>NZ_CP114212.1:0-4559839 GCF_056673325.1 Enterobacter cloacae complex sp. HYC080_NIDB | reverse complement strand
ACTCACCGCGTTCGCCCCGGGTCTTGAAGATGCCGAAGCCGCTGAACAGGTCGAAATTCAGGTGAAGTACGAAGGCTATATCGCGCGCCAACAGGATGAGATTGAAAAACAGCAGCGTAACGAAAACACGTTGCTGCCGGAAATGCTGGACTACCGTCAGGTGACGGGGCTTTCCAACGAAGTGATCGCTAAGCTGAACGATCATAAACCGGTATCCATCGGCCAGGCATCACGTATCTCTGGCGTTACGCCCGCCGCGATTTCGATTCTGCTGGTGTGGTTGAAGAAACAGGGTATGCTGCGCCGCAGCGCGTAATGCCCAGAACATTGCCCGGTGGCGATGCGCTTACCGGGCCTTCTGAACCCGTAGGGCGGGTAAGCGAAGCGCCACCCGCCACCTAAGTTTTCCAACAGGTATTCACCGTGCTCAACAAACTCTCTCGTCTGCTGGATCAGGCAGGTATTTCGCTCACCGATCACCAGAAAAACCAGCTGGTGGCCTATGTCGATATGCTGAACAAATGGAACAAAGCGTACAACCTGACGTCGGTACGCGACCCCAACGAGATGCTGGTACGCCATATTCTCGATAGCATCGTTGTGGCACCGTATCTGAAGGGTGAGCGTTTTATCGACGTTGGCACGGGGCCCGGTCTGCCAGGGGTTCCGCTGTCGATTGTCCGGCCGGAAAGTCATTTCACGCTGCTGGACAGCCTCGGTAAGCGCGTGCGCTTTTTACGACAGGTTCAGCATGAGCTGAAGCTTGAGAACATCACGCCCGTTCAAAGCAGGGTAGAGGCGTTTCCGGCAGAACCGCCGTTTGACGGTGTTATCAGCCGCGCCTTTGCTTCACTCAATGACATGGTGAGCTGGTGTAAACATTTGCCCGCAGAAGAGAAAGGGCGTTTCTATGCGCTGAAAGGGCAACTGCCGGGTGATGAAATTGAACAGCTTCCGGACGGTTTTGCCGTTGAATCCATCGAGAAATTAAACATTCCTCAGCTCGACGGTGAACGTCATCTGGTGATAATTAAGCCAAACAATTTTTAAAAAATTAATAAAAAATGTGGAATTTGTGCTGTTCTGGTGATGTTAAAAAACAGCACAACTCACATGGATTTACCCGTTAGCATTTAACCTCTTTTTTACCATGGTTTTTCTTATGGTTAACGTTGCGCCTATTATTCACCGTGAAGATAGTCAACTATGAAAATATCAGTCTGCTAAAAGTGGAAGACTGTAATCAGAGTCCGATGTTAATTATTTATTAAGAATGTCAATAAAAGGTTTTTATTGTGTACGGGGCTGTTTTGAAAATAGTTGCGATATTTTATCTTTGATTTCAGAAAGATACTCCTGTGCGATTTACGGCTTTGATAAATACAACCTTATCGCAAATGTGTGTTTTGTGATCTCGTGCACGCTTTGTAGTCAACGTTTTCGCGCTGTTTGCAGTTTTGCTCGAAGGTCGATGCTTTCAGCGAAAGTTGAAAAATAGCGGTGGGGAAAAATATTTAAACATTTATTCACCTTTTCGCTACTTAATGTTTGAAATCACGGGTACGCACCGTATAATTTGTCCGCTTTTTGATGCTTGACTCTGAGCCTTAAAGGACGTTTTATACGACACGCGGCATACCTCGAAGGGAGCAGGAGTAAAAACGTGATGTCTGTGTCGCTCTTGAGTAGAAACGTTGCTCGTAAGCTTCTGTTCATTCAGTTTCTGGCTGTGATAGCAAGTGGACTGCTGTTTAGCCTCAAAGACCCCTTCTGGGGCATCTCCGCCGTGTGCGGGGGTTTGGCAGTTGTGCTGCCAAACGTGTTGTTTATGATTTTTGCCTGGCGTCATCAGGCGCATACACCCGCCAAAGGCCGCGTGGCCTGGTCCTTCGCTCTTGGCGAAGTGTTTAAGGTGTTGCTGACCTTTGCTTTACTGGTGATGGCGCTGGCGGTTTTGAAAGTGGTCTTCATGCCGCTGATAGCAACGTGGGTTTTGGTGCTGGTGGTACAAGTTCTGGCTCCAGCTGTAATCAATAACAAAGGGTAAAAGGCATCATGGCTTCAGAAAATATGACGCCGCAGGATTACATAGGTCACCATCTGAATAACCTTCAGCTGGACCTGCGTACATTCTCGCTGGTGGATCCGCATAACCCCCCGGCCACCTTCTGGACGATCAACATCGACTCCATGTTCTTCTCGGTGGTATTGGGTCTTCTGTTCCTGGCCATGTTCCGCAGCGTTGCTAAAAAGGCGACCAGCGGTGTTCCAGGGAAATTCCAGACATTCGTTGAAATGATCATCGGCTTCGTCCATGGCAGCGTGAAAGACATGTACCATGGTAAGAGCAAGCTGATTGCTCCGCTGGCCTTGACCGTGTTCGTTTGGGTCTTCCTGATGAACCTGATGGACCTGCTGCCAATTGACCTGCTGCCGTTCATCGGCGAGCACATCTTCGGCCTGCCTGCGCTGCGTGTTGTACCGTCTGCGGACGTGAACATCACTCTGTCGATGGCGCTGGGCGTGTTTATCCTGATTCTTTTCTACAGCATCAAAATGAAAGGCGTAAGCGGCTTTGTGAAAGAGCTTACCTTGCAGCCGTTCAACCACTGGGCGTTTATTCCGGTCAACCTGATCCTGGAAGGCGTTAGCCTGCTGTCCAAACCTGTTTCACTGGGTCTGCGACTGTTCGGCAACATGTATGCGGGTGAGCTGATTTTCATTCTGATCGCGGGTCTTCTGCCGTGGTGGTCACAGTGGATTCTGAATGTGCCATGGGCCATTTTCCACATCCTGATCATTACGCTGCAAGCCTTTATCTTCATGGTTCTGACGATCGTCTATCTGTCGATGGCGTCTGAAGAGCACTGATTTTTTACCAACACTACTACGTTTTAATTGAAACAAACTGGAGACTGTCATGGAAAACCTGAATATGGATCTGCTGTACATGGCTGCCGCTGTGATGATGGGTCTGGCGGCTATCGGTGCTGCGATCGGTATCGGCATCCTCGGGGGTAAATTCCTGGAAGGCGCAGCGCGTCAACCTGATCTGATTCCTCTGCTGCGTACTCAGTTCTTTATCGTTATGGGTCTGGTGGATGCTATCCCAATGATCGCTGTAGGTCTGGGTCTGTACGTGATGTTTGCTGTCGCGTAGTAGTTGTTTTAAAACCCCAAGCCACAGAAATTTAAGAGGTATTGTGCTGTGAACATGAACGCAACAATCCTCGGCCAGGCCATCGCGTTTATTCTCTTTGTCTGGTTCTGCATGAAGTATGTATGGCCGCCTTTAATGGCTGCCATCGAAAAACGTCAGAAAGAAATTGCTGACGGTCTGGCTTCTGCAGAACGCGCTAAGAAAGATTTGGACCTTGCACAGGCCAACGCGACAGACCAGCTGAAAAAAGCGAAAGCGGAAGCTCAGGTCATCATCGAACAGGCTAACAAACGCCGTTCGCAGATCCTGGACGAAGCCAAAGCTGAAGCAGAACAGGAACGTACTAAGATCGTGACACAGGCTCAGGCTGAAATTGAAGCTGAGCGTAAACGTGCTCGTGAAGAACTGCGTAAGCAGGTTGCGATTCTGGCTGTTGCTGGCGCCGAGAAGATCATCGAACGTTCCGTGGATGAAGCTGCTAACAGCGACATCGTGGACAAACTTGTCGCTGAACTGTAAGGAGGGAGGGGCTGATGTCTGAATTTGTTACGGTAGCTCGCCCCTACGCCAAAGCAGCTTTTGACTTTGCTATCGAACACCAAAATGTCGATCGCTGGCAGAATATGCTGGCGTTTGCCGCTGAGGTGACGAAAAACGAACAAATGGCCGAGTTGCTTTCCGGTGCGTTAGCGCCTGAAACTCTCGCCGCGTCGTTTATCGCCGTGTGCGGAGAGCAACTGGATGCCAACGGCCAGAACCTGATTAAGGTGATGGCAGAAAATGGTCGTCTCCGTGTGCTCCCGGATGTTCTCGAGCAGTTTGAGCACTTACGTGCCCTTAGTGAAGCAACAGCTGAAGTCGAAGTGACTTCAGCGACTGAACTGAGTGATGAACAGCTTGCGAAAATCACCGCCGCGATGGAAAAACGTCTGTCACGCAAAGTTAAGCTGAATTGCAAAATCGATAAGTCTGTAATGGCAGGCGTAATCATCCGCTCGGGTGATATGGTCATTGATGGCAGCGTACGCGGCCGTCTTGAACGCCTTGCAGACGTCTTGCAGTCTTAAGGGGACTGGAGCATGCAACTGAATTCCACCGAAATCAGCGAACTGATCAAGCAGCGCATTGCTCAGTTCAATGTTGTGAGCGAAGCTCACAATGAAGGTACTATTGTTTCTGTAAGTGACGGTGTTATCCGCATCCACGGCCTGGCCGATTGTATGCAGGGTGAGATGATTTCCCTGCCGGGTAACCGTTACGCTATCGCACTGAACCTGGAGCGCGACTCCGTAGGTGCGGTTGTGATGGGTCCATACGCTGACCTCGCCGAAGGCATGAAGGTTAAGTGTACTGGCCGTATTCTGGAAGTGCCGGTTGGCCGTGGCCTGCTGGGCCGCGTTGTTAACACCCTGGGTGCGCCAATCGACGGTAAAGGTCCGGTTGAGCACGATGGCTTCTCTCCAATCGAAGTTATCGCACCAGGCGTTATCGATCGTCAGTCCGTCGATCAGCCTGTTCAGACAGGCTATAAGTCTGTTGACGCCATGATCCCAATCGGTCGTGGTCAGCGTGAACTGATCATCGGTGACCGTCAGACCGGTAAAACCGCGATGGCAATCGACGCCATCATCAACCAGCGTGACTCCGGCATCAAATGTGTGTACGTGGCCATCGGCCAGAAAGCGTCCACCATTTCTAACGTGGTTCGTAAACTGGAAGAGCACGGCGCGCTGTCTAACACCATCGTGGTTGTGGCTACCGCTTCTGAATCTGCTGCACTGCAATACCTGGCGCCATACGCGGGTTGCGCAATGGGCGAATACTTCCGTGACCGCGGTGAAGATGCACTGATCGTATACGATGACCTGTCTAAACAGGCTGTTGCTTATCGTCAGGTTTCCCTGCTGCTCCGTCGTCCACCAGGACGTGAAGCATTCCCGGGCGACGTATTCTACCTCCACTCTCGTCTGCTGGAGCGTGCTTCCCGCGTTAACGCGGAATACGTCGAGAACTTCACCAAAGGTGAAGTGAAGGGTAAAACGGGCTCTCTGACCGCACTGCCGATCATTGAAACCCAGGCGGGTGACGTTTCTGCGTTCGTTCCGACCAACGTAATTTCCATTACCGATGGTCAGATCTTCCTGGAAACCAACCTGTTTAACTCCGGTATTCGTCCGGCGGTTAACCCGGGTATCTCCGTATCCCGTGTTGGTGGTGCTGCTCAGACCAAGATCATCAAGAAACTGTCCGGTGGTATCCGTACCGCGCTGGCACAGTATCGTGAACTGGCTGCGTTCTCTCAGTTCGCATCCGATCTGGACGAAGCAACCCGTAAACAGCTGAGCCACGGTCAGAAAGTGACCGAGCTGCTGAAGCAGAAACAGTACGCACCAATGTCTGTTGCTCAGCAGGGCCTGGTACTGTTCGCGGCTGAACGCGGTTACCTCGAAGATGTGGAACTGGCGAAAATCGGTAGCTTCGAAGCCGCTCTGCTGGCTTACGTCGACCGTGATCACGCTCCGCTGATGCAAGAGATCAACCAGACCGGTGGCTATAACGACGAAATCGAAGGCAAGCTGAAAGCTATCCTCGATTCCTTCAAAGCAACCCAATCCTGGTAATCGTCCGGCGGCTTGTCTCAGGACAAGCCGCCTGGCATTGAGGAGAAGCTCATGGCCGGCGCAAAAGAGATACGTAGTAAGATCGCAAGCGTCCAGAACACGCAAAAGATCACTAAAGCGATGGAGATGGTCGCCGCTTCCAAAATGCGTAAATCGCAGGATCGCATGGCGGCCAGCCGTCCTTATGCAGAGACCATGCGCAAAGTGATTGGTCACCTTGCAAACGGTAATCTGGAATACAAGCACCCTTACCTGGAAGAACGCGACGTTAAGCGCGTGGGCTACCTGGTGGTGTCGACTGACCGTGGTCTGTGTGGCGGCTTGAACATTAACCTGTTCAAAAAACTGCTGGCGGATATGAAAGGCTGGTCCGATAAAGGCGTTCAGTGCGATCTGGCACTGATTGGCTCTAAAGGCGTCTCTTTCTTTAACTCCGTTGGTGGCAACATTGTCGCTCAGGTGACCGGTATGGGTGATAACCCGTCCCTGTCCGAACTGATCGGCCCGGTTAAAGTGATGTTGCAGGCCTATGATGAAGGCCGTCTGGACAGACTGTACGTTGTCAGCAACAAATTTATTAACACCATGTCTCAGGTGCCTACGATCACTCAGATGCTGCCTTTACCGGCATCAGAAGATGACGAGTTGAAGCAGAAAGCCTGGGATTACCTGTATGAACCCGATCCGAAACCGCTGCTGGATACCCTGCTGCGTCGTTACGTTGAATCTCAGGTTTATCAGGGCGTTGTAGAAAACCTGGCCAGCGAGCAGGCCGCACGAATGGTGGCGATGAAAGCCGCGACCGATAATGGCGGCAGCCTGATTAAAGAGCTGCAGTTGGTTTACAACAAAGCTCGTCAGGCCAGCATTACTCAGGAACTCACCGAGATTGTCTCGGGGGCCGCCGCGGTTTAACCAGGTTTACGAATTACGTAGAGGATTCAAGATGGCTACTGGAAAGATTGTCCAGGTAATCGGCGCCGTGGTGGACGTCGAGTTCCCTCAGGACGCCGTACCACGCGTGTACGACGCGCTTGAGGTACAGAATGGTAACGAGAGCCTGGTGCTGGAAGTTCAGCAGCAGCTCGGCGGCGGTATCGTGCGTACCATCGCGATGGGTTCTTCCGACGGTCTGCGTCGTGGTCTGGAAGTGAAAGACCTTGAGCACCCGATCGAAGTGCCTGTAGGTAAAGCAACACTGGGTCGTATCATGAACGTATTGGGTCAGCCAATCGACATGAAAGGCGACATCGGTGAAGAAGAGCGTTGGGCTATCCACCGCGCGGCACCTTCCTACGAAGAGCTGTCAAGCTCTCAGGAACTGCTGGAAACCGGCATCAAAGTTATCGACCTGATGTGTCCGTTTGCGAAGGGCGGTAAAGTTGGTCTGTTCGGTGGTGCGGGTGTAGGTAAAACCGTAAACATGATGGAGCTGATCCGTAACATCGCGATCGAGCACTCCGGTTACTCTGTGTTTGCGGGCGTAGGTGAACGTACTCGTGAGGGTAACGACTTCTACCACGAAATGACCGACTCCAACGTTCTGGACAAAGTATCCCTGGTTTACGGCCAGATGAACGAGCCACCTGGAAACCGTCTGCGCGTTGCGCTGACTGGTCTGACGATGGCTGAGAAGTTCCGTGACGAAGGCCGTGACGTTCTGCTGTTCGTTGATAACATCTATCGTTACACCCTGGCCGGTACTGAAGTATCTGCACTGCTGGGTCGTATGCCTTCAGCGGTAGGATATCAGCCTACGTTGGCGGAAGAGATGGGTGTTCTTCAGGAACGTATCACCTCTACCAAAACCGGTTCTATCACCTCCGTTCAGGCGGTATACGTACCTGCGGATGACTTGACTGACCCATCACCAGCCACCACCTTTGCGCACTTAGATGCAACCGTGGTACTGAGCCGTCAGATCGCGTCTCTGGGTATCTACCCGGCCGTTGACCCGCTGGACTCCACCAGCCGTCAGCTGGATCCACTGGTTGTGGGTCAGGAACACTACGACACCGCGCGTGGCGTACAGTCCCTGCTGCAGCGTTACCAGGAACTGAAAGACATCATCGCCATCCTGGGTATGGATGAGCTGTCAGAAGAAGACAAACTGGTGGTAGCACGTGCGCGTAAGATCCAGCGCTTCCTGTCCCAGCCGTTCTTCGTTGCGGAAGTATTCACCGGTTCTCCGGGTAAATACGTTTCCCTGAAAGACACCATCCGTGGCTTTAAAGGCATCATGGAAGGCGAATACGATCACCTGCCAGAGCAGGCGTTCTACATGGTTGGTTCCATCGAAGAAGCAGTGGAAAAAGCCAAAAAACTTTAACGCCTTAATCGGAGGGTGATATGGCAATGACTTACCACCTGGATGTCGTCAGCGCAGAGCAACAAATGTTCTCTGGTCTGGTCGAGAAAATCCAGGTAACGGGTAGTGAAGGTGAACTGGGTATTTTCCCGGGTCACGCACCGCTGCTCACCGCCATTAAGCCTGGTATGATCCGCATCGTTAAACAGTTCGGTCATGAAGAGTTTATCTATCTGTCCGGCGGCATTCTTGAAGTGCAGCCTGGCAGTGTGACCGTTCTGGCCGATACCGCTATTCGTGGCCAGGATCTCGACGAAGCACGAGCCCTGGAATCGAAGCGTAAGGCTGAAGAGCACATTAGCAGCTCTCATGGTGACGTGGATTACGCTCAGGCGTCTGCGGAGCTGGCCAAAGCGATCGCGAAACTGCGCGTTATCGAGTTGACCAAAAAAGCGATGTAACACCGGCTTGAAAAGCTCAAAAGCCAGTCTGTATACCAGGCTGGCTTTTTTTTTGTGCCTTAATTCATGATGAAAAAGATGTAGAATTTTAAGCATCAAACGTTTTTACTTCCCACTTAAATTACCGTCAGGATGCGTATGTCAAACAGTGCGATGAGCGTGGTGATCCTTGCCGCTGGCAAAGGTACCCGCATGTATTCCGATCTGCCTAAAGTGCTTCACCGTCTGGCAGGAAAGCCAATGGTGCAGCATGTCATTGATGCAGCGAATGAACTGGGGGCCCGCCAGGTCCATCTGGTTTATGGACACGGTGGCGATCTGCTTAAAAAGGCGCTGAGCGATGACGCGCTCAACTGGGTGCTCCAGGCTGAACAACTGGGTACTGGCCATGCAATGCAGCAGGCCGCCCCTTTCTTTGCCGATGACGAAGACATCCTGATGCTCTACGGAGACGTCCCGCTGATCTCCGTCGAGACGCTGACTCGCCTGCGTGCAACCAAACCGCAGGGCGGCATCGGTTTATTAACCGTCGTGCTGGACGACCCAACGGGCTATGGCCGTATCACACGTGAGAACGGCCACGTAACGGGTATCGTTGAACACAAAGACGCCAGCGATGAACAGCGTCAGATTCAGGAGATCAACACCGGTATCCTGATTGCCAATGGTGCAGATATGAAGCGCTGGCTGTCGAAGCTCAATAACAACAACGCGCAGGGTGAGTACTACATCACCGATATCATTGCGATGGCGTACCACGAAGGGCGTGAAATTGCCGCCGTTCATCCGGCGCGCATCAGTGAAACGGACGGCGTGAATAACCGTCTGCAGCTTTCTCGTCTCGAGCGCATTTATCAGTCTGAGCAGGCCGAAAAGCTGCTGCTGGCCGGCGTAATGCTGCGCGATCCAGCGCGTTTCGATCTGCGGGGGACCTTGTCGCACGGGCGAGATGTTGAGATTGATACTAACGTTATCCTTGAAGGCAACGTTCAGCTTGGCAACCGCGTCAAAATTGGCGCCGGCTGTGTGATCAAAAACAGCGTCATCGGTGACGACTGCGAAATTAGCCCGTACAGCGTGGTTGAAGATGCTCATCTGGACGCGGCGTGTACTATCGGTCCGTTTGCGCGTCTGCGTCCAGGTGCTGAGCTGCTGGAAGGCGCTCACGTAGGCAACTTCGTGGAAATGAAAAAAGCGCGTCTGGGGAAAGGCTCGAAAGCCGGTCATCTGACCTATCTGGGTGACGCAGAAATTGGCGACAACGTGAATATTGGTGCAGGAACCATTACCTGTAACTATGACGGTGCCAACAAGTTCAAAACCATTATCGGCGACGACGTGTTTGTGGGTTCTGACACGCAGCTGGTGGCGCCTGTCACCGTAGGTAACGGCGTGACCATTGCCGCCGGGACGACCGTGACGCGTGACGTGGCGGATAACGAGTTAGTGTTAAGCCGCGTGCCGCAGGTGCACAAGCAGGGCTGGAAACGCCCGGTGAAGAAGAAGTAACAACAAGGCGGGTGGCGCTACGCTTACCCGCCCTACGATTGAGTTGGCCTGATAAGGCGTAGCCGTCATCAGGCACACCCGGGTGAGGAGATAAATATATATCTCCCCCCACAAGCAGTACCCATAACTATAACCCCACTCTCTACAAGGCTCGGGGTGCCCGGAAAGGGCAAATACAGGTCAGCGACAACGCAGGCATCATGCCTAAATTCGGAATCTAAAATATGTGTGGAATTGTTGGCGCAGTTGCGCAGCGTGATATTGCTGAAATCCTTCTCGAAGGTTTACGTCGTCTGGAATACCGTGGTTACGACTCTGCCGGTCTGGCTGTCGTAGATGCAGAAGGTCATATGACCCGTCTGCGCCGCCTGGGTAAAGTGCAGATGCTGGCCCAGGCTGCGGAAGAACATCCGCTGCACGGCGGGACGGGTATTGCGCACACCCGCTGGGCGACGCACGGTGAACCATCCGAAGGTAACGCCCACCCGCATGTGTCTGAACACATCGTGGTCGTCCATAACGGCATTATCGAAAACCACGAACCCCTGCGCGAAGAACTGAAAGCGCGCGGTTATACCTTTGTCTCTGAAACCGACACCGAAGTGATTGCTCACCTGGTGCACTGGGAGCTGGCACAGGGCGGCACGCTCCGTGAAGCGGTACTGCGCGCTATTCCTCAGCTGCGCGGTGCGTACGGTACGGTAATCATGGATTCCCGCGACCCGTCCACGCTGCTGGCCGCGCGTTCCGGTAGCCCAATGGTTATCGGTCTGGGGATGGGGGAAAACTTCATCGCCTCAGATCAGCTGGCACTTCTGCCGGTGACCCGCCGCTTTATCTTCCTGGAAGAGGGAGATATCGCGGAAGTGACTCGCCGCAGCGTGACCGTCTTCGATACCAAAGGCGAGCAGGTTAAGCGTCAGGAGATCGAATCGAATCTGCAGTACGATGCGGGCGATAAAGGTGCGTACCGTCATTACATGCAGAAAGAGATTTACGAGCAGCCAAACGCGATCAAAAACACCCTAACCGGGCGCATTAGCCACGGCGAGGTGGATCTGAGCGAACTGGGTGCCAATGCCAATGAACTGCTCGGCAAGGTTGAGCATATTCAGATCGTCGCCTGTGGCACCTCCTACAACTCCGGTATGGTCTCTCGCTACTGGTTTGAATCCCTGGCGGGTGTGCCGTGCGACGTGGAAATCGCGTCTGAATTCCGCTATCGCAAATCCGCTGTGCGTCGCAACAGCCTGATGATCACCTTGTCTCAGTCCGGTGAAACGGCAGATACCCTGGCAGCGCTGCGTCTTTCTAAAGAGCTGGGTTACCTGGGCTCTCTGGCCATCTGTAACGTTCCAGGTTCTTCACTGGTGCGCGAGTCCGATCTGGCGCTGATGACCAAAGCGGGCACCGAAATTGGCGTCGCTTCTACTAAAGCGTTTACCACTCAGTTGACGGTTCTGCTGATGCTGGTGGCGAAGCTGGCGCGTCTGAAAGGCGAAGATGCTTCCGTTGAGCACGACATCGTTCACGGGCTGCAGGCGCTGCCGAGCCGTATTGAGCAGATGCTGTCTCAGGACAAACGCATTGAAGCGCTGGCGGAGGATTTCTCTGACAAACATCACGCCCTGTTCCTGGGCCGTGGCGATCAGTATCCGATCGCGCTGGAAGGCGCGCTGAAGCTGAAAGAGATCTCCTACATTCACGCTGAAGCTTATGCGGCAGGCGAGCTGAAACACGGCCCTCTGGCGCTGATTGATGCGGATATGCCGGTCATCGTTGTGGCACCAAACAACGAACTGCTGGAAAAACTGAAATCCAACATCGAAGAAGTGCGCGCCCGCGGCGGTGTCCTGTACGTCTTCGCTGATAAAGATGCCGGTTTTGCCAGCAGCGACAATATGCACATCATCGAAATGCCGCATGTCGAAGAGGTGATTGCACCGATCTTCTACACTGTTCCGCTGCAGCTGTTGGCTTATCACGTGGCGCTGATCAAAGGCACTGACGTTGACCAGCCGCGTAACCTGGCGAAATCGGTCACGGTTGAATAATTTTATATATTGAAGTGAAATAGCCCCATAAATCTATGATTGTGGGGCTATTTTTTGATCGGTAAATATAAATTTACTCTGAAAATATAATTCTTGAATAATAGAGATATATAAATCCTGGTAGAATTAATCCTGTTTTTTTAAATATAATATTATATTAAGACCTCATTTCATCCTGAACTATTCCATATTCAGCAGGCGAGAATAATAGAATAATATTTCTTCTTGTTATTTTTTATTTTAAAGAGTTTAATGCTCTTCGCTTGTATGCCCTGAAGCATTTATCAGGGAAATAGTATTTTGCAATGTATAATTCAGGATGGTGTTGTAATGAAAGGAAATACGTTAAAGAGCATTGTTGTGCTTTCCTCTTTATTTTTCGGTGCGCAGACACATGCGGCCAATGGCAATGGTACTGTCCATTTCACGGGCGAAATTATCGATAGTACCTGTGAGGTGTCTACCGGTACTAAAGACCAGACCGTTGATTTAGGCAAAGTGAATAAATCAACGTTTACCGGCGTGGGGTCAATGGCGTCGGTTCAGGCATTCCAGATCGATCTGCTGAACTGCCCGGATACCTACAAAAAAGCCAGCGCCCGTTTTGACGGCACCGAAGACGGTGACGGGTACCTGAAGCTGTCTTCTGGCGGGGCGAGTGGCGTTGCGATTGCAATTTATAACCGCGCCGATAACAGTCTGCTTAAGCTTTACAATCAGTCTACGCCTGCCACTATTTCATCCGGCAAGGCGTCGTTGCCATTTATGGCTCGCTATATCGCCACGTCTGCAACCGTAACGGCGGGCACTGCCAATGCGGATTCGGAATTTACGATTACATACAGTAATTAATTCCTTCAATCTCTTTCTGTAAAAAAATAATCAGGCCTGGTGAGGTAGGGTTTGTTGCGCCCTTTTATCGGAAATTATCCAGGCCTGTTACAGGATATAATATGCGCAGGCGTTTTATAATTTTATTTGTTGCTCTTCTTTTCTCATTCGCTACCGGGACGTCAAGTGCCGGGATTGTTATTGGTGGCACCCGCGTTATCTTCCCTGGAAATAAAGCAGATACCACCCTCTCTGTCTTAAATAAAGATACGGCACTGCCTTACCTTCTTCAGGCATGGGTTGAGCCTTTTAACAATGCGGATAAGCACCAGCCGCCCTTTACGGTTATTCCTCCCGTCTCCCGGCTGGAGCCCGGCCAGGAGCGTGTCCTGCGTATCATTAAAACTCAGGGCGAATTACCGTCTGACAGGGAGTCCGTGTTTTGGCTGAATATTAAAAATATTCCCCCGTCGACAACTGAAGAAAGCAGCAAGCTGGAAATTGCCATCAAAACGCGCATTAAACTCTTCTGGCGTCCGGCGGGTGTTAAGGAAACGCCTGAAACAGCCGCTCTGAAAGTGAAATGGCAACGGCAGGGCAGCATGCTGGTGGTCACCAACCCGACGGCCATTCACGTCAATGTGATCGACGTGGCTATTGATGGCAAGCCGCTCGACCTGGCGATGATAATGCCGTTTGAGACACGTCGGCTGGCGCTGCCTGCTGGCGTGAGCAACATGCTCACCTGGCACAGTATTAATGATTACGGCGCGATTAGCGACGCTATTCAGCAACCTCTTTAACCGCGGCGGGGTTGCTTGTATTGAAACGTTTTCACTCTTTGATTTTATCCCTGCTGTGGCTGGGAGGAAGCTATCCGCTTCTCGTCAGTGCCACACGACCACTCTTTAACGTGCGTCTGCTGGAGCTTGATCGGCCCATTGAGGTCGATATCAGCCAGTTCAATCGCCCGGATAACCTTCCTGAAGGAGAATATCAGGTTGATATCTATGTGAACGATCGATTCATTGCGCGCAGGGCGGTGCGTTTTTTCCGCCACGATCCGGAGAGTGCGTTGGCGCCTTGTTTTGTGGATGTAAAAAACACGCTGGCGATGTTTGGCCTGAAAGTGAACGCGATTAAAGCGTTGGATACGGTGAATGCTGAAGTTTGTGAACCGGTGCCGGTGCTGCCTGGCGCGAAATGGACGCTGGACAGCGAAAAGCTCGCGCTGAAGGCGTCGATCCCTCAGGTCTATCTGGACGCCACGGCGCGTGACGCCATTTCGCCCTCGCGCTGGGATCAGGGTATTGACGCTTTGATGCTGAACTACGATTTCTCCACGACCCAGACGCTGAAGTCAGACTATGACAGTGACGATCTTTACTACCTGAATTTACGCAGCGGTCTGAACATTGGCGGATGGCGTCTGCGTAACTATAGCGCCTTAAATGCGGTCAACAGCCGCGGTAACGTTCGTTCGCTGAGCACGTACTTACAGCATGATATTGCCAGCCTGCGCAGCCAGGCCATGGCGGGCGATACGTGGACCGCGAGCGATCTCTTCGACAGTTCACAGGTGCGCGGCGTGCGTCTGTACACCGACAGCGACATGCTCCCCGATAGCCAGAACGGTTTTGCGCCGGTGGTGCGCGGCGTGGCGAAAACCAACGCCGTGGTCACCATCCGCCAGAATGGCTACATGATTTATCAGTCGGCCGTGCCGCAGGGGCCGTTTGCGTTGACCGATCTCAACACCACCTCAAGCGGCGGAGATCTGGACGTCTCCATCAAAGAGGAAGACGGCAGCGAGCAGCATTTTGTTCAGCCTTACGCATCTCTGGCAATTTTGCGTCGGGAGGGGCAAACGGATGTGGACATCAGCATTGGTGAGCGTCGTGATAACGATCGGTTTATGCCAGAGGTGATGCAGGCACAGGTATTGCACGGAATGGCGTGGGGAATGACGCTGTATGGTGGCACGCAGCTGGCAGACGATTACCGCGCGTTTGCCGCCGGCGTTGGTAAAGATCTCGGCAATATCGGCGCTATTTCGATGGATATCACCCATGCCCAATCGCACTTTACGGACGATGACGAGCAGGGGCAATCCTGGCGTTTTCTGTACTCAAAAACGTTCGACGTCAGCAATACCAGCCTGCGTATTGTAGGTTATCGCTATTCAACGGAAGGGTTTTACACCCTGGGCGAATGGGCATCGCGTACGGGCGATAGCGAGAACTTCTGGCATACGGGCAACCGTCGCAGCCGGGTAGAAGGCACCTGGACCCAACCGTTTTCCGAGGGGTACGGTAATGTCTATCTTACGCTGAGCCGGGAGCAATTCTGGCGTACGGACGATGTGCAGCGCCTGATACAGATAGGCTACAGCAACAGCTGGAAGCAGGTCGTGTGGAACCTGTCGTGGAACTATACCGATACGGTGTCTGACAGCATGGGAGAGTGGCAACAAGAAGATGAAAGCGAGCATCTCGTTATGCTGTCGCTGTCTCTGCCGCTTTCGG
Source organism: Enterobacter cloacae complex sp. HYC080_NIDB (assembly GCF_056673325.1). Lineage (NCBI taxonomy): Bacteria > Pseudomonadati > Pseudomonadota > Gammaproteobacteria > Enterobacterales > Enterobacteriaceae > Enterobacter > Enterobacter cloacae complex sp. HYC080_NIDB. The sequence goes on along the minus strand of NZ_CP114212.1, from coordinate 4,544,370 downwards.
CCTGGTTACCCAACAGCTACGTCAACTACAACTACGCCCACAGCAACCATGGCACACCTTCCCACCAGATTGGGTTGAACGGCAATCTGCTCGACGATAACAATCTGAGCTGGAACATACAGCAGTCCGTGTATGAAAACCGCGGCACCTCGGCGGGAAATGCGGGACTGGTCTGGGATGCGTCCTACGGCTCGCTAAAGACGAATTATGCCTGGAGCGACGAAAGCCAGAGCCTGAACTACGGCGTCAGCGGCGGCGTGTTGATCCACGACGAAGGCATCACCTTCTCGCAGGAGATGGGCGAAACGGTGGCGCTGATCAAAGCGCCTGGTGCGGCAGGGTTATCGGTAGATAACGCCAGCGGCGTTGCCACCGACTGGCGCGGCTACACCGTGAAGACGCAGCTTTCACCCTACGATGAGAACCGTATTGCGCTTCAGAATAAGGATTTTGTTTCAGGCAACGTTGAGCTGGAACGCAGCGTGCAAAACCTGGTGCCTACGCGTGGCGCGGTGGTGAAAGCCGAGTTTGTTACGCACATCGGCTATCGGGTGCTGTTTAGCGTTTCACTTGCGAACGGCAAGCCTGCACCGTTTGGTGCGGTGGGTACCGCTGCGCTTGATGTGGGAAGCGCAACGGGAATTGTCGGTGACAAAGGTGAACTCTATCTCGCCGGGATGCCCGAATCGGGGCAATTTTCACTGACGCTCAGCAGCGGCAAGGTCTGTCTGGCTGACTATCACATCCATCAGAAACCTGATTCCGGGCTGGTGCAACTGCCTGTCATTTGTCGATAAAGGATAAGAATGAAACCCCAATTCTGGCTTTTTACTCTCTTTTTTGCCGCTTTTTTTTTACAGGCGGCGCCTACCGGCTACTGCGTACCAGACAACGGCAAATACCATAACTATTTCACTGTCGCGGAACAATTAACGACGCTTGATAACCTGGTTGGCATGCAGCATATGATCGATATGAATAACTCTACGACTTCGTTTAAGGGAACGTGCTACTGCCAGACGGGGAAAAATGAAAGTTACGATCATGCTTACATCACCAGCGTGGTTAATCCAGCCCTGCAGCCCACCACTAGCAGAAACAATATCTCCTATTATTATCTCAATAAGTATCTTGATATCGGTTTGCAAATCTACATTCTTGGCGTTGGCTACACCACCGTTCCCTTCGATCACCTGCCAAATGACATTGGGGGAACGTACCGGTGTCATAATGGCGTCAGTTCGCAAACCACGTTTTACAGCGGCGGGTCGGGCTTTATTTATCTGTATGTCAAAAAACAATTTACCGGCACGATCACCATACCGTCGATGGTCATGGCAAATATCTATGCCACTATCGATCCCCGTACCGTCTCGAACGAAATCATCTCGGATGTGATTGTGCAGGGATCGGTCACGGTCCCGCAAACCTGCGAGATAGATGAAGGCCAGGCGATAATGATTGATTTCAAGTCTATTCTGGCATCGGAATTCTCAGCTAACCGGGGCCAGGCGGTGTCTTCACGCAAGATTACCCGGCAGGTCAATATCAAATGTTCAAATATGATGTTTACCGACACGCTGGGTGCAACCTTCCACGCCTCTGCCGCGACAGCCGACAGTACGATGGTGGCTACCGATAATCCTGACGTGGGGATTAAGATTTACGATAAACATAACAGGGAAATTAATGTGAATGGCGGCGAGCTTGAGGCGGAAACGACGAAAATGCCCGTGACTCTGGAAGGCGAGACGCTGGGGACGCTCACGTTTTCAAGCGCTCCGGCTAGCGCAACCGGGTCCAGGCCCGCGCCAGGTCCGTTCAACGGTACGGCTACCCTGACGATTGAAATCGTACACTAATCCTTTAACGGCTGTTTATGACAGCCGTTGTCATATTTCACGGACAAAACGGCGATCTTTAAAATAAAAATGACAAAAAAATGAATGCCTGATGAATTAAGTGCTATATTTTTCATGTGGTTACACCTTCCTTTGTGTTTGTCATAAAACTGTCATATTTCGTACATTTATCTGTCACCTGTTTGTCCTATTTTGCTCATCGTAGCCACTTAAACAATGATTTACGAAATCCTTGCAGGAGACATTATGAAAGTTATGCGTACCACTGTCGCAACTGTTGTCGCCGCGACCTTATCTCTGAGCGCGTTCTCTGTATTTGCAGAAGCAAGCCTGACTGGCGCTGGTGCAACCTTCCCTGCGCCGGTGTATGCCAAATGGGCGGATACCTACCAGAAAGAAACCGGTAATAAGGTTAACTATCAGGGTATCGGCTCCTCCGGTGGCGTAAAACAAATTACCGCTAACACCGTTGATTTCGGTGCATCAGACGCGCCGTTGTCTGACGATAAACTGAATCAGGAAGGCCTGTTCCAGTTCCCGACCGTGATCGGTGGTGTGGTTCTGGCTATCAACCTGCCGGGCGTGAAGTCTGGTGAGCTGGTGCTGGATGGCAAAACCCTGGGTGACATCTACCTGGGTAAAATCAAAAAATGGGATGACGAAGCGATCGCTAAGCTCAACCCAGGCCTGAAGCTGCCTGCTCAGAACATCGCCGTGGTTCGCCGCGCGGATGGTTCTGGTACCTCCTTCGTCTTCACCAGCTACCTGGCAAAAGTGAACGAAGAGTGGAAATCGAAAGTCGGTTCCGGCTCTACCGTTAACTGGCCAACAGGTCTGGGCGGTAAAGGTAACGACGGTATCGCTGCGTTCGTACAGCGTCTGCCTGGCTCAATTGGCTACGTAGAATACGCGTACGCGAAGCAGAACAACCTGTCCTACACCAAACTGGTGTCTGCTGATGGCAAACCAGTAAGCCCGACCGAAGAGAACTTTGCTAACGCTGCAAAAGGCGCTGACTGGAGCAAATCCTTCGCGCAGGATCTGACGAACCAGAAAGGCGAAGGTGCGTGGCCAATCACCTCCACCACCTTCATCCTGGTTCACAAAGAGCAGAAGAAACCTGAGCAGGGCGCTGAAGTGCTGAAGTTCTTCGACTGGGCATACAAAAACGGCGCTAAACAGGCTAACGACCTGGACTACGCCAGCCTGCCAGACAGCGTGGTTGAGCAGATTCGTGCTGCATGGAAAACCAACGTGAAAGACAGCAGCGGTAAAGCATTGTATTAATTTAGCATTCTGACGAAAATGGCGGGCGGCGCTTGCGCTTACCCGCCGATTTCGTAAACGCGTTTAACAGAAGAGTGATTTATGGCTGCAACCAAGCCTGCATTTAACCCTCCGGGTAAAAAAGGTGACATGATTTTCAGCGCGCTGGTCAAACTGGCTGCGCTGATTGTGCTATTGCTGCTGGGCGGCATTATCGTGTCTCTGATTTTCTCCTCCTGGCCGAGCATTCAGAAATTCGGTTTCTCCTTCCTGTGGACCAAAGAGTGGGATGCGCCGAACGACGTTTACGGTGCACTGGTGCCCATTTACGGCACGCTGGTGACCTCGTTCATCGCTCTGCTGATTGCGGTTCCGGTAAGCTTCGGTATTGCCCTGTTCCTGACGGAGCTGGCGCCAGGCTGGCTGCGTCGTCCGCTGGGCATCGCCATTGAACTGCTGGCGGCCATTCCAAGTATTGTGTACGGCATGTGGGGCCTGTTTATCTTTGCGCCGCTGTTTGCCACATACTTCCAGGAGCCGGTGGGAAATGTTCTTTCTGCCATTCCGTTTGTGGGCGCCCTCTTCTCAGGCCCGGCATTCGGTATTGGTATTCTTGCGGCAGGGGTGATCCTCGCCATCATGATTATTCCGTACATTGCGGCGGTTATGCGCGATGTCTTTGAACAAACCCCGGTGATGATGAAAGAGTCGGCCTACGGCATCGGCTGCACCACCTGGGAAGTCATCTGGCGCATTGTCCTTCCGTTCACCAAAAATGGGGTGATCGGCGGCGTCATGCTGGGATTAGGCCGTGCGTTGGGTGAAACCATGGCGGTCACCTTTATCATCGGTAACACCTACCAGCTCGACAGCGTCTCTCTGTATATGCCGGGTAACAGTATTACCTCTGCACTGGCGAACGAGTTTGCCGAAGCGGAATCCGGGCTGCACGTCGCGGCGCTGATGGAACTGGGTCTGATTCTGTTCGTTATCACCTTCATTGTTCTGGCGATTTCCAAGCTGATGATCCTGCGTCTCGCGAAAAATGAGGGGGCACGCTGATGGCGACTCTCGAAATGCAAAGCACCGCTCAGCTGGCGGAATCCCGCCGCAAAATGCAGGCAAAGCGTCGTTTTAAAAACCGCATTGCGCTGACGCTTTCCATGGCGACGATGGCGTTCGGCCTGTTCTGGCTGATCTGGATCCTGATGTCCACCATCACCCGTGGTATTGATGGCATGTCGCTGGCGCTGTTCACCGAAATGACGCCGCCGCCAAACACGGCGGGTGGTGGTCTGGCGAACGCCCTGGCGGGGAGTGGATTACTGATCCTGTGGGCGACCGTGTTCGGTACGCCGCTGGGCATTATGGCGGGTATCTACCTGGCAGAGTACGGGCGTAAATCCTGGCTGGCTGAGGTGATTCGCTTCATTAACGACATCCTGCTTTCTGCTCCGTCGATTGTCGTGGGTCTGTTTGTTTACACCATCGTGGTTGCGCAAATGGAACACTTCTCCGGCTGGGCGGGTGTGATTGCGCTGGCGCTGCTGCAGGTGCCTATTGTGATTCGTACCACCGAGAACATGCTGAAACTGGTGCCGGACAGCCTGCGTGAAGCGGCTTATGCGCTGGGTACGCCGAAGTGGAAAATGATCTCTGCGATTACGCTGAAAGCGTCGGTCTCCGGGATCATGACCGGGATTCTGCTGGCTATCGCCCGTATTGCCGGTGAAACGGCTCCGCTGCTGTTTACTGCCCTCTCCAACCAGTTCTGGAGCACGGACATGATGCAGCCGATCGCCAACCTGCCGGTGACGATCTTTAAATTTGCGATGAGCCCATTCGCGGAATGGCAGCAGCTGGCCTGGGCCGGGGTGCTGATCATCACCCTTTGCGTACTGTTGCTGAACATTCTGGCGCGCGTCATTTTCGCGAAGAAGAAACACGGTTAATTTTTTACGGCGCGGCAGCTCGCGGCGCCGAATGAGGAAAAGAGTCAATGAGTATGGTTGATACTGCCCCGGGTAAGATTCAGGTTCGTGATTTGAACTTCTACTACGGCAAATTCCATGCCCTGAAGAACATCAACCTGGATATCGCGAAGAACCAGGTCACGGCATTTATCGGTCCGTCTGGCTGTGGTAAATCCACGCTGCTGCGTACCTTTAACAAAATGTATTCGCTCTATCCGGAGCAGCGTGCTGAAGGTGAAATCATCCTGGACGGTGAAAACATTCTGACCCAGGCGCAGGATATCGCCCTGCTGCGCGCCAAAGTGGGGATGGTGTTCCAGAAACCGACGCCGTTCCCGATGTCCATTTATGACAACATCGCCTTTGGCGTTCGTCTGTTTGAAAAGCTTTCCCGTGCCGATATGGACGAGCGCGTGCAGTGGGCGTTGACCAAGGCCGCATTATGGAACGAAACCAAAGATAAACTTCACCAGAGCGGGTACTCTCTGTCCGGTGGTCAGCAGCAGCGTCTGTGCATTGCGCGCGGTATTGCTATTCGCCCGGAAGTGTTGCTGCTTGATGAGCCGTGTTCAGCGCTGGACCCGATCTCAACTGGCCGTATTGAAGAGCTGATCACCGAGCTGAAGCAGGATTACACCGTGGTTATCGTGACCCACAACATGCAGCAGGCTGCGCGTTGCTCCGATCACACCGCGTTTATGTACCTGGGCGAGCTGATCGAGTTCAGCGATACGGACGCGCTGTTCACCAGACCTGCGAAGAAACAAACCGAAGATTACATTACTGGCCGCTACGGTTGATTTGGAGTGAATCATGGACAACCTCAATCTTAACAAACACATTTCCGGCCAGTTCAACGCAGAGCTGGAGAGTATTCGCACGCAGGTGATGACCATGGGTGGCATGGTTGAACAGCAGCTTTCCGATGCGATTACGGCTATGCACAACCAGGACAGCGAGCTGGCGAAGCGCGTCATTGAAGGCGACAAGAACGTCAACATGATGGAAGTCGCCATCGACGAAGCGTGCGTGCGCATTATCGCGAAACGTCAGCCGACGGCGAGCGATCTGCGTCTGGTGATGGCCATCATCAAAACCATCGCCGAGCTGGAGCGTATTGGTGACGTGGCCGACAAAATCTGCCGCACCGCGCTGGAGAAATTCTCTCAGCAGCACCAGCCGCTGCTGGTGAGCCTGGAGTCACTGGGTCGGCACACCGTGCAGATGCTGCACGACGTGCTGGATGCTTTTGCGCGTATGGATCTGGACGAAGCGGTGCGTATCTACCGGGAAGACAAGAAGGTCGACCAGGAGTATGAAGGCATCGTGCGTCAGCTGATGACCTACATGATGGAAGACTCCCGTACCATCCCAAGCGTGCTGACCGCTCTGTTCTGCGCGCGCTCCATCGAGCGTATCGGCGACCGCTGCCAGAACATTTGCGAATACATTTTCTACTTCGTGAAGGGTCAGGACTTCCGTCACGTCGGCGGCGACGAGCTGGACAAGCTGCTGGCGGGTAAAGACCCGAAAGAGTGATTTTTGTGGCGGGTGGCGCTAGCGCTTACCCGCCTTACGCACTAACTGGTTTTCTCCCTCTCCCTTTGGGAGAGGGGAAACACTACCGAGTAATATCCCACCCGCGCGCTTTCCACAGCTCCGGCAACTGCGCCAGATCGGTAAAGGTCGTCACGTTTGGATGAACGATCGGCTTGTTGTGCGGATCGGCACAGAAGTAAAACACCTCCATCCCTGCATCAATGCCGGACTGCGCACCCGCAGACGAGTCATCCACCAGAATGCAGTTCTCGACGTTGACGTGCATCGCTTTCGCCGCATGGAACATCAGCGCCGGGTCGGGCTTCCAGCGCTGGATATCGTAGCCGCTGAACAGTTTTTCCGGGAAATGGTGCAACATTTCAAGCTTGCCGAGCGAGTGCTGCATTTTGCTGACCGGACCGTTAGAGACCACGCAGATCGGCACCGTCATCGCATCCAGCAGCGCGTTTGCGCCTGCTATGACTTCCAGCTCTGAGTCGAACAGGCGTGCAACCTCGGCGCGATAGACCGGCTCCAGATCCGCTTTTGCCAGAAAGACACCGTGTTCTTCGTTAATGATGTCGATAATCTCGTAGAGCTTCACGCCCTTAAAGCGCTTAAACACCTCTTCGAGCTCCAGCGTAATGCCAAATTCCTGGAACATGGTGACATACGCGCGGGAACAAATGACCTCACTGTCGACCAGGGTACCGTCGCAGTCAAAAAATACCGCTTCAATTCCGGACATGCCTTTCCCTTTTAACAAGTTTAACGTTTTCGTACGGCAGTTCGCCGGGACGCAATCGTTGCCGTATAAGCAAAATCAATGAAAAAAGTATCACGTAACTGCCACTATTGTCGCATTTTGGTATAGGATAGCGACGAATTTTCCCTCCTTGTTCGGAAATTGATGATGAGTCAACAACACACTACCCAGACATCTGGTCAGGGTCTGCTTGAGCGCGTGTTTAAACTGCGCGAGCACGGCACAACGGCACGCACCGAAGTGATCGCCGGTTTCACCACCTTCCTGACGATGGTCTACATCGTTTTTGTGAACCCTCAAATTCTGGGCGTTGCTGGCATGGATACCAGCGCCGTCTTTGTGACTACCTGTCTGATTGCGGCGCTTGGCAGCATCCTGATGGGCATGTTCGCTAACCTGCCGGTTGCGCTGGCTCCCGCTATGGGTCTGAACGCCTTCTTCGCGTTCGTGGTGGTTCAGGCGATGGGGCTGCCGTGGCAGGTAGGCATGGGCGCGATTTTCTGGGGCGCTATTGGTCTGCTGCTGCTGACCATTTTCCGCGTACGTTACTGGATGATCGCGAACATTCCGGTGAGCCTGCGCGTGGGTATTACCAGCGGTATTGGTCTGTTCATCGGTATGATGGGGCTGAAAAACGCCGGTGTGATCGTCGCGAACCCGGAAACGCTGGTGAGCATTGGTCATCTGACCTCGCATAACGTGCTGCTGGGCGTGCTGGGCTTCTTCATCATTGCGATCCTGGCCTCCCGCAATATTCATGCGGCGGTGCTGGTGTCCATCGTGGTCACGACCTTACTGGGCTGGATGCTGGGTGACGTTCACTATAACGGTATCGTCTCTGCGCCACCGAGCGTTTCAACCGTGATTGGTCACGTTGACCTGGCGGGTTCCCTGAACCTGGGCCTGGCGGGTGTGATTTTCTCCTTCATGCTGGTCAACCTGTTTGACTCATCCGGTACGCTGATTGGCGTGACGGATAAAGCAGGTCTGGCGGATGAGAAAGGGAAATTCCCACGCATGAAGCAGGCGCTGTTTGTGGATAGCATCTCTTCCGTCGCGGGCTCTTTCATCGGCACCTCGTCTGTTACCGCTTACATTGAATCCTCTTCCGGCGTGTCCGTGGGCGGTCGTACCGGCCTGACGGCAGTGGTGGTGGGTATTCTGTTCCTGCTGGTGATCTTCCTCTCTCCGCTGGCGGGTATGGTTCCTCCGTATGCGGCAGCTGGCGCGCTGATTTACGTGGGGGTGCTGATGACCTCCAGCCTGTCACGCGTGAAGTGGGATGATTTAACCGAAGCGGTGCCGGCGTTTATTACCGCCGTGATGATGCCATTCAGCTTCTCGATCACCGAAGGTATCGCGCTGGGCTTTATCTCGTACTGCGTGATGAAGATCGGTACCGGCCGCTTCCGCGATCTCAGCCCGTGCGTGATTGTTGTTGCGCTGCTGTTTGTGCTGAAGATTGTGTTTATCGATGCGCACTAAGGTGCGGTTTGTGGTGTCAGGTGGCGCTTCGCTTACCTGAGCTACTGAAGAGTGTAGGCCCGGTAAGCGCTAGCGCCACCGGGCTTTTTTATCAGGCTTTAACCCGCTTAATATAATCCCCAAACGCCGTCAGCTGACCAGACAGATGGTCACGCGTGCTCTGGTCCACCACGTCACCCGTCTGCGGGTCGACCTTGTTCTGAATCACGCCACCCATAAACTCCGGCTTGTTCATCACCATCGCATCCAGGAATACCAGGATCTGGCGCAGGTGGTACTGGCAGCGTGCGCCACCAATGGCACCCATAGAACTGGTCTGGATGAGTACCGGTTTACCCGCCAGCGGCTGCTCAGGTAAACGGGACAGCCAGTCGATGGCATTCTTCAGGCCACCCGGAACCGAGTAGTTATACTCCGGGGTGACAATGACCACGCCGTCGGCCTGGCGGATCTGATCTGCCAGCGCCTCAACGCTAGGCGGGAACCCTTCTTCCTGCTGGACATCTGCATCATACAGCGGGATGTCACCAATAGACGGCAGGGCGCTAATCTCCATACCTGCCGGTGCCAGCTGTGGCAGCGTGCGGGCAACCATCCCGTTAAATGAACCTTTGCGCAGGCTTCCCAGTAACGTAACAACTTTCAACGTATCAGACATGATTACTCCTGTTTCATCATGATGACCCTGAATGGATCAGCTAAGGATGTATGCTTTTTCTGCCGGTAAACTGGTTAATCGCATCAGACGTGCGGCGGGTTCGTTGGCTCGCTCGGGCACATCCGGGAGAGTACGCCATCCCTCTTTACTGTCAAATGCCCAAACCTTTAGACGTTCGATGGCGGGGCTGACGGCAACGGACCATATCAACACATCTTCTGCATCGCTGAGCGCTTCTACAAGCGTTGCCTGAGCGGCACGCAGGCGTCCGGAGCCTGGCAACAGCTGCAACTGACGGGCATCATCTGAGGCACAACCGCAGAGCTTGCGGATGCTCTGGCGCAGGGTGATGAGCTGAGCTCTGGCCTCGACGGGATCGGTTTGGTTGCGCACCCAGAGTTTTTCATTACTTGAGAGCGGGTAGTCATCGTGCGGGCTTGCACCGTGGAATCCTCGCGTTGCACGCTGAAGCTCCATATCCAGCCCGCAATCCCCCTCGGTGGTTAGCGCTACACCAATGATATTCCCCGTGTAGGCAATAGAAAAACGGGGGAGATCCGGGTCGGCAAAGACCGGGCGGCCTTCGGGTTGGGTGATGATCTCAGGCAGTTCGCTGGTGCCATACAGCATGAACATCAGTTCTGCGAGCAGCGCTCTGGACGCTAAAAAACGCGTTCTGCGGTGTTCGGGGAGTTTGAGCGCCTCACTGTGACAGGCGGAAGAGATTCTGGCCGATACGAGACGTCCTTCTGTGAGTATCCCTCTTGCAAAGTGCGTTGCCATTTTTCGCTCCTTGATAATGGTCGTATTCGGTTAAACGGTTACATGATTATCGCTCAACTTGCCTCCTGTTTTAATCAGTAAATGGGCGTAAGAGAAGCCTTAGGACCGAACTTTACATTTTCTTAGGCAAAAATCGGACTGTTGGCACCGTATAAGGCCTTGATGGTCTCCCGTAGCCAGAGGATTTTCGGATTATGGCTGTTACGTTTATGCCAGATCAGCGTGAAGGGAACGGTCAGCTTTTCAGCCTGCGCTTCGTCAATGGGAATGGGAAGCGCGATCAGCTTCCGCTGGTGGAGGTGATTATAGTGATGGCAGTAGTGCGGAGCGGTGGCGATATAGTTATGACCGGGCTGGGCCGCCATAAACATCGCCTGTTCGAAGCCCGGCAGGCTCATGGCGATGGTGCGCTCACGTCCCATCTCCTTGAGAACTTCATCAAGCGCCCAGGTGTCGCTGCGTTCCCAGAAGATGCTGATATGGGGGTAGCGCAGGAAGCTCTCCAGATCCCACTCTTCCAGAAGTGCCGGATGGTCCTCGCGCAGATAGACGCACGGACGGTCGCTAAACAGGATTTCGTAGTCGATAAACCACGGCATCAGTTTCAGCAGTTCCCGTGAGCGCGGGTGCGTTTCGCGGCCGGTGAAGCCCACATCCACTTCCCCGCGCGTAATGGCGTCCAGCGAATCGTAATCCCAGTGACGCATCTTCACCGTTGCCTGAGGATAGCGCTGGTTCACCTGTTCCAGCAGGTCATTAAAGCGGATCAGCATCAACGGCGTTTCTGCAGCCAGCATGAACGTTAGCCCGCCCGGCGAATCATGATGGAATTTGTCGAGGATCTGGTTGCCGATTTGCATCCAGTCCGCCAGGTCCTGCTCCAGGCTGACCGTTAGCGGCGTGGGCAGTAGCCCTAACGGCGTTTTGACAAACAGCGGGTCGTCGAACCAGTCGCGCAGCTTGCCCAGTGATTTACTTACCGCTGACGGCGTGACGTTCATCCGCTTTGCGGCTTTGGTGACGCTGCGCTCCTGCAGCAAAAGCTGCAGACAAAGCAAAAGGTTAAGATCGAGATTGCTGATGGGCTTCTTCATAGTTTGCCGCAGGCTGGATAACCAAAAGTAAAGTGATGCAGACCATGCTACAGCCAATCAGAATCCCGATCAGCATATTGAGCGCGTTAAGTCCGATGACCGCCGCCAGCCAAATCCACAGCGATGAACCGCAGACCTGCGCGATCCCCAGCACCGAGCTTGCCACGCCTGCCCGCAGCGAGAACGGGCCGAGCGCCTGGCTCATCGCGACGCCAAACCCAACCGAGAATCCGGCGCAAATGAGGGTAATGCCCACCAGCATCACCGCGTGTGAGCTTGCCGTCGCCAGGATCAGACCTGCAGCGAGGAACAGCACCTGCGAGGTCAGCATCAGCATGCGCTGGCTGAAAATATTGAGTGCAAAAGGAGTGGAGAAGGAGACGGCCATACTGACCATGGCGGTTAAGGCCATCACCGTTGAATATTCTCCGCGATCGAAGCCCATGGTCTCCATCAGCAAAACCGGTGAAACGTTTACATAGGTCAGGATCACCGCCACGCTGAGCGTAGTGACGGCCAGGCGACTGAGGAAAAAGCGGTTGATGAGCTTCTCGGCCGGGTGAATGCTTGCGGTATGACCGCTATTCTGCGAACCCGGGTGGGTCTCTTTCAGCACGGCAATCGACAGGATAAACACCAGCGTCCCCATGGCTGCCATGGTCCAGAACAGGCTTTGCCACGGGAGTTTCAGCATGATCAGATAGCCTACGACGGGAGCCAGCACCGGGATGATGCAGGTTATGCCGTTCAGCATGGAGAGCACCTTCGCGCGACGCTGGGCGCTTAAGGTATCGCGCAGGATCGCAAAGGCCACCACATAGCAGCCACCCGCTCCAATGCCCTGAATAAAACGTCCTGTCAGGAACAGGGTGCTTTCCTGGGCGACGGAACACAGTATCGATGCCAGGGCGAACACAATCGCACCGGTAATCGCGACAGGCTGACGACCTGCCTTATCCGCAATTTTTCCCGCAAACACCATCGACGACGCCATCCCCGCGAGGTAGGCCGAAAACGCAATATGCAGCTGCGCTTCGCTGGCACCCAGATCGCGGGCGATGTGCGGTAATCCCACCAGATACATATCAATGCCAGACGGATAAAGCAGAACGAGCGCAAAACTACAAAACAGAAAACGAGCCATAAACCCCCCATGGATGCAGGCAAGCAGAATAGGGGGAGAAGAGGGATTAGGCGAGTTGCCATTTGGACAATGGTGATTTCCTGGGAGGAAATCACCATTGATTAGCGGGTGTCATTTGCCAATACAGAAGCTCGAGAAAATCCTTCCCAGCAGATCGTCCGAGGTAAACTCCCCGGTGATCTCACTCAGATTCTGCTGCGCCAGACGCAGCTCTTCCGCCAGCAGTTCACCCGCCCAGGCGCCGATCAGCTGTGCTTTGCCCTGGTCGAGATGACGGGCCGCCTCTTCCAGCGCCTGCAGATGACGACGACGCGCCAGGAAGCCGCCTTCCATGCTGGTGTCAAAGCCCATGCTCTGCTTGAGATGGTTACGCAGGTCGTCCACGCCCTCACCGGTGCGCGCCGACAGGCGAATGAGCGAGTGACCATTCACATCGCTGATACCCAGCGTTTCACCGGTCACGTCTGCTTTGTTGCGCACTACGGTGATCGGCAGCTTAGCCGGCAGGCGAGCGATAAAATCTGGCCAGATCTCAGCCGGGTCAACGGCGTCGGTGGTGGTGCCGTCCACCATAAACAGCACGCGGTCAGCCTGCTCGATCTCCTGCCAGGCGCGTTCAATACCGATACGCTCAACTTCATCGCTGGCATCGCGCAGACCGGCGGTATCGATAATGTGCAGCGGCATCCCGTCGATGTGGATATGCTCGCGCAGCACGTCGCGGGTGGTACCAGCAATGTCGGTCACAATGGCCGCTTCACGGCCCGCCAGGGCGTTCAACAGGCTCGATTTCCCGGCGTTCGGGCGCCCGGCAATGACCACCTTCATCCCTTCGCGCAGCAGGCTTCCTTGACGCGCCTCGGCGCGCACCGCGTCGAGGTCGCTCATCACCTGGTTGAGCTGGGCTTCGATTTTTCCGTCAGAGAGGAAGTCGATCTCCTCGTCAGGGAAGTCGATAGCTGCTTCCACGTAGATCCGAAGGTGAGTAAGTGCTTCCACCAGGTGATTCACGCGGGCAGAAAATGCCCCTTGCAGCGAGTTCAGGGCGGAGCGAGCCGCCTGTTCAGAACTGGCGTCGATCAGGTCGGCAATCGCCTCGGCCTGGGCCAGGTCGAGCTTATCGTTCAGAAAAGCACGCTCGGAGAACTCGCCCGGCTTCGCAATACGCAGGCCCGGCAGGGTCAGAATACGTTTTAACAGCAGGTCGAGGATCACCGGGCCGCCGTGGCCCTGCAGCTCCAGCACGTCTTCGCCGGTAAAGGAGTTCGGGCCGGGGAACCACAGCGCAATGCCCTGGTCCAGCGGCGTACCGTCGCTGTCTTTAAATGGCAGGTAATCCGCGTAGCGCGGTTTTGGCAGTTTACCCAGCACCGCTTCGGCCACCTCGCGCGCCTTCAGGCCGGAGATGCGCAGAATACCTACACCACCGCGTCCCGGTGGGGTTGCCTGGGCGACGATAGTGTCGTTATGGCTCATGGTTGCTCTCGTTCAATACAAATAAAAAAGGCGGTCAATCGACCGCCCTTATTTTAGCGTTAACTTATCGGATCAGGACTTTTTCTTTTCGCGGCTATGCAGGCCACGTTTTTCCAGACCACGGTAAATCAGCTGCTGCTGGATGATGGTCACCAGGTTGCTGACGATATAGTACAGCACCAGACCTGACGGGAACCACAGGAAGAACACGGTGAAGATGACCGGCATAAAGGTCATGATCTTCTGCTGCATCGGGTCGGTCACGGTGGTCGGCGACATCTTCTGAATGAAGAACATCGTCACGCCCATCAGGATCGGCAGGATGTAGTACGGGTCCTGTGCAGACAGGTCATGGATCCACAGGGCGAACGGCGCATGGCGCAGCTCAACGGAACCCATCAGCATGTAGTACAGCGCAAGGAAGATTGGCATCTGAATCAGCAGCGGGAAGCAACCACCCAGCGGGTTCACTTTCTCTGCTTTATACAGGGCCATCATTTCCTGGCTCTGACGCTGTTTGTCATCGCCCAGACGCTCACGCATTGCCTGAATCTTCGGCTGCAGCATACGCATCTTCGCCATGGAGGTGTACTGCGCTTTGGTCAGCGGGTACATGATGCCACGAACGATAAAGGTGATAACGATGATGGAGAAGCCCCAGTTACCCAGGAAGCTGTGGATGAACTTCAGCAGCTTAAACAGCGGCTGAGAGATGAACCACAACCAACCGTAATCGACGGTCAGATCCAGGTGCGGCGCAACAGCAGCCATTTTGTCCTGGATTTCCGGGCCGACCCACAGGGTGCTTGCCAGCTTACCGGTTTGACCCGGCTGAACCAGAACTGGCTGAGATTTGTAGCCGATGGCTGCAATACCGTTGCCCAGGTTCGCGGTGTAGAAGTTATTGGTACCGTCGTTATTTGGCACCCATGCAGTCGCGAAATACTGCTGCAGCATTGCCACCCAACCGCCTTTAGCACTGACGTTCAGGTTTTCGTTATCGGCAATGGTGTCGAACTTGTATTTCTCATACTTCGCGTCAGGCGTGGAGTATGCCGCGCCACGGAAGGTGTGCAGCGCGAAGTTGCTGCTTCCGGTGTCACGGTGAGACGGCAGATTGATGGACTGCTTCAGCTGACCGAAGGTAGACAGTTCCAGCGGTTTCGCACCGGTGTTCTGTACGCTGTAGCCCACGTTTACCGCATATTCACCGCGTTTCAGGGTGAAGGTTTTGGTGAACGTGTTGCCTGCCGCGTCGGTATAGGTCATCGGGATAACGAGTTCGTTCTGGCCATCAGCCAGCGCAAAGGTGTCGCTCTCGACGTTATACAGTGGACGCGCACCGTTAGCCGGGTTATCCGGGCCATCACGACCGGTCAGGCCGCTCTGCGCCTGGTAGATAAACTCTGGCGTGGTTTCCAGTAACTGGAACGGTTCGGTAGACTTCAGCTCTTTCGGGTAGGTCAACAGCAGCGCCTGCTCAACATCACCACCACGGGTGTTGATAGTCAACTCAAGCACATCGGTCTTAACCGTAATCTGTTTCCCCTGGCCACTGGCCGGTACGCCCTGGTCGGCGGCGCTACCCGCTGCGGTGGTCGTAGTCTGCGTGGTCTGCTGCTGGGGTTGAGGATTTTTATCCTGCTCCCATGCCTGCCAGATCATGAAAGACACGAACAACAAAGCGATGATAAGAAGATTGCGTTGCGAATCCATCGTTAGTGTTCTCTGGTATCAAAAGGTCCTGGGGGGACGGGGTCGTCTCCACCGGGGTGTAAAGGGTGGCATTTTAATACGCGTTTCACCGTCAACCAACTGCCTTTTATCACTCCAAACCTGCGCAATGCCTCAATTCCGTAGCTTGAGCATGTTGGTGTGAAACGGCAGTGCGGCCCGAGTAGCGGACTAATCAGGCGTTGATAGACCCGAATGAGGGCTATCAGGACCCGTGAGCCAGGCGACAGTGGCGGCGCCATAATTTTTCCAACGCTTCCGAGAGAGCACGGTTATCGAGGTCGGCAACCCCCTTTTTAGCCACCACCACGAAATCCATAGAAGGCAGTTCGTGCTGACGTAAACGGAAGCTTTCACGCGTCAGACGTTTAATCCGATTGCGTTCATGCGCGCGCTTAACGTTTTTCTTGGCGACTGTGAGACCGATGCGGGGATGCCCCAGCGAATTTTGGCGGCCGAGGATGGTGATTTGCGGCGTGCCAGCCCGTTGTGGCTGCTGGAAGACGAAAGTGAAATGAGTGGGAGTTAACAAACGTAACTCCCTGGGAAATGCGAGCTTAACCACTCAGGGGTTAGCTTTATTACTTGGAAACGGTCAGACGAGCGCGGCCTTTAGCACGACGACGTGCCAGAACCTGACGACCATTTTTAGTAGCCATACGAGCACGGAAGCCGTGAGAACGGTTGCGCTTCAGTACAGACGGTTGAAAAGTGCGTTTCATGGCGATTTCTACCTAAACTTGAATAAATTCACTGACTTTTGCGTATACCCGAACGAGTTTCGAACGACTAACGCCTCAGCGTGGGTGATTAAAGAGGCCGGATTGTAATAATTGTACACTCCGGAGTCAATTCTCTTTCCTTATTTCCCGCGTATTTCCGCACGATTTCGCGTGGAAAATGAGCAACGGACGACGCAGGAAGATGAGCATCACGCGCCGGGTCGAGGATTATACGGGCTCGGCAACAAAGCGCAAGGATCGTCCCGGATCTTCGTTAGATCATTTAAGCAATAAATTGTCGTTGCTCATTAAATTTTCCAATATGCGGGCTAAATCGCGAGGCACTCGCGCCAGGATCGTTTACACTTACCCGGTTTCGGAACTTCCTGTGGATAAATCGGGAAGAATCTGTGAGAAACAGAAGATCTCTGGCTCAGTTTAGGCTATGATCCGCGGTCCCGATCGGGATCCCAGGATCCTGGTCAGGATTAAATTGCAGATAGCAATTCGCACGTCACCCTTTGCACAGGGTCATGTCGATGTGCGCCAACAATCATGAATATTCAATAGTTTTCTTTTATTGTTCGAGTGGAGTCCGCCGTGTCACTTTCGCTTTGGCAGCAGTGTCTTGCCCGATTGCAGGATGAGTTACCAGCCACAGAATTCAGTATGTGGATCCGCCCGTTGCAGGCGGAGCTGAGCGATAACACGCTGGCTTTGTATGCGCCAAACCGTTTTGTGCTCGATTGGGTAAGAGACAAGTACCTTAATAACATCAATGGCCTGCTGAACGATTTCTGCGGGTCAGATGTCCCGCAGCTGCGTTTTGAAGTGGGCACCAGGCCCGTCACCCAAACCGTTCGTGAAACCGTGAATGTCGCAGCGCCAGCTCAGGCCGCTCCTGCGCCAGCCCCTCGCGTTGCACCTGCTCGTCAGGGCTGGGATAACGTGCCTGCACCGGCAGAGCCAACCTACCGCTCCAACGTTAACGTGAAGCACACGTTCGATAACTTCGTTGAAGGTAAGTCGAACCAGCTGGCGCGCGCGGCGGCTCGTCAGGTTGCTGATAACCCCGGAGGCGCCTACAACCCGCTGTTCCTGTATGGCGGCACGGGTCTGGGTAAAACGCACCTGCTGCACGCGGTGGGTAACGGCATTATGGCCCGCAAGCCGAATGCGAAAGTGGTGTATATGCACTCCGAGCGCTTCGTTCAGGACATGGTAAAAGCCCTGCAAAACAATGCGATCGAAGAGTTTAAACGCTACTACCGTTCCGTTGATGCGCTGCTGATCGATGACATCCAGTTCTTTGCCAATAAAGAACGATCGCAGGAAGAATTTTTCCACACCTTCAACGCCCTGCTGGAAGGTAATCAGCAGATCATTCTGACCTCGGATCGTTATCCTAAAGAGATCAACGGCGTTGAAGATCGTCTGAAATCCCGCTTCGGCTGGGGCCTGACCGTGGCGATCGAGCCGCCGGAGCTGGAAACCCGCGTCGCGATCCTGATGAAAAAAGCCGATGAGAACGACATTCGCCTGCCGGGTGAAGTGGCGTTCTTTATTGCCAAGCGTCTTCGTTCCAATGTGCGTGAGCTGGAAGGAGCACTGAACCGCGTGATTGCCAATGCCAACTTTACCGGTCGTGCGATCACCATCGATTTTGTGCGAGAAGCGCTGCGTGATCTGCTGGCATTGCAGGAAAAACTGGTCACTATCGACAATATTCAAAAGACGGTGGCCGAGTACTACAAGATCAAAGTGGCAGATTTACTGTCTAAACGTCGTTCCCGCTCGGTGGCGCGTCCGCGTCAGATGGCGATGGCGCTGGCAAAGGAGTTAACCAACCACAGTCTGCCGGAAATCGGCGATGCGTTTGGTGGCCGTGACCATACGACCGTGCTGCATGCGTGCCGCAAGATTGAGCAGTTACGCGAAGAAAGCCACGACATAAAAGAAGATTTCTCCAATTTAATCAGAACACTATCATCGTGACGCTATGAAATTTACCGTTGAACGTGAACATTTATTAAAACCGCTGCAACAGGTGAGTGGCCCATTAGGTGGCCGCCCAACGCTGCCTATTCTCGGAAACCTGCTGCTTCAGGTCGCGGACGGTACGCTGTCGCTGACCGGTACAGATCTGGAAATGGAAATGATCGCGCGCGTTACGCTGACGCAGCCGCACGACGCGGGCGCGACCACGGTTCCGGCACGTAAATTCTTTGATATCTGCCGTGGGCTGCCGGAAGGCGCTGAAATTGCCGTGCAGCTGGAAGGCGACCGTATGCTGGTGCGCTCTGGCCGCAGCCGTTTTTCGCTCTCCACGCTGCCTGCTGCAGACTTCCCGAACCTGGACGACTGGCAGAGTGAAGTTGAATTCACCCTACCGCAGGCGACGATGAAGCGTTTGATTGAAGCCACGCAGTTCTCCATGGCGCATCAGGACGTTCGTTACTACTTAAACGGCATGCTGTTCGAAACCGAAGGCGAAGAGCTGCGTACCGTAGCGACCGACGGCCACCGTCTGGCGGTCTGTTCTATGCCGATTGGCGACTCGCTGCCAAACCATTCGGTGATCGTGCCGCGTAAAGGGGTGATTGAGCTGATGCGTATGCTCGACGGTGGCGACACGCCGCTGCGCGTGCAGATCGGCAGCAACAACATCCGCGCGCATGTGGGCGATTTTGTCTTCACTTCGAAGCTGGTTGACGGCCGTTTCCCGGATTATCGCCGCGTATTGCCGAAGAACCCGGACAAGACGCTGGAAGCGGGCTGCGATAGCCTCAAGCAGGCGTTTGCCCGTGCCGCCATTCTCTCTAACGAGAAATTCCGCGGCGTGCGTCTGTACGTGAGCGAAAACCAGATCAAAATCACCGCCAATAACCCGGAGCAGGAAGAGGCAGAAGAGATTCTGGACGTCACCTACGCCGGAACCGAGATGGAAATCGGCTTCAACGTCAGCTATGTGCTGGACGTGTTGAACGCGCTGAAATGCGAGAACGTGCGCATTCTGCTGACCGACTCCGTATCGAGCGTACAGATTGAAGATGCTGCCAGCCAAAGCGCGGCTTATGTTGTCATGCCAATGAGACTGTAATGTCGCTCACCCGTCTGTTGATCCGCGACTTTCGCAACATCGAAAGCGCGGATCTCGCTCTCTCCCCTGGCTTTAACTTCCTGGTTGGCGCAAACGGCAGTGGCAAAACCAGCGTGCTGGAAGCCATCTATACGCTCGGCCATGGTCGGGCGTTTCGCAGTTTGCAGATTGGCCGCGTCATTCGCCACGAGCAGGAATCTTTTGTTCTGCATGGGCGTTTGCAGGGGGCGGAGCGAGAAACCGCCATTGGCCTGACCAAAGACAAGCAGGGCGACAGCAAGGTACGCATCGACGGCACCGACGGCCACAAGGTGGCGGAGCTGGCGCTGCTCATGCCGATGCAGCTGATTACGCCCGAGGGGTTTACTTTACTCAACGGCGGCCCCAAATACAGAAGAGCATTCCTCGACTGGGGATGCTTTCACAACGAAGCCGGTTTCTTTAACGCCTGGAGCAACCTGAAGCGCCTGCTCAAGCAGCGTAACGCCGCGTTGCGCCAGGTCACCCGTTACGCCCAGCTGCGCCCGTGGGATTTGGAGCTTATCCCTCTCGCGGAACAGATCAGCCGCTGGCGTGCCGAATACAGCGCAGGTATCGCCGAAGACATGGCCGACACCTGCAAACAGTTTTTACCCGAGTTCTCTCTCACCTTCTCCTTCCAGCGCGGCTGGGAGAAAGAGACGGATTATGCTGAGGTGTTAGAGAGAAACTTCGAGCGCGACCGCATGCTGACCTACACCGCGCACGGCCCGCACAAGGCGGATTTCCGCATTCGTGCCGACGGTGCGCCGGTGGAAGACACATTGTCGCGCGGGCAACTCAAGCTCCTGATGTGCGCACTGCGCCTGGCGCAGGGAGAGTTCCTCACTCGCGAGAGCGGGCGACGCTGCCTGTACCTGATAGATGATTTTGCCTCGGAACTTGACGACGCGCGGCGCGGGCTGCTTGCCAGCCGCTTAAAAGCCACGCAGTCGCAGGTTTTCGTCAGCGCGATTAGCGCTGAACACGTTATGGACATGTCGGACGAAAATTCGAAGATGTTTACCGTGGAAAAGGGTAAAATAACGGATTAACCCAAGTTGAAATGAGCGAGAAACGTTGATGTCGAATTCTTATGACTCCTCCAGTATCAAAGTCCTGAAAGGGCTGGATGCGGTGCGTAAGCGCCCGGGTATGTATATCGGCGACACGGATGACGGCACCGGTCTGCACCACATGGTATTCGAGGTGGTAGATAACGCTATCGACGAAGCGCTCGCGGGTCACTGTAAAGACATCGTGGTCACCATCCATGCGGATAACTCCGTCTCCGTCACTGATGATGGCCGTGGCATCCCAACCGGTATTCACCCGGAAGAGGGCGTCTCTGCTGCGGAAGTGATCATGACCGTTCTGCACGCAGGCGGTAAGTTTGACGATAACTCCTATAAAGTTTCCGGCGGCCTGCACGGCGTAGGCGTCTCCGTGGTTAACGCCCTGTCGCAGAAGCTGGAGCTGGTTATCCAGCGTGAAGGCAAAATTCACCGTCAGCTTTATACGCACGGCGTGCCACAGGCACCGCTGGCCGTCACTGGCGACACCGACAAAACCGGTACCATGGTGCGTTTCTGGCCGAGCCTCGAAACCTTCACCAACGTCACCGAATTCGAGTATGACATCCTGGCGAAACGCCTGCGTGAACTGTCGTTCCTGAACTCCGGTGTGTCGATTCGTCTGCGCGACAAGCGTGACAACAAAGAAGACCACTTCCACTACGAAGGCGGGATCAAGGCGTTCGTTGAGTATCTGAACAAGAATAAAACGCCAATTCACCCGAATATCTTCTACTTCTCCACAGAAAAAGACGGTATCGGCGTTGAAGTGGCGTTGCAGTGGAATGATGGTTTCCAGGAAAACATCTACTGCTTCACCAACAACATTCCACAGCGTGACGGCGGTACGCACCTGGCGGGCTTCCGTGCGGCGATGACCCGTACCCTGAACGCCTACATGGACAAAGAAGGCTACAGCAAAAAAGCGAAAGTCAGCGCCACCGGCGACGATGCCCGTGAAGGTTTGATTGCCGTTGTCTCCGTGAAGGTGCCGGATCCGAAGTTCTCATCACAGACCAAAGATAAGCTGGTCTCTTCTGAGGTGAAATCGGCGGTTGAACAGCAGATGAACGAACTGCTTAGCGAATACCTGCTGGAAAACCCGTCTGACGCGAAAATCGTTGTCGGCAAAATTATTGACGCGGCACGTGCTCGTGAAGCGGCGCGTAAAGCCCGTGAAATGACCCGTCGTAAAGGCGCTCTGGACTTAGCGGGTCTGCCAGGCAAGCTGGCTGACTGCCAGGAACGCGACCCGGCGCTCTCTGAACTGTACCTTGTGGAAGGGGACTCCGCGGGCGGTTCTGCGAAGCAGGGCCGTAACCGTAAGAACCAGGCAATCCTGCCGTTGAAGGGTAAAATCCTCAACGTTGAGAAGGCGCGCTTCGACAAAATGCTCTCTTCTCAGGAAGTGGCGACGCTTATCACCGCGCTGGGCTGCGGCATTGGGCGTGACGAGTACAACCCGGACAAACTGCGTTATCACAGCATCATCATCATGACCGATGCGGACGTCGACGGCTCGCACATCCGTACGCTGCTGTTGACCTTCTTCTATCGTCAGATGCCGGAAATCGTTGAACGTGGCCACGTCTACATTGCACAGCCACCGCTGTACAAAGTGAAGAAAGGCAAGCAGGAACAGTACATTAAAGATGACGATGCGATGGATCAGTACCAAATCGCGATCGCGCTTGACGGTGCAACCCTGCACGCGAACTCTCATGCCCCTGCACTGGCCGGCGAGCCGCTGGAGCGTCTGGTTTCTGAGTTCAACGCCACTCAGAAAATGATTGGTCGTATGGAGCGTCGTTATCCGAAAGCGCTGCTGAAGGAGCTGATCTATCAGCCAACCCTGACTGAAGCCGAACTGAGCGACGAACAGGCAGTTACCCGCTGGGTGAACACCCTGGTGAGCGAGCTGAACGAGAAAGAGCAGCACGGTAGCCAGTGGAAATTTGACGTTCAGCAGAACGCGGCCCAGCAGTTCGAGCCGATTGTTCGCGTGCGCACCCACGGCGTCGACACCGACTACCCGCTGGAGCACGAATTCGTGACCGGTCCGGAATATCGTCGTATCTGCACCCTCGGCGAGAAGCTGCGCGGTCTGATCGAAGACGATGCGTTTATCGAACGTGGCGAACGTCGTCAGCCGGTAGCCAGCTTCGAGCAGGCGCTGGACTGGCTGGTGAAAGAGTCCCGTCGCGGTCTTTCTATCCAGCGTTATAAAGGTCTGGGTGAAATGAACCCGGATCAGCTGTGGGAAACCACCATGGATCCAGAAAGCCGTCGTATGCTGCGCGTCACCGTGAAAGATGCGATTGCAGCCGACCAGCTGTTCACGACGTTGATGGGCGATGCGGTTGAACCACGCCGTGCCTTCATCGAAGAGAACGCGCTGAAAGCGGCGAATATCGATATTTAATCGTAGTGAGATTGCTTTACTGAGGCCGCGCAATTAGCGCGGCTTTTTTATGGGCGCAGACAAATCCAGCGACAGCACTGACGGTAAACGGCTGGCGAGCATATCGACAGCAATTCTGACTCTCAGTGGCAGATGTGGCGTCTTTTGCCAGACTGCATGAACGTCGAAGCGCACTTCCGGTGCCTGCTTTAACAGCGGGATGAGTTTTCCCTGATGAATTTCTCTGCTGGCCATCCAGCAGGGCAGCCACGCAATGCCGTGTCCGGCCAGCGCCGCATCGCAGATAGCCTGCAAGTCGTCCATGTTGAGTGAGGAGCGGGGAGTAAAGGTGTGCGACGTCCCTTCGTTATCCATCAGCTCCCAGGGCAAAACTCTGCCTGCACGCAGATAGTTAATGGCTGCATGGTGTGCTAAATCCGCAACGCTTTGTGGCTGGCCCCTCTCCAGCAGGTAATCCGGCGCGGCGCACAGCACCATCCGGTGCTCCCCCAGCCTTCTGGCGACCAGCATGCTACTGTCCTGAAGCGTGCCGTTACGTACCGCCATATCGAATCCTTCCTCCACGAGATCCACCACGCGGTCGCTGAACGACATTTCCAGTTCAAGACCGGGGTGCTCCTGCGCCAGTTCTATCAGCAAAGGGGCAACGCACTGACGGCCAAACAGAACCGGCATGGCGACGCGCAGGCGGCCACGGATCTGCTGTTTTCCGGACTCAAGCAACGATTCTGCGCCCCGAATCTCCTCCAGCGCGCGCAGGCAGCGTTCATAAAAAAGAGCGCCGTTATCGGTCAGCTTCAGGCTACGGGTGGTGCGCTGAAACAGACGAACGCCAAGACGCTGTTCAAGGCGAGCGATGCTTTTTCCTACCGCCGAGCGTGACAAATGCAGACGGATGGCGGCCTGAGCAAAACTTCCCGCCTCCACGGCGGCGACAAAAACAGGGATATCCTTCAGCGTATCGCTCATGAATTGTATCTTTTGTGGCGTCAATAAAGAGAAAACTTATCGCCACTGGAGAGATTAAGTCAACGGTAGACTGTCAGAACTGAAGCTTAATAGATGGCAGGAGTAAATTATGACAGAGACAATGCAACGCTGGTCCATGAATGCCCTCGGGCGCGAGAACCTCAGACTCATTCAGGAACCTGTTCAAACGCCTGGCCCGGGTGAAGTGCGCGTACGGGTAAATGCCGTTGCACTTAACTATCGCGATAAAATGGTTATTGAAGGCACGATGCCGATTCCGCTTGCCTTCCCGTTTACCCCTGCGTCTGACATGGCGGGCGTGGTGGACAGCACGGGCGAAGGCGTAACACGTTTCAAACCCGGCGCTCGCGTCATTTCCACTTTCTTCCCGGAGTGGATCGACGGCAGGCCGCAGGCGGACGCGCGCAATTTGCCCTATAAAACCTCCGGCGGCTATTTCCAGGGAATGCTGGCCGAGTATGTGATTGTGAAGGAAGACGCGCTGGTGGCCGCCCCGGACACTCTGGACGATGCAGAAGCCAGCACGCTGCCCTGCGCAGGGCTTACCGCCTGGTTCGCGCTGGTGGAGCGCGGTCAGTTACGTGCCGGGCAATCGGTACTGGTGCAGGGGACGGGCGGCGTGGCGATATTCGCCCTGCAGATCGCAAAAGCGCACGGCGCAGAGGTGTTTGTCACCTCGGGGAGCGATGAAAAACTGGCGCTGGCCAAAAAACTGGGCGCCACCCAGGGCATCAACCGGCTGAAAGGCGACTGGGCTGAAAATACCCTGGCGCTCACGCAGGATCGCGGCATCGACCATATTATCGAAACCGTGGGGGGAGAGAACCTGAAGCATTCCCTGCGTGCCGTTGCCGTTCACGGGCGTATTTCTGTTATTGGCGTGCTGGCCGGAAGTGAGATTTCGCTGTCCGCTGGCGAACTGTTGCTGAAATCTCCGGTCATTCAGGGGATTGGCGTCGGGCACCGCCGGGCGCTGGAAGATTTCGTCCGCGCTGTGGATGTGACGGGACTGAAACCTGTGATCGAGCATCGCTACCGCTTTGATGAACTCGAACAGGCGCTTAAACACCTGGATCGCGGTGCGTTTGGCAAAATTGTCCTGACCCGCGAGTAAGGCATTATTCCCCGGGATGCGGGTAAAAGGGGCACTTCTGTTGCGCAATGTAGCTCTATTTTTGTGTGCTTAATCGCGTTAGCATGAGACAGCACTCATTTATCCTGGGGAACTCATGGCTATCAAACTCATTGCAATCGACATGGATGGCACGCTGCTGCTGCCAGACCACACTATCTCTCCTGCCGTTAAAAACGCGATCGCTGCCGCACGCGCGAAGGGCGTGAATGTGGTACTGACCACCGGGCGTCCGTATGCGGGCGTGCACAGTTACCTGAAAGAGCTGCACATGAACCAGCCGGGTGATTACTGCATCACCTATAACGGCGCGCTGGTGCAGAAAGCCGCAGATGGCAGCACGGTTGCGCAAACGGCACTGAGCTACGACGACTATCTCTTCCTGGAAAAACTTTCCCGTGAAGTGGGCTCTCACTTCCACGCGCTCGATCGCAATACGCTCTACACCGCCAACCGCGATATCAGCTACTACACGGTGCATGAATCTTACGTTGCGACCATTCCGCTGGTCTTCTGTGAAGCCGAGAAAATGGACCCGGCGACGCAGTTCCTGAAAGTGATGATGATCGATGAGCCGGAGATCCTGGATAAAGCCATCGCGCGTATTCCGGCAGAGGTCAAAGAGAAGTACACCGTGTTGAAAAGCGCGCCGTACTTCCTCGAAATTCTCGATAAACGCGTCAATAAAGGCACGGGTGTAAAATCACTGGCTGACGCGCTGGGTATTAAACCTGAGGAAATCATGGCGCTGGGCGACCAGGAAAACGACATCGCGATGATTGAATTTGCGGGGATGGGCGTCGCGATGGATAACGCGATCCCGTCGGTGAAAGACGTGGCTAACTTCGTCACCAAATCCAATCTGGAAGACGGTGTGGCGTACGCCATCGAGAAGTTTGTGCTGCAGTAACGCCTGTTTGCATTCATCGGCCTCGGTTATCAACCGGGGCTTTTTTTTGCGCTGAATTTATTGAATTGTTCTTTTTGTGATCTTGATTGTAGTACAACATTGAATGATTGTACTACATTAAAGCCATGGCAAAGACGAACTCCCTCACGTTTGTACTGCAAAAGTGAGGTGAAATTCGGCGGTCGCGGTAAAGTAGTCATGTACACAAAGAGCACAAGGACTCTCCATGACTCTCAATAAAACCGATCGCATCGTCATTACGCTGGGCACCCAGATTGTCGGGGGGAAATACGTTCCCGGTTCGCCACTGCCAGCAGAGGCTGAACTGTGTGAGGAATTTGAAACTTCGCGCAACATCATCCGGGAAGTGTTCCGCTCGCTGATGGCGAAGCGTCTGATTGAAATGAAACGGTATCGCGGCGCGTTTGTTGCCCCGCGCAACCAGTGGAACTACCTCGATACCGACGTATTGCAGTGGGTACTGGAAAACGATTACGACCCGCGGCTTATCGGCGCGATGAGTGAAGTCCGAAATCTGGTGGAACCGGCAATCGCACGTTGGGCAGCGGAACGGGCAACGTCCGGCGACCTGGCACAAATCGAGTCGGCTTTAAACGACATGATTGCCAATAACCAGAACCGGGAAGCGTTCAATGAGGCTGATATTCGCTATCACGAAGCGGTGTTGCAGTCGGTACATAACCCGGTATTACAGCAGCTTAGCGTGGCGATCAGCTCGCTACAGCGAGCAGTATTTGAACGTACCTGGATGGGTGATGAGGCCAACATGCCAAAAACGCTCCAGGAACATAAAGCGCTGTTTGATGCGATACGGCATCAGGATGGCAATGCGGCAGAGCAGGCGGCACTTACCATGATTGCCAGCTCGACACGAAGGTTGAAGGAAATCACATGACATCTCGCTACATCGCAATTGACTGGGGTTCGACCAATCTGCGCGCCTGGCTGTACCAGGACGAGCAGTGCCTGGAGAGCAGGCAATCAGAAGCAGGCGTAACGCGCCTGAACGGTAAATCCCCTGAGGCGGTGTTAGCAGAAGTGACGCAAAACTGGCGCGATAGCGCCACGCCGGTAGTCATGGCGGGTATGGTAGGAAGTAACGTAGGCTGGAAAACCGCGCCTTATCTGCCTGTTCCCGCCCATTTCTCCGCTATTGGCGATCGTTTAACGTCCGTAGGCGACAATATCTGGATTATTCCCGGTTTGTGCGTTTCTCGCGACGATAACCACAACGTGATGCGCGGCGAAGAGACGCAGCTCCTTGGCGCGCGCACGCTATCTCCTTCTTCTGTCTACGTTATACCCGGAACGCACTGCAAGTGGGTCCAGGCGGATGCTGAGCAAATCCACGACTTTCGCACCGTGATGACCGGCGAGCTGCATCATTTGCTGCTCAACCATTCGCTGGTGGGGGCGGGTTTGCCGGAGCAAAAATCCTCGCCAGAGGCGTTTGCTGCTGGTCTGGCGCGTGGGAACGCCTGTCCTGTCGTTTTGCCGCAACTTTTTGAGGTTCGCGCCTCGCACGTGCTGGGCGATCTCCCGCGCGAGCAGGTCAGTGAATTTCTCTCGGGCCTGCTGATTGGCGCTGAGGTCGCCAGCATGCGTGACTTCATCGCGTACGAGCAGGCCATCACGATTGTCGCAGGCGCATCGCTAACGTCACGCTACGAACAGGCGTTCCGCGCTGTTGGGCTTACCGTTTCAACGGTACCCGGCGACACGGCATTTCAGGCAGGAATAAGGAGCATCGCTCATGCAGTGGCAAACTGACCTTCCCCTTATCGCGATTTTGCGCGGTATCACGCCCGATGAGGCGTTAGCGCACGTCGGCGCAGTTATAGACGCCGGGTTCGACGCGGTGGAGATTCCGCTCAACTCCCCACAATGGGAAAAGAGCATTCCGGCCGTGGTGGATGCGTTTGGTGATAAAGCGCTGATTGGCGCGGGGACCGTCTTACAACCGGAGCAGGTGGACCAGCTGGCAAAGATGGGCTGCAAGCTCATCGTCACCCCGAACATCCATCCTGAGGTGATCCGCCGTGCGGTGGGTTACGGCATGACCGTTTGTCCGGGATGCGCGACGGCCACAGAAGCGTTTACTGCCCTCGACGCGGGCGCGCAATCGCTGAAAATTTTCCCGTCCTCGGCTTTTGGTCCGGATTACATCAAAGCGCTGAAGGCGGTATTGCCCGCCAGCGTGCCGGTCTTTGCCGTGGGTGGCGTTACGCCAGAAAACCTGGGCCAGTGGATAAGCGCTGGCTGTGTGGGCGCGGGGCTGGGCAGCGATCTTTATCGCGCCGGACAGACCGTTGAACGTACCGCACAGCAGGCGGCAGCATTTGTGAAAGCGTATCGAGAGGCAGTGAAATGAAAATAACCAAACTCATCACGTACCGTTTACCCCCGCGCTGGATGTTCCTGAAAATCGAAACCGACGAAGGTGTTGTGGGCTGGGGCGAGCCGGTGATTGAAGGGCGAGCCCGCACCGTTGAAGCTGCAGTGCATGAGCTGGGGGAATATCTGATTGGGCAGGATCCGGCACGCATTAACGACCTCTGGCAGGTGATGTATCGCGCGGGTTTCTACCGCGGTGGTCCGATTCTCATGAGCGCTATCGCCGGTATCGACCAGGCGCTATGGGATATCAAAGGTAAAGTGCTGAACGCCCCGGTCTGGCAACTGATGGGTGGCCTGGTGCGCGACAAAATCAAAGCCTATAGCTGGGTCGGAGGCGACCGCCCTGCGGAAGTGATCGACGGCATTACACAGCTGCGCAACATCGGTTTTGACACCTTCAAGCTCAACGGCTGCGAAGAGATGGGCGTCATCGACAACTCGCGCGCGGTAGACCGGGCGGTAAATACCGTGGCGCAAATCCGTGAAGCCTTCGGCAACGAGATTGAGTTCGGTCTGGATTTTCATGGGCGTGTCAGCGCGCCGATGGCGAAGGTGCTCATTAAAGAACTGGAACCATATCGCCCGCTGTTTATCGAAGAGCCGGTGCTGGCCGAGCAGGCCGAATACTATCCGAAGCTGGCTGAACAGACGCACATTCCTATCGCGGCGGGCGAACGGATGTTCTCACGCTTTGAATTTAAACGGGTGCTCGAAGCGGGCGGCATTGCGATCCTGCAGCCGGACCTTTCCCACGCGGGCGGCATCACCGAATGCTACAAAATTGCCGGCATGGCTGAAGCCTACGACGTGGCGCTGGCTCCGCACTGTCCGCTCGGGCCAATCGCGCTGGCGGCCTGCCTGCATGTCGATTTTGTCTCCCGCAATGCCGTGTTCCAGGAACAAAGCATGGGGATTCACTATAACAAAGGCGCGGAGCTGCTCGATTTTGTGAAAAACAAAGAAGACTTCAGCATGGAAGGCGGATTCTTTAAACCGTTAACGAAACCGGGTCTGGGCGTTGAAATTGACGAAGCCAAAGTTATTGAGCTGAGTAAAAATGCGCCGGACTGGCGTAACCCGTTATGGCGGCATGAAGACGGTTCAGTCGCCGAGTGGTAAATGCGCGTTATACTTCGCGCTGGTGAGGCGTTGGCTGCGCTTTCTTACCCCGGTCACATACTTTTGTATGCTCCCGGGGATGCGAAAACTTGCCGCCTTCCCCCAGCACGAATTATTTAGCGCATTCTGGCTACGTTTTTAAATAAAAAAATAATAACACCCTCTGAAACTACAGGGCATGGTGAGCGGCTTCGCTATGCCCAAAATCTGGAGACAGATTGCGATGGATATTCCAGTTACTGCTGCAAAAACCGGGCGTCGCCGTTACCTGACGCTGTTGATGATCTTTATTACCGTGGTCATTTGTTATGTTGACCGCGCCAACCTTGCCGTGGCATCGGCCCATATTCAGGAAGAGTTTGGTATCACTAAAGCGGAAATGGGTTATGTCTTCTCGGCGTTTGCCTGGCTCTATACGCTTTGCCAGATCCCGGGCGGCTGGTTCCTTGACCGCGTGGGTTCACGTCTGACTTATTTTATCGCTATTTTTGGCTGGTCCGTGGCGACCTTGTTCCAGGGCTTCGCGACCGGACTAATGTCGCTGATCGGCCTGCGTGCCATCACCGGGATATTTGAAGCACCCGCGTTCCCGACCAATAACCGCATGGTGACCAGCTGGTTCCCGGAACACGAACGTGCCTCCGCGGTGGGCTTTTACACCTCCGGGCAGTTTGTTGGTCTGGCATTCCTGACGCCATTGTTAATCTGGATCCAGGAACTGCTGAGTTGGCACTGGGTGTTTATTGTTACCGGTGGGATCGGCATCATCTGGTCGTTTATCTGGATTAAGGTCTATCAGCCGCCGCGCCTGACCAAAAGCATCAGCAAAGCAGAGCTGGACTATATCCGCGACGGCGGCGGCCTGGTGGATGGTGATGCGCCCGTGAAAAAAGAGGCGCGCCAGCCGCTGACCAAAGCCGACTGGAAGCTGGTCTTCCACCGTAAGCTGGTGGGGGTTTACCTGGGGCAATTTGCGGTGACGTCCACGCTGTGGTTCTTCCTGACGTGGTTCCCAAACTACCTGACGCAGGAGAAGGGGATCACCGCGCTGAAGGCGGGTTTTATGACCACCGTACCGTTCCTTGCCGCGTTCTTCGGTGTCCTGCTCTCGGGCTGGCTGGCGGATAAGCTGGTAAAAAAAGGGTTCTCATTGGGGGTAGCGCGTAAAACACCGATTATATGCGGATTGCTGATCTCCACCTGCATCATGGGTGCCAACTATACCAACGATCCGGTATGGATAATGACCCTGATGGCAGTGGCGTTCTTTGGTAATGGTTTCGCATCGATTACCTGGTCGCTGGTGTCGTCCCTGGCACCGATGCGGCTGATCGGTCTGACCGGCGGTGTGTTCAACTTCGTTGGCGGGCTGGGTGGAATTACCGTGCCGCTGGTCATCGGTTATCTGGCCCAGGATTACGGTTTTGGCCCGGCGCTGGTTTACATCTCCGCCGTGGCGTTGATTGGCGCGCTTTCTTACATACTGCTGGTAGGTGATGTGAAACGAGTAGGCTAATCCACACGGATGTTTTACCCTGATGCGATAACTGCGCATCAGGGTATCCTCATGAAACAAATCACCTTCGCTTCCCGCAACCACCAGCTTACTAATATCAATACCTGGACGCCGGACAGCCAGTGGCTGGTCTATGACGTGCGTCCGTCAGGGGCGTCGTTCACCGGTGAAACCATCGAACGAGTTAATGTAGGCACGGGCGAGGTCGAGGTGATTTATCGCGCGACGGACGGCGCGCACGTTGGCGTGGTGACCGTTCATCCTGCACAGGATGAATACATCTTTATCCACGGCCCGAAACACCCGGACGCGGACTGGCGCTACGATTTTCATCATCGCCAGGGGGTGATTGCGCATCACGGTCAGGTAAGCAATCTGGATGCGATGGATATCACTGCGCCCTATACTCCAGGCGCGCTGCGCGGTGGCAGCCACGTACATGTCTTCAGCCCGAACGGGCAGTTGGTCAGCTTTACCTATAACGACCATGTCATGCATATGCGCGATCCGAAGCTCGATTTACGCAACGTTGGCGTGGCGGCGCCTTTCGGCCCGGTGAATCCACAGGGGAACCATCCGCGTGAATATCCGGGAACCTTCTGGAGCGTGCTGGTCAGCCGCACGACGCCTAACCCACAACCGGGCAGCGACGAAATCAATCGCGCCTACGAAGAGGGCTGGGTGGGCAACGACAGGCTTGCGTTTATCGGCGATACCCTCTCAGCACAGGGCGAAAAAGTGCCTGAACTGTTCATTGTTAACCTGCCAGTAGATGAACAGGGCTGGAAACGTGCGGGTGATGCGCCGCTGCAGGGAACGCCAGAAATGCTGCCTGCGCCGCCAGCGGGCGTGATGCAGCGTCGGTTAACCTTCACGCACCACAACCGCTATCCGGGTCTGGTGAACGTGCCGCGCCACTGGGTGCGCAGTAACCCGCAGGCGACACAAATCGCGTTTCTGATGCGTGATGATAACGGCGTTGTGCAGCTGTGGCTGATCTCGCCTGAGGGCGGCGAGCCGCGCCAGCTCACCCACGCTGAGCGCGATATCCAGTCTGCGTTCAACTGGCACCCGTCCGGGAAGATGCTGGGATTTGTGCTCGAAAATCGGATTGCGTGCTGCGACGCACAGACCGGAGAGGTGACGTTTTTGACGTCCGATCACGGCAATCCACCTTCTGCGGATGCCGTCGTGTTTTCTCCGAACGGGCGCGTTATTGCATGGATGGAAGAGACGGGCGGTTTCCGTCAGCTTTGGATAACGGAAACCGCACAGAACTAGCGCGGAGGCATCTCGGCGGGCGGAATGACGGCGTTGGTCGCCAGGTTTTCCTGCTCGCTTTTCTCTACCCGTGAACGCACGGAGTCATCCTTACGGAATACATCCCACGGCAGCAGAAGCGTATCCGCTACTGCCGTAAACGGCATATCCAGGATAACCAGGGATTTGGTGCCCCAGTTGGTATCGTCATCGGAGATCATCGCCGCGCTGGCGCGCGTCCCCGGATATGTTCCTTCTTTACCGCCGGTGTGAGACATCACGCTCGAACACCCGCAAAGTAAAACTACCCCGCTGAACGTCGTCAGCTTTATCAGAACATTTTTCATCATCACTCAGTCATCGTTAATGTTACTGCATAGACCTGCAACTCAGGGTTATAGCGAGCCTTATCCGAAATGGATAGCTCGATAATCCCGCACTGTGGCAGTCATCGCAATTTAACCCTTTGTGCTGTTGTCCCAGAGTCTATGCGACAACCAGCAAAGTGCAAAAAAATCTCACATAAATAGTCTTGAAAAGCCCGGTTCCAGACCCATTTTAAGAATGTGACCCGATAACGAACGCGCCTGATGGGCGTTCGGGGGCACAAAGGCCTGTCCATGGTGGAAGGCTATAATTTCTCGCTGATTTCAGGAGTTTTATTTATGCGTAACTTCGATCTTTCTCCGCTATACCGTTCTGCAATTGGTTTTGACCGCCTGTTTAACCATTTAGAAAATAACCAAAGCCAGAGCAATGGCTACCCTCCATACAATGTCGAGCTGGTTGACGAAAACCACTACCGCATCGCGATTGCCGTTGCCGGTTTTGCAGAAAACGAACTGGAGATCACCGCGCAGGACAACCTGCTAGTGGTGAAAGGTTCCCATACGGCCGAGCAGAAAGAACGTACCTACCTCTACCAGGGCATCGCCGAGCGTAACTTTGAACGCAAGTTCCAGTTAGCCGAGAACATTCACGTCAAGGGCGCGAACCTGGTTAACGGCCTGCTGTTTATCGAACTGGAACGCGTGATTCCGGAAGAGAAAAAACCGCGCCGTATCGAAATTAACTAATCACGGGGGTCGCAAGCGCGGCCCACACAGACTTGCTTGCCGTAACGGGAGCATATGCGAATCCATCAGGATTTGCAGGAACAACTGCGCACAAAATTAAACTGTGCCGAACTCGCTTCTTAGAAGGAGATTTAGTATGCGTAACTATGATTTATCCCCTCTGCTGCGTCAGTGGATTGGTTTTGACAAACTGGCTAACGCCCTGCAAAGCACGACTGAGCACCAGACGTTTCCGCCGTATAACATTGAAAAAAGTGACGATAACCACTATCGCATCACCCTTGCGCTGGCCGGTTTCCGCCAGGAGGATCTGGACATCCAGCTTGAAGGTACCCGTCTGACCGTGAAAGGGACGCCGGAAAAACAGGAGACCGAGACTCAATGGCTGCATCAGGGGCTGGTTAATCAGCCGTTTAGCCTGAGCTTTACCCTGGCAGACCATATGGACGTGTCCGGTGCGACCTTTACCAACGGGCTACTGCATATCGATCTGACCCGTAACGTGCCGGAAGCCATCGCGCCGCAGCGTATCGCCATTAGCGAGCGGCCGGCGTTGAACAGTTAACAAGCCCGCCGAACCTGTAGGTCGGGTAAGGCGTAGCCGCCACCCGACACCGCTCACAGACCGCATAAGGCCCTGCCACGGCAGGGCTTTTTTGTGCGCCATCGCCCATACAACGCCCCACGGCTCTGAGAGAATCCCTGATATAACTAAGGTTATGGGCAAGGAATGGATCATGAGTGATATCGCGTTAACCGTTAGCGTGTTGGCCCTGGTCGCTGTTGTGGGACTATGGATAGGCAATATCAAAATCCGCGGCGTCGGGTTTGGCATTGGTGGCGTGCTGTTTGGCGGCATTTTTGTCGGGCATTTTGCCGATCGGCTCGGGCTGGCTCTGAGCGCTGAAATGCTCCACTTTGTTCAGGAGTTCGGCCTGATCCTGTTCGTTTATACCATCGGGATTCAGGTAGGCCCTGGCTTTTTTGCCTCCCTGCGTGTCTCCGGACTACGGCTCAATCTTTTTGCGTTCGGCATTGTGGTCATGGGCGGGCTGGTCACCGCGATTCTGCACAAAATCTTTGATATTCCCCTTCCTGTGGTTCTGGGCATTTTCTCCGGCGCGGTCACCAACACCCCGGCGCTCGGTGCGGGCCAGCAAATCCTGCGCGATCTGGGGATTCAACCCGGTATTGTCGACCAGATGGGGATGAGCTACGCCATGGCCTATCCGTTTGGCATCTGTGGCATTCTGCTCTCCATGTGGCTGGTACGCGTACTGTTTCGCGTTAACGTCGAATCAGAGGCCAAAGATCACGAAACCACGCTGACCAACGGCCATATGCCCATCAAAACCATCAACATTCGCGTCGATAATCCCAACCTGAATAATATGGCGATTCAGGACGTGCCGATCCTGAACAGCGCCAATATCATCTGCTCCCGCCTTAAGCGTGACGATATGCTGATGGTGCCCGCGCCCGGCACCGTTATTCAGCAAGGCGATCTGCTACATCTGGTCGGCCAGCCCGGGGATTTAAACAATGCGCGACTGGTCATTGGTCAGGAAGTGGACACCTCGCTCTCCACGCGCGGCACCGATATGCGGGTGGAACGCGTCGTGGTGACCAATGAGCATGTTCTCGGCAAAAAAATACGCGATCTGCAGGTAAAAGAACGCTATGACGTGGTTATCTCCCGTCTGAATCGCGCGGGTGTTGAACTGGTCGCCAGCCCGGAAGCCAGCCTGCAGTTCGGGGATATCCTCAACCTGGTTGGTCGCCCGTCGTCAATTGACGCGGTGGCGGATATGGTGGGTAACGCCCAGCAAAAACTGCAGCAGGTACAGATGCTGCCGGTGTTTATCGGCATCGGCCTGGGCGTGCTGCTGGGCTCCATTCCACTGTACGTGCCGGGCTTCCCGGTGGCGCTTAAGCTGGGCCTGGCAGGCGGGCCGCTGATTATGGCGCTGATCCTCGGGCGCATCGGCTGTATTGGTAAGCTCTACTGGTTTATGCCGCCGAGTGCCAACCTGGCGCTGCGCGAGCTGGGCATCGTGCTGTTTCTGGCAGTGGTCGGGCTGAAATCCGGCGGGGATTTTGTCGATACCCTGATCAAGGGCGAAGGGATGAGCTGGGTCGGTTACGGCATATTTATCACGGCAATCCCGCTGCTGACGGTAGGCATTCTGGCGCGGATGTTCGCCAAAATGAACTACCTGACGCTGTGCGGCATGCTGGCGGGCTCCATGACCGATCCCCCTGCGCTCGCGTTTGCCAATAACCTGCATGCCACCAGCGGTGCAGCGGCACTCTCCTATGCCACCGTCTACCCGCTGGTAATGTTCCTGCGCATCATCACGCCGCAGCTACTCGCGGTGCTGTTCTGGGGGATGAGCTAGCAGCACTTCCGGGTGGATGCGCCGCAGATGGTAGTCCACCTGGTAATCACTGGTATTACGAAACATCACGGAATAATTGAGGAACTCGCCGCTGTCGCTGTAGGAAAGTGACGTGATTCGCAGCAGCGGCGTCTGTTCCGGCAGGTTCAGGTAACCGGCCAGCTGTTTATCTGCCAGCACCGGCGTCAGGCTCTCATAGTTGCCGCTGATGGTGATCCCGCACTCTTTCTCGATGTAATCAAACTTTGACCCTTCCAGATGCGCCAGCGAGAGGTTGCGAAACAGCTTCACCGGCATAAAGCTGTCCTCCAGCATCAGCGGCTTCCCGTCCACGTAGCGTACCCGCCGGGAAAAGTAGATCCGCTCATCGACCTGAATCCGCAGCTGGCTGGCGATGGCGGGTGGCGCGGGCATCACTTCAAACTGCAACACTTTACTCTGCACCTCTTTTCCCTGCTGACGCAGCACCTCCACCAGCCCGGTCAGATTCGTGGTTTCGTGGTGAACGTCCTTACGCGAGACAAACGTGCCGCTGCCGTGCCGTCGCTCAACCAGCCCCCAGCTCACCAGCAGATCCAGCGCCTTGCGGATGGTCATGCGCGCCACGCCGAACTCCTGCGCCAGCGCTTTCTCACCCGGTAGCGGGCTGCCGATGTTGTAGTCCGACGAATTCAGCCGCAGCCGCAATCTGTCGGCAATAGATTTGTAGATCACCAGTAGACCTCTCTGCCCGCATCATGACGTCGGTTACGTCTTCACATGTCCATATTTACAACGAAAAGTAGACCTCACTGGTCAAAATAAAACCATGAATGCGATCACGAATCGCAACGGCACGCCATGTTCGCGTATCAGTAAGTTCTTATGCTCACCTCAGGCCAGCAAAAAACCATAAAGGCCTCTACCCCCTACAGGTTGTTACGTGAGGATTTAAAAATGCTCAGTCAAATACAACGTTTTGGCGGTGCCATGTTTACCCCGGTATTGCTGTTTCCGTTTGCCGGGATCGTGGTGGGAATCGCCATTATGCTTCGCAACCCGCTGTTTGTCGGCGAAGCCTTAACGGCCCCTGATAATCTTTTCGCGCAGATCGTTCACATTATTGAAGAGGGCGGCTGGGCGGTATTTCGCAATATGCCGCTGATTTTCGCCGTCGGTTTACCGATTGGCCTGGCAAAGCAGGCGCAGGGCCGCGCCTGTCTGGCGGTGCTGATTAGCTTCCTGACCTGGAACTACTTCATCAACGCGATGGGGATGACCTGGGGTCACTTCTTCGGCGTCGATTTCTCCGCCGAACCCACGGCGGGAAGCGGGCTGGCGATGATTGCCGGGATCAAAACGCTCGATACCAGCATCATCGGTGCCATTGTGATTTCTGGCATCGTGACCGCTATCCACAACCGCTATTTCGACAAGCCGCTGCCGGTTTTCCTGGGGATTTTCCAGGGCAGTTCGTTTGTCGTTATCCTCGCGTTTTTCGTCATGATCCCCTGCGCCTGGCTGACATTGCTGGGCTGGCCGAAAGTTCAGATGGGCATTGAGTCCCTACAGGCGTTCCTGCGCTCTGCCGGTGCGCTGGGCGTGTGGGTGTACACCTTCCTGGAACGCATTCTGATCCCAACCGGATTGCACCACTTCGTCTATGGCCCGTTCATCTTCGGCCCGGCGGCGGTGGAAGGCGGTATTCAGGTCTACTGGGCGCAGCATCTGCAGGAATTCAGCCAGAGTACCCTGCCGCTGAAAACCCTCTTCCCCGAAGGCGGGTTCGCGCTCCACGGCAATTCAAAAGTGTTTGGCTCGGTCGGGATTGCGCTGGCGATCTGGTACACCGCCTCAGCGGAAAACCGCGTCAAGGTGGCGGGGCTGCTGGTCCCGGCCACGCTCACTGCCGTGCTGGTGGGCATTACTGAACCGCTCGAATTTACCTTCTTGTTTATCTCGCCGCTGCTGTTTGCCGTTCACGCCGTGCTGGCGGCCACCATGGCAACGGTGATGTACACCTTTGGGGTGGTCGGCAACATGGGCGGCGGCCTGCTGGACCAGTTCCTGCCGCAAAACTGGATCCCGATGTTCCATAACCACGCCTCAACGGTCTTCACGCAAATCGGCATCGGCGTCTGCTTTACCGGCCTCTACTTCATGGTCTTCAAAACGCTGATTGTGCGTCTGAACCTCAAAACGCCGGGCCGGGAAGAGAGCGAAATCAAACTGTACAGCAAGGCCGACTATAAGGCGGCACGCGGGCAAACCACTGCCCCGGCGGCGGCCAGCCAGCAGGTCGGACAGGCCGCCGGATTCCTGCAGGCGCTCGGCGGTGCGGCCAATATCGAAAGCATCAACAACTGTGCCACCCGCTTGCGTATCGCGCTGGTGGATATGGCGAAAACCCAAAGCGACGACGTCTTCAAAGCCCTGGGCGCACACGGTGTGGTGCGACGCGGCAACGGCATTCAGGTGATTGTCGGTCTGCACGTTCCTCAGGTGCGTGACCAGCTGGAATCGCTGATGAAAACCCCTTTAACGAATGAACAAACCACCCTGACAGAGGCTATATCATGAAAAAATTCTCAGTTGTCATTGCAGGCGGCGGCAGCACCTTTACGCCTGGTATCGTCCTGATGCTGTTAGCCAACCGTGACCGTTTCCCGCTGCGCGCCCTGAAGTTTTATGATAACGACGGCGCACGTCAGGAGACCATCGCCGAAGCGTGCAAAATCATCCTTAGAGAGCAGGCGCCGGAGATTGAGTTTAGCTACACCACCGATCCTAAAGCGGCGTTTACCGATGTGGATTTCGTGATGGCGCATATCCGCGTCGGCAAATACCCGATGCGTGAAAAAGATGAGAAAATCCCGCTGCGCCACGGCGTGCTGGGCCAGGAAACCTGCGGGCCTGGTGGGATTTCCTACGGCATGCGCTCGATCGGCGGCGTGCTGGAGCTGGTAGATTACATGGAGCAGTACTCCCCGAATGCGTGGATGCTGAACTACTCCAACCCGGCGGCGATTGTCGCGGAAGCCACGCGCCGCCTGCGTCCGAATGCCAAAATCCTCAACATCTGCGATATGCCGATTGGCATCGAAGGACGCATGGCGCAGATCGTTGGCCTGAAAGACCGCAAAGAGATGCGCGTGCGCTACTACGGTCTGAACCACTTCGGCTGGTGGACCTCGATTGAAGATCTCAACGGTAACGATTTAATGCCGAAACTGCGCGAATACGTGGCGAAAAACGGCTATGTTCCGCCTTCTGAAGATGCGCATACCGAAGCAAGCTGGAACGATACCTTTGCCAAAGCAAAAGATGTGCAGGCGCTGGATCCGGACACCATGCCGAACACCTATCTGAAATACTATCTGTTCCCGGACTACGTTGTTGCGCACTCTAACCCGGAACGGACCCGCGCCAATGAAGTCATGGATCACCGCGAGAAACATGTGTTCAGCTCCTGTCGGGCGATCATCGAAGCGGGTAACTCCGCCGCCGGGGAGCTGGAAATCGACGAACATGCGTCTTACATCGTCGATCTGGCGACCGCGATTGCTTTTAACACCCAGGAACGCATGTTGCTGATTGTGCCAAACAACGGTGCCATTCAGAACTTTGATGCCGATGCGATGGTGGAAATTCCGTGTCTGGTGGGCCATAACGGACCGGAGCCGCTCACGGTTGGCGATATTCCACACTTCCAGAAAGGGTTGATGAGCCAGCAGGTGGCGGTGGAAAAGCTGGTGGTGGATGCCTGGGAGCAGCGTTCGTATCAGAAACTCTGGCAGGCGATTACCCTGTCGAAAACCGTGCCGAGCGCGTCAGTCGCGAAAGCGATTCTGGATGACCTGATCGAAGCCAACAAAGAGTACTGGCCGGAACTGCACTAACCTTCCTGACCGGCATCCCCCGATGCCGGTCTCCTTGTCCTGGTCGATTTACGCTATGCTGAAGCCTGCCCGTAGCTCGACAAGGAACCTCCATGAAAATTTCCCGCCTCGGTGAAGCGCCGGATTATCGCTTCTCTCTGGCTAATGAACGCACGTTCTTAGCGTGGATCCGGACGGCGCTGGGCTTTCTGGCTGCAGGTGTCGGCCTCGATCAGCTCGCACCTGATTTCGCCACGCCGCTGATCCGCGAAGTACTGGCGCTGCTTCTGTGCCTGTTCGCAGGCGTGCTGGCGATTTACGGCTATCTGCGCTGGTTGCGCAATGAGAAGGCGATGCGTCTGAAGCAGGATTTACCCTATACGCGCGGGTTACTCATCATCAGCGCGATCCTGCTGACGGTGGCAGGCGTGGTGATGGTGCTGGTGTTCTATGGCGGATAGCCGCAAAGCGCGACGCGAAGCGGACCCTGGCCTGCAGCCGGAGCGGACGTCGCTCGCATGGCTGCGCACGTTGCTGGGGTATGGCGCGCTGATTGCTCTGGCGATCAAGCACAACTGGCACCGGACCGGGGTGCCATTCTGGATCTCAATTGTTGTGCTGGCGCTAGTAGCCTTCATTTTGTGGCGCTATACCCGCAGCCGTAACCTGATGGACGTGGCGCAGGATGATTTTGTGCAGCCGAAAGCGGTGCGGGATAAGTTCCTGATCGCGCTCGCTGTGCTGTCTCTGTCTTTACTCTTTGCCGTTACACATATTCAGCAAATGGTGAGCTTATAAGCCCGGTGGCGGCTACGCCTTACCGGGCCTACGATTAACGGCTTTTTGCTAAATACTTCGCCATCTCGTCTTCCGGCACCATGCCGCCCCCGGTTGCCCATACCAGGTGGGTGACGTTGGCATCTGAATGCACACGCAGCGGCCCGGCCATGCCCGCCAGCGCGGACGGTTCCAGACGAATGTCTTCCTCCTGCGCCAGCCAGCCGAGCATGTCATACATGCTTTGATCGGAAAGCGTGTAGAACCCGTCTAGCAGGCGCTCCATCGCGCGGCCCACGAAGCCGGACGCGCGCCCGACCGCCAGGCCGTCTGCCGCCGTCACGTTGTCGATACCCAGGTCCTGCACCGCAATCTCGTCGTGCAGGCCGGTGTAAACGCCGAGCAGCATACACGGCGAGTGCGTGGGTTCCGCAAAGAAGCAGTGGACGTTATCACCGAAGGCCAGCTTCAGGCCAAACGCCACGCCGCCAGGGCCGCCGCCGACACCGCAGGGCAGGTAGACGTACAGGGGATGCGCCGCATCCACCACGCGGCCCTGTTCGGCAAACTGTGCCTTCAGCCGCTCGCCTGCCACCGCATAGCCCAGGAACAAGGTGCGGGAGTTTTCATCATCAATGAAGAAGCAGTTCGGATCGCTTTCTGCCGCTTTGCGCCCCTGTTCCACCGCCACGCCGTAATCCTGCTCATACTCCACGACGATGACGCCGTGGCTGCGGAGCTTCGCTTTCTTCCACTCGCGGGCATCGGCGGACATGTGCACCGTCACCTTAAAGCCGATGCATGCGCTCATAATGCCGATGGACATCCCCAGGTTGCCGGTTGAGCCCACCGCAATGCTGTACTGGCTGAAGAAGTCCTTAAAGCGCGGCTCCAGCAGAACGCTGTAGTCGTCTTCGATGTTCAGCAAGCCGGCGTCCAGCGCCAGTTTCTCCGCGTGGGTCAACACCTCGTAGATGCCGCCGCGTGCTTTAATCGAGCCGGAAATCGGCAGATGACTGTCTTTTTTCAGCAGCAGGGTGCCGGGAATGGTCTTGTCATATTCTTTCCCCAGTCGCGCCTGCATGGCCGGGATGGCGACCAGTTCGGATTCAATAATCCCCTTCGTGACGGCCGTTTCCGGAAAGGCTTTCGCCAGATACGGCGCGAAGCGGTTTAGGCGCGCGTGCGCGTCGTCCACGTCGGCTTTGGACAGCCCGACGTAAGGCAATCCTTCCGCCAGCGTGGTGGTACGTGGGTTAAGCCAGGTGGTTTCTTTCAGGGCAATCAGATCCTCAACCAGAGGAAACTGTGCGGTTAAAGTAGTGATAGTTGCGTTTTCCATAGTACGTCTCTTCGCGCTCAGATAATGAAAGAAAGCAGGAATGTGCCGCCAAGTGCAAGCACCGAGGCGATAAACGTCGCCGTCGTATAGTATTTGAAGGTCTCATTCAGGGTTGCGCCGCAGTATTGCTTCACCAGCCAGAAGAGAGAATCGGTGACGATCGTGCAGCCAATGGCGCCGGAACCGATAGCAATGGTGATGATCTCCGGACTCACGTTCGGATAGAGCGGCAGCATCGGCGCGACTATCGCCGTGGCGCCCATCATCGCGACCGTGGCGGAGCCTACGGCGGCATGCAGCACCAGCGCCACCAGCCAGGCGAGAAGGATAGGATGCATGTGCAGATTCGAGAGAATATGCGCCAGTGAGTCCGCCAGTCCGCTGGTTTTGAGGATGGCGTTGAACGCGCCGCCCGCGCCGATAATCAGCAAAATATTGGCGATAGAGCCAAAACCGTGCTCGGTGTGCGTCAGCATCGCCCCCATGCTCATATGCTGGCGGATCCCCAGCAGGTAGTAGGCGACAAACACGGCGATAAACATCGCGGTGATCGGGTTGCCGATAAATTCGAGGAGCGTATACAGCGAACCTTCTTTTGCCATATTCAGCTCGGCAATGGTCTTCACCAGCATGAGGCCAATTGGCAGCAGAACCGTAAACAGCGTGGCGCCCAGCGACGGGAGGGTGTGTTCTTCCCGCACCTTGAGGTCTGAAAATTCTGCCGGAACCGGTTTAAACGGCAGACGATTGCCGAGCAGTTTCAGGAACAGTGGGCCACCGACCAGAGACGCCACCAGTCCTACCATCAAACCATAAACAATCACCGTTCCGACGTCCGCGCCTAACTTATTGGTCACAAACAGCGCGGCTGGATGCGGAGGCACCACACAGTGCACCGCCATCAGCGCGGTACAGAGCGGAATGGCCAGCTTGAGCAGCGACGTGTTGGTCTTTTTGGCGATGGAAAACGCCAGCGGGATCAGCAGTACCACGCCCACTTCCACGAACAACGTAATG
Source organism: Enterobacter cloacae complex sp. HYC080_NIDB (assembly GCF_056673325.1). Lineage (NCBI taxonomy): Bacteria > Pseudomonadati > Pseudomonadota > Gammaproteobacteria > Enterobacterales > Enterobacteriaceae > Enterobacter > Enterobacter cloacae complex sp. HYC080_NIDB. Next base: position 4,501,442 of record NZ_CP114212.1, on the reverse strand, counting down.
CCGCAGATCAGGCCCACCAGCACCATAATCACGTCTGCTGACAGCCAGCGGCAGCGCTGCAGCGCGATCCCGATACGCTCTGCCGCGCCGGAGACTTCCATCATTTTGCCGAGAATAGTGCCCAGACCAATCACCGCCGCCAGGAAGCCCAGCGTACCTCCAATCCCGCTCTCAATGGCGTTCACCATATCCAGTGGGCTCATCCCCATCATCGCACCGACGAAAAAGCTCGCCAGCAGCAGCGCGAGGAACGGGTGAAACTTCAGCTTAACGATGGTTAAAACAATTAACACAATGCTGACCAGCAGCGTTGCCACAACCCAGACCTGAGATCCCATATCTCACCTCACCCTTATGTCATCTGTGGGTATTGGACGAAAAAACGGCGGGGGCTGACAAACGATATAAATTGGCATTCAGGTGAGCCAGATTGGATCAACTGAGTGACTACGCTCTAAAAAACGCACTTAACTTGCATTAGGTTCACATAAATTCACCCTTAAACGGTATGCTGAGCGCAGAAACCACGCGTGAGAATTGTGATGACCGATGCGAATGAAGCCAGAAACCGGCTGTTAAACGGCTGGCAGCTGTCGAAAATGTACACTTTTGAAGTGGCCGCCCGGCATGAGTCCTTCGCGCTGGCCGCGGAGGAGCTTTCGCTCAGCCCCAGCGCGGTGAGCCACCGCATTAATCTGCTGGAAGAGGAGCTGGGTATTCAGCTGTTCGTCCGCTCGCACCGTAAGGTTGAGCTGACGCAGGAGGGGAAGCGCGTTTACTGGACCCTTAAATCCTCCCTCGATACCCTGAATCAGGAGATCCTGGACATCAAAAACCAGGCGCTCTCCGGTACGCTAACGGTGTACTCCCGGCCATCGATTGCGCAGTGCTGGCTGGTTCCCATGCTGGGAGATTTTACCCGCCGCTATCCGTCGATTTCACTCACCGTCCTGACCGGAAATGATTACGTCAATATGCAGCGAACGGGCATCGATCTGGCGCTCTATTTCGACGATACGCCGGCAAACCACCTTTCCCATCACTTCCTGATGGATGAGGAGATTTTGCCCGTTTGTTCACCCGCGTACGCCCGCGAACATCAACTGGTTAAAAACCCCCATAACCTCAGCCACTGTACGTTGCTTCATGACCGTCAGGCCTGGAGCAATGATTCCGGTACGGATGAATGGCTAAGCTGGGCGCAGCATTTTGCGATAAATATGCCGCCATCGTCGGGGATTGGTTTTGATCGTTCTGATTTAGCGATTATTGCGGCCATCAATGATGTGGGGGTAGCGATGGGCAGAAAGCGGCTGGTGCAGAAACGGCTCGAGAAGGGAGAGTTGATTGCACCGTTTGGTGAAAAGACCCTCAAATGCCATCAGCATTACTATATCTCAACGCTTCCGGGCCGCCAGTGGCCGAAAATTGACGCCTTTATTAGCTGGCTGAGAGAACGGGCAAGGTGAAGAATTATTACGCTTTGACGCTACACCAAATGTGAAAAAGCGTGCTAAATACAGGTAATGCTTTCGATTTATCCAGGGTAAACCGTGTTAAAGCCTTTTATTGCCTCTGCGTTACTGATCTCTTCCGGCTGGGCGATTGCCGCTGAGCCGGCGATGACGGCTGCCCGCTATGCTCAGCAGCTGGGTGTGGGGATGGATGTAGACTGGGCGCGTACCGAGCGCGGTATACGTGAATTTGACCCGCTGGTGGTACGCGATTTTCGTGCAAAAGGCATTAGCCATGTGCGCATCCGCGTCGCCGATGAGCCGACGGAAGCGCGGCTCATCCATCTGCGCAAGCTGGTAGAAGCCTGCGAGCAATATGGTGTCATCCCGATTATTGCTTATCAGGCAGATGAATATAAAAACGACCCGAAAGCCGATAATGAGAAAGAGACAATCAACTGGTGGATTGCCGTCGCCCACTATTTCGGCCAGAGCTACCCGCAGTTGGGTTTTGACCTGATTTACGAGCCCGCCGACAAGCTCAACCACAACCTCGCGTCGTTAAATCGCGTGTATGAAAAAACCATAAAAGCGATCCATGACATTGACCCGCAGCGCATGATTTTCATCGCACCGCGCCTGCGCGCCGCGCCGGAGGATTTAACCAGCCTGAAGCTGCCTGCGCACAGCCAGAACTTCCTGCTGGCGGAGTGGCATATTTTCCCGTGGGGGCCGCTGAAAAATAACGGTAAATACCCGTGGACGTCCGGCACGGCGGCAGAGAAAGCGGCTATCCATAATCGCATCAATACCGCGCTGCGCTGGCAGCAAAAAACCGGGCACGTCAGCTGGGTCGGAGGCTGGGGCGTGGGGGAGTCAAACCACCTCACGCCAACCGCTTCGCAAATGGCCTTCGCCACCTTTATGGCCTGCGAGCTGCAAAAGGCGAAAATTCCGTATGCGCTTAACGCGGATTTCCAGTTTTACGACGGGGAAGAGGGCGCCTGGCGACCTGCGCCAGAGCCGTTATTACAGGCGATGATTGCTCCCGTCTGTGAAAAAACCGGCGACAAGCCGGGCCATCATGCGGTTAAACCGGCTGCTCGTGATGCGGGACACGCGACGCCAGCGGCAGCCAGCACAGTAAAATCAGCAGCCCCATCAGCGTCATCAGCAAACCCAAACTAGCCTGCCCGGTCTGCGGCATCATGGCCGAGAGCCAGGCCAGCGCGCCGGAGCCGATGTTTTGCAAACCGCCCACCAGCGCGCCCGCCGTGCCCGCGAGGAACGGGAACGGCTCCATCGCGCCGCTGGTGGCGAGCGGGAACAGCATCCCCGCGCCGAAGAAGAACAGCGCCGCCGGGATCAGCAGCGTCCAGACGGTCATCACGCCAAACAGCCCCGGGATCCACATCATCAGTCCCGCCAGCAGACAGCTAATCACTGCCTGCCACATCAGGGTGGAGAAACGCTTGTTCTGACGTCCGGCAAACCAGGCGCCGAAGAACGCCGCCGGGATAGGCAGAATAAACAGAATACTCACCACCATGCTGCTCAGGCCAAGCCCAGCGCCCAGCAGCACGCCGGAGCAGGCTTCGAACACCGCTATGCCTGCCAGGCCGCCGATCAGCATCAGCAGGTAACAGGTAAACGCACCGTTGCCGAACAGCGTTTTGTAGCTGGCGATAAGCTTCGTGCGCGGCGCGTCCTGCGGGCGCGTTTCCGGCATCCACCGTGCCATGCTGAAGGTCACTATCACGCAGAGCACCAGCAGGAAGGCGTAACAGGCGCGCCAGGACCACATTGTGTCCAGCAGGCCGCCAATCAGCGGTGCCAGCAGCGGGCTGACCAGAATCCCCATATTCAACAGGCTGTTGGCATGGCGGAGCTGGGTGCCCTGGTACATATCGCGCGGTAAGGTTCGCGCCATCACCCCGCCGACGCCGGTTCCGACGCCTTGCAGGGCGCTGGTGGCAATCAATACGGTCAGGCTATGGGTGGTGATGGCAATCACCGTCGCCACCATGAATATGCTCATGCCGACCAGGATCACCGGGCGACGCCCGACGCGGTCGGACAGCGGGCCATAGACGAGTTGTGAAACGCCGTAGGTTAGCAGGTAGGCGGCCATTACGCTTTGTACCGCGCCCTCGCGGACGTTTAATTCCTTTGCCATGTCGGCGATCGCCGGAATGTAGATGGTTTGCGCCATCTGACCGACGGCCACCAGTAACACCAGCATCAACAATAAGTTAACGTTCCTTTGTTTTTTCATGTCGCTGAATACTTTTGCCAAAAGAGAAAAATGAAGAATAAGTGACTGCGCATTCCCATAAATGCGCGAGGAATCTACCACAGTGAGATGACAATTTAATCATTGTGATGGTGAATGGATGAACGTCAGAAGGCAGGATTTGTAAACAAAAACGGCAACTAATGTTGCCAGTGATTTATGCGAGGCGCAGGAGAATAGCGCCGCCTGCAATACCCAGCGCCGCAGCGATGCGCAGGCCCGCAACCTTCTCTTTTAAAATCACAAAGGCAATCAGCGCCCCGAAAAGAATCGAGGTTTCACGCAGCGCCGCGACTACGGCCAGCGGTGCCTGCGTCATCGCCCACAGTGCCAGGCCATACGAGCCCATGGTGCCGACGCCGCCGAGCAGCCCCTTTTTCCAGTGCAGACGCAGGTAGCCAAAGGCTTCACGCCGACGCGCCACCATCGCCCAGCTCAGCAGGCAAAAACCGTTCATAAAGAAGGTCCACAGCGTGTAGCCCAGCGCAGTGCCCGAGAGCCGCACCCCGGTGCCGTCCACCAGCGTATATCCGGCGATAAAACAGGCGTTCAGTAGCGCCAGCCAGATCCCTTTTCGGGACTGCATGCGCCCGTTCATCGCCATCGCCAGAATCGACAGGCAGATCACTCCGATGCCGGACCAGGCCAGCCAGGAGAGACGATCGCCAAGTGCCAGGACGCTGATCAGCGCCACCAGCAGCGGGGCGGTGCCGCGCATCAGCGGGTAGGTTTGACTCATATCGGAGACCTGATAGGTCTTCGCCACCAGCACGGTGTACACCACCTGTAAGGCGCAGGAGACGATTAAAAACGGCCAGCTTGCAGCAGAAGGCTGTGGAGAGAAGGGGAGCAACACCAGCGCAATAAGCGTAGCGGAGCCGCTGACGCTTATCGCAGAATAGAGCTTGTCCGTTCCGGCCTTAACGATAGCGTTCCAGCTGGCATGCAGCAGCGCGGCAAACAGCAAAATGCAGAATACGGTGATGGTCATGGCGTATCGGGTGGTGAATTGTCACTCAACTGTAACATTCACGTCCTGATGCTGCCAGCCGGTTACACCGCACAAAACAGGCGGTGCGTCACCCGCGGCTCATCCGAGACCAGCGTGAAACCCGCCCGGCGGTAGAACCCATACGCGGTATCCGGCGCGTGGGTATTCAGGAAATCAAACCAGATGCTGGCATCGGCCATCACTACGGTTAAAAGCTGTTTGCCGATGCCCAACCCGCGACACTTCTCGCTAACATAGAGATGGCGAATGCGCCCGGCGCGCGGTTGCTGGCTGAAGGGATCGCGGTTGAGACCGCATACGCCTACCAGCTTGCCGTTAAGAAACGCCCCCAGCAGCTTTTCGCCCGGCGCGTTAAAGCGGTTTTCACCCCGCTGCCAGTTCTCTTCCAGCCTGCGCAGCATGTTGAAATTCAATGCGATACTTTCCGCCTTCAGGGCGATATAGCCCGGTTCATCAGGCGTAACAGGCTCAATTAACAGACGCGACATAGCATTCCCTCGTTATTAAAGAGGGGCGGTTGCCCGCCCCTCTCAGGTGCGACTTGAACCTGACTTACCGAACGTATTTCAGGACAGCATCAAGCAGTTGCAATACTGCAACAATGAGTTTGAGGATAAGTATCACCATATCCACGATGCCCATACGCGTCTCCTTTTGGTAAAAAGGAGCACGATGCTGGCGTACCTTTCCGCCGCCTGTTGCCAGCACCTGGATTGACGTAACACAGTGTGCTCACTTCAGGGGTTAAGGCACTGACGGCACCACCCGTTTCAGCCAGGACTTCATTGCGCCGGTAGAACTGCGGCCCCCTCGCTCACTGCGAACACCCTCAGTATAGATAAATACTGTATGCATGAACAGTATTTTTTGGACAAAAATCGAAAGGCGACCCATACTCAAAAACGTCAAAATCCGTGCCGGAATTGCGCGTTCGTCCTCGATCGCGTATACTTTTTGCGTTGACGTAACACAGTGTGTTCTGCGGCGACCAACCGCAAAACCCTGATAAAAACCTCGCTCCGGCGGGGTTTTTTGTTTTCTGGCTGCGTCCAAAGCAAGTCCGTCGTTGACCAATTGGCAATATGTGATATTGTTGCCATAATGGCAACGGACGCGGCAGGTATGCAGTATGCATTTAATCTCAATGAAGGCAATTTTGGATGCGGTGATCCAGTTTCCGCAACACAGAGAGGAGCTTCTCTTTCTGGGGCGAACCATCGAAAAGAGCCATTGCCCGACGCCTGTTGCGCTAAGAAAAATCTTTCCAACGCTAGATAATTTGAAGTATCTCGATAAGCATTATGTTATTGATATTGCTAACAACAACCTCAGAGTAGTGGCTCTCATATTCTTTGAAAGCCAAAAGTTTTATGTGCGCCATGTTTTTACTCATAAGGAATATGACCGTTTTACGGAGAAACATCGCACTAAGGGGAAGAAATGATGATCGTAGCTGATGCAATGAAAGCAACGCATGCCCTTGTCGCGGCGGTTCCTTTATTGGGTGAACATCCAAACGAGAAAGATTACCAGGACGCACTTGAGCTGGTTGAGTATTTACTGATGAACGAACCTGGCAGCCCTTTGCTGGATATCGTATGTGCAAGAATTCGTCGTTACGAAGCCAATCGGCCCGAAATTGTCGCCTTACGCCAGGAGATGGAATCTGTCCCAGTGGGCATTGCCGTTTTAAGAACCCTTATGGATCAATACAAACTGACTATTTCGGATTTTCAGGATGAAATTGGCAGTAAATCAATGGTTTCAAGGGTGTTGAACGGTCAACGTCAGCTGACGTTGAACCATATAAAAAAACTGGCTGCTCGCTTTGGGGTATCGCCTGCGCTGTTCATTGAATGAAATACTCACGTCCGACTACTGTTTTCATCACCCAACAAACGAAACGTGATCCCTGACTCATTTTTGCGCAGATGAAAATATTTCCATTGTCACGCCCGAAAACCTGTGTTTGTATAAATTCAATCAATGATTCCAAACACAGGTTCCTAATGACTCCATCTCTGTTCACCTCGACCCTACTAAAAACTGCGCAACCAGCCGCAGTGGTCGTCGTGCGTGTGGTGGTGGTCGTCGGCAATGCGCCGTAGGGACTGGATCAACACACGAATCCAAAACCCCGCCGGCGCAAACCGGGCGGGGTTTTTCGTTTAGGACCCTCCCCGGAAGGCTGGCTCAGAAGAAAAGGACTGGAGCATGGCAAGTTCGGGCACAACATCTACTAAGACGCGTTTTACGGGCGCGCAGCTGATCGTTCATTTGCTGGAACGACAGGGCATCACCACGGTTGCGGGCATCCCGGGCGGCACGGTGCTGCCGCTGTACGATGCGTTAAGCCAAAGCACAAAAATCCGCCACGTGCTGGCTCGCCACGAGCAGGGCGCGGGCTTTATCGCGCAGGGCATGGCGCGTACCCAGGGGAAACCGGCGGTTTGTATGGCGTGTAGCGGGCCGGGGGCAACCAACCTGGTAACGGCCATCGCCGACGCGCGCCTCGACTCCATTCCGCTGATCTGCATTACCGGCCAGGTGCCGTCTTCGATGATCGGTACCGATGCGTTCCAGGAAGTGGATACCTACGGCATCTCTATCCCCATCACCAAACATAACTATTTAGTTCGCGATATCAGCGAGCTTCCTCAGGTTATCAGCGATGCGTTTCGCATTGCGCAGTCTGGCCGCCCGGGCCCGGTGTGGATAGACATTCCTAAGGATGTCCAGACCGCAGAGATCGAGATTGACGTGCTGCCAGAGCCGGGCGACCGTGCCCCCGCGCCGGAATTCAGTGCTGAGAGCGTGCGTGACGCCGCGGCGATGATTAATGCCGCCAAACGCCCGGTGCTCTATCTGGGCGGTGGGGCGATTAACGCCGCGAATGAAATCCGCCAGTTCGCTGAAAAAGCCAGCCTGCCCACCACTATGACCCTGATGGCGCTCGGCATGCTGCCTAAAGCGCACCCGCTCTCTCTTGGCATGCTGGGCATGCACGGCGCGCGCAGCACCAACTACATCCTGCAAGAAGCGGATTTGCTGATTGTAATGGGCGCGCGTTTTGATGACCGGGCGATTGGCAAAACCGAGCAGTTCTGCCCGAACGCCAAAATCATTCATGTGGACATCGACCGCGCCGAGCTGGGTAAAATTAAGCAGCCGCACGTGGCCATTCAGGGCGACGTGGCTGAAGTGCTGGCGCAGCTGATCCCGCAGACGGACGCAGCCGACCGTGCCGACTGGCGTCAGCTGGTCGCCGATTTGCAAAAAGAGTTCCCGGGCGCCATCCCGACCGAGGGCGATCCGCTGAGCCACTATGGTCTTATCAACGCTGTGGCCGCCTGCGTGGACGACAGCGCGATTATTACCACCGACGTGGGCCAGCATCAGATGTGGACCGCCCAGGCCTACCCGCTGAACCGTCCGCGCCAGTGGCTGACCTCCGGTGGCCTCGGCACTATGGGCTTTGGCCTGCCTGCTGCCGTGGGTGCGGCGCTGGCGAATCCGGACCGCAAAGTCATCTGCTTCTCCGGTGACGGCAGCCTGATGATGAACATTCAGGAAATGGCGACCGCGGCTGAAAACCAGTTAGACGTCAAAATCATTCTGATGAACAACGAGGCGCTGGGGCTGGTACACCAGCAGCAGAGCCTGTTCTACAAGCAGGGCGTATTTGCCGCGACCTATCCGGGAATGATTAACTTTATGCAGATTGCTGCCGGTTTTGGCCTTCACACCTGCGATCTGAACGCCGAAGAGGATGCCCACGCGGCGCTGCAGGCGGCGATTTCGCGCCCCGGCCCGGCGCTGATCCACGTGCGTATCGATCCTGAACAAAAAGTGTATCCGATGGTGCCGCCGGGTGCGGCAAATACTGAGATGGTGGGGGAATAAACCATGCAGAAACAACATGATAACGTCATTCTGGAACTCACCGTCCGCAACCATCCTGGCGTCATGACCCACGTCTGCGGGCTGTTTGCCCGCCGGGCGTTTAACGTGGAAGGCATTCTCTGTCTGCCGATTCAGGGCAGCGAGCACAGCCGCATCTGGCTACTGGTCAACGATGACCAGCGTCTGGAGCAGATGATGGCGCAGATCGACAAGCTGGAAGATGTCACCAAAGTGGCGCGCAACCAGTCCGATCCCACCATGTTTAACAAAATTGCGGTGTTTTTCGAGTAGATCGCTTAAGGTAAGCGTCTTTCGCTCTTGTAGGCCGGATAAGCGCAGCGCCATCCGGCGTTTTCAGACCGCAGGATCAAACATGACCACCATCGCGCTTATCGACGACCACCTTATCGTCCGCTCCGGCTTTGCCCAGCTTCTCAACCTCGAACCCGATTTTCAGGTCGTGGCCGAGTTTGGCTCCGGTCGTGAGGCGCTGGCGGGCCTGCCGGGGCGCGGAGTGCAGGTCTGTATCTGCGATATCTCAATGCCGGATCTCTCCGGTCTGGAGCTGTTAAGCCAGCTGCCGAAAGGGATGGCGACGATCATGCTCTCGGTCCACGACAGCCCGGCGCTGGTCGAGCAGGCGCTCAACGCGGGCGCACGCGGGTTCCTCTCAAAACGCTGTAGCCCGGACGAGCTGATCGCCGCCGTGCGTACCGTCTCCACCGGCGGCTGCTATTTAACACCGGATATCGCCATTAAGCTGGCGGCCGGACGTCAGGATCCGCTCACTAAACGCGAACGTCAGGTTGCAGAGAAACTCGCACAGGGAATGTCGGTGAAAGAGATTGCGGCCGAGCTGGACCTGTCGCCAAAAACCGTCCACGTTCACCGCGCCAATCTGATGGAAAAACTCAACGTCAGCAACGATGTCGAGCTGGCGCGCCGCATGTTTGATAGCTGGCAATGAACCCGCTGTTTTCGCGGCTGATCGCCGTCGTCGCCAGCTTTTTTATCTTTTCTGCCGCATGGTTCTGCCTGTGGAGCATCAGCCTGCATCTGGTGGAGCGGCCCGAGCTGGCGGTATTGCTGTTCCCCTTCGGCCTGCGTCTGGGGTTGATGCTGCAATGTCCCCGCGGCTACTGGCCCGTTTTGCTGGGCGCAGAGTGGCTGATGCTGGTCTGGCTGGCGCAGGAAGTTGCGCTCACGCAGCTGCCATTATTGATGACCGGAAGCCTGCTCACGCTTATCCCGGTTGCGCTCATTTCCCGTTATCGTCACCAGCGTGACTGGCGCACGCTGCTGCGTCAGGGGGCGGCGCTGATTGCCGCCGCGCTGCTGCAATCGCTGCCGTGGGCTGGCGACAAGGAGATGCTCAACGCCCTGCTGCTGACCCTCACCGGCGGGCTGACCCTTGCGCCGACCTGTCTGGTTTTCTGGCACTACCTCACCAGCACCGTCTGGCAGCCGCTGGGGCCTGCGCTGGTCTCCCAGCCCGTCAACTGGCGCGCCCGGCATCTCATCTGGTATCTGCTGCTGTTTGTGGTGAGCTTGTGGCTACAGCTCGGCCTGCCCGCAGAGCTTTCACGCTTCACACCGTTTTGTCTGGCGCTGCCGATCATCGCCCTCGCTTGGCACTACGGCTGGCAGGGCGCCTTAATTGCCACGCTGATGAACGCCATCGCGCTCATTGCCAGCCAGACCTGGCACGACCATCCGGTGGACCTGCTGCTTTCCCTGCTGGCTCAAAGCCTGACCGGGCTGCTGCTGGGGGCGGGGATCCAGCGTCTGCGCGAGCTGAACCAGTCTCTGCAAAACGAGCTGGCGCGTAATCGCCGTCTGGCGGAGCGTCTGCTGGAGACGGAAGAGAGCGTGCGGCAGGAGGTCGCCCGTGAGCTGCATGATGACATCGGCCAGACCATCACCGCCATCCGCACCCAGGCGGGCATTGTCCAGCGTCTGGCGGCGGAAAATGCCGGTGTGAAGCAGGGCGGGGCGCATATCGAACAGCTTTCGCTGGGGGTTTATGACGCCGTTCGCCGCTTGCTGGGACGGCTGCGTCCGCGCCAGCTTGACGACCTGTCACTTGAGCAGGCGATACGCTCCCTGATGCGCGAGATGGAGCTGGAAAGCCGCGGCATTGTCAGCCATCTCGACTGGCGAATTAATGAATCTGCGCTGAGTGAAGGCCAGCGCGTGACGCTGTTCCGCGTCTGTCAGGAAGGGCTGAATAATATCGTCAAACACGCCAATGCCAGCGCGGTCACCATTCAGGGCGGCCAGCATAACGATCGCCTGACGCTGGTGATTGAAGACGACGGCTGCGGCCTGCCGCCGGGCTCCGGCCAGCAGGGTTTTGGCCTGGCGGGCATGCGCGAGCGCGTGAAGGCGCTGGGTGGCACGCTGGCTATCTCCTGTACCCACGGGACGCGCGTTAGCGTCAGCCTGCCGCTAAGGAACCACCATGTTTAAAATGCCTGCCAACGCCTCACCGCTAGGCGACAAAGCGGAAATTGACGCGCGCTACCGCTACTGGCGTCGCCATATCCTGATGACCATCTGGCTTGGCTATGCGCTGTTTTACTTTACCCGCAAAAGCTTTAACGCCGCCGCGCCGGAAATCCTCGCCAGCGGCGTGATGACGCGTACCGATATCGGCCTGCTGGCGACGCTGTTTTACATCACCTACGGCCTGTCGAAGTTCTTCTCCGGCATCGTCAGCGACCGCTCCAACGCGCGCTACTTTATGGGCGTCGGGCTGATTGCCACCGGCGTGGTAAATATCCTGTTCGGCTTCTCCACCTCGCTGTGGGCCTTTGCCCTGCTGTGGGCGCTGAACGCTTTTTTCCAGGGCTGGGGAGCGCCGGTTTGTGCCCGCCTGCTCACCGCCTGGTACTCGCGCAACGAGCGCGGCGGCTGGTGGGCAATCTGGAACACCGCGCATAACGTCGGCGGGGCGCTGATCCCGATGGTGGTCGGTGCGGCGGCGCTGCACTACGGCTGGCGCGCAGGGATGATGATTGCCGGGGGCCTGGCGATTGTTGCCGGGCTGTTCCTCTGCTGGCGCCTGCGCGACAAGCCGCAAACCGTTGGACTGCCTGCGGTGGGCGACTGGCGGCACGACGAGATGGAGATTGCCCAACAGCAGGAAGGGGCGGGGCTGACCCGCAAAGAGATCCTGACCAAATACGTGCTGAAAAATCCCTACATCTGGCTACTCTCGCTCTGTTACGTGCTGGTTTACGTGGTACGTGCGGCGATCAACGACTGGGGCAATCTGTACATGTCGGAGACGCTCGGGGTGGATCTGGTCACCGCCAACTCGGCGGTCACGATGTTCGAGCTGGGCGGATTTATCGGCGCGCTGGTGGCAGGCTGGGGCTCGGACAAGCTGTTTAACGGCAACCGAGGCCCGATGAACCTGATCTTCGCCGCCGGGATATTGCTCTCCGTCGGCTCGCTGTGGCTGATGCCGTTCGCCAGCTACGTGATGCAGGCGGCATGCTTCTTCACCATCGGCTTCTTCGTGTTTGGCCCGCAGATGCTGATCGGCATGGCGGCGGCGGAGTGCTCGCACAAAGAGGCGGCGGGTGCGGCGACGGGGTTTGTCGGGCTGTTTGCCTATCTTGGCGCATCGCTCTCCGGCTGGCCCCTGGCGCGGGTGATCGACACCTGGCACTGGAGCGGTTTCTTCGCGGTCATCGCCATCGCGGCGGGGATCTCTGCCCTGCTGCTGCTGCCCTTCCTGCACGCGCAGGCCCCGCGCGAAGCGTGACACACTTCACCTTTTACTGCCGAGTGGCGCAAAACTAAGAAATTTTCCCGGTTTTACCTGGACGCTGTCTCAGGCATCTCTCCCGGCTGATTTTTACAATGCCTGCCATTCGCAGGTAAAAATCAGCTCAGGAGCAAACCATGCTGGCCTTCCTCAATCAGGTGCGCAAGCCGACCCTGGATCTGCCGCTCGACGTGCGGCGCAAAATGTGGTTCAAACCGTTCATGCAGTCGTATCTGGTGGTCTTCATCGGCTACCTGACCATGTACCTGATCCGCAAAAACTTTAACATTGCGCAGAACGACATGATCTCGACCTACGGGCTGAGCATGACGCAGCTGGGGATGATTGGCCTGGGATTCTCCATCACCTACGGGGTGGGGAAAACGGTGGTTTCCTACTATGCGGACGGTAAAAATACCAAGCAGTTCCTGCCGTTTATGCTGATTCTCTCCGCCATCTGTATGCTCGGCTTCAGCGCCAGCATGGGCGCAGGCTCCGTGAGCCTGTTCCTGATGATCGCTTTCTATGCCCTGAGTGGTTTCTTCCAGAGTACCGGCGGATCGTGCAGCTACTCCACCATCACCAAATGGACCCCGCGCCGTAAGCGTGGTTCGTACCTCGGCATGTGGAACATCTCGCATAACCTCGGCGGTGCGGGCGCGGCAGGCGTGGCGCTGTTCGGCGCGAACTATCTGTTCGATGGCCACGTGATCGGCATGTTTATCTTCCCGTCGATTATCGCCCTGATTGTCGGCTTTATCGGCCTGCGCTTCGGCAGCGATTCCCCGGAATCTTACGGCCTCGGCAAAGCCGAAGAGCTGTTCGGCGAGGAGATCAGCGAAGAGGACAAAGAGACCGAAAAAAACGAGATGACCAAATGGCAGATCTTTGTTGAGTACGTGCTGAAAAACAAAGTGATCTGGCTGTTGTGCTTCTCAAACATCTTCCTGTACGTGGTGCGTATCGGCATCGACCAGTGGTCGACGGTGTATGCCTTCCAGGAGCTGAAGCTTTCTAAAGAAGTCGCGATTCAGGGCTTCACCCTGTTTGAAGTGGGCGCGCTGGTCGGCACGCTGCTGTGGGGCTGGCTCTCGGATCTCGCCAATGGCCGCCGCGCGCTGGTGGCCTGCGTCGCGCTGGCGCTGATTATCGCCACGCTCGGCGTCTACCAGCACGCCAGCAACCAGTATGTTTACCTGGCTTCCCTGTTTGCGCTCGGCTTCCTGGTATTTGGTCCACAGCTGCTGATTGGCGTGGCGGCGGTCGGCTTTGTACCGAAAAAAGCGATCGGCGCAGCCGATGGGATTAAAGGCACCTTCGCTTACCTGATCGGCGACAGCTTCGCCAAGCTGGGGCTGGGGATGATTGCCGACGGTACGCCAATTTTCGGCCTCACCGGCTGGGCAGGCACCTTTGCGGCGCTGGATGCGGCAGCCATTGGCTGTATCGTTCTGATGGCGATGGTTGCGGTGCTGGAAGAACGTAAAATTCGTCGCGAAAGGCGAGTGCAGAAATTGAAAACAGCCTGAGTGTGCAGGTAACTTCTTTGCCCGGCTGACCGTCGGGCTTTTTTCCCTTCCCGCTACTCCTCAGAAAAAGATTACGGCTCATTTTTCCACTCCACCAGCAGTCGGTCGCCAGAGGACCGGTTGTAATACGGTGTTTTCTGGAGCGTTCATAATCTGACTTCTTAATATGGTTAAAAAATGCCTGGTCAATATCTCAAAAAGAGATCGACCAGGCGTAAACATGACCTGGATTGAACTTTTATAGCCGCACCGGGCATAGGCTGGGGGGAGATAGGCGCACTAAAAAGAAGAACATGAATTGAGTTTTCAAGCCAACCGCTAGCCAGAACACAACCCGGTGTTTGACTATTACAACGTTCTCAAGGAAAAAATTAACATGGCTATACCAGCTTACTTATGGCTTAAGGATGACGGTGGAGCATTAATCAAAGGCGGAGTTGATGTTCAGCACAGAGAATGCAGCATTGAGGTAAAGGGGTTCCATCATAACCTCATGATTCCAAATGATAACGCCACCGGCAAAATAACCGGTACGCGCATACATTCCCCTATGTTAATCATTAAAGAATTCGATTGCTCAAGCCCATATCTCTATAAAGCGGTAGCGACAGGGCAAAGCCTGGTCTCTGCTGAGATAAAATGGTACAGGATTAACTACTCCGGCCTGGAAGAAGAATACTTTACTATGCTGCTCGAAGGCGTCAGGGTCGTTTCTATCTCGCCCGCGATGGCACCAGGCGATAACCCTAACGAAAACCATATGGAAACGGTTGAACTACGTTACGAGAAAATCACCTGGAAGCATAACGACGGGAACATCATCTTTAGCGATGCCTGGAACGAGCGCCAGTCAGCGTAAAGAACGTAAGGGGCAAGCCGCCCCTTAATCATATAACCAGTGTCCGGATTTGGCAGACTCAATAATCATTTCGAGCGTTAGCGGCTTATACTGTCGATCCCGAAACTTCTTTCGAAGTCCAAACTGGAACCAAAACAGCTCCGGCTCAAAATAGTTGTCCAGAACAAAGTTGCTGTACTCAATCCCATAGCGATTGAAAAGGTCAAGCAGCATATCCTCAAGATCTTCAGGAACGAGGTTAAAATGCTCCTGGAAGGTCCATTCCTTCTGGGCGGGACGTTTCAGTTCACTGTAGTTTTCAGTGATGTAATCCAAAAATTCTTGATCATCAGGCAATAACATTAGAAGTATGTCCATTCGATCCGATCTTTCGGTCGGGCTATCAGGTTGTACTTGTTTCTGGTTTCTTTGGCCACAAGGGCAAAAACAATGACTGCCTGGGCATAGCCGACGAACGGAACAACCCTTCCAACTACTGCCCCAACCTTATTTGTTTGTCTTGTTTTACCCATACCGATCATGGTCTCCACCCTCATACCTCCAGGAAAGCGGACTCCCTTTAATATGCGACGTGCTAGTTTGGAGGCAACACTTGTACGCGAGCCTGACGCGCCTAACACCTTACGCTTGGGTATTAAAGGCTGACCTGCAAGGATTGTTGCAGCAGTCTCTATCGTTACGCCCAAATGGTTCGCCAGACCCTCAGCGAATATCAGCAAAAATAGCTCCTGTGGGGTTACATTCGAATTCCCGCGATAGAAATACGTCCCACCAGATTCCTCTATTGTATCCATAGCATCATCCTGAATTCAGTTTAAACAAGGTTATAGCCTTGCTTAATGTAAGGATAATGAGTGAGTAATAGTTTTATGAAATTAAGAAAAGCGCCCGCAAACAGGCTATTTGTCGATTATGAGGTCGTGATGTCGGCAAGCTGTAATGATGCTGGCATCTTCTGAAATTGCATATAACATATGAGCTTGACTTAAGGATATTTTACATCCCACCTTTACTCCGCTTTACAGACCCGCTCCCCTGCATGCTCTACAGTTTATTTTTGCTGCCGCGCTGCGCGGCATTTGACCGTTTTGTTATGGAGAGCCCGCATGTTAACCCGACGATTATCCTGCCTTGCGCTGCTGATGGCGCTGGCGTCACCCGCAATGGCCGCGGATACCCCTTCCTACGGCGAGAAGCTGGAAGGTTTCGATTATGGCTGGCCGGTAAAACACTTTACCTTTACCTCGCAAAACCAGTCTCTGGATATGGCTTATCTGGACGTTAAGCCGGAAAAACCCAACGGTCGCACCGTGGTATTGATGCACGGCAAAAACTTCTGCGCTGGAACCTGGGACGGCACGATCCGCGCGCTCTCGGCCAGGGGTTATCGCGTGGTGGCACCCGACCAGATCGGTTTCTGTAAATCCACCAAGCCGGAGCGGTATCAGTACACCTTCCAGCAGCTGGTGGACAATACCCATGCGCTGCTCGCATCCCTGGGTGTCGATCGCGTGACGGTTATCGGGCATTCGACCGGCGGCATGCTGGCGACGCGCTACGCGCTAATGTGGCCGCAGCAGGTGGAACAGTTGGTGATGGTCAATCCGATTGGGCTGGAAGACTGGAAAGCGCGCGGTGTTCCGCATATTACCGTCGACCAGTGGTACCAGCGCGAACTGAAAGTCAGTGCCGACGGTATTCGTCAGTACGAGAAAAACACCTACTACGCTGGGGAGTGGAAGCCGGAATACGAGCGTTGGGTGACCATGCTCGCCGGGCTGAACAACGGGCCGGGCAAAGCGCGCGTGGCCTGGAACTCGGCGCTGCTCTACGACATGATCTACACCCAGCCGGTGATCTACGAATTTAGTGAGCTGAAGATGCCGGTATTATTGATGATCGGCACGAAGGACAACACCGCCATCGGGAAAGATCTCGCCCCGCCGGAGATCCGCAAGACGCTCGGCAACTATGCGGTGCTGGGGAAAGAGACGGCAAAACGCATTCCGCACGCGACGCTGGTGGAATTTAACGATATGGGTCATGCGCCGCAGATGCAGGATCCTGCGCGCTTCCACGAGGCACTGCAAAAGGGGCTTCAGCGCGGCGATCCGCTTTTAGAATGATTTTCCACCTCTTTTCACTACACTAATAGCATTTTGCCCGCTGTCGAGGCCTTGCGTTTCCCGCTATGATAAGCGGCTAGTCTGAGGAGAACGCATGGTCTGGATAATGCTGGCAACGCTTGCCGTGGTGTTTGTGGTGGGATTTCGTGTCCTGACCTCAGATTCCCGCCGCGCCATCAAACGTTTAAGCGAACGGCTGGGAATCACCCCAATGCCGGTTGAGTCGATGATCGATCAGTTCGGTAAAACAGCCGGGAATGAGTTTATCCGTTATCTTGAACGCCCGGACGAGGCGCATCTGCAAAACGCGGCGCAGGTATTGCTGATCTGGCAGGTCTGCATTGTCGACGGCAGTGAAGAGAACCTGCACACGTGGCACCGTCTGCTGCGTAAAGCCCGCCTGGGTGCGCCGATCACCGATGCGCAAATTCGTCTGGCGCTCGGCTTTATGCGCGAGATGGAGCCCGACCCGCAGGAGCTTAATGCCTTTCAGCTACGCTATAACCAGCTTTTCCTGCCGGAAGAGGGCGTGTTTTACCTGCATTAATTCCCTCTAAAAACCACAAAAGTTGTCTAAACGTTAAATCCGTCACACTTTTGATGATAAACTGCGCGACTTTTCCGCACGTTTTTATCTTCAGGTGACGCCATGACAGAACATATCCAGCCTTCGACCAGACCGCAGACCAAAGAGGTTTCACGCCCCAACTGGTCGGCGGTTTTCTCCGTGGCATTCTGCGTTGCCTGTCTGATCACCGTCGAGTTTCTGCCGGTCAGCCTGCTGACGCCGATGGCGCAGGATCTCGGCATTTCCGAAGGCGTGGCGGGGCAGTCTGTTACCGTGACCGCCTTTGTGGCGATGTTCGCCAGTCTGTTTATTACGCAGGTGATTGGCGCCATTGACCGCCGCAAAGTGGTTATTCTTTTCAGCGTCCTGCTGACGCTCTCCTGCCTGCTGGTCTCCTTCGCGGAGAGCTTCACCCTGTTGCTGCTGGGGCGCGCCTGTCTGGGACTGGGTCTTGGCGGTTTCTGGGCGATGTCCGCCTCGCTCACCATGCGCCTGGTACCCGCGCGTACGGTGCCGAAAGCGCTGTCCGTCATCTTCGGTGCGGTCTCCATCGCGCTGGTGATTGCCGCGCCGCTGGGCAGCTTCCTCGGCGGGATCATCGGCTGGCGTAACGTCTTCAACGCGGCGGCGGTGATGGGCGTGCTCTGTATTATCTGGGTATGGAAGGCATTGCCGTCCCTGCCGGGCGAAGCGGCGCATCACAAACAGAATATGTTCAGCCTCCTCAAGCGTCCGGGTGTGCTGGCGGGGATGACCGCCATCTTTATGGCCTTTGCCGGGCAGTTTGCCTTCTTCACCTATATCCGTCCGGTGTATATGACCATGGCGGGCTTTGACGTGGATGGTCTGACCCTGGTGTTGCTGAGCTTTGGTATCGCCAGCTTTGTCGGTACGTCGCTGTCGTCCCAGTTCCTGAAACGTTCCCTGAAAGTGGCGCTGGCTGGCGCGCCGCTGGTACTGGCAGTGAGTGCCACGGTGCTGGTGCTGTGGGGTAGCGATAAGTGGGTCGCCTCGGCGATTGCGGTTATCTGGGGCTTTGCCTTTGCGCTGGTGCCGGTGGGCTGGTCGACGTGGATTACTCGCTCGTTGGCCGATCAGGCGGAGAAAGCCGGGTCGATTCAGGTGGCCGTGATCCAACTTGCAAACACCTGCGGCGCGGCGGTGGGCGGCGTTGCACTGGACCATCTGGGACTGACGTCGCCGCTGGTGATTTCCGGTACGCTGATGTTGCTGACAGCGCTGCTGGTGGCCGGGAAGGTTAAGGCGAAGTAAACCAAATGTCCCCTCTCCCCTATGGGGAGAGGGGACATCAGGCTACGCCGATGCCTTAACCCTTCTACGCGAATCCATCGAAATCAGCACCACCGACGACACAATCAACAGCGTCCCCAGCCAGTCCGGCAGGGTGAACGCCACACCCAGCAAAACCACCGACAGTAATGCGCTGCTCAGCGGCTCGGCGCAGCTCAGAATGCTTGCCTTCGGCCCGCCAATCATCTGTGCGCCTTTCAGATACAGGCTAAATGTCAGCGCCGTACCGATTACCACCAGGTAGAAGAAGGCCAGCAGCAGGCCGCCGTCAATCACAAAGGTGGTCCCGCGTCCGGCGTAGAACGGCGTCAGCATGAGCCCGGCAATCAACATACTCCAGCCGACAATCGGCAGCGTGCCGTAGCGGGCAATAAGTGTTGAGGGATACGTGGTGTAAAACGCGGCGGCAAAGGCCGAGGCGATACCGAAGAACAGCGCGGCAGGGGAGATGGAGAGCGAGGTCGGGTCGCCGTGAGTCACCAGCAGGAAAGTACCGATCAACGACGTAAAAATCGCTGACAGGACAAACACGCCGGGACGCTTTTTCCGCGCCAGCGCAAACCAGGCCACGATAATGGTCGGTGACAGAAACTGCAGCACGGTGGCGGTAGCCGCGTTGGATTTTTCAATCGTCAGCAGGAAGGTGAGCTGCACGGTGAGCGCGCCAACCAGAGAGAAGAACAGCAGGCTGAGGGCATCTTTGCGATGCTTGATGACCGAGAAAATCTTGTCGCCGTGAACGAAAGAAAGCGTCAGCAGGATCACGCCGGTAAACAGCAGGCGAACCATGGTCAGGTAAGGCGAAGAAATGTGGCTTTTCTCCATGATGTACTGCGCGCAAACCCCTGAACTTCCCCATAAAACGGCGGCGATCAGGACGTTTAACATCCCTTTGCGTGTGGAACCCATGTTCTCCCCTGTTATGTTGATTTTTTTTGTAGCATAACATGGGATATAGCCGGGTTGTGTGCGGCCTGATGCCCTCACCCCAGCCCTCTCCCACGCGGAGAGGGAGAAAACACTAAAAACGGCAACGTTGCGTTGCCGTTTTGCGTTTACCTTGCTAGAACCACGCCTCCCACATCGCGCCGACGTTGAAGTCGTCCAGCGTTTCGTCTTTGGTATTATTCACGCGGGCGGTGCGTTCGTTATCCACTTTGCCGCCGGTCACGTAGAAGCGCAGCATTGGACGGAACTCCGGACCCATGGCGATAGACATGTTCTGCGACAGGGTCAGCTTCCAGCCCTTGTTATCGCCGCCGTTGTCATAATCAACGTGCTGCCAGCCCGCTTCGAGCCAGGTGGAGTGAACGTCGTTCCACCAGTGCATTGGGCGCACGATGGCGTTGTAGTTCTTACGGTTGTCGGTCTTATCACGACTGTTGTCGTAGTCGTGGAAGGCGAGGATGTACTCTACCTGCGTGGCCTGGGTGAATTTGTATAACCCTTCGAAGCTGGCGTAAACCGTGGTCAGATCCTCGGTTTTGTTGAACACGCTGTTGTCCGCATTATCGGAGTAACGCGCGATCACCTTGTTCACGCCGCTGTCGTTGGTGTGGCTCAGCACCACGCCGCCCTGCCAGGCGTTCAGGCGCTCGTCGCTTTCAACCGCTTTGGAGTCAAAGCCGTAGTTAGCGTACAGCTCCATGTCGATCGGGCCGAGCTTCATGCCGTGAATTTTTGACGTCGCGGCGTAGTTGCCTTTGTCGCCCGTGCCGGAACCGCCGGTACAGGTGATGCGCGATGGGTTGGCTTCATCCTCCATCACTTCCGGGCTACAGGATTCCACTGCCGCCACGGCAGCGACGTCAAACTGCACGCCGCCGATGTCGAAGTTTTTCACACCGGCACCCTGGCCGTCGTGGTTCATCCAGAAGTAATCGTTAATGCCCTGCTGTGGACGCTGATGGAAGTCACGACCCGCCCAGAAATAGGCGTTCGGGTTGGAGGCCATAATGTTGGTCACGCCCGCGTAGGCTTTTTTAAGGTTAACTTCGTCGCCCCAGTGGTCGATCATCACGTTGATGTCCCAGATGGCGCCGTTATCACCCTTGAAGGCTTTAGAGAGCTGGAATTCCCCACCGTTGCCCTCGTTACCCAGACGACCAATCGCGGAGGCGCCGTTGTAGGAACCGTCCACCGCCACGTATTTCTGATCGGCGGCCTGGAAGTGCGCGCCGTAGCGGGCATAACCGGTAAATTTCACCCCGAACGGGATCGCCATATCCGGGGATTGCGCCGCGCTTTGCGGCTCGGTCACCACGTCTGCCTTTTTCGCGACCGCCGCATCCATTTTGGCCTGCCGCTCGGCCAGCGCTTTGTCCACCGCTTTAGCCACAATGGCGTCGATTTGCTCCTGCGTAAATTCTTGTGCGAGTACAGAAATTGGGCAAAGCGCGGCGATAACCGCCATGGTTAATGGAAGTTTTTTAATCGTATTCATGGTTATCTCAATATAGTTTAATTTTATTCAGACAATAACCATCCCGCTCCGATCTGACAGAGTATGTCGCTATCATCAGAACAAGTGGATCTCTATTTAGGGTACAGAGGTATTACATTAATTATTTCGCCATAGACTATCTCTGATATAAATGAATAATTTCTTCGGATAATTCACGCGCTAATAAGGAGTTCATTAAATGATCCTGGGCCTGAACCATAATTAAGGTCATCGGCTGGCGGCCTTCGCCAGCATCCTGCTCAATCAGTTTGGTTTGGATCTTGTGCGCCTGGCGCGCGTAGCCATCGGCTTCGCGCAGCAGACTTTTGGCCTCGTCAATGTTGCCCTGACGCGCCGCGTGCAGGGCCTCAAAGCACAGGCTGCGCGACTGTCCGGCATTGACGATAATTTCCATTACGGCTTCTTCTAGTGCGATCATCATCATTACTCTTGTTCAAAACTATTATTTAAGGCGGTGGCGGCAAACCACTCTCCGCTTTTCTTAATGGTGCGCTGCTGCGTCTCTACATCGAGCTGAATAAACCCGTAGCGATTTTTATACGCATTACACCATGACCAGTTATCAATAAACGTCCACATATGGTAGCCAAGACAATTGCAGCCCTCGCTAATCCCTTTATGCAGCCACGTTAAATGCTCAGAAATAAACTCGATGCGGTATTTATCGTTAATCTGGCCATTTTCAATAAAGCGCTGTTCATTTTCGACACCCATACCGTTTTCCGAAATAAAGCAGCGCGGGTTGCCGTAATTATCACGCAGGTTAACCAGAATATCGTAAATACCCGGCGCGTAGATTTCCCAGCCGCGGTACGGGTTCATCTTGCGGCCCGGCATTTCGTAGTTATCAAAGAACCACTCCGGCATAAACGGCGCCTGCGGGTTCACCGCGCTGTCACGACACTTAACGCGGCGCGGCTGATAGTAGTTCACGCCGAGCAGGTCGATTTTCCCTTCCGCGATCAGGGCGCTATCTTCCGGCTTACAGGCAGGCAGCTGATCGTATGCCTTCAGCAGCGCAACCAGGTCCGCCGGGTATTCGCCGCGCAGGACCGGGTCGAGGAAGCTGCGGTTAAACATCAGATCCGCAATGTGTGCCGCCTTCACGTCCGCCGGGTTTTGCGAGCGCGGATAGGACGGCGTCAGGTTTAATACGATGCCGATTTCCCCCGCGTAGTGACCGGCGCGGTAGGCCTGAACCGCCTTTGCGTGGGCCAGCACGGTGTGATACGCCACGGTGGCTGCCCGACGAAAATCCACCACGTTCGGGTAGTGGAAGTCGTACAGATAGCCGCCTTCCACCGGGACGATCGGCTCGTTGAAGGTAAACCAGTGCAGCACGCGATCGCCAAACAGCTCAAAGCAAATCTGCGCATAGCGGGCGTATGCGTCCACGACTTCTCGGTTTTCCCAGCCACCGATCGCCTGCATCGCCATCGGCATGTCGAAATGGAACAGGGTAATAAACGGCGTGATGCCCTGTTCATTCAGCTCATCAATGACCTGATGATAAAAATCGACCGCTTCCGGGTTCACTTCACCGATACCGTCAGGGATCAGGCGCGCCCAGCTAATCGAGGTACGAAAGCTGTTGTGGTTCAGCTGCTTTAACAGCTGAATGTCCGTTTTCCAGTGCTGATAAAACGTGGAGGTCTGCTGCGGCCCCACGGCGTTGTGAAAACGGTTTGGCTCGCGGGCAAACCAGTAATCCCAGGTGGTTTCGCCCTCTCTTGCCCCTTCCGTCTGGAGAGCGGAGCTTGCGCTGCCCCACCAGAAGTTATCGGGAAATGCGTATTTCATGACCTTTCCTCTTTGACTTAATTGCTTGCGGTTTCGGCAGCACCGACGGTCGCCTGCGCTTTCTGCTCTTCGTTTTTCATCAGCGTACGCTCATAGGCACGCAGGAAAGGCAGATACATCAGCGCGGACATCACCATACACACAAGGCACATCACCACCGGGCTCAGCGCCCAGTTCGCCGCCCACGAGGCGCCAATCGGTGCCGGGGTGGTCCACGGGGTTAACGAGACGACCTGCGCCAGCCAGCCGAGTTTGGTTGCCGCATACGCCAGACAGGCGTTGATCAGCGGAACGCACACGAACGGAATGAACAGCATCGGGTTCATGATGATCGGCGCGCCGAACAGAATCGGTTCGTTGATGTTAAAGAAGCTGGGCACCACGCCCATTTTGCCGATGGTACGCAGATGGGTAACGCGGCTGCGCAGCAGCAGGAACGCCAGGGGTAACGTGGAGCCTACGCCGCCAATCAGCAGGTAGTGATCCCAGAAGCCCTGCAGGTATACGTGCGGCAGCGCCGCGCCGGCCGCCAGTGCCGCCTGGTTTGCCGAGAGGTTCGCCATCCAGAACGGGTTCATGATGCCGGTGACAATCAGCGAGCCGTGGATACCGGCGAACCAGAAGATCTGGCACAGCAGCACGGAGAGCAGAATAGCGGGCAGGGAGTCGGAGGCAGAGACCAGCGGCTCCAGCAGGTGCATGATCGCCTGCGGGATAATCATGCCGGTTTGCGCTTCGATGAACAGGTTCAACGGGTGCAGGGTACCGATCACCACCATCACCGGGATCAGGATCTCAAACGAACGCGCCACGCCGGTCGGTACTTCTTTCGGCAGGCGGATGGTGACGTTGTTCTGCTTCAGCCACGCATAAACGCGGGTGGCGTAGATGGCGGTGATCAGCGCGGTAAAAATGCCCTGGCCGGAGAGATACTGGGTCGAGATTTTACCGTCGGCATACGGCGCGGCGACCAGCAGGAAGGCCATAAAAGCCAGCAGGCCGGACATCACCGGGTCGAGGTTAAACTGGCGCCCCAGGCTCGCCCCAATCCCCACCGAGATGAAGAAGGTCATCACGCCCATGCTGAGGTTAAACGGCAGCATCAGCTGTTCGCGGTAAGTCTGGGAGAAATCCAGCCAGCCGCGCGCAAAGCTATTGGTAGTATCCGCCGAAAACGGCGGGAAGATGAACACCAGCATAAACGAGCCGATGATCATGAACGGCAGCGCGGCGGTAAAGCCGTCGCGGATAGCAATCACATACTTTTGCTGACCAAGTTTGGCGGCCAGCGGGGTAATTGACTGCTCAATCACCGCGACCATGGATTGATATAACGAACTCATGTGAACACCTTTTAGTGTGCCGCTTCGATGAGCGACAGAGCATAGTCCAGTACTTTATCGCCACGCTGCATGCCGTAGTCCATCATGTCGATGGGCTGGACCGGAATGCCTTTCGTAGCCGCCTTGTCTGAGAGTGTCTGTAACATGTATTTCACTTGTGGTCCGAGAAGCACCACCTGGTATTGCGGAAACTGCGTATCAAATTCGGAAACACCGTACGCATCTATTTTCACCGGCAAACCACGTTCTTTCGCGACATCGACCATTTTGCTGACCAACAGGCTGGTGGACATCCCGGCAGAGCAGCACAGCATAATCTTGAACATCGACAACCATCCTCTAAATGTAAAAAGTTATTGCGGGAATGATTGGACATTATACGGAAACCGGTTTCCATTCATAAAAGACAGAAGTGTGACAACCATCAAGATCCCTTACTTATGAGGCTAATTAACCGGATGCATGTCACATAATTTGGCTGTTTTGACATCATTTTGAGTGGAAACGGAAAATCGGTTTCCATGGAAAACGGAAACGGATATACTCCGTTCTGGCTATAATATGAGCCGAAGCGGTCATGGAATTTGCAGGCGCGAGGTAAGCCTGTCAGGGGAAAGAGATGTCGACAATCAATGATGTATCACGTCTTGCCGGGGTATCTAAAGCCACGGTATCGCGAGTGTTGAGTGGGTCGCGTGGCGTAAAGGAAGCCAGCCGTCAGGCCGTTCTGAAGGCAGTGGATGAGCTTAACTACCGGCCTAATGTGATTGCCCAGTCGCTGCTGAGCCAGTCGACGGGATGTATCGGCGTCATTTGCGCACAGGAAAATATTAACCAGACCACCGGTTATTTGTACGCGCTGGAAAAACATCTCAGCCAGCATCAAAAACACCTGCTGCTGCGCTTCGCGCATAGCAAAGCCGAAGTAATGAATGCGCTCGAAGAGCTCTCCTGCGGTTTGTGTGATGACATCCTCGTCATCGGCGCGCGTTTCCCGCTGGACGTGGATATGGACAACGTCATCCTCGTGGACTGTATGGAGTCCGATAATTCCAATAGCATCCAGTTCGATCACGCCTTTGCCGCTGAAACCGCCTGTAACTACCTGACCAGCCAGGGTCGTCGCCAGATTGCCCTGATCCACCCGCACGGCAGCGGTTTTGCCGATCAGGTGCTGCTCGGCTACAAACATGCGCTGGAGAAAAATTTTCTGCCCTTTAATCGCAACCTCGTCTTTATGGACGCGACCTCCTCGTCCGTTGCGCTACAGGAGCTGCTTAACAACGCCAGCACGCTGAATTTCAACGCATTACTGGTGGCGGACGAGCAAGAAGCCCAGCGAGTGATCCCACAGCTGCAGGCGTTTAATAAATCCGTGCCGGAAGACATTATGGTCTTCAGCCTTGCTGGATCCCTGCACCTGCCGGGTATTCCGGTGATCCCGGCCATTGAATATTCCATGGATGCCATGGCGGCGCGTATCGTGAGCTGGCTGACGGAGAAAACGCAGATGCTGGGTTCGTATGTGCTGCGCGGGGATTTAATTATTCCGGATGTGCGTAAGCGTTAAAAATGTTGTGTAGGCCGGGTAAGGCGCAGCCGCCACCCGGCGAGAAGCACGTTTCCAGCCCTCAATAATCTTCCATACAGTCCACCTGACCAATCGCCGCCCAGTAAGCATCCAGATTGTCGCGCTTGACGGCGGTAACGGCATTTTTGATCAGCAACTGATTGGCCTCTGACGACAAAATCATCTCCTGCCAGGCTTTATCGCTCTGCTTTCTCTGTGGCGTACAGGTTTTCTTAATATCTTTAAGGACCTGCTGCTTTATTTGCGCCTCTTTCGCGGGGTCATCCTTTTCCTGAGCATGGACAAACGCGGCGAAGAGCAGACAAACCAGCAGGCAGACCAGGTGCGCAGCTTTCATCAAAACCCCCTTTAGAAGTCACATGCTTCCCATGAAATATATCGTTACATTCAGTGTAGCGACGCCAGTCGAAAGTATGAATTTTCTCCACGCCACCGGTGTGCGATAGTGAGATGGCACAGAAAACAAGGAGAGAAAATATGCACTTGAGCATTACTGACGCCGTCACGCCGCAGGAAAAAGAAGAGCTACTTGTGGGTCTGAGAGCCTATAACGGACGGTTCCTCGATTTGACGAACTTTAGCGGTGACATAGGCGTTTACGTTCGAGACGAAAAGGGCGTCATGCTGGGCGGCTTAATTGGCGTACGTAAAGGCGACTGGCTGAATATCGACTATCTCTGGGTGAGCGATACCGTGCGGGGCAGCGGTGTGGGCGGCCAGCTTATCAACACGGCGGAAAATGAAGCCAGGCGTAAAGGCTGCAAGCACGCGCTGGTGGATACCGTTAGCTTCCAGGCGCGCCCGTTCTATGAAAAACAGGGCTACCAGCTGCAGATGTCTTTGCAGGATTACCCATACCCGGGTATGCAGCGTCATTACCTGACGAAAGCGCTTTAAATTCTGATTCTGCGGGCCGGGGAAGCGCAGAGCCACCCGGCGATACCCGCATATAACTTATCCTTCTTATTGATTCTTTTTCGTTTTTTATTTCCCCGCCTCGTTGTCGATATAGTCATTGAAACATTCAGCAAAAGGAACTGTCTCGTGAAACGTCGATTGGGTGCGCTGGTCCTCGCTGGCCTGCTGCTGGCAGGGTGCGATCAAAATGGCAGCGATGCCAGACACATTAAAGTAGGCGTCATCAACGGCGCCGAGCAGGACGTGGCGGAAGTCGCCAAAAAGGTGGCGAAAGAGAAATATGGTCTGGACGTGGAGCTGGTCGGCTTCAGCGGCTCGCTATTGCCTAACGATGCCACCAACCAGGGGGAGCTGGATGCCAATGTCTTTCAGCACCGTCCGTTCCTTGCAGAAGATAACAAGGCGCATGGCT
Organism: Enterobacter cloacae complex sp. HYC080_NIDB; assembly: GCF_056673325.1. Classification (NCBI taxonomy): domain Bacteria; kingdom Pseudomonadati; phylum Pseudomonadota; class Gammaproteobacteria; order Enterobacterales; family Enterobacteriaceae; genus Enterobacter; species Enterobacter cloacae complex sp. HYC080_NIDB. The sequence goes on along the minus strand of NZ_CP114212.1, from coordinate 4,474,084 downwards.
ACAAGCTGGTTGCCGTGGCGAATACCTTCGTGTTCCCGATGGCCGGTTATTCACGCAAAATCAAATCCGTTTCGGACCTGAAGAACGGTGCGACCATTGCCATTCCAAACGACCCAACCAACCTTGGTCGTGCGCTGTTGCTGCTGCAAAAAGAGAAGCTCATTACCCTGAAGCCAGACACCGGCCTGCTGCCGACGGCGCTGGATATTACCGCTAACCCTAAACATCTGAACATCATGGAGCTGGAAGGGGCGCAGCTGCCGCGCGTGCTGGACGATCCCAAAGTGGATGTCGCCATCATCAGCACCACCTATCTTCAGCAAACCGGGCTGTCGCCAGTGCATGACAGCGTCTTTATAGAAGATAAAAATTCGCCGTACGTGAACATCGTGGTGGCGCGCGAAGACAACAAAGACGCGGAGAACGTGAAGGAATTTATCCAGTCGTATCAGTCACCGGAAGTGGCGAAAGCGGCTGAGACGATCTTTAACGGCGGAGCGGTACCGGGCTGGTAAATTCTGCCTGAAAACGCGGGGTTTAAATTGGCCCGATTCCATCGGTAATTGCCCTTTAACCCACAGCGTGACCTGCGACGTCGGGCTATCCTCCTTATCACACCAACCGGAGGATAGCCCATGAACATTACCCAAATTCGCAACGCCACCCTGCTGATTACCTACGCTGGAAAACGTCTTTTAATCGACCCGATGCTGGCCCCGAAAGATGCTTATCCGGGTTTTCCCGGCACGGCGCATGCCGAGCGTCGTAACCCGACGGTCGAACTCCCTGTTGACGTCAACACGCTGCTGAACGCCGACGCGGTGATCGTCACCCATACCCATGACGATCATTGGGATCGCACCGCGGCAGAGCTGATCGCCAAAGACAAACCGATCTACGTGCAAAACGACCGTGACGCCGCGCTGCTGCGCAGCCAGGGGTTTAGCAACCTGACGGTCATGACCGACGCGACCTTCTTCGGCGATATTCAGATTACGAAAACCCACGGCGGGCAGCACGGTACCGACCGGGCCTACGCCGTGCCGGAGCTGGCGGAGCGTCTGGGCGAAGCCTGTGGCGTGGTGCTGCGTCATCCCGATGAGAAGACGCTCTATCTAGCAGGGGATACCGTCTGGCGTGACGCGGTGGCGGCCGATCTGCAAAAGCACCAGCCGGACGTGGTGGTACTGAACGCAGGCTATGCACACGTCATTGGTTTTGGCCCCATTATTATGGGGCAGGAGGATGTCCTAAACGTTCATTTCCTGCTCCCAGAGGCCAAAATAGTGGCGAGCCATATGGAGGCGATTAACCACTGCCTGTTGACCCGCAGCGCGCTGCGTGAGTACGTTGAAGCCAATCAGGTGAGTGACGCAGTGACCATTCCCCAGGATGGCGAAACCGTTATATTCTGAGTGCGTTAAAGGGAAAGGAGAGACAAATGTCGCTAATCAACGTCGCGATTGTCGCGGTAGACGGGTTCAGCCCGTTCCACTACTCCGTTCCCTGCATTCTGTTTGGCGATTCCGTCTCCGGCGAAAAGCGCTTTAACGTGACGATTTGCGCCGAAACGCCGGGGTTCCTCACCTCAAAAGACGGGTTCGCCCTCAACGCCACGCAGGACTACACCGCCATTGGTCGGGCCGATATAGTCGTTGTTCCCTACTGGCAGCACGTCCTCGAACGCCCGCCTCAGACGCTGCTCGACAGCCTGGTGCAGGCGAGAGACAACGGCGCGGAAATCGTCGGGCTGTGTCTGGGGTCGTTTGTGCTGGGCTATGCGGGCATTCTCGACGGCAAGCGCGCTGCCACCCACTGGGAGTTCGAAAATCAGTTCCAGTCGCTCTTTCCGCACGTCCAGTTGGATATCAATGCCCTCTACGTGGATGACGGCAATATCATCACCTCTGCCGGAACCGCGGCTGCGCTGGACTGCTGCCTGTATATCATTCGTCAGCGCTTTGGCAGCGTGGTCGCCAACCAGATTGCCCGGCGGATGATTGTGCCGCCGCACCGCGAGGGCGGTCAGGCGCAGTTTATTGCTCAGCCTGTTCCGAATGACACCCGCGATGCACGTATCAATTGCCTGATCGACTATCTACAGCAGCACATCACCGAACCGCATAGCCTGGACTCGCTGGCGGAGGTGGTTTCGATGAGCCGCCGCACGCTGACCCGTCACTTTATTAAAGCCACGGGAATGAGCGTCGCCGACTGGCTTACCGCCGAACGCCTGCGGCGTAGCCAGATCCTGCTTGAAGCCGGAAATATGCCGATTGAACGCGTGGCCGAGCTGGTGGGATTTAATTCTGCCGTCACCTGGCGACAGCAGTTTAAGGCGCGTTTTGGGGTAAGTCCTGCGGAGTGGCGAAAGACGTTTCGCATTCACCCGTCTTCATAATTCCTTTGCGCGAAATAAAAAGGAGTGGGTGACATCTTCTGGCTGATGTTTACAAACGATTCTAACGAGCGTGACTTAAACCCCGTAGGTTTAGTTTTCTACTATGGCCGCCAGTGTCTTTTTAGCGTGATCCTGATTTTTTTTGCTGTTTGATGCAGATACGTCAGACTGGTTACAAGACGCCTCTCTTCCGGTTAAGATATTCCTCGTTACTTTCCAGAAGAAAAGGTAGTGGCATGAACAATATTGAAACGCAGTTACTTGAATCAGGCTTTACCGCAAAAGAATTAGCGTATTTGAACCGGAACATTAACCGTTATGGTTCATCCTTGCTAGAGGTCGTGCTTGAGTTAGGTAAGCGATTTCTCATGGTCTTGTGTATTACTGCGGCCGTGGCTCTGATTTTCCTGGCGCTTCTTTTTTTCGCTGAGCATTACAATGTTGTTTCCGGGGGCATTTCTCTTTTCATCGTATTGATTATCGTCTGGTTTTTTCAACCCCCGGTCATTACCTACAAAGCCTGGCGCTACAGAAAGAAATACATTAGTTCTGGCCAGATGCATTAGAAATTAAATCAAACGAGACTTTTGCAGAGACACCCCAGCCAACAATTTTCATCGTGAGCGCTGCGCGATTCATTCCGTCGACTTTGCGGTAGAAATCCAGGGGGAGATAGCGAAACAGACGCCATGATTCGGGTTTTCGTATAGCGCCAAATACCGTATAGACGCTTGCTGCCAGGTTTACGCTGTTGAATACTCCCAGAGCTGATTCACGTTTAAATCCCATAAACTGAGCGATATCCATGACACCATCTGCCAGCATCCCTTCGGAGTTTGGTTGATGTTGAAGCGTTCTGTTAATTTCTTTTGAAATGCCATTTGCCCCATCCATCACCAGAATCGCTCCTGCAAGCGCACCTACTGGATTCATTGTCATCATTGCACCTACACCTGCAACAATCTGTAACCCTGAAAGAACAACCTTAATCGACGAGATAACGTAACCGACGACTTTATTATTTTCTTTAACCAGTTCGATCTGAGCAAAAAGCTGAGCTGTACGGGAGCGAATCATTCCACTTTGCTCAAGAAGGCTTTCGTTCTCAGCCCGGATGTTTTTCAGGCATTCCATGCACTCCTCATCACTTCTGGCTGCCCGGGTTGCACTAAATTGTTGCATCACAAACTGCCGGATATCATCCATAAATTTAATCCGTGCAAGTCCGTCGCTGAGATGTTGTCCGCCGACTATATTCGCAGTATTGATAAGCTTCCGGGCTTCAAGATTTATCATGGTTTCAGCCCACGCACGGGCGTTCTGGCCAGGGAAAAGTGCAATATCCATTTAAATTTCTCATCTGATAACCAACACTTACAGATTATCCTGCCAGCAGAAACTGGCAACAATAAATTGGAAAATGTATTGCGAGATAGAAGGCCTACCCCAGCCTCTCCACCCTCGTCTCCCCCTCCGCCATCGACAGCTGGTACAGCGAAAACGATCTCTGTTTCTCAATCAACTTCGCCAGCTCCGGCGAGTGGCTGGTGAGCCAAATCTGCGAGTAGCGGCTGGCCTCGGCGATTAAGCTCGCCAGCGCGGGGAGCATCTGCGGATGCAGGCTGTTTTCCGGTTCGTTCAACGCGATAAACGCCGGTGGGCGCGGGCTTAACAGCGCCACCGCCAGGCACAGAAAGCGCAGGGTGCCGTCGGAGAACTCCGCCGGTTCCAGCGGGCGGCTCAGCCTCTCGCGCTGCATCATCATGCGAAAACGTCCGCCGGTGTTGTCGCTGTAAAACACGCAGCCGGGGAAGGCCTGGTCGAGGATGCGCATCAGGAGCAGTTCGTCGCCAATCTCCACGATGGTCTGAAACGCCGCCGCCAGGTTGGCACCGTCGCTGGCCAGCACCGGGGAACGGAACCCGACCTGCGGGGCACGCATCGCCGAGCCGGATGAGACGGAAAACTCATGATAAAAGCGCCAGTTACGCAGGGACTCGCGCATCTGCGACACTTCCGGGTAAAGATGCGGTTCGCCGAGCTGCCCGAACACCGATTCGTTCTCGTACAGCGTGCCGCTGTGGGTCACTTTCTCGTGATGCACGTTATTCAGAAACACCGCCTGATTCTTACGCTTCATCAGCTGTGACGACGGGCGTCGATGCTGGCCGCTCAGCCAGATGGACTCCTCTTTGATCACCGGGTCGAGCTGAAACTGCGAGGGATAGGGCAGTCTCTCCACAAACCCGACCTGCAGCTCGTATTCGTAGGTCTCGGTTTCCACCGCTAGGTTCATCCGCCGCAGCTGGTCGCTGCGGGTTTTGCCTGCCCAGAACACCTTCAGAATGCCGCCCTCGTTCGCCAGCGCCTGGGAGAACTGCCCCTGGGCGGCGCTGTGCATCAGGTGTATCGCCTTGTAAATATTGGATTTCCCGGTGCCGTTCGGGCCGAAGACGATGTTGAGCTGCTCCAGCTCAAGCGACATCTCGCGTATGGAGCGGTAGTTTTGAATGTGCAGGGTGTTGATCACGGGCAGGCCCCTTTTTGCAGAATAAGCCTGTATATAATCACAGTCTTTGAGGTTAAATGCAAAAAAGAGACGACAGTGAGGATGTCGTCTAAACGGGGTACTGCTTTGGGCCTCTACGGGTCAATGGGGCCTTCGCATTTTTGTGATCACTTGACTGCCAGACGCAGACCCAAATCATCAGGATAGGGATCAAAGTAGTTTTGCGTCATCAGATACCGGTCGGGATATTCGGCCAGGTAGTGCTTCAGCAGCGTGATCGGGGCGAGAATAGGTAACTGCCCGTTGCGATAGTGCAGGATCACGTCGCGCAGCTCACCGCGCTGGCGGGTGTTTAGCTGGTTGCGGAAATACCCCTGAATATGCATCAGCACGTTGGTGTGGTTCTTCCGCGAAGCCGGTTTTTTCAGGATGGTCATCAGCTTTTCCCGGTACGCCACAAAGAAGGCGTCCAGGTCTTCCCATTCGTGCAGCGAGGCAACGAACGGGCCGATTTCGCGGTAGCCCGCCTGATGGTGCGCCAGCAGCTGCAATTTATAGCGGCTGTGGAAATCCAGCAGCCCACGTCGCGTCAGCCCTTTAGCGCGCAGCGTGTTTAGCTCGTGCAGGGCAAATACCCGCTCAATAAAGTTTTCCCGCAGCACAGGGTCGTGCAGCCGACCATCTTCCTCGACGGGCAGCCACGGGTAGGTTTCAAGAAGGGCGGCGGTGAACAGCCCGACGCCCTCCTTGCGGCCCCGGTTGCCGTTTTCATCGTACAGCCGCACGCGTTCCAGGCCACAGCTTGGGGATTTTGCACAGACGATAAATCCCGAAAGATCGCCGATTTTTGGCAGATATTCCGCCGTAAAGTCGGCCATTTTCTGCGTGAGGTCATCATGAGGCGGCTTGCTGAAACGGAGCTGCGTCTCGCCGCTGTCCGTCAGCGTCAGGCGTATGGCCGGGCGAGGCGTCGGCAGGCCGATCGCCATTTCCGGGCAGACGGGGCGGAAATTCACCCACTGGGCCAGCTCATCCATAACGAAGCCCATACGCTTGTGTCCGCCGTCAAAGCGTACGGCGGAGCCGGTCAAACATCCGCTAATACCGAGCACAGGTTTCGTTGTCATGGTGTGGTCCTCCCGTTCATATAATTAAAACTTACACAACATGACTAATTTGTCCAAGTATTCGCGGAACTATTTTTTTTATTCCTTTAGAATCAATGCGTCTTAACTGCCCTTGTAGGTCGAGTAACCGTACTGACTCAGCAGAAGCGGGATGTGCAGCTTTTCGTTGGTGCGGGTCACGGTAAACAGCACCGGGATCTCCGGGAAGAAGGTGTCCAGCTTTTTACCGTGGAAGTACTCTGCGGTTTTAAAGGTCACTTTATACACGCCAGGCTGCATGTCCTGGTCCTGCGGATAGAGCGATTTAATACGTCCGTCGTGGTCGGTTTTGCCGCTGGCAACCGGGGTCCATTTGTCCTGCTGCTGCTTCTCCAGCGTAACGGTCACGTCTGATGGCGGCATCCCGGTTTGCTGGTCGAGAATGTGGACGCTCAGCGTGCCGGCAGGGGCGCTAAAGGCGGCAGGGGCAAAGGCCATGGCGGCCAGGAACAGCAGAGGGGTTGTTTTTTTCATGGTGTTTTCCTGTGGAGTTATTCGTCACAGGAAAACGTTAGCATCTGCGGCGCGGGAAAATATTCAACTTTTCGTGAAGATTCCCACAGCAGAAAATGATCAGAGGATAATCACTTCAAGCGATACCTGCTGCTGCCACTGCTCCAGCTGCTTTTTCCGTCCGGCGGTAAGTTTGCCGCTGGTGACCAGAAGCCATTTCCGCTCCGGGAAAATCTCCGGAGCCAGCGTGGCAGGGGGAACCGGCAGGATGTCGATCCGGTGACCCTGACCGGTGCGCGTTAAGGCCTCAAGCCAGATCTCGCACGGGTCGTTGAGATGCCAGCCGCTGAGCAGAATATTGTCGCCCGGCGCTTTCTTATCACCTTCGAGACAAAACGAGGTGTAGGCGATGATGATGCCGTCGAGGATCGCGCGCAGGGTCATGGCGGCGGCAACGTTAGCCGAGACCTGGCTGCGCAGCGGACGCAGCACGTTCGCGACCAGCTCTGGTCTTGGGTACTCGCGTCCGGCGTCGTAAATCATCTGGCGCAGGGATTCGACTTTGCCGTCCTGCAGGCGCTGCAGCATGTTCTGCTGCAGGGTTTGCCAGTTGTTGGTCCGCCCCAGCGTCGGGCGCTCCAGCAGCGGTTTGACCTGGCCGATAGGGACGCCTTTTTTGACCCAGTCGAGGATTTTCAGCGCCTGCTGGACGTCCTCATCGCTGTACTGGCGGTGACCGCCTTCCGTGCGCTGTGGCTTGAGTAAACCGTAGCGACGCTGCCACGCCCGGAGGGTGGTGGCGGTAATGCCGCTGAGTCTGGCGAATTCGCCGATGGAGTAAGCCATGTCCGTGTCCAGAGTGGAGGAATACTCTCAATATACTACGAATTTTCCCGAACGGGATGAAGCGCCGAAACGGTGCACTACACTTAACATCCAACCGTGCAAATGAAAGGAATTCTCATGAAGCTATGGCCTGTTGTGACCGGTGTTGCCATTGCGCTGACCCTGGTTGCCTGTAAATCCCCTACGCCGCCGAAAGGCGTGCAGCCTATTACTCATTTTGAAGCCAGCCGCTATCTCGGCAAATGGTACGAAGTCGCGCGCCTTGAAAACCGCTTTGAACGCGGTCTGGAGCAGGTGACCGCCACCTACGGCAAGCGCAGCGACGGCGGTATCAGCGTGCTGAACCGGGGTTACGATCCGGTGAAAAACAAGTGGAATGAAAGCGAGGGGAAAGCGTACTTCACCGGCGAGCCGACCACCTCCGCGCTGAAGGTGTCGTTCTTCGGTCCATTCTACGGCGGGTATAACGTAATCAAACTGGACGACAAGTACCAGTACGCGCTGGTCAGCGGCCCGAACCGCGATTATCTGTGGATTTTGTCACGCACGCCGACCATCCCGGATGCGGTGAAGCAGGATTACCTGAACACCGCGCGCAGTCTGGGCTTCCGGGTTGACCAACTGGTGTGGGTGAAGCAGTAAAGATCGTGCTTTCTTCGTAGGGTATTACGGACTCGCCTGGATAGACTTCCGTTAAAAGCCCAACGGAGGGAAGACGTTATGATCTGGCAGCCTTTTCGTGGTGACGCACCGAAAAACATGATGATTTTCAGTGCGTCCTTTCCCGACGTCAGCGACCAGTGGCCGATGAAAGACGATGCTGCCCGTGAAATCGCTGCGCTTGATCGGGCGCTGAAAGCCGAGCCAGCGCTTCGCCCTCCGCAGGTCGAATATCAGGAAGGAGGGCAGGCCGTGCTTGTCCCGCAGAACCGCTATTCCGAACAGGCCTTTCGCAACCGTCCGGCGCTTACCGCATGGCGCACCCGGCTGGTGCCCTTCGCGCTGGCGCTGTTTGTGGTGCAAAACCCGCTTGAGGATCGCCTGCCGGACGGCACAAAGATGGACAGCGATAGTCGTCAGTGGTTTATCCACGCGAACGATGCCATCGGCGTGCGCTCCCGCGCCCGGGTGCTTGCCGCGCTGGTGGAGAAGTACATTCACAATGAGAGCGAGAACAACTGGGTCAGCCTGGCAAGCGGCGCCGCCATTCCGGTGCTGGAGGCGCTGCGCGAAGCAAAGCTCGATGGCCAGCAGGTCTATCTCACGCTGGTGGATAAAGACCTCGTGGCGCTCAGCTGGGCCGAAACCATGGCGGCGCAGGAAGGCATTGTGGTGGGTGAACAGCTGACCCTGCTCAGGCGCAACCTGGTGCACACGCTGGTGCGTAACGAGGACCTGCTGCTGGAGCTGGGCGAGCATCAGGCCGAACTGGTCGACGCGCTGGGGATTTTCGAATACTTCAACGATGCCGACGCGGTGATTTTTCTCCAGCGCGCGCTGCGGCTGGTCAAGCCCGGCGGGGCGGTGATTGTCTCAAACATGCTGACCAGCAGCCCGCAGATTGACTTTGTGCTGCGCGGTATCGGCTGGGAGGATATCCACCCGAGGACGCTACAGCAGCTGCAGGATATTCACCTGGCGGCGGGCGTACCGGTGGAAAACGTCACCGTGGTCGTGCCGAAGGATGGGGTGTATGCGGTGATGGAGATTAAAGCTTAGCACGGTCGGTTCCCTCTCCCTGAGGGAGAGGGTTAGGGTGAGGGGGGAACAAGGCGCACAGAGTGACTTGAATGAATTAGGTTTTCCAGACATGATCCCCCCATGAAAATCGAAACCGCACACTCCTCACACTTCGAACGCCTGGTCGCGATCTGGGAATCCTCCGTCCGCGCCACCCATCACTTTTTACAGGAAAGCGATATTGCGGCGCTGCGTCCGCTATTGCTCAACGCGTACCTGCCCAACCTCAAGGTCGTGATAGCCCGCGATGACGCAGGCGTTATTCACGGCTTTTTAGGGGTGGATGAAAACCGCATTGAAATGTTGTTTGTGGATGATGCGAGCCGCGGGAAGGGTGTCGGGAAACTGCTGCTTAAACACGCCATCGCAGAGTTCGGCGCGAACGAAGTGGACGTGAATGAGCAGAATCCGCAGGGAGTCGCGTTTTATCGGCATATGGGATTCGAGCAGGTCGGGCGCTCGGAACTTGACGGGCAGGGGAATGCGTTTCCGTTGCTGCATATGCGGTTGGGCGGGTAGGCTTAACTCCCTCTCCTTTTGGTAGAGGGAGTTTGCAAGCTAGTTACTGGTAATTTGCCCGATAATGACGCCCCGTACTTTTTCGCCATCAAAGTAATAAGAGACCGTATTACTCTGGATGAATCCATTCTTTACTGGCGTCTCATGATAAAAAAGTACCGCTTTTTGTTTGGCAATCTCACTCTTGCCAAACCATTTAACTAAATTTCCATGACTTGCATTCAACAATGGAATATTAGCGACTGAGACGTTGACATGTTCTGTCGTTTTCACACACTCTTTATGGCTGCCATCTTTGGATATGGCCAGCGCTGTGAGCAGTCCTGCTCCCATTTCGTTATCAGAAATAAACCAGTAATTCGTGCCATCGTCGTCATGAAGGCAGACCCAGTGTGCAGAACTGTCTTTTTCAATGAGTGTACTTGTGATATCTGACAGTCGAGATACTTCCATTCGAATGGTTTTTTTGCCGTGGATAATGGCGGGAAAGAGGGGCGCATTTGTGGGTTCTTCCGGCGTTGTTCTGTCATCCTGATAATACATGGCCGCGAAACCGGACATCTGGGTTGCCGATGCATATTGAACCAAGAATAAAAGCGCAGCAGAAATCAACAGTACTTTCATTTCGATACCCTAATATGTTGCCCGGTTATTCCATTCGTCAGTATAGAGAATATTTCCATCGCAATATTTCCAGGTAATCTTCTCGTAACGGAGTTGGATCTCTTCAAGATGCGTACTTGTCAATCCTGTGGGGTGCAACAGAGGGGATATAGAGGTGATCTTGACATTCTCCATTATCATATTGAAATACTCACTTTCAACACCCTGGTCCAAGATTCGATACATTTTCAAAACTGCTTTTTGGAATGTTCTCCCTTCACACATTGCACGATACAAGACAGGTGTTGCAGCATCAAATTCCTTATGCAAGTTTAAGGGGGAATGAACTCTTGTGCCTGTTAAACGACCTGTATTCGAGTTCTCAGGTATCCATACTTGATGGTTAACTGAACGGATTTCAAAAGATCCTAATCTCGTTGGCAGTAATGATGGACCAACTACGGGCGAACCATTTTCATCAAACAACCACAGATGAGCGGGATTTGACATAATTTACTCCTGTTAAATAGTAATTATCTTTTTTTACGTAGAAGAATGCAGAGTCCTACAATAACTACAAATGACCATATTGCATTCATTGCGATTTTTTCGGGTAGCCAGGTTACGGCAAATAATGCAAATATTATGACGAATAGAAGGGGGGTTGCGCCTCTTAGGAAGAATATGAATTGACCTTTTAACCAGTCTTTAATAGCTTTAATCATCCCTTTATCATCCTTGAAATCGTATATGCAATGTCGTTGTCTGAAGCATAAAATTGGTTAAGCACAGGGGATCTCATTATTATGGGTTCAATCAAGAAAAACATCATTTCAAGTTCTTCCTGATAAAGTAGATTGTAATAATAAGCATTATAGTTTTTTAGATAGCTGGCGCTTCTTGATGCCTGCTCAACGATACCATAGGCTTTTAAACCAAGAACGGCATAAGTAGAAAACGAAGTGATCTTTTCTTTCATCCAAATGTTGGTATGAACACTACTACAAATTGCAATAGTTGCAGAGTATATAAAAGCCTGACTGGATAGCATCGATGATGAAATTGATACACCTAAACGCATAAGATTTTTTTGTATATTATGTATCCTTTTTTCACTCTTGTTAGTTAATAAGCTTTTAATATAAATGTAGAGCATCTTATAGATAACGTCCCTGTGTTTTATCAACTGAACAATACCTATCAAAAATCTTGAGTCTTCTTTGCGTAATCGTAAACATACATCCTGATAGTTTTCAGTAAAGCACGAAAGCTGATAGCTTAATCGCGTTGCCCCATCATCTATCAGTTGCGCTTGCTTTAAGACTTCATCTTTTACGCCTGTTAAGGCGTGCTCTAACTTTAAAGCCAATATTTTATGTGCATCTATTGATGTTATTAATGAGTCGCTATAATACATATCGCATCCTATAACAATAAACATAGGCACAAGTTTCTATTAATATTGGCGTTCTGCTGTGATGCATATCGCAATAGTTTATCTTCAATAAAAAATACAGGGATTTTAACCTTTGCATTATATTTACTGTGAATGATTATTGGCTATTAATTTAGATATTGTATGAGCGTGAGAATGAGGGCGTTAGATCCGTTATAGATTAGTTTAATAGCCGTATGGCCGAAAAAGGCGAAACTGGGTGCCGCGAGCGGAGCGTAACTACGAGTGTTGCTTGGAGATTGTAGCGATCTCTCACTGTAAATCTGATGTCTCCTTTCCTGGCCAACTATCCGGAATTTCCGGATAGCTGAATGCTGATCAATTTCGCCATCAGAAAATCTATTTATGAGATGCTAATTGATGGTTCCAACACAGAGACTGGGTTGCGTCTTCCTGTGCATGTCGTCTTCACATCCACATCGTCTAACGCACCAGGCAGGTTGTATGCCAGAAACCGCCGCTAAGCCGGATGGTTTGTATTTGATTTTGCGAGGCGCTTTCCGGGATGCTGAATTTGAATCTCTGCGAGTGCATTCTGTATCTCAACGAGCTTTGCTTTCGTCCGTTTATATTCGTCCTGCAACCGCTGCTCCTGCTCGCTATACGCCACCAGAACGATGCACCCTTTCATCACCTTGACCGTGAACTGCTGTCCGGTATCAAAGCCTGCGGCACGCAGCCACTTGCCGGACAGAATGATATTGGGCGTGGATTTGTCGAAAACATTCGGGCGGTATCCCACAATTAACGAACGCTCGGTTCCGGATTGGTCGGTGTCTGGGTTAGAATGCGAATCAGCCATAATCAACTCCTTGATAGTTGGTGAGGTTAGACGCTCCGGCTGTGTTCCCGCACATCGGGGCGTTGTTAGTAGAGGAGGTTTTAGGTGGCCTCCTATATATGGCAGAGTAGATGGATAGGTGGCCTCATGTCAATCATATCGCGCGAAAAAAAACCAAAAGGCGGTGGGCAGTCTCCGCAGTTTAAGATGCGTATTGATCCGGCATTGAAGGAACAGCTGGATGCTGTAGCGGCTGAGGAAGGGGTGAGTCTCGCCAGCTGGTTGAAGGAGTTGGCGAGAGAGGCACTCAAGAGAAAAGGCATCTCTCCTAAAGGGTGATCCTATAAGCGTATATTATGTCTTCGAGTTGTGTCTCTTGGTTTGGTTTGTGTGCCTTCAAAATCAATTTCACATATGTGAGTGCCATTATTATCCAAAACCTCGAATCTACCGTGGTTGATATCTGTTGAAATATATACATCCTTCTCTGAATTAAAATATATATCACGAATAATAGATCCAGTTCTGTTACGGTTTGATATATCTTGCATAAAGTCATAACCACAACACTCTGCTACAAGCTTTGCCATTGAGCGAATATTTGTGATCTTAACATTTGGATCATTTATTTCCTGTAGATAAATACTATAAATGTCACTTGGAATCAAATGCTTAACTGAAATGGCATGGCAAAGATAACCTCCTTGCTTTTTTTTATTCATAATAAATTTCTTTATCAATGGCTCCCATACATGAATTCCATCGATAAAGGTGCTGAAATTAGTTGTCGGACAGTTAAAATGATTGCTTATAACTGAGTTATTTATCAATGGAATAGTGTTGTTAACCCAATAAGCCTCACTGTGTAAAGACAAAATAATACAATCTTGATCATTCATTGCTAAATAAGTATCAAAAGCACTAAAGAAAGAATTTTTACCCTGATGGAAATAATCGCTGGGATATTCACCAAGATAAGTTGTGCTATCTGTTAGAATTGTGGTTAATAAGGATTTTAAATCAATGTCTGTAATATGATTAACAGCTTGCTTTAATGATATATTATCTTGAATTATGTAATTTGGATTGTTAAATGGTACACATAAAAGGAATTTACCCTCTATTAGGCTCAAAAATTCGGTAATGACTCCAACTTATTGATAGTGTTTTATGTTCAGATAATGCCCGATGACTTTGTCATGCAGCTCCACCGATTTTGAGAACGACAGCGACTTCCGTCCCAGCCGTGCCAGGTGCTGCCTCAGATTCAGGTTATGCCGCTCAATTCGCTGCGTATATCGCTTGCTGATTACGTGCAGCTTTCCCTTCAGGCGGGATTCATACAGCGGCCAGCCATCCGTCATCCATATCACCACGTCAAAGGGTGACAGCAGGCTCATAAGACGCCCCAGCGTCGCCATAGTGCGTTCACCGAATACGTGCGCAACAACCGTCTTCCGGAGCCTGTCATACGCGTAAAACAGCCAGCGCTGGCGCGATTTAGCCCCGACATAGCCCCACTGTTCGTCCATTTCCGCGCAGACGATGACGTCACTGCCCGGCTGTATGCGCGAGGTTACCGACTGCGGCCTGAGTTTTTTAAGTGACGTAAAATCGTGTTGAGGCCAACGCCCATAATGCGGGCGGTTGCCCGGCATCCAACGCCATTCATGGCCATATCAATGATTTTCTGGTGCGTACCGGGTTGAGAAGCGGTGTAAGTGAACTGCAGTTGCCATGTTTTACGGCAGTGAGAGCAGAGATAGCGCTGATGTCCGGCAGTGCTTTTGCCGTTACGCAACACCCCGTCAGTAGCTGAACAGGAGGGACAGCTGATAGAAACAGAAGCCACTGGAGCACCTCAAAAACACCATCATACACTAAATCAGTAAGTTGGCAGCATCACCAAAAATTCCATTGTCTTTTTTAAGGAATCTTGGCTTCCTAGTAAAGATTGTAAAGATGTAATTGATAGTGAATTTAAATATATCATAACAGTTTAAACAATGAGTTTTGCCATTCGTCGAAAAAACCCTCAGGGGCGCTTTTTATTTTCCCATTTTCATGCAGCTCAACTGAACTAATTATAGTTGAAAGATTTTGACTAGATAGTTCCCCCTCTAGTTTTTTATCAAAATAATATATTGCTAAGTTTGTTTTTTTTACGATGCCATCTTTTAGGGCTAGGCGTACTCCATTGAAAAAATGATCGCTATGTGATTCAATAATAAGTTGAATTCCTGCCTTTGCCGCGATGGCACATAGATAACCTAACTTTGTCTGGCCTGTCGGATGTATGTGTGCTTCGGGATTTTCTATGAGAATAACGTCATTTTTTTTTGATGTAAGCAAGAGGGTAATTATGGGTAAGCAATAGCTAATTCCAAATCCAAAATTTTTAGGCGTGACTTTATTAAACAAAGTTGAGCTATAATAGACTGCAGACATACTTGATGCCCTAATCTTTTGATCTGAACTAAATTCTAAATTAATACCTGGAGAGATTTCCTTCATCCACTCATTGATATTGGTCAATAAATTATCCTCGATCCCTTCAGCCTTTTTAGAGTTAGGATGTATTAAATCTTTAGTTGACACGTTTTTATTTCTATTTTCAAATATGTAACTAACTGTATTTTCACCATTTTTACCAAGATGATTTTTGTTACTACCAAGTTCATAGGAAAATTCAGCACCCATTCTTTCAGCAGCTAAATATTTTATCTTTTTTAATAGTCTAGTTAAAAAACTTTTATTCCCATCTAGAATTATAGAAGCATAGTCTTGTTGTAAAATTTTATCAGGTTCATCAATAGACATTAAGAACGACTCTTTGCTATTTAATGTTAAACCTATTTCTATTTTGTTCTCTCTGTAAAATTGATGAAGAGCATCTTCTATAGTACCTAATTCAACAACATGTTCATTAAGTGAAATAATAGTTTTAGAAGCATTCATTTGCTTAAGTAATAGTATGCTTTGTAGTAAAGTAGATTTACCGGAGCTATTAATCCCCGTTATCAAGTTTAAAGACGATAGTCTTAATGATTCATCTTTAATAGATTTGAAGTTTTTAATTCTCAATTCAGTTATCACTTTCAATCCTTAAATATATCAGATGCTTTTGTTAGTCTATATATAACATTGTCTTGGCGGCTTGTGGCATTACTTATTGATTTTTTGAAGCGTTCTTGTTTAAGGCATTGCTCATATTTTTTCTTGTATTCTGTCTTATTCTTAATGAATGTTTTATTTTTACTTGAACACTTAACTTGTGACGCGGCATAAATAAGAGAGTCGAATAGTCCTTTATTAAAGACGCTTCGGTCCGTTGTTTTGTTCTTAAAGCAATCAGCACCCAGCATTTCTATGCAAAACTCGAAATTAGATTTGAATTCCTCATAGATAATTTTAAGTTCTTTCTCATTAAGCTTACTTAAAGCTTTAATTGAGTGATCTAAAAAAAGTTTTAAATTACTACCTTGCGGATATTTTGAATAACCAAAGCAAGAAAATGAAATTGCTCTCAGAACTGTTTCTTGAGCATCCATACGATCATCATTTATATTTATATTATTTTTTTTTAGAATTTCAGTGACGGCTTTTTTTAATAATTTAACAACACCGCCCTGATATAAAGCATGTCGTACCTCTTGGTCACGAAGGGTTAAATTTGTTGTATTAATTCTTTCAAATATACGATACTTTATTTCAAAGGGAGTGTTGGGATAAACCAGATGCAGTTGTAATTGACTTGCTTTGAAATTTCGAATTAAATGCCGAGGTATTTCATCGTAGTGTTTTCCATTTAACTCAGTAAAAAAATCTAGCTCTTGTAATTTCAATTTGCGATTTTTAAGATCGCCAAAGCAAAATTTGCGTAGAGCTGATAGTCTTTGCAAACCATCGATTACTTCCCAATGGATTTTCTCAGGGTTATTGTCTAAATAAACAATATTAAAGTAAAAAGGCGGGATGGGTAATTTCAAAAATAGGGATTCGATAAATTTACTCATACGACCATCATCCCACAAGTCAGATGATCTTTGAAAATCTGTGTTGAGGTTTATTTCATTGTATTCAAGCATTTCTAGAATTTGATCGCAACTATAATTCTCTTGTTTGACATTTATCTCGGCTGGGTTAAATGTCAATAAAGATTCCTTCTCAGCTTTTTCATATAGACGTATATAATCCATAATTCAACCCTTTATTAAATTTATAAGAGTGTAGCAGTATTTATTATATAGGACAACGAAGCAACGAATTATAAAATAATTAATGGAGGGGATAAAATTTTGGCGGAAGATCACAGGAGTCGAACCTGCCCGGGAACGCTGGCGTCCCCAACTGGATTTGAAGTCCAGCCACCTCACCGGAGATGACGATCTTCCGCGCCTGCATTGCTACATGGAGGCGGGGCGCATTATAGCTACTTTCAGGCATTTACCACATACCCCGACACACTTTTTTCACCTCTCTTTTGACCTGTACCCCCCCTGTTTTAGTGAATTCTTAAGAAAATCCTCAGGTTAGCGTTTTGTGCTCTCCGACATTTACCGCGATCACAAAAAACAAGAAACGTAATCTGCTAACCAGAAAACGCAATACCCGCTCATGAAACAATGGTTTAAAACCAATGCAACCGGTCTCAGCGCCCCCTACAGCGTGAAGGATGAATAAAAGATGAGCGAAGTATTGTCAGTAAAAGAGAAGATTGGCTACGGCATGGGAGACGCCGCCAGCCACATCATTTTTGATAACGTCATGTTGTATATGATGTTTTTCTACACCGATATTTTCGGCATTCCCGCCGGGTTTGTCGGCACCATGTTCCTGCTCGCCCGTGCGCTGGATGCAATCTCCGACCCATGTATGGGGCTGATTGCCGACCGCACCCGCAGCCGCTGGGGCAAGTTCCGCCCGTGGATTTTGTTCGGCGCTATCCCGTTCGGCATCGTCTGCGTGCTGGCCTATACCACGCCGGATCTCAGCCTCAACGGCAAAATGGTGTATGCCGCCATTACCTATACGCTGCTGACCCTGCTCTATACCGTGGTTAACATCCCGTACTGCGCATTGGGCGGGGTGATCACCAACGACCCGACGCAGCGTATCTCCCTGCAATCCTGGCGCTTCGTGCTGGCGACGGCGGGCGGCATGCTCTCCACGGTGCTGATGATGCCGCTGGTGAACCTGATCGGCGGCGACGATAAAGCGTTCGGCTTCCAGGGCGGGATTGCCGTCCTGTCGGTGGTTGCTTTCCTGATGCTGGCGTTCTGCTTCTTCACCACCAAAGAGCGCATCCAGGTGCCGCCGAGCACCACCGCCATGCGGGAAGATCTGCGCGACATCTGGCGGAACGATCAGTGGCGCATCGTTGGCGTGCTGACCATCCTCAACATCCTCGCCGTCTGCGTGCGCGGCGGGGCGATGATGTACTACTGCACCTGGATCATGGGCTCGCCGGAAGTGTTCGTCGCGTTCCTCACCACCTACTGCGTCGGCAACCTGATCGGCTCCGCGCTGGCGAAACCGCTCACCGACTGGAAGTGTAAGGTCAGCATTTTCTGGTGGACCAACGCCGCGCTGGCCGTGGTGAGCGTAGCGATGTTCTTTGTGCCGATGCATGCCACCGTGGTGATGTTCGCCTTTATCTTCGTTATCGGCGTGCTGCACCAGCTGGTGACACCGATCCAGTGGGTAATGATGTCCGATACCGTCGACTATGGCGAATGGACCAACGGCAAACGTCTTACCGGGATCAGCTTTGCGGGCACGCTGTTCGTGCTGAAGCTTGGCCTGGCGCTGGGCGGGGCGATGATCGGCTGGATGCTGGCAGGCGGCGGCTACGACGCGGCAGCCAAAACCCAGAACAGCGCGACCATCAGCATCATTATCGGCCTGTTTACCCTGGCCCCGGCGGTCTGCTACGTGCTGAGCGCCATTATCGCCAAACGCTACTACACGCTGAAAACCCCCTTCCTGACCAAAATCCTTGGCGAGCTGGCGCAGGGTGCGCGCCGCAATCAGCAGGAGTTTGAAAACCTGCCGGTCAACAAAGAATTGCAGAACTAAGAGGACGAAAGCATGAAAATCAGTGATGGAAACTGGCTTATTCAACCGGGTCTGAACGTGACGTATCCGGTTCAGGTGTTCGACGTGGAGCAGCAGGGCAATGACCTGGTGGTGTACGTGGCGCCGCGCGACGTGCGTGAGCGCACCTGGCAGCTCGACACGCTCATGTTCACGGTGCGCCTGTTTGCCCCGCAGGAGGGGATTGTCGGGGTGCGCATCGAGCACTTCCAGGGCGCGCTGGACAACGGCCCGCACTATCCGCTGAACGTGCTGAAAGACGTGAATGTCGAGATTGAAAACAACGCGGAATTTGCCGAGCTGAAAAGCGGAAGCGTCAGCGTGCGCGTCACCAAAGGGGAGTTCTGGGCGCTGGACTTCCTGCGCAACGGCCAGCGCATTACCGGCAGCCAGCTGAAAAACAACGGTTACGTGCAGGACACCAACACCGATCGCAACTACCTGTTTGAACGTCTCGACCTCGGCGTGGGCGAAACGGTCTACGGTCTGGGCGAGCGCTTCACCGCCCTGGTGCGCAACGGCCAGACGGTCGAAACGTGGAACCGCGACGGCGGCACCAGCACCGAGCAGTCCTACAAAAACATCCCGTTTTATCTGACCAACCGCGGCTACGGCGTGCTGGTGAATCACCCGGAAAATGTCTCGTTCGAAGTGGGTTCGGAGAAAGTCTCCAAAGTGCAGTTCAGCGTCGAAGGGGAATATCTCGAGTACTTCGTGATCGACGGCCCGACGCCAAAAGAGGTGCTCAACCGCTATACGCGGTTCACCGGGCGTCCGGCGCTGCCGCCCGCGTGGTCGTTCGGCCTGTGGCTGACCACGTCGTTCACCACTAACTACGACGAAGCGACGGTTAACAGCTTTATCGACGGCATGGCCGAGCGCGATCTGCCGCTGCACGTCTTCCACTTCGACTGCTTCTGGATGAAGGCCTTCCAGTGGTGTGATTTTGAGTGGGACCCGGTGACCTTCCCGGATCCGGAAGGGATGATCCGCCGCCTGAAGGAGAAAGGGCTGAAGGTCTGCGTGTGGATTAACCCGTACATCGGCCAGAAGTCGCCGGTATTTCGCGAACTGAAAGAGAAGGGCTATCTGCTCAAGCGCCCGGACGGCTCCCTGTGGCAGTGGGATAAGTGGCAACCGGGGCTGGCAATTTATGACTTCACTAACCCGGAAGCGTGCCGGTGGTATGCCGACAAGCTGAAAGGCCTGGTGGACATCGGCGTCGACTGCTTTAAGACCGACTTTGGCGAGCGCATCCCGACGGACGTGCAGTGGTTTGACGGATCCGATCCACAGAAGATGCATAACCATTACGCCTACATCTACAACGCGCTGGTGTGGAACGTGCTGAAAGAGACCGTGGGTGAGCAAGAGGCGGTGCTGTTTGCCCGCTCGGCGTCCGTGGGTGCGCAGCAGTTCCCGGTTCACTGGGGCGGCGACTGCTACGCCAACTATGAGTCGATGGCGGAAAGTCTGCGCGGCGGGCTGTCGATTGGCCTGTCCGGCTTTGGGTTCTGGAGCCACGATATTGGCGGATTCGAAAACACCGCCCCGGCACACGTCTACAAGCGCTGGTGCGCGTTCGGGCTTTTATCCAGCCACAGCCGCCTGCACGGCAGTAAATCTTACCGCGTGCCGTGGGCGTATGATGACGAGTCCTGCGACGTGGTGCGCCACTTTACGCAGCTGAAGTGCCGGATGATGCCGTATCTGTACCGTCAGGCGGCGCTGGCGCGCGAGTGCGGTACGCCGATGCTGCGGGCGATGATGCTGGAGTTCCCGGACGATCCGGCGTGCGATTATCTTGACCGCCAGTACATGCTGGGGGATGCGGTGATGGTCGCGCCGGTGTTCTCAGAGAAGGGCGATGTACAGTTCTGGCTACCTGAAGGACGCTGGACGCACCTGTGGCATAACGACGAAATTCAGGGTAGCCGCTGGCATAAGCAACAGCACGACTTCCGCAGCCTGCCAGTCTATGTGCACGATAACACCCTGCTGGCGCTGGGCAATAACAGCCAGAAACCAGACTATGCGTGGAACGAGGGCACGGCCTTCCAGCTGTTTAACCTGGAGGATGGCGCAACGGCGGTGAGTGAAGTGCCTGCGGCGGACGGCGCGGTGGCGTTTACGCTGAAAGCGTCACGAGAGGGCGATACCGTGACCCTGACAGGCGTGGGTGAGGCGCGAAACTGGTCGGTGTGCTTGCGCAACGTGCAGAAGGTGGGCGGCGTGAAAGGTGGTTCACATGCGGGAAGCGAGTGGGGCGTGGTGGTAAAAGCGGAGGGGAATGAGGTGGTGGTTCACCTCTGAGCGATAAAAATGCCCGGTGGCGCTTCGCTTACCGGGCCTACGGTAATTATGCGGTCTGATGCCCTCACCCTGACCCTCTCCCACAGGGAGAGGGAATAAAACCGCCACCCGGCTTATTTATTGCACGGGTGTTGAAACAATGCCACCCGTCATCGTCTGCTCTACCTGTTGTTTATCCATATTCACCGCGCTCAGCTTGCCGTTCACCGTCGGCTTCAGCGGCGCATTGGCCTGCACGCTACCGCTGGCGGTGAGTTGAATATTGCCGTCGCCCGTCACCGGTAGCGCTGGCCAGCCCCACTGCTGCAGCACGTTGAGCGGCACGCCGCGCCCGTTCAGGCTCAAGGTGGTTTGCCGTTGCGGCAACTGCGAAACCGTCGCCGTCGCTTCCAGAATGCCTTTCTCGGTAAATGCGCTCAGGTCGGTAATGTTCACCGTGGCGGCGTTGGCATTCAACGCCAGCGACGGACGGCGCACGTCCACGCGGTTAAAGGTCGCCGCCGCGCCGTTCAGGGTTGCGCTGCCGCTCCACACGCCCCACTGGCGGTCTTTCACCAGCTGCAGGTTGGCACCGTAGCCATCCAGGGAGGTGATCTGCCACGGGAAGGCGGGATCGATGTCGATCACCAGGTTGCGGCTCAGGCCGAATTTTTGCAGCGTGACGCTGTTCAGCCATTCCGGTAGCGGCTCCATCCACAGCGTTTTCCAGTTCTGCGGCAGGGTGTACTCCAGACCGGCGATGGCGACATCGTCCAGCACCAGCGCTTTGCCGTCGCGCAGCCAGTTGCCGGAGGTGCGCACCATGCCGCCTTCCCAGCGGGAGGTAAACTGGCGCAGCGCCATACCCTGCGGGGAAAACTCTGCGTTCAGGATCGGGTCAAACAGATGCAGCGAGCCGTAGATAAACTCGCTGGCGTTCATGGACAAACGCCCGTCCTGACTTTGCCAGTCGCCTTTGCTTATCGTCAGGTTGCGCAGGCTTAAATCGAGATCGGTCACCGCCCAGTCCGGGCCCTGAAGCCGGGCGTCGGTCACGTCCAGACGACCAATCTGCAGAGAGGGGATGGTGCCCAGCGGCGCGAAGAACGCCATCAGCGTTTTATCGCTCTGCAGGCGGATCTCATTCAGACGCAGGGTGTCGATAACCCAGCTTCCGTCGGCGTTACGCAGGGCGGAGCCGGTGAGCGAACCGCGCGCCATATCGGCACCGATAGTATTCAGCACCACCTCCTTACCGTTAAGCTGGCCCTCAATTAACACGTTGGTGGCCGGGACGCCGTTAAGGGTCAGCGAGCCAGCGCTCATCTGAATCTGCGCATTTTTCCCCAGCACGTTGCCTGCTTCCGGCTGCCATGGGTTGATGCCGCCCGTCACCTTCTGCGCGCTCAGATCCCATTCGGTATTCGGGCTGTTAAAGGCCATATTGCTCAGTTGAAGACGATCGGCCTGCAAGGGCAGCGGTGCCGTCTGCGGCGAGAGGTTCAGCGTGCCATCGAAAAGGGTAATGGCGTCCATATGCAGCGGATCGGTCACCTGACGGCTGCTCAGGCCGATATCAACTTTTTTGGCTACCAGCGTGGCAGGTTTACCGTCCCGCCCGAAGGTGACGTTTTCCAGAATAAGATGGGAAGGCGACGAAAAGCGGTGATTCATCTTGTCGAAACTGAGTTCGTAATCGGTATTCACCGTCACCCAGCTGCTGACCTGAGCCGCGCCCCAGCGGGTCTGGAGCAGAATATAGAGCGCCAGTATCACAATGAGCAGGGCTACCAGAAGATAGACGAGCAGCTTTCCAATAAATTTCATGGTCTTCCATCCCGCAAACGTACATAAGGGAGTTATGCACGATTTATGCGCAATCCTCAAGGCGGGAATGGTGTAAATAGATGTCACGGCAGGCATTGACTGCCTGCCGTGAAGGGGATCAGTTCTTTTCAGGCGGGAAAACGAGGTTCAGCACAATAGCGGTGATACCGCCCGCGGCGATGCCGGAAGAGAGCAGGTTTTTCACCCAGTCAGGGGCAAACTGCAGGATCAGCGGCTGCTGAGAAACGCCCAGACCCACGGCCAGCGACAGCGCGATAATCATGATTGCCCGGCGGTTCAGCGGTTCGCGGGAGACGATACGCACCCCGGACGCTGCGATAGTCCCGAACATCACCAGCGTTGCGCCACCCAGCACCGGCTCAGGAATGTGCTGCACAAAGCCGCTCACCGCCGGGAACAGGCCGAGGACGATCAGCATCAGCGCCACCACAAAACCCACGTAGCGGCTGGCGACGCCGGTCAGCTGGATCACGCCGTTGTTCTGGCCGAAGCAGGAGTTCGGGAAGGTATTGAATACCGCAGAAACAAACGAGTTCAGGCCGTTCGCCAGCACGCCGCCTTTCAGGCGCTTCATGTACAGCGGGCCGGACACCGGCTGCTCGGAGACGTCGGAGGTAGCGGTGATATCGCCGATGGTCTCCAGAGAGGTGATCATAAAGACCAGCATCAGCGGCAGGAGCAGACCCCAGTCAATGCCCAGACCGTAGTACAGTGGCGTGGGGACGGTGATCAGCGCGCTGTTGGTCGGTGCGGTGTTCTCCGGCAACATACCCAGCGCCCACGCTAGCAGATAACCGGCTGCCATGGCGATCACCAGCGAAGCCACGCGCAGGTAAGGGTTACGCTGGCGGTTAAGCAGAATAATGATCGCCAGCACGACGCCCGCCAGCAGCAGGTTTTTCGGCGCGCCGAAGGTATGGTCGCTCATTGCGGCATAGCCGCCGCCGATGGAGGTGAGGCCGACCTGAATCAGCGACAGGCCGATAATCATCACCACCACGCCGGAGACT
Source organism: Enterobacter cloacae complex sp. HYC080_NIDB (assembly GCF_056673325.1). Classification (NCBI taxonomy): domain Bacteria; kingdom Pseudomonadati; phylum Pseudomonadota; class Gammaproteobacteria; order Enterobacterales; family Enterobacteriaceae; genus Enterobacter; species Enterobacter cloacae complex sp. HYC080_NIDB. Next base: position 4,450,364 of record NZ_CP114212.1, on the reverse strand, counting down.
AACGGGGTAATGACGCGGCGCGCCAGATGCAGCACGCGGGAGATGACCATCTCCGTGCAGCTTGCCAGCATCAGGGTGCCGAACAGCGCCGCCATCATGGTCGGGACATCCGCACCGCCGGTTTTCAGGGCTGTGCCGCCCATGATCAGCGGCGCCACGAAGTTAAAGCTGGTACCCTGGATCGACAATAATCCCGACCCCACCGGACCCCACGCTTTAATTTGAATAATTGAGGCCACGCCAGAGGCGAAGAGGGACATACTGATGATGTGCTGTGTATCCTGCGCCGGTAAACCGAGCGCCTGGCAGATCAGCAGCGCCGGGGTGATCACCGCGACAAACATCGCCAGAAGATGCTGGCAGGCCGCGAAAAGCGTCTGAGGCAGTGGCGGGCGATCTTCAAGGCGGTAAATCAGTTCGCTATTTTGCTTCTGCGCAATCGGTTGCGCATCAGGCGACTCTATGGTGTTAACGGACATCGGCGGCAATCCCACGGTGGAAAAGCGGGCATTTTATCTGACCACCTGGTAAAAGCAAACGATTGCCAGCAAAAAAAGGGAAGAAAATCTGCCGTTGTGAGCAGGTTTTCTACAACCCGTCGGGAAAAAAAATTACACTTTTTGCGCCGGTGGCTCATGAGGAGCGCAAACCGGCCAGGATAACGCCGCGTGTGTATGGAACACGCGCATAACAGGAGCCTTTTATGATTCATCTCGATACGTTGTCGACCCTTGTTGCCGCAACGCTGGTTCTGCTGCTTGGTCGCAAGCTGGTACACAGTGTTTCCTTTCTGAAAAAGTACACCATTCCTGAACCTGTCGCCGGTGGTTTGCTGGTGGCGCTGGCCCTGCTGGTACTGAAAAAAAGCATGGGCTGGGAAATTGATTTTGATATGTCCCTGAAAGATCCGCTGATGCTGGCCTTCTTTGCCACCATCGGCCTGAACGCCAACCTGGCGAGCCTGCGCTCTGGCGGTAAGGTGCTCGGCGTATTTCTGATTGTGGTGGTGGGACTGCTGCTGATGCAAAACGCTATTGGCATCGGCATGGCGACGCTGCTGGGGCTGGATCCGCTGATGGGTCTGCTGGCAGGTTCGATTACCCTCTCAGGCGGCCATGGTACCGGAGCCGCGTGGAGTAAGCTGTTTATCGAGCGTTACGGCTTTGAAAACGCAACGGAAGTGGCGATGGCCTGCGCAACCTTTGGCCTGGTGCTGGGTGGCCTGATTGGCGGCCCGGTGGCCCGTTATCTCGTTAAACATTCCACCACGCCGAATGGCAGACCGGACGATGAAATGGTGCCCACCGCGTTCGAAAAGCCGGATGTCGGGCGCAGCATCACCTCGCTGGTACTGATTGAAACCATCGCGATGATTGCCATCTGCCTGACCGTGGGCAAAGTGGTTGCGCAATGGCTGGCGGGTACAGCGTTCGAACTTCCGACCTTTGTCTGCGTGTTGTTTATTGGGGTCATTCTGAGCAACGGTCTGGCGCTGATGGGCTTCTACCGCGTGTTTGAACGTGCGGTATCGGTGCTCGGTAACGTCTGTCTGTCGCTGTTCCTGGCAATGGCGCTGATGAGCCTCAAACTGTGGGAGCTGGCCTCGCTGGCGCTGCCGATGGTGGCGATTCTGGCGGTGCAGGCACTGTTTATGGCGCTGTACGCCATGTTCGTGACCTGGCGCCTGATGGGGAAAAACTACGATGCAGCGGTGCTGGCAGCGGGTCACTGCGGGTTTGGTCTGGGGGCAACCCCAACGGCTATTGCCAACATGCAGGCGATCACCGAACGGTTTGGGCCATCGCACATGGCGTTTCTGGTGGTGCCGATGGTCGGGGCGTTCTTTATTGATATCGTCAACGCGCTGGTGATTAAGCTGTACCTGATGCTGCCGATGTTTGCCTGAGATCAGGCGTTGGAATAGCGCTCGGTTTCCGGCATCCAGCGCTCAATTAACGCTGCCGCCTGTTCGGGGTAGCGTTCATGAATATGGCGTGCGAGGCGCTGAACTTCCGGGATCATGGCCTGATCGCGCAGCAAATCCGCCACCTTAAATTCGGCATTTCCCGTCTGACGCGTGCCCAGCAATTCGCCCGGGCCGCGTATCTCAAGGTCTTTTTGTGCAATCACAAAACCGTCGTTGCTGTCGCGCAGCACCTGCAAACGCATCTGGGCAGTTTTTGAGAGCGGCGCTTTATAGAGCAGCACGCAGTGGGAGGCTACTGCGCCACGCCCAACGCGCCCACGCAGCTGGTGGAGCTGAGCAAGGCCAAGACGCTCCGGGTTTTCGATGATCATCAGGCTGGAGTTGGGGACGTCGACGCCCACTTCAATAACCGTCGTCGCGACCAGTAAATGCAGCTCACCCTGTTTGAACGCCTGCATCACCGCCTGTTTTTCAGCAGGCTTCATGCGCCCGTGAACCAGACCCACGTTTAGCTCCGGCAGCGCCAGCTTTAGCTCTTCCCACGTTGCTTCAGCAGCCTGCGCTTCAAGCAGTTCTGACTCTTCAATTAGGGTGCAGACCCAATAGGCCTGACGCCCTTCGTGGGTACAGGCGTTGCGCACGCGGTCGATGATATCGCTGCGGCGCGTATCCGGTATGGCGACCGTCGTGACCGGCGTACGCCCCGGCGGCAGTTCATCGATGGTGGAGGTATCCAGATCGGCATAGGCGGTCATCGCCAGGGTGCGCGGGATTGGCGTGGCGGTCATGATCAGCTGATGCGGATGGAAGCCCTGCTGCAGCCCTTTTTCCCACAGCGCCAGACGTTGATGCACGCCGAAGCGGTGCTGTTCGTCGATAATCACCAGCGCAAGGCCGTTAAACAGTACCTGCTCCTGGAAGATAGCGTGTGTGCCGACAATCATCTGCACCTGGCCGCTGGCGATGGCTTCCTGCTGCGCAAGACGCGCTTTGCCTTTTTGCTTCCCGGCAAGCCAGCCTACCTCAATCCCGAGCGGCGCGAACCAGGCTCGGAAATTATTGGCGTGCTGTTCAGCCAGCAGCTCGGTCGGCGCCATCAGCGCCACCTGTTTACCGTGGGCAATCGCGCGCAGTGCTGCCAGGGCGGCAACCAGCGTCTTACCGGACCCGACGTCGCCCTGCACCAGGCGCATCATCGGCACGTCGAGTGCCATATCGCGTTCAATCTCGGCCGTTACGCGCGCTTGTGCGCCGGTCGGCTTAAACGGCAGAGAGGCCAGCAGCTTATCTTTGAGCGCATCATTCTGGCTTAACGGCTGAGCGTGGAAACGCTGCGCGCCTGCGCGAAGCGCCAGCATGCTCAGGTTATGTGCCAGTAATTCCTCAAGGATAAGACGCCGTTGTGCGGGATGTTTGCCGCTTTCTAAATCGCTGAGCTGTAATGTGGGTGGTGGACGATGCAGTGTGCGCAATGCCTCGGGCAGGCTCATCATGCCCTGTGCCAGCTCGGGGGGCAGAAGTTCGGTAATCGCGCAGGTATCCAGCAGCTCCAGCGCCTGATCGGTGAGTTTACGCAGCGTTGCCTGCTTAATGCCTTCAGTCGTCGGGTAAATCGGCGTAAGCGTCTCCTGCAGTTCCGGTGTGCTGAGGTCGCCCTGCACGCGGTACTCCGGGTGGATCATCTCTGCGCCGTATTTACCGCGTTTGGCTTCGCCATAGGCCAGCACTCGGCGGCCTGTCGCCAGGCTGTTTTTCATCGCTGCGCTGAAGTTGAAAAAACGCATGGTGAGAATGCCGGTACCGTCGCTGATCTGACAGGTCATCATCCGGCGTCCACCAAACGTGATGTTGCAGTTCAGGACTTCGCCTTCAACGGTGGCGTAAATGGCAGGCAGCAGATCGCCAATTTTGTAGAGCTGAGTGCGGTCTTCGTAACGCAGAGGGAGGTGCAGGAGGAGATCCTGCACGGTATGCAGGCCAATTTTTGCCAGCTTACTGCTTTGCGCCGCGCCCACGCCCGTCAGGCTATTGAGCGGAATGGCATCCAGCAGGCGGCCTTTCATCAGTTACCCGGCGTACTGCATGGTGGACCACCACTCGGCATCGGCTTCAATTTCGCCCTGCGCGTTGACGTGGGGGTAAGGCAATTTTTTCTGCTTCGCGACGCGAGCCAGCACCGGATAACCGCCTTCAAACAGCAGGCGCTGCTGTTCCTCTTCCGGCAGCATACTGTTGCTGCGCTCGTACATTCCGGCGTTCTGGCGCTGGCGCTGCGCTTCATACAGAATCAGCGCAGAGGCAACCGACACGTTCAGGGACTGAACCATACCGATCATCGGGATGATGATGTCCTGATCTGCCAGATCCAGCGCTTCCTGGGTGATCCCGGTTTTCTCCTGCCCCATCAAAATGCAGGTTGGGCGGGTGTAGTCGATCTCGCGGAAATCCACAGCTTTAGCAGAAAGGTGAGTCGCAAGAACCTGCATACCGCGGCCTTTCAGGTGCGATACGGCTTCACCAATCGTCTGATGCGTTTTGACGGACACCCAGCTGTTGCTGCCTGCGGCAGCAGACACCATGTTTCGCATGCGGGTGCCCGGCCAGACGGCGTGCACTTCATGTACGCCGACGGCGTCTGCGGTACGAACGATAGCAGAGACGTTATGAGGCTTATGAACCTGCTCCATGCAGACCGTCAGGTCAGGCTGACGCCTGGCGAGCATTTCGCAGATACGTGTATAACGTTGTGAATTCATAAACCTAGTTTCGGTTTCGGGTAACTTTAATCACGTCCGGCATGACGCGGATCTTGCGCATAATATTCGCCAGATGCACGCGGTCGCGGGCGGTCAGACGAATAAAGGCGCTATAAACGCGGCCGTCTTTTTCTTCCGTATTCAGGCTCTGAATGTTGGACGAGGCCGTGTTGATCGCTGCCGTCAGGTTTGCCAGGGCACCCTGGTGATTGAACATATCCACCTTAATTTCGGTGATAAATTCCTGCGCCGTCTCTTTGTCCCACTCGACCGCCATAAACTTCTCGGCTTCTTTCTGGTAGCCGCGAATGTTACGACAGGATTCATGGTGGATAACCAGCCCTTTGCCGGGGCTGACGTGCGCAATAATCGGGTCACCTGGGATTGGACGGCAACATTTTGCGAAGGTGATCAGCACCCCGTCCGCGCCTTTGATTGGCAGATGAGCGTGGCCGGATGCGCCTGGAGCAGAAGGTATCGCTTCGCCCTGCTGCAGGTTTTTCGCCACCACGACGCTCATGGCGTTACCGAGACCAATTTCCGCCAGCAGATCGTCCAGAGACGTGAGCTTCATGCGGTCGAGTTCGCGCTGGATATGCTCTGGTGGAATTTCAGCCAGCTTACGGCTACCGCCCAACGCGTGGTTGAGCAGACGGCGTCCCAGGCTGACGGAGCCGTCGCGCTTGAGGTTTTTCAGCAACTGGCGAATTTTGGCGCGCGCTTTGGAGCTCACCACAAAGTTCAGCCAGGCCGCGTTCGGACGTGCGCCCGGTGCGGTAATAATTTCTACCGTCTGGCCGCTGGAGAGCGGCTGAGACAGCGGATAAGGCTGTCTGTCGACGCGTGCGCCCACGCAGGCATGCCCGATATCGGTATGTACTGCGTAAGCAAAGTCGACCGGCGTTGCGCCCGCAGGCAGTTCGACAATGCGACCTTCTGGGGTGAAAACGTATATCTCATCCGGGAAGAGATCGGATTTCACGCTCTCGATAAATTCAAAGGAGCTACCCGCACTCTGCTGCAGTTCCAGCAGGCTCTGCATCCAGCGCTGGGCGCGGATCTGTGCAGTCGTGCTGCTTTCGCCACCGTGCTCTTTATACGCCCAGTGCGCGGCGACACCCATCTCTGCCATCTGGTCCATGTCTTCGGTGCGGATCTGCACTTCGACAGGCACGCCGTGTGGACCGATCATCGAGGTATGCAAAGATTGATAGCCGTTCGCTTTTGGAATGGCGATGTAATCTTTCATGCGCCCCGGACGCGGTTTGTAGAGGCTGTGCATCTGCCCCAGCACGCGATAGCAGGTATCGGCATCGTGGACGATCACGCGGAACGCGTAAATATCCATGATCGAGTGAAAACGCTGCTCTTTGAGCACCATTTTGCAGTAAATCGAGTACAGATGTTTCTCGCGACCGCTGACGCGGCACGGAATGCCCGCTTCCTGTAAACGCCCTTCAATTTCCGAGAGGATCTTTTGAATCATCTCTTTACGGTTACCGCGTGCGGCTTTCACCACCTCTTTAATGACGCGATAGCGGTTCGGGTATAACGCTTCAAAACCCAGCTCTTCCAGCTCGGTTTTAATGTGGTGAATACCTAAACGGTGCGCCAGCGGACTGTAAATTTCCAGGGTTTCACGAGCAATGCGGCGACGCTTGTCCGGGCGAAGTGAGCCCAGCGTGCGCATGTTGTGGGTACGGTCAGCGAGTTTGATGAGAATGACGCGGATATCCTGCACCATCGCCATAATCATCTTGCGGAAGTTTTCGGCTTGCGCCTCTTTCTTGTCGCGGAATTTCAGCTTATCAAGCTTAGAGACCCCTTCCACCAGTTCGGCAACGCTTTTGCCAAACAGCTGTTCCATATCCTGGTAGGTGGCAGGGGTATCTTCGATCACGTCATGCAGCAGAGCAGCCATCAGCGTTTCGTAGTCGAGTTTCATCTCGGCCAGAATGCAGGCTACCGCAACAGGGTGCGTGATGTAGGGTTCACCGCTTGAACGTGTCTGGCCCTCGTGAGCGTCACGTGCAACGAGATACGCCTGCTGAAGACGCTTAATCTGGTCTTCAGGCAGGTAGGTTTGAATCAGTTGATTCAGGCTTTCAAACAGATACAAGGGCGACCCGCAGGTTTAATTAACGACGACCTTCAGCAATGGCGGTTACGGCCTGCAGTTCTGCGGCTTCCTGCTCTTGCTGCTCCTGGCGCTCACGCACGTCGAGGATCTGGTTGTTGATCAGACCTTCTTCGATTTCGCGAAGTGCAATAACGGTGGTTTTATCGTTTTCTTCCGGTACCAGCGGATCTTTACCGCCTACCTGCATCTGACGAGCGCGACGCGCGGCGACCAGTACCAGGTCAAAACGGTTACCAATTTTCTCTACAGCGTCCTGAACAGTTACGCGTGCCATACTTAAAATGCTCCACAGGTGAAGAAATGACTGGGCATGATACTGAAAGTGGGTTCAGTCTGCCAACAGTTTGGTGATTAATGCGTCATGTCGCTGCTTCTGGCGGCTCATACGCAGACGTTCTGCGCGAAGGATGGTTTTGAGATCGCTCAGCGCGGCATCAAAATCATCATTCACAATAAGGTAATCATATTCCGCGTAATGGCTCATTTCTGCAACTGCCTGGGCCATACGCTTTGCAATCACGTCTTCGCTGTCCTGACCGCGGCCACGCAGACGGCGATCCAGCTCATCTTTCGATGGCGGTAAAATAAAGATACTGCGTGACTCCGGCATTTTCTTGCGAATTTGCTGTGCGCCCTGCCAGTCGATATCCAGGAAGACATTCACGCCCGTGGCCAGAACCTGCTCAATGGTTTCACGCGAGGTACCGTAGTAGTTACCAAACACTTCAGCGTGTTCAAGGAACGCATCCCTGGCGATCATCGCTCTGAACTCGTCGTGATCCACAAAGAAATAGTGTTCACCGTGCACTTCACCCGGACGCGGCTGACGCGTGGTGTGAGAAACAGATACCTGTGTGTCGTACAACGGTTGGGTTTTTAACAGTGCCTGAATAAGGCTGGATTTACCCGCGCCACTAGGGGCAGAAACAATATAAAGCGTGCCTTGAGCCATGAGAGTCTTTTGTATGTGTTAGCGAAGAAGTCCTACATACGGGCTTATTATACACGTCGGCGCAGTGTGACGTAGCCTTTGTCACACTTTTTCCCCTGGATTATTGAATTTTGCGTACCGTTTTCAGGTTTTACCCGCGGTTTGCTGCAATAAAAATGAATACTGGATAGCGTCTCGCATGATGAGAAGTTGTTATTAGCCATGTTTCTCACGTCAGGTTATACCTCCGGCATTGCAAAGGAGGGGTAGCGATGTGGAGATGGATAAGCGGGTTAATGCTGTTGTGGTGTGGTTATGGGGCGGCGGTGTGTCCGGTGTGGTCACAGGCTAAAGCCGGAAAAGAGATTGCATCCTTAAGCGCACAGATCAAACGCTGGGATGAAGCCTACTGGAAGCAGGGCGTCAGCGAGGTCAACGACGAGGTATACGACCAGCTCAACGGACGCTTAGCCCAATGGCAGCGCTGTTTTGGCCATGATCTCTCAGAGAACACCTTACCTGCGCTGACGGGAAGCGTAAAACATCCTGTTGCCCATACGGGGGTGCATAAGGCCGCCAGCAAAGAAGCGCTAGGTCAGTGGATGCGAGGCCAGAAAAATCTCTGGATGCAGCCAAAAGTCGACGGCGTGGCGGTGACGCTGGTGTATCGCAACGGAAAGCTCACCCAGGCTATCAGTCGTGGTAATGGGTTAAAAGGTGAGGACTGGACCGCTCGCGTGCGTTTGATTCCGTCAGTGCCTAAAGAGGTATCCGGCGCGCTGGCAAACAGCGTCCTGCAGGGGGAGCTTTTCTGGATGCGCGAGAATCACATTCAGCGGCAGATGGGCGGAATGAATGCACGCGCAAAAGTGGCGGGAGCGATGATGCGGCAGAACGACGGTGCGCTTCTGAACCAGACAGGAATATTTATCTGGGCCTGGCCGGATGGTCCGAAAGAGATGAAAAGTATGCTTTCTGCGCTGTCCGGAGCAGGGTTTTCCATGACGGCGTCCTATACCTTGCCCACCCGAACGGTTGATGAAGTTGAAAAGCAGCGTTTGGCCTGGCAAAACACAGCATTACCCTTTGCCACGGATGGCATTGTGGTTCGGTCCGCGGAGTCGCCTTCAGGGGAGCGCTGGCTGCCTGGCGAAGGCAACTGGGTCATGGCGTGGAAATATCCGCCAGTTGCGCAGGTTGCTGAGGTCAGGGATATTCATTTTTCAGTTGGGCGTACGGGTAAAATTTCCGTCGTGGCGGCGCTGGAGCCGGTGCAACTGGATGATAAACAGGTACAGCGGGTGAGCCTGGGGTCGGTTGGACGCTGGCAGAGGCTGGATATTGCCCCTGGCGATCAGATCCAGGTGAGCCTTGCCGGGCAGGGTATCCCACGGTTTGATAAGGTTATCTGGCGAGGGACGGACAGACAAAAACCTGAACCACCGGCCTCGCGTTTTCACTCCCTGAGCTGTTTTTATGCTTCGCCAGAGTGTATGGAACAGTTCTTCGCCCGGTTGACATGGCTCAGTTCTAAGCAGGTATTCAACATTGAAGGATTAGGCGAGTCAGGCTGGCGAACACTCTGGCAGGCGCATCATTTTGAACATCTCTTCTCATGGCTGCTCTTAACGCAGGCGCAGCTCCAGTCTACGCCGGGGTTTTCTCCAGCGCGTGGGCTGGCGCTCTGGCATCGCTTCAACCTGGTACGTGAACAACCTTTTATCCACTGGATGATGGCGTTGGGTGCGCCATTGCCACAAGCCTCGCTGAAGGCGTTGGGGGATATGTCATGGCAACAGATGCGTGAACGCAGCGCAAAGGCTTGGCAGGCCTTGCCGGGTACGGGGGAAGAGAGGGCGCGGCAGATCGTGAGCTGGATAAATGCACCAGAGATTGATGTGCTGGTCCGGTGGCTTGCCCGGCAGCACATCAACGGTTTCTGAGATCAGTGTACGCCGTGCTTATAGTGAAACACGGGCAGTCCCAGCTTCAGACGCAGCGCCAGCATGCGGGCCGTAAAGCCAAACAGCAGCGTAGAGATAACCACCACATCATGGTTAGAAACATAGTGCTGCAGGGCGATGTAGAGCACCGCTGCGGCGAAGGAAATGCCGGCATACAGCTCTTTTTGAAAGACCAGGGGAATGCGTTTGCAGAACATATCGCGCAGTACGCCGCCAAACACCCCTGTGACCACAGCAGCAATCGTGGCGATAACCGGCCCTTCACCCATATCGAGCGCGATCTGTGCACCGATGATAGAAAAGACAATCAGCCCCAGCGCATCCAGCACCAGAAACAGGCGGCGCAGATGGGGCATAACGGGTGCCACAATGGTGGTTAATACGGCGGCTGTTGCCACGATAATCACATACTCAGGGTGTTTAACCCAGCCGAGAGGGTAATGGCCAAGCAGGAGATCGCGCACGGATCCGCCGCCCAGCGCGGTCGCGGTGGCAATAATGATCACGCCGAAGGTGTCCATGCGGCGTCGTCCGGCTGCAAGTGCGCCGGTCATGGCTTCTGCGGTGATACCAATAAGATAAAGAGTGTGAAGCAGCATATACCCTCCGGTCAGAACGCGGGCAGGTTAGCGATTTGTGCGCAAGATCACGATTGAGATTTTCTAAGGTGAATCCCTTTGCGTTATAAAAATTTATTCATTTCCCTTAAAGGGGCCTGATAAATGGAGGTAAGGAAGGAGAGTGGGTGGAAATTCGGATTAAAAATACTAATGGGTGGTGTCCAGCGGACACCACCTGAAAGCGATTACTCGATATTCTGGATTTGCTCGCGCATCTGCTCAATCAGCACCTTCAGCTCGATCGCTGAGTTGGTTACTTCAGCATTGATCGACTTAGATGCCAGGGTGTTCGACTCGCGGTTGAACTCCTGCATCATAAAGTCGAGGCGGCGGCCTACCGCTTCCTTCTTCTTCAGGATGTTGTAGGTCTCTTTCACGTGTGCTTCCAGACGATCCAGCTCTTCGGCAACGTCAATACGCTGCGCCATCAGCACCAGCTCTTGTTCCAGACGGGTGTTTTCCAGCTGAACTTCCGCTTCTTCCAGTTTGGCTACCAGACGCTCGCGCTGCCATTGCAGCACTTCCGGCATATGGGTGCGGACTTTTGCCACTTCGGCGCTTACGCCTTCAAGACGCTGCTCAATCATCGCTTTCAGCGCCTGGCCTTCGGTTTCGCGGGCAACGATAAAGTCATCCAGGGTACCGTCGAGGGCGGCAAGGATTTCGGCGGCGATGGCATCCAGATCCTCCTCACCGGCAGCCATGACGCCAGGCCAGCGCAGAATATCAACCGGGTTGATTTCACCTTCATCACTTTGCATTTTGACCCAGTTCGCCGCATTCACGAGCTGTTTAGCCAGTTTTTCATTCAGGATCAGTTCGCCCTGCGCACTGGCATCAGGCTCAAAACGCAGGTTACATTCCACTTTACCGCGCGTCAGACGAGTACGGATGCGCTCGCGTACAACGGGCTCGAGGCTGCGGAACTGCTCCGGCATACGGAAATATGTTTCCAGATAGCGCTGGTTTACCGAGCGCATTTCCCAGGTAGCGCTACCCCAGCTACCCTTGATTTCACGCCGGGCGTAGGCGGTCATACTGCGGATCATAGACATTCCCGTTTTTAAAGGAGAGATGGGGGGATTATAGCTTTCGGGGGCTTCTCAGGATAGGAATAAGCGTCCTTTATCCGTATAATGCGCAGCCACATTCGTTTCAAGCCGGAGAATCCATCATGCGTCCATCAGGTCGTAGCGCCAATCAGGTGCGTCCCGTCACCCTGACCCGTAACTATACAAAACACGCTGAAGGTTCCGTGCTGGTTGAGTTTGGTGACACCAAAGTACTGTGCACCGCGTCCATCGAAGAAGGTGTTCCGCGTTTCCTGAAAGGCCAGGGCCAGGGCTGGATCACCGCAGAATACGGCATGCTGCCGCGCGCGACCCACACCCGTAACGCCCGTGAAGCGGCGAAGGGTAAGCAGGGTGGCCGTACCATGGAAATTCAGCGTCTGATCGCGCGTGCGCTACGCGCCGCTGTGGACCTGAAAACTCTCGGTGAATTCACGATTACGCTCGACTGCGACGTGATTCAGGCTGATGGCGGCACGCGTACCGCGTCCATTACCGGTGCCTGTGTGGCGCTGGCCGATGCCCTGAACAAACTGGTTGCAGCCGGTAAGCTGAAAACCAACCCAATGAAAGGTATGGTTGCGGCGGTTTCCGTGGGTATCGTTAACGGTGAAGCGCTGTGCGATCTGGAATACGTCGAAGATTCCGCCGCCGAGACCGACATGAACGTAGTGATGACCGAAGACGGTCGCATCATTGAGGTGCAGGGCACGGCGGAAGGCGAGCCGTTCAGCCATGAAGAACTTCTTACCCTGCTGGCTCTGGCCCGAGGGGGAATCGAATCTATTGTCTCGTCGCAGAAAGCGGCGTTAGAAAATTGATTTTAAAGGCGACCAATGAGTCGCCTTTTTTTTGCCTGCAAGACAGAAACCAAAGGAGCGAATCCATGAAATCGTATCAGCGCCAGTTTATTGAGTTTGCGATTAATAAACAGGTCCTTAAATTTGGCGAGTTTACGCTGAAATCCGGTCGTCAGAGCCCCTACTTCTTTAACGCCGGGCTATTTAATACCGGGCGCGATCTGGCGCTGTTGGGTCGTTTCTATGCCGAAGCGCTGATGGATTCCGGAATTGATTTTGACCTGCTTTTTGGCCCGGCCTACAAAGGCATTCCGATTGCGACCACCACCGCAGTAGCGCTGGCGGAACATCACGATCGCGACGTGCCGTACTGCTTTAACCGTAAAGAGGCTAAAACCCACGGTGAAGGCGGTAACCTGGTCGGCAGTGCACTGCAGGGCCGCGTGATGCTGGTGGATGATGTGATCACCGCGGGTACGGCGATCCGTGAATCGATGGAGATTATCCAGGCTAACGGCGCGACGCTAGCTGGCGTCCTGATTTCTCTGGATCGTCAGGAGCGTGGTCGCAGCGATATCTCTGCTATCCAGGAAGTTGAGCGTGATTACGGCTGCAAAGTGATCTCTATCATTACCCTGAAAGAGCTGATTGCGTATCTGGAAGAGAAGCCTGAGATGGCGGACCATCTGGCTGCGGTGCGTGCGTATCGCGAAGAGTTTGGCGTGTAGCTGAATTGCCCGGTGGCGCTACCGCTTACCGGGCCTACATCACCCGCAGGCCGGATAAGACGAAGCCGTCATCCGGCATGGGAGTTATTGCAACTGAGCGGCGACGAGCGGCCAGCGGGCGTCAAAATCGTCCGTTGGACGGTATTTAAATTCGCTACGGACAAAGCGTGAGAGCATACCTTCGCAAAACGCTAAGATCTGGCTTGCCAGCAATGTCTCATCCATCGTGTATCCTTCGCCTTCACGCATTTTCTTCTCGCGCAGTACCTGGCGCAGCTGCGCTTCAATACGTTCGAAAAGCTGATTAATGCGGCCCTGTAGCCTGTCCTGCTCAAACATCAGCGCGTGGCCAGTGAGGATACGGGTCAAGCCCGGATTACGTTCACCAAAGCCCAGAATTAACAGCACAATCAGACGCAGACGCGCGGTGGTGTCTTTTTCGTCTTTCAGAATCAGGTTGATGCGTGTGATCAGGCTGTCTTCAATAAACTCAATCAGACTGTCGAACATCCTGGTTTTACTGGGGAAATGACGGTATAGCGCCGCCTCAGACACGCCTACAGAGGCGGCCAGTTTAGCGGTGGTGATGCGTTGACTGCCATCGCTGGATTCAAGCATCAGAGCCAGAGATTGAAGTATTTCTTCGCGACGATTCCTTTTCGCGGTTTGTTTTTCTGCCATGTTACAAAATACCCCTGAAAATAAGCACTTGCCAGGCTGGCATCCACACAGCGACCGCAAACGGACGTTTGCGGTTTGTTATTGCATTATGGCACTGTGAGATACGTGTTTGTTGGGCGTTTATTTGCGCCCGGAATGGCCGAAGCCGCCTTCGCCACGATCGGTGGCGTCAAAATCTGCCACCAGGTTAAATTCTGCCTGAACCACTGGCACAAAGACCATCTGCGCGATACGCTCGCCCGGTTCAATGGTGAAGCTGTCCTGACCACGGTTCCAGACGGAAACCATCAACTGACCCTGATAGTCGGAGTCGATCAGGCCAACCAGGTTGCCCAGCACAACGCCATGCTTATGGCCAAGGCCAGAGCGTGGCAGGATGACTGCCGCCAGAGACGGGTCAGCAATGTGAATGGCCAGGCCCGTCGGGATCAGGGTGGTGGCACCCGGAGCCAGTTCTACGGCGTCATCGAGACAGGCGCGCAGGTCAAGTCCGGCAGAGCCGGAGGTGGCATAGGTTGGCAGCGGGAATTGCTCGCCAACACGCGGGTCCAGAATCTTAACGTCGATTTTTTTCATCATAACGGGTAACGATCTCGTCCAGTAATTGTTGGCCCAGGAGTTCCTTGCGCTCAAGCGGTAAGATTTTATCTCCATCCTGCCAGAAAAGGTGCAGTGCGTTGCTGTCGCTGTTAAATCCTTGCGTGGCCAGCGATACATCGTTCGCGCAGATTAAATCGAGGTTTTTGCGCGTACGTTTTTGCCGGGCATATTCTTCCACATTATTCGTTTCTGCGGCAAACCCAACAACGTAAGGACGATGGTTTTTTAGTGCGGCGACACCGGCAACAATGTCCGGGTTTTTCACCATTTTTAGCGTTAATTCATCGCCTTGCTTTTTGATTTTCGCATCAGAGATGGTCTCAGCGCGGTAGTCTGCCACGGCCGCACAGCCGATGAAAATCTGCTGGCTTTGCGCATGAGCCTGCACGGCGGCTTCCATCTCCAGGGCGGTGGTGACGTTAATGCGCTGCACAAAAGGCGGCGTAGGCAACGAGACCGGACCGCTTACCAGCGTGACGTTGGCGCCGCGTTTTGCGGCGGCGGCAGCAATGGCAAAACCCATTTTGCCGGAACTGTGGTTAGTGATGTAACGCACCGGGTCCAGCGGCTCGCGCGTAGGGCCCGCGGTAATCATGATGTTGAGATGTTGCAGATCGTTGACAGGTGAAAAATGGGCTGCGGCCATGTCGACAATCGTCAGTGGATCAAGCATGCGACCCGGGCCCACATCGCCGCAGGCCTGGCTGCCGCTGTCTGGACCCCAGATAAGCAGGCCGCGTGATGCCAGCGTCTCCAGATTATGCTGGGTGGCCGCGTTACGGTACATCTGCTGGTTCATCGCAGGCACAACGGCGACCGGGGCAGGTGTAGCGAGGCATATGGTTGAAACCAAATCGTTCGCCATACCGGCCGCCACTCGGGCAATCAAATCAGCCGTGGCAGGGGCAAGAATCACGAGGTCTGCCCATTTACCAAGCTCAATATGGCCCATTGCGGCTTCGGCGGCCGGGTCGAGCAGGCTGTCAGATACCGGGTACCCTGAAACGGCCTGCAGGCTCAGGGGAGTGATAAAGGCTTTGCCGCCTTCGGTTATCGCGACCCGCACATCCGCCCCGCGCTCGCGCAGACGACGCACCAGCTCCGGCGCTTTATAGGCAGCAATACCGCCGCTTACGCCAAGAACGATTTTTTTACCGGCCAGGCTCATCATGATTCTTTCCTGTTGGGTTTCACCAGAGAGCGGGCATTTTATCACAATCCCCTGAGCGGGGTGATTTTGTCCTTAGCTCACTTTGCGAGGCGCTACGCAAGAACGATACGAGGCCGTCGAGTGCCTGACTGGCCTGTGGCAGCATGTGGGTAAAAAGGGAGAAAGAGCATGGAAGAAGAGGATGAACTGCTGCTGCCGCGCGAAAAATTGCTGCGCAACGGCGTCACCCCATTAACAGACGATGAGCTGCTGGCGCTCTTTTTGCGTACCGGGACCCCGGGGAAAACGGTCTTTACGCTGGCAAAAGAGCTGATCGCTCATTTCGGTTCACTGTATGGCTTGCTGACCGCCGACCTGGCGCAGTTTAAGCATATTGGCGGGATCGGCGTGGCGAAATATGCTCAGCTGAGGGCGATTGCCGAGCTGGCCCGCCGTTTTAACAATGTCCGCCTGGAGAAGGAGGCACCGATCCTGACGCCAGCGATGACGCGAGAATTCCTGCAAAGTCAGTTAACCGATGTTGAACGCGAGATCTTTATGGTGATCTTTCTCGACAACAGGAACCGGGTGCTGAAACACAGCCATCTTTTTTCGGGTACCCTGAACCATGTTGAGGTACATCCGCGTGAAATTGTGCGCGAAGCGATAAAAGTGAATGCAGCGGGCGTGATCCTCGCGCATAATCACCCCTCTGGCTGTGCAGAACCGAGCAGAGCTGACAAAGAAATGACCGAGCGCATTATCAAATGCTGTCAATTCATGGACATTCGTGTGCTGGATCATCTGATAATTGGCCGCGGAGAGTACCTTTCTTTTGCCGAACATGGCTGGATTTAGGCTATTTCTGGCGATCCATCGGGATCTTTGTCTGTTCGGGACTTGAGCACACCGCCGAGTCAGCGTATACTACGCCACCTTTGAGAATCTCGGGTTTGGCATTTGGGCCTGGCAATCGAGAGTTCACTTAGAACTATGCGATGACCGGGCTGTAAAGCCTGACGAGGCGCCGATACCCCATACGAAGCTCGAGCTAATTTGATTTTTGGAGAATAGACATGTCCCGAGTCTGCCAAGTTACTGGCAAGCGTCCGGTGACCGGTAACAACCGTTCCCACGCACTGAACGCGACTAAACGCCGTTTCCTGCCGAACCTGCACTCTCACCGTTTCTGGGTTGAGAGCGAGAAGCGTTTTGTCACCCTGCGTGTATCTGCTAAAGGTATGCGTGTAATTGATAAGAAAGGCATCGATACAGTTCTGTCTGAACTGCGTGCCCGTGGCGAAAAGTACTAAGTACTTAAAGAGGAAATAAATCATGGCTAAAGGTATTCGCGAGAAAATCAAGCTGGTTTCTTCTGCTGGTACAGGTCACTTCTACACCACCACGAAGAACAAACGTACTAAGCCGGAAAAACTGGAACTGAAAAAATTCGATCCAGTTGTACGCCAGCACGTACTGTACAAAGAAGCTAAAATCAAATAATTTTAGCCTCCTTGTATTGAAAAACCCCGCAACTGCGGGGTTTTTTGCATTCTGCATCTCAACGGAGGAACCATGCCTGAATTACCTGAGGTAGAGACCAGCCGCCGCGGCATTGAGCCCCATCTGGTCGGCGCGACGATTCTTCATGCTGTCGTTCGCAATGGACGTCTGCGCTGGCCGGTGTCCGATGAGATCCACGCGTTAAGCGATAAACCCGTGCTTAGCGTGCAGCGCCGCGCGAAATACCTGCTGCTGGAGCTGCCTGACGGCTGGATTATCATCCATCTGGGGATGTCCGGGAGCCTGCGCATCCTTACTGAAGAACTGCCCGCGGAAAAGCACGACCACGTCGATCTGGTGATGAGCAACGGCAAAGTGCTGCGTTACACCGACCCACGGCGCTTTGGCGCGTGGCTGTGGACTAAAGAGCTGGACGGGCACAACGTGCTGGCGCATCTGGGCCCGGAGCCGCTCTCAGACGCGTTTAATGCGGAATACCTGAAAGCGAAGTGCGCGAAGAAGAAGAGCCCGATTAAGCCCTGGCTGATGGATAACAAGCTGGTGGTCGGCGTGGGGAATATCTATGCCAGCGAATCGCTGTTTGCCGCCGGGATCCATCCCGATCGGCTGGCCTCTTCACTGTCGGCTCAGGAGTGCGAGCTGCTGGTCAGAGTGATTAAAGCGGTATTGCTGCGCTCGATTGAGCAGGGCGGAACCACGCTGAAGGATTTCCTGCAAAGCGACGGCAAGCCGGGCTATTTTGCTCAGGAGCTGCAGGTGTATGGCCGTAAAGGCGAGCCATGCAGAGTCTGCGGAACGCCAGTTATTGCCACGAAGCACGCACAGCGCGCCACGTTCTACTGCCGTCAGTGTCAGAAATAGCGCTACTTTAGCTTTTCTAGCAACGCCTGGTGGACGTTTACCGGCAGGAAGTGGGTAACGTCCCCATGATGGCGAGCCACCTCTTTTACCAGCGTGGACGAGATAAACGACCACTCTTTGGACGGCATCAGGAATACGCTTTCCAGTTCCGGCATCAGGTGGCGGTTCATGTGCGCCAGCTGCATCTCATACTCGAAGTCTGCCACTGCGCGTAACCCGCGAATCAGGATGTTTGCCTGCTGGGCACGGGCGAAGTTTGCCATCAGGTCGCTGAAGCCCACTACCTCTACATTCGGCAGGTGTGCAATCGCGTCGCGGGCAAGCGCAACACGCTCGTCGAGGTCGAACATAGGTTTCTTGCTGGGACTGGCGGCAATCGCCAGAATCACCGTGTCGAACATGCACGCCGCACGGGTGATGATATCAAGATGACCGTTGGTGATCGGATCGAAGGTACCCGGATAAATCGCTTTTGTGCTCATGGCTCACGTTTTCTCTGAGTAGCCGCGGCAGAGCGCCCACAGCTCGGTGTATTTGTTGAAAGTATACTGGGCATTCACCACCGCCAGTAACCAGCCCTGCTTACCGTCCAGCACCCCGCCACGCAGCAGCAACGTTTTCAGAAACGCGCCCAGCGTGTGGGTGAAGATGCCGGTCAGCGTGGCCTTCTTGCCGCGCTGGTGGCGTTCCTGCGCCCACGCAGTGGCATAGCTGAGCTGTTTACGCTGGAAGCTGGCGAAATCGCGGCAGGTCAGGTGTAGCAAATCGCCCGTCAGGGGGATCTGCCGGGCGCTGTCGCAGGCCAGTGACTCGTGGACCAGGTTGTCGTTGTACTGATAGCGCTCGCGCTCATAGAGGCGCATTACGCGGTCTGGATACCAGCCGCTGTGGCGCATAAAACGGCCCAGGAAATAGTTACGACGGGCAATGCTGTAGACCGCTTCGGGCTGCGGCACGGCAAGCACGGTCTGAATGGCTTGCTGGAGTTCCGGGGTGACACGCTCGTCGGTGTCGATCATCAACACGTAATCACCGGTAGCATACTTTTGCGCGCGCTGGCGCTGGATGCCATAGCCTTGCCAGTCCGTATTGATAAAGACCTTTGCACCCGCTGCGCGGGCAACGTCCACCGTGTTGTCCGTGCTGCCGGAGTCAAGCACGACGATTTCGTCAGCCCAGGCGATCGAAGCCAGGCAGTCCGGAAGCAGGTCGGCGGCGTTTTTGGCGATCATCACGACCGACAGACGCGTTGACATTAGTGGCTCCGCTGAGGCAGATAAGGTTGCAGAAGCTGCAGAAGACGGGTGAGTGCGCCCTGGTTCTGATGCAGCACTTCGACGGCATGGCGACCGTACCACAGACGATAATCTTCGTCCGTCAGAAGGGTCGACACCTCTTTGACGACGGAGTCCGCGTCGGTCACGGTAATTAAACCATCGGCCTGCTGCAATTTAGCGCAGATATCTTTGAAGTTAAACGTGTGCGGACCCATCAGAACCGGAATGGCGTGCGCAGCTGGCTCGAGCGGGTTATGGCCGCCGCGTTCCACCAGGCTGCCGCCGACAAAGGCGAGGTCGGCAATGCCGTACAGCAACATCAGCTCGCCCATGGTATCGCCAATCACCACCTGGGTGCTGCCGGAAGGGATCTCACCGCTGCTGCGCAAGGTGAAGCTGAAGCCGCCTTTCTGCACCATTTCACGGGCATCTTTAAAACGCTCCGGATGGCGGGGAACGAGGATCAGCAGTAAATCAGGGAATTTTTCCAGCAGCTTGCGGTGCGCCTGCAGGATGATCTCTTCTTCGCCATCATGGGTACTGGTTGCAATCCAGACCTGACGACGCGGGGCCCACTGGCGACGCAGCGTGATCGCGCGGGCGGCGAGTTCAGGGGTAACAGAAATATCAAATTTCAGGCTGCCCGTTACCGCAAGCTGGTTGCGTTTCAGGCCCAGCGCGATAAAGCGTGCGGCATCTTCTTCGTTTTGCGCGGCAATCAGGGTGATTTTGCTCAGGAGACGGCGCATAAATTTACCCAGCTTGCCGTAGCCTTTCGCTGAGCGCTCTGACAGGCGCGCGTTGGCAATCACCAGTGGAATTTTACGGGCATGCAGGGCGGAAATCATGTTCGGCCACAGTTCAGTTTCCATCACGATCACCAGTTTCGGGCGAACGGTATTCAGGAAACGATTCATGGCGCAGGGCAGATCGTAAGGGAGGTAGACGTGATGAACGTCTTTGCCAAAGGCGGATAACGCGCGCTCTGAGCCGGTTGGCGTCATCGTCGTGACGGTGATGGGCAGCGACGGGTAGCGGTGACGCAGGGCGCGAACCAGCGGGATCGCTGCCAGCGTTTCACCAACAGAAACGGAATGCAGCAGAATACCGTCCGGGGCGACTTTATTGCGGCAAAAGCCATAGCGCTCAGCCCAGCGTTTACGATACGCAGGCGCTTTACGGCTACGAAGCAACAGTCTCAGCCACACCAGTGGCTGAATGATGTAGAGCAGGGCGGTATACAACAATTCCAAGCGATTATCCGTTTTTTAGTTTCGGCCGGGAAATTCTAAGCATTTAAGCGTGCTAAAGCTATCTCTTATGCCAGATACCGTTTTAAACGGAAGTAGCGTCGACCCAGACGCCAGCGCAAACGCGGACTTTTAGCACTTTTCCAGATAAGCTTCCAGATCCCAGTATCAAATAACTCTTTGATAATCATGGTCTTCTTCGCCTCATCCTTCATGTTGTCGAAGGTGTGAATGATCCCCAGCCCCTCTTTGGCGATTTGCCAGTGGCAAGCCGGGATATTTTTCACTTTATCCGGGTAACGCTGGTTAATGGCGTCAAGCATCTGCAGGATTTTCATGTAATGACGGGCGGAGCGAATCAGCGTGTCGTCATTATCCGGAGTATGCGATACCGAAGCAGAGTGAATGTAGTAGTCATAAAAGCGTTCGCTGGTGTACTGAACGCGTTCCGCGGCAAGCAGCACTTCGGTCGTCCACGGAATATCCTGATGGCGAAGGCCGGGTTCAAAATGGAAACTGTGTTTACGAATAAAGTCGTGGCGATAGATGTTTAACCAGGTGACGTGCAGGAACTTTCGTGAATCCAGCGCCTTCTTTAACCACGCCGGGCCAGTCATGACATCCGTCGAGGCGAGTTTATCTTCAGGGAAAATAGGGCGAGAGGGTTTCTTGTTGTTTTCCCAGACGTAGTTCCCATTGCAGGTCGCGACATCCAAATCCTGTGTGACGGCCATATCCAGAAGACGCTGGTACATGCCCGGCTTGAAGACATCATCAATATCCGGGAAAGAGAGATACTGACCCGTTGCTACGGCCAGGCCGGTATTACGCGCGATGGATACGCCCTGATTTTGCTGTTCAATCACCTGCAACTGCGGCAGTTTTTCACGCCAGCTTTCGACGATCTGCACCGAACGGTCAGTAGAGCCGTCATTGACAATAATGACTTCCATGCTGTCGATGCGTTGATTCACAAGGCAGGTAAAGAACTGATCCAGAAAAGCTTCACCGTTATATACGGCAACCACCACGCTTAATAATGGCGCTGAATTTTGCATAAGAAACCTGATTATTTTTGATTGTCTACCAAAGCAATATATTGCCGGCAAATGGCATTGATGCCGAACGACGCAATGGTTGCACCGCCAACGACCGGCGGGGAGGTATAAATATCGACCAGCGTTTTTGCCAGTGATTCGTCGTTTAACTCTGACAGCCCGCGCGCCAGGTCTCCCGTGAGGATTTCAGCGGGGCCTCCTGGACAATTTGTACTGACCGGCGGGGTCTGGCAGATAATGGATTCAACCAGCACATTACCAAAACCTTCGCAGTCAGAACTTAACACTAAGAGCCGCGCCCCTTTTATCCAGGGGTAGGGGTTAGCGTCGAATGGGCGGAAAACCGTTTTGTTTTCAATACCCAAATCTCTGGCAAGCTGCTGTAATTTTTGGATTTTGGCATCGGACCCATTGCCCATCATGACCAGTGTAGTGTCAAGTTGACTCAGTGCGAACGCACGTAAAAGCCGATCGTGACGTTTGTGCTCATGGAAGCGGCCAACATGAATGATGTAATCCTTCCCTTGCATTTCAAAGGGGGCATCAGCCAGACGCTGAATTTCAGGGATATCAAACGGGTTATGGATTACCGCTTTGCGTCGAAGCGTGAGCGCCAGCGTCTCTGAAAGATCTTTCAACACGGCGCCTGAAACAGCGACAACATTACGATTTTCGTAGGTATGACGAATTTTAAGATGCTTAAACCAGCGAGAAAGCCCGCGGCGATGGCGCAAATAGGAGAACGAGAACATGCCATGCACGCAAAACCAGACTTTATCGCGTTCCAGCGCACGGCAGTGTGCAACAATGCGGTCAGTTTTGTGCAAATGAGAGAACACAACGTCAAATTTTCCGCTGCGTTCAGCCCGCTCAATAGCCCGATCCAGCAGATGGGCGCGGCGTGGGATCTCCGTCAGCTTTCGCCACGGTTTTTTGCAGGTATCCTGAACAACCTGATAATCAATGCCTTCCGGGATGGCGTAATCGCACACTTTCCGCAGGGAGAAGAGAGAGACCTGATGTCCCATTTCTATCAATCCACTGGAAAGTGTAAGAACCGTTTTTTCAGCTCCCCCACCGGGTAAACCATCAATAATCATTAGGATGCGCATTTTTAATCCAGTAATTTTTGATAAAGCGAAATAAGCTGACTTGACAGTTTTTCGGGGGTGGCGTCTTTCACACGTTCCCGTGCCGCGCGTCCCATATTGTTATTTTTTTCCAGAGAAGGAATGGCGGATATCGCTTCCTTCAATGTCTTGATATCAAGGGCGTCGCAATAAAATCCGTTCTGGCCTTGCTGAATAAATTCAGCGCCTCCGCAACTCTCTGAAGTTATGACGGGTAAACCGCAGGCCATTGCTTCAAGAATGACGTTAGGAAAGGGATCATACAGCGTTGGCAACAGTAAACCATCGGATAGCTGATAAAAAGGAAGCGTTTCTTTTTGCATCCCCAGGAAACGGATTTGCCCTTCGCAGCCGAGTGAACGGGCAAGATCGCGATAACGACGTTCTGCTTTATCCTGTCCAACCACAATCAGCCATGCCGCTGTTCCAGCGATAGCCCGTATGGCGCTGGCCAGGCCTTTACGTTCGAACCCGGAGCCGACAAAACAGAACACCACGGCATCGGCTGGCAAACCAAATTGCTGACGCAACGCGGCACGTTGTGTCTCCTGAGCCGGAACGAAGCGGCTGGAATCAATAGAATTATAAATTACATGTATTTTTTTTGCGTCAATATCAAAATCTTCGACAATTTCGCGTTTGATCATCTCCGCATTACAGATAACCGCTTTGAGTTCCGGTGCCTGGTACATCTCTCGTTCGGCATGCATCACATAGCGGTGATAGCGATCGACCATCAGCATCTTTGCACGCCAGGCGGGTAGAATGCGTGCACGCTGCAGTAGCCAGCGGCGGTGGACGCCATCGCCTGCGCGGTAGATGTCACAGCCCGGGATTCGCTCGTGGCTTTGCACAATATCAAACTGTTGTTGTTGCCACAGTTCACGTGCGGCATGAGCAAAACCACGCTCGCGGCTGATGCGGCCCCACTTTCGCGGATCGCAAATGTGGATATGCCAGTCGTCCTGCTTTTCTCCCTGCCATTCACGGGTGATGACATTCAGCTCAAGATTTTGGTTGCTTAACGCGGTGAGCGCGCGGGAGACGAACCGTTCCGCTCCGCCATCAGGACGATATTTTTGGCGCACAATCGCCAGACGATGGTGTTTCATGACAGATATCTCTTTGCAGCAGAGACGACAGCATCCACGGGAATGGCGTCGAGATAGCGCTCTTTAGTGTTGGTATCAATGGCGTCCGGATCGGGGAGCGGGCCGAAGTCGCCAGCCCAGATAACGTCGCCGTTGACCTGCCACGGAGACCAAAACGTCAGTTTGGAAGGGCCAAAGAGTGCCACGCAGGGCGTCTGCAGCGCGGCGGCCATATGCATCGGAACCGAATCAACCCCAATGAACAGGCAGGCATGATCGATAAGCGCTGCAAGCTGGCGCAGCGTTAATTGACCGGCCAGCGAGACGACGCCGGTCTTCGGTGACGCGGCGAGAATGCGATCGATCATCGCCATCTCTTTTTTATCCGGCCCGGCCGTGAGTACGACGGTATGCCCATCTTGCTGCAGTGCGGTAATAGTTTGCGCCATTTTGTCTTCATCCCAGCATTTGAAGAACCAGCGGGATGTTGGCTGAATCACGATATAGTTATCACTCACACCCTTTTTCTCCAGCTGTTGGCGGGCGAAGTGCCAGTCATCTGCGCTGTAGGCCATGGTGACGGCGGGCTGCGCCGCGACCTGTAATGGAGACAGAATGGAGAGGTTTTGCTCGACGGTGTGCAGAGACTGGTGATTTGCAACGGAGACTAAATCGCTGTGACAAAAACGCCAGAATGCATTGTTGCGTTTGTTAAAGGCAAATCCGAGACGAACCGGCGCGCCGGTGAAGCGGGTGACAATAGCGCTACGCCACTGATCGGCAAGGTTAATCACCAGATGATAATGTTGTTTCCTTAACGCACACAGCAACTGCCACTCTTTCTGTAGATGCTTGAGTGTGCCCAGGTGCTTCCATTTACGATCGATTCCATAAATGGTGCCAATTGCCGGATGCGCGGCGAGCATGTCGCGCGTTTCTTCATACAACAGCACATCAATTTGCGCGTGTGGCCAGTGTTGACGTAATGAATCAATGACGGGGGTGGTCAATAACATATCGCCATGATGGCGGAGTTTGATCAGTAAAATGCGCAAATCAGGCGTGTCAGGTAAGTTATTCATCATCATCTTATCGGCGTTGTACTGTTGGCAATTCTAATAGACCTGATAGCGACTTGCACTCTTTCTCCATAATCTCAGGAATTTCCCAGCAAGGGTTTACTGATGGTTTGGAGAGTGCGTAACATAGCGCTAACTTCCCTGTCTTGCGGACTCATTATGAAAAAACCCGCGTTTATCATCACGATTGATACTGAGGGCGATAATCTCTGGCAGAACCACCGCGTCATTAAAACGGAAAACGCGCGCTATCTGGCCCGGTTCCAGACGCTGTGTGAACGTTTCGGCTTTAAGCCCGTGTGGCTGACAAACTATGAGATGGCGATCGAGCCCGTTTTCATCGACTTCGCCAGGGACGTGATCGCTCGCGGCCAGGGGGAGGTGGGCATGCACCTCCACGCATGGAATAGCCCGCCTGAGCACGATCTCACGGGTGATGACTGGCGCTGGCAGCCTTATTTGATTGAATTTTCAGACGAGGTGATGCGCGAGAAAGTGCTGTTCATGACCCGCCTGCTGGAAGAGACGTTCCAGACCAAAATGTTAAGCCACCGCGCCGGGCGCTGGGCGTTTGATAGCCGTTATGCCAGGTTACTGATTGAGCTGGGGTATCAGGTTGATTGCTCGGTGACGCCGCGAGTGAACTGGCGCAATGCGAAGGGGGCTCCGCAAGGCCATGGTGGGACGGATTACCAACTTTTTCCGGACCGTGCCTACTTTATTGACGTTAACGACATTTCCCGGGCGGGCACGAGCCCTTTACTCGAAGTGCCAATGAGCATTCAGTATAAACATCCTGCCTGGCTGAACACGATCAAACAGGGTTACGATCGTCTTCGTGGTAAATACCGCTCACCTTCTGTGAACTGGTTACGTCCGACAGGTGGTAATGCGTCGCAGATGATTGAGGTTGCGCAGCAATGCCTTTCTCAGGGAAATGATTACGTCGAGTTTATGCTCCATTCGTCGGAATTTATGCCCGGGGGCAGTCCTACGTTTAAGGACGAGGCGGCGATCGAGGGGTTATACCAGGATCTGGAAGCGCTGTTTAGCTGGTTATCCGACAGGACGGTGGGGATGACGCTGGCGGAGTTTTATCAACACAAGAAAAAATAATGCCCGCATGGCGGGCATTATCACTTACTGGCGCTGTCTGGTTTGTGAAAAGAGTGTACTCAGCGCAAACACGGTGACAAAGAAGATGAGCGCCTCTGAGCTCAACAAAATGACGTCCGTCAGACCATAGAGCAATAAAAGAAGCATGGTCGTCAGCAGCAGACCATTTTTATTTTTAAGTGCGTACACGATCATCGAGATATAGAAAAAGAATAATATTACCAGCCCAGGGATCCCCTGAAGAGAGTATTTTTCAATGAACTCGTTGTGCAGATGAATCCGGGTAAATTCAAGCGCTGCCGCGAGATGTGGATGTCCATTTTTCACATATTGCTGTGACCAGACTTCGCGGTCTTCGACTGACTGCCCCATGGGGTGGGCAAGTCCGTTTTG
The DNA here is from genome assembly GCF_056673325.1 of Enterobacter cloacae complex sp. HYC080_NIDB. Taxonomy (NCBI): domain Bacteria; kingdom Pseudomonadati; phylum Pseudomonadota; class Gammaproteobacteria; order Enterobacterales; family Enterobacteriaceae; genus Enterobacter; species Enterobacter cloacae complex sp. HYC080_NIDB. The sequence continues at coordinate 4,424,218 of NZ_CP114212.1, read as the reverse complement.
AGCACCAATAATCCACATAGAAAAACGTGCACCGAGTGAGGTGGCGTCATATCCTTTTTGATAACGTTCTATTTCAGATTGTGTTTGTTGTATCTTAGGCAGAATTAACGGCTTGTAACTCACAACCACTATACCTGCCACAATACATAAGAAAATCAGCGTTGATTTCAGATGGATTCTTCTGAAGTGGTAGAGTGTGAGTACAATCGCCAGGAGCAAATATAATCCCATTGCGGCGCGCGTAGCCGTCAAAAGGATGACGAAATAAGAGATCAAGATGGTGAGCCCTGCGGCCACATACAGCTTTCTGTTTTTCTGAAGATAAAGGCTGTATACAAACGCCAGTGACAGTACGGAGTAAACATAGGCCGACACGGTTGGACGATTGATGGCCATCTCAACACGTTCCATACCCTGTGACGCTTGCCATAAGCCATAACCAGTAGCAAGGACAAATCCTGCACCAGAGGCATACAAGAAATATTTCAGGAAGGCTGTTTTATCAATATAAGATTTGAACCGGTCAAGATAGAAAACGAGAATACTCGCCAAAATCAATTTCTTGCTGGCGCCAAGGTAATCGCTATAAGCGTTCAAGCCTTCGTTATGATATTCATAGGCCATATACCAGATAAGATTGAGCAACCCAATCAGCAAAATGGGTAGCGCAATCGAAAAGGGACGAAGGGTGATTTTTTTATATTCGCACGCCAGGCCGATAATGCTGGCATAAACCGCAATATAGAAGAATTCACGCTGTTTCCCTGAGCTCAGTAACGCCAGCGCAAGCGAAATGAGGCTCAAAATAAGCGTCAGTTGATAGAGCCGCAGTTTTACTTTTTCCATAATGCCTCAATAACCCTTTTTTTGTAGCTGAAACGAACATCGCTGGAGAAGAAAAAAGAGAACGAATAAAGTGCTTTTACTCGTTGCATAACCAGTTTGAGTTGCGCGTCGGTCAGATATTGTCGATGGTTACTGTAAATATCAAACCAGTGGCAATTAATGAGATGCCTGAATGATTGCGGGAATATCTTTTCCATCTGTAATGTGCATTCTACAAGCGTAGCGATTTTACTGGCGTCAAGACGGCTCGATAAACTATCGTTACGTTTGATGTAATAATAGTGCCCCTTCCGCTGGAAGACTATTTTACTCGATTGCATCAGCATGCCGGGAAACACGGCGAAATCTTCATAACAGACCATTGAAGGGATCGGGTTGCTTTCGTACAGCTTCCGATGAACGAATTGCCCGATGAGGTGCGCCTGAAAGTCTTTATGCTGCAGGAAACGCGTTATTGCCTGGTGTTGTGATAAAGCAACGGGAGAGAACCCCTGCCAGTCAGCGGTGATTTTATGCGTATCGCGTATTTCCAGCAGGCGCGTCAGGAGCATATCAGGCCGCTGTGCTTGCAGAAATGCCACGGCGTCCCGGATGCTGCCCGGTTTCAGTCGGTCATCGCTATCCAGCATGGTAATGTACTCACCTGACGCCAGAGAGAGTGCGCTGTTTCGAACATGACCGACGTTACGGTACTCAACGTATCGGGATTGCGCATTCGGAAGCTTTGGCAACCACGTCTCAATAATATCCTGTGTGGAATCATTGGAACTGTCATTAAAGATAATGATTTCTACATCATCGCCCGCATTATCAATCGCGTTTTGCAGGCTTTGTAGCGTTGCGTCAAGCGTGTCCTGGGCGTTATGTGCGGCAATAATGATGCTTAGAAAAGCCATAACAATTAGTTTCCCTGGGCATCAACGGTATATGCGGCCGCGTTAGCCGTTGGTAACGCGCAAATGAAATGTCTAATGTTGTCCAACGATTCATCTGTTACAGAGAAGAGTTCTTCCCGGCTTTGTGAGAAGTAATAGCGAGTCTCAAAAACATACGAGCAAATATTGTCATCATTCCCAACCAACAGTACGTTGCCAAGCGGACGCTGTTCATAGTGGCAACAGGGTCCAAACAGTAAGATTACCGGCACGTCCACCGCGTCGGCAACGTAGACATTTCCTGAGTCGGACGCGATATAACAATCCATTTTTGAAATGGCCCACGGGAGTTCTTCAAGCGAAATTTTGCCAATCAGATTGATGAAGTTGGGCAATTCGCCATACGCGCGGGTGATATCATCCATCCACGATTGTTCGTTCGGGGCGCCAAACACATAAAACTCGCAGGGCAGGTCGGCGAGATGATCGGCAATCCGCTTCCAGATGCCCGGCGGGACGGTTTTCGCTTTATTTCCTGCGGCAATACTGATGCCAATGCGGATCACGCCGGGTTTATCAAGGATTGCCGGATATGTCGCGGGTTTAAAAAGTGGTCTGGTGGCGTGCTTTGGTGAGTCTTTCCAGGTCAGCGTGCGGTCGGCAAGCTTGAGATAGTTCGTCACCGACAATGTCTTTTTGCCGTGTTCAACGGTACCGTCTGCCGTTGCATAGAAAATTCCGTGATACCACCTGCGTGTGTATGTGCTTAAGAACTGTTTGTTTTTGGCGTTACAAACGGAGGCAAAAAAAAGATTTACGCTGTTAGGCTGCAGAAGATACACATTGTCATAGCGGTTCATGATCCGGCAGGCAAAGCAGAGCTTTCGCCACAGGTTACGCTTATGCTGTTCGATGAAAAAAATCTCGTCGATCGTCTCATCATGCTTCGCCAGTGCACCTACGCTGCGACTAATAAGTACGTCGCTTTTTTGCAGGTATGCCAGAAGGGGAGTTGCATTAACAAAATCGCCGATTTTTGCTGTCTGAATAACCAGGTTTTTACCTGTGTCTTTGCGAAACAGCTTTCGGATGAGTTTCACCGGAAAGAGTAAAATCAGCAGAAATACATAACTCATGGGTTAAATATCCCTGTCAGAAAGCCGATGGCTGCCCTGTAAAAATGAAAAAATAGCATCTGCGCTAATATCCTTCGTGTGTTGCGTTGGGCTGACCATCTGGTGCTGGTTTTTACCGTAGCCCCCAATCAGACCCGGATCGGTCGGGCCGAATATCGTAATATTCGGGCGATCCAGCGCTGCGGTTAAATGGCTTAATCCTGTATCCACGGAAACGACGGCATTCGCCCCCGCCAGTTCTGCGGCCACCTGCGCCAGCGTGAGTCTGGGCAATACCTCAACGTGCGAAAAACCGGAGGCCAGACGTTCTGCTCGCTGTCGCTCATGTTCAGCGCCCCAGGGCAGTTTAATATGGATCCCGGTAGGTTGCATTAGTTCAATCAGTCTTCGCCAGTGCGTTTCCGGCCAGTGTTTATCGTCGCGCGTTGTGGCATGGAGGAAGACAAGATAAGGCTGAGTACAGGGGTCTGTATTGCGCAAAAAGTGCTGCGCAATGGCGTAGTCGCCCTGGGATTCCGGTTTTACATAGCCAAGACTCTTTGCAAACAGTTCACGGGTACGCTCCACCGCGTGCTGTTGTTTTGCAATGCGGTGGCGACGGTTATAGAACAGGCTCGCCAGCGGCTCGCGGGCGGAGTGCCAGTCCATGCCGTGCTTTACGCCGTGTGCCAGACGCGTCACCAGCGCGGCGCTTTTCACCAGCCCCTGCGCGTCGATGATCGCGTCGTAACGCTGCGCCTGAACCGCTTCGCGGAAGGCGGTGCGCTCGGCTTTAATCGGTGTGGAGAACCATGCTTTGCGCCAGCGGCGAATGGCCACTGGGATCACGCGGTCTACTGCTTCATGCCAGGTAGGGATCTGCGCGAAGCCTTCTTCCACCACCCAGTCAAAACGGATGCCCGGAATGGCCTGCATCGCGTCCGTCAGCGCAGGCAGCGTATGCAGAACATCACCCATAGAGGAGGTTTTAACGATCAATACCCGCATCCGTTACCCTTCTTCGCTCAACAGCAGTTCGTTGAGTTCTTCGAGAACACGCTGCGGCGTGATGTCGATCAGGCTCTGGTGATAGCCTTCTGCGGCATCGCCTTTGCGCACCTTGTGGTAGCCGGTAATCAGGCGAATGACGCGCGCTTTGTGCGACAGCGGCGGCGTGAAGTCCGGGCTGCTTGGACCATACAGCGCGACCAGCGGGCGGTCCAGCGCGGCAGCGACGTGCATCAGGCCGGAATCATTGGTCACCACGGCTTTACAGGCGGCGATCAGAATAACAGCTTGTTCGAGCTGCGTTTCCCCGGCCAGGTTTCGGCACCAGGCCTGCTGCTCTGTGCTGAGCGTGGCGAGAATTTCATTGCCTGCTTCGTGGTCTTTTGCCGAGCCAAACAGCACAATCTGATAGCCTTCGTCGATCAGCTGTTTTGCCAGCTCCGCATAGTGATAGTGCGGCCAGCGTTTTGCCGGACCGAACTCCGCACCAGGGCAGAAGCCAATCATCGGGCGTTCAGACGAAAGACCAAACGCGTTGCAGGTCTGGGATTTCTCGCCGTCATTAACCTGAAGCTGCGGCCAGAGCAGCGGCTGCGGCAGATCTTTCGCACTGCGCATCACGCCTTTGTCGTAGGCCAGCGCCACGTAGCGCTCCACCATTAGCGGCCAGGCCTCTTTGTCCAGCACCCGCGCGTCGTTCAGCAGGCCGTAGCGCATTTCACCGCGCCAGCCGGTACGGTGCGGAATACCCGCAAAGAAGGGCACTAAGGCAGATTTGAAAGAGTTCGGCAGGACATACGCGCGATCGTAGCGCTTCTCGCGCAGGCTATGGCCGAGCTTGCGGCGTTCGCCGATTTCCAGCGCACCGTGGCCGAGCGGCATCGGGATCGCCTCGTTCACTTCCGGCATACGCGATAACAGCGGACGGCACCACGCGGGTGCCATCACGTCGATTATCGCCTGGGGATAGCGCGCCTTGAGCGTGCGATAGAGACTTTGCGACATCATCATGTCGCCCACCCATGACGGGCCGATCACCAGAATTCTCATACTTACGCGTCGCGGTTCAGCCAGGCCATATATTCCGTTACGCCTTCGGCAACGGTCTTGAACGGCTTGTCGTAGCCAGCTTTACGCAGGTTAGTCAGGTCTGCCTGGGTGAACGCCTGGTAGCGGCCTTTCAGCTTATCCGGGAACGGAATGTACTCAATGCTGCCTTTTTTGTGGTACGCCAGCGTCGCGTCTGCCACTGCCTGGAAGGATTCCGCGCGGCCAGTCCCCAGGTTGAAGATGCCGGACACACCGTTTTCCCAGAACCACAGGTTGACTGCAGCCACATCGCCCACGTAGACGAAGTCGCGCTTAAAGCCGTCGCTGCCTTCGAACAGTTTCGGGCTTTCGCCATTATTCAGCTGGGTATTCAGGTGGAATGCCACGCTCGCCATGCTGCCTTTGTGCCCTTCGCGCGGCCCGTAGACGTTGAAGTAACGGAAGCCGACAATCTGGGAGTTCGCTTCTGGCAGAATCTGACGCACGTATTCGTCGAACAGGAATTTGGAGTAACCGTAGACGTTCAGCGGTTGCTCGTATTCGCGGGATTCGATGAAGTCTGAGGTACGCCCGCCGTAGGTGGCAGCAGAAGAGGCGTACAGGAACGGAATTTCACGCTCCAGGCAGTAGTGAAGGATCTCTTTGGAGTACTGATAGTTGTTGTCCATCATGTACTTGCCGTCCCACTCGGTGGTGGATGAGCACGCACCTTCGTGGAAAATGGCTTCAATCTCGCCAAACTCTTCACCTGCCATAATCTGGATAAGGAAGTCTTCTTTATCCATGTAGTCAGCGATGTTCAGATCCACCAGGTTAACGAACTTGGTGCCATCTTTCAGGTTGTCCACCACCAGGATGTCGGTGATGCCTTTGTCATTGAGAGCCTTAACAATATTGCTGCCGATAAAGCCTGCGCCGCCGGTAACGATGATCATAACGGTAACCTTTGAAGTGTGGAGTCCGGGGACAATCCCGAACGCTAATGTTTCTATCATATCATCACAATGCCCTGTCTTCAGCCATTCACCGATATGCGGTAGGGGTACACGTGATTTATGCTGCAAAAACGACAAGAGATACTGCGTCATCTCGTCATGAACTATAGGTTTGGGTAATATGTCCCGAAATTTGCCGAGTCTGGAGAATTGCAATGCGTGGTGATTTTTACAAACAGTTAAACAGCGACCTCGACACCGCACGTGCGGAAGGGTTGTTCAAGGAAGAGCGTATTATCACGTCTGCTCAGCAGGCGGACATCACCGTTGCCGACGGCAGCCATGTGATCAACTTTTGTGCGAACAACTACTTAGGTCTTGCGAATCACCCTGAGCTGATTGCCGCAGCGAAAAACGGCATGGATACTCACGGTTTCGGTATGGCCTCCGTACGCTTTATTTGCGGTACCCAGGATAGCCACAAGCAGCTTGAGCAAAAGCTGGCGAGCTTCCTTGGAATGGAAGACGCGATTCTCTACTCCTCCTGCTTCGACGCCAACGGCGGTCTGTTTGAGACCCTGCTTGGCGCAGAAGATGCGATTATCTCCGACGCCCTGAACCATGCCTCCATCATCGACGGCGTACGCCTGTGTAAAGCGAAGCGTTTCCGCTACGCCAACAACGACATGGTTGAACTGGAAGCGCGCCTGAAAGAGGCCCGTGAAGCGGGTGCTCGCCACGTGCTGATCGCCACCGACGGCGTGTTCTCCATGGACGGTGTGATCGCTAACCTGAAAGGTGTCTGTGACCTGGCGGATAAATACGACGCGCTGGTCATGGTCGATGACTCTCACGCGGTCGGTTTTGTGGGCGAAAATGGCCGCGGTTCCCACGAATATTGTGACGTGATGGGCCGCGTGGATATCATCACCGGTACGTTGGGCAAAGCGCTCGGCGGCGCGTCCGGTGGTTATACCGCTGCGCGTAAAGAGGTGGTTGAATGGCTGCGTCAGCGCTCCCGCCCGTATCTGTTCTCCAACTCCCTGGCGCCGGCCATTGTTGCCGCCTCCATCAAGGTACTGGAGATGGTGGAGTCCGGCGCGGGGCTGCGCGATCGCCTGTGGTCGAACGCCCGTCTGTTCCGTGAAAAAATGAGCGCCGCAGGTTTCACCCTGGCCGGTGCCGATCACGCCATCATCCCGGTGATGCTGGGTGATGCGGTCGTGGCGCAGCAATTTGCTCGTGAACTGCAGAAAGAAGGGATTTATGTCACCGGGTTCTTCTTCCCGGTGGTACCAAAAGGCCAGGCGCGTATCCGCACCCAGATGTCTGCGGCGCATTCGCCTGAACAAATTGAACGTGCGGTGGAAGCTTTTACCCGCATCGGCAAACAGCTGGGCGTAATTGCCTGAGGACGTGTGATGAAAGCGTTATCCAAACTGAAAGCGGAAGAAGGGATTTGGATGACCGACGTACCGGAGCCGGAAGTCGGTCATAACGATCTGCTGATCAAAATTCGTAAAACCGCCATCTGCGGTACTGACGTTCACATCTACAACTGGGACCAGTGGTCACAGAAAACCATTCCGGTCCCGATGGTTGTCGGCCACGAATATGTGGGTGAAGTGGTTGGCATTGGTCAGGAAGTCAAAGGCTTCCAGATTGGCGACCGCGTCTCCGGTGAAGGCCATATTACCTGCGGCCACTGCCGCAACTGCCGCGGCGGGCGTACGCACCTGTGCCGTAATACCATTGGCGTGGGCGTAAACCGCCCGGGCTGCTTCGCGGAATACCTGGTGATCCCGGCGTTTAACGCGTTCAAAATCCCGGACAATATCTCTGACGATCTGGCCTCCATCTTTGACCCGTTCGGTAACGCGGTACACACGGCACTCTCCTTCGACCTGGTGGGTGAGGATGTGCTGGTGTCTGGCGCGGGCCCCATTGGCATTATGGCGGCAGCCGTGGCGAAGCATGTGGGCGCGCGTAACGTGGTGATCACCGACGTGAACGAATACCGTCTGTCGCTGGCGCGTAAAATGGGCGTCACCCGCGCGGTGGATGTTTCCAAAGAGAGTCTGACCGACGTGATGGAAGAGCTGGGCATGACCGAAGGCTTTGACGTAGGCCTGGAGATGTCCGGTGCGCCACCGGCGTTCCGCACCATGCTCGACACCATGAACCACGGTGGCCGTATCGCGATGCTGGGTATTCCGCCATCAGATATGTCTATCGACTGGAACAAGGTCATCTTCAAGGGGCTGTTCATCAAAGGCATTTATGGCCGTGAAATGTTCGAAACCTGGTACAAGATGGCGGCATTAATTCAGTCAGGTCTGGATCTGTCCCCGATTATTACTCACCGCTTCTCAGTTGATGAGTTCCAGAAAGGCTTTGACGCGATGCGTTCAGGCCAGTCTGGGAAAGTGATCCTGAGCTGGGATAAGTAATCAAAAAGGGGCCAGCGGCCCCTTTTTTTACTGATTTTTTTTCTCTTCGTCCGTCAGGTAACGCACCTTGCGGGTATAGTCCTGACCTTTGAACAACAGTTTGTTTTCAGGTGATTCAAGATACTTTTGCCATTCTGAGAGCGGAAAACCACCGTGCGCACCAATCACCTCTTTCGGCACAACGGCTTCCTGTCCGCCAATCTTCTTGGACACCGGCCAGTTCATCCAGTCGCCCAGGTTAACCGTTTTTAAATCCAGCATGTCCAGTAGCGCGGCGAGCGGCAGCTGATCCGTCGGCGGTTGCGTGTCTTCCATCAGTTCCCAGGTATCCTGGAACAGCGTGAGCCACAGCGGGCAGATACGGCGCCAGGTCTTTTTAGTGGCCGCAAGAAACGCACCGTTAACATGATCAACCAGATACGGGCGCACCGTCTCTTTGTAATACGCCGGGACTTTCTCCGCTGGCGCGCCGTCCAGCTTGGCAATCATTTTGCCCTGGCGGAAGCTGGAGTAGATGTGCATCTCGGCCATGTTGATTTCTGGCATCTTCAGGAGGTTGAGATCGGAATCGATCATCAATACGCCTTCACCGCGCGCCTGCAGCGGGGCGTTAAGCTTCACCAGGCGGCTAAGGTAGATCTGCTTGTAGCGATAACCTTCTTCACGTTTTGGTAGGTCGAGGGTCACTATGCGGGTTTTCGGCGGCAGATTGCCAAACGCGGATTCTGGTTGATCGCTGACAATCACAATCTCGCTGACGTCGGTGGCATATCGCTCTGCAAAGGTCGCGGACAATAACGCCTCTTCGACGAAATCCGCACCGGTGCAAGGGATCACGATAGAGTCAACCGCCACGAGATCGCGCGTGACCGGAAGGGAAGCGTAGGGAATGTTATGTCGCCCGGTGATGTGGCGGTAGCGAGCATTCAGGAATTTAAACATGTTCTTCTCGTTTGGTTATTGCGCGCCAAGAACGGCCTCGACACCGTTAACATAGCTTTCAATGGCATACACGTTGCAGACATTCTGATGCGCAGCGGCGGCGAGCCGGGTGCGCAGATCGGGATCCTGCCAGATATTATCCAGGTGTTGAGCAAGTTGCGACACATCGCTCCACGGGAAAAGCAGCCCGGTCGATGCATGATCGATCAATTCTGCCGTGCCGGTCACCTTTGAGCCAATGACGGGGATATTCAGCAGCATCGCTTCCAGCACGACGCGGGGCAAGCCTTCGCTCTGCGAGGCCAGAATAAACGCGTCAAAGGTCGCGAGGTAGTCAAAAGGCGTGTTCTGGAAACCGGTGAAAATCACATGCTCAGCAATACCCAGCGCATCAGCTTGTGCCGCCAACGCACCGCGTTCAGCCCCCTCACCGACCAGCACCATCTTCCACCTCGCCTCGGGATGTTTCTGGTTGAATTGTGCCAGCGCTTCCAGCGTGTGGTGGTTGGCTTTGCGAGGGATTAATGAGCCAATGCTGCCGAACACGAACGTGTCGTCATCAATGTTCAGGCGATTACGCATCGCGCGTCGGTCGGGTAAAGGCTGATGGATGTCGATGGCATTGTTGACCGTCGTACACAGCTCGGGTCGGACCCCATGCTGAACTAACACGCGTTCTACGCCATGTGAGACGGCGATGATTTTTGTGGCATGGGTATTCACCAGCTTCACCAGCGGCGGGGTCAAAACAGGTTCAATTCGACAGTGCTGGATTATCCGCGCATGCACGTTTGCACCTGCCAGATAACCCTCTTCGTTAGAGCCCGGCTGGTTGTTCATATAAAGCGTATCGAAACCGCCATCCCTGAAAATCGTCTCGATTTTGCTAACGTTGGGTCGAATACGCCAGAGCGTATCAACATGACGTGTAAATGCCTTCCGGGCGCTGCGGGAGAAAAACAGCAGGCTACGTCCCAATTCTTTGGCAATCTTCGCCCATGCGGGCTGCTTATGTTGAGGGATGACAATTAAGGGAATGCCAATACTGTTCAGCACCTGGCCGATGGTTTGCCCTTCGGCCCGGCTGTAGTCACTGTAAAAACAACAGGTAATATCGAACTTTTCGCGGTTAATGCGCTTCAGAAGTTCGAGCATACTGTTGGTGCCTCCTCCCCATTCTTTACCGGTATCGAGGAGCAGAATTTTGTGTCGCTGCGGCATTTTTCTACCTTAATCGCCTGTCACTGAGAATGGCTCACTGATACTTTCTTACCCCATCCCTGCCACTGGTGCTGGAAGTATTGCACCAGCGTACTCTGGCTCACGCTTTCGCTGATGACCGCGAAGAAGCGGGTTGCATGCACCGGTTCAGGCGGTTGTTTCAGCTTGCAATTCTTCACGCCACGGAACGGGTTACGCGGCTGCGTTGCGGGTGGTTGTGCGCTACCCGGGCGAGACGTATCGACCTGCGGCTCATTGAGCAGATCGCTCGGACGTACCAGTGTGATATCTGGTGGCAAGGTCGGCAACATCTGTTGTAAAACGCGCACCGTAGAAGGATGCGGGTGGCCGATGGCAATGGCTGAACCATTGCGTCGGGCGAGCTGCACGGCGCGATTGAACTGCGCGCGAATGTCGGCCTCGTTCTGAGTATCATCCAGGAACACCTTGCGCTTGATCACCTTCACCCCCGTTCCCTGAGCGGCACGCATCGCCTGGCTGTTGCCGATGGTCATGCTGTCGAGGAAGTAGAGGTTGTAGCGTTCCAGCGCCTGCATCACTTTTAGCATGCCGTACAGGCTGGAGGTCATCGCGCTACCCATATGGTTGTTCAGGCCAACGGCATACGGCACGTTGTTGTAAGCGTCACGGATGATGCGCTCGATCTCATCGCTGCTCATATCTGGACGAAGCGTATCTTTTTCCAGCGGCTGTTTACTGAGCGGTGCCATCGGCAGATGGATGAGGACCTGATGTCCGCTGTTGTGGGCTTTGGTCGCCATCTCACGGGCGTGAGGCGCATTCGGAAGGACGGCGACAGAGATGGCTGGCGGCATCGCCAGCACCTGATTTTCATAGTGCGGACGATAACCGAAGTCATCAATCACGATGGCGAGTTTACCGGCGTATACCGGTGCAGCCAGCGCCAGCGCGCTGACGACGGAGAGAACCATTCGACGAAATTGAAGCAAAACTTATCTTCCCAACCACGGCTGTGGATTGACCGCCTGACCCTGACGACGAATTTCGAAATAGAGTGACGGGCGGCCCTGACCGCCACTGCTGCCCACAAGGGCGATGGGTTGGCCTGCGCGCACCTGTGTGCCAACGCTGACCAGTGCGCTCTGATTGTAGCCGTAAAGACTCATGTCGCCTTTACCGTGCTCAACCACTACCACAAGACCGTAACCCTGCAGCCAGTCGGCCAGAATCACTCGTCCATCGGCAATGGCTTTCACTTCACTACCTTCAGACGCACCGATAACGATCCCTTTCCAACGTAGTTCACCCTGCAGCTGTTCGCCATAACGATGCAGAAGCGTACCGCGAACGGGCCAGTAGGCCTGACCGCGTGGGGAACCCAGACCGCCGGTACGCGACATCAGGGAACGTTCGCTTTCGCTTGGCTTGTAGGTGGTACCTTTGCGGGAGGCTTCCTGCTGCTTGTCGCGAACGGCCTGCGCCTCGCGGGCCTCTTTTTCGGCACGCGCTTTCGCCGCGGCTTCGGCACGGGCGATACTGTTACGCAGTTTTGATTCGTTGGCACGCATTTCACTCAGCTGGCTCTGACCTTGCTGAATGGAGGACTCAAGACCGGAAAGGGTTTTCTTGCGCTCGTTACGGGCCTGCTCAAGTTTCGCCTGCTGCGCTTTTTGTTCGTAGAGCAACGTCTGCTGCTGACTCTGCTTCTCTTCCAGCTCAGCTTTTTGGGTGGAGACCTCTTCACGCGTCTGTTTCAACTGCGCAATGGTCTCCTGACGCGCCTGGTTCAGATAGCCAAAGTAGGCCTGCAGACGCTGACCGCGCTGGCTCTCTTCTCCGCTGAGGATTAACTGAAGGCCGGTGTGTTCACCCTGTCGGAAAGCGGCATCAAGCTGTGCGGCAAGATTGCGCTCCTGAGCATCACGCTGGCGCTCCAGTTTGGCAATCGACGCGTTCATCTCGTCGATCTGTTTATTCAACTGAGCGAGGGTATCTTGCGTTTCACGGAGCTTACGGGCTGCGGCCGAAATAGCTTCTTCCTGCTGCTTAAGCTGGGCGAGCAGGGCTGAGCGTTGCTGTTGTTGCTGGCGTACCGCACGCTCTTTAGCGGCGATATCCGCCTGAATGGATTTCAACTGGTCGCGATCGTCCGCGTGGGCGGATGCGGCGCACAGCAATACGCCAGCGCTGAGTGCGCTGGCGCAAAGCAGGGGTCTGACTGATAACCTAAGCGGCTTCACGACCCATGTGATTGAAAAAATCGCCTTTCCCCTCATGGGGAGGGATTATTCCACGATGAACAGCGGCTTACCAGTCATCTCTTCAGGGATCGGCATACCCATCAGCGACAACATGGTTGGCGCGATGTCAGAAAGCTTGCCGCCTTCCACTGCTTTCAGTGATTTATCACCGACATAAATCAACGGAACAGGCAGGTTGGTGTGAGCGGTATGCGCCTGGCCCGTTGCCGGGTCGCGCATCTGTTCCGCGTTACCGTGGTCAGCGGTGATCAGCAGCTGACCGCCTACGGACTCAACCGCTTTTGCAACCTGCTCAACGCAGTGATCCAGTGCTTCAACCGCTTTCACGGCGGCTTCCATCACGCCGGTATGACCGACCATGTCGCCATTCGGGTAGTTACAGATGATGGTGTCGTACTTGCCGCTCTTGATGGCCGCGACCAGTTTTTCAGTCAGCTCAGCAGAGCTCATCTCTGGCTGCAGATCGTAAGTCGCGACTTTCGGTGAGTTGATCAGAATGCGCTCTTCACCTTTGAACGGCTCTTCCACGCCGCCGTTAAAGAAGAAGGTCACGTGCGCATATTTTTCGGTTTCGGAAATACGCAGCTGCGTTTTGTCATTCTTCGCCATCCACTCGCCGAAGGTATTAGCCAGCGAGGCTGGTGGATACGCGCATGGGGCTTTGATGTCTGCCGCGTATTCGGTCAGCTGGATGAAGTCGAGGTTTACCACTTTCTTACGGGCAAAACCGTCGAAGTCGCTGTTGACGAAAGCACGGGTGATTTCACGCGCGCGGTCAGCGCGGAAGTTCATGAAGATCAGCGCATCGCCATCTTCCATGGCGGCATCGGGCTGGCCTTCAGCACGAATCACGGTCGCTTTCACGAATTCATCGTTTTCATCACGTGCGTATGCGGCTTCCAGGGCTTCAACGGCAGTCGTGAACTGGAACTCACCTTTTGCCAGGGTCATCAGGTCATAGGCCTGTTCAACGCGATCCCAGCGGTTGTCGCGGTCCATGGCGTAGTAACGACCAATGATGGAGGCGACGCGGCCTTTGCCCAGTGCGGCAAATTTCTCTTCGAAGGCTTGCAGAGAGCCTTTTGCGCTGCGTGGTGGCGTATCGCGACCATCCAGGAAGGCGTGCAGATAGATTTTTTCTGCACCGCGCTCGGCGGCCAGTTCAACCATCGCCATGATGTGATCTTCGTGGCTGTGTACACCGCCCGCGGAGAGCAAGCCCATGATGTGAACGGCTTTACCTGCCGCAACGGCTTTATCTACCGCGCCGCAAAGAACCGGGTTCGCGAAGAAGGTGCGTTCTTTGATTTCGACATCCAGACGGGTCAGGTCCTGATAGACGATACGGCCCGCGCCCAGGTTAACGTGACCGACTTCGGAGTTGCCCATCTGGCGGTCAGGCAGACCGACTTCCAGACCGGATGCATCGATCAGGGTATGGGGACGTTTCGCCCACAGCGCATCCATCACCGGGGTTTTTGCGCTGAAAATAGCGTTATCCTGGCTGTCTTCACGGTAGCCATAGCCATCCAGAATCACCAGTACCATAGGTTTTTTAGAAACCGACATTGCAACAACCTCATGCTCAAGAGTCAAAATTTGCGTAATTTTACTACAGCTGAATCGATCAAATAGCCGCAGAAGATCAAAGAAAGCGCAGGGGCAAGGCGCTGACCGGACCATTTTGAGGCATTTTTTTAGGTGGCATGCCGCAGAAAATGGATTAGGTTAGGGTCGCTGGCTGTATTTGCCAGAACGCACAGGTATACTCCTGTCCTGGTTTTTTTATCACTTAGTCGGGAGTAGTTACCCTCCATGCAAGAAATTATGCAATTCGTTAGCCGCCATCCGGTTCTGAGCATCGCGTGGATTGGCCTGCTGGCTGCTGTGCTGTTCACCACATTTAAGAGCCTGACGTCTAAGATTAAGGTTATCACCCGTGGTGAAGCGACGCGTCTGATCAACAAAGAAGATGCCGTCGTTGTCGATTTGCGTCAGCGTGACGATTTCCGTAAAGGTCACATTGCAGGCGCAATCAACCTGTTGCCAGCTGAAATCAAAGCGAACAACGTGGGTGAGCTTGAAAAACACAAAGCCCAGCCAATTATCGTTGTTGATGCAACCGGTATGCAGGCGCAAGAATCTGCCAGCGCGCTTTATAAAGCGGGCTTCGAAAATGTAACGGTACTGAAAGAAGGGATCTCCGGCTGGAGCGGGGAAAATCTTCCTTTGGTTCGCGGTAAATAAGGAGTTCAGTCATGGCCAATATTGAGATCTACACCAAAGCGACGTGCCCGTTCTGCCACCGTGCGAAAGCGCTACTGAACAGCAAAGGCGTCACGTTCAAGGAACTGCCGATCGACGGTGACGCGGTTAAACGTGAAGAGATGATCCAACGTAGTGGTCGTACGACGGTTCCGCAGATTTTTATTGATGCGCAGCACATTGGCGGCTGTGATGACTTGTATGCGCTCGACGCCCGTGGTGGACTCGATCCGCTGCTGAGCTAAGAGACTTTAGGACAATTAAAAAGGGTTTTTCCATGTCAGAACAAAGCAATAATGAAATGATTTTCCAGATCCAGCGCATCTACACGAAAGATGTCTCTTTTGAAGCGCCAAATGCGCCGCACGTTTTCCAGAAAGACTGGCAGCCAGAGGTTAAACTTGATCTGGATACCGCATCTACCCAACTGGCAGATGACGTGTATGAAGTTGTACTGCGTGTGACCGTGACCGCCTCTCTGGGCGAAGAAACCGCGTTCCTGTGTGAAGTACAGCAGGGCGGTATCTTCTCCATCGGCGGCATCGAAGGCAACCAGATGGCGCATTGCCTGGGTGCATACTGCCCGAACATCCTGTTCCCGTATGCGCGCGAATGCATCACCAGCCTGGTTTCTCGCGGTACATTCCCGCAACTGAACCTTGCGCCAGTTAACTTTGATGCGCTGTTCATGAACTATCTGCAGCAGCAAGCTGGCGAAGGTGCTGAACAACATCAGGATGCCTGATGAGCACTGTTAATGCTTCAATGACTGTGATCGGTGCCGGCTCATACGGCACCGCTCTTGCCATCACGCTGGCAAGAAATGGTCACGACGTGGTCCTGTGGGGCCACGATCCAAAACATATCGCCACGCTGCAGCACGACCGTTGCAATGTGGCGTTTCTCCCGGACGTTCCGTTCCCTGACTCCCTGCACCTGGAAAGCGATCTTGCGACCGCGCTGGCGGCCAGCCGCAACATTCTGATTGTCGTCCCGAGCCATGTGTTTGGCGAAGTGCTGCGTCAGATTAAGCCGCTGATGCGCCCGGATGCCCGTATTGTCTGGGCAACCAAAGGTCTTGAAGCGGAAACCGGACGGCTGCTGCAGGACGTTGCCCGCGAAGCGCTGGGTGATGCGATCCCGCTGGCGGTCATCTCCGGTCCGACCTTTGCCAAAGAGCTGGCTGCTGGCCTGCCGACGGCGATCTCGCTGGCATCCACTGACCAGGCTTTCGCCGACGATCTCCAGCATCTGCTGCACTGTGGCAAGAGCTTCCGCGTCTACAGCAACCCTGATTTTATCGGTGTCCAGCTGGGCGGTGCGGTGAAGAACGTGATTGCTATCGGTGCCGGGATGTCTGACGGTATTGGCTTTGGCGCCAACGCCCGTACGGCGTTGATTACCCGCGGCTTAACCGAGATGTCCCGTCTTGGCGAGGCGCTGGGCGCCGATCCGGCCACCTTTATGGGGATGGCGGGTCTGGGCGATCTGGTGCTGACCTGTACCGACAACCAGTCTCGTAACCGCCGCTTTGGCATGATGCTCGGACAGGGCAGCGATGTAAAAAGCGCGCAGGAGAAGATTGGACAGGTGGTGGAAGGCTACCGCAATACCAAAGAAGTCCGCGAATTGGCGCACCGGTTTGGTGTCGAAATGCCAATAACCGAGGAAATTTATCAGGTATTGTATTGCGGAAAAAATGCGCGCGAGGCAGCATTGACCTTATTAGGTCGTGCGCGCAAGGACGAGCGCAGCAGTAAGTAGTCGGAACCGTTGTCACCTGAATGACCCAGCCAGCGCAGAACTGGCTGGTCATTAACTTATCGTCTGGAGTAAGCAATGCCGTGTGAAGAACTGGATATCGTCTGGAACAATATTAAAGCCGAAGCCCGGGCGCTGGCCGACTGTGAGCCTATGCTGGCCAGTTTTTACCACGCTACGCTACTCAAACACGAAAACCTTGGCAGTGCTCTCAGCTACATGCTCGCCAACAAGCTGGCCTCCTCGATTATGCCTGCTATCGCCATCCGTGAAGTGGTGGAGGAGGCATACGCCGCTGACCCGGAAATGATCGCCTCTGCCGCCTGTGATATTCAGGCCGTGCGTACGCGCGACCCGGCGGTAGATAAATACTCTACGCCTCTGCTATACCTGAAAGGCTTCCACGCCCTGCAGGCGTATCGCATCGGCCACTGGCTATGGAATGAAGGCCGCCGCGCGCTGGCAATCTTCCTGCAAAATCAGGTCTCCGTGACCTTCCAGGTCGATATTCACCCGGCAGCGAAAATTGGCCGTGGAATTATGCTCGACCACGCCACCGGCATTGTTGTGGGTGAGACGGCGGTGATTGAAGACGACGTTTCGATCCTGCAGTCGGTTACCCTTGGCGGTACCGGTAAAACCAGCGGCGATCGCCATCCGAAAATTCGTGAAGGGGTGATGATTGGCGCGGGTGCCAAAATCCTCGGCAATATCGAAGTCGGACGCGGCGCGAAGATTGGCGCAGGGTCGGTTGTGCTCCAGCCGGTTCCGCCGCACACCACCGCGGCTGGCGTACCGGCGCGTATCGTCGGCAAACCAGACAGCGATAAGCCGTCCATGGATATGGATCAGCTCTTCAACGGTATCCACCATACGTTTGAGTATGGTGACGGCATTTAACTTCTGAGAATGGCGCCCGGGTACCCCAGCTGGCGCCATGCTTCATACACCACCACCGACACCGCGTTCGACAGGTTCATGCTGCGGCTGTCCGGCATCATCGGAATACGGATTTTCTGCTCAGCGGGCAGGGCATCCAGAATCGCGGCTGGCAGGCCGCGGGTTTCCGGGCCAAACATCAGATAGTCACCGTCCTGATAGCTCACGGCGCTGTGTGCTGGCGTGCCTTTGGTGGTCAGGGCGAACATGCGCTGCGGCTTTTCGCTTTCCAGAAACGCGGCGTAATCATGATGGCGCACGACGGCAGTAAATTCATGGTAATCCAGCCCCGCGCGACGCAGACGCTTGTCGTCCCACGTAAAGCCCATCGGCTCAATGATGTGCAGACGAAAGCCGGTGTTGGCACACAGGCGGATGATATTGCCGGTATTCGGCGGAATTTCTGGTTCGAATAAAACGATGTTAAGCATGCTGCCCCCTTAATTGCGGGGGCAGAATAGCAGAAAAGTGAGGAATTACGCGACGCCAGGTTCCTGCGCACGGCAACGCAGCATTTTGTAGCACGTTGCCGCTGCGGCGACCAAGGCAGGCACGCTGAGGATCATCAAAATACTGTCCGCCTGCCACTGCAGGGAAAGCAGCTGAGCGCTGGTCATGGTTCCCGCCACGCCGCCAAAGCGGCCGATCCCCTGCATCCAGGCAATACCCGTTGCGCGGCACTCTGTTGGGTAAAAAGTCGCTGCCAGGGTTTGCATGCCCGATTGCGCCCCGTTCATCGCGATCCCCATCAGGAAAATCAACCCGCCAAACAGGGCGATATGATTATGCTCAATGCCCAGTAACAGAATGAGACCCATTGTCAGCACAAAGCCACCCGCGACCACTTTGTGTGCCTCCCAGCGATCCATCATCCAGCCCGCGAGCAGAATGCCTGCGGTACCGCCGAAGGTGAACAGCGAGGTGAGCCAGGCGGATTCCGCCAGCGCATAGCCCATCCCCTGCATCAGGGTCGGCATCCAGCTCAGCAGGACGTAGTAAATCACCAGCCCCATAAAGTAGGTGACCCACAGCATCAGTGTGCCGGGCAGCCAGGGCATGGAGAAGAGCTGCGCCACGCTCCCTTTCTTAGAAGCGACTTTTTCCTCGGCGAGGAAAAAGCCGGTAACGCTCTCCAGGGTGCTGCGGCTGAACCGGCTGGCGATACGGCGGATCTGCATGACGTCCTTCCCGCGCTGCACCAGAAACTTCACCGACTCCGGCAAAAACAGCGCCAGCAGCAGCGTCAAAATCAGCGGCGCAATTGCACCCGTCAGCAGCACGCTTCGCCAGCCATGGTGGGGAATAAGCCACGAAGAGATCGCACCACCCCCTGCGGCACCCAGAGGGAAGCCGCAGTACATGGTATTAATCGCAATGGCGCGGCAGCGCTGGGGGGCGAACTCGGAAATCAGCGTGATGGCGTTTGGCATTGCGGCACCGAGGCCAAGGCCCGTCAGAAAGCGCCACAACGTCAGCGTATTCAGAGTTTGCGCCCAGGCCGTGCCCAGGCTTGCAAGGCCGAAGAACAGGCAGGAGAAGACCAGCACGCGCTTGCGCCCCATCTTGTCCGATACCGGGCCTGCAATGAGGGCACCCAGCGACAAGCCCAGCAGGGCTGCGCTCAGCACCGGCCCCAGATCCTGTTTATGTATCCCCCATTCTGCCGACAGCGTAGGGGCGATGTAACCCATTGCCGCGGTATCAAATCCATCGATCGCCAGAACCAGAAAGCCCAGTACGATAAGAAGCCAGTGAAACCCTGAAAAGGGACTCTCATCGATCACCTGCTGAATATCCACCCTGCCTGAATACGTCATATGCTCCTCTCCGATGTGATGTTGTTTTTGTGTTCTTGTATTTGCTTGTATATACAATTGCGGAGGGAGCAAATATGTCAAATTTTCTTATCCAATTTGTTATCTAAGTGTTATTTTCGGCAAAAAAAAGCGCCCGAAGGGGGAACCGGGCGCGTGAACAGCGGTGTTAACAGGAGGGGTATTCAGGCAGCGTTTCCCTGCGCAAGGGGAGCCAGCGCCGCCGGTAATCGACTTAACTCCTGCACCAGAGAGTCTTTGCTGATTTCGCTAATGGTTTTCGCACCGGTCAGCGTCATCGCGACTTTCATTTCTTTTTCGATCAGGTCAAGCAGGTTCGCCACGCCAGCCTGACCCGCCGTCGCCAGCGCGTACAGATACGCACGGCCCAGCAGCACGCTGTCGGCGCCGAGCGCGATCATGCGTACCACATCCAGCCCGTTGCGAATGCCGCTGTCGGCCAGAATCGCGATATCGCCTTTCACCGCATCGGCAATGGCGGGCAGCGCGCGTGCGGAGGAGAGCACACCGTCGAGCTGACGCCCGCCGTGGTTTGAGACCACAATGCCGTCTGCGCCAAAACGTACCGCGTCGCGGGCATCTTCCGGGTCGAGGATCCCTTTGATCACCATCGGGCCGTCCCAGAATTCGCGGATCCACTCCAGGTCTTTCCAGGAGATGGACGGATCGAAGTTGTTCGCCAGCCAGCCGATGTAATCTTCCAGCCCGGTCGGTTTACCGAGGTAAGCCGAGATATTGCCCAGATCGTGCGGACGTCCGTTCAGACCCACATCCCACGCCCACTGCGGGTGCGTCACCGCCTGCCAGTAGCGGCGCAGAGCGGCATTCGGGCCGCTCATGCCGGAGTGGGCGTCGCGGTAGCGCGCGCCCGGCGTTGGCATATCGACGGTAAAGACCAGCGTGGAACAGCCCGCCGCTTTGGCGCGCTCCAGCGCGTTGCGCATAAAACCGCGATCGCGCAGGACGTACAGCTGGAACCACATCGGACGCTTGATGGTCGGCGCGACCTCTTCAATCGGGCAGACGGAGACGGTAGAGAGGGTAAACGGAATACCCCTGGCATCCGCGGCCGCCGCCGCCTGCACTTCGCCACGACGGGCGTACATACCGCACAGGCCGACGGGGGCGAGGGCGACCGGCATGGAGAGCGTTTCGTTGAACAGCGTCGTCTCAAGGCTCAGGTCAGACATATTCTTCAGCACGCGCTGACGCAGGGCCACCTCTGACAAGTCTTCCACATTGCGGCGCAGGGTGTATTCGGCATACGCCCCGCCGTCGATGTAGTGGAACAGGAACGGGGGCAAAATGCGCTGCGCCGCGGCGCGATAGTCACTGGCTGCTGAAATGATCATGCTTTGTTCTCCCTGGAAATATCACTCTCGCCAGGCAGACGGGTAATACGCGCCTGTCGGGCCTGGTCTTCATCGAATCGTTTAATGGTGGTGTGAACGAAGCCGAGATGCGCCATCATCGCCTTGCGTGCGGCCTCGGCATCACCGGCCAGAATGGCGTTAAGCACCGCCTCGTGTTGTTCAGTCAGCTGTGCAAACACCGGCGGAACCAGGTACATGCGCTGGCGGCTTTGTTTGACAGAGGATTGCAGCAGGTCGAAGAACCCGCGCATGGTCTGGAGCAGAACCACATTGTGCGACGCTTCGGCAATGGCCAGGTGAAAACGCACGTCAGCCTGGGAGGCGATATCCGGGTCGCTGCTTTGCGTGGCCTCAAAGCAGGCTTTGAGCTTCTCTTTGTCGGCCTCGGTTGCCCGCATGGCCGCATGCCAGGCGGTGCTGGTTTCGATGGCGTGACGCGCTTCGAGGATGTCAAAGCTGTAGTCCGGGTCATTTTCCATCAGCGTCTTCAGCGGCTGAACGATGTTTTGCTCGGACCAGTCGTCATGCTGCCAGCGCACAAAGGTGCCGCCGCCGCGACGGCTCATCAGTACCCCTTCGCTGACCAGCGTGGCCAGCGCTTCACGCAGGGAATTACGCGATACACCAAGCTGGGCGGCGAGCTGGCGTTCAGCGGGCAACTTCATGCCCGCTTCCAGCTGTTGTTCTTCAATCAGCGCCCGTACGCGAGAGGCTATCTCGTCGGACAGGCGTCTGGGCATCACTATCATGGGATCATCCAGGTTAAGACATAAGCCTGCAGGGTGGTGATCACCCCGACCATGCAGGTGAATATCAGGCTGTGTTTCACGGTAAAGCGGAACAGATCCGACTCTTTACCGACCAGTCCCACCGCCGCACAGGCAATGGCGATGGATTGCGGGGAGATCATTTTCCCGGTCACGCCGCCGGTGGTGTTCGCAGCGACCAGCAGAACATCCGACACGCCAATCTGCTGGGCCGCCGTAGCCTGCAGTGCAGCAAACAGGGCGTTCGACGAGGTATCTGACCCGGTCAGGAACACACCCAGCCAGCCGAGGAACGGTGAGAAGAAGGTGAAGGCGTGGCTGGTATGGGCCAGCGCCAGTGCCAGCGTCGATGACAGGCCGGAGTAGTTCGAGATAAACGCGAACGCCAGCACCATGCCGATGGAGTAAATCGGCAGCATCAGCTCTTTAATCGTCGCTGCGAAGGTCTGCACCGCGGCGGCAGGCTTCATGCGCAGCCACACCACGGAAAGGATCGCGGCAAACAGGATGGCGGTCCCGGTGGCGGAGAACCAGTCGAACTTATAGACCGCGGCATACGGTGTGGCGGCATGCACGACTGGCGGCATGCGGGCGACCATTTTGTCGAGGAACGGCACGGAGATGTTAATCACCATGTCGTACAGCGCGCCGCCCGGGGCGAACAGGGCTTTAAACGGCGGGATGCTCCACAGCGTTACCGTTGCGGTCAGGAACAGGAACGGTGACCAGGCACGGATTACCTGGCATGCGGTATAACCTGTACGGGCCAGGGTTTGATCGACCTGTGAGGCGCCCATATCGGCGAAGCGGAAAATACGTACCGGCTGCCAGCGTTTCAGGAACAGCGTCAGGCAGACCAGCGAGACCAGCGAAGAGATGATGTCCGGCAGCTCCGGGCCGAGGAAGTTTGAGCTGAGGTATTGCGCGATGGCGAACGAACCGCCCGCCACCATTACAGCAGGCCACGTCTCTTTCACGCCGCGCCAGCCGTCCATAATCGCCATGATCCAGAACAGCACGATGATGGTCAGGAACGGCAGCTGGCGACCCACCATCTGGCCGATCTCAAAGCTATCCAGCCCGGTCACCTGTCCGGCGACCAGAATCGGAATCCCCATTGCGCCAAACGCCACCGGGGCGGTATTCACAATCAGGCACAGGCCCGCGGCATAAAGCGGGTTAAAGCCGAGGCCCACCAGCAGGGCGGCCGTAATGGCGACCGGTGCGCCAAATCCGGCGGCACCTTCCAAAAACGCCCCGAAGGAGAAGCCGACAATCAGCATCTGCAGGCGCTGGTCCGGCGTGATGGAGAGAATCGACGAGCGAATGATGTCGAACTGCCCGGTTTTCACCGAAATTTTATAGACAAAGACAGCGGCGATGATGATCCACGCAATTGGCCACAGACCGTAGAAGAAACCGTAGACAACGGAGGCCAGCGCGCGATCGACCGGCATTTTGTAGAAGAACAGCGCCACCAGCAGAGCGATGGCAACGGTGTACGTCGCGGCAAGGTAGCCCTTCAGCTTGAGCTTAATCAGCGCAAAGAAGAAGAACAGGATCGGAAGCGATGCGATCAGGCTCGACAGCCAGATATTTCCGGCCGGGTCGTAGTTTTGTTGCCAGAGGCTCATGCAGGTCTCCTGGGGACCAGATAACCTGCGCGGCGGGTGAGTCTCCGCTCATCTCTGCATCACAGGTTATGTAAAAGTGGTCCTGCCAATGTTGTGTTGTAGGGTTAATGACAATGAATGGTTAATCAGATGTTATGGGGTGGCAATGGTTTTGTGAGCGGAAATAATGGAATTGTGAACCAGGGGAGGATTGATTGCGCAATTGGTTGGACCAATTCACGCGAAGGGGAAAAGAGTAGGCCGGGTAAGCGCAGCGCCACCCGGCATGAAATCAGAACGCGGTCTTACAAAAGCCCGTCATCTCTTTCAGGCCCATTTCACGGCCAAGCTCGGTCATCGGGTGCACGACCACCAGGCCACGGACGCTTTTCTTCAGCTTGCCCATGTCAGCCTGTGCTTTTTTAGTGATTGCGCGGCGGTGTGGCATGTTCATCAGCTTCTGCGCTTCGTTGCTCAGCTTCTGGCCTTTTACTTCCCGCAGGCGCTCGATCTCTGCCTCCAGCTTCGCGGTCTCTTTCTCCAGCTCGGCGTACTTCTCGGCGGAATCGACCAGTGACAGACCCGCCATCTGGTGACGGATCAGATCCAGGCGGTCGCTCAGGCGTTTAATTTCGTTCTTTTCGACTTCTTTCATGACAAATAACTCTGAAAACGGGGAATTTACAGGGAAGGATACACCAATGTGAGCAGGCTTACTTCTGAAACGCTTTTTTTAAGCTGATCCGGGAAATCAGCTCAGTCAGGGAAAGGACCATCGTGGAGCGGACAACCTGCTGATAACGCAGCTTTTGCATCGCGTATAGCTCAGGGTCGCTGCTGTCGAAATGAGGGGCAGGGGGCAGCGCGGCCACACAGTGCAGCTCGCCGAAGGGCCCCAGGATCTCATCATCGGTAAAGGCGTATTCGTTACCGTCATGATTGAGCTCCTCACGTAGCGCCATTAACAGCTCTGCATCTTCGTACTCTTGCCGGTTCAGCACGCCAAGACCGTAAATCAGCTTCAGACGCACCGATAAATCGCCCAGCGGTCCATCGCCGTCCAGTAACGGTTCTACAGCATATTTTACCGCGTAGTCGTCTTTGCGAAACACCTGAAGCACCAGGATATTAACCGCCTCGGTTAACAGCTCGACGGCGGCAATCAGGAAGCTTCGTACGGTTTTGCCAGCATTCAGACGCTCAAGCACACGATTTTCAAAGGCCTGGGTTTGTTCCATTATTGCCTGCATATCTGACAATCTGTTATCTGGGCGCAGGCTAACCTGCGCCACACTGTGCATCATTTGGTTGCGTTGTATGCGTTAACCGCCTCCACAACCACGTCGCTATTGGCGTCCAGACCGGAAATCTGCGCCAGCGCAGCCTGCGCGCCTTTGTCATCAATCAGCTGAGCCAGCTCGATCGCCTGCGGGTCCTGATCGCTGCGGTAGTGCATTGCAGCGGCAATCCCTTTCACCAGGTTGGCATGCGGCAGACCGTATTCCAGCGTGCCGAGCAGCGGCTTAATCAGACGGTCGCCTGCACTCAGCTTACGCAGCGGTTGACGTCCCACGCGCTCAACATCATCTTTCAGATACGGGTTTTCAAAGCGACCAAGGATTTTCTGGATGTAGGCTGCGTGTTTATCAGCATCAAAACCGTAGCGTTTGATCAGCACCGCGCCGCTCTCTTCCATGGCCCCTTTTACCACCGCGCGGATTTTCTCATCGAGAATCGCATCGCGAATGGTCTGATGACCGGCCAATTTTCCGAGGTACGCGGTTATAGCATGCCCGGTGTTCAGCGTGAAGAGTTTGCGTTCGACAAATGCCATCAGGTTATCGGTTAATTCCATTCCCGGAATAGTTGGCAGTGCACCTTTAAACTGAGTTTTATCGACGATCCACTCGCTGAAGGTTTCCACGGTCACTTCCAGCGGGTCGTGGGTGGCGGATGCTGACGGCGGAACGATGCGGTCCACGGCGGAATCCACAAACCCAACGTGCGCGTCGACCCAGGCTTTATCCTCGTCAGCCACGGCCGCCATGACATGGCCTTTCAGCTGTGTGGTGCCGCGTACCATGTTTTCACAGGCGATGATGTTCAGCGGGGTGTCGATGCCCTGCGCTTTACGTTTTGCCAGGCCTTTAGCCACCGCCGGGGCGATACGCTCCAGAACCACCGGGCCTACCGCCGTGGTGATAAGGTCAACGCTGGCAATCAGGTCGATTACGTCGTCGCCAATGCTGCTGACCGCGTTCACGCCTGAGACGGTATCGACCTGCTCGTTTTCGCCCACCACATGGACCTGATAGCTATGACGGGCATTCAGGGCATCCAGGACCACCTGATTCACATCGGCGAACGTCAGCGTAATGCCCGCGTCTGCCAGCAGTTTGCCGATAAAACCACGACCGATGTTACCTGCGCCAAAATGTAATGCTTTCATAGTGTTAACCTTCATCAATGTTTTTACCCGAGAGGGCTGGGGTGAGGAGCTTTCTCCCCCTCACCCTAGCCCTCTCCCCGGGGGGAGAGGGAAGAGGCGCTGTTATTTGTTCAGCAGTGCCAGAACTTCTTCAACGCTGGTGGTTTTGGCCAGACGCTCGATAACGGACTCATCGTCCAGGGCGTTGGTCAGGCTGGTGATCACCTGGATATGCTCGTTGTTGCGAGCGGCGATACCAATCACCAGGCGGGCGATGTCATCTTCTTCTTCACCGAAGCGTACGCCATCAGGATACTGACAGAACACCACACCGGTTTTCAGCACGCGGTCTTTCGCCTCAACGGTACCGTGTGGAACCGCGATGGATTCACCGAGATAGGTTGGGGTCAGTTTTTCGCGTTCCAGCATCGCATCGACATATTCAGGCTGAACGTAACCGCCTTTTACCAGCTGTTCACCGGCAAAGCGAATCGCTTCTTCTTTAGTAGCCGCGGTACGGCCGAGGAAGATGTTCTCCGCACCCAGTTTAAATAGGTGGGCATTACTCTCGTCAAAGCTATCCTGCAGGCTGGTGCGCACTTTCACTTCGTTATCTTCATGACGCTGCGCGGCAACCAGACGTTCGGTCAGGCTGGTGTACAGGCCGCTGTCGAGGAAGTTAGTCAGCGAAATGTGCTGTGCCTGCGGTACCTGACGCATGGCGCGTTCGGTCAGATCGCGGTGGGTGATCACCAGGTCAACGTCCGGCGGCAGACTGTTAATTGCGCTGTTGGTCACGGAGATGTTGGTCAGGCCCGCATCCTGTACTTTCTTACGCAGCACGCCGGCACCCATTGCGCTGGAGCCCATACCGGCATCACAAGCAACGATGATTTTACGCACGTGGCTCAGGTCGTTAGAGACATCGCCAGCCGCCAGCGGGGTTGCGCCTTTGGATTCCGCTTTCATGTCGTGCATACGGCGGGTTGCCGCTTCGATATCGTCATCTTCTTTCACTTTGCTGGTTTTCAGCAGGATAGAAGAAACCACGAAGGAGACCGCCATGGCCGCACAGATAGCCGCGATGTTAGCGAAGTAGGCACCTTTCGGGGTCATCGCCAGCACGGCCAGGATAGAGCCCGGAGAAGCAGGAGAGACCAGACCGCCGCCCAGCACGCTCAGGGTGAACACGCCGGTCATACCGCCGAGGATAACGGCCAGGATCAGGCGTGGGTTCATCAGCACGTACGGGAAGTAAATTTCGTGGATACCGCCCAGGAAGTGGATGATAGCCGCACCGCCAGCAGACTGCTTAGCGCTGCCGCGACCAAAGAACATGTATGCCAGCAGAACGCCCATACCCGGACCTGGGTTCGCTTCAATCAGGAAGAAGATGGACTTGCCGAGATCGTGAGACTGCTGAATACCCAGCGGCGAGAAGATACCGTGGTTGATGGCGTTATTAAGGAACAGAATTTTCGCCGGTTCAACGAAGATAGACGCCAGCGGCAGCATGTCGTGCGCCACCATAAAGTTAACGCCTGCCGCCAGAATTTTGGACAGCACTTCAACCGCAGGACCAATGCCGAGGAACGCCAGAATCGCGAGGATCATCCCGATGATGCCCGCAGAGAAGTTGTTCACCAGCATTTCGAAGCCGGATTTGATCTTACCATCTACCCAGACGTCGAATTTCTTAATCGCCCAGCCGCCCAGAGGACCGGCAATCATGGCACCGAGGAACATCGGCATATCCGCACCGACGATAACACCCATTGTGGTGATGGCACCCACAACGCCACCACGGTCACCGCCTACCAGACGACCACCGGTGAAACCGATCAGCAGCGGCAGGAGGTAAGTAATCATAGGGCCAACAAGTTTCGCCAGCGTTTCGTTAGGCAACCACCCTGTCGGAATGAACAATGCGGTGATAATACCCCACGCGATAAACGCGCCGATATTTGGCATCACCATGTTGCTGAGGAAACGACCAAAGCTTTGAACTTTGATCTTGAAATCGGATGACATAAAACACCCCTTCTTATGTTTACGCTTAGGCTTGCGGCCCGAGGTTTATCGTTAATGTGCGGCGGCAGAGGTAGCCGGGCCCTGTTCTGATGCTGTGAAATCTGGCACTGAATCGTTCAACTGTCCAGACAGTGAAAATTTGTGTGATATGTGTCACGTAAATGTAGGGGGTGTGGCATTCAATGACGTGATCTGAATCACAAAATTAGTGGGTAAAAAAAATACGATGGCGAAAAACAAAGCAAAAACCACGCATTTTTGTGATTGCGATCGCATTTTTGTTTTGTGGGTTTGTTTCTGGATTGTGACTGATTTCACAAAATATTTTTATGCAGATTTCTCTGGCTGTGATCGGCGGCAAACTCTGCTTTGCGAATTGGCGTCAGGATAGTCTTGCGTGACACGTAAAGCTAAAAAACCACTTTTCATGTGTGGTATGGCGAAAAGTTAAAAGGTGGATTACGCTCATAATGTAAGGTTAAGTATATTATTATTCAGGTTATATTTTGACACGTTTATAAACTTGCATGGAGATATTATAAAAACCGATACTCCCCGGCTCTGAAATAACCAGTGTGCCTTTTAAATTTAAAAATAAATTAATTAGGCTGCGTGCTGTTTTATTCGTTTAATGAGTTGACGTTGTTTAAGTGAGGAAAATATGTTTCTCAACTATTTTGCGTTGGGCGTATTGATTTTTGTATTTCTGGTGCTTTTTTACGGGATTATCGCTATTCATGATATCCCTTATAATATGGCTAAAAAACGTAATCATCCCCATGCCGATGCGATTCATACGGCAGGCTGGATTAGCCTGTTCACCCTCCATGCCATCTGGCCGTTTCTGTGGATTTGGGCCACGCTCTACCGTGAAGATCGCGGTTGGGGCATGCAGAACCACATTACAAAGCCAGATGAGGTCCCGGGCATGGATGCGCTGTCCAAACGCGTGGCCGAATTAGAACAAAAGCTGGCGGCGGTACAGCCCACTGCTGATCAGAACACGCTGGAGCGCTAATCATGGATCTGTTAATTATTTTGACCTATGTGGCATTTGCCTGGGCGATCTTTAAAATATTCCGCATTCCGGTAAATCAGTGGACGCTCGCCACCGCAACGTTGGGTGGGGTATTTATTGTTGCCGGACTGATTCTGTTAATGAACTATAACCATCCGTATACCTTTACGGCGCAAAAAGCGGTTATTTCCATTCCGATTACACCGCAGGTGACGGGCGTGGTCACCGAAGTGACTGATAAAAACAACCAGCTCATTAAAAAAGGCGAAGTATTATTTAAACTTGATCCGGGCCGCTACCAGGCGCGGGTCGACAGACTCAAGGCCGATCTGGTCACCGCAACCCACAATATCGATAGCCTGAAAGCGCAGCTTGCAGAAGCCGTCGCTAATACCACGCGCGTCTCGGCAGAGCGTGACCGCCTGTATAAAGATTATCAGCGTTACCTGAAAGGCAGCCGGGCGAAGGTGAACCCGTTTTCTGAAAGCGATATCGACAACGCGCGGCAGAACTATCTGGCGCAGGATGCGCTGGTGAAAGGTTCTGTGGCTGAACAGACGCAGATTCAAAGTCAGTTAGACAGCATGGTGAACGGTGAACAGTCGCAGATTGCCTCATTACGCGCCCAGCTTGCCGAAGCGAAATACAATCGCGATCAGACCGTGGTGCGCGCGCCGAGCAACGGCTATATCACCCAGGTGCTGATCCGTCCGGGGACCTATGCCGCCGCGTTACCTCTGCGTCCGGTCATGGTCTTTATTCCGGAACAGAAACGTCAGATTGTGGCGCAGTTCCGCCAGAACTCGCTGCTGCGTCTTAAGCCGGGTGATGAAGCGGAAGTGGTGTTTAATGCGCTGCCGGGCCAGGTATTTACCGGGAAACTCACCAGCGTCCTGCCGGTGGTGCCGGGAGGGTCGTACCAGGCGCAGGGGGCGTTGCAGGCATTGACCGTCACACCGGGCACGGATGGCGTACAGGCGCTGATTGAACTGGAGCCTAACGCCGACGTCGATGCGCTACCAGACGGTATCTATGCCCAGGTGGCGGTCTATTCAGACCATTTCGCCCACGTCTCGGTAATGCGTAAAGTGTTGCTGCGCATGACCAGCTGGATGCACTACCTCTACCTCGATCATTAATCCCGCCAGGGCAGGAATGCGACATCCATACCTGCCCTTTTTTCATCCCGTGATCCATACTGACCTTTTTCCGGCATCAAGGATCAGGCAATGAAACTCATCGGTAGCTACACCAGTCCCTTCGTGCGAAAAATCTCGATTCTCCTGCTGGAGAAAGGGATGACATTCGAATTCGTCAATGAACAGCCCTACAACGCTGAAAACGGCGTCGCGCAGTACAACCCGCTAGGAAAAGTTCCGGCGCTGGTGACGGACGAGGGTGAATACTGGTTCGACTCCCCGATTATTGCGGAGTATATCGAGCTGTTGGGCGTGGCCCCGGCCATGCTGCCGGCTGACCCAAAAGCGGCGCTGGCGGTGAAGCAGATTGAAGCCCTGGCCGATGGCATTATGGATGCGGCGCTGACTTCCGTGCGTGAGCAGGCAAGGCCCGCCGCACAGCAGTCAGAAAACGAACTGCTGCGCCAGCGGGAAAAAATCAACCGCAGTCTGGATATGTGCGAACAGCTCATCCGGGAGGGAAAAATTCACACCGATAGCCTGAACCTGGCCACCATCGCCATTGCCTGCGCCATCGGGTATCTCAATTTCCGCCGCGTGTCCCCCGGCTGGTGCGTTGACCGACCGTTGCTGGTGAAGCTGGCTGAAACGCTCTTTAGCCGCGAGAGCTTTGCCCGTACCGAACCGCCAAAGGCTTGACGCGGGTTATAACACTTCGCTGCAGGAGGCGGTACAATCTCTCCACATGTTAACTCCCTCTCCCGTCGGGAGGGGGGAAGATATTTACTCGCCAGGCGCTTTCATGACTACTCATCATTCGCTCTACAGCCAGATCCCCGCTACCGATCGTCTTCTTCGCGAACCTCGCATTCATGCTGTTGTGGAGCGTTTCGGCCATACCGCGACGGTTGAGATGTTACGCCTGCTTCAGGACGAAGCCCGATGCGCCATTCAGGCAGAAAATAGCTTGCCCGACTGGTGTAGCGCGTGGGAGCTGGAAGTGGAACATCGGCTGGACAAGAACGCGCAAAGCGCATTACGCCCGGTGATCAACCTTACCGGTACCGTGCTGCACACCAACCTGGGCCGCGCGCAGCAGGCGGAAGAGGCCGTGGCTGCGGTCGGGCAGGCCATGCGAACGCCGGTGACGCTGGAGTACGATCTGGACGGCGCAGGACGCGGGCATCGCGATCGTGCCCTGGCGGATCTGCTGTGCCAGCTGACCGGTGCGGAAGATGCCTGCATTGTGAATAACAACGCCGCAGCGGTGCTGCTAATGCTGGCGGCCACCGCCAGCGGCAAAGAGGTGGTGGTATCCCGCGGCGAGCTGGTGGAAATTGGCGGGGCGTTTCGCATTCCGGACGTGATGCGCCAGGCGGGCTGCACGCTGCATGAGGTCGGTACCACCAACCGTACCCATGCGAAAGATTATCGCGCAGCGGTGAATGAAAACACCGCCCTGCTGATGAAGGTTCACACCAGCAATTATCAGATTGAAGGCTTCACCAAAACGGTTGATGAGGCCGTGCTGGCGGAGATTGGGCGCGAACTGAATCTCCCGGTGATTGCCGATCTCGGCAGCGGTTCGCTGGTGGACCTGAGCCAGTACGGCTTGCCAAAAGAACCGATGCCGCAAGAGATGATTGCGGCGGGCGTCAGCCTGGTGAGTTTTTCCGGCGACAAACTGCTGGGCGGGCCGCAGGCCGGGATTATCGTCGGCAAACGCGAGCTGATTGCCCGGCTGCAGCAGCATCCGCTCAAGCGCGCCCTGCGAGCCGATAAAATGACCCTTGCCGCGCTGGATGCGACGCTGCGGCTCTATCTCCATCCGGAGAAGCTGGCCGACCGCCTGCCTGTGCTGCGTCTCTTAACCCGTGATGCCGCCTCGATTCGTGCGCAGGCCGAGTTATTGCTGCCGCGCATCGCCCCGCACTACCCTGATTTTGACGTTCGGATTGAGCCCTGCCAGTCGCAGATTGGCAGCGGTTCGCTGCCGGTGGACAGGCTGCCGAGCGAAGCGCTCACGTTTACCCCGCGTGACGGGCGCGGCAGCCACCTGGAGGCCCTGTCGTTACGCTGGCGCGCCATGCCTGTGCCGGTTATCGGGCGGATTTACGATGGACGAATGTGGCTGGATCTGCGCTGCCTTGATGATGAAGAGCGATTTCTGGAGATGTTGTTGAAATGATTATTGCCACCGCCGGTCATGTCGACCACGGAAAAACTACGTTGCTGCAGGCGATTACTGGCATAAACGCCGATCGTCTGCCGGAAGAGAAAAAGCGCGGCATGACTATCGACCTGGGCTATGCCTACTGGCCCCAGCCAGACGGCCGCGTGCTGGGTTTTATTGATGTACCAGGGCACGAGAAGTTTCTGTCTAACATGCTGGCGGGGGTGGGGGGTATCGATCATGCCCTGCTGGTCGTGGCCTGCGATGACGGCGTGATGGCGCAAACCCGCGAGCATCTGGCAATCCTCCAGCTGACCGGCAACCCGCAGCTGACCGTAGCGCTGACGAAAGCTGACCGCGTGGATGACGCGCGCGTCGGCGAGGTGCGCGAAGGGGTGCAGGCCACCTTACGGGAGTATGGCTTTGCCGATGCGCCGATTTTTGTCACCGTGGCCACCGAAGGCCGCGGCATCGACGAACTTCGTCACCATTTGCAGCAACTGACGTCACGTGACCACGCAAATCATCATCGCTTCCGTCTGGCGATTGATCGTGCATTTACCGTAAAAGGGGCGGGCCTGGTGGTCACCGGTACCGCGTTGAGCGGTGAAGTGAAGGTGGGCGATAGCCTGTGGCTGACGGGCGTTAACAAACCGATGCGCGTGCGCGGCTTACATGCACAGAACCAGCCCGCAGAGCAGGCGCATGCCGGGCAGCGGATCGCGCTGAATATTGCCGGAGATGCGGAAAAAGAGCAGCTTAACCGCGGCGACTGGCTGCTGGCCGATGCTCCGCCAGAGCCGTCTGAACGCGTGATTGTCTCTCTGCAGACGAATGTGCCGCTGACTCAGTGGCAGCCGCTGCATATTCACCACGCGGCCAGCCATATCACCGGACGCGTGTCGCTGCTGGAAAACGATCTTGCTGAACTGGTTTTCGATTCACCGCTCTGGCTTGCAGACAACGACCGTCTGGTTCTGCGGGATATCTCCGCGCGGGAAACGCTGGCCGGGGCACGGGTGGTGGCGCTTAACTCGCCGCGACGCGGCAAGCGTAAACCGGAATATCTGCAATGGCTGGCCGCGCTGGCACAGGCCCCTGATGATAACGCCGCACTGCGGGTGCATCTCGATCGCGGTGCAGTGAACCTGGGTGATTTTGCCTGGGCACGCCAGCTGAGCAGGGAAGGATTAGACCCGCTGACCCGGCAGCCGGGCTTTATTCAGGCCGGTAATAGCCTGTTGAATGCCCCGGTTGCCGCACGCTGGCAGCGCAAAATACTCACCACTCTCGCGACGTATCATGAACAGCATCAGGATGAGCCTGGTCCGGGGCGTGAGCGTCTGCGCCGCATGGCGCTGCCGATGGAAGACGATGCGCTGGTGCTGCTGCTGATTGAAAACATGCGCGAAAGCGGGGTGATTAAAAGCCACCACGGCTGGCTGCACCTGCCGGATCACAAAGCCGGATTCACCGCAGAGCAGGAGGTTATCTGGCAGAAAGTGGCTTCGCTGTTTGGTGATGAGCCGTGGTGGGTTCGCGATCTGGCGCGCGAAACGAACACCGACGAGCAGGCGATGCGTCAGGTATTACGCCACGCGGCGCAGCAGGGGCTGATAGTTGCGATCGTGAAAGATCGTTATTACCGTAACGATCGCATTGTGGCGTTTGCTAACCTGATCCGCGAGTTGGATCAGGCGCGCGGCTCTACCTGTGCAGCCGATTTTCGCGATCGGCTGAACGTAGGGCGCAAGCTGGCGATTCAGATCCTGGAATATTTCAATCGTATTGGGTTTACGCGTCGCCGCGGTAACGACCATGTTCTGCGAGATTCGTTATTATTTCCTGAAACTCCGTGACCCCCGTCGTAAACACCGTTACCGGTTGGCGAGAAAATCGCCAGCCGGGACTACCCTTGTTGTACACCAACAGCAAGGAGACGGTCATGACAAACAATCCTCCCTCTTCGCGTATCCAGCCTGGCGAGTATGGTTTTCCCCTCAAGCTAAAGCCTCGTTATGACAACTTTATTGGCGGCGACTGGGTAGCCCCCGTCGACGGCGAATACTATTCCAACCTGACCCCCGTTACCGGCCAGCCGCTGTGTGAAATAGCCAGCTCCGGCAAGCGCGATATTGATCTGGCACTGGATGCGGCGCACAACGCGAAAGACAAATGGGGGCATACCTCCGTTCAGGATCGGGCAGCCATTCTGTTCAAAATCGCTGACCGGATGGAGCAGAATCTGGAACTGCTGGCGACGGCAGAAACCTGGGATAACGGCAAGCCGATCCGGGAAACGATGGCGGCAGACGTGCCGCTGGCCATTGACCACTTCCGCTATTTTGCCTCCTGTATTCGCGCTCAGGAGGGCGGAATCAGCGAGGTCGACAGCGACACCGTGGCGTATCACTTCCACGAACCGCTGGGCGTGGTAGGGCAAATTATTCCGTGGAACTTCCCGCTGCTGATGGCGAGCTGGAAAATGGCGCCCGCGCTGGCAGCAGGCAACTGCATTGTGCTCAAACCGGCGCGTCTGACCCCGCTTTCGGTTCTGCTGCTGATGGAAATCGTTGGCGATCTCCTGCCGCCGGGCGTGATTAACGTGGTGAATGGTGCGGGTGGCGAGATAGGGGAGTATCTGGCTACGTCTAAACGTATCGCCAAAGTGGCGTTTACCGGGTCGACGGAAGTGGGCCAGCAGATCATGCAGTACGCCACGCAGAACATCATTCCGGTGACGCTTGAGCTTGGGGGAAAATCCCCGAACATCTTCTTTGCAGACGTGATGGAAGAAGAGGATGCCTTCTTCGATAAAGCCCTGGAAGGGTTTGCGCTGTTTGCGTTTAACCAGGGTGAAGTCTGTACCTGCCCGAGTCGCGCGCTGGTGCAGGAGTCTATCTATGAACGCTTCATGGAGCGCGCCATTCGCCGCGTTGAATCTATCCGCAGCGGGAACCCGCTCGATAACGTTACGCAGATGGGGGCGCAGGTCTCACATGGACAGCTGGAGACCATCCTCAACTACATTGATATCGGCAAGAAAGAGGGCGCAGATATCCTGACCGGCGGCCGCCGTAAGGTACTTGGTGGCGATCTGCAGGACGGGTATTACCTTGAGCCGACGATCCTGTTTGGCAAGAACAACATGCGCGTCTTCCAGGAGGAGATTTTCGGACCGGTGCTGGCGGTGACCACCTTCAAAACGATGGAGGAGGCACTGGAGATTGCCAACGACACGCCGTATGGCCTGGGGGCGGGCGTCTGGAGCCGCAACGGAAATCTGGCCTATAAAATGGGCCGGGGCATTCAGGCCGGGCGCGTCTGGACCAACTGCTATCACGCCTATCCGGCACACGCCGCATTTGGGGGTTATAAGCAATCCGGCATCGGGCGTGAAACCCACAAGATGATGCTGGAGCATTACCAGCAGACGAAATGTTTGCTGGTCAGCTACTCCGATAAGCCGCTGGGCCTGTTCTAGTCGCCCTGCTCAGGCCGTCCCTGGGCGGCCTGAGCAATTTGCTGGCGCAGGCAATTGAGGACGCCATCAAGGACGTACTGCACACGCCAGGGCTGGTATTCACGTTTGCGGAATATTGCGGTCAGATCGAGCCACCACTCTTCCTGATGCGGGAAGCAGGGAACCAGCATGCCTTGCGCTAATTCTTTTTTCAGGCTCTCTTTAGGTGCGAATACGATGCCAAGGTTATTTCTTGCCAGCTCCAGCGCCGTCTGCGTGTTGTCGCAAATATAATTTCCGGTCACCCTGTAATCTTGCACGTTATCACTACCATGGGTACGAAAACGCCAGATATTTGCATCGTCGACCAGCATGGAATCGATCAGAATACATGAGTGATTAATTAAATCGTCAGGTCCGGCTAATGGATGGTTATTTAAATATTCCTGAGTGGCGAATGCCGTAACGGAATATTTTGTTAATACGCTGGCGACCAGACTTCCATCTTTTGGTTGTGCATAGGTAATTAAAATATCGCAGTCATCCGGGAAGGAAACGCCTTCTGAAAATTCATTGCGGTCCAGGTTGTACGTTTTCAGGGAGATACGAATGTCGCCGATGTCTTTTATCTGATGGATGACATGGCGCGCGAGGTAGGTGACAATTCCCGTGGGCGCGTAAAGGGTCACTTTGCCCCGCTTTTCATGCTTATAATCGGCAATGAAATTCACGAGCTGATCGTTTTTGTCCAGCGAAGCGTCAATATAGGGAAGTAACGCTTCACCAAACTGGGTAAGTGCAAGCTGACGGGTCGTGCGCTCAAAAACCTTTAGTCCAACCCGCGCTTCAAAATCAGAGAGATATTTACTGACGTTAGCCTGCGCCATACCCAACAGGGCAGCAGCATCACCAATGCTGTGAGTGGCGGCGATGACGGAGATTATTTTTAATTCGCGTGGCTTTAGCTGTAATTTACTCATCATGCGTGCCCATC
Organism: Enterobacter cloacae complex sp. HYC080_NIDB; assembly: GCF_056673325.1. Classification (NCBI taxonomy): domain Bacteria; kingdom Pseudomonadati; phylum Pseudomonadota; class Gammaproteobacteria; order Enterobacterales; family Enterobacteriaceae; genus Enterobacter; species Enterobacter cloacae complex sp. HYC080_NIDB. The sequence goes on along the minus strand of NZ_CP114212.1, from coordinate 4,387,734 downwards.
TATATCATTATATATATAATATTATATAAACCGCAGCGTTGCATTGGCAAATTTGTAACCATTATTATTCGCCCCGCTTGTTTGGCGTTTAAATGGATTACTTTGATGACTATTAAATACAATTTACTTATCGCTGCCACGTTATTTGCAGCCACGTCTGCAATGGCCGGTGACTTTTCAATAGGGGCGGGGGCTGTATTTAATGAGTCTCCTTATAAGGGATATAACGAAAATACCACTGCGGTGCCGTTAATCAGTTACGAAAGCGATCGTTTTTATGTGCGCCAGACCACGGGCGGCTGGATCCTGTGGAAAGACGCAAAAAATGAACTCAGCCTGACCGCATCGTGGATGCCGTTGCATTTTGATCCCGATGACAATGACGACCATCAGATGAAACAGCTTGATGAGCGTAAGGCGTCCGCTTTCCTCGGTGGCGCGTACTATCACCATGAAAGCTGGGGTTCTTTGAAAGTGGCGGTCTCTGGCGATGCCACGGATGAAAGCGGCGGCATGATTGGAGAAGTCTCCTACTTTCGACCCATCAGGATGGAACGTCTGACCCTGACGCCATCTGTGGGTGTTTTTTATACCGACGAAAGCTATAACGACTACTACTACGGCGTATCCGGCAACGAGTCTCGCCGCTCAGGTCTGAAGCAATACACCGCCGGTGACAGCTGGACGCCATACGTTGGCCTGGCGGCTAAATATCAGTTAACCCAGAAGCTGTACCTTAACGCCAGCGCGGTCTACACCGTGTTGCCTGACGACGTGAAGAACAGCCCGATGATCGACCGCGACGACAGCTTCGTGCTGATGACCGGGCTGACCTGGCGCTTCTGATACGTTAAAGCCGGTTTACTCCCTCTCCCCGTGGGTGTGTACAGTCCGGGGGGAGGGCAACAGACCGCAAATATTCAGCCTTCATCCACCCATATCCGCATCTCCCCTTCTCCCCGGTTTGCCCAACTGAACCAGGGAATAAAGGTCAGCGTCTGGGGCTGACGCTGTACCGGCGAGCGATCGTACTGCCACAGCGCATCCGTATCCTTCGCGTGATAACCGCTCCCCTCCGCCTGTATCAACATTTTGTGCGCGAAAATGCCTTTGCCTTCAAATACCCGGAACGCACTGTTTTCAGGCAAAGAGAGGTTATGCAGATTTGCGCCGTTATCAGCTTCTTCCAGACAGTAAACCAGGGGCCCGCGCTGAAGCGCGACTTTACCTGCCTGTTGGCGCACCTGCGGGTTACCGTACACGCGGCGAACCGGCATAGGGAGTGTCAGAGTCAGCGTGTCGCCCTCATGCCAGCAACGGTTGAGGTAAAGATATCCACGAACGACCTCACCGGTGACGCGTTCACCATTCAGCGAAACAGCCGGTTCGGCGCACCAGTCCGGCAGCCGCAGGGCCAGCGTGTGAGTCACCGGAACAGGCGAGGTTATTTCGATGGTCACCTGATCCTGCCACGGATAGTTACCGCTAATACGTAGCCGGAGTGTGTTTTCATCAATCTGTATGGCGACATCGTTCCCCACATACAGGTTGATCAACAGGGCATCCGGGCGAACGGTATAAATGTAATGTCCCAGTGAGGTCAGCACGCGGGCGATATTCGGCGGACAGCAGGCGCAGCCGAACCATCGCTGGCGGACGGGCTTCACGTGATCGTAGATATGGTTGAACGCCAGCGTTTTAGGATGTACCTCCAGCGGGTTCACATAGAAGAAGTGTTTTCCGTCCAGCGCCATGCCGCCGAGTACCGTGTTGTATAACGCGCGCTCCATCACGTCGGCGTAGTGACTGTCTGCCTCCATCTCGAGCATCCGGCGGGCAAACATCATCAGGCCAATGGAGGCGCAGCTTTCCGCGTACACCGTATCGTTGGGCAGATCGTAATCGCTGCTGAACGCCTCGCCGCTACTTTGCGAGCCAATCCCGCCGGTAATGTACAGCTGGCGCTGCGCCATGTTATTCCACAGCCGCAGGCAGTCCTGGCGTTTACCTTCGTCGCCGCTCAGGCGCGCCAGATGCGCCATGCCCGCCATCAGGTAGACAAAGCGTACCGCATGGCCGATGGCCGTTTGTTGTTCAGCAAGAGGTTGATGTGCCTGGCTGTAGGCTTTGTCCTTGACCATCCACGCAGGTCCATAGGTATTCCAGTATGACGTTTTGCCACGCTTCTCGTACTCGATATCGTAGAAGTGAGGCTGGGCGCCGCGTTCCTCAATAAAGTATTTCACCAGATTGAGGTAGCGTGGTTCCTCCGTGACGTCGTACAGCCGCATCAGCGCCAGCTCGATTTCCGGGTGGCCAGGATAACCGTGCAGCTGCGTTTCGCCAGGGCCAAACACGCTGTCGATATGGTCTGCCAGCCTGCACACCACATCCAGCAGGTTGCGTTTACCGGTTCCCTGAAACCAGGCCACGCCAGCCTCAATCATATGCCCGGCGCAGTACAGCTCGTGGCATTCGGCCAGATTGGTCCAGCGCGCCTCGGGGGCCTTAACCGTAAAGTACGTATTGAGATAGCCATCTTCACACTGTGCTGCGGCAATCAGTTCAATGATCTCGTCGGCGGTTTTTTCCAGTTCAGCATCCGGTTTCTGGCATAGCGACCACGCCACGGCCTCCAGCCATTTCGCCACGTCGCTGTCCTGAAACACCATCCCGTAGAATTCACCCTCTTCCAGACCCGCGGCAATGCGGAAGTTGGTAATGGCGTGGCTGGGTTCAGCCTCTGCCACGCGATCGTTCAGCGCATCCCACTGGTAGGGGATCACCACATCACGGACCAGTCGTTGATACTGCCCGAGAAACGGGTCATTGATTTTCAGTTGGTGCAGATCGGGTTCCATTACGGACATCGTATTCTCCTCAGGAAGGGACATGACGCTGGCGCAGATCGGTGGCAATGCGCGACATCAGTGGATTGTTAAGCCTGCACCAGCGGATAGTGACCGCCAGCAGCAGATGGAAAAGGGCAGGCAGCAGTGTCTCCATGGCGGTGATGCCCTGTAACGAGGCTGGCGTCTGGTTACCCATGCCCGGCTGATAGGCTACGGTGATAAACACCAGGCTGATGATCCCGGCGCTGGATGCCCATGCGAGCTTGATGAAAAACAGGTTGAAGGCGAAGTTCATGCCCGATGAGCGCACGCCGTTTTTCCATTCACCGTAGTCATCGGCAAAAGCCATCAGCGAGAAGTGCAGTGGCAGGGTAAAACCGAGGATCACGCCGTTGCTTAAAATAATCACCAGCCAGAGCGTCTGGTGCGCCGGGCCTCCCGGCAGAAACCACATGCCCACCGCAAGCGCAGCGAGCACCAGGTTGGTGTAGTAGTAGAGTTTGACGGTATCAATACGGCGCGACAGCGGATTGACGATCACCGCACCCAGAATGGCCGCAAAAGTCACCATCGTGAAAAACAGCGAGGTATAGGCCGTGCTGCCCTGCAGGACGTAGGTGATGAAGTACATGTATCCGCCGCCGCGAATGTTGAAAACGTTGATCAGCAGAAACGACATCACCAGCATCAGGAGCAGTTGATCGTTTTTACGCAGGCCCGCAAGGTGCTCGCGTAAGGTGAATTTACCCATCAGCGCCAGCGGAACGCGCTCGCGAACCCAGAAGAAGCAGCAGAGAAACATCACCACGGCGATAGCACACAGGACGCCGACGCCAAGCTGATAACCCTTTGCGGCATCGCCCTGACCGAGCTCCGCGACCAGCCATGGCAATCCCACAGAGACCAGAAATCCCGCCACGCCGCACAGCACAAAGCGCCATGACTGGCAGGCGATCACCTCGTTGTGTCGGGTAGTCATGGTGTTAATCAGCGCGCAGTAGGGCACGTTAATGGCGGTATAACCAACGGACAACAGCAAATAGGTACCAAACGCCCAGGCGATTTTCACCCCCATGCTGGCTTCCGGTACGGTGAACGTCAGCACGCCAATAACCCCGATGGGGAGCGCCACCCATAGCTGCCAGGGACGAAAACGTCCCCAGCGGCTCTGCGTGCGGTCAGCAATCACGCCCATCACCGGATCGGAGATGGCATCAAACACACGAAGAGCAATAAATAGCGTGCCCACGAGCGCGGGAGTGAGGCCAAAGACATCGGTATAGAAAAAGGTCAGGAAATTCATGATCAGGCAGGTAATTACCGTCCCGCCCGCATCACCCAGGCCGTAGCCAATTTTTTCGCGGACGGACAGCCGGTCATCTGCCGCCCCTTGTGTCACGTCTGATTCAGTAATCGGTGTGGAAGTCATGAAGTAACTCCTCGATGAACGAATTTATTATCGTATTTATGCAAGGTACCCATTTATTCTGCATTGAACGGCAAGGCCAACAAGGGAAGGGAAAAGTATAAAAAGGTGACGATTCCGACCTGATGAAGAAAATGTGATTCCGATCGGACAGTTATTCAGATATTAGTTAATAATCAATGCGTAAATTGAATATTGATGGCAATAAAAGCGGAATGGTGAATATCCATGCTCGAATTATCCATAGCGCTTCCGATTAAGGTCCAAAATGGCGGGTTATTTATTTCCCGGGGCGTGGGTCGCCATCCTGCGCGGAAATTAACATCGTGGGAGATTATTTTTGTCGAAAAAGGGACATTAACGATCCAGGAAGAAAATACGGTGTTTGAGGTGCGTGCAGGGGAGACGTTACTGCTTTGGCCTGACAGGCGACACGTGGGCGTAGGCGAATTCCCTGTCGATCTTAAATTTTACTGGCTGCATTTTGAGATTGAACATTATCCCTCTTCACAACCCAATCTGGCGATAGAACAGCATTGTCGCGTGAGGGACGCCCAGTCTGTCATTTCTCTTTTCCGCCAGTTCTTAAGCGAGCAGGAGAAATTACAGCGAACCATGGCGCTTGAAATCATTTTACTGCTGATCTTACAGCAAATTTCCCGTCCTTCCGGATATGAAGACAGCGCCAATGAAGCCGGTGCGGCCATGGCGTGGAAGGCGAAACAGCTTATTCGCACACAGTTTCATTTACCGCTTTCAACGTCGCTACTGGCAAAAGAACTGCACTGCAATGCGGATTATCTTGGGCGAGTATTTCGCCGGACATTTCATTTAACCCTGACGGAGGCCATTCATCGCCAGCGTGTCCGGGCGGCAGAAAAATTACTGCTCAACGAGGCCGCATCATTAACCGAAGTAGCGACACGCTGCGGTTTTAATGATGTGGGCTATTTTCGACAGATTTTTTCTAAGCACACCGGTCTAACGCCCGCCGTCTGGAAACGGCGGTACTGTAAAGAGCATATTAATTCTGGTTGACCTGTCTCGGGGTCGCCAGATTATGCCCGCTGTGCAGCATCATCTGGCGTAACGCGTCACTGACCGTCTTCGCGCCAGGCTTTTTCGATTTCTTCGGCGAGAATTTTGACGCCCGCTTCAATTTTTTCCGGATCGGGCACGTAGTTCATACGCATGCACTGGTGCGTGTGCGGCCACGGCTTATCCAGACCCGGGAAGAAGTAATCACCCGGCACCATCAACACACCGCGTTTTTTCAGACGCTGGTAGAGCAGTTCGGTGGTGATCGGCAGGTCCTTAAACCACAGCCAGAGGAAAATCGCCCCCTCAGGTTTGTGGATCAGGCAGCGCTCTTCCGGCAGGTAGCGGCGAATCGTCGCGATGGTTTCCTGAACGCGCTGATAATAAAACGGCTTGATAACCTCGTTAGACAGACGCAGCAGGTCGTTGCGCTTAATCATTTCACACATCATTGCCGGACCGATGCTGCCCGGTGAAAGGCTGATAATGCCGTTCATATTGGTAATGGCGGTGATGATTTTCTCGTTGGCGATGATGATGCCGCAGCGGCTACCCGGCAGGCCCAGCTTAGAGAGGCTCATACACAGAACGATATTCGGGTTCCATAGCGGACGCGCTTCGCTGAAGATAATGCCCGGGAACGGCACGCCGTAGGCGTTATCGATCACTAGCGGAATGCCGTGCTGATTTGCCAGCGCATCCAGCTTCATCAGCTCGTCGTCGGTAATGACGTTGCCCGTCGGGTTAGTCGGACGGGAGACGCAGATCATGCCCGTCTCTTCACCGATATGCAGATGTTCAAAATCGACGTGATATTTGAACTGGCCTTCCGGCAGCAGCTCAATGTTAGGGCGTGCGGAGACGAACAGATCCTCTTCCAGACCGGAATCGGCATAGCCGATATATTCCGGGGCCAGCGGGAACAGCACTTTTTTGGTCGTGCCGTCGGCGCGACGTCCAGCGAACAGGTTAAACAAGTAGAAAAACGCGCTCTGGCTGCCGTTTGTTAGTGCAATATTCTGTGGTTCGATATCCCAGCCCAGCTCGTCACGCAGCATTCCAGCGAGGAGTGCCAGCAGTTCAGTTTTGCCCTGAGGACCGTCGTAATTGCAGAGCGCATCGGTCGCTTTGCCGTTTTCCAGCATCTGAGCGAGCAGCGTCTGGAAATAGGTATTCATCTCCGGAATTTGAGCCGGGTTTCCGCCGCCGAGCATGATTGCGCCCGGTGTGCGCAGCCCGTCGTTGAGGTCCTCCATCAGGCGAGTAATGCCTGAATGGCGGGTGAATTTGTCGCCGAAAAGTGAAAACGTCATAGCAGGTGATCTGTCGAGCTTATTTTGAAAGTGGGTAACCATAACGCTAGCACCGTGTTGGTGCAAATCGGGTGGTGTGGTCGGATTTGTTGTTTTGTGTGGCGGGTAAGGATTTATTCAGTGAATTGTTCTGGCGGTTTTTTCTCCCCTCACCCCGGCCCTCTCCCCTGTGGAGAGAGGGTTAGGGTGAGGGGGGGATTATTGATTACCAGCCCATACCACCATGACTTTATCGCCCTTGTGCTCGCGCACAAAGCCATACCCTTCTTTCAGCGACAGCGTGGTTTGCTTGCCTTCGCCGATCGCCGGGTGACGGGCGCGGAACTGACCCAGCATTTGCCAGTGGGCGACGGTTGACGCCTGCGTGCCCGTGACATCCTGCCAGTTCATATCCGAACGGGTGCCCTGAAGCGGGTCGGAGCCCGTCGGGCCGAACGGACGTTCGGATTCATCCCCGTAATAGATTTGTACGCTGCCCGGTGCCAGCAGGAGCAGCTCAGCCGCGCGCTGACCACCTTCGCGGAACAGGCGTGTGTCATGGGAGGAGAGGTAGCTCAGAACGTTGAAGCTTTGCAGCTTTTCTGCCATCTGCTGCCACGTCAGGTCGATATCGGCCAGGCAGTTCACCGCCTTTGCCGCCTGCTCCTGATAATCAAAGTTGATCATCGCATCGAAACCGTGGCGGTAATAATCACTCTGCATCACCCCGTGACCCCAGGATTCCCCGGTCATCCAGAACGGTGCGTTGTCGAGCTTTTTGTCCGGGTTCGCCCCTTTCCAGGCCGCCAGTGCCTGACTTGTCTGATCTTTTAGCTGCTGCCAGGCCGCAAGCTCGACGTGCTTCGCGGTATCGACCCGAAAACCGTCGATGCCGTAGTCTCGTACCCACTGGCTGAGCCAGTGAGTCAGATAGTCGCGCGGGGTATATCCCGGGATGGCCTTCGCGTGGGTATCGGGTTTGTGCTGATAAAAATTGGGTAACCCGGAAGGGACGGTGGATTCCGTTTTCAGGTCGGGCAGGAACGCCAGCGACATCGTCAAATCATCAAAGCCAGGGTTGTCGTAATCACCGATGTCGGTACGGATCCATTTCTTGCCCCACCATTTTTCCCATGCGGCTTTGTCGCTGAAGTTAATGTAGTCATTGAAGCTGTGCCAGGTTTGGCCTGCACCTGGCTTCCAGTCGGTCCAGTGTTCACCCAGCGTTTTTTTCAGCTCATCACCCTGTAAATACAGCGCGCCAAACTGATACGCCTGCATGTCTGCTAGCGTCGCGTAGCCCGTGTGGTTCATGACGATATCGAACAGGATGCGGATACCACGCTTGTGTGCTTCATCGACAAGATGGCGCAAATCTTCTTCGGTACCCATGTTGGCATCAAGCTTTGTCCAGTCCTGGGTGTAATAGCCATGATACGCATAGTGAGGGAAATCCCCTTTGGTCCCCCCGCCTACCCAACCATGGATCTGCTCAAGCGGAGAGCTTATCCAGAGCGCATTCACCCCCAGTTGCTGTAAATAATCGAGCTTGCTGGCAAGTCCCTTGAGGTCGCCACCGTGGAAGGTGCCAATCTCCTGCATCCCGTCTTTATGGCGGCCATAGCTGTTGTCGTTGCTCGGGTCACCGTTCACATAGCGGTCGGTCAGGACAAAATAGACGGTGGCGTTCTGCCAGCTAAACGGTGCGGGTTTATCCGTTTCGGCGCGCTCAAGCAGCAGCAGGCCATTACTGCCAGCGGCGGGCTGCAGGGTAATGTTTCCGTTCTGTACCGTCGCGGTCTGTTTGCTGTAGAAATCACGCACTACTGTCCCTTCCGGGAAAGTATCGCTAACGTTCAGCGTCAGCGGTTTACCATCCCACTTCGGACACTGGCGGATAGCGGTTGCCACCGGTTGTTCTGCTGCACTCTGAATTGTCAGCAGCAGTGTGGGCGTGCCGGAGCGAGTATCAATCCGCATCTGATATTCACCGTCGCGGAAAAGGCGCCACTGCGGCGGCGTGCCATCGCAGGGTTTGAGCGACAGCATCTCATTGAGTTTTATCGCCTCTGATGGCTGCCAGCACGTCTTGTCAAAACTCAGCGTAAGAGGACGCGTACCCTTCGCAAGCTTTGCCTGGCTGGTGAAAATCCCGGTGCCTTCGGCGCTAAAACTCTTAAATCCCGGTGATGACCAGTCAGCGTGTGCCAGTGCGGGTAGCATCAGAAAAGCCAGAGCGGTGCGTTTCATTCCATTTTCCTGTCGCGGCATTTTTAACCAGTTTGCCATCAGGCGGAGGGTAAAAACTCATCCTCCAGCGCTTTCTGCCAGGAGGACGTGTGAGGATGAGTGATCCCGCGCAAAATTAGGCAGTTATCTGCGATATCGCGCACAAATTTTCAGGAGTGCTGTTTTTATAAGCAAGTTTCAGGTGACATAGTTTCGGATTTGGACTATTTCTATACGTGCTCTTGAAGTCTATTTTTGATATGATTTGAGATTCCGCTCTCAAATTTGTGAAAAAAATAAGGTGTTAGGATGATGACATCCGACCAGGAGACCTAATGATATCGACTCCCATTCGACGATATGGGGCTGCGATACTCATGTTACTCACCATGGCATTTTCAGGTGAGGTGCTTGCGAAGACGCACACGGATACAACGAGTAAGAAAGCCCACGTAATAAAGACGACAAGTAGTAAGGTTAGCAGTAAACAAGAGTATTCTCGCAATAGTGCAAAGAGTAGTTCACTTCCTGATTTGCGAAAATACCCTTCCGGAACACCAAGGAAAAAAGCGTTTCTCCGGACGGTAATGCCTTACATCACGAGTCAAAATGCCGCGATTACTGCGGATCGTAACTGGCTGATTTCCAAACAGTACGATAGCCGCTGGTCGCCTTCAGAACGCGCGCGTCTGAAAGATATCACGAAGCGCTACAAGCTGAGCTGGAACGGTAACACCCGTCGTGTGCCGTGGAATGCTCTCCTTGAACGTGTCGATATCATCCCGAATAGCATGGTTGCGACCATGGCGGCAGCCGAAAGCGGCTGGGGAACGTCAAAGCTGGCGCGTAATAACAACAATCTTTTCGGTATGAAGTGTGTGAAAGGTCGTTGTAATAATGCGCCTGGCAAGGTGAAAGGCTATTCTCAGTTTGAATCAGTCAAAGATTCCGTGGGTGCCTATGTGGTCAATCTGAACACGCACCCGGCCTACTCATCTTTCCGTAAATCACGTGCTCAGTTGCGTAAAGCGGATCAGGAAGTGACGGCCAGTACGATGATCCACAAGCTGAAGGGTTATTCGACGAAGGGGCAGAGCTATAACAACTATCTGTTCGCGATGTACCAGGATAACCAGCGCTTAATCGCCGCCCATATGTAATCACTAAAAACGCCTTCTAAATGAAGGCGTTTTCTTTTCTATATCAGCACCTCGCTGTGGCGATCCCGATACTCTTTTGGCGTGGTGTCATACTCTTTGCGAAACACCGAATAGAAATATTGCAGCGACGGGTAACCGCACATCTGCGAGATTTCGTTGATCGACAGTGATGTTGAGATGAGCAGGCTGCGGGCTTTCTCCAGTTTCTCCGCATGGATGACGGCATGAATGGTTTCGCCCACTTCTTCTTTGAAACGCTTCTCCAGATTCGAACGAGAAATGCCCACCGAATCCAGAACCTGATCGACCTTAATTCCTTTACAGGCGTGGTTGCGAATATAGTGCATCGCCTGAATGACAGCCGGGTCACTCAGGGAACGATAGTCGGTTGAGCGACGCTCCACGACGCGGACAGGGGGTACCAGCAAACGCTGAAGCGGCAGAGACTCTTTATCCAGCAGACGATGCAGCAGCTTCGCTGCCTGATAGCCCATCTGACGGGTGCCCTGTGCCACAGAGGAGAGCGCCACGCGGGAGAGATAGCGGGTGAGTTCTTCGTTATCAATGCCAATCACGCACAGCTTCTCGGGCACCGGGATATGTAAATGCTCGCAGACCTGCAGCACGTGGCGGGCACGGGCGTCGGTGACGGCAATAATGCCGGTTTGCGGGGGCAGCGTTTGCAGCCAGTCCGCCAGCCGATTTTGCGCGTGCTGCCAGTTTTCCGGAGCCGTCTCCAGCCCCTGATACACTACGCCGCGATACTTCTCCTGCGCGACCAGCTGGCAAAACGCATGCTCGCGCTCAACTGCCCAGCGCTTGCCGCTGGTGGCGGGTAAACCATAGAACGCGAAACGATGGACGCCTTTCTCTTTTAAATGAAGAAAAGCGGCTTCGACCAGGGCATGATTATCGGTGGCGATATAGTGAACCGGCGGGTAATTTTCGGGGGAATGGTAGGAGCCGCCGACGCCCACGATCGGGACGTCGACGTCGGTCAGCAGCTGTTCAATGACGGGATCGTCATAGTCAGCGATGACACCATCCCCCAGCCAGTCTTTGATGTTCTCCAGACGGGTGCGGAAGTCTTCCTCAATGAAGATATCCCACTCGGATTGCGACGCCTGCAAATATTCACCCACGCCTTCAACGACCTGACGGTCGTAGGCTTTATTGGCATTGAATAACAACGTAATGCGGTGACGCTTTTCAAACATGGCTCACTTCCCAATTAAGTCACAATACGGTTATCAGGCTCGTCGCTTGGTGGCAGAGTCCATCCAGACTGCCAGCAAAAGAATGGCCCCCTTGACGATATACTGCCAAAACGTCGGGACGTCCATCATACTCATCCCGTTATCCAACGACGCCATGATAAATGCCCCCATGACCGCACCCGCCACGCTACCGATACCGCCGGCGAGGCTGGTGCCGCCAATGACGCAGGCGGCAATCGCATCCAGCTCGGCGATGTTACCCGCGGAGGGCGAACCGGCACCCAGACGCGAACTGAGGATCAACCCGGCGATGGCGACCATCAGGCCGTTAATGGCGAACACCGCGAGCTTAGTGCGCTCGACGTTGATCCCCGAGAGACGGGCAGCTTCAAGGTTGCCACCGATGGCATAAATGCGGCGGCCAAACGCAGTGCGCGTCGCCATAAACATCCCGCCCAGCAGTAACAGCGCCAGCAGCAGGACCGGTGTCGGAACACCGCGATAGTCGTTAAGAAGCCAGATGGCGCCCAGCACAATGACCGCAGTCAGCGCATGGCGTCCTACCACGGAGGTTGATGCCGGTGACGCCAGCCCCAGCGCCTGACGACGCATGCGCCCCCGCCACTGCCAGGCGACAAACGCCAGCAAACCTACCACGCCAATCGTAAAGCCCACGGTATCGGAGAGGTAGCTCTGACCAATTTGCGACATAGCGGCGCTGGTGGGGGAGACGGTAGTGCCGTTGGTAATCCCGATTAAGATCCCACGGAAGGCCAGCATACCCGCCAGGGTAACAATAAACGACGGGACTTTGCGGTAGGCAACCCACCAGCCGTTCCAGGCCCCCAGGACCAGACCCAGTACCAGCGTCACCGCCACGGTCAGCGGCAGCGGCCAGCCAAGCCAGACGTCGAAAATAGCCGCCACGCCGCCGAGCAGGCCCATCATCGAGCCTACAGACAGGTCAATTTCTGCCGAGATAATGACGAACACCATGCCTACGGCCAGGATCCCGGTAATGGCGGTCTGGCGGAGCAGGTTAGAGACGTTACGCGCGCTTAAATATGAGCCATCGGTCATCCAGGTAAAAAACAGCATGATGACGATAATTGCTGCGATCATCACGAAGACCTGCAGGTTCAGCGCTTTTAGCCCTGCGAACGCACCGGGCGTCGGAACGGCGACTTTGATATCAGACGGATTGCTTTTCGACATGACGTTCGCTCCTTAAAGCGGCTTCCATCACCTGCTCCTGCGTCAGGTTCTGGTTAATCAGGTTGGCTTTCAGTTTCCCCTCGTGCATCACCAGCACGCGGTCGCTCAGGCCGAGCACTTCGGGTAACTCAGACGAAATGACAATGACGGCAATCCCTTGCTGAACAAGCTGATTAATCAGTTTGTAGATTTCATATTTGGCACCGATATCAATCCCGCGCGTTGGCTCATCGAGGATTAATATGCGTGGGTTGAGAAGCAGGCAGCGCGCCAGAATCGCTTTCTGCTGGTTACCGCCACTCAGGCGGCCAATCACCAGTTCCGGGGAGGACGTTTTGACCTTCAGCCTTGCAAGCGACTGAAGAATGCACTGTTGCTCTGCGGCATCGTCCAGGCTGCTCAGCGCGCCGGAGAACCGATCGAGTGCCGCAAGCGTAATGTTTTTCCCCACCGCCATGACCGGTACGATGCCGTCTTTTTTACGATCTTCCGGCACCATAGCAATGCCGCGGGCAATCGCCTGCTGGCAGTTGTCGATTTTCACTGGCTGGCCGTCGATATAAATCGTCCCCTCCCAGCGCCCGGGCCACACGCCAAACAGACACTGTACGGCCTCCGTGCGTCCGGCGCCGACGAGGCCCGCAATCCCGAGAATTTCGCCGCTGTGAAGAGAAAACGAGACGTTATTCACGCGCTTGATGTGGCGGTTAACGGGGTGCCACGCGGTCAGATTTTCCACACGCAGCACTTCCTCGCCTCTGGCGTGTGGCTCATTCGGGTAGAGCGCCGTCAGCTCGCGGCCTACCATCATGGTGATGATGTCATCTTCACTCATGCCTGCCGCTTCGCGCGTGCCGATGTGTTGCCCGTCGCGAATGACACAGATGGTGTCCGAAATGGCTTTAACCTCGTTTAGCTTGTGCGAAATGTAGATACAGGCGATGCCGTGGTTTTGCAGATCGCGGATGATATTGAGCAGAACTGCGGTTTCCTGTTCGGTGAGCGAAGCCGTGGGCTCATCGAGGATCAGCAGCCGTACCTGTTTGTTCAGCGCCTTAGCAATTTCTACCAGCTGCTGTTGCCCCAGACCCAGATCGCCCACGCGGGTATCCGGTGAAATATTGAGGCTCACCTGCGCCAGCAGCTTTTCACAGCGGAGCGTCATGGTGTCGTAATCCAGTACGCCGTGGCGGGAAATCTCGGCTCCAAGGAAGATGTTTTCCAACACGGTGAGATGCTTCACCAGCGCCAGCTCCTGGTGGATGATGGCGATCCCTTTACGTTCGGTATCGCGAATGTGTGTCGCCTGGATCACTTCACCGGCAAAGACAATTTCGCCTTCGTAACTGCCGTGTGGGTAGATCCCACACAGAACTTTCATCAACGTTGATTTGCCCGAACCGTTCTCGCCGCACAGCGAAACCACTTCGCCGGGGTTCAACCGGAGGCTGACGTTGTCGACGGCCTTCACTGCGCCGAAGCGCTTGGTGATGCTTTTCATTTCAAGTAAATAAGGCATACCTGCTCCACATAACCCGAGGGAAGAACAGTACAACGTGATGCGCCCCCGCAGAGCGGGGGCCGCGCTGGATTACAGTTCGCTCTTCTTGTGGAAACCGTCTTTAATCACGGTGGCGTCAATGTTCTCTTTATTGACTTCAATTGGCGTGAGCAGGCGAGCCGGAACATCTTTCAGCCCGTTATTCAGCGTCGCGTCTGCTTTAGGCTGCTTGCCATTGCCCAGCTCCACGGCGATTTCCGCCGCGGTATTGGCAAGCTCGGTAATCGGTTTGTAAACCGTCATGGTTTGTGTGCCAGCGATAATGCGTTTTACCCCTGCCAGGTCGGCATCCTGCCCGGAGATAGCGACTTTCCCGGCCAGCCCCTGGGCGCTCAGCGCCTGGATAGCACCGCCTGCGGTGGCATCGTTGGAGGCCACGACCGCATCAATTTTGTTGTTGTTGGCCGTCAGCGCGTTTTCCATAATTTTCAGCGCGTTTTCTGGCAGCCATCCGTCGGCCCACTGATCGCCAACCACCTTAATTTTCCCGTTGTCGATGTAGGGTTTAAGGACTTTCATTTGTCCTTCACGGAACAGTTTGGCGTTGTTATCTACCGGAGAGCCACCCATCAGGAAATAATTGCCCTGAGGCACTTTGTCGATCAGGCTTTGCGCCTGTAATTCACCCACTTTTTCATTGTCGAACGAAATATAATAATCAATATCCGCATTATTAATCATGCGGTCATAAGCGAGAACTTTTATGCCCTCTTGCTTCGCTTCTTTCACTACGTTACTTAATACCTGGCCGTTATAAGGGATAATGACCAGGACATCGACACCACGGTTAATCATATTCTCGATCTGTGACATTTGCGTTTCTTCATTGCCATTCGCTGACTGAACAAAGACATTCGCACCGAGTGATTCCGCCTTTTTCACAAAGATATCGCGATCTTTTTGCCAGCGCTCCAGGCGCAGGTCGTCAATCGCCATGCCAATTTTGACCTCTTTGGCATGTCCTGCAAAGCTTACAAGGAGGAGAGTAGTGCAGATCGTTAGGGTCAGGTTCTTTATCTTCATAATTATTAGGCCTTTTGTAGGGGTATGTGTTGCTGAGATAAAAGAAACATTCACTGCTGGGACGCAGCAAATTTTTAACGCGGAAAGGCGGGCTGGCAATTACAGATTTTTATCTTCTCATTACGATATTTGGTTTATTTCTGAATTTATGACCGCGATCGGATTTTAAAATGCGTAACGTCTTAATTACATTTGATTCTGGAATTTACGCCGAAAAATAGTTTGCCTGCGCATTATTTTGCGAGCCAGCGCACAGTTGTGCATTCTCTCAATAGCAGTGTGAAATAACGTAATTGAGCAACCCAAAATGTCTATTCACTATTACTCCTGTATCAACGACTCGCCGCATACCCTGATTATGGAGCTCAATATGCAAGCTTATTTCGACCAACTCGATCGTGTTCGTTACGAAGGCCCAAAAACGACCAATCCTTTAGCATTTCGTCACTACAACCCGGATGAGCTGGTACTGGGTAAGCGCATGGAAGACCATCTGCGCTTTGCCGCCTGTTACTGGCATACCTTCTGCTGGAACGGCGCCGATATGTTCGGTGTGGGTTCCTTTGACCGCCCATGGCAGCAGCCGGGTGAAGCCATCGAGCTGGCGAAACGTAAAGCCGATGTGGCATTTGAGTTCTTCCACAAGCTGAACGTGCCGTACTACTGCTTCCACGATGTGGACGTCTCGCCGGAAGGTGCGTCTCTGAAAGAGTACCTGAACAATTTCGCGCAGATGGTGGATGTGCTGGCGGCAAAACAGCAGCAAAGCGGCGTGAAGCTGCTGTGGGGCACCGCAAACTGCTTCACTAATCCACGCTACGGCGCGGGCGCGGCAACCAATCCGGATCCGGAAGTGTTTAGCTGGGCGGCCACGCAGGTGGTGACGGCTATGAACGCCACGCATCAGTTGGGCGGCGAAAACTATGTCCTGTGGGGCGGCCGTGAAGGCTACGAAACCCTGCTCAACACCGATCTGCGCCAGGAGCGCGAGCAGATTGGCCGCTTTATGCAGATGGTTGTCGATCATAAGCACAAAATCGGCTTCCGTGGCACGCTGCTGATTGAGCCGAAACCGCAGGAACCGACCAAGCACCAGTATGACTACGACGTGGCGACGGTGTATGGCTTCCTGAAACAGTTCGGGCTGGAAAAAGAGATTAAAGTTAACATTGAAGCCAACCACGCCACGCTGGCGGGCCACTCTTTCCATCACGAGATTGCGTCTGCGATTGCACTGGGCATTTTTGGCTCTGTCGATGCTAACCGCGGCGATGCACAGCTGGGCTGGGATACAGACCAGTTCCCGAACAGCGTGGAAGAGAATGCGCTGGTGATGTACGAAATCATTAAAGCGGGTGGTTTCACTACCGGCGGCCTGAACTTTGACGCCAAAGTACGTCGTCAGAGCACCGACAAATACGATCTGTTCTACGGCCACATTGGCGCGATGGACACCATGGCGCTGGCGCTGAAAGTCGCCGCTCGCATGATTGAAGACGGTGAGCTGGATAAGCGTGTTGCGAAGCGCTACAGCGGCTGGAACAGTGAGCTGGGTCAGCAAATTTTGAAAGGCCAGTTATCACTTGCGGAGATCGCGAAGTACGCTGAACAGCAGCAGCTGGCGCCGCAGCACCAGAGCGGGCACCAGGAGCTGCTGGAAAACCTGGTCAACCACTACCTGTTCGATAAATAACAGCACGTAGGCCCGGTAAGCGTTAGCGCCACCGGGCATTTCTGTTAAAGGAGTCACCGTAATGTATATCGGGATCGATCTTGGCACGTCGGGTGTGAAAGCCATCCTGTTAAGCGAGCAGGGCGATGTGTTGGCTACGCAGACGGAAACGCTGCAGGTTTCACGTCCGCATCCGCTGTGGTCGGAACAGGACCCGGAGCAGTGGTGGCAGGCAACGGACCGTGCCATCAAGGCGCTAGGCGAGAAACACCCTCTGCGTGACGTCAAAGCGCTGGGGATTGCCGGGCAAATGCACGGCGCAACGCTGCTGGATAGCCAGCATCGCGTGTTGCGTCCTGCGATCCTCTGGAACGATGGCCGCTGTGCAGAAGAGTGTGCGCTTCTTGAGGAACGTGTACCTACCTCCCGCCAGATCACCGGCAACCTGATGATGCCCGGTTTTACCGCACCGAAACTTCTGTGGGTACAGCGTCATGAACCTGAGATTTTCCGGCAGGTGGCGAAAGTCCTGCTGCCGAAAGATTATCTGCGTTTTCGCATGACGGGTGATTTCGCCAGCGACATGTCTGACGCGGCGGGCACGATGTGGCTCGACGTGGCGAAACGTGACTGGAGCGAGGCGATGCTGAATGCCTGCCATCTGACCCGCGCCCATATGCCCGCGCTGTTCGAAGGTAGCGAGGTGACAGGCACGCTGCAGCCAGCCGTTGCTGAACGCTGGAATATGCCAGCCGTACCGGTGGTGGCCGGAGGCGGTGACAATGCGGCGGGGGCCGTGGGTGTCGGCATGGTGGAGGCAGGGCAGGCGATGCTGTCGCTGGGAACGTCCGGTGTCTATTTTGCCGTCAGCGACGGGTATCGCAGCAACCCTGAAAGCGCAGTGCACAGTTTCTGCCATGCCCTTCCGGGGAAATGGCATTTGATGTCAGTGATGCTCAGCGCCGCATCTTGCCTGGATTGGGCGGCAAGACTCACCGGCATGGCCGATGTTCCGGCGCTCATCTCCGCCGCGCAGCAGGCGGATGACACCGCGGGTACGATCTGGTTTTTACCGTATCTTTCCGGCGAGCGAACGCCGCACAACAACCCGGAAGCGAAAGGGGTGTTCTTTGGTTTAACCCATCAACATGGTCCGTCAGAGCTGGCGCGTGCGGTTCTGGAAGGTGTGGGCTATGCGCTGGCCGACGGCATGGACGTGGTGCATGATTGCGGCCTGAAACCGTCGAGCGTCACCCTGATTGGCGGCGGCGCGCGGAGCCCTTACTGGCGACAGATGCTGGCTGACATCAGCGGATTGCAGCTGGATTTCCGCACTGGTGGCGATGTCGGGCCCGCGCTCGGCGCCGCACGGCTGGCACAGATAGCCATGAACCCCGAAAAACCGCTTTCACAATTGTTACCGCAGCTTCCGCTTGAACAGGCGCACTTGCCTGACGCAGCACGCCATGCCCGCTATGCGCAGAGGCGCGACGTGTTCCGCAAAATCTATCAGCAGCTGCTGCCGCTGATGTCGTAAACATCCGCCGGGTGGCGCTGCGCTGACCCGGCCTACCACTCCCCGTCCATCTGGCTAACTTACAAACCTGCGCGTATCGATTCTTTGCAGCAGCATCGACAGCAGCAGGCTGATGACCAGCGTGGCGGCAAAAATCCAGATGATATCCAGCACCGGCCAGCTCTTTAGCTCCACACCTCTTGTTCGCAGGGCGTGGATCACCAGCGCGTGAAAACCATAAATTCCGAGCGAGTGCCGCGAAATCACGCTCAGTACCGGGAGTGGCCGCGCGTTGAGCGTGTTTTTAACGAGCGTAAGCAGCGAGACGGCACAGAGAAACACCATCGGTCCGCAATACAGGTACCAGGTATCGGCAAAATTACCGCGCCACTGCAATTCGTGCAGCGTCCCGCGCGATATCACCGCCACGCCTGCGATAAACAGCGACGCACAAAGCCAGTTCAGACTACGTTTTTGCGTCTCCATCATCCCGATGGCGCGCCCCAGCATGCCGTAAAGCACGTAATAGAAGGTATCGCCGTTGATATAGAGATTGACCGGCAACCATTCAAATCCGTCGATTTTCTGCGAGACCGTATTCGGGTTGGCGATGAGGCCAATCACCACCATCAGGGCCAGCAGCATTTTCCCGCTGACGTTTTTCACCTGAATAAGAGGAGAGACGAGATAGATAACGATAATGGCGAAGAAAAACCACAGGTGATAGAACACTGGTTTTTGCAGCAAATATTTGAGTGATACCCCGGCGTTAATTGAGGTGAACAAGGTGATATAGAGCAAGGCAACGGCGCTGTAAAACCCCAGACAGGCCGCGATGCGGGTGAAGTGCCTCGGTTGCGCGCTACGTTCGCCAAAAAAGAGAAATCCGGAAATCATAAAAAACAGCGGAACGCTGACGCGAGACGCAGAGTTGAGAATGTTGGCAATGTCCCAGTTAACAGAGCTGATGCTGTGCGCATTCGTGACATACCAGGTCGTCGTGTGGATCATGACCACCATCAGACACGCTATTCCTCGCAGGTTATCAATCCAGTTAATTTTTGACGCCATCAGTTCCTCGTGTTCCCTGTAAATGGAGTGTGACTGCCATTGTCCAAAAGTCTTCGTTTGGAAAATTCTGAGTTTTATCAGCAGGCTTGCCGGAAGACCGCGAGATTCGCAGAATGGCGAACCTTAATCTATAAAAGCTTTGATACTAAAAATAACAGCCACTGACCAAGACGGTAATAAAAATGATGATGAAGCGAGTGGCGTCACTCTTTCTGCTGCTCATGCTGGCAGGTTGCAGTACGCCACAAGAAGCACCTGTGCAAAAAGCACAGCAGGGCAAAATGAGCCCGGAACGTTCACTGAACATGGAGGCAATCTGTAAAGATCAGGCTGCACGCCGCTATAACTCGGCCGTTCAGAAGATTGATGTCACCGGATTTGAGCGCTTTCAGGGAAGCTATGAGCTGCGGGGCCATACGTCGCGTAAAGAGGGCTTTGTCTGCTCGTTTGATGCAGACGGCCAGTTTTTACACCTCTCCATGCGCTAGCCTGCTCGCATAATCAACAGCCAGACGCTGCCCGCGTTCTGGCCTGAAGGCTTATTTCCCAATTTTCCCTAAACAACCCCGTTTCGTACTGTATATCTTGCAGCCAGCGGGTATACTGGTCCCTTCCATTTAAAACCACACGTATCCAGCACGAAATACTATGCAAAAGTTTGATACCAAGACCTTCCAGGGCCTGATCCTGACCTTACAGGATTACTGGGCTCGTCAGGGCTGCACCATTGTTCAACCTTTGGACATGGAAGTCGGCGCCGGCACTTCACACCCGATGACCAGCCTGCGCGCGTTGGGACCAGAGCCAATGGCGACCGCGTATGTGCAGCCTTCCCGTCGTCCGACCGATGGTCGTTACGGTGAGAACCCGAACCGTCTGCAGCATTACTATCAGTTCCAGGTGGTGATTAAGCCATCGCCCGACAATATTCAGGAACTGTACCTCGGGTCGCTGAAAGAGCTGGGTATGGATCCAAC
Organism: Enterobacter cloacae complex sp. HYC080_NIDB; assembly: GCF_056673325.1. Taxonomy (NCBI): domain Bacteria; kingdom Pseudomonadati; phylum Pseudomonadota; class Gammaproteobacteria; order Enterobacterales; family Enterobacteriaceae; genus Enterobacter; species Enterobacter cloacae complex sp. HYC080_NIDB. The sequence goes on along the minus strand of NZ_CP114212.1, from coordinate 4,367,485 downwards.
CATTCACGATATCCGTTTCGTGGAAGATAACTGGGAAAACCCAACGCTGGGTGCCTGGGGTCTGGGTTGGGAAGTGTGGCTGAACGGCATGGAAGTGACCCAGTTCACTTACTTCCAGCAGGTTGGCGGTCTGGAATGTAAGCCGATCACGGGTGAAATCACCTACGGTCTGGAACGTCTGGCGATGTACATTCAGGGCGTAGACAGCGTTTACGACCTGGTCTGGAGCGACGGCCCGCTGGGTAAAACCACCTACGGCGACGTGTTCCATCAGAACGAAGTGGAGCAATCCACCTATAACTTCGAATACGCGGACGTGGACTTCCTGTTCACCTGCTTCGAGCAGTACGAGAAAGAAGCGCAGCAGCTGCTGGCGCTGGAGACTCCGCTGCCGCTGCCTGCTTACGAGCGTATTCTGAAGGCCGCCCACAGCTTCAACCTGCTGGACGCCCGCAAAGCCATCTCCGTGACTGAACGTCAGCGCTACATTCTCCGTATTCGTACCCTGACCAAAGCCGTTGCTGAAGCTTACTACGCGTCCCGTGAAGCCCTTGGCTTCCCGATGTGCAACCGAAACAAATAAGAGGCGGCCATGTCTGATAAAACTTTCCTGGTGGAAATCGGCACCGAAGAGCTGCCACCAAAAGCCCTGCGCAGCCTGGCTGAATCTTTTGCTGCGAACGTGACTGCCGAGCTGGATAACGCTGGCCTGGCGCACGGTAAAATTGAGTGGTTTGCTGCGCCGCGTCGTCTGGCGCTGAAAGTGGCAAATCTGGCGGCGTCTCAGCCGGATCGTGAAGTCGAAAAACGTGGCCCGGCTATTGCCCAGGCGTTCGACGCGGAAGGCAAGCCGAGCAAAGCGGCTGAAGGCTGGGCGCGCGGTTGCGGCATCACCGTTGACCAGGCCGAGCGTCTGACCACCGACAAAGGCGAGTGGCTGCTGTATCGTGCGCATGTGAAAGGCGAGAGCGCAGAAGCGCTGCTGCCGGACATGATTGCCACGTCGCTGGCGAAATTGCCGATTCCTAAGCTGATGCGCTGGGGCGCGTCTGACGTCCACTTCGTGCGTCCGGTGCATACCGTGACCCTGCTGCTGGGCGACACCGTTATTCCTGCCACCATTCTGGGCGTGGCGTCCGATCGCGTGATCCGCGGCCACCGCTTTATGGGTGAGCCGGAGTTCACCATCGACAATGCCGACCAGTATCCGCAAATCCTGCTGGAGCGCGGTAAGGTCATTGCTGACTACGAACAGCGTAAAGCCAAAATCAAAGCGGACGCGGAAGAGGCGGCGCGCAAGATTGGCGGTAATGCCGATCTGAGCGACAGCCTGCTGGAAGAAGTGACCTCTCTGGTTGAATGGCCGGTGGTGCTGACCGCGAAGTTCGAAGAGAAATTCCTGGCCGTTCCGGCAGAAGCGCTGGTGTACACCATGAAGGGTGACCAGAAGTACTTCCCGGTCTACGCCAACGACGGCAAGCTGCTGCCAAACTTCATCTTCGTCGCCAACATCGAATCGAAAGATCCGATCCAGATTATCTCCGGTAACGAGAAAGTGGTGCGTCCACGTCTGGCGGATGCCGAGTTCTTCTTCAATACCGACCGCAAAAAACGTCTGGAAGATAACCTGCCGCGTCTGCAGACCGTGCTGTTCCAGCAGCAGTTGGGTACGCTGCGCGACAAGACCGACCGCATTGCGGAGCTGTCCGGCTGGATCGCCCGCGAAATTGGTGCCGACGTCAACCATGCGACCCGTGCGGGCCTGCTCTCCAAGTGCGACCTGATGACCAACATGGTGTTCGAATTTACCGACACCCAGGGCGTGATGGGCATGCACTACGCGCGTCACGATGGCGAAGCGGAAGACGTGGCTGTGGCACTGAACGAGCAGTATCAGCCGCGCTTTGCGGGTGACGAACTGCCGTCCAACCCGGTCGCCTGCGCCGTGGCGATTGCCGACAAGATGGACACCCTGGCGGGTATCTTCGGTATCGGCCAGCATCCAAAAGGGGACAAAGACCCGTTTGCGCTGCGTCGTGCTGCGCTGGGCGTGCTGCGCATCATCGTTGAGAAGAACCTGAACCTGGATCTGCAGACACTGACCGAAGAAGCGGTGCGTCTGTACGGCGACAAGCTGACCAACGCGAACGTGGTGGACGACGTTATCGACTTTATGCTCGGTCGTTTCCGCGCCTGGTATCAGGACGAAGGTTACACCGTTGACACCATTCAGGCGGTGCTGGCGCGTCGTCCGACCCGTCCGGCTGATTTCGATGCGCGTATGAAGGCGGTTTCCCACTTCCGTACGCTGGAAGCGTCATCTGCGCTGGCTGCGGCTAACAAGCGTGTCTCCAACATTCTGGCGAAATCCGACGAAACGCTGAACGAACGCGTGAACGCCGCAACCCTGAAAGAGCCGGAAGAGATTGCTCTGGCGATGCAGGTTGTGGTGCTGCGCGACAAGCTCGAACCGTACTTCGCGGAAGGCCGCTACCAGGAAGCGCTGGTGGAGCTGGCGGAACTGCGTGACGTGATCGACGCCTTCTTCGAGAAAGTGATGGTGAACGTAGAAGATAAAGACCTGCGTATCAACCGTCTCTCTATGCTCGAAAAACTGCGCGAGCTGTTCCTGCGCGTGGCGGATATTTCGCTGCTGCAGTAATGTGCACGCTGTCATAAACATGTGAGCCGTCTTTCTTGCCGGGTGGCGCTACGCTTACCCGGCCTACATTGTGTAACGGGTTGCACGTTTCATTGTAGGCCCGTGCAAGCGTAGCGCCGCCGGGCGAAACTGACAAAATGCACTTTGCCAGCAGTTTGAAAACCCGCTTCGGCGGGTTTTTTTATGGGGCTTTTGTAGGCCGGATAAGCGCGGCGCCTTCAGGGTATCGGCAAAGTAGTCCTTCCCAAAGGGCTGAGGGAGTATAAGTCGCCCAAAATTTAACCTTGAAACCTTCAACACATTACCGTTATCCTTACCCTCGTTAAATTTCTCGCGCTGGAGTGCCCCCCAAAAATGAACAAACACGACTGATGAATTTCGATCCTTGCTAAACGCCACCGCGTCGGCAGGGGATGTTTTGATTTCATTCAGGAGTGCTTATGGCTCATTTTGCGCAGTCCCCTTCTTTTATTTTGCATCAGGTCACCTGTCAGTTTGCGACGGGGGATACCCTTTTTGGTCCGCTGAACCTTTCTCTGGAACCGTCTCTGTGCGCGCTGGTGGGCCGCAACGGCAGTGGGAAAACACGTCTGCTGCGCCTGCTGGCGGGGCTTGATGAACCCGCAAACGGGCATATCGAACGAACCGGAACACAGGTTTATGTGGCGCAGCAGCAGGATATTTTGCCACACACGACGCTGGCTGAATTGCTCGGGTACGAGGCAATCTTCGCGGCGCGAGCGCGTGTCGACAGCGGAGAGTATCAGCCTGACGATCTGGAAACGCTTGATGGCTTCTGGGATTTAGCAGAACGCCTGAGCGAGGCGTTTGCCCGGGCGACACTGTCGCCGTTTGATCCGGATAAGCCAGCCGCTGAACTCAGCGGTGGCGAGCGTGTCCGCGCGTTGCTGTGCGGGGCGTTTACGGCGCAAGCGGATTATCTGCTGCTGGACGAACCCACTAACCACCTGGACCGGCAAGGCCGGACATGGTTCTACGACCAGCTTGCCCGTTATCAGGGCGGTGTACTGGTGGCCTCCCATGACCGTGAGCTGCTGGCGCAGGTGCCGCGCATTCTTGAACTGAGTGGCGCTGGTCTTCGCAGCTATGGCGGGAATTATGCGGATTATCAAACCCAGCGCGATGCTGAGCAACAGGCTGCCCGTGCGGCGCTGGAGCACGCGGCGACGGCGCGCAAACGTACCCGCGCGCGCATGCAGAGAGAGCATGACGACAGCCAGCGGCGGTCGGCAAAAACATTACGCACCGTCGATACCCTCAATATCGCATCGTTCGAACGCGTCAAATATAAAGGCGCGGCAAAGGAACGTATTGGCAGCTGGAAAAAACAGCATAACGAGCAAAATGATGCCCTGAACGCTGCCGTAAACAAGGCGCGTGAGCGGGTAGAAGACGATAACCCGGTGATGTTTACCCTGCCGGGGAGTCAGATTCCGGAAGGAAAACAGGTGCTGGTGATGGAAAATCTGGTGCTGCCGCATGTGCCCGTTCCCCCACTCAACTGGCGGATGGATGGTCCGATGCGCGTGGCGTTAAAAGGACCAAACGGCTGCGGGAAGTCGACGCTGTTAAAAGCGATTCTCGGCGAAATCAGCCCGCGTTCAGGGACCTGCAACGTTTCCGTCAGCTGCGCTTATCTCGATCAACATCTGTCCCGGCTCGATCTCTCGCAGTCGGTCATGACCCACCTCAACCTGGGCAATACGCCCCTTGAAGAGGGGGTATTACGAACCCGTTTAGCACAGCTTCAGTTGGGGGCCGATAAAGTCGCGCTCCCGCTGGCGGAACTGAGCGGCGGTGAGCGTCTTAAGGCGGCACTGGCCTGCGTATTATGGCGTGCTGAGGCCACGCAGCTCCTGTTGCTGGATGAACCGACCAACCATCTGGATCTGGCCTCGGTTCAGGCCATTGAAGCGGCATTGGCCGGTTTTCCGGGAGCAGTGCTGGTGGTGTCACACGATGACGCTTTTTTAAAAGGGTTAACGTTGTCGCACGAGATGATCTGGGAAGAGGCGGGCTGGCGTTGCGAAAGTCTTTAAACACAAGCCCCCGCGAAGGCGGGGGCGTTCAAACGTCACTACGCTATCTGTTTGCTGAGTGCAGGGTTGGCCTGAATCAGGCGCATCAGCTTTAACTCGGTTGGCGTGGGTCTCTCACGTTTTGACTCCCACTCCAGCACCATCGCTACGCTGACACCCATCGCTCTGGCGAATTCTTCTGTCTTCAGACCTGTCCCTTTGCGCAATTGCTCATATTCTGTAAAGGGATTGGCTTTTTGTTGCAGGGTAATCGTCTGCGGTACATCTTTAAAAATGATCTGTTCCAGACTGCTCAGCAGCTCAAACTCAGGATCTTTATATTCCATTGAGAACTCCTCTTAAATCTCACATCGTGATCAAGAACATCAGAGAGCCAATTAAGAATAGTCCCTAATACAAACCCAGGATCGTCACGGGTGTGATTAATCGTGCGGTAACGATCGCTTTATCCGATTCAGCTATATGGATAGTTATGCTAATTACCTGATTAACCATAAGGAGGGCCCGTCAGGTATTTTTTTGTAAATGATAAGAAATAAATCGGCAATAGGCGTTTTACATGAAAAGAGTATCTTGCAAGGCTGACCTGGACTATCCTTGTAAGCCGTCGGGCACGCGTGTGCCGGTGTGCGCTTTTTTGGGTGAAAGGAGTAATAAAATGGCGACAGGAAAGTCCTGCTCTCGCTGGTTTGCGCCTATTGCGGCGTTGTTGATGGTTGTTAGCCTGAGTGGGTGTTTTGATAAAGAAGGCGATCAGCGCAAAGCGTTTATCGATTTTCTGCAGAATACAGTGATGCGCAGCGGCGAGCGGTTACCGACGCTGACTGCGGATCAGAAAAAACAGTTTGGTCCCTTTGTGTCCGATTACGCCATTCTTTATGGGTATTCACAGCAGGTGAGCCAGGCGATGGATTCCGGTATCCGCCCGGTCGTGGATAGCGTAAACGCCATCCGCGTTCCACAGGATTATGTGACTCAGCGTGAACCGCTGCGCCAGTCCAACGGTGCGCTCGGCGTGCTAAGCCAGCAGCTACAGAATGCGAAAATGCAGGCTGATGCGTCACGTTCTGCGCTGAAGCAGGGTGACGATCTCAAACCGGTCTTTGACAAAGTGTATGAGAAAGTGGTGACCAAACCGTCTGAAGCACTGCAACCGCTGATTCCGGCCGCGCAAATTTTCACGCAGCAGCTGGTTCAGGTGGGTGACTTTATCGCCCAGCAGGACACTCAGGTGAGCTTTGTTGCCAACGGCATCCAGTTCCCGACTTCGCAGCAGGCAAGTCAGTACAATACGCTGATTGGGCCACTGGCCTCCCAGCATCAGGCCTTTAGCCAGGCCTGGAGTGCCGCCGTCACGGCCACAGAATAAACCGAAAAAACCCCGCGTCAGGCGGGGTTTTTTTATGCATTGCGAAAATAACGCTTGTCATTCCTCTACCACATCGGTATAACTATTCCCGTCGGTTTGTTACACAGACCTAAAGCAGTTTAGTAAAGCAGTCCAGATTGTTATCCATAGATACCCTTCGTTGTGACCCTTCCTTCATCGCTTAAAAATCTGTAACGCAATCCATCAAGCCGGAAGGCACAATATATTTGTTAATTAAGGTAATTCTATGTCTGCTAAAATGACTGGTCTGGTAAAATGGTTCAACGCTGATAAAGGTTTCGGCTTCATCACTCCTGACGATGGCTCAAAAGACGTGTTCGTACACTTCTCTGCTATCCAGAACGATGGCTACAAATCTCTGGACGAAGGTCAGAAAGTGTCCTTCACCATCGAAAGCGGCGCTAAAGGCCCAGCAGCTGGTAACGTTGTAAGCCTGTAAGCTTCCAACCCAGTAGCACAAAATTCAAAAACCCGCCTTCTGGCGGGTTTTTTCGTTTCTACTGTTGGATCTGCGGGTTAACGCAGTTTTTATCCACTTTTCCACTCAGCGCGGCAATCAGGTTGTCCACTGCGGTAGCCGCCATGTTGTAGCGTGTCTCGTGCGTGGCAGAGCCGATGTGGGGCAGGGCGACGACGTTTGGCATTTTCAGCAGTGGAGAATCCACCGGCAGTGGCTCCTGCTCAAACACGTCCAGACCGGCGGCGTGGATCTGGCCATTTTGCAGGGCTTCAATGAGCGCCTGCTCATCCACCACCGGGCCACGACCCGCGTTGATGAAAATGGCGGATTTCTTCATTTTTTCAAATGCGGATTTGCCAATCAGGTGACGTGTTTCATCCGTCAACGGCAGGATCAGGCAGACAAAATCGGCTTCCTGCAACAGCGTATCCAGCTCACAGTAACGCGCGTTAAAACGTTCTTCCGCTTCACCGTGGTGACGGCGCGCGTTGTACAGTATCGGCATGTTGAAACCAAAATGCGCGCGCTGTGCCAGCGCCAGCCCGATACGTCCCATACCCACGATGCCCAGCGTTTTTCCGTGAACATCCACGCCGAACCAGTCCGGGCCAATGCTTTTTGTCCATTCGCCTGCTTTAACGCGCTCGGCCACTTCAACCACGCGACGGGCGGTGCTGAGCACCAGCGCCATCAGCGTGTCGGCCACGGTTTCCGTCAGGGCATGCGGCGTGTGCATCAGCAGGATTTTGCGGGCGCTCAGGGCATCCACGTCGAAGTTGTCATAACCTACTGAAACAGTTGAAGTAGCACGAAGCTTCGGCATTTTCTCCAGCAGGGCGATGTCCACTTTCTCGCTTGAACCCAGCAGGCCTTCGGCGCTGGCGAACGCATCGGCATGCTGTGCCACGGTCTCCGGACTCAGGTTTTTCACCTGCGTGACGGTGAAGTGCTCTTCCAGGCGTTTCTGCAGATCTTCCGGCAGTGCTTTATACAAAATGACGGACGGCTTCATGCTAATCTCCGTTGATTTTTAAGGATTCAGGCGTGGCGTGCGCCGACGGGGTGCTGTTGATTATTAGCAGGCTTAACAATCAGAGTAAGCCACACGGAGGCAAAAAGCGCCACCCCCATAAAGATGTACGATGCGGATGGGCTGCCGGTGGCTCCGTTCAGGTAACCAACAAACCAGGAGCCGCAGAACGAACCCAGCGCGCCCATGCTGTTAATTAATGCCATGGCACCGCCCGCCACGTTACGCGGCAGCATCTCCGGGATGATGGCAAAGAATGGACCGTACGGGGCGTACATGGCGGCACCGGCAATGACCAACAGGGTATAAGAGGCCCAGAAGTGATTCGCGCCCACGGCCCAGGAGCCGATGAAGGCAAAAGCAGCAATCAGCAGCAGCGGCCAGACGAACACCTTACGGTTTTGCAGCTTATCCGACGCCCAGGAGGCGACGATCATGGCGATGGTCGCAGCCAGATACGGTACGGACGAGAGCCAGCCCACTTCAACCATGCCGAGATTCTCACCGCCGCTGCGGATGATCGACGGCAGCCACAGCACAAAACCGTACACGCCGATACTCCAGGTAAAATACTGCGCGCAGAGCAGGATCACGTTACGGGAGCGGAAGGCTTCACCGTAGTTACGTACCGCCTTCAGACCCTGCTGCTCTTTATCCAGCTGCGCCTGGAGCGCCGCTTTTTCATCTTCGGAAAGCCATTTCGCCTGGGCAGGTTTATCTTTCACCAGCACCCACCAGCAGAATGCCCAAATCACTGCCGGAACCCCTTCGATGATGAACATCTCGCGCCAGCCGAAGGACTGGATCAGGTAGCCGGAGACCACCGACATCCACAGTACGGTGACCGGGTTACCGAGGATCAGGAAAGTATTCGCGCGTGAGCGTTCAGATTTGGTAAACCAGTTGCTGATGTAAATCAGCATCGCGGGCATGACCGCCGCCTCAACGACGCCAAGGATAAAGCGAATGGCGGCCAGGGCAGGAATATTGTTCACCACGCCGGTAAGTGACGCACAGGCGCCCCACAGGATCAGACAAATGAAGATCAGCTTACGCACGCTGCGGCGTTCGGCGTAAATAGCACCGGGGATCTGGAAGAAGAAATACCCCAGGAAGAAGAGGGCGCCCAACAGGGATGAGACGCCCTTAGTGATCCCGAGGTCTTCGGTGATCCCCGCCGCGGATGCGAAACTGAAGTTGGCACGATCAAGGTACGCCAGGCTGTACGTGATAAACACGATTGGCATGATGTACCACCAGCGTTTTACTGCATTGGTCGAACTGTTCATAGGCTTGCCTCTGTTTTTGAGGTTGTTACCGCCGTTGTCTGTAGGGTACACGGTGGTTTGTTTTGTTGAGTGCGGTTTGTTCCCCTCACCCTAACCCTCTCCCCTCTGGGGAGAGGGCCGGGGTGAGGGGGAATTTACATGCCGAGCTGTGCTCGTGTCGGTAATCCTTCGCTGTCGCCCTGCACCTGAATGGCCAGTGAGCCAATCTTGTTGCCTCGTGCAACCGCCTGCTGCAGCGGTTTGCCTTCCAGCAGCGCGCTAATTACGCCCACGGCAAAGCCATCGCCCGCGCCGACGGTATCGACGACGTTCTCGACCTTCACCGCCGCGACCGCGCCTTGCTCGCCTTCGGCGGTTTTAAACCATGCGCCATCGGCGCCGGTTTTCAGCACCACGGCTTTTACCCCTTTATTCAGGTAGAAGTCAGCAATGCCTTCCAGTGTATTTTCGCCGGTCAGGATCATCCCTTCTTTCAGGCCCGGCAGAACCCAGTCCGCCCTGAATGCTAGCCGGTTAAGCTTCTCGATCATTTCCGCTTCGCTTTTCCACAGCACCGGGCGCAAATTTGGATCGAAAGAGATCGTTTTGCCCTGCGACTTCATGCTCGTTGCCGCATGATCCAGCAGCGTATACGAGCTGGCAGAGAGCGCCGCCGCCACGCCGCTCAGGTGCAGATGGCGCGCGGAGGCAAAATAGTCGGCGTGGTAATCTTCTACGGAGAGATGGCTGGCGGCCGACCCTTTGCGGAAATACTCCACGATGGGATCGGTTCCATTTTCGACTTTAGACTTAAGCTGAAAGCCGGTGGGGAAGCGTCCGTCGAGCGTAACGCCTGCGGCATCAATCCCCTCTTTTTTCAGCGAATCGAGAACGAAGTGGCCAAAGCTGTCATCGCCCACGCGGCTGACCCAGCCGACGTTCAGGCCCAGACGCGCCAGGCCGGTTGCGACGTTCAGCTCTGCGCCCGCCACGCGTTTGATAAAGTGCTCTACCGCGCTCAGCTCGCCCGTTTCGGTGGCGACAAACATCGCCATGGCTTCGCCAATCGTGATGACATCCAGCGTCTTGTGCATGATTTACTCCTCGCGCAGCAGGTTGACGTAATGGCGGGTAACGGCGGTTAAATCCGCCCCTTCCAGCGGGAACTCGATACCGCGCGGGGCATCGGCAGGCAGCTGGCCAAGCAGATCCAGCCAGCGGGAATCGGCACCGTCCGGCGCGACGGCGCGGAAGTTATCTTTATGCGGAACGGCGGCTTTAACGTGGATATAGCTCACGGCAGGCGCCAGATGACGCGCGGCCTCTTCCGGGGAGTCACCGACCCACAGCCAGTTGCCCATGTCAAAGGTCAACGTGACGGGAAGCGCCCTTTCGCGACAGGCGGCCTGAAAACGTTGCATCGGTGCAAGCTGGCCGCAGTCGGTCTGATCGTTTTCCACAACCAGCGCTATACCGCTGGTATTGAGCAGAGTACGTAAGGCATCGAGAGGCTGCGTGTGGCTAAAATGGCCCAGGGAAACCTTCAGCCACAGCGCGTTCAGGATGCTGGCTTCTGAGAGATACCGCGGCAGGTCCGGGTTGAGGGTGCCATCGGGCATAAACAGGGCGGCAGGTGCGGAGTAACACGCCAGCAGGCCCAGAAGCTCAATGGACTCACCGAGCGCAGGCAGCGCCAGTAATTCTTCGCTATTGAACAGCTCGCGGCGGATCTCCACGCCGTCGGCGCCTGCACCCGCAATAACGGGAAGCATCGCCCGCTGACCGCCCGCCTGTCGCACCTGCTCCGCGCCATACGCGGCGGTGACCACCATGATTTTCCTGCCCATCTTCGGACTCCATCGCAACATATCAATACTATTACGCTAGATGGAACCGGTTCCAAAGAAAAGCTAAGGATGTTGAATTTATGATCGCTATCACAAGGGGAAATTAGCGTGCGGTGGAGCCGCGGACGATCAGCTCGCCGGAGAAGACCTGCTCGCGTACGGCCTCACTGGTGCCTTCAATACGACGAACCACTTGTTCTACAGCAGCATAGCCAATCTGCCAGGTGGGCTGTTTGAGGGTGGTAATACCGACGCCAGCCAGCTCCGCCCACTCCAGTTCATCAAACCCCAGCAGACCGATATCGCTGCCCCAGTGCAGGCCAATGCGCTTAAGCGAGCGGGCAACCTGCAGGGTCAGTGCCCCGTTGGCGGAGATAACGGCTTTGCGCATCCCGCGATGGCGCGTGTGGAACTGGCGAAGGGTATTATCGAGCCGATCGGCTTCGTGAAGCGGCGTTTCGGCATTTTCGGCGATCACGCCGGGATAACGCGCCAGCGTGGCACGAAATGCAGCCAGCCGATCGCGTCGGGTATTTACCATGCCCAGCGGTTCGCTCAGAAAGAGAATCGCCTCGAAACCTTGTTCAATCAGATGCTCGGTCGCGGTCGTGGCGGCCTGGGTGTTATCCAGCCCGACCACATCGCAGGCGAATTCCGGGATTTTACGGTCGATGAGGACCATGGGCAGGGAGGATTGCTGCAGACGGTTCAGCCCCTCTTCACGCATGCCCACCGCGTTGACCACAATCCCTTCCACCTGGTAGCTGCGCAGCAGATCGAGATAGTGCAACTCCTGGTCGACCTCATTGTTGGTATTACAGACCAGAGGCGTAAAACCTTTTTCGCGGCAGGCGGCTTCGATACCGCTGAGCACGTTTACAGAGTAGGGGTTAGTGATATCCGCGATGATAAGTCCGATAAGGCGGGTGCGGCCACGTTTGAGCCCGCGGGCCATCAGGCTGGGGCGGTAGTCGAGATCGGCAATAGCCTGTTCAATACGCGCCAGCAATGCATCGGACAATAGATGTTTCTCGCCGTTAAGGTAGCGCGAAATGCTGGTTTTACCGGTTCTGGCGGCTTTCGCCACGTCGCTGATGGTGGCCCGGGCTGGTTTGCTCATCGCTGATTTCCCTGAATTTAGTGAGAATACCTTAACGGGAAAATCGGACGAATCAAGTAATTTGCCCGGTGGCGCAGCGCTTACCTGGGGTGCGGTCTGGTGCCCTCACCCCAACCCTCTCCAACGGGAGAGGGAGAAATGCGATTACTGAATTGGACTCAACGTAATCTCTACGCGACGGTTCTGCGCTTTACCTTCCGCCGTGCTGTTGCTGGCGATAGGGTTGGCAGGGCCCATGCCGCTGGTGCGGATACGGTTCGCTTCCACACCCTGGGTAATCAGCGAACTGGCCACGGAATCGGCGCGCTGCTGAGAAAGACGCATGTTCAGATCCTGGCTGCCGGTGCTGTCGGTGTAGCCAATCACGTTCACGGCGGTCTTGTTGTACTCTTTCAGCACCATCGCCACGCCGGTCAGCGTGTTCGCACCCGCTGGTTTCAGCGTTGCGCTGCTGCTATCAAAGGTCACGTTGTTCGGCATGTTCAGAATGATGTTATCGCCGCTGCGCGTCACGCTTACGCCGGTTCCCTTCATTTTGTCACGCAGTTTTGCTTCCTGCACATCCATGTAATAACCGACGCCGCCGCCCAGTGCTGCCCCCGCCGCTGCGCCAATCAGCGCGCCTTTACCGCGGTCTTTTTTGGAGGAGGAGAGTGCTCCAACGCCTGCGCCGACCAGCGAGCCGATACCTGCGCCGATGCCGGATTTACCCGCTTCGCGCTCACCGGTGTAAGGGTTGGTTGTGCAGCCAGAAACAGCCAGTGCACCGCTCACCAGAGCGGCAATAACGAGTACGCGTTTTTTCATCTTCTTTCCTTAATCCTTTTTATTCTTTGCCACGGCGTGCGTGGCAGTTGATTATGACGTCCAGATACGGAGAAAATTCCGGGTATAACTCTGAAATTTGTGACAAACCATAAACGGCCTCAGCAAGAAGGCCGTAAAACCTGCACGCAACCAGGAGCGCACGCTTGAGCACCTCAACGAAAACCATTCTGACCGCCGCCCACTGGGGGCCGATGCTGGTCGAAACCGATGGCGAAAATGTTTTGTCGTCCCGCGGGGCACTGCCAACACAACATCCCAACTCTTTACAGACCGTCGTTCGCGATCAGGTGCATAGCAAAACGCGCGTGCGCTGGCCGATGGTGCGTAAAGGTTTTCTGGCTTCGCCGGACAAGCCGCAGGGTATTCGCGGCCAGGATGAGTTTGTTCGCGTGAGCTGGGATGACGCGCTGGCGTTGATCCACGCCCAGCATAAGCGCATCCGCGAACGTTACGGCCCATCGTCCATTTTTGCCGGATCTTACGGCTGGCGTTCGAACGGCGTGCTGCATAAGGCGTCGACGCTGCTGCAGCGTTACATGAGCCTGGCGGGCGGTTATACCGGACATCTGGGAGATTATTCCACTGGCGCTGCGCAGGCGATCATGCCGTACGTGGTCGGCGACAACGAAGTTTACCAGCAGCAGACCAGTTGGCCGCTGGTGCTGGCGCATACCGATGTGGTGGTGCTCTGGAGTGCCAACCCGCTTAACACGTTGAAAATTGCCTGGAATGCCAGTGACGAGCAGGGCATTGGATATTTCGACGCGCTGCGCAAAAGCGGCAAGCGCATCATCTGCATTGACCCGATGCGCTCTGAAACCATGGATTTCTTCGGCGACAGCGCCGAGTGGATTGCGCCGCATATGGGCACCGACGTGGCAATGATGCTGGGTATCGCCCATACGCTGGTGGAGAACGACTGGCACGACAGTGACTTCCTCACCCGCTGCACCTCCGGCTTTGACCAATTTGCCGACTATCTCACGGGGCAATCCTACGGGGTGGCTAAAACCGCAGAATGGGCGGCAGGAATTTGTGGTGTTTCTGCTGACAAAATTCGCGAACTGGCCGCGTTATTCCATGACAACACCACGATGTTAATGTCCGGCTGGGGGATGCAGCGCCAGCAGTTTGGCGAGCAGAAGCACTGGATGCTGGTCACGCTTGCCGCCATGCTCGGGCAGATCGGTACGCCGGGCGGCGGTTTTGGTCTCTCCTATCATTTTGCCAACGGCGGAAACCCAACGCGCAAAGCGGCGGTGCTGGCTTCTCTGCAAGGTTCGGTGGCGGGCGGCGTGGATGCCGTGGATAAAATCCCGGTGGCGCGAATCATTGAAGCCCTGGAAAACCCGGGCGGTTTTTATCAGCACAACGGTCTGGACCGCCATTTCCCGGATATTAAATTTATCTGGTGGGCGGGCGGGGCGAACTTCACGCACCATCAGGATACCAATCGCCTGATCCGCGCCTGGCAAAAGCCGGAGCTGGTGGTGATTTCCGAGTGCTTCTGGACCGCTTCGGCCAAACATGCGGATATTGTGCTGCCGGCGACCACGTCGTTTGAGCGTAACGATCTCACCATGACCGGCGATTACAGCAACCAGCATATGGTACCGATGAAGCGCGTTGTGGCGCCGCGCGATGAAGCACGTGATGATTTTGACGTGTTTGCTGAACTGAGCGAGCGGTGGGAAGCGGGCGGTCGCGAACGTTTTACCGAAGGGAAAACGGATCTGCAATGGCTGGAGACGTTTTACCAGATCGCCGGGCAGCGCGGTGCGGCGCAGGGCGTAACGCTGCCGCCATTTTCTGCGTTCTGGGAAGCGAACCAGTTGATCGAAATGCCGGAAAGCGAACAGAACGCGCAGTTCGTCCGTTTCGCTGATTTCCGCCGCGACCCGGAGAACCATCCGCTGAAAACCGAGAGCGGCAAGATTGTGATCTACAGCGAGCGCATCGCCAGCTTTGGCTATGCCGATTGCCCGCCACACCCTTCCTGGCTGGAGCCAGACGAGTGGCACGGCAACGCCCAGCCGGAGCAGCTGCAGGTGTTATCTGCTCATCCCGCACATCGTCTGCACAGCCAGCTTAACTACTCCTCACTGCGCGAGCAGTATGCGGTCGCCGGGCGAGAGCCGATCACGCTGAATACCCATGACGCTAAAGCCCGCGGGATTGCGGACGGCGATGTGGTGCGCGTCTGGAATCATCGTGGTCAGGTGCTGGCAGGGGCGGTGGTCAGCGACGGGATTAAACCGGGCGTGATCTGTATTCACCAGGGCGCATGGCCCGATCTTGAGCCTGCCGAGGGGGGGATCTGTAAAAACGGGGCGGTTAACGTGCTGACCAAAGATCTCCCCAGCTCGAAGCTGGGGAACGGTTGTGCAGGGAATACGGCGCTGGCCTGGGTCGAGAAATACCAGGGGCCTGAGCTTACCTTAACGGCGTTTGATCCGCCTGCCAGCTCATAATCCAGGTCGGGTGCTGGGTATCGTCCTGCCAGGCGCTGTCTTCGATGCGAAAGCCCTGTGCATGATAGAAATTCACCGCCCGGACGTTTTTCTGATAGACCTCCAGGCTTAAATGCGGGAAGCGCTGTTGAACATGGTTCAGCAGCGCGCCTCCAATACCTTGCCCGATATACGTTGGCCTGACGAACAGCGCCCCCACAAACTGCGACTGTATAATGCTAATAAAACCACGCAGCGTACCGTCCTCTTCCCACACCCAGGTTGCCGCTGCAGGGAGGTAGACCTCCCGCACCATGGCTTCGTTCTCCTTCCAGTAGCTTGCGCTGATGAACGGGTGCGCTTCGGTGGTGCTTTCAAGCCACAGGCTCAGGAGCGGATCGGCATTGTCACTTTGCCACTTGCGGATCATGTTGCCTCCCCCGATGACAGAAGCAGCCGGTAACATGATCATTGACCAGGCCACAGGCCTGCATAAAGGCGTAGCAGATGGTGGAGCCGACAAACTTAAAGCCGCGCTTTTTGAGGGCCTTAGAGAGCGCGTCCGACTCCGGCGTGGAGGCCGGGATCTCCGCCAGCGAGGTGGCCTGAGTGAGCTGCGGCGTGTTATTCACAAACGACCAGACAAACTCAGAGAAGGGCTCGCCGTTTTGCTCCATCGCCAGGTAAGCGCGGGCATTGCCGATGATGGCCTGGATCTTACCGCGATGGCGGATGATGCCAGCATCCTGCACCAGGCGTTCTACGTCTTCATCGGTCATGGCGGCGACGGCGATGGGGTCGAACTGGTGGAAGGCGTTGCGGTAGTTTTCACGTTTCTTCAGTACCGTTATCCATGACAATCCCGCCTGCTGTCCCTCAAGGCAGATCATCTCAAAGAGTTTTCTGCCCTCCGTCTCCGGCACGCCCCACTCCCGATCGTGATAGTCGATATAAAGCTGATCCTGGCTTACCCAACCGCAACGTTCCATCCGTTATCTCCCTTACTGATGCTGATTTCGCAAAATTTTCATTCCGTCTGTCTTGACGTGCCTGGTATAAAGACAATAGTTAATACAGGGCCATATGCCCGCTAAACGCTTCCTGAATAACGACAAATATCGCCGCACTCGGCTCTCTCTGGGGTCGCTTTAATGATGATAATAAAAATCAGTGGTCGCCATGCTGTTTCTGGCCTGGTGGGGATTTCAGCCTGCCTGTTGTTTTGTCATACAGCGTCTGCCTGGCAACAGGAATATATCGTTTCAGACGCCCAAAATAATACGGCGGAACGCTATACATGGGACGCGGATCACCAACCGCGTTATGAAGATATTCTTGCTGAGCGTATTCAGTCTTCGCAAAATTTGCCTGGGCTTGCCCTGGCTGTACCTTCAGGCGCCACCACGGACGCGGCGATGAGCCTGGGCTGGAATTTTCCGGTTTCAGCGCGGATAACCACCGGTCCGGTGATGTCCTGGCGGTATGACGGCTCGACGCCGATGATGATCAATGAGTTTGGCGATAGCGCGACGACGCAGACGCTCGCCGATCCGCTCTGGCATGCCAGCGTGAGCACGCTAGGCTGGCGCGTAAATACTCAGTACGGCGATCTTCGTCCCTGGGCGCAGGTGAGCTATAACCAGCAGTTTGGTGAAAACCAGTGGAAATCGCAGTTTGGCATGCCGCAAACGCCGGCCCCTGCTCAAAACGGTAGCTGGATGGATGTCACTGTTGGAACGGATATGCCTTTTAATACGCACATGGCGGCGTATGCGTCGCTGGCTCAGGGGGAACGCACCACGACGGGTGAAGAGTTTCTCTATACCCTGGGGGTGAGTGCGAATTTTTAATGTTGTTACTTTTTTAAACGTAGCGATAACATCTCGGAAACAATAACCACGGGCTTTACAGCGATAGCAGGTACTAACCTGCTGTCGCTTTGTTCCCCGACAAGGTCATTCATTCCCGATTCCAAGCATTTCATTCCGTTCCTCCTGCATTTCATGCCGTTTTACCCCATCATCGCTAGGGTTTTGTTTATCGTTGTCCTTAGCGAATTCTTCTAATTTCTGTTGCAGGACAACGGCCATGAACACATCAACTTATAACCGTACGCGCTGGCTCACGCTCTTTGGCACCATCGTCACCCAGTTCGCGCTGGGATCGGTCTATACCTGGAGTCTGTTTAACAGTGCGCTTTCCGACAAACTTGGCGCACCGGTCAGCCAGGTGGCGTTTTCTTTTGGTCTGCTGAGTCTTGGGCTGGCGATCTCGTCTTCCGTCGCGGGCAAGCTGCAGGAGCGTTTTGGCGTGAAGCGCGTGACCATGGCGTCCGGCATTTTGCTCGGTCTGGGCTTCTTCCTGACGGCGCATTCCAGCAACCTGATGATGCTGTGGCTGAGTGCTGGCGTCCTGGTGGGCCTGGCAGACGGTGCGGGCTATCTGCTGACGCTGTCGAACTGCGTGAAGTGGTTCCCGGAGCGTAAGGGGTTAATCTCCGCCTTTGCCATTGGTTCTTATGGCCTGGGCAGCCTCGGCTTTAAGTTTATTGATGCCCATCTGCTGGCGTCCGTTGGCCTCGAAAAGACCTTCATGATCTGGGGTGCCATCGTGCTGGTGATGATTCTGTTCGGTGCCACGCTGATGAAAGATGCCCCGCAGCAGGAAGTGAAATCCGTTAACGGCGTGGTGGAGAACGACTTTACGCTGGCGCAGTCCATGCGCAAACCGCAGTACTGGATGCTGGCGGTGATGTTCCTGACGGCCTGCATGAGCGGTCTGTACGTCATTGGCGTGGCGAAAGATATCGCCCAGGGAATGGTGAAACTGGATGCGGCAACCGCGGCGAATGCGGTGACGGTGATTTCCATCGCCAACCTGTCTGGTCGCCTGGTGCTGGGGATCTTGTCCGACAAGATTGCCCGTATCCGCGTCATTACGATAGGGCAGGTGGTCTCTCTGGTGGGGATGGCGGCGTTACTGTTCGCCCCGCTGAATGAAGCGACATTCTTTGCAGCAATTGCCTGCGTGGCCTTTAACTTTGGCGGCACCATTACCGTCTTCCCGTCGCTGGTAAGCGAGTTCTTTGGGCTGAATAACCTGGCGAAAAACTACGGGGTTATCTATCTCGGCTTTGGGATCGGCAGTATCTGCGGCTCGCTGATTGCCTCGCTGTTCGGCGGGTTCTACGTGACCTTCTGCGTGATATTTGCTTTGCTGATTATTTCGCTGGCACTGTCCACGACGATTCGTCAGCCGCAGCGTGAAGTCTATAAAGAAGCGCATGCCTGATTTAATGAAGAGAGGCCGCAGGGCCTCTTTTTTATCTCTGCATTGCTTTCGGACTTGTTATTTTGTAAAAATCTTCATCGATCACATTCTCTGCTGCCACTTTTCTTTCCCGCTGTGGTCTACTTATCGCGCTTGTGGACCTTTCTGATAACGGTTTCTCTCGCATCAACTTACTCTGTCTGCTTTCTCGATGAGATTCGGCGGGTCTTTATACCCCTTCCCCCAGGGTTGTTTGCATGAAATATATTAGGTCTCTTACCCAGCAACGATTGTGTCTGATGCTGGCTGTCTATATCGGTTTGTTTCTGAATGGCGCGGTGCTGTTCAGAAGAGTGGAAGGTTATTTTGAACACCTCACCGTAAGAAATGGAATTTTTGCCGCGATTGAAGTGTTTGGTTCCGTTCTGGCAACCTTCTTCCTGTTACGCCTGCTCTCACTTTTTGGCCGACGTACCTGGCAAATTCTGGCCTCGCTGGTGGTGATTATCTCCGCCGCTGCAAGCTATTACATGACGTTCATGAACGTCGTCATCGGGTACGGTATCGTGGCGTCGGTGATGACCACGGATATCGATCTTTCAAAAGAGGTGGTCGGTAAAGGCTTTATCGTCTGGACGGTGTTAACCTGCCTGATCCCGCTCTTCTTTATCTGGAGTAATACCTGCCGCTATACCTTATTACGCCAGTTGCGTACGCGCGGACAGCGGGTACGCAATATCGTTGTCGTTTTGCTGGCCGGACTGCTGGTATGGGCGCCTATTCGCTTAATGGAAAAACAGCAAAAACGAATTGAAAAAGCGACGGGCGTTGATATGCCAAGTTATGGCGGTGTAGTGGCTAACTCTTATCTGCCGTCTAACTGGCTCTCGGCATTAGGTCTTTATGCCTGGGCACAGGCGGACGAATCGAGTGATGTGAAATCGCTGATTAACCCGACAAAAAAATTCACCTATCAGGCACCTGCTGATGGACTGGATGATACTTACGTCGTGTTTGTTATCGGTGAAACAACACGCTGGGATCATATGGGTATTCTCGGTTACGACCGTGATACCACACCAAAACTGGCTCAGGAAAAGAACCTGGTGGCCTATCGCGGCTACTCTTGCGATACCGCGACGAAGCTCTCATTGCGCTGTATGTTTGTGCGTGAAGGCGGTGCGAGTGATAACCCACAACGCACGCTGAAAGAGCAAAACGTGTTTGCCGTGCTGAAGCAGCTTGGTTTTAGCTCCGATCTCTTCGCTATGCAAAGTGAGATGTGGTTCTACACCAATACGCTGGCGGATAACATCGCGTACCGTGAGCAGATTGGCGCCGAGCCCCGCAACCGCGGTAAAAACGTCGACGATATGCTGCTCCTTGAGGAGATGTCTGAGTCTCTGAAGAATCATCCGCAGGGCAAACATCTCGTCATTCTGCATACAAAAGGGTCACATTACAGCTATTACCAACGTTACACGCGCGACTTTGCAAAGTGGCAACCTGAGTGCGTCGGTATTAATAAAGACTGCAGCAAGCAGGAACTGATCAATGCCTACGATAACTCGGTACTGTATGTTGATACCTTCCTGAGCCGCGTGATTGACCAGCTGCGAGACAAGAAAGCGATTGTTATCTATGCGGCAGATCACGGTGAATCCATCAATGAGAAAGAGCATTTGCACGGTACACCGCGCAAGCTGGCACCGCCGGAGCAGTTCCGCGTGCCGATGATTATGTGGATGTCGGATAAGTATCTGGAAAACCCTGACAAAGCTGCAATGTTTGCTCATCTGAAAAAAGAGGCGGAGATGAAGGTGCCACGTCGCCACGTTGAACTGTACGACACCATTATGGGTTGTCTCGGCTATACCTCACCAAATGGTGGAATTAACGAAAACAACAACTGGTGTAAACTCCCTGATAGCACCGCAAAAGCCGCGCAGTAGCGGCTCTGGCGAGAATATCGCCAGTTGAATGGCTTTTTGAAAATAAGGGATTGACGGGGGCGCACCTCAGCAGTAAGATGCGCTCCGCATTCGGCGAGTAGCGCAGCTTGGTAGCGCAACTGGTTTGGGACCAGTGGGTCGGAGGTTCGAATCCTCTCTCGCCGACCACATTCTGAAAAGGGCTAACCGCAAGGTTAGCCCTTTTTGCATTATGACCTTAGCCCGCCAGAGTCACCAAAACGCCCCTTATCCTGGCTTCTCCCTGCCTGTTAACGATTTTGTGACATAATCCATTGTATTTTTTTATATATAGATTGATCTTTTTTCGCGTTGCTTATGGATAACCTCAGCATTTTTCGCTGTGCGTTTTAACGTTCGCGGTATTTAGTGCTCAGATAATCACCATTCTGCAAGAAAATTTACCCATTCTGAATAAAAGTTAATCACTGATTGTTGCGAAATATGAAGATATTTGTGCTGCAAGATGGCGAGTAGCATAAATTTCCCTGCTGAAAACTGGCATACATAGTTTTTTTAATCTTTGTTTGCGGTTTCTCACACTCCACGTAAATCCCCGTCACCTGTATTGACGTTTTCACATTCTGTTGACAGATTGTAGGGCATGAGGGGCATTTCAGGGACGATCTGCGCTGCAACTCAAACGCTCTTCTGAAAGGATTCTCCATCCCTTTACTGCCTTCGGGCACCACCGACCGGACCGGGTAAAAAATAAATAAAGGTCTGGCGGCGTAACACAACAAAGCAAAACATCACATTGGAGCAGAATAATGAGTATTTCCTTGAAGAAGTCAGGGATGCTGAAGCTTGGTCTGAGCCTGGTGGCTATGACCGTGGCAGCAAGCGTACAGGCAAAAACCCTGGTTTACTGTTCTGAAGGCTCGCCGGAAGGCTTTAACCCACAGCTCTTTACCTCTGGCACGACGTACGACGCAAGCTCTGTACCGATCTATAACCGTCTGGTTGAATTCAAAACTGGCACCACCGAAGTGATTCCGGGTCTGGCTGAGAAGTGGGACGTCAGCGAAGACGGTAAGACCTATACCTTCCACCTGCGTCAGGGCGTGAAGTGGCAGGACAGCAAAGAATTTAAACCAACGCGTGACTTTAACGCCGACGACGTTGTGTTCTCCTTCGACCGTCAGAAAAATGCCCAGAACCCGTACCACAAAGTGTCGGGCGGCAGCTATGAGTACTTCGAAGGGATGGGTCTGCCTGACCTGATCTCAGAAGTGAAAAAAGTGGACGATAAAACCGTGCAGTTCGTGCTGACGCGTCCGGAAGCGCCATTCCTGGCTGACCTGGCCATGGACTTCGCCTCTATTCTCTCTAAAGAGTATGCGGACAACATGCTGAAAGCCGGCACGCCTGAGAAAGTGGACCTGAACCCAATCGGTACCGGCCCGTTCCAGCTGCTGCAGTACCAGAAAGACTCCCGTATTCTGTATAAAGCCTTCCCGGGCTACTGGGGCACCAAGCCGCAGATCGACCGTCTGGTCTTCTCCATCACGCCTGATGCGTCCGTGCGTTATGCAAAACTGCAGAAAAACGAATGCCAGGTGATGCCATACCCGAACCCGGCTGACATCGCGCGCATGAAGCAGGATAAGAACATTAACCTGCTGGAACAGGCGGGCCTGAACGTGGGCTACCTCTCCTTCAACACCGAGAAGAAACCGTTTGATGACGTGAAAGTGCGTCAGGCGCTGACCTACGCGGTGAACAAAGAAGCGATCATCAAAGCCGTTTACCAGGGCGCAGGCGTTGCAGCCAAGAACCTGATCCCACCAACTATGTGGGGCTATAACGATGACGTTAAAGACTACAGCTACGATCCTGAGAAAGCGAAAGCGCTGCTGAAAGAAGCGGGCCAGGATAAAGGCTTCACCGTTGAGCTGTGGGCGATGCCGGTACAGCGTCCGTACAACCCGAACGCACGCCGTATGGCGGAAATGGTTCAGGCTGACTGGGCGAAAGTTGGCGTACAGGCCAAGATCGTGACCTACGAGTGGGGCGAGTACCTGAAGCGCGCCAAAGCGGGTGAGCACCAGGCGGTGATGATGGGCTGGACCGGTGACAACGGGGATCCGGACAACTTCTTCGCTACCCTGTTCAGCTGCGCGGCGGCGAAAGACGGTTCTAACTACTCTCGCTGGTGCTACAAGCCGTTTGAAGACCTGATCCAGCCGGCGCGTGCGACCGACGATCACAACAAACGTATTGAGCTGTACAAGCAAGCGCAGGTTGTTATGCACGATCAGGCTCCGGCGCTGATTGTTGCTCACTCCACCGTGTATGAGCCAGTGCGTAAAGAAGTGAAGGGCTATGTGGTTGATCCACTGGGCAAACATCACTTCGAAAACGTATCGGTTGAATAATTAAAAGCAACGCCAGGCGGCGTTGCGCTTGCACTGGCCTACGGTATGTAGGCCGGGTAAGCGTAGCGCCACCCGGCAGCAGTGCTTTATTTCCTCTCTGAAAGGAGAGGGGATAAGATTTGTGAGCAATACAGACGTCACGCCACTGGTCGTGCGTCATCAGAGAGAATCCGGGTTATGTTGCAGTTCATCCTCCGACGTCTGGGACTTGTTATCCCGACGTTTATCGGTATCACCCTTCTCACTTTTGCCTTCGTCCATATGATCCCCGGCGACCCGGTAATGATTATGGCGGGCGAGCGTGGTATCTCCCCTGAACGTCATGCGCAGCTGCTGGCTGAACTCGGCCTCGATAAGCCGATGTGGCAGCAGTACCTCCATTATATCTGGGGCGTGTTGCACGGTGACTTAGGGATTTCGCTGAAAAGCCGTCTTCCGGTGTGGGACGAGTTCGTGCCGCGTTTTAAAGCGACACTGGAGCTTGGCGTCTGCGCCATGATTTTCGCCACTGCGGTGGGTATTCCAGTTGGGGTACTGGCTGCCGTTAAACGTGGCTCAATTTTCGACCACACCGCTGTTGGCCTGGCGCTGACCGGCTACTCCATGCCTATCTTCTGGTGGGGCATGATGCTGATTATGCTGGTTTCGGTGCAGCTTAACCTGACGCCCGTCTCCGGGCGCGTCAGCGATATGGTTTTCCTCGATGACACCAATCCGTTGACCGGCTTTATGCTGATTGATACGGCTATCTGGGGTGAAGAGGGGAACTTCATCGATGCCGTCGCGCATATGATCCTGCCAGCCATGGTGCTGGGCACCATCCCTCTGGCGGTGATTGTGCGTATGACCCGTTCCTCCATGCTGGAAGTGCTGGGTGAAGATTACATCCGTACCGCACGCGCCAAAGGGTTAACCCGTATCCGCGTCATCATCGTACATGCGCTGCGTAACGCCATGCTGCCGGTGGTGACCGTTATTGGTCTTCAGGTGGGTACGCTGCTGGCAGGGGCTATCCTGACCGAAACCATCTTCTCCTGGCCCGGCCTTGGACGCTGGCTGATTGATGCGCTGCAACGCCGTGACTATCCGGTCGTGCAGGGCGGGGTGCTGCTGGTCGCGACGATGATTATCCTCGTCAACCTGCTGGTCGATTTGCTGTACGGCGTGGTGAACCCGCGTATTCGTCATAAGAAGTAAGGGGCCATCATGTCACACGTTTCTGAAAACAAAGTGGTTGCTGCACCGGTTCCAATGACACCGCTGCAGGAGTTCTGGCACTACTTCAAGCGCAATAAAGGTGCGGTAGTAGGGCTGGTATATGTCGCAATCATGATCCTGATTGCGGTGTTTGCGAACTTCCTCGCACCTTATAACCCTGCGGATCAGTTCCGCGATGCGCTGCTTGCACCTCCTGCGTGGCAGGATGGCGGTAGCCTGGCGCACCTGCTGGGTACCGATGATGTAGGCCGCGATGTGCTTTCGCGTCTGATGTACGGCGCGCGTCTGTCGCTGCTGGTTGGCTGCCTGGTGGTGGTGCTGTCCCTGATTATGGGGATTGTGCTTGGTCTGGTGGCGGGTTACTTCGGCGGCATCGTCGATAACATCATTATGCGTGTTGTCGACATCATGCTGGCGCTGCCAAGCCTGCTGCTGGCGCTGGTGCTGGTGGCGATCTTCGGTCCGTCTATCGGTAACGCCGCGCTGGCGTTGACCTTCGTGGCGCTTCCTCACTACGTGCGTTTAACCCGTGCGGCGGTGCTGGTGGAAGTGAACCGCGACTACGTCACCGCGTCTCGCGTGGCGGGGGCGGGGGCGATGCGCCAGATGTTCGTCAATATCTTCCCGAACTGCCTTGCGCCGTTGATTGTTCAGGCGTCGCTCGGTTTCTCAAACGCCATTCTTGATATGGCCGCTCTTGGCTTCCTGGGCATGGGTGCGCAGCCGCCAACACCGGAGTGGGGCACGATGCTCTCCGACGTGTTGCAGTTCGCACAAAGCGCCTGGTGGGTTGTCACCTTCCCGGGTCTGGCAATCCTGCTGACGGTGCTGGCATTTAACCTGATGGGTGACGGCCTGCGTGATGCGCTTGATCCCAAACTGAAGCAGTAAGAGGCACGAGATGGCGTTATTAAATGTAGATCAATTATCGGTGCACTTCGGAGACGTTGGCACTGAGTTTCGCGCCGTGGACCGCATCAGCTACAGCGTAAATCAGGGCGAAGTGGTGGGTATTGTCGGGGAATCCGGTTCCGGTAAGTCGGTGAGCTCACTGGCGATTATGGGGCTTATCGATTATCCCGGCCGCGTGATGGCGGAAAACCTGCAATTCAATGGTCAGGATCTGAAGCGCATTTCCGAAAAACAGCGCCGCCAGCTGGTGGGCGCGGAAGTGGCGATGATTTTCCAGGACCCGATGACCAGCCTGAACCCGTGTTACACCGTCGGCTTCCAGATTATGGAAGCGATAAAGGTGCATCAGGGCGGTAATAAGAAAACCCGTCGCCAGCGCGCGATCGATCTGCTGAATCAGGTGGGTATTCCTGACCCGGCATCGCGTCTGGACGTCTACCCGCACCAGCTCTCTGGCGGGATGAGCCAGCGCGTGATGATCGCGATGGCGATTGCCTGCCGGCCAAAACTGCTGATTGCGGATGAACCGACGACGGCGCTGGACGTGACCATTCAGGCGCAAATCATCGAACTGCTGCTGGAGTTGCAGCAGCAGGAAAATATGGCGCTGGTCCTGATTACGCATGACCTGGCGCTGGTGGCCGAAGCGGCGCACAAAATCATCGTGATGTATGCAGGCCAGGTCGTCGAGACCGGACGTTCGCACGATATCTTCCGCGCACCGCGTCACCCTTATACGCAGGCTCTGCTGCGTGCGCTGCCGGAGTTTGCCCAGGATAAAGCGCGCCTGGCGTCACTGCCGGGTGTGGTGCCGGGTAAATATGACCGTCCGCAGGGCTGTCTGCTTAACCCGCGCTGTCCGTATGCGACGGACAAATGCCGGGCGGAGGAGCCAGAGCTGAACCAGCTTGCTGACGGCCGTCAGTCGAAATGCCACTACCCACTCGATGATGCCGGGAGGCCAACACTATGAGTACGCAACAGGCCACCACGCAACAACCGCTGTTGCAGGCCATCGACCTGAAAAAACACTACCCGGTGAAGAAGGGGATTTTTGCCCCTGAGCGCCTGGTGAAAGCGCTGGACGGCGTCTCCTTTACCCTCGAACGCGGCAAAACGCTGGCGGTGGTTGGGGAGTCGGGCTGTGGTAAATCTACGCTGGGCCGTCTGTTGACGATGATTGAAGTCCCGACCGGCGGTGAACTTTATTATCAGGGGCAGGATCTGCTCAAACACGATCCTCAGGCGCAGAAGTTGCGTCGCCAGAAAATCCAGATTGTGTTCCAGAACCCGTACGGTTCTCTGAACCCGCGTAAAAAAGTGGGACAGATTCTGGAAGAGCCGCTGCTCATTAACAGTAATCTGAGCAAAGAGCAGCGCCGCGAAAAAGCGCTGGCGATGATGGCGAAGGTCGGCCTGAAAACCGAGCATTATGACCGCTACCCGCATATGTTCTCCGGCGGCCAGCGTCAGCGTATTGCCATCGCCCGCGGCCTGATGCTCGACCCGGACGTGGTGATTGCCGATGAGCCCGTCTCCGCGCTCGACGTTTCCGTGCGTGCGCAGGTGCTGAACCTGATGATGGATCTCCAGCAGGAACTGGGACTCTCTTACGTGTTCATCTCCCACGATCTGTCGGTTGTCGAACACATTGCGGATGAAGTGATGGTGATGTACCTGGGGCGCTGCGTGGAGAAGGGGAGCAAAGACCAGATCTTTACTAACCCGCGTCACCCGTATACCCAGGCCCTGCTGTCTGCGACGCCGCGTCTCAACCCGGACGATCGCCGTGAGCGTATTAAGCTGACGGGTGAGTTGCCAAGCCCGCTGAATCCGCCTCCTGGGTGTGCATTTAACGCCCGCTGCAGTCGCCGTTTTGGTCCCTGCACGCAGCTGCAGCCGCAGCTGAAGGATTATGGTGGTCAACTGGTCGCCTGTTTCGCGGTCGATCAGGATGAAAATGGCGAGAAGCCACATGCATAAAGAAAAAAACCGGCGTTAAGCCGGTTTTTTTTATGTCTGCGCAATTATTTCCGCAAGCGAATCTGGTCGACTGCGTGCTTCTCGCTCTTGGTGAGGATCAGACTTGCGCGTTCACGCGTCGGCAGGATGTTCTCTTTCAGGTTCACGTAGTTGATCTCATTCCACAGCCCCGTCGCCACCTTAATGGCCTCTTCTTTTGACAGCTGCGCATAGTTATGGAAGTAAGAGTCAGGATCGGTGAACGCGCCTTCCCGGAACTTCAGGAAGCGGTTGATGTACCAGCTCTGGAGAAGATCTTCCGGCGCATCAACATATATAGAGAAATCGACGAAGTCTGAAACGAACACATGATGTGGGTCATGAGGATAATCCATCCCGCTCTGCAGGACGTTTAGCCCTTCCAGGATCAGGATATCCGGCTGGACCACCGTTTTATCCCCATCCGGAATACGATCGTAGATCAGGTGTGAATAGACCGGTGCCGTGACGTGAGGCACCCCGGATTTCAGGTCAGAGACAAATTTCACCAGACGGTGCATATCATAAGAGAGCGGGAAGCCTTTCTTCTTCATTAGCCCGCGTTCTTTTAATACTTCGTTCGGGTGCAGGAAGCCGTCGGTGGTAATTAACTCAACGCTGCGGTGTTCAGGCCAGCGGCTCAACAGCGCCTGCAATACGCGCGCGGTGGTGCTTTTACCCACGGCCACGCTGCCCGCAATGCTGATGATATAAGGAATGCGCTGACCGTTCGTTCCGAGGAACTGCTCCAGTACCGCCTGACGGCGCAGGTTGGAGCTGATGTAGAAGTTAAGCAAGCGAGAAAGGGGGAGATAAATTTCTGCCACCTCTTCCAGGGACAGATCTTCGTTTATCCCTTTTAACCGTGCGATTTCACCTTCCGTCAGCGTCATAGGGACGGAATCACGCAGGGCAGCCCACTGGCTGCGGTTAAAGTGAAGATAAGGCGTCATTAACGTTTGCTCTTTTTTGCTCATAAGCATGCTTCAGTGAGCCAGCTCAATACTGCCGGATCGTGGCTCATCACACAGTTAATTTTGGACAATGGGCAGGAGGTTAACACCAGATGGCAGGAATAATAAGAAAAAAGATGGAAAGCGCTACGTTACGCGGAAGCCGTCACGCTACGGTGTATCCCGTGCAAACGACCCTTGCATGTTGATTATTTGACCGCGAATGACTACTTTTACAGCGCTTAGTATGCTGTTCGCATAAAATGTGAGCGAAAGAACGTTTTATGCAAATTTTTAGTTGCATGACCGCGCAGGTATCCATAGAATGCGCGCTACTTGATGCCGACTTAGCTCAGTAGGTAGAGCAACTGACTTGTAATCAGTAGGTCACCAGTTCGATTCCGGTAGTCGGCACCATCAAGTCCGGTGGGGTTCCCGAGCGGCCAAAGGGAGCAGACTGTAAATCTGCCGTCACAGACTTCGAAGGTTCGAATCCTTCCCCCACCACCACTTTCTGGCAGCGTAAATGCCGCCGGAGCTGGTTGGAAAAATTAACCAGCTCAAACTGAAAAAGAGAGAAATCTCTTTTTTTGTTACAGAAAGAACTGGGTAGCCGAGTTTCAGGATGCGGGCATCGTATAATGGCTATTACCTCAGCCTTCCAAGCTGATGATGCGGGTTCGATTCCCGCTGCCCGCTCCAATACGTGCTGATATGGCTCAGTTGGTAGAGCGCACCCTTGGTAAGGGTGAGGTCCCCAGTTCGACTCTGGGTATCAGCACCACTTCACTTCTCCTTCCCGTTTCTCTCTGTTTCAATTTTACTGTATTCAACAATTCAGGCATTTCGCCTGGTTGATGTGGTGATATCACCGATTTATCCGTGTCTTAGAGGGACAATCGATGTCTAAAGAAAAGTTTGAACGTACAAAACCGCACGTTAACGTCGGTACTATCGGCCACGTTGACCATGGTAAAACAACGCTGACCGCTGCAATCACTACCGTTCTGGCTAAAACCTACGGTGGTTCTGCTCGTGCATTCGACCAGATCGATAACGCACCAGAAGAAAAAGCTCGTGGTATCACCATCAACACTTCTCACGTTGAATACGACACCCCGACTCGCCACTACGCACACGTAGACTGCCCAGGCCACGCCGACTATGTTAAAAACATGATCACCGGTGCTGCGCAGATGGACGGCGCGATCCTGGTTGTTGCTGCGACTGACGGCCCAATGCCTCAGACTCGTGAGCACATCCTGCTGGGTCGTCAGGTAGGCGTTCCTTACATCATCGTGTTCCTGAACAAGTGCGACATGGTTGATGACGAAGAGCTGCTGGAACTGGTAGAGATGGAAGTTCGTGAACTGCTGTCTCAGTACGATTTCCCAGGCGACGACACCCCAATCGTTCGTGGTTCCGCGCTGAAAGCGCTGGAAGGCGACGCTGAGTGGGAAGCGAAAATCATCGAACTGGCTGGCTACCTGGATTCTTACATCCCAGAACCAGAGCGTGCGATTGACAAGCCATTCCTGCTGCCAATCGAAGACGTATTCTCCATCTCCGGTCGTGGTACCGTTGTTACCGGTCGTGTAGAGCGCGGTATCATCAAAGTGGGTGAAGAAGTTGAAATCGTTGGTATCAAAGAGACTGCGAAGTCTACCTGTACTGGCGTTGAAATGTTCCGCAAACTGCTGGACGAAGGCCGTGCTGGTGAGAACGTTGGTGTTCTGCTGCGTGGTATCAAACGTGAAGAAATCGAACGTGGTCAGGTTCTGGCGAAGCCAGGCTCAATCAAGCCACACACCAAGTTCGAATCTGAAGTGTACATCCTGTCCAAAGACGAAGGCGGCCGTCATACTCCGTTCTTCAAAGGCTACCGTCCACAGTTCTACTTCCGTACAACTGACGTGACCGGTACCATCGAACTGCCAGAAGGCGTTGAGATGGTAATGCCAGGCGACAACATCAAGATGGTTGTGACTCTGATCCACCCAATCGCGATGGATGACGGTCTGCGTTTCGCAATCCGTGAAGGTGGCCGTACCGTTGGCGCGGGCGTGGTTGCTAAAGTTCTCGGCTAATTGCTGATAACATTTGACGCAATGCGCAATAAAAGGGCATCATTTGATGCCCTTTTTGCACGCTTTCAGATCAGAACCTGGCTCATCAGTGATTATTTTTGTCATAATCATTGCTGAGACAGGCTCTGCAGAGAGCGTATAATCCGAAAAGCGAATGAGCATTTCGATTTGGTTTGCCTCGCAATCGCGGGGTGAAAATGTTTGTAGAATACTTCTGACAGGTTGGTTTATGAGTGCGAATACCGAAGCTCAAGGGAGCGGGCGCGGCCTGGAAGCGATGAAATGGGTAGTAGTAGCCGTTCTGCTGATCGTAGCGATTGTCGGCAACTACCTTTATCGTGACATTATGCTGCCGCTACGCGCGCTTGCAGTGGTAATTCTGATTGCTGCAGCGGGTGGTGTCGCGCTGTTGACGACGAAAGGCAAAGCGACTGTCGCTTTTGCACGCGAAGCGCGTACCGAAGTCCGCAAGGTGATTTGGCCGACTCGCCAGGAAACATTGCACACCACGCTGATTGTAGCGGCGGTTACCGCTGTAATGTCACTGATCCTGTGGGGACTGGATGGTATTCTGGTTCGCCTGGTATCCTTTATCACTGGCCTGAGGTTCTGAGATGTCTGAAGCCCCTAAAAAGCGCTGGTACGTCGTTCAGGCGTTTTCCGGTTTTGAAGGCCGCGTAGCAACGTCGCTGCGTGAGCATATCAAATTACACAACATGGAAGAGTTATTTGGCGAAGTTATGGTTCCGACCGAAGAAGTGGTTGAGATCCGTGGCGGCCAGCGTCGCAAAAGCGAGCGCAAATTCTTCCCGGGTTACGTGCTGGTTCAGATGGTTATGAACGACGCGAGCTGGCACCTGGTGCGCAGCGTACCGCGCGTGATGGGCTTTATCGGCGGCACGTCTGACCGTCCGGCGCCAATCAGCGACAAAGAAGTTGATGCGATTATGAACCGCCTGCAGCAGGTGGGTGATAAGCCGCGTCCGAAAACGCTGTTTGAGCCGGGTGAAATGGTTCGTGTTAATGACGGTCCGTTTGCTGACTTTAATGGTGTGGTTGAAGAAGTGGACTACGAGAAGTCCCGCCTGAAAGTCTCCGTCTCTATCTTCGGTCGTGCGACCCCGGTAGAACTGGACTTTGCTCAGGTAGAGAAAGCCTAAGCAGCGATCAAAAAAGCGACGATTTAATCGTTGCACAAGGCGCGAGATTGGAATACAATTTCGCGCCTTTTGTTTTTATGGGTCTCGGCCCGTAAAACGAATTTTATTCACGGGGAGCCTCCCTGAGGCGCTATTACCCAATCAGAGGATTTTAGAATGGCTAAGAAAGTACAAGCCTACGTCAAGCTGCAGGTTGCAGCTGGTATGGCGAACCCAAGTCCACCAGTTGGTCCAGCTCTGGGTCAGCAGGGTGTGAACATCATGGAATTCTGTAAAGCGTTCAACGCCAAAACCGAATCCCTGGAAAAAGGTCTGCCAATCCCAGTTGTAATCACTGTTTACGCTGACCGTTCTTTCACTTTCGTTACCAAAACCCCTCCAGCAGCAGTTCTGCTGAAGAAAGCGGCGGGTATCAAGTCTGGTTCCGGTAAACCGAACAAAGACAAAGTGGGTAAAATTTCCCGCGCTCAGCTGCAGGAAATCGCGCAGACCAAAGCTGCCGACATGACTGGTGCCGACATTGAAGCGATGACTCGCTCCATCGAAGGTACTGCACGTTCCATGGGCCTGGTAGTGGAGGACTAAGAAATGGCTAAACTGACCAAGCGCATGTCCGTGATCCGTGACAAAGTTGATGCGACCAAACAGTACGACATCAACGAAGCTATCGCTCTGCTGAAAGAACTGGCTACTGCTAAGTTCGTTGAAAGCGTTGACGTTGCTGTTAACCTGGGCATCGATGCTCGTAAATCTGATCAGAACGTTCGTGGTGCAACTGTACTGCCACACGGTACTGGCCGTTCCGTTCGCGTAGCTGTATTTACTCAGGGTGCTAACGCAGAAGCTGCTAAAGCTGCTGGCGCTGAACTGGTAGGTATGGAAGATCTGGCTGACCAGATCAAGAAAGGCGAAATGAACTTCGACGTTGTTATCGCATCTCCAGATGCAATGCGCGTTGTTGGCCAGCTGGGCCAGGTTCTGGGTCCACGTGGCCTGATGCCAAACCCGAAAGTGGGTACTGTAACGCCTAACGTTGCTGAAGCGGTTAAGAACGCTAAAGCAGGTCAGGTTCGTTATCGTAACGACAAAAACGGCATCATCCACACCACCATCGGTAAAGTGGACTTTGACGCTGACAAACTGAAAGAAAACCTGGAAGCTCTGCTGGTTGCGCTGAAAAAAGCAAAACCAACTCAGGCGAAAGGCGTGTACATCAAGAAAGTTAGCATCTCCACCACCATGGGTGCAGGTGTTGCAGTTGACCAGGCTGGCCTGAGCGCTGCTGCAAACTAATGCCTTTACGTGGGCGGTGATTTTGTCTACAATCTTACCCCCACGTTTGCTAACAAAAGTTAGCGGCTAAAAGAATTGTTCGTTGGAGCCTGGCCTAATCCAGGCCTCCGTCGAAGACCGCAGGTGTTTCGCAAGAGACTTAATCCCCTGCGTAGACGGTGACAGAACGCTAAGATTATTTTTGAATATTCTGGCTTGTTTCTGCTCACCGTATTAAGACGCTCTTTCCGTTTGGGAGAGTGAAGTGAGTTCCGGAACATGAGTTCCGGCAAACATCCAGGAGCAAAGCTAATGGCTTTAAATCTTCAAGACAAACAAGCGATTGTTGCTGAAGTCAGCGAAGTAGCCAAAGGCGCGCTGTCTGCAGTAGTTGCGGATTCCCGTGGCGTTACTGTAGACAAAATGACTGAACTGCGTAAAGCAGGTCGTGAAGCTGGCGTATACATGCGTGTTGTTCGTAACACCCTGCTGCGTCGCGTAGTTGAAGGTACTCCTTTCGAGTGCCTGAAAGACACGTTTGTTGGTCCGACCCTGATTGCATACTCTATGGAACACCCGGGCGCTGCTGCTCGTCTGTTCAAAGAGTTCGCGAAAGCGAATGCAAAATTTGAGGTCAAAGCTGCAGCCTTTGAAGGTGAGTTGATCCCGGCATCGCAAATCGATCGCCTGGCAACCCTGCCGACCTACGAAGAAGCAATTGCACGCCTGATGGCAACCATGAAAGAAGCTTCGGCTGGCAAACTGGTTCGCACTCTGGCTGCTGTTCGCGATGCAAAAGAAGCTGCTTAATCGCAGTTATCTTTATAAAGCATTTGCTTACGTATAAACTTATTCTGATTTTCAGGAACAATTTAAATGTCTATCACTAAAGATCAAATCATTGAAGCAGTTGCCGCTATGTCCGTAATGGACGTTGTAGAACTGATTTCTGCAATGGAAGAAAAATTCGGTGTTTCTGCTGCTGCCGCTGTAGCTGTTGCTGCTGGCCCAGCTGCTGACGCTGCTGAAGAAAAAACTGAATTCGACGTAATTCTGAAAGCTGCAGGCGCTAACAAAGTTGCTGTTATCAAAGCAGTACGTGGCGCAACTGGCCTGGGTCTGAAAGAAGCTAAAGACCTGGTAGAATCTGCTCCAGCTGCGCTGAAAGAAGGCGTGAGCAAAGACGACGCAGAAGCACTGAAAAAATCTCTGGAAGAAGCTGGCGCTGAAGTTGAAGTTAAATAAGCCAACCCTTCTGGTTGCAGCCTAAGCAATTAGGCTGATGGCTGGTGACTTTTTAGTCACCAGCCTTTTTGCGCTGTAAGGCATCAGTAGCATTTCACACTGTTTGACTGCTGATTGTCCTGACAATGCATGTTTCTATCGACGACTTAATATATTGCGACAGGGTGCTCGCTCTGTGTAAATCGCGACGAAATGATTTAAGCGTGATAGCAACAGGTATTGCGGAAAGTATTCAATTTTCCGGTCCACAAAATGGTGTTGCACAAACTGTCCCTTCGTCGGACAGATGGGTCGACTTGTCAGCGAGCTGAGGAACCCTATGGTTTACTCCTATACCGAGAAAAAACGTATTCGTAAGGATTTTGGTAAACGTCCACAAGTTCTGGACATTCCATATCTCCTTTCTATCCAGCTTGACTCGTTCCAGAAGTTTATCGAGCAAGATCCTGAAGGGCAGTACGGTCTGGAAGCCGCCTTCCGTTCCGTGTTCCCGATTCAGAGCTACAGCGGTAACTCCGAGCTGCAGTACGTCAGCTACCGCCTTGGCGAACCGGTGTTTGACGTTCAGGAATGTCAGATCCGTGGCGTGACCTATTCCGCACCGCTGCGCGTAAAACTGCGTCTGGTGATCTACGAGCGCGAAGCGCCGGAAGGCACCGTAAAAGACATTAAAGAACAAGAAGTCTACATGGGTGAAATTCCACTCATGACAGACAACGGTACTTTCGTTATCAACGGTACTGAGCGTGTTATCGTTTCCCAGCTGCATCGTAGCCCGGGCGTCTTCTTCGACAGCGATAAAGGTAAAACACACTCTTCCGGTAAAGTACTGTATAACGCACGCATCATTCCTTACCGTGGTTCATGGCTGGACTTCGAGTTCGATCCAAAAGACAACCTGTTTGTCCGTATCGACCGTCGTCGTAAGCTGCCTGCAACCATCATTCTGCGTGCGCTGCAATATACCACTGAGCAGATCCTGGACCTGTTCTTTGAGAAAGTGATCTTTGAAATCCGCGACAACAAGCTGCAGATGGAGCTGGTGCCGGAACGTCTGCGTGGTGAGACCGCGTCGTTCGACATCGAAGCCGACGGCAAAGTGTATGTGGAAAAAGGTCGCCGTATCACCGCGCGCCACATCCGCCAGCTGGAAAAAGATGATATCAAACACATCGAAGTTCCGGTTGAGTACATTGCAGGAAAAGTAGCCGCGAAAGATTACGTTGATGAATCAACTGGCGAGCTGATCTGCCCGGCTAACATGGAGCTGAGCCTGGATCTGCTGGCTAAGCTGAGCCAGTCTGGCCACAAACGTATCGAAACGCTGTTCACCAACGATCTGGACCACGGTCCTTATATCTCTGAGACTATCCGCGTCGACCCAACGACCGATCGTCTGAGCGCGCTGGTTGAAATCTACCGCATGATGCGTCCTGGTGAGCCACCAACTCGCGAAGCGGCTGAAAGCCTGTTCGAGAACCTGTTCTTCTCCGAAGACCGCTACGATTTGTCCGCGGTAGGTCGTATGAAGTTCAACCGTTCTCTGCTGCGTGATGAGATCGAAGGTTCCGGTATCCTGAGCAAAGACGACATCATCGAAGTGATGAAGAAGCTCATCGATATCCGTAACGGTAAAGGCGAAGTGGACGATATCGACCACCTCGGCAACCGTCGTATCCGTTCCGTAGGCGAAATGGCGGAAAACCAGTTCCGCGTTGGCCTGGTACGTGTTGAGCGTGCGGTTAAAGAGCGTCTGTCTCTGGGCGATCTGGATACCCTGATGCCTCAGGATATGATCAACGCCAAGCCGATTTCTGCGGCAGTGAAAGAGTTCTTCGGTTCCAGCCAGCTGTCTCAGTTCATGGACCAGAACAACCCGCTGTCTGAGATTACGCACAAACGTCGTATTTCTGCACTCGGCCCAGGCGGTCTGACCCGTGAACGTGCAGGCTTCGAAGTTCGAGACGTACACCCGACGCACTATGGTCGCGTATGTCCAATCGAAACGCCTGAAGGTCCAAACATCGGTCTGATCAACTCCCTGTCCGTGTACGCACAGACAAACGAATACGGTTTCCTCGAAACGCCGTATCGTAAAGTGACCGACGGTGTTGTAACCGACGAAATTCATTACCTGTCTGCTATCGAAGAAGGCAACTACGTTATCGCTCAGGCGAACTCCAACCTGGATGACGAAGGCCACTTTGTAGAAGATCTGGTTACCTGCCGTAGCAAAGGCGAATCCAGCTTGTTCAGCCGCGACCAGGTTGACTACATGGACGTATCCACCCAGCAGGTGGTATCCGTCGGTGCGTCCCTGATCCCGTTCCTGGAACACGATGACGCCAACCGTGCATTGATGGGTGCGAACATGCAACGTCAGGCCGTTCCAACTCTGCGTGCTGATAAGCCGCTGGTTGGTACCGGTATGGAACGTGCTGTTGCCGTTGACTCCGGTGTTACTGCAGTTGCTAAGCGTGGCGGTACCGTTCAGTACGTTGACGCATCCCGTATCGTTATCAAAGTTAACGAAGACGAGATGTATCCGGGCGAAGCGGGTATCGACATCTACAACCTGACCAAATACACCCGTTCTAACCAGAACACCTGTATCAACCAGATGCCTTGTGTATCTCTGGGTGAGCCAGTTGAGCGCGGCGACGTGCTGGCAGACGGTCCGTCCACCGACCTCGGTGAACTGGCGCTCGGTCAGAACATGCGCGTAGCGTTCATGCCGTGGAACGGTTACAACTTCGAAGACTCCATCCTCGTCTCCGAGCGTGTGGTTCAGGAAGATCGTTTCACCACCATCCACATTCAGGAACTGGCATGTGTGTCCCGTGACACCAAGCTGGGGCCAGAAGAGATCACGGCCGATATCCCTAACGTGGGTGAAGCAGCGCTCTCCAAACTGGATGAATCCGGTATTGTTTACATCGGTGCGGAAGTGACCGGCGGTGACATTCTGGTTGGTAAGGTGACACCGAAAGGTGAAACCCAGCTGACGCCAGAAGAGAAACTGCTGCGTGCCATCTTCGGTGAGAAAGCGTCTGACGTTAAAGACTCTTCTCTGCGCGTACCAAACGGTGTTTCCGGTACGGTTATCGACGTTCAGGTCTTCACCCGTGATGGCGTTGAGAAAGATAAGCGTGCACTGGAAATCGAAGAGATGCAGCTCAAGCAGGCTAAGAAAGACCTGTCTGAAGAACTGCAGATCCTCGAAGCAGGTTTGTTCAGCCGTATTTATGCGGTGCTGGTTGCCGGTGGCGTTGAAGCTGAGAAGCTCGACAAACTGCCACGCGATCGCTGGCTGGAACTGGGCCTGACCGACGAAGAGAAACAGAATCAGCTGGAACAGCTGGCTGAGCAGTATGACGAACTGAAACACGAGTTCGAGAAAAAACTCGAAGCGAAACGCCGCAAAATCACTCAGGGCGACGATCTGGCACCAGGCGTGCTGAAGATTGTTAAGGTGTATCTGGCCGTTAAACGTCAGATCCAGCCTGGTGATAAG
This sequence comes from Enterobacter cloacae complex sp. HYC080_NIDB, assembly GCF_056673325.1. Lineage (NCBI taxonomy): Bacteria > Pseudomonadati > Pseudomonadota > Gammaproteobacteria > Enterobacterales > Enterobacteriaceae > Enterobacter > Enterobacter cloacae complex sp. HYC080_NIDB. The sequence continues at coordinate 4,330,390 of NZ_CP114212.1, read as the reverse complement.
ATGGCAGGTCGTCACGGTAACAAGGGTGTTATCTCTAAGATCAACCCGATCGAAGATATGCCGCACGATGCTAACGGTACTCCGGTAGATATCGTACTGAACCCACTGGGCGTACCGTCTCGTATGAACATCGGTCAGATTCTGGAAACCCACCTGGGTATGGCTGCGAAAGGTATCGGCGACAAGATCAACGCCATGCTGAAACAGCAGCAGGAAGTCGCGAAACTGCGCGAATTCATCCAGCGTGCCTACGATCTGGGTACCGACGTTCGTCAGAAAGTCGACCTGAACACCTTCAGCGATGAAGAAGTGCTGCGTCTGGCAGAGAACCTGCGCAAAGGTATGCCAATTGCAACGCCGGTCTTCGACGGTGCAAAAGAAGCTGAAATTAAAGAGCTGCTGCAACTGGGTGGTCTGCCAACGTCTGGTCAGATTACGCTGTTTGACGGCCGTACCGGTGAACAGTTTGAGCGTCCGGTAACCGTAGGTTACATGTACATGCTGAAACTGAACCACCTGGTCGACGACAAAATGCACGCTCGTTCTACCGGTTCTTACAGCCTGGTTACTCAGCAGCCGCTGGGTGGTAAGGCACAGTTCGGTGGTCAGCGCTTCGGGGAGATGGAAGTGTGGGCGCTGGAAGCATACGGCGCGGCATACACCCTGCAGGAAATGCTCACCGTTAAGTCTGATGACGTGAACGGTCGTACCAAGATGTATAAAAACATCGTGGACGGCAACCATCAGATGGAACCGGGCATGCCAGAGTCCTTCAACGTACTGTTGAAAGAGATTCGTTCGCTGGGTATCAACATCGAACTGGAAGACGAGTAATTCTCGCTCAAACAGGTCACTGGTGCCGGGTTAACCCCCGGCACCGGATTGTGCTAACTCCGACGGGAGCAAATCCGTGAAAGATTTATTAAAGTTTCTGAAAGCGCAGACTAAAACCGAAGAGTTTGATGCGATCAAAATTGCTCTGGCTTCGCCAGACATGATCCGTTCATGGTCTTTCGGTGAAGTTAAAAAGCCGGGAACCATCAACTACCGTACGTTCAAGCCTGAGCGTGACGGCCTTTTCTGTGCGCGTATTTTCGGGCCAGTAAAAGACTACGAGTGCCTGTGCGGTAAGTACAAGCGCCTGAAACACCGTGGTGTGATCTGTGAGAAGTGTGGCGTTGAAGTGACCCAGACCAAAGTGCGTCGTGAGCGCATGGGCCACATCGAGCTGGCGTCTCCGACTGCGCACATCTGGTTCCTGAAATCTCTGCCGTCCCGTATCGGTCTGCTGCTGGATATGCCGCTGCGTGATATCGAACGCGTACTGTACTTCGAATCTTATGTGGTTATCGAAGGCGGTATGACGAATCTGGAACGTCACCAGATCCTGACTGAAGAGCAGTATCTGGACGCGCTGGAAGAGTTCGGTGACGAATTCGACGCGAAAATGGGTGCGGAAGCTATCCAGGCCCTGCTGAAGAGCATGGATCTGGAGCAAGAGTGCGAGCAGCTGCGTGAAGAGCTGAACGAAACCAACTCCGAAACCAAGCGTAAAAAGCTGACCAAGCGTATCAAACTGCTGGAAGCGTTCGTTCAGTCTGGTAACAAACCAGAGTGGATGATCCTGACCGTTCTGCCGGTTCTGCCGCCAGATCTGCGTCCGCTGGTTCCACTGGATGGTGGTCGTTTCGCGACGTCTGACCTGAACGATCTGTATCGTCGCGTCATTAACCGTAACAACCGTCTGAAACGTCTGCTGGATCTGGCTGCGCCGGACATCATCGTACGCAACGAAAAACGTATGCTGCAGGAAGCGGTAGATGCCCTGCTGGATAACGGTCGTCGCGGTCGTGCGATCACCGGTTCTAACAAGCGTCCTCTGAAATCTTTGGCCGATATGATCAAAGGTAAACAGGGTCGTTTCCGTCAGAACCTGCTCGGTAAGCGTGTTGACTACTCCGGTCGTTCTGTTATCACCGTAGGTCCATACCTGCGTCTGCATCAGTGCGGTCTGCCGAAGAAAATGGCACTGGAGCTGTTCAAACCATTCATCTACGGCAAACTGGAGCTGCGTGGCCTGGCCACCACCATCAAAGCCGCGAAGAAAATGGTTGAGCGTGAAGAAGCTGTCGTTTGGGATATCCTGGACGAAGTGATCCGCGAACACCCGGTACTGCTGAACCGTGCACCAACCCTGCACCGTCTGGGTATCCAGGCATTTGAGCCAGTACTGATCGAAGGTAAAGCTATCCAGCTGCACCCGCTGGTTTGTGCGGCGTATAACGCCGACTTCGATGGTGACCAGATGGCTGTTCACGTACCGCTGACGCTGGAAGCCCAGCTGGAAGCGCGTGCGCTGATGATGTCTACCAACAACATCCTGTCCCCAGCGAACGGTGAGCCAATCATTGTTCCTTCTCAGGACGTTGTACTGGGTCTGTACTACATGACCCGTGACTGTGTTAACGCCAAAGGCGAAGGCATGGTGCTGACTGGCCCTAAAGAAGCTGAGCGTATTTATCGCGCTGGCCTGGCCTCTCTGCATGCGCGCGTTAAAGTGCGTATCACTGAATACGAAAAAGATGCAAACGGCGAATTCGTTGCGCACACCAGCCTGAAAGACACGACCGTTGGCCGTGCCATTCTGTGGATGATCGTACCGAAAGGTCTGCCTTTCTCCATCGTCAACCAGGCGCTGGGTAAGAAAGCGATCTCCAAAATGCTGAACACCTGTTACCGCATTCTGGGTCTGAAGCCGACCGTTATCTTCGCTGACCAGACAATGTACACCGGCTTTGCTTATGCAGCGCGTTCAGGTGCATCTGTTGGTATCGATGACATGGTCATCCCAGAGAAGAAACACGAGATCATCTCTGAAGCGGAAGCTGAAGTTGCTGAGATCCAGGAGCAGTTCCAGTCTGGTCTGGTAACCGCGGGCGAACGCTATAACAAAGTTATCGATATCTGGGCTGCGGCGAACGATCGTGTATCCAAGGCGATGATGGATAACCTGCAGACCGAAACCGTGATTAACCGTGACGGCGTAGAAGAGCAGCAGGTTTCCTTCAACAGCATCTACATGATGGCCGACTCCGGTGCGCGTGGTTCTGCAGCACAGATTCGTCAGCTGGCAGGTATGCGTGGTCTGATGGCGAAGCCAGATGGCTCCATCATCGAAACGCCAATCACCGCGAACTTCCGTGAAGGTCTGAACGTACTCCAGTACTTCATCTCCACGCACGGTGCGCGTAAAGGTCTGGCGGATACCGCACTGAAAACAGCGAACTCCGGTTATCTGACGCGTCGTCTGGTTGACGTTGCACAGGATCTGGTCGTAACTGAAGACGATTGTGGCACCCTCGAAGGTATCACCATGACCCCGGTTATCGAGGGTGGTGATGTTAAAGAGCCACTGCGCGATCGCGTACTGGGTCGTGTAACCGCGGAAGACATTCTGAAGCCGGGTACCGCAGACATTCTGGTTCCACGCAACACGCTGCTGCACGAACAGTGGTGTGACCTGCTGGAAGCGAACTCTGTTGACTCCGTGAAAGTGCGTTCCGTTGTATCCTGTGACACCGACTTTGGTGTTTGTGCGCACTGCTATGGTCGTGACCTGGCGCGTGGCCACATCATCAACAAAGGTGAAGCTATTGGCGTTATCGCGGCACAGTCCATCGGTGAGCCAGGTACACAGCTGACGATGCGTACGTTCCACATCGGTGGTGCGGCATCTCGTGCGGCTGCTGAATCCAGCATTCAGGTGAAAAACAAAGGTAGCATCAAGCTCAGCAATGCGAAGTCGGTTGTTAACTCCGCAGGCAAGCTGGTTGTGACCTCTCGTAACACCGAGCTGAAGCTGATCGACGAATTCGGTCGTACCAAAGAGAGCTATAAAGTACCTTACGGTGCGGTTATGGCGAAAGGTGATGGCGAGCAGGTTGCCGGCGGTGAAACCGTTGCAAACTGGGATCCACACACCATGCCGGTTATCACCGAAGTAAGTGGTTTCATCCGCTTTACTGACATGATCGACGGCCAGACCATTACTCGTCAGACCGACGAGCTGACCGGTCTGTCTTCTCTGGTGGTTCTGGATTCTGCTGAACGTACTACCGGTGGTAAAGATCTGCGTCCTGCACTGAAAATCGTTGATGCTCAGGGTAATGACGTTCTGATCCCGGGTACCGATATGCCTGCGCAGTACTTCCTGCCGGGTAAAGCGATTGTACAGCTGGAAGATGGCGTACAGATCAGCTCAGGTGACACCCTGGCGCGTATTCCTCAGGAATCCGGCGGTACCAAGGACATCACCGGTGGTCTGCCACGCGTTGCGGACCTGTTCGAAGCACGTCGTCCGAAAGAGCCGGCAATCCTGGCTGAGATCAGCGGTATCATTTCCTTCGGTAAAGAGACCAAAGGTAAGCGCCGTCTGGTTATCACTCCAGTAGATGGCAGCGAGCCGTACGAAGAGATGATTCCTAAGTGGCGTCAGCTCAACGTGTTCGAAGGTGAACGTGTAGAACGTGGTGACGTTGTTTCCGACGGTCCAGAAGCGCCGCACGACATCCTGCGTCTGCGTGGTGTACATGCTGTTACCCGTTACATTGTTAACGAAGTACAGGACGTATACCGCCTGCAGGGCGTTAAGATTAACGATAAACACATCGAAGTTATCGTTCGTCAGATGCTGCGTAAAGCAACCATCGAAAACGCAGGCAGCTCTGAGTTCCTCGAAGGCGAGCAGGTTGAATACTCACGCGTCAAGATCGCTAACCGCGACCTAGAAGCGAATGGCAAAATCGGTGCGACTTACGCGCGCGATCTGCTGGGTATCACCAAAGCGTCTCTGGCAACCGAGTCCTTCATCTCTGCAGCATCGTTCCAGGAAACGACTCGTGTCCTGACCGAAGCGGCTGTTGCAGGTAAACGTGATGAACTGCGCGGTCTGAAAGAGAACGTTATCGTGGGTCGTCTGATCCCAGCGGGTACCGGTTATGCATACCATCAGGATCGTATGCGTCGTCGTGCTGCGGGCGAACTGCCAGCTGCACCGCAGGTGACTGCTGAAGATGCATCCGCGAGCCTGGCAGAACTGCTGAACGCAGGTCTGGGCGGTTCCGACAACGAGTAATCGTTGATGCAGTAAATAAAAAACCCGCCTCGGCGGGTTTTTTTACATCTGCATTTTTTCAATTTACTAACGGGATCCGTCGATAAAGCTCAATCATGTCGCCTGCCAGATCCTGAATCACCATGGCGTTCATCAGGTGGTCCTGAGAGTGAACGGTTATCAGGTTGACCGGGAGCTTGCCGGTTCCTTCGTCAAGACCGATAAGCTGTGTCTGGATCGTATGCGCATGCTTCACATATTCGCGAGACTCTTCCATTGCTTTTTCGGCTTCGTCGAACTCACCTTTGCGGGCCATTTGTAATGCCGTAAGCGCGGCACTTCGCGCCGCCCCGGCGTTGACCAGCAGTTCCATGATCGTTGTCTCTAAATCTTCCATGAGGTTACTCCAGCAGTTTGAGGGCTTTTTCCAGTACGGCATCGCCTTTCATCATGCCGTAGTCCATCATGTCGATCACCGCGACTTTTTTGCCCAGTGGGTCAGCCTGTGCCTGCAGTTTTGCCTGCTCGTATTTAACCTGTGGCCCCAGCAATACGATGTCGGCCGTCGCGATGTTGTCTTTAAACTCCGCAACCGGAACGGCTTTAATGGTGACTTCAACCCCTTTTTTCTGCGCGGCATCTTTCATACGTTGAACCAGCATGCTGGTTGACATTCCCGCTGCACAGCATAAAACGATGTTCTTCATAATCAGCCTCGATCTACATGTGTTTATTGATAATTATCCCGTGCAGACCGCTTCAACAACCGCTTTACCGCGATTGTGTGTCAGGCATCACAAAGAAAACGGCATTTTCCTGAAACCGGTTACAATTCTGACGGGTGGAGAGAAAATTAGCCGACGGTTGTTCGAACAATGCGGTTTTTTCCCTGCTGTTTAGCGCTATAAAGCGCGTTATCGACACTTCCCACCAGTTGTTCCAGCGGTTCGAAGTGCCATTCCCCCAGACCCGCACTGAACGTAACGTGCAGGTTTTCTTCCCGCCAGACGCGCCTTTCAACGGCGGTGCGCCAGGCGTCAAGCAATGAGAATGCGGCAGCGATCTGCTCGGCCTGGAAGATCACCGCGAACTCTTCTCCACCGTAGCGATAGACCGAGATGTTGTGTGGCTGCATTATCTGGATCCCTTCGCGCGCCACATTACGCAGGACAATGTCACCACTCAGATGTCCCCATGTGTCGTTAATCGATTTGAAGTTATCGATATCAATCAGCGCCAGTGCGAAAGGCTGGTGGGCGATCAGCAGTTCATCCACATCATTGTCAAACGCGCGGCGGTTTTTGCAGCCGGTCAACGCATCGTGAGTCGCCTGGCGAACATACGCCATCTCCCGCTCTTTATTGGACTGAATCGTGTGGCTCAGCATTGCTTCCAGACGCGGTGCCTGGCTGACATCGCCCGTTTTGATCGCATTGATAATGGTCATCAATACGGTACGCGAGGCATGACGCAGATAAAGACCAAAGAGAATGATGATGATGGCTGCCAGCGCGAAGCCCCAGCCAACGATAGTGGTTTCGTGGCGGGTGATATCGGTAAGCGTCGCGCCAGATACCCGATAGATAACAAACCAGTCCGGGTTCGTGAAAGAGTAGTAGTAATACCAGGCATTGGTTTTCCGGTCGTAAAGATGGCCTTCGCCGCTGGTCATTTTGTCCATCAGCGCTTCGCTCACGTACTTTTTGAACAGTGCGCCTGTATCTGGGTGCAGCACGACGGTCCCGTCGCGTTCGACGACGAAGAATTCCCCTTGTACGGGGGCCACCATTTGTCGAAGGGTATACCCCATCGACGTCAAATCAAGATGAAAAGCGAGGGTTCCCTTGAGTCTGCCTTCTGTTGAAATCAATGGCTTATAAAGCGTAACTGTCGGATGCCCGGTAAAGTAGTCCGTATAATGATGGGTATAATGGCTGAAAATACTGGCTTCTGCGTGCGCGACAAACCACGGGCGCGTCCGCGGATCGACGTTTTTACTCTTTTCCGTGGGAGGCGCTTCTGGTGCGTGTAAATAATGCCCCTCTGTGTCGGCCAGCGAGATGGATGACACGGTCGGCATCAGGTTTTGCAAATGCATCAACATCTGCAGCCCTTGCGTCGGGTTGACGTTGAGCGTCTCATTCAGTATCTCGCTGCGGGCAAAGTACATCGCAGAGCGACCAAGGATATAGTCGTTTTCACGCAGGATTGATTCGGTATAGTTAACCGCCAGGTTATGCGTGAAGTTACTGTTAATCTTGTGATAATCCTCAAGGAAATCCTTTCTTTGCGAAAGAGAGACCACGACCGCGATCAGCGCAAAACTGCACAGGATCCCCGCGAAGCTGAGCATGATTGGCCGGGTAAAAGAGAGCTTTTTGCTGTGAAGTGCCATGAGTTGTACATCGATCCTGATGGTGAATACTTTTTGTCTGCCGATATCCTCTCAGCATAGTCGCTGTCCTGCGGTTCGCGGTGAATTATACGGAACACGATTTTCGGCAAGATGATTTATCTTAAGAATCACTAAGAAATTCCTTATCCATGTTTTTGCCGCCCCATTTATGCAAGAAATTGGAGGCAGGGCGAAACGAGGAAGAAGCTTTTCGCCCTGGCCAGCATCCCTTGCTGACCGGATGACAATAAAAAACCGGACAATCGCTGACAATCGTCCGGTTTTAGCTTTCCGTAGCGTCTCGACACTTTTTTACCGTATTGCAGCGTGTTTCAACGTTATTGCGAGGCTCTTCCCAGCCAGCTGTCCCAGTCTTTCCAGACCGGCTGTAGGCCCTGTGCCGTCAGGGCGGCGGCGACTGCCTCCGGACGTCGCCCGTCATGCGGTGCAAACTGCTCCAGCTCCGGGTGATCGTCGGCGTAACCGCCCGGCTGTGTTTTGGAAAACGCGCTAACGTTGTTAATTGCCAGCGGGATCACGCGATCGCGAAACGCCGGGGACTCACGCGTTGAAAGCGATAATTCAACCTCCGGAGCGAGCAGGCGAAACGCGCAGATAGTCTGCACCAGCTGACGTTCATCCATCAGCGATGCCGGTTCTATTCCGCCTGCGCAGGGTCGCAGGCGGGGGAAAGAGATAGAATACCGGCTCTGCCAGTAGTGCTGCTGGAGCCACAGCAAATGCTCTGCCACCATGTAGCAATCGACCCGCCAGCTGTCGGAGAGCCCAATCAGCGCCCCGAGACCGATTTTATCGATCCCGGCGCGGCCAAGCCTGTCCGGTGTCTCCAGCCGGAAGAAGAAATCCTGTTTCTTCCCCTTCAGGTGGTGCCGGGCGTACGTTGCCTCGTGGTAGGTTTCCTGATAAACCATGACCCCATCCAGCCCGAGCGATTTTAACTCCGCGTACTCGTCCTGCGACAGGGGCTGTACCTCCATCTGCAACGACGCAAACTCGCGACGTATCGCCGGAAGGTGCTGACGGAAATAGTCCATTCCCACTTTTCCCTGATGCTCGCCCGTGACCAGCAGAAGATGTTCGAACCCCATTTCACGAATGGCGGCGCACTCACGTGCGATCTCATCTTCATCAAGGGTTTTCCGCTGGATGCGGTTGCTCATGGAGAAACCGCAATAGGTGCAGTCATTGGCGCACAGGTTCGAGAGATAAAGTGGAACGTAGAAGCTTACCGTGTTGCCAAAACGCTGGCGGGTAAGGCGCTGAGCGCGCTGCGCCATCGGTTCAAGGTACGCGCTGGCCGCCGGAGAGAGCAGGGCCATCAGGTCCTCATGGGTCAGATGACGGGCATTCAGGGCACGCTCCACGTCAGCCGCCGTTTTGCTGTTGATACGCAGGGCGATATCGTCCCAGTTGAGCTGACGCCAGCGTTCGGTAAACGTGCTCATGAGAGAGCCTCCAGAAAACCGGTCAGCGGGCTGGTGGCCTGCGCCTGAAAACTGCGCGAGCCAGGGCCGGATCCTCTTGCCAGCAAGCCGGCCTCTACGGCCATGCGGAACGCGCGTGCCATCATGACCGGATCGTCAGCCACCGCAATCGCCGTATTGACCAGTACCGCGTCGGCCCCCATCTCCAGCGCCTGCGCGGCATGGCTTGGTACGCCAATCCCCGCATCGACCACCACTGGCACGGTGGCTTGTTCAATGATGATCTCCAGCATCGCGCGAGTTTCGAGACCCAGATTAGAGCCAATTGGCGCACCCAGCGGCATCACGGCGGCACAGCCGACCTCTTCCAGACGCTTACACAGCACAGGGTCCGCCCCGCAGTAAGGCAGGACGGTAAACCCTTGCTGCACAAGCTTTTCTGCTGCTTTCAGCGTTTCAATCGGGTCCGGCAGCAGCCAGCGGGCATCCGGATGAATTTCCAGCTTCAGCCAGCGGGTACCGAGCGCTTCACGTGCCAGCTGTGCGGCGAAAATTGCTTCTTCCGCCGTTTTTGCACCGGAGGTGTTGGGCAAGAGCGTAACGCCTGCCTCCAGCAAAGGCGCAAGAATGGCATCGTTGTGCTGGCGCAGATCCACGCGTTTCATCGCCAGCGTCACCAACTGGCTGCCACTTTCACGGATGGCCTCTACCATCAGCTGTGGAGAGGCGAACTTTCCGGTTCCGGTAAACAGATGTGAATCAAAGATTTTATCGGCAATATGTAGCATCTCAGCCCCCTGCGATAACCTGAAACAGCAGGATCTGGTCGCCGTCATTGACCTGCTGATGTTCCCACTGCTCGCGCGGCAGGATCTGTTGATTGAGTGCCAGCGCCGTTCCCGGCTTGAGCTGACGTAACTTATCGAGCAGGGCGGCAATGGTCAGCCCGTCGTCGCAGCTTATCGGCTCATCGTTAAACAGAATGCGCATCGCGGCCTCCACATACCGGGCAGTGGCTGGCGCGGTTTAAGGCCAGATGGCGCCAGCCCCCTGAACGAGCGTCGAACAGCCGCAGCGTATTACGTTCCGTCTCCATGCGGCTGAGCAGCTTGATGGCCTCAAGCGCCTGAAGGGTGCCCATCACTCCGACTACCGGGCCAAGAATGCCTGCCGTGCGGCAGTTGCGTGCGGGCTCGGCATCGTCCGGCCACAGGCAGCGATAGCAGCCCTGCGCCCAGGGGGGCGTCAGGACCATCATCTGTCCGCCGAACCCCACCGCGCTGGCGGTGATCAGGGGCGTGTTATTGATCACGCAGGCGGCGTTGATCGCCTGACGCGTCGCCATGTTGTCAGTGCAGTCCAGCACCACGTCGGCAAGGGCGACCTCACGGTACAGATTTTCATCGCTCAGCCGCGTCTGGAGTGCAATCAGTTCGATGTCCGGGTTGAGCTGATTCAGCCTCTGGCGGGTAATCTGCGCTTTGGGTTGATTAATGTCCTTTGTCGTGAAGAGGATTTGTCGCTGCAGGTTGCTGAGGTGCACCTCGTCGTCGTCGGCCAGCACCAGCGTACCGATACCTGCGCCTGCCAGATAAAGCGCGGCGGGGGCGCCTAATCCACCCAGACCAACAATCAACACCCTGCTGGCGAGCAGCTTTTGCTGCCCGTCGATGGCGATATCCTCCAGCAGAAGTTGACGGCTGTAGCGCATAAAATCGCGGTCATTCATCGCCCGCTCCTGCCAGCTGTAAAAGCCGTGCGGTGGCCGCCTGCCAGTCCGTCGCCTGGGTAATCGCGCTGACGACGGCGATACTGCCGACGCCGGTTTCCAGTACCGCAGGGGCGCGTTCAAGGCTTATCCCGCCAATGGCAACGGTGGGGTAATCGGTCAGGCGCTTAACGTGTAACGCCAGCTGCGTTAAACCCTGTGGTGCGGAGGGCATCTGCTTGGTTTGCGTCGGAAAAACGTGGCCGAGGGCAATGTAGGAGGGGCGCGCCGCCAGTGCCACGTCAATTTCCATATCGTCGTGTGTCGACACCCCCAGCCGCAGCCCGGCTTTGCGAATAGCGTTAAGATCGGTAGTTTCCAGATCTTCCTGACCCAGATGGACGCCGTACGCCTGGTGCTTAATAGCCAGCCGCCAGTAGTCGTTGATAAACAGACGAGCGTGGTAGCGTCGTCCCAGCGCGATGGCGGCGATAACGTCGGCCTCAACTTCTTCATCGCGCTTATCCTTGATGCGCAGCTGGAGGGTGCGAACGCCTGCCTCCAGCAGGCGTTGGATCCACTCCACGCTGTCCACCACCGGATAGAGCCCTAAACGGAAGGGCACGGAGGGGAAATCAGGCTGGTACATTAGGCCTCCTCTTTTTTGAGGTAGATCTCGCCGCCTTTCGCGCGGAAGGTTTCTGACATGTCTGCCATACCCACTTCGATGGTCTGTGCGGCGGCGTAGTCGCGTACCTCCTGGCTGATTTTCATCGAGCAGAATTTTGGACCGCACATGGAGCAGAAGTGTGCCACCTTGCCCGATTCCTGTGGCAGGGTTTCGTCGTGGTAGGCGCGGGCGGTGAAGGGGTCCAGCGCCAGGTTGAACTGATCTTCCCAGCGGAATTCAAAGCGCGCCTTCGACATGGCGTTATCGCGGATTTGCGCCCCCGGGTGGCCTTTCGCCAGATCCGCCGCATGAGCGGCAATCTTGTAGGTAATCAGTCCTTGCTTCACGTCCTCTTTATTTGGCAGGCCCAGGTGCTCTTTCGGCGTGACGTAGCAGAGCATGGCGCAGCCGAACCAGCCGATCATCGCTGCGCCAATCCCGGAGGTGAAGTGGTCGTAGCCCGGTGCAATATCGGTGGTCAGGGGCCCCAGAGTATAGAACGGCGCTTCGTGGCAGTGCTCCAGCTCCTCGGTCATATTGCGGCGGATCATCTGCATCGGCACATGTCCAGGGCCTTCAATCATTACCTGTACGTCATACTCCCATGCAATTTTTGTCAGTTCGCCCAGCGTGTGCAGCTCGGCAAACTGCGCTTCGTCGTTGGCATCGCGAATGGAGCCCGGACGCAGGCCGTCGCCCAGCGACAGGGATACGTCATAGGCAGCGCAGATTTCGCAGATCTCGCGGAAGTGTTCGTAGAGGAAGTTTTCCTGATGATGTGACAGACACCATTTTGCCATGATGGATCCGCCGCGGGAGACGATGCCGGTCAGACGTTTTGCGGTCATCGGCACGTAGCGCAGCAGCACGCCAGCGTGAATCGTGAAGTAGTCCACGCCCTGTTCCGCCTGCTCCAGCAGCGTGTCGCGGAAGGTTTCCCAGGTGAGGTTTTCGGCGATGCCGTTCACTTTCTCCAGCGCCTGATAAATCGGGACGGTACCAATCGGGACCGGGCTGTTACGCAGGATCCACTCGCGGGTTTCGTGAATATAACGGCCAGTTGAGAGGTCCATTACCGTGTCCGCGCCCCAGCGCGTTGACCAGACCAGCTTTTCTACCTCCTCTTCGATGGAGGAAGTGACGGCAGAGTTACCGATATTGGCATTGACCTTCACCAGGAAATTGCGGCCGATAATCATCGGTTCGGATTCCGGGTGGTTGATGTTGGCAGGGATAATCGCGCGGCCAGCGGCCACTTCGTCACGCACAAACTCCGGCGTGATGTTTTCCGGCAGGCGAGCGCCAAATCCTTCACCTGGATGCTGGTGGCGCAGCACTTCGCTACGGATACGCTCGCGGCCCATGTTTTCACGAATAGCGATGAACTCCATCTCCGGCGTGACGATCCCCTGGCGCGCATAGTGCAGCTGGGTCACGCGTTTGCCCGCTCTGGCGCGTTTTGGCGTCAGCAGACCGGTGAAACGCAATTCGTCCAGACCATCGTCGGCCAGGCGCGCTTTGGTGTACGACGAGCTTTGTTCGTTGAGTTCTTCACAGTCGTTACGTGCGTCAATCCACGGCTGGCGCAGCTTTGCCACACCCCGCTGAACATTGATGGCAACAGAGGGATCGCCATACGGGCCGGAGGTGTCATACACCGGGACGGCTTCGTTATCTTCATATTGCGGGTTATCTTTGCTGCCGCCGATAAGCGTCGGGCTAAGCTGGATTTCGCGCATCGGCACGCGAATGTCGGGCTGTGAACCGGTGATGTATATGCGCTTCGAGTTCGGGAAAGCGGTACCTTCCAGGGTATCGATGAAGTGTTGGGCGTGTTCGCGCTGTTCGCGACGGGTCAGTTTAGTGGTAGACATAGCTCATTCCAGAAGTGAAGGACATGGCTTGTCAGACGACGGATGAAGCAAGAGAAGATCGCCTCAGGGGCGATACAACAGCAGTGTGACTCTTGTTCCCTTCGCAGGTATTAACCTGATCAGGTTCCGCGGATCCCGAATTAACGGTCTCAGCCCGCGCGTTTAAGCGCTGGGCACTCCGACAAGAAAAATCCCCCTCCGCAGAGGGGCGAATGGTTGTAAATTACTCGTTAACGATTAAGAACTCAAGCAGGGCGCGCGATGTTGTCTTCGTTACTCACATCCAGGCCGTTATCCAGGACGAGGGCGATCAGCCTGTCTTCCAGCGTGAATCGCTCTTCCAGCGCTTCGCCAAGATCGGAAAGCGCCTGCTGGAACTCAAGATAATTGTCGTGATCGATGGCATTTTCGAGCGTGGAATCGTAGTAATCCATGATCTGCTGGGTGTTGGCTTCCAGCAGCGGATAGAGTTTACTGGCCGCTAAATACGGCGTTGTCCCTTCCATTTCGCGGATAATACGTTCATAAATATTGAAATGTCCGTCGGACAGGTAGTCGACCAGGCTCTGACAAAAATCATCCAGCGCTTTTTCATTCAGCCGCATAAACGATTCTTTGCCAGGCTTAATACCGACCAGATTGTAATAAGCCACGAGTAGATGCTTGCGTACATGTAGCCAGCGATCCACCAGTTTGTTACTTCCTCTAACGCGCTCAGTCAGGCTTTCTAGCTGGTTTAACATGGTTGACTCCGCAAGGTTGAGAATTGAATCTGCTTATCCAAAATGTAACCACAATGCTAACAACATGTCAGTGAAGCGAAGGTAGTGCAATAGATATGGATCGTATTATTGAAAAATCAGATCTGGGTTGGTGGATCGTCAGTCACGAACAAAAACTATGGCTTCCTGCCGGGGAGATCCCTTATGGCGCAGCAGAGGCGTTCAATCTTGTTGGCCAGCCAGCACTGAAGATTGGTGAATGGCAGGGGGATGCAGTGTGGTTGATCCAACAGCCTCGCCGTCAGGAGATGGGATCGGTTCGTCAGGTGCTGGATCAGGATGTTGGCTTGTTCCAGCTGGCGGGGCGCGGCGTCCAGCTGGCGGAGTTTTACCGCTCGCATAAATACTGCGGCTACTGCGGCCATACCATGCACCCGAGCAAAACCGAGTGGGCAATGCTCTGCGGCCACTGCCGTGAACGTTACTATCCGCAGATTGCACCCTGCATTATCGTCGCCATTCGCCGTGAGGATACTATCCTGCTGGCGCAGCATACCCGCCATCGCAACGGCATTTATACCGTTCTTGCCGGTTTCGTCGAAGTGGGTGAAACGCTGGAGCAGGCGGTAGCGCGTGAAGTGATGGAAGAGAGCGGGATCAAGGTGAAAAACCTGCGCTACGTAACGTCTCAGCCGTGGCCATTCCCGATGTCCCTGATGACGGCGTTTATGGCGGAATACGACAGCGGTGAGATCGTTATCGATCAGAAAGAGCTGCTGGACGCGAACTGGTATCGTTATGACGATTTGCCTCTGTTACCGCCACCCGGCACCGTGGCGCGTCGGCTGATAGAAGATACCGTGGCGATGTGTCGGGCCGAGTATGAGTAGTGTTACACTGAGGCCATGACGCTTAAGGAACTGCAAAAATGACCGAACTGAAGAACGATCGTTATCTGCGTGCGCTGCTGCGCCAGCCCGTTGATGTCACCCCGGTGTGGATGATGCGCCAGGCAGGACGCTATCTGCCAGAGTACAAAGCCACGCGTGCGCAGGCAGGTGATTTTATGTCGCTGTGCAAAAACGCTGAGCTGGCGTGTGAAGTGACGCTCCAGCCGCTGCGCCGCTTCCCGCTGGATGCCGCCATTCTCTTTTCGGACATTCTGACCATTCCGGATGCAATGGGCCTTGGCCTGTACTTTGAAACCGGCGAAGGCCCGCGTTTTACCTCCCCGATCAAAAGCAAAGCCGACGTGGATAAGCTGCCGATCCCCGATCCGGAAGGCGAACTGGGCTATGTGATGAACGCCGTGCGCACCATTCGCCGTGAGCTGAAAGGCGAAGTGCCGCTGATTGGCTTCTCCGGTAGCCCGTGGACGCTGGCAACTTACATGGTTGAAGGTGGCAGCAGCAAAGCTTTTACCGTGATCAAAAAAATGATGTACGCCGAGCCGATGGCTCTGCATGCGCTGCTGGACAAGCTGGCGAAGAGCGTCACGCTCTATCTCAACGCGCAGATTAAAGCGGGCGCGCAGTCAGTGATGATTTTCGATACCTGGGGTGGCGTACTGACCGGGCGCGATTATCAGCAGTTCTCCCTGTATTACATGCACAAAATCGTTGATGGCCTGCTGCGTGAAAACGAAGGCCGCCGCGTGCCGGTGACGCTGTTCACCAAAGGTGGCGGTCAGTGGCTGGAAGCGATGGCGGCGACCGGCTGCGATGCATTGGGTCTCGACTGGACGACCGATATCGCTGATGCTCGCCGTCGCGTGGGCGACAAAGTGGCGCTGCAGGGCAATATGGACCCCTCCATGCTCTATGCACCGCCAGCCCGCATTGAAGAAGAAGTGTCGACTATACTCTCTGGTTTCGGCCAGGGGGAAGGCCACGTCTTTAACCTCGGCCACGGCATTCATCAGGATGTTCCGCCAGAGCATGCAGGCGTATTTGTGGAGGCGGTGCATCGGCTTTCTGCCCAGTATCACCAGTAAGGAGTGGTTATGGATCTCGCGTCGCTACGCGCTCAGCAAATTGAACTGGCTTCATCGGTGATCCGCGAGGATCGCCTGGATAAGGATCCCCCGCAGTACATTGGCGGAGCGGACGTCGGATTCGAGCAGGGTGGTGAAGTGACGCGAGCGGCGATGGTGGTTCTGAAATACCCTTCGCTGGAGCTGGTTGAGTACAAGGTGGCGCGTATCGCCACCACTATGCCGTACATTCCGGGTTTCCTCTCCTTTCGCGAGTATCCCGCGCTGCTGGCAGCATGGAAGCAGCTCTCGCAAAAACCTGACCTGCTGTTTGTGGATGGACACGGTATCTCACATCCGCGCCGTTTAGGCGTGGCCAGCCATTTTGGGCTGCTGGTGGATGTGCCGACCATTGGCGTTGCCAAAAAACGCCTGTGTGGCGCGTTTGAACCACTTTCCCCCGAGCCGGGTGCGCTGGCGCCGCTTATCCATAAAGGCGAGCAGCTGGCGTGGGTCTGGCGCAGCAAAGCGCGCTGTAATCCGCTGTTTATCGCGACCGGTCACCGGGTGAGCATGGACAGCGCACTGGCGTGGGTTCAGCGCTGCATGAAGGGCTATCGTTTACCGGAGCCAACCCGCTGGGCGGACGCCGTCGCTTCCTCGCGTCCGGCTTTTGTTCGTTGGCAGGAAATTCAGCCGTGATTCAGGTAAACTGCGGCTAATTTTCGATTCGAGACATCATCATGTTACAAAACCCGATTCATCTGCGCCTTGAGAAGCTGGAAAGCTGGCAGCACGTCACCTTTATGGCTTGCCTGTGCGAGCGCATGTATCCCAACTATGCCGCGTTCTGTAAGCAGACGGGCTTTGGTGATGGTCATATCTACCGCCGCATTCTGGATTTGATCTGGGAAACGCTGACGGTCAAAGACGCAAAGGTGAATTTCGACTCCCAACTGGAAAAGCTGGAAGAGGCGATCCCGGCCGCGGATGATTTTGATCTGTACGGTGTCTATCCGGCCATTGATGCCTGCGTGGCATTAAGTGAGCTGATCCACTCCCGTCTGAGTGGCGAAACCCTGGAGCATGCTATCGAAGTCAGTAAGGCATCCATTACGACCGTTGCGATGCTCGAAATGACCCAGGAAGGCCGTGAAATGACCGACGAAGAGCTGCGAGCTAACCCGGCGGTTGAGCAGGAATGGGATATCCAGTGGGAAATTTTCCGCCTGCTGGCAGAGTGTGAAGAACGTGACATTGAGCTGATCAAAGGGCTGCGTGCGGACTTACGTGAGTCGGGCGAGAGCAATATTGGTATAATTTTTAACCAATGAGACAACAAAACGTGATTTAACGCCTGTTTTGTCGCACCTCGACTCTTCCCTTCTGCCCCCCGTCTGGTCTACATTTGGGGGGCGAAAAAAAGTGGCTATCGGTGCGTGTATGCAGGAGAGTGCTTTTTTGGCATTTTCGTCGCACTCGATGCTTAGCAAGCGATAAACACATTGAAAGGATAACTTATGAACAAGACTCAACTGATTGATGTAATTGCGGACAAGGCTGATCTGTCTAAAGTGCAGGCTAAAGCTGCTCTGGAATCTACCCTGGCTGCTATTACTGAGTCTCTGAAAGAAGGCGATGCTGTACAACTGGTTGGTTTCGGTACCTTCAAAGTGAACCACCGCGCTGAGCGTACTGGCCGCAACCCGCAGACCGGTAAAGAAATCAAAATCGCCGCAGCTAACGTGCCGGCATTTGTTTCTGGTAAAGCACTGAAAGACGCTGTTAAGTAAGACGCGTGGCAGTGAACAGTTTTAGCGAAGGGGCGGCAACGCCCCTTTTGTCATTCTGGCGTGGAACGCTCGCGCTGGCAGGCGTGCTTCTGCTGTCTGCCTGCAGCCACGACACCTCTCTGCCACCGTTTACCGCCAGCGGCTACGCTGACAATCAGGGTGCGGTGAGGATATGGCGCAAAGATTCCGGCGGCGAAGTGCATCTGCTCTCCGCTTTCAGTCCGTGGCATAACGGCAATACGTCGACCGCGGAGTATCGCTGGCAGGGTGATTACCTGTCGCTGATTGAACTGAACGTCTACAGTAAAACCCCCGAACATGTGAAAGTGCGTTTTGACGACCATGGTGAGCTGAGCTTTATGCAGCGTGAAGTGAGTGGTCAAAAACAGCAGCTTTCCAGCGATCAGATTGCCCTCTACCGCTATCGTGCTGAACAAATCCGCCAGACCAGCGATGCGCTTCGTCTTGGACGTGTGGTGCTGCGTCAGGGGCGCTGGCATAACGATGGCACGGTAACCACCTGCGAAGGGCAGACGGTGAAGCCTGAGCTTGAATCCTGGGCGACCGAACATATTCAACGCCGTCAGCGTCATTCATCAATGGAAGTGAGTGTGGCGTGGCTTGAGGCGCCGGAAGGCTCTCAGCTGTTGCTGGTGGCGAACGAAGATTTCTGCACGTGGCAGCCGACAGAGAAGAGTTTTTGACGTAAATCCCCTCTCCCTTGAGGGAGAGGGTTAGGGTGAGGGGGAAAATTACTCGCCCTGCTCGCGCGCAATCGCACGATAACCAATATCCTGACGGCTAAAGCTACCGTTCCAGTGAATATCCGCCATCAGCGCATAGGCACGCTTCTGCGCTTCTGCAACGGTATGACCCAGTGCGGTAGCACACAGGACGCGGCCGCCGTTGGTCAGGACGCGCTCGTCGTCAGACAGTTTCGTACCCGCGTGGAATACCTTCGCGCTGTCAATCTTTTCCAGCGGCAGGCCGTGGATTTCATCACCGGTGTTGTAGTTACCCGGATAACCGCCCGCGGCAATAACCACGCCCAGAGACGCACGTTCATCCCACTCTGAGGTTTTCTCGTCCAGCTTGCCTTCGCAAGCCGCCAGACACAGATCGACCAGGTCCGATTTCATGCGCAGCATTATCGGTTGAGTTTCCGGATCGCCAAAGCGGCAGTTGAACTCGATAACCTTAGGGTTGCCCTGCTTGTCGATCATCAGACCTGCATAGAGGAAACCGGTGTAGGTATTCCCTTCCGCCGCCATGCCTTTCACGGTAGGCCAGATAATGCGGTCCATGGTGCGCTGATGTACTTCATCCGTCACCACCGGGGCAGGGGAGTAGGCGCCCATCCCGCCGGTATTAGGACCGGTATCGCCATTACCCACGCGTTTATGATCCTGGCTGGTGGCCATCGGCAGAACGTGCTCGCCGTCGACCATGACAATGAAGCTCGCTTCTTCGCCGTCGAGGAACTCTTCAATCACGATACGGTGGCCTGCATCGCCAAAGGCATTGCCAGCCAGCATATCCTGAACCGCGGCTTCCGCTTCTTCGAGGGTCATCGCAACGATAACCCCTTTACCGGCGGCCAGACCGTCGGCTTTAATAACGATCGGCGCGCCTTTTTCACGCAGGTAAGCCAGAGCTGGCTCCACTTCGGTGAAGTTCTGATATTCCGCCGTCGGGATGTTGTGACGTGCCAGGAAATCTTTGGTGAAGGCCTTAGACCCTTCCAGCTGGGCAGCACCTTCCGTTGGTCCGAAGATTTTCAGGCCAGCAGCGCGGAACGCGTCAACTACGCCAATCACCAGGGGCGCTTCCGGGCCGACAATGGTCAGATCGATTTTCTCATTCTGGGCAAAGTTCAGCAGGGCCGGGATATCGGTCACACCGATGGCGACGTTCTGCAAAGCGGGTTCCAGGGCAGTACCGGCATTACCCGGTGCCACGAAGACCGTTTTCACCCGCGGAGACTGCGCCGCTTTCCACGCCAGGGCGTGCTCGCGTCCGCCGTTACCAATCACTAATACTTTCATTTTTCTGCTCCGGGAATTAATGGCGGAAGTGGCGCATGTCGGTGAAGATCATCGCGATACCGTGCTCGTCGGCGGCGGCAATCACTTCGTCGTCGCGGATAGAACCACCAGGCTGGATCACGCAGGTAATGCCTACAGCGGCTGCCGCATCGATACCGTCACGAAACGGGAAGAAGGCATCAGAGGCCATGGCGGAACCTTTCACTTCCAGCCCTTCATCACCTGCTTTGAACCCGGCAATTTTCGCAGAATAGACACGACTCATCTGGCCTGCGCCTATTCCGATGGTCATGTTCTCTTTGGCGTAGACGATGGCGTTGGACTTGACGAACTTCGCCACTTTCCAGCAGAACAGCGCGTCACGCAGCTCCTGCTCGCTCGGCTGGCGTTTGGTCACTACGCGCAGGTCAGCTTCTGTCACCATACCCAGATCGCGATCCTGAACCAGAAGGCCGCCGTTCACGCGTTTGAAGTCCAGACCCGGCACGCGATTTGCCCACTGGCCGCAAATCAGTACGCGCACATTCTGTTTTGCCGCGGTGATTTTCAGCGCTTCTTCGGATGCCGATGGTGCAATGATCACTTCAACAAACTGTCGGGAGATGATGGCCTGCGCGGTTTGGGCATCCAGCTCGCGGTTGAAGGCGATAATGCCGCCAAACGCGGAGGTCGGGTCGGTTTTGTAAGCACGGTCGTAAGCGTCCAGAATAGAGGTGCTCACCGCCACACCGCAAGGGTTGGCGTGCTTGACGATAACGCAGGCTGGCTCGCTGAACTCTTTCACGCATTCCAGCGCAGCGTCGGTGTCAGCAATATTGTTGTAGGAGAGTGCCTTGCCCTGAACCTGCTGAGCGGTGGCAACCGAGGCTTCTTTGATCTCTTCTATATAGAAGGCAGCCTGCTGGTGGCTGTTCTCGCCGTAACGCATATCCTGCTTCTTGATGAAGTTCAGGTTCAGCGTGCGCGGGAAGTGGCCAGAAGGATCGTTGCTTTCACCGTGGTAAGCCGGCACCAGGCTACCGAAGTAGTTGGCGATCATGCTGTCGTATGCAGCGGTGTGTTCGAAGGCTTTGATAGCGAGGTCGAAACGCGTGTCGAGCGTCAGTGACCCTTCGTTGGCATCCATCTCGCTAATAATGGTGTTGTAATCGCTGCTCTTCACCACGATGGCCACATCTTTATGGTTCTTGGCTGCAGAGCGCACCATGGTCGGGCCGCCGATATCAATATTTTCTACCGCATCTTCCAGAGAGCAGCCTTCGCGGGCAACGGTCTGGGCAAACGGGTAGAGGTTAACGACAACCATGTCGATTGGCGCAATATCATGCTTTTCCATAATGGCATCGTCCTGGCCGCGACGGCCAAGAATACCGCCGTGCACTTTCGGATGCAGAGTTTTGACGCGTCCATCCATCATCTCCGGGAAACCGGTGTAATCGGACACTTCGGTTACCGGCAGACCTTTATCTGCTAACAGGCGTGCGGTGCCGCCTGTAGAAAGCAGCTCCACACCGCGTGCAGAAAGTGCCTGAGCGAATTCGACGATACCGGCTTTATCAGAAACACTGAGCAGAGCGCGGCGGACTGGACGACGTTGTTGCATGGTAAATCCCCTGGATTTCACGATTACAGAGAGCGTTAGATGAATTTTCCTGCGAAAAACTCATCTAACACACCTGACGAGGCATCCTTGTGAAGCGCGAGCATTTTAACGAAAACGTTTGCGCAACGCTCGCACATTTTTACTTTTTCGTATCATTGTGGATAAGTCTGTGTGTAAAAGGGTATAAGGCGGGGTTTTGCTGTGGAATGCAGCAGTCAGTCATTTTTCTGTCATTTAGCGGTTGCGGCCTGCGGAGAACTCCCTATAATGCGCCTCCATCGACACGGCAGATGTGAATCACTTCACAGATAAACCGGTCGGTTGAAGAGAAAAAATCCTGAAATAACGGGTTGACTCTGAAAGAGGAAAGCGTAATATACGCCACCTCGCAACGGTGAGCGAAAGCCGCGTTGCACTGCTCTTTAACAATTTATCAGACAATCTGTGTGGGCACTCAAAGTGACATGGATTCTTAATGTCTTCGGACAATAAATGAATACCAAGTCTCTGAGTGAACATACGTAATTCATTACGAAGTTTAATTCACGAGCATCAAACTTAAATTGAAGAGTTTGATCATGGCTCAGATTGAACGCTGGCGGCAGGCCTAACACATGCAAGTCGAACGGTAGCACAGAGAGCTTGCTCTCGGGTGACGAGTGGCGGACGGGTGAGTAATGTCTGGGAAACTGCCTGATGGAGGGGGATAACTACTGGAAACGGTAGCTAATACCGCATAACGTCGCAAGACCAAAGAGGGGGACCTTCGGGCCTCTTGCCATCAGATGTGCCCAGATGGGATTAGCTAGTAGGTGGGGTAACGGCTCACCTAGGCGACGATCCCTAGCTGGTCTGAGAGGATGACCAGCCACACTGGAACTGAGACACGGTCCAGACTCCTACGGGAGGCAGCAGTGGGGAATATTGCACAATGGGCGCAAGCCTGATGCAGCCATGCCGCGTGTATGAAGAAGGCCTTCGGGTTGTAAAGTACTTTCAGCGGGGAGGAAGGTGTTGTGGTTAATAACCACAGCAATTGACGTTACCCGCAGAAGAAGCACCGGCTAACTCCGTGCCAGCAGCCGCGGTAATACGGAGGGTGCAAGCGTTAATCGGAATTACTGGGCGTAAAGCGCACGCAGGCGGTCTGTCAAGTCGGATGTGAAATCCCCGGGCTCAACCTGGGAACTGCATTCGAAACTGGCAGGCTAGAGTCTTGTAGAGGGGGGTAGAATTCCAGGTGTAGCGGTGAAATGCGTAGAGATCTGGAGGAATACCGGTGGCGAAGGCGGCCCCCTGGACAAAGACTGACGCTCAGGTGCGAAAGCGTGGGGAGCAAACAGGATTAGATACCCTGGTAGTCCACGCCGTAAACGATGTCGACTTGGAGGTTGTGCCCTTGAGGCGTGGCTTCCGGAGCTAACGCGTTAAGTCGACCGCCTGGGGAGTACGGCCGCAAGGTTAAAACTCAAATGAATTGACGGGGGCCCGCACAAGCGGTGGAGCATGTGGTTTAATTCGATGCAACGCGAAGAACCTTACCTACTCTTGACATCCAGAGAACTTAGCAGAGATGCTTTGGTGCCTTCGGGAACTCTGAGACAGGTGCTGCATGGCTGTCGTCAGCTCGTGTTGTGAAATGTTGGGTTAAGTCCCGCAACGAGCGCAACCCTTATCCTTTGTTGCCAGCGGTTAGGCCGGGAACTCAAAGGAGACTGCCAGTGATAAACTGGAGGAAGGTGGGGATGACGTCAAGTCATCATGGCCCTTACGAGTAGGGCTACACACGTGCTACAATGGCGCATACAAAGAGAAGCGACCTCGCGAGAGCAAGCGGACCTCATAAAGTGCGTCGTAGTCCGGATTGGAGTCTGCAACTCGACTCCATGAAGTCGGAATCGCTAGTAATCGTAGATCAGAACGCTACGGTGAATACGTTCCCGGGCCTTGTACACACCGCCCGTCACACCATGGGAGTGGGTTGCAAAAGAAGTAGGTAGCTTAACCTTCGGGAGGGCGCTTACCACTTTGTGATTCATGACTGGGGTGAAGTCGTAACAAGGTAACCGTAGGGGAACCTGCGGTTGGATCACCTCCTTACCTTAAAGAACCTGCCTTTGCAGTGCTCACACAGATTGTCTGATGAATGATGAACTTCTGAATGTACTTTTGAGTGCATTAAGAAGTTTTGCTCTTTAAAAATCTGGATCAAGCTGAAAATTGAAACGACACACATATTATGTGTGTTCGAGTCTCTCAAATTTTCGCAAACCGATGATGAATCGAAAGAAACATCTTCGGGTTGTGAGGTTAAGCGACTAAGCGTACACGGTGGATGCCCTGGCAGTCAGAGGCGATGAAGGACGTGCTAATCTGCGAAAAGCGCCGGCGAGGTGATATGAACCTTTGACCCGGCGATGTCCGAATGGGGAAACCCAGTGTGATTCGTCACACTATCGTTAACTGAATACATAGGTTAACGAGGCGAACCGGGGGAACTGAAACATCTAAGTACCCCGAGGAAAAGAAATCAACCGAGATTCCCCCAGTAGCGGCGAGCGAACGGGGAGCAGCCCGGAGTCTGAATCAGCTTGTGTGTTAGTGGAACGGTCTGGAAAGTCCGACGGTACAGGGTGATAGTCCCGTACACGAAAATGCACAGGTTGTGAACTCGAAGAGTAGGGCGGGACACGTGGTATCCTGTCTGAATATGGGGGGACCATCCTCCAAGGCTAAATACTCCTGACTGACCGATAGTGAACCAGTACCGTGAGGGAAAGGCGAAAAGAACCCCGGCGAGGGGAGTGAAAAAGAACCTGAAACCGTGTACGTACAAGCAGTGGGAGCCTACTTGTTAGGTGACTGCGTACCTTTTGTATAATGGGTCAGCGACTTATATTCTGTAGCAAGGTTAACCGAATAGGGGAGCCGAAGGGAAACCGAGTCTTAACTGGGCGTTAAGTTGCAGGGTATAGACCCGAAACCCGGTGATCTAGCCATGGGCAGGTTGAAGGTTGGGTAACACTAACTGGAGGACCGAACCGACTAATGTTGAAAAATTAGCGGATGACCTGTGGCTGGGGGTGAAAGGCCAATCAAACCGGGAGATAGCTGGTTCTCCCCGAAAGCTATTTAGGTAGCGCCTCGTGAACTCATCTTCGGGGGTAGAGCACTGTTTCGGCTAGGGGGCCATCCCGGCTTACCAACCCGATGCAAACTACGAATACCGAAGAATGTTATCACGGGAGACACACGGCGGGTGCTAACGTCCGTCGTGAAGAGGGAAACAACCCAGACCGCCAGCTAAGGTCCCAAAGTCATGGTTAAGTGGGAAACGATGTGGGAAGGCACAGACAGCCAGGATGTTGGCTTAGAAGCAGCCATCATTTAAAGAAAGCGTAATAGCTCACTGGTCGAGTCGGCCTGCGCGGAAGATGTAACGGGGCTAAACCATGCACCGAAGCTGCGGCAGCGACGCTTATGCGTTGTTGGGTAGGGGAGCGTTCTGTAAGCCGTTGAAGGTGGCCTGTGAGGGTTGCTGGAGGTATCAGAAGTGCGAATGCTGACATAAGTAACGATAAAGCGGGTGAAAAGCCCGCTCGCCGGAAGACCAAGGGTTCCTGTCCAACGTTAATCGGGGCAGGGTGAGTCGACCCCTAAGGCGAGGCCGAAAGGCGTAGTCGATGGGAAACAGGTTAATATTCCTGTACTTGGTGTTACTGCGAAGGGGGGACGGAGAAGGCTATGTTAGCCGGGCGACGGTTGTCCCGGTTTAAGCATGTAGGCGGAGGTTCCAGGTAAATCCGGTACCTTATTAACGCTGAGGTGTGATGACGAGGCACTACGGTGCTGAAGTAACAAATGCCCTGCTTCCAGGAAAAGCCTCTAAGCATCAGGTAACACGAAATCGTACCCCAAACCGACACAGGTGGTCAGGTAGAGAATACCAAGGCGCTTGAGAGAACTCGGGTGAAGGAACTAGGCAAAATGGTGCCGTAACTTCGGGAGAAGGCACGCTGATATGTAGGTGAAGCCCCTGCGGGTGGAGCTGAAATCAGTCGAAGATACCAGCTGGCTGCAACTGTTTATTAAAAACACAGCACTGTGCAAACACGAAAGTGGACGTATACGGTGTGACGCCTGCCCGGTGCCGGAAGGTTAATTGATGGGGTTAGCGGTAACGCGAAGCTCTTGATCGAAGCCCCGGTAAACGGCGGCCGTAACTATAACGGTCCTAAGGTAGCGAAATTCCTTGTCGGGTAAGTTCCGACCTGCACGAATGGCGTAATGATGGCCAGGCTGTCTCCACCCGAGACTCAGTGAAATTGAACTCGCTGTGAAGATGCAGTGTACCCGCGGCAAGACGGAAAGACCCCGTGAACCTTTACTATAGCTTGACACTGAACACTGGTCCTTGATGTGTAGGATAGGTGGGAGGCTTTGAAGCGTGGACGCCAGTCTGCGTGGAGCCGACCTTGAAATACCACCCTTTAATGGCTGGTGTTCTAACGTAGACCCGTAATCCGGGTTGCGGACAGTGTCTGGTGGGTAGTTTGACTGGGGCGGTCTCCTCCCAAAGAGTAACGGAGGAGCACGAAGGTTAGCTAATCCTGGTCGGACATCAGGAGGTTAGTGCAATGGCATAAGCTAGCTTGACTGCGAGAGTGACGGCTCGAGCAGGTGCGAAAGCAGGTCATAGTGATCCGGTGGTTCTGAATGGAAGGGCCATCGCTCAACGGATAAAAGGTACTCCGGGGATAACAGGCTGATACCGCCCAAGAGTTCATATCGACGGCGGTGTTTGGCACCTCGATGTCGGCTCATCACATCCTGGGGCTGAAGTAGGTCCCAAGGGTATGGCTGTTCGCCATTTAAAGTGGTACGCGAGCTGGGTTTAGAACGTCGTGAGACAGTTCGGTCCCTATCTGCCGTGGGCGCTGGAGAATTGAGGGGGGCTGCTCCTAGTACGAGAGGACCGGAGTGGACGCATCACTGGTGTTCGGGTTGTCATGCCAATGGCACTGCCCGGTAGCTAAATGCGGAAGAGATAAGTGCTGAAAGCATCTAAGCACGAAACTTGCCCCGAGATGAGTTCTCCCTGAGACTATAAGTCTCCTGAAGGAACGTTGAAGACGACGACGTTGATAGGTCGGGTGTGTAAGCGCAGCGATGCGTTGAGCTAACCGATACTAATGAACCGTGAGGCTTAACCTTACAACGCCGAAGGTGTTTTGGCGGTGAGAGACGATTTTCAGCCTGATACAGATAACATAATTTGCCTGGCGGCTTTAGCGCGGTGGTCCCACCTGACCCCATGCCGAACTCAGAAGTGAAACGCCGTAGCGCCGATGGTAGTGTGGGGTCTCCCCATGTGAGAGTAGGGAACTGCCAGGCATCAAATAGAAGAACCCCGTACCGTAAGGTGCGGGGTTTTTTGCTTTGGGCGTTATTCCTCTCCTTGAAACTTTCTCACCTTCCTCTTGCAGACTCGACATTCAGGCCGGATCTCGGTATTGTTAGCTGTCTGGATGTCTAAACGTTTATACGTATGCTTTGAGGATTCAACGATATGCCGATTCGGGTGCAGGACGAGCTACCAGCCGTCAATTTCTTACGTGAAGAGAACGTCTTTGTGATGACGGCTTCACGCGCAACAGTTCAGGAAATTCGCCCGCTGAAGGTTCTTATTCTCAACCTGATGCCGAAAAAGATTGAAACAGAGAATCAGTTCCTGCGTCTGCTTTCAAACTCTCCGCTGCAGGTCGATATTCAGCTGCTGCGGATCGATGCGCGCGAGTCACGCAACACGCCTTCTGAGCACCTGAACAATTTTTACTGTAACTTCGATGACATTCAGGGGGAAAACTTCGACGGCCTGATTGTGACCGGCGCACCGCTCGGTCTGGTTGAATTTAACGATGTCGCCTACTGGCCGCAGATCAAACAGGTCCTGGAGTGGGCAAAAGATCACGTCACGTCCACCTTGTTTGTTTGTTGGGCGGTACAGGCGGCACTGAATATTCTTTATGGTATCCCTAAACAAACCCGCACTGAAAAGCTCTCCGGCGTATACGAACACCACATTCTTCATCCACATGCTCTGCTGACGCGCGGGTTTGATGATTCGTTTCTGGCGCCGCATTCGCGCTATGCCGATTTCCCGGCGCAGCTGATCCGTGATTACACCGATCTGGAGATCCTGGCCGAAACGGAAGATGGGGATGCATACTTGTTTGCCAGCAAAGATAAGCGCATTGCCTTTGTAACCGGGCATCCTGAATACGATCCGCATACCCTCGCGTCAGAGTATTTCCGTGATGTCGAAGCGGGTCTTAATCCGGATGTGCCGTACAACTATTTCCCGAAAAACGATCCACAAAACAAACCGAGAGCAACCTGGCGCAGCCACGGGAATTTGCTTTTTACAAACTGGCTCAACTATTACGTCTACCAGATCACACCATACGATCTGCGACACATGAATCCGACGCTAGAGTAATCTTCTGCATTAAACGATCCTAAAGCGTTTCAGCTGTTCGCATCAGGCACCTTCGGGTGCCTTTTTTATTTCCGAAATTCTACTCAACATTGGGGAAAACTTTAATTTCATACTGATCAAGGAGTTAACGTTATAAATTAAATAAAATGGAAATTGTTTTTGATTTTGGAAAAAATAGAGATAGTCTTAATTCTGCTGAGCGAAAACTACACAACGATCTTTCGTTCGCATCGGGGGCGTGATTTTGGATCTTTGATGAGGAGCAGAGTAATGACTCAACAGGCAACGACGGTCGACGAACTGGCCTTTACCCAGCCGCATGGTGAGCAAGAACAGCAAATATTGACGGCAGAGGCGGTCGAATTTCTGACTGAACTGGTGACCCGCTTTACGCCGCAGCGCAATAAGCTGCTGGCAGCACGCATTCACCAGCAGCAGGAAATTGACGATGGCAAGTTGCCTGGATTTATTTCGGAAACCGCTTCCATTCGCCGTGGTGAGTGGAAAATTCGTGGTATTCCTGAAGATTTACAGGATCGCCGCGTTGAGATCACCGGTCCGGTAGAACGCAAAATGGTGATCAACGCCATGAACGCGAACGTTAAAGTCTTTATGGCTGATTTTGAAGACTCGTTGGCACCGGACTGGCGTAAGGTTATCGAGGGGCAAATCAACCTGCGCGACGCCGTGAACGGCACCATCAGCTATACCAACGAAGCCGGGAAAATCTATCAACTTAAACCGAATCCGGTGGTGCTGATCTGTCGAGTACGCGGTCTCCATCTGCCTGAAAAACACGTCACCTGGCGTGGGGAAGCCATTCCCGGCAGCCTGTTTGATTTCGCGCTCTATTTCTTCCACAACCACAAAAACCTGCTGGCAAAAGGCAGTGGCCCCTATTTCTATCTGCCAAAAACGCAGGCCTGGCAGGAAGCGGCGTGGTGGAGTGACGTGTTCAGTTATGCAGAAGATCGTTTCAATCTGCCACGTGGCACCATCAAAGCCACCCTGTTGATTGAAACGCTGCCTGCGGTTTTCCAGATGAACGAAATTCTGCATGCCCTGCGTGACCACATCGTCGGCCTGAACTGTGGGCGTTGGGACTATATCTTCAGCTATATCAAAACCCTGAAAAATTATCCCGATCGTGTACTGCCCGATCGTCAGGTCGTCACTATGGATAAGCCGTTCCTGAGCGCCTACTCGCGCCTGCTGATCAAAACCTGCCACAAGCGCGGTGCCTTTGCGATGGGCGGCATGGCGGCATTTATTCCGAGCAAAGACGCGGAGCGTAACAATCAGGTGCTCAACAAAGTGAAGGCCGATAAAGAGCTTGAAGCGCGTAACGGTCATGACGGAACGTGGATCGCCCATCCGGGCCTCGCAGACACGGCAATGGAAGTCTTTAACCGCGTACTCGGTGACAATAAAAATCAGCTCTTTGTTACGCGCGAAGAGGATGCGCCAACGGCTGAAGAACAGCTGCTGGCACCGTGTGCAGGTGAACGTACGGAAGAGGGCATGCGCGCCAACATTCGCGTTGCGGTGCAGTACATCGAAGCCTGGATCTCTGGCAACGGCTGCGTGCCGATCTACGGCCTGATGGAAGATGCCGCCACGGCGGAAATCTCCCGCACCTCTATCTGGCAATGGATCCATCATCAAAAAACGCTCAGCAACGGCAAGCCGGTGACCAAAGCCCTGTTCCGCCAGATGCTGGCCGAAGAAATGCGGGTGATCCAGGACGAGTTGGGCGAACACCGCTTCAGCAGCGGACGTTTTGACGATGCTGCACGCCTGATGGAACAAATCACCACCTCAGATGACTTAATCGACTTCCTGACTCTGCCGGGCTACCGCTTCCTGGCGTAACTCACCACATAACAATATGGAGCATCTGCACATGAAAACCCGTACCCAACAAATCGAAGAACTGAAGAAAGAATGGACACAACCGCGCTGGGAAGGCATTCGTCGTCCGTACAGCGCGGAAGAAGTGGTGAAATTACGCGGCTCGGTCAATCCGGAATGCACGCTGGCGCAAAATGGCGCGGCGAAAATGTGGAAGCTGCTGCACGGTGGTTCCAAAAAGGGTTATATCAATAGCCTCGGGGCGTTGACCGGCGGTCAGGCACTGCAGCAGGCGAAGGCCGGTATTGAGGCTGTTTATCTTTCCGGCTGGCAGGTTGCGGCGGATGCCAACCTGGCATCCAGTATGTATCCGGATCAGTCCCTCTACCCGGCGAACTCCGTGCCGTCGGTGGTTGATCGAATCAACAACACCTTCCGCCGTGCGGATCAGATCCAGTGGGCGGCAGGCATCGAACCCAACGATCCGCGCTTTATTGACTACTTCCTGCCGATCGTCGCGGATGCGGAAGCGGGTTTCGGCGGCGTGCTGAACGCGTTCGAGCTGATGAAATCAATGATTGAGGCCGGTGCAGCGGCCGTTCACTTCGAAGATCAGCTGGCATCGGTGAAGAAGTGCGGACACATGGGCGGTAAGGTGCTGGTTCCGACCCAGGAAGCGATTCAGAAGCTGGTTGCCGCGCGTCTGGCGGCAGACGTGCTCGGCGTGCCGACGCTGGTCATTGCCCGTACCGATGCGGATGCGGCTGACCTGATCACCTCTGACTGCGATCCGTACGACAGCGAGTTCATCACCGGTGAGCGCACCAGTGAAGGGTTCTATCGTACCCATGCAGGCATCGAACAGGCGATCAGCCGTGGCCTGGCGTATGCCCCTTACGCCGACCTGGTCTGGTGTGAAACCTCCACGCCGGATCTGGCGCTGGCAAAACGTTTTGCCGATGCCATTCATGCGAAATATCCGGGCAAACTGCTGGCCTATAACTGCTCGCCGTCCTTCAACTGGCAGAAGAATCTGGATGATAAAACCATCGCCAGCTTCCAGCAGCAGCTTTCTGACATGGGCTACAAGTACCAGTTCATTACCCTGGCGGGTATCCACAGCATGTGGTTCAACATGTTCGACCTTGCACATGCTTATGCGCAGGGTGAAGGCATGAAACACTACGTCGAGAAGGTTCAGCAGCCAGAATTCGCCGCCGGAAAAGAGGGTTATACCTTCGTTTCTCACCAGCAGGAAGTGGGAACGGGCTACTTCGACAACGTGACCACTATCATTCAGGGCGGTGCCTCCTCCGTCACCGCCTTAACGGGATCAACCGAAGAAGCACAGTTCTAATCGTTTCCCCCTCTCCCCCCTCGGGGAGAGGGTTGGGGTGAGGGGGAATATATGTCGCGTGGCCTGGAATTACTGATTGCTCAAACTATTTTGCAGGGCTTCGATGCCCAGTATGGTCGTTTTCTTGAAGTGACATCCGGTGCGCAACAGCGCTTCGAACATGCAGACTGGCATGCGGTTCAGCAGGCCATGAAGCAGCGTATTCACCTTTATGACCACCACGTGGGTCTGGTGGTGGAGCAGTTGCGCTGTATTACCGATGGTAAAAGCCCGGATGCGGACTTTTTACTGCGCGTGAAAGAGCACTACACCCATTTATTACCTGACTACCCGCGCTTCGAGATTGCGGAGAGCTTTTTCAACTCCGTCTATTGCCGGTTATTTGACCACCGCTCATTATCTCCTGAGCGGTTATTTATCTTCAGCTCTCAGCCTGAACGACGATTTCGTGCTATCCCACGTCCGCTGGCGAAAGATTTCTTCCCGGAACGCGGGTGGGAGAAGCTTTTGCACCGTGTGCTAACCGATTTGCCGCTGCGTTTGCCCTGGGAGAATAAAACCCGGGATATAGGTTATATCCACACCCACCTGCGCGAAACCTTCGGCGAGGCGTTGCTCGGCCGCAGCCACTTGCAGGTTGCCAACGAGCTTTTCTATCGCAATAAAGCCGCCTGGCTGGTAGGAAAACTGGTCACGCCATCGGCCATCGTACCGTTTCTGCTCCCCATCCATCGCACAGATGACGGGGAACTGTTTGTCGATACCTGCCTGACCACCAGCGCCGAGGCCAGCATTGTATTTGGCTTCGCCCGCTCCTATTTCATGGTGTACGCACCGTTGCCTGCCGCGCTGGTGGAATGGCTGCGGGAGATCCTGCCGGGCAAAACCACCGCCGAGCTGTATATGGCGATTGGCTGTCAGAAGCACGCTAAAACGGAAAGCTATCGGGAATACCTGCGTTATGTCACCACCGCAGATGAACAGTTTATCGAAGCACCTGGCATTCGCGGCATGGTGATGCTGGTGTTTACGCTTCCGGGGTTCGACCGCGTATTTAAGGTCATTAAAGACCGGTTCGCGCCGCAGAAAGAGATGACCGCCGCGCACGTCCGCGCCTGCTATCAGCTGGTCAAAGAGCATGACCGTGTCGGACGTATGGCGGATACTCAGGAATTCGAAAACTTTGTGCTGGATAAGCAACAGATCGACCCGGCGCTGATGGCGCTTTTGCTCAAGGAAGCATCCGGGAAAATCACCGATCTTGGCGACAAAATCGTGATTAGCCATCTTTACATCGAGCGCCGCATGGTGCCGCTGAACATCTGGCTGGAGCAGTCCGAGGGTCAGGCGCTGCGCGATGCTATAGAAGAATACGGTAACGCGATTCGCCAGCTTGCCGCGGCCAATATTTTTCCGGGCGATATGCTGTTTAAAAACTTCGGCGTCACGCGCCACGGGCGAGTGGTGTTTTATGATTACGACGAGATTTGCTACATGACCGAAGTGAATTTCCGTGATATCCCGCCGCCCCGTTACCCGGAAGATGAACTGTCTGGTGAACCGTGGTACAGCGTTTCGCCGGGCGATGTCTTTCCCGAAGAGTTTCGCCACTGGCTGTGCGCCGACCCGCGCATCGGGCCGCTATTTGAAGAGATGCACGCCGACCTTTTTCGTGCCAGCTACTGGCGTGGGCTGCAAACGCGGATCAAAAACGGGCATGTGGAAGATGTGTACGCTTACCGCCGCAAGCAGCGGTTTTGCATCCGGTTTAACGAATCCCACCATACGCCAGCGTCACCTCTTTCGCCGCCTTAATCACCAGCGCACCTAACTCGGTGACGCGGTCGTCGGTCATGCGCGAAATTGGCCCGGAGATAGAGATGGCGGCAAACGGCTCGCGGTGCTCATCAAAGATACAGGCCGCGATACAGCGCAGACCCAAAGCATGTTCTTCATCATCAAATGAATAGCCACGCTTGCGGGTTAACGCCAGATCCTCTTTCAGATGCACCGGCGAAACCAGCGTGGCATGGGTATAGGCGTGCAGCCCTTTACGATGCAGCAGCCCTGTCACCTGATCTTCGCTGAGCTGAGACAGAAACGCTTTTCCTGCCCCGGACGCATGCATCGGCAGCTTACCGCCAATCGGCGCGGACATACGCATCAGCTGCGTGCACTGCACCTGATCGATAATGATTGCCTGATGATCGCTCTGATCAAGCACCGCCAGGTTTACCGTCTCGCCGGAATCTTCCATCAGCTTGCGCAGAATCGGATGGACAATCGCCAGCAGATTGCGGCTTTGCAGGAAGCTGCTGCCAACGATAAAGGCATGTGCGCCCACCGCCCAGTGTCCCAGCTCGCCGACCTGGCGGACAAAGCCCAGCTGCTGCATAGTGGTCAGCAGGCGGTGCGTGGTGGAGTTCGGCAGGCCAGCCTGCTGGGCCAGCTCCGTCAGGGCCACGCTGCTGTGCGACTCGGCTATCCACTCCAGCAGCTTCAGACCGCGCGTGAGCGATTGAACCTGTCCGCTCGGTTGTGCAGCGGGGGTGGCAGCAGGTTTTCTGCCGCGTTTGGCGGGAACGGTCGCGACCATGACGATCTCCTTTTTCTGTATCGTGGAAATCATTTTCGTTTTATTTGGTGATTTTGCAACCGTTATCCTGACTGATCGGAGGAGTGATGGTGAACATGTCTCATGTTACCGCTGTGTGACTTTTCCACCCTGCGAGATTGTGCCAGTATGGAACGCAGCCTTTTGGCCTTGTTGAGCGTTGTCGGGAGCAAGTGTGAGCAGCAAAGTAGAGCAACTGCGTGCGCAGTTAAATGAACGAATTCTGGTGCTGGACGGCGGCATGGGCACGATGATCCAGGGCTATCGTCTGAGTGAAGACGATTTCCGCGGCGAACGCTTCGCTGACTGGCCTTGCGATCTGAAAGGTAACAACGACCTGCTGGTGCTCAGCAAGCCGTCCGTCATTAAGGATATCCACAATGCCTACTTCGAGGCAGGGGCAGATATCGTTGAAACCAACACCTTTAACTCGACAACCATCGCCATGGCGGATTACCAGATGGAATCCCTGTCGGCGGAGATCAACTTTGAGGCGGCTAAACTGGCTCGTGCCTGCGCAGATGAATGGACTGCCCGCACGCCGGACAAACCGCGCTACGTTGCCGGGGTGCTTGGCCCAACCAACCGCACCGCATCAATCTCACCGGACGTCAACGACCCGGCATTTCGTAATATCACCTTTGACCAGCTGGTCGCTGCCTACCGTGAATCGACCAAAGCGCTGGTGGAAGGCGGTTCCGACCTGATCCTGATTGAAACGGTTTTCGACACCCTCAACGCCAAAGCCGCGATTTACGCGGTGAAAGAGGAGTTCGAGGCACTGGGCGTTGACCTGCCGATCATGATTTCCGGCACCATTACCGACGCCTCCGGCCGTACCCTGTCCGGCCAGACCACCGAAGCGTTTTATAACTCCCTGCGCCACGCGGAAGCGCTCTCCTTTGGCCTGAACTGTGCTCTGGGGCCAGATGAACTGCGCCAGTACGTGCAGGAGTTATCGCGCATCGCAGAATGCTATGTCACCGCGCACCCGAACGCCGGTCTGCCCAATGCCTTTGGTGAATACGATCTGGATGCCGACACCATGGCGGCGCAAATCCGCGAGTGGGCTGAATCTGGCTTCCTGAACATTGTTGGCGGCTGCTGCGGCACCACGCCGGAACACATTGCCGCCATGAGCAACGCCGTGGCCGGGCTGCCGCCGCGTAAGCTGCCTGAGCTTCCCGTTGCCTGTCGTCTTTCTGGTCTCGAGCCGTTGACCATTGGTGACGACAGCCTGTTTGTGAACGTGGGTGAGCGGACTAACGTTACCGGTTCCGCGAAGTTCAAACGTCTGATCAAAGAAGAGAAATACAGCGAAGCGCTGGACGTCGCCCGCCAGCAGGTGGAAAGCGGCGCACAGATTATTGATATCAACATGGACGAGGGGATGCTCGACGCCGAAGCGGCGATGGTGCGTTTCCTCAACCTGATTGCCGGCGAGCCGGACATTGCCCGCGTGCCGATCATGATCGACTCCTCCAAGTGGGAGGTCATCGAAAAAGGGCTGAAGTGCATTCAGGGTAAAGGCATCGTCAACTCTATCTCGATGAAAGAGGGCGTTGATATCTTTATCCACCACGCGAAGATGGTCCGCCGCTACGGTGCCGCCGTGGTGGTCATGGCCTTCGACGAAGTGGGCCAGGCGGATACCCGCGAGCGTAAAATTGAGATATGCCGCCGCGCGTACAAGATTTTGACCGAAGAGGTGGGTTTCCCGCCGGAAGACATCATCTTCGATCCGAACATTTTCGCCGTCGCGACCGGGATTGAAGAGCATAACAACTATGCCCAGGACTTTATCGGCGCATGTGAAGACATTAAACGTGAATTGCCGCATGCGTTAATCTCCGGCGGCGTGTCGAACGTGTCGTTCTCGTTCCGCGGCAACGACCCGGTGCGTGAAGCGATCCACGCCGTGTTCCTCTACTACGCCATCCGCAACGGGATGGACATGGGGATCGTTAACGCTGGCCAGCTGGCGATTTACGATGACCTCTCTGCCGAGCTTCGCGACGCGGTAGAAGATGTCATCCTTAACCGTCGCGACGACGCCACCGAGCGCATGCTGGACCTCGCGGAGAAATACCGCGGCAGCAAAACGGATGAATCGGCCAACGTTCAGCAGGCCGAGTGGCGTTCCTGGGACGTGAAAAAGCGTCTGGAATATTCGCTGGTGAAAGGCATCACCGAGTTTATTGAGCAGGACACCGAAGAAGCGCGCCAGCAGGCAGCCCGCCCGATTGAGGTGATCGAAGGCCCGCTGATGGACGGCATGAACGTGGTCGGCGATCTGTTCGGCGAGGGAAAAATGTTCCTGCCGCAGGTGGTGAAATCTGCCCGCGTGATGAAGCAGGCCGTGGCCTATCTGGAGCCGTTTATCGAGGCCAGCAAAGAGAAAGGCTCCAGCAACGGCAAGATGGTCATCGCCACCGTGAAGGGCGACGTGCACGACATCGGCAAGAATATCGTCGGCGTGGTGCTGCAGTGCAATAACTACGAAATTATCGACCTCGGGGTAATGGTCCCGGCGGATAAAATCCTCAAAACCGCGCGTGAGGTGAATGCCGACCTGATTGGCCTTTCCGGGCTGATCACGCCGTCGCTGGACGAGATGGTCAACGTGGCGAAAGAGATGGAGCGTCAGGGCTTCACTATTCCGCTGCTGATTGGCGGAGCGACCACCTCGAAAGCCCATACTGCGGTGAAAATCGAGCAGAACTACAGCGGCCCGACGGTCTATGTGCAGAACGCCTCGCGCACCGTAGGCGTGGTGTCCGCGCTGCTCTCCGACACCCAGCGCGATGACTTCGTGGCGCGCACCCGCAAAGAGTACGAAACCGTCCGCATCCAGCACGGTCGTAAGAAACCGCGCACGCCGCCGGTTTCACTTCAGGCGGCGCGCGATAACGATCTGGCGTTTGACTGGTCGAGTTATACCCCGCCGGTCGCGCATCGTCTGGGCGTGCAGGACGTCACCGCCAGCATCGAAACGCTGCGTAACTACATCGACTGGACGCCGTTCTTCATGACATGGTCGCTGGCGGGCAAATATCCGCGCATCCTCGAGGATGAGGTGGTAGGTGAAGAGGCGAAGCGGTTGTTTAAAGATGCCAATGACATGCTCGACAAGCTGAGTGCAGAGAAATCCCTCAATCCGCGCGGCGTGGTGGGGCTGTTCCCGGCGAACCGCGTGGGTGACGATGTGGAAATCTACCGCGATGAAACCCGCACGCATGTGCTGACCGTGAGCCATCACCTGCGTCAGCAAACGGAGAAAGTGGGCTTCGCCAACTACTGTCTGGCGGATTTCGTCGCACCGAAACTGAGTGGCAAAGCCGACTATATCGGCGCCTTTGCGGTAACCGGCGGCCTGGAAGAAGATGCGCTGGCGGAGGCATTCGAAGCGCAGCATGATGATTACAACAAAATCATGGTCAAAGCGATTGCCGACCGCCTGGCGGAAGCCTTCGCTGAGTATCTGCATGAGCGCGTACGTAAGGTGTACTGGGGCTACGCGGCCAATGAAAACCTCAGCAACGAGGAGCTGATCCGCGAAAACTACCAGGGCATTCGCCCGGCCCCGGGCTATCCGGCCTGCCCGGAGCACACCGAAAAAGGCACCATCTGGAAACTTCTCGATGTTGAGGCCCATACGGGGATGAAACTCACCGAGTCGTTTGCCATGTGGCCGGGTGCCTCCGTCTCAGGCTGGTACTTCAGCCACCCGGACAGCAAGTACTTTGCCGTGGCGCAGCTACAGCGCGATCAGATCGAAGATTACGCCCTGCGCAAAGGCATGAGCGTGTCAGAAGTCGAGCGCTGGCTGGCGCCTAATCTCGGCTACGACGCCGACTAAAATCACTTTTCCTTACAACAAACAGGGCGCTCATGGGGCGCCCTGTCTCTTTCTTACGTTTAAACCCTTATACTGAACCTAAGGAAAATGAATAACGATAAGGAGGAAAACCTTCCGTGCTGACCCTGTTACATCTGCTCTCCGCAGTCGCACTGCTCGTTTGGGGGACCCATATCGTCCGTACCGGCGTGATGCGCGTCTTTGGTGCTCGTTTACGCACCGTTCTCAGCAGCAGCGTTGAGAAGAAGCCGCTCGCCTTTTGTGCGGGGATAGGCGTCACGGCGCTGGTTCAGAGCAGTAATGCCACCACCCTGCTTGTCACCTCCTTTGTGGCACAGGATCTGGTGGCGCTCGCGCCGGCACTGGTGATCGTGCTGGGGGCCGACGTGGGTACCGCGCTGATGGCGCGTATTCTGACGTTCGATCTCTCCTGGCTGTCGCCGCTGCTGATTTTCATTGGCGTCATCTTCTTCCTCGGGCGCAAACAGACGCGTGCCGGGCAGCTTGGGCGCGTGGGGATTGGCCTGGGGCTGATCCTGCTGGCGCTGGAGCTGATTGTGCAGGCGGTCACCCCCATCACCGAAGCCAACGGCGTTCAGGTCATCTTCGCCTCTCTGACCGGTGACATCATGCTGGACGCGCTGATTGGCGCGGTGTTTGCCATCGTCAGCTATTCAAGCCTGGCAGCCGTATTGCTGACGGCCACGCTCACCGCTGCCGGGGCGATCTCCTTCCCGGTGGCGCTATGTCTGGTGATTGGTGCGAACCTGGGGTCTGGCCTGCTGGCAATGCTCAACAATAGTGCCGCCAACGCTGCGGCTCGCCGCGTGGCGCTCGGCAGCCTGCTGTTTAAGCTGGTGGGTAGCCTGATTATCCTGCCGTTTGTGCACCCGCTGGCGAACCTGATGGATAACCTCTCGCTGCCGAAAGCTGAGCTGGTGATCTATTTCCACGTTTTCTATAACCTGGTGCGCTGCCTGGCGATGGTGCCTTTTGCTGGGCCGATGGCCCGCTTTTGCGAACGACTCATTCAGGATGAACCGGAGCTGGATGCGCGCCTGAAACCGAAGCATCTGGATACCTCCGCGCTGGATACCCCGGCGCTGGCGCTGGCGAATGCCGCCCGCGAGACGCTACGCATGGGTGATGCGATGGAAACCATGCTCGAAGGGCTGCAGAAGGTGATGCACGGCGAACCGCGTGAAGAGAAAGAGTTGCGCAGGCTGGCGGACGATATCAACGTGCTTTATACCGCCATTAAGCTCTATCTGGCGCGTATTCCGCAGGATGAACTGGCGGAAGAGGAGTCTCGCCGCTGGGCAGAAATCATCGAGATGTCGCTCAACCTGGAGCAAGCCTCCGATATCGTGGAGCGTATGGGGAGTGAGATTGCAGATAAGTCACTGGCAGCACGTCGGGCATTCTCCATTGAGGGCCTGAAGGAGCTGGAGGCGCTCCACGAACAGCTGTTGAGCAACCTGAAGCTGGCGATGCTGGTCTTCTTCTCCAGCGACGTGCCGAGCGCGCGCCGCCTGCGTCGTAACAAGCATCGCTTCCGCATCCTCAACCGTCGCTACTCGCACGCCCACGTTGAGCGTCTTCACCAGCAAAACGTGCAGAGTATCGAGACCAGCTCCCTGCACCTGGGGCTGCTGGGGGACATGAAGCGTCTAAACTCGTTGTTCTGCGCGGTGGCCTATAGCGTGATGGAACAGCCGGATGAAGATGACGAGCGGGACGAGTATTAATC
This sequence comes from Enterobacter cloacae complex sp. HYC080_NIDB, assembly GCF_056673325.1. Lineage (NCBI taxonomy): Bacteria > Pseudomonadati > Pseudomonadota > Gammaproteobacteria > Enterobacterales > Enterobacteriaceae > Enterobacter > Enterobacter cloacae complex sp. HYC080_NIDB. The sequence continues at coordinate 4,291,120 of NZ_CP114212.1, read as the reverse complement.
TCTGAAAGCGCCTCGCAAAACCGTTTTGCGAGGCGTGACACCTTATGAAGCGCCATTTACGCTGCAGACCTTACATTTTTAAGGGAATAGAAAATGTTCGTTTATTACGCTACACTTCGCCAATTCATGCGCATACCGATGGGGGTTCTCATGCGCACTACTCATGGCATCAAAAAATCAGTCAATGTGTCGTTAGCACCAGAAATCCTTGAAGAGGCGCGACGGCTTAAACTTAATCTCTCTGCTGTACTCACGGCTGCATTGCAGGAGCAGTTTCGTGCGCATCAGCGTGCTGAGTGGTTAGCAGAAAATAAAGCGTCTATCGAGGCTATTAACCAGTGGGTTGATGAAAACGGCTCCTTTAGTGACTTTCAGAGGTCGTTCTGATGGAGCAATATTTTGCTTATGAGAATGAAGGTAAGGGGAAAACTGCCTATCCCTGGCTAATCAATATGCAGCATCCCGTGGCCAATGTGATGAAGCATGTTCTGGTCGCCCCCACAGTTGAGCTTAGCCACCTGGGAGGCATTCAGCCGCCTGCGAAAGTGTGCCCTGTCGTTGAGATAGCGGGTAAGCCCTGCGTGGTTATGATGCACATGATGGCAGGCATATCGCCAAAAGAGTTAGGCGAGCGTGTCGCCGATCTTACTCAAAACCGGGCCTCATTGCGGGATGCACTCGATTTTTTGATCAACGGTTACTAACACTTTTTTGTCAGCCGCAAGGTAAGGTATATTTCGCCCTTCACAGGAGAAACTATGCTGCCAACTCAATCAACCCGATTAAACAAATACATTAGCGAGAGCGGGATCTGCTCACGTCGCGAGGCTGACCGTTACATTGAACAAGGTAACGTGTTTCTTAACGGCAAACGCGCCACCATCGGCGATCAGGTGGTGCCTGGCGACGTGGTCAAAGTGAATGGTCAGGTCATCGAACCGCGTGATGCAGAAGACCTGGTGTTTATCGCGTTGAATAAACCGGTTGGGATTGTCAGCACCACGGAAGACGGTGAGCGAGACAACATCGTTGATTTCGTGAACCACAGCAGCCGCATCTTCCCGATTGGCCGTCTGGATAAAGATTCGCAGGGGCTGATTTTCCTCACCAACCATGGCGATCTGGTGAACAAAATCCTGCGAGCCGGTAACGACCATGAGAAAGAGTACATCGTTACGGTAAACAAACTGGTAACGGACGAGTTTATCCGCGGGATGAGCGCAGGCGTGCCGATCCTGGGCACGGTGACGAAGAAGTGTAAGGTCAAGAAAGAAGCGCCTTTCGCGTTTCGTATTACCCTGGTACAGGGCTTAAACCGCCAGATCCGCCGCATGTGCGAGTACTTCGGTTATGAAGTGACGAAGCTTGAACGTACGCGCATCATGAACGTTAGCCTGTCCGGGATCCCGCTGGGCGAGTGGCGTGATTTAACGGATGACGAGCTGATTGAGCTGTTCAGGCTTATCGAAAACTCGTCGTCAGAAGCGAAGCCGAAGGCTAAGGCGAAGCCGAAAACCCAGGCGATTAAACGCCCGGTGGTGAAGGCGCCGCAGGCGGAAGAGAAAGGGCGAGGCAAGTCGGGTAACGGTAAGCGATTTACCCAGCCGGGTCGTAAAAAGAAAGGGCGCTGATTAGCGCCTTCCACGGGTTGACGTGCTGGCGGACCAGGAGAAGGTCGCCTCTGCATCCGGTTTATAAGCCTGCTCTTTTTTCAGTTTGCGGGCTTTCTTCGCCGCGGCGTCACGTTCCGCCATCAGCTTGTCGATGTACTCTTTTTTCACCTGATTGGTTTCGGCGTTCGTCAGCGTGCGGCCATGTGCAATGCGGGCGCGGTCGAGAAGCGTTTTCAGTTCGCGCTGCTCGGCTTCCGTCATGTCTTTCTGGGTCAAACGTGGTGTAGCCATTGCTGAAGCCTCCTGAGGGGGAGGCTTCAGTGTAAAGCAATTTAATCCTGTTTCACCGCTTCTTTTTTCGTTTGTGCATTAATCGGTTTGCCGGACCAGTAGCCCGCCAGCAGCGAACCTGAAAGATTGTGCCACACCGAGAACAGGGCACCCGGCAGGGCCGCCAGCGGCGAGAAGTAAATTTTGCCAAGCGCCGCCGCCAGACCGGAGTTCTGCATCCCTACTTCAATCGCCAGCGTGCGGCAGGTGGATTCGTCGAAACCAAACAGCTTCCCGCCCCAGTATCCTCCCAGCAGGCCGATGGTGTTATGCAGCACGACTGCGACGATCACCACAAAACCGACGGAAGCAATGTGCGAGGCAGAACCCGCCACCACGGCGCTGATGATGGCCAGAATGCAGACCATCGAAAACGCAGGCAGGTAGGGCTCAACGGCTTTCACCACGCGCGGGAACAAATGGTGAATGACCAGCCCCAGGGCAATCGGGATCACCACAATCTGCAGAATGCTGAGCAGCATCCCCATCACGTCCACCTGAATATGCGCGTCCACGTACAGGCGGGTTAACAGCGGCGTGGCAATCACGCCCACCAGCGTGGAAACGGATGAAATGGTAACGGAGAGGGCTACATCCCCTTTAGCCAGATAGATCATGACGTTAGACGCCGTGCCGCTGGCGACGCTGCCCACCAGCACCATTCCGGCAGAGAGATCCGGCGGCATCTTAAAGGCCATCGCCAGCAGCCACGCCGCGAGCGGCATCACCAGGTAATGCAGGAAGATACCCGCAGCAACCGGAGCCGGGCGCGACAGCACGCGTTTGAAATCATCGATTTTTAAATGCACGCCCATGCCGAACATAATCAGCATCAGCAGCGTGGCGACCCACGGACCAATACCGGTGAACGTGGCGGGCGTGTAATACGCGAGTACAGAGAGCAGCAGCGCCCATATGGGGAACAGCCGGGTGATAACGGATAACATAGTGAATTCCTTGCAGTATTGTCGTGTTGTTTTGTTATGAAAAAGCCGGGTCTGTGCCCGGCTTATCGATATTGTTTAACGTGCTAACGAATTTTATTCAAACAAATTCTGATGAAGTTTCTGCACAACCTGCTCAGCCTGATCGGCAGGGACCAGGAAACAAAGGTTGTAGCTGGAGGCACCGTAGCAAATCATGCGGATGTTGAACGGGTCGAGCACACCAAACACCTCTTTGCCCACGCCGCAGGCGCGCGACAGCTTGTTGCCAATGATGGCCACCAGCGCCAGGTTTTCTTCTACTTCCACGCGGCACAGCTCGGACAACTCAATCAGCAGCGACTGCGTCAGCAGTGTATCGCCGGTGGAGGTCGAGCCGGTAGTGTCCAGCGTCAGCGCAATGCTCACTTCGGAGGTGGTGATGAGGTCTACGGAGATATTGTGACGCGCCAGAATGCCAAACACCTCTGCCAGGAAACCGCGGGAGTGGAGCATATTGTGGCTATGCAGCGTCACCAGCGTCTGGCGACGGCGCAGGGCCAGCGCACGGAACAGCGGTGGGTTTTCCGTTTTCTTGCAAACCAGCGTGCCGCCCGCTTTAGGATCTTTACTGGAGCCCACGAAGACCGGAATATCGCTGCGCACGGCAGGCAGCAGCGTTGCCGGGTGTAGCACCTTCGCGCCGAAGGTGGCCATTTCCGCCGCTTCTTCAAACGCGATCACATCAATACGTTTCGCCGCGGAAACCACGCGCGGGTCGGTGGTGTAGATACCCGGCACGTCAGTCCAGATATCCACACGGGTGGCATGCAGAGCTTCACCCAGCAGAGCCGCGGTATAGTCGCTGCCGCCACGGCCCAGCGTCGTCGTGCGACCTTTGGCTTCGCTGCCGATAAAGCCCTGGGTGACCACCATGCCTTCAGCCAGGCGCGGGGCCAGTTGCAGGTTGGTGAGCTCAGCCAGCATCTCAACGTCCGGTTCAGCGCGGCCAAAACGGTCACTGGTGCGCATCACTTTACGCACGTCAAACCACTGCGCCTGAACGTTACGTTCGCGCATGATTTCAACGAACAGCAGGGTAGACATCAATTCACCGTGGCTGACCAGTTCATCGGTCAGGGCGGTGGAGGTGGCCAGAGACGCTGCTTCTGCCAGGGTGGTGATATTTTCCAGCAGGCGTTCCACTTCTTCGCGGATCACGTTTGGATTTTGCAGACGCTCAAGGATGTCGAACTGAATTTTGCGCAGTGCATCCAGCTTCACGAAACGTTCTGTCGCTTCCAGTCCTTCAGACAGAGAAACCAGCAGGTTCGTCACGCCAGCGGATGCGGAGAGCACCACCAGGCGGGTATTCGGATCGGCCAGCACCACATCGGCGCTGCGGTTCATGGCATCGTAGTCGGCCACACTGGTGCCGCCAAACTTGGCGACCACAAAACTCGTCATAACAACCTCGTGTCAGGGAATGAATAAGCGACCTTGGCACAAGAGTGAAACGAAAACAGGTGCAGGCGCAAAATACGGCCCTATAAATAAAATGCGGGGGAGGTCCTGTCAATGCTGGGATTATGCGGATTTTTTATGGGGGGGTACCCCTGAGAAACAGGACTTATAACAGGGCCATATTTTATGCTCCGTTTTACCCCCTTTTGACCGACAATTCGCCGCCCGGGAGGGCACTTCAGCAGCTATACTTTTCGGGTCTTTTCACCTGTGTTTGATGCAGGCCAGGGCAATGGCATAAAAACCATCACAATTTTTATTTGCAGGCGCTACAATCGACCGCAGTCACAATTCTCAAATCAGAAGAGTATTGCTAATGAAAAACATCAACCCAACGCAGACCGCTGCCTGGCAGGCACTCCAGAAACATTTTGATGAAATGAAAGACGTCACCATCGCGAATCTGTTCGCGAAAGATGCCGATCGTTTCGCTAAGTTCTCCGCGACCTTCGACGACCTGATGCTGGTGGATTTCTCCAAGAACCGCATTACCGAAGAGACGCTGGCAAAGCTGCAGGATCTGGCAAAAGAGACTCAGCTTGCCGACGCTATCAAGTCCATGTTCTCCGGCGAGAAAATCAACCGCACCGAAGACCGTGCTGTGCTGCACGTGGCCCTGCGTAACCGTAGCAATACGCCAATCATCGTTGACGGCAAAGATGTTATGCCGGAAGTGAACGCGGTGCTGGAAAAGATGAAAGCTTTCTCCGAAGCGATCATCTCCGGTAGCTGGAAAGGCTATACCGGTAAAGCGATCACCGACGTGGTAAACATCGGCATCGGCGGTTCTGATCTGGGTCCGTTCATGGTGACCGAAGCGCTGCGTCCGTACAAAAACCACCTCAACATGCATTTCGTGTCTAACGTCGATGGTACTCACATCGCGGAAGTGCTGAAGAACGTGAACCCGGAAACCACCCTGTTCCTGGTGGCGTCTAAAACCTTCACCACCCAGGAAACCATGACCAACGCCCACAGCGCGCGTGACTGGTTCCTGAAAACCGCGGGCGACAACAAGCACGTGGCGAAACACTTTGCGGCGCTGTCCACCAATGGTAAAGCGGTTGGCGAGTTCGGTATCGACACCGCGAACATGTTCGAGTTCTGGGACTGGGTTGGCGGCCGTTACTCTCTGTGGTCTGCCATCGGTTTGTCCATCATTCTGTCCGTAGGCTTCGATAACTTCGTTGAACTGCTCTCCGGCGCGCACGCGATGGATAAACACTTCTCCACCACCGCACCTGAGAAAAACCTGCCGGTGCTGCTGGCGCTGATTGGTATCTGGTACAACAACTTCTTTGGTGCTGAAACCGAAGCGATCCTGCCGTACGACCAGTACATGCATCGCTTTGCGGCCTACTTCCAGCAGGGCAATATGGAATCCAACGGTAAGTACGTTGACCGTAACGGCAACGCGGTGGATTACCAGACGGGTCCAATCATCTGGGGTGAGCCGGGCACTAACGGCCAGCACGCGTTCTACCAGCTGATCCACCAGGGAACCAAAATGGTACCGTGCGATTTCATCGCCCCGGCTATTACCCATAACCCGCTGTCTGACCACCATCCAAAACTGCTGTCTAACTTCTTCGCCCAGACTGAAGCGCTGGCGTTCGGTAAATCCCGCGAGGTGGTTGAGCAGGAGTATCGCGATCAGGGTAAAGATCCGGCCACGCTGGACCACGTTGTACCGTTCAAAGTGTTTGAAGGCAACCGCCCAACCAACTCCATCCTGCTGCGTGAAATCACCCCGTTCAGCCTGGGTGCGCTGATTGCGCTGTACGAGCACAAGATCTTTACTCAGGGTGCCATCCTGAACATCTTCACCTTTGACCAGTGGGGCGTTGAACTGGGCAAACAGCTGGCAAACCGCATTCTGCCAGAGCTGGGTGACGATAAAGCAATCACCAGCCACGACAGCTCGACCAATGGTTTGATTAACCGCTATAAAGCCTGGCGCGCGTAATTAAAACATCATGAAAATGTGCCGGCGAAATGCCGGCATTTTTTTATCGGATAATTCCTGATGTCTGTTAGTTAACTCAAATTCTGGATGTGAGTTTAATCCGAAAAAGACGGTTAACCCGTTAATTGTTGCGGTTTATTTTAAGAAAATACGTAGAAGTAAGATAATGGGCTTATATTATAAATTATTGATTTTTAGTGATTATATATTTTAATTATTTGCTTTTCATTTCGATTTTATCCATTAGTCCGAAAACCCATTCCCTATTTCCCCTCACGGTAATCCCGCTGCTTTAGTTGTGTATACTCGATTCCGCCTGAATTTCTTTTCGGGCAAATCTCCATTCATTCATTGAAGGGAAATTGGGTAATGACTCCAACTTATTGATAGTGTTTTATGTTCAGATAATGCCCGATGACTTTGTCATGCAGCTCCACCGATTTTGAGAACGACAGCGACTTCCGTCCCAGCCGTGCCAGGTGCTGCCTCAGATTCAGGTTATGCCGCTCAATTCGCTGCGTATATCGCTTGCTGATTACGTGCAGCTTTCCCTTCAGGCGGGATTCATACAGCGGCCAGCCATCCGTCATCCATATCACCACGTCAAAGGGTGACAGCAGGCTCATAAGACGCCCCAGCGTCGCCATAGTGCGTTCACCGAATACGTGCGCAACAACCGTCTTCCGGAGCCTGTCATACGCGTAAAACAGCCAGCGCTGGCGCGATTTAGCCCCGACATAGCCCCACTGTTCGTCCATTTCCGCGCAGACGATGACGTCACTGCCCGGCTGTATGCGCGAGGTTACCGACTGCGGCCTGAGTTTTTTAAGTGACGTAAAATCGTGTTGAGGCCAACGCCCATAATGCGGGCGGTTGCCCGGCATCCAACGCCATTCATGGCCATATCAATGATTTTCTGGTGCGTACCGGGTTGAGAAGCGGTGTAAGTGAACTGCAGTTGCCATGTTTTACGGCAGTGAGAGCAGAGATAGCGCTGATGTCCGGCAGTGCTTTTGCCGTTACGCAACACCCCGTCAGTAGCTGAACAGGAGGGACAGCTGATAGAAACAGAAGCCACTGGAGCACCTCAAAAACACCATCATACACTAAATCAGTAAGTTGGCAGCATCACCGGGAAATTGTTATGAAGAAAGTACTGTATGGCATTTTTGCCATATCTGCACTTGCGGCGACATCTGTCTATGCAGCTCCGGTCCAGGTCGGGGAAGCAGCAGGGTCGGCAGCGACGTCTGCGTCTGCGGGAAGCTCTACCGCAGCCAGCACCAGCGCCGTAAGTTCAGCCGTGGGTGTCGCGCTGGCGGCAACCGGTGGCGGTGATGGCTCCAATACCGGAACCACGACCACTACGACAACCAGCACCCAGTAAGACCGGGTGTTTTAATCATAACCACACTTCGGTGTGGTTATTTCGCCCCTTCGGAGAAGAGTCGTGAAGCGACCTGCAATCATTCTGATTTGCCTGCTGTTGCAGGCGTGCTCAGCCACCACCAAAGGGCTGGGTCATTCACTGTGGGACAGCCTGTTCGGTACGCCGGGCGTGCAATTGACCGATGACGAACTTCAGAACATGCCCTACGCCAGCCAGTACATGCAGCTTAATGATGGCCCGCAACTGTTTGTGGTGCTCGCTTTCGATGAAAACGGGCAGCAGAAATGGGTGACGCAGGATCAGGCCACCATCGTGACGCAGCATGGCCGTATCGTGAAAACCCTGCTCGGGGGCGACAACCTGCTTGAGGTGAACAATATCGCGGCCGATCCGCTGATCAAGCCGAACCAGATTACCGACGGCGCTGGCTGGACGCGCACGATGGGCTGGACTGAACACAAGCAGGTGCGTTACGCCACGGCGCATTCCACCTTCCGCTGGGATGGCACCGACAGTGTGAAAGTGGGGAGCGATGAAACCCAGGTACGCGTGCTGGATGAAGAGGTAACAACCGACCAGGCCACCTGGCATAACCGCTTCTGGATCGACGAGGAAGGGCAAATCCGTCAGTCCCTGCAGTATCTCGGTGCCGGTTTCTTCCCGGTGAAAACCACGCTGATCAAGGCCGCAAAATCATGAAAACAATTATCCGCGTTGCGCTAATTGCGAGCCTTGCAACCCCTGCGGCATGGTCTGCAGGAACGGTGAAGGTCTACACGGCGGACAACGAGAAACCCAAAACGTTAACCAACGCTGAACATCTGCTCGATCTCGTCGGGCAGCCGAGGCTTGCCAACAGCTGGTGGCCGGGGGCGGTGATCGGCGAGCGTCAGGCAACGATTAAGGCAGAGCAAGAACATCTTGCACTGCTTGCCCGTCTGACAGGTCTGGCGGCGCAGGAAGACGGTGACGATGCCGCAGCAATCAATAGCATTCGCCAGCAGCTTCAGGCGCTGAAGGTGACTGGCCGCCAGAAGGTGAATCTTGATCCCGATGAAGTGCGCGTCACGGAAAAGGGCAACCCAACCCTTGAAGGGGAGTACACCCTCTGGCTGCCCGTAAAACCGACGACGGTGACCGTGATGGGGCTTGTCAGCAGCCCGGGTAAAAAGCCCTTTACGCCAGGTCGCGACGTGGTGAGCTATCTCGACGAGCAAAGCCTGCTGAGCGGTGCCGATAACAGCTACGCCTGGGTCGTTTACCCTGACGGGCACACGCAAAAAGCGCCGGTAGCTTACTGGAATAAACGCCATATCGAGCCCATGCCTGGCAGCATCATTTTTGTCGGTTTTGCCGACCATTTCTGGACGAAGGCATATGACGGGCTTAACGCCGATATCCTTCACTCCCTGACACAGCGGATACCGGAAGAATGAAAAAAACCTATCTCTACAGCATGCTGGCGCTCTGTGTAAGCGCCGCCTGTCATGCAGAAACGTATCCGGCACCCATTGGCCCGTCTCAGTCAGACTTCGGCGGCGTCGGTTTACTGCAAACGCCCACCGCGCGCATGGCGCGTGAAGGGGAAATCAGTCTGAACTACCGCGATAACGACCAGTACCGCTACTATTCCGCCTCGGTACAGCTTTTCCCGTGGCTTGAAACCACGCTGCGCTACACCGATGTTCGAACGAAACAGTACAGCAGCGTCGAGGCGTTCTCTGGCGACCAGACTTACAAAGATAAAGCCTTCGACCTCAAGCTGCGCCTGTGGGAAGAGAGCTACTGGATGCCGCAGGTGTCCGTGGGGGCCAAAGATATCGGCGGGACCGGCCTGTTTGATGCGGAATACATTGTGGCCAGCAAGGCCTGGGGGCCGTTCGACTTCTCGCTTGGCCTGGGATGGGGCTATCTCGGTACCAGCGGTAACGTCAAAAACCCGTTCTGCACCTACAGCGATAAATATTGCTACCGCGATAACAGTTACCAGAAAGCGGGTTCCATCAACGGCGACCAGATGTTCCATGGCCCGGCCTCGCTGTTCGGTGGCGTGGAATACCAGACCCCCTGGCAGCCATTGCGCCTGAAGCTGGAGTACGAAGGAAACGACTACTCGCAGGATTTCGCCGGGAAGATTGAGCAGAAGAGCAAGTTTAACGTCGGCGCCATTTATCGCGTCACCGACTGGGCCGACGTTAACCTCAGCTACGAGCGCGGTAATACCGTGATGTTTGGTTTCACGCTGCGCACCAACTTTAATGACATGCGGCCGCACTACAATGATAACGCGCGCCCTGCCTACCAGCCGGAACCGCAGGATGCGATTCTGCAGCACTCCGTGGTGGCAAATCAGCTGACGCTGCTGAAATACAATGCCGGTCTGGCGGATCCGAAGATTCAGACCAAGGGCGACACGCTTTACGTCACCGGCGAGCAGGTGAAATACCGCGACTCGCGGGAAGGGATCGAACGCGCCAACCGGATCGTCATGAACGATCTCCCGGACGGGATCCGCACAATCCGCGTGACCGAGAACCGCCTGAACCTGCCGCAGGTGACGACGGAAACGGACGTTGCCAGCCTCAAGCGCCATCTCGAAGGCGAGCCGCTCGGGCATGAAACCGAGCTGGTGCAAAAACGCGTTGAGCCGGTCGTGCCAGACACCACCGAGCAAGGCTGGTATATCGACAAGTCGCGCTTTGATTTCCATATCGATCCGGTGCTGAACCAGTCCGTTGGCGGACCGGAAAACTTCTACATGTATCAGCTGGGCGCAATGGCGACGGCAGATCTGTGGGTCACCGACCATCTGCTGACTACCGGTAGCCTGTTCGGCAATATCGCCAACAACTACGACAAATTTAACTACACCAACCCGCCGAACGATTCAAAACTGCCGCGCGTAAGAACTCGCGTTCGTGAATACGTGCAGAACGATGTCTACGTGAATAACCTGCAGGCCAACTACTTCCAGTACTTCGGCAACGGTTTCTACGGCCAGGTGTACGGCGGATATCTGGAAACCATGTTCGGTGGCGCAGGGGCAGAGGTGCTTTACCGTCCTGTCGACAGCAACTGGGCATTTGGGATTGATGCCAACTACGTGAAACAGCGTGACTGGCGCAGCGCGCAGGACATGATGAAGTTCACCGACTACAGCGTCAAAACGGGCCATCTGACCGCCTACTGGACACCATCATTCGCGCAGGATGTACTGGTGAAAGCCAGCGTCGGCCAGTATCTGGCGGGCGACAAGGGTGGCACGCTGGATATTTCCAAACACTTCGACAGCGGCGTCGTGGTGGGCGGTTATGCCACCATCACCAACGTCTCGCCGGACGAGTACGGGGAAGGGGACTTCACTAAAGGGGTCTATGTGTCGATTCCGCTGGATCTCTTCTCGTCAGGCCCAACCCGCAGCCGTGCGGCAGTGGGCTGGACACCGCTGACGCGCGACGGGGGTCAGCAGCTTGGGCGTAAGTTCCAGCTGTATGACATGACCAGCGATAAGAACGTTAACTTCCGTTGATGCTTGTTTGCCCGGTGGTGCTGCGCTTACCGGGCCTACGATATTGCTTTTGTAGGCCGGGCAAACGCAGTGCCGCCCGGCAAGAATGCTAATGCGGACAAAACATAAACAAAAAATATAGATCCCCGTCACATTTTTGCGTTATACAGGAACCTCGCCCTGGAGAATGAGGTGCTGTATGACATCCCTGACTCGCCCGCGCGTTGAGTTTATCTCAACGATCCTCCAGACCGTGCTAAATCTCGGTCTGCTAAGCCTTGGTCTGATTCTGGTCGTCTTCCTTGGCAAAGAGACGGTGCATCTGGCGGATGTGCTGTTCGCCCCTGAACAAACCAGCAAATATGCGCTGGTGGAAGGCCTGGTGGTCTACTTTCTCTACTTCGAGTTTATTGCCCTGATTGTGAAGTACTTTCAGTCGGGCTTTCACTTCCCGCTGCGCTATTTTGTCTACATTGGGATCACCGCGATTGTGCGGCTGATCATCGTCGATCATAAATCCCCCCTCGACGTGCTGATCTACTCGGCGGCGATCCTGCTGCTGGTGATCACCCTCTGGCTGTGTAACTCGAAGCGGCTGAAACGGGAATAAAAAAATGGCGCTCCGAAGAGCGCCTAACAACAGTCACAAGTTGGGTCAATACAATACGTCTAAAGTTGAGGGTTGCAGTGGCATAACAAATGAAACTTAACCTTTCACACCGCCCGCCGTCAGGCCGTTAACCAGCCAGCGCTGGGCCAGCAGGAACACCACGGTAATCGGGATGGCAGAGAGTACAGCCGCCGCAGCAAAGTCGCCCCACAGGTAGTTTTGCGGGTTGAGGTATTGCTGCATACCCACGGCCAGGGTGTAACTGTTCACGTCGCGCAGTAACAGAGAGGCGACCGGTACTTCGGTGATCGCAGCGATAAACGACAGGATAAACACCACCGCCAGGATAGGTACCGACAGCGGCAGCAGCACCAGACGGAAGGCCTGCCACGGAGTAGCGCCATCCAGCGCGGCCGCCTCTTCCAGCGAACCGTCGATGGTTTCGAAATACCCTTTGATGGTCCACACATGCAGGGCGATACCGCCAAGATAGGCGAAGATCACGCCGCCGTGGGTGTTCAGGCCGATAAACGGCACGTACTGACCCAGACGGTCAAACAGGGCATACAACGCGACCAGCGACAGCACGGCCGGGAACATCTGGAAAATGAGCATGCCTTTCAGCAGCGTCGCTTTGCCCGGGAAACGCATACGGGCGAAGGCGTAAGCACAGGTGGTGGAGAGCGTGACAATACCGATTGCGGTAATGGTCGCCACTTTCACCGAGTTCCACAGCCACAGCAGCACCGGGAACGGCGGAGGAGTTACGCGTCCATCCGCATGCTCCACGCTGAAGCCCAGCGCTAGCTTCCAGTGCTCCCAGGAGATTTCGTTCGGGATGAGACTCCCGGTCGCGAAGTTACCCGAACGCAGGGAGATAGCGATAACCATCAGCAGCGGGAACATGATTGCCGCGATGAAAATCAGCAGGCCTAAGTGTGTCGCCAGGAGGCGCAATTTCTGAGATTTGGGTTGTACCATAGCCATGATCGATGCCCTCCTTAGTCAAATTTCATACGTGTGGCTTTCAGGTTCACAATCGCCAGGGCACCAACCAGCAGGAAGATCAGGGTGGCAATGGCTGCTGCCAGACCGAAGTCCTGTCCGCCGCCGCCTTCGAAGGCGATACGGTAGGTGTAGCTCACAAGCAGGTCGGTATAGCCTGCCGGCGTGGTGGTGCCGAGACGGTCCGGGCCACCGTTGGTCAACAGCTGAATCAGCACGAAGTTGTTAAAGTTAAAGGCAAAGCTGGCGATCATCAGCGGGGTCAGCGGCTTAATGAGCAGCGGCAGCGTAATTTTAAAGAAGTTCTGGAACGGACCCGCACCGTCCATCGCTGAAGCTTCGTACAGATCGTCCGGGATAGCCTTCAGCAGGCCCATGCACAGGATCATCATGTACGGGTAGCCCAGCCAGGTGTTCACGATAATAATCATCGAGCGGGCGGTGGTTGGGTCGCTGAACCAGGCCGGTTTGATACCGAACAGCGCGCTCAGCATCATGTTGATTTCACCGAAGCTCTGGTTAAACAGCCCTTTGAAAATCAGAATCGAGATAAACGACGGCACGGCATACGGCAGAATCAGCAGCACGCGGTAAATCGCTTTGCCTTTCAGGGATTCCCACTGCACGAGACAGGCCAGCACCATGCCCACGGCCACGGTCAGGATCACGGTGAGCACCGAGAAAATCACCGTCCAGACGAAGATGGCGAAGAAAGGTTTCTGGATGCCTTCGTCGGTGAACACGCGGGTAAAGTTATCCCAGCCGATGGTAACGGTATAACCCGGGCTGAGTTTGTCATCACCCCATTTGCCGTCGGCAGTAATGGACTGATAGAAACCAATGTCGTTGTTCGGGCGATACTTCACGCCGCTCTGATTGTTAGTCAGCGTGCCGTCTTTTGCCAGGGTATAGAGCGGCTGAGTGCCGGAGAACTGGCGCAGCGAGCTCATGGTCACTTTGCTTTCATCTGGCAGCACGGCGGTGAGCTGGGTCAACGCCTGTCGATTCTGGGTAATGATACGCAGGTTAGCACGTTCACCTTCCGGCAGGGCCGCAGCCTCTTTTAAGGCCAGCTTCTGCTCGCCGCCAAATTTAAACGCGTCGGAAATATAGTTTTTGCCGCTCTCACCGTCAGTGAGCGCTAACTTCCATTCGTCACCCGCAGGATACAGGCCGAAATTAAAGGTTTTTCCCGCCTGATAGGAACGGTCCAGAAGCACCTGTTGGGCGCGTTCCTGCGCAAGCTGGTTGGTGCTGCTGTAGTTGGTGAAAGCAATGGCGATGGTACAGATCAGCGGGAACAGGACAAACAGCCCCATCCCGGCCACGCCAGGGTAAACATAGCGCCAGGCATAGGCTTTACGGTTGGCGAAAATATACAGGCCAGCAGAGCTTAAGATCAGCGTCATGATGGCAAAGAGATATTCCCCTTGTACGTACATTAAAACAACAAGGTAACCCACCAGCAGACACAGCAGACCTATCACTGACCATTTCAGCGCGTCGCTTTGCCACCAGTGCTTCTTTTTAATGACATCCATGGGGTTCTTCCTCTACAACGGTGGAAACTTTTCGTCAGGTGGCGCGGCGCTTACCTGACCTACGGATCGTGCCGTAGTCGTAGGGCGGGTAAGCGCACGCGCCACCCGCCGTTTTTCTGCTTATTTAGTAATACGACCCTGCGCATCCTTCAGCGCGGCATCAACAGTCTGACGACCGCTTGCTGCGTTGATGACTGCAGTACGGGTGGCGTACCAGAACGCTGCCATCTGTGGGATGTTCGGCATGATTTCGCCTTTCTGGGCGTTATCCATAGTGGCCGCGATGCGTGGATCTTTCGCCAGCTGATCCTGGAAGGATTTCAGCGCCACGGCGCCCAGCGGTTTATCCTTGTTCACTTCATCCAGACCCTGATCGGTCAGCAGGTAGTTTTCCAGGAACTCTTTCGCCAGCTCTTTGTTCGGGCTGGCGGCGTTGATACCCGCACTCAGCACGCCAACGAACGGTTTAGACGGCTTGCCGTTGAAGGTTGGCAGCAGCGTTACGCCGTAGTTGATTTTGCTCTTATCGATGTTGGTCCAGGCCCACGGACCGTTGATGGTCATCGCGGTTTCGCCTTTGTTGAACGCCGCTTCCGCGATGGAGTAATCGGTATCCGCGTTCATGTGTTTGTTCTTGATCAGGTCAACCAGGAAGGTCAGGCCTTTTTTCGCGCCTGCGTTATCCACGCCCACGTCTTTCACGTCATATTTGCCGTTTTCAAACTTGAACGCGTAACCGCCGTCGGCAGCAATCAGCGGCCAGGTGAAGTACGGCTCTTGCAGGTTGAACATCAGAGCGGATTTACCTTTCGCCTTCAGCTCTTTATCCAGTTTCGGGATCTCTTCCCAGGTTTTCGGTGGGTTTGGTACCAGGTCTTTGTTGTAAATCAGAGACAGGGCTTCCACCGCGATAGGGTAAGCGATCAGCTTGCCGTTATAGCGAACGGCATCCCAGGTGAACGGGAAGAGTTTGTCCTGGAACGCTTTGTCTGGGGTGACTTCAGCCAGCAGGCCAGACTGCGCGTAGCCGCCGAAACGGTCATGCGCCCAGAAGATGATGTCCGGGCCGTCGCCGGTTGCTGCAACCTGCGGGAATTTCTCTTCCAGTTTGTCCGGATGTTCTACGGTAACTTTGATACCGGTGTCTTTCTCGAATTTTTTGCCCACTTCGGCCAGGCCGTTATAGCCTTTGTCGCCGTTAATCCAGATAACCAGCTTGCCTTCTTCAATTTTGGCGAGCGCCGGTGCGGAAACCATCATTGCTGCAAGGGCGGACAATGCGAAAACGCGTGCGCCAGTCTTGATATTCATATCTGCCATCCTTTTGGTGATGTCTCGTAGTATGACTTCAGTGGTTCAACGTGAATCAGTCTCCTTATTTGACATCCTCTTTCCATCCTCCCAACCCCTACGCCCCACCCCCTGTTTGTGTGATCTCCGTTGCATAAATTTAAGTTATGAGTGCTGGCGCACATAAAAACCCACCGAATTTTGCAGGCGGCTTCACGAATTTCGCCTCAGCCCCCCGGCTGCGGTCGCAGAGCCTGCTCTCTCATCCTCCCGCCTCCTCCCCCATAAAAAAGCCGGGGGGTGGAGGATTCGTGAAAGTTATAGATACCCCATAGTGAACTTATGTTGAATGTTTCTGTCGGTGACAGGTTGTAACGAAGGGAGAAGGGCATGGCGAGCGTACAGCTGCGTAATGTAACGAAAGCCTGGGGCGACGTAGTGGTGTCAAAAGACATCAATCTGGACATCACTGAAGGTGAGTTTGTGGTGTTTGTCGGCCCATCAGGCTGTGGTAAATCTACTCTGCTGCGTATGATTGCCGGTCTTGAAACCATCACCAGCGGCGACCTGCTGATCGGTGATACCCGAATGAACGACATCCCGCCTGCCGAACGTGGCGTCGGTATGGTGTTCCAGTCTTATGCACTTTATCCCCATCTTTCCGTTGCCGAGAACATGTCCTTTGGCCTGAAGCTGGCCGGCGCGAAGAAAGACGTGATTAACCAGCGCGTCACCCAGGTGGCGGAAGTATTACAGCTGGCGCACCTGCTGGAGCGTAAACCGAAAGCGCTTTCCGGCGGTCAGCGTCAGCGTGTGGCGATTGGCCGTACGCTGGTGGCCGAACCGCGCGTGTTCCTGCTCGACGAACCCCTTTCTAACCTGGATGCCGCCCTGCGCGTTCAGATGCGTATCGAAATCTCCCGTCTGCACAAACGTCTTGGCCGCACGATGATTTACGTCACCCACGATCAGGTCGAAGCGATGACGCTGGCCGACAAAATCGTGGTGCTGGATGCCGGTCGCGTGGCGCAGGTGGGCAAACCGCTGGAGCTCTATCACTACCCGGCAGACCGCTTTGTTGCAGGCTTTATTGGCTCGCCAAAGATGAACTTCCTGCCCGTTAAAGTGACTGCAACGGCCATTGAACAGGTACAGGTGGAGCTACCAAACCGCCAGCAAGTCTGGCTACCGGTGGACAGCGCCAACGTACAGGTCGGGGCAAACATGTCCCTCGGTATCCGCCCTGAGCATCTCCTGCCGAGTCACATCGCCGATGTGACCCTGGAAGGTGATGTTCAGGTCGTTGAACAGCTTGGTCACGAAACACAGATTCATATCCAGATCCCCGCCATCCGTCAGAACCTGGTTTACCGCCAGAATGACGTGGTGTTGGTAGAAGAGGGTGCCACATTCGCTATCGGCTTGCCGCCAGAGCGTTGCCATCTGTTCCGTGAGGATGGCACTGCATGTCGTCGGTTGCATAAAGAGCCAGGCGTTTAAGCAATCCCAAAAGAAGACACGAAACCGACAGGTGAAGTGTTCAAAGAAAAGCAATGATCTCAGGAGATAGAATGATGATTACTCTGCGCAAACAAGTCCCTCTGGCAATCGCCGTTGCGGCAGGCATCCTGTCTGCCCAGGCGGGTGCTGTGGACTTTAAAGGTTATGCTCGTTCCGGCATCGGCTGGACCGGGAGTGGCGGTGAACAACAATGTTTCCAGGCAACCGGTGCACAAAGTAAATACCGTCTTGGTAACGAATGTGAAACCTATGCCGAGCTGAAACTGGGCCAGGAAGTGTGGAAAGAGGGCGATAAGAGCTTCTACTTCGACACTAACGTTGCGTATTCCGTTTCTCAGCAGAATGACTGGGAATCCACCAGCCCGGCCTTCCGTGAAGCAAACGTGCAGGGTAAAAACCTGATTGAATGGCTGCCAGGTTCTACTATCTGGGCCGGTAAGCGTTTCTATCAGCGTCATGACGTCCACATGATCGACTTCTACTACTGGGATATTTCGGGTCCTGGTGCAGGTATCGAAAACATCGATCTGGGCTTCGGTAAACTGTCTCTGGCAGCAACCCGTTCTTCTGAATCAGGCGGTTCTGCAACCTTCGCCGATCGTGATGCGAACGGCGATCGTATTTACGACAACGTTGTACCAAACGATGTCTTCGATGTTCGTTTAGCGGGTCTGGAAACCAACCCGGGCGGCACCCTGGAGTTAGGTGTCGACTACGGTCACACCAACATTCCTGACGACTACTACCTGCAGCCTGGCGCTTCTAAAGATGGCTGGCTGTTCACTGCTGAGCACACCCAGAGCATGTTGAAAGGTTTCAACAAGTTCGTACTGCAGTATGGTACGGACTCCATGACCTCCAACGGCAAAGGGATTCCACAGGGCGGCAGCGTTGATAACGACGGCTCCATGTGGCGTGTGCTGGACCACGGTGCAATTACCCTGGCAGACCGTTGGGACCTGATGTACGTCGGTATGTACCAGAACATCGATCGTGACAACAACAACGGTACCGAGTGGTGGACTGTGGGTGTTCGTCCGATGTTCAAATGGACGCCAATCATGAGCACCCTGCTGGAAGTGGGCTACGACAACGTCAAATCTCAGAAAACTGACGAGAAAAACAGTCAGTACAAAATCACCCTGGCACAGCAATGGCAGGCTGGCGACAGCATCTGGTCCCGTCCGGCTATCCGTGTCTTCGCAACATACGCGAAGTGGGATGAGAAATGGGGTTACGCAAACAACAGCGATACGGGTTACACCTCTGGTGTGGCTTACAGTGACACTTCTGCGAAAACCTTCAGCCGTGGCGACGACGACGAGTGGACCTTCGGTGCCCAGATGGAAATCTGGTGGTAATTCGTTAGACCTGACGTAATGACCTAAAAAGAGGGGCGCAAGCCCCTCTATCCTTAGGGTGCTGCGCGCTATTGCCTGGCCACCGCAGTGCTCACGCTATCAGAGGTAATAACAATGAAAATGAAGAAAAGTTTCGTCGCGCTGTGCCTCTCTGCGGGGCTGCTGGCCTGCGTTCCGGCGGTCACCTTTGCAGATGTCAATTTTGTTCCTCAAAATACCAGCGCCGCGCCTGCAATTCCGCCGGCGGCGCTTCAGCAACTGGTGTGGACACCGGTCGATCAATCGAAAGTACAAACCACTCAGCTTTCCGCTGGCGGTCAATCCCTGAATGTTCCCGGCATCAGCGGTCCCGTTGCCGCTTTTAGCGTACCCGCTAATATCGGCGAGCTGACCCTGACGTTGACCAGCGAAGTTAATAAACAAACCAGCGTATTTGCGCCGAACGTGCTGATTCTCGATCAAAACATGACGCCATCAGCCTTCTTCCCGAGTGATTATTTTAGCTACCAGGAACCGGGCGTGATGAGTGCTGATCGGCTGCAGGGCGTTATGCGCCTGACGCCAGCTCTTGGCCAGCAGAAAATTTACGTCCTGGTCTTCACAACGGAAAAAGATCTGCAGCAGACGACGAAGTTGGTTGATCCAGCGAAAGCTTATGCGAAAGGCACCGGAAACTCTGTTCCGGATATTCCTGACCCGCTTGCTCGCCATACCACCGATGGCCTGGTCAAACTAAAAGTCTCCACCAATAGTGCTTCCAGCGTACTGGTTGGCCCACTGTTTGGTTCGTCTGGCCCGGGTCCGGTAACCGTGGGCAATACCGCTGCCCCAGTCTATGCAGCACCTGCAGCTCCTGCCGCAACTGCCGCTGCACCAGCACCGGCGAAGAAAGCCGAGCCGGTACTGAACGACACCGAAGAATACTTCAACAACGCCATTAAGCAGGCGGTGAAGCGCGGCGATGTCGATAAAGCGCTGAAACTGCTTGATGAAGCCGAACGTTTAGGTTCAACCACTGCCCGTTCCACCTTTATCAGCAGTGTAAAAGGCAAGGGGTAACCGTTTCCCCACAGTGCTGATTTGTCAGTAGTTTAGTGCGCCTGAGTGGGCGCACTTTTTTTCGTGTCCGCCAGGCTGTTGCATCCATGTTGCGATCGTGATCGTTAAATAACGTTTGGCCCCCCTCAATCCGTGTTTCTGCGATACAATGCCATTACGTTATGTATCGGAGAGTCTGGCATGTCACACCCCGCGCTAACGCAACTGCGTGCGCTGCGCTATTTCGACCAAATACCTGCGCTTGATCCGCAGCAACTGGACTGGTTGCTGCTGGAAGATTCCATGACGAAACGTTTTGAACAGCAAGGTAAAACGGTCACGGTGACCCTGATACAGGAAGGGTTTGTCTCCGGCGATGAGATCGCCAGCGAGCTGCCGCTGCTGCCGCAAGAGGAACGCTACTGGCTGCGCGAAATTTTGCTCTGTGCCGATGGTGAGCCCTGGCTTGCCGGACGGACGGTAGTGCCCGAGTCCACCCTTTCCGGGCCTGAGCTGGCGCTGCAGCGGCTGGGGAAAACCCCGCTGGGACGTTATCTTTTTACCTCATCTGAGCTGACCCGGGATTTTATTGAGATTGGGCGTGATGCCGAACTGTGGGGACGCCGTTCCCGCCTTCGCCTGAGCGGTAAGCCGTTAATCCTGACGGAACTTTTTTTACCGGCATCACCGTTGTACTAAGAGGAAGAAAAAATGGAGTGGAGCCTGACGCAGAATAAGCTGTTGGCGTATCACCGCTTAATGCGTACTGATAAACCTATTGGCGCGTTACTGCTGCTGTGGCCGACCTTATGGGCGCTGTGGGTTGCAACGCCGGGCGTACCGCCGCTATGGATCCTGGGCGTATTTGTCGCCGGTGTCTGGCTGATGCGCGCGGCGGGTTGCGTGGTGAATGACTATGCCGATCGTAAATTCGACGGCCATGTAAAGCGGACAGCCAACCGTCCGTTACCCAGCGGCCAGGTGACCGGAAAAGAAGCCCGCGTGCTGTTCCTCGTACTGGTGCTGCTCTCATTCCTGCTGGTGTTAACGCTGAACACCATGACAATTCTGCTTTCCGTCGCTGCGCTCGCGCTGGCCTGGGTTTATCCGTTCATGAAGCGCTATACCCATCTGCCTCAGGTTGTGTTGGGCGCGGCATTTGGCTGGTCGATTCCGATGGCGTTTGCGGCGGTGAGTGAATCCCTACCGCTCAGCTGCTGGCTGATGTTCCTGGCGAATATTCTCTGGGCCGTGGCGTATGACACGCAATACGCGATGGTAGACCGCGACGATGACCTGAAAATTGGTATTAAATCGACCGCCATTCTCTTTGGACGTCAGGACAAACTGATCATCGGCATTTTACAGGTCGCGGTACTGGCACTGATGGTCGCGATTGGCCGTCTGAACGGGCTGAACTGGGAGTTTTACTGGTCGGTGCTGGTGGCGGGATTGCTGTTTGCTTACCAGCAAAAGCTGATTGCCAAACGCGAACGTGAAGCCTGCTTTAAAGCGTTTTTGAATAATAACTATGTCGGGCTGGTGCTGTTTTTAGGCCTGGCGATGAGCTATTTCTTATAAAAAAGTCGGGTGGCGGCTTCGCCTTACCCGACCTACGATCTGGAAGAACATGTAGGCCCGGTAAGCGTTAGCGCCACCGGGCGTTTTTTTATCGACGACGCAACAGCCTGAGGGCGTTCGCCGTCACCAGCACCGTTGCCCCCGTATCCGCCAGCACTGCCAGCCACAGCCCGGTCATGCCGAGCAGCGTCGTAACCAGGAAAATCCCCTTCAGTCCGAGCGCAATCCCGATGTTCTGGCGGATATTGGCTCGCGTCGCCCGCGCCAGGCCGATCATCTCTGCCAGCCCGGTCAGACGGTTATGCGTCAGCGCCGCGTCTGCCGTCTCCAGCGCCACGTCGGTGCCGCTTCCCATCGCAATGCCTATGATGGATGCTTTCATCGCTGGTGCATCGTTAATGCCGTCTCCGACCATCGCGAGCGGGGCGTGGCTGTTCAGTTCGGTTACCGCACTGACCTTATCGGCGGGCAGCAATCCAGCTTTAAATTCCAGTCCCAGTTCACCCGCAATGGCTGACGCCGCACGTGGGTTATCCCCGGTCAGGATCACGCCCTGCACGCCCAGCTGATGCAGCGCCGCTACGGCTTCCTTCGCGTCATCACGCAGGGTATCGCGCAGCGCCAGCATCCCTTTCGTCACGCCGTCCTGCATAACAACCACGACAGTTTGCCCGGCCTGCTCTAACGCCTGAACCTGTGCGGAAGGGGAGTGACCCGCCGCGACAATCAGGACCTTTTTACCGTCGACGTTGGCCTCAATCCCAGACCCGACCAGCGCGCGCTGGGCGGTGGCCGCCGGAATCGGTAATCCGCGAGCCTGCGCTTCCCGCACAATGGCCTGCGCCAGCGGGTGGGTGGAACCCTGTTCGACGGCGGCGGCTAAGGTAAGCAGTTCATCTTTAGCGATATCCTGCGGATAAATGCCGGTCACCTGGGGTTTGCCGACGGTTAACGTGCCGGTTTTGTCGAAGGCGATATGCTGAACCTGGCTCAGCTGCTCCAGCGCCGCGCCGCCTTTAATCAGCGCCCCGCGACGTGCCGCTGCCGCCAGACCGGAGGTGATCGCCGCTGGCGTGGAGATCACCAGCGCGCACGGGCAGCCAATCAGCAGCAGGGTCAGACCTTTATAAATCCAGCCCTCCCAGAGCGCGCCAAAGAACAGCGGTGGAACGAGCGTAACCAGCAGAGCAACCAGCATAATTGCGGGCGTGTAAATCCGGCTAAAGCGATCGATAAAACGCTCGACGGGGGCACGACGCTCTTCAGCTTCTTCAATCAGCTTCAGGATACGGTCGATGGCGCTGTCGCCGGGCCCGGAAAGCACCTCAAGCTGCACCAGGCGGTCAACGCTGGTGGCGCCTGCAGGCACTTTTTCTCCCGCGGTACGCTCAACCGGAATGGATTCCCCTGTCAGGGCGCTTTCATCAAAGCTTGCGGTGGCGCTAAGCAGTGCGCCATCGGCAGGCAAGCGCCCCCCTGCGGCGACTTCAATGACGTCGCCCGGGCGCAGCGTGCTGATGGCGACCGTTTCACGTTTGCCTTCGTTAACCCGCGTCGCGGTTTCCGGCTTCAGTGCCATCAACGCGCTCACCCCTTTACGCGCGCGGCTGGCGGCCCAGCCCTCAAGTCGTTCGCCGATCAGGAACAGCAGCAGAACCATCGCCGCTTCCGCCGTCGCGCCGATAAACAGCGCGCCGATCGCCGCCACGCTCATCAGCGTTTCGATGGCGAACCAGCTGCCGCTTCTCATCAGACGTAATGCCTGGCGGGCAATCGGAAACAGTCCGACCAGCGTGGTGGCGATAAACGCCAGGTTGCCAAACGGATGGTTGATCCGTTCCAGACCCCAGCTCAGGGCCATCATGATGATGAGGGTAATGAGCGGCAGATTTTCCTTCAGGGAGGCGGTCTTTTCGACAGGGGCTGTTTCGCTGCGCAGGGTGTATCCCGCCTTGCTGACGGCGGCTTCAACCTGCTTACTGACATCCTTGTCGGCGCTGACTAACAGCTTTTCGGTCGCAAAAAGCACCTGAACGTGGCTGACGCCCGGCACCTGTTTGACCGCATTTTCCACTTTACGTGCGCAGGCTGCGCAGTCCATACCGTTGACGGCCCAGCTGTAGCGATTACCGCTTTCGGGCTGCGCGTCGGCTTGCGTTTCGCAGCTCCCCTCGCAGCAGCAGTCCTCTTTTGGCGGAACCGGGCTGAGCTTAAGTGCCGAAAATTGTGGGATTTTTTTAGGTGTTTCTGGAGTCGACATGGCAGTCTCCGGTAATGATAATTTTCTCATTAACCGCAGCATACACTCTGGAGTCGACTCCAGAGTCAAGCGTTATTTAGATATACAGCGAACGCACGATCAGGAAGTGCCCGGCAAAGTAGCAGGCGGAAGCAATCGCGTTGTCGGCGCGGAAGCGACGGCGATAGTGGCTGCCCAGCCAGACGATATTACCGAGTAAGAGCAGTGCTGCGCCGAAGAACGCAGACATCGCCTGAGACGTCGGGCGGAAGAACCAGAGCTCGCCAGCGAGCCACACCATCACCAGCGTCATGGCGATAAATGTACAGACCGGCAAACGCATCTCTTCCAGACGCGACCAGATCACCGCTATCAGCAGTGCGCCAATCACCAGCAGCACCAGCGGCAGCGGCCAGAAGAAGGAGAGCGTCATCTGGCTGGCGAAGTAGATGGTATACAGCAGATGCGACAGGAAAAACGCCCCAACGGCATACAGCAGACGCTGACGCGGGAGCAGAGTTAAGGCATCGCCAATCAGGGACGCGCACAGCCCGGCGAGAACCAGGTAGCTGATGGCGTTAAACATCGGCGCTTGCCAGGCAAGCAGCAGAAGGAGCAACAGCGTGACGGGTTTAAACAACCAGCGCTGCCAGGCTGGGCCACGGTAGGACGCATCAACATAAAGCCATGCGGAAAAACAGACAGCGATAAATGACCAAAGCATATTAACTCCCTGTAACTGTTAAGGCTGAATAATCAGTTTCTGATCCAGTGTAGTGACGCGGGCGGGCGTTTGGCAATGCCGGGGCAGGCGAGGTATCCTGAATTCCGCATAATCTGATGGGATGTTTCAATGAGCAAGATGCCGCTGTTTTTCATTATCGTGGTAGCGATTATCGTCATTGCCGCCTCGTTTCGCTTCGTGCAGCAGCGCCGGGAAAAGGCGGATAACGATGCCGCACCGCTGATGCAAAAGCGGGTGGTGGTGAGCAATAAGCGCGAGAAAGCCCTCAACGACCGACGCTCTCGCCAACAGCAGGTTACGCCTGCAGGCGCGACGATGCGCTATGAAGCCAGCTTTAAGCCGGAAACCGGCGGGCTGGAGATGACTTTCCGCCTGGAGGCGCAGCAGTACCACCAGTTGACGGTGGGTGAGAAAGGAATGCTGAGCTACAAAGGGTCGCGGTTTGAAGGTTTTAGGGCGGAATAATGCGCGATCGGTCCCCTCTCCCGGTGGGAGAGGGTTAGGGTGAGGGCATCAGGCCGCACCCTACTTCTTCACCTGCGCCTTAAACTTCTTCATCCACACCAGCAACTCAAACACGCCGAAAATAAATACCCGCAGTTGCTGCCAGCCGGTCATCGGCGGGCCATCTTTTGGCAGGCCGTTTTTCAGCATTACCATCTGCAGGGCGTGCATGAACGAGGTGAAAATCAGCGCCACGTTAACGAAGATGTTCAACGGGCGCGGGAACGGGTGCACCAGATTCAAAATCAAAAATGCCCAGACGCCCAGCATCAGCAAACGTCCCAGGTTAATCAGTACCGGCATCAGAGCCTCCTTGTACCTGACGGTGATAAAGACGATAAGCGACCTGACCGGCAACCTTTTCGCGGTGCAGATCCCAGTGCGCGGGCACCGGCGGAAGACCGTTTTCCACTTCGCTTTCAACGTAAATTAATGCGTCATCCGCCAGCCAGCCGTTTTGTTCCAGCAGGGATAACGTCTCTTCCAGCAGCCCCTTGCGGAACGGCGGATCGACAAACACCACCTGATGCGGCGTGCCTTTCTGCGCGAGGAAGCTCAGGGTATTGGTGTTTACGACTTTGGCGTTACTCGCTTTGAGCGTCGCCAGATTTTGCTGCAGCGTCTGTGCCACGCCGCGCTCCATCTCCAGCAGCGTGGCGCTGGCGGCGAAACGCGACAACGCTTCGAGCCCTAATGCACCGCTGCCGGCGAAGCAGTCCAGGCAGTGGGCATCTACCATTGACGGGGCGAGCCAGTTAAACAGCGTCTCGCGAACGCGGTCGGTTGTCGGGCGTAAACCGGGGCTGTCCGGCACCGGTAATTTCCGGCCTCGCCACTGACCGCCGATAATTCGAATTTGACCGGCCGGGGCGCGGGTGGGTTTCTTCATCTCTGGAAAGCTCTGTTAACCATTGCCCTGCGATTGCGGGCGGTGATGTCAATTAAGTAAAGTGTTAGACTATTTCATCATTTTTTTAGCTTCCCTGTATATAGCGCCGCGAGGAGTGTAGTCGCAGATGGCAAAACAAAAAAAACGTGGCTTCTTTTCCTGGTTGGGTTTCGGTGAAAAAGAGCAAGAAACAGAACAGAAAACCGAAGAACAACAGGTTGTAGAAGAGCAGTCACAGCCTGAAACGCCTGTAGAAACCGCTGCGGTTATCGAAGCGGAAGAACCTGTCCACAGCAAAGAAGAGATTGAATCGTTTGCTGAAGAGGTGGTTGAAGTCACTGAACAGGTTCAGGAGAGCGAGAAGCCAGAACCGGTTGTGCCCGAAGCCGTTACCGACGCACCGCAGGCCGTTATCGAACATGAAGAGCTGCCGCTGCCGGAAGAGGTTAAAGCCGAAAAGGTATCTGCAGAAGAGTGGCAGGCCGAAGCGGAAACCGTTGAAATTGTTGAGGCGGTGGAAGAAGAGGCGGCGCTTGAGCCAGAGCTGACCGACGACGAGCTGGAAGCCCAGGCGCTGGCGGCTGAAGACGCGGTTATCGTCGTGCCGGTGGAAGAGCAGGAGCAGGCTGAAGAAGAGATCGTTCAGGAGCAGGAAAAACCGACCAAAGAAGGTTTCTTTGCCCGTCTGAAGCGCAGCCTGTTAAAAACCAAAGAAAATCTGGGTTCCGGATTTATCAGTCTGTTCCGCGGCAAGAAGATCGACGACGATCTCTTCGAAGAGCTGGAAGAGCAACTGCTGATCGCTGACGTGGGGGTGGAAACCACCCGTAAGATCATCGCCAGCCTGACCGAAGGGGCAAGCCGCAAACAGCTGCGCGATGCCGAGGCCCTGTACGGCCTGCTGAAAGACGAGATGGGTGAAATTCTCGCAAAAGTTGATGAACCGCTTAATATTGAAGGCAAAACGCCATTTGTTATTCTGATGGTGGGTGTTAACGGCGTGGGTAAAACCACGACTATCGGCAAGCTGGCGCGTCAGTTCGAGCAGCAGGGCAAATCGGTGATGCTGGCGGCGGGCGATACCTTCCGTGCGGCGGCGGTTGAGCAGCTGCAGGTGTGGGGCCAGCGGAACAACATTCCGGTGATTGCCCAGCATACCGGCGCGGATTCCGCGTCCGTGATTTTTGATGCCATTCAGGCGGCGAAGTCCCGTAACGTGGACGTGCTGATTGCTGACACCGCAGGGCGTTTGCAGAACAAATCGCACCTGATGGAAGAGTTGAAGAAAATCGTCCGCGTCATGAAGAAGCTGGACGAAGATGCACCGCATGAAATTATGCTGACTATCGACGCCAGCACCGGACAGAACGCCGTTAGCCAGGCGAAGCTGTTCAATGAAGCGGTAGGATTGACCGGGATCGCGCTGACCAAGCTGGACGGCACCGCGAAAGGCGGGGTGATCTTCTCCGTAGCCGACCAGTTCGGCATTCCTATCCGCTACATCGGTGTGGGCGAGCGTATTGAGGATTTGCGTCCGTTTAAAGCGGACGACTTTATTGAGGCACTATTTGCCCGAGAGGACTAACAATGATTCGCTTTGAACACGTCAGCAAGGCCTATCTCGGTGGGAGACAAGCGTTGCAGGGAGTCACATTCCACCTGCAGCCAGGCGAGATGGCATTCCTGACCGGCCATTCCGGCGCGGGGAAAAGTACTCTGCTCAAGCTTATCTGTGGGATCGAACGGCCAAGCGCCGGGAAAATCTGGTTCAGCGGCCATGATATTAGCCGTCTTAAGAACCGTGAAGTGCCGTTCCTGCGTCGTCAGATCGGCATGATTTTCCAGGATCACCATCTGCTGATGGATCGCACCGTTTTCGATAACGTCGCTATCCCGCTGATTATTGCCGGTGCCAGCTATGATGATATCCGTCGTCGCGTCTCTGCGGCGCTGGATAAGGTTGGGCTGCTGGACAAAGCGAAGAACTTCCCGATCCAGCTCTCCGGCGGTGAACAGCAGCGTGTGGGCATCGCCCGTGCGGTGGTGAACAAGCCGGCCGTACTGCTGGCGGATGAACCCACAGGTAACCTGGACGATGCGCTCTCCGAAGGGATTTTGCGTCTGTTTGAGGAATTCAACCGCGTTGGGGTCACAGTATTGATGGCGACGCACGATATCGGGCTGATTTCCCGTCGTTCGTACCGCATGCTGACTCTGAGCGATGGACATTTGCACGGAGGCCATGGTGAACAAGCGTGATGCAATGAACCAGATTCGGCAGTTCGGGAACCGGTTTGACCGTTTCCGTAAGCCGCAGGGTGGCGGTGATGGCAATCGTAACGCACCCAAGCGCCAGAAAGCGGCGCCAAAGCCGGCTTCGCGCAAAACCAACGTGTTTAACGAGCAGGTGCGCTACGCTTTCCACGGCGCGTTGCAGGATCTGAAAAGCAAACCGCTGGCAACGTTCCTGACGGTGATGGTCATCGCCATCTCCCTGACGCTGCCAAGCGTCTGCTACATGGTTTATAAGAACGTGAACCAGGCGGCGTCCCAGTATTATCCGTCGCCGCAGATCACCGTTTATCTGGATAAAGCGCTCGACGATAACGCGGCGGCGCAGGTGGTCGGGCAAATCCAGGCCGAGCAGGGCGTGGAGAAGGTCAACTATCTTTCCCGTGAAGAAGCGCTGGGCGAGTTTCGCAACTGGTCCGGTTTTGGCGGCGCGCTGGATATGCTCGAAGAGAACCCGTTACCTGCGGTGGCGGTGGTGATCCCGAAGCTCGATTTCCAGGGGACCGATTCGCTAAATACGTTACGCGATCGCATCACCCGGATTAACGGAATTGATGAAGTGCGCATGGACGACAGCTGGTTTGCCCGTCTTGCCGCGCTGACCGGGCTGGTGGGACGTGTGTCGGCGATGATCGGCGTACTGATGGTGGCCGCGGTGTTCCTCGTCATTGGTAACAGCGTGCGCCTGAGCATTTTTGCTCGCCGCGATACCATTAACGTGCAGAAACTGATTGGCGCGACGGATGGCTTCATCCTTCGTCCGTTCCTCTATGGCGGCGCATTGCTCGGTTTTTCTGGCGCATTTCTTTCACTGATTTTGTCAGAAATTTTGGTGATGCGTTTGTCATCGGCCGTGACGGAAGTGGCGCAGGTTTTCGGAACTAAGTTTGATATCAGTGGCTTAGGCTTTGACGAGTGCCTGTTATTACTGCTGGTTTGCTCGATGATTGGTTGGGTGGCAGCCTGGCTGGCGACCGTTCAACATTTACGCCACTTTACTCCCGACTAATAAAAGCGTGATATAATCTTTCCCTGCACCGAGATGTTCGCTCTGCAGGGAAAGCGTCCCTGTTGTCTCTTCCCCTGTTATCATCTCCATGTCACATTTTGTGCGTAATTTATTCACTGCTGCACCTGGAACTTGTGGATAAAATCACTGTCTGATAAAAGAGTGAATGCTAATCTCGTTGCTCAAACGCTTTGGCATGGTTGTTGCCTGACGGGGACAACCTGGACCAGAAGAAACATTGAGAGGAATGAATGACCAAAGAAATGCAAACTTTAGCTTTAGCCCCTGTTGGTAACCTGGAATCTTACATCCGGGCTGCGAACACCTGGCCGATGTTAACGGCCGAGGAAGAAAAGGAGCTTGCTGAAAAGCTGCATTACCAGGGCGATCTGGAAGCAGCGAAAAAGCTGATCCTGTCTCACCTGCGCTTTGTTGTTCACATTGCTCGTAATTACGCGGGCTATGGCCTGCCGCAGGCGGACTTGATTCAGGAAGGTAACATCGGTCTGATGAAGGCTGTACGTCGCTTTAACCCGGAAGTGGGTGTGCGACTGGTCTCCTTCGCCGTACACTGGATCAAAGCAGAAATTCATGAATACGTGCTGCGCAACTGGCGTATCGTGAAAGTCGCCACGACAAAAGCGCAACGTAAACTGTTCTTCAACCTGCGTAAAACCAAGCAGCGTCTGGGCTGGTTCAATCAGGATGAAGTGGAAATGGTGGCGCGCGAGCTGGGTGTATCCAGCAAAGATGTGCGTGAGATGGAATCCCGTATGGCCGCGCAGGACATGACGTTTGATATGTCCTCCGACGACGACGGCTCTGACAGCCAGCCAATGGCTCCGGTTCTGTATCTGCAGGATAAAACCTCCAACTTTGCTGACGGCATTGAAGAGGATAACTGGGAAGATCAGGCCGCGAATAAGCTCACCCATGCGATGGAAGGCCTCGACGAACGTAGTCAGGATATTATCCGTGCCCGCTGGCTGGACGAAGACAACAAGTCCACGCTGCAGGAACTGGCCGACCGCTACGGCGTCTCCGCTGAACGTGTGCGTCAGCTTGAAAAGAACGCCATGAAAAAACTTCGCGCCGCTATCGAAGCGTAATTTCTGCGAAGTACACTGAGAACCCCTGGATGAGAGTCCGGGGGTTTTGTTTTTTTAGCGCCCGCTATGGCGAATTCCTCCCCCCTGGCAAACACTTACTGATGCGCTAAGCAGGCGATTTTCTCAGGGGGACAGGGTGAAAAATAACGAACTGAACGACCGGCGTTTGCAGGCGACGCCGCGCGGTATCGGCGTCATGTGTAATTTCTATGCCGATAAAGCCGAAAACGCCACGGTGTGGGACGTAGAAGGCAACGAGTATATTGACTTCGCCGCCGGCATTGCGGTGCTGAATACCGGCCATCGCCATCCCAAAGTCATTTCCGCTATTGAAAAACAACTCCACGCCTTTACCCATACGGCGTACCAGATTGTGCCGTATGAAGGCTATGTAGCGCTGGCCGAGCGTATCAACCAGCGCGTGCCCATTGATGGCCCGGCCAAAACGGCCTTTTTCTCGACGGGCGCAGAAGCGGTTGAAAACGCGGTTAAAATAGCCCGCGCCTATACCCGACGTCCTGGCCTCATCACTTTCGGCGGCGCGTTCCACGGCCGTACTTTTATGACCATGGCGCTGACTGGCAAAGTTGCGCCGTACAAACTGGGCTTTGGTCCGTTCCCTGGCTCGGTGTATCACGCGCAGTATCCGAACGATCTGCACGGCGTCAGCACGGCGGAGGCGTTAAAAAGCCTGGAACGCATCTTTAAAGCGGATATCGCACCGGATCAGGTCGCGGCCATTATTCTCGAACCGGTTCAGGGGGAAGGCGGTTTCAATATTGCACCTGCCGATTTTATGCAGGCGCTGCGTGCCCTCTGTGATACCCACGGTATTTTGCTGATTGCCGACGAGGTACAAAGTGGTTTCGCCCGTACAGGCAAACTGTTCTCGATGGAACACCACTGCGTGAAGCCCGATTTGATCACCATGGCGAAAAGCCTCGCGGGTGGGATGCCGCTCTCTGCGGTATCGGGCCGTGCCGACGTGATGGACGCACCTGCGCCGGGCGGACTGGGCGGTACTTACGCGGGGAACCCGCTGGCGATTGCCGCTGCGCATGCGGTGCTGGACGTGATTGATGAAGAGGATCTCTGTACACGTTCTGCGCATCTTGGTCATCACCTGGTAGAGGTGCTGAACAAAGCGAAGGAACACTGTCCGTATATCGCCGACATTCGCGCGCAAGGATCGATGGTGGCGGTAGAGTTTAATGACCCGCAAACGGGCCAGCCTTCGCCGGAATTCACCCGCCAGGTACAGGAACGCGCGCTGCAGGAAGGTCTGCTTCTGCTGAGCTGCGGCGTTTACGGCAACGTTATTCGTTTCCTTTATCCGCTGACAATCCCCGAAGTGCAGTTCCGTCAAGCGCTGGACATTATCTCCGCCTCGCTGACACGTTAAAGCCACGCGCCCGGTGAAATCTTTGCCGGGCTTATCATATATTCATTTCAAATTAGCTATTCCAAAATCATAAAAATGGGGTATGTTTTAGCAGAGTATGCTGAAAAAGCGCGAACAGCACACCAATAACTGAAATAAAGCGCTGCACAACAACATCACAACAATCGTAATAACCATAATAATGGGGAATCTCAGGATGAACATGAAGGGTAAAGCGTTACTGGCAGGATGTATTGCGTTGGCATTCAGCACCATGGCACAGGCAGACATTAAGGTGGCTGTGGTTGGCGCAATGTCCGGTCCGGTAGCACAGTACGGCGACCAGGAATTTACGGGCGCTGAACAGGCGGTTGCAGACATTAATGCTAAGGGCGGTATTAAAGGCGAAAAACTGCAGATCGTAAAATATGATGATGCCTGTGACCCGAAACAAGCGGTAGCGGTTGCGAACAAAGTGGTGAACGACGGGATCAAATACGTTATCGGTCACCTGTGCTCTTCCTCAACTCAGCCTGCGTCTGACATCTACGAAGACGAAGGGATTCTGATGATCACCCCGGCGGCGACCGCACCGGAGCTGACCGCGCGCGGCTACAAACTGACCCTGCGCACCACGGGCCTGGACTCTGACCAGGGCCCAACGGCGGCGAAATACATTCTGGATAAAGTGAAGCCGAAGCGTATCGCGATTGTTCATGACAAACAGCAGTACGGTGAAGGTCTGGCGCGTGCGGTGCAGGATGGTCTGAAGAAAGGCAACGCCAATGTGGTCTTCTTCGATGGGATCACTGCCGGTGAGAAAGACTTCTCCACGCTGGTGGCGCGCCTGAAAAAAGAGAATATCGATTTCGTTTACTACGGCGGTTACCACCCGGAGATGGGCCAGATCCTGCGCCAGGCGCGTGCAGCCGGTCTGAAAACCCAGTTTATGGGGCCTGAAGGCGTAGCGAACGTTTCCCTGTCTAACATCGCGGGTGAATCTGCGGAAGGCCTGCTGGTGACCAAGCCGAAGAACTACGACCAGGTCCCTGCGAACAAACCTATCGTAGATGCCATCAAGGCTAAGAAACAGGATCCAAGCGGCGCGTTCGTCTGGACCACCTACGCTGCGCTGCAGTCTCTGCAGGCGGGTCTGAACCAGTCAGCCGATCCGGCTGAGATTGCGACCTGGCTGAAAGCGAACACCGTCGAAACCGTGATGGGACCACTGTCCTGGGATGAGAAGGGTGACCTGAAAGGCTTTGAGTTCGGCGTGTTTGACTGGCATGCCAACGGTACGGCGACAGACGCCAAATAATTTTCCCGTCGCCTTTCGCGCCGCAGGTGCGTTGGCTGCGTTATTCAACCCCGGTCACTTACTTATGTAAGCTCCCGGGGATTTCATAACTTGCCGCCTTCCTGCAACACGAAATGCTTGGGAAAATACGGTGGAGAATGTAGGCCGGGTAAGGCGCAGCCGCCACCCGGCTTTCTTTTAGCGCTTCTCCCACCCACTCTCCTGCGCCGTAAACCCTAACGCCTGCATAAACGCCGCCATCACGCCGCGGTCTTCTACGCCTACGTCAGCCATCCACCATGAGGTCACGTTCGGGTTTTCGCGGATCACTTCTTCAATTAAATACTGCCCCACGCCGCGACGCCGGGTGACGTCACGTACACGCAGTGAGTCCAGCGCCCCTTCTGTACCGCTCAGGGTCACGCGAACCGCAGCCAGCAGGCGTTCGTTGAAACGCGCGGCATAAATGCGGTGAGTCTCGTCGACGCGTAGCGACGAAGGGGAATATTCCGGCCAGATCTTGCCCAGGTCGATATGATCCTGG
This sequence comes from Enterobacter cloacae complex sp. HYC080_NIDB, assembly GCF_056673325.1. NCBI lineage: Bacteria > Pseudomonadati > Pseudomonadota > Gammaproteobacteria > Enterobacterales > Enterobacteriaceae > Enterobacter > Enterobacter cloacae complex sp. HYC080_NIDB. The sequence goes on along the minus strand of NZ_CP114212.1, from coordinate 4,257,910 downwards.
TCGCTAAAGGTCACCAGACGCACGATAGTCAGTTTCATTAGCTACATGTCCAAATCAAATTGAGTAGGGGCAGTGTACTCAATTTATTCACTCAGCGGCTTCCTCTTTTTATTCTCATTAACCAGGTGATTAGTTTTTTGGTAACGCGCTGGGCAGTTTGAAAACACATGGATCGAAAAATAAGCAGAATTTTAACCTGAATGGTAGTGATTTATTCGGCGCTTTGTACCGTTATTTTATGCTGCAAACTGCACTTTTATTTGTTTATCTCTGCATGATTTCAGAATATTATCTTTGCTTAATCGCCTGAAAAATAGAGATTTTAGTCTGGTTTTTGGCAAAAAACTGCGCTAAACCATTAAAGGCACTGGTAAAAATAGCGTTGTGCATTAAAAGTACAGAATGCTTTTTAACCATAATAAAACAAAATATAAACACGACATCACGAATGGGGATTCTGAGATGAAAAGGAACGCGAAAACATTTATCGCGGGAATGGTTGCACTGGCGATCTCGCATGCAGCCATGGCGGAAGAGATCAAAGTTGCGGTCGTGGGCGCAATGTCCGGCCCTGTTGCCCAGTGGGGTGATATGGAGTTCAACGGCGCGCGTCAGGCCATCAAAGACATCAACGCCAAAGGCGGCATCAAAGGCGACAAGCTGGTGGGCGTGGAATATGACGACGCCTGCGATCCGAAACAGGCCGTCGCGGTCGCCAACAAAATCGTCAACGATGGCATCCAGTATGTGATTGGCCACCTGTGCTCATCGTCCACCCAGCCTGCGTCTGATATCTACGAAGACGAAGGTATTCTGATGATCACCCCCGGCGCCACTAACCCAGAACTGACCCAGCGCGGCTATCAGCACATTATGCGTACCGCCGGTCTCGATTCTTCCCAGGGACCCACCGCCGCCAAATTTATCCTCGAAACCGTAAAGCCAAAGCGCATTGCCATCATTCATGACAAGCAGCAGTACGGCGAAGGCCTGGCGCGTTCCGTTCAGGACGGCCTGAAAAAAGGTGGCGCGAACATCGTCTTCTTTGACGGCATCACTGCCGGTGAGAAAGACTTCTCCGCGCTGATTGCTCGTCTGCAAAAAGAGAACATCGACTTCGTTTACTACGGCGGCTACTACCCTGAAATGGGGCAGATGCTGCGTCAGGCACGCGCCACCGGTCTGAAAACCCAGTTTATGGGACCAGAGGGCGTGGGTAATGCCTCCCTGTCGAACATCGCGGGCGATTCTGCCGAAGGCATGCTGGTTACGATGCCAAAACGCTATGACCAGGATCCTGCGAACAAGGCTATCGTTGATGCGCTTAAGGCGCAGAAAAAGGACCCGAGTGGTCCGTATGTCTGGATCACCTACGCGGCCGTACAGTCTCTGGCGACGGCTCTGGAGCGTACCGGCAGCAAAGAGCCGTTGGATCTGGTGAAAGATTTAAAAGCACACGGGGCGAACACCGTGATTGGGCCGCTGAACTGGGATGAGAAAGGCGATCTGAAGGGATTTGAGTTTGGTGTCTTTAAGTGGCACGCCGACGGGTCTTCCTCGGCCGCCAAATAATTATCCCGCCGCCCGGACCGCCGGGCGGGAATAAAAAGGTTTGCATATGTCCGAGCAGTTTCTCTATTTCCTGCAGCAGATGTTTAACGGCGTCACGCTGGGAAGCACCTACGCGCTGATTGCCATCGGCTATACGATGGTTTACGGCATTATCGGCATGATCAACTTCGCCCACGGCGAGGTGTACATGATCGGTAGCTACATCTCCTTTATGATCATCGCCGCCCTGATGATGATGGGCATCGACAGCAGCTGGCTGCTGGTTGCCGCCGGGTTTGTCGGCGCCATTGTGATCGCCAGCGCCTATGGCTGGAGCATCGAGCGTGTGGCCTATCGGCCGGTGCGCAGCTCCAAGCGTCTGATTGCGCTCATCTCCGCCATCGGTATGTCGATCTTCCTGCAAAACTACGTCAGCCTGACCGAAGGGTCGCGCGACGTGGCGCTGCCAAGCCTGTTTAACGGCCAGTGGATCGTGGGGGCCAGCGAAAACTTCTCTGCCTCTATCACCACCATGCAGCTCGTCATCTGGGTCGTGACCTTTATTGCAATGCTCGCCCTGACGCTGTTCATCCGTTATTCCCGCATGGGGCGCGCCTGCCGTGCCTGCGCGGAAGACCTGAAGATGGCGAGCCTGCTTGGCATCAATACTGACCGCGTGATTGCCCTGACCTTCGTGATCGGTGCCGCGATGGCGGCAGTGGCGGGCGTGCTGCTCGGCCAGTTCTACGGCGTGATCAACCCGTACATCGGCTTTATGGCCGGAATGAAAGCCTTCACCGCGGCAGTACTTGGCGGTATCGGCAGTATTCCTGGCGCGATGATCGGCGGCCTGATCCTGGGCGTGGCGGAAGCGCTCTCCTCGGCGTACCTGAGCACCGAATATAAAGACGTGGTGTCGTTTGCCCTGCTGATTCTGGTTCTGCTGGTCATGCCTACCGGTATTCTGGGCCGTCCGGAGGTAGAGAAAGTATGAAACCGATGCATTTTGCAATGGCGCTGCTCTCTGCCGCCATGTTCTTCGTGCTGGCGGGCGTCTTTATGGGCGTCCGGCTGGAGCTGAGCGGCACCAAACTGGTGGTGGATACCGCACCTGACATCCGCTGGCAGTGGGTGTTTATTGGCACGGCGGTGGTGTTCCTGTTCCAGCTGCTGCGTCCGCTGTTCCAGAAAACGCTGAAAGGTGTCTCCGGGCCGAAATTTGTTCTTCCGGCTATCGACGGTTCCACCGTGAAGCAAAAGCTGTTCCTCGTGGCGCTGCTGGTGGCGGCCGTGGCGTGGCCATTCGTGGTCTCGCGCGGCACGGTGGATATCGCTACCCTGACCATGATTTACGTGATTTTGGGTCTCGGTCTGAACGTGGTGGTGGGGCTCTCTGGCCTGCTGGTGCTGGGCTACGGTGGTTTTTACGCCATCGGTGCCTACACCTTCGCGCTGCTGAACCATTATTACGGCCTCGGCTTCTGGACCTGTCTGCCGCTGGCGGGCCTGGTTTCTGCCGCTGCGGGCTTCCTGCTGGGCTTCCCGGTGCTGCGCCTGCGCGGTGACTACCTGGCGATTGTGACCCTAGGCTTCGGCGAAATCGTCCGTATCCTGCTGCTGAATAACACCGAAATCACCGGTGGTCCGAACGGCATCAGCCAGATCCCGAAACCGACCTTCTTCGGGCTGGAGTTCAGCCGTACCGCCCGCGAAGGCGGCTGGGATACCTTCAGCAACTTCTTTGGCGTGAAGTATGACCCGTCCGACCGCGTGATTTGGCTCTACCTGGTTGCGCTGCTGCTGGTGGTGGTGACCCTTTTCGTGATTAACCGTCTGCTGCGCATGCCGCTGGGCCGCGCGTGGGAAGCGCTGCGTGAAGATGAGATCGCCTGCCGCTCCCTGGGCCTGAACCCGACCCGCATCAAGCTGACCGCGTTTACCATCAGCGCCGCGTTTGCCGGTTTCGCCGGGACGCTGTTTGCCGCGCGTCAGGGCTTCGTCAGCCCGGAATCGTTCACGTTTGCCGAATCGGCCTTTGTGCTGGCGATTGTGGTGCTCGGCGGGATGGGCTCGCAGTTTGCCGTCATTCTCGCGGCCATCCTACTGGTGGTCTCGCGCGAGCTGATGCGTGACTTTAACGAATACAGCATGCTGATGCTGGGTGGTTTGATGGTGCTGATGATGATCTGGCGTCCGCAGGGCCTGCTGCCGATGACCCGTCCACAGCTGAAGCTGAAGAACGGGAAAGCGAAAGGAGAGCAGGCATGAGTCAGCCATTATTATCCGTTAACGGTCTGATGATGCGTTTTGGCGGCCTGCTGGCGGTCAACAACGTGAATCTGGATCTGCATAAGAAAGAGATCGTCTCCCTGATTGGCCCCAACGGCGCGGGAAAAACCACGGTGTTTAACTGTCTGACCGGTTTCTACAAGCCTACGGGCGGCACCATCATGCTGCGCGATAAGCACCTGGAAGGGCTGCCGGGCCAGCAAATTGCCCGCATGGGCGTGGTGCGTACCTTCCAGCACGTGCGCCTGTTCCGCGAGATGACGGTGATTGAGAACCTGCTGGTGGCACAGCATCAGCAGCTCAAAACCGGGCTGTTCTCCGGTCTGCTGAAGACTCCGGCCTTCCGCCGCGCCCAGGAGGAGGCCCTCGACCGCGCCGCCACCTGGCTCGACCGCATCGGCTTGCTGCAGCACGCCAACCGTCAGGCGAGCAACCTGGCCTACGGCGATCAGCGTCGTCTGGAGATTGTGCGCTGCATGGTGACGCAGCCGGAGATCCTGATGCTCGACGAACCGGCGGCGGGCCTCAACCCGAAAGAGACCAAAGAGCTGGACGAGCTAATTGCCGAGCTACGCGATCACCACGACACCACCATCCTGCTGATTGAGCACGACATGAAGCTGGTGATGGGTATTTCGGACCGTATTTACGTGGTCAACCAGGGCACGCCGCTGGCAAACGGCACGCCGGAAGAGATCCGCAACAATCCGGACGTGATCCGCGCGTACCTTGGTGAGGCATAAGATGGAAAAAGCGATGTTAACGTTCGACAAGGTCAATGCGCACTACGGCAAGATCCAGGCGCTGCACGACGTCAGCCTGCACATCAATCAGGGTGAAATCGTCACCCTGATTGGCGCCAACGGCGCGGGCAAAACCACGCTGCTCGGTACCCTGTGCGGCGACCCGCGGGCTACCAGCGGGCGGATTGTGTTTGATGGCAAAGACATTACCGACTGGCAGACTGCAAAAATCATGCGTGAAGCGGTGGCGATTGTTCCGGAAGGGCGTCGCGTCTTCTCGCGCATGACGGTGGAAGAGAACCTAGCGATGGGCGGCTTCTTCGCTCACCGCGATGAATACCAGACCCGCATCAAGTGGGTATACGAACTCTTCCCGCGCCTGTGGGAGCGCCGTATTCAGCGTGCGGGCACCATGTCCGGCGGTGAGCAGCAGATGCTGGCGATTGGCCGCGCGCTGATGAGCCAGCCACGCCTGCTGCTGCTGGACGAACCGTCGCTCGGTCTGGCGCCGATCATTATCCAGCAGATCTTCGACACCATCGAGCAGCTGCGTAAAGAGGGGATGACCATCTTCCTCGTCGAGCAGAACGCCAACCAGGCGCTGAAGCTCGCCGACCGTGGCTACGTGCTGGAAAACGGCCGCGTGGTGCTTGAAGATACCGGCGATGCGCTGCTGGCGAACGAAGCGGTGCGGAGCGCGTACCTCGGAGGCTAAGCCGTCTGTGTTGCCCGGTGGCGCTTACGCTTACCGGGCCTACATGCCTTTCTCCCTCTCCCTGTGGGAGAGGGCCGGGGTGAGGGCATCAGACCGCACTCAATCACCCAACCCCCCAACACCCTTCACACAACCATCATCCCCCTGACGCTTTGCTGTCACTTATCTGTAAACAAACAGTTATTTTTCTGTCATTCGAGCATGTCATGTTACCTCGCGAGCATAAAACGCGTGATATCGCGCATCCGGCACAATAAGAGAGATGACAATGACATCGTTACGACACACAGCTTTGGGTCTGGCACTGGGTCTGGCTTTTGCGACGAACGCAATGGCTGTCACCACCATTCCATTCTGGCATTCCATGGAAGGGGAGTTGGGTAAAGAAGTTGACTCCCTGGCGCAGCGTTTCAACGACACCCACCCGGATTACAAGATTGTGCCGGTGTACAAAGGCAACTACGAGCAGAGCCTGAGCGCGGGCATCGCCGCCTTCCGTACCGGTAACGCTCCTGCACTGTTACAGGTTTATGAAGTGGGTACCGCGACCATGATGGCCTCCAAAGCCATCAAGCCGGTCTATGAAGTCTTCAAAGAGGCGGGCATCAACTTCGACGAGTCGCAGTTCGTGCCAACCGTGGCGGGCTACTACACCGATTCCAAAACCGGTCACCTGCTGTCTCAGCCGTTTAACAGCTCCACGCCGGTCCTGTACTACAACAAAGACGCCTTCAGGAAAGCCGGTTTAGATCCGGAGCAGCCGCCAAAAACCTGGCAGGATCTGGCCGACTATACCGCGAAGCTGAAAGCTGCAGGGATGAAGTGCGGCTACGCCAGCGGCTGGCAGGGCTGGATCCAGATTGAAAACTTCAGCGCCTGGCACGGCCTGCCGGTTGCCACCAAAAACAACGGCTTCGACGGCACCGACGCGGTACTGGAGTTCAACAAGCCGAAGCAGGTGAAGCACATTGCGCTGCTGGAAGCGCTCAACAAAAAGGGCGATTTCAGCTACTTCGGCCGTAAAGACGAATCCACTGAAAAGTTCTACAACGGTGACTGCGCTATTACCACCGCGTCTTCCGGTTCGCTGGCAGATATCCGTCACTACGCCAAATTCAACTACGGCGTGGGCATGATGCCGTACGACGCTGACGTGAAGGGCGCGCCGCAGAACGCCATCATCGGCGGGGCCAGCCTGTGGGTGATGCAGGGCAAAGACAAGGGCACCTACAAAGGCGTGGCCGAGTTCCTCGACTTCCTGGCGAAGCCAGAAATTGCCGCTGAGTGGCACCAGAAAACCGGCTACCTGCCGATCACCAAAGCCGCCTATGACCTGACCCGCGAGCAGGGCTTCTACAGCAAAAACCCGGGCGCGGATATCGCGACGCGTCAGATGCTGAACAAGCCGCCATTGCCGTTCACCAAAGGTCTGCGTCTGGGCAACATGCCGCAGATCCGCACCATCGTGGATGAAGAGCTGGAAAGCGTGTGGACCGGGAAGAAAACGCCTCAACAGGCGCTGGATTCAGCGGTAGAACGCGGGAATCAGCTGCTGCGCCGTTTTGAGCAGTCGACCAAATCGTAATCTGTGATTCGCCCGGTGGCGCTACGCTTACCGGGCCTACGACGTGCCACATGTAGGCCGGGTAAGGCGTAGCCGCCACCCGGCATTGTTCAGGAACCCAATCTCAATGTCATCATCCCGTCCGGTGTTCCGCTCCCGCTGGCTGCCCTATCTTCTGGTCGCGCCGCAGCTGGTCATCACCGTTATCTTCTTTATCTGGCCTGCGGGCGAAGCGCTGTGGTACTCGGTACAAAGCGTCGACCCGTTCGGGCTGTCCAGCCAGTTTGTTGGCCTGGACAACTTCACCGCGCTGTTCCACGACAGCTACTATCTGGACTCCTTCTGGACGACGATGAAATTCAGCGCGCTGGTCACCGTCAGCGGTCTGGTCGCTTCGCTGTTCTTTGCCGCGCTGGTGGATTACGTGGTGCGCGGCAGCCGCCTGTATCAGACCCTGATGCTGCTGCCTTACGCCGTCGCGCCTGCCGTCGCCGCCGTACTGTGGATCTTCCTGTTTAACCCTGGGCGCGGGCTGATTACCCACTTCCTGGCCGAATTGGGTTACGACTGGAACCACGCCCAGAACAGCGGTCAGGCGATGTTCCTGGTGGTGTTCGCCTCGGTGTGGAAGCAGATCAGCTATAACTTCCTGTTCTTCTTTGCCGCACTGCAGTCCATCCCGCGTTCGCTGGTGGAAGCCGCGGCGATTGACGGCGCAGGGCCGGTTCGCCGCTTCTTCAGATTATCGCTGCCGCTGATCGCCCCGGTGAGTTTCTTCCTGCTGGTGGTTAACCTCGTGTACGCCTTCTTCGACACTTTCCCGGTGATCGACGCGGCGACCGCGGGCGGCCCGGTGCAGGCGACCACGACGCTTATCTATAAGATCTACCGCGAAGGCTTTGCGGGGCTTGATCTCTCGGCCTCCGCCGCGCAGTCGGTGGTGCTGATGTTCCTCGTCATCATCCTCACGGTGGTGCAGTTCCGCTATGTTGAAAGTAAGGTGCGCTACCAATGATTGAGAACCGTCGCGGGCTGACGATTTTCAGCCATACCATGCTGATTTTAGGGATCATCGTCATCCTGTTTCCGCTGTACGTGGCGTTTGTCGCCGCCACGCTGGACACCAAAGCGGTGTTCGACACGCCGATGACGCTGATCCCAGGTTCGCATTTGTTTGAGAACATGAAGACCATCTGGACCCAGGGCGTGGGCGCGAACAGCGCGCCGTTCTGGCTGATGATGCTCAACAGCTTCATCATGGCGTTCGGCATCACCGTCGGCAAAATCACGGTGTCGATGCTCTCCGCCTTCGCCATCGTCTGGTTCCGTTTTCCGCTGCGCAACCTCTTCTTCTGGATGATCTTTATCACCCTGATGCTGCCGGTGGAAGTGCGTATCTTCCCGACGGTGGAAGTGATCGCCAACCTGAAGATGCTCGACAGCTACGCGGGCTTAACCCTGCCGCTGATGGCCTCGGCGACCGCCACCTTCCTGTTCCGCCAGTTCTTTATGACCCTGCCGGACGAGCTGATTGAAGCCGCGCGTATCGACGGCGCGTCACCGATGCGCTTCTTCCGCGATATCGTGCTGCCGCTGTCGAAAACCAACCTTGCGGCGCTGTTTGTGATCACCTTTATCTACGGCTGGAACCAGTACCTGTGGCCGCTGCTGATTATCCAGGACGTCAGCCTCGGCACCGCCGTCGCGGGCATCAAAGGCATGATTGCCACCGGCGAAGGCACCACCCTCTGGAACCAGGTGATGGCGGCGATGCTGCTCACCCTTATCCCACCCGTAGTCATTGTTTTAGCCATGCAGCGCGCGCTTGTCCGCGGCCTGGTCGATAGCGAGAAATAAGATGGCAGGTTTAAAACTTCAGGCAGTAACCAAAAGCTGGGACGGCAAAACCCAGGTCATTCAGCCGCTGACGCTCGACGTAGCGGACGGGGAATTTATCGTGATGGTTGGCCCGTCCGGCTGCGGCAAATCCACCCTGCTGCGCATGGTGGCGGGGCTGGAGCGCGTGACCTCCGGCGATATCTGGATTGACCGCCAGCGCGTCACCGAGATGGAACCGAAGGATCGCGGTATTGCGATGGTGTTTCAGAACTACGCCCTCTATCCGCACATGAGCGTGGAAGAGAATATGGCGTGGGGGCTGAAAATCCGCGGCATGGGCAAAGGCCATATCGACGAGCGCGTCAAAGAAGCGGCACGCATTCTGGAACTGGACGGCCTGCTCAAGCGCCGCCCGCGCGAGCTCTCCGGTGGTCAGCGCCAGCGCGTGGCGATGGGACGCGCCATCGTGCGCGACCCGGCGGTATTCCTGTTCGATGAACCGCTCTCCAACCTGGATGCCAAGCTGCGCGTGCAGATGCGTCTTGAGCTGCAACAGCTCCATCGCCGTCTGAAAACCACCTCCCTGTACGTGACCCACGATCAGGTCGAAGCTATGACCCTTGCCCAGCGCGTGATGGTGATGAACAAAGGCATCGCCGAGCAGATTGGTACGCCGGTGGATGTTTACGAGAAACCGGCCACCCGCTTTGTGGCGAGCTTTATCGGCAGCCCGGCAATGAATTTGCTGGAAGGGCGTATCAGCAATGCAGGCACGCACTTTGAGCTGGAAAGCGGGATGGCATTACCGATCAACTGGTACTATCGTGGCTACGCCGGGCGTAAGATGACGCTCGGGATCCGCCCCGAGCATATCGGTTTAACCTCTCAGGCGGACGGCGGCGTGCCGCTGGTGATGGACACGCTGGAGATGTTGGGGGCAGATAACCTGGCGCACGGGCGCTGGGGTGAGCAAAAAATGGTGGTGCGTCTGGCACATCAGGAGCGCCCGAAAGCAGGCAGCACGCTGTGGCTGCACCTGCCGGAAAATCATCTGCACCTCTTTGATGGTGAAACAGGACAACGAGTATGAGCAACTGGCCTTATCCCCACATCGTCGCCCACCGTGGCGGCGGTAAACTGGCGCCGGAAAATACCCTGGCGGCGATTGATGTTGGCGCGCGCTACGGTCACACGATGATCGAGTTTGACGCCAAGCTGTCGAAGGACGGCGAGATTTTCCTGCTGCATGACGACAACCTCGAACGCACCAGCAACGGCTGGGGCGTAGCGGGTGAACTGCCGTGGCGCGATCTGCTGAAAGTGGATGCCGGAAGCTGGTACAGCGGTGAATTCAAAGGCGAACCGCTGCCGCTGCTGGCGGAGGTGGCGGACCGCTGTCGTCAGCACGGCATGATGGCAAACATTGAAATCAAACCGACCACCGGCACCGGGACGCTGACGGGTAAAGTCATTGCGCTGGCCGCGCGTGAGCTATGGGAAGGGATGACGGCGCCGCTGCTCTCCTCGTTTGAAATTGACGCCCTGGAAGCGGCCCAGGCTGCCGTGCCTGAACTCCCGCGTGGGCTGCTGCTGGACGAGTGGCGTGAGGACTGGCGCGAGCTGACGACCCGCTTAGGCTGTGTCTCTATCCATCTCAATCACAGGCTGCTGGACGAGGCGCGGGTGAAGATGCTCAAAGACGCGGGTCTGCATATTCTGGTTTATACCGTGAATAAACCCCAGCGTGCAGCCGAACTGCTGCGCTGGGGCGTGGACAGCATCTGTACCGATGCCATAGACCTGATCGGCCCGAACTTTAGTTCTGCGGGTTAAGCATACTGCCATTCGACTGCGACGGCAGCATATGCTGCTGTCCGCTGCCTGACGACGTCATCCCACCTAACATCCCACCGTTTTTATTCGGCAGCGGCTGCTCACGCACCTGTCCCTGCTGCACGCGCTGGGTGTTGGCGTTCATCTGATTTTGCAGGCTCTGCTGCTGCATCTGGGTCTGTGTTTTCAACTGCTGGTTCAGCATCCCTTTTTGCTGTTGCTGCTGGCTCATCATCTCCGTCTGCATACGCTGCTGGCTCGGGATGACATAACCCTGCTGGTTCGGGTTGTTCATGGTGTTAAGTGGCTGTGCGAGCGCGGCAAATGGGATCAGCGCCGCAAGAATCAGTAAGCGTTTCATTGTCATTTCCTCCTGTTGAGGTCTCTCTTAAGTTTACCCTGATTTCACCATGACGATGATTTTTTAGGAGTTGTGAACCAGGCTTAAGCGGGGAATATGGATCCCTTCACCTGGAGAACAATAATGATGAAACCAACGTTTTTGCGCTGGGTCGCCATCGCCGCGCTGATGGCAGGCGGGACATTTAGCGTGGCGGCCAACCCGCCAGCGGCTCCGCCAGTATCGTATGACGTGGAGGAAGATGTTTTTCATCCCGTGCGGGCAACCCACGGTATGGTGGCGTCCGTGGATGCGCTGGCAACCCATGTGGGCGTCGACATTCTCAAACAGGGCGGTAACGCGGTAGATGCGGCGGTCGCGGTGGGATATGCACTGGCGGTAACGCACCCGCAGGCGGGGAATCTGGGTGGCGGCGGCTTTATGATGCTGCGCACCAAAGACGGCAAAACGACCGCCATCGACTTCCGCGAAATGGCGCCTGCTCAGGCGTCCCGCGATATGTTCCTCGACGACCAGGGGAACCCGGACAGTAAAAAATCCCTGACTTCCCATCTCGCAAGCGGCACGCCGGGCACCGTGGCGGGCTTCTCGCTGGCGCTGGAGAAATACGGCACCATGCCGCTGAACAAAGTGGTGCAGCCAGCCATTAAACTGGCCCGGGACGGCTTTGTGGTGAATGACGCTCTGGCGGACGATCTCAAAACCTACGGCAGTGAAGTGATTCCCAATCACGAAAACAGTAAAGCCATCTTCTGGAAAGACGGCGAGCCGTTGAAGAAGGGCGATAAGCTGGTGCAGAAGAACCTCGCCAAAAGCCTTGAGCTGATAGCTGAAAACGGTCCGGACGCCTTCTACAAAGGGGCAATTGCCGACCAGATTGCCGAAGAGATGAAGAAAAACGGCGGGCTCATCACCAAAGCGGACCTGGCCGAGTACAAGGCGGTAGAGCGTGAGCCAATTAGCGGAACCTATCGCGGCTACGAAGTCTTCTCGATGCCACCGCCGTCCTCCGGCGGGATCCACATCGTGCAGATCCTCAATATTCTTGAAAACTTCGATATGCATAAGTTCGGCTTCGGCAGCGCGGATGCGATGCAGGTAATGGCGGAGGCCGAAAAACGCGCCTACGCCGACCGCTCGGAATACCTCGGTGACCCGGACTTCGTGAAGGTGCCGTGGCAGGCGTTGACCAACAAGGCATATGCCAAATCCATTGCTGATGAGATCGACATCAACAAGGCTAAACCGTCCAGCGAGATCCGCCCCGGCAAGCTGGCACCGTATGAAAGCAACCAGACCACCCACTTCTCGGTGGTGGATAAAGACGGTAACGCGGTGGCGGTGACCTATACGCTCAATACCACCTTTGGTACCGGGATTGTGGCGGGCAACAGCGGCATTCTGCTTAACAACGAGATGGATGATTTCTCTGCCAAGCCGGGCGTGCCGAACGTCTACGGTCTGGTCGGCGGCGATGCGAATGCGGTTGGGCCGAAGAAGCGACCGCTGTCATCCATGTCACCCACTATCGTGGTGAAAGACGGTAAAACCTGGCTGGTCACCGGCAGTCCTGGCGGAAGCCGGATTATCACTACGGTATTGCAGATGGTGGTCAACAGTATCGATTTTGGGATGAACGTCGCCGAAGCGACCAACGCGCCGCGTTTTCATCACCAGTGGCTGCCGGATGAACTGCGCGTTGAGAAGGGCTTTAGCCCGGACACCATCAAACTGCTGGAGCAACGTGGACAGAAGGTGGCGGTAAAAGAGGCGATGGGCAGTACTCAGAGCATTATGGTCGGGCCGGACGGCGCGCTGTTTGGGGCGTCGGACCCGCGCTCGGTGGATGATTTAACAGCGGGGTACTGATTTTGTTGCCCGGTGGCGCTGCGCTTACCGGGCCTACAACGGCACGAATGTAGGCCGGGTAAGGCGAAGCCGCCACCCGGCAACAAATTACTTCATTCTCGCCATATAATACGCATCCACATACTCACCGTTGCGCAGGGCGTAGCGCTTGCCAGTACCTTCAATCTCGAATCCGTGTTTTTTGTACACGGCTATTGCCGGCTCGTTATCCACAAACACCGTTAATTCGATGCGGTCGACGCGCAGCCAGTTGTCGCACATGTCGATCATGGTGCGGATCAGCGCGCTGGCGACGCCGCGGTTGTGCCACTGTGCGCCTACGCAGATACCAAAATCGGCCACGTGGCTGCGGCGCGGGCGCTGGGCAACATCAATGGTGAGGTGCCCAACCACGATATCGTCAATACAGGCAACCAGTTGCTTAATACCGGGCTGGTCGCCTAGCCGCATCTGCCACATTTCCAGCGAAGGGTGAGGAACCTGTAGCGTGTTGTGGTACACCTCCGGCTGGGCGTGGATCTGACGAATGGCGTCATAATCTTTCGGTTCCGCGTGGCGTATCACAATCTCACTCATCCCTTGTTCCTCAGTCAGTTAAATGTCCCTCTCAACATCAATGACTTTAAAATTTGAGTCAACCGCTATTTTTTGCAAAAAGTATTGGACAAGTGCGAATGAGAATGATTATTATTGCTCTGCATTCAGGAAGACCCCTACGGGAACCTGAAAGCACGACATTGCTCACATTGCTTCCAGTATTACTTTAGCCAGCTTTTAGCTGGCTTTTTTTTTGTTATGGTTAGACTCAATAACCTTCCAAAAGGACTGAGCCATGACACTACATTGCGCATTTATTGGATTTGGTAAAAGTACGACCCGCTATCACCTGCCGTATGTTCTCAACCGTAAAGACAGCTGGCACGTCGCGCACATCTTCCGCCGCCGCGCGAAGCCGGAAGAGCAACTCCCGCAGTACTCCCATATTCATTTCACCAGCGATCTCGATGAGGTGCTTAACGACCCGCAGGTTAAGCTGGTGGTTGTCTGCACCCACGCCGACAGCCATTTTGACTATGCGAAACGCGCGCTGGAAGCGGGCAAAAACGTGCTGGTGGAAAAACCGTTCACCCCAACCCTTGCCGAAGCGAAAGCGCTGTTCGCGCTGGCAAAAAGCAAAGGGCTAACCGTGACGCCGTACCAGAATCGTCGCTTTGACAGCTGTTTCCTGACGGCGAAAAAAGCGATTGAAAGCGGTAAGCTCGGTGACATTGTGGAAATCGAAAGTCACTTTGATTACTACCGTCCGGTAGCGGAAACCCAACCCGGGCTGCCTCAGGATGGCTCTTTCTACGGGCTTGGCGTGCACACCATGGACCAGGTCATCTCCCTGTTTGGCCGGCCGGACCACGCTGCGTATGACATTCGCAGTCTGCGCAATAAAGCCAACCCGGACGATACTTTTGAAGCGCAACTGTTTTACGGTGACCTGAAAGCCATCGTCAAAACCAGCCATTTGGTGAAAATCGACTATCCGAAATTTATCGTTCACGGCACCCGAGGCTCGTTCATCAAGTACGGTATCGACCAGCAGGAGACGAGTCTGAAGGCCAACATTATGCCGGGTGAACCGGGCTTTGCGGCGGATGATTCCGTGGGCGTACTGGAATATGTCAACGACGAAGGCGTAACGGTCAAAGAAGCGCTGAAGCCGGAAACCGGCGACTATGGTCGCGTCTACGATGCGCTGTTTGAAACGCTGACCCGCGGGGCACCCAATTACGTCAAGGAATCTGACGTTCTTACCAACCTCGAACTGCTCGAGCGGGCGTTCGAACAGGCTTCTCCTGCCACGATCACCCTCGCGAAATAAGCAAAAACGGCTCCTCTGCGCTTGTTCACAATTTTTGAACAGAGGAGTCAATTTTCACCCTCTATGATCCCAGGCTGTTTGCATCCACACTTACTCCATCGAAACGAACTGAGGGTGAAAACAATGATCTATTTACGCAAAGCAAACGAACGTGGTCACGCGAATCATGGCTGGCTGGACTCATGGCATTCATTCTCGTTTGCCGACTACTACGACCCGAACTTCATGGGCTTCTCTGCACTGCGCGTCATTAACGACGACGTGATTGATGCAGGTCAGGGCTTCGGTACCCACCCGCACAAAGACATGGAAATCCTGACCTATGTGCTGGAAGGGGCGGTTGAGCACCAGGACAGCATGGGCAACAAAGAGCAGGTTCCGGCGGGCGAGTTCCAGATCATGAGCGCGGGTACCGGGGTGCGTCATTCCGAGTACAACCCGAGTAAAACGGAAAAACTGCACCTGTATCAAATCTGGATCATTCCAGAAGAGACCGGCATCACGCCGCGCTATGAGCAGCGCCGCTTCGACGCCAAACAGGGCAAACAGCTGGTGCTGTCCCCGGATGCGCGTGAAGGTTCCCTGAAAGTGCATCAGGACATGGAGCTGTACCGCTGGGCGCTGGCGAAAGATGAACAGTCTGTGCATCAGATTGCCGCTAACCGCCGCGTCTGGATCCAGGTAGTGAAAGGTGAGGTGTCCATCAACGGCACCAAAGCCACCACTGCCGATGGTCTGGCTATCTGGGATGAACAGGCACTCTCCGTGCACGCCGACAGCGAAAGTGAAATCCTGCTGTTTGACCTGCCGCCGGTCTAAATAATTTCTCAACCTTCCCTTTAAACGGGGAAGGTTGAGCTTTGTCCGTGATAAACTGAGCAAATCTCTCACTTCAAGATTTCTCAGGACGATGAAAAAGAAACGCCCCGTACTTCAGGATGTCGCCGATCGCGTCGGTGTGACCAAAATGACGGTCAGCCGCTTTTTACGTAACCCGGAACAGGTTTCCGTGGCGTTGCGTGGCAAGATTGCCGCAGCCCTTGATGAACTGGGTTATATCCCCAACCGCGCACCCGATATTCTCTCCAATGCGACCAGCCGTGCGGTGGGTGTCCTCCTGCCTTCCTTAACCAACCAGGTTTTCGCCGAGGTGCTTCGCGGCATTGAAAGCGTCACCGATGCGTTTGGTTACCAGACCATGCTCGCCCACTACGGGTACAAGCCGGAGCTGGAAGAAGAACGTCTTGAATCCATGCTTTCCTGGAACATCGACGGCCTGATTTTAACCGAACGTACGCACACCGCCCGCACGCTAAAAATGATTGAAGTGGCGGGTATTCCGGTGGTGGAGCTGATGGACAGCCAGTCGCCGTGCCTCGACATCGCCGTGGGTTTTGATAACTTCGAAGCGGCACGTCAGATGACGGCGGCCATCATCGCCCGGGGACATCGTCATATCGCCTATCTGGGCGCGCGTCTTGATGAACGTACTATCATCAAACAGAAGGGATACGAGCAGGCGATGCTCGACGCGAACTTAACCCCGTACAGCGTAATGGTTGAGCAGTCCTCTTCCTATACGTCGGGTATTGAGCTGATGCGTCAGGCGCGACGCGAGTATCCGCAACTGGACGGTATTTTCTGTACTAACGATGACCTTGCGGTCGGTGCAGCGTTCGAATGCCAGCGTCTGGGGCTGAAGATCCCGGAAGATATGGCGATTGCGGGTTTCCACGGCCATGACATCGGCCAGGTTATGGAGCCGCGTCTGGCGAGCGTGCTGACACCGCGTGAACGTATGGGCCGCATTGGCGCAGAACGCCTGCTGGCGCGCATTCGTGGCGAGACGGTTACGCCTAAGATGTTAGATTTAGGTTTCACCTTGTCACCGGGTGGATCTATTTGAGCTGACAAATTTGAACTAGCTCACACTTATTCACTTCGCGCACGTTTGGATATTGCTTCTCTTTTGCCCCGGCAGGACAATGTTACCGATAACTGTTACCCGTAACAATTGACTGAGGGACACCCTTTGAGCACGACTAATCATGATCACCACGTTTACGTCCTGATGGGCGTGTCCGGTAGCGGTAAATCTGCCGTGGCGAGCGAAGTGGCGCATCAACTCCAGGCTGCGTTTCTTGATGGTGACTTCCTCCATCCGCGCAGCAACATCATGAAAATGGCCTCCGGCGAGCCGCTCAACGACGACGATCGCAAACCGTGGCTGCAGGCGCTGAACGACGCCGCATTCGCCATGCAGCGTACCAACAAAGTTTCGCTGATCGTCTGCTCCGCGCTGAAAAAAACCTACCGCGATCTGCTGCGCGACGGCAACCCGAACCTCTCTTTCATCTACCTGAAAGGCGATTTCGAGGTGATTGAAAGCCGACTGAAGGCGCGTAAAGGTCACTTCTTCAAAACCCAGATGCTGGTGACGCAGTTCGACGCGCTCCAGGAGCCGGGTGAAGATGAGAAAGACGTCTTAGTGGTTGATATCGATCAGTCACTGGAGGGTGTTGTAGCCAGCACCATCGAGGTCATTAATAAAAGGCAGTAAGTTTTGAGTACATTAACGCTAGTTTTGACAGCAGTGGGTTCGGTATTGCTGCTGCTGTTTTTAGTGATGAAGGCGCGTATGCACGCCTTCGTTGCTTTGATGGTGGTTTCTATTGGTGCAGGTCTCTTTTCCGGTATGCCGCTCGACAAGATCGCTGCGACGATGGAAAAAGGGATGGGAGGCACGCTCGGCTTCCTGGCGATTGTGGTCGCGCTGGGCGCGATGTTTGGCAAGATTTTACATGAGACGGGCGCGGTCGATCAGATTGCCGTCAAGATGCTGAAATCCTTCGGCCACAGCCGCGCGCACTATGCGATTGGTCTGGCGGGTCTGATTTGCGCGCTGCCGCTGTTCTTCGAGGTGGCGGTTGTGCTGCTGATTAGCGTGGCATTCTCTATGGCGCGTCATACCGGTACCAACCTCGTGAAGCTGGTCATTCCGCTGTTTGCGGGCGTGGCGGCAGCGGCAGCGTTTCTGTTGCCTGGGCCCGCGCCGATGCTGCTGGCCTCCCAGATGCACGCTGACTTTGGCTGGATGATCCTGATTGGCCTGTGCGCCGCGATCCCGGGAATGATCATTGCCGGCCCGCTGTGGGGCAACTTCATTAGCCGTTACGTTGAGCTGCACATTCCGGATGACATCACCGAGCCGCATCTGGGCGAAGGCAAAATGCCGTCCTTTGGCTTCAGTCTGTCACTGATCCTGCTCCCGCTGGTCCTGGTGGGTCTGAAAACCATCGCAGCGCGTTTTGTGCCGGTGGGCTCTACCGCCTACGAATGGTTTGAGTTCATTGGTCACCCGTTTACGGCGATCCTGGTGGCGTGTCTGGTGGCTATTTACGGCCTGGCGATGCGTCAGGGAATGCCGAAAGACCGCGTGATGGAGATCTGCGGTGCCGCGCTGCAGCCTGCGGGTATTATCCTGCTGGTGATTGGTGCCGGTGGCGTGTTCAAGCAGGTGCTGGTGGATTCTGGCGTGGGCCCGGCTCTGGGTGAAGCGCTGACCGGAATGGGCCTGCCGATTGCGGTAACCTGCTTCGTGCTGGCGGCGGCCGTGCGTATTATCCAGGGTTCCGCCACCGTGGCGTGTTTAACCGCCGTGGGTCTGGTAATGCCGGTGATTGAACAGCTGAACTACTCCGGTGCGCAGATGGCAGCGCTGTCTATCTGTATCGCGGGCGGTTCAATTGTGGTCTCTCACGTTAACGACGCTGGCTTCTGGCTGTTCGGTAAATTTACCGGCGCCACCGAAGCGCAAACCCTGAAAACCTGGACGCTGATGGAAACCATCCTCGGTACGACGGGTGCGATTGTCGGGATGATTGCCTTTACGTTGCTGAGCTGAATGCGGTGATTTAACCCGGCTCAAAAATAAGGCCCGGTAGCGTTAACGCTGACCGGGCCTTAATCTTTTCATCTTATGCAGAACATCAGGCCGGGAAAGGTGAAACCACCACCCGGCTTTTTTACATCACTCGCCCTGCGTCGCGCTCTCAATCGTCAAGCGCACATCTGACGTAATCAGCTCTGCCAGCATCTGGTAAACCTTCAGCGTCTCTTCTGGCTCGGCATCGCCCGTATCACTGATGAAGCCTTCATCACGCAGCGTCAGCACGAGGGAACTGAAGACCGCTTTGTCGAAGAATTCTGGTGCGTTAATGCCGTGCAGCACAGACAGGCGCTGTGCCAGCGTCCGGCTCTCTTTCTCCAGCGTACCGCGGTTGATCGACGGGTTCGCACTCAGCAGCCAGAACGTAATGGCGTAGCGCTGCAGCGTTTCGCGCGCGCCGGCCGCCAGCAGCTGCAGGGTTCGGGAGCGTGACGGATTGATATGCAGCTCATCGTTGGCAACGGTGATCAGCCCCTGACGACGAAGTTCTTCCGTCAGTTTATCCAGCTCAACGGCCAGCTCATCTTTGCTCCAGCGCAGGAACAGCTCCGCTTTCAGCATCGGGTAGAGCGTATCAACGTGACGCAATAGCTCCTGACGTGAAATGTGGCGATGCTGGGTAATGATGGCCGCCATCAGCGACGGCAGCATCAGCATATGCGCGATGTTGTTGCGATAGTACGTCATCAACACGGCCTGTTCGCGCGGCAGAATGATGATGTCGCCGATCGTGTCCTTCTCGACTTCAAACTTGTTCATCTGCAACGCGTGATCGATGAGCTCGCTGGCGGTAGCCGCAGGAACCGTTGAATCAACCGAGTACGGCACGTTGCGCATCATGTCCAGGTAGCAGTCCAGCTGCTCCGTGAGCTGTTCACGGGTCAGGGAGCGCTGACGAGAAGCCAGTAGCGCGGTACAGCACAGGTTCATGGCGTTAGCCGCCCCCGCGTTGTTAATACGCACCATCAGCTCGGATGCAATGCCGTTAACCGTTGGCGTCAGCCAGGCAGGACGAACCGCTTCGATAGGATCGATGGATTCGCGCCACTCCGGAACGTGATGGTTCAGGTACGTCATCAGCGGCATTGGCTCGCCAAAGTTCACGTAGCCCTGACCCAGGTTGCGTAACTTGCTCAGGCCGCGCAACATCTGCGGCAGGCTCTCTTTCTCTTTGGTTGCGCCACGCAGTTCTTTGGCATACGTACCCACTTCCATGACGTGCTCATAACCAATGTAGATAGGCACCAGCGTGATCGGACGGGTTCCGCCGCGCAGCATCGCCTGAATGGTCATCGACAGCGTGCCGGTCTTCGGATCAAGCAGACGTCCGGTACGGGAGCGACCACCCTCCACGAAGTACTCCACGGAATAGCCGCGACTGAACAGTTCGCCCAGATACTCGCGGAACACGGTGGAGTAGAGCTTATTGCCCTTGAAGGTACGACGGATAAAGAAGGCGCCCAGGCGGCGGAAGATCGGGCCCGCTGGCCAGAAATTCAGGTTAATACCGGCCGCGATGTGCGGTGGTACCAGCCCCTGGTGATAGAGCACGTAGGAGAGAAGCAGGTAGTCCATGTGGCTGCGGTGGCAGGGGACATAGACAATTTCATGGCCATCATGCGCCAGCTGGCGTACACGCTCGGCGTTATGAACGTTGATGCCCTGATACAGGCGGTTCCAGGTAAAGCCGAGAATACGATCGGAAAGGCGAATCATCTCGTAAGAGAAGTTCGCGGCAATCTCTTCCATCAGCGCAATGGCGTTCTGCTGGGCTTTCTCATGCGAAATCTTCTTGCTACGCGCTTCGTCTTCAACGGCGCGGGCGATCGCTTTGGAGGCCAACAGTTTGTTGAATAGGTCCTGACGCGCCGGGAGTCGTGGCCCGACGGCCGCGAGGCGCTGACGGGCGAAGTGCATACGTGCTACGCGCGCCAGCTTCTGCGCGATGATCTTGTCGGTACCGTGCTCATCTGCCATCCGGCGCAGTGAAACGGAAGGGGAGAAGCGCACAAAGCTGTCGCGTCCCAGCCAGGAGACCGCGAAGAACTTCTGGATGCCGTTAAGCATACGCAGCGGCGGATTCTCTTCGCCTTTTTCACGGCCCGGACGGCGGCCAAACATCACCGATACCGGCACCATCTGCACATCCAGATCGGGATTGCTGCGGTGCAGGTCGAGATAGTCGTGGAACAGCTTAATGGACTCTTCTTTTGGCGTGTAATAGGTAAACACACGCGGCCCGCCGTGAATGAACACGTAGCGCGGCAGCAACGTGCCGTCGACTTCCAGCGGTTCAAGCGGGTCAGGTAAGTCATGCGCCAGACATTGGGCGCGAAGGGTCAGTAAGTCTGCCTTCGAGTTATAAGGCAAAACGTACATAATAGGACGCGACGTATCGAGCCCCAATTCCAGCGCGGGTTCTGCTGGGATAGACTTGCTTTTTACCAGGATGCTTAATGGTAAATTAAGTAATTTGTAGTAAATTCGTGGCCAGCCGGACATAAACGATGTAAAGCCTCTGGTTAATAATGCAATTGCGGCGCAAGGATAACAGAAAGCGCGCAAAATTTCTGTTGTTACCCGTCATACTTCAGGCTGTAGCGAAACGCGCTACAGTTCCTGTTACTGACGCTTTTTTTCATAAAAGGTTCTTTTAATGGCCAATAATACCACTGGGTTAACGCGTATCATCAAAGCCGCCGGCTATTCATGGAAAGGTTTCCGTGCAGCGTGGATCAACGAAGCCGCCTTTCGTCAGGAAGGTGTCGCCACTATCATCGCGGTCATCATCGCCTGTTTCCTTGATGTCGATGCTATTACCCGCGTACTTCTCATCGGTTCCGTGCTTCTGGTGATGATAGTGGAAATTCTCAATAGCGCTATTGAGGCCGTTGTTGACCGTATTGGCTCAGAATTCCACGAGCTCTCCGGTCGCGCGAAAGACATGGGTTCTGCCGCTGTGCTGCTGGCGATTATCACTGCAGTCATTACCTGGGTCACGCTGCTTTGGTCACATTTCCGATGAGCCTCGAGGAATAATTAAGTCCCTGGTTTTTTGTGCAGTTTTTGGTTCCAAATTCACCTTTGACTGTATATACTCACAGCATAACTGTATATACACCCAGGGGGCGGAATGAAAGCATTAACGACCAGGCAGCAAGAGGTGTTTGATCTCATTCGGGATCATATCGGCCAGACGGGTATGCCACCCACGCGTGCGGAAATCGCTCAGCGTCTGGGCTTCCGTTCTCCGAATGCTGCCGAAGAACACCTGAAAGCGCTGGCACGTAAGGGCGTGATTGAAATTGTTTCAGGCGCGTCACGCGGTATCCGCCTGCTGGTGGAAGAAGAGACGGGCATTCCGCTGATAGGCCGTGTTGCTGCGGGTGAGCCGCTGCTGGCGCAGCAGCATATCGAAGGCCACTACCAGGTTGATCCTGGTATGTTCAAGCCGAGCGCAGATTTTCTGCTGCGCGTAAGCGGCATGTCGATGAAAGATATCGGCATTCTCGACGGCGATCTGCTGGCGGTACACAAAACGCAGGATGTGCGGAACGGCCAGGTGGTGGTCGCGCGCATTGATGACGAAGTGACCGTTAAGCGTCTGAAAAAGCAGGGTAACACCGTTCAGTTGCTGCCCGAAAACAGCGAGTTCTCTCCCATTGTGGTCGATCTCCGCGAACAGAGCTTCTCTATCGAAGGTCTGGCGGTCGGTGTGATTCGCAACGGTGAATGGCTGTAATCTCTTCCTGACAGGCTACGGTTCCGCTGTAGCCTGCCTTATTGACCACTCCCGGTGTTTCTCATGTCACTGCTGACGGCATCCGATAAGGCATTGTGGCGTCTTGCACTGCCGATGATTTTCTCCAATATCACCGTGCCCTTGCTGGGTCTGGTCGACACGGCCGTTATTGGGCATCTCGATTCCCCTGTCTATCTTGGCGGCGTGGCGATTGGCGCGACGGCAACCAGCTTCCTCTTTATGCTGCTGCTCTTTTTGCGCATGAGCACCACCGGACTCACGGCACAGGCGTATGGTGCAAAAGATCCGTTACGTCTGGCGCGGGCGCTGGTGCAGCCGCTGATTCTTGCGCTGGGCGCGGGCGCGTTAATCGTTTTACTCCGCGATCCCCTGATTGACCTTGCGCTCCATATCGTTGGCGGCAGTGAGGCGGTACTGGAGCAGGCGCGACGTTTTCTTGAAATCCGCTGGCTCAGTGCGCCCGCTTCGCTGGCAAATCTGGTTCTGCTGGGTTGGTTACTGGGCGTTCAGTATGCTCGTGCGCCAGTGATTCTGCTGGTCGTGGGAAACCTGCTCAACATCGTGCTGGATCTCTGGCTGGTGATGGGCCTCCATATGAACGTGCGGGGCGCGGCACTGGCGACGGCGATTGCTGAATACGGGACCTTTGTGATGGGGCTGTGGATGGTCTGGCGCGTGCTGGCGATGCGCGGGATCTCCCTCGCGCTGCTGAAAACCGCATGGCGCGGCAATATCCGTAAGCTGCTGGCGCTTAACCGTGACATCATGCTGCGCTCGCTGCTTCTGCAACTCTGCTTCGGCGCGCTGACGGTCTTCGGTGCACGGCTGGGGCCTGAAATCGTCGCGGTCAACGCGGTATTGATGACGCTGCTGACGTTTACCGCCTATGCGCTGGACGGCTTTGCCTACGCGGTTGAAGCACATTCGGGGCAGGCGTATGGCGCGCGTGAAAGCGGGCAGCTTCATGATGTCTGGCGGGCAGCCTGCCGTCAGTCAGGACTGGTAGCGCTGGTGTTTGCTGTGGTCTATGCCTGCTTCGGCGAACAGATTGTTGCTTTACTGACCTCTCTCCCTGCGCTGCGCGAACTGGCGAGCCACTATCTCATCTGGCAAGTCATCTTACCGGTGGTGGGTGTCTGGTGTTATCTGCTGGACGGCATGTTTATTGGTGCGACGCGCGGGGCGGAAATGCGTAACAGTATGGCCGTTGCGGCGGCAGGATTTGGCCTGACGCTGCTGACGCTTCCCTGGCTGGGTAATCACGGTTTGTGGTTGGCGCTTGCGGTCTTTCTCTCTCTGCGTGGCCTGTCGCTGGCTTTTATATGGCGCCGCCACTGGCAAAACAATACCTGGTTTCCTTCGCGTCACGATATATCGTGATGGTTAAAGATTCCGAATATGAAATCAACCGCCGAATCCTTAACTACAATAATTATCACGTCCAGCAGAAAAGAACGTAACGGACGTTACGACCCGACGCTTAACTAAGAGGACACGATGATGAATAAAGACGAAATCGGCGGCAACTGGAAGCAGTTCAAAGGTAAAGCGAAAGAACAGTGGGGTAAGCTGACAGATGACGATATGACCGTCATTGAAGGTAAGCGCGATCAGCTTGTCGGTAAAATTCAGGAACGTTACGGCTACGCGAAAGATCAGGCGGAAAACGAAGTCAAAGACTGGGAAACCCGCAATGATTACCGCTGGTAACGCTGAATAACCTACTGGGGCGGCTTCAGGCCGCCTTTTCTTTTGGCTGCTAACGCGGCTTTTTTTTCACCAGAATAGAGTGGTCATGCTGACACTCATCCTGATGTCGACACGCTTCCACCTCGACACACACTGAACACAGCCCGTGTGCTTCAATCACATTATGACGCAGGGCAAACCCCATTCTTGCCGCCAGCGTATGCATAATGTCTTCCACGCCTTCCGCAGCTTCTTCTTTCACTACGCCACAACGGTCGCAGATAAACATGGCCGACGTGTGGGTGGGCTGATCGAAAAGATGGCACAGTACATAGCTGTTTGTGGATTCCACTTTATGAACAAATCCCTGTTCCAGCAGGAAATCCAGCGCGCGATACACTGTTGGCGGTTTAGCCTGCGGCTCGCTTTCGCGGAGCAGGTCGAGCAGGTCATAGGCGCTGATGGCACCCTGTTGCAGGCTCATCAGACGTAAGACTTCAAGGCGCTGCGGAGTCAGGCGCACATTGCGTTGCGCGCACAGCTTTTCGGCCTGCGCTAACAGCTCTTTTGTGGACTTATCCATTGAGCACCTCGGATGTTCTGGGAAGTAAAACCCTCACTTTATCATGTTCTGGTAAAAACACCGATATCCGTCAGGCTGTGCTATACCTGACGCATCGCAAATCGGGAATATCATCATGAAAAAACCAGACTGTATTAAGCACTGGCGCGACATAGAAGGGCCGGATGACGCCACCTACCCCGACAGTAATGAGCTCTTTTCTATCGGTGCACCGCTGGCCCGCAGCCTTGGCCTCCGACGTATCGGCATTCATCATGAGCGTTTATTGCCCGGGCGTCGGACATCCTATCCCCATGCAGAGAGTGACGAAGAAGAGTTTATCTACGTGCTTGAGGGCTATCCTGAAGCCTGGATTAATGGCTATTTGTGGAAACTTGAACCCGGCGACAGCGTGGGCTTTCCTGCCGGAACCGGCGTCTGCCATACCTTTATCAACAACACGGATGAAGAGGTTCGATTACTGGTGGTGGGCGAGGCCAACAAGAAGCACAACCGCATCTACTATCCGCTCAATCCGGTCTATGCCGCCACGCGGGAGGATCGCTGGGTTGACCATCCTCCGCAGTTTTTTGGCCCGCATGATGGAAAACCTGTGAAAAAATAATTTCCTCTTCTATAAATATTGAAGGCCGTCACAAATTACAACAGGCCGTAAGGGAATTTCACTTAGGGAAAGAAATAGCGGGTCTTTTGCTTCTTATTCACAGCAATAGTTCGTTCCTGTTTGGGTGATAACAGACAGGGGTTATCTAATAACAAACTATTACGGGCATACTGTGAAAAAACATTTTAAATTTTCGGTGGTTAGCATTGCTGTTTCCCTGTTTATGGCAAATCAGGCGGGAGCAGCCAATACCTGGACAGAATCACGTAGCGACGCCATGGGCGGGACGGGCGTAGCCGCTGGCAGTTATGGCAGCGGAGCGTTAATCAACCCCGCGCTGCTGGCAAAGGCAAAACCGGACGATGATGTGACGGTCATTTTGCCATCCGTTGGGGTGCAGGTGACGGATGAAGACAATCTTCAGGATGAGATTGATACCATCAACGACAAAATCAATCACTATAAGGATGTGGTTGATAACCTTACGCCTATTGAAGTCATCACCAATCCGTTAGGTTCGATCAACCAGTTCCAGGGCGCGGCCAAAGATCTTGCCGATGAACTGGACTATCTCAAGGGTAAAACTGCACGTGCAACGGCAGGGGCAGGACTTGCCGTGAGTATCCCTAACGATGTGCTTTCCGTGGCCTTTATGGCCAAAGGTTATGCTCATGGTCGGGTTAGCTCATCTATCGACCAGCAAGATATTGATTATCTGCGCAGTATTCAACGAAGCGATGTGGTTGCGGCCGGTGTTGCTCTGGATGCAGCGCTGAATGGCACGGATCAGATTACCAAAAACCTCAACTCAACGGCGTCTGGCCGTGCGGCGATTGTGTCCGACTACGGTATTGCGGTTGCCCGTCAGTTCGATCTCGGGGGCATCCCGGTTTCTGTTGGCGTCACGCCAAAACTGCAAAAAACCTGGATCTATAACTACACCACTTCCATCTACGATTACGACAGTAATAAGTGGAACGATAGCCGCTACCGTACAGACGATACGGGCTTTAACGTTGATGCTGGTATTGCCGCTGATTTTGGCGAAAACTGGACGGTCGGCCTGAGCGGGCAAAACCTGATGTCACGCGATATCGACAGCAAGGATATCCGCATCCGCAACGGGCGTACGGGAGAAGTGGTGAGCTATAAAGACACCTACCAGATCCGTCCGCTGGTCACCGCGGGCGCCGCCTGGCACAACGATCTTGTTACGCTGACCGCTGATGGCGATCTGACCGAAACCAAAGGTTTCAAGAGCGAAGATACGTCGCAGTATGTTGGGGTAGGTGCTGAAGTAACCCCGCTGAGCTGGCTGGCGGTACGCGCAGGTTATCGCGCTGACGTGAAGGGTAACGACAGCAACGTCTTTACCGGTGGTGTCGGCTTCGCGCCGTTCAACACCGTGCATGTTGACCTGATGGGCCTCTACGGTGAAGACGAAACCTGGGGCGCAGGGGCACAGCTAAGCATGACGTTCTAAAGTGCACCGGAGGCGCTGCGCCTCCGGCTTTTCTTTGTGCTATACTAGCGCCCCTTTTCCACCAGATGCTTAAAACTTCGCCATGTTGTCAGAATACCAGACCGCTTTCCCAGCACACCGTTTCTCCATTGCGCCAATGCTCGACTGGACGGACAGACACTGCCGCTTCTTCCTGCGTCAGCTCTCCCGCCATACGCTGCTGTACACCGAAATGGTGACCACCGGTGCAATCATTCACGGCAAGGGCGACTATCTGGCATACAGTGAAGAAGAGCATCCGGTTGCCTTGCAGCTGGGTGGCAGCGATCCGGCCGCGCTGGCGCAGTGTGCGAAGCTGGCGGAAGCGCGCGGCTATGACGAGATTAACC
Organism: Enterobacter cloacae complex sp. HYC080_NIDB; assembly: GCF_056673325.1. Taxonomy (NCBI): domain Bacteria; kingdom Pseudomonadati; phylum Pseudomonadota; class Gammaproteobacteria; order Enterobacterales; family Enterobacteriaceae; genus Enterobacter; species Enterobacter cloacae complex sp. HYC080_NIDB. The sequence goes on along the minus strand of NZ_CP114212.1, from coordinate 4,230,837 downwards.
TCAACGTTGGCTGTCCTTCAGACCGTGTGCAAAACGGTATGTTCGGTGCGTGTCTGATGGGGAACGCGCAGCTGGTTGCCGACTGTATCAAGGCGATGCGTGATGTGGTCTCCATTCCCGTGACGGTCAAAACCCGTATCGGCATTGACGACCAGGACAGCTACGAATTCCTGTGCGATTTCATCAACACGGTGTCCGGCAAAGGCGAATGCGAGATGTTTATCATCCACGCCCGTAAAGCCTGGCTCTCCGGCCTGAGCCCGAAAGAGAACCGTGAGATCCCACCGCTGGACTATCCGCGCGTATATCAGCTTAAACGTGATTTCCCGCATCTGACGATGTCGATCAACGGCGGTATTAAGTCGCTTGAAGAAGCCAAAGCGCACCTCGAACATATGGACGGCGTGATGGTCGGACGCGAGGCGTATCAGAACCCGGGCATTCTGGCGACGGTCGACCGTGAAATCTTTGGCGTTGACGGCGCTGATACCGATCCGGTTGCCGTCGTGCGCGCCATGTACCCTTACATTGAGCGCGAGCTGAGCAACGGCACGTATCTCGGCCACATTACCCGCCATATGTTGGGCCTGTTCCAGGGCATACCGGGGGCGCGGCAGTGGCGTCGTTACCTCAGTGAGAACGCACATAAAGCCGGTGCGGATATCGAGGTGCTGGAACATGCGCTGCGACTGGTCGCAGATAAGCGATAATTTTCGCTAAAAGATCGTCAAATTCACCACGCCCTGCATATCATTGCGGGGCGTTTTTCCTTAAGAACAATGGTTTAGTTTTGGCATGATTCTTGTAATACAGACTGTATTACTCGGGAACTGGTGGGAGAGAGCACCATGCTGGAACTACTTTTTGTCATTGGCTTTTTTGTCATGTTGTTAGCCACAGGCGTTTCGCTGCTTGGCATTCTCGCTGCGCTCGTCGTGGCGACGGTGGTGATGTTTATCGGCGGACTGTTTGCCCTGACCATCAAACTGCTGCCGTGGTTATTACTGGCCATTGCGGTGGTGTGGGCGATACGGGCGATTAAATCGCCAAAACTGCCGACTTATCAGCGCAATAACCGCTTCCGTTACTAAGGTATTGAGGGGTTCGTCACATACTTGTAACTTTCCCGGCAGCATTACTTAGAACAGAATAGGATTTACTTATCGAATCTGTCACTATGGCTGCCGCTACAGAATTCATCGAGCTGTACCCTACATACAGCCGAACTAAAAAAAGAAAGGGCTTCCCACGGGAAGCCCAATTTCTTTTTGGGGCTCAGGGAATGAGTAAACTTGAACCCTGTGTCGCCCGGCTTTCCAGCACCTCATGCGCACGCTGCGCATCGGTCAGCGGATATTTCTGCGCATCCGCCACGTCCACCTTAATCACGCCGCTGGCGATCAGCGAGAACAGCTCGTTGCTGGCTTCCTCCAGTTCTTCCCGGTTGGTGATATAGCCCTGCAGGGAAGGGCGGGTCACGTAGAGCGAGCCTTTCTGATTCAGGATGCCAAGATTGACGCCAGTGACAGCGCCTGACGCATTCCCGAAGCTCACCATCAGCCCGCGACGTTGCAGGCAGTCCAGCGACGCCTCCCAGGTGTCTTTGCCCACCGAGTCATACACCACGCGCACTTTTTTACCGCCAGTAATCTCTTTCAGGCGCTCGACGATGCTCTCTTCGCGATAGTTGATCACCTGCCACGCCCCCGCGTCCAGCGCACGCTGCGCTTTTTGGGCATTGCCCACGGTACCGATGAGTTTCGCGCCTAAGGCTTTCGCCCACTGGCAGGCAATCAGCCCCACGCCACCCGCTGCGGCATGAAAAAGAAACTGCTCGTCGGGTTTAATTTCATAGGTTTTGCGCAGCAGATAGTAAACCGTTAACCCCTTCAGGAATGAAGCGGCCGCCTGCTCGAAGGAGATAGCGCCAGGCAGCAGAGCGGCTTTATCCGCCGGAACGTTGTGGACGGAGCTGTAAGCGCCCAGCGCAGATTGCGCATACACCACGCGGTCGCCCTCTTTAATATGCTTAACCGCGCTGCCCACTTTAATGACGACACCGGCCGCCTCGGTGCCCAGACCACTCGGCATTGACGGAGGCGGGTAGAGACCGCCGCGAATATAGGTATCGATGTAGTTAATGCCGATAGCTTTGTTTTCAACCTGAATTTCGTTCTCGCCAGGCGCTGCGGGGGTAAACTCCACCGCTTTCAGTACGTCCGGACCGCCGTGTTTCTGGAACTCAATGCGCGTTGCCATGCTCCCTCCGTAAGAAAAATATGGTAATCTTTCGACCCACTCTTTATCTCGGTAACTCCATTCACTATGGCAGGAAACAAACCCTTCAACAAACAGACTGAACCCCGCGAGCGTGATTTCCAGATCGCAGGGTTAAAAGTCCCGCCGCACTCGATTGAAGCGGAACAGTCGGTGTTGGGCGGTTTAATGCTGGATAACGAACGCTGGGACGACGTCGCTGAGCGCGTGGTGTCTGAGGATTTCTACACCCGTCCGCACCGTCATATCTTTACCGAAATGGCGCGCCTGCAGGAGTCGGGCAGCCCGATTGACCTGATTACGCTCGCGGAATCGCTTGAGCGTCAGGGTCAGCTGGACAGCGTCGGCGGGTTTGCCTACCTGGCAGAACTGTCAAAAAACACGCCAAGTGCGGCGAACATCAGCGCTTATGCTGATATCGTGCGGGAACGTGCCGTCGTCCGTGAGATGATATCGGTGGCGAACGAGATCGCCGAAGCCGGTTTTGATCCGCAGGGGCGCACCAGCGAAGACCTGCTCGACCTGGCGGAGTCCCGCGTCTTTAAAATTGCCGAAAGCCGTGCGAACAAAGACGAAGGGCCTAAAAACATTGCCGATGTGCTCGACGCGACCGTGGCGCGTATCGAGCAGTTGTTCCAGCAACCGCACGATGGTGTCACCGGGGTCAACACCGGTTATGACGACCTCAACAAAAAGACCGCCGGCCTGCAGCCGTCGGATCTGATTATCGTTGCGGCGCGTCCGTCGATGGGTAAAACGACATTTGCGATGAACCTCGTCGAAAACGCCGCAATGTTGCAGGATAAACCTGTTCTCATCTTCAGTCTTGAGATGCCCTCCGAGCAGATTATGATGCGTTCTCTGGCATCGCTGTCGCGCGTGGACCAGACCCGTATCCGTACCGGCCAGCTCGATGATGAAGACTGGGCGCGTATCTCCGGCACGATGGGCATTCTGCTGGAAAAACGTAACATCTATATCGATGACTCCTCTGGCCTGACGCCGACGGAAGTGCGCTCCCGCGCGCGCCGTATCGCCCGCGAACACGGCGGCATCGGCCTCATCATGATCGACTACCTCCAGCTGATGCGCGTGCCGTCGCTCTCCGATAACCGTACGCTGGAAATTGCAGAGATTTCCCGCTCGCTTAAGGCGTTAGCCAAAGAGCTGCACGTGCCGGTGGTGGCGCTGTCGCAGCTGAACCGCTCCCTGGAACAACGTGCCGATAAACGCCCGGTCAACTCCGACCTGCGTGAATCCGGCTCCATCGAGCAGGATGCCGACTTAATCATGTTCATCTACCGTGATGAGGTTTATCACGAGAACAGCGACCTGAAAGGGATCGCCGAAATTATTATTGGTAAACAACGTAACGGCCCGATCGGGACGGTGCGTCTGACTTTTAACGGACAGTGGTCGCGTTTCGACAACTACGCCGGTCCTCAATATGATGATGAGTAATTTCTAAGGAATTCAAATGCAAGCGGCAACTGTAGTCATTAACCGCCGCGCTCTGCGACACAACCTGCAACGTTTGCGTGAACTGGCGCCCGCCAGCAAGCTCGTTGCAGTCGTGAAAGCGAACGCTTACGGACACGGTCTTCTTGAGACCGCGCGAACGCTCCCCGATGCCGACGCCTTTGGCGTCGCCCGTCTTGAAGAAGCTCTCCGCCTGCGTGCGGGGGGGATCACGCAACCCATTTTGCTGCTGGAAGGCTTTTTCGAAGCCACAGACTTGCCTACGATTGCTGACCAGCATCTGCACACGGCGGTACATAACGAAGAACAGCTGTCCGCGCTGGAAAACGCCGAGCTGAGTGAACCCGTTACCGTCTGGATGAAGCTCGACACGGGCATGCACCGTCTGGGCGTTCGCCCGGAAAATGCGGAGGCGTTTTATCAGCGTTTGTGCCGGTGCAAAAACGTGCGCCAGCCCGTGAACATCGTCAGCCATTTTGCGCGTGCCGATGAGCCTGAATGTGGGGCAACCGAGCAGCAGCTCGATATCTTTAACACCTTCTGCGAAGGCAAGCCGGGAATGCGCTCGATTGCGGCTTCCGGCGGGATCCTGCTGTGGCCGCAGTCGCACTTTGACTGGGCGCGCCCGGGCATTATTCTTTATGGCGTGTCGCCTCTGGAGAGCAAACCCTGGGGGCCGGACTTTGGCTTTAAGCCAGTGATGTCGCTGGTCTCGAATCTGATTGCCGTGCGTGAGCACAAAGCGGGCGAGCCGGTGGGCTATGGCGGCACCTGGATTAGCGAGCGCGACACGCGCCTTGGCGTGGTGGCGATGGGCTACGGAGATGGCTATCCGCGTGCTGCACCGACAGGTACACCGGTGCTGGTCAATGGTCGCGAGGTCAACATTGTCGGTCGCGTCGCGATGGACATGATTTGCGTGGACCTTGGACCCGACGCCCAGGATAAAGCTGGTGGTGATGTGGTGATGTGGGGTGAGGGCCTGCCCGTTGAGCGCATTGCTGAAATCACGAAAGTGAGTGCTTACGAACTTATCACGCGCCTGACCTCCCGGGTGGCGATGAAATACCTTGACTGAACCGTCTGTGAAGTGAGGTTATTAACCTCACTTCAACTTTATTAACATCCTCTCGACCTTCTCCCACTTCCGGTTTATTGTTGAAACTCCTGCCTCATCGAATTCCGGAGAACCATCGCGTGTTTCAGAACGTTGACGCCTATGCCGGCGACCCTATTCTCTCCTTAATGGAGCGTTTCAAAGAAGATCCTCGCAGCGATAAAGTGAACCTCAGCATCGGTTTGTATTACAACGAAGAGGGTATTATTCCTCAGTTACAAGCCGTTGCCGAAGCCGAAGCGCGTCTGAATGCGGTCCCGCATGGAGCGTCGCTCTATCTGCCGATGGAAGGGCTCAATGCGTACCGCAATACCATCGCACCGCTGCTGTTTGGGGCCGATCATCCGGTACTTGCGCAAAAACGTGTGGCGACCATCCAGACGCTGGGTGGATCGGGCGCGCTGAAAGTTGGTGCTGATTTCCTGAAAAAATACTTCCCGGATTCCGGCGTGTGGGTCAGTGACCCGACGTGGGAAAACCACGTCGCAATTTTTGAGGGCGCAGGCTTTAATGTCGAGACTTATCCGTGGTTTGACAGCGAAACCAACGGCGTGCGCGTTGAAGCCCTGCTGGAAAGACTGAAAACGTTGCCGGCGCGCAGCATTGTGCTGCTGCATCCCTGCTGCCACAACCCAACGGGTGCGGACCTCACCAATGACCAGTGGGATGCCGTCATTGAGGTGCTCAAGGCTCGCAACCTGATTCCATTCCTCGACATCGCCTATCAGGGCTTTGGCGCCGGGATGGAAGACGATGCCTATGCTATCCGCGCCGTTGCGAGTGCCGGCCTGCCTGTGCTGGTGAGCAACTCTTTCTCGAAAATCTTCTCCCTGTATGGCGAACGCGTCGGCGGGCTGTCCGTGGTCTGCGAAGATGCCGAAGCTGCCAGCCGCGTGCTGGGCCAGCTTAAAGCTACGGTGCGCCGTATCTACTCCAGCCCCCCGAACTTTGGTGCGCAGGTTGTGGCGACGGTACTCGGCGACGAACAGCTGAAAGCTAGCTGGCTTGCCGAAGTGGAATCCATGCGTAAGCGCATTCTGTCGATGCGTCAGGAGCTGGTCAACGTGCTGAAAGAGGCGGTACCGGGGCATAACTTTGATTATCTGATCAGGCAGCGCGGGATGTTCAGCTACACCGGTTTGAGCGCCGCGCAGGTCGACCGTCTGCGCGACGAGTTCGGCGTCTACCTGATTGCCAGCGGCCGCATGTGCGTCGCGGGTCTCAATGCCAGCAACGTTCATCGCGTGGCACAGGCATTTGCTGCGGTAATGTAAGTACTCACTACGGTTTCTCCCTCTCCCTGTGGGAGAGGGCCGGGGTGATGGCATCAGGCTACTCAGGTCGATGTCTCGCTTTGTGATCGTCTTCTTTTTCTTCAGATTGATAATCAAAAACTCCTTTTCTTCACCTGCCGCTGGGGTTATGGTCGGATAGTTTTTTGACCATTCACTCAAAATAAAACGATAACGAACTGAATATTCAGGGGAAAATATGCGCAAGATCACACTGGCGCTCAGCGCCGCCTGCTTATTGTTCTCACTTAATAGTGCCGTCGTCGCGCGCGCTTCTGCGCCAACGCCGCTTTACACCGGCACTACCGCTGCCATTCTTGCCGAACAGGCTCCTATTCACTGGGTATCCGTGGCCCAAATCGAAAACAGTCTGATGGGCCGCCCGCCCATGGCCGTTGGCTTTGATATTGACGACACCGTCCTGTTCTCCAGCCCGGGATTCTGGCGCGGCAAAAAAATGTATTCGCCGGACAGCGAAGCGTATCTGAAGAACCCGGCGTTCTGGGAAAAGATGAATAACGGCTGGGACGATTACAGTATCCCGAAAGAGGTCGCCCGGGCGGTCATTGCCATGCATGTGAAGCGCGGCGACAGCATTTACTTCGTCACCGGTCGTAGTCAGACCAAAACAGAAACCGTCTCCAGAACCCTGCAGGATGATTTCCAGATCCCGGCTGCCAACATGAACCCGGTCATTTTTGCGGGTGACAAAGAAGGGCAAAACACCAAAACCCAGTGGCTGGAGAAGAAAAACATCAAAGTGTTCTATGGTGATTCGGATAACGACATTACCGCGGCGCAGGATACAGGAGCCAGAGCGATCAGGGTGTTACGCGCCTCTAACTCGACCTATCGACCGCTGCCGATGGCCGGAAAATTTGGCGAAGAGGTGATTGTTAACTCGGAGTATTAAGCGTCTGGCCGCGAGTTTGATTCTTTTTTAATCAAATCTCGCTGCGGCGGGTTTTACCTTTCGACTTCTTGCTGCACACTTAGAAAGGTTCATCTTTCTAAACGGAGCAGCACATGTGGTATCAACAGACCCTGACCTTAAGCGCTAAACCCCGCGGGTTTCACCTGGTGACGGAGGAAGTCATCGGGCAAATCCGCGATTTGTCGCGCGTCAGAACGGGTTTACTGCATCTGCTGCTTCAACACACGTCAGCCTCCCTCACGCTTAATGAAAATTGCGATCCCACTGTCCGGTCTGATATGGAAAACCATTTTCTGAAGAGTGTCCCGGACAACGCCCCCTATGAGCACGATTATGAGGGCGCAGATGACATGCCTTCGCATATCAAATCTTCTCTGCTCGGGGTATCGCTGATGCTGCCGGTACACAACGGGCGGCTACTGCTGGGAACGTGGCAAGGGATCTGGCTTGGAGAACATCGCATTCACGGTGGTTCGCGTAAAATTATCGCAACGCTACAAGGGGAATAATGATGACAATTTCGGAGCTACTTCAGTACTGCATGAGTAAACCTGGCGCGGAGCAGAGCGTGCATAGCGACTGGAAAGCCACGCAGATAAAAGTGGGAGATGTGCTGTTTGCGATGGTGAAAGAGGTCGAAGGCCGCCCGGCCGCGTCGCTGAAAACCAGCCCGGAGCTGGCGGATTTGCTACGTCAGCAGCATGATGATGTGAGGCCGAGCAAACACCTGAATAAGGCGCACTGGAGCACGGTTTATCTGGATGGCTCCCTGCCCGGCTCGCAAATTTACTATCTGGTGGATGCGTCTTATCAACAGGCAGTAGAGCTGCTGCCGGAAGCGACCCGACAACAACTCTCCGTCTGACATTACAGCAACGGTTTAAGGAAGCGCGCGGTGTGCGAGGCTTCGCACTCTGCAACGGTCTCCGGCGTACCGGAGACGAGGATTTCACCGCCGCCGCTGCCGCCTTCCGGGCCGAGATCGACAATCCAGTCCGCGGTTTTAATCACGTCCAGATTATGTTCGATGACCACAATCGTGTTGCCCTGATCGCGCAGCTGATGCAGCACGTCGAGCAACTGCTGGATATCCGCAAAGTGCAGACCGGTAGTCGGCTCATCCAGAATATACAGCGTCTGACCGGTGCCGCGTTTGGAGAGCTCACGCGCCAGCTTCACGCGCTGGGCTTCACCGCCCGACAGCGTAGTGGCGGACTGCCCCAGACGAATGTAGGTCAGACCGACGTCCATCAGGGTCTGCAGCTTACGCGCCAGCGCAGGGACGGCGTCAAAGAACTCGCGCGCCTCTTCGATGGTCATGTCCAGCACTTCGTGGATGGTCTTGCCTTTGTACTTAATTTCCAGCGTTTCGCGGTTATAGCGTTTACCTTTGCACTGGTCGCACGGGACGTAGATGTCCGGCAGGAAGTGCATCTCAACTTTGATGACGCCATCGCCCTGGCACGCTTCACAGCGGCCGCCGCGCACGTTAAAGCTGAACCGTCCCGGCGTGTACCCGCGTGAACGCGCTTCCGGTACGCCGGCGAACAGTTCACGTACGGGCGTGAAGACGCCGGTATAAGTCGCCGGGTTCGAGCGAGGGGTTCGGCCAATCGGGCTCTGGTCAATGTCGATAACCTTATCGAAATGTTCCAGCCCCTGAATGTCTCGGTACGGCGCGGGCTCGGCCAGCGTCGCACCGTTCAGCGCCGTCTGCGCAATCGGGAACAGGGTATCGTTAATCAGCGTCGATTTACCGGAACCGGACACGCCAGTGATGCAGGTAAACAGGCCAACCGGTAGCGTCAGCGTCACATCTTTCAGGTTGTTGCCGCGCGCGCCGGTCAGCTTCAGCACTTTTTCCGGATCTGCCGCTACGCGCTGTTTTGGCACCTCAATCTTACGCTTGCCGCTCATGTACTGGCCGGTCAGCGACTCGGGTACCGCCATAATATCTTTCAGCGTCCCTTCCGCGACCACCTGACCGCCGTGTACGCCCGCGCCAGGACCAATGTCGATCACGTGATCCGCAGCGCGAATCGCGTCTTCGTCGTGCTCCACCACAATCACCGTGTTACCGAGGTTGCGCAGGTGGACCAACGTGCCGAGCAGACGTTCGTTGTCGCGCTGGTGCAGGCCGATTGACGGCTCATCCAGCACGTACATCACGCCCACCAGGCCTGCGCCAATCTGGCTGGCCAGGCGGATACGCTGGGCCTCACCGCCGGACAGCGTTTCTGCCGAGCGGGAAAGCGTCAGGTAGTTCAGACCCACGTTCACCAGGAACTTGAGACGATCGCCAATCTCCTTCAGCACTTTTTCAGCGATTTTCGCGCGCTGACCGGAGAGCTTCAGGTTGTTGAAGAAGTCCATCGCGTGGCCGATGCTCATGTCTGAGATGGTCGGCAGCGCCGTGTTTTCGACAAAGACATGACGCGCTTCGCGACGCAGACGCGTGCCTTCACAGGTGGCACAGGAGCGGTTGCTGATGAACTTCGCCAGCTCCTCGCGTACCGCGCTGGATTCGGTCTCTTTGTAGCGGCGCTCCATATTGTGCAGCACCCCTTCGAACGGGTGGCGACGCACGGAGGTATCACCGCGATCGTTCATGTATTTGAACTCGATGTTCTCTTTACCGGAACCGAACAGGATCACTTTGTGCACGTTCGGGCTCAGGCTGGCCCATGGCGCTTCCACGTCGAACTTATAGTGCTCCGCCAGCGATTTCAGCATCTGGAAGTAGTAAAAGTTACGCTTATCCCAGCCGCGAATGGCGCCGCCTGCCAGCGACAGCTCAGGGTTCTGGATCACGCGGTCCGGGTCGAAATACTGCTGTACGCCCAGGCCGTCGCAGGTTGGGCATGCGCCTGCCGGGTTGTTGAACGAGAACAGACGCGGTTCCAGCTCGCGCATGCTGTAGCCGCAAATCGGGCAGGCAAAGTTGGCGGAGAAGAGCAGCTCTTCCGCTTTTGGGTCGTCCATATCGGAAACAACGGCGGTACCACCGGAGAGTTCCAGCGCCGTTTCGAACGATTCCGCAAGACGCGTCGCGAGGTCTTCACGCACCTTAAAGCGATCGATCACCACCTCAATGGTGTGCTTTTTCTGCAGCTCCAGTTTTGGTGGATCCGACAGGTCGCACACTTCGCCGTCAATACGGGCGCGGATATAGCCCTGGCTTGCCAGGTTCTCCAGCGTTTTGGTGTGTTCGCCTTTACGCTCTTTAATAATTGGCGCCAGCAGCATCAGGCGTTTGCCTTCCGGCTGCGACAGCACGTTATCCACCATCTGGCTCACGGTCTGCGCCGCCAGCGGGACGTCGTGGTCCGGGCAGCGCGGTTCACCCACGCGCGCATACAGCAGACGCAGGTAGTCGTGAATTTCAGTAATGGTACCGACCGTTGAACGCGGGTTATGCGAAGTCGACTTCTGCTCGATGGAGATCGCAGGCGATAACCCTTCAATATGATCGACATCCGGTTTTTCCATCAGCGACAGGAACTGACGCGCGTACGCGGAGAGAGATTCAACGTAACGACGCTGTCCTTCGGCATACAAGGTGTCGAAAGCCAGTGAGGATTTGCCAGACCCCGAAAGCCCGGTCACGACGATGAGTTTGTCGCGAGGGATTATGAGGTTGATATTTTTGAGATTGTGGGTGCGGGCGCCCCGAACTTCGATCTTATCCATTCACCTTTCCCGGTTGAAACACGGATTGCCTGGTTTGTTTGAAGGACAAACGGCTGTCAGAAACGGCTAATTATGACACAATTTAACCTGTTTGAATATACAGTATTGGAATGCATTTTATGATTCGCTGTGTAACAATGTTCAGTTCGCGCGCGAACTCTGGAAGATACTACGCAACTATCAAAGTGGCGTCTGGAAATGGTACACTCGCGCGTTTACACTATTAAGAAACGTATTCAGGAGACACGAACATGGCCAGCAGAGGCGTAAACAAGGTGATTCTCGTCGGTAATCTGGGCCAGGACCCGGAAGTACGCTACATGCCGAGTGGTGGCGCAGTTGCCAACATTACGCTGGCTACTTCCGAATCCTGGCGTGATAAAGCGACCGGTGAGATGAAAGAGCAGACTGAATGGCACCGCGTGGTGCTGTTTGGCAAACTGGCAGAAGTTGCCGGTGAGTATCTGCGTAAAGGTTCTCAGGTCTATATCGAAGGCCAGCTGCGCACCCGTAAATGGACCGATCAGTCCGGCGCTGAGAAGTACACCACCGAAGTTGTGGTAAACGTTGGCGGTACCATGCAGATGCTGGGCGGCCGTCAGGGCGGTGGCGCGCCAGCAGGTGGCGGTCAGCAGCAGCAGGGCGGTTGGGGTCAGCCTCAGCAGCCACAGGGCGGCAACCAGTTCAGCGGCGGCGCACAGTCTCGTCCGCAGCAGCAGTCTGCTCCGGCACCGTCTAACGAGCCACCAATGGACTTCGACGACGACATCCCGTTCTGATCAACGGATGCTCAAACAAAAAACCCAGACATCGTCTGGGTTTTTTGTTTATACAGGAATCAGGTAATCACCATTGGCCAGTCTGGTGGCTGGTGGCTCATTGCCTCTACCATCACGACTTTAATATTTTCCCAGACAGCGGCAATATCCAGCAGGGTGATGCCCAACAGGCCCGTTGCGAACCAGCAAGCCGCGCCAAGTCCCAGCAGAGTGCTGATGACCGCAAGACCCGCGTAGTCAGATTTACGAAACTGAATGTTCAGCGTGCTGGCTAAAAACATCAGTACCGCGCTCAACAAAGGCCAGCGCAGGAGAACCATGCTGGTAGTAATGGTTGCCATAGAACCCATCCTCTACAAAACAGACGAACTGAATGAAACGGTGTTTCTCGTTACAGAATATGTGTGAACTATATCACATTTGTTGATTTATTCGCCAGCGTCTGAGCGTTCAAAATGGGGATTTTATTACGCAAAAAAGGCGATGGTGCCGGGTACCTGGGTCCCGATACCTGGCTGAGCGGACACACGATGGGCCAGCCACGAGGTTTTTATAAGTGGCACGTTATTTTTTGCTCATCCTGAAAATAATGTGGTAATAGCCGGGCATTTATAAAACATCGATTCTCTGTTGTGTTATCTTCAAACCCCACATGTGCGCTGGATAATTATTTCCCTTAATTGAAACGGAACGAATACTTACAGTTTAGCTTACGGGAAAATATTATCGTCATAACGAAATTTAAGATTTTTAATACTAAAAGTCAGTTGCTAACTTCGCATGATTCATGCAACGTAATCACCTGTTTAACAAAGCATCCGGCCTTCATTACTACAGGCGTACAACATGCAGGGATATAGGGCGGGAAATGAATCGTAGCGCGCGGCGCAAAATGCTCAGGGTAGTAGGGATCATCATGGTAGTTATGCTGCCGGTGATGCTTGCCCTATGGTTTGCCCAGCTAAGAGCCGTGTCGGAAACAAGCGCTCAGCTCCGTACATTTGCTGAACTGGCTTTAGACAAAACAGAACTGGTTATTCAACAAGTTGATCTGGCCCGGGACGAGGCCGAAAAATATCAGGGTAAACTTTGTACACCGGAACATCGCCAATATATGTTGAACGTTGTGCGTGGCCGCCTGTTTGTCGCTGATTTAATTTATGCAGAAGGTCAGAATTTTCTTTGTTCAACCGTTTTTACGCCGGACCAACCTTACGCGATCCCGATTGCCAATTACACCCGTAAACCTGACATCGCTATCTATTATTTTCGCGACACGCCATTTTATACTGGCTATAAAATGACATATATGCAGCGTGGAAATTATGTCGTGGTGGTCAATCCGCTTTCTTACAGCGAAGTGATGTCTACCGATCATTCTCTCTCCTGGGGAGTGTACGACACGGTAACCAATGCATTCTTTTCCGTTAGCCAGAAAGCTAATCCTTCTTTATTAAATTCGATGATTCAGGATAAGGAATCGGTATTTCAAAAAGATAACCGTTTCTATACCGTCGTGAAATCACCAAAACGGCCGATTGCCGCTATCGTGTCGACGTCAAATAAGCGTTTTTACGAAACGCTCTACCATCAGGCGACGTTGACGCTGCCGCTGGGGATGATCTGCAGCATTATTATTTTGCTGGTATGGTCGCGGACGCACCGCGAGCTTAATTCGCCAGGGCGGTTGCTGCATCGGGCGTTGCACAAACGACAGCTTTGCCTGCACTACCAGCCGATTATTGATATCAAGAACAACCAGTGCGTGGGGGCAGAGGCGTTGTTGCGCTGGCCGGGTTTCAACGGACAGGTGATGAGTCCGGCTGAGTTTATTCCGCTGGCTGAAAAAGAGGGAATGAGCGAGCGGATTACGGATTATGTCGTTGAGGAGGTATTCAGCGATCTGGGTCATTTCCTGGCTGAGCATCCGCATCTCTATATTTCAATTAACCTGTCGGCCACGGATTTCCACTCCTCACGGCTGATCGCCATGATTTCTGACAAGGCGCGCCACTATGCCGTCCGTGCTCAGCAAATCAAAATCGAAGTGACGGAACGTGGGTTCATTGATGTGCCAAAAACCACACCGGTGATTCAGGCTTTCCGGCAGGCGGGTTATGAAGTGGCGATCGATGATTTCGGGACCGGTTACTCGAACCTGCACAATCTCTATTCGCTGAACGTCGACATTCTGAAAATCGATAAATCGTTTATCGATACTCTAACGACCAACAGCACCAGCCATCTGATCGCCGAGCATATTATCGAGATGGCGCAAAGCCTGCGGCTTAAAACCATTGCGGAAGGGGTCGAAACGGCAGAGCAGGTGAGTTGGTTGCTGAAGCGCGGCGTCCAGTTCTGTCAGGGATGGCACTTCGCGAAAGCGATGCCGCCCCAGGAATTTATGACCTGGCAGCAGCAACCTTTGCACTAAGGGTGATTAATTCAACTGGTGGCGATAGTCGCTCGGCGTACGGTCAAACTCGCGGCGAAACACGCGGGAAAAGGTTTGTTGCGACACATAGCCAAGATCCATCGCGATATCAAAAATCGGTCGCTGCGTTGAGCGTAACGCCTGCGCCGCCAGCAGTAATCTGCGCTGACGAATGTACTCACCCAGGGTTTGATGCATAACCGTGCGGAACATTCTCTGTAAATACCATTTCGAATAGCCCGACTTTTTAGCGACCACATCGATGTTCAACGGTTGATCGATATGATCATCAATCCATTCAATAAGTGTCTGAATAATCTGCTGATGCGACATAAGGTTGCCCCTCTGTAGATACAACTTTCTTGGTTGATTCGTCGTTTTCTCTGCGGGGGAGTATAATTCCTCAAGTTAACTTGAGGTAAAGAGGTTTTATGGAAAAGAGATTGCCGCGTATTAAAGCGCTTTTAACCCCCGGCGAAGTGGCAAAGCGAAGCGGTGTTGCGGTATCGGCGCTCCACTTCTATGAAAGCAAAGGGTTAATTAAAAGCATCCGTAACGGCGGAAACCAGCGCCGCTATACCCGTGACGTTCTCCGTTATGTGGCGATTATCAAAATTGCGCAACGAATCGGCATTCCCCTGGCGACGATAGGTGAGGCGTTTGGGGTGTTGCCGGAGGGCCACACGCTGAGCCCGAAAGAGTGGAAAGAGCTCTCCTCCCAGTGGCGTGAAGAGCTGGACAGACGTATTCATACGCTGGTTGCGCTGCGCGATGAACTGGACGGTTGTATCGGCTGCGGCTGTCTGTCCCGCAGCGACTGCCCGTTGCGGAACCCTGGCGACAGGCTGGGCGAGCAGGGGACAGGGGCGCGGCTGCTGGAGGAGGAGTAAGTCTCTGCGGCCTGCGCGTCGGGTGGCGGCTGCGCCTTACCCGACCTACAAAAACCACATTCTCGAACGTAGGCCGGGTAAGGCGCAGCCGCCACCCGGCATACACACGCACCCTATAAAGAACTAAAGCGCCACTAAGGGCGCTTTAGTTTTTCCCGGTCTTTGTCTTTCTCTCTATCCCGCTGGTTCACGGGAGGGTTTCCCCCGACATCAGCACCCCTCGTGTCGAGCTGGTTGGTGAGGTTCCGGATTGTGCTGACACTTTAATTCTATGCAAGCCCCGTTTTTTCGCCAGCGTCGCTGACCGGTTTTTAGCCGAATTTTTTTCGCGGTGTTGTTCAATTTTCTATAGTTAAAAAGTATGAATCACAGGAGAAGACCATGCTCACGGTACATCACCTTAACCAGTCGCGCTCACATCGTGTGATCTGGGCGCTGGAAGAACTCGCCCTGCCTTATGAGATCGTTCACTACCAGCGCGAAAAGAACATGCTGGCGCCGGAGGCTCTCAAAAAGGTGCATCCGTTGGGCAAATCACCCATCATCGAAGATAACGGACTGATCCTCGCGGAATCGGGTGCCATTCTGGAGTACCTCCAGGAAACCTATGATGCCGAATCGCGCCTTAAGCCGTTAGATCCGGCGCATAAGGTGCAATACCGCTTCTGGCTGCATTACGCGGAAGGATCGCTGATGCCACTGCTGTTAATGAAGCTGGTTTTCAACAGCCTCGGCAAGCCGCCCGTGCCGCCAGGCATCCGACTCCTGGGCAAGGCGCTGGGTAAGGGGGTGCAGAAAGCGTATCTCAATCCCCAGTTGGAAACGCATGCGCGCTTTATTGATTCGCATCTCGCTCAAAACAGCTGGTTTGCCGGGGACGCGCTCAGCATGGCCGACATTCAGATGAGTTTCCCGATCTTTGCCCTGCTGGCGCGTGGGGGCATCGACAATCTGCCGCATATTGAGGCCTGGAAGCAAAAGGTCGATAACAGTCCCGGCTGGAGGCGAACCCTGGAACAGGGTGGGCCATTATCCATCCCGGGTGAGGATTAAATGTAAACAAATTGCGCATAGACGATAACGTTTGCGCATCCTCTGTTTATTTCTTCAGCGTCATAAGCGAATTTTAGCGAAAAACGATAAAGTTCAGTTGAAAAGGGCGGTGTTTAGGCTGGATAATCGTTTGCCTTAATTTGACCACCCGTTTTTAAGCGCGGAGCTAAACGTTTGCTTTTTTTGTGACGCCCTTTCGTCGCAAACGCAAGACAAGGATTTGACGTTTAGCTGGCAGTGGCGTCTCCACCACGCTTATGAACGTTCTATAAAAACTCTCAGGGGATGTTTTCTATGTCTACGCCATCTGCGCGTACCGGCGGTTCACTTGACGCCATGTTTAAAATTTCGGCTCGCGGCAGCACCGTGCGTCAGGAAGTTGTTGCCGGTCTGACAACGTTTCTGGCGATGGTTTACTCCGTCATCGTTGTGCCGGGCATGCTGGGTAAAGCGGGCTTCCCGCCAGCAGCTGTTTTTGTCGCGACCTGCCTGGTAGCCGGTGTGGGCTCCATTGTGATGGGGCTGTGGGCGAACCTGCCGCTGGCGATTGGTTGCGCCATCTCTTTGACCGCGTTCACCGCGTTCAGCCTGGTGCTGGGTCAGCAGATCAGCGTACCGGTCGCACTCGGCGCCGTGTTCCTGATGGGTGTGCTGTTCACCGTTATCTCTGCTACCGGCATTCGTAGCTGGATTTTGCGCAACCTGCCGCAGGGCGTGGCGCACGGCACCGGTATCGGCATCGGTCTGTTCCTGCTGCTGATTGCCGCTAACGGCGTGGGCCTGGTGATCAAGAACCCGCTGGACGGCCTGCCGGTGGCGCTGGGGCATTTCGCGAGCTTCCCGGTGATCATGTCGCTGATCGGTCTGGCGGTGATTATCGGTCTGGAAAAACTGAAAGTGCCGGGCGGCATTCTGCTGACCATTATCGGTGTATCCATTGTCGGCCTGATTTTCGATCCGAACGTCCACTTCTCCGGTATTTTCGCCATGCCGTCGCTGAGCGATGACAAGGGCAATTCTCTGATTGGCAGCCTGGATATCGTTGGTGCGCTTAACCCGGTAATCCTGCCAAGCGTGCTGGCGCTGGTGATGACCGCCGTGTTTGACGCAACCGGTACGATTCGCGCGGTGGCCGGTCAGGCTAACCTGCTGGATAAAGACGGTCAGATTATTGATGGCGGCAAAGCCCTGACGACTGACTCCCTGAGCAGCGTCTTCTCAGGACTGGTGGGCGCAGCGCCTGCGGCAGTGTATATCGAGTCCGCAGCGGGCACGGCAGCAGGCGGTAAAACCGGCCTGACGGCCATCACCGTCGGCGTGCTGTTCCTGCTGATCCTGTTCCTCTCTCCGCTCTCTTATCTGGTACCGGCTTACGCGACCGCGCCAGCGCTGATGTATGTCGGCCTGCTGATGCTGAGCAACGTGGCGAAGATCGACTTTGCGGATTTCGTGGATGCCATGTCTGGCCTGATTACCGCCGTGTTTATCGTGCTGACCTGTAACATCGTGACCGGCATCATGATCGGTTTCGCGTCGCTGGTCATTGGTCGTCTGGTCTCTGGTGAATGGCGCAAGCTGAACATCGGCACCGTGGTGATCGCCGTTGCGCTGGTGGCATTCTACGCGGGCGGCTGGGCCATCTAAGTTGTCCATTGATGCGAAAACGGGTGGCTCAGGCCGCCCGTTTTTATTTTCAGAGCTCATCCCGTTGCCTTTTGCGTTACTCTGAAGAAGATAGAATAAAAGGCACGACGCCTTCCGTAGTACATAAGTAACACAGCAAACAGGGAACGCATGGAAATCTTCTTCACAATACTCATCATGACCCTTGTGGTCTCATTATCCGGGGTGGTTACACGCGTACTGCCCTTTCAGGTCCCCCTGCCATTAATGCAAATTGCCATCGGCGCGCTGCTGGCGTGGCCGACGTTTGGCCTGCACGTGGAATTTGACCCCGACCTGTTCCTCGTGCTGTTTATTCCGCCACTGCTGTTTGCTGATGGCTGGAAAACGCCCACGCGCGAATTCCTTGAGCATGGGCGAGAGATCTTCGGCCTGGCGCTGGCGCTGGTCGTCGTCACCGTCGTCGGGATTGGCTTCCTGATTTACTGGGCCGTACCGGGTATCCCGTTAATCCCCGCCTTTGCGCTGGCCGCCGTGCTCTCGCCAACCGATGCCGTGGCGCTTTCCGGCATTGTGGGTGAAGGTCGTATTCCGAAGAAAATCATGGGGATTTTGCAGGGCGAGGCGCTGATGAATGACGCCTCTGGTCTGGTCGCCCTGAAGTTTGCCGTGGCGGTTGCCATGGGGACGATGGTCTTTACCATTGGCGGCGCGACGCTGGAATTCTTCAAAGTGGCGATTGGCGGTATCCTCGCGGGCTTTGTAGTGAGCTGGCTGTATGGTCGCTCCCTGCGCTTCCTCAGCCGCTGGGGCGGTGATGAACCCGCCACGCAAATCGTACTGCTGTTCCTGCTGCCGTTTGCCTCCTACCTGATTGCCGAACATATTGGCGTATCGGGCATTCTGGCGGCGGTAGCGGCAGGGATGACCATTACCCGCTCCGGCGTGATGCGCCGCGCGCCGCTGGCAATGCGTCTGCGTGCCAACAGCACCTGGGCGATGCTGGAATTTGTGTTTAACGGCATGGTATTCCTGCTGTTGGGCCTGCAACTGCCGGGCATTATGGAGTCCTCGCTGATTGCGGCAGAGGCCGATCCGAACGTTGAAGTCTGGATGCTGTTTACCGACATCGTGCTGATCTACATGGCACTGATGCTGGTGCGTTTTGGCTGGCTCTGGACGATGAAGAAATTCAGCGTGCGCTTCCTGACGAAAAAGCCGATGGAGTTTGGCTCCTGGACCACACGCGAGCTGCTGATTGCCTCTTTCGCTGGCGTGCGTGGGGCGATCACCCTTGCCGGTGTGCTCTCTATTCCGCTGCTGCTGCCGACGGGCGATGTCTTCCCGGCGCGCTACGAGCTGGTGTTCCTGGCGGCAGGCGTGATCCTCTTCTCGCTGTTCGTGGGCGTGGTGATGCTGCCGATTTTACTGCAGCACATTGACGCCGGGGATTCGACCCAACAGCATAAAGAGGAGCGTATTGCGCGTGCGGCTACCGCCGAAGTGGCGATAGTCGCTATTCAGAAAATGGAAGAGCGTCTGGCGGCGGATACAGACGAGAACATCGATAATCAGCTGCTGACGGAAGTGAGTTCCCGCGTGATTGGTAACCTGCGCCGTCGGGCTGACGGACGTAATGACGTGGAAAGCTCGCTGCAGGAGGAAAACCTGGAACGCCGGTTCCGCCTGGCGGCGCTGCGTTCAGAGCGTGCCGAGCTGTACCATCTGCGCGCCACGCGGCAGATCAGCAACGAGACGCTGCAAAAGCTGTTGCACGATCTGGATTTGCTGGAAGCGTTGTTGATAGAGAATCAGTAGCGCGCTTTTGCCCGGTGGCGCTGCGCTTACCGGGCCTACATTCGAATCGTAGGCCGGGTAAGGCGAAGCCGCCACCCGGCACTATTCAGACTGCACCCAAAACCCCTTACAGCACTCCAGCCACGCCTGCGCGCTATGCGACAGATACACCCCTTCACGCCAGATCATCCCTAACTGCCAGTGCAGCTCGCTCTCCAGCGGGATCCAGCGAAGCGTATTTTTATCCAGCCGCTCGCAAATCGGCTGCGGCAGAATGGCAATCCCCACGCCAGCCTGAACCATCGCGGCCAGAAAATCCCACTGACCGCTGCGCACCGCAATGCGTGGCTTCACATTATGTTGGTTAAACAGCGTCATCAGCTGGCGGCTTAAGGCGAAGTCTTCGTTGTAGATCAGCAACGGATGTTCGCCGAGCAGTTCGGGTTTCACCGAGTCAATTTTCAGCCAGTCACCGGAGCGCGGTACGAGAACGCACAGCGGATGGCTGAACAGCGGCAGCGTCGCCAGACCGCTCTCTTCCTCTACGGGGAGGGCCGTCATCGCCACATCCAGCTCGCCGTTCATCACGGCCTGCTGGACGGTCAGGCCGCCAAATTCAGAAATTTTTAGCTCAACGCCGGGGTAGCGCTGACGAAAGAGGCTAATCGGCCCGGCCATCATCATGCCGACCATCGGCGGAATGCCAAGACGTAATAGCCCTTTGGTAAGGTGGTTGATATCCGCAAGCTCAGCCTCAAGCTGGCGGAACTCAGCCAGAATCGCCAGCCCGCGCTCGAAGACCACGCGCCCGGTATCCGTCAGCAGCAGCTTGCGTCCGTCACGAAGCAGCAGGGTACAGTTCAGCTCGTCCTCAAGGTTTTTCAGCATCTTGCTGATGGTCGGCTGGGTAACGAACAACTTCTCCGCTGCGCGGGTAAAACTTTGCTGGCGAACCACCTCGACAAAATAGCGCAGCGTTCTTATGTCCATGATTATTCCTCGAAACTATACCTTCGATGATTTTAATTCATTTCTGTCCCTGACGTGCGCTCTCTATACTGGCGCCTCGTCTCAATTTTGAGGAAAACCCCCATGGCCGTGGCGTTAAGTCGTGTTACGCCTGCCGTTGTGCAACGACTCCAGGTACCGGTTCAGGTACTGCTCTATGCCGGACTGTTTGTTTTCGCGGAATATCTTGTCGACTGGCTGCACCTGCCTTTACCCGCCAATCTGGTCGGGATGGTGCTAATGCTAACGCTGATCCTCTGTCGCGCGTTGCCCCTTAGCTGGGTGCGAGCCGGCGCGCGCTGGCTGCTGGCGGAGATGCTGCTGTTCTTCGTGCCTGCGGTGGTCGCGGTGGTGAACTATGCCCAGCTGCTGATGGTCGACGGCTGGCGCATCTTCGCGGTTATCGCCCTGAGTACGCTGATGGTATTGGGCGCCACTGCCTGGGTGGTGGATAAAGTCTATCGCTTTGAAATCAGCAGGCAGAAGCATGACTAACGTTCAGATAAGCGTGCTGTGTCTGATTGCGACCATCGTAATCTACTTTGCCAACAAGCGTTTGTACCGCCGCTTTCGCGCGCTGCCGCTCATGCCGCTGGTGTTCACCCCCATCCTGCTGGTGCTCATGCTGGTCTTCGGCCATATTTCCTGGCAGAACTACATTGGGGAATCCCACTGGCTGCTGTGGCTGCTCGGCCCGGCCACCATCGCCTTTGCCGTTCCCGTGTACGACAACCTGAATATTATTAAACGCCACTGGATGTCGCTCAGCGCAGGCGTTCTGACTGCCACGGTGGTGGCGGTGTGTAGCTCGGTCTGGCTGGCGCGGCTGTTTACGCTGCCCGATGAAATTCAGCGCAGCCTGGCCGTGCGTTCGGTGACGACGCCGTTTGCGCTGGCAGCGGCTAAACCGCTTGGCGGGCAGCCGGATCTGGTGGCGCTGTTTGTGGTCGTGACGGGCGTCTTTGGCATGGCGGTGGGCGATATGCTCTTTTTGCGGCTTTCTATTCGGGAGGGGATGGCGAAAGGGGCAGGGTTTGGCGCGGCGTCTCATGGCGCAGGTACGGCGCGTTCGTATGAGCTGGGTCAGCAGGAAGGCGTGGTGGCAAGTCTGGTGATGATGCTCTCTGGCGTGACGATGGTGCTAATCGCACCGCTGGTGGCATGGGTGATGTTTTAAACTCCCCGGCCTGAGAGACCGGGGAGAAAGGCTTAGTGTGCGCGGCCCTGTTCAACGCCCAGGCCGGTTTGGGAGCGAATAAACTGGGCGCGGAATTTCTCACGCTCCAGGTTACCTTCCGGCGAGTTGTCGGTGGCCGAGAAGACCCAGATACCAATAAACGCCACGGCAATCGAGAACAGCGCCGGATACTCATACGGGAAAATGGCGCTTTCGTGACCGAGGATCTGTACCCAGATGGTCGGGCCCAGAATCATCAGGATCACCGCCGTCAGCAGCCCCAGCCAGCCGCCAATCATCGCCCCACGGGTGGTCAGTTTTGACCAGTACATGGAGAGCAGGATGATCGGGAAGTTACAGCTCGCCGCAATCGAGAAGGCCAGCCCCACCATAAAGGCGATGTTCTGCTTCTCAAACAGAATACCGAGCAAAATGGCGACCACACCCAGCACCAGCACGGTGATCTTAGAGACTTTCAGCTCGTCACGTTCGCTTGCCCCTTTACGGAACACGTTGGCGTAGAGGTCGTGCGAGACCGCAGAGGCACCGGCCAGCGTCAGTCCCGCTACCACGGCAAGGATGGTGGCGAAGGCCACGGCGGAGATAAAGCCGAGGAACAGGTTACCGCCCACCGCATCGGCCAGATGCACCGCCGCCATGTTGTTGCCGCCAATCAGCGCACCCGCCGCGTCTTTAAACGCCGGGTTTGCCCCTACCAGCATGATCGCGCCAAAGCCGATGATAAAGGTCAGGATGTAGAAATAACCCATAAAGCCGGTGGCGTAGAAGACGCTCTTACGCGCTTCACGCGCATCGCTCACGGTGAAGAAACGCATCAGAATGTGTGGCAGGCCCGCGGTACCGAACATCAGGCCGAGACCGAGGGAGAG
This sequence comes from Enterobacter cloacae complex sp. HYC080_NIDB, assembly GCF_056673325.1. Taxonomy (NCBI): domain Bacteria; kingdom Pseudomonadati; phylum Pseudomonadota; class Gammaproteobacteria; order Enterobacterales; family Enterobacteriaceae; genus Enterobacter; species Enterobacter cloacae complex sp. HYC080_NIDB. The sequence continues at coordinate 4,208,397 of NZ_CP114212.1, read as the reverse complement.
TGCGGATATCGGATCTTTCACCAGCCCGCCCGGGCTCATGATTGCCTCTCCTTTTGGATGAACCGCCATCGCTTCGGTAAACAGGTTATTGAAGCTGAACCCGACGTGCTTCATCACCATAAAGGCCATAAAACTGGCGCCGAACAGCAGCAGGACCGCTTTGATAATCTGTACCCAGGTGGTCGCCAGCATGCCGCCGAACAGGACGTACATCACCATCAGGACGCCAACCAGTACCACGGCGATGTGGTAGTTCAGACCGAACAGCAGTTCGATCAATTTACCTGCCCCGACCATCTGCGCAATCAGGTATAGCGCAACCACCACCAGCGAACCGCAGGCGGAGAGGGTACGAATGGGCCCCTGTTTCAGGCGATAGGAGGCCACGTCAGCGAAGGTATAGCGCCCGAGGTTGCGCAAGCGCTCGGCAATGAGGAACAGGATGATCGGCCAGCCGACGAGGAAGCCCAGGGAGTAGATCAGGCCGTCGTAGCCGGAGGTATAAACCAGCGCGGAGATCCCGAGGAACGAGGCGGCAGACATAAAGTCGCCCGCTATCGCCAGCCCGTTCTGGAAACCGGTAATGTTGCCGCCCGCGGTGTAATAATCATTACGGGAGCGCACGCGCTTCGACGCCCAGTAAGTGATGTACAGGGTCAGCAGGACGAAAATCAGGAACATCACAATCGCCTGCCAGTTAGTCGGCTGGCGCTGAACGTCGCCGGTGATGGCATCCGCCGCGTGGGCGGCAAAAGGAAGTGTGGCGGCAAGCGCCGTCAGGATCCGCTTCATGATGCTTTTACCTCTTGCAGTACCGCTCTGTTGAGACGATCGAATTCACCGTTCGCGCGCCAGACGTACACGCCGGTCAGTAAGAAGGAGATCACAATCACGCCAATGCCAATAGGAATGCCGCGCGTGACGCTGGTGCCCGCGTGCAGCGGGGTGCCCAGCCAGTGCGGAGCAAAGGCGATCAGCATAATAAAGCCGACGTAGATAATCAGCATGATGATAGAAAGGATGAAGGCAAACCGTTGCCGTTTTTCGACGAGCTCCCTGTAGTGCGCACTATTCTCTATCTGCTGACAAATATGGTCATTCATCACAGAGTCTCCAAAGGTAAGGTTGGTTTGTTTTTAGTCCCCTCTCCCCTTTGGGGAGAGGGTTAGGGTGAGGGGAGAGGAAGGTGCGGTCTGATGCCCTCACCCCGGCCCTCTCCCACGGGGAGAGGGAGAAAAAACTAGGAAGGCATTGCGATGGACTGCTTCTCTTCGAGCAGTTTTTCCACCACGCCAGGATCCGCGAGCGTTGAGGTATCACCGAGGTTGCTGGTATCCCCCGCCGCGATTTTGCGCAGGATACGGCGCATAATCTTGCCGGAGCGGGTTTTCGGCAGCGAGTCGGTCCAGTGCAGCACGTCCGGCGTAGCAAGCGGGCCGATCTCCTTACGTACCCAGTTGCGCACCTCGGCGTACAGCTCGGGTGATGGCTCCTCGCCGTGGTTCAGCGTGACGTAAGCGTAAATCGCCTGGCCTTTGATGTTGTGCGGGATCCCGACAACGGCGGCTTCAGCAATTTTCGGATGCGACACCAGCGCCGATTCAATTTCAGCCGTCCCCAGACGGTGGCCAGAAACGTTGAGCACGTCATCCACGCGACCGGTGATCCAGTAATAACCGTCTTCATCACGGCGCGCGCCGTCGCCGCTGAAGTACATGTTTTTAAAGGTCGAGAAATAGGTCTGCTCAAAGCGTTCGTGGTCGCCGAACAGGGTACGCGCCTGGCCTGGCCACGAGTCGACGATCACCAGGTTGCCTTCGGTGGCCCCGTCCAGCGGGTTGCCCTCGTTATCCACCAGCGCAGGCTGTACGCCGAAGAATGGGCGCGTGGCAGAACCGGCCTTCAGCTGTGTGGCGCCAGGCATAGGGGTGATCATGAAGCCGCCGGTTTCGGTCTGCCACCAGGTGTCCATCACCGGGCATTTTTCATTGCCGATTTTCTTCCAGTACCACTCCCAGGCTTCGGGGTTAATGGGTTCACCCACGGAACCGAGGATGCGCAACGAAGAGCGGTCAGTGCCTTCGATGGCCTTATCGCCTTCCGCCATTAACGCGCGGATCGCCGTTGGCGCGGTGTAGAGAATGTTGACCTGGTGCTTGTCGACTACCTGACACATACGCGCCGGGGTCGGCCAGTTTGGCACGCCCTCAAACATCAACGTGGTGGCACCGCAGGCCAGCGGGCCGTAGAGCAGGTAGCTATGCCCGGTCACCCAGCCCACGTCGGCGGTACACCAGTAGATGTCGCCCGGGTGGTAGTCGAAAACATATTTAAAGGTCGTGGCCGCATAAACCAGATAACCGCCGGTGGTGTGCAGCACGCCTTTCGGTTTACCGGTTGAACCGGAGGTGTAAAGAATGAACAGCGGATCTTCAGCATTCATCTCTTCCGGCTGATGCTGGTCACTCGCTTTCTCGATCAGGTCACTCCACCACAGGTCACGTCCCTCGTTCCAGTCGATCTTGCCGCCGGTACGCTTCAGCACGATAACGTTACTGACCGTTTTGACATTCGGGTTTTTCAGCGCTTCATCGACGTTTTTCTTCAGCGGGATACCGCGTCCGGCGCGCACGCCTTCATCGGCGGTGATCACCAGTTTTGAACTGGAATCGACAATACGGCCTGCAACGGCTTCCGGCGAGAACCCGCCGAAGATAACCGAGTGAATTGCGCCGATACGCGCGCAGGCCAGCATAGCAACCGCGGCTTCCGGCACCATTGGCATATAGATAGCCACCACATCGCCCTTTTTAATGCCTTTTTCCAGCAGGACGTTGGCGAAACGGCAGACGTCGCGATGCAGTTCTTTATAGGTAATGTGTTTGCTCTGTGAGGCATCGTCGCCTTCCCAGATGATGGCGGTTTCATTCCCGCGTTCGGCAAGATGGCGATCCAGGCAGTTCGCCGCCAGGTTCAGCGTGCCATCTTCATACCATTTAATGGAGACGTTGCCGGGCGCAAAGGAGGTGTTTTTCACCTTCTGATAAGGTTTGATCCAGTCAAGGATGTGTCCCTGCTCGCCCCAGAAGGCGTCAGGGTGGGAAACTGATTGCTGATATTTCTCGTGGTACTGCTCCGGGGTGATCAGGCAACGGTCCGCAATGTTTGCGGGAATGTCGTGTTTATGTATTTGGCTCATGGCTTTTTTTCTCCTTGTAAGATGTTAATAATATGTCGCAAAAACGTTAATAGTAGGGGCTTTACAAGCTTTGTTTATTATTTGGGCTACAGATCACGCATTGTTTGAAGAGGTTGAAAAACGAGCGAATGAAACTTTGAAGGGAAATAATTCAGCCTGACGATTATTCGCATTTAGATTTAAAAAAGCGTTTTTATAACAAATGGTTATTTATCAGGATAATGACAAACTCGCGTTATACCGTCATTTTCCAGTGAAATGCGTCGTTCTTTAAGGCTTGCGCAACAGGTCGCGCAAATGATACTCATACGCCGCGTTAAAAAATCCCATAAACCAACGCAACACAATTCATACCCTTTCAGTATGTCTCCATATTCATGCAGTTTTGCTGGTGCGGAGATTTCATTGAGGAAGTCAGTTTCTATGAAAAACGTTAAAGTCAGCCTGGCCTGGCAGATCTTGCTAGCCCTTGTGCTGGGCATCTTGCTGGGCAGTTATCTCCACTATCATAGCGACAGCCGCGAATGGCTGATTGCCAACCTGCTCTCCCCGGCGGGCGATATCTTTATTCATTTGATCAAGATGATCGTGGTGCCGATTGTGATCTCGACGCTGGTGGTCGGCATTGCCGGGGTCGGTGACGCGAAACAGTTAGGCCGTATCGGTGCGAAAACCATTCTCTATTTCGAAGTGATCACTACGGTTGCGATTATTCTGGGGATTACCCTGGCAAACGTGTTCCAGCCAGGTTCCGGGATCGATATGTCGCAGCTGGCCACGGTGGATATTTCGAAATACCAAAGCACAACGGCGGAAGTGCAGAGCCATGCGCACGGCCTGATGGGCACGATCCTTTCACTGGTGCCGACCAATATCGTGGCGTCGATGGCGAAAGGCGAGATGTTGCCGATCATCTTCTTCTCGGTGCTGTTTGGCCTGGGGCTCTCCTCGCTGCCTGCCACGCACCGTGAACCGCTGGTCACCGTCTTCCGCTCCATCTCCGAAACCATGTTCAAAGTGACCCACATGGTGATGCGCTACGCGCCGGTTGGGGTGTTCGCATTGATTGCGGTGACCGTGGCAAACTTCGGCTTTGCCTCCCTGTGGCCGCTGGCGAAGCTGGTGATCCTGGTGCACTTCGCCATCCTGTTCTTTGCGCTGGTGGTGCTGGGCATTGTGGCGCGCCTGTGCGGGCTGAGCATCTGGATCCTGATCCGTATCCTGAAAGATGAGTTGATTCTGGCGTACTCCACGGCAAGCTCTGAGAGCGTGCTGCCGCGCATTATTGAGAAGATGGAGGCTTACGGTGCGCCTGCCTCTATCACCAGCTTCGTGGTGCCGACCGGCTACTCTTTCAACCTGGACGGTTCAACGCTGTACCAGAGTATCGCCGCTATCTTTATTGCGCAGCTGTATGGCATTGACCTGTCGCTGTGGCAGGAGATCGTGCTGGTGCTGACCCTGATGGTGACATCTAAAGGTATTGCAGGCGTACCGGGCGTTTCGTTCGTGGTGCTGCTGGCGACGCTGGGCAGCGTGGGTATTCCGCTGGAAGGTCTGGCGTTTATCGCCGGTGTCGACCGTATCCTCGATATGGCGCGTACAGCGCTGAACGTGGTGGGGAATGCCCTGGCGGTGCTGGTTATCGCCAAGTGGGAACACAAATTCGACCGTAAAAAAGCGCTGGCGTATGAACGCGAGGTGCTGGGGCGTTTTGATAAGACGGCCGATCGGTAACATCTTATGCCCGGTGGCGCTGCGCTTACCGGGCCTACGGGTTTTGTAGGCCCGGTAAGGCGAAGCCGCCACCCGGCGCTTTACTCCCCGCTCAACGCATCAAACTCTTCACATCCCGTATCAAACCCTTCCGTACAGCTCAGGTTCAACCAGTAAAGCGCTTTCTGCTTGTTCGGCGTGATAAACCCTTTCTCGCCCTGTCTGAACAGCATCCCCGCCCAGTACTCCGCATAGCCCGTTCGCGACAGGGTAGAACTTCGCTTGAACCACGACGCGGCCCGCACGTCATCCTGAGCCACCTCAACGCCGTTGGCATAGATCAGCCCCAGCAGCAGCTGCGCGTCTACCGCCGAATCGTTGTCGATATCTTCAGTCGCCGTTTGCAGGAGCTTAATGGCCTGGGGATAGTCGGTTTGACCGGCCTGAGTGTTGACCAGCACGCGCGCCAGCATGATCGCGCCGCGTTTGCTGCCTGCAATGTTTGCCTGCTGCGCCAGAGCCTTGGCCTGCGCGTAATCCCCCTGCGTAAAGTGAATTTGCGACAACAGCGCCATGGCATCGACATCGCCACCTTTTGCGGCTTTTTCGGCCCACCGCGCGGCCTGTGTGCGGTCCCCCGAGCTGAAGTAGGTATCAGCAAGATAATACTGGGCGCGGGCATCGCCCGCTTCCGCCTGCTTCAGATACTGGCTGCCTATCTCATCCGCGCAGGCGAACGAGGTTATAAAGAATAACAACAGAAAAATGGCTTTCATGGATTCTTATCTTCTGGGTACACGCCGCGCAGTATAATCGCGGTGGCGGAAATAAAAAAAGGGAGTGAATATATCACTCCCTTTGTTCATTAATTAATTACCCGCTTCAACCCATTGCGCTTTCACGCAGTCGGGCTTTCAGCTTGTTATATTCGTCAATCACATACTGTTCGGCAGCGTGTTGATCCGCAATGGGCTCCACGTTGACGGCACAATATTTATACTCCGGCGTTTTGGTTATCGGGCTTAAATTCTCCGTCACCAGTTCGTTACAGGCACCAATCCACCACTGGTAGGTCATATAGACCGCTCCTTTGTTGGGACGATCGCTCACCTGCGCACGGGTGATGATTCGCCCTTTGCGCGAGTTCACCCATACCAGCGCCTCATCCTCAATACCCAGGCGTTCCGCGTCGGCAGTGTTGATTTGCGCGTAGCCGGGTTCATCTGCCAGCGCGGCCAGCGCGGCGCAGTTCCCGGTCATTGAGCGACAGGAGTAGTGGCCTACTTCGCGCACGGTGGAGAGCACCATCGGATACTCCTCGGTGAGTTTATCTATAGGTGCGACCCAGTCGCAGGTGAAGAACTGCGCCAGCCCGTTCGGGGTATCGAACGTCTCTTTGAAGAGGTATGACGTCCCCTGGTCGGCTTCCGACTCATCGCGGCATGGCCACTGGATATACCCCAGCTCACCCATTTTTTCATAGGTGGCACCGTAGAAGTCCGGGCACAGATGCCGCAACTCGTCCCAGATCGCCTGAGTGTTGTTGTAGTGCATCGGGTAGCCCATACGGGTGGCGATTTCGCTGATGATCTGCCAGTCGGTTTTCAAATCCCACTTCGGTTCGACCGCTTTGAAGAAGCGCTGGAAACCGCGGTCAGCCGCCGTGTAGACGCCTTCATGCTCACCCCATGACGTCGACGGTAAAATCACATCCGCCGCCGCCGCGGTTTTGGTCATGAAGATGTCCTGGACAATCACCAGCTCAAGATCCTCAAACCCTTTACGTACCGCAGAGAGTTCGGCATCGGTCTGGAGCGGATCTTCACCCATGATGTAGGCCGCACGCACTTCACCGTGCGCCGCACGGTGCGGCAGCTCGCTGATGCGATAGCCGGTGTGTTCCGGCAGGCTTTCGACCCCCCAGGCTTTCGCGAATTTCTCGCGGTTTTCCGGGAATTTGACGTACTGATATCCTGGATAGGTATCCGGCAGCGCGCCCATATCGCAGGCCCCCTGGACGTTATTCTGACCACGTACCGGGTTGACGCCGACGTGGGCCTTGCCCAGGTTACCCGTCAGCATGGCGAGGCTGGTCAACGAACGCACGGTTTCCACGCCCTGGTAGAACTGGGTCACGCCCATGCCCCACAGAATGGCGGCGGTTTTCGCCCCGGCGTACATGCGTGCGGCCTGGCGGATCTCCTGTGCGCTGACGCCGGTTATCGCTTCAACGGACTCTGGCGTATAGCCTTCGACAATTTTACGATACTCTTCAAAGCCTTCCGTGCGGCTGGCCACAAACGCCTGGTCGTACAGATTCTCCTCAATAATGACGTGCCCCATCGCATTCAACAGCGCGATATTCGAGCCGTTTTTCAATGCAATGTGCATATCCGCAATGCGCGCGGTTTCAATTTTGCGCGGATCGCAGACGATGATTTTCGCCCCGTTCTGTTTGGCGCGAATAACATGGTTCGCGACGATAGGGTGAGAATCCGCCGGGTTATAGCCGAAAATAAACACCAGATCGGTGTTGTCTATCTCGTTGATGGCATTACTCATTGCGCCGTTACCGACCGACTGGTGCAGACCTGCAACCGATGGGCCGTGTCAGACGCGAGCGCAGCAGTCGACGTTATTGGTTCCAATAACGGCGCGTGCGAATTTTTGCATCACATAGTTGGTTTCATTCCCTGTCCCGCGTGAGGAACCGGTCGTCTGAATCGCATCCGGGCCGTACTTGGCCTTGATGGCGCTGAGGCGCGTGGCGACGTAATCGAGCGCCTCGTTCCAGCTGACGGCTTCCAGCTTGCCACCGCGCTCGCGGCGGATCATAGGGGTTTTCAGGCGCGGGGTGAGGATTTGGGTATCATTGATAAAATCCCAGCCGTAATACCCTTTCAGACACAGCGTGCCCTGGTTGGTTTTCCCCTGTGCGGCCTCCGCCCGGACGATTTTGCCGTTATCGACCACCAGGTGGATCTTGCAACCTGAGGCACAATAAGGGCAAACCGTGACGACTTTTTTCATCAGTCTGCTCCAGTTAATCGAATCTTTCGCACCGACTAATGCAGCTTCTATGCCATGTTTTTAGTAGGGGTAATTGCGCGCTTTACGGCGTATTCCTGCCGGCAACCCTGACGAAAAGCAGACCATCGTCAAAATTGACGTGTCGAATGGGCAGGGTATGTGACCTGGGTTGAATTTCCGTCACGGAAAACGCCCTTTCACTGGAGCCGACGGCAGAATGGTTCAGACTTAACATAATCCCCTGACGGAAGCATATGATGAAACCGGCGATTCTGGTGGTTGATGACGATTTGGCAGTGTGTGAACTGCTGCAGGATGTGCTGAGTGAACACGTCTTTGACGTGCTTGTCTGCCATAACGGCCAGGATGTGCCAGGCCGGGTACAACAGGCGCCGGAGATCGCCCTTGTCCTGCTGGATATGATGCTGCCGGATATCAATGGGTTACAGGTTTTGCTGCAGTTGCAAAAGCAGCGTCCGGCGCTACCGGTGATCATGTTAACCGGGTTGGGCAGTGAATCCGACGTGGTAGTGGGGCTGGAGATGGGCGCCGACGACTATATTGGCAAACCGTTTAATCCGCGCGTGGTGGTTGCCCGAGTTAAAGCGGTCCTGCGTCGGACCGGCGTGCTGGCCGCAGAAACGCCGATGCCACGCGTAGCGGGGATAACCTTCGACAACTGGACGCTGGATACCTCCCGATGTGAACTGATTGATCCGCAGCGTAACGTCGTGCCGTTGACCCAGGGGGAATATGGCCTGCTGCTGGCGCTTACGCAAAATGCCCGCCGGGTACTCAGCCGCGATCAACTGCTGGAACTCACCCACAGCGAAAGCACGGAGGTGTTTGACCGGACTATCGACGTGCTGATCATGCGTCTGCGCCGGAAAATCGAGGTCAACCCGCATCAGCCTGCACTCATTAAAACCATTCGTGGACTGGGGTATGTATTTGCCACCGATGTTAGCCGCCCCGAACAGGCGGCATAAGGTCTATGTTATCGCCGGAATAAGAAGGGCGGCAAAAATGGCGCTGATGCACAGGTACTTGAGGGCATAATAGGCTTTACGATTTCGTTTTTTAAGACGCTGTCCGCGTTCGCGCCCCGCATGAACATATTTAAAAATGCGATTAATGCCGCCAGTGCGGTCATTCTCATCATTGGGTGAGCTGGCTGCAGACATCAGCGTCGTCCCTACCCAATGGTTAACTGCCTGTGCCCAGCCCCACTTCATCGGACGCTCGATATCACAGAAAAGAATAATGCGCGTTTGATCGGTTTTATTTTCTGCCCAGTGAACGTAAGTCTCATCAAAAATGACGGCCTCGCCATCGCGCCAGCTATGGCGCTGCTGGTCCACTTCAATAAAGCAGCGATCGTCATTCGGGGTAGATAAGCCCAGATGATAGCGAACCGAGCCCGCGTAGGGATCGCGATGCTTGCCCAGCTTTGCCCCCGCAGGCAGTTCGGCAAACATCGCCGCCTTTACGCAAGGAATTTGACTCACCAGTTGCGTGGTCACCGGGCAAAGCGCTTGCGCAGAAGGGTGAGCGTCGGCGTACCATTTCAGATAAAAACGTTTCCAGCCGCGTTTAAAAAAGGTGTTAAAGCCAGCGTCGTTATTATTTTGCGCCGCCTTTATATGATCCTGTAAACGCACAGCCTCTTCACGAATAACCTGCCAGTTTTCCGTCAGCGTTTTTAATTCAGGGAAACGCTCTGTCTCAAAGAAAGCCTCCCTGGCGGGCAGGGAAGAGAACGCCGTCATAAACATATTGATGGGGGCCATGAACGTCGAATGGTCGAACAACTGACGAGACAGCGTCTGTTTTTCTTTCCCGCGTGAATGCGCGTAAATAACGCTAATAATGAAAATACCGATGATGATGGCTGCGAACATTTTTCCCTTGTCCTCTTTCTATCTCATTTCGGAAAAGCGTGCGGACAGAGTGCTGCCCACGCCGAATATGCCAGATGGAGAGAGTGTAGTTCGGGAATGTAAAATTCATAGAACTGTAATGAAAAATCGCAATTATTGTTAAATTAATTGCCCTCGCGAATAAAAGCCTGCAGCCCGGCCAGCGTTTTTTGCCACCCACTCTCCCCAAAGGGGAGAGGGTTTAGGCTGAGGGGTTACTTAACCGTCCATCCTTTATAGGTACCGACGTTCTTTTTATCGATCATCGTCACCGGGATCAGCACCGGTTCTTTCGGTGCCGGTTTACCCTGGAGAATGTCGTAGCCGATCTCGACCGCTTTTGCCGCCATCACCTGCGGATCTTGTGCCGGGGTTGCCACAAACAGGGAGTTTTCCCGCTTCAGCGCTTCTTCACCATCCGGGCTGCCATCCACGCCCACAATGAAGAATTCATTGCGCTGCGCCTGTTTTGCCGCCAGATCGGCGCCGATCGCGGTAGGATCGTTAATCGCGAATACGCCGTCGATCTTCGGATTGGCCGCCAGAAGAGAGGTCATGACTTCCAGACCGCCTTCACGGCTGCCTTTGGCGTTCTGGTTATCCGAGAGCACCTTGATATCCGGATGTTTTTTGAATTCCATCTGGCAACCTTCCACACGGTTTTGCACCGCTGAGACCGGTGGTCCGTTGATGATCACCACATTGCCTTTGCCTTTCAGGCGGTCGGTAATGTACTTACAGGCCATTTCGCCCGCCTGGGTGTTATTGGAGGTGATGGTCGCATCGGCACCTTCCGCCGCCACGTCAACCGCCACGACCACGATCCCGGCATCCTTCGCGCGTTTCACCGCCGGGCCGATCCCTTTGGAATCCGCGGCGTTGAGGATGATCATGTCCACTTTCGCGGCGATAAAGTTATCGATCTGCGCCACCTGCTGACCGAGATCGTAACCGCTGGAGACCAGCGTCACTTTAACGTTATCGCCCGCCAGCTTGCGCGCTTCCAGCTCGGCACCTTTGGTGATCTGCACAAAGAACGGGTTGGCCAGGTCACCCACCGTCACGCCGATGGACTTCAGATCTTTCGCCTGCGCAAACGGCGTTGCGGCAAGCAGCGCGCCAGCACAGAGCGCGGTCACTAACGGTTTTAAACGCATATTGTATTCCTCGAAGCTGTAGGGTTTTGTTGTTATGCACTTTGATGGTGTCGGGTACGGTATTTGTCGATCAGCACCGCAATGATGATCACCGCCCCTTTGATCACCAGTTGCCAGAAGTAGGAGACGCCCATCAGCGTCATGCCGTTGTTGAGGGTGGCGATAATCAATGCCCCCACCAGCGTGCCGGTGATCGTGCCGATCCCGCCGACGAAGCTGGTACCGCCGAGGATCACCGCCGCAATCGCATCCAGCTCATAGCCGGTACCGAGGTTGCCGTTGGCGCTGTAAAGGCGTGAGGCGCTCATCACGCCACCGAGGCCGGAGAGCAGCCCGCTCATGCCGTAGACAAACAGCAGTACCATCCAGACCTTGATGCCCGTCAGGCGCGCCGCCTGCATGTTGCCGCCCACGGCGTAGATGTGAACGCCCAGCGTAGTGCGGCGCAGGATAAACCAGCAGATAGCAATGACCGCCAAAGCAATGACCACCAGCCATGGCACGGGACCGAGGTAGTTATTGCCGATCCACTCGAAGTTGATATTCGAGTTGATCACCGTGGTGCCGTCTGCCAGCAGGTAGGCCGCGCCGCGCAGCGCCGTATAGGTACCGAGCGTGACGATAAACGGCGGTAGCCCGGCAAAGGCCACCAGCGCGCCGTTGAACAGCCCCAGCACCATGCCGAGCATCAGCGCCGCCGGAATAGAAAGTCCGGCGAATTCCGGGATCAGCGACACCACCATTGCCGCAACGGCGGTAGTACCGAGAATCGACCCCACGGAGAGGTCAATCCCACCGGTTAAGATGATGAAGGTCATCCCCGCAGCCAGCACGATGTTGATTGACGCCTGACGGGTGATGTTGAGCAGGTTGCTCTCGGTGAAGAAGTTAGGGGCGATAAAGCCAAATACCGCCACGATCAGAATTAAAATAGGTAAAATGCCGATCGTTTGCATCAGATCGCTCATCAGCATTTTTTTGGCGGAGGCGGATTTCGCCACCTGCTGCGGATGGGTTGGAGTTGTCATAATTACACCGCCTGATGATGTGTGTCGTCCACGCCGGTTGCCAGCGTCATGATGTTTTCCTGAGAGATATCGCGCCCGTGGAGTTCACCCGCAATGCTGCCTTCGCGCATCACGTACACCCGGTCACTCATGCCCACCACTTCCGGCAGTTCGCTGGAGATCATCAAAATCGCCACGCCCTTACGCGCCATCTGGTTCATGATGCGGTAGATCTCGCTTTTCGCGCCAACGTCCACGCCGCGGGTGGGTTCGTCCAGAATCAGAATGCGCGGGCCTATCGCCACCCAGCGCGAGATCAGCAGTTTTTGCTGATTACCGCCGGACAGTCCGCCCGCGCGTACCTGTGAATGGGGCACACGAATGTTGAGCAGGGCAATAGCGTCATCGGAAATGGACTGGGCTTTTTTGCGGTTCAGCATGCCGAAGGTGGCATCGCGTTCCAGCGTCGCCATCGTGATGTTCTCTTGCGCCGCCAGCTCCAGAAACAGCCCCTGCTCCTTACGGTTCTCGGTGAGAAAACCGATCCCGTTTTCAATGGCCGCGCGCGGGGAGTGGATCACCACCGGCTCGCCGTCCACCTCAATCATGCCGCCCGTGGCTTTGCGCACGCCGAAAATCAGCTGCGCCAGCTCGGAGCGTCCGGCACCGACCAGCCCGGCCAGCCCGACGATTTCGCCGGAACGGACCTGTAAACTGCACGGCCGCACTTTTTTACCGTCGGTAAGGTGGTGGACGTTCAGGCGCGGGCTGCCGAGAGGGATATCGCGCTCTTTGTTGAACAGATCGCTTAAGGGGCGGCCTACCATCATTTTCACCAGCTCGGAGGCGTTGAGCTTGTCGCGCGTCAGGCTGCCGACGTACTGCCCGTCACGCAGAACGCTGACGCGGTCAGAGAGTTCATACACTTCCGCCATGCGGTGGCTGATATAGATAATCGCCATGCCTTCATCGCGCAGGCGCAGAATCAGTTCAAACAGGCGGTGGGTTTCGCGGGAAGAGAGGGCGGCGGTGGGTTCGTCCATCACCAGAATGCGGCTGTTGCGGTGCAGCGCGCGGGCAATTTCCACCTGCTGCTGTTCGGCGATGGTCAGCTTCATCACCCGATCGGTGGCGCTGAACTGGGCGCCGAGGCGATCGATCACCGCCTGCGCCTGGGCGGCCATCTCTTTACGCTGAACCAGCCCGCCGCGCGACAGTTCGCTGCCGAGGAAAATGTTTTCCGCCACGGTCAGATTGGGGGCGAGTTGCATCTCCTGGTAAATCAAGGTAATGCCTGCGGCCAGGGCATCTTTCGGCCCTTTGATGTGAAACGGCTGTCCGTCGATCAGGATCTCACCGCGGGTGGCAGTGTAGGCACCTGCGAGGATTTTCATCAGCGTGCTTTTGCCCGCGCCATTTTCGCCCATCAGCGCGTGGATCTCACCGGGGAAAACCGTCAAATCCACGCCCTTGAGCGCGTGGAAATTGCCAAAGGTTTTGGCTATGCCGCGCATCTCTAAAACCGGGGTTCTGCTCATGGCGGATCTCCTGTGAATGTCGATATCTGCACTTCATCACAGGTGCGTAAATGCAAAATGTCAGAAGCTGTTCATATTTGTCATAGTTATGAATAGCTAACCGCCGTCACATTTCTCTTTTCCCTCTCCCCGTGGGTGAGGGCATCAGACCGCTAAGGAGCCTAAAGAGATGTCATCACGCCCCCCGTTTTTTACCAGTGCCCGTGGCCGCCTGCTGATGTTCAATCTGCTGGTTGTTGCGGTCACGCTGATGGTCAGCGGCGTGGCGGTGCTTGGCTTCCGTCATGCCAGCCAGATCCAGGAGCAGGTGCAGCAGCAAACGCTGGATGACATGACCGGCAGCATGAACCTCGCTCGCGATACGGCTAACGTGGCGACGGCGGCGGTGCGGTTGTCGCAGGTAGTCGGATCGCTGGAGTACAAAGGCGAGGCGGAGCGGTTAAAGCAGATGCAAACGGCATTGCGCCGCTCGCTGGAGCAGCTGGCCGATGCGCCGCTGGCGCAGCAGGAGCCGGCGCTGGTGGCGCGGATTATTCAGAGAAGCAATGAATTACAGCAAGGCGTGACGGGGATGCTGGAGCGCGGGCAGCGACGCCATCTGGAGCGTAACGCGCTGCTCAGTTCGCTCTACCAGAGCCAGAGTTACCTGCGTCATCTGCAGGACATTAACCGCCGTACTGGCAGCGATGTTCCGGATGCGCAGCTGCTGATGGAAATGGACAGGCTGATCGCCGCCGCCATCGAAACCCCTTCACCACGCGCCACGATACAGCAGCTGGATACGGTGACGGCGATGCTGCCCCAGCGCGCGACGCAGCCTGTGGTCAACGTTGTGCTGCCCGACTTTAACGCCGAGCTGCGTAAGCTTGCCCCGCTGTCGACGCAGCTGGCAGAGAGCGATCTGGCAATAAGCTGGTATATGTTCCACATCAAGGCGCTGGTGGCGATACTGAATAGCGATATCAATCAGTACGTTGAACAGGTCGCGCAAGCCTCCCGGCTTCGCACGGCCCAGAGCCATCACGAGCTGCAATCCATTAGCGTTTTTATAAGCATTTTCGCCGTGCTGGCGCTGATCATCACCGGGTGCGCCTGCTGGTATATTTACCGTAACCTGGCCTCCAACCTGACGGCTATCTCCCGGGCCATGTCGCGCCTTGCCCGTGGCGAACAGGATGTCTCGGTGCCCGCATTGCAGCGGCGGGACGAGCTGGGCGAGCTGGCGCGCGCGTTTAACGTTTTTGCCCGCAACACTGCTTCACTTGAGCACACGACGCGTCTGCTGAAAGAGAAAACGACGCAGATGGAGATCGACCGCATTGAGCGTCAGGGACTGGAAGAAGCGTTGCTCCACAGCCAGAAGATGAAGGCTGTCGGACAGCTGACCGGCGGGCTGGCGCATGATTTTAATAATCTTCTGGCGGTGATCATCGGCAGTCTTGAGCTGACCGACCCCGAATCAAAAGACGCGCCGCGTATCACCCGGGCGCTGAAGGCGGCCGAACGCGGCGCCATGCTGACCCAGCGCCTGCTGGCATTTTCCCGCAAGCAATCCCTGACGCCGCATACCGTTGAGATGAAACCGCTGCTGGAGAACCTGCGGGAACTGATGCGTCACTCCTTGCCTGTCACCCTGACTCTGGAGATTGAAGCGCAAACCCCGGCATGGTCCGCATGGATAGACGTCGGCCAGCTGGAAAACGCGATTATCAATCTGGTGATGAACGCCCGCGATGCGATGGAAGGGCAAAGCGGCGTCATTAAAATTCGTACATGGAACCAGCGCGTGACCCGCAGCGACGGCCGCAGGCAGGATATGGTGGCGCTGGAGGTCATTGACCATGGTAGCGGTATGGCGCAGGAGGTGAAATCCCGGGTCTTTGAACCGTTCTTTACCACCAAACAGACCGGAAGTGGCAGCGGATTAGGGTTGTCGATGGTGTACGGTTTTGTGCGTCAGTCCGGGGGACGCGTGGAGATTGAAAGCGCGCCGGGGCAGGGCACCACCGTTCGGCTCCATCTGCCGCGCTCGACGTTTTCCACCGTGTCTGAAAGTGAGGCGCTCCCGGCTACCACCTCCCCGGATAGCGAGCGGCTGGTGCTGGTACTGGAAGATGAGGCGGATGTCCGCCAGACCCTGTGTGAGCAGCTGCATCAGCTAGGCTACCTGACACTCGAAGCGGAGAATGGCGAGCAGGCCCTGAGCATGCTGGAGGCATCGCCGGATATTGGCATGTTTATCAGCGACCTGATGCTGCCCGGAAGCCTCAGCGGAGCGGAGGTCATTAACCATGTGCGCAGTCATTATCCGCAGCTTCCGGTGCTGCTGATCAGCGGCCAGGATTTGCGGCCTACGCATAACCCTCAGCTGCCGGACGTTCAGTTACTGCGTAAGCCGTTTACCCGCGTACAGCTGGCACAGGCGCTGCGTAAGGTGATGGTAATTTGAGATTCCTCCGCTACTCCGGCACAGTCCCGTTGATTACCTTAACGCCAGTCCACCTGTGAGTCTGGCCTTATGAAACGTTACTTTTCCGCTCTGATATTGGGTCTGCTGTCACTCACCAGCCAGCTGGCCCACGCCGACGTGATTGATGATGCCATTGGCAACATTCAGCAGGCGATCAACGATGCTTATAACCCCGACAGCAGCCGTAATGACGACGACGATCGCTACGATCGCAGCCGTCAAAGCGACAGCCGTCAGTACGACGATCGCCGTCGGCAGCTCGAAGACAGACGCCGCCGTTTAGACGAGCGTCAACGTCAGTTAGATGACGACAGGCGTCGACTGGAAGAGGATGAACGGCGGTTAGAAGACGATTACGATCGCGGCTAAAGCCTGGTCCGTAGGCCGGGTAAGGCGCAGCCGCCACCCGGCAAAACTCAGTCGAGTACCAGCACCATGCCGTCATACCCCGCTTCGATACCGTTCGGCAGCGGGTTGTTCATCATCCACACGTCAAACTGATGGCTGATGTGCGTCAGGATCACCTGCGGACAGCCAATCACCTCGTTTAACGCAACCACGGTGTTCAAATCACAATGGTTACGCGGCGGCTCGTCACGCGGTTCATGACTGCAGTCGATGATTATCGCCTGCGGCTGATTGTTGAGCAGAAACTTCACCGTTTTTTCCGGTAATCCCGCCGTGTCTGAAAGCCACGCCACGCGGCTGTGGGCGGATTCCAGCAGATAGCCAAACGTCAGCTTCGAATGGTTGAGGGGCAGCGGCGTCACCCGCAGTCCCTGTAGCTCAAACACCACAAACGGTTCGACCGTATGACTGAAATCCAGGATCCCCGGATGTTTGAACAGGTCGTCACACCCCGCGTCGTCCGGTGGGCCGTAGACCGGAATCGTTGCACCCACGCCCCAGCGCAGGGGAAACAGCCCCTGAACGTGATCCATATGATAGTGAGTGAGTAAAAACTGCTGAAAACTGCCCGCGGGCCAGTCCTCCATCAGGTGTGGAATACCGGCGTCCAGCAACGTGACCGCATCGTTGTATTTGACCACCGCACTGCAGGGACGACGGCGATAATTTTCCTGCAAACGCGCGCGTCTACACGACGCGCAGTCGCAGCCAAAGACGGGCACCAGCTGGGCACCGCCGGTGCCGGTTAACGTTATGGTCAGACTCATCACTCACCTCTACAGCGGTTTGGTGAAGCGGAAATGGCTCTGCGTATACCCTTCACGAAGGTAGAAACGGTGGGCGTCCACGCGCTTCACGCTGGTGGAAAGTTCTGTCAACTCCGCGCCAGCCTGTCGTGCACCGTCCTCTGCCCAGGTGAGCAACTGGCTACCCACCTTTAACCCGCGCGCTTGCGGCATGACCACCAGCTCCTGGATCTCGCCGATCCAGCGGGCGTGATGGAGGTGAAACTGCATGTGCAGACCGATCATGCCGATGACTTCCCCGTCCAGCTCGGCAAGCTGATAGCGCATATTGTGATCCTGCAGATTAGCCAGATAGCCGGCATGAAACGCCTGGTGATCGAACTCTGCTTGCTTAAGTTCGCAGATGAGGGCGTACACGCTCTGCGCATCATCAGCAGTGGCGGGGCGAAGCTGGCAGTCAGGCATGCTGTTTCTCCTTCTGACGGATAAGGGATAAAAAGCTCTCGACTGACTGTAGCAAACTTCCGTCGTTATTGAGGACATGGCAGCCTGAAGGGGTGTAGCGCGCCGCGCGCTCCAGACGCTGGTCAATCTCCCGCGCGTTTTCGCGCCCCCGGTTTTGCAGCCTGCTGCGCAGAACGTCCGGGGAAACCTGCAGGCAGATTGGCAGCAGGGCCGTTTCATATCGGGCTTTTGCCTGCGGCAGATGGGCGCGTGAGCCGTTGACCAGCACATCAAAACCCGCGTGCAGCCAGAGGTCGATCTCAATGCCGACGCCATAGTAGAAACCGTTAGCGTGCCAGCTCAGTGCCAGCAGGTTTTGCCCGGCGCGGGTGAAAAACTCCTGCTCGCTCAGGGCGATATGGTTTTCACTTCCGGCGTTCGCCGCGCGGGTAATATAGCGGTGCGCCACCAGCAGCTGTGAATGTTCCCGCTGCCGCAGGGCAGACAGCAGGCTGTCCTTACCGGAGCCGGACGGCCCCATCAACCAGATAAGTCTTCCCATCAGAACACCCTTTTTCCCTGACGCCAGACGTGGTCGATATGAATATGCTCGCCTTTGCGGTGGGCAAGCACCAGATCTGCCCGTTTTCCTTCGGCAATCTCACCGCGATCCTGAAGATTGAGTGCGGCGGCCGGGTTTTTGGTCACCAGGCGAATGGCCTGCGGCAGCGTAAAACGGTTCTCCTCATCGTCCGCGACCCGGAATGCCGCATCCAGCAGGCTGGCGGGGTAGTAGTCAGACGAGAGGATATCCAGCAGGCCGAGCGAGGCGAGCTTGCTTGCCGCCACGTTGCCGGAGTGCGAGCCGCCGCGCACGATATTCGGTGCGCCCATCAGTACGTTCATCCCGTGCTGACGCGACGCCTCTGCGGCTTCGAACGTAGTGGGAAATTCGGCGATCACGCTACCAAGCTGGTGGGATTCACGCACATGATCGTGCGTGGCATCGTCATGGCTTGCCAGCGCAATATTGCGGTCACGGCACATTGCGGCAATCCTGAGACGGTTCGGCTGCGACCACTGTGCCGCAAGCGCCAGCTGTTCTTCTTCGTAGCGCGCCATCTCGGCATCGTTGAGCGAGTATTTGCCCTGATAGTATTCACGATACTTCTCAATGTTGGCGAACTGACGCTGCCCCGGCGAGTGGTCCATCAGGGAGACCAGCGAGACAGGCTCGCGGCCCACCAGTTTTTCAAACAGCGGCAGGGTGGTGTGGTGCGGCAGTTCACAACGCAGATGCAGGCGGTGCTCGGCGCGGTTAAGGCCACGCTTTTGCGTCTCTTCCACGGCGTTAATCATCTTCTCCAGGTTTTCAAGCCTGTCGCCGCCGTCGCGCACGTCGCCAATCGCCACCGCGTCGAGCACGGTGGTAATACCGCTGGCGACCATCAGCGCGTCGTGGCTGCTCATCGCCGAATGGGCGGGCCAGTCCACCTTCGGGCGCGGGGTGAAAAATTTGTCGAGGTTGTCGGTATGCAGCTCAATGAGCCCCGGCAGCAGCCAGCCACCTTCGCCGTCCATCGCGTCAGGCGCGCGGCTCCGGGTTTCGGCAAACGCGCGGATGACGCCGTCCTGGATTTCAACCGAGCCATCCACGACCTCGTTTTCCAGCACCAGCCTGACATTATTGATAATCATACGTTTGTCCCCATCGGGTGCAGTCTGTCCGCTACGCGCTCGCGCACGGCTTCATCGTGGAAGATCCCGACGATCGCCGCGCCGCGCGCTTTGGCCTGTTCGATCAGCTCCATCACCGCTGCGCTGTTTTTGCTATCGAGCGAAGCGGTGGGTTCATCCAGGAGTAAAATCGGGTAGTCGACAATAAAGCCGCGTGCGATGTTGACCCGCTGCTGCTCGCCACCGGAAAAGGTCGATGGAGCAAGGTGCCACAGACGCTCCGGCACGTTGAGGCGCGTCAGTAGGCTGGCGGCTTTGGCGGCACAGGTGTCACGCGGGACGCCGAGATCCAGCAGTGGCTGCATCACCACGTCCAGAGCGGAGATCCGCGGGATCACCCGCAGAAACTGGCTGACCCAGCCGATCGTCGAACGGCGCACTTCAAGTACCTTACGTGCGGGTGCCTGTACCAGATCCACCCACTCGTTGTTGTGGCGGATATGAATGTGGCCTTCGTCTGGCTGATAGTTGGCGTACAGGGAGCGCAGCAGGGTGGATTTTCCACTGCCGGAGTGGCCGTGCAGCACGACGCATTCGCCGTTGCCGACTTCTAACGACGCGTTTTGCAGGACGGGCAGCCGCACGCCGTTTTGCTGGTGGAGCACAAAGGTTTTACTGACGTTTTGTACGTGGATCATGTTGGCCTCGAGATTCGTTTTGCCGGGTGGCGGCTTCGCCTTACCCGGCCTACAGGCGCGGTGTTCGTAGGCCGGGTAAGCGCAGCGCCACCCGGGGACAGCGCCCTCAATTCTGCAATACGGACGACACCAGCAGCTGGGTGTACGGATGATGGGGATCGTCGAGCACGCGGTCGGTCAGCCCACTTTCCACCACCTGACCCTGCTTCATCACCAGCAGACGGTCCGCCAGCAGGCGTGCGACGCCCAGATCGTGGGTGACAATCACCACCGCCAGGTTCAACTCCACCACCAGGCCGCGCAGCAGATCGAGCAGGCGCGCCTGAACCGAGACATCCAGCCCGCCGGTGGGCTCATCCATAAACACCAGCTTCGGATGGGTGACCAGGTTGCGGGCGATCTGTAAACGCTGCTGCATGCCGCCAGAGAAAGTGGTGGGCAGGTCGTCGATACGCGAGGCGGGGATTTCAACCTCCTCCAGCCAGTGCTGCGCGGTGGCGCGGATGTGACCGTAGTGGCGCGCGCCGGTGGCCATCAGCCGTTCGCCGATGTTGCCTCCCGCTGAAACCTGGCGGCGCAGCCCGTCCATTGGGTGCTGATGCACTACGCCCCACTCGGTACGCAGCAGGCGACGGCGCTCGGCCTCGCTCATGCCATACAGCGACGTGCCCTCATATAAAATCTCACCGTTCTGCGGCGTCAGGCGCGCGGAGAGGGACTTGAGAAGCGTGGTTTTGCCGGAGCCGGACTCGCCGACAATCCCCAGCACTTCGCCCGGCCACAGCTCGAACGACACGTCGCTGAAGCCTTTGCCAGGCGCGTATAGGTGAGTCAGGTTATTAACCGAAAGCAGCGGTTTCATTGGCTGTTCGCCTCGCTCTGTTGGCGGCAGAAATCGGTGTCGGAGCAGACGAACATCCGTTTGCCCGTGTCATCCAGCACCACTTCATCCAGATAGCTATGTTGGGATCCGCAGATGGCGCATGGCTCGTCCCACGCCTGCACCGTAAACGGGTGGTCATCAAAATCGAGACTCTCCACACGGGTGTAAGGCGGTACGGCATAGATGCGTTTTTCACGCCCGGCGCCAAAGAGTTGCAGGGCTGGCATCATGTCCATCTTTGGGTTATCGAATTTCGGGATTGGCGACGGGTCCATCACATAGCGCCCGTTGACCTTCACCGGGTAGGCGTAGGTGGTGGCGATATGGCCGAAGCGGGCGATGTCCTCGTAAAGCTTCACCTGCATCACGCCGTACTCTTCCAGCGCGTGCATGGTGCGGGTTTCGGTTTCCCGCGGCTCGATAAAGCGCAGCGGCTCCGGGATCGGCACCTGGAAAATCAGAATCTGATCTTCAGTCAGCGGGGTTTCCGGAATGCGGTGGCGGGTCTGGATCAGCGTCGCGTCTTCGGTTTTTTCAGTGGTCGCTACGCCGGTCACGCGCTTGAAGAAGTTGCGGATCGAAACGGCGTTGGTGGTGTCGTCTGCCCCCTGGTCGATGACCTTAAGCACGTCGGCTTCCCCGATCACGCTGGCGGTCAACTGAATACCGCCGGTGCCCCAGCCGTAGGGCATTGGCATCTCGCGGCCGCCGAACGGTACCTGGTAGCCCGGAATGGCAACCGCTTTGAGGATGGCGCGGCGGATCATGCGTTTGGTTTGCTCATCCAGATAGGCAAAGTTGTAGCCGCTTAAGTTAGCCATTGGCGCGCTCCCGTTGCAGACGTTTCAGCAGTTCCAGTTCGGCCTGGAAATCGACGTAGTGCGGCAGCTTGAGGTGCGAGACGAAACCGGCGGCCTCAACGTTGTCTGCATGGGCCAGCACGAACTCCTCATCCTGCGCCGGGCCGGCGATGTGCTCGCCGTAGTCCGGTGCCTGCAGGGCGCGGTCGACCAGCGCCATCGCCATGGCTTTGCGTTCGCTCAGGCCAAACACTAGCCCGTAGCCGCGGGTAAAGTGCGGGTCTTCATTCTCTGGCGCGACAAAGCCGTTAACCATTTCGCATTCGGTCATCAGCAGTTCGCCGACGTTCACCGCAAAACCCAGCTCTTCCGGCACAATTTCCACGTCGATATAACCGCTGCGAATTTCGGCCGCAAACGGGTGGTTACGCCCATAGCCGCGCTGGGTGGAGTAGGCCAGCGCCAGCAGATAGCCTTCGTCGCCACGCATCAGCTGCTGCAGACGCGAGGAGCGCGAGCACGGGAAAACTGGCGGCGTGCGGGTGATGTCATCCGGCGTGGTACCCGAATCTTCTTCCGCTTTCGCCAGCCCCTGGTTTGCCAGCAGGCTGAAGACGTGCGGAGACGGCTCCTGTTCGGCATCCGTGGTGCTGAGCCGTGGCGCTTCGCCGTTCGCCAGCAGGGTAAAATCCAGCAGGCGATGGGTGTAATCGTAGGTGGGGCCAAGCCGCTGGCCGCCGGGGATGTCTTTATAAACGGCAGAAATACGGCGCTCCAGGCGCATCTGCGCCGTATTCACCGGCTCGCTCGCCGTGAAGCGGGGAACCGTGGTGCGCCAGGCGCGCAGCAGAAAGATGGCTTCGACGTTATCGCCGCTGGCCTGCTTCAGCGCCAGCGCCGCCAGCTCGCGATCGGCGACGCCGCCTTCGGTCATCACCCGGTCAACGGCCAGGTTCAGCTGCTGCTCAATCTGGGCGACGCTCAGTTCGGGCAGTTTTTCATCGCCCCGTCGTCTGTGTTCCTGTAAGGCATGGGCGGAGGCGATCGCCTTTTCGCCCCCTTTAACGGCAACGTACATCAGCACACCTCCACGTGGGTGGTCCGCGGGATGGCGAGCAGACGCTCGCCGCAGGTCAGGAGCAGGTCTATGCCCAGCGGGAACGGGTGCGGGCGTTCGGTCAGCTCATGAATGATGCATTCCGGCAGCTGCGGCGCAACCATGCGTTCATCGGCGATACCTGCACCGGTCAGGCGGAGCATGCGGCCTCCGCTCAGGCTGGAGACCTGCAGAATCAGCGTGGCGCTGGTTTCCGGTGCAACGGCGCTCCCTTCGCTCAGGGCGTTGAGCTGCTCGTGGCTGATGTGTTCGTCGGCCACGGCAAAGACCGCCTGTCGCGGTTGCTCAACCAGCGGGGCACTGGTGTGAAAACGCAGGTTCTGGCTGGCGATGTCATTAGATAAGGCGCCTGACAGCCACACCGGCGTGTCGTTGTCGGCAAGGGTTAGCAACACGCTGGTGGTCGCCAGATTCAGCGGCAGCCAGCCCTGTGAAAGCTGGTGCAGCGAGACAATCACCCCCGGCTCGCTCATGGCTTTCAGCAGGCGACGAAAACTTTGTTGGGCATCCTGGACGGCCAGGGTAAAAGCAGGTTGAAGCGTCATGCGTTGTCTCCGCGAACGAGCGTAAAGAAGTCGACCCGGCTGGTATTCACTTCGGCCTGACGTGCGGCAAGTCGTGCGGCGCGGTCAGCTTCCAGCGGGGCAATAAGGGTTTCCATTAACGTCTGAAAATGCGTTTGTTCCTGCAAAAGGGCGTCTATTACTGCGCAGCGCTCGGCGTGTGCTTTATCGCGTCCCAGCACGTAGCTGTAGCCCAGCGTGCCGCTGTTCAGGCGGATCGCGGCGCGGGTGAGGGGGGCGTCTCCCGCAAAAAAGCGCTGCCCTGTGCCGCCCATCCGGGCCTGGATCTGCACCAGGCCAATTTCCGGTGCGCGGATAGTGTCGTAGTCTGGCGTCAGGCTCAGGGCGTTCATGCGATCGCGCAGGGCAGCAGGCTGGCTGTGGGCCAGCACACGCATCCAGCGCTGTCGGGTGGCGGTATCGACGTGCATTCAGTGCTCCATAGTGAATTCGATCATGTCGGCACGGGTCAGGCTGACGGAGTATTCCGTCGCATTGACCTCGCCGTCACGGTGGTTGAGGGTGCGCACGCAGAGCAGCGGCGCCATATTGGGGATTTCGAGCACTTTGCTCTCTTTAGCCTGCGCGCGGCGGGCGCTGATACGCGTCTGGGTGCGCTTGAGGGCGATGCCCGTGGCATCCTGCAGAAAGTCGTGCAGGGAACCGCTGGAAAAGTTTTGCAGCACTGGCCAGAGGGCGAGGTCCGCGAAGTAGTGGTCAATCTGGCATACCGCTACGCCGTTGACGCGGCGCAACGTGCGCAGGTGGATGACGTTATCGCCTTCCTGAATGCCCAGCGCGTCCGCCACATGGCTGGAGGCCGGGCGCAGGACCGAGAGCAGCTTTTCGCTGGTGGGATGGCTGCCCTGATCCAGCAGGTTCTGACTAAAGCGCGCCTGGGCATTGAGCGGATAGTCGAACGGGCGCATCAGCACCAGCACGCCCACGCCCTGACGGCGTTGCACCCAGCCGCGCTCGACCAGCTGGTCAATGGCGCGGCGCAGGGTGTGGCGATTCACTTCATAGCGATCCGCAAGCTGCTGCTCGGCGGGCAGGTAGTCTCCGCAGCGGTAGTGGGTGCGCAGCTCTACTTCGAGCTTTGCCGCAATTTCTTGCCAACGGGTTGGGTAACTGGTCGGATGTCTGGATAAGTACATAGAAAACAAAGCCTCGCTTCTCAGATGAAGTGCTTACGCAAACGTTGAGAGAGGAAATCCAGCAGGCTGACGGTGACGATGATGAGCACCATCAGGGCGCAGGTTTGCTGGAACTGGAAACCGCGAATCGCTTCCCACAGGGTGACGCCGATTCCGCCTGCACCGACCATGCCGACGACCGTGGCGGAGCGAACGTTGGACTCAAAGCGGTACAGCGAGTAGGAGATCAGCAGCGGCATCACCTGCGGCAGGACGCCGTAGAGGATCTCTTCGATTTTGTTGGCGCCGGTGGCGCGGATGCCTTCCACCGGGCCGGGCTCAATGGCTTCGACCGCTTCCGAGAGCAGCTTGGAGAGCACCCCGGTGGTGTGGATGAACAACGCCATGACGCCCGCGAACGGACCCAGACCCACGGCCACCACGAACAACATCGCAAAGACCATTTCGTTAATCGCGCGGCAGGCGTCCATCAGGCGGCGCATCGGCTGGTATACCCACCACGGCACGATGTTTTCCGCGCTCATCAGGCCAAACGGAATGGAGAGAATGACGGCAAGGGCAGTGCCCCAGACGGCAATTTGCAGAGTAATGGCCATTTCGCTGAGATAGTCCTGCCACTGGCTGAAGTCCGGCGGGAAGAAGTCGGCGGCGAAGGTTGCCATGTTGCCGGAATCTTTGAAGAGCAGCAGGGGATCCATTTCTGCGCCCTTCCAGGAGATAACCAGCACCGCCAGCAGGATGGCCCAGCTTACGAGCGAGAACCAGCTGCGCTTTGGCGGCGGGAGGGTGATGGTTTGCATGTTGGCTCCTTGGGTTTTAATTCCCTCTCCCTTGAGGGAGAGGGTTAGGGTGAGGGGGAAATGTGCGCGCTGATGCCCTCACCCCGGCCCTCTCCCACGGGGAGAGGGGGAAAAGAAACTACTGCACCGCTTTATTTACGCTGGTCATGGCGCCGAGTGCCGCGGTCAGGCGGTCAAGGTCTTCCAGCTGGGCCTGAATGTCAGAGACTTTGCTGGTCTTCTCTTCTTCCTTGAGCCCTTTGTTGTCCTTCACGGCCTGCATCTGTTTAAACAGCGCCAGCTGGCGAATCGGGACCAGCTGAAGGTCGCTGGAGGCGCGGAACGGTGCCCAGCCCAGTTTCTCAAGAACCGCTTTCTCTTCCGGCGTTTTGCCGTAGTTCATAAAGAAGTCGTACACCTTGTCCTTGGTGCTTTCGGAGAGGTTTTTACGCCAGACGATCGGGTCGCCCGGGATCAGCGGCGATTTCCAGATCACCTTCAGTTCTTTCAGCTTGTCCGGCGCGGAGGTTTTCAGCTTGTCGAGGTTTTCGGTGTTGTTGGTGGCAACATCCACCTGCTTGTTCGCCACGGCCAGGGCGTTGGTTTCATGGCTGGCGTTGACGGTGCGTTTGAAGTCGCTGGCGGAGGCGTTGTTTTTCGCGAAGACGTAGTAGCCAGGGACGAGGAAGCCGGAGGTGGAGTTCGGGTCGCCGTTACCAAATGTCAGCTCTTTGCGTTTGGCGAGCATGTCGTTGAGGTTGTTGATCGGGCTGTCTTTGTTCACGATCAGCACGCTCCAGTAGCCCGGGGAGCCATCTGCCGCAACGGTCTGGGCAAAGACCTGGCCGTTGGCGCGGTCTACCGCTTCCATTGCGGAGAGGTTGCCGTACCAGGCGATGTCGACTTTATTAAAGCGCATTCCCTGGATAATGCCCGCGTAGTCCGGGGCGAAGAAGGCATTCACTTTGATCCCCAGTTTGGTTTCCATATCTTTCAGGAACGGTTCCCACTGAGGCTTCAGGTTCTGCTGTGATTCCGTCGAAATAATGCCGAAGTTCAGCGCTTTTTCCTGCTCTTCCGCATACGCCGGGCTTAACAGGGTGCTGATGCTGAACATGCTGGTAAAGGCCAGCGCGGCAACGGCTTTGTAGTTCATTTCCATTCCTCGTTATGGGGAGTTATGCAGCCTGCGCGCGCTCTTCGACGCGGTTTACGCTGCGGTAGAGATGATCAAAACGTTCGTTATCAAACTGGTGGCTTGCGCCGTCAAAGAACACATGGCCCTGACGCAGGGCGACAATGCGCTCGCAGTAGCGCAGGGCGTAATCCACCTGATGCAGCGTTACCACCACGGTAATGCCGTCGTTCTGGTTAATGTCGCGCAGGGTTTCCATCACGATGCGGGCGGATTCCGGGTCCAGCGAGGCGATAGGTTCATCGGCCAGAATGATTTTTGCTTTCTGCATCAGGGCGCGGGCGATGGCGACGCGCTGCTGTTGTCCACCGGACAGGGTGGAGACACGCTGGTGGGCCAGGTGTGCCATACCGACGCGAGTCAACGCCTGAAGAGCTTCCTGCTTCTGGGAAGGTGAGAACCAGCGCAGGCAGGTGCGCCAGAACGGTGTGCTGCCGAGTGCGCCAATCAGCACGTTCTCCAGTACCGTCAGGCGATTGACCAGGTTGAACTGCTGGAAGATGTAGCCCGTCTGGGCACGGCTCTTGCGGATATCACTTGCCAGACGCCCGGCGCGCTGCACCGTGTTGCCCAGCAATTCGACGTGACTTTCCGGGGTTTTATCGCAGGTGATAAGACCGCTTAAATGGCGCAGAAGGGTGGATTTACCGGAGCCAGAAGGGCCGAGAAGCGCCACCATGTCGCCCTGCTGGACGGTCAGATCAACGGCATGCAGCGCCTTGTTGTGATTGAAGGTCTTGCTCAGTTTCTCGACGCGGATGACAGTTTGCATGTGCGGGGCCTCACGATAAATGTGGCCTCATGCTGGCGCATCAATGTGACATTTGGGTTAAGTCTGGGTTGCGGGAATTTGAAGAGTTGAGGGGAGTTTGATGACAGGCGGAGGCGGACCGCCCACCGCCAGAAAATTAGTGCTGCTGCTTAACGACGTTAATCATCCACGGTACGCCGTATTTATCGGTGACTTTACCGAAACCGTGCGCCCAGAAGGTCTCCTGCCACGCCATGTCGATATTGCCGCCAGCGGCGAGGTTGTCGAACCAGCGCTTGCCTTCTGACACATCCTGCGTGTCGAGCACCAGCGTGAACCCGGCATACTGCGCGTTGCTGCCCGGCGGCTGCCCGTCGCTCATCATGATGTCGCTGCCCGCAATGCGGACGTTAGAGTGGGCGATAGCGGAATCAGGAAACTGCATGCCGGACGGACAGCCTTCTTCACTGCTGTCGCTTTTGGGCATTTCACCGAAAGTGATTTTATAGAGGAGTTCAGCGCCGACGGCCTGCTGATAAAAGGCGGTTGCCTCTGCACAGTTGCCGGCGAAGGAGATGTAGGGACTTAACGGCATATTCTTTACCTCACGTAAGAAAAGCCCATTAAGTGTAGTTCTTTTTTTGTAGGCCGGATAAGCGTAGCGCATCCGGAAAAAGCGCCCGGCGGCGCTTCGGTTATCGGGCCTACAGGAGAAAAATCAGTTCTTTTTCACGAACTCAGATTTCAGTTTCATCGGACCGAAGCCGTCAATTTTGCAGTCGATATTATGATCGCCTTCAACCAGACGAATGTTCTTCACTTTGGTACCGATCTTCAGCATGGAAGAGCTGCCTTTGACTTTCAGATCTTTAACCACGGTGACGCTGTCGCCATCCGCCAGCAGGTTACCGTTCGCATCTTTTACGATCAGGGCATCTGCATCCTGTGCCGGTTCGGCATCATTCCATTCATGTGCACATTCCGGGCAGATGAACATGCCATTATCTTCATAGGTGTATTCAGAATTGCATTTCGGGCAGTGTGGGAGAGACATATCGGTATCCTCAAAAAAGTGTTAACACGCTGGAAAATGCCAGCTAAATGACGGCAGTGTGCCGAAAAAGGCGGCAAGTATAGCGCAAATCCACACGTTTGTCGGTGATATTCTGAATTTAAAAAAAAGCAAAAAATGTGTCGGGAGTGACACTTCCTGTCAGTCAGTTAAGCGATGCTAACGTCATTAACACGGTGGAAAGAGAAGTCGCTAAATATATCGAATATTTTATTGTGGCAAATTGCTACGCACCTTCATTTCGGATAAGGTGAAGCAACACATTGTTATTTATCTTTGGTCTTTGCTGCCATGCATTTCGTATGGTTGTGGCATAACCCGTTCTTTTTAGGTGGATAAATAATGATGATATATCCTGAAGTTTCTTAAAAAGGGCTACGCTTTTTATCTTTTGGCTGTCAGGCCTTGAGGAGAGCTTTACACGCCATGCAAGGATAGCCATTTATTTCTGATTATCTTCAATCAGTTATATTCCGGTGAACATGTTTTCCACACGTGATCATATAAGCCTGAACATCATAATTAATACCAGTGGCTTAATAAAAGTAATAAATTTGCGTTAAGGAAAGGCTTTTATCATGCACACACAGACCATTTTTGAATTAAGCCAGGAAGCTGAGCGTTTGTTACAGCTTGCCCTGCAAAATCTTGATACCTTGAAGTCAATGCCGACAGCGATGCTGGAGAACACGACGGCCGCTATTACGGGTGAAAAGAACAACGTTCTGCCTTTGCATTTTAGTGCGCGGGGTGTCGAAGCGCAGCAGGCAATGCTGAATAATGAATTACGCAAAATAACACGTCTGGAAATGGTTCTGGCTATCGTTGGTACCATGAAAGCGGGGAAATCGACCACCATTAATGCCATTGTGGGGACCGAAGTGTTGCCTAATCGCAACCGCCCAATGACGGCGCTTCCTACCCTGATTCGTCATACGCCAGGCCAGAAAGAGCCGGTACTCCATTTCTCACATGTCTCGCCTATTGATGATTTGATCCAGCTGCTGCAGAAACAACTCTGCGATTACGATCGCGGGAAGCTGGCTCAGCATCTGGAAATTGATAAAGACATGAATACGCTGCTGGAACGCATTGAAAAAGGTGAAGCCTTTGAAAAGCATCATCTTGGAGCGCAGCCAATATTTCATTGCCTGAAAAGCCTCAATGACCTGGTCAGACTCTCTCAGGCGCTGGGCGTGGCGTTTCCGTTTTCAGAATACGCGGCCATTGAACACATTCCGGTCATTGAAGTGGAGTTCGTGCATCTTGCGGGTCTGGATGCCCACCTCGGGCAACTGACGCTGCTCGATACCCCTGGGCCTAATGAGGCCGGACAGCCGCATCTGCAAAAAATGCTGAGTGAGCAGTTAGCCCGCGCATCGGCGGTGCTGGCGGTAATGGATTATACCCAGCTTAAATCTATATCTGATGAAGAGGTCCGTCAGGCTATTTCGGTGGCGGGGAAATCCGTGCCTCTGTATGCCCTGGTGAATAAATTCGACCAGAAAGATCGCAATAGCGATGATGAAGAGCAGGTCCGGGCGATGATCTCCGGTACCTTAATGAAAGGCAATATTTCGCCTGGCCAGATCTACCCTGTCTCCTCCATGTGGGCGTATCTGGCGAACCGCGCTCGCTACGAGATGAATACCCACGGACAACTGCCGGATCATCAGGAGCAACCCTGGGTGCAGGATTTTGCCGAAGCCGCCCTCGGTCGCCGCTGGCGTACGGCGGACCTGGATGATATTGGCCATATCCGTCATGCCGCCGATTTGCTCTGGGAAGATTCGCTGTTTGAACAACCGATACGCAAACTGATTTACGCCGCCTATGCTAATGCCTCGTTATTTGCGTTGCGCTCGGCGTCCCATAAGCTGCTCAACTACGCACAAAATGCCCGGGAATATCTCGACTTCCGCTATCAGGGGCTGACGGTCGCCTTTGACGCGCTGGAACTGAATATTACGCGTCTGGAAGAGGACATGGCGATGATGCAGACGCGCCAGCGGGTGGTGAGCGATGAGGTGAAACATGAAGTTGAGCAGGCGCTGAATGCCACTGCGGACTTTATGGGGGCCCAAAAAACAGCGCTTCACCAGGCGATTGGTCACGTGTTTAGCGCTCGCAATATCCTTGATTTAGCCGGTAACGATCGGTTGAATCCTCGCGGTGACGAACCGCAAGAACTACAGCAGCTGGTACTGGATGACGAGGGGCAGGCACAGATTGCCCTGAGTAAAATCCGCTCCTCCTGCGAGCTTATCATGCTGGATGCGCAGACAAAGATCTGCCGGGAGCTGGCGTTACGCTTCGATCAGCTGGAGTCTACGCTGGCGCGTTCCCTGAATGACGCCATGCGTCCCATCGAAACGCGTATTAAAGAGCATCTGAGCCATGCCGGCTTTCGGGCGCGGATTAGCTTCCCGGCTTTTCAGGCTAACCAGCTTAACGTCAATACGCAGGCGCTGTTTAACGATGCCATCGCGCAGGACAACCGCCCTGCAGGACAGCCATCGGGCGCGGGCAGCATGCGTGAGACCGTCTCTCGCTGGCTGAATAATCCGGGCTGGGGCTGGGATGAATATGTGGCGGCCCGCACGCGCTATGTTATCGACATTGCGCAGCTACATGACAAATTTAAGCAACATATTGATCAGTTTTGTGAACATATACGTAAAGCTTTGTCCGCCCAGGTCGATGTCTCTGTTACGGCAGGAATGGCGACGTTCTTTGCAGAATTTTCGTTATACCTGACCGGGTTACAGGAAAGCTTGCGTGATAGCCTCGCAGTGCGTCAACAAAATGAGCATTCGACCCGAGCGCTCAGCCAGCTGTTGAAGCAAAGTATCACTACTGCGACGTGGATACAGGAAGATACCCGACTGTTACGCGATGATATTCAAACTCTATTCGCGGCAGAGCAACCATGACAACACAGCTACTGGACGGTCCCGGGCGGACGCTGGAGTGTATTCATCCTAAATTTATGGTCGATCTTGTGCAGGGCGTGGACGTTGCGCGTCATCCTCATTTGGGGCCGCAGCAGCTGCAGTTTCGTGAGCGCTTGACTCAGGAGATCATGACGCACACCCGGTTACGACCCTGGGCGATGGCCGGAATGCTGAATGAGAATGCTGCCCTGCGCCTCGGTCTGGCTGAAAAACTCGCCGGGATGCTTGACCCTGGCCATCTTGCGCTGACGCTGATGGCGGATAAATTGAATACACTTCGTCAGCAGGCTCACTTAAGGGCTCAGCCCTCTCCGGGCCTGCCTGAACAGTACGCTGAGCTCTCATCGCATTTTACCCAACGTGCCGTTTATAAAGAAAAGGCGCTAACTCAGCGTGGACTGACCGTCCAGGCGGGTGAGCACAGCGAGCAAATTTTCACTCGCTGGCGAGCCGGTCATTATGATGGCTGGTCGCTGGCCGGGCGTTGTTTCATTGTCCTGGAAGAGTTGCGTTGGGGGGCCTTCGGCGATGCTTGCCGTCTGGCGAAGGACGATGTATCGGCCATGCTCAAGGATAATTTACGCAGTATGGCCGCCAATTATCTTGCTCAGGGTATCAATGCGTCTCCTACAACGCGCCATTTCTATCATCAGTGGCTGACCACCCCCGCTTCGGCGGGTTTAATCGATCATAAAGACATGCTGGGCTGGCTGGGTGACTGGTGTCAGGCGGATAAACACCCGGTGAGCTGGTCAGTTACGCAAAACTGGCAGACCGTTGCGCTGGGGATGCCGAGGCTGTGTTCGGCAAAACGTCTGGTGGAGGCGATGGTGGAGGAGATTTTTGGTTGAACCCCTCACCCCTCACTCTGGCCCTCTCCCCAGAGGGGAGAGGGGATGGTTTGGTGCGGTTTGTTAATGTTGAAGCTCTGCTGCCTTCCTTTCTACATCTTTCTCTTGCACGTTTCCGTAGCGTTTCGCGTACAGTGCCGTGATGATCGGCACCAGAATCGCGGTAACAATCACGCTGGCAGCCACCAGTGCCGTTGCAGAAGCGGCTACCGGTTCGAAGGCCGGGTTAATCTGAGCAATAATCACCGGGTTTGCGACCGCAGCACCTGCGGCTGAAGAGGCGGCGACACCCGCCGTGCCGTTTCCGCCGCCAATCACGCGGTCGGCAATAATCAACGGAATGCCGGTGATGATGATGACCGCAACCCCCAGCACAATACCCAGCAGGCCCGTATCAAGGATCACGTTCAGGTTGATGGTGTTGCCCAGCGCAAAACCAAAGAACGGGATGAGTACGGGTGTGGCTTTGCTGAAGAAATCGCGCAGATCGTGATCCAGATTCCCGAGCGCGAAACCGATCAGGAAGGGCAGGATCGCGCCAACAAAGTGGTGAGGCTCAAAAGAGGCCAGGCCAGCAGAACCCAGGATCAGCATCGTCATGAGCGGGCCGGACTCCAGAGACATCAGGACAAATGCCCCGGATTCTTCTTTCGTTCCGTACTGGTTCATCAGGCTGGCATACAACCCGCCGTTAGTCATATCCATCGCCGAGACAATTGCCAGGACCGATAAACCCGCGAAGAAACCGGTCTGAATTCCATTTTCCGGAATGAACATCGCGCATATCATGGCGACAACCCAGGCCACCGCTATTTTGGTTATGACCAGCGTGCCGGATTTGCGTAATACGGTGCCTGTTGCACGTAAATTAATGGATGCACCGATACAAAAGAACCAGACTGCCAGGATGGGGACGGTACCTGTAATCATCCCTTTTGTGAAACCGCCAAAATAAGCCCCGGTTTCAGGCGCTAAGGTATTCAGAATAGCACCGAGTACCAGGGGGACCAGCATCATACCACCAGGAATACGTTCTATCGTGGCTTTAATCTTCATATACAACCCTCACAATGTTACCCCTCGTAGCGAGCGGCGGGCGCGAATAAAAAATCAATAAATTCAAAATGATGAAGGGTTTTCTTGATGGCTTGTATTGGATGACCCCGCAACAAAATTCAGTAAGCGCTCTGGTTTTCTCTTGTCAGAAAACACTCATCGCTATGTTTCGGGAATTATCATGCGATCACTGGAATAATGATTCAATGAAAATAAAACAGTGTTTTAGTTATCTGCGTCACATATTGATTGTAAACTTTACGCCGCGTTCTGGCTGGATGGGGTTTATGTAAATCTCTTGTAAAAAAGCGGCTTTTTATGTCGTGATAAAAAGAAAAGGGGACAACATGAAAATGTTTCTCTGGGACAGGTTGAGAAAGTGCTTATTTGCGGAAATTGACAAAGACTGTCTTCACTTTACGCAGCATAAATATATGTGTGAAGTTGATCACAAATATAAACGCTGGTAGGGTAAAAAGGTCATTAACTGCCCTGGCAGGCGTCAACAGGTTCGGTTGTATCGACGATAAACGTCAATGTAAGTAAACCTGCTACGCTTGAATAAGGCGATTCGCATGGAGCGGATCCCAAGGTTCACAGCACCCACACTGGATTGTGAAACAGACAGGGCCGAGTCAACGAGGATAGCTATGCTGAGAAGGAAAAAGATTAAACCCATCACGCTTCGCGACGTCACTATTATTGACGACGCAAAATTGCGTAAGGCCATCACCGCAGCCTCGCTCGGTAATGCGATGGAATGGTTCGATTTTGGTGTCTATGGCTTTGTGGCCTACGCGTTAGGTAAAGTGTTTTTCCCTGGGGCTGATCCCAGCCTGCAGATGATTGCCGCACTGGGGACGTTCTCCGTTCCTTTCCTTATTCGCCCGCTGGGTGGTCTGTTCTTTGGTATGCTCGGTGATAAATACGGTCGCCAGAAGATCCTTGCCATCACCATTGTCATCATGTCGATAAGTACCTTCTGTATCGGCCTGATTCCGTCCTATGCCACGATCGGCATCTGGGCACCGATTCTGCTGCTGCTCTGTAAGATGGCGCAGGGTTTCTCCGTCGGTGGGGAATATACCGGTGCCTCGATCTTCGTCGCGGAGTATTCCCCGGACCGTAAGCGCGGTTTTATGGGGAGCTGGCTGGACTTCGGCTCGATTGCCGGGTTTGTGATGGGTGCGGGTGTCGTGGTGCTGATTTCAACCGTCGTCGGTGAAGAGAACTTCCTCGACTGGGGCTGGCGTATCCCATTCTTCCTCGCGCTGCCGCTGGGGATCATCGGTCTGTATTTGCGTCATGCGCTGGAAGAGACACCGGCGTTCCAGCAGCACGTTGAGAAACTGGAGCAGGGTGACCGCGAAGGGCTGCAGGATGGTCCGAAGGTGTCGTTCAAAGAGATTGCCACTAAGCACTGGCGCAGCCTGCTGACCTGTATTGGTCTGGTGATTTCGACCAACGTGACCTACTACATGCTGCTGACCTACATGCCGAGTTATCTGTCGCATAACCTGCATTACTCGGAAGATCACGGTGTGCTGATTATTATCGCCATCATGGTGGGTATGCTGTTCGTGCAGCCGATTATGGGTCTGCTGAGTGACCGCTTTGGCCGTCGACCATTCATTATTCTGGGAAGCGTGGCGCTGTTTGCCCTGGCAATCCCGGCCTTTATTCTGATCAACAGTAACGTGCTGGGGTTGATTTTTGCGGGTCTGCTGATGCTGGCGGTGATCCTGAACTGCTTCATCGGGGTGATGGCCTCAACGTTGCCTGCGATGTTCCCGACGCACATTCGTTACAGTGCGCTGGCGGCAGCCTTTAACATCTCGGTACTGATTGCCGGTCTGACCCCGACGCTTGCCGCCTCGCTGGTGGAAAGCACGCAGAATCTGATGATGCCTGCTTATTACCTGATGGTGATCGCGGTGATTGGCTTGATTACCGGTATTACGATGAAGGAGACGGCGAACCGTCCACTGAAAGGGGCGACGCCTGCGGCATCGGATATTCAGGAAGCGAAAGAAATCCTGCGTGAGCACTACGATAATGTAGAGCAGAAGATTGAAGACATTGACGCAGAGATTGAAGAACTGCAGAAAAAACGCTCCCGACTGGTGGATCAGCATCCACGCATCAACGAGTAATAAAGAAACCCGCCAACGGCGGGTTTTCTTTTATTAGCATCCGGCAGCGATGTAGTCGCCATTGGCGCTGATGGGGATGACCGTCAGGAAGAGAACGGTCGCGAACAGGATCAGAACTATCCCGCCGGCTATTTTGACGGCTGGCACTAGCCATCTTAACGTGCTATTTCCCCCGAAGCAGGCCACCGTGCGTTCACGGGCATAACGTACCGCCAGCGAGAGCCCCATAATCGAGAGTGCCGTTCCCAGGGACATTGTCATGACGGCAGCCATCCCCCAGGTGACAATGCCCAGCGCATTTGAAAACATCAGAATCATGATTGCCCCACTGCACGGGCGTGCGCCAATCGCCAGAATCACCCCCAGGCGAGTTTTCCAGTCTCCCTGCGTCAGGTCGGCACCCACGCCGTGATGGCCGCAGCCACAGTGTTCATTGTGCTGATGGAGGGGACTGATGGCTGAGATCGTCATTCTGCGCGGACGCAGGCTCTTTAATGCCTGATAAATGACGAACGCGCCGAATACACCAATCAGCACTGCGCTTATCTTCTCTACATACCAGCGGCTGGTACTAATATCCCCTGAGGCGAGGTTAAACCCCACCGCCAGAATAAAGACAAACAGAATGGCGCTCACGCCCTGCATCAGGCTGCCAAGGAAAGGAACGACCCGGGCAGCCCGCTCGCTTTCCTTATTAGTGGTCAGATAGGTCGTCACAATGAATTTCCCGTGCCCCGGCCCGATGGCGTGCAGCACGCCATAAAGGAAGGCGCCTGTTAAGAGCCATAGTCCGCCGCTGTACTGGTGGTTATTCAGCTGCAGCAGATACATCACCAGATAACGGTGCAGGGTAATTTGAGTGGCAAGACACCACTGGATAAAGGCGCTCCAGTGCGTATGCAGGGTAAAACTGGCAAACAGAATAGCCAGCAGCATCACCCCTGCGGTAGGGAGACGCCAGTCGCGGGCGAGGCGTTGTGTGTTCATGAGGGAGTGCTCTGCCAGGAAGAATATTTGCCGCTAGTATAGTTGATCTTCCTTTTCAGTTCGCAGGATCGCATCGGGATCCTGATGATGCTGTGGATAAGTCTGTGTGTAAAAGGGTATAAGGCGGGGTTTTGCTGTGGAATGCAGCAGTCAGTCATTTTTCTGTCATTTAGCGGTTGCGGCCTGCAGAGAACTCCCTATAATGCGCCTCCATCGACACGGCAGATGTGAATCACTTCACAGACAACCCGGTCGGTTGAAGAGAAAAAATCCTGAAATAACGGGTTGACTCTGAAAGAGGAAAGCGTAATATACGCCACCTCGCAACGGTGAGCGAAAGCCGCGTTGCAACTGCTCTTTAACAATTTATCAGACAATCTGTGTGGGCACTCAAAGTGACATGGATTCTTAATGTCTTCGGACAATAAATGAATACCAAGTCTCTGAGTGAACATACGTAATTCATTACGAAGTTTAATTCACGAGCATCAAACTTAAATTGAAGAGTTTGATCATGGCTCAGATTGAACGCTGGCGGCAGGCCTAACACATGCAAGTCGAACGGTAGCACAGAGAGCTTGCTCTCGGGTGACGAGTGGCGGACGGGTGAGTAATGTCTGGGAAACTGCCTGATGGAGGGGGATAACTACTGGAAACGGTAGCTAATACCGCATAACGTCGCAAGACCAAAGAGGGGGACCTTCGGGCCTCTTGCCATCAGATGTGCCCAGATGGGATTAGCTAGTAGGTGGGGTAACGGCTCACCTAGGCGACGATCCCTAGCTGGTCTGAGAGGATGACCAGCCACACTGGAACTGAGACACGGTCCAGACTCCTACGGGAGGCAGCAGTGGGGAATATTGCACAATGGGCGCAAGCCTGATGCAGCCATGCCGCGTGTATGAAGAAGGCCTTCGGGTTGTAAAGTACTTTCAGCGGGGAGGAAGGTGTTGTGGTTAATAACCGCAGCAATTGACGTTACCCGCAGAAGAAGCACCGGCTAACTCCGTGCCAGCAGCCGCGGTAATACGGAGGGTGCAAGCGTTAATCGGAATTACTGGGCGTAAAGCGCACGCAGGCGGTCTGTCAAGTCGGATGTGAAATCCCCGGGCTCAACCTGGGAACTGCATTCGAAACTGGCAGGCTAGAGTCTTGTAGAGGGGGGTAGAATTCCAGGTGTAGCGGTGAAATGCGTAGAGATCTGGAGGAATACCGGTGGCGAAGGCGGCCCCCTGGACAAAGACTGACGCTCAGGTGCGAAAGCGTGGGGAGCAAACAGGATTAGATACCCTGGTAGTCCACGCCGTAAACGATGTCGACTTGGAGGTTGTGCCCTTGAGGCGTGGCTTCCGGAGCTAACGCGTTAAGTCGACCGCCTGGGGAGTACGGCCGCAAGGTTAAAACTCAAATGAATTGACGGGGGCCCGCACAAGCGGTGGAGCATGTGGTTTAATTCGATGCAACGCGAAGAACCTTACCTACTCTTGACATCCAGAGAACTTTCCAGAGATGGATTGGTGCCTTCGGGAACTCTGAGACAGGTGCTGCATGGCTGTCGTCAGCTCGTGTTGTGAAATGTTGGGTTAAGTCCCGCAACGAGCGCAACCCTTATCCTTTGTTGCCAGCGGTCCGGCCGGGAACTCAAAGGAGACTGCCAGTGATAAACTGGAGGAAGGTGGGGATGACGTCAAGTCATCATGGCCCTTACGAGTAGGGCTACACACGTGCTACAATGGCGCATACAAAGAGAAGCGACCTCGCGAGAGCAAGCGGACCTCATAAAGTGCGTCGTAGTCCGGATTGGAGTCTGCAACTCGACTCCATGAAGTCGGAATCGCTAGTAATCGTAGATCAGAATGCTACGGTGAATACGTTCCCGGGCCTTGTACACACCGCCCGTCACACCATGGGAGTGGGTTGCAAAAGAAGTAGGTAGCTTAACCTTCGGGAGGGCGCTTACCACTTTGTGATTCATGACTGGGGTGAAGTCGTAACAAGGTAACCGTAGGGGAACCTGCGGTTGGATCACCTCCTTACCTTAAAGAACCTGCCTTTGCAGTGCTCACACAGATTGTCTGATGAAAAGTAAATAGCAAGGCGTCTTGCGATTGAGACTTCAGTGTCCCCTTCGTCTAGAGGCCCAGGACACCGCCCTTTCACGGCGGTAACAGGGGTTCGAATCCCCTAGGGGACGCCACTTGCTGGTTCGTGAGTGAAAGTCACCTGCCGTCATATCTCAAAACTGACTTGCGAGTCATGTTTGAGATATTTGCTCTTTAAAAATCTGGATCAAGCTGAAAATTGAAACGACACACAGTTAATGTGTGTTCGAGTCTCTCAAATTTTCGCAAACCGATGATGAATCGAAAGAAACATCTTCGGGTTGTGAGGTTAAGCGACTAAGCGTACACGGTGGATGCCCTGGCAGTCAGAGGCGATGAAGGACGTGCTAATCTGCGAAAAGCGCCGGCGAGGTGATATGAACCTTTGACCCGGCGATGTCCGAATGGGGAAACCCAGTGCAATTCGTTGCACTATCGTTAACTGAATACATAGGTTAACGAGGCGAACCGGGGGAACTGAAACATCTAAGTACCCCGAGGAAAAGAAATCAACCGAGATTCCCCCAGTAGCGGCGAGCGAACGGGGAGCAGCCCGGAGTCTGAATCAGCTTGTGTGTTAGTGGAACGGTCTGGAAAGTCCGACGGTACAGGGTGATAGTCCCGTACACGAAAATGCACAGGTTGTGAACTCGAAGAGTAGGGCGGGACACGTGGTATCCTGTCTGAATATGGGGGGACCATCCTCCAAGGCTAAATACTCCTGACTGACCGATAGTGAACCAGTACCGTGAGGGAAAGGCGAAAAGAACCCCGGCGAGGGGAGTGAAAAAGAACCTGAAACCGTGTACGTACAAGCAGTGGGAGCCTACTTGTTAGGTGACTGCGTACCTTTTGTATAATGGGTCAGCGACTTATATTCTGTAGCAAGGTTAACCGAATAGGGGAGCCGAAGGGAAACCGAGTCTTAACTGGGCGTTAAGTTGCAGGGTATAGACCCGAAACCCGGTGATCTAGCCATGGGCAGGTTGAAGGTTGGGTAACACTAACTGGAGGACCGAACCGACTAATGTTGAAAAATTAGCGGATGACCTGTGGCTGGGGGTGAAAGGCCAATCAAACCGGGAGATAGCTGGTTCTCCCCGAAAGCTATTTAGGTAGCGCCTCGTGAACTCATCTTCGGGGGTAGAGCACTGTTTCGGCTAGGGGGCCATCCCGGCTTACCAACCCGATGCAAACTACGAATACCGAAGAATGTTATCACGGGAGACACACGGCGGGTGCTAACGTCCGTCGTGAAGAGGGAAACAACCCAGACCGCCAGCTAAGGTCCCAAAGTCATGGTTAAGTGGGAAACGATGTGGGAAGGCACAGACAGCCAGGATGTTGGCTTAGAAGCAGCCATCATTTAAAGAAAGCGTAATAGCTCACTGGTCGAGTCGGCCTGCGCGGAAGATGTAACGGGGCTAAACCATGCACCGAAGCTGCGGCAGCGACACTATGTGTTGTTGGGTAGGGGAGCGTTCTGTAAGCCGTTGAAGGTGGCCTGTGAGGGTTGCTGGAGGTATCAGAAGTGCGAATGCTGACATAAGTAACGATAAAGCGGGTGAAAAGCCCGCTCGCCGGAAGACCAAGGGTTCCTGTCCAACGTTAATCGGGGCAGGGTGAGTCGACCCCTAAGGCGAGGCCGAAAGGCGTAGTCGATGGGAAACAGGTTAATATTCCTGTACTTGGTGTTACTGCGAAGGGGGGACGGAGAAGGCTATGTTAGCCGGGCGACGGTTGTCCCGGTTTAAGCATGTAGGCGGAGGTTCCAGGTAAATCCGGTACCTTTTAACGCTGAGGTGTGATGACGAGGCACTACGGTGCTGAAGTAACAAATGCCCTGCTTCCAGGAAAAGCCTCTAAGCATCAGGTAACACGAAATCGTACCCCAAACCGACACAGGTGGTCAGGTAGAGAATACCAAGGCGCTTGAGAGAACTCGGGTGAAGGAACTAGGCAAAATGGTGCCGTAACTTCGGGAGAAGGCACGCTGATATGTAGGTGAAGCCCCTGCGGGTGGAGCTGAAATCAGTCGAAGATACCAGCTGGCTGCAACTGTTTATTAAAAACACAGCACTGTGCAAACACGAAAGTGGACGTATACGGTGTGACGCCTGCCCGGTGCCGGAAGGTTAATTGATGGGGTTAGCGGTAACGCGAAGCTCTTGATCGAAGCCCCGGTAAACGGCGGCCGTAACTATAACGGTCCTAAGGTAGCGAAATTCCTTGTCGGGTAAGTTCCGACCTGCACGAATGGCGTAATGATGGCCAGGCTGTCTCCACCCGAGACTCAGTGAAATTGAACTCGCTGTGAAGATGCAGTGTACCCGCGGCAAGACGGAAAGACCCCGTGAACCTTTACTATAGCTTGACACTGAACACTGGTCCTTGATGTGTAGGATAGGTGGGAGGCTTTGAAGCGTGGACGCCAGTCTGCGTGGAGCCGACCTTGAAATACCACCCTTTAATGGCTGGTGTTCTAACGTAGACCCGTAATCCGGGTTGCGGACAGTGTCTGGTGGGTAGTTTGACTGGGGCGGTCTCCTCCCAAAGAGTAACGGAGGAGCACGAAGGTTAGCTAATCCTGGTCGGACATCAGGAGGTTAGTGCAATGGCATAAGCTAGCTTGACTGCGAGAGTGACGGCTCGAGCAGGTGCGAAAGCAGGTCATAGTGATCCGGTGGTTCTGAATGGAAGGGCCATCGCTCAACGGATAAAAGGTACTCCGGGGATAACAGGCTGATACCGCCCAAGAGTTCATATCGACGGCGGTGTTTGGCACCTCGATGTCGGCTCATCACATCCTGGGGCTGAAGTAGGTCCCAAGGGTATGGCTGTTCGCCATTTAAAGTGGTACGCGAGCTGGGTTTAGAACGTCGTGAGACAGTTCGGTCCCTATCTGCCGTGGGCGCTGGAGAATTGAGGGGGGCTGCTCCTAGTACGAGAGGACCGGAGTGGACGCATCACTGGTGTTCGGGTTGTCATGCCAATGGCACTGCCCGGTAGCTAAATGCGGAAGAGATAAGTGCTGAAAGCATCTAAGCACGAAACTTGCCCCGAGATGAGTTCTCCCTGAGACTATAAGTCTCCTGAAGGAACGTTGAAGACGACGACGTTGATAGGTCGGGTGTGTAAGCGCAGCGATGCGTTGAGCTAACCGATACTAATGAACCGTGAGGCTTAACCTTACAACGCCGAAGCTGTTTTGGCGTGAGAGAGACGATTTTCAGCCTGATACAGATAACAGAATTTGCCTGGCGGCTTTAGCGCGGTGGTCCCACCTGACCCCATGCCGAACTCAGAAGTGAAACGCCGTAGCGCCGATGGTAGTGTGGGGTCTCCCCATGTGAGAGTAGGGAACTGCCAGGCATCAAATAGAAGAACCCCGTACCGTAAGGTGCGGGGTTTTTTGCTTTGGGCGTTATTCCTCTCCTTGAAACTTTCCCGTAGGCCGGATAAGGCAAAGCCGCCATCCGGCAAAGCAGATTGCGCGATCTCACCGGAAAGAGAAGCAAGAATATAAAAGAAGGGATTTATAAACGCAGAAAAGCAAAAACCCAGCCTATGGCTGGGTTCTTTAAATAGTGGTGCCCGGACTCGGAATCGAACCAAGGACACGGGGATTTTCAATCCCCTGCTCTACCGACTGAGCTATCCGGGCAACGGAGCGCATTAAACCGCAATCGCGCCTTATCGTCAACATTATTTCGGGGAAAGCTGTTCAATTGCTTAACTTTACGGCAATCTGGCGGTTTACGCGCCGAAAAGACCAAATTTCGCTGATTCGCTTACGTCAACGCCCCGCCCATACGACACTGAGCAAAGCGAAGAATATCTTCCGCCAGGCGGTGTGCCGTATCCACATCGGCCTGGCTACGATTCACCAGCATGCGGCTCAGACAACCCTCCAGTACCAGCTCCATCTGCTTAGCGACCATTGCGGGGTCATCCACTTCAAGCGTTGTCAGTAGCTCGTGAGTGAAGTCATGCGCCGCACGCTTTTGCTGATCCGCCAGCTGATGTATTGGATGCCCAGGATCGGGATAAAATGTACAGGCGGCAATAAACAGGCAGCCCGGATAACGATTGTTACTGACACATTCAGTCAGGGCGGTGTAGCGAGCCAACAGCTTTTGCTCAGCCGTCAGTTCTTCATTAAGCATCAGCTGTCTGCGCCAGATATCCACCTGCTGGCTAAGGTAGCGCAGCGCATCATAAAGCAGGGCCTCTTTATCCGGCCAGAAACGCGTTAACTCATCCAGAGGGTAATCGATACGGTCGGCTACCATCTCAAGCGTGGTGCTGGCGATCCCTTGAATCTCAAGTAATTGCAGGGCTTGTCCCAGTACGTCTTCACGTTGCACGGTTATCTCCTCCGCTATTCCCAACGGTATGTCCCGTCTAAAGTGTTGTTTACGGTTGGCGATTGCGCAAATGCGCGCTGAATGCCGTTGAATCCATAAACCCGGTTACACGCTGTTCTGGCTGCTCTTCCCCTTGTTCATTGAAGAATAAAATGGTTGGCAGCCCGAGTACGCTAAGGTGCTTAAGCAGAGTCTTATCCTGCTCATTGTTGGCCGTGACGTTTGCCTGGAGCAACACCGTCTCTTTCAGGGCGCTTTGTACCTGAGGATCGCTAAAGGTGTATTTTTCAAACTCTTTGCAGGCAACACACCAGTCAGCATAGAGATCGAGCATCACCGGTTTACCTTTTGCCTGAGCCAGGGCGCTATTGAGCTCATCGACATTGTGAATGCGGGTGAAGTCCAGATGCGCCTGCGTCTGACCCACCGGCGTGCCAAATGCCCAGTCCTGCAGCGGACGCACGCTGACCAGTGCAGCCGCCAGCAGCAGGATTTGCACAAGGCGCATCCATGGCTTTTTCGCCCCCAGGCTGACGATAAATGCCCAGGAGAAGAATGCGACGCCAAGCATCGCCCACAGACGCCTTCCCCACTCGTCTCCGATGATGCGCTCCAGCAGGAACACCGGTAGCGCCAGAATGACAAAACCAAACGCGGTTTTCACCGTCTCCATCCACGGTCCGCTTTTCGGCAGCAGACGATTACCAAAGACCGTCACAAGAATGAGCGGCAGACCCATCCCCAGCGCATAAAGATACAGCGTTCCGCCACCGAGCCACATATTGCCGCTCTGGGCGATGTACAGCAGGATGGCGCTGAGCGGCGCAGTGGTGCAGGGTGAACAGATTAGCCCGGCAATTGCACCCATTGCGAACACGCCGCCTGCAGCTCCTCCCTGCTGACGATTACTCATCAGCGTTAAGCG
This sequence comes from Enterobacter cloacae complex sp. HYC080_NIDB, assembly GCF_056673325.1. Lineage (NCBI taxonomy): Bacteria > Pseudomonadati > Pseudomonadota > Gammaproteobacteria > Enterobacterales > Enterobacteriaceae > Enterobacter > Enterobacter cloacae complex sp. HYC080_NIDB. The sequence goes on along the minus strand of NZ_CP114212.1, from coordinate 4,164,676 downwards.
GGTTTGCAGCGAAGAGGGCAGTTGCAGAGTGAACAGGCCAAACATCGACAGCGCCAAAAGAATAAAGACAACTGACAGACCAATAAGCACGTAAGGATGCTGAAGCGCTGCCTGGAATTGCAATCCAGCGGCGGCGACCACGAGGCCGAGCGCCGTGTAGGTTAATGCCATGCCCTGGACATAAATAAAAGCCAGCAGCAGCGCCCGGGCGGTGGAAAGCCGTTGCTTACCGCCTAGCACAATCCCGGAGATCAGCGGGTACATGGGCAGTACACACGGCGTAAAGGCAATGCCAATACCAATCAGTAGCGCCCAAAACGCTGAGAAGGGAAGATCTGAAGTGGCTTCGCCTTCTCCCTTCACCCTGGCCCTCTCCCCTGAGGGGAGAGGGGAGGCAGCGCCTTTAACTTCAGTAAGCGGAACGACCTTCGTTTCAGGAGGATAGCAGAAGCCCGCGTCGGCACAGCCCTGATACGTCACGGTCAGCGTGGCGCCTTTATCCGCCTGATTCACCGTGACGGGGACGTTTAAGCGCTGACGATAGATTTCACTCTTACCGTAGAACTCGTCCTCGTGCCACTCGCCCGCGGGCATCTGCAATGCGCCGACGTTAGCCTTTGCGGACGTGATGCTGACCTGTTTGCGGTAAAGGTAGTAACCCTCTTTCACCTGCCAGGTCAGATTGAGATCGTGCTGGTTCTGCTGAAAATCGAAAACAAACGCCTGGTCGGCAGGAATAAAGTTTGAACGGCCGGGTGCGTCAAACAACCCGGCAAATACTGATGTGCTGCACAGCAGCAGGATCAGCGTAAGGAAGCGTTGAGCCATGTGAGATAGTCGTTATCGCCATGGAGCACTGGCAGCACCAGCAGCTCTGGAGTTTGGTAAGGATGATGAGACTTGAGGCAGTCGAGGAGCGCCTGCTGGTTCGCCCGGTTGGTTTTAAGCAACATCTGGACTTCGTACTCCTGCTCCAGCTTGCCTTCCCAGTAATAAAGGGAGGTTGCGCCGGGGAGAAGCGTTACGCAGGCTGCCCATTTTTCGGCCAGCACTTTGGCGGCGAGATCCTGGGCAGAGGCTTCATCAGGGGCGGTACACAGTACGACAACGGCATCAGGCGTGTTCACAAGTCGACCTCCTCATCACGAAAGTCTTCACTATATCACGCAAGACGATTGGTCATTAATGAATCGGGCCGCAGTGCGGCCCGATTTTAACTATTTTTACAACGGCTGAAGGTTTACAGCACAATGCCACCGATGATAAAGCCGAGGATGACGCAAAGCGTAATTGCTACCACGCCCGGGATCAGAAACGCGTGGTTAAACACGTACTTACCGATACGGGTAGAGCCAGTGTCATCCATTTCAACCGCTGCCAGCAGGGTTGGGTAGGTTGGCAGAACGAACAGTGCGGAAACGGCTGCGAAAGAGGCAATCGCCGTCAGCGGCGTTACGCCTAACATGAGTGCCGCAGGCATCAGCGCTTTGGTGGTTGCTGCCTGGGAGTAAAGCAGGGTCGCAGCAAAGAACAGCACGACCGCCAGCAGCCACGGGTAGTTGTGCAGCAGGTCGCCGGCTACGGTCTGGATATCGCTGATGTGGGCCTTCACGAAGGTATCGCCGAGCCATGCCACACCCAGTACACACACGCAGGCGCTCATACCGGATTTAAAGGTACTGGCGTTCAGCACTTCGCTGGTGTCGATTTTACAGGTGATGCTAATCAGCGTCGCGATAGTCAGCATGAACACCACAATCGCTTCGTTACGCGGCAGAACCGGGTTCTGAATCAGCCCCACGGTGTCACTGATGGCGGTTGCGTAGAACATCACTGCGACGATACCAATCAGGAAAAGCAGTACGGAGCGCTTTGCGTGCGGCTTCAGTTCGAAGACCTGGCTACCGCGCAGTCTCACTTCACCTTTTGCCAGACGCTCCTGGTAAACCGGATCGTCTTTCAGTTCGGCACCGAGGAAGTTACACAGCACGGCAGTAATCATGACCGCAATCAGCGTCACCGGAATACAGATCGCCAGCAGCGTCAGGTAGCTCACGCCCATCGGCTCAAGGATACCGGCGAAGAAGACCACGGCGGCAGAGATCGGCGACGCGGTGATGGCAATCTGAGACGCAACGACGGCAATAGAGAGGGGACGAGACGGGCGAATCCCCTGTTCTTTTGCCACTTCGGTAATCACCGGCAGCGTGGAGAACGCCGTGTGGCCAGTTCCCGCGAGAATGGTCATAAACCAGGTGACCAGCGGGGCAAGGAAGGTAATGTATTTAGGATGGCGGCGCAGCATACGCTCCGCCAGACTCACCAGGTAGTCCATACCGCCTGCCACCTGCATAGCGGCGATAGCGGCAATAACTGCCATGATGATTTCGATAACGTCAAAGGGGATTGCGCCGGGTTTAATCTGAAAGATAAGGGTAAGAACGAGCACCCCGAGACCGCCGGCAAAACCGATGCCGATACCCCCGAGTCTTGCTCCCAAATAAATCGCCAACAAGACGATGACGAGTTCTGCTCCAAACATAAGGACCTGCCTTGCTTATTAACAAGTTGATATTGAATTGTTGTATTTTGGTAACGCCTAAAAAGAAAAAAGGCACGTCACAAGTGACGTGCCTTTAAAAGCCTAGCCTGAACGGTTACTGTTCGCTTTCATCGGTATATCGTTTCGCTTTATATGCCGGGTGCATCAGGTTCTGGGCGGAGAAGATATCGTCCAGCTCAGCCTCGGTCAACAGTCCGCGCTCCAGCACCACTTCACGCACGCTCTTACCGGTTTCGGCACAAATCTTACCGACGATGTCACCGTTATGGTGACCGATGAACGGGTTGAGGTAGGTGACGATCCCGATAGAGTTGTAAACGTAGCCTTCACACACTTCTTTATTTGCGGTAATGCCGTTAATGCATTTTTCCAGCAGGTTGTAGCAGGCGTTAGTCAGGATGTGGATAGATTCGAACATCGCCTGGCCAATCACGGGCTCCATTACGTTCAGCTGCAGCTGACCGGCCTCGGAGGCCATCGTCACGGTAGTGTCGTTACCGATGACTTTGAAGCAAACCTGGTTCACCACTTCTGGCACGACCGGGTTCACCTTAGCTGGCATGATGGACGAACCCGCCTGCAGCTCTGGCAGGTTGATTTCGTTCAGGCCAGCGCGCGGGCCGGAAGAGAGCAGGCGCAGGTCATTACAGATTTTGGACAGTTTCACCGCCAGACGTTTCAGTGCGCTGTGTACCATCACGTACGCGCCGCAGTCGGAGGTGGCTTCAATCAGGTCTTCCGCAGGCACGACCGGCAGGTTGGACACTTCAGCCAGCTTCTGAACCGCCAGCTGCTGATAGCCATCCGGGGTGTTCAGACGCGTACCGATGGCGGTTGCGCCCAGGTTCACTTCCAGTAGCAGCTCAGAGGTGCGCAGCAGGTTTTTGGTTTCTTCATTCAGCAGCACGTTAAATGCGTGGAATTCCTGGCCCAGCGTCATTGGCACTGCGTCCTGTAACTGGGTACGACCCATTTTCAGGATATCCTGGAACTCAACCGCTTTACGCTGGAAGCCATCGCCCAGTTGGTTGATGGCGTCCACCAGTTTCACCACGGAGGCATACACCGCGATACGGAAGCCGGTTGGGTAGGCGTCGTTGGTGGACTGGCATTTGTTAACGTGGTCGTTCGGGTTCAGGTACTGGTATTCACCTTTCTGATGACCCATCAGCTCCAGGCCGATGTTTGCCAGTACTTCGTTGGTATTCATGTTGACGGAGGTACCCGCGCCGCCCTGATAGACGTCAACCGGGAACTGGTCCATGCATTTGCCGTTGTTCAGCACTTCATCGCAGGCAGCGATAATCGCATTTGCCGCGCTTTTAGGAATGGTTTGCAGCTCTTTGTTGGCCAGCGCTGCGGCTTTCTTCACCATCACCATGCCACGGACAAACTCAGGGATATCGCTGATTTTGCTGTTGCTGATGTAGAAGTTTTCAATCGCTCTCAGAGTGTGAACACCATAGTAGGCATCCGCTGGAACTTCCCTGGTACCCAACAAGTCTTCTTCGATACGAATGTTGTTTAACATGTGAACCTTCTTTTCAAGCTGCCGATGGATTGTACTAAACACACAGTATATATGTGGTTTTGAATATTTTCTGACCGACGATTATTCCCTCAATCAGCCAGATGCTCGAGATCATATGCTGATGATAGCGAATTGCCGTAAGCTGGATCACTTATTATCGAGCCGATTCCATGATAATTATTAATCTGTGAAATGTGTCACCGCTTTAATATTTCCAGAAAAAATATCCGTGCAAACCGATTGAATTTTCGCTAACTGCCACCATTTCATACAAACGCGCGTCGCGAACACATTCAGACAGGGGCCTGACGGCACCTGCCCTACAGGAGATGCCAGTGCGCTGGATACCATTTATTGCTTTCTTTCTCTATGTTTACATTGAGATTTCCATTTTTATCCAGGTTGCCCATGTACTGGGCGTCCTGCTGACGCTGGTTCTGGTGATTTTCACCTCCGTCATCGGCATGTCGCTGGTGCGTAACCAGGGTTTCAAAAATTTCCTGATAATGCAGCAGAAGATGGCTGCAGGCGAAAGCCCGGCAGAAGAGATGATCAAAAGCGTGTCGCTGATTATCGCGGGTCTGCTGCTTATTCTGCCTGGCTTCTTTACCGACTTCCTCGGCCTTTTGCTGCTTCTGCCGCCAGTGCAAAAACACCTGACCATGAAGCTGCTGCCGCATCTGCGTTTTAGCCGTATGCCGGGTGGTGGCTTCAGTACGGGCCCGGGCGATACGTTTGAAGGGGAGTATCAGCGTAAGGATGAACAGCACGACCGTTTAGACCACAAAGACGATCGGTGATTTCTATGCCCGGTGGTGCATCGCTCACCGGGCCTGCGGGTTTTGCCGCTTCGGTAAAAACAGCCACAGCCCTGCCAGCATGACGATGGCATACACACTCTTCCATCCCACCATTGCCAGCAACAGCAGGCAAAGCACACCCCCGACGACCGCCAGTGCTTTATAGCGGCCTTCCAGCAGACGACAGCCCGCAAGCATGCACAGCAGATAGATCATAATGAAAATGCCGTTGGCGTAGACGATCAGGGCATCCAGATTGATTTTCAGTACGTAAATACCCAGCGTACTCAACACGCAGCAGCCTAGCACGGTATTCAGTGCATTCACCGGAAGTTGACGTTTGGACAACTGCGCAAGACGGCTTTCAGGATTATAAAGCGCCTGCGACCACACCAGACGGGCAAAGCTCTGGATATAAATATTCAGGCTGGCAAAACAGGCGAGATAGCCAATCATACATGCGACCCACAGCGCTTTTACGCCAAACAGGTGTACCACTATGCCCGGCAGTGACGCGGCAGCCGCTTTATCCGCACCGAATGCGTTGAAGTGCAATACCAGCACGGTGCAGGCCCAGTAAACTGTTCCTGCCAGCAGCAGGCCAATCATCAGCGCGCGCGGAAAATCGCGCTCAGGCTGCTTAAATTCAGAGGCCAGATGGGCGAACGCTTCGAGACCCACAAAACACCAGAACATAACGGCAAGGGCGGCGAAAAGCTGTGAATGGTCAATGTTTGTCGCTGCCGGGAAGGGAATGTCCTTAATTGTGATATCGCCCGCCCACCAGACAGCCGCGACGAGCGCAACAATCAGTACCGCAACCAGCGTCTGCAGGTTTGCACTTGAGCTGGCACCGCGTGAGCCCACCCACCAGACAATGGCCAGCGTACCCAGTTCAGCCAGCAGGAGCTGCTCGTTATGCCAGCCAAACAGCGCCTGTCCAAAGCCGGTTGCAATATGCAATGCCGCAGGAAGACCCACCGGGATCACCGAGAGAAACAGCCAGCCGGTAACACGCTTCAGTCGCGGGCCAAACGCCAGCCCGACAAAGTGCGCCACACCGCCTGCGTCAGGGAAGTGCCGCCCGAGGATGGCAAACACAATGGCTATCGGAAACACCAGCACAATCAGCACCGGCCACGCCCACAGGCTGTTATTGCCTGCTACCAGCGCCGCCAATGCGGGTACGGCAAATACGCCCGTACCTAACAAGGAGGTTGAGAGCAGGCCAACGCCCTGCGCCAGTCCCAACTCCTGTTTAAGTCCACTCATTGACATCGTCCTGCCAATACCAAAAGAGAGGGGATGGTAACACTTTCGCAAAATTTTTTTTCAACTCCCCCTTGAAGGGGGAAAAAGCTATCCCCATCTCTCAGGGCACTAGTCGGAAAACCGCATGCGGGCCGGCGTCATCCATAACTGATAATGACTTTCTCAAAGGAGAGCTATCAATGAGTATTCGTCCGTTACATGATCGTGTGATCGTCAAACGTAAAGAAGTTGAAACCAAGTCTGCTGGCGGCATCGTTCTGACCGGTTCTGCTGCAGCCAAATCAACGCGTGGCGAAATCATCGCTGTCGGTAAGGGCCGCATCCTGGAAAACGGAACTGTGCAGCCGCTGGACGTTAAAGTTGGTGACATCGTAATTTTCAACGATGGCTACGGCGTGAAATCCGAGAAGATCGACAATGAAGAAGTGTTGATCATGTCCGAGAGCGACATTCTGGCAATTGTTGAAGCGTAATTTACGCACGAGAATTTGAGGAAATAAGAACATGGCAGCTAAAGACGTAAAATTCGGTAACGACGCTCGTGTAAAAATGCTCCGCGGCGTAAACGTACTGGCCGATGCAGTTAAAGTGACCCTGGGCCCGAAAGGCCGTAACGTAGTGCTGGATAAATCCTTCGGCGCGCCAACCATCACCAAAGATGGTGTTTCTGTAGCACGTGAAATCGAACTGGAAGACAAGTTCGAAAACATGGGTGCGCAGATGGTGAAAGAAGTTGCCTCTAAAGCGAACGATGCTGCAGGTGACGGTACCACCACCGCGACCGTACTGGCGCAGGCTATCATCACTGAAGGTCTGAAAGCCGTTGCTGCGGGCATGAACCCAATGGATCTGAAACGTGGTATCGACAAAGCTGTCGCTTCCGCTGTTGAAGAGCTGAAAGCGCTGTCCGTACCGTGCTCTGACTCCAAAGCCATTGCTCAGGTAGGTACCATCTCCGCTAACTCCGACGAAACCGTAGGTAAACTGATCGCTGAAGCGATGGACAAAGTCGGTAAAGAAGGCGTTATCACCGTTGAAGACGGTACCGGTCTGGAAGACGAACTGGACGTGGTTGAAGGTATGCAGTTCGACCGCGGCTACCTGTCTCCATACTTCATCAACAAGCCAGAGACTGGCGCTGTTGAGCTGGAAAGCCCGTTCATCCTGCTGGCTGACAAGAAAATCTCCAACATCCGCGAAATGCTGCCAGTGCTGGAAGCCGTTGCGAAAGCAGGCAAACCGCTGGTTATCATCGCTGAAGATGTTGAAGGCGAAGCGCTGGCGACCCTGGTGGTTAACACCATGCGTGGCATCGTGAAAGTGGCTGCGGTTAAAGCACCTGGCTTCGGCGATCGTCGTAAAGCGATGCTGCAGGATATCGCTACCCTGACTGGCGGTACCGTTATCTCTGAAGAGATCGGTATGGAGCTGGAAAAAGCGACCCTGGAAGACCTGGGCCAGGCAAAACGCGTTGTGATCAACAAAGACACCACCACCATCATCGACGGTGTGGGTGAAGAAGCCGCTATTCAGGGCCGTGTTGGTCAGATCCGTAAGCAGATCGAAGAAGCAACCTCTGATTACGACCGTGAAAAACTGCAGGAGCGCGTAGCGAAACTGGCAGGCGGTGTCGCCGTTATCAAAGTCGGTGCTGCGACCGAAGTTGAAATGAAAGAGAAAAAAGCGCGCGTTGACGATGCCCTGCACGCGACCCGTGCTGCGGTAGAAGAAGGCGTGGTTGCTGGTGGTGGCGTTGCGCTGGTGCGTGTTGCCGCTAAACTGGCTGGCCTGACTGCACAGAACGAAGACCAGAACGTGGGTATCAAAGTTGCGCTGCGCGCAATGGAAGCGCCTCTGCGTCAGATCGTTTCTAACGCCGGTGAAGAGCCATCTGTGGTTGCGAACAACGTGAAAGCGGGCGAAGGTAACTACGGTTACAACGCGGCAACTGAAGAATACGGCAACATGATCGACTTCGGTATTCTGGACCCAACTAAAGTTACCCGTTCTGCTCTGCAGTATGCGGCATCTGTAGCTGGCCTGATGATCACTACCGAGTGCATGGTTACTGATATGCCTAAAGGCGACGCGCCTGACTTAGGTGCTGCTGGTATGGGCGGCATGGGTGGTATGGGCGGCATGATGTAATCATGTTGTTCTGAACCTCTCAGAACGAACCCCGGGCAGCGATGCCCGGGGTTTTTTATTGCCTGTCCAGCAGCTACTCAAAGGTGCCTTTCACGCACACAACACCTTCGCGCACCATCTGGCGGCCTTTCGCCCAGACCTCGTGGATTTTTAGATCGTCCGTCAACACCAGGAAATCGGCATCGCATCCGGGCGCGATCCGTCCTTTATGCTCCAGCCCGAGAAACTCCGCCACATTACGCGTAAATGGCAGAAGCGCCTCCTCCAGCGGCAGGTGATAGCGGCTGACCAACTGCTGAAGGGTTTCCGGAAGGGATTCGAACCCTGCCACGCCAATGCCTACCAGGTTGCCATTTGCGTCAAAATTCGGCTGGCTACCGTTACCGTCCGAGCTGAGCGTGAGACGGTTAAACGGCACCTGCGCTTCGCGGGCTGTCGCAATGGCGGTGGCGGCATCAATGGGTTCGCTGATGCTGGTGGTGATATCGATATAACCCCCTTCGCGAGCATAGTTTAGCGCGGCGAGGAAGAGCGCCTCACCGCGGTTAACGTGGGTGGGCAGCAGCTTCTTGCGGGGAACGTCAGCGTTATTCAGAATGTTAAGGAGCGGCTCCAGCAGCTTCGGGCTGTTGCCGAGGTGAAAAACGGAGATACCCGCTTTGGCACCCAATAGCCCGCCGACGCGTGGCTGGGCGGCCATGCTGGCGAGCCGATCGTCCGCTGGCGCGGAAGAGCGATGATCGGAAATCGCGCATTTCACACCAATGATTTTGTCGATCAGCGCCACATCTTTTTCAATACTGCCGGTAATCGTCGGAGAAGGCAGTCCGTACGCGCCCGTCAGCATCCACGCGCTGATCCCTTCATGCTCAAGCGCGCGTGTTTTTGCCAGCAGTGATTCAGGGTGTCGGGTGACGCCGTCGGTGCCCAGCAGGCCAACCACGGAGGTGATACCTGCTGCTACCAGCGCAGACAGCCGCACCTCCGGCGTGCGGGTGTGGGGCCCCGCTTCACCGCCGCCACCGATGAGATGCACGTGCTGATCGATAAATCCCGGGCAAATCACCGCTCCGGCGAGATCGGTTTCAGGACACGCCATCCGCGTTGTTGCATGCCCCGCTTTTTCGAACGCAACAATTTTTCCCCCAGCGATCAGCAGATCGCAATGTCCCCGATCCTCCGGGGCGTAGAGATGTGCGTTGCGGAAAAGATGGGGTTCCAGCACTGAAAAATCCATTTTTATCTCCTCAGAAGAGTAGCTGCATCACCCACATTGAGAGCAGGGCGTTAATGACACAAACCGTAATAATGTGCGGGTAATATTTCGGATTCACGCCTGCGGTACCCAGGCAGCGGCCGGTATTTTGCACCGGATTGCCCATCAAATAGATGGCGGGCAGCAGGATGGTGGCATCGTGACCGTTGAGTGAGCCGGCGGCGACCAGACTGGCGCAGACCCCCACGCCGCCGCCCATACTCATCACCGAGGCCAGAAGGACCGTTGCCGCCGCGCCTGGAAGCCCCCAGAGCGCCATGACGGGCTCGCAAACATTGCCCACGATATCCAGCAGGCCCGTCACCTTCAGCGCCTGAATAATGACAAATGCCATGACCACGTTTGGCAGCAGGCTGGTGGTCGCGATGGTAAAGCCGCGACGGGCACCATCAATAAACATGTCCATGATATTTTTACGCGGCTGGGCGATCATTTTTTTCCTCCTGAATACGATGATCTTCCATACGGGCGATCCACAGTCGCAGGAAGTTAGCACCAACAAATTTGAATACCAGAATGACGGCCAGCGGCGCGATCACCGGGACGGTAATAAACGTGAAAAGCGCGGCGCCGGAAGAAAAATAGTTGGTAATAATGGCGCTTCCGCTGGTCTGGAAGGTAGCGAAAATGGCGCGTTCATGGTCGGTAATTGCTCCGTCGTCGGTCAGCTCTTTGGTCATACCTGCCGCCGCATCGGTGTTTTGCAGGTTGGCGATAAGGGCCAGAGAGCAGATCCCCGGCACGCCAAGCAGCGGACGCAAAATAGGCGTCATCAGCTGTTGTGCGGCACGCAGTCCGCCCAGACCTTCGGTGACGGCAATGATCCCGAGCGATAAAATGACCGAGGGCGCCAGTTCAAGGGCAAATAAAAACCCGTCTTTCGCCCCCGTTCCGCCCGTGCCGCGAAACGTCAGGGCGCCGTTGACCGGTCCAAAGCTACCGTTTAAGACGGTAAAGTCCAGCACGCGCCACCATTCAGTACTTTTGGCGAAAAAACCGGAGAAAAATACGATGGTGAGTACAAACGCCAGATAGCCTACCCATGTCACTTTTTCCTCTCCTGAGGATGATGCACTCATGAAACCCCCTTTTTCATTGCGTACAAAAGTTGTACGTCGCACCACTACATACGATCGAGGGCTAAAACACGATATCCCAAAGGCTATTATCAGAATTCATTTAAGATGTCGGAGGAGTGCCTGGCGGAATCTGGCTCGCAGAAATGCTCGGCATTTTTCTTTTGGTCATCTTTTAGGTATAAGATTTAGACACGGACAACTACTGTCCAGCTTATTGAAAACGAGGAATAACATGCGCGTAAAAGTCTGTGCAGGGATTGTAGGGGCAGCATTGCTGCTGGCGGGTTGTAGCTCCAGCAATGAGCTGTCGGCGGCGGGCCAGGGTGTTCGCTTTGTGGAAGATAAGCCGGGTAGCGAATGCCAGCTGTTAGGCACAGCCACGGGCGAGCAAAGCAACTGGATGTCGGGACAGCATGGTGAAGAGGGCGGCTCTATGCGCGGTGCGGCGAATGCCCTGCGTAACCAGGCTGCGGCGATGGGCGGCAATGTGATTTACGGCGTGAGTAGCCCAACGCAGGGAATGCTCTCCAGCTTCGTGCCAACCGCCAGCCAGATGAGCGGCCAGGTCTACAAGTGCCCGAACTGAGTTAACGCGGTGATGGCGTTGCGCCCGGACCCTGTAGGGCAGGTAAGCGTAGCGCCACCTGCCTTTTAGTGCTGCCGCAGCTGCAAATCCAGCGGCGTCTTACTTGGCTCTCCGCCAATTTCGCGCGCCAGCTTGGGTACCATATAACCTGAAACCAGCGTTAACAGCTCGCGCATAATCTGTCGGGCTTCTTCATCGGTCACCATGAAGTGCGCCGCACCCTGCACGCGATCCAGCACATGCAGGTAATAGGGCAAGACACCCGCATCAAACAGGGCGTTGCTGAGGTCGGCCAGCACGCGGGCGCTATCATTTACCCCACGCAGCAGCACGCTCTGGTTTAGTAGCGTGACCCCCACTTTACGCAGGCGCGCCATGGCCGCGCGAAATGCATCGTCAATTTCATTCGCGTGGTTAATATGGTTCACCAGCAGCACCTGCAAGCGGGATTGCGCCAGGCGCGACACCAGCCCGTCAGTAATGCGTGCCGGAATGACAATCGGTAAACGGCTGTGAATACGCAGACGTTTGATGTGCGGGATGGCCTCAAGCTGGGTTAATAGCCAGTCCAGCTCATGATCTTTTGCCATCAGCGGGTCACCGCCGGAAAAAATAATCTCATCCAGCTCTGAATGGGCGGCGATATAGTCCAGCGCGACCTGCCAGTTGCGCTTATTTCCCTGGTTTTCGGCGTAAGGGAAGTGCCGACGGAAGCAATAACGGCAATTTACCGCGCAGCCGCCTTTGACCAGCAGCAGGGCGCGGTTGAGATACTTATGCAGTAAACCCGGTACCACACTGTTCTGCTCTTCCAGGGGATCGGTGCTGTACCCTGGTGCAGTAATGAACTCATCCTGCAAGGTAATGATTTGTTTTAAAAGCGGATCGTCAGGATTGCCTTTCTCCATGCGCGCAACAAACGCGCGTGGAACGCGTAGGGCGAAAAGGCGCTTTGCCTCGCGGCCCGCAAGCAACTCTGGGTGCTGATCGAGGTCTAAAAGACGCAGCAATTCATCAGGACTGGTGATTACATCGGCAAGTTGCGATAACCAATCTTCTCTGGACGGGGTGTTTAGGGTTACAATATGCGCCATTTTGTGGCTTAGCTACCAGTTAACAAATTTAGAGGGCCTTATGGCAACGTACTATAGCAACGATTTTCGTGCTGGTCTTAAAATCATGATGGACGGCGAACCGTACGCGGTTGAAGCCAGCGAATTCGTTAAACCAGGAAAAGGCCAGGCATTCGCACGCGTTAAGCTGCGCCGCCTGCTGACCGGTACCCGCGTTGAGAAAACTTTCAAGTCTACCGACTCCGCTGAAGGCGCAGATGTTGTGGATATGAACCTGACTTACCTGTACAACGACGGTGAGTTCTGGCACTTCATGAACAACGAAACCTTCGAGCAGCTGTCTGCTGACGCGAAAGCGATTGGCGATAGCGAAAAATGGCTGCTGGATCAGGCTGAGTGCATCGTGACCCTGTGGAACGGTCAGCCTATCGCTGTTACTCCACCAAACTTTGTTGAGCTGGAAATCGTTGAAACCGATCCAGGTCTGAAAGGTGACACTGCCGGTACTGGCGGTAAACCAGCGACGCTGTCTACCGGTGCTGTGGTTAAAGTGCCACTGTTCGTACAGACTGGCGAAGTGATCAAAGTGGATACCCGCTCCGGCGAATACGTATCACGCGTGAAGTAATAGTCAGGGCGCAGCGCCCGCTGCGCCTGATTTTTGCAGGCAGGGATGATGAAACGTACCGTTAAAATTCTGCTTCTGTTAGCGCTCTCCAGTGCATTGCTTTCCGGCTGTAACACCACGCGCGGCATGGGGGAAGATATCCAGGATCTTGGGCATATCATTTCTCACGCGGCCAGCTAAGCTCGTCTAATTTTCCGAAAAATGCTTCCTTGTCCGTCAATCGGCGGGATCTTGTCTATTCTTAAGTTGCTATACACAAAACAACTTTGGCTATAAAAGGAAGATATTATGGTTAAGAAGACAATTGCAGCGATCTTTTCAGTCCTGGTACTTTCTTCAGTATTAACTGCCTGTAATACCACGCGTGGCGTTGGTCAGGATATTTCTGAAGGTGGTAGTGCAATCTCTGGTGCGGCAACAAAAGCACAGCAGTAATTAATTAACGGTACGGAACCAGAAGGGTTTCGTACCGTCAGTTTTCTGTACCCTGCGGAGATAAAAACGGGGAAAAGCGCGTGTCCATATGCAGCTTCATGCGGATATTTCGCTTGTAGGTATATACCGTTTTCCCATTGATACTCAGGTGAGCGGCAATTTTTTGATTGCTTGCGCCGTCCATCCACATTGTCAGCACTTTCTCCTCCTGGCGGGTCAGCAACGGCGTGGCCACTGTTGGTCTGTGCGTGTCTGAGCCCGAAATTAAAGCGTCATTAATAACCGTGGCGAGTTCCTCAAGACGGGCATTTTTCATGAGTGAAGACCAGACAGGGAAGTTCTCCAGCCAGGCCGTCATGTCTCTGTCCTCTCGCGATTGCAACATAATAAAGGGGAGTTTTTCGCTGGCATTCAGTAAGGAAGAGAATTGCTGGAAATGGGGAGTATCCTGCCTGAAACCATGCAGGTCAGCGATAACCAGTGAGGGTTTCCATTGCAGAATGTGCTCTCTGGCGAGGAAAAGATTGTTCAGCCCGGTCACAACGTAATGTCCCGGGAATAAACCGGAATGATTGAGCCATGCTTCAAACCCCGCGCGGGTAAAGTGACAACGGTCAATCAAAAGTATTTTGAACATATTTTATTCGCAGTCGGCTAGTGGTTTGGCTTCCTGCCATCAGAAAGCACATCATCATAGAGAAGTCCGATGAGTAATAAATGCCTGAACTGCGCGCCTTACTGCGGCTATTTCTGGCCTTAAGGGGGTCAGCAGAAAATGATTGAAAAAAAATCGCACGTTAACCAAAATATGAGGCGTTATCTGCCTTGCGGGACGACCCGTAAGCGCTTTCTTCATCGGGGACGGCCCCAACTTATTTAAGTTAAGGAGCCTGAAATGTCCTGGATTATTCTTTTTATTGCCGGCCTGCTCGAAGTGGTATGGGCGATTGGTCTTAAGTACACACACGGTTTTACCCGCCTGACGCCCAGCGTCATTACCGTTTCTGCGATGATAGTGAGTATTGTTCTGCTCTCATGGGCGATGCGTTCCCTGCCCGTGGGAACAGCCTATGCTGTCTGGACGGGGATTGGTGCCGTGGGGGCTGCAATTACCGGTATTCTGTTGCTGGGTGAGTCAGCGAGCCTGGCGCGTATCGCCAGCCTCGCCCTGATTGTGGCCGGTATCATTGGACTGAAGCTCAGCACCCATTAGTGGGGCTGTTTAACCCAGATGAGTTTCGACACATCAAACCCTTGCCGGGTCGCGACATCCAGCATCTGCTGTTTCATCTCCGACGAAATGGTTGGCGTGCGGGAAAGAATCCACAGATAGTTGCGATCCGGCCCGCAGACCAGTGCGTGACGGTACTCTCTGTCGAGCGCTATCACGTTATAGCCGCCATAGAAGGGGCCAATGAAAGAGACTTTGAGCGCGGCCCGTCGCGGGTCGCCGGTGAAGTATGCTTTCCCGACAGACTGCTGCCACATCTGCCGATCGGGGTTATAGCCCCGGTTGATAACCTGAATACCCCCATCCTCCATCGTGCTGTAATGTGCAGTCACCTTCTCTAAACCCTGTTCGAACCGATGGTCGAGGCGGGCGATTTCATACCATGTTCCGAGAAAGCGTTGTGCGTCAAAAGGCGTGACGACAGTGACACCAGGAGGTGGGGTAGGGGAACTGCAGGCAACCACTAAAAACGCGGCTGTCACCGCGGCGATAACAGGCAGAATGCGCATAGGAGTTTCCTTACTGTTTTTTGTTAAGTGTAGATGACAGCAGGGAAAATGCGGGAATTTTGCAGGCCGGGTGGGCATCAGCGCCACCCGGCAAGGTTTTACTGCAGAGCGCTCAGAATACGGTATGCCGCTTCCACGCGCGCCGGGTTCGGGTAGCTCTTGTTCGCCAGCATAACAATGCCGAGTTCCTTCTCAGGAATAAATGCGACATAGCTGCCGAATCCACCCGTCGAGCCTGTTTTATGTACCCATGATGCTTTTACTGGCGGAGCTGGAGGGTTCACTTCTGCCACCGGTAACGGTGCAAGAGCCACCTTGTTATCGCTGCCCTCCACGACGGTTTTGGCTTCTACCGGCCAGTTGAGCATCTCCCAGCCCAGACCCTGATACATGGCACCCACGCGCCAGTAGCGAGACTGTGCCAGGGCAATACCCTGTTTCAGCGTTGAATCCGGAAGGGCGGCAGGGTTCATGTTGGCCTTCACCCAGCTCGATATATCCTGGACGTTGGTTTTGACACCATACGCTTCGGCATCCAGCATTCCCGGTGAAACGTGGACCGCTTTACCATCACGGTATCCCCAGGCGTAATGCGCCTCTTCTTCTTTCGGAACGTTAATCCATGTATGGTCCAGTTTGAGTGGCTTGAAGACCCGCTTCGTCATGGCCTGTTCAAAGCTCATACCGGAGGGTTTAACCGCGAGGGCGCCAAAAAGCCCGATGCTGGCGTTCGCATAAAGACGCGTTGCGCCTGGTTTCCACTGCGGTTGCCAGTGTTGATAGAAACGCAGCAGGGAGGCGTTATCCGTGACCTCATCCGGCACCTGTAGCGGCAGGCCACCCGCGGTGTAGGTCGCCAGATCCAACATGCGAATACCCTGCCACTGCTTGCCTGTTAGCTCGGGCCAGTACTTTGTCACGGGGTCGCCCAGCGATATTTCTCCGCGCGCAATCGCATCGCCACCTAATACGCCGGTGAAGGTTTTACTTATAGAGCCCAGTTCAAACAGGGTTTGCGGGGTGACAGGTTTGTTCGCCGCAACATCGGCCTTTCCGAAGGTAAAGTAGTGCGGCTGACCCTGATAAATCACCGCTACCGCCATGCCCGGAATGGCTTGCGCTTTCATCAGGGGGGTAACGGTACGTTCCACCACGTCAGACAGCTGTTTCTCTGACATCGGCGCGGCGAGAACAGAGCAGGAGGTGCTGAGCAGCAGGGCACAGCAAAGGGATTTTGTCTTCATCAGTTATCTTCCGTAATAGCGGTTCAAGGGAGTGTCCGGGCCCGTCAGACCTCAGTAGTCTGTTGGATTTGACTGTGGCTGACAAACGGTTAAATTTAGCATTAGCTGTTAATTTTTCTAACGGATGTAATGATGACCCGCAGCTATCTCCCGCTTAATTCCCTTCGCGCTTTCGAAGCGGCCGCCAGACACCTCAGTTTTACGCATGCCGCGATAGAGCTGAACGTGACCCACTCTGCCATCAGCCAGCACGTTAAAGCGCTGGAGCAGCATCTGAATTGTCAGCTGTTTGTCCGCGTTTCGCGCGGGCTGATGCTGACCACGGAAGGTGAAAACTTGCTGCCGGTGTTGAATGATTCATTCGATCGGATCGCCGGAATGCTGGATCGCTTTGCCAGTCATCGCGCCCAGGAGAAGCTAAAAGTGGGTGTGGTCGGCACCTTTGCTACCGGTGTTTTATTCTCGCAGCTCGCGGACTTTCGTCGCTGCTATCCGCATATCGATCTTCATCTTTCGACCCATAACAACCGCGTCGATCCCGCGGCGGAAGGGCTGGATTATACGATTCGCTACGGTGGCGGGGCGTGGCACGGCACTGAAGCACAGTTCCTGTGTTCTGCACCGCTGTCCCCGCTTTGCTCACCCGATATTGCTCTCGGGCTCCAGTCTCCGGCCGACATTCTGAAGTTTACCCTGCTGCGCTCCTACCGACGCGACGAATGGTCGGCGTGGATGCAGGCGGCAGGTGAACATCCCCCGTCACCCACGCATCGGGTGATGGTCTTTGATTCGTCCGTGACCATGCTGGAAGCCGCGCAGGCAGGTGTGGGCATCGCCATAGCACCTGTGGATATGTTTACCCATCTGCTCAATAGCGAGCGTATCGTGCAGCCGTTTGCCACCCGGATTGACCTGGGGAGTTACTGGCTCACGCGATTACAGTCGAGGGCTGAAACCCCCGCAATGCATGAGTTTGCTCAATGGCTGGTGGGAAAAATGCAGAAATAAAAGGCCCGCCGGAGGGCGGGCCAAATGTATCAGATAGTGACCACGGCAATCAGCGTCACCACGGTCAGGATGGTCGCCAGACCGTAGAATACCCATTTACCGCTCGGTACATGGATTTTCAGGTCATGCATCGCATGGTGAATACGGTGCAGGCCACACCACAGCGGCAGGACGATCATCAGGAAGATGAATACCCGACCAATAAAGCTGCTCGCAAACGCCAGCACGCGTTCGTAGCTCAGCGCATCGCCCGGGAATAACCCCAGCGGCAGCATAATCCCGACCAGCAGAATGATCACCGGCGCGATGATGGCGCTCCACATGCCGCCTGCGCCAAACAGGCCCCAGAAGACCGGCTCGTCTGAACGTTTTGGATTTGGATTAATCACAGTCGTCTCCTTACCAGAACAGTGCGACAAACAGAATGACCACAGTGACCAGGATCGTCACTCCCCATAGCCCTTTAATCACCGGCTCTGGCCCCATTTTCTCGCCTTTTACGATGATGTTTGCCGCTTTTGGCGCCAGTTCAAACCAGGTTTTGGTATGAAGCAGCGCTGCCGCGAGCACGATCAGGTTCAGAATTACAATGATGGGGTTTTGCAGGAAACCGACAAAGTTCGCCCAGGTTTCCGGCCCGTGCTTGAGGGCAAAAACGCCATACATCAGCTCAAGGCTGAACCAGACCGCCGGTACCGCCGTGCCTTCACGCAGCATGTAGAAGCGATAAAACGGCAGGTTTTTCCACCAGGTGGACGGCACTGGCCGCACATAGGCTTTGCGTTTAGTCGTCATCATGCACTCCTTAGCGTGGTTTCAGGGTAGCGATAAGAAAGTCTTTCGAGCTTTCCACTTTACCCTGCTGAATTGCGGCGGCAGGGTCGACATGCTTCGGACAGACTTCGGAGCAATAACCCACAAAGGTACAGGTCCAGACGCCGTTCTGGCTGTTAAGCTGCGCCATGCGTTCTTTTTTACCGTGGTCGCGGCTGTCTTCGTTATAGCGGTGCGCCAGGGTAATGGCGGCCGGGCCGATGAACTCAGGGTTCAGGCCAAACTGGGGACAAGCGGCGTAGCACAGGCCGCAGTTGATGCAGCCGGAGAACTGATGGTATTTCGCCATCTGCGCTGGCGTCTGGGTATTGGGTCCCTGATCCGGGGTACGCGGGTTGCCAATGATGTACGGCTTAATCGCTTCCAGACTTTCGATAAAGTGCGTCATATCGACCACCAGATCGCGCTCGATTGGGAAATTACCCAATGCTTCAACCTTGATGCCTTTGGTGTAATCGCGCAGGAAGGTTTTGCATGCCAGCTTCGGCACTTTGTTGACCATCATGCCGCAGGAGCCGCAGATTGCCATGCGGCATGACCAGCGGTAGCTCAGGTCCGGTGCCAGGTTATCTTTGATATAGCCGAGCGCATCCAGCAGGGAGGTTTGCTCGTCATAAGGCACTTCATAGAAAGCGCTGTGGGGGGCGGTATCCACTTCCGGATTGTAGCGCACCACTTCAACTTTCAGTTTTTGCATCTCAGCCATTCGCCTTCTCCTTCTTCTCGGCGGCTTCTGCTTCTGCGCCGTACACGCGTTTAGCCGGCGGCAGCGTGGTGATTTTCACGTCGCTGTAGTCCAAGCGCGTTGTGCCATCCGCATCGCGCCAGGCGAGAGTGTGTTTCAGGAAATTAACGTCGTCACGTTCGGTGCAGCCTTCGTCCAGACGCTGGTGCGCCCCACGCGACTCTTTACGCGCCAGCGCAGAGTGCGCCATACATTCCGCGACGTTCAGGCCGTGGCCCAGCTCAATGGTATAGAGCAGGTCGGTATTGAAGACGCTGGAGGTGTCGGTGATGCGCACGCGCTTGAAGCGCTCCTGCAGCTCCGCCAGCTTGTCGACGGTTTTCTGCATCAGCTCAGGGGTACGGTAGATACCGCAGCCTTCTTCCATCGACAGACCCATTTCATCGCGGATCTTCGACCAGTTCTCGTTACCTTCCTGGTTCACCAGATCTTTCAGGCGTTTTTCAACGTCTGCGACCTGCGCATCCAGCGCGGCACCGTTAGCTTCGCCTGCGGTTGCGGCACGCTCCATTGCGCGTTCGCCCGCCATGCGGCCAAAGACCACCAGCTCTGCCAGCGAGTTAGATCCCAGACGGTTGGCGCCGTGCAGACCCACAGAGGAACATTCGCCCACCGCAAACAGGCCCTGAATACGGGTTTCACACTGCTGATCGGTTTCGATACCGCCCATGGTGTAGTGTGCAGTTGGGCGAACCGGAATCGGCTCTTTCACCGGGTCGACGCCCACATAGGCTTTCGCCAGCTCACAGATAAACGGCAGACGTTCCAGCAGTTTCTTCTCGCCCAGGTGACGCAGGTCAAGGTAAACCACGTCCCCGCGCGGCGTTGAGATGGTGTTGCCTTTGCGCCACTCGTGCCAGAAGGCCTGAGAAACTTTGTCGCGCGGGCCGAGTTCCATGTATTTGTTCTTCGGCTCGCCAAGCGGCGTTTCCGGACCCATACCGTAATCCTGCAGATAGCGGTAGCCGTTTTTGTTGACCAGAATACCGCCTTCACCGCGGCAGCCTTCCGTCATCAAAATGCCGGACCCTGGCAGACCGGTTGGGTGATACTGCACAAACTCCATATCACGCAGCGGCACGCCGTGGCTGAGCGCCATGCCCATGCCGTCACCGGTAACGATGCCGCCGTTGGTGTTGTAGCGGTACACGCGTCCCGCGCCGCCCGTTGCCATCACCACCGCGTTAGCGCGGATCTGAACGAGCGTGCCTTCCATCATGTTCATTGCCACCAGGCCGCGCGCATGCCCGTCATCAACCAGGATATCGAGGACGAAATGTTCATCAAAGCGCTGAATTTGTGGGAACTGAAGGGAGGTCTGGAACAGGGTATGCAACATGTGGAAGCCGGTCTTATCGGCGGCGAACCAGGTGCGTTCAATCTTCATTCCGCCGAAGCGGCGGACGTTGACGCTGCCGTCCGGACGGCGGCTCCACGGGCATCCCCACTGCTCAAGCTGGGTCATCTCCGTTGGACAATGATGGACAAAGTAGTCAACGACATCCTGTTCGCAAAGCCAGTCGCCCCCTGCAACCGTGTCGTGGAAATGGTATTCAAAGCTGTCATGATCCTGCGCAACGGCGGCGGACCCTCCTTCTGCGGCAACCGTGTGGCTGCGCATCGGATAGACTTTTGAAATCAGTGCGATTTTAGCGTTTGGATTAGCCTGCGCTGCAGCAATCGCAGCACGTAATCCAGCCCCGCCAGCGCCAATTACGGCAAGATCGGCTTGAAAAGTTTGCACGACATTCCTCCAGATTTTTGTTATTTCGCAACGCGACAAACTAAAGGTAGTTCACCCGTCCAAAGGGACGATTGCGAAAGCGTTTCCACTGCTCCTTTATGGGTAAAAGAGTATAACCGTGTAGATGTCAGGGAAATTTGACGTGTTCGATTTTTTTGCTGTTCTGTGCGGTGATTTATCATCGTGATTGATGAATTACGTCACGAAATAATCAACCTAAATGAAATGCGCTTTTTTACTGCGCAAAATTTGTCTCTGTCCCTGCTAACGAGTAGACTTCGTGCCCTTGTCTGAAATCGGAGAAAAACTCATGAGCGAAACGGCCACCTGGCAGCCGAGCGCATCCATCCCAAATCTGTTAAAACGCGCTGCAATTATGACGGAGATCCGCCGTTTCTTTGCCGACCGCGGTGTCCTGGAGGTGGAAACCCCGTGCATGAGTCAGGCAACGGTGACGGATATTCATCTGGTCCCGTTTGAAACCCGTTTTGTTGGTCCTGGCCACTCTCAGGGCATGAATCTGTATCTGATGACCAGCCCGGAATACCACATGAAACGCCTGCTGGCGGCGGGGTGTGGTCCGGTGTATCAGCTGTGCCGCAGTTTCCGAAATGAAGAGATGGGTCGTCACCATAACCCGGAATTCACCATGCTGGAGTGGTACCGCCCGCATTATGATATGTACCGCCTGATGAATGAGGTGGACGATCTGTTGCAGCAGGTACTGGAGTGTTCAGAAGCAGAAACGCTCTCTTATCAGCAGGCTTTCCAGCGCCATCTGGAAATCGATCCGCTGTCGGCGGACAAGGCCCAGCTGCGCGAAGTGGCGGCAAAACTGGATCTGAGCAACGTGGCGGATACCGAAGAGGATCGCGACACGCTGCTGCAACTGCTGTTCACTTTTGGCGTTGAACCGCTGATTGGCAAAGATCGCCCGACCTTTGTTTACCATTTCCCGGCAAGCCAGGCGTCACTGGCGCAGATCAGCACCGAAGATCACCGCGTGGCGGAGCGTTTTGAGGTCTATTACAAAGGCATTGAGCTGGCGAACGGTTTCCACGAACTGACCGACGCGCGTGAACAGCAGCAGCGTTTTGAGCAGGATAACCGCAAGCGCGGCGCGCGTGGTCTGCCGCAGCAGCCAATTGATAACAACCTGCTGGAAGCGTTAAAAGCCGGTCTGCCGGACTGCTCAGGCGTAGCGCTGGGTGTTGACCGTCTGGTAATGCTGGCTCTTGGCGCAGAGCAACTGGGCGATGTGATTGCCTTTACGGTCGATCGCGCGTAAAGAATTGCCGGGTGGCGCTATCGCTTACCCGGCCTACGCTTCTGGTGGCAATTATCCTTTCCATTTCGTCATGGCAACATTAAAAACTGCCATTTTCTGTGTACACGGGTCTTTTTCTTAAATTGCCTCGTATAGCCACAATATTTGTCTGGTCATCTGCTACCATCCGCGCAGTTTAATTCCTCTTCGGATGGTTATATGTCCCACTCACTAAAAAAAATGACCCTTACCGGGCTCATACTGATGATTTTTACGTCAGTTTTTGGCTTTGCTAACAGCCCGTCGGCTTTCTATCTGATGGGCTATAGCGCGACGCCGTTTTATATCGTTTCTGCTCTGTTCTTCTTTATCCCGTTTGCGCTAATGATGGCGGAGATGGGCTCGGCTTACCGAAAAGAAGAGGGCGGTATCTATTCGTGGATGAACAACAGTATCGGCCCGCGTTACGCGTTTATCGGGACGTTTATGTGGTTTTCATCCTACGTCGTGTGGATGGTCAGCACGGCGGCCAAAGTCTGGGTGCCATTCTCCACGTTTCTTTTTGGTACGGATAAAACGCAGGTCTGGTCGCTGGCGGGGCTGAGCTCCACGCAGGTCGTCGGTATTCTGGCGGTCTTCTGGATGGTGATGGTCACGCTGGTGGCGTCGAAAGGCATCAACAAAATTGCCCGTATCACCGCGGTTGGTGGTATTTCAGTGATGTGTCTGAACCTGGTGCTGCTGCTGGTGAGTATCGCTATTCTGTGCCTGAACGGCGGGCATTTTGCGCAGGAGGTCAATTTTGTTTCATCCCCTAATCCGGGTTATCAGTCCGGGCTGGCTATGCTCTCCTTTGTGGTGTTTGCCATCTTCGCTTACGGTGGTATTGAAGCGGTAGGCGGGCTGGTCGACAAGACCGAGAACCCGGAAAAGAACTTCGCCAAAGGGATTATTTTTGCCGCTATCGTGATTTCCATCGGCTATTCACTGGCCATTTTCCTCTGGGGCGTCAGTACCAACTGGCAACAGGTGTTGAGCAATAACACCACTAACCTCGGCAACATTACGTATGTGCTAATGAAAAGCCTGGGGATGACCCTGGGGCAGGCGATGAACCTGAGCCCCGAGGCGGCATCGGTAATGGGAGTCTGGTTTGCGCGTATCACCGGCCTGTCGATGTTCCTCGCCTATACCGGCGCATTCTTCACGCTGATCTACTCGCCGCTGAAAGCGATCATTCAGGGTACGCCTAAAGCGCTGTGGCCAGCACACATGACGCAGTTGAACACCGCAGGAATGCCAGCTAACGCTATGTGGATGCAGTGTCTGCTGGTCTGCATGTTCATCCTGCTGGTGTCTTTTGGTGGCGATACGGCGTCTGCGTTTTACAACAAGCTGACCCTGATGGCGAACGTGTCGATGACGCTGCCCTACCTGTTCCTGACCCTGGCGTTCCCGTTCTTCAAAGCGAAGCAGGATCTTGAGCGTCCGTTTGTGATCTTCAAAACCCGCGCGGCAACGCTGCTGGCGACCACGGTAGTGGTGCTGGTCGTGGCGTTTGCCAACATCTTTACCGTTATACAGCCCGTGGTTGAGGCGAATGACTGGAACAGCGCGTTGTGGATGGTTGGTGGACCGATCTTCTTCTCGCTGCTGGCGATGGGGATTTACGAGAATTACCGTCGACGCTCGCAGGCGTTCGTCACGGAAGTGGCATAGCGCTAAAATACCCCTCCCGAAAGGGAGGGGAGACAGTTACAAACTTCCTGCCGGGCGGGTTCTTGCCGTCGAGGTTAGGGTTTTACCCATCTTTCGTCCGTCCATACTTTCCAGACGCATCTGGAACGGTGGGAACGGCATATCAATTCCGTGCTCGCGGAAGCCCGCCAGAATCAGCTGGTGGATCTCGTGGCGAAGCGGCATTCGGTGCCCCATTTCGGCGGCGTAGATACGCAGCTCGAAAATCTGGATCCCCTGTTGTAAATCGACCAGGAACACTTCCGGTGCAGGGTTATCGAGCACCAGCGTGCAGCGTTCGGCAGCGGTATAGAGGATCTGCGTGACTTCTTCACTGTTAGCATCCGACGGTGCCGGCACTGTCAGCACCACACGCGTGACGGAGTCTGACAACGACCAGTTGATAAACTGCTCGGTGATAAACGCCTTGTTAGGCACGATGATCTCTTTACGGTCCCAGTCACTGATTGTGGTGGCGCGAGTGTTGATCTTCGTTACGCTACCGGTCAGATCGCGAATCGTCACCGTATCGCCTATACGAATCGGTTTTTCAAACAGGATGATCAGGCCGGACACAAAGTTGGCGAAAATCTCCTGCATGCCAAAACCCAGGCCAAACGTCAGCGCGGCGACCAGCCACTGCAGTTTAGACCACTCGATACCAATCATTGAGAAACCGACCATCCCACCAAAAAGCAATATCAGGTATTTGGTGATGGTGGTAATCGCATATCCCGTGCCGGGGGTTAAATCCAGATGCTGCAATAGCGCCAGCTCGAGCAGTGCCGGGAAGTTACGCACCAGTTGGGTGGTGATGATCAGCACCAGAATGGCAATCAGCACCGCACCCAGGGTAATCGGCTCCAGGCTTTCCACGCCCTGCACCGTGGACGTCACATCCCACAGAGAGATGTTCTCCAGGAAGCCAAACGCGGAATGAATTTCCGACCACAGGAAGATTACCGACAGGAGGGCTATCAGCATCAGGATGGAACGCACCAGCCGCAGGGACTGGGTACTGATGGCATCCAGATCCAGTTCGACCTCGTCCGCGTCTATCGTGCCTTCCGTGCTGTTAACATGGTTTGACTCTTCCTCACCTCGCGCACGTTGAGCGAGGATCTCCGCCCGGCGATGCTTGGCGCGGTCGAAGGCCAGACGACGGCGCTGGATCAGCATTCCGCGGCGGATAACGTGATACACCACCAAAAGCAGGAACCAGATCGCCACCGAGGTTTCCAGACGCGCCAGTAGCGCCTTCGAGGTAGCCAGATATCCCACTGCTGCGGCCAGCATTGCAATCAGAGGGGCACTGAGCAGCAGGTTCCAGAGCAGTCGGTTAAACATGTTGTCGCCGCTACCGGATTTATCCAGATAGAGCGGTATCCCTGCACGTTTCAGGCTGAGCGTGACAATGGCCAGCGCACCGCATATCAGCATAAAGCAGAGGCGGCCCAGCGAGCCTGAGAACTCGCGGTCATCGAGATTATCAAACATGATCAGCGCCATAATCAGCGGCACAATCAGCCCGATGCTCATCAGGTAGTAGCGCATGGCGCGCGCAACGCGGTTACGTGGCCAGCCAAAGTGGGCAATGAAAAGGCCATTTGGCCGCGCGAGGGTGGCGCAGATCATCACGACCCACAGCAGCGGTACCGTGGCGGTCACGCCATCGCCAATGGCAACGGCGAGTGGATAGGGCCAGGCTTCCCGTAGCCCGTACCCGAGCGTCATCCACAGCACCGGCAGCGGAGAGGCGACAAGTATCGACCAAAACACGGTGCGCAGCGTCAGCCAGAAATGGTCCTGAGTGACTTTCCCCACCCGTGCGCTGGAACGCTCCAGGAAACGGGTAAAATGCCTGCGTGAGTAAATGCTGAATCCCACCAGAATCAACGCGCCCAGCAGCGGGAAGATGGTCTCTTTGCTGGTCAGCATCATCACGCTGGCCTGTCCCAGTTGGCTGACGGTGTCCAGCGAAATCAGACGGCGCAAATCCTGCACGATCTCGATCGGCCACGAGAAGGTCATTGGACGCACGTCGGATGTCCAGAAAAGATAACGGTGCGTTGCCTCGTTGACCTCTTTCAGCGCATCTTCCAACTGGCTGTTGGAAACCTTGAGCTTAGTCAGCTCCAGAATCAGCGTATCGCCGCCCTGCAGCAGGGAGTTCAGCAGTTCACGCTGGGTACGCAGCTGAGCTTCCAGAATCCGGTTTTGCTCGCTGGTCAGGGGCTGGCCATCCGCCTGTCGGATTTGGCGAATTTGCGGCTGCTTATTGAGGAGATCCTCAAAATGTAATCGCTGAACGCGTAGCTGGGCCATCTCAGTATCCAGCTGCTGCGGCTTCGGCATTTCCGGCAGACGCGCAACCTGGGCACGCAGCGCCTCGCCCAGCAGGTTTGATGACCCAAGCCACTGGGACTGTTCGCGCAGGGTGTTGAGCGCCTGACGCACCTGCAGGGTTTGATTGGTCGCCTGACGTTGCTGTGAGGCAACCAGATCCATACGCTGCGCCTGCTGATTCAGTGCGGCAGAAAGCTCACGGTTGACCTTAAACTGATCGACGATGTCCGCTGGCAGGTTGGCACTGTTTTCCGCCAGCAGTTCGGTGCTTTCAAGAGCACGTTCGGCCTCGCGCTGGCGCTGGCTATTAAGCTGATTACGCAGGGCCTGAAGATACGCATCCAGCTGCTCGCTCTGCTTTTGTGCGAGTTCCGAGCGCATCCGCGACAGCTCCTGGCGGTTATTGGCGGACAGCTGCGCCAGTTCCAGTTCATCTACCAGGGCTTTCAGACGCGCCGATTCCGCCTGCAGACCAAGATTTTGTGCCTGCGCCTGCGGCGTGTTGCCAGTTTGCGTACCCACGCGGCGCTCAACTTCATTAAGCTGGCGACGGGCGTCGGTTTGCTGCTGCGGGAGCTGGCTGAGGGAGTCGGCAATTTCACGTGCACGCTCTTGCTCCTGCTGAGCCAGACGGCTCTTCTCCAGAAGCTGGCTGCTGACCTGCAGGATTTCCTGATTCAGGGCGTCCGTGGTCATGTTGGCTGGCACATCGCGCGGCTCATCACGCAGATTAGCCAGCTGTGCGCGCAATGTTTGCGAAAGTTTGGGGAAGTTGTCGATAACTTGCTGATATTGCTGAGCGCGCTCAAGAGAGCCTTTCCTCTCTTCAAGCGCGTTCAGGGCGGACTGAAGCGACTCGACGGTCTCTGGCTGAGCAGGTTTAGCCGCTTTTGCCTGCTCCAGTTCCTGAGTTATCTGTTTGGCGTCGGGGGCTGTCGCTGCGTACGCCCCCATGCTGAGGCACCAGGCCATCAGTAGAACGATAATCGGGCGCACGTCAGCGATCCTTCTGTTGTTAGCCTTCGTCTTTTTTGTCGTCAACCAGCGGGCTGGCGTCATGCTCGGCGTTGATCTCTTGTTGTGACAGCGGAGCAGGTTCTGCATCGGATGTCACAAAAGTTTCGGTGGAGACAGCCAGCGGCTGGCCAAGTTTGGTCACCGACAGGCTTTCAAGCTGTTCAGCCAGCTTCACTTTGCCCGGCGCAAACAGGTTGATAACGGTAGAGCCCAGCTTGAAGCGCCCCATCTCCTGACCTTTCAGCAGGGCGACAGAGCCTTCCGCTTCACCGGCAGGCCACGTCCAGCGTTTGATGATACCTTCACGCGGAGGCGTGATGGTGCCAGCCCAGACGGTTTCAATACTGCCGACAATGGTCGCGCCCACCAGAATTTGCGCCATCGGGCCAAATTCAGTATCGAACAGGCAGATGACGCGTTCGTTACGGGCAAACAGGTTCGGTACGTTCTGCGCGGTCAGGTGGTTCACGGAGAAGAGATCGCCCGGAACGTAGATCATCTCACGCAGGATACCGTTACACGGCATGTGTACGCGGTGATAGTCGCGCGGCGACAGGTAGGTGGTCGCAAACGTACCGTTACGGAACAGGTCCGCCATCAGGTAGTTACCCGCCAGCAGCGCTTCCAGGCTGTAGTTATGGCCTTTCGCCTGCAGGATTTTGTCGTCTTCGATATTACCCAGCTGGCTGATCACGCCGTCAGCGGGCATCACCAGTACATTAGGGTCGGTGTTCAGCGGACGCACTTCATCGCGCAGCGGGCGTACAAAAAACTCGTTGAAGGTACGGTAGCTGGCGGTGTCTGGCTTCTGTGCCTCTTTCATGTCGACCTTGTAATACTTCACAAAAAGGTCGATGACCAGTTTGGTCAGCCAGCCCGCGCGTTTGCTTGCGCCCCAGCCCGCCAGGCGAGTGAGCCACAGTTTTGGCAGAATGTATTGAAGCGAAAGTTTAAATGCGTTTAACAAGGTAGCCTCCAGGCCATTGTTTTGTCGTTCCTGATCCGGCGGTAAGCCGCCGGAACCTGAAAAAAGGGGACGATTTTAGCGATGCTTAGCTTAGTTGTCAGTTGTCAGAATCAGAAAAGTTTTTACGCGTTTTTACCTGATCCATGCTCTCAAGAATGCGGTGGTAATTCTCGAAGCGGGTCTCCGCAATCTCACCTTTTTCGACCGCTTCACGGATAGCGCAACCTGGGTCGTTATCGTGTTTACAGTCGCGGTACTTGCAAGCGCCTAAATAATCATGGAATTCGACAAATCCGTTGAAGATTTGTTCCGGTTCAAGATGCCACAAACCGAACTCGCGCACGCCCGGGGAGTCGATGACATCGCCCCCGTGCGGGAAGTGATACAGGCGTGATGCGGTGGTGGTGTGCTGGCCAAGACCCGAGACATCAGACACATCATTGGTAAGGATCGCCTGCTGGAGGCCAAGCAAATTGTTCAGCAGACTCGATTTGCCCACGCCGGACTGGCCCGCAAAGATGCTGATGCGATCGGTGAGCGCCTCTTCCAGCGGTTTCAGACCATCTTTGGTATGGCTGGAGACCATCAGGACGCGATAGCCAATATTGCGATAGATATCCATCTGCTCATTGACGAAGGCCATCCCGTCGTCGTCCAGCAGATCGATTTTGTTTAATACAATGATCGGCTCAACCTGCAGCGTTTCGCAGGCGACAAGGTAACGGTCGATAATATTGAGCGAAAGCTCAGGTAAAATCGCCGAAACAATAACGATCTGGTTAATGTTGGCGGCAATCGGCTTCACGCCATCGTAGAAATCCGGGCGGGTGAGCACCGACGTGCGTTCATGCACGGCTTCAACGATACCTTTAACCGTGACCCCTTCAGCCGCCTCTTTACCCGGACGCCAGACCACGCGATCGCCGGTAACCAGTGAACGGATGGTGCGACGGATATTGCAGCGGTGAATATCCCCGTCGGCGGATTCCACATCGGCATGCATACCGAAACGGCTGATGACGACGCCTTCTGTCGCTTCACCAAACAGGTTATCGTCATAATCCGGCTTCTCCGAAGTGGTTTTAAGACGGCGCTGGTGGTTGGCGTTTACGCGGCGCTGCTGCCCTTTGGAGAGTTTATTTTTACTCAATCGCGCTGGCTCCTGGTCGCCCGTAAGGGGCAAAACCTCTATGATACACTCTAATTAATACTAGTTAACCTGCTACTGCCGGTTATGCGAGAAGGGTGGAAAATAACATGAGCGCGGATGAAAACAACCTGATTTGGATCGATCTCGAAATGACCGGGCTGGATCCCGAGCGCGATCGCATTATTGAGATTGCAACTCTGGTGACGGACGCCAACCTGAATATTCTGGCCGAAGGGCCGACGATTGCCGTGCATCAGTCCGACGATCAGCTGGCTTTGATGGATGAATGGAACGTGCGCACCCACACCGGTAGCGGCCTGGTGGATCGCGTGAAGGCCAGCACGTTGGGCGATCGCGAGGCAGAACTGGCGACGCTTGAGTTCCTGAAACAATGGGTTCCGGCAGGTAAATCGCCTATCTGTGGGAATAGCATTGGCCAGGATCGCCGTTTCCTGTTTAAGTACATGCCGGAGCTGGAGTCTTACTTCCACTACCGCTATCTGGATGTCAGTACCCTGAAAGAGCTGGCGCGCCGCTGGAAACCTGAAATCCTTGATGGCTTTAAAAAGCAGGGGACGCACCAGGCGATGGACGATATTCGTGAGTCCGTGGCAGAGCTTGCGTACTACCGCGAAAACTTTATTAAGCTGTGATTTTGAGATCCGGCGCCTTGCGTGGCCGGGTTTTTGTCGTTAAATTGTTCAGCTTGCCGATTTAATAAGCATTTGAACTGAATTTCGAAAAAATCGCTTTAAGGGGGGTTGCAGCTAAAAGGATTTCTCGTATAATGCGCCTCCCGTAACGACAGAGAATTACACGTTACGACAGCAACAAAAGCAGTACAGATTTGCGGGAATAGCTCAGTTGGTAGAGCACGACCTTGCCAAGGTCGGGGTCGCGAGTTCGAGTCTCGTTTCCCGCTCCAAAATTTGAAAGTGCTTTCACGGCACAGACTGCCCAAGCGGGAATAGCTCAGTTGGTAGAGCACGACCTTGCCAAGGTCGGGGTCGCGAGTTCGAGTCTCGTTTCCCGCTCCAAAATTTGAAAGTGCTTTCACAGCACGGACCACCCAAGCGGGAATAGCTCAGTTGGTAGAGCACGACCTTGCCAAGGTCGGGGTCGCGAGTTCGAGTCTCGTTTCCCGCTCCAAATTCTTCTTCATATCTAAATTATCCACAGCGAAAAGAGTCGTTGGGGACGTTTTCTATTATTCCTGAAATACTCTTGTGAACAGAGTTATCCACAGATTTCGTCTTCAATCCTGACTGTGCAAAAAGTTAGCAGGGTGAATAATATCATTGTAAGTGATTGTATAAATTGAAGAAAATTTGATTTCAAAATGTTATTGAGATCACTTGACCTCTTCTCAAGCCCAGATGGCGCTTGAGTTTTTATTTTTATACACAGGCTGTGAATAGTTCACGCATCCCGCGTAAGTCCTTTTTCGATGACCCTGACCAGCCGCTGTTTTTTCGGAAGCTGCACCTCAACCACACAGGCATTACGCTTCTCAATCTGCTGCGCAATCGCCCATTCTATGTGTTCATCAAGAAGTGGGTGCTCACCTCTACGGCTTTCAAGAGCCTGAATGTTCGCTTCATCCCACGGGGCATTACCCAGCGCGACGGCGACATTACGCAGCCAGCGCAGATGACCGATACGACGAATGGCCGAGCCTTCCGTCACTTTCAGGAACCAGGCTTCGCTCCAGGCGAACAGTTCGATGAGTTGTGGCGCATGCAGCGCCTTACGCGGGCTGAAATCCTCTTCATCCGTAAGCTGAGAATAACGGTTCCACGGGCAGATTAGCTGGCAGTCATCGCAGCCGTAGATGCGGTTGCCGATAAGCGGTCGAAACTCCTCCGGAATGGCCCCTTCCAGTTCGATAGTGAGATAGGAGATGCAGCGACGGGCATCAACGGTATAAGGCTCAACGATAGCCCCCGTCGGGCAGATGGTCATGCAGGCCACGCAGCGGCCACAGCCTTCCTCCACCGGGCCGTCTATCGGTAACGGTAAATCAATCAGCAATTCGCCAAGGAAGAAGAACGATCCGGCGTCACGGCTAAGGATAAGTGAGTGCTTACCTGTCCAGCCAAGCCCGGCTTTTTCAGCGATCGGGCGCTCAAGAATAGGCGCGGAATCAACAAAGGGTCTAAAATTCAGCGAAACACAGTGCTGCTGAATAGTTTCCCCGAGTTTTTTTAAACGGTTACGCAGAAGCTTATGGTAATCACGCCCCAGGGCGTACCGGCTAACGTAACCCAGAGAGGGATTTTTTAGCGTGCGCGCAAAAGCTGCGTTGGCAGGCAGATAGTTCATGCGTACGCTGATGACGCGCAAGGTACCCGGTAAAAGCTCGTGTGGGCGGGCACGCATCATGCCGTGACGCGCCATCCACTCCATTTCGCCGTGGTATTGTTTGTCCAGCCAGGCCTGCAGTTTTGGCTCGCTGGCGGAGAGGTCGGTGTCGGTAATACCCACCTTCTGGAAGCCAAGCTCAGCACCCCACTGTTTTATTTTTTGCGCTAACTCATTGAGATCGAGGGGCTGTGACATGACGGACCATACAGTGAAGAAAAACCCCGCAAGTATACCACATTCCATCTGGCATGCGGATGACCTCCGGTGCGCCGAAAAAGAGGCTGCAGACAGCCTCGGGATCACCCTTTATGAACTGATGCAGCGTGCGGGAGAGGCAGCATTTACCGTTGCCCGCAGCGCCTGGCCGCAATCCACCCACTGGCTGATTTTGTGCGGACACGGCAATAACGGCGGGGACGGCTACGTCGTTGCCCGTCTTGCGGTAACTGCCGGTATTCGCGTTACGCTGCTGGCGCAGGAAAGTGATAAGCCCCTGCCGGAAGAGGCCAGCGCAGCACGGGAGGCATGGCTGAATGCCGGCGGTGTGATTCATGCGCCTGATATTGTCTGGCCGGAGGATGTCGATCTGATTATTGATGGTCTGCTGGGTACCGGCCTGCGCAGTGCTCCCCGCGAGAATATTGCCGCGCTGATTGAACACGCCAACAGACATTGCGCCCCGGTAGTGGCGCTGGATATCCCTTCAGGCCTGAACGCGCAAACCGGCGCGACGCCTGGCGCCGTCATCCAGGCTGCGCACACCGTGACCTTCATTGCTTTGAAGCCGGGTCTGTTAACCGGTAAAGCACGGGATGTGGTCGGCGTATTACACCATAACGCGCTCGGGCTGGAGGGCTGGCTAGCCGGGCAGGAAATGCGCATCGCCCGTTTTGATGCATCGCTGCTGACTGAGTGGTTTCCGCCACGCCGTCCGACATCCCATAAGGGCGACCACGGCAGGCTGGTGATTATTGGTGGCGATCGCGGTACGGCAGGGGCGATTCGCATGACCGGCGAGGCAGCATTACGCAGCGGTGCTGGTTTAGTGCGAATTCTCACTCGTATTGAGAACATTGCACCGCTAATCACAGCCCGACCGGAGCTGATGGTTCATGAGCTTACGCCCCAGACGCTTGAGGAAAGCCTCGAATGGGCGGATGTTGTGGTCATTGGCCCAGGGCTTGGGCAACAGGGATGGGGTAAACAGGCCCTGCAAAAAGTCGAGAATTTTCGTAAACCGATGCTGTGGGATGCCGACGCGCTTAACCTTCTGGCAATAAACCCGGATAAGCGTCACAATCGCATCCTGACGCCACACCCCGGCGAAGCCGCGCGCCTGCTTAACTGCAGCGTCGCAGAAATTGAAAGCGATCGCTTACTTTCTGCTCAGCGTCTGGTAAAACGTTACGGAGGTGTTGCCGTTTTGAAAGGGGCAGGAACCGTCGTTGCCAGTGACGAGGCGCTGGGCATTATTGATGCCGGAAATGCGGGCATGGCGAGCGGCGGTATGGGCGACGTGCTTTCCGGTATCATCGGCGCATTGCTTGGACAGAAACTTCCCCTTTATGATGCAGCCTGTGCGGGCTGCGTGGCCCACGGTGTCGCGGCAGATAAACTGGCGGCGCGATATGGGACACGCGGTATGCTGGCCACCGATCTTTTTTGCACGCTACGGCGTGTTGTTAACCCGGATGTGATTGACGTAGAAAATGACTAATCGAGCGATTCCTTTACCTGATGAACAAGCCACTTTAGATCTCGGCAAGCGCGTGGCGCAGGCCTGTCAGGGGGCAACCGTCATTTATCTGTATGGTGATTTGGGGGCGGGTAAAACCACTTTCAGCCGGGGTTTTTTGCAGGCGTTAGGGCATAACGGGAATGTGAAAAGCCCAACCTACACGCTCGTCGAGCCGTACACCCTCGACAATCTCATGGTGTACCACTTTGATTTATATCGCCTTGCGGATCCTGAGGAGCTGGAATTTATGGGGATCCGTGATTATTTTGCCAATGATGCCATCTGCCTGGTGGAGTGGCCGCAACAAGGTGCGGGTGTGTTACCTGACCCGGATGTCGAAATTCACATAGATTACCAGGCACAAGGGCGTGAGGCTCGCATCAGTGCGGTTTCCTCATCAGGGTGTTCCTTACTGGCGCGTCTCGCCGGTTAAGCGTAGGGATGACGGGATGAAAAATCGCGTTAAAGGTTGGCTGTTAGCTGCTTCGGTGCTGCTGTGCGCGCAGGCCGGGGCGGCAAGCCTTTCGGATATTCAGGTGTCGAACGGCGAAAGCCAGGCCCGGATCACGTTTAGCTTTATGGGTGACCCTGAATACGCTTTTTCACAGCCAGACAGCCACAGCGTGGCGCTGGATATCAAACAGACCGGGGTGATTCAGGGGCTCCCGCTTCGGTTCAGCGGTAACAACCTGGTGAAAAGTATCCGCTCGGGTAACCCACAGGACAGCCAGTCATTGCGCCTGGTGGTGGATCTCACCGAAAAGGGCAAAACGAAAGCGGTTAAGCAGCAAAACGGTGCGAACTATACGGTAGTTTTTACCATCAATGCCGACGTTCCGCCGCCGCCTCCGCCGCCACCGGTTGTCGCGAAACGCGTAGAGGAGCCTGTGTATACTCCGCGTCCATCGGAACCCGCGCGTAATCCGTTTAAATCGCAGAACGATCGCATTACCGCAGCAACCAGCAGCAATACGGTAACGCGTCCGGCGGCCAGTGCGCGCCGCGCGGTCAGCGGTGATAAAGTGATTATCGCCATTGATGCCGGACACGGTGGTCAGGATCCTGGTGCGATTGGCCCGGGCGGCACGCAGGAGAAAAACGTCACAATTGCCATTGCCCGCAAGCTGCGCGCGCTGCTGAATGACGATCCTATGTTTAAAGGCGTGTTAACCCGCGACGGCGACTATTTTATTTCCGTTATGGGCCGCTCAGACGTGGCGCGTAAGCAAAATGCCAATTTCCTGGTCTCTATTCATGCGGATGCTGCGCCAAA
This sequence comes from Enterobacter cloacae complex sp. HYC080_NIDB, assembly GCF_056673325.1. Lineage (NCBI taxonomy): Bacteria > Pseudomonadati > Pseudomonadota > Gammaproteobacteria > Enterobacterales > Enterobacteriaceae > Enterobacter > Enterobacter cloacae complex sp. HYC080_NIDB. Next base: position 4,130,111 of record NZ_CP114212.1, on the reverse strand, counting down.
CCGCAGTGCCACGGGTGCGTCTGTGTGGGTGCTGTCAAACCGCCGGGCAAACAGCGAGATGGCAAACTGGCTGGAAGAGCATGAGAAACAGTCAGAACTGCTGGGCGGTGCGGGTGATGTGCTGGCAAACAGTCAGTCAGACCCGTACCTCAGCCAGGCGGTACTGGATTTACAGTTCGGTCATTCCCAGCGCGTCGGGTATGATGTCGCCACTAACGTGTTGAATCAGCTGCAGGGCATCGGGGCATTGCACAAGCGTCGCCCGGAACATGCGAGCCTGGGCGTGCTGCGTTCGCCGGATATTCCGTCAATTCTGGTGGAGACCGGCTTTATCAGCAACAACGCCGAAGAGCGCCTGCTGGGAAGCGACAGCTATCAGCAGCAAATTGCCGAAGCGATTTATAACGGTCTGCGTAAATACTTTGACGCGCACCCGCTGCAGTCCGCGCCGTCGGGCGGAGCAGGCCAGGTGGCCAACGCTTCACTGCCGGGTGGGATGACCGCGACCAACTAAGGAGACAACATGCCGATTCAGGTTCTACCGCCGCAGCTTGCGAACCAAATCGCCGCCGGTGAGGTGGTGGAACGTCCTGCATCGGTGGTGAAGGAACTGGTGGAAAACAGCCTCGATGCGGGAGCTACCCGCATTGATATTGATATCGAACGCGGCGGGGCGAAACTTATCCGCATTCGCGATAACGGCTGTGGGATAAAAAAAGACGAGCTGGCGCTGGCGCTGGCGCGTCATGCAACCAGTAAAATTGCCTCTCTGGACGATCTTGAAGCAATAATCAGCCTCGGCTTTCGCGGCGAGGCGCTCGCCAGTATTAGTTCGGTTTCCCGCCTGACGTTGACCTCTCGTACCGCTGAACAGCAGGAAGCCTGGCAGGCATACGCCGAAGGACGCGACATGGATGTGACGGTTAAACCCGCGGCGCATCCTGTCGGTACCACGCTGGAAGTGCTGGATCTATTCTACAACACCCCCGCCCGACGCAAGTTTATGCGTACCGAAAAAACCGAATTCGGCCATATCGACGAGATCATTCGTCGTATCGCGCTGGCGCGTTTTGACGTCACCATTAATCTCAGCCATAACGGCAAGGTGATGCGCCAGTATCGCGCGGTGGCGGAAGGTGGGCAGAAAGAGCGCCGTTTAGGGGCTATCTGCGGGACGCCATTTCTGGAACAGGCGCTGGCGATAGAGTGGCAGCATGGCGATCTCGCTTTACGTGGCTGGGTGGCCGACCCGAACGCCAGCAGTGCGGCTTTCTCTGAAATTCAGTATTGCTACGTGAATGGCCGCATGATGCGCGACCGCCTCATTAACCACGCCATTCGCCAGGCCTGTGAAGACAAACTCGGGGCCGATCAGCAGCCAGCTTTCGTCCTTTATCTGGAAATCGACCCCCATCAGGTGGATGTAAACGTTCATCCTGCCAAGCATGAGGTGCGTTTCCACCAGTCGCGTCTGGTGCATGATTTTATCTATCAGGGCGTGCTGAGCGTATTGCAACAGCAGGTTGAGCCTGCATTGCCGCTGGAGAAAGACGATTCCTCACCGCGTCCCATCCCGGAAAACCGTGTCGCTGCGGGCCGCAACCATTTTGCGCAGCCTGCTGTCGCGCGAGAGCCGGAAACGCCTCGATTCTCAACCGGTGCGAGCACGACGCGTCCGACGGGAGCAAACTATCCGAACGCTCAACCCGGCTATCAAAAGCAGCAGGGGGCGTTGTACCGTAAGTTGCTGGAAACGCCTGCTGTTGAGCGCAAAGATCACGTTGCAGTGGCGACACCGTCCCTTGAAGGGCACAGCCAGAGTTTCGGGCGAGTGCTGACGATTATCGCACCGGATATGGCATTGCTAGAACGCGACGGCAAATTGCAGCTTCTGGCGTTACCGGTTGCCGAACGCTGGCTCAAACAGGCGCAACTGACGCCAGGGGAAAATGCGGCCTGTGCGCAGCCGTTATTGATCCCGGTTCGTCTGAAAATATCCGCTGAAGAAACGCGGGTATTGCAGCGTACAGAGGCCCTACTGGCGCAAATGGGCATTGAAATGGTGCTCGAACCACAACATGTGACAATTCGCGCAGTGCCTTTACCCTTACGCCAACAAAATTTACAAAACTTGATTCCTGAACTGATAGGCTACCTGGCGCAGCAAACATCGTTTGAGGCCGCCAACACCGCGCAGTGGATCGCTCGCCATCTGGCCAGCGAACATACACCGTGGAGTATGGCGCAGGCGATTACCGTGCTGGCGGAGGTCGAACGCCTCTGCCCACAGCTGGTGAAAGCGCCGCCGGGTGGGTTATTACAACCTGTTGATTTGAAAACGGCGATGACCGCCCTGAAACATGACTGACGTAAGTAAGGCGAGCCTGCCAAAGGCAATTTTTTTAATGGGCCCAACGGCCTCCGGCAAAACGGCGTTAGCCATTGAGTTACGCAAAGTTTTGCCTGTAGAGTTGATTAGCGTTGATTCCGCCCTCATCTATCGGGGGATGGACATTGGTACGGCGAAGCCTGGCGCAGAAGAACTGCGTGCGGCACCGCACCGTTTGCTGGATATTCTCGACCCGGCAGAGGCTTACTCCGCAGCGGATTTCCGCCGGGATGCCTTAGCCGAGATGGCCGAGATTACGGCGGCGGGACGTATACCGCTGTTGGTTGGCGGCACCATGCTCTACTTTAAGGCGCTGCTGGAAGGATTATCACCTTTACCTTCCGCAGATCCTGACGTGAGAGCAAAGATTGAGCAACAGGCGGCAGAGCAAGGATGGGACGTGTTGCATAAGCAACTGGCAGAGGTTGACCCGGTTGCGGCAGCGCGAATCCATCCAAATGATCCGCAAAGGCTTTCCCGGGCACTGGAAGTTTTTTTCATTTCGGGTAAAACTTTAACGGAACTGACGCAAACGTCAGGAGACGCTCTGCCGTATCAGGTGCATCAGTTCGCCATCGCCCCGGCGAGCCGTGAACTGCTCCATCAACGAATTGAGCAGCGTTTTCATCAGATGTTAGCTTCAGATTTTGAAGCAGAAGTGCGGGCGCTATTTGCCCGTGGAGATTTGCATACGGATATGCCTTCCGTTCGTTGTGTGGGATACCGCCAGATGTGGTCGTATCTTGAAGGTGAGATTTCATACGATGAAATGGTTTATCGAGGTGTTTGCGCCACGAGACAGTTAGCGAAGCGCCAGATCACCTGGTTGCGCGGTTGGGAGGGAGTTCACTGGTTAGACAGTGAAAAACCGCAACAGGCGTTAAACGAGGTGATTGAGGTTGTTGGTGATATCGCCCACTGAATGTGTACAATTGAGACGTATCGTGCGCAATTTTTCAGAATCGCAAGGTTCTAAGTACAAAACAAGCATATAAGGAAAAGATAGAATGGCTAAGGGGCAATCTTTACAAGATCCGTTCCTGAACGCATTGCGTCGGGAACGTGTTCCAGTTTCTATTTATTTGGTGAATGGTATTAAGCTGCAAGGTCAGATTGAGTCTTTCGATCAGTTTGTGATCCTGTTGAAAAACACGGTCAGTCAGATGGTCTACAAGCACGCTATCTCTACTGTTGTTCCGTCCCGTCCAGTCTCTCATCACAGCAATAACGCTGGCGGCGGCACTGGCAGTAACTACCATCATGGCAGCAACGCGCAGGGTTCTTCAACGCCAGCGCAGGACAGCGACGAAACCGAATAAGGTTTCAGCTGTTATCCACACGGGGAGCCAGGGATCCTGCGTTCCCCGCTGATCTTTTTAGAGAGGTTTACGCTTGTTTGACCGTTATGATGCCGGTGAGCAGGCGGTGCTGGTACACATCTATTTTTCGCAAGACAAAGATATGGAAGATCTCCAGGAGTTTGAATCTCTGGTCTCTTCCGCCGGTGTCGAAGCAATGCAGGTGATTACCGGTAGCCGTAAAGCGCCGCACCCAAAGTATTTTGTTGGTGAAGGTAAAGCAGTAGAAATTGTGGATGCCGTAAAAGCAACCGGCGCGTCAGTCGTGTTGTTTGATCATGCGCTGTCTCCAGCCCAGGAGCGCAACCTGGAAGCTCTCTGCGAATGCCGTGTGATCGACCGCACGGGATTGATTTTAGACATTTTTGCTCAGCGTGCACGTACCCATGAAGGGAAATTGCAGGTTGAGCTTGCACAGCTGCGCCATCTGGCGACGCGTCTGGTGCGTGGCTGGACCCACCTTGAAAGACAAAAAGGCGGGATCGGTTTGCGCGGTCCGGGTGAAACCCAACTCGAAACCGACCGTCGTTTACTGCGTGGCCGTATTACCCAGATCCTCTCGCGTCTGGAACGTGTAGAGAAACAGCGTGAACAGGGGCGTCGGGCGAGAACCAAAGCTGACATCCCGACCGTGTCGCTGGTGGGTTATACCAACGCCGGTAAATCCACCCTGTTTAACCAGATAACCGAGGCCCAGGTTTATGCCGCAGACCAGCTGTTTGCGACCCTGGATCCTACGCTGCGTCGTATTGACGTAGCAGACGTGGGTGAAACGGTGCTGGCGGATACCGTAGGGTTTATCCGCCATTTGCCACACGATCTGGTGGCGGCGTTTAAAGCGACGTTGCAGGAGACGCGACAGGCGACCCTGCTGCTGCACGTGATTGATGCGGCTGACGTACGCGTGCAGGAGAACATCGACGCGGTGAACGTGGTGCTGGAAGAGATTGATGCCCACGAAATTCCCACGCTGTTGGTGATGAACAAGATCGATATGCTGGAGGATTTCGAACCGCGTATCGACCGAGATGAAGAGAACAAACCGATTCGGGTCTGGCTTTCTGCTCAGACCGGTATTGGTGTGCCACTGCTTTTCCAGGCTTTGACAGAACGTCTTTCCGGTGAGGTAGCGCAGCACACGCTGCGCCTGCCGCCACAGGAAGGCAGGCTGCGCAGCCGGTTTTATCAGCTTCAGGCGATAGAAAAAGAGTGGATGGAGGATGACGGCAGCGTGGGGATGCAGGTGCGTATGCCGATCGTTGACTGGCGTCGCCTCTGTAAACAAGAACCTGCGCTGGCGGACTATATCGTCTGATCAGAAAGGGGAAGCCTGAAAAATTCGCCCTTGCATAACAAATATGGAGCATATACATGGCGTGGAATCAGCCCGGTAATAACGGACAAGACCGCGACCCGTGGGGAAGCAGCAATAATCAAGGCGGCAACTCTGGGGGAAATGGCAACAAAGGTGGTCGCGAGCAGGGGCCGCCGGATCTGGATGATATCTTCCGCAAGCTGAGCAAAAAGCTTGGTGGCCTGGGCGGAGGAAAAGGTTCTGGCTCAGGGGGTAATTCCACTCAGAGTCCGCGCCCGCCAATGGGTGGCCGCGTAGTGGGCATTGTGGCCGCTGCGGTGGTAATCATCTGGGCAGCCAGCGGGTTCTACACCATTAAAGAAGCAGAACGCGGCGTGGTCACCCGTTTCGGTAAGTTCAGCCATCTGGTTGAGCCGGGCCTGAACTGGAAGCCGACCTTCATTGACGACGTGACAGCGGTAAACGTGGAGTCCGTCCGTGAACTGGCCGCCTCTGGCGTGATGCTGACGTCTGATGAGAACGTGGTACGCGTTGAGATGAACGTCCAGTACCGCGTGACCGATCCTGAACGTTATCTGTTTAGCGTAACCAGCGCCGATGACAGCCTGCGTCAGGCGACTGACAGCGCCCTGCGTGGTGTGATTGGTAAATACACCATGGACCGCATTCTGACCGAAGGTCGTACCGTTATTCGTAGCGATACCCAGCGCGAGCTGGAGGAGACCATTCGTCCGTACAACATGGGTATCACCCTGCTGGACGTTAACTTCCAGGCTGCTCGTCCGCCGGAAGAGGTGAAGGCCGCATTTGATGATGCAATTGCTGCCCGTGAAAACGAACAGCAGTACATCCGTGAAGCGGAAGCGTACACCAACGAAGTTCAGCCACGTGCTAACGGTCAGGCGCAGCGTATTCTGGAAGAAGCACGCGCGTATAAGACGCAGACCATCCTGGAAGCACAGGGTGAAGTGGCTCGCTTCGCGAAGATTCTGCCGGAATATAAAGCAGCGCCAGAAATTACCCGTGAGCGTCTCTATATCGAGACCATGGAAAAAGTGCTGAGCCATACCCGCAAAGTGTTGGTTAACGACAGCAAAGGTGGAAACCTGATGGTGCTGCCGCTGGATCAGATGCTGAAGGGCGGTTCTGCACCGGCCGCGAAAGACACCAGCGGAGCGAACAACCTGCTGCGTCTGCCGCCAGCGTCATCGGGCAGCGCCAGCGCGAACACAACGCCTTCTTCGAACGATGGTGACATTATGGACCAACGCCGTGCTAACGCGCAGCGTAACGACTACCAGCGTCAGGGGGAATAAGGATGCGTAAGTCAGTTATTGCGATCATCGTCATCGTACTGGTCGTGCTGTATACCTCGATCTTTGTGGTGAAAGAGGGCGAGCGTGGGATCAAGTTCCAGTTCAGCAGCGTCGTGCGTGACAGTGACAAACGTCCGGTGATTTACGAACCGGGTCTGCACTTCAAGGTGCCGTTCATTCAGTCAGTGAAAACGCTGGATGCGCGTATCCAGACTATGGATAACCAGGCTGACCGTTTCGTGACCAAAGAGAAGAAAGACCTGATCGTTGATTCCTACATCAAATGGCGCATCAGCGATTTCAGCCGTTACTTCCTGGCCACCGGCGGTGGCGACGTTTCTCAGGCGGAAGTGCTGCTGAAACGTAAGTTCTCTGACCGTCTGCGTTCTGAAATTGGTCGTCTGGATGTGAAAGACATCGTGACCGACTCCCGCGGTCGTCTGACCCTGGAAGTGCGCGATGCGCTGAATTCCGGTACCGCGGGCACGGAAGACGAAGTGGAAACGCCAGCAGCGGATGACGCGATTGCGAAAGCAGCTGAACGCGTTCAGGCTGAAACCAACGGTAAAGTGCCGGTGATCAACCCGAACAGTATGGCTGCGCTGGGTATCGAAGTGGTTGACGTGCGTATCAAGCAGATCAACCTGCCAGCTGAAGTGTCCGAAGCGATCTACAACCGTATGCGCGCCGAGCGTGAAGCGGTAGCCCGTCGCCACCGTTCACAAGGCCAGGAAGAGGCTGAGAAGCTGCGTGCGGCAGCGGACTACGAAGTTACCAAGACGCTGGCGGAATCTGAGCGTCAGGGCCGTATTCTGCGCGGTGAAGGTGATGCGGAAGCGGCGAAGCTGTTCGCTGATGCCTTCAGCCAGGATCCCGACTTCTACGCCTTTATCCGTAGCCTGCGTGCTTACGAGAATAGCTTCCAGAGCAACCAGGATGTGATGGTGCTCAGCCCGGACAGCGATTTCTTCCGTTATATGAAGACGCCGACTAACGCAACACGATAAACTCTGGCACGTTTGAGTATTCAAACCACCGCTCCCTCCGGAGCGGTGGTTTTCTTTTATAAGGAATAAAAATGAATTCAACCATTTGGCTGGCGCTGGCCCTGGTGTTAGTGCTGGAAGGCCTGGGACCGATGCTTTATCCGCGTGCCTGGCGCCGCATGATCGCGACCATGAGCCAACTTCCGGATAATATTTTGCGCCGTTTCGGCGGTGGACTTGTGGTTGCTGGCATCGTGATCTACTACATGTTGAGGAAAACGATTGGCTGATCAAAAAGTGGTCGGATTTGGCGTATTTTGAGGTCAAAAAGTGCTGTATATCTGAAAAAGCGATGGTAGAATCCATTTTTAAGCAAACGGTGATTTTGAAAAAAATGGGTAACAACGTCGTCGTACTGGGCACCCAATGGGGTGACGAAGGTAAAGGGAAGATTGTTGATCTTCTGACTGAACGGGCTAAATATGTTGTACGCTACCAGGGCGGTCACAACGCAGGCCATACTCTCGTAATCAACGGTGAAAAAACCGTCCTCCATCTTATTCCATCAGGCATTCTTCGCGAAAACGTCACCAGCATCATCGGTAACGGCGTTGTGCTGTCTCCCGCTGCGCTGATGAAAGAGATGAAAGGTCTGGAAGACCGTGGTATCCCTGTTCGTGAGCGTCTGCTGCTCTCCGAAGCCTGCCCGCTGATCCTGGATTATCACGTGGCACTGGACGTCGCGCGTGAGAAAGCACGTGGTGCGAAAGCGATCGGTACGACCGGTCGTGGTATCGGCCCGGCTTATGAAGATAAAGTGGCACGTCGCGGTCTGCGCGTGGGCGATCTCTTCGACAAAGCCACCTTCGCTGAAAAACTGAAAGAAGTGATGGAATATCACAACTTCCAGCTGGTGAACTTCTACAAAGCTGACGCTGTTGACTACCAGAAAGTGCTGGATGACGTCATGGCGATTGCAGACATTCTGACCGGTATGGTTGTTGATGTGTCCGATCTGCTGGACCAGGCGCGCAAGCGTGGCGATTTCGTTATGTTCGAAGGTGCGCAGGGTACGCTGCTGGACATCGACCACGGTACCTATCCGTACGTAACCTCTTCTAACACCACCGCAGGTGGCGTGGCGACCGGCTCTGGCCTGGGTCCACGTTATGTGGATTACGTTCTGGGCATCATCAAAGCTTACTCCACGCGTGTGGGGGCAGGTCCATTCCCGACCGAGCTGTTCGATGAAACCGGCGAGTTCCTCTGCAAGCAGGGTAACGAGTTTGGCGCGACCACCGGTCGTCGTCGTCGTACCGGCTGGCTGGACGCGGTTGCTGTGCGTCGTGCCGTGCAGATCAACTCCCTGTCTGGCTTCTGCCTGACCAAGCTGGACGTGCTGGACGGCCTGAAAGAAGTGAAAATCTGCGTCGGCTACCGTATGCCAGACGGCCGTGAAGTGACCACGACTCCGCTGGCCGCTGATGACTGGGAAGGCATTGAGCCAATTTACGAAACCATGCCGGGCTGGTCTGAGACCACTTTCGGTGTGAAAGAGCGTAGTGGCCTGCCACAGGCGGCGCTGGATTACATCAAGCGTATTGAAGAACTGACCGAAGTGCCGATCGATATTATTTCTACCGGCCCGGATCGTACTGAAACGATGATCCTGCGCGACCCGTTCGACGCATAATCTTCGTGAATGCTGGCCTGCGGGGAAACTCGTAGGCCGGATAAGCGTAGCGCCATCCGGCGACCGCTCCTGGATCTCCGCTTTTTCGCCCCGTCTGTCAAATAAATTAGCCGCTATCTATCTGGCTGGTTTATCATCATTAATGAATATCTCTGCGGTTTGACCGCGTTTTCCCTTTTTCCTGAGGTTGATGTGCAGTTAACAAGTTTCACCGATTACGGCTTACGTGCGCTGATTTACATGGCGTCGTTACCCGATGGGAAGATGACCAGTATCTCTGAAGTGACGGAGGTATACGGCGTATCTCGTAATCATATGGTCAAAATAATCAATCAACTTAGTCGTGCCGGATACGTTGCTGCCGTCCGCGGGAAGAATGGGGGGATCCGTCTCGGTAAACCGGCGCAGAGTATTCGCATCGGGGATGTGGTACGCGAACTGGAGCCCTTGTCTCTGGTGAACTGCAGCAGTGAGTTTTGCCACATTACACCCGCTTGCCGCCTGAAACAGGCGCTTTCTAAGGCTGTGCAAAGTTTTCTCAAGGAACTGGATAACTACACGCTGGCCGATTTGGTTGAAGAGAATCAACCGCTTTATAAATTATTGCTGGTGGAATGAAGAAAATTTCCACCGGAGCTGACAACGGAGGAACCGACATGTCACAAGATCCTTTCCAGGAACGCGAAGCCGAAAAATACGCGAATCCTATCCCCAGCCGCGAGTTCATCATTGAACACTTAACAAAACGCGAAAAACCCGCCAATCGTGAAGAACTTGCCGTTGAATTAAATATTGAAGGTGAAGAGCAAATTGAAGCCCTTCGCCGTCGCCTGCGTGCCATGGAGCGCGACGGGCAACTGGTCTTTACCCGCCGCCAGTGCTACGCGCTGCCTGAACGCCTCGACTTGCTGAAAGGCACCGTGATTGGGCACCGTGATGGCTTTGGCTTCCTGCGCGTGGAAGGCCGCAAAGATGACCTGTATCTGTCATCTGAACAGATGAAAATGTGTATCCACGGCGACCAGATCCTGGCGCAGCCGCTGGGTGCTGACCGTAAAGGTCGCCGGGAAGCGCGCGTGGTGCGCGTACTGGTGCCAAAAACCAGCCAGATTGTTGGCCGTTACTTCACTGATGCGGGTGTGGGCTTTGTGGTGCCGGACGACAGCCGTCTGAGCTTTGACATCCTGATCCCGCCTGAAGAGGTGATGGGCGCACGCATGGGCTTTGTGGTTGTGGTAGAACTCACTCAGCGCCCAACGCGTCGCACCAAAGCGGTTGGTAAAATCGTGGAAGTCCTGGGCGATAACATGGGCACTGGCATGGCCGTTGATATGGCATTGCGCACCCATGAGATCCCCTACATCTGGCCGAAAGCGGTTGAAGATCAGATCGAAAGTCTGCGTGAAGAAGTGCCGGAAGAGTCCAAAGTGGGCCGCGTGGATCTGCGCTCCCTGCCGCTGGTCACCATTGATGGCGAAGATGCCCGCGACTTCGATGATGCCGTTTACTGTGAGAAAAAACGCGGTGGCGGATGGCGTCTGTGGGTGGCGATTGCGGACGTGAGCTACTATGTGCGCCCGCACACCCCGCTGGATAACGAAGCGCGCAGCCGTGGTACCTCGGTGTATTTCCCCTCTCAGGTAATACCGATGCTGCCGGAAGTGCTCTCTAACGGCCTGTGCTCCCTGAACCCGCAGGTTGATCGCCTCTGTATGGTGTGTGAGATGACCATCTCCACCAAAGGGCGCTTAACCGGCTACAAGTTCTATGAAGCGGTCATGAGTTCCCATGCGCGTCTGACCTATACCAAGGTCTGGCATATGCTGCAGGGCGACCAGGATCTGCGCGAACAATACGCGCCGCTGGTCAAGCATATTGAAGAACTGCATAACCTCTACAAAACGCTGGATCAGGCACGCGAAGAGCGCGGCGGGATCTCGTTCGAGAGCGAAGAAGCGAAGTTTATCTTCAACGCAGAGCGTCGCATTGAGCGTATCGAGCAGACCCAGCGTAATGATGCGCACAAGCTGATCGAAGAGTGTATGATCCTGGCGAACATCTCGGCAGCGCGTTTCGTTGAGAAAGCCAAAGAGCCGGCGCTGTTCCGTATTCACGATAAGCCGTCAACGGAAGCCATCACCGCGTTCCGTTCAGTACTGGCGGAACTGGGTCTGGAGCTGCCTGGCGGCAACAAGCCTGAACCGCGCGATTACGCCGAGCTGCTGGAGTCCATTGGCGACCGTCCTGACGCAGAAATGCTGCAGACGATGCTGTTGCGTTCGATGAAGCAGGCGATTTACGATCCGGAAAACCGGGGACACTTCGGCCTGGCGCTGCAGTCTTACGCGCATTTCACCTCGCCGATCCGTCGCTATCCTGACCTCTCTCTGCACCGCGCGATCAAGTATCTGCTGGCGCAGGAGCAGGGCCATAAAGGGAACACTACCGAAACCGGCGGTTATCACTATTCGATGGAAGAGATGCTGCAGCTCGGTCAGCACTGTTCCATGACCGAGCGTCGTGCTGATGAAGCCACGCGCGACGTAGCGGACTGGCTGAAGTGTGACTTTATGCTGGACCAGGTGGGCAACGTCTTTAAAGGCGTGATTGCCAGCGTGACCGGCTTTGGTTTCTTCGTGCGTCTGGACGAGCTATTTATCGACGGTCTGGTGCACGTCTCCAGCCTGGATAACGACTACTACCGCTTCGACCAGGTTGGTCAACGCCTGATTGGCGAATCGGGCGGCCAGACCTACCGTCTGGGCGACCGTGTGGAAGTGAAAGTTGAAGCCGTGAATATGGACGACCGTAAAATCGACTTCAGCCTCATCTCCAGCGAGCGTGCGCCGCGTAACGTCGGTAAAACCGAGCGTGAACGGGCGAAAAAAGGCGGAAACGGTAAACCGGGCGGCGGTAAACGTCGTCAGGCGGGTAAGAAGGTAAACTTCGAGCCAGACAGCGCGTTCCGCGGCGAGAAGAAGCAAAAGCCGAAGGCGGCGAAGAAAGACGCTCGCTCAGCGAAAAAACCTTCTGCGAAGACGCAGAAAATCGCTGCTGCCACTAAAGCAAAACGTGCAGCGAAGAAAAAACAGGCGGAGTAAGTTCCGCCCCTCACCCTGACCCTCTCCCCAGTGGGGAGAGGGGAAAGAACAGTCATAATGAGAACCATCAATGAGTGAAATGATTTACGGCATCCACGCGGTGCAGGCCCTTCTCGAGCGCGCACCGGAGCGTTTTCAGGAAGTGTTTATTCTGAAAGGGCGTGAAGACAAACGTCTGATGCCGCTGATCCACGCGCTGGAAGCGCAGGGCGTGGTGATCCAGCTGGCGAACCGTCAGTACCTGGATGAGAAAAGTGAAGGCGCGGTCCACCAGGGCATTATTGCGCGCGTGAAGCCGGGCCGTCAGTATCAGGAAAACGATCTGCCGGATCTTATTGCCGCACTGGATAACCCGTTCTTCCTGATCCTTGATGGCGTAACCGATCCGCACAATCTCGGCGCATGCCTGCGTAGCGCGGATGCGGCAGGTGTGCATGCTGTGATTGTACCGAAAGATCGCTCCGCGCAGCTGAACGCGACAGCGAAGAAAGTGGCCTGCGGCGCAGCGGAAAACGTTCCGCTGATCCGCGTAACCAACCTGGCGCGTACCATGCGTCTGCTGCAGGAAGAGAATATCTGGATCGTCGGTACCGCGGGTGAGGCAGATCATACCCTGTACCAGAGCAAAATGACCGGACGTCTGGCACTGGTGATGGGTGCGGAAGGTGAAGGTATGCGCCGTCTGACGCGCGAGCACTGCGACGAGCTGATCAGCATCCCGATGGCGGGCAGCGTGTCATCCCTGAACGTATCTGTGGCGACGGGCATCTGCCTGTTTGAAGCGGTGCGTCAGCGCGGAGAATAAACAGCAAGGCCGTCCAAGGACGGCCTTTAGTGTTTTCTCCCTCTCCCCGTGGGAGAGGGCCGGGGTGAGGGCACCAGACGGTGACAAACTCACTCCTCTAACGACCGCAAATGGTCATCCTTTCGCAGCGTCATCAGCGCGAAAATACTCACTACCGCCGTTGCCATCACATAATATGCCGGAATATCCAGGTTGCCCGTCTCTTTAATTAATCCGGTAATAATCAGTCCCGCACAGCCCGAGAAGATCGCGTTTGACAGGGAATACGCCAGCCCCAGGCCGGTATAACGCACGCGCGTCGGGAACATTTCAGACAGCATTGCCGGCCCCGGTCCTGCCAGCATCCCCACCAGTCCGCCCGCAATTAGCACCACCATCGCTTTAACGGCCAGCGGGGCGGACTCAGCCTGCAACATTTTCAGCAGCGGCAGGGCGAGGATCAGCAGCAGGGCGGTGGCAATCATCATCACCGTGCGGCGGCCAATCTTGTCGCTCAGGATACCCGAGGGAATGATGGTCAGCGCAAAGCCGATATTCGAAATCACCGCTATCAGCAGTGCCTGATTAAACCCGGTGTGTAGCGCCGACTGGAGATAGGTCGGCATAATCACCAGGTAGGTATACCCTGCCGCCGACCAGACCATGACCCGGCAAATGCCCATCAGAATCGTTTTGAGCGTGGCGGAGGTGCTGGCCTGAGCCACAACCGGTTTTTCCTTCTGCTGCACAAAGCTCGGCGTCTCTTCCATACTCACACGCAGCCATAACGCGACAGCCCCCATCGGCAGCGCAAGGAAGAATGGAATACGCCAGCCCCAGTCATGTAATGCCTCAGGCGTGAGAAGGGCGGAGAGCAGTGCCACAATCCCCGCGCCCGCTAGCAGCCCGAGCGCCACGGTAAAGGACTGCCACGCGCCATACAGACCGCGCTTGCCGCGTGGAGCGAACTCTGTCATCAACGAAACTGCACCACCGTACTCTCCGCCTGCGAACAATCCCTGCAAAATGCGCAGCAGCGTAACGATCAGGGGTGCGGCAATGCCTATACTGGCGTAGACGGGCACAAGACCAATGGCTGTGGTGGCGAGCGTCATCAGTACCAGCACAATGATCAGCGTCGGTTTCCGGCCAATCCTGTCGCCGATGCGGCCAAATATCACCGCACCCAGGGGACGGAAGAAGAACGCGATAGCAAACGAGGCCCAGGTGAGGATCAGGCTGGTCAGTCCCGCTTCTCCCTCGAGCTGGAAGAAGTTCCTGGCAATCACGGTCGCCATAAAACCGTAGACCGCAAACTCATACCACTCGATGAAGTTACCAATGGAGCCTGCAATTAATGCTCGCTTGTGCGCATCCGGTTGCATAACGATCCTCACTGAAAAGGGTAAGAATAAATTATTCAACAAAAGCGAAGTGATGAAATAGTTTATTCTTATGTTCTGTGAGCTATTTCACGAATGATATCAGCGGGATCGCCAGCTTGTGACCCCCCTCCCATGCAGCGTGCACGCGGCCTGTCCATACTTATCCTCATTGCCACTGAAGGAGGGAGACATCATGCACTGGCAGACCCATACCGTTTTCAATCAACCGGCACCGCTTTCAAACAGCAACCTTTTCCTTTCCGACTGCGCCCTGCGTGACGCGGTTTCCCGCGAGGGGGCCGAGTGGGATAGCGAGCTGCTCGCCAGTATCGGGCAGCAGTTAGGGACCGCAGAGTCGCTGGAGCTGGGCAGGCTGGCCAACGTCAACCCACCGGAGCTGTTACGCTACGACGCCACCGGAGAGCGGCTGGACGATATTCGCTTTCACCCCGCCTGGCATCTGCTGATGCAGGGGCTCTGTGCCAACCGGGTACATAACCTGGCGTGGGAAGAGGAGGCGCGAAGAGGTTCCTTTGTGGCCAGAGCGGCACGGTTTGTTTTGCATGCGCAGGTTGAAGCCGGCACGCTTTGCCCCGTCACCATGACCTTCGCCGCCACGCCGCTGTTGCAACAGTCGCTACCTAAACCGTTTCATGCATGGTTAACGCCGCTGATGAGCGATCGCTACGATCCCCATCTCGTGCCGGGTGGGCAAAAACGCGGGTTGCTGATCGGCATGGGGATGACGGAAAAGCAGGGGGGATCCGATGTCCTGAGCAACACCACCAAAGCGGAAAAATGCAGCGACGGTAGCTACCGTCTGGTAGGCCATAAATGGTTTTTCTCCGTCCCGCAGAGTGATGCGCATCTGGTGCTGGCTCAGGTAAAAGGTGGATTATCCTGCTTTTTTGTCCCGCGCTTTTTACCTGACGGACAACGTAACGCCGTACGGCTGGAGCGCCTGAAGGACAAGCTCGGGAACCGCTCCAACGCGAGCAGCGAGGCGGAGTTTCTTGATGCCTCCGGCTGGCTGCTGGGGGAAGAAGGGGAAGGGGTACGGCAGATCCTCAAAATGGGCGGTCTTACGCGCTTCGACTGCGCGCTGGGCAGCCACGGTTTAATGCGCCGGGCGCTGTCTGTGGCGTTGTATCACGCTCATCAGCGGCAAACCTTCGGTAAAAATCTCATCGATCAGCCGTTAATGCGTGAGGTCTTAAGCCGCATGGCGCTGATGCTGGAGGGGCAAACGGCACTGCTGTTCCGTCTCGCCCGCGCGTGGGATAAACGTGTGGATCCGCAAGAGGCGGCCTGGGCACGGCTGTTTACTCCGGCCGCGAAATTTAGCGTCTGCAAAGCGGGTATCCCGTTTGTGGCAGAGGCGATGGAGGTGCTGGGCGGCGTAGGGTACTGCGAGGAGAGTGAGCTTCCCCGCCTGTATCGCGAAATGCCGGTGAACAGTATCTGGGAAGGCTCAGGCAATATCATGTGCCTGGACGTGCTGCGCGTGCTGACGAAGCAGCCCGGGATCCACGACCTGCTGGCCGATGAGTTTGCGCAGGTCAAAGGGCAGGACAGACACTTTGACCGCAGCTGGCGCCAGCTTCAGCAAAAGCTGCGTAAACCACAGGAGGCGCAGGGGCGGGAGATCGCGCAGCAGCTTTTCTTGCTGGGGGCCGGGAGCCAGATGCTGCGGCACGCATCGCCGCCCGTGGCGCAGGCGTGGTGCCGCATGATGCTGGATACCCGTGGCGGTACGCTGATGAGCGAGCAGGTGCAAAGCGATTTGCTGCTGCGCGCCACGGGCAGGGTTGGCTAGCGTTTAAGCTGGAACAGACTGACCAGTTGGGTAAGATGTAAACCTTTCTCGCGCAGCGTGTGTGCGGTTTGTTCGCTGCGCGAGACGCGATCGGCGTTGATGTGTGACGCTTCACCAATGTGGGTCATGGCGAGATTCACCTGGCCAATCCCCGCGGATTGCTCGCGCGATGCGTGGTTAATTTCGGTGACCAGCTGGCTGATGTTATCGATATGAACGATGATGGAATCCATAGCCAGACGCGTCTGTTCAGACAGCGCGTGACCTTCGCTCACTTTTCTCAGCGTATCGCCAATCAGCTGTTCTATCTCTTTCACCGCGTTGGCGCTCCGGCCCGCCAGCGCGCGAACTTCCTGGGCAACCACCGCAAAACCTTTTCCGTGCTCGCCTGCACGTGCCGCTTCTACCGCCGCATTCAGCGCCAGAATATTGGTCTGAAACGCGATGGACTCAATCACGCGGGTAATATCTTCGATACGTTTTGACGCTTCGCGAATGTCATCCATCGTGGCAACCGCATGGGTTACCGTTTCACCACCCTCGTGAACCGCGCGTGAGGTTTCTCCCACCAGTTGCTGCGTTTGCTCCATGTTGGCGGCATTTTGCTGTACGGTCGCGGCCAGTTGCTCCATGCTGGCTGAGGTCTCCTCCACGCTGCTGGCCTGCTTGTTGATCTGCTCTGAGATCTCGCCGGTATCGGAGGCCAGCGCGTTAGTCCCCGTCTGGATCTCACCTGCTGCCTCGCGAACCTGCAGAACAATTTTTTGCAGCCCGCCGCCAATGCCGTTAATGGCGTCAATCAGCTGTCCGACCTCGTCCCGGCGCGTCACGGGAAGGCTGGAGCGAAGATCGCCGTCGGCATACTGCCGTGCAAGCTGGATCACGTTGCGCAGCGGTTGCGTCAGCATACGGCGAATAAGGACCACGAACAGGCCTGCAAAGAGGACTGACAAGACCACACCGGCCAGCAGGAAGCGATCGCGCATGGCGGTGACGCTTGAAAGCAGCACTGACTTATCCACTTCGCCCACGATAGTCCAGTTCCAGCCGGGTAGCGGGGTATAGGCCATTTTCAGCGTCCGTCCGTCGTCACTTCCGCGCTCCAGGGTGCCGGGTTTATCATCCAGAAGCTGCTGTTGTGTCGCGCTGTCCCACTTCGGCAGTTGTCCCTCTTCCGTGGTGTGGAACAGGTATTGCCCGCGTGTTTTGCCGTTGCTGCGATCCAGCACGAAGAAGTGACCGCTCTCGCCCAGGCGGCGGTTGAGGATTTTCTCGCGCATGACGTTCCAGGAGTGGCTAATGTCCACCCCGACAAAGACGATCGCAATGACCTGACCTTCGGCGTTTTTCACCGGCTGGTACTGGGTGATATAGCGTTTGCCAAACAGCAGCGCCAGGCCACGGTAGACATCACCTTTATTGGCGGCGGCAAAGGCTGGGCTGGAGGTATCCAGAACGGTCCCCATTGCCCGCTCGCCATTCTCTTTACGCAGGGAGGTGGCGACGCGAATAAAGTCGTTACCGCTGCGAACAAATAGCGTGGAGATGGCCCCCGTTCGGTTCAGGAAGTCGTCAGAAAAAGTGGTATTTTCATGGAGTTCCGTTTCCCCGCCTTTCAGCAGAGGAACATTGAGCCCGTTAATTGTCCGGGTCTGAAGCGTATCGACGCTAAATGGCTGGGGCAAAAATGTCGTAAACAGTCTGGTATAGCTTTCGACTTCTTCACTCAGGCTGGTGTTGAACATTTGCACCATATCGACCATACCGGTGGACTGGTTATGCAGGTCTTCTACCGCGAGGGCTTCAAGCTGCTGGCTGGCTTTTTGGCTGAGCAGGAAAGTGAAAAGCAGAAACAGCACGGCAACACTGACGCCCGTCAGCAGCGATAGCTTTGTCCCGAGGCCCGCACGGCGGAAAAGATTGATCATAAATTGCTCATCATTGAAAAGGTATGGTTCTTCAACGGCAGAGCGGGGATTACGTTTACTGAATTAGTGTAACAAAATGTTATTGAGTTGTTTTTATATGGTTTTGTAAAAGATAAAAAATTTGCAAAAACGAAAAGCCACTAAAAATAAGTGGCTTTTATCAGGAAGGTGCTTAGACGTAGAGAATGGCCTGTACCCGCCAGTGGTCGACATGGTTATCTTCCTGCATCTGGATGATGCGATACCATGAGGCACCCTGTTCATCGGCTTTTAATGCCACGATACGTTCAACATCTTGCGGGCTCCCCGAAATGTTATTGACGGAGATGTGGCCTATTTCATTCAGACCTGTTACGCAATCCGCGCTGGCAAATTCTGCTGACTGCGCGGTGGTGCTCACCAGGCCGGCTGAGAGCAACAGAGAGGTCAAAGCAAGAGTTCGTTTCATCGTCAGCTCCATTTCACATATCTCCGGTATCCGCCGGGCAATCCTTCGCGAATAAACTCCTTTCCATTGACGCGGGCATGGAGTTTATTGTGGACAGGAAAATGTCTATGGACGCAAAGCAGTGTAAATGTCGTTCAAAGGAAAACCATTACTGACGGTATAAAATGGCCTGTGAATACCACTGCCCCGTAATGATGGTTTCATCGACCATGATAATGACGTAATAATCTGCTTTGGCGGCGACGGCTTGTGCCTTTATTGCCTCTTCTGCGTCATCCGGAGAACCGCGAACCAGCGCGGAGACGGTGCCCATTCGTTGTAATCCTTCTGTCTGATTACGACGAATCTCCTGCGGGTGATCGGCAACCGGGGGAGCGGGTTGCGGCGTTCCCTGCAGTGCGCTACAGCCACTGAGAAGAAGCACCAGCAATAAAGCTGCAAACCTGTGCATAACCATATCTCTTTTCCTGATAGCCATAGTGTAGTTGTCTGCGAATTTCGTTTTGGGGGAATGTTCCCGAAGTGTTATCTGGGGCGTAATTTTCGAATGAAAATAGCCTGAAACCGTAACCCAGTTCTCAACATTATGAATCATTCATTCGTACAGGGTCGACAATGATTGAAATTGAAATACGCCGTCTCGGCGACCATGAAATTTTACACGCCATGCCGACGGGGAAACGTGATAAACCGCTGCCAGTTGTGGTTTTTTATCATGGATTTACCTCGTCAAAGCTGGTTTACAGTTATTTTGCGGTGGCGCTGGCGCAGGCCGGTTTTCGTGTCGTCATGCCGGATGCCCCCGATCACGGTGCGCGCTTTACGGGGGATGAACAGGCGCGGCTTGGTCAGTTCTGGCCCATTCTGCACGGCAGTCTGACCGAGTTTTCCGGGATGCGCGATGCGCTTTATGACGCAGGGCTGGTGGCCGATAACCGGCTGGCGGTTGCCGGGGCCTCGATGGGCGGCATGACGGCGCTGGGGATTATGACGCATCATCCTGAAGTGAGATCCGTCGCCTGTCTGATGGGCTCCGGCTACTTTACGTCACTGGCGAAGACGCTTTTTCCCCCGCAAGATTTGACGGAAATGACGGCGAGGCTGGCTGACTGGGAAGTGACTCGCGCACTGCCGCGCGTGGCCGATCGTCCGCTTCTGCTGTGGCACGGTGACGCAGATGACGTGGTACCGCCTGACGGCACATTTCGCCTGCAGCAGGCGCTAAAGCGTGAAGGACTGGACGGCAATCTGACCTGTTTGTGGGAATCGGGCGTCCGCCACCGCATTACGCCAGCGGCGCTGGAGGCCACGGTGGCGTTTTTCCGCCAGCACCTTTAAACCCGCAGGATTTTAACGCCCTGATCTTCCAGTTTCTGGAGGATCTCGGGGTTAGCCCCTTTGCCGGTGATCACCATGTCGATCTGTTCTGCGCGGCTAAACAGCATGCCTGCGCGTTCACCGACTTTACTGCTGTCGACCAGCACGACGAGTTTGCCCACAACGTTCAGCATGTTTTGTTCGGCCATCGCAGTCAGCATATCGGTTTTATATAAACCGTCTGCAGTCAGGCCTTTGCCGCTGGTAAACATCCAGTGCCCGGCGTAAAGACTGTTTTCACTGTCCTGGGGGCTAAGGGTGATGGACTGGCTCTTATTGTACTGGCCGCCCATGATCACCACGCTGTCATGCTCCTGGTCGATAAGATAGTTGGCGAGCGGTAGGTAGTTGGTGATGATCTGCACCGGCTTGCCGCACATCTCGCGGCCCAGCAAAAATGCCGTAGACCCGCAGTTGATGACGACGCTCTCACCCGGGTTCACCAGCTGTGAGGCGGCTCTGGCGATCCGCACCTTTTCATCGTGATTCTGCGCCTGATGGATATTCATCGGCGACCAGCGTGGACGCTGCTGGCTGATGGCTTCTGCGCCGTTGCGGACTTTTTTCAGTTTGCCGCTCTCATCCAGCTTGTTAATGTCCCGCCGCGCGGTGGCGGGGGAGATGCCTAAACGTTCGATCACTTTCTCGACGGTGATAAACCCTGTTTGCGCCAGGAGTTCCAGTAAAATTTGATGCCGTTGCGCTTCCGTCATGAGCTATTCCGATAAGAATTGATTTGAAAAGATGATATTTGAAATAGCGTGAAATTACTAAAATAAATATGAAATCGCCAGACTCAGGGTCTGGCGATGTGGCCGGATAATCAGAGGAAGGACTTAAACGGCAGGTCTGGCTCAATAGTAAAGCAATCATCGAAACCGCGTGGGTAGTGGTACTCAAGATTGTCTTTATCCAGCGGCCAGGTGAACTTGCCGCCTACCTGCCAGATAAATGGCTTGAAGCCGTACTTCAGGCGGTCTTTTTTCATCTCCCACAGCACGCGAATTTCCTGCGGATCGGCCTGGAAGTTTGACCAGATGTCGTGGTGGAACGGAATCACGACCTTGGTGTTCAGCGCCTCCGCCATACGCAGCATATCGGCGCTGGTCATCTTGTCGGTAATGCCACGTGGATTCTCGCCGTAGGAGCCCAGCGCCACGTCAATCTGATGCTCATTACCGTGCTTCGCGTAGTAGTTGGAGTAGTGTGAGTCGCCGCTGTGGTACAGGGAACCGCCAGGCGTTTTGAACAGGTAGTTGACGGCGCGCTCGTCCATGCCGTCCGGCAGAACGCCTGCGGCTTTCTGGTCAGCCGGCAGCGTAATCAGTGCGGTACGGTCAAAGGCATCCAGGGCGTGAATTTCAATGTCTTTGATTTTCACCACGTCGCCCGGTTTCATCACGATGCAGCGCTCTTTTGGCACGCCCCAGCCAATCCAGAGATCCACGCAGGTCTGCGGCCCGATAAACGGCACGTCGTCCGCGCAGTTTTGCATTACTGCCGCCGCCACGTTCACGTCAATATGATCGTTGTGATCGTGGGTGGAGAGCACGGCATCGATTTGGCGAATGGCAAAAGGATCGAGCACAAACGGCGTGGTACGCAGGTTCGGTTGCAGTTTTTCCACGCCGGCCATGCGCTGCATCTGGTGGCCTTTTTTCATCAACGGATTGCCGTGGCTCTGTTTGCCTGTGCCGCACCAGAAATCGACGCAAATATTGGCGCCACCCTCGGATTTCAGCCAGATACCGGTGCAGCCCAGCCACCACATGGCAAAAGTACCAGGAGCAACCTGTTCCTGTTCGATCTCTTCGTTCAGCCAGCTACCCCACTCCGGGAAGGTGCTCAGAATCCATGATTCACGGGTGATGGTGTTCACTTTACTCATCGTTTTGACTCCTGGTTTTAATCAAAAGTAATCATATGGTGATTTGTTGTGATTAACTCTGGCACCATTTGACGTGCTTTGCAATGACAAAAGTGCGTAATTTTAACTGTGCGATATCACAGATACTTCGCTTTATCCTTGTTAGACTATCCGCTGTTAATGATTAATTGCATGAATTATAAAGAATAATTCATTTTGTTTGTGCGGTAGTGAAAATCATTACTAACACCATGGAAATAATTTGCGTGATGCGTCACAAATAATCAAATTCAATCTTGTGATGATTATTTGTGATTACTAGAGTGATGACACCAACCACACAGGGATTGCCCCTCGTGTTCTCATTTCTGGAGAGAGTTATGGAGATCCTCTACAACGTCTTTACCGTTTTCTTCAATCAGGTAATGACCAACGCCCCGCTGCTGCTGGGTATCGTGACGTGCCTGGGTTACATCCTGCTGCGTAAAAGCGTCAGCGTGATCATCAAAGGCACGATTAAGACCATTATCGGTTTTATGCTGTTGCAGGCGGGGTCAGGCATCCTGACCAGCACGTTTAAGCCAGTCGTCGCCAAAATGGCGGAGGTCTACGGTATAAACGGTGCAATTTCCGATACTTATGCCTCAATGATGGCCACGATTGACCGCATGGGTGACGCCTACAGCTGGGTGGGTTACGCGGTTCTGCTCGCGCTGGCGCTGAACATTATCTACGTGTTGCTGCGTCGCATTACCGGTATTCGCACCATCATGCTTACCGGTCACATCATGTTCCAGCAGGCGGGTCTGATCGCGGTTTCTCTCTATATCTTCGGTTACCCAATGTGGACCACGATTATCTGCACCGCGGTGCTGGTCTCGCTCTATTGGGGCATCACTTCCAACATGATGTACAAGCCGACCCAGGAAGTGACCGACGGCTGTGGCTTCTCCATCGGCCATCAGCAGCAGTTTGCGGCCTGGGTTGCCTATAAAGTTGCGCCATACCTGGGGAAAAAAGAGGAGAGCGTTGAAGACCTCAAGATGCCCGGTTGGCTGAATATCTTCCATGACAACATCGTCTCGACGGCGATTGTGATGACCCTTTTCTTCGGCGCCATTCTGCTCTCCTTTGGCATTGACGTTGTGCAGGCGATGGCGGGCAAAACGCACTGGACGATTTATATCCTGCAGACCGGTTTCTCCTTCGCGGTGGCCATTTTCATCATCACCCAGGGCGTGCGTATGTTCGTCGCCGAGCTCTCTGAAGCCTTCAACGGCATCTCTCAGCGCCTGATCCCGGGAGCCGTTCTGGCAATTGACTGTGCGGCCATCTATAGCTTCGCGCCAAACGCCGTCGTCTGGGGCTTTATGTGGGGCACCATCGGCCAGCTGATTGCGGTGGGTATCCTGGTGGCCTGCGGCTCCTCAATCCTGATTATTCCTGGCTTTATCCCGATGTTCTTCTCCAACGCCACCATCGGCGTCTTTGCTAACCACTTCGGCGGCTGGCGTGCAGCGCTCAAGATCTGCCTGGTGATGGGGATGGTGGAAATCTTCGGTTGCGTGTGGGCGGTCAAGCTCACCGGTATGAGCGCCTGGATGGGCATGGCGGACTGGTCAATCCTGGCGCCGCCGATGATGCAGGGCTTTGCGTCCGTCGGGCTGGTCTTTATGGCCGTCATCATCCTGATTGCACTGGCTTATATGTTCTTCGCTGGCCGTTCGCTGCGAGCAGAAGAAGATGCAGAAAAACAAACAGCAGAAGTTTCTGCTCACTAAGGAGTTTCGATTATGACCGTACGTATCCTGGCTGTGTGTGGCAATGGGCAAGGCAGCTCCATGCTCATGAAGATGAAAGTGGACCAGTTTTTAACCCAGTCAAACATCGACCACACGGTAAACAGCTGCGCAGTGGGTGAATACAAAAGTGAGCTGAACGGCGCAGACATCATCATCGCGTCAACTCACATTGCCGGCGAGATTAGCGTGTCGGGCAACAAATATGTGGTGGGCGTGCGCAACATGCTGTCGCCTGCGGATTTCGGACCAAAACTGCTGGAAGTGATCAAAGAACACTTCCCACAAGACGTGAAGTAAGGACCCGACATGAAACTACGAGATTCGCTGGCAGAGAATGACTCCATCCTTTTGCAGGCTGACGCCAGCACCTGGCAGGAAGCGGTGAAGCTGAGCGTGGATCTGCTGGTTAAGGCGGATGTTGTCGAGCCGCGTTATTACCAGGCCATTCTGGATGGCGTGGCGCAGCACGGCCCCTATTTTGTGATTGCCCCGGGGCTGGCTATGCCGCACGGCCGCCCGGAAGAGGGCGTGAAGAAAACCGGCTTTGCGCTGGTCACGCTGAAAACGCCGCTGGTCTTCAACCATGAAGATAACGACCCGGTCGATATCCTGATCACCATGGCGGCCGTCGATGCCAATACCCACCAGGAGGTGGGCATCATGCAGATCGTCAATCTGTTTGATGATGAAGCCAATTTTGACCGTTTACGCGCCTGCCGTACCGCGCAGGAAGTGCTGGATTTAATTGATAACGCCACTGCGGCGGCCGTTTAAGAGGAATTGAACATGTCATTACCAATGTTGCAGGTTGCGCTGGATAACCAGACGCTGTCCGATGCTTATGAAACCACCCGCCTGATCGCCGAAGAGGTAGACATCATTGAAGTGGGTACCATTCTGTGCGTGGGCGAAGGCGTTCGCGCCGTTCGTGACCTGAAGGCGCTCTACCCGCACAAAATCGTACTGGCTGATGCCAAAATCGCTGACGCGGGCAAAATCCTCTCCCGCATGTGTTTTGAAGCCAACGCCGACTGGGTCACCGTGATCTGCTGCGCGGATATCAATACCGCCAAAGGCGCGCTGGATGTGGCAAAAGAATTTAACGGCGACGTGCAGATTGAACTGACCGGTTTCTGGACCTGGGAGCAGGCACAGGCGTGGCGCGATGCGGGGATCCAGCAGGTGGTGTACCACCGCAGCCGTGATGCGCAGGCCGCTGGCGTGGCGTGGGGCGAGGCGGACATCAGCGCGATTAAACGTCTGGCCGAAATGGGCTTCAAAGTGACCGTGACCGGTGGCCTGGCGCTGGAAGACCTGCCGCTGTTCAAGGGTATCCCGATTCACGTCTTTATCGCGGGTCGTAGCATCCGTGACGCGGCGTCTCCGGTGGAAGCCGCGCGTCAGTTCAAACGCTCAATCGCTCAGCTTTGGGGCTAAGGAGCGGGTATGTTGTCAAAACAGGTTCCGCTTGGCATCTATGAAAAGGCACTCCCTGCGGGGGAGTGCTGGCTGGCGCGGTTACAGCTGGCGAAGCAGCTGGGTTTCGATTTTGTCGAAATGTCAGTGGATGAGACGGATGAACGCCTCTCTCGCCTCGACTGGAGCCGCGAGCAGCGTCTGGCGCTGGTGAGCGCCATCGCTGAAACGGGCGTGCGCGTGCCGTCCATGTGCCTGAGCGCTCACCGTCGTTTTCCCCTCGGCAGCGAAGATGATGCCGTGCGGGCGCAGGGGCTGGAGATCATGCGCAAAGCCATTCGCTTTGCTCAGGATGTCGGTATCCGTGTGATCCAGCTGGCGGGTTATGACGTTTACTATCAGGAAGCCAACGATGAAACGCGCCGTCGTTTCCGTGACGGTCTGAAAGAGAGTGTTGAGATGGCAAGCCGCGCGCAGGTTACGCTGGCGATGGAGATCATGGACTACCCGTTAATGAACTCCATCAGCAAGGCACTGGGTTACGCGCACTATCTGAATAACCCGTGGTTCCAGCTCTATCCGGATATCGGCAACCTGTCGGCATGGGATAACGACGTGCAGATGGAGCTGCAGGCGGGCATTGGGCATATCGTGGCGGTGCACGTCAAAGATACCCGTCCTGGCGTGTTTAAAAACGTACCGTTCGGCACCGGGGTGGTGGAGTTCGAACGATGCTTCGAGACGCTCAAGCAGACAGGGTATTGCGGGCCTTACCTGATTGAGATGTGGAGCGAGACGTCTGACGACCCGGCAGCGGAAGTGGCAAACGCGCGGGACTGGGTGCGCGAGCGTATGGCGCGGGCAGGTTTGCTGGAGGTGGAACATGCTTAAGCTTAAACAGCAGGTCTTTGAAGCCAATATGGATTTGCCGCGCTATGGCCTGGTAACGTTCACCTGGGGTAACGTCAGCGCGATTGACCGAGAGCGCGGCCTCATCGTCATTAAACCCAGCGGAGTGGCGTATGAGACCATGAAGGTCGACGATATGGTTGTCGTGGACCTTGAAGGAAACGTCGTAGAGGGACAGTGGCGTCCTTCTTCGGATACCGCTACCCATCTGGCGCTTTATCGACGTTATCCCTCCCTCGGCGGGGTAGTGCATACCCACTCAACCCATGCCACCGCCTGGGCGCAGGCTGGGCTTGCCATCCCGGCGCTGGGCACGACGCATGCGGACTACTTCTTCGGGGATATTCCCTGCACGCGCGCGTTAACGCAGGCCGAGGTGGACGGCGAGTACGAGCTCAACACCGGCAAGGTGATTATCGAAACGCTGGGTGAGGCAGAACCGCTGCATACGCCGGGAATTGTGGTGTACCAGCACGGTCCGTTCTCCTGGGGTAAAGATGCTCACGACGCGGTGCATAATGCTGTGGTGATGGAAGAGGTGGCCAAAATGGCGTGGATTGCCCGCGACATTAATCCACAGCTTCAGGGGATTGATGATTACCTGATGAACAAGCATTTCATGCGCAAGCACGGCCCGAATGCCTATTACGGGCAGAAGTAAATAAGTGCTCTGGAATACCGAAAAACAGTTGTAACCGGTGGTATTTCAGAGCCATTTACAAAAAAAAAGCCCCCGGGCAGGGGGCAACGTAAACTATGGCTATGTTCTCGTTGTTGGCTTTCCTGGTGCTAGCGTTAAAGCGTTATCGGTAAATGTCTGCACTGGCGTGCATATTGCCGTTGCTGCCGGGCTCACGGATTAGCATCACGTGGTAATAGGTTGCGCCCTGGGCATCGGTCTCTTCATTTAGTGCCTGATCTGCTTCGCTTTCAGTGGCGAAATTATGATTGATATAGATTACGCCTAAGCTTTGCACATCATCCATGTTCCTGGCCTGCCGGCCGTCTATTTTGATGGCTGCCATCGCGTTTGCACTGAGCAAAAGCGCAGCCATAATGGCTAATGCGATTTTTTTCATGATATGCGCTCCACGACTGCGTGCTGTGAGAGAGGGGATACTCCTTCTTTAATTCAGGTGTTCTCTGATTAAAGTGTAATCATTCATACGGCGGGGATGCGTGACCATTTCTGATGCAGTTGTTCAAAAAAACAACGCTTCCTGGTGTGTTCAATTTTAAATCACCCACTTAGACCCGCTTTACGCTTTGTGCGAATTATTTGTGCAATCAGCTTGAGTTTCCAGGGGCGCGCAAGTATTATGACGCGTCAATTTTTCAGCCGACCTTTAACACGTTCCTTGCCTCCCCGGGCCTCGGCTGACCCAGACAGGAGGCTGAATAATCCGTAAGGAGCAATTCGATGCGTCATTACGAAATCGTTTTTATGGTCCATCCTGACCAGAGCGAACAGGTTCCGGGTATGATCGAGCGTTACTCTGCTGCCATCACTGGTGCAGAAGGTACGATCCACCGTCTGGAAGACTGGGGCCGCCGTCAGCTGGCTTACCCGATCAACAAACTGCACAAAGCACACTACGTTCTGATGAACGTTGAAGCGCCGCAGGAAGTGATCGATGAGCTGGAAACTACCTTCCGCTTCAACGATGCCGTTATCCGCAGCATGGTTATGCGTACCAAAAACGCAGTTACCGAAGCATCTCCGATGGTTAAAGCGAAAGACGAGCGCCGTGAGCGTCGCGATGATTTCGCAAACGAAACCGCAGATGATTCTGATGCTGGGGATTCTGAAGAGTAATTTCTGATGACCAACCGTCTGGCGTTGTCCGGCATCGTATGCAGGGCTCCCCTTCGAAAGGTCAGTCCATCAGGAATTCCGCATTGCCAGTTCGTGCTTGAGCATCGTTCTGTGCAAGAGGAAGCCGGGTTTCACCGGCAGGCGTGGTGCCAAATGCCCGTTATTATTAGCGGACACGAAAACCAGGCCATTACTCACAGTTTAACGGTCGGTAGCGCAGTAATCGTTCAGGGGTTCATCTCTTGCCACAAGGCAAAGAACGGCCTGAGCAAAATGGTTCTGCATGCCGAGCAGATTGATTTGATAGATTCTGGAGACTAGCCATATGGCACGTTATTTCCGTCGTCGCAAGTTCTGCCGTTTCACCGCGGAAGGCGTTCAAGAGATCGACTATAAAGATATCGCAACGCTGAAAAACTACATCACCGAAAGCGGTAAGATTGTCCCAAGCCGTATCACCGGTACTCGTGCAAAATATCAGCGTCAGCTGGCTCGCGCTATCAAACGCGCTCGCTACCTGTCCCTGCTGCCGTACACTGATCGTCATCAGTAATCGGGCACGGTCCATTAATACGACTTTAAGAGGATAAGGTAATGCAAGTTATTCTGCTTGATAAAGTAGCAAACCTGGGCAGCCTGGGTGATCAGGTAAACGTTAAAGCGGGTTACGCTCGTAACTTCCTGGTTCCACAGGGTAAAGCTGTTCCAGCTACTAAGAAAAACGTAGAGTTTTTCGAAGCACGTCGTGCTGAACTGGAAGCCAAACTGGCTGACGTTCTGGCGGCTGCTAACGCTCGCGCTGAAGCAATCAACGCACTGGGCACCGTTACCATCGCGTCTAAAGCTGGCGACGAAGGTAAACTGTTCGGTTCCATCGGTACCCGCGATATCGCTGATGCAGTGACTGCAGCAGGCGTTAAAGTGGCTAAGAGCGAAGTTCGCATGCCGAACGGCGTTCTGCGTACCACTGGTGAGCACGAAGTTGACTTCCAGGTTCACAGCGAAGTGTTCGCTAAACTGGTTGTTAACGTTGTAGCTGAGTAATTTTTTACTCTGCTCACGTTGAAGCGCCGGCCTTGTGCCGGCGTTTTGCTTTTTAAAGAACCAGGTCTTTAACGCGCCCGGACAAAACTGCCGTCCGGCTGGCGGGTAAACAGCACCTGCTGACCATTTCCTGTATCAATCGTTAAGCCTGTCACCACACCGCTGGCATTCTGGCGAATCTGTACCATCTGACCATTCTGCAGGTTACTGAGCGGCTTACCCGCACCTTCCACTTTTGCCATGGCATACACGTCAGTCGGCGGCAGGTTGTGATCGCGGAAAAGCTGCGCCAGGGTTTTACCCGGCTCGACGCGATAGGAGCGCCACTGCTGCTCAATGCCCGTAGGCTGCTGAGCCTGCTGCTCTACCGGGGCGGAGGTTTGAGCCTGATCTTCCTGGACGGGTTCCGGTTCAACCGGCGCGACCTGACCCGGATCGTTCGAAGGGGTCACCAGCTGCGTTTGCATCGGCTGTACATCAGGCTGCGGCCGCGTTTGCGACTGAATATCCAGTTGTGCATTGCGGGTGACAGGGGCGGTATCGACATCATCACCGCCGGAAGGAAGCAGGAAGCCCACGATCACCATCAGCGCACCAATGATAATCCCTCTGCGATGCAGAGGAGGCAGCGGGTCCATAATGCGAAAATTGTCCGGCGCCTGCCAGATTTTCGCCAGGGTAGGTTTCAGTTCAAATCGCCCGGGCATGGCTCTCCTCCTGCTCCGCGTCTTTTTTATCCTGTGCATCGAAGTATAGTTTGCTAACTGCCTGAACGGCGTAGCAAACCCGACATCCGTGACATCAGTTCGGGATTAATCCTGGTTGTCTCTATTGTTTCTGTTTCGTCGCGGTTTGTCACCTTAACTTCAGACAAAGTTTTACCCATAAGGGCATGGCTGCTATGCTGCCCGCTACTTTAAATGTGATGGAAGGAAAACCCATGACCACCCCGACTTTTGACACTATCGAAGCGCAGGCAAGTTACGGTATCGGCTTGCAGGTAGGACAGCAGCTGAGCGAATCCGGCCTGGAAGGTCTGTTACCAGAAGCGCTGGTGGCGGGTATCGCTGACGCGCTGGAAGGTAAACAGCCCGCTGTTCCGGTTGACGTTGTACATCGCGCACTGCGTGAAATTCATGAACGTGCTGACGCTGTGCGTCGCGCGCGTTTCGAAGAGATGGCGGCCGAAGGCGTGAAATATCTGGAAGAGAACCGTGAGCGTGAAGGCGTGAACAGCACCGAGTCTGGCCTGCAGTTCCGCGTGATCAACCAGGGCGACGGCGCAATCCCGGCACGTACCGACCACGTTCGCGTACATTATACCGGTAAACTGATCGACGGCACCGTGTTTGACAGCTCCGTGGCGCGTGGCGAACCGGCAGAATTCCCGGTCAACGGCGTGATCGCAGGCTGGATTGAAGCGCTGACCCTGATGCCAGTTGGCTCCAAATGGGAACTGACTATTCCGCACAACCTGGCTTACGGCGAGCGTGGTGCTGGCGCATCCATCCCGCCATTCAGCACCCTGGTATTTGAAGTCGAGCTGCTGGAAATCCTGTAATCGACTTTTCTTATTTCCTCTCTCCGTTCGGGGAGAGGAAAATAGTGATAAAACCTATAGTTACGACGTTATCAATATTTTATCTTGCAAACGAAACTTTTGCGTGTATTTTTGTGAGCTGTTTCGCGCTGTATGAGTGATATGACACTCACTTTCAACATATTATTAACATAATATCTAAATCATAGTATTCATCCCGCCGATTCTTACCTAATATCGATAAGCCCTTACAAGGGGAACGTCATCTTTTGACGTATTTAAAGGCCAGAAGAGCCTTAACAACACAGACAGGCATAAACAGGAAAAATTACATGGTAGATCAGGTCAAAGTCGCCGCTGCAGAAGAGGCGACGTCTGAACAGTCGCTACGGCGCAATCTCACAAACCGTCATATTCAGCTTATCGCCATAGGTGGGGCCATCGGGACCGGGCTGTTTATGGGGTCAGGCAAAACCATCAGTCTTGCCGGGCCGTCGATCATCTTCGTTTATATGATCATTGGTTTCATGCTGTTCTTCGTGATGCGGGCAATGGGTGAATTGCTGCTCTCGAACCTCGAATACAAATCCTTCAGCGACTTCGCGTCTGACCTGCTCGGTCCATGGGCAGGCTATTTCACCGGCTGGACCTACTGGTTCTGCTGGGTTGTTACCGGTATGGCGGACGTCGTGGCGATTACCGCCTACGCACAGTTCTGGTTCCCGGGACTGTCAGACTGGGTGGCCTCGCTGGCGGTTATCGCTTTGCTGCTGAGCCTCAACCTCGCCACCGTAAAAATGTTCGGTGAGATGGAGTTCTGGTTCGCGATGATCAAGATTGTCGCTATCGTGGGGCTGATTGTTGTGGGCCTGGTGATGGTACTGACGCACTTCCAGTCGCCAACCGGCGTACAGGCGTCATTTACCCATCTGTGGAATGACGGCGGCTGGTTCCCGAAAGGCATCAGCGGCTTCTTTGCCGGCTTCCAGATTGCGGTGTTCGCGTTTGTGGGCATTGAGCTGGTGGGAACCACGGCGGCCGAAACTAAAGATCCCGAGAAGTCTCTCCCGCGCGCCATTAACTCGATTCCGGTTCGTATCATCATGTTCTACGTCTTCGCGCTGATCATCATTATGTCCGTGACGCCGTGGAGCTCCGTGGTGCCGAGCAAGAGCCCGTTCGTTGAACTGTTTGTGCTGGTAGGGCTGCCCGCTGCGGCAAGCCTGATTAACTTCGTCGTGCTGACCTCTGCGGCGTCGTCCGCGAACAGCGGCGTGTTCTCAACCAGCCGTATGCTGTTTGGTCTGGCGCAGGAGGGCGTGGCGCCGAGCGCCTTTGCGAAACTGTCTAAGCGTGCGGTACCGGCGAAAGGGCTGACTTTCTCCTGCATGTGCCTGCTGGGCGGCGTGGTCATGCTCTACGTGAACCCAAGCGTGATTGGCGCGTTCACCATGATCACCACGGTCTCTGCGATCCTGTTTATGTTCGTCTGGACCATTATCCTCTGCTCGTACCTGGTGTACCGCAAACAGCGTCCACACCTGCATGAGAAGTCGATCTACAAGATGCCGCTGGGCAAGCTGATGTGCTGGGTGTGCATGGCGTTCTTCGTGTTCGTGCTGGTGCTGCTGACGCTGGAAGATGATACCCGTCAGGCGCTGATTGTTACGCCGCTGTGGTTTATCGCGCTGGGGCTGGGCTGGGTGTTTATCGGTAAGAAACGTATGGCAGGCGTAAGATAAAAGCAAAACGGCAACTTCAGTTGCCGTTTTTAGTTTTTGCACCCTCTCCCTGTGGGAGAGGGCATCAGGCCGCAGCGGTTTTTTTTATTCCCCAGCTAATGCCCGCGGGAACAACACGTTGTTCTCAAGACTGATGTGTTCCATCAGATCATCGATCATCTCGTTAATGCCGTTGTACATCGCTTTCCAGGTGGTGCACGCCTCTGGCGGCGGTGTGACGTTGTGGGTGGTGTGTTTGATCACTTCCAGCAGTTCGCCCGCATCATCATGCTCGCTTTCCATCACGCTAATCGGACCCATTGCCTGGCTGCCCATTCCCTGTTTAATCATCGGGAAAAGGATCTGTTCTTCTTTCATCATGTGGCTGGAAAGCTCTTCATGCAGCATGGTCAGATATTTCGCCAGACCGCGGGGTACGGAAGGTTTGTCAGCATGTACGCGCTCGACTTTGGTCGCCTGCAGGATCAGCTCCGGCAGTTGCTCCCGATGGCGATCGTGGTAACGCACAATGATGTGATCGATGATTTCTGCGAGCGGGGCGGTACGCCAGTCTTTTTCAACAGGCTGTTCGGCCAGTTGTGCCAGCTCTGCTTCAATCACCTCCACATCCAGCTCCTTACGTGAGGCCGCTCGCGCGAGGGTTTGCTTACCGCCGCAGCAGTAATCCATATCGTATTTACGGAACAGCGCAGAAGCGCGAGGGATGGAGAGCGCCAGCTCGCCGAGGGGTTGGTCGCGAAAGGCCATAGCAGTTACCTCGTCATCAAGAATATAAGATGCATATTAAATGCATCTTTAAGGCGACGCTATAACCCTTTAGAGGGAAGGGTAAAAGTGAGACGTAAGTCACAAAAAAATTATCCGGGTTAACGCCCTGAATGGACTCAGGAAAGTTGTTTAGAAAGTTTTTAAAGGTGGAGAAACAGTAAACAACCCGCCTTGCCTGCCGATATATCCACGTCAGACAAACCTGCATATAACAAAGGCAACGTATGTTTAAACGTATAAAAGTTATTACTCTTCTTATTTCGGTGCTGCTTGTACTCGGCATCATGCAAGTGATTTCCGCGGGGATCTTTATCAACGCGCTGAACAACGATAAAGACAATTTCACCGTGTCGCAGCTCTCCAGCAAGAATGTGGCGGAGTTTACCGATGCGTGGATCAGCCTGAACCAGGCGCGCGTGACGCTGAACCGTGGGATGCTGCGTCTGCAAAGCAGCATGGCTTCACAGATTAACGGTGGTCAGCTCAATGAGCTGGTCAACACGGCGAAAAATCTGCTGGCTGATGCGCAGGTCCATTACGATAAATACTATGCCCTGCCGAATACGCCGGGCCTGGACGAGAATCTGGCGAAGCGACTGGAGGAGCAATACCGCATTTACTCCTCAACGCTGACGCAAATGAACGTGCTGCTGAGCCAGGGCAATCTGGAAGACATGTTCAAGCAGAACGCTGAGCAAAAACAGACTGCGATGCAGGCGGTTTATCGCGAGTGGCGCGAAGCACAGGCAACGCTTACCGATAAAGGCATCCAGGACAATGAAAGCGACTACAAACGCATTCTGTGGATCCTCTCTGCGGTAATGCTGCTGGTCATTGTGGTGATTATTTCCAGCTGGATCGCCATGCGTCGCGTGCTGCTGCTGCCTCTGGAAGAGGTGATCAACCATATTCGCGCCATTGCGGCAGGGGACTTAACCCAGCCGATTCAGGCTGACGGTAAGAACGAAATGGCGATCCTGGCGCGCAACGTGCAGGAGATGCAGACCTCGCTGGCGAATACCGTTGGCGTGGTGCGTGAAGGTGCCGACACCATCTACACCGGAGCCGGTGAAATTTCTGCCGGGAGTAACGACCTTTCTTCCCGTACTGAGCAACAGGCGGCTTCCCTGGAAGAAACGGCAGCCAGCATGGAACAGCTGACGGCCACCGTGAAGCAGAATGCCGATAACGCCCGTCAGGCTTCCCGTCTGGCACTGGATGCCTCCTCAACGGCGAAGAAGGGCGGGAACGTGGTGGAAGGTGTCGTGCGCACGATGGACGAAATCGCCACCAGTTCCAGTAAAATTGCGCAAATTACCAACGTAATCGACGGTATTGCTTTCCAGACCAACATTCTGGCGTTGAACGCGGCGGTAGAGGCTGCGCGTGCAGGTGAACAGGGCCGTGGCTTTGCGGTGGTCGCAGGGGAAGTACGTACCCTCGCCCAGCGCAGTGCTCAGGCGGCGAAAGAGATCAAAGCGCTGATCGACGATTCCGGCGAGCGCGTGAACGCCGGCTCGCAGCTGGTTAACGAAGCCGGGGCGACGATGGCGGAGATCGTCAATGCGGTCACCCGCGTGACGGACATTATGGGCGAGATCGCCTCAGCCTCTGACGAGCAGAGCCGCGGTATCGACCAGGTGGGCCAGGCGGTGGCTGAAATGGACCGCGTGACCCAGCAGAACGCCTCGCTGGTCGAGGAATCTGCGGCCGCGGCGGCCGCGCTGGAAGATCAGGCTGCACGCCTGAATGACGCGGTGGCGGTGTTTAAAATTACCCGTAATCAGGCGGTCAAAGCCGCGCCGGTGAAAACCTACGTGCCGAAAGCGCAGCCCGCAGCGAGCGTGCCTGAAGCGAACTGGGAAACGTTTTAACCTGGTGCCGGGTGGCGCTGACGCTTACCCGGCCTACAAAATCGCTCCGTGTAGGCCGGGTAAGGCGTAGCCGCCACCCGGCAAAAATCACACTTCTGATGCTGACACAACCCTCGGTTTTTCCGGCTTCGCTCTCACCGCCATCACCACCCCAACGACCAGCAACACAATCCCACAGGCCGTTAATACAGGCGGTACGCTCTGGCGCATCAGGAAGGTATAAAGCAGCCCGGCCAGGGTTTCGAAAACAATCAGCGGCCCCAGGATCACCGTTGGCAGTTTCTGGCTGGCAATGTTCCAGCACAGCGCGCCCACCCAGGAACACAGCACCGCAATCGCCACCATCAGGGCAACAAATACCCACGGTCTGGGTCCGAAGGGCTGGGCGAAATCGGGCTGTTGATGGCCTAACCAGAGGCACGCCCCAACATATCCCAGCAGTGAAACGGGCAACGTAACCAGGGCCTGAGCCGTCGCCCACATCATCGGATGCTTGTCCGGGTTCTCACGCAGCCAGCGTGCATTGCGCAGGGCATACCATGCCCAACACGCCACGGAAACGAACGCCAGCAGAATGCCGGAGCCGTAACGCCACAGATCAAAGTCCTCCAGCCCATGACGCAGCTCGGCAATATTGACGCATATCAGCCCTACGGCGGTACACAACAGCGCAGGCACCATTTTTGGCCACGCCAGTTTGCCATCGCGGTGGCTATAGAGCAGGTTAGCAAAGATGGGGATGACAACCGGCAGTGTGCCGATAATCATGGTCGAGACCGGGGCCCCGGTGCGTTGAATGGCACTCGCCAGGCAAACGTAATAGATGAGGTTGCCCATCATGGTCAGCGCCAGCGCGGTGCGCCAGTCCTGACGGCTAAGCTGACGCAGGCGCGCGCGTCCCAGCCATGCCAGAGGTAAGGCTATCAGCCCCAGCGCCAGATAACGTCCGGTCGACTGCAGTATTGCCGGGTATTCGGGCACGATCAGCGGGCCAACAAAAATCAGCCCCCACATCATCCCTGCCAGCAGGGCATACAACACGCCACTAATCATTTTTCCATCCCTATTACTTCACGTTGCGCTCAGTGTAGGAGGGGCAAATGCGCGCGTATTGTATGAGATTGCGCATTAGCGCCGGGTGACCTGCTTCTGGTAGCGCACGGGCGTAATGCCGTAGCGGCGGGTAAATGCCCGGGTCAAATGTGACTGGTCGGTCAGCCCGGTCGCCGCAGCGACCTCAGCTGCGGGCATGCCGTGGGTGAGGAACGCTTTGGCGCGCCACAGGCGGATAGCCATCAGCATCTGGTGCGGCGTAACGTGGAAATGGGCTTTGAACTGGCGCTGAAAATGATACGGACTGAGCGAAACGACGTTGGCCAGCTCATCCAGCGTCAGGGCGTGCATATAGTTGTCATGCAGATAGTCGCGCACACGTTCGAAGCGGTGCGCACCTTCCTGAACCACCGGCGCGTGATGGGCCAGGGGCTGAAAGGTCTCAATCAGATCCAGCAATAATCCTTTTTGCGCCAGCGGATCGTCCGTATGCCACAGGCCGTAGATGAGCCTGCCGATTTGCTGCGAGCGATGGGGGTCAAAACGGGTCACCTCGCTGAACCACCAGTGCCGGAGGCCGGTTACCTCTTCCAGCAGATCGGGTTCGATATAGACCATCCGGTAGCGCCAGCCGCCTTCGGTGGCTGATTCCCCGGTGTGGATCTCGTCCGGGTTCATGGTAACGACGGATTTCTCCGGCGCGAGGTGCTGGGTACCGCGATAGCGAAAACGTTCGGCACCGGTTTCAATCGTGCCGATCCCGAAGGCTTCATGGGTGTGAGGCTCAAAGGCGTAGCGGGATATATGCGCGTGATAGAGTTCGATGCCCGGCACCTGCGCCAGATGGCGAAAGCGCGCGCTATCTCTCTCATCAATGAACTGTTCCGGTACGCCTTGCACGTTGAGCCTCCTCGTGGTCATCGCTTCATTATCAGAGATGACCCGAGGGGATGCCACAAAAAATAACCAATCTGTAACAATTACAGAATGGCTTTAATGCTCTCCGCCAGCGGTGTGGTCGGGCGGCCGATCAGTGTGCTCAGGGTATGGCTGTCGTCAAACAGGCCGCCTTTGGATG
Organism: Enterobacter cloacae complex sp. HYC080_NIDB; assembly: GCF_056673325.1. NCBI lineage: Bacteria > Pseudomonadati > Pseudomonadota > Gammaproteobacteria > Enterobacterales > Enterobacteriaceae > Enterobacter > Enterobacter cloacae complex sp. HYC080_NIDB. The sequence goes on along the minus strand of NZ_CP114212.1, from coordinate 4,093,306 downwards.
CACCCACGTCGGAGTCCGCGAGCATATCCGCCAGCCCCGCAGGCAGACCCACCCCCTTCAGCGCGGCGGCAAAATCGGCTTCGCTGAGATTCTGATAGGTCACCGGCTTCCCGCTCTGTTTGCTGAGTTCAGCCGCCAGCTCGCTCAGCGTCCAGCCGTGGTCGCCAGCCAGTTCATATACCTTGCCAGCATGACCCTCTTCAGCGATCACTTTGGCTGCGGCGGCGGCGTAGTCTGCACGGGTTGCAGAGGCAATTTTGCCTTCGCCTGCCGCACCTATAAACACGCCATGCTCAATCGCCGGTGGCGCGCTTGCCAGATAGTTTTCGGTATACCAGCCATTGCGCAGCAGGGCATAAGGAATGCCGGACGCCGCCAGCGCTTTCTCCGTCTCGACGTGTTCAACGTGCAGGCCCAGCGGGGAGCGATCCGCATGCAGCAGGCTGGTGTAGGCGATGAATTTCACGCCAGCGGCTTTGGCGGCGTTAATGACGTTCTGATGTTGGGTTGCACGCTGGCCGACTTCGCTGGAGGAGATCAGCAGCAGCTTATCCACGCCGCTCAGCGCGGCGGTGAAGGCGGCTTCGTTCGTGTAATCCGCCTGACGAACTACAATTCCCTGCTGGCTTAAGGCGTCGGCTTTCGCCGGGTTACGGACAATGGCGACAATCTCGTTTGCCGGAACCGTTTTCAGCAGTTCTTCAATAACGTATTGGCCAAGCTGGCCGGTAGCGCCGGTAATCGCAATCATGATGAATCTCCTTCGTGTTTGTCTGGTGTTATGGCACACTAGCACCATAGCTAACTTTTAGTAAGTACGTACAAAAAGGTAAGTATGAAAACAACGATACCGACACTCAGCGAACAAATGCGCGATGGCAACCTCTTTGCGGAACAGTGTCCTTCCCGGGAGGTGCTCAAACACGTTACCAGCCGCTGGGGCGTGCTGATTCTGCTGGCCCTGCGTCATGGAACGCATCGCTTCAGCGATCTGCGCCGCAAAATGGGCGGGGTAAGCGAAAAGATGCTGTCCCAGTCGCTTCAGGCGCTGGAGCAGGACGGGTTTGTCGATCGCGTGTCATATCCGGTTGTGCCGCCGCACGTAGAGTATAGCCTGACGCCGATGGGGATTGAGGTCAGTGAGAAAGTGGCTGCGCTGGCGGACTGGATTGAGGTGAATACGCCGAAGGTGTTGGCGAATCGGGACGATCGGGCGGCGTGACATGCCGGGTGGCGGCTTCGCCTTACCCGGCCTACCCGATCTCGTAGGTCGGGTAAGCGAAGCGCCACCCGACACAATCACCGCGACTTGCTTAGGTCAACCTGATAAATCGCGAAGCCAATATCATCGGTCGCCACCTTCTTCATCGGATACTGCGCCTTATCCTTAATGAACGCGGCGGCCTTATCGGACGGTGACGTTTCAAAGCGGATATCCAGTTTCGTATCGCTGTGGATCGGTGCCAGGCGCCAGTTGTTATCCACGGCCGGGTGAATTTCGCCCGCCTTCTTCGACTCAGCACTGATCCACGCCGCCAGTACCGAGCGGTTTTCGTCCGGTGAAGCAAAGGCGATGTGGTTATCTCCCGTACCGGCAAACTTACCGCCATAGGCGCGGTAGTTATTGGTTACCACCAGGAAGGTGGCATTCGGATCGATCGCCTTACCGTTGAAGGTCAGGTTTTTGATGCGCTCGGCCTGCGGGTTAATGGCCTGGCACTCGCCGTCATATTTCGCGGGTTGGGTAACGTCAATCTGATAATTCACGCCATCGATCACGTCAAAGTTATAGGTTCGGAAGCCATCCCAGTTAATCAGCGACTGCGGTTTACTGCTCTTCGGATCGATCTGGTTAAACTGCCCGGCAGAGCACTCCAGCCATTCCTTCACTTCTTTACCCGTCGCTTTCACCACCACCAGCGTGTTCGGATAGAGATAGAGATCGGCGGCGTTACGGAACGTCAGCTGGCCTTTCTCAACTTCGACATAGCTTGCCGGGTCGTTCTTACGCCCGCCAACTTTGAATGGCGCAGCGGCAGACAGCACCGGCAGTTTTGCCAGATCCGGATCGCCCTGAACAAAGTGTTCGGCATAGGCCTTCTGCGCCATGTTGACGACCTGAACGGTTGGGTCATCCTGCACCAGCGCCAGGAAGCTATACATATTATCGGCGGATTGGCCGATCGGCTTGCTGACGAATTCGCGGGTGGCGTCGTGATCGTGCTTCAGCACGTCGACCAGTTTTTTATCTTCAGCGACCAGTGATTTTTTAGCCGCAGCGTCGTAAATCGGACGCGCCTCTGCTTTTGACTGAGTGACCTTCCAGCTGCCGCCGTCGTTATTGAGTACCAGATCCACCACCCCAAGGTGGTCGCCCCACATGCCCGGCATCACCGACGGCACGCCATTGAGCGTCCCTTTCTCGATGTCTGCGCCCTTAATGCTGGCAAAGTCCTTACCCGGGAAGACCGCGTGGGCGTGGCCGAACAGGATCGCATCGACGCCCGGGACTTCACTCAGATAATAAACGGAGTTTTCCGCCATGGCCTGATACGGGTCGGCGGAGAGTCCCGAGTGCGCAACCACCACCACCAGATCGGCCCCTTTTTCGCGCATTTCCGGCACGTATTTGCGCGCAGTTTCGGTAATATCGTTAACGGTCACTTTACCGTCGAGGTTGGCTTTATCCCAGGTCATGATTTGCGGCGGCACGAAGCCGATATAGCCGATTTTAAGCGTCTGTTTTTTACCGTCCTGATCGACAACCTCGGTCTCTTTAATCAGATAGGGGGTAAAGAGCGGCTTCTGCGTCTTAACGTCGATGATGTTGGCGTTAACGTAGGGGAATTTTGCGCCAGCCAGCGCATCGTGCAGGTACTTCAGGCCGTAGTTAAATTCGTGGTTGCCCAGGTTGCCGACGGCATAATCCAGCGTATTCATCGCCTTATAAACGGGATGGATCTCGCCTTTCTTTAGACCCTTCGCGGCCATGTAATCCCCGAGTGGACTACCCTGAATAAGATCGCCGTTGTCCACCAGCACGCTATTTTTCACTTCACCGCGCGCGGCATCGATCAAACTTGCCGTGCGGACCAGGCCGAATTTTTCGGTAGGGGTATCTTTGTAGTAATCGAAATCCATTATGTTGCTGTGCAGATCGGTCGTTTCCAGAATACGCAGATCTACCGTCGCCGCCTGCACGCTCGCTGCAATCAGCGTCGCCAGAAGCGTTGCACTAAACTTAATCATCAGAGGAGTCCTTTTTTCGATCCATGCCACAAAAGAGTATGTATCTATAGCGTGTTGCTTACAGAAATGTGAATCCTGACAGAAAAAAGCGTACTGAAACCGGAATTGCTTCACAGATAGCGGAATTGTTCACATTACGATATAACTAAAACAATGAGTTAACCTCACTGCGTTAACAAAGAGGTGGAGAATGCTAGATAAAATTTGTCAACTCGCACGGGATGCGGGGGATGCCATCATGCAAGTGTATGACGGTGCAAAACCGATGGAGGTCGTCAGTAAAGCGGACGACTCCCCGGTCACGGCGGCGGATATCGCTGCGCATAAGGTCATTATGAACGGTTTACAGGCGCTGACGCCGGACATCCCCGTTCTGTCTGAAGAAGCGCCGCAGAGCTGGGATGAACGCCAGCACTGGCAGCGCTACTGGCTGGTCGATCCGCTGGACGGTACCAAAGAGTTCATCAAGCGCAACGGGGAGTTCACCGTTAATATCGCCCTGATTGAAAAGGGAAAGGCGGTGCTCGGCGTGGTTTACGCCCCGGTGATGAAGGTGATGTACAGCGCGGCGGAAGGTAAAGCCTGGAAGGAGGAGTGCGGCGTTCGTAAGCAGATCCAGGTGCGCGATGCGCGCCCACCGCTGGTGGTGATTAGCCGCTCGCACAGCGACAGTGAACTGCAGGTGTACCTGCAGCAGCTGGGGGAACACCAGACGACGTCGATTGGTTCATCGCTGAAATTCTGCCTGGTGGCGGAAGGACAGGCGCAGCTTTATCCGCGCTTTGGGCCGACTAACGTCTGGGATACGGCGGCAGGGCACGCGGTTGCTGCGGCCGCCGGGGCGCATGTTCATGACTGGCAGGGCAAGCCGCTGGACTATACCCCGCGTGAATCCTTCCTCAACCCCGGCTTCCGCGTCTCGATTTATTGAGCCAACAGCTTGTGCAGCAGGGCGACGACCTGCTGCACCTCTTCCTGGGTCAACGCGCCGTCTTTCACCCACTGGACGCGACCTTCCTTATCCAGCACGATAATCGCGGAACTCTCTTCCTCCAGCTGCCAGGCCTTACGGGTGACTCCGTTGCTGTCGACGATAAACTGCGACCACGGATAGAGCTTCTTATTACTCTCAAGGCTTGAACGCACAAACATCCCGGAGCCGGGAATCGCGTCATCGGTGTTCACAATCGTGGTGGTCTGGTAGCGATCGTGCGGGAATTTTGCGGCCTTGATCGCTTCCACCAGGTTGGCATTTTTCTCTTTTGCAGATGTACGACCGGCAATATGTTGTACAACTCTCACTTTGCCTGCGAGCTGCGCGCTATTCCAGGCTTTATAGCTAAACTTATCATTGTCGAGAATCAATTCTCCCCGGTCAGCAATGCCGACTGGCGGGACACGTTGTCCTTTTTCAATGTTGTGAGCGCAAGCCCACAGGGGCAGCAGCAGACAAGCTGCTGCAAGGATGTTACGTAGGGTCATGGCGTTTCCTTATTGTTTGCAGGTGATCCGACCACTTGGTCTTACGCTTTTAATCATAAGTGCGATCAATGTGGTTTTCCCGCAATCCCAATGCCAGTTTGCGGGTGAACGCACATATCCATGAAAAAACGACGGCTTATACTGCTCTCAGTCACGCTTTGCAAAGATTATTCTGAATAATTGTAATCAAACGGTAAATAAACTTATGCACACTGGGTAACACCGTAGTTCTGGTCTATAGTCATTGGGCATCAAAATTTGCGCTCAGGACAGTCGGGCTGATTGTGGCACCGCAAGAGCGTATGATTCGCAGGAGATACAAGAATGAAAATTTTCCAACGCTACAACCCGCTTCAAGTGGCGAAGTACGTGAAGATCCTGTTCCGTGGACGGTTGTACATCAAGGATGTTGGCGCTTTTGAATTTGATAAGGGCAAGATCCTTATCCCAAAAGTGAAGGACAAACAGCACCTGTCTGTGATGTCCGAAGTCAACCGTCAGGTTATGCGTCTGCAAACTGAGATGGCTTAACCAACGTGCTATGCAGTAGTTAAAAAGACGGCTCCCAATGGGAGCCGTTGATGTATATGGGTCTTACGCCGACACCTTATCTTCTGCGTCAGGCATCCGCGGCACCAGCACGGTCGGTTTGTTGTCGATGCGCGTCACCAGCAGCTGGTCGATGCGGTAGTTATCAATGTCCACCACCTCAAACTTGTAGCCGGAGAACTTCACCGAATCGGTACGTTTCGGGATTTTGCGCAGCATAAACATCATAAAGCCGCCGATGGTTTCGTAATTACCGGACTGCGGGAACTCGTCGATGTCCAGCACGCGCATGACGTCTTCAATCGGTGTACCGCCATCAATCAGCCACGAGTTATCGTCACGCTGAACAATCTGCTCCTCCAGCCCCTGGCCCACCAGGTCGCCCATCAGCGTGGTCATCACGTCGTTCAGCGTAATGATCCCCACCACCAGCGCGTATTCGTTCATGATGACGGCGAAGTCTTCCCCGGCGGTTTTGAAACTTTCCAGCGCTTCCGAGAGCGTCAGGGTGTCTGGCACGATCAGGGTGTTGCGGATCTGCACGCCGCTGTTGAGCGCCAGGCTCTGGTTTGCCAGCACGCGGTTGAGCAGGTCTTTGGAGTCGACGTAACCGATGATGTGGTCGATATCTTCATTACAGACCAGGAACTTAGAGTGCGGATGCTGTGCCACTTTGTTCTTCAGGCTCTGCTCATCCTCATGCAAATCGAACCAGATAATGCTTTCACGGCCCGTCATGGAAGAGGGCACGGTACGGGATTCCAGTTCGAATACGTTCTCAATGAGTTCGTGTTCCTGCTTACGCAGCACCCCGGCCAGCGCGCCAGCTTCCACCACCGCATAGATGTCGTCAGAGGTGATGTCGTCTTTACGCACCATGGGCAGCTTGAAGATGCGGAAAATCACGTTTGCCAGGCCGTTGAAGAACCATACCAGCGGACGGAACACGAACAGGCAGAAGCGCATCGGGTTGATGATACGCAAAGCCACAGCTTCTGGCGCAATCATACCGATGCGTTTCGGGGTCAGGTCAGCGAAGAGGATGAACATGCCGGTAACCAGCGTGAAGGAGAGAATAAAGCTCAACTGCTCGGCCAGTTCGGCGGACATGTACTGCACAAACAGGCTGTAAAACGCCGGCGAAAACGCTGCATCGCCCACGATACCGCCGAGAATGGCGACCGCGTTCAGGCCAATCTGCACCACGGTGAAGAAGGTGCCGGGGTTCTCCTGCATTTTGAGAATGCGGGAGGCGTTGATGTTGCCTTCATCAGCAAGCAGCTTCAGTTTGATTTTACGGGAGGCGGCCAGCGAAATCTCCGATATCGAGAAAAATGCACTGACGGCAATCAGACAAAGTATTACTAAAATACTGTTTAACATAGTTTATCCGGCTTCTCGCCAGATCCTCAGAAGGGGAATTGATACCATTTGTGTGAAAACACGTAGAACGTCAGCCCGTAGCGTTGAGCTGATTATTTCAGCGGGTAGTATAGCGTAAAGAGATGTAAATCTGCCAGAGGTCACATTTTGGCATAAAAACAGACCGGACAGTGGAGTGCTGCCCGGTCTGCGCGGTTATTTCACGGGAGATAAATGGGCGCTTCCCACCGTCTGTCGTGTGGCGTCGCCTCCCCACACCTGGTCATACTCGTATCCGGTTAACTGTTTGATGATCACCCGAGTCCTGGCGTCGCAGTCGCGGTAATCTCCGCCCAGTTTCCGTCGGGCAATCTCCTTGAGGAGCAACTTATGCGTCTCGCGGGTGAGCTTAAACTTGTAGGTAGTGAAGAAACTCACCGCCAGAAGCGCCGCGGTGGCAAAAATCATCAGGCCGATAATGGCCCCCAGCGCGCTTTCCGGTTGTGCGCCACTGCCTTTCACGAAACCGGACTCCTGCAGCACCAGACCAATAATCATGATGGCAATAGCCACGGTACTTTTGCGGGTCAGGACCATCACACCGGCAAAAATCCCTTCGCGGCGCTGCTGCGTCACCATCTCGTCGATATCCGGAATGAAGCTGTAGATATTCCACGGAATATAGTAAAGGCCGGAGCGGGCGGCACCCAGCAAGATAAAGACCGCCGAGAACAGCAGCGTCGGCACCTGCGTTTCGGTAAGGTAGACCGTAAACAGGAATACCAGCACGCAGAAAATACAGCCGTAGGAGAGGCGGAGCGCGGCGGAAGGAGTCACATTCAACCGGTTCAGCAACAGCATAAACCCGTACGTGCCCGGCACCGAGGCGAAGGCCGCAATGCTCAGCCAGCCAGATACCGCCGCCGCATCCTGGCTCAGGCAATACACGACATAATAGGTAAAGACCGAACCGAATACGTCCATCGCCGTAAACGAAAAGATATAAATAATGATATGCAGCCGGAACGCGCGAATGCGGAATGAAGAAAAGAGATCCAGAACCAGATATTTCAGGTGATTGAGTATCCCGCTGCTGCGCTGGTTATCCACTTTAAAATCGGACTCTTGCTGCACATCTTTGGCTTCCCAGGTGGTGTACCAGGTAATAAATACCGCAATGCAAAATACGCAGGAAAATATCAGCCCGGTAAGGGTATAGGTAAACGGATTATCTTTACCCGTGAACTGCATAATGACGCCGGGGACGGAAACCGCAAGAAACCCCCCGAGCTGAGAGCAGATCATGCGCACGCCGGAAAGGCGGCTACGCTCTTCATAGCGGTTTGTCATTTCCGCTGCCAGCGTTTCCCACGGGACCAGCACCATCGCCGACAGCAGTTCTATCGAGAGATAGGTGCCCAGATAGTACCAGTAGCCCATGTCCGTCATCCACAGCAGGGCATACAAAAACATGAGCGGTGAGCTGAGTAATAAAAAGAAGCGGCGGCGGCCAAATTTACGTCCGAGCCAGGTATCACCGAAATTATCGGTGACGTATCCCATAATGGGGCTGAGGAGTGCGTCAATAACGCGGGCAATGGCGAATATTGAACCCGCTTCAATCACTGAGAGTCCGCAATAGGTGGTGTAAAAAAAGAGCAGCCAGGTGCCGATAATGGCAAAAGCGCCCCCGCCAAACAGATCGGTTACGCCGTAGCCAAGCGCTACGCCGTAACCAACTCTACGTTCAGTTGGTTTGACCATAATAATATCCAGTGTAGGGTAATGATTAACCTGTGTTTCAGGTCGTTTTTTTATTTACTGCTGGACGACACATTACGTTCTAATTATTGATATCTATCCATTTTCTTAATTGAGATGAGCGATAAAGGGCCTCCACAAGGGTGAGTGATTTCCCGGCAGCATGGATATCGGTGTAGTCCGTTTCCGGGTGATGAATGGCATGATAAAAACGGCGGATCGCCTGCTGGTGTCCCAGCCCCCAGTAGCTTTTGACCGAGCCGTCAGGAGAATCATCGGTTGCCAGCTTGCGACGTTCGCCCGGGGTGATGCGCCAGAGCACGTTGTCATTGAGCAGCAGCGAACCCCGTTCGCAATGGATCTCAAGCCAGAGGGGGGAATCCGTGGTATTGCAGTTGCTGGCATAAAACAGGCCACGCGCGCCGTTAGCAAAGTGCAGCGTCGCCATTGCGCTGTCCTCCCCTTCGGTTACGTCCGCCAGCTCACCGCTCTCCACCACGCCTTTCAGGCGCGTGACCCCGCCGGCGAACCACTGCATCAGGTCGAGGGTATGGATCGCCTGGTTGATCAGCAGACTGCCGCCTTCCGTTGCCAGCCGTCCACGCCACGGACTTTCGGTGTAATAGGCGCCCGACCGCGACCACGTCAGCACCGCTTTCATGCCGAGCATCTTCCCCAGCCCGCCCTCGCTTAACTCCTGTCGGATGCGCAGGCTGGTGGGGTTGAGCCGGTTCTGATAGCAAACGCCGAGCAGACCCGGCGACTGGTCGACGGCCTGGACGATATCGCCGAATTCACTGCTGTTCATCCCCACCGGTTTTTCGCAGAACACATGCTTCCCGGCGGCGAGCGCCGCCAGAATCATACGTTTATGCTCGAAATGCGGCGTACAGATATGGACCACGTCGATGGCATCATCCAGCAGCATTTCCCGGTAATCCTGATAAAAACGGCACTGATAGGCCATCGCCAGCGTCAGTCCTTTAACGCTGTCGATGTCCACCAGCGCGCGCAGCGCGACGTTGGGGATCTGGCGTAATGCATTCACATGGCAGCGGTGAATCGCGCCGGCACCGATAACCGCTGTGTTCAGGATCGTCATCGTTGCCTCCCGTTATGCCGTCGCGTTGGCCAGCATCTGAGCCTTCACGCAAAGCTCCGCCGCCTTGAAGGCGTGCGCCTGCGTCATGGCGTTTTCGGTCCGGTGCAGGCAGTCGAGGATCAGTTCACCAAAGAACGGGAACCCGACCTGCCCGGCGACGGGATAACGGAATTCTCCCTCCTTGTTCACCAGGTAAACCACATCCTGCTCGCCGCGGGTTAAATCGACATATTTGCGGATTTCGATATAGCCTTCGGTGCCGAGCAGGGTCAGACGACCGTCGCCCCACGTTGACAGCCCGTCTGGCGTAAACCAGTCGCAGCGGAAATAGCCGCTGGCACCGTTTTCCCCTTTCAGCATCGCGTCGCCGAAATCTTCGAAGGCGGGATACTGCGGGTGTTTAACGTTGCGAACTTGGCTTGCCACCACCGAGGCGTCGCTGTTGCCGGTATAAAAAAGGAACTGCTCAATCTGGTGGCTGCCGATGTCGCAGAGAATGCCGCCGAAGTCGCGACGATCGTAGAACCACTCCGGACGACCGCTCCCTTCCCGGTGCGGACCGGTTCCCAGGGTTTGCACGACGCGGCCAATCGCGCCCTGCTGCACCAGTTGTCCGGCAAAGACCGCGCTCTCTACGTGCAGACGCTCGCTGTAATACACCGCGTATTTCTTCCCGGTTTGCGCCACCATTGCTTTGGCATCGGCCAGCTGTTCAAGGGTGGTGAGCGGCGCTTTATCCGTGAAATAGTCCTTACCCGCGGCCATCGCTTTCAGCCCCAGTGCACAGCGCCCGGACGGGATGGCGGCACCCGCCACCAGGCGCACCTCGTCGTCGTTGAGTATCACGTCCAGCGACGCCGCCACGTGGGCCTGCGGATATTGCTGGATGAATTTATCCACCTTCGCCGGATCGGGGTCGTACACCCATTTCAGCGTGGCGCCGGCTTCAATCAGGCCGTTGCACATGCCGTAAATATGACCGTGGTCGAGTGCGGCAGCGGCAAAAACAAATTCACCTTCTCGGACAACCGGCTGCGGTTTACCTACCGGGGCGTAGTTCATTCCGTCTTTCTTGTTCATGATGACATTCCTCGATCCAGATCTTTTCCCAGGGGGATGGCACCGACTTCGCTGAAGTTGGCCACGCTTGCGGACTTCTCATAAAAACGGGGGGCGAGGGCGTTCGTCCCGCCGGTACGGTAAAACGGGTCATCGCGCTGAATCGGCAGCGGGACGACGGTGCGGGTAATGGCTGATTTATAAATTGCGGTAATCAGTTCGAGGGAACGCTTGCCCTGCAGGCCATCCACTAACGGTGCCGTGCCGTGCTCAATGGCATAAAGCAGGTCGTTAATCTGCCCGTTGTGTAGCGTCCATTCGAGTTTGCGGGTGTCGTGAAAAACCGCGTTGAGTTGCGCTTCTCGCGGCAGATCGTGGCTTTCCTGTGGGAAGCCGTTATCGGCGCTGACGCTGGCAAAGGCCTGCCACGGCGCGGAGATACGCGCTTTATCGCCCTGAATGATGATTTTCTGATCTTCCCCGTGGTGCACCACCGAGGCGGTAAGCTGCGTGAGCGCGCCGTTCGGGTATTTGAAGATCGCGGCGCTGAGGTCTTCCACCTCGGCATTGTCGTGCGCCACGTTGGTCATCATTGCCACGACCTCCGACGGGAAGCCGAGCATCCACTGGATGGCGTCGATATGATGTACCGCGTGGTTAAGCGTGCAGCCACCTCCCTCTTTTTCCCAGGTGCCACGCCACCACAGATCGTAATAGCAGTGTCCGCGCCACCAGAACGAATCCACCTGCGCATGGCAGATTTTTCCCGCGAGGCCGGAATCCAGTGCGGCTTTTAAGCGCCAGAAAGCATCGGTAAAGCGGTTCTGAGCGATGATGGAGAGCGTTTTACCGCTGGCCTGCTGTGCGGCGATCATCGCGTCGCACTCTTCCAGCGAGGCGGCCATCGGTTTTTCGCACAGCACATGGCACCCCGCGCGCAGGGCATCAATGCTGATCTCCGCGTGAACATAGGGCGGCGTACAGACATCGACGATATCAACATCGGGCTCTGACGCCAGCATCTGCTGGTGGCTTGCGTACACGCGGGCATCCGTCAGGCCGTAGCGTGCTTTTTTCTCGTGGGCTTTTTCCGGGTAGATATCGACCAGCGCGACGATCCGGCAACGCTGACCAAACTGCAAATAGCCCTGAATATGGTTATGCGAGATATTCCCTGTTCCCACGATAGCGACATTTAACATCGTGTTTCTCCGCTGTTACCAGGTGCCAGAGGCGTCCAGCGTGATGCTGGCGGTCTCTTTAGCCACTGAGGTGCTAATACGCTGCTGAAGCAGGCGCAGATACTGTTTCTCATTGAGCGGCAGGTCGACCCAGTCGTCTGTCCAGGTGGAGAGGTGCATGGCGTTGGAAAGCGTAAGCCCGCGGATCCCTTCCAGACCCGGCGCGATCAGCGGCTCGCCGCGCAAAATGGCGGCAGAGAAATTGGCGGTAATAACGTGATGTTCGCTGCATTCCGGGGCGACGGGGATGGAGACCTCCCAGCATTCGGGTTCACCAAAACCGTTTTGCCAGCGGACATTGAAGGCGGTTTCGGATTCACGTAACCGCCAGTAGCGCAGTTTCCCCTCTTCGACGACCACCTTGCCGCGGTCGCCAACGATTTCCAGGCGGTTGGTCCCCGGTGTTTCCGCGACGGTAGTGATAAACACGCCCGTCGCGCCATTGGCGTACTCCGCATAGGCGGTAACCTCGTCTTCCACTTCGATATCGCGATGTTTGCCGAACTGGCAAAACGCGCGCAGACGGACCGGCATTCCGACCAGCCACTGCCAGAGATCGAGCTGATGCGGATCCTGGTTGAGCAAGACGCCGCCACCTTCCCCTTTCCAGGTGGCGCGCCAGCCGCCGGAGTTGTAGTAGCTCTGCGAACGATACCAGTTGGTGATGATCCAGTTGGAGCGGCGGATCTCGCCCAGCTCGCCGCTGTCGATAAGGTCTTTTACCTTCTGATAAAGCGGGTTCGGGCGCTGGTTGTACATGATGCCAAACACCACGTCGCACTCCCGGGCGCAGGCGTTCATCTCCTGCACCTGCGCCGTGTATACCCCCGCCGGTTTTTCACACAGGGTGTGAATGCCGTTGCGCATCGCCAGCATCGACAAGCGCGGATGCTCGTAGTGCGGCGTCGCGACAATCACCGCGTCGATAAGCCCGCTCTGGATCATCTCCTGGGCGTCACTGAACACGGGGAGATTGCCGACCAGCTGGCGAATGGCCGGGTGCTTTTCCGGTGCATTATCGCAAACCGCCGTCAGGCACGCGTCGCTGACCGTACCCGCCAGTAAATAGCGCGCGTGGACCGTGCCGATATTACCTATTCCAATAATGCCAAAACGTACCTTATCCATGTCACACCTTAATTTCTGTTGAAAAGAAGTGATGACCGGAAAATAGGAAAGGCGAGCCGCAGCGACAATGTGTTTTTGTGAGAATACTCGCAAGGTGATTAAGTAATCTCCAGGCTTTCTGAAATTTGGTTTTAAAATCAAAAGGCTGTTTCTGCAAATATTTGCAAAAACTGAATGAGAGCGAGGTCACACTATGCCGGGCAGGTTAAAAATGGAGGAGATTGCGGCCCTGACGGGCTATTCCGTCAGTACGGTATCTCGGGTATTAAGCGGCAAATCGTATACCAGCGATAAAGCCCGGGAGGCGATCGTTCGTACTGCCAGAGAATTAGGCGTACTGGAGTCCATGGCGAGCGGCAGACTGTTAATTAACGGTATCGCTGTTTTTGCGCCAGAAAGAACCTTTCAGGGACGCGGCGATATTTTTTATCTGGAAGTCACAAAAGGGATTACTGAAGCCTGCGCGCGGCACAATGTGTGGGTGAGCTGCTGTGGATTAGAAGAACAGCACGCCGACGTGAAATTATTTATGGAAAAGGCCAGTCAGAAGAATATTAACGCGATAATTATTATTGGGACTGATGATTCCACCATATTTAAACTGGCGAGCACGTTAAATAAGCCCTGCGTGTTAATTAATTCCGTTGATCGGGATCGGGAGCTGGATGCCGTGTCACCCGATCACCGGGCGATTGGGTTTACCGCCATGCAGTATCTTTTTGAGCAGGGACATCGGCGTGTGCTCACGCTCACCTGCCTGCGGCGAGAAACGCTTTACGCGCGTCTGGACGGCATTAAAGAGGCGTACCGCCATTTTCACGTGGGCTTCGATCCCCAGCGTGATTTGCTCGTGACGGAGTGGTTTACCGCTGAAGAGGCTGAGCGGGCTCTGGATGCGTGGCTGATGAGCCATGATAGATCGCAGTGGCCGGAGGTGATTTTCCCGAACAGCACCAGCATGGTGGAAGGGGTAGTCAGGGCGTTAACCCGACACGGGCTGCGCGTTCCGGAAGATATTTCACTGATAACGACCGATTTTGCATGGAACCTGGCGCACCGTCTGGAAAAACCGGTCACGGGCGTGACGGTGCCCTGTCGGGAGCTGGGGATTGAAGCCGTTCACCTGCTGCAAACGCGGCTTAACCGACCGCAGGCGCCGGTCTTTAACCTGCTGTTGCAGGGAAAAGTGATGGATTACGGCTCGGTCTGTAATGCAACGCGCCACGCGGCTCGCGTGGCGCTGGAACGGTGATCAGGCCAGTTGAGGCGGCAGGCAGACGCCGATGCCTCCGATACCGCAGTAGCCGTATGGGTTTTTGTGCAGGTACTGCTGATGATCGTCCTCGGCATAGTAGAACGGTTTCGCGGTGGTGATTTCGGTTGTCACGTCACGCGTATCGCCCGCTTCCCGCATGGCCTGCTGGAAACGCTCAAGGCTGGCGCGGGCGGCAGCATCCTGCTCAGGCGTGAGCGGATAAATGGCCGAGCGGTACTGTGTGCCGTGGTCGTTGCCCTGACGCATACCCTGCGCCGGATCGTGGTTTTCCCAGAAAACCTGCAGAAGCTGCTCGTAGCGAATCACCGCAGGGTCGTACACCACGCGAACCGCTTCCGCATGGCCGGTCTCGCCGGAGCAGACTTCGCGGTAGGTTGGGTTAGGCGTGTAGCCGCCGGTGTAGCCAGCAGCGGTGCTGTATACGCCGGGCAGCTGCCAGAAGAGGCGCTCAACGCCCCAGAAGCAGCCCATGGCGAACAGGGCGATCTCCATTCCATCCGGCACGTTAGTCATCGAATGGCCATTCACGGCGTGTAAGGTCGCCACAGGCATAGGGGTGTTGCGTCCCGGTAATGCATCAGCTTGTGAAACCAGATGCTTTTTGTCGAATAAACTCACGATGGGGCCTCCCGGGGTGCGATGTTTCGGTTAAGGTTGTCACGACGCGTTTAATTGAACACAATAAATGCGCTGAATGAGTCTAGATTTAATCATAAGAAATATTTGGGTGTTACACCCATTTTCAACCCGTGATGTGGGTTTTTGGCTAACAGGCCGTATTTTGCCGCGGAGCGGCACTGCATTTGCTTCCAGGGTGGAAACAGGGATATTCAGGAGAAAACGTGACAAAAATCCGCCAGTTATGTTTGGTCAGTGTGTTGCTGACAAGCGGGGTTGCCAGCGCGGCGAATGTCCGTTTGCAGGTTGAGGGGCTTTCCGGAGCGCTGGAAAAAAACGTGCGTGCGCAGCTGTCGACCATCCAGAGTGATGAGGTGACGCCGGACCGGCGTTTTCGCGCGCGCGTGGATGACGCGATCCGTGAAGGGCTGAAAGCGCTGGGTTATTACGAACCCACCATTGATTTCGATCTCCGTCCGCCGCCAAAGAAGGGGCGTCAGGTGCTTATTGCCCGCGTCTCGGCGGGGGAGCCGGTACGGATTGGTGGCACGAACGTCGTCCTGCGCGGCGGGGCGCGTACCGACCGGGATTACCTGGATCTGCTCAGCACGCGGCCGAAGATCGGCACCGTGCTTAACCATGGCGATTACAACCATTTCAAAAAAGAGCTGACGAGCGTTTCCCTGCGTAAGGGCTACTTTGACAGCCAGTTCAACAAAAGCCAGCTGGGCATCGCGCTGGCGCGACGCAAGGCCTTCTGGGACATCGACTACGACAGCGGGGAGCGCTACCGCTTTGGCGACGTGACGTTTGAAGGTTCGCAAATTCGTGAAGAGTACCTGCAAAACCTCGTGCCGTTTAAAAAAGGCGACTACTACCAGTCGAGCGACCTGGCGGAGCTAAACCGTCGTCTCTCCGCCACCGGCTGGTTTAACTCGGTGGTTGTCGCGCCGGAATTTGATAAGTCTCGCAAAACCAAGGTGTTGCCGCTGCATGGCGTTGTCTCGCCGCGCACCGAGAACACCATTGAGACCGGTGTTGGCTATTCGACCGACGTCGGCCCGCGCGTGAAGGCCACCTGGAAAAAGCCGTGGATAAACTCATACGGCCACAGCCTGACGACCAGCGCCAGTATCTCTGCACCGGAGCAGCAGCTTGATTTCAGCTATAAAATGCCGCTGCTGAAAAATCCGCTTGAGCAGTACTATCTGGTCCAGGGGGGCTTTAAGCGCACCGACCTGAACGATACAGAGTCCGATTCCACCACGCTTGCGGTATCCCGCTACTGGGATCTCTCCAGCGGCTGGCAGCGCGCCATTAACCTGCGCTGGAGCCTGGACCACTTTACCCAGGCCAACGTCACCAACACCACCATGCTGCTCTATCCTGGGGTGATGATCAGCCGCACCCGCTCGCGCGGCGGCCTGATGCCAACCTGGGGGGATTCCCAGCGTTACTCCATCGATTACTCCAACACGATGTGGGGTTCTGACGTGGATTTCTCGGTGATTCAGGCGCAAAACGTCTGGATCCGCACGCTGTATGACAAGCACCGCTTTGTCATGCGCGGCAACCTCGGCTGGATTGAAACCGGCGATTTCGACAAAGTCCCGCCGGACCTGCGTTTCTTCGCCGGGGGCGACCGCAGCATCCGCGGCTACAAATACAAATCTATCGCGCCTAAAGACGATGACGGCAAGCTGATCGGGGCCTCCAAGCTGGCCACTGGCTCGCTGGAGTACCAGTACAACGTCAGCGGAAAATGGTGGGGCGCCATGTTCGTTGATGGCGGCGAGGCGGTGAGCGATATCCGCCGCAGCGACTTTAAAACTGGCGCAGGTGTAGGCGTGCGCTGGCAGTCACCGGTCGGGCCCATCAAGCTTGATTTCGCCGTTCCGGTCGGCGACAAAGAAGAACATGGATTACAGTTTTACATCGGTCTGGGGCCTGAATTATGAGTTTATGGAAGAAAATAAGCCTCGGGGTGCTGATTTTTATCGTGCTGCTGCTCGGTACGGTGGCGTTTCTGGTGGGGACGACGACCGGGCTGCATCTGCTGTTTAACGCGGCGAACCGCTGGGTGCCGGGGCTGGAGATAGGTCAGGTGACCGGCGGCTGGCGCGACCTGCGTCTGAAGAACATCCGCTATGAGCAGCCAGGCGTGGCGGTGAATGCCGGGGAATTTCACCTCGCGGTGAAGCTGGGCTGTCTGCGTGACAGCAAGCTGTGCGTTAACGATCTGTCGCTAAAAGACGTTAACGTGGCGATAGATTCGAAGAAAATGCCGCCGTCTGCGCCGGTGGAAGAAGAGGATAGCGGCCCGCTGAATCTCTCCACGCCGTACCCGATTGCGCTCTATCGGGTGGCGCTCGATAACGTCAATATTAAAATCGACGACACCACCGTTTCCGTCATGGATTTCACCTCCGGCCTGCGCTGGCAGGAGAAAAACCTGACCCTGACGCCAACCTCACTACAGGGCTTGCTGATCGCGCTGCCGAAAGTGGCCGAGGTGGCGCAGGAAGAGATCGTCGAGCCGAAGATCCAGAATCCGCAGCCGGAAGAAAAGCCGCTGGGTGAAACGCTGAAGGATCTCTTCTCGAAGCCTGTTCTGCCGGAAATGACTGACGTTCATCTGCCGCTGAACCTCAATATTGAGGAGTTCAAAGGTGAGCAGCTACGCCTGACCGGCGATACCGACCTGACCGTCTACAACATGCTGCTGAAAGTCAGCAGCATTGACGGCAACATGAAGCTCGACGCGCTGGATATCGACACCAACCAGGGGTCGGTGAATGCGTCTGGTAACGCCCTGCTGCGCGACAACTGGCCGGTGGATATCACGCTGAACAGCGCGCTCAACATCGACCCGCTGAAGGGCGAAAAAGTGAAGGTCAAAGTGGGTGGGGCGCTGCGCGATAAGCTGGACGTCGGGGTCAATCTCTCCGGCCCGGTGGACATGGTTCTGCGCGCGCAGACTCAGCTGGCGGAAGCCGGGCTGCCGCTCAATCTTGAGGTCGTCAGCAAGCAGCTTTACTGGCCGTTTACCGGCGAAAAACAGTTCCAGGCCGATGACCTGAAGCTGAAGCTGAGCGGCAAGATGACTGACTACACGCTCTCGTTCCACACGGCGGTGAAGGGACAGGGCGTACCGCCCGCGAACATCACGCTGGATGCGAAGGGCAACGAACAACAGGTCAACCTCGATAAGCTGACCGTCGCGGCGCTGGAAGGGAAAACGGAGCTGACCGCGCTGCTCGACTGGCAGCAGGCGATCAGCTGGCGGGGCGAACTGAAGCTGACGGGTATCAACACCGCCAAAGAGGTGCCGGACTGGCCGTCGAAGCTGGACGGGCTGATCAAAACGCGCGGTAGCCTGTACGGCGGTACGTGGCAGATGGACGTGCCGGAGCTCAAGCTCACCGGTAACGTGAAGCAGAACAAGGTGAATGTTGAAGGCTCGGTGAAAGGCAACAGCTACCTGCAGTGGGTGATCCCGGGTCTGCACGTCGCGCTGGGGCGCAACACGGCGGATATCAAAGGCGAGCTGGGGGTAAAAGATCTCAATCTTGACGCCACCATCGACGCGCCGAACCTGGATAACGCCCTGCCGGGCCTGGGCGGGACGGCGAAAGGGTTAGTGAAAGTGCGCGGTACGGTCGACGCGCCACAGCTCCTTGCGGATATCACCGCCAATAATCTGCGCTGGCAGGAACTGAGCGTTGCCCGCGTCCGCGTGGAAGGGGATGTGAAATCCACCGATCAGATCGGCGGTAACCTGAACCTGCGCGTGGAGCGCATTTCTCAGCCGGACGCGAACATTAACCTGGTCACCCTGGACGCCAAAGGGAACGAAAAACAGCATGACCTCCAGCTACGCGTGCAGGGTGAGCCGGTTTCCGGGCAGCTTCACCTGACCGGCAGCTTCGACCGCAAAGCGGAGCGCTGGAAAGGGACGCTGGACAATACCCGTTTCAACACGCCGGTGGGGCCGCTGGCGTTGTCACGTTCTCTCTCGCTGGACTACCGTAATGCGGAACAAAAGATCGCTATTGGGCCGCACTGCTGGATCAACCCGAATGCAGAACTGTGCGTGCCGCAGACCATTGATGCGGGCGCGGCAGGGCACGCGCAGGTAAACCTCAACCGCTTTGATCTGGCGATGCTGAAACCGTTTATGCCGGACACCACGCAGGCCAGCGGCGTCTTCAGCGGGAAAGCCGATGTCGCCTGGGATACGACCAAAGAGGGGCTGCCGCAGGGTAGCGTCACGCTTTCGGGCCGTAACGTGAAGGTGACGCAGGAGGTGAATGATGCGTCGCTCCCGGTGGCATTCGATACCCTCAACCTGAGCGCAGACCTGCATAACAACCGTGCTGAGCTGGGGTGGCTGATCCGTCTTACTAACAACGGTCAGCTTGACGGACAGGTACAAATTACCGATCCGCAAGGACGGCGTAATCTGGGCGGCAACGTCAATATCCGTAACTTCAACCTGGCGATGGTGAACCCGATATTCGCCCGCGGGGAGAAAGCCGAGGGTATGCTGAACGCCAACCTGCGTCTGGGCGGCAACGCGCAAAGCCCGCAGCTATTCGGTCAGATGCGCCTCAGCGGCGTGGACATCGACGGCAACTTTATGCCGTTTGATATGCAGCCCAGCCAGATTGCGATGAACTTCAACGGCATGAGCTCGACCCTGAGCGGTTCGGTGTTAACGCAGCAGGGGCAAATCAACCTGAGCGGTGAAGCGGACTGGAGCCAGCTCGATAACTGGCGTGCCCGCATCGCGGCCAAAGGCAGCAAGGTGCGCATTACCGTACCGCCAATGGTGCGCCTGGATGTCTCGCCGGATGTGGTCTTTGAGGCGACGCCAAGCCTCTTCACCCTGGACGGGCGCGTCGACGTGCCGTGGGCGCGTATTGTGGTTCACGAGGTTCCGGAAAGCGCCGTCGGTGTCTCAAGTGATGAAGTTATGCTCAATGAAAATCTGAAACCTGTCGAACAGAAGAGCGCTGGCATACCGATTAATAGTAACCTTATCGTACACGTGGGGAATAACGTGCGGTTGGATGCGTTTGGGCTGAAGGCGAGGCTCACGGGCGATCTGAAAGTGGCCCAGGATAAACAAGGGCTTGGCCTGAACGGGCAGATCAATATTCCTGAAGGGCGTTTCCATGCCTATGGTCAGGATCTGATTGTGCGTAAGGGCGAGCTGCTGTTCTCCGGTCCACCGGATCAGCCTCTGTTGAACATCGAAGCGATTCGTAACCCGGAAGCGACGGAAAACGACGTCATTGCAGGCGTACGCGTCACCGGCTCTGCCGACGAACCGAAGGCGGAGATCTTCTCTGACCCGGCGATGTCGCAGCAGGAAGCTCTCTCTTACCTGCTGCGTGGACAGGGTCTGGACAGCGGTCAGAGCGACAGTGCGGCGATGACCTCAATGTTAGTCGGCCTGGGGGTTGCACAAAGTGGGCAGGTTGTGGGTAAAATCGGCGAGACGTTCGGCGTAAGCAATCTGGCGCTGGACACCCAGGGCGTGGGTGACTCCTCGCAGGTGGTGGTCAGTGGCTATGTACTGCCGGGTCTGCAGGTAAAATACGGTGTGGGGATCTTTGACTCACTGGCAACACTCACGCTACGCTATCGCCTGATGCCTAAGCTATATCTGGAAGCAGTGTCCGGCGTAGACCAGGCACTTGATCTGCTCTATCAGTTTGAGTTTTAGCAATGCGAATATTTGTCTACGGCAGTTTACGAACCAAGCAAGGCAACAGTCACTGGATGACCAATGCCCTGCTGCTGGGGAATTACAATATCGAAAATTACCAGTTGTACAGCCTGGGCCACTATCCAGGCGCGGTTCCCGGCGAAGGAACAGTACAGGGTGAAGTTTATCGTATTGATAATGCTACACTTGCCGAACTTGATGCCTTGCGCACCAGGGGCGGTGAATACGCTCGCCAGTTGATCCAGACGCCGTACGGAAGTGCGTGGATGTATGTCTACCAGCGTCCGGTCGATGGGTTAACGCGGATTGTAAGCGGTAACTGGTTAGACAGAGACCAGTACTGAAAAACGACAACGCCACCGGAAGGTGGCGTTGTTTTTTTACTCTTTCAATTATCTTCTGTATTACGGCGTCTGGTTAAGAACAGAGGAACGAACAGCATGACGTACGGGGCAATAATCCATAAAAAACACAAGGCGCGTGAACGGCCATAGTAGTTTATGCACCGCGTATTGCTTGAAATGACGGGCAGGAAAAACAGTAAAAACAGCAGAATCGCATAATCGCTTCGATAAGGGATCCATAAGTAAAACAAAAACCAGGCAAGCTGGAATGTTATGATGCAGAGATACTGCCATTTGCTGTCTTTGCCGTAACAGTCAAACGCCTTTATGTAACCCATCTTTATGCTTTGAAGAAAGAAACTTAGCATGTATAACGCTCACGATCGCGACGGTCAGGAGTGTGCTCGTCAGCAACGCCCCTAAAAAATAGCTGTGGGTGATATCAGTAGCACCCGAGCCTAAAGTATGCAATTTACTATATCCTCTCTCTACTGCAACAAAAAGTGTATATAGCCCGATGTTGATACAGAACTGAAGTAGACAAGAAGCGACGATATTTTTGGGAATTCTTTTTAATAACATAAGTGATGCGTAGATAATACTTGCTGAAAGAGCAAAATAGAGTCCGTTAAATAAACTTGATAGTAAGGCGATATTAACTTCATTGAAGACTAAATTATCGCTTCCATAGTACCATGCCAGGTATTCAACATACGTGCTTCTGCCAAAGATAAAGGCAGCAATAATAAGGATGAATAGACTCAAGATATGGCTTTTCTTACTCATAATTTTGCTCCCTTAGAAAGCAGTTCCTTCATTGTTTTACCAGCTTCCAGCTGATCTTTGATTATGGCAAGGTCACGAGTATTGTGGTTATACTTTGCAATAGCGGTTGGCGTACCTTTACCACCATTGTCCATAAAGAAGACAATATCCTTACGACCATAAAGAAGTACCTGTGGGATGGGATCACGCCCATAACTCACTGCTTGCGGAAGGGAGTGAATAGACTCTGTCGTGAGGAAGCGAGGAATGCTTTCATGCTCAATATTGCCTAAAGGTGTAGTGGCAACAAGGGAGCCGATAAAATCGGTCGTATACACTAACGCATCGGTATCTTTAGTCGTGACTTTTGAACCCGTAAGATATTTTATCTGTTGCCAAAGGGTAATATCTTTTGGGATTACTTTTATACCATCCATAAACATATCTTGCTTACGTTTTAGCTGAATGACTGTACGATGCACCTGTGTCAAAGAGGGGCTTATTTCCCCAATAGAAGGCATAAGTCCATCGCGGGAATACAGTCGTTCAATGATAAAATAAATTCCAGTTGGGCGGGCAACATCAATGTTAATGGATGACATATGAATCCTGTTATGAATGGGGATTAATGATCATCATTACAGTATGTTATTAATTTCCATGCTATTCAACCACTCCCACCATAAATGATAGGGTGTCCTTTTTTTAAGAATATACAAGATAAAAGAAATGGGATTTATCTTAAAAACTCATGTGGTGCTTTTAACTAATCTATAAAAAAGCCCCGACTCGCGGGGCCTTCATTATCAGCGTAAGAATTACTTCTTAGCCGCGCGCTCGAAAGAGGCGATGATTTCTGCTTTCGCCGCTTCTGCGTTGTCCCAGCCGTCAACTTTAACCCACTTGCCTTTTTCGAGGTCTTTGTAGTGCTCGAAGAAGTGAGTGATCTGCGCTTTCAGCAGTTCTGGCAGGTCGTTCACATCTTTAATGTGATCGTACTCTTTGCTCAGCTTGGTGTGCGGTACTGCAACCAGCTTCGCATCTTCACCGGATTCGTCGGTCATTTTCAGCACGCCAACTGGACGGCAGCGAATGACTGCGCCTGGCTGCAGCGGGTATGGCGTTGGGACCAGTACGTCAACCGGGTCACCGTCCAGAGACAGGGTGTGGTTGATGTAACCGTAGTTGCATGGATAGAACATCGCGGTAGACATGAAACGGTCTACGAACAGGGCGCCGCTCTCTTTGTCCACTTCGTATTTGATCGGATCTGCGTTTGCCGGGATTTCGATAACTACGTAGATGTCTTCTGGCAGTTCTTTACCCGCTGGGACGTTGAGTAAGCTCATGTCGGTGTCCTTTAAAATGGATGGTAAACAAGTGGCAGGTATTATAGCCAACTCACGCTGAATGTCTCCGCCTGTTTTCGCATTCTCTCCCCGCCAGCACCACTTTTCAGACCGATTCCATGACAGAAAAATCCATAAACTCAGCCGCATTTTTAATGGTGAAATGAAAGCGATTACAAACTTGTGATTAACGTTTTATTCACTTTTCCGAAGTGTGATGTAACGCAATTCGTTACATATTTCATTGGCTATAGTCATTTCGCAGAACATCTTTTAACCAACAATAAACACCCCTACGAGGACGCTCATATGTGGAAGCGCTTACTTCTTGTCACAGCAGTTTCGGCAGCCATGTCGTCTATGGCGATGGCCGCCCCTTTAACCGTAGGTTTTTCGCAAGTTGGCTCTGAATCCGGCTGGCGTGCGGCAGAAACCAACGTTGCGAAAAGCGAGGCTCAGAAACGCGGCATCACGCTGAAAATCGCCGATGGTCAGCAAAAGCAGGAAAACCAGATCAAAGCCGTGCGCTCATTTATTGCTCAGGGCGTGGATGCCATCTTTATCGCGCCAGTGGTGGCGACCGGCTGGGAACCGGTTCTGAAAGAAGCCAAAGATGCTGAGATTCCGGTCTTCCTGCTCGATCGTTCCATCGACGTTAAAGACAAATCTCTCTATATGACCACCGTGACGGCCAACAACGTGCTTGAAGGGCAATTAATTGGCGACTGGCTGGTAAAACAGGTCGACGGCAAGCCGTGTAACGTCGTTGAACTGCAGGGCACCGTGGGGGCGAGCGTGGCTATCGACCGTAAGAAGGGTTTTGCTGAGGCCATCGCGAAAGCGCCAAACATCAAGATTATCCGCTCTCAGTCCGGCGACTTTACCCGCAGTAAAGGTAAAGAGGTCATGGAGAGCTTCATTAAAGCGGAAAACAACGGCAAGAACATCTGCATGGTTTACGCCCATAACGATGACATGGTGATTGGTGCGATTCAGGCGATTAAAGAAGCGGGCCTGAAGCCGGGCAAAGATATCCTCACCGGCTCTATCGACGGTGTGCCGGATATCTACAAAGCGATGATCGACGGCGAAGCCAACGCCAGCGTAGAACTGACGCCAAATATGGCGGGTCCGGCATTTGATGCGCTGGAGAAATTCAAGAAAGACGGCACGATGCCTGAGAAGGTGACCGTCACCAAGTCCACGCTCTACCTGCCTGACACGGCGAAAGAAGAGTTAGAGAAGAAGAAAAACATGGGCTACTAAGCCAGTGAAATTGCCGGGTGGCGCTGCGCTTGCCCGGCCTACGATACGCTCTTTTGTAGGCCGGATAAGCGTAGCGCCACCCGGCTTGATGTAGGGGGAACCATGACCACTGAACAGCACCAGGAAATCCTCCGCACAGAGGGCTTAAGCAAATTTTTCCCGGGTGTAAAAGCGCTGGATAACGTTGATTTCAGCCTGCGGCGCGGTGAAATTATGGCGCTGCTGGGCGAGAACGGCGCGGGAAAATCGACGCTGATTAAATCTCTGACCGGCGTTTATCACGCCGATCGCGGCACCATCTGGCTGGAAGGCAACGCCATTTCGCCAAAAAATACCGCCCATGCTCAACAGCTTGGGATTGGGACGGTCTACCAGGAAGTGAACCTGCTGCCAAATATGTCGGTGGCGGATAACCTGTTTATTGGTCGTGAACCAAGACGTTTTGGCCTGCTACGGCGCAAAGAGATGGAAGCGCGGGCGACGAAACTGATGGAATCCTACGGCTTCTCCCTCGACGTTCGCGAGCCGCTGAACCGGTTTTCCGTCGCGATGCAGCAGATCGTCGCCATTTGCCGCGCGATCGATCTCTCCGCGAAGGTGCTGATCCTCGACGAACCTACTGCCAGCCTCGATACCCAGGAAGTCGAGATGCTCTTTACCCTGATGCGCCAGCTGCGCGATCAGGGCGTCAGCCTGATCTTCGTCACACACTTCCTCGATCAGGTGTATGAAGTGAGCGATCGCATTACCGTACTGCGTAACGGCAGCTTTGTCGGCTGCCGTGAAACCCGCGAGCTGCCGCAGATTGAGCTGGTCAAAATGATGCTGGGCCGTGAGCTGGAGACCAATGCGCTCCAGCGCGCAGGGCGCACGCTGCTGAGCGAAAAACCGGTGGCCGCGTTCAGCGATTACGGCAAAAAAGGGATCATCTCACCGTTTAACCTCGAAGTGCGCCCCGGCGAAATTGTCGGGCTGGCGGGGCTGCTAGGGTCAGGCCGGACCGAAACCGCCGAGGTGATCTTCGGCATCAAGCCTGCGGACAGCGGTACCGCGTTGATCAAAGGTAAACCGCAAACCCTGCGATCGCCGCATCAGGCCTCCTGTCTGGGAGTGGGGTTCTGCCCGGAAGACAGGAAAACAGACGGCATTATTGCCGCCGCCTCGGTGCGGGAAAATATCATTCTGGCGCTACAGGCGCAGCGCGGATGGCTGCGTCCAATTCCGCGTAAAGAGCAAAACGCCATTGCCGAGCGCTTTATTCGCCAGCTGGGTATTCGTACGCCGAGCGCGGAACAGCCGATCGAATTTCTCTCCGGCGGTAACCAGCAGAAAGTGCTGCTGTCACGCTGGCTGCTGACCAAACCGCAGTTCCTGATCCTGGATGAACCCACGCGCGGCATTGACGTTGGCGCGCACGCCGAAATTATCCGGCTTATCGAAACGCTGTGTGCCGACGGGCTGGCGCTGCTGGTCATTTCGTCCGAGCTGGAAGAGCTGGTGGGGTATGCCGATCGCGTGATCATCATGCGCGATCGCAAACAGGTGGCTGAGATCCCGATGGATAAGCTGTCCGTTTCGGCGATCATGAATGCCATCGCGGCATAAGGAGTGAATTGTGATGTCCCGTTCGCTTTCGCAAACCGGTGAGTCAAAGCGCCGCTTTAACTGGCCAACCGGCACGCCGCAAATCGCAGCGCTGCTGGTGGTGTTACTGGTGGATAGCCTTGTCGCACCGCATTTCTTCCAGATTATTGTTCAGGATGGTCGCCTGTTTGGCAGCCCGATCGATATTTTAAACCGTGCCGCGCCCGTCGCGCTGCTGGCGATTGGTATGACGCTGGTGATAGCCACCGGCGGGATTGATCTCTCCGTCGGCGCGGTGATGGCTATTGCCGGGGCCACCGCAGCCTCCATGACCGTGGCGGGCCATAGCCTGCCGGTGGTACTGCTGGCGGCATTGGGAACCGGCGTGCTGGCCGGACTGTGGAACGGCATTCTGGTGGCGGTACTAAAAATTCAGCCTTTCGTCGCCACCCTTATTTTGATGGTGGCCGGGCGCGGGGTGGCGCAGCTGATCACCTCCGGACAGATAGTCACCTTTAACTCCCCGAGTCTGGCGTGGATCGGCAGCGGCAATTTCCTGTTCTTTCCAACACCGGTGATCGTGGCTCTGGTTACATTAGTGGTGTTCTGGCTTTTCACCCGCAAAACAGCGCTCGGCATGTTTATTGAAGCGGTGGGGATCAACATTCGTGCGGCACGAAATGCCGGGGTCAATACGCGGCTGATGGTGATGCTGACCTACGTGCTGAGCGGCGTTTGCGCCGCCATTGCCGGGGTGATTGTCGCGGCCGATATCCGCGGGGCCGATGCCAACAATGCCGGGCTCTGGCTGGAGCTGGATGCCATCCTCGCGGTGGTGATTGGCGGCGGATCGTTGATGGGCGGGCGCTTTAACCTGCTGCTCTCGGTCATTGGCGCGCTGATCATTCAGGGCATGAACACCGGGATCCTGCTCTCCGGTTTTCAGCCGGAACTCAACCAGGTGGTAAAAGCGGTGGTCGTACTCTGCGTGCTGATCGTCCAGTCACCGCGCTTTGTCAGCATCATTAAGGGGATCCGTGGCCATGATAAAACGTAATTTACCGTTAATGATCACGCTGGGCGTGTTTGTGCTGGGGTATCTCTACTGTCTGACCCAGTTCCCCGGTTTTGCCTCAACACGCGTGATTTGCAACATCCTGACCGATAACGCCTTTTTAGGCATCATCGCCGTCGGGATGACCTTTGTGATCCTCTCCGGTGGGATCGATCTCTCCGTTGGCTCGGTGATCGCGTTTACCGGCGTGTTCCTCGCCAAGGCGATCGGTTTCTGGGAGATCTCCCCTCTGGTGGCGTTTCCGCTGGTGCTGGCGATGGGCTGTGCGTTTGGCGCCTTTATGGGGCTACTGATCGACGCGCTAAAAATTCCCGCTTTTATTATTACCCTCGCCGGGATGTTCTTCCTGCGCGGCGTGAGTTACCTGGTATCGGAAGAGTCCATCCCGATTAACCACCCGGTGTACGACACGCTCTCCAGCCTGGCGTGGAAAATCCCCGGCGGTGGCCGTCTGAGCGCGATGGGGTTGTTGATGCTGGGCGTGGTGGTGGTGGGTATCTTCCTTGCCCACCGTACCCGGTTCGGTAATCAGGTTTACGCCATTGGCGGGAACGCCACGTCGGCAAACCTGATGGGGATCTCGACCCGCAGCACGACCATCCGCATCTATATGCTCTCAACCGGCCTGGCAACGCTGGCGGGTATTGTCTTCTCGGTGTATACCCAGGCGGGCTATGCCCTTGCAGGCGTAGGCGTGGAGCTGGACGCGATTGCCTCTGTGGTCATTGGCGGCACGCTGCTCAGCGGCGGAGTGGGGACGGTGCTGGGAACGCTGTTCGGCGTAGCGATCCAGGGGCTGATCCAGACCTATATCAACTTTGACGGCACGCTCAGTTCCTGGTGGACCAAGATCGCCATCGGCATTCTGCTGTTTA
Organism: Enterobacter cloacae complex sp. HYC080_NIDB; assembly: GCF_056673325.1. Classification (NCBI taxonomy): domain Bacteria; kingdom Pseudomonadati; phylum Pseudomonadota; class Gammaproteobacteria; order Enterobacterales; family Enterobacteriaceae; genus Enterobacter; species Enterobacter cloacae complex sp. HYC080_NIDB. The sequence continues at coordinate 4,065,487 of NZ_CP114212.1, read as the reverse complement.
TATTTATTGCCCTGCAGCGCGGTCTGACGGTGCTCTGGGAGAACCGTCAAAGCTCGCCTGTTACTCGCGTAAACACCTCGGTAACAGAGCGATAACACGCTGAATTTGCTTAAAGTCTAAACATTTTCCGGTAGCGGCCGATAACCTTTTTTTCTGTCCAGAAATATCTCGCTACCGGAAATAATATCATGCTTAAAACGCTATCGATTCGTACCGGCTTGCTCTCTTTACTGGCCGTTATGACCCTTCTGCTGCTGATTGTCAGCGGCATTGGCATTTATGCTCTCACACAGAGTTCTTCTTCACTGCAGCGCATTAATCACCTTCAGGGTGAGCAGATGGTGCAGCTAAATACCGGCTATACGCTGATTCTGCACGCGCGCAATGAGGCGGGCCAGGCCGTCCGGATGATGGAAATCGGCATGCTCGATGATGCGGCCAAATCGGTCAAAAACATCAATCAGGAAATCGCCGTGGCTCAGAAAACGCTGAAAGGCGTGATCGACGGCGGCGTGGCTGACGAGCAGGGGCAAAAGTTGCTGGATAACGTGGCAACCAGTCTGGCGACGTATAACCAGCAGGGCATCAACCCGATGCTAAAAACCCTGAATGACCAGAGCGCGGACAGTTATTACGACCTGCTGGAGAATACGCTGATCCCCGTGGCGAAGCAGTTTGATAACGATATGCAGGCGTTTCAGACATGGAGCGAAGCGCGAGGGAAGGCGGAAGTCACTGCCGTACAGGCGAGCAAAACCCGCGTGCTGATCCTGATTATTGTCGCCGCGCTGCTGACGGCTGGCATCATCGTGCTTGCCTGGCTGGTGCTGCGCCATATGCTGCTTAAGCCGCTCTCTGCTTCCATTGCTCAGCTGGAGAATGTGGCGGCGGGCGATTTAACCCACACGCTGAATGCCCCGGCGAGCCAGGAATTTAACCGCCTTAACGCGGCGATAGAGGTGATGCGTCAGTCGCTGATGCACTCGGTGATGCGGGTACGCGATGCCAGCTCGCAAATCGACACCGGCAGCCGTGAGCTGACGGCGGGCAACCGGGATCTTGCCGAGCGTACAGAATCCACCGCCACCTCGCTGGAGCAGACCGCTGCCAGTATGGAACAGATTACCGCCACGGTGAAACTCAACGCCGATAATGCCGAGCAGGCGCACCAGCTGGCGAAATCGGTTTCTGATACCGCCGATCACGGCAGCGAAATGGTCTGCTACGTGATTGAAAAAATGCGTGATATCTCCGGCAGTTCAGCGCGTATTGCTGACATCCTGAGCGTGATCGATGGCATTGCCTTCCAGACCAATATTCTGGCCCTTAACGCCTCCGTGGAAGCGGCGCGCGCGGGCGAGCAGGGGCGCGGGTTCGCCGTCGTGGCGGGTGAAGTGCGCAATCTTGCCAGCCGCAGCGCCGACGCGGCGAAAGAAATCCGATCCCTTATCAGCGATTCGCAGACCCACGTTAACGAGGGCAGCGAGCTGGCCCAGCAGGCGGGTGAAACGATGGATGAGATTGCCACCGAAGTGCTGCGCATGACCAAACTGATGCGCGAGATTGCGACCGCGTCTCAGGAGCAGAGCCGCGGCATTGAGCAGGTGAATATTGCGGTGAATCAGATGGACGAAACGGCGCAGCAGAATGCGGCGCTGGTGCAGCAATCCTCCGCCGCGACCCGCTCTCTGGAAGAGCAGTCGCGTCAGCTGATGGAGGCCATGTCATCATTTAAATTAACGGCTCAGACTGCGGCATAATATTTCCCAATCCCGGTACGTTCTGTGCCGGGGATTTATTTCGCCCTGAATTAATGGCCGCAATATTATCGTGAATATCGCCCATTAATATTTCCAGTGAGTGGGTTAACGCTAAGGCTTTTTCAGTTGGCTCAAGGTATAAACCTTTGCGGAAAAATAATGGCTCATCAAACAGTTGATTAAAACGCTTCAGGGCCAGGCTCACCGCAGGACGTGACATCTCCAGGCGCACAGAGGCCTTTGCCATGCTGCCGCAGCGGACGACTTCAATAAATACAGGAATAAGGTTTAAATCAATGCCGGTATTCGCCCGGGAATAATTTTTCATTGCGATGCTGCTCCACGAAATATCTGTCAAACTGTTATGGAAATAATGCAGGAGCAATGGCGAATATTAAAGCGTGTTTTTTATAAACACTTATACGGTAAAAGATATAAATGTGTTGGGGAGCCAGACGGGCTCCCCGGGAGTGAGAGATTACGCGTCCGGATACTCGCGGATAAAGCGCTCAACGTCTTCAACCATGTGGTTGTTGCCGACGAAGAAGGAACGACGCTGGTGGAGGCTTTCCGGCACGATGTCCAGAATACGCTCTTTACCGTCGCTCGCCTTGCCGCCCGCCTGTTCGGCCAGGAACGCCATTGGGTTGCACTCGTACAGCAGGCGCAGCTTTCCGTCAGGGTGGCTGGCGGTACTTGGGTAGAGGTAGATACCGCCTTTCAGCAGGTTACGGTGGAAATCCGCGACCAGCGAGCCAATATAGCGGGAGGTGTACGGGCGCTGAGTCGCTTTATCTTCTTCCTGACAGAATTTGATGTACTTCTTCACGCCGTTCGGGAATCGGATGTAGTTGCCTTCGTTGATGGAGTAGGTGTTGCCCTTCTCCGGGAAGCGCATACGCTCCTGGCTCAGACAGAAGACGCCCAGCGATGGATCGTAGGTAAAGGCGTGAACGCCACACCCGGTGGTGTACACCAGCATGGTGGAGGAGCCATAGACGACGTAACCGGCAGCCACCTGATTACTGCCCGGCTGCAGGAAATCTTCCTCGGTCACCGGCGTACCAACAGGCGTGACGCGGCGGTAGATGGAGAAAATGGTACCGACAGAAACGTTAACGTCGATGTTGGAGGAACCGTCGAGCGGATCCATCAGTACAACGTATTTCGCGTGTTCACACCCTTCGAAAACAACAATTTCATCTTCTTCTTCGGAGGCGATACCCGCAACGATGTCGCGCGCGCGCAGTGCAGCTTTCAGTTTTTCATTTGCGAACAGATCGAGTTTCTGTTGAACCTCGCCCTGAACGTTCTCGGCACCGCTGGCACCCAGGATATCGACCAGACCGGCCTTGTTGATATCACGATGGATGATCTTAGCGCCCAGCTTTATTGCCGACAGCAAAGCAGTGAGTTCACCCGTAGCATGAGAGAACTCGTGCTGCTTTTCGACAATAAATTCACCTAACGTTTTCATAACACTTTCCCTGCATCTTTGTGAGTAGAGCGATTGTATGTTCACTAAAACGACTAAAGCCCAACAATCTTAACAAATATTCAAATAGTAGCGCAGAGGTGAATCGCGCCAGCAACATACGGATTTACCTGAAATGCGTTTCACAGCCGCTAACATGTGAGTAAAATGTGCGCCACATTGAAGAAGGATAGTGACGTATGCGCATTCATATATTGGGGATTTGTGGCACTTTCATGGGCGGGCTGGCAATGCTGGCGCGCTCGCTGGGCCAGAAGTGACAGGTTCGGACGCCAATGTGTATCCGCCGATGAGCACGCTTCTGGAGAAGCAGGGTATCTCTCTGATTCAGGGCTACGATGCCAGCCAGCTGGATCCCGAGCCGGATCTGGTCATTATTGGCAATGCCATGACCCGCGGCAATCCGTGCGTTGAAGCGGTGCTGGAGCGCAATATTCCATTCATGTCCGGCCCGCAATGGCTGCATGATTTCGTCCTGCGTGACCGCTGGGTGGTTGCCGTTGCGGGTACCCACGGCAAAACCACCACCGCCGGCATGGCGACCTGGATCCTCGAAGCCTGTGGCTACAAGCCGGGCTTTGTGATCGGCGGCGTGCCGGGTAACTTCGACGTTTCTGCGCGTCTGGGCGATAGCCCATTCTTTGTCATTGAAGCGGATGAATACGACTGCGCGTTCTTCGACAAACGCTCCAAGTTTGTCCATTACTGCCCGCGCACGCTGATCCTCAACAACCTTGAGTTCGATCACGCGGATATTTTTGACGACCTGAAAGCGATTCAGAAGCAGTTCCACCACCTGGTGCGCATCGTGCCGGGGCAGGGCCGTATCATCCTGCCGGAGAATGACATCAACCTGAAGCAGACTCTGGCGATGGGCTGCTGGAGCGAGCAGGAGCTGGTGGGCGAGCAGGGTCACTGGCAGGCGAAGAAACTCAACGCGGATGCCTCCGAGTGGGAAGTGTTGCTCGACGGCGAAAAAGTGGGTGAGGTGAAGTGGGGCTTGGTGGGCGAACACAACATGCACAACGGCCTGATGGCGATTGCAGCTGCGCGTCATGTCGGCGTTCTGCCTGCGGATGCCGCCAATGCGCTGGGCACGTTTATCAATGCCCGCCGCCGTCTGGAACTGCGCGGTGAAGCGAATGGCGTGACGGTGTATGACGATTTCGCGCACCACCCAACGGCTATTCTGGCGACGCTTGCCGCGTTGCGTGGCAAGGTCGGCGGCACCGCGCGCATTCTGGCCGTGCTGGAACCGCGCTCGAACACCATGAAAATGGGCATCTGCAAAGACGATCTGGCCCCGTCGTTAGGCCGTGCCGATGAAGTCTTCCTGCTGCAGCCGCAGCATATTCCGTGGCAGGTGGCGGAAGTGGCCGATGCCTGCATTCAGCCTGCCCACTGGAGTGCGGATGTGGATGCGCTCGCGGATATGGTGGTCAAAGCCGCACAGCCTGGCGACCATATTCTGGTGATGAGCAACGGCGGGTTTGGTGGGATCCATCAGAAGCTGCTGGACGGTCTGGCGAAAAAGGCCGAGGCCGCAGAGTAAAAAAAAGCCCGGTGGCGCTAGCGCTTACCGGGCCTGGATTTTGCACGACCTTGTAGGCCGGATAAGGCGTTTACGCCGCCATCCGGCGCAAAACCGCACCGATTATCCTTCGTTCTCAGACAGCTCGCGCAGATACTGGAAAATCAGACGCGCAGACTTCGGCGGTTTATTCCCTTCTTTCTCTTTCTTCGCGTTGCGGATCAAAGAGCGCAGCTGCTGACGGTCGGCATTCGGCCACAGGTTCAGCACTTCCGGTACTGCATCATCGCCCTGTTCAATCAGACGATCGCGGATCTGCTCCAGCTTATGGAACAGCGCAACCTGCTGGTTGTGGCGGTTTTTCAGTTTATCCAGCGCCTGGCGGATCGGATCTACGTCGCGCTGACGCAGCATTTTCCCGATAAGCTGAAGCTGGCGACGACGGCCTTCTTTTTTGATTTTCTGTGCCAGTTCAATGGCATCACGCAGATCCTGGTCGAGCGGGATTTTGTCCAGCGCGTTTTTACCCAGTTCTACCATTTCTGCGCCAAGCTGTTTTAACTCTTCGGCGTCGCGTTTAATTTCACTTTTACTGACCCAGATGATCTCATCATCTTCGTCTTCGATGTCATCACCGGGAACGTCGTCGAGCCAGTCTTCGGGCTGCTTAGTCATGTCAGGCTCCTTAAAAAAAGAGGCTAATGTTACCAGTTAAGACGCGCACTGAAAAACGGTTCTCTGTTAGACTTCATTTAACTCTCTCTTACAGTATGGCATTTGCGATGAAAGTAACCTCACAAGTTGAAGCGCAGCGTAAGATTCTGGAAGAAGCCGTCTCCACCGCGCTGATGCTTGCTTCAGAAAAATCAGATGGCGCCGAAGTGGCGGTCAGCAAAACCACCGGTATCAGCGTGAGCACCCGCTATGGCGAAGTGGAGAACGTAGAATTCAATAGCGATGGCGCGCTTGGGATCACGGTGTATCACCAGAATCGCAAAGGCAGCGCGTCGTCTACCGATCTCAGCCCGGATGCCATTGCCCGCACGGTGCAGGCGGCGCTGGATATCGCCCGATACACCTCGCCGGATCCTTACGCCGGCGTGGCCGATAAAGAGCTGCTGGCCTTTGACGCGCCGGATCTTGATCTCTTCCACCCGGCAGAAGTCACCCCGGATGAAGCCATCGAGCTGGCCGCGCGTGCCGAGCAGGCTTCCCTGCAGGCCGACAAGCGCATCACCAATACCGAAGGCGGCAGCTTCAACAGCCACTACGGCATCAAAGTTTTCGGCAACAGCCACGGCATGCTGCAGGGCTACTGCTCCACCCGTCACTCGCTCTCCAGCTGCGTCATCGCCGAAGAGAACGGTGACATGGAGCGTGACTACGCTTACACCATTGGCCGCGCGCTGGGGGATTTGCAGTCGCCGGAGTGGGTGGGCAAAGAGTGTGCCGAACGCACGCTGTCTCGCCTGTCGCCGCGTAAACTCTCTACCATGAAAGCCCCGGTGATTTTTGCCAATGAAGTGGCAACCGGTCTGTTTGGTCATCTGGTGGGCGCTATCGCCGGTGGCTCCGTTTACCGTAAATCCACCTTCCTGCTCGACTCGCTGGGCAAGCAGATCCTGCCGGAATGGCTGACCATTGAAGAACACCCGCATCTGCTGAAAGGGCTGGCCTCTACGCCGTTCGACAGCGAAGGTGTGCGCACGGAACGCCGCGATATCGTTAAGGACGGCATTCTGACCCAGTGGCTGCTGACCAACTACTCCGCGCGCAAGCTGGGGCTGAAAAGTACTGGTCACGCGGGCGGTATCCATAACTGGCGTATTGCCGGGCAGGGCCTGAACTTTGAGCAGATGCTGAAAGAGATGGGCACCGGTCTGGTGGTAACCGAACTGATGGGCCAGGGCGTCAGCGGCATCACCGGAGACTATTCTCGCGGGGCGGCGGGCTTCTGGGTCGAAAACGGTGAAATTCAGTATCCGGTGAGCGAAATCACCATCGCCGGCAACCTGAAGGACATGTGGCGCAACATCGTTACGGTCGGTAACGATATTGAAACACGTAGCAATATACAGTGTGGTTCTGTACTGCTGCCCGAGATGAAAATTGCGGGTCAATAAAGATAGCGTTTTGTTAATAATAAAAAAGGAAGTGAGCAATGCGTAAACATCTGTTAGCGATCGTCGCGGCTTCAACGCTGGTTCTTGGCTCTTCTGCGTTTGCTGCCGATCTTGAAGAAGACATGGGCATCCTCGGGCAAAACCTGAAGGTGGTGCAAAAGACGGACAATGCGGCGGAAATGAAAGACGCCCTGACCAAAATGCGTGAAGCGGCGCTGGACGCCCAAAAAGCGACACCGCCGAAGCTGGAAAGCAAAGCGGCTGACAGCGCAGAGATGAAAGACTATCGCCACGGCTTTGACGTGCTGGTCGGCCAGATCGACGGCGCGCTGAAGCTGGCCAACGAAGGCAAAGTCAAAGAAGCTCAGGCGGCGGCCGAGCAGTTCGTGACGACCCGCAACACGTATCACAAGAAATACCGTTAACCGATCGCGCATCGGACCAACACCCAACGGGAGCCAGTGGCTCCCGTTTTTTTTTGCGTGGTGATAAGTAAACCCTATCGCCATCACATTTTTGCATTACCACGCCTGAACGTTTTCGTTGCCTCTGCCCGCCTTTGACCGCTGGAATCAGTGATATTCATCACGTAAATGCATTGATTTGACCGCATTCACCGTATTTATGTGGCACAGATCACTGCCGCGGCTTGCCTTTCCACTTCGAAGTGGAAAACAACTCTCTACAAACCCTTCCTCCCCACCGTTAGTTTTATTCCAGAGCCATTAACGGGGTAAGACGAGTGATTAACGGAGCGGTAATGAACGATGTTGGGGAACAGGCGGTGCAAACAGAACAGCTCGCGAACACCATGCTACAGCAGGTCTATGCCCTGCTGGCCCGGCACAACATCATCCCCAACGCAGTACAGGAGCAGATGCTCACCTCCCACGTTCGCGCCATGGCGCACCGGTCCGTGACCGGCGAGCCGCTGCCGGAGGTTGAAGCAGAGCTGTTTGACGAAATTTCACCGGATTCAATGCGGCTTGCCCGTGAAGTGGTGGCGCAGTTTGGCAACCTTCCTGATGAAGAGGCCTGGCTGCTCTCCGTTCACTTTGAAGTCGCGAAAGACAACCTTTAAGGAGCAACACATGGAACAGATTACAGTCGTGATTGGCGATCGCCTGGGTAAAGGTCAGAAAGTGGCGGCCGGGGTGGAAAAAGCAGGTGGACGCGCGGTGGTTGTGCCGGGCATGGCAGCGGATATGAAGCTCGGCGACGTAATGAAAGCGGAAAACGCCACCTTCGGCATCTCCTTCTGCGGCAGCGGCGGCGCGGGCGCGATTACCGCGCAAACCAAGTATGGCTACAAAGCCAAATACGGCATGCGTTCGGTGGATGAAGGCGTCACCGCCATCAACGAAGGCTGCAACGTGCTGGGCTTTGGCTTTATGGACAAAGAAGAGCTGGGCGAGCGTCTGGTGCAGGCGTGGCAGAAGAAACACGGCGCATAAGCATGAAAGAACAGTTCACAACCACGGTGAGAGTGAAGGGGAAGGGCGACGCCAAAGCGCGCGCCTTTGCCGACGCGCTCAACCACGTTCAGGCCGCGGTGATGAAAGCCTCACCGCATATCTTACTGCGTATTGAGCCACAGGATGTGCAGGTCGTTCAGGCGCAAGAAGCGGTGCGTAAAGAAGCGTTTCTGTTCTTCTTTTTGCGCCGGGAAAGACGCACCTACAGCGTGGAGCTGGATGTGATCGTCAACGTGACCGCCATCAATCTCGATCGGGTGGACTTCGTCACGCAACGCTGATTATTCATAAAAGGGCAGACTGATGTTCTTAATTATATTAATAAAATCGCTCATTATCGGCGGCCTGGTAGGCGTCGGTGTTGGGGCCGGGGCTGCACGCATGTTTCATGCGCCTACCACTCAGGGTATGGGCGCGTTTCGTACGTTGGGGGAACTGAACTCCTGCGAAGGGGATCCCGCTTCTCACTTCTCCTTTGGGTTAGGTTTCTTCTTTAACGCCTGGGCCTCTTCCGTGGCCGCGGGTGCTTTCACACAGGACGTTGACCACCGCATCATCCCAAACTGGGGCGCGGCGGCACTGATGATCAAAAACCGTAACGTCGGCGAAACGCTGCACGATCCGCGCAAAATGGCGATTGCCTGTGGCGTGATCGGCATGATCGTCGTGACTTTCCTTAACCTGACGGCCTCCTCCGTACCGGCTGCGCTTCAGGTCACCGCCGTGAAGGTGCTGGTGCCCGCTGCGAACCTGCTGGTCAACACCGTGATGCCGGTGATCTTCTGGCTGGCGGCCATCGACGCCGGTAAAAAATCGGGCTTCTGGGCCACCATCTTTGGCGGCGCGGCACAGCTGATCATGGGTAACGCCGTACCGGGCCTGGTGCTGGGGATCCTGATCGGTAAAGGCGTTGAAGAGTGCGGCTGGAACCACGTCACTAAAGTGATGATGGCGGCGATCGTTCTGCTCTTCGTGCTGAGCGGCTTCTTCCGCGGCTTCGACATGAAGATGATCGAATCCTTCCATCTGACCGTGCCGAACTGGCTCGACATGATCCACAACTCGCTCAGCGGTAAATAACAGGAGCCTCGACATGGAACAGAATAAAGGTTTTTGGTATGCCGACTGGTCGTTCCCGATCTTCGTTGGCCTGCTCTCCTCCGGCGTGTTCGCCGGGACGCACATGTACTACCTCTACGGCATCGGCGCGTTTAACGAAGTGGCCTTCGTGGCGATGCTGAAAGCGGGAATGGACACCGGCGTGTACGGCGCGGTCGCCGCGTTTGGCGCCAGCTTCCTGTTCGCGCGCATTATTGAAGGGTCGCTGGTCGGTATTCTGGATATCGGCGGGGCGATCCAGACCGGCGTAGGCCTTGGTGTACCGGCGCTGCTGCTGGGCGCGGGAATTATGTTCCCGGTGACCAACTTTATTGCCGCGCTGATAACCGGCCTGGTGATTGGCCTGGCGATTGGCTACGTCATCATCCTGGCGCGTAAGTTCACCATCAACCAGAGCAACTCCACCTACGGGGCTGACGTGATGATGGGCGCGGGTAACGCCTCAGGCCGCTTCCTCGGGCCGTTGATTATCCTCAGCGCCATGACCGCCTCTATTCCTATCGGCGTCGGTTCGCTGGTGGGCGCGCTGCTGTTCTACATCTGGCAGAAGCCGATCACCGGTGGCGCCATCCTCGGTGCAATGATTTTGGGCTGGCTGTTCCCGGTCGCCCTTTAATACCCGCGGGCGCTCAGGCGCCCGCCTTATCAGGAGAACCCCATGTTTGATTTACTCCTGCGCCGCGCGCGCCTCGCCGACGATACCCTGACCGATATCGCCATTCAGGACGGGAAAATCGCCGCGCTGGGTGACATTGACGCTCCCGCCCGTAAAACGGTTGAGCTGAACGGTGATGTGTTCGTCAGCGCAGGCTGGATTGACTCTCACGTCCACTGCTACCCGAACTCGCCGATTTATCACGACGAGCCGGACAGCGTAGGCATTGCCACGGGCGTCACCACCGTGGTGGATGCCGGCAGTACCGGGGCAGATGACGTGGATGATTTCTATGAAATTACCCGCAAGGCCGCCACCGAGGTGTTTGCCCTGCTGAACATCTCCCGCGTCGGGCTGATTGCCCAGAACGAACTGGCCAATATGGCGAATATTGATGCCGATGCCGTGAAGCAGGCAATAAAACGCCACCCTGATTTTATCGTCGGCCTGAAAGCGCGCATGAGCAGCAGCGTGGTCGGTGAAAACGGCATTACGCCACTGGAGCGCGCGAAAGCCATCCAGAGCGAGAACGGCGATCTGCCGCTGATGGTGCACATCGGCAACAACCCGCCGAACCTCGACGAGATTGCCGAACTGCTCAGTTCCGGCGACATCATCACCCACTGCTACAACGGCAAACCCAACCGTATTTTGACGCCCTCCGGCGAGCTGCGCGCCTCCATCACCTCCGCCCTGAAGCGCGGCGTGCGTCTGGACGTGGGGCACGGTACGGCGAGCTTCAGCTTTGAGGTGGCGAAACGCGCCATCGCGATGGGCATTCTGCCGCACACCATCAGCTCGGATATCTACTGCCGTAACCGGATTAACGGACCGGTCGGGTCGCTTGCAAGCGTGATGTCGAAGTTTCTCGCCATCGGCATGTCTTTGCCGCAGGTCATTGACTGCGTCACCGCCAACGCCGCGGACGGTCTGCGCCTGACGCGTAAAGGCCGCATCCAGCCCGGCCTCGACGCCGACCTGACGCTGTTCACGATTAAACGCCAGCCAACGGTGCTGACGGATGCCGAAAACGACAGCCTGCAGGCTGAACATATTCTGGTGCCGCTTGCCGCGATCCGCGCGGGCAAGGGCTACATGACCGAACAAGGGAGCACGGAACATGCCTTCGATTTATGAGAAGTACCACTTAAAGCAAGTTATCAACACCTCGGGCCGCATGACGGCGCTGGGCGTTTCCACGCCGCGCCCGGAAGTGGTGCAGGCCGCAATGGACGGCATGAATCACTATTTTGAGATGAAGGATCTGGTCAACAAAACCGGGGAATACATCGCGAAGCTTCTTGATGTGGAGGGCGCGACGGTGGTCTCCTGCGCGTCGGCGGGCATTGCCCAGTCCGTAGCGGCAGTGCTGGTCAAAGACAGCGACTGGCTGCTGGAAAACCTGCACGTGACTCCGATTGCGAACAACGAGATTGTCCTGCCGAAAGGCCACAACGTTAACTTTGGCGCGCCGGTGGGCACCATGGTCGCGCTGGGCGGCGGAAAACTGGTCGAAGCGGGCTATGCCAACGAATGTTCCGCCGATCAGCTGGCGGCGGCGATCACCCCGCGCACGGCGGCGATCCTCTATATCAAATCTCACCACTGCGTGCAGAAAAGCATGCTCAGCGTCGAGCAGGCGGCAGTAGTCGCTCGTAAACACGATCTGCCGCTGATCGTCGATGCCGCAGCGGAAGAAGATCTGCATGTTTACTACCGTTCCGGCGCGGATCTGGTGATCTACAGCGGTGCGAAGGCGATCGAAGGGCCAACCAGCGGGCTGGTGATCGGCAAAACCCAGTACGTTGAGTGGGTGAAACGCCAGACGGCAGGTATTGGCCGCGCGATGAAGGTGGGTAAAGAGGGCATTCTCGGCCTGACCTGCGCCATCGAACACTACCTCACGGCGACCAAAGAGAGCGGTGCCGAGATGGTGGCGAAGATGACGCCGTTTATCGACGCGCTTAACACCCTGAACGGCGTCACCGCGCGCGTAGTCTGGGACAGCGCCGGGCGCGATATTGCCCGCACCGAGATTAAATTTGACGAAGCGACCACCGGCGTGGGCACCGGTGACTTGGTGAATAAGCTCAAGCAGGGTGAATACGCCATCTATTTCCGTGGCTACAAGGCCAACGAAGGGATTATCGAAGCGGACGTGCGCAGCGTAAATGCTGACCAGCTGAACATCGTGTACCGCCGCATTAGCGAAGTGTTAGGACAGGAGAAAAAGGCATGAAACTGACCCCCAATTTTTACCGTGACCGCGTCTGCCTGAACGTGTTGGCAGGTTCGAAGGCCAATGCCAGCGCCATTTACGAGGCGGCGGAAGGCCATGTGCTGGTGGGCGTGCTCTCCAAAAATTACCCGGACGTGGCAAGCGCGGTGGCGGATATGCGCGAGTACGCGGCGCTGATTGATAACGCGCTTTCCGTGGGACTGGGCGCGGGCGACCCGAACCAGTCGGCGATGGTCAGTGAAATCTCCCGTCAGGTACAGCCGCAGCACGTCAACCAGGTCTTTACCGGCGTGGCGACCAGCCGCGCGCTGCTGGGGCAGAACGACTCTGTGGTGAACGGTCTGGTCTCGCCGACCGGCACCGTCGGTATGGTGAAAATTTCCACCGGTCCGCTGAGCAGCACGGCACCGGATGGTATCGTCCCGGTGGAAACCGCGATTGCCCTGCTGAAAGATTTTGGCGGCAGCTCGATCAAATACTTCCCGATGGGCGGCCTTAAGTGCCGTGACGAATACCAGGCGGTAGCGGAAGCCTGCGCCCGTCACGACTTCTGGCTGGAACCGACCGGTGGGATCGATCTGGAAAACTTTGAGGCGATCCTGCAGATCGCCCTCGACGCGGGCGTGAGCAAGATCATCCCGCATATCTATAGCTCGATTATCGACAAGGCCAGCGGTGATACGCGTCCGGAAGATGTGCGTACGCTGCTTGAGATGACGAAGAAACTGGTTAAGTCATAACACCCAAAGGAGCCACCATGCACACCCGTAACCTGCTTGTTGCTTCACTCTCTTTGCTTGCTACCGCCGCCGTCGCGCAAACCCAGTATGCCTGGGTCGGCACCTACAACCCCAACGGCGAAGGGCTGTACCGTTTTATCGTTGACGCGCAAACCGGCGCGCTCGGCAACAAAACGCTGGTGAGCAAACTGCCGAACGCCGCGCAGTTGGCCGTCTCACACGACGGCAAAACGCTCTATCTGGCAAGCGAAGTGGAGCAGGGCGTGGTGCAGGCGCTGCGGGTGGAAGATAACGGCGAGCTGAGCGAGTTGAATCAGGTGGCCTCCGGCGGCGCGGGGCCGGTTTATCTTTCGCTGACGCCGAATGGCCAGCACCTGCTGGTGGCAAACTACGTCAGCGGATCGATTGCCGTTTTGCCGGTCAAAGCAGACGGCAGCCTGGGAGATGCCACGGATAAACATCAGGATCAGGGCGAACCGGGTGCAGCAAAACCAGAAGCCGCTGTAGAGGGCAGTTTTGCTATCAGCGATCACAACGGTCCTCATGCGCACATGATCGCCGCCGATCCGAGCGGGAAGTACGTATTTTCGACCGATCTGGGGTTAGATCGCATCTATCAGTACCGTTTTGACGATCGAAGCGGAAAGCTGACCCCCAACGATCCGCCGTTTATCAGCGCCTCCTCGAAAGGGGCCGGACCTCGCCATTTCGTCTTTACGCCGAAAGGGGATGCCCTGTGGCTGATTAACGAAGAGGCCTCAACGCTCACCCATTATACCGTGAATACCAACGGCACCTTGAAAGCGGGTAAAACACTCTCTGCCCTGCCAAAAGGGTACAAAGGCACCAGTTTTGCTGCCGGGCTGGCGTTAAGCGCCGACGGTAAACAGCTGTATGTGGCTAACCGTTTGCATAACAGCATCGGGCACTTTACCGTAACAGCAGAAGGCACGCTGAGGCATCAGGATGACGTGTGGACGCGTGGCGACTACCCGCGCACCCTGACGCTCGATAAACAAGGACGCTGGCTGTACGTTATGAACCAGCGCAGCGATAACATTACCCGTTTTCGCGTGGCGCAGGATGGGAAGTTGAGCTTCGAGCCAGACTATACGCCGGTCGGCAGCCCATCCCAGATGGTCATTTCACCCTAAGCCGTAAGAGGACAACGACGTGCGATTTCCGAACCAACGTTTAGCGCAACTTTTCGATCTGTTGCAAAACGAGACGCTGCCGCAGGACGAGCTGGCGCAGCGGCTGTCGGTCTCCACGCGAACCGTCCGTGCTGACATCACCGCCCTGAACGCGCTGCTGGCGAGCCACGGGGCGCAGTTTATTCTGAGCCGTGGAAATGGCTATCAGCTTAAAATTGACGACGCCGCGCGTTATCAGCAGCTCCAGGCCTCCCATCCGCGCGCCCTGCGTATTCCCCGTACGGGCGCGGAGCGCGTGCATTATCTGGTGGTGCGTTTTCTGACGTCGGCGTTTTCGCTTAAGCTGGAGGACCTGGCGGACGAGTGGTTTGTCAGCCGCGCCACGCTGCAAAGCGACATGGCGGAAGTGCGCGAGTGTTTTCATCGCTATAACCTGACGCTGGAAACCCGTCCACGCCATGGCATGAAGCTGTTTGGCAGCGAAATGTCGGTTCGCGCCTGCCTGACCGATCTGCTCTGGGAGCTGGCGCAGCAGGACAGCCTGAACCCGCTGGTGACGGATGTCGCGCTCAATGCGGGCGTGGCGGAAAAGATGGTACCAGTGCTGCACGACGCGCTGACGCGTCACCACATTCGCCTGACGGACGAAGGGGAGTTGTTCCTGCGCCTGTACTGCGCGGTATCAGTGCGACGCATCAGCGAAGGCTATCCGCTGTCGGAATTCCATGCGGAGGATGTGGAGGAGAACGTGCGGGAAGCGGCGAAAGATATTGCTGTGGCCATTCAGGAACTGGCGGGCAAAGCGCTTGCACCCTCGGAGGAGAACTGGCTCTGCGTGCACATCGCTGCGCGGCAGATCCAAGAGATCGCCCCAAGCGCCATTAACGCCGATGACGAAGAGGCGCTGGTGAACTACATCCTGCGCTACATCAACACCCACTACAACTACAACCTGCTCAGTGACGCGCAGCTGCACGCGGATCTGCTCACGCACATCAAGACGATGATCACCCGCGTGCGGTATCAAATCATGATCCCCAATCCGCTGCTGGATAATATCAAGCAGCACTACCCGATGGCCTGGGACATGACCCTGGCGGCGGTATCGAACTGGGGAAAATACACGCCGTATGCGATCAGCGAAAACGAAATTGGTTTCCTGGTGCTGCACATTGGCGTCGGGCTGGAGCGTCACTACAACATTGGCTACCAGCGCCAGCCGCGCGTGCTGCTGGTCTGTGACGCCGGTAATGCTATGGTGCGTATGATTGAGGCGGTACTCCAGCGTAAATACCCGCAGATTGAGGTCACGCGCACGCTCACGCTGCGCGAGTACGAGCAGGTGGAATCGCTCAGCGAGGACTTTGTTATCGCCACCGCGCGCGTCAGTGAAAAAGCAAAACCGGTAGTGATGATCGCACCGTTTCCGACTGATTATCAGCTGGAGCAGATTGGCAAGCTGGTGCTGGTAGACCGCACCCGCCCGTGGATGCTGGATAAATACTTCGACGCCGCCCATTTCCGCATCATCGACGCGCCGATTGACCAGCAAACGCTGTTCCGCGAGCTGTGCGAACAGCTTGAAGGTGAGGGGTTTGTGGGGACGGCGTTTCTGGAGTCGGTGGTTGAACGTGAAGCCATCGTCAGCACCATGCTCGGTGACGGCATTGCGCTTCCGCACTCCCTCGGTCTGCTTGCCCAGAAAACCGTGGTCTACACCGTACTCGCCCCGCAGGGGATTGCGTGGGGTGACGAAACCGCGCACGTGATTTTCCTGCTCGCCATCAGCAAAAGCGAGTATGAAGAGGCGATGGCGATCTACGATATCTTCGTCACCTTCCTGCGCGAGCGCGCCATGACGCGGCTCTGTAGCTGCGGCGATTTTGCCGAGTTTAAAACGGTGGCGATGGAGAGTTTGAGTCGGTTTTGAGAGGCGTTATCCAGAATTCGATGTAATGCGAATGTAATGCTAAACTGCATTACACATTCACTTCTACTGGGGGCATAATGGCCACGCTGAACGTCCGTCTGGATGACAAACTCAAAAATGAGGCTTATGCCGTGCTGGAAAAACTCAATATCACGCCAACGGAAGCTGTGCGTTTACTGTTTCAGTATGTCGCGGAAACGGGACGCATGCCGGTGAAAACGGTCACCATTAGCGACAGTGAAGATGCACTGATACAGACAGTCCGGGAGCGACTGGCTAATCCGCAAAAGGGAATCAAGGTCAGTCTGGATGACTTATGAACTGGTATTTGACCCGAGGGCGTTAAAGGAGTGGAGCAAGCTGGGCGATACCGTAAAAAACCAATTTAAGAAGAAGCTTGCGGACGTGTTGGTGAATCCCAGGGTTGAATCGGCTCGCCTGCATGGCCTGCCTGATTGCTACAAGATAAAACTGAGATCCCAGGGTTATCGTTTGGTCTATCAGGTTCAGGATGACGTTGTAACGGTATTTGTTATTGCTGTCGGTAAGAGAGAGAAGTCAGCCGTTTATCATGACGCAAACAAACGGCTTTAGCGATTACCGCAAATGATGCACAACCTGGTTACTGCTGCCGCGCCAGATCAGCGCGGGGTCTTTTAAATCCTGAACGAACTTGCCGTCGACCAGCACGTTAATCAACTCCACCACTTCCATCTGAGCAGCATTCAGTTCATCCAGCCTGTAACCCGTCCAGACCCAGATATCCTTTCCTGCGCACTCGCGGCGAATGCGTTTTACCAGTTTCAGGATCTCCGGCACGTTTTGCGGGTGAAGAGGATCGCCGCCAGAGAGCGAAATTCCCTGTCGTTTGATGCGCGTATCGTTGAGATCGTTAATGATCCGGTCTGCCATTTCCGCGGTAAACGGCATACCGGAATTTAAGCGCCAGGTGCTTTTGTTATAGCAACCCGGGCACTCGTGGACGCAGCCTGACACGAACAGGGTGCAGCGGGTGCCGGGTCCGTTGACGATATCGACAGGGTAGTATTGATGGTAATTCATAGCGTTAACCTGATGCCCTCACCCCGGCCCTCTCCCACAGGGAGAGGGAGAAAACCGGAGCCTGGCTCAACAATATGCTCGATCGGTTCCCTCTCCCTTGAGGGAGAGGGGTAGGGTGAGGGGGAGAACCCAGCGCAGAACTTACCCGATCTGCCCATTCCCCAGATGCTTCACGCGGCGTTTCACCTCTTCCTGCTTACCGGCGTTAAACGGACGCGCATCCGGGCTACCGAGATAGCCGCACACGCGGCGGGTTACCGACACGCGTGCCGCGTCGTGGTTACCGCATTTCGGGCAGGTAAAGCCTTTGCTGGTACACTCGAACTCACCGGTAAAGCCGCACTCGTAGCATTCGTCGATGGGCGTGTTGGTGCCGTAATACGGCACATGCTGATAGCTGTAATCCCACACGTCTTCCAGCGCCTTCAGGTTGTGCTGAATGTTCGGGTACTCGCCGTAGCAGATGAAGCCGCCGTTGGCGATCGGCGGATACGCCGCTTCAAAGTCGATCTTGTCGTACGGGTTTACCTTCTTCTCCACGTCGAGGTGGAAGCTGTTGGTGTAGTAACCTTTATCGGTCACGCCTTCCACGATGCCGAACTCGGCGGTGTCCAGACGGCAGAAGCGGTCGCACAGGTTCTCGCTTGGGGTACTGTACAGGCTGAAACCGTAGCCGGTTTCCTCTTTCCACTGGTCCACGGCATCGCGCAGGCGCTGAACAATCGCCACGCCTTTTTCACGCAGCGCGTCGCTGTCATACATATGCGTACCGCCAGACAGGGCATTGATGGTTTCATGGATGCCGATATAGCCCAGCGAAATCGACGCGCGGCCGTTTTTGAAGATCTCAGACACGTCATCGTCCGCTTTCAGGCGCACGCCGCAGGCCCCTTCCATATAGAGGATAGGCGCCACGCGGGCTTTGACCCCTTCAAGGCGAGCGATACGGGTCATCAGCGCCTTGCGCGCCAGCTGCAGACGTTCATCCAGCAGCGTCCAGAATTCCGCTTCATTGCCTTTCGCCTCCAGCGCGATGCGCGGCAGGTTCAGGCTGATGACGCCGAGGTTGTTACGCCCGTCGTGGATCTGCTCGCCGTTTTCATCTTCGTATACGCCGAGGAAGCTGCGGCAACCCATTGGCGTTTTAAATGAACCGGTTACTTTTACGACCTGATCGTAGTTCAGAATATCCGGGTACATGCGCTTGCTCGCGCACTCCAGCGCCAGCTGTTTGATGTCGTAATTCGGATCGCCAACTTTGTGGTTCAGCCCGTCGCGAATGGCGAATACCAGTTTCGGGAACACCGCCGTTTTGCGGTTCTTACCGAGGCCGGAGATACGGTTGCGCAGGATGGACTGCTGGATCAGACGCGATTCCCAGCTGGTGCCCAGGCCAAAACCGAAGGTCACAAACGGCGTCTGGCCGTTGGCGGTATGCAGGGTATTCACCTCATACTCCAGCGACTGGAACGCGTCATAGCACTCTTTCTCGGTGCGCGAGTGTGCATAACCGTCGGCGTCCGGGATCTGCCACTCTTCGGCCGTTTTGCGGTGCTTGTTGAAGCTTGCGGTCACAAACGGGGCCAGCACTTCGTCAATGCGGTTAATGGTGGTGCCGCCGTAAATGTGGCTGGCGACCTGGGCGATAATCTGTGCCGTGACCGCAGTGGCGGTGGAGATGGATTTTGGCGGTTCAATCTCGGCGTTACCCATTTTAAACCCGTGGGTCAGCATGCCTTTCAGGTCGATCAGCATACAGTTGAACATCGGGAAGAACGGTGAATAGTCGAGATCGTGATAGTGGATCTCACCGCGCTCGTGCGCTGAGACCACATCGCGCGGCAGCAGGTGCTGACGGGCATAGTGTTTGGCGACGATACCGGCCAGCAGATCGCGCTGGGTGGGGATCACTTTACTGTCTTTGTTGGCGTTTTCATTGAGCAGGGCAGAGTTGGTCTGCTCTACCAGGCCACGGATCTCCTGGTTCAGGCGGCCGCGCTTTTCACGCTGCACGTCACGATCGTGGCGGTACTCAATGTAGGCGCGGGCCAGCTGCTTGTAGGGGCCCGCCATCAGCTGATTTTCAACCGCGGTCTGGATCTCGTTGATATCAACCTGGCTGCGTTCATTCATCTGGCTGCTAACGACTTCTGCGACGGTGGCGCAGTAATCTGCGTCATCGACTCCCGCTGCTTTAGCTGCACGCAGAATGGCTTCCTGGATGCGCTCTGATTTAAACGGCACTTTACAGCCATCACGTTTCATCACATGCGGTGTCATGATCACTCCATTTTTAAAAACAGTTTATCCACAGAGGTGGAGAAGTATTCACCGGGCGCATTCCCCGCCAGGCCAAAGACTTCCCGCGTTCCCGGCTCGTGTTATCCACAATTCCGGCCAGCGTAAGCGCCGTCTTGTTGTTGGAATAGTAGACGATTAATACAACATGTTGGGTCGGCGATCATTTTAAGTGCTACATATAGTGATTTGCATCAAACTTGTTTGCGATTTATTTGATGCAGAACAAAGTAAAAAGACGAGAGTACAAACGGCGGGCGCTTCAGCGATTGTAAAGACCAGAAGGAAAAATCTGATTAATTATTCAACAAAAACAAGCGCTCAGCACGGTCTGTACTGAGCGCTACGTGATTAATGGATGCCGCGCACCCAGCTTAAACCTGCCTGTAAAAAGGCGGCGATAGCGACAGTGCCCAGCACCAGTGGGATGAGAAGGGAACGCGCGGGCACCGCATCCTCAATGTGCGGTTCTTCCGTACTCAGGGCAGACAGCGCCTCTTCCCGGGTGCGTGCCGCCAGAAGCTGCTCACGCACACGGTCTTCTGTCAACAGGCTGGTTAGCGTCGTGAGCAGCTGCATATGCGTGCTGCCTGCTTCTGCAGGGGGAATGGCGAGCAGGAAGACCATTCTGACCTCTTCATCCCCCTCCAGCCCCGGCCAGCGTATCGGGTCGTCAAAGAGCGCCAGACAAAACGCCGCCTGATGCACCGTCTCGGTTTTACCGTGTGGAACGGCAAGTGCTTCGCCCAGAGCCGTGGGACCTTCACTTTCACGCTGTAAAACGCTCTGGATAAATGTCTCTTGATCGCCGATGACGTTTCGCCTGACGAGCGGTTCGGCGAGCCAGCGGATCAGCGCTTCAGGGGTACGGTGCGGCGGGTTGATAAAAACCAAATCGGGGTGCGTCAATGCAAGCAAGTTCATATTAAGCCTCTAACAAAAAATCGCAGGTCGCGGAAGGGGGGATCGCCGTGACCGGCTGCACGGGCTCTTCCAGATAGTTGATCTGAGGAAGCCCCACGAAATCTGCCGGAACGGGAACCGGCTGCGTGCCAGCGTTAAACACGCGGATGACCGTGCCATGCGACTGTTGGGCATGGGGCAGGGCAGACAGAATAAGCGGCTCCGGTAGGGTCAACAGCGAGAAGTGTGCCGGAAGCTGGCGTTCGGGCAGGCGCAACGAAAAGCGCTCAAGGCGATGATCGAGCGTGTGCAGCGTTTGCCGTTGATAGGTAAACGGCTGCCCGGTCGCGAGATTTTCCAGCTGGCGTAGCGTCAGATGATCGGCACTGTCGGCCAGCGCGACGCTGAATGAAAAGTGCAACGGCTTCAGCAACTGGGCATCGGGGGTCTCAACCACCGTATTATTAATCCCGGATGCCCGACCCGGTCGCCAGTCAAGGTCGTTTCGTCCGAGCACACCCGTTGACTTAAACAGCGTCAGGGCAATCACTGCCGGTTCGTGCCCGAGGATCTGAAACTCCTTCATGCCGCGGCTATTCACCACCAGCGCTTTGCCTTCTTCTGCGACAGCGATAATGCCCTCGCTGGTTTCGAGATCCACGGGCAGCTCGCGATAGCGTTCCTGCCAGTTTTCATCGTCATACCCCGTTTCGCGTTGGATGATCGCAAAGGGCTGTGAGGCGATAGCGTGATGCGTGTGAATATCGCTGTTGATCAGCAAGCGCAGCCGGTGATCGCAGTGGCTGTTTTCCAGCGCACCGTCGACATACAGGTTCGGATCGTCATGGCGCAATTCACACGCCAGACGCAGGCATAACGGTTTTCTGACTGCATCCTGATGTCCGGCGAGATCCGGCGGCAGAAGCAGCGTCGCCTCAATAATCAGCTTTTCGACAAGAGGCGTTTTCAGGCAATCAATGAGTGTGAAATGGGAACAGCGCGTTGGCGTATCGCCCGCAAGCGGGGAGAAATCGTAGCTGTCGCCCGCATCCGCGCAGTCTTCGAGGGTAAAGAACGCGGGGATGCATCTGCCCGTGTGTTTGTCCTCAAGGGTAAGTGTTCCGGCGTCCAGCATCAGCCGATAATGCGCATTTTCTATTTCGCGGCCCTTTTCCTGTTCAGGCTGCCGTAACGGCGCAGGGTTATTCTCAACGTTCACGGTGAGATAGCCAACCGACGGCAGAACCGGCGTCTGCACAGCAATGTGCCAGCGGAAATAGGGAGGAAGGGGCGTTTCACACTCGCCTTCGGCAGTGAGGGATATCGCCGTTCCGCCGGGTAAAATGTCTCTTTTCAGGACGTCGAAGCGCACGGGCTGCCCCTGATACGTCAGCGCGATATGTTCAGCCCGGCTATACAGCGTGGTTTTAACCACGCGCCGCATTGGGGTTGTCAGCGGATTGAAGATCAGCAGGTCCCCTTCCTGAGCACAGGCGGCCAGCGTTTTTACCACCAGATTCCACAGGCTGTGACACAGCTGCTCGGTTTGTTCCAGCCGATGCAGAATGTCGCGATTGGTCGCATCGCTATTACAGCCGCCGATAGAGTCGTGGGCGTGGCTTCGCAAAAGCGTCTTCCAGAGGGTATCGACCACAGAGAGATTGACCGGTAGCCCCTGATGCCGCGCCATGGCAATCGTCGGCTCCAGCTGTCGCAGGATAAACTGCTCAATCTCATCATTTTTCTTTTTAATGTCGTAGCGCACGGAGCCGATCGTTTTATGGATGCGGGTGTAGCGTGGCGATTTCAGCTCGCCTTCCCAGCATTCAAACTGCTCACGCTGCGCGCGCAGGATGTCGACGTAACGCTCCAGCGAACTGATGGTGTACCAATCCTGGTTGGGAGAGTGTTTGCTGGCGACCTGCAGGATAGTCGGCAGCGCCGGGTCGATGCTGACCTGATCGCCGCCGCAGGGCAGGAGCAGGTCATCGATACCGGCCCGTGAACGCAGCAAATCGACCATCGGGTAGATTTTCCCCTGCAGATGGCTGGCTTGCGAAGCGATATTTTTAGCCGCGCCATACCCGAGCGCCATCGCGCAGGCGATGACGCTCGCCCCTGACGGCGCGCGCCAGATAAACTGGCTGCGTTTGGCATGCCGGTCGTGATCGATACCGCGCCAGAAGACGATGTTATCGATATTGCAGCCCTGCAAAATCGTCGGCATTTGCGCATTGTGGCCGAAGGTATCCGGCAGATAACCGACCTGCATCGCATGTCCCAGCGTTCGTGCGGCGAAGATGCCGTACTTCAGGTTGCGGATAATGGATTCGCCATGCACGTTGTAGGTATCCGTCTGGGTATACCACGGCCCGACGAAAATCCTTTTTTCTTTGACCAGCTTTTCCAGCCTGGTGCGATAATCGGGATTGATCGCAAGAAAGTCCTCCACGACCGCCATCTGCCCGTCAAGGTGATAGCAGGCATAAGCCGGGTCCTGCTCCAGCGTGTTGATAACATCCGCAAAGTTATATGACGCCAGCACCATGCTGTCCTGACGGGTGAAATACCACTCCTGATCCCAGTGCGTGTGGGCAATAACGTGGATCTGACTCATGATGTTTCCCTCACCTGACGTTCTTTGGGCTGACATAAAGCACGCCCAGGGCGCAAATCAGTGCGCCAATAAAGACGCTCGCCAGATAGCCCGCCACATTGGTCGCCAGCGGCCAGCCCCAGATGGCGGGCAGAGGCAGCGTCTGCTTCACGCCGAGTGCAATCGCCACCAGCGCACCGGCGACGGCACCGGTCATGAATACCGGGATCAGGCGTGGGTTTTTCAGGATGAACGGGATAGCGCCTTCTGAGATCCCGATTACGCCCAGCAATAACGAGGTGCTGCCAACGGTTTTTTCTTCCCGGCTGAAGACATCCGGCAGACCAAAGCGGCCGTTGAGGAATGCGGCAAAACCGACGCCAATGGAGGGGATCACGATAGAGAGTTCGCGGGCGGTTAAATCAAACGTCTCGTTCATGCCATTCAGGCCGAGCGCGACCGAGCCTGCCGCCTTATTGACCGGACCACCAAGGTCGAAAGCGGTGCCCGCGGCGATCATTGCGGAATAGAACCCGCGTCCGGTGTCACCTGCCGAGGTAAAAAAGACCACCATCAGCTGATTAAGCGAGCCAAAAATCGGGTTAATCAGATATTCCATGACCATCACCAGCGTAATGCCGGTGATCAGCGGGACGATTAGCATGGTTTTAATGGTGGTGAGCTGCTGGCGGACATGAATCGAATCGTTGAGCCAGCGCACCAGATAGCCCACAAAGAAGCCAATCCCAATCGCGCCAAAAAAGCCGGAGGGCATAAAGCCCTCGATATCAAAGAAGCGCTTGTAGACTTCGTCTGACATGATGCCGCCGATAAGCCCGGGGATCAGCGCCGGTTTTCCGGCAATAGCAAACGCCAGATACATGGCGAAGACCGGATACATGAACTTGATGGTCATAAAGCCCACTTTATCCAGCACGCTGAACGGCGAATGTTCAATGTTAATAAACTGGCCGGTAATTTTGGCCGTCGCCATCATCAGGCCACCCATGACCACGACCGGTAACATATAGCTGATGGCCGCCATGATATGGCCAATAAATATCTGGTAAGCCGAACGCCGGAGATCGTCTTCGTCTTCATCTGCTACAGCGGTCGCATTTTTTTCCATTGCCAGCGCCTGACGCAGATAGCGGTCGGTGTGCTTGATCAGCTCTTGTGTTCGTGTCTGAAGGTGAGGAATGTCATCAAAACGTTCGGCATCCTGAATGGGGACGTCGGTTGCCAGAATAATGGCGGTGGCAGAGGCAATTTCCTGTTTTGTTAAGCGATTTTTAACACCGTCGCTACCCTGCGTTTCGACCTTTACCTCAATGTTATGCGCTTTAGCCCATGCGATAATTTTATTCGCGGCCATAAACGTGTGTGCAATGCCTGTCGGGCAGGCCGTTACCGCGACAACTTTTTGTTTCGTCATTGTCATAATTCCCTGGATGTGAAAACAGGGAAAGTATAAAGAGAAGCCAAAACAGTTTTTAATGTTTGCTAATACTTATTACGTATCGTCATACGCGGGCTTGCAATATGTGAAGCGCCTTCCAGAGGATATTTTTCGGCTGTGGTAAAATCATGGCAGGATTAAACAGGGTGTAATATATGAATTCATTTCAGGGAAGTGAGCGTTTGATATTTGAATACATTCAGCATCACGCTACTCATATTTCTACTATATCGGCAAAAGAGATTGCCCGTGATACTTTTACCACGACAACCTCCGTTAATCGCGTGTGTAAGAAAATGGGCTATAAGAGCTATACAGAGCTTCGGTATCGTTTTTTACGCGATCATTTTACCCCTGCGCCTGTAAACCCTGACGTGGGGCCGCAGGCGGAGGAGATTGTGGTGGAGATGTCCAGGTTGCTGACCCATTCCAGCCATATTTTTCTCTATGCACGGGGCGCATCACTCACCAGCCTCAACTACCTGTCGCGTTTTTTATCTCTGGCGAGCCTGCCGCACCTTATTCTCAACGATATGCACCAGCTGACGCGGGTATCGAAGGGAACGCTGGTGTTGATCAGTAAATCCGGAGAGACGCAGTCGTTAATTGAAATGGCGCGTAACGCGCTGCGCAAAGGATTAAAGATTATTGCGATCACGCGAGAGGGGTCTACGCTGGCCGCGCTCTCTTCTCTATGCTGGCCGTTGTTGATTGATATCAACGCGGTATCGTTATATCAGCGGGAAGGGCAGCTGGAACTGTTAAGTGCAGTAGACCGTATCGGCTGCAGGCTGCTGCAGCACGATACGGTGTAGTCAGGTCGTCAGAGCTGCTTCACTATCCCCAGACGGACGGCATAATCATTTTCATGGTTGCCGTCATCGTTGATATAGGTTTTATCCAGTGAAACCAGTTCGACGTAAGGCGTCCAGCCATCGTCGAGCTTGTAGTTGAAGGCGACGGTATGTTCCCAGTAGGTATCATCCCCGGTTCCCTGATCGACACCATCCTGCCAGCGGAAGCGCGGGTTGTAGGACATCCCGAATTTGCCAATGTTATACGCGAACCAGATGTCGAACTGGTGTGACTGGCGGCGGGTATACCCGCTGCCGTCGAGTTCTTTGTCGCTGTGCGCGTCATTGACGGTGTTATAGCGATAACGGGCGGCGAGATTCAGACCGTTATCGAACGCTTTCCAGCCCTGAATGAAGGGGCGGTAATGGGTATTGCTGGCGGTGAAAACCGTCACCATGCCCGGCGCTACGGCAAAGCCGTTTCCAAGATCGAAGCGCCAGCGCGTTTCAATCTCTTGTGCCGCCTCCGTTAAGCCTTTTTCGTCTGGGTTATATCGGTCGGTATCGCCAAAAAAGGTATCATTGTGGTTTTGTGCGGCTTCAACGGAGAAGTGAAAACCATTCTCCGCCTGATGCATGACCTTAATACGGGAATCATTGACGTCTGAGTTTGTGTTGTGACCAAAACGAAGGTCGACGGATGTATTTCCGCACCATCCCTGTGTGCTTAATAATAGTGCGCTAATACACGTTGCTTTAATAATTCTCTTTTTCATAATGTCCTGCCGAGGTTATTTGATTGGCAGGGCTATTTTTATTTTCGGCACGCCACGATGTAAAAGTTATCGTCGTACATTTAGCGTATCGCTAAACATAAAAAAAAGAGATACAGCATGCTGTATCTCCTGATAGTTATTCCTGCACCCACCAGATAGCTTCAAACGGGCGCAAGAGCAGCGTGTCGGGACGGGTGGGGACATCATCATAGTTGCTGAGTGCGACCCGCCATGCGCCCTGTACCGGCTCCGGTTGCCACTGCTGACGCTCGCGGCTCAGGTTCGCCACCACCTTCAGCGTCTGCCCCTGCCACTGACGGCGATAACACCACAGGGAAGGATGGTCCGGGAGCAGATCCTCGTAGTCGCCCCACGTGAGCAGCGGCAGCGTGTTGCGCAGGCGAATCAGCGACTGGTAGGTGTAAAACACCGAGTCCTGGTCGTCCAGCGCCGCGCGGGCGTTCACGGTTTCGTAGTTATCGCAGACGCCAATCCACGGCTCGCCCTCGCTAAAGCCGGCATTGTGCGAGGCGTCCCACTGCATCGGCGTGCGGCCGTTATCGCGGGATTTGCTTGCCAGAATCGCCAGCAGTTCGTCAGGATCGCGACCGTTTGCCCGCATTTCGGCGAACATATTCAGGCTTTCCACGTCGCGATAATCGGTGATGCGGCTGAAGTGCGGGTTGGTCATACCCAGCTCCTCGCCCTGATAAATGTACGGCGTGCCCTGCATACCGTGCAGCACCATGCCCAGCATTTTCGCTGCGGCCACGCGATGTTCCCCTTCGTCGCCAAAGCGTGAAACGATGCGCGGCTGATCGTGGTTACACCAGAACAGCGCGTTCCAGGCTTTGTTGTGCATCCCCTGCTGCCAGTGGCGGAAGAGGGTTTTCAGCGCGACAAAGTCCGGTTTCGCCTTCGTCCATTTTTCACCGCCCGGGTAATCCACCTTCAGGTGATGGAAGTTAAAGGTCATCGACAGCTCGCGCCCGTCGAGCGAGGCATACTGCTGGCAATTCTCCAGCGAGGTCGAGGACATTTCGCCCACCGTCATCAGGTTGCGCGGGGTAAAGACGTCGCGGCTCATCTCCTGAAGATATTCGTGGATGCGCGGCCCGTCCGTGTAGAAGCGGCGACCGTCGCCCGTTTCGTCATTCGGGAAATCCTGATCTTTTGAAATCAGGTTAATGACGTCCAGACGTAAGCCGTCCACGCCGCGATCGGCCCAGAACTCGCATACCTTTTTCAGCTCGGCGCGCACCTCCGGGTTTTCCCAGTTGAGATCCGCCTGCTCCGGCGCGAAGAGGTGCAGGTAATACTGCTCGCTCTCGGCGTGCCAGCGCCAGGCGTTGCCGCCAAACTTGGAGCGCCAGTTGTTAGGCAGTTGCTCCGGCGTACCGTCGCGCCAGATGTAGAACTGGCGGTACGGGCTTTCCTTATTCAGTGATTCCCGGAACCAGGCGTGCTGGGTTGACGTGTGGTTGAACACCATATCCAGCACGATGCGAATACCGCGTTGATGCGCCCCGGCGACCAGTTCGTCAAAATCATCCAGCGTACCGTACGCCGGGTCGATGGCGATGTAATTCGCCACGTCATAGCCGTTATCCACCTGCGGCGAGATATAAAACGGCGTCAGCCAGATGGCGTCAATGCCGAGGGTTTTCAGGTAGTCCAGCCGCGCGGTCACGCCGCGTAAATCGCCGGTGCCACTGCCGGTCGTGTCCTGAAAACTCTTTGGATAGATCTGATAGATGACGCCGTTCTGCCACCAGTGAGGAAGGGTATTCATAATGCGTTCCTGCAAATGCGAAGGGGCGCAACTGCGCCCCGAAAGATGAAGTTAAACAATCTGCAGCGCGCCCTGACGGAACTTACGCTGATAAACCACGGTGGTGAGTGCCATTGGGACGATAATCGCAATCGCCATTGCCAGGGCAAACACCTGCCAGTAAGCGGGCTGGATGGAGAGAATGCCCGGCAGACCGCCCACGCCAATCCCGTTAGCCATCACGCCGTTCAGACCACACACCAGGCCTGCCAGACCGGAACCGATCATCGCGCAGAGCATCGGGAAGCGGTATTTCAGGTTGATACCGTACATCGCCGGTTCGGTGACGCCGAGGTAGGCAGAGATCGCGGCCGGAACGGAGATCTCGCGCTCGTTGTGCTTACGGCTGACGATGATGATGCCGGTCACCGCAGACGCCTGCGCAATGTTAGACAGGGCGATAATCGGCCAGACCGGCGTGCCGCCGAGGCTCTGGATCATCTGCATATCAATGGCCAGCGTGGTCTGGTGTACACCGGTAATCACCAGCGGGGCGTACAGGAAGCCAAACAGCGCGGCGCCAATCGGTGCGAAGCTGCCGGTCATCAGGTGGCGCACCGCGAAGGCCACGCCGTCGCCGATCATGCGGCCAAACGGACCGATAAACGCATGTGCCAGGAAGACGGCCAGAATCAGCGAGCAGACCGGAACGACCACCAGATAGAGATAATCCGGCACGATGCGCTTCAGGCGTGTCTCAATAAAGCCCAGCATCAGCCCCGCCAGCAGGGCCGGGATGACCTGCGCCTGATAGCCCACTTTGGCGATGGTGAACAGACCGAAGTTCCACACTTCAGGCACCTGCTGACCAAGTAAGTAAGCGTTCATTAACTGCGGAGAGACCAGCGTGACGCCCAGCACGATACCGAGAATCGGCGTACCGCCCATTTTGCGCACCGCGGACCAGCAAATCCCGACCGGCAGGTAGAAGAAGATCGCTTCACCAATCAGCCACAGGAAGTCGTAAACGGTTTTCAGCGCCGGATACATCTGCGCCAGCGTTTTGCCGTCGCTCATCGGCACATCACCGATGACGTTACGGAAACCGAGAATTAAGCCCCCGCTGATCAGCGCCGGCAGCAGCGGGAAGAAGATCTCCGCGAAGTGGGAAATCAGCTGCTCGTGCCACTTCATATTCTGGCGTGCAGCCTTCTTGGCCTGCTCTTTGTCCGCCGCGCTATGCCCGGTGGTTGCCAGCAGAGCCTGATAGTAATCGCCCACTTCGGTACCAATGACCACCTGGAACTGCCCGGCGTTGGTGAAGCAGCCTTTAACCATTTTGAGTTCTTCAATGGCTTTCGGGTTCGCTTTTGCCGGATCGTTCAGCACGAAGCGCAGGCGGGTAATGCAATGGCTAACGGTTGCGATGTTTTCGCGGCCGCCGACCAGGACGATCAGCTGATCAATATCTGCTTGTTTGACTTTACTCATCATGAAATCTCATGACAGATGGTGAGGGGTGTAATGACCTGAGCGCAAGCCTACTCTTTCAGCGTGACGGCGAAAATGGGAACGTTCCCGAAATCGGGCAAAGATCACAATAAACGCTTCAGGGGGGCTATGAAAGATGAGCGGGAATCACGATCTGCCGCGGCTCGCTCCGCCCGTTGATCTGCTCGATCAGCTGCGCGGCGGCCTGTCTGCCGGACTCGGCATAACCCGGATCGACGGTGATGATCTCCGGGTGCAGAAACTTCATCAGCGGCGTGCTGCCGACGCTCGCCACCTGCAGGCTGTCGATGCGCTGCTCCTGGAGGTATTTGCTGGCTCCCAGCGCCAGCGTATCCGTGGCGCACACCAGCGCGGTTGTCTGCGGGGTCAGGACACTGGCAACCTGCTCGTAGCCTTGCTTCATGCCCAGACCCGGCAGGGAGGCGACGGCCGGGAGGTTGTGCTTTTTGCAAAACGCCAGATAGGCCTCATGGCGACGCTTGCCTGTGGTGACGTCGGTGTGGGGTACGCCGAGGAAGCTGATATGGCGATGGCCTTTATCGTACAGACGCTGCATCAGGGTGATAATCGCCCCCTCGTCGTCATAACAGACAGAGGCAAAACCGTGGGCGTCGCGCGCCATCATGACCAGTGAGGGCTGCCAGGGTTTTAGCATCTCGTCTTTAATGCCGGTAAAGCCGAACAGCACCACGCCGTCAATGTTGCGTCGCTGGAGCATGCCCAGATGCTCTTCAACCAGCTGCGGCGAGAACTGGCTCTCCATCATGATGGGGTCATATCCCTGCTCGTAAAAGGCGGGCAACATGGTCTGCACGGCAAGGTTCTCCGAGAGCGAATCCAGACGAGAGACAATAATCGCGACCACTTTGTCACTCTGCCCGCGCATAGCGCGCGCGGAGCGGGAAGGGGAAAAGCCGTGCTGATTCATCACCGCCTCGACGCGCTCGCGGGTGCGTTCGCTGACACCGCTTTCGTTATTCAGCACCCGTGAGACGGTCGATTTCCCCACGCCGCTTAAACGCGCGATGTCTTTAATGGTAAGGCGGTTCTGCATGCTGTTTTCCCTGTAACAACGACAAAATGATCAATTGAGCCTAATGCTATAGCGCGATTTCGCTATGGGCAAAGTCTGGTTTACGTTCGGTTTATTTGCAGGGGGGTATAATACCGCCCGAATCGTCACAAAGGGTACGCTTAAATCCTTATACTGCGCGGCGACACCCTGTTTTTACTTACCGGAGGCTCCATGGATCCCGATCCCACACCTCTCCTGAACGGGAGAACACATTCTTTCCGGTAAGCCAGCTTTTGCTGTCTCACCGGTGATGTGAGGCAGCAACGTCCCAAACGTTCCTGCTTGAAAAATTGAGTGCCTGACAGGTACGGCTTTGCCACGCCTGAAGGGAATGCTGCGTCCGCCGTTGCGGATGCGGAGGAATGACTATGTTTAAAAATATCACCCGGCAGCTGCAGGCCCTGCTGAGCCGCCACCTGCCACATCGTCTTATTCAGCGCGACCCGCTGCCCAATGCAAAAAACATCGCGGGTGCAGCGATTCCCGCTTCCCTGACCGAACGCTGCCTGAACGTGGCGGCAATGGATGAGAACGAAGTCTGGCGCGCCTTTGGCGGCCACCCGGAAGGGCTGAACGCGACGGAAGTGGACAAAATCCGCGCCGTGCACGGCGATAACCAAATTCCGGCGCAAAAACCGTCTCCGTGGTGGGTGCACCTGTGGCTCTGCTACCGCAACCCCTTCAACCTGCTGCTGACCGTGCTCGGCATCATCTCCTACGCGACGGAAGATCTCTTTGCCGCTGGGGTGATTGCCCTGATGGTGGGGATTTCCACGCTGCTGAACTTTATTCAGGAAGCCCGCTCCACCAAAGCGGCGGACGCCCTGAAAGCGATGGTCAGCAACACCGCGACCGTCTCGCGCGTGATTAACGACCTCGGCGAAAACGCCTGGGTGGAGCTGCCCATTGACCAGCTGGTGCCGGGTGACCTGGTGAAGCTGGCCGCGGGGGACATGATCCCGGCGGATTTACGCATCATTCAGGCGCGGGATCTGTTTGTCGCCCAGGCCTCCCTGACCGGGGAATCCCTGCCCGTTGAAAAGGTGGCGCGCAGCCGTGATCCGCAGCAGATGAACCCGCTTGAGTGCGACACCCTGTGCTTTATGGGAACCACGGTCGTCAGCGGTACGGCGCAGGCGATTGTCACCGCGACCGGGGGCAACACCTGGTTTGGTCAGCTTGCCGGACGCGTCAGCGAGCAGGAGAGCGAGCCGAATGCCTTCCAGAAAGGGATTGGCCGCGTCAGCATGCTGCTGATCCGCTTTATGATGGTGATGACGCCGATTGTGCTGTTGATCAACGGCTACACCAAGGGCGACTGGTGGGAGGCGGCGCTGTTTGCCCTCTCCGTGGCCGTTGGCTTAACGCCGGAAATGCTGCCGATGATTGTCACCTCCACGCTGGCGCGTGGGGCGGTGAAGCTCTCGAAACAGAAAGTAATCGTCAAGCACCTCGACGCTATCCAGAACTTTGGCGCGATGGACATTCTCTGCACCGACAAAACCGGCACCCTGACGCAGGATAAAATCGTGCTGGAGAACCACACCGATATCGCCGGTAAAACCAGCGAACGCGTGCTGCACAGCGCGTGGCTGAACAGCCATTACCAGACCGGGCTGAAGAACCTGCTCGACGTGGCGGTACTGGAAGGGGTCGATGAGGAAGCCGCCCGCACGCTCTCCGGTCGCTGGCAGAAGGTGGATGAGATCCCGTTCGACTTTGAACGCCGCCGCATGTCGGTGGTGGTGAGCGAGCAGCCGGACGTGCACCAGCTGATCTGCAAAGGCGCGCTGCAGGAGATCCTGAATGTGTCGACGCAGGTGCGCCATAACGGTGAGATCGTGCCGCTGGACGACACCATGCTGCGCCGCATCAAGCGCGTTACCGACAACCTGAACCGTCAGGGGCTGCGCGTGGTGGCGGTGGCGAGCAAGTTTCTGCCCGCGCGCGAGGGGGACTATCAGCGTATCGACGAATCCGATTTGATCCTCGAGGGTTACATCGCATTCCTCGATCCGCCGAAAGAGACCACCGCGCCTGCGCTAAAAGCGCTGAAGGCGAGCGGTATCACCGTTAAAATCCTCACCGGCGACAGCGAGCTGGTGGCCGCGAAAGTGTGTCACGAAGTCGGGCTGGATGCGGGCGAGGTGGTCGTGGGCAGCGACATTGAGCACCTGTCCGACGACGAGCTGGCGAAGCTGGCGCAGCGCACCACGCTGTTTGCCCGCCTGACACCGATGCACAAAGAGCGCATCGTTACCCTGCTGCGTCGTGAAGGGCACGTGGTCGGCTTTATGGGCGACGGCATCAACGATGCACCCGCCCTGCGTGCCGCGGATATTGGCATCTCCGTGGACGGCGCGGTGGATATTGCCCGCGAAGCGGCGGATATTATCCTGCTGGAAAAAAGCCTGATGGTGCTGGAGGAGGGCGTTATCGAAGGGCGTCGCACCTTTGCCAACATGCTCAAGTACATCAAAATGACCGCCAGCTCCAACTTCGGTAACGTGTTCAGCGTCCTGGTGGCCAGCGCGTTTCTGCCGTTCCTGCCGATGCTGCCGCTGCACCTGCTGATCCAGAACCTGATGTACGACGTGTCCCAGGTAGCGATCCCGTTTGATAACGTCGACGACGAGCAGATCCAGAAGCCGCAGCGCTGGAACCCGTCCGATCTGGGGCGCTTTATGCTGTTCTTTGGGCCGATCAGCTCCATCTTCGACATCCTGACCTTCTGCCTGATGTGGTTTGTGTTCCATGCCAACACGCCGGAACATCAGACGTTGTTCCAGTCCGGCTGGTTCGTGGTGGGTCTGCTGTCGCAAACGCTGATTGTGCATATGATCCGCACGCGCCGCATTCCGTTCATCCAGAGCCGTGCCGCATGGCCGCTGATTGTGATGACGGGCATTGTGATGGCGCTCGGCATCGCGCTGCCGTTCTCGCCGCTGGCAAGTTACCTGCAGCTTCAGGCGCTGCCGCTGAGCTACTTCCCTTGGCTGGTGGCGATCCTCGCGGGCTACATGGTGCTGACGCAGATGGTGAAAGGGTTTTATGCGCGTCGGTATGGGTGGCAGTGATTTTTTGCCGGGTGGCGGCTTCGCCTTACCCGGCCTACTCCCGTCACGTAGGCCCGGTAAGCGCAGCGCCACCGGGCAATAGCTTTCTTCCCAAATTCAACAACCTGTGATCGCCGTCGGCGCATTCGCTTGACGACAATTTGTACGCATGTTAACAGAATGTTTTGCCTTTATTTGGCCCGTCAGATAAGGAACATTCATGTTACGGTACAGTCTCTTAACCGCCGGGCTGCTGCTCGGCGCCTCTGCCTTTGCCGCCCCGGCAGGGGATCTCCCGTTAATGCCCTGGCCTGCGAAGGTGGAACGCCCGACTACGCAGGGTGCACTGATGCTCACCAGCCAACTTTCCGTGACCGTCAGCGGCGACGATCTCGGCGACGCGGTCAACCGCCTGCGTCAGCGTATCGCCCTGCAAACCGGCTGGACGCTACAGCCGCAGGCTGAGCTACCGGACAAACCGACCATTCGCATCGCCATCGCCAAAAAGGTGAAGCCGCAGCCGCTGCCGGACAGCGATGAAAGCTATAAGCTCACGGTGGATGCCAACGGTGTGAATATCTCCGCCAACACCCGCTTCGGCGCGCTGCGGGCGATGGAGACGCTGCTTCAGCTGGTGCAAAACGGCGCGGAAAACACGTCGCTGCCGTGGGTGACCATTGAAGACGCGCCGCGCTTCCCGTGGCGCGGGCTGCTGCTCGACTCGGCGCGCCATTTCATTCCCATCGTGGATATCAAACGCCAGATTGACGGCATGGCGGCCGCAAAGCTTAACGTCCTGCACTGGCACTTAACCGACGATCAGGGCTGGCGCTTCAGCTCGAAGCGTTACCCGAAGCTGACGCAGCTTGCCAGCGACGGGCTGTTCTATACCCCTGAGCAGATGCGCGAGATTGTTCGCTATGCCACCGAGCGCGGCATCCGCGTGGTGCCGGAGATCGACATGCCGGGCCACGCCTCGGCGATTGCTGTGGCCTACCCGGAGCTGATGAGCGCGCCGGGGCCCTACAAAATGGAGCGCAACTGGGGCGTGCTGAAGCCGGTGCTTGATCCGACCAAAGAGGCCACATACGCCTTTGCTGACGCGATGGTCAGCGAACTGGCGGCGATCTTCCCGGATCCGTATCTGCACATCGGCGGGGATGAGGTGGACGACAGCCAGTGGAAAGCGAATCCTGCCATTCAGCAGTTTATACGTGACCACACGCTGGCGGACAGCCACGCGCTGCAGGCCTATTTCAACCGCAAGCTGGAGACGATCCTCGAGAAACATCATCGGCAGATGGTCGGCTGGGATGAGATCTATCATCCTGACTTACCGAAAAGCATTCTGATCCAGTCCTGGCAGGGGCAGGACGCGCTGGGTAAGGTGGCGCAAACCGGCTACAAGGGCATTCTTTCGACCGGTTTCTACCTCGATCAACCCCAGTCCACCGCCTATCACTACCGCAATGAAATCGTTCCCCAGGGGCTGAATGGCGTGGACGTGATAGCAGACACCGACAGCGCCCAGAGTTGGGCCTTCTCCATGCCGCGTCTGAAAGGCAAGCCAGTCGAGGGGAGTTTTACCCTGGTGAAAGGGGACGCCGGCTGGCGCGGTTTTATTGATTTTGCCGGGAAATCCCGCCGTGCGGTGCAGGATATTGCGTGGCGCGACGACAATCAGGTGACGTTTACCGTTGACACCTGGATGGGCGAAACGCGCCCGGTCGTCTCTGTCGATAACGACAAGCTCACCGGTTACTTCCTGGTGGGCAATACCCGCTATCCGATTAGCGGTACCCGTCTGGACGAGGTGCCGAAAGGGATCCCACCGGTAGTGCCGGACGTGGCGAATCAGGCTAATTTGCTCGGCGGAGAAGCTGCGCTGTGGGCGGAAAACGTGGTCGCACCGGTGCTGGATATCCGCCTGTGGCCGCGGACGTTTGCGGTGGCGGAGCGGTTATGGTCCGCGCAGGACGTCAATGATGTCGACAACATGTATACCCGCCTGCAGGCGATGGACAGCTGGACGACGGTGTCGGTTGGCCTGCAGCAGCATACCCAGCAGCAGGTGCAATTCACGCGGCTCGCGAATAATGCCGACACGTTGCCGCTGCAAATCCTCG
Source organism: Enterobacter cloacae complex sp. HYC080_NIDB (assembly GCF_056673325.1). NCBI lineage: Bacteria > Pseudomonadati > Pseudomonadota > Gammaproteobacteria > Enterobacterales > Enterobacteriaceae > Enterobacter > Enterobacter cloacae complex sp. HYC080_NIDB. The sequence goes on along the minus strand of NZ_CP114212.1, from coordinate 4,029,838 downwards.
CGCAGGCGCTTGAACCGGCCCAGTATTACACCCGTCAGCACCTCAAGTTCCAGGCGGGAAACTATCACCAGTTTGAGCCGCTTAACCGCCTCGCGGATGCGCTGAATGCGGAAAGCATCACCGTGCGTCAGATGAACAAATGGGCGGACCGTCTGGTGAGCGATGCGGAAGACACGGAAAGCGCCGACGCGCTGCGCCACGTCTTTAATCGCTGGCAGAGCAACACCAGCGACGCGCTGGCGCTGAGCGAAAACAGCTATCAGCTGAAGGCGATTAAACCGGTGATCCTGGAGGTGGATAAGCTTGCCACAATTGGCCTGAGGCTGACGGATCTGGTGGCGCGACAGGGCACGCTGGATGACAAAGAGATCGCCTCGATTCAACGCGAGCTGGATAACGCGGCGAAGGTGCAGGACGAAGTGGTGATTGCTGCGGTGTATCCGCTGGAGACGCTGCTCAGGGCGACGCGAAACCAGTAACATAAGCGCCCGGTGGCGCTACGCTTACCGGGCCTACGTGACGTGTAGGCCCGGCAAACGAAGTGCCGCCGGGCGTAAAGGCAACTCAGTTCTTCAATATCCACGCCTCTTTCCAGTCTGAACCCACGCCGGGCTCGAACTGGGTAGAGGTCGAACTGTACTGCTTGCAGTACCCACTGTACGGGAATGGCTTGCACTCGTAGGTCTTACCGTCTTTGGGCTGCAACACCACGGTGCCTGCCTTATAAGAGGCAAGATTATCCGGGAAGATAAAATCAGATTTACCGGTATCGCCGGAGGTTGCTTCACCTTCGAGCATCATATCCAGCACGTCCTGCGCGAACAGGGTGCCGGCTTTATTGGTGGCGTAGTATTTCAGCATGTGGTGCCCTGGCGTGACGTTTGTCAGGTTCATGGTCACATCCTGGTTGCTGTTATTCATATCCTGCTTCAGATAACCTTTTTCCGCTCCGGGATGGTTCAATACGTGTGCTTCAAGGTTCACGTCACCCTGCATATTGACGTGGAATGTCACCGTAGCGGCACCGTGAGTCACTTTGCTGTAATGCAGGTCAGTCACGGCAATGGATTCATTAACCACCGCTTTTTGCTCTTCATAAGAGATAGCCACTGACTTCAGCGTACTGTCTTCTTTTACGAAGACGCTGTTTGCGCCGTGAACCGGGCTAACGTCTCCGCTTTCATCCTTCACGCCGACGCGCACGTCGTGATGAGCGCTGTTAATTTTTTGCGCAAGATCGTAGGCCCACTGGTTGGCATCTCCCTGTTGAGCCGAGGCGATAGTCAGCTCGGTCGCCATGGAGGCGATTTCGCCGTTGGCATCGAAGAAGCGAGCAATCACTTTATCGCCCACGTTGAGGTTGTTACCTGCAACCTGGCCGCTCAGCGTTTTGCTCCAGACGGAGGTGGCGGCCGGGGTTTCATCCGGCGTGACGTTGCCGCCGTTACCGAAGTCCACGTCGATGGCCTGATAGAAACTGTTGGGCGTATCGGCAATTTCCCACACGCCGTAAATCACCTGATAACCGGTACGTTCCGGCACGTTACAGTTCATCGATTGGGTCATTGCGGGCGCCTGGCCGTTGCCGTTTACCGTACAAAACGGCGTTAAGTCGAACTGGTCGCGGGTCAGCGGCTTATTCGGGTTCCAGTTTTGTTTGGTGATGTAATAGCGCCAGTTGGTGGTTTTGTGCGGCGCGGTGTGATGCCAGACAAACTGATGTACCCCGGCGGTCATCGGCGTTTTGGTCCAGGCATTCTGGCTTTGCTTATCAAGCTGCGAGTAGTTGGCAATCCCGGCGCTGGCGAGTTCGCCATCCGGCGGCAGGCTCCCTGACGGGAAACCGGAGGCACGTTCTACGCTCTGGGGTTCATATTCCACCAGACCGCAGTCAATATTTTGTCCCTGTTTACACATATAAGCGCGGCTGGCAGGGGATTCGATATAGCCGTGTGCCAGCGCAGAAGAGGCTACCGTAAGAGTGGCAATAGCCAACGCAATTCTGGAGATTTTCATTTTTGTCCGAAGCGGGAATTTATAAAGGTGTGCGAGTGTATTTATTCCCGGACCGCGTCGTCATCGTATTACGAAGGTAAAAATAGCCAAATAAAAAAGGCAGCCGAAGCTGCCCTGGTTTGCCTGAAATTGATTAGCGGCGCACGGCGATCGCTTCGATTTCAATTTTCACGTCTTTTGGCAGACGCGCCACTTCAACGCAGGAGCGCGCCGGGAAGGTCGCGTTGTGTTCGGTAAAGAATGCTTCGTAAGTGGCGTTAACGGTCGCGAAATCGTTCAGATCTTTCACGAACACGGTCGTTTTCACGATGTCGCCCACTTTCAGACCGGCAGATTCAACGATAGCCTGCACGTTTTCCAGCGACTGACGCGCCTGTGCCGCTACGTCGGCTGGCACTTCACCGGTTTTTGGGTTCACCGGGATCTGGCCCGAGGTGATGATCATGCTGCCCAGATCAACGCCCTGAACGTACGGGCCGATAGCCGCGGGTGCATTTTCCGTCGCGAGTACTTTGGTCATGATTTCTCCAGAATAACAGCTGATTAAATGTTCCCGGCCATTATAGGGAGGCCGGGATCCTTTACCAACCTCAATTAGTTGGCCAGCACCACATAATGAGAAAACTCTTTTTCGCAGTATTTGCATTTGAGTGCGATGTCATCAGCGCGTTTTTTCACTGCAAAACTGGATGAAACCGGCTCAGCATGACTGATGCAGTTGCTGTTCGGACAGACCAGCACGCTCTCAATACGATCCGGCAGGCCAGGATGGGATTTGCCGACCACTTCATACTCGTCGATGCGGTTGACGGTGGCATCCGGTGCGTACAGCGACAGCTGGTTGACCTGCTCGTCGGTCAGGAAGGTATTCTCGATTTTGATCAAGTCCTTGCGGCCCATCTCGCCCGACGGCAGGTTCAGGCCAATGGTGATGCGCTGATCGGTCTCGGTCAGTTTGAACAGCGTCAGCAGCTTAAAGCCCACCTGCGCAGGGATGTGGTCAATCACGGTGCCACGTTTGATGGCTTCAACCTGGAGTTTGTTATCGTGTGTCATGGTCGTCTCCCCTTACAGAGCTAAGTCGCGATTCAGAACCAGTGCCAGTAACGCCTGGCGGGCGAAGATACCGTTCCCGGCCTGCTGGAAATACCAGGCGTGCGGCGTTTTATCCACGTCTGTGGTGATCTCATCGATGCGCGGCAGCGGGTGCAGCACCTTCATGTTGTCGCGCGCGCCGTCGAGGTCGCTGGCGCGCAGGACAAACTGCGCCTTCACGTTGGCGTACTCGGAAGGATCCAGACGCTCTTTCTGCACGCGGGTCATGTAGAGAATATCCACGTGGCTCATCACCTCTTCGATGCTGGCGTGCAGGCTCCACGCAATGCCTTTTTCGTCCAGCATATCGAGAATGTACTGCGGCATCGCCAGCGCATCTGGGGCGATGAAGAAGAAGCGGTTGCCGTTAAATTTCGCCAGCGCCTGGGTCAGGGAGTGGACGGTGCGGCCATATTTCAGGTCGCCGACCATGGCGATGTTCAGGTTCTCCAGCGTGCCCTGCGTCTCCTGAATGGTGAACAGATCCAGCAGGGTCTGCGTTGGATGCTGGTTAGCACCGTCCCCGGCGTTCAGTACCGGGATGCCACCGGAAAACTCGGTCGCCAGGCGCGCCGCGCCCTCCTGCGGGTGGCGCATCACAATCGCGTCTACGTAGGTGCTGATCACTGAAATGGTATCCGCCAGGGTCTCGCCTTTTTTACCCAGCGACGTGTTGCTGCTGTCTGAGAAGCCCACCACGCTCGCGCCCAGGCGGTGCATGGAGGTTTCAAAGGAGAGGCGGGTGCGGGTCGAGGCTTCAAAGAAGCAGCTCGCAATCACCTTGTGCTTCAGCAGCTCCGGTTGCGGATTGGCCTTCAGTTTTGCCGCGGTTTCCAGAACCAGTTCCAGCTCTTCGCGGCTGAGGTCGTTTATGGAAATGATGTGTTTTTGATAAAGCGGATTCATGTTTATCTCCTGACGCCGGGCAAAAAAAAGCCCCTCAAATGAGGGGCTCTGGGAATAGATTAAGCAACGGGAAGAAAAACGGCAGGCCAGCGTCTGATTTCAGACGCGGTAAGACGTTATGTCGTACACGCTTGACCATGCTTCCTCCCGGCAAATTGTCGGGCATTATACGCAGCTCGCTTTGCGGATCAAGCGATTTAATGCACGCTTTACTCAATGCAAACGGTTCTTTATGAATATTAATGCGTTCTGAGTAAATAATTAATTTGCTTATGCACCAGCGCGGTGCGCTTCACCACCCGAGGGGCGACCCAGACGATACTGCTTCCGGCCACCACGCCTAAAATTTCCGGTAACTGGTGATAATCCAGGATACGCGCCACCGCGCGGCCATATCCGGCAACGGTATGGATAAGGATAAATTCGCTATTGTGCTCAACGCTCACCACCATTTCGGACACGGTGCGCGCGGCATCAGGAGCCGGGCGCAGCTGGGGATTCAGCGAATAAATCTTTAGCCCTTTGGCATTTCGAATTTTTATGACACCGAGCAACTTGAGCAGACGTGAAACGGTGGACTGGCTGATGGTCTCAAAACCCCGCTCCTGTAAGTCGCGGCGGATCTCCTCCTGAGAGAGATAGCCCTTTTCCGCGATCAGACGCTGGCAGACCGTTAGCTGTAGTTGCTCTTTGGGAGAGTACTCTTCGTAATCCATCATAGTTCCCATATCAGTTCCCGAAATAACCGGTGACACCGCACCGATCCACAGGCCGGATAAGCGCAGCGCCATCCGGCAAATTACAACAACGCCCCCAGACTTAACGCCACCATAATCACCACCGTTAAAATCCCCAGCAGCGGCGCGACCCATTTCAGATAGCGCACGTAAGGCACGCGGGCGATAGCCAGCCCGCCCATTACGACGGCAGAGGTGGGAGTGATCAGGTTAACGATACCGGACGCCGACTGGTAAGCCGTAACCACCAGGTCGCGGTTGACGTTAGCGAAATCGGCAAGAGGCGCCATGATCGGCATCGTCAGAACGGCCAGGCCGGACGAAGAAGGCACAAGAAACGACAGCACCACCTCCAGCCAGTACATCACGTTGATGAACGCCACCGTCGATAAGCCGGTAACCATTCCCTCGGCGCTGTGCAAAATGGTGTGGGTAATCATGCCCTTATCCATGATCACTACGATACCGCGCGCGATACCGATAATCAGCGCGACGCCCAGCAAATCTCGCGCGCCGTTGATAAAGGTTGAGGTCAGTTCCTCTTCGCTCATGCGGGCGATCAGGCCGACGATTATTGCACTGGCGAGAAATACCGCTGAGATCTCCGCCATCCACCAGCCGAGCACCGCCACGCCGTAGATCATGACCGCGAAGGCAAGGGCGAAAATCACCAGGATGATTTGGCGCACCGGGGTGAATTCCAGCGACTGTTCGCCCTTGTTGCCGAGGAAGTGGGCGAGGTTCTCCTCCTGTTTGTCCGCAACGATGGAAAGAGACGGATCCTTGCGCACTTTGCGGGCATAGCGCATCACCCACGCCACGCAGATGATCCACCCTATGACCAGCAGCGCCACGCGCAGGGCGATACCGTTGGTGAAGGGGATCCCGGCGGCGTTGGCGGCGATCACTGTCGCGAACGGGTTAATGGTGGAGCCAAGCGTGCCGATCCCGGCGCCGAGCAGCACGGTGGAGGCGGCTACCACCGGGTCGAAACGGGCGGCCAGCATCACCGGTACCAGCAGGGTATAGAACGGCAGGGACTCTTCGGCCATGCCGTAAATGGTGCCGCCTGCGGCAAACAGCGCCATCAGGATCGGGATCATCCACTCTTCGCGACCGCGCAACCGGGTGGTGACGCGTTCGATCCCGGCGTCAATGGCCCCGGTTTTGGTGACGATCCCGAGGAATCCCCCGATGATCAGTATAAATAGCGCAACGTCGATCGCCCCGGCCTGGCCGGACTCGGGATCGTACAACCCGGCAATCGGGGCCATCAGCACGGAAACCAGCCCCTGCGGATGGGCCGCTACGTGCGCATAGGTTCCGGCAACCGGCACGTCCTTGCCGAGCGCCTCGTTCATGGCCATGTGATACTGCCCGGCCGGAACAATCCACGTCAGGACGGCAACGACGGCAATCAGAAAAAAGAGAATGGTGTATGCGGAGGGAAATTTGAACTTGCCCATGATGTTCTCCTGAAACCCGGCGCACCCCGCGGCGCGCCGGGCGGTGATTAGTCGCCGAGTGTCGCCACCATGACCGCTTTAATGGTATGCATGCGGTTTTCTGCTTCATCAAAGACGATAGAGTTCGGGGATTCGAAGACCTCTTCCGTCACCTCCAGCCCTTTCAGGCCATAGGCCATTTCGATTTCGCGGCCCACTTTGGTGTGCTCGTTGTGAAACGCCGGCAGGCAGTGCATGAACTTGACGTTCGGGTTGCCGGTGGCTTTCATGACGTCCGCGTTGATTTGATACGGCTTCATCAGGCTGACGCGTTCGGCCCACGCCTCTTTCGGCTCGCCCATGGAGACCCACACGTCGGTGTAGAGGAAATCCGTCCCGCGCACGCCTTCTTCCACGTCGTCGGTCAGGGTGATGCGCGCGCCCGTTTCTTTCGCGATGGCACGGCACTGCTCAACCAGACCCGCTTCCGGCCAGAAGGATTTCGGTGCCACCAGGCGGATGTCCATCCCCATTTTGGCCGCGCCGACCATCAGGGAGTTGCCCATGTTGTTGCGTGCGTCGCCGAGATAAGCAAAGCTTAGCTCCGGCAGGGTTTTGCCCGGCGCGTGCTCCAGCATGGTCATCAGATCGGCGAGGATCTGCGTCGGATGGAATTCGTCGGTCAGGCCGTTCCACACCGGTACGCCCGCGTATTCACCCAGCTCTTCAACAATCGCCTGGCCGTAGCCGCGGTATTCGATACCGTCATACATACGCCCCAACACGCGGGCGGTGTCTTTCATCGACTCTTTATGGCCGATCTGCGATCCGCTTGGGCCGAGGTAGGTCACCTGCGCACCCTGGTCAAACGCGCCCACTTCGAAGGCGCAGCGGGTGCGGGTGGAGGTTTTTTCAAAGATCAGGGCGATGTTTTTGCCGACCAGGGTTTGCTTTTCGCGTCCGGCTTTTTTGGCCGCTTTCAGCTCGATGGAGAGGTCGATCAGGTACTGGATCTCCGCCGGGGTGTAGTCCAGCAGTTTCAGGAAGTTGCGGTTTTTCAGGTTGATGGTCATATGGGAAATCCTTTTTAAATGTATGTTCAGTTACGAATCAACGTGCCTTTCTCGCCCGCCAGAATCTCTGCCCCATCGGCCAGCGCGCCGATCCCGGCAATGCCGTTGCAGGCTTCAACAAACTCGCGGCAGGCGGCCACTTTCGGCCCCATCGATCCGGCGTCAAACTGCATGCCTCTGAGCAGTTCTGGCGTCACCTGCGCCAGCGGGCGCTGGGTCGGTTTTCCCCAGTCGAGGTACACCGCGTCGGCATCGGTGAGGATCAGCAGGGCGTCGGCCTCAATCTGGCGCGCCAGCAGGGCGGCGGAGAGGTCTTTATCGATCACCGCCTCAATGCCGTGATAGCCGTTGGCGTTTTCCACCACCGGCACGCCGCCGCCGCCGTTGCAGATCACCAGGTGGTCGCGCAGGATCAGCGCCGTGATGGCGTCGCTCTCGACGATGCGTTTCGGCTGCGGTGACGGCACCACGCGACGGAAGTAGCTGCCGTCGGCCTTAAACACCCAGCCTTTTTCCGCGGCCAGCGTTTTTGCCTGGGCTTCGCTGTACACCGGGCCGATGTATTTGGTCGGGTTGCTGAACGCCGGGTCGGCGGCGTCCACTTCCACCTGCGTGAGCAGGACGCTCACCTCACGCTGCGGCAGGCTGTTTTTCAGCGCCTGCTGGAGCATGTAGCCGATCATCCCCTGGCTTTCGGCACCAAGAACGTCCAGTGGGTAAGGGGTCACTTTGTCGTAGGCGCTGTTCTGCAGCGCCAGCAGCCCGACCTGTGGACCGTTGCCGTGGACCAGCACCACGCGCCACTGCGCCGTGAGCCCGGCGATGGTGCGGGCGGCCTGCTCAATGTTCTGGCGCTGGATCTCTGCTTCCAGCGGCTCGCCGCGCTTCAGCAGCGCGTTGCCGCCAAGGGCCACAACCAGAGTGGGTTTTCGTTCCATGATGGCTCCTTTAAATTCCGTCGCGTTCCAGTGGGCAGCTCATGCAGCGTGCGCCGCCGCGGCCGCGTCCCAGCTCATCGCCCGGGATGGGCAGCACGGTGATGCCGGCTTTGTCGTACTTCTCGTTAGTCCAGACATTGCGCTCGTAGCCAATCACCACGCCGGGACGGATGGTCAGAACGTTGTTGGCGTCGTTCCACTGTTCGCGTTCGGCTTCAAAGGCGTCGCCGCCGGTGGTGATCAGGCGCACCTGGTTAATGCCGAGCGCTTTCTCGATGGCGTGCAGCAGGTCGGTTTCCTGGGTACGTTGCAGGCCGCCGCGCCCGTCCGGGGTGAGCGTCCAGCACTGGGCGTCTTTGCGCACCACTTCCGGGTAGACGGAGAAAGTGTCCACGTCGATGTGGGTCATCACGGTGTCGAGGTGCATGCAGGAGCGGTGTTTTGGCAGCTCAACGGCGATCACGCGCTCGGCCTGGCGGTGTTTGAACAGGCTGTTGGCGAGGAACTCCACGCCCTGCGGCGTCGTGCGTTCAGACATGCCGATCAATACCGCCCCGCGACCAATCACTAATACGTCTCCGCCTTCCAGGGTAGCGTGGTCGTAATTAATATTTTCATCGCCGAAATACTTAATAAAATCGCCGTCGGCAAATGCCGGATGCCAGCGATATATTGCCCGAAGGTTATTGGTTTCACGCTGACGGGCGGGTTTAGCCATCGGGTTAATGGACACGCCGTTATAAATCCAGCAGGAAGTGTCGCGGGTAAATAAATGGTTCGGCAGCGGCTTCATAATAAAGTCATTGGCCGTGTGGGTATCTACCACCATATTTTTGATGGCCGCCGGAATTTCGCCGTAGGTTAATCCGCCGCTTAATCTGCGCGCCAGTTCACGGTGCGGCATGTCCGCCAGCCAGCCGCGCACGTCGCCCGCAAAGGTAGGCCCGAGGCGATAGTCCGAGATTTGCGTCTCCAGCAGCCAGGCTTTCGCTTCTGTAATATCAAGCGTTTGTGTCAGGAGGTCGGTTAACAGCAGGACTTCCACACCCTGCTCGCGCAGCGTGTTTGCGAAGATATCATGCTCTTCACCCGCCCGTTCAACCGAGAGCACATCATCGAAAAGCAGTTCCTGACAATTCGATGGCGTTAAACGTTTCAGACTTAAATTTGGGCGGTGCAGCATAACGCTACGCAATTGACCAATTTCAGAACCGACGTAATGCTTTTCCATAATTATTCCTTTAACTGTTTTCAGAATAAAAAGGGCATGCGCCATGTGATGTGTTTAATTTCATGGCGGCTAAGCTCAATTGATTTCGTGGTTCATACTAGGCGGTTAAATAATCATTATTGTGATGCAGTTCACGCGAAAATGGATATTAAGGTGTTTGTTTTCATTTGCATGATTCGCATCAGATAATGATTAATTTCATATTATTGATACGTGAATAGCTAAGCAGCATTCGGTGGCAATATTTGTATTTGTTATTATTTTGTAGAATTTAATGTTTCGAAATAATTAGTTATATCATTGATTTTAAAAGTTAAAATTTGGTGTCTGGAATAGCTATGCAATAATGGCAGTTAACTATTTTTGACTTAAGGAAAATCCATAAATAATTATGGGGTTATAAAGGAAATTATTAAAGTGATAAAATGTGATACGGCAGCAGGTTTTGTGATTTACGCTTTCGATTCAGGAGGTTATGTTGGCGCTATCGCGCGCGCGAAATGAGGTTATGCATAACCGCTGCATAATTGCCTGTGTGTGATTAACAGTGAATTAACACCTTTCCCGATAAACATGCGCTCGCGCAAAGGTCACAGAAAAAGGGCTGGTATGGCAGCGCGAACTCTCGTATAAAAGACAAAAATGAAACGTTGTTTTACATTGAGGGTTTTCTCATGATCATCGGCAACATCCACCATCTCCAGCCCTGGCTGCCTGACGAACTGCGCCAGGCCATTGACTATATAAAGCGGCACGTCACCGACGCCACGCCGCCCGGCAAGCATGATATCGATGGCAACACTCTGTTTTATCTGGTCTCGGAAGACATGACTCAGCCGTTTGCTGAACGCCGCGCCGAGTTTCATGCGCGCTATCTGGACATCCAGATCGTGATGAAGGGTCAGGAAGGGATGACTTTCAGCACCCTGCCGCACGGTACGCCGGATACCGACTGGCTGGCGGACAAAGACATCGCGTTCCTGCCGGAAGGCGAGCAGGAGAAAACCGTGGTGCTGAGCGAAGGGGATTTTGTGGTGTTCTGGCCTGGCGAAGTCCATAAGCCGCTGTGCGCGGTGGGGGCGCCTGCTAAGGTGCGAAAAGTCGTGGTGAAAATGCTGATTGAATAACTCCCTTACCCCTCACCCTAACCCTCTCCCCACAGGGGAGAGGGGACTGCACCGAGCCGTCTTTTCTCCCTCGCCCCTTTGGGGAGAGGGCCGGGGTGAGGGGGACAATCTGTGATCCAGCTTAAATTTCCCGCACTCCCTCCTCATCTCCCATTTACCTGCGCTTTTTCTGCGTCATAGTATGATCGTTAAATTATTGAACGCTGTTCTATAATGTAGAACAAAATGATTCAGCAAGGAGATCTCATGCCGCAGCCTGTGTTGTTTACGGGAATCATTCCCCCTGTCTCCACCATTTTTACCGCCGATGGCCAGCTCGATAAGCAGGGCACCGCCGCGCTGATCGACGATCTGATCGCCGCAGGCGTTGATGGCCTGTTCTTCCTCGGCAGCGGCGGCGAATTCTCCCAGCTCAACGCCGAAGAGCGTAAAACCATTGCCCGCTTTGCTATCGATCATGTCGATCGTCGCGTGCCGGTTCTGATCGGCACCGGCGGCACCAACGCCCGGGAAACCATTGAACTGAGCCAGCACGCGCAGCAGGCGGGCGCGGACGGCATCGTGGTCATCAACCCCTACTACTGGAAAGTCTCGGAAGCGAACCTGATTCGCTATTTCGAACAGGTGGCCGACAGCGTCACGCTGCCGGTGATGCTCTATAACTTCCCGGCGCTGACCGGGCAGGATCTCACGCCAGCGCTGGTGAAAACCCTCGCCGACTCGCGCAGCAACATCGTAGGCATTAAAGACACCATCGACTCCGTCGCCCATCTGCGCAGCATGATCCACACCGTCAAAGCGGCCCACCCGCACTTCACCGTGCTGTGTGGCTACGACGATCATCTGTTCAATACCCTGCTGCTCGGCGGCGACGGAGCGATCTCGGCGAGCGGCAACTTTGCGCCGCAGGTGTCGGTAAATCTTCTGAAAGCCTGGCGCGATAAGGATGTGGCGAAAGCGGCTGAGTATCATCAGACCTTGCTGCAAATCCCGCAGCTGTATCAGCTGGATACGCCGTTCGTGAACGTCATTAAAGAGGCGATTGTACTTTGCGGTCGCCCGATCTCCACGCACGTGCTGCCGCCCGCTTCACCGCTGGACGAGCCGCGCAAGGCGCAGCTGAAATCCCTGCTGCAACAGCTCAAGCTCTGCTGAGCCGGAAGATAACCATGACCATCGAGAAAATTTTCACCCCACAGGACGATGCGTTTTACGCGGTGATCACCCACGCGGCGGGGCCGCAGGGCGCGCTGCCGCTGACCCCGCAGATGCTGATGGAATCCCCCAGCGGCAACCTGTTCGGCATGACGCAAAACGCCGGGATGGGCTGGGACGCCAACAGGCTGACCGGCAAAGAGGTGCTGATCATCGGTACCCAGGGCGGCATCCGCGCCGGGGACGGACGCCCGGTTGCGCTGGGCTACCACACCGGGCACTGGGAAATTGGCATGCAGATGCAGGCGGCAGCGAAGGAGATCACCCGCAACGGTGGGATCCCGTTCGCGGCCTTCGTCAGCGACCCGTGCGACGGGCGCTCTCAGGGCACGCACGGGATGTTCGACTCCCTGCCGTACCGCAACGACGCGGCGATCGTGTTTCGTCGTCTGATCCGCTCCCTGCCGACGCGCCGGGCGGTGATCGGCGTGGCAACCTGCGATAAAGGGCTGCCTGCGACCATGATCGCGCTGGCCGCCATGCACGATCTGCCGACCATTCTGGTGCCGGGCGGCGCGACGCTGCCGCCGACCGTGGGTGAAGATGCGGGCAAGGTGCAGACCATTGGCGCGCGCTTTGCCAACCACGAGCTGTCGTTGCAGGAGGCCGCCGAGCTGGGCTGTCGCGCCTGCGCGTCGCCGGGCGGCGGGTGTCAGTTTCTCGGCACGGCGGGCACCTCTCAGGTGGTTGCGGAAGCGCTGGGTCTGGCACTGCCGCACTCCGCGCTGGCACCGTCCGGGCAGGCGGTGTGGCTGGAGATCGCTCGCCAGTCGGCGCGGGCGGTGAGCGAGCTGGATAACCGCGGCATCACCACGCGCGATATCCTCACCGATAAGGCCATCGAAAACGCCATGGTGCTCCACGCGGCGTTCGGCGGTTCCACCAATTTACTGCTGCACATACCGGCCATCGCCCACGCGGCGGGCTGCACCCTTCCTGACGTCGCGCACTGGACGCGCATCAACCGTAAAGTTCCGCGCCTGGTGAGCGTCCTGCCCAACGGTCCGGACTATCATCCGACCGTGCGCGCGTTCCTGGCAGGCGGCGTGCCGGAGGTGATGCTCCACCTGCGCGATCTCGGCCTGCTGCATCTGGATGCCATGACCGTGACCGGCCAGACGGTGGGAGAGAACCTCGACTGGTGGCAGGCTTCGGAACGTCGGGCGCGCTTCCGTCAGTGCCTGCGCGAGCAGGACGGCGTCGATCCGGATGACGTGATCCTGCCGCCCGAGAAGGCCAAAGCGAAAGGGCTGACCTCAACGGTCTGCTTCCCGACGGGCAACATCGCGCCGGAAGGATCGGTGATCAAGGCCACGGCGATCGACCCGTCGGTGGTCGGTGACGATGGCGTTTACCGCCACACCGGTCGGGCGCGGGTGTTTGTCTCAGAAGCGCAGGCGATTAAGGCCATCAAGCGGGAAGAGATTCAGCAGGGCGATATCATGGTGGTGATCGGCGGCGGACCGTCCGGCACCGGTATGGAAGAGACCTACCAGCTCACCTCCGCGCTGAAGCATATCTCGTGGGGCAAAACGGTGTCGCTGATTACCGATGCGCGCTTCTCGGGCGTGTCGACGGGCGCCTGCTTCGGGCACGTGTCGCCGGAGGCGCTGGCGGGCGGGCCGATTGGTAAATTGCGGGATAACGACATCATTGAGATTGCCGTGGATCGTATGACCCTGACGGGCAGCGTGAACTTTATCGGCACGGCGGACACCCCGCTGACGCCGGAAGAGGGCGCGCGCGAGCTGGCACGGCGGCAGACGCATCCGGACCTGCACGCCCACGACTTTTTGCCGGACGATACGCGGCTATGGGCAGCATTGCAGTCGGTGAGCGGCGGCACCTGGAAAGGCTGTATTTATGACACCGATAAAATTATTGAGGTAATTAACGCCGGTAAAAAAGCGCTCGGCATTTAATTATTTTTAGATAAAAAACGTCTGCGGGAAATATTCCGCGGACGGCTTTCGTGTTTTTATAATTTATTAATTTAAACAATCAGTTGCGATATATCGCTGGCGTCACAAAAGCAAAATAACATAATTCAGAAATAAGATATGACCATTGCTGGTTAATTGAGCAGCTCATTACACTCCATTAACACGATGTTGTTATTCAGCACACGACATAAGGGTGTAATTCTGATGACGCAATTAACCATGAAAGACAAAATTGGCTACGGGCTGGGTGACACCGCCTGCGGCTTCGTCTGGCAGGCCACGATGTTTCTGCTGGCCTATTTCTATACCGACGTCTTCGGCCTGTCAGCGGGCATTATGGGCACGCTGTTTTTGGTCTCCCGCGTGCTCGACGCCGTCACCGACCCGCTGATGGGGCTGCTGGTTGACCGCACCCGCACGCGGCACGGCCAGTTCCGCCCGTTCCTGCTGTGGGGCGCGATTCCGTTCGGCATCGTCTGCGTACTGACCTTCTACACGCCGGACTTCTCGGCGCAGGGCAAAATCATCTACGCCTGCGTGACCTACATTCTCCTGACCCTGGTCTACACCTTCGTTAACGTGCCGTACTGCGCCATGCCGGGCGTCATCACCGCTGACCCGAAAGAGCGTCACGCCCTGCAATCCTGGCGTTTCTTCCTGGCGGCGGCGGGGTCGCTCGCCATCAGCGGCATTGCCCTGCCGCTGGTGAGCATCATCGGCAAAGGGGACGAGCAGGTGGGCTATTTCGGCGCCATGTGCGTGCTGGGGCTGAGCGGCGTGGTGCTGCTCTACGTCTGCTTCTTTACCACCAAAGAGCGTTACACCTTTGAGGTGCAGCCGGGCTCGTCGGTGGCAAAAGATCTCAGGCTGCTGTTCGGCAACGGCCAGTGGCGCATTATGTGTGCCTTTAAGATGATGGCGACCTGTTCCAACGTGGTGCGCGGCGGGGCGACCCTCTACTTCGTCAAATACGTGATGGATCACCCGGAGCTGGCGACCCAGTTTTTACTCTATGGCAGCCTCGCCACCATGTTCGGCTCGCTCTGCTCCTCCCGCCTGCTGGGCCGCTTTGACCGCGTCACCGCCTTCAAGTGGATCATCGTCGCCTACTCGCTGATCAGCCTGCTGATTTTCGTCACTCCGGCGGAGCATATCGCCCTGATTTTCGCCCTCAACATTCTGTTCCTGTTCGTCTTTAACACCACCACGCCGCTCCAGTGGCTCATGGCCTCTGACGTGGTGGATTACGAGGAGAGCCGCAGCGGGCGCCGCCTCGACGGGCTGGTGTTCTCCACCTACCTGTTCAGCCTGAAGATTGGCCTGGCGATTGGCGGGGCGGTAGTGGGCTGGATCCTCGCGTACGTGAACTACTCCGCCAGCAGCAGCGTGCAGCCGGTTGAGGTGCTGACCACCATCAAAATTCTGTTCTGCGTGGTGCCGGTAGTGCTCTACGCGGGCATGTTCATCATGCTGTCGTTCTATAAGCTCACCGACGCCCGCGTGGAGGCCATCAGCCAGCAGCTGATCAAGCACCGCGCGGCCCAGGGGGAAGCCGTTCCCGACGCCGCGACAGCCGCATCCCATTAACCGGAGGCACTATGGAAATCACTAACCCGATACTCACCGGCTTCAACCCGGACCCGTCCCTCTGCCGCCAGGGCGAGGACTACTACATCGCCACCTCGACCTTCGAGTGGTTCCCGGGCGTGCGCATCTACCACTCCCGCGACCTGAAAAACTGGTCGCTGGTCAGCACCCCGCTGGACCGCGTGTCGATGCTGGACATGAAGGGCAACCCGGACTCCGGCGGCATCTGGGCGCCGTGCCTGAGCTATGCCGACGGTAAATTCTGGCTGCTCTATACCGACGTGAAAATTGTCGACTCGCCGTGGAAAAACGGCCGCAACTACCTCGTCACCGCGCCGTCCATTGAGGGGCCGTGGAGCGAGCCGATCCCGATGGGCAACGGCGGGTTCGACCCGTCCCTGTTCCACGACGATGATGGCCGCAAATATTACCTTTACCGCCCGTGGGGGCCGCGCCACCACAGCAACCCGCACAACACCATCGTGATGCAGGAGTTCGATCCCCAGACCGGCACCCTCTCGCCGGAGCGTAAGACCCTGTTTACCGGCACGCCGCTCTGCTACACCGAAGGCGCGCACCTGTATCGCCACGCAGGATGGTACTACCTGATGGTTGCCGAAGGCGGCACCAGCTACGAACACGCCGTCGTGGTGCTGCGTTCAAAAACGATCGACGGGCCTTACGAGCTGCACCCGGACGTGACGATGATGACCAGCTGGCACCTGCCGGAGAACCCGCTGCAGAAGAGCGGCCACGGTTCGCTGCTGCAGACCCACACGGGGGAATGGTATATGGCGTACCTCACCAGCCGCCCGCTGCGCCTGCCCGGCGTGCCGCTGCTGGCCTCCGGCGGGCGCGGCTACTGCCCGCTGGGGCGCGAGACCGGCATCGCCCGCATCGAATGGCGCGACGGCTGGCCGTATGTCGAAGGCGGCAAGCACGCGCAGCTGACCGTGAAAGGCCCGCAGATTGCCGAGCAGCCCGCTGCCGTTCAGCACAGCTGGCGGGACGATTTCGACGCCAGTTCGCTTGACCCGGAGCTGCAGACCCTGCGCATTCCGTTCGACGACACCCTCGGCTCGCTCACCGCGCGCCCCGGCTATTTACGGCTCTACGGCAACGACTCGCTTAACTCGACCTTCACCCAGTCGACCGTGGCGCGCCGCTGGCAGCACTTCACCTTCCGGGCGGAGACGCGGATGCAGTTCTCGCCGGTCCACTTCCAGCAGAGCGCCGGGCTGACCTGCTACTACAACAGTAAAAACTGGAGCTACTGCTTTGTGGACTACGAGGAGGGGCAGAGGAGAACCATAAAGGTGATCCAGCTCGACCACAACGTGCCGTCATGGCCGCTGCACGAGCAGCCGATTCCGGTACCGGAGAGTGCGCAGAGCGTCTGGCTGCGCGTCGATGTGGATACGCTGGTCTATCGCTACAGCTA
This sequence comes from Enterobacter cloacae complex sp. HYC080_NIDB, assembly GCF_056673325.1. Classification (NCBI taxonomy): domain Bacteria; kingdom Pseudomonadati; phylum Pseudomonadota; class Gammaproteobacteria; order Enterobacterales; family Enterobacteriaceae; genus Enterobacter; species Enterobacter cloacae complex sp. HYC080_NIDB. Next base: position 4,013,084 of record NZ_CP114212.1, on the reverse strand, counting down.
CTCGTTCGACGGCGAGACGTGGCACACCGTGCCGGTAACCTATGAGGCGTGGAAGCTATCGGACGACTACATCGGCGGGCGCGGCTTCTTCACCGGCGCATTTGTGGGGCTGCACTGCGAGGACATCAGCGGTGACGGCTGCCACGCGGACTTCGACTACTTCACCTACGAGCCGCTGTAGCGGCTCAGGCTGGGTAGCCCAGCGCGCGTGAGAGCTGGAGCCCGGCCTGCTGAAGCTGCTCGCGGAAATTAGCCAGCTCGGCGTCGTCCACGCGCGAGGTCAGCGTCGACAGGCTCAGGGCGGCAATCACGCGTGACTCGTGGTTCCACACCGGCACCGCCACGCAGCGCACGCCCTGCTCGTTCTCTTCGCTGTCCAGGGCGTAGCCTTGTTCGCGGGTTTTTTTCAGCGCATCCACCAACGCTTCGCGGGTGGCAAGAGTGGAAGGGGTAAAGGTAGTGTACTGATAGCCCTCCAGCAGGGCATTCAGTTCGGCCTCGCCCAGCCAGGCAATCAACACCTTGCCGATGGCGGTGGCATGAACCGGCAGGCGACGGCCAATGCGCGAATAGGCGATGGCGGCCAGCTTGCCTTCAATCTTCTCGATATAGACCCCTTCACGCCCGTCCAGGATCCCCAGATGGGTGGTCTGCCCGGTCCGCCGGGAAAGATCCGTCAGCCAGCCTTTTGCCTTCTGACGAATATCCATTGAGCCCACGACGAAATGGCCGCGCTCGACCAGCTTCATGCCGAGGCGATATTTACCGTTCTCCGGGTTCTGATCGATATAGCCGTGAAGCTGCAGGGTTTTCAGCAGCGAATGGAGGGTACTTTTGCTCAGCCCCATCAGTTTGCTGATGTCGGTGATCTTAAGCTCGGTGGCCTGCTCGTTGAACAGGTCGAGGATCTGCAACGCACGTTCAACAGACTGAATAATCGGCATAATGCTGGCATGTCCACGCTGGAATTAAGGCGAAAACGTACCTTTTTTGGGGTGAAAAATCAATTGAGCAGGCCTGATTTGCCCGGCGGCGCTTCGCTTGCACGGGCCTACGGGTTTTGTAGGCCGGGTAAGCGCAGCGTCACCCGGCAAGAAGAGCGCACCGAATAAAAATGTGGGAGAGAGGATCACTCCCCAAGCGTCGCCACCATCACCGCCTTAATCGTATGCATCCGGTTTTCCGCCTGGTCGAACACGATGCTCGCCGCCGACTCAAACACCTCGTCCGTCACCTCCATCCCGCCGTGCAGATCGAACTCCTTCGCCATCTGCTTGCCGAGCGTGGTCTGGTCGTCATGGAACGCCGGCAGACAGTGCAGGAACTTGACGTTCGGGTTGCCGGTCAGCGCCATCATCTGCGCGTTCACCTGATACCCGCGCAGCAGCGCAATCCGCTCCGCCCACTTCTCTTTGGCTTCGCCCATCGACACCCACACGTCGGTATAAATAAAGTCCGCGCCCTTCACGCCGGCCGCCACGTCTTCCGTCAGGGTGATTTTGCCGCCGTGCTTCTCCGCCAGCGCGCTGCACTCCGCTACCAGGCTCTCTTCCGGCCAGCAGGCTTTCGGGGCCACCAGACGCAGATCCAGCCCGGTCAGCGCCGCCGCTTCCAGCATCGAGTTGCCCATGTTGTTGCGCGCGTCGCCCGCGTAGACCAGCGTCATCTCGTTAAACGCTTTGCCCGGAAGGTGCTCCTGCATGGTCAGCAGGTCCGCCAGCAACTGCGTCGGGTGGAACTCGTTGGTCAGGCCGTTCCACACCGGCACGCCCGCATATTGTGCCAGCGTTTCGACCACGTCCTGGCCGTGGCCGCGATACTGAATGCCATCGTACATCCGCCCGAGCACCCGTGCGGTGTCCTTAATTGACTCTTTATGCCCAATCTGGCTGCCGCTCGGCCCTAAATAAGTGACGCGTGCGCCCTGGTCAAATGCGGCAACTTCGAAAGAGCATCGTGTACGGGTCGAGTCTTTTTCGAAGATGAGCGCGATGTTTTTACCGGTAAGCTTTTGTACTTCCTTGCCCTTTTTTTTATCGGCTTTGAGCTGTGCGGCAAGAGTCATCAGAGAAGTGAACTGTGCAGGGGTAAAGTCGAGCAATTTCAGAAAGTGTTTCTTGTACAAATCGGACATTTTATCCTCGCCTGGCGAACGCCACTTATTGAATTAAAATTCACTTTATATGTGTAATTATTCATTTGCAACCCCGTTTCACAATTCTTTCTTACAAAGGTGGAGGCAAACCCGTCCGTGTGTGAAAATAGAAGTATCTGCCGCACTTTAAAGAGGATTGAGCCATGGCAAACCCGGAACACCTGGAAGAGCAACGCGAAGAGACGCGTCTGATTATTGAAGAGCTGCTGGAAGACGGTAGCGATCCGGACGCGCTGTACACCATCGAGCACCATTTCTCTGCGGATGATTTCGACGCGCTGGAAAAAATGGCGGTGGAAGCCTTCAAGCTGGGTTACGAAGTGACCGAGCCGGAAGAGCTGGAAGTGGAAGAGGGCGACACCGTCATCTGCTGCGACATCCTGAGCGAAGGCGCGCTGAAGGCGGAGCTTATCGACGCGCAGGTAGAACAGCTGATGAACCTGGCCGAGAAGTTTGAGGTGGAGTACGACGGCTGGGGAACCTACTTCGAAGATCCGAACGGTGAAGACGGCGAAGAAGGCGACGACGAAGATTACGTCGACGAAGACGACGACGGCGTGCGTCACTAAGCGTTTCAGGCGGTGGCGCACGCCACCGCTTTTTCAAGGCAGAACCATGGATTACCCGCAGATACTCGCCCCCGTACTCAACTTCCTTCAGTGCCCGACCCCGCAAGCATGGATTGATAAAGCCCGCGACCCGGCAAACCTGCCGCTGCTGCTCACCGACCATATGGTGTGCGAGCTCAAGGCCGCCCAGACCGCGCTATTACTCGTGCGTAAATACGTCGCCGACGAAAGCGGTGCCGACGCGCTGCTCGACTGGCTCAAACCCTACGAACAGTTCACCTTCCGCGACGGCCCGGAGCCGGACTTCATCGCCCTGCACAAGCAGATTGGCAAAAGCGTGATGCCCAAAACCGACGACCCGTGGGGACAGGCGCTCATCGACAGCATGGTGCTGCTGATTAAAGAGGAGCTGCACCACTTCTGGCAGGTGCGCGAGGCGATGCTGGCCCGCAACATTCCGTACGTCAAAATCACCGCCAGCCGCTACGCCAAAGGGATGCTTAAAGAAGTGCGCACCCACGAACCTCTGACGCTGATCGACAAACTCATCTGCGGCGCTTACATCGAAGCCCGCTCCTGCGAACGCTTCGCCGCGCTGGCCCCGTTCCTCGAGGACGAGCTGCAGAAGTTTTATCTCTCGCTGCTGCGCTCGGAAGCGCGCCACTATCAGGACTACCTGACGCTGGCCCAGCAGGTGAGCGACGACGATATCTCACCGCGCATACAGCATTTTGGCGAAATTGAAGCCACACTTATCTCGACACCGGACAACGAGTTTCGCTTCCACAGCGGCGTGCCGGTGTAAACCGGCATAACGCAAGGATAAGGATGCGAGATGAATAAAACGTGGACCCGTATTGTGATTGTCCTCGTCGCGGCCGCCGCCGTGGCGTTCTGGGTGTTCTTCGACAGGCAGCGCGCTCCGGAAGCGCAAATTGATACAGCCCTCAACGCGATGCCCGCCTGGCAGGTGATCAAGGAGCAGGAGCCTGTGCTGCATCAGCGCATCCTCGACCAGATGGCCGCCCTGCAAAAAGCGGGCGAGCCGGAGCAGCAGATTATCGACACCATCCAGCCGCAGATCCTGCATCTGCAGATGTCGCGCCTGCAAAACGCCCCGGACGCCAACGTGGTGAACTACATGACCATCAACATGGAGCAGACCGCCGCCATCCAGAAGGTGAGCGACGACGCCTGCTTCCGCTTCCTCTACCCGGCGGTGAAGGGCGGCGTGAACCCGATGCGCATGCTGGATAAAGACCTGATGGCGCGGCGCATGCAGGCCGACGCCGACATGATGCGCGCGGCCTACGGCAAAAACCGCCACACCGTGACCCCGGCCGAACGCGAGGCGGCTGTCGAGGATGTGCGGCCGATTATGAAGGCGCTTGCCGATAAGTACGGCGAGGACATCCAGCTGCTGCAGATGCCGGAGAAGGCGGCGGGCAAAGAGAAGCTCTCCTGCGATATGGTGCAGGAGATGTGGGCGAAGGTGCTGGCGCTGCCGGAGCAGAAGGCAGCAGGGGTGATTCGGCTGGCGGTGTCTGAGCTGGAGTGACGAAGGGCGCTGGTTTTTTGGGCACTTAGCGCGGGTTTCGCGCGTCGTCGCTTGCATGGCGGCGCGCGACAGGTATAATCCACAACGTTTCCGCATCCCCTTCAGTGCCGAAGTGGCGAAATCGGTAGACGCAGTTGATTCAAAATCAACCGTAGAAATACGTGCCGGTTCGAGTCCGGCCTTCGGCACCATTAGTACTTCCAAGAACATCCGACAAAGTCCAATTATCCCTTAAAAATCAGTGCTTGCAGCGATTTTACGTCCTGAGTTGTACGAGGTTGTCCGTTGAAATCCGGATGTCATTGGGGGCATAATTGGGGGCATCTTAACTTCGATTAGAAATGTGCCCCCAAATGAAGCTCAACGCCAGACAGGTCGAGACCGCAAAGCCAAAAGACAAAACCTACAAAATGGCCGATGGCGGCGGTTTGTATCTCGAGGTTTCGGCCAAGGGCTCTAAATATTGGCGCATGAAATACCGACGCCCCTCTGACAAAAAAGAGGATCGCCTCGCTTTTGGTGTTTGGCCTACGGTAACGCTTGCTCAGGCACGAGCAAAGCGTGATGAAGCTAAAAAAATGCTAGTGCAGGGCATTGACCCTAAAGCTGAACAGAAAGAAGCTCAGGCAGAGAATTCGGGGGCATATACTTTCGAAATCATTGCCCGCGAATGGCATGAAAGTAACAAGCGCTGGAGTGAAGACCATCGATCGCGCGTTCTTCGCTATCTTGAGCTTTATATCTTCCCTCATATCGGTTCGTCCGACATTCGCCAGCTCAAAACCAGTCACCTGTTAGCCCCGATTAAAAAAGTTGATGCCAGTGGTAAGCATGACGTAGCTCAGCGCTTGCAACAGCGCGTCACGGCTATTATGCGTTATGCAGTACAGAACGATTACATCGACTCTAATCCAGCCAGTGACATGGCCGGGGCGTTATCGACAACTAAGGCGCGACATTATCCCGCTTTACCCTCCAGCCGGTTCCCTGAGTTTCTTGCTCGTCTTGCTGCATATCGTGGCCGTGTAATGACACGGATCGCAGTCGAGCTTTCCTTACTAACTTTCGTGCGCTCCAGTGAGTTACGCTTCGCGCGTTGGAATGAGTTCGACTTTGATAAATCTCTCTGGCGCGTACCAGCAAAACGAGAAGAAATTAAAGGCGTGCGTTACTCGTACCGTGGCATGAAGATGAAAGAGGAGCATATTGTTCCGCTTAGTCGGCAGGCGGTGATTTTGTTGGATCAGTTAAAGCAGATTAGTGGTGATAAAGAGCTGCTTTTTCCGGGTGATCATGACGCAACTAAAGTTATGAGCGAAAACACAGTAAACAGCGCATTACGTGCGATGGGATACGACACGAAAACCGAGGTCTGCGGGCATGGATTCAGGACGATGGCGCGTGGTGCGCTAGGTGAATCAGGATTATGGAGTGAGGATGCAATAGAGCGACAATTAAGTCATTCGGAACGTAATAACGTGCGTGCTGCATATATTCATACTTCCGAGCATTTAGACGAGCGTCGCCTGATGGTACAATGGTGGGCGGACTATCTGGAAGAGAATACACATAACTATATAACACCTTATGATTTCGCTAAAAATTAATTATTTTCTCAGTGCATGCGAAGGAGAGTAGATGAGCATTAAATCAATCAGGATTGAAAATTTATTATCTTATGATACGTTAATAATAAATAATATTAAAGATTTAAATTGTGTAATTGGGAAAAATAATGTAGGTAAAAGCAATTTATTAAAACTATTGTCCTTTTTTTACAAAAAAATCGATAATATTAAATGCATACCTCCTGAGTTACACTCAAATTATAGTAGTCATGGAAGTATTTCAATACAGTATGATTTAACAAGAATTAAAAATATAGTAACTTCAAAAAGAAAAGGAAAAACAGATTTTTTTAAACATATATACAACACCTTTTTTAAAGGTTCACCAATGGGGGTTGAGAAAGATTTTTTCACTAACAGAATCAATGACACAACTTTTACGCTTAAATTGACAATCCATAGTAATAATGCATTTTCTTGGTCAACCAAAAATAATTCTGAAATAGATTTGATTGGCTATTTATTTCCATTTTTTGAAATAGAAACTAGGCATATAAATTTGTATGATTGGGATAAGTTATGGGATCTAATTAGCAGATTGAAGTCGTTCAAAGTAGATGGGGTTAAAAAAGAAGAAATTATTGATTTCTTGAATGAAAAAATCTCTCCTAATAGTAATGCATATAAGGATTTCACCTCTAAAATTCAGGATATAACAAAGGTATCATCCTATAGTTATAGAGAGAGGGTATTAAACTATGTAAAAATTGGGTTAAATGGTCAAACGTTTAATGTTGGCGGTAAAGACCTTACTACTCAATCGGATGGAACAAATTCTTTAGAATATTTATCACTTTTCTTAAAGCTTTTAGTTTCTTTAACTCGGAGAGAATACATTTCACCAATAGTTTATATTGATGAGCCTGAAATTGGGCTTCATCCTAAGGCGAATGAAAAACTAATCTATGAGCTTTATCAATCTTATGAATCTTTCAAAAAAACAAAAGAATCCTTTGAAAAGGGTAAATATGCAACTCCGTTGCCAAAAATTTTTATCGCAACCCATTCAGCAAATATAGCCAAGCATATTATCAAATATTTTAAAGATAATCATCAGATACTTCATTTTAGGATTGAAGAAAATCATACTCGCGTTGGTGTAATGAAGTCTACATATGAAGATAGGCGTTTTTTAAATATCTTTAATGATAATGAAGCAAGATTATTTTTTAGTGATATTATCTTATTTGTTGAAGGCGATACTGAACTGGAAGCGTTCTCAAACTTTTCACTTTCTAAAAAATATCCTCACATGAATAATGTGGAACTTTATCAGGCAGGATCAAATGTATATCTTGAAAATTTAAATCCGAACAGATCAAAATTATCAATTCCGTATTTTTACCTATTTGATAGAGACAAAACGTTACAATACGAGGTTACTAAGCGGCAGTGTAAAGTAATGCTTCAGGGAAATGGGGGGTTATTCAGTTTAAAACCTGAGAAATTAGACTCTGAAATAGAATACTATATGAAGGGATATAGTTCTGAATACAGGGTTCAAGTTTCAATCTTGAATGATATTAAATCTTCAGAAGGAAAGGTTCTATCTTTTAATAATAAAACGTTAGACTTTGATAATATCAGTAAAGCATATGTGAATAAACTTGTTGATAATATAGATAGTTATTTATCAAATAAGAATATTATAGTGTTAAGTAGCACTTTTGAAGAGTGCTTAATAAATGAGAATTCGCTTCCATTGTTTTTACTTTGGCTTCATCATTCCAATGGTATAGATGTCGATAACATACTTAAAAACTTAGAGGGGCTAACATATTTCAATTACAGAACTCTTGCTACTTATTTACGGTTGATTTTTAATGGAAAGGCAACAACTGGTTTAGTCTATAAACATCTAAAAAACAAAGACTTTAAACTTGGGCGGCGTTTATTAAATATTGTCGAAAGAGAAATTCAGAAGAAGTGTTTTTATACGGGGAAAACTGGTGGATGGGTCACTTCATTTCTTGATTTCGCTATAGCCCATCTTGAATTGGAAGCAGCAAAAACATCTACATCGTTTGATAGTAAATTTTCTTTAATTTTCCCAGAGTTTTATAGTATGATAGATAAGCTTCGTCTCGATAGAGGGTAAGGGGCCATGAAAATGGTTCAAGATCTGATTCGTCAGACTTGACTAGCCCTAATAAAGACCAGTTCCTCCTACGATGTTATGATTATCTTGGATGAGCTTTTAGTTTCACTGCCCGTGAAAAGTTGTTCTTGGTATCGGGACGAAGCACATTTTATACATTATTAGGTTGCTACTATAATGCATATTATCGATAAAAATTTGTTCAAAACTCAAATTGCACCAAAGGATCTTTTGGAGGATGATGTCATTCCATCGATTCCATATTCTAGCGTGCTCGAAAAAAAGATAAAAAAAAGATACATATATGCTTTAAAAAATAAATCCCCTGCATTGCTTGCTCAGCGAAATTTAATTGAAGTGTTGTTACGAAGAATTGATTTAAATGATAGTGCAGTAGGTTTTAGGAAGGGCGCCTGCTATTTGAATTTTCTTGAGCCTCACTCGAATAACTATCACTTCCTTCGTTTTGATATAAAAAACTTCTTCCATTCAATTGACGAAAAGTTGTTGAGGGATTGCTTTTCATCATATTTTAAAGACGAGTGTATTGACCCCAAAAATAAGCAAAAATTAATTTCATCATTCCTCAATTTGATATTGTTTCATGTCGGCAGTTCCTTTGGGAATGATGATGATAAAGGAAAAAGAATTTTACCTGTTGGCTTTCCTGCGTCTCCGTTCGTATCAAATATTTTTCTTCGTAAAATTGACATAATTATCCAAAGAACATGTGCGCTGTATAATATAACATATACTAGATATGCCGATGATATGCTATTTTCATCCTCTCGCGCTGACAAGTACATTCATTCGGATTCTTTTGAGCATGAAATTAAAGTGATTCTTTCATCACATAAATTAAAGGTAAATGAGAAAAAAATTGTTAAGGCGAAGCATAGGATATCTCTAAATGGATATGTTATCCAATCCTCTTCATTGACAAATAGGAAGAATGTTAACGATATAAGTGGTGTTTTTATTTCAAACAAGAAGATAATAAAGTTAAAAAAAATCATCCATGAATTTAATAAAAAGCCAGTAGATTACACTAAAATCATGGAGGGGATTTTTAGGGAGAAAATAAAGCCTGATAATTTTGCTTTCCCGATAACTAGAGCGTTTAAACAAAAATTTTATAAAACCCAGGTTCGTAATAAGCTTTGCGGCTATCGTGCTTATTTAATATCGTTCATAAAGTTTAACCTCAGATATGATTGCATTCCTGATGAGAAAATAGAGTCATATTCAAAAATGATTGATGAAATTGACGCTATTATTAAGTGATAGTTGGTTGAGGGATATTTTTGCACTGTAAGATGACTTTATCAATATAGTTTTGCGCAATACTTACGCCAGCACGCCAGCACGCCAGCACGCCAGCACGCCAGCACGCCAGCACGCCAGCACGCCAGCACGCCAGCACGCCAGCACGCCAGCACGCCAGCACGCCAGCACGCCAGCACGCCAGCACGCCAGCACGCAGGGGGCACTTTTAATACAGGTGTAATGGTGTTCTCAGGCTGCCCCAAGACTGGCGCTGTAGTGCAGGGACGGGAAAACGCATGTAAAACCATGCCCCCTTTGGATGCATGGCTTAATTGAGGGAAATAACTGGATTTATATAGGTTGTTTGACGGGCTGCTGCACGGTCAGCGTGGCGACGGAGATAAATCCCGCTCTGTTTAGTGGTGATTTTGTCACCATTATTAACTCACTAAGCAGCAACAGGCCTGAAATGCTTTCTGCCGCGTAATTCTGCTCTGGCCAGCTGCTCTTCACCCTAGTAACTTGCGTTTCGACAGCGCCCCAAAGCGGTGAGATTTACCCCTATCTTGACCCTGTCGGCTCCTCGGGATTTGAATGATCAACACCATTTAATCCCACAGCGCGCACTCGTAGCCCCGCCACGCCTGCCCGCTTTATGGAGTGGTTTTCATGCAGTTGCATGATAGGCTCTTAACCGCGCCTTATCTGGCCTGAGAAGTAAAAATGCAAGTGCATATAGTCATGCGATTTCATGCAGTATAGGCATGCACTCAAGCTACAGACATCAAAAAACCCGGCACTGGCCGGGCTTAAGTGAGCTTTTCTGTTCAGGTCAGAACAGCTTTCTTTTTTTTCTGTCGTCATGTGATCCTGATACCGGTGCTGAACCGATCAGACTCATCACGTCGTCCCGGAATCTCAACGGCAATATTTCATTCGTCCACTTCAGCATTAGATTCAGGATAAATTCACGATACAACGTATCTGCATCATTTGTCCCTTCAATAATGCCCGGTATATGCGCTGAGCTATTCCGCTCAAACTGTCTGTACTTCATCCTGAGCAGGCTGCTCAATTCGGCACCGTGGAAAATAAAAAAATCTCGTAAAAGCTCATCGATACGCTCCTCAGTGATGCCATGATGGCAGTTTATATAGACGTTTGCCTTACGCGCGGTCGCTGCAGCCAGTACCGGCAGCTGCTCTTCTTTTTCAGTAATCAGCCCGGCCAGTTCTGTGGCTGTTTCCTGTTGTTCCAGATACTCAGCCCGGAGAGCTTTCATCTCCGGCGTTACGATGCCGCCGCTCTGGTTAAGCAATTCCCTGAACTGCGCCCGATTGTCTTTGCTGACCTGCTCAGTTTCGGTCTGATGCTGGCGCAGAGCCCGAAGGTTCTCAATGGCTGCTTCTTCGGCCTGTCTGGCCTCCACCCAGGTCTGCATTTTTTTGTAAAGGTCGATAATTCGGGACTGCCATTCCGAGGAAAGGCTTTTTGTCAGTTTTTCCGTCTCGCGGGCTATTTCATTTGCAGGCAATCTCATGAGCCAATCCGCATCCTGAAGCGGTTTTTTTGCCCTCGCGAGAAGTGTTACTACATGTCCGGTTGCGGCCTGAATCTGGTTTTCCGTCAATTGTTGTTCTGTCATATCGTTGTTCCTCCTCATTTTATTGTGCATGACGGTCTTTAAGGGTACAGGCTGAACCGTAGCGGCCCAGTGTATGCGGCTGACGTACAAGAGAATCGCTCTGTGATTCAGGCTCAGGCGCCGCTGGTTTATGGGGCTTCATAATTATCGTGTCCACACTTTCCAGGGCAGTAAATGTGCAGGAGCATTCAAGATTCTGGCACTGATACCACGAGCGTTTAACCGATGGAGCTTCATAGGCGCTGGTTCTGGCGTGTGCGACCGTGCCACATTCAGGACACTTCAGGGCCATATCAATACCCTCCTTTTTCATTAAGCCTGTTGAGGCGGGCCAGGAAAACTTTATGTTTTGCCGGAGTGAAAGTGGCTGAAGCATCAGCTCGCATTGATGCATCCACCGTTAATCCGGTTTCGTCGATAACGCTCTTATATGCTGCTGAAATTACAGGAGTACGGATTTCGGTTTGTCGGACTACAGCGGTGCGTAATATTTTCATTGCCGCCTCAAGCCCGTATGGTGCGCAAAGAAAAGGAGCCAGAGCGTCAGTGAGTGCATCACCATGCTCGCTCATGAAGTTTTCAGTTGCGCTTGTAACACAGCTTTCCAGCACAATCTGGTGAGCATAAAGACCATCCCGGGCGGCACAGTTAATTTGCCATTCGAGGAGTGCAAGGCGCTCACGAAGATTTTCAAGCTGGCTGGCATATGCTGCCGGTTTTTCTTCAGTATCCAGAAGAGCCGCCAAACGAAGCTGGCTGGTACTTTGCACATTACGTAGTGTCAGCCAGCTTTTTATCGCCGCGCGGTAATCGTTAAGAGCTTCCTGATTAATGGTTCCGGTAGTCATGTCAGCACCTGGTGGTTTGTCGTGTTGTCAATTGTGCTGTCATGCATACAAAGCTGCCATTGAACGCCATTGTGCGAGCGACTAGACAAAGACTTCTTTTTGGCTAGCCAAGAAAGGTCTCGCTTAGCTGAGTTTGTTTCAGACTTACTTTAACTATTCACTACTATTCACTTAGATAAAATAATAGATAATACAGTAAGTTAAAAAGTGAAGGGGTGGCAAAGCAGTATTCATCGACTGTTCATAACTGTTCACATGGAATAAAATTATTTATATTATTTTTTCATAATGGATGGCTGTTTTATTCCTCATGGGTATTCATTTTTTGCTCCCCACCACTATTCACCCTTATTCAGTAGTATTCAACAGGCACATAAACAGACTGCATCTTTTGGCTGGAAAATAACATTTTTGCCTCTTGCCATGGTGTTGCATTTCATACTGATTTTTATAAAACTAGAGCTGTCCGGTTCTGTATGGATTCATTTTTGATATATTTTAAGATTTAAGGTGGAGTTATTTAACATCAAGTTTTTTATGCAGGCCAAAATTTTATACATTGGATGCGTTTCGTGAATATGTCCGTATGTAGGGACCTGCAATGCAAGGCCCCGTATAGTATTTATGCAGCATTGCTGTATGAACTCCGGAGGCAGCAGCATTACGTGCAATGACTCATGGGGTTAGTAAACCATTAGATGAATGGTAGTTCCTATTAATGCTCCTGTATTTATAGCCCGCAGGCATAGTGTTTATTATGTCATTTTATAAGGTTTGATCGGATTTTAAGTTCCATAAAATCAATACGTGACGCTAAATAAATAATGCGTGCGCAAGCAAGCTATATACACATAATAAGGAACTACCTGAATCCGTATGAATTTATCCGGACTTTTGTTGAAATTAAGAGGGTAGACAAATGTATAATATTTCTGTTTCTGCGCCAGCTCCGGCTGCGCCATTATTTCCTATTCCGAACCAGCATGAGCGTTTTTTACGCCTGCCTGAGGTGATGCACTTATGCGGGTTGTCTCGCTCGACCATTTACGATCTGATCAGCCGCGATGCGTTTCCGAAGCAGATCCCGCTTGGCGGAAAAAATGTCGCCTGGGCACAGTCTGAGGTCAGCGCATGGATGGCGGACCGTATCAGCGCCCGTGGGCGGGGATGTGATGCATGATGATACCTGAACACATTAAATACCTTTTCTCAGGCTTGCTTACTGTCGCCATTTCTATGTATAGTCTTTCCGCTGTCGCAAAATCGGCAGCCGGAATTGGCGTTCCGCGAAACTCAATGGCGACACCAGACGCGCCAGGCGTCTTTTTTTTCGTCGTAGCTCAGGCACACCCATTTTCCGGGCTGTGGTGTTTATGTGTACACCGTGGTTCTATCGTGATAATGGCAGTCCGGGCGGGGCAGCCTTCGGGCTGGCCGGTATCCATTGAGGCCGGTTACGCCAACCCCGTTCGGGCTGCCACCAGTGAAATTGGCGTTTCCGGTGGTAGCAATAACCGCCACTCAATGGAGGCTGCCATCATGGCTACAATCCTCACCTCGTCACACCCGAAATATGTCTTTGTGTTTGCCGCAATCCGCCGTGCAGACACTCAACCTCGCATTTGTATGCTCCGCACTGTGGCCTGCGATGAGCGTTCCGCACGCCTTTCGTTGGTTCGTGATTATGTGCTCTCCCTTTCTGCACGCCTGCCTGCCAAAGAGGTGACACTATGAACCAGTTTGAGATCTCCTACGACGATATTGTAAGGCTGAAACATTTACGCAATGTGGGTGAATATGTCACTGGCATGGCAGCCCTGCAGGACTGTTATGAACAGCCAGCGGGGGCCCAATGTGAACAACTGGTTTCCCTCATCTATCTGATGACAGAGCAGTTGGATGGTGTGGTGCAGCGCTGCCATGACGACCTGATGAATGCGGAGGTGGCCTGATGCAATCCTGTGAATCTCATCTGGCACTTCGCGCCGCTCTGTATCGACGTGCCGTAGCTTGTGCCTGGCTGACTCTCAGCAGTCAGCGGGAACGTTATTCCGGCCTGACACTCGCTGAACTTGAAGATGCCATCGCCCGCGAGCTGGAAGGGTTCTATCTGCGCCAGCATGGGCAGCAAAGGGGACTGGAAATTGCCTGCGCGTTGCTTTCGGATCTAATGGAGTCGGGGCCGCTTAAGGCCTGTCCGGTTCTCTCACTGCTCGGAGTGACGGTAATGGATGAACTTTGCTCCCGTCACCTCAATAAACCAGCGCTGCATTAAGGAGGGCCGCACAATGTCAGGAATGAAAGTTAGCCAGGCTGAGAAAGCAGCTCGAGGTCACTGGTCAAGTATCTTACCCGCACTGGGCGTAAACGTATTGAAAAATCGTCATCAGCCTTGTCCGGTATGCGCCGGGAAAGACCGCTTTCGATTTGATGACCAGGAAGGACGGGGAACGTGGTTCTGTAACAAGTGCGGGGCAGGTGATGGTTTGGCGCTTGTGAGTAAAGTACTGGATGTAGGCGTTAGTGAAGCGGCAGACAGAATAAACGGCATTACCGGAAATCTGCCACCCGTATCTCAGGAAAGGCTTGAATCCGGTTCTCTTGATAATAAGACCGGGAAACAAACTGCAGCAGCGCTGGCTGCCCGTTTGTTTGAGAAATCTCGTCAGACCACTGGCAATGCCTATCTGACGGGCAAAGGGTTTTCTGCACTGCCTTGCCGGGAATTAACCGCCGTGCATAAAGTCGGTGGTGTGACATTCCGTATGGGAGATCTTATCGTTCCACTGTATGCAGATGGGGATCTGGTAAATTTGCAGTTAATCAAGGCTGATGGCGGCAAATGCTTCCTTAAAGGCGGTCAGGTTAAGAATGCCTTTTACCTTGTTGAAGGTACTGCCAAATCAGCTAAACGGCTCTGGATAGCGGAAGGATATGCCACTGCACTTACTCTCAACCATCTGACTGGCGATGCTGTCATGGTGGCCTTTTCATCCGTCAATTTCCTTTCCCTGGCGAGCGTTGCCTGCAGTCAGTACCCAACGCACCAGATAATTATTGCTGCTGACCGCGATCTCAACGGTGCGGGGCAAACAAGGGGCGTAGCTGCTGCCAAGGCCTGCAATTGCACAATGGCGCTCCCACCTGTGTTTGGTGACTGGAATGATGCATTCACGCAGAATGGCGAAGAAGCCACCCGGCAGGCAATTTATGAGGCCATAAAACCAGCCGTTGCCAGCCCGTTCGACACAATGAGCGAAGCTGAATTTAGCGCGCTGAGCGTCAGTGAAAAAGCGCAGAGGGTAGTGGATCACTATAAAAATGCACTGGCAGTAGACCCGAATGGGCAGCTCCTTTCACGCTATGAGGCGGGGGCCTGGAAAGTTATCTCTTACGCCGATTTTGCCCGTGATGTGGCTGCGCTGTTTCAGCGCCTTGGCGCACCTTTTTCATCCGGGAAAATTGCCTCTATCGTGGAAACCCTCAAACTGATTGTTCCGCAACAGCAGAATCCAGCGCGGCAGCTGATCGGGTTTCGCAACGGTGTGCTCGATACCCGGACAGGATTGTTCAGCCTGCACGATAAGAAGCACTGGTTACGTACGCTGTGCGAGGTGGATTACACGCAGCCTGTAGACGGCGAGGCACTGGAAACTCATGCCCCGGCATTCTGGCGCTGGCTGGATCGCGCCGCAGGTTTCAAACCAGAAAAGCGGGACATTATCCTGGCGGCACTGTTTATGGTGCTGGCTAACCGTTATGACTGGCAGCTGTTTCTGGAGGTCACTGGCCCTGGCGGAAGCGGAAAGAGTATTCTGGCTGAAATAGCAACAATGCTGGCAGGTGAGGATAATGCTACCTCTGCAACCATTGAAATGCTTGAGTCACCACGAGAACGAGCCGCATTAATTGGTTTTTCACTGATTCGACTTCCCGACCAGGAAAAGTGGAGCGGTGACGGGGCCGGCCTAAAAGCCATCACTGGCGGCGATGCGGTATCCGTTGATCCCAAATACCAGAACGCCTATTCAACCCACATTCCTGCAGTTATTCTGGCTGTGAACAATAACCCGATGCGTTTCACTGATCGTAGTGGTGGAGTTTCACGCCGAAGGGTGATCCTGCATTTCCCCGACCAGATAGCCCCGGAGGAACGCGATACCCAGCTCAAAGAGAAAATTGCCAGCGAGCTGGCGGTGATTGTTCGCCAGCTTATGCAACGTTTCAGCGACCCAATGAGTGCCAGGACATTACTTCAGTCGCAGCAGAACTCCGATGAAGCGCTCACCATCAAGCGTGATGCTGATTCAGCGTTTGATTTTTGCGGATACCTTGAAGTCTTACCTGACACCACGGGAATGTTTATGGGGAACGCTAACATTGTCCCACGTCAGCCTCGTACATACCTTTACCATGCCTATCTGGTCTACATGGAAGCCAACGGCTATAAAAATACGCTCAGTCTGACCATGTTTGGCAAGGGGCTGCCGTTAATGCTGAAAGAGTATGGGCTGCAGTACGAGAAGCGGCGGACCAATCAGGGAATGCAGACCAATCTGGCACTCAGAGAGGAAAGCAATGCTGACTGGCTACCTAAGTGCGATGGCCCAGCAACCAATTAACGTATAACTGACCCGGCATACGCCGGGTTTTTTCTTTTCAATGAATGTAGAGTTTACTGTTCACTCTACACCATATTGTTAACTTCTATTTTATTGATATTAAAGTTAATTATGTCGCAGTGAACAGTGTGCACGCTTTTCTAAAGAAAAAGTAATTTTGGGTGTTGAGGACTTTTGGTTTGGATCCGTTGCACGGAACCTAACCGGGGATATTAAAATTGTGCTTTGATTACAAATGGCTAAAAACTCGTCTTTTTTACCGATGGTAAGAAAAAAAGTGGGGGCACAAATGGGGGCATAAATCTGTTTTTATATTGAAAAATATTTATTTAACAATGACTTATGTCTATATTTGAGTCCGGCCTTCGCACCATAAGTATGTAAATGGACCTCAACTGAGGTCTTTTTTTATGCCTAAAATCCAGTATTTATCTACCATTCCCGCTATATTAACTCTCTCAAGGTCAACCGACATCAACGTACATCTACCAACAGATGTTGGTACAGATGATGGTATTTCCGGTTCGATAATGCTTGTACCAACAGGGAGGGGATAAAGCATGGCTCTAACAGATATCAAAGTCAGAACAGCCAAGCCAACGGATAAGCAATACAAGCTGACTGATGGCAGTGGTATGCATCTTCTCGTCCACCCTAATGGTTCTAAGTACTGGCGTTTGCAGTACCGTTTTGACGGCAAGCAAAAGATGCTGGCACTTGGGGTTTACCCTGAAATCACACTGGCGGATGCCAGAGCACGTCGTGACGAAGCGCGTAAGCTGCTAGCGAATGGCGTCGATCCGGGAGACAAAAAGAAAAATGATAAGGTTGAGCAGAGTAAAGCTCGAACCTTCAAAGAGGTAGCGATCGAGTGGCATGGCACCAATAAAAAGTGGTCTGAAGATCATGCCCATCGTGTGCTAAAAAGTCTGGAAGATAATCTCTTCGCAGCGCTTGGTGAGCGTAACATCGCTGAGTTAAAAACTCGCGATTTATTAGCACCCATTAAAGCCGTAGAGATGTCTGGACGTCTTGAGGTTGCTGCCCGTCTTCAACAGCGCACTACGGCCATCATGCGTTATGCAGTGCAAAGTGGGTTAATTGATTATAACCCGGCACAAGAGATGGCTGGGGCGGTTGCTTCCGGTAATCGACAACATCGTCCGGCGCTGGAATTAAAGCGCATTCCTGAGTTACTACAGAAAATAGACAGCTACACCGGCAGGCCGCTAACCCGCTGGGCAACAGAACTCACCCTGCTTATCTTTATTCGATCCAGTGAGCTGCGTTTTGCTCGCTGGTCAGAAATCGATTTTGAAACGTCAACGTGGACCATCCCGCCTGAGCGAGAGCCTATTCCTGATGTAAAACATTCTCAGCGAGGCTCAAAGATGCGTACACCGCATCTGGTGCCGCTTTCAAAGCAGGCGCTGGCGATCCTAAAGCAGATAAAACAGTTCTGTGGCGAACATGAGCTGATTTTTATTGGCGATCATGATCCGCGTAAGCCAATGAGTGAAAATACCGTAAACAGTGCCCTACGCGTGATGGGTTATGACACTAAAGTTGAGGTTTGCGGGCACGGCTTCCGCACAATGGCCTGTAGTTCGTTAATTGAGTCAGGGCTATGGTCGAAGGATGCGGTGGAAAGGCAGATGAGCCATATGGAACGCAATTCGGTGAGGGCGGCGTATATCCATAAAGCGGAACATCTGGATGAGCGCAAGCTGATGTTGCAGTGGTGGGCGGATTTCCTGGATGCGAACCGGGAGAAGGGAATAACGCCGTTTGACTATGCGAAGATCAATCGAGGCAATGTTGAGTGAGGGGCTTGTCATCTCTGTTTAATTAAAGAAAATCGACCAGACTTGCTAAGGAAGTTTGACCTGCCCCCAGAGTTAGATACAACCTTCAGTTAGTAATGTCGGTTGGTTTTTCTTCATATTTCCCGTTTCGCCAGCCCGCTGCAAATTCAGCCGGCGTCAGGTAATTCAGTGATGAATGTGGTCGACACTCGTTATAATCCAGTCGCCAGTCATTAATGATCTTCCTGGCGTGAACAATATCGCTGAACCAGTGCTCATTCAGGCATTCATCACGAAAGCGTCCGTTAAAACTCTCAATAAATCCGTTCTGCGTTGGCTTGCCGGGCTGGATAAGTCGCAGCTCCACACCATGCTCAAAAGCCCACTGATCGAGTGCGCGGCAGGTAAACTCCGGGCCCTGATCGGTTCTTATCGTAGCCGGATAGCCGCGAAACAGCGCAATGCTGTCCAGAATACGCGTGACCTGCACGCCTGAAATCCCGAAGGCAACAGTGACCGTCAGGCATTCCTTTGTGAAATCATCCACGCAGGTCAGGCACTTGATCCTGCGACCTGTGGCCAGTGCGTCCATGACGAAATCCATTGACCAGGTCAGATTGGGCGCCATCGGGCGGAGCAGCGGCAGACGTTCTGTTGCCAGCCCTTTACGACGTCGTCTGCGTTTTACACTCAGGCCATTAAGTTGATAGATGCGGTAAACCCGCTTGTGGTTAACGCAAAGACCTTCACGTCGCAGAAGCTGCCAGATACGCCGGTAACCAAAACGGCGGCGTTCAAGTGCCAGCTCTGTGATGCGTAGAGACAGCTGCGCGTCAGCAGCCGGACGCTGAGCCGAATATCGGCAGGTTGACAGGGACAGACCTGCCAGCCCGCAGGCACGACGTTGCGACAGACCCTTAGCCTCGCACATGACTTCCACGGCTTCCCGCTTCTGGTCTGTCGTCAGTACTTTCGCCCAAGAGCCACCTGAAGCGCCTCCTTATCCAGCATGGCTTCAGCAAGCAGCTTCTTGAGTCTGGCGTTCTCTTCCTCAAGCGACTTCAGGCGCTTAACCTCAGGCACCTCCATACCGCCATACTTCTTACGCCATGTGTAAAAGGTGGCGTCGGAAATGGCGTGCTTACGGCAGAGCTCACGGGCAGAAACGCCGGCTTCGGCCTCGCGGAGAATACATATGATCTGTTCGTCGGAAAAACGCTTCTTCATGGGGATGTCCTCATGTGGCTTATGAAGACATTACTAACATCACGGTGTATTAATCAACGGGGAGCAGGTCAAGTTGGTTGTTGATCTTTAATGAAAATACTGCTTTGAGACACGAACAATGATTGGCCTTCATCAGTAAGAACTTGCCGCGTGAACCACGGACGTGAACTGACAATGACTGCAGTGAACATTCCGTGTTGCTCGATATGGGACTAAGATACTGGCGTTGTATAGATGACATGTCTTTTGATTTTCCAGGACGAATACCGAATCAGGTTGAGTGCTTGGCAATATGTCGGGTATTCATTATCGCCTCAGATAATGAATTGAAGTGTTATATCATCGCTGGCTAAACGGAGACCCCCACCGACTCAGTGTGGGGAGTTGACCCATCTCACTTTTTAATAATTTTTGTTTGGAAATCATGCGTAATTTATGCGTATTACCTTCCATTTTGTCACTTTTCTGAGGGCCTTCATGATATCTTTAAGGCCCTCTTTTTTATCGCAGTGTGCAGCGACATATCGCTCGGGATAGTGTTATCACCACTGCCTCATACAGACAGAAAAACCGATGAATAAGCAAAATTATGCACCTGGAATGCGGGTGGTTATTCGTGATGCAGAGTGGCGCATTCGCCGAGCAGATGACAGTGGAGATGGTGGCAATCTGCTGACCTGTGATGGCATTTCGGAGCTGGTACGCGGTAAAGAAGGGCTGTTTCTGACAAAGCTGGAGCAAAAAGTCGAGATTCTCGATCCAGCAAAAACAAATCTGGTGGAAGATGAGTCAGCCAATTACCAGGCGGCTCAGTTGTACATAGAGAGCCAGCTACGTCAACGCGTACCGACTGACAGCAAAGTCCATTTTGGACATCAGGCGGCAATGGACTCTATGCCCTTTCAGCTCGATCCCACTCGCATGGCGCTGGCGCAGCCGCGTCAGCGGATATTAATTGCTGATGCGGTAGGGCTGGGTAAAACGCTGGAAGCCGGTATCCTGGTTTCAGAGCTGATTCGCCGTGGACGTGGCAAACGCATTCTGGTGCTGGCGGTTAAATCCATGCTTACGCAATTCCAGAAAGAATTCTGGAGCCGTTTTGCTATTCCGTTGACGCGGCTTGACTCCGCTGGTCTACAAAAGGTGCGTAACCGCATCCCAACCAACCACAATCCGTTCCATTATTTCGATAAGACCATTATCTCCATCGATACCCTGAAACAGGACATCGAGTATCGCCATCACCTGGAAAACGCCTGGTGGGATATTATTGTTATCGATGAAGCGCATAATGTCGCTGAACGTGGGACCAGCTCTTTGCGCAGCAAACTGGCAAAATTGCTCGCCGGGCGCAGCGATACGTTGATTATGCTTTCAGCTACGCCGCATGACGGTAAGGCTGAAAGTTTTGCCAGCCTGATGAATATGCTCGACCCGACGGCCATTGCCAATCCGAAAGAGTATGAATACGCCGATTTTGCCGATAAAAATCTGGTTGTGCGTCGCTTCAAAAAAGACGTAAAAGATCAGATGGCTGGTGAGTTTCCGGAACGTAATATCGTCAAATTGATGCGCCCGGCAACCGGAGCTGAAGAGGAAGCCTACCGCCGATTGGTTGAGAGTCAGTTCCGTGACGATGATGATGAAGACTCGCGGTCAAATAAAGGCCGCCTGTTCAAAATTACGCTCGAAAAAGCGTTGTTCTCCAGTCCAATGGCATGTGTCAGCGTGGTGGCTAACCGCCTGAAGCGGCTTGAGAACCGCAAAGAAATAAACAGTCAGAGCCAGATTAACGAATTAGAGTCACTGCTGCTGGCGCTCAATAATATTGATGCCAGCCAGTTCAGCAAGTATCAGTTGTTGCTGGAGACCATCCGTAACGATCTCCGCTGGAAAGCGAATAACACGGAAGATCGTCTGGTGATCTTTACCGAGAGTATCAAAACGCTCGAGTTCCTTGAGCAGCAACTGCGCTCCGATCTCAAGCTGAAAGACGATCAAATTGCCACGTTGCGAGGCGATCAGGGCGATACAGTTCTGATGGAAACCGTCGAAGCGTTTGGCAAAACCCAGTCTCCGCTACGCCTGCTCATCTGCTCGGATGTCGCGTCTGAAGGTATTAACCTGCACCACCTCAGCCATAAAATGATTCACTTCGATATTCCGTGGTCGCTGATGGTATTCCAGCAGCGTAACGGACGTATTGACCGCTACGGGCAAAAACACCAGCCACAGATCCGTTACTTGCTGACTGAAGCCAGTGAACCGCAGATCAACGGTGATATGCGTGTGCTGGAAGTGCTGATCAATAAAGACGAACAGGCGCAGAAGAATATCGGCGACAGTTCCGAATTTACCGGCAAATTTACCCAGGAAGAGGAAGAAGAGCAGGTTGCTGAATTCATGATGCAGGACGATGGCGCCAGCCTGTTCGACGACCTGTTGAATAGCAATGTCACTGAAAATTCTGAACACGACCTGTTTGGCGAAATCTGCAGCGCAGTGTCCAGCGATGCTTCGATCGTGACCGAAAGCGACATTAGTCTGTTTGATAATGAGCAGGCATACTGCGAAAAAGCGCTAGGCTATCTGAAGGCCTGCGGCCAGACCGTGCAATACGATACCTTGCCTGATAACACCTTATCGCTGGTCGCACCGGAGGAGTTACGCCGTCGCTTTAACCAGTTACCGCCGGAAATTGCGCCGGAAAACTGGCAGCTTTATCTAAGCCAGGACAAAACTGTTATTACGGAAGCCATTTCGCGTGCGCGCGGTGAGCAACATGCCTGGCCCGATGTGCAGTATCTCTGGCAAATTAACCCGGTCGTGCAGTGGTTAGACGACAAAATTCAGTCTGCCTTTGGTCGCCACCAGGCTCCGGTGATGCGCCTGCCGCACCTGTTTGAACCTGATGAGGATCATTTCATCCTTTCCGGGTTGTTCCCGAACCGTAAGTCGCACCCGATGGTGAACCCGTGGCTGGTGGTGAGCTTTAACCGCGAAACGTTAAGCGGTAGCCTGCCTTTTGCTGAGTTCCTGAAACGACATCCGCAACTGAGTAGCAAGCTGACTAACAGTGGCGGCAAAGATCGTAACCATCAACGCCAGCAGGAGCTGCTGGAAGCGGCAATCGCCCATGCGCGGGATGTGTTTGTTCACGATCGAAATGCTTTTGAAGAGCGTATCAATCAGCAGCTCAATGAGCATCTACAGAAGCTAGACGTTCTGCGTGGGCGTCAGCTGAATCAACTGGAGCTGGATTTTGCCGATAATAAACAGCAGCTTTCAGTGAAACAGAGCCGCAAAGAACAACGTCAGCGCGAAATCGAACACAATTTTGACAGCTACATCCAATGGATTGAGGACACCATGACCACCGAAAAAGAGCCCTACATCCAGGTTATTGCTGTAATCACCGGAGCGGAGGGCTAATCATGGCGCTGGTCGGTATTAATAACGAAAACGAGTTTTACTCTAACCACTATCTGGGCGAAGTCTTTACCAGTGACATTCGCGATGTACTGGAACCCTGGATTAACCAGGAAAATGCCGCTCGCGAAGCTGAACGTGCTGCCCGTGAAAAGGGCAAAGAGGTTGAGGCGGGCTACCGCGCACCGTGGAACCAGCTTTACAGCCTGGCGACAGAGTTTTTCCGCAAACTTACTGAACATGAGAAACAGCGCCAGATCCCACAGCGTCTTGCCGATCAGCGCAGTCGCTGGCAGCCGCTGTTAAAGGCATTGGGTTATGAACTCAATCCGCATATTCAGATGCTGGATGACGATACGCCTTTGCCGGTACTGGCTCGTTACAACAGCACCGACGGCAGTCCGTGGCTGTGGATTGTTGAAGCGCATGATCAGGAAGAAGGAACGCTGGATCCGCTGGCGCTGTCGTTACTGACCGCGCAGTTCCCGGCAGATACCGATAAACATAAGCGCGACAGCCTGCGTAAAAAAGCCAACGGTGAATATCGCAGCTGGCAGGATCTGCTCTCCACGGTTGTCTTCACACAAAATGAACCGCCGCGTTTTGTGCTGCTGCTTGGCAACCGCCAGCTGCTATTGCTGGATCGTACTAAGTGGGCGCAAAACCGCCTGCTGCGCTTTGATTTTGAAGAAATTTTAAGCCGTCGTGAAACGGATACGTTGAAAGCCACGTCGGTATTGCTACACAAAGATTCGCTGTTGCCAGGCAGCGGTGCGCCGTACCTCGATTCGCTGGATGACAATTCGCACAAACATGCGTTTGGCGTGTCGGAAGATCTGAAATATGCCCTGCGTGAGAGCATTGAGCTGTTGGGCAATGAAGCGATGCGTTATCTCATCGACAACGAGCTGGCTTATTATACCGGGAAACGTGCTATTAACCCGGATGAGTTGAGCCGCGAATGCCTGCGGTATATGTATCGTCTGTTGTTCCTGTTCTATATCGAAGCGCGCCCGGAACTGGGCTATGCGCCGATGACCGCCAAAACATATCTACAGGGCTACAGCCTGGAAACGCTGCGCGATCTGGAGATGATCCCGCTGACCAGCGAAGAAGATCGCAACGGGCGCTACTTCCACGATAGCCTGAATATGCTGTTCAAACTGGTGCGTGACGGCTACAGCGGCGGTGTGAAAATGCAGAGCGACCTGGAGAGCGGCGACCAGATCACTATTCACAGCCATCAGTTCAGCGTGCCGCGTCTGGAAAGCCATCTGTTTGAAGCGAATAACACCCGTATTCTTAACCGTGTGGTGTTCCGCAACGAAACCCTGCAACAAATTATTCAGGCGATGTCGTTAAGCCGCCCGGGTAAAGGACGTTTTAATCGCCGGGGGCGTATCTCCTATCGCCAATTGGGTATCAACCAGTTAGGTGCAGTGTATGAAGCGCTGCTCTCTTACCGAGGATTCTTTGCCAGTGATGACCTCTACGAGGTGAAAAAAGCCGGAGAAGAGTTTAACGAACTGGAAACGGGTTACTTCGTCAGCAAAGACGAGATCGGCAAATACCACGACGACGAGAAGGTTTACGAAAAAGACGGCAGCCTGCGTATTCACCGTAAAGGCAGCTTTATCTATCGCATGGCCGGGCGCGACCGCGAAAAATCCGCCTCTTACTACACACCGGAAGTACTGACCCGCTCGTTAGTCAAGTATGCACTGAAAGAGCTGTTTAAAGAGCAGATTGATCCGATTACCGATCCGCATGCCAAAGCTGATGCCATCTTAAACCTCACCGTATGCGAACCGGCGATGGGCAGCGCAGCGTTCCTTAACGAAGCCATCAACCAGCTGGCGGAAGCGTATCTGTTCCACAGACAGCAGGCGGAAGGTCGCCGCATTCCTCAGGATCGCTACACCCAGGAGCTGCAACGGGTGAAAATGTACATTGCCGACAACAACGTATTCGGCGTGGACTTAAACCCGGTGGCGGTGGAGCTGGCGGAAGTGTCGCTGTGGCTGAATGCCATCAGCGGCGATGCATTTGTACCGTGGTTTGGCTACCAGCTGCACTGCGGCAACTCGCTGGTTGGCGCGCGCCGTCAGATGTTCAACAAGAGCGAGCTGACCTACAAAAAAGCGAAAGATCCGAGCTGGCTTAACAGCGAACCGGTTGAACTGGCGATGAATACGCCGCGCGAAGAGAAGCAGATTTTCCACTTCCTGCTGCCGGATAACGGTATGGCCAACTACAGCGACAAAACCGTTAAGCAGCGCTATCCGGATGATTTCAGAGCGCTGGACAGCTGGCGCAAAGAGTTTACCAAAAGCTTTGCACCGCATGAGATTGCCGATGTGCAGCGCATCAGCGGCAAAGTGGAAACGCTCTGGAACACGTTCCGTCAGCAGCTGAAAGCTGAGCGCCAGAAAACCGCCGACAATTATCCGGTTTGGCCTGCGGAAAATACGACCCAAGCCCGCTCTTCTTTAAGCAGTAAAGATGAAACCTTCAGCGGCCGCCTCGAAGATAACAGTACCTATCAGAAACTGCGCTGGGTGATGGACTACTGGTGTGCGCTGTGGTTCTGGCCAATCGACAAAGCGGATGAACTGCCGGATCGCGGTATGTGGCTGATGGAGATGGAGACTCTGCTCGATGGTATTGTCGTCACGGAAAGAGTGATAGAAAGTGCAGAACAGGCTACCGGCGATCTGTTTGCCGACGAGGGCGTTGTGCGTGAAGAGTCTTCGCTGTTTTCTGGCGTCGGTCGCCTGAAAACTGATGTGCTGTTCCGCCATTTGCCGCGTCTGGCGATTGTTGATGCGCTGAAGAAGCAGCACCGTTTCTTCCATTGGGATCTGGAATTCTGCGATCTGTTTGCCGAACGCGGCGGCTTTGACCTGATGCTCGGAAACCCGCCGTGGTTGAAAGTAGAATGGCAGGAAGCTGGCGTGCTGGGCGACTACGAGCCGGAGTTTGTTCTAGGTCGATTAAGTGCTTCGAAGCTGGCGACATTGCGTCATGAAACCTTCAATCGAATTCCGCTGCTCGAAAATGCCTGGCGCAACGAGTATGAGGGTTGCGAAGGGATGCAAAACTTCCTGAATGCGCAGCAGAACTATCCTGTACTACGCGGTGTGCAGACTAATCTGTATAAATGCTTCCTGCCGCAGGCATGGCGCTTAGGGGCGCAGAAAGGTGTGGCTGGATTCCTGCACCCGGAAGGGATTTATGACGACCCGAAAGGCGGGCAACTACGTGCGGCGGTGTATCCGAGGTTGAGGACACATTTTCAATTTCATAACGAATTGAGTCTTTTTGCTGAAGTGCATCATGCAACGATGTTCAGCATTAACGTATATGGACCGCAGAATACAACGCCGTCCTTTATTAATATGTCAAATGTTTACGCAGTAAGCGCTATTGATGCCTCTTTTGAACACAACAATGCAGGCCCTGTTCCTGGTATCAAAGATGAGCAGGAAATTGAAGGCAAAATCAAAGTTTCCTGGAATACGTCGGGCCACCGTTCACGGCTAATTCATATTGGTTTGAAGGAGCTCTCTTTATTTGCTCGTCTGTATGACAGTGAAGGAACTCCTGCATGGCAGGCTCGTTTACCAGCTTTGCACGCAGAACAGCTTGTTACAGTGCTGGAAAAGTTTGCTAATCAGCCGAAGAGATTGAGTGATTTACAGGGGCAATATTTATCCCTGGAAATGTGGCATGAAACAAACCAGCAGAAAGACGGCACTATTGAACGTAAGACGCAGTTCCCTGAGGATGCATCACAATGGGTATTGTCTGGCCCGCACTTCTTTGTTGGGACGCCGTTCTACAAGACTCCACGCGAAAATTGTACGTTAAGCAGCGATTATGACTGCTTGGACCTGCTAACATTGCCCGACGATTACCTGCCGCGCACTAACTATATTCCAGCATGTAATGCTCAAGAATATACCAAACGTACTCCACGCGTTACATGGACTGAACCGGGTGAAGATGAACCGAGAAAGGTGACGGATTATTATCGTTTTGTGAATCGTGAAATGATAGGGCCATCTTCGGAGAGAACGTTGATTTCAACAATTGTTCCACCGGGTGTAAGTCACATTAATACTTGCCTGGGCTCAGCATTTAACAATACTCAAACATTGCTCGATTATTTTTCAATGACGCTTTCTGTACCGTTGGATTATCGGGTTAAAAGTACTGGTATGGGGCATGCCAATACCTCTCTTATTAACCAACTGCCAGTACTTACAAATGATGCTTATCGTACGGCACTGCATAGTCGAGCACTGTGTCTCGTATCGCTTGTGAGCAGTTATACCGATCTCTGGCAATCCTGCTACAACCCGAACTTCAACACCCTGCGCTGGAGCCGCAATCTCCCGCAACTTCCACAAGATTTCTTCGCCAATCTGACCCCAGAGTGGCAGCGTAACTGCGCTTTACGCTCCGACTACAGCCGCCGTCAGGCGCTGGTGGAAATCGACGTGCTAGTGGCACAGGCGCTGAGGTTAACCCTCGAAGAACTACTTACTATCTACCGCGTTCAGTTCCCGGTGATGCGCCAGTACGAAGCTGATACCTGGTACGATCAAAACGGCCGCATCATCTTTACCCCAAGCAAAGGGCTGGTGGGCGTCGGCTTGCCGCGTACCGCGCGTAAAGCGGACCTGAAAAACGGTTTTGTCTTTAACGTCGATAGCCCGGACTGGACCGGCGGCGATTGCACTGATCAAGCCATCGGCTGGGATGATGTCAAGCATCTGCAAACCGGCACTGTCAGCGTCACTTTTGATGAGTATACCCGCAGCGATGAAGGCGAGCGCCGAACCGTCATTTGGCAGGCTCCGTTTATCAAACCCGACCGCGAAGATGATTATAAAGTGGCCTGGGCATTCTTTGCACAAGATAAGGAGAGCGCCTGATGCTGCCTTCTGTTGTCAGTCGGCAGGTTGCCGACAGCGTTGCCTCCTTTTTACGGGCAGCCTTCCCGCTTAACAGCCCGCTGTTTAATGGTGAAGAAAATAATAACGTCTCGATGCTGGAGCAATTTCTAGCCCAGCCGGAAACGCTGCTGAAAGGGCCGTATCTTTCTGCTCAGCTGCCGTTTCGTAAAAGTGACTTACCGCTGAATTTCTTCCCCAACCTGACGCTGCCGTTCCCGCCGCACGCGCATCAGGCGCAGGCGTTTCAACGCCTGGGTATCGAGACGCCTCAGCCGACGCTGGTGGCGACCGGGACGGGTTCTGGTAAAACGGAATGTTTTATGTTCCCGCTGCTTAACCATTGTGCTGGGGCATCAGAGGCCGGTGTTAAAGCGATCATCATTTATCCAATGAACGCCTTGGCAACCGATCAGGCCAGCCGTTTCGCTAAAACCATCGCCAGCGATCCGCAACTACATGGCAAAGTGACTGTCGGCCTGTTTGTCGGCGACAGTGAAATTGAGCCCAGCAAAAAGATGTCTGCGGATAAGGTCATCACCTGCAAACATACCCTGCGCGAGAACCCGCCGGATATCCTGCTGACTAACTATAAGATGCTGGATTACCTGCTGATGCGCCCCGGCGATCAGAAGCTCTGGCGCTATAACCAGCCAGGGTCACTGCGTTATCTGGTGGTGGATGAACTGCATACGTTTGATGGTGCGCAGGGGTCGGATCTGGCTTGTCTGGTGCGCCGCTTAAAGCATCATATCGGTGTTGATGACAAGCGTTTTGCCTGTGTGGGAACGTCGGCTACCGTAGGTGACGAACTGGGACAACTACTCGATTATGCGAAAACGATCTTTGATCAGCCGTTTAGTGATGACGCGGTTATTCGCGAAGATCGCTACACGGCGGCAGAGTATCTGCAAGGTTATACTATCGAGTACAGTCAGTATCCGGGCCAGGATGTCAGCGCTGCGCTGGATCCGCAAACGTACGCCAGCCCGGTAGATTATCTGAACGGACAAATTCCGCTGTGGTTCCCGGATAGTTCACTGCAATTACCTGCCGATCTGGACAGCGATCTCGGACGTGAAAAGCGTATTGAGTTGGGCTCATTGTTACGTCGCCACAGCATCCTGCACGTACTCCTTGAGGATTTGCAGGGGGGAATTTTGTCGGAACAGCAGTGCCTGGAAAATCTCCAGGTGATGCTGGCGGAAAGCGCCGGGCATGCAACCCGCGTACTGCAAAGCATTCTGGCACTAATTGCCCAGGCACGCCTGGAGGTTCCAGAAAAACAGGAAGATCGGGAAAAGCGCCTGCAGGTGAACAAAGCGCGGCCCATTCTGCCCTTTGTGCAACTTCGTTCTCAGCTGTGGTTGCGCGAGATGCGCCGCCTGGTTGCTAGCGTGTCAAAAACACCTGAGCTTGTTTTTGCTGATGATGTCGCGGTGGAAGATCGCGAACATTACCTTCCCGTTATTCACTGTCGTGACTGCCATGCTACCGGTTGGGCGAGCCTGCGCCATGGTCAGAGTGTTCAACTCGAAACCGACCTGGACGGTATTTATCGTCAGTTCTTCGAAAAAGGCCGTTCGATTGTATTAGCCTTCCCGGACAACAACGATAAACCGGTCAGCGGTGTTCACCAGAAACTGTGCCCTTCCTGTTTAAAGCTCAATAAGCAAACTAACGTGCAGTGTGGGCATTGTGGCCATACTGATCTGCTACAAGTACTCATCCCGGATATGCTCAAAGAGCGTAAGGATGAGCTGGAATTTGCTAACGAATGTCCGTACTGCAACAGCAAACAGGGTATTTCGATTCTTGGGTCACAGGCAGCCAGCCTGTCAGCGGTGATGATCCACCAGCTTTATGGCAGCCAGTTCAACGAACATAAAAAGCTGATTACGTTTTCTGACTCGGTACAGGATGCCGCACACCGCGCCAGTTTCTTTACCGCCCGAACTTGGCCGTTGATGGTACGCGGACAAATCGCCAGCGTGTTGGGTGAAAAAGAAACGTTACCGTTGGATGCCTTTGCGGCACGCGTCTGCCAGCAGGCGCGTGAACGTTCACCGGATGATGCTCATTTTGCCGCGAGCTTCATCGCGCCCAACATGCAGTGGATGAACGATTACCAGACGCTGAAGAACGAAGGCCAGCTGGCAGAGAGTTCCGATTTACCGGAGCTGGTTTCTCTTCGTCTCGACTGGGAGGTATACAGCGAATTTACCCTACGCGCACGAATTGGACGTACGCTGGAGGCCACTGGTTACGCAGCTGCAGGAATTGATATTGCACGTTTCAATTCAGCGATAACGCCGCTTCACCAACAGCTTGTCGAGGAGCTGGGTGATGAAATGGTTGGAGTCAGCGTTGAGCAGGTGGCACACCTGGTGATTGGCGTTCTTTGGCATCAGCGGCAGGCGGGAGCTGTTCTGCATCCGGCGTTCGAAAGTTATCGGCGCGAGGGTAAGACCTTTATGATGACGCAGAAGGAGCGAACTTCGCGCTATATGCCGTCTATTGGTCCGAAAACGCGTAAACCGGCCTATGCCTCGTTTGAAAAAATAAATGGCTTCCATCGACTGATTGGTGCGAAATCCAACCCCAGCTGGTATCAGCATTGGATCAACCGCACGCTCAGCAACGGCAATAATCTGTTTATCAGCAGCCTAGCCGAGACGGTTTTACGACGTCTGTTTGCGACACTGAAAATGACCGGGTTGGTAAAAGACTTTGACACAAAAGGCAAAGAAGCTTGGGGGCTAGTACCTTCGGCGCTGGTGGTGAGTCGTGATGTTGTTCAGCTAAACTGCACTTGCTGTCGTGAGGTTGTTCGGGCTCCGGCCGATCAGGGCTGGCACTGGCGAAACGCGCCATGCCTTTCTCTGCGCTGTGAGGGGCACTATCAGGAAGCTGAAAATACAGTGACCTGGCACTGGGATAATATGGACATCGCTCGTGTTCAGGGGGCAGAGCATACCGGATTACTAAGCCGTGAAGATCGTGAGGCTACGGAGAAATCGTTCTACCGCGGTAATCAGCCATGGAATATCAACCTGCTCTCGGCAACACCGACGCTGGAGATGGGTATCGATGTGGGTGACCTTTCTACGGTATTACTCTGTTCTGTTCCACCCGCGCAGGCTAATTACTTACAGCGTATTGGTCGTGCCGGGCGTAAAGACGGCAATGCGCTTAACATTACGGTGGCTGAGGGGAACCCGCACGATCAGTTCTTCTTTGAAGAACCTCTGGAAATGATGCAAGGGCAGGTACAGGCTCCAGGTGTGTTCCTGAACGCAACGGCTATTTTGGAGCGTCAGTTGGCCGCATTCTGCATGGACAACTGGGTGAAAACAGGCGTTCCGGCATCTGCTATCAGCAAAAACGTGAAACAGATGCTGGACGGGCTGGAGTTTGGAAACAAATCTGAGTTCCCTTATAACTTCCTGAGCTACGTCGAACAGCATCATGTGGATATTGCTCAGCAGTTCTCGTCCATCTTCCCTGACCTTATGGAAGACACACGTCTACAGCTCCTGTCATATTTGCAAGGGGCACCAGGGCAGCGTTCTCTGGTTCAACGTATCGAACAAGCATTAAAACTACTGTTGGAGGATCGCAAATCGTTGCGTTCCCGGATTGATAAGCTCAAGCGTAGTATCGATAAGCTGGAGAGCGATCCGCACGATCAAAACTTTGACAGCGATATGCGCGAGTTGACTTCGGAACGTCAGGCGCTGATGACGCTGGTGAACCAGATCAATAACAAGCAGACGCTTAATTTCCTCACCGATGAAGGATTACTTCCCAACTATGCCTTCCCGGAGGCCGGTATTACGCTGCGTTCTGTGCTGTGGCGGCGCAAGGACGGTGGGGAAACGCGTGAGTATCAGAACACGACCTATGAATACGAACGTCCGGCTTCAACGGCGCTGGCTGAGCTTGCCCCGTTGAATAACTTCTATGCGGGCGGGCATAAAGTTGAAATCGAACAGATTGATCTTAAAGTGTCTGAACCTGAAAACTGGCGTATTTGCAGCCACTGTAACTACAGCGAGAATATCGATCAATCCGGTGATCAGCATAAATACTGTCCAAAATGCGGCACACCAGGTTGGGCTGATGCCGGGCAAAAAACGACGTTACTTAAGCTTCGCCAGGTTTATGCCCGCTCAAGCGCCCGCGACAGCCAGATCAGTGATGAGAGCGATAGCCGAGAACCGGCTTTCTTCCAGCGACAGCTGCTAGTCAGCTTCGAAAAAGAGGATGTATCGGCCGCTTATGCCATTGATGAAGGAGAAATCCCGTTTGGCTTTGAGTTTTTGAGCAAAGTGATTCTGCGAGATATCAACTTTGGCAAAATGGCGGATGATGCCAATGAGCTGATGATCGCAGGAGAGGCAAAGAAACGCACCGGGTTTAAAGTTTGCCTCGGCTGCGGCATGGTGCAGCGCCCTCGCGATCATGAACCACGCCATGACCTGAGCTGTAAATATCGCGTTGAACCCGAAAAAGCGAAGTTTGAAGATTATCTCTACCTTTATCGCCAACTGGAATCTGAGGCATTGCGTATCCTGCTGCCGGTAACCAGCTACAGTAACGATCGCGTGGTAGAAGCCTCCCTGGGGGCAGCCATTCAGCTTGGGCTCAAACATTACTTCAAAGGTAACGTGGATCACCTGAAAGGCGTGGTGTATCGCGAGCCGGAAAATGAGGGCGAATCCTGGCGTCAGTATCTGGTGATTTACGACACTGTACCAGGAGGGACCGGCTCACTCAAAGAATTGATGCGTACACCTGACAACCTGCTGAAATTACTTGAGCTGGCCTACAAGGCGTTAGTGGAATGCAACTGCAACCATGATACGCATAAAGACGGCTGCTATCGCTGTGTTTACGCTTACCGTGACCGCGGGCGTATGAAGTATGTATCCAGAGATCAGGCGCGTCTCTTACTGGCGAAAATCCTGAAGGCCAGTGCTTCTATACGCGTTATTGATTCCATCAAAAACATTTCGCTTGATGCCATGATGGGGAGTGAACTGGAAAAATGGTTCATCCACTGCCTGCAGGATAACAAAAATCTTCTCGTGAGCCGGAGTTATGCCCATCAGAACGCAGGCTGGATTATTAATACCCGTACAGAACCGGCGATGAGCTGGCATCTCAAAGCACAGGTTGATTTAGGGGTTAAAGAAGGGGTTGGCATCCTTAGTCGACCAGATTATGTGCTCTACCCTCTGATGCAGTCAGAAAAGATAAAACCGGTAGCAATTTTCCTGGATGGTTTTGCTTTTCATAAAGATAGCGTGTCGGATGATGTCCAAAAACGGCAGGCGATTAAAGACAGCGGTAATTTTTGGGTATGGACAGTGACCTGGGCAGACCTTCAAGAACAAGGTATTAAACATGTACAGAATGCCATGGGGCTTGGTCATAACCCGGATATGAAACAGCCTAAGTTTTATAACCTGTTCCATGATACAAACTTTGCGGCCCTTGAAGGTTCATTCAGGGAGAGAAACAGTTTCGCACTGTTACTCGATTATCTCACTGATCCCGTTAATAAAACTCTGCTATGGCAGAAAATGGCTGCAGCTTATGCCTGGGTGTGGCTGGATCCTAAAAAGTCTCAGGATACCGGAGCCAAACAAAAGTACGCCTATGAAATGCAGGAGAATGCTCCTGCTTATCGGTTGAATGCGCTTTTGCCTGATGAACCGTTTGTATTTGGTGGTTTACTGGATAGCTGTAGTTCATCACAACAGTTCATTGAGCTGGCATCCGTTGTTCCTCAACAAGCCATTAAATCAACGACAAGCATTGAACAAATGCGAAATTGGTTGAGGTTGCATATTTGCTTTGACGATCGTCATTCGCAGGATGATGGCTATGAAGCTGGATTTAACGGTTTCTGGTGGATGGTGAATTTACTGCAGTTCCTGCCAGATATGACATTCACCAGCCGTAAAGCGGTTCATTTACCGCAGGAGCCTGAAGCGGTAAAAATGCAGACTTCGGTGGTAGTGGATATTCAGACTAACGAGAGCTGGGCGGAGATCCTTGAGTTTGGTTTATTGAGCGCAGAAGAAATCGCTTTGCTTCAGTCGTTATCGCTACCGGCACCGACAGTCGGATATGAATTGCAGGATGATGATGGCGAAATTATTGCGGAAGCCGATCTCGCCTGGCCATTACAAAAGCAAGCCTTGATTATTGATAATCAGGACTTTACTGCTTTATTCGAAAGTAAGGGTTGGCACGTGGCATTCGGGCCAATTGATGAAAATACATTGCAGCATCTGTTCGGAGGTGACAAATGACGGTTCAAGCGCCAATGGTGGCACTTTCTGATGGTTTTCTCGGGGCTTTTGCGCGGATTCCTAAAGCACAGCAAAAAAAGGTCCAGGAATTCATCTCCAAGTTCCGCCAGGATCCGACGAGTAATGGAATTAATTACGAAAAAATCCACGATGCGCGCAGCAATAATGTGCATTCCGTACGTATTGATCAGACTTATCGGGGAATAGTCCTGAAACCCGAGCAAGGGGATTTGTATATGCTGATGTGGGTGGATAAGCACGATGAAGCTTATGAATGGGCGCGGCGACATGATTGTGCAATTCACCCGGTTACTGGTGCGATTCAGGTAATTGATATCAGCTATATTAAACCTACCTCCGAACCTGCTGTTGCTGATAAACCCAAACTCTTTGCTGCTTATACTGCGGAGCAGATCCTCGCGCTCGGTGTTCCTCCTGTGTTTATTGAGCAGGTAATGGCTCTTGTAGATTCAGCAGAGCTGAATCATATAGAAAGCGTGATGCCAGCGGAAGCTTGGGAACCTTTACACTGGCTGGCAGAAGGGCTGGATTACCAGGAAGTGCTGGAGGAGTTTAACGATCACCGTGATGAGCCTGTTGATACCAACGACTTTATTGAGGCAATTGAGAGAAGTAAACGTCGTTTCCATGTCGTTGAAAATGAACAGGAGCTACTGCAAATGCTCAATGCGCCACTGGAAAAATGGCGTGTATTCCTGCACCCGAGCCAGCGAAAACTGGTGGAGTCTCCGGCAAATGGTCCGGTGCGAGTATTAGGTGGTGCAGGTACGGGTAAAACAGTTGTTGCGATGCATCGTGCACGTTGGTTATCCCAACGCCTGGCCGATAAACCCGGTAAAAAAGTTCTGTTCACAACCTTCACCCGTAACCTGGCGGCGGATATTCGCGCCAACCTCCAGCGTTTGTGTAGCCGTGAGGAGATGGCGCGTATTGAAGTTGTTAACATTGATGCTTGGATGAGCGAGCAGCTTAAACGCCATGGATATGATTTCCGCGTGGTCTATGACAGCGATGAAGGGCGACGTAAATGCTGGAACTATGCCTTGCAGCAAGTCCCTGCTGAATTGGGATTACCGGATAACTTTTATTCTGAAGAGTGGCAACGTGTTGTTCAGCCGAATGCGGTTTACAGCCGTGAAGAATATCTGAAGGTGAGTCGTATTGGTCGTGGCACGGCGTTATCCCGTATTCAGCGTGCGAAAATCTGGCCTGTGTTCGAAGAGTTCCGGGCACAAATGGCGCGAGCCAAACTGCGAGAGATGGGTGATGCCATGCATGAGGCTATCATTCTGTTTAAAGAAAAGCAGGTGCAATTGCCTTATAGCAGTATCGTAGTCGATGAAGCTCAGGATATAGGCGCACCGGCCTTTACCCTTATTCGTAGCCTGGTTCCAGAGTCTCCTAACGATCTCTTTATCGTGGGTGATGGACATCAGCGTATTTACCGCAATAAAGTCGTTCTAGGTCAGTGTGGGATTAACGTTCGTGGGCGCCGTAGTAAAAAACTGAAAATTAACTACCGGACTACAGAAGAGACGCGACAGTTTGCTGTCGGGTTGTTAACCGGCGTTAAGGTTGACAACCTGGATGGTGAAACTGATTCCTGCAACGATTATTTATCATTGCTTCATGGTGAAAAACCCATGATTACTCATGCTTCAGATTTTAAGGAAGAGGCTGAGACGATTATCAAGCAAATTCAGGCGTTGTTAGCCAATGATGTCCGTTCCCAGGATATCTGCATTACTTCCCGCACGCGGCATACGAATGAGCGCTATGTGTCAGCTCTGAATGAAGCGGGAATTGAAACTTTTAATTTAGGGAACGATAGTGGCGACAGTGATCAACGGGCCGGTGTTCGCATTGCAACAATGCACCGCATTAAAGGGCTAGAGTTCCAGTATGTGTTCCTTGCCGGTATCAACGATGGCGTTGTACCGGAAGTAAAAGCCATAGCATCTGACGATCCTGTTGAACAACGTGATGCACTATTTAATGAACGTGCGCTGCTCCATGTTGCAGCAACTCGTGCGGTAAAAGGATTGTTTGTTTCTTCATTCGGTGTACCAAGTACATTATTAACCGTTAAGTAATATTTTTCTGTATGGGCCTGGAGGGCGAATTTTTCTGGCTCTTAGTACGATATTGAAGCTAGAAATATGGATCTTAGGGTTTATGTATTTTCTGTCCGTTCAGTGGGCGAATCACATCGCTGGCGCCAACTCTGACCCAGCGTTGCGGTCATCGCCCACATACGTTCATATCGCGGTCTTAAAACGTCTGAGATTCATACGGCGCTCAGGCAAGAATCATCCCTGTGTGGGTAGGCTGTCGATGCGCAGAAGCTGTCATATGCTTCAATAGTAAGCTTACTGTGCCTGACAGGTTAACTTCCATGGTATAAGCAATTCGAATAAGGTAAGGGATAACTTTCTCACACTAAGGTGCATCACACTTTGGTGGCTCAAGAGAGATAAGCCACTGTGCCATATCCGTTAAAGACTCATCGCCACTGTGTTTCAGGCCGAACAGCAAATCTTCCTGGCGCGGCTGACCGAAGACTATACGGTAGAGTGCGAGTTCTCGTTTGAGCCGCTTAAACTTAATGCTCTCTTTGCTGTATGGCAGTATGGGAACCCGGCGCTCGACGCGAGAGGTTCCTTCCTCAAAAATCCAGTAGGGAATCAGATCTGACTGTCCAGCTTTGCGTTGACTTGCCGCAAGTGCGAAGAGCTGTGCCCAGGGATCTGCACTTTCTGCCAGTGAATGAAGTGCACTCAAACCATAATACTCGGCAATATTCTTCCTTACCGCATGGCCCTTATAACGGTGTACTCGTCCTTCACGCTGTTCTAGATCGACCGGGTTTGACGGTAGATTCCAGTGCATCACCGCATGACACCAGGTGTGAAAATCGAGCCCCTCTTGCCCGATTGAGGTGGAAGCCAATACAAAGGGGTGGAAGGGGGAGTTAAACGCATCTTTTACTGATTCAGCATGTGCGACGGCTTGATCCGTGTCGTCTCTCAACTGACCGTAGCGTAAAGCAAAGCGACAACGTGTATATAAATCGCTCCAGGTATAATTGCCCCCGTTCGTTTTGAACTCATCAATGTTCAATTGTGTGGTACGCAGTGAAACCACAGCCTGAATACGGGACGCAATAGCCGCCAGCTGCGCCCCGGCTGGCTCATGCTGTAACCCCATCGACTCCAGCAGCGTATGGACATACTCATCCAGTATGGCCTGAATGTTGCCATCAATGCCATAACGCAGTGTCAGCCGCCAGTAAGTATCGTCCCCGGTGCCGCGCAGAAGCGAAATGCTCTCTGCCAGGTTGTAGAGCGAACGAAATCCAGAGGCTATCTTCGCTGCGGCTGACAACATCTCTGCCGAATCGATTCTCAGTCCTGTGTCTATACGGCTGAGCGCCCGGAGGGCACATGTACCGGGGCTGGCAAGCGCGAAGTCACAGAGGACCTCAGCCAAATCATCTGGGCGTGGGCCGAGGGTGATGCTACCATTTGCCACCCCGGCAAACTGGTCGATATGTTCCTGGAAGTTTTCCGCAGGCTCATTTTGGGATGGCCCGGTGTACCAGTAATGTTCGCCCTGCCACCAGGCTGGCGTTTCAGTTTGTGCATCCAGTAACGCCAGGGCTGCCCAGTACCAACGTTCGTCCGCACGAGTCCCCGGGCCGCCATTGCCCAGTGTCTCAATAAGTGTTTCACATTTCGCCGTTGCAATCGCTCTTACGGCCTTCACGCTCAGCGGCTCGCCGGTGTTTTGGAGGGCAATTTCAAGCGGATCGATATGCCGGGCGAGCGTCGGTGACGGTAACATCCAGGCGATAACAGGCATTCCGCTGAGGCGGCCATCTTTTGATGATTTCGCAAAGTTGAGCAGCGGTTTTACTTTTTTCTTGAACTGGCTGTGCAGAATTTTGGGAGCGGCGCCAATCATGCGTCGTTCGGCTTCATAAGAGCAGACAGTGGCAATCGCATTGGGCACTGCACTCCAGGCGGAAAAAACCAGCGTTTTGGTAAAGTTGC
The DNA here is from genome assembly GCF_056673325.1 of Enterobacter cloacae complex sp. HYC080_NIDB. Classification (NCBI taxonomy): domain Bacteria; kingdom Pseudomonadati; phylum Pseudomonadota; class Gammaproteobacteria; order Enterobacterales; family Enterobacteriaceae; genus Enterobacter; species Enterobacter cloacae complex sp. HYC080_NIDB. The sequence goes on along the minus strand of NZ_CP114212.1, from coordinate 3,974,880 downwards.
CTTTGTTGGCATATACCCCGTCTGGTGTCATATAAGGCAGCGAAGGAGGCATCCATAAAAGCTGCCACATGCCTTTATCCAGCGTGTCTTCAAACAGCATCCGCATACGTGGGTTGGCGGCATCCAGTGGCTGGTAGCGCTCCAGTTTTGCCTTTGTCAGCAACTGCGGTTTTGCTGATTTGACGAGTTTACGCAATGCATCTGAAGGTGATTCCAGTGCCTTATCCATACGGGTACGTAATTCGTAATTTTTCAGGAAATTGAAAAGATAAGGCATCGATTTCCAGTATTCGAGGACATCGCGGGCTTGTACTTCCATGGCGACGCCATCAACCGCCGCTGCGTGATAAAGATCGGCGGGCGTAATCATAGCTGGTTGTGAGACTTCCTTCGTCATCGCATCCAGTTTTTGAGTCATCGTTACCCGTTCGGTACGGCACATTACCTGTAATAAAGCGTGCTCCAGTGCTTTTTTTGTCTCCGCTGCGTTTTCTGAGGCGTGCAATGCGGTACGGTGATCGAGCAAGTACTGCTGAATATCTTTGATTTGACTGTCATCGTTATACAAAAACTGCAATGTGCGGATAAAGTCGGCGTAGTGGTTATCTTCTTCGCTTTCCTGATCGAGGGTGAACATTTTATACGGGGTCGCTGAGAGCAAGAGCACGCGCACGTCGGGCTGCTCAAAGAGCGCTTTGGCCAGCAGTGCGGCTTCATCGTCACCGTCGAGTAAGGCTTTAAACCGCTGAAATTCATCAAGGATAACCAGATCGGGTTCCAGCGCAGATAAGCACACGGAAGCCAGTTTGCTTCTGAGTTTGCCGATCAGGGCGTAACGCAGTTCAGAATCGTGCGTTTCGCCGTCCTCGTCATTATCGGCAAAACATTCACAACCTTCTTTGAGTTGAGCGTACAGTTCGGTATCGTCCAGAACCTGGCGGCGAAAATCTTTTGCCAGTTCCCTGTCAATGTCGTCGACAGAAAGCTGGTCAACCGCGGAACACCAGCCTGGCCGGTTTGCTGTTGCCTGAAGCAGGTTAAGCATACCCATGCGTAAACGTTCACGACGCTCGCCTTTAGCCAGCGGTAAATCGTACAAAATGCGATACAGGATCGCGCGCTCTTCTTTATGGCCGCCACGACTGCGGGTATGATCGAGGGCGGTATTCGGCGTTAGACTGATAAAATTGATTCTGTTTTTGCGCAGAGACCGTACCTGTTTTGGCAGGAGTGTCAGGCGGGTTGAATGCGAAAATTGCGTCTCATTGCTGACATTCAGGCGCTTGATATTCTGCGCAGCGATAGCCGCATTTGAACAGATATAAATGATGTCGATACGGTCAACTTTATCCTGTAAATGTTCGATGGCTTTGGCGATGATGCCGCGGGCAACCATCGTTTTTCCCAGACCAACTTCATCGGCGACCAGAAAGCGATTTTGCTGTTTATCACCGTAAAATTGCTGAAAAACATAATTTACGGTGCGTTGCTGAAAATCTTTCAATCCCGTGAGCGGGGCGATAATACTGGGGTGCTTATCGGCCATTTCGTCCTCCCATGGCTGATTCAAATACGGCCCACAAAGCAAGAAAATCTTGCGGAATCATGTCGCTTTGTCCTTTGCGCATATTGCCAATCAGCGCGGCGATATCTTTTAAGCGTTCAGGCTCACGGCTATAGATACGCGTCAGCTCTTCCAGCACGGCAAATTCTTCGCCACTGGCAAGCCTTGTAAAGAAATGGCCATCGCCAAAGGCGTTTTCGGCAAAGAAGGATTGCTGTCCCGCCTCGCCTATCAACATCAACAGATAACGCAGAAAATCCTGTTTCTGCATGCTGCTTTGTAAAATCATTGCATGGCGATCGGGGGGTAAGGTATCAATCGGCAGATTGAGGACAAATCTGACCGATACATCCGGGTGCGATGTTTTAAGGGAAAACGCTGTCAGCCCGGTAATGGCTGGGACTGAAAACTCACCGAGTGCTCTTTTATTCCCATCGGCCGGGTCCAGCAGGCTACAGCCAAGTCCGTCTGATACCGTCACGGGCCACGCAGTTGCCTGCACGATACCCGGTAGCTCAGGAATTTCACCGACAAGCCACAATGCCCAGCTTTGGTCGTTTCCACCGGGGTGACAGTGAAGAGTCAATTCGGCGTCGGCGAGCAACTCACGTGCCTGTTCAACGTGGGACTCGGCTTCTACACGCAGGACATCGGGTTCAAACGGCTGGGCAGGGTCGAAATCTTGCAGATAGCTTTCCATTCCATCGCTGCTCAGAAGGTCATCAATGGTGCCTGTGTGCTTTTTCTTACCCTTGAGCGAAACTAAAATTTCGCAGTTCGTTTTCCCCAGTAGTGCTGCGTTGGTGGCATTTGCTGAACCCAGAACCAGCTCGCTGTCCCGGCCATTTTCAAACAGATACGCTTTGGCATGCAGGCCGGAAGCGATGATATCGTCAGGGGCATTCTCGTCGGATGCTTGCTCTTCTGCGGCATCGTCAAGGTGAAGCTGACGTGTGAAAAGGCCGCGCGTCTCTTCACTCAAGGCAAGCAGAGTGTCCGGGCGTGAAATCAGCGCATCGGCTTGCTGGCAATGCTTCACGATGTGTTGCAGTGCCTCGTCGGTGCAAAATGGTGAGATAACCACCGCGCGATCCGCTTCGGGTGGCTGCCAGTCGTATCCTTCGCCAGGCAGGAAAAACGCGATCTCATCAAAGCCTGCGGGACATTCCCATTTCACATACAACAGTTCATCTGCAAAGCGCTGCGCCTGCGCTCGGCGATGTTTCGCCATTTTTCCCGTCGCCCGTTTGGGCAGTGCGGAGAATAAATGCATTAGCGCTTTATTGGCACTTTGCTTACGTTTTACGGGGTAGCCGTCCAGTTGCAAAGAGAGGTCCCAGGATGAATCGGTAGTTAAATTTCGACTCAGTACAACCAGCCGGTACATCACTTCGTCTGTTTCAGGATTGATAAAACGGATCGCCCAGGTTTTGGGGTGAAAGACTCCGCGGCCTTTGGCTTTTGATTCAGCAATCATCTCCTCAAGCAGGCCGAATAAGGGGTTGGGCTTGAGCTTTGCGGGGACTTGAATACGCCCTTTTTGGACGTACACCGTGATCCGTTCGGAATAACGACGAATGGATTCAAAAATGGACAGCGGATCCTGAGCACGATTGCTGTCAGTCGCTGTGAACGCCAAATAGACCGGCGCCTGCAGTAAAAATGCCGGGTCGAGTGAAAAGCTGGTAGCGATGGCTTCATCAAACACCATGCCGGGTGGAGAGGTCAGTGCCGAAGTATATAAGCTGCGATTGTTGGGGTTTAACATTCTTCTCTCCTGAGACCCTGCGCCAGATCGTTAAGCACTATCTGGACGTTATTCCAGCGATAGACTAGCCGCAGGGTTCCGGCATATCCACTCCATTGCTCCAGTGCGCGTCTGTTTTTAAAGCGTGAACGAGGGCCTTTGAGGGCTATTTCGCGGGCTCGGATGAGTGCACAGGCTTCTTTACTGGTGAGTAATGTCCCGGAGGATTGTCGAATAAGGGCAATCCACTGTTCTACAAAGCTGCGGGTCTTCAGACTAATGCTATAGGCCGGCCTGGCGGTAAGTTCCCACATGCGCTCGAGCGACCAGGTCGAGATGTCCTTGCGGGGGAGTGAGGTAAACCAAGCGACGAAGCTGTCATGGTGTTGAGACAGAAGGTCGTTATCTGCGCGTTCTTTGGCAAGTAAATAGTTATAAAGCAGGGCTGCGCCGTGCATCGCATAAGAAAAAAGCCGCGCGTGAGTCAACAGTTCCTTGAGATCGTCCGGGAATTTCGCGTAATCCGGATGTTCCCATGGTGTACTGACGTTTGCCGGTTCGCTATGCAGGGTCAGCCAGGCCAGCAGGCTGCCTTTGCATGAACATTGAATACGGTCACGTAGAAAACTGGCTTCCTGGCGCGTCAGGGCAAATGTTGCCTCATCAGGAAAGTTGGGCGGTGGCGCAGGCAGACTAGAGTGCCAGCTCGGGGCTGGTTTATTTGCGCTTGTGTCGCCCATATCGTCCTGATTTTTTTCCTGGTATTCGCGCTCGCTAATTTCCGCGCGTGCGCGATACAGTTCATCCACACGCTGATGATATTCTTCCTGCGACCACGACGTCTTGTGAATCTTCCAGTGTCGCAGCCCGGACCAGTAAACGGAACTGGGCAGACGTTTTAGCTTTTCACGTGAGTTTTTACCAAATGTACCGGCCGAATCTTCTTCGAGCCGGGAGAGGGGGATAATTAAGGCGCGTTCGTCCCGGTCGGCCTGGGAACCAAAGTTTGCAGCGGATATGCGCTTATTTTCGAGGCGTTGATAGATCCATGGAACAAAAAGCATATAGCGTAAACGGGTCTGAATGGTGCTGGTGCCTGGAAATAGCTGTTCAGCAAAACTGTCTCTGATAGCACCGATACCCAACTCATCTCGGCTCTCTTTTTGTTGAAAGAGCGCAAGAATATTTAACGTTTTGGCCTGTGCGTTTGCATCGTGGTCAAGCCAACCTAAAGTGGATGCCATACCTATTTCCTTGGTTAAATGTATTATCTGCTGCTTGTTTTTGCATACATTTCCAACAGCACATTAATGTCCTATCTTCGCCGGTTCGCTCAGACACATAGTCTTCCCGGTAGGCTTGTGCAGCATTACTTATATTGAAGACAATCTTAACGTTGAAGAAAAGGTAAAACCATTTCGATAGCAAGCAAATGCGCGAGTATCCCAATCCATGATTACCGCACTGTCGTCTCCGTCATCAGAACCGAAGAAGGTGTCGTTGCAGCACTCCAGCGCAAATACCCGGAGCACGTTTCATCGCGCTTAAACTGAGTATCTAGTCCGGTTTGAGCGCGCCGTCCAGATAAATGACGAAAAGGATTTAGAAATGTAGCAGCTTAATATTGCCAGGATATTGCTACTTCATGGGCTCATTCGAATGTTAAAATCTTGGTTGTTAATATGGCAGGCCATGTGATTTTGCAGTTTGCTATCTTCCCAACAAACAGGACAACTCAGGTGTAATTTATCTGCCAGTTGGCCTTCTCAATACTGTAAATACCGGTCCCGCAGGCAGTGCAGAACTTTTCCCCGTTGTAATGCTCACCGCACCAGACGCAGTACCAGGCCAGCGACATTACCGGGGAGTCCGGTTTGTTGAAAAGACTGCGTAATATTTTGCTGCGTTCCTCCGCCTTCACTGCCGGATCAATATGCGCACATCTCATCAGCGTACTGGCAGCTACTGTCGTCTGGTCATGTTCGAACCAGGGTGAGTCAGTGTATGTGCCGGTATGGAAGATGAGTCGGCAGCCACAGGATACGCAGCCCCATACCTGTCTTGGCATGTTATCCGCTTCACTGGTTGTCACAAAATGTCCACGGTGGTCACTGGCGAGGTAGCACTTCAGCATACGAATTTCGGCGTGCTGATTCTCACTGGTGATGGTCTTAAAATTCATCGGACTGACTCCTTATCACCATATGACATGCAGGCAGGTACCGTCCCGGAACGAGATGGCTGTCTGTGTGGAGGATGGTGGGTTACAAGTTGCTTATGGATGACTGGAACTGATGGTTCAGGGCTTTCGGCTGCAAATGGGGCAGGGTTTCACGCCGCAATAGCGCCGTTCGCAACGTTCGCACTGCCAGCGGAGTGTTATGCAGTTAGCTACTTTACGGGAATGACATTTCCCTGTGGGCGAGGGCTTTATATTCAGGCTCCCCGCGAGTCTGTAATACGCTGTTGCATCCAGCTTTCTACTTCGCTTTTATACCAACGGGAACTCCGTCCCAGCTTGATGGGTTTCGGGAATTCGCCATCCTTAATAAGCTTGTAGAACCACTTGTCGGTCATACCTGTGTATGTGGTGATGTATACCATGTCGATAAGTGGGTCTTCTGCGCAAAGAATGGGGTAAATGGCTGTAGTCATGGAATCTCTCCCTCTGAAAATGAATGACGGGAGGAGTCCGGCGTGGTTGAGTTCTATTGCACGCCAGTACTCCTTCAGAGGATAGGGATTGCCAGTAAAAAAATACCGTGTTACAGCCAGAACGAAGGTGTAGCCAGCCTACCCCTGGCTGGCACCCATGGAACGTGTATCAGCGGAGTAATGTTTTGTCCGCTCTTTTGCCAGGTAACTTGCACGGAAGACCAGGTCTTCGTACTGCTGATAAAATACAGGTTTGTCACGCTCAAGAATGTAAGAGCCACTTTCCGGGAAATGGACCAGGCGGCTGTATTCGGGATAATCGGTTAACCCCAGTGCGCTCAGCCAGGCTTCTTGTATCATGTTCCACAGGCTGCTGTATCCCGCCGATCCCAGAGACCGGAATAAGTCTTTATTGAAGAACAGTAGCGCGTGGTAGTGACTGTGCAGAGCCGTTTCAGTTTCCCTGACCCAGAAATAACGTAACTTGCAAGAATAATCCCGCAGGCCTCTCAAACAACGTTGTTGACGATAATGGCCGATCTTTGCTGTCAGGGAGCGAGTAAAACGCGCCATGACGTTAGATGAGGTATTAGGGTGACAGCAGATACTGTCGTCTGCTGCCCATTCAGGGGAAAAGTGTAAATCTACCCTCAGGGCAAAGGTTCGTGGATACTCAGCTATAGCACAAGCCATGACGTTCTCCAGCCGTTCTAAATAGCGTGAATTAAACGGGGAATGACGATGGTCCAGTAATGCTTTATTAAACATAGCGGAACTCCTGGTATTATTTGGAAATAGGTGGACTATCAAAGAAAGCGCATGGTAATGTTCGCAGGTAGTCAGCGGAGGCCGCCTGCGCGTAGTACATACAAATGGTGAATCAGGTATTTAATTACATTGTTTAACAGGCTTGTTATAGAAATAAACTTGCGCGCTTATTAAAGATTTTGCATGGTTGGCTATTAATTACATTGTTCGTGGCTTGATTTTTATCGGACTTTTAGGTATCGAGAGACATAACCATGACTACAATGAGAAATCATTTGATATTCCTTATGATATCATTCCATTGGCAATAAAGATAATAGTTGAACAGTGACTCGTATCAACTAACAAGTGTATGCTTATTGGAAAGGGTGTGGTGGGATTTAATATTGTGAGAGGTGATGTTATAAATGGATTGTAATTGAATATGTATTAGTCACCATGATATAACTTAATCTCACCTAAGAGTGGTAATGATGCATGCTTTAATCAGAAAAGACATATATTACTATTACCAACACAAGAAGCTAAACTCTCAAAGGTAAAAACAGGTCTTACACGATAGTTTTTGTATTTTTAACAGAACAGCATCACTCTCAAGTTAGTCAGTCTGCTATACAGCATTTTTTGTCACTTCAGAACAGTTATCTATCGAGTTTCACTGGGAGTGCTTACGACCTGTCTAAGACGATGACAAGTTCATGGCGGGAGTAACAACTGAGGGCGGTTTCGCGTTAATTCCCTGGTATTTTTGTCGCATATCTGTTTGTCAGTCTGGTAAAAAATAACATATCAAGTTCCACGCCTGCCATGGAATAATCGTTGTCCTTTCTGCCCGGGTCCTCAATGAGCCGGTATAACAAACCACCCTGCATCTCTGCCCTAAATACCAGACCGGGGCCTCCAGCGCCATCCTTTTTATCCAGTACCTTACCATGCAGAATCCGAAACTGCTTGCGAGCATGAACAATCCCCACCATGCACAACAGATAAGCCGCATAAACCCAGTATGCAGCTATAGTACATTTCACTCCTTATTCTCAATGATTGTTTCTACAAGTCATGCCATTTTTTACCACAACAAATGTTACTTTATTGCATGGCTATGTTATAAGCTCATAGTGACTTATGGTCCTGTTGCCCGTTGAAAAGGAAACCAGATGAAGGCTTACAACATGATGGACGATTTCAGGTTCCTCTACCCCAGGAAATCTGACATGCATAAGAACATAAGGCGAGACAGAGGACATCTGAACATGTTGGTAAATACCTGGTGCCTTTTTTACAATGACAGCGTTAGAGAAAAAGCCATAGATCTCATTACTGAATTAAATTATTACTATGAGGGGATTACTGATGGCGAGATCATGTTCTCTGATGAATGCTCTCCTGAATATAAAGAACAAATCATTGCAGTAACAAGGCAGTGTATCTATAAAAAAATGTCGGCATACCGAAGACTGAGAGACTATCATCACGAAGTGCTAAGATCTCATCCCAAAGCAGGGTATGTTTGCTTTTCTCTGGATGTTGATAAAAATACACACAACTACCTGACGACCGATGTCCATAATAACCTCATTAAGGATTTGGTAAAGAAATTCACTAATAACTTTAAATCCCTGACATTGTATTCACACGTAGCAGCATATTTCTGGGTTATTCTTCGACGCCGTGATGGATACCCCTATCTTCATTTCACCCTCTACTTCAAAGAGAAAGATTTCAACCATGTGGCTGGATTATCGATAAACAAAACATGGTTGAATGTTCTGGAAAAACAAGGTCTCAAAGGAAGTATTCGTTACTTTATAATAACGGAAGATTTTATTGGTCCTCGTTTATCAAAAGGAGGTGTTGCCGGAGACAGGTGCCTCTATGAGGTCAGCCCATACCACGATGACGAAAAAAATGAGTTGTTCATTTATAATGACTATAATGGAGCGGATATACTCCAGGAGATGTCCTCCGATATAAATAAAATTAATAACAAAGTGTTTGAGTTACACCTGTACACACTGTCAAAGCTGACTTTTGTTTTTCCTGGAAAAACCAAAAGTCAGGGGTTCTCGAAAATAAAGAAATAAGCCAGATTTTGATTCATCACCCGAAGAGTATGCTGGCGCATATTCAGCCCTGCAGTTCACATTACCGGTAGCATTCCACCAGCTATCGTCTGTTGATACACATAGTAACGTGTGATGCCCACCATAAACAAAAGCCTACATAATCTGTCTCCTCCTGCTTTTCAGTAAATTTTGAGATACATACCATCCTCCTGAAGCGAAGCCCGATTGTCGATAAACCCTGTGTGGCTTTTCGATAAATATCTTTGTTTAACTACGATCGATTTTGTCGATCGGACCGATCGAATTTCATTGTTATCCCCTTCACCCATGTGGCTATAAAATCCCCATGGGATACTTATGGCTGTTAATGTTCTATTTAAAATCAGATAGATATCTCCTTTCTGGTAGGGGATTCTACAACCAAAGGAGTTTTAATAATGAAAAGAAAAATGATGCACACTTTTCTGCTGGCCTGTTCACTGATACCCGTACTGGCACAGGCCTTCGGTAATCATGAGACATGGAGCAAGGGCTGGGCCCAGGGAGTATCAGAGTTTGTTATCAACGGGGAAGGTCAGTCGCAATTGTTTCTTACCTGCGAGGATTACGGCTCGCAACCGACCACGATCATATTCACTGATGCCAGTGGGTATCAGGTCAGTATGGACGGGGATAAAAACCTTCAGCTCAGCATTGACGATGGAGTACCCATTGATATCAGCGAATCTGAGAGTCGGGTGGGCGGTAACAACCTGGCGCAGGCCTGGGCTCAGTTACGTAATGGCAAACAGGTCTCAGTGACAGGAGACGGTGTTAAGTCTGCCACTTTCACGCTAGCCGGGGCGGCTAAGGTACTACCGGCATTCGGGACACACGGTTGCGTGGGTAAAGATGCACTCTAACCTGCATCTGAGTTTGACGCCTGTTGATTACGTTATTTTAAAAAGGAACAGATTATGAAATTTAAACATATGCTGGTACCCGCACTGCTTGCACTCTCAGCTCATACGCTGGCAGAACCAGCGCCGACCATCAAAGTGGAGACCAGTAATCAGGTTCATCCTGCCGGAACACGCTATGTCACGGTCGTGGTCACCTCGCTGGATGATAGTATCAAAGTTGAAAAGATAGATGTGAACCGGGGTAACTGTCGTATTGATAACCAGAAGTACCTATATTCCAGCAATAAGGAAACTATTCTGCCCGCCTCCTTGCGCTACGGGGAGTCCGTCAAAGTAAATTTTTATAATAACTGCGTTGCTTCTGAAGTCGTCGTCACCACGGATAAGGGGGGATGGCGTTACACCTACCACTGAGCCGCTTTCCTGAATCAGCTTCCTCAAATAAATCCTCACTCCACCAGAGGACTGCCGCCAGGCAGTCCGGAGCAAACTCTATGACCTTTCTGAAAATTCTGGTGACGGCCCTGGCCCAGGCACTGACCTGGTGCGGCGGGCATCAGGCCCGACAATTTATTGAAATTCGCCTGCGTCAGGCAGGCTACGATGACAGCAGCATTGATACAGCCCGGGAAGCGGTCACGTTACTGGTCACTGCACTTATCACCGCCCTGATGGCGCAGATACTGAAGATTCTGGATACGCTGTAGTCCCGCCCTATCCGTTCATTGAGAACAACACATCCAGCCCCTGCCTCCTCACGGAGCAGGGGCTTTTGCTTTTATGCCGTCAGAGTAATCAGATGAGGAATCAACCATGCGATTAGCCAGCCGTTTTGGTCGGGTGAACCAGATTCGCCGCGGCCGTCCCTTAACCCGCGAAGAACTGATGCAGCATGTCCCCAGCGTCTTCGGGGAAGACAAGCACGACTCCAGAAGCGAAAAGTACACCTACATACCCACAATCACCCTGCTGGAGAACCTTAAACGCGAAGGGTTCCAGCCATTCTTTGCCTGTCAGTCACGAGTGCGTGACCAGAGCCGACGGGAACATACAAAGCATATGCTGCGCCTGCGTCGTGCCGGTCAGATAAACGGTCAGCAGGTGCCGGAAATCATCATTCTGAATTCTCACGATGGCGCATCAAGTTTTCAGTTACTGCCGGGGATATTCCGGAGTGTCTGCACCAATTCACTCGTCTGCGGACAGTCGTTTGGCGAGATTCGCGTACCACACCGGGGTGATGTTGTCGGGAAGGTGATTGAGGGGGCCTATGAGGTTCTCAGCGTCTTTGACCGGGTGGAAGAGAAACGCGACGCCATGCAGTCCCTGCAACTACCGCCACCAGCACAACATGCACTGGCTAAAGCGGCGCTGACATACCGTTTTGGGGAAGAGTACCAGCCAGTGACTGAATCGCAAATCCTCGCCCCCCGCCGCTGGCAGGACGAGAGTGAAGACCTGTGGACCACTTACCAGCGCATTCAGGAAAACCTGCTGAAAGGCGGGCTAAGTGGCCGTACCGCGCAGGGTAAACGTACCCACACCCGCGCAGTAAACGGGATTGATGGCGACGTTAAGTTAAACCGTGCGCTCTGGGTGATGGCCGAGAACATGATGGACCTGTTGGGCAGGTATCCGGCCGAGGTGATTGCCCAGGCCATTGAGGCGCTGGAGGCGTTTGAGTTCGAGACAACCGCGGGGGCCGCGACGGTACAGATGGCGCCCCTTGGCGTGGCCGGGCTGATCACGCCGTGGAACAGCGACGCGGGTTTTATCTGCGGCAAGCTGGCGGTCGCGCTGGCGGCAGGCTGTACGGCAGTGATTAAGCCGAGCGAAATGAGCGCCCTGCAAACCCGGATTGTCACCGAAGCGTTGCGCGATGCTGCTTTGCCGCCGGGCGTGTTTAACATTGTCACCGGGCGCGGTGAAACCGTCGGGGACACCATCAGCCGCCATCCGGACGTGGCGAAAATCTCGTTTACCGGCTCGACGAATACCGGCAAGGCCATTCTGCGTAACGCGGCGGAAAGCTTTAAGCGCGTGACGCTGGAGCTGGGCGGTAAATCGCCGACGATCCTGCTGGATGATGTGGACCTGGCGCAGGCGATCCCGCTGGTGATTCAGGCCGGGTTTATGAACAGCGGGCAGGCGTGCGTGGCGGGAACGCGCATTCTGGTACCGCAGTCGCGTAAAACGGAAATCGAAACCGCGCTGGCGCAGGCCGTGGCGGCGGTGAAATCCGGTGACCCGCGCGACAGTGCCACGGACGTCGGCCCGATGGTCAGCGAGAAGCAGTGGCTGCGGGTGCAGGGGTATATTCGTCAGGGGCTCGACGGGGGGGCACGGCTGCTGGCAGGAGGCGAAGGGCGGCCAGCGGGCACGCAGGATGGCTGGTTTGTACGCCCGACGCTGTTTGCTGACGTGAATAATGGCATGGTGATTGCCCGCGACGAGATTTTTGGCCCGGTGCTGTGCATCATTCCCTATCAGGACGAAGCGGAGGCTATCGCGATTGCCAATGACACCGAGTACGGCCTGAGCGCGATGGTGCTGGGTGAGGATGTGGACCGCGCCCGCCGCGTGGCGCAGCAGATTGTCTCCGGGCGCGTGCTGGTGAATACGCTTGCCCATGAGCCGAAAGCGCCGTTTGGCGGGTTTAAGCACTCCGGCGTGGGGCGCGAGATGGGTGAGTGGGGGATTCGGGCGTTTATGGAGCCGAGGTCGATCCTGGGCTAAAACCTGCCCGGTGGCGCTGCGCTTACCGGGCCTACAGGCGCTCGTAGGCCGGATAAGCGCAGCGCCATCCGGCAAAAACACTTCGTCAGTCGCCGAAGTATGAAGTTAATTTTCTCTGCATTCTCTCCTCACTATCACAACGGAGAGACACTTATGATCGCAGTCCTTTTCGAAGCCAAAGCGGAGCCTCATCATCAGGCCCGCTACCTGCAACTCGCCGCTGAACTCAAACCTTTGCTGGCCGACATTGATGGTTTTATTGATATCGAACGCTTTCAGAGTTTGACCACCGACGGCAAAATCCTGTCCCTTTCCTGGTGGCGGGATGAAGAGGCCATCCGCAGCTGGAAGCAAAACGTCTTTCACCAGGCGGCGCAGGCTGAAGGGCGGGGATCCATTTTTGCGTACTATCGCATTCGCGTGGCACAGGTCGTGCGGGAATACAGTTCCGAAAACGGAGGGCAGGCGAATGTATGACGTTCACGTAATTTTCAGCGACAGGCCCGGCGAGCTGGCGCGCTTTGGGCAACTGTTAGGCCGTCACGGCGTGGGGCTGGAGGGGGGCGGCGTATTTGGTACCGATGCCCATTTCCTGGTGGAGGACGGAGAAAAAGCCTGCCGCGTGCTGATGGAGGCCGGATTTATCGTTCAGGCGGTGCGCAAGCCGGTTATCAGAAAACTCAGGCAGGAGCGGCCAGGCGAGTTAGGTGACATCGCGGCGGTGCTGGCGGCACGCGGTGTGTCTATTCTTACCCAGTACAGCGACCATGCGAATCACCTTATTCTGCTGACGGATGATGATAAGCTGGCCGCAGAGATCACCGAACCCTGGGCCCCCCATGTTAAAAACGAACCAGCCTCCTGAGAACAGCGCGGCACTGGAACAGGCCATTGCGGCGGTGGCGGCGGCAATGGCCGATCCCTCGCGCGTGAAGATGCTCTGCGCGCTGATGGACGGGCGGGCGTGGACCGCTACCGAACTCAGCACTGCGGCAGATGTTGCGCCGTCGACCGCCAGCGGGCATCTCGCCCGGCTGGTGGAGGGAAAGTTGATTACGTGTTTATCGCAAGGGCGGCACCGCTATTATCGCCTTGCCGGGCACGACGTCGCGGCGCTGGTCGAGCAGATGATGGGGCTCTCCTGGAGCCGCATTACGCCGCCGGAAACGTCTGCGCCAAAAGCCCTGCGTGAAGCCCGCACCTGCTATAACCACCTTGCCGGAACGGTGGCGGTTCAGATCTATGATTTTATGCAGGCGGAAGGCTGGCTGGAGGCTGACGGTTCCGCGCTCACCCTGTATGGCCGTGAGCAGTTTCTGAAACTCGGCATTCCATTAAATGCTCATCCCCGTCGTAAGGCCTGCTGCGCCTGCCTCGACTGGAGCGAGCGACGGTTTCATCTTGGGGGAGAAGCGGGCACGGCGCTGCTCACTTATCTGGAGAGTAAAGGCTGGATCCAGCGGGTGATGGGGTACAGGGAGGTGGTGGTGACGGCGTCGGGGAGAAGTGCCATTACCCGACGTTTTAGCTTTAGCCGTTAAATTCCGCTGCGGGCTGATGCCCTCACCGCGGACCTCTCCCACAGGGAGAGGGAGAACGTCGTTTTCGCAATTCCTGCGCTTTCGTCCCTCGTTTCTTGATACTTACCCTGATAACTATTATCTTGACTGCGTGTGACGAGAGGGACTCCCCATGAGTGAAGAAGAACTGTTTAGCCGCAGGCCGATGGGTATGCGGATGGCGATGATCGTGCGTCAGTGGCGTGCGGTGATCGACGATGCCATTCTCGATACCGGGTTAACCCAGTCGAGCTGGACGGTGATGATGCAGCTTTTTCAACTTGGGGATAACGTCTCAATGAGTGAGCTGGCGGAGGTGCAGGGCATTGAACTGCCGCCGCTGATGCGCACGCTCACACAGCTGGAAAAACAGGGTTACCTGCTGCGCACCACATCGCCTTATGACAAGCGCATCCGGCTTCTGACGCTGACGCCTGAGGGAAAAGCCATCTTAAAAAGGCTTACTCAGGTGATTGAGACCTATCAGGCGCGGGTATCGCAAAATATCGCGCCGGAACATATCGAGATCTTCAGCGCCACCCTGAATCAAATCGCCTGTAATTTGCGGACAATCCGCGAAGAAGACAACAAGACCGAAAAATAATGACCCCTGAACAAAAGTTTGCCCGCTGGGTAAGGGTGAGTATTGCCTCTTTCCTGCTGATGTTTATCTATTTTGTCGTCGCGGATATCTGGATCCCGCTGACGCCGGACTCCACCGTGATGCGCGTGGTGACGCCGGTTTCTCCGCGTGTCTCCGGCTATGTGGCGGCCGTGCATGTGCACAACAACAGCCAGGTGAAGCGGGGCGATCTGCTGTTTGAACTCGACGACACGCCGTTTCGCAATAAAGTGGAAGCGGCGCAAATCGCGCTGGAGCAGGCTCGTCTTTCCAACCAGCAGCTGGACGCGCAGATTGCCGCCGCGCAGGCCAGCCTGAAAACCGCCGTGCTGACCGCGCGTAACGATAAAGTGACCTTCGAACGTTATCAGAAGCTGAGCACGTTACAGAACGTCTCGCAGGCGGATCTGGATAAAGTCCGGACCACCTGGCAGAGCAGCGAGCAGTCCGTCAGCACGATTCAGGCTAATATCCAGAACCTGCGTATTCAGCGCGGCGAGCGGGATGAACACCGCAACGTCACGCTGCAAAAATACCGCAACGCGCTGGATGAGGCGGAGCTGAATCTCGGCTGGACGAAGGTGTATGCTCAGGCAGACGGCACGGTCAGTAACCTGCAGTTAAGCCCCGGTTTTTATGCCTCCTCAGGCGCAGCGGCGCTGGCGCTGGTGAACAACCAGACCGACATCGTGGCCGATTTCCGCGAGAAAAGCCTGCGCCATACCCATCAGGGCACCGATGCCGCGGTGGTGTTTGACGCCTTTCCGGGACGCGTCTTCCACGCCCACGTGACCAGCAGCGACGCGGGGATCCTCGCGGGTCAGGAGGCGGTGAACGGCCAGCTCTCCGAGCCGGAAACCTCGAACCGCTGGGTGCGTGACGCCCAACGCATGCGCATCCACGTCATGCTGGACGAGGCGCTGCCGAAGCCACTGCCGACCGGCGCGCGGGCGACTGTCCAGCTCTATAACAGTGAAGGGCCGTTTGCGCGCTTCTTCTCCGGGATGCAGATCCATCTGGTGAGCCTGCTGCATTATGTCTATTAATACGCTGGCGCGGGTGTTTACCCCGCACGGTAACATCGTCTACACGGCAAACGACTTTCGCCAGACTTTGCGCATCGTCTTTGCAGGGATGATTGCGCTGAGCATTTCCAGTTTCTACAACACCAGCTACGGCGTGTTTTTTGTGGTCTACCCGATCATGCTGCTCTCGCTGGTGCCGGTCTTCAACCGCCATGTGGCGAAGCAGTTTATCTTCAGTGCATCGCTGAACTGCGTTGAAATGGTGATTATCATCGGCTATCTGTCGCAATGGCCGGTCATCATGACGCTGGTGGTGTTTGCCCTGTACGTCATGCGTTTTCGCTTTATGAGCAAAGGGCCGCTGTTCCTGTTCGGGTCGATGGGCGTGGTGTGCCAGAGCGTGATGCTCAATTTTATGAGCTACCCCACCACCAACTGGCACACGCTGCTGTTTTCCAACATCGAAGCGAGCGTGATGGCGGTGTGCCTGAGCGCGCTGATGAACTATCTCCTGCCGGACGTGGAACCCCGCAAGCCGCCGCCATTGATTGAGAAAGACGATGCCCGCGTGCGCCATGAGTCGCTGCTCTCCGGCACCGTCGCGACGCTGATTTTCGTCGTTTTTCAAATCAGTGACTTAAGCGATTCCCTCTCGGCGCTGATGGCCGGGATTTTGATCCTGTTCCCGATGCACTATCGTGGCGCGGTGATGAGCTCCATCTGGCGCGTGGTCGGCGTAGTATTGGGCTGTCTTTATATCCTGGTTGTCCAGCTCATACTCTACGACCACAGTAGCCATATGCTGCTCATGATGCCGCTGATTGGCCTTGGGCTGGCGTTTGGCGCACGTCTGCATGTGATGGAGAAAGTAGGCGCAGGCGTAGGATTTTCCAGTATTACCACCATCGGCATTATGTTCGGGCAGAACATGCATCCTGACAGCGACCTGGTGTTCAGCGATCTCTATCGCATCACCTCCGTCACGTTTTCGCTGGTGGCGACGCTGACGATGGTCTTTCTGGTGCATTTAATCCTGAATCGCTTCGAGGCGACGCGCTATATCATCGCGCCGCCCAAAGCGGATTAATGTCCCAGCACGGCAGGCAGCTGCGAGAGTAAAAACAGGATCAGGCCAATCGTCCCGCCCACCAGCGTACCGTTGACGCGGATAAACTGCAGATCTTTGCCGATATTCAGCTCGATCTGGCGGGACATGTCTTTAGCATCCCAGCTTTTCACCGTGTCGCTGATGTGGCGGGTCAGGAACGCGGCGAAATCCGGCGCGACGCGATGCGCGGCCTGCTCCAGATGCTCGTTCAGCGACGCCCGCAG
Organism: Enterobacter cloacae complex sp. HYC080_NIDB; assembly: GCF_056673325.1. NCBI lineage: Bacteria > Pseudomonadati > Pseudomonadota > Gammaproteobacteria > Enterobacterales > Enterobacteriaceae > Enterobacter > Enterobacter cloacae complex sp. HYC080_NIDB. The sequence continues at coordinate 3,957,904 of NZ_CP114212.1, read as the reverse complement.
GCTGGCATCGTTTGTCAGCGTTTCGCCAAACCACAGCCCGGCGTTGGCGATGCGCTGCTTCACGCGCGAGTCTTCACTTTGCATATCCGCCTTCAGCCACTGGCGCAGATCGGCCCACATTTCCCCCAGATAGCGGTTAAACGCCTCGTCATTTTTCAGGTAGTGCTTGATGTTGTCGGCTTTCGCCGCCATTTCCGGATCGTTTTTCAGGTTGTCGATAAGCTTCAGCGTGGCCCGGTCGAACGCCTGACGGATCTGGTGCGTGCGGTCGTGGCTGATATCGTCCAGCAACGTGTTCACCGCATTCGATACCATCTCTGCACTCTGATCGCCCAGCCACTCGGTGGGCAATACCATCGCTTTGCGGGGATGTTCGGTCTTCAGCCAGTGGACGATCTGGTCAGAGATAAATTCCCGCGTGCTGTCGCGCTGAATCAAGGTAATCAGGCGGTTGATGATGGCATCGAGCAGCACCTGGTGGCGGTTGTTTTTGGTCATGCTCTCCAGCATCACGGCGCTGGTTTCGGTGAAATCGACCTTATCGATGGCCTTATGCACCGCGCGTTTGAGCATCCGCTGAATGCGCCCGTCGTCGGTCAACTCAAGGAACCCGCTCATCACCTGCATCAGATGCAGCCCGACGCGCTGGGCGTTGTCAGGCTTGCTGAACCAGGCACCGATCATGTGCGCGGGTTCATAGCGGCGGATTAACGCTACCAGGGACTGGGTATCCAGAAACTTCTCCTGCACAAACTGGCCAAGATTGTCGCCGATACGGTCTTTATTGCGCGGGATAATCGCCGTATGGCGCGCGATAAACGGAATGGGGACCCGGCGAAAAAGCGCAACGACGGCGAACCAGTCCGCCAGTGCGCCGACCATCGCCGCCTCGGCAATCGCCTTTACCCCGCGCACCCAGAAAGTCTGCGGCAGGAACAGAGTGAAGATAAACGCCGCGGCGGCAACCAGCAGCAGCGACAGCGCGAGAAGCTTAGCGCGTTTGAGTTCAGCTATTTTTTCCATGGGTTAAGGATAGAGGGAGACGGGAAGAAAATGCAAAAATCGCCACAGCACCCACCCACCAAACCCCATCAGCACCACGCCCGCCGTGCGTTCAATCCACCCGAGCGCACGGCTGAGCTTCTGTTGCACCGCTCGCAACCCCATTAGCGACACCAGCGCCAGATCCCACACCAGCACCACCATCACCATCCAGACGCCGCAGGTTGCCTGCTGAAGCAGCGTGACGTCTGGCCCCAGTAACGCCGTCATCAGCGCCAGATAGAACAGCGCGTTCTTCGGATTAAGCAGTGCCGAGCCGAGCCCCAGCAGGATTTGCTTACGCAATGCGGGAAGCCGCTGATGAGTTTCATTCAGCGCCAGCGTCTGCGGGCGGCTGCGCACCAGGTGCGAGCCAATCCACAGCAGGTACAGCGCCCCGGACAGTTCGATTAGCGTAAACAGCCACGTAAACTGGCGCAGGGCGCTCCAGCCGACAATCACCAGAACAATATAGAGCGCATTACCCGCGGCGATGCCGAGGCACAGCCCGGCGCTGCCGCGCAGTCGGTAGCGCGCCGCGTAGCCCACAAGCAAGAAGAAATCCGGACCCGGGCTTAACAGCGCAACAAAATGCGCCAGCGCCAGGGCGAGAAAAGCGGAAGGGAAGAACAGTTCCATAGTGACCTCATAGCCGTAACTGAGATCACCTTACGGTGTTACGTATCCTGATTATTGTCTGATATTGATCGTCCTGTGGCGTACTGGCGCGGCGTAGCGGCGCTATAGCGAACGAAGGTCTTATGGAAATGGCTCTGATCGGCAAACCCACTCTGGTAGCTTACGTCGGCAATATCATCCCCGGCGCGCAGCCGTGCTTTGGCGTATTCCACGCGGGAGATATTAAGGAAGCTGGCTGGCGTCAGCCCGGTGTCCTGCCGGAAGGTACGAATCAGCGTCTCCTTGCGTAGCGAGAAGCGTTGAGCAAGTTCATCAAGCGAAGGCGGTGCAGCCAGATCGGCAAGAAGTGCCTGCTGAATATGCTGGCTGGTTGAACGCAGCGCATCAGGGTTATCCGCACGGTGGGGAAGGGCAGAAAGCAGCCTGTCCACGGATGCAGGCGACATTGTCTCAACAATATCAAGGAAGTGCTTGAAGAACGTAGCGTTACGGATCACCTGGAGCGCCAGAAGACGATCGGTGTCGATATAGAGCATATGGTAGCTGCGCGCTTGCCCGGCGATGGGGTTGCAGCTGTGCGGCGCATAAGCCGGGATCACAATCAGATCCCCGGGATGAAGGATGTACTCCCTGTCATGGCACACGCAGCAGGTCTGGCCTTCCACAATCGCGCCAATAGAGAGTTGAGGATGACAATGACGTTTGTAGGCCTGCGTGCTCTGCCATGTGCTGCGCAGCTCAAGGCCTGAGGCGCGGTGAAAAGTCTGGAGGATGTGTCGGATATCGGTCATGGGAACTCCTTCTGGACGTTTTTTATACCACGTCAGGCAACCGTCTGGCAGCGCTTCATTAGGAACCGTCCGGATATACCCAACTTTACGTCCATAGCCAGTCATGTTGACTACCCTTAATACCCTAAGCGGTAAAACATGGAGATTCGATATGGCTTATCAGACAGTAAATCCTGCCACTAACCAGCTCATCAAAGAATACCCCTCACATACCGACGCGGATATTGAAGCGGCCCTGAAGGCGGCTGATGCGCTTTACCATTCTGACTGGGCGAAAGGCGACATCAACCAGCGTCTCCCGGTGTTGCATAAGCTTGCCGACCTGATCGACGAGCGCGTGGACGATCTGGCGAAAATCGCCAGTCAGGAGATGGGTAAGCTCATCGAGCAGAGCCGCGGCGAGGTGAAGCTGTGCGCACAAATCGCGCGCTACTACGCCGACAACGCGAAGCAGTTCCTGGCGCCGGTGAAGTATCCCTCAGAACTTGGGGAAGCGTGGGTGGAGCATCATCCTATCGGCGTACTGATGGCCGTTGAGCCGTGGAACTTCCCGTACTACCAGCTGATGCGCGTTCTGGCGCCGAACCTGGCGGCGGGGAACCCGGTCATCGCCAAACACGCCAGCATTGTACCGCACTGCGCTGAGACCTTTGCCCATCTGGTACGCGAGGCGGGTGCGCCGGAAGGGGCGTGGACCAACCTGTTTATCTCGTCCGATCAGGTGGCGAACATCATCGCTGACGATCGCGTCCAGGGTGCCGCGCTGACCGGTTCCGAAAAAGCCGGTAGCGTCGTGGCCGCACAGGCGGCGAAGCACATCAAGAAATCCACGCTGGAATTGGGCGGTAACGACGTCTTCGTGGTGCTGGATGACGCCGACCTCGAAAAAGCGGTGAAGACGGGGGTCAGTGCGCGCCTCAACAACGCCGGGCAGGTCTGTACCGCGGCGAAGCGATTTATCCTGCATGAAAAGATTGCGGATGCCTTCCTGACTAAATTCACCGAGGCGTTTAAGCAGGTGAAAATCGGCGATCCGCTGGACGAAAGCACCACGCTGGGACCGCTCTCGTCTAAAGATGCGCTGGAAACGCTGACCAAACAGGTTAACGAGGCGGTGAAAAACGGTGCGACGCTGCACTATGGCGGTAAACCTGTTCAGCGTGACGGCAGCTTCTTCGAGCCGACGATTCTGACGAATATCTCTCGCGACAACCCGGCGTATTTCGAGGAGTTCTTCGGTCCGGTGGCCCAGATGTATGTGGTGAAAAACGACGACGAGGCCGTCGCCCTGGCGAACGATTCACACTATGGCCTGGGTGGGGCGGTATTCAGTCAGGATATCGAGCGCGCGAAGAAAATGGCGTCGCGGATTGAGACCGGGATGGTGTACATCAACTGGCTCACCGATACCGCGCCAGAGCTGCCGTTCGGCGGCGTGAAGCGCTCCGGTTATGGACGCGAGCTGTCGGATCTGGGGATAAAAGAGTTTGTGAACCAGAAGCTGGTGGTGGTGCGTAAGTAACGTCATCGCCTTTCTTGCCGGGTGGCGCTGCGCTTACCCGGCCTACAAAACCCGTAGGCCCGTGCAAGCGTAGCGCCGCCGGGCGAAACGCGCAATACAGCCTTAGAAGGACACACCACCGCCCACGTATGCGCCGTCAATCAGCGTGTGGCCAGGGCGACCGTCTTTGCCATCAACGCTCACGTGGCGGTAACCCACTTTCAGGGTCAGCGGCGTGACAGGCGTCCAGCTTACGCCGCCGTTGGCTTCCACGTAGTTTTTCACGCTGTTGTTCAGGCCTTCAGGCGCAACGTAACCTTCGCCATAGACATGGATGCTGTCCGTCAGCGCAACGTTTACGCCGCCACCAATCGGGAACGCCACGCCGTTATCGCCTTTTTTCGGGCCGATGTAGATCGCCTTCGCGCCTGCGTTCAGGATGACCGGGCCCACTTCCAGGTTGTAGCCTGCGCCCACGCCACCGGTCTGGGTACCGTCATCGGTGTTTTTGAGCCAGTTGCTTTCGGCGTAAAGGCCGGATGAGGATTTGCCCATTTCCAGATTGAGGTTAGTAAAGTTTTTACCCTGCTCAACGCTACCGCCCATGGCCAGTGCGGAACCAGAGAGGGCGGTCAGTGCAGAAAGAAGAAGGATATTCAGTTTTTTCATGTTTCGTGCCTCATCATCAAATTAATCTGGAGGCACCATAACAAGCGACGTTTATGACTGCAAATGTGATACAAGTCGCTGTTTTATGCTGGTTTTGTTAAATTTAATTTATTTAATGTTGCGTTTTTGTTTGGTTGAACGGGAGTCAACGCGTGATTTTCAGGCGTTTAGAAACCGTTTAGTTTTTTGACTAAACATAAACTGAACGAGGACGGGATAGTGACTGGAGGTGTAATAATGGAGGCTCCAGAAATTTCCAAAAATATTTCAAAAATCACATAAAACAACAAAGATTTACACTTATGGTGGTGAAAACACGTTCTCTCGCGCAGGCGCCTTTCCCTGCGATGTCATTTTTCTGACACGTTTGTTCATTACGTTGTTGGCTTCACTTACTGGATGCTAACAATATGAAAAGAAAAATCATTCCTGTGCTGGTTGGTTGTGCGCTCTCTTTCTCTGGCCTGGCGGCACAGCCCACGGCTGAGCGCTATGTCGTCAGCTTTCCTGAAGGCTCACACGTCAATTACAGCGGCGCGTTCGCCAGCGCATTTCCGAACGGACTCCCGGTGGGCATTGGCTCTGGCCTGCTGTTTACGGGTAAGCAGGGCGATGCTCTGACCTTTGCAACCGTGACCGATCGCGGTCCAAACGCCGATGCGCCAAAAATGGGTAAAAATGAAGCCAAAATTTTTGTCACGCCGGATTTCGCGCCGCTGCTGATGACCATCCGCGTGCAGAACGGTAAAGCAGAAGCGACGGATGCCCGCCCGCTGCATGACGATAAAGGCGAGATTAACGGTCTGCCGCTGCAAAGCGGCGTGATTGGATCCACCAATGAGGTGGCGTTTAGCGACACCCTAAAGACGCTGAAGGGTGACAACCGCGGGCTGGATACGGAAGGCATCACGCCGGACGGCAAAGGCGGCTACTGGCTGTGCGACGAGTATGGTCCGTTTCTGATTAACGTCGACAGTAAAGGGAAAATCCTGGCGATCCACGGCCCGCAGGCGGCGGAAGGGGAAAAGTCGATCGCGGGCGGTCTGCCAAACGTTATCAAATGGCGCCAACCGAACCGGGGCTTTGAAGGCCTGACCCGTATGCCGGACGGACGCATTATCGCCGCGGTACAAAGTACGCTGGATATCGACGGTAAAAGCAAAAAGCAGGCGCTGTTTACGCGTCTCGTGAGCTTCGACCCGGCGACCGGCAAAACAGCGATGTACGGCTACCCTATCGACAGCGCGGCCTACAGCAAAAACAGTGATGCCAAAATCGGCGACATCGTGGCGCTTGATGACCAGCATATCCTGCTGATTGAGCAGGGCAGCGATAAAAATGACGGGATGCGTAACCTTATCTACAAGGTGGACCTCAGCAAGGCGAGCGACCTGAGCGCCTTTGACAAGCCGGGCGAGTACCCGGAGTTTGATGATGAGAAAACCCTGAAGCAGCGCGGCATTACCCTTGCGGCAAAAACGCAGGTCGTTGATTTGCGCGCGCTGGGCTGGCAGCAGGAGAAAGCTGAAGGGCTGGCGCTGATCGACAGCAAACGGCTTGCCGTGGCGAACGATAATGACTTTGGCGTGAAGGTGGCGATGCAAAATCCGGTCGAGGGCAAGAAGCTCAAGGATTATCGGGTGAACGCGGAAGGCAAGCTGACGCTGGATGATAAACCGGTTGAAACCACGCTTAGCGTGAAGCCGCTGAAGAAGCCTGAGTCGGATAGTGAGCTGTGGATTGTGACGCTGCCGGAGGCGTTGAAATAAGTTTAGGCACCCCTCAACCTTCCCCTCTCCCCACGGGGGAGAGGGGAAGCAGGGCGGTTATTTTTTCAGATCTGCAAACGCCGCGCGAATCTCTTCCTCCGGCAGCTGTATGCCAATAAATACCATTACGCTACGCGGCGCTTCATCGCCCCACGGGCGATCCCAGTCGGCGCTGTATAAGCGCTGCACGCCCTGGAACAGCAGGCGGTTCGGTTCGCCGTCGATCCACAGCATCCCTTTGTAGCGCAGCAGTTTGTCGGCAAATGACAGCAGCAGGTTCTCCATCACGCGGGAGACCTTGCTGATATCCACCGGGTAATCCAGCTCCACCACAATCGACGTCACGTCGTTTTGCTTGTCTCCCATAAAGTGGAAACGCGGTTTCGTGGTGACGTTCTCTTCCAGCATAAAGCCGTTGGTGTTAAACAGCTGTGAGAGGTCGATATCGCCGTGCGTCACGGTGTAAATCGGCGCGCGGGAGTTAATGCGGGTCAGACGTTCACGCAGTTTCTCGCTGTCACCCGCCACGTCGGTTTTGGTCAGCAGGATGCGGTCAGCGTAGCCCACCTGAGACTGGGCGATGGTGAACTGGTTCATCTGATCGTTGGCGTGAACCGCATCGACCAGGGCGATGACGCCGTCCAGCAGGTAGCGCTGGCAAAGAATGTCATGGGAGAAAAAGGTCTGAATAATCGGGCCGGGGTCGGCCATGCCGGTGCATTCAATCACCAGGCGGTCGAAGTCGATTTCACCGCGATCGCGGCTGTCGAGCAGATCCAGCAGGGCGTCTTCCAGCTCGTTTGAGCGGGTACAGCAGATGCAGCCGTTGGTCAGGGTTTTGATCTGCGTGGCGCGATCGCCTATTAATTGATCGTCCACGGAGACTTCGCCGAATTCGTTTTCGATGACGGCGATCCTGAAGCCGTGCTGCTCGTTCAGGATGTGGCGCAGCAGGGTGGTTTTACCGGCGCCGAGGAAACCGGTCAGCAGGGTGACGGCAATCGAGGTCATGTTCTCTCCTTTAGCAGCAGCGGACGCCGCCTTCTCCACTTCCACCGTAGCGTGCTTCCTGACGCTCGCGGAAGAATTCAGTGTAGGTCATGTACGGTTTATCCGGATGGTTGGTCTTCATATGTTCAACGTAGTTGTCATAGTCCGGAATACCAATCAGCATTTTTGCCGCCTGACCGAGGTATTTTTTCGCTTCGCCTAAGTTACCAAACATAATGCATCCTGATAAGACAAAGCCCGGTGGCGCTACGCTTACCGGGCCTACAGTACCGTTGTAGGGCGGGTCAGCGTAGCGCCACCCGCCATTTTTTTAATGGTGTGAAGAGGTCTTCACGCCGCCTTCCGGCACCGGCACGTACGGCGTTTCTTTATCCGTACGGCCTTCGGCGTTACGCACTTTCAGCCAGGTTTTGATACCGTAGAAAATGATGCTGTACACCACCACCAGGAACAGAATGCTCAGACCTGCGTTGGTGTAGTTGTTCACCACGATATGGTTCATGTTGGCAATCTGCTGCGCGGTCAGATCTGCGCCGCCTGCGGCAATCTTCTCTTTGTACTGGTTCGCCATGAAGAAGAAGCCTTCCAGCTGCGGGTTGGTGCTGAACAGCTTCAGGCCCAGCGCCCAGGTGGTGCAGAGCAGCAGCCACAGTGCAGGAATGACGGTCACCCAGATGTATTTGGTGCGTTTCATTTTCACCAGTACGACGGTGCCAAGTACCAGAGCCACAGCGGCCAGCATCTGGTTAGAGATACCGAACAGCGGCCACAGGCTCTTCACGCCGCCGAGTGGATCAACCACGCCCTGATACAGCAGGTAACCCCACAGGCCTACGCAACCCGCAGTGCCGAGCACACCCGCCACCAGAGAGTCGGTTTTCTTCAGGAACGGCACGAAGTTACCCAGCAGGTCCTGCAGCATGAAGCGGCCCGCACGGGTACCGGCATCCAGCGCGGTGAGGATAAACAGCGCTTCAAACAGAATACCGAAGTGGTACCAGAAGCCCATGTCTGCCCACGGCAGCACTTTATGGAACACATGTGCGATACCGACAGCCAGCGTCGGTGCGCCACCTGCGCGGTTCAGCACGGACGGTTCGCCGATGTCTTTCGCGGTCTGCATGATCTGCTCAGGGGAGATCACGAAGCCCCAGGAGCTGACGGTCGCTGCCGCGTGGGCGCTGGCATCCTTCAGCTGGGCCATGATCAGCGCGGTATTTTCGCCGCCCATCTCATGCAGGTTTGGCATGGTGATGCCCAGACCCGCAGGCGGGGTGTTCATTGCGAAGTACAGGCCCGGTTCGATGATAGACGCCGCAACCAGCGCCATGATCGCCACGAAGGATTCCATCAGCATCGCGCCGTAACCGATAAAGCGCGCGTCGGTTTCGTTGGCCATCAGCTTCGGCGTGGTGCCGGAGGAGATCAGCGCGTGGAAGCCAGACACGGCACCACAGGCGATGGTGATAAACAGGAACGGGAACAGCGCGCCTTTCCACAGTGGGCCGGTGCCGTCAATGTACTGAGTCACCGCCGGCATTTTCAGCTCAGGGTTGATGATCACAATCCCGATAGCCAGCCCGACGATAACCCCGATTTTCAGGAAGGTCGCGAGGTAATCACGTGGTGCCAGAATCAGCCATACCGGGAGCAGGGCGGATACAAACGCGTAACCAATCAGCGCGAAGGTGATGGTGGTGTCCTTAAAGGTCAGCGCCGGGCCCCAGTACGGGTCATGCGCAATGACGCCGCCAAAGTAGATAGAGGCAACCAGCAGCACGATACCAATCACGGAGACTTCGCCCACGCGCCCCGGGCGCAGGAAGCGCATGTAAATGCCCATGAACAGCGCGATCGGTACGGTAGAGCAGACGGTAAACACGCCCCACGGACTTTCGGCCAGCGCTTTCACGACGATCAGCGCCAGCACCGCGAGGATAATGATCATAATCAGGAAACAACCGAACAGGGCAATGGTGCCCGGCACGCGACCCATCTCTTCTTTGATCATCTCACCCAGCGACGAACCGTTACGGCGTGAGGAGATAAACAGCACCATAAAGTCCTGCACCGCGCCCGCGAGCACCACGCCCGCCAGCAGCCAGAGGGTACCCGGTAGGTAGCCCATCTGCGCGGCCAGTACCGGGCCGACCAGCGGGCCAGCGCCTGCAATGGCGGCAAAGTGGTGACCAAACAGCACGTAGCGGTTGGTTGGCACGTAGTTCAGGCCGTCATTGTTAATGACCGCCGGCGTGGCGCGCGTTGGGTCGAGCTTCATGACCTTCTGCGCGATGTATAAGCTGTAGTAGCGATAAGCCACAAGATAGACGGAAACGGACGCGACGACGATCCACAGGGCGCTGACGTGTTCGCCCCGGCGTAATGCGACAACCGCCAGACAGAAAGCACCGAGGATCCCGAGTAAGGCCCAGGGCACGTGCTTAAGTAGTTTTTTAGTATCCATAGTAAGACCTGGTTTTTTATGTAAAGAAAAAAGGGTCAAGGTTCGTTGTGAGGAGGTATTGAGTAATGCTGGAGCGATCGTGCCAGATCCTCGCGCGTGTAAAGGTGGGTAAATGAATGAGTGGTTGAAAGTGACGGGTGAGCGGTCAAAGGAAGCGGCGAGTGGTTAAGGCTCGCCGCCGCTGGAGGAAATTATGTGATTGAGATCACGTGGTTATCCGGGCTGCGCGCCATCGCCAGATAGTTTTCCAGCGTTTTAACCAGTTTCTCCTTCAGCCAGTTCGGCTCCAGGATTTGAATATTCGGCAGCCAGTAGAACAGCAGCGGCAGGATCTGGTTCTCGTGTGCCGCCCGGCAGCGCAGCGTGATACCGCCGCGTTGTTCTTCCAGCAGCTCTTGTTCCGGCAGAAGATCCCGGCGCAGGAAGTAATGTGAAATATTATCTTTAATGAATATTTTCACGGTGAAAGTATCTTCAGACACCCACGGATCGAGGCTTTTTTCCAGGAGCGCGCGGACATTCTCTTCAGGGGTAAAAAGGGTTTTCTGAATATCAAACCAGCGAATCTGACTCAATGAAAAGGATTTAAGCCGACTATTTTCGGTAGCTTGTAAATACCATATATTTTTTTTGTTAATGAGTTTATAGGGATTAATCAGGCGGGTTTTACCCTTATAAACGATCTGGCAAACATTATGGTTCTTAATAGATTTCTCAATTTTCGCTAAATGACGGCTGATATCACGTTGTACCGTGTGCTCTGCGTCGTTACCAAGGATAAGAATATGATTTTCGTCAACGCGTGTTTCCAGCTTTTGCCAGAATTCCGTATTTCTTTCAGGGAAAAAGTTATCTGCATTCAGGAAGTTAGCCAGTGTGAGATGTAACCCTTGTCCGCCGGGAGATTGTGCGGAATGGATCAGCCGATATAGCCCGTTACCGGTATGTTCAACGATAGGAGAGAGCGCATTTAAATCCCGGTAGACGGTACGCTCGGTAATTTTAAATTTGGTCATTAGCGCACTGCGGTTTACCACACCGTTTAAATGTAGCTCAACCAGAATATCGACCAGACGTTCAGCCGAGCGGCTCCGCGTCGTTTTAGCCATAAGGTCATCCTGTATATTAGGTATGCGCTGAATGAAGCGGGAAGCACTGACCAGAGATGTCAGTATTCAGGCACAGAAAATTTATCTTATGGTTGTATAACGGCGTGATTTAGCGGAAACCTTAGGAGTTTTTGCAGAAAGTGGCGCTGGCCGAAAAAAAGGCCAGCGCGCGGGAGAATTACGCGGTGGCTTCCACCTCCATCATGACCGGGTGGAAACGGCGTTTGAAGTAGATCAGGCCGTGTCCTGCATCACTCAAAATGATATTTTTAATTTCAACAAGATACACCAGATGCGTGCCGATGGTTTGCACCTGGCTTATCTCGCCTTCAAGGCTGGCCAGCGCACCTTTCAGCATCGGCTGCGCCAGCGGGCCTTTCTGCCAGCAGGAGAGGGCAAAGCGCTCCTCCATTGTCATACCGGTCATCCCGGCGAAGTGGCGAGCCATGATCTCCTGCTCGTGGTTCAGCACGTTTATGCACAGTCTGCCGTTGCCCTGGAATACCGGGTTCATGGCGCTGTTGGCGTTGATGCACACCATGACCGACGGCGGGGTGTCCGTAACCGAACAGACTGCGGTGGCGGTAATGCCGCAGCGGCCCGCTTCCCCCTCGGTGGTGACGACATTGACTGCGGCCGACAGGCTGGCCATCGCGTCGCGAAAACGCAGGCGTTCTTCTGATTGCATTGAAACCTCCCGCTGCGCTATTTCAGCAGCTTATCCAGCATGTTGATATCGCTGTTGTTGTGCAGGTGCGGCACCGTCCAGCCGTGTTGGTCGTATTCGGACATACAGCGGTCGACCATCGCCATCATTTTGTCCATGTTGCCGGAGCTCAGCGCCTGGCGCAGACACTGCAGGCGAATTTCATCCTGGCTACCGGAGTAGTTGATCTCATACAGCTCGTGACGGCCGCCAAACTCGCTGCCAATGGCATCCCACATCAGTTTCAAAATCTTGATGCGTTCGACGTGATCCATGCCGTTGGAGCCGCGCACGTATTTCGCCAGATACTGGTCAATCTGTGGGTTATTCAGGTCCCGCGCGCTGGACGGCAGATAGATCAACCCGCTGGTGACGTTACGTTCGATAATATTCTTAATCTTCGCGTAGGCCATCGGGGCCATCACGCGGTAGGTCTGTAGCGCCGCGTGGTCCGGCAGATACGCGCCATTGACCCACGGCGTGGCTTCAGAGCACATTGAGTCGCTCAGCGCCCAGAACATATTGCGCCAGGCCACCACCTCGCCGAGATCCGCCTGTACGCCGCGGAATTCAAGGGTGCCGGTACACTCCAGCGATTTTTTCAACAGGGCGGTGATGAAGTCGAGCTTCACTGCCAGGCGCACGCATGCCTGTAGCGGATACATCCGCGCAAAGCCACCTTCCATCGTCCAGCGACGACAGCGGTCGAAATCGCGGTAGATCAGCACGTTTTCCCACGGGATCAGCACATGATCCATCACCAGGATCGCGTCGTTCTCATCAAAGCGGCTGGAGAGCGGGTAGTCATACGGGGAGCCGGTTGCGCCAGCCACCATCTCGTAAGAGGCACGGGAGATGAGCTTGACGCCTTCGGCATCCATCGGTGCGACGAACATCAGCGCAAAGTCCGGGTTTTCGCCCATCACCTGCGCGGAGCCGAAGCCGATCATGTTGTAGTGGGTCAGCGCCGAGTTGGTTGCCACCACTTTCGCCCCACTGACAACGATCCCGGCGTCGGTCTCTTTCTCCAGTTTGATGTAGACGTCTTTCACCTCATCCGCCGGTTTGTGGCGGTCGATAGGCGGGTTAACGATGGCGTGGTTGAAATACAGGCCGGTTTCCTGAATGCGGGTGTACCAGCTGCGGGCGTTCTGCTCGAACTGACCGTAGAAGGCCGGGTTGGCACCGAGCGCGCAGCCGAACGCGGCCTTATAGTCCGGCGTGCGCCCCATCCAGCCGTAGCTGAGGCGTGACCATTCGGCGATAGCGTCGCGCTGCTGGCGCAGGTCGTCGGCGCTTTTCGCCACGCGGAAGAACTTGTGGGTGTAACCGCCGCTGCCGGTGTCGGTGCCCCAGCACAGCGTGTCCTGCATGTCCGGCTTGTGCAGGGCGTCGTACATCTGCGCGATGGAGGCTGCCGCATTGCGAAACGCCGGATGGGTGGTGACGTCTTTGACGCGCTCGCCGTAGATATAAATCTCACGCCCGTCCTGCAGGCTTTTTAAATACTCTTCACCGGTTAACGGACGTTTGGCATCGGCGCGGAAATCTTCAGGCTTCATAGGGACCTCGTATCGGAATGGTGATGTTAAATTTATGTTTTGTTTTTGTTGTTTAATTGAAGCCTGAGAGGGGCGGAACGTGAAGGGACGATTGGGACAACGGCGGGTACTTTTCGGGGGGGATGTGGATTTGTGATCTGTGCGGCTTTTCGGCGGGTGGCGCTGCGCTTACCCGCCCTACGAACCGTGATGCGTTCAGGAAACCGGTACTTTCTGCGCCCGATATGCGCTTGGCGAGCACCCCACTAAGCGGTTAAAAAAGCGGGCGAAATAGGCCGGATCTTTAAACCCCAGCTGCCAGGCAATCTCGCTGACCGCGCTGTCGGAAAAGAGCAGCAGCCGTCTGGCTTCCCGCAGCTGTCGGTCGAAGATCAACCGCTTCGGCGGGCGGTTGGCGAAGCGGCGACAGATATCGGTTAGCCGGGATTCGGTCAGGTGCAGTTCGCTGGCATATTCCGGCACTGTCCAGTGCTGGTGGTAGTGCGTGTCGATCAGTTGGGTAAAGCGCTGGAACAGCTTCAGCTCGCCGCGCATACCGCCTGAAGCGTGATCGTCGAGCTTCGCGTTGCGCAGCAGCAGAGTGAATACGGCCTGCGCCAGCAGAACCAGCGTATGCTCGCGGCCCGGCAGCTGTTCCATGGACTCCCGGGCTATCAGCTGCCAGTAGTGTTTCAGCGCCGCCAGTTCATCAGGCTTGTCGGCCAGCGACAGGCAGATCCCCGGCAGACCAAACGCTTCCCGCGTGCCGGGGTAGAGCACCTCCAGCAGCGGCCAGATCAGATCCTCGCGCACCGTCAGCACGTGCCCGTCGCTGTCGGATTCGGTAATAAACGCGTGCGGCACCGACGGCGGCGTGAGAACGAAAAGCGGGGCCTGCACCGAGTAACGGTGATCGTCGAGCTGGAGTTCAATCTGCCCGGTATCCAGAAAGTGCATCTGAAAATACTGGTCGTGACGATGCGCCTGCATGTCGCGGCCAAAAAAGGCCGCCATGCGTGCGAACGACTGGTAGTGCACATCGTCGGTGCCCAGACTTTCGTCGTACTCCTTGCTGATATCAATGTTGGCGATAGGGCTCTGGCACATGATCGTTCCTCTGTTGATCCCGCTGCGTCATCGGAATGCGCGTCAGCACCAGCGCGCCGACCACCAGTAGCCCGGCCACGAACCACAGCCCGGAGCTGAAGCTGCCGGTCGCGTCGCGCAGAATGCCGATCAGCAGCGGGCTAACGGCAGAACCCACATTGCCGATTGCGTTGATCACCGCCAGCGCCACCGCGCGGGACTGCAGGCTAATCACCCGATCTGGCGTGGTCCAGAATATCGCCATGGCGGTAAATGATCCGGTTGAGGCCATGATGATGCCAAGCAGCTGGATCAGGCTGTGATCGGTGGCGGAGGCCAGCATCCATCCCGCCGCCGCGAACAGGTACGGCAGGATGGTGTGCTTTTTTCGCTCTTTTAGCCTGTCGGATCGGCGGCTCCACCAGATCATCCCGAGGATGGTGCAAAACTGCGGGATCGCCGCCAGCAGGCCAATGACGATATTGCTGCTGCCGGTGTTAAAGCTCTGCAGGATCTGCGGCGTCCAGATGTTGATCGCGCTCAGCGTGTTGGTCAGGCAGAAGTAGGCCAGCGTATAGAGCAGCACGGCGGGCGTCAGCACTTCTCGCAGCGTCGAGCGCGGCGTGACGGCACGGACAATGGCGACCTCCTGCTCGCGGGCGATCATGGTTTTCAGCGCCTGCTTTTCGTCCTCATCCAGCCAGGTGGCCTGATCCGGCGTGTCGTTAAGGTAGAACCAGGTTACTACCCCGAGCACTACTGACGGCAGCCCTTCCAGCAGGAACAGCCACTGCCAGCCCTTCAGGTTCCACAGCCCGTCCATCGCCAGAATGTACCCGGAGAGGATTGAACCGAGCATCATGGTGACCGGCATGGCGATCATAAACAGCGCGTTGGCGCGGGCGCGGTGATAGGCCGGGAACCACCAGGTGAGATAGACCAGGATCCCCGGCAGGAAACCGGCTTCGGCAATGCCCACCAGCATGCGCAGGACGTAAAGGGTTTCAGGGCTGGTGGCGAACATGGTGCAGGTGGAGGCGATGCCCCACACCACCATGATCCCGGCGATCCAGCGCCGCGCGCCGATCTTCGCCAGCATGATGTTGCTTGGGATCCCGCACAGCACATAGGTGACGTAAAACAGGGTTGCGGCCAGGCCAAACATGGTGGAGGTGAGGCCGAGATCTTTACCCATCGTCAGTCCGGCAAAGCCGATGTTGATGCGGTCGAGAAACGAGAAAACAAACAGGATAAAGAGAAACACGATTAAACGTCGGAACAGCTTGTTAATGGCGCGTTGTTCAACAGCTTTATTATCATGGGTTTGCAGGGTAGAGGTCGTCATGGTGCGCTCCAGATCTTACGTTTAGTAGACGGATTTATTGTTATTAACTGACGTAACCGGTTGTTCGATAAAGCGTGCAGCCAGCGCTTCCGCACCGCGGGCGAGCAGGGTAGTGTCGACGCCGACGGCGACAAACAGCGCGCCGAGGTCGAGATAGCGTTTTGCCAGCGCCTCGTTTGCCATCAGGATGCCGGGGGCTTTGCCCGCGCTCAGGATCTGCGCGATCGCCTGCTCGATAGCGGCCTGGACCTCCGGGTGCTGCGGATTACCGGCAAAGCCCATGTCGGCGCTGAGATCGGCCGGGCCGATAAACACGCCGTCGACGCCTTCCACGTCGAGGATCTGCGGCAGGTTTTTCAGCGCCTCACGGGTTTCGATTTGCACCAGTACGCACATGGCGTCGTTAGCCTGCTGCAGATAGTCCGGAATGCGGTTCCAGCGCGACGCTCTTGCCAGCGCGCTGCCGACGCCGCGAATGCCCGCCGGTGGGTAGCGGGTGGCACGTACCGCCAGCCGCGCTTCTTCGGCGTTTTGCACCATCGGCACCAGCAGGGTTTGTGCGCCGACGTCCAGCAGCTGTTTGATCTGCACCGGATCGTTCCACGACGGGCGCACCACCGGCTGGCTCGGATAAGGGGCGATGGCCTGCAATTGGGTTAAGACGGTTTGCACGCTGTTCGGGGCGTGCTCGCCGTCGATCAGCAGCCAGTCGAAGCCTGCCCCGGCCAGCAGTTCGGCGCTGTAGCTGCTGGTGAGCCCCAGCCATAAGCCGATTTGTGGACGGCCCGCTTTCAGCGCCGCTTTGAATGCATTCTGCATGATCGTCTCCTTACACAAAGCGGCAGCTGATGGAGCCCATGTTGCCGTAGTCAACGTGGAAAGTGTCGCCTCTGCTGGCGGGCACCGGGCGGGTAAACGAACCGCCGAGGATGATCTGCCCCGGCTCAAGCTGCACGTCGTAAGGCGCCAGCTTGTTCGCCAGCCACGCCACGCCGTTCGCCGGGTGGTTAAGCACGCCAGCGGCCACGCCGGTCTCTTCGATCACGCCGTTGCGGTAGAGCAGGGCGGAGATCCAGCGCAGATCCAGCGCGTCGGGCTTAATCGGGCGACCGCCGAGGATCACCCCCGCGTTGGCAGCGTTATCGGAGATGGTGTCGAACACCTTGCGCGGGCGCTGGGTTTCCGGGTCAACGTTGTGGCAGCGGGCGTCGATCAGCTCCAGCGCGGGAATGACGTAATCCGTGGCGTTGTAGACGTCGAAGATCGTGCAGTTCGGGCCGCGCAGCGGTTTTGCCAGCACGAACGCCAGCTCTACTTCGATGCGCGGGACGATAAAGCGATCGACGGGGATGTCGCTGCCGTCGTGGAAAAACATATCGTCCAGCAGCGCGCCGTAGTCCGGCTCGCTGATCTGCGAGCTGGCCTGCATCGCTTTGGAGGTGAGGCCGATCTTGTGACCCTTCAGCACGCGGCCTTCGGCGATTTTCAGGTTTACCCATTCGCGCTGAACGGCGTAGGCGTCGTCAATGGTGATCTCCGGGTAGTCCAGCGAGATCGCGCGGATCTGCTCCCGGGTTTGTTCCGCCTGATGCAGGCGGTGGGCGATCAGGGTATGGGTGTGTTTATCGAGCATGGCGATATCCTGTTGTATTGTTTTCTCCCTCTCCCCGTGGGAGAGGGCCGGGGTGAGGGCATCAGGCCGCTGAGATTTCCCTCACCCTAACCCTCTCCCAAAGGGAGAGGGGACAGATCGAGCGGTATTACTTAAACAACGCGTGCACGTTGTTTTGTTTGTAATTGAGCGTCGGGTGCAGTTCGTCCAGCTCGAACGACAGCGCCAGATAGCGGGCAGCCATCAACGCCGCAAAGTGCGCTTTGATAAGCCCAAACAGCATTTCCCCTACGGCTTCCCGACTTTCCAGGCTGCGCCCGGAACCGATCTTCAGCGTCATATGCACAAAGGCGTAATCCTGCTTACCGTCGGCCATCTGCCAGGTATCCAGCCAGTGGGCGCGGCTGCGGATACCGCCGATCGGGAAGATGCCCGTGGCGGCCAGCGCCTCGTTGACTTTGGCGAACAACCCCGGCAGGTCTGCCTGCTCGCGGATGTTGTCGGTACATTCAGCAATAAAGTGCGGCATGGTGGCTCCTCACGCGGGCAGGGGGAAAACGGCGTTAACCTGGCCGGTGCCGGAGCTGGCGAACAACTCGGTGAGAAACTCCACCTTGCCGTCGTATTTGTCCCAGCCGAGCATGCCCAGCAGCATCACCGTGTCATGCATATTGCCCTCGCCGTAGCAGTAGTCGGCGTATTCCGGCAGCATGCTGCAGAATTCTTTGAACTGCCCCTCGCGCCACAGCTTCACCACGCGCTCGTCCATCTGGCGGTCAAACTCGCGGGTATAGCTGTTCATCCCTTCTTCCGCGCGCTGGTCGTCGATAAAGCGGTGCGACAGTGAGCCGCTGGCGAGCACCGCCACGGTGCCGTCGTATTTTTTGATGGCGCTGACGATGGCCTCACCGAGTTTGCGGCTGTCGGCGAAGTCGTGAACGGTGCAGAACGCCGAGATAGAGACCACTTTGAAGTGTTTATCCGGGTTCATGTAACGCATCGGCACCAGCGTGCCGTACTCCAGCTTCAGGCTCGGGATGTTGTGCGCCTTGGCGCGCACGCCGAGCTTCACCGCCTCGTCGGCAATCAGCTGGCCGAGCGCCGGGTTGCCGTCGTAGTCGTAAGTCATGTCGCGGATAAAGTGCGGCAGTTCGTTGCTGGTGTAGACGCCTGAAAAATGGTCCGCACAGTTGATGTGGTATGCGCTGTTCACCAGCCAGTGGGTATCGAAGACGATGATGGTGTCCACGCCCAGCTCGCGGCAGCGCTTGCCGATCTCTTTATGCCCGTCGATGGCGCCCTGACGGCAGCCGTGGTTTTTCCCCGGCAGCTCGGAGAGATACATTGACGGGACGTGGGTGATTTTTGCCGCTAACGCTAATGTACCCATGATCAGATCCCCCATTTTGGAATCGGATGGTCGCCCATGGAGATGCAGACGTTCTTCATCTCCGCAAACACCTCGAAGCTGTACTCGCCGCCTTCGCGCCCGGTGCCGGAGGCCTTCACGCCGCCAAACGGCTGGCGCAGGTCGCGCACGTTCTGGGTATTGACGAACACCATGCCCGCTTCGATATTGCGCGCCAGGCGCAGCACTTTGCTGACGTCCTGGGTCCAGATGTACGACGCCAGACCGTACTCCACGTCGTTCGCCAGGCGCAGACCTTCCGCTTCATCCTTAAACGGCAGCAGGCAGGCCACCGGCCCGAAGATCTCCTCCTGCGCCACGCGCATGCGGTTGTCGACGTCCGCCAGTACGGTCGGGCGCAGGAAGTTGCCGCCTTTCAGATGCGCAGGCAGGTCGGTCGGTTTGTCCGGGCCGCCCGCCAGCAGGGTCGCGCCCTCTTCAATGCCGAGGCGAATATAGCCAGAGACTTTCTCCCAGTGTGACTTGCTGATGAGTGACCCAATCTGTGTGGTCGGATCGGTCGGGTCGCCCACGCGCAGACGGTTGGCACGCTCCGCAAAGCGTTTGACGAACTCCGGGTAGATGCTCTGCTGGATGAAGATGCGCGAGCCCGCGGTGCAGCGCTCGCCGTTGATGGAGAAGATGGTGAACAGGGCGGCATCCAGCGCGCGCTCGATGTCCGCGTCTTCAAAAATCAGCACCGGGGATTTGCCGCCCAGCTCCATGGAATACTTCTTCAGCCCGGCGTTTTTCATAATATTGCGCCCGGTGGCCGTGCCGCCGGTAAAGGAGACGGCTCGCACGTCGTGATGACGCACCAGCGCATCGCCTGCCGTCGCGCCGTAGCCCTGCACCACGTTGAGTACACCTGCCGGAATGCCCGCCTCCAGCGCCAGCTCGCCCAGACGGTCGGCGGTCAGCGGGGAGAGTTCAGACATTTTCAGTACCGCGGTATTACCCAGCGCCAGGCACGGGGCGACCTTCCAGGTGGCGGTCATGAACGGCACGTTCCACGGTGACACCAGCGCGCAGACGCCCACCGGCTGCACCAGGGTGTAGTTGAGCATTTTGTCGTCAACCGGGTAGGTTTTGCCGTTCATCTGCTGGCACACCTCGGCGAAAAACTCGAAGTTGTGCGAGGCGCGCGGGATCAGCACGTTTTTAGTCTGGTGGATCGGCAGGCCGGTGTCGGCGGTCTCCATAGCGGCGATCTCGGGCACGTTCTGATCGATCAGATCGCCCAGACGACGCATCAGCCGCGCGCGCTCTTTCATCGGCAGGTTGGCCCATTTTGGAAACGCCTCTTTCGCGGCGGCTACGGCCTGATGGATTTCGGCTTCACCGCCGGAAGCCACTTCGGCCAGCACCTCGCCGGAGGCCGGATTGGTGGTGTGGAAATAGTCGCTTCCCGCCAAGTTTTTGCCGTTGATCCAATGGTTAATTTTTTTCATTTTGCCGTCTCCTCACTCACAATTCGGTTTACCAGGCGTCCTACGCCTTCCACTTCCACCACCACTTCATCCCCCGGCACCACGTTGGACAGCCCCTTCGGCGTGCCGGTGGCAATCATGTCGCCCGGTTGCAGGGTCATAAAATCGCTCAGGTAGGCAATCAGGAACGGGATGCTGAAAATCAGATCCGCCGTCGTGCCAAGCTGTCGCAGTTCGCCGTTAACGAAGGTGCGCAGGGCGAGGTTGTGTGGGTCGGGGATGGCTTCTTTTGGCACGATGTTTGGGGAAATGGGGGTCAGCCCGTCGCGGCTTTTCACCCGCAGGTTTGGGCGGTAGTAGTTCTCGAGATAGTCGCGGATGGCGTAGTCGTTGCAGACCGTATAGCCCGCAACAACGTCCATCGCCTCGGCTTCACTCACCTTACGGGCGGTTTTGCCGATGACCACCACCAGTTCCGCTTCGTAGTGCATGTAGTCGATGTTGTTTGGGCGCACCGAGGTCTGGTCGTCACCGTTGAAAGTGTTCGGCGCTTTGATAAACACCAGCGGCTCGGTGGGGGGCTTGAAGTCCAGTTCGCTGGCGTGGTCGGCGTAGTTCAGGCCAAGGGCGAACAGCGTGGCGTGCGGGGGCGTGCGGTGAGCGATAGCGACGTCGCGTTCGTCCACCACCGGGTTTTCCAGCGGCGGAAACCCTTTTGCCAGAATGCGTACCCGGTCTCCAGGGCGGATTTCGACGCGGCTGTGCGGGGTGCCGAGCAATATTGCATCGCCGGGATTAAGGGTCGCGAACTCACTCAGGGCGCTCAGCAGCTGCGCGGCGTTGCGATGCAAATCGGCCGTATTCCAGTGGTCCGCCTCGCGGCCGTTAATCTCGGTGATGAGGGTCAGGTTATCCACGTTATCAACGTTGACCAGCTCGCCCAGCGGGCAGAATCCGTCCCGGCATTTCGCCTTGATCGCCGGGCGGTAGAAGCTCTCTTCCGGCAGACTCACCTCGTTGGCCAGCGCATATCCGGCAATGTACGCCGCCGCGTCTTCCTCGCGCACCTTGCTGGCCGTTTTGCCCACCACCAGCGCGACAGTCGCGCCGCTTAGCACCGTTTCACCCTGCGGGAAGGGAATGGGATCGCCTGCGCGGATCACGGTGTTATGCGGTTTGATAAACCACACTGCCGTTTTCGGCGGCGTGTTGTAGGGGGCTTTTTCAAACGCCTCAGCCCAGGCATCGCGCTGGCTTTGATGATTCAACGCGACGGCAAAAACGGTACCTTTCATTCACCTGCTCCTCACCCCGGCAGTCCGGGTTATGATTTCATTAATATGTTAATGATCTGGTTTTATGCTTTTGCTGTTTATTTCGCAATCAGAAGTGAAAAATTTGTGATATGAATAACAATAAATTTACATATTGATTTTTATTTTGATTAAAATCAGTGTGTTAACAAAATTGGCGGGTTTCTGTTAGACTTTTTGGCAGAAAACGTATTGTTTATAAAAACATCTTTTATAAATTGTTTACTTGTTAATGAAGGGCGGGGAGAGGCTATGCATGATTCATTAACCATCGCGCTGCTGCAGGCGCGGGAAGCGGCGATGTCGTACTTCCGACCCATTGTGAAGCGACATAACCTGACCGAGCAGCAGTGGCGGATTGTGCGCGTGCTGGCGGAACATCCGTCGATGGATTTTCACGATCTGGCGTTTCGCACCTGCATTTTGCGTCCCAGCCTGACCGGCATTCTGACGCGCATGGAGCGCGACGGCCTGGTGCTGCGCTTAAAGCCAGTGAACGACCAGCGCAAGCTGTACGTGTCGCTGACCAATGCTGGCAATGCGCTGTATGAGCACGCCCAGGCGCAGGTGGAAGAGGCGTACCAGCAGATTGAGGCGGAATACACGCCGGAGAAGATGAAACAGCTGACGACGCTGCTGGAAGAGTTTATTGAACTCGGAAACCGGCATAACGCAGCGCGGGAAGAAGAGTAAAAACCACAAATTCCAGGATGATTTTCGTAAAGTTTTCCCTTTCCAGGCCGAAAATTCTGTATCTGTCTGAGGAAAGAGAAAACATGTTAAACCGTATCAAGATTGTCACCAGTTTAATGCTGGTTTTAGCTATATTTGGCCTGTTACAACTCACATCCGGTGGTCTTTTCTTCAATGCCCTTAAGCATGACAAAGAGAATTTCACCGTCCTGCAAACCATTCGCCAGCAACAATCCACGCTGAATGCCAGCTGGGTGGCGTTGCTGCAAACCCGTAATACCCTGAACCGTGCGGGTATTCGCTACATGATGGATCAGAGCAATATCGGCAGCGGCGCGACCGTTAACGATCTGATGCAAATCGCGTCCACGTCGCTGAAGCAGGCGGAAAAAAACTGGGCCGCCTATGAGGCCCTGCCGCGCGATCCGCGTCAAAGCGATGCGGATGCCATGGAGATCAAGCGTAACTACGATATCTACCACGGTGCGCTGGCGGAGCTGATTCAGCTGCTGGGTGCGGGCAAAATCAACGCCTTCTTCGATCAGCCGACCCAGAGCTACCAGGATGGTTTTGAGAAGCAGTATGTCAGCTACCTGCAGCAGAACGACAAGCTGTATCAAATGGCGGTTGAAGACAGCAAGAGCTCCTTCAGCCAGGCCATCTGGGTGCTGATTAGCGTGCTGCTTGCCGTGCTGGTGGTGATCGTGGCCGTCTGGTTGGGTATCAAGCAGGCGCTGATTTCGCCGCTGACGCGCCTCATCGACAACATTCGCCATATCGCCAGCGGCGATCTGGTGAAGCGCATTGAAGTGGAGGGCTCCAACGAGATGGGCGAACTGGCCGATTCTCTGCGTCATATGCAGAGTGAGCTGGTACGGACCGTTGGCGACGTGCGTAATGGCGCGAATGCTATCTACAGCGGCGCGAGCGAAATCGCGATGGGCAATAACGACCTCTCTTCCCGTACAGAACAGCAGGCTGCGTCCCTGGAAGAGACTGCTGCCAGCATGGAGCAGCTGACGGCGACCGTGAAGCAGAACGCCGAAAACGCCCGTCAGGCGAGCCATCTGGCGCTGAGCGCGTCCGAGACCGCGCAGAAAGGCGGTAAAGTGGTGGACAACGTGGTGCAGACCATGCGCGATATCGCCGGTAGTTCGCAGAAGATTGCCGACATTATTAGCGTGATCGACGGAATTGCTTTCCAGACCAACATCCTGGCACTGAACGCGGCGGTAGAAGCGGCGCGCGCAGGCGAGCAGGGCCGTGGTTTTGCGGTGGTGGCAGGTGAAGTGCGTAACCTGGCCCAGCGTAGCGCCCAGGCAGCACGTGAAATCAAGAGCCTGATTGAAGACTCTGTGGGTCGCGTGGAAGTGGGTTCTACGCTGGTAGAAAGCGCCGGTGAAACCATGGGCGAGATCGTGAATGCGGTAACCCGCGTTACGGATATCATGGGCGAAATCGCCTCGGCTTCTGACGAGCAGAGCCGCGGTATCGACCAGGTAGGTCTGGCGGTCGCTGAGATGGATCGCGTGACCCAGCAGAACGCCTCGCTGGTGGAAGAGTCTGCCGCAGCGGCGGCGGCGCTGGAAGAGCAGGCAAGCCGCCTGACCCAGGCTGTCGCGGTGTTCCGCATTCAGCAGGAGCAGATGAAAGCGCGCGAGTTCGCTTCGGCGAAAAGCGTTGCTACCCCGGTGATGTCGCGTAAAGCGGCAACCGCTGATGCGGGGGATAACTGGGAAACGTTCTGATCGTGCGTGTTGTGCCGGGTGGCGGCTTCGCCTTACCCGGCCTACGGGGAGGGGGATGTGCCGGGTGTCGGCTATGCCTTACCCGGCCTACGGTTCAGGGTTTTGTAGGCCCGGTCAGCGCAGCGCCACCGGGCGATATCAAAGCGGCAGACGCATGGCGCAGCGGGAGTCAAACGCTAAGCCGTGCGCTGTCTCATCTTCCCTTTTCTGACGCAGTTCAGGCGTGAGTTCAGTGACATAGTCAAACCCCAGCCGCGCATAGAACGGCGCATTCCACGGTACGTCGCGGAATGTCGTCAACGTCAGCGACGACAGCCCCCCTTCACGGGCATGGTCAGCCACAGCGTTAATGAGCTGCCGACCAATCCCCTTTCCCTGCCAGTCCAGATGCACCGAAAGTTCGACAATAAACAGCGATGTCGCGTGCGCCTCTGCGAGGATAAACCCAACGGGATGGTCGTTCGCCAGCGCCAGCCAGCTTAGCCCCCGTTCGGCATAGTTGAGATGCTCTTCAGTTGAAATCACCTCACCCCCGGCAAGCCAGGCGAGAGGGGGGATTTCACGAAAACGCTCGCCCGCCGCGCGTTCAATGGCGGGCAGGGTGGCAGCATCGTTGAAGGTGGTAGGGCGAATGCGAATGTTCATGGCGGGAAGTATAGCCTGACCCGTCGGTATTATTCTGTGCAGACCAGCACCGGCGAGTAAAAATTGCTGATAACCAGTGCATCATGCGGCGTGCGCTCTATCGCCAGGAGCCTTTTTTTCCCCTGGGTCAGGCCCGCGACGTATTTCTCAAATACGCCCGGCGGCATGGCGTCATGGCCAAAACGCTCCACTTTTTGAATAACGATCTCATACAGTTCTCCTTCCACGTGGCGCCATTTAAACATCTCCTGACGGGACACTTCCCAGTGGTTTGGGGCATTCTCCACGTTACCGTTTAGCGTGATGTACCCGGTTTTGTTGGGGTGAAACTGCATGATGACCTCCCCGTCAAACGTGAAATCGTGGCTGTCACGTTTGTCGGAGAAGGTCAGATATCCATTGCAGGCCACCGACAGCGGTGGCGTGTAGAAATACCACGTCAGTGCAGCGCCGGTAATCATCAGGTTAAGGGCCAGAATGAGCCAGATTTTTATGTATTTCATATCACCACTCGTAATAGTAAAGCGTACGACAGGCGCTCGCTTTCCCCTGCGTGAGCGAGCATTGGGAGAGCACCAGTCGTCCCTCGTGGCCGTAGAAAAGCGTTCGCTGAATGTGCATGTAGAAAATTGAATTTTCCAGGCACGGAAGGTGACCGTCCTGCTGAAGGGTTTGCGCCAGCGCAGCCGCCCGCTCATGAAACACATCCGCCAGCGGCGTAAAGGTATAGACCGGACAGTTCCCGATATGGGTCAACAGATGAATGTCCTTCTGCCGGGTTTCGGGTTTGATAGCCGTTATCCAGAGGCACAGCGCAACGACCGCCAGCGTAAGCGCGCCCCAGAGCAGCCGCTCCGGTCGGGCGGGTACTGCAGTTTTCGCCGTTTCGGCGGCCGGTGTTTCTTCCTCCAGGGCTGTTACCGTGACGTCTGCGCTGAGCATAAAGCCCGTTTTGGGGACGGTGACGATAAACAGCACGTCGGGAAGCAGGCTGGCCAGCATTTTGCGCAAGATGCTGATGTACTGGTTTAACGAATTGTTAGACCCCTGGAGCCCACGCCGATCCCAGACGTCATGCAGGAAGGTCTCCCGCTCGACCACGTTCCCATGATGCTGCACCAGCAGCTTCATAATGCTATTGGCTGTGCAGGTGAGGATCTGCGCATCCTCAGGCGGCACATTGATAAGAGAAACAGAACCGTCCTCGTCGTTGTAGACGATGGCGTCAGCAAGCAGGTATTTCATAAGTTGTTGTAAAACAGACAGAGATAACGAATAAAAAAGAGAAGGTTTACGCCTTGTATGCAGAGCTGGTGGCTATTTTAACGCCATTGTTACCGATAACATTGATCCAGACAGGATTTTGGTCTGTTTAATAAGTCAGCGTGATTATCACGTCATCAATAAATTCCCCTGTACCGCTCAGGGGCTGAGCGGGGACTTCCCCGTAAACGGTGAAGTTCTGGGTGCCGCCAGCGGGATGGGTGACATGCAGCGCATCGCCGCTGTGCAGATCGCCCCAGCTTTGCGTGGCACCCGCATCCTGCCAGAGCCCGTAGCGCAGGCACTGACCCTCATCGTTACACAGCTGCCGCTGATTCCCGATGGCATGGTTGCCGTTGCCCATGCCAAGCGTAAACGCTGTGCCGGCCGGACAGCGCGTGGTAAGGGTTGCGGTGGAACGCGTCGGGCGCAGCGTGGCGGTACTGTTCAGGGTGCCGAAGTTAAGCGGGGTGACGCGTTCTATGTAGCAGCCCTGGCTGATTTCGGCCTGCGCATTGGTACCGCCCTGCACCTGCTCCCCCTCCGCAGAGCCATCCGAGCAGTTTTGCAGTGCATCCTGACGGCTAGCGCTGTGCCAGGCGATGCGCAGATTCATGTTGTAGTTGTAATAGTGGTACGCCGGAAGTTGGTTTTGCCCTGCCGGGACGGTGGCGATAAGCGGAAAGCTCCCGCTGATGTTGGCATTGCTGTCGGCGGTCAGAGTCTGCTGAATGAGCTCCCCGCTGCTGACGGGACCGAGTTCCTGAGCGCGCGCGTCGCCGTTAAGCAGGCGGAAAAGCAGGGTGTACTGTTTACCCTCCGAATCTCCCGGTGAGACCATCTGAAAGGGCGGTGCGTCGATACTGCTCAGACAGACGTTGATATATTCCGTCGTGCCGTTGTTGTCAGCCTGACAGCTAAATTTAACTTCGGTGTTGGTCGACGCGGCATTGCCCGCCACGACATTGCCAAAGTTGATGACGGCAGGTGATGTTATCCAGCATGCGGCGGCCATCGCCTTCACGGACACCGCAAGCAGCAACAAGAACGGTGCTTTTAATGACACTGTTGTTCTCCAATATTCTGTATGGGTGACGCAGTACGGGGGGCCGGAAGCCTGACCCGGCACTCACCCTCACCGGTTTTTACCACCAGCTCACCTGGCAGAGGCGGGTCTTCAAGCCAGATAAAACCGTCACGCCCCACAATGGTGGCACCGCGTGGCGTTGAGACAATGCTGCCGAGCGGGAGCGGATTATGGTGGAGGTCCACCAGTCGGGCCTGAACTGTGACGGCGTGATGAACGTTAAAATCGACTTTTACCGCGCCGCCGTTGCCCGGTCTGGCCTGCATGTCGGTGACGGGGGCAATCACGTCGGCAGGCAGATCCAGCGGATTGATGCTGACTTTGCTGGCGTGGTAACGCGGCAGGTCGGTCAGCAGCAGATACCCTTTCTCGTCGGTTTCGCCTGCCGGGCGGTTTTCCAGCATCACCGGCACATGTCCGACACCGTGCGTGGAGACCAGCGCCAGGCTTTGTTGGCTGTAGCGCAGCGTGTGCAGGCTGCCATCCAGCAGCGTCAGGCTACCCTCGGCTGAGGCATAGTTAGCGCCCTGCGCCATCCCAACGTGCCACTCACCTGCATGGCCCAGATAGCCCACGTCCGCATAGGTTTCCCGGTGCTCGCCAAAGCCTCGCCCCAGCTGCCATGACCAGCCGCCGACCTGATCGTCCGGCTGATGGCGATAATCCATGCGCGGCATATCGCGGCTGGCCTGAACGGAGAGGGTATCCTCACGCCCTAACGGGATCGAAAGCATCAGCTGAACGTGGCTCGACGCATCCGTAAACGAGCGGGTGTAGCTCAGCGTGGTGGAAATATGTGCCGGCAGCGAGGCGGACCAGGAGGCGTTGAGATAGCGTTGTTTGGTGCCCTGAATGTTTTGCTGTACCCAGCCCGCACCGACGGTACCTAAATGGGGTATCGACTGGCTGACCCAAACGCTATCGCTGCGTCTGACGGGGAGGGTACCGCTCATGCGGGCGTTATCGGCAAATGTGGCATCGGTACGAGCGGTACTGGCAGAGATCCCCGTCCCGCGACCGTTCCATTGCCAGCCAAGGCCCCACTGTTTTCCCTGACCGTAAGGGCTGTCGCTGATGGCGACATGCTGGCTGATAATCCCTGTCCCGGGCGAGATCAGCCAGTCGACCCCTGTCCCGACATTGCGCAATTTACTCTGCTGCTCCGTGTGCAGCGCCAGCGTCAGCTGGTTATTCACCCCGTAGCGCCACCCTGCGTCGAGCATGGGCGAGGCGGCATAGTCATTGGATCGCAGGGCGTAGTTTTGTCGCATCCAGCCGATATCCAGCGAGCCGCTGCTGAGTCCTTCCGCCAGCATCCCCGGCGCACCGTAGAGATCGAGCTGTACGGTACGACGCTGACCGTTGATGTCGGTAATGACCACCTGGGCCTGCCCGCTTCCGGTAAATGAGGGCAGGGTATCCAGCAGAAAATCGCCCGGCGTGACGCGCTGGCTGCTCTGCTTAAGCCCGTCGATGTACAGATCGACCGTAGAAGGCAGAACCGCCGTGTCGCTGTAACGGCTACGCGGTTCGGTGTTGAGCTGCGGATTGAGCTCAAAATTACGCGCCCAGTGCAGCCCGCCAAAGCGTACCTGTCGGCTCCAGCGGGAGCCCGTGGTGATGTTGTCGCCCAGCGCCAGGCTCGTGAGCGAGTCCGTGTTGTCCCACTGCCAGCGGGTTTCAAGGCGTGTGTGGCGGGGCCGACCTGCGCTGTTTTCCTCACCGGCATGGCTCGAAAAGCTGCTGCTGAACGTTCCGGGAAGCGCCCCGGATGCGGTGAGCGACGTTTGCGCGTTAAGCTGGCGTTTCCCCTCTGCGCCGCTGCCATAAAGCGCATACCCGAGCGTCAACACGCTAATGGGCTGCGCCTCAGGATAGCGATACTG
The DNA here is from genome assembly GCF_056673325.1 of Enterobacter cloacae complex sp. HYC080_NIDB. Taxonomy (NCBI): domain Bacteria; kingdom Pseudomonadati; phylum Pseudomonadota; class Gammaproteobacteria; order Enterobacterales; family Enterobacteriaceae; genus Enterobacter; species Enterobacter cloacae complex sp. HYC080_NIDB. The sequence continues at coordinate 3,929,147 of NZ_CP114212.1, read as the reverse complement.
CGGCGTCGGCCTCCCGACAGACAGATGCTGTTGGCCCTCAAGCGCCTTTGCGTCGGCGGTAATGGAGACCTGCTGAGCATGCAAATCGAGACTGACTTTCAGGCCCGGCAGCGACGTCAGCGCGACCCACTCGTTGGCGTTATCCGGGGCGCGCAGCCCCAGTTTTTTGAGGTCGCGGTGGTCCATCCATAGCGCATCTCCCACTACCCGGCAGGCCCACAGATCCCCGCGCGGGTCGTGGTTCACGGTGATTGCCAGCCATTGCAGGGTATCGGCGGCGGGTTCAGTCCGGGCTGACAGCATCAGCGGTAGCCAAAACAGGAGCGCGAGAAGCAAGCGGGCGCAGGGGTATCTGGCTGGCATTGTGGTCGTCATTGAGATAGGCGCGCAACGCGCTGAACGTGTGGCGCGAAGTGTGCTTAAGCGTTATAAGCGCGGTCTGTCCCGGCAGAACATAACCCGCCAGCCCTTTCAACGACCCGACGACCTGACCGGCGGCCGTCAGGACCTGCAGGTGGCTCAGGCGGATATGGCTGTTTCCGGCGTTATAGCAGCGGATCGTTCCCGGGGTGTCCGCCTGTTCGCAGCTCAGGGCATCGCGGCTGACGGGCATATTCTGGTTTCCGGCAATGAAGACAGGAATAGAGTAGCGAAGCAGAAAGTGTATCGCGTTGGGATTGGCCGCGCGGGACGTTGCATCCGGTAGCTCATCAATGACCAGCCGGTAACTTTGCTCCTGTTCACGGATCCCTGGCTGCATCACGATTATGCGCACCAGCTGCTGCTGGCCCGGCGCCAGTGAGGTCATCGCCGGGCTGCTGACCACCTCGTCGGTGGCCGTTAATACATCTTTACCGTTTTGCTGGGTCCATTCGTAAACCCGTATCTGCGCATGGATGGCCGCTTTACCGCTGTTAGTGAGGTAGACCGCCGAGGCGCTTTGCCCGCTCTGGAGGTCGAGCGTCACTGGGGCCACCTGAAGCGTGGCGGCCATCGCGTAGCGTGACAGCAGCGCCAGCATCATGAACCACAGAATGAAGCAGGGGAGAAAACGACGCATGATCAATACACCAGATTCAACGTGACATCATCGCTATAGGCGCCAGCCTGCGCGGTCGTCAGGGCACCTGCGTCAATCACGCCATACAGCGTCTCTTGCTGTTCCATGCCGTTGCCGGTGTCGGTGAGTCCATCGGTGCTGGTAATTTGCGTCTGTTTGCCCTCATCGGCAAAAAGTTTCCAGGCAATCTTCTGTGCGCCCGTTTCACCGTTTTCTGGCTTCAGCCAGAAGGTGCCGTTGTCACTGCTATCGTTGCTGGTAGCAGAGAGCGTGAACGGCGTCCCGTTGGTACAGACGATATCGACCTGCGTTTTGGCCTGAATTTCGCTTGATTCGTCCGAGCCGTGGCGCGAGAAATTGAGGTCGTTGGCTTTGAGCGTGCAGGACTTCACCACCTCAAGTGAAACGTGCATCGTCGCGCTTGTGGTGCTGTCTGCGGCGATTGCAGCAGCAGGAAGCAGGAGAACGGAACAACATACAACAACAGGGATAATTCTCATGATCGTATTTCCTGACGTGAATAACAGTGCAATTACAAAGAAGAGGGGAGCGCGTCCAGCAGGCAGAGTTTTTGATGGAATTCCGCCAGGTTCTGGCAGCAAAATTTGTTCATCGCGTTACGTTTGTGGGTGTAGATCGTTTTAGGTGACTTATTAAGGATTTGCGCAATACGTATCGGGCTGAATCCTTTATGGAACAGCATGCAAACCCGCATCTCCTGACAGGTGAGCGTGGCGGTATTCTCGAAAGAGAAGCTTGTGTCGCTAAAACAGTGGCCTAGCTGCGCGAGAGACACATTGTCCGCAACCACTCTGACCCGCGCGTTGTGTAGCCAGGCGTTAATGTCGTTGACCCGGGCCGCGTCCGTCAATAACAGCCAGTTTCCCCCGACGTGCGTATTGAGCAGCAGTGTCTGCAGACGCATAAGCCCTTGTGGATTAACGTTGTTAATCCAGTACACCTCAGGACGGGGTGATACGGCTGTCGACAGGATCGAATTCAGGCCAAGCCATAAAAAAGCGTTGCTGCTCAGAACGATAACCTGATAGCCGGCATTTGCGATGAAAGGCGTCATTTTAGACCCCACAGATAACCCTGGCCGTAATCGGCCGCGCTCGCCCGGGCCAGTGCGAAATCGCCCGCCGTTTCGATGCCTTCAATAAGGACTTTACTGGCGACACGCTTACATTGACGGGTGAGATGCAGAAACTTCGCCTGCTCTGTGCGCCCGCTCCAGAAAGTATGTTTGTCAATTTTGACGCCACAGAAGCGGATCTGGCTGGCAAGCAGTTCGGGAAGAATGGCTTCACAGACATCATCAGCCCACACTTCAATTCCCCAAAGATGAAGTTTCGCAATGCAGTTCCGCAGGGCCCGGCTTTGCGTATCATCGAGTTGTACCATCGTATGGAGATCGGTCACTTCGATAGCAAGCCTCTCCGGACAGGGTGTTGCTTCTTTTAGCCTGTCGAGGAAGTCCGTTTCCAGCAGCAAATCCGATGTCGCGTTGAGATAATATTTGTCGCCCTCTTCGCAAAACATGGCATGGCGAAGCTGCGCAAAGAAAAGTTGTTTACGCTGCGTCGAAGGCATGGCGTCAAAATAGTCTTCGAGATTGACGTGGGGTTTTGCCGTGGACAATACCTCCCAGGCAATCACATGTTCACTGCGCAGTGCCCGGATGGATTCGAACTTATAGCCGGTTAGCATGATAAAAGTGTGTCACTCTCCGTCGTTACTTTAGGAGCTACACATTTTATAGAATGGTGTTTTTGCGGGATATTTATAAATAAAAATGACTTATATATGGTGTTTTTATCTGATTTATAATCAATTTATAGGTTTATTTATTTTTATAAGCACCCGGCAGGGACGCCGGGTGCTCAGGCATTAACCTTGTCTGCTGACAATTTTGATTTCGACCATGCCAATCCCGAGCTCGCGCGGTGAGTGGCCAAGAATATTTCCTTCATTGGTGGACTGCGGGTCTGGCGGCACAATCACCAGGGTATTGCTGCGCGATGGGTTGGCAAAATGCAGAGTGTGCGTGCTGACATCATTCCCAAGCGTCAGCGTCTGCTCCTCATCGCCCACGCGCACCGGCACTGGCTTATTCGCGTTAGGTCCATACGCTCTGGCTGTGATCACCAGGTCAAATTGCTCCGGCAGGGGATGGGTGTACTCAATTTTCACTTCGTTACCCAACTGCGCGTTTGACCAGCGTCCCCACGACTCCGGACGAGAGATGCCGCTAAACTGCTTCACTTCTTCAGGCGCGCCGGCCACGTTGAAGATGAAGCTGTCTGCTTTATAGCGAATGTCGTTGTCGACGATTTTCAGCATGTCGATGTTGTGCTGATAGCGTGTGGTATCAATCACCGTATCTTTAAAGGCGGTTTTGCCTTTCCACTGGGCTTTGTCCACATGCTGCACGGTTTGCTCCCCGCCAAGCTGCCCCTGAGAGACGCACCAGTCGGTCGACAGCGCCAGCGGCTGTGACCAGAGCTGACCCATTTTGTAACACCTGTCGATCCAGACAAAGTTATCGCGTGGGGCGAAATCGGCCAGCTGGAAACGCAGCGGTGCGGAATATTCACTTTCCGGTAGCGGTTCAACGCGACTGTCCGACACCCGTACCAGCAGCGGCAGACGGAAGTTACTGCCAGAGAAGGCAATCGTGTTTTTCTCCCGATCGATGGTGAAGTCTTTCATCTCTTTCGGGAAGTTCCACAGCCGGATGATGTCGGGCTTCCAGGCGAGGATTTTCTCCTTCATGTTGAGGAACACTTCCGACAGGGATTGCCCGGACAGCGTGCTGCGACCCAGGCCAATAAAGTTGTCGCCGCCCAGAATGTCCAGCACGGTTGCGCCGTTATCCATGGAGTTGCGTTTGGTGGCGATCACCTCTTGTTGCGGCTGGTCGCCGCGCAGAACGAAGAACAGGTTGCTGCGATCCTGCTTGTTGAGCTGATCCCAGGCGCTGTTTTTCATCGCCAGATGGTCAGACGAGACGACGATGACGGTGTTTTTAAAATACGGCGAGGCTTTGATTTTCTCGACCAGCGCGGCGATATGCTCCTGGCTACAGGTCACGGCGCTGAAGGAGGCGTTGCTTTTGCCGTCCACGTCATAGCGTTTGCGTTTACAGGTGCGCGAGACGAAACCATCCGGATGGTGCGTATCTACCGTCAGCGCGAAGAGGGAAAAACGCTTCCCGGCGCGGGAAAGCGCCTCGAATTTCTTCCAGGTTTCGTCCAGTACCGTATCGTCATAGAAACCCCAGTCGTTGCGGTAGGTCGGGTCGGCAACCGTCGTCTTTAACTCTTCTGAGCCGTACAGGTGATCAAAACCGTGGGATTTCAGGAACACATCTTTTCCGGCAAAGCGCAGGTTTGCACCCTGCACGAAGTAGTTTTCGTAACCGGAATTTTTCAGTATATCGCCCAGGCAAATATTCTGCGGGAAGAACGTCGACATCGAGGCTGAAGCGTTACCTTCAAAAGGTGCGAACAGCGGGATACCGCACTGGGAAGCCACCATCCCGGCGATAGTGTAATCCGTGCCGGGTAACTGCATGGTGTGGCTGAAATCGAGACCTTCATCTTTCAGCGCCCCCAGGTCCGGGGTCAGGTTCGGGAACTCAGTGTTGTCGAAGTAGGTGCGCTCCAGGCTTTCACCGTAGATATAGACCAGGTTGAGTTTCGGGTTGGCGATCGTTTTCGATGGCTCTTTGTAGTACGCCACAAAGTCTGGATCGCCGTCACGCGACTGAGATTTCACCAGTTCGGTGATCTGATGAAACGCCGGGCTGGCGTCGACGGAGGCTAACGCCAGGAAAAGCGCCAGCAGGCTGTAACCATGATGATGAGGAAGATGGCGCCGGCGGCGCAGCACCCAGGCGAGTGCGCCAAATATGGTTACCAGCGCCACAACCAGGCCCAGCCCCGGAAGAATGTACTTGCCCACTCCCGCGCCCGTCAGGCTGTTCGTCAGGGTATAAAGTACCGCATCGTTGATCCCGTCACCGGTGAAGTAATCGCTGGCGTATAAGGTAATGTTTAAAATAATAAAAAAGCCGAGTACGACCAGTGTGGCGATAAACCACCAGGTGTTACGGCCGGCTTTCCAGGCATAAACGCCCACAGAAGCCAGAAAAAGGACAAGAGACATGAATTCTGACAACAGCATATCCTCATGACGCCAGGTGCTTCGCTGGCTAACTGTTTATTTTTTGGGTTATACAATGTAATGGCGATGTCGTTTAGCTGCAATTTTAGTGTCACGAAAGTGTGCTGTTGTTAGGATTTGGTTTAGAAAATCGTTTTTATGAAGAAGGTCGCATCCTGACAAACGGACGCTGAGACGGTGGCAGGTTGGAAAAACGCTCGTTTCACGCCGCGATGCAAGACTATCGCATTAAACGCGGCGTGTTGTGGCAGAAAATGGGGGAAATCAGGAGATGAAATTAACGCCTTGTTTCAACACCAGATCGCAGGCTTTGGTTTTCACCTGTTTCGCCAGAGAAGAGTTGCCAAGGGTGCTCAGGTTAAGTTGCTGACCGTTTTGTGCGTTAAGCAGACCCTGAATGCCATCCATATAGCTGGTATCCGCTTTTTGCTCCTGAGTATCGAGACCCAGTTTACCCAGCACCTGGTTTTTCACGTTTTGCGCGTCGGTCACCGAGGCCAGTTTTTGCTTCGCGCAATATTCCAGAATCCCCGCCGCGTTGTTCATCGTGCCCGCGCTCAGGCTTTGGGAGCTGTTGCTTAGCAGGCTGGTGAGGGAAGAGGCGGAGAGCCCACCCTGAGTGCTGCTGCTCTCTTTGGTCAGCTCGTTTGCTGCGCTTGAGAGGGACTCCTGCCAGGACGCCGCTTGCGCTGCGCCGGTAACCAGCAGCGCGCCTAAAAAGGTGCTGATAAGGATCTGTTTTTTCATAATGGCTTTCTCAAAAAGGTCCGTTTTGGGCCGGAAGGGGTTCCAGTATATACCTGTGTCCCGCTGGCGATTCCTGGAACTGTCTTAATACTCTTTGCCGGTAACGCGGCTGCGGTAACTGTCCCAGTCGAAGATGACATACAGACTGTTACCCAGCTTCATACGGTCCATGACGCGTTCGCCCAGTAAGCGGGTCATCTCGTCGATGTTGTGGTTTGTGAGCATGCCGGTGGGGCGTTTGGAGGAAGAACGGCGATCGACAATCTGATTGATGATGACCTTTTCATAACGGGATTCCGTCTGAACGCCAATCTCGTCGATGACCAGTAAATCGACATTACTCAGATCGTTAAGCAGCTGTTCTTCGCTGGTTTCGCGGTTGCTAAAGGTGTCTTTCATGGCGGACATGATATCGGCCACGGTGATAATGAGCACCGATTTACCGCGCAGAAGCAGTTCGTTACAGATGGCCGCGGCAAGATGGTTCTTCCCGGTGCCCGGTTTACCGCTAAAAATGAAGCTGGCGATATTACCGTCAAATTCATCCACGTACTGACGTGCGGCGGCGAGCGCGTTCATTTGCCCGCTGGTTTCAACTTTATAGTTATCAAACGAGCAGTTCTGATGCAGAGGGCGAATACCGGAGCGGTTAAACGTGCGCTGCATTTTCATCGCCCGGTTTTCGCGGGCGAGCGCGGCGGCACGGATTTTTCCTTGCTCTTTTTGCCACGCCAGCAGTTCTTCCCCCGTCGTGAAAGCGGGCTTCACGTTGGCTGGCATCATTTTTTGCAGACGTTTCATCAGGTCACCGACGTTCTTCATTTCGCACCTCGGAATCCACTGGGGATCTGTTTATCCGGTTCTGAAAACGCGTTGATATCGCGTTTTGTCTGGCCGTTATTGCTGGCGCGGGTAATCTGCAGATGACGCGCGAGCTTTTGCTGCCACTGAATATGGGTGAAAACTTTACCCTCTGCCTGCCACCAGGCCGTAAAGGCGGCGAGCTCTTCCGCGGTGGCCGGTTGGGTTAACGCAATGCCCCACAGCGCGGCCTGCCGTTGAAAATCGGCGTCGGGCTGCCAGCCCGCATAAAGGGCAAATTTGCCCATCGGAACGGTCACCGGGGCGTTAACCGGTTCATCAAACAACTGGTTATCCAGCGTGACATCGCTCGCCGGGCGGGATAATTGCGCTTCAGTCTCCAGAAGCTGTGCCAGACGTTCCGGCGTGATTGCGTAAAACGCCGGCGCGTTGTCGGCAAAAACCGCAACCGTGCCGCCTTCGGCGTGAGTCAACACACCGCGTGGGTCGCGCATAAAGGCATCAATGCCAGCAATGCTGGTGGTCAGAATTCTGGAGGACATAACGCTTACTCTACTGATAACGACGGGCGTGATAAGGGCTTATGGTAGCACAGAGAGGGGGAAGGGAAGGAGGGGATTTCCCCGGTGGCGCTGCGCGTACCGGGGCTACAGTCATAGACCTGATAAGCACAGCGCCATCAGGCATTTATCACGCGATGATATTCAGGGTCACATCGATGTTGCCGCGGGTCGCGTTAGAGTAAGGGCAAACAATGTGCGCCGCATCGACCAGTTTTTTGGCTTCCGCCGGATCCATCCCTTCAACGTGGATGTTCAGTTTTGCTTCGATACCAAAACCGGTTGGCAACGGACCAATACCCACTTCGCCTTCAATAAAGGCTTCTTTAGGCAGGGCAAATTTGTCGCGAGCCGCGACAAACTTCATTGCGCCCAGGAAGCAGGCGGAGTAGCCAGCAGCAAACAGCTGCTCAGGGTTAGTCACTTCACCCCCCATGCCGCCCATCTCTTTTGGCACGCCCAGTTTGACATCCAGAACGCCATCGGAAGAGGTCGCGCGGCCGTCACGGCCCCCGGTGGCTTTTGCCTTGGCGGTATAAACAACTTTTTCTAAAGACATGGCAGGTTCCTCATCTTACTTTTATGTGTGCTATTAAATAGCGTGCGATATAAATGGGTAAAGAAATACGCGTAAAGTATAGCGTCACGCGCGTTGAATCTGTTGTCGCAAAACTTCCAGCTGCTGCTTGAGTGACAGCATGGTCTCGGTATCACACTGTGCCGCGCATCCCACCGCATGAGGGATCCCTGCGGCCTGCTGCTGTAGGTGGCGTCCTGCATCAGTCAGGGTGACAGCGACCTGGCGTTCGTCTTTACGCGAGCGGTGACGGTTGATGAGCCCGGCGCTTTCCAGACGCTTCAGCAGCGGCGTCAGCGTTGCGGAATCAAGGAACAGCCGTTCACCGATGTCTGATACCGTCACGTCATCCTGCTCCCACAGCACCAGCATCACCAGATATTGCGGGTAAGTCAGGTTTAGCGGTGCCAGCAACTGCCGGTACAGCTTGTTAAGCGCCAGATTTGCCGAATAGAGGGCAAAGCAGAGCTGGTTATCCAGCAGGAGCGCAGCGGTCGTGTCGTTCGTTTTCGCGTTCATGAGATGAATATAGATAGTGTGCGATTTAATTGCAAGCAATTTTATGGGCAGGTATATCGCAGCGCCACCTGAACGGCCATTTTACGGTAGTGCTGGCGCTGAGCCCGCTCGTCGGCACCCTCTTCAAACAGCAGGGTGAAGGTGTAGCTGTTGGCAACGTAATGAAAGCTGAAGCTGCTTATCAGGCGGTGGAGATCGCGGGCCTCAACCGTCTGGCTGAACAGCAGTTTCTCTTTGCCGCGACGCAGGATTTCTTCCAGCAGGTCGAGCGCGCTGCGGTTAACCTGGCGCAGATAATTCGACTGCTGCATAAAGCGGCCACGCTGCATGTTTTCCATGCAGATGATACGGATGTAATCCGGATGGTCAGCATGATAGTCAAAGGTGGTTTCAACCAGGTGGACCAGCGCTTCGACGGGGGGCATATCCGCCAGGCTAAGCGCTTTTTCGCTGGCGCGAATTTCGGTGTAAACATGTTCCAGCACCAGCAGATAAAGATTTTCTTTATTCTTAAAATGGTAAACCACCATGCGTTTGGTGGTGCCCGCTTTCTCCGCGATCTGCTCCATGCGGGCGCCGTTCAGTCCGTATTCGGCAAACAGCGCAATAGCGCTCTGAAAAATTTTCTCTTTCAGGCTGGACTCTTCGTTGTGCTCGGGGTGTTCGCTGCCAGGGTTAGCCACATCCTTTCCTTATTTTCACCAAACGGACCAGAAAGATTATCTCCACGGCAGCGAAATAACACAAATATCAAACGCGCGGGCGTTTGCGGTACAGCCACAATCCGGGGATCGACAGCCCGATAGAGAGCGCACCGACAATGGACGACGCTTTAAGAAAGTTGCTCAGAAGAAGGATCATCTGCGGCTCGGTGTAGCCAAAATGGCTGATTTTCACCGCCGAAATCATTGCCGTATACGCCGATATGCCCGGGAACATTGGGATCACGGCGGCGACGGTGAAGACTTTAGGATGCGCCAGATACCAGCGCGACCATTGAATGCCGATGCTACCGACCAGCATAGAGGCCATAAATGTCGACCATTCGATATTAAAACCCGCCGCCATCATGGCCATTCGCGAGCCGTGACCAATCGCCCCCAACAGCGCACACCACGGCAGAGCACGTTGCGGAACGTTAAAGACCATCGCAAAGCCGACGGCAGGAATGGCGGCCAGGATCATATCCTGTGCCAGTGCCAGCAGAAAATCTATCACGCCCATCCGCGTAACCCCCAGAGAGTCATAGCCATGACCACGCCGATACAGGTTGCCAGCGTCAGCAGGCTGGCGATGGCCCAGCGTGCCAGACCGGTATTAATATGCCCTTTAAACATATCGGCGACGGCGTTGATTAACGGAAAGCCCGGCACCAGCAAAAGCACGCTGGCCGCCATGGCAATCGTCGGGGTGTTGGCGAGCTGCGGCAGGCGCAGCAGCAGGCCTGAAACGGTAGTGGCGACAAACGCGGTAATGCAGAAGTTAATTTGCGGGTGCAACTGCCGATGGGTCAGCAACTGGCGTACATACATGGCGATACTACTGGCGAAAAAGGTGACCAGTGCGCCATCCCAGCCGCCTTTATTGAGCTTACAGAAACAGGCGCATGAGAGCCCGACCATCAGCACGACAAGCCAGCGCGGATAACGTAACGGTTTGATTTGGTTGAACCGTTTTTCAATCTCTTTGAGATCGAGAAGCTTATGCTCCGCAAGGATGACGATATGCTGCACTTCGGTCACAACGTGCATGTTAATGCCACGGTCCTGGTTTTTACGGGTGGAGGTCAGGCACTGACCGTCCTTGATCGTGGTCAGCACAATGGCGTTGGAAGAGATGGCGCTTTCCACGCTGTCCATCCCCAGCGCCAGCCCCAGCCGGGTTGAAAGTTCCTCAACCAGCGCGCTTTCCGCGCCGTGCTGGAGCAGAAAAAGACCGCACTGAATACAGAGCCGCGTGATAGCACGCTGCGTTGACCGTTCTGCCTGCATGTCGTGTCCTGAAGAGAAGATGAAGAGTAGCCGCGTGGCCCGCAGTGCCTACTTTTAGCACAAAATGCAGTGGCAGTTGCTGTGGGTCAGATCAAGGTTTATGCAAACAGTTGCAGCCTGGCTGACGAAAGACGTTGGGATCAATTTATCAATTCGGTGAATTATTGGTTTGGAAATATAGAATATTTGTATTTAGTTATTCTAATTTTATATTGTCGATATTTTAATGATTGTCGAATTAAATTTATTGTCGCTTTGTGAGATATTAGTGAAGTTTTAGGCATTTCTTAAACTTAAAACATTTCTCATCTTCTGCTTGTATTAATCAGTTTTACACTCAGGGACGAAAATACGTATAACTTGATGCGTTTTAACGTTACTTATCAAATGAAAATGGACACGGAGGGTCTATGTTGTCATTGCACGGTAAGCATGGCGTTGTCATTAGCCGGATACCCGTAATGCAAAATGGGTTAGGGGATGTGGTGACACGTCATTTTCCCGATTTTGAATTGACCTATTGCCGCTCACTGCAGGAGTTGAGCCTGCTTCAGTTACGCCGCGCAGATGTGATTATTGCCGATGTTTCAGGCGAATACAGGAACCCGCGGGGTGCGCTCGAAGAGTATTACCGCTTATTGAATCAGTACAGGGATATCCACTGGATCTTTTTGGTTTCCCGGCCATTTTATCCTATTGCCGTTGAGCTGCTTATGCGCCCGGAAACCACGTTGCTTTCTGATATGGAACCTATCGAAGGTGTCGTGAACGCTATCCGGGCAGGAAGTGAACGCGCAGAGCGGATTAGCCAGACGTTATTAACTCCCGAATCTCAGGAAGGCGAAGAGGAAGACGAACACGTCATTGCGCTTACAAATTCTGAGCGCAAGGTACTTCGTCTGTTAGGTAAAGGGTGGGGGATTAACCAAATCGCTACGTTGCTTAAGAAGAGCAATAAAACGATCAGTGCGCAGAAAAACAGTGCGATGCGAAGGCTGTCATTACGGAGTAATGCCGATATGTACGCCTGGATCAACAGTACACAGGGAATGAGAGAGCTGAATCTCATGTCAGCCTATGGAGAGTTCGAGGAATGGAAAAAACCGATTCAACACGACATATCGCCATCATCGAAAATTGCACGATGAGTGCCATTGGGCTGCAGCATCTTTTTGCGCAGTCCGAACTCAGTCAATATCAGCTGCACCTGTTCAATGATTTCGATGGCTTTAAGAAGGCGCTTTATCACGTTAATTTTTTCTCGCTGATCTATTCCCTTTCCGATGCGCGAGAAGCGCGTCGTAACTGCCTGGCGCACCTGAGGGATCTCGCGTTTACGCATAGCCATATTCAGCGCATTATACTGGTATCTGATGAGATGGAGGCGCGGCTGATTAGCCATCTTTCCCCTTCTCGTCTTCACGGTGTGGTCAGTAAATCAGTGACGCTTGAACACCTGCGGAAAGAATTCATGGTGCTGTTGAGCGAAACGCTGCGCATAAACGACAATATGCTTAATCACTGGTACTGCAGCCAGAACCGGATGTTAAGCCCGACGGAGAGGGCAATATTGCGTTATATGTCGTGCGGCTATTCCATCCCAGAAATCGCGGCGCAGCTTAAGCGCAATATCAAGACTATCCGCGCACATAAGTTTAATGCGATGGTGAAGCTGGGGGTGAATTCTGACGTTGGGTTGCTCGATGCCGCGGATATTCTTACGCATTTGCCGGTAAGAGAAACGCGTAGTGTGGGGTTAAACAAACCGACATTTTTGTAACCTGCCTTTTGCGCCAGAGATCTTCTGGCGCATCAATCAGATGCACACATCGACCCACTTTGCGGATGTCAGCTCTGCCATTCTGTCCGGAGAAATACGCACAGCACTATGGATTGCGCCAGCGGCAGGAAGCACTTCCGCGTACTGTTTTAGAGAGATATCACAGTAAACCGCGAGCGGGTTTTCCAGCCCGAACGGGCAGACGCCGCCAACGGGATGGCCCGTCACGGTGACCACTTCATCACTGCTGAGCATGCGCGCTTTTGCGCCAAAGGTGTCTTTCAGTTTTTTGTTATCCAGACGCGCATCACCCTTCGCAACGACCAGTATCACCTCATTTTTAATCTTCAAAGATAAGGTTTTGGCGATTTGTCCCGGTTCCACACGATGGGCGGCAGCAGCCAGCGCAACGGTAGCCGTACTCTGGCTAAGTTCTATAACTTCTATCTCCGGCGCGTTGTCGGCAAAAAACTGCTGTACGGACTGCAAACTCATTATTTCCTCCTGACAAATAACCTGCGTAATCTGTCATAAGAATTTATGCTCTGTAAATATCTCTTAAGTAACAAATATCCCGGATGGCTGATTTCTGGATCCCCTTCACAATCACAGAAACCGGTTACAGTAACCGGTTGCAGAGCGTGATGCGTAGATTAATACTGAGTATGTAACGTCCCCTATATCCAATAATAAGAGCCAATTATGAAACCATTTCGTCTGAGCAGTACCGCGGGTACACAAGCCAGCAAGGTTGTGAAGCTGAGTTATGGAACAACGTGCGGCGCGAGCGCGTCCGTTATAAACGTCTGACAGGAGAGCTGCCATGTCTGCCAACCATGCTGCGTTTAATCTGATATTCCGTTTCGTTGAAAATTACGTTAGCCCGATTGCCGGGCGCATCTCTTCTCAACGTCATGTGATGGCTATCCGTGATGGCTTCATCTCCGCGATGCCGTTTATGATTGTGGGTTCATTTTTATTAGTGTTCGCTTACCCGCCGTTTTCGCCTGATACCACCTGGGGTTTCGCACGCGCCTGGCTGGATATGGCGAAACAATTTGAAGGCCAGATCCTCACGCCGTTTGATATGACGATGGGGATTATGTCCATTTATATTTGCGCGGCCATTGCCTATAACCTGGGCAAACACTATGTCAAAACGCACCAGCTCGATCCGTTTATGTGTGCCATGCTGTCGCTCATGGCATTTTTGCTGGTCGCGGCACCGAAAACCAAAGGCACACTTCCTGTCGATAGCCTCGGTGGAACCGGTATTTTCACCGCCATTCTGGTCGCGATTTACTGCGTTGAGATGATGCGTTTCCTCAAGGCGCATAACATCGGTATTCGCCTGCCAGACCAGGTACCGCCGATGATCAAAAACTCCTTTGACCTGCTGATCCCGGTGCTGGTGGTGGTGTTAACGCTCTATCCGCTGAGCCTGGTGATTCAGTCTCAGTTTGACATGCTGATCCCGCAGGCGATTATGTCGATCTTTAAACCCCTGGTTTCCGCGGCAGACTCACTGCCTGCGATTCTGCTGGCGGTACTGATTGGGCATTTGCTGTGGTTCGCCGGGATCCACGGCGCGGCCATTGTCTCCGGGATGCTGCAGATGTTCTGGCTGACAAACCTTGGGGCCAACCAGACCGCACTGGCCGCCGGTCAGCCTTTGCCACATATTTTTATGGAAGCCTTCTGGACGTTCTTCATCGTGATCGGTGGGTCGGGCGCGACGATGGGGCTGGTGATTTGCTATCTGCGTAGCCGCTCGGCGCATTTACGTTCTATCGGGCGTTTGAGCGTGGTGCCCAGCTTCTTTAACATCAACGAACCCGTTATCTTCGGCACGCCGATTGTGATGAATCCGGTGTTCTTTATACCGTTCCTGCTGGCCCCCATGGTTAACGCCGTCCTGGCCTGGGCCGCGATGACCTTTGATTTGATTGGCCGCGTCATTTCCGTCGTACCCTGGACAGCACCGGCGCCGATAGGCGCAGCATGGGCCCTGGGCTGGGATTTCCGTGCAGCTATTCTGGTTGTCGTTCTGGCCTGCGTATCGGCCATCATCTACTACCCGTTCTTTAAAGTTTACGAGAAACAACTGCTGGAGCAGGAAGCTGAAGAAGCGCAGCGTAATGCGGAAGAGGATAATCAGCAGGTGGCCTAGGTAAAAGCAAAACGGCAACTTTCAGGTTGCCGTTTTTAGTGTTTGTTCCCTCTCCCCGTGGGAGAGGGGCAGGGTGAGGGCATCAGGCCGCACCCAATTACTTCAGCGTACAATCCCCGCACTGCTTAACGTCCGGCAGGCGATAGCGCTGGCAGCAGGTGCGGCGCACCAGGAGTCCGTCACGGAGTACAACGGTACGAAAGAGCGGGTTATCGCGGCCGTCTGAAAGCTGTTTTGCAAAGAAACAGGACTGACGCAGTGCATCAACGTTCTCATCACCAAGCAGCGGTTTCATTTCCGTTAAATACCAGTGGATTAAATATCCGGTATTACTCCAGATAAGCTTTCCGTTGATCTCCCCCGTCGCTTCAAGCGCATCCACCACCGGAATCAAGGCCTGAATGACAAGTTGCTCCAGACGTTCCTGGGCAGAGAGTGGCGCCGCGTTCAGGTCTTCGTGCAGATCGATCCAGAAACAGGCCGCTCGACCGGTTTCGTGGAACTCGACATGGAAATGTTCCGGGGAGAGCGCCAGCATACTTTTCTGGGTTAATACCGCCAGCATGAGCGGAGGCACCATCAGCCCGATATACCATTGTGCCCACAGGGAAAGCAAAGGCTTATTTTCTCGCGTCAGGGCTGGCTGATTGCGATAGATATGGTCGGAATAGGTGGCAAGCAGCGACTGCAGCGTAGAGGGTTGTCGCCACTCCGCGAGGGTCATGGCGTGGTGCGGGGGCGCTTCATCAAGCCGGATAAAGTCCAGCAGGTGAGCGCGTGTTTCCGCAATCTTATCCCGTATGGCATCCGCAAGCGACGCATTCCCGTTGGTGAGGGGCGCTCGCCAGAGAAGGGGTTCAACAATGTGTGCGGTATGCGTAGCCATAGTTGAGATAGGAATCTAAATGATAATGATTGCCAATCCTAACTATTGCTTATACCAATGGCAAGACTTTTGTCCTGATTCAACGCCGACCCGTCTACGCGGTTTGCAGCTCTTCGCTCAGAAGAATGTTGTTACGTCCCAGATGCTTTGCTTCATAGAGCGCTCTGTCTGCTCTCTCCAGCGCGCCTTCGACATCTTCATTTTCAAAAATGGCAATACCGATGCTGATGGTGACATTGGTGGCGACGCTTTCGTTGAAGAGATGCGGGATTTTCAAATCGTAGACTTTCTGCCGGATCCGCTCTGACGTATGACGGGCGTGTTCAAGTGAAATATTCGTCAGCAGCACCATAAACTCTTCCCCGCCGAAACGCGCCACAATGTCACGCGAACGCACGGCGTCGCGGATTGCTGCAGAAACACGTTTCAGAGCCTGGTCACCCATCATATGGCCGTAGTGGTCGTTATAGGCTTTGAAGTGGTCGATATCCATCAGCAGAACAAAGTGTTCACCGTTTTCCACCGCTGGCAGGTTCTCCAGGCGGCTCTGCAGGCCGCGCCGATTATAGAGGCCGGTAAGCGGATCCATCATACTGAGATCGGTAAGGGTCTCCCGTTCTTCCAGCAGCCGGGAAAGCAGTTCCTGCGCAAAGCGATCGTTGCGTCTTTGCAAAATGTTATGAATAGCGATGGCCACCACAGGAAGTGCGAAAGAATAGGTCATTCTCAGCCACATCTCTGGTTCGCTTAACCACAGACAGACAATAAACGCGGGGAGTGAATGCAGAGTAAATGCTTTGATATTACTGGCGAATGCCAGCGTTCCGATAAAAAGCACCGTTAATAGGGCGATTAACAAATACGTCGCCTGGTTATGGGTAATTAGCGAAAATTTCGAATCAATTTGCCATGCCCACAAAATACCGAAGATCCCTGAAACAAAAGGAATATTTATCTTTCGCGCACACTTTTTCCAGTGCCAGACGAACAGGCCGGTGCTGATGGAAAAAATAGCAATCAGCGGGGCGGAAAACACGCGCACGGAATAGAGCGGATTTGTTACCGAGAACACCGCTGAGGTTGCATTCAGAAATAAAAATAAACGTAACGATAATTGATATTTTCGTTGAACCAAAGACCGCCAGGATTGTGATGTCATAGTCGTGCGTTTTTATTAAAATTTAATTAAAACAGATAAATAGGCGTTGTTTCGCAATAAAATATGCAAAAAACTCAAAGAGTAATTATAAGAAAAACTTTATGTGTAGTTAACAGGTGAGCAATTTATCACCTTAGGCTATTCCTGTCATTCTACATAGCGGTAAAGGTCGAACTTTTTTGATTGTCTGCGCTGACAAATGATAATCTTTATCATATGATATTGTTTATCATTATCGTTATGAAAGGGCGATGCATGTTGAACAGGGTGCTGGGAAGTGCATGGGGGGTACTGCTGCCGGGCGTCGTGCTTGGCGGTTTGATGTTCGCCGATCTCTCCATTGATGTCTGGAAGACCATTCTTGTGTCGGGATTGCTGGTGACTTCATGCATGATCTGGCATAAGCAACTACGTCACTTTGTTTTACTGCCATCCGGTATGGCACTGATCGGTGGAATTCTGGTAATACTGATGAGTTTGAAATAACAGGGAAAAATAAGAGGTACAACAGAAGGGATGCAAGATAATTGGTGCGAGGGGGGGGACTCGAACCCCCACATCTGTAAGGACACTAACACCTGAAGCTAGCGCGTCTACCAATTCCGCCACCTTCGCACAGTTATCTTACTGGTTTGATATCGCCTCGTTGGTGCGAGGGGGGGGACTCGAACCCCCACATCCTAAGGACACTAACACCTGAAGCTAGCGCGTCTACCAATTCCGCCACCTTCGCCCAGTGCGAGCAATATCAACGTGATTTATGGTGCGAGGGGGGGGACTCGAACCCCCACATCCGTAAGGACACTAACACCTGAAGCTAGCGCGTCTACCAATTCCGCCACCTTCGCATACCATCGATACTGTAAAAGTATCGTAACCACGGAGGCGCATTCTAGATGTTTTCAGCTTTACGTCAACAGAAAAGTGCGCACGATTTATTGATCGCTGCAAAAATGGTCGGGAGCGAGGTGCCTGTTTGCCAGATAGCGCGTGCGCTTATCTGGCAAACAGAACGGGAGATTACTTTTTGGCCTGACGCGTCATCACGGTGCGATACACCTTAAAGCGGCCGGTCTGGGCGATCACTTCGTGGAAGCCAAAGGTTTCATCCAGCACTTTCGGATACGCCAGGAAGGCGTTCGCGACGATACGCAGTTCACCGCCGCTGTTGAGGTGACGGGTCGCACCACGAATCAGCGCTTGCGCCGCTTCGAGGCTGGTCTCCATACCGTCGTGGAACGGCGGGTTAGAGATGATCATGTCAAAGCGGCCGGTCACGTCAGAGAAGACGTTGCTGGCAATAACATCGCCTTCAATGCCGTTTGCCGCAAGCGTTGCACGGCTGGCTTCTACCGCCGGGGCGCTCACATCACACAGGGTTAAACGGACTTTAGGCGAATGGCTGGCAAGCACCGTTGAAAGTACGCCCGCGCCGCAGCCCACGTCCAGCACTTTGCCTTTGGTGTGTGGTGTCAGGGTAGAAAGCAGCAGCTTACTGCCGGTATCCAGCGCATCACGGCTGAACACGCCCGGCAGGGTTTTGATGGTCAGGCCGTCAAGCTGATACTCGTCCCAGTAAGTGTTAGCATCGAATTCTGTCTGTTTTTCCAGACGACCATGGTACAGACCGCAGCGACGCGCGCTGTCGACTTTATTCAGTGGCGCATAGCCTTCCAGCATCTGTTCAGCACTGCGCACGCCGCTGCGGTTCTCACCGACAACGAAAATGTCGCAACCCACCGGCAGCAGGGAGAGCAGGTTCATCAGCTGAAACTGGGCTTCCGGCTTGTTCTTCGGCCAGTAGTAGATCAGCGTATCGCAGTCAGCAATATCGCGCTGCTCCGCCACCAGGCTAAAGCGCGCGCGCTCGCCCATCTGACGGCTCAGCACCTGCCAGTGGTGGTAGTATTGGGTATGGGCACGGCTTTCAGCACAGTCGAAACGCGCAGGCAGGTCATCCTGCATATCTCCGGCAAACAGAATACGGCTTTCTTCGAAATCATCACTGTGACGCAGCAAGACTTCACTTGCCGGGGTAAATGCAGACATGAATTGTTCCTCAATAAACTCAGGCGGGGATTATAGTAGGTAGATGGCGCACTTTCGACACATTTGCTATATTTGCGCGCCTGAGAGACAGGAGTTTTCGCTATGACATCCCGACGAGACTGGCAGTTGCAGCAGCTGGGCATCACCCAGTGGGCCTTGCGTCGCCCGACGGCGTTGCAGGGCGAAATCGCTATCTCCATCCCGGCGCACGTCAGGCTGGTGATGGTGGCGGAAGAACTGCCTGCCCTGAATGAACCCCTGATTGGTGATGTCCTTCGCAGCCTGAAGCTGACTTCCGACCAGGTTTTACAGCTGACGCCGGAACGGGTGGCAATGCTTCCTCCTGAGAGTCGGTGTAACAGCTGGCGCATCGGAGAGACGACCGACATCTCTCTTCAGGGGAGCCAGATCTGCTCGCCAGCGCTGGACGAACTGAAAGCCAACCCAAAAGCGCGCAGCGCGCTATGGCAACAAATCTGCGAATATGAACACGATTTCTTCCCTCACGACGCCTGACCTGACCACCGCGTTCGCGATTGAAACACGCGCCCACGCGTTTCCGTGGAGCGAAAAAACGTTCGCCAGCAACCAGGGCGATCGGTACCTCAACTACCGGCTGGACGTTGACGGCACTATGGCGGCGTTTGCCATAACGCAGGTCGTCCTTGATGAGGCGACGCTGTTTAACATCGCGGTTGACCCTGCGTTTCAGCGCCGGGGACTGGGAAGAGAACTGCTTGAGCATCTCATTCGTGAGCTCGAAACTCGTGACGTTTTTACCCTCTGGCTGGAGGTGCGCGCGTCGAATGTCGCCGCCATCGCGCTCTATGAAAGCTTAGGCTTTAACGAGGCGACAATCCGCCGTAACTACTACCCCACCGCAGAGGGACGTGAAGACGCCATTATTATGGCTCTGCCAATTGGATAACAAAGATAAGGTTGTAACGATGAAATGGGACTGGATTTTCTTTGATGCCGACGAAACGCTGTTTACCTTTGACGCGTTCGGCGGCCTACAGCGGATGTTTCTCGACTATAGCGTGACCTTCACCGCTGAAGATTTTCAGGACTATCAGGCGGTGAACAAGCCGCTGTGGGTGGATTATCAGAACGGCGCCATCACCGCGTTACAACTCCAGCACCAGCGTTTTGACGCGTGGGCGGAACGCTTAAACGTCAGTCCGGGCTCGCTGAACGAAGCTTTTCTCAATGCGATGGCAGAGATTTGCTCCCCACTGCCGGGCGCGGTTTCCCTGCTGGATTCGCTCAAAGGTAAAGCGAAGCTTGGAATCATCACCAACGGCTTTACCGCGCTGCAGCAGATCCGCCTTGAACGCACCGGCCTGCGCGATCATTTTGACGCGCTGGTGATCTCCGAAGAGGTGGGTGTGCCGAAGCCGGATCCGCGAATTTTTGATTATGCCCTGGCGCAAGCCGGAAATCCTGACCGCGACCGCGTGCTGATGGTAGGGGATACCGCAGAGTCTGATATTCTGGGGGGTATGAACTCCGGTCTGTCGACTGTCTGGCTGAATGCGCATGGCCGCGTGAAGCCTGAAGGCATTGAGCCGACCTGGACCGTCACGTCGTTGAACGAACTGGAGCAACTCCTGTGTAAACAATGATTGCCTGCCCCCCATTGATGGGTAAAATAGCCGCAATTTTGTATTCCATGACGCGTGGCGTGCTGCCGCGCTTATAAAAGAAGATTTAATTATGACGTTGTCTCCTTATCTGCAAGAGGTGGCCAAGCGCCGTACTTTTGCCATTATCTCGCACCCGGATGCCGGTAAAACGACCATCACCGAGAAGGTGTTGCTGTTCGGACAGGCGATCCAGACTGCGGGTACCGTTAAAGGCCGTGGCTCCAGCCAGCATGCGAAATCAGACTGGATGGAGATGGAAAAGCAGCGTGGTATTTCGATTACCACCTCCGTGATGCAGTTCCCGTATCACGAGTGCCTGGTGAACCTGCTGGACACCCCGGGCCACGAAGACTTCTCCGAAGATACCTACCGCACACTGACGGCAGTGGACTGCTGCCTGATGGTGATCGACGCCGCGAAAGGGGTAGAAGATCGTACCCGTAAGCTGATGGAAGTCACCCGTCTGCGCGATACGCCGATCCTCACCTTTATGAACAAACTCGACCGTGACATCCGTGACCCGATGGAGTTAATGGATGAAGTGGAAAACGAGCTGAAGATCGCCTGTGCGCCAATCACCTGGCCTATTGGCTGCGGTAAGCTGTTTAAAGGGGTGTATCACCTCTATAAAGACGAAACTTACCTGTATCAAACCGGTAAAGGGCACACCATTCAGGAAGTGCGCATTGTGAAAGGTCTGGACAACCCGGATCTGGACGCTGCGGTCGGTGAAGAGCTTGCCGCGCAGCTGCGCGATGAGCTGGAGCTGGTGAAAGGTGCCTCGCATGAGTTCGACAAAGAACTGTTCCTGAGCGGTGAAATTACCCCGGTGTTCTTTGGTACCGCGCTCGGTAACTTTGGCGTAGACCATATGCTCGACGGTCTGGTGGAGTGGGCGCCACAGCCGATGCCACGCAAAACCGACACCCGTGAAGTGGAAGCGAAAGAAGAGAAATTCACCGGCTTCGTCTTCAAGATTCAGGCCAACATGGACCCGAAACACCGTGACCGCGTCGCCTTTATGCGCGTAGTGTCCGGTAAGTATGAAAAGGGCATGAAGCTGCGCCAGGTGCGTATTGGTAAAGATGTGGTGATCTCCGACGCGCTGACCTTTATGGCGGGTGACCGCTCGCACGTTGAAGAAGCGTATCCGGGTGACATCATCGGTCTGCACAACCACGGTACGATCCAGATCGGCGATACGTTCACTCAGGGTGAAATGATGAAGTTCACGGGTATCCCGAACTTCGCCCCTGAGCTGTTCCGTCGTATTCGCCTGCGCGATCCACTGAAGCAGAAACAGCTGCTGAAAGGTCTGGTTCAGCTCTCTGAAGAGGGGGCGGTGCAGGTCTTCCGTCCTATCGCCAACAACGATCTGATCGTCGGTGCGGTCGGCGTACTGCAGTTCGACGTTGTCGTTGCGCGTCTGAAAAGCGAATACAACGTGGAAGCGATTTACGAATCGGTGAACGTGGCGACGGCGCGCTGGGTTGAGTGTTCTGACGTGAAGAAATTCGAAGAATTTAAGCGTAAGAACGAAGTACAACTGGCGCTGGATGGCGGCGATAACCTGACCTATATTGCCCCAACCATGGTGAACCTGAACCTGACGCAGGAGCGTTATCCTGACGTTCAGTTCCGCAAAACGCGCGAACACTAATTCCCTCTCAGAGCACGGCACTCGCCGTGCTCTTCTTTATTTCCTGTCTTATTAGTCCCTTGCGGAATGTTCTTAATTCACTGCGTTTTCACGTCTTTTGCCTATTTTTTGCCCAAATCTGAAAGCGGCATTGTGAGAGTGATCTATATTTAACTCAGTGTTTAGCACCTGGCGTGGATAAATTAACTGTTCAATGCATGGCTTTAGGTTATCCATTTCGCCCGTGTGTTTATTCGCAATATATAAAACTACTAAGGAAGTATGTAGCCCGAATAACGGGTCAACACAGGAATACATCGATGAATATGACAAGACTGAAGATTTCTAAAACTCTGCTGGCTGTAACACTGGGTAGCGTTCTGGTTAGCGGTTCCGCTCTGGCGGAAAGCAGCACCAAGGATAAAGCACAGTCCACGGCCGATAGCGCAGGGCAAAAAATCGATAGCTCTATGAATAAAGTCGGTAATTTCATGGACGACAGCTCTATCACAGCAAAAGTGAAAGCCGCACTGGTGGATGACGAAGCGATCAAGAGCACCGATATTTCCGTTAAAACCGACAAGAAAGTCGTGACCCTGAGTGGCTTTGTGGAAAGCCAGGCCCAGGCCGAACAGGCTGTCAAAGTGGCGAAGGGTGTTGAGGGTGTCACCTCCGTGAGCGATAAACTGCACGTTCGCGACAGCAAAGACGCTTCAGTGAAAGGTTATGCCGGGGATGCGGCAACCACCAGCGAAATCAAAGCTAAACTGTTAGCAGATGACATCGTACCGTCCCGTAAGGTGAAAGTGGAAACCACCGATGGCGTGGTTCAGCTTTCCGGTACGGTTGATTCCCAGGCGCAAAGTGAACGCGCCGAGTCAATTGCGAAAGCGATTGATGGTGTGAAAAGCGTTAAAAACGATCTGAAAACGAAGTAAATCTGGACCAGTCGCCCGCCAGGCTCAACCCTGCGGGCGAAATAAGAACGACTCTGGAAAAACGCCGGTGAGTGACCTGAGCGCTCACGTTTAGCGGCCGACATTAACTATGGTAAAGGAGAAGCTTATGTTTCGTTGGGGCATTATATTTCTGGTTATCGCGTTAATTGCCGCCGCATTGGGCTTTGGTGGACTGGCAGGTACAGCGGCATGGGCAGCTAAAATTGTCTTTGTTGTGGGTATTATTCTGTTCCTGGTCAGCCTGTTTACAGGGCGTCGACGTCCATAGCAAACGCAATATTTCATCAACAAAATAAAGCCAGTCACTGCGACTGGCTTTTTCTTATTTGCGTTACAGGTCGGGTGCGTTACTGTGGTGTTATAAAATAATCAAAACAGGAAAGCAGAGGTGGGGCAACGAATTCCCGTTACGCTCGGCAATATTGCGCCGCTGACGTTAAAACCGTTTCGCGCGGGTCAACTCGCACTGGTCTGTGAGGGCGGTGGGCAGCGCGGCATTTTCACCGCTGGCGTGCTGGATGAGTTTATGCGCGCGCAGTTCAACCCGTTTGATCTCTACTTTGGCACGTCTGCCGGGGCGCAGAATCTCTCTGCCTATGTTTGCAACCAGCCTGGCTACGCGCGAAAAGTGATTATGCGCTACACCACGGCGAAAGAATTTTTTAACCCGGTGCGCTTTGTGCGCGGCGGCAACCTGATCGATCTCGACTGGCTGCTGGAGTCGACCTCCAGCCAGATGCCGCTGGCAATGGACACGGCGGCCCGTCTGTTTGATAGCGGAAAAGAGTTTTGGATGTGCGCCAGTCGGGGGGATGACTATTCCCCGGGCTATTTCTCTCCGCAGAAGGAGAACTGGCTGGACATCATCCGCGCCTCCAGCGCCATTCCCGGTTTTTATCGTACCGGCGCCCTGCTGGACGGGATCAGCTATCTGGACGGCGGGATCAGTGACGCGGTACCGGTGCAGGAAGCCGCCCGTCGCGGTGCGAAAACGATCGTGGTGATCCGAACCGTGCCGTCGCAAATGTACTATACACCGCAGTGGTTTAAGCGGATGGAGCGCTGGTTGGGTGACAGCAGCCTGCAACCGCTGGTGAACATCGCGAAGCAGCATGAAACCACCTACGGCGCGATGCAGCGTTTCATTGAAAAACCGCCGGGTAAGCTGCGAATTTTCGAAATCTATCCCCCTAAACCGTTGCTCAGCATGGCGCTGGGCAGCCGCGTCCCTGCGCTGCGCATGGACTACAAAACGGGGCGGCTGTGCGGACGCTACTTCCTGGCGACGGTCGGTAAGATGCTGGCGGAGCAACCGCCTCTGCATCGGCACAAACCCATCATTACGCCCCCTGCAATTGTCGCCAACGACGCCCTGACGATGCCGCTGGTGGACATTCCACAGGCGAATGACGCTTTATTAGATAACGAGGATCTGGCGTGACGCACCGCTTTGTTGATACCCACTGCCACTTTGATTTTCCGCCGTTTACGGGAAATGAGGCGCAAAGTATTGCGAAAGCCGCTGAGGCAGGCGTTCAGGCGATCGTTGTACCGTCGGTAGAAGCGGCTGATTTTTCGCGTGTGCTGACGCTCTCCACGCGTTACCCCGCTCTCTATGCTGCGCTCGGCCTGCATCCGATAGTGATTGAGCGCCACCTTGATGAGCATATTGAGGCACTTGATGAAGCCCTGCAGACCGCAGGAGACAAACTTGTCGCTATCGGCGAGATCGGGCTCGATCTCTATCGTGAGGATCCTCAGTTTGAACGCCAGCAGACGATCCTCGACGCGCAGCTTCGGCTGGCTAAGCGTCACGACCTGCCGGTGATCCTCCATTCAAGACGCACGCACGATAAGCTGGCGATGCACCTGAAACGCATCGATCTACCGCGTAGCGGCGTGGTGCACGGTTTTTCCGGCAGCCTGCAGCAGGCGCAGCGTTTTATCGAACTGGGCTATAAAATTGGCGTGGGGGGCACCATTACCTATCCGCGCGCCAGTAAAACCCGCGATGTGATGGCACAGTTGCCACTCTCTGCGCTGCTACTGGAAACGGATGCCCCGGATATGCCGCTGAGTGGTTTTCAGGGCCAGCCGAATCGTCCGGAGCAGGCTGCGCGCGTGTTTACCTCCCTGTGTGAGCTGCGAACGGAGCCTGAAGAGGTGATTGCCGATGCGTTACTGGAAAATACGCGTGCGGTATTTGGCATCACGCTATAGGTAAAGTGCCGGACGAATCACCGTTATCTTCTGTTTTTCCAGTGCCTGCGCCAGCGGTTCAATGTCCTCCGGCGTGGCGCTGCGCCATGACGCCGCCTCTCCGTAAACCCCATGCGCATGAAACGCGTTAATACGCACCGGAACATTCCCAAGCCCGCGGATAAACGTGGTCAGCGGCTTAAGATGTTCCAGATAATCGCACTGCTCCGGGATAACCAGCAAGCGCAGTTCCGTCAAACGGTGGCGATCGGCAAGCCAGCGAATGCTCTGTTTAATCAGCGGGTTTTCGCGCCCGGTCAGGAAACGGTGATGCGCGTTTCCCCATGCCTTGAGATCCAGCATCGCCCCATCCAGTACCGGCAGCAGTTTCTCCCAGCCGGTTTCGCTTAGCAGCCCGTTGCTATCCACCAGGCAGGTTAAATGCTGCAGTTCAGGATCGGTTTTGATTGCGCTAAAAAGGGCGATTAAAAACGGCAGCTGTGTTGTGGCCTCGCCGCCGCTCACGGTAACGCCTTCAATAAAGGGGGCAGCTTTTCGGATCTGCGTGAGGATCTCCTCCACGCTCAGGCGGTGCGCCATGGGCGTGGACTGCTGCGGGCAAAGATGAAGGCAGGTATCACACTGCTGGCAATGACTCTCCTGCCACCATACGCGTCCGGCCTGAATGTTGAGTGCATCATGAGGGCAGTGGGGCACGCAGTCGCCGCAGTCGTTGCAGCGTCCGATGGTCCATGGGTTGTGGCAGGTTTTACAGCGCAGGTTGCAGCCCTGCAGGAACAGGGCCAGGCGACTGCCCGGCCCGTCCACGCAGGAAAAAGGAATGACCTGACTAACTAAAGCGCATCTGTTGTTCATGGCTTATCACGCGCGGCTGACGTTCCAGGATGCGGGTATTGCGTGCGGCTTCTTCGCCAAGCCAGGTCGTATTGGTGCGCGAACCGGCTTCGCGGAATTTTTCCAGGTCCGACAGGCGCACCATGTAGCCCGTCACGCGGACCAGATCGTTACCCGCAACGTTGGCGGTGAACTCCCGCATACCGGCCCTGAACGCGCCCAGACAAAGCTGCACTATCGCCTGTGGGTTGCGTTTTACCGTCTCATCGAGCGTTAAAATATCGCTGATACCGGAGTGATAGTGTCTGTGGTGTGGCGCAACGGCCAGCAGATGGCTGATGGGATCCGGTTCGTCACCATAAGGCAGACGCGCGCCTGGCGTGGTGCCTGAATCAGAGCTGATGCCCGACTGCGCATGGAGCATGGCGCGCTGTTTCCAGCCGTGCTTCACCGGCGTGTTTTCTACAAACGCCGCAAGCTGTTCGCTGATGCGATAGCCCAGCGCGTTAGCCTGCTCGTCTTTGCCATAGCGACCGTTGATTCCGTCCTTCTCACAGAGCGTGTTTACCGCTTCTGCCAGGCCGTAAATGCCAAACATCGGCACAAAACGCCCGGCATCAATCAGCCCCTCTTTTACCAGGAAGCTATTCTCAAAGAAGCCTGATTGTTGATAGAGAAAATCACAGCGGGCATCAATGATGGCGATTTGCTGCTGACAGTAGTGCGGAAGCGTAAGGTTGAAGAAGTCGTCAACGGAGGTGCTGTGCTCCGCAATGGCTTTGAGGTTAAGGCGCACCAGGGTGCTGCCACCGCCAGCCAGCGGCAGGGAGTTGTAACAGCTCACCACGCCAAAACGGCATTTTGTGAAAATTTTATCATTCACGGGGCCGTTTGAAATATGCGGTTTACTGCATTCGCAAATGTTTTTTGCCACCTCAAGCAGCAAATCGTCCGGGGTGATTTCAGGATCGTAAATAAAGGTCAGATTCGGCGCAACCTGCTTAAGCTCAGCATCTGCACGTAGAATGGCGCGGATGATGGGGCCATCAGCGGGCCCGATGTTTGCGTGCATAAACGCATCAGGGAGCGTTCTGTCGAGATAGCGCCAGAAACGTTTTATTCGGCTATCGATTTCTTCTTGTGTTAGAATTCTAACATATGGATTCAGTATCGCATCAAGCTGCCCCAGATAGACCGGCATAGATGTCACTGAAGGAACATGATGGTAGAGAATGGTTAATAGCGAGAGGGCATCATCCAGATCCTTTGCCCCTTCCAGCTCCAGCCATTCAGAACCGTTAGCCAGGAATTTTTCATAATCCGGCAGGACGTAGCGCGGTTTGTAAGGCGCATGGCCTTCGAACATGTCGCAGATAAATCCCTCGTCCAGCGCGGCGCGGGCGGCTTCAGGAAGTGCCGGATAAGGCAGGTTGTTTTCCGCTTCCAGCGCCAGAAAATGACGTTTTTGTTCCGGGGTTAACACCGGACTTGTCACAATGTGCTGGCAACGTTGTTGCAGGGTATCTGGCATGTTCGCTTCCTTGAGTGTTCTGCTGATGATGAACAAATTGTAGAAAGCCAGCCTGTTGGGGCTTTTGATCCCACAGGGGGTATCGCGGCTTTAGTCAGCAATAAGTGCGCTAAAGTTTGAAGAGGATCTCATTACAGTAATGCAAATTTGTACGCAGTTTTCATTAACTGTGATGAATGTCGAAGTGTGGATGCGGGTGGATGTTAAAATACTCACAGACCCGCAAGGTAAAATTGATACGGCACTGCCGTTGGAGAATGTTATGACCGATTTAACTGCAAGCAGCCTGCGCGCGTTGAAACTGATGGACCTGACTACCCTG
This sequence comes from Enterobacter cloacae complex sp. HYC080_NIDB, assembly GCF_056673325.1. Taxonomy (NCBI): domain Bacteria; kingdom Pseudomonadati; phylum Pseudomonadota; class Gammaproteobacteria; order Enterobacterales; family Enterobacteriaceae; genus Enterobacter; species Enterobacter cloacae complex sp. HYC080_NIDB. Next base: position 3,901,488 of record NZ_CP114212.1, on the reverse strand, counting down.
AACGATGACGACACCAATGAGAAAGTCATCGCCCTGTGCCATCAGGCGAAAACGCCAGTGGGTAACACCGCAGCCATCTGTATCTACCCGCGCTTTATTCCGATTGCCCGCAAAACGCTGAAAGAGCAGGGTACGCCGGATGTGCGCATTGCGACCGTAACTAACTTCCCGCACGGCAACGACGATATCGAGATTGCGCTGGCAGAAACCCGCGCGGCCATTGCTTACGGTGCAGACGAAGTTGACGTGGTATTCCCGTACCGCGCGCTGATCGCCGGTAATGAGCAGATTGGCTTCGACCTGGTGAAAGCCTGTAAAGACGCGTGCGCGGCGGCAAACGTGCTGCTGAAAGTGATCATCGAAACCGGCGAGCTGAAAGAAGAAGCGCTTATTCGTAAAGCGTCTGAAATCTCCATCAAAGCCGGTGCGGATTTCATTAAAACCTCTACCGGTAAAGTACCGGTGAATGCGACCCCGGAAAGCGCGCGCATCATGATGGAAGTTATTCGCGATATGGGCGTGTCCAAAACCGTTGGTTTCAAACCTGCCGGCGGCGTGCGTACTGCCGAAGACGCGCAGCAGTTCCTGGCGATTGCCGACGAGCTGTTCGGCGCCGACTGGGCCGATTCCCGTCACTACCGCTTCGGTGCGTCCAGCCTGCTGGCAAGCCTGCTGAAAGCGCTGGGTCATGGCGACGGTAAGAGCGCAAGCAGCTACTGATTGCCAGACAATGCCGGATGACGCTTTGCTTATCCGGCCTACAGGGTCGTAGGGCGGGTAAGCGTAGCGCCACCCGCCACAATTCCCCCGATTCCGCATGGAGGTTACCGTGTTTCTCGCACAAGAAATTATTCGTAAAAAACGTGATGGTCATGCATTAAGCGACGAAGAGATCCGCTTCTTTATCAATGGCATTCGTGATAACACCGTCTCTGAAGGGCAGATTGCGGCTCTGGCGATGACCATTTTCTTTCACGATATGTCGATGCCCGAGCGCGTGTCGCTGACCATGGCGATGCGAGATTCAGGAACCGTTCTGGACTGGAAAAGCCTTAACCTTAACGGCCCGATTGTGGACAAACACTCCACCGGCGGTGTGGGTGACGTGACCTCCCTGATGCTGGGCCCTATGGTGGCCGCCTGTGGCGGTTATATCCCGATGATTTCCGGGCGCGGTCTGGGCCACACCGGCGGTACGCTCGACAAACTGGAAGCCATTCCGGGCTTCGATATCTTCCCGGATGACAACCGCTTCCGCGACATTATTAAAGACGTGGGTGTGGCAATTATCGGCCAGACCAGCTCTCTTGCCCCGGCAGACAAGCGTTTCTACGCGACCCGCGACATCACCGCCACCGTTGACTCCATTCCGTTGATCACCGCCTCTATTCTGGCGAAAAAGCTGGCAGAAGGGCTGGACGCGCTGGTGATGGACGTGAAGGTGGGCAGCGGTGCCTTTATGCCGACCTATGAGCTTTCTGCCCAGCTCGCCGAAGCGATCGTTGGCGTCTCCAACGGCGCAGGCGTGCGCACCACCGCGCTGCTCACTGACATGAACCAGGTACTGGCCTCCAGCGCCGGTAACGCGGTCGAAGTGCGTGAAGCCGTCCAGTTCCTGACGGGGGAATACCGCAACCCGCGCCTGTTCGACGTGACCATGGCGCTGTGTGTAGAGATGCTGATCTCCGGCAAGCTGGCGAAAGACGAGGCGGAAGCACGCGCGAAACTGCAGGCCGTGCTGGACAACGGCAAAGCGGCAGAGATCTTTAGCCGTATGGTCGCCGCACAAAAAGGCCCGACCGACTTCGTTGAGAATTACGCCAAATACCTGCCAACCGCGACGCTCAGCAAAGCCGTATATGCCGACAGCGAGGGCTTTGTCTCAGCAATGGACACCCGTGCGCTGGGTATGGCGGTGGTCTCGATGGGCGGCGGTCGTCGTCAGGCGTCAGACACCATTGATTACAGCGTCGGCTTTACCGATATGGCCCGTCTGGGCGACAGCGTTGATGGCCAACGTCCGCTGGCGGTGATCCACGCCAAAGACGAAGCCAGCTGGCAGGACGCGGCGAAGGCGGTGAAAGCGGCCATTACGCTTGCTGATAAAGCACCAGAAAGCTCACCTTCGGTCTATCGCCGTATCACCGAATAGCGGTATACTGATCTGATCGAATTTTTATGAAGCACTACGTACGGAGAACAATTATGAAACGTGCATTTATTATGGTGCTGGACTCATTCGGCATCGGCGCAACCGAAGATGCAGAACGTTTTGGTGACGTGGGTTCCGATACCATGGGTCACATCGCGGAAGCCTGTGCGAAAGGCGAAGCGGACAACGGTCGTAAAGGCCCTCTGACCCTGCCAAACCTGACCCGCCTCGGTCTGGTGAAAGCGCATGAAGGTTCTACCGGTAAAATCGCAGCCGGTATGGACGGCAACGCGGAAGTGGTGGGCGCCTACGCCTGGGCTCACGAGCTCTCTTCCGGTAAAGATACCCCGTCTGGCCACTGGGAAATCGCCGGTGTGCCGGTCCTCTTCGACTGGGGTTATTTCTCCGATCACGAGAACAGCTTCCCGCAGGAGCTGCTCGATAAGCTGGTGAAGCGTGCCAACCTGCCGGGCTACCTCGGTAACTGCCACTCTTCCGGCACCGTGATTCTGGACCAACTGGGCGAAGAGCACATGAAAACCGGCAAGCCGATTTTCTACACCTCCGCTGACTCCGTGTTCCAGATTGCCTGCCACGAAGAGACGTTTGGCCTGGATAAACTCTACGAGCTGTGTGAAATCGCCCGTGAAGAGCTGACCGAAGGCGGCTACAACATTGGTCGCGTTATCGCCCGTCCGTTTATCGGCGATAAAGCAGGTAACTTCCAGCGTACCGGTAACCGTCACGACCTGGCCGTTGAGCCACCGGCCCCTACCGTGCTGCAGAAACTGGTCGACGAGAAAGACGGTCACGTGGTGTCCGTGGGTAAAATCGCAGACATCTACGCTAACTGCGGCATCACCAAAAAAGTGAAAGCCACCGGTCTGGATGCGCTGTTCGATGCCACCATCAAAGAGATGAAAGAAGCGGGCGATAAGACCATTGTCTTCACCAACTTCGTGGACTTCGACTCTTCCTGGGGGCACCGTCGTGACGTCGCGGGCTATGCTGCTGGTCTGGAACTGTTCGACCGCCGTCTGCCAGAGCTGATGGAGCTAGTGGGTGAAGATGACATTCTGATCCTGACTGCCGACCACGGCTGTGACCCAACCTGGACCGGTACCGACCACACCCGTGAGCACATTCCGGTGCTGGTGTACGGACCGAAAGTCAAACCAGGTTCACTGGGACACCGTGAAACCTTCGCAGACATCGGCCAGACCCTCGCGAAGTACTTTGGTACGTCCGACATGGAATATGGCAAGGCTATGTTCTGAGGTCATTGCCCGGTGGCGCTTCGCTTACCGGGCCTACGGTTTTGTAGGCCGGGTAAGGCGTAGCCGCCACCCGGCAAAAACAACAATGTAAAAGGAACTGAAGATGGCAACTCCTCACATTAACGCAGAAATGGGTGATTTCGCTGACGTCGTATTGATGCCGGGCGACCCGCTGCGCGCGAAGCACATTGCAGAAACTTTCCTCGAAGACGTGCGTGAAGTGAACAACGTGCGCGGCATGCTGGGTTTCACCGGTACCTATAAAGGCCGTAAAATCTCTGTGATGGGCCACGGTATGGGTATCCCATCCTGCTCTATCTACACCAAAGAGCTGATCACTGATTTCGGCGTGAAGAAAATCATCCGCGTGGGATCCTGCGGCGCGGTGCGCATGGATGTTAAGCTGCGTGATGTGGTTATCGGCATGGGCGCATGCACAGATTCTAAAGTGAACCGTATTCGCTTTAAGGATCATGACTTCGCGGCGATTGCTGACTTCGACATGGTGCGTAACGCGGTGGACGCGGCCAAAGCGCTGGGCGTTGACGCGCGCGTAGGCAACCTCTTCTCTGCCGACCTGTTCTACTCCCCGGACGGTGAAATGTTCGACGTGATGGAGAAGTACGGCATCCTCGGCGTGGAGATGGAAGCGGCGGGTATCTACGGCGTAGCGGCAGAATTCGGTGCGAAAGCGCTGACCATCTGCACCGTCTCTGACCATATCCGTACCCACGAGCAGACGACCGCTGCTGAACGTCAGACCACCTTCAACGACATGATCAAAATCGCGCTGGAATCCGTTCTGCTGGGCGATAAAGAGTAATGTTGTGCTGCCGGGCGGCGAAAGCCGCCCGGTTTCTGTGACTTACAGGTACACCACGCTGATGGTGGCCTGACCATCAAACTCGGTATCTTCTGTCAGAGACAGTTTCTTCAGGTTTTCCACTGCCAGCGAGATGTTCAGCGGGAAAGAGACGCTGGTCACCGCCATCGGGGCCGTTTTGCCCGCAGAGGCGACGCTCATCAAGCCCAGATCCTTATTGGCGATAGTGCCACCATTGGCTTTTTGCCAGCGACTCATGCTCACACCAGCAGTGACTGCCGTACGAATCGGTTCAACCGTCGCCCCGTTTGCCGTCACTTCACCGGTGCTGGTATAGATGGAATAGGCACCGATATTCTTGCCATCGTGCGTTTTGCCAAGGCCAAAGGTCGTCATGCTGCCGCGCAGTTCGCCGCCGTTTGACGTGGCGTTCTGCACCTTCAGGTTTGAGTCGGTTCCGGTGCTGGCGTTCGAATCCGTACGGTTGTCGGCAATACTCCAGCCCACTTTGGTAGGGGTAGGGCAGGTGATTGTCAGCGTCAGACCCTTTTCACCTAACTGCGTGGTCTGGGTTGGCGAGAGATCGCCAACCTGAACGGTACCGAAGTCAATCACGCCATCGTTGCTGAGTTCCGGCGTACAGGAGTTGCTGGTCAGTGAGGCTTTCACTTTCAGCACTGCCGTATCTCCCGCATGAGCACAGGTCGCTGTCAGCGCCAGCGCAGCGGCAAGGAGACTCTTTTTCATGGTTATTCCTTAACATAGATATATCGTTAAAATAAATGGACGAATCCACGTGTTTTACCTTTATTTTTCTTCTTTTCTCTTCACCCGAATAATCTATTCGGCGGTGAATGCGTTACTCTGTCGTTAATAGCTCCCAGGCGAGTGCGCTTTCCAGCTCGGTATTATCTGGAATGCCGCGCAGCTGATCGTCATTAATGACAGGTATAATTTTTATCGTCACACTCATTTGTTTGCCACGCACCGGCAGGCCATTTTGATATGCAAGGATGCCGTCATTATTCCTCAGAAAGACTTTTTCCTTGGGGGTTTCCGCAGAGGTGAACGATACCCGGTCAGAGGTCCTGACCAGATTATAGTGATGACCATCGACCAGAATATTGCTGGCAACCAGCGCCAGTCGGCTCTTCTGACCAAACAGAACGCCCCCGTTGCTGCCGGACGTGGATTGCAGAAAAAGCGCCATCACCCTTGGCTGCGGGCAAAAAACCGTGGCGGTGACCTCTTTACCCGGCATGCGGTTCCAGTTTTTACGCGAGGTGATAATGTCATCCTGTTTGAATCTGCCAAAGGAGACGTTCGGTTGCGACAGCGTAATTTGACACGCTTCGGCCACGACATAAGACGAAAAAAGTGATGCTGCACCGATGAGCACTGCGTTAACTATTTTCACTGGCAAACTCCTTCTGCTTTTTCGTAATAGGCGTCTTTATCTTTTTCGTCTTTCAGGGTGTAAGCGATCTGGCAGAGTTTGGTTAAATTGTCGTCCACCACATAAAGCGCAGGCGTATCCGACGCATCGGGAATAAATACGCTGCCGTTATCCATTACGCTGACAATATAGTTACCGTCCTGATCCACCACGCTCAGCCCTTTTTCCAGCCATGACCCGTTGACTCGCTTGACGTCCAGCATGACGCGACGCGTATTCAGCACGTTGAAATCGATCAGCGCAAAAGAGCCATACGCGGCGGAGACGGTCTGAATACCGTTTGATAAATCCATCCCCTGAGGTAACGAGCTGGCATTAATCACTATTTGCGATTTTTGCCATTCCCGAAGTCCGGGAACCACGGCCTGTCCCCAGCGATCTGTCCAGACGGTTCCATCGGGGGTGGTGATTTCAATACCGCTTTCCGGTTCGCTTAACCGGGCGATGCCGAATGTCTCTTTTACCGGATAGGGCGAAAACGTTATGCCATGACGATGCAGCGCTACGCCACCGTTTAAGGATGCGCTGTAGTTATGCTGATTGCCGTCATTCAGGCCAGCGGATAAACCGAGCTGCGTATAGTGAAGGTTGGTGGTGATATTGCCGTTAAAGGCGTTACTCTTATCCTGATTATCGCGGTCTGCAGAGACGTTGTAGTTAAGGTTTTGACCGATAGAGCCGCTTTCCTGAACGCCATAATTTTGTTTTTCCCCCTGAGCGCGCATGTAGGTACTGACGCGATCCTCGCCAAAAGGAACGATCAGGCTGACATAAAAGAGATCGTCATCGCGGCTGGTGCTGCTCTGGTTCTGGGTATCACTATTGCTCATGGCATGCTGCCAGTTTACGGACAGCGAGGTACGCCCGAGACTTTTACTCCAGGAAGCCATCAGATAGCGTGAATCACCGCTGTTTTCATCACCGGAATTCACGCTGTATTGCATTGAGATCGCGCCAATGTACTCATTGTTCCAGGTGAGGCTGGCGTTCCAGTTATTTTCGTAGGTCTGCGCCTCTTCATCCATGGCTTCCGTGAGTTCGCGGAAGCCGCCGCTGAACTGGGACGCACTTACCCCCATCGTCAGCTGGGCGGGCAGTAAGATATTGCTGCTAAGTTCAGCCTTGCTGCCTTTCAGTCGATCGTAAAAGTGGGACTGGCTCAGTAAAAAGCTCGGTGAGATCGCCCAGTTTTCGTTGATAGAAACGTCGAGTTTGGCACCGGTAGCCTGATATTTTTCTGCCAGTACGCCGGCGGCTACGGCGGACATGCGCGTGTTCAGCATCGTTCCGTCAGAGAGCGTAAATATCCAGGGCGTACTTGACTCATCCCCGCTGTCGCGAACCCGTCCGAGAGAGAGGTTTAACCCTTCGGCACGATTACTTCCCTGTATATTGAGGGCGGAAGAGGGAACGCTAAATTGCGTTGTCGAACCGTCCGTTTCCACCACGCTGACGTCAAGATCGACATTTCCGCGTACCAGGGGCACGTCCGTCAGGGAGAAAGGGCCGGCGTTGACCAGGGAAGAGTAGATCAGCTGTCCTGACTGGCGAACCTCAACGCGGGCCTGATTCGTCCGGGCAATTCCCGACACCTCAGTGGCCTGGATATTAGGCTGAAGGCCGGTTTCAGGCATTAGCTGAACGCCGGTGATTTGCGCGCCGCTAAACAGGGCCGAATTGACGTTGATCTGTCCAACCTGCGCCCGCATTTTCCGCTCTTCAAAAACGTGTTCAGCGTAGGTGTACAGGTTCTCTGTGCTGCGAGTCCCGTTGTCATCCGTCAAAATGAAATTGCTGCGCAGCGTCCAGTTCGCAAGGTTAATGCCTGCCCCCAAATTTCCCTGGGCATAACGGCTGCTCCCGCCCGAGCCGTACTCGTTAATGTTACTGAAGGCGCTATAGTTAATTAAGCCCGCAACACCGCCGTGCGAGTAATATTTCGCGGCATAAAATCCAGTGTCCATTGCCTCTGCGGGAACGAAAATCTCCAGTGATTCGGTATTCGGTAGAAGCGTTACCGTCGCGGAAGGGTAATCTTTCAGCAGGTTATGACATTTCTCTTTTTCGCCGATATTCAATGGCAGAAGGCCAGCAGCACGGGTGAAGTCATCATCAATGCAAAGCTGCCCCTCTTCTCCAACCCGAATGGCCAGGCTCCCCTTCTCAACGCCGTTAATTTTGACCTGCACGGCATGCTGGCCGGGCAGGTAGCGTTGTGCATCAGAGAAGTAATGGGCGAGATTAGTACTGATTCCCCGCGAGGCCAGTATATCGGTATTGAAATCCAGATCGGATGCATACAGCGCCGACGACGGCAGAAAAGCGACCGCCACTGCTGTTCGACGCATCGTGTTTTGCAAAGCGCGCAGTATCACTAAAAATTCCCTGTGATATCAGCGTGTAAGCGCGGCAGTGTACTTGTCCACTTCAATCCCGTAGCGACTGGCAGGGTTGAACTCGACGGCATTATCGCCGCTACCGATCGGGGTATTTGTCTGCACCTTCATGGTCTCACCCGGCAGGATAAAGGTTTTATTAACCACTCCCTCGGTGTGGGAAGGCAGTAGCGTCACTGATGTGGAAAAACGTACAACGTACGGCGAGGTATTACGGACCTGAACCTCTTTCTCTTGTACGGACCAGGTCAGTAATTTCCATGCATCCGTGACAACAGGAAGATTTTTAGGATGGATCAACACCGGTAAATCCTGACGAAGATTGATACCGACTTTAACGTTTTTATCTTTGGTTTTAGGCGGAATGCCTTCAAAGATCACGCGTTTATAATGTTCAACGGTCAGCGGTTCTTTGGTTTCAAGAATAAAGCGCACCTGCTGTTCCTGGCCTGGCTCAAGGCGTACAACCGGCTGAGTGACGTTGAGCTTGACCCCATTCTCCCCCTCGATGTCGTTAATGGAGGTATAAAGCAGGGTGGGGATGGAGTCCGTGTTTTTCACACTCATGACACCGCCGTGGTTGGCTTCATCAATCATCAGCAGTGTGGTTTCTGGCACCATGCCTGCAGCATAGACTGTCGCTGGAAGGGTGAGAAAAAGAGCGCAGACCAAAGGGGAGATTTTCACAATTCTTTCCATGAATATTGATATTGAACAATGGGTTAAAACTCCCCGCCTGAGCGGGGAGTTTGGCGTCGTGAATGCGGGTTACAGATAAACCAGCGTGATTGTGGACTGACCGTCCAGGTCAGTCCTGTCAGTCAGGGTCAGATTTTTGCTTGGCGCAATCGCCAGCGCGATCTTCAGAGGGAAGGCCGCCGTCGTGAAGGCCAGCGGAGCGCGTTCGCCGGTTTTGGCAACGGTCATGACGTCGGTACCATCGTTAGTGAGGATGCCGGTGGCCCACAGGTTGATCCAGCTTCTGCTGCTGATGGTACCGCCGGTATACATCGCTGCGGCGATAGGCTGAACGGTTGCACCGTCAGCAGTGACCGCGTTCATGTAAGTTGAAACTGAATAGGCACCGATACTTTCGCCAGCGCTGGTTTTTCCGACACCGTTGAGCTGGTAATCGCCGTATGCCTGTGCGCCGCTTGCGGTAGCGTTATCCACATGGAACTCGCTTGACGTTTTATGTGCGCCCGCGTTTGAGTCTTTGCGGTCATCTTTGATTGTCCAGCCGACGCGGGTCGCAGACTGACATGTGATGGTCAGAGTGACATCTTTATGCCCAGCCTGATAAGCCACACCGGAGGAGAGTGAGTCCAGACCCACTTCGCCAAAATCGGCCACGCCGCCGTTGCTAATTTCAGGAACGCAGCCTGCGCTGGTCAGCGTACCGTGAACTTTTAACATTGCAGTAGGTTCGGCATAAACTGCTGTCGCCGCCATCATCATAACGGTGGCGAGAAGGCACTTTTTCATTGTTATTCCTTAACCATAGAAAGAGATAATTCGGATATTTTTAATTTAAATGAATCTTGCCAAAAGATAATTTCTGGCATAAGAGTCGCGGCCGATTCTATTAACGAATCAACGCATTAAATAGTTAGATTTTCTTACGACAGTATTGAGATTTTATAATGTCGATTAAACATTTCTGAACGTATGTTTTATGCAGAAACGGCGGAAATATCCGCCGTTGAGTCACGCGTTTTTATCTGTTAGAGATAAACCAGAGTGATGGTGGTTTCGCCGCTCAGCTGCGCTTCGTCAGTAGTGGTCAGACGGTCAGTGTTAACAATGGCCAGAGAGACTTTGAACGGGTAGACAACGCTGGTGATGGCCAGCGGTGCGGTATAACCGGGTCTGGTAGCGGTCATGATCTCGGCGTTACCGTTGGCAATCACACCGGTGGCCAGGTTACGCCACATATATTCGCCTTTGCTGTTGAGGAAGTTTGGCGCAAAGATCGCCTGAGCAGGCACACCGTTAGCGGTGATCTCATTGATACGGGTACTGATTGCATAGGCGCCAATTTTATCGCCAGCAGCGGTGGTACCTACGCCGTAGGTGGTACCTGAACCGTAAACGTCCCCACCATTGTCTGTGGCGTCACGAATGTAAAACTCGCTGGAGTTCAGGTAGGTCGCCGCATTGGAATCTTCTTTGTTATCAGCAATACTCCATGCCACTTTAGTCGCTGACGGGCAATTGATCGTCAGAGACATATCTTTATGACCCATCTGGTTGGTCTGGGTTGGAGAAAGCTGGTCCAGCGCGATTGTACCAAAATCAATCGATCCGCCGTTACTGAGTTCCGGCGTACAGGATGCATGGTTCATCTTGCCCTGAACCTTCATGACGATGCTGCCTTCGGCGAATGCAGCCGAAGAGGTCATCGCAATCAGCGTTGCGAGAAGAAGCTTTTTCATTGTTATTCCTTAACCATTAATAAAATAAATGTATAAATTTCCGTGAAGTCATTAACTTGCTGAAATGCAAGCGCAGGGATTCTATTAATGGTTATTGTTATTTCTGTAATGAGTATATCTAATCTCTGAATTGAGTTTTATTAAAATGTGTAAATACATTCACGGTTGTATTTACACATTCCGGCAGGATAAGAACGGAGGAAGCTATTTTCTCTTCTTAACCGGGGGCGAGAATTATTTTATCGCCTGAGCGATCCACGCCGACAATTCCCGAAGTTCCCGCTCTTGTTCCGGATAATGTTCAAGCAACCCGTCGCACACATGTTGCAGCATATCGGGACGGTATACACAGCCCTGCAGGCGTGACGCCAACGCTTCCAGCGGTGCCGGGTTAAGACTATCCGTAAAAATTTGTGTGCGGGTAATATGACCTTTCTCCACGTCAAAGTGAAGCTCCACGCCGCCCCAGGTAAAACGCTCATCCAGCAGATGTGAAAACGCCGGTGCCTGGCCGAAGTTCCACTCCCAGCTGCTCTGGCGGGCAAAGGTTTCAACGAAGTTGGGCAGGTCAGGCGTTTTATCAGGGGAAATCACTTCCGCCTCCACACGCTCGCCGTAGTGCGCAAAGAAGGCCTCACGGATCGCGTCGCAAATCTGCTCGTGAGTAATACCCGGCAGAAGCTCCACCAGATTCGCCACGCGGCCGCGTACGGAGGTAATGCCCTTAGCCTGTGACTTTTTCTTGTCAGGATTGAGGTAGTTAGCCAGCCGGCTGAGATCGGCATTCAGCAGCAGAGTGCCGTGGTGGAACCCGCGATCCATTGTTTCGCGATAGGCTGAGCCGGAGACCTTCCGGTCGCCCTCGGGGGTCTTGACGACCAGATCGTTCCGGCCTGACGCCTCCGCGGTTACGCCGAGCGCATTCAGCGCGTTCAGCACAATCGACGTAGAGATGCTTTTGTCGTATTCCGGCTTGCCTGCCATAAAGGTAAAGCAAGTGTTGCCCAGATCGTGAAACACGGCTCCACCGCCGCTGCTGCGGCGCGCCAGGCGGACGTGGTCCTCTTCCATGCGGCGGGTGTTGCACTCTTTCCACGGGTTTTGCGCGCGGCCAATCACCACCGTGTCGGCATTGCGCCAGAGAAACAGTACGCGCTGGGTGGCGGGCATCTGGCGGAAGATGCACTCTTCCACCGCGAGATTAAACCAGGGATCGTAAGAGTCAGAGATAAGCAGGCGTAACGTCGTCATGGCAGAGTTCCTTTTCCATATCCTCCGCCTACTTTATCACTATTCTTTCTTCTCGCTCTCTTCGTCTTCCGGAACCGACTTGCTGGCGGTCAGCAGGAACGGCGACTGTTGCCATCGGGTGCGCTTACCCTGCAGCAGCGTGCGCGCCAGCACCACGCCAATCGCCAGTGAGAGCAATAACATCAGGCGCAGAATATTGGTGGTGTTATCCACCTGTTTGGCTTCGGTCGGCAGGGTGTGAGTGTCGAGCGTCAGGCGCAGATAGCCCAGCGGGCCATTTTTTCCCTGAACAGGTTCGACGAGCTGCTGGTTGAAATAGCCTCCGGCTTTTTTGCCGTCCAGCGCCAGCCTGTCGCGCACGTCGACGTGCTCACCGGCGCGGGCAATCAGGTCGCCTTTTTCATCGTACACGCCCGCATCGAGAATGCGGCTGTTTTCCGTAAGCTGACGCAGGATCTGGCCGATGCGCTTATCGTCCGGCGTCTCGGTGCGCATATAGGGGGCGACGTTAAGGGTCACCTGACGCGCCAGCGTGCGGGCCAGCTCTTCAAACTGCGGGTTACGCTGCCGCTGATGATTCTGGCTAAACCACGATGCCCCTTGCATCAATGCCACTAACAGTGCGAGACAGGAAAGGACAATCACGGCGCGATGAAGCCGGAATTTCAGTTTTGCGCGAGCCATATTCCACCTGCTGAAAATTTAGGGCTTAATGTTGCCAGAAGTGATGGTTACAGGGTAGCCTCATGCGTTATTTTCCCTCTGGAACCTTCCGGCGCGAACGAAATTACAGGAGCTTTGATGCCGAACATTACCTGGTGTGACCTGCCAACGGATGTCTCTTTATGGCCAGGATTGCCGCTCTCGTTAAGTGGCGATGAGGTGATGCCTCTGGATTACCACGCTGGCCGTAGCGGCTGGCTGCTGTATGGACGCGGCCTGGATAAGCAACGCCTGACCCAGTATCAAACCAAACTGGGTGCGGCAATGGTCATCGTCGCCGCCTGGTGCGTAGAAGATTACCAGGTTATCCGCCTGGCGGGTTCTCTGACGCAGCGTGCTACGCGTCTGGCGGATGACGCAGGGCTGGACGTTGCCCCGCTCGGTAAAATTCCGCACCTGAAAACGCCGGGTCTGCTGGTCATGGACATGGACTCCACCGCTATTCAGATCGAGTGTATTGACGAGATTGCTAAACTGGCAGGCAGCGGTGAGCTGGTGGCGGAAGTCACTGAACGTGCGATGCGCGGCGAGCTGGATTTCACCGCCAGCCTGAGACAGCGCGTGGCGACCCTGAAAGGGGCCGATGCTAACATCCTGCGCCAGGTGCGTGATGTGCTGCCGCTGATGCCAGGACTGACGCAACTGGTGCTGAAGCTGCAGTCCCTTGGCTGGAAGGTGGCGATTGCCTCCGGTGGCTTCACCTTCTTCGCGGATTATCTGCGCGAGAAACTGCATTTGACCACCGTGGTGGCCAACGAACTGGAAATTATGGACGGCAAGCTGACCGGACAGGTGATTGGCGACATCGTGGATGCGCAGTACAAAGCTAACACCCTGACCCGTCTGGCCGAAAAATATGAAATCCCGGTGGTCCAGACCGTCGCCATCGGGGACGGCGCGAACGACCTGCCGATGATCAAAGCTGCTGGTCTTGGCATTGCCTACCATGCTAAGCCAAAAGTGAACGAAAAGACGGAAGTGACTATCCGTCATGCTGACCTGATGGGGGTGTTCTGCATCCTTTCTGGCAGCCTTAATCAGAAATAACGGTCTGCTTTGTAGGCCGGGTAAGCGTAAGCGCTACCCGGCACGCAGTCCGCACAGAAATAACGAGGTACACCGTGGCGAAAGCTCCAAAACGCGCATTTGTCTGTAATGAATGTGGTGCGGATTATCCGCGCTGGCAGGGGCAATGCAGCGCCTGTCATGCCTGGAACACCATCACCGAAGTGCGTGGTGTGGCGGCTTCGCCGAGTGTGGCCCGCAACGAACGCCTGAGCGGCTATGCGGGCAATGCAGGCGTGTCGAAGGTGCAAAAGCTTTCAGACATCAGCCTGGAAGCGCTACCGCGCTTCTCCACCGGGTTCAAAGAGTTTGACCGCGTGCTCGGCGGCGGCGTGGTGCCGGGCAGTGCGATTCTGATCGGCGGTAACCCCGGGGCGGGTAAATCGACCCTGCTGCTGCAAACGCTTTGCAAGCTCGCCGAGCAGATGAAAACCCTGTACGTCACGGGGGAAGAATCACTCCAGCAGGTGGCGATGCGCGCGCACCGCCTTGGCCTGCCAACCGGCAACCTGAATATGCTGTCGGAAACCAGCATCGAGCAGATCTGCATGATCGCCGAAGAAGAGCAGCCGAAGCTGATGGTGATCGACTCCATTCAGGTGATGCACATGGCGGACATTCAGTCCTCGCCGGGCAGCGTGGCGCAGGTGCGCGAAACCGCGGCCTACCTGACACGCTTCGCCAAAACGCGCGGCGTGGCGATTGTGATGGTCGGCCATGTGACGAAAGACGGTTCCCTGGCCGGGCCAAAAGTGCTCGAACACTGTATCGACTGCTCGGTGATGCTCGACGGCGACGCGGATTCCCGCTTCCGCACCCTGCGCAGCCATAAAAACCGTTTTGGCGCGGTGAATGAATTAGGTGTTTTTGCCATGACGGAGCAGGGGCTGCGTGAAGTCAGCAACCCGTCGGCCATCTTCCTGAGCCGTGGCGACGAAGTCACCTCCGGCAGTTCGGTCATGGTGCTATGGGAAGGAACGCGCCCGCTGCTGGTTGAAATCCAGGCGCTGGTGGATCACTCGATGATGGGCAACCCGCGTCGTGTGGCGGTGGGTCTGGAACAGAACCGTCTGGCGATCCTGCTGGCGGTGCTGCACCGTCACGGTGGTCTGCAGATGGCGGATCAGGACGTCTTCGTGAACGTGGTGGGCGGGGTGAAGGTCTCGGAAACCAGCGCGGACCTGGCGTTGCTGCTGGCGATGGTCTCCAGCCTGCGCGACAGACCGCTGCCGCAGGATCTGGTGGTGTTTGGCGAGGTTGGCCTGGCCGGAGAGATCCGTCCGGTGCCGAGCGGCCAGGAGCGTATCTCCGAAGCGGCAAAACACGGCTTCCGCCGCGCGATTGTGCCCGCCGCTAACGTGCCGAAAAAAATCCCCGAAGGGATGCAGGTTTTTGGCGTTAAGAAACTCGCAGATGCGTTAAATGTCTTTGACGACTTATAATTACGTATTCGATTTTGCAGGAGGCACCGTAATTTATGTCATCATTTGACTACATCAAAACCGCAATCCGCCAGAAAGGCTGCACGTTGCAGCAGGTGGCGGACGCCAGCGGTATGACCAAAGGCTATTTAAGCCAGCTGCTGAACGCCAAAATCAAAAGCCCCAGCGCGCAGAAGCTCGAAGCGCTGCACCGTTTCCTGGGACTTGAATTTCCCCGTATGCAAAAGAACATCGGCGTGGTGTTTGGCAAGTTTTACCCGCTGCATACTGGTCACATCTACCTGATTCAGCGCGCCTGTAGCCAGGTGGACGAGCTGCACATCATTATGGGGTACGATGAAACCCGTGACCGCCAGCTGTTCGAGGACAGCGCCATGTCGCAGCAGCCGACGGTGCCTGACCGCCTGCGCTGGCTGCTCCAGACCTTTAAGTACCAGAAAAACATTCGCATTCATGCTTTTAACGAAGAGGGCATGGAGCCCTATCCGCACGGCTGGGACGTGTGGAGCAACGGCATCAAAGCGTTTATGGAAGAGAAGGGCATTGTGCCTAACTGGATCTACACCTCTGAAGAGTCCGACGCGCCGCAGTTCCGCGAGCATCTGGGCATCGAGACGGTGCTGATCGATCCGAAACGGACCTTCATGAACATCAGCGGGGCGCAGATCCGCGAAAACCCGTTCCGCTACTGGGATTATATCCCGACCGAGGTAAAGCCCTTCTTTGTACGTACCGTTGCGATCCTGGGCGGTGAGTCGAGCGGAAAATCCACTCTCGTTAATAAGCTGGCGAATATCTTCAACACGACCAGTGCGTGGGAATATGGCCGCGATTACGTTTTCTCGCACCTCGGCGGTGACGAGATGGCGCTGCAGTATTCCGACTACGATAAAATCGCGCTCGGCCACGCCCAGTACATTGATTTTGCGGTCAAATATGCCAACAAAGTGGCGTTTATTGATACCGATTTCGTCACCACGCAGGCGTTCTGTAAAAAGTACGAAGGGCGCGAGCACCCGTTCGTGCAGGCGCTGATTGACGAATACCGCTTTGACCTGGTGATCCTGCTGGAAAACAACACGCCATGGGTCGCTGATGGCATGCGCAGCCTCGGCAGCTCCGTAGACAGGCGCGAGTTCCAGTCCATGCTGGTGGAGATGCTCAACGAAAACAACGTTGAGTTTGTGCATGTTGAAGAGTCGGACTACGACTCCCGTTTCCTGCGCTGCGTCGAGCTTGTGAAGGAGATGATGGGGGAGCAGGGGTAAGCTTTAACCACCCTCTCCCTGTGGGAGAGGGCATCAGCTCCCTCAGAACGCAACCACCACTTTCCCTCGCATATGTCCCTCCAGCACTTTGCGGTGCGCCTCGGTAATGCTTTCCACGCTCAGTCCGTGAAGCGTTTCGCTGAGCGAGCTTTCCACCACGCCGTTGTCCACCAGCTTTGCAACCTCGTTTAAGATCTCGCCCTGACGCGCCATATCAGCGGTCTGGTACATGCTGCGGGTGTACATAAACTCCCAGTGCAGGGCGGCGGATTTCGATTTCAGCTTATCCTGGTTCAGCGGATGCGCGTTCTCAACGATGGAGCAGATGTGCCCCTGCGGTGCGATCAGTTCGCTGACGGCATCCCAGTGGCCGTCGGTGTCATTGAGGATGAAAATGTAATCCACATAAGTGATACCCAGTTTTGCCAGCTCACCTTTCAGGTCGCGGTAGTTCACTACCCGATCCGCACCGCGCTCGCGGCACCACCGGGCGGAATCTTCTCTTGATGCTGTCGCGATGATGTTCACCTTGCTGTTGTGCTTTGCTAACGGGATCGCCAGCGAGCCCACGCCGCCCGCGCCGCCAATAATCAACAGCGTTTTATCCGCGTCCGCATCCTGAATGTTCAGCCGTTCGAACAACCCTTCCCAGGCGGTCAGCGCGGTCAACGGCAATGCGGCTGCTGCCGCCCAGCCAAGGCTGGCAGGTTTGTGCCCGACAATACGCGCATCGATCAGCTGATGGGTGGTATTGCTGCCCGGACGAGTGATATCCCCCGCGTACCACACTTCGTCACCGGGTTTAAATCCCGTAACGGCCGTTCCCACGGCTGTTACGATACCGCTGGCATCCCACCCGAGAATGCGCGGCTCGTTCAGCCCGTTTTTGACAATGCCTGCATGCACCTTGGTGTCGACCGGGTTAACAGACACGGCTTTCACTTCGACAAGCAGATCGTGCTCGCCGGGCTGCGGCATCGGCGGGGCGATTTCAATGAACGTGCCGGGATTCGCAGGATTAACGGCAATGGCTTTAACTGACATGGATGGACTCCTCAATGGCATGCGTTTTGTTGAGGCTAGTCTATTAAGTGGTCAGCTGCATGATAAGATGGACAATCAAGAACGAAGTGTTCTCACAGGATGAACAATCATGTTTAAACAGCTTCAGGATATGGCGCTGTTTGCGCTGGTGGCCGAGATGGGCAGCTTTACTGCTGCGGCACAGAAGGCTGAACTGCCAAAATCCAGCGTCAGCCAGCGAATAAGCCAGCTGGAGCAGCAGGTAGGAATACGCCTGCTCAACCGCACGACGCGCAGAATCAGCCTGACTTTTGCAGGCGAGCATTATCTGGTGCACTGTCGCGAAATGCTGGCGGCCAGCGAGCGGGCGGAGTATGCCATTCAGCGGCTACGCGAAAACCCGAGCGGGCGGCTGCGCATCACCTGCCCGGCGGGAATTGGTGCGACGCTGCTGGCGCATATGAATGCCGAATTCCAGCTTCGCTATTCTGACGTGTCGCTGGACGTGTCGATCTCTGATGATGTGGTGGATCTGGTCGAGTCCGGCTTTGACGTGGCGCTGCGTACCGGTAAGCCGCAGGACTCCTCTCTGATTGGCCGGATGATCGGACATTGTCCGCGCTATATGCTGGCTTCACCCGACTATCTGGCGCGTCGGGAGCCGTTAATCCATCCCCGCCAACTGGTGGAGCACCGCTGCATTACCCACAAAGCCTGGTCTGAGTGGCTGCTGCGAAGCGAGAGTGAGGATTATCGCTACCTGCCGGATAACGCCCACATGACGGATAACCTGGTGTACGCCCGTGAATGTGCGATTGCTGGCGCCGGGATCACGCTATTACCCGCCTTTCTTCTGGAAGATAAGATTGAGACAGGATCGCTGGTAAAGGTGCTGCCGGAGTGGAACGTCGAGGGGAATGATTTGTGGCTGGCTTATCCGAGCCGCAAGCTGAACTCGCCTGCGCTGATGAGCTATATCGACTTTGCGATACAGTTTGACGAGGTGAAGCGGTATTACGTGGACAAATAAAAAAGCCGGGTGGAGCTGACGCTTACCCGGCCTACGAACTGTGCGGCCTGATGCCCTCACCCTGGCCCTCTCCCACGGGGATAGGGAACAAATACTAAAAACGGCAACCGAAGTTGCCGTTTTGCTTTTATTTCGCAATACGCTTGTACTTAATACGCTTCGGCTCCAGCGCGTCAGCGCCCAGCGTGCGTTTCTTGTACTCTTCGTATTCGGTGAAGTTACCTTCGAAGAACTCCACTTTCCCTTCATCCTGGTAGTCCAGAATGTGGGTCGCGATACGGTCAAGGAACCAACGGTCGTGCGAGATAACCATCGCGCAGCCCGGGAACTCCAGCAGGGCGTTTTCCAGCGCGCGCAGGGTTTCGATGTCCAGGTCGTTGGTCGGTTCATCGAGCAGCAGTACGTTACCGCCAACCTGCAGCAGCTTCGCCAGGTGCAGACGACCGCGCTCACCGCCGGACAGCTCGCCCACGCGTTTGCCCTGGTCGGTGCCTTTGAAGTTGAAGCGGCCAACGTAAGCGCGGCTTGGCATCTCGGTGTTGCCGATACGCATAATATCCAGACCGCCGGACACTTCTTCCCACACGGTTTTGCTGTTATCCATCGCGTCACGGAACTGGTCAACGGACGCCAGCTTCACGGTTTCACCCAGGGTGATAGAGCCGCTGTCAGGCTGCTCCTGACCGGACATCATGCGGAACAGCGTCGATTTACCCGCGCCGTTCGGACCGATGATCCCGACGATAGCCCCTTTTGGTACGGAGAAGGTCAGATCGTCAATCAGCAGGCGATCGCCGTATGACTTACGCAGATTGGCGACTTCAACCACTTTATCCCCCAGACGTGCTCCAGGCGGAATAAACAGTTCGTTGGTCTCGTTACGTTTCTGGTATTCGGTGTTGTTCAGCTCTTCAAAGCGTGCCAGACGGGCTTTGCCCTTAGACTGACGGCCTTTAGCGCCCTGACGAACCCACTCCAGCTCTTTCTCGATAGACTTACGACGCGCGGCTTCCTGAGAAGCTTCCTGCGCCAGACGCTGATCTTTCTGCTCCAGCCAGGAGGAGTAGTTACCTTCCCATGGAATACCTTCACCACGGTCCAGCTCCAGGATCCAGCCTGCGACGTTGTCGAGGAAGTAACGGTCGTGGGTAATTGCCACCACGGTGCCTTCGAAGTCGTGCAGGAAGCGTTCCAGCCACGCCACGGATTCCGCATCCAGGTGGTTGGTGGGTTCGTCGAGCAGCAGCATGTCTGGTTTTTCCAGCAGCAGGCGGCACAGCGCTACGCGGCGGCGTTCACCCCCGGAAAGATTGGCGATTTTCGCATCCCAGTCCGGCAGGCGCAGGGCATCGGCCGCGCGCTCCAGCTGCACGTTCAGGTTATGACCGTCGTGCGCCTGGATAATCTCTTCAAACTTGCCCTGCTGAGCGGCCAGCTTGTCGAAGTCTGCATCCGGCTCGGCGTATTTGGCATACACTTCATCCAGACCTTTCAGGGCGTTAACCACTTCGGAAACCGCTTCTTCAACGGATTCACGAACGGTGTGTTCCGGGTTCAGCTGAGGTTCCTGCGGCAGGTAGCCGATCTTGATGCCAGGCTGCGGACGGGCTTCACCTTCGATGTCTGTATCGATGCCGGCCATGATGCGCAGCAGGGTGGACTTACCGGCACCGTTGAGACCCAGGACACCAATTTTTGCGCCCGGGAAGAAGCTCAGCGAGATATTTTTAAGAATATGACGTTTCGGCGGGACAACTTTGCCGACACGATGCATGGTATAAACGAATTGAGCCACGTTGGACTTCGCCTCTTTTATCGTAATGAGAAGGAATTTCAGCCTCGAAGTGTAGCCTTTTTCACGCCCTAATCCCAGCCAGGAACGTCGGGAGTGTTAAAACGCGCAAGAAAGGTAAAAAAGTGTCCATAACGTGGCGCGTTGCAGGATGCCTGGTTAGCATAAGTTGGTGTGACTTTGACGTGGCAAGACGCTGCAATTGACGAAAAAACAATGAGGAAGAGCTTGTGGAAAAAGCCAAACAGGTGGTCTGGCGTCTGCTGGCTGCCAGCGTATGCGTAATGGCGGTAAGCCAGGCGGTGCATGCCGATTCACTGGATGAACAACGTAATCGCTACGCCCAGATTAAACAGGCGTGGGACAATAAGCAGATGGATACCGTGCAGGCGCTGATGCCGACGCTGAAGGATTATCCACTGTATCCGTATCTGGAGTATCGCCAGATCACTGACGATCTCATGAACCAGCCGACCGTCACTGTGAATAATTTCATTCAGGCGAACCCGACCCTGCCGCCTGCGCGAACCCTGCAATCTCGTTTTGTGAATGAACTGGCGCGTCGCGAAGACTGGCGCGGGCTGCTGGCATTTAGCCCTGATAAGCCGAATACCACTGAAGCGCAGTGTAACTACTACTATGCGAAATGGGCGACCGGACAGCAGGAAGAGGCCTGGGCCGGGGCGAAGGATCTTTGGCTGACCGGCAAAAGCCAGCCGAATGCCTGTGATTCGCTGTTTGGCGCGTGGCGAGCCTCCGGCAAGCAGGATCCGCTGGCCTATCTTGAGCGTATTCGCCTGGCGATGAAAGCCGGCAACACGCGCCTGGTGACCGCGCTGGCGGGGCAGATGCCCTCCGATTATCAGACGATCTCTACGGCCGTTATCGCGCTGGCAAACGATCCGAACAGCGTTCTGACCTTTGCCCGCAGCACGGGCGCGACTGACTTTACCCGTCAGATGGCGGCGGTGGCTTTTGCCAGCGTGGCGCGCGACGATGTGGAAAACGCCCGGCTGATGATCCCGCAGCTGGTGCAGGCGCAGCAGCTAAATGACGATCAAACCCAGGAGCTGCGTGACATCGTGGCGTGGCGACTGATGGGCACGGATGTGACCGACGAACAGGCACGCTGGCGAGATGATGCCATTATGCGTTCGAACTCCACGTCGCTGGTGGAGCGCCGCGTGCGCATGGCGCTGGGCACCGGCGATCGCCGGGGGCTGAATACCTGGCTCGCACGTTTGCCGATGGACGCCAAAGAGAAAGATGAATGGCGCTACTGGCAGGCCGATCTGCTGATGGAGCGCGGTCGTGATGATGAAGCCAAAGAGATCCTCCACGGCCTGATGCAGCAGCGCGGCTTCTACCCGATGGTAGCCGCGCAGCGCCTGGGCGAGGAGTATACCTTCCGCATTGATAAAGCGCCCGCGAATGCGAACCCGGCGCTGACGCAGGGGCCAGAGATGGCGCGCGTGCGCGAGCTGATGTACTGGAATATGGACAATACCGCGCGCAGCGAGTGGGCGAATCTGGTAACCAGTCGCACCACCGACGAGAAAGCCCAGCTTGCCCGCTATGCGTTTGATAACCACTGGTGGGATCTGAGCGTGCAGGCGACGATCGCCGGTAAGCTTTGGGATCATCTTGAAGAGCGTTTCCCGCTGGCGTACAACGATCTTTTCGAACGCTACACCAGCGGCAAAGATATCCCGCAAAGTTACGCGATGGCGATTGCCCGTCAGGAGAGTGCCTGGAATCCGAAAGTCCGCTCCCCGGTGGGGGCCAGCGGTCTGATGCAAATTATGCCGGGAACGGCGACCCATACGGTGAAGATGTTTAACATCCCCGGGTACAGTAGCCCCTCACAGCTTCTCGATCCGGATACCAACATCAACATCGGTACCAGCTATCTGCAGTATGTTTATCAGCAGTTTGGCAATAACCGCATTTTCTCTTCGGCGGCGTATAACGCGGGGCCGGGGCGCGTGCGTACCTGGCTCGGCAACAGCGCCGGACGCATCGATGCCGTGGCGTTTGTGGAGAGCATTCCGTTCTCAGAAACGCGCGGTTATGTGAAGAACGTGCTGGCGTACGATGCTTACTATCGCTACTTCATGGGGCAGAAAGATACCCTGATGAGCGATGCCGAGTGGCAGAGACGTTACTGATCGGCGTGGGTTGTGTTATGCTGTACTCGCTAATGAGTACAAGAGGCAGCATAACATGACCCAGCATTCCCCGTATTCCTCGGCAATGGCCGAACAGCGTCACCAGGAGTGGCTTCGTTTTGTGGAGCTGCTTCGCCAGTCTTACGATCAGGATTTGCACTTACCTCTTATGCAGCTGATGCTGACCCCAGACGAGCGTGAAGCGCTGGGCACGCGCGTGCGGATCATTGAAGAGCTACTGCGCGGTGAAATGAGCCAGCGTGAGCTGAAAAATGAGCTGGGCGCGGGCATCGCGACGATCACCCGCGGCTCGAACAGCCTGAAGTCTGCGCCGGTCGAGCTGCGCCAGTGGCTGGAAGCGGTGTTGTTGAAAAATACCTAACGATATATCGCGTTATGGAACGGGCTTAACGCTAAAATCACCGCCTGGTGGTAAACGCCTGAACGCGTGAGCGTGCCCGCAGTAAAGACGCCAATCGCCCCTTCTTTGCGCCCAATCTCATCAATGCCGGTGTACTGTGACATCACCGGCCCGAGCGCTTCGCCTTCGCGCACTTTGTTCAGAATGATCTCTGGCAGCGGCAGGGTGGCAGAACGCGCTTCACCGCGCTGCTCTCGGCTTTCTATCACTACCCAGCTAAAGGTGGCACCTTCGTCGATCCCGGCTTCAATGGCGACCCAGAAGTCCGCCTTTGGGGCCGCGGCTTTAGCATTTGCCACGCGATTTCGTGCGCCAGCGCGCGTTTCCTCGCTGCCAAACGGCTGTTCAGGTACGCCACTCTCGACGCCGATGGCTTCGATATGGCAGGATCCTTCGCCGAAAATCTCTTCAAAAGCCTTTAGAATTGCCTGAATTTTGGCAGGATTGGTGGTAGCAGAGACAACATGGTGCATAATTAAGCTCGATTCAAAAAAAACTCATCGCAGTATAACGGAAAAAAAGCATGTTACAGGTATACCTTGTTCGCCACGGTGAGACGCAGTGGAACGCCGAGCGACGTATTCAAGGCCAGTCAGACAGTCCTCTCACTGAGAAGGGGATCCAGCAAGCGTGGCAGGTGGCAGAGCGTGCCAGGACGCTGGGCATTACCCACGTGATCACCAGCGATTTAGGTCGCACGCAGCAGACAGCGCGCATCATCGCAGATGCCTGCGGCTGTGACGTGATGCTTGAGCCGCGTCTGCGCGAGCTGGATATGGGCGTGCTGGAAAAACGCCATATCGATACGCTGACCGAAACGGAAGAGGGCTGGCGTCGTACGCTGGTCAACGGTACCGAAGATGGCCGCATCCCGGAGGGGGAATCCATGCAGGAGCTGAGCGTGCGTATGCATGCCGCACTGGCGGAATGTCTGAAGCTTCCGGCAGGTAGCCGTCCGCTGCTGGTGAGTCACGGTATTGCGCTGGGCTGCCTGGTGAGCACCATTCTGGGATTACCGGCTTATGCTGAACGTCGTCTGCGTCTGCGCAACTGCTCTATTTCCCGAATTGATTATCAGGAAAGTGCGTGGCTGGCGTCGGGTTGGGTCGTGGAGATGGCAGGGGACATTTCGCATCTCGATGCCCCTGCGCTTGATGAACTGCAGCGTTAACGACGTATCGGAATTAAGAATTCCATCCGCAGATTGATTGGGCCTTCTTCCGGTTTCGCATCCTGCGCCGGGTAGTAGCGCTCAATGTCCTGACCTTTACGGCGATTCAGATTCAGCATCGGCATGCAGGTTCCGTAAACGGTCAGGATGAACTCCTGAACGCCCGTTCCCAGTCCTTCATACGAGAACATCACGTATTCGCCGCCTTCCAGCACGACCGGTTTAGACCCCTGAATATAACCATTTGCCATCTCTGGCGTCAGCGCGGTGGTGTAGAACACCTCCTGCTCGTCGTCTTTTTCCTGGCTTGGGTGCGTTTCGTTGAGACCATAGAGGATCGGTGGGATCGCTGGCGCATGACTCAGGAAGTCGCGCCAGAACTGGACACGCATCTGATGACGGAACTCAGAAATCTGCTCAAGAGAACAGGAGTAGCTCTGGGTCGTACCGATCAGATGGGTTTCCGGCAGCGTGACAATTTCGTATTTCGGCATGGCGAACTCGCCCAGACGCAGCGGCGGGCGCATACCAAACGAGCTCCAGTCTGGCGAGCGGCGATAGAGCGCTGGCGTCAACGAGAACTGTTTTTTAAACGCACGGGTGAAGGTCTGCTGCGAATCAAAACGATACTGCAAGGCAATATCCAGAATGGGCCGCGCGGTCAGGCGCAATGCCACCGCAGACTTGGACAAACGACGTGCGCGAATATAGGCCCCGATAGCATGACCGGTGACATCCTTGAACATCCTTTGCAGATGCCACTTGGAATAGCCTGCTTTAGCCGCCACATTATCCAGTGACAAAGGCTGGTCGAGATGACCTTCCAGCCAGGTGAGCAGGTCGCGAATAATTCCAGCCTGATCCATATACTATCCTCATCCTTAAAACAGCAGGTGCCTGATAACAGGTTAGCGGATAATAGCATTTTTTGATGTTTTAGCATTCAGTGTTTTTTTTGCGCATTAATGCCTTTTCTCCCCCTTTTTGGGCGAATATATTCTAATCCTGTGATCTTGCTACATTTTTGTCTAAAGTGTTGAATAATCGCTCAATGCAATTTTAAAGAATGGTAACAATATGAAATACAAGACTTTGCTTCTTACCGCTCTGTTGCTGGTTGTTGGCCGTGCGGCGCAAGCGGAACAGATTGGATCTGTCGATACCGTGTTCAAAATGTTTGGCCCGGACCACAAAATTGTGGTGGAGGCGTTTGACGATCCAGATGTGAAAAACGTCACCTGCTACGTCAGCCGTGCGAAGACGGGCGGGATTAAAGGCGGTCTGGGGCTGGCGGAAGATACCTCCGATGCGGCGATCTCCTGCCAGCAGGTGGGGCCGGTTGAGCTGAGCGATAAAATTAAAAACGGTAAAGCGCAGGGTGACGTGGTGTTCCAGAAACGGACGTCGCTGGTGTTCAAAAAGCTGCAGGTAGTGCGTTTCTATGATGCGAAGCGCAATACGCTGGCTTATCTTGCCTATTCCGACAAAGTGGTGGAAGGCTCGCCGAAAAACGCCATCAGCGCCGTGCCGATTATGCCATGGCATTAATTCAGGGATGAACCATGCAACAACCTGTGGTCTGGCTGGTTGAAGACGAAACCAGTATCGCCGATACGCTTATCTACATGCTTCAGCAGGAAGGCTTTGCGGTAAAGGCGTTTGAGCGCGGTTTACCGGTGCTGGAGGAGGCGCGGCGGCAGATCCCGGCGCTCGCCATTCTGGATGTTGGGCTGCCGGACATCAGCGGCTTTGAACTCTGCCGCCAGCTGCTGGCGCAGCATCCGTCACTTCCGGTGCTGTTTCTCACGGCACGCAGTGATGAAGTGGATAAACTCCTCGGGCTGGAAATGGGCGCCGACGACTACGTCGCCAAGCCTTTTTCTCCGCGAGAGGTCTGCGCCCGGGTAAGGACAATTTTACGGCGGATGCAAAAATCCGCCGCGCCAGCAGAAACGATGCGTATCGGGCAATTTGAGCTAAATGAACCTGCCGCCCGAATAAGCTGGTGCGGTGAAGTTTTACCCCTGACCCGCTACGAGTTCTTGCTGCTCAAAACCTTTTTACAGGCCCCCGGGCGGGTATTTTCTCGCCAGCAGCTGATGGACAAGGTATGGGGTGAAGACGGCGACAGCTTCGATCGTACCGTGGATACCCATATCAAAACCCTGCGCGCCAAGCTGCGGGCGGTAAACGATGAACAGTCTCCCATTAGTACCCATCGCGGTATGGGCTACAGTCTGGGCCTTTACTGATGCGCATTGGGATGCGGTTGTTGCTGGGATATTTCCTGATCGTGGGCATCGCCGCGTGGTTTGTGCTGTCGATTTTTGTTCAGGAAGTGAAGCCCGGCGTGCGCAGGGCCACCGAGGGGACGTTGATCGATACCGCGACCTTGCTTGCCGAAATCGGGCGCGACGATCTTCTTTCGGGGAATGCTCAGCAGGGCAAACTGGCGCAGGCCTTTTCACAGCTCCATCAGCGGCCTTTCCGCGCCAACCTCGGCGGCATCTATAAGGTGCGTAACGAGTATCACGTCTATATGACCGATGCGCAGGGCAGAGTGGTGTTTGATTCCGCCGGTCTGGCCGTGGGGCAAGATTACTCGCGCTGGAACGATGTCTGGCTGACGCTTCGCGGTAAATACGGCGCGCGCAGCACTCAGAGCAATCCAGACGATCCTGAGAGTACGGTGATGTATGTTGCCGCGCCGGTTGTGGAGCAGGGTAAGATTATCGGCGTGCTGTCGGTCGGGAAACCGAACAGCGCGATGGCACCGGTTATCCACCGCAGCGAGCGGCGGATCCTCTGGGCGGGTGGCGCGTTGCTCGGCATTGCCTTGCTGATTGGTCTCCTTGTCGCCTGGTGGATCAATCGTTCTATCAGTACGTTATCGCGCTATGCCGATTCGGTGACCACCGACACGCCTCTCCCGCTACCTAATCCGGGCAGCAGCGAACTGCACAAGCTGGCCCAGGCGCTGGAGAATATGCGCATTCGTCTCGAAGGGAAAAATTACATTGAACGCTATGTCCATGCGCTCACCCACGAGCTGAAAAGCCCGATGGCGGCCATACGCGGCGCGGCGGAAATCCTTGCCGAGCAGCCGCCGCCGCAGGTGGCAGCACGCTTTATTGATAACATTCTGGTACAAAACGCACGCATGCAGTCGCTGGTTGAAAAACTGCTCGCGCAGGCGCGGCTTGAAAATCGGGTCGAGATTACGCCGGAGGTCATCCGGGTCAATTCACTGTTTACGCGGCTTGCTGACGCGCGCTCGGCCCTGCTATCGGCAAAAGCGATTGTGCTGACTATCCAGCCTGTTCCGTTTAATGTTGAAGGCGATCCCGATCTCCTCGAACAGGCGCTCGGCAATTTGCTGGATAACGCCATCGATTTTACGCCTCAGGGCGGAACCATTGAACTGGCGGCCCGGGAAGAGCAGGGGCAGATACAGCTTGTCATCATCGACAGCGGAAGCGGGATCCCGGATTACGCGCTGGATCGTATTTTTGAACGCTTCTATTCCCTTCCGCGCGAGAACGGGCTTAAGAGCAGTGGGCTCGGGCTGGCCTTTGTGCAGGAGGTGGCGCGTCTGCATCAGGGAGAGATTACATTGCGCAATCGTGATGAGGGCGGCGTGATGGCCACGCTGACACTTCACCGTCCCTTCACATAACTTCAAACTGCCCCCACACAGCCTGGTTACGCTCTCTTCATCACAAAGGAGACGTAATGATGAAATCCCCCCTGTTCTGGAAAATAAGCACCCTGCTGGGGTGCATTCTGCTGCTGTTAGTCCCGCTGTTTATGGTAAGTAACCTCATTGCAGAGCGTGAAAGCTACCGTAATGATGTCGAAAATACGCTTCGCCAGAGCACCAGCGGACCGCAAAAACTGATCGGCCCGCTGATTGCGATTCCGGTGACAGAGATCTTTTACAAGCTAGAGGATGAGAAGAAGGTCGAGTACAAGAAAAGCTATCTGCATTTTATCCTGCCGGAGTCGCTGCTTGTTGAGGGTAACCAGCGCGTTGAGTCCCGAAATATCGGCATCTATGACGGACAGATCTGGAACACCGATCTCAAAATAAAAGCGCAGTTCAGCACCGAAAAAATGACGCAGCTTAAAGGGGAGACGATGACCCTTGGGCAGCCGTTTATCGTTGTTGGAGTGGGCGATGCACGCGGTATTGGCACGGTGAAAGTCTCCAGTATCAATGGCGAGACGCTGAGCGTAGAGCCGGGTTCGGGCGTATCTGGCGCGCTTTCCGGTGTTCATATCCCGCTGACGGATAAAGCGCTGGAGTCAAAAACGTTTGCCATGGAGATGTCGCTGAATCTGGCGGGGACGGGGAGTTTTGCCGTGGTGCCCGTGGGACGTAACAGCGAAATGGCGCTGAACAGCAACTGGCCGCATCCGGGCTTCATGGGCAACTATCTGCCGGTGAAACACAAAATCGGTGATTCAGGTTTTCAGGCGAACTGGCAGAGCAGCTGGTTTGCGAACAACCTTGAGAGCTGGTTCAACGGGAGTGAATCTCCTGCGTGGGAGTCGATCCCGGCTTTTAGCGTCACGGTAGCCACACCTGCCGATCAGTATCAGCTGACTGACCGGGCAATCAAGTATGCTATTTTGCTGATTGCGCTGACGTTTATGGCCTTCTTTGTCTTCGAAACCTTAACCGGGCTGCGCCTGCACCCAATGCAGTATCTGCTGGTGGGGCTGTCGCTGGTGCTGTTCTATCTGGTGCTGCTGGCGCTGTCAGAACACGTCGGCTTTACGCCTGCCTGGGTTGTTGCAAGCCTGGTGGGTGCTGCGATGAACGGGATGTACCTGCAGGCGGTGCTAAAAAGCTGGAAGCGCAGCGGGTTGTTTGTGCTGGCCTTGCTGGGGCTGGACGTGGTGATGTGGTTCCTGCTGCGCTCGGAGGATAGTGCGCTGCTGTTGGGGTCAGCGGTGCTCGCACTGGCACTGTTCGCCGTGATGTACCTGACCCGGCATTTCGACTGGTATTCGCTTTCACAGCCGAAGCGCCCTGAGCCACCCGCAGAGCCCGATAACGACACGATGCGGATCTGGAAATAAAAAAAACGGCGCGAATGCGCCGTTTTTCTTTATTGCATTGACTGCGGGATTACTCCTGCAGGTCTCCGCAGAAACGGTACCCTTCGCCGTGGATAGTGGCGATGATTTCCGGCGTATCAGGCGTAGATTCGAAATGTTTACGAATACGACGGATGGTCACGTCTACGGTACGGTCGTGTGGCTTCAGCTCACGGCCGGTCATTTTCTTCAGCAGTTCTGCACGGGACTGAATTTTGCCCGGGTTTTCGCAGAAGTGCAGCATCGCGCGGAATTCGCTGCGCGGCAGTTTATACTGCTCACCGTTCGGGCTAATCAGCGAACGGCTATTGATATCAAGTTCCCAGCCGTTGAATTTGTAGCTATCGACGCTACGACGCTCTTCACTGACCGTGCCCAGGTTCATGGTGCGGGACAGCAGGTTGCGTGCACGAATGGTTAACTCGCGTGGGTTGAACGGCTTGGTGATGTAGTCATCCGCACCGATTTCCAGGCCAAGAATTTTATCAACTTCGTTGTCACGGCCTGTCAGGAACATTAACGCGACGTTCGCCTGCTCACGCAGTTCGCGCGCCAGAAGAAGCCCGTTTTTGCCCGGCAGGTTGATATCCATGATTACCAGGTTGATATCATTTTCAGAAAGGATCTGATGCATCTCTGCGCCATCGGTCGCTTCAAAGACATCGTAGCCTTCTGCTTCGAAAATGCTCTTTAACGTGTTGCGTGTTACCAACTCGTCTTCAACGATAAGAATGTGCGGGGTCTGCATGTTTGCTACCTAAATTGCCAACTAAATCGAAACAGGAAGTACAAAAGTCCCTGACCTGCCTGATGCATGTCGCAAATTAACATGATCGGCTTAACGTGACTAAAGTACGTAATTGCGTTCTTGATGCACTTTCCATCAACGTCAACAACATCATTAGCTTGGTCTTGGGTACTTTCCCTTTGGACCCGACAGTGTCAAAAACGGCTGTCATCCTAACCATTTTAACAGCAACATAACAGGCTAAGTGACACCAGACACCCAATAAAACTACGCTTCGTTGACATATATCAAGTTCAATTGTAGCACGTTAACAGTTTGATGAAATCATCGTAGCCGAATGCTAGCCTTTGTCACAATTTTTCAATAAACCAACTAGTTGCGGACATTGATATATAAACGAAGCGAATCCAATCAGAATAGGGTATTCATGATGCCATTATCATTATAAAACATAAGGATAATGGTCTTCTGTTAACATTCTAACTGATTGTTCAGACACAAAATAGTTTAGCGTCTTTAATTTGTTATGAAACGCTATTTCGGTGATTTGTGTTGCAAATTTGTAAATTTGCGCTGCGTAATATGTTGAAGTGCATCACATTTTTACCCGCTAACTGATTAAAAAGAGAGCATAAATGCATCTGTCGATTGTACTGGTCGCCCCAGCCAGAGCAGAAAATATAGGCGCTGCGGCGCGTGCCATGAAGACCATGGGTTTTACCGATTTACGTATTGTGGACAGCACTGCGCACCTGGAGCCTGCTGCCCGCTGGGTGGCGCATGGTTCGGGAGATATTCTCGATAATATAACGACTTACGCTACGCTTGCCGACGCACTGCATGACATTTCGTTTACCGTTGCGACCACCGCCCGCAGCCGCGCGAAGTTCCATTACTACGCCACGCCTGCTGAGCTGGTGCCCATGCTGGAAGAGAAAAGCCAGTGGCTTGAGAAAGCGGCGCTGGTGTTTGGCCGCGAAGATTCCGGACTCACTAACGAAGAGCTGGCACTGGCGGACGTTCTGACTGGCGCGCCGATGGTCGCGGATTATCCGTCTCTGAATTTAGGCCAGGCGGTCATGGTCTATTGCTATCAATTAGCATCCTTAATACAAATCCCCCAGCCGCCCGATACAGGAACCGATGAAAACCAGCTGGCTGCACTTCGCGCTCGCGTGGAGAACTTGCTCTTGCGGCTGGATGTGGCGGACGATCAAAAAATGGCTGACTGGCTACACCAGCGTCTCGGACGACTTGAGCAGCGGGACACGGCAATGTTGCACCGTTTGCTGCACGATATTGAAAAAAAATTAGCCGAGTAAAATGCTGTCATAAGTTTTCACTATGGCGAAATTGTCTGTCATGGAGGGTTGCATTTGGGGGAATCGGATGAAAATAAATCGGCAAACAGCGGGGCGTGAGTCTCTGCGGAATTGTGATCAAATTAAAAATTCATTGACTTAAGGTGCCCGATCCTTTAACCCTAAAAGAATACAGCACAGACAGATAATAATGGCAGAGTACACAACATCCATGAAACGCATCAGCATCACCACCATTACTACAACCATCATCATTACCACAGGTAACGATGCGGGCTGACGCGTACAGGAAAAACAAAAAAAAGCCCGCACCTGAACAGTGCGGGCTTTTTTTTCGGCTAAAGGAAACGAGGTAGAACCATGCGAGTGTTGAAGTTCGGCGGTACATCAGTGGCAAATGCAGAACGTTTTCTGCGTGTTGCCGATATCCTGGAGAGCAACGCCAGGCAGGGGCAGGTTGCGACCGTGCTCTCTGCCCCGGCAAAAATCACGAACCATCTGGTGGCGATGATTGAAAAAACCATCGGTGGTCAGGATGCACTTCCGAACATCAGCGATGCCGAGCGTATCTTCGCTGAGCTGCTGCAGGGGCTGGCGGAGGCACAGCCCGGCTTCCCGCTCGCACAGCTGAAGTCTTTCGTTGAGCAGGAGTTTGCTCAGATCAAACATGTACTGCACGGTATCAGCCTGCTGGGCCAGTGTCCGGACAGCATCAACGCGGCGCTGATCTGCCGCGGTGAGAAACTGTCAATCGCCATCATGGCTGGCCTGCTGGAAGCGCGTGGCCACGGCGTGACCGTCATCAATCCGGTTGAAAAACTGCTTGCGGTGGGCCACTACCTCGAATCTACCGTTGATATTGCCGAATCAACCCGCCGTATCGCCGCGAGCAAAATCCCGTCTGACCACATGATCCTGATGGCGGGCTTTACCGCCGGAAATGAGAAGGGTGAGCTGGTGGTGCTGGGCCGTAACGGCTCCGACTACTCTGCCGCCGTGCTGGCTGCCTGTTTACGCGCAGACTGTTGTGAGATCTGGACTGACGTCGACGGCGTGTATACCTGCGACCCGCGCCAGGTACCGGACGCCAGGTTGCTGAAGTCGATGTCTTACCAGGAAGCGATGGAGCTTTCCTACTTCGGCGCCAAAGTGCTTCACCCACGTACCATCTCCCCGATTGCCCAGTTCCAGATCCCTTGCCTGATTAAAAACACCGGTAACCCGCAAGCGCCAGGCACGCTGATTGGTGCCAGCTCCGATGAAGATGGCCTGCCGGTGAAAGGCATCTCCAACCTGAATAACATGGCGATGTTCAGCGTCTCCGGTCCGGGGATGAAGGGCATGGTCGGCATGGCGGCGCGCGTATTTGCCGCAATGTCACGCAATGGTATCTCGGTGGTGCTGATCACGCAGTCCTCTTCCGAGTACAGCATCAGCTTCTGCGTGCCGCAGGCCGACTGCCTGCGCGCACGCCGTGCGCTGGAAGAAGAGTTTTATCTGGAGCTGAAAGAGGAGTTGCTGGAGCCGCTCTCCATTCAGGAGCGTCTGGCCGTCATCTCCGTCGTGGGCGACGGGATGCGCACCCTGCGCGGTATCTCCGCGAAGTTCTTTGCCGCGCTGGCCCGCGCCAACATCAATATCGTGGCGATTGCCCAGGGCTCGTCTGAGCGTTCTATCTCCGTCGTGGTGGATAACGACGATGCCACCACCGGCGTGCGCGTGGTGCATCAGATGCTGTTCAATACCGATCAGGTCATTGAGCTGTTCCTGATTGGTGTGGGCGGTGTCGGCGGCGCGCTGCTCGAGCAGGTGAAGCGTCAGCAGGCGTGGCTCAAGAAGAAACATATCGATCTGCGCGTCTGCGGTATTGCCAATTCCAGAGCGCTACTGACCAATGTGCATGGTCTGAATCTTGAAAACTGGCAGGCCGGGCTGGAAGAGGCGAAAGAGCCGTTTAATCTGGGTCGCCTTATCCGTCTGGTAAAAGAGTACCATCTGCTTAACCCGGTGATTGTCGACTGTACGTCAAACCAGGCCGTTGCCGACCAGTATGCGGATTTCCTGCGCGAAGGCTTCCACGTGGTGACGCCGAACAAAAAGGCCAACACCTCGTCGATGGATTACTATCACCAGCTGCGTCTGGCGGCGAGCAAGTCGCGCCGTAAGTTCCTGTACGACACCAACGTGGGCGCCGGCCTGCCGGTTATCGAAAATCTGCAAAATCTGCTGAATGCGGGCGACGAACTGCAGCGTTTCTCCGGCATTCTCTCCGGCTCCCTGTCGTTTATCTTTGGCAAGCTGGACGAGGGCATGAGCCTCTCGGAAGCCACCCGCGCCGCGCGCGAGCTGGGCTATACCGAGCCGGATCCACGTGACGATCTCTCCGGCATGGACGTGGCGCGTAAGCTGCTGATCCTCGTGCGCGAAACCGGTCGTGAGCTGGAGCTTTCGGACATTGTGATTGAACCCGTGTTGCCAGCCGAGTTTGACAGCAGCGGTGATGTCAGCACCTTTATGGCGAATTTACCCCAGCTTGACGATGCTTTTGCCGCGCGCGTGGCGAAAGCCCGTGATGAAGGTAAGGTATTGCGCTATGTTGGCAACATTGAAGAAGATGGCGTGTGCCGGGTGAAGATTGCCGAAGTGGATGGCAACGATCCGCTGTACAAAGTCAAAAACGGCGAAAACGCCCTCGCGTTTTACAGCCACTATTATCAGCCATTACCGCTGGTGCTTCGCGGCTATGGCGCAGGGAACGATGTTACAGCGGCGGGTGTGTTTGCCGATCTGTTGCGTACCCTGTCATGGAAGTTAGGAGTTTAACATGGTCAAAGTTTATGCCCCGGCTTCCAGCGCCAATATGAGCGTCGGATTCGATGTGCTGGGTGCGGCGGTCACGCCGGTGGACGGTTCGCTGTTGGGCGATACGGTTACGGTTGAGGCGGCGGCGAGTTTCAGCCTCAATAACGTGGGCCGATTCGCCAGCAAACTGCCGTCCGACCCGCGCGAGAATATCGTCTATCAGTGCTGGGAACGCTTCTGTCAGGAGATCGGCAAAAACGTGCCGGTCGCCATGACGCTGGAAAAAAGTATGCCGATTGGTTCGGGGCTGGGCTCCAGCGCCTGTTCCGTGGTTGCCGCGCTGGTGGCGATGAACGAGCACTGCGGCAAGCCTTTGAATAACAGCCGCCTGCTGGGGTTAATGGGCGAGCTGGAAGGGCGTATCTCCGGCAGTATCCACTATGACAATGTGGCACCGTGCTTCCTTGGCGGTATGCAGCTGATGATCGAAGAAAATGGCATCATCAGCCAGCAGGTGCCAGGGTTTGATGAGTGGCTGTGGGTGCTGGCGTATCCGGGGATTAAGGTCTCTACCGCGGAAGCGCGTGCGATCCTGCCTGCGCAATATCGTCGTCAGGACTGTATTGCTCACGGACGTCATCTGGCGGGCTTTATCCACGCCTGCTATACCCGTCAGCCGCAGCTGGCGGCGAAGCTGATGAAGGATGTCATTGCCGAGCCGTACCGCACGAAGCTGCTGCCTGGCTTTAACGAGGCGCGACAGGCCGCCATGGATATCGGCGCGCAGGCGTGCGGCATCTCCGGCTCCGGCCCGACGCTGTTCGCCCTGTGCGATAAGCCAGACACCGCGCAGCGCGTGGCGGACTGGCTCTCTAAACACTACCTGCAAAATCAGGAAGGCTTTGTTCATATTTGCCGTCTGGACACGGCTGGCGCACGAGTACTGGGATAACGAATGAAACTCTATAACCTTAAAGATCATAACGAGCAGGTCAGCTTCGCGCAGGCAGTGACTCAGGGGCTGGGCAAAAATCAGGGGCTGTTCTTCCCGCATGACCTGCCGGAATTTCAGCTGACCGAGATTGATGAACTGCTGAAGCAGGACTTTGTCACCCGCAGCACCAAAATTCTGTCTGCGTTTATCGGCGACGAAATCCCTCAGGAGCTGCTGGAAGAGCGCGTGCGTGCGGCGTTTGCCTTCCCGGCTCCGGTGCAGCAGGTGGAGCCTGACGTCGGTTGTCTGGAGCTGTTCCACGGCCCGACCCTGGCGTTTAAAGACTTCGGCGGCCGCTTTATGGCGCAGATGCTGACCCACATCAGCGGCGACAAGCCGGTGACCATTCTGACAGCCACCTCTGGCGATACCGGTGCCGCGGTCGCGCATGCGTTCTACGGCCTGAAAAACGTCCGCGTGGTGATCCTCTATCCAAAAGGCAAAATCAGCCCGCTGCAGGAAAAACTGTTCTGTACGCTCGGCGGCAACATTGAGACCGTGGCGATCGACGGTGACTTTGATGCCTGTCAGGCGCTGGTCAAGCAGGCGTTCGATGATGAAGAGCTGAAGGCCGCGCTGGGGCTGAATTCCGCCAACTCCATCAACATCAGCCGTCTGCTGGCGCAGATTTGCTACTACTTCGAAGCGGTAGCGCAGCTGCCGCAGGAAGCGCGCAATCAGCTGGTGGTGTCCGTACCAAGCGGTAACTTCGGTGACCTGACGGCGGGATTACTGGCGAAATCGCTCGGTCTGCCGGTGAAGCGCTTTATCGCCGCTACCAACGCCAACGACACCGTGCCGCGCTTCCTGAAAGACGGGAAATGGGCACCGAACGCGACGCAGGCAACGCTCTCCAATGCCATGGATGTGTCACAGCCAAACAACTGGCCGCGCGTGGAAGAGCTGTTCCGCCGCAAGGTATGGCGTCTGGTGGACCTGGGCTACGCGGCGGTGACGGATGAGACCACTAAAGCGACCATGCGCGAGCTGAAGGCGGTGGGATATACCTCTGAGCCGCACGCGGCAATTGCGTATCGCGCACTGCGCGACCAGCTCAACCCGGGGGAATATGGTCTGTTCCTCGGTACCGCCCATCCCGCCAAGTTCAAAGAGAGCGTGGAAGCGATCCTGGGCGAAACGCTGCCGCTGCCAAAAGAGCTGGCCGAGCGTGCCGACCTGCCGCTGTTGTCACACGAGCTGCCTGCGGATTTTGCCGCGCTGCGTAAGCTGATGATGACTCGCGCGTGATTGTGTTGCCCGGTGGCGGCTACGCCTTACCGGACCTACGGGGTTTGTAGGCCGGGTAAGCGCAGCGCCACCCGGCAAAAGCAGCACCGATTTTTAGGCCGGGAAAGGCGAAGCCGCCACCCGGCTTTTTTTGTGAAGAAAATAAGGAGGAATAAAGCAGGAAAAAAGCAGAAATTCCCAATAAATGCGGTCACTTAGCGTTTAGGATTGCAGAGAATAACATCCCCCGTTCCCCTCGCGTACTCTCCTTACATCGGCCCACGTTGGGCAAGAAGAATAAGGAGTCACAGATGTCTACACTGAAACCTGCACTCATCGCGCTTTCACTGGTGCTGGTCGCTCCCATGGCGGCACAGGCATCCGAAATCACCCTCGTACCGGCGGTTAAACTGCAGATTGGCGACCGGGACAACAGCGGGCATTACTGGGACGGCGGCCGCTGGCGCGACCACGACTGGTGGAAGGCGCATTATGACTGGCGTGATAACCACTGGCGCCCGCATGACGAACATCGCGATCGTGACGATCGACACGACCATCATCATGACGATCGCCATCCAGGGCCGGACTGGAAGCACCATTAATGCAACACCCCGCCAGCAGGCGGGGTGTTGTTTTACTGTTCGTGGCGTTTAAAGACCAGTTCGCCTTTCCCCGACGCGTCTTCGTCAAAGAAATAGCCTTCGCTGTTAAAACCGGTCAGCTGCTCCGGCTTGGTCAGGCGGTTCTGAATGATATAGCGGCTCATGAGGCCCCGCGCCTTTTTGGCATAGAAGCTGATGACCTTGAACTTGCCGTTTTTCTCATCCAGGAAGACCGGCTTGATGATCTCCGCATCCAGCTTTTTCGGTTTCACCGACTTGTAGTATTCATCGGATGCCAGGTTAATCACCACGTTATCGCCCTGAGCGCGTAGCGCCGCGTTCAGCTTGTCGGTGATAATTTCGCCCCAGAAATGGTACAAGTCTTTGCCTTTGGCGTTTTCAAGACGAATGCCCATCTCCAGACGGTACGGCTGCATCAGATCCAGCGGACGCAGTACGCCATACAGACCCGACAGCATACGCAGATGCTGCTGGGCAAAATCGAAGTCGGCTTCACTGAAGTCTTCCGCCTGCAGACCGGTATAGACATCACCTTTAAACGCCAGAATCGCCTGACGCGCGTTAGCAGGGGTGAAATCCGGATGCCATTCATGGAATCGGGTCGCGTTCAGGTCTGCCAGCTTGTCGCTGATGCCCATCAGCGAGGCGATTTGCGGCGCAGAGAGCTTGCGCGCTTCACGGATCAGCTGCTGTGAATAATCCAGCAGTTCTGGCTGGGTATAGCGCTCAATGGCGAGCGGGCTCTGGTAGTCGAGCGTTTTTGCAGGTGAAATCAGAATCAGCATATCCAGTCCTTGCAGGAAATTTAGAGCGACTTTAACAAAAAATCGCCCTGAATTGATCGATAGCTGTTATCGCCGGGGCAAATCATCCCAGGTGCCAGGGGCTAGTTGTGACGCAATTTCGGGGTAACGTGACGCATCAAATACCGGGGCAACCCCCAGCTTGCGCTGGCGAAGATAATCTTTGGCAATAAGCGTCACAACGGGGGAGAGCAGCAGGATCGCCGTCAGGTTAGTGATTGCCATTAGCGCCATAATGACATCCGCCAGCTGCCAGATCATAGGCATCGTCAGAAGGGCGCCCGCGAACACCATCAGTATCACCCCCAGGCGAAGCAGGAGGATAGCAGGGCGAGCGTTGAATCTCAGGAAAATGAGGTTGTTTTCAGCGTACAGATAGTTGACCACAATTGAGCTGAAGGAGAACAACATCAGTATGAGCGAGACAAAGCCAGCCCCCCAGCCGCCGGTCAGGTTCACCAGCGCCTGCTGAAGAAATTGTATCCCGACGGCATCCGAGGTATGGGGTACCGGGCCGGCCAGCAGGAGGATCATGGCACTGGCGGAACAGATGATCACCGTATCCATAAAGACGCCGATCATCTGCACAATACCCTGCGCAGCCGGGTGTGGCGGCCACGAAGAGGCGGCCGCTGCGACGTTGGGAGTGGAACCCATTCCGGCTTCATTGGAGAACATGCCCCGTTGAAAACCTGCCATCAATGCCTGGCTCAGGGTATAGCCCAGCGCGCCTGATGCGACTTCTCGCCAGCCAAAGGCGCTTTTAAAGATGGACGCAATGACCCCCGGAACCTGTTCGAAATGCAGTGCTGCAACGACCAGACTCGCGGCAACCCAGAGCAGGGCCATAATGGGCACCAGCCACTGCATCAGGCGGGCGACGCCCCTAAGGCCGGCAGAAATGGCGAGCAAAACAAAGAGGGCTAACACGCTGCCCGTGAGCCACTCCGGACAGGAGAAGGTATAGCGCAGAGCATGGGCAACCGAGTTTGACTGGACGGTATTAAAAATGAGGCCGTATGCGAACAGTAAAAAAAGCGAGAACAGCACGCCCATCCAGCGCATCCCTAAACCACGCGCCATATACCATGACGGGCCGCCACGAAACTGTCCGCTTTTATCCTTCTCTTTGTAGAGTTGCGCCAGCGAACTTTCGGCGAAAGAGGTGGCCATTCCCAGAAGTGCCGTGACCCACATCCAGAACACTGCGCCAGGCCCTCCTGCGCTGATGGCCAGTGCAACGCCTGCCAGATTGCCGCTGCCAAGGCGTGCCGCAAGGCTGGTACACAGCGCCTGAAACGAGGTGAGTCCGCCCGGATGGGGCGTGACGCTGTTTTTCAGACTTCTGCCAAACTTGCGAATATAGCGAAACTGGATAAACCCACTGCGTAGCGTAAACCAGATACCTGCTCCCAGGAGCAGGTAAATCATTATCGAGCCCCAGAGGACTTCGTTAATAAAGAAAAAGAAATCAGGCATTAACGTCCCTCTTGTTGATGCCAATGTGAATATGTAAGCGCTACCACTGATTGGGGATGCTGTTGCTTAGCAGCCTGTTAATATTCTCAGTTTATCATACTCTGCCTAAGCGCACTGTCTGCGGTTGCGCTACCCCTCCGTCGTGTTATCATCAGGGCAGACCGGTTACATCCCCCTAACAAGTAAACCTGTCATTTTTCCGCTGCAGGCATGCTGTCGGTAGCGTGAATTATCCAGGGCACGTTAAAAGAGAAACACTATCATGACGGATAAATTGACCTCCCTTCGTCAGTTCACCACTGTCGTAGCTGACACCGGAGATATCGCGGCAATGAAGCTGTACCAGCCGCAGGATGCCACAACTAACCCTTCTCTGATCCTTAACGCCGCACAGATCCCTGAGTATCGCAAACTGATTGACGAGGCCGTGACCTGGGCGAAAGCACAGAGCAATGACCGCGCCCAGCAGGTTGTGGATGCCACTGATAAACTGGCCGTGAACATCGGTCTGGAAATTCTGAAACTGGTCCCGGGCCGTATCTCCACCGAAGTGGATGCACGTCTGTCCTACGACACCGAAGCGTCAATTGCTAAAGCAAAACGTCTGATCAAACTGTACAACGATGCGGGCATCAGCAACGACCGTATCCTGATCAAACTGGCGTCTACCTGGCAGGGCATCCGCGCGGCGGAGCAGCTGGAAAAAGAAGGCATCAACTGTAACCTGACCCTGCTGTTCTCCTTCGCGCAGGCGCGTGCTTGTGCTGAAGCTGGCGTATACCTGATTTCTCCGTTCGTAGGCCGTATTCTGGACTGGTACAAAGCCAACACCGACAAGAAAGAGTACGCGGCGTCTGAAGATCCAGGCGTGGTTTCCGTGACTGAAATCTACGAATACTACAAACAGCATGGTTATGAGACCGTGGTGATGGGCGCAAGCTTCCGTAACGTCGGTGAAATCATCGAACTGGCTGGCTGTGACCGTCTGACCATCGCACCTGCGCTGCTGAAAGAGCTGGCTGAAAGCGAAGGTACCATCGAGCGCAAACTGTCTTACACCGGTGAAGTGAAGGCGCGTCCAGAACGCATCACCGAATCCGAGTTCCTGTGGCAGCACAACCAGGATCCAATGGCGGTAGACAAACTGGCGGACGGTATCCGTAAGTTTGCTATTGACCAGGAAAAACTGGAAAAAATGATCGGCGACCTGCTGTAATCATTCTGCGTGACCGGGTCCCCGGTCACGCTACTTCTTTCGTACTCTGTCTGAATTTCCCCTCTGCGTGTATCATTCCCTTTAATCAGTACTTTTTGAATGGAATGGATATGAATACCTTACGCATCGGCTTAGTGTCGATTTCCGACCGCGCCTCCAGCGGCGTTTACCAGGATAAAGGCATCCCTCTTCTGGAAGAGTGGCTGGCAAGCGCGTTGACCACCCCGTTTGAGATCCAGACCCGCCTGATCCCGGACGAACAGCCAATCATCGAGCAGACCCTGTGTGAGCTGGTGGATGAAATGAGCTGTCACCTTGTGCTGACGACGGGCGGAACCGGCCCTGCGCGCCGCGATGTTACCCCGGACGCGACGCTGGCGATTGCCGATCGTGAAATGCCAGGCTTCGGTGAACAGATGCGTCAGATCAGTCTACACTTTGTCCCGACGGCCATTTTGTCTCGCCAGGTGGGGGTGATCCGCAAACAGGCGCTGATTCTGAACCTGCCGGGCCAGCCGAAGTCCATCAAAGAGACGCTGGAAGGACTGAAAGCGGAGGATGGCAGCGTCATCGTCCACGGCATCTTTGCAAGTGTACCGTATTGTATACAGCTGCTGGAGGGGCCGTACGTCGAGACGGACGACAAAGTGGTAGCAGCATTTCGTCCTAAAAGCGCCCGCCGCGAGACAATCTCCTGAAGTTAATTAAAATGTGACATTAGCGTCAGCCGCAGTGGCGTGTAAATGGATTTACGATATAGTAATTTTTTCTTTACGATTGCTGTAAAAAATAATCCACAACACATGCACAATGGTTCGCTATGTCACATAACACCCGACCTCTGAATCGACAGGATTACAAAACCCTCTCGCTCGCCGCTCTGGGCGGCGCGCTGGAGTTTTACGACTTCATCATCTTTGTTTTCTTCGCCGCTGTGGTAGGGGAGTTGTTCTTCCCGGCGGATATCCCGGAATGGCTGCGACAGGTGCAAACCTTCGGCATTTTTGCTGCCGGATATCTGGCACGTCCGCTGGGCGGCATTGTGATGGCGCACTTTGGCGATCTGGTCGGGCGCAAGAAAATGTTTACCCTGAGTATCCTGCTGATGGCCGTGCCGACGCTGGCGATTGGCCTGCTGCCAACCTATGCCTCAATGGGTATTGTTGCCCCGTTATTGCTGCTACTGATGCGTATTCTTCAGGGGGCGGCGATCGGTGGTGAGGTACCGGGGGCGTGGGTGTTTGTTGCGGAACATGTTCCGGCGCGCCGCATTGGTATCGCCTGCGGCACCTTAACCGCGGGGTTAACGGTGGGGATTTTGCTTGGTTCCGTCGTTGCGACCATTGTAAACACCAGCATGACGCAGCAGGCTGTGCACGACTGGGGCTGGCGCTTACCGTTCCTGCTGGGCGGAGCGTTTGGCCTGGTGGCGATGTATCTGCGTCGCTGGTTGCAGGAGACGCCGATTTTCCTTGAGATGCAGCAGCGCAAAGCGCTGGCTCAGGAGTTGCCGGTCAAGGCCGTGGTGGTGCGCCATAAAAAGCGGTCGTGGTGTCGATGCTGCTCACCTGGCTTCTCTCGGCGGGCATCGTAGTGGTGATTTTGATGTCGCCGGTCTGGCTGCAAAAGCAGTACGGGTTTGCCCCGGCAGTAACGTTACAGGCGAACAGTATCGCGACCATTATGCTTTGCTTTGGCTGTCTGGCCGCCGGGCTGGCTGCCGATCGCTTCGGTGCCAGCGTGACCTTTATCGTCGGCAGCCTGTTACTGGCCGCATCAAGCTGGGCGTTTTACCATTTGGCAGGCAGCCACCCTGAACAGCTGTTCCTGCTGTACGGTGTGGTAGGCCTGTGCGTAGGCGTTGTCGGGGCGGTACCGTATGTGATGGTACGTGCGTTCCCGCCTGAGGTGCGCTTCACCGGCATCTCATTTTCTTACAACGTCTCGTATGCCATCTTTGGCGGACTGACGCCGATTGCGGTGACGGTATTAATGGGCGTGTCTCCCCTGGCGCCGGCCTGGTACGTGCTGGCGTTATCGTTAATGGGGCTGGTATTGGGGATTTGGCTTCGGCAGTCAGGGGAAAATCGTGCCCGCGAGGCGGGCACGACAGACGAATCAGTGTTTTTCACCAATCGGTAGAATAGTGCGGCCGAACTGCTCGTTCAGCACTTCACCCATGGCCAGGTAGATAGCGCTTGCGCCGCATACCAGGCCAATCCAGCCTGCAACGTGTACGATGCCTTCGTTATCCACCAGGTGGCCGATGGACAGCAGGGCGAACAGTACGGTCAGGCTCAGGAAGACGAACTGCAGCGCGCGGTTCCCTTTCAGCGTGCCGAAGAACATGAACAGGGTGAAGACGCCCCACAGACCCAGATACACGCCCAGGAAGTGGGCATTCGCTGCGTCTGCCAGACCCATTTTAGGCATCAGCAGGATAGCGACCAGCGTCAGCCAGAACGAGCCGTAAGAGGTGAAGGCGGTTAAGCCGAAGGTGTTGCCTTTCTTATATTCCAGCAGACCCGCGAAGATTTGTGCGATGCCGCCGTAAAAAATGCCCATCGCCAGGATAATGCCATCCATCGGGAACATCCCGATGTTGTGCAGGTTCAGCAGGATAGTGGTCATGCCAAAACCCATCAGGCCCAGCGGAGCCGGATTAGCCAACTTAGTGTTGCCCATAAGTCCTCAAAAAAATCATCATTAATATGGTGAAATGGTTAAACCCGCGTCATTACTCCCTGACGGGGCGCGGCATCATAATGGGCGCAATCGATGCCGTCTATGATCTCATCAGGGTGAAATTAAAAATTTTTTTACGCTTGCCCCTTGATGGATGCCGTAGCGACCCCATCTTGTAGTCAACCGCAGTGTGTGGACCTGAAAAAAATCAAATCTGGGCAGTTGAAAAAGCACGTTCTGCCCTTATTACAGGTACACAACCACATGTTGACTGAATTTTTAGTGGAGACGTTTAGATGGGTAAAATTATTGGTATCGACCTGGGTACGACCAACTCTTGTGTAGCGATTATGGACGGCACTACTGCACGCGTGCTGGAGAACGCCGAGGGCGATCGCACCACGCCTTCTATCATTGCTTATACCCAGGATGGTGAAACTCTGGTTGGTCAGCCGGCTAAACGTCAGGCAGTGACAAACCCGCAAAATACCCTGTTTGCGATTAAACGCCTGATCGGCCGCCGCTTCCAGGACGAAGAAGTTCAGCGTGACGTTTCTATCATGCCTTACAAAATCATCGCAGCAGATAACGGCGATGCATGGCTTGATGTGAAAGGCACCAAAACTGCACCACCGCAGATCTCTGCTGAAGTGCTGAAAAAAATGAAGAAGACTGCTGAAGATTACCTGGGTGAGCCAGTAACTGAAGCCGTTATCACCGTACCTGCCTACTTTAACGATGCTCAGCGTCAGGCTACCAAAGATGCTGGCCGTATCGCAGGTCTGGAAGTAAAACGTATCATCAACGAACCTACCGCAGCGGCTCTGGCTTACGGTCTGGATAAAGAAGTGGGCAACCGCACTATCGCGGTTTACGACCTGGGTGGTGGTACCTTCGATATCTCTATTATCGAAATCGACGAAGTTGACGGCGAAAAAACCTTCGAAGTTCTGGCAACCAACGGTGATACCCACCTGGGTGGTGAAGACTTCGATACCCGTCTGATCAACTACCTCGTAGACGAGTTCAAGAAAGATCAGGGCATCGACCTGCGTAACGACCCGCTGGCCATGCAGCGCCTGAAAGAAGCCGCTGAGAAAGCGAAGATCGAACTGTCTTCCGCTCAGCAGACCGACGTTAACCTGCCGTACATTACTGCAGATGCGACCGGTCCTAAACACATGAACATCAAAGTGACCCGTGCAAAACTGGAAAGCCTGGTCGAAGACCTGGTGAACCGTTCTATCGAGCCACTGAAAGTTGCTCTGCAGGATGCTGGCTTGTCCGTGTCTGATATCAATGACGTTATCCTCGTTGGTGGTCAGACCCGTATGCCAATGGTCCAGAAGAAAGTGGCTGAGTTCTTCGGTAAAGAGCCACGTAAAGATGTTAACCCGGACGAAGCCGTTGCTATCGGTGCTGCCGTTCAGGGTGGTGTATTGACCGGTGAAGTGAAAGACGTTCTGCTGCTGGACGTTACCCCGCTGTCTCTGGGTAT
Organism: Enterobacter cloacae complex sp. HYC080_NIDB; assembly: GCF_056673325.1. Lineage (NCBI taxonomy): Bacteria > Pseudomonadati > Pseudomonadota > Gammaproteobacteria > Enterobacterales > Enterobacteriaceae > Enterobacter > Enterobacter cloacae complex sp. HYC080_NIDB. The sequence goes on along the minus strand of NZ_CP114212.1, from coordinate 3,857,092 downwards.
CGAAACCATGGGCGGCGTGATGACTGCGCTGATCACTAAAAACACCACTATCCCGACCAAGCACAGCCAGGTGTTCTCTACCGCTGAAGACAACCAGTCTGCGGTAACCATCCATGTGCTGCAGGGTGAGCGTAAACGTGCGTCTGATAACAAATCTCTGGGTCAGTTCAACCTGGATGGTATCAACCCGGCACCACGCGGCATGCCGCAGATCGAAGTGACCTTCGATATCGATGCTGACGGTATCCTGCACGTTTCCGCGAAAGACAAAAACAGCGGTAAAGAGCAGAAGATCACCATTAAGGCTTCTTCCGGTCTGAACGAAGAAGAGATCCAGAAAATGGTTCGTGAAGCAGAAGCGAACGCGGAATCTGACCGTAAGTTCGAAGAGCTGGTTCAGACCCGTAACCAGGGTGACCATCTGCTGCACAGCACCCGTAAGCAGGTTGAAGAAGCGGGCGACAAACTGCCAGCGGAAGATAAAACGGCTATCGAAGCTGCACTGACCGCGCTGGAAACGTCTCTGAAAGGCGAAGACAAAGCGGATATCGAAGCGAAGATGCAGGAGCTGGCACAGGCTTCCCAGAAGCTGATGGAAATTGCTCAGCAGCAGCACGCGCAGCAGCAAGCGGGCGCTGACGCTTCCGCGAACAACGCGAAAGACGACGACGTTGTCGACGCTGAGTTCGAAGAAGTTAAAGACAAAAAATAATCGCCCTGATGCAGGGTAATTAATCGGCACGGGCGTAGGAGAACTCTCCACGCCCGTGCTCGCATGTTAAGGGGCTTAAAAAAACCAATGGCAAAGCAAGACTATTACGAGATTTTAGGCGTTCCGAAAACTGCGGAAGAGCGTGAAATCAAAAAGGCGTATAAGCGCCTGGCCATGAAATTCCACCCGGACCGCAACCAGGGGGATAAAGAGGCTGAAGCAAAATTTAAAGAGATCAAAGAAGCCTACGAAGTCCTGACCGATGCACAAAAACGTGCGGCCTATGACCAGTACGGCCACGCAGCCTTTGAACAGGGCGGCATGGGCGGCGGCGGATTCGGTGGCGGCGGCTTTGGCGGCGGTGCTGATTTCAGCGACATCTTCGGCGACGTGTTCGGCGATATCTTTGGCGGCGGTCGTGGTCGTCAGCGCGCAGCGCGCGGCGCAGACCTGCGCTACAACATGGAGCTGACGCTGGAAGAGGCCGTTCGCGGTGTTACCAAAGAGATCCGTATCCCGACGCTGGAAGAGTGTGACGTGTGCCACGGCAGCGGCGCGAAAGCGGGTACCCAGCCGCAGACCTGTCCAACCTGTCACGGTTCCGGTCAGGTGCAGATGCGTCAGGGCTTCTTCGCAGTACAGCAGGCCTGTCCTCACTGTCATGGCCGCGGTACGCTGATTAAAGATCCGTGCACTAAATGCCACGGTCATGGTCGCGTTGAGAAAACCAAGACCCTGTCCGTCAAAATCCCGGCAGGCGTGGATACGGGCGACCGCATCCGTCTGGCAGGTGAAGGTGAAGCCGGTGAGCACGGCGCACCGGCAGGCGATCTGTACGTTCAGGTTCAGGTGAAGCAGCATGCCATCTTCGAGCGTGAAGGTAACAACCTGTACTGTGAAGTGCCGATCAACTTCGCCATGGCGGCGCTCGGTGGTGAAATTGAAGTGCCTACCCTGGATGGTCGCGTCAATCTGAAGATCCCGGGCGAAACCCAGACCGGTAAGCTGTTCCGCATGCGCGGTAAAGGCGTGAAGTCCGTTCGCGGCGGTGCTCAGGGCGACCTGCTGTGCCGTGTGGTTGTAGAAACCCCAGTGGGGCTGAACGACAAGCAGAAACAGCTACTGAAAGAGCTGCAGGAGAGCTTTGGCGGCCCAACGGGCGAGAAAAACAGCCCGCGCTCCAAAAGCTTCTTTGATGGCGTCAAAAAATTCTTCGACGATTTGACCCGCTAATCTGTTAGCCGGTTTTCCACGATATAAAGCCTGGAAGCGATTCCGGGCTTTTTTATTTTGGGGGATAGATCGGTAAAACTGAGTCTACACTCAATATTAATCTGTTTTTGCCGAGCTATTTGGCTTGGTATTATGGTTTTATCGAGGTATTGTTGTAAAAGAGAGAACTTAAATGAAATTACTACACCGTTTCTTTAGCAGTGAGGCGTCCGGTGGTGTGATCCTGATTATTGCCGCGGCAGCCGCAATGGTGCTGGCGAACCTGGGCATGACGCGCGATCTCTATCACGCATTTTTGGAAACACCCGTTGAGCTGAAGGTCGGGGCGCTGGAAATTAACAAGAACATGCTGCTGTGGATCAACGATGCGCTAATGGCGGTGTTCTTCCTGCTGGTGGGACTTGAGGTCAAACGGGAGCTGGTGTTGGGCTCCCTCGCCAGCCGTCAGCGCGCCGCCTTTCCGGTGATCGCCGCTATCGGCGGGATGGTCGTTCCGGCACTGCTGTTCCTTGCGTTTACCTGGCAGGATCCTGTTGCGCGTGACGGGTGGGCTATCCCGGCGGCAACGGATATCGCGTTTGCGCTCGGTGTCTTAGCCTTGCTCGGCAGCCGCGTGCCGATGGCGTTGAAAATCTTCCTGATGGCGCTGGCGATCATTGATGATCTGGGCGCGATCGTGATTATCGCGCTGTTTTATACCAGCGATCTGTCGATTCTGTCGCTGAGCGTGGCAGCAGGTGCAATTGCGGTCCTGGCGCTGCTGAACATTTTCAATGTCCGCCGCATCGGCATTTACATCCTCGTGGGGATGGTACTCTGGACAGCGGTATTGAAATCCGGCGTGCATGCCACGCTGGCCGGGGTGATTGTTGGCTTCTTTGTGCCGCTAAAACCGCAGGAGGGTAAATCCCCTGCTAAACAGCTTGAGCACGTCCTGCACCCGTGGGTCGCCTTTATGATCCTGCCACTGTTTGCCTTTGCTAACGCCGGTGTTTCCCTGCAGGGCGTGACGCTGGATGGGCTGACGTCTGTCCTTCCGCTGGGCATTATTGCCGGGCTGTTTATTGGTAAACCGCTGGGGATCAGCCTGTTCTGCTGGCTGGCGCTGAAGATGAAGCTGGCATCGCTGCCGAACGGCACCACCTTTGGTCAGATTATGGCTGTCGGCGTGCTGTGTGGTATTGGATTTACCATGTCGATCTTTATCTCGACGCTGGCGTTTGGCGCAAATGCCCCTGAACTCATCGTCTGGGCGAAGCTCGGCATTCTTATCGGGTCATTACTGGCCGCGGTAATCGGTTATACCTTGTTGAAGGTGAAATTGCCCGGACAGGCTGTCCAGGCATAACGGAAACCGGGAGAAGATGAGCCTTCTCCCGTTACATACTCAGGGAGTGAAGACGCTATGTCTCATTTGAATTACAACCATCTTTACTACTTCTGGCACGTCTACAAGCAGGGCTCGGTGGTGGGGGCGGCTGAGGCGCTCTATCTCACGCCGCAGACCATTACCGGCCAAATCAAGGCGCTGGAAGAGCGCCTGCAGGGCAAGCTGTTCAAGCGTAAAGGCCGCGGGATTGAGCCAAGCGAACTTGGGGAACTGGTCTTTCGCTATGCGGACAAGATGTTCACCCTGAGCCAGGAGATGCTGGATATCGTCAACTATAGCAAAGAGTCTAACCTGCTCTTTGACGTCGGCGTGGCGGATGCGCTGTCCAAACGGCTGGTGAGCGGCGTGCTGGATGCCGCGGTGGTGGAAGATGAACAAATCCATCTGCGCTGCTTTGAATCTACCCACGAGATGCTGCTGGAACAGCTGAGCCAGCATAAGCTGGATATGATTATCTCGGACTGCCCCATCGACTCCACGCAGCAGGAAGGGCTGTTCTCAGTGAAGATTGGCGAATGCGGTGTCAGCTTCTGGTGCATTAATCCGCCGCCGGAAAAACCCTTCCCGGCCTGTCTGGAAGAGCGTCGCTTATTGGTGCCGGGAAGGCGGTCAATGCTCGGGCGTAAGCTGTTGAACTGGTTTAACTCGCAGGGGCTGAAGGTGGAGATCCTCGGTGAATTCGACGATGCGGCACTGATGAAAGCCTTTGGCGAAGCGCACAATGCCATCTTCGTTGCGCCAACGCTGTACGTGCTCGATCTCTATTCAGACAACAAGATTACGGAGATTGGCAGAGTGGATAACGTGATGGAGGAGTATCACGCCATATTTGCCGAAAGAATGATTCAGCACCCGGCGGTGCAGCGAATCTGCAACCGTGACTACTCGGCGCTGTTTACGCCACCGGCAATCTGAAGACATAAAAAAACCCGCGTTAAGCGGGTTCTTTAAACAAGCAACAACAAGTAGCGATTAAGCCAGTTTGTTGATCTGCGCGGTCAGGTTTGCTTTATGACGCGCTGCTTTGTTTTTGTGGATCAGACCTTTAGCAGCCTGACGATCCACGATTGGTTGCATTTCGTTAAATGCGTTCTGCGCTGCAGCTTTGTCGCCAGCTTCGATTGCTGCGTATACTTTCTTGATGAAAGTACGCATCATAGAGCGACGGCTTGCGTTGTGCTTACGAGCCTTTTCAGACTGAACGGCACGTTTCTTAGCTGATTTGATATTAGCCAAGTCCAACTCCCAAATATGATCTATGTGGACAATTCAAAGGCCGAGGAATATGCCCTCTTTGCCTTCTTTTGTCAATGGATTTGTGCAAATAAGCGCCGTTAAAAAGCGACGCTACGTTACGTAGTGATGGCGCAGGATTCTACCAGCTTGTCTTGCGTGAATACAGCCTTTCGGCATAAAAATCGCAGTTCACGAGCAGATTTTTTCGCTGTGAAAGGTCAGCCTGATGAAATCATTACGGCTTTCTGTTTTGCGCGAACAATCGCCGGTTAACCTTAACCGCGGTACAAGGTATACTTTGGCGATTTTCACTGTTTTGAGCCAGACATGAAGCTGATACGCGGCATACATAATCTCAGCAGCGCACCACACGGGTGCGTGCTGACTATTGGTAATTTCGACGGCGTGCATCGTGGTCATCAGGCGCTGTTGCAGGGATTGCGTAAAGAGGGGGAGGCCCGTGGCCTGCCCGTGGTGGTGATGATTTTCGAACCGCAACCGCTGGAGCTGTTTGCGGGGGATAAATCGCCCGCCCGTCTCACTCGCCTGCGTGAGAAGCTGCGCTACCTGGCAGAGTCCGGCGTGGACTACGTGCTGTGCGTGCGTTTCGATCGTCGCTTTGCCGCACTGACAGCACAAAATTTCGTCAGCGACCTGCTGGTTAAGCGTCTTGGCTTACAGTTTCTCGCCGTGGGGGATGATTTCCGCTTTGGCGCTGGTCGGCAGGGCGATTTCTTGCTATTACAGAAGGCGGGCCTGGAGTACGGTTTTGACGTGACCAGCGCGATGACCTTCTGTGAAGGCGGCGTGCGCGTCAGCAGCACGGCGGTGCGTCAGGCGCTGGCGAATGATGAACTGGATACGGCAGAAACGCTGCTGGGGCATCCGTTTACCATCTCAGGCCGCGTCGTGCATGGCGACGCCCTGGGGCGCACGATAGGTTTCCCGACGGCGAATATCCCGCTGCGTCGTCAGGTTTCCCCGGTTAAAGGGGTCTATGCGGTGGAAGTGGCAGGACTGGGCGATAAGCCGTTTTACGGCGTTGCCAACATTGGCACGCGTCCCACTGTCGCCGGTGTACGTCAACAGTTAGAAGTGCACCTGCTGGACGTTGTAATGGACCTTTATGGTCGCCATATAGATGTAATACTGCGTAAAAAAATACGCAATGAGCAGCGATTTGCTTCACTGGATGAACTAAAAGCGCAGATTGCGCGTGATGAATTGACGGCCCGCGAGTTTTTTGGGCTATGAACCCGGCTTAAATGCCTACGTGATAAATACGGAACCGAGAATCTGATGAGTGACTATAAATCAACCCTGAATTTGCCGGAAACAGGGTTCCCGATGCGCGGCGATCTCGCCAAGCGTGAACCGGGAATGCTGGCGCGTTGGACCGATGATGACCTGTACGGCATCATTCGTGCAGCCAAAAAAGGCAAAAAAACCTTCATTCTGCATGATGGCCCTCCCTATGCGAATGGCAGCATTCATATTGGTCACTCTGTAAACAAGATTCTGAAAGACATTATCGTGAAGTCCAAAGGGCTCGCGGGATATGACTCGCCTTACGTTCCGGGCTGGGATTGCCACGGTCTGCCAATCGAGCTGAAAGTAGAGCAAGAGTTTGGCAAGCCAGGTGAGAAGTTCACCGCCGCTGAGTTCCGCGCAAAATGCCGCGAATACGCTGCCACGCAGGTTGACGGCCAGCGTGCGGACTTTATCCGTCTGGGCGTATTGGGCGACTGGTCGCACCCGTACCTGACTATGGACTTCAAAACTGAAGCCAACATCATCCGTGCGCTGGGCAAAATCATCGGTAACGGCCACCTGCACAAAGGCGCGAAGCCGGTGCACTGGTGCGTGGACTGCCGTTCTGCGCTGGCAGAAGCCGAAGTAGAGTATTACGACAAAACCTCGCCTTCTATCGACGTGGCGTTCGACGCCGTCGATCAGGATGCGGTGAAAGCCAAATTTGGCGTCTCCTCCGTTAACGGCCCGGTCTCGCTGGTGATCTGGACCACCACGCCGTGGACGCTGCCAGCCAACCGTGCAATCTCCCTGTCCGGTGAGTTTGACTACGCGCTGGTGCAGATTGAGGGTCGCGCGGTTATCCTGGCGAAAGATCTGGTGGAGAGCGTGCTGAAACGCGCGAACATCACCGACTACACCGTGCTGGGTACCGTGAAAGGCGACGCGCTGGAACTGATGCGCTTCAAACACCCGTTCCTGGGCTTCGACGTTCCGGCCATCCTGGGCGACCACGTTACGCTGGAAGCCGGTACCGGTGCGGTACACACCGCCGGTGGTCACGGCCCTGACGACTACAACATCAGCCTGAAGTACGGTCTGGAAATCGCTAACCCGGTGGGGCCGGACGGCTCGTACCTGCCTGGTACTTATCCGGCTCTGGACGGTATCAACGTCTTTAAAGCCAACGACATCATCGTGGATATGCTGCGCACCAGCGGCGCGCTGCTGCACGTTGAGAAAATGCAGCACAGCTATCCATGCTGCTGGCGTCACAAGACGCCGATCATCTTCCGTGCAACCCCGCAGTGGTTCGTCAGCATGGATCAGAAAGGCCTGCGTGAGCAGTCTCTGAAAGAGATCAAAGGCGTGCAGTGGATCCCGGACTGGGGCCAGGCGCGTATCGAATCCATGGTCGCTAACCGTCCTGACTGGTGTATCTCTCGTCAGCGTACCTGGGGCGTGCCGATGTCTCTGTTCGTGCATAAAGAGACGCAGGAACTGCACCCGAATACCCTGGAACTGATGGAAGAAGTGGCGAAGCGCGTCGAAGTTAACGGCATTCAGGCGTGGTGGGATCTCGATGCCCGCGACATCCTGGGCGCGGACGCGGACAACTACGAGAAAGTGCCAGATACCCTGGACGTGTGGTTCGACTCTGGTTCGACCCACGCCTCGGTGGTTGACGTGCGTCCAGAGTTTGCCGGTCACGCTGCCGACATGTATCTGGAAGGGTCTGACCAACACCGCGGCTGGTTCATGTCATCCCTGATGATCTCCACCGCCATGAAAGGTACAGCACCTTATCGCCAGGTACTGACTCACGGCTTCACCGTGGATGGTCAGGGTCGTAAGATGTCTAAATCCATCGGGAACACCGTTTCTCCGCAGGATGTGATGAACAAGCTGGGCGCAGACATTCTGCGTCTCTGGGTGGCTTCTACCGACTACACCGGCGAAATGGCAGTGTCTGACGAGATCCTGAAGCGTGCTGCCGACAGCTATCGTCGTATCCGTAACACCGCGCGCTTCCTGCTGGCGAACCTGAACGGTTTTGATCCAGTGAAGGACATGGTGAAACCGGAAGAGATGGTCGTGCTGGACCGCTGGGCGGTAGGCTGTGCGAAAGCGGCGCAGGACGATATCCTGAAAGCCTATGAGTCTTATGATTTCCACGAAGTGGTGCAGCGCCTGATGCGCTTCTGCTCCATCGAAATGGGCTCGTTCTATCTCGACATCATCAAAGACCGCCAGTACACCGCGAAAGCGGACAGCGTGGCGCGTCGTAGCTGCCAGACCGCACTGTTCCACATCGCTGAAGCGCTGGTTCGCTGGATGGCGCCGATCATGTCCTTCACCGCGGATGAAATCTGGGGCTACCTGCCAGGCGACCGTGAGAAATATGTCTTCACGGGCGAGTGGTACGAAGGTCTGTTCGATCTCTCCAGCACCGAAGCGATGAACGATGCCTTCTGGGACGAGCTGCTGAAAGTGCGTGGCGAAGTGAACAAGGTTATCGAACAGGCGCGTGCGGACAAGAAAGTCGGCGGCTCTCTGGAAGCGGCAGTCACCCTGTACGCCGAACCTGAGCTGGCGGCAAAACTGACCGCGCTGGGTGATGAATTACGATTTGTCCTGTTGACCTCCGGTGCGAAAGTTGCGGATTATGCCGAGGCCTCTGCTGATGCTCAGCAGAGCGAGCTGCTCAAAGGACTGAAAGTCGCGCTGAGCAAAGCCGACGGTGAGAAATGCCCGCGTTGCTGGCATTACACCACGGATGTCGGCCAGGTGGCGGAACACGCAGACATCTGCGGACGCTGTGTAAGCAACGTCGCCGGTGACGGCGAAAAACGTAAGTTTGCCTGATGAGTAAAACTCTCTGTTCAACAGGACTGCGCTGGCTGTGGCTGGTTGTGGTAGTGCTGATTATCGATCTGGGCAGCAAGTTCTTGATCCTCCAGAACTTTGCTCTGGGGGAGACGGTCCCGCTGTTCCCGTCGCTTAACCTGCACTACGCACGTAACTACGGTGCGGCGTTTAGCTTCCTTGCTGACAGCGGTGGCTGGCAGCGCTGGTTCTTCGCGGGTATCGCTTTAGGTATTTGCGTCATACTGGCAGTGCTGATGTACCGTTCGAAGGCAACGCAAAAGCTGAATAACATCGCCTACGCGCTGATCATTGGCGGCGCGCTGGGCAATCTGTTCGATCGCCTGTGGCACGGCTTTGTGGTCGATATGATCGACTTCTACGTCGGCGACTGGCACTTCGCGACCTTTAACCTCGCCGATAGCGCAATTTGCATCGGTGCGGCGTTAATCGTGCTGGAAGGTTTCTTGCCGAAACCGGCCGCGAAAGAGCAGGCGTAAGCATCAATGCCGGGTGGCGCTACGCTTACCCGGCCTACAGAATTTGTGGCCTCCCGTAGGCCCGGTAAGCGTAGCGCCACCGGGAAACAGGTGACCCAAAACAAGCGAGCAATTTGCATGTCTAAATCCGTACAGAGCAACAGCGCGGTTCTCGTTCACTTCACGCTGAAGCTGGATGATGGCTCCACGGCTGAATCCACCCGCAATAACGGCAAACCGGCCCTGTTCCGTCTTGGCGATACCTCCCTGTCTGAAGGTCTTGAGCAGCAGCTTCTTGGCCTGAAAGAGGGCGAGAAAAAAGCCTTTTCGCTGGAGCCAGATGCTGCGTTTGGTGTGCCAAGCCCGGATCTGATCCAGTATTTCTCGCGTCGCGAATTTATGGACGCGGGTGAGCCGGAAATTGGGGCGATTATGCTCTTTACCGCTATGGACGGCAGCGAAATGCCTGGCGTGATCCGCGAAATCAACGGTGACTCCATTACCGTTGATTTCAACCATCCGCTTGCCGGGCGTACCGTTCATTTTGATGTTGAAGTGCTGGAGATTGACCCAGCACTGGAGGCTTAAAATGCAGATCCTGTTGGCTAACCCGCGCGGCTTCTGCGCCGGTGTAGACCGCGCTATCAGCATTGTTGAAAACGCGCTGGAAATTTACGGCGCGCCGATTTATGTGCGTCACGAAGTGGTGCACAACCGCTACGTGGTCGACAGCCTGCGCGAGCGTGGTGCTATTTTCATCGAGCAGATTAGCGAAGTACCGGACGGCGCGATCCTGATCTTCTCCGCGCACGGCGTCTCTCAGGCCGTCCGTAACGAAGCGAAAAGCCGCGATCTGACGGTCTTTGATGCCACCTGTCCGCTGGTGACAAAAGTACATATGGAAGTGGCGCGCGCCAGCCGTCGTGGTGAAGAGTCGATTCTGATTGGCCACGCGGGTCATCCGGAAGTCGAAGGCACGATGGGGCAGTACAGTAACCCGGAAGGGGGCATGTACCTGGTGGAGTCGCCTGAAGATGTCCTGACGCTGAACGTCAAAAACGAAGCCCGTCTGTCGTTTATGACCCAGACGACGCTCTCCGTTGACGATACCTCTGATGTAATTGACGCACTGCGCCAGCGCTTCCCGAAGATCGTCGGGCCGCGTAAAGACGATATCTGCTACGCCACCACCAACCGTCAGGAAGCGGTGCGCGCGCTGGCTGAACAGGCGGATGTGGTGCTGGTGGTCGGATCGAAAAACTCCTCTAACTCTAACCGTCTGGCCGAACTGGCACAGCGTATGGGTAAAGCGGCATTTCTGATCGACGACGCGACGGATATTCAGGAAGCGTGGGTGAACAATGCGGCCTGCGTCGGCGTGACCGCAGGCGCTTCCGCGCCGGATATTCTGGTGCAGAACGTCATTGTCCGCCTGCAGGAACTCGGCGGCGGCGAAGCGGTTCCGCTCGAAGGACGCGAAGAGAACATTGTTTTCGAGGTCCCGAAAGAACTGCGTATCGATGCGCGCGAAGTGGAATAACCCCTTATCTGATGAAAGGCCAGCATCTCATGTGCTGGCCTTTTTTTTGCCCCGTACTTTATCGTGACGACAAAATCATGTCTTTTACTGATATTTAAGTCTGTTTCACGTTAAATTCTAATTATCGGTGTTTTCAGTTGGCAGCCTTTGCGAAGGCTGGTTAATCTGAAAACGATTTACATCATTTTAACGTAAGAGAATAACTATGCATGATGCACAGATCCGTGTCGCCATTGCGGGCGCGGGTGGACGTATGGGCCGTCAGCTGATTCAGGCGGCACTTCAGATGGATGGCGTGGCACTGGGCGCGGCGCTGGAGCGTGAAGGGTCATCACTGTTGGGAGCCGATGCAGGTGAACTGGCGGGCGCAGGAAAGACCGGCGTCACCGTACATAGCAGCCTGGAAGCGGTTAAGGATGACTTCGATGTATTTATCGATTTTACCCGCCCGGAAGGGACGCTGACGCATCTGGCGTTTTGCCGGCAGCACGGTAAGGGGATGGTGATCGGCACCACCGGTTTTGACGACGCAGGTAAGCAGGCCATCCAGGATGCATCGAAAGAAATTGCGATTGTCTTCGCGGCAAACTTTAGCGTGGGCGTTAACGTCATGCTGAAGCTACTGGAGAAGGCGGCGAAGGTGATGGGCAACTACACCGACATTGAGATTGTTGAAGCGCACCACCGCTACAAAGTTGATGCGCCGTCAGGCACGGCGCTGGCGATGGGCGAAGCGATTGCTCATGCACTTGATAAAGATTTAAAAGACTGCGCGGTCTATACCCGCGAAGGTCATACCGGCGAACGCGTACCGGGCACGATTGGTTTTGCTACCGTCCGTGCGGGTGACATCGTCGGCGAACATACGGCGATGTTCGCCGATATTGGCGAACGCGTCGAAATTACGCATAAAGCTTCCAGCCGAATGACGTTTGCCAATGGTGCAGTGCGTTCCGCTTTGTGGCTGAAAGGCATGAAGAGCGGCCTTTTTGATATGCGAGATGTGCTTGATCTCAACAATCTGTAAGCATTATTACCCATCGTGATGTGGTTATTGCAGTCGTAATATATTGATTGCATAGGGCAATATTTTATTGCCCTTTTATTTTACCTCATTTTCTTTAATTTTTGCTCTAAAGCTTAAAAACAAGCGCTTTTATCTCTTGTTTTCGTTACTGAAATGTAAATTTTGACCATTTGGTCCACTTTTCACTGCCTCGCCGAATAATTTTTCATTAAACCTTGCACGCAAGCGTTTTCTACAGTGATTTACCTGATCTTTTTGTCGCTTAAGTGGCTTTACTCTCTCCAGGCTTGCAAAAGGATAAACAAAATATCCGTTTTAAGTTGACTTTTAGCCTCCAAATCTCCAGAATGCCGCCGTTTGCCAAAAATCCGCTGGCAACACATTTGCATTGATTCATGACATGGTTATGAATTAATATGCAAATAAAGTGAGTGAATATTCTCTGGAGGGTGTTTTGATTAAGTCAGCGCTATTGGTTCTGGAAGACGGAACCCAGTTTATCGGTCGGGCCATAGGGGCAACGGGTTCGGCGGTTGGGGAAGTCGTTTTCAATACTTCAATGACCGGTTATCAAGAAATCCTCACTGATCCTTCCTATTCTCGCCAAATCGTTACTCTTACTTATCCTCATATCGGCAATGTCGGCACCAATGCGGCTGACGAAGAATCTTCTCAGGTACATGCGCAAGGCCTGGTCATCCGCGACCTGCCGCTGATTGCCAGCAACTTCCGCAGCACTGAAGATCTCTCGTCTTACCTGAAGCGCCATAACATCGTGGCGATTGCTGATATCGATACCCGTAAGTTAACGCGTCTGCTGCGCGAGAAGGGTGCACAGAACGGCTGCATCATCGCGGGTGATAACCTCGATGCCACGCTGGCGCTGGAAAAAGCGAAAGCCTTCCCGGGTTTGAACGGCATGGACCTGGCGAAAGAAGTGACTACCGCTGAAGCCTATAGCTGGACGCAGGGTAGCTGGACGCTGGAAGGCGACCTGCCGGAAGCGAAAAAAGAGAGCGAGCTGCCGTTCCACGTGGTGGCCTATGATTTCGGCGCCAAGCGCAACATCCTTCGCATGCTGGTTGACCGCGGCTGCCGTCTGACGGTGGTTCCGGCGAAAACCTCTGCCGAAGACGTACTGAAGATGAACCCGGATGGCATCTTCCTTTCTAACGGTCCTGGCGACCCGGCACCGTGCGACTACGCTATCGACGCCATCAAGTCCTTCCTGGAAACCGACATCCCGGTATTCGGCATCTGCCTCGGCCATCAGCTGCTGGCGCTGGCGAGCGGTGCGAACACCATCAAGATGAAGTTCGGCCACCACGGTGGTAACCACCCGGTGAAAGATATTGATAACAACACGGTGATGATCACCGCGCAGAACCACGGTTTTGCCGTCGATGAAGCGTCAATGCCGGCTAACCTGCGCGTGACGCATAAATCACTGTTCGATGGCACCCTGCAAGGGATTCATCGTACCGATAAGCCAGCGTTCAGCTTCCAGGGCCACCCGGAAGCCAGCCCAGGCCCGCACGACGCCGCGCCGCTGTTCGATCACTTCATCGAACTTATCGAGCAATACCGTAAGACCGCTAAATAATCAGGAGCCGAGAAGACCATGCCAAAACGTACAGACATAAAAAGCATCCTGATCCTTGGCGCTGGCCCGATTGTTATCGGCCAGGCCTGTGAATTTGACTACTCCGGTGCGCAGGCATGTAAAGCCCTGCGTGAAGAGGGTTACCGCGTTATCCTGGTCAACTCCAACCCGGCGACCATCATGACCGACCCGGAAATGGCGGATGCAACCTACATCGAGCCGATTCACTGGGAAGTGGTACGCAAAATCATTGAGAAAGAGCGTCCGGATGCTGTGCTGCCAACCATGGGTGGCCAGACGGCGCTAAACTGTGCGCTGGAGCTGGAGCGTCAGGGCGTACTGGCCGAGTTCGGCGTGACCATGATTGGCGCGACCGCCGATGCGATTGATAAAGCAGAAGACCGTCGTCGCTTCGACGTGGCGATGAAAAAAATCGGCCTCGACACCGCACGTTCTGGTATCGCGCACAATATGGAAGAGGCGCTGGCCGTTGCGGCTGAAGTGGGCTATCCGTGCATCATCCGTCCATCCTTCACCATGGGGGGGACCGGCGGCGGTATCGCCTACAACCGCGAAGAGTTCGAAGAGATTTGCGAACGCGGTCTGGATCTCTCGCCAACCAAAGAGCTGCTGATTGATGAATCGCTGATTGGCTGGAAAGAGTACGAGATGGAAGTGGTGCGTGATAAAAACGACAACTGCATCATCGTCTGCTCCATCGAAAACTTCGATGCGATGGGTATCCACACCGGCGACTCCATCACCGTTGCGCCAGCCCAGACGCTGACCGACAAAGAGTACCAAATCATGCGTAACGCCTCGATGGCGGTGCTGCGTGAAATCGGCGTGGAAACCGGCGGTTCAAACGTGCAGTTCTCGGTGAACCCGAAAACGGGGCGTCTGATTGTTATCGAAATGAACCCGCGCGTGTCCCGTTCCTCCGCGCTGGCCTCCAAAGCGACCGGCTTCCCGATTGCGAAAGTGGCGGCGAAACTGGCGGTGGGTTACACCCTCGATGAGCTGATGAACGATATCACCGGTGGGCGCACGCCAGCCTCCTTCGAACCGTCCATCGACTACGTTGTGACCAAAATTCCACGCTTCAACTTCGAGAAATTCGCCGGTGCGAACGACCGCCTGACCACCCAGATGAAATCTGTCGGTGAAGTGATGGCGATTGGCCGCACGCAGCAGGAATCCCTGCAGAAAGCGTTGCGCGGCCTGGAAGTGGGTGCAACCGGCTTTGACCCTAAAGTCAGCCTGGACGACCCGGAAGCACTGACCAAAATTCGCCGCGAACTGAAAGATGCGGGTGCAGAGCGTATCTGGTACATCGCCGATGCCTTCCGTGCTGGCCTGTCAGTCGACGGCGTATTCAACCTGACCAACATTGACCGCTGGTTCCTGGTGCAGATTGAAGAGCTGGTGCGTCTGGAAGAGAAAGTGGCAGAGCTGGGCATCAACGGCCTGGACGCAGACTTCCTGCGTATGCTGAAGCGTAAAGGTTTCGCCGATGCGCGTCTGGCTAAACTGGCGGGCGTACGTGAAGCGGAAATCCGCAAGCTGCGTGACCAGTATGACCTGCACCCGGTTTACAAGCGCGTGGATACCTGTGCGGCGGAGTTCTCCACCGACACCGCGTACATGTACTCCACCTATGAAGACGAGTGTGAAGCGAACCCGTCCGTCGACCGCGACAAGATTATGGTGCTGGGCGGCGGTCCAAACCGTATCGGTCAGGGCATTGAGTTTGACTACTGCTGCGTACACGCCTCGCTGGCGCTGCGCGAAGACGGTTACGAGACCATCATGGTCAACTGTAACCCGGAAACGGTCTCAACCGACTACGACACCTCCGACCGCCTCTACTTCGAGCCGGTTACTCTGGAAGACGTGCTGGAAATCGTGCGCATTGAGAAGCCAAAAGGCGTTATCGTGCAGTACGGTGGCCAGACTCCGCTGAAGCTGGCCCGTGCGCTGGAAGCCGCAGGCGTACCGGTTATTGGTACCAGCCCGGATGCGATTGACCGTGCGGAAGACCGCGAGCGTTTCCAGCAGGCGGTTGACCGTCTGAAGCTGAAACAGCCAGCCAACGCCACCGTCACCGCCATTGAGATGGCCGTTGAGAAGGCGAAAGAGATTGGCTATCCGCTGGTGGTGCGTCCTTCTTACGTCCTGGGCGGTCGCGCGATGGAAATCGTGTATGACGAAGCTGACCTGCGTCGTTACTTCCAGACGGCGGTGAGCGTTTCTAACGATGCGCCAGTGCTGCTCGACCGCTTCCTCGACGACGCGGTGGAAGTGGACGTTGACGCCATCTGCGACGGCGAAATGGTGCTGATTGGCGGCATCATGGAGCATATCGAGCAGGCGGGCGTGCACTCAGGTGACTCAGCCTGTTCTCTGCCAGCCTACACCCTGAGCCAGGAAATTCAGGATGTGATGCGTCAGCAGGTGCAGAAGCTGGCCTTCGAGCTGCAGGTTCGCGGCCTGATGAACGTCCAGTTCGCGGTGAAAGACAACGAAGTCTACCTGATTGAAGTGAACCCGCGTGCGGCACGTACCGTCCCGTTCGTCTCCAAAGCCACCGGTATTCCGCTGGCGAAAGTGGCGGCGCGCGTGATGGCGGGCCAGACGCTGGCGCAGCAGGGCGTGACCAAAGAGATCATTCCGCCGTACTACTCGGTGAAAGAAGTGGTGCTGCCGTTCAACAAATTCCCGGGCGTTGACCCGCTGTTAGGGCCAGAAATGCGCTCTACCGGGGAAGTGATGGGCGTGGGCCGCACCTTCGCTGAAGCGTTCGCGAAAGCGCAGCTCGGCAGTAGCTCCACGATGAGAAAATCAGGCCGTGCGCTGCTCTCCGTTCGCGAAGGCGATAAAGAGCGTGTGGTTGACCTGGCGGCCAAGCTGCTGAAACAGGGCTTCGAGCTGGATGCAACTCACGGTACGGCGATTGTGCTGGGTGAAGCCGGTATCAACCCGCGCCTGGTGAACAAGGTGCATGAAGGTCGTCCGCACATTCAGGACCGTATCAAGAATGGCGAATACACCTACATCATCAACACCACCGCAGGTCGTCAGGCGATTGAAGACTCCAAGCTGATTCGCCGCAGCGCGCTGCAGTACAAAGTGCACTACGACACTACCCTGAACGGCGGTTTCGCAACGGCTATGGCGCTGAACGCGGATGCCACCGAGAAGGTGATTTCAGTGCAGGAAATGCACGCGCAGATTAACAAGTAAGACAAAATGCCCGGTGCCATTCGGTTGCCGGGCATTCTTCCCCTCTTCAGAACCTTCTGGTTTTCCATCCGCTTTCAGTCAGTTAGCCTAAAATGGTTAGGTCGATAACGAAATTCATCTGAGAGCAGGGGAAAACACCATGCAAAATAAATTACTGATCGCTTCCGTTCTGGCTGCCACTGCACTGTTTACCGTAGCAGGCTGTTCGTCTAACCAGGCAGTCAAAACCACCGATGGCAAAACCATCGTGACTGACGGTAAACCGCAGGTAGATGATGACACCGGACTGGTGTCGTACAAAAACGCCGAAACCGGTCAAACGGAGCAGATTAACCGTGACCAGGTAAAATCCATGGGCGAGCTGGATAACTAAAAAAAAGCCGTGGCAAATGCCACGGCTTTTCGCTTTTGCTGGACGATTACCAGCGGTGGTTCAGCAGGATATGGCCGCCATAGGCAGCATAGCTGTTCTCACCCCATTCGCCGCTGGCGCGCAGCGAAAGCGTCGTGGTTTCGTTCAGGTTGCCGGTGACGCCCAGTTCTAACTGACCACGATCTTCCGGCGTATCGTTGCTCACGGTTTCATCATTAAACGCCAGATCGTTTTGGCCTGCCCCTTTCAGCCAGTTCACCGCAACGTACGGCTGCCAGGCTTTCACGTCCTTCTGCTCGAAGTAGCTGGACTTAACGCCCAGACGACCAAAGATGCTGTCGTTGTCCAGGGTCGTTACACGTACGCCGTCGCGATCGGTATGATTTTCCTGATCGAGATAGCTGTAGATCACCTGCGCCTGCGGCTCGATCTTCCAGGTACGCGCGTTTTCTGACGGGATAACCCACGCGTGGCCGACTTCGACAGACGCAGCGAAGCCTTCGCTGTCGTAGTCTTCATCATTGCGGTTGCTGGTCACTTTATTGTTGTACCAGCTATAAGCGGCCCAGGTATCAATGTAGCTGCCCAGACGTAATTTCTGATCTTCCTGCCAGGTGGCATACACCCCAACATTGAAACCGTCCACCTTGCCTTGAGCATCACGCACGTTGTGCTTCGCATCCGAATGCGTCTTCGCCTGGCCAGCACCGAACATGCCACCGGCACGCAGGATCCCATTGTCCATTGGCTTGCTCATGAAATCGCTGCCGACTTGCAGAACGGTCGTGGTGGTGTCGTAGCTGACTTTATCGCCACCCGCGTCGTTCTCGTGATAACGCCCCTTAACGTACATCCAGGTGTTCAGATCGTCTTCATTGCGGAAGGTGATTTGATCGCGATCGTCACGCTTGTGCAGGAACATACCCTGGGCAGCAAGGTAGTTGCCTAAGTAAGCGCCAACTTCAGGGGCCATAACTTCAGGGGCTGAGTTGCCACCGTTATCGCTATTACCACCGTTATCGCTATTACCGCCGTTATCCGTGTTGCCATCGGTATCGGTATTGCCACCGTTGTCGGTATTGTCGCCGTTGTCGGTATTGTCGCCGTTATCGGTATTACCACCGTTATCGGTATTGTCACCGTCGGTGTTTCCGCCGTCATCATTATCGTCTGCCGGCTCATCTGATGGCGTCGCCTTCGATTCCAGATACCAGTTGCCGTCGCCGTGCTGATACAGATTGTATTCATACGCCCCGGCAACAACCGGTGCTGCCAGCGTCAGTTGGGCTTCAGAACTGCCACCGACGCTCACAATTTCCATACCATTTACCGTTTGAGCGCCCAGACCGCCTATATTCTTAACGCTGACATCAGACTGACCGAAGCTGCTGCCCGTAATGGTGAGGTGGTCGGTTGGTGCGTTATCTTCGCCGAGGCTGCTGTTCATTACGATCTGGCTACCAGAAGAACCCGTGTAGTCGCCGTTTATTATGAAATTGTTGCCAACACTGTTATTGGCCGCGCCGAGTAGCAGCGTGCCACCGTTGGTAACGTTGCCGTTGACCGTATCGATACCTGAAACGCTCAGGGTCGTGTTACCCTGAATCGCATTCCATGCCGCCAGCGTACCGCCGGTCAGGATATCAATGTTGTTATTCACTTCACCTGCCGTGGCAAACGCTGCACCATTTTCAACGGTGACGGTGGCGTTACTGCCTTTCACGCCGAGCGTTGCACCACTGGCGATCAGCGTCGTACCGTTATGCAGAACGGTATTTCCCGTGTAGCTATTATTGCCGGAGAGCGTCAGGGTGTTTGAATCTGCTTTTTCGACATTACCGCTGCCGGTAATGCCGGTTGTGAATGTGGAGGAACTGCCCTGATTAAAAATAACGGTGCCGTTGTTGGTCAGGCCACCGCTCAGCGTGGCGGTGTTCTTGCCATCACCAAGCTGGAGAGAGGCATCTTTTGCAACGAGGGTATTACCGGCATTCGCGACGGCGCCTGACAGGACTAAATCACCGCTGTTGACCTGTAAAGAGTCATCTGCGCCGATAATGTCTAAATTGCCTGACAGCGTCCACTTTTCACCATCCATTTTTACTGATGCAAAGCCATCCCCTTCCTTCAGTCCGATGAAATTGCTGTCTTCTGTGCCCGTACCAACCAGTGAAAGCGTGTTGCCTTTTGACGCGGTGGAGATGACATCTCCTTTGAGTGACGATCCTGTGTTCAGTACCAGCGTATTATTTTTCGTGCTGGCAAACATAATAGCTGTCGTATCGCCACTAATCGCGCCACTGTTTGTGATGTCCGCTTTCGACGTGTCCGTGACGTTGATACCGTACTGCGTTCCCTCTAAGGTGCCGGTATTAATAATTTTGGTATTACCATCGCTCAGGCTGATACCATCGCCGTTTGTACCCGTTATTTTTCCGCTATTATTTATTCCCACACCAATCTGAGAACTCAGGCCTGTGTTTCCTCTGATTATGCCTGTGTCAGTGTTAGCGATATTGACGGCTGAAGAGCTTTCACTGACGAACACGCCATTCTCTGTGCCTGTGATGTTTCCATCATTGTTTAGATCGCCAAGCATTGACTGAACATTTACGGCATTGGCTGTTGTAGAGGAAATGGTTGCACCGCTTTCATTATGAATAATGACTCGCTGAGCCCCGGTATTAATATCTAATCCATTCCCTTTCCCGGAAATATTACCTTTGTTGGTCGTGGATGTGACATTGATGCCTGTGACCGATACGGCACTCTCGCTTCCTGCGGAGGAAATGGTGACATCTTTATTTATCACGTATTCTACATCAGCGGAAAAATCCTGGGGTACTGAGGTTGACTGGCTAATAGTTCCAGCGAAGGCCACTACCGGTGTGAATATAAGTAAAGCAGGAAATATATTTCCCAGAGTTTTTGTGGTCTTGTTTAATTTGAATATTTTGTTGCGCATTTACACGTCCATTTGAAAAGAAGTGGCGCTAATTAATGACTTAAAATAGCGCTTCTGGGCTACTTAAAAGAATGATTCAACGATAAAAAGCGTAAAATTATTAATTTTCAATGTGTTATGTATAGATCATTTTGCTAAAGAATAATTTTATATTTTCTTAATTGATCACTTGCTAATATGCTTTAGCGCTTAATTATTCATTTCAAATATCATCTGATAACAGTTATTTTTATTGGTTTGAGGTCTGCTATACCCGCCAGGAAGGAGGGTTGCCAATAGTTGCGTTTTACCTTTACGCGGCCTGTTGACCCTTTCACCGGGCGGGTTAACTGTCTACACTCACTGCTACAAGAAGAGAAGAAGACAGGTCATTTGATGATACTCATAATTTACGCGCACCCTTATCCGCAGCACTCGCATGCGAATAAGCGGATGCTTGAGCAGGTAAGGACGCTTGATAACGTAGAGATACGTTCCCTCTATCAACTTTATCCCGATTTTAATATCGATATCGCTGCTGAACAGGATGCGCTCTCCCGTGCCGATCTGATTATCTGGCAGCATCCAATGCAGTGGTACAGCACGCCTCCGCTCCTGAAACTGTGGATTGATAAAGTCTTCTCCCACGGTTGGGCGTATGGCCACAATGGCAATGCGCTAAAAGGGAAAAGCCTGATGTGGGCGGTGACCACTGGCGGAGGAGAAAGCCACTTTGATATTGGTTCTTTCCCGGGGTTTGACGTGCTGGCCCAGCCGCTACAGGCTACTGCACTTTATTGTGGTTTGAACTGGATCCCACCTTTTGCGATGCACTGCACGTTTGTCTGCGACGATGAAACGCTGCAGGCGCAGGCTCGCCATTACAAACAACGCTTACTTGAGTGGCAGGAGACGCACCATGGATAGCCATACGCTGATACAGGCGCTGATTTATCTCGGCGCGGCGGCGCTGATTGTGCCCGTGGCGGTACGCCTGGGGCTGGGCTCGGTTCTCGGCTACCTGATTGCGGGCTGCGTCATTGGGCCGTGGGGTTTTCGTCTGGTTACGGATGCAGAGGCGATTCTCCATTTCGCTGAAATCGGTGTTGTGCTGATGCTCTTTGTGATTGGTCTGGAGCTCGATCCGCAGCGCCTGTGGAAACTTCGCGCCTCGGTATTTGGCGGCGGGGCATTGCAGATGGTGGCCTGCGGCTTGCTGCTGGGCGGGTTCTGCATCCTGCTGGGAATGGACTGGAAAGTGGCTGAGCTCATCGGCATGACGCTGGCGCTCTCCTCGACGGCCATTGCCATGCAGGCGATGAACGAGCGAAACCTGACGGTCTCCCAGATGGGGCGCAGTGCATTCTCGGTGCTGCTGTTCCAGGATATAGCGGCGATTCCGCTGGTGGCGATGATCCCGCTGCTGGCGGCAAGCGGCTCCTCCACGACGCTGGGCGCGTTCGCGCTGTCGGCACTGAAGGTTGTAGGGGCGTTGGCACTGGTGGTCCTGCTGGGCCGCTACGTGACCCGTCCGCTGCTGCGTTTCGTCGCCCGCTCGGGTCTGCGCGAAGTGTTCAGCGCCGTGGCACTGTTCCTGGTCTTTGGTTTTGGTTTGCTGCTGGAAGAAGCCGGGCTGTCGATGGCGATGGGGGCATTCCTTGCGGGCGTTCTGCTGGCAAGCTCTGAATACCGGCACGCGCTGGAAAGCGATATTGAGCCGTTCAAAGGGTTGCTGCTGGGACTGTTTTTCATCGGCGTGGGGATGTCCGTTGACTTCGGCACGCTGGTCACACACCCGCTGCGGATTATCATCCTGCTGGTCGGTTTCCTGGTCATTAAAATGGCAATGCTGTGGCTGATTGCGCGGCCATTAAATGTGCCGGGTAAACAGCGCAGCTGGTTTGCCGTACTGCTGGGGCAGGGGAGTGAATTTGCGTTCGTGGTCTTTGGCGCCGCGCAGATGGCAAACGTGCTGGATCCTGAGTGGGCAAAAGCGCTGACGCTGGCGGTCGCACTCTCGATGGCGGCAACGCCTGTTCTGCTGGTGGTGCTGACTCGCCTCGAAAAATCGGGTAGCGATCAGGAGCGCGAAGCCGATGAAATCGACGAGGAGCAGCCACGCGTGATCATTGCTGGTTTTGGTCGCTACGGACAGATCGTAGGGCGTTTGCTGCTGTCGAGTGGGGTGAAAATGGTCATCCTCGACCACGATCCCGACCATGTCGATACGCTGCGTAAATTTGATATGAAAGTGTTTTACGGTGATGCCACCCGTGTCGATCTGCTGGAATCCGCGGGGGCCGCAAAAGCGGAGGTGTTGATTAACGCCATTGACGATCCGGAGACCAGCATACAGATGGTGGAGCTGGTAAAAGAACATTTCCCGGCGCTGACGATCATTTCCCGCGCGCGCGATGTGGATCATTACATCCGACTACGTCAGGCAGGCGTTGAGGCACCCGAGCGTGAAACATTCGAAGGTGCGCTGAAATCCGGGCGTATGGCGCTCGAGAATCTGGGGCTCGGGGCGTATGAAGCGCGCGAACGTGCGGATCTGTTCCGCCGCTTTAACACCGGGATGGTGGAAGAGATGGCGGCGATGGCAGGCAGTACGGCCACGGAGCGGGCGGCGGTGTTTAAACGCACCAGTGCGATGCTGACGGAAATTATCAATGAGGACCGTAATCATCTGTCGCTGATCCAGCGTCATGGCTGGCAGGGGACGGAAGAGGGCAAGCATACCGGCGATCCGGCAGACGAGCCCGAGAGTAAACCTTCACTGTGAAGTGGCGTTGCCAGCAATATTAAAAAATTTCTGTATCTTTACTCTGCCGCCAGTCGACGAAAGATTAAGCTTTCCGTATAGTGGCGGCAATTTTTTGCATCCGGGAAATTTTCAATGATCAGTCTGATTGCAGCGCTGGCGGTAGACCGCGTTATCGGTATGGAAAATGCCATGCCGTGGAACCTGCCTGCCGATCTCGCATGGTTTAAACGTACGACGTTAAACAAGCCGGTAGTGATGGGCCGCCTGACCTGGGAGTCGATTGGTCGTCCATTGCCGGGCCGTAAGAATATCGTTATCAGTAGCCAGCCGGGTACTGACGATCGCGTCGAATGGGTTAAGTCCGTAGATGAAGCGATTGCTGCCTGTGGTGATGCCGAAGAGATCATGGTGATCGGCGGTGGTCGTGTGTATGAGCAGTTCCTGCCTAAAGCGCAGAAGCTGTATCTGACCCACATTGATGCGGAAGTGGAAGGGGATACCCATTTCCCGGATTACGATCCGGACGAGTGGGAATCCGTATTCAGTGAATTCCATGACGCCGATGCGCAGAACTCCCACAGCTACTGCTTCGAGATTCTGGAACGTCGTTAAGTTTTTCCCCCTCACCCTGGGTGAGGGGGATTCATCAGGAGGCGACGGCCTCACTCTCCCCTGAGTCCTGCTGTCGGTTGGATGGCTGCACGAAGTAAGCTTTATCTTCCCAGCGTAAGCAGGTTAACTCGCCTCCCCAGCAGCAGCCGGTATCCAGACCGTAGATACCCTCTGGCATGCCTTTGCCCTCCAGTGCCGCCCAGTGACCAAACGCTATGCTGTATTCGGTTGTTACCGGCCCCGGAATGGCAAACCACGGTTTGAGGGGGGCAGGTGCGCTTTCCGGCGTTTCCTTGGAATACATGTCCAACTGCCCGTTCGGGAAGCAGAATCGCATGCGGGTGAACGCATTGGTGATAAAGCGCAGGCGGGCCAGACCGCTGAGCTCTTCGCTCCAGTGGTTCGGCATATCGCCGTACATGGCATCCAGGAAGAAGGGATACGAGTCGCTCGCCAGTACCGCTTCTACGTCACGCGCACAGGTTTTTGCCGTCTCAAGATCCCATTGCGGGGTGATCCCGGCATGGGCCATGACCAGTTTTTTATCCTCGTCGACCTGCAACAAGGGCTGACGGCGCAGCCAGTTAATCAGATCGTCCGCGTCTGGCGCTTCCAGCAGCGGAGTGAGGCGATCTTTAGGCTTGTTGCGGCTGATCCCGGCAAACACGGCCAGCAGATGGAGATCGTGATTGCCCAGCACCATGCGCACGCTATCGCCCAGCGATTTGACGAAACGTAAAACCTCAAGCGAGCCCGGGCCGCGCGCGACTAAATCGCCCGTCAGCCAGAGGGTGTCCTGCCCTGGCGTAAAGTCGACCTGTTTTAACAATGCGATCAGTTCATCGTAGCAACCGTGAACGTCGCCAATCAGATATGTAGACATTAGATTAATGAATGAGTGTGGATACGGCGAGACGGAACACAGGAATAGCAACGCGGAACACATTGCCATCGACGTCGACCATTTCGTAATGGCCTTGCATGGTACCCAGCGGTGTTTCAATCACCGCACCGCTGGTGTACTGGTACTCTTCGCCAGGGGCGATGTGGGGCTGTTCGCCCACGACACCTTCACCCTGAACTTCAATTTCGCGGCCATTGCCGTTGGTGATAAGCCAGTAGCGCCCGCGCAGCTGCACGGGCATCCGCCCCAGATTGCGAATGGTCACGGTGTAAGCAAAGACAAAACGCTCTTCATCGGGTGAGGATTGCGATTCAACATAGACGCTTTGTACATGGACACATACGCGGGGCGAATCAATCATGGCTTAACTCTCCTTCGGGGGCGCATTTTCGCTGATGTAATTAGCCAGCTTGCAGTACTGCTCTACGGAAATGTTCTCCGCACGCATTGCCGGGTCGATCCCCAGCTCGGCTAACACCTCAACGGTAAATGAATTGCTCAGGCTGTTACGGATCGTTTTACGGCGCTGGTTAAAGGCTTCTGTGGTAATGCGGCTGAGGACACGCAGATCTTTAACCGGATAGGGTTTCGTTTTATGTGGCACAAGGCGCACAACCGCTGAATCCACTTTCGGTGGTGGTGTGAACGCTGACGGCGGCACTTCGAGTACCGGGATCACGTTACAGTAATATTGTGCCATCACGCTTAAACGACCATACGCTTTACTGTTCGGCCCTGCAACCAGACGGTTAACCACCTCTTTTTGCAACATGAAGTGCATATCGGCAATGGCATCAGTATAGCTAAACAGGTGGAACATGAGCGGCGTGGAGATGTTGTACGGCAGGTTGCCGAAGACGCGCAGCGGCTGACCCATTTTCTCCGACAGTTCGCCAAAGTTCATGGTCATGGCGTCCTGCTGGTAGATGGTCAGCTTCGGTCCGAGGAACGGGTGCGTTTGCAGGCGTGCGGCAAGATCGCGGTCCAGTTCGATGACGGTCAGCTCGTCGAGGCGTTCGCCTACCGGCTCGGTCAGTGCAGCAAGGCCCGGACCGATTTCGACCATAGCCTGACCTTTTTGCGGATTAATAGCCGAAACAATGCTTTCGATCACGAACTGATCGTTGAGGAAGTTTTGCCCGAAGCGTTTTCGGGCTAAGTGGCCCTGATGGACTCGATTAGTCATTGAGTATTAACAATCATTTTGATGGCGAGATTAAGCGCCGTAATAAAACTGCCGACATCCGCTTTCCCCTGTCCTGCCAGATCCAGCGCAGTACCGTGGTCAACGGACGTTCGAATAAAGGGTAAACCGAGGGTGATATTCACCCCGCGGCCAAAGCCCTGGTATTTTAGCACGGGCAGGCCCTGATCGTGGTACATCGCGAGGACGGCGTCGGCATTATCCAGGTATTTCGGCTGAAAAAGCGTGTCCGCAGGGAGCGGCCCGCTAAGATTCATACCTTTAGCGCGCATTTCTTCAAGCACCGGAATAATGGTGTCGATCTCTTCGGTGCCCATGTGTCCACCTTCTCCCGCATGCGGATTCAGGCCGCAAACCAGAACGTGTGGCTGTTTGATGCCGAATTTGGTTTGCAGGTCATGATGCAGGATCCCGATGATCTCCCGCAGCAGTGCCGGGGTGATGGCATCAGGAATGGCCTTAACAGGCAGATGGGTGGTCACGAGCGCAACGCGCATTGCCTCCGTCGCCAGCATCATCACTACTTTCGGGCTGTGCGAGCGCTCTTCAAAGAATTCCGTGTGCCCGGTGAAGGGGATACCCGCTTCGTTGATGACGCCCTTGTGCACGGGGCCGGTGATCAGGGCAGCAAATTCACCCTTCAGGCAACCGTCGCAGGCGCGCGCGAGGGTTTCCACGACGTAGTGGCCGTTTTCCGTGCTGAGCTGGCCTGGAATGACCGGTGTACGAAGAGGGACAGAAAGAACCGTGAGCGTACCGGCTTGCTGTGGTGCTGGCTGTTGGCCTTCAACGTAAGGAATAAGCGTTAAAGGCAGACCGAGCAGCTTCGCCCGGTCTTGTAACAGTGTTGCATCTGCGCAGACAACCAGTTCCACCGGCCAGCTTCGCTGGGCGAGCTGGACAACGAGGTCTGGCCCAATCCCGGCGGGTTCGCCGGGGGTGATCACAACACGATGCGGTTTCATTAGTTACTCAGAACTTTCACGTAAGCACTGGCGCGTTGTTCCTGCATCCAGGTTGCCGCTTCTTCAGAGAACTTACGGTTAAACAGCATACGGTAAGCGCGGTCTTTCTGCGCCGCATCCGTTTTATCCACGTTACGGGTGTCCATCAGCTCGATCAGATGCCAGCCAAATGAAGAGTGTACCGGAGCACTGATCTGGCCTTTGTTCAGCTTCATCAGCGCATCGCGGAAGGCAGGATCGTAAATATCTGCTGCAGCCCAGCCCAGATCGCCGCCCTGATTAGCAGAGCCTGGATCCTGAGAGAACTCCTTCGCGGCATTGGCAAACGAGGTTTTACCGCTCTTAATGTCTGCCGCAATCTGCTCCAGCTTCGCACGTGCCTGATCGTCAGTCATGATCGGTGACGGTTTCAGCAGAATATGACGAGCGTGAACTTCAGTCACGGAAATGTTCTGGCTCTGACCACGCAGATCGTTCACTTTCAGAATGTGGAAGCCCACACCGGAACGGATTGGACCCACGATATCGCCTTTCTTCGCCGTACTCAGCGCCTGGGCAAAGATGGATGGCAGCTCCTGAATACGTCCCCAGCCCATCTGGCCGCCTTTCAGCGCCTGTTGGTCAGCGGAGTAGGTGATAGCCAGCTTGCCAAAGTCGCCGCCGTTACGCGCCTGTTCGACAATAGAACGTGCCTGACTTTCTGCTTCCGCAGCCTGATCGGAGGTTGGGTTCTCTGGCAGTGGGATCAGAATGTGGCTCAGGTTCAGCTCTGTGCTCGCATCGTTCTGGTTACCCACCTGTTTTGCCAGCGCGTCCACTTCCTGCGGCAGGATCGTGACGCGACGACGGACTTCATTGTTACGCACTTCCGAAATCAGCATCTCTTTACGGATCTGGTTGCGGTAGGTGGCGTAGCTGATGCCGTCATAGGCCAGACGACTGCGCATCTGATCCAGAGACATGTTGTTTTGCTTTGCGATGTTAGCGATGGCCTGATCGAGTTGCTCGTCAGTCACCTTCACGCCCATTTTCTGACCCATCTGCAGAACGATCTGATCCATGATCAGTCGTTCCAGGATCTGATGGCGCAGCGTGGCGTCATCCGGAAGTTGCTGACCTGCTTCGCCCGAATTGAGCTTCACAGATTTCATCAGACCGTCAACGTCACTTTCGAGAACGACGCCGTTGTTAACAACAGCGGCGACCTTATCAACAACCTGGGGGGCCGCGAAGCTGGTATTCGCAACCATAGCGACACCGAGCAGCAGCGTTTTCCAGTTCTTCATACTTTTTCCATTTCAATTAACCGCAAAGCGGATTACGTTGTAAATCAAATACATTACAAGGAACTACGGTATGGCAGGATGTTCGAACGCAGCATCTGCTGGGTGCCCAGGCCGTAGTTGGAACTCAGGCCGCGCAGTTCGACATTAAAGCCAATCACGTTATCGTATTTGCTCTGATTGTTTTGAGTATCCCAGCCGTTAAGCTTACGTTCGTAGCCGACACGCAGCGCATAACAGCAGGAGTTATATTGCAGACCCACCATCTGGTCAGCAGGTTTATTGGCGTTAGTGTCAAAGTAGTAAGCGCCTACGATTGACCAGCGATCGGCGATAGGCCAGCTTGCTGCGCCACCCACCTGCGAAATCCCATCTTTGTATTGGTCAGCATTGGCGTAGTTCGGCAATGTCGCCTGAATATATTCCGGACTGGCATAACGGTACGTCAACTGCATCATACGGTCTTCATCGCGACGGTATTCAATAGCTGCACTGCTCGTCGCGATATTGTCCAGTCGCGTATCGTACTGCAACCCACCGCGCAGACCCCAGCGATCGGTCATGCGCCAGTAGGTATCACCCGCCCACACCAGTGAACCCGTTTTGTTGTCTTTCTCCCAGTTAATGTCGTCATCACCCGTACGAGACTCGGTGAAATAGTAAATTTGACCAACAGAAACGTTAAAACGTTCAACGGCAGATTCATCATAAACGCGCGTTGTGACACCGGTCGTTAACTGGTTAGCGGAAGCAATTCGGTCGAGACCACCGTAGGTACGGTCGCGGAACAGGCCGCTATAGTCCGATTGCAGGAAAGAGGAGTCGTAGTTCTGAATCTTGCTCTGATCGCGATAAGGCACGTAAAGATACTGCATACGCGGTTCAAGCGTCTGAGTATAGCCATCCGCCAGGAGTGCCATATCACGTTCGAAAATCAGTTTACCGTCCATCTTAAACTGGGGAAGCGTACGGTTTACTGATTCTTCAAGATCGGTACCATAGCGATTGTTGTACCAGTCCAGATTTTTCTGCTGATAGTGCGTCGCCATGAGCTTGGCTTCGGTATTCAGACTTGCCCAGTCATTTGACCAGGGCAGGTTGACCGTCGGCTCAATATGAACGCGTGTGGATTCTGGCATATCCGAGTTGGTATTAACGAAATGCACCGCCTGAGCGTAGACGTGGGTGTCGAAAGGACCGACATCGTTTTGGTACCAGTTCACGTCCAGTTGCGGTTCAGCACCGTAGGTACTTGCTGTTTGGGTATTAAAGACCTGGAACTGCTTGGTTGACACCGTGGCGTTAAAGTTTTGAATCGCATAGCCAACGCTGAATTTCTGCGTGGCATAACCATCGGTACTTGAACCGTACTTGGAGTCAAAGTCATTAAAGTAGTAAGGATCGCTGACCTTGGTATAGTCGACGTTAAAACGCCAGACCTGATCCAGTACCCCTGCATGCTGCCAGAAATACATCCAGCGGTGCTTGTCGCCTTCGGTCGGGTGCTCATCCTGGAAGACTTTATCTGACGGCAGATAATCCAGCTCCATCAGACCCGCACCGGCCTGAGTCAGGTAGCGGAACTCGTTCTCCCACATGACGTTGCCGCGCTTATGGATATAGTGCGGCGTGATCGTGGCGTCCATGTTGGGCGCGATGTTCCAGTAATACGGCAGGTAGAACTCAAAGTAGTTCGAGGTGCTGTATTTGGCGTTAGGGATCAGGAAGCCCGAGCGACGCTTGTCACCCACGGGAAGCTGAAGATAAGGGCTGTAGAATACCGGTACCGGACCCAGCTTAAAGCGGGCGTTCCAGATCTCCGCGACCTGCTCTTCACGGTCGTGGATCACTTCGCTCCCGACCACGCTCCAGGTGTTTGACCCTGGCAAACAGGAGGTAAAGGAGCCATTTTCCAGGATCGTATAGCGGTTTTCACCGCGCTGTTTCATCAGGTCCGCTTTACCGCGTCCCTGGCGACCCACCATCTGGTAATCACCTTCCCAGACGTTAGTATCTTTCGTATTCAGGTTTGACCAGGCTTTCGGACCTTTCAGGATGACCTGATTGTCGTCATAGTGCACATTACCCAGCGCATCCACCGTTCGTACCGGCTCGGCCGCGCCTTCCGGCTGCTTCTGGTGCAACTGCACTTCATCTGCCTGCAGGCGGCTATTGCCCTGGTTAATATCCACATTGCCCGTAAACGTGGCGTTGTCAGGATAAGTACCCTTAGAACTGTCTGCAGTAATGGTTACCGGCAAGCTATTTGTATCACCCTGCACCAGTGGGCGATTATAACTTGGAACGCCAAGCATACACTGCGAGGCGAGATCGGCCGCCAGCCCCTGTTGACTGTACAGGGCGGTGCCAATCATTGTGGCCAGAAGGGTGGGGATACGTTTTTTCATACGTTGTATTTTATTGTTCCGTCATCAGTGGCTACGGCTTACAAACGCTCAGAGACTATCTTACTCATCAGCGCAGTACCAGCGTTAATCCTGCCCGTTTGCGTGCCAGAGTGTTAGGCTCGCTATCGAATGACGAGTATGATAAAGCAAATTATAGGCGATGTCCTTCAATTGACCGTGGCTTGAACACTGTGATGATGACGTTGCGTCGGCCAGGAATATGACTATCCGGGGAGTATATGCAGTATTGGGGTAAAATAATCGGCGTTGCGTTCGCCATCATCATGGGTGCCGGGTTCTGGGGAATCGTGCTTGGGCTCATTATCGGTCATATGTTTGATAAGGCGCGCAGCCGCAAAATGGCCTGGTTTGCGAATCAGCGCGAGCGCCAGTCACTCTTTTTCTCCACCACCTTTGAAGTCATGGGGCATTTAACCAAATCCAAAGGCCGCGTGACCGAAGCCGATATTCAAATCGCCAGCATCTTTATGGACCGCATGAATTTGCATGGTGAATCCCGTGTGGCCGCGCAGAATGCGTTTCGCATTGGGAAATCAGATAACTATCCGCTGCGTGAAAAAATGCGTCAGTTCCGCAGCATCTGCTTCGGACGTTTTGATTTAATTCGGATGTTTCTGGAAATTCAAATCCAGGCGGCGTTTGCTGACGGTTCACTGCACCCTAATGAACGTGATGTTCTGTACGTCATTGCAGAAGAGTTGGGCATCTCCCGAATGCAGTTCGACCAGTTCTTACGCATGATGCAGGGCGGCGCGCAGTTTGGCGGGGGGTATCACCAGCAGTCTTCCGGCGGTGCATGGCAGCAGGCGCAGCGTGGACCGACGCTGGACGATGCGTGCAACGTACTTGGCGTGAAACCCACTGACGATCAAACCACCATCAAACGCGCCTATCGCAAGCTGATGAGCGAGCATCACCCGGACAAACTGGTCGCGAAAGGCTTACCGCCGGAAATGATGGAGATGGCGAAGCAGAAAGCGCAGGAAATTCAGAAGGCTTACGAGCTGATTAAAGAGAAGAAAGGTTTCAAATAAAAAAGGGCCCGACACTGTCGGGCCCTTTTTTCAGAAGTCCACCGGGGCGTTAAACGTCATCGTGTTACCGAAGGCCGGATGGGTAATGGTCAGCGTCTGGGCGTGAAGCTGCAGACGCGGCGCTAACGCCAGCGCTTCCGGCGGCGCGTAAAACCGGTCGCCTAAAATCGGATGACCTAGCGCAAGCATATGCACGCGCAGCTGGTGTGAACGTCCGGTAATCGGCTTAAGGAGTATGCGCGCGGTGTTATTCGGTGCGTACTCCAGCACTTCATACTCGGTCTGCGCGGCCTTGCCGGTTTCATAGCAGACCTTCTGCTTAGGCCGGTTCGGCCAGTCGCAGATCAGCGGCAGATCCACCAACCCTTCTGCCTGTGCAGGATGTCCCCAGACGCGCGCCACGTACTGCTTCTTCGGCTCGCGCTCGCGGAACTGGCGCTTCAGCTCGCGTTCCGCCGCTTTATTGAGCGCCACCACAATCACGCCGCTGGTTGCCATATCCAGACGATGCACAGATTCCGCCTGTGGATGATCGCGCTGAATGCGCGTCATCACGCTGTCTTTGTGCTCATCCAGACGCCCCGGTACGGACAACAGGCCGCTCGGCTTGTTAACTACCATAATGTGTTCATCCTGATACAGGATGACCAGCCAGGGATCCATCGGCGGATTGTAGGGCTCCATTACCATTTTTTTGCTCCGCTTACTGATGCGTGACAACAATCAGACGCAATGCGTCCGGTCGCCAGCCCGCCTGATTCAGGCTTTCCATAATTTGCTGACGGTTGCTTTCAATGGCAGCCAGTTCATCGTCACGGATGTTCGGGTTCACCGCCTTCAGCGCTTCCAGACGGGACAGCTCCGCTGAGAGTTTCTCATCGGCCTCGGTGCGTGCAGCATCGATCAGCGCACGGGCCGCTTTCTCGATCTGGCTTTCGCCCAGCTGCAGAATGGCATGCACGTCCTGCTGTACCGCATTCACCAGCTTGCTGCCCGTATGGCGATTCACCGCGCTCAGCTGACGGTTGAAACTCTCGAATTCAACTTGCCCTGCCAGGTTGGTACCGTTTTTATCCAGCAGCAGACGCACAGGCGTTGGCGGCAGGAAGCGGGTCAGCTGGAGCTGTTTCGGTGCCTGGGCTTCCACAACGTAGATCAGTTCTACCAGCAGCGTACCCACCGGCAGTGCCTTGTTCTTGAGGAGTGAAATCGTGCTGCTACCGGTATCGCCGGAAAGGATCAGATCCAGTCCGTTACGGATCAGCGGGTGTTCCCAGGTGATGAACTGAGCATCTTCGCGGGACAGCGCCACATCACGCTCGAAGGTGATAGTACAACCATCTTCCGGCAGGCCCGGGAAATCCGGCACCAGCATGTGATCGGACGGGGTCAGGACAATCAGGTTCTCGCCGCGATCGTCCTGGTTAATACCGACGATGTCGAACAGGTTCATGGAGAAGCTGATCAGACTGGTGTCATCATCTTGTTCTTCAATGCTTTCAGCCAGCGCCTGCGCTTTCTCACCGCCGTTGGAGTGAATTTCCAGCAGGCGGTCGCGACCCTGCTCAAGCTGCGCTTTCAGCGCTTCATGCTTCTCGCGGCAGGATTTGATCAGATCGTCAAACCCGTCACTGTTTTCCGGTGCGGCCAGGTAGCCGATCAGATCGCTATGCACCTGATCGTAAATGGTGCGGCCCGTCGGGCAGGTATGCTCAAACGCATCCAGACCTTCGTGGAACCAGCGCACAAGCACGGACTGGGCAGTTTTTTCCAGATACGGCACGTGGATCTGAATATCATGCGCCTGGCCGATACGATCCAGACGACCGATACGCTGTTCCAGCAGATCCGGGTTGAACGGCAGATCGAACATCACCAGATTACTGGCAAACTGGAAGTTACGGCCTTCAGAACCGATTTCCGAGCACAGCAGAACCTGTGCGCCACTGTCTTCTTCACCGAACCATGCCGCGGCGCGGTCACGTTCAACGATGGACATCCCTTCGTGGAACACGGCAGCGCGAATACCTTCACGCTCGCGCAGCACCTGCTCCAGCTGCAGCGCGGTAGCCGCTTTGGCGCAGATCACCAGCACCTTCTGGGAGCGGTGGGCGGTCAGGTAGCCCATCAGCCACTCCACGCGCGGGTCGAAGTTCCACCAGGTGCCGGTATCGCCTTCAAATTCCTGGTAGATTTGTTCCGGGTAGAGCATGTCGCGGGCGCGCTCTTCCTGGGTTTTGCGCGCGCCCATAATGCCAGAGACTTTGATCGCCGTCTGATACTGGGTGGGCAGCGGCAGCTTGATGGTATGCAGCTCGCGTTTCGGGAACCCTTTCACGCCGTTACGGGTGTTGCGGAACAGCACGCGGCTGGTGCCGTGGCGGTCCATTAGCATGTCGATGAGCTCTTTACGCGCAGGCTCCGCGTTATCGCTATCGCTGTTCGCGGCCTGCAGCAGCGGTTCAATATCCTGCTCGCCAATCAGCTCGCTCAGGGTGTTGAGTTCCTCATTAGAAAGACGATTGCCTGCCAGCAGCATGGCCACGGCATCCGCGACCGGACGGTAGTTATTCTGTTCTTCCACGAACTGCCCGAAATCGTGGAAACGGTTTGGGTCAAGCAGGCGCAGACGGGCGAAGTGGCTTTCCAGACCCAGCTGTTCCGGCGTTGCGGTCAGCAGCAGGACGCCAGGGACGCGCTCCGCAAGCTGTTCGATAGCCATATACTCGCGGCTTGGCGCGTCTTCGCTCCAGACTAAATGGTGCGCTTCGTCAACGACCATAATGTCCCACTCGGCGTCGCACAGGTGCTCGAGACGCTGCTTGCTGCGGCGCACGAAGTCCAGGGAGCAAATGACCAGCTGTTCGGTTTCAAACGGGTTGTCGGCGTCGTGCTGCGCTTCGGCATAGCGTTCGTCGTCAAACAGGGAGAAGCGCAGGTTAAAGCGGCGAAGCATCTCGACCAGCCACTGGTGCTGCAGGGTTTCAGGCACCACGATCAGCACGCGCTCGGCGGCACCGGAAAGCAGCTGTTGATGCAGGATCATACCCGCTTCAATGGTTTTACCCAGGCCCACTTCATCGGCCAGCAGTACGCGAGGGGCATGGCGACGGCCCACGTCATGGGCGATATTCAGCTGGTGGGGGATCAGGCTGGTGCGCTGACCGCGCAGGCCGCTCCACGGCATGCGATACTGTTCACTCTGGAACTTGCGCGCGCGATAGCGCAGCGAGAAGCGATCCATACGGTCAATTTGCCCGGCAAACAGGCGGTCCTGCGGCTTACTGAAAACCAGTTTGCTGTCGAGCAGCACTTCACGCAGGATGACATTGGCTTCGTCTGTATCAAGACGCGTACCAATGTAAGCGAGCAGTCCATTCTCTTCTTTTACGTCTTCAATCTTGAGCTGCCAGCCGTCATGGCTGGTCACGGTGTCACCCGGATTGAACATCACGCGGGTTACAGGGGAGTCATTGCGAGCGTACAGGCGGTTTTCACCGGTGGCAGGGAAGAGGAGGGTAACCATACGCGCATCGACGGCAACGACGGTTCCTAATCCAAGTTCGCTTTCTGTATCGCTGATCCAGCGTTGACCAAGTGTAAAAGGCATAGTTGTTCGGCTCTAATCTTTAATTGCAGGCAATAGTTCGACCCCCGTCAAAAAAAGACGGTCATCGAAAAATGGGTCCGGGAATGGAAAGGGCGCTATGGTACTGGATGGCAGCCATTTCGTCACGTGTCAAAATAGGCCAAGTTGCCCTGTCACTAGTGTAGCAAAATCGTCGTCGATGAAGGGCAAAATTCCGTCGGCGACCGGCTGAAGCTGACGCGTCAGGTAGTGATCGTAATCGAGCGGTGAGTATTGATAATCCACCGGTTCCGGACCGTTAATTGTCCAGACGTATTTGATCGTTCCTCGGTTCTGATACTGCGGGGCGCGGCCGCGCTTCACGTTCTCTTCATCCGCCAGGCGCGCGGCGCGTACGTGGGGAGGCACATTACGTTGATACTCTGCCAGCGGGCGGCGCAGGCGTTTGCGGTAAACCAGTTGGTTATCCAGCTCACCCGCCATCAGGCTGGCGATGGTTTCGCGCACGTAATCCTGATAGGGCTCATTGCGGAATACCCGCAGGTAAAGCGTTTGCTGGAACTGCTGCGCCAGCGGGGTCCAGTCGGTGCGCACCGTCTCCAGCCCTTTGAACACCATCCGCTGCGTGTCACCTTCCTGAATCAGCCCGGCGTAGCGCTTCTTACTGCCCTGGTCGTTACCGCGAATGGTGGGCATTAAAAAGCGGGCGAAATGGGTTTCAAATTCCAGTTCTAACGTGCTGGTTAACCGCTCTTTTTGCAAACTTTCGCGCCACCAGGCGTTCACGAAGGCGACCAGTTCTTTGCCGATTCGCGCGGCGTCCTCTTCAGAATGGGCGGCTTTCAGCCAGACAAAGGTGGAGTCGGTATCGCCATAAATGACGTCATAGCCCCGGGATTCAATCAGCGCTTTGGTTTGACGCATGATTTCATGCCCGCGCATGGTGATGGATGACGCCAGTCTGGGGTCGAAAAAGCGGCAGGCGCTGGTGCCCAGCACGCCGTAAAAGGCATTCATAATGATTTTCAGCGCCTGCGAGAGGGGCTTATTGCCGTGACGCTTCGCCTCGTCGCGCCCGTGCCAGATGTTTCCCACAATTTCAGGCAGGCAGTGTTTTTCACGCGAGAAACGGGCGCCGAGAAAGCCTTCAGTGCTGTGCGCGTCGTCCGGCTGCGCCATCCCTTCCACCAGCCCCACCGGGTCAATCAGGTACGTGCGGATAATCGACGGATACAGGCTTTTATAATCCAGAACCAGCACCGAATCGTAAAGCCCTGGCCGGGAGTCCATCACATACCCGCCGGGGCTGGCCTGTGGCGGTACGTCCCCGAGGTTGGGGGCAACGTACCCTGCCCGGTGCATGCGGGGGAAATAGAGGTGGCTAAAGGCCGCTACCGAGCCGCCGTGCCTGTCGGCCGCGAGGCCGTTTACCGTCGCGCGCTCCAGCAGGAATGGCATGATCTCGGTTTTGTGGAAAATCTGCGTAACCAGCTCGCAATCTTTCAGGTTATAGGTGGCGAGCGCCGGTTTATCTTCGTTAAAGCGTCGGTCAATCTCATCCATTCTGTCCCAGGGATTGTCAATGGATTTGCCCTCGCCAAGCAGCGCCTGCGCTACGGCTTCAAGAGAGAATGACGAGAAGTTCCAGAAGGCGGATTTCAGTGCCTCGATGCCGTCGATAATCAGGCGGCCATTGGCCTGGGCGAAGAAGACGCCATTCTTAAAGCCGTGCTCGCGCCACTCCAGCTCGCTGTTGCCGCGCCCGAGTATCAGCGGAATGCGATACCGCTCGGCATGTTTTTGCAGCACGCGCAGGTCGAACTGCACCACGTTCCAGCCGATCAGGACATCGGGATCGTAGTTGGCAAACCACTGGTTAAGCTTTTCCAGCAGCTGGGGTCGGCTATTGACATATTCAAGCCGGAAATCCAGCGTGGACGCATCGCCATTTGGCGGCCCAAGCATGTACACAACCCGATCGCCGCAGCCTTCCAGACCAATGCAGTACAGCTCGCCGTGGCGGGTGGTTTCAATGTCCAGGGAGACCCATTTTAGCGGCGGGCGATAGCCCGGGTTAGGCTTCAGACGAGCGTTAACGAGGCGACCGTTTTGCGCTGTGCCATCCACCCAGACGGGCGCGGTAATAAACCGTTCCATCAGGAAACGCTCGGGGGGACGGATATCCGCTTCGTAAAGCGTTACGCCCGCCTCGCGCAGCAGCTTTTCATAGCGCATCAGTTGACGATGGGCGCGACAGTAAAGGCCGTATACCGGATGACGGTGGAAATCTTTCAGCTCAAGAGGGGTGATGCGCCAGCCGTTTTCGCCGCGCAGCAGTTGTTTGACTTTTTCGACGTGCGATCCAGGAATAAACGCCACGGACTCCTGCGGCGGCAGCGTTACGTGCAACGGGCCGCTGTCCGTCGCCAGCCAGAATTCAACCTCAGTGCCCTGAGGCGTATCCCGCCAGTGCCGGGTCAGTAAAAAGCCTTCTTGCGCCTGCGTCACACCGTTATCCCATAAACAAAACCAGGCTTGATTATAGCCTGGTTAAGGGGTGTTTGCTGGGGTTTTATACAGTGTCTGTTTTGCCGGATGGCGCTGTGCTTATCCGGCCTACAAGCTACTGCCCGTAATACGCTTTCGCGCCGTGCTTGCGCAGGTAATGCTTATCCAGCAGGGTTTGCTGCATATCCGGTAGCTGCGGCGCGAGCTGGCGACAGAAGATCCCCATATAGGCGACCTCTTCCAGCACGATGGCGTTATGTACCGCGTCTTCCGCGTTTTTACCCCAGGCGAAGGGACCATGGGAGTGCACCAGCACGCCAGGCATCTGCGCCGCGTCGATACCCTGTTTTTCGAAGGTTTCGACAATCACGTTGCCGGTTTCCCACTCGTACTCACCGTTGATTTCCGCCTCGGTCATTAAGCGCGTGCAGGGAATGGTGCCGTAAAAGTAATCCGCGTGGGTGGTACCCGTGGCCGGAATGGACTGGCCCGCCTGCGCCCAGATGGTGGCGTGACGCGAATGGGTATGCACGATGCCGCCGATGGTCGGGAATGACTGATACAGCAGACGGTGGGTAGGCGTATCGGAGGAGGGTTTTTTGTTGCCTTCCACCACTTCACCCGTTTCGATGCTGACCACCACCATATCGTCTGCCGTCATCACCGTGTAATCCACGCCAGAAGGCTTGATCACGAACACACCTTTTTCGCGGTCAACGGCACTGACGTTGCCCCAGGTCAGGGTCACCAGGTTATGTTTCGGCAGCGCCAGGTTGGCTTCGAGCACCTGTCGTTTGAGATCGTCTAACATTGTTGTCTCCCTGCCCGGTGAACACGGTGCCACCGGGCATTTCGTACTTAGCGTTTCGAACCGTAATAGACTTCGTTCCAGCGCAGCGCATCTTTGAACGCAGGCAGGCGGGTGTCGTTATCAATCACGGTCAGTTCGATATCGTGCAGCTCGGCGAACTGACGCATGTCATTCAGATCCAGCGCGTGGCTGAACACCGTGTGGTGCGCGCCACCTGCCAGGATCCAGGCTTCTGACGCGGTTGGCAGGTCTGGCTGTGCTTTCCACAGGGCGTTGGCGACAGGCAGTTTTGGCAGTGAATGCGGCGTTTCAACTGCATCGACGCAGTTCACCAGCAGGCGGAAACGATCGCCCAGGTCGATCAGACTGGCGTTGATGGCCGGGCCCGTGCGGGTGTTGAAGATCAGACGAGCCGGATCGGCTTTACCGCCAATGCCGAGGTACTGCACGTCAAGAATCGGTTTCTCTTCCACCGCAATAGACGGGCACACTTCCAGCATGTGCGAGCCGAGTACCAGGTCGTTGCCGTTTTCGAAGTGGTAGGTGTAGTCCTCCATAAAGGAGGTGCCGCCCTGCAGACCGGTTGACATCACCTTCATGATGCGAAGCAGAGCGGCAGTTTTCCAGTCGCCTTCGCCTGCAAAGCCGTAGCCCTGCTGCATCAGACGTTGTACTGCCAGACCCGGGAGCTGTTTCAGGCCGTGGAGGTCTTCAAACGTTGTCGTAAAGGCGTGGAAGCCGCCCTGTTCCAGGAAGCGCTTCATGCCAAGCTCAATTCGCGCGGCATCCAGCACGTTCTGGCGCTTGTCGCCGTTGATTTGTGCCGCAGGCGTCAGGCGGTAACGGCTTTCGTACTCGTCTACCAGCGCGCTCACGTCGCCATCGCTGATTTCATTCACTACCTGCACCAGGTCGCCCACCGCCCAGGTATTGACGGAGAAACCGAACTTGATTTGTGCCGCGACTTTATCGCCATCGGTGACCGCCACTTCACGCATGTTGTCACCGAAACGCACCACTTTCAGATGGCGGGTATCTTGTTTCGATACCGCCTGACGCATCCACGAGCCGATACGGTTTTGCGCCTGGCTGTCGTGCCAGTGACCAGTCACGACGGCATGCTGCTGACGCATACGCGCGCCGATGAAGCCGAACTCGCGGCCGCCGTGCGCGGTCTGGTTCAGGTTCATGAAGTCCATATCGATGCTGTCCCACGGCAGGGAGGCGTTAAACTGGGTATGGAACTGCAGCAGCGGTTTGTTGAGGATAGACAGGCCGTTGATCCACATTTTGGCCGGTGAGAAGGTGTGCAGCCACACGACCAGACCGGCGCACTTGTCGTCGTAGTTCGCGTCGCGACAGATATGGGTAATCTCATCCGGCGTTGTACCCAGGGGTTTCAGCACCAGTTTGCATGGCAGTTTGGCTTCCGCGTTGAGG
The DNA here is from genome assembly GCF_056673325.1 of Enterobacter cloacae complex sp. HYC080_NIDB. Taxonomy (NCBI): domain Bacteria; kingdom Pseudomonadati; phylum Pseudomonadota; class Gammaproteobacteria; order Enterobacterales; family Enterobacteriaceae; genus Enterobacter; species Enterobacter cloacae complex sp. HYC080_NIDB. The sequence goes on along the minus strand of NZ_CP114212.1, from coordinate 3,817,650 downwards.
GCATTAACGACGTGCTCCGCATGTTTCGTCACCTGCTGCAGCGCTTCCGGCCCGTACAGGTGCTGGCTGCCAATCACAAACCACACTTCATAATTATTAAAAATGGTCATCATCGTGTCCTTAATGGGTCAGGGTTGCCGTCGTGTCCGCGGTGTGTTTTGACGGGGCGGCGACAGGGAGATAGTGAAGTTCGGCGCTTTTTGCCCATTGCTGGTAGCGCTGATAAAGCTGTTCAAAGCGTTGTGCCTGCTGGGCACGCGGCTCGAGTGTGTTTTCGACGGCGCTCGCCATATGCTGCTGCGCGGTGGGGATATCCGCGTGGACACCGGCTGCCACGGCGGCGAAAATCGCCGCGCCCAGCGCGCAGCATTGATCGGACGCGACAATCTGCAGCGGACGGTTCAGCACGTCGCAGCAGGCCTGCATAATGACCGGATTTTTACGGGCGATGCCGCCCAGTGCCATCACGTTATTCACGTCGATACCCTGTTCGGTGAAGCACTCCATAATGGCGCGCGCGCCGAAGGCAGTTGCGGCAATCAGGCCACCGAACAGCGCAGGGGCGTCGGTCGCCAGGTTGAGATCGGTAATCACCCCTTTCAGTCGCTGGTTGGCAAACGGCGTGCGGCGGCCGTTAAACCAGTCCAGCACCACCGGCAGGTGATCGAGAGACGGATTTTTCGCCCAGGCTTCCGTGAGCTGTGGCAGAAGCTGTTTTTTGCTGTCGGCGATCTGGCTTTTCAGTTCAGGATGCGCAGCCGCGAGCTGATCCAGCGGCCAGCCCAGCACGCGGCCAAACCAGGCGTAGATATCGCCGAACGCGGATTGACCCGCTTCGAGACCGATGAAGTCCGGCACCACGCTGCCGTCAACCTGGCCGCAAATGCCTTTTACCGCGCGATCGCCAACGGTGGCTTTATCCGCCGTCAGAATGTCGCAGGTGGAGGTGCCGATAACTTTCACCAGCGTGTTAGGTTGTGCGCCCGCCCCCACGGCACCCATATGGCAGTCAAACGCGCCCCCGGAAATCGCCACGTTCTGCGGCAGGCCGAGGCGTTTTGCCCACTCTTCGCAGAGCGTGCCCACCGGAATATCGGCGGTGAAGGTGTCGGTAAACAGCGGGTAGGTCAGGTTTTTATTGATAATTGGATCGAGTTCATCGAAGAAGGCTGCCGGAGGCAGACCGCCCCAGCTTTCATGCCACAGGGATTTATGCCCGGCGCTGCAGCGTCCGCGGCGAATATCCTGCGGACGGGTGGTGCCGGAGAGCAGGGCGGGAACCCAGTCACACAGCTCAATCCACGATGCCGCAGCCTGCGCAACGGTCGCATCGGCACGGGTGACATGCAGGATTTTGGCCCAGAACCATTCGCTGGAGTAAATCCCGCCGATATAGCGTGAGTAGTCTGTTTTGCCAGGCTGATGGCAAAGACGGGTGATGGCTTCGGCCTCTTCCACGGCGGTATGGTCTTTCCACAGCACGAACATGGCATTCGGGTTGTCGGCGAATTCCGGGCGCAGCGCCAGTACGCGGCCTTCGGCATCCACCGGGGCAGGCGTTGAGCCGGTGCTGTCGACGCCAATCCCAACGACATCGGCCCGCTGGGCATCCGTCAGTTCCGCCAGAACGGTTTTGACTGCCGCTTCCATCGACTCGATATAGTCACGCGGGTGGTGACGGAACTGGTTATTTGGCGCATCACAGTAGCGCCCCTCTTGCCAGCGCGGGTACCACTCAACGCTGGTTGCTATCTCCTGGCCAGTCGTACAGTCCACTGCCAGCGCGCGAACCGAGTCGCTGCCAAAATCGAGGCCAATTGCAATTGCCATGGTGTTGCTCCATCCGAAAAACAGGTATGGAAGAACATTAGAGACTGGGGACAAAAATCGTCAGGCAGGATCCGCTAATCTTATGGATTAAATTGCTGTTACAGCGGAAAGTGTGACGCCGTGCAAATATTCAATGTGGACATTTCTGCCGCACTTATAGACACTTTTGTTACTGCTTATCTGCCTCCTCTGGCGGAGAAATCAGGGGGAAAGGCTGAAACATGGCGGACGTAAAAGAGGCGTGATGCTTTCTGGATCTTTTCGCAGACCATTTTTGACCTGCTTTTAGTGATATGGACAATTGGTTTCCTTCAGGACCGTTGGGAGAACTGAATCTATGGCCGAAACGCAAAACGATCCCTTGTTGCCGGGATACTCGTTTAACGCGCACCTTGTGGCAGGGCTGACCCCTATCGAGGCTGAGGGATATCTCGATTTTTACGTCGACCGACCGCTCGGGATGAAAGGGTATATCCTCAACCTGACCGTGCGCGGAGAGGGGATCATCAAGAATGGCGACCAGCAGTTCGTCTGCCGCCCCGGCGATATCCTGCTGTTCCCGCCGGGGGAGATCCACCACTATGGCCGTCATCCGGATGCCAAAGAGTGGTATCACCAGTGGGTCTATTTCCGTCCGCGCGCCTACTGGCAGGAGTGGCTTACCTGGCCTGCTATTTTTGCGCACACCGGTTTTTATCGTCCGGATGAAGTGCATCTGGCGCAGTTCCGTGAGCTGTTCGCGCAGATTATTGACGCGGGGCAGGCTGGTGGTCGCTACGCTGAACTGCTGGCGATAAACCTGCTTGAACAACTGCTGCTGCGACGGATGGAGGCCATTAACGAGTCGCTTAATCCTCCGCTGGATAACCGCGTGCGCGACGCCTGCCAGTACATCAGCGACCATCTCGCCGACAGCCAGTTCGATATTGCCAGCGTCGCCCAGCATGTGTGTCTGTCGCCGTCACGGCTGTCACATCTGTTTCGCCAGCAGCTTGGCGTCAGCGTCCTGAGCTGGCGTGAGGATCAGCGTATCAGCCAGGCGAAACTGTTGCTCAGCACCACCCGGATGCCGATTGCCACCGTGGGGCGTAACGTCGGCTTTGAAGATCAGCTCTATTTTTCTCGCGTCTTTAAAAAATGCACCGGTGCCAGCCCGAGTGAATTCCGCGCGGGATGTGAATAAACGGTAAAAAAAGATAAACAAACAGGTGAACGCAGAAAGCTACCTGTAAACTATTCAGACAATTGTTGCCTTGACGCAGTGCGGGGCGCTAAGCAGAATCGCTGATTCGTTTTCTGACCGGAATAGTTATGCAGGCATTGCTGGAACACTTTATTACCCAGTCCGTTATGTATTCGCTCATCGCCGTGGCGCTGGTGGCCTTTCTGGAGTCGCTGGCGCTCGTGGGGTTAATCCTGCCCGGCACCGTGATGATGGCGGGTCTTGGCGCGCTGATTGGCAGCGGTGAGGTCAATTTCTGGCAGGCGTGGCTGGCCGGGATAATCGGCTGCCTGCTGGGCGACTGGATATCCTTCTGGCTGGGCTGGCGCTTTAAGAAGCCGCTGCACCGCTGGTCGTTCATGAAAAAGAACAAAGCGCTGCTGGATAAAACCGAGCATGCGCTGCATCAGCACAGCATGTTTACTATTCTCGTCGGCCGCTTTGTTGGACCCACGCGTCCTCTGGTGCCGATGGTTGCCGGAATGCTGGATCTGCCCGTTGCAAAGTTTGTGGTGCCGAACATCATCGGCTGCGTCTTCTGGCCGCCGTTCTACTTCCTGCCGGGGATCCTGGCCGGTGCGGCCATCGATATTCCTGACGGCATGCAAAGCGGTGAGTTTAAGTGGCTGTTGCTGGCAACGGCGGTGCTGCTGTGGCTGGCTGCGTGGCTGTGCTGGCGGTTGTGGCGCAGCGCGAAAGCCAGTGTCGATCGCCTGACACGCTATCTTCCGCGCACTCGTCTTTTGTGGCTGGCCCCCCTGATGCTGGGCGTTGCGGTGGTGGCGCTGGTCGCGCTAATTCGCCATCCTCTGATGCCGGTGTATGGTGAAATCCTGTTGAAGGTGGTGAGCCGTTAATGTGTTTCCCTCTCTAGCATCCCATATCTCTGCAAGCCCGGTTTGAGCTGGTGATAGAGAGGAAAACTCCTGTTACCGCCGGAACCAACACAGAGAGCATGCTGCTTGCCCCTAATACCGGTATGGAAGGTATCTCTCCGGGTTTATTTGTTATTATCATAATGAGAAATAACGAAAATAATAAAAAGAGCCCCATCATAACCCCGTTAACTAAGGGAAGGATCCAAACGTCCCATCGGCATGTTTCGGGGACATGAGTTTCCTGTGAGGAAAGCGCGGTGATGGAAAATTTATTCATTGCTGAATTGGCCACCAGATGAGTTCCCTGGGCATATTTTACCGCATCGGCCGCAAGCGCCAGCGCCAGCCATCTGTATCCCTCGCTCTGCACCCCATCCGGAAGCTCGTAGTGAATACCCTCGCCACTAGGCAGCAGACGAGGATCGTCAAATGGTTTAGATGACATATAAAGACTGTGCTTTGTCTGCAGAAATCCCTGGTCATTCACGACAGTTAGAGAAAGCACGTCATCATATGTTGGTGAGGAATCACCATTTGGCTCGTTTTCTCCGGGAGAAAACTGCGCTAACTGCCATGTCTTTCCGAAATCTTTTGATACCGTAAAGGCACCACCACCCCATGATGTGAGGGCAATATATCGTTCTGAAGGATGTATAAATTTTTTGGTAAAAATGCGATAAAATTGTGAATATGGCTGTGAATGAATTCTCTTCAGCGTATCGGTATACCAGAGTTCACCTTCACAGTCCCAGCCTTTCAGCTCCAGATAACGATGGTCATCAAAACGGTAAACTACTTGCGTCGGCGTCTCTTTCGCCTGGCAGCCTGAAGCCATCAGTACGGCAGCTGCAGCTATGCCTGAGCATAATGTTTTCATCGGTTAGCGCCCCGCGTCCATGTCACAGCGCATATGGTCCCAGCCGGTGTAACCTTTCACTTCCGGGATCGTATCGGGCAAATTCTGATAATTGGATTCTCGTCTGACGACTTTTCCTTCCAGCCATCCTTTTGTGAAATACACCATCCCCCATTTCCAGCCTGGTGCATCTGAAGTTATTTCATCCACTTCTCCATTTTCAAGCTGGTACTTAATTCCTGAACCTCCGGGCATCACGCGCGGGTCGTCAAATGGTTTAGATGACATATAAAGACTGTGCTTTGTCTGCAGAAATCCCTGGTTATTCACGACAGTGAAGGAAAGAATGTCATCATAGGGAGGGGCATTGTCTCCATTCGGTTCATTTTCTCCGGGCGAGAATGAGGACGGGTACCAGGTTTTGCCGTAATCCTTTGAGACTATTGAGCCTGGTGAATGCCAGGTTGGAATAGCAATGTAACGCTCCGACGGATGGACGTATTTTTTAGTAAAGATGCGATAGAACTGACTGACTGGTTCAGAATGTATTCCCCGCAGCGTATCTGTATACCAGAGCTCTCCTTCGCAGTCCCAGCCTTTCAGCTCCAGATAACGATGGTCATCAAAACGGTAGACCACCTGCGTTGGTGGTTCTTTCGCCTGGCAGCCTGAAGCCATCAGTACGGCAGTTGCAGCTATGCCTGAGCATAATGTTTTCATTGGTTAGCGCCCCGCGCCCATATCACAGCGCATATGGTCCCAGCCGGTGTAGCCTTTAACTTCGGGTACCTTATCTGGCAAGTTTTGGTAATTGGTATGGAATTTTGCCGTATCGTTCTCCAGCGCCTCTTTAGTGATGTAATCCAGCCCCCACGCCGGCCCCGGGAATTGGGGTTTAATTCTGTGAGTTACGCCTTCAACTACATAATCAATCCCTGGTCCACCCGGTGCCAGGCGTGGATCATCAAATGGTTTGGATGACATATAAAGGCGGTGCTTTGTCTGCAGAAACCCCTGGTCATTCACGACAGTGAAGGAAAGCACGTCATCACGAGGAGGCGAGTTCATGCCGTCCGGCTCGTTTTCTCCGGGAGAAAATTGTGCAACCTGCCATGTTTTCCCGTAGTCCTTTGAGACACGAAAACCACCGACCCCCCAGCCTGTAATAGCGATATATCGCTCTGAGGGATGTACAAACTTTTTAGTAAATATTCTGTAAAACTGGCTGACAGGTTCAGAATGAATCCCCCGCAGCGTATCGGTATACCAGAGTTCACCTTCGCAGTCCCAGCCTTTCAGCTCCAGATAACGATGGTTATCAAAACGGTAGACCACCTGCGTCGGCGGTTCTTTCGCCTGACAGACTGAAGCCATCATTAATACAACTAATGCTCTTCCTGCCGCATATTTCATTTTCATAGGCTTCCCTGTCCTGCTCCGTAGGGGCGGAGATCGAGTGCCGACACCTGATTTTGTAATCCCAGTTCACGGTCACTTTTTGTCTTCGGCATATCCCACTGCAAATTAGCAATTTCCTGATTACCGGCAGCCAAATCCTTCGATGGTTTCACCGTTATTGCATTGTTAAATTCATTTACCACCCCAAAATTCCCTGTTGGTAAAATGTCATCAGGTCTGTTCATAAACCATTTTGTAGTTTCATCAGGCAGTATCCCTGAACGGTAATACTCCACTGCCTGCTGGTTTTTATTCAGCGGATCCCGCCAGTCTGCTCGATGCAGCAGCTCTTCCCAGAATTTACCTGCCTTAAAATCAAATGAGCGGCACTGGCCGATTGCCAGGTCAAAGGCCATCGCATGGGACGGTGCGTATTCACTCATCACGATTGACGAGTGCTGGCTGTAACTTACGGGATCGGACTTTGCCCATTCCTTTTCCAGCGCTTCGCGAGGGCGAAGCCAGGTTAATGTCACGGTTGGAAAATCCTTTGTACCGGTCACAACGCCCTTTATCACCTCCACACCGAGCTCATAGCTTTCCATTTTCAGCTCGTCAGGCGTCAGGACATGGCCGGGACGCCAGCTGAGGCTCTGGTACCTGCTGACAACGTACGTGGCGCTTTGCGTCCGTTTGATGGCATAGGCTTTTGCTGAATAGGAGATATAGGCGTCCGGGCTGTCCGGATCGATATAGGCGGTATAGGGTTTATCGCTGGTTTTGGGATCGTCGTCCTTATGATTACCTGCCCCCTGCAGCATAAAGGTAAACTTCACGGGTAACTCTTCACCGTTCACAATCACGTCATGCGCGGTGTAAGAGGCGTTCCCGATTGAACTGTAATCCGCATCACCCGTTCTGGCTGACGGCAGGCTAAACGTTTTCCCATCCGGCTTCGCTCCTACCTCACCATGTTGATAAAACACCCGCTGATACAGATTTGGGATATGACTGGCAATATCTTCAGGAATACCGCGCCAGCCGAACCCCTGTATGTTCTTGAGGGAGACGGTGCCGTCATTCGGGCAAAAATAGTTATAAACCCGTCCGTTATTATCGCGCCTGTATCTTTCATCCTTCCTTAATGGGTTATCGGACGGTTTACGCAGCGCGCAGGCAGCTTCCATTGCCAGAATATCGGCTTCTGTTATCTCACCACCTTTGTAGTGCGTTGCCATCAGTGCGCAAAAGTTCTTAAACGTCTGCACCCGCGCATCGGATGTCTGGTGATGACCCGGCTGAATATCTTCAGCCAGACGGCTTTCGAGCGAGTATGGGGAGTGATTGAGAATGACGCAGTTAACCGGCTCATATCCCGCCTGCTTCACCAGCATGTTTGCCAGCATGGTGATAACGGGAATATCGTTCTCAGAGACCACGCGCGGGCAATACGGGCTTTTCTTCTCATCAGCCATCAGAGTACCTCCAGTTTGTACGAATCAAGGTCGGCCGCATCCAGCAGCGGGGAACAGCCATTGCTGTCGGTCACGCCTTCAACAATCTGGCCTGTCGAGCTTTTAAGGCGGAACGCGCGATTAGCGAGGATCTGCTCCGGGTCGTCAGATGCATGCAGCTGATAGCGCTGTGCAAACGCGCCCTTGTCAAACGCAGGCGGTTGCGTTTGCACGCTTTCCGCCCCTTTATAGGCAAAATTCGGCGCTTTAATGTCCACGCCGGTTGGTGAGAAAATTTCAACCAGCCCGCTGGGGCTAATGCGGATCCCACCTCCGCCGCACACCAGCTGTATTCCCTGCTTCGCGCTGCCGTTAATTTTGCCTGCCGTGCTCGTGACCGTGAAATCATCCTGAGAAAGCATGTGCAGGGCTCCGCGCTGCGCCTCCGTTTTGATATCACCCGCACCGGCAATCAGCTGAATGCCAAGTTTGCGGGCGAACAGAGAGAGCCTTTCCCCGACGGCCAGCGAGAATTTTTTCACCACGTTAACGCTGCTGTTGCGGCCAGCGGTGGCAATCAGATCCTGACCGGCTGAAAGTTGCAGGCTTTGCGGCGTGACGTGGGCCTGTCCTTCTCCGGCATAGGTCAGCAGGCCTGCGCCGGTAAGCTTATTCAGCGTCTTAAGCAGGGCATTTTGCCGTTCCGTATCCACATTATCGACACCGGCCGTCATTGCGCTCTGCTGCAGCGTCATTGCCAGTGAGAGGGCTTTTTCGAGCTGCGCGATCGCGGCCGCCATATCCAGCTGTTGTCCCTGAGCACGCGGCTGCGCTTCAGTGGTGATCATGACCCCTTTAGCGGCTCGCAGCGCCATCCAGTCATCTGTGCGTGCTTCAAGGCCTTCCCCGCGCGGTTTTCCTTCCGCATCGACAAGATGGCCTACGCTGAGCTGCCCTTTACCGCGCTCCGTTGAAATCTTGATATGCTCCTGGCCCCGCCTGTCTTCCAGACGGATTTTATTCAGGCCTGCAGTACGGATGATATTGCGGGTATCATTGCGGTTTGTGACTACATCAGTATGCGCGCCGTCATGCATGGCATGGGCGATGAACGGCCGATCCGGATCGCCGCCTTCAAACGCAATGGCAACTTCCGTGCCTTCCAGCAGCGGAAAATGAAAACCGTACACCTCTCCGGCGTACGGTCTGGCAAGGCGCACCAGCGCACTTTCAAAGCCTGCACGTTTCTCATCAAGATCAAAATCGAACTTCACCCGATAGCGGCCAGCAGCATCAACCCCCGCATAGATTTTATTGCTGCTTATTGCCATCACCCTTCCGGGGACAGTACCTGCGATTTGGGGGCGGGGAAGACATTCTGGCCGGAAACTATACTCAGGCTGGCAGGGGATGCCCGACAGCAGAGCTCGATAATGCTCTGCGCGACTGCCCGTTATCGTCATTGACGTCACGAGCAAACCTTTCTTAAAGCCATCGGGGATTTGACCGGTTATATCGAACTTTATACCCGGCTGCAGTTCCGCTGCGCTGGTTGTGGCGCCGAGTACACGCTGGGTATTTAGCAGGCGTTCATAGCGCAAACGCGCATAGAACGTAGCGGTTTCGCCTTCTTTTCCATAAAAATCCCCGGCGACCAGAAAATGATCGGAATGGTGGTACTCTCTTCCCGTGGTAATGCCACCGGGAATGTCGTGACTTACAATCGTTTTATCCGCCTGCGGTGAGACGGGATCGCGGTAGTTATAGGATCTCACCATAATATTTTCGGGTATTAACGCGTGCCGTTCTTCCAGTTCTGTCACGTACTCATCATGACTGGTCATCCCGGAGCGGCGGACAAAGGGGAATGTCTTCTCGCTGATAATATAGCGGCTGGCAGAGTCACCAAAAATAACCACCGTTTCCGTCGGCGTGGTGTTGTGATTTTCAAGACGGAACCATATTCCCACTTCGGCCAACAGGCGGCGAATAAACTGCAGGTCGGTCTCTTTCCACTGAATAATCATTTCCCTGCGGGGATAGGTATAACTGAGGTTGTCGAAATCAATGTTGAAGCCTTCAAAATAACGGCTCTCTTTCATTAACTGCGTAACGACCTCCGGCACGGTGACATCGGTGTAGACTGCCGAACGGAAGTTTCTGTCCAGTAACGCAAGCTCATGTTCAAGCACGCATTCATAGAGCGCTTCATCTGAAGACGACTTAAGGCGGGCAAACGCAGTAATTGTCCCGTTAATCTGGCGCACTGGCAGCCAGGATGGCTGGCCATGCCATGAGGCCTCAGGATTAGGGGCGCGAAGAAGAAACTCCGCTTTCTGATTCAAAACGGCGTCAGGCGATATATTTGCATTGGGGCTGGTAAAACGAATGGCATAGCGGTAGGGCTGGCTAAGTGCTTCTTCGCCGGTAAAGGAATGTACATCATTTAACGCGTTAGCGTTACGTGGGAAAAGAAGTAAATAGCGGTTTAGCGTGTCATTTTGCTGAAAGTTACCTGGGGGTACTGCCATGTCTATATCCCTTTCAGGAGCAGTAGAATCATAAAATAATACGCTTATAAAAAACAAACGTAAGTATTAAATCCATTTTGCTGTATTAATTTTTGGTTTGTTTATTCATTGTTTTTATATATTGAAGGCATCAATTCATAAACAAAATGTGATTTAAAATAATAATGTGAAGAGCTCGGTTCATTATTAGTCAGGACCATCGGTTTCCAGGTGGATTAATATGCGCTCTGACTTTCCATTCAGAGCGACTTTCTGGCTATGGCCTTACAAAAATGGATATTTATGAGTCCAGCGAGTGAAGGGGAGGTGCGCTGATGCCCAGCAGCGACGACGCGTTAGCGTTACCCTTCAGAAGTTCTTCTGTCATCCCATCCCACACAATTCGTCCTTCGGCAATGACCACCGATCTGGGGGCAATCCGTGCGGCATCTTCGATGCTGTGCGAAACCATCAGCATCGTCAGCTGCTGGCGCTGGCAGACGTCCTGCACAAGCGCCAGCATCTGCTGGCGCAGGGCCGGGTCGAGCGCAGAGAACGGTTCATCCAGCAGCAGTATCGGCTGTTCGCGGACCAGACAACGGGCAAGCGCCACGCGCTGACGCTGGCCGCCGGAAAGCTCGCCGGGCAGCCTGTCGAGAAATTCCGCGATCCCCATCTGGGCGGCAATGACCTCTAGCTTCTGGCGCTGGGGGGCGTTCAGCTTGAGTCCCGGATGCATCCCCAGCGCGATGTTTTGCCGCACCGTCAGGTGGGTAAACAGGTTGTTTTCCTGAAACAGCATGGAGACAGGACGTTTTGCAGGCGGCGTATGGGTATGGTCCCGATTTTCAATGACTATCGATCCGCTTGCCGGCTGCAGAAACCCCGCAACCAAATTGAGCAGCGTGCTTTTTCCCGCACCGCTTGGGCCAAGCACGGCGATCATCTCCCCCTGGCGCGCGGAGAGCGTGAAGCGCATCGGCAGATGCTGGTAAAGCCAGGTTACATCAGTCAGTTTTAACATCACGCCCCGGAAGTTTTTCGATAACGGTAAATAAGGCAAAGCACAGCAGCAGCAGTAACAGCGCGGTGACCGCGCCGTCCTGACTGCGATAAGAGCCGATCTGCTGATAGAGCCAGTATGGCAGCGTGCGGAAATCTTCATTGCCAAAGAGAGCCACCACGCCAAAATCCCCAATAGAGAGCACGCAGGCAAACGCCAGCGCCTGCGCCAGTGGACGTTTCAGCGCGCGGAGTTCGACCACCTTCAGCCGCTGCCAGCCCTGCATGCCCAGCGACTGGCACAGCAAACCGTAGCGGCTGTTGACGTCGCGCATCGGGTTTTCCAGCACTTTGAGCGCGTAAGGAATGGCCATCAGGGCGTTGGTGAAAATCACAATGCCGTCAGCACTTTCCGGCAGGCCGATGGTGCTGTTGAACAGTAAAAAGAAGCCCGTCGCCAGCACGATGCCCGGCATCGCCAGAATTAGCATGCCCGTCAGCTCCAGCGCTTGTCCGGCTTTACGGGCATGACGCGCGTAGAGCTCGCGGCTGCTCCAGAGCAACATCATGGTCAGGATCACGCATAGCGCTCCGGCTGCCAGCGCAATGCGTACCGAGGTCCACGTCGCTTGCCACAGCACGGGCTGTTGCAGTACTGACACCACATTCCTGTTCAGACCATCAACGATAACGGCCAGCAGCGGTGGCAACAGAAGCAGGAGTGCCAGCACGATCAGGATAAAATCGGAGACGCGGCTGTGCAGGCTATCCTGCGGATCGCGCCAGCCCGAGAGGCTATTGCTGCCCGGGGGAATCGCTTTGCTCAGGCGCTGGCTCAGCAGCACCAGGACCAGACAGCACGCCATCTGCACGATCGCCAGAAGCGCGGCGCGGCCCGGATCGTAGTCGTAACTTAAGGCCTGATAAATCGCCAGCTCAATGGTGGTCGCCTGTGGCCCGCCGCCGAGAGAAAGCACGGTGGCGAAGCTGGCGAAGCAGAGCATAAAGATCAGCGCGGCAACCGGGGCAATCTGACGTCTTAACCAAGGCCATTCGACAAAGCGGAAAAACGACCATCCACGCATGCCAAGCTGAGCGGCAATCTGGCGTTGTTCGCCGGGAATATTCTCCAGTGCCTGCAAAAAGAGGCGCGTTGCCATCGGCATATTGAAAAACACGTGCGCCAGCAGAATGCCCTGCAGACCGTATGGCGAGAAGGTCCATTCCAGACCAAGCCGGGCAAACAGCAACGCCAGCCAGCCCTGTCGACCGTAAACACTCAGGATACCAAATACCGCGACCAGCACGGGCAGGATCAGCGTCATGGCGCACAGGCGCAGCAGGACTACTCTTCCGGGGAAATGCCGACGATACAGAGCCCGCGCAAGAAAAATAGCCGGGATCGCTGACAGCAGGGCAGAAAGAAACGCCTGCCAGAAGGAGAAACGAATGACGTGCCAGAGATAGCTATCGCGCCAGAGCGCGAGCAGATCGCTCTCCGGCGCGTTAAACCACAACGCAAGGAATGCTCCCAGACTGACTACCACCATCAGCATGGCGGCGAGCAGTCCGGGAAGTAACCAGCCAGGAATTAACGGCTGACGGCGCGTTGCCATTCACTTACCCATGCTGCTCGCTGCGCGGCCACCTGCTGCGGCGTAAACTCCAGCGACGTTTGTGGTTTGGTTAACTGTTCGAAACCGGCCGGCAGTGCAACGTGGGTGACGGGATACATCCAGTTGCCCGCAGGAATGGCATTCTGAAACGCCGGAGAAACCATAAATTTCAGGAACTTCTCGGCGAGTTCCGGCTGTTTGCTGGCAGCGGTACGCGCGGCAACCTCCACCTGCAGATAATGCCCTTCGGCAAAATTCGCGGCGGCGTAGTTGTCTTTCTTCTCGGCGATAATGTGGTAAGCCGGCGAGGTGGTGTAGCTGAGCACCAGATCGCTTTCGCCTTTCAGGAACAGACCATACGCTTCACTCCAGCCTTTGGTCACAGTGACGGTTTTGGCGGCCAGCTTCTGCCACGCTTGCGGCGCGTTATCCCCGTAGACCTTCTGCATCCAAAGCAGCAGTCCCAGGCCTGGCGTGCTGGTACGCGGATCTTCATAAATCACGCGCCATTTCTGGTCGCTCTCCACCAGCTCCTTCAGGCTCTTCGGCGGATTTTTCAGCTTGTTTTTGTCATAGACGAAAGCAAAGTAGCCGTAGTCGAACGGCACAAAGGTGTCGTTGTTCCAGCCGCCCGGCACGTTGACGGCCTCTGCCGCTACGCCGCTTTTGGCAAACAGTTTGGTTTGCGTGGCGGCTTCCAGCAGGTTGTTATCCAGCCCGAGCACCACGTCGGCTTTGCTGTTTTTCCCTTCCATACGCAGACGGTTAAGCAGCGACACGCCATCTTCCAGCGCCACGAATTTCAGCTCGCAATTACAGTCAGCTTCGAAGGCTTTTTTGACTAACGGGCCAGGGCCCCAGTCGGCAGAGAACGAGTCGTAGGTATAGACCGTCAGGACGGGCTTCGCGAACGCAGGCAGCGCAAACAGCGCCAGCAGAGGAAGAACTTTTTTTAACACTTTGCACCTCAGGGTTGAGTGGCAAAGGATTTTGAGCGACAGCCTCAAATCCCTTCGCCGGCGTTATCCGGATCAGGTTCGACGGGTATTATCTCAGCGCACATCTGTGATGCAGCACCCCGTTGAGAACGGCGCTATTGTAATGATTTGGTGAATATTACGAAAGCGTTATGGCTCCGGCGGCGCAAACCAGGCTGATTTGAAATCAAACCAGCCCAGGGTGTTCATCCGCAGACCCCGCATACTGCGTTGACCCTGGATCATCAGCCAGTGGTGTATCAGAGGTACAATCGCCTGTTCAGCCAGCAATTGCTGGCACCACACGGCAAGATTCATGTCGCCAGCGCGCCACTGGGCAGCGTCCTGCTGCCAGTCACGGTTGATACAGTGCTGGATCAGCGGGATCTCATACAGATGAGAAAAGAGCGAGAAATCGAGCGGCAGGGTGAAGTTGGCGCTGTTTAGCCAGATATCACTGACGATCTCCCCCCGGTGCCATTCGTCATAGTCCACTTCTCTGATCTCCAGCGTCACGCCTTCGGCTGCCAGCAGCCTGGCCATGATCCCGGCGATAAAACGATGCTCCACGTGCTCGCGGTAGTAGGTCAGGGTGATGGACTCCAGCCCGGCAGGTTTGTCGCAGTGCGCCGGGCGGGCGTGGTGCCAGCGCGGAAGCAGGCCGTACGCCGGGAACCAGTATGTCTGGTACTGCTCTTCCGCATGGTAGATCAGATTGGAGGGGGACAGCACGTGGCTGACCCACTGACGAACGGCCTGGTTTGCCCCGCGGTGGGTGCGGCTATCAAACAGCAGGTAGTAGCATCCCTCCTCCAGACGACTCTCTACCGCTTTTTCTCCCGTGGTGGGGCCTTCCAGCGTCAGCCCGCAGCTGAGATCTTCATTAAGATCCGGTAATACCCAGACGTTCACTTCGTCGATCAGTGCCCGATAGCCAAAGTAGTCATCAAACGCGCGAATTTTCAGCTGGTTGTTGTTATTGCGGGACACGGAGTAGGGGCCGGTGCCAATCGGCAGGCTGGCGAAATTGTTCAGCGACTCCCACTCGGCGGGCAAAATCATCGACGGCACATAGCCCAGCAGCCAGGGAAGCCATTTGTCCTGCTGCGACAGCTCAATATCCAGCGTCCATGCCGTCGGGGAATGAACGCGGGAAATGTGTGAATAAAGCGGTAGCTTGCGGGCACGTTCCAGAGAGGCGATGACGTCGCGCATGTCCAGTTCGCGACCGTGGTGAAAGTGGATGCCGGGGCGTAAGAAGAAGCGCCAGTGGCACGGGGAAAGTTGCTGCCAGTGATGCGCGATATCCGCTTCCAGTTCCCCATTTTCCTCATTTATCCGCGTCAGGCCGCTGAAAATCTGCCGGGCCATGTGGGTTTCAGAACGCCGTAACGCCGTGCCGGGTAACAGATTTTTCATCGGACGGTAGTAGAGCACCCGCAGAATGTGGCGGCCCTGACGAAAGCTACGTCCAAGATGTGAGACCAGCATCTGGCGCACGGCGGCTTTGTCGCCCACCAACTGCACCAGCTGGTCGATGCGATCCTGCTCCAGCAGATCCTCCGCGCGCTGCTGTTGCAACGCCAGACCGGTATAGAGAAAGGTCAAACGTGAGCGCTTCCCGCGTCCTGCCTCCGCTTCCCAGCTTAACCAGCCCTGCTGCTGCATGGTGTTAAGCAGCGTGCGCATATGACGGCGCGAACAGTTGAGCAGGTCAGCCAGCTCGTTGAGCGTGGTCTCCTGCGATTGCCCCTCGCAGCACTGCCAGAGGCGGATAAATTGTTGTTGCAGACGACCAGAAGGCATAAAAGGGGAACTCCTGACAAAAAACCAGCAATTTATTTATCCCTATATTAGGCCAATAATTCTCCCCGATGAAGTGAGGAGGTAAATTATGAAGAGGTCTACCGCACGTCAGTTTTATCAGCAGTACTTTTCAGCGACAAAAGGAGCGTCCTGGCTGGCCCGCCGGTGTGCAGAGCAGCGGCTGAAAATGTTAGAAGAACTGATGCAGTGGGACGTTACGAAACCGACCTCTTCCCGCTAACTCGCCTCGATCATGTGTGACTGAGTATTGGTGTTTATCACCCGCCAGCAAAATATTTTTGCTGGCTTTTTTCGTTTATTCTTTCACCCAATTTCGATTCGCTTTCACAAGGACTTGCGTATGCTGTGGTTGATGACGATGGGGCGCCGCCTGAATGGCGTATATGCCGCTTTTATGCTGGTAGCCTTTATGATGGGTGTGGCGGGGGCGTTGCAGGCGCCGACGTTGAGCCTGTTCCTCAGCCGCGAGGTGGGGGCGCAGCCGTTTTGGGTCGGCCTGTTTTACACCGTTAACGCCATTGCCGGGATCCTGGTCAGCCTCGCGCTGGCGAAACGATCGGACAGCCAGGGCGATCGCCGCAAGCTGATCCTCTTTTGCTGCGCCATGGCCGTGGGCAACGCGCTACTCTTTGCGTTCAATCGCCATTACCTGACGCTCATTACCTGCGGCGTCCTGCTGGCGTCGCTGGCGAATACCGCCATGCCGCAGCTTTTCGCCCTGGCCCGAGAATACGCGGATAACTCCGCGCGGGAAGTGGTGATGTTCAGCTCGGTGATGCGTGCTCAGCTTTCACTTGCATGGGTCATCGGCCCGCCGCTGGCCTTCATGCTGGCGTTGAACTACGGTTTTACCGCCATGTTCTCCATCGCCGCGGCCATTTTTGCCATCAGCCTGGCGCTGATTGCCTTCGTGCTACCGTCTGTGGCGCGCGTCGAACAGACGACGGATAAGCCGATTACGCAAGTGAGCGGCTGGCAGGACAAAAACGTCCGTATGTTGTTTATCGCCTCCACGCTGATGTGGACCTGCAATACCATGTACATCATTGATATGCCACTGTGGATCAGCAGCGATCTCGGTCTGCCGGACAAGCTCGCCGGGATCTTAATGGGAACGGCTGCCGGGCTGGAGATTCCGGCGATGATTCTTGCAGGATATTACGTAAAGCGCTTCGGTAAACGCAAAATGATGGTGGTTGCGGTTGCCGCCGGGGTGTTGTTCTATCTTGGGCTGATCTTCTTCCATTCGCGCGAAGCACTGCTGGCGCTGCAGCTGTTCAATGCCATATTCATCGGGATCGTGGCCGGGATCGGCATGCTCTGGTTCCAGGACTTAATGCCGGGACGCGCTGGCTCGGCGACCACGCTTTTCACCAACAGCATTTCGACAGGCGTCATTCTGGCGGGGGTGATTCAGGGAGCGCTGGCGCAGAGCTACGGACATGCCTCGGTTTACTGGATGATTGCCGCGATTTCGGTCATCACGTTTGGGCTGACATGCCGGGTTAAGGATGTTTGATTCTGGAAGGCGGCTTCACGAAATGAAACGACTTTCTGACAGATGAAGGGAAGGCGCATAGAGTGCGTGGCGGGTGCTTGAGGCTGTTTGCCTCAGGCTTTCGCAAGAGGCAAACAGTGGAGAGTCCCACATCAATAGAACTGATGGGGAGACCAACTTCACAACACACATTGCGAGGTTAGTCTCTTCATTGCCGAAAAGCAATAAGGAGGCTGGAATGCCAAAACGTACTCTGCTGTTAGGTTTGTTTCTGATCTGTACGACGCTGTTGATCTTCACCTGGATGGTGCGTGATTCGCTATGTGAATTGCATTTCAGACAGGAGAAAACAGAGCTGGCAGCAGTGTTGGCTTACGAAGCAAAACGTTAGCGGTATTGGCGGGGAAGGTTTCCCCGCCTCTCCAGAGTGGTTGAGCCTCAACGCACCCTTATCAATGGCCCGCTTTTCGCGGGCCATTGCCTTTAGCCCATAAAAGCAGGCTGTTTTTTCTCGTACGCTGAGATGGCGTCTTCATGCTGGAGCGTCAGACCAATGCTGTCCAGACCGTTCAGCATGCAGTGACGGCGGAATGCATCAATGCTGAAGCTGTAGGTCTTCTCACCCGCTTTAACCACTTCCGCTTCCAGATCCACTTCAAACGCCATGCCCGGATTCGCCTTAACCAGCGCAAACAGCTCATCAACCTGTTCGTCACTCAGCGTCACCGGCAGCAGCTGGTTGTTGAAGCTGTTACCGTAGAAGATATCCGCGAAGCTCGGGGCGATAACCACCTTAAAGCCGTAATCGGTGAGCGCCCAGGGAGCATGTTCACGCGAAGAACCGCAGCCAAAGTTTTCCCGCGCCAGCAGAATGGACGCGCCTGTGTATTCCGGGAAGTTCAGCACAAATTCTGGATTAGGCACTTCGCCTTTGTCATCCAGGAAACGCCAGTCGTTGAACAGGTGTGCACCAAAACCTGTGCGGGTCACTTTCTGCAAAAACTGCTTAGGAATGATGGCGTCAGTATCGACGTTAGCGGCATCCAGGGGGACAACCCGGCCTGTGTGTTGGGTAAATTTCTCTGCCATGATTGTCTCCTTATTTCAGGCTGCGAATGTCGGCGAAATGGCCGGTAACGGCTGCAGCGGCGGCCATTGCCGGGCTGACCAGATGGGTACGCCCACCGCGGCCCTGACGGCCTTCAAAGTTACGGTTGCTGGTGGAAGCACAACGTTCGCCTGGATTCAGACGGTCGTTGTTCATGGCCAGACACATGGAGCATCCCGGCAAACGCCACTCAAAACCTGCTTCGATAAAGATCTTATCCAGCCCTTCCGCTTCTGCCTGAGCCTTCACCGGACCGGAACCGGGAACCACCAGCGCCTGCACGCCCGGCGCAACTTTGCGGCCTTTAGCAATCTCTGCAGCAGCACGTAAATCTTCGATACGGGAGTTGGTACAGGATCCAATGAAGACTTTATCAATGGTCACGTCGGTCAACGGCACACCGGGCTTCAGTCCCATATAGGCCAGCGCTTTCTCCGCACTGGCACGCTCGACCGGATCGGCAAAGGAGGCCGGGTCAGGAATGCTGTCGTTAACGGAAATCACCTGACCCGGGTTGGTGCCCCAGGTCACCTGAGGCGCAATCTCTTCTGCCTGCAGCGTGACAACGGTGTCAAAGGTTGCCCCGTCGTCGGTTTTCAGGGTTTTCCAGTACGCGACCGCATCGTCAAAATCCTGGCCTTTTGGCGCGTGCAGACGACCTTTCACATAGTTGAAGGTCGTTTCGTCTGGTGCCACCAGGCCTGCTTTGGCGCCCATCTCAATGGCCATGTTGCACAGGGTCATACGACCTTCCATGCTCAGCGCCTGAATAGCGTCGCCGCAAAATTCCACTACGTGACCGGTACCGCCTGCGCTGCCGGTTTTGCCGATGATAGCCAGCACGATGTCTTTCGCCGTGATCCCCGGTGCGGCTTTACCTTTCACTTCAATCTTCATGGTTTTGGCGCGGCCCTGTTTCAGGGTCTGCGTCGCCAGAACGTGTTCCACTTCAGACGTACCGATACCAAACGCCAGCGCGCCAAACGCGCCGTGCGTTGCGGTATGAGAGTCACCGCAGACGATGGTCATGCCCGGCAGGGTAATCCCTTGCTCCGGCCCCATCACGTGGACGATGCCCTGATAAGGGTGGTTCAGATCGTACAACTCCACGCCAAATTCGTTGCAGTTCTTGATCAGTTCCTGCATCTGGATACGTGCCATCTCACCCGACGCATTGATGTCTTTGGTCTGAGTGGAAACGTTATGATCCATCGTCGCGAAGGTTTTTCCCGGCTGACGCACGGGACGCTTGTGCGCACGCAGGCCGTCAAATGCCTGCGGGGAGGTCACTTCGTGTACCAGATGACGGTCGATATACAGCAGTGGGGTTTCGTTTGGTGCTTCGTAGACAACGTGTGCATCAAACAACTTTTCATATAAGGTTTTGGCCATGATTACACCCCTTCAGCGACATAGCGGGCAATGATGTCGCCCATTTCATCAGTACTGACTGCTGCCGTGCCGCGTGCTAAATCACCGGTACGGACGCCTTCTTCTAACGCCCGGTTAATGGCGTTTTCAATTGCGGTTGCTGCATCACCTGCATCAAGGCTGTAGCGCAGCAGCAGAGCCAGGGAGAGGATCTGTGCAATCGGGTTGGCGATGTTTTTGCCTGCGATATCCGGTGCGGAGCCCCCGGCAGGTTCGTACAGCCCGAAGCCTTCTTCATTCAGGCTGGCGGATGGCAACATCCCCATGGAGCCGGTGATCATCGCGCACTCGTCAGACAGGATATCGCCGAACAGGTTAGAGCAGAGCAGCACGTCAAACTGGGAGGGATCCTTAATCAGCTGCATGGTCGCGTTATCAATGTACATATGCGACAGCTCAACGTCCGGATATTGCTTCGCGACTTCGCTGACGATCTCACGCCACAAAATGGACGACTGCAGCACGTTTGCTTTATCAATGGAGGTCACTTTATGACGGCGTTTACGCGCCGACTCAAAGGCGATATGGGCAATACGTTCAATTTCGAAACGGTGATATACCTCGGTATCGAATGCTTTTTCATGCTGGCCGCTGCCTTCGCGACCCTTTGGCTGACCGAAGTAAATTCCGCCGGTCAGCTCGCGCACGCAGAGAATGTCGAAACCGTTGGCCGCGATATCCGCGCGCAGCGGGCAGAACTCTTCCAGGCCCTGATACAGCTTCGCCGGACGCAGGTTGCTGAACAGCTTAAAGTGTTTACGCAGCGGCAGCAGCGCGCCGCGCTCTGGCTGCTCAGCCGGCGGCAGGTGTTCCCATTTTGGGCCACCGACGGAGCCAAACAGCACGGCGTCGGCATTTTCGCAGCCTTCAACGGTGGCTTTTGGCAGCGGCGTTCCGTGGTTATCAATGGCAATACCGCCCACGTCGTAATGGCTGGTGGTGATTTTCATCGCAAAACGCGAGCGAACGGCTTCCAGTACTTTCAGCGCCTGTGCCATCACTTCCGGGCCAATACCGTCACCCGGCAACACAGCAATATGGTAATTCTTCGACATTACACGGTTTCCTTGTTGTTCTCTTTATTCTGAGCTTTGCGTTGCAACTCTTTTTCGACTTCAGCGGCGCGCCAGATGTTGTTCAGGACATGCACCATTGCTTTCGCGGAGGATTCGACAATATCCGTCGCCAGACCCACTCCGTGGAAACGGCGACCGTTGTAATTGACGACGATATCCACCTGGCCTAAAGCGTCTTTACCATGCCCTTTCGCCGTCAGGTCATATTTCACCAGCTCAACGTCGTATTCGGTGACGCGGTTGATTGCCTGATAGATGGCGTCGACAGGGCCGTTACCGTTTGCCGCTTCGGCTTTAATCTCGTCACCACAGGCCAGTTTGACCGAGGCGGTGGCGATGTCGCTGGAGCCGGACTGCACGTTGAAGTAATCCAGACGGAAGTGCTCTGGCTCTTCCTGCTGTTTGTTAATAAAGGCCAGCGCTTCCAGGTCATAGTCGAACACCTGACCTTTTTTGTCGGCCAGCTTCAGGAATGCGTCGTACAGCTGATCCATGTTGTAATCGCTGTCCTGATAACCCATCTCTTCCATACGGTGTTTCACCGCGGCGCGGCCGGAACGGGAGGTCAGGTTCAACTGCACCTGGTTCAGACCGATAGATTCCGGGGTCATGATTTCGTAGTTTTCGCGGTTTTTCAGTACGCCGTCCTGGTGGATACCAGAGGAATGCGCGAACGCGCCCGTGCCGACAATCGCTTTGTTGGCCGGGATTGGCATGTTGCAAATCTGGCTGACGGTCTGGCTGGTGCGCCAGATTTCGTTGTGATTGATACGGGTGTGCACGTTCATGATGTCTTTGCGGACTTTGATCGCCATGATCACTTCTTCCAGCGAACAGTTGCCCGCGCGTTC
This sequence comes from Enterobacter cloacae complex sp. HYC080_NIDB, assembly GCF_056673325.1. NCBI lineage: Bacteria > Pseudomonadati > Pseudomonadota > Gammaproteobacteria > Enterobacterales > Enterobacteriaceae > Enterobacter > Enterobacter cloacae complex sp. HYC080_NIDB. Next base: position 3,796,116 of record NZ_CP114212.1, on the reverse strand, counting down.
ACCGATACCGTTCATCGCGCCTTCTACCTGGCGCGCACCGGCGTGGACAGCGGCGATGGCATTGCCCACCGCCAGCCCTAAATCATCGTGGGTGTGGACGGAGATAATTGCTTTATCAATATTCGGTACGCGGTCATACAGGCCGGTGATGATGTTTGAGAACTCAAACGGCATGGTGTAGCCGACGGTGTCCGGGATGTTGATGGTTTTCGCGCCCGCGTTGATGGCGGCTTCCACAACGCGCGCCAGGTCTTCGATTGGCGTACGGCCCGCGTCTTCGCAAGAGAATTCAACGTCATCGGTATAGTTACGTGCGCGCTTAACCATATACACCGCGCGTTCAATCACCTCATCCAGCGTGCTGCGCAATTTGGTTGCGATATGCATTGGCGAGGTAGCAATGAAGGTGTGAATACGGAAGGCTTCGGCCACTTTCAGCGACTCGGCCGCAACGTCGATGTCTTTCTCTACACAGCGTGCCAGGCCACAGACGCGGCTATTTTTAATGGTGCGCGCAATGGTCTGTACGGATTCGAAATCACCCGGAGAAGAGACCGGGAACCCCACCTCCATGACGTCGACGCCCATTCGCTCGAGAGCCAGCGCAATCTGCAGTTTCTCTTTTACACTCAGGCTTGCCTGTAATGCCTGTTCACCGTCACGTAAAGTAGTATCGAAAATAATGACTTGCTGGCTCATGGGTTAGGTCCTTGTCAGTCTTAGGGCGCCTTGCTACGAGCATAAAAAAACCCGCGCAGTGGCGCGGGTTTTTAGTCTTACTGGTGACGATTCAACGCTGAATTTCGCCCGCCAGTCTACCGCGCACAGAAGATGCGTTTAGTAGTAGTAGACCGGTGAAACGATGGGTGCGTGTCATGAATCGTGCTCCGTTAAATTCAATATACTTTTAGTGGTACTGGATACGGCTGTTCATGTCAACCCCTGACGGTAAAAACGGTTCCGACAGACTGAACAGACAGGTTATAGGCTTTAGCTTATTGTGCTGGATTTTGCTTTTCAGGCTATATGAATTGTCTAAAATTGGACTCAAAAAGCATTTGCAGAAATAAGTACATTTAGCAGGTATTTTGAAATATGTATTTTTCGTCGTGGATGTTTTCTTTTTAAAGTATTTAATATCATTGATTTACCATTCACATAGGCATTCTTTCTCTCTGGCCGTGAATGAATGGGAATAACAGATTATTAACGTAAGTATACGCAAAGTCGATAACAGTTTAATTATACTTAAGTCATCCTTAACTAGATGACCATTGTGTATTGACTTGGTTTATGGTTTCATTCTAACTATAAAGTCAAATATATCTGTTATGCCGGTTTTTATTTGTGTGTTATCGCGTGGTCTTTATATATTCCGATTTTTAAACAATTCTCTTTTGTTGGACGTATTGGCATGGTAAATCATATTTTTCGGGATTATTACAATGCGTCGGCGAAGGACGTGCTGTGTAGCGTGACAGTGGAGTCAGAAGTGTCAGAAAATAATATTAAACAACCTCAAGTTACAGATGGGATTAAACCCCAGCTACGCACGGTGGATCTTAATCTACTGACGGTGTTTGATGCTGTCATGCAGGAGCAGAATATCACCCGGGCGGCGCAAGCGTTGGGGATGTCACAACCTGCCGTGAGTAATGCCGTTGCCAGGCTTAAGGTGATGTTCAACGACGAATTATTCGTTCGCTACGGACGAGGGATTCAGCCTACTGCGCGGGCATTCCAGCTCTTCGGCTCTATTCGCCAGGCTCTGCAACTGGTGCAAAATGAGCTGCCGGGCTCGGGTTTTGAACCGCTAAGCAGTGAACGCGTATTCCATCTCTGCGTCTGCAGTCCGTTAGATAATTATCTGACATCTATTATTTATAATAAGGTTGAAGAGATTGCGCCAAATATTAATCTGGTGTTCAAATCATCCTTAAATCAAAACACAGAACACCAGTTACGTTACCAGGAAACCGAATTTGTTCTGGGATACGAAGAGTTCCGTCGCCCTGAATTTTCGTGCGTGCCGTTGTTTAAAGATGAAATGGTATTGGTTGCCAGTAAAAAACATCCACGACTGAATGGTCCGCTACGTGAAAGTGATGTTTATAGCGAACAACATGCCGTGGTTGCGCTCGACAGATATGCCTCATTTAGTCTGCCATGGTACGACACAGCAGATAAACAGGCGAGCGTGGCATATCAAGGAATGGCTATGGTCAGCGTATTAAACGTCGTTTCCCAGACGCAGCTGGTGGCTATTGCACCGCGCTGGCTGGCGGAAGAGTTCTCTGACGCGTTAAATCTGCAAATTTTGCCTCTGCCGCTTAAGCTTAATAGCCGTACCTGTTATCTCTCCTGGCATGAAGCTGCAGGGCGGGACAAAGGGCATCAGTGGATGGAAGAATTACTTATCAGCATCTGCCGCCGTTAATCAGGTCAGGATAAATTACATCTTTGCATGTGGTTTATCCTGGTTTTGTTTTGTTAACTGCTATTTTATTCTGTTCTGAATCTTTTCTGACGGTTGCCAGACCTGTAAAAATAGATGATTTCCTGAATCATCGCGCTTTTCAGCGATGATTTATCATCTCCTCCTCTAATTACAGATGAATTAACCATATCCTCTGGCAATGTCTGTTTTTTCTGCTTTCACTGCCTCTTCGCTCTCCGGGTTTGCTAATTGCCTGCCTCATAACGAGCGGTTAAGGTAAGTATCACTCAGCTAATAGAAGACGGGTTCATCCCGATCGCAAGACGGTGCAGAAATGAATTCGGCGGTCCGTCTATAACAAAATGCCTGGAGGCAAAGCATGGAGATGTTGTCTGGCGCGGAAATGGTCGTCCGATCGCTTATCGATCAGGGCGTGAAACAAGTGTTCGGCTATCCTGGCGGCGCGGTCCTTGATATTTATGATGCACTGCATACGGTAGGCGGCATTGACCATATCCTTGTACGTCATGAACAGGCGGCGGTGCATATGGCTGATGGTCTGGCGCGTGCGACGGGGGAAGTGGGCGTGGTGTTAGTCACGTCGGGCCCCGGCGCGACAAACGCTATTACCGGCATTGCGACCGCGTACATGGACTCTATTCCTCTGGTGATCCTCTCCGGGCAGGTAGCAACCTCACTGATTGGCTACGACGCATTTCAGGAGTGCGACATGGTCGGGATATCGCGTCCCGTTGTGAAGCACAGCTTCCTGGTCAAGCAAACCGAAGACATTCCTGGCGTGCTGAAAAAAGCATTCTGGCTGGCGGCAAGCGGACGTCCGGGACCGGTGGTGGTCGATCTGCCTAAAGATATCCTGAATCCGGCAAACAAGCTGCCTTATGTCTGGCCGGAATCGGTAAGCATGCGTTCTTACAACCCCACTACTCAGGGTCACAAAGGCCAGATCAAACGTGCGCTGCAGACGCTGCTGGCCGCTAAAAAACCGGTGGTCTATGTCGGCGGTGGGGCAATCAATTCTGCGTGTGAGCCACAGCTTCGTGAACTGATCGAAAAGCTCAATCTTCCTGTTGCATCGTCGCTGATGGGACTCGGGGCGTTTCCCGCCACCCACCGTCAGGCGCTGGGCATGCTGGGTATGCACGGTACCTATGAAGCCAACATGACGATGCATCATTCCGATGTGATCTTTGCCGTCGGCGTGCGCTTTGACGATCGTACGACCAACAATCTGGCGAAGTATTGCCCGAACGCCACGGTGCTGCACATTGATATCGACCCCACGTCGATTTCAAAAACGGTGTCGGCTGATGTGCCTATCGTCGGCGATGCCCGGCAGGTTCTGGAGCAAATGCTGGATCTGCTGACCCAGGAGAGCACGACTCAACCGCTGGATGAGATCCGCGACTGGTGGCTGCAAATTGAGCAGTGGCGCGCGCGCCAGTGTCTGAAATATGACACTCAAAGTGAGCATATTAAGCCTCAGGCCGTGATTGAAGCGGTCTGGCGACTGACGAAAGGCGACGCCTATGTCACTTCAGACGTGGGTCAGCATCAAATGTTCGCCGCCCTCTATTATCCCTTTGATAAACCGCGTCACTGGATCAATTCGGGGGGGTTAGGAACGATGGGCTTTGGTTTGCCTGCCGCGCTGGGCGTGAAGCTGGCACTGCCAAATGAAACCGTCGTCTGCGTGACCGGGGACGGCAGTATCCAGATGAACATTCAGGAACTATCCACCGCGCTGCAATATGAGTTGCCGGTACTGGTGCTTAACCTCAACAACGGCTATCTCGGTATGGTGAAGCAGTGGCAGGATATGATCTACTCTGGCCGTCACTCTCAGTCATACATGCAGTCGCTGCCGGATTTTGTTCGTCTTGCTGAAGCTTATGGCCACGTGGGGATGCGGGTGACCGATCCCGCTTTGCTGGAATCGTCGCTCGCACAAGCGCTTGAGCAGGTTAAAAACAACCGCCTCGTCTTTATGGATGTCATCGTTGATGGGACCGAGCACGTTTATCCGATGCATATTCGCGGCGGTGGTATGGATGAAATGTGGTTAAGCAAAACGGAGAGAACCTGATATGCGCCGGATATTATCTGTATTGCTGGAAAACGAGTCTGGCGCACTGTCGCGCGTCATTGGGCTTTTCGCGCAGCGCGGCTATAACATAGAAAGCCTGACCGTTGCCCCCACGGACGACCCGACGTTGTCGCGTATGACGATTCAGACCGTTGGTGATGCCAAAGTGCTTGAGCAGATTGAGAAACAGCTGCATAAACTGGTTGATGTCCTGCGCGTGAGCGAGCTGGGGCAGGGGGCTTACGTTGAGCGTGAGGTCATGCTGGTAAAAATTCAGGCCAGCGGCTACGGGCGTGAAGAGGTCAAACGCAATGCGGATATTTTCCGCGGGCAGATCATTGACGTCACGCCTTCTCTTTATACGGTTCAACTGGTCGGGACCAGTGACAAGCTGGACGCTTTTCTGGCGTCCGTGCGGGATGTAGCAAAAATTGTTGAAGTGGCCAGATCGGGCGTTGTGGGTCTGTCACGCGGCGAGAAAATCATGCGTTAGTTGTCAAAAAGGTTCGCCTCTTTCTGCCCGGTCACCAAAGCCGGGCTTTTTTTTGCGTAATCAGCCAATAACGCAGATAAAAGCGGTTGCCGCGAAGGCTTTTCTGCGTTTAGATGTTAAAAGATTTAACCATAACCTTGACAGGGCCATGGACTCTTTTCTTTTTTTAAGGGGCAATTGTGAAACTGGATGAAATCGCCCGGCTAGCCGGCGTGTCACGAACAACGGCCAGCTATGTGATTAACGGTAAAGCAAAGCAGTACCGTGTCAGCGATAAAACCGTTGAAAAAGTTATGGCGGTGGTTCGTGAGCATAACTACCATCCGAATGCTGTCGCTGCCGGCCTGCGCGCCGGGCGCACCCGATCGATTGGTCTGGTGATCCCCGATCTGGAAAATACCAGCTATACCCGTATCGCCAACTATCTTGAGCGTCAGGCTCGCCAGCGCGGCTACCAGTTGCTGATTGCCTGTTCTGAAGATCAGCCGGACAACGAGATGCGCTGCATTGAACATCTGCTCCAGCGCCAGGTGGATGCCATCATTGTATCGACCTCCTTACCGCCAGAGCATCCTTTCTACCAGCGCTGGGCGAACGATCCTTTCCCTATCGTTGCGCTGGATCGTGCGCTCGATCGCGAGCATTTCACCAGCGTAGTGGGTGCCGATCAGGATGATGCGGAAATGCTTGCCGCGGAGCTGAGAACCTTCCCTGCTGAAACGGTACTCTATCTTGGCGCATTGCCTGAACTTTCAGTGAGCTTCCTGCGTGAGCAGGGGTTCCGAACCGCCTGGAAAGACGATCCGCGTGAAGTTCACTATCTCTACGCCAATAGCTATGAACGTGAAGCCGCTGCGCAGCTCTTTGAGAAATGGCTGGAAACGCACCCGATGCCCCAGGCGCTGTTCACGACATCCTTTGCACTCTTGCAGGGGGTGATGGATGTGACCCTACGCCGTGAAGGTAAGCTTCCCTCCGACCTGGCTATTGCCACTTTCGGGGATAACGAGCTGCTCGACTTCCTGCAGTGTCCGGTGCTGGCCGTGGCACAGCGTCACCGTGATGTGGCTGAACGCGTACTGGAGATTGTTCTCGCGAGCCTGGATGAGCCGAGAAAACCGAAGCCGGGTCTGACACGTATCAAACGTAATCTCTATCATCGCGGAATTCTTAGCCGCCATAAATGAAATGACGGGGCGGTGAAAACGGCCCCTTATTGCGGGAATAATTCGCTGAGTTAATTCCCGCAATGAAATTAGGATAATTCCTGCAGGATCATAATCTCCTCATTTTCTTAATTCATTTTGGCTTTTAAACTGCCCTTTAAGGAGCCTGAAAGCGATTTTAAACCGCTATCTTTGTATTATTTTGTTACAAACCGGCTTCGGTCGATGAATATTCAGACGTTTTTCCTGGACCCTGACCAGCCAGCGTGGCAACGGCCGCCTTAACCACGCGTCTGAATGAATCTGGCGCTGTTATCCCCTGAGAATCTGTCATAAAATGCTGCCCGCGTCGCAAACTGACACTTTATATTTATCTGCGATGATATTGAGTGAGCTTTAACGCTAGTGTGCATATTCGGTTTTTTTCTTACAAATATTCATAACGTTAATTTTGCCTCGCCAGTTGTTCAGTTATTAGTCAGGTCTGTTTATCTCTGTAAATAGAGGGCTTTCGGGTCCTTATAGGGAGAGTCCTGGCTTGACAAGCTTTTCCCTCGCTCCGTAAACTCCTTTAGGTGGGAATTTGTGGGTTAAAGTGGTGAGGAGGGGTGAGACTGGCATGTTCCGTGGAGCTACGTTAGTCAATCTCGACAGCAAAGGGCGTTTATCGGTGCCAACCCGATACCGCGACCAGCTGATTGAGAACGCTTCGGGTCAAATGGTTTGCACTATTGACATCAACTCCCCCTGCCTGCTGCTTTACCCCTTACCCGAATGGGAAATTATTGAGCAAAAGCTGTCGCGACTGTCGAGCATGAACCCGCAAGAGCGCCGCGTACAGCGGCTGTTATTGGGACATGCCAGTGAGTGTCAGATGGATAGCGCCGGGCGATTACTGATTGCGCCTGTGCTGCGGCAACATGCCGGTCTGACTAAAGAAGTGATGCTGGTCGGGCAGTTCAACAAGTTTGAACTGTGGGATGAAACGACCTGGTATCAACAGGTCAAGGAAGATATCGACGCTGAGCAGTCCGATTCCGCAACTTTATCGGAACGGCTGCAGGACTTGTCTCTATAAATATGATGGAAAATTATAAACACAAAACGGTGTTACTGGATGAGGCCGTGAACGGCCTGAATATTCGTCCGGATGGCATCTACATTGATGGTACGTTTGGTCGCGGTGGTCACTCGCGTTTGATTCTCTCCCAGCTTGGAGAGGAAGGACGTCTGCTGGCAATTGATCGCGATCCGCAGGCGATTGCCGTTGCACAGACCATCAATGACCCTCGCTTTTCCATCGTGCATGGACCTTTCTCTGCGCTCGCCGATTACGTTGCCGAGCGCGGCCTGACGGGCAAGATCGACGGGATTCTTCTCGATCTTGGCGTCTCTTCACCACAGCTTGATGATGCTGAACGCGGTTTCTCCTTTATGCGTGATGGTCCGCTGGATATGCGTATGGACCCGACGCGCGGCCAGTCTGCTGCCGAATGGCTGCAGACCGCTGACGAAGCGGATATTGCATGGGTGATCAAAACCTTTGGCGAAGAACGTTTTGGCAAGCGCATTGCGCGCGCCATCGTTGAGCGCAACCGCGTTGAGCCCATGACCCGTACCAAAGAGCTGGCCGAAGTGATCGCGGCGGCGACGCCGGTGAAGGATAAGCACAAACATCCCGCGACCCGTACCTTCCAGGCGGTGCGCATCTGGGTAAACAGTGAACTGGAGGAAATAGAGCTGGCGCTAAAAAGCTCGCTCGACGTACTGGCCCCGGGTGGGCGGTTATCCATCATCAGCTTCCATTCGCTGGAAGACCGCATTGTGAAGCGCTTTATGCGTGAGCAAAGCCGCGGTCCTCAGGTTCCTGCGGGGTTGCCGATGACGGAAGAACAACTCAGGAAGCTGGGTGGTCGTCAGTTGCGAGCATTAGGCAAGTTGATGCCGGGCGAAGAAGAGGTGGCAGAGAATCCACGCGCCCGTAGTTCAGTGCTGCGAGTTGCAGAGAGGACGAACGCATGATCAGCAGAGTGACAGAAACCCTAAGCAAAGTTAAGGGATCGTTAGGAAGCAACGAGCGCCATGCCTTGCCTGGCGTGATCGGCGACGATCTTTTGCGGTTCGGGAAACTGCCACTCTGCCTGTTCATTTGCATCATTGTTACGGCAGTCACGGTGGTCACCACAGCCCACCATACACGTTTATTGACTGCGCAACGCGAGCAGATGGTACTGGAACGCGATGCGCTGGATATTGAATGGCGAAATCTGATCCTTGAAGAAAACGCGCTCGGCGATCACAGCCGGGTTGAACGGATCGCAACGGAAAAGCTGCAACTGCAGCATGTTGATCCTTCCCAGGAAAATATCGTAGTACAAAAATAAGGGAAAACGCGACGCATGAAAGCAGCGGCAAAAACGCTAAAACCAAAACGTCAGGAAGAACAGGCCAACTTTGTCAGTTGGCGTTTTGCGTTGCTTTGCGGCTGCATTTTACTGGCGCTGGGTTTCCTGCTGGGACGTGTGGCGTGGTTGCAAATCATCGCCCCTGACATGCTGGTACGTCAGGGGGATATGCGCTCTCTGCGTGTGCAGGAAGTGTCGACATCACGTGGGATGATCACTGACCGTTCTGGTCGCCCGCTGGCCGTGAGTGTGCCGGTAAAAGCGATTTGGGCCGACCCGAAAGAGCTGCACGACGCCGGTGGCATTACGCTGGACAACCGCTGGAAAGCGCTGTCAGATGCCCTGAAAATGCCGCTGGATCAGCTGGCTTCCCGCGTTAACGCCAACCCGAAAGGGCGTTTTATCTATCTGGCGCGTCAGGTTAACCCTGACATGGCGGACTACATTCGTAAACTGAAGCTGCCGGGCATTCATCTGCGTGAGGAATCCCGTCGTTATTATCCGTCCGGCGAAGTAACCGCTCACCTCATCGGCTTCACTAACGTCGATAGTCAGGGGATTGAGGGCGTTGAAAAAAGCTTCGATAAGTGGCTCACCGGCCAGCCGGGCGAGCGCATTGTGCGTAAAGACCGCTATGGGCGCGTCATCGAAGATATTTCCTCTACGGACAGCCAGGCGGCACACAACCTGGCACTGAGTATCGACGAGCGCTTGCAGGCGCTGGTTTATCGCGAGCTGAACAACGCCGTAGCGTTCAACAAAGCGGAGTCTGGCAGTGCCGTGCTGGTTGATGTCAGCACCGGCGAAGTGCTGGCGATGGCTAACAGTCCGTCCTACAACCCGAATAACTTTACCGGTACCGCAAAAGATGCGATGCGTAACCGGGCAATTACCGACGTGTTCGAACCTGGCTCCACGGTGAAACCGATGGTGGTGATGACGGCGCTTCAGCGCGGCATCGTCAATGAAAACACGGTTCTGAACACGATCCCTTACCGTATCAACGGCCACGAGATTAAAGACGTGGCGCGCTACAGCGAATTGACCCTGACCGGGGTGTTACAGAAGTCGAGTAACGTCGGTGTTTCAAAGCTGGCGTTAGCGATGCCGTCCTCAGCGTTAGTAGAGACTTACTCACGTTTTGGACTGGGAAAGGCGACCAATTTGGGGTTGGTCGGAGAACGCAGTGGCTTATATCCTCAAAAACAACGGTGGTCTGACATAGAGAGGGCCACCTTCTCTTTCGGCTATGGGCTAATGGTAACGCCGTTACAGTTAGCGCGAGTCTACGCAACGATTGGCAGCTATGGCGTCTATCGCCCGCTGTCGATTACCAAAGTTGATCCACCGGTTCCGGGCGAGCGTATCTTCCCGGAATCCATCGTTCGTACCGTTGTGCACATGATGGAAAGCGTGGCGCTGCCCGGCGGCGGCGTGAAGGCGGCGATCAAAGGCTATCGCATTGCCATTAAAACCGGTACAGCGAAAAAGGTGGGGCCAGACGGCCGCTACATCAACAAATACATTGCCTATACCGCAGGCGTAGCGCCTGCAAGCAATCCGCGTTTTGCGCTGGTGGTCGTCATAAACGATCCACAGGCGGGTAAATACTACGGCGGCGCCGTCTCCGCGCCTGTGTTCGGAGCTATCATGGGCGGCGTGTTACGTACCATGAACATTGAACCGGATGCGCTGGCGACGGGCGAAAAAAGTGAATTTGTAATTAATCAAGGCGAGGGTACAGGTGGCAGATCGTAATTTGCGCGACCTTCTCGCTCCGTGGGTGCCAAATGCACCGGAGCGAGCACTGCGAGAGATGGTACTGGACAGCCGCGTTGCGGCTTCTGGCGATCTTTTTGTGGCGGTGGTCGGTCATCAGGCGGACGGGCGTCGTTATATCCCGCAGGCGATTGCGCAAGGTGTTGCTGCCATTATTGCTGAGGCCAAAGATGAGGCAACCGACGGTGAGATCCGTGAAATGCACGGTGTGCCGGTTATCTATCTCAGCCAGTTGAATGAACGTCTTTCTGCTCTGGCAGGACGTTTTTATCACGAACCTTCCGACCAGCTGCGTCTGGTTGGCGTGACGGGCACGAACGGAAAAACCACCACCACGCAACTGATGGCGCAATGGGCCCAGTTGCTGGGTGAAACCGGCGCGGTAATGGGCACCGTGGGTAACGGCCTGCTGGGCAAAGTCAGCCCAACGGAAAACACCACCGGCTCGGCAGTTGACGTACAGCATGTTCTTGCCGGTCTGGCAGGGCAGGGGGCAACCTTTGCTGCGATGGAAGTTTCTTCGCACGGTCTGGTACAGCATCGTGTTGCGGCGCTGAAGTTTGCCGCCTCTGTGTTTACCAACCTGAGTCGCGATCATCTTGATTATCATGGTGATATGGAGCATTACGAAGCCGCGAAATGGCTGCTGTTCTCGACTCACCATTACGGACAAGCCATCATCAACGCCGATGATGAAGTCGGTCGCCGCTGGCTTGCGAAGTTGCCAGACGCGGTTGCGGTGTCGATGGAAGACCATATCAATCCCAACTGCCACGGCCGCTGGCTGAAGGCCGTTGACGTTAACTATCACGACAGCGGGGCGACGATCCGCTTTGCCTCTTCATGGGGCGAAGGTGAAATTGAAAGTCGCCTGATGGGCGCATTTAACGTCAGCAATCTGCTGCTGGCACTGGCAACGCTGCTGGCGCTGGGCTACCCAATGGCTGAACTGCTGAAGACCTCGGCACGTCTGCAGCCTGTTTGCGGTCGTATGGAAGTGTTTAGCGCGCCGGGCAAACCGACCGTGGTTGTCGATTATGCCCACACGCCGGATGCGCTGGAAAAAGCGCTGGAAGCGGCCCGCCTGCACTGTACCGGTAAACTGTGGTGCGTCTTTGGCTGCGGCGGCGATCGCGATAAAGGCAAACGTCCACTGATGGGCGCCATTGCGGAACAGTTCGCGGATATTCCGGTAGTAACCGATGACAACCCGCGTACGGAAGAGCCGCGCGCCATCATCAACGACATTCTGGCGGGCATGCTGGACGCCGGTCGCGCCCGCGTGGTGGAGGGCCGTGCGGAAGCCGTGACCAACACCATCATGCAGGCCAAAGAAAATGATGTGGTTCTGCTGGCAGGTAAAGGCCACGAAGATTATCAGATTGTTGGCAATCGTCGTCTGGACTACTCCGACCGCGTAACGGCAGCGCGTCTGCTGGGAGTCGTCGCATGATTAGCATCACCTTAAGCCGGGCCGCTGCGGTACTGCACGGCGAACTGTTGGGTCCAGATCTGACCATTGACGCGGTAACCACCGACACCCGCAAAGTGACCGCGGGTTGTCTGTTTGTGGCGCTGAAAGGCGAGCGTTTTGACGCGCATGATTTTGCCGGGCAGGCTAAAGAAAACGGCGCAGGCGCGCTGCTGGTCAGCCGTAAACTCGATATCGAACTGCCGCAAATTGTAGTGAAAGATACGCGTCTCGCCTTCGGTGAACTGGCCGCCTGGGTTCGTCAGCAGGTGCCAGCTCGCGTTGTCGCGCTAACCGGATCATCAGGCAAAACGTCAGTGAAAGAGATGACGGCGGCGATCCTCAGCCAGTGCGGCAATACACTTTATACCGCGGGCAACCTCAATAATGACATCGGCGTGCCGATGACATTACTTCGCCTGACCAACGAGCACGAATTTGCGGTGATCGAGCTAGGGGCAAACCACCAGGGGGAAATCGCCTGGACCGTGAGCCTGACGCGCCCGGAAGCGGCGCTGGTGAATAACCTGGCGGCGGCACATCTGGAAGGCTTTGGCTCGCTGGAAGGCGTGGCGAAAGCGAAAGGCGAGATCTACACCGGTCTGCCCGCTGACGGTATTGCCATTCTCAATGCCGACAACAACGACTGGCTGAACTGGCAGAACATCATTGGCTCGCGTAAAACCTGGCGCTTCTCGCCGAATGCGGCCAACAGTGATTTTACCGCGACCAATATTCATGTGACGTCGCACGGTACAGAGTTCACGCTCACGACCCCAACGGGTAACGTAGACGTGCTGTTACCGCTGCCGGGTCGCCATAACATCGCCAATGCGCTTGCGGCTGCGGCGTTGTCGACGGCCGTGGGCGCGTCACATGAGGCGATTAAAACCGGACTGGCAACGTTAAAAGCCGTGCCGGGACGCCTGTTCCCGATCCCGCTTGCGGAAAACAAGCTGCTGCTGGATGACTCTTATAACGCGAACGTTGGCTCAATGACGGCGGCGGTGCAGGTGTTATCTGAAATGCCGGGCTACCGCGTCATGGTGGTCGGCGATATGGCCGAGCTGGGCGACGAAAGCGAAGCCTGTCATATCCAGGTCGGGGAAGCGGCGAAAGCGTCAGGGCTGGACTGTGTGCTGAGCGCAGGAAAACTGAGCGAGGCGATTAGCCGTGCCAGCGGCGTTGGCGAACATTTTGCCGATAAAGCTGCGTTGATTGAGCGCCTGAAGGCGTTGATTACAGAAAAACAAATTGTGACTGTGTTAGTGAAAGGTTCACGTAGTGCCGCCATGGAAGAGGTTGTGCACGCATTACAGGAGAACGGGACATGTTAGTTTGGCTGGCCGAACACTTGGTCAAATATTATTCAGGCTTTAACGTCTTTTCCTATCTGACGTTTCGTGCCATCGTCAGCCTGCTGACTGCGCTGTTCATCTCATTGTGGATGGGCCCGCGCATGATTGCCCGTCTGCAAAAACTCTCTTTCGGCCAGGTGGTGCGTAACGACGGTCCTGAGTCGCACTTCAGTAAACGCGGTACGCCGACCATGGGCGGGATTATGATCCTGACTGCGATCGTTGTCTCCGTGCTGCTGTGGGCGTATCCGTCTAACCCATACGTCTGGTGCGTGCTTACCGTGCTGGTGGGCTATGGGATCATTGGTTTTGTGGATGATTACCGCAAAGTCGTTCGCAAAGATACTAAAGGCCTGATTGCCCGCTGGAAGTACTTCTGGATGTCGGTGATCGCGCTTGGTGTGGCCTTCGCGCTCTATCTGGCAGGAAAAGACACGCCCGCGACCGAGCTGGTGGTGCCGTTCTTTAAAGACGTCATGCCGCAGCTGGGGCTGTTCTATATCCTGCTGGCCTACTTTGTGATCGTCGGAACCGGCAACGCCGTCAACCTGACCGATGGCCTGGATGGTCTGGCCATTATGCCAACCGTCTTTGTGGCAGCCGGTTTTGCACTGGTGGCGTGGGCGACCGGTAACATGAACTTTGCTAACTACCTGCACATCCCTTATCTGCGACACGCGGGTGAGCTGGTGATCGTCTGTACGGCGATTGTCGGCGCGGGGCTGGGCTTCCTGTGGTTCAACACCTATCCGGCGCAGGTCTTTATGGGCGACGTCGGTTCTCTGGCGCTGGGCGGCGCACTGGGCATCATCGCCGTGCTGCTGCGTCAGGAGTTCCTGCTGGTGATCATGGGCGGTGTGTTTGTGGTCGAGACCCTGTCGGTGATTTTGCAGGTCGGCTCCTTCAAGCTGCGCGGTCAGCGCATCTTCCGTATGGCGCCGATTCACCACCACTATGAACTGAAAGGCTGGCCGGAGCCGCGCGTGATTGTGCGCTTCTGGATTATTTCGCTGATGCTGGTGCTGATTGGCCTGGCAACGCTGAAGGTACGTTAATCATGGCAGATTACCAGGGTAAAAAAGTCGTTATCATCGGGTTGGGCCTTACCGGCCTTTCCTGCGTGGACTTTTTCCTTGCGCGTGGCGTGACGCCGCGCGTGATGGATACGCGTGTCTCTCCGCCGGGTCTGGACAAGCTGCCGGAACAGGTTGAACGCCACCTTGGTGGTCTGAATGATGACTGGCTGCTGGCCGCCGATCTGATTGTCGCCAGCCCGGGGATGGCGCTGGCGCACCCTTCACTCAGCGCTGCGGCTGATGCGGGGGGGGAGATTGTCGGTGATATCGAGCTGTTCTGCCGTGAAGTGCAGGCGCCCGTTATTGCGATTACCGGTTCTAATGGTAAAAGCACCGTCACCACTCTGGTGGGCGAAATGGCGAAAGCCGCAGGCATGAACGTCGGCGTGGGCGGTAATATCGGTCTGCCCGCACTGATGCTGCTGGACAAAGGCTGCGAGCTGTATGTCCTTGAGCTTTCCAGCTTCCAGCTGGAAACCACCTCCAGCCTGCGCGCAGCTGCCGCGACGATCCTTAACGTGACCGAAGATCATATGGACAGGTATCCATTTGGTCTTCAGCAGTACCGCGCCGCCAAGCTGCGCGTGTATGAAAATGCCAAAGTCTGCGTGGTTAACGCCGATGATGCGCTGACCATGCCGGTGCGCGGCGCGGACGATCGCTGCATTAGCTTCGGTATCACCATGGGGGATTATCATCTGAACCGTCAGTTGGGTGAAACCTGGCTGCGCGTGAAAGGTGAGAAAGTGCTGAACGTGAAAGAGATGAAGCTCTCCGGCCAGCATAACTACACAAATGCTCTGGCAGCACTGGCGCTGGCGGATGCTGTTGGCCTGCCGCGCTCTTCCAGCCTGAAAGCGTTAACCACGTTTTCCGGTCTGGCGCACCGTTTCCAGCTGGCGCTGGAGCACAACGGCGTGCGCTGGATTAACGACTCCAAAGCCACCAACGTGGGAAGTACGGAGGCCGCGCTGAACGGTCTGCATGTTGACGGTACCCTGCATCTGCTGTTGGGCGGTGACGGCAAATCCGCTGATTTCTCCTCCCTGAAGCCGTACCTTTCAGGCGATAACATCCGCCTGTACTGTTTCGGTCGTGACGGCAGCGAGCTGGCTCAATTACGCCCGGAGATTGCCGAGCAAACTGAAACGATGGAACAGGCGATGCGGCTGATCGCCCCGCGCGTGAAGCCGGGGGATATGGTGCTGCTCTCTCCAGCGTGCGCGAGTCTCGATCAGTTTAAGAATTTCGAACAGCGTGGCGATATCTTTACTCGCCTGGCGAAGGAGTTAGGCTGATGCGTTTATCTCTCCCTCGCCTGAAAATGCCGCGCCTGCCAGGATTTGGAATTCTGGTGTGGCTGTTTGCGGCACTGAAAGGCTGGGTGATGGCTTCGCGGGAAAAAGACTCCGATAGCCTGATTATGTACGACCGCACCCTGTTCTGGCTTACGCTGGGGCTGGCGGCGATCGGCTTTATCATGGTGACCTCGGCCTCGATGCCCGTCGGACAGCGTCTGGCTAACGATCCTTTCCTGTTCGCCAAGCGTGACGGGCTGTACATCATTCTGGCGTTCTGTCTGGCGCTGGTGACGCTTCGTCTGCCGATGGCATTCTGGCAGCGGCACAGTACGGCGATGCTGATTGCGTCAATTATCATGCTGCTGATCGTACTGGTTGTCGGGAGCTCCGTTAACGGGGCATCGCGCTGGATTGCGTTTGGCCCGCTGCGTATTCAGCCGGCGGAATTCACCAAGCTTTCGCTGTTTTGCTACCTGGCGAACTACCTGGTGCGTAAGGTCGACGAAGTGCGTAATAACCTTCGCGGCTTCTTAAAACCGATGGGCGTGATTCTGGTGCTCGCGATCCTGCTGCTGGCGCAGCCTGACCTCGGTACCGTGGTGGTGCTGTTTGTCACGACGCTGGCGATGCTGTTCCTGGCAGGGGCCAAGCTGTGGCAGTTCATCGCCATCATCGGAATGGGGATTTCAGCGGTAGTGCTGCTGATCCTCGCCGAGCCTTACCGTATCCGCCGTGTGACCTCGTTCTGGAACCCATGGGAAGATCCGTTCGGCAGTGGTTATCAGCTGACGCAGTCGCTGATGGCGTTTGGTCGCGGTGAGGTTTGGGGGCAAGGGCTGGGTAACTCGGTCCAGAAACTGGAGTATTTACCGGAAGCGCACACTGACTTCATCTTCTCCATTATTGGGGAAGAACTGGGTTATATCGGTGTGGTATTGGCGCTATTAATGGTATTCTTCGTCGCTTTCCGCGCCATGTCGATTGGCCGAAAAGCGCTGGAGATCGATCACCGCTTCTCAGGTTTCTTAGCCTGTTCAATTGGGATCTGGTTTAGCTTCCAGGCACTGGTTAACGTCGGCGCCGCAGCGGGTATGCTGCCGACCAAAGGTCTGACGTTGCCGTTGATCAGTTATGGTGGTTCGAGCCTGTTGATCATGTCGACGGCCATTATGTTTTTGTTACGCATAGATTATGAGACGCGTCTGGAGAAAGCCCAGGCGTTTACACGAGGTTCACGATGAATCAACCGAAGCGGTTAATGGTGATGGCAGGCGGTACCGGCGGACATGTGTTCCCGGGGCTGGCGGTTGCGCACCATTTAATGGAGCAGGGCTGGCAGGTACGCTGGCTGGGAACCGCAGACCGCATGGAAGCCGACCTGGTACCGAAGCACGGTATTGAGATCGACTTTATTCGTATTTCCGGCCTTCGTGGCAAAGGTCTTAAGGCGCTGCTGCTGTCTCCGGTGCGTATTTTTAACGCCTGGCGTCAGGCACGCACCATCATGAAGCGTTTTAAGCCTGATGTGGTACTGGGCATGGGTGGCTACGTCTCTGGCCCAGGCGGGTTGGCTGCGTGGTCACTAGGTATTCCCGTCGTACTGCATGAGCAGAACGGTATTGCCGGTCTGACCAACAAGTGGCTGGCGAAAATCGCCACCAAAGTTATGCAGGCGTTTCCCGGTGCGTTCCCGAAAGCGGACGTGGTGGGTAACCCGGTGCGTGTGGATGTGCTGGCGCTGCCGCTGCCGGACACCCGCCTGACGGGGCGTGAAGGACCGGTACGCGTTCTGGTTGTGGGCGGCTCTCAAGGGGCACGCATTTTAAACCAGACGATGCCGCAGGTGGCTGCAAAGCTGGGTGATGCCGTGACAATCTGGCACCAAAGCGGGAAAGGCGCGCAACAGACCGTTGAGCAGGCTTACGCCGCTGAAGGCCAGCCGCAGCACAAAGTGACCGAATTTATTGACGATATGGCTGCAGCCTATGCCTGGGCCGATGTCGTGGTTTGCCGCTCTGGCGCACTGACGGTAAGCGAAATTGCTGCCGCCGGTTTGCCCGCGGTGTTTGTCCCGTTCCAGCATAAAGACCGACAGCAGTACTGGAATGCGCTGCCGCTTGAGAAAGCCGGTGCGGCGAAGATATTTGAACAGCCACAATTTACCGCCGACGCGGTCGCCACTACCCTGGCGGGCTGGAACAGAGATGCATTGCTGGAGATGGCACAACGCGCGCGCGCGGTGGCAATCCCGGATGCGACTGAACGGGTGGCAAAAGAAGTGAGCCTGGCAGCCCAGGCTTAACCCTCGCAGCGCGTGTTGCGCTGCACGAATTTTAAGTAGTCGATGGCGTTTAGAGAATGAATACACAACAACTGGCAAAACTGCGTTCAATCGTGCCCGAGATGCGTCGCGTCCGGCACATTCACTTTGTTGGCATCGGTGGTGCTGGCATGGGCGGTATTGCCGAAGTGTTAGCTAACGAAGGTTATCAGATCAGCGGGTCTGACCTGGCGCCAAACCCTGTTACGCAGCAACTGGCGTCGCTTGGGGCGACTATCTATTTCAACCATCGCCCTGAAAACGTGCGCGATGCAAGCGTGGTGGTGGTATCGAGCGCTATCTCCTCTGACAACCCGGAAATCGTTGCCGCGCATGAAGCGCGCATTCCGGTGATCCGCCGTGCTGAAATGTTGGCGGAACTGATGCGTTTTCGTCACGGCATCGCGATTGCCGGGACCCACGGTAAAACCACGACCACTGCGATGGTGTCCAGTATTTATGCCGAAGCGGGTCTCGACCCGACGTTCGTCAATGGCGGTCTGGTCAAAGCCGCAGGCGTGCACGCGCGTCTGGGTCACAGCCGTTACCTGATTGCGGAAGCAGATGAGAGCGATGCGTCGTTCCTGCATCTGCAGCCGATGGTGGCGATTGTCACCAATATCGAAGCCGACCATATGGATACCTACCAGGGCGACTTTGAGAATTTAAAGCAGACCTTTATCAACTTCCTGCACAACCTGCCGTTTTATGGCCGCGCGGTGATGTGTGTGGATGACCCGGTCATCCGCGAACTGCTGCCGCGTGTGGGGCGTCAAATCACCACTTATGGCTTCAGTGAGGATGCTGACGTTCGCGTGGAAGAGTACAAACAGGTTGGTGCGCAGGGGCATTTCACGCTGGCGCGTCAGGACAAAGAGCTGCTGCACGTTACGCTGAATGCGCCAGGGCGTCATAACGCCCTCAACGCCGCAGCGGCGGTGGCGGTGGCGACAGAAGAAGGCATCGATGATGAAGCGATCCTGCGCGCCCTGGAAAGCTTCCAGGGCACTGGACGTCGTTTCGATTTCCTCGGCGAATTCCCGCTGGAGGCAGTAAACGGTAAAGCCGGCACCGCTATGCTGGTGGATGACTACGGCCACCATCCAACCGAAGTGGACGCGACCATCAAAGCTGCACGCGCTGGCTGGCCTGAAAAAAATCTTGTCATGATCTTCCAGCCGCACCGCTATACGCGCACCCGCGATCTGTATGACGATTTCGCCAGCGTACTGTCGCAGGTGGATACGCTGCTGATGCTGGATGTTTATGCAGCGGGCGAAACTCCGATTCCGGGGGCTGACAGTCGTTCTTTGTGTCGCACGATTCGCGGACGCGGTAAAGTTGACCCTATTTTGGTTTCTGACCCGGTACAGGTGGCGGAAATTCTGGCACCGGTGCTGACCGGTAACGATCTGATTCTGATTCAGGGTGCGGGAAATATCGGCAAAATCGCCCGTACCTTAGCTGAAATCAAACTGAAGCCGCAAACTCAGGAGGATGAGCATCATGGCTGATAAGATTGCTGTCCTGTCTGGCGGCACGTCCGCCGAGCGCGAGGTTTCTCTGAATTCCGGCGCTGCCGTACTGGCGGGTCTGCGTGAAGGGGGCGTCAATGCGCACCTGGTCGATCCAAAAGAGGTCGACGTGACGCAGTTAAAAGCAATGGGCTTCGATAAAGTCTTTATCGCATTACATGGCCGTGGCGGAGAAGACGGAACCCTGCAGGGGCTTCTGGAGTTGATCGGCATGCCGTACACCGGCAGCGGCGTGATGGCGTCTGCCATCTCTATGGATAAACTGCGCAGTAAGTTACTGTGGCAGGGCGCGGGGCTACCGGTTGCACCGTGGGTGGCGCTGACGCGTCGCGAATTTGAATTGGGCCTGTCTGACAGCGTTAATACACGCATTGCGGCACTGGGCTTACCGGTTATTGTAAAGCCGAGCCGGGAAGGGTCGAGCGTAGGAATGTCAAAAGTAGATAAAGCTGAAGATATAGCGTCGGCTTTAGCATTGGCATTTCAACACGATGAAGAAGTTCTGATTGAAAAATGGCTCAGCGGGCCGGAATTTACCGTCGCGATGCTTGGCGAAGAAATTTTACCGTCAATTCGCATCCAACCCGCCGGAGTCTTCTATGATTATGAGGCGAAGTATCTCTCTGATGAGACGCAATATTTCTGCCCTTGTGGTCTGGAAGCTGAGCGTGAAGCAGATTTACAGTCCCTGGTGCTTAAAGCCTGGAATATTCTTGGGTGTCGCGGCTGGGGACGCATTGATGTGATGCAGGACAGTGACGGGCAATTTTACCTGCTGGAAGCCAATACCTCTCCGGGAATGACCAGCCATAGCCTTGTGCCGATGGCTGCGCGTCAGGCAGGAATGAGCTTCTCTCAGTTAGTCGTACGTATTCTGGACCAGGCGGGCTGATATGTCTCAGGCTGCATTGAACACGCGCAACCGCGATGACGAAGAAGAATATGCTTCTTCACGCCGGAGTAATGGAACGCGTCTTGCAGGGATTATTTTCCTGCTCGGGGTGCTGTGCACCGTGTTTATCAGCGGCTGGATGGTGCTGGGCTGGATGGAAGATGCGCAGCGGTTGCCTCTGTCAAAGCTGGTGGTGACCGGCGAGCGTCACTACACGCGTAACGATGATATTCGCCAGTCAATTCTGGCGCTGGGATCGCCCGGCACCTTTATGACTCAGGACGTCAATATTATTCAGAGTCAGATTGAACGTCTGCCCTGGATAAAACAGGCGAGTGTCAGAAAGCAATGGCCTGATGAATTGAAGATTCATCTGGTTGAATATGTGCCCATTGCGCGTTGGAATGATCAGCACATGGTTGACGTAGACGGAAATTCCTTCAGCGTCCCATCCGATCGTGTCAACAAGCAAAATTTACCGATGTTGTATGGCCCCGAAGGTAGCGAAAACGAAGTCTTGCAGGGTTTTCGTGAAATGGGTCAGGTGCTGGCGAAGGACAGGTTTACGTTAAAAGATGCTGCAATGACGGCGCGCCGCTCCTGGCAGCTGACGTTGACGAACGGCATTAAGCTCAACCTGGGGCGCGGCGACACAATGAAACGTCTGGCGCGTTTTGTAGAACTTTACCCGGTTTTACAGCAGCAGGCGCAGACGGACGGCAAACGGATAAGCTACGTTGATTTGCGCTATGACTCAGGCGCAGCAGTCGGTTGGGAGCCGGCTCCGGTCGAGGAACCTAATCAGCAACAGAATCAGGCACAGGTACAGGCAGAACAACAATGATCAAGGCGACGGACAGAAAACTGGTAGTTGGACTGGAGATTGGCACCGCTAAGGTTGCCGCTTTAGTAGGGGAAGTTCTGCCCGACGGTATGGTCAATATCATTGGCGTGGGCAGTTGCCCGTCCCGTGGTATGGATAAAGGTGGGGTAAATGACCTTGAGTCGGTGGTGAAATGCGTGCAGCGCGCCATCGATCAGGCTGAATTAATGGCGGATTGCCAGATTTCTTCTGTCTATCTGGCCCTTTCTGGCAAGCACATCAGCTGCCAGAACGAAATCGGTATGGTGCCGATTTCCGAAGAAGAAGTGACGCAGGAAGACGTTGAAAACGTGGTGCATACGGCGAAGTCCGTGCGCGTGCGCGATGAACATCGTGTACTGCACGTGATCCCGCAGGAATATGCGATCGACTATCAGGAAGGGATCAAAAACCCGGTCGGTCTGTCTGGCGTGCGTATGCAGGCAAAAGTGCACCTGATCACATGTCACAACGATATGGCGAAGAACATTGTAAAAGCCGTTGAACGTTGTGGCCTGAAAGTTGACCAACTTATTTTCGCCGGTCTGGCGGCAAGTTATTCCGTGTTGACCGAAGACGAACGTGAACTCGGTGTCTGTGTGGTCGATATTGGTGGTGGTACAATGGACATGGCTGTCTATACAGGCGGTGCGCTGCGCCACACCAAAGTGATCCCTTATGCCGGGAACGTTGTGACCAGCGATATCGCATACGCTTTTGGTACGCCACCGAGCGATGCAGAAGCGATTAAAGTGCGCCACGGCTGTGCGCTGGGTTCAATTGTTGGCAAAGATGAGAGCGTTGAAGTGCCGAGCGTGGGCGGTCGTCCGCCGCGTAGCCTGCAACGTCAGACGCTGGCAGAGGTGATTGAGCCGCGTTATACCGAGCTGCTCAACCTGGTCAACGAAGAGATTTTACAGTTACAGGAACAGCTTCGTCAGCAAGGTGTGAAACATCATCTCGCGGCGGGGATTGTATTAACCGGCGGGGCAGCGCAAATTGAAGGTCTTGCGGCCTGCGCTCAGCGCGTGTTCCATACGCAGGTGCGTATTGGTGCGCCGCTGAATATTACCGGTTTAACGGATTATGCTCAGGAGCCGTACTATTCGACGGCTGTGGGCCTGCTCCACTACGGGAAGGAATCTCATCTCAGTGGTGAAGCAGAAGTGGAAAAACGCGTTTCAGTGGGGTCGTGGGTCAAACGACTGAACAACTGGCTGCGAAAAGAGTTTTAATTTTTTTAAGAGACCGGAGAGAATTAGCGGTCTCGGGCGACAGGCACAACGGAGAGAGAAATTATGTTTGAACCTATGGAACTGACCAACGACGCGGTGATTAAAGTCATCGGCGTCGGTGGCGGCGGCGGTAACGCCGTAGAGCATATGGTGCGTGAACGCATTGAAGGTGTTGAATTCTTTGCAGTTAACACCGATGCGCAGGCACTGCGTAAAACAGCAGTTGGCCAGACTATCCAGATCGGCGGTGGCATCACCAAAGGGCTGGGCGCTGGGGCAAACCCGGAAGTCGGTCGCAACGCGGCTGAAGAAGATCGTGAAGCCCTGCGTGCTGCACTGGAAGGTGCGGACATGGTCTTCATCGCAGCAGGTATGGGCGGCGGTACGGGTACCGGTGCAGCACCTGTTGTCGCAGAAGTCGCTAAAGATTTAGGTATCCTGACCGTTGCTGTCGTGACCAAGCCTTTCAACTTTGAAGGCAAGAAGCGTATGGCTTTCGCGGAGCAGGGTATCACCGAACTGTCCAAGCATGTGGACTCACTGATCACCATCCCGAACGACAAACTGTTGAAAGTTCTGGGTCGCGGTATCTCCCTGCTGGACGCCTTCGGCGCGGCAAACGACGTGCTGAAAGGCGCGGTTCAGGGTATCGCCGAACTGATTACCCGTCCTGGCCTGATGAACGTTGACTTTGCAGACGTTCGTACCGTGATGTCCGAAATGGGCTACGCGATGATGGGCTCTGGCGTGGCAAGCGGTGAAGACCGTGCAGAAGAAGCGGCTGAAATGGCTATCTCTTCTCCACTGCTGGAAGATATCGACCTGTCTGGTGCGCGCGGCGTGCTGGTCAACATTACCGCTGGCTTTGACCTGCGTCTGGATGAGTTCGAAACCGTGGGTAACACTATCCGTGCGTTCGCCTCTGACAATGCCACCGTGGTAATTGGTACGTCTCTCGACCCGGAAATGAACGACGAGCTGCGTGTAACTGTTGTTGCCACCGGTATCGGTATGGACAAGCGTCCTGAGATCACCCTGGTGACCAACAAACAGACTCAGCAACCGGTAATGGATCGTTACCAGCAGCACGGTATGTCTCCTCTGACTCAAGAGCAGAAACCGGCCGCGAAAGTGGTGAACGACCCTACGCCGCAAACGGCGAAAGAGCCAGATTATCTGGATATCCCGGCGTTCCTGCGTAAGCAAGCTGACTAAGAATTGGCTGGAATTTGGGGATTTGCGCTCTTTGTGCTAAACTGGCCCACCGTTAGTGATATACACTTTCGGTTGGATAGTTAATTTGGCGAGATTATACGATGATCAAACAAAGGACACTTAAACGTATCGTTCAGGCGACGGGTGTCGGTTTACATACCGGCAAGAAAGTCACACTGACGTTACGCCCTGCGCCGGCCAATACCGGGGTCATCTATCGTCGCACCGACTTGAATCCACCGGTAGATTTTCCGGCCGATGCCAAATCTGTGCGTGATACTATGCTCTGTACTTGTCTGGTGAACGAGCATGACGTGCGGATTTCTACCGTAGAGCACTTGAACGCCGCCCTGGCGGGTCTGGGTATCGACAACATTATGGTTGAAGTCGATGCGCCAGAAATCCCGATTATGGATGGCAGTGCTGCTCCGTTCGTTTATCTGTTGCTGGATGCCGGCATCGAAGAACTGAACTGCGCGAAGAAATTTGTTCGCATCAAAGAGACCGTTCGTGTCGAAGATGGCGACAAGTGGGCTGAATTCAAACCGTACAATGGTTTCTCGTTGGACTTTACCATCGACTTTAACCATCCGGCGATTGATGCCAGCACCCAACGCTATGCGATGAACTTCTCTGCTGATGCGTTTATGCGCCAGATTAGCCGCGCACGTACGTTTGGCTTCATGCGTGATATCGAATATCTGCAGTCCCGCGGCTTGTGCCTGGGCGGCAGCTTCGATTGTGCCATCGTTGTTGACGATTATCGCGTACTGAACGAAGACGGCCTGCGTTTTGAAGACGAATTCGTGCGTCACAAAATGCTGGATGCGATCGGCGACCTGTTTATGTGTGGTCATAACATCATTGGTGCATTCACCGCGTTTAAATCCGGTCATGCACTGAACAACAAACTGTTGCAGGCAGTCCTGGCAAAACAGGAAGCCTGGGAATATGTGACCTTTGAAGACGAAGCGGAACTGCCGCTGGCCTTCAAAGCACCAAGCACGGTTCTGGCTTAACGGTTCACACCGTTTCGTAAAAAATCGACTGGTTAACCTGGTACTCTCTCCGACCAGGAAAACCAGTCGTTTTTATTTTTACCCGTCTTCGTTTGCCTCAGCATTCTCTCTTGTTTGTCTTGCGCAGAAAATGTGTGCGTTAGCTGCATTCTTGACCGTTTTTCCCTGCAACGATGCCTCATTCCTGCTGTTGTGTAGCGGCATTAGTGGTAATATCTGGGCGCTTAAAAAAAATAACTGAATTTAGCCTGTAACTGGCGGGCTTATGTGGTGGAGCAAGTGAGCGGAATACTGACGCGCTGGCGACAATTTGGCAGACGATACTTCTGGCCGCATCTCTTATTGGGGATGGTCGCGGCGAGTCTCGGCTTGCCTGCGCTCAGCAACAGTGCCGAAGCGGCGACGCCAGCGAAAACCTCCACAACCAAACACGATCTCAACACGCGGGTTAACTTTACTAACCTCGCGTGGCTTGAAGCCAGTCGTCGCCCGAATTTCTCCGTTGATTACTGGCACCAGCACGCTATCCGCACGGTCATTCGTCATCTGTCATTTGCGATGGCACCGCAGACAATGCCTGTTGCCGAAGAGACGTTGCCGGTACAGGCACAGCACCTTGCCCTGCTGGATACGCTCAACGCGTTGCTCACGCAGGACGGCCAGCCGCCGGTCATGGTTCGCCAGACGGCGCAAACTGTGCTCGCTCCGCCAGTCTCATTCTCTGTATCAACCTGGATTAGCCAGGCCCACGGCATCCGCGCCGGGCCGCAACGCCTCAGCTAAATTAACTTTTTCAATACCTTAATTTATCTGCCCACGATGGGGCGTTTGAGAATTTATTATGCTAATCAAATTATTAACTAAAGTTTTTGGTAGTCGTAACGATCGTACACTGCGCCGTATGCGCAAAGCTGTCGCTGTCATCAACGGTATGGAACCGGCGATGGAGAAGCTCTCCGATGACGAGCTGAAAGCAAAAACCGTGGAATTCCGCGCGCGTCTGGAAAAAGGGGAAACCTTAGAAAGCCTGATCCCGGAAGCCTTCGCCGTAGTGCGTGAAGCGAGTAAACGTGTGTTTGGCATGCGTCACTTCGACGTTCAGCTGCTGGGTGGTATGGTGCTTAACGAGCGCTGCATCGCGGAAATGCGTACTGGTGAAGGTAAAACCCTGACCGCAACGCTGCCGGCTTACCTGAACGCGCTGACCGGTAAAGGCGTTCACGTGGTTACCGTCAACGACTATCTGGCCCAGCGTGACGCCGAAAACAACCGTCCACTGTTCGAATTCCTCGGCATGACGGTCGGCATCAACATGTCCGGCCTGCCTGCGCCAGCCAAGCGTGAAGCGTATAACGCGGACATCACCTACGGCACCAACAACGAATACGGCTTCGACTACCTGCGTGACAACATGGCCTTCAGCCCTGAAGAGCGCGTCCAGCGTAAACTGCACTACGCGCTGGTGGATGAGGTGGACTCCATCCTGATCGATGAAGCGCGTACCCCGCTGATCATCTCCGGCCCTGCCGAAGACAGCTCTGAGATGTACCGTAAAGTCGACAAAATCATTCCGCACCTGCTGCGTCAGGAGAAAGAAGACTCCGACACCTTCCAGGGTGAAGGTCACTTCTCCGTTGATGAAAAAGCGCGCCAGGTGAACCTGACCGAGCGCGGTCTGGTGAAAATTGAAGAGCTGCTGGTCGCTGAAGGCATTATGGAAGAGGGGGAGTCCCTGTACTCTCCGAGCAACATCATGCTGATGCACCACGTAACGGCTGCACTGCGCGCCCACGCGCTGTTCACCCGTGACGTCGACTACATTGTGAAAGACGGCGAAGTCATCATCGTCGATGAACACACCGGCCGTACCATGCAGGGACGTCGCTGGTCTGACGGTCTGCACCAGGCTGTGGAAGCCAAAGAAGGTGTGGATATTCAGAATGAAAACCAGACCCTGGCGTCCATCACCTTCCAGAACTACTTCCGTCTGTACGAGAAGCTGGCGGGCATGACCGGTACTGCTGATACCGAAGCGTTTGAATTCAGCTCCATCTACAAGCTGGATACCGTTGTCGTTCCAACCAACCGTCCAATGATCCGTAAGGATATGCCGGACCTGGTGTACATGACCGAAGCGGAAAAAATTCAGGCAATCATCGAAGATATTCGCGACCGTACTGCCAATGGGCAGCCGGTTCTGGTGGGGACCATCTCCATCGAGAAATCTGAAGTGGTTTCCAATGAGCTGACGAAAGCAGGCATTAAACACAACGTTCTGAACGCCAAGTTCCATGCTAAAGAAGCGGATATCGTTGCTCAGGCGGGTTATCCGGCTGCCGTGACCATCGCTACCAACATGGCGGGTCGTGGTACCGATATTATGCTGGGCGGTAGCTGGCAGGCAGAGGTTGCTGAGCTGGAAAACCCAACGCCAGAACAGATTGCACAAATCAAAGTCGACTGGCAGGTACGTCACGACGCGGTTCTGGCTTCCGGTGGTTTGCACATTATTGGTACCGAGCGTCACGAATCTCGTCGTATCGACAACCAGCTGCGTGGCCGTGCGGGCCGTCAGGGGGATGCCGGTTCTTCTCGCTTCTACCTGTCTATGGAAGATGCGCTGATGCGTATTTTCGCCTCCGACCGCGTGTCCGGCATGATGCGTAAACTTGGCATGAAACCAGGCGAAGCCATCGAGCACCCGTGGGTCACTAAAGCGATTGCCAACGCGCAGCGTAAAGTGGAAAGCCGCAACTTTGATATTCGTAAGCAGCTGCTGGAGTATGATGACGTCGCGAACGATCAGCGTCGTGCGATCTACACCCAGCGTAACGAACTGCTGGACGTGTCCGACGTGAGCGAAACCATCAACAGCATTCGCGAAGATGTGTTCAAAGCGACCATTGACGGGCATATTCCACCGCAGTCTCTGGAAGAGATGTGGGATATCGAAGGCCTGCAGGAACGTCTGAAGAACGACTTTGACCTCGATCTGCCTATCAAAGAGTGGCTGGACAAAGAGCCTGAGCTGCACGAAGAGACGCTGCGCGAACGTATCTTTGAAACCGCGCTGGACGTTTATAAGCGTAAGGAAGAAGTGGTTGGCGCTGAGATGATGCGTCACTTCGAAAAAGGTGTGATGCTGCAGACGCTGGACTCCCTGTGGAAAGAGCACCTGGCGGCAATGGACTACCTGCGTCAGGGTATTCACCTGCGTGGCTATGCGCAGAAAGATCCGAAGCAGGAGTACAAGCGTGAATCCTTCTCCATGTTTGCGTCTATGCTGGAGTCGCTGAAGTATGAAGTGATCAGCACCCTGAGCAAAGTTCAGGTACGTATGCCGGAAGAAGTGGAAGCGATGGAACAACAGCGTCGTGAAGAAGCTGAGCGTCTGGCGCAGATGCAACAGCTGAGCCACCAGACTGACGAGAGCGAAGCTGCAGCGGCGATCGCCGCGCAGACTGGCGATCGTAAAGTGGGTCGTAACGATCCGTGCCCGTGTGGTTCCGGTAAAAAATATAAGGCCTGCCACGGCCGTCTGAGCTAAGTTCATAAGACAATGAAAAGGCGCAGATATCTGCGCCTTTTTTATGGAAGTGACAATATGAAAATACTGCAAATTGCCGTCGGGATTATTCGCAACCCGCAAAACCAGATCTTCATTACCCAGCGCGCTGCCGATGCCCATATGGCGAACAAATGGGAGTTTCCCGGTGGAAAAATCGAATCAGGGGAGACGCCGGAAGAGGCGCTGGTGCGTGAGCTTCAGGAAGAAGTAGGAATTACGCCAGTTGGCGCAACGCTGTTCGATAAGCTCGAATACCAGTTTCCGGACAGGCACATCACGCTTTGGTTCTGGCTGGTCGAAAACTGGGAAGGCGACCCCTGGGGAAAAGAGGGGCAACCCGGTAACTGGGTGGAGCTTCAGGCCAGTGATGCCGATAAATTCCCACCGGCAAATGCGGCCGTCATATCCCGACTGACGGACGACCTGTAGGCCTGCTAAGCGAAGCGCCAGCAGGCTTTAAAGCTATTGCTGCTCTTCACTCCAGTCATCGCTGTCCGAGAGATCGCCTTTGCTCGGAATGCGTTTCTCTTCCGCCGCCCATTCTCCAAGGTCAATTAACTGACAGCGCTTGCAGCAGAATGGACGGAACGGACTCATTTCGCCCCATACAACGGTTTTACCGCAGGTGGGGCAGTTTACGGTGGTCACTTCAGACATCGGCACTCCTTAACAACAGGCCAGTTCAAAATCGAGGCGTTCCGGCACGGTGCCATTCTCGCTGTCCAGAGGCATAAAGCGGATCGCAAAACGACTCTTATGCCCGGAAATCTGTGGGTAAAGCTGCTCGCCGAGCGATAAATTCAGACGCAGAAGATCGGCATCATCGCCGTTATCCTGATAGAAACCGTTCAGGCTGGTTTGCTTGCGGAACGGCGCCGAGTTACGGATGAGGTCGAGAATTAGCGACAGCGTCTGGTGCATGGGGGCGAGACTTTCCAGCCAGCTGTTCACCTGCGCATCACGCTGTGCTTGCGGCATATGCAGCCACATATGCAGCGTTGGCAGGTCGAAACTACAGCAGCCACCAGGAATACTCAGGCGCTGGCGCACCAGGCCGATCAGGCGATCTTCTCGCAAAAATTGCCCGACACGAGGTGCGGCCATCAGCGTACTGCTGCTGTTTTTAAGCTGCTGACGAAGTGAATCAATGCGGCTCTGATCCACGCCCGGCACTTCGGCCCAGGCCTGTAATTTACGCTGCTGGCGCTCCAGTTCTTTCAGAAGCTCTGTGCGGACGTCGCCCCGCTCAATGACATCCAGCAGATCCCCCACGTTGCGGAAGAAGTGCAACGCAGTGGCATGATCGCTGACGGGCAAATGTTGTGAAAGTTGTTGAATCAGAAATTCGATACGCAGCCAGGTACGCATTTTTTCGTTGAGCGGATGCTCAAAAAGGATGTGGGTCGACATTATGGTTTTTCCTGTGCAACGGCCTGCGCGGCGAACGCCAAATACTGCGCATGCAGGCGGGCAACATCCGATGCAATGGCATCTGGTGCGCCGTTATTATCAATAACATCATCCGCAACGGCAAGGCGCTGAGCGCGCGTGGCCTGAGCGGCAAGAATTTGTTCAGCCTGTTCGCGCGAGACACGATCGCGCGTCACGGTGCGCTGGATTTGCGTTTCAGGCGAGACATCAATGACCAGCACCCGATCGGCTTTATTGTGCAGCTGATTCTCTACCAGAAGCGGAACCACCCACAGAACATACGGCGAGCGGGCTGCGGCAATTTGACGCTGAGTTTCCTGGTGGATAATGGGGTGGAGCAGGGCATTAAGCCAGCGTTTTTCCGCAGAATCGGAAAAAATGCATTCGCGTAGCTTGCGGCGATTTAGCGTGCCATCTGCACTGATAATTGCCGGACCAAAATGGTTTTCGATGGCTTTTAGCGCGGGTGTATTGGGCTCTACCACCTGACGGGCAATGATATCGGCATCAATAATCGTGATACCCAGACGAGAAAATGCGTCCGCAACGGTACTTTTGCCACTACCGATGCCGCCGGTTAATGCGACGATATACCCCATTAAATCAAATCCTGGGAATTATTCATTATTAAAATCAGTTGGTTAAATTTCAAACGTGCATCAGCCACTGTTTAGCCCTGTTTACCGGCTTTTTACCAGGTAAATTTATAGGATTGTAGCGTAAAAAAAGAGAATTTCGCAGTCTTGCGGAGCAGGTATTAGTGCGTATGATAGCGTCACTGGAGTTGTGCTTTTAACATATTTGCCTCTAACCCCAGGAATCCGCACATGCGTATCGAAGAAGATCTGAAGTTAGGTTTCAAAGACGTTCTTATCCGCCCTAAACGCTCTACACTGAAAAGTCGCTCAGACGTTGAACTCGAACGTCAATTCACCTTTAAACATTCCGGTCAGACCTGGTCTGGCGTGCCGATTATCGCCGCCAATATGGATACGGTGGGCACCTTCGGGATGGCAACCGCCCTGGCGCAGTTCGATATTCTCACCGCAGTGCACAAACACTACAGCCCGGAAGAGTGGAATGCGTTTGTTGCATCCGCCTCTGCGGATGTGGTGAAGCATGTGATGGTCTCCACCGGCACCTCTGATGCCGATTTCGAGAAGACCAAACAGATCCTGAATGCGAACCCGGCGCTCAATTTTGTGTGTATTGATGTGGCGAACGGTTACTCCGAGCATTTCGTGCAGTTCGTCAGCAAGGCGCGTGAGGCCTGGCCAACGAAAACCATCATCGCGGGCAACGTGGTGACCGGTGAAATGTGTGAGGAGCTGATCCTCTCCGGTGCCGACATCGTGAAAGTGGGCATTGGCCCGGGCTCCGTATGCACCACGCGCGTCA
Organism: Enterobacter cloacae complex sp. HYC080_NIDB; assembly: GCF_056673325.1. NCBI lineage: Bacteria > Pseudomonadati > Pseudomonadota > Gammaproteobacteria > Enterobacterales > Enterobacteriaceae > Enterobacter > Enterobacter cloacae complex sp. HYC080_NIDB. The sequence continues at coordinate 3,765,051 of NZ_CP114212.1, read as the reverse complement.
AAACCGGCGTTGGGTATCCGCAGCTGTCCGCCGTTATCGAATGTGCCGATGCGGCGCATGGCCTGGGCGGCCAGATCATCAGTGACGGCGGTTGCACCATGCCGGGCGATGTGGCGAAGGCGTTTGGCGGCGGCGCAGACTTCGTGATGCTCGGCGGTATGCTGGCCGGTCATGAAGAGAGCGGCGGCACCGTGGTGGAAGAAAACGGCGAGAAATTCATGCTGTTCTACGGTATGAGCTCTGAGTCTGCAATGACCCGTCACGTTGGTGGTGTGGCAAAATACCGTGCGGCAGAAGGCAAAACCGTGAAGCTGCCTCTGCGTGGCCCGGTTGAAAACACCGCGCGCGACATCCTGGGCGGCCTGCGCTCAGCCTGTACCTACGTGGGTGCCTCCCGTCTGAAAGAGCTGACGAAACGTACGACGTTTATTCGCGTTCAGGAGCAGGAAAACCGCGTTTTCAATAGCCTGTAATGGCTTTCGCTGGCGCATGTCCGTGCGCCAGCACTATTGGCTATCCCGCGCTCATCGCATCCCCCAAATGGAAAATGGGCAAATACATTGCCACCACTAGCGTGCCGATGATGATCCCCGTGACAACCAGTAGTAACGGCTCCAGGAGTGCTGCCAGATTGTCGGCCAACTGAAAAGTTTGCTCCGTGTGATGACGAGCAAGGTTTGCCAGCATGATGTCCAGTGAACCTGACATTTCGCCCGTTCGTAAAAGCTGAATACAGAGCGGGGTAAACATTGCCGCTTTCTGAAAGGATGACCAGACGGGAAGCCCTTTTTCAATATCTTCGCGTATTCTGCGAAGGATCCCTTGCCAGTAGCGGCTTTCGACGGTCTCTTCTGCGCTCTCAAGCCCCTGTAAAAAGGCAATGCCTGCCTGCTGTGTGAGCGACAGTACGGTGAAGATCTGCCCCAGCTTTTGCCCTTTCGCCAGCGCCCCCATTACAGGTAGATGCAGAAGAAATCGCTGCCAGCGAGGCGTGTGACGCAGAGTCCAGGCTGCGGTTAACGGAACAAGCAGCACCGCGAACAGTGCGAGAGCGTAGGACTGCATAAACGCGGATATACCCATCACCATCCGCGTCAGCGCCGGAAGGGGAGTGTTAAACGTTTTGTAGATTGCGGCGAACTCGGGCAACACCAGGGTGACCATGGCGAGTACGACGAGTACCGCCAGCGTCAGGATGATCGCCGGGTAGCGCAGCGCTTTTTTCACTTTCTGACCGAGCTGCTGCTGCGCTTTTTGTTGCTGGGCGAGCTGGCGACAGCACTCTTCCAGCTTCCCTGTCAGCTCACCCGTTTTTACCATTGAGATATGCAATGGGGTAAAGACCGTGGGCCACCGCCTGAGCGCCTCAGAAAAAGGGCACCCTTCACTGAGTTCATCGGCAACGCTTTGCAGCAGTGCCCGCCACGGTTCTGATGGATGCTGGTCAGCCAGCATTTGCAGGCTATGCGCAAGCGTTAGTCCGGCCTGCAGCAGCGTGGCGAGCTGGCGAAACATCTCGTAGCAGTGATGAGGACGCCAGCGGTGTCTCTGAGGGCATCGGGAGAGGGCCAGAGGATGCAGGTCGTTCCGCATTAGTCTGGTGAAGGCCGCGTTGCGGTCTGTGGCCCAGAGTGTCCCGCTTCGGGGTTCTCCTTCTGTGGAGAGGGCTCGCCAGCGCCAGAGGTGATTAGTGGCCATCGGGCATCCCCAAAACACGCAATAACTCTTCGAGCGTGGTTAGCCCTTGCTCAATGGCCATACAGCCGTGTTCAAACAGCGAGATTAACCCTGCCTGCCGGGCACTGGCTTCTATGACCTCGGTGCCTGCCCCGCTGGCAATTGCCTGACGCAGAGGGTTGTCGATTGCCAGTACTTCAAAAATCGCCACCCGGCCGTAAAAACCGTGATAGCAACGATCGCAGCCTGTGGGTTGCCAGCGGGGAAGTGGTCGCGGCCAAACCGGGCGGGGTAAGCCCGAATGCTCCCCGTTTTGCTGTCGGCAATGTGGACAAAGACGCCGAACCAGCCGTTGGGCAATCACCATAGAGAGTGCGGAAGATATCATCCAGCGCGCGACGCCCATCTGCTCCAGGCGAATCAGGGTTTCCGTTGTCGAGTTGGTATGCAGCGTCGACAATACCAGGTGCCCGGTCTGCGCGGCATTAATAGCGATCTCTGCCGTTTCGCCATCACGAATTTCGCCGACCATAATGATATCCGGATCCTGACGCAGCAGCGCCCTTAGCACGCTCTGAAATGTCAGGCCCGCTCGCGGGTTAATCTGCGTCTGATTCAATCCCGCAAGCGGGATTTCAATGGGATCCTCTACGCTGCAGATGTTGACGTCAGGGGTGTTAAGCGCCTGTAACGCGCTATAGAGGGTGACGGTTTTGCCGCTGCCTGTGGGGCCGGTAACCAGAATCAGCCCCTGAGGCTGGTGCAGTGAAGCAGTAAAACAGGCCAGCTGCTCAGCGCTCATGCCGAGTGCTTTCGGTTCAAGAGCCTGCTGAACCTGATGCAGCAGTCGCAGCACAATTTTCTCACCGCCGTTGCAGGGAAGCGTGGCGATACGAAACGAGACCGGCTCGTTTGTCAGCTCAATGGTAAACTGACCATCCTGCGGTAAGCGGCGTTCAGCAATATCCAGATTACCCAGCACTTTTAACCGGGCGCTGAGCATCGTTGCCAGCGCGGCGGAAAGCGGAGGTTGCGGGCAAAGTACGCCATCGATACGTAAGCGAATCTGGCACGCGTGCTCCATCGGTTCAATATGGATGTCGGAGGCGCGCTGGTTTATCGCCTGTTGCAGCGTGTGGTTGAGGATATCCACCGCGGAATGTGCCTGCGAAACGTTAGGCAGATGCGATTGCGCGCTTAACTGCCGATGCTTTTCCATGCGTTCAGCGCTCCAGCACTCGATATCAATCCGTTTCTGCGTTGCGAAGCGCAGGGCTTCCATCAGTTCAGATGCGGGGCTTCCCACGACGGCGATGCTGACCATGTCACTGTCGCTGGTGAGCAGCAGAGCATGATGGCGAAGGCAAAGTGCCACGAGTTGATCGGTGTTCATTGTCCGCCCCTCAGTTATTGTCGAAGCGGAAGACGTCTTCACAGGCCTGCTTAAGCTCGCTGTCAGCACTGATGTTGCAGTCACGCGTCCAGCCTGTCATACCGTTGCCGTTATTCCACTGTGGCGTCATGGTCACCGTCAGTCCGTTGAGACTCTCCTGACCCGTCAAGGTCACGATCCCTTTTGCCACGTTCATTGCTGAGACGTAACGCGTCGTCGTCGGGGAAGGGATGCCGTTACTGCCTGCGTCACAGCTCTCCACGCCACCGTGATCGAGCGCGCAAAGCTCAATGGCAGTGCGATAGGGAATGAAGGTTTGCAGCATATCGGTGAGGGCGGCTTTACGCAGGTAGTTCTGATAGGCGGGAACCCCGATGGCGCTCAGAATCGCAATAATGCCAATGACCACCATCAGCTCAATGAGTGTGAATCCTTGTTGTCTGTCCATATCTGCTCCTTATGCAAAGTGGCGCTACTCTGGCAGCGCGAAAGGAGAGAAACGAGGGGCAAAAAAGGGAACGGGAAAGGGGCTTCAGAGAATTCATGCAGTGTTGCAGGGAAGAACAACGGATTTGCGAGCAGGACTGAAATTCCCCTCTCCGGGCGGAGAGGGGAAGCGTGTTATTTGAAGCGCATGGAGAGGTCAAGGGCGCGAACGTGTTTGGTCAGCGCGCCGACGGAGATGTAGTCCACACCGGTTTCGGCGAATTCACGGATCGTGTCAAACGTGACGTTCCCGGAAACTTCAAGCTGGGCGCGGCCGTTAGTCAGTTTTACTGCCTCGCGCATCTGCTCAGTTTCGAAATTGTCGAGCATGATGATATCGGCTCCGGCCTTAACGGCCTGCTCCAGCTCTTCCAGGCTTTCGACTTCCACTTCAACAGGGACGTCCGGGTGCAGCCAGAAGGCTTTCTCAACGGCCTGGCGCACGGAACCCGACGCAATAATGTGGTTCTCTTTGATCAGGAAGGCATCGGATAAGCCCAGTCGATGGTTGGCGCCGCCGCCACAGAGCACCGCGTACTTCAGCGCAGTGCGCAGGCCTGGCAGCGTTTTGCGGGTATCCAGCAGCTGAGTGTGGGTGCCGGCCAGGAGGTCAACATAGCGACGCACTTCGCTGGCGACGCCAGAGAGCGTTTGTACAAAATTGAGCGCGGTGCGTTCGCCGGTCAGCAAGACGCGCGAGGGACCGTCCAGCTCGAACAGCGGCTGATTGGCTGTAATCGCATCACCATCTTCAACGTGCCAGGTCACCTGCACATCATCGCCCGCCAGTTGAGTAAATACCTCTTCAACCCAACGCTTGCCGCAAAAAACGCCCTCTTCACGGGTAATAATGACCGCGTGGGAACGTGTCTCTTTTGGCAATAATTGTGCGGTAATGTCTTTATCGGCATTCACGTCACCCCCAAGGTCTTCTTTTAACGCATGGGCAACGCTTGCCGGAATATCCATATTAATACGTTCCAGAAGTGCTTCACGTCGGTGGTCGGGGTTGTAGCGGCGAGGCGGCATGATAAAACTCCAAATTGGTAACGAATCATAATATTGAAACATGCTACTCTGAACCGAGTCATTGCACCATACAGAAGGAGTTCCAGCATGTTGTTAGAAAACGGATGGCTGGTGGATGCGCGGCGTGTACCCTCGCCGCACCACGATTGCCGCCCGGAGGATGAAAAGCCCACACTGCTGGTGGTTCATAATATTAGTCTCCCGCCGGGTGAATTTGGCGGCCCGTGGATCGATGCGTTATTCACGGGAACGATAGATCCCAATGCCCATCCTTTCTTCGCTGAGATTGCGCATTTGCGCGTGTCGGCTCACTGTCTGATTCGTCGTGATGGTGAGGTGGTTCAGTATGTTCCTTTTGATAAGCGCGCCTGGCATGCCGGGGTGTCGATGTATCACGGGCGCGAACGGTGCAACGATTTCTCCATTGGGATCGAACTGGAAGGCACGGATACTACGCCCTACACCGACTCACAGTATCAAAAGTTAGCGGCTGTGACCCGTACGCTTATCGGACTCTACCCGGCAATCGCCGACAACATTACCGGACACAGTGATATCGCTCCGGCGAGAAAAACCGATCCTGGCCCGGCATTTGACTGGCCCCGCTTTCGCGCCATGCTCACCGCGTCGTCAGAATAAGGAGATAACATGACGTTGTTTACCATGCTGCTGGTTATCATCGCTGAACGTCTGTTCAAGCTCGGTGAGCACTGGCATCTGGATCACCGGCTGGAGGTGTTATTCCGCCGCATCAGGCACTTTTCCATGCTGCGCACGCTGCTGATGATGGCGGGTGTGATGGTGATTACCTTCCTGCTGCTGCGCGCGCTGTACGGACTCTTTTTCAATGTGCCGCTGCTGGTGGTGTGGATCCTGCTTGGCGTGCTGTGCATTGGTGCGGGCAAGGTGCGTTTGCACTACCACGCTTATCTTAAAGCGGCCTCCCGCGATGATGCCCACGCGCGCGGTGCCATGGCGAGCGAACTGACGATGATCCACGGCGTGCCGCCGGATTGCGACGAGCGCGAGTTCCTGCGCGAGCTGCAAAATGCGCTGCTGTGGATTAACTTCCGTTACTACCTCGCGCCGCTGTTCTGGTTTGTGGTGGGGGGCCCGGTGGGACCCGTCTTGCTGATGGGGTATGCGTTCCTGCGTGCCTGGCAGACCTGGCTTGCCCGTTATCTGACACCGCATGAACGTTTGCTCTCCGGCATTGATGCCATCCTGCATGTGCTCGACTGGCTGCCGGTGCGTCTGGTGGGAGTGGTGTACGCGCTCATTGGCCACGGTGAAAAAGCATTGCCAGCGTGGTTTGCGTCTCTGGGCGACCTACACACCTCGCAGTATCAGGTGTTAACCCGTCTGGCGCAGTTTTCCCTGGCGCGAGAGCCGCATACCGACAAGATTGAAACGCCAAAAGCGGCGGTTTCAATGGCAAAGAAAACGTCGTTTGTGGTGGTGGTGGTTGTGGCGCTACTGACCATTTACGGCACGCTGGTGTAGGCCAGCGCGCCGCAAACGCTATAGCGTATCCGCAGGCGGGATGCCGAAATCAGGCATCCCGTTTTCGTCCCAACGAACACGCTTCAGGCGGGTATGACGATTGGGATCGTAAAGCGGATCGCCTTCGATTTCGGTGTAATTTCTGGCGTGATACACCAGCACATCTTCCCCTTCTGAGGTCTTTGTGAAGCTGTTATGGCCCGGCCCAAACTGGCGGTTTTCATAACGGGTGGTGAATACCGGACGCGCAGATTTGTGCCAGTTCGCCGGCTGTTGCGGATCGGCATTCAGGTCTATCCACAATAACCCCATGCAGTAGTTCTCATCGGTGGCGCTAGCGGAGTAGCTGATAAACAGCTTGTCACCGTGAACCAGCACCGCCGGACCTTCGTTAACCAGAAATCCGCGGCATTCCCAGTCATATTCAGGTTTACTGAGCATCACCGGCTCGCCTTTCAGCGTCCACGGATTTTCCATTTCACACAGATAAAGGTTGGAGTTTCCGGCGATATCCGGCGCTTTTTGCGCCCACAGATACCAGCGTTTCCCCTGATGGACAAAGGTGGTGGCATCGAGGGCGAAAGTGTCGAATGGCGTTTTTATTTGCCCCTTCTCGACCCACGTACCGGCGAGCGGATCGCTGTCGGTACACTCCAGCGCAAACATTCGGTGCTGGAACATGCCGAGGCTATCAAGCGCCTGGGTGTGCGTCGCGGCAAAATAGATATACCACTTCCCGTCGATGTGATGCAGTTCTGGGGCCCAAATCAACTGGCTCATTGGACCGGTGTCGGGTTTGCGCCAGACCACTATCTCTTCGGCGCTGCGCAAGCCCTCCAGCGAGTCAGCACGGCGGATAGCCAGCCTGTCGTACTCCGGCACGGAGGCAATAAAATAGTATTCCCCCTCATGATGTAAAATGTACGGGTCGGCGCGTTGTTCAATAAACGGGTTTGGCCAGGTTTGCATGCAACTTTCCTTATTTTGTCTCTGCGGCTTTGAGTTCCTGATAAGCGTTCAGCTCGCGGTAGTTGGCGCGGCGCTTTTCCAGATCGGACTGGATCATCTTCATGGTTTCGCGGTCCACTTTCAGCAGGCGTACAACGCCCGCGGTAATTAAGTATCCAACGCCAGGAATAACGGTAAACAGCAGTACGATACCGTTAATGGCCTCCGCGCTTTGCGCTTTTGCGCCTGCGTCGTAACCGTACCAGGAGAGCAGAAAACCGACCATTGCCCCGGCAATCGCCAGACCCAGCTTCAGGAAGAAAATGTTGCCGGAGAAGCTGATCCCGGTGATGCGTTTCCCGGTTTTCCACTCGCCGTAGTCATCCACGTCAGCCATCAGCGACCAGTGCAGCGGAGACGGGATCTGGTGCAGGATGTTCAGCAGAACGTAGAGCACCACGATGGTGACGGTGGCTTTCGGGTCGAAGAAATAGAAGGCGCAGGAAAATATCGCCAGCACGATATTGGTCCAGAAGAAGACCTTCAGTTTACACCAGCGGTCGGTCAGCACTTTTGCCAGCACGCTGCCAAGCATCATGCCGATAACCCCCAGGCTGATAAACACGGTGGCGAAGTGGGTGCTCTGGCCCATCACCCAGGTGACGTAATACATGGTTGCCGCCATGCGGATAAAGCCCGGGCAGACGTTGCACAGGGTCAGGAGCAAAATTCGCACCCACTGGTCGTTTTTCCACACGTCTTTCAGGTCATTTTTCAGCTCGTCGTGGGTCTGCACCGCCGGGCGCACGCGCTCGCGCACGGTGGCGAAGCAGAACAGGAACATGCAGGTGCCAATCAGCGCCAGTACGGTCATTGCCATCTGGTAGCCTTTGGCTTTGTTATCCCCGCCAAACCAGTCGGCCATCGGCAGCAGCGTCAATGACAGCAGCAACGTGGCGATGCCGACCAGCACGAAGCGGTAGGACTGGCAGGCCACACGCTCTTTCGGATCGTTGGTGATCACCCCTCCTAACGAACAGTAAGGGATGTTGATGGCCGTATAGGTTAATGAGAGCAGGAAGTAGGTGACAAACGCATAGATAACTTTGCTGTTATAGCTCCACTCCGGTGTGGTGAACATCAGAATACTGAACAGCGCGTAGGGGAAGGCAATCCACAGCAGCCATGGACGAAAACGGCCATATTTACTGCGGGTGCGGTCGGCAATTGCCCCCATGATAGGGTCGGTGACGGCGTCAATCACACGGACCGACAGCAGTAAGACCCCCACCAGCGCAGGCGCGAGGCCAAATATGTCGGTATAAAAATAGTTAACAAACAGCATGATGGCGCCAAAGATGATGTTGCAACCTGCATCGCCCATCCCATAGCCGATCTTTTCTTTTACTGACAGTTTAGCGTTATCCATAGACTGCTCTCCGGGTTTCGGTATGGAGAGAATTATTTGCTGGCAAACGAATATATGCGTTGCAGTATCAGGGCGGTGATATGGATAAAAACGCTGTAGGGATGAAAGTGTGAGGGAGGTAACAACGCGCGGTACCCGCAAAAGCAGGTACCGCGGAGGAGACTTAGTGGGCCTTCATGGCCTTGCGGCTTTTCTGGCTGAAGAGATAGCCAACGCCCAGCACGGCAATCCAGACTGGGATCAGGTAGACGGAGATTGCCATACCCGGCGTGATCAGCATGATCACCAGCACGGCCGCCATAAACAGCAGGCAGATCCAGTTACCCAGCGGATAGAGCAGGGCAGGGAAGCGCGTCGTCACGCCCTGCTGCTGTTTCGCGCGGCGGAACTTGATGTGTGCCAGGCTGATCATCGCCCAGTTGATGACCAGTGCAGAGACCACCAGTGCCATTAGCAGGCCAAATGCGGATTCCGGCGCCATGTAGTTAATCAGCACGCACAGCGCCGTCACGATGGCTGAAACAATGATGGTGTTGACCGGCACGCCGCGTTTATCAACGTTGAGTAGCATCTTCGGCGCATTGCCCTGCTGGGCCAGACCGAACAGCATACGGCTGTTGCAGTATACGCAGCTGTTGTACACGGAAAGCGCCGCGGTCAGCACCACGACATTGAGCGCGTTCGCCACGACGGTATCACCCAGTTCGTGGAAAATCAGCACAAACGGACTGGTGTCGGCAGTGACGCGCGTCCACGGCAGCAGGGAGAGCAGGACCGCCAGCGAGCCCACATAGAAGATCAGAATTCGGTAGATAACCTGATTCGTCGCTTTCGGGATGCTCTGTTCAGGGTTGTCGGCTTCTGCGGCGGTGATACCCACCAGTTCCAGACCGCCGAAAGAGAACATAATGATGGCCATCATCATCACCAGACCGGTCATGCCGTGAGGCAGGAAGCCGCCCTGTTCCCAGAGGTTACGCACGGTTGCCTGTGGGCCACCGTTGCCGCTGAACAGCAGCCAGCCGCCAAAGATAATCATCGCCACGACGGCGATCACTTTGATGATGGCAAACCAGAACTCCATCTCGCCGAACACTTTTACGTTGGTGAGGTTAATGGCGTTGATAATGACGAAGAAAGCTGCAGCAGAAACCCAGGTTGGGATGTCGGGATACCAGAACTGAATATACTTCCCGACGGCAGTCAGCTCGGCCATGGCAACCAGAACGTACAGTACCCAGTAGTTCCAGCCGGAAGCGAAACCGGCAAAGCTGCCCCAGTACTTATAGGCAAAGTGGCTGAAGGAGCCAGCGACCGGCTCCTCGACAACCATTTCACCTAACTGGCGCATGATCAGAAAAGCAATGAAACCCGCAATCGCGTAACCCAAAATAATGCCCGGACCGGCAGACTGGATAACGGATGCGCTGCCCAGAAACAGGCCGGTACCAATAGCACCGCCCAGTGCGATGAGCTGAATATGGCGGTTTTTTAGCCCGCGCTTTAGCTGATCGCCGTGCTGTTGAGCTTCCATTTGAAACCTCGTGTGTGGTTGTTATGTCACGCTGTGCGTGTGTAATTATGAAAATCCATATTCTGTATTTATTTCTTTACGGTTAAACGAACCGAAAAAAGCGGAGATGACTTCCGTAAGCGCCAGAATAGTGGTAAGTGCCTGTGAATGCACCTGCTTTATGAAGGGCTGATGACGAGTTGAATAAAAAGAAAGCATTTGTAAATCACTCCGCTCTCGCTTCTTACCCCAACCTATAGAATAGAAATGCGCCTTAAGTGGGCGAATTTTCATAATTTGCCTTGTTGAATCGCTTCAGATTGCAAAAACCCTCGTTTCATTATGGTTAAAACTCCCACTTTGGGAGTAATCAACTCATTTGTGCAAAGTTACATTTCTGAAACGTTATTTCTGTAAGGTTGTTAAAATGTGCAGGGTTTACTGATTTCAATCAAAACCAATATGGACAGAAGGTGAATACTTTGTTACTTTAGCGATACGAAATATAAATTGGTAAGACCAATTGACTCCGGGCAAAAAGGCGTAAGACAGGGAATATGGCCTACAGCAAAATTCGCCAACCAAAACTATCTGATGTGATTGAGCAGCAGCTGGAGTTTTTAATCCTCGAAGGGACTCTGCGCCCGGGTGAGAAACTTCCGCCAGAACGCGAACTGGCAAAACAGTTCGACGTTTCACGTCCCTCTCTGCGTGAGGCGATTCAACGCCTCGAAGCAAAGGGCTTGCTGCTTCGTCGCCAGGGCGGCGGAACCTTTGTGCAAAACAGCCTGTGGCAGAGCTTCAGCGATCCGCTGGTAGAACTTCTCTCTGACCACCCAGAATCCCAGTTTGACCTGCTTGAGACCCGTCACGCGCTGGAAGGTATTGCGGCCTATTACGCTGCCCTTCGCAGCACTGATGAAGATCGCGTGCGTATCCGCGAGCTGCATCAGGCCATTGAACGGGCACAGCAGTCCGGCGATTTAGACGCCGAGTCCAGCGCCGTCGTCCAGTATCAAATTGCCGTCACCGAAGCGGCACACAATGTGGTGCTCCTCCATCTGCTACGCTGCATGGAGCCGATGCTGGCCCAGAACGTTCGTCAGAATTTTGAATTGTTGTATGCCCGTCGGGAGATGCTCCCACTGGTAAGCAACCATCGCACCCGAATATTCGAGGCGATAATGGCCGGGGAACCGGAGCAGGCGCGCGAAGCGTCGCACCGTCACCTGGCTTTCATTGAGGAAATCTTGCTGGACCGCAGCCGTGAACAATCGCGTCGCGAACGTTCATTACGCCGCATACAGCAACGAAAGGATTAAGCGCCAGGTACTTTTAGAGCGCGGCAACTAAACGCAGAACCTGTCTTATTGTGTTCTTGCTGAAGAGCACAATGGGACAGGTTCCAGACAAATCAACGTATTAGATAGATAAGGAATACCCCCATGTCAGAACGTCTCCAAAATGACGTGGATCCGATCGAAACTCGCGACTGGCTACAGGCGATCGAATCGGTCATCCGTGAAGAAGGTGTTGAGCGCGCTCAGTATCTGATTGATCAGCTGCTTTCTGAAGCCCGCAAAGGCGGCGTGAAGGTTGCTTCAGGTGCAGGGGCTAGCAACTACGTAAACACGATTGCCGTTGAAGACGAACCGGAATACCCGGGCAATCTGGATCTGGAACGTCGTATCCGTTCAGCTATCCGCTGGAACGCCATCATGACTGTTCTGCGCGCGTCCAAGAAAGATCTGGAGCTGGGTGGCCACATGGCGTCCTTCCAGTCTTCTGCGACCGTTTACGAAGTGTGCTTTAACCACTTCTTCCGTGCAGCGAACGAGAAAGACGGCGGCGATCTGGTGTACTTCCAGGGCCACATCTCTCCGGGCATCTATGCACGTGCATTCCTGGAAGGTCGTCTGACTGAAGAGCAGATGAACAACTTCCGTCAGGAAGTTCACGGTAAAGGTCTGTCTTCTTACCCGCACCCTAAACTGATGCCTGAATTCTGGCAGTTCCCGACCGTATCCATGGGTCTGGGTCCAATCGGTGCGATCTATCAGGCTAAATTCCTGAAATATCTGGAACACCGTGGTCTGAAAGACACCTCTGAGCAGACCGTTTACGCCTTCCTGGGCGACGGCGAAATGGATGAACCAGAATCTAAAGGTGCGATCACCATCGCAACCCGTGAGAAGCTGGACAACCTGTGCTTCATCATCAACTGTAACCTGCAGCGTCTGGATGGTCCGGTAACCGGTAACGGCAAGATCATCAACGAACTGGAAGGCATCTTCGCGGGTGCTGGCTGGAACGTAATCAAAGTCATGTGGGGTTCCCGTTGGGACGAACTGCTGCGTAAAGACACCAGCGGTAAACTGATCCAACTGATGAACGAAACCGTTGACGGTGACTACCAGACCTTCAAATCCAAAGACGGTGCCTACGTGCGTGAGCACTTCTTCGGTAAATACCCTGAAACCGCCGCACTGGTTGCAGACTGGACTGATGAGCAGATCTGGGCGCTGAACCGTGGTGGTCACGATCCGAAGAAAATCTACGCGGCACTGAAAAAAGCGCGTGAGACCAAAGGTAAAGCGACTGTTATCCTGGCCCATACCATCAAAGGTTACGGCATGGGTGATACCGCAGAAGGTAAAAACATCGCTCACCAGGTTAAGAAAATGAACATGGACGGCGTGCGTTATATCCGCGACCGTTTCAACGTTCCAGTGACCGATGAGCAGGTAGAAAACCTGTCTTACATCACCTTCCCGGAAGGTTCTGAAGAGCACAAGTACCTGCACGAACGTCGTCAGGCGCTGAAAGGCTACCTGCCAGCTCGTCAGCCTAACTTCACCGAGAAGCTGGAACTGCCAGCGCTGGAAGACTTCTCACAGCTGCTCGAAGAGCAGAACAAAGAGATCTCTACCACTATCGCTTTCGTTCGTGCCCTGAACGTGATGCTGAAGAACAAGTCGATCAAAGATCGTCTGGTGCCAATCATCGCCGACGAAGCGCGTACTTTCGGTATGGAAGGTCTGTTCCGTCAGATCGGTATCTACAGCCCGAACGGCCAGCAGTACACCCCGCAGGACCGTGAGCAGGTTGCTTACTATAAAGAAGACGAGAAAGGTCAGATCCTGCAGGAAGGTATCAACGAGCTGGGTGCAGGCGCATCCTGGCTGGCTGCTGCGACATCTTACAGCACCAACAACCTGCCGATGATCCCGTTCTACATTTACTACTCCATGTTCGGGTTCCAGCGTATCGGTGACCTGTGCTGGCAGGCAGGCGACCAGCAGGCTCGCGGCTTCCTGATCGGTGGTACTTCTGGTCGTACGACCCTGAACGGTGAAGGTCTGCAGCACGAAGATGGTCACAGCCACATTCAGTCTCTAACTATCCCTAACTGTATCTCTTACGACCCGTCTTACGCGTACGAAGTGGCAGTCATCATGCATGACGGTCTGCAGCGCATGTACGGTGAAGCGCAAGAGAACATTTACTACTACATCACCACCCTGAACGAAAACTACCACATGCCGGCAATGCCAGCAGGTGCCGAGGAAGGTATCCGTAAAGGTATCTACAAACTCGAAACTGTTGAAGGTAGCAAAGGTAAAGTTCAGCTGCTGGGCTCCGGCTCTATCCTGCGTCACGTGCGTGAAGCCGCACAGATCCTGGCGAAGGACTACGGTGTCGGTTCCGACGTGTACAGCGTGACCTCCTTCACTGAACTGGCTCGTGATGGCCAGGATTGTGAGCGCTGGAACATGCTGCACCCAATGGAAACTCCACGCGTTCCGTACATCGCTCAGGTGATGAACGACGCGCCAGCGGTGGCGTCTACTGACTATATGAAACTGTTCGCTGAGCAGGTTCGTACTTACGTTCCAGCTGATGATTATCGCGTACTGGGTACTGACGGCTTCGGTCGTTCAGACAGCCGCGAAAACCTGCGTCACCACTTCGAAGTTGATGCTTCTTACGTGGTTGTAGCAGCACTGGGCGAACTGGCTAAACGTGGCGAAATCGATAAGAAAGTGGTTGCGGACGCAATTACCAAATTCAACATCGATGCAGATAAAGTTAACCCGCGTCTGGCGTAAGAGGTAAAAGAATAATGGCTATCGAAATCAATGTACCGGACATCGGGGCTGATGAAGTTGAAATCACCGAGATCCTGGTCAAAGTGGGCGACAAAGTTGAAGCTGAACAGTCGCTGATCACCGTAGAAGGCGACAAAGCCTCTATGGAAGTCCCGTCTCCTCAGGCTGGCATCGTTAAAGAGATTAAAGTCTCTGTTGGCGATAAAACCGAGACCGGCAAACTGATCATGATTTTCGATTCCGCCGACGGTGCAGCAGCTGCTGCACCTGCGCAGGAAGAGAAGAAAGAAGCCGCTCCGGCTGCTGCTCCAGCAGCTGCCGCCGCAGCAAAAGAAGTGAACGTGCCTGACATCGGCGGTGACGAAGTTGAAGTCACCGAAATCCTGGTGAAAGTGGGCGACACCGTTGCGGCTGAGCAGTCACTGATCACCGTAGAAGGTGACAAAGCCTCTATGGAAGTCCCTGCGCCGTTCGCGGGTACCGTTAAAGAGATCAAGATCAACACCGGTGACAAAGTGTCTACTGGCTCCCTGATCATGGTCTTCGAAGTGGCGGGTGCTGCACCTGCTTCCGCGCCTGCTCAGGCTGCTGCTCCGGCTCCGGCCGCTGCACCGGCTGCTGCTGGCGGCGCGAAAGACGTTAACGTACCGGACATCGGCGGTGACGAAGTTGAAGTGACGGAAGTGATGGTGAAAGTGGGCGACAAAGTTGCCGCTGAACAGTCACTGATCACCGTTGAAGGCGATAAAGCTTCCATGGAAGTTCCTGCGCCGTTCGCGGGTACCGTTAAAGAGATCAAAATCAGCACTGGCGACAAAGTGTCTACCGGCTCTCTGATCATGGTCTTCGAAGTGGAAGGCGCTGCGCCTGCCGCCGCTCCGGCTGCCGCTGCTGCTCCAGCACCGGCTGCTGCACCGGCTCAGGCTGCTAAACCTGCTGCTGCACCTGCTGCGAAAGCAGAAAAATCTGAGTTCGCTGAAAACGACGCGTATGTCCACGCCACCCCGCTCATTCGTCGGCTGGCGCGCGAGTTCGGTGTGAACCTGGCGAAAGTGAAAGGGACTGGCCGTAAGGGGCGTATCCTGCGCGAAGACGTTCAGACCTACGTGAAAGACGCGGTGAAACGTGCCGAAGCTGCACCTGCTGCAGCCGCTGGCGGCGGTATCCCGGGCATGCTGCCATGGCCGAAAGTGGACTTCAGCAAGTTCGGCGAAATCGAAGAAGTGGAACTGGGCCGTATCCAGAAAATCTCTGGTGCTAACCTGAGCCGTAACTGGGTGATGATCCCGCACGTTACGCACTTCGACAAAACCGATATCACCGATCTGGAAGCGTTCCGTAAACAGCAGAACGCCGAAGCTGAGAAGCGTAAACTGGACGTGAAATTCACCCCAGTGGTCTTCATCATGAAAGCCGTTGCCGCTGCACTTGAGCAGATGCCACGCTTCAACAGCTCCCTGTCTGAAGACGGCCAGAAGCTGACGCTGAAGAAATACATCAACATCGGTGTTGCGGTTGATACGCCAAATGGTCTGGTTGTTCCGGTCTTCAAGGACGTGAACAAGAAGAGCATCACTGAGCTGTCCCGTGAACTGACCACCATCTCCAAAAAAGCGCGTGATGGTAAGCTGACTGCCGGCGAAATGCAGGGCGGCTGCTTCACTATCTCCAGCATCGGCGGCCTGGGCACTACCCACTTCGCGCCGATTGTGAACGCGCCGGAAGTGGCTATCCTCGGTGTGTCCAAGTCCGCGATGGAGCCGGTGTGGAATGGTAAAGAGTTTGTGCCGCGTCTGATGATGCCAATCTCTCTGTCCTTCGACCACCGCGTGATCGACGGTGCTGATGGTGCGCGTTTCATCACCATCATCAACAACATGCTGAGCGACATTCGCCGCCTGGTGATGTAATCGAAAAGCCGGCCAGTCGGCCGGCTTTTTTCTGGTAATCTCATGCTGTTTTTGAGGTTACTGGCGTAAGCAAAAATTCATGAGCCGTTTGTTGTTTCAAAATTGTTAACAATTTTGTAAAATGCGGGCGGATAGAACGACCCGGTGGACGACGGGTATAAATTAAGAGGTCATGATGAGCACAGAAATCAAAACTCAGGTCGTAGTACTTGGGGCAGGCCCGGCAGGTTATTCCGCAGCATTCCGCGCCGCGGATTTAGGTCTGGAAACCGTCATCGTAGAACGTTACAACACCCTCGGTGGTGTTTGTCTGAACGTCGGCTGTATCCCTTCTAAAGCGCTGCTGCACGTCGCGAAAGTGATCGAAGAAGCCAAAGCGCTAGCTGAACACGGTATCGTCTTCGGCGAGCCGAAAACCGATATCGACAAAATTCGTACCTGGAAAGAGAAAGTTATCACTCAGCTGACCGGCGGTCTGGCGGGTATGGCCAAAGGCCGTAAAGTGAAAGTGGTAAACGGTCTGGGTAAATTCACCGGTGCGAACACCCTGGAAGTGGAAGGCGAAAACGGCAAAACCGTGATCAACTTCGACAACGCGATCATCGCGGCAGGTTCTCGCCCAATCGAACTGCCATTCATTCCACATGAAGATCCGCGCGTGTGGGATTCCACCGATGCACTGGAGCTGAAAACCGTTCCTAAGCGCCTGCTGGTTATGGGTGGCGGTATCATCGGTCTGGAAATGGGTACCGTGTACCATGCGCTGGGTTCAGACATTGACGTGGTTGAAATGTTCGACCAGGTTATCCCGGCTGCAGACAAAGACATCGTTAAAGTCTTCACCAAACGTATCAGCAAGAAATTCAACCTGATGCTGGAAACCAAAGTAACTGCCGTTGAAGCTAAAGAAGACGGTATTTACGTTTCCATGGAAGGCAAAAAAGCCCCATCCGAACCACAGCGTTACGACGCCGTGCTGGTGGCTATCGGCCGTGTGCCGAACGGTAAAAACCTCGACGCGGGCAAAGCTGGCGTGGAAGTGGACGACCGTGGCTTTATCCGCGTTGACAAACAGCTGCGCACTAACGTGCCGCACATCTTTGCTATCGGCGATATCGTCGGTCAGCCAATGCTGGCACACAAAGGTGTTCACGAAGGTCACGTTGCCGCTGAAGTTATCGCCGGCATGAAACACTACTTCGATCCGAAAGTGATCCCATCTATCGCGTACACCGAGCCAGAAGTGGCATGGGTGGGTCTGACTGAGAAAGAAGCGAAAGAGAAAGGCATCAGCTACGAAACCGCCACCTTCCCGTGGGCTGCTTCTGGCCGTGCTATCGCTTCCGACTGCGCAGACGGTATGACCAAACTGATCTTCGACAAAGAGACTCACCGCGTGATCGGTGGTGCGATTGTCGGGACCAACGGCGGCGAGCTGCTGGGTGAAATCGGTCTGGCGATCGAAATGGGTTGCGACGCGGAAGACATCGCGCTGACCATCCACGCTCACCCGACTCTGCACGAGTCCGTGGGCCTGGCGGCAGAAGTGTTTGAAGGTAGCATCACCGACCTGCCAAACGCGAAAGCGAAGAAGAAATAAGTTTCTTTTGATTGCTAAACGCCTCTCCGGAGGCGTTTTTTTTGCCCTGAAACTACCCAAATTGGTAGTCATCTCGTTGATATTTCCGCTAAAAATTCCTCTTCATCTGCCGATACTTTTTTCACCGTTGTGTGGCTACTGGCTGCGCTGTTCAGGGGTTCTGGACTTTTAATTACACGAAAAAAGGAAAACGCATGTCTTTAAAGAAAGTTGTGGGAATTGGCTTACTGGCGTCAGTCATGACGCTGACCGGATGTGGCGCGATGACGACTGCCGTGAAAAAACGCAACCTGGAAGTGAAAACCCAGATGAGTGAGACCATCTGGCTTGAGCCTTCCAGTGAAAAAACGGTCTACATCCAGGTTAAAAACACCTCCGATAAAGACATGAGCAACCTCCAGACGCTGCTGGCAAACGATCTGAGCGCTAAAGGGTATAAGGTAACGTCCTCACCTGACAGCGCATACTACTGGGTGCAGGCTAACGTCCTTAAAGCAGACAAAATGGACCTGCGCGAGTCTCAGGGCTACCTGAAAACCGGCTATGAAGGCGCCGCCGTGGGGGCCGCTCTGGGTGCCGGTATTACCGCCTACAACAGCAACTCCTCTGGCGCCGCGCTGGGCGTGGGTCTGGCGGCTGGGCTAATTGGCATGGCGGCAGATGCGATGGTAGAAGATGTGAACTACACCATGGTTACCGACCTGCAGATCTCTGAGCGTAGCAAAGCGAAAGTCACCACCGATAACATTGCGGCGCTGCGTCAGGGTACGTCCGGCGTGAAGCTTCAAACCAGCAGCGAGCAGGGCGATCGCGCGAAGTATCAGACCCGCGTGGTATCGAATGCTAACAAGGTCAATTTGAAATTCGAAGAAGCGAAACCAGTTCTGGAAGCGCAGTTGGCGAAATCGGTGGCAAATATTCTGTAAGTAAAACAGCCGGGTGGCGGCTTCGCCTTACCCGGCCTACAAAACGTGGTCCGTTGACGTTACTCAGGGTTCGACGGGCTGCCAGGTTTTATCCGGGCTATACGCGGTCATCGCCCGGACTATCTGCTCAGAATCGCGGCCGAGATCGGACTGGTAAACCTTGTCGTTCTGGTTTATCACGAAGCTCATCACGCCGGTTTGACCATAGCTGACCGGCCAGGCTACCATCGCGAAACCGTTATTATCCGGCAGGATGCGGAATCGATAGCCGTGGTATCCCGCCCCAGGCTCTTTCGGACTGAACGCCGGACCAAGCGGGCTTGGCGTTTCGCCTGGCGAGACGGGCCAGTACAAACCATCCTTTTTCCCGTCCGCGCTGACAATTTTCTGCGCGTATTTCTGGTTCAGCGCAAAATAGTTCTGCTGGGCATCCACATAGGCATGTAAGGCTTCAATGGCGGCAAGCTCGTTACGCCCAATCTCGCGGGTCAGGATCTCCTCGGCCCCTTCTTTCATGTCAAATTGCCAGCCGGAAGCGGTTTTAACCACCGGGATGGGAAGCTGCCAGCCGCTGTCTCCGACAGCAAGATGTGCTGTGTTACCCTCGACAACCGTGTAGTGCCGGACTTTCCAGTCACGCAGGAAGCGAGCAACGGCATCAGGATCTACCCCTTCAGGCGGCAGAAAGTCGCGCCAGTTTTCACCGAGCAGATTGCTCATCGCACTTTCGTTTTGCTCGCTGATGGCGCTGGCCAGCGCATCTGTTGCCTGTTCTGGCGTGCTGAAAGATTGCTGCGCCATCGCGGCCGCCGACATCATGAACACCACCATTCCACAGAGAAGTTTATTTTTCATGTTTGCTCCCTTAACGATGACGGAATTCACGGTGTTCAACACGTCCGGCGGATGCCTGACGCGGCTGCTGATGACGGGCCGCCAGTTGTCTGCTTTGCGAACCACGCTGCTGCTGGGCTTGCCAGTTGGCGGAGCGACTGTCGTTACCGCTCAGCGCATTCGCCCGGGGCTGACTGGTTCGCTGCTGTAGCGCGTGTTGCTGCGCAGGTTGTGAGATTCGTTTCTCCTGTCGCTGCGTTGCGGTCTGGCGGTTTTCGCGATGCTGTGTGGTTGTCCGCTTCGCCGTCTGAGGTTTGGTGTCATAGCCACGGTAGTTACTGCGCTGAGAAATCTGCTTGAGCTGTTCGCTTGAGGCCTGCCGCTGTGCATCTTTAATCCCCGGGTGCGCTGTCTGTGGGAAGGTTTTGCCTGTCGATTTCTCCATCTGGCTGAGGGCGGCCTGACGCTGGCTATCGCGGCTAACCGGTTTTTGCTGTGTTGCGCTGAGCCCGGTAGCCGTGTTGGTGGAGTGGAAGCGCGTGTTGAGCTGGTTTGTCGGGTACGGCACACCTTCCCGATAGGCCGGGTTGTGCTGCCAGGTGCGGCTGGCGTCCGTCAGACGCTGACCACTGATTTTATTAAAGTTCTGAACGTTAATATTGATGTTGTTATCACCGTTGCGATTATAGCCGCCGTGATCCCAGTCATCGTCATGATGGTGATGATCCCAGTCATCATCGTCATCCCAGTCGATATTGCTGAAAATGGCGTAGGTTGTCGCCACGCCCAGGCTAAAGCCTAAGCCTTTCACCAGGCTGTCGGTAAATTGCTCGCCAGGCGAGGGCGGGAGATAGGTTGGCGGATACGCGCTGTTTG
Source organism: Enterobacter cloacae complex sp. HYC080_NIDB (assembly GCF_056673325.1). Classification (NCBI taxonomy): domain Bacteria; kingdom Pseudomonadati; phylum Pseudomonadota; class Gammaproteobacteria; order Enterobacterales; family Enterobacteriaceae; genus Enterobacter; species Enterobacter cloacae complex sp. HYC080_NIDB. The sequence goes on along the minus strand of NZ_CP114212.1, from coordinate 3,744,818 downwards.
GCCAGGTACCGTAAACCGTATTGGGGTTATAGGTGGGGACGTAAACGACCTGCGGGTCAGCGGATTCAATTTTAATGACCGTGGGTGCGGGCGCGGTAGATGTGGTTGACTCGCTGGAGGTAGTTTTCGCTGGCGCCGGTTTTGTCACGGTGGTGACCGTTTGCTGAGGCGTGGATTGTAAAGCGCCGGTCTTCTGCGCCAGCGCGCGCAGGCGCTGAACGGAATCCATCACGTCCTTCGGCTGCGCGAGAAACGCATCGCCGAGGTTTTGTACCCACGGTGGATTCCCGCCCATCAGCGACATTAACTGAGGAAACGCCACCAGCGATTTCACGCTGGGATCCCACGGCTGGCTCGCCACCGCCTGAATCGCGGCATCGCCCTGCATGTTGGGGTTATCTTTTGACCACTGCGCGGCCTGGATAACGTTGGCCGGATAGGTCGATGCCATTAAAATTTGAGACAGCAGCGCGTCCGGATAGAGCGCAATCGGGGCGACCCACTGATCGATTTGCGCGGCCGTGTAAGCTGGTGCGACAACGGGAGCGGGTTGGGCCGCAGGTGTTGCCACCTGTTGTTGGGCGACAGGCGCGGGAGCGACAGGCTCTGATGCACGGCTTTTGACAAACATCACGCCAGAGGCGGCAAACAGCCCGGTACTGCACAGAAGGACGAGCAGATGTGGCTTAAAGGGCAACTTCATATAGTGACTCCAACGAGACAAGCGCTGTGCCGTGAGGCGTTACGGTTGGCGTGAGTATTATTCACCCGTCTTTTACGGTTTTGACTTTTCTTGGGAAGCGTCGATTTTGTCCGGACAAAGAGTGTGAATATTTATTACACAATTATATCGGATGGTTGAAAAACCGCCGGGGTTTCAGAAGGCCGCTCTTGCGAGCGGCCAGCAGCTAGTTGCCGAGGTTGACGACGAACAGCACCGTGATGTCGGATATGTTCCAGCCACCGTGTAGTGCGGTAAGCAGTAAACCGATCGCAACGATCAGCGCAGTGATTCGCATCTCCATTGCATGCGTTCCTGTACAGGCTACGCGGGTTCATTCTTCACCGGGAAAGGCAGAACCAGGCAAGTTGGGATTGCCGCGTAGGTTACGGAACTGCTCCCGGGCCCGGTGACTGGTTGCTACGCCAGCGAAGCAGGCCGGGGAGAAGAGTAATCGACTCAGCGGTCTTTCAGAAGACGAAAAATGAAGTTGAACGGATTTTTATTCGAAGCAGGAAGGCGCTACGCAAAATCGACATAATGGCTTGCAAGCCAGCGTGGCGTGATGCAAAATTCATCGCGTTGGGATTGCCGCAAATCTGCCAACCCGGTGTGCTACCACCGCAAGGCAACAAATTAACCGCTGTGAGGCGGTTTTTTTGTACCCCGAATTCGTCTCGTTTCCCCGCTACACCATGCTTAACGATTCAGCAAATATTTTAATGTTGCTTTTTTGTAAACAGATTAACACTGTGCAGAAATCCTGCTATGCTGCCCGACGCGGTATCGGGCATTTACCCTACAAACTGCTGTCTCACAGGAGCGTGAAGAGAACGCCCGCCGCATATGACAATGAGAGCGAGGAGAACCGTCGTGCTAGAAGAATACCGTAAGCACGTAGCAGAACGTGCCGCCGAGGGAATTGTACCCAAACCGTTAGATGCAACCCAAATGGCCGCGCTCGTCGAGCTGCTGAAGAACCCGCCTAAGGGCGAAGAAGAATTCCTGTTAGATCTGCTGATCAACCGCGTACCGCCTGGCGTAGATGAAGCTGCCTACGTAAAAGCCGGATTCCTTGCTGCTATCGCCAAAGGCGAAACCACCTCCCCACTGGTTACTCCTGAAAAAGCCATTGAACTGCTCGGCACTATGCAGGGTGGTTACAACATTCATCCGCTGATTGACGCGCTGGATAACGACACGCTGGCACCGATTGCCGCGAAAGCGCTCTCTTCAACGCTGCTGATGTTCGATAACTTCTACGATGTCGAAGAAAAAGCCAAAGCGGGCAATGTCTATGCGAAGCAGGTGATGCAGTCCTGGGCGGACGCCGAATGGTTCCTCAACCGTCCGGCCCTGGCTGAAAAAATTACCGTGACCGTCTTCAAAGTGACCGGTGAAACCAACACCGATGACCTCTCTCCGGCGCCGGATGCGTGGTCTCGTCCTGATATCCCTCTGCACGCCCTGGCGATGCTGAAGAACGCCCGTGAAGGCATTGAGCCGGATCAGCCGGGTAGCGTCGGCCCGATCAAACAGATCGAAGCGCTTCAGGAGAAAGGTTTCCCGCTGGCCTATGTGGGTGATGTTGTGGGTACCGGTTCTTCCCGTAAGTCCGCGACCAACTCCGTGCTGTGGTTCATGGGTGACGACATTCCGCACGTGCCTAACAAGCGCGGCGGCGGCCTGTGCCTTGGCGGCAAAATTGCCCCTATCTTCTTTAACACCATGGAAGATGCAGGTGCGCTGCCAATTGAAGTGGATGTCAGTAACCTGAACATGGGCGACGTGATTGACGTCTACCCGTATAAAGGCGAAGTGCGTAACCACGACACTAACGAACTGCTGGCAAGCTTCGAGCTGAAAACCGACGTGCTGATCGACGAAGTGCGTGCCGGTGGCCGTATCCCGCTGATCATCGGCCGTGGCCTGACCACCAAAGCGCGTGAAGCGCTGGGCCTGCCGCACTCAGACGTGTTCCGTCACGCGAAAGATGTTGCGGAAAGCAACCGTGGTTATTCGCTGGCGCAGAAAATGGTGGGTCGCGCGTGCGGCGTCGCGGGTATTCGCCCTGGCGCATACTGCGAGCCGAAAATGACTTCCGTGGGGTCTCAGGACACCACCGGCCCAATGACCCGTGACGAACTGAAAGACCTGGCGTGCCTGGGCTTCTCTTCTGATCTGGTGATGCAGTCCTTCTGTCACACAGCGGCGTATCCGAAGCCGGTTGACGTGACCACGCACCACACGCTGCCAGACTTCATCATGAACCGTGGCGGTGTCTCCCTGCGTCCAGGTGACGGTGTTATCCACTCCTGGCTGAACCGCATGCTGCTGCCGGATACCGTGGGTACCGGTGGTGACTCCCACACCCGTTTCCCTATCGGTATCTCCTTCCCGGCGGGCTCCGGTCTGGTGGCATTTGCGGCTGCGACCGGTGTGATGCCGCTGGATATGCCGGAATCAGTGCTGGTGCGCTTCAAAGGTAAAATGCAGCCGGGTATCACCCTGCGCGACCTGGTTCACGCGATCCCGCTGTATGCGATTAAACAGGGCCTGCTGACCGTTGAGAAGAAAGGGAAGAAAAACATCTTCTCTGGCCGCATCCTGGAAATCGAAGGTCTGCCGGATCTGAAAGTGGAGCAGGCGTTCGAGCTGACCGATGCCTCCGCTGAGCGTTCTGCGGCGGGCTGTACCATCAAGCTGAACAAAGAGCCGATTATTGAGTATCTGACCTCCAACATCGTGCTGCTGAAGTGGATGATTGCAGAAGGCTACGGCGACCGTCGTACGCTGGAGCGTCGTATCCAGGGCATGGAGAAATGGCTGGCGGATCCGCAGCTGCTGGAAGCGGACGCTGACGCAGAGTATGCGGCGGTGATCGACATCGATCTGGCGGATATCAAAGAGCCAATCCTGTGTGCACCGAACGATCCTGACGATGCGCGTCTGCTCTCTGATGTGCAGGGCGATAAGATCGACGAAGTGTTCATCGGTTCCTGCATGACCAACATCGGTCACTTCCGTGCTGCCGGTAAGCTGCTGGATACCCATAAAGGCCAGCTGCCGACCCGCCTGTGGGTGGCACCGCCAACCCGTATGGATGCCGCACAGCTGACGGAAGAAGGTTACTACAGCGTGTTTGGTAAGAGTGGTGCGCGTATCGAAATCCCTGGTTGTTCCCTGTGTATGGGTAACCAGGCGCGCGTGGCGGACGGTGCGACGGTGGTCTCCACCTCTACCCGTAACTTCCCGAACCGTTTAGGTACCGGTGCGAACGTTTACCTGGCTTCTGCGGAGCTGGCTGCGGTTGCGGCGCTGATTGGCAAGCTGCCCACGCCGGAAGAGTACCAGACCTTTGTGGCTCAGGTAGATAAGACGGCGGTGGACACCTATCGCTATCTGAACTTCGACCAGCTCTCTCAGTACACCGAGAAGGCTGACGGGGTTATCTTCCAGACCGCGGTATAAACGGCAAAACCGTCTCTGTTGAGACGGTTTTTAGTGTTTGCACCCTCTCCCGTGGGAGAGGGACGGGGTGAGGGCATCAGGCCGCTGGGTCTTGCTCTCACCTTTTTATTTTCATTCCTCCCGCCTCTCCCGCTTTTTTTCTTCCTCTCTGCTGCGATAATTACCCTAATGGCTTTGCAGAGGAAAATACTATGGATTACGAATTTCTGCGCGACATCACCGGAGTGGTGAAAGTGCGTATGTCGATGGGGCACGAAGCCGTTGGCCACTGGTTTAACGAAGAGGTGAAAGAGGATCTCGCGCTGCTGGATGAAGTTGAACAGGCGGCGAAGACGGTAAAAGGCAGTGAACGCTCCTGGCAACGTGCCGGACATGAATACACGCTGTGGATGGATGGCGAAGAGGTGATGGTGCGCGCCAACCAGCTGGAGTTTTCGGGTGATGAGATGGAAGAGGGGATGAGCTACTACGATGAAGAGAGCCTGTCGCTGTGCGGCGTTGAGGACTTTTTGCAGGTGGTAGCTGCGTACCGGGCGTTTATGAAACAGAAGTAACGGAAATTCCCTCCGGAGAGTACCGGAGGGAATCTGCGGGTTTTACGCTACAGTAAAAATCTCACAAAATTAGCGGTAGGGTTGGTCGCTTCAACGGGCGTTGCCCTCCCGGCGCTGAACGACCACGCCTGGCATTGGGAGGCGACTGGCATACCGTCGTTACGTACAAGGAATTTCACACCACCTGGGTTTTGCGGCGGATCGCTGACCGGCATTCCGCAGGCGATCAGAAAATCAATGTCGCTGTTTTTGCTCTGCAGCTCCGCTATCCGTTGCTCCCAGCCCGCCGGGCGAACATTCCCCTGCGTGAAGTAATCCAGACAGATATCAATGCTGAACGGCTTATCGCCCGCATAAGTATTGGTGAAGTAATCGGTGACAACGATCCCATGCAATGATTCTGCCGACACTTCGCTGCTGTCGCCGATATGAATGATCTGACCATCCGGCAATTGGGCAGAAATATGCCCCGGGATCGCGTGGCCGTCCGTCTGAGGAAAGAAATCAATCGTGGAAACGTAGCGTTTCGGCCACATCGTCAGGGATTTATCGCTACGGGTATTTTGCCCGCACAGCAGCCAGTTCACGGCGTGAAAAACGGCGTCGTGGCAGGGCGTCTTCTCACTCTCGTCATCGTCTCGATACAGGATGGCACAGGTTCCCGCCAGAAAGGTGATGGCAGAGGAGGGATCCCCGGAACGGGCAGGGAAGGCATCAATCAGTCTGTTAACGTAGTCGCTGACATTGCTCATGTAGAAATCACCGAGCTTCATGATGTCATCTTCACTGTGCACATTACTCCAGCGGGTATTCCAGAAGAATTCTGGAAGCGTGACAAAGGTATGGTCCCAGCTACCGGAGTCGGTTTCCAGTACCGTTTTGAGCTGAGCACTGACCTGACTCAGGCGGAATTCCATCCGCTCTTTGGCGTGTGCCAGCAGATCTTCATCCGCACCTCGCAGGTCGTCTGCCTCATGCGTAAAGGAGTCAGCACACCAGGAAAGAATTCGAATTGTCATGTTACACCTCGTGATTGATCAGGATAAAAACAGGTTTTTTTCAGCGTTCCGACGTGCAGTCAGGCCCGCCAGAACCTGGCCACCGGCATGGTTCCATTTCGGAAATTCCTCAGCTGCGCCGTTGAAGTCTCCGCTGTTCACTTTGCGCAACAGGGTTGAACTCTTCAGATTGGCTGGCCCCAGGTTAAAGGCGAAGCTCACCAGGGCATCGAACTGGTTCTGGGTGACTTCCACCGTCAGCATGTTGTTGACGTCATGCTCAAAACGCTGCAAGTCCTCACGTAGGATCTGCTCCGCGTCTTCAGCGGTGATGGTTCGCGTGCCGCCTGGTGGGATCGGGGTTTCGACATGGCCATAACCGATGGTTGGAATGCCGACGGCATCTTTGTAGGTGGTTAAACGCAGGCCTTCATACTGTTTGATAAGGGCAATGCCGCCATTGCCCGTTGTTTTCAAAGCATCACTCATGGTTTTTCTCCTTTACGGGGACGGGAGTCATACGGTGGATGAATTCATCAAGCAGGCGCAGCACCGCTTCTGGCGGCTCCTGAGCGACAAAATCAATTTCAATATCAATGTTTTGGGTGTCCGTTTTACCTTCATGGGGCTGGGGCGCCATGGTGACGAGGAAGTGGCCACGCTCTCCCTGTCCCGTTAGCGTGCTTATGGATTCGGTTGCATCACCGCGAACGGTCAGGCGCATCTTCATTCTCTCCATCGAGAGATTGCGCGGTGGTGCAAGCGTTACCAGCGGCACGTTCAAACGATGCTCATCATCCAGCTGAAGCTCGGCGTAGTCGGGTTTGTAGCTACCGTCCGGAGCCTGCTCAAACAACTGGGAGAGCACGGCGATGTACTGATGGGTCATATACTGGTTGGCACTGAAAGCCGCGTGCTGGAGCCCTTGTACCAGGGTATCTAAGCCCATAGCGTGGTTGCCCTTGTTGCCGGCAGGAGGCGGCGGCGTACCGTTATCGCCTCCACCGGCACCGCCGTTATTTCCCCCGCCATTGCCTCCGGTGTTGCCACTTTCCCCTGTGGGAGCATGGGACGGCGTTATGTCCGGTGGATCTTCTGATGACAGCGTTGTCGGTTTATCCGCCGGGGTTTCGGGACTGGTTTCAGGCGTTACAGCGTCGGGCGATTTACGGCTGAACCAGAATCGACGTGAATCAGGCATGCTTTTTCTCCTTCAGGCAGGTGTCCGTAAGCCGGGCACCTGCCAGGGGTATTAAATGCGTTTGAATGTGTGGTGTGGGTTAACCGTTACCCCCTTGAGGCGGCGCGACCGGGGCAGGGGCCGGTGATGGGGTAATCAGACCTGAACTGTTGGTGGCAGGCAGTGTGGCAGGTTGATCTTCTGCGCGTTGTGCCGGTTTGGTGGCAGCATTTGTCAGATAATCGACCACGCGGCTGAGCGCCTCCGGCATCGGCTGACGTTTTACAGAGGTATGGATGGAGTATTTGGCTCGGGTATCGGTCGAGCGGGTCTGTTCTGACTTATGGCTAACACTCCCCTTCACGCTGACGGAGAATGGACCCCAGCCGATTTTGCCCTCCAGGGAGCCTTCCTGGCTGCTGCTTTCGTTGCTGGCTGCGCTCTGGTGGATCTCAAGCTCGAAGTCGATAGTCCCTTCTTCGATACAGATGATGGGATGCACGACTGCCGCGAGCAGAGGAATACGCATGACTTTGGTCTGCGTACCGGTCGTCACGCCTTTCTCATCGACGAGCGTTTCCTCATAATCAAACTGTACCGAAACGGCCTTGCCGTCCTTAATACAGACACTTAATAAGAAATCGGTATAACTTTTTGCTGCCTGGGTTTGGGCTTTAATCATTGCCTGTAGTGGCGCAGAGATCATACTTTCTAGCGGCAATGAACTAATAACTGAACCTATAAATCCGGCATCAACATTTGCATCTGGCATAATTCATTCCTCGATATTTTGGTGGTTGCAGAATATGTCTGCCCCTTAATCATGGATATCGATGAATAAAGCATCTATGAGCGTAAAGTAATGTTTTCAGAAATCATTCCGTCTGTATGGGGTGGTCTGTATCGAAAGTTACATGGCGAAATGTGACGGGCTGTGCTTAATAAATTAAACCGGCATTACTCCTGCAATTGAAAATTTCATCTGGTGTTATTGCTTTTCATCGCACAGCAGCTCTCGCGTTGAGGTCTGTATGAGGTTTTTAAGTGCCGCTAACAAGATAACGATTATTTAAGTGGGACGACAATGAATATACTTATTTATGATGAATTGCCGCTGTTCATTCATGGCATCCGATGCCGTTGGGCTGAACTTGCGCCCGCACTACATATCACAGCAGCACATAGCGAAGATGAGGTCTGGAAAGGTTTAATAAAAAACCGGGCTGATATTATTATTCTGGATGCTGATTACGAGATTGAGAAAAAAATAGCATTATTAACGCAGTTAACATCACAGGCGGATCATGTTTTCGTGTTGATGAACTTTTCACGGCTGGATAATGTAAACCCGATTTATTTTTTGGAGAATGGCGCTGCCGGGATTTTGACAAAGAAAATGGAGTCGGAAGAGTTATTGCAGGCGATCGAATGGGTGCGGCAAGGGAGAATATATTTACCGGATAGTTGCCTGCGTGAGCATAAATTAATACGAATGCATAATTCCCCGCCCCCTTTGCGCACACTCTCACCCCGGCAGCGCGAGATCCTGCATCTTGTTGTGCAGGGACACAGTAATAAACAAATTTGTCGTGTGCTGGGGATTGCGGAAGGAACGGTTAAGAATCATCTCCATGCCTTGTTTCGTCAACTGGGTGTCAGAAATCGTACGGAAGCGGCGATGATACTGGCACAAACGCCGGTTTAAGAAACAAACAAAATAATAAAGAAGGAAAAATCATCGCTTTTCCTTCTTTATCCGTTTGCATGCGTGTTACACGGCAGGAATATTGCGGCCGTAGTAGATTTCCCGCATCTCTTTCCAGAGCAGGTCGGTAATGGCCTTGCGCTCGTCTTCGCTCAAATCTTCTGGCCGGGTGTGGAACATGTAGTGCTTAAGGTCAAACTCCTTAAGTAACATCTTGGTATGGAAGATGTTTTCCTGATACACGTTCACATCCATCATGTCATACAGCGACTTCATGTCGTCAGACATAAAGTTCTGGATGGAGTTGATCTCATGGTCGATGAAGTGCTTCATCCCGTTGATATCGCGGGTGAAGCCGCGCACGCGATAATCAATGGTCACGATGTCCGATTCCAGCTGGTGGATTAAATAGTTCAGCGCGTTCAGCGGGGAAATCACGCCACAGGTCGACACTTCTATGTCAGCCCGGAAAGTACACAGCCCACCTTCCGGGTGGCTCTCCGGATAGGTATGCACGCAGATATGGCTTTTATCGAGGTGCGCGACGACCACTTCCGGCAGCGGGCCCGGATGCTCCGTTTTGTCGATAAGCTTCGGGTCGACCGGCTCTTCGCTGACCAGAATGGTCACGCTGGCACCCTGGGGTTCGTAATCCTGACGCGCGATGTTCAGGATGTTGGCGCCAATGATTGAACAGGTTTCTGTCAGGATCTCGGTCAGACGGTTGGCGTTGTAGAGTTCGTCGATATAGGCGATGTAACCATCGCGTTCTTCCGCTGTTTTGGCATAGCAGATATCGTAAATACAAAAACTCAGGCTTTTGGTCAGGTTGTTAAAGCCATGCAGTTTAAGCTTTTTCAATTAGCTCACCCCCTTAGTGGATAATGCGTCTTGCAGGTACTGAGGCAGCGCAAACGCGGCGGTATGAATTGCCGGATTGTAGTAGCGGCACGTGAGCCCAGCCTGATGGAAGCGGGCCTGAATAATTTCAGTCGAGAGGTGGCGCAGCACGTCGTTATCCGTCGCCCAGGCAAAGGTCATGATCCCGCCGTAATAGGTAGGAATGGCCGCCTGATAGAAGCTGACGTCAGAAAAATAGGTGCTGAGCTTGCGATGGCTGTCGAGCGCTTCATCCTGCTGCAGGAAGCAGACGCCGTTTTGTGCGACAAAGATCCCGCCAGGGTTCAGGCAGCGCTTACAGCCTTCGTAGAACGAGGAGGTAAACAGCGATGCGCCCGGGCCGATAGGGTCGGTGCAGTCGGAGATAATCACGTCAAAGGTCTGCGAGGTCTGGTTAACGAAGTTAACGCCGTCGTCAATCACCAGGTTAAACCGCGGATCGTCATAGCTACCGGCATTGTGGTTGGGCAGGTACTGACGGCAGAAAGAGACCACACCCGCGTCGATCTCGACCATCGTAATGGTTTCAATCGATTGATGACGGGACACTTCACGCAGCATTGCGCCGTCGCCACCGCCGATAATCAGAACGTGTTTCGCGTGCCCGTGCGCCAGCAGCGGAACGTGGGTCATCATCTCGTGATAGATAAACTCGTCACGCTCGGTCGTTTGTACTACGCCATCCAGTGCCATGACGCGGCCAAAAGCGGCATTCTCAAAGATGATGAGATCCTGGTGATCGGTTTTCTCATGATAGAGCACGTTATCAACGGCAAAATACTGACCAAACTGGTCATGCAGTGTTTCATGCCACAACGTGTGGTCGGCCATACGCGGACTCCTCCTTTGTTAACATCCGTAACACTCATAAAAAATGAGCGAAACATGATAGCTAACTATAACCATGGTTGCACGGTTATAGGGTGAACAGGGGGCGTCGGGAAGATTATTTCACGTAGGCGAGCAGGCTGAGTGAATCGCGAGCCAGCGCTTTGCATTTTTTAGCCGTGGGAATGCCAATACCGCTCAAGTCACGGTAACTGTCTTCACCGAGCGCCTTCATGTCAAAGCTGTCGTAGTTGCTGAGATCCCATTGGTTCTGCTGGGCGAAAAAGACCAGCGCACGGCGAATTTGCCCGTTGGGTAAATTCTGGTAGCCACAATCATTTTTCAGGAATACAAAAACCGCCGTCAGGTCGGCCATATCTTCCGCTTCATTTTCACTGAGCGCATAGCTGTTCGCACACATTGCCATCAGGCTACCGAACAAAATTGTCCTGAAAAACGTCTTCATTGCTTCTACCACTTCTTCACGGAAAATTAACGTTAGCATACTTGATGCCAGTGCGACGATCTTTATTATTGCCGCCCGACTTGACCTTCCGGTAAGGGGAGGGTTTATGCTCAAAAGATCGCCTGCTGGAAATAAGGAAATGAACATGCAACGTCGTGATTTTTTAAAATATTCCGTTGCGCTGGGGGCTGCCAGCGCACTACCACTCTGGAGCCGCACCGTTTTCGCGGCTGAAAGACCTGCCTTACCCATCCCTGATTTACTGACCGCTGACGCCCGTAGCCGTATCCAGCTCGTTGTTCAGTCCGGTCAAACATCCTTTGGCGGGCACAACGCCACGACGTGGGGCTATAACGGCAATTTGCTCGGTCCGGCGCTTCAGCTACGTAAAGGGAAAGCGGTGACGGTGGATATCCACAACACGCTCGCAGAAGAGACGACGCTCCACTGGCACGGGCTGGAAGTGCCGGGTGAAGTCGACGGTGGACCACAGGGCATTATCAAGGCCGGTGGTAAACGTAGCGTGACTTTTACGCCCGAGCAGCGTGCGGCGACCTGCTGGTTCCATCCGCATCAGCATGGCAAAACCGGCCATCAGGTTGCGATGGGGTTGGCCGGGCTGGTGCTGATTGAAGACGATGAAAGCCGCCTGCTGCGTCTGCCGAAACAGTGGGGCATCGATGATGTGCCGGTGATTGTGCAGGACAAAAAATTCACCGCAGACGGGCAGATTGACTACCAGCTGGACGTCATGAGCGCGGCGGTCGGCTGGTTCGGGGATACGCTGCTGACCAACGGTGCGATTTACCCTCAGCACGCCGCGCCAAAAGGCTGGCTGCGTTTACGTCTGCTTAACGGCTGTAATGCGCGTTCCCTTAATTTTGCGACCAGTGATAAACGCCCTTTGTACGTGGTCGCCAGCGACGGGGGGCTTCTGCCCGAGCCAGTTAAAGTGGATGCGCTGCCGATGCTCATGGGGGAGCGCTTTGAGGTGCTGGTGGATATCAGCGACGGCAAGGCGTTTGACCTGGTGACCCTCCCGGTCAGCCAGATGGGGATGGCGGTTGCGCCATTTGATAAGCCGCATCCAGTGTTACGCATTCAGCCGTTACTGGTTACCGCGTCGGGCACGCTGCCGGATACTTTAACCACGCTGCCTGCACTCCCGTCGCTTGACGGGCTCACGCAACGCAAGCTTCAGCTCTCCATGGACCCGATGCTCGACATGATGGGCATGCAGGCGCTGATGAAGAAGTATGGCAATCAGGCAATGGCGGGAATGCATCACGGTCAGATGATGGGCCATATGAATATGGACCACGGCAAAATGGGCGGCATGGATCATGGCGGCCATGGCTTTGATTTCCACAACGCCAATAAGATCAACGGTAAATCGTTTGATATGAACACGCCGATGTTTGCCGCTACAAAAGGGCAGTTTGAGCGCTGGGTGATTTCAGGCGAAGGCGACATGATGCTGCACCCGTTCCACATCCACGGCACGCAGTTCCGCATTCTTTCTGAGAACGGCAACGCGCCGGATGCGCATCGCGCAGGCTGGAAGGACACCGTGAGAGTGGAGGGCGGCGTGAGCGAGGTGCTGGTGAAGTTTGACCACGACGCGCCGAAGGAGTTTGCCTACATGGCGCATTGCCATCTGCTGGAGCATGAAGATACGGGGATGATGCTCGGTTTTACCGTATAAAAAAAGCCGGGTGGCGGCTTCGCCTTACCCGGCCTACTTTTCGCTGGTGCGGCCTGATGCCCTCACCCTGACCCTCTCCCACGGGGAGAGGGAACAGACACTAAAAACGGAAACTTTCGTTGCCGTTTTGCTTTTACCTTGCGTCGTCAGGCAGCGCATACGCGACGATATAGTCGCCCATCTTCGTGCCAAACGAACCGTGACCACCCGCAGAGATGACAACGTACTGCTTGCCATTCACTTCATAGGTCATCGGCGTTGCCTGTCCACCCGCAGGCAGACGGCCTTGCCACAGTTTCTCACCGTTGGTCATGTTGTACGCGCGCAGGTAGTTATCTGCGGTTGCCGCGATGAACAGTACGTTACCGGCGGTAGAGATTGGGCCACCCAGCATTGGCATACCCATATTGAACGGCACCGGAACCGGCATTGGGAACGGCATGCTGTCCTGTGGCGTACCAATACGTTTTTTCCACACAATCTGGTTGGTTTTCAGATCCAGACCGGAGATGTAACCCCAGGCAGGCTGTTTACACGGCAGACCAAACGGTGACAGGAACGGGTTCAGGGTCACGCCATACGGTACGCCGTACTGCGGCTGGATACCGGCTTCGGTACCGCTGCCTTTCGCATCTTTCGGCTGCTCCATTGGGTTGCCCGGACCGCGTGGGATCAGGCGGGAAACGAACGGCAGCGCCATTGGGTTGGCGATAGCAACCTGACGGTTCGGGTCGACGGAAATACCGCCCCATTCGAACATCCCCAGGTTACCCGGGAAGACCAGCGTGCCCTGCTCAGAAGGTGGTGTGAAGATGCCTTCATAGCGCAGCTGATGGAACATCACGCGGCATACCAGCTGGTCAAACATGGTGGCACCCCACATGTCTGCCCCGCTCAGGTCTTTCTTCGGACGGAAGCTCAGGTCAGAGAACGGCTGCGTTTTAGAGACGTAGTCGCCTTTCGCCGCGCCCTGCGGAACCGGTTTTTCCGGCGCAGGCACAACCAGCTTGCCGTTGCTGCGATCCAGCACGAAGATGTTGCCCGTCTTGGCCGGAGCGTAAATCACCGGAACGGTTTTGCCGTTAACGGTAATGTCGGCCAGCGTCGGCTGGGACGGCATATCCATATCCCACAGATCGTGGTGAACGGTCTGGTAGCTCCATGCCAGCTTACCGGTCGTCGCGTTCAGCGCCACGATGGCGCTCGCATAGCGCTCCTGCTCCGGCGTACGGTTACCGCCCCAGATATCTGGCGTGGTCACACCCATCGGCAGGTACACCAGGTCCAGCTTCGCGTCATACGCGGCAGGCGCCCAGGAGTTTGGCGAGTTGAAGGTAAACGTGTGTTCGTCTGACGGAATCGCGTTAGGATCTTTCGCGCCCGGGTCGAAGGCCCACAGCAGTTTACCGGTATTCACGTCGAAGCCGCGGATCACGCCCGAGGTTTCACGCGTGGAGAAGTTATCCGTCACCGAACCGGCAATCACGATGGTTTTATCGGTGATGATTGGCGGAGAAGTCGGTTCATACAGACCCGGCGTGGTGTCCGGCATGTTGGTCTGCAGATTCAGGATACCTTTGTTGGCGAAGGTTTCGCACAGCTTGCCGGTTTCTGCGTTGATAGCGAACAGACGACCATCGTTGACCGGCAGCATAATGCGGCGCGGACAGTCGGCAATGACTTCCGGGCTGGCATTATCGGCACGCGCTTCATGGTAAGAGACACCGCGGCAGGTAACGTGCTGGAACGACGGGTTGGAGTTCAGCTGTGGATCGAAGTGCCATTTCTCTTTACCGGTGGCCGCGTCGAGCGCGAACAGGCGCTGGTGCGCCGTACACAGGTAGAGCATGTTGCCCACTTTAATTGGCGTCACTTCGTTGGTCAGTTCGCCCGGATCGTTTGGCATCTTCAGGTCGCCGGTGCGGAATACCCAGGCTTCCTTCAGATTTTTAACGTTGTCGGCGTTGATCTGCTTGAGTGGAGAGTAGCGTTGGCCTTCCTGGTTACGCCCGTAGGCTGGCCAGTCGCCATCCGCAACCTGAGAAATGGCCGCAGCAGGGGTGGCTTCCGTGTTCAGCGTACCGTTGATCTCCTGCGGGTCGTTAAAGCCGGCCCAGGTCAGGATACCGCCGCTGATCAGCAGCGCCACGACCAGTGCCGCAACGGCTCCGCTGGATGGCACAATCAGGCGACGCCAGACGAACGGCAGGATCAGCCAGATACCGAAGAAGACCAGGATGTCGCTGCGCGGCGTCAGTGCCCAGAAGTCGAAGCCGACTTCCCAGACGCCCCAGATCATGGTTGCGAGGAGTAAAACTGCATACAGCCACAGTGCAGATTGTTTTCTACGCCAGAGCAGGACGGTTACGCCAAGCATAACCAGGCCCGCGATTGGGTAGTACCAGGAGCCGCCGATCGCGACCAGCCAGACGCCACCGATTAACAGGTACAGGCCGCAGAAGGCGGCGAATAACGCTGTTAGTGTCACCAGTAGACGCGGCTGTTTAGAGTGTGTTTCAGCCATAGAAAGTGTACTCGTCAGTTTTTGTTAATAATTTGCTAGCAACTAATTATAGGTATTAACAAGTGTGATCGGAATCACAATATTTGCTTTTTATAACTCATACGCCAGGCTTATCCATTTGCTGATATAATGGCTGGCTTGCGTATCAATGCCTGAAGTGAGTTCATCTGCATTGAGAGATTTTCATTAAAATCATATGGTTAGTAATATGAAACATACTGTTGAAGTGATGATCCCGGAAGCCGAGATCAAAGCGCGTATCGCCGAACTGGGTCGTCAAATCACCGAACATTACAAGGACAGCGGCAGCGAAATGGTGCTGGTTGGTCTGTTGCGTGGCTCTTTCATGTTCATGGCGGACCTGTGCCGTGAAGTGCAGGTGCCTCACGAGGTCGATTTTATGACCGCCTCCAGCTACGGCAGCGGCATGTCCACAACCCGTGATGTGAAAATCCTGAAAGATCTGGATGAAGATATTCGTGGCAAAGACGTGTTGATCGTGGAGGATATTATCGACTCCGGTAACACGCTCTCTAAAGTGCGCGAGATCCTGAGCCTGCGCGAGCCGAAATCACTGGCAATTTGTACGCTGCTGGATAAACCTGACCGTCGCGAAGTGCAGGTCCCGGTAGAGTTTGTCGGTTTCTCCATTCCGGACGAATTCGTGGTGGGTTACGGCATCGACTACGCACAGCGTTATCGTCATCTGCCGTATGTGGGAAAAGTGGTATTGCTGGACGAGTAAACGAGTTGGGTGCGGCCTGATGCCCTCACCCCGGCCCTCTCCCACAGGGAGAGGGAGCAAACCCAAAAAACGGCAACCTGGTTGCCGTTTTGCTTTTACCTCGGCGCCACCCGGCTTTTTAACGTGCACTTATTTGTGGTTCACATGCTTAAGCTTGAGGTTGGCAATCCCTGAGCGGTAACGCTGTTCCAGCGTTTCGCGGTTGGTGGCGGTGACTTCCAGATTGCGCAGCAGACCATCGTGAATACCGTACGCCCAGCCGTGGATAGAGACCTTCTGCCCGCGTTTCCACGCTGACTGCATGATGGTCGAATGCCCAAGGTTATACACCTGCTCCATCACGTTGAGTTCGCACAGGGTGTCCATGCGACGCTCCTGCGGCATTTCGCCCAGCAGTGAGCTATGTTTGAACCAGATATCGCGGATGTGCAGCAGCCAGTTATCAATCAATCCCAGTTCCGGGTTTTCAACCGCCGCCTGCACGCCGCCGCAGCCGTAGTGGCCACAAATAATGATGTGCTCGACTTCCAGAACGTCAACGGCATACTGAACCACAGACAGGCAGTTGAGATCGGTGTGAATCACCAGGTTGGCGACATTACGGTGAACAAACAGTTCTCCTGGCTCAAGGCCAGTCAGACGTTCCGCCGGCACGCGGCTGTCGGAACAGCCAATCCAGAGAAAGCGCGGGTTCTGGGCTTGTGCGAGTTTTCCAAAAAATCCGGGGTCTTCCTCCACCAGCATTTTTGACCATAGTGCATTGTTGCTAATGAGTGTATCTATGTCGTTCATGGAGGTTAGCGACCTGTAACCAAGTAATTGCGTTGCGCTACTATAGGGTAACCCGACTTTTAATGAAACCACACAACGTGTGTAAGAACTGAAGGTAAGTTAAATTCATGGCAATTGCACTGGAGCTTGAGCAGCTTAAAAAAACCTATTCGGGTGGCGTTCAGGCGCTACGCGGGATAGATCTTAAAGTAGAGGCCGGGGATTTTTACGCGCTTCTGGGGCCGAATGGGGCAGGGAAATCTACCACCATCGGGATCATCAGCTCGCTGGTGAACAAAACCTCCGGCCGCGTTAGCGTGTTCGGATACGATCTGCAAAAAGATGTGGTTAACGCCAAACGCCAGCTGGGGCTGGTACCGCAGGAGTTCAACTTCAACCCGTTCGAGACGGTGCAGCAGATCGTCGTTAACCAGGCGGGTTATTACGGCGTTGAGCGCAAAGAGGCGCTGGAGCGCAGCGAAAAGTACCTGAAGCAGCTCGATCTGTGGGAAAAACGTAACGAACGTGCGCGGCTGTTGTCCGGCGGGATGAAACGCCGCCTGATGATTGCCCGTGCGCTGATGCATGAGCCAAAACTGCTGATCCTCGATGAACCGACCGCGGGTGTGGATATCGAACTGCGCCGCTCGATGTGGGGCTTCCTGAAGGATCTGAACGATAAAGGCACCACCATTATTCTGACTACCCACTATCTGGAAGAGGCTGAAATGCTGTGCCGCAACATCGGCATCATTCAGCACGGCGAGCTGGTGGAAAACACTTCGATGAAAAACCTGCTTTCCAAGCTGAAATCAGAAACCTTTATCCTCGACCTGGCGGCAAAAAGCCCGCTGCCGAAGCTGGAAGGGTACCAGTATCGTCTGGTGGATACCTCGACGCTGGAAGTGGAAGTGCTGCGCGAGCAGGGGATCAACAGCGTGTTCTCTCAGCTGAGCGCGCAGGGGATTCAGGTTTTAAGTATGCGTAACAAAGCGAACCGACTGGAAGAGCTGTTTGTCTCTCTGGTGCAGGATAAACAAGGAGACAAGGCATGACGCATCTTTATTGGGTCGCGCTGAAAAGCATCTGGGCGAAAGAGATTAACCGCTTTATGCGTATCTGGGTGCAAACCCTCGTGCCACCGGTGATCACCATGACGCTCTATTTCATCATCTTCGGTAATCTGATTGGTTCCCGGATTGGTGAGATGCACGGTTTTACCTATATGCAATTTATCGTGCCGGGTCTGATCATGATGGCGGTGATCACCAACGCCTACGCGAATGTGGCGTCGTCGTTCTTTAGCGCCAAATTCCAGCGCAATATTGAAGAGCTGCTGGTGGCACCCGTGCCGACGCATGTGATTATCGCCGGGTACGTGGGCGGCGGCGTAGCGCGCGGTTTGTGCGTGGGGATCCTGGTGACGTCGATTTCGCTGTTCTTCGTCCCGTTCCAGGTCCACTCCTGGCTATTTGTCGCGCTGACGCTGCTTCTGACGGCAATCCTGTTCTCGCTGGCCGGTCTGCTGAACGCGGTATTTGCCAAAACGTTTGACGACATCAGCCTGATCCCGACCTTCGTGCTGACGCCGCTCACCTACCTCGGCGGGGTCTTCTACTCCCTGACGCTGCTACCGCCCTTCTGGCAGGCGCTGTCGCACCTGAACCCGATCGTCTACATGATCAGCGGCTTCCGCTTTGGCTTCCTCGGTATTACCGATGTACCGTTGTTTACGACGGTGGCGGTGCTGGGGGTATTCATTGTCGCGTTCTACCTGCTGTGCTGGTATCTGATTCAGCGCGGTCGCGGTCTTCGCAGCTAACCTTTTGCCCGGCGACGCTCTGTTTGCCGGGCGCTTTCTTTGACAGTTATCACCGTAAGCTAACCTTCACTCCGCTAAACTACTTGCCTGCTAAGGAGAGAGTTATGCTGGGATTGGTTATCACCTGCCACGATGAACAGGCGCAGGAAATGCTGGACAAGCTTGAGGCCAGATTGGGTCCGCTGGTGCAATGCCGGGCGGTTAACTACTGGCGTGGGTTAAGCACCAACATGCTCAGCCGGATGATGTGCGATGCGCTGCATGAAACAGACACCGGTGATGGGGTAATTTTTCTGACGGATAAATCAGGCGCTGCACCTTATCGGGCCGCCGCGTTGCTGAGCCACAAGCACGATAATTGTGAAGTGATCTCCGGTATCAGTCTGCCTTTACTCGAAGCCATGTATCCCCTTCGCGCCTCATTAAGCAGCGCGGAGTTTCGTCACGCCATTGTGGGGGAGGGCATGCCTGGGGTGAGCAGCTTGTGGCACCAGCAGCAGAAGAACCCGCCTTTCGTTCTGCTTCACGATCTGTATAAACATTAAACATTGGTATTGATGTCGCTTTTGCTACAATGGCGACTGATTTTCCGTGTCGATTTATATCCTATGTTCATGCGCGTTATCTTTATCCTTTTGCTGCTGGTGTCCGGTGGGGCGTCTGCCAGCCTGGTGAGTCAGCAAGGTCTCCCTGCTCACTATATGCAAACCACTGAGGATGCAGCCATCTGGGCCCAGGTGGGTAACGACGTGGTTAACGTGGGCAATGTGCGCGCCGGGCAGATCCTCGCGGTCTTTCCCGCCGCGGCGGATTATTATGAATTTCGCTTCGGGTTCGGCACGGGGTTTATTGATAAAGCGCACCTTGAAAACGTGCAGGGCAAGCAGCGTGTAGAGGACAGTCTGGGCGATCTGAATAAGCCGCTCAGTAACCAAAACCTCATCACATGGAAAGATACGCCCGTCTATAACGCGCCCAGTAGCGGAAGTGCGCCCTTTGGCACCCTTAGCGCCAACCTGCGTTACCCCATTCTGAATAAGCTCAAAGACCGTCTGAATCAGACATGGTATCAAATCCGCATTGGCAATCGCCTGGCGTGGATCAGCAGCCTGGATGCGCAGGAAGATAACGGCATCCCGGTTCTCACCTACCACCATATTCTGCGCGAAGAAGAAAACACCCGTTTTCGCCATACCTCCACGACCACCAGCGTACGTGCGTTCAGCAACCAGATGACCTGGCTTCGCGATCAGGGATACGCGACGCTGACGATGTACCAGCTGGAAGGCTACGTGCGTAACAAGATGAACCTGCCCGCGAAAGCGGTGGTGATTACGTTTGACGATGGGCTGAAGTCGGTGAGCCGTTATGCTTACCCGGTTTTGAAAGAATATGGCTTCAACGCGACGGCGTTTATCATTTCGTCACGCATCAAAGGTCATCCGCAGAAGTGGGACCCAAAATCGCTGCAGTTTATGAGCGTTCAGGAAATTAAAGGCATACAGGGGCTTTGTTGAATAAATCGAACTTTTGCTGAGTTGAAGGATCAGATCACGCATCTTCCCGACAACGCAGACCGTTCCGTGGCAAAGCAAAAGTTCAAAATCACCAACTGGCCCACCTACAATAAAGCCCTCATCAACCGTGGCTCCATAACTTTCTGGCTGGATGATGAAGCTATTCAGGCCTGGTATGAGTCAGCAACACCTTCTTCACGAGGCAGACCTCAGCGCTATTCTGACCTTGCCATCACGACTGTGCTGGTCATTAAACGCGTATTCAGGCTGACCCTGCGCGCTGCGCAGGGCTTTATTGATTCCATTTTTTCTCTGATGAACGTTCCGCTACGCTGCCCGGATTACAGCTGTGTCAGCAGGCGGGCAAAGTCGGTTAATGTCAGTTTCAAAACGCCCACCCGGGGTGAAATCGCACACCTGGTAATTGATTCCACCGGGCTGAAGGTCTTCGGTGAAGGCGAGTGGAAAGTCAAAAAGCATGGCCAGGAACGCCGCCGTATCTGGCGTAAGCTGCATCTCGCCGTTGACAGTAAAACACATGAAATCATCTGCGCTGACCTGTCGCTGAACAACGTTACGGACTCAGAGGCCTTCCCCGGGTTAATCCGGCAAACCCACCGGAAAATCAGGTCAGCCGCCGCCGATGGCGCTTACGATACCCGGCTATGTCACGATGAACTGCGGCGTAAGAAAATCAGCGCGCTTATCCCTCCCCGAAAAGGTGCGGGTTACTGGCCCGGTGAATATGCAGACCGTAACCGTGCAGTGGCTAATCAGCGAATGACCGGGAGTAATGCGCGGTGGAAATGGACAACAGATTACAACCGTCGCTCGATAGCGGAAACGGCGATGTACCGGGTAAAACAGCTGTTCGGGGGTTCACTGACACTGCGTGACTACGATGGTCAGGTTGCAGAGGCTATGGCCCTGGTACGAGCGCTGAACAAAATGACGAAAGCAGGTATGCCTGAAAGCGTGCGTATTGCCTGAAAACACAACCCGCTACGGGGGAGACTTACCCGAAATCTGATTTATTCAACAAAGCCGCATACAGGACGTGTTCGACATTCAGTCGCATACTCACTTCCTGCATCGCGTGGATGGGTATAAACACCCGATTTTATTGAGCCGCAGCTATCACGTGATCCTGTTCGATTTTGAACGTTCCCGCCGTGCGCTGTCGCAGTTCAACCCGCGCGTGCTGTACCTTTCTTACCCGTTTGGCGGCTATGACAATAAAGCGATCAAGGCAGCGAACGATGCCGGTTTTCATCTGGCGGTAACGACGGTGAAAGGGAAGGTCAAGCCGGGGGATAATCCGTTCTTACTGAAACGCCTCTATATCTTAAGAACGGATTCGCTGGAGACGATGTCGCGGCTGATCAGCAATCAGCCGCAGGGGTAGGATTAATTGTAGGAGATGGTGAACACGCCGGAGGCGCTAAACGCGCCGGGGGTGATCATGCTGCCATCTGCGATCAGTTGGGCCACAAAGTTTATCTGCGTCGACGTGGGGACGCCTGTTTCCGTCATAACATATGACGAGTTCGCATCATTGGGAATAAGCTGCGAGTTCCCGTTGTTATACAAGATCTTCACGCCCGCACCTTGCGCCCCTGTCGAAAGCGTATTGCCGAGAAGGTCATGGTCTATACCCGTCAGCCTGGTTGTCGTGAGCTTAGTGGTATATTGCGCCACGCTGGCGCAGTCGTTGAAATTTATGCTAAAAGGCACGTCCTTGACGCGCTTGTATCTGATGTCTGAAACAAAATAATCTCCCAGATCCACCGTGTGCGTGCCGTTACCCAGCATGACGATATCACAGGTAGGCAATACGATAGGTACCTGGAATGAGTTCTCGTCCACTGTGAACGTCCAGGGCTTGTTATTGCTGTCCGCGGGATCGCCTATCGACATTTTCCCCAGAGTACCCGGTTTCGGTTTTATGACGGTTTCCCTGTTCGGGTTACCCTGGTAGTCATAACCGACGTAGAGGTATACGAAAGTGTTAATCCATCTGTCCTGTATAGGGGTATTTTGCCCCCATGCTGCAGTGGTATACCAGCCGGAAGTATTCGTTCCAAATAGGCCGCCGATTCCAGTGTCGGAGGTTTTTACCTTCACGCTGTAATAGATGCCGGGGATATTGGTCGCAAACATGCCCTCGTTGTACTTGCTGCCTGCCAGCAGCTCAGGGTTGGTTTGCGCCATCAGATTGTAACCGTCATTCCCGGGGCCACAATGTATCTGGATGCCCGGCGTGATGTTAACGGTAAAGATTTCATTGATATACGCCCCCTGATCGGGTAAGCGAATTGTTGCCCCCGAGTATTCAGAGTTGACCAGTTTTGTTGTACCGCCATCGCCATCATCCATTCGACATTCTGCTGCCCAACCTGACTGGCAAAAAGAGAAAAGCAGGCCGGTTAAGGCAACCTTCGCAGCACCGCTAATAAGGGGGCTGTGTGTGAATTCTTTGAACATTCTCATCCATTTCCTGTTCTGGTTATTATTCATAAGTGACGTCAACGCGTATTTTGCTGGTCACCGTCCCGCCAGTAACAACGCCTGTGTTTTGATATCTGACGTAGAATTCATAATCCGTTATATATGCAGAACCCTCACCACTCACGTCGTAAACGACTTTTGACGTTCCGTCGTTATTTAATACGTTGGCTTTATTTTTTCCGGAAAAAATCACCACGCCGACGTTTCTCGCCGTTCCTGCAGCAGTATCATCGCTTTTAAATACCTGGTTTTGTCCCGGCCAGAATCCTGATTGAGGAGAGAAGCTGAAATTCAGCTTTGCAGGGTTGCCGCTTTCACCATAGCAGTCATCGACATGAATCTTAAAAGGTGTGCCGCCTGCATCATCGCCAGGAACATAGCGATCGCTACCATCAGCGTTATAAAACCAACTACGTATAACCGTGGGGAGATAGATTTCTCCTCCATTATCAACGGTTACCTTACAACTGCTATTAACAATGTTGGCGGTAATGTTCGTATCCAGGCCTGAATTTGCCCGGCCTACGTCAGGTAAAAGCCCACCAGCCAGGCCGACAAGCAACACAAGACCGGGCTGGCGAAAGAGAATCGGTAATTGTTGCATGACAATTCCTGTATTACTGATAGGTTACGGTGAAGGTCACAGGCGCAGTTACCGAGCCTGTACCCACATCAGCGATGGTCTTATCCTTCGCGATCACGATACGGGAGTTCATCGGGAACTCACCCACGCCGCTGGTGATGGTAACCGCCTGCGCTGCGGGTGGTGTTTTACAGTTCAGTTGAAGGCCGGAATCCACCGCGCCAGACCAGAGCTCAAAGGCGGTGTTCTGGCCGGCGGCATAAGCGTCACCGTCCAGGTTATTACCTGAGCATGAGCCGCCTGTACCGGACGCCGCAGACACCATGGCTTTTTTCACGCCAGCGCAGCCCGTGAATGAGATTTTCAGCGGTTCTACGCGACTTTTGTTTTCCAGATCAGCTTTATACACATCACCAAAGTTCACCTCAGTGGCATCCGCGCCCGCGCTGTTGGTCACTTTCGCCGTACAGGTGCCAGCGGTGATGGTTGACTGGACGGTTAGCTTGGCGCTGGGGGTGCCTGTAATCGCTGCATTTGCCGTGCCGGTAGCGAAAAGGGCAGCAACGGACAGGGCGAGTAAAGTTGAGTTAAATTTCATTTGAGTGCTCCGTTATCTGCACAAATCATTCGTAGCTGAATTCAAACGTCACTATGGCTTCGAAATCGCCTGTGGTCATTTTGCCGGTTTGGGTTTCTTTCAGAGTCGCCACCAGGGGGATTTCCTTGCTGGTGATTTCCGCCGCGGACCAGACCAGACGCTGAGCATCGTTGGTCGAGTTAATGGTGAACGGTGCGTCCGGGGCGGATGCACGGGCAATGGTGACGGCTGCATAATCTGCACCGCCGCTGGCGGTCGTTTTCGAGTTACTTACGCCCGTTAACAGATCGGTGTTCTGCGTACCCTTCACCGTGGTTTTCAGGTCGCTCAGCGAGGACGGACATTCAACGATGGCCAGCTTGAATTCAGCTGTCGCTGTACCGGCCTGCACCTGGTCGAGACGGATTTTGCCTTGCGAGTCTCCGATTTTAAGCGTCTGCTGGGTATTGGAACCTGAGCCGCCAACCAGCTTCATATCACAGGTCGTTTCACGAAGGTTGGCGGTAAAGTTAACCGTAAGATCGGTACTGTGTGCCGTCCCTGAAAGCGTCAGCGCTGTCATGACAATGACAGACAGGCTGAGAAGCATCTTTTTCATATGATTTCTCTTAATTTCCCGGATTACATTTCACATGTTTGGTTATTGAGGAGGGTAATGAGCCCGGCTTTCTCTAAATCGGGTTTCAGCTGATAGCGCACGGTGCAGGAGCCGTCCTTGTCACCGCTCCAGACCACGCGGAGCACGCCGCTGTTCTCGATGCCGCGAACATAGGCCTGACCGGCCTGGCCCACGGAACCCACCGATTCATTTTTTTCATTCAGCACGTCAGCGCCCAGCGGAATAAAGCCGTTATCGTTACGCTTAAGCTCAAGAACGACCGAACGTCCTTCGTCGGTTTCAAAATTCACCAGCACGACAGAACCGCTGCGCGGTACGGTGGTGGTGGTGGTATTTTTCACTTCAACGTCGTTTTCGAGGGTCCTGATATCCAGCGAAACCCGGTTTTCCCGATACGCGGACATATACGGCAGAATGCCGTAGCCCGAGTCGTCAATTGTGCCTGCGCCGTAGCCCACACCCGCGCCCTTCGCACCGCTGGCCTTGACTACCGCGATGGCATCGTTATCGCCAATGCTGCCCGGTGCGAAGGCGATACCGCCCGCGTGTGCGACCATCCCGCCGCTGTAAGAGGCGGAGAACTGCTTGCTATTGTCGTCACCAAACGAGGCGGAAACGCCGAGCGGACCATAGCTGCTATTTAGCGAGCTATAACCACTGATTTGGTTCAGGTTGCCGTAGTTACCGCTGCTGGACGACGTACTGACGGAGTAGCTGACCTTGTTATCCTGAGTGTTGCCACTCGCGGAGCTGTTGAAGTTAGTACCGCCTTTAAGATCGGAACGCAGGCCCATGTTGACGTTCGAGAACCCAGCTAAACGCGAGTTGTCCTGCGAGAAGACGCTCAGCGGCACGCTCAGGCTGAGGTAAACGCTGTCATCCTGTTGACCGCGCTGGTCGTAAGTCCGCTGTAACGACAGGCTATAGCTACCGTAGGCGAAGCTGTTGTTGTAGCCCACGTTGTAGTTAGAGTTAGAGCCTTCCCCGTTCCAGTAGTCTTGCCAGGTTCCGCTGACGTACAGCGAACCGTAATCCTTTTCAGCCGCCCTCAGAGGCTGGTTGAGGCTGATTTGGATCTGGTTTTTAGTACGCTGGTAGTCATCGTAAAGAGCCGTATTTGACTCATAGCTACGGTTGGCATAGTTCTGCTGTTTGATGCTGTTACGCAGTTGCGCGGCATCGTTCAGGCTCAGATAGTCTTCGGTAGAGAAGCGATAGGCCGCCACGTTGAACGAGGTGTTCGTGGCTTCAATGCGCTTACTGTATGTCAGACGATAACTCTGCCCACTGCGCGTGCCCAGGTCTTCGATATCCGCGTGCGACTGGGTGATGTCCAGCGCGAAAGCACCGATGGGGGTGTTCATTGCCAGGCCGAGGATGCCTGCATAGAAGTCCATGTCGGTGTACTGGGCGCCAGCATAGCCCGTGAAGGTATTGTTGAGGCCGTAGTAGAGCGTACCGTAGCCTACCTGGGGCTTGTCGATCAGCGAGTCGTCGTTCAGTTCACCCATGCCAACGTCCCAGCGTGAGGATCCAGGGCGTAGCATCTGGGTCACGGACGAGAACGGCACCGTGAACGTGTGCTTGCTGCCGTCCGCCTCTTCAATGGTGACCAGCAGATCGTTACCGTAGCCCGTGGTGCTCAAATCGTTGATCTCAAACGCGCCCGGCGGCACTGAGGTCTCATAAATTTTATTGCCGCTCTGCGTGACGCTGACTTTGGCATTGCTGTTTGCCACGCCGCGAATCACCGGTGCATACCCCGTTGAACCGTTTGGCAGCATACGTTCGTCGCTATACAGACGTGTTCCGCGCAGGCTCAAGGAGTCGAAGGCTTCTCCGTTGGTAAAGGAGTCACCGAGTACCCATTGCGCGTCAAGAGAGGTGATGTCACGCTGAAGATAAATATCCTGGCTGCTGTAGTGCGTGCCGTTGTCTTTATCCCAGTTCAGACTGCCGCGCGATCGCAGGCGCCATGGTCCCATGTTGAGACCATAGCGCAGGCCCGCATAGGCGCTTTCAGAGGTTGAACCGCTGTTTTCGCTGTGCCAGCCGTTGAGATCGTAAGACAGAAGCGCCGCCGGAATGCCGTTATCCCAAAGGGACGGGTCGACATAGCCTAACGGGCGCTTAACCACGTAAATTTGCGGGAAGTTGAGGTTCAACACCTGCTTAGCACTGTCGTAGTTGACCGACGCTTCAGGATAGAATTTTTTTACATCGATGCAGGTCTCGTTGTCGTCGTCGTCCAGCTCGTCTCCGAGTGCGCGGGTATCCACACCGGACTGCGAGAGCAAAAGCCTCGTAATACAGGGTGTCGCGCGCGGCGTCCCGTTATCTTTAAAGATAATGTCAACCGTCGATTTTAACGTGCCGTTTAAATTGACCCTGGTACGGTACGTACCCGGCGCCACCGGGTTACCATGCGCAAAGCGGCTTACGTCAATATTTGTGCTTCTTGAGAGAAGAAACTGTTCGTTAAATTCGACCGCATCTTCGTTTTCCTGCGCGGTGTCATTAGCTGCGTGACTGTCTGCACAAACATGTAAGGGGAATGCCGTGCCGATCGCAAGGCATAAAAGAGAACGTCGGAACACCATGGCACATCCATTTATCAGTGCGGATAAACATATCCGCAGAGCTCATGCTATCTATTGTTATGTTGTCGGGTGGCAAATTACTTCAGCGTGGTTTCGTGGTTGTCGACCCCACCGTTATCGTTAATTGTTTCGTATGCCACTTTGCCGGTTGTGGTGGTGGTTAATCCTTTGACCAGCATGGCTTTCTCGCTGAAAGGCAGAACAGACTGGTGGGCTACCTCATAGGTCTTTTGGCCCGACTTAAGTTTGACCATTGAAATCGCTACGTTGTACGGGGACTCGTTATGGGCGACGAGGCTGACGCCGTTGCCGTCTTTCTTCATGGTCCAGGTGACATGGTCGGCGGCTTCCAGCGCTGAGCCTTTCAGTCCGTCTGGACGGAAAAAGAATTTAATGCGGGTGCGGAACGCCAGCTGAAGCTGGTTTGTATTTTCGGCGTTGGCATTTTTAGGTTTTGGCGGAATTTCTAATACGTTAAACCAGAACAACGATTCGCGGTCTTTTGGCAGCGACTGACCCATGTAGGTGATGCGCAAAGACTGACCTTGCTTAGGGTCGATACGTGAAACTGGCGGGGTGATCACGAACGGGAGCTTAAGTTCTTCCGGGCTTTTTTCGTCGCGACCGTCGTCCAGCCAGGACTGAACCAGCAGAGGTTTTGCACCACGGTTATCCAGGTTAACGATGACGTCTTTTGATGACTCAGGGTAAACAATGCGGGTGCCGGAAATAACAATATCGGCACTGGCGTGTGATGCTGAAAATAAAACAGCAGTAAACAGCGCGGTCTTTAATCCTTTAATTACGGATGCGTTAAACATAATTTTTCCACTTCCTGTTGGAATGATAAGAATAATCCCCCAGAAGCGGGGGATTATTTAAAACCTGCAAAACAAAGAGGTTTATTCGTAGTTCATGGTGAAGGCAACTTGTGCCTGCACGGTACCGGCGGATACTGGGTTAGTGGTTTGATCCCAACCCTGGCCCTGGGTATAAGCTACTTTGTAGTACAGCTTAGCCGCGCCGCTTGTATCAACAGTGGCCTGCTGAGTGTTGTTAGTCTGGTCGATTTTCACCAGATCGGTTTTGGTATTGCCATCGTTGCTCAGTACGAGGTTAACGTTCTTCGCAGAACCCTGAGCGTTTGCTGGTGGAACCAGCAGGCCGCCTTCGGTAGAAGTAGAACCCGCCCAGGAGTTGAACTGTGCAGATGCTTTAGCCACGGTAGCAGTATCACAACCGGTCAGCGCCAGGTTGAATTTTTTCTGGCCCAGGGTGCTGGTAGTACCCAGTGCAGTGGTGCCAAAATCAGCAACAGATACGGTGTCCAGGGTGACATCGAAATCATTACCACTCTGGTCAATTTTCTGATCCAGGGAAACTTTACAAGTGGTGTTAGACACCATGCCGTGGAAAGTAATCGTACCTGTGTCACCTGGAACAGCTGCAACTGCGGAACCTGCGCTCAGAGCCAGTGCAATTGCCATACCCATGCTAACTTTTTTAAAAGACATACCAATATCCATATTTTGAAGTTAAAACATTTAAATCAATAATTTTTTTTTGGAGCTATTGATTTAAAATCTGAAATGTTATTTCGTGGCGGATTCTAGAGATTTATTTGGGATAAGACTAGTCAACGGGGGTGATTAAAACTGCAGGTTGGTTTAAGTTTTTCTTAATGGGTGGGAATTATGATTTGGGAATTATATAATATAATTCTCTGAGATTTCTTTGGTTATTTATTTAAATCCTATTAAATGCGCTATAATTGATCGTGGCTTGCACAAAAAAGACTGGACTCATTTTGATAGTGAATGGGATAAAAATGAGTCCAGGGAAAAGAAATCAGGCGACCTGAACAGGAATAGCTTTTGCCGTGCGCTT
This sequence comes from Enterobacter cloacae complex sp. HYC080_NIDB, assembly GCF_056673325.1. Taxonomy (NCBI): domain Bacteria; kingdom Pseudomonadati; phylum Pseudomonadota; class Gammaproteobacteria; order Enterobacterales; family Enterobacteriaceae; genus Enterobacter; species Enterobacter cloacae complex sp. HYC080_NIDB. The sequence goes on along the minus strand of NZ_CP114212.1, from coordinate 3,716,116 downwards.
CATTTCGTTATCGCCTTCAAAATAGGCCACTTTGGGCTGCCAGCGACGCGCTTCTTCGTCAGACATCATCACGAAGCTGGCGATGATCACGATATCGCCCACCTCTGCGCAGTGTGCTGCCGCGCCGTTGACGGAGATGATTTTGGACCCGCGTTCGGCGGCAATTGCATAGGTAGAGAAGCGTTTGCCGTTATTGACGTTCCAGATATCGATCGCTTCGTTCTCAAGAATACCCGCCGCGTCGAGGAAATCCTGGTCAATGGCGCAGGAGCCTTCATAGTGCAGGTCTGCCTGAGTCACTTTCACACGGTGAAGCTTACCTTGCAGCATTTTGCGAATCATTACGTTTACCTTTCATCTTCCGGGTAGAAAAACTACGCCAGCTCAACCACTTTGTTGTCAATCAGGCGAGCCTGGCCAAGCCATGCCGCCACCAGAATTACCGCACGTTTGCTTGTCTCTGCAAGTTCGAGCAGCGTATCAGCATCGCGGATTTGTACATCGTCAGCCCGGAGACCTTTGTCGTTCAGCGCCTGTTCCGCAAGAGCAATAATCTCTTCTGCGGTTAATGCTTTCGCCAGAAGCTGTTCTGCCATGCTGTTCATGACCTTGCTTAACGCGGGGGCGATTTTACGCTGCTCGGCGGTCAAATAGCCATTGCGGGAGCTGAGCGCCAGCCCGTCTTTAGCGCGCACGATCGGCACGCCCACAATCTCAATATCATATCCCATGTCCGCCACCATTTTGCGGATCAGCGCCAGCTGCTGGAAATCTTTCTCGCCGAAGCAGGCGATATCCGGCTGTACCAGGTTAAACAATTTGCTGACAATGGTAGAGACGCCGCGGAAATGGCCCGGACGGCTGGCGCCTTCCAGCATGGTCGAAATTCCCGGAACGTCCACGTAGGTTGCTTCGCCGGTTCCCTGAGGATAAACGTCTGCCGGAGACGGCGCGAAAACAATGTCCGCCTGACGCTTTTTGAGCTTCTCGCAGTCTTCCTGCAGGGTACGCGGGTAGCGCGCCAGGTCGTCTGCGCGGTCAAACTGCATGGGGTTTACGAAGATACTGACCACCACGATATCTGCACGGGCTCTTGCTTCGTCGACAAGCTTCATATGGCCGTCATGCAGGTTGCCCATGGTCGGGACCAGTGCGATACGTTTACCTTCCTGACGCGCGCGACGGATGTGCTGGCGAAGCAGCGGCAGGGTTTCAATGATTAGCACAACGAGACTCCTTAATGGAAACTGTGTTCTTCACCCGGGTAAACACCGGATTCAACGTCGGCAATATACTGCCTGACCGCGGCGCGCATGTCGCCCGCTTCGGTAAGGAAATTTTTCGCAAATTTCGGGATATGCCCACCGGTAATACCAAAGGCGTCGTGCATCACTAAAATTTGCCCGTCGGTCACGTTGCCAGCACCAATACCAATCACCGGAATCGACAGCGCTTCAGTGATACGTTTCGCCAGTTCAACAGGCACGCACTCCAGTACCAGCAATTGCGCGCCTGCAGCTTCCAGCGCCAGGGCATCATCAAACAGCGTCTGTGCCGCATCGCCACGGCCCTGCACCTTGTAGCCGCCAAAGATGTTGACGGACTGTGGCGTCAGGCCCAGATGGCCGCACACCGGCACGGCGCGTTCGGTGAGCATCTTCACCGTATCCACCAGCCAGGCTCCGCCTTCAATTTTGACCATATTGGCCCCGGCCCGCATGACCGCCGCCGCGTTTTCGAATGCCAGCTCCGGTGTGGCATAGGCCATAAACGGCAGATCGGAAAGCAGGAGGCAGGCTGGCGCACCGCGGCGCACGGCGCGGGTATGGTAAGCAATATCCTCAACCGTGACCGGCAGGGTGGAATCATGTCCTTGTACCGTCATCCCTAACGAATCTCCGACCAGCATGACGTTGATACCCTCTTCGGCAAACAGTTTGGCGAAGCTGTAGTCATACGCGGTGATGGTGGCGAAGCGTTTTTTTTCCTGTTTGCATTTCTGCAGTAAGGAGATGGTGGTTGGTTTCATACTGTTTCCTGATAGCCCAAAGCGAATCTTTGCGCATTCTAACAGTAACATTCCGGGGAACAATGATTTTAGGCAACCGATTAACCACAATTATTTAGCGGCCAACCGGTGGGGGAGAGGTTTACCAGCGAGCGGGTTTTTCCGCGTTCAGGTTGTCCAGAACGGTCTTTAACGAGGTACCGTCCGGGAAGGTGATATCGGGGGCGACTTCAAAGAGCGGCCAGAGCATAAATCCGCGATTTTTCATATCATAATGCGGTACGGTGAGGCGATCGGTATGAATCACCTCCTGGCCAAACAGCATGATGTCGAGATCGAGGGTGCGCGGTCCCCAGCGTTCGGCTTTGCGCACGCGGCCCTGCTGGAGCTCAATGCGCTGGGTATTATCCAGCAGCGCTTCTGCATCAAGGGCTGTTTCCAGCACCACGGCAGCGTTCAGATAATCAGGCTGATCCTGTGGGCCGAGCGGCGGGGTACGATAAAACGACGAGACGGCGACGATCCGGCTTTGCGGAATCTCGCCCAGCGCCTTTACGGCAGCGTTAACCTGCTCCAGCGGAGAGGCTAAGTTACTGCCGATGGCGATACAGGCGAGTGTCATGCTGAACCTTCACGACGCGGCGCACGTTTGCGCGGACGACGATGACGGCGACGCGGTGCGGGCTCTTCATCCAGCCCGGTCAGCATATCCTTCTGTTCCGGCGGAGCGGAAACCTGGAATTCAGCCCACCACTGGGCCAGACGCTGCAGCTCCTGATTGCGTTCAATTTCCGCACGCAGGGACAGCAGATCGAACGCGGCGCGGAACTTTGGATGTTCCATCAGTTTCCAGGCGCGTTTGCCCTGGCGACGGGACATGCGCAGCTGAAGCTGCCAGATGTCGCGCACCAGCGTGGTAATACGTTTCGGGATCGCCAGCGTACGGCACCCTTCGTCCAGCACGTCGTTTGCGGCCAGCGCAAAGGCATCGTAATAGGCCAGGCCGCTCTCCTGAGTAATTCTTTGCGCGGTTTCCAGCAGGGGATACCAGAACATCGCCGCAAACAGGAATGCCGGGTTCACGCGCATGTCATTCTGGATGCGGGTGTCGGTATTTTTCAGCACCTGCGCAATCATGCGCTCCATCGGGCTGTCACCGTTTTCGGTGAAGTAGCGCGTAATGGTCGGGAACAGCGGCTGGAACAGGTTGTATTCGCGCAGCAGCTTGTAGGTTTCAAACCCGTAGCCAGCCTGCAATAGCTTCAGCGCTTCTTCAAACAGACGGGCAGGCGGCACGTCGTTGATCAGCGTCGCCAGACGCGGGATCGGCTCTGCCGTCTCCGGGCTGATGCGCATGTTGAGCTTGGCAGCGAAACGCACGGCACGCAACATACGCACAGGATCTTCGCGATAACGCGTTTCTGGCGTGCCGATCAGGCGGATCAGGCCCTCTTTCAGGTCCTGCATACCGCCCACGTAATCACGCACGGTGAAATCCGCCACGCTGTAATAGAGGCTGTTGATGGTGAAGTCGCGGCGCTGGGCATCTTCTTCGATAGAACCGAAAATATTGTCACGCAGCAACATACCGTTCTGGCCGCGCTGGGAGGTCGTGCGATCGGATGCGCCCGCTTCGTGGTGGCCGCGGAAGGTCGCCACTTCGATAATTTCTGGCCCAAACATGACGTGAGCAAGACGGAAACGGCGGCCAACAAGACGACAGTTACGGAATAATTTGCGCACCTGCTCAGGCGTGGCGCTGGTCGTCACGTCGAAATCTTTTGGTTTTTTGCCCAGCAGTAAATCACGCACCCCACCGCCAACGAGATAGGCCTCGTAGCCCGCTTTATTCAGACGATAGAGCACCTTGAGGGCATTTTCACTGATATCTTTGCGGGAAATAGTGTGCTGCTCACGCGGAATAACCGACATGTGTGGCTGTGCAATAGCATCGTTCGCCATGCTCTCTTCGCGGCTTAGCACTTTACGGCAAAAATTAGCGACTCGGGTAAAAATGGTACACCTCGTAGTGTGTTTTGTTATGAAAAAAGCGGCTAATCATAGCTCAGCGCAACGCATTTGAGAATGCTGGATTTTTGGCACCGCCGTGAGCGTCCATTGCGCGATGGCCATTTTCAGCAGTTCGTCAATACGCAGATCCTGCCATTCGTGGGTTACATTTTGGTTGAGAAATCGCAGCGCGTCGATCAAAACAGGACGCGGATCGCCGTCTGGCAGGGCTGGGGCGTGGTTTTGCTTGGACAGTTTAATGCCCTGCGCATTGACCGCCAGCGGCAGATGAAGATAACCCGGTACCGTCCAGCCAAACTGCTGATACAGCGATATTTGCCGCACGGTAGGTTCGACCAGGTCTGCCCCACGCACAATTTCCGTGACGCCCTGGAAATAGTCGTCGACGACCACGGCCAGGTTATAAGCAAACAGACCATCACGACGGTGAATAATAAAATCTTCGCGCGCCAGACGTTCATCGGCACGGATCTCTCCGGAGAGCAGATCGTGGAAACGGGTGACGGGCGCACGTTGCAGCAGGCGCACGGCGGCGTTCTCCGGGGGATGATTGAGCGTACGGCAGTGCCCGTCATAGACGCCGCCAACGCTCTGGATACGCGCGCGGGTGCAGGTGCAGTTGTAGGAAAGCCCTTGCTCAGCGAGCCAGGCCAGACGCTCCCGATACGCCTCGTGGCGTTTTGATTGCCAGAGAACCTCGCCGTCCCAGTGCAGGCCGTAATGTTCCAGCTGACGCAGTATGGTCTCTGCAGCACCGGGAACTTCACGCGGCGGGTCAATATCTTCTATGCGGACGAGCCATTTGCCCTGGCTGGCGCGAGCCTGCAGGTAGCTGCCGAGCGCGGCAATTAATGAGCCGAAGTGTAATTCACCGGAGGGAGATGGCGCGAAGCGCCCGATATAGTGTGATTCAGACATATCAACGTTAACAAGGCGGGAGAGACTCCCGCCTTTGGAGTGGGTAAACAGCGCTGGTATTAACCGGCCATCTGTTTTTCGCGGATTTCGGCCAGCGTTTTACAGTCGATGCACAGATCGGCGGTTGGACGCGCTTCCAGGCGACGAATACCGATTTCAACACCGCACGATTCGCAGTAGCCAAAATCTTCGTCTTCGACTTTTTTCAGCGTTTTCTCGATCTTTTTGATCAGTTTGCGTTCGCGGTCACGGTTACGCAGTTCGAGGCTGAACTCTTCTTCCTGAGCGGCACGGTCTACCGGATCCGGGAAGTTTGCAGCTTCATCCTGCATATGCGTAACGGTGCGATCGACTTCATCCCTGAGTTGATTACGCCATGCTTCAAGAATACGCTTGAAGTGCGACAGCTGGGCTTCGTTCATATACTCTTCGCCCGGTTTCTCTTGATACGGCTCCACCCCAGCGATGGCGAGAATACTCAGGGACGATGTTTTACGGTTTTGCCCTTCTTGCATGTTGCTTCTCCTTAACACGCACTATCGATCCCCGTGTTGGGGGAAAAATCAGGTCGCTATAAATAGCAGATGCTTTTCCGTATGGCAATTATCTAAACGTAACACTTGACAAGCCTGTGAGGAAAAGCGTATTTGCGCACGCGGCCAGAACACATAATCATCAATCGTCTAATCCCTTATAAGACAATGGGAAGAGAGGATCTCAGAGTCATATTATCGGCAGAAAGTTCCGCCTTATAAGCGAAAACCTCTACCCCCTGCTTTTGTGCCTCATTCAACAATTGCGCGTATTTAGGGTCAATATGGCGGGCAGGTGAGAACCGTTCAATGGCTGAATGCAGTACCGCAAACAGCAGTACGGCGCGTTTGCCCGCCGCCGCAACACTCATTAGCTCCCGCAGGTGCTTCTGTCCACGTAGCGTAACCGCATCCGGGAAGTAGCCATTTTCCTGTTCCGCTAACGTCACTGATTTTACTTCAATATAGCACTCCGGCCTGTCTTCCGCCTGTAACATGAAGTCAATTCTGCTGCTTTCATCGCCATATTTCACTTCACTTTTATGCGTACCATAACCCACCAGTTCGGGAATAGTGCCATGGGTCAGCGCTTCCTTAACCAGTTGATTGGCGCGCAGGGTATTAACGCAAATAAATGCCCCACTTTGTGTCTCAGTTATTTCCCAGGTATGGGGATATTTGCGTTTAGTATTTTCTGAAGTGGAATACCAGACCGTGTCACCCGGCGTTGCGCAACCGGTCATGGCTCCGGTGTTGGGGCAGTGCAGAGTGAGCGTTTCCCCCTCAGGTGTCACCACGTCGGCGAGGAAGCGTTTGTAGCGTTGGATCAGCGTGGCGGGCTGGAGTGCAGGGCTAAACTTCATCAGGATTCCTTCATCGTGTCGCCCAGCGTCCAGCGCTGTAGCGGCGTATAGCGTGTGCGTCCTTGAGCAAAGACAGATTCATAAAGCGCGAATGCATTGACCTGGAAAGCCCAGTGAAAACCCGGGGCCGGGAGGGCAACGGCCTGACCGGCATCGCGCAGCAGCGTGATATGCGGATGAAATGGCTGCGGGCTCTGATAACAGCCGCTGCGCGCCGCCTGCGCGCGCAGCATATTCGCCAGCTGCAATAATCCGCGCGGTGGCTGGCGCGTGCCCAGCCAGACCACGCGCGAACGTAGCCATTGTCCTGCATCGTCGAGGTGCAGCGTAAACGGCGGCTGAGAAATCCGCCCGGCCATGGCGGCTAACGCCCGCTGTTTCCCGGCACTTACGTCGCCCAGGAATGCCAGCGTCAGATGCAGGTTCGCGGCCGCAACGGGCCGACCTGCTTCCAGTGGAAAATGTTCAGCGCGCCAGCGTACGATTTGCCGCTGAACAGGGGCGGGCAGCTCAATGGCAAAAAACAGTCGTTTTGACTCAGACATACGGGGGACTCGGTAATGATATGCGCCGATGCTACAATGTACGCCGACTAATGTTAACCCTCTGGAGCTGTTAGTGTCCTCATTGCCAGTCGCCGTCGTCCTTCCCGAGCTTCTTGCTGCCTTACACCACGCCCCGCAGGTTTTGCTTAACGCGCCTACGGGGGCGGGCAAATCCACCTGGCTGCCGCTACAGATCCTCAAAGAAGGGAAGATTGCCGGAAAAATCATCCTGCTGGAGCCGCGCAGGCTCGCCGCACGCAACGTGGCGCAGCGACTGGCGGAACTGCTGAACGAAAAACCGGGCGAAACGGTAGGTTATCGGATGCGTGCCGAAACCTGCGTTGGCCCGTCCACGCGCCTTGAAGTGGTTACCGAGGGCATTCTCACCCGCATGCTGCAAAACGATCCGGAACTGACCGGCGTGGGGCTGGTGATCCTGGATGAATTCCACGAACGCAGCCTGCAGGCGGATCTGGCCCTGGCGCTGTTGCTGGACGTCCAGCAGGGGCTGCGCGACGACCTCCGGCTGCTCATTATGTCGGCGACGCTGGATAACGCGCGGCTGCAGCAGACGCTGCCTGATGCCCCAGTGATTGCCTCCGAAGGTCGTGCATTCCCGGTGGCGCGGCGCTATCAGCCGCTACCTGCCCATCAGCGTTTTGACGAAGCGGTGGCTGTCGCCACGGCTGAACTGCTTCGTCAGGAGCCGGGGTCGCTGCTGCTATTTTTACCCGGTGTGGGAGAAATCCAGCGCGTACAGGAGCAACTGGCATCACGGGTGAGTAGCGACATTATTCTGTGTCCGCTCTATGGCGCGCTGTCGCTGGCCGATCAGCGTAAAGCGATCCTTCCCGCCCCGGCGGGGCAGCGCAAAGTGGTGCTGGCGACCAATATCGCGGAAACCAGTTTGACCATCGAAGGCATTCGCCTGGTGGTGGATAGCGCCCAGGAGAGGGTGGCCAGTTTTGACCCGCGCACCGGGCTGACTAAGCTGCTCACGCAGCGCATCAGCCAGGCGTCGATGATCCAGCGTGCGGGCCGTGCCGGGCGTCTTGCGCCGGGCATTTGTCTGCATTTGAGCAGCGCGGAGCAAGCTGAGCGTGCCGCACAGCAAAGCACGCCAGAAATTTTACAAAGTGATTTGTCTGGCCTGGTGATGGATCTCCTGCAATGGGGCTGTCCTGACCCTGCCCAGCTCACATGGCTCAACCCTCCGCCAGCGGTTAACCTCACGGCGGCGCGCAGCCTGCTGACTCAGCTTGGCGCGCTGGAAGGCGAGCGTCTGACGGCGCGCGGGCAGAAAATGGCGGCGCTGGGTAACGATCCGCGTCTGGCTGCTATGCTGGTGGCCGCGCAAGGGAACGATGAAATTGCCACGGCGGCCAGGCTGGCGGCTATCCTTGAGGAGCCGCCGCGCGGTGGCACTAGCGATTTGGGACAGGCATTTTCGCGTAATCAGGGGAACTGGCAGCAGCGGGCGCAGCAGCTGGCCAAACGCCTGAATAGCCGGGGCGGTTCACCTGGCAGCGATAAAATTGCCTCCCTGCTGTCAGAAGCCTTCCCGGACAGAATTGCCCGCCGCCGCGGGCTGGACGGGCGCTATCAGCTGGCAAACGGCATGGGGGCGATGCTGGACAGCGATGATGCGTTAACGCGTCACGAATGGCTGATTGCCCCGCTTTTGCTTCAGGGGAGCCACTCTCCTGACGCACGTATTTTACAGGCGTTTGCCGTAGACATTGATGCGCTGACCCGCGCTTGTCCGCAGCTGCTGCAGCAGTCCGATATCGTGGAATGGGATGAGACTCAGGGCACGCTAAAGGCGTTTCGCCGCAGTCAGATTGGCAAACTTACGCTCGGGACGAAACCGCTGGCGAAGCCGTCAGAAGAAGAGTTACACCAGGCGATGCTGAACGGCATCCGGGAAAAAGGGCTGAGCGTACTGAACTGGACGCCGGAAGCTGAACAGTATCGTATACGCCTGCACTGCGCCGCGAAGTGGCTGCCGGAACACGGCTGGCCAGCGGTGGATGATGAGACGCTGCTGGCTACGCTTGAGCACTGGCTACTGCCGCAAATGAGCGGCGTACACTCCTTGCGTGCGCTCAAGGCGCTTGATGTTAAGACCGCGTTACAGAATTTACTGGACTGGTCATTACGTCAACGTCTGGATAGTGAGCTGCCTGGGCATTACACTGTGCCCACCGGGAGCCGGATTGCCATTCGTTATCATGAGGATAATCCTCCGGCGCTGGCGGTACGGATGCAGGAGATGTTTGGTGAAGCCACCACACCGTCTATCGCAGAAGGGCGTGTGCCGTTGGTGCTTGAGCTGCTGTCGCCTGCGCAGCGTCCGCTGCAGATCACCCGCGATCTGGGCGCGTTCTGGGCGGGAAGTTACCGGGACGTGCAGAAAGAGATGAAAGGGCGCTATCCCAAACACGTCTGGCCGGACGATCCGGCGAATACGGCGCCGACACGGCGGACGAAGAAGTATTCGTGAATCAGGGGAAGAGGGGAGTGCGGCATGGATTGTGCGGCCTGGATTGTGCGGGCTGATGCCCTCACCCCGGCCCTCTCCCACGGGGAGAGGGAGAAAACTAATTTTGAGAGATTTCTTCTTTCACAGGTCAGTGGAAGAAATGAGAATCGGGCCTTTGCGCCTGAACGTTGCGGAGAAAAAGCATGGCGGGGAATGACCGCGAGCCAATAGGACGTAAGGGAAAACCCACGCGTCCGGCGAAAGAAAAGGTAAGCCGTCGTCGCCTCAGAGATGAGGACTATGACGATGACTATGAAGACGATTATGAGGATGAAGAACCGATGCCGCGTAAAGGAAAAGGCAAAGGGCGCAAGCCTCGGGGCAAACGCGGCTGGTTCTGGCTGCTGCTGAAGCTGTTCATTGTTTTTGTTGTGCTGATGGCGATTTACGGCGTTTATCTGGATCAGAAGATCCGCAGCCGTATCGACGGTAAAGTCTGGCAGTTACCTGCGGCAGTGTATGGCCGTATGGTGAACCTTGAGCCAGATATGTCCATCAGTAAGAACGAGATGGTGAAACTGCTGGAAGCGACCCAGTATCGTCAGGTGTCGAAGATGACGCGCCCTGGCGAATTTACCGTTCAGGCGAAAAGCATTGAGATGATCCGCCGTCCGTTCGACTTCCCGGACAGCAAAGAGGGGCAGGTGCGCGCGCGTCTGACCTTTGACGGCGATCGTCTGGATACCATCGAGAACATGGATAACAACCGTCAGTTCGGTTTCTTCCGTCTCGATCCGCGTCTGATCACCATGCTCTCGTCGGCTAACGGCGAGCAGCGCCTGTTTGTAGCGCGTAACGGCTTCCCGGATCTGCTGGTGGATACGCTGCTGGCAACCGAGGACCGTCACTTCTACGAGCACGACGGCATCAGCCTTTACTCTATCGGCCGTGCGGTACTGGCGAACCTGACCGCGGGTCGTACCGTGCAGGGGGCGAGTACGCTGACTCAGCAGCTGGTGAAGAACCTGTTCCTCTCCAGCGAACGCTCCTACTGGCGTAAAGCCAACGAAGCGTACATGGCCGTGCTGATGGATGCGCGTTACAGCAAGGATCGTATTCTTGAGCTGTACATGAACGAGGTTTACCTCGGTCAGAGCGGCGATAACGAAATCCGCGGCTTCCCGCTGGCAAGCCTGTACTACTTTGGCCGCCCGGTGGAAGAGCTGAGCCTTGACCAGCAGGCATTGCTGGTGGGCATGGTGAAAGGGGCGTCCATCTACAACCCGTGGCGTAACCCGAAACTGGCGCTGGAGCGTCGTAACCTGGTCCTGCGTCTGCTGCAACAACAGCAGGTGATCGATCAGGAACTGTACGACATGCTGAGCGCGCGTCCGCTTGGCGTGCAGCCGCGCGGTGGGGTGATCTCTCCTCAGCCTGCGTTTATGCAAATGGTGCGTCAGGAGCTGCAAAGCAAGCTCGGTGATAAGGTCAAAGATCTCTCCGGCGTGAAGATCTTCACCACCTTTGACTCCGTGGCCCAGGATGCAGCAGAAAAAGCCGCGGTGGAAGGTATTCCGGCACTGAAGAAACAGCGCAAGCTGAGCGATCTGGAAACCGCCATGGTGGTGGTTGACCGCAACACTGGCGAAGTACGCGCGATGGTGGGCGGTGCCGAGCCGCAGTATGCGGGCTATAACCGTGCCATGCAGGCGCGTCGTTCGATTGGTTCTCTGGCAAAACCGGCGACCTATCTCACCGCCCTGAGTCAGCCGAATCTGTATCGTCTGAACACCTGGATTGCCGATGCGCCAATCTCACTGCGTCAGCCTAACGGTCAGGTCTGGTCCCCGCAGAACGATGATAAACAGTTCAGCGGCCAGGTTATGCTGGTGGATGCGTTGACCCGTTCCATGAACGTCCCCACGGTTAACCTCGGTATGGCGCTGGGCCTGCCTGCGATTGTCGACACCTGGCAGAAACTGGGCGTGTCGAAAGATCAGCTGCATCCGGTTCCGGCGATGATTCTGGGGGCACTTAACCTGACGCCGATCGAAGTGGCACAGGCGTTCCAGACCATTGCCAGCGGCGGTAACCGTGCGCCGCTTTCGGCCCTGCGCTCGGTGATTGCCGAGGATGGCTCCGTGCTGTATCAGAGCTTCCCACAGGCAGAACGTGCGGTGCCTGCGCAGGCGGCCTATATGACGCTGTGGACCATGCAGCAGGTTGTGCAGCGGGGTACTGGCCGTCAGCTGGGGGCGAAATATCCGGGTCTGCATCTGGCGGGTAAAACCGGGACCACCAACAACAACGTCGATACCTGGTTTGCCGGTATTGATGGCCGTGAAGTGGTGATCACCTGGGTAGGCCGTGATAACAACCAGCCAACCAAGCTGTACGGTGCAAGCGGGGCGATGTCGATTTACCAGCGCTATCTGGCGAATCAGTCTCCGGTGCCGCTGAACCTGGTTGCGCCGGAAGATATCGTCGATATGGGCGTGGACGGTTCCGGTAACTTTGTTTGCGGCGGTGGGATGCGTACCCTGCCGGTCTGGACCACCAATCCGGACTCCCTCTGCCAGCAGAGCCAGCCTGAACAGCCAACGGGCAACCCGTTCGATCAATCTTCTCAGCCTCAGCAGCCGCAGCAACAACAGCCGCAGCAGCAGAATGAGAAGAAAGACAGCGATGGCGTAGCCGGCTGGATTAAGGACATGTTTGGCGGGAATTAATTAATTTCCTGAATAAAAGGCCGCTTTATTTTAAAGTGGCCTTTTTTATTTTTTACAGTCCGCAATCCTTTAAAAAAAGTTAATTCAAAATTAAGAATTCCTAAGATTCATTATTTTTTATTTAAAACATAGTCTTGTGCGCCATTATGTGCAGGAGGTTTTTAGGCTATCTGGACACTGGTAAGAATGATCTGATTTAATCGCCTCAAGGAATCACAGGCTTTCCTGAAACATGGCTGGGTTAATTACCCCTGTATGAGTGATATAAGCGCTTAAATAACATTCTGACGCACAGTATTGGGGCGGGAATGGATGACTGCATCGATATATATAAGGATATGATTATGAGTAAGTATGTTCTTTCTTCATTTTTGGCTGCAAGCATAATCGCAGCGCTGTCTCAGCCAGCATTTGCCGGAAACGATTCTGGCACGGTGAACTTTGCCGGGAAAGTGGTGGCCGACACCTGTGAAATTAATGTTGATGGCTCCGGTACGACCTCGTCAACCGTCACGTTCCCCGATACCTATGCGTCGGACTTTGGCACTGATGGCGCAGTGGGCACCAGCAAAACGTTTAATATTGAAGTGAAAAAATGTGACCCGCTGGTTGCCAAACTCAACCTCAAATTCAGCGGAACGACAACGGATGCCGCGCATAAACGTCTGAAGAACGACCTCAGCGGCGCCGGTAATGCCACCAACGTTGGCATCATCGTCAGCAATGAAAACGGCACGAAAGACGATGTGGTATTTGATGGCTCCCTGCCTTCGACGGGAACGGATGTGGCTAACGATGCGACGGGAACAAATGCGTCAGTCTTTAACTACATCGCGAAGGTGATTCAGATTGGTGATACTGCACCCACCGCAGGCCGCTATTCCTCTTCGGCAACTTTCGAGGTTGTCTATCGCTAAGTCATTACAGGCAGCCTTTATGGCTGCCTTTTGGAACGTTGTATGAAGACTTTATTTAAATTGTTATGTGGTTGTTTAATTATTTCTTGTCTGTCAGCGCAGGCCAGCGTGGTTCTGGGTGGTACGCGTATTATTTATCCATCAAATAAAGCTGAAGTACAAATAGCCCTTAAAAATAAAGATCCCCATACGCGTTATCTGGTACAAAGCTGGGTCAGCTACGCCAATAATGCAAAAGCGCCTTTCGTTATTACGCCTCCTGTTTATAAGCTGCAGGAAAACCGTCAAACCCTTTTACACGTTATTTTTACTGGCGATAAAAAAAGCCTGCCATCAGACCGTGAATCGCTGTTCCTGGCGAATGTGAAATCGGTCTCCGCGCTGTCGCCTGAGCTGAAAGAGAAAAATACCCTGCAGTTCGCGATGAAAACGCGGCTGAAGCTTTTCTGGCGCCCGTCTCAGTTAAAAGAGGCCGATGCGCTGGTGGCGGATGAAAAAATCACGTTCCGTCGTCAGGGCGACACGCTTATTGCTAAAAACCCCACGCCGTTTTACGTCTCCTTTGGCGAGCTGGCCGTGGGCGGGAAAAGCGTACCGGTGAAAGAGACCGAAACCACGCCGGGGGCTATTTCGATGATGGTTGCACCGTTTAGCGAGCAGCATTTTGCGTTGCCAAAAGGGGCGACGGGTGCGGTGACCTGGACGGCAATCAATGATTTTGGGGCGCAAACCCCTCAGCGCAAGCAGGCCCTTTAACGGGATCGTGTTGGAATGCTATGTCCTCTCCCTCTCGCCAAAAACAGGTATGGTCCGGGATCGTGCTCGCGCTGTTCGTCGCGATCCCGCCTGCGTGGGCTGATGACGAATTCAACCTGCGGATCCTTGAGCTGGATACGCCGCTGGAAAATACCGCTACGCTCAAAAACTTCATTAATGATAACGGATTGCTGGCAGGGCGCTATCTGACCACCATCATGTGGGATCGGGACGTCGTGGATAAACGCGAGGTCACCTATGTGCTTTCTGACGATAAGCAGCAGCTTCTGCCGGAGCTGACCAAAGCGGATCTGCGTGAATTCGGCGTAAACGTCGACGCGGTGCCGGATCTCAACGATCTGAACGACGCGGCCTGCATTCGGGATATCTCCCATTTCATCGAACATGCTCGCTACGATTACAATCAGGATAACCAGACCCTGACGCTGGTCATTCCCCAGGCCTACCGCAACCGCGCGGCTGCGGGCGCCATTAACCCGAAACTCTGGGATGACGGTGCTCCGGCGGCCTGGACAAGCTATCAGCTCAGCGGTTCTCAGCAGCACTACAGCACGGGTCAAACCTCATCAACCTGGCTTGGCCTGACGTCGGGTCTTAATCTGGGCGCGTGGCGGCTGCGCAACAACAGTACCTGGAGTGACTCTTCGGGCTGGGAAGCCATCGCCACCACCCTGCAGCGCGATATCAAAGCGCTGAAAAGCCAGCTTGAACTGGGCCAGACGTACACCAACAGCGAGCTGTTCGACAGCGTGCAGATGACCGGCCTGACGCTGGAAACGGATACGGCGATGCTACCGGTCAGCCAGCAGGGGTTTGCGCCAGTCGTGCGGGGGATTGCCAACAGCGATGCAAAAGTCACCATTAAGCAAAACGGCTACACCCTTTATCAAACCAACGTCTCGCCGGGGCCATTTGAGATCCGTGATTTAAGCCAGGTCGCCTCCGGCGCGGATCTGGAAGTCACCGTTGAAGAGGCGGATGGCTCGGAGCATAGCTTCATACAGGCCAGCGCGTCGGTGCCGGTCCTCCAGCGTGAGGGCGGGTTTAAGTATTCGCTGGCGGCCGGGCGTTATCGCGGCAATGAAGGGGAAGATGAGCCCACCTTTGTGCAAGGTACGGCTATTTATGGCCTGCCGTATGGCGTGACGGCCTACACCGGCGCTCAGGGGGCGTCGATGTATCATGCACTATTGCTGGGGGTTGGCGCGGATTTGGGTCACCTGGGCTCAGCCTCGGTGGATATCACCACCGCGAGAACCGCCTTTGATGACGGACGTGATGACGCAAATGGACTCTCATGGCGAGCGCAGTATTCAAAAGATATTCCCGACACAGATACCACCGTCACGCTTGCCAGCTACCGCTATTCCACCTCCGGGTTTTATACCTTTCAGGAGGCTATCGATCAGCGCGACAGCGAGATTGATGACGGCATTTATACCTATCGCAGAACCAACAACCGCCGAAGCCGCATGCAGGTAAACCTTTCCCAGCGGCTTTCTGACTGGGGTTCGGCGTATCTTAACGGCTATCAGCAGGATTACTGGGATATGGACGGCCACGAGCGTAGCGTCAGCGCCGGGCTGAGCTCCAGCTGGCGGAATATTACCTGGTCGATAAGCTACAACCTGACCCGCACGCCAGATGCCGATTCCGATCGGCAACTGGCGCTGAACGTCAATATCCCGTTATCGCACTGGCTCTCTAACGCGTGGGCAAACTACAGCGTAAATACCGCAAGCGGCGGGTATGTCTCGCACCAGGTGGGGATCGGGGGGACCGCGCTTGAGGATAACAAGCTGAGCTTTAACCTCCAGCAGACCTACGCCAACAAAGATACGGGCTATGGCGGCAGCGTATTCGGGCGCTATCGCGGCTCGTCCGGCGAAGTTGGCATGGGGTACAGCTACGGCGGGGATAACCGCCAGTGGAACTATAACGCTCAGGGATCCATCGTGGCTCACGGTCAGGGCGTTACGCTGGGGCAGCCCGTGCGGGACGCTTTCGCGATTGTACACATCAACGACGGAGAGGATGTCAACGTTCAGAGCGGCCGCGGCATTTATACCGATGCGTTTGGTAATGCCATCGTGCCGTCGCTTACCGCTTACCGACACAACACCCTCACGGTAAACACGCAGGAACGCAGCGATATTGATATTGACGCGGCAATGTTAGATCTCGTGCCGACAAAAGGCGCGGTGATACTGGCGAACTTCGAGGCCCGCGTTGGGCGCCGCGCGCTGGTCACGCTGCGTCATCAGGGTAAACCAGTGCCGTTTGGTGCCATCGTGGCGCTTGATAACACCAACGCGATTGTCGGGGATGATGGCGAGGTCTACCTCTCAGGGCTTAATGGACACACATCGTTCAGCGCGCAGTGGGGAGAGGCGGGCGACGAACAGTGTTATGGCGTCATCGATTTACCCGATGACAATGGCGAGGGAATCATTAATACCGCGGTCAATTGCCAATGAGGCTGGAGAGAAAATGCGCGTGACTATTCTGGTGAGAACCGTTATCTCTGCCGTACTGCTGGTCGCCGCCGCGCGGGTACATCCGGCATTTGCTCAATGTACTTTCAGCGGCGGGGATGGATCTGGCGGCATTGTTACCTTTCAGCTTCCAGCGGTCTTTATGCTCGATCCCGATACCCCTGTGGGGACCGTAATTTATGACAATGCCGTCGAATCCAATGAAATTACGGTGCACTGTGGCGGAGCTGACGCGCAAATCCGGCGCGGCTATTTGACCCTGACGGATGCCGACGCGCGTGAGGACGTTCTGCCGGGAGTCTATAAAACCAACGTGCCGGGGATTGGCATCCGTGCGGCGGCGTCAAGCGAACGGTTGCCCGACTATATAGAGGAGGACCTCATTCGTCCCTGGCAGTATTATGGCTACAAACATGGCGGGTCTGATGGCACCCACGTCTTTCGGGCCGCCGCTCAACTGGTGGTCATCGGCCAGGTCCAGGACGGGATGCTGGATACCTCGCGCCTGACCTCGCAGGATACGCTCGGCGGTGTCGTGGTCGGTGAAATGCGTTTTTCGCCCACCAGCGTCCATATTACGACCAATACCTGTAATCTGGTTGACCGTAACATTTTTGTTCCTCTCAAAACGGTCAATTCTCAGGATTTTGACGGGCAATACTCAGAGATACTGACTGACGGTGGTTTTAAGATTGCAATAAACGACTGCGCGGCGGGAACAAAGATTGACTATCAGTTCACCCGCACGGGGTCGACGGGGGTGACCAACGGCTCGATTTTGGGCATTGCATCCGGTGATGCTGCCGCACAAGGGTTGGGGATTCAAATTCTCGACAGCAACGATACCGTCCTTCAGTTTGACCAGACCTATACTGCGATATCCGCTACGCAGGACAAGGTGCCCGCAGAGATCCCCCTGAAGGCCCGCTACGTCAAAACGGGGGAGGTCAAACCCGGAAAAGTCGAGGCGGTCGCCACGTTCGAGCTGTTTTACCGCTAATGCTTCCCGCCCGCTCCGGCGGGTTTTGGCGATCCTTTCGCTAACATCATTAACCCCCTGTTTTCATCTGGTTAATTCTTAATCCCTCAATTCTCGTAGGGCCGCTTATTGCTTGCTATGCAACCGGCGTTTCGCCTATTATTCTTGCGCTCATAATAATAATTCTCGTTTACGTTATCATTAACCTTTCCATCAGAGATACAACATGGCGCTTTCCAATACTGCTCAGCCAATCAACACGTCGCTGCGAAAAGTCGCGGTCGTCGTAGCCACAGCGGTTGCCGGCATGTCGGCTTATGCACATGCTGCCGAAACCCCGAAAAAAGAAGAAACCATTACGGTAACCGCAGCGCCTGCGGCACAGGAAAGTGCCTGGGGACCGGCGGCAACTATCGCGGCAAGGCAATCCGCGACCGGCACGAAAACCGATACGCCAATTCAGAAGGTGCCGCAGTCTATTTCAGTCGTCACCGCCGAAGAGATGGCGCTGCACCAGCCGCGTTCGGTAAAAGAAGCCCTGAGCTATACGCCGGGCGTGGCGGTTGGCACCCGTGGTGCGTCGAATACCTATGACTATCTGGTGATTCGCGGCTTTGCGGCCGACGGTCAGAGCCAGAATAACTACCTCGACGGCATGAAGATGCAGGGCAACTTCTATAACGACGCGGTAATCGACCCTTACATGCTGGAACGCGCCGAGATCATGCGCGGTCCGGTTTCCGTTCTGTACGGCAAAAGCAGCCCTGGCGGTTTGCTGAACATGGTAAGCAAGCGCCCAACCACCGAGCCGCTGAAAGAAATCCAGTTCAAAGTCGGTACGGACAGCCTGTTCCAGACCGGGTTTGACTTCAGCGATGCCATCGACGACGACGGCGTATACTCTTACCGCTTAACGGGTGTTGCGCGTTCTAATAACGCTCAGCAGGAGCGTGCGGAAGAGCAGCGTTACGCCATCGCGCCATCGTTCTCCTGGCGTCCGGATGATAAGACTACCTTCACGTTCCTCTCTTACTTCCAGAACGAGCCTGAAACCGGCTACTACGGCTGGCTGCCAAAAGAGGGGACGGTTGATCCGCTGCCGAACGGCGATCGTCTGCCGACGAACTTCAATGAAGGCGCGAAGAACAATACCTATTCCCGCAACCAGAAAATGGTGGGATACAGCTTCGATCACGAATTCAACGATACCTTTACCGTACGCCAGAACCTGCGCTTTGCTGAGAATAAAACCTCACAAAACAGTGTTTACGGCTATGGCGTCTGTACCGACCCGGCGAATGCGGGCAACAAACAGTGCGCCGCGTTAGCCCCTGCTGACAAAGGCCATTATTTGGCGCGTAAATACGTTGTCGATAATGAAAAGCTGCAGAACTTCACCGTTGATACCCAGTTGCAAAGCAAATTCACTACCGGTGAGGTGGACCACATCCTGCTGACCGGCGTTGACTTTATGCGCATGCGTAACGACATCAACTCCTGGTTCGGCTATGACGACTCGGTGCCGCTGCTGGATCTCTACAACCCGGTGAACAGCGATTTTGATTTCGGTTCAAAAGATCCGGCGACCTCCGGCCCTTATCAGATCCTCAACCGTCAGAAACAGACCGGTCTGTACGTTCAGGATCAGGCGCAGTGGGATAAAGTGCTGGTTACGCTGGGCGGCCGTTATGACTGGGCGGATCAGGAATCGTATAACCGCGTGTTGAATACCACCTCCAAACGTGATGATACCCAGTTCACCTGGCGTGGTGGTGTTAACTACCTGTTTGATAATGGCGTAACCCCGTACTTCAGCTACAGCGAATCGTTTGAACCCGCTTCGCAGACCGATGCTCAGGGCAAACTGTTCTCCCCGTCTAAAGGTAAGCAGTACGAAGCGGGCGTGAAATACGTGCCGAATGACCGTCCGATCGTTGTCACCGGTGCGTTGTACCAGCTGACCAAAACCAACAACCTGATGGCGGACCCGGCTGGCTCGTTCTTCTCGGTTGAAGGGGGAGAAATCCGCGCGCGTGGCGTAGAGCTGGAAGCGAAAGCGGCGCTGTCTGCTAGCGTGAACGTTGTCGGTTCCTACACCTATACCGATGCGGAATACACCACCGATACAAATTACAAAGGCAACACGCCTGCTCAGGTGCCTAAACACATGGCATCCGTATGGGGCGATTACACGCTGTTTGATGGCCCGCTGTCCGGCCTGACGCTGGGTACCGGCGTGCGTTACACCGGCTCCAGCAAAGGCGATCCGGCGAACACCTTCACGGTAGGGAGCTACACCGTTGTCGATGCGCTGGTGAGATACGACCTGGCGCGCGTGGGCATGGCAGGCTCGAACGTCGCACTTCACGTGAACAACCTGTTTGATCGCGAGTATGTTGCCAGCTGCTTTAACACCTACGGTTGCTTCTGGGGTGCTGAACGTCAGGTTGTCGCCACCGCGACCTTCCGCTTCTAATCTCTCTTTGGGCACGGTTCGCCGTGCCCTTTTTATTTAAGTTGGCTGATATGCAGGATAATCAAACGCAATCCGACACCACCTTCACGCTCAATCATCTCTCCTTTCGCGTACCCGGACGCACGTTGCTCCATCCGCTCTCTCTGACGTTCCCGGCCGGTAAAGTGACGGGCCTGATTGGTCACAACGGTTCCGGTAAATCCACGCTCCTTAAGATGCTGGGACGCCATCAGCCGCCGTCTGAAGGGGATATCCTGCTGGACGGACAGCAACTGGAGAGCTGGAGCAGCAAAGCCTTTGCGCGCAAAGTGGCCTATCTGCCGCAGCAGTTGCCGCAGGCGGAAGGGATGACGGTGCGTGAGCTGGTGGCGATTGGGCGTTATCCGTGGCACGGGGCGCTTGGGCGCTTCGGTGTGGCTGACCGGGAGAAAGTGGAAGAGGCGATTGCGCTGGTTGGGCTAAAACCGCTGGCGCACCGTCTGGTGGATAGCCTGTCTGGCGGTGAGCGTCAGCGGGCGTGGATTGCAATGCTGGTGGCTCAGGACAGCCGTTGCCTGCTACTGGATGAGCCTACCTCTGCGCTAGATATTGCCCATCAGGTCGACGTGCTGGCGCTGGTACACCGGTTAAGCCAGCAGCGTGGCCTGACGGTGATTGCGGTCCTGCACGATATCAACATGGCGGCTCGCTACTGCGATTATCTTGTCGCGTTACGCGGCGGCGAAATGATTGCGCAGGGAACACCGTCAGAATTGATGCGCAGCGAAACGCTGGAACACATTTACGGTATTCCAATGGGTATCTTGCCTCACCCGGCTGGGGCTGCACCGGTGAGCTTCGTGTACTGATGCTGGACAACACATTTATCAGCCGTCGTCGCCTGTTGACGGCAATGGCGCTCTCACCCCTGCTGTTTAACATGACGACGGCGCGTGCTGCCGCAGTCGATCCTCACCGCATTGTGGCGCTGGAGTGGCTGCCGGTAGAGCTGATGATGGCGCTGGGCGTCACGCCCTATGGCGTGGCGGACATCCCTAACTATAACCTCTGGGTGAACGAGCCGAAGCTGCCGGACTCGGTGATTGACATCGGCCTGCGTACGGAGCCAAACCTCGAACTGCTTACCCAAATGAAACCGTCATTCCTGTTCTGGTCTGCGGGCTATGGCCCGTCAGAAGAGACCATGGCACGTATTGCGCCAGGGCGCGGTTTTTCCTTTAGCGACGGTAAAAAACCGCTGACCGTGGCGAAAAACTCGATCAACGAGATGGCGCATTTCCTCAACCGTGAAACGGAAGCCAAAAAGCATCTCGATGAATTCGATGCCCTGATTGACGCCCTGAAGCCGCGCTTTGCCGGGCGGGGCGATCGCCCGCTGCTGATGGTGACGCTGCTGGATGCCCGCCATATGCTGGTATTCGGTAAAAACTGTCTGTTCCAGGAGGTGCTGGACAGCTTTGGCATTCGCAATGCGTGGGAAGGGGAGATGACCTTCTGGGGCAGTACCGCCGTCGGTATCGATCGTCTGGCGGCGTTTCGTGATGTGGATGTGCTGTGTTTCGACCACGGCAACGAGCGCGAAATGCAAACGCTGATGGCGACGCCGCTCTGGCAGGCGATGCCGTTTGTGCGCGAGAAGCGCTTCCAGCGTGCGCCCGCTGTGTGGTTCTACGGCGCGACGCTATCGGCCATGCATTTTGCCCGCGTACTGGATAACGCGCTGGGAGGTAAAGCATGAGTACCCGTATCGCGCGTTTCCCGGTTCTACTGCTGTCCGTGCTTTTTCTGGCTGCACTGTCATTCACCGGGTTCAATCTCTCGACGGCGTTACCGCGTGCGCAGTGGGGAGTCGCGCTGGCCTCGCCGGATATCGACAATATTCAGCAGATGCTGTTCCACTACAGCCTGCTGCCGCGTCTGGCGATCTCCCTTTTGGTCGGGGCCGGTTTAGGCCTTGTAGGCGTTTTGTTCCAGCAGGTGTTACGTAACCCGCTGGCGGAGCCAACCACGTTGGGCGTCGCTACCGGGGCGCAGCTTGGGATCACGATCACCACGCTGTGGGCATTGCCCGGCGCGTTAACCTCGCAGTTTGCGGCCCTCGCGGGGGCGTGTGTCGTAGGGGCGCTGGTCTTTGGTGTGGCCTGGGGAAAACGCCTTTCTCCGGTAACGCTGATTCTTGCCGGGCTGGTTGTCAGCCTCTATTGCGGTGCGATTAACCAGCTGCTGGTGCTGTTCCATCACGATCAGCTGCAAAGTATGTTCCTGTGGAGCACCGGCACGCTCACCCAGACCGACTGGAGCATCGTGCAGCGTCTGTGGCCGCAGCTGGCGGGCGGGGTCGTGCTGACGCTGCTGCTCCTGCGTCCGCTGACGCTCATGGGGCTGGATGATGGCGTGGCGCGCAACCTGGGGCTGGCACTGTCGCTGGCACGCCTGGCGGCGCTCACGCTGGCGATTGTGCTGAGCGCTCTGCTGGTTAACGCGGTGGGCATTATCGGCTTTATCGGTCTCTTTGCACCGCTGCTGGCAAAAATGCTCGGGGCGCGTCGGCTGCTGGCACGTCTGCTGCTCGCACCGTTGATCGGGGCGCTGATCCTCTGGCTTTCCGATCAGATCATTCTCTGGCTGGCCCGCGTCTGGATGGAAGTGTCTACCGGGTCAGCAACGGCGCTTATCGGTGCGCCGCTGCTGCTGTGGTTGCTCCCGCGTTTGCGCAGCATCAGCGCGCCTGCGATGGACACGGGCGATAAGGTCTACGCGGAACGTCAGTCGGTACTGTGGTTTAGCCTTGCCGGTCTGGGAGTATTGTTTCTCGCCTCGTTTGCCGCACTCGCGTTTGGGCGCGATGCCGCAGGCTGGCACTGGGCAACGGGTGATTTACTCAACGAATTACTGCAATGGCGCTGGCCGCGGATCCTCTCCGCGCTTATTGCCGGTGTGATGCTGGCGGTTGCGGGCTGTATTATTCAGCGTCTGACCGGTAACCCGATGGCGAGCCCGGAAGTGCTGGGGATCAGCTCCGGTGCCGCCTTTGGCGTGGTGCTGATGCTGTTCCTGGTGCCAGGGAACGCGTTTGGCTGGTTGATGCCTGCCGGGAGTATCGGTGCGGCGGTGACGCTGATGATTATTCTGATTGCCTCTGGCCGCGGCGGATTTTCCCCGCACCGGATGTTGCTGGCCGGGATGGCGCTCAGCACGGCCTTTACGATGCTGTTGATGATGCTGCAGGCGAGTGGCGATCCGCGAATGGCGAAGATCCTGACCTGGATTTCTGGCTCAACCTACAACGCTACCGCCAGCCAGGTTGTGCATTCCGGGATCGTAATGATTGTGCTGCTGGCGATTGTGCCGCTGTGTCGTCGCTGGATGACCATTCTGCCGCTCGGCGGCGAAACGGCGCGGGCTGTGGGCATGGCGCTGACGCCTACGCGTGTCGCACTTCTCCTGCTGGCAGCGTGCCTCACGGCAACGGCAACCATGACTATTGGCCCGCTGAGCTTCGTCGGGTTGATGGCACCGCATATCGCCAGAATGATGGGGTTCCGCCGGACAATGCCGCACATTGTGATGTCAGCCCTGACGGGCGGAGTCATTCTGGTATTTGCGGACTGGTGTGGAAGGATGGTGCTGTTCCCGTACCAGATCCCGGCGGGACTGCTGTCGACCTTTATAGGCGCGCCGTATTTTATTTATCTGTTGAGAAAGCAGAGTCGGTAATAAAAGTAAACGGCAATCCTTAGATTGCCGTTTTAGGGTTTGCTCCCTCTCCCTGTGGGAGAGGGTTGGGGTGAGGGCATCACCCCGCACGGACCTTAAAGCTTCGCAAACACCTTACGCGCCGCGTCGATGGTGTTATTGATATCTTCTTCGCTGTGCGCCACGGACATAAAGCCCGCTTCAAACGCCGACGGCGCCAGGTACACACCTTCTTCCAGCATCAGGTGGAAGAAGCGCTTGAAGCGTTCAACATCGCACTTCACGACGTCCTGATAGCAGGTCACGGTTGGCGCATCGGTGAAGAAAATCCCGAACATGCCGCCGACGTGATTGACCACCAGTGGGATACCCGCCTCTTCTGCGGCTTCCAGCAGACCGTTAGCCAGTTGAGTCGTCAGGTCGGTCAGGGTTTCGTGAATACCTGGTTGCGCCACTTCTGTCAGGCAGGCGAAGCCTGCGGCCATCGCAATCGGGTTGCCGGAAAGGGTACCAGCCTGGTAGACCGGGCCCGTTGGCGCCAGCGCTTCCATCACATCCTTACGGCCGCCGAATGCGCCAACAGGCATTCCGCCGCCGATGATTTTGCCGAGGCAGGTCAGGTCCGGCTCAACGCCATAATAAGACTGGGCTCCCGCCAGCGCTACGCGGAAGCCGGTCATCACTTCGTCGATGATCAGCAGGGCACCAAACTCATCGCACAGGGCGCGCAGGCCCGGCAGGAAGTCCGGCTGCGGTGGAATGCAGTTCATGTTGCCCGCTACCGGTTCAACGATGATGCAGGCGATCTCCTGCGGATACTGCTCGAACGCCGCGCGAACGGTATTCAGATCGTTGTAGGTACAGGTCAGGGTATGCTTAGCGAAATCCGCCGGCACGCCAGGCGAGTTTGGCTGGCCGAGGGTCAGCGCGCCGGAGCCTGCTTTCACCAGTAAACAGTCTGCGTGGCCGTGGTAGCAGCCTTCGAATTTAATGATTTTATCGCGACCGGTAAAACCGCGCGCCAGGCGGATCGCGCTCATGGTCGCTTCGGTACCGGAGTTCACCATACGTACCATGTCTATGGTCGGCACCAGTTCGGTCACCAGCTCCGCCATCTTCACTTCCATTTCGGTTGGCGCACCGAAGCTCAGACCACGCTGAGCGGCTTCAATGACCGCGTTACGAATGGCTGGGTGGTTGTGCCCGAGCACCATCGGTCCCCAGGAACCGACATAATCGATATAGGCTTTGCCATCGACATCATACAGATACGCGCCGTCAGCACGTTCAATAAACAGCGGCGTACCGCCCACGCCGGTAAAGGCGCGAACAGGCGAGTTCACACCACCTGGAATAAGCTCCCGGGCTGCACTGTAGAGGTTTTCAGACTTGCTCATGGCGTCGTTCCTGGTTCGTATAAAATGATTAAGCACACTATTCTAAGTGATTCGCAGTAGGTTATGAAATTTTTAGCCAGATAATGCTTTAAGATTTGTTAAGTATTTTTAAGGGGACGGAGGGAAGGTCTCTGGTAAAATCTCCTCGGCTTTTTGTATGACGAATAAGAACAGGACATGAAATCAGAATCTCCGTCTTTTGAAGAACAACAGTTTACGCGCGCTCAGCACCGGATCAGTATTCGGCGGCTGCTCAATCGCGATAAAACGCCGCTGGCGATCCTGCTGGCTGCAGCCGTGGTGGGGACTCTCGCCGGTCTGGTTGGCGTGGCGTTTGAAAAAGCGGTCAATGCCGTACTCAACTGGCGAGTGGGCACCGTCGCGGGTTTTGCCGATAGCCGGTGGCTGGTCTGGGTCGGGGCATTTGGACTGTCGGCGCTGTTTGCCATGGTGGGGTATTTTCTGGTGCGTAAATTCGCCCAGGAGGCCGGCGGGTCTGGCATCCCGGAAATTGAAGGTGCACTGGAAGAGTTGCGCCCGGTGCGCTGGTGGCGCGTGATCCCGGTTAAATTCATCGGCGGTATGGGGACGCTGGGCGCGGGGATGGTGCTGGGCCGGGAAGGGCCAACGGTACAACTGGGGGGCAACGTCGGACGCATGGTGGGCGATCTGTTCCGGATGCGAAGCGCCGAAGCGCGCCATACGCTGCTCGCCACCGGTGCGGCGGCGGGTCTTTCAGCGGCGTTTAACGCACCGCTGGCGGGCATATTATTCATCATTGAAGAGATGCGCGCGCAGTTCCGCTACAACCTGATCTCCATTAAAGCCGTGTTTACCGGCGTTATTATGTCGAGCATTGTTTTCCGCCTCTTCAATGGCGAAGGGGCGGTAATTGAGGTGGGTAAACTGACCAACGCGCCGGTCAACACCCTGTGGCTTTACCTGATCCTCGGCATGATTTTTGGCGTGGTGGGGCCGCTGTTTAACACCTGCATCTTACGTGCTCAGGATATGTTCCAGCGTATTCATGGCGGCAATACGACGAAATGGGTGCTGATGGGCGGCCTGCTGGGCGGGATGTGCGGCGTGCTCGGCTTTATTGAGCCGAATGCCGCAGGCGGCGGCTTCGGGCTGATCCCCATCGCCGCAGCGGGAAATTTCAGCGTCGGTCTGCTGCTGTTTATGTTTATCTCCCGGGTTATCACAACGGTTCTGTGCTTCTCCTCCGGTGCACCCGGCGGGATTTTCGCCCCGATGCTGGCGCTTGGTACGCTGCTGGGCACCGCGTTTGGTATGGCAGCCAAAGTGGGCTTCCCGGCGTATCATCTTGATGCTGGCACCTTCGCGGTGGCCGGCATGGGGGCACTGCTGGCTGCGTCTCTGCGTGCACCGTTGACCGGTATCGTGCTGGTGCTGGAGATGACAGATAATTACCAGCTCATTTTGCCAATGATCATTACCTGTCTCGGGGCGACACTATTAGCCCAATTCCTGGGCGGGAAACCGCTATACTCCACCATCCTCGCGCGTACCCTGGCAAAGCAAGAGGCGGAGCGGGCCGCCGCGCAGAATACTTGAATGAATTACCAGGGTATTAGATAATGACGAAAAGAATTGGGTGAATTTTACCCAATAGCAGTATTCATGGGAGCATAAGATGAGTGATGACGTAGCTGTGCCGCTGGAATTTACCGAAGCAGCAGCCAACAAAGTGAAAACCCTGATTGCCGACGAAGACAATCCGGATCTGAAACTGCGTGTCTATATTACCGGTGGCGGCTGCAGCGGCTTCCAGTACGGTTTTACTTTTGACGATCAGGTGAACGATGGTGATATGACCATCGAGAAGCAGGGCGTTGCGCTGGTGGTTGACCCGATGAGCCTGCAGTATCTGGTCGGCGGTTCAGTGGATTACACCGAAGGTCTGGAAGGGTCACGCTTTGTGGTGACTAACCCGAACGCAACCAGCACCTGCGGGTGTGGTTCTTCGTTCAGTATTTAAGCCTGAATGCGGATTTGTAGGCCCGGTAAGCGAAGCGCCACCGGGCTTATAAACGACGCCTATCTTGAATTTTCATCCAGCGCAAACGTCGGCAGCTTCAGGTGCCAGCGTATTGCCGCCAGACGAATCACCAGCGTCACGACCATCCCCAGCATCGCAGCATTTTCCAGCGGCACCGCAAAGGTGTAATACGCCGTGGCGTGCACAATCCCGCCAATAATACAGGCAGTAGCATAGATCTCGGTACGCAGGATCATCGGTACTTCACGCGCCAGAATGTCGCGAATAATGCCGCCGCCCACGCCGGTTAATACGCCCATGCAGATCGCGACCATCGGGCCGGTTCCGGCATTGAAGGCTTTATTGACGCCAATACCGACAAACACGGCCAGACCCACGGCATCCAGCACCGGAAGTATCCATTTCGGTAATCTGCGGGGCTGGCGAACCAGCACAATGGTTAACAGACAGGTCACCATGGCTACCACCAGATCGGTCGGATCTTTCACCCAAAACACCGGGCCATTCGCCAGCGCCATATCACGGATAGTCCCGCCGCCAACGGCAGTGACTACGCCAAGCACCAGCACGCCAAACGGATCCATGCGTAGTTTTCCGGCGAGCAGAACGCCGGAGATAGCAAAAACGGCTGTGCCAAGAATATCCAGCCAATAAACGAGCATCGTTAAATCCTCGAAAAGGTCTTCTGTTAGTGACTCTCTGCCAGTGCGGCACAGAGCTGTTTTGCGGCGAGGATAATACGCGGGCTGGCGCGTTCAAACCAGTCACTGTTGAGTGGGATCACCGGAATTTTTAGCCGGCTTTGCCAGAATTGTTTAATTTTAGGAATCTCGCTCGCATTTCCGACCACGACGATGGCCTGCGGCTGGCGCGCCAGAACCTGCTCACGGCTAACCTGCGGCCACGGTACCCGGCTGGCAGCAAAAATATTTTCACCGCCACACACTTCCAGGACCTGGTTCTGAATTGACCCTTTACCTGTGGTAAACAGCGGCTGACTGCCAAACTGCAGGAAGATGCGCTTTTTAACGGACGTATCGTATTGAGCTTTCAGCGCAGCATAGTCATTGAGCATCTGGCTCGCCGCATGCCTGGCTTTTTCAGGCGCAGGGCTATAAGGGGCAAGGGCTCGCAGTGCCTGAGCGACTTGCTCAATACTTACGGCGTCAACCCACATGACCTTGATGCCAAGCGAGGTAAGCTGATTGACCTGCCGTTCGGCGTTACCGCCACGCCAGGCCAGCACGAGATCGGGTCTCAGCGCCACGATGCGCTCAAGGTTCATCCCTTGCCAGGTCGCAACGTGTTCAATGTTGGCCGCCTGGGGGGGGTAATCCGAAAAGCTACTCACGCCAACGGGGGTGATGCCAGCGGCAAAGGCCAGCTCGGTGTTAGCGGGAGAGAGCGTAATTACGCGAGGCGCGGCACAGAGCCACGCTGAAGCAAGCAGAAGCAGGGCGGCGAGCGCCCTGAGGGATGGTTTAGCCACGTGCCAGGTTCTGCACCAGGCGTTCCACCATCACGGTGGACTGTTTTGCCGCAACGGTCAGGAACTCGTCGAAGCTGATGTGAGACTGCTGGTCTGCGACGTCAGAGATGGCGCGAACCACCACGAACGGTACGCTGAAGTTGTGGCAAACGTGCGCAATCGCGGTCGCTTCCATCTCAACGGCAACCGCCTGCGGGAAGTTATGACGGATTTTTGCCAGACCGACGGAGCCATTGATGAACGCATCACCGCTGACAATCAGGCCGCGTACCGCGTTAAGATTGAGCTCAGCAATGCAGGTTTCAGCCGCCGCAATCAGTTTGTCGTCAGCTTTAAACCCTGCCGGGCAGCCCGGGAGTTGACCGTATTCGTAGCCAAACGCGGTGACGTCGGCATCGTGATAACGCGCTTCGTCGGAGACAACGATATCGCCCACTTTCAGCGTCGGCGCCAGGCCGCCAGCCGAACCGGTGTTCACGATCACGTCCGGCTTGCAGCGCTCAAGCAGCAGGGTCGCACCCAGCGCAGCAGCCACTTTACCGATGCCTGATTTCAGCAGAGCCACGTCAACACCGTTAAGCTGACCGGTGTAGATCTCACACCCCCCCAGAGAGAGGGTCTGACGGTTCTCAATTTTGTCACGCAGGAGCGTAACTTCTTCTTCCATTGCACCAATAATGCCGATTTTCATAGATTTACTCGCGATGTGCCTTGTTAAGATGCATAGTCTATCATGCGGTTAAGGGGAAACGCATTCTCACGCGGGGGAGCACATGTCACCAATCGATTTTCGTACCAAAATTAACTGGCACCGACGTTTCCGCTCGCCACAGGGCGAGAAGAGCGAACATGAGATCCTGCGTATCTTCGAAAGCGATCGAGGAAGGATTATTAACTCGCCCGCCATCCGGCGTTTGCAGCAAAAAACGCAGGTGTTTCCGCTGGAGCGTAATGCCGCTGTACGCACGCGCTTAACCCACTCAATGGAAGTGCAGCAGGTCGGGCGGTATATTGCCAAAGAGATTTTAAGCCGTCTCAAAGAGCTACGTTTACTGGAAACCTATGGTCTGGACGAGCTGACGGGGCCCTTCGAGAGCATCGTTGAGATGGCCTGCCTGATGCATGACATCGGCAATCCGCCTTTTGGTCACTTTGGCGAGGCGGCAATTAATGACTGGTTTAAACAACGCCTTCATCCGTCGGATGCGGCAAGCCAGCCGCTCAGCGATGACCGCTGCATCGTGCGGGATTTACGTCTGCGTGAAGGTGAAGAAGGGCTTAACGATCTGCGTCGCAAAGTGCGTCAGGATCTCTGTCACTTCGAGGGCAATGCCCAGGGTATCCGACTGGTACATTCCCTGATGCGCATGAACCTGACCTGGGCGCAGGTCGGCTGTATCCTGAAATATACGCGTCCCGCGTGGTGGACGGGAGAGACGCCCGCATCCCACAGCTATTTAATGAAGAAACCGGGCTACTACCTTTCCGAAGAGGCCTATATTGAACGGCTGCGTAAAGAACTTTCATTGACGCCAAACGGTCGCTTTCCATTAACCTGGATTATGGAAGCCGCGGATGATATTTCCTATTGCGTCGCTGACCTGGAAGACGCCGTTGAGAAAAGAATATTCAGCGTCGAGGAGCTTTACCAGCACCTTTATGCCGCCTGGGGAAACCACGAAAAAGGTTCACTGTTTGCTCAGGTTGTCGAAAATGCCTGGGAAAAGTCGCGCTCAAATACATTAAGCCGCAGCACGGAAGACCAGTTCTTTATGTATTTGCGCGTGAATACATTAAATAAACTGGTGCCCTACGCAGCCTCGCGCTTTATCGATAATCTGCCGCAGATTTTCAGCGGGGAATTCAATCACGCGCTGCTGGAAGATGACAGCAGTTTTAGTCAACTCCTTGAGCTCTATAAACATGTGGCGATGCGGCATGTATTCAGCCATCCGGATGTCGAGCAGCTCGAACTGCAGGGCTACCGGGTAATCAGTGGGTTACTGGAAATTTATTCTCCGTTGCTTCAGCTGTCGGTCGACGAATTCAGTGAGCTGGTGGAAAAAGAACGCGTGCGACGAATTCCTATCGAATCCCGGCTTTATCAAAAACTTTCAACCCGTCATCGGCTGGCCTATGTCGAAGCGATAAGTAAGCTGGATCGTCACGCTACGCAGTGGCCGGTAATGGAATTTTATTATCGCTGCCGTCTTATCCAGGACTATATCAGCGGCATGACGGATTTGTATGCCTGGGATGAATACCGCAAGCTAATGGCCGTGGAATAAACGCTGAGTTTTGTAAAGACGGCCAATAAATTTTTACCTTTTCCATAAACTTATGGCCGGAACTAAGCGGTATAAAATGAATCTGAGTTACACAGCAATTTTGCGTTACCTGTAAATCGAGATTGAGAAACATGAAAAAAACCACATTAGCAATGAGTGCACTGGCTCTGAGTTTAGGTTTAGCGCTGTCTCCTCTGACTGCTACCGCAGCCGAGACCGCGTCATCGGCAGCAACCGCGCAGCAGATGCCAAGCCTGGCACCGATGCTCGAAAAAGTGATGCCATCGGTGGTGAGTATTAACGTTGAGGGGAGTACGACCGTCAATACGCCGCGTATGCCGCGTAACTTCCAGCAGTTCTTTGGTGACAACTCACCGTTCTGCCAGGACGGTTCGCCATTCCAGAGTTCCCCGTTCTGTCAGGGCGGTGGTGCAGGGGATGACAGCCAGGGCGGCGGCCAGCAACAGAAATTCATGGCGCTTGGCTCGGGGGTCATTATCGATGCAGCGAAAGGCTACGTCGTGACCAACAACCACGTGGTTGATAACGCGAACAGCATTAAGGTTCAACTGAGCGATGGCCGTAAGTTCGACGCAAAAGTGGTCGGCAAAGACCCGCGTTCCGATATTGCGCTGATCCAGATTCAGGATCCGAAAAACCTGACGGCGATTAAAATTGCCGACTCTGATGCGCTGCGCGTAGGCGACTACACCGTGGCTATCGGTAACCCGTTCGGTCTGGGCGAAACCGTGACCTCAGGTATCGTCTCTGCGCTGGGCCGTAGCGGCCTGAACGCAGAGAACTATGAAAACTTTATTCAGACGGATGCGGCCATCAACCGCGGTAACTCCGGCGGTGCGCTGGTGAACCTGAACGGCGAGCTGATCGGTATTAACACCGCGATCCTGGCGCCGGACGGCGGCAACATCGGGATCGGTTTTGCTATCCCGAGCAACATGGTGAAAAACCTGACCGCGCAGATGGTGCAGTACGGCCAGGTGAAACGCGGCGAGCTGGGCATTTTGGGCACCGAGCTGAACTCTGAGCTGGCAAAAGCGATGAAAGTGGATGCCCAGCGCGGCGCGTTCGTCAGCCAGGTGATGCCGAACTCCTCTGCTGCGAAAGCAGGGATTAAAGCAGGTGACGTGATCACCTCCCTGAACGGTAAACCGATCAGCAGCTTTGCAGCCCTGCGTGCGGAAGTCGGCTCTATGCCGATTGGCAGCAAAGTGACCCTCGGTCTGCTGCGTGACGGTAAGCCGGTCAACGTGAGCCTGGAGCTGCAGCAGAGCAGCCAGAATCAGGTTGATTCCAGCACCATCTTCAGCGGTATTGAAGGTGCTGAGATGAGCAATAAGGGCGCAGACAAAGGTGTGGTAGTGAATAACGTGAAGGCGAATTCACCTGCTGCCCGTATCGGCCTGAAAAAAGGGGATGTGATCATGGGCGCTAACCAGCAGCCGGTGAAAAACATCGCTGAACTGCGCAAAATTCTCGACAGCAAACCGTCCGTGCTGGCGTTGAATATTCAGCGTGGTGATACCTCTATCTACCTGCTGATGCAGTAATCCTCTTAAGCCCCTGTACGCAGGGGCTTTCTTGTTTCTGTGACTTTTCCCACAACTCCATACTTCTTCCGCTCTCTTTGTGCATTCGCACAATGCAGCCGTCACTGAACTTCCCTATGCTTGAGCTCTGCTCAGAGGAGGGTGACATGGCTGGCTGGCATCTTGATACCAAAATGGCGCAGGATATTGTGGCGCGCACGATGCGCATCATTGATACCAACATCAATGTAATGGATGCCCGTGGGCGCATTATTGGTAGTGGCGATCGTGAGCGTATTGGTGAATTGCACGAAGGCGCGCTTTTGGTGCTCTCTCAGGGGCGTGTGGTTGATATCGACGATGCGGTTGCGAAACACCTGCACGGCGTGCGTCAGGGCATCAATTTACCGCTGCGCCTTGAAGGCGAGATTGTGGGGGTTATCGGCCTGACCGGCGAGCCGGAGTCCCTGCGTAAATATGGCGAGCTGGTCTGTATGACGGCGGAAATGATGCTGGAGCAGTCGCGCCTGATGCATCTGCTCGCCCAGGACAGCCGCCTGCGCGAAGAGCTGGTGATGAACCTTATTCAGGCGGAAGAGCTTACGCCTGCACTCAGCGAATGGGCGCAGCGCCTGGGGATCGACCTCAATCAGCCGCGCGTGGTGGCGGTGATCGAGGTCGATAGCGGTCAGCTTGGCGTAGACAGCGCGATGGCCGAACTGCAGCAGCTGCAAAATGCGCTGACGACCCCGGAACGCGATAACCTGGTGGCGATAGTCTCGCTGACGGAAATGGTGGTGCTCAAACCCGCGCTCAATCCGTTTGGCCGCTGGGATGCCGAAGATCATCGCCGTCGCGTGGAACTGCTGATTTCCCGGATGCAGGAGAACGGTCAGCTGCGTTTTCGCGTTGCGCTCGGCAATTACTTTTCCGGGCCGGGCAGTATTGCCCGCTCCTGGCGCACCGCGCGCACCACCATGATGGTGGGTAAGCAGCGGATGCCGGAGAGCCGCAGTTATTTCTATCAGGACCTGATGCTGCCGGTGCTGCTCGACAGCCTGCGCGGCGGCTGGCAGGCCAACGAGCTGGCGCGGCCCTTAGCGCGCCTGAAAGCGATGGACAACAACGGCCTGCTGCGCCGGACGCTGCAGGCGTGGTTCCGCCATAACGTGCAGCCGCTGGCGACGTCGAAGGCGTTGTTTATTCATCGCAATACGCTGGAGTACCGGCTTAACCGGATTTCGGAGCTAACGGGGCTGGATCTGGGGAATTTTGACGACAGGCTGCTGCTGTATGTGGCGTTGCAGCTGGATGAGCAGAGATGACTGAGTGCGGGCTGGTGCCCTCACCCCATCCCTCTCCCATGGGGAGAGGGCGCAAACATTAAAAACGGCAATCAGGGACTGCCGTTTTGCTTTTATTTCCGAGTTAACTTCTCAAGATCCGCTTCAATCTCGCTGATCTTATTGGTAACAACGCTTTCAAGGTGACGCAGATCGTCAAGGATCTTACGCTTGAGATCGACTTCAGTGCGGTCGCGCTGACAAATCTGATCGAGTTCATCGATCACATAGCGCAGGTTAGGGCTGATTTCCTGAACTTCTTTGTACCCCTGGCCTACGCCGTCCGCGACGACGGTCTTACGCTGGCGTGGATATTTAAACTTCACGCTTTTGGCGAAAAACTCGCCTTTATCCTTGTGAAAATAAATTTTTAAGATGTCGTTGTTGGCTTCCTGGCGGAGGCTGTAACGATCAATTTCATCAGGATTGGTAATGCCCAGACTTTTCAGATTATCGTACATAGCGGTACCCTTATCTCAACATAACCTTTGAATAATTAATGAAAAAATTCCTTTTTGCCACCCTCGGGTTCAAAAAAAGCGGGGTCGATCCTGATTACCTTTCACTGACATTACCGAGCAGGGAAAATAAATGCTCCCACTCGTTTATTGTTGTTTTTAACGACCACGTCAAGCGGAAATCAATGTAATAAGGTAATCATTTCTCTCAACGTTAATGCAGCATCGTGAGAGTCGTGAGAAAAGGCGAGCGAGACGGTATTCAAAGCCGGGGAATTCAGGCAAAGTTATCGCACGAAAGCGTAGGCTGCGGGGATAATGACATGTCAGGACGCATTGATTATCAAATCGAAAAATATAGCTTTGGTGCCGTAGAGGAGAACCAAAGACTCACGCATCAGTGGGCAGAAGTCGCCGCCGAATGCCGCCTGCTTCAGGCGGGGGCGGAGGAGCGTTTACGCATTGCCTTGCTCAACGTGGATTATGTCACCAGCTTCGAACTGCCATTTCGGCTGATACTGACCCGCGCCCCGCAGCTAATCGCCGGGCTGCGCGATGAGTTTCAGCTAAACCAGAAGAACGTCATCTTCAACGGCAAGCGCTTTGGCTGCGTTTACAGCCTGAAGGGCGATCTGGATGCGATCCCCGACGCTTTTCAATACCGCATGACGACCCGCATTCGACGGGTCGATCCCACCGGGCTTACGGCGGAGCCATTCCGGCAGATTGCCAGAGAGGTCAAAGCGCCGCGTGAGCGACTGAAGCTGGCGCTGGAATCGGGTCTGGCTGTGACTGCGCTTGACGGGCTTTTCTGGTTGGGGAGCCAGCGTATGGCGGCGGATATTGCAGGGTTGAGAAGAAAGGGAATGGCAATCGTGACTGCGGAAACGGACGTCTTTGATGATTACACCGGGACGCACAGGCGGGTCCCGGTGTATCAACGGGTCAGCGATTAGTCGATGGTGCGCAGCAGTTCGTTGATACCGACTTTACCGCGGGTTTTCGCATCCACTTTCTTCACGATAACGGCACAGTACAGGCTGTATTTGCCATCTTTCGACGGCAGGTTACCGGAAACGACCACGGAACCCGCCGGAACGCGGCCGTAGTGAACTTCGCCGGTTTCGCGATCGTAAATACGGGTGCTCTGGCCGATGTAAACGCCCATGGAGATCACGGAACCCTCTTCCACGATCACGCCTTCAACCACTTCTGAACGCGCGCCGATAAAGCAGTTGTCTTCGATGATGGTTGGGTTAGCCTGCAGTGGCTCCAGAACACCACCGATGCCCACGCCGCCGGACAGGTGAACGTTTTTACCGATCTGTGCACAGGAACCGACGGTAGCCCAGGTATCCACCATGGTACCTTCGTCAACGTAGGCACCGATGTTCACGTAGGATGGCATCAGCACGGTGTTGCGTGCGATGAACGCGCCCTGACGCACTGCAGCAGGCGGCACCACGCGGAAGCCTTCTTTCTGGAAACGCGCTTCGTCGTAATCCGCGAATTTCATTGGGACTTTATCGAAGTAGCGGCTTTCTGCTCCGTCGATAACCTGGTTATCGTTGATACGGAAAGAGAGCAGCACCGCTTTCTTCAGCCATTGATGAGTAACCCACTGACCGTCGATTTTTTCTGCCACGCGCAGCGCGCCGGAATCCAGCAGGGAAATCACCTGGTTTACCGCTTCACGGGTCACGGTATCCACATTTGCCGGGGTAATCTCGGCGCGACGCTCAAAAGCGGACTCAATAACGTTCTGTAACTGCTGCATTGTTTACTCTTTCCATTTCACTAAAAAACACGTCACCCTTTATCGTTTGGATTGAGGGCTGCTGTCAACAGTTGTTGCACTTCAAGTTGCAGGTCATTATTAAGGGCACGCCGGTCGGCGGTGGCGATTATAAATAAATCTTCTACTCGCTCGCCAATGGTTGTAATTCGGGCGCCATGAAGCGAAATTCCCAGATCGGCAAAAACCTGGCCGACGCGGGCGAGCAGCCCTGGCTGGTCGAGCGCGATCAGCTCCAGGAACGATTTACGGTCGGTGTGGGTCGGCAGGAAATTGACCTCGGTATCGACGGTAAAGTGGCGCAATTTCGCCGGCTGGCGACGCGGCTGCGGTGGCTGCCAGCTGCGCTGAGTGATCGCCTGTTCCAGACCGAAGCGTATCCCTTCATGTCTGTCCGACGAGAGCGGACTGCCGTCCGGCTCAAGCACGATAAAGGTATCCATCGCCATGCCGTCGCGGGTGGTAAAAATCTGCGCGTCGTGAACGCTCAGGTTACGCCTGTCCAGCTCGGCGCAGACCGCAGCAAACAGATAAGGCCGATCCGGGCTCCAGATGAAGATCTCCGTCCCGCCGCGCGTCGCTTGTGGGCTAAGCAGGATCATCGGCTGCGACAGATCGTGCTTCAGCAGATGTCGCGCGTGCCAGGCAAGCTGGTTTGGGCTGTGGCGGACAAAATAGTTGGCACGGCAGCGGGCCCAAATCTGATGCAGTGCTTCTTCATCAATGTTATCCATCCGCAGCAGCGCCAGGGCCTGCAGCTGGTGATGGCGCACGCGCTCGCGCATGTCCGGGGTGTTTTGCATCCCGCGACGCAGCTGTTTTTCGGTAGCGAAATAGAGCTCGCGCAGCAGGCTTTGCTTCCAGCTGTTCCACAGGGTTTCATTGGTGGCACAAATATCCGCGACCGTCAGGCACACCAGATAGCGCAGACGGTTCTCCGTCTGGACCTCTTCGGCGAATTGCTTAATTACCTCTGGATCCTGAATATCACGACGCTGGGCAGTGACTGACATCAGCAGGTGATGGCGTACCAGCCAGGCGACCAGCTGCGTTTCGCGCGAGTTGAGCACATGCAGCTCGGCAAATTTCAGCACGTCCTGCGCACCCAGCACCGAGTGGTCTCCACCGCGGCCTTTGGCGATGTCGTGGAACAGGGCGGCAATCAGGATCAGTTCCGGATGGGTGAGGCGCGGCCACAGTTCGACGCACAGCGGGTGGCGGGATCGCGTCTCTTCTTTCGCAAAGCTTTCTAGCTTGAGCATGACGCGGATCGTGTGCTCATCCACCGTGTAGGCGTGGAAGAGATCGAATTGCATCTGTCCGACGATGTGCGACCACTGCGGCATATAGGCCCACAGCACGCTATGACGGTGCATTGGCAGCAGACCACGGCTGACGGCGCCAGGATGACGGAGCATACTCAAAAACAGCGAGCGCGCTTCCGGGATATAGCACAGCGGCTGCGTCAGATGACGGCGCGCATGGCGCAGATGGCGCAGGGTGGTGGAGTAGATCCCGGTAATTGTGCTGTTGCGCACCATGGTGTAGAACATTCGCAGGATCGCTTCCGGCTCGCGGATAAACAGCGTTTCGTCCCGCAGGTCGATAAGCGTGCCGCGCAGCTGGAATTCGTCATCAATTGGGCGCGGCTTTTCGTCCGCCGTCAGGGCCAGAATGGCCTCGTCGAACAGCTGCAACAGCATCTGGTTCAGCTCGGTCACCCGGCGGGTGACGCGGAAGAAATCCTTCATCATCTGCTCAACCGGTTCGTTACCTTCGCCCTGATAATTCAATCGCTGCGCCACGCTGAGCTGGCGGTCAAACAGCAGGCGGTTATCGTAGCGGGTCACTTCCAGATGCAGGGCAAAACGGATGCGCCACAGCAGATGCAGGCACTCGTTCAGTTCGTTACGTTCGGCCTCGGTTAAAAAGCCAAAGCCGACCATCTCGTCCATTGAGGTGGCGCCAAAGTGGCGGCGGGCCACCCACTGTAGCGTGTGGATGTCGCGCAGGCCGCCGGGGCTGCTTTTAATATCGGGTTCAAGATTGTAACTGGTGCCGTGGTAGCGCTGATGGCGCTGATTTTGCTCCTCGACCTTCGCGGCGAAGAATTTTTCTGACGGCCAAAAGCCGTCGCTGAAGATGTGCTTTTGCAGCTCCAGGAACAGCGCCACGTCACCGATCAGCAGACGGGTTTCAATCAGGTTGGTGGCGACGGTCAGGTCAGATAAGCCCTCCAGCAGGCACTCTTCCAGGGTTCTCACGCTGTGTCCCACTTCCAGCTTAACGTCCCAGAGCAGGGTCAGCAGCTCGCCAATCTTCTGCGCCTGTTCGTCCGGTAGCTTTTTACGGCTTAAGATCAGGAGATCGATATCGGAAAGTGGATGAAGTTCACCGCGGCCATAGCCCCCGACGGCAACCAGCGCGATGTCGCTCACCTGCCCGAAACCGTAGTCGATCCACAGACGTTGCAGGAGCTGGTCGATAAATTCGGTGCGCGCTTCAATAAGTTGCTCGGCTGAGACCCCTGCGTCGAACGCGCTGCCCAGCCAGCGATGGAAAACATCCATATGGGCTTTGATATGCGCGCAGGTCAGCTCGTGCGACGGCCAGACGCCCGGGTTATCGGGCTGGTCGGGAAGGGTGGGAAGTGCTGTGTTAGCATACTGTTCGGGTAAGAGATTACTCATCGTGCGCCACCCATAAGAAAAAGCTATCGCCATTAAAAAAGCCGGCATTTGCCGGCTTCTTATCACTCAATGTTCGTCAGTATCGCCGGGATGGTGTCATCCTTGCGCAACGTCATAATTTCGCAGCCGTTGTCTGTTACCACAATAGTATGCTCGTACTGAGCAGACAAGCTTCTGTCTTTGGTTTTCACCGTCCAGCCATCTTTCATGGTGCGGATGCGGTAGTCACCGGCGTTGACCATCGGCTCGATGGTGAAGGTCATGCCCTTTTGCAGCACCACGCCGCCGTCATCGGCATCATAGTGCAGAACCTGGGGTTCTTCATGGAAAACGCGGCCAATACCGTGACCGCAGTATTCGCGCACGACGGAGAACCCTTCCGCTTCTACAAACTTCTGGATGGCAGCACCAATGGTACGCAGGCGAATACCCGGCTTAACCATTTTCAGCGCCAGGTACAGGCTCTCTTGTGTCACTTTGCACAGACGCTCGCCCAGAATCGTTGGCTTGCCGACAATGAACATCTTAGAGGTGTCACCGTGGTACTCGTCTTTAATGACGGTCACGTCGATGTTGACGATGTCGCCATCTTTCAGCAGTTTTTCGTCGTCCGGGATACCGTGACAAACCACTTCATTAATAGAAATGCAGACGGATTTCGGGAAACCGTGGTAGCCGAGGCAGGCGGAAACCGCGTGCTGCTCGTTCACGATATAGTCGTTACAGATGCGGTCCAGTTCACCGGTGCTGACGCCCGGCTTCACGAACGGTTCGATCATTTCCAGCACTTCCGCGGCCAGACGACCGGCGACGCGCATCTTTTCAATTTCTTCAGGTGTCTTAATAGAGATAGCCATGTAATCTGTCCATCGGTGTCGATTTTTTCGACAATACTAGTCTAAGTGTCGTCAATGGTATCAGTCAGGCACGCTCCGTGCCAAATTGAGAATCATTAACAGCACACTCCGCCAACAACTGTTGGTTTCTGGTCGTGTTTTGTGGTATAAAGCGCGCCGGACTTCCGATCCATCTCAGATACACAGGCTGGACGGGAGCGACAAATCTCACTTTGTGTAACAACACACACGTATCGGCACATATTCCGGGGTGCCCTTCGGGGTCGGTAATATGGGATACGTGGAGGCATAACCCCAACTTTCAATATAGAGGTTTTAAACATGGCAACTGTTTCCATGCGCGACATGCTCAAGGCTGGTGTTCACTTTGGTCACCAGACCCGTTACTGGAACCCGAAAATGAAGCCTTTCATCTTCGGCGCGCGTAACAAAGTTCACATCATCAACCTTGAGAAAACTGTACCAATGTTCAACGAAGCCCTGGCTGAGCTGAACAAGATCTCTTCCCGTAAAGGTAAGATTCTGTTCGTTGGTACTAAGCGCGCTGCAAGCGAAGCTGTGAAAGATGCTGCTAACAGCTGCGACCAGTTCTTCGTGAACCATCGCTGGTTGGGCGGCATGCTGACCAACTGGAAAACTGTTCGTCAGTCCATCAAGCGCCTGAAAGATCTGGAAACCCAGTCTCAGGACGGTACTTTCGACAAGCTGACTAAGAAAGAAGCGCTGATGCGCACTCGTGAACTGGACAAGCTGGAAAACAGCCTGGGCGGTATCAAAGATATGGGCGGCCTGCCAGACGCGCTGTTCGTAATCGATGCAGACCACGAGCACATCGCTATCAAAGAAGCTAACAACCTGGGTATCCCGGTATTCGCTATCGTTGATACCAACTCCGATCCGGACGGTGTTGACTTCGTTATCCCGGGTAACGACGACGCAATCCGTGCTGTTAGCCTGTACCTGAGCGCTGTAGCTGCTACCGTTCGTGAAGGCCGTTCCCAGGATCTGGCTTCTCAGGCGGAAGAAAGCTTCGTAGAAGCTGAATAATAAGGTTTTACCCCTTATTAGTACCGTGTATGAATAGGGGCCCATTACCGGCCCCTTTTTTCAATTTACACTGTTTGGCCCCCGGCCGGGCAGTTCACATCTCCCGAGGATTTAAGAATGGCTGAAATTACCGCATCCCTGGTAAAAGAGCTGCGCGAGCGTACTGGCGCAGGCATGATGGATTGCAAAAAAGCGCTGACTGAAGCGAACGGCGACATCGAGCTGGCAATCGAAAACATGCGTAAATCCGGTGCGATCAAAGCAGCTAAAAAAGCAGGCAACGTTGCTGCTGACGGCGTGATCATCACCAAAATCGACGGCAACTACGGCATCATTCTGGAAGTTAACTGCCAGACTGACTTCGTTGCTAAAGATGGCGGTTTCCAGGCATTTGCGAACAAAGTTCTGGACGCAGCGGTTGCTGGCAAAATCACTGACGTTGAAGTTCTGAAAGCACAGTTCGAAGAAGAACGTGTTGCGCTGGTTGCTAAAATCGGTGAGAACATCAACATCCGTCGCGTTTCTTCTCTGGAAGGCGACGTTCTGGGCTCTTACCAGCACGGTGCACGTATCGGTGTTCTGGTTGCGGCTAAAGGCGCTGACGAAGAGCTGGTTAAACAGCTGGCTATGCACATCGCTGCAAGCAAACCAGAATTCGTTAAGCCAGAAGACGTGTCTGCTGAAGTGGTAGAAAAAGAGTACCAGGTTCAGCTGGACATCGCGATGCAGTCTGGTAAGCCAAAAGAAATCGCAGAGAAAATGGTTGAAGGCCGTATGAAGAAATTCACCGGCGAAGTTTCTCTGACTGGCCAGCCTTTCGTTATGGATCCAAGCAAGTCTGTTGCTCAACTGCTGAAAGAGCACAACGCTGACGTAACTGGCTTCATCCGCTTCGAAGTGGGCGAAGGCATCGAGAAAGTTGAGACTGACTTCGCAGCAGAAGTTGCTGCAATGTCCAAGCAGTCTTAATGATTGAAAAGGAGCCGCCTGAGGGCGGCTTCTTTTTGTCACCCGTCATAGGAAATCAGACAGGCTCCAGTATCGCTGTGCTGATTTGCGGCATATCATGTCGCCAGAATTAACTTCCATCTTAATCGTTGACAGTCTCAGGAAAGAAACATGGCTACCAATGCAAAACCCGTGTACAAACGCATTCTGCTTAAGCTGAGTGGCGAAGCGCTGCAGGGATCGGAAGGCTTCGGTATTGACGCAAGCATCCTTGATCGCATGGCACAGGAAATCAAAGAACTGGTCGAACTGGGTATCCAGGTTGGCGTGGTCATTGGCGGTGGCAACCTTTTCCGTGGTGCTGGTCTGGCGAAAGCGGGGATGAACCGCGTTGTGGGCGACCACATGGGTATGCTGGCAACCGTCATGAATGGCCTGGCGATGCGTGATGCGCTCCACCGCGCCTATGTGAATGCCCGCCTGATGTCCGCGATTCCACTGAATGGCGTATGCGATAATTACAGCTGGGCAGAGGCGATCAGCCTGCTGCGCAACAACCGCGTGGTGATCCTCTCCGCCGGTACGGGTAACCCGTTCTTTACGACCGATTCCGCTGCCTGCCTGCGCGGTATTGAGATCGAAGCCGATGTGGTACTGAAAGCGACCAAAGTAGACGGCGTGTTTACTGCCGACCCGGCAAAAGATCCTTCCGCCACCATGTACGATCAGCTGAGCTACGGCGAAGTGCTGGAAAAAGAGCTGAAAGTGATGGATCTTGCCGCCTTCACGCTGGCTCGCGACCACAAACTGCCGATCCGTGTCTTCAACATGAATAAGCCTGGCGCACTGCGTCGCGTGGTCATGGGCGAAAAAGAAGGCACTTTGATCACGGAATAATTTCCGTCGGCGATAAATACAGGTAAGATTCCGCTTTATTTTGTAGTGGTATCTTACCCGGGCGCGCCTTTGGCGTTGTCATGAATTAAACGCGACTATACTTAGCACACCTGTAGCGCTGTGCTGGCGGATAGTCTGCCTGAGACAAGTTTTCAAGGATTCGTAACGTGATTAACGACATCAGAAAAGATGCTGAAGTACGCATGGAAAAATGCGTAGAAGCGTTCAAAACCCAAATCAGCAAAATCCGTACTGGCCGTGCTTCCCCAAGCCTGCTGGATGGCATCATCGTGGAATACTACGGTACGCCAACCCCTCTGCGTCAGCTGGCGAGCGTGACGGTAGAAGATACCCGTACGCTGAAAATCAACGTGTTCGATCGCTCTATGAGCCCGGCGGTTGAGAAAGCGATCATGGCCTCTGACCTCGGTCTGAACCCAAGCTCTGCCGGTTCTGATATCCGCGTTCCACTGCCTCCACTGACGGAAGAGCGTCGTAAAGATCTGATCAAAGTGGTGCGTGGCGAAGCTGAGCAGGGTCGCGTATCCGTGCGTAACGTTCGCCGCGATGCGAACGATAAAGTGAAAGCACTGCTGAAAGAAAAAGAGATCAGTGAAGATGACGATCGTCGTTCTCAGGACGACATTCAGAAAATGACCGACGCAGCGATCAAGAAAATTGATGCGGCGCTGGCAGATAAAGAAGCGGAACTGATGCAGTTCTGATTTCTGTCGTACACTGATAAACGCCGTTCAGAGGGACTTCGGGTCTTGCTGGCGGCGTTTTGCTTTTATCTGGTCTAACTTTTTTCGGGCATCCCATGAAGCATTTAACTCTCCTTGGCTCAACCGGCTCTATCGGTTGCAGTACTCTCGACGTCGTCCGCCACAATCCTGAACATTATACCGTGACCGCGCTGGTCGCCGGTAAGAACGTGCAGCGCATGGTCGAGCAGTGCCTGGAGTTTATGCCACGTTATGCGGTTATGGATGACGATGAGAGCGCGCGTCAGCTGAAAACTCTGCTGCTTGAGAAGGGCAGTCGAACCGAGGTGCTGAGTGGGTCGCAGGCGGCCTGCGACATGGCGGCGCTGGATGAGGTTGACCAGGTCATGGCGGCCATTGTCGGTGCGGCCGGGTTGCTGCCGACGCTTGCGGCAATAGATGCGGGTAAAGATGTTCTGCTGGCCAACAAAGAGTCGCTGGTGACCTGCGGACGCCTGTTTATGGACGCGGTGAAGCAGCGCGGGGCGCGTCTTTTGCCGGTCGACAGCGAGCACAACGCCATTTTTCAGAGTTTACCGCAACCTTTTCAACAGAACCTGGGGTACGCTGACCTGGAGCAGAATGGCGTCGTGTCGATTCTGCTTACCGGGTCTGGTGGCCCGTTCCGTGAAACGCCACTGTCTGAACTGAGCGCAATGACGCCGGATCAGGCGTGTCGTCATCCGAACTGGTCAATGGGACGTAAAATCTCCGTTGACTCCGCCACCATGATGAATAAAGGTCTGGAATACATTGAAGCTCGCTGGCTGTTTAATGCGTCAGCGAAACAGATGGAAGTTCTGATTCACCCGCAATCGGTCATTCACTCGATGGTGCGCTATCAGGATGGCAGCGTGCTGGCACAGCTGGGCGAGCCGGATATGCGTACGCCCATCGCCCATACAATGGCGTGGCCAAACCGGGTGAAATCGGGCGTGAAGCCGCTTGATTTTTGTAAGCTAAGTTCCCTGACGTTCAGTGAACCCGATTACGATCGCTATCCTTGTCTGAAGCTTGCGATGAACGCCTTCGACCAGGGACAGGCGGCGACGACGGCACTGAATGCAGCCAACGAAATTACCGTTGACGCATTTCTGCATCAGCAAATCCGCTTTACCGATATCGCAACGTTGAATTTATCGGTACTGGAAATAATGGATTTGCGTGAGCCTCAAAGTGTGGAAGAGGTGCTGGCGGTCGATGCTGCTGCACGTGATATTGCGCGTAAACAGGTGAGCCGCCTCGCAAGCTGGTGATAAAGCAAGCACTAGTCGTCGTGCTATTTGTTAGCTTTGGGCTTCAGTGATATAGTCTGCGCCACCTGATCGCAGGAATTTGACT
Source organism: Enterobacter cloacae complex sp. HYC080_NIDB (assembly GCF_056673325.1). NCBI lineage: Bacteria > Pseudomonadati > Pseudomonadota > Gammaproteobacteria > Enterobacterales > Enterobacteriaceae > Enterobacter > Enterobacter cloacae complex sp. HYC080_NIDB. The sequence goes on along the minus strand of NZ_CP114212.1, from coordinate 3,671,783 downwards.
TTATGTGGTCAGGTAAGCCGTGGTTTGACACGGCTTTTTTATGTACAGGCTTAAGTATTCCTGAGTACCGTTAAATCCTTTTCAGGGACAAAAAACGCGTTATGTTGTCTGCGAATCAACCAATAAGCGAAAACTTGCCAGCTCATGGCTGCCGTCATGTAGCAATCATTATGGATGGCAATGGCCGCTGGGCGAAAAGACAAGGGAAGATACGAGCCTTTGGGCATAAAGCAGGGGCGAAATCCGTTCGCCGCGCCGTTTCTTTTGCCGCGAATAACGGCATTGATGCGTTAACGCTCTATGCTTTTAGCAGTGAAAACTGGAATCGACCGCCGCAGGAAGTGACTGCGTTGATGGAACTGTTTGTGTGGGCGCTCGACAGCGAAGTAAAAAGCCTGCACCGCCACAACGTCCGCCTGCGTATCATTGGCGATACCAGTCGTTTTAACTCACGTTTGCAGGAACGGATTCGTAAAGCAGAAGCGCTGACTGAAAATAATACCGGTCTGACGCTCAATATCGCGGCGAATTACGGCGGACGCTGGGATATTATCCAGGGCGTTCGGCATCTGGCCGAACAGGTTCAGGAAGGGCTGTTGAGACCCGACCAGATTGATGAAGAGGCGCTGAGCAAGCAAATCTGCATGAATGAGCTGGCACCTGTGGATTTGGTAATTAGGACAGGGGGGGAACATCGCATAAGTAACTTTTTGATATGGCAAATTGCCTATGCCGAACTTTACTTTACAGATGTTCTTTGGCCCGATTTTGATGAACAAGACTTTGAAGGTGCGCTGCATGCCTTTGCCAATCGAGAGCGTCGTTTCGGCGGCACCGAGCCAGGTGGCGACAACGCCTGATGGGGGTAGCTTTTGCTGAAGTATCGCCTGATTTCCGCTTTTGTATTAATACCCATTGTCATTGCGGCGCTGTTTTTACTGCCCCCGGTGGGATTCGCTATTGTCACGCTGGTGGTCTGCATGCTCGCGGCGTGGGAATGGGGACAGTTTAGCGGCTTTACCTCGCGCAATCAGCGAGTATGGCTTGCGGTACTCTGTGGCTTTATTCTGGCCATAATGCTGTTTACGTTGCCTGAATATCACCACGATATTCATCAGCCGCTGGTTGCCGGTTCCTTGTGGATATCGCTGGCCTGGTGGGTGGCGGCATTGCTGCTGGTTCTTTTTTATCCAAGCTCTGCGGCGTTATGGCGTAATTCAAAAGTGTTGCGACTCATTTTTGGTCTGCTCACCATTGTGCCTTTTTTCTGGGGGATGGTCGCGCTACGCGCCTGGCACTATGACGAAAACCACTACAGCGGTGCGATCTGGCTGCTTTATGTGATGATTCTCGTCTGGGGGGCTGACTCCGGGGCCTATATGTTTGGTAAACTGTTCGGCAAACATAAACTGGCGCCGAAGGTGTCTCCAGGGAAAACCTGGCAAGGATTCATCGGCGGCTTGTTTACGGCTGCAGTTATCTCCTGGGGCTATGGCGTCTGGGCGGATCTGGCAGTGGCTCCGTCAATACTGCTGGTATGCTCTATTTTTGCAGCGCTTGCCTCAGTGCTCGGTGATTTAACCGAAAGTATGTTTAAGCGTGAAGCAGGGATTAAGGACAGCGGACATCTGATTCCAGGGCATGGCGGTATACTGGATCGCATTGACAGCCTGACAGCGGCTGTTCCAGTGTTTGCTTGCCTGCTTTTACTGGTATTCGGGACGATTTAACGGAAGGTTTTATGCTGAGCATTCTCTGGAATCTGGCGGCGTTCATTGTTGCACTGGGTGTGCTGATTACCGTGCATGAATTTGGCCATTTCTGGGTTGCTCGCCGTTGTGGTGTGCGGGTAGAGCGATTCTCCATCGGTTTTGGCAAATCACTCTGGACGCGCACCGACCGTCACGGCACGGAATTTGTCATTGCACTTATCCCGCTTGGCGGCTACGTCAAAATGCTCGACGAACGCGTCGAGCCTGTCGCACCCGAGCTGCGACACAGTGCGTTTAACAACAAAACCGTTGGACAACGCGCTGCCATCATTGCTGCCGGACCGGTAGCCAACTTCATCTTTGCAATTTTCGCTTACTGGCTGGTGTTTATTATCGGCGTCCCTGGTGTGCGTCCGGTGGTGGGGGAAATTGCGCCCAACTCTATCGCGGCGAATGCGCAAATTACGTCCGGGATGGAACTTAAAGCGATTGATGGCATCGAAACCCCTGATTGGGATGCCGTGCGACTGCAACTGGTAGCCAAAATTGGCGATGCGCAGACAACCCTCAGCGTATCGCCGTTTGGGTCAGACGCGCGTCAGGACAAAGTACTGGATTTACGCCACTGGCGTTTCGAGCCCGATAAAGAAGATCCCGTCGCAGCGCTGGGTATTCGTCCCCGCGGTGCGCAGATTGAGCCGGTATTAGCTGAAGTCCAGCCAAATTCGGCGGCGAGCAAAGCGGGTTTGCAAGCGGGCGACAGGATCGTTAAAGTCGATGGTCAACCATTAACAGAGTGGATGACCTTTGTTACTCTGGTGCGCGATAATCCGGGGACGTCCCTCGCGCTGGAAGTTGAAAGGCAAGGCAGTCCGCTTTCGCTGACGCTGATCCCGGATACGAAGTCGGTCGGCAAAAAGGCAGAAGGGTTCGCAGGCGTTGTGCCAAGAGTGATCCCGCTGCCAGATGAGTACAAGACAATACGCCAGTATGGGCCGTTCAGCGCCATCCTTGAAGCCACGGATAAAACATGGCAACTGATGAAGCTGACGGTCAACATGTTGGGGAAATTGATAACCGGTGATGTGAAACTGAACAACCTCAGTGGGCCAATCTCGATTGCTCAGGGGGCTGGGATGTCAGCGGAATTCGGGGTGATTTACTATCTCATGTTCCTCGCGCTCATTAGCGTGAACCTTGGGATAATCAACCTGTTCCCGCTTCCCGTGTTAGACGGGGGTCATCTGCTGTTTTTAGCGATTGAAAAGCTAAAAGGCGGACCGGTATCCGAGCGAGTTCAAGACTTTAGTTACCGCATCGGCTCGATTTTGCTGGTGCTGTTAATGGGGCTTGCACTTTTCAATGATTTCTCTCGGTTGTAAGAGAGTTAGTTAGGAAGAACGCATAATAACGATGGCGATGAAAAAGTTGCTCATAGCGTCGCTGCTGTTTAGCAGCGCCACCGTATACGGTGCTGACGGGTTCGTAGTGAAAGACATTCATTTCGAAGGCCTTCAGCGTGTCGCCGTTGGTGCGGCCCTCCTCAGTATGCCTGTGCGCCCCGGCGATACGGTTAATGATGAAGATATCAGTAACACCATCCGTGCTCTGTTTGCCACCGGCAACTTCGAGGATGTCCGCGTCCTGCGCGATGGTGATACGCTGCTGGTACAGGTAAAAGAACGTCCAACGATCGCCAGTATCACTTTCTCCGGTAACAAGTCGGTGAAAGATGACATGCTCAAGCAAAACCTTGAAGCATCCGGTGTTCGTGTGGGGGAATCTCTGGACCGCACAACCCTTTCAGACATTGAAAAAGGTCTGGAAGACTTCTACTACAGCGTCGGTAAATACAGTGCCAGCGTGAAAGCGGTGGTTACGCCGCTCCCACGTAACCGTGTTGACCTGAAGCTGGTCTTCCAGGAAGGTGTTTCCGCGAAGATCCAGCAGATCAACATCGTGGGTAACCACGCGTTTAGCACCGACGAACTGATCTCCACTTTCCAGCTGCGCGATGAAGTGCCGTGGTGGAACGTGGTTGGCGATCGTAAATACCAGAAACAGAAACTGGCGGGGGATCTCGAAACCCTGCGCAGCTACTATCTGGATCGCGGTTACGCCCGTTTCAACATTGATTCGACTCAGGTCAGTCTGACACCGGACAAGAAAGGTATCTACATCACGATTAACATCACTGAAGGCGATCAGTACAAGCTTTCCGGTGTTGAAGTCAGTGGTAACCTGGCCGGGCATTCAGCTGAAATTGAAGCGCTGACTAAAATTCAGCCGGGCGATCTGTACAGCGGTTCTAAAGTCACCAAAATGGAAGACGGCATTAAGAAGCTGCTCGGCCGCTATGGTTATGCTTACCCGCGTGTACAAACACAGCCGGAAATCAACGACGCGGATAAAACCGTTAAGCTGCATGTTAACGTTGATGCGGGTAACCGTTTCTATGTGCGTAAGATCCGCTTCGTAGGTAACGATACCTCCAAAGACTCCGTTCTGCGTCGCGAAATGCGTCAGATGGAAGGGGCATGGTTGGGTAGCGACCTCGTTGACCAGGGTAAAGAGCGTCTGAACCGTCTGGGCTATTTCGAAACCGTGGACACGGAAACGCAGCGTATACCCGGCAGCCCGGATCAGGTTGATGTCGTGTATAAGGTGAAAGAGCGTAACACCGGTAGCTTCAACTTCGGTGTGGGCTACGGTACTGAAAGTGGCGTGAGCTTCCAGGTTGGCGTCCAGCAGGATAACTGGCTGGGTACAGGTTACTCTGTCGGTATTAACGGCACCAAAAACGACTACCAGACCTACTCTGAGTTCTCTGTTACCAACCCATACTTCACCGTTGACGGTGTAAGCCTGGGCGGTCGTATCTTCTATAACGACTTTAAAGCAGACGACGCGGATCTCTCCTCCTATACCAACAAGAGCTATGGTGTAGACGGAACGCTCGGCTTCCCGGTTAACGAATATAACACCCTGCGTGCGGGCTTAGGTTACGTGCATAACGACCTGTCCAACATGCAACCTCAGGTGGCGATGTGGCGTTATCTGGACTCTATTGGCCAGTCTGCGAGTAAAACCGGCGATAACAATGGTTTTGCTGCGGATGACTTCACCTTCAACTACGGCTGGACCTATAACCGCCTCGACCGTGGTTACTTCCCAACGGAAGGTTCTCGCGTCAACCTGAACGGTAAAGTGACCGTTCCGGGCTCTGACAATGAGTTCTACAAGGTAACCCTGGATACCGCGTCCTACTTCCCAATTGATGATGACCACAAGTGGGTCGTTCTGGGTCGTACCCGTTGGGGCTATGGTGATGGTATCGGCAGTAAAGAGTTGCCGTTCTACGAGAACTTCTACGCGGGTGGTTCCAGCACCGTGCGTGGCTTCCAGTCCAACAACATTGGTCCGAAAGCGGTTTACTACGGCGGTAACGATAAAGATAACTGCTATAAATCTTCATCTTCCGAAGTGTGTAGCTCTGATGATGCAGTGGGCGGTAACGCCATGGCCGTGGCGAGCCTCGAGTTCATCACACCAACGCCGTTTATCAGTGATAAATACGCGAACTCCGTCCGCACGTCCTTCTTCTGGGATGCCGGTACGGTGTGGGACACCAACTGGCAGAATACTGCACAGATGCGTGATGCTGGCGTTCCGGACTACAGCGATCCGAGCAATATTCGCATGTCTGCTGGTATCGCATTACAATGGATGTCACCGCTGGGACCGTTGGTCTTCTCTTACGCCCAGCCGTTTAAGAAATACGATGGAGACAAAGCGGAGCAATTCCAGTTTAACATTGGTAAAACCTGGTAATAATCCGCTGCAAAGGAATGCGTTGGCAGTGTAGCGCTGACAACCGGCGATCGGTAAAACGGTCGCCTTGCCACGCAAAGAACGGTACCTTCTGGTGCCAATGGGATGGTAAGGAGTTAATTGTGAAAAAGTGGTTATTAGCTGCAGGTCTCGGTTTAGCGATGGCAACTTCTGCTCAGGCAGCAGACAAAATCGCAATCGTCAACATGGGTAATTTGTTCCAGCAGGTTGCACAGAAAACGGGTGTTTCTGCAACGCTGGAAAACGAATTCAAAGGCCGTGCGAGCGAACTGCAGCGTATGGAAGGCGATCTTCAGTCCAAAATGCAGCGTCTGCAGCGTGATGGTTCTACCATGAAAGCAAGCGATCGCAGCAAACTGGAAAAAGACGTTATGGCTCAGCGCCAGACCTTCTCTCAGAAAGCGCAGGCTTTCGAGCAGGATCGTCAGCGTCGTTCTAACGAAGAGCGTGGCAAGCTGGTCACTCGCATTCAGACTGCTGTTAAAGCAGTGGCTGCCGATCAGAGCATCGATCTGGTTGTTGATGCGAATGCCGTTGCTTTCAACAGCAGCGATGTTAAAGACATCACCGCTGATGTTCTGAAACAGGTTAAATAAGTAATGCCTTCAATTCGACTGGCTGATTTAGCTCAGCAGTTGGATGCAGAATTACACGGTGATGGCGATATCGTCATCACCGCTGTTGCGTCCATGCAATCTGCTAAAGCTGGCACGATTACCTTCATGGTAAGCCCTAAGTACCGTGAACAACTGGCTCAATGCCAGGCGTCAGCTGTTGTTCTGACGCAGGACGATCTTCCCTTTGCCACTGGAAGTGCACTGGTAGTGAAAAACCCCTACCTGACGTATGCACGCATGGCTCAAATTCTTGATACCACGCCGCAACCGGCTCAGAACATTGCTGCCAGTGCAGCAATCGATCCGACGGCTAAGCTTGGTAACAACGTTGCCGTTGGTGCGAATGCGGTTATCGAGTCTGGCGTTGTGCTGGGTGATAACGTCGTGATTGGCCCGGGGTGCTTCGTTGGGAAAAATACGAAAATCGGCGCAGGAACCCGTTTATGGGCCAATGTGTCCGTTTATCATGAAGTTGAAATCGGCGAAAATTGCCTCGTCCAGTCCAGCACCGTGATTGGTTCTGATGGCTTTGGTTACGCGAACGATCGCGGTAACTGGGTTAAGATCCCGCAGCTTGGTCGCGTTATTATTGGCGATCGCGTGGAGATTGGGGCCTGTACCACGATCGACCGTGGTGCACTCGACGACACGATCATTGGCAATGGTGTTATCATCGATAACCAGTGCCAGATTGCGCATAACGTTGTGATTGGCGACAATACCGCAGTTGCGGGGGGCGTCATCATGGCGGGCAGCCTGAAAATTGGTCGTTATTGCATGATTGGCGGTGCGAGCGTGATTAATGGCCACATGGAAATATGCGACAAGGTGACGGTGACGGGCATGGGCATGGTAATGCGTCCGATCACCGAACCTGGCGTCTATTCCTCGGGCATTCCGCTGCAACCCAACAAGGTATGGCGTAAAACAGCAGCACTGGTGATGAACATTGATGATATGAGCAAGCGACTCAAGTCTCTTGAGCGTAAGATCGATCAACAAGACTAAACGTCACCCGTTTAACGCTATCTTTCCCGGCCTGTCGGCTTTCTAATAAACCGGCAGGCCGTGTTATTATTGTTATCAGTACATTTTGACAGGAAGAGTATTTTGACTACTGACACTCATACTCTGCATATTGAAGAGATTTTAGAACTTCTGCCGCACCGCTACCCGTTTTTGCTGGTAGACCGTGTGCTGGATTTTGAAGAAGGTCGTTTTCTGCGCGCAGTGAAAAATGTTTCCGTGAACGAACCGTTCTTCCAGGGACACTTCCCGGGTAAGCCTATCTTCCCGGGTGTGTTGATTCTGGAAGCGATGGCTCAGGCTACCGGTATTCTGGCGTTTAAAAGCGTCGGTAAACTGGAGCCGGGTGAACTCTATTACTTCGCAGGTATTGATGAAGCGCGCTTTAAGCGTCCTGTCGTGCCTGGTGATCAGATGATCATGGAAGTCACTTTTGAAAAAACGCGTCGTGGCCTGACTCGCTTCAAAGGCGTAGCGCTGGTTGACGGCAAAGTTGTTTGCGAAGCGACGATGATGTGTGCTCGTAGCCGGGAGTCCTGATACGTGATTGATAAATCCGCCTTTATTCATCCTACTGCTATTGTGGAAACCGGCGCCATCATTGGTGCCAACGTTCACATTGGCCCGTTCTGTATTGTTGGACCCAATGTCGAAATTGGTGAGGGTACAGTACTGAAATCTCACGTTGTCGTGAATGGTCATACGACCATTGGCAGCAATAACGAGATCTATCAGTTCGCTTCCATCGGCGAAGTTAACCAGGATCTGAAATATGCTGGTGAGTCGACCCGTCTGGAAATTGGCGATCGTAACCGTATTCGCGAAAGCGTCACCATTCATCGTGGAACAGTACAGGGTGGTGGGTTGACGAAGGTGGGTAGCGATAACCTGTTTATGGTGAATGCGCATATTGCGCATGACTGTACCGTGGGCGATCGCTGTATTCTTGCCAACAACGCAACGCTGGCAGGACACGTATCTGTTGATGACTTCGCAATTATTGGCGGCATGACCGCAGTCCATCAGTTCTGCATCATTGGTGCACACGTGATGGTCGGTGGCTGCTCCGGTGTGGCGCAGGACGTCCCACCGTATGTGATTGCGCAGGGCAACCATGCCACGCCGTTTGGCGTGAACATCGAAGGCCTCAAGCGTCGTGGTTTTAGTCGCGAAGCGATTACGGCCATCCGTAACGCGTACAAACTGCTGTACCGTAGCGGTAAAACGCTGGAAGAGGCGAAGCCGGACATTGCCGAACTGGCGGATAAGTTCCCGGAAGTGAACGCGTTCATGGAGTTCTTTGACCGTTCAACAAGGGGTCTGATTCGTTAATGGTCGACAGTCGTCCGCTTACGATAGCCCTGGTCGCCGGAGAAACCTCCGGCGATATTCTTGGTGCCGGTCTCATCCGCGCGCTCAAAGCTCGCGTACCTAACGCCCGCTTTGTTGGCGTGGCTGGCCCGCTGATGCAGGCCGAAGGCTGTGAAGCCTGGTATGAAATGGAAGAGCTGGCCGTGATGGGCATTGTTGAGGTGCTGGGGCGTTTGCGACGCTTGCTGCATATTCGTGCCGATCTTACCCGCCGCTTTACCGAGCTCAAACCCGATGTGTTTGTCGGTATCGATGCACCCGACTTCAACATTACCCTCGAAGGTAATCTGAAAAAGCAGGGCATCAAAACCATTCATTACGTCAGTCCGTCCGTTTGGGCGTGGCGACAGAAACGCGTTTTCAAAATTGGACGGTCCACCAACCTGGTGCTGGCTTTTCTGCCTTTCGAAAAAGCGTTTTACGACAAATTTAATGTTCCGTGCCGTTTTATCGGTCATACCATGGCGGATGCGATGCCGCTGGATCCGGATAAAAACGCGGCGCGCGACGTGCTCGGTATCCCTCATGATGTGCACTGTCTGGCATTGCTGCCAGGAAGCCGTGGCGCAGAAGTGGAGATGCTGAGCGCTGATTTCCTGAAAACCGCGCAGATTCTTCGCAAGACGTATCCCGATCTTGAAGTGGTCGTGCCGCTGGTGAATGCCAAACGCCGCGAGCAGTTCGAACGCATTAAAGCGGAAGTCGCCCCGGATCTTCACGTCCGCCTGCTGGACGGGAAAGGTCGGGAAGCGATGTTTGCGAGCGATGCCGCACTGCTGGCCTCTGGCACGGCTGCGCTGGAATGTATGCTGGCGAAATGCCCGATGGTGGTCGGTTATCGTATGAAGCCGTTTACCTTCTGGCTGGCAAAACGTCTGGTGAAAACGGATTATGTTTCCCTGCCAAACCTGCTTGCCGGGCGCGAGCTGGTAAAAGAGCTCTTACAGGATGAGTGCCAGCCTCAGGCGCTGGCGGAGGCCCTGCTGCCGCTGCTCGCCAACGGCAAGACCAGCCACCAGATGCATGATACCTTCCGTGAACTGCATCAACTGATCCGCTGCAATGCAGATGAGCAAGCGGCCGATGCAGTTCTGGAGTTAGCAAAATGATGGAATTTGTATACCCTCACACGCATCTTGTGGCAGGGGTGGACGAAGTCGGTCGTGGCCCGTTAGTGGGGGCTGTTGTGACCGCCGCGGTGATCCTCGATCCCGCCCGCCCGATCGTCGGGCTAAACGACTCAAAAAAATTATCCGAAAAACGTCGACTGGCCCTGTTCAGTGAGATTCAGGAGAAGGCTCTGGCCTGGAGCCTGGGGCGCGCTGAGCCGCATGAAATCGACGAGTTGAATATTTTGCATGCTACAATGCTGGCCATGCAGCGCGCGGTAGCGGGCCTGAAAATTGCCCCGGAATATGTCCTGGTTGACGGCAACCGCTGTCCGGCACTGCCGATGCCTTCGATGGCGGTCGTCAAAGGCGATAGCCGTGTCGCCGAGATCAGCGCAGCATCTATTATTGCCAAGGTGACACGCGACGCTGAAATGGCCGCGCTGGATCTCACTTACCCTCAGTATGGCTTCGCCCAGCACAAGGGGTATCCTACGGCTTTCCATCTGGAAAAGCTGGCTGAACATGGCGCAACTGAACATCACCGGCGCAGCTTTGGCCCGGTGAAACGCGCGCTGGGACGGGTGTCCTGAATCAATACGCAAGCAATTAAGTAACGCGGAATCTGAAGATGGCTGAACCACGTTTCGTACACCTGCGGGTGCATAGCGACTACTCCATGATCGATGGGCTGGCGAAGACCGGGCCGCTGGTAAAAAAGGCGGCCGCGCTTGGCATGCCTGCGCTGGCGATCACCGATTTTACCAACCTGTGTGGCCTGGTGAAGTTCTACGGAACGGCACATGGCGCGGGGATGAAGCCTGTCGTCGGTGCGGATTTTCATGTGCAGAGCGATCTCATCGGCGATGAACTGACGCAAATTTCCGTGCTGGCTATGAACAACACGGGCTACCAGAACCTCACTCTGCTTATTTCGAAAGCCTATCAGCGCGGCTATGGTGCGCTGGGCCCGTGGATCGACCGGGACTGGCTGGCGGAACTGAACGAAGGGCTGCTGCTGATCTCCGGTGGCCGCATGGGCGACGTCGGCAAATGCCTGCTGCGTGGCAACAGCGCGCTGGTGGATCAGTGCGTCTCGTTTTATGAAGAATATTTCCCGGATCGTTACTATCTGGAATTGATCCGCACCGGCCGCCAGGACGAAGAGAGCTATCTGCACGCCGCTGTTGCGCTGGCTGAAGAGCGCGGTTTGCCCGTGGTGGCGACGAATGATGTGCGTTTCCTGGAATCCGGCGATTTTGACGCCCACGAAATTCGTGTGGCGATCCATGATGGCTTCACCCTTGACGATCCAAAGCGCCCGCGTAATTACTCATCGCAGCAGTATATGCGCAGCGAAGAGGAGATGTGCGAGCTCTTTTCCGATATCCCTGAAGCGCTGGAAAACAGCGTAGAGATTGCCAAGCGCTGTAACGTCACCGTGCGCCTCGGCGAATACTTCCTGCCGCAATTCCCGACGGGTGACATGACGACGGAAGATTTCCTGGTCATGAAATCGAAGGAGGGTCTGGAAGAGCGTCTCGAATTCCTCTTCCCGGATGAAGAAGAACGTAAAAAACGTCGTCCGGAGTATGACGAGCGCCTGGATATAGAGCTTCAGGTTATCAACCAGATGGGCTTCCCCGGCTACTTCCTGATCGTTATGGAGTTCATTCAGTGGTCGAAGGATAACGGCGTACCGGTAGGTCCGGGCCGTGGCTCCGGTGCGGGCTCGCTGGTGGCGTATGCATTAAAAATTACCGACCTCGATCCGCTGGAATTCGACCTGCTGTTCGAACGTTTCCTCAACCCGGAACGTGTTTCCATGCCCGACTTCGACGTCGACTTCTGCATGGAGAAACGCGATCAGGTGATCGAGCACGTAGCGGACATGTATGGCCGTGACGCGGTATCGCAGATCATTACCTTCGGTACCATGGCGGCGAAAGCGGTTATCCGCGACGTGGGTCGTGTACTCGGCCACCCGTACGGTTTCGTCGATCGTATTTCTAAGCTGGTGCCGCCCGATCCGGGCATGACGCTGGCAAAAGCGTTTGAAGCCGAACCTCAGCTGCCGGAAATCTACGAAGCTGACGAAGAAGTCAAAGCCCTGATCGACATGGCGCGCAAGCTGGAAGGCGTCACGCGTAACGCCGGTAAGCATGCAGGTGGCGTGGTTATTGCTCCGACCAAAATTACCGACTTCGCGCCGCTCTACTGCGATGAAGCGGGTGAGCATCCAGTCACTCAGTTTGATAAGAACGACGTGGAATACGCCGGGCTGGTGAAGTTTGACTTCCTCGGCCTGCGTACGCTGACGATCATCGACTGGGCACTGAAGATGATCAACCCGCGCCGGGAAAAGCAGGGCCTTGAACCGATAGACATTGCTGCCATCCCGCTGGATGACAAGAAAAGTTTCGACATGCTGCAGCGCTCGGAGACCACCGCGGTCTTCCAGCTTGAATCCCGCGGCATGAAGGACCTGATCAAGCGCCTGCAGCCTGACTGCTTCGAAGATATGATCGCACTGGTGGCGCTGTTCCGCCCGGGGCCGCTGCAGTCGGGGATGGTAGATAACTTTATCGACCGTAAGCACGGTCGCGAAGAGATTTCCTACCCGGACGTGCAGTGGCAGCATGAAAGCCTGAAACCGGTACTGGAGCCGACCTACGGCATCATCCTGTACCAGGAACAGGTCATGCAGATTGCTCAGGTGCTTTCTGGTTATACCCTCGGCGGCGCGGACATGCTGCGTCGTGCGATGGGGAAGAAAAAACCGGAAGAGATGGCCAAGCAGCGCTCCATCTTTGAAGACGGTGCGAAGAAAAACGGCGTTGACGGCGAGCTGGCGATGAAAATCTTCGACCTGGTGGAGAAATTCGCCGGGTACGGATTTAACAAATCCCACTCTGCCGCCTATGCGCTAGTCTCATACCAGACGCTGTGGCTGAAAGCGCACTATCCTGCTGAATTTATGGCGGCGGTAATGACTGCCGATATGGATAACACCGAGAAGGTCGTTGGCCTGGTGGATGAGTGCTGGCGCATGGGGCTCAAGATCCTGCCGCCGGATATTAACTCGGGGCTTTACCATTTCCACGTCAACGACGACGGGGAGATCGTTTACGGGATCGGTGCGATCAAGGGCGTGGGTGAAGGGCCGATCGAGGCGATCATCGAAGCGCGTAACAACGGCGGCTATTTCCGCGAGCTGTTCGATCTGTGCGCCCGTACCGATACCAAAAAACTGAACCGCCGCGTACTGGAAAAGCTGATCATGTCCGGCGCGTTCGACAGGCTGGGGCCGCACCGCGCTGCGTTGATGAACTCCCTCGGCGATGCCCTGAAAGCGGCGGACCAGCACGCGAAAGCGGAAGCCATTGGGCAGGCAGATATGTTCGGTGTGCTGGCGGAGGAGCCGGAGCAGATTGAGCAGTCGTACTCTAACTGCCAGCCGTGGCCAGAACAGGTCGTGCTGGATGGCGAGCGTGAAACGTTAGGCTTGTACCTGACGGGCCACCCGATCAACCAGTACATCAAAGAAATTGAGCGCTATGTCGGCGGCCACAGGCTAAAAGACATGCATCCGACAGAACGTGGTAAAATTACCACGGCTGCGGGGCTCGTGATTGCTGCAAGGGTTATGGTCACCAAGCGCGGCAATCGTATCGGCATCTGTACGTTGGATGACCGTTCCGGGCGTCTGGAGGTGATGTTGTTCACCGACGCGCTGGATAAATACCAGCAATTGCTGGAAAAAGACCGCATACTTATCGTCAGCGGACAGGTCAGCTTTGATGACTTCAGCGGGGGGCTTAAAATGACCGCCCGCGAAGTGATGGACATTGACGAAGCCCGGGAAAAATATGCTCGCGGGCTTGCTATCTCGCTGACGGACAGGCAAATTGATGACCAGCTTTTAAACCGACTCCGTCAGTCTCTGGAACCCCACCGCTCGGGGACAATTCCAGTACATCTCTACTATCAGAGGGCGGATGCACGTGCGCGGTTGCGCTTTGGTGCAACGTGGCGTGTCTCTCCGAGCGATCGTTTACTGAACGATCTCCGTGGCCTCATTGGTTCGGAGCAGGTGGAACTGGAGTTTGACTAATACAGGAATACTATGAGTCTGAATTTCCTTGATTTCGAACAGCCGATTGCTGAGCTGGAAGCGAAAATCGATTCTCTGACAGCGGTAAGCCGTCAGGATGAAAAACTGGATATTAACATCGACGAAGAAGTGCATCGTCTGCGTGAAAAAAGCGTAGAGCTGACGCGCAAAATCTTTGCCGATCTCGGCGCATGGCAGATCGCCCAGCTGGCGCGTCATCCACAGCGTCCGTACACCCTGGATTATGTCCGCCTGGCGTTTGACGAATTTGACGAACTGGCAGGCGATCGCGCATACGCTGACGACAAAGCTATCGTCGGCGGTATCGCGCGTCTGGACGGACGCCCGGTGATGATCATTGGTCATCAGAAAGGGCGTGAAACCAAAGAGAAAATCCGTCGTAACTTCGGTATGCCTGCACCTGAAGGCTACCGCAAGGCCCTGCGTCTGATGGAGATGGCTGAGCGTTTCAACATGCCAATCATCACCTTCATTGACACCCCGGGTGCATACCCTGGCGTGGGCGCGGAAGAGCGCGGTCAGTCTGAAGCCATCGCCCGTAACCTGCGCGAGATGTCCCGCCTGAAGGTGCCGGTCATCTGTACCGTCATCGGTGAAGGTGGTTCAGGTGGTGCGCTGGCCATTGGCGTGGGCGATAAAGTGAATATGCTGCAGTACAGCACCTATTCCGTTATCTCTCCGGAAGGCTGTGCGTCCATTCTGTGGAAAAGCGCTGATAAAGCGCCGCTGGCCGCAGAAGCGATGGGCATCATTGCCCCACGTCTGAAAGAGCTGAAGCTGATCGATACCGTGATCCCGGAACCGCTGGGTGGCGCGCATCGTAAGCCGGAAGTGATGGCTGCTTCCCTGAAAGCCCAGCTGCTGGCTGACCTGGCCGATCTGGACGTCCTGAGCAAAGAAGACCTGCTCAACCGTCGTTATCAGCGTCTGATGACTTACGGCTACGCGTAAGCTTCACAATTATCTGAAAAGCCGCACAATGTTGCGGCTTTTTTTATACCCGCCGTTTACCTTAACTATGCTTAGCTAATGTTTTTCAAGGAGGTAGACCGTGAACATCATTGCCATTATGGGGCCGCACGGCGTCTTTTATAAAGACGAGCCCATCAAGGAGCTGGAGCAAGCCCTTCAGTCGCGCGGGTATCAGCTCATCTGGCCGCACAACAGCGCCGACCTGCTGAAGTTTATTGAGCATAATCCGCGAATCTGTGGCGTGATCTTCGACTGGGACGAATACGATCTGGAGCTGTGCAGCGAGATCAACAAGCTGAACGAATATCTCCCGCTGTATGCCTTTATCAATACCCACTCGACCATGGACGTCAGCGCGCATGATATGCGGATGGCGCTGTGGTTCTTTGAATATTCTCTCGGCGTGGCGGAAGATATCGCGACCCGCATTCAGCAGTACACGGGTGAATACCTCGATAACATTACGCCGCCCTTTACCCGCGCGCTTTTTACCTATGTGAAAGAGGGGAAATACACCTTCTGCACGCCAGGGCATATGGCCGGAACAGCCTATCAAAAAAGCCCGGTAGGCTGTCTGTTCTATGATTTTTTCGGGGGCAACACGCTGAAAGCGGACGTGTCAATTTCGGTCACGGAACTGGGCTCTCTGCTGGATCACACCGGCCCGCATCTGGAGGCTGAGGAGTATATTGCCCGCACCTTTGGCGCTGAGCAGAGCTATATGGTGACCAACGGCACCTCGACCTCGAACAAAATCGTCGGGATGTACGCTGCGCCTGCGGGCAGCACGCTGCTGATTGACCGTAACTGCCATAAATCGCTGGCGCACCTGCTGATGATGAGCGACGTGGTGCCGCTCTGGTTATCCCCTACGCGTAACGCGCTGGGGATTCTCGGCGGCATCCCACGCCGGGAGTTCACGCATCAAACCATTGAAAAGAAAGTTGCGGCGATCCCTGGCGCAAGCTGGCCTGTTCATGCGGTGATCACCAATTCCACCTATGACGGCCTGTTATACAACACCAACTGGATCAAGCAGACGCTGGACGTGCCGTCGATCCACTTCGATTCTGCGTGGGTGCCTTATACCAATTTTCACCCGATTTATTCGGGTAAGAGCGGGATGAGCGGCGAGCGCGTGCCGGGCAAAGTGTTCTTCGAAACGCAGTCGACCCACAAAATGCTGGCCGCCTTTTCCCAGGCGTCTCTTATTCACATCAAAGGCGAGTACGACGAGGAGACCTTCAACGAAGCCTTTATGATGCATACCACCACTTCACCGAGCTATCCGCTGGTAGCATCTATCGAAACCGCGGCGGCGATGCTGCGCGGCAACCCGGGTAAACGCCTGATAAACCGCTCGGTGGAGCGGGCGCTGCATTTCCGTAAAGAGGTCCAGCGGCTGAAAGATGAGGCAGACGGCTGGTTCTTTGATATCTGGCAGCCGGAAGAGATCGACGAGGCCGAGTGCTGGCCCGTTGCGCCTGGGGAGAGCTGGCACGGCTTCCGCGATGCCGATGCGGACCACATGTTCCTCGATCCGGTTAAGGTGACGATCCTGACGCCTGGCATGGACGAGCAGGGGGTAATGGGTGATGAAGGTATTCCCGCCGCGCTGGTGGCGAAGTTCCTTGATGAGCGCGGCGTGGTAGTGGAGAAGACCGGCCCCTATAATTTGTTGTTCCTGTTCAGTATCGGGATCGATAAAACCCGGGCAATGGGTCTGCTGCGCGGGCTGATGGAGTTTAAGCGTGCCTACGATCTCAACCTGCGGGTGAAGAACATGCTGCCGGATCTCTACGCGGAAGATCCTGACTTCTACCGCAATATGCGCATTCAGGATCTGGCCCTGGGGATCCACAGATTGATCCGCCAGCACGATCTGCCGCGCCTCATGCTTCAGGCGTTTGACGTCCTGCCTGACATGAAGCTGACGCCTCACAAGGCCTGGCAGCGGCAGGTAAAAGGTGAGGTAGAAACCGTTGAGCTGGAAAATCTGGTCGGACGCGTGTCGGCCAATATGATCCTGCCTTACCCACCGGGTGTACCGCTGCTGATGCCGGGGGAAATGATCACCGAGGAGAGCCGGGCAGTGCTCGATTTTCTGCTGATGCTCTGTTCGGTGGGGCGTCACTATCCGGGTTTCGAGACGGATATTCACGGTGCGAAGCGCGATGAGCACGGCGTTTACTGGGTGCGAGTCCTAAAATAAGGGTGACCGCTTGCCAGGTGCGGGTTCTCGGTTGTAACGTTCAGGCATCATAAAAAGGAGAAGCTATGCTGGGTTTAAAAGCGGTTCACCATATTGCGATCATTGCTACCGATTACGCGAAAAGTAAGGCCTTCTATTGTGACATTCTTGGCTTTACGCTGTTGAGCGAGGCCTACCGCGAGGAGCGTGACTCCTGGAAGGGGGATCTCGCTTTAAACGGGCAATATGTGATTGAGCTGTTCTCTTTTCCCTTCCCGCCTGCGCGCCCGTCGCGCCCGGAAGCCTGTGGACTGCGCCATCTTGCCTTCAGCGTTGATGACCTGGATAACGCAGTAAAACATCTGCAAGCGCACGGCGTAACGTGTGAACCGATCCGTATCGATCCCTTCACCGACAAGCGTTTTACCTTTTTTAACGACCCGGACGGTTTGCCGCTGGAGCTTTACCAGCAGTAATGTTTGTCCTGTGTGATAATGCCCGCTCAGTTCGGGCATTTTTTATGTGTAATTTCCTATGACCTTACCCGCTATCGCACAAGCTGTTTCACCGTACCGCCAGCTGCTGGTGGGGTTTAGCGGTGGCCTGGATTCCACCGTTCTGCTCCATCGCCTGAAACGCTGGCGCGACCGGGAGCCTGACGTCCAGCTTCGGGCTATGCACATCCATCATGGATTAAGTCCTCACGCTGAGGAGTGGGTGGCGCACTGTGAAGCCTTGTGTGCGGCCTGGGCGATCCCGTTCATCGTTGAGCGCGTCACGCTCATTGATGAGGGGAAGGGCATCGAGGCACAGGCGCGGAAAGCCCGCTATGCCGCTTTTTCCGCGGCATTACTTCCTGGCGAAGCGCTGGTCACGGCTCAGCATCTGGACGATCAGTGCGAAACTTTTTTGCTGGCGCTTAAGCGGGGAAGCGGACCGGCGGGGCTGTCCGCCATGCCTGCACGATCTGAGTTTGCCGGGACGCAATTGCTGCGCCCGCTGCTGGGCGAGACGCGGGCGTCGCTGGAAGCCTGGGCGCGGGAATATCAGCTGAACTGGATAGAAGACGAGAGTAATCAGGACGACAGTTACGATCGTAATTTCCTGCGCCTGCGCATCCTGCCGCTGTTGAGCGAGCGCTGGCCGCATTTCGCCGACGCGACAGCGAGAAGCGCCATGCTGTGTGCTGAACAGGAATTGTTGCTGGATGAACTGTTGAGTGCGGATCTGGCTGACCTGATTTCTGAAGACGGAGCACTGGCGATAGCGCCCCTGGAGGCGATGAGCTCGGTGCGCCGCGCCGCACTGTTACGCCGCTGGCTGGCTACTCATCATGCAGCGATGCCGTCGCGGGCGATGCTGAGCCGGATCTGGGACGAAGTCGCGCAGGCGCGGGAAGATGCTTCCCCCTGCGTGTATCTGAATGGTTTTGAGGTCAGGCGCTATAAAGGCAAACTCTGGTGGATCAAATCCACGCCTTCACTGACCGAGGTGGTACTCAACTGGGCGTCGCCAGAGGTACCGCTGATATTGCCTTGTGATGCAGGGAGCGTCTCTTTGAGCCCGTCCGGTCATGTGCGTCTGCCGAAGCCTGGTGAGCCGGTAACCGTACGCTTCAAGGCTGGTGGTTTGCTGCATATTGTCGGGCGCAACGGGGGACGGAAGCTTAAGAAGATATGGCAGGAGTGCAGCGTGCCGCCGTGGCGACGTGATACCACGCCACTGCTGTTTTACGGTGAAACGTTGATGGCTGCTGCCGGGGTTTTCATCACGGAAGAGGGATGGTCAGAAGAAGGGGTCAGTTTTGATTGGCAGAAAATGTAACGGGCAGCCAGGCTGCCCGTAAGTGTCATCAGGATTCGCTCACCACGACGGTGCCGATTTGCGGGTGGCTGAAGCTGGCTATTTTATCCAGACGTAGCTCACGCGTTGCACTGCCGTCTTCAACAACCAGATATTCCACGTTCTTACGTGAAACCAGATCGCTGGCTTTTGCCTTCAATACTTCGCCATCTTTTAGCTCCAGCGTCAGTATTAAATGATGCTGGCAGGCGAGTTCGAGGTTGTCATAGTCATCACAATTGATGGGTTGATAAGTATCATTCATCGACATAATCGCTCACCAGTAAATTCGCCGCAGCGTACGCTGCTTTTTCCCTGACCGACTCTGAAAGGCTCTCATCAGAGGCCACTTCATTAAGCACTTTCAATACACAGCCCAACGCGTCCGGGACATACCCCAGATCTCCGCTGGCGATTTCCGCATACCGTTTGCGAATTAACTCACAATAATTATTCACATCCCCTCCCGCCAGCGCACTGACTTACTGTGAGATATCATTAAGCCTACGAAGATAAACTCGGTTTAGCAAGGTGACTATACCATACTCATTTAAGCAATATCAGCGCCTTGACAGGTGTGATTTATCACCGCGTGACAGCCTTTTGCCTCTGTTTTCGCTACAATGTGCCCCTGATTCGAATGGAGTTCTCTCATGGCGCTTAAAGCGACAATTTATAAAGCAGTGGTCAATGTGGCCGATCTTGATCGCAACCAGTTTCTGGATGCGTCGCTGACGCTGGCGCGCCACCCCTCCGAAACCCAGGAGCGTATGATGCTGCGCCTGCTGGCGTGGATTAAATACGCCAACGAGCGGCTGCAGTTTACCCGCGGCTTAAGCGCAGAGGACGAGCCAGAAGCCTGGCTGCGAAACGATCATCTGGGCATCGACCTGTGGATCGAGCTCGGTCTGCCGGACGAGCGTCGGATTAAAAAGGCCTGTACCCAGTCCGCTGAAGTGGCGTTATTCGCCTATAACCAGCGCGCGGCGGAGATCTGGTGGCAACAAAGCAAGAATAAATGTGCGCAGTATAAAAATCTCACCGTCTGGTATCTGGATGATGAACAGCTGGCGCAGCTCAGTGAGTTTGCCGGCCGGACGATGGCGCTGCAGGCAACCATTCAGGACGGCGCCATCTGGCTCTCTGATTCTCAGAATAATCTGGAAATTCATCTGACGGCCTGGCAGCCTGCGTCATGATTGTTTTGTCCCGAAACGTCAGCATCCCTGATAATGAGCTGGAGATCACCGCCATCCGTGCTCAGGGGGCGGGTGGACAGCACGTCAATAAGGCGTCAACGGCGATCCATTTGCGTTTTGACATTCGGGCATCAAGCCTGCCAGAGTATTATAAAGAGAGTCTGCTTGCTGCCAGCCATCATCTGATCACCAGCGAAGGTGTGATTGTGATTAAAGCCCAGGAGTACCGCAGCCAGGAGTCAAACCGGGAAGCGGCGATAGCCAGGCTGGTGGCCGTTATTAAAGAATTAACAGCAGTACAAAAAAGCCGCCGGGCAACGCGGCCAACCCGCGCATCGAAAGAGCGTCGGTTGTCCTCGAAAGCCCAAAAATCCACAGTGAAAGCACTACGCGGTAAAGTTCGTCGCCCGATGGAGTGACGAAAGGGAACACAATTTTCATAAGGAATTCATTGTGAAAAAAGCATTATTTTCAGCGCTGGCAGTGAGTACGCTGTTTGCGCTTTTCGGGTGTAACAACCGTTCTGAAACGCAGGTTTTGCAGTCCTCGCAGAATGAAGCGTTAAAGCCTATGCAGCAGAGCTGGCGCGGCGTATTGCCTTGTGCAGACTGTGAAGGCATCGAAACGTCCCTGTTCCTGCAAAAAGACGGCACCTGGGTTATGAACCAGCGTTATCAGGGCGCTAAAGAACCCTCTTCGTTTGCGACCTACGGAACCTGGGCGCGTACAGCGGAAAAGCTGGTCCTGACGGATACCACGGGTGAGAAAACGTATTTCCGCGCCAAAGGTGAGGGGATGGAGATGCTCGACCGCGAGGGCAACCCGATTGAATCCCAGTTCAACTATACGCTTGCGCCGGTGAAAGCGGCCCTGCCTGCTACGCCGATGCCAATGCGTGGTATGTATTTCTATATGGCGGATGCGGCGATCTTTACCGACTGTGCAACGGGTAAGAAAGTCAGCGTGGCGAACAACGCGCATCTTGAACGTGATTACGCCGTGGCGCGTGGCAATGACAGCAAGCCGGTATTGCTGACCGTAGATGGTCACTTTACGCTGGAGCCAAACCCGGATAGCGGAGAGAGCGTGAAAACGCTGGTGGTGGATAAAGAGGCGAAATTTATCGCAGGCAAAGACTGTAACAGTCAATAAGCTGACGATTATCCATTAAAAAACCCCGCCTGAGCGGGGTTTTTTGTTTAGCCTTTGATGGCTTTCACCAGGTAATCAAGAATATCGCCTGTCTTGATCATCTGTTTCTCGCCGCTACGACGGTATTTGTATTCGATCTCATCGCTGTCGAGGTTACGGTCACCGATGACCACCGTGTGTGGAATACCAATCAGTTCCATATCGGCGAACATCACGCCCGGACGCTCTTTACGGTCATCCATCAGCACTTCGATACCCTGAGCACGCAGCTCGGCGTACAGCTTCTCAGCCAGCTCCTGGACACGGTAGGATTTGTGCATGTTCATTGGCAGAATCGCAACCTGGAACGGAGCGATATTGTCCGGCCAGACGATGCCGCGCTCGTCGTAGTTCTGTTCAATGGCCGCCGCGACCACACGAGTGACCCCGATACCGTAGCAGCCCATGGTCAGGATCTGGTTACGGCCATCTTCACCCTGAACGGCGGCGTTCAGTGCGCGAGAGTATTTGTCACCCAGCTGGAAGATGTGACCGACTTCGATACCGCGCTTAATCATCAGGGTGCCCTGACCGTCCGGACTTGGATCGCCTGCGACCACGTTACGGATGTCTGCCACTTCAGGCGTCGCCACGTCGCGATCCCAGTTAATACCGAAGTAATGTTTACCGTCGATGTTAGCGCCGGCGGAGAAGTCGCTCATCGCAGCAACTGTGCGGTCAATAACAACCGGAACCGGCATATTAACCGGGCCGAGAGAGCCAGGACCTGCATTGACCACGGCACGGATTTCCGCTTCTGTTGCAAACGTCAGCGGGCTCGCGACCTGCGGCAGCTTCTCTGCTTTCACTTCGTTCAGCTCGTGATCGCCACGCACCAGCAGGGCAACCAGCGGGTAAGCGCTGCCTTCGGTAGATTTCACCAGCAGCGTTTTGACGGTTTTTTCAATCGGCAGACCAAACTGCTCAACCAGCTCAGCAATGGTTTTCGCGTTTGGCGTATCAACCAGCGTCATCTCCTGCGTTGCAGCGCCGCGTGGTTCTTTTGGTGCCAGCGCTTCTGCAAATTCGATGTTCGCGGCGTAATCTGAAGAGTCCGAGAAGATCACATCGTCTTCACCGCTCTGCGCCAGTACCTGGAATTCATGGGATGCGCTACCACCGATGGAGCCGGTATCAGCCTGCACAGCGCGGAAATCCAGACCCATGCGGGAGAAGATTTTGCTGTATGCCTCGTACATTTTGTCGTAGGTCTCTTGCAGCGATTCCTGAGAGGTATGGAAAGAGTAAGCATCTTTCATCAGGAATTCGCGGGAGCGCATCACCCCGAAACGAGGACGAACTTCATCACGGAACTTGGTCTGAATCTGGAAGAAGTTCAGCGGCAGCTGTTTGTAAGAGCTCAGCTCGTTACGGATCAGGTCGGTAATGACCTCTTCATGCGTTGGGCCGAGAACGAATGGACGCTCGCCGCGATCGACGAAGCGCAGCAGTTCTGGGCCATATTGTTCCCAACGGCCGCTCTCCTGCCACAGGTCAGCGGGCTGAACCACAGGCATGGACACCTCGATAGCACCGGCGTTGTTCATCTCTTCACGCACGATGTTTTCGACTTTTTTCAGGACGCGCACGCC
Organism: Enterobacter cloacae complex sp. HYC080_NIDB; assembly: GCF_056673325.1. NCBI lineage: Bacteria > Pseudomonadati > Pseudomonadota > Gammaproteobacteria > Enterobacterales > Enterobacteriaceae > Enterobacter > Enterobacter cloacae complex sp. HYC080_NIDB. The sequence continues at coordinate 3,648,974 of NZ_CP114212.1, read as the reverse complement.
GGTCGGCAGCCAGGTATATAACCCGGAGGCCAGCTTGCGGATCATCCCGGCGCGCAGCATCAGCTGATGGCTGATCACTTCGGCGTCGGCAGGCGTCTCCTTCAGAGTGGAGAGCAGATATTGGCTAGTACGCATGTTGTTACGGTTCCATTTCGACGATTGGAACAGGCTGAAACACCAGCCTGACACAAAAAAAGTGGTTTAGTTTACCAGTGTGGCAAAGATGCCAAAAGAGAGGAGAACAAAATTACCTGGGTTCAAGGGCAAACACTTCAAAACCTGCCCCGGTGACGCGCCAGCGCACGTTAAAATCCAGCAGCCAGACGGCGTATGTTTTTCCTGCTTCCTCTTCTTTACGGTAGGCTGGACGGGGGTCCTGTGCCAGCACTTCGGTGATGAAATTCCGCAAACGAGGATAGCGCTTCTCCATCTGGCTAAGCTGCGAGGCGATCTCAGGGGTAAAAGAGACAGGCATATCCGCCTGCGGTGCATCCTGAGCATAACTTGCGCGCGCGTCCGGGAGCGCTTCCGCGAAGGGCAAATAGGGTTTGATGTCGATAACCGGCGTGCCGTCCACCAGGTCCAGACTGCCTAATTCCAGTATCACCCGATCTTTCTGACAACGTATGCCTTTCAGTTCAACAAGCGACATCCCGATCGGGTTTGGACGGAAGGTCGAGCGAGTCGCAAATACGCCCATTCGCGCATTTCCACCCAGACGAGGAGGGCGCACGGTAGGTCGCCAGCCGCCTTCCATTGTCTGATGAAAGACAAATACCACCCATAAATGGCTGAAGGCCTCAAGCCCGCGTACCGCATCGGCCTGGTTGTAAGGCGCCAGAAGATGAAGTTCGCCCCCGCCGCTGGTCACCAGACCCGGCTGGCGAGGCACGGCGAACTTCTCTTTATAGGGAGAGTGGATAACGCCTATCTGCTCAAACTGAAATGCACTCATTTCGCCGTAATGTTCAGCGCAGAACCGATGCAAACCGCCTGACGATAGCAGCCCGGCGTGCCGCTGGTGACTTCACAGCTGTGCAGCAGAACCGCGTTGGCTTTCATTTTGGCAGCGTTAATCTGCATGCGTTTACGCGCTGTCGGGATATTCGGCGGAGAGTCCTGATTGGTTGCCTGACAGGATTCACCGCTTACTTCACCCAGTTCACGGAACGGTTTACCGACGAGTTCGTCAGCTTTCGTGATAATGCGAACCGGCGCAGGGCGAACCACTTTCGGTTTCGCAGGCTCTGTTTTTGGCGGGGTTGCCGTGCTTTGAACAGGTTCAACAGGAGATCTGCTTAGCATAGAACAGCCGCTCAGCATGAGTGCTAAAAGACAGATCGGTAAAGCACGCATAATAATTCCTCAATGGATAATCAAAACGTCAGATATTGAATCAGTTGACTGCACAAATGACAAGACGGGCATAAGCCCGTCCTGATGATATTACACTGAGGTGAGATTACCAGCCTTTAACCGCGCCGCCGTTAAACACTTTGTTGGCTTCCTGGTAAACTTCGTCAGACTGATAAGCCTGTACGAACTTCTTCACGTTTTCCGCGTCTTTGTTGTCTTCGCGAGTCACGATCAGGTTAACGTACGGGGAGTCTTTATCTTCAACGAAGATACCGTCTTTCGCTGGCGTCAGGCCAATCTGGCTGGCGTAAGTGGTGTTGATAACGGCCAGAGCAATCTGCGCATCGTCCAGAGAACGTGGCAGCTGTGGGGCTTCCAGTTCAACAATTTTCAGATTTTTCGGGTTCTCGGTGACATCCAGAACGGTTGGCAGCAGGCCAACACCATCTTTCAGTTTGATCAGGCCCACTTTCTGCAGCAGCAGCAGGGAACGACCAAGGTTGGTTGGGTCGTTAGGCACCGCAACCTGAGAGCCCGGCTGCAGTTCATCCAGTGATTTAATCTTCTTGGAGTAACCGGCAATCGGATAAACGAAGGTGTTACCGACACCCACCAGTTTATAGCCACGATCTTTGATCTGCTGATCCAGGTAAGGCTTATGCTGGAAGGCGTTAGCGTCGATATCGCCTTTGCTCAGCGCTTCGTTTGGCAGAACGTAATCGTTGAAGGTCACCAGCTCAACGTCCAGGCCGTATTTCTCTTTCGCCACTTTCTGGGCAACTTCAGCAACCTGCTGTTCTGCACCTACGATAACGCCCACTTTGATGTGGTTTGGATCTTTTTCGTCCTGACCGCAACCCACCAGTGCCAGAGAGCCAATAAGCGCGCCTACTGCTGCAAAGGTCTTTAATTTAAACGCCATGTTTTATCCTTAACTCGTCGAGTTTGTGTTGTGTGTAACGTTATTTGTGAGTAACAGCCCGGACGATGCGATCGCCAGAGAACTGGATTAAGTAAACCAGCACAACCAGCAATACCAGAACGGTATTCATTACGGTAGCGTTATAACCAATATAGCCGTACTGGTAGCCAATCTGGCCTAAACCGCCGGCACCTACGGCACCGCCCATAGCGGAATACCCCACCAGAGTAATAAGCGTAATCGTCGCCGCGTTCACCAGGCCTGGCAGTGCTTCAGGCAGTAGTACCTTGCGGACGATCTGCATAGGTGTTGCGCCCATCGCACGAGAGGCCTCGATCAATCCCGTTGGGATCTCCAGCAGGGCGTTTTCCACCATACGGGCGATAAACGGCGCAGCGCCTACCGTCAACGGAACAATGGCCGCCTGCAGACCGATTGACGTACCAACGATCACGCGGGTAAATGGAATCATCCACACCAGCAGAATAATGAACGGAATGGAACGGAAGATGTTTACCAGCGCAGAGAGCGTACGGTAGAGCTTCGCGTTCTCAATGATTTGACCCGGACGCGTGACATACAGCAGTACGCCGACCGGCAGGCCAATCACAAAACCAAAGAAACCCGATACGAAGGTCATTGCCAGCGTTTCCCAAACGCCGCGAACCATCAGCCACATCATCGGCTCAGACATAACCCAGTACCTCTACTTTTACGTGGTGTTCTTGCAGCCAGGCGATTGCCGCCTGGGTTTCTTCTTGTGTGCCGTGCATTTCCGTCAGCATGATGCCGAACTTCACGCCACCGGCGTAATCCATCTGGGCGCTGATAATGTTGTTGTTCACGTTAAAGCGACGCGCGGTTTCGGAAAGCAGAGGGGCATCAACGGACTGACCGGTGAACTCCATGCGCAGCATTGGGACACTGTCTGCCGCGGGTTCAGTTTTCAAACGCTCCAGATAATCTTCCGGAATATCCAGGTGCAGCGTCGACTGAATGAACTGCTGCGCCAGTGGGGTCTTCGGATGGGAGAACACTTCGCTGACGGTATCCTGCTCAATCAGTTCACCGTTGCTAATGACCGCCACGCAGTCGCAGATGCGTTTCACCACATCCATCTCGTGCGTAATAAGGAGGATCGTCAGGCCGAGGCGACGGTTAATGTCTTTCAGCAGTTCCAGAATAGAACGCGTGGTAGCCGGATCCAGTGCGCTGGTCGCTTCATCACACAGCAATACCTTAGGATTGCTAGCCAGTGCGCGGGCAATCGCCACACGCTGCTTTTGACCACCAGACAGATTTGCCGGGTAGCTGTCATGTTTGTCACCCAGACCCACGAGGTCGAGCAGTTCGGTAACGCGACGCTTCACTTCTTCTTTCGGTGTGTTGTCCAGCTCCAGCGGCAAGGCGACGTTGCCGAAAACGGTGCGGGAAGCCAGCAGGTTGAAGTGCTGGAAGATCATGCCAATCTGACGACGCGCTTTGGTGAGTTCTTTCTCTGAAAGAGCGGTAAGTTCCTGGCCGCCAACTTCTACGTTACCCTGGGTTGGGCGCTCAAGCAGGTTAACACAACGGATCAGCGTGCTTTTACCTGCACCCGATGCGCCAATGACGCCATAAATTTGACCAGCAGGAACATGCAGGCTGACATTGTTCAGCGCCTGAATAGTTCGGTTCCCCTGCTGGAACACTTTGGTGATATTGGAAAGTTTAATCATTAGATTATTTTTATCGTATGTAAGTTAGCCGTGGCATTTTGTTCTGCCAGATACGGGTGATGACCGTAAACAAAACGGATGTTAAGGCATCCAGACGTCTAAATCAATCCAACTCTGTACGATGAGCACTTTATTGCGCTGCGTTTCATGAGATACTAGCTCAACAGGCCTTTTTCAGGAGCAAACCGGTGGCAAAATCAGTACCCGCAATTTTTCTCGATCGTGATGGCACTATTAATGTGGATCACGGTTATGTCCATGAGATTGATGAGTTCGAATTTATCGAAGGCGTTATAGAGGCAATGCGCCAGCTGAAAGAGATGGGCTACGCGCTGGTGGTCGTAACGAACCAGTCTGGTATTGCGCGCGGTAAATTCACCGAAGCGCAATTCGAGACGCTGACAGAATGGATGGACTGGTCGCTGGCGGATCGCGGGGTCGATCTTGATGGCATTTATTATTGCCCACACCACCCTCAGGGAACCGTAGAAGCGTATCGCCAGACCTGTGATTGCCGTAAACCGCATCCGGGAATGTTTGTCTCCGCGCAAGAGTTTCTGCACATCGATATGGCCGCTTCTTATATGGTGGGCGATAAACTGGAAGATATGCAGGCAGCTGCAGCTGCAGGTGTGGGGACCAAAATATTAGTGCGCACGGGTAAGCCTGTTACGCCAGAAGCTGAAAATGCCGCGGATTGGGTGATTAATAGCCTGGCCGAACTGCCAAAAGAGATAAAAAAGCACCAAAAATAGCCGTTCTGGTGAAAAGGTGAGCGGTCGAAATAAAAATGCATATTTCCACTTGTCATTCCTCGGCAGCTCCCTATAATGCGCCTCCATCGACACGGCAGATGTGAATCACTTCACAGACAACCCGGTCGGTTGAAGAGAAAAAATCCTGAAATAACGGGTTGACTCTGAAAGAGGAAAGCGTAATATACGCCACCTCGCAACGGTGAGCTGAAAGCCGCGTTGCATTGCTCTTTAACAATTTATCAGACAATCTGTGTGGGCACTCAAAGTGACATGGATTCTTAACGTCGCAAGACGAAAAATGAATACCAAGTCTCTGAGTGAACATACGTAATTCATTACGAAGTTTAATTCACGAGCATCAAACTTAAATTGAAGAGTTTGATCATGGCTCAGATTGAACGCTGGCGGCAGGCCTAACACATGCAAGTCGAACGGTAGCACAGAGAGCTTGCTCTCGGGTGACGAGTGGCGGACGGGTGAGTAATGTCTGGGAAACTGCCTGATGGAGGGGGATAACTACTGGAAACGGTAGCTAATACCGCGTAACGTCGCAAGACCAAAGAGGGGGACCTTCGGGCCTCTTGCCATCAGATGTGCCCAGATGGGATTAGCTAGTAGGTGGGGTAACGGCTCACCTAGGCGACGATCCCTAGCTGGTCTGAGAGGATGACCAGCCACACTGGAACTGAGACACGGTCCAGACTCCTACGGGAGGCAGCAGTGGGGAATATTGCACAATGGGCGCAAGCCTGATGCAGCCATGCCGCGTGTATGAAGAAGGCCTTCGGGTTGTAAAGTACTTTCAGCGGGGAGGAAGGTGTTGTGGTTAATAACCACAGCAATTGACGTTACCCGCAGAAGAAGCACCGGCTAACTCCGTGCCAGCAGCCGCGGTAATACGGAGGGTGCAAGCGTTAATCGGAATTACTGGGCGTAAAGCGCACGCAGGCGGTCTGTCAAGTCGGATGTGAAATCCCCGGGCTCAACCTGGGAACTGCATTCGAAACTGGCAGGCTAGAGTCTTGTAGAGGGGGGTAGAATTCCAGGTGTAGCGGTGAAATGCGTAGAGATCTGGAGGAATACCGGTGGCGAAGGCGGCCCCCTGGACAAAGACTGACGCTCAGGTGCGAAAGCGTGGGGAGCAAACAGGATTAGATACCCTGGTAGTCCACGCCGTAAACGATGTCGACTTGGAGGTTGTGCCCTTGAGGCGTGGCTTCCGGAGCTAACGCGTTAAGTCGACCGCCTGGGGAGTACGGCCGCAAGGTTAAAACTCAAATGAATTGACGGGGGCCCGCACAAGCGGTGGAGCATGTGGTTTAATTCGATGCAACGCGAAGAACCTTACCTACTCTTGACATCCAGAGAACTTTCCAGAGATGGATTGGTGCCTTCGGGAACTCTGAGACAGGTGCTGCATGGCTGTCGTCAGCTCGTGTTGTGAAATGTTGGGTTAAGTCCCGCAACGAGCGCAACCCTTATCCTTTGTTGCCAGCGGTCCGGCCGGGAACTCAAAGGAGACTGCCAGTGATAAACTGGAGGAAGGTGGGGATGACGTCAAGTCATCATGGCCCTTACGAGTAGGGCTACACACGTGCTACAATGGCGCATACAAAGAGAAGCGACCTCGCGAGAGCAAGCGGACCTCATAAAGTGCGTCGTAGTCCGGATTGGAGTCTGCAACTCGACTCCATGAAGTCGGAATCGCTAGTAATCGTAGATCAGAATGCTACGGTGAATACGTTCCCGGGCCTTGTACACACCGCCCGTCACACCATGGGAGTGGGTTGCAAAAGAAGTAGGTAGCTTAACCTTCGGGAGGGCGCTTACCACTTTGTGATTCATGACTGGGGTGAAGTCGTAACAAGGTAACCGTAGGGGAACCTGCGGTTGGATCACCTCCTTACCTTAAAGAACCTGCCTTTGCAGTGCTCACACAGATTGTCTGATGAAAAAACAGCAGTAAAAATCTCTGCAGGCTTGTAGCTCAGGTGGTTAGAGCGCACCCCTGATAAGGGTGAGGTCGGTGGTTCAAGTCCACTCAGGCCTACCAAATTTTTGCTGATGCTGCGTTGCGGCGACACTCACATACTTAAGTATGCTTCGTGTCACCACGCGTTGCCTCAACAAAAATTACCGGTACAGAGGTTGGCAAAACGATGGGGCTATAGCTCAGCTGGGAGAGCGCCTGCTTTGCACGCAGGAGGTCTGCGGTTCGATCCCGCATAGCTCCACCATCTTTTACTGCGAACACAAGAAAACTTCAGAGTGAACCTGAAAAGGTGCACTGCGAAGTTTTGCTCTTTAAAAATCTGGATCAAGCTGAAAATTGAAACGACACACATATTATGTGTGTTCGAGTCTCTCAAATTTTCGCAAACCGATGATGAATCGAAAGAAACATCTTCGGGTTGTGAGGTTAAGCGACTAAGCGTACACGGTGGATGCCCTGGCAGTCAGAGGCGATGAAGGACGTGCTAATCTGCGAAAAGCGCCGGCGAGGTGATATGAACCTTTGACCCGGCGATGTCCGAATGGGGAAACCCAGTGTGATTCGTCACACTATCGTTAACTGAATACATAGGTTAACGAGGCGAACCGGGGGAACTGAAACATCTAAGTACCCCGAGGAAAAGAAATCAACCGAGATTCCCCCAGTAGCGGCGAGCGAACGGGGAGCAGCCCGGAGTCTGAATCAGCTTGTGTGTTAGTGGAACGGTCTGGAAAGTCCGACGGTACAGGGTGATAGTCCCGTACACGAAAATGCACAGGTTGTGAACTCGAAGAGTAGGGCGGGACACGTGGTATCCTGTCTGAATATGGGGGGACCATCCTCCAAGGCTAAATACTCCTGACTGACCGATAGTGAACCAGTACCGTGAGGGAAAGGCGAAAAGAACCCCGGCGAGGGGAGTGAAAAAGAACCTGAAACCGTGTACGTACAAGCAGTGGGAGCCTACTTGTTAGGTGACTGCGTACCTTTTGTATAATGGGTCAGCGACTTATATTCTGTAGCAAGGTTAACCGAATAGGGGAGCCGAAGGGAAACCGAGTCTTAACTGGGCGTTAAGTTGCAGGGTATAGACCCGAAACCCGGTGATCTAGCCATGGGCAGGTTGAAGGTTGGGTAACACTAACTGGAGGACCGAACCGACTAATGTTGAAAAATTAGCGGATGACCTGTGGCTGGGGGTGAAAGGCCAATCAAACCGGGAGATAGCTGGTTCTCCCCGAAAGCTATTTAGGTAGCGCCTCGTGAACTCATCTTCGGGGGTAGAGCACTGTTTCGGCTAGGGGGCCATCCCGGCTTACCAACCCGATGCAAACTACGAATACCGAAGAATGTTATCACGGGAGACACACGGCGGGTGCTAACGTCCGTCGTGAAGAGGGAAACAACCCAGACCGCCAGCTAAGGTCCCAAAGTCATGGTTAAGTGGGAAACGATGTGGGAAGGCACAGACAGCCAGGATGTTGGCTTAGAAGCAGCCATCATTTAAAGAAAGCGTAATAGCTCACTGGTCGAGTCGGCCTGCGCGGAAGATGTAACGGGGCTAAACCATGCACCGAAGCTGCGGCAGCGACACTATGTGTTGTTGGGTAGGGGAGCGTTCTGTAAGCCGTTGAAGGTGGCCTGTGAGGGTTGCTGGAGGTATCAGAAGTGCGAATGCTGACATAAGTAACGATAAAGCGGGTGAAAAGCCCGCTCGCCGGAAGACCAAGGGTTCCTGTCCAACGTTAATCGGGGCAGGGTGAGTCGACCCCTAAGGCGAGGCCGAAAGGCGTAGTCGATGGGAAACAGGTTAATATTCCTGTACTTGGTGTTACTGCGAAGGGGGGACGGAGAAGGCTATGTTAGCCGGGCGACGGTTGTCCCGGTTTAAGCATGTAGGCGGAGGTTCCAGGTAAATCCGGTACCTTTTTAACGCTGAGGTGTGATGACGAGGCACTACGGTGCTGAAGTAACAAATGCCCTGCTTCCAGGAAAAGCCTCTAAGCATCAGGTAACACGAAATCGTACCCCAAACCGACACAGGTGGTCAGGTAGAGAATACCAAGGCGCTTGAGAGAACTCGGGTGAAGGAACTAGGCAAAATGGTGCCGTAACTTCGGGAGAAGGCACGCTGATATGTAGGTGAAGCCCCTGCGGGTGGAGCTGAAATCAGTCGAAGATACCAGCTGGCTGCAACTGTTTATTAAAAACACAGCACTGTGCAAACACGAAAGTGGACGTATACGGTGTGACGCCTGCCCGGTGCCGGAAGGTTAATTGATGGGGTTAGCGGCAACGCGAAGCTCTTGATCGAAGCCCCGGTAAACGGCGGCCGTAACTATAACGGTCCTAAGGTAGCGAAATTCCTTGTCGGGTAAGTTCCGACCTGCACGAATGGCGTAATGATGGCCAGGCTGTCTCCACCCGAGACTCAGTGAAATTGAACTCGCTGTGAAGATGCAGTGTACCCGCGGCAAGACGGAAAGACCCCGTGAACCTTTACTATAGCTTGACACTGAACACTGGTCCTTGATGTGTAGGATAGGTGGGAGGCTTTGAAGCGTGGACGCCAGTCTGCGTGGAGCCGACCTTGAAATACCACCCTTTAATGGCTGGTGTTCTAACGTAGACCCGTAATCCGGGTTGCGGACAGTGTCTGGTGGGTAGTTTGACTGGGGCGGTCTCCTCCCAAAGAGTAACGGAGGAGCACGAAGGTTAGCTAATCCTGGTCGGACATCAGGAGGTTAGTGCAATGGCATAAGCTAGCTTGACTGCGAGAGTGACGGCTCGAGCAGGTGCGAAAGCAGGTCATAGTGATCCGGTGGTTCTGAATGGAAGGGCCATCGCTCAACGGATAAAAGGTACTCCGGGGATAACAGGCTGATACCGCCCAAGAGTTCATATCGACGGCGGTGTTTGGCACCTCGATGTCGGCTCATCACATCCTGGGGCTGAAGTAGGTCCCAAGGGTATGGCTGTTCGCCATTTAAAGTGGTACGCGAGCTGGGTTTAGAACGTCGTGAGACAGTTCGGTCCCTATCTGCCGTGGGCGCTGGAGAATTGAGGGGGGCTGCTCCTAGTACGAGAGGACCGGAGTGGACGCATCACTGGTGTTCGGGTTGTCATGCCAATGGCACTGCCCGGTAGCTAAATGCGGAAGAGATAAGTGCTGAAAGCATCTAAGCACGAAACTTGCCCCGAGATGAGTTCTCCCTGAGACTATAAGTCTCCTGAAGGAACGTTGAAGACGACGACGTTGATAGGTCGGGTGTGTAAGCGCAGCGATGCGTTGAGCTAACCGATACTAATGAACCGTGAGGCTTAACCTTACAACGCCGAAGGTGTTTTGGCGGTGAGAGACGATTTTCAGCCTGATACAGATAACAGAATTTGCCTGGCGGCTTTAGCGCGGTGGTCCCACCTGACCCCATGCCGAACTCAGAAGTGAAACGCCGTAGCGCCGATGGTAGTGTGGGGTCTCCCCATGTGAGAGTAGGGAACTGCCAGGCATCAAATTAAGTAGTAAGCCGGTGCATAAATCCGGTGGTTACAAGCAGTCTTCGGTGGAGCGGTAGTTCAGTCGGTTAGAATACCTGCCTGTCACGCAGGGGGTCGCGGGTTCGAGTCCCGTCCGTTCCGCCACTTATTGAAAGCCCTGAGTTAACGCTCAGGGCTTTTTTCTTATCTGCTGTTTAATTATTGCGAAATGAGCAAAAATCCTCTGCGTTTTACGATCTTTTTCAATATAACGACGCCAGCGATAATCCTCCTCAGTTTACGAACATAATGATTGAGGAATACTATGACTCTCCCTGCATTTGGTCTGGGCACTTTCCGCCTTAAAGACGACGTTGTTATCGCATCTGTTAAAACGGCACTCGAGTTAGGCTATCGCGCAATTGATACGGCACAGATCTATGAAAATGAAGCTGCCGTTGGACAGGCCATTGAAGAGAGTGGTGTACCGCGTAACGAGATATTTATCACCACCAAAATCTGGATTGAAAACCTCAGCAAAGACAAACTGCTCCCGAGCCTGAAAGAGAGTCTGAAAAAGCTGCGTACTGACTACGTGGACCTGACGCTGATCCACTGGCCATCACCAAACGATGCCGTTTCTGTAGAAGAGTTCATGCAGGCGCTGATGGAAGCGAAAAAGCAGGGATTAACGCGTGAAATCGGTATTTCAAACTTCACCATTCCGCTGATGGAAAAAGCCATTGCCGCAGTAGGTGCAGAAAATATCGCGACCAACCAGATTGAACTTTCACCTTATCTGCAAAACCATAAAGTCGTGGACTGGGCAACGCAGCACGGTATCCACATTACGTCATACATGACGCTGGCTTATGGTAAGGCACTGAAAGATGAGGCGATTATACGTATTGCAGAAAAACATAACGCGACTCCGGCACAGGTCATTCTGGCATGGGCAATGGGCGAAGGTTATGCCGTGATCCCATCGTCAACCAAACGTGTAAACCTGGCCAGCAACCTGTCAGCGGTCGACCTTCATCTGGATGATGACGATAAAAAAGCGATCGCAGCACTGGAGTGCAACGATCGCCTGGTCAGCCCGGAAGGTTTAGCGCCTGACTGGGATTAAATTTCACTAACCCTCTGTCGCCTTAACCCTCATACAGCTCCTCCGGGAGCTGTCTTTATATGTTCACTCAGGAAGTCAATAAAAGCACGAATCCGCGTACTCACCGCTCTGTCACTGTAATACACTGCGCTAAAAGGCATCTCGACCGGCAAACGTTTATCCGCCATCAGTTCCACCAGTTCACCTCGTTCAATCTCCTTATCTATCATATAGTCAGACAGGCACGCGATGCCGTTCCCTTCAAGACACAGTTGCTTTAGCGTTTCTCCACTGTTTGACGATAACCCACTGGTAATTTCATGAAGCTGACCATCACGACAGGCGACAGGCCAGGTGTTCAGTGATACCGGTTCCGTAAAGCCCAGACAAAGATGCTGCTTCAACTCTTCAACGGTCTCCGGTTTACCGTGCTCAGCAATGTACTGCGGCGACGCGATAATTTTGCGGTAGCTGGCAAACAGCGGGCGGGCGCGCAAGCTTGAATCGGTCAGTGTACCGGCCCGGATAGCCACATCCACTTTACGCTCGATGAGGTTGATAAACGTCTCTGATGAGACCAAAGAAAGCGTCATCTGCGGATAGCGTTCACGAAAAGGTTTGATCAGCGGCATCAGAAAGTGCAGTACTACCGGCGTGGCCGCATCAATGCGCAGCAATCCCCGCGGCGTGCTGCGGCTTTCCATAATTTCTGTCTCTGCTGCAGCCATCTCCTGCAGCACCGACTGCACGCGGCGGAAATAACGCTCTCCTTCTTCCGTCAGGCTCAGTTGCCGCGTCGTCCGGTTGAGCAGGCTCACCCCAAGCTTCATCTCCAGCTTTTTCACTGAGCGGCTGATGGCCGAGTTAGCCTGTCCCAGCTGTTCGGCTGCCCGGCTAAAGCTACCGCTTTCAACAACGGCGACAAAGATTGTCAGCTCTTCTGACGTTGCTTTCATTGTTGCACCACCTGCAAAATTCTATTGATATTTTGACCATTTTTGTTATTTAAGCACTGGCGCATACTGGCTGTCATCTTAATCCTGATGATACGGAGTATTTTATGCCACTGGCGCTACTTGCCCTGACGATCAGTGCCTTTGCAATTGGCACGACCGAATTTGTTATCGTGGGACTGGTTCCCACCATTGCTAACCAGCTTGCGATCTCGCTGCCTTCCGCCGGATTGCTGGTGTCAATCTACGCCCTGGGCGTCGCCGTCGGTGCGCCTGTGCTGACGGCTCTGACCGGACGTTTTCCACGTAAGCAGCTGTTAGTTGCGTTGATGGTGTTGTTCACCGCCGGTAACATTCTGGCCTGGCAGGCACCGGACTACACCACCCTGGTGATTGCCCGTCTGTTGACCGGCCTTGCACACGGCGTGTTCTTCTCAATTGGTTCCACCATTGCAACCAGCCTGGTCCCCAAAGAGAAAGCAGCCTCAGCTATTGCGATCATGTTTGGTGGACTGACCGTCGCACTCGTTACGGGTGTGCCGCTAGGCACGTTTATCGGACAGCACTTCGGCTGGCGTGAGACGTTTCTGGCCGTCTCCTTATTGGGGGTTATTGCCCTTGTTGCTAGCCTGCTGCTGGTACCGTCGACTATTCCAGGCCGGGCCAGCGCCAGCCTGAGCGATCAGCTAAAGGTGCTTACCCATCCGCGTTTGCTGATCATCTACGCGGTCACGGCTCTGGGCTATGGAGGCGTATTTACCGCCTTCACCTTCCTGGCACCGATGATGCAGGACCTGGCAGGCTTCTCCCCGAGTGCCGTGAGCTGGATTTTGCTGGGATACGGTATTTCCGTGGCGATTGGCAATATCTGGGGCGGCAAGCTTGCAGATAAACATGGTGCGGTTCCGGCGCTGAAATTTATCTTCGCCGCCCTGGTGGTTCTGCTGTTGATATTCCAGTTCACGGCGTCCATGCAATATGCCGCACTGATCACGGTACTGGTAATGGGTGTCTTCGCTTTTGGCAACGTGCCCGGGCTTCAGGTTTATGTTGTTCAGAAAGCGGAGCTCTATACGCCAAACGCCGTGGATGTGGCATCCGGACTGAACATTGCCGCGTTCAATATTGGGATCGCGCTGGGCTCCATTATTGGCGGACAAACCGTCGAACACTTTGGATTAACCCAGACTCCCTGGATTGGTGCGGTGATCGTCCTTGTCGCTTTCCTGCTGATAGGGCTGAGTGGCCGCCTCGATAAACCTACTCGCGTAGCACTGGGATAACATCAGTAAGTGCTTGCTTACAAAACTGGAAAGCGGTTTCTCAGAAATTGCGTTGAAAGTGTGACCTAAAGTCCCTATAACATTAGAACCAGTCCGTTTTCGGGCTGGTTCATGTTACAGAGGCCGTTTCCAAAAGTGCGAAAAAATACCTATGCCATGCGTTATGTTGCCGGAATGCCCGCGGAGAGGATCTTGCCTCCGGGGTCGTTTGCGAGCATAAGCCAGGCATTACCCGCAGGGACACCGTTAAGCAGCGATGACAAAATTCGGGTACTGGTCTGGAATATCTTTAAGCAGCAGCGTGCGGAGTGGTTATCGGTACTCAAGAATTTTGGTAAAGATGCTCATCTGGTTCTGCTTCAGGAGGCGCAAACCACACCTGAACTGGTTCGGTTTGCCACAACGAACTATCTTGCTGCCGACCAGGTGCCGGCGTTTGTCCTGCCGCAACATCCTTCAGGCGTGATGACCCTCTCTTCAGCACACCCGGTTTACTGCTGCCCGCTGCGTGAGCGCGAGCCTATACTGCGTCTGGCGAAATCGGCGCTGGTGACCGTCTATCCGCTGCCGGATACCCGGATGCTGATGGTGGTGAACATCCACGCGGTAAATTTCAGCCTGGGCGTGGATGTGTACAGTAAGCAGTTACTTCCCATTGGCGATCAAATTGCCCACCACAGCGGGCCTATCATTATGGCCGGTGATTTCAATGCCTGGAGTCGTCCGCGCATGAATGCGCTGTATCGCTTTGCGCGTGAAATGTCTCTGCGTGAAGTCCGTTTTAGTGACGATCAGCGTAAAAAAGCCTTTGGTCGACCTCTCGATTTTGTCTTCTATCGTGGTCTGAGCGTGCATGATGCCTCTGTTCTGGTCACGCGCGCCTCCGATCACAACCCTCTACTAGTCGAATTCAGTCCCGGCAAACCTGATAAATAATGGTGTGTCAGGTCTGCCGTGGGGCAGGCCTGCGCGGGTGCTGCCCTTTTATTTTTAACCAACAAAGGACAGTACGATGACAGCAACACACTCCCATCATGACAACGTAGAAAAACAGTTTGGCTCCCAGGCAAATGCCTATCTGACCAGCGCCGTGCATGCTTCAGGTCGTGACCTGCTGCGTCTCGGCGAACGTCTGGCAGCATTCCCGCAGGCGCACGTGCTGGATTTAGGCTGTGGGGCAGGGCATGCCAGCTTTACGGCTGCGCAGCAGGTGGCGAAGGTCACCGCGTATGACTTATCCAGTCAGATGCTGGATGTTGTTGCTGAGGCGGCGAAGGCGAAAGGGTTGAGCAACGTGGATACGCGCCAGGGGTACGCCGAGTCCTTACCGTTTGATGATGCCTCGTTTGAGGTGGTGATTAGCCGTTATTCCGCGCACCACTGGCATGATGTCGGCCAGGCGTTACGTGAAGTCAAACGTGTCCTGAAGCCGGGCGGGATCTTCATTATTATGGATGTGATGTCTCCCGGGCATCCGGTGCGCGATATCTGGCTGCAGACAGTAGAAGCGCTGCGTGATACTTCCCACGTACAAAACTACTCCAGCGGAGAGTGGTTATCGCTTATCACTGAAGCGGGGTTGATTACCCGAACGTTAACAACAGACCGTTTGCCGCTGGAATACCCTTCGTGGATTGCCCGTATGCGTACCCCGGAAGCATTAAGTCAGGCGATTCGCCTCTATCAGGAGAGTGCCTCTGCTGAGGTAAAAGCGTACTTTGAATTGCGGGAGGATGGATCGTTTACCAGCGATACCATCATGGCTGAAGCGCAAAAAGTGGGATAAACAAAAAAGGCACCGAGGGGAATCGGTGCCTTTTTATCTTTCGATCGTGTAATCAGGAGTCTGGCGTGGCGCTGTTCTTCACAAACAACGTCAACTGGTCGCCTGGTTTCAGATTGTCAGTATCATTGTTCCAGCGCATTACATCTTTGATGTTCACGCCATGTCGTTTTGCGATACTGGACAGTGAATCGCCTTTGCGTACGCGATAAGTGATGCTATCGCTGTTGCTGGCGAGACGCTGTGCGCTGCTACCTGCGCCTACCGTCAGAGTTTGACCCACTTTCAGACCTGAGCTGCGCAGATTATTCCACTGCTGCAGATCTTTCGCCGTCACGCCAAGACGTGATGCAATGCCAGAAAGCGTATCACCTGAACGCACCTTATAGCTGCGGCTGTTAACGGATGAAGCATCGGCGATCAGCGTTGACTGAACGGCGGCAATCTCACCCGATGCTAAAGACTCACGCAATTGCTCAGCATGTTTCTGCGGAACCATCACATACTGCGGGCCGCTAGCCCCCAGCGTTGAGCCTTTAACGCCTGCATTAAAGGTTTTAAGTTTACTTACCGACATACCCGTCATATCAGCAACCTGTTGAATATCCACAGGGTTGCTGAGGCGAACGCGCGCCAGTGCACGACTTTCGTCTGGTGTTGGCAGTTGTACACCGTAACGCTTGCTGTTCTTGAGAATATCGCTCAAGGCCAGCATCTTCGGTACGTAAATCTTCGTTTCCTGTGGCAGTGAGAGCGACCAAAAATCGGTGGATTTACCCCGTGCTTTATTCGCTTTCATTGCCTTCAGTACACGACCCTCGCCACTATTATACGCTGCGACCGTTAACAGCCAGTCGCCGTCAAACATCTTATTCAGACGTTGCATCATGTCGAGAGCGGCTGTCGTTGAAGCGACAACATCCCGACGCGCATCATAGTTGCGGGTCTGTTTCAGACCATAGTTTCGCCCGGTGCTCGGAATGATCTGCCAAATGCCTGCGGCATTGGCGCCAGACGTCGCGTGTGGGTCAAAAGCGCTCTCCACTATGGGTAGGAGTACCAGCTCCATAGGCATGTTACGTTTCTTAACTTGCCCGGCTATCCAGTACATATACGGCTCTGCCCGTAACGTTACATCGTGGAGATAGCTCTTATTTCTTAAATACTTCTGCTTCTGTTCGCGAATCCGGCTGTTTTCCGGAATTCCCATCTTTAGCTCGTCGCCAATAGAGGTCCACAAGTCTTGCTCCTGCGCGAAAGATGTCCCATCGTCCATCCAGCGCGCCGAACTTGTAAACTTCCCTGCTTCCCCTTGACCAGCTGCAGAAAGGCTCTGTGCGTGCTGTTGTACGTTGCTGCCGTTCTGCGACTGGCAACCTACAAGCAGGACAGAGGCGAGTAATATCGCTTTTGCCTTCATGTGTGTGTCAATAGTTGCTTAAAAGACGAGCGATGATAACGGCGAAATTTTGAAAAGGCAACCCGCATTTATCTGAAGTTATCTTTCTTTGACCTTAACCATGCAAATCGCTGTTCTGGTTGTTGCAAATTTGTTTCTTGGTTAATTTTATTAATTAAATCAATATCATCTGTTCGCAGAAATAAATTAATTCGGCGCTCATTTTTCAGAATTGCGGGTAGTGTATTTTGGTTTTTTGCACGTAACTCCTTCACTTTGTGATAATAATCCTGAATCGCCCGATCCTCGGGTAAGAGGCTCACCGCAAACTTCATATTTCCTAATGTATACTCATGGGCACAACAAATAAGTGTGTCATCGGGTAAAGCACTAATCTTTTGTAAAGACTGATACATCTGTTCTGGTGTGCCTTCAAAAAGTCTTCCGCAACCGCCTGAGAAGAGGGTGTCGCCACAAAAAAGATAAGGTTTACTGTAGAAACACAGATGTCCCAAAGTGTGACCTGGCGTAGCAAATACGGAAAACTCCCACTCACGGATGTGGATATTTTCGCCCTCCTGGACTACTTGCGTCGTTCCCTTATCTTGTGTCTCAGCTGGTCCGTAAACCACAAGATGCGGAAAATGAGCGCGCAGTTCCGGCACGCCGCCAGTGTGATCGTTATGATGGTGCGTCAACAGGATGGCTTCTGGCTGCCAGCCGTTCTCCTTTATTGCATCAAGCACAGGGGCGGATTCGCCGGGATCGACAATAACGCATCGACGATCGTTATCGACCAAAACCCAGATGTAATTGTCCTGAAAAGCAGGAATACTGATAAGATTCATACATTACCTCTTATAGCGTGGCGGGTGTTTTGATGAAACCGGCAAGGATACCTCAGACTGTCGCAGCACCGGAACGTTGGGCGGAATTGCCCTGGGGTGAATACTATCGCGAGGCGCTTGAGCAACAGCTGAAGCCCTGGCTCGCGAAAATGTATGGCTTTCACCTGCTTAAGATTGGCAATCTCAGCGCAGAAATCAATACCGAAAGCTGCGCCATCTCACATCAGGTCAATGTCTCTCTCGGCGGATCGCCGGTTCAGGTGAAGGCTGACCCATTGCATCTGCCGTTTGCGGAAAAATCCGTAGATGCTTGTCTTCTTGCCCACGCGCTGCCCTGGTGCAGCGATCCTCATCGTATGCTGCGTGAAGCCGATCGCGTGCTGATTGATGACGGCTGGCTGATACTCAGCGGTTTTAATCCGCTGAGTCTGATGGGGTTACGTAAGCTGGTGCCTGTATTGCGCCGAACGCCACCCTATAACAGCCGGATGTTCACCATGATGCGCCAGCTCGACTGGCTGTCACTGCTCAACTTTGAAGTGCTCAACTATGGCGGTTTTCAGGTACTGCCGTGGGCACGTCAGGGGGGAGTTTTATTGAGTACGCATTTGCCCGCATTAGGCTGCATGCAGTTTATCGTCGCGCGTAAGCGAACCATCCCTCTGACGCTTAACCCCATGAAGCAGAGCAAATCGAAAACGCCCATCCGCCAGACCGTTGGCGCAACGCGGCAGTACAGAAAACCCTGATCAGGATTCAGGCTGGTAGCCAGTATCCTCATGGGCCGGATTTGAGGCCGCCGCGCGCGCCAGTTCATCGCAGCGTTCGTTTTCCGGGTGGCCGGCGTGGCCTTTAACCCACTCCCACTTAATCTCGTGCTGGCCCAGTGCCGCATCAAGGCGCTTCCAGAGATCGACGTTCTTCACGGGCTTCTTGTCTGCAGTTTTCCAGCCGCGTTTTTTCCAGTTGTGGATCCACTGGGTGATACCCTGTCGCACGTACTGGCTATCCGTACTCAACACCACGTCGCAGTGTTCTTTTAAGGCTTCCAGCGCCACAATGGCCGCCATCAACTCCATACGGTTGTTGGTGGTCAGGAAATACCCTTCGCTAAAAGTTTTCTCATGCTGACGATAGCGCATAATCGCGCCGTAGCCGCCGGGGCCTGGGTTCCCGAGACAAGATCCATCGGTGAAAATTTCTACCTGTTTACGCATCTCTGGTAGACTTCCTGTATTGAAACGTTCAGTTAAACGATAAGTCTGACATAAATGACCGCTATGAGCACTGCAATTACTCGCCAGATTGTCCTCGATACCGAAACCACCGGTATGAACCAGATCGGCGCGCACTACGAAGGGCACAAGATCATTGAGATCGGTGCCGTTGAAGTGGTGAACCGTCGTCTTACGGGGAACAACTTCCACGTCTACCTCAAACCCGATCGGCTGGTGGATCCAGAAGCGTTTGGCGTTCACGGTATTGCCGATGAGTTCTTGCTGGATAAACCGACCTTCGCTGAGGTGGCAGACGAGTTTCTCGACTACATCAAAGGCGCTGAGTTAATCATCCATAACGCGTCGTTCGATATCGGCTTTATGGACTATGAGTTTAGTAAGCTCCATCGCGATATTCCGAAAACCAATACCTTCTGCAAAGTGACCGATAGCCTGGCGCTGGCGAGGAAGATGTTTCCCGGCAAGCGTAACAGCCTCGATGCACTCTGTTCACGTTATGAAATAGACAACACCAAGCGAACGCTGCACGGGGCACTTCTCGATGCCCAGATTCTGGCTGATGTCTATCTGGCGATGACCGGCGGTCAGACGTCGATGAAATTCAGCATGGAAAATGAGTCGCAGCAGACGCAGGGCGAAGCGGGCATCCAGCGCGTTGTCCGTCAGGCAAGCCGCTTACGGGTTATTTTAGCCAGTGATGAAGAGTTACTTAACCATGAATCCCGTCTCGATCTGGTACAGAAGAAGGGTGGCAGCTGTATGTGGCGCGCCTGAAAAAACGCCATAATGTCTGTAAAATCATCGGTTGGGCGATTTTTGCAGCAAACGATTCAAAACGTGAGAAAAAGCGTTGACGAGATCGGAGGCACACCGTAATATGCGCCTCGTTCCCCAAACGGGAACAGTGGAGCGGTAGTTCAGTCGGTTAGAATACCTGCCTGTCACGCAGGGGGTCGCGGGTTCGAGTCCCGTCCGTTCCGCCACTATTCAGAAGGCCTGAATCAGAAATGATTCAGGCCTTCGTCGTTTCAACAGCCTGTGTCTTTTATCCCCCCTTTCTTTTCATTAACAAAATGTTAATTTATGTGGTGCAATTAATTAACATTTGCACAACATTAGTGCGTGATTTGCACTGTGTTTGTGCATTCTTTCGCCCTGCCACTTTCCTGGCCTTCATCAGACTGTGTCGCTTTGTAAAAATAATTTTCATGAAATCATTCGCTTACAGTGGATATCGTGAAAGTTTTTGAACCAATAAATAATTGGTTCGGTTATTGCTTAATCATTAGCACGATAAGGTTCATTCCATATCAATAACTTATCGTTAATAAAAAGAAAATAATGATGATAGCGAGCGAACCAATATGGAAAAACCGTCACGGTTTCTGGCCAATTCCAGTACCGCGCTTGAGCAATTGCGCGGGCTTATCAACCAGCATGAGTCAACACCAGGCACTCCGCTGCCCACGGAACGTGAGCTGTCGGAAACTCTCGGCGTAGGACGACGCGAAGTGCGTCGCGCGCTGGATGTGCTGGAAGAGGAAGGACGGATCTGGCGTAAACAGGGTAAAGGCACCTTTATTGGTCCCGCAGCCCCTGTTGAACCGCTGGCGCTTCAGGGATTGGTTCAGCAAACCAACCTGCTGGAAGTCATGGAAGCTCGTCTACAGCTCGAACCCGGCTTAGCCCGGCTTGCGGCACTGCGTGCCACCAGGGAAAACCTCGCGCTCATGCAGCGCATGCTGGAACGCATCGACAAGGTCAGCCCGGATGACCGCGATCTCAACGAACTGTGGGATAGCGCCTTTCACCGCGCTATTGCCGAGGCTGCGGGCAACCGCCTGATGCTCGGCCTGTTTGACGCGATTGATGCCGTGCGGCGCGAACCGGGCTGGCAGCATCTGCGTGAATTAGCCCGCACGCCCGAACGTGTCGACAGCTATAACGACCACCATCACAAGATCATGTCTGCGATTATCCATCGCCAGCCTAATGAAGCAGCTGCCGCCATGCGCGAACACCTGCTTAGCCTGCAAACCGCCCTGATTCAGGCGATCCACCTTGAGGACGACTTCACGCTATGACGACGATCCCGTTTAAGGACACCACGCCTGTACTTCGGCTGAATAATCTCAACGTTAAATTTTCCGGCTCGCCGGTTAGCGTACTGGACGGCATTTCACTGACGGTCAAAGCAGGCGAGACGCTGGCGCTGGTGGGAGAGTCCGGCTGCGGGAAAAGTATCACCTCACTGGCGCTGATGGGGTTACTGCCCGCCAGCGCGCAGATTGTCAGCGGAGAAATGCAGTTTCGCCGTCACGATCTGCGAAAGCTCTCGCCGCGGGACTATGCCGATTTGCGCGGCAGCGAGCTGGCGATGATTTTCCAGGAGCCGATGACCTCGCTCAATCCCGCTTTCACATTAGGCGATCAGCTCAGTGAAGCGGTCATGCGTCACCAGAGCGTTTCCCGCACAGAGGCGATGAAGGTCGCGCTGCAGATCCTGGAGAAGGTGCAGATCCCCGCGGCGGAGATGCGCCTCAAGGCTTACCCGCATCAGCTCTCCGGCGGTATGCGCCAGCGTGTGATGATTGCCATGGCGCTGATCAACCATCCTAAATTACTGATTGCCGATGAACCGACTACCGCGCTAGACGTCACCATTCAGGCGCAAATCCTCACCTTGCTCAACACCCTCAAAGAAGAAACCGGCACGGCGGTCCTGATGATCACCCACGATTTAGGCGTCGTGGCCGAAGTCGCCCAGCAGGTGGCGGTAATGTATGCCGGGCAGGTGGTGGAGCAGGGGAGCGTCGAGGCCATCTTTGCCGACCCGCAGCACCCGTACACCATCGGCCTGATGGGCTCAATCCCTTCGCTGGGCGCACGTAAAGGCCAGCTCTCCACCATTCCCGGGTCGGTCCCGCTCCCGGAATCCATGCCTAAAGGCTGTCGTTTTGCGACGCGCTGCCCGTTTGCGCAGTCTCGCTGCCATGATGAAAAACCGCCGCTCAACACGCTCGGCGCGGGTCATCAGGTCGCCTGCTTCCGCGTGCCGCTCGAACACCACATTGCCCTGGGAGAGACCGCATGACTACGCCAATTCTTGAAGCCCGCGACCTCAGCAAGCGCTTCCCTGGTCCGAAAAAACTCTTTTCACCGGCCCGGTTTGTTACGGCGGTCGATCGCGTTTCGCTTGCCGTGATGCCGGGTGAAACGCTGGCAATTGTCGGCGAGTCTGGCTCCGGCAAATCCACCCTTGGGCGTCTGCTGCTGCGCCTGCTCGCCGCCAGTGAAGGGCGAGTGTTTTACCTGGGGGAGGAGATTACCGACGCCTCGGGCGCCCGTCTGAACCAGCTCCGGCGTGAGCTGCAAATTATTTTCCAGGATCCGTTTGCCTCGCTGAACCCGCGCATGACGGTGGAGCAGATCGTCGGTGAGCCGCTGTGGCTGCACCAGAATATGAAGAAAGCCGACCGACAGTATCGCGTCGCCGAACTCCTCAAAACCGTTGGCCTGCCTGCCGCCTGGTCCGGGCGCTATCCGCACGAATTTTCCGGCGGCCAGCGCCAGCGTATCGGCATTGCGCGCGCGCTGGCCTCGGGACCAAAGCTGTTGCTTGGCGATGAACCCGTCTCTGCGCTGGATGTTTCCGTCCAGGCCCAGGTCGTCAATTTGCTGGAAAGCCTGAAGCACCAGCTGGGGCTGACGATGGTGATCGTTGCCCACGGCCTGGCGGTGATTCGCCATATGAGCGACCGCGTGGCGGTCATGTATCTCGGGCAAATCGTTGAACTTGCGACCGTCGACGAGATCTTTGACGCCCCGCTGCACCCTTATACCCAGGCACTGATCGCCTCGGCACCACAGATGCAGCCGGGCATTGAACGCGACGCACCGCTGCTGCAGGGGGATCTGCCGAACCCGGCGAGCCCTCCATCCGGCTGCCGTTTCCATACCCGCTGCCCGTATGTTACCGATGAATGCCGTCAGGTTGAGCCAATTAATCAGGTGCTGGACGGTGGACGTCAGGTTGCCTGTCACCGCTGGCAGGACATCAATCGCGATCGCAGTGTTATTCAGATAGCACCGCCATCCGCAGCTTTTCTGCGCCGCCGCGCGCTGTTTGAACACGCGGCCACTCACTCCTCCCTTCCTTCAAGGAACTCATGATAATGACAATGCGTAATTCTCTTTTGACCGTACTGGGAAGTGTTATGTTGCTTGGCGCGGCGCTGCCCGCCCATTCTGAAAGCGTGCTGCGAATTGGTCTGGGAGCTGACCCGGACATGCTCGACCCGCATCTGGCGCGCACCTACTATGGCCGCTTTGTCTTTGCTTCCCTGTGCGACAGGCTGGTGGATGTCGACGAACATCTGAAAGTGGTGCCAGGTCTGGCGAAGTCGTGGGCCTGGAGCGATGACGGCAAAACGCTGACCATGGATCTCCGTGAGGGGGTGACCTTCCATGACGGCGAGAAATTCGACGCCGCTGCTGCGAAATACAACCTCGACCGTGCGTTGACCCTAAAAGGCTCCCTGCGCAAAAGCGAGATCTCCTCGGTGGAATCGGTAGAGGTCACCGGTCCGATGCAGATTGCGCTGCACCTGAAAACCCCTGACGCCGCGCTGCTGATGCAGCTGACTGACCGCGCGGGCGCGATGATGGCACCCGACGCGGCGAAAAAGCCTGACTTTGCCGCCCATCCGGTCTGTTCCGGTCCTTATAAGTTTGACAGCCGCGTGTCCCAGGACCGCATTGTTCTGACTCGCTTCGACAATTACTGGAATAAAGACGCCTACCACTTCGACAAAATTATTTATCTGCCGATCCCGGACGCCTCCGTGCGCCTCGCGAACCTGCGGGCAGGCGATCTCGACCTGACCGAAGGCATTGCGGCCAGCGACGTTAAAACCGTTGAAGCCGACAGCAAGCTGGCGCTGGCGAAGGTAACGGGTCTGGGTTACCAGGGTATTACCTTCAACATCAATAACGGCAAGGTCCCGGCGAACGATCCGTTCAGAGATGCCCGCGTACGCGAGGCATTTTCGCAGGCCATCGACCGTGATGCGCTAAATCAGGTGGTCTTTGAAGGGCTATACACGCCGGCAAACCAGGCGTTTTCCACGGTGAGCCCGTATCACGTCAATCTGCCGGTTCCGCCCCGTGACGTCGATAAAGCCAAAGCGCTGCTCAAAGCGGCAGGCGTCACCACGCCGCTGACCGTCAACCTGCTGGTGCCGAACAACCCGACCTCGCAGCAGGTGGGTCAGGTTCTGCAGGCAATGGTTGCCGAGGCCGGCTTCACGCTCAACCTGCAGATGACCGAATTCGCGACGCTGCTGGATCGTCAGCAGAGTGGTGATTATCAGCTCAGTTTCTCCGGCTGGTCGGGCCGCCCGGACCCGGACGGCAGCATCTACGGCTTTGTCCATAGCAAAGGCACTCTGAATGACGGACGCTACAGCAACGCGCAGGTCGACGAATGGCTGACTCAGGCGCGCCAGAGCACCGATCAGGCCGCACGCCAGCCGCTGTATGACAAGGTGGTGAAACAGCTGCAAACCGACATGCCGATTGCCTACCTCTACTTCGAGCCGCGCATTTTTGGTCTGAACAAGCGCGTGCAGGGCTTTAAGCCTTACCCGGACGGCATCGTGCGTCTGGCGGGTTTGACGCTGGCGAAATAAACGTCCTGAGGAGAACCCATGCTGGAACTGATTTGCAAACGTCTGCTGCTGGCCATCCCGACCCTGCTGCTGGTGAGCATGATGGTGTTTGGCCTGCAAAAACTGCTGCCCGGCGACCCGCTGATCGCCATGGCCGGGGAGGAGCGCGATCCGGCGGTTATCGCCCAGCTGCGTGCTGAGCTCAATCTGGATGCGCCCATTCCTGTGCAGTATTTCAACTGGTTAACGCGCGCATTGCAGGGCGACCTGGGGGTCTCCTTACGCACGCACGAACCGGTGACGCAGCTGATTGCCAGTAAGCTGCCTGTGACGCTGGAGCTGTCGCTGCTGGCGATGATTATCGCGCTGGTATTTGGCATTAGCATGGGGATCCTCGCGGCAGTGAACAAAAACAGTTGGGTCGATCACGGGGCGAACTTTGTGGCGATCTCGGGGATCTCGATCCCCCATTTCTGGCTGGGGATCCTGCTGATTCTGGTCTTCTCGGTGAACCTGCAGTGGCTTCCCGCGTCCGGCTATGTACCGTTCAGTGAGGATCCGGTGCAAAACCTGCGCACGCTGCTGCTGCCCGCAGCCGTTCTCGGAACAGGGCTGGCGGCGACGCTGATGCGCCATACCCGTGCATCGATGATTGCGGTCCTGAAAGCGGATTACATCCGCACCGCGCGCGCGAAAGGATTACTGCCGAAAGCGGTGATCTTAAAGCACGCGTTTCGCAATGCGCTGGTGCCGGTGATCACCCTTACGACGCTGCTGTTTGGTGAGCTGCTGGGCGGTGCGGTGCTGACCGAGCAGGTCTTCACCATTCCCGGCTTCGGCAAGATGATCGTCGATTCGGTATTTAACCGAGACTACGCGGTGGTGCAGGGCGTGGTGCTGATCGTGGCGATCGGCTTCCTGCTGCTCAACCTGCTGGCTGACGTGCTCTACGTTCTTATCAACCCGAAAATGCGAGGTTAACCATGGCGGAACTGACGACGCAAACCGCTGTGCCCGCGCTGCCGCGCGCGCAAAACCGGGTGCTAAAGAAATTCCTCGCCAATAAAAGTGCGGTGATTGGCGCGGTGGTGGTGGGCTTCTTTGTGCTGGTGGCGCTGATGGCGCCGTGGATTGCCCCGTTCGACCCGGTCAAAGCCAACTTCCTTGCGGTGCGTAAAGCGCCGTCGGCAATGTACTGGTTCGGAACCGACGAGCTGGGGCGCGACATTTTATCCCGCATTATCTGGGGGGCGCGAACCTCGCTGATGGCGGGCTGTATGTCGGTCGTTATCGCGGTAGCGATCGGCGTGCCGCTGGGGCTGGTAGCGGGGTATTTCCAGAAGATGTGGGATGGGGTGATCTCGCGCTTCATTGAAGCGCTGCTGGCCTGCCCGTTTCTGATCATGGCGATCGCGCTGGGGGCATTTTTAGGCCCAAGCCTGACCAACGCGATGATCGCCATTGGCCTTTCCGCGATGCCGATCTTCGCCCGTCTGACGCGTGGGCAGGTGATCGCCATCCGCAACGAAGAGTACATCGACGGCGCGCGGGCGATTGGCCTGCCGGATCGCTGGATCATCATCAAATACGTGCTGCCCAACGTGATGTCACCGATCCTGGTACAGGCCACGCTGGCGATTGCCTCGGCGATTATCGCCGAAGCCAGCCTGTCGTTTTTAGGGTTGGGGCAGCAGCCGCCCAATCCGTCCTGGGGGTCAATGCTCAACACCGCGAAAGGTTTTCTTGAGCAGGCGCCGTGGATGTCCGTTTTCCCCGGCGTGGCAATTTTCCTTGCCGTGCAGGGCTTTAATTTACTTGGCGACGGGCTGCGCGATGCGCTCGATCCGCGCCACGACTAAGGAGTCATGATGACTAAAGCGCTTGATTTTACGTCCGGTTACGAATCACGACGCCCGCCGATGATGGGCCATAACGCCGTTGCCACTTCGCAACCGCTGGCGGCGCAGGCAGGAATGAAAATGCTGCAGCTGGGCGGTAATGCCGTTGATGCGGCAATTGCCACCGCGATGGCGCTGACGGTAGTCGAGCCGACCGGTAACGGGATCGGCAGTGATGCCTTTGCCATCGTCTGGGACGGTGAAAAACTTCATGGTCTGAACGCGTCGGGGCGCTCACCGGCCAGCTGGCATGCGGATCTCTTTGCCGGAAAAACGGCGGTACCCGAAATCGGCTGGGACGCCGTGACCGTGCCCGGTGCGGTATCCGGCTGGGTCGCACTGGCAGAGCGTTTCGGCACGCTGCCGCTGACCACGCTGGCGCAGCCAGCCATTGACTATGCGCGAAACGGTTTCCCGGTTTCGCCGCTGATTGGCCATCTCTGGCAGCGCGGCTACAACAAGCTGAAAGATCAGCCTGGCTTCAGCGCCTGCTTCGCGCCGGAAGGCCGCGCGCCGCGAGTGGGGGAGATCTTCCGTAACCCGGCGCAGGCGAATTCGCTGGAACTGATAGCGAAAACCAACGGCGACGCGTTTTACCGCGGCGAGCTGGCGCAGAAAATTGCCGCCTTCGCCAAAGAACACGGCGCGCATTTGACGGCTGAAGATCTCGCCAGCCACCGCGTGGACTGGGTAGACCTGCTGTCACGCGACTTCGCGGGTGGTTCGGTGCAGGAGCTGCCGCCAAACGGCCAGGGGATCGCCACGCTTATTGCGCTGGGTATTCTGGAGCAGTGCGGCATCGAGCAGCATCATCCGGACTCCGTGCAGTCTCTGCATTTGTCCATTGAAGCGATGAAGCTGGCGCTGGCGGATCTCGACCGCTACGTGGCGGATGAAGATCATATGGCGTTCGCGGCCAAAGAGCTGCTGAGCGATCATTACCTGAAATCGCGTGCGGCGCTTATCAACCACGAAAGCGCCTCTGATTTTGTCTACGGTTCACCCACCCAGAGCGGTACGGTCTACATCAGCACTGCGGATGCCAGCGGGATGATGGTCTCCTTTATTCAGTCCAACTATATGGGGTTTGGTTCAGGGATCGTGGTGCCAGACACCGGGATTAGCCTGCAAAACCGGGGCTGTGGTTTTTCGCTGGATCCTAATCATCCGAACGCGCTGGCGGGCAGCAAGCGTCCGTTCCACACCATCATTCCGGGCTTTGCGATGGACGGCAACGGCAAGCCGTTGATGTCCTTCGGCGTGATGGGCGGCCCGATGCAGGCGCAAGGACACATGCAGATGGCGCTGCGCATTATGCTGCACGGGCAAAACCCGCAGGCGGCGATTGACGCTCCGCGCTGGCGCGTGGTGCAGGGCAGGGAAGTGATCGTCGAATCAACGTTCGATCGCAATACTATCGCTGCGCTGCGCGAACGCGGACACCAGATCGTGGTGGAAGATCCGCTGCAGGATTATAACTTCGGCGGTGCGCAGGTGATTTATCGCCTTCCGGAAGGGCATTACGTGGCGGCAACGGAGAGCCGTAAAGACGGACAGGCGTTGGTGAGTTAAACGCTCGAGCAACATTTGTAGGCCGGGTAAAGCGTAGCCGCCACCCGGCTTTTTTTACCCGATGCTAAACGGATCCGCATCCTGCCAGGCCGGAAACTTCTCCCGATACTCCTTCAGCGCGGTCAACGATAGCTCCGCATCAATTCGCGTTGCCTGATGCGGCTCGGCAGTCGCAATAATCTCGCCCTGCGGATTTACCACCCGGCTGTCGCCGCGGTAGTGATGCCCGTTGCCATCCGTCCCCACACGGTTACAGCCCACCACATACGCCTGGTTCTCAATGGCGCGCGCCACCAGCAGCGACTGCCAGTGCAGCGAACGCGGTGCTGGCCAGTTGGCGACATACAGCGCCAGGTCATAATCGTTGCGGTTGCGCGACCACACCGGGAAGCGCAGGTCGTAGCAGACCAGCGGCAGAATGCGCCAGCCGCGCCACTCGAATACCACGCGCTCATTACCCGCTTCATAGTGATGATGCTCATCCGCCATGCGGAACAGGTGGCGTTTATCGTAAAAATGCACTTTCCCTTCCGGCTCAACCAGCAGAAAACGGTTCACTGGCCCGCGCTCGGTTTGCAGGGCGGCACTACCCGCGATCAGCGCGTTTGTTTGCTGCGCTTTGGTATGCATCCAGGCGACCACGTCATCCTGAGGCATTGATTGCTTCGCTGCTTCCATGGCGAAGCCGGTGGTGAACATCTCCGGCAGGACAATCACATCTCGTCCGGTAATCTCTTCCAGTTGACGATCAAAGTGGCGCAGGTTGGCAGGGCCATCCATCCACACTAAAGGTTGCTGCAAAATCGAAATCTTCAAACCCGGCACGATACAGACTCCTCAAACGACCCCTTTTTGACACTGTAGCACGTCATTACGAGAAAATGTGGCAATAAAAAACCCCGCGCGCGGCGGGGTTTGTCAGAACGAAACGGGTTATGCCGCTTCAGGTTTGCGGTGCTTCTCTGGCAGCTTTACCGGCTGTGTTGCCAGCTCGTCCGGTTCGAAATCATCGACGTTAATACTGCGCAAACGGCTCTCTTCGGCTTTCACCAGAATTGCTGCTTCAGCATTATCGATAATGCCACCTGACAGCGCCTGTTTCGCCAGTTCATCCAGACGGGTGAACGGCAGGTTTTTGCCCAGTTGTTTGCAGATCTTCTGATGAATTGGGTCGGCGGCCATTACATCAAGCAGCGCCTCTTCCAGCAGACCCACCGGGTTATGAGGCGTAGGGGCCAGGTACTGACCACGGCCGATACGGGAGCGTGTCGCGCTCGGTACCTGCAGGATTTTCGCCACTTTGTGGTCCAGCTTGTCGGACGGTGCCTGGTGGTGACGACCGGTCGGGAAGATCACCACGCGCAGGGCGCCCGCAACAAAGCGGTTCGGGAAGTTCGCCAGCAGATCGTCAATCGCCTGTTCTGCCTGATACATCGCATCCTGAACGCCCCAGTGTACCAGCGGCAGATCTGCTTCCTGACGCCCTTCGTCGTCGTAACGCTTCAGGACCGCAGACGCCAGGAAGATCTGGCTCAGCACATCCCCCAGACGGGCAGATATACGCTCGCGACGCTTCAGGCTACCGCCGAGAACGGCCATGGAAACATCCGACAGCAGAGCCAGGTTGGCGCTCAGACGGTTCAGATGCTGGTAATAGCGTTTGGTCGCATCACCGGTTGGCGTCGCGCTGGTAAGACCGCGCGTCAGGCCGAGCCAGAAGCTACGCACCTTGTTGCTACCCACGTGACCGATATGTTTGAACAGCAGCTTATCGAAGGCATCCACGTCGTTGTTCTGCGCAGCGGCCATCTCTTCCAGCACGTACGGATGGCAGCGAATCGCCCCCTGACCGAAGATCATCATGCTGCGGGTCAGGATGTTGGCACCTTCAACGGTGATGGCAATCGGTGCGCCCTGATAGCCGCGCGCCAGGAAGTTGCCTTCGCCGAGCATAATGCCTTTACCGCCTGCGATATCCATCGCGTCAATGATCGACTGCTGTGCGCGGTGGGTACAGTGGTATTTCACAATCGCGGACAGCACGGCCGGTTTTTCGCCCAGCATAATGCCGTAGGTAATCAAAGATGCGGCGGCATCCATCACGTAGGCATTACCTGCGATACGCGCCAGCGGCTCTTCGATACCTTCCATCTTGCCGATGGAGATTTTGAACTGACGGCGGATGTGGGCGTATGCACCAATCCCCATCGCCACAGATTTCAGGCCACCAGTAGAGTTCGACGGCAGGGTAATGCCGCGGCCAACCGACAGACATTCCACCAGCATACGCCAGCCCTGACCGGCCATTTTCGGACCACCGATAATGTAATCAATCGGCACAAAGATGTCCTGACCGCGGGTCGGACCGTTCTGGAACGGCACGTTCAGCGGGAAGTGACGGCGACCAATTTCAACGCCCGGGGTAGAGGTTGGGATCAGCGCACAGGTAATGCCCAGATCTTCTTCGCCGCCCAGCAGTTTTTCCGGGTCAGAGAGCTTAAAGGCCAGACCCAGCACGGTGGCGATTGGCGCCAGGGTGATATAACGCTTGTTCCAGGTCAGGCGCATGCCCAGCACCTGCTCGCCCTGCCACTCGCCCATGCAGACCACGCCGGTATCCGGGATCGCGCCTGCATCGGAACCCGCTTCCGGGCTGGTCAGCGCGAAGCAAGGGATTTCCTGACCACGCGCAAGACGCGGCAGGTAGTGATCTTTCTGCTCTTCCGTACCGTAATGCTGCAGCAGTTCACCCGGGCCTAAGGAGTTAGGCACGCCAACGGTAATCGCCAGGATCCCGGAGACGCCCGCCAGCTTTTGCAGGACGCGAGCCTGAGCGTAAGCGGAGAATTCCAGACCGCCATACTCTTTCTTGATGATCATCGCGAAGAAGCGATGTTCTTTCAGATACGCCCACAGCTCTGGCGGCAGGTCCGCCATTTCATGGGTAATCGCGAAGTCATTTGCCATGCGGCACGCTTCTTCCACCGGGCCGTCAATAAAAGCCTGTTCTTCAGCGGTCAGACGCGGCTGCGGATAGTTATGCAGCTTTTTCCAGTCCGGGTTGCCCTGGAACAGGTCGCCTTCCCACCAGGTGGTACCGGCATCAATCGCTTCTTTCTCAGTCCGCGACATTGGCGGCATCACTTTGCGGAAGCCTTTGAACACCGGCGCGGAGATCATCGACTTACGCATCGGGGTAAAGTTAAACGGCAGAAGAATGATGGCCAGCGGAACTAAAAGCCAGATATTCCACAGACCAGCGACGCCAAGTGCAGCCGTCCAGGCCAGCAGAATCACACTACTCAGGAATAAACTGACGCGGTGATAGAACAACACACCGAGCAGTACAACAGTTGCGAGAATGCTCAAAATCATCATAAAGAAAAGCTCCCTTGCTTGTAGGAGGTCTGACCACTTGTGATGATATGGTTGTAGTTGATGTTATTTCCTTTAGCAATGTGTTTACAAAATAATTACAACCGGGCTCACATTGTTCGTGTTTTCGCCGGCACGAAAAAGCAAAACGCCGGAGGATTCGCATGGCTTTAGCTTCTCGCTTTTCCCGCTATCCGGTACACTCCACTGTGTTATTTCATCAATACTGAAGGATTATCCTCATGTACCAGGATCTTATTCGTAACGAACTGAACGAAGCGGCGGAAACGCTGGCTAACTTTCTGAAAGATGATGCCAACATTCACGCTATTCAGCGCGCGGCGGTCCTGCTGGCCGACAGCTTTAAAGCGGGCGGCAAAGTGCTCTCCTGCGGTAACGGTGGTTCCCACTGTGATGCCATGCACTTTGCAGAAGAGCTGACCGGACGCTATCGCGAAAACCGTCCGGGCTACCCGGCGATTGCGATTTCCGACGTCAGCCACATCTCCTGCGTAGGCAACGACTTCGGTTACGACCACATCTTCTCCCGCTACGTTGAAGCGGTAGGCCGTGAAGGCGACGTGCTGCTGGGGATCTCTACCTCTGGCAACTCCGGCAACGTGATCAAAGCGATCGCCGCCGCGCGTGAAAAAGGGATGAAAGTCATCACCCTGACCGGTAAAGATGGCGGTAAGATGGACGGTACGGCGGATGTCGAAATTCGCGTTCCGCACTTCGGTTATGCTGACCGTATTCAGGAAATTCACATCAAAGTGATCCACATCCTGATTCAACTGATCGAAAAAGAGATGGTTAAGTAAGACTTCGCTGGGGGCACTCTTGCCCCCGCTGTTGTGGAGGTGATGTATGTGCGAACTGCTCGGGATGAGCGCCAATGTGCCAACCGATATCTGCTTTAGTTTCACCGGGCTGGTGCAGCGCGGTGGAGGAACCGGGCCGCATAAAGACGGCTGGGGCATTACCTTCTACGAAGGCAAAGGGTGTCGCACGTTCAAAGATCCACAGCCCAGCTATAACTCACCGATTGCCAAACTGGTGCAGGACTATCCCATCAAGTCCCGCTCGGTGATTGCGCACATCCGTCAGGCAAACCGCGGCGAAGTGGCGCTGGAAAATACCCATCCGTTTACCCGTGAACTGTGGGGGCGAAACTGGACCTATGCGCACAACGGGCAACTGACGGGCTATAAGTCGCTGGAGACGGGGAATTTCCGCCCGGTCGGCGAAACGGATAGCGAAAAAGCCTTCTGCTGGCTACTGCACAAGCTGACGGAACGTTATCCTCGTACGCCCGGCAACATGACCGCCGTGTTTAAATACATCGCGACGCTGGCATCCGAGCTACGTGAAAAAGGCGTGTTTAACATGCTGCTGTCAGACGGACGCTATGTCATGGCGTTCTGTTCGACGAACCTGTTCTGGATCACGCGCCGTGCGCCGTTTGGCGTTGCAAAGCTGCTCGATCAGGATGTGGAGATAGACTTTCAGAAAGAGACCACACCGAACGATGTGGTCACAGTCATTGCGACGCAGCCGCTGACGGGCAACGAAGCCTGGCAAAAGATCATGCCAGGCGAGTGGGTGCTATTTTGTCTCGGGGACCGTGTAATTTGACGCCAGCTGTGGATGGACGACTTCGTGGCTCAGCGGTTTGCTGACCACGTAACGGCCATCTACGATAGAAACCACAGGCGGCTTGTGGGTCTGCTCAAAGTAGTCGTAACCCGGCTTCAGCTGTTTCCAGAAATCGGCGTAATAGGAGTACTTATGGCGGGCCATGTTGGCATCCGTCATACGGAACGGATAAATGCTGACCTGAACGTTAGGCTGCCCGAACACCAGCGCGCCTGTTACGAACTGGAAAATTTCATCAATGCCGGCATCGGTCATCGCATAACAGCCGATAGACACGCAGGCACCGTGGATCATCAGGTATTTCCCTTCATAACCGTGAGCACGGTCATAGGCATTGGGGAAACCGATGTTAATGGCTTTATAGAAGCGGCTGTCCGGTTTGAGCTGGCTACGCTGAACGTTATAAAACCCTTCCGGACTTTTAAAATCACCCTGGCGCTGTTTTGGCCCCAGCCCGCCGGAGTAATTACAAATTTTGTAGCTATCAAGCAGCTGATATGTCTCGCCCATTTTCACAAATAGATCGAGCGTGCGTTCTTCCTTGAAGATTTGAATATAAACCGGCGATCCCATTAACTGCTGTTTATATTCTTTGCTGATCGGCGTCGTGGAGCTGTTGCTGCTGAGCAGCCCGGCAAACGACATGCACGGAATCAGAAGCATCGCAATGAACAATGCGATTTTACGCATACTACAAGTTCCTTGATAAAACGTAGACCAACTTGCCAGGGCGGCAAAAGAGACCCGAAATCAGATTATTCTGTTAGGAGCGCTCACATTAGCACCGCTATAGATTTTCGCAAGAGTCGGGCGATGAGTTTACAAATTAGTTTTACTTTATAAACCATCAAAATCACGCTGGCTCCAGGAACTTTGCGTATTAGCTCGCAATTTGGCGCGCCCGAAGGCGGATCCCCTGCCCGTGAGAAGGGGAAAATGGTACACTTCGCGCCCACTGGATTGTTGTTTATGGAAACCTGCTAACCACATGTTTAAAATAAAAAAAGGACTTAATCTGCCGATTGCAGGCGTGCCCGAGCAGCACGTTTCGCCCGGTGCAAGTGTCCGTCATGTCGCCATCGTAGGCGACGATTATCTGGGAATGCGCCCCTCTATGCTGGTTCAGGAGGGCGATCGCGTTATCAAAGGGCAGGCGCTCTTTGAGGATAAAAAAAATCCCGGCGTGCTGTTCACTGCTCCCGCCAGCGGCACCGTTGTGGCGATCAATCGTGGCGAGCGCCGTGTCCTTCAGTCGGTGGTGATCCGCATTGAAGGCGATGAACAGCGTGAGTTTGCCCATTACGACGCCGCAGAACTCGCGTCGCTTAGCCGGGAAACTGTGCAGGCTCAACTGCTGGCATCCGGTTTGTGGACGGCACTTCGCACGCGTCCATTCAGCAAATCCCCCGCTCCTGATACGGCCCCGGCTGCCATATTCGTGACGGCCATCGACACCAACCCGCTCAGCGCAGACCCGCAGCCCGTTATTCTGGCGCAGCGTAAAGCCTTCGATGCCGGGCTGACGGTTTTAACGCGCCTGACGCCCGGGAAAGTTCACGTCTGCCAGGCCGGCGGTGGCAAGCTTGGCGGCCATCCGCAGGGGCAGGTCACGTTTAATGAATTTTCGGGTCCACATCCGGCTGGGCTGGTCGGCACACATATTCACTTCCTTGAGCCGGTGAGTATGAAAAAACAGGTCTGGCATCTTAATTATCAGGACGTCATTGCCATTGGTAAGCTCTTTACCACTGGCGTTCTCTGCGCTGAACGGGTCATCGCTATCGGCGGTCCGCAGGCTGCAAACCCGCGCCTGGTAAAAACGCTTCTGGGAGCCGATCTTAATGACCTGCTTTCCGGGGAAACGAAAGAGGGTGAAAACCGCCTGATTTCCGGTTCAGTACTCAGTGGGCGCCGTGCAGTTGATGCGCATGCGTACCTGGGCCGTTTCCATCTTCAGGTTAGCGTTGTGCAGGAAGGGCGTGAGAAAGAGCTGTTCGGCTGGGTGCTGCCGGGTGCAGAGAAATACTCCGTGACCCGCACTACGCTGGGTCACTTCCTGCGTCATAAGCTCTTTAATTTCTCCACCAGCACGAACGGCGGGGAGCGCGCAATGGTCCCGATTGGCAACTACGAACGCGTGATGCCGCTGGACATTCTGCCCACCGTGCTGCTGCGTGATCTCCTTGCCGGTGATACCGACGGCGCGCAGGCGCTGGGCTGTCTCGAGCTGGATGAAGAAGATTTGGCGCTGTGTACCTATGTGTGTCCAGGTAAATACGAATATGGACCCGTATTGCGCGAGGTGTTAACCCGCATTGAGCAGGAAGGATAACGATGGGCTTAAAACACCTCTTTGAAAAAATAGAGCCGCATTTTACCGAGGGTAAACTGAAGAAGTACTACCCGCTGTACGAAGCGACGACGACCATTTTCTACACGCCGGGTCTGGTGACGAAAGGGGCGGCGCACGTTCGCGATGCCATCGACCTGAAACGCATGATGATCCTGGTGTGGTTTGCGGTCTTCCCGGCCATGTTCTGGGGTATGTACAACGTGGGTCTGCAAACCATTCCGGCGCTGCATCATCTCTATGATGCGCAGCAGCTGGCGCAGGTCATTCAGTCTGACTGGCACTACCGCCTGGCACAGTCGTTAGGCGTGAGCTTCGCGGCGGACGCGGGCTGGCTCAGCATGATGACGCTGGGGGCGGTATTCTTCCTGCCGATTTATATGACTGTCTTTATCGTGGGCGGTTTCTGGGAAGTGCTGTTCGCCATCATCCGCAAACACGAGATTAACGAGGGCTTCTTTGTTACCTCTATCCTGTTTGCGCTGATTGTGCCACCAACGCTGCCACTCTGGCAGGCGGCGTTGGGGATAAGCTTTGGCGTCGTGATTGCCAAAGAGATCTTCGGCGGGACCGGGCGTAACTTCCTGAACCCGGCGCTGGCGGGGCGTGCGTTCCTGTTCTTTGCCTACCCGGCGCAGATCTCAGGTGACCTGGTGTGGACGGCTGCTGACGGTTTCTCCGGTGCGACACCCCTTTCCCAGTGGGCGGCAGGCGGCGGTGAAACGCTGGTCAATAATGCGACCGGCCAGCCGGTGACCTGGTTTGATGCGTTTATTGGCAACATCCCGGGCTCCATCGGGGAAGTGTCTACCCTGATGATTTTGCTCGGTGGGGCGATCATTCTCTTTGGTCGCGTGGCCTCCTGGCGCATCGTCGCAGGCGTGATGCTCGGGATGGTGCTTACTGCCACCCTGTTCAATCTCATTGGTTCAAACACGAACCCGATGTTCTCTATGCCGTGGTACTGGCACCTTGTGCTGGGCGGTTTTGCGTTTGGCATGATGTTCATGGCCACCGATCCCGTCTCGGCCTCGTTTACCGACAGAGGTAAATGGTGTTACGGCGCGCTCATTGGGGTGATGTGTGTATTGATTCGCGTGGTCAACCCGGCCTATCCGGAAGGGATGATGTTGGCCATTCTGTTTGCCAATCTGTTTGCGCCGCTGTTCGACTATCTGGTCGTGCGCGCCAACATTAAGCGGAGGAAGGCGCGTGGCTGAAGTCAAAAATAACGACAGCATCAGCAAAACATTGCTGGTGGTTCTGGTGCTTTGCCTGGTCTGTTCCATTGTCGTCGCCGGTTCTGCCGTCGGGTTAAAACCGCTGCAGCAGGAGCAACGGGCGCTGGATAAACAGCGTAACATCCTGGCCGTGGCCGGGCTGATGCAGGAAGGCATGACGAAGGACGACGTCTCAGCCGTGTTTGCTGAACGCATTACCGCACGGCTGGTGAATTTAAAAACCGGTGAACTGATGGATAAAGACCCGGCGAAATATAACCAGGCGCTGGCGCTGAAAGATCCGCAGATGAGCACTTCGCTTGATGCCTCTCAGGATCCGGCAGGGATTAAGCGCCGCAGCAATATTGCGGAGATTTATCTCGTTCGTGACGAGCAAAAACGCGTGCAGGAAGTGGTTTTGCCCATCTATGGTAACGGCTTGTGGTCAATGATGTACGCCTTTGTGGCGCTGGACACCGATGGCCGCACGGTCAAAGGCATTACTTATTATGATCAGGGCGAAACGCCGGGGCTGGGTGGCGAAGTTGAGAACCCTAACTGGCGTGCGCAGTTTGTCGGTAAAAAAGTACTCGACGATAACGGTCAGCCTGCGCTTAAGGTGGTGAAAGGGGGCGCGCGTCCCGGTGATGACTTCGCCGTTGACGGCCTTTCCGGGGCCACGCTCACCTCTAACGGGGTGCAGCACAGTTTTGATTTCTGGATGGGTGAACTGGGCTTTGGTCCCTTCCTGAAAAACGTACGTGAAGGAGCGCTAAACAATGGCTGATACGGGTGAACTGAAAGAAGTTAAAAAGGTGCTGATTGGCCCACTTTTAGCCAATAACCCGATAACGCTGCAGGTGCTGGGCGTCTGCTCTGCCCTGGCGGTGACGACCAAACTGGAAACGGCGGTAGTGATGACGCTGGCAGTTACGCTGGTGACAGCGTTCTCCAGCATGTTTATCTCAATGATCCGCCACCACATACCCAACAGCGTAAGGATCATCGTCCAGATGGCGATCATCGCTTCGCTGGTGATCGTCGTTGATCAGCTGCTGCGCGCGTTTGCTTATGAAACCTCGAAGCAGCTTTCGGTGTTTGTCGGCCTGATTATCACCAACTGTATCGTGATGGGACGCGCTGAAGCCTACGCCATGAAAATGCCGCCGCTGGCGAGCTTTATGGATGGGATCGGCAACGGTCTGGGCTACGGCGTGATCCTGCTGACGGTCGGTTTCCTGCGCGAGCTTATTGGCAGCGGCAAGCTGTTTGGCATCACGGTGCTGGACACGGTACAGAACGGCGGCTGGTATCTGCCAAACGGACTGTTCCTGCTGGCCCCAAGCGCATTTTTCATTATCGGTTTGCTGATCTGGCTGATTCGTACGTTGAAGCCCGAACAGCAGGAAAAGGAGTAACCGACAATGGCTCATTACCTGAGTTTATTTGTGCGCGCGGTGTTTGTTGAAAACATGGCGCTCGCCTTCTTCCTGGGCATGTGTACGTTCCTTGCCGTTTCCAAAAAGGTCTCGACGGCATTTGGTCTGGGCGTGGCGGTCACCGTGGTGTTGGGGCTTTCCGTTCCGATTAACAACCTGGTGTTCAACTTTGTGCTGCGGGACAGTGCGCTGGTGGAGGGGATTGATCTCAGCTTCCTGAACTTCATCACCTTTATCGGGGTAATTGCGGCGCTGGTGCAAATCCTGGAGATGATCCTCGATAAGTATTTCCCGTCGCTGTACAACGCGCTGGGGATCTTCCTGCCGCTCATCGCCGTAAACTGTGCCATCTTTGGTGGCGTCTCATTCATGGTTCAGCGTGATTACAACTTCAGTGAATCCGTGGTGTATGGCTTTGGATCCGGTATCGGCTGGATGCTGGCGATTGTTACCATGGCGGGGATCCGCGAAAAAATGAAATATGCCAACGTCCCTGCCGGGCTGCGTGGCTTAGGGATCACCTTTATCACCACCGGCCTGATGGCGTTGGGCTTTATGTCCTTCTCCGGTGTGCAGCTATAAGGGCTAAAAGATGGAAATTATTCTTGGCGTGGTGATGTTCACGCTGATAGTACTGGTGCTCTCAGGGCTGATTCTGGCGGCGCGCGCGAAGCTGGTCAATTCCGGTGATGTGGTCATTGATATCAATGACGATCCCCAGAATCAGATCCGTACCCCGGCAGGGGATAAACTGCTTAATACGCTCTCCGGCAACGGGATCTTTGTCTCGTCAGCCTGCGGTGGCGGCGGCTCATGCGGGCAGTGCCGTGTGACGGTGAAAGAGGGGGGCGGTGATATTCTGCCCACAGAACTGTCGCATATTACGAAACGTGAAGCGAAAGAGGGTTGTCGTCTGGCATGCCAGGTCGCGGTGCGTCAGAACATGAAGATTGAGCTGCCGGAAGAGATCTTCGGCGTGAAAAAATGGGAGTGCGAGGTTATCTCTAACGATAACAAAGCCACCTTCATTAAAGAGCTTAAGCTGCGTGTGCCTGAAGGGGAGAGCGTCCCGTTCCGTGCGGGGGGCTATATCCAAATTGATTGTCCGGCACACACCGTGGCGTATGCCGACTTCGACGTGCCTGAAGAGTACCGTGCCGACTGGGATAAATTTAATCTCTTCCGCTTTGTTTCCGAGGTCAAAGAGCCCGCGCTTCGCGCCTATTCCATGGCTAACTACCCGGAAGAGAAGGGCATCATTATGCTCAACGTGCGTATCGCCACCCCGCCGCCAAACGTGCCACATGCCCCGCCGGGCGTGATGTCGTCGTACATCTGGTCCCTCAAGCCTGGCGACAAAGTCACCATCTCCGGTCCGTTCGGGGAGTTCTTTGCCAAAGATACCGACGCAGAAATGGTCTTTATCGGCGGGGGGGCGGGTATGGCGCCAATGCGCTCACACATCTTTGACCAGCTCAAGCGTCTTGGGAGCACGCGTAAGATCAGCTTCTGGTATGGGGCGCGTTCCCTGCGCGAAATGTTCTATGACGATGAGTTCGAACAGCTGGCGCGTGAGAACCCTAACTTTACTTTCCACGTGGCGCTTTCCGACCCGCAGCCGGAAGATAACTGGACAGGCTATACGGGCTTCATCCACAACGTGCTGTATGAAAATTACCTCAAACAGCACCCGGCACCAGAAGACTGCGAGTTCTACATGTGTGGTCCGCCAATGATGAACGCCGCTGTGATCAAGATGCTGAAAGATCTCGGCGTGGAAGATGAGAACATCCTCCTTGATGATTTCGGAGGCTGATCATGTTGACCTTTCTGGCGACCTTTGCGGTGTTTGTGCTGGTGGTATTCGGCATGTCATTAGGCTGGATCATCAAGCGTAAAAGCATTCAGGGCAGCTGCGGCGGGATCTCTTCTCTCGGAATGGAAAAGGTCTGCGACTGCCCGGAACCGTGCGATGCGCGGAAAAAAAGAATGGCCCGCGAACAGCAGCGCATTATTTAGTTTTGTTAGTCGGGTAAGGCGAAGCCGCCACCCGACAATTCCCACGTACACTTCTCAACCCTCATTTGTTTACTGTATACTTATCCAGTGATGAGTGAGGGCTTACTATGCGCAAAATAATCCATGTCGATATGGACTGCTTTTTTGCCGCAGTGGAGATGCGTGACAACCCGGCGCTGCGGGATATCCCCATCGCCATTGGCGGCAGCCGCGTACAGCGTGGGGTGATCAGCACCGCCAACTACCCTGCGCGCAAATTTGGCGTGCGCAGCGCCATGCCGGCGGCGATGGCGTTAAAACTCTGCCCGCACCTCACCCTTTTGCCTGGGCGCTTTGAAGCCTATAAAGAAGCGTCGAACCATATACGGGAAATCTTCTCCCGCTATACCTCACTGATTGAGCCGCTATCCCTGGACGAAGCCTATCTTGACGTCACCGACAGCCTTCACTGTCACGGCTCCGCCACCCTGATGGCGCAGGAGATCCGCCAGACCATTTTCAACGAGCTGAATCTCACCGCATCGGCAGGCGTCGCGCCGGTAAAATTTCTCGCTAAAATCGCCTCCGATTTAAATAAACCCAACGGTCAGTACGTCATCACCCCCGAAGAGGTGCCTGCGTTTTTGAAAACGCTTCCGCTTGGTAAAATCCCCGGCGTAGGCAAAGTCTCCGCCGCGAAGCTGGAAAGTATGGGATTACGCACTTGCGAAGATGTGCAGCGAAGCGATCTGGCTATGCTACTCAAGCGTTTCGGAAAGTTTGGTCGCGTGCTGTGGGAACGCAGTCAGGGCATTGATGAACGCAGCGTAAGCAGCGAGCGGTTGCGTAAATCGGTTGGTGTTGAACGCACGCTGATGGAAGATATTCACGACTGGTCCGAATGTGAATTCATCATCACTGAACAGCTTTATCCTGAGCTGGAAAGGCGCTTAGCGAAGGTTAAGCCCGATCTGCTCATCGCCCGGCAGGGCGTGAAGCTCAAGTTTAACGACTTCCAGCAGACTACGCAGGAGCACGTCTGGCCGCGTCTGAACAGAGACGATCTTATCGCGACGGCAAAAAAAGCATGGGAAGAACGGCGGGCAGGGCGCGGAGTACGGCTGGTGGGGCTGCACGTCACACTGCTGGATCCGCAGTTAGAGCGTCAGTTGGTTTTGGGATTGTAGATTACGCCAATCGTCGGCCCGGTAAGCGTAGCGCCACCGGGCAACAGACGACGAATTACTTAGCAGGAATCGCCTTCAGCAACTCGGTCAGCAGGGTCCAGTAATGGCCCACGCTTTCGATATGAACTTGCTCATCCGGCGAGTGCGGCCCGGTAATGGTTGGCCCGATAGAGACCATGTCCATGTTCGGATACGGTTTCTTGAACAGACCACACTCCAGACCCGCGTGGATCACCTGAATGTTCGGCGTGCTGTTGAACAGACGCTGATA
Source organism: Enterobacter cloacae complex sp. HYC080_NIDB (assembly GCF_056673325.1). Classification (NCBI taxonomy): domain Bacteria; kingdom Pseudomonadati; phylum Pseudomonadota; class Gammaproteobacteria; order Enterobacterales; family Enterobacteriaceae; genus Enterobacter; species Enterobacter cloacae complex sp. HYC080_NIDB. Next base: position 3,607,503 of record NZ_CP114212.1, on the reverse strand, counting down.
GGTTTCGCGCACCAGCGCCATCACCGGAGAACTGGCATCCGGCTGCCAGCCCGGGTAGCTGCCTTTAGCGGAGGTTTTGGCACCCGCCAGCGTCCCCAGAGATTCCAGCATGCTCACCACGTACTCTTTACCGCTGTCGATCAGGGAACGGATCAGGCAGATAATTTCTGCACTGTCGTCGCTCATGGTGACCACGCCCACGTTCAGTGAGGTTTCTACCACGCCTTTCGCCACGTCAGAGTTGCGGATCACGCCGTTTGGCGTCGCGTTCAGCAACTGAACAAAGGTGTCACGAGACTGCACGGTCAGCGCGGCTTTGTCGGTAGTAACAGACTCCAGCACCACGGTCAGGTTTTTCTCTTTCGCTGACAGTTCGTTTTTCAGGATATCCAGGTATACGCTGGAGAGTTTTTTCAGCTCGTCCGCTTTTGCTGCAGGTACTGCAACGGTGGCGAAGGCTTCGCGTGGGATCGCGTTGCGCAAGGTACCGCCGTTGAAGTCTACCAGGCGCAGATCCAGCTCAGCCGCGTGGCCCGCCAGGAAGCGTGCCAGCAGTTTGTTGGCGTTGCCCAGGCCCAGGTGAATATCGCCGCCGGAGTGGCCGCCTTTCAGCCCTTTCAGCGTCAGCTTGAAGGTCTGGTAACCCGCAGGCACCGCTTCGCGTGACAGTGGCAGGGTAGAGATGAAATCAATCCCGCCCGCGCAGCCCATGTAGATCTCACCTTCTTCTTCGGAGTCGGTGTTGATCAGGATATCAGCCTGCAGCCAGTTCGCCTGCAGACCGAATGCGCCGTCCATGCCCGCTTCTTCGGTCATGGTCAGCAGCACTTCCAGCGGACCGTGCTCAACGCTGTCATCCGCCAGCACGGCCAGCGCAGAGGCCATGCCGATGCCGTTATCTGCACCCAGGGTGGTGCCGCGCGCTTTCACCCAGTCGCCGTCGATGTAGGGCTGGATCGGATCTTTAGTGAAATCGTGAACGGTATCGTTGTTTTTCTGTGGCACCATGTCCAGGTGCGCCTGCAGGACAACCGGTTTGCGGTTTTCCATGCCTGCGGTGGCCGGTTTACGGATAAGAATGTTGCCAACCTGGTCGCGTTCAGCGTGCAGACCTTTTTCCTTCGCCCAACCCATAATATGTTCGGCAAGCTGTTCTTCATGGTAGGAAGGGTGTGGAATGGAACAGATTTTGGCAAAAATATCCCACAGCGGCTGCGGAGATAATTGAGACAGTTCAGACACGATAAGTCTCCTTGTCGATGCTCTGCAAACAAGGTTGCAGGTCACAGGGTTAGCAGGTTAATAGTTACCACAAGACAGGCTTGCGAGATGCAACTGAGAATACCACTTTCTCTGCGGGCTGGTAGCATAAAGCATGTAAAAACTCAGGCAGAGGGCGCTAAACACTGGTTTTTAGTGCGTCAGATCTCTATAATCTCGCGCAACCTATTTCCCCCTCGAACACTTTTTAAGCCGTATAAAAACAGGCTGGGACACTTCACATGAGCGAAAAATACGTCGTCACCTGGGACATGTTGCAGATTCACGCCCGCAAACTGGCTGCGCGTCTGATGCCTTCCGAACAGTGGAAAGGCATTATTGCCGTCAGCCGTGGCGGTCTGGTACCGGGGGCGCTGCTGGCACGTGAGCTGGGTATTCGTCATGTCGATACCGTTTGCATCTCCAGCTATGACCACGACAACCAGCGTGAGCTGAAAGTGCTGAAACGCGCTGAAGGCGACGGTGAAGGCTTTATCGTCATCGACGATCTGGTGGACACCGGTGGTACCGCGGTGGCTATCCGCGAAATGTATCCAAAAGCGCATTTCGTCACTATCTTCGCGAAACCGGCGGGTCGCCCACTGGTTGACGATTACGTGATTGATATCCCTCAGGATACCTGGATTGAACAGCCATGGGATATGGGCGTGGTCTTTGTACCGCCTATTTCAGGCCGTTAATTTCCGCACGTAACTTTACACGCCCGGCTATGTCGGGCGTTGTTCTTTTTATCCTGCCACGCGTTACAATGGACGTTATATGACGTATCCATGGAGGCAACGCAATGACGCAGGCGAATCTCACCGAGACACTCTTCAAACCCCGTTTCAAACACCCTGAAACGTCGACGCTGGTCCGTCGGTTCAATCCGGGTATCCAGCCTGCCGTCCAGTCTGCCTTAGACGGCAAAAACGTCCCCCACTGGTATCGCATGATTAACCGCCTGATGTGGATCTGGCGCGGTATTGATCCGCGTGAAATCCTGGATGTGCAGGCGCGTATCGTCATGAGCGAGTCGGAGCGCACAGACAGCGAACTCTACGACACGGTGGTCGGCTATCGCGGCGGCAACTGGATCTATGAATGGTCTAAACAGGCGATGCTCTGGCAGCAAAAAGCCAGCCAGGAGGAAGATGCTACGCGGAGCGGCAAGCACTGGCTCCATGCGGCCAATCTCTACGCCATTGCCGCCTACCCGCATTTAAAAGGTGATGAGCTGGCTGAGCAGGCTCAGGCGCTGGCGAACCGAGCCTATGAAGAAGCGGCTCAGCGCCTTCCGGGCCAGATGCGCGAACTGGAGTTCACCATTCCCGGCGGTGCGCCCGTCACCGGCTTCCTTCATATGCCTGAAGGAGACGGCCCGTTCCCGACCGTCCTGATGTGCGGCGGGCTGGATTCGCTGCAAATCGACTATTACAGCCTGTATGAGCGTTACTTCGCACCAAAAGGGATCGCGATGTTGACGCTTGATATGCCCTCAATTGGTTTCTCATCCAAATGGAAGCTGACTCAGGATTCCAGTCTGCTGCACCAGCATGCGCTAAAAGCGCTGGAAAACATTCCTTGGGTTGACCACACCCGCGTGGCGGCATTCGGCTTCCGCTTTGGGGCGAACGTCGCAGTGCGTCTGGCTTATCTTGAATCATCGCGCCTGAAGGCCGTCGCGTGCCTGGGCCCGGTAGTCCACGCCCTGCTTAGCGATCCTGCCCGTCAGGGCAGCGTGCCGGAAATGTACCTTGACGTGCTGGCCAGCCGCCTTGGCATGCATGATGCATCAGATGAAGCGCTGCGCGTTGAGCTCAATCGTTACTCGTTAAAAACGCAAGGTTTGCTGGGACGCCGTTGCCCGACGCCGATGTTGTCCGGCTTCTGGAAAAACGATCCGTTCAGCCCGGAGGAAGAGTCACGCTTAATCACTTCGTCATCTGCGGATGGCAAATTGCTTGAGGTGCCGTTCAGCCCGGTATATCAGAATTTCGACAAAGCACTGAAAGAGATTACGCGCTGGATCGCTCAGAGATTGTGTTAATAGATTGCTAAATTTTGCTGGTTTGGTAAAACAGTGGCTTCACAAAAGGAGATCGCAATGACGTTACCGAGTGGACACCCGAAAAGTAGGCTGATTAAGAAATTTATGGCTCTCGGCCCGTATATTCGAGAAGAGCAGTGTGAAGAGAATCGCTTTTTTTTCGACTGCCTGGCTGTTTGCGTCAACGTGAAGCCTGCACCCGAAAAACGTGAATTCTGGGGCTGGTGGATGGAAATGGAAGCTGAGGAGAAACGTTTTACCTATAGCTACCAGTTTGGCCTGTTTAATAAAGACGGCAACTGGCAGGCCACCACCATCAACGATCAGGAAGTGATTGATCGCCTGGAATATACCCTCAAAGAGTTCCATGACAAAGCGAGCGCACTGCTGGCCTCTCTGGAGCTGAAGTTCGAACCCGCGGATAACTTTTCCAGCGAAGCGGTGAAGCTGACCGCGTAATGCTTTTCTCCCTCTCCCTGTGGGAGAGGGCCGGGGTGAGGGCATCAGACCGCATTCATTTCGGGCAAAAAAAATCCCGGCACATCTGCCGGGATTTTCTTATTCGGATAATCTTAGAACTGGTACGTCATACCCAGCGCAACAATATCATCGCTGCTTACGCCCAGTTTATTATCGTCGTCAATCTGGTTGATTTTATAATCAACAAATGCGGACATATTTTTGTTGAAGTAATAGGTCGCGCCGACATCGATATATTTCACCAGGTCTTCGTCACCAATCCCTTCGATATCCTTGCCTTTAGACTGGACATAGCCCAGAGACGGGCGCAGGCCGAAATCGAACTGATATTGTGCAACAACTTCAAAGTTCTGCGCTTTATTAGCAAAGCCGCCGGAAATTGGCGTCATATTGCGGGTTTCGGAATACATGGCTGCCAGATAAATATCGTTCGCGTCGTATTTCAGACCGGTAGCCCAGGCTTCTGCTTTCTGGCCCTGACCACGCGCCAGCAGGTTCTGTGCGTTGGTGCGGTCAGAGTTGGTGTACGCACCGCTGACGGCGAAATCGCTACCGCCGAAGTCATAGGTCAGAGAGGTACCGAAACCGTCACCGTTCTGTTTTTTGGCGTCACGGTTTTCGTTTTTGCCCTGGTACTGCAGCGTCATGTCCAGGCCATCAATCGCACCGAAGAAATCGGTGTTACGGTAGGTTGCAAGACCGCTGGCACGCTTGGTCATAAAGTTGTCGGTCTGTGCGGAAGAGTCGCCGCCGAACTCAGGGAACATATCGGTCCACGCTTCGACGTCGTACAGGGCACCCAGGTTACGACCATAATCCAGGGAACCAAAGTCTTTCAGTTTCAGACCCGCAAACGCCAGGCGTGTTTTCTGAGAAGAGTCGCTTTCGGCTTTGTTACCGGCAAATTCGGCTTCCCAACGGCCATAGCCCGTCAGCTGATCGTTAATCTGGGTTTCACCTTTAAAACCGAAGCGAACGTACGTCTGGTCACCATCTTTGGTGTCATCATCGCTGATATAGTGCATCGCTTTAACTTTGCCGTACACGTCCAGTTTATTACCGTTTTTATTATAAACTTCAGCTGCGTGAACGGATGCAGAAGCCACCACGCCCATAACCACTAATGCCAGAGTGCTCTTTTTCATTTTCGATCCTGTCTTATAAACGCGCTAAAAAAATTCGCTGGACGATAAGCTCATGCTTAAGTCCCGTGAAAAAACAAGAAGGGTTTTATCGTTCTGGAATGAAACTTTTATGACAAACTAAGAATAATTTTAAAAAACTGTGATTTATTATTTCGGTAATAAATCCGTCAAATTTTGCCGCTACGCTTCCTGATCCCGCGCAACAAAGTGCTTTGTGATGTACTAAGGCAGTTGGCAACCGGGCTGACTCCTGTTAAAACGTTCGTTCGACATTACTTTCCCTTATCGTTGAACGGCAGAGAATCATGAGTGACAGCCAGACGCTGGTGGTAAAACTCGGTACCAGTGTGTTAACAGGCGGATCGCGCCGCCTAAATCGCGCCCACATTGTTGAGCTTGTACGTCAGTGCGCTCAACTGCATGCCGCAGGGCATCGTATTGTGATTGTGACTTCCGGGGCGATTGCCGCCGGGCGTGAACATCTGGGTTACCCCGAACTCCCCGCGACGATCGCCTCTAAACAGCTGCTGGCCGCCGTGGGACAAAGCCGACTCATTCAACTCTGGGAACAGCTGTTCTCCATCTACGGTATTCACGTCGGGCAGATGCTGCTGACGCGCGCGGATATGGAAGACAGAGAGCGCTTCCTGAACGCGCGCGATACCCTGCGCGCGCTGCTGGACAACAACATTGTTCCCGTCATCAACGAAAACGATGCCGTTGCCACCGCTGAAATCAAAGTGGGGGATAACGATAATCTCTCTGCGCTGGCCGCCATTCTGGCCGGTGCTGATAAACTCCTGCTTCTGACCGATCAGCAAGGGCTGTTTACCGCAGATCCGCGCTCCAACCCGGAAGCCGAACTGATCACCGACGTTCATGGCATCGACGATGCGCTGCGTGCCATCGCCGGTGACAGCGTTTCAGGGCTGGGAACCGGTGGTATGGGAACCAAGCTGCAGGCTGCTGACGTGGCGTGCCGTGCCGGTATCGACACCATTATTGCGGCGGGCAGCCGCCCGGGCGTGATTGGTGACGTGATGGAAGGCATCTCTGTCGGCACCCGCTTCCACGCGCAGGAATCCCCGCTGGAAAACCGCAAGCGCTGGATATTTGGCGCGCCTCCTGCCGGTGAGCTCACCGTTGATGAAGGCGCGACGGCGGCGATTCTGGAACGAGGGAGTTCATTGCTTCCTAAAGGAATTAAAAGCGTGACAGGCAACTTCTCCCGTGGTGAAGTGATCCGCATCCGTAACCTTGAAGGTCGCGATATCGCCCATGGCGTAAGCCGCTATAACAGCGACGCGCTGCGCCGCATTGCGGGCCACCATTCGCAGCAGATCGACGCCATTCTGGGCTATGAATATGGCCCGGTTGCCGTTCACCGCGATGACATGATTATTCGTTAAGGAGCCAGAACATGCTGGAACAAATGGGCGCAGCCGCGAAGGCCGCCTCTTACAAACTGGCGCTCCTTTCCAGCCGTGAGAAAAACCGCGTGCTGGAAAAAATCGCTGATTATCTGGAATCGCAATCCGCTGAGATCCTGCGAGCCAACGAACAAGATTTAGCTGAGGCGCGTGAAAACGGCCTGAGCGAAGCGATGCTCGACCGCCTGGCGCTGACGCCGGCGCGCCTGAAAGGCATCGCTGATGATGTCCGTCAGGTTTGTAATCTGGCTGACCCGGTAGGGCAGGTGATTGACGGTGGGCTGCTTGACAGCGGTTTGCGTCTGGAGCGTCGCCGCGTGCCGCTCGGCGTCATTGGTGTGATTTATGAAGCCCGTCCAAACGTGACGGTTGACGTCGCCTCTCTGTGCCTGAAAACCGGTAACGCTGCCATTCTGCGCGGCGGAAAAGAGACCTGGCGCACCAACGCCGCAACGGTAAACGTCATTCAGAAGGCGCTGGAAGAGTGTGGCTTACCGGCGGGAGCCGTGCAGGCAATCGAGAGCCCAGACCGTGCGCTGGTCAACGAAATGCTGCGCATGGATAAATACATCGACATGCTAATCCCACGCGGTGGCGCAGGTCTGCACAAGCTGTGCCGTGAACAGTCCACTATTCCGGTCATTACAGGCGGTATCGGCGTATGCCATATCGTTGTCGATGACAGCGCAGAGATTGCCCCGGCGCTGAAGATTATCGTTAACGCCAAAACTCAGCGTCCAAGTACCTGTAACACCGTGGAAACGCTGCTGGTGCATCAGGGTATTGCAAATACCTTCCTCCCGGCGCTGAGCAAACAGATGGCGGAGAGCGGCGTAACGCTGCACGCGGATGCCAATGCGCTCACACTGCTCCAGGATGGCCCGGCTAAGGTAGTGCCAGTCAAAGCGGAGCAGTACGATGACGAGTTCCTGTCGCTGGATCTGAACGTGAAGATTGTTAGCGATCTCGATGACGCGATTGCCCACATCCGTGAGCATGGTACCCAGCATTCTGACGCGATCCTGACGCGTACGCTGCGCAATGCCGATCGCTTCGTGAACGAAGTGGACTCCTCTGCGGTGTATGTCAACGCCTCAACGCGCTTCACCGACGGCGGCCAGTTTGGACTTGGCGCAGAAGTGGCGGTCAGCACGCAGAAACTGCACGCGCGCGGCCCTATGGGCCTCGAAGCACTGACCACCTACAAGTGGATCGGCTTCGGTGACGATACAATTCGTGCGTAAATAATCACGGGTGATGCAAAAATAGCCGTTTGATTCAAAAGGGCATTGACGCATCACCCGGTTAGATCTAACCTTTTGCCCCGTGGTTACACTCGTAACCGGACTCTCAGGGCCGATATAGCTCAGTTGGTAGAGCAGCGCATTCGTAATGCGAAGGTCGTAGGTTCGACTCCTATTATCGGCACCATTTCAAACTCTTCTCAAGTCTACCGAAATCAACTTAAAGCCCGTATAATGCGGTTTCTAGCCCGTATCTTATCTCCTGTTATCAACTGGACTCAACCGGAATCAAGTTACAGTTGGGGGCATAAGTGGGGGCATTCTGTGTTCGGTCCAGGGAGATGCCCCCAATGAAGCTAAATGCACGGCAGGTAGACGCCGCTAAACCCAGAGAGAAGGCCTACAAGCTGGCAGATGGTGCTGGCTTGTATCTTGAGGTTGTTCCCTCTGGTTCCAGATATTGGCGGATGAAGTATCGCTTCAATGGAAAAGAGAAGCGTATGGCTTTTGGTGTCTATCCAGCAGTGTCCCTTGCACAAGCGAGGGCACTACGAGATGAAGCCAAGAAAAAACTGGCCGAGGGTATCGATCCATCGTTTGCTAAGAAAGAAGAAAAGTTGGTTCGCGATGTCCAGCTCAATAATACGTTTCAGGCAGTGGCGCTTGAATGGCACGGAACGAAGGTGAGCCGATGGTCAGAAGGGTATGCTTCTGACATTATCGAAGCCTTCAATAAAGATATTTTCCCCTATATCGGCCAGCAGCCGGTGAATGATATCAAACCTTTGGTTCTGCTGAATGTGCTACGTCGAATGGAAAACCGTGGCGCGACAGAGAAGGCCAAGAAGGTTCGCCAGCGCTGCAGCGAAGTTTTTCGTTACGCCATCGTCACCGGTCGTGCGGAATACAATCCTGCAGCGGATCTAACCAGCGCGATGTCAGGGCATGAATCGAAGCATTATCCCTTCCTTACTGTTGAGGAGTTACCAGACTTCTTTAAAGCTCTCGCAGGCTATACAGGAAGCCCGTTAGTTGTTCTTGCAGCACGTCTGCTGATTCTTACGGGAGTACGCACCGGTGAGCTCCGAGGTGCTTTCTGGAGTGAGTTTGATCTTGAAAAAGCGGTGTGGGAAATTCCTGCCGAACGAATGAAAATGAAGCGGCCCCATCTTGTGCCTCTCTCTACCCAAGCGCTGGAAATCGTACAGCAACTCAAAGTTATGTCAGGGCAATATCCGCTGGTGTTCCCAGGGCGTAATGATCCCCGCAAGTCGATGAGCGAAGCGAGTATTAATCAGGTATTCAAACGGATTGGGTATACGGGGAAGGTAACGGGGCATGGTTTCCGTCACACGATGAGTACGATTTTGCACGAGGAAGGGTTCAATACGGCATGGATCGAAACCCAGCTTGCGCATGTTGATAAGAACGCGATTCGAGGGACGTATAACCATGCGTTGTATCTAGAAGGGCGAAGGGAGATGATGCAGTGGTATGCAGATTTCATCGGTCAAGTAGGCAAATTCCAGCTAACCCCTAGCTTATGCAGCTATTAGCTTGATTGCTTGATAGAGTGGTAAGGGGCAAGTAGAGCCTCTTCTCATCGAAGAGGCTGAACCAACGTGAGTTTATTTTTTGCCTTCGAAGTTAATGCTTTACGCAAATTTTTTGTTGTACCGTAGGATGTGAAGATCTGCGGAGGTTAGAGATGAAAATCATGCTATGTTAGTCACTGAGGAGTGAGTCAAAATGTTATAACTTTTTCAAAGAGGCGTTGTATCGTGAAAGTTGTCTTTAATGTTAATGGTAAAAAAGTCCCGCTCGAATCTCTGCAATATATAAGTAAAGCAAATCAACTTGAAGTTATGCGGAATTGGTTTTTTGAAAATTTCGAAGATCCCGCAAACTCTTGTCCGTATGAATCCCGTGAAGGCGGATATGCTTACATTTATGGTGGCCCATACGAAGCAAGTGAAGAGTTGCAAGCGATGTTTGAAGGGTACGTGAAATTTGATTATATCCAAGAACTAGTTAATGATTTACAAGAACAGTGCTACGAGTGGTCAGGTAATTCAAATAATATTAATGATTGGTACGACGAAGACTTGTACGATGCTGTTACATCTTCCGAACAACCCTTTTCTAAGTTCGTTGAAAGCATTGATGGAATAAAAATGCTGGCTAAAGGCGAATTTAAAGATAAGCAAAAAGAACATCTGCTTAGCATCTTATACATTAACGTCATTACAGCTTTGGAAACTCTTTATGTTGAGTTGTTTATTAACTCCATAGATAAAAATGACTCATACCTTAAAGATTTCATAGAAAAAGGTAAGACGGAATTTAAGGTAAGTAAAGAAATATTGGCTTTGCCATTCAAAGGAGAATCTATTGAAAACATGAGGGCGGAATTGATTAAAGCAATCAAAGAACATCTGATTAGTGCAAGTTGGCATAGTACAAACAAAGTTGTAGGTCGTTATAAAGCTACATTTGATATTAATGTACATAAAGAGTGGCCAATAGATGCGATAGAAATAGCTACACAAAAGCGTAATCATTTAGTCCATCGTGGCGGAAAAGATAAAGAAGGTAATTCGGTAGTGATCACCGAACAAGATTTAGAAATGTTGCTGGATCACGCACAAGCTCTTGGAGAAAAATTGTTTGATAGCCTTGGTGTGGCATTACAGAAAAAAGATGAGAGTGAATTTTGAGTCTCGAGGTCGGTTAATACTGCTACCGATAACGAGCAAGCAACTGATACTCGGCAGGCAGTGCCTGCCTGAGGATTACTTTTTACTTCCAAATTGAATGCCGAGAAGTTTATTCTCTGCTTTATCACCACGAAGAGTAAGGACAATTTTTGATTTCAGTTCTAACATTTCGATTTCAGATAAAGTTGTTTCCATAGCATTAAAGTTTTCAGTATTTAAAGATGCTATATATTGCTTTCCGCTTCGTTTTAATGACTGATTGACAAAAGAGAACCATCTTGCGCGAACACCTGGATCTATATCGGCAAAAAGACGATTATCATGCCATAGCATATCCATGGCATGGTTTTCGCCACATGTAAATACTAACCAGTCAAAGCATAATATCCTAGCATCATTGATCCCATCCGAATCATCACCCTCGATTTGGATGCTTAGATCATAACGGATTTTGTTGTCACCAGTATTAACATCTAAAACTATTCCTGCTGGTACCCTCGGGTACATTATTTCTGCGAGTTCAGCAAAAAATTTATCATATTCTGAAAGAGGATTTGTAGAAGCATAGTTCACCGCTAATCTGTCTTGTTCAACTTTTCTTTCTCTTAGATTTTGAGCTTTCTTTTGAAGGTTAATAGAGAAATTTAAATAATCATGCAGCCTTTCTTTTTCTTCTTTAAATTCAGCCAGTTGTCTCGCTATGACTGCGTATTCATCAAATGCTTTCTTGCCTTGCAGGGATTCCAAATATGAATCACGTAATGCCGAAATATCATTAATGTCAATTTTAAGAGATTCAATTTCTAACAAAAGTTTTATTTTATCATTTTCAAGTCTTTTCTTTCTGTTAAAAGATAATGATTTGTGAAAATTTTCAACTGACTCAAAATGGGCCAATGTTTCTGGCTTGAAAATCTCTTGTAAGCCATTGTACAGTTCAAGAAGATCTTCTCTTGAAATATCAGGGTGTGATAATAAAGTTTTTTCTATATTACTAACTTTAAATTCAGCTATATTTTTATTTTTTTCAACTTCTCGTAATTTTATAGTTAAACTGTTTGTTTCATTCTCAATAGCTCTGTATTGCTCGTGAACTTGAAATGTATTAAGTTCATCTTGCAGTCTTGGGATCTCTCTTTCTAGCCATTCATAGCGTACTTTAGGTTGAGAGCCTGCTCTAAACATGTCTTTAAGAATATCATCGTCTTGCCAATTTTTTAGGGATTGACTTACTTTATCCAGTTCTTGCTTATTATTTCTTTTGGATAATATTAAATTATGATCTATGCCGAGAAGAAATGCGGTGCGAAGCAATGCTTCAAAGTCTTGCTCCTTTTTTGTCCTAGTTGGACTGATGCAGTCATCTCTGGTATATCGCGAAAAACGCTTAAATAAAGATCTAAATGATAAATACGGAATGTTATTCTCAAGATTAAATATCCCTATTTTGTCTAATAGATCTTTAAATGCTTTTAGAGATATTGTTTTGTCATTTAATAATAATTTTTTCCCATTTCCCGTTCTAGATATTAAGTATTCAACTCCATTATGAGAAAAAAGTAACGAGAACCACCAATCTGGAACTGCTGAAGTTAATTTTTTATCAGCATTAGCGCCTAAGCAATGTTGAACGAGGCCGAGAATAAGTGTCTTGCCGACTCCGTTACTACTGCCTTCTTTTTCTTTAGAGCTATCACCAATAATCAACGTTAGCCCTGTGTCATTGAAATGCACTGGATGAAAGGTTGGCTGATCGCAAGTTAAGCGAATTAACTTCATTTAACTTTCCTTATTTTGTAATTTGTCATCAATGCTGCATATTGGCATTATTCTGTTTTCGTTATCTAGCATTATTTGTTTGATGCAAAAAAGAATGTCTACGGCAAGCATAAATTGTGTAAAAGAGGGCGTGATTATCGTTGATTTATTTTTTCGCTCTACTTTTGTCCATAGTTCTTCTATGGATACCGGTCCATCAATTAACGAACGGGTGTATCCTGCAATCGCAATTAGGGAGTTACTAAACCTAACATGCTTATGTGGCAGAAGCATTGCTTGGATGTTCATAAGCATCACATGTCTCAAAATATTTAGCTAAAATTAACTCTGCTGCAAATCGATAACTCGCGACCGCACTTGTGGTAACTTGAGGGGGAAGGAGTTTATCTATCATCCAAGTGTATCTTAAATCTGCATAATTGTGGTTATCTTCAGTTATCGCCAATTTGCTTTTTGCATAAGTTTCTTTAACTTCTTGAGCTATAGTTTGTTCAAGACCGCTATCAACAGAATCTAAAAATTCATTTATCAAATATAGTTGATAACTAAAAGATTCCAGCCTGCTCTTTATTGGTTTTGTAATACCATTTATTTTTATTTTATCTTCGAAGTCCGGGGCGGTTTCACTTAAAAAATTTATGGGTGAAGAAGATTTTTGTGCTAAAAAAGTCAACACTTCGCCAACAGCTCGACTATCTGTAAAATCCAAATCAACCTCAGGAATGAAACCTACAATATCTTGCTTTTCACCCTCAGATAATGACATAAATTTTTGAAGGAGCTCCATCCCGCCCATTGCACCTGCGTGATTAAGACTTTTACTGATTGCAAGCGAATTTAATGAAAGTCCAACAGGTGCTGGAATACCCTTAAAATAATCATTCATTACAAAAGTATATTTTGATACTTTCCCCCATTTGGCGACTAATTTATCAAAGTCGCCAATCGATTTATTAACAGCTTCTAGCTCTTTGGTTTGATTTGAAGGTTTAGGCCCATAAACTTGGAAGTAATGAGCTTCATGAGCAATCCACCCATCATTCCCGCCATCTCCCCAGTTTCCCCAAGGGGAAACAGCTTGAAAGCCAGGAGTTGCGTATTGCATAACCTTCGAAAAGAGCGCCTGAAAACTGTCTCCCATACATTCGTGTACTTTTAACCGAAAGAACTGTCTGTAGAGGTAATCTTGCTGTGTCGAACTCATTTTCCTCTCATCCATGATGAACACTCTTAGTGATAATATCCTCTCATTCATTGTTGTAAACCTATGATTAGCAAAATTGGAGATGATTTCACTTTGCACGGCGCTGGAACAGTCGCAGCCTAAGATCTCTCGTCATCTGGCGATGCTTCGGGAAAGTGGCCTATTGCTGGATCGCAAGCAGGGCAAGTGGGTTCACTACCGCTTATCTCCGCATATTTCTTCTTGGGCTGCTCAGGTAATTGAGCAGGCTTGGTTAAGCCAACAGGACGACGTACAGGCCATCGCCCGTAAGCTGGCATCAGCAAACTGCTCGGGTAGCAGTAAGGCTGTTTGTATTTAAAAAATTTGCCTGTACATATGTGTTTATTCAAATGTGAGGTATTAGAATGAAAGCGTTAATGGTATTTGAACTGGCATATGCTGCTATAAAGATAGCGTTCCATCGACCCGTTGAACTCACAGTTCTAATGACTCTTCACATTAAGGCTTTTTAATCACTTCAACATTAACGCTCGTGGTGCCATTCTCACGGCTTATCTGCCCGCTCACCCGCACCAGATCCTGCGCATCGAAGTGCTGCCCGTTCCAGACTTTCTGCGGAATACGAACTTTGATGGTTCCGGTTGGATCGCGGAAGGTGTACCACTCTTCCTGCTGCTGGCTGATGACATTGCCTTCCAGCGTGATCCACGCCCCTTCGTGCATTGACGACACGGCCTGAATGCGGCTTTGACTGTTTTCCTGCTGAACCTTATGACCGGCATACATGCGCTCAGTGGCGACTGGATCTTTCTCTGCGGAGAAACCGCCTTGCGCTGCCAGGGCTGGAATGGCGATGGATGAAGCGAGCAATACGCCGGTGACGTTGACGAACTGGCGACGAATATGACTGAAGTATTGTTTTTGCATAGCAGGTTCCATTTATGATTTCACATCCTCCCAGGGGGGATAACTTAATCATAAATGAGCGTCTATAAAAGCTCAATTGCTATCCCCTGCGGGGGGATAAAAATGTGACAGGCTTCAGAGATAAAAAAACCCACCGGTCGGTGGGTTCAGGCATGTGGCTTTTACAAGAGAAAATCAGCGGGTAACGCCGATCCAGCCATGGTAGCCCATGTAAATGCCGACAAGGGCAATCAGTACGCTTGAGAAGTATGGGGCTCGGCGTGCCAGAGTATCCAGACCGCTCCAGCGTTTGGTTGCCTGGCGAACGCTAAACGCCGCCGCTGCACCCACAGAAACCAGCGTAATCGCCAGGCCGATACTGAAACACAGTACCAGTGCAGCGCCGAGCGTAAATTCCTTCACCTGGATGCACAGCAGCAGAACGGTGATGGCCGCCGGGCAAGGAATGAGTCCACCGGTTAGCCCAAACAGGATAATCTGCCCTGTGGTTACGCTGCGATTGGCAAAACGTTTTTTGATGTCGTTAGCATGGGCTTTTTCGTGAGCGTCCTGGTATTCGCGGGAATTAACATCCAGCCCCTCCAGCGCGGAGTGGTCATGGTCGTGACCGTGCTCATGCTCGCGAAACTCCACATCATAATCGTGTACATGCCCACGATGGCCTAAAGACAGGCGCACATCGAAACTGTGTGGCTCAGGGATTGCCAGGACTGATTCCATAAACCCGTCTTTTTCAACGAAGTCGAAAACCTGAGAATACGTTCCAGTCCCCCGCCTTGTGGCCACAGAGATATTGCTGGCTTCCCATTTCCTGCCGCTGAGTGTGCGTAAACGCCAGTGAGGCGGTTGCCCTTCCTCGAAAATAGAGAGTTCAACGCTGCCGTGGCCGGTATCGATTATGCGGGTTTCGTCATGTTCGTGATGGCCGTGGCCATGTTCCTCTTCCTGCTCCATTTTCCACAGTTTTTCACCGCGCCAGGTGCGCCAGAACATCCATGCCGCCGTGACAAGAATGATGATGGCTGAAATCAGCTGGAACCAGGGTTCAGCGGACTCGGCGGTGAATTTCTGACTGATGTACATCCCGCCCATAGCAATGAGCCAGACCACAGACGTATGAGAAATGGTCGCGGCAAGCCCCAGTAATACGGCTTGTTTCACCGTTCCCCTGATAGCCACAATAAACGCGGCCATCATCGTTTTGGAGTGTCCCGGCTCCAGTCCGTGAAGCGCACCCAGCAGGATCGCACTGGGGATGAACAGCCAGGCATTCGCCACGCCTTGCTGTAAAAGAGCAGAAAAATCAGTCATGTTTCGCTTGCCTTAAAGATATTTAGTTATCTCTTTAAATTCGCTAAGCGTGTTATCAGACTCACTGTGGTCGGCATGAAGGGCGTCCTCCAGGCAGTGATCCAGATGGTCATGAATTAAGGTACGCTTCGCATTCGTTATCGCCTTTTCCACTGCGTGCAGTTGCTGGGCGATATCCAGACAGGCTCTTTCATCTTCGAGCATCTGGATGGTACTTTTCAGGTGCCCTGCGGCACGTTTAAGTCTTTTAATAATGTCAGGGTGTGATGCGTGAACGGTCATGATTTATCCTCTCCAGGTGGAGGGGATAAGATAATGTGTATCAACGCCAGGGTCACACTTTTTATCGGCTTATCCTCTCCTGATTCTTTGTCTTTTTGGGTTAATTACTTATCTTTCTTCGGCCATGACGGATGTTCATCGTCGATGACGAAATCATGCTCATGGGTTGTGTCTGAATCGGTATGACGGTGAATCTGAGCGTAAGCTTCATGCTCAGGACGCCAGATCAGTACGGCGGCAAGCAGCGACAGCACGGCCACAATAGTCAGGGCGACAAACGAAGCCTGTGTTCCCCATGTGGCACCTACCCACCCGGCCAGCGGATAAGTGACCAGCCAGCAGGAATGCGACAGTGCAAACTGGGCAGCAAACAGCGCAGGTCTGTCTTCAGCCGTTGATGAGCGGCGCAGCAGGCGACCACTTGGCGTCTGAGAAAGCGAATAGCCCACACCCAGCAGCGCCCACAGCACAACCAGCGTGACGTAATCCTTCAGGAAAATACCCAGCCCAAGTCCAATCACTAAAAGCGCGGTCCCCACAAGCATCGGCATGCGGTCGCTCATTTTGTCGAGGAGTTTTGGGAGAACCAGCGCCGACACCATGGAACCCACACCGAAGAAGGCCAGAGCAATGGCGGTAGATCGCTGTGAGAAACCAAAATCAGCCTGAACCAGAACAACGGTGTTGACGATAACCATCGCGCTCGCCGCTGCTACGGCCATGTTGAGTGCCAGCAGGCCACGCAGTCTTGGTGTTTTCAGGAAGATACGCATGCCTCGCGTCGTTTTGTCATAGATGCTGCGTTTAACCGTTAACGCTTTCATCTTTGGTAATGTGACGGAAACAACCAAAGCCGCAGAGGCGAGGAACCCGACCGCCGTCCCGGCAAACAGATTGTGGAAGCTCATGACCGTCAGCAGCGCCGCCGCCAGCATTGGGCTGATAACGCTTTCCAGATCGTAGGCCAGACGCGACAAAGACAGCGCCCGCGTATATTCGCGTTCGTCAGGAAGAATATCCGGGATAGTTGCCTGGAAGGTTGGCGTGAACGCCGCCGAGGCAGACTGAAGTACGAAGATCAGAATATAGATTTCCCAGATCTGGGTGACGAACGGCAGCGCAATAGCCACCAGAGCGCGAACCAGATCCAACGTCACCAGCATAGTGCGACGCGGGAATTTGTCGGCAAAGGCTGCCGCCACCGGCGCAACCAGAATATAGGCGCTCATCTTGATCGCCAGCGCGGTACCCAGCACAGCACCGGCCCTGTCTCCGGCGAGATCATAAGCTAACAGACCCAGCGCGACGGTCGCCAGACCGGTGCCGATAAGGGCGATAACCTGTGCCATAAACAGGTGGCGATAGGTACGATTAGATAGAATATTGAGCATCAGGAATTCTCTTGGCTTAAATTTATATCCCCCTGGGGGGGATATTGAAAGCATAGAGCGACCTGAAAAAAATGACAAGCATTATCCTGGTGGGGAGGATAGGAAGTTGACCAATCATCTGATATTTAGAATAAAAAAAGCTTCAGGTATCCCAGCGTTATACCTGAAGCAGCATAAAGAGTGTCGAAGGTGTTATCACCGCTTCCTTGCGAAGCCCCTTCTGACGAGAAAGGTGTTAACTCAGAAGTCCCAGGCAGGTTTTCAGACTCAGCCGCGTGGCTTCAACATCGCTATGGACGATGGTGCACCAGTCATCACGGTTAGCCCGAACGTCGTCCAGCCAGCTATTCAGCGCCTGATTGAAGGCCATGGTTTTCTCGCGCTGAGGCCAGCTCATCTGGTTAGCGCTGTAAATATCCTGACCGGGCTGTGGCATCTGTACGGTTTGCTGCGTCGACATCCGGGAGGTCACCGACCAGGTATCAGAGTTGCCATCCCAGGAAGGCATCACCGGGAAGCCCGCGCCGCGCAGGGCGATATCCCAGGTGGCATCAAACAGGCAGGTTTTCCCGTTTAACTCAAAAGTTACTGTGTCATGAAATCCCTGGGTTTGCGGCAAAATAGCCAGTATTTCCGGAGGAACGGGTAAATCAGCCCAGTCAAACTGCACCAGTTTTCTCTTCGCCGTAATCCCACCGGCAACCAGCAATCGTTCGGCCGCGGCGGCTTTATGACGACAGTCGCCAAAACCCTGCTCAAACAGGCTCATGCTTTGGTTATTCCATGACCCAAGCTGATAGGGCACGCGCCTGACCAGTTCAAAAATGGCTCTCCGCAGTTCCGTTGAGCCCGGCTGAAGCCCGAGCGACTGCAAAATCCAGCCCGGCGTTATCGTCTCCTTAGCAGTGCGGCGAGCAATAATTCTTTGCCATGTATCACTGACTTTTTCGGCCAGAGAGGCTGCCAGGGTTTCCCCCGGCAGTAATGTTGTCATCAGCAACGCTCCTGTGGTGGTGAGAAAATGTCTGCGCGTCAACATATCGGGCGTTACACCTCCACGCTGCGACGAAGTGCCGACATAACCAGTGATTCACAGACCACTTCATCGTCCTGTTCCCGGTTTACGCCGGGGAAAACCATTTGACTCACTGGGGATGAACGAAGCCGGTGATAACGGGCAATCGCGCCATTCATTCCGCCCATTTGCTTACGTCTGACCAGCCGCAGTCCGTGCTCCCACGCGACTTCATCCATCGCGCTCGCCAGAACAGGATCATGGTTGAAGATTAAGACGCCATCCCCTTTCAGCAGACGGGCTGCGCTGCGAAGGAACGTTGTGTAGTCCTGCTCGAAATAGGCTGCGGCCTGGGAATAAATAATATCGACCCCACCGGCCTGAACGCCGCGATTTTCCAGTGCGCAGAGACCGGCTGCCGTCACGTAGGGATGCTCAGTCACCCCCTTTGGCAGCGATTCGTGCCATGGCGTGAGATTGGTGAAATGCAGGAATGCACTCTCCCCAAGCTGCTCCCTGAAACTCTGGGCAAGCCCGGAAATCGTCGCCTGATGGCTGGTCGCTTCTTCAGCACGAAAACCTGCCCAGGCAGCACCAATTTCAAGGAAGGTGACGGTACCGTTTTTGTGGTGAATATTTTTCGCATGGTGGGCAATGTCGAACCCAATTTCTCGCGCCAGACGAAAAGAACCACCGCTGGAGGTCCAGGGACCATCGAAACCAAAAGCAAGAATAGCTTTCAGCATCGAACCCGTTTCTTTGTGCATCATTTTCAGGAACGGAATGACCTTACGCCGCGAAGGAACAGGGACGTTCGGACGCAGTTTTTTGGCCTGGAGATCGCGATTCACGCCCATGCACAGTGTCTGCCAGTGCAGAGGGTTAATGCGATAATTAAGTTCAGTAAAATTACGCGCAATCTCACGACGCGCCTGTATGGAGTCTGTGTACATAGCTTCTCCGCTAAATCTGAAGTTGGTAAACGCCAGGCAGCAAACTGCTACCGGCAACAGCGATCAGATCTTGCGGGTGCTTGGAGGGCGGTAAATTATGTCCGTAGCCTTAACCGGGCTGCGAAGATCGGCGAGCGGCAACCATCTGTCTGCTATAGGAGAGAGGGTGATCTCCACAGAGGGCGGCTGCTGAGGGGTTTCATGGAAATGGTCTGTCTGATGATGGCCTGCGTGACCAGACTGAGGGATATCCGAGTCGTGGGAGTGATCCTGCACTGTCATGGTGACTTCTGCATCATGCAGATTCATCTCGTAACCTGTCAGGCCGTTGGTACCGTGTGACGCAAACGTGCCCATCGACGACATCATCATGCCAACGGCCATGATGACAATCATCAGAATATAACGGGGTGAACGTTTAAACATCAGGTACATCGCTGAGTGCTTCTCTCAATGGACAGTGACAACGGTTTAAAAATATTAGCATCCCCCTGGGGGGGATGTAAGAGGCTGGAGTGTAAAGTCTTGTATTGCCGAAGTGTGTAAAAAGGCCCGCATAATGCGGGCCTGATTAATCAGATTACGCGCTTAATGCTCTGGTATTCGCCATTGGTATCAAGCTGGATAGTAATCGTTTGTGAACCACGATTTCGCCAGAACCAGCCGTGCTTACCGTCAAAGGCGGCCTGCAACACACCATCCCTTGAGGTTATCTGCCGGTCCTTACCATAGCCGTGGTAAAACCCTTTCGGTGCGTTAACCGGATCGCCGTGTGCATCCACGTTGACAGGTCCAGAGCTTGTCCACTGGTAAGTCACCCGGGCATCCTTACGCATTTCCATCTTAACTTCAGCCGCCTCATTCGGTTTCAGAGTAATTAACAGCTGATTGCGCTGAGAACCGGCAGTTGGGGCTTCTGGCGCACGAGTTGTCGCCGGAACGCTCAGCTCCGGATAGTTGTTTTGCGTGATTGTCGGCGGGTTATCCGGCACCGGACGTTCATTCACCGGAGTGGTTGACTGTCCCCACTGGCTCGTACTCGCCTGTTTGTCCGTGGCGGCTTCCTCCGCCAGCTGCGTTTTGATTTCGCCCATCTGTTTAAGGCCCAGCAGACGGCCAACGCCCGTTGGATCGATACCGTATTCTGAAGGCATCACGATGGTTATCAGCAGCGTCAAAGCGACGATAGCCGCCAGAATAGTGGACTGCATCAGCTTCATCGCAGACGGCAGCTCTGCGCGGGTCGGTAAATCGGTGTTATACATTCTCTTTTCTCCCTCAGGCTAAAATGTAGCCACAAATCTGGTAACTCATTAACAGGAAACCGGCGCTCATCATCACTACGTTGGCGGTGTAGGCATGGCGGAAAAAGCTCGCCGTCTGCCGCCAGTAACTCATGATGATAAGGATGGCGCTCAGCGCCAGAAGCTGACCTATCTCGACCCCGACATTGAAGGCAATCAGGTTGACGAAAAGGCCATCGGGGGAAATTTCGAACTCCTTGATTTTGGTCGCCAGGCCAAAGCCATGGAAGAAACCAAAGATAAGCGTAGCCATCTTCGTATTAGGCTGAAAGCCAAACCAGCGCTGGAATGCGCCAAGGTTATCAAGGGCTTTGTAGACCACGGACAGTCCGATAATGGCATCAATGAGATAGGCGCTGACGCTGATATCAAAGAACGTACCAATAAGCAGCGTCGTGGAGTGCCCGATAGCAAACAGGCTGACGTACAGCCCGATATCACGCATTTTGTAGAGAAAGAAAATCACGCCGAACAGAAATAGCAGATGATCGTAGCCGGTGACCATGTGCTTCGCGCCAAGGTAGATAAACGGGATGATGTTAATCCCGGTGATTTCCTGAATGTACCCTTTGTCGCCTTCGGCTACGCCATGTGCGGCCGCACCCTGGCTGTAGAAAAGCAATAACAATAAGAAAAACAGACAAGCCGAACGCGCCTGAGTCGAAAACAGGCCACCGCTCAACCGGCCTTGTAAATTAAGGCAGGTGTTCATACAAAATCCTTACAGTTTGAATAATAACGAATTAACAGCAGTTATTACGCAGACAGGGATCTCGGAGGGCGTTCGGGGGTGGCCTGTGGCATTCGCAGAATTTGTTCTGAACTCAGTGCAAACGTCGCGCGCATACCTGCGTTCCAGGCCTGCAAGGCAGTCAGAGTGAAGAGCTTGTTCAGATCGTGGGAATGATCGGCATTGAGGTGATGCACATTACCGTGCGAGTGGAACAGTAGCGGATCGTGTTCATTCAGCGGCTCATCGCTGTCGTGCTGATGCTCACTGACAGACGTTGTATCCTGAACGTTATACATAGCCTGTGGTTTTGCCATAAGCGAACTGCTCAGCACGGCAACAGCCATGATGATAAGCACGATTCTGGAAATGACTTCACGGCTAAAAAACACAGTCAACGACATCCTGGTGATACAAGGTAACAACGTGCGTAATGTATCTGTTTTGCTGACCGCATTTCAATAGGTCTTTTGGAGCCGGATGTTGTTTTAATAATTACTTGGCATAACTTCCGCTTTTTGGCGTCAAGCAATCGATACAGCTCTTACACATCAGTTGCATAGATCCAGTCAGCACATTGAGGACATATCTTCTCTCCATGCCAACAAACATGGCACCAGCAGCATCGCCATTGCCTTATCTTCGTGTTGGTAGGTCGAATGGGCTTTTCCGAAGTTGGGATGATTTTTAGCGAGGTTTGCTCTGGTGCTGTTTGTAGCTTGTTAAATCGACATGTTTTGAGCCGAGCAACATTGTTGATATGTCCCGGTAGGTGCACAAACGTTTTTGTAGATGTCAGTGGATCAACTTGAACGCCGATCTGCAGTTTGCAGTAAATACAATACATTGAATCAAAATCAACCTGTTGAACAGATTCTGGTGTAACCCATTCGCCCTTTGCGGTGACGGCATGAGTGGCTAAAACGAAGTAATTCATCATGAACTCCGGAGAAAAATAAAAAAGCCAGCATGGTTAGCTGGCTTTGTGTTTGGTTGAGAGATGTGGCTGGCGGTAACACCCTGACCAGCCCCTGTTCGATCAAGACTGGCTACAGCCAAATGACCGTTCCTCATTGCTGTATACTTTCGTACGTTCCTTTGCCAGATAGCTAAGGCGGTACATTAAACCGTTATATGACTCAGAGTAGGCTGGAGGATTATTGATATTCAGGTGATAACAGGGATTATCAGGGAAGTGAATCAGCGTTAAATATTCAGTAGCTAAAGGTAGCTTTAAAGCGCTCAACCATGCAGCCTGAATCATAGAGGCCACGTTATAATCATTCCCCGTATAATCACCGAGACCGAGAAAGGCATCCTTATTGAGGAATAACACCACATGCCAGTGTGGTTTATCACTTTTATCTTTATCAATTTCTTTAACCCAGGCGTAGCGTAAATGGCACGGATAGACTCTCATGCCATTTTTACTTTTGTTCTTCAGGAATATCTGTATACGGGCATCAAGTGCTTCAATAAAACGGGACATGAGTCCTTTATTCATATCGATGATGCAAGAAATGCTATCACCGGTATCTTTATAATTGGGTACATGAAGGTCAACACGAATGGCTGTTGTTCTTGGATGTTCACGCACAGCGTTATGAATGACATTCGACAATCGATGTAAGTAATGAGTGTTGAATGGTGCATGGTTCATATTGAGTGTATAGATATTATTCATTGTTTCTTTTCTCAGAATGAAGAGCATCATTGCTGATGCCATAATGTTTTAAAGGATGGGAGTGATATCACTTCAGATTGTTAGAGTGTAGATGCCATGTTTAACTGATAAACGTATCGGACATATATCACTGATGTGATATTAATGAAGTTTATGTGGTAATTATTGTTGCTTATTTTAGTGTGATACTTGGTGTTGATGTTTATATTACGCATGTATAGCAGGTATGTACTGATGAGTATATATTACCATACCAACACAACTGGTGTATTAAACGACCGCTGAATTCCAGGAGATATTCACATTCTATATTTAGAATTCACTCCGAAGTTAGCTGGTTTTTCATAAGGAAAGGGCTTACTTGTTTTCCTCATTAAAGATTACAATAGAACCAGAACGCGATAATTTAATCCTCTCCTCGATCCACTCTTTTACTTCACTTTCAATCCAGCGGGAGCTGCGACCAAACTTCACCGGCTTTGGAAACTTACCTTCATGCACCAGCTTATAAAACCATTTATCAGATAACCCTGTCAGTTCAGTAATGAACTGCATGCTAACGAATTTATCTTCGTGAATATTAATAGTGCTCATGACATGTTTCCGTAATTTATCAGGAGGACACCGGTCGGCATCCTTTCATGTCATTGGTCGCGTATGTACGATTTTACATTCCCAGTGATCTGGGCAGCATTTGAAAAGCTGCAACCTTTTACTGCAGATGCTCAGAAGTCACCCTGTCGTCACACTTTGATAAACTGGAAGCAGAAATCCATGCTGAAATCACATCCATAAATATGGTAAAAGCCCTGACGTTACGAGACTTACAGGCCAGTCATGTACTACATTTTTTACTACATAAAAAACTACGTTTATAGCTATGAAAATAACTAGTTTTCACTCTTCTTTTTTGACTATTTTTATACCTGACCTTATGATGATTGAAATTTAATCGAAACGTATTACAGGACGTAACTTGTGGAAAATTCACTGCACAGTGCAATAATAAATAACAGGAGGGCCATGAGATTATTCTTGTGGTATCTATCTGATCAGGATCTGGCCATACTGACCAATAAACTGGCATCAACTAAAAACATTTACAATGCAGATGACATATTTGGCAGTAATATTGAAATCGCTGAAGAGGCAATTAATCAGGCTGTGCGACTGATAAAAGATAATGAGGTTAAGAGGATCTACACAATAGATTTTAATGAGTTTAAATCACTCCAGATACCCGCATCTGAATTTTCTTGGGTAAAAAAATCACCTGATGCTTGCTACTTCACATGGCTGTTTATCAAAAGCCAGATACACGATTCATTCAAATTGCTTGAGTTGGACGTTTTTATAGTTGGTAGAATAAGGAACCAACGCTATCCCAATATACATGATTCCCTTTACAATAAACTGGAACTGGATGCTTACCCTGTCGATAATAAAGAGCGTCTATCAGTTATAGAGGATTTTTTTGACCGTGCACCTGCGACCCTTAAAGCCAGGCTCGATCTGATGCGCCAGATTCGTAACAAGTGGGAGGAAATTTATCCTTCGAGTATAAATTTCCCTCTTTCACCAAAAAGCAAGAAAAAATGCGACTGGGCATGGAAATACATTCAGAAAGATAGAAGTCGAATGAATACCCGGAGAAAAGACCGTGAGGGGCATTATACAGGAGAAACCAATCCGGCACCTTTTACTAACAGCAGTATGCTGTCCATGCTGAGGCCGTCAGGCTCCTTTGAAAAATACATGGCTGTTAAGTTTTATTTTTTGTTCATTTATTTGTTTTTAAAAGATGAACTATTTATGCAACGTTTTAAAAAGGCATGGCAGGTACATCAGTACAGAGCAACTTCTGATACCAGAGAAAGAAAAGCATCTTTGCGTGCCCGGATAAAGAATAAAACATCCGCGCCCAATCCCGTTTCTGAACCATTTACAGTCACAACACTTACCGAGCTTGCTACTATCAGTAACATGTCCTTCATACCGGAAATACAGTCCTATAGCCAATATGCTCCGGTCAATGAAATAACGGAAAAGGAAGAAAAGGACTGTCAAACTCATAATGCAACGGTACTGCACGCCTCTCCTACTGATAATTCCAGCGATGGCCAGGTTACGCATATTTCCATTGGGGAAGCTCTGAAACGTATGGGGAAATTACCTCGCAGTGATGAACACTCAGCACCGATGCCAGATAAAAATCCGGGCTCAACCTCAAAAAAAATCTGGACGAGGTTGCAAAAAGCGATGATGGAAGGTGACAAGGACGAAGACTGAGCATCCCCGCGTTCTGACGCATCCCATTTTTTTTCAGACCTGTATTACCACGGTGAGATCATTCCGGACAGATTCTGGAGTGTCTCACCGCATTGATCTGCAACACCGATCGATACTTCAAATAATGATAGTCACTACCTATCGATAGTGAATTATTGATCGTTATTTGCATAGATAATAACGATCAATTCCTGGTAACTGATCAGTAATAACGATTATCCCGCCCCGGACAAAATGCATACGATCGAATGGCCCTTTGTACTACAAAAGGCCATTTTTCGTTTGTAAAACAATAGTAAGGAATTTCTATGTTGAAGATCACATCTGTACTTCTTTTCGGTGCAACATTGTTTAGCTGTGTTGTGCACGCCATGGGCCAGGAGCAGCAATGGGGCAACTGGTTTGGCACTGTCAATGCGATGGAGTTTGAACTTAACGCCGACAATAGCGCCGGAGAACGTATGACGATCACCTGCCGGGACAGCAATTTGATAGTGAGCTACAGCGGGTCTGATAAGGAGCCAATGGATATACCAGATAATGGACAAGAATCCATGGGAATCAATATCAACGCTGTTCATTACCCGCTAGATGAGGCGGCTTTTATAGCGCTCAAAAACACAGGCAACCATGGGCAAATTGAAATCACCCGGATGAATAAACCCGTATCTCACCCGTTCAAAACCGCAGGGCTCAGGGACGCTCTGTCGGACCTCAACTGGGAAGACTGCATCAGCCATTAATCACCCCTTCCAGTAACTCATGCTCCCACATTGTTAATCATCAGTAAGGATATCTTTTATGGCGACATTCATTTCACGCCTGGTTTTAGTCTGCACCCTTTCGCTCCCGGCATTCAGCTCTGCTATCACTATTCAGGGGAACATTCATCCTGAGCGCTATACCTTCTTTCTGACAGAAAAAGGCGGCGAAATGCTGCGGGACATGAACAACGAGGCCGTGAACGTAAAACATAGCGGAAAGGCCAGTGCTTCGGTTGATGCGCAAAATAAGGCTGCGGCTGCAAACATATCGCCCCTGCTGTACCCGGGTGCACCGCTGGAGCAAAACTTTATCCGCTACGACGGTAAGCCAGTGAAAGCTCTGACCTGCCTTATTACCACCCGCACCATGCCGGGCCAAAATAAAGACTATGCATGGGAGGAAACTTACTGCCTGGATGAAACTGGTGCAGCCTACATTGGCACTAAAGGCTGGCCGTCTCGTACTATTTTCAGTAAGAGCTGTGCAGTGGGCGCTGCTGACTGCCCTGTTTACCTGAGCATGAACAACGACCCGCCAACCATGCGTAACGACGCTGTTCAATATGTTCCTTACAGCCGCGAGCGCGTAAGTGGGCAGACAGGACGTAGCCCTGAGCCAAAACTAACGACGACTGAAACCGTCGCTGAGCAGGACGGTTATGTAGTGAGTTTTGTTAAAGCCAGCAACTGTGCAGACAATAAACTGATTGTGAAAAATAAAAACTCAGGGAAAACTGCTGCAATTGCAGGATTAAATGGTTGCACTTTTGATCCGAAGAATAATGCAGTAATTATCTTCCCTCTAAATGAATACGTCGGCGTTTACAGTGGTCCCACAAACGCTTCTGAGGAAATAGCTTCCGTCGATCTCCCCTAATTATTTACCCGGTCCGGTATACGCTACCCGCGATACCGGACGTATTATGGACAGTCCTATGAAATACCCGAAATTCCCTGACGATATAGATACACAATCACTGGATCTGACCTGGCCCGTTGTTTTTAGCGTTGCAGGACTCACTCTGCTAAGGAGTAAGTCGGTCGTATGCCAAACATTGGGAGCCAGCCTGATGACCCTTAGCCTGATAAGGCTCATAAAAAAACTCGCCACTCTTGCCTGAAAAAGCCCCTATCTGGCAACACGGTTTGTGTGCAAGCTCCTGGATCACACGTACTATCGCCTTCCGACGTTCACCTGAAAGCTAATTCTCGACAAAAGCTGAAGCGCTCCTTTATCAAAGGGCTGGCTGCAATAGCAGAGGACAGAATTAATGATGATGCCTTTGTTTTATCGGTGTGCAGCAAAGCGTATGAACGCTTGCCTCTGATCATAAGGCGAGTCGTGAAGTACGAATGGTGTCTTCGATACTTCCAGTACAGTAAACCCTTTATTCTGCAGCGATTACAACATTACCAGATCGACAAGCTAACTCCGCCGACATTACCTGACAGTGAACTGTCGCCACAGCAAGACCAGCCACCAGCTTCTCCCTGAATAATTTATCTTCCATCCGAAGCCACTCCAGTGGAGTGGCTTTTTTATGCCCATTTTTAAAGGAATTAACTATGACACGTTTAGCCAGCCGCTTTGGTGCAGTCAACCTTGTACGTCGTGACCGCCCATTAACCCGCGACGAACTGGCCCATTATGTGCCAAGCGTCTTCAGCGAAGAAAAGCATGAATCCCGGAGCGAACGCTACACCTACATTCCCACTATTACTTTGCTGAATAACCTTCAACGTGAAGGGTTTCGTCCGTTCTTTGCCTGCCAGACCCGCGTCCGGGATGAAAGTAAACGAGAGCACACGAAACACATGCTTCGTCTGCGCCGGGAAGGACAAATTACCGGCAAACAGGTGCCAGAAATTATCCTGTTGAACAGCCATGATGGTTCCAGCTCTTACCAGATGCTGCCGGGGTTATTTCGTGCCGTATGCCAGAACGGGCTGGTATGCGGGGAGAGTTTCGGTGAGGTGCGGGTGCCGCACAAAGGCAACGTAGTCGAGAAAGTCATTGAAGGAGCCTACGAAGTACTGGGGATATTTGACCGCGTAGAAGAGAAACGCGATGCCATGCAGTCGCTTTTGTTGCCGCCACCCGCACAGCAGGCAATGGCGAAAGCAGCATTAACCTATCGCTTTGGTGAAGAGCATCAACCGGTGACGGAATCGCAGATACTTTCGCCACGTCGCTGGCAGGACGAGAGCAACGACCTGTGGACCACTTACCAGCGTATTCAGGAAAACCTGATTAAAGGTGGTCTTTCGGGGCGCACGATCAGCGGTAAGCGTGCTCATACCCGTTCGGTAAACGGTATCGACGGAGATGTGAAGCTCAATCGTGCTCTGTGGGTGATGGCCGAGAATATGTTGCATCTCGCGTCATGAAACTTTTTATCATTCTTCAGGCCCCGCTAAAAAACCAGCGGGGCCTTTTGTTTTAAGGAACCATTATGTCTGTATCCAATTTATCGCCGGTGTTTCCGGTAAACGAGCAGCGCGTAATGCGAAGGGCATTACGACTGGTTGAGAAATACCTGCGTCAACCGAGTGAGTCATTTACCTCCACCAGCCTCACAAAAACCTGGCTGCAACTGCAGATGGCGCACCTGGAGAGGGAAGTCTTCATCGTGATGTATCTCGATAATCAACACTGCCTGCTGGGACGAGAAACACTGTTTACCGGCACGCTCAGCCATACCGAAGTGCATCCCCGCGAAGTGGTTAAATCAGCCCTGAGACATAACGCTGCTGCGGTCATTCTGGCTCACAACCACCCGTCTGGTACGACAGAAATCAGCCAGCAGGATAAACATATTACTCAGAGGATTATGAAAGCGCTGGCACTGGTGGAAGTGCGCGTGCTGGATCATCTTGTAATCGGAAACGAGGTGGTGTCTTTTGCTGAACTTAGTTTGCTTTAAAGGAAGGTTTTCATGTCATTAATACCAGCCCATGAATGGGGGATAAAAAGCGATATTGTTCCACGGCTTGGAGTCAGATTAGTTCAGGAAGGCAACCGGCTGCACTATCTGGCTGACCGGGCTAGTATCACCGGTAAGTTCAGTGACGCCGAATGCCTGAAGTTGGATATCGTATTTCCGCATTTTATCCGTCAGATGGAATCGATGCTGACCACTGGTGAAATGAATTCTCGCCATGCCCACTGTGTCACTCTGTACCACAACGGTTTCACCTGCGAAGCCGATACCCTTGGTAGTTGCGGCTACGTATACATCGCCATTTATCCCACTCAACGCTAACAAATTTCACGAGAGCAAACATGAAAAATCTACCTGCTACAATTTCGCGGGCGGCGAAGCCCTGCCTGTCGCCCGTTGCAGTCTGGCAAATGTTACTTACTCGTCTGCTTGAACAGCACTATGGTCTGACACTGAACGACACGCCGTTCAGTGATGAAACTGTAATTAAGGAACATATTGATGCTGGGATTATCCTGGCCGATGCAGTCAACTTCCTGGTAGATAAGTACGAACTGGTTCGCATTGATCGCAGAGGATTTAGCTCACAGGGACAAGTACCATATTTGACCGTGACAGATATCCTTCATGCCAGAAGAGCATGTGGATTAATGAAAAGTTGCTCTTATCGGGAAGTAAGTAATATTGTTCTTAGTCATTCGCGGCAGTGAGGGGGTCTTCAAGAGCCGAGAAGATTTGCACGGTTTGTGAAGAAACTGGTGAGATTGGCGACTCAATGAAAACCTCATCGAGTCGCATGAAAAACAAGGTGGGGGCACAAAAGGGGGCATTTATAAAGATGAAACAAGAAAATATGTATATTTATCAATGGTTGGATGGGTTGTGTTATGTTCCTATTATCGCACCATCCATATCAAGTAGTTACGCTTCATTTGTACCTTCTTTATTTTCACTGTGGGACAAATCTGGGACAGCTCACCCGAAAATTAAATCAATTTGTCGCGTATTTTCGGTCAGGTGAGTATCGACGCTAAGGCGCCGATGTACCAATTCCTCGCTATGAAGCCAGTGCGATAACGCCACCTCTTATGGAGGTGGTCAGCAACAACTTTTGGAAGTGATATGGATGGAAACATCTTTTTGTTGTTTGAAAAATGAGTGCTTAAGACCCTTTTAAAATGTTCTCAAAATCAGCACTGCTTAAATCTGGTGCAGAGCACAACATATCCCTCGCCAATGCCCGGCGACGCTGAAGGAGTTCATCTAGCGTTTCTTCAAACGTCGTGATTTCAGAGTCCGTTACCGTGGGATAATACACATACACATCCTTTGTCTGGCCGATACGGTAAGCGCGGTCAGTTGCTTGATCTTCTTTTGCCGGATTCCAACAGCGGGTGAAATGAATAACGTGGTTTGCTTTCTGTACGTTAACCCCAAAACCAACCGCGACGGTGGAGAGAATGATCACGCCAAAGCCGGGTTGGGCCTGGAAATCATCAATCAGTCGCTGGCGGTTATTCTGACTATGACTTTTAGTGCTGGTGTCGCCGTTGATGATCACTGGACGGAAACCAAATCGCTGTTGAATAGCGTGTTGTATCTCGCGCTGAAGATCGCGCAGCTCAGTAAAGATGATTACTTTGTCTTTGCTGGTGTGCTTAATTTCATCCAATGTTTTCAACATCCAATTAAGCTTGGGTGAGGCTTCCCGATAGCGAGGTTCTGGGTTAACGACTGCCGGGTGTGCACAAATGAGTTTAAGACGATGCAATAACCCTAACATACCCGCGCCTGCTTGCTGCATTCCTTCACTAAGCGCCTGCTGTTGTTGCCAGTTCGCTATCGAAGAAAGATACAGTTGCCTTTGAGGGGCAGAAAGCGGCAGTTGCTTACAGCTGACGACTTCGATTTTTTGTGGCAAGTCACGCGCAACCTCTTCTTTAGTTCGGCGTAATGTTTGTGGTTCAATCAACGCTCGTAAACTTTCAAGCTGTCCTGTATCACGACCCGCTTCGTTCTCGATAGGGCGAACGTAGGATTTGCCAAATTCATTGAGCGCTCCTAAGAGACCCGGCTGAGCGAAATCAAAAAGGCTCCAGAGATCTACAAGCGTGTTTTCAACTGGCGTGCCGGTGCATGCCACTTTAAATCGTGCTTGTATCGCATTGGCTGCATGAGTAATTAATGCTGCCGGGTTCTTTATTTTTTGTGCCTCGTCACACACCATAATGGACCAGGGCTGGCGCCCCAGTGAAAATTCCTGATCGCGAAGTGTTTCGTAGGTTGTCAGAATAATTTTCGCGTCACCCTGCCAGCCGGGTTTAAGCAGATTTTTGATCCCCTGAGACTGCAGATGAGCAGGAATAGCCTGTTTCGGGTACTTCACCGCTTTGATGGTGTCGCCATACAATTTCATTACTGGAATGCCAGATGTATAGAAGAAATTGTCCAGTTCACGCTCCCAGTTATCCAGAAGAGAGACAGGGGCAACGATGAGGCTGGGTGGCTCGTCAGGGAATTTTTCAATGAACCAAACCAAAAAGCTCAGGATCTGCAGCGTTTTCCCCAGCCCCATATCATCCGCGAGCAGGCAACCTGTAGTTTCCTGAGGCGAACGAAGGAAAAGCTGTTGGAGCCAGGCCACGCCTTCACGCTGATGGTCTTTGAGCCGGATGTGTTCTTTAAGGCTCAGTGGAATTTCAGGCTCGGCATGACGCGCATTGAGGAGTGAATCTCGGCGCAGTTTAATGTAAACAGCTTCTTCAATATTCTGTTCAATTTTGAGCACTGCCCGGGCTGCTTTTTCAACAACGTTACTCTTTAAATCATGTGCTATATTTTGCTGCTTTTCCCAGTTCTTACTGAAGGTTTTCGCCGCATCCAATGGCAGTTCAGTCTCATTCCAGGGGAAGATGATATGCGTTTCGCCAGTCGCTTCTGCCTGAGTGATTCTTTCCTGCAGTTCATCGAAATGTTGCAGGTTATCTGGTTGCCAGCCATCCAGGGCTTCAACCGAAAATGCGGAGAAGTCGACCCCATCAGGGAGCCAGTTTTCACTTTGCGCCTTGGTCAGCCATGGCGAGGATATTTTTTCAAATTCACCAATGCCGATAACGCGATCGCCATATTTACCGAGATCAAGGACATCGTTAAATTCTTTACCTTCAACTTCCTGTTGCCAGCGCGACAACAGCGATTGGCAATCATGCCATTGCTGTTCAGTGAATTGACTTAGTTCCAGTTCGTAACCCTGCCAGGAACCTGCTGGCATTTGCGCAGCAACACTGATACCTAAGCTCTGAACAAATTTATCCAGTTCCCATGGTGCGGAGAAAAGAAATGTCACTTCCGGTTGTGGTATGGGAGAGATAGGCTCAAGTACCAGTTTAATATCGTCTATCTTGTTCTCATCATTTACACGGGGCTGAAGTCTGAAATGATGGAAGAAAATGTGGGCATCAAAAAGTGCTTGCTCATGTTCTTCAGGGGAAATAACACTGGCGGCATCTTCACCCAGGAAAGTATAGGGGTTGCGAACAAAGGAAAGCGCTTCACTACCGGCCACTCTACGCCCTGGGATTGCATGTATTGAATTCAGAACTTCTTTCACTTCAGGTGGGATGATGACATGGCTGAGTTCGCCATTCTCTCCGGGTATGCGATAGCTATCGTGAACCTGTGAGTTCTTGTCAAAACTGTCGAGCCAGTTAGCGGGCTGGTCTTGAAAGTGAGGTTCAATCTCGATAACCGCGGTATCAGCAACCGTAGCCTTACGAAGGCGTAATGACAACGACGTTGGTTTGATAACGTGCGTTTTTTCTAAATAGTCATCAAATTTTGCAGAGGCCTGTTTCGCACATTTGCGAATTGCGGCCCACCCCAACTGGTTAGTGGTTTCGCCTGGGGTCTGAATTTGCTGGGTACTAAGCTGCTCTATTGTCTGCAAAAGAGCCCAGTTTTCCCGTGATAACAAATGCTGTTGATTTTCATAATTAAAAATTGCGCCGGTACGATTGAAACGAATCGACTTACGGGTTGGAACCAAAGTCCATTCCGCAATCCAGACACGAAAATCACTATCGTTTAATGCCCCACGCGAACTCAGTCTTGCACGTAATGGTAATATCTCTGGAACGCCAATTAGAGGCAGACTGCTGGAGTGTTCCTCGTCCTCCAGTAGGCGATACAAATTATCCCAGCTCAATAACCAGCGGTCTGTTAGTGAAATCAGATAGTCTTCTTCGGCCAGTTGCTCAAGCCAGGATGCCATGACCTGCTCCCCGTTGATTAATACACCGTGATGTTAGTAATGTCTTCATAAGCCACATGAGGACATCCCCATGAAGAAGCGTTTTTCCGACGAACAGATCATATGTATTCTCCGCGAGGCCGAAGCCGGCGTTTCTGCCCGTGAGCTCTGCCGTAAGCACGCCATTTCCGACGCCACCTTTTACACATGGCGTAAGAAGTATGGCGGTATGGAGGTGCCTGAGGTTAAGCGCCTGAAGTCGCTTGAGGAAGAGAACGCCAGACTCAAGAAGCTGCTTGCTGAAGCCATGCTGGATAAGGAGGCGCTTCAGGTGGCTCTTGGGCGAAAGTACTGACGACAGACCAGAAGCGGGAAGCCGTGGAAGTCATGTGCGAGGCTAAGGGTCTGTCGCAACGTCGTGCCTGCGGGCTGGCAGGTCTGTCCCTGTCAACCTGCCGATATTCGGCTCAGCGTCCGGCTGCTGACGCGCAGCTGTCTCTACGCATCACAGAGCTGGCACTTGAACGCCGCCGTTTTGGTTACCGGCGTATCTGGCAGCTTCTGCGACGTGAAGGTCTTTGCGTTAACCACAAGCGGGTTTACCGCATCTATCAACTTAATGGCCTGAGTGTAAAACGCAGACGACGTCGTAAAGGGCTGGCAACAGAACGTCTGCCGCTGCTCCGCCCGATGGCGCCCAATCTGACCTGGTCAATGGATTTCGTCATGGACGCACTGGCCACAGGTCGCAGGATCAAGTGCCTGACCTGCGTGGATGATTTCACAAAGGAATGCCTGACGGTCACTGTTGCCTTCGGGATTTCAGGCGTGCAGGTCACGCGTATTCTGGACAGCATTGCGCTGTTTCGCGGCTATCCGGCTACGATAAGAACCGATCAGGGCCCGGAGTTTACCTGCCGCGCACTCGATCAGTGGGCTTTTGAGCATGGTGTGGAGCTGCGACTTATCCAGCCCGGCAAGCCAACGCAGAACGGATTTATTGAGAGTTTTAACGGACGCTTTCGTGATGAATGCCTGAATGAGCACTGGTTCAGCGATATTGTTCACGCCAGGAAGATCATTAATGACTGGCGACTGGATTATAACGAGTGTCGACCACATTCATCACTGAATTACCTGACGCCGGCTGAATTTGCAGCGGGCTGGCGAAACGGGAAATATGAAGAAAAACCAACCGACATTACTAACTGAAGGTTGTATCTAACTCTGGGGGCAGGTCAGATTGGGTGGTTTTGGGCTGGGGTGTTTGATTTGTGGATGGTGCTACTGAAATTTTGAGACAAACTAACGTTACTTGAATAAGCTCTTTTGCGTTTAAAAAATAATCGTTTTAAATGAGCGTTATTTTCTCACGACACAGATTTTACCTGCCCATCACAGCTAAAAAAGCGCCACCCATGGGGTGGCGCAGCCATATTAGCGAGTGTTCATCGGCGGGTTCGTGTCCTGTCGCAAGCGCCACAGATCGTACCGTTCATGGCCTGGTTTGACCATTCCAGCGAAGTGGTCATTAAGGCTACTTGATGTGAAGATCAGGTCACCGTCCGGGCGAATAGCCGGTGTGTCTGGCCACTTTATGGCTTCATTTGCAGCAATAAGTAACATTTTACGGGTCTTCGGATCATATCTGACAATGCCGTTATGGGTGACATCTGTAATATAGAGGTAGCCTTTTGCATCGGTCACCAAACCGTCAGTATTACCTCCCACCGTGCCCAGATTCTGAATTTGAGCGGCAATCTGCGCATCAGTTGAATCATGTTGCTTCAGCACGGCAGTGGGCACCGCGTATGCATGTGTTCCCGTCGTCACCGTCCAGTACAATGTTTCTGCATCGGGAGACAGCGCAATGCCGTTGATACCAATCAATAGCGGTTTACCTGGCCATACCTCCGCGCCATGGGAAATGACGTTTACCCCCGGTTCAATCTGCAGGGCAGGGTGACTATTCAGCACGCGTCGGGCTGTGCCGGTGGCGAAATCAACGACGATCAGGCCGACACGGTTTTCAGGCGCACTGCGCGACCCGCTGTCGGAAATGTATGCGATACGATGATTCTCATCGACAACGACATCATTAAGGAAACTTGCCTTACGGTCGGCCACGCCGTCCAGGGGGATACGTTTAACCGTTCGGCCCGAGTCGAGATCCAGTACGACCAATTTCTGCGAGCCTGAAGGGGATTCCGTTTCTCCCGCGATGAACCCCATATCCAGCGCCCATAACCAGCCGTTTTTACGATCAACATAAAAGCCGAGCACGTTGCGCAGGTTCTGATCGGGAGCGGAATCAACCGCATTACGCTCGCGGGACGGAAATGCTGTCAGGCGCGCGGGTCCGGACTGAGGATCGGTGTCGAGAATATTCAACGTGGCGGGGGCGCTGGCTGAAATCAGTCGGGGCGTGCTGACAAAGGCCCGGCCCTTTGCATCAAAGTGAATGCCTGCTAAGGGGGCATTCACCGACCCGGAAAACACGGCTGGCATTTGCACGTTTTCAGGTTTATCCCAGCTTACGCCTGAGTAGCTGCGCCAGTGCTCAAGAGGCATCTGATCCGCCGCGCTGGCGCAGCTTGCGAAAGAGAACAATGCCGCCATTGCAATGGCGGGGAAAGTACCGATACGGTAGGACATACATGCTCCGGTGATGTGAGTAAGACGCGGTTTCTTAATGCGGTATCAAAGAATGGAGCGGAACGTTCCGCCTTCGACGCGTACCGCAGCCCCGTTTGATGCCGCGCCGAGTGGGCTTGCCAGTAGCGCGACCATAGCGGCTATCTCGTCAGCCTCGATCATTCGCGCGATCAGGGAACTGGGGCGGTAGGTCTGGAAGAAATGCGCTTCAATCTGCTGGTCTGTCATGCCAGGTTCAGGCGCTGTCTGGCGCAGGTAATCAATGATTCCGTCAGAGCGGGTTGCCGATGGCAGTACGCTGTTGACCGTTACGCCGGTACCCTTCGTCAGCTCTGCCATTCCTCGCGATACGGCGAGTTGAGCTGATTTACTGACGCCGTAATGCACCATGTCTGGCGGAGTGAAAGCGCCAACTTCGCTTGACATAAAAATCACCCGGCCCCAGTTGCGTGCTAGCATGCGTGGGAAGTAATGCCGTGAAAGACGAACGCCTGACATCACGTTAATGTTGAACATGCGTAGCCATTCCTCGTCGGTGATATCAGCGAAAGGGGCGGCTTCATAAAAACCCAGGTTATTGATAAGAATATCGGTATCCGTACAGGCCTTAATCAGCGCTTCTGCACCTTCAGCGTTAGCCAGATCGGCGACAATGGCTGATACCCGGGCCTGGGGAGCTGCCTGAGCAATTTTCGCTACCGCATTGTGCAGTTTTTCCCGATCGCGTCCGGTAATCGTGACGGCAACACCTTCGCGCGCAAGGGTACTGGCGATAGCCAGCCCAATGCCTGCGGTGGCCCCTGTAACAAGTGCTGTCTTACCGTTGAGTTGAAGATCCATCGTTTTTGCCTTTTGGTAACAAGTGCGGCTACTTTACTCATCGCTCAAACGGAGATAAATTAGCGAAAATGAAAAACATTTGTTCCTGAAAGAGCAAGATGAGCAGAAAATTCGATTATCTCGGCGATGTTGAGGTCTTCATTACTGTTGTTGAACATGGCTCATTTACCGCTGCAGCGGTCGCCCTTTCAACCACGCCCTCAGTGTTGAGTCGTGCGGTCTCCCGCCTTGAAGTGCGTCTTGGACGACAGCTATTGCAACGCACCACACGTCGTGTGGGACTAACGGAAGCCGGACGGATTTATCTTGAGCAGGCGCGTTCTGCTTTTTCCCTGCTTGATGACGCCGAACGCGATGGCCGGGGGCAGGAGGGGGATCTGACTGGCAGGGTACGGGTCAGCGTCCCGACCACCTATGGGCATTATTGTCTGCCGCCCTTGCTGGCCCGCTTTTCCCAACAGTTTCCGCGCGTTCAGGTGGAGCTGAACATTACCAATCGCAATGTCGACCTGATCGCTGAGGGATTCGACCTGGCTATTCGCCTGGGTCAAATGCCTGACAGTGGATTCGTCGCGCGTAAATTGCAGGATGCGGCACTGCTGTTGGTTGCTTCACCCGCTTACCTTCATCGCATGGGAATGCCGCAGACGCTCGATGAACTGCGGCAGCATATGTGCCTGCCTTTTATTATGCCGCGTACCGGCCGTATTGCGCCCTGGGTATTTCGCGTGGATGAGCGGGATGTTGACTGGCAGCCAGATTCAACCATCGAGATTTCAGATGATGTCCTTGGCGTGGTTTCGCTGGCTGAACATGGAATAGGGGTCTGTCAGAGCTACGAATTCATTGTCCGCGAGAAGATACAGCGCGGCCAGTTAGTTGAGATACTTCCGCAACTTCGTGGACGATCGCGACCTTTCTCGCTCATCTATGCGCCCCATCGACGCCAGTCAGCAGCCACACGGGCCATGATTGATCTTCTGGCGTCAGAACAATGACATGAACATCATGCGTCATGAATAAGAGTCTAACCTTAACCCGCTTCCAGCATCCCAAAACTCACAATCCGCGCCCGGCCCAGCTCTTTCGCCCGGTATAAGGCGACATCCGCGGCGCGCAGCAGGTTGTCGCTCTGGGCATGCTCTGGATAGCTGGCAATACCAATCGAGACATCCACCGGCCCAATCTCTGAGAGGCCGTAACGAAGCGACAGCTCACGCACACCGTCATAAATTTTCTGCGCACAGGCATGCGCTTCTGCTTCTCCGGCGCCGGGAAGCAGTACCAGAAACTCCTCCCCCCCGAAGCGAAAGGCCAGACCGCTGTCATGCCCGGCCCGCTGAACAATCAGCGCCACGCTTTTAATGACCAGGTCTCCGGCCTCATGGCCGAAACGGTCATTAATGCTCTTGAAGTGATCGATGTCGATCATCAGGCAGCTAACCGGTTCATCGTTACGCATGGCTTGTGCCATCTGGGTGTGCAGGGTGTCTTCCAGATGATGGCGATTACGCAGGCCGGTGAGCGGGTCAAACAGGGCTTTTTCCAGTAACGCGTCGCGCAGACGTTGGTTCGCCAGCGCCAGTCCGAGCGCCTCAGCCATCAGTTCAAGATACGGGCGGGAAGGGGCATTGTCCGCGTTGATGTTCTGGAAAGAGAGCAAGCCAATGGCCTCACCCTGGGCGATAAGCGGCACGCACAGCGCGCTGTTCGCCGTCTCTTCCTGCAGGTGATAGCAGGCGATATCCGGCTCACCGTTGACCGGCGGATGGCTCTGACCACGACGCACGGCCCAGCACTCGTCAGGGTGGAACATCGTCTCGTCACCCACCGGCGCAAGCCATTGCGCGACGCAGCGCATCTGCCACGGATCCCGGTCGAGAACGTAGAGTCGGCCAGGGATCCCCGGTGCAATATTGGGCGCAAACAACTCCGCCACGTTAATCACATCGTTTACGTTCTCACATCCCTGCAGCCTCTGGGTCATGCGCGCCAGCAGCTCGCGGATGGCCCAGTCGGCATCGCGCTCTTTTTCCAGACGCTGGCGCGCAAGGCCGTTTTCACGGAAGATGCGGATGGCCTGCGCCATATCGCCGATCTCATCAATCTGGTTGAAGTTGGGCGTTTCCACCGCGTAGTCCTGTGATGCCAGGCGGTGCACCACGTCGCTCAGGCGCACGACCGGACGCAGCACGCGGCGTTTTAATATAAAGCCAAGCACAAACAGGAACAGCAGGGCGGTGAGGCCAACCATCAACTCAGAGGCCGTTCGCAGCGCTTTCGATTTTTTTGTCGCCTCCCGTACGGACGTGATTACACGTTTGTCGAGTATCTGGCGAAAGTGATCGATCTGGTTCTGGGCGCGCTCAAGCTCTTGCTCATAAGAGGCACCATAGAGCAGGGCGATGGCCTGAGCGTCTTCACCCCGCGCCGTGTTCGCCAGGGCCATTTGCTGTTCGTCCTGCAGCTCATCAACGATCTTTAAGCCTTCATGCAGCAGGGCAAGCTCGTCATCCGATGCGCCAGCGTCCTGCAGTTTTTCCAGCTTCAGCTCGATGTGCTTCAGGCTATTCTCTGACTGGTTATACTCTTTGAGGATTTGAGGATCTTTTTTGACGACGTACAGGCGCGCTAAATCGGACTGTACCCAGGCATCAGTTTCAATATTTTCCGTCAGCTCATCAAAACGTTGACGCTGTTCAATGGCCTGACGTTCCGCGGTGTCGGCGTCGGAAGCCAGCAGCATGATAATGCCGGACGCAATGGTCAGGCAGACCGTGGCACCATAGGCCCAGTTAGTAATTGTCGCGATTCGCACCTGGTGATCCTTTTACAACATGAAGAGGATGGCGTTCTTCAGATTATAGAAAACGGCTGATTTATGGCGAAAAAAAGGCGGCACAGTGCCGCCTGGTGGGGTCTATATCGTCACATCCTTACAAATCTGGAGGGTTTTTTCCCTCTTCAATGAAATCGGCATCCAGCTCTTCAGCATTTCCTTCGTGGTCGCGGCCGGAGAAGAGGTTCCAGCAGGCGATAAACAGCGCGGCAATCAGCGGCCCAATGACAAAGCCATTAATGCCGTACAGCTCCATGCCGCCGAGGGTGGAGATCAGTATCAGATAGTCCGGCATTTTGGTGTCTTTACCCACCAGCAGCGGTCGCAGGATGTTGTCCACCAGTCCGACGACAATCACAAAGAAGCCGACAATGAACAGCCCCTGCCAGATCTGGTGCGTGGCGAACAGGAAGATGGCGGCAGGGACCCAGACAATCGCCGAACCGATGGCAGGTACCAGCGAGAGGAAAGCCATCAGCGCGCCCCAGAGGACGCTGCCGTCGAGGCCCACAATGGCAAACGCAATCCCGCCGAGTATGCCCTGGACCACCGCCACCGCCGCCGTGCCTTTTACCGTGGCACGCGATACGCCGACAAATTTGGCGAACAGGTGTTGTTTGGCGAAATCAGACAGGGGCAGGGAGTCGAGGATCTGGCGCACCAGATACGGTCCGTCTTTCAGCAGGAAGAACAGCAGATAAAGCATGATGCCGAAGCTAATCGCAAAGCCAAACGTACCTTTGCCGATCAGAAACGCGCTACCCGCCAGATACTGCCCGCCCTGCAGCGCAACATCGGAGAGTTTTTTCTGGATCTGCGCCGCGTTGTTCAGGTTATGATCCGCGAGGAAGCCGCTGGCCCAGTCCGGCAGGTGGTTAAAGATGCTCGCCACCACTTCCGGGAACTGCGTGTTGTTCTCCTGAAGCTTCGTGTACACCACGTTCAGCTCAATGGCGAGTGAGGAGAGGATCACCATCAGCGGAATAAAGACGATCAGGCAGATAATGCCGATGGTCAGCAGCGAGGCCAGCCCGTTGCGATCCCCCAGCGCGGTGCGCAGCTTGTTTTTTACCGGGTTAAAAATCACGGTCAGAATAGCGGCCCACAGTATTGCGGAGAAGTAGGGCGACAGCACGTCGAAGAAGGCCCAGGTCACAAGGGCGAGGATGAAAATAAAGAAACCTTTGGTCAGTCCGTTAAAGCGCATCAGTCATTCCTGGTTACTAAGAAACTGTTCGACTATAGAACTGATTGTGAGAATTACCAACCTTTGCGCCTTACCTGTTCTGTGGACAGTGTTGCGGTATGAATCCACTCTTCACGGATCCCACTTTCGACTGACCGAAGATCGTCTCTTCCCGCACCATGATATACATATCAGCTTGCGGAGGTGCTTATGGCCTGGCGTCCTTTTCTCTATGTCATCCTGACATCCCACCCCAGACTCAGTGCGCGGCGCGCTCGTTTGCGTCTGGTCATCTAGCTTTTTATTAACAATCGCGGTATAACACCTTCTTTGGATGTTTAGATGTCCATACGTATAGAAGGTAATATGCAAACACAACAAGAAAATGGGCAGCTGAAGCGCACCATGAAAACACGCCACCTGATTATGCTCTCGCTGGGCGGCGTGATTGGGACTGGGTTATTTTTTAATACGGGCTATATCATTTCCACGACCGGGGCGGCGGGCACGCTGCTGGCATACCTGATTGGCGCGCTGGTGGTCTGGCTGGTGATGCAGTGTCTTGGTGAGCTTTCCGTGGCGATGCCGGAAACCGGCGCGTTCCACGTTTATGCCGCCCGTTATCTTGGCCCGGCGACGGGCTACACCGTGGCGTGGCTCTACTGGCTCACCTGGACGGTGGCGCTCGGGTCGAGCTTTACCGCCGCCGGGTTCTGCATGCAGTACTGGTTCCCGCAGGTGCCCGTCTGGACGTGGTGCGTGGTCTTCTGCGTGGTGATTTTTGGCCTTAACGTCATCTCCACGCGCTTCTTTGCTGAAGGCGAATTCTGGTTCTCGCTGGTGAAAGTTATCACCATCATCGCCTTTATTATCCTCGGCGGGGCGGCGGTCTTTGGCTTTATCCCGATGCAGGACGGTTCTCCTGCGCCGGGGTTAAGCAACATTACCGCTGAGGGCTGGTTCCCGCACGGCGGCCTGCCGATCCTGATGACCATGGTGGCGGTGAACTTTGCCTTCTCCGGCACTGAACTTATTGGTATCGCGGCAGGCGAAACGCAAAATCCGCACAAGGTCATTCCGGTCGCAATCCGCACCACCATCGCGCGGCTGATTATCTTCTTTATCGGCACCGTATTTGTACTGGCGGCGCTGATCCCGATGCAGCAGGCGGGCGTGGAAAAGAGCCCGTTCGTGCTGGTGTTTGAGAAGGTCGGTATTCCTTACGCGGCAGATATCTTTAACTTCGTGATCCTGACGGCAATCCTCTCGGCGGCCAACTCCGGGTTGTATGCCTCCGGGCGCATGCTGTGGTCGCTCTCTAACGAAAAAACGTTGCCGCGCTGCTTTGCCCGGGTGAACAAAAATAGCGTGCCGTTGACGGCGCTTTCGGTTTCCATGCTCGGTGGCGTGCTGGCGCTGTTCTCAAGCGTTATCGCCCCGGACACGGTGTTTGTCGCGCTCTCGGCCATTTCCGGCTTTGCGGTGGTGGCGGTCTGGATCAGCATCTGCGCGTCGCACTTCGTTTTCCGTCGCCGACATCTGCAGTCCGGCCAGCCGCTCTCCGCGTTGCAGTATCGCGCGCCGTGGTATCCGCTGGTGCCGGTACTCGGTTTTATTCTCTGCGTGGTCGCCTGTGTCGGCCTGTGGTTTGACCCGAGCCAGCGTATTGCCCTTTATTGCGGGCTTCCGTTTGTCGCCCTGTGTTATGGTGCGTACTACCTGACCCGAAATATGACATCGCAGGAGCCTGAACATGTCGCAGAATAATCCGCTTACCGCCCTTCTCGAAAAACAGCCGTTTGTGGTGCTGGATGGGGCGATGGCAACGGAGCTGGAAGCGCGCGGGTGTAACCTTGCAGACAGCCTCTGGTCTGCCAAAGTGCTGGTAGAAAACCCGGAACTTATCCGCGAAGTGCATCTTGATTATTACCGCGCAGGGGCGCAGGTGGCGATCACTGCCAGCTACCAGGCCACGCCTGCGGGCTTCGCGGCACGCGGGCTGGACGAGGCACAGTCCCGGGCGTTGATTGGCAAAAGCGTGGAACTGGCGCGTAAGGCGCGCGAAGCGTATCTGGCTGAAAACCCGCAGGCAGGTGCGCTGCTGGTGGCAGGCTCCGTGGGGCCGTACGGCGCGTATCTGGCAGATGGTTCGGAATATCGCGGCGACTACGTGCGCAGCGCCGAGGCGTTTACCGCCTTCCACCGCCCGCGTGTGGAAGCGCTGCTGGATGCGGGGGCGGACCTGCTGGCCTGCGAAACGCTGCCTTCGTTTGGGGAAATTAAGGCGCTGGCGGCGCTTCTGGCGGAGTATCCTCGCGCCCGGGCGTGGTTCTCGTTTACCCTGCGTGATAGCGAGCACCTGAGCGACGGCACGCCGCTGCGTGAGGTGGTCGACGTGCTGGCAAACTCCCCGCACATTGTCGCGCTGGGTATCAACTGCATCGCCCTGGAAAACACCACCGCGGCGTTGAAACATCTGCAAAGCCTGACGGCGCTGCCGCTGGTGGTCTACCCGAACTCGGGCGAGCACTATGATGCGGTGACCAAAACCTGGCACCACCACGGCGAAGCGTGCGAGACGCTGGCGGGCTATTTGCCACAGTGGCTGGCGGCTGGAGCGAAATTAATCGGGGGATGCTGTCGCACCACACCGAAGGATATTGCTGAGCTAAACGCAAAGCGCTGACTTCTCTGCCGGGTGGCGGCTACGCCTTACCCGACCTACGGATCGCACAATTTGTAGGCCGGGTAAGCGTAGCGCCACCCGGCACAAACCAACCGCACAATACTGACTATCCTTTCCCACTTTTTATCTAAAAACGAATCGTTATGAGCGATGCGTTTTAATTCCTTTATCAAAATTCCCGCGCCGGAAATACTGCCCTCATAACAACAAGGGGAGCAGATACTATGGCAATTTCATCGCGAATCACATTTCTCGGCGCGCTGGCGCTGTGGGCCTTTCAGGCGCAGGCGGTAGACGTCACCGTCGCGTATCAAACCTCTGCGGAACCGGCGAAAGTTGCGCAGGCGGATAACACCTTTGCCAAAGCGAGCGGCGCGAACGTCGACTGGCGCAAGTTCGACAGCGGGGCGTCCGTCGTGCGTGCGTTAGCCTCCGGCGACGTGCAGATCGGCAATATCGGATCCAGCCCGCTGGCGGTCGCGGCCAGCCAGCATGTGCCGATTGAGGTGTTCCTGCTCGCCTCGCAGCTCGGTAACTCTGAAGCGCTGGTGGTGAAGAAAAACATCACCAAACCGGAAGACCTGATCGGCAAGCGCATCGCCGTGCCGTTTATCTCTACCACCCACTACAGCCTGCTGGCGGCGCTCAAACACTGGGGCATCAAGCCGGGGCAGGTTCAGATTCTTAATCTCCAGCCACCCGCGATAATCGCGGCCTGGCAGCGTGGGGATATTGACGGAGCCTATGTCTGGGCCCCAGCCGTGAACGAGCTGGAAAAAGATGGCACCGTGCTGACCGACTCCGAAAAGGTGGGCCAGTGGGGCGCGCCGACGCTCGACGTGTGGGTCGTGCGCAAAGACTTTGCTGAGAAACATCCCGAGGTGGTGAAAGCCTTTGCCAAAAGCGCCCTCGACGCCCAGCAGCCCTATATCAGTAACCCCGATGAATGGCTGAAGCAGCCCGCCAATCTGGAAAAACTCGCCCGACTGAGCGGCGTGCCGGAAGCGGACG
This sequence comes from Enterobacter cloacae complex sp. HYC080_NIDB, assembly GCF_056673325.1. Classification (NCBI taxonomy): domain Bacteria; kingdom Pseudomonadati; phylum Pseudomonadota; class Gammaproteobacteria; order Enterobacterales; family Enterobacteriaceae; genus Enterobacter; species Enterobacter cloacae complex sp. HYC080_NIDB. The sequence continues at coordinate 3,563,154 of NZ_CP114212.1, read as the reverse complement.
TGCCGGGGCTGGTGAAAGGCAATACCTATCTGACCCCTGCGCAGCAGGTGCAGCAGCTGACCGGGCCGGTGAACAAAGCGATTGTCGATACCGCCACCTTCCTGAAAGCGCAGGGCAAAGTGCCCGCGGTAGCGGCGGATTACAGCCAGTACGTCACCGACCGCTTTGTGAAATAAGGAGTCCGCCATGCTGAGCATAACGAACCTGTATGCCGATTACGGCGGCAAACCTGCGCTGGAGGAGATCAACCTGACGCTGGCCAGCGGTGAACTACTGGTGGTGCTGGGCCCCTCCGGGTGTGGGAAAACTACGCTACTGAATCTGATTGCCGGTTTTGTCCCTTATCAGCGTGGCACCATCCAACTGGAAGGCAAAAAGGTGGAAGGCCCCGGCGCCGAGCGCGGCGTGGTTTTCCAGAATGAAGGTTTGCTCCCCTGGCGCAACGTGCAGGAAAACGTGGCATTTGGGCTACAGCTTGCGGGGGTGAACCGCGAACAGCGGCTGGAAACGGCACGGCAGATGCTGAAAAAAGTGGGCCTCGAAGGGGCGGAAAAACGCTTTATCTGGCAGCTTTCCGGCGGCCAGCGCCAGCGTGTCGGCATTGCCCGTGCGCTGGCGGCAAACCCGCAGCTGTTGCTGCTGGACGAGCCGTTCGGCGCGCTGGACGCCTTCACCCGCGAGCAGATGCAAACCCTGCTGTTGCGTCTCTGGCACGAGACGGGCAAGCAGGTCCTGTTGATCACCCACGACATCGAAGAAGCGGTGTTTATGGCGACCGAGCTGGTGCTGTTATCGCCGGGGCCGGGGCGCGTGGTGGAACGCTTGCCGCTCGAGTTCGCTCGCCGTTATGTCGCCGGAGAACCCGTGCGCAGCATCAAATCCGATCCGCAGTTTATCGACCAGCGTGAGTACATCCTAAGCCGCGTGTTTGACCAACGGGAGGCTTTCTCATGAGCATCGTCTTCAGTGAAAAAACGCGCCGCACGCGTCAGGCGCTGCGCTGGCCGTTCTCCCGCCAGCTCACGTTGAGCGTCGGGACGCTGCTGGTGTTACTGGCGGTGTGGTGGCTGGTGGCGGCACTGCAGTGGATCAGCCCGCTTTTTCTGCCGCCGCCGGGACAGGTGCTGGCCAAACTTATTGCCATCGCCGGGCCGCAGGGGTTTATGGATGCCACGCTCTGGCAGCATCTGGGCGCAAGCCTGACGCGCATTCTGGTGGCGCTGCTGGCGGCGGTGATGATCGGCATTCCGGTTGGCATCGCGATGGGCTTAAGCCCGACGGTGCGCGGCATCCTCGATCCGCTGATTGAGCTTTACCGCCCGGTGCCGCCGCTGGCCTATCTGCCGCTGATGGTAATTTGGTTTGGCATCGGTGAAACGTCAAAAATCCTGCTGATCTATCTGGCGATTTTCGCCCCGGTTGCGATGTCGGCGCTGGCGGGCGTCAAAAGTGCCCAGCAGGTGCGGATCCGCGCGGCGCAGTCGCTGGGCGCCAGCCGGACACAGGTGCTGCTGTTCGTGATTTTACCGGGCGCGCTGCCGGAGATCTTAACCGGGCTGCGCATCGGCCTCGGCGTGGGGTGGTCCACGCTGGTGGCGGCAGAGCTGATCGCCGCCACGCGGGGATTAGGGTTTATGGTGCAGTCGGCGGGAGAGTTCCTGGCGACTGACGTGGTGCTGGCTGGGATCGCGGTCATTGCCGCGATCGCCTTCGGATTAGAGCTGGGGCTGCGCGCTCTACAGCGTCGTCTGACGCCCTGGCATGGAGAAATACAATGAGTGAACGTCTGACCATTACCCCGCTGGGGCCGTATATTGGCGCGCAGGTGTCGGGCCTGGATGTAACCCGTCCGCTGAGCGATAACCAGTTCGAGCAGCTGTATCACGCGGTGCTGCGCCATCAGGTGGTGTTCCTGCGCGAGCAGGCGATCACCCCGCAGCAGCAGCGCGCGCTGGCGCTACGCTTTGGCGATCTGCATATCCATCCGGTCTATCCGCATGCGGAAGGGGTGGAGGAGATTATCGTCCTGGATACCCATAACGATAATCCGCCGGATAATGACAACTGGCACACCGATGTGACCTTTATCGAGACGCCGCCCGCAGGGGCGATCCTCGCGGCAAAATTGCTGCCGGAGACCGGAGGCGATACGCTGTGGGCGAGCGGCATTGCGGCTTTCGAGGCGCTGTCCGCACCGTTCCGGACGATGCTGAGTGGTCTGCGGGCGGAGCACGATTTCAAAAAATCGTTCCAGGAATACAAGTACCGTAAAAGCGAAGAGGAGCATCAGCGCTGGCTGGATGCGGTTGCAAAACATCCTCCTCTGCTGCACCCGGTGGTGCGTACCCATCCGGTCACGGGCAAGCAGGCGTTATTCGTGAACGAAGGGTTTACCACGCGCATTGTGGACGTGACGGAAAAAGAGAGCGAGGCGCTGCTACGCTTCCTGTTTGCGCATATCACCAAACCGGAGTTTCAGGTGCGCTGGCGCTGGCAGGAGAACGATCTGGCGATCTGGGATAACCGCGTGACGCAGCACTATGCCAATGCGGACTATCTGCCGCAGCGTCGGATTATGCAGCGGGCGACGATTTTGGGGGATAAGCCGTTTTATCGCCCTTGATCCTGTAGTACCTGTAGGTCGGGTAAGGCGTAGCCGCCACCCGGCAATTGTGCACCGTTTTTGCCGGGTGGCGCTGCGCTTACCCGGCCTACAAAGAGTGTACCCCTATATACCGCTGATAGCGGTTCGTCTTCAGGTAGCACAAATCCACCAGCACTAGCCCGTCTACGCAGTTGTTGAACGCCGGGTCGCTGCCAAAATCAATAAACTGCACGCCGCCCGGTTCGCACAGCTCGGAATACTGCTTGTAGAGTGGCGGAATGCCGCAGCCCAGATTGCCGAGCAGGGATTTCAGCTTCGTCAGATCGTCCACGTAATCCACGCCGCCAAACTGTGCCAATACGTCCGGTAACGATGCAGGATAAGGCTGGCGCGACGCGGCCAGCGGATGGCTTGCCGGGAACCACAGACGGTAAAATGCCACCAGCAGATCCCGCGCCGCAGGCGGTAAGCCTCCGGAAATCGAGACCGGGCCAAACAGATAACGGTAGTGCGGATAACGTGCCAGATAAGCCCCAATCCCGGACCAGAGATAATCCAGGCCGCGGCGTCCCCAGTAGCGCGGCTGAATAAAGCTGCGACCCAGTTCAATGCCGTGCTCCAGCACGTCCTGCATTTTATCGTCGTAGTGGAACAGGCTGTAGCTGTACAACCCTTCCGGACCCCGATGCGCAACCTGCTTTGCGGTGGGCATAAAGCGATACGCCCCCACGATCTCCAGATCCTCATCATCCCACAGGATCAGGTGCAGATAATCGTCATCGTAACGGTCGGTGTCCCGGCGCTTGCCGCTCCCTTCCTCCACCGCACGAAACGCAATTTCGCGCAGGCGGCCCAGCTCGCGCAGCAGCGGAGCCTCTTCCTGGCCGTTGCGCTGCCACAGATAGATGAGCTTACCGTCGCCGGTTTTGCCCAGACACTCGGCCTGCGCCAGCTCGCGTTTCAGAGTCGCCCGGTCCTCTGGACGAGCAATGGCGCACTGGGTTTTAAAGACGCCAGGCATTCCCTTGCCAAGACGCATCACGTGCTGACGGCACTGCTCGGCCATCTCACGCGACGAAAGGGTGGCGCTGTGCCAGTGATGCCAGGCGATCTGCTGGCCGATTTTAATCGGCAGCTGGCTATGGCGGCGGCGGAACATCTGCTGCATTAACAGCAGCATCGACAATGTCGGCGACACCAGCGTGCTGGCATAAAAGAGGAGACTATTGTGCGCCTGAATATGCACCGGCAGCAGCGGCGCGCGCAGCTTGCTGGCGAGCTTGATAAAGCCCGGGTGCCATTTTTTATCGTGAATGCCTTTGCGCGTCGGACGTGAAACTTCTCCCGCCGGGAAGAAGATCAGTACGCCCGCATTTTGCAGATGTTGTTCCATCTGCACCAGGGAGGATTTCGCCGTCCTGCCCCCCATATTGTCCACCGGGATAAAGAGTGAACTGAGAGGCTCAAGGTGGGTCAGCATCCGGTTGGTCACGACTTTTACGTCACGGCGTACGCGGGAGACGGCGTACAACAGCGCCAGCCCGTCCAGTGTGCCTGTCGGGTGGTTGGCAATAATGACCAGCGGGCCATGTTCGGGGATTTGTTCGAGATCGCGGGCGGAAACGGTGCAGAGAATATCAAGGTGCTCCAGAACTTGCTCCACCATGTCCAGTCCTTTGAGGTGGCGGTGTGCGGCGGCAAACTGCTGGAATTCATCTTCGTAAAACAGTCTTTTTAACAGACTTTTTTGCCAGGGTGCAGGCCTCGCCTGAGGCCAAAGATCGTCGAGAACGCTATCGAGGCTAAACATGGTTACTCCTCCTGCCGTCTTGCGAAGACAGTAGAAGGAGCAGATGTCGGTTGTATTGCAGTTTGGTGAAGATTAGCGGAGGATTTTTTTCTCAGCCAGATCCAGCGCGAAGTAGCTGAAGATCAGGTCCGCGCCCGCACGTTTGATCGCACCCAGGCTTTCGAGGATCACTTTCTCTTCGTCAATCGCTCCCGCCTGCGCGGCGAATTTGATCATCGCGTACTCGCCGCTCACCTGGTAAGCGCCCAGCGGCAGTTCAGTGCGTTCGCGGATGTCGCGCAGAATATCAAGATACGCGCCAGCCGGTTTGACCATCAGGCAGTCTGCGCCCTGAGCTTCATCCAGCAGGGATTCGCGAATCGCTTCCCGGCGGTTCAGCGGGTTCATCTGATAGGTTTTACGGTCGCCCTTCAGCGCCGTGCCAGCCGCTTCACGGAACGGGCCGTAGAAGGAGGAGGCAAATTTGGTGGAGTAGGACATGATGGCGGTGTCGGTGAAGCCTGCCGCATCCAGCGCCTGACGAATCGCCTGAACCTGTCCATCCATCGCGGCAGAGGGGGCGATGAAATCTGCACCCGCAGCGGCCGCGACCACGGCCTGCTTGCCGAGATTCAGCAGGGTGGCATCGTTATCCACGCCATGATCGCACAGCACGCCGCAGTGGCCGTGAGAGGTGTATTCGCAGAAGCAGGTGTCGGACATGACGACCATTTCCGGCACGGTCTCTTTGCAGATGCGGGACATACGGGCGACAAGGCCATCTTCTTTCCACGCATCGCTGCCGGTGGCGTCGGTATGATGGGAGATGCCAAAGGTCATCACCGAGCGGATCCCCGCGTTGGCGATGCGCTCGATCTCGCGCGCCAGATATTTTTCCGGAATGCGCATCACGCCCGGCATGGCTTCGATGGCTTTGTAGTCATCGATCTCTTCTTCAACAAAAATCGGCAACACCAGATCGTTTAAGGTCAGGGTTGTCTCTTCAAACATAGCGCGCAGTGCAGGTGACTTGCGCAGACGGCGGGGACGTGCAATTAAATCGGTCATGGGATGCCTGATGTTTGTGGAACAAAGAAGGTTAGTGTAACCGAAAGCGACATGAGGTGTTTATTAAAGTGGGCGGTTTAGGGGAGATTGCTGCAGGGCAGCGACGATGCTCAGAACCGGGGGCAATCGGTTTAACATCAACCGCTTGCCCACGGAATATTAAGATCAGTTAGACGCGGTCAGCACCTGGGCTTTATTGGCACTCAGTTCAGCCACCAGGTTATTAATGCCATCACTCATATTAACGAAGCGCGTATGCGGGGAGCGGGTGACCACCACAAATGCGCCCACGTTGGACTGCGGGATCATCGCCATATAGGTAATGAACCCGCCACCGCCGCCGGTTTTCTGAATAATACCCGGACGGCCATTTTTGGGTGCCATATAGACCCAGCCCAGGCCGAGCGCATCGGCTTTACCCGGTACGTCCATTCCGACCACACGGTGCAGCTGAGTTCGCTGATAAATCAGGGTCTGCATACGGTCGGCCTGGCTGCTGCGCGAGTAGAAATCCGATGAGAGGAACTGCTGCATCCAGCGCATCATGTCGCCTGGGGTGGAATAGACCCCGCCGCTCCCCACTGCCGCCAGCGTGTTGTTACACGGGCTTGCACCTTTCTCCGCCACCATCAGGCGACGGCACTGGTCCGGAGAAGGGGTAAAGGTGGTGTCTTTCATCCCCAGCGGACGGGTTATCTGCTCTTCAAACAGCTGCGTGTAGGGTTTGCCCGCAGCCGCTGAGAGGGCATCCGCCAGCAGGTCGAACGCCAGATTGGAGTAAGAGGCCTGCGAACCCGGGGCCGCCTTCAGCGTGGCGGTGCTCAGGTAGTTCCAGCGCTGCTCGCGGGTGGGCCAGACAAACACGTCGCGGTGCGCCGCTCCGCCAGGCTGCTCACGCGGTAGCGAGCTGGTGTGCGTCGCGAGGTTCACAAGGCGAATGGGCGTTCCCTGATACGTTGGCACACGTGCTCCCGGTGGGGCGTATTTGCTGAGCGGATCGTCGAGCTTCACCACGCCCTGGTCGAGCAGTTTCACCAGCATTTCGCTGGTCATAAGCTTGGTTAAGGACGCGATGCGAACGACGGAATCCAGCTGCGGGTGAATGTTATTGCCTGGGCGCGTTTCACCGAAGCTGCGGAATACGCGCTGGTTGCCATCAATAACCACCATTGCCATCCCGGTTGCGCCGCTGCCGTAATAGATCAGGTTCGCGTAGCGATCGGCAATGTCTGAAGCCAAAACGGGCGCCGTCAGCGGTTGGGCCGCCTGGGCGGTGGAGAAGCTCACCGCACACAGCGCGGCAAAAGAGAGCAGACAACGTTTCAACGAAAAGCATCCATGAAGTGAATGAAGAAAGTAATGGGTATTTATACTACTAATCTCTACCGTGCAATGCCCGGAATAGCATAACGATAGCCAGAAAAACGTAACCATGGGTAAATATGAATAATTTACTTGCGAGCGCTCTCCCATTTTCTGGCATCAGGCTTATGATAGGCACCAGTATTACTCAATCTTACGGAGAACGGTATGTCTGAAAAGCGTGTGGTCATGGTGGTTGATATGCAAAACGGGGTATTTGAAACCCCTCGTCATCAGCGCGAAAAGTGTGTCTCTCTGATCAACCAGCTTACGCAGGCGGCCGACACCGTCATTTTTATTCAGCATACCGAGGCCGGGGGGCTGGAAGAAGGAAGTGAAGGGTTTGCGCTGCTGCCTGAACTCCATCAACCGGCTGATGCGCTTTACGTTACCAAGACCGCCTGTGATTCTTTTTACAACACATCGCTTGAAGCGCTGTTACGTGAACACGGAATTCGTGAGTTTGTCATCTGCGGCTGCGCCACGGATTACTGCGTGGACGCGACAATTAAAAACGGCGTCAGTCGGGGCTACCACATTACCGTGGCTGAGGATGCCCATACCACCGCGAATCGTCCGGCGGCTGAAGCACAGATTCTGATTAACCACCATAATGACGTCTGGCGTAACTTCATTGCACCGATGAACCCTCCCGCGGTGAAACGCACCGAAACAATTCTCGAAAACTGGAAAGCGAACTAATAATCAACCCTCGGGTCTGACCTTTTTGCCCGAGCCGGTCTTCCGGCCCGGGCAGGGTATTCGTTTGGTCATGTGTTGAGCACAGCAACAACCATAACAACAAGAAGGAAGCATCATGTTTAAGTCTTTTTTCCCAAAGCCGGGGCCATTTTTCCTGTCGGCATTTATTTGGGCACTGATCGCGGTCGTTTTCTGGCAGGCGGGCGGCGGTGCATGGCTGGCACGCATAGTTGGGGCGACAGGTGACGTGCCGATTAGCGCAGCGCGCTTCTGGTCACTGAGCTATCTGCTGTTTTACGCCTACTACATGCTGTGCGTAGGGCTGTTTGCGCTGTTCTGGTTTGTCTATTCTCCGCACCGCTGGCAGTACTGGTCGATTCTCGGTACCTCGCTGATCATCTTTGTGACGTGGTTCCTGGTGGAAGTGGGGGTGGCGGTAAACGCCTGGTATGCACCGTTCTACGATCTGATTCAGACCGCACTGAGTTCGCCGCACAAGGTCACCATTAACCAGTTCTACCATGAAGTCGGCGTCTTCCTCGGTATCGCGCTTATTGCGGTGATCATTGGTGTTATGAACAATTTCTTCGTCAGCCACTATGTTTTCCGCTGGCGTACCGCGATGAACGAACATTACATGGCGCACTGGCAGCATCTGCGTCATATCGAAGGTGCCGCGCAGCGTGTGCAGGAAGACACCATGCGTTTTGCCTCCACCCTTGAAGATATGGGCGTCAGTTTCATCAACGCCATCATGACGCTGATTGCTTTCCTGCCGGTACTGGTGACGCTCTCTGCGCATGTGCCGGATCTGCCGATTGTCGGCCATCTGCCGTATGGTCTGGTGATTGCCGCGATTGTCTGGTCGCTGATGGGCACGGGCCTGCTGGCGGTGGTGGGGATCAAGCTGCCGGGTCTGGAGTTTAAAAATCAGCGCGTCGAAGCGGCGTATCGTAAAGAGCTGGTTTACGGGGAAGATGATGCCAGCCGCGCGTCGCCGCCGACCGTGCGTGAGCTGTTTGGTGCCGTGCGTCGTAACTACTTCCGCCTTTACTTCCACTATATGTATTTCAACATTGCGCGCATTTTGTATCTGCAGGTGGATAACGTTTTCGGCTTGTTCCTGCTGTTTCCGTCGATCGTTGCGGGTACGATTACGCTCGGTCTGATGACGCAGATCACCAATGTTTTCGGTCAGGTGCGCGGGTCGTTCCAGTATCTGATCAGCTCCTGGACCACGCTGGTGGAGTTGATGTCCATCTACAAACGTCTGCGCAGCTTTGAGCGTGAGCTGGACGATCGTGACCTGCAGGAAGTGACCAATACCTTTAGCTAATACAGGGAGTTGCTATGTCTTTTGCCGTACCGCGCGCGTTATCGCTGTCCTTACTGGCCGCTCTGGTGCTGGCGGGCTGTGCCGAAAAAGGGGCAGCCCCGCTCAAAAAGGGTGAAAAGCCCGTGGATGTGGCAAGCGTTGTGCGGCAAAAAATGCCCGCCAGCGTGAAGGATCGCAATGCGTGGGCAGATGCGCTGGCTAAAACCTTTGAAAGCCAGAAGATTGCCCCGACCGAGGAAAATATCTGCTCGGTGCTGGCGGTGGCGCAGCAGGAGTCCATGTACCAGTCAGACCCGGTGGTGCCGGGTCTGAATAAAATTGCCTGGAAAGAGATCGACCGCCGCGCGGAATCGATGCATATCCCGGTGTTCCTCGTGCATACCGCACTGAAAATCACCTCGCCGAACGGTAAAAGCTACAGCGACCGGCTGGACACGGTGAAAACCGAAAAACAGCTCAGCGCCATTTTTGATGATTTCATCAACATGGTGCCAATGGGGCAGAAACTGTTTGGCTCGCTCAACCCGGTTCACACCGGCGGACCAATGCAGGTGAGCATCGCGTTTGCCGAGAAGCATACCGACGGCTATCCATGGAAAATTGACGGTACGGTGCGCCAGGAGGTCTTCTCACTGCGCGGCGGACTGTGGTTCGGTACTTATCATCTGCTGAACTATCCGGCGAATTACAACGCGCCGCTGTACCGCTTCGCAGACTTTAACGCGGGCTGGTATGCCAGCCGTAACGCGGCGTTTCAAAGTGCGCTTAGCCGCGCAAGCGGCGTCAAGCTGGCGCGGGACGGCGATCTCATCGCCTACGGCAGCAGCGAGGCGGGAGGCACCGAGCGCGCGGTACGGACATTATCGACAGCGCTTGATATGAGCAACAGCGATATCCGCCGTCAGCTTGAAAAAGGCGATAGCCTGGCATTCGAGAAAACGGATCTCTACAAGAAGGTGTTTGCCCTTGCGGAGCAGAAGAGTGGGAAAACGTTACCGAGGGCTATCCTGCCGGGTATTCAGCTGGAAAGCCCGAAGATCACACGTAACCTGACCACCGCCTGGTTTGCGAAGCGCGTGGACGATCGCCGGGCTCGCTGTATGGGGCTTTAATGGCGACGACGAAAGCGCAGGACTAACGCGACTACGCCTAAAATCATACACCCAGCGAGGAAAGGAACGAGACCGAACAGCGTGCTCACGCCAAATCCAATCTCCACTCGCGGACGCCCGTTATCCTGCACCTGCATCAGGTGTTCATAAACACCTGGCGCATGAACCAGCATATTGAGCAGCTGGGAGCCTGCCCAGAAGCAGAAAAGGACAAACAAGGCATACGCGATATTACCCGCCGTAGAGGTTTTTGGTTTGCCGCCAAAAATCGGTTTCGACAATGTAAAGTCAGCCATGTTGACCTCCCGAGGTATAACTCTGTTTTAATACGCGTCTTACGGGGTGAGTTTGACAGGTGATTGCATTTGTCAATATCAGAATCGTGTTAATTTACGCTCAGGAATTCTCCTGGATTATTGATTTCTGCAGCGCGTCACAATTTTTAAACTTAAGTGAAATTGCGTCGCGTTTCAGAATTTCCGCATCTGCCACAGACCTCGTGCTTAAACTGTGAGAGGATGTCTTTTTTTCCTGCCGGAGTTGTTATGAAGCTCACGTCCAAACTTCGCCGTGACTGGCACTACTATGCCTTTGCTATTGGGCTGATTTTTATTCTTAACGGCGTCGTGGGGCTGTTAGGATTTGAAGCAAAAGGGTGGCAAACCTATGCCGTCGGGCTGGTGACCTGGGTGATCAGTTTCTGGCTGGCGGGGTTGATTATCCGCCGTCGCCCGGAAGAGACGACGACGGAAGAGACGGCGAAGGGTGCCGATTAACCGTTAACGGAACTTTTCAGCGCGCTGTCGGCGGCGTGACGCTCCAGCGCCAGTTCGATCAGGCGGGTGATCAGCTCAGAGTAGCCAAGCCCGCTGGCCTGCCACAGTTTTGGATACATGCTGATGTTGGTGAAGCCCGGCAGCGTGTTGATTTCATTGATGACCACGTCGTTCTCCGGCGTCAGGAAGACATCCACGCGCGCCATGCCGCTGCAGCCGAGAGTCTGGTAGGCGCTGATGGCGATCGCCCGGATCTTGTCGTTGATCGCCGGATCGATATCCGCAGGGACAACGACCTGTGCGCCTTTATCATCAATGTATTTGGTGTCGTAGGAGTAGAAGTCGCTGTTTAAGACCACTTCACCGCAGGTGCTCGCCTGTGGAAAATCATTGCCCAGCACGGCGCACTCAATTTCGCGACCTTTGATCCCTTGCTCAATAACCACTTTATGGTCAAATTCAAACGCCAGACGGACGGCTTGCGTGAACTCTGCTTCGCTGGCGACTTTGCTAACGCCCACGGATGACCCCTGGTTGGCAGGCTTCACAAACAGCGGCAGCCCCAGTTGACCGCTAACCTGCGCGAAGCTGTACTTGTCTCGGTTGGCGCGGGTGAGCGTGACGAATGGCGCGATATTCAGTCCGGCATCGCGCAGCAGGCGTTTGGTGACGTCTTTGTCCATGCACGCGGCGGATCCCAGTACGTCTGATCCGACGAACGGCAGGTTGGCCATGCGCAACATCCCCTGCAGGGAACCATCTTCCCCGAGCGTGCCGTGTACGATAGGGAAGACCACGTCGATCTGAGTGAGAGCCTGCGCATTGCCGGCGTCGATGAGCTGTCCCTTCATGACGCCAGGAACGGTCGCGACGCTGATGTCCGAAGGATTGAGGGCGATGTGCGCCGGATCGTGGGCATTCAGCAAATACTGGCTGGCGTCGTTAACATGCCACTGGCCCTGTTTATCAATGCCCAGCAGGACCACGTCAAACCGGCTTTTATCGATCGCATCAACGATATTTTTGGCCGATTGCAATGACACCTCGTGTTCCGCTGATTTTCCCCCAAAGACAATACCTACGCGCTGCTTTGCCATCTCACTCTCTTCCAGTCTGACGAAAAGCCAATAACATACCACGATGCCCTGCGGGTTTCGCGGCCTTCTGCCATAATGTTTTGGGGAAGAGTGAGGGGGGAACGTGAAAGGAAAAACTCTGCTGACCGTTTTCATCCTGGGGGCAGTTGCAACGGCGGGCTATCGCTGGTTGCCGTCTTACTACAATCCATTTAAACCGCTGGCCCTGGACGATCCCCCTGGCCGTATTACCCAGTATAAACTGCGACGTTTAACCCCCGAAGCCTGCGCGAGCCTGTTAACGCAGGCCAATCAACGAAACCTTATCCGCACCCAACCGGTCGCTGACGGCGGCGGGACATGTCCGCTGCGCAACGTCGTGCGCGTGCGTGACTTCGGCCCGGTGAGTCTGAACGGCAGTTTTCTTGCCAGCTGTCCGCTGGCGCTCAGCTCTGCACTGTTTGTCAGCCAGCAGGCCCGGCCATTGACGCAGCGCTTCACGGGACATGAGCTGACGCGCATTGAGCACCTTGGCAGCTTTGCCTGTCGCAATATCTACCACCGGCCCGATGCGCGGCGCAGTGAGCATGCCACCGCAGACGCGCTGGATATCGCCGCTTTTCGGCTGGCGAACGGGGAGCGCGTCACGGTGCTGAACGGCTGGAAATCGGCAAAAACGCAGCCATGGCTGAAAGCCCTGCTGGCGGCCAGCTGCGGCTACTACGGTAACGGTTTGGGGCCGGAGTATAACGCGGCGCATGCCAACCATTTTCATCTGGGGATGCGCGGTTTCGGACTCTGTCGCTGAAGCATAATCTTCCGCCAGAAAGTGGATGATTTGTGACTTATTTCACAAATATGATGACTGGGAAGATAAAACACCAAAGTCAGCAAGGCCGCATCTCTGGTGCGACGCCGGCGTGCGTAACTTGCTAATCTGACGGCGAATTCGCCTAAAAATGAAGACTATTTCTTTATGGAATCCTGGAAAGTTAATCTCATCTCGGTCTGGTTCGGCTGCTTTTTTACCGGGCTGGCCATTAGCCAGATCCTGCCGTTCCTGCCGCTGTACGTGTCGCAGTTGGGGGTTACCTCCCACGAAGCGCTCTCCATGTGGTCCGGTCTGACGTTCAGCGTCACGTTTCTGGTCTCCGCCATTGTGTCTCCGATGTGGGGCAGCCTGGCGGATCGGAAAGGCCGTAAGCTGATGCTGCTGCGCGCCTCGCTCGGGATGGCGATTGCGATTCTGCTCCAGGCCTTCGCCACGAACGTCTGGCAGCTGTTTTTCCTGCGGGCGGTGATGGGGCTGACGTCCGGGTACATTCCGAATGCCATGGCGCTGGTGGCCTCTCAGGTGCCACGCGAACGAAGCGGCTGGGCGCTGAGCACCCTCTCAACGGCGCAGATAAGCGGCGTCATCGGTGGCCCGCTGCTGGGCGGCTTTCTGGCAGACCACGTTGGGCTGCGCGCGGTATTTATCATCACTGCGATCCTGCTGGTGGTTAGCTTTCTGGTCACGCTCTTTCTGATCAAAGAGGGAGGGCGCCCCGTTGTCAGCAAGTCTGAACGCCTGAGCGGTAAGGCCGTCTTCGCCTCGCTGCCTTACCCAGGGCTAATGATCAGCCTGTTTGTCACCACCATGGTGATCCAGCTCTGTAACGGCTCGGTGGGGCCCATTCTGGCGCTGTTTATTAAATCAATGGAGCCAGACAGCAATAATATTGCTTTTCTCAGCGGGATGATTGCCGCCGTGCCGGGCGTTTCCGCGCTGATCTCTGCGCCACGTCTGGGGAAGCTGGGGGACAGGATCGGCACGGCGCTTATCCTGATGGCGACGCTGATTTTTGCGGTGGTGCTCTTTTTCGCGATGTCGTTTGTTACCTCTCCGCTTCAGCTGGGCGTGCTGCGATTTTTACTCGGTTTCGCCGATGGGGCTATGTTGCCTGCCGTACAGACCTTGCTGGTCAAATATTCCAGCGACCAGGTCACCGGACGTATTTTTGGTTATAACCAGTCGTTTATGTATTTAGGCAACGTTGCCGGTCCGCTTATTGGCGCATCCGTTTCTGCGATGGCAGGTTTTCGTTGGGTATTTGCTGCTACGGCAATTGTCGTTTTAATCAATATTATCCAGCTGGCGATTGCCCTGCGCCGTCGAACACGAATGGCGGAGGCGAAATCAGCGAAATAGTCCTTTCGCGGGTGTATTATATATTCTTATGGTAGCCGTATTTTTATATAACTAAATGCGGCGTTTTTTTATAGAAAAACGTTTCGCTAATAAGGGTGGCACCCTAATTTGGCGGTAATGTCACTTTTACATAAGATAATACTTTTCTCCGCTTTGCATATTTCATTCCTGGTGTTAATTTCAGAGGAAACCCCATAAGGAAATAGCACGATGAAGAATCTCATTGCTGAGTTGCTGGTTAAGCTTGCACAAAAGGAAGAAGAGTCTAAAGAACTGGTTGCCCAGGTCGAAGCGCTGGAAATTGTCGTCACCGCGCTATTGCGGCGGATGGATACATCCGATCAGCAGGCGTTAATCAATAGCATCGAAGGGGCGCTGGATAAGGCTCGACCCGACACTCAGGTTCCACCAGAGGATGCCGAATTGCTGCAGCAATACGTAAAGAAGCTGTTGAGGCATCCGCGCAGTTAAGCCGTCACGAACGGTTCTGACGTTTCACAAAATTGTCATGCAGGATGCCTGGCGCTGCTCTGTATTTATTTTTTATCTGTTTGTACCGGGAGAAAATAAAAGTGAAACAGAGCACGCGTGTTATCGCGTTACTTCCCCTATCCTTTATGTCGATACCGCCAATACCGGTACGTTGGGTCTGAAATGAGAAATTCCCGGCAAATCACCGCTGCCGGGTGGTTTTTTCCTGTTACGAACCAGACTTACAGGGAATATTCACAAAAGGATGGTGCAATGAAAACAACATTACTGGTTACTCTGCTCTCCGGCCTGTTCCTGATCTCATCGGCGAATGCGGAAGAAAAAACGCTAACGCCTCAGCAGCAACGGATGACGACCTGTAATCAACAGGCGACGTCCCAGAGTCTGAAAGGCGATGCCCGTAAGACCTATATGAGCGACTGCCTTAAAAACGGTGCCGCGAAGCCTGGCGAAAAAAGTCTGACGCCGCAGCAGCAAAAAATGCGCGAGTGTAATGCGAAAGCGACCGAACAGTCCCTGAAGGGAGACGATCGCAGCAAGTTCATGAGTGCCTGTCTGAAGAAACAAGTGTAGTTCTAACGGGTGAGTGGCGTCGGCTGCTCACCCGAAATTTCATACTTTCCCCGCAGTCCCCCTCTCTATAATTTGGGAAAATGTTTCAGAATATTCCCAAAAATGATGAATGATGAAACGTGTTACAACAAAAAGCGCATTCGGGAAGAGTGGAGTTTAACCCTTTCTCAGGATGACCCTTACCACGCCGGCATCCAGTTTGCCCGGCGGGTTCGGCTGGCGCGCGCTGTTGGTTTGGCAGCCATGTTTTTCCCCGTGGCGGGAATGCTGGTCATCCATTTTTTACCCGGCGGCTGGTGGTTGATCCTGGTAGGGTGGTCGTTCGTCTGGCCCCATTTTGCCTGGCAGTTATCCTGCCGCGCCGCATCACCTCACCAGCAGGAGATTTTCAACCTTAAGATGGATGCCATTATCGCCGGGCTCTGGATTGGCGTGATGGGGCTGTATGCATTACCCACGGCAGCGCTGGTAATGATGGTGGGAATGAACATGATGGGCTCCGGTGGCTGCCGCCTGTTTCTTGTGGGGATAACGCTAACCCTCCTGACCGCGCTGGTGACGCTGCCCCTCGTCGGGAAAGTAACTGTCTTCAACCCCGACCCCTTGGAGTGGGGCTTAACGCTTCCGGTGCTCATGCTTTATCCCATGCTGTTTGCCTGGCTCAGCCACCGGACGGCCATCAGGCTTGCGGAACATAAGCGGCGGCTGGAAATGATGAGTACCCGCGACGGCATGACCGGGGTCTTTAACCGACGACACTGGGAAATGCTGCTGCGTAATGAGTTTGAGCACTGCCGTCGGAGCCACTGCAACGCCACCATTTTGCTGATTGATATCGACCATTTTAAAAACATCAATGATACCTGGGGGCATGACGTGGGCGATAAGGCGATTGTTGCTCTTACCCGTCAGCTTCAGATGTCAGTCAGGTCAGGCGATGCGATAGGCCGTTTTGGCGGAGATGAGTTTGCCGTGATTATGTCGCAGACAGCGGCTGAAAGCGCCATCGCCGTCATGTCTCGGGTGCACGAGCGTCTGGAAACGTTGTCCTTACCGTGCGCACCGAAAGAGCCTCTGCGCATCAGCGTAGGTGTTGCCCCCTGGGGGCCGCAGTTTCGACATTACCGGGAATGGCTGAAGGCGGCAGATGTGGCGCTGTATAAGGCGAAAAATGCCGGGCGCGGCCGCACCGAAGTGGCCGCCTGACGCCCGGTCAGAAATCAGGATTTACTCAGCTTCTCTGATTTTTCCATGCATTTTGCCATCGCCTCGATGACGGCAGAGCGGAATCCACGTTCTTCCAGCACTCGTACCGCTTCGATGGTCGTGCCGCCAGGCGAGCAGACCATGTCCTTCAGTTCGCCCGGATGTTTACCGGTCTCCAGCACCATTTTGGCGGAACCCATCACCGCCTGCGCGGCGAATTTATACGCCTGCGCACGCGGCATGCCGCCAAGCACGGCGGCGTCGGCCATGGCTTCTAAAAACATGAACACGTATGCAGGTGCAGAGCCGCTGACGCCGACAACAGGATGGATCATGGATTCCGCAATCACTTCCGCCTCACCGAAGCAGCGGAAAATGTTCAGCACATCAGCCACCTCTTCTGAGGTCACCAGCGCGTTAGGGGTGACGGAGGTCATACCGGCATTAACCAGTGAGGGAGTATTGGGCATCGCGCGGACGATTTTACGGTCATGACCGAGCGCGCGGGCCAGTTGATCGAGCGTCACGCCCGCGGCAATCGACACGACCAGCGTCTCTTTATTCAGACTGGAGGTGATGTCGCTCAACACTTTGATCATGATGTTCGGCTTAACGGCGCCAAAGACGATATCGGCGACCTGGGCGACTTCCTGCGCGCTTTCGGCGGCGTTGATCCCGTATTGATCGCGCAATGCGGCGACGTTGTCCGGTGACGGGGTATAGACCCAAATCTGACCGGGCAGAACCTGCCCGCTGGCGATCAGGCCGCCCAGGATGGCTTTGCCCATGTTACCGCAGCCGATAAACCCGATTTTCTTATCCATCACGATTCTCCGTCATTATGCGTTGTTTTCTCTGATTGATAGCTTAACAACGAAATGCAGGCGACAATAGTCGGCAGAGACATTATGGGGAGACAATATGGCGATTTGGGTTGATGCGGACGCGTGTCCGAATGTGATTAAAGAGATTTTATTCCGCGCCGCCGAGCGCGTTCAGATGCCACTGACGCTGGTGGCGAACCAGAATATCCGCGTTCCGCCTTCGCGCTTTATCCGTTCCTTGCGCGTCCCGGCCGGGTTCGACGTGGCGGATAATGAAATTGTTCGTCTGTGCAGCCCGGAGGATCTGGTCATTACCGCTGATATTCCACTGGCGGCGGAAGTGCTGGAGAAAGGCGCAGCGGCGCTCAACCCGCGCGGTGAACGTTATTCGCCTTCAACCATCCGGGAAAAACTCACTATGCGTGATTTTATGGATACCATGCGGGCCAGCGGCGTGCAGACCGGAGGGCCGGACAGTCTGTCCCAGCGCGATCGCCAGCAGTTTGCTGCCGAACTGGATAAATGGCTGCTGGAAGTGAAGCGTCGCACAGCGTAATGATAATTATTGTCACTTTGTGGTACAGTGTGGCTTCCGCAGGGTTGTCATCCCGTACCGCTTTGCAGTAAAGTATTCTACACATCTTCTGCAATGATTTCTTTACACTCTTCAGCCATCCGGCATCAAGGGGAACACCTGGCTATGACCCAACCCATCTTTTTAGTTGGCCCCCGCGGCTGTGGGAAAACCACCGTTGGCCTGGAACTGGCACGCGCATGTCATCGTCAGTTTGTTGATACCGACCACTGGCTGCAAACCGAGGCCGGCAGAACCATCGCGGACATTGTTGAGCAAGAGGGATGGGAGAGCTTTCGCGCACGCGAAACGGCCGCGCTGAAAGCGGTCACCACGCCGTCAGCCGTGATTGCGACAGGAGGGGGGATTGTTCTCGCCGAGTGTAACCGGCATTTTATGCGTGAAAAGGGCATTGTGATCTATCTCTGCGCGCCGGTTTCGGCTCTCGTGGGGCGCCTTGAGGCCTTTCCGGAGGAGGGACAACGTCCGGCGCTGACCTCCAGACCGCTCAGCGAAGAGGTGAGCGAAGTCCTGGCCGAGCGTGATGCCCTGTACCGTGAAGCGGCGCACCACGTTGTGGATGCTTCTGCGGCACCGGAAGAGGTGGTGATTCAGATTATTACCGCCCTGCGTTTGGCTTGTGCCAGCTAACCGCCGTCTATACTGATAGCTCAGACATAAAAAAAGGATGAGCTATGCCAACCAGACCTCCCTATCCGCGCGAAGCACGTATCGTTACCGTTGAAAAAGGCACAGGCGATCAAACCGTGACCTGGTATCAGCTGCGTGCCGATCACCCCAAACCGGACTCGCTGATCAGTGAACATGAGACTGAACAGGAAGCCCTGGATGCCAAACGGCGCTACGAAGATCCCGAAAAGTCATAGATGTTTTCCTAAACGCTCCAATACCGTGCCTGAATCACACTTTTTACTCATCGCCAATGTTAAGCAGGAGTTAATATTTAGTTATTACAGGTGACTCCGTTACCCGCAGGTGATCTTTACATTTCGCGATGCAGATCACCTGCTACGCTTGGTGCTGTTTTGTTGAAAAAACGAACTGTGCAGCGTAGTGAGCCTGTACCTGTGTAATAAGATTTTGTAGTAATGGAAGGCGAAGACGATGAAGGCAACGTTGGCGATCCTCACTATTGGTGTGGTCCCTGTAAGCGAAGTGTTACCGCTTTTAACCGAGCATGTCTCTGAACAGCAGATCACGCATCTCAGCCTGCTTGGTAAGATGAGCCGGGAAGAGGTCATGGAGGACTACGCTGTTGAGGCGGGGGAGGAGCCCCTGGCGACGTTATTAAGCGACGGTAAACTGGCGCATGTTTCACGACAGAAAATTGAGCGTTCGCTGCAGGCAGTGATAGAAGTGCTCGATAATCAAGATTATGACGTTATTTTGCTGATGAGTACCGCCCCCATTAAGGGACTGGTGGCGCGCAATGCGATTTTGCTTGAGCCAATGCGCATCATTCCGCCGCTGGTGGCCTCTATTGTTGACGGGCATCAGGTGGGGGTGATTGTGCCGATGGAAGAGCTCATGAACAACCAGGAAGCAAAATGGCACGTGCTTGAAAAAACGCCTCTGTATGCCCTGGCAAATCCCTTCTGGGACAGCGAGGCCAAACTGATCGCTGCCGGGAAGGCACTACTGGAGAAAGGGGCGGATGTGTTGATACTGGACTGCCTCGGTTTCCATCAGCATCACCGTGATTTATTGCAAAAGGCGCTGGACGTGCCGGTGCTGTTATCAAATGTTCTGATGGCGCGCCTGGCTTCCGAACTCCTGATGTAATGATTTTGCGTGACAGGCAATGAGCATGGCCCCTATAGTGAATTTTTATCTCTGAATATAAGGGCCAGTTCATGCTTCAAAGTAACGAATACTTTTCCGGTAAAGTGAAATCCATTGGTTTTACCAGCAGCAGCACGGGCCGCGCCAGTGTGGGCGTCATGGCTGAAGGGGAATACACCTTTGGCACGGCCGAAGCGGAAGAGATGACGGTAGTCAGCGGCGCGCTGAACGTCTTACTGCCGGGTGAAACGGAATGGAAAGTTTACGCTGCCGGGGAAGCCTTCAACGTTCCTGGCCACAGCGAATTTCATTTGCAGGTTGCTGAACCGACCTCTTATCTGTGCCGCTATTTGAAATAAAAAAAAGCCGGGTGACGCTAACGCTTACCCGGCCTGTGTTTTGCCTGTTATCTCTGCGCTTCGCCGCCGAGACCTTCCACCAGATTCTGAATTAACGCCGCCAGCTCACCGGTCATCAGGATAAAGTCCGCATCAAAACGCTGGGCGTAATCTTCCCGGTCAATATCTTCGTTTTGATCGCGCAGCTCATCGCAGAACTTCAGACGCTTCACGGAGCCGTCATCACACATCACGAACTGAATGCGCTGCTGCCAGTCGAGCGCCAGTTTGGTAACGACTTTCCCGGCTTCGATGTGTACCGCGATTTCGTCACTCACCAGATCCTGCTTTTTGGCGCGGATCACGCCGCCATCTTCCAGCAGGGCTTTCAGCTCGGCTTCATCCAGAATTTGGAAACCTTGCGCCGCAGTACCACTGCGAACCCATTCTGTCAGGGTCAGCTCAATCGGCGTTTCCAGTGCCAGCGGAACGACCGGTAAAGAACCGATACTTTTACGCAGCAGGGCCAGGGTATCTTCTGCTTTTTTGGCGCTGGCGCAGTCGACCATGATCAGCCCGTTAACGGTATCGATCCACATCATCGTCTGGCTAAAGCGGCTAAAAGCGCGCGGCAGCAGAGAGTGCAGGACTTCATCTTTCAGCGAATCTTTTTCGGTTTTTTTCAGCTTGCGGCCCTGCTCGGCTTCCAGCTTGAAGATTTTTGCTTCAAGCGCTTGCTTCACCACCGGCGTGGGCAGAATTTTCTCTTCTTTGCGAGCGCAAACGATGATTTGTCCCGTGCTGCTGGCGTGGGTCAGGGCATCGCTTTGTGAACCCATTGGCGGAACCCAACCGGTTTTTGCCATATCCTGGCTACCGCAAGGGGAAAAGCTATAAGCGGCTAACTGTTTTTCCATCTCTTCTGCACGCAGCGAAACGTCGCGGCTGAGACGGTAAACCATCAAATTTTTGAACCACAGCATGATAATTTCCACGGCCTTGTCGTTAAATCAGCGGGCATGATAACGAATTGTCGCATCGCTTGCATTGCTAATCGGGAAGCGTGCTTCTACTCTGTTGATAATCAAAAGAATGAGGAGAGTCTTGTGCGTATTGGGATTGATTTGGGCGGCACCAAAACAGAAGTCATTGCACTGAGCGAGCAGGGGGAACAGCTGTTCCGCCACCGTCTGCCTACGCCGCGCGATGATTACCACCAGACCATCGAGACGATTGCCCGGCTGGTCGATATGGCCGAGCAGGCGACAGGGCAAAGCGGTACCGTCGGGATGGGTATCCCGGGGTCAATCTCCCCTTATACCGGCGTGGTTAAAAATGCTAACTCCACCTGGCTGAACGGTCAGCCATTTGATAAAGATTTAAGCGCGCGTCTGAACCGGGAAGTGCGTCTGGCCAATGACGCCAACTGCCTGGCGGTCTCCGAAGCCGTTGATGGCGCCGCCGCAGGGGCGCAGACCGTTTTTGCGGTGATTATCGGGACCGGCTGCGGTGCGGGCGTGGCGTTTGGGGGGCGTTCGCACATCGGTGGCAACGGCACGGCGGGCGAGTGGGGGCACAATCCGCTGCCGTGGATGGATGAAGATGAACTCAAATACCGCGCCGACGTGCCGTGTTACTGCGGCAAGCAGGGCTGTATTGAGACGTTTATCTCCGGCACCGGTTTTGCGACCGATTACCACCGCCTGAGCGGTCGACCGCTCAAGGGTAATGAAATCATGCGTCTGGTTGAAGAACAGGATCCGGTGGCTGAACTGGCCCTGAGCCGTTACGAAATGCGTCTGGCAAAATCGCTGGCGCACGTCGTGAATATTCTCGATCCGGACGTGATTGTGCTGGGGGGCGGGATGAGCAACGTTGACCGCTTGTACGCCACGGTGCCAAATCTTGTGAAGCAGTGGGTTTTCGGCGGCGAGTGTGAAACCCCGATCCGTAAAGCTGTCCACGGCGACTCCAGCGGCGTGCGCGGCGCGGCGTGGCTGTGGCCGGAATAAAAGCAAAACAGCAACGCAAGTTGCTGTTTTTGATGTTTGTACCCTCTCCCTGTGGGAGAGGGCCAGGGTGAGGGCACCAGACCGCAGCGACCCTTTATTCACCCCACAGCAAACTCCCTGTCCAGCCTGCTATACCCCAGCCCATTAATCTTCTTCACCTTAATCTGCACCGGTATGCGCTCTTTCATCGCCTCGACGTGGCTAATGACGCCGATGGTTTTCCCGGTAGCGTTCAGCGCGTCGAGCGCATCCAGTGCGGTATCCAGCGTTTCACTGTCGAGGGTGCCGAATCCTTCATCCAGGAACAGCGAATCGATTCGCGTTTTGTGGCTCACCAGATCGGAAAGCGCCAGCGCCAGCGCCAGGCTGACCAGGAAGCTCTCGCCGCCAGAGAGCGTGCGTGTATCGCGTACGGCATCCGCCTGCCAGGTGTCGACTACTTCCAGCTCCAGCGCATCGCTGGCTTTGCGCTGGAGCAGATAACGCCCGTGCAGGCGATTTAGCTGCTGGTTAGCAAGCCAGACGAGATTATCCAGCGTCAGCCCCTGAGCGAACTTACGGAACTTATCGCCGGTACTGGAGCCGATCAGCGCGTTCAGATAGCCCCAGTCGTCGGCCTGACGCGCGGCCTCTTCAATTTGCTGCATCAACGTCAGCTGATGCTGACGGTTGTCGCTGTCCTGCTTGAGCTGCTGGCGGATCTCGCCCTGATGCGTGGTGTTCTCGCGAAGCTGTTGCGCCAGCTGCTGCAGCTGGATTTGCAAAGTGGATGCATCGGCCTCGAGACCTTCCGGGCGCAGCGCAACATGCGCCTGTAGCTGCTGGTTCGCCTGGCCGGATAGCGCCGTGGCCTGCTGTATCTGGTTTTCCAACGACTGCTTCAGCTGTTCGAGGCCACGGAGGGTGTCATCATCCAGCAGGGCGGCAATGAACGCCTCCCTGTCGGCAAAACAGCTGGCAGAGAGCGCCGCGGAGAATTGGGTCTGCGACTGTTGCAGGCGCTCTTGCTCCAGCGCCTCCTGTTGCTGCTGGGCGGTAAGCTGGCTTTGCAGCGATACGCATTCATCGTGAATGGCGCGCCAGCCATCAGGAATGGCCGGTTCGGTCTCTTCGGTGTGGGTTGCCGGAAGTGTGTCGAGCAACGGCTTCAGAGCGTTGCTGCGTTCCACAAGCACGCCGTGCTGCGTTTGTTTTTCCTGCCACTGCGCGAATTCTCCTTCGCGGGCGTGCAGCCAGGCGGCTTCGTTCCCCTCTTCGGGAACGCTAAGCGACAGCGTGAGCAGGGTATGTTCCAGCGTCTGGCGTGTCGCCGTCAGCTGCTGCTGATACTGGCGCGCCTGCGCTTCCTGTTCGTTCAGCTGGTTTTGCAGGGTAAGACGCTGGCTGAGCTGATAAAGCTGGCGCTCATAGTGTTCCTGCTCGTTTATCCATGGCGCGATATCTTCCTGAATATTCAATGTGATATTCAGGGACGCGCAGATCTCAAGCCACTCTTTAGTGAGTGCTTGCTCTTCCTCAGACAGGGTCTGCACGTCGCCCGTCTCGCGCTGAATCTGCTGAGCCAGGGCATTAACCTGCCCCAGCACCAGCAGGCCTTCTTCTTTTAGCGCGGCCACCTCTTTTTCCAGCGCATCACGGCGGCGCTGGTTATCCGTCAGCTCAAGCGATTGATATTGCTCAATGGCGGGATGCTCGCAGGAACCGCACAGGGGACAAGGTTTGCCTGCCTCAAGCTGTGAACGATAGCTTTCCAGATCTTTAATTGTCGCTTCACGCTCGCACAGGGCCTTCAGATCCAGATAGTGCTGGTGTTTCTCTTTGTACTGCTGGCGGCGCAGCGTCAACGTTTCATTAAGTTTGCTCTGCTCCGCCTGGGCTTTCTGTACGTTTTCATTGCTCTGGCGCAGGCGCTTTTGCAGCGGCTGATAGCGAGCGTGTAGCGACGTCAGCCGCTGGCGCTGCGTGCGTGACCGGGACTGCTGCTCCATTGCCACGTTGACCTCATCCGCCGTCAGCGTGAGCGTATTTTCCGGCATGTCAGTCAGCTTGTTACGTAACTCAGTCATCCGCGCAGCGTGCGTGGCCAACTGGTTTTTATCGCGGTTAAGCTGTGAGAAGAGCGCGCGCCATCCGGCAATCTCCTGACCCAGCAGGCGATAACGCTCGTGCTCCGCCAGCCACTGCGCCAGCGCCGTCAGTTCAGTATGAAGCTCGGCGTGGGTACGCAGGGCAGTATTACGGATCCGCGCGCGCAGCGCGGTTTTGGCTTGTAAGCGAGTATTTACTTCAATAATTCGCTGCTGGGTTTGCGTCAGACGCGCGGTTTGCTCCTGCTGGTGCGCCCAGAGCGGACGAAGCTGGGCGGCGGGCTGCGCAAGCTGGAGCTTTGCCAGCTCAGGCGCAGCGTCCGTCAGAGCCTGTTGTGCCTGCTGCTGCAATGCGGTGATGCGTTGTTGCTCGCGCACAAGCTCATCATGACGGGTAAGCCACTGAAAATGTTTCTGCTGGTTTTGCTGCTGTGCCAGCAACGTTTTCTCTTCGTCAGTAAGTGCCTGCAAACTTTGCTGTAATTGCTGCTGCTGTTCTTCACTCAGCAGCACGACGCCCGCTGCCTGCGCCTCGCACTTTTCCAGCAGGCTGCGGGCGGCTTTGTGTTTTTCAAACACCATGGCGGAAATCTGGCCGTAGATTTCGGTGCCTGTCAGCTCTTCCAGCAGCTCTGCGCGATCGCTCGGTTTGGCATTCAGGAAGGCGGCAAATTGCCCCTGTGAGAGCAACATTGAACGGGTAAAGCGGCCATAGTCCAGACCGGTGAGCGCGGCGGTTTGCTCCAGCTTGTCCGTGACTTTATCGGCGAGGATTTTGCCATCTTCGCAGCGGGCCAGCTCCACGCGCGGCGCCTGCAGGTTGCCGTCCGGCTGGTTGCGTGCCCGGTTCTGGCTCCAGAAGGCGCGGTAGGCGATGCCTTTTACCTCAAACTCCACTTCCGCCAGACACTCGGCGGTATCTCGCGTCATCAGGTCGTTTTGTGCCTGGGAAACCTTACTCAGGCGCGGCGTTTCGTGATAAAGCGCCAGACAGATGGCGTCGAGCAGGGTGGTTTTACCTGCGCCTGTGGCGCCGGTAATGGCAAACAGCCCGTTGCTGGCAAAGGGTTCAGCGGTAAAGTCAATTTTCCACTCGCCCTTGAGGGAGTTGAGATTTTTCAGACGCAGGCTCAAAATTTTCATGCGTTTTCTTCCTCGTCATTGAGGGCATGCAGGGTATGGGTGAACAGTTCGCTGAGTCTTTCGCGCTTCGCGTCGTCAATATCCTCCTGCAAGAGCCTGCGCTCAAACACCTCTTCTACCCGCAACTCGCTGAGCGTTTCCCGCTGGGCGCTTAACAGAATTTTCTCGCGCTGCTCGCGGCTGCGGCGCACCAGTAAGACCTCTACCGGCAAGTCTTCCGTCAGCGCCTGGATTTTTCGCTGCATATCATGCAGGTAGTCATCCGTAGTGATTTCGATATCCAGCCAGACGGGGGGATTAAGCGCGGTGCCGCGCCACTGTTCAAGCTGAGCGGTGATGGCCTCCAGATCGCCTTTCAGCACCGCCAGCGGCTGGGTGACCGGCACCTCCAGCGTCTCGACGGCACTGAGTTTGCCCTCGCTGAAGCTCACCAGATGCACGGATTTGGCTTTGCCGGTTTCATCGAAACTGAGCGAAATAGGGGATCCGCAGTAGCGAATATGTTCGCAGCCGCCGATAACCTGGGCGCGGTGAATATGCCCGAGCGCAATGTAGTCCGCAGGCGGGAAGTTCTGCGCCGGAAAGGCGTCCAGCGTGCCGATATAGATGTCACGCACGGCGTCACTTTTACTGGCCCCAACGGTGGTGAGATGCCCGGTCGCAATCACCGGTATCGGCTGTTCGCCACGCAGGTTGCAGGCATCCGCGTGCTGCTGGTGATAATAGTCGGTGATGGCCTGTAATAAATGTTGCTGCTTTTCCGTGCCCGACAGTCCCGCCTGACTTTGTACGATATCGCGCGGGCGTAAAAAGGGGATCGGGCACAGCACCGCCCCCGGCGTACCGTCGCGTTTTTTCAGGATCTGCGGGGCATGCCCGGCGCTGGCGACGACGGTAGTATTGAGAAACGCCAGAATGTCGCGGGATTCATTGAGCGTTGCCACGGAGTCATGGTTACCGGCGACTATCACCAGATGACAGCCGGTCTGCTGCAAATTCACCACGAAGCGGTTATACAGCTCGCGCGCATAGCTGGGGGGCGACCCCGTATCAAAGATGTCACCCGCGACAATAATCGCATCGACCTCGTGGGCCTGCGCCGTCTCCAGCAGCCAGTTCAGGAACGCTTCATGTTCAGCCGCACGGCTTTTGCTGTAAAAATTTTGACCGAGATGCCAGTCCGAGGTGTGAAGTATGCGCATAGCGGTTCCGTGGCAAAAATGAGAAAGCAGGATTATAAACGTTCAGAGAAGGGAAAATAACCGCTGTAATAAAACAACGGTTTGCCCGCTACCGTGGTAATGTTTTTCATAAATCTGTCATAAATCTGACGCATAATGGCGCCGAATTACAAACGTGTAACTTAATAAGATAAGACAGGGCAAAGTATGGCGAGACGTATTCTGGTCGTAGAAGATGAAGCTCCAATTCGTGAAATGGTGTGCTTCGTGCTCGAGCAAAATGGCTTCCAGCCGGTTGAAGCGGAAGATTATGACAGCGCAGTGAACCAGCTGAATGAACCCTGGCCCGATCTGATTCTGCTGGACTGGATGTTGCCTGGCGGCTCCGGACTGCAGTTTATCAAACACCTGAAGCGTGAGGCACTGACCCGCGACATCCCGGTTGTCATGCTCACGGCGCGCGGAGAGGAAGAGGATCGCGTGCGCGGACTAGAAACCGGCGCGGACGATTACATCACTAAACCGTTCTCCCCAAAAGAGCTGGTCGCCCGCATTAAAGCCGTGATGCGCCGTATTTCACCGATGGCGGTGGAAGAGGTGATAGAGATGCAGGGACTCAGCCTTGACCCTACCTCGCACCGCGTGATGACCGGCGAAAACCCCCTCGATATGGGCCCTACCGAATTTAAACTCCTGCACTTCTTTATGACTCACCCGGAACGCGTATACAGCCGCGAGCAGTTGCTGAATAACGTCTGGGGAACTAACGTGTATGTCGAAGACCGGACGGTTGACGTACATATTCGCCGCCTGCGAAAAGCGCTGGAACTGAGCGGCCACGATCGCATGGTACAGACGGTCCGCGGCACGGGTTATCGTTTTTCGACCCGTTTCTGAACAATGACAGGAGTGTGACGCGTGCTGGAACGTCTGTCATGGAAAAGGCTCGTCTTTGAACTGATCTTATGCTGTATTCCGGCCTTCCTTCTTGGGGCCTTTCTCGGACATCTGCCGTGGTTTCTGCTGGCGTCGGTCACCGGGCTGCTGATCTGGCATTTCTGGAACCTGCTGCGCCTCTCCTGGTGGCTGTGGGTTGACCGCAGTATGACCCCACCGCCGGGCAGCGGCAGCTGGGAGCCCCTGCTGTACGGCCTGCACCAGATGCAGATGCGTAATAAAAAGCGCCGTCGCGAGCTGGGAAGCCTGATTAAGCGTTTTCGCAGCGGGGCGGAGTCGTTGCCGGATGCGGTCATCCTGACCACTGAAGAAGGCACCATCTTCTGGTGTAACGGCCTGGCGCAACAGCTGCTGGGCCTTCGCTGGCCGGACGATAACGGTCAGAACATCCTTAACCTTTTACGCTATCCCGAATTCACGCTGTATCTGAAAAAGCGTGATTTTACCCGCCCGCACAATCTGAAGCTCAATAATGGTCGCCATCTGGAAATCCGCGTGATGCCTTACAGCGATAAGCAGTGGCTGATGGTGGCGCGCGATGTCACCCAAATGCACCAGCTTGAGGGCGCGCGCCGTAATTTCTTTGCGAACGTCAGCCACGAACTGCGTACTCCGTTGACCGTGCTTCAGGGCTATCTGGAGATGATGCAGGAGCAAACGCTGGAAGGTGCGCCGCGTGAAAAAGCGCTGCATACCATGCGCGAGCAAACGCATCGCATGGAAGGGCTGGTGAAGCAGCTGCTGACGCTCTCGAAGATTGAAGCGGCGCCTACGCTTGCGCTGAATGACACGATAGATGTGCCGATGATGCTGCGGGTCGTGGAGCGTGAAGCGCAGACGTTAAGCCACAAAAAGCATCACCTGACCTTCGAGGTCGACAGCACGCTAAAGGTGCTGGGCAGTGAGGATGAGCTTCGTAGCGCCATATCTAACCTGGTGTACAACGCAGTGAACCATACGCCGGAAGGAACGGATATTATGGTGCGCTGGAACCGTACCCCTACGGGCGCCGAGTTTAGCGTGGAAGATAACGGGCCGGGGATCGCACCGGAGCATATCCCGCGTCTGACCGAACGCTTCTACCGCGTGGATAAAGCGCGGTCGCGGCAAACAGGGGGGAGCGGCCTGGGGCTGGCGATTGTGAAGCACGCGGTAAATCACCACGAAAGCCGACTTGATATTCAGAGTACGCTGGGGAAAGGAACCCGCTTCAGTTTCGTTATTCCGGAACGATTAATTGCCAAAAAGACCGCCTGAGGGCAGGTGTGTCATTTTCCCTTTCCACGGGTCAGCATCTGCTGGCCCGTTTGCTTTGCAGTCAAGCGAAACGCGGATGAATAATATACGGCTGGGTGTTTTTTGTTCGCATGATTAGCCATGAGTTTTTCCTGTAAATAGCGTATTGTGCTGGCGTGTATTTTCATGCTGGCATATTGTTCTGGTTTTGAGATCCCACCTTGCCTTTAAACGTTATAAGCGTTTAAATTGCCCCCCAGATACTGTCAGACCGACTGTATTTGCGTGGTAAATCGAAAAACTATTCTTCTCCACGCCAGGACGGGAGCATTTCCCGCTGAAATTGAGCAATTTTTCGGCTGTATCGTCCCGTCAGGGAAAACGAAAATCTCAATGTTTTCAACACCACATCCACAGGCAGTAAGGTTTTATGACCCATCACTTAAAATCGCGTGACATCATCGCGCTGGGCTTTATGACATTTGCGCTGTTCGTTGGCGCAGGCAACATTATTTTCCCTCCAATGGTTGGCTTACAGGCGGGTGAACACGTCTGGACCGCTGCGTTTGGTTTCCTGATTACTGCCGTGGGTCTACCGGTACTGACCGTCGTCGCGCTGGCGAAAGTCGGTGGCGGCGTGGACAGCCTCAGCACGCCGATTGGCAAAGTCGCAGGTGTTCTGCTGGCCACCGTCTGCTATCTGGCCGTGGGCCCGCTGTTTGCCACCCCGCGCACGGCGACCGTTTCCTTTGAAGTGGGGATTGCTCCGCTGACCGGCGACGGCCCGATGCCGCTGTTTATCTACAGCCTGGTCTACTTCGCGATTGTCATTCTGGTCTCCCTCTATCCGGGCAAACTGCTGGATACCGTGGGTAACTTCCTGGCGCCGCTGAAAATCATCGCCCTGATCGTTCTCGCTGTGGCCGCTATCATCTGGCCAGCAGGCCCGATCAGCGACGCAATGGACGCCTATAAAAACGCCGCGTTCTCTAACGGTTTTGTGAACGGCTACCTGACGATGGATACGCTGGGCGCAATGGTGTTTGGTATTGTTATCGTTAACGCCGCGCGTTCCCGCGGTGTGACCGAAGCGCGTCTGCTGACCCGCTATACCATCTGGGCTGGCCTGATGGCTGGTGTGGGTCTGACGCTGCTGTATCTGGCGCTGTTCCGCCTGGGCTCTGATAGCGCCATGCTGGTTGATCAGAACGCGAACGGTGCGGCTATTCTGCACGCTTACGTCCAGCACACCTTCGGTGGTGCGGGCAGTATGCTGCTGGCGGCGCTGATTTTCCTGGCGTGTCTGGTGACCGCAGTGGGCCTGACCTGCGCCTGTGCTGAGTTCTTTGCGCAGTATCTGCCGCTCTCTTACCGCACCCTGGTGTTTATCCTCGGTATCTTCTCCATGGCGGTGTCCAACCTCGGTCTGAGCCACCTGATTCAGGTCTCTATTCCGGTGCTGACGGCCATCTATCCGCCGTGCATCGTGCTGGTGGTGCTGAGCTTCACCCGTCCGTGGTGGAATAACTCCTCACGAATTATTGCGCCAGCCATGTTTATCAGCCTGATTTTTGGTATCCTTGACGGGATTAAAGCATCAGCGTTCGCCGCGATTCTGCCCGCCTGGACACAGCGTCTGCCGCTGTCCGAGCAGGGCCTGGCCTGGCTGATGCCTACCGTTGTTGCACTGGTTCTGGCGATTATCTGGGACCGTGCTGCAGGGCGCCAGGTTGCATCTAACGCCCATTAATCAACGGCAACAAACTGTTTAACCACGGGGCTTAAGGCCCCGTGGTTTTTTGTTTTTTCGTGTTGAATGGCAAGATTTTAATGGAAAGCACTAACAAACTTAAACGTGGTCTCAGCACACGCCACATCCGCTTTATGGCGCTGGGCTCTGCGATTGGTACCGGTCTTTTTTATGGCTCGGCAGATGCCATCAAAATGGCCGGTCCAAGCGTTCTGCTGGCCTACATCATTGGCGGCGTGGCGGCGTATATCATCATGCGCGCCCTCGGAGAGATGTCGGTTCACAATCCTTCTGCCAGTTCGTTCTCGCGCTATGCGCAGGAAAACCTCGGACCGCTGGCCGGGTTTATCACTGGCTGGACCTACTGCTTTGAAATTTTGATTGTGGCCATTGCCGATGTGACGGCGTTTGGTATCTATATGGGCGTCTGGTTCCCGACGGTGCCGCACTGGATCTGGGTGCTGAGCGTGGTGCTGCTCATCTGCGCCGTCAACCTGATGAGCGTGAAGGTGTTCGGCGAACTTGAGTTCTGGTTCTCCTTCTTCAAGGTCGCCACCATTATCATCATGATTGTGGCCGGTTTTGGCATCATCCTCTGGGGGATTGGCAACGGCGGTCAGCCGACCGGGATCCATAACCTCTGGAGCAACGGGGGCTTCTTCAGCAACGGCTGGCTCGGGATGGTGATGTCGCTGCAGATGGTGATGTTCGCCTACGGCGGTATTGAAATTATTGGTATCACCGCCGGGGAAGCGAAAGACCCTGAGAAATCCATTCCACGTGCCATCAACTCCGTGCCGATGCGTATTCTGGTGTTCTATGTGGGCACGCTGTTCGTGATTATGTCCATCTACCCATGGAACCAGGTCGGTACCAACGGTAGCCCGTTTGTGCTGACCTTCCAGCATATGGGCATTGCGTTTGCTGCCAGCATTCTGAACTTCGTGGTGCTGACCGCGTCGCTTTCCGCGATCAACAGTGACGTCTTTGGCGTAGGCCGTATGCTACACGGCATGGCGGAGCAGGGCAGTGCGCCGAAGGTGTTCGCTAAAACCTCCCGCCGCGGCACGCCGTGGGTGACGGTGGTGGTCATGACCGTTGCGCTGCTGTTCTCGGTTTACCTGAACTACATCATGCCGGAGAACGTCTTCCTGGTGATTGCGTCGCTGGCGACCTTCGCGACCGTGTGGGTGTGGATCATGATCCTGCTGTCGCAGATTGCGTTCCGCCGTCGACTGTCGCCGGAAGAGGCGAAAGCGCTGAAGTTTAAAGTCCCGGGTGGCGTTGCAACAACCGTCGTCGGGCTGATCTTCCTGGTGTTTATCATTGGCCTGATTGGCTACCATCCGGATACCCGTATTTCCCTCTACGTGGGCTGTGCGTGGATCGTCCTGCTGCTGGTTGGCTGGGTGTTTAAATGCCGCCGCGATCGCCAACTGGCAGAAGCGCAGTAATTTTTTTATTCCCTCTCCCTGTGGGAGAGGGTTAGGGTGAGGGCATCAGGCCGCACTGATCCCTCCTCCCCCGTCCTCCTCCCCCAATAAATCACGTCATGGTGAGCTATCCTTAACCACCCTGTGGCAAGGTGACGTCAATTTCATCAAAGGGGATTCGTGATGTTAAATGCCTGGCACCTTCCGGTTGCCCCATTTGTTAAGCAAAACAAAGACAACCTTGTGATTACGCTCTGGCTGGCGGGGGAAAATCAGCCTGAACGCGTGACGCTCCGCGCCGAAATTGATAATGAAGAGACCGGGCTGAAAATGCACAAGCTGCGCAGCCAGCCGCAGCCGGGGATCACCGCCTGGCGGGCGAATATCGATTTGCGTAGCGGGCAGCCGCGCCGCCGTTATAGCTTCAAGCTGCTGTGGAACCATCGTCAGCTGTGGTTTACCCCGCAGGGGTTTAGCCGGTTCCCGCCCGCACGGCTGGAACAGTTTGCCGTTGATTATCCGGATAGCGGACCGCAGTGGGTTAACGATCAGGTCTTTTACCAGATTTTCCCGGACCGCTTTGCGCGTAGCGAAAAACGCACTGCCGACCAGGATAAGGTCTATCACCACCACGCGGCGGGCCACGACATTATCCTGAAAAAATGGGATGAGCCGGTGACGGCGCAGGCGGGCGGCTCGACGTTTTACGGCGGCGATCTCGACGGCATCAGCGAAAAGCTGCCGTACCTGAAAAAACTGGGCGTGACGGCGCTGTACCTCAACCCGGTGTTTAAAGCCCCGAGCGTACATAAATACGATACACAGGATTATCGCCACGTTGACGCGCAGTTTGGCGGGGACGAGGCACTGCTGCGCCTGCGAGAGAACACCCTTAAGGAAGGCATGCGCCTGATTCTGGACGGCGTGTTTAACCACAGCGGAGATTCGCACGCCTGGTTTGACCGTCATAACCAGTCGATGGGCGGAGCATGTCATAACCCGGACTCGCCGCAGCGTGACTGGTACATCTTTAATGAGGAGGGGCGTGCCCTGGACTGGCTGGGCTACCCCAGTCTGCCGAAGCTGGATTTCCAGTCATCAACGCTGGTTAATGAGATTTACGGCGGCGAAGACAGCATCGTCCGCCACTGGCTGAACGCCCCGTGGAATATGGACGGCTGGCGTCTGGACGTCGTACATATGCTGGGTGAAGCGGGTGGGGCGCGAAATAACCTGCAGCACGTCGGCGGGATCACGCGCTCGGCAAAAGCGGCCCGGCCTGAAGCGTTCGTGTTTGGCGAACACTTTGGCGACGCGCGCCAGTGGCTGCAAAACGATGCCGAAGATGCGGCGATGAACTATCGCGGTTTTACCTTCCCGCTATGGGGTTTCCTGGCGAATACCGATATCTCCTACGATCCAAACCACATTGACGCCGAAACCTGCGCAGCGTGGATGGATAACTACCGCGCCGGGCTGTCTCATCAGCAGCAGCTGAGGATGTTTAACCAGCTTGATAGTCACGATACCGCACGCTTTAAATCCCTGCTCGGCAAGGATGTGGCACGTCTCCCGCTGGCGGTCACCTGGCTCTTCACCTGGCCGGGCGTACCGTGTATCTACTACGGAGACGAAGTGGGACTGGACGGCAACAACGATCCGTTCTGTCGCAAAACCTTCCCGTGGGCGCCAGAAAAACAGGACAAGGTGCTGTTCAGCCTCTATCAGCGGCTGGCGAAGCTGCGTAAACAGAGTCTAGCCCTGCGCTACGGCGGCTGCCAGGTGGTGTACGCCCACGATAACGTGGTGGTCTTTGTCCGCGTCTATAACCAGCAGCGCGTGCTGGTGACTATCAACCGGGGCGAGGCTTGTGAAGTGGTGCTGGATGATTCCCCGCTGTTGAAGGTGGCTGCGTGGAAGAATAAAGAGGGCAAGGCGACGATTCAGGACGGCGTGCTGGCGCTGCCGGCGATATCCGCGACGATCTGGGTCGGCAGCTAACGCGACGGTAAATGTTTCCACCTTTAAGATGGCACAAATGCAACGATTTGTGTCAATCTTAACGAATAGTTTACGGTGAAGGTGGAAACATGGACGAGCTCTACATCCTTGGCTGTTTGTTACTGGTTTTTGCGCTGGTGGTTGCGCCCGTGCTTGCGGTTATTGGCTTTAATCGGAGCACGGCGGCGCGGCAGGAGATCGCCAGGCTTCGCCAGCGCATTGAAGCGCTTGAGCAGCGTGGTGCCGCTGAGATAGCGCCGGAGACGGCGCAGACCGCCGCGCCGGTGGTTGTGACCGCGCCAGTGGTGGAGCACACTCCCGCACCTGTCGACCCCTGGCGTCCGGACGCCAGCGTGCCCAGGGCTGAACCCGCTCCCGTTTCCGCTCCTGCCCCTGCGGCAAAACAGCCATCCGCCTTTGGCGGCATACTGACGTCGCTGGTGCGCTGGTTTATGCAGGGAAATCCGCTGGCGAAGCTGGGGATCCTGCTGCTTTTCCTCGGTCTCTCTTTCCTGCTGCGCTATACCGTCGAACATTCCCTGTTCCCGCTTGAGCTGCGCCTGGTGGCGACGGCGCTGTTTGCCATCATTCTGCTGGCGATTGGCTGGCGACTGCGGCATAAGCAGCCGGTTTATGCGCTTATCTTACAGGGTGGGGCGACGGGCATTCTTTACCTGACGGTCTTTGGTGCCTTCCGGCTCTGGCAAATGTTGCCGATGACGCTGGCTTTTGCGCTGCTGGTAGCGATTTGCGCCGCGAGCGTCGGGCTGGCCGTGCTGCAAAAGGCCTTGAGCCTGGCCATGCTGGCGAGCCTCGGCGGGTATCTGGCACCGCTGCTCCTGTCTACCGGAGGCGGCAACTTTGTGGCGTTGTTCTCTTTTTATCTCCTGCTTTCCATCGGTATTCTCGCCATCAGCATCTGGCAGCACTGGCGCGAGCTCAATCTGCTCGGTCTGCTTTTTACGTTTGGCGTGGGCGGCCTCTGGGGGCTGAACGACTATCAACCTGAACACTATTGGGTGTGCCAGCTGTTCCTGATTGCCAATACGCTGATATTCGGCGTGCTGTGCGTGGCGCTGTCGCTGCGGGCGCAGGAAAAAGGGAAACAGATTATTGACGGCGTACTGCTGTTTGCTCCGCCGCTGATTGGCTTCGGGATGCAGTACGGCATGACCCGGCACTGGGAATATGGCCCGGCGCTGAGCGCGCTCGGATATGGGGCATTTTATCTTTCCCTTGCGTTCCTCGCGCTGCGGCGCTATCCGTCCATCAGACGACGACTGGTCATGGCGGCGCTGGCCATCGGCGGCGGGTTCGCTACGCTCGCCATTCCGCTGGCACTCTCGGCGCGCTGGACGGCGATGGCCTGGGCGCTGGAGGGGCTGGGTATCCTCTGGCTGGGCATGCAGCAGAACCAGCGTCGTATGAGCTATAGCGGGACGGCGCTGCTGGTGCTGGCACTCGGCAGCGCGCTGTGGGCGCAAATGGACGGCGTGACGTCGCTGAGCCTTCTCCTTATCTTCGCCATCCTCAGCCTTTGCTGGCTGGCTGCGGCGTGGCTATGGCGCAAAAGTGTTCTGCCGGTCAGTTGGGCGTTGTCGGCAGGCGGCCTGTTGTTCTGGATCGTGGCGCTATTGGGGGCCTCGCAACGGGTACTGAAACAAGAATTACCTGTTCTGGCAGGCGTGCTGGCGCTCTCGGCCGTCTCGGTCTGGGGCTGGCGCCAGGCTGCCGCTCGTCTGGCGTGGCGGGAGCTGGATGCCAGCAAATGGCTTCTGTGGCCACTGATGCTGGTGATGGTGGTTTACCAGCTTTCACATCAGCAGATCGTTGCCGCTGGCTGGTCAAATCTGGCCTGGTGCATTGCACTTCCTGCCGCATTGATGCTGCTGCGACGTGACGGTGAAAGACTGCTGCCGCGCGTCGCGATGGGGCTGCACCTGACGCTTTGCTGGATGATTTTACTGGCGCTGGCGGCTGAGCTTTACTGGTTTGCTCGCGCGCTACCGTGGGGCATGGCGGCGTGGGGCAGTGGACTGGCGATGGCGGCTGGGGGCGGCGTGATTCTGGCGCTTTCCGCGGCGGTGCGTCGCCGCGCGTGGCCGTTCGGGGAGTGGCCTGCGCTCTATACCTGCCTGGCGCCGATCCCTGTCGTCGTGGCGCTGCTTGTGCTGCTGGTCGTGACCAATTTCCAGGACGGCGTCGTTTACCGGCAAACCTGGCTGCCGCTGGTGAACCCGCTTGAGGAAGGCGCGGCATTCGCGCTGCTGGGGCTGGTGGTCTTTTATCGGGCAGTGGATCGCTACTATCCCGCGTTGCTTGCTCAGGCCCGCCCGTGGCCTGCCGTTGCTATCATGGCGTTTGGCTTCTGGTGGCTTAACGGGGCGCTGATGCGCGCTCTGGCCTGGTATGGGGATGTGGCCTGGAATATGGCGTCGCTGTGGGATTCGCGGCTTATCCAGACCACGTTTGCCCTGTTCTGGATGCTGATCGCGCTGGTGGCCATGGTCCATGCTACCCGCCGGGCCTCCCGCCAGGAGTGGCTCTGCGGGGCCGCCTTGCTGGGGGTCGTGATGGTTAAACTGATGCTGGTGGACAGCGCAGGCGGAGGCGGCATGTCCCGTGCCGTGGCGTTTATCGGCGTGGCGATACTGGTCCTGATCGTGGGGTATTTCTCGCCACTACCGCCTAAAACTGGAGATGAAAAATGAAATGGATGAAAGCGGTAGTCTGTACCACGCTGCTGGCGCTATCGGGCATGGCGTTCTGCGACGAGATACAAACGGAATCGCCGCGGGATTATGCCTTTGGTCGTTCACTGGAAACGTCGGTTCCTTCCCAGTGGTATCGGGTGTTGCTGCCGCTCGCCGTCTATGAACAGAGCACCTCCCCGAATCTGGACGATGTCCGCGTCTTTAATCAGTCGGGTGAGCCGGTTCCCTTCAGCCTGGTCACCGCGACGCGCCCGCAGGTGGTGGCGCAATCCACGGTGCTGCGTCTTTTTCCTCTGGACGCCTCACCGCTTGCCGCGGCGCCAGATGCCGGTGATAGCAATAAGATCCTGCTCCGTTCCGGAAATGGCGTTGAGATTGTGCTCGAAGGGCAGAAAGCTGCCGTGGCCGGGCAACATTATCTGCTGACCTTGCCAGAGCAGGCGACGGGTGAGATGGCTATATCCCAGCTGCAGCTGCTCTGGAATCCCCCTCAGACGTCGTGGCAGGGAACGGCGTCGGTCTATTACAGCGAGGATTTGAAGCGCTGGTATACCCTACGCGAGGATATGCCCTTGCTGGACGTCGTCAGTGGCCAGGATCGCCTTAAGCTCGATCGGATCGATACCGATACGGTTTTATCTCCTGATGCGAATCGCTATCTCATGGTGGTGCTGAATACGCAGAGCCAGGGCATGACCTTGACCGGCGTAAACGCGATTAGCGCCCCTGCGCAGATGGCTCCGGAAGCGATCGACCTGGAGGGGGAAGGGGAACAGCTATCGACAAGCGAAGCGCAGTGGCACTGGGCGCACCCGCAGCCATTGAGCGCGGTCAGCTTCTTGCTGAATGGCGACGGCGTTCTGCCCGTGGAGATCGCGTGGCGAAGTACGGAAAAAGACACATGGCACCCCCTGAAAAAAGAGGTTCTTTACCGCCTGGAGGGCAAAACGTATGCGCCGGTTTCGCTTAACGGAGAGCGGGTCCAGGCGGTAAAAATCACGACGCTGAATGCGCGTCTGCCTGAATACCTTCCGAACGTCATAGGGCATCGCGACCGCGTTGATCTGGTGTTTAACGCGCAGGGGAAAGCACCGTACGTGCTCGCCTGGGGAAACGGGGCGGCAAAACCAGCAAACCTGGAGCCAGACATGCTGATCCCCGCCGACCTGCGCAAAACCTATGATATGGCGAATCTGCCGCAGGCCGATATTGTGGATGATGTCGCGTTGGGCGGTGAGGCGCGTTTAACCGCCACTTCTGCGGGCGAGCGGGAGAGCCGGATGAACGCGCTGCTGGTGTGGAGCGTGCTGATTGTGGGCGTGATCCTGCTGGCGCTCATGGCCTGGCGTATCTGGCGAGAGACGCAGCGTAAAGCATAAAAAAAGGCCCGCATGTGCGGGCCTTCTTCGTAAACCGTGCCGATTACAGGCTGGATACGTTCTCAGACAGGTATTTTGCTACGCCGTCTGGGGAAGCAGCCATACCTTCTTTACCTTTTTCCCACTGAGCCGGGCACACTTCGCCGTGCTCTTCGTGGAACTGCAGCGCGTCAACCATGCGCAGCATTTCGTCGATGTTACGACCCAGCGGCAGATCGTTCACTACCTGGTGACGAACGATGCCGTTTGCGTCGATCAGGAAAGAACCGCGCAGTGCAACGCCAGCGTCCGGATGTTCGATACCGTAAGCCTGCTGGATTTCGCGTTTGATGTCCGCAACCATTGCGTATTTCACCGCACCGATGCCGCCTTTGTCGACAGGGGTGTTACGCCATGCGTTGTGTACAAATTCAGAGTCGAAGGAGACGCCAACCACTTCCACGCCACGCTTCTGGAATTCTTCATAACGTTTGTCGAAGGCGATCAGCTCAGACGGGCAAACGAAGGTGAAGTCCATTGGCCAGAAGAACAGAACGGTCGCTTTACCGTTGGTGTGCTGTTTGAAGTTGAAGTTTTCAACGATTTCACCGTTGCCCAGAACTGCTGCAGCTGTAAAATCCGGAGCCGGACGAGTTACCAGAACCATATGATTCTCCTGTAGATACTAAGGTTATTTGGAACGCAACGCGAGCCAGTATAGAGAGTGTTCATGGATAAGACAAAGAGGTGGTGACAATCGTTCCGCCAGCTTTTACCTATCAATGTAAATCTGTCACAGCTGTTTGTTTTTCGCTTGCGCCATCATGCGCGGATAGAACTGCCAGAATTGCGTCTCCAGCGCGTCATAGTGTGCATCCAGGTCATACCAGGAGTCACGCAGCGCATCCAGACGCGGCCGGCGGCTGGCCATGCCATTCAGGACGTTCTGGATAAAAGCCATCTCACCATAGCGCTCCAGCCAGCGTTCTGACCACAAATAGTTGTTCAGATTGACAAAGCGCGGCGGTGAGTCGGGCAAAATGACCGACACCTGTGCATGGGCGTAGCGCACAAACTCTGGCAACGGTAGCGACGGGGAGAGCTGTTCCCAGTGGCGAGACAGGAAATGGTCCCACATCACATCCAGCGTGATCGGCGCAACGCGGCGCGTCTCAGGGCGGAACCACGCTTTGGCTTCCGTGACCTCGGGCAGGTTATCGGTGATGACATCAATGCGGCGGTGCATAAAGATGCCGTCGACAACCTCAGGGGAATAGTCTTCTGCAGGGTTGCCGCGCACGAAATCGGCCAGCAAATTGCCGGAAAGGGAGCTGTCAGCGAGGTGAGCGAGATGCAGGTGAGCGAGAAAATTCATGCGTTTTATTTGTCCGGGGGCGGCTAGTTGTTGCAGCAAAAGGGTGTGAGCACTAGACTATGCCGCCTGTTTTTAAGTCACGAGTATACGTCATGCGCGTCGCCGATTTCTCCTTTGAACTACCTGAATCCCTGATTGCTCACTATCCCATGCCTGAGCGCAGCAGCTGTCGCTTACTGTCGCTGGATGGGCCAACGGGCGAGCTGACGCACGGTACTTTCACCGATTTGCTCGACAAGCTCAACCCTGGCGATCTGCTGGTCTTTAACAACACCCGTGTGATCCCGGCGCGTCTGTTTGGCCGTAAGGCCAGCGGCGGCAAGATTGAAGTGCTGGTCGAACGTATGCTCGATGATAAACGTATTCTGGCACATATTCGCGCCTCTAAAGCGCCGAAGCCGGGCGCAGAACTGCTGCTGGGCGATGACGAGAGCATTAAAGCGACCATGACCGCGCGTCACGACGCGCTGTTTGAGGTGGAATTCCAGGACGAGCGCACGGTCCTCGATATCCTTAACGCCATCGGCCATATGCCGCTGCCGCCGTATATTGAACGCCCGGACGAAGAGGCCGATCGCGAGCTGTACCAGACCGTCTACAGCCAGAAACCTGGCGCGGTCGCGGCGCCGACGGCGGGCCTGCACTTTGATGAACCGCTGCTGGAAAAACTGCGCGCGAAGGGCGTTGAGATGGCGTTCGTGACGCTGCACGTCGGCGCGGGTACGTTCCAGCCGGTACGCGTAGACAGCATTGAAGACCACATCATGCACTCTGAGTATGCCGAAGTGCCTCAGGAGGTGGTGGACGCGGTGCTGGCGGCGAAAGCGCGCGGAAACCGCGTGGTTGCGGTAGGCACGACTTCAGTCCGTTCGCTGGAGAGCGCTGCACAGGCCGCGAAAACGGGTCTCATCGAGCCGTTCTTTGGCGATACGCAGATCTTTATCTACCCGGGCTACCAGTACAAAGTCATTGATGCGCTGGTGACCAACTTCCATCTGCCTGAATCGACGCTGATTATGCTGGTTTCCGCGTTTGCGGGTTATCAGCATACGATGAATGCTTACAAGTCTGCGGTAGAACAAAAATATCGCTTTTTTAGCTACGGGGACGCGATGTTTATCACGTACAATCCGCAGGCTTTGAATGAGCGTGTCGGGGAATAAGTCCGCGGCACCGTATGACAACGTTGGACTGTTTTTCTGACGTCGGAGAAAAAATGAAATTTGAACTCGATACCACCGATGGCCGCGCGCGTCGCGGTCGTCTGGTGTTTGATCGCGGCGTGGTGGAAACCCCCGCATTTATGCCTGTGGGTACGTACGGCACCGTAAAAGGGATGACGCCGGAAGAAGTTGAAGCCACTGGCGCACAGATTATCCTCGGTAACACCTTCCACCTGTGGCTGCGCCCGGGTCAGGAGATCATGAAGCTGCACGGTGACCTGCACGACTTCATGCAGTGGAAAGGCCCAATCCTGACCGATTCCGGCGGTTTCCAGGTCTTCAGCCTGGGGGATATCCGCAAGATCACCGAGCAGGGCGTTCACTTCCGTAACCCGATCAACGGCGATCCGATTTTCCTCGATCCAGAAAAGTCGATGGAGATTCAGTACGATCTCGGTTCTGACATCGTGATGATCTTCGACGAATGTACGCCATACCCGGCTGACTGGGACTACGCGAAACGCTCTATGGAGATGTCTCTGCGTTGGGCGAAGCGTAGCCGCGACCGTTTTGACTCCCTGCAGAACAAAAATGCGCTGTTCGGCATTATCCAGGGCAGCGTTTACGAAGATTTACGCGATATCTCCGTTAAAGGTCTGGTAGAGATAGGTTTTGATGGCTACGCTGTCGGCGGTTTGGCTGTGGGTGAGCCGAAGGAAGATATGCACCGCATTCTGGAGCATGTCTGCCCGCAAATCCCGGCGGATAAACCACGATACCTGATGGGTGTGGGTAAACCAGAAGATCTGGTGGAAGGCGTACGTCGCGGCATCGATATGTTCGACTGCGTCATGCCAACCCGTAACGCACGTAACGGTCATCTGTTCGTGACTGACGGCGTGGTGAAAATCCGTAACGCGAAGCATAAGAGTGACACCAGCCCGCTCGATTCCGAGTGCGATTGCTATACCTGTCGCAATTATTCCCGCGCGTATCTGCATCATCTCGATCGTTGCAACGAGATTTTGGGCGCGCGTCTCAATACCATTCATAATCTTCGTTATTATCAGCGCTTAATGGCTGGTTTACGTAAGGCTATCGAAGAGGGTAAATTAGAGAGCTTCGTGACCGATTTCTACCAACGTCAGGGGCGGGATGTTCCACCGTTGAACGTTGATTAATTTTAATAATGAGGGAATTTGAATGAGCTTTTTTATTTCTGATGCGGTAGCGGCAACAGGTGCTCCGGCGCAGGGCAGCCCTATGTCTCTGATCCTGATGCTGGTTGTGTTCGGTCTGATCTTCTACTTCATGATCCTCCGCCCACAGCAGAAGCGTACCAAAGAGCACAAAAAGCTGATGGACTCCATCGCGAAAGGCGATGAAGTGCTGACCAACGGTGGTCTGGTCGGTCGCGTAACCAAAGTGGCTGAAAGTGGCTACATTGCAATCGCCCTGAACGACACCACTGAAGTGGTTATCAAACGTGACTTCGTAGCTGCCGTTCTGCCGAAAGGCACCATGAAGGCGCTGTAATCCCAACTTTTCCCAAAGGGAACTGCCGTGTTAAACCGTTATCCTTTGTGGAAGTACATCATGCTGGTCGTCGTGATTCTCGTCGGCCTGCTGTACGCGCTTCCCAACCTGTATGGTGAGGATCCGGCCGTTCAAATCACTGGCGCGCGCGGTGTCGCCGCCAGTGAGCAAACGCTGATCCAGGTCCAGAAAACGTTACAAGAAGAAAAAATTACCGCTAAGTCTGTGGCTCTGGAAGAGGGTGCAATTCTTGCTCGCTTCGACACCACCGACACGCAGCTCCGCGCTCGCGAAGCGCTGATGGGCGTGCTGGGTGACAAATATGTCGTGGCGCTTAACCTTGCTCCTGCAACCCCGCGTTGGCTGGCTGCTCTGAACGCAGAGCCGATGAAACTGGGTCTTGACCTGCGTGGTGGTGTTCACTTCCTGATGGAAGTGGACATGGATACCGCGCTCGGCAAGCTGCAGGAACAGAATATCGACAGCCTGCGCAGCGATCTGCGCGACAAAGGCATCCCTTACACTACCGTGCGTAAAGAAGATAACTACGGCATGAGCATCACGTTCCGCGACAGTGCGGCGCGCGATCAGGCTGTAGATTACCTGACCCAACGTCACCGTGACCTGGTGATCACCTCTCAGGGCAGCAACCAGCTGCGCGCGGTGATGACCGATGCGCGTCTGAAAGAAGCGCGTGAATATGCCGTTCAGCAGAACATCAACATTCTGCGTAACCGTGTAAACCAACTGGGCGTGGCTGAGCCGCTGGTACA
The DNA here is from genome assembly GCF_056673325.1 of Enterobacter cloacae complex sp. HYC080_NIDB. Lineage (NCBI taxonomy): Bacteria > Pseudomonadati > Pseudomonadota > Gammaproteobacteria > Enterobacterales > Enterobacteriaceae > Enterobacter > Enterobacter cloacae complex sp. HYC080_NIDB. The sequence continues at coordinate 3,520,608 of NZ_CP114212.1, read as the reverse complement.
GCGTCAGGGTGCGGACCGTATCGTGGTTGAACTGCCGGGTATTCAGGACACTGCACGTGCGAAAGAGATTCTGGGTGCGACCGCAACGCTGGAATTCCGTCTGGTTAACTCTTACGTCGATCAGTCCGCTGCCGCAGCAGGCCGTATTCCGGGTGACTCCGAAGTGAAACAGACCCGCGAAGGTCAGCCCGTTGTGCTGTACAAACGCGTCATTCTGACCGGTGACCATATTACCGACTCCACTTCCAGCCAGGACGAATACAACCAGCCGCAGGTTAACATCTCGCTGGATAGCGCGGGTGGTAACATCATGTCTAACTTCACCAAGGATAACATCGGTAAACCGATGGCCACCCTGTTCGTGGAGTACAAAGACAGCGGTAAGAAAGATGCCAACGGTCGTGCAGTGCTGGTGAAAGAGGAAGAGGTGATTAACATCGCCAATATCCAGTCTCGTCTGGGTAACAGCTTCCGTATTACCGGTATTAGCAACCCGAACGAAGCGCGTCAGCTCTCTCTGCTGCTGCGTGCCGGTGCGCTGATTGCGCCAATTCAGATTGTTGAAGAACGTACCATTGGTCCAACGCTGGGGATGCAGAACATCCAACAGGGTCTGGAAGCGTGTCTGGCCGGTCTGGCGGTCTCTATCCTCTTCATGATCTTCTTCTATAAGAAGTTTGGTCTGATTGCGACGTCCGCGCTGATCGCGAACCTGGTGCTGATCATCGGCATTATGTCCCTGCTGCCAGGGGCGACGCTGACCATGCCGGGGATTGCGGGTATCGTTCTGACCCTTGCGGTGGCGGTCGACGCCAACGTACTGATTAACGAACGTATCAAAGAAGAGTTGAGCAACGGTCGCTCTGTTCAGCAGGCGATTGACGAAGGTTATAAAGGCGCGTTCAGCTCTATTTTCGATGCGAACGTAACAACACTGATCAAGGTTCTTATCCTGTATGCAGTGGGTACTGGCGCGATCAAAGGCTTTGCGATTACTACCGGTATCGGTGTCGCAACGTCAATGTTTACCGCTATTGTCGGCACCCGTGCCATCGTGAACCTGCTGTACGGCGGCAAGCGCGTCAAAAAGCTGTCTATCTGAGGAGTGCGTTGTGGCACAGGAATATACTGTTGAACAATTGAACCATGGCCGTAAAGTCTGGGACTTTATGCGCTGGGACTACTGGGCCTTCGGCATTTCAGGTTTACTGCTGATTCTGTCCATCGTCGTTATGGGCGTGAAAGGCTTTAACTGGGGTCTGGATTTCACCGGTGGTACGGTTATCGAGATCTCCCTGGAAAAACCGGTCGATATGGACCAGATGCGTCTGTCTCTGCAGAAAGCGGGCTTTGAAGAGCCGCTGCTGCAGAACTTCGGCAGCAGCCGTGACATCATGGTGCGTATGCCGCCGGTACACGATGCTAACGGCAGCCAGGAGCTGGGCAGTAAGGTTGTTAACGTGATTAACGAAACAACCAGCCAGAACGCGGCGGTCAAGCGTATTGAGTTTGTCGGCCCGAGCGTGGGTGCGGACCTGGCTCAGACCGGTGCAATGGCGCTGCTGGTGGCGCTGATCTCCATCCTGGTGTACGTCGGTTTCCGCTTCGAGTGGCGACTGGCGGCCGGGGTGGTTATCGCCCTGGCGCACGACGTGGTGATCACCATGGGGGTTCTGTCGCTGTTCCACATTGAGGTTGACCTGACCATCGTGGCATCTCTGATGTCCGTTATCGGTTACTCACTGAACGACAGTATCGTGGTATCTGACCGTATCCGTGAAAACTTCCGTAAGATCCGTCGCGGTACGCCGTACGAAATCTTTAACGTGTCGTTGACCCAGACGCTGCACCGTACCCTGATCACCTCCGGTACCACTTTGATGGTGATCCTGATGCTGTTCCTGTTCGGTGGCCCGGTACTGGAAGGCTTCTCGCTGACCATGCTGATTGGTGTCTCCATCGGTACGGCGTCGTCTATCTACGTCGCATCCGCACTGGCACTGAAACTCGGCATGAAGCGCGAGCACCTGCTCCAGCAGAAGGTTGAGAAAGAAGGGGCGGATCAGCCGTCCATTCTGCCGTAAGGCGTCGAATAGCGTGTTATCGAAATCCCGGTCGGTTGACCGGGATTTTTTTTATCTGCTCCTGACAAACACTCCTGACAGTATGCTGTCAGGAGCCCTGTCGTAGACTCTTTTCGAACCCAAACAACAGTCAGGAGGATGTATGAAAAGTGTGATTAACTGGTTTGAAATTCCCGTGGTAGATATGGATCGCGCCATCAAATTTTATGAGCCAGTCATGCAGGTCCAGCTGAGACGTGAGAAAATGGACATGGCAGAGCTCGCGGTATTCCCGCATGACGATCCGGCCACCGGCGGCGCGCTGGCAAAATTTGAGGGCGTTTCGCCGTCGCAGCAGGGCGCTATTATCTATCTGCATACGGATAACCTGACGGCTACGCTCGATCGCATTGCCTCCGCGGGCGGCGAGTGTGTGTTTGGCCCGCTGGAACTGCCGGATGGTATTGGCACCATTGCTTTGTTTATCGACAGCGAAGGTAACCGCGTCGGCCTCCATCAACCTGCCTGAGAGCGTAATAAGATATGACCCGACGTGCTGACCGTTTGTTTCAGATTGTGCAGATCCTGCGGGGCAGGCGTCTGACGACGGCAGCGCATCTGGCGGACAGGCTTGGCGTCTCCGAGCGCACGGTCTACCGCGATATCCGCGATCTGTCGCTCTCCGGCGTGCCGGTGGAAGGCGAAGCGGGAAGCGGATACCGGCTGATGTCGGGTTTTGATCTGCCGCCTCTGATGCTGACAAATAAGGAGTCTGAGGCGCTGATCGTCGCAATTCGCCTGCTCAAGACCTGGGGAGGAGAATCGCTGTCGCGCGAGCTGGAGTCGGCCCAGGAGAAAGTGCTGGCGATCCTGCCTGAGGAGAGTCGTCGAAAGGCGGAGCAGACGCGGATTTATGCCCCGGATTTCTGCATGCAAAGCCACTCCCGCAGCGATTTTGACATGATTCATCAGGCAATTTCCGCCCAGCACGTGCTGGCGTTGCATTACCGTGATGAAGCCGGGCAGCTTTCAAAGCGTGAGGTTCAGCCGCTGGGCTTGTTCTTCTGGGGAGAGCGCTGGCTGCTGGCGGCGTGGTGTGAACGGCGCGATGACTATCGCTGTTTCCGGCTCGACAGATGTCTCAATATCGTGCAGACGGAGAGACGGTTTAGCGAAAGTGCGGACAGGTCTCTGGCGGATTTTTTGCGCAAGGTTAAGCAATAAAAAGCCAGCTCTTGAGCTGGCTTTTTTGCCCGGCGGCGAGGTAAAAGCAAAACGGCAACGTATGTTGCCGTTTTTAGTATTTGTTCCCTCTCCCTGTGGGAGAGGGGCAGGGTGAGGGCATCAGCCCGCACAGTCCCGCACGGGTTAGAAGTTGTAACCCACGACCAGGTAACCACCCCAACCGGTAGAACGAACGCTGAAATCGCCGTTGCCGAAGTTCAGGCTGGCATCGTCGTTCCACTGACCACCGTTGTGCCAGTAACGCGCAACCACGGAATAGTGCCAGTGATCGTAGTTCAGCGCCAGGATGTGGCTGGACGCGATAGAATCATTGGTACGTGCTTTCTTACCGTTCAGATCGCGGAAGTCGTTATCGCCCAGGTCTGAGCCCCAGTCAAAGTTGGTGAAGCCGATATAGCTCAGGTTGCCGCCCCACAGCTGAGTGATTGGCACAAAGTATTTCACTTTGAAACGGTAGCCGTCCCACTCGTTTTCGTTTGCCGCACCGTAGTTCTGCCACTGGTACTTAGCATATACGTTCAGGGACAGGCTCATTGGCAGGCCAGTATCGATGTCCGTACCCAGACCCATGTACCAGGTGCTCTGACGACCGGACTTGTTGCGGCCCATATCGTAGATGTAGTTGTTTGCGAAGTACCACTCTTTGAACGGACCAAAGCTCAGATCGGTACCGGTCAGCTTATCGATGGAGAAGCGTGGTTCGATTTCCATAAACAGCGGAGAACCGTGGTTCCAGATACCTTTTGCATCGGTGTTACCGCCGAAGAAGACCGGAGCATCCATGTAGCCGTAGAAATCAAACCAGTCTTTCTTGGCAAATGCTTCGTATTCCAGGTAGGTATCGTTGCGGATCTGTGGTCCGAAACGGGTGTGATAGCTACCAACCACGTTAACGCTCTGGTGCCACCAGTCGGAGAGATATTGTGGTTTGTCGTTTTCCGCTGCGTTAACAGTGAAAGAGGAGGACAGTGCCAGCACGGCGCCAGCTGCGAGTAATGTTTTTTTCATAATCATGCCACTGATTGAAATTCCCTTCCGGGAGTGAAAAATGCGCGAATTGCGTTTCTAAATATTTCGTGTTTCTGCGGAGCCTATTATAGGAATCCTTGCTCACAAAAATATGTGTTGTTTCACATATCTCTCACACGCGTAATCGATTGCGTTCACGTTTGCGTACTTTAAACGGCCGGGATTGTAGCGGCAATCATTTATGTTGCCAATCCATACGAAATGTAAATGTTAGCGGAGTGACATTTCACTCCGCTCAGAAGGAAGGGTTTACTGCGCGGCGGGTTGGATGTCGTGAATGCGGATAAAGCCTAACTGTTCTGGCGTAAGGCCGCTTAACTGCAGCGGAATATCCACATCACTGGGCGCTAAAACGCTGGCCGGGGCGGTGAAGAGCTGGTTCTTCACGTTCACTTCCTGGTAATTCTCCGTCGTGCCCTGGATCTGTCCCCACTCAACGGTGCTGCTAAAAGCGGGCAGCGGATCGTTGGATTCTCCCTGAATGCGCAATGTTGCGCGCGTACCATCTGCATTCGCTGCCACATTGACCAGCGACATTTTCAGCGTGCCAATCTGGCTATTCAGCCGCGCAGGTGTGTTCGCGCCAGGCAGCAGGTATACCCCGCTGCTGGATTTGGCGTTCAGCGCGTTTTGCTGGGTGATCTTCACCGTTTCTTTGTTCAGTTTGTCCATCGCCGTATTAAGTGTATTCACACTCTGTTTCATCTGACGGACTTCGGTTTGCTGTGCACAGGCACTGAGGGTGAAGAGGCTCCCCACCAGTAAAATTCTCAGGTAACGTCTTGTCATAGCGTTTATTTCCTTGAAATAACGGATCTCCCTAATGGTAGCCAGCAACGTGCCGTCAGACATAGATCCTTTGTCTCAAAAAGCTCTTCCTTTGTTGTCAGGCCAGATCAGGGTAAAATGAAACTCAGTTAACCGGATAACAGGGATACCGTATGCATTGCCCATTCTGCTCCGCTGTGGATACCAAAGTCATCGACTCGCGTCTTGTAGGCGAAGGGTCATCCGTACGCCGTCGTCGGCAGTGTCTGGTGTGCAACGAGCGTTTTACGACCTTTGAGGTTGCTGAGCTGGTAATGCCGCGCGTGGTAAAAAGTAACGATGTGCGCGAGCCGTTTAACGAAGAGAAGCTGCGTAGCGGGATGCTGAAGGCCCTGGAAAAACGTCCCGTCAGCGCGGATGACGTCGAAATGGCGTTAAACCACATAAAATCTTATCTTCGTGGTCTGGGCGAGCGCGAGGTGCCAAGCAAGATGATCGGTAACCTGGTGATGGAGCAGCTGAAAAAGCTCGATAAGGTCGCCTATATCCGCTTCGCCTCTGTCTACCGCAGTTTCGAAGATATCAAAGAGTTTGGCGAAGAGATCGCCCGCTTACAGGATTAAGCTCATGCAGGATGAGATTTACATGGCGCGAGCCATGAAGCTGGCGCAGCGCGGGCGTTTTACTACCCATCCCAATCCGAACGTCGGGTGCGTGATCGTTAAAGATGGCGAGATCGTGGGGGAGGGGTTCCACTATCGTGCCGGCGAGCCGCACGCCGAGGTCCATGCGTTGCGGATGGCAGGCGAGAAGGCACGCGGTGCCACCGCCTACGTGACGCTGGAGCCCTGCAGCCACCACGGGCGTACCCCACCGTGCTGCGACGCGCTGATTGCTGCGGGGGTTTCCCGCGTGGTGGCATCGATGCAGGATCCGAATCCGCAGGTTGCCGGACGCGGTCTGTATCGCCTGCAGCAGGAAGGCATTGACGTCAGTCATGGGCTGATGATGCAGGACGCCGAAGCGATCAACAAAGGCTTTCTGAAGCGCATGCGCACCGGGTTCCCGTATATCCAGCTTAAGCTGGGCGCTTCGCTGGACGGTCGTACGGCGATGGCAAACGGTGAAAGCCAGTGGATCACCTCGCCCCAGGCAAGGCGCGATGTGCAACGTCTTCGCGCGCAAAGCCATGCTATCCTCACCAGCAGTGAAACCGTTCTGGCTGACGATCCGGCTATGACCGTGCGCTGGGACGAACTGAATGCCGATACTCAGGCGCTTTACCCGCAGGAGAACCTGCGTCAGCCGCTGCGTATTGTCATTGATAGCCAGAACCGCATAACGGCGGAACATCGCATCGTGCAGCAGCCGGGTGAAACCTGGATTGCCCGTACCAAAGAAGATACGCGCGAATGGCCAGAGGGCGTGCGTAGCATTATGGTACCTGAGCACAACGGTCGCCTCGACTTAGTGGTGCTGATGATGCTGCTCGGCAAGCAGCAGGTGAACAGCATCTGGGTAGAAGCGGGACCCACGCTCGCGGGTGCGCTGTTGCAGGCCGGGCTGGTGGATGAACTGATTGTATACGTTGCGCCTAAACTGTTAGGCCACGACGCGCGCGGCCTGTTTGTGCTGCCTGGCCTTGAAAAACTGGCCGACGCACCGCAACTCACATTCAGCGAGATTCGTTCGGTAGGCCCGGATGTCTGCCTCCATTTAACGACAGCGTAATTGCTCCTGAAATAGGGAAGCAGTGCGCAAAGTATTATGATAAAATCCGCCCCCCTGCGGGGCCAAATGAACCCGTAAAGGAAGAGTATGAACATTATTGAAGCTGCTGTAGCTACCCCGGACGCTCGCGTCGCCATCACCATTGCGCGTTTCAACAACTTCATCAACGACAGCCTGCTGGAAGGTGCGATTGACGCCCTGAAACGTATCGGTCAGGTGAAAGATGAGAACATTACCGTTGTTTGGGTTCCAGGCGCTTACGAGCTGCCACTGGCAGCGGGCGCGCTGGCGAAAACCGGTAAATACGACGCGGTGATCGCGCTGGGTACTGTTATTCGTGGCGGCACTGCGCACTTCGAATACGTTGCGGGCGGTGCAAGCAATGGTCTGGCACACGTTGCGCAGGATGCTGAAATTCCTGTCGCGTTCGGCGTGCTGACCACCGAAAGTATTGAACAAGCCATCGAACGTGCTGGCACCAAAGCCGGTAACAAAGGTGCAGAAGCTGCACTGACCGCGCTTGAAATGATCAATGTATTGAAAGCCATCAAGGCCTGATTTTTTTGTAAGGGGAATTCCGTGAAACCTGCTGCTCGTCGCCGCGCCCGTGAATGTGCCGTTCAGGCACTTTACTCCTGGCAGTTGTCCCACAACGACATCGCCGATGTTGAGTACCAGTTCCTGTCAGAACAGGACGTGAAAGACGTCGATGTTCTGTACTTCCGTGAACTGCTGTCGGGAGTGGCGACTAATAGCGCGTATCTCGATGGTCTGATGAAGCCATACCTGTCCCGTCTGCTCGAAGAGCTGGGTCAGGTGGAAAAAGCAGTGTTGCGTATCGCGCTGTTTGAGCTGTCTAAACGTGATGATGTGCCGTACAAAGTGGCCATCAACGAAGCGATCGAACTGGCAAAAACCTTCGGCGCTGAAGACAGCCACAAATTTGTTAACGGCGTTCTTGATAAAGCTGCACCTGCGATCCGTCCCCACAAAAAGTGATCCGCAAACCGGAGTCCTGCATTGCCTGACGGGCAGTGCGGCTCCGGTTTTTTCTTTTATTTGCTGAGGCATAACGTATGGCATGCGGCGAATTCTCCCTGATTGCCCGTTATTTCGACCGTGTCAGAACCTCTCGTCTTGATGTTGAAACCGGCATTGGCGATGACTGTGCACTTCTCAATATTCCCGAAAAACAGACGCTGGCAATCAGCACCGACACCTTAGTGTGCGGACGTCATTTTTTACCCGATATCGATCCTGCCGATCTGGCGTATAAAGCGCTGGCGGTCAACGTCAGCGATCTGGCCGCGATGGGTGCCGATCCGGCATGGCTAACGCTGGCCCTGACGCTGCCCGAGGTCGATGAAACCTGGCTTGAAGCCTTTAGCGATGCGCTGTTTGAACAGCTGAACTACTACGATATGCAGCTGATTGGCGGTGATACCACTGCCGGGCCGCTGTCGATGACGCTGGCGATCCATGGCTATGTGCCCCTCGGTCGGGCGCTCAAACGCTCGGGCGCAAAACCAGGTGACTGGATCTACGTGACCGGTACACCGGGAGACAGCGCTGCGGGGCTGGCTATTCTTCAGGATCGCTTGACCGTGAAGGATGCTGACGACGCGGCGTATCTGGTGAAACGCCATCTGCGACCCACCCCGCGTATTCTGCATGGGCAGGCGCTACGGGAACGGGCAAGCTCGGCTATCGATCTCTCCGACGGGCTGATCTCCGATCTTGGCCATATTCTGAAGGCCAGCGGCGTGGGCGCGCGCATCGACCTGGATCTGTTCCCGCTATCAGAGCAACTGCTTCGCCACGTGGAGCCTGAGCAGGCCCTGCGCTGGGCGCTTTCCGGTGGTGAGGATTACGAACTGTGCTTCACGGTACCTGAGCTGAACCGTGGCACGCTGGATGTGGCGTTAGCGCATCTCGGCGCGAAATTTACCTGCATCGGGCAGATCATGCCGGAGAGCGAAGGGCTGAAGTTTGTGCAGGACGGTGCCCCGGTCACGCTCGACTGGAAAGGGTACGATCACTTCGGTTAATTTTGTGCGCTCTGTATTGCCGGGTGGCGGCTCCGCCTTACCCGGCCTACAAAAGAGGGTGCTTATTTAAACCCCACCACCGGATGCTGCTGATACGGCGTTTCGAGCTCGGCAATCTGCTCCGGCGTCAGGGATAAATCCACTGCACTCAGCAGTTCATCCAGCTGTTCTTCCCTGGACGTCCCAATAATTGGTGCCGCGACCCCGCGCTTACTCAGCAGCCACGCCAGCGCCACCTGTGCGCGGGTGGCTCCCGTATCGTCGGCAATCCCGGCTAAGCGTTCGGCAATTAACGCATCGCTGGCTTCTGTACCGTAATAGAGATTTTTTCCGACTTCATCTGAGACCAGACGAGCCGTGGTTTCTCCCCATGGACGGGTTAAACGTCCGCGCGCCAGCGGGCTCCACGGGATCACCGCCACGCCCTCCTGATAGCACAGTGGCAGCATTTCGCGCTCTTCTTCACGGTAGATCAGGTTGTAGTGATCCTGCATGGTGACAAAACGCGCCCAGCCGTGCTGTGCCTGGAGATCCAGCGCCTGTGCAAACTGCGACGCATGCATAGACGACGCGCCGATATAGCGCGCTTTACCGGCTTTCACCACCTCGTTGAGCGCTTCAAGCGTCTCCTCGATCGGCGTGTTGTAATCCCAGCGGTGAATTTGCAGCAGGTCGACGTAATCCATGTTCAGGCGTCTAAGGCTGTCATCAATAGAGCGCAGGATCTGCGCGCGAGAAAGGCCCTGAGTCAGGTCACCTGACGGGTAGTACACCTTGGTGGCGACCACAATGTCATCCCGACGCGCAAAGTCACGCAGGGCACGACCGACAATCTCCTCGCTGCTGCCGTCGGAGTAGCTGTTGGCGGTGTCGAAGAAGTTAATGCCGCCCTCGATAGCGCGTTTAATAATCGGACGGCTACTCTCTTCCGGCAACGTCCAGGCGTGGTTCCCTCGTTCGGGCTCGCCAAAAGTCATACAGCCCAGGCAAAGCCGGGAAACCTTAAGGTCGGTTTTTCCTAATGTGGTGTATTGCATGGTTCCGCTCCTGCTGTTTAAACAATACGTTTAAGCATAGCAGGAGCGAAAAAGGGGAGGGATTAGTCCAGCCAGGCGCGGATTTTGGCTTCAATACCGGCGGCGTCCAGACCAATAGCCGCACGGGCTTCATCCTGGGTACCCTGAGGAATGAAATGATCCGGCAGGCCGAGGTTCAACACCGGCACGACGTTGCGGTTTGCCATCAGCACCTCGTTCACGCCGCTTCCCGCACCGCCCATGATGGCGTTTTCTTCCAGAGTGACCAGCACGTCATGCGTCTCGGCCAAATTCAAAATCAGAGATTCGTCGAGCGGCTTCACGAAGCGCATATCCACCAGGGTAGCGTTTAGCGTTTCAGCGACCTTCGCAGCTTCTGGCATCAGCGTACCGAAGTTCAGGATCGCCACTTTCTCACCGCGACGTTTCACCAGACCTTTACCGATCGCCAGTTTTTCCAGGGGTTGCAGCTCAACGCCCACCGCATTGCCGCGTGGGTAGCGCACCGCACTAGGGCCATCCTGATAGTGATAGCCGGTAAACAGCATCTGACGACATTCGTTTTCGTCGCTTGGCGTCATGATGACCATATCCGGAATACAGCGCAGGAACGACAGATCGAATGCGCCCTGGTGCGTCTGACCGTCAGCGCCGACGATGCCCGCACGGTCTATCGCAAACAGTACCGGCAGCTTCTGGATGGCCACGTCATGGATCACCTGATCGTAGGCGCGCTGCAGGAAGGTAGAATAGATAGCGACCACCGGCTTGTAGCCGCCAATGGCCAGGCCCGCTGCGAACGTCACCGCATGCTGCTCGGCAATCGCCACGTCAAAATACTGGTCAGGGTATTTTCTGGAGAACTCCACCATGCCGGAGCCTTCACGCATGGCCGGGGTGATCGCCATCAGCTTGTTGTCTTTCGCGGCGGTTTCACACAGCCAGTCGCCGAAGATTTTGGAATAGCTAGGCATACCGCCGCTGCTTTTTGGCAGACAGCCGCTGGACGGGTCGAATTTTGGTACCGCGTGGAAGGTGATCGGATCTTTTTCCGCCGGTTCGTAGCCACGCCCTTTTTTGGTCATGATGTGCAGGAACTGCGGGCCTTTCAGGTCACGCATGTTCTTGAGGGTGGTGACCAGGCCCAGCACGTCATGGCCGTCAACCGGGCCAATATAGTTAAAGCCCAGCTCTTCAAACAGCGTACCCGGCACGACCATGCCTTTGATGTGTTCTTCGGTGCGCTTGAGCAGCTCTTTAATCGGCGGTACGCCGGAAAAGACTTTTTTACCGCCTTCACGCAGCGAGGAGTAAAGCTTGCCGGAAAGCAGCTGCGCCAGATGGTTGTTCAGCGCACCGACGTTCTCGGAAATCGACATTTCGTTATCGTTGAGGATAACCAGCATGTCCGGTTTGATATCACCCGCATGGTTCATGGCCTCAAAGGCCATCCCGGCGGTGATAGCACCGTCACCAATCACGCAGACGGTGCGGCGCTGTTTATTCTCTTTTTCGGCGGCAACGGCAATACCGATGCCCGCAGAAATGGAGGTGGAGGAGTGGCCGACGCTCAGCACGTCATACTCGCTCTCACCGCGCCACGGGAACGGATGCAGGCCACCTTTCTGACGAATGGTGCCAATTTTATCGCGACGTCCGGTCAGAATTTTGTGCGGATAGGCCTGGTGGCCCACGTCCCAGATAAGCTGATCGAACGGCGTGTTATAGACATAGTGCAGCGCCACGGTCAGTTCTACCGTGCCAAGCCCGGAGGCGAAATGGCCGCTTGAGCGGCTTACGCTGTCGAGCAGGTAGCGACGCAGCTCGTCGCACAGCTTCGGCAGGCTCTCTTTCGGCAACAGACGCAACTCCTGGGTGGAGTCAACTAACGCCAGTGTCGGGTATTTGGCAATATCAAAACTCATCAAAGGCTCATCGAGATATATAGTTTATTTATCACGCTGGATTATATAGTCCGCTAGCGCTTCCAGTGCCGAGGTATCCAGCGATTGTGCGGCCAGTACATTTAGCGACTGGCGGGCATCGTCAATCAGATCCCGGGCTTTACGTTGGGCTTGCTCAAGACCCAGCAGGGCGGGGTAGGTACTTTTGCCAAGCTGCTGGTCCGCACCCTGACGTTTACCCAATGTTGCAGTATCGCCCACCACATCCAGAATGTCATCCTGAACCTGGAATGCCAGACCGATACTTTCTGCGTATCTGTCCAGCGTCGGCAAGGCTTTGCGCCCTTGTTCACCCGCGCTCAGCGCGCCCAGGCGAACGGCAGAACGAATCAATGCCCCGGTTTTGTGGCGATGAATACGCTCCAGCTGTTCCAGATTAACCTGACGTCCTTCCGCTTCAAGATCCAGCGCTTGTCCGCCGCACATGCCGGCCACGCCGCTGGCCATCGCCAGTTCGGAAATCATTGCCAGGCGGTCACGGTCAGCCACTTCCGCCATCGGCGCATCGCTCAAAATAGAGAACGCCAGCGTTTGCAGGGCATCGCCCGCCAGAATGGCATTCGCTTCGCCAAACTTGATATGGCAGGTAGGTTGACCGCGACGCAGGTCGTCGTCGTCCATCGCCGGTAAATCATCGTGGATCAGCGAATAGGCATGGATGCACTCAACGGCGGCAGCCGGGGCGTCCAGCGTGTTATCGCTGATACCAAACATATTGCCTGTGGCGTACACCAGGAACGGGCGCAGGCGCTTTCCACCCAAGAGTGCGCCATAGTGCATGGCCTCAACCAGAGGAGTGTTCTGAAAAGGCTGTGGTGCAATAAAACGGCGCAGGGCGTCGTTGGCGCGAACTACACGCGCCTGAAGCTCGTTGGCAAAATCCATTTACTCGGCGTCCGGTGTGAAAGGCGTAGTTTTCGCGTCTTCGCTGTCGGAAAGCAGGATCTGCACGCGCTGCTCGGCCTGCTGCAGTTTGACCTGCCCCTGTCGCGCCAGCTGCACGCCACGTTCGAATTCGTTGAGCGCCTCTTCCAGCGGGAGATCGCCGCTCTCAAGACGGGTAACGATTTGCTCCAGTTCACTCAGCGCAGTTTCGAAACTGGCCGGTGCGTCGTTCTTCTTCGGCATAGTGAATTGACTCTTATATTCTTCGCCCCGACATGGTAACGGACTCGGGCGGATAAGCAAATAACGCGCAATGTGCACAGGAGCGGCGCGATGGTGGTATACTTGCGCGCCTGGATGCAGCCACGGGTGTGGGCTGCTGTACTCTTTTCCATTACAAGCCTTAATACGCTTGCCTAAGAAACATTGCCGCCATGAAGTTTATCATTAAATTGTTCCCTGAAATCACCATCAAAAGCCAATCTGTGCGTTTGCGCTTTATTAAAATTCTCACCGGGAACATTCGTAACGTATTAAAGCACTACGACGAAACGCTCGCCGTGGTGCGCCACTGGGACCACGTTGAAGTCCGTGCGAAAGACGAAAACAAACGTCAGGATATTCGCGACGCGCTGACCCGTATTCCGGGGATCCACCATATTCTGGAGGTGGAAGACGTCCCGTTCAGCGATATGCACGATATCTTCGAGAAAGCGCTGGTTCAGTACCGCGATCAGATCGAAGGCAAAACCTTCTGCGTACGCGTGAAACGTCGCGGCAAGCACGAATTCAGCTCCATTGAAGTGGAACGTTACGTTGGCGGCGGTTTGAACCAGCACGTCGAGTCTGCGCGCGTGCGTCTGACGCACCCGGACGTGACGGTTAACCTGGAGATCGAAAACGATCGCCTGCTGCTGGTGAAAGGGCGTTATGAAGGTATCGGCGGTTTCCCGATCGGCACCCAGGAAGATGTCTTGTCTCTGATCTCCGGCGGCTTCGACTCCGGCGTTTCCAGCTATATGCTGATGCGCCGCGGCTGTCGCGTCCATTACTGCTTCTTTAACCTGGGCGGTGCGGCGCATGAAATCGGCGTTCGCCAGGTCGCGCATTACCTGTGGAACCGCTTCGGCAGCTCCCACCGCGTGCGTTTTGTGGCGATCAACTTCGAGCCGGTAGTGGGCGAAATTCTTGAGAAAGTGGACGACGGCCAGATGGGCGTTATCCTGAAGCGCATGATGGTGCGTGCGGCATCCAAAGTGGCTGAGCGCTACGGCGTGCAGGCGCTGGTCACCGGCGAAGCGCTGGGGCAGGTCTCCAGCCAGACGCTGACCAACCTGCGTCTGATCGACAAAGTCTCTGATACGCTGATCCTGCGTCCGCTGATCTCCCACGATAAAGAGCACATCATCGATCTGGCACGTGAAATCGGCACCGAAGATTTTGCCCGTACCATGCCGGAATACTGCGGTGTGATCTCCAAAAGCCCGACCGTCAAAGCGGTGAAGGCGAAGATCGAGGCCGAAGAAGAGCACTTCGATTTCAGCATCCTGGATAAAGTGGTGGCGGAAGCGTCCAATATTGATATCCGCGAAATCGCCCAGCAGACCGAGCAGGACGTCGTCGAAGTGGAAACCGTGAGCGGTTTCGGCGCTAACGATGCGATTCTGGATATCCGCTCTATTGATGAGCAGGACGACAAGCCGCTGCAGGTGGAAGGCGTTGAAGTGGTGTCGCTGCCGTTCTACAAGCTGAGCACCAAATTTGGCGATCTCGACCAGAGCAAAACGTATCTGCTATGGTGTGAGCGTGGGGTGATGAGCCGCCTGCAGGCACTGTATCTGCGCGAGCAGGGCTTTGCGAATGTGAAGGTGTATCGCCCGTAGTTTTTTGCCCGGGAATGCGGCCTGATGCCCTCACCCCGGCCCTCTCCCACGGGGAGAGGGAGAAAACATAAAAAACGGCAACCTTTGGTTGCCGTTTTGCTTTAACCTGGCGCCACCCGGCTTTTTTACGCACTACTCTTCATAGTAGTTATAAATTCCCGCCGGCATCACCAGCGATGACGCCACCTCGTACGCTTTTTCGCGCCCGACCAGCAGGTCAATAATCTTCAAACCAAAATCAATCGCGGTGCCGGGGCCCTGGCTTGTCAGCAGGTTGACGCGTGGATCCCACACGACGCGTTTGTCCACCCACTGGTCTTCCGGGATGGTCTGCTTCAGACCGGGGTAGCCGGTCATATTGCCGATAGGGAAAATATCGTGCGGAACCAGCACTGTTCCGGCGGCGGCACAGATGGCGGCGACGATACGACCCGATAAATGGAACTGACGCACGGTCTCGACCAGCAGCGGGCTGTCGCGAAAATATTCCGCACCCTTCAGGCCACCGGGCAGGACGATGATGTCGTAATCCCCGTCGGCCACCTGCACAAGCGGCGCATCCGCAAGCAGTTTCACGCCGCGCGAGCAGGTCACCGCCAGACTGCCATCGCTGGCAACGCTGGCGACCGTCACCTCAATACCGCCGCGCACCATCAAATCAATGGTGGTGACCGCTTCTGTCTCTTCGCTACCAGGGGCGAGGCAGATCAGTGCCGACGCGCTCATATTCACTCTCCTTACGTTTAACCAGGTCATACAAACGGGCGTTTTCCGGCACGGCGATGCCATGTGCTCGGGCACGTTTTAGCAGATAGCCGGTAATGTAGTCGATTTCTGTGTGGCGCAATGCCCGGACATCCTGCAACATTGAGGAGATATTTTCTGCCGTACTCTCAATAACCTGCTCGACATAACCGCGCAAATCCTCTGCCGAGGTATGCAGGCCTTCCCGCTCAATGACCGACGCGACTTCAGCACACAGTGATGCAACCTCCTGCGGATGGTTTTTCAGCTCCCCATTCGGGCAGTTCCACAGTGCCGTCAGCGGATTGATCACGCAGTTCACGGCCAGCTTGCGCCAGAGTTGAGGGCGAATAGTGTTATGCCAGGCGACGTCCGGCAACACCTTCTGCAGCACATCGGCAAGATAACTGTAGTCTCCATCCTGTGTTCTGGCCGGTCCCATATGGGTCACGCCGCTGGCGACGTGCACGATGATGTTGCCGTCGCGACGGGCTGCGTGCGTGGTTGTCGCCATCAGCAGGGGCTGCGGGATGCCTTTCAGCTCATCAATGGTCCCCATGCCGTTATGCAGCAGCAGTATAGGGGAAGTGGAGGGGAGTTGCGCAGCCAGCGTCTTCACCGCGTCTGAGACCTGCCACGCTTTAAGCGTCACCAGTAACAGGTCACTTTGCGCCAGGAAATCGGGATCGTTCGCGGTGAGGGATTCGTTAAAGATGCTTCCGTCTTCACCAATCAGGTTTACACTGCAATAGGGCTGGGGCACGCGCAGCCAGCCCTGAACCTCATGTCCGTGCTTGCACAGCGCGGTCAGCCATAGCTGACCAAGCGCTCCGCATCCGAGCACTGTAATTTTCATTGTTCCTCCTCACCTGCAACTGCGCCAGGTGTTACAGCTTAATTATACAGCTAAGCTTCTGTTGAGTTATGCCTCGTAGCGGGTATTATGCAACGCAACAAAAGTGAAGGGAGAAGAAAAGATGCCATCTTTCGATATTGTTTCCGAAGTTGATATCCAGGAAGTTCGCAACGGCGTTGAGAACGCAACCCGCGAAGTTGAGTCACGTTTCGATTTTCGTGGCGTTGAGGCGTCGTTTGAGCTGAACGACGCAAATAAGACCATTAAGGTGCTGAGCGAGTCTGATTTCCAGGTGAATCAGCTGCTCGACATTTTGCGCGCCAAGCTGTTAAAACGCGGCATTGAAGGGACCTCTCTGGATGTGCCGGAAGAGTTTGTGCACAGCGGTAAAACCTGGTTCGTTGAAGCTAAACTGAAGCAGGGCATTGAGGGCGCGGTGCAGAAGAAGATCGTGAAGCTCATTAAAGACAGCAAGCTGAAGGTGCAGGCGCAGATCCAGGGTGAAGAGATTCGCGTCACCGGCAAGTCCCGCGATGACCTGCAGTCCGTGATGGCGCTGGTGCGAGGCGGCGATCTGGGACAACCGTTCCAGTTTAAAAACTTCCGCGATTAATAGCAAAAAGCCCGGTTCAACCGGGCTTTTTCATGCTTTCAGGGCCTGCTCCACTTCGAAGCGGTTGGTCATTTTGCTGTCTATCTTGACGTAAGCGCTGCGCTCTTCCGGGACAATCAGGACCTCCGTCACACCCTCTTTTGCTTCCAGACGCTGTTTCAGCGCGTCGCTAATCTGAACATCATCCGGGATTTCTACCCGCAGGCTGCTCACGTAGCGCGGCTCTTTCATGGTACTGGCGACCAGCAGCCAGACTGTCGCCAGCAGTGCGCCCGCGAGAAACACGGTTTGAGAGTCAAACAGACCGTCCACCCAGCCGCCAAGCGAGCCGCCAATGGCCACGCCGAGGAACTGGCTGGTGGAGTAGATGCCCATCGCCGTGCCTTTGTAACCGGCAGGGGACTCTTTGCTGATCAGCGACGGCAGCAGGGCTTCCATCAGGTTAAACGCCAGGAAGAACAGCTGCACGCCGGCAATCAGCTCCCAGAAGTGCGGGCCGGCACCCCAGAGCACAATCTCAGCTATCAGCAACAGTGCTACGCAGCCAATAAAGACGCGCTTCATCTTGCGCTTCACTTCAGCGTAGATAATGAATGGCACGACGGAGACAAAGGAAATCAGCATCGTGACCAGATAGATTTTCCAGTGCTCGGCTGCCGGGAAGCCCGCAGCGGCCAGCTGGCCGGGAAGGGCGACAAAGGTCGACATCAGGAGGATGTGCAGACACATAATGCCGAAGTTAAGCTTCAGCAGGCGTGGCTCAACCAGCACTTTGCTGAAGCAGCCCTTTACCATTCCCGATTCACGGTTGAGGACGTGGTTTTTGCTGTCCGGGACGACCCACAGGGTTAAGCCAATACCGAGGGTTGCCAGCACGGCAATCATCCAGAACAGCGCGTGCAGGCCAAGCGCATGGGTGATTATCGGGCCCAATACCATCGCAATGGCGAAGGTGACGCCAAAGCTAACGCCGATGAACGCCATCGCTTTAGTCCGGTTCTGTTCGCGGGTGAGATCGGACAACAGCGCCATCACGGCGGCGGCAATCGCGCCGGAGCCCTGAAGGGCGCGGCCAAGAATAATCCCCCAGATGGAGTGGGAGAGGGCGGCAATCACACTGCCCAGAACAAAAATAAGCAGGCCACCGACAATCAGTGGCTTTCGGCCAACCCGGTCAGAGAGCAGGCCAAACGGGATCTGGAAGACCGCCTGGGCCAGACCGTAAATGCCAATGGCCAGGCCAATCAATGCCTCGCTCGCCCCCTGCAGCGCCATGCCGTAGGTGGTCAGAACAGGCAGGACCATAAACATGCCGAGCATCCGTAGCGAGAAGACAGTCCCTAAGCCCCAGGTCGCGCGTAGCTCGCCTGGCGTCATTTTATAATCGTTCATTACCACCTCAGTTCAAAAGCAGGCCATAGTGTAGTGCGGGGAAGGGGCGGGGTAAATAAGGGCTTATTTAACAAATATTACATGCGTTATTAATTGATTTTGTGAATAAAAAAGGGTGCCGAAGCACCCTTTTATTGACCTGTTGTCGCTTACCAGACGTAAGTCAGCAGGTTGTGCGAATCTGGCACCATGAAATCCACGGACATCATCACGGACAGAGAAGTGATGGCGACAATGGAGAACACAAACAGCTTACGTGCCCAGACTTTGTCATCTTCCACTTTGTATCCGCGCAGCGCCATGCCAAGCCACCAGACGCTCACTGCAGCCGCTACCGCCAGATATTTATACCCGGCGTAACCACCCAGAGAGAGCATCAGCGTTGCTACGGCAAAGGCGATGATGTAAAGCGTGATGTGGTTCTTGGCAACCGAAATGCCCTTCACGACCGGCAGAACCGGGATGTTCGCTGCCTGATAATCCTTAAAGCGGAAAATCGCGATGGCATAGGAGTGCGGCATCTGCCACAGGCTAAAGATAGCCAGCAGGATCAGCGCACCGCTGTCGAACTCGTTCGTGACGGCGCAGTAGCCAATCACCGGCGGCGCAGCGCCGGAGAGAGAACCAATCAGCGTGCCGTAGACGGAGTGACGTTTCATATACAGGCTGTAGACGCCCACATAGACCACGAACCCCATCACCCCCAGCCAGCAGGCAAGTGGGTTAGCACCAAACCACAGCAGCATAAAGCCAGCAATACCCAGCAAGGTGGCGTACACCAGCGAGACGGAAGGGGCGATCAGGCCTTTCACCAGCACCCGATTTTTGGTCCTTTCCATCTTCTTGTCGATATCCATGTCGATGTAGTTGTTAAATACACAACCGGACGCAACAACCAGTGACACACCGACCAGCGTGTAAATAAAGAGGGCGTAATCAATGCTGCCTTTAGAGGCCAGCAGGAACCCTCCGATCACGGAGATCAGGTTGCCAAAGATGATGCCTGGTTTCGTTACTTGCAGGTATTGCTTAAACATACTCGCCGCTCTTAGTGAACCATCATGTTGTAGTTGAGGTTCCACATAATCCAGATGGAACCGACTACCAGGATAGCGATGATAATCACGGTAAAGATAAAGGCCGTCATGTTCCAGCCTTCATCGGACTTGGTGTTCATGTGCAGGAAGCAAACCAGATGCACCAGAATCTGAATCACCGCGGTCACCAGGATTGCTCCCAGGATAACCGGTTTAGACGCAGAACCGCTCATCACCATCCAGAACGGGATCACCGTCAGGATGATCGACAGGATGAAACCTGTCATGTAGGTTTTTACGCTGCCATGGGAAGCGCCATGATCGTTAGAATGACTCATTACATCGCCCCCATCAGATAGACAACAGAGAACACACAGATCCACACCACGTCCAGGAAGTGCCAGAACAGGCTCAGGCACAGGATACGGGTACGGTTAGTGCTGGTCAGGCCGCGACGGGAGATCTGGAACATCAGTACTGCCATCCAGATCAGACCCGAGGTCACGTGCAGACCGTGGGTACCGACCAGCGCGAAGAACGCGGACAGGAAGCCACTGCGATCCGGACCAAAGCCTTCCATAATCAGGTGATGGAATTCATAGATTTCCATCCCGATAAATCCAGCACCAAACAGCCAGGTCAACGCCAGCCAGGAGACAACCTGGCTCTTGTTGTTTTTGTACATGGCGATAGCCGCCATGCCGTAGGTGATAGAGCTGAATAACAGCAGTGCGGTTTCAACCAGAACGAACGGCAGTTCAAAGATGTCCTTGCCGGTCGGGCCGCCCGCTGTGCCGTTCACCAGAACGGCATAGGTCGCGAACAGACAGCAGAACAGAATGCAGTCGCTCATCAGGTAGATCCAGAAACCGAAGACTTTGGTCGGTCCTGTATCGTGGTGCGCATGTTCATGCGCGTGGGCAGTTGAGTGCGCCAGAGTATCAGTTGCCATTTTTCAGCCCCGCTTTAGAAATCTCGTCGAAATGCTGATTTTCCAGCTTTTCAACTTCACGGACTGGTACGTAGTAGTCCACGTCCTCGTCAAAGCTCTTCACAATCCAGCTGATTACGATGCCAGCGAAGCCAACAATCGCCATCCACCAGATGTGCCAGATCATTGCGAAACCAAATACCGTAGCGAAGGCGGCAATGACAATGCCCGCACCGCTGTTTTTCGGCATATGGATCTCTTCGTAATGAGCAGGTTGCTTGTACGCTTCACCTTTTTCTTTCATTTCCCAGAATGCGTCGCGTTCATGAACCTGCGGCACGATGGCAAAGTTATAGAAAGGCGGTGGAGAAGAGGTCGCCCACTCCAGCGTACGGCCACCCCATGGGTCACCGGTCAGGTCACGGTTCTGATCGCGGTCGCGAATAGACACGTAGAACTGAATCAGCTGAGACGCGATACCGCAGGCAATCAGCACCGCACCGCCCGCTGCAACCATCAGCATTGGGTGGAACTGCGGATCGATCTGCTGGCTCAGACGACGGGTCATACCCATGAAGCCCAGCACGTACAGCGGCATAAATGCCACGAAGAAGCCGATGATCCAGAACCAGAACGCGCGTTTACCCCATTTCTCGTTCAGCGTGAAGCCGAACGCTTTTGGCCACCAGTAGGTTACGCCCGCGAAGCAGCCGAAGACCACGCCACCGATGATAACGTTATGGAAGTGCGCAATCAGGAACAGACTGTTGTGCAGAACGAAGTCAGCACCTGGTACCGCCAGCAGTACACCGGTCATCCCACCTACGGAGAAGGTCACGATGAAGCCGATGGTCCACAGCATCGCTGAGTGGAACACGATACGGCCCTGGTACATGGTGAACAGCCAGTTGAAGATCTTCACCCCGGTCGGGATGGCGATAATCATAGTAGTGATACCGAAGAAGGCGTTTACGTTCGCGCCCGCACCCATGGTGAAGAAGTGGTGCAGCCAAACGATGAACGACAGAACGGTAATACACACGGTTGCCCACACCAGAGAGGTGTAACCAAACAGACGTTTACGCGAGAAGGTTGCCGCGATTTCGGAGAACACACCGAAGACAGGCAGAACCAGGATGTACACTTCCGGGTGACCCCAGGCCCAAATCAGGTTGATGTACATCATCATGTTGCCACCCATATCATTCGTGAAGAAATGGGTGCCCAGGTAGCGGTCCAGGGTCAGCAGCGCGATGGTGACGGTCAGAATTGGGAAAGAGGCAATAATCAGGATGTTGGCGCACAGAGATGCCCAGGTAAATACCGGCATCTTGAACATGGTCATGCCAGGGGCACGCATCTTGATAATGGTCACGAAGAAGTTGATACCGGTCAGGGTGGTACCGACACCGGAGAGCTGAAGCGCCCAGATCCAGTAGTCAACGCCAACGCCCGGACTGTACTCAATTCCTGATAGCGGCGGGTATGCCAGCCAGCCGGTCTGCGCGAATTCGCCCACACCCAGTGACAGGTTAACCAGGATAACGCCGACAACCGTGAACCAGAAGCTCAGGTTGTTCAGGAACGGGAACGCCACGTCGCGCGCGCCGATTTGCAGCGGAACGACCACGTTCATCAGACCGATAACCAGCGGCATCGCTACGAAGAAGATCATGATAACGCCGTGAGCGGTAAAGATCTGATCGTAGTGGTGCGGCGGCAGGAAGCCGGCTTCACCCGCAGAAGCGAGTGCTTGCTGGCTACGCATCATGATCGCATCCGCAAAGCCACGAATTAACATGACGATACCGACGATGCAGTACATGATACCGAGTTTTTTGTGGTCAACCGAAGTCAGCCACTCGTTCCACAGGTAGCTCCACTTACCGAAGTAAGTGATCAGGGCCAGTAAGGCCGCGCCACCAATGATAATTGCAGCCACCGTAACCACGATAATCGGTTCATGGTAGGGCACTGCATCCAGTGTCAATTTTCCGAACATTTTCTTCCTCGGCCCCTTAGTGAGCGGTTTCCGCGTGGCTCATGTCCATGCCTTCCATACCTTCATGCGCGCTGTGCTCGCCTTCAGGCTGGGTCATGTCCATGCTCTTGCCGTGATCCATAAATTTGCCAATGACATCTTTGAACAAATCAGGTTTCACATTAGAGAAGTACTCCACCTTGTTGTATTCGCTAGGTGCAGCCACTTTTTCGAACGCCGCCATGTCAGACATGGTGTTTGGAGACTGCTTCGCTTTTTCAACCCACTGGTCGAAAGCGGCACGGTCTGGCGTTGCAATAGCTTTGAACTTCATACCTGAGAAGCCCGGGCCGCTATAGCTGGCGGAGATACCATCATAGGTGCCTGCTTCATTCGCGATCAGATGCAGGTTAGTCTGCATACCGGCCATCGCGTAGATCTGGCTACCCAGACGTGGGATGAAGAAGGAGTTCATTACGGAGTTGGAGGTCACTTTGAACTGAACCGGAGTGTTCGCCGGGAAGGCGATTTCATTCACGGTAGCAATACCCTGCTCTGGATAGATGAAGAACCATTTCCAGTCCATGGAGACCACTTCAATGGTAATAGGTTTCTCATCGTGAACCAGTGGTTTGCTTGGCTCAAGTGCGTGAGTGGTTTTCCAGGTCAGTACGGCAAGGAACAGGATGATCAGAATAGGTACCGTCCAGACCACAGCTTCCACTTTATTGGAGTGTGACCAGTTAGGGCTATACTTCGCATCTTTATTGCTCGCACGATACTTCCAGGCGAAACCAACAGCCATCAAAATGGCAGGAATAACCACAATCAACATCAGGCCAAAAGCCGTCAGTATCAGTGAACGTTGTTCCAGTCCAATCTGTCCTTTGGGGTCTAGTAGTGCAGAATCGCAGCCACTGAGTAATACAGTGCCCGCGAATAATGACAACCATCCCAAACTTTTATTGTATTTCCCGAGTCTCATTTAACGACCTCAATTCCACGGAGTCTGGTGGCGTTTAAAGTGTGCGGGCATTTTACGGGAAGGTTACATTACTGTAAACATCATTAGGCCTGTGTCAGGAAGGTGTTACCGGGTTCTGCCGCACGTGTCACAAGTGTTGCAAATTATGTCGGTTTTTATGACAGAAGCCGCATGGCGTGGGCTTTATAACGAAAGGACCCCCAAGCATACCCTAAAAGGGGCAATTGGTATAACCATTGTTAAAAATAAACAAAAAATTAACAATTAATTATCAATAAAAAGACATCTAAAAAACGAAAAATCAAACTATCGGATGCTGAATCGTTTAATGAAAAATAGCGTTTTGGAACTGGAGCCAATAATTTCCAAATCCTATCCCGCACAAAACAACAAATATTTTTTTGGGGGGGCTGGCTATTTCGCCGTTATAATTTCAGTTAGTGATTACAACGGGAAATAACCTTTCGCATTTTTCTTCAGGTCATCTGCGTTTTACGCAACGCCATGAAATCGAGCAGACCCCCGGTCAGGATCCCGGCAATAGCCAGCAGGGCGCCCGCGTCCAGAAGAAGCGCTTCGAACGGGAGTGCCAGTGACGTGCTGGCGTTAATAATCAGCACCACAAGCCAGAGTGCCAGAGCAACGCAGCCCACCATTAACAGACGTAACGCAAAACGGTAGGCGGTATGATATTCGGTGCGCGGCATAAAGTGTTCGGTCCGCTGCGTATATTCCAGCGTCTGACGGCAGACCAGCAGCAATAAAATTCCCGGCACGGCAGCCACGACAGAGAAGAGATAAAACGTTGGCCAGCCGTGGGCTTCCACGAACCAGCCCGCAATCGGTCCAACGTACACGCGACCCACGGCAGAGAGCGCCGAGAGCAACGCAAACTGCGTAGCGGAAAATGATTTATTGCAAAGCGTCATCAACAGGGCAACAAATGCCGCGGTGCCCATGCCGCCGCAGAGGTTCTCGAAGAACACCGCCGCGGCCATGCTGATCATATGTTTATCGGTAATCGACAGCAGCCAGTAGCCCGCGTTAGAGGCTCCCTGAAGGATGCCGAAAATCAGCAGTGCGCGAAACAGGGTTAGGCGCTGCATCAGCACGCCGCCATACAGCGCGCCCACAATCGTCGCAAACAGTCCCAGCGTTTTGTTTACCACACCCACTTCACCGGCATCAAAACCGACACCGCGTATCAGGAAGGTGGTGGTCAGGCTCATGGCGAACGCATCCCCCAGCTTATAAAGGACGATGAGCAGCAGGATCAGCCAGGCATTGTTGCGACCAAAAAAGTCGCGCAGCGGTTCGGCCACGGCCTGCTCCAGCGAGCGGGGGACCGGAATGACATCGCTCGGTTCGGGAGCAAAGATCGTCGCGATAATGCACGGGATAAGCAGGGCGGCCATCAGCCAGTACATACCCTGCCAGCCGAGGTAACGGTCAGCCAGCCACAGTGCCAGTCCCCCGGAGACCAGCATCCCGAGGCGATAGCCCAGCACGCTGATCGCGGCACCGGCGCCGCGCTCTTCCGCAGGCAAAACGTCCGTCTTCCAGGCGTCAAAGACAATATCCTGGGAGGCGGAACAGAAGGCAATCACGACCGCAAGTGCGGCCATCCAGCGAAGCTGTGTGGTCGGCTCAAGAAAACCCATCGCCGCAATGGCCAGCAGCAGCAAGACTTGCGTCATCACTAACCAGCCGCGACGACGTCCCAGGAAAGGTGGCGTGTAGCGATCCATGACCGGAGACCACAGGAACTTAAAGACATAGGCCTGACCGACAAGGGAGAAGAAACCGATGGTTTTGAGATCGATATTTTCGACCGTCATCCACGCCTGAAGCGTGCCGGAGGTGAGCGCGAGAGGTAAACCCGAGGCAAAGCCGAGGATCAGCAGAATCGCTGATTTCGGTTGCTGGAAAATGCGTAAGTAATGGCTGGACATGTTCTTATGAACTGACCCGGTGAAGCACCGGGTCAGTCGGCAGGATTAACGTGCGTTCTGCTTGATGAAGTCGTGGATGCTGGTGTCCTGCGCCATGTCGGAAATGGTATCCGTCAGCACGCTGTTAACCGCATCAGCAATATTTTTATTCGATGCCTGGAACGCGCCTTCGACAGAGTAGCTCGCACGGTAGTTTTTGGTCATCTTATTACCGTTTTTCGCGGTAGCAATGATGGCGATATCTGCTTTGGTCGCGATGTTGTAACGCACGTTGCCCTGAGACACGTCTGCGTACAGGTTGTTAACGATGATCTGCAGATCAACCGCACCGCTTGGGCCAATCATATAGCCGCGAGCGGTCATTTGCTTCTCAAGCACTTCCTGCAGCAGGAAACGCAGGTCGCGGGACGCGGTCAGGGTTACCTGCTGGTTATCGCGGGTCACTTTTGCCAGAGCCTGGTCCTGACGCTGATCGGCACCGTTAATGCTCACGGTGACGCCCATCAGGCTTGGATCCTGTTGAGGCAGCGTAATTTTTGGTGAGACATCAATGGTGGTAGGCGGGGTTGCACAGCCTGCCAGCATAAAAAGGGCTACCAACGGAAAGAAGAGTTTTTTTAACATTTTCAGGTTCTCAACGAATCGTAAGCATAATAGAGAGGAAAATTGCCGCCATCATAACATCGCTAACGGCCAGGGGAAGTGGTCAACGCATGTAAATTCATCGCCTTGTCCGAAAACTGACCAACTCACCCATTTTCTCCTCTCGCGAATGACGAAAGGTATGAGTCTCGCAATGAACTTCATTCGTTTGAATGAGAAAATCAGACGAAAGCTAAATATTTGTTGTCAAGGTGTAATGGAAACGGTAAAAGCGGCTAACATTTAAAGGGATGGGTGACATCCTGGCGTTGTCGGAGGAGTAATTTCATGA
The DNA here is from genome assembly GCF_056673325.1 of Enterobacter cloacae complex sp. HYC080_NIDB. NCBI lineage: Bacteria > Pseudomonadati > Pseudomonadota > Gammaproteobacteria > Enterobacterales > Enterobacteriaceae > Enterobacter > Enterobacter cloacae complex sp. HYC080_NIDB. The sequence continues at coordinate 3,494,530 of NZ_CP114212.1, read as the reverse complement.
TGATACGTGAGCAGATAGAAGATAAATTAAGGGCAGCGTTCAACCCTGTGTTCCTCGAAGTCGTCGACGAGAGCTATCGTCATAACGTGCCGGCAGGTTCTGAAAGCCACTTTAAAGTGGTTCTGGTTAGCGATCGCTTCACGGGAGAACGTTTCCTGAACCGACACCGCTTGATCTACAGCACCTTGACGGAAGAACTCTCCACCACCGTGCATGCGCTGGCACTGCATACCTACACCATTAAGGAATGGGAAGGCTTGCAGGATACGGTTTTCGCATCACCGCCGTGTCGCGGTGCAGGCACCATCGCCTGATAAATCGGATTTGCAACGGCTGGAGCTTTTCCAGTATGTTGCTTACAGATTTCCTCAAAACGGCCTCCGGGCCGTTTTGTTTTGTCTGAGTTTTGAGCGGATGGAGCGATTTTAAGGCTAAAAATAGCCTTAAAGTGTGAAAAAAGCCGCAGCAACATGCCCCAACCGTTCTCGACTCACCTAAGTGATGCCGCTATAATGCCGCGTCTTATTGAATGTCTTCGGGATGATTCTGGCGACAGGGAATGTGAATCTGCACTAAGAGAGCATCCCGGTATAACAGACAGATTCAGAGTTGACCGAGCACTGTGATTTTTTTGAGGTAACAAGATGCAAGTTTCAGTTGAAACCACTCAAGGCCTTGGCCGCCGTGTAACGATTACTATCGCTGCTGACAGCATCGAAACTGCTGTGAAAAGCGAGCTGGTCAACGTAGCAAAAAAAGTACGTATTGACGGCTTCCGTAAGGGCAAAGTTCCAATGAATGTTGTTGCTCAGCGTTATGGCGCCTCTGTGCGTCAGGATGTGCTGGGTGAACTGATGAGCCGCAACTTTATTGATGCGATCATCAAAGAAAAAATCAATCCGGCCGGCGCGCCAAACTACGTTCCAGGCGAATACAAACTGGGCGAAGACTTCACTTACTCCGTAGAGTTCGAAGTGTACCCGGAAGTTGAGCTGAAAGGTCTGGAATCTATCGAAGTTGAAAAACCGATTGTCTCCGTGACTGACGAAGATGTTGACGGCATGCTGGACACCCTGCGCAAGCAGCAGGCGAACTGGAAAGAGAAAGAAGGCGCTGTTGACGCGGAAGACCGTGTGACCATCGACTTCACCGGTTCTGTAGACGGCGAAGAGTTCGAAGGCGGCAAAGCGTCTGACTTCGTACTGGCAATGGGCCAGGGTCGTATGATCCCAGGCTTCGAAGACGGTATCAAAGGCCACAAGGCTGGCGAAGAGTTCACTATCGACGTGACCTTCCCTGAAGAATACCACGCTGAAAACCTGAAAGGTAAAGCAGCGAAGTTCGTGATCAACCTGAAGAAAGTGGAAGAGCGCGAACTGCCAGAACTGACTGAAGAATTCATCAAGCGTTTCGGCGTGGAAGATGGTTCAGTTGCTGGCCTGCGTACCGAAGTGCGTAAGAACATGGAGCGCGAGCTGAACGGTGCTGTGCGTAACCGTGTGAAATCTCAGGCGATTGAAGGTCTGGTGAAAGCGAACGACATCGACGTTCCTGCAGCCCTGATCGACAGCGAAATCGACGTGCTGCGCCGTCAGGCTGCACAGCGTTTCGGTGGCAACCAGCAGCAAGCGATGGAACTGCCACGCGAGCTGTTTGAAGAGCAAGCGAAACGTCGCGTTGTTGTTGGCCTGCTGCTGGGCGAAGTGATTCGTACCCACGAGCTGAAAGCTGACGAAGAGCGCGTGAAAGGCCTGATCGAAGAGATGGCTTCCGCATACGAAGATCCATCAGAAGTGATCGAGTTCTACGGTAAGAACAAAGAGCTGATGGACAACATGCGCAACGTCGCACTGGAAGAGCAGGCTGTTGAAGCGGTTCTGGCGAAAGCGAAAGTGACCGAAAAAGCGACCTCTTTCAACGAACTGATGAACCAGCAGGCGTAATAACGCCCTAACGGTTTAAAGTTTGACCAAAAAACCCGTTGCCCTCCGGCGACGGGTTTTTTTTATCGCAGCTTTAGTCCTGGAAGGGTGCTAAAACGCCCTTTCAGTGTTAGCGTTACAACAAAAGGTTGTTATGCTTGAAATAGGGCGTGGCGAACCCCATAAGTATGTAATCACGATGATTGAGACTGGCTGATAATCCGTCCATAAGGTTACAATCAGTACAGCAGGTGTTTTCAATTTTGAACCAGGAGACGGAAATGTCATACAGTGGCGAACGAGATAACTTTGCACCCCATATGGCGCTGGTGCCAATGGTTGTTGAACAGACCTCACGTGGTGAGCGTTCTTTCGATATCTATTCCCGTCTGCTCAAGGAACGCGTTATCTTTCTGACCGGCCAGGTAGAAGACCATATGGCTAACCTGATCGTAGCGCAGATGCTGTTCCTGGAAGCGGAAAACCCGGAAAAAGACATTTACCTGTACATCAACTCGCCAGGCGGTGTGATTACGGCGGGTATGTCCATTTATGACACCATGCAATTCATCAAGCCAGATGTCAGCACGATCTGTATGGGTCAGGCTGCATCCATGGGTGCCTTCCTGTTAACCGCAGGGGCGAAAGGTAAGCGTTTCTGCCTGCCTAACTCCCGTGTGATGATTCACCAGCCGCTGGGTGGTTACCAGGGGCAGGCGACGGATATCGAAATCCACGCCCGCGAAATTCTGAAAGTAAAAGCGCGCATGAATGAACTTATGGCGCAGCATACAGGTCAATCTCTCGAGCAGATCGAGCGCGATACCGAGCGCGATCGCTTCCTCTCTGCTCCAGAGGCAGTTGAGTACGGCTTAGTCGACTCCGTATTGACCCATCGTAATTGATGCCCGCGACGCGAGTGTGCCGCTATACTAAGGTAGGGCGGCACGCTGCTTTAAGCAGTACGCGTCTTAGAATGGCATTTGCGTCGTCATGTGCGGCACAAAGAACTTAAAAAGAGGTTTGGACTCATGACAGATAAACGCAAAGATGGTTCGGGCAAACTGCTGTACTGCTCTTTTTGCGGCAAAAGCCAGCATGAAGTGCGTAAACTGATTGCCGGGCCGTCCGTGTATATCTGCGACGAATGTGTTGATTTATGTAACGACATCATTCGCGAAGAGATTAAAGAAGTTGCGCCGCACCGTGAGCGTAGCGCATTGCCAACGCCGCATGAAATTCGTCATCACCTTGACGACTATGTCATCGGACAAGAGCAGGCGAAGAAAGTGCTGGCGGTAGCGGTATATAACCACTACAAACGTCTGCGTAACGGCGACACCAGTAATGGCGTAGAACTGGGTAAAAGTAACATCCTGCTCATCGGACCGACGGGTTCCGGTAAAACGTTGCTGGCGGAAACCCTGGCGCGCCTGCTGGATGTTCCGTTTACCATGGCCGATGCCACAACCCTGACCGAAGCCGGTTATGTGGGTGAAGACGTTGAGAACATCATTCAGAAACTGCTGCAGAAGTGCGATTACGACGTACAGAAAGCACAGCGCGGCATTGTTTATATTGATGAGATCGACAAGATCTCCCGTAAATCAGACAACCCGTCCATCACCCGCGACGTGTCGGGTGAAGGCGTGCAGCAGGCGCTGCTGAAGCTGATCGAAGGTACGGTTGCCGCCGTTCCACCGCAGGGGGGGCGTAAGCATCCTCAGCAGGAGTTCCTGCAGGTTGATACTTCCAAGATCCTGTTCATCTGTGGCGGTGCGTTTGCCGGTCTGGATAAAGTCATTTCCCACCGTGTTGAAACCGGCTCCGGCATTGGTTTCGGCGCGACGGTAAAAGCCTCGTCCGAAAAACCGAACGAAGGTGAACTGCTTTCGCAGGTTGAACCTGAAGATCTGATCAAATTCGGTCTGATTCCTGAGTTCATTGGCCGTCTGCCCGTTGTGGCAACGCTGAATGAGCTGAGTGAAGAGGCGCTGATTCAGATCCTGAAAGAGCCGAAAAATGCGCTGACCAAGCAGTACCAGGCGCTGTTCAATCTGGAAGGGGTTGACCTGGAATTCCGTGACGAAGCGCTTGATGCGATTGCTAAGAAAGCGATGATCCGTAAAACCGGTGCGCGTGGTCTGCGTTCAATCGTTGAAGCGGCGCTGCTCGACACCATGTACGATCTGCCGTCGATGGAAGATGTTGAGAAAGTGGTTATCGACGAGTCCGTAATCAGCGGCCAAACCAAGCCGCTGCTGATTTACGGTAAACCGGAAGCCCAGCAGGCATCTGGCGAATAATTCACCAAATCATACAAGCAGTTAATTAAAAAGGGGGGATTTTATCTCCCCTTTACTTTTTCCGTATTCATAGCGTTGAATGTGTGGGAAACATCCCCATATACTGGATACATGTTAATGGTTATGTGAAGTACAGTGACATGACCAGCTTACCTGGCGGACACTAAACTAAGAGAGAGCTCTATGAATCCTGAGCGTTCTGAACGCATTGAAATCCCCGTATTGCCGTTGCGCGATGTGGTGGTTTATCCGCACATGGTCATACCCTTGTTTGTAGGGCGGGAAAAATCTATCCGTTGCCTCGAAGCCGCCATGGATCATGATAAAAAAATCATGCTGGTGGCACAGAAAGAAGCATCGACGGATGAGCCGGGTGTAAACGATCTTTTCACCGTCGGGACCGTGGCCTCTATTTTGCAGATGCTGAAGCTGCCTGACGGCACCGTGAAGGTGCTGGTCGAAGGGCTGCAGCGTGCGCGTATTACCACTCTGTCAGATGACGGCGAACACTTCTCTGCCAAGGCAGAGTACCTTGATTCGCCTGAGCTTGATGAGCGCGAGCAGGAAGTGCTGGTGCGCACCGCAATTAGCCAGTTTGAAGGCTATATCAAGCTGAATAAAAAAATCCCACCAGAAGTGCTGACGTCGCTGAACAGCATCGACGATCCTGCGCGTCTGGCGGACACCATCGCAGCACACATGCCGCTGAAGCTGGCTGACAAACAGTCCGTGCTGGAAATGTCCGACGTTAACGAACGTCTGGAATACCTGATGGCGATGATGGAGTCTGAAATCGATCTGCTGCAGGTTGAGAAACGTATTCGCAACCGCGTCAAAAAGCAGATGGAGAAATCTCAGCGTGAGTACTATCTGAATGAGCAAATGAAAGCGATTCAGAAAGAGCTCGGCGAGATGGACGACGCGCCGGATGAAAACGAAGCGCTGAAGCGCAAAATCGACGCGGCGAAGATGCCGAAAGAGGCGAAAGAGAAAGCCGAAGCAGAACTGCAGAAGCTGAAAATGATGTCTCCAATGTCGGCTGAAGCAACCGTCGTACGCGGCTACATTGAGTGGATGGTGCAGGTTCCGTGGAACGCCCGCAGCAAGGTCAAAAAAGACCTGCGTCAGGCGCAGGAGATCCTGGATACCGACCACTACGGCCTGGAACGCGTGAAAGACCGCATTCTTGAGTACCTCGCGGTACAAAGCCGTGTAAACAAAATCAAAGGCCCAATTCTGTGTCTGGTAGGACCGCCGGGGGTGGGTAAAACCTCTCTGGGACAGTCCATCGCCAAAGCGACCGGACGTAAGTATATCCGTATGGCGCTGGGTGGCGTACGCGATGAAGCGGAAATCCGCGGTCACCGTCGTACCTACATCGGTTCTATGCCGGGTAAACTGATCCAGAAGATGGCGAAAGTGGGCGTTAAAAACCCGCTGTTCCTGCTTGATGAGATCGACAAAATGTCTTCGGACATGCGTGGCGATCCGGCCTCTGCACTGCTGGAAGTGCTTGATCCTGAACAGAACGTGGCGTTCAGCGATCACTACCTGGAAGTGGACTACGACCTGAGCGATGTGATGTTCGTGGCAACCTCCAACTCCATGAACATACCGGCCCCGCTGCTGGACCGTATGGAAGTGATCCGCCTCTCCGGTTACACCGAAGACGAGAAGCTGAATATCGCGAAACAGCACCTGCTGCCGAAACAGATTGAGCGTAACGCACTGAAGGCCAACGAGCTGACCGTCGAGGACAGCGCGATTATCGGCATCATTCGCTATTACACCCGTGAAGCGGGCGTGCGTAGCCTTGAGCGTGAAATCTCTAAATTGTGCCGCAAGGCGGTGAAACAGCTGCTGCTGGATAAGAGCCTGAAACACATTGTGATCAACGGCGACAATCTGCATGCCTACCTGGGCGTTCAGCGCTTTGACTATGGCCGTGCGGATAACGAAAACCGCGTAGGCCAGGTGACCGGTCTGGCATGGACGGAAGTGGGCGGCGATCTGCTGACCATCGAAACCGCCTGCGTGCCGGGTAAAGGCAAGCTGACCTACACCGGCTCGCTGGGTGAAGTGATGCAGGAGTCCATTCAGGCGGCGCTGACCGTGGTGCGCGCGCGCGCGGAAAAACTGGGTATTAACCCGGATTTCTACGAAAAACGCGACATCCACGTTCACGTCCCGGAAGGGGCGACGCCGAAAGATGGTCCAAGCGCGGGTATTGCCATGTGTACGGCGCTGGTCTCCTGTCTGACAGGCAACCCGGTACGCGCTGATGTGGCAATGACCGGTGAAATCACCCTGCGTGGTCAGGTTCTGCCTATCGGCGGGTTAAAAGAAAAACTGCTGGCGGCACACCGTGGTGGGATCAAAACCGTATTGATTCCTTACGAGAATAAACGCGATCTGGAAGAGATTCCGGACAACGTAATTGCCGATCTGCAGATTCATCCTGTTAAGCGAATTGAGGAAGTTCTTACTCTCGCATTGCAGAATGAACCGTCCGGAATGCAGGTTGTAACCGCAAAATAGTGACCTCGCGCAAAGAGCGTCAATAAAAACAAGGCTGGTAAGGCATTTCGCACTTGCCAGCCTTTTTTTGTATAGCTAATTTAGATTGCTGATTAGGTCAGCCATCAACAACGGGTGTTGTAAGGTCATGGCAGGCCTGATATAACTGCTGCGCGGTCGCGTTGTGAAGGACTCAGACGCGATATAAATTATAAAGAGAGGAAGAGAACAGTGAATAAATCTCAACTGATTGACAAAATTGCTGCTGGTGCTGATATTTCTAAAGCTGCAGCTGGACGTGCGTTAGATGCATTAATTGCTTCTGTTACTGAATCTCTGCAGGCTGGAGACGACGTTGCACTGGTAGGCTTCGGTACTTTTGCTGTTAAAGAGCGTGCTGCCCGTACTGGCCGCAACCCTCAGACCGGTAAAGAGATCACCATTGCTGCTGCTAAAGTGCCGGGTTTCCGTGCAGGTAAAGCGCTGAAAGACGCAGTAAATTGATTGCTTTCCCGTTTCAGGGAAGCCGGAAAGTACAAGGGCGCATCATTTGATGTGCCTTTTTTGTTTGTCCAGACCTGATTTGTGCGAGTTTATGCGAGTTGTGGGCTGACAATCGCCCCGTTTTCTTGTCACAATACGCCTTTACGCGCGACGGGCAGGATTTTCCGTCAGCGTCAGGTAACCAGTCACCTACAGCGGAGTGTTGTTACACCATGATGGACAGCTTACGCACGGCTGCTAACAGTCTCGTGCTCAAGATTATTTTCGGTATCATTATCGTGTCGTTCATATTGACCGGCGTGAGCAGTTACCTTATTGGCGGTGGCGCGAACTATGCCGCAAAAGTGAATGGCCAGGAGATCAGCCGTGGTCAGTTCGAGAATGCTTTTGCCGGTGAACGTAACCGTATGCAGCAACAGCTGGGCGACCAATTCTCTGAACTGGCGGCGAATGAAGGGTATATGAAGACCCTGCGCCAACAGACGCTGAACCGTCTTATCGACGAAGCGTTACTGGATCAGTATGCCAAAAAGCTGGGTCTTGGCATCAGCGATGAGCAGGTGAAAAAAGCGATCTTCGCCACTCAGGCATTCCAGTCAAACGGTAAATTCGACAACGCACGTTACAATAGCATCGTCAACCAGATGGGCATGACGGCAGACCAATACGCTCAGGCGCTGCGTAACCAGCTGACCACTCAGCAGCTTATCAATGCCGTTGTGGGCACCGATTTCATGCTCAAAGGTGAGACGGAAGAGCTGGCCGCGCTGGTGGCGCAGCAGCGCGTTGTCCGTGAAGCGACCATTGATGTTAACGCCCTGGCGGCCAAACAGCAGGTCAGCGACGCGGAACTGAACGCCTGGTACGAGCAGAACAAAAATACCTTCGTTTCTCCAGAGCAGTTCCGCGTGAGCTACATCAAGCTGGATGCTGCCGGGCTGCAGGAAACGGCGTCTGATACAGAAATTCAGTCTTACTACGATCAGCATCAGGATCAGTTCACTCAGCCGCAGCGTAACCGCTACAGCGTGATTCAGACTAAAACCGAGGCTGACGCCAAAGCGGTACTGGATGAGCTGAATAAAGGGGCTGATTTCGCCACCCTCGCGAAAGCAAAATCCACCGATATTATCTCTGCCAAAAACGGCGGTGATATGGGCTGGCTGGAAGACGCAACCACGCCGGACGAACTAAAAAATGCGGGTCTGAAAGAGAAAGGCCAGCTTTCTGGTGTCATTAAGTCTTCCGTTGGTTTCCTGGTCGCGCGTCTGGACGACATCACCGCGGCGAAAACCAAGCCGCTGGCTGACGTTCGTGATGATATCGCGGCGAAAGTGAAACAGGAAAAAGCGCTGGATGCCTACTACGCACTTCAACAGAAGGTGAGCGATGCCGCCAGCAACGACAACGAATCGCTGGCGGGTGCTGAGCAGGCTGCTGGGGTGAAAGCGGTTGAGACGGGCTGGTTTGGTCGTGACAACCTGCCGGAAGAGCTGAACTTTAAACCGGTTTCAGACGCCATCTTTAACGGTGGTCTGGTGGGCGAGAACGGCACGCCAGGCAGCAACTCTGACATCATTACCGTCGACGGTGACCGTGCGTTCGTGCTGCGCGTCAGCGAGCACAAGCCGGAAGCGGTCAAACCGCTGGCAGAAGTGAAGGATCAGGTTGCCGCTCAGGTTAAGCACAACAAAGCGGAACAGCAGGCGAAACTGGATGCTGAGAAGATTCTGGCTGATCTGAAAGCGGGCAAAGACGATGCGCTGAAAGCGGCAGGCCTGAGCTTCGGTGAAGCGAAAACGCTGAGCCGTACCGGTCAGGACCCCATCAGCCAGGCTGCGTTTGGCCTGACTCTGCCTGCGAAGGACAAACCAAGCTTCGGCACCACCACCGATATGCAGGGTAACGTTGTTCTGCTGGCGCTGGACGAAGTAAAAGCCGGTACCCTGCCAGCAGCGCAGAAGAAGGCGATGGTTCAGGGCATTACCCAGAACAATGCTCAGATTGCTTTCGAAGCCATGATGAGCAACCTGCGTAAAGATGCCAAAATCAAGCTGGGCGATGTGATGACTCAGCAGCAATAATTACGTCTCTGCTCGCAGATTTTCGTAACGCTCTGCAAAAACTAAAGGCCGCTTTCGCGGCCTTTTCCATTTCTGCAATCTGCTGTTTGTAGCTGTTTTTCCGGGCGGCTATCGTGACGTGGCTGTCAACAAACAAGGAGAAAACAGCATGAAATGTGGAATCAAATCACTGTTAATTGCGCTGGCTATTGCCACCACCGGGATGACCACGAGCGCGCTGGCCGCGACGCCCGCAGCCAAAGCACAGACGGTGCAGAGCAAGTCTGACGCCTCAGCGTCAGTGCAAGGGCAATCCAAAGCGGCTGATGCCGGTAAAACGGCGGATGATGACGGTACGCGGGTCAGTATCAATTCGGCCTCTGCGGAAGATCTCGCCCGCGCATTGAACGGTGTCGGCCTGAAAAAAGCACAGGCCATCGTCAGCTACCGCGAAGAGTATGGTCCTTTCAAAACTGTCGACGACCTCAAACAGGTGCCGGGCATGGGCAGCGCGCTGGTGGAGCGTAACCTCTCACACCTGACGTTGTAATCTCACAATTACTTGCACTGCGGCGATAATTTGCCAGGATAAAGAGGTCATACCAGTTATGACCTCTGATCCTATAACAACAGTAAAGGCTATTGCGCTATGCAGACAAAAATCAAAGTACGCGGTTACCACCTTGATGTTTACCAGCACGTTAACAATGCCCGCTATCTTGAGTTCCTTGAAGAAGCGCGCTGGGACGGGCTGGAAAACAGCGAAAGCTTTCAGTGGTTGAGCGCGCATAACATCGCGTTCGTGGTCGTCAATATCAACATCAACTACCGCCGCCCGGCCGTGCTGGGCGATGTGCTCACGGTGACCAGTCAGGTGCAACAGCTCAACGGCAAGAGTGGTGTATTAAGCCAGGTGGTGACGCTCGATCCTGAAGGGCAGGTGGTGGCTGATGCACTGATCACCTTTGTCTGTATCGATCTGAAAACCCAGAAGGCTCTGCCGCTGGAAGGGGCATTGCGGGAGAAGCTGGAGTTGATGATCGTTTAGAAATTTTGTCTTTTATAAAAGACAAAACGTTTTTCCAGGGATAGAATCATGGACAGGGACTACGTTGTTGAACGCTACCGTACCCGTGACGGAAAAGTGCCATTTGAGGAGTGGGTAGCGAAGATGAAGCGAAAGGATCCGGAATTAGTGTTTCGGATTCTTTTGCGAATTGACCGTGCAGAGAAAGGGAACTTCGGCGATTACCGGTATCTCAGAGATGGTATCTGGGAATTGAAAATTGATTGTGGTCCCGGATATCGAATCTATTTTGCAGTACAACATCGGGAGATCCTATTGTTGCTGATTGGGGGTGACAAAAAGAGTCAAAGGACCGATGTGAAACTGGCAATTGATTACTGGAATGACCATCAAAAGGAGAAATCCGATGAGCAAAAGCGAACGAAAATTCTCTAGCTCCGTCAGTCACGATGAAGCCGTCGTAAAAATGCTTCGCGAAAACCCTTCCTACGCTCAGCTATATCTGCAGGTTGCGTTGGATGAGATTTATGAAGACCAGGGAATCCCTGCATACTTAATCGCGCTAAGACGTGTTATCGAATCCCGCGGTGGCATAGGTGAAATTGCTGCCAAATCCGGTCTGTCCCGCCAACAGTTATACCGAACCTTATCTGACAACGGCAACCCAACGCTGACGACGCTAATGAAAGTGACTCGTGCTGCCGGCGTAAAACTGTTCGACAGCACGGTTAAGTAGCGTTATTTAAGCCCGGTCTTTTGCTTCATTGCGGCCATCACGCCGGCTTTATCGGCCAGATAGTGGTTCAGCCCGTTAGCGCGAAGATTACAGGCCGCGCACTGGCCGCAACCGTCGCCTTTGATGCCGTTATAGCAGGTGAGGGTTTCACTGCGAACCAGATCCAGCTTGCCCCAGTAGTCCGCCAGGGCCCAGGTTTCGGCTTTATCCAGCCACATCAACGGCGTCTCAAAGCGCGTCTCTTTCGCCATGCCCAGATTGACGGCATGGTTTAATGCTTTCACGAATTCGTCACGGCAGTCCGGGTAGCCGGAGAAGTCTGTTTCGCATACGCCGGTGATTACCGCTTCGGCTTTCACCTGGTAGGCGTAGATCGCCGTCAGGGTCAGAAACAGAATATTGCGGCCCGGTACGAAGGTATTCGGAATGCCGCTGGCATCGGGTTCATAATCCGGTACAGGAATGCTGTCGCGGGTGAGGCTACTGACAGCCAGTTCATTTAACAGCGTAACGTCCAGCACCTTGTGCGCGCGTGCCCCCAGTTTGAGGGCCAGTTCACGGGCAACGTCGATTTCAGCGCGGTGGCGCTGACCATAATCGAAGGTCACACAGTGAACTTCATCATACTGATGAAGGGCCTGAACCAGGCAAGTAGTAGAGTCTTGTCCTCCGCTGAACACGACGACGGCACGTTTCATAAATCATCTCAACAGTTACGGTAAAAACGTTATGTTACCGCCTGGCTACGGCGGCGACCAGCTTCTTCACGATTTGGGGGCAGGCAGCCAGGCTTCGGTAAAATCAAACCAGCCGCGGGTGTTAAGGCGTATCCCGTTTACGCCTGGCGGCGCGCTGATTTGATACTGATAATTAAAGAGCGGCGTCAACACCGCGTTCTCCATTAAGCGGCTGAAAATGGCTTGCAGCCCCGCGTGTCGGTCCCGGGACTCGGCTTGGGCCTGCACCGCATCCAGCGTGGCTTGCAAATGGGCGTAAGCCGGTGCGCTTAACACATGCGGCCAAAGCGCATCACAGCGGAGCCACTGCTCAAGCGTATACGCTGGCGCTTCGCCAATCAGCTTATCTCCCATCATGATGTCTGCATCGGCAAGCTGCTGGCATCCATCCCACGTCTTCGCGTCGTGAAAGATGACGGTCAATTCACAACCCTGCAGGGCGAGGTACTCCTTCAGCTGGCTGGCCATGGTGTGAAGCTCAACGGGCAGATGATAAACCAGCGTCAACGCCTCAGGGAGGGCAATGTCCGTCAAATCAGGCCATTCCGGGATTGTCCAGCCGGGAAGCAGTTCATGAGTTGGCGTGATGAGCCCTTCGTTGAGCGGAAGCGTGTGCAGAAGCCTGGAGAGATGAATGATATTAATCAGCCGCTTTGCCTGGATCTCACTCAGCCGCGCGCTCTGTTTCAGCGTGAGATAACAGAAGCCCAGGCTGGTGCTGCTGCTCACCAGCCGCAGGCTTTCGAGCTCATCGGCCTCGCCAATGGCGATTTGCACCGGGTGGCGACAGCTGGTACCCAGCCTGTAATCAAAAAGCTGGGGAGTGATCCAGTACTCGATGGCCTTAAGCAGCGGATGACTCAGGTGGTACTGCTCATGGCTTTCCAGGCGTACCAGGTCGGGCTCAAAGAGGGTCAGCCGGAAGGGACCACTGCCGACGACCGGGCGATCGGGATGCGCCAGACGGCTACAGTAGGTTGCCAGCCTGTGCGCCAGCCAGTAGTCCGGTTGATGTAAAACAAACGTCAGACATTGCGGATGTGTGGTTTCGACAGACAAGACGCTCTGAAAAAGCGTTCGCATGATGGGCTGCGCTAACAACGCCGTCAGGCTTCGCTGGAGTTGCGCCGTTTCTATTTTATCGCCGTCATGCCAGTGCAGCGTGGAGCGAATATAGAAATGCCAGCGCAGCCCGTCAGCAGAGACCTCCCAGTGATGCGCCAGATCGCCGGTGGGTTCACTGCTGTTACCGTTAAATCGCGTCAAGCCTGAGAACACCTGTCCTGCCAGATGTTGCTCGGCCCGGCCCGGTAAAAAACCCGGCTGAAGGGGTTCCAGCGAGCGATAGTAGGGGATGCGCAGCGTCGGCGTGTCGTTTTGCCATTGCCCACCCAAAAACGGATGCAGTAACGAACGCAGCTCGTCAGGCGCAAGCTGGGCCAGCTCCAGCGCGTTATGCTGCTGTCCGCTCTTCAGCGCTTCTTCCATCATCATATTGCGCAGCGACTCAGGGGTGGCATGGAACGTCAGTTCGCCGCGCTTGCCGCGACCAGACTGCGCGCGCCAGCTCAGCCAGCCCGCCTCCTGAGCCTGACGCAGCAGCGTTCGGACATGCCGCTCGCTACAAAAACAGCGGGCTGCCAGCTCGCTGATAGTGACCTGCTGCGTCGCACCTTCGGACGGCTGCCATAAACGGTGATACTGGTTAAGACGGTTAAGCTGACGCATAGAAACCCGGAACAATAATTATCATCTATTCACTATTACTTCCGTATATCTCACCTGATACTGATGCACAAGTTAATCGCATCAAATTTCAGGAGTCATCATGGCCCGCCTCGCTGCATTTGATATGGACGGCACGCTGTTAATGCCGGATCACCGTCTGGGAGAGAAAACGCTGAGTGCCCTGAAGCGCCTGCGCGAGCGAGATGTCACTCTGACATTTGCCACCGGCCGACATGTTCTGGAGATGCGCCATTTACTGGGCGCGTTTTCTCTTGATGCTTTTCTGATCACCGGAAACGGAACGCGCATTCACACCGTCGAAGGGGAGGTACTGCACCGCCAGGATCTTAACCCGGAAGTGGCGGATATCGTCCTGCACAGCACCTGGGACACACAGGCCAGTGTCCACGTTTTTAACGATCAAGGCTGGTTTACCGGAAGCGAAATCCCCGAGTTACTGCATGCGCATGTCTATAGCGGTTTTAAATATCAGCTTATCGATCTGCGCCGGATCCCCGCCCACGCGGTGACCAAGATCTGCTTCTGTGGCGATCACGACGATCTGCGACGCCTGCGCATCCAGTTAAATGAGGCTCTCGGCAACCGGGCGCATCTGACCTTCTCGGCGGTAGATTGTCTGGAAGTATTACCCGTGGGCTGTAACAAAGGTTCCGCCCTGGCGGTACTGAGCGACCATCTGGGCTTAACGCTGCAGGATTGTATGGCATTTGGCGACGCCATGAATGACCGAGAGATGCTGGGCAGCGTGGGGCGCGGCTTGATTATGGGGAATGCGATGCCGCAGCTGATTGCCGAGCTTCCTCATCTGCCCGTTATCGGACACTGCGGTAACGAAGCGGTGTCCCATTTTTTGACTCATTGGCTGGACAACAACAACCTCCCTTATTCCCCCGAATAGCGAGCGCCTTCCAGCAAGCCAGACGTCGGTCTGGCTTTTTTTTATTTCAGCAGCTGTGCAATCTGCACTTTCCACGGCGTGATGTCGCCGATGTTAGCCTGTACCCATTCTGCATTGTAGTAGGTCTCAAGGTAGCGCTCGCCGCTGTCGCACAGCAGCGTGACGATGGAGCCGGTACGCCCTTCCTCACGCATGCGTGCCGCCAGATGCAGTGCGCCCCACATATTGGTGCCTGTCGATGCCCCGACTTTGCGGCCAAGCTGGGTTTCCAGCCAGTGTGCGGTTGCCACGCTGGCGGCATCCGGCACGCGAAGCATTTCATCCACTACATCCGGAATGAATGACGGTTCTACGCGCGGGCGGCCAATTCCTTCAATTTTACTGCCTGACGGGCTGCGAAGATCGGCATCGCGGCTCTGCCAGTAGTCGAGGAACACCGAGTTTTGCGGGTCAACCACCATCAGTTGGGTATCGTAGCCCTGACAGCGAATGTAGCGTCCTATGGTGGCTGAGGTGCCACCGGTACCGGCGCTCATCACAATGTACGACGGCACGGGGTGCGGCTCGTGGGTCATCTGGCGGAAAATACTGTCAGCGATGTTGTTATTGCCGCGCCAGTCCGTTGCGCGTTCGGCGAAGGTAAACTGGTCCATATAGTGGCCGTTGAGCTCACGGGCCAGCATTTCAGAGGCGGCGTAGATTTCGCAGGCACTCTCAACGAAGTGGCAGCGACCGCCGTAAAATTCGATCTGCTCGATTTTGCGTTTTGCAGTGCAGGAGGGCATCACCGCGATAAACGGCAGGCCCAGCAGGCGGGCAAAATAGGCTTCGGACACGGCGGTTGAACCGGACGAGGATTCAATAATGGTAGTGCCTTCTTTGATCCAGCCGTTACATAAACCGTATAAAAACAGTGAACGCGCCAGGCGATGCTTCAGGCTGCCGGTCGGATGGGTGCTTTCATCCTTCAGATAGAGCTGAATACCGTCAAATCCCGGCAGGGAAAGGCGGATCAGGTGGGTATCCGCCGAGCGCTGGTAGTCGGCATTGATTTCGCTGATGGCATGTTTAACCCAGGTGCTATTCATCGTAATTATCCGTTTGTCATTTTGTGCCCAGCATAGCGAAAAGCACAGAAAAAATTGTTGCTATCTGGCCTTTAAAATAGAATGAAGGGAGAAAAATTTTCTCTGTGAGGTGGGTATGCTAGATAAAATTGACCGTAAGCTCCTTTCCTTGCTGCAAAGTGACTGTACCCTCTCTTTGCAGGCGCTGGCAGATGCCGTTAATCTGACCACCACACCGTGCTGGAAGCGCCTTAAGAAGCTCGAAGATGATGGCATTTTGCTGGGGCGCGTCGCGCTGCTCGATCCCGAAAAACTGGGGCTTGGGTTGACGGCATTTGTGCTGATTAAAACCCAGCACCACAGCAGCGAGTGGTATTGCCGCTTTGTTACTCAGGTCTCTGAGATGCCCGAGGTGCTCGGTTTCTGGCGAATGGCCGGCGAGTACGATTACCTGATGCGCGTCCAGGTGGCAGACATGAAGCGCTATGATGACTTCTACAAGCGGCTGGTTAACAGCGTCCCGGGCTTATCAGACGTCACCTCAAGCTTCGCCATGGAACAGATTAAGTACACCACAGCCTTACCCATTGAATAACTTCGTAAAAAACCTTCAGGAACAAACCGCGTGCGATTATTTGCCCAATTAAGCTGGTACTTTCGTCGGGAGTGGCAACGCTACCTCGGTGCAGTGGCCCTGCTTATTATCATTGCCATTCTGCAGCTGATCCCGCCGAAAGTGGTTGGGTACGTCGTGGATGGCGTCACCGAACAGCATTACACCACCGCACGGGTGTTGATGTGGGTCGGCACGCTGGTGCTGACGGCCGTCATTGTTTATCTCCTGCGCTACGTCTGGCGCGTGCTGCTGTTTGGTGCGTCCTATCAGTTGGCCGTTGAGCTGCGTGAAGATTTTTACCGCCAGCTGAGCCGACAGCATCCCGAATTTTATCTGCGCCATCGCACCGGGGACCTCATCGCCCGTGCCACGAACGATGTCGATCGCGTGGTCTTCGCCGCCGGAGAAGGGGTATTAACGCTGGTGGATTCGCTGGTGATGGGCTGTGCGGTATTGATTGTCATGTCCACGCAGATCAGCTGGCAGTTGACCCTTCTGGCGCTGCTGCCGATGCCGCTGATGGCATTGGCGATCAATCGCTACGGCGAACAGCTGCACGAGCGCTTCAAACTGGCGCAGGCGGCATTTTCGTCTCTGAACGATCGCACTCAGGAGAGCATGACCAGCATTCGCATGATCAAAGCCTTTGGTCTGGAGGACCGGCAGTCCGCGCTGTTTGCCGCCGATGCGGCAGACACGGGGGCGAAGAACATGCGCGTCGCGCGCATTGACGCCCGTTTTGACCCGACAATCTATGTTGCGATTGGCATGGCCAACCTGCTGGCTATCGGAGGCGGTAGCTGGATGGTGGTACAGGGGACGTTAACCCTGGGACAATTGACCAGTTTTGCGATGTATCTCGGGCTGATGATCTGGCCGATGCTGGCTTTAGCCTGGATGTTCAACATTGTGGAGCGGGGCAGCGCCGCCTACAGCCGCATTCGCGCCATGCTGGCCGAAGCGCCGGTGGTGACTGACGGCAGCGAAGCGGTCCCGGAAGGGCGCGGCGTGACGAAGGTCGACGTCCGTCAATTTGTCTATCCGCAGACGGCGCATCCGGTACTGGAGAACGTCAGCTTTACGCTTCAGCCCGGCCAGATGTTGGGTATTTGTGGTCCGACGGGGGCCGGAAAAAGTACCGTCCTCTCTCTGCTCCAGCGCCACTTTGACGTCACCGAAGGGGATATTCGTTTCCATGATATCCCCCTGAAGAACCTGCTGCTGGATGAGTGGCGTGGCCGCCTGGCGGTGGTCAGCCAGACGCCGTTTTTATTTTCGGACACCGTGGCGAATAACATCGCCCTCGGATGCCCTGCGGCGACGCAGGAGGAGATCGAGCATGTGGCGCGTTTAGCCAGCGTGCATGATGATATTTTGCGTCTGCCGCAGGGGTACGAAACGGAAGTCGGGGAGCGTGGCGTCATGCTGTCCGGCGGGCAGAAACAGCGTATTTCGATTGCCCGTGCGCTGCTGCTGAATGCCGAAATCCTGATCCTGGATGATGCGCTCTCCGCTGTGGATGGCCGTACCGAGCACCAGATCCTGCATAACCTGCGTCAGTGGGGTGACGGTCGCACGGTGATTATCAGCGCTCACCGTTTGTCGGCGCTGACCGAAGCCAGCGAAATTCTGGTGTTGCAGCACGGGCACATTGCCCAGCGCGGGCAGCATGAAAATCTTGTTGAGCAACCGGGCTGGTATCGCGATATGTATCGCTATCAACAGCTTGAAGCGGCGCTGGACGATGCCCCCGAACAGAATGAGGAGGCCGCTAATGCGTAAGCTCGGAACGATGTGGCCGACGCTCAAACGTCTGCTGGCCTACGGCTCGCCGTGGCGTAAACCGCTGTCCGTGGCCGTGCTTTTACTCTGGATAGCGGCGATTGCAGAAGTGAGCGGGCCACTGCTCATCAGTTACTTTATCGACAATATGGTCGCCAAAAGCTACCTGCCCCTGGGGCTGGTGGCGGGTTTAGGCGTCGCTTACGTTGGGTTACAGCTGACGGCGGCAGGGCTGCACTATGCGCAGTCGCTGCTGTTTAATCGCGCAGCCGTCGGTGTCGTTCAGCAGCTGCGTACGGATGTGATGGACGCCGCGCTTCGCCAGCCGCTCAGCGAGTTTGATATTCAGCCGGTCGGGCAGGTTATTTCCCGGGTAACCAACGATACCGAGGTGATCCGCGATCTGTACGTCACCGTGGTGGCGACGGTCCTCCGCAGCGCGGCGCTGATTGGTGCGATGCTGGTGGCAATGTTCAGTCTCGACTGGCGCATGGCGCTGGTGGCGATCACGATCTTCCCGGCGGTGCTGATCGTCATGGTCATCTACCAGCGCTACAGCACGCCAATCGTGCGTCGTGTACGAGCCTATCTGGCCGACATCAACGATGGCTTCAACGAAGTCATCAACGGCATGAGCGTTATCCAGCAGTTCCGCCAGCAGGCGCGCTTTGGTGAACGGATGGGCGAAGCCAGCCGCTCGCACTATATGGCACGCATGCAGACGCTGCGGCTTGACGGTTTTTTGCTGCGTCCGCTGCTGAGCCTTTTCTCTGCGCTGGTGCTTTGCGGTCTCCTGATGCTGTTTGGGCTGAGCGCTAACGGTACGATTGAAGTAGGTGTGCTGTACGCCTTTATTAGCTATCTGGGGCGCCTTAACGAACCGCTGATCGAGCTCACCACCCAGCAGTCTATGCTGCAACAGGCGGTGGTCGCCGGTGAGCGTGTGTTCGAGCTGATGGACAGGCCGCGACAGGCCTACGGCAACGATGAGCGACCTTTGCAAAGCGGTGCCATTGATTTTGATAATGTCTCGTTTGCCTATCGCGAAGACCGGCTGGTGTTGCAGGATATCTCACTTGATGTTCCGTCGCGTGGTTTCGTGGCGCTGGTGGGCCATACGGGAAGCGGTAAGAGTACCCTCGCCAGCCTGTTAATGGGTTACTACCCGGTTACGCACGGTGAAATCCGGATCGACGGACGTCCGCTCGCGTCTCTTAGCCACAACGTGTTGCGTAAAGGCGTCGCGATGGTGCAGCAGGATCCGGTCGTCCTGGCCGATACCTTCTATGCGAACGTGACCCTGGGGCGGGACTACACGCAGGAGCAGGTCTGGGAGGTACTGGAAAAAGTGCAGCTGGCGGATCTGGCGCGCGGGTTTAGTGAGGGGATCAATACGAAGCTGGGCGAGCAGGGGAACAATCTCTCCGTCGGGCAAAAACAGCTCCTCGCCCTGGCGCGGGTGTTGATTGAAACGCCGCAGGTTCTGATTCTGGATGAAGCGACAGCCAGTATTGACTCCGGTACCGAGCAGGCCATCCAGCAGGCGCTGTCGGCCGTGCGTGACCATACGACGCTGGTGGTGATTGCCCACCGTCTTTCCACCATCGTTGATGCCGATACCATTCTGGTGCTACATCGCGGCCAGGCCGTTGAACGGGGTACGCACCGTGAACTGCTGGAAGCCAAGGGACGTTACTGGCAGATGTATCAGCTTCAGCTGGCAGGCGAAGAGCTGGCGGCCAGCGTGCGTGAGGAAGAATCGCTGAGCGCCTGATGCACCAAAATGAGGCGACGCGCTAACAGTCATTCCTGTTGGTGCAAAACGGAAACGCACCCTGCACCGGCATGGTGCGTTTTTTTTCACCGGTTCGTTTATCAAGGCCGTGTAGCGCTCTTTGCACCGCAGTTCCTTCTGGTTTTCATTTCTGGCACACCCCTTGCAATACCTTCTGCGTAAGCTGCGGCCATTACCGAATTCTGACTGGAGGGGATCTATGAAGCTGGTTACGGTTGTAATCAAACCATTCAAACTCGAAGACGTGCGTGAAGCGTTGTCTTCCATGGGTATTCAGGGACTGACTGTCACCGAAGTGAAAGGCTTTGGTCGTCAGAAGGGTCATGCCGAGCTTTACCGCGGGGCGGAATACAGCGTTAACTTTCTGCCAAAAGTAAAAATTGATGTCGCGATTGCTGACGATCAGCTTGATGAAGTCATTGATGTCATTAGCAAAGCGGCCTACACAGGCAAAATTGGCGACGGCAAAATTTTCGTTGCCGAACTGCAGCGCGTCATTCGCATTCGTACCGGCGAATCTGACGAAGCGGCACTGTAAGTAACTCCTGGCACACAGTGATAGGGATCGAGAAAATGAAGATAGCAACACTTAAAACGGGTCTGGGTTCGCTGGCACTGCTGCCGGGCCTCGCGCTGGCTGCCCCTGCGGTGGCAGATAAAGCCGATAACGCCTTTATGATGATCAGCACCGCGCTGGTGCTGTTCATGTCAATTCCGGGGATTGCCCTGTTCTACGGCGGTCTGATCCGTGGCAAAAACGTTCTCTCCATGCTGACCCAGGTAGCCGTGACCTTCGCACTGGTCTGCGTGCTGTGGGTGGTTTACGGTTACTCGCTGGCCTTTGGCACCGGCAACGCCTTCTTCGGTAACTTTGACTGGGTGATGCTGAAAAATATTGAGCTGACCGCGCTGATGGGCAGTTTCTACCAGTATATTCACGTTGCGTTCCAGGGCTCGTTCGCCTGCATCACCGTCGGGCTGATTGTAGGCGCGCTGGCCGAGCGTATTCGTTTCTCTGCCGTTCTGATCTTTGTGGTGGTCTGGCTGACGCTCTCCTATGTGCCGATTGCGCACATGGTCTGGGGCGGCGGTCTGCTGGCAACGCACGGCGCGCTGGACTTCGCGGGCGGTACCGTCGTACATATCAACGCCGCGGTAGCGGGTCTGGTTGGCGCATACCTGATTGGCAAACGCGTGGGCTTCGGTAAAGAAGCGTTCAAACCGCACAACCTGCCGATGGTCTTTACCGGTACCGCGATCCTCTACTTTGGCTGGTTTGGCTTCAACGCCGGGTCTGCAAGCGCAGCAAACGAAATCGCCGCGCTGGCCTTCGTGAACACCGTCGTGGCCACAGCCGGTGCGATCCTCTCCTGGGTCTTCGGTGAGTGGGCGGTGCGCGGTAAACCTTCCCTGCTGGGTGCATGTTCTGGCGCAATCGCGGGCCTGGTCGGTATCACGCCTGCCTGTGGTTATGTGGGTGTCGGTGGTGCGCTGCTGGTAGGTTTGGTTGCAGGTCTTGCAGGTCTGTGGGGCGTTACGGCACTGAAACGCGTGCTGCGCGTTGATGACCCTTGCGATGTATTTGGGGTGCACGGTGTGTGCGGCATCGTCGGCTGTATCATGACCGGTATCTTCGCCGCGAAATCGCTGGGTGGCGTGGGCTATGCAGAAGGTGTCACTATGGTTCATCAGGTACTGGTGCAGCTGGAAAGTATTGCTATCACCGTGGTGTGGTCTGCCGTTGTCGCTTTTATTGGCTACAAGCTGGCGGACATGACTGTGGGTCTGCGCGTACCGGAAGAGCAGGAGCGCGAAGGTCTGGATGTGAACAGCCACGGCGAGAATGCGTATAACGCATAACCAACAGCAAAACGGCAATCTCGATTGCCGTTTTTAATGTTTATTCCCTCTCCCTGTGGGAGAGGGCCAGGGTGAGGGCATCAGGCCGCACGTTATTAACCGCGATTACGCATTACCCCTTCCTGCACCGTTGAAGCGACCAGCACGCCGTCCTGCGTATAAAACTCTCCACGCACAAACCCGCGAGCGCTCGATGCCGACGTACTCTCCACGCTGTAAAGCAGCCACTCATTCATGTTGAAGGGACGGTGGAACCACATGGAGTGGTCGATGGTCGCGACCTGCATCCCTTTTTCGAGGAACCCGACGCCGTGCGGCTGCAGTGCCACCGGCAGAAAGTTAAAATCTGACGCATACCCGAGCAGATACTGATGCACGCGGAAATCTTCCGGCACGGTACCGTTGGCGCGGATCCAGACCTGACGTTTCGGCTCGGCGGTGTGACCCTTCATCGGGTTATGGAACTCGACGGGGCGGATCTCCAGCGGTTTATCGCACAGAAATTTCTCTTTGACCTGTGGCGGAAGCAGATGCGCCAGCGCACGGGCGATATCGGTCTCTGATTTGAGCGTGTCTGGCGACGGTGCCGGCGGCATCGTTTTCTGATGCTCGTATCCCGGTTCCGGTGCCTGGAACGAGGCGGTCATATAGAAGATGGGCTTACCGTTCTGAATGGCCGCCACGCGGCGGGCACTGAAACTATTACCGTCACGCAGAACTTCAACATCATACACAATCGGTTTTGCGCTATCGCCAGGGCGTAAGAAATAGCTGTGGAACGAATGCACCAGACGGTCTGCCGGGACGGTCTCCTTTGCCGCGTACAGCGCTTGTCCAACGACTTGCCCACCGAAGACCTGGCGCAAGCCTAAATCTTCACTCTGTCCGCGAAAGAGTCCTTCCTCAATTTTTTCCAGATTCAGTAATGTCAGCAGATTGTTCAGTGCCTGACTCATAGTTGTCCTCAATAAACGCCGTAGCGAAAGATAGGCAGAGTATAACGCAGAAATGTAAGTGGTCCGATGGGTAGAATAATCTTAATATCGGCACGTTTTCAGGCATTAATCGGTGATCTGTGCCACACTTGAACACGTTATGTGATTGAAACGACATCGGATGGGATCGATCCCGCTGGTGCATTGATGATAAGGAGACTTCAATGAAACTCGTGCCTATGCTAAGTGGTGTAGCTATTGCGGTGGCGTTGTCCGCCTGTGCCGGTAAGAGCGCCCAGGTGCCGGTACCTGCAGCCGATCCGAACGGGATTAATACCCTTTCACAGCAATCCATTCAGCAGCCTAATGTTTCCGGTACCATCTGGATCAAACAGAGAGTCGCTTTGCCGCCGGATGCGGTATTAACGGTCACGCTGTCTGATGCTTCTCTGGCCGACGCGCCGTCGAAAGTCCTGGCTCAGCGTGCGGTTCGTACTGAAGGTAAGCAGGCGCCATTTAGCTTCGTGCTGCCATATAACCCGTCAGACGTACAGCCGAATGCCCGTATCCTGCTGAGTGCCGCGGTAACGATCAACGATAAGCTGGTCTTTATTACCGATACGGTTCAGGAAGCCATTAACCACGGTGGGACTAAAGTCGACCTGAATCTGGTTCCCGTACAGCAAACCGAAGTGCCGGTTGCTCCACAGACCAATCAGCCGTCCCTGCCAACCCCACCGACCCAGATGTAATTGTTGCTATCACCCTCTCCTTCGGGGGAGGGGTTAGTACACCCAGCGGTACTTTTGCAAATCAATCTGTCCCGATCCCGATACCTGCACACCCTCTGACAGTAATGCCTGGCGCTGACGCTGGAGATCCGGTCCGGTCAGCGAGATGGCACCATGACGATTCACCACGCGATGCCAGGGCAGCGTGCTTCCTTCCGGCAGCCGTTTAAGAACGCCGCCTACCTGTCGCGCCGCGCGCGGTGAACCGGCCAGCTGTGCGACATCACCATAGGTTGTGACGTAGCCTTCCGGGATTGAGGCCACAATTTGCCATACGCGCTGGGGAAAGGAGTCGTGTTCGTCCATACCTGCACCTGCGGGGATCATCTGAACAGCCATGGTAAACGAAGATTGCCCTGATTGCTGCGTCTGTTTGCGCAATAAACCAGCATCCGGTTCCGGGTCGCTTGCAATTGGGTCTTCGCACAGGGATAATGCGCCAGCGCGTTGGTTATCAACGCTCTCAATGGGGGCTCTGTTGGTTCTCCCGCAACGCTACTCTGTTCACCAGGTCAGGTCCGGAAGGAAGCAGCCAGGGCAGACGACGTGGGTGCCGGGATGTAGCTGGCAGGGCCCCCACCCATTTACGGCCTCGTACAAACCTTCCTGCGTTACCTCTCTCTGTAGTCATTATTCCACAATACTATAACGCCTATACGCTGTAATATATATTTCATCGTGCTGAAATATTATTGTCATAAACCTGTAATAATAGACTGGCATTTTATAATTGGACGTCTATTTAACACCAAAATTCAAAAAAATATAAATCTGGATAACAGTGTTAACTTCGTGTATTACATAAAGTACTTATTCCGAAGGGAAGTGACAAACATGGCTACTGCGGTTTTAAATGTTAAAATTGACGACGCGCTAAAAGAAAGGCTTCGCCACTATGCGGAAGCGAATAACGAGAATTTAAGCGTGACCACAGAGAAACTGCTGTTGCTGGCGTTTGAAGCAGTAGAAGAGGCGGGAGTATCGGAAGAAGATATTGATAATCAGCATACGGAAGAAGAGAGTGTTTCTCCTTTTACTCCTAAAGAAATCAAAGCACTACGTAAACTTCTGAAGAAGAGAAAATGAAACAACAACTGTCAACTGCCAGTGACTACAACGAGGCCTGCGATCTCTTGCGCTCAGGCTATGTGAAGCATGTACGTCTTGGCTGGAATGTTGGAAGCGATGAGTTCTTTCGTATTGCGTCTGACTGGTGTGATACCGGTGCAAAAATAAAGAAAGACGGTGATAACTTCGTTATTTCGTTGAAAGGTTTCCCTATTCCTCCGCAACATTAATTGTTGTCCAGTGAAAACTGCTGACTGCATATATTACAGTCAGCAGTTTTTATTTTATGATCCCCTTCAAACTTTTTATTCTTAAACCAGACTGCGTTTGATGGCCGGCTCATTTGAATGTAATGCACGCCATAAGGGTTTAATCCGCAGTAACGCCGCTTCCATTTCCGCTGGCTCCAGCGAGAAGGGCATGCGCAAAAAGCGGTCAAACGCCCCCGATAAGCCAAACCGTGTGCCCGTTCCCAGGTTAATCCCGATGATTTCTGCCCGCGCGGCAAGCTGTGTCGCCAGCATGCCGGGAAGTTCGATCCAGTAAGACAGTCCGCCTTCCGCCTCATGGAATCGCCACTCGGGAAAATGTTCACGCAGCAGTTCACTGCATCGATCGCGCCGTTCCGCAAGCATCTTGCGGCGAGCGGGCAGAAAACGTTCGCTATTGTTGATAAGCCACAGCGTCGCCAGTTGCTCCAGCAGCGGCGAGCCCAGATCAAGCGTATCCCGCGTCTGGGCGAGGGTGGCGATGGTACGTGAAGAGGCGCGGATCCAGCCGAGACGCAGCCCGCCCCAGAAGCTTTTTCCGGCGGAGCCTAATGTCATGACGGTTGCCTCCCGGTTAAATGATGCCAGCGGTGGCGGTGGGGGCGAGTCAAACCAGAGATCGACCATCGTTTCATCTACAACCAGCGTCGTGCGGGTTTGTGCGGCAATATCGGCGATCGCCTGACGGGTGGCGATATCCATACAACGCCCGGTTGGGTTGTGAAAATCAGGCATCAGGTAAGCCAGGCGCGGTGCAGTCTGGGCAAGCGTGGCGGCAAAACCATCCGTGTCCCAGCCTGTATCCGGCAGCGACACCCCAACGGGCCGGCACTGCGCCCCCTGAATGGCGGCAATCGCCAGCGGATAGGTAGGGTGATCGACCACGACGCGATCTCCCGGCCCGGTTAACATCCGCAATATCAGCGCAAAACCGCTGACGGCACCGTTGACCACCATGACTTCGTCTGCGCGGGTGGGAAGACCCCGTTCGGTATAGCGTGCCGCTATAGCTTCCCGAAGCGCAGGCAGCCCAAGCTGGTCGTAGCCCGTCAGCGAGAGGTGCTGGGTAATAGCCGTCAGCGCGTGGGTATAAGCCTGGTGGATCTCTGGCCCGGCATTGAGGGCGGCAGTGGAGAGATCCAGTGCGGCACTCGCCGCTGAAAGGGTAGGAACGGCGCGCGTATCCGGGAGGATCACGCGCGACCCGCTGCCGTGGCGGCTTTCAAGATATCCCTCCTCGCGCAGATGGGCGAGGGCACTGCTGACGGTGGTCCGGCTCACGTCCAGCGCCGTAGCCAGCTCACGCTCACCCGGCAGTCGCGTATTTAATGCCAGTCGGCCATCAAGGATTAACAGACGCAACGCGTCAGCCAGCTGGCGCCAGAGCGGGGTGCGGGATGAAGCTTGCTGCCAGTGGCCTAAAAGGCGTACCAGAGACTGACTTCCAAAGCGGCGTGATGACATATGCAGTCCACTATTTGAAAACTGGACATTAATCATAGTGCCATTTTAGGTCAGGATGAAAGCCTGGTTATCGGGAGAAGATAAAAAATGGTACGTCGTCTGCTACAACTTTATGTCGGTTTGGGTCTGTATGGCCTCTCTACCACGATGTTTATTCGCTCGGATCTGGGGGTTGATCCGTGGGATGTATTTCACCTTGGCGTCGGGCTACAGCTGGGGATGAGTATCGGGACGGTGATCATTTTGACCGGCGCTGCGGTGCTGCTGCTGTGGATCCCCCTGCGCCAGATGCCCGGACTCGGCACGATCAGTAACGTGATTTGTATCGGTCTGGCGGCAGACGCCAGCATGGCGCTCATCCCCGAGCTGAGTTCGTTACCTGTGCGAATCGCTTTCCTGGTATCGGGCATTGTGATGAACGCGATTGCCACCAGTATGTACATTGGTGCCGGTTTCGGGCCCGGCCCGCGCGATGGTCTGATGACAGGCATTCACGCCCGGCTGGGCTGGTCCATTCGCAGCGTGCGAACCACAATCGAAGTGTCCGTCCTGCTGATTGGGTGCGTGCTTGGCGGTACGTTTGGCGTAGGAACCGTACTGTATGCCCTGACCATTGGTCCGCTTATTCAGCTCTGTATGCCCTGGTTCCGCCAGAAGTCGCGCAATGAGAACGTTCCTCAGCCGGAACGGGTTGTTTAATTTGCGAAGCGCTCACATGTTTTAACGGCATCACTGTGGCAGAATAGTCGCTTCGACTATCGCGATGCCAGAATGCATGAAAGCAATCACTCTCTATGATGTCGCCTCCCTTGCGGGGGTTTCTTATCAGACCGTTTCCCGCGTGATTAACGACGCGGAGCATGTCTCTGCCCGCACGCGGGAAAAGGTGCAGCAGGCAATGGCGGAACTGCACTATGTGCCTAACCTGCGGGCACAACAGCTGGCGGGTAAACGCACCCGTACGCTGGGTCTTATTACGACCGATCTGGCGCTGCACGCGCCTTCACAAATCGTCTCGGCGGTAAAATCCCGGGCAGCGGAACAGGGGGCGAGTGTCCTCATTTCCATGGTAGAGCAACCGCACCAGTGTCAGGCCGCGCTTCAGGCGTTGCTGGCGCAGCGGGTGGAAGCACTGCTGGTCAATGTGCCGCTTGACGATCCTCACGCCGAACAGCTCAGGGCGCTGGCATCGCCCGTTCCGGTGCTGTTTCTGGATGTATCGCCCTCAGCGCAGGTAAACAGCCTCGTGTTTAACGCAGAGGAGGGGGCGCGTCTGGGCGTTGAGCATCTGCTTTCGCTGGGGCATCAGCATATTGCTTTGTTGAGCGGACCGGAAAGCTCGGTCTCTGCGCGTGCGCGTCTGGCCGGATGGCAAGCGACGCTGGCACAGGCCGGCCTTGACGCGGTTGCCGTGGAATACGGTGACTGGAGCGCGGCCAGCGGTTATGAGAAAGGGCATATGCTGCTGTCGGGTACGGTATTGCCGGAGGCGATTCTGGTGGCGAACGATCAAATGGCGCTTGGGGTGATGCGCGCCTGCGCCGAAAAAGGGGTAGCGATCCCTGGCCAGCTATCGGTAGTCGGGTTTGACGATACGGCCGACAGTGCCTGGTTTTCGCCGCCGCTGACGACCGTTCGCCAGGCGTTTCGCCAGGCGGGCGAACGCAGCGTGACGTGGCTGCTGGATCCCCTCCAGGGCGATGCGTGCTGGCAGGTTCAGCTGCCGGTTACGCTGGTGATCCGTCACTCCACCGCGCGCCGCCATCCGCAGCAGGCCGAACAAGAGGATCTGGCGGAGCAGCTCAGACGCCTGGCTCTCCTGGCAGAGCAGCTTGCGCGTAAATAAAACTTTGTGATCTGACTCGCTGCTCCGCGATGGAATGCTTTACCCTCGCTCAGTGCCAGGGCATGTTAACCAAAATTGTGAGCGCTTCGCAAAGAGGTTAGTATGCCCAACACTTTATCACCGACATCACCGACGCTCGGTGCCATTCTGGTCCGACGGGACTGGGAAAACCCCGGCGTTACCCAGTGGAACCGGCTGGCGGCTCATGCGCCGTTACACAGCTGGCGCCATGAATCCTCGGCCCTGGACGACGAGGAGTCAGTCAGCAGACGTTCTCTTAACGGGGCGTGGCGGTTTAATTATTTTCCTGCACCCGAGCAAGTCCCGGAGGCATGGGTAACGGAAGATTGCGCGGACGCCGTTGCGATGCCCGTGCCGTCTAACTGGCAAATGCAGGGGTTTGACACGCCCATCTACACCAACGTCACCTATCCCATTCCCGTCACGCCGCCTTTTGTTCCGCAAGAGAACCCAACCGGATGTTACTCGCTCACATTTGAGGTGGATGACGCCTGGCTCCACGGCGGGCAAACCCGCATTATCTTTGACGGCGTGAACTCGGCGTTTCATCTTTGGTGCAACGGACAGTGGATAGGCTATTCCCAGGACAGCCGCTTGCCCGCCGAATTCGATCTCTCGGCGGCGCAGCGCGCCGGGGAGAACCGCTTGGCGGTCATGGTACTGCGCTGGTGCGACGGCAGTTATCTTGAAGACCAGGACATGTGGCGGATGAGCGGCATTTTCCGCGACGTCACTTTGCTGCATAAACCCGAAACGCAGATCGCCGATTACCATGTGTTGACGGACCTGAACGCTGAGCTTGACCGCGCGGTGCTGAAAGTGGCGGTCGCACTGACAGGCGCTCGCTACGCGGAGTGCGATGTCACGATAACGCTGTGGCGCAACGGTGAACGCTGTGCCAGCGCGACCCAGCGGCCAGGCTCTGCCATTGTGGACGAGCGCGGCGGCTGGGCTGAGCGGTTAACGGTGGCGATCCCCGTCGAGCACCCTGCGCTGTGGAGTGCTGAAACGCCGGAACTGTATCGCCTGACGATTGCGCTTCTCAACTCGCAGGGTGAGGTGGTCGAGGTCGAGGCATGCGACGTTGGCTTCCGCCGCGTTGACGTCAGCAATGGCCTGCTCAAGCTCAACGGTAAACCGCTGCTGATCCGCGGCGTTAACCGACATGAGCACCACCCTGAAAACGGCCAGGTGATGGATGAAGCAACCATGCGTCGCGATATCGAAATCATGAAGCAGCACAACTTCAACGCCGTGCGCTGCTCGCACTATCCTAATCATCCGCTGTGGTACCGGCTTTGCGATCGTTATGGGCTGTACGTCGTTGACGAAGCGAATATCGAAACGCACGGTATGGTGCCGATGAGCCGCCTGGCTGACGATCCGCGCTGGCTACCTGCCATGAGCGAGCGCGTGACCCGCATGGTGCAGCGCGACCGAAATCATCCTTCGATTATTATCTGGTCGCTGGGCAATGAAACCGGTCACGGTGCGAACCACGATGCGCTGTACCGCTGGCTGAAAACCACCGACCCGATGCGCCCGGTGCAGTATGAAGGCGGCGGGGCGAATACGGCAGCGACCGATATTGTCTGCCCGATGTACGCCCGGGTCGATCAGGATCAGCCTTTCCCGGCAGTCCCTAAATGGTCAATCAAGAAATGGATCGGCATGCCGGATGAAACGCGTCCGCTGATCCTCTGCGAATACGCCCACGCGATGGGCAACAGCTTTGGTGGGTTTGCGAAATACTGGCAGGCGTTTCGCAATCATCCTCGCCTGCAGGGCGGGTTTGTCTGGGACTGGGTCGATCAGGCCCTGACGAAGCAAGACGAAAAGGGTAACGCGTTCTGGGCGTACGGCGGAGACTTTGGTGATAAGCCGAACGATCGGCAGTTCTGCCTCAATGGTCTGGTATTCCCCGACCGTACCCCGCATCCGGCGCTGTACGAAGCGCAGCGCGCCCAGCAGTTCTTTACCTTTACGCTGGTGAGCACTGCTCCGCTGGTGATTGAGGTGCAAAGCGGCTACCTGTTCCGCCACACCGATAACGAGGTGCTGTGTTGGACGATTGCACGTGATGGAGAGGTGCTGGCCGCGGGCGAGGTCACGCTCGCGATGGCTCCCGAGGGCACCCAGCGTCTGGAGCTCGATCTGCCTGCGCCGAAGGCCGGGCCGGGAGAGGTTTGGCTGAATGTTGAGGTTCGCCAGCCGCGGGCAACGCCGTGGTCACCGGCTGGCCATCGCTGCGCGTGGGAGCAGTGGCCGCTCCCGGTTCCTCTCTTTATTGCGCCGACAGTGTCTGCGGGCGAACCTCCCGTGTTGACGCAACATGACCTCATGCTGGAGATAACGCATCAGCAGCAGCGCTGGCAGTTCGATTGCACTTCCGGAAACCTGACCCAATGGTGGCGAGATGGCGTGGCACTGTTGATTTCACCCGTGACGGATAGCTTCAGCCGCGCGCCGTTGGATAATGACATTGGCGTGAGCGAAGCGACGAAAATCGATCCGAACGCGTGGGTTGAACGCTGGAAAGCAGCGGGTATGTACGATCTCACCTCCCGCGTACTGTCCTGTGATGCAGAGCAGCATGCTCGCGAGGTGGTGGTCAATACCCTGCATGTCTGGGAGTACCAGGGCAAAGCGCTGTTCCTGAGCCGTAAAACCTGGCGGGTGGACGAGCAGGGCGTTCTGCATGGTGATATTCAGGTCGATATGGCGTCTGATATCCCGGAACCCGCGCGGATTGGCCTGAGCGTTCATCTCGCCGAAGCGCCGGAAAACGTTCACTGGCTGGGGCTGGGGCCGCACGAAAATTACCCGGACAGAAAGCTGGCGGCACAGCAGGGGCGCTGGACATTGCCCCTGGAGGCGATGCACACGCCGTATATCTTCCCGACGGAAAATGGTTTGCGCTGCGATACCCGCGAACTTGTGGCAGGAACGCATCTGCTGAATGGTCAGTTCCACTTCTCAATAAGCCGCTACAGCCAGCAGCAGTTGCGCGAGACAACCCATCACCACCTGTTACGTGAAGAGCCGGGGTGTTGGCTCAACCTCGACGCGTTCCACATGGGCGTGGGCGGCGATGACTCCTGGAGCCCCAGCGTCTCGCCGGAATTTCTCCTGCAGACGCGCCAGCTTCGTTATCGCTTCAGCTGGCGTCAGAAGGCGGTCTGACGGGCAGTCCCGCGGCCATATTTTGTGTCCGCGGGGCTTAGTCAGAATACTTCCCGAGGTTATTTTCTGCCCACAGAATAAATTCCGTCTTTGGTAGCGCCTTACTGTAAAACCATCCCTGTCCATACTGCACCCCATGACGGTGCAGCCACGCGAGCTGCCCTTCAGTCTCGACACCCTCCGCCACCATCGCCAGCTTCAGCGATTTCGCCATTTCAATAATGTGCGGCGTGACGTTTTTGTACTCCAGCGCATCCACGAACGATTTATCAATTTTGAGCGTATCTACGTCGAGATCCTGCAGATAGCTCAGGCTGGAGTAGCCCGTGCCAAAGTCATCAATATAGACAGGGTGACCGGAATGACGTAGCGCGGCGATAGCCGGGGCGCTGATTTTAGGGTCGGCAAAACCGCGTTCGGTGAGCTCAAGGGCGATCTGTCGGGGATGAATTTGCCATTTATTCATTAACTGACTCAGCAACGGTGGCAGTTTTCCGGAGGTCAAATCGGCGGGGGCGAGATTAATGGAGATATGCTGATCGGGGTGGTGTTGCAACCAGTGGCCCATATCTTCAAACACTTTTTCAATGACTAACTGCGTGAGCTGCGAGATGAGCCCGGTTTGTTCAGCAAGGGGAACAAAAATATCCGGCGAGAGGCTGCTGCCATCCGGCTGAGGCCAGCGCGCCAGCGCCTCTGCCCCCACCACTTTCCCGCTACAGAGCGCCACGATGGGCTGATAGTGAACCACAAAATCCCGGCTGTTAATGGCGTCAAGCAGGCGATTGCGGGGCGACTGGATGCGACGCAGTATCCGCAAGACAAACAGTGCGGCGAGCAAGCTTATCAACATGCCAAACGGTAACCAGAAAAGGAGTTGCCTGTGCCAGGTATCAGCCAAAGGTTTGAGCGGAGCCCAGGTCACGACGTTAAAGCCCAACTCAGGGACAGGCTTCATCACGTACATTGAACCGTTGTACTGGACGCGGTCTCCCTCTCGTTCCTGAATCATCTCGCGGATATGCGGCGCGAGTGGATTAGTGCTGGCAAAAATGCGGTGTGTTGCGGTTCCGACCAGGGCTGCGTCGATGGCTATTTCCCCGAAGGGGATCACATCCACCAGCGAGTCAGGATCGATCATGACAAGGTAGCGGCCTTTGCCCAGCACAACCATGTAGCGGTGAAATCCCAGATCGTTTTGCGCCGTCAGCCATGCGCTGTAACCATCCCGGGTAATGCGCGTTGGTGGGGGGAAGGGGGAGGCATGGCTGGATTGCTCCAGCGAGGAGCAGCGTGGTTTCAGGTTGTCGGTATAGATCGCTTCCTGGACATATCGCCAGGAAAACGCGGCCCGGCGCATCTCTTTTAAATGCGAAGGGCTGCACGGCACGCCGTCATACGTTTGCAGATGATTAAGCGCATCTTTTGCCTGAGCCAAGACCCTGTCGGTTCGTATCAGCACACGAGAAGCATAGTTATCCAGCGCATCGACAAATTTCTCTTCCGCCTGGCGATGCGCCAGCCAGATGCTCAGGCAAATGGGAACCAGCACAGAAAAGATAAGTATGCCAGTCACCAGACTGACCAGATGTCGGGTATTCATGCTGTCGTTTCCTTTCTCATATGTCGAAATCCGGACGCTGAGTTCCCTGCCTGAAGAGAAAGATTTTACCGCGAAATGATACAGTTATAGCACGTGGGCGGCCTGGTTTTTATTTTATCTCAGGTAAACCTGTAAAATATCAGTGGCAAAAGGGGGGTTGTTTTTTCAACAAGGGCTGGATATTATTTTGTTATGTTATAACAAAACATGAGAGATTGATGATGAAACCCGATATCCATCCAGCGTATCGCACTGTGGTATTCCACGACACCAGTGCCAATGAATACTTTAAAGTCGGCTCAACCATTAAAACTGACCGCGAAATTGAACTCGACGGTGAAACGTATCCATACATCACCATCGAGGTTTCTTCGAAATCGCACCCGTTTTATACCGGTAAGCAAAAAACGTTCTCCACAGATGGCAGCGCGGCGCGCTTCCGTAAGCGTTTTGGCGGTTTTCTTAATGCGAAGCGGGGGTAATGATGCAGGTGCTTAACTCATTGCGCAGTGCGAAACAGCGTCACCCGGATTGCCAGATAGTCAAACGCAAGGGACGCTTATACGTGATTTGCAAATCCAATCCGCGCTTTAAGGCGGTTCAGGGGCGTAAGAAAAGACGCTAGGCGCGTATTTCTCGCCAGCTTTCCAGGGATCTTTTCTGTTTGCCATCGGCGGTAAAATTGTCGGTGGCAAGCCAGCCTTCAAAGGCGCTCGCCAGCGCCGGCCACTCTTTGTCGAGAATCGAAAACCAGTCGGTATCCCGGTTACGGCCTTTTATGACCAGCGCCTGGCGAAACCGCCCTTCAAACTGAAAACCCAGGCGCAGTGCGGCTTTGCGTGAAGGTGCGTTAAGGCTGTTGCACTTCCATTCGTATCGCCGATAGCCCAGGGTATCAAACACGTACCGCATCAGCAGGTATTGCGCTTCTGTCGACATTGGCGTGCGGCTCAACAGGGGCGAGAAATGAACGTGCCCCACCTCCACGACGCCGTTTTTCGGATCGATCCGCATCAGGGCCAGCGTTCCCACCGGAGACTGGGTCTGATTATCAATGACGGCAAAGTGCATCGGGTCAGATAAGTCACTCACGCTCGCCACCCATTTGGCATATTCAGCGGCCGTGGCATCAGGTTC
Organism: Enterobacter cloacae complex sp. HYC080_NIDB; assembly: GCF_056673325.1. Classification (NCBI taxonomy): domain Bacteria; kingdom Pseudomonadati; phylum Pseudomonadota; class Gammaproteobacteria; order Enterobacterales; family Enterobacteriaceae; genus Enterobacter; species Enterobacter cloacae complex sp. HYC080_NIDB. The sequence goes on along the minus strand of NZ_CP114212.1, from coordinate 3,460,634 downwards.
GCGCAGCAGCCACGTCCAGCTACGGGTGTCTTCGGCCAGGGAATAGGCGGAGAAGAGCGCCTCGGCATGCGCCACACGCAGCGGTTCAAGCCGACAAAAACGCCCCTGCAGTACCACCCGGGACGGATGGGGTCGAGGCTGCCAGTCGATAAGGGCGTCGCCCACGGGTTGTCCAAACTCATTGAATGTCTTCATCTTCATTTCCGTGACGTTGAAAAGAGCTTCAGACTAGTGAATTGCTGGTTCCTTAAAAAGCACCACTCGGCTATGTTTTGTTGGTACCACAAGGAGATGAGATGAATATACCGGGTGATGAATTTTATACTTTGCTCCATGCTGCACTGAAAAAGCGTGGGGACGAGACACTCCAGCGGGCGCTCTATCTGGCTTTGCGAGAGGCCATCCTCAGCGGGAAACTTCAGTCCGGTAGCCAGCTATCCGGCTCGCGCACGCTGGCGCAGCAGCTCGCGGTTTCCCGGAACACCGTTAACGCGGCGCTGGATCAGCTCACGCTTGAAGGCTATTTGCTGCGTAACCGGCAGGGGACAAAGGTGGCACACTTTGCGCATCGCGCACGCATCCGGACATTGCCGGCGCCTGAGGTTGTGCTGGCAAAACGGGTCACTCATCTGCCTGCGCCGGTGCAGCGTGATACTCCGGTCATGGCATTTACGCCGGGAACGCCCGCCATCAACTATTTCCCGTTGCCGCTGTGGCGGCGATTGTACGATCGCGTCTTGCGCGAGGAGGGGAACGCTCTGCTTGGGTATGGCGATCCGGCCGGAGAGCCGTCGCTTCGTGCGGCGATTGCTCGCCACCTCGCGCTCTCCCGGGGCATTGACTGCGACGCCAGCCAGATAGTGATAACCGAAGGGGCGCTTGAAGGGGTTAATCTGTGCACGATACTGTTGAGCGAACCAGGCGATGTTGCCTGGGTAGAAAACCCCGGCTATGCCGGAGCCAAAAGTGCCTTTGTCAAAACCGGCCTGACAATGACGGGAATGCCGGTGGATGATGAGGGAATGTGCTGGGAAGGGCGGAATGCGCCTTCCCCCACGCTGATTTTCACTTCGCCCTCGCATCAGTTCCCTTACGGAAGCGTGCTCAGCGCTCGGCGGAGGCTGGCGTTGCTGGAGCTGGCCCGACAGCACAACGCATGGATCATTGAAGATGATTACGACAGCGAGTTCCGTTATGCCGGTGAGCCCGTACCGGCCATGCTGGGAATGGTGAATAACGCCCCTGTTGTGTATCTCGGAACCTTCAGCAAAACGTTGTTTCCGTCACTCAGAATGGGGTTTATGGTGCTACCGCCCGCACTGGCGAAGGCGGCACGCCCTGCCATTGGCTCGCTGCTGCGCGGCGGGCATCGTGCGGAGCAGCGCACCCTCGCGCTGTTCATTGAAGAAGGTCACTATGCCCGTCATCTTGCTGCCATGCGTCGGCTTTATCGTAAACGTTACCGCCAGCTGCGCGAGGCGCTGAGCACAGCGCTTCACACCCCACACCGTATTCTTGCCGGAGAGGGCGGGATGCACCTGACGGTGACGATTGACGGTATTGATGACCAGAGGCTTGCGGAGAAGGCGAGGGCATTTCAGCTGGCACCCGCTGCGCTGAGCGGGTACTACCTGGAGGCGAAGCAGGGGCAAACCGGTCTGGTTTTAGGCTATGGCAATACCTCTGCTTCGCAGTTTGTGCCGGGTATCCGACGCCTGCAGGCGTTAATTACGCAGCAGCAGGGCGAGAAAGAGTAAAGACATCATAGAAAGAGAGCTGACCTTTGGTGGAAACCATTTTTTGCAGCTTCTCTTTTTGCACGGTTTCAACGGCCGGAGAGTGCATGATGCTCTCAATAAGCTCCGCAGGCACGAAACGCGTGTTGTACCATTCACCGTTGTAGCAGACCCGGAAATCGAGCACGTCGATATCTTCGTAACGGTAGCGGGGATTCACGTCGAAAAAGAAAAAAGCGTTAAAGACGACAAATAACACAACCAGTAGCCAGACGGAGTCCACCAGCGTTTCGGACTTCAGCATCACAATAAGCGTTGCCAGCCAGGCGGCATACATTGCGACAAACAGTCCGGGATGTTTGCGGATAAAGCTGATGCTAAAGCGCGGGCGATTATCGCGCTTTTCGCGGAGGTTAAGATCGTCGATGGTGGCGGTAAGCAGGCGCTGTATCTCGGTCATTTTTTGCCTTTATGCGTGTAGACAATACAGGGTGTCTGCCAATTTTAGGGGAGCCATCCCGCTGAAAAAAGTAACAGTCAGGCGCTAAAAGACCATAACAGTTGACTCCCCCGGGATCTTACAGCGTTTTGATGATCTTCGCCGGGTTACCCCCAACGACGACATTAGACGGGACGTCTTTCGTCACGACGGCACCGGAAGCGACGACCACGTTGTCACCCAGGGTAACGCCTGGGTTAATGACCGCCCGTCCGCCAATCCAGACATTATTGCCAATAGTGACGGGCTTACCAAACTCGACGCCGCTATTACGTTCCTCCGCATCCAGGGGATGGGTTGCTGTATAAATATGAACACCCGGCGCGAGCATACAGTTATCGCCGATATGAACAGGACACACATCCAGCATCACGCAATCGAAGTTCGCGTAAAAGTTTTTGCCCAGATAAATGTTATATCCATAGTCACAGCGGAAACTCGGCTCAATATAAGCCCCTTCACTTTGCCCCAGCAGTTCCGCCAGAATGGTCTGGCGTTCTGTTTTTTCATCAGGCGCAGTGTGGTTATAGCGATGGATGAGATGGCGTGCCCGCAGTCTGTCGGCGCGTAGTGTCTCATCACCCGGGCGGTAATGTTCACCTGAAATCATCTTCTGTTTTTCAATGCTCATCGTAAACCTCTCTGGATGTGATTCCTGAAGGGTAATCGCAACTGGCCAGGAGGGGAACGTTCCCGAAAAGCCGATGTGAGCAGAGTCACAACATTGTTGCTGATGAGCGCGTTTAACACGGAGACCTGGCTTTCGCACAGGGAGCATAACGGGACAGGTGAATACAGCTTAGAACGTGGCGTAGAACCTCTACAGACACACTTCAAAGATCAACGTACAAATTTCCACACGGATGTGGGAATTTTGTCATATAACTTATTCATCGTTAGCTCAGCGAGGCGATGGTCAGCAGCTGAATAAAATACCGCCAGTTCATTATCAGAAAGCTCGTATTTATTCTTTTCAATGACGCGTTCGAGGGTGTCAATTGACTGACAACGGCGTAAGCGCATCAAATAATCGACCTTTGTGAGTGGTTTTTCAGACATAAATTCACCTTAGTAATTGTAATAATTTTAACAGGAAAGGCTAACGGGGTTAGCTCTGCTCACGTTGACGAAACAGCGGAATAGTCGGTTTCCCGATTTGCGCCATTTTTGCAAATCTTGCGCGTTAATGCCGTAACTACTGAACAACATAAAGGTGTCGTCCAGGTATTCATCAATTTGCTCAATGAGCTTATTATCTTCATTGTACTTAATTTTATAATTAAGTGCGAAGGTAGCGATATGCTCTATAAGCTCGTTCAACTGTAAATTGATGGCAGACGTTGGATCGTTTACCCAGCCATGGTTACTTTCATCAAGATTGGCAAGGCAGTCATGGTACAAGGATTCGCAGAGAAATTTCAACTGCGCGATATCATGCCGTTTTGGCGAGTACTCGTCCATAGCGCATCCCCTTCTGAGTGATTTATTACTCACCGAACATCATTGTCGGGATGGATACAACTGACTTAGCTACATGAGTGCTGTGTTCCTGATAACCTAACTATAAGCCACTCCTGTCTGGATTTCACCGCGCTATTACGAAAAATTACAAATAAAACCGCAGGCTGCGAGACTCTACGCAAATGTTCATCCGGAACGGAACATTTTTATCCAGATTAACGCTTGTTTTGTTAGCTTCCTTACGTTTCATTAGCTTAGGTTTGCGCCTGAAGAAAAAGTTCAAATCCGGAGTTCTGTTTTTCCGAACTTTTAATTAGGAATATTCCTAACCCTCTGACCGAAGAAATGAATTTAAAAAAATCCTGTATTCTCGGATTACGTTATCCGTTATTTATGATATGTCCTGTTACGCTGGCAGAAAATAAATAAAACCACAATAAGCGTATTTTATGATTTTTTCTTAAAATGAAAAAGGCCGCTAATGCGGCCTTTTTATGATGTGAGACCGGTATCAGTGCGGTTCTACCGAATGACTGTGCTCAACATCTTCATTTTTGCGGCTGAAGCGGCGGCGAACCACCACGAAGAACACCGGAACGAAGAAGATAGCCAGCACGGTCGCGGTGATCATACCGCCCATCACGCCAGTACCGACCGCGTTCTGCGCACCGGAGCCCGCGCCAGAGCTGATAACCAGCGGCAGTACGCCGAGGATAAACGCCAGTGACGTCATCAGAATAGGACGCAGACGCATACGTACCGCTTCAAGCGTCGCCTCGATAAGCCCTTTACCTTCTTTCTCCATCAGGTCTTTGGCGAATTCAACGATAAGTATCGCGTTCTTCGCCGACAAGCCAATGGTTGTCAGCAGGCCTACCTGGAAGTACACGTCGTTGGTCAATCCACGGAACGTCGCCGCCAGCAGTGCACCGATAACCCCGAGTGGAACCACCAGCATAACGGAGAACGGAATCGACCAGCTCTCATACAGTGCCGCCAGACACAGGAATACCACAATCAAAGAAATGGCATACAGGGCAGGGGCCTGGTTACCGGACAGACGTTCCTGATAGGACATACCGGTCCAGTCATAGCCGATACCCGAAGGCAATTTGCTCGCCAGCTCTTCCATCAGGTTCATGGCTTCACCGGTGCTTCGGCCTGGTGCGGCCTGACCCAGGATCTCCATTGATGGCAGACCGTTGTAACGTTCCAGACGTGGTGAACCATATTCCCAGCGTGACGTTGAGAACGCCGCGAACGGAACCATCTGACCATTGCTGCCGCGAACGTACCAGTTGTTAATATCGTTCGGCAACATACGGTACTGCGCCTCTGACATCACGTACACTTTCTTCACACGACCACGGTCGATGAAGTCGTTCACGTAGCTACCGCCCCAGGCCGCGCCCAGTGTGGTATTGATGTCGCTGATGGACACGCCCAGCGCCTGTGCTTTCTCCTGGTCGATATCGATCTTGTACTGCGGCGTATCTTCCAGACCGTTTGGACGCACGCCAACCAGCAGGTCAGGGTGTTTCGCCACCTCGCCGAACAGTTGGTTACGTGCCTGCGTCAGTTTTTCGTGACCCAGACCGCCCTGGTCGATCAGCTGGAAGTCGAAACCGGTCGCGGTACCCAGTTCAACAATCGCTGGCAGGTTAAAGGCGAAGACCATCGCATCCTTAATCTGCGAGAAGGTCCCCATTGCACGGCCAGTGATGGCCTCAACTTTGTTCTCTTCGCCCGGACGATCCGCCCAGTCTTTCAGAGAGACGAAGGCGATACCGGTGTTCTGACCACGACCCGCAAAGCCAAAGCCGTTAACCGCAAACACGGACTCAACGTTCGCTTTCTCTTTGGTGAGGTAGTAGTCCGTCACTTCATCCAGCACTTTTTGGGTACGCTCCTGCGATGCACCCGCCGGAAGCTGCGCCATCGTCAGGAACACGCCCTGGTCTTCATCAGGCAGGAATGAGCTTGGCAGACGAACGAACAGATAGGCCATGCCGACGACAATGATGATATAGAGCAGCAGATAACGACCGGTGCTACGCAGGATGTTGCCCACGCTGTCGGTGTAGTGGTGCGTGCTCTTGTCAAACATGCGGTTAAACCAGCCGAAGAACCCTTTATGCTCGCCATGACCGCCTTTCTGAATGGGCTTCAGCATGGTGGCACACAGCGCAGGCGTCAGGATCAATGCGACCAGCACCGACAGCGCCATCGCGGAAACGATGGTAATCGAGAACTGGCGGTAAATCGCACCGGTAGAGCCGCCGAAGAAGGCCATCGGGATAAATACCGCCGACAGTACCATCGCGATACCGACCAGCGCGCCCTGGATCTGGCCCATGGACTTACGGGTTGCTTCCTTCGGCGGTAAACCCTCTTCCGCCATGACACGCTCGACGTTCTCTACCACCACGATGGCGTCATCCACCAACAGGCCGATGGCAAGCACCATCCCGAACATCGTCAGGGTATTTATCGAGAATCCAAAGGCCGCAAGGATGGCAAAGGTCCCCAGCAGAACGACCGGCACGGCGATGGTTGGGATCAGCGTCGCGCGGAAGTTTTGCAGGAACAGATACATCACCAGGAAGACCAGGATAATCGCTTCTACCAGCGTTTTAACCACTTCATGAATCGAAATTTTTACGAACGGCGTCGTGTCGTACGGGTAGACGATTTTCAGACCTGACGGGAAGAACGGTTCCATCTTCTTCAACTCTGCGCGGATCGCCGTGGCGGTGTCCAGGGCGTTAGCGCCGGTCGCCAGTTTAATACCCAGACCGGAAGCCGGTTTACCGTTAAACTTCGCAATGATGTCGTAGTTTTCGCCACCCAGCTCCACTTTCGCTACGTCGCGCAGGCGAACCTGCGAACCGTCCTGATTCACTTTCAGCAGGATTTTGCTGAACTCATCGGCGGAGGTCAGACGGGTTTGCGCGATAATGGACGCGTTAAGCTGCTGGCCTTTCACAGGTGGTGTACCGCCTAACTGACCGGCTGCCACCTGGGCGTTCTGCGCTTTAATCGCGTTAATCACGTCAACCGGCGTCAGCTGGAAGTTGTTCAGTTTGTTCGGATCCATCCAGATACGCATCGCGTACTGAGAACCGAACAGCTGAACGTCACCCACACCGGAAGTACGGCTGATGGCATCCTTCATGTTGGCGCCCACGTAGTCGGAAATATCCTCCTGCGTCATGGTGCCGTTGGTGTTGATAACGCCAACAACCATCAGGAAGCTACTGGACGATTTCTCGACGCTCACGCCCTGCTGTTGTACTTCCTGCGGCAGCAACGGCATTGCCAGCTGCAGTTTGTTCTGCACCTGAACCTGCGCGATGTCAGCATCGGTACCTGACTCGAAGGTCAGGGTGATCTGTACTGTACCGGTTGAGTCACTGTTTGATGACATGTACATCAGGTTATCGATACCGTTCATGTTCTGTTCGATAACCTGGGTGACGGTGTCCTGCACCGTTTTCGCATCAGCGCCCGGGTAGGTTGCGGAAATTGTCACCGCCGGTGGCGCAATCGTTGGATATTGCGCGACAGGCAGCTTCAGGATCGCAAGTCCCCCGGCCAACATGATGATAATGGCGATCACCCACGCAAATATGGGGCGATCGATAAAGAAATTAGGCATGTCTTAACGGCTCCTGTTTAAGTTAAGACTTGGTTTGTTCTGACTGGTCAGCGGCCGAAGCAGATTGTTTATCGTCAGATTTCACTTCCTGTGCTTTGACCTGCGCACCAGGACGAACTTTTTGCAAACCAGTAACAATCACGCGATCGCCATCTTTCAGACCTTCCGTCACCAGCCATTTATCGCCAATCGCCTGAGTGGCGGTAATGTTGCGCATTTCGACTTTGTCATCCGCCCCGACAACCAGCGCGCTCGCATCGCCACGTGGCGTACGGGTCACACCCTGCTGTGGAACCAGAAGTGCGGTTGGATTGGTGCCTTCTTCCAGACGCGCGCGAACGAACATACCTGGCAGCAGATTTTTGTCAGGGTTCGGGAAAATCGCCCGTAAGGTGATGGAACCGGTAGTCTGGTCGACCGTCACATCGGAGAACTCCAGAGTCCCTTCCTGCGGGAACTTGATACCGTCGTTGGTCACTAGCTCCACTTTGGCTTTGCCGTTTTCCTGTTTCAGGGTGCCGTTAGCCAGCTCCTGTTTCAGGCGCAGGAAATCATTGCTGGACTGGGTCACGTCAACGTAGATCGGATCAAGCTGCTGCACGGTAGCCAGCGCAGTGGTTTGTCCGTTCTGTACCAGCGCCCCTTCCGTGACGGAAGATTTACCAATACGACCGCTGATAGGGGAGGTCACTTTGGTATAGGCCAGATTAATACGTGCGGTTTCGACGGCCGCTTTGGCGGCCACCACGGCGGCGTTAGCCTGCTGGGCATCGGCCAGAGCGGTATCATAATCCTGTTGACTGATGTACTTCGTACCGAGCAGTTTTTGATAACGGTTCAGCGTCAGCTGGGCGATTTTGGCGGCGGCTTGCGCTTTTGCCAGGTCGCCTTTGGCGCTTTCATAAGAGGCCTGATAGGTCGCGGGATCAATCTGATACAGAGACTCACCGGCTTTCACATCACCGCCTTCGGTAAAGTTACGTTTCAGGATAATGCCACTCACCTGAGGGCGAACTTCCGCAATGCGATAGGCATTGGTACGGCCAGGTAATTCGGTGGTGATCTGCAGAGGTTCAGATTTGAGTGTCACTACGCCGACTTCTGGCGCCTGCTGAGCTCCTTGTTGAGCTGGTTTGTCGTCACATCCTGTTAGCGCTAAGCTGCCTGAGAGCATCAGAACGACCGCCAGAGGCGTTAACCCTCTGTTTTTGTTCATATGTAAACCTCGAGTGTCCGATTTCAAATTGATCAATGGTCCTGAGTCCAAAAACCCATTGCTGCGTTTATATTATCGTCATGCTATGGTACATACATTCACAAATGTATGTAAATCTGACTCCTGTAAATTCACTCACCTATGGCACGAAAAACTAAACAACAAGCGCTGGAAACCCGACAACATATCCTTGATGTGGCAATACGTTTGTTCTCTCAGCAGGGTGTTTCATCAACCTCGTTGGCACAAATTGCTCAGGCTGCTGGCGTGACTCGGGGTGCGATTTACTGGCATTTTAAAGATAAGTCAGATCTGTTCAGTGAAATCTGGGAGCTTTCAGAGTCCAGCATTAGCGATCTTGAGAGTGAGTATCGGGCAAAATTCCCTGACGATCCACTCTCAGTATTAAGAGAGATATTAGTATATATCCTTGAAGCTACGGTAGTTGAAGAACGTCGCAGATTAATGATGGAAATTATTTTTCATAAATGCGAGTTCGTGGGCGAGATGGCGGTGGTGCAGCAGGCGCAGCGTAGTTTGTGCCTGGAGAGTTATGACCGCATTGAACAAACGCTCACCCAGTGTATGCAGGCGAAGCTGTTACCGGCTAATTTACTGACTCGTCGGGCGGCTATCCTGATGCGCAGCTATATTTCGGGCCTGATGGAAAACTGGCTTTTTGCGCCGGACTCCTTTGACCTCAAGCAGGAAGCACGCAGCTATGTCGCGATTTTACTGGAAATGTGTCAGTTCTGCCCGACGCTGCGCAGCGATGCCCCTTCGTTACCCGCCTGAGCCATTCCAGGATTTATCTTAGAGGATAACGTTCACGCTATTCTGCTTCAGACGAGCGTGATATTCTTCACGCCGGACTATTATCGGTCATCTGCTGACATCATTCACAACTATGCTGCCCATCAATCGCTCGCAACATCCTGTTTTTGCATTGCTCTTTGCTATGCTGTTTTTCTTCTCCACCGGACCGCTTTCGTGGGCCCGCGCAGATAACAGTACGGATATCCCCTCACGCAGTGATGTTCAGTCGCAACTCGACACCCTGAACAAACAAAAAGAGCTCTCTCCGCAGGAGAAACTCACCCAGCAGGATCTGACAGAGACGCTGGAAAATATTGATAAAATTGAGCGCGTTAAAGCAGAAACCACCCAGCTTCGTCAGAAGGTGGCGCAGGCGCCTGAGAACATGCGCAAGGCCACGGAAGCGCTGAATGCGCTGAGTGACGTCGATAACGACGACGAAACGCGTAAGACGCTCGCCACGCTTTCTTTGCGTCAGCTGGAGTCGCGCGTTGCCCAATTGCTCGACGATCTGCAAACCGCGCAGTCCGACCTCGCGACCTACAACAGTCAGCTCGTCTCTCTGCAAACCCAGCCCGAGCGCGTGCAAAATGCGATGTATACCGCGTCTCAGCAGCTGCAGCAGATCCGCAACCGCCTGAACGGTACGACGGTGGGGGAAGGGACGCTTCGCCCAACGCAGCAAACTCTGCTACTGGTTCAGCAGTCATTACTCAATGCGCAAATTGAACAGCAGCGTAAAAGCCTGGAAGGGAATACGGTGCTGCAGGACACGCTCCAGAAACAGCGTGATTACGTCACGGCGAATATTAATCGTCTGGAACACCAGCTTCAGCTGCTGCAGGAAGCGGTAAATAGTAAGCGTCTGACCCTGACGGAAAAAACGGCCCAGGAAGCGGTATCGCCGGATGAAACGGCCCGTATTCAGGCCAACCCGCTGGTGAAACAGGAGCTTGAGGCTAACCATCAGCTGAGTCAGCGTCTGATTCTGGCGACGGAAAACGGCAACTCGCTGGTTCAGCAAAACATTAAAGTGAAAAACTGGCTGGATCGGGCGCTGCAGGCGGAACGCAACATCAAAGAACAGATCGCGGTCCTGAAAGGTAGCCTCCTGCTGTCGCGTATTCTCTACCAGCAGCAGCAGACGCTGCCGTCCGCCGACGAGCTGGAAGACATGACTAACCGCATTGCGGATTTGCGTCTGGAACAATTTGACGTGAATCAGCAGCGTGATGCCCTTTTCCAGAGCGATAACTTCGTCGCCAAAATTGAAGAGGGTCATTCCAGCGACGTGAACCCGGAAGTGCATGACGCGCTGCTCCAGGTCGTCGATATGCGCCGTGAGCTATTGGATCAGCTCAACAAACAGCTGGGCAACCAGCTGATGATGGCCATCAACCTGCAGATCAACCAGCAGCAGCTGGTCAGCGTTTCCAAAAGCCTGCAGGAGATTTTGACGCAGCAAATTTTCTGGGTGAACAGCAACAAGCCGATGGACTGGGACTGGGTGAAGTCCTTCCCTGAGCAGCTGAAAACGCAGATCAAGAGCATGAAAATCACCGTGAACTGGGAGAAAGCCTGGCCTGCGGTAATGATTGCTTTCCTGGCGGGATTACCCCTGCTGCTGATTGCCGGTCTGATTCGCTGGCGTTTGAAATGGCTTAAACAGTACCAGGCGAAGCTGGCCTCGGAAGTGGGGCAACTGCGCAACGACAGCCAGCTCCATACGCCAAAAGCGATTCTGATCGACCTTATTCGCGCCCTGCCGGTGTGCCTGATTATTCTGGCGGTAGGCCTGATTCTGCTCACCATGCAGCTTAACGTCAGCGATCTGCTGTGGGCATTCAGCAAAAAACTGGCGCTGTTCTGGCTGGTGTTTGGCCTGTGCTGGAAGGTCCTGGAAAAAGACGGCGTTGCGGTCCGTCATTTCAACATGCCTGCCCAACTGACCAGCCACTGGCGTCGTCAGATTGTGCGTGTCAGCCTGGCGCTTCTGCCGCTTCACTTCTGGTCAGTTGTTTCTGAACTGTCTCCGCTGCATCTGATGGATGATGTGCTGGGTCAGCTGGTCATTATGCTGAACCTGCTGCTGATTGCCATCCTCATGTGGCCGATGTGCCGCGATAGCTGGCGTGATAAAGAGTCCCACAATATTCGTCTGGCCACAGTGACGGTACTGGCGATCATTCCGCTGGCGCTGATGGTGCTCACGGCGACGGGCTACTTCTATACCACGCTGCGTCTGTCCGGGCGCTGGATCGAAACGGTCTATCTGGTGATCGTCTGGAATCTGCTCTATCAAACCGTACTGCGCGGGTTAAGCGTCGCGGCTCGCCGTATTGCTTACCGTCGTGCCATCGCGCGTCGTCAGCATCAGGTGAAAGAGGGCGCCGAAGGGGCGGAGCCACAGGAAGAACCGACCATCGCGCTGGAGCAGGTCAACCAGCAGACGCTGCGTATCACTATGCTGGTGATGATCGCGCTGTTTGCGGTGATGTTCTGGGCTATCTGGTCTGATTTAATTACCGTTTTCGCCTACCTCGACAGCATCACCCTCTGGCAGTACAACGGCACCGAAGCTGGCGCTGCGGTGATGAAAAGCGTCACCATGGGCAGCCTGCTGTTTGCGCTGGTGTCGTCGGTGGTAGCCTGGGCGCTGATTCGCAACCTGCCGGGTCTGCTGGAAGTGCTGGTCCTCTCGCGGCTGAACCTGCGTCAGGGGGCGTCGTACGCTATCACTACGATCCTGAACTACGTCATCATTATTGTCGGGGCGATGACGGTATTCGGCTCGCTGGGCGTCTCGTGGGATAAACTCCAGTGGCTGGCGGCCGCCCTCTCGGTAGGTCTGGGTTTTGGCCTGCAGGAGATCTTCGGTAACTTTGTCTCCGGTCTGATCATCCTGTTCGAACGTCCGGTGCGAATTGGCGATACCGTCACCATCGGGACGTTCTCCGGTACGGTCAGCAAGATCCGCATTCGTGCCACCACGATTACCGATTTCGATCGCAAAGAGGTGATCATCCCGAACAAGGCGTTCGTGACCGAGCGTCTGATCAACTGGTCGCTCTCTGATACGGTGACGCGCGTGGTGATCCGCCTGGGCGTAGCCTATGGATCGGATCTGGAGAAGGTGAAAGAGGTGCTGCTGAAGGCAGCCTCAGAACATCCGAAAGTGATGCACGATCCGGCTCCGGCGGTGTTCTTCACCACCTTCGGGCCAAGCACGCTGGATCATGAACTGCGTTTATACGTGCGTGAACTGCGTGACCGTAGCTACACGGTAGATGAGCTTAACCGGTCTATCGATCGTCTGTGCCGTGAAAACGATATTAATATCGCCTTCAACCAGCTTGAAGTTCACCTGCGTAACGAAAAAGGTGATGAGCATACGGAAGTGAAGCGCGAAATTAAAGGTGACGATCCCACTCCGGCTTAATCTATTTTCCCTCTCCCTGTGGGAGAGGGTTAGGGGGAGGGCTACTGGCCTTCACCTTTCCTTCGAAATCCCGCTGCACAATCTCCAGCGCTTTCAGCACCGTTTCGGCGGGAATATCATGATTCTCCAGCAGCATAATTAAATCGACGGCCAGCTTGACCTCATCGGGTGCATTTTCCAGTGACATGGGGGTGGCTCCTGTTAACGGGTCAAACGTTCAATGACGCGTTCAATCTCATCCAGCGCCTGACGGCAGCGCACAATGCGGCCTTCCAGGGCGCTAATCTCGCGCATCAATAATTGTTGTTCTTCCAGCGTTTCGCTGTTATTCAGCCGCACTTCGCGCTCACGTTTCATCTCAAACAGTCGGCGTTCAAACTCCTGATTCTCCAGCCGCTTGCGCTGCCATTTGCCGAGTCCGGGCGAGCCGCTGTCCCAGGCGCGTAGCGGCCAGGCGGCAATTTCGCGATGCAGGGCGGTGATTTGCTCAGTGAGATGCTCTGCAAGCCACGCCACCTGTTCCTGCTGTTCACTTTCAACCGCATGGCAAAGCTCGTCAAGGTGGGTCTGCGCCTCAGCCAGGTAATCCTGAATGACCGTACTGCGGGTACGAAAAAGCTGCCGATCAAAGCGCGGCTTCAGCGTGGCGTGCCCCAGCAGAGGGGTGGCCTCTGCTCGCAGGGTGGTCAACTGTTTTTGCAGCGTCTCCAGAAGCAAGGCTGTTTTCAAAACGCTCTCCAGTGGTAAAGTAGCCGTTCAGTTTGATAACGATTCGCATTATGCAGCGTACTATTTTAATCATCATTGGCTGGCTCGCGGTAGTGCTGGGTACACTGGGTGTGGTTTTACCCTTACTGCCCACCACGCCGTTTATCCTGCTGGCAGCCTGGTGCTTCGCCCGCTCGTCGCCGCGTTTTCACCACTGGCTGCTTTATCGCTCATGGTTTGGTGGCTACCTGCGCCACTGGCAAAAACACCGTGCCATGCCGCCCGGCGCGAAGCCGCGCGCGATCGCGGTGATCCTCATGACCTTTGCTATTTCATTATGGCTGGTGAAAATGATGTGGGTGCGGATCCTGCTGCTGATCATTCTGACCTGCCTGCTTATCTTCATGTGGCGGATCCCCGTGGTTGATGAAAAGCAACAAAAGCACTGAAGCCTCATAATGGCTGTTGCAATTATTGCGTACAGCCAGTAAATTCGACCGTTTTCGAGCACAGGCGCGCCTGGTTAAAGGTTAAACGATTGTTACCTTTACCCACTCCGTTGCGCGTCGTGAGTAACACTGTTTCATTTAGGCACAAACCGATGACCGCAACTGCACAGCAGCTTGAATATCTGAAAAACAGCATCAAAAGCATCCAGGACTATCCAAAACCTGGCATTCTTTTCCGTGATGTCACCAGCTTGCTGGAAGACCCGAAAGCGTACGCGCTCAGCATTGAACTGCTGGTCGAGCGTTATAAAAACGCCGGGATCACCAAAGTAGTAGGTACCGAAGCCCGTGGCTTCCTGTTTGGCGCACCGGTTGCGCTGGCAATGGGCGTGGGTTTTGTGCCGGTGCGTAAACCGCGCAAACTGCCGCGTGAAACCATCGCAGAGAGCTACGAGCTGGAGTACGGCACCGATCAGCTGGAAATCCACGTTGATGCGATCAAGCCTGGCGACAAAGTGCTGGTGGTGGACGATCTGCTGGCGACCGGCGGCACCATCGAAGCGACCGTGAAGCTGATCCGTCGTCTGGGTGGTGAAGTGACCGACGCGGCGTTCATCATTAACCTGTTCGATCTCGGCGGCGAACAGCGCCTGGAAAAACAGGGCATTACCAGCTACAGCCTGGTGCCATTCCCGGGTCATTAATCCCGGTTTTCACAACCTCGCTCAATGGGTGAGGTTGTGATAGCATTCCCCTCCATAAATTCACCTTCCAGCGTTGCAGAGCCTGCCCATGAGTTATCAGGTGTTAGCCCGTAAATGGCGACCACAAACCTTTGCTGACGTTGTCGGTCAGGAGCATGTGCTGACGGCCCTGGCGAACGGCTTGTCGCTAGGTCGCATCCATCACGCCTATCTTTTCTCCGGCACCCGCGGCGTCGGTAAGACCTCAATTGCCCGTTTGCTGGCGAAAGGTCTCAACTGCGAAACCGGGATCACCGCCACGCCGTGCGGCGTGTGTGATAACTGCCGGGAGATCGAGCAGGGGCGTTTTGTCGATCTGATCGAGATCGACGCCGCCTCGCGCACGAAAGTGGAAGATACCCGCGATCTGCTGGACAACGTACAGTACGCCCCAGCGCGCGGTCGCTTCAAGGTCTACCTGATCGATGAAGTGCACATGCTGTCGCGCCACAGCTTTAACGCCCTGCTGAAAACGCTGGAAGAGCCGCCCGCGCACGTGAAATTCCTGCTGGCGACGACCGATCCGCAAAAGCTGCCGGTCACCATTCTGTCCCGCTGCCTGCAGTTCCACCTGAAGGCCCTGGACGTAGAACAGATCCGCGCCCAGCTCGAACACATTCTCGACGAAGAGAAGATCGTCCACGAGCCGCGCGCCCTGCAACTGCTGGCACGTGCAGCGGACGGCAGCCTGCGTGATGCGCTGAGTCTGACCGACCAGGCGATTGCCAGCGGTGACGGTAAGCTCTCTACCGAAGCAGTCAGCACCATGCTCGGTACGCTGGATGACGATCAGGCGCTTTCACTCATCGAAGCGATGATTGCCGCCAACGGTGAGCGCGTCATGACGCTGGTCAATGCTGCTGCTGGCCGGGGGATTGAATGGGAAGCGCTGCTGGTTGAGATGCTCAGCCTGCTGCACCGCGTGGCGATGCTGCAGCTTTCTCCGTCGGCAATTGGCGCAGATATGGCCGCCATTGAACAGCGGATGCGTGAACTTGCCCGCACCGTGCCGCCTGCCGATGTACAGCTTTATTACCAAACCCTGCTGATTGGCCGTAAAGAGCTGCCGTTCGCGCCGGATCCCCGGATGGGCGTAGAAATGACGCTGCTGCGCGCGCTGGCGTTCCACCCGCGCATGCCGCTGCCGGAGCCGGAAGCGCCGCGGCAGTCTTTTGCCCCGGTCGCCCCAACGGCGGTGATGTCACCTCAGCAGGTGCCACCGCAGCCGACACCGCCGCCGCAAAACGTGCCGCTGTCGGATGCCACCAGTTCGGTGCTTGCCGCTCGCAGTCAGCTGCAGCGTGCGCAGGGAGTAACCAAACCAAAAAAGAGTGAACCGGCAGCGCCAGGAAGAGCGCGGCCGGTGAACAACGCCGCGCTTGAACGACTGGCCTCGGTAACGGAGCGCGTACAGTCGCGTCCGGCACCGTCCGCGCTCGAACAGAAAGCCCCGGCGAAAGAAGAGGCATACCGCTGGAAGGCGACCACCGTTGTCGAAACGGTAAAGGAAGAGGTCGCTACGCCGAAAGCGCTGAAAAAGGCGCTGGAGCATGAGAAAACGCCGGAGCTTTCCGCGAAGCTCGCAGAAGAATCTATTGCCCGCGATGCCTGGGCCGCTGAGGTCAGCAAACTCCAGCTGCCGAAGCTGGTCGAGCAGGTTGCGCTGAACGCCTGGAAAGAGCAGGACGGTAATCAGGTGCGTTTACACCTGCGTCCTGGTCAGCGACACCTGAATTCGCCAGGCGCGCAAAAGGCGCTGGCCGAGGCGCTCGCCACATTACAGGGTGCGCCGGTTGAATTGACTATCATTGAAGATGATAATCCGGCAGTGAAAACGCCGCTTGAGTGGCGCCAGGCCATTTATGAAGAGAAACTCGCGCAGGCGCGCGAGGCGATTATTGCGGATAACAACATTCAGACCCTGCGCCGGTTCTTCGACGCCGATCTGGATGAAGAGAGTATTCGCCCCATTTGATCGTGAGTCTGACTTACGGTTGTAATCCTTAAACGTGAAAGAAGAGAGAAGCCTATGTTTGGTGGAAAAGGCGGTCTGGGTGGCCTGATGAAGCAGGCTCAGCAGATGCAGGAAAAAATGCAGAAGATGCAGGAAGAGATCGCTCAGATGGAAGTCACGGGTGAATCCGGTGCCGGTCTGGTCAAGGTGACCATCAACGGTGCGCATAACTGCCGTCGCGTTGAAATCGACCCAAGCCTGCTCGAAGACGACAAAGAGATGCTGGAAGATCTGGTTGCTGCCGCGTTTAACGATGCTGCGCGCCGTATCGACGAAACCCAGAAAGAGAAAATGGCCTCTGTTTCCAGCGGTATGCAGCTGCCGCCGGGCTTTAAGATGCCATTCTGATGCAAACCAGTCCGCTGCTCACGCAGTTAATGGAAGCTCTGCGCTGCCTGCCGGGCGTTGGCCCGAAGTCGGCGCAGCGCATGGCGTTCACGCTTTTGCAGCGCGATCGCAGCGGCGGGATGCGCCTGGCGCAGGCTCTGACCCGCGCGATGTCAGAAATTGGTCACTGTGCGGATTGCCGCACCTTTACCGAGCAGGATGTGTGTAACATCTGCTCGAATCCGCGTCGTCAGGAGAACGGTCAGATTTGCGTGGTGGAGAGTCCGGCGGACATCTATGCCATCGAACAAACCGGTCAGTTTTCCGGCCGCTATTTCGTGCTGATGGGGCATCTCTCCCCGCTGGACGGTATCGGCCCGGACGATATCGGTCTTGACCGCCTTGAACAGCGTCTTGAGTCCGAAACGATTAAAGAGGTGATCCTCGCCACCAACCCAACGGTGGAAGGGGAAGCAACCGCCAACTACATCGCCGAGCTGTGCTCACAGTACGGCGTAGACGCCAGCCGCATCGCCCACGGCGTGCCGGTGGGCGGCGAGCTGGAGATGGTGGACGGCACCACGCTGTCGCACTCTCTGGCCGGGCGTCACAAGATTATTTTCTGACCAAGCGGAGGCTGCGTTCGCGGCCTCCGCTTGAAATTTCTCTCCCTTATCCCCATCTCTCACTCAACGTTTTACAACCCCATTAAATGGCATTGTTGAGGTCGACTTAGATGAAAGGACAAGAAACCCGTGGTTTCCAGTCAGAAGTAAAACAGCTTCTGCACCTGATGATCCATTCCCTGTATTCCAACAAAGAAATCTTCCTGCGTGAGCTGATTTCCAACGCCTCCGATGCGGCGGACAAGCTGCGCTTCCGCGCGCTGTCTAACCCGGATCTGTACGCAGGCGACGGCGAGCTGCGCGTGCGCGTCTCTTTCAATAAAGAGAACCGTACCCTGACCATCGCTGATAACGGCATTGGGATGAACCGCGACGAGGTGATCGACCACCTCGGCACCATCGCCAAATCCGGCACTAAAGCGTTCCTTGAGTCAATGGGCTCTGACCAGGCGAAAGACAGCCAGCTGATCGGTCAGTTCGGCGTGGGCTTCTACTCAGCGTTCATCGTGGCGGACAAAGTCACCGTGCGTACCCGTGCGGCGGGCGACAGCGCGGAGAACGGCGTGCTCTGGGAATCCAAAGGCGAAGGTGAGTACACCGTTGACGACATCACCAAAGCAGACCGCGGGACTGAAATCACCCTGCACCTGCGTGAAGGGGAAGATGATTTCCTGAACGACTGGCGCGTACGCTCCATCATCAGCAAATATTCCGATCACATCGCTCTGCCGGTTGAGATTGAAAAACAGGAAGAGAAAGACGGCGAAACCGTGGTTTCCTGGGAGAAAATCAACAAGGCGCAGGCGCTGTGGACGCGCAACAAGTCTGAAATTAAAGACGACGAATATAACGAGTTCTACAAGCACATCGCCCACGACTTTACCGACCCGCTGACCTGGAGCCACAACCGCGTGGAAGGGAAGCAGGAGTACACCAGCCTGCTGTACATCCCGGCGCAGGCCCCATGGGATATGTGGAACCGCGATCACAAGCACGGCCTGAAGCTGTACGTGCAGCGCGTCTTCATCATGGACGACGCCGAGCAGTTCATGCCGAACTACCTGCGCTTCGTGCGCGGTCTGATCGATTCCAACGATCTGCCGCTCAACGTCTCCCGCGAGATCCTGCAGGACAGCACCGTTACCCGTAACTTGCGCAACGCCCTGACCAAACGTGCGCTACAGATGCTGGAAAAACTGGCGAAAGACGATGCGGAAAAATACCAGACCTTCTGGAAACAGTTTGGCCTGGTGCTGAAGGAAGGCCCGGCAGAAGACACCGCAAACGTTGAAACCATTGCTAAGCTGCTGCGCTTCGCCTCCACGCACACCGACTCCTCCGCGCAGACCGTGTCGCTGGAAGAGTATGTCTCCCGCATGAAAGAAGGGCAGGAGAAGATCTACTTCATCACCGCCGACAGCTACGCGGCGGCGAAGAGCAGCCCGCACCTGGAGCTGTTGCGCAAGAAAGGCATCGAAGTGCTGCTGCTGTCTGACCGCATCGACGAGTGGATGATGAACTACCTGACCGAGTTCGACGGTAAAGCGTTCCAGTCGGTTGCAAAAGCCGATGAGTCCATCGACAAGCTGGCGGATGAGGTAGATGAAAGCGCGAAAGAAGCCGAGAAGGCGCTGGAGCCGTTCGTTGAGCGCGTGAAAACCCTGCTGGGTGACCGTGTGAAAGAGGTACGTTTCACTCACCGTCTGACCGATACCCCGGCCATTGTCACGACCGATGCCGACGAAATGAGCACTCAGATGGCGAAGCTGTTCGCTGCGGCGGGCCAGGCGGTGCCGGAAGTGAAATATATCTTTGAGCTTAATCCGGATCATCCGCTGGTGAAACGCGCGGCGGATACCCAGGACGAAGCACGCTTTGCCGAGTGGGTTGAGCTGCTGCTGGATCAGTCCCTGCTGGCCGAGCGCGGCACGCTGGAAGACCCTAACCTGTTCATTAAACGTGTGAATGCGCTGCTTCTGGCGTAACTGACCAC
Source organism: Enterobacter cloacae complex sp. HYC080_NIDB (assembly GCF_056673325.1). Classification (NCBI taxonomy): domain Bacteria; kingdom Pseudomonadati; phylum Pseudomonadota; class Gammaproteobacteria; order Enterobacterales; family Enterobacteriaceae; genus Enterobacter; species Enterobacter cloacae complex sp. HYC080_NIDB. Next base: position 3,440,949 of record NZ_CP114212.1, on the reverse strand, counting down.
GCCTCCCCTGGTCTTCTCCCTCTCCCCGTGGGAGAGGGCCGGGGTGAGGGCCCAGACCGCACTCACCCAAATTATCTCCCCCCGTTAACCGTTTCAGCCTTCCCGCCTTCCTTGAGCGATGTCCGTTCTGGTGGTATTGTTTAGCGCTTTTGAAAAATTGAAACGACATTTGAGGGGATTTTCGCAATGCGTATTATTCTGCTTGGCGCTCCGGGCGCGGGTAAAGGAACTCAGGCTCAGTTCATCATGGAGAAATACGGTATTCCGCAAATCTCCACCGGTGACATGCTGCGCGCCGCTGTAAAATCTGGCTCCGAGCTGGGTAAACAAGCGAAAGACATCATGGACGCAGGCAAGCTGGTAACCGACGAGCTGGTTATTGCGCTGGTCAAAGAGCGCATTGCTCAGGAAGATTGCCGTAACGGTTTCCTGCTGGACGGCTTCCCACGCACCATTCCTCAGGCTGACGCCATGAAAGAAGCGGGCATCAACGTGGACTACGTTCTCGAGTTCGACGTACCGGACGAGCTGATCGTTGACCGTATCGTTGGCCGTCGCGTACACGCTGCTTCTGGCCGCGTTTACCACATCAAATTCAACCCGCCTAAGGTTGAAGGTAAAGACGACGTGACCGGCGAAGAGCTGACCACCCGTAAAGACGATCAGGAAGAGACCGTGCGTAAACGCCTGGTGGAATACCATCAGATGACCGCGCCGCTGATCGGCTACTACACCAAAGAAGCGCAGGCGGGTAACACCAAATACGCCAAAGTCGACGGCACCAAAGCCGTGGCTGACGTACGTGCAGAGCTGGAAAAAATCCTCGGCTAATCGCGCGCCTCTCACCCGGGTCCCCGGGTGAGAAATATTCTCACCTTACCTATTACAGCAATGGGTTTCGTTTAAACGCATTTCCGCTACAATTGACAACCTATCAAATGGTTAAGAGGCGTGAATGAGTCAGGCGAAAACCGGCATCCTGCTTGCCAATCTGGGCACTCCAGAAGCACCTACATCAGACGCGGTAAAACGCTACCTGCGACAATTTTTAAGCGACACGCGCGTTGTGGATTTCCCGAGACTGCTGTGGTGGCCGCTGCTGCGTGGCGTGATTCTGCCGATTCGTTCTCCGCGCGTCGCCAAACTCTATCAGTCCGTCTGGATGGAGGAGGGCTCGCCGCTGATGGTTTACAGCCGTCGTCAGGAAAAAGCGCTGGCTGCCCGCCTGCCGGATATGCCCGTCGCGCTCGGCATGAGCTACGGAAAACCGTCCCTGGAAAGCGCAGTGGAATCACTGCTGGCGCAGGGTGTAGACCATATCGTGGTGCTGGCGCTCTACCCGCAATACTCCTGCTCGACGGTGGCCGCCGTCTGGGACGAGCTGGCGCGCATTCTGGCGACCCGTCGCCGCATTCCTGGCGTGACCTTTATTCGCGATTACGCCGATAACGATCTCTACATCAAGGCGCTTGCCAACAGCGCGCGCGCGTCGTTTGAAAAGCACGGCGAGCCGGATCTGCTGCTGCTCTCCTATCATGGGATCCCACAGCGTTTCGCCAACGAAGGGGATGATTATCCGCAGCGCTGCCGCGATACCACCCGTGAGCTGGTTTCCGCCCTCGGCCTGCCGCCGGAAAAAGTGATGATGACCTTCCAGTCGCGCTTCGGTCGCGAGCCGTGGCTGACACCGTACACCGATGAAACCCTCAAAATGCTTGGCGAGAAGGGGGTTAAGCACATTCAGGTGATGTCGCCAGGCTTCTCGGCGGACTGCCTGGAAACCCTGGAGGAGATCGCGGTGCAAAACCGGGAATTTTTCCTTGAGGCTGGCGGCGAAAAGTACGAGTACATTCCGGCGCTTAACGACTCGCCTGAACATATTGACATGATGGTCTCGCTGGTGACGAACAGCCGCTGATCGCACTCCAGGCCGGGTTTGTGCTACCATTCCCGGCCCATATTCTTCATACAGTTCAGACCATGAAATTTCCCGGTAAACGTAAATCCAAACACTACTTTCCCGTTGATGCGCGCGATCCGCTCCTGCAGCAAATCCAGCCTGAAAATGAAACCAGCGCCGCCTGGGTCGTTGGTATCGACCAGACGCTGGTGGACATTGAAGCGAAAGTGGATGATGAGTTTGTCGCCCGTTATGGTCTGAGCGCCGGTCACTCCCTGGTGATCGAAGACGACGTTGCCGAAGCGCTGTACCAGGAGCTGGTGCGTGAAAATCTCATTACCCATCAGTTTGCCGGGGGGACCATCGGTAACACTATGCACAACTACTCCGTGCTGGCTGATGACCGCTCGGTACTGCTCGGCGTGATGTGCAGTAACATTGAAATCGGTGGTTATGCCTACCGCTATTTGTGCAACACCTCCAGCCGTACCGATCTGAACTATCTTCAGGGCGTTAACGGGCCGATTGGCCGCTGCTTTACGCTGATCGGCGAATCTGGCGAACGGACTTTTGCCATCAGCCCGGGTCATATGAATAAGCTGCGCGCCGAGAGTATTCCGGAAGCGGTGATTGCGGGTGCCTCTGCGCTGGTATTGACCTCCTATCTGGTACGCTGCAAGCCGGGCGAGCCGATGCCGGAAGCGACCATGAAAGCGATCGAGTACGCCAAAAAGTACGACGTGCCGGTGGTTCTCACGCTGGGCACCAAATTCGTGATTGCCGATAACCCCGAGTGGTGGCAGGCGTTCCTGAAAGAGCACGTCTCAATTCTGGCGATGAACGAAGAAGAGGCCGAAGCGCTCACCGGTGAGAGCGATCCGCTGCTGGCCTCTGACAAAGCGCTGGACTGGGTGGATCTGGTGCTCTGCACTGCCGGCCCCGTCGGGCTCTATATGGCGGGCTTTACGGAAGAAGAGAGCAAACGCAAAACCCAGCACCCGTTGCTCCCTGGCGCGATTGCCGAGTTCAACCAGTACGAGTTCAGCCGCGGTATGCGCCATAAAGATTGCCTCAACCCGCTGCGTATCTACTCCCACATTGCGCCTTATATGGGCGGACCGGAGAAGATCATGAACACCAACGGGGCGGGTGACGGCGCGCTGGCAGCACTGCTGCACGACATTACCGCCAATGCCTACCACAAAACCAACGTACCCAACTCCAGCAAACACAAGTTCAACTGGCTGACCTATTCGTCGCTGGCGCAGGTGTGTAAGTACGCGAACCGCGTGAGCTATCAGGTGCTGAACCAGCATTCACCGCGCTTAACGCGTGGCCTGCCGGAACGGGAAGACAGCCTCGAAGAGGCTTATTGGGACAGGTAAAAGCAAAACGGCAACCCGGTTGCCGTTTTTAGTGTTTTTTCCCTCTCTCCGTGGGAGAGGGCCAGGGTGAGGGCATCAGACCGCACAAGGTAAAAGCAAAACGGCAACCCGGTTGCCGTTTTTAGTGTTTGTTCCCTCTCCCCGTGGGAGAGGGTCAGGGTGAGGGCATCAGACCGCAAAAATCTTACCCCGTAGCAGCTTCTTCAACCGGCGGTTTCGCCAGCAGCGTCAGCATCGTGTTCGCAATCTCACGTTCGCCCATCACTACCTTATCCGCACCGCGCTCGGTGATGTACTCCACCTCATCGTCATAATGTGCCCGGGCGATAATCTCAATATTGGGGCACTTCTCACGCGCGGTGGCTACAATCTCACCCGCTTCATAGCCATTCGGAATAGTCAGCAGCAGCCAGCGCGCGCAGTCCAGATGCGCCAGCGCCATAATCTCCTCGTTCGCCGCATTGCCCAGTACCGCACGTATACCACGCTCGCGCAGTTCATCAACGCGGGTGCGTGAGGTTTCAATCACCACCAGCGGAATGCCCTGCGCCATCAGCTTCTCACCGAGCAGGCTGCCCACGCGACCAAAGCCGACCAGCAGCGCATGGTTGCAGATATCCACCGGGATCTGCTTCTCCTCTTCGATGGCTTCTTCCAGCGTCTGCTCTTCCAGCGTTTCGGTTTTATCGAGGTATTTTTCCAGCAGGGCAAACAGGACCGGGTTCAGCATAATCGACAGAATTGCCCCCGCCAGCACCAGATTCTGCCCGGCCTGGGGCAGCAGGTTCAGAGCCATACCCAGACCCGCGAGGATAAAGGCGAACTCACCAATCTGCGCCAGGCTGGCGGCAATCGTCAGCGCCGTACGCGGGGAGTGGCCGAACATCCGCACCAGGAAGAAGGCGGCGAGCGACTTACCGAAGATAATGATCGCCAGCGTGCCCAGCACGGCCAGCGGCTGCTGAACCAGAATCATCGGATCAAACAGCATGCCGACGGAGACAAAGAACAGCACGGCGAAGGCATCACGCAGGGGCAGGGTGTCATGCGCGGCGCGGTGGCTCAGCTCAGACTCGTTCAGCACCATTCCGGCGAAGAACGCGCCCAGGGCAAAGGAGACGTCGAACAGTTCAACAGCGCCAAAAGCGATCCCCAGCGCCAGCGCCAGCACGGAAAGCGTAAACAGCTCGCGGGAGCCGGTCGCCGCGCTGCGGGACAGGATCCACGGCACCAGACGACGGCCCACCAGCATCATGATGGCGATAAACGCCACCACTTTACCTATGGTGATACTCATATCCAGCGCCAGCGAGGCGAAGCCGATGTTGTCTTTTTCCATCATTCCGGCGACGGCTGGCAACAGCACCAGCGTCAGCACCATCACAAGATCTTCCACAATCAGCCAGCCTATCGCGATTTGCCCGCGCTGGCTGTCTATCAGCTGTCTCTCTTCAAGCGCGCGCAGCAGCACCACGGTACTGGCGGTTGAGAGACACAGCCCAAATACGATACCGGTCATCAACGACCAGCCCAGCACGGCCGAAAGCGCCATCCCCAGCAGCGTCGCCACCCCTATCTGGGCGATCGCGCCAGGTATGGCGATCGACTTTACCGCCATCAGGTCCTTCAGGGAAAAGTGCAGGCCAACACCAAACATCAGCAGAATCACGCCTAATTCCGCCAGCTCAGGCGCCAGCTTGGTATCCGCGACAAAACCTGGCGTAAACGGTCCCGCCAGAACCCCCGCTAATAAATAGCCGACAAGAGGAGAAATACGCAGTTTATTGGCAATCATGCCAAGGATAAAAGCGAGCACAAGTCCACCAACAATGGTGGTGATAAGCGGTGTGGCGTGGTGCATTCCGTCTCCTTTCGCGGTGAGTGTTCCATTTTTGGCGTGAATACCAAAAGACCAGGTAATAGTTTATGACAATTTTTGCCCTTATGTTTATGAATAATTGTTGAAGTTTGAATAAAACGGCAATATGCGCGTAAAAAAGCGCATATTGATAAATTCAGGTCAGGGATGGAGAGGAAACCCTTATGGCATAAGGGGGGCAGGTAGCCAAAGTTTTACTTTGGCTACCTGTAATTCACGCTTTGTGACGGTTATCAGGCAGGAATATGGTCAACATCCCCAGAAGTGGCAGGAAAGCGCAGATTTTGTAAACCAGGAAGATGCTGGTGTGATCCGCGACCATCCCCAACACCGCTGCACCAAGCCCGCCCATACCGAAGGCGAAACCGAAAAAGAGTCCGGAAACCATACCGATACGGCCCGGTAACAGCTCCTGGGCATAGACCAGAATGGCGGAAAATGCCGAGGCGAGGATAAAACCAATGATCACGGTTAAAATGCCCGTCCATTCGAGGCTGGCATACGGCAAAATAAGGGTAAACGGCGCGACACCGAGGATAGAGCCCCAAATAACATATTTCCGGCCAATCTTATCGCCCACCGGCCCGCCAATAACCGTTCCGGCAGCAACCGCGAAAAGGAAGGCAAACAGGTGGATTTGCGCATTTTGTACCGATAATCCGAATTTTTGCATCAGATAAAAGGTGTAATAGCTGCTGATGCTTGCCATGTAGAAGTATTTCGAGAAAATCAGCACCAGCAGTACGGAAACCGCCAGAATGACCTTATTCCGGGGCAGGGGATTGATAACCTTCGCTTTAGGTCTCCCCTTATTTACGCGATGCTGAGCGGCATACCAGCGGCTGATCTGCGCCAGCACGATAATTGCCAGCAGTGCGGCCAGCACAAACCACGCCACGTTCCCTTTGCCATACGGGGCGATAATCACCGCCGCCAGCAAGGGGCCGAGGGAGCTGCCAAAGTTACCGCCGACCTGGAAAAGTGACTGCGCCAGCCCGTGACGGCCGCCGGAGGCCATACGCGCCACGCGTGAGGACTCAGGGTGGAAGACGGACGACCCGGTACCCACCAGCGCGGCAGCAATCAACACCGCCTCAAAGCTGCCAGCCATCGCCAGCAATACCAGACCGCTCAGGGTAAAGCACATGCCAATCGGCAGCGACCACGGCATCGGGTATTTGTCCGTCCAGTAGCCCACCACCGGTTGCAGCAGCGAGGAAGCCAGCTGGAAGGTGAGGGTGATCATCCCGATCTGCACGAAAGTTAACGAAAACTCGGACTGCAGCAGCGGATAAATTGCCAGAATCAACGACTGGATCATGTCGTTGAGCAGGTGCGAAAGACTGATTGCGCCTAATACCTTAAAAGAGGTGCGCGATTTTGGCGGCGACGCCGGGGTTGATTCGCTGATTGCCATAAATACCACGTTGTTTTGTTATTAGAGATGCAGGGTGTAATTATTATCCGACTAACATACCCGCCCGGGACATTTGAAGAAAGTCGCAATTCTGAAAACTTATTTGTCTATTATTGTGAGTCACTGTAATTTTTGCCTTTGTCTATTGGTCAGGGAGAGAGAAGATGAAGTTAATGAAGCGGGGCGTCGCGCTGGCGCTCATCGCCGCATGGGGTCTGGTTAGCCTGCCCGCGCAGGCGTATGAAAAAGATAAAACCTATAAAATCACCATTCTGCATACCAACGATCATCATGGTCATTTCTGGCGCAGTGAATATGGCGAATATGGTCTGTCGGCGCAAAAAACGCTGGTGGACGGCATTCGCAAAGAGGTGGCAGCCCAGGGCGGCAGCGTGCTGTTGCTCTCAGGCGGTGATATTAATACCGGCGTGCCAGAATCTGATTTACAGGATGCCGAGCCGGATTTCCGTGGCATGAATCTGATTGGCTACGACGCGATGGCCGTCGGTAACCATGAGTTTGATAACCCGCTGACGGTGCTGCGTCAGCAGGAAAAATGGGCCAAATTCCCCTTCCTCTCCGCCAACATTTACCAGAAAAGCACCGGCGAACGGCTGTTCAAACCCTGGGCGCTGTTTAAGCGTCAGGATTTGAAGATCGCAGTCATTGGCTTAACCACCGACGATACGGCAAAAATCGGCAATCCCGAGTTCTTTACAGATATTGAATTCCGCAAACCGGCAGACGAAGCGAAGCTGGTGATTCAGGAACTGCAGCAGAATGAAAAGCCGGACGTGATTATCGCCACCACGCACATGGGGCACTACGACAACGGTGAGCACGGCTCCAATGCACCCGGCGACGTGGAGATGGCGCGCAGCCTGCCTGCAGGGTCACTGGCCATGATTGTGGGGGGGCACTCACAGGATCCGGTGTGCATGGCATCGGAAAATAAAAAACAGGTGGATTACGTGCCGGGCACGCCGTGTGCGCCGGACCGTCAGAACGGTATCTGGATTGTGCAGGCCCACGAATGGGGTAAATACGTGGGCCGGGCGGACTTTGAGTTCCGTAACGGCGAGATGAAACTGGTGCACTACCAGCTCATTCCGGTCAACCTGAAGAAGAAAGTGACTTACCCGGACGGGAAAAGTGAGCGCGTACTTTACACGCCAGAGATCGCTGAGAACCCGCAGATGCTCTCCCTGCTGACACCGTTCCAGAACAAAGGCAAAGCGCAGCTGGACGTGAAAATCGGTACGCTTAATGGTCGTCTGGAGGGGGACCGCAGTAAAGTCCGCTTCGTGCAGACCAACATGGGACACCTGGTGCTGGCGGCGCAAATGGCGCGCACCGGTGCTGATTTTGGCGTGATGAGCGGGGGCGGCATTCGTGACTCTATTGAAGGCGGAAATATCACCTACAAGGATGTCCTGAAGGTGCAGCCGTTTGGTAACGTGGTGGTCTATGCCGACATGACCGGCAAAGAGGCGATTGACTACCTGACCGCCGTCGCGCAGATGAAGCCGGATTCCGGGGCCTATCCGCAGTTTGCCAACGTCAGCTTTGTGGCAAAAGACGGCAAACTGAATGATCTGAAGATCAAAGGCGAGCCGGTCGACCCGGCGAAAACCTACCGTCTGGCGACGTTGAGCTTTAACGCCACCGGCGGCGACGGTTATCCGCATATTGATAATAAACCGGGCTATGTGAATACCGGCTTTATTGATGCGGAAGTGCTGAAGCAGTACATCGAGCAGAATTCACCGATTGACGTGAACGCGTATGAGCCGAAGGGTGAGGTGAGCTGGCAGTAGTCTGGTATTTTGCCGGGTGGCGGCTTCGCCTTACCCGGCCTACATGCGAATCGTAGGCCCGGTAAGCGCAGCGCCACCGGGCAATTTTCTCAATCCCTGCGCGCAATATCCGCAAACTTCGCGTCCAGCATTTTCGCCAGATCGCCCGCCGCCAGCTCGATATCCAGCCCGCGTTTGCCGCCTGAAATATAGATCGTGTCAAATTCCTGCGAAGGGGCATCAATCAGCGTCGGCAGGCGTTTTTTCTGCCCCAGCGGGCTAATCCCGCCCACCAGGTAGCCGGTGGTCCGTTGCGCAACCATCGGATCTGCCATATCCACCTTTTTCGCCCCCAGCGCCTTCGCCACTTTCTTGAGATCGAGCTGTCCGGCGACGGGCGTGACCGCCACGGCGAGATGTTTCATATCGCCGTTCACCGCAACCAGCAGCGTTTTGTAGACCTGGTCAGCGTTCAGCCCCAGTTTGCGCACCACTTCGTCGCCAAAGTTGGTTTCATTCGGATCGTGATCGTAAGTGTGGATCCGGAAAGAAATGTTGTTTTTTTCGAGTAATTTAACGGCGGGAGTCATAGCTATCCTTCTTACGACAGACAAATCATGCCAACAGCATACGCCTGACGTTTGTCTAAAAAATAGCACCATCTTGCGCAATAGTATTGGCAGTGATGGTCACTTTGAGCGACAATCGGCTCAACCGAAGGTCTCCTTCGGCATAATAAAAACGATGAAATTCCTCTTTGACGGGCCAATAGAGATATTGGCCATTTTTTTATTTCAGCAGCGACGGCAAATTCCCTTCTCCGTACAAATGTAACGCCCCGACCGCAACCACGTATTCCCCGGCAGGTAATGCATGCAGCGTCTCTCGCCAGGCATTGTTGCGCGCATTCATCAGCACATCATACAGCGATTCGCTGAACGTTGACGGCAGCGCCAGCTTTCCGTCTGCTGGCGGCGCATCCAGCCACCAGCCAATCATGGTTTGCAGCAGACGTGCGTTGGTGTGCCAGTGGGTCAGCGTATCATCCAGCAGCATGCGGCCGTCGTCCGGAAGCTGACGCAGGAGCGCAATCTGGCTGTCCGTTCCTTCCAGTTCAATGATGGGCAGATTGCGCGCTCTTGCCAGATTGAGCAGCTGGTAATCAATACCGTAGTCACCGCGCAGACCCAGTCGCTGCGCCTGCGTGGCCTGTAGCACCATCGCAATTTGCCAGAGCGGCAGGGCGTCAATCATGGAGAGCGACACGCCGGTTTCATCGGCGACGCGCGTCAGTTCCGCCAGCTGGGCTTCGTCCAGACGTTCCGCCAGGGTCAGATCGCTTTCAAGCCCGGCAAACGGTGACTCCTGGCCCGAAATATCCGCCTCGACGACCAGCGCGTCGGCGCGCTTCAGCCGTTTTATCAGACCGGGGGGCAGAGGCGACATATCCTGCGTACCCATATGGATGCTGCCGACCAGATGCAGGTGCTGACCGCCGGGCAGGGAGATATCCAGGCCGGGCCACGCATAACGGCGGGGAAAGAGGGCGCGAAACGAGGTTTTTATACGATTAAACAGGCTCATACGCGCTCCATAAACGGAAAGGTTCATGCTAGCGCGTACGAGAACAAGGTTCAATCTTTCGGTTTAAAGCGCAACAGGCGGTTGGCATTGCTCACCACTGTGATGGAGGAGAGCGCCATTGCCGCACCTGCAACCACCGGGTTAAGCAGCGTGCCGGTCAGCGGCCACAAAATGCCGGCGGCAATTGGAATACCGAACGAGTTATAGATAAATGCCCCCAGCAGGTTCTGCTTCATGTTGCGCAACGTGGCTTTCGAAATGGCCAGTGCATCAGCAACGCCCATCAGGCTGTGGCGCATCAACGTGATGGCGGCGGTTTCAATGGCGACATCGCTCCCGCCCCCCATGGCGATACCGACGTCTGCCTGGGCCAGCGCCGGGGCATCGTTGATGCCGTCGCCGACCATCGCCACCTGACGGCCCTGACTTTGCAGTTTCTTGATGGCGTCCGCTTTACCGTCCGGCAGTACGCCCGCAATCACCTCATCAATTCCGGCCTCTTTCGCGATGGCGTTGGCGGTGGTCGGGTTATCCCCGGTCAGCATCACCAGACGATAGCCCGCGCGGTGCAGACGCGCCAGGGCATCCACGCTGTCCTGACGAAGTGGATCGCGCACGGCCAGCAGGGCAGCGGCTTTGCCATCCACCGCCAGCAGAACCGGGGTTGCCCCCTGAGATGCCTGCGCTTTCAGTTCGCTTTCCAGCGCCGCGGTATCAATACCGTTTTCATTGAGCAAGGCCTGGTTGCCCAGCAGCAGCGTATGCCCCTCGGCTTCACCGCTGACACCGAGCCCGCGCAGCGTGCGGAAGTTACTGACCTGCGGCAGAGCCGCAGCATTCGCTTTCTCGAGAATGGCGCGCGCCAGCGGGTGGCTGGAGCCTTGCTCCAGCGCGGCGGCGAGACGCAGCGCGTCCTCCTGCGCGATGCCTGCGGTGTTCACGGCCACAACCTGCGGTTTCCCCTCGGTCAGCGTGCCGGTTTTATCAAACACCAGCGTATCCAGCGTACTGGCCCGCTGCAGTGCGTCCGCATCCCTGACCAGCACGCCAAACTCGGCGGCACGGCCTACGCCGGAGATAATGGACATCGGCGTGGCCAGGCCAAGCGCGCATGGGCAGGCAATAATCAGCACCGTGGTGGCAATCACCAGGGTGTAGACAATCTGTGGCGCAGGGCCGAAGAAATACCAGATCGCCGCGCTCAGCAGGGCAATACCGACCACCACCGGCACAAAAATGGCCGAGATTCGGTCAGCAAGCTGGCCAATCTCCGGCTTGCTGCTCTGAGCCTGGCGCACCATTCGGATAATACGCGACAGCGTAGTATGGCTACCAACCGCACTGGCGGTGAACAGCACGCTGCCATCCTGAACGACCGTGCCGGCATGGACGGCATCGCCGTCGGATTTCTGCTGAGGGATGGGTTCCCCGGTCAGCATCGCTTCATCCAGCCAGGCTTCGCCCTGGGTTATCGTGCCGTCAACGGGCACGCGATCGCCGGTGGTCAAACGCAGCGTCATGCCGGGCTGCACTTCCGCCAGCGGGACGCTTTTTTCCCCCTCGTCCGTGACCACGCGGGCCGTCGGTGGGGTTAAATCGAGTAATCGTTCCAGCGCTTTGGAGGAGCGCTGACGGGCGCGGGCTTCCAGCATATGGCCTAAGTTAATCAGGCCGATAATCATCGCGCTCGCTTCATAATAGAGATGGCGCGCTTCCATCGGGAACCACTGCGGCCAGACGTTAACGCTCATTGAATAGAGCCACGCCGCGCCGGTACCGAGTGCGACCAGCGTATCCATCGTCGCGGTGCGGTTTTTCAGGCTCTTCCAGGCGCTGGTATAGAAATGGCCGCCTGCAAACACCATGACCGCAAGGGTAATCAGGCCAATCACCAGCCACAGCGTGCGGTTGTCGACGGTGACCATCATATTGTCACCCATCATGCCCCACACCATCACCGGGATCCCCACCAGCAGGGCGACAATCGCCTGCCAGCGGAAGCGCTTCATGGTGGCGATAGCCGTTTCCTGCTGGCGCTCGCGGCGTTCGACATCATCTTCGATGGCCTCTGCGCCGTAGCCCGCTTTCTCCACGGCCTGCACTAACTCTGCGGCGGAGGCACTGCCCATCACCAGAGCAGTACGCTCCGCAAGGTTTACCCGTGCCTGTGCGACGCCCGGTACCGCCTGTAAGGCATTTTGTACTCGGGAGACGCAGCTGGCGCAGCTCATACCGTTGATCAGCAGCTGTTGGCTGTCATCAATATCATCCGCTGCCGGAAGCTCAGGAGTGGCCGCTGTCAGTGCTTCCGACGGGGATGATGACTCTGCCAGCGGTTTAGCCTTTGGGTGGCTCAGCTCTGCCCCATAACCCGCTTGTTTAATGGTATCGATCAGCGCATCCGCGCTGGCGCTGCCGGTCACGGCGGCATGGTCGATAGTCACCTCAGCGCTTTCAACATCAGGACGCTGTTCCAGGCTTTCTTTAACGCGTTTGACACAGTGGCCGCAGGAGAGGCCGTCCAGCGTCAGGTCAATAGTGTGAGACATAACAAAACTCCCGTATAATGAACTGGTCAGTTGTTGACCGGAGTAACGCTTTTAGCTAACTGTTATGAAGGTTAAACCTTCCATCAAGGGGAAGGTCAAGGGGGAAATGTGAATATCAGTGACGTGGCAAAAAAAACCGGCTTAACCAGCAAAGCCATTCGCTTTTATGAAGAGAAAGGGCTGGTAACGCCGCCGTTGCGCAGTGAAAACGGCTACCGCAGCTACACGCAACGGCATCTTGATGAACTGACGTTACTGCGTCAGGCAAGGCAGGTGGGGTTTAACCTGGAAGAGTGCGGCGAGCTGGTAAACCTGTTTAACGATCCGAAGCGCCACAGTGCCGACGTGAAAAAACGCACGCTGGAAAAAGTGGCGGAGATCGAACGCCATATCATCGAATTACAGTCGATGCGTGAACAGCTGTTACAGCTGGCGGATTCCTGTCCGGGTGATGACAGCGCCGACTGCCCGATTATCGACAATCTTGCCGGCTGCTGCCACCGCAAAACCCACGCTTAACAGGCTTTTACCCGCAGGGTAATGCCTTCTACCGCAATGACCTCAACCCGTGTTCCGGCGCTGAGGTCGTCGTCGGCCACCACCGGCCACGAGCTGTCACCTACGCGCATATGCCCGCGCCCGTTCACCAGCGGGGTGTCGAGCGTAAAACGCTTGCCGACGATCTGCTGTCCGCGCTGGTTAAGGTGGGCATCCAGCGGTTTCTGTTCGCTTACCTGTCGGTTCAGCCAGCGCCACCACAGCCAGGCGGCCACCAGCGTCAGCACGGCAAACAGCGCCCCCTGCCATGCCCAGTCAAGCGGCAGAAGCCAGACGACCAGGCCGGTAATGACCGCGGCAACACCGCTCCACAGCAGGTAACCGTTGCCGCCCAGCATCTCGGCGGCCAGCAGTAAGCCACCGAGGCTTAGCCAGAACGCATGAGGATGTGCGACGATCAGTTCAATCATTTTTTACGCTCGTTTCCGCTGTCTTTAATCAGTTCGGCAATCCCTGCGATAGAGCCCATCAGGCTGCTGGCATCCAGCGGCATCATCACCACTTTGCTGTTGTTCGCGGAGCCGATCTCTTTCAGTGCATCGGTATATTTTTGCGCGACGAAGTAGTTCACGGCCTGGATATCACCGGCGGCAATCGCCTCGGATACCATCTGGGTCGCGCGGGCTTCCGCCTCTGCAGAACGTTCACGCGCTTCTGCCTGTAAGAATGCGGACTGACGATCGCCTTCCGCTTTCAGGATCTGCGACTGTTTTTCCCCTTCCGCTTTGAGGATTTCGGCCTGACGCACCCCCTCGGCTTCCAGAATATAGGCACGCTTGGTTCGCTCAGCCTTCATCTGGGCGTTCATGGAGGCGATCAGTTCTGCCGGCGGGCGCACGTCGCGGATCTCGATACGGGTGACTTTGATCCCCCACGGGTTCGTGGCCTCATCGACAATGTGCAGCAGGCGGGTATTGATGCTGTCGCGCTGGGAGAGCATCTCGTCCAGCTCCATCGAGCCAAGCACGGTACGGATGTTGGTCATCGTCAGGTTAACGATCGCCAGCTCCAGGTTGCTCACCTCATAGGCCGCTTTCGGCGCATCAATCACCTGAATAAAGCAGACGGCATCAATGGTAACGTTGGCGTTATCTTTGGAGATCACTTCCTGAGAAGGGATATCCAGCACCTGTTCCATCATGTTGATCTTGCGACCGATGCGGTCCATGAATGGGACAATCAGGCTCAAGCCAGGCTGTAGCGTGTTGGTATAGCGGCCGAAGCGCTCGACGGTCCACTGATAACCCTGAGGGACAATTTTGACGCCTGCGCCGACGATAACCAGCGCAACGAAGATAAGGACAGGAACAACGATGAGCATAAAAACCTCCTGTTTTGCATGCTATGGCAGAAATGAAATCACTTTTTGTTGATCCTAAGTATACGAGGAAAGTCGCTTTATTATCACTCATCGCCGTAAACTACTGCTCATTATTGGGATAAAGGCAGAAGATCACATGAAGGATAACAGCGCGGTATTAACCATTGAGGACGTGGGCTACCGCACAGGCGGTACCACCATTCTGAATAATGTCAGTTTTAGCCTCTTGCCGGGCGAGTTTCGACTGATTACCGGCCCCTCAGGCTGCGGGAAAAGTACGCTGCTTAAAATCATTGCGTCGCTGCTTACGCCAACGTCGGGAAAGATCTTCTTTGAGGGGAAGGATATTTCAACGCTTTCACCCGAGGCTTACCGCCAGCAGGTCTCTTATTCGGTGCAAACCCCGAGCCTGTTCGATAGCACGGTGTACGATAACCTGCTTTTCCCCTGGCAGATCCGACATAAGACGCCCGATCCTGAACGGTTTTCCGCCGACCTGGCACGCTTCAATCTGCCGCCGGACACGCTGACAAAGTCCGTTTCCGAACTGTCGGGCGGCGAAAAGCAGCGCGTCTCGCTGATCCGTAATCTGCAGTTCTTACCGAAGGTGTTACTGCTCGATGAGATCACCAGCGCGCTCGATGATGCCAACAAGCGCAACGTCAATGAAATCATTCATCGTTACGTCCGCGAGCAGAATATTGCCGTGCTGTGGGTGACGCATGACGCTAACGAAATTACCCATGCGGATGACGTACTGACGCTCCAGCCGCATGGCGGAAAAATGCAGGAGGCAAACCGTGGGTGAGCACAATATTACGAACGAATCCCTGGCGTTTTCGATGGTGCTGGTGCTGATCGCGATTGTCGTCAGCTACCGTGAAAAGCTGGGGCTGGAAAAGGACATTGTGTGGAGTATCTGCCGCGCGGTGATTCAGCTCATTATTGTCGGCTATGTGCTGAAGTATATTTTCAACGTCAACCACGCGGTGCTGACGCTGCTGATGGTGTTGTTTATCTGTTTCAATGCGGCGTGGAACGCGCAAAAGCGCAGTAAATACATCGATAAGGCGTTTGTCTCGTCGTTTATCGCCATTACCACCGGAACCGCATTAACGCTGGCGGTACTGGTGCTTTCCGGCTCAATTGAGTTTACGCCGATGCAGGTTATCCCTATCTCAGGGATGATTGCCGGGAACGCCATGGTGGCCGTCGGGCTGTGCTATAACAATCTCGGCCAGCGCTTCAGCAGTGAACAGCAGCAGCTACAGGAGAAATTAAGCCTGGGAGCGACGCCTAAAGTGGCCTCCGCGCGGCTGATTCGTGAGAGCATTCGCTCATCGCTGATCCCCACGGTAGATTCAGCCAAAACGGTCGGGCTGGTGAGCCTGCCGGGCATGATGTCGGGGCTGATTTTTGCCGGTATCGATCCGGTAAAAGCGATTAAGTATCAGATTATGGTGACGTT
The DNA here is from genome assembly GCF_056673325.1 of Enterobacter cloacae complex sp. HYC080_NIDB. NCBI lineage: Bacteria > Pseudomonadati > Pseudomonadota > Gammaproteobacteria > Enterobacterales > Enterobacteriaceae > Enterobacter > Enterobacter cloacae complex sp. HYC080_NIDB. The sequence continues at coordinate 3,425,092 of NZ_CP114212.1, read as the reverse complement.
TATGCTGCTCTCAACGGCAAGCCTGTCCACTATCATTGCCTGTTACCTGACCTATCGGAAGTTTTACAACGCGCGCCATCAGCTGGTGGTGACGCAGTTGAAAAACGTGCGGTGATTATGCCGGGCGGCACTGCGTTTGCCCGGCCTACGATCCGCACTTTTCCAGGCCCGGTAAGCGAAGCGCCACCGGGCATTTTTTTGTTAGTACAGCAACGCGTACAGCTGACGACGATACTTCGACGCCAGCGCATCGCCGGTGCCCAGCGCGGCCAGGATCTCCTGGAACATCTTGCGCGCCTGACCGTCTGCGGCAGCGAGGTCTTTTTGCAGATGGCTAAACAGCAGCTCAAGCGCTTCTTCGTTACGCCCCACCTGATGCAGCTGCAGCGCCAGCTGGCTTGCCAGAGCCGCATCGGCCGGGTTGTCAGCGACCTGCTGCTGCAGTTGCTGAATTTCCGGCGTATCTGCCGCCTGTTTCAGCAGTTCAATCTGCGCGACCAGTCCCTGATAGCGGGTGTCCTGATCCTGCAAGGGAACCGTTTTGAGCACGGCTTCGGCGTCTTCTGAACGGTGCAGGGCAATCTGCGTTTCCGCCAGCAGCAGGCCAATCTGACTGTTCTGATTCGAGAGCTGCCACGCGTCTTTAAGCAGCGGCAGCGCCTCGTCGTATTTGCCTTCCTGCATCAGCGCCATGGCTTCCTGCGCTTTCAGCTCTTCTTCGCGCGGGAGGACTTTATCCAGCAGGGCGCGAATGGCCTCTTCCGGCTGTGGCCCCTGGAAGCCATCAACAGGCTGACCGTTCTGGAACAGGTAGACGGTAGGAATGGCGCGCAGACCAAACTGAGACGCCACCATCGGCTCTGCGTCACAGTCCAGTTTGGCAAGAATGAACTGACCGTTGTACTGCGCGGCAAGGCTTTCCAGCACCGGCGTCAGCTGTAAACAGTGCTGGCTGCGTTCAGACCAGAAGTAGAACAGCACGGGTTTTGCCATCGACTGTTCGAGGATCTGTTGCAGGTTTGCTTCAGTAATATTGACGATATTCTGTACGGACATGCGGCCTTCTCTTTTATCGGTTTGTTATTTACATGGGGGTGAGCGCTGTCGCTTCAACTCAACCGTGTAAAATTTTGTCCATCATCCGGCCCGGTAGCAGACGTTTTAACCAGCCAACGGCATGGGTGACCAGCGTTACCGGGTAGCGCATTTTGGGATGTTCACTCTCAAAAGCATGGCGCACTTTGGCAACCACCGCTTCGGGCCCGAGCGTAAATCGTGCGGCAATGCCGGGGTTTTCGACCGGTTTATCCGCCTGCGTCTGGTTAACGTTTTCGGTAAAGCGGGTGCGGATCGGGCCGGGTTCTATCAGGCTGACCTTAATGCCGCTGTGACGTAACTCCATGCGCAGGGCGTCGGACCAGGCCTCCAGCGCATATTTGCTGGCGGCGTAGGCGCCGCGGCCGGGCGTTGATATCAGACCCATCACTGACGATGTCATCACGATGCGCCCCTCGCCGTGCGGCAGCATGGCGGGGAGCAGACGCATGGTGAGCTGATGGACACCAAAGAAGTTGGTTGAAAACTGTTTTTCCAGCGTTTCGCGCGAGAGCGTATCCAGCGGGCCATACACGCCGTAACCGGCATTATTAAAAAGCCCGTACAGACGATTGTCGGTCAGGGCTATCACCTCATCGGCGGCGCGTTCGACGCTTTCCGGGGAGTCCATATCCAGCAGCACGCCGGTAAAGCCCAGCCCGTTCATGCGTTCGACATCGTCGGGTTTGCGGCAGGCCGCCAGCACCCGAAATCCCTGACGCTTTAATTCGAGCGCGCTTTCAAGACCGATTCCGCTGGAACATCCTGTAATTAAGACCGATTTTTGCATAACTTTACCTGTCAGGATCTCCGCTTAATCAGGAGTCATGTTTAACTAAAGGAGCCAGCCGCGTTGCCATCCAGTCGGCAATAAACGGCTGCGCATCGCGATTGGGGTGGATCCCGTCGTCTTGCATCCACTGGGGTTTGAGATAGACCTCTTCCATGAAAAATGGCAGCAGCGGAATATCAAACTCTTTGGCAAGCTTAGGGTAGATCGCGCTAAAGGCTTCATTATACCGACGACCGTAGTTAGCGGGCAGGCGAATTTGCATCAGCAGCGGCTGGGCGTTTGCCGCCTTGATGTCCTGCAAAATGGTGCGCAGCGTCTGTTCCGTCTGCTGAGGCTGGAAACCGCGCAATCCATCGTTGCCGCCAAGCTCAACCAGCACCCAGCGCGGCTGATGCTGTTTGAGTAGCGCTGGCAGGCGCGACAGGCCCTGCTGCGAGGTATCGCCGCTGATGCTGCCGTTGATAACCGTCGTCTTGCTCTGCCATTTTTCGTTGAGCAGAGCGGGCCAGGCTGCGCTGGCCGCCATGCGATAGCCCGCGCTCAGGCTGTCGCCGAGAATCAGTAACGTGTCCGCTGCCGCCGCGCGGAAGGTCATCAGAATCAAGAACAGGAAGGGCAAATGCCAGCGGAAAACAGTGTTGAAGTTCATCGTCTTAAGAAGTCCGTCGGTCAGGGGGAACACGAGCTTTCCATCCTTACTGGAGTTGAACTCGTTGTCAAACGCGCTGAAACCATCGCGCTGATTGGCGAATCCGGTTCCGGCAAGTCCACGCTGCTGGCGATTCTGGCCGGTCTGGACGACGGGAGCAGCGGCGAGGTTCATCTTGTCGGGCAGCCGCTGCACCAGCTTGATGAAGAGGCGCGTGCTGCGCTGCGTGCGCGCCACATCGGGTTTGTCTTTCAGTCTTTTATGCTGATCCCCACGCTGAACGCGCTGGAGAACGTCGAACTCCCGGCGCTGTTGCGCGGTGAAAAGAGTCGCGAAAGCCGCGCCCATGCGAAGGCGCTGCTGGAACAGCTCGGTCTGGGCAAGCGCCTCAGCCATCTTCCCGCACAGCTTTCCGGCGGGGAGCAACAGCGTGTGGCGCTGGCGCGCGCCTTTAATGGCCGCCCGGAAGTGCTGTTTGCTGATGAACCCACCGGCAACCTTGACCGTAAAACCGGCGACAAAATCGCGGATCTGTTGTTCTCGCTTAACCGTGAACACGGTACCACACTGATCCTCGTGACCCACGATCCGCAGCTGGCCGCCCGCTGCGACCGGCGTCTGCGGCTGGTCAACGGTACGCTTCAGGAGGAAGCATGATTGCCCGCTGGTTCTGGCGCGAGTGGCGCTCGCCCTCGCTGCTGATTGTCTGGCTGGCGTTAAGCCTGGCGGTGGCCTGCATGCTGGCGCTCGGCAGCGTCAGCGACCGTATGGAAAAAGGGCTCAGCCAGCAGAGCCGGGAATTTATGGCCGGGGACCGGGCGCTGCAAAGCTCGCGTCCTGTTCCGCCGGGCTGGATTGAGGAAGCGCACAAAGCAGGGTTGAAGGTGGGGGAGCAAATCACCTTCCAGACCATGACCTTTGCGGGGGACACGCCGCAGCTCGCCAGCGTGAAAGCCGTGGATGATGTCTACCCGATGTACGGTGACTTACAAACCAGTCCGCCGGGGTTAAAACCAACGCCCGGCACGGTGCTGCTGGCATCGCGTTTAATGGCGCTTCTGAACCTGAAAGCCGGTGACAGTATTGACGTGGGCGATGCCACGCTGAAAATTGCCGGGGAGGTGGTGCAGGAGCCCGACTCCGGCTTTAACCCCTTCCGGCTTGCGCCACGCCTGCTGATGAACACGGCGGATGTTCCGGCAACCCATGCTGTCCAGCCGGGCAGCCGCGTCACCTGGCGCTACAAGTTTGGCGGCACGCCAGCCCAGCTTGATGCGTATGAAAAATGGCTGCTCCCGCAGCTTAAACCGGAGCACCGCTGGTACGGGCTGGAGCAGGACGAGGGGGCGCTCGGTAAATCTCTGGAGCGCTCTCAGCAGTTCCTGCTGCTTTCGGCGCTCTTAACTCTGCTGCTGGCGGTAGCGGCAGTGGCGGTGGCGATGGGGCATTACTGCCGCAGCCGCTACGATCGGGTGGCGATCCTTAAAACCCTCGGCGCGGGACGGGCGCAGCTGCGCAAGCTGATCGTCGGCCAGTGGCTAATGCTGCTGGTTTTGTCAGTGTTCACTGGCGGAATCATAGGGCTGCTGTTTGAAAAACTGCTGATGGTGATGTTAAAACCGGTGCTTCCGTCCGCATTGCCACCCGCCAGCTTCTGGCCGTGGCTGTGGGCGATTGGCGCGATGGTCGTGATCTCGCTGCTGGTGGGGCTGCGGCCCTACCGACTGCTGCTCGCGACGCAGCCGCTGCGCGTGCTGCGTAATGATGTGGTGGCGAACGTCTGGCCGCTGAAGTTCTACCTTCCGGTGATTATTGCGGTCGCGGTGGGGCTGCTGGCCTGGCTGATGGGCGGCAGCACGCTGCTGTGGGCGGTGCTGGCCGGTGCGGTTGTGCTGGCGCTGCTGTGCGGCGTACTGGGCTGGATACTGCTCAACGTTCTGAAGAGGCTGACGGTGAAATCGCTGCCCGTGCGCCTGGCCGTTAATCGTTTGCTGCATCAGCCCTGGTCTACGCTCAGCCAGCTGTCGGCGTTTTCACTGTCGTTTATGCTGCTGGCCCTGTTGCTGGTGCTGCGGGGCGATCTGCTGGATCGCTGGCAGCAGCAGCTTCCCCCGGAAAGTCCGAACTATTTTCTGATCAATATCGCGCCTGAGCAGGTTACGCCGCTGAAGGGTTTCCTCTCTGAGCATCATATTGTCCCGGAGTCGTTTTATCCGATTGTTCGCGCCCGTCTGACGCAAATCAACGGGCGGTCGACGGAGGGGAACAAGGACGAGTCGCTGAACCGCGAGCTTAACCTGACCTGGCAGGAGAAACGGCCCGACCATAACCCGATCACGGCAGGCACCTGGCCGCCGAAAGTGGGGGAGGTATCAATGGAGGAAGGGCTGGCGGTGCGCCTGAACGTGAAGCTCGGGGACAGCGTGACCTTCACCGGCGATACCCAGGACTTTACCGCCAAAGTCACCAGCCTGCGAAAGGTGGACTGGGAAAGCCTGCGGCCCAACTTCTTCTTTATCTTCCCGCCGGGGGCGCTGGATGGACAGCCGCAAAGCTGGCTGACCAGCTTCCGCTGGGAAAATGGCAACGGTATGCTGACGCAGCTTAACCGGGAATTCCCGACGGTCAGCCTGCTGGATATTGGGGCGATCCTGAAGCAGGTGGGACAGGTACTGGAGCAGGTGAGCCGCGCGCTGGAGGTCATGGTGGTGCTGGTGACCATCTGCGGCGTGCTGTTGCTGCTGGCCCAGGTGCAGGTGGGCATGCGTCAGCGCCATCAGGAGCTGGTGGTCTACCGCACGCTGGGGGCCGGGAAGCGGTTGCTGCGGATGACGCTCTGGAGCGAGTTTGCGCTGCTGGGGCTGGTGGCAGGTCTGGTGGCCGCGATTGGCGCCGAGACGGCGCTGGCGGTGTTGCAGACACGTGTCTTCGACTTCCCGTGGGAGCCTGACTGGCGTCTCTGGCTGATTCTGCCTCTCTGCGGCGCGGTGCTGCTCTCCCTCTGCGGGGGCTGGCTCGGAACGCGCCTGTTAAGGGGCAAAGCACTGTTCCGGCAGTTTATGGGGTAATCCAGCTCCGTGATAATTGCACACCGGTTTTTATGCCGGTGTGCAATATTTTAAAAGCACAAAGTGATAATACCCACGTATTTAGTAGCACAAAACATTAAAAACCCGTCCACACAGCCCGATTATTTCCAGTTAATATTCACCCGCTAAATATTTAGCAGCGTGTCTATTAAGGAAAAATAATGACTATAAAAAAATCAGCGCTGGCGGTAACGATTGGCGCGGCAGTGGCATTAACGACCTTCGCTTCTCAGGCGGAAATCACCGTTCTTAAACAGGATCCGCAGGCGGGTAACCCGCTGAGCCGCCTGAACTTTACCGTTGGCGGCAGTATTCGTCCTCAGTTCCAGAACATGACCGGCGACGACGGTAAAAACAGCTACAAACGTAACGGCTTTGACGGTGGTACCCGTTTCCGTTTCGCGGCTGATTACTACCTGTTTGATGATATTAGCTGGATAAGCTACTACGAACTGGGTGTGAACATCCCTGCCCAGTTTAACTGGGATCATCACTATGCAGACGGCGCACACGATACCACTCGCCGTATGCTCTACACCGGCCTGAAGAGCGATACCTGGGGTACGCTGACCTTCGGTCAACAGAACAGCGTTTACTATGATGTGGTGGGCGCGAAAACCGATATCTGGGACTACGACATGATTGCTCAGGCGCCAGGTAACGGGATCAACGGCGACTACGACGGTTCGTACCGTTCACGCCAGATGCTGAAATACAAGAAAACCGTGGGTGATGCCGACATCTATGCATCTTACCTGTTTGAAGACAGCGAATACCTGCCGGGTAACGGCCTGCGCTATAAGCGTAAAGGCGGCGGTTCACTGGGCCTGGATTACCACCTGACCACCGACCTGACCTGGGGCGCAGCGTGGAACTACACCCGTGCGGACATGCGTAACCCGGACAACGGCGACAGCAAAACCTACGACCAGAACATCCTCGGTACCGCGCTGAGCTGGACGCCGGACAACTGGACCTTCTCCGCAGGCGGCGGCTGGTATCAGAACTTCCTGACCACCAAAAAAGTGTCTGTTAACGACTACTTTGCGGGCGACGCGTGGGGTATTGAATACTTCGCAGGGTATAAATTCCCGATCGGCCAGTATGCGGTGAAATCCATCCAGCCTTACTTCATGGGCGACCGCATTGAGTATGTGAATGGCCGTAACTACCAGCGCATCGACAATGGCGTGGGTATCAGCTTCCAGCTGGATTACGGTTTCCGCGTGGATTACGAACACGTGTTCACCTCCAGCACCGACAACCTGGGTGACATGAACCTGGTGCGTCTGCGTTACGACTTCTAAGTCGTCTGTTCCCCGGTGGCGCTGCGCTTACCGGGGCTACAAAAGCACGCGTAGGCCGGGTAAGGCGTAGCCGCCACCCGGCTTTTTTCAGCGATTCAACCAGTCCGCAACCTCTGCGAACGTGCCGTGATAAATAATCTTCTCCGCTTTCTTCTCAAGCTGATAGCTGTACATCGGGTCGTAATAGTCGTTAAGCAGGGGCGCAAGCCAGCTAAAGTGAACCTCGGTGCAGCCCGTCCGTTGCTGTTCAAGCAACGCGGAATCGAGTAGGGCAGTCAGTTCCGCAAAACGCTGCAGCCCGAGGCGGCGGCGAATGGCGAACAGTCCGTGGTGCAGATACGCGCTGTACTCTTTCCAGCCGGCCTCTTCACCATAAGCGGCAGAAAAATCCGCCCACATGTGGTCGAAGTACTCTTCGCGCAGGCGCTCAAGACGAATATCAAACGGATCCTCGACAACCGCGATGGGCGCTTCATTCATGCGGTCGCGCAGGCACTCCGGCAGGTGGTTGGAGCCAATCATTCGACCTTCATCTTCCAGCACCCAGCGTGCGGCATCTTTTTTTAACAGCTCGACGGCAAGATGATTTTCAAAGCTGGCCTGGGACAGTTGCGGAGTGAGAGTGCGGCCAAAGGACGAACCGCGGTGGTGCGCCAGCCCTTCCAGATCGATACCCTGCGCATGCTGCTTCACCAGCAGGGTTTTCCCGTTTCCGGTACAGCCGCCGATAAGCACCATCGGCTTTTGCGACTGCTCAATCGTCACCTGAATCGCCGTCTGGCGCAGGGCTTTATAGCCGCCGCGGATCAGCGGGTAATCGACACCGGCCTCTTTCAGCCAGGCCTGTGAGATATGTGAACGCTGGCCCCCGCGCGCGCAGCAGAGATAACCTTCAGGGTGAGCAAGGCTGGCTTCACGCCAGGCGTTAATGCGCGCCTCACGCGTCTCGCCGTTGACCAGACTGTGGCCGAGCGCCAGTGCGGCCTCGGGGCCCTGACGTTTATAGCAGGTGCCCACGGCGGCGCGTTCGTCGTCGTTCATCAGCGGCAGGTTAAGGGCGGCGGGCATCGCGCCCTGGGCAAATTCTATCGGCGCGCGAACGTCGATTAAAGGGGTATCAGACGCGAGGATCGCGCGATAGTCCGTTCCATCATTCATGGGTATTCCAGAAATAAAACCAGCAATGGCGGGGATTTTACGCGCGAGAGGAGAGGCCGGGGAAGGGGAAGATCAACTCCCCGGCACTTATCGCTTATTTAAGCTTTGACTGAGCCCAGACAATACCGCTCGCGTATTCCGGCGGCAGGAGAGGGATCATGGCTTCCAGGGTGGCGCTCAGGCGGCCCGTGTCGCTATCGTTCAGGTTCAGGTGACCCACTTTACGACCCTGGCGGACCTCTTTGTCATACCAGTGCAGATGCACCAGCGGCAGCTTGAGCCAGTCGTAGTTCAGATCGGTCCCGATCAGGTTGATCATTACCGACGGGCTGTTCACGACCGGCTGCGGCAGTGGCAAATCGGTGATGGCACGCAGGTGGAGCTCGAACTGGCTGATGGAGGCACCGTTTTGCGTCCAGTGGCCGCTGTTATGCACGCGCGGCGCCAGCTCGTTGATCAGCAGGCCGGATGGGGTAACAAAACACTCCATCGCCATCACGCCCACGTAACCCAGCTCGTGCATTATGGCTGAGAGCATGTCTTCCGCCTGCGCCTGCTGGTCGGCATTTGCCTGAGGGAAGGCGACGCTGGTGCGCAGAATGCCGTCCTGATGCAGGTTATGCGTCAGCGGATAAAAGACGGTGTGTCCGTCATGCCCGCGTGCGCCAACCAGGGACACTTCGCCGCTAAAGTTGATGCCCTGCTCAACGATACACTCGCCGTAGCAGTCGTCCGGCAGCTCCGCGGTTTCGTGCGCACGCAGACGCCACTGGCCGCGGCCGTCGTAGCCGCCGACGCGGCGCTTCACGATCGCCAGCTCGCCCAGCATCGCGAACACGTCATTCCACTCGCCTTTATCGGACAACAGCTGCCACGGCGCGGTCGCCAGACCGAGCTTGTCGAACAGCTGCTTTTGCGTCAGACGGTCGGCAATGATCGGAAACACGTCGCGGTTAACGAAGGCGTTATGGCGGGCCAGCTCGCGGGTCAGCGCGGTTTCCGGCCAGCGTTCGATCTCGGCGGTGATCACGCTCTGGTGGAACGGTACCGCTTCCGGTTCGGCATCCAGCCCGACAGGCCAGACGGCAATACCCAGCGGTTCACCGGCCTGGCGCAGCATGCGGCCTAACTGGCCGTTACCGAGGACGCAAACCTGCTTCATGCCGCACCCCGCGGGTCTGGATTATCCAGCACCTCATCGGTCTGGGCTTTACGCCACTCCGCCAGACGCTGGTGTAATGCTTTATCGTGCGTCGCAAGAATTTGCGCCGCCAGCAGGGCGGCATTAGCCGCACCCGCTTTACCAATCGCCAGTGTGCCGACAGGGATACCGCGCGGCATCTGGACGATGGAGTAGAGGCTATCCACACCGCTTAACGCGGCGCTTTGGACCGGGACACCGAGAACCGGTACCAGGGTTTTAGCGGCAATCATGCCGGGCAGATGTGCTGCGCCGCCCGCACCGGCAATGATCACCTCATAGCCATTCTCTTCGGCGCTTTCGGCGAAGCTGAACAGTTTGTCCGGTGTACGGTGCGCGGAGACCACTTCAACGTGGTGCGGAACATTCAGGATTTCAAAGATTTCGGCGGCGAACTGCATGGTAGCCCAGTCGCTTTTGGACCCCATCACGATGGCGACACGCGCCGGATTATTGCGGGAAGACATGCGTCTTAAAACTCCTGTGGTGCGAAACACACTGCTTTCGAGGGCACAGAGAATAGCATGTTATACGGGCAAGGAAAACGGTTGCGCGGTTAAATCTTGAGCCGTTGTAGGCCGTAAGGCATAACAAAACAGACCGCATCTGGCGGTCTGTTTTCGTCGATGGGCAATCATTATTTAGTCAGTTCTGCCGTCATGTGTACGCGGTTGTTGAACTGGGCGCTCGTGATTTTGTAAGACGCGCCTTGTTCAGCAGCCTGCGCGGCAATTTTCGCTTCTGCACGGTCAAGGGTAGAGGCGGTTGCGCTCACACTTTGAGCGAAAGAACCGAAAGAAACCAGGGAAAGAGCGGCAACTGCAACGAAAGTTTTGATGGATTTCATGGTCGTATTCCTTAAGTATTTTATCTGTGATAGGGCGTGTTGCCCTGATGTGATAAATAATAGGCCGACCACGGGCTGATTAAAATCGAAACAATTTGCCGATATTGTTCAAAAAAATAGAATGATAGTGTGAGGGTTAAAACGGAAACGCAATCAGCTCAACACCCTCAGGCGTCACTTTGACCATGGAACCTTCGCTGTGCCAGGCACCCAGTACGACGCGATGGGCCGGTTCGCCGTTGGCAAGAAGGGAATGAACGTCAGGGCGGTGGGTATGACCGTGGATTAACCACTGAACCCCATGTTTTTCCATTACGCTCACTACGGCCTGCGGATTGACGTCCATGATGGTCATGGATTTACTGCTGTTAGCGGCTTTACTGCCCGCACGCATTCTGGCTGCGATGCGTTTACGGACAAAGAGCGGCAGGGCAAGAAACAGCGTCTGGATCCAGGGGGTGTGAACTTTGGCGCGAAACGCCTGATAGCCGGTATCGTCCGTGCAGAGCGTATCGCCGTGCATAATCAGCAGCCTGCGGCCATAGAGGTCGAGCACCTGTTCTTCCGGCAGCAGCGTCATGCCGCTTTCGCGGGCGTAGCGCTTGCCGAGCAGAAAATCACGGTTGCCGTGAATGAAATAGCAGGGGACACCGGAATCAACCAGCGCCTTAATGGCGGAGGCGATTTCACGATGCAGCGGGTCAGGATCATCGTCGCCAATCCAGGCTTCAAACAGGTCGCCCAGGATGTACAGCGCATCGGCGCTTTTCGCTTCACCGCGTAAAAAACGCAGAAAACCGGCGGTGATCGCCGGTTCTTCTGTTTGCAGATGCAGATCCGCAATAAAGAGTGTCGCCACGAATTACTCGCTGACGGTCACGCTTGTAATCACAACGTCTTCTTTAGGAACGTCCTGGTGCATGCCGCTGCGGCCAGTAGAGACGGCTTTGATCTTATCGACCACGTCCATACCTTCAACCACTTCTGCGAACACGCAGTAGCCCCAACCCTGCAGGCTTTCGCCGGAGAAGTTCAGGAAGTCGTTATCAGCCACGTTGATGAAGAACTGCGCGGTCGCGGAGTGAGGCGCCTGGGTACGGGCCATTGCCAGCGTGCCACGGGTGTTTTTCAGGCCGTTGTTGGCTTCGTTTTTGATCGCTTCTTTCGTCGCTTTCTGCTTCATACCCGGTTCAAAACCGCCACCCTGGATCATAAAGCCGTTGATCACGCGGTGGAAAATGGTGTTGTCGTAGAAACCTTCGCGGCAGTAGTCCAGGAAGTTTTTAACTGTTTCAGGCGCTTTGTCATCAAAGGTTTTGATTACGATATCGCCATGATTAGTGTGGAAAGTAACCATTTTTGCATCCTGTTCCGTTATTGTGGTACGTCGACCCGCGTTCGGGTCACATATAGGGGCTTGTTATAGCATAACCACAGGACGCGATCACCTTGCATTGTGTGCTGATCCTATTCCGAATTATAGGTATTATAGGGAACAAACAACCCACACACGTGTTTACATGGAATCTTCGATGTTAAAAATCTTTAATACAATGACGCGCCAAAAAGAGGAATTTAAACCTATTCATGCCGGGGAAGTCGGCATGTACGTGTGTGGTATTACCGTTTACGATCTCTGTCACATCGGCCATGGGCGCACCTTCGTTGCCTTCGACGTGGTGTCACGTTACCTGCGTTTTTTAGGCTACAACCTGAAGTACGTCCGCAATATCACCGACATCGACGACAAAATCATCAAACGCGCGAATGAAAACGGCGAGAGTTTTGTTGCGCTGGTGGATCGCATGATTGTCGAGATGCACAAAGATTTCGACGCTTTAAACATTCAGCGTCCGGACAGCGAGCCGCGTGCAACTCACCATATTCACGAAATCATTGAGATCACCGAGAAGCTGATCGCACGCGGTCACGCCTATGTGGCGGATAACGGCGACGTGATGTTCTCCGTGCCAACGGACCCGACCTACGGTGCGCTTTCCCGTCAGGATCTGGATCAGCTGCAGGCTGGGGCCCGTGTGGACGTGGTCGACGTGAAGCGTAATCCAATGGACTTCGTGCTGTGGAAGATGTCCAAAGATGGTGAGCCAAGCTGGCCATCTCCGTGGGGTGAAGGGCGTCCGGGCTGGCACATTGAATGTTCCGCGATGAACTGCAAACAGCTGGGCAAACACTTCGACATTCACGGCGGCGGTTCGGATCTGATGTTCCCGCACCACGAAAACGAAATTGCGCAGTCCACCTGTGCCCACGGCGGCGAGTACGTGAACTACTGGATGCACTCCGGAATGGTGATGGTTGACCGCGAGAAGATGTCAAAATCGCTGGGCAACTTCTTTACCGTGCGCGACGTGCTCAAGTATTACGATGCGGAAACCGTGCGTTACTTCCTGATGTCCGGCCACTATCGCAGCCAGCTGAACTACAGCGAAGAGAACCTGAAGCAGGCGCGTTCGGCGCTGGAACGTCTGTATACCGCGCTGCGCGGTACCGACAAGTCTGTTCCTGCCGCAGGCGGCGACGCCTTCGAAGCCCGCTTTGTTGAGGTGATGAACGACGACTTCAATACTCCGGAAGCCTACTCTGTGCTGTTCGATATGGCGCGCGAAGTGAACCGTCTGAAGTCAGAAGATATGGCGGCGGCGAATGCGCTGGCCTCTCATCTGCGTAAGCTCTCTTCCGTGCTCGGCCTGCTGGAGCAGGAGCCAGACGCCTTCCTGCAGAGCGGTGCGCAGGCGGACGACGGCGAAGTGGCGGAAATTGAAGCCTTGATCAAGGCACGTCTGGAAGCGCGTCAGGCGAAAGACTGGGCGGCGGCAGATGCGGCGCGTAACCGTCTGACCGAGATGGGGATTATTCTGGAAGACGGCCCGCAGGGCACCACCTGGCGTCGTAAGTAATTTTCCCCTTACCCTAACCCTCTCCCACAGGGAGAGGGAATTGTTAGGTTTTCTCCCTCTCCCTGTGGGAGAGGGCCGGGGTGAGGGCATCAGCGCGCACGTTTTCTCCACCACAGCAACCCCATCAGCACCACTCCCGGCAGCCAGACCCACAGCAACTCTGAAATGATCACCTGATGTCCGTACGGCGTGGTATAGCGCGACAGGGCAAACGGCGCGACTTTTATCACCTGCCACGGGGCAAAGAAGCGTTCATCTGACCACGGCCACAGCCAGCCGACCCCTTTTTCGCCGGTCGTCACGGAATCCAGCAGGCTGTGAGACAGCAGTGACACGGTCAAAAAAAGCCAGCAGCGCGTCAGAGGAGTTTTGAACCATCGTCGGCCAATCAGCACGCAAAGTATCGGCACCACAAAGGCAAACAGCAGGGAATGGGTAAAGCCGCGATGGCCGAAAACATTGCCGTAAGCGACGCCGAACTTAAACGCCAGCACGTCGGCGTCCGGCAGCATGGCGAGGACAATTCCGGCAAATAACAGGCGGGGAGGGATAACTTTACTTCCCAGGCCTAAGCCCAGGCAAAGGGGAACAGCTGCGTGAGTGATAACGGTAGGCATTGCATTTATCCATGGCAAATCATGGAAATATAGCAGGGTAATGGCGGAAAATACGCTGTGCTATATTCTGATTTTACGCCGACTCGCGTGCGATAAGCTGCCCGGAGAGGGTGATGCGTTGCGTTTGCAGATCTGGCTCTTTCAGCTTACGGATAATCAGCCCTGCCGCCTGACGCCCGGTTTCATCGCTCGCTGAGGAGACATAGGTCAACGACGGTGAGGTAAGGTTAACGTGAAGCATATCTTCAAAACCGACCAGCGCGACCTGCTGCGTCAGAAACACATCTTTACCCACCGTACGCCCCACCTGGTGAATGCCTGAGATGGAGCCGAGCATGGCATCAGGGGAGTGGCAGAGCAGGGCGGTGATGGTGTTGTTCTTCTCAAGCAACTGGCGCGTTGCCATCGCCGCCGCCTGGGTATCATCGGGGCAGGCGGGAGAATATTCGTCACGCCAGACCAGCCCGCTTTGCGTCATGGCACTGCGAAAACCGAGCAGACGTTGCTCGCGGAGAAGACAGCCGTCGCGCCCGCCAATGTAGGCAATATTGCGATGTCCGCGCTCGATAAGATAGCGCGCGGCCAGGTTCGCGGCCTGGCGGTTATCGCGCATGACCAGGTTACATTTTTCATCCAGCAGCGACTGGGAAACGACCACCAACGGCAGCGGGCAGTGGCGAATGTGTTCCGGCAGCGTTGCGGTGCGGGTATCGGACGCCAGATAGATGACTCCCGCCACGCCCTGCTGCTTAAACGAAAGCAGGGTGCGTTCAAGATGTTCACCGTCATTCAGTGGCTGACCGAGAAACACCATATAGCCTTGCTTCTCCAGCTCCTGAACAATGCTCGCCATCACCTTGATGGAAAAGCTGTCGCTGAAGTCCCGCAGGATCAGGCCAATTAAGTTAGAGGTGTTGGCGCGAAGGTTGGCAGCGGCGACGTTATGAACATAGCCCAGCGTCGTGATGGCGGCGTTGACCTTCCCGATCGTTGCCTCTGAAATTTTCCCTTTCTGGCGCAGCACCAGCGAAACGGTTGAGACCGAGACGCCCGCGTGCTTTGCGACATCAATAATGCTGACTTTCTTCAAAACCGCTCCCTGAAATTAACCGATTATCAGCCAGATAAAGTAATGCGTCCCCCAGCGTACAGGAGACGCATCACGCCGGCATCTTATTATTTGCCAATCATGGTGGACATGGTCTGGGCGATAAACTGTGCTCTGGCACCGAAAATCACCTGAATACCGTTGTCGCCAACGAAGACTACGCCGCGGGCGCCGAGTCCGTTCAGGCCGTCTTTATCCACTGCCTCGCTTTTCGCCACTTCCAGACGCAGGCGGGTAATGCAGGAGCCAACGGAATCGATATTCTGCGCGCCGCCCAGCAGGCTGATAATCTCTGTGGCAAGTTCGGAATCGGACTTGTCATTTGCATTGGCAGTGACATCGGTACGACCCGGAGTTTTGACGTCGAAGCGACGGATCACGAAGCGGAACGTAAAGTAGTAAATCAGCCCCATTGGAATGCCGATGATAATGGCATTCAGGAAGTTGGTCTTGTAACCGTTAAAGGACGGCAGGATCCCGAACGACAGGTAGTCGATAAAGCCCGCCGAGAACGATTTGGCGATATGCGCATGCAACAGGTACATGGTCATGTAGGCCAGGCCCGCCATGATGGCATTAAAGACGTAGAGAATCGGCGCCACGAAGATAAAGGTAAACTCTACCGGTTCGGTGATCCCCGTCAGGAAGCAGGTGAGCGCCGCCGAGAACAGAATACCGGCCGCAATCTTTTTGTTTTTCGTGTGGGCTTCGTGATACATCGCCAGGCACGCCGCAGGCAGCGCGAACAGCATCAGCGGGAATTCACCCTGCATGAATTTACCGGCGTTCTGGTAGGTGTCGCTGCTGAAGGATTTCACCCCTTCTTCCAGCATCTTGAACCAGATGGTCTGGTCGCCATGTATCACCTGGCCTGCCTGAGTTGTGTAATCCCCAAACGAATACCAGAACGACGGATACCAGATATGGTGCAGGCCGAGGGGGATTAGCGCACGCTCCACCAGGCCGAAGATAAAGGTCGAGGCCGCCTGGTTATCGCCGTTAACAATCACCGAGAGTGCGTCGATACCGGCCTGAATATGCTGCCAGACGTACGGCAGCAACAGCCCCATCAGGAACGAGAGGAACGCGGTGGCAATCGCCACGAAGCGCTTACCGGAGAAGAAGCCAAGGAACTCCGGCAGCTGCATGGTGTGGAAGCGGTTAAAACACCAGGCCGCAAGGATACCGCAGATCAGGCCGCCGAAGACGCCCATCTGCAGCGTGGGTATGCCGACCACCATGGCGTATTTCCCGCCCTGCGAGGCCATTTCCGGCGTGATGCTTAGCACGGTGCTGATGGTGATGTTGGTGACAAACACCGAGACCGCCGCAGAGAGCGCCGCAATACCGGACTCTGACGCCAGGCCCACGGCGGAGCCAATGGCGAACAGCATCGGCAGGTTGTCAAAAATCACCCCGCCCGCGTTCATCATCAGCGGCAGATGGAACTTGTCGCCGAAGGCCAGCAGCAGGCCCGCAGCGGGAAGCAGTGAAATTGGCAGCATTAAGGCGCGACCAATCATCGATAACTTAGACAGCGATTTAACAAACCCTGATATCAGACCCATGCTGATTTCCCCCGAGTAGCGCTTTTTTTGGCGCTGTTATTGTAAGTAGAACGTTTTAGTAGAACGTTCTACTTATCGTGGAGAAAGCATGAAAAACGCGCAACTGAATTCTCACCTTTCAACAGATGAAATAGTGATTATTTGAAGTTGATCGATAATTAACCGTGATGATTGTGGGGGGATGGTGAGAGAAATTGCCGGGTGCGGCTTCGCCTTACCCGGCCTACAAATGGAGACAGTACGTAGGCCCGGTAAGCGCAGCGCCACCGGGCATCAGACGGCTCAGGCCGTAACCGTCACGCTCTGTCCTTCAAAACTCACGGTCTGGCCCGCGACAATTTTGCAGCGCTTGCGGGTTTCCACCGCGCCGTCGACTTTTACCAGTCCATCGGCAATGGCGATTTTGGCCTGCGCGCCGCTTTCGCTCCAGCCTTCCAGCTTCAGCAGATCGCACAGTTCTACGTGCGGGTGTTTACCTAATGAAAATGTCGCCATCTTACGCGTCCTCTACGTCGTGATACTCTTCGCATGCCTGCAACGTATTCTGAATCAGTGTTGCTACGGTCATTGGGCCTACGCCGCCCGGTACTGGCGTGATGTAAGAGGCGCGTGCCGCCGCATCTTCATATACTACGTCGCCGACCACTTTGCCGTTTTCCAGACGGTTAATACCGACGTCCACGACAATTGCGCCTTCTTTGATCCACTCTCCAGGAATAAAGCCCGGCTTGCCAACCGCCACGATCAGCAGATCGGCGTTCTCGACGTGGTGACGCAGGTTTTTGGTGAAGCGGTGGGTCACGGTGGTCGTGCAGCCAGCCAGCAGCAGCTCCATGCTCATCGGGCGGCCCACGATGTTGGACGCACCGATGACAACGGCGTTAAGACCGTAAGTGTCGATGTTATAGCGCTCCAGCAGCGTCACGATACCTCGCGGGGTACATGGGCGCAGACGCGGCGCGCGCTGGCACAGACGACCCACGTTGTACGGATGGAAACCGTCAACGTCTTTATCCGGAGCGATACGCTCCAGCACCTTCACGTTGTCGATGCCTGCTGGCAGCGGCAATTGAACCAGAATACCGTCGATCTCTTTATCGGCGTTCAGGGTGTCAATCAGTTCCAGCAGTTCCGCTTCGCTGGTGGTTTCAGGCAAATCGTAAGAGCGGGAGACGAACCCCACCTCTTCACACGCTTTGCGCTTGCTACCGACATAAATCTGCGATGCCGGGTTGCTACCAACCAGCACAACGGCGAGCCCGGGAGCGCGTTTTCCGGCAACTTTACGTGCCTTCACTTTTTCCGCGACCTCAGAGCGCACCTGCTGCGCAATCGTTTTACCGTCAATTATCTTTGCTGCCATCAGAGAGATGATTCCGTCTGTAACGTTTGAAAGGGGGGATTGCCTGTATTTTGTCAGAAGCGAGCGCCGCTGTCAGTCACCCTTTACGCGTTTTTATCAGCGAGACGCAAAAACCCTTCTTAGTGGGTGGTCAATTTCTTAGGCAGTATTAGGATGTGACCTGGCGAAATGGCAGCGTTTTGACATATTTAAAAACCTATTCCTGCGCTACTTTGTCTCCTCCGAAATAAGCTTTCAATTAATCAATTGAACGTATTTCTTATTCCCGATTTTCGCGGGAAGGGTTATTTACATTTTAAAGGAATAGACATGAAACTCAGCAACATTGCTTCTACTGTTATTGCTACACTGGCCCTGGTCGCGGGTGCCGCTCATGCTGAAGATCCAGCCACGCCGGTAACCGTAAATGGCGGTACCGTGCATTTTAAAGGTGAACTGGTTAATGCTGCTTGTTCAGTAAATACTGATTCTTCCGAGCAGACCGTTAATCTCGGTCAGTATCGTACCGCGAAATTCACCAAAGTGGGCGACACCACCTCTAATATTCCATTCAACATTGAGCTGAATGACTGCGATCCGCTGGTCGCTAAAACCGCTGCGGTTGCCTTCACCGGTCAGATCGACCCAACCGACAAAACCCTGCTGGCCGTGACGTCCGGTAACAACGACAACACCGCAAAAGGCGTGGGTATCGAGATCCTCGACAGCAAATCCAGCGTGCTGACCCCAGACGGTGCGACCTTCTCGGCCGCTCAGACGCTGATTGAAGGGACTAACACCCTGAAATTCACCGCGCGTTATAAATCAACGGCTGCGACCACTGAGCCTGGCCAGGCGAACGCTGACGCCACCTTCGTAATGAAATACGAATAATTCCCTCGCACAAGGATGTTCAGGCCTCAGGGATGAGGCCGTCATACGCAAATGCCAGGAATGAAGGATGACAAGGACTGGAACACTACTGCTGTTAACCCTTGCGATGGCTGGCCCGGCATCGGCACATACCGTGGTGATCGACGGTGGCAAAGTGCATCTTCGCGGGGAGCTGGTAAACGGCGGCTGCGCCGTGGCACCCGACAGCCAGAATATGCGCATCGACATGGGGCAGTACCGAACCAATTCATTTTCCGGTGTGGGCAGTTTCTCAACGGTTAACGTGCCCTTCACCGTGCGACTGCTGGATTGCAGCGTGGATGTCTCGCGCACCGTAGGGATCCAGTTTCAGGGTGTTACACCAGAGGAAGATCCGCAGGTTTTTCTGGCGACATCGCGGCCAGGCGAAACACCTGTCAGTAGCGGCGTGGGGCTGGCGCTTTTTGATGAACAGCAGCGTCAGATTATCCCAAATGCGACGGCCGTTAGCTGGTTGCCGGTGAATACCAGCGAGCTCGCATTTCATTTTAGCGCCCGCTATCGCGCTATTTCCGAACACCTCGTGCCAGGCAATATTCAGTCGGATGTCTGGTTTACGTTGATTTATCCATAACACCTGCGAACACATTATTAAAGGTACGGTTTTGATGAATATGCTAATTAAACCAGGACTGATGTTATCGTTTATTTTAATGATGGTTTCTACTTGCGCGAATGCTTCCGGCGGTATTGCGCTGGGGGCCACACGCGTTATTTACCCGGCGGATGCGAAGCAAACGTCGCTGGCGATCACCAACAGCAATAAACAAGAACGCTATTTAATTAACGCGTGGATCGAAAATGCAAACGGGCAGAAGGAGAAAACCTTTGCCGTCACGCCGCCGCTGTTTGTTAGCGAGCCGGACAGTGAAAACACGCTGCGTATTATTTACGCCGGGCCAGCGCTGCCCGCCGATCGCGAGTCGCTCTTTTACATGAACGTGAAGGCGATCCCGTCAGTGAACAAAGCAAAAACAGAAAACAATAACGTGCTGCAGCTGGCAATCCTTTCGCGTATCAAACTGTTTGTACGCCCGAATAATCTGGCGATGCAGCCAGAAGAGGCACTCTCTCAACTGCGTTTTGAGCGCGTTGGTAACCATCTCAAGGTCAGCAATGCGTCTCCTTACTACATCACCCTGGTCAACCTGAAGCTGGGCGGTCAGACGCTGGATAACCTGATGGTGGCACCGAAAAACTCGGCTCAGCAGGTGCTGCCAGCCGGTGCCAGCGGTACGCTCTCATGGCAGAGCGTGAACGACTACGGTGCCATTACACCGGCGCGTAGCGTCAACCTGTGAGCAGAGACAGGGCGATGAAAAACCATCAGGGACGTTACTGCCCGGTTGCGCTGGCGCTGATGGCCGCGCTCTGGCCCCAGGCTGGCTGGAGCGAAAGCTACTTCAACCCGGCCTTCTTGTCTGACGATACTGCCAGCGTGGCGGATTTGTCGCGTTTTGAACAAGGACACCAGCAGGCACCCGGCGTTTATCGCGTGGATATCTGGCGTAACGATGAGTTTATCGGCACTCAGGACGTGCGTTTTGAGCAGGCTGAGAATATGCCACCGGTGGCGGGCGGTCTGACCCCGTGCATTACGCGCGCGATGCTCGATCGCTTTGGCGTCAACGTTGCGGCGTTTCCCGAACTGGCTAACGTGCAGGGCGAAACCTGCGTTCCGTTGACCACGGCCATTCCCGGCAGCGAAACGGTATTTAACTTTGCCTCACAGCGTCTGAACGTCAGCCTGCCGCAGGTGGCGATGCAAAACAGTGCGCGCGGCTACATCCCGCCCGAACAGTGGGATGAAGGTATTCCCGCCGCCCTGGTGAACTACAGCTTCACGGGCAACCGGGGAAGCGAAGACGACAGCTACTATCTCAACCTGCAGAGCGGGCTGAACTATGGTGCCTGGCGTTTACGTAACAACGGCGCATGGCGTTACACCCAGAATAACGGGCAGCGGCACAGTGAGTGGGAGAATATTGGCACCTGGGCGCAGCGCACCGTTATCCCGCTCAAAAGCGAACTGGTGCTGGGCGACAGCAATACCGGGAATGATGTTTTCGACAGCGTCGGTTTTCGCGGCGGACGACTCTATTCGTCCGACAGCATGTACCCGGACAGCCTGCAGGGCTACGCCCCGACCGTGCGCGGTATTGCCAGGACGCCAGCCAAAGTTGTGGTGCGTCAAAACGGCTACGTTATCTATCAAAGCTACGTTCAGCCTGGTGCCTTTGCCATCACCGATCTTAACCCGACCTCCTCAAGCGGTGACCTGGAGGTGACGGTGGAAGAGAAAGACGGCAGCCAGCAGCGCTACACCGTGCCGTATTCCACCGTCCCGCTGCTGCAGCGAGAAGGGCGCTGGAAATACGATCTCGTGGCGGGGGACTATCGCAGCGGTAACAGCGACCAGGATACGCCGTTCTTCACCCAGGGCACCCTGGTGACCGGTCTTGCCAACGGCTTTACCCTGTATGGCGGTACGCAGCTGGCGTCACGCTATACCGCGCTGGCCGTCGGGGCCGGGAAAAACCTCGGTGACTGGGGCGCGGTATCGGTCGATATCACTCATGCCCGCAGCCAGCTCGCGGACGACAGCAAGCACGAAGGGCAGTCGCTGCGTTTTCTTTATGCCAAATCGCTCAACGGCTTCGGCACCAACTTCCAGCTGCTGGGCTACCGCTACTCCACCAAAGGGTTTTACACCCTGGATGATGTCGCCTGGCGCTCAATGGAAGGCTATCAGTATGCCGATAATCAGGACGGTAACGATGTGCCTGACGTACAGAGTTATCACAACCTGACGTGGAACAAAAAAGGCCGCTTTCAGCTCAACGTCTCTCAGTCACTGGGGGATTACGGCTCGGTCTATATTTCCGGGAGTGAGCAAACCTACTGGGGGACGGACGAAACGAACCTCTGGTATCAGCTGGGTTACGCGGGGGGCGTGAAGGGGATCAACTATTCCGTCTCGTGGTCGTGGAACAAATCCGTCGGTATCGACGGGACTGACCGGATCGCGTCGTTCAACGTCTCCGTGCCGTTTAGCTTGTTTACCCGTCAGGGCTATCGCCGGGACAGCGCGATTGACCGCGCCTACGCCACGGCATCCGCCAGCCGAAACAGTGAGGGTGATACCAGCTGGCAAACCGGCGTCAGCGGCACGCTGCTGGAGGACCGCAACCTGAACTACAGCGTGACCCAGGGACACGCCAGCACCAACGGCTCAAGCGGAAGCGCCAGCGCCAACTGGCAGGCAACCTACGGCACGCTGGGGGTGGGCTACAACTATTCCCGCGATCAGCACGATTTCAACTGGCAGCTCTCCGGCGGGGTGGTCGGCCATGCTGATGGCGTGACCTTTAGCCAGCCGCTGGGCGACACTAACGTGCTGATCAAAGCCCCGGGGGCATCAGGCGTCAGCGTGGAAAACCAGACCGGCGTGAAGACCGACTGGCGCGGCTATGCGGTGATGCCGTATGCCACCGTCTATCGCTATAACCGCGTGGCGCTGGATACCAATACCATGAGCAACAACACCGATATCGAAAATAACGTGAGCAGCGTGGTGCCGACCAAAGGCGCACTGGTGCGCGCCAGCTTTGACACCCGTATTGGCGTGCGTGCCCTGCTGACCGTCACACGTGGTAACCAGCCCGTGCCGTTCGGCGCCGTGGTGCGTGAAACCCAGAGTGGCGTGACCAGCATGGTGGGGGATGACGGGCAAATTTACCTGAGTGGGCTGCCGCTCGAAGGCGAACTGCTGATCCAGTGGGGGAACGGGGCACAGTCCCAGTGCCATGCGCCTTACAGCTTGCCTGAAAAGAGCCTGCAACAGGCAATCACACTTAAGGGGATCCGCTGTGATTAAAATCCACATTTTTGCTTTATCACTTCTGGCTTTACTGCCCGCGTCAGACGCACTGGCGACCGTGTGCGTCAACGAAAATGGCGTGCCGACAGAGGTGTACTACGACCTGACGGATAAATTCAACAGCTCGAATAACCAGGTGGGTCAGATTGTGACCCTCAGCGAAAAATCGCAATGGGTGGGGGTGAATGCCGTCTGCCCGAAGGGCACGACCGGCAATACCACCAGACGCAGCTACGTCACCGATTACCCGATCACCGGGACCAGCGATCGCTACCAGTATCTGAAGCTTAACGACTATCTGGATGGGGCCATGAAAATCACGGACAGCTATGCTGGCGAGTTTTACCCCCCGCAAAACTATATCCAGATGGGGAGCCATCCGAACGTCTCAAAAAACAAACCGTTTGGCGTTAAGGATTCCAACCTGGTTTTCCGTCTTAAGGTGACCCGGCGTTTTATCAACATGGTGGTGATCCCGCGTGCCACGATGTTCCGTGTTTACGTGACTACGACCGCCTCTGACCCGTTAACCACACCGGTCTATACCATCAGCTACAGCGGAACCATTCAGGTACCGCAAAGCTGCGCAATCAATGCCGTTAATGTGGTTGAGTTTGATTTCGGGGACATTGGCGCCTCCTTGTTCAGCAAAGCGGGCGCGGGTAACAAGCCGGAAGGGGTTTCATCGCAGAGTAAAACCATCGCGATTAAATGCACTAACGTCGAGGCGAATGCCATGCTGACGATGCGCGTTGAGGCTGAAAAGGTCTCCAGTAATGCACTGGTATCGGATAACCCGGATGTGGGGTTCATCATTGCCAACGAGAGTGGTACGCCGTTAACGCCTAACAACCTGACGAGCAAAATTCCGTTCCGTCTGGACGACAGCGCGCAGGCGCAGGTGGGGATCCGGGTCTGGCCAGTGAGCGTGACGGGCAATAAGCCCGCGGAAGGGCGCTTTACCTCGCGCGGGTATTTGCGTGTGGATTACGACTAAGGAGCCGATATGCGAAACGGGATCCGTTTTATCACCGTAGCGCTCTTTGCGCTTTGCACACAGGCTCAGGCGGAAACCGCGTTGGGCGAAATTAACATTCAGCTCTACGGCAATATCGTCGATTTTACCTGCGTGGCCGAGGGGAACGACAGTGACAAAACCGTGACGCTGGGCACCTGGCCCACGAAGCAGCTCAGCACTACCGGGAGCCGCACGCAGCCCATGCCTTTTACGCTGAAACTGACCGGCTGTCCGCCAGGGGCCGCGTCCATTACGTTTTCCGGTAAAGCTGACGGGAGCAACAGCGGGTTGCTGGCACTGAACGACGCCAGCACGGCAAGCCGCGTCGCCGTCGAGATCAGGGATGCGGATAAATCGCGTCTGGATCTCCAGCAGGCCAGCCAGCCGGTCACGGTCGATGCGCAGGGGAATGCGACACTGTCATTTTATGCCAATTATATTGCTACTGCCGATAACCCTCAGCCCGGAAAGGCTGATGCTGATGCGACCTTCATGATTAATTATAATTAGCACTGACCGCACTCCCTGCAGCTCAGATAAACTGCAGGGAGTGAATTCAGGTTATAGTAGTTCGTGTGCTTTAGCGTAATCAATTAATTCCACGATGCTTTGCACCCCCAGCTTGGAATAAATATTGGATTTGTGCGCGCTAATGGTCTTGTTGCTTAATAGCAATTGCTCCGCAAGTTCCTTATTGGACAGTCCATTCGCCAGATAACGTAATACCGTAACCTCGCGATTCGATAACGGCATATCTGCCAGCTCTCCCTTTCCCGACCCCATATGGTTTATAAAATTCAGCGTCTCCGACGGGAAAAAAGAATAGCCCATCAGGATCATCTCTACGGCGTTGTAGATCTCACCCAAATCTTTTCGTTTACTGACAAAGCCGTTGGCCCCGGCGCGAATGGCACGTCCGGCGTAAAACAGTTCTGATTTAGATGATAAGAAAAGAACCTTAATCTCTTTATTTAAGTTTTTGATTCTCTTAAGTAAAGCAAAGGCATCTGTGCCCGTAAGTTCAATGTCAAGGATCACCAAATCGATAGGGTGATTGCGGATGCAGTCAAGAACTTCATGGCTATCGCCAGACTTAAGCTTGACGATGATATTCTTATTTTTCTGTAGCAGGACTTCTATCGACATTCTGACGATAGGATGTTCGTCCATAATGATAACGGATGCCGGTTTCATTTTTAATGCCTCAGATTGTTAAAAGCGTTATGTAGAGTTTTGTAAAACTCTCGAAATGCCGGAAGGATATAATGAGCAGATCCCTATACCGTAGTATTTCCCTGGAAAGAGCGAAAGCATCCCTGTTTACGTAATGAAAAGAACTCTGCCTCAGCGCGGTCGTCTCATTTGGCTGGTGTTGGCAAAAAGGTTTTTCTTATTCAATTTTGATACGCATCTTATTATACAGGGTAAGTTTTTTCCGAAAACCCTGTAAATTACGTTCCGCTTATTGGTTTGTATTATCTTCTGGATCTGAATGGCCTCCTTTTTAAATTTAGCGGAATTATCCTGGTATCCCATTTACCGCATCTTTTCATCTTTATGTAATAACAAAAAATAACAGATGTCTCTTTATGTTGCAAAAATGTTAATGAAATGGCGTCTCGATTTCAGGCAGGATCTTGAGAATAGGAGGCGAAAAAGTGCCCTCTCAGGGCCTCAGACCTTCATCTGAAAGTCCTTAAGCGATATCAACGTCGCTCCAGGATCGTACAGGAGAACGTGCTGCCAGCTTCGCTTCCCGCTCCTGGTGCGTAAAGGGAAGCTGCTTGTTTTTACATCATTATCATCTCGTTAACGCCTTCTGCATTCACTTAACGGATGGAGGAAAGTGCTGCAGTTGATTCAATCTGTGACATTTCACATGGTTCAAGGCCATAAATTAGGAATAGTTATAAAATCGACTTTATTGTTATTATTTAACATTAAATTAACATAATGGCTAAGTAAATTCTTAAAGCGCTTTAGGAAATAAGGGGTTAGGACGTAAGTTAAAACGAGCAGTCTGAGAGGTTATTAAGAAGGTGTAACAATTCCTGGCGATGGCTCAGCCCGAGCTTCATCAGGATGCAGCTGAGGCGATAGATAATGCGGCTATAGGGACGATTCTGCAGAAGGGCAATCTGTCGTAACGTCTTGCCACGGGCAAGTTCCTGCAAAATGGGCCATTCGTTGCGCGAGAACCAGTCTCTATCGGAGCCCTGAAGGGGGCGGGGTTCCATCAGGCTGTGCTGAAACCCTGCTGCGTTCATCTGACGTTCGAGCACATGAAAAGGACCTGCCGCTTTGCAGAAGAGACGCGCGTCATAATTATCAGCCCGGATCAGCAGCCACGGCGTCAGGAAGGGGGGATACAGGCTATGTCTTCTTAACTGATCCAGCTGATCAATCAGCCCCGTGGAACGGCTTTCAATATCCACTACCAGACGGGCCGAGGGCCATTGGCTCTGCGCACCCAGCGCATCGTCCAGCGAAGTGAAGTCGCAACAGCTGCTTAGCGGAAACTGCCCATTGAGAAAACCGGAGCGCAAAAAATTGTCCTCCGTTACCAGGATGATAAACGGGGCATCGGTTTTTCGGGGCTGGTTGATGGACTGGCTCAAAAACTCGAGTCGGTCGAAAAAGGGGGGGGCAAAAGGTGAGTGCGTAAATCCCAGTGCATCACTTCCTGTACGCCGCCGCCGGTAACGGCGCACTGTCATTCGCATGGCCTCCCTCCTGGAAATGGCGTGTTAATCCTCCGGCCATGTCCAGGACGGCCAGTAATATCCCTGGCCGAGATCGGCACCCGCCTGCAGTGCCCAGATACGATCGCGTTCAGTCTCAATACCTTCGATGAGTACGCTTCCGGCCAGCTGAAAGCAAAGTGAAACCAGTTTCCTCAGTGCAGGTGTGGCGCGTAAACGCCAGAATGCGTTCTTATCGATTTTGATGCCGTTCAACGGTAATCGACAAAATAAAAACGGCTGAATGATAGTTTCGTCGATATCATCCAGCCAGATAGTGTGTCCCTGTTCCTGAAGTTGCCGCAGGTTGTTAACGACGCTCTGCTTCTGTGCGGCGGAGAGCGTCAGAAAGAGAGGGAGGTCGACAATCTCAATATTCAGCGGCGCGGTTTTCATATTGATGAGCCGCACAAAAGGCGCAGGTGCTGTCAACACGGTTATCGGCAGATTAATAAAAAGATTATTGCCGTGCGGGGTATTTTTTAATGCGGCCAGCTGCGCTTCAAGCAGCGTCAAAGACGCTGACCTGCTCCCCGTTGATTAGTACACCCCGATGTTAGTAATGTCTTCATAAGCCACATGAGGACATCCCCATGAAGAAGCGTTTTTCCGATGAACAGATCATCAGTATTCTCCGCGAAGCCGAAGCTGGGGTACCCGCCCGTGAACTCTGCCGCAAGCATGCCATTTCCGATGCCACGTTTTACATCTGGCGTAAGAAGTATGGCGGTATGGAGGTGCCTGAAGTTAAGCGCCTGAAGTCGCTTGAGGAAGAGAACGCCAGACTCAAGAAGCTGCTTGCCGAAGCCATGCTGGATAAAGAGGCGCTTCAGGTGGCTCTTGGGCGAAAGTACTGACGACAGACCAGAAGCGGGAAGCCGTGATGTTGATGTGTGATGCGACCGGTCTGTCGCAACGTCGTGCCTGCAGGCTTACAGGTTTATCCCTGTCGACCTGCCGCTATGAGGCTCACCGTCCGGCTGCTGATGCGCATTTATCAGGGCGCATCACTGAGCTGGCACTGGAGCGCAGGCGTTTTGGCTACCGTCGTATTTGGCAGTTGCTGCGCCGTGAAGGGCTTCATGTTAATCATAAGCGCGTGTACCGGCTTTATCACCTCAGTGGCCTGGGCGTAAAACGCAGAAGACGTCGTAAAGGGCTGGCAACAGAACGTCTGCCGCTGCTCCGTCCGGCGGCGCCCAATCTGACCTGGTCGATGGATTTCGTCATGGACGCACTTTCCACCGGTCGCAGGATCAAGTGTCTTACCTGCGTCGATGATTTCACAAAGGAATGCCTGACGGTCACTGTTGCCTTTGGGATTTCAGGCGTTCAGGTCACGCGTATTCTGGACAGCATTGCACTGTTTCGAGGCTATCCGGCGACGATAAGAACTGACCAGGGGCCGGAGTTCACTTGCCGTGCACTGGATCAATGGGCCTTTGAGCATGGTGTTGAGTTGCGCTTAATCCAGCCGGGCAAGCCAACGCAGAACGGATTTATTGAGAGCTTTAACGGACGATTTCGCGATGAATGTTTGAATGAGCACTGGTTCAGCGATATCGTTCATGCCAGGAAAATTATTAATGACTGGCGGCAGGATTATAACGAATGCCGCCCGCACTCCACGCTGAATTATCAGACACCGTCTGAATTTGCAGCGGGCTGGAGAAAGGGTCATTCTGAGAATGAAGATTCCGACGTTACTAACTGAGTGTTGTATCTAATCGTGGGGGCAGGTCAACGCGTCTGCCGACTGATGGCGGAAGAAGTCCTCGCTATGCCCGGTGTCGGACAAGACGCTCAGGACCTCCACGCCGACCCGGCGCCGGGCGTTGAGGGCGACGATAGGCTCCAGTTTGATGCCGACGATGTCCTGAGAAATAGACTGTAATCGGGGGGGCGTATCGAACGGGTTTTGCGCTGTCACTCCATTGTCCTGTTGTCTGTCAGCCTCCAGGCGGCCGGGATACCTCGCTCTAGTGTGACGAGCTGACGTTCAGGAAAACAGCAGGCGTTACTTAAATGCAACTAAGCCTTTTCGCAGCGCTAAATTTTAAGGTGAAACAGCGAGAAATGTTGAGAAAATAACCGTATTTACAATCGGCTAGCGGTAATTGCCTCTGAAAGCGGAAAAGGCATTGACTCACCTGCCATTGACCGTATAATTCTTCGCGTTTCACCGCCGCGAAGTTCACTCTTCTCAGTGCGCCCTTAGCTCAGTTGGATAGAGCAACGGCCTTCTAAGCCGTAGGTCGTAGGTTCGAATCCTACAGGGCGTGCCATTCGATATTAGTAAGCTAAGCCAGTTTCGAGCCAGCCTGATTTTCTCCTTGTGTCGTATTTGTGTCATGGTCGCTAAAATTGGCAGCTATTTTCCGTGCATGTTCGCATAAATGGTTAGGTGCAAGGTGGGCATTTCGAGGGACCATTTCGATCGACCCCCAGCCCCCCATTTCCTGAAAAAGGACAGCGGCACGCTGGGCTGAATTAACCCGCTCGCCCAGGTATGCCGCAGATCGTGAAATCGCAAGTCCTCAATGCCCGCTTTATCCAGCCAATGCGCTAGGCGCTATTGTCGTCCACTGGCATTTTGCGTATTACCGGAGTCAAATTTTTAATGCCGCGTTGATAGCTTGGGGTGAACTAATACCTACCTTGAGCTTTTTACTATCACCATTGTAGATAAAGCATTAATATCCCCCTCATAGGAGGGGGAGTTATCAGATCGGCATACCATATTTAGCGTTCATTTCTCTGTCAGGTTGGATTTTTATCTCGATATTACGAGGTATTAATCCATTTGACTTCAGCGTCTCAGAGATTGCTTTTCCTCTGGTCACGGGGAAAGGCCAGTTATCATTATTGTCACCCTTAGGGACATGCAATGTCATCGTCCTCTGATTGCTTTCAACAGCTCTCTGAATCTGATCAATCATATCTTGTCCAATTGCATTTGCCACGGAGAAAGGAATGTTTCCATTGTGAGACTCGCGCAAAGAATGTGATTGATCTGTAGCCTTATTAACCAAGCACAGTAAAATTATTGGGACAATATATTGAACAGCCTCAAAGCGATCGATGATGTATCCAAGTCCTATGCTAGCTGCCACTATTAAGTACATAAATGTACCCCACATTGCTACTGGTCGAGTCGCGTAGTTTGCGCTAGCTTTTGCGCACACCAAAATAAGGGCTAATGTGGTAATAGCTCCAGTAATTACTGATACACAGAAAGCATATCGTTTCCCTTCACATGATTTTTTTCTCAGCAAGAACACTACGCCGCAAACCAATCCAACAGCCAGAACAACGAAAAATGTTCGGTCTATTAGTTTAAGTAGTGAGTAAAACGAGTTGACCGTACCTGAAATATCTAGGTGATCTTTTGACATGCGATCTGCTCTTCCTCCGTTCATTTCAAACACAGCAGAAATGACCCACATTATCAAAGTGATACAGTGGAAAGGGTAAGCCTTAACTGTCTCAACAATTTTGAATCTGTTGTTAATAAGTTTCAGCAGAAGTATAACTCCGCACATGACAGCAAGCACAATACTAGCGAATATATTCGAAAACACACACAGATAAATGGCAAATATCAATATCCCAGAAAATATAGCTTTTTCGTAAAAGAAAGACTTTAATGAGGGCGACATTCGCAAAACGTAAAGTGCTAGAGTTCCGTTTATAAGCGCTGGGATAATGTAGTGATAATAACAAGTAAGGTTTTGCTCCCATAACAGGTATGGGCTGTTATTATTGTTAAGAGTTCTGAATAGGCCAAACATGCACAGTAAATAGAATATCACCATCGCTGAGCTTGTATATGTTGACAGGCCTACAGCCTCTCTCATCATAAGGTAGAATTGATAAAGGAACGCCACAACAAGAATTGCAACTAACATCGCTGTAAAATAGGCAATAGCTTCAAGGAAAGTAAATCCAAGTTGCATTAGGAGCGATGAGGCTATGTTACCAAAGAGAGGGAAAGCTACTTCAGGCACAACCTTAATCGGATTAAAACCTCCCCATTGCGGATATGCCTGCCTACCGGAAGAAAGGTTAATCCACTCATCACCTGAGATGATTGTCACCGGATGGATAACCGTAAAAAACACAGCCACTACAGCGAAAACAAATGTGAATAGCATCCATTCAAAATGAGTTTTTTTTTCCAAAGCATGACTAATCATTTATCGTCCTTCCGATTATCCTTAAGTTCGTTTTTGATGATGTAACGAGGTCTTCCCTTAACTTCAACATATATCCTGCCGATATACTCGCCAAGTACGCCTATACCTATCAACTGAATTCCGCCCAGGAAAAGTATTGAAACCAGCATTGATGGATAGCCGCGAACCGGATTGCCGAATGCTAACGTGTCGACGATCATACATGCGCCATAGATGAAGGCCATACCAGCAACGAATAAACCAATGTAAGTCCACATGCGCAGAGGGAAAGTTGAGAAACTGGTTATACCCTCCAATGCAAGATTCCACAGCTTCCAACCATTGAACTTAGAATCCCCAGCAACACGTTCAGCACGAGCATATTCAACAACATCAGTGCGGCCGCCAACCCAGCTCAAAATGCCTTTCATGAAAAGATTGCGTTCTTGCATTTGCTTAATGTTTTCAACTACATCTCGAGACATCAGACGGTAGTCGCCAACGTTTTCCTCGATCTGCGGATTGCTTATTTTGTTGTGCAGTTTATAGAACCATTCAGCAGTCTTGCGCTTGAGTCGTCCATCCGCAGAGCGGTCTGTTCTCTTAGCCAAAACCATATCTGCCCCTGCTTGCCATTTCTCTATCAGGTATGGAATAACCTCAATCGGGTCTTGCAAGTCCACGTCAATCGGGATAATCGCGTCACCGGTCGCATGGTCAAGACCCGCAAATAACGCAGGCTCTTTTCCAAAGTTGCGGGTGAAGGAAAGTGGTATTACAAGCGGGTCAGCTACAGCAAGCGCGTTTATGATTGATTCTGTGGCGTCTTTACTGCCGTCATTGATAAAGACTATCTCGACTTCGTGTTGTTGCAGATCTTCAAATTCGCGCACTGTTTTATAGAAGATCGGAATTGCTTCCTCTTCATTAAATACAGGAACGACCAGAGAAATTTTCATTTCGCATCCCTAAAGACAATGAACCGTGAGTATAAAAAACCGGCTACAAGACTGAATCCGGAAAAGGCGACAAGGGTAACGACAGGTGGAGCGCCGATTAAATCCGCGATATATCCTGTCACGCCAGCCATAACGCCCATGAAAACGATGAACGCGATGTAACGCGCAGAAGTGGCCTGAGCCTTGAACGTCCATTTTGCATTCGCAAAAAAACTGAAAGTTACCGCAATACAGAAAGCAACGACGTTCGCAACGGTCTGGTTAGCATCGAGGAAATGCATAAGCGCACCGAAACACAACCAGTGAAGAGCAGTGTTGACCACGCCCACTGAAACATAGCGAGTAAACAGTTTTACCATTTTAGAAATCAGTTAATTCTGAAAGGCGAGGATTTTAACACCACTGCGAAGCATGATCGACCCTATTATTTAGTGAGGCTGTGTATGGATACAGTTGTTTGTATGATATTCATGCCACGCACAGCAGAGGTGAGCACCTCTTTCGTTGCGCGCATTCATCTCACCCATAGTTACTTGAGTTCAGACCGCGTCATTGAACAGTTACGGGAGTTCAACTGGCATTTTACCTGCAGCGGAGCTAAGTCTTGGATAGAGCGTTACCCCCTCTCCCGACTTGGCCGATAAGACAACAGACTAAAGCAATAACAGTTACTGGATCATGCATAACATGGTGAGGTTTTTCTGAAGGGGCTTTTCCTCACCAGTCATGGAGTATTAGGAACAGGGGGTTAACTATCGATCTTCTATGCGGGATTGATGGCAACTACCGGTTATTTGGAACGTCAAAGGTTGGGCTGTCAATATGGCAATGTCTGCAGATAGAGCGAGTTTGGCATTACGAGAGAATAAAAAAGGCGACCGCATCAGGTCGCCATAAATTATGAAGCAGTATTAGTTTTGTATAATGATGCTTTTTTCGATTTGATGAATGGCCTCTCCACAAAATGGTAGGTCAAAGAGGATAGCAGGCAAATTGATATGTATGCTGAAACAAATAATGTGATGACCTTGTAGTCAGTATGCGAAACATCATCCTTACTAATTACTTGACTTAAAGGGAAAAGTATCAATCCCTGGGTTAAGTACAGGCTATAGCTAACAGCACCAAGTCTCTTTGCAGCCTTAGTTGCCAGTAACCCGAATATGTCGGCACCGGAGATTACAGAGAAAAATATTACGCATAAAAAAAACTTTTCCGGAGACCTGAACAGGTCTGGCTGTGCAAAGCCAGTAATCAGAACTGTAGCCACTAAAAGTATGTTTGCATGCAGTCTGGAGATAATTATTTTGTCCTTAAGTTCCCTGCAAAGCATCCCGGCGAAAAAATATGACCATAGATATGCATCTCTTGTAAAGCCAGGCAATAAATATACAGAAAACGCAAAAAGGACTATGGTTAACTCCATAGACCACTTTTTAAGAATAAAAAGTAAAGGCAGTGAAAAGTAGAACATCCATTCCCACCTCAACGTCCACGTTACACCAGCCAGTGCCATCCATGATTTATTAAAGTCAGTCACATTAGGCTTGCTATTCCAGAGGCCACCATCGAACCATGACATTGTTTTTGAAACTGTATCCAATGTAATAGGGTCATGATCTGTTAATGAAAACAACAAAACCAATCCAGCAAAAGAGCATGCAGTTGCTAGCGGAACGATTCTTAAAAATCTCTTCTTATAAAGGTCTACCCAGTCTACGGTTTCCTTATTTCTCACTTTTCCCCAAAAGAGATATGCCGTAGTCATGAAAAAAAGCGCAACGCCGTATTTACCCATGTATGTGAGCCATAAAGAACTTGGTGACCACATGCCCTTTGTAATATAAGAATGCAAACAATCAAGATGATGGAGAATAACAAATGATGCCAATAAAAACCGCATGCCATCAAGACTATTGGAACGAACCGCTTCGGTTTCTTCATCAATAAACCTGAAAACAGGGAGACTGAAAATTAAAAGCGCAATAATAAGGCTAAAAAGCGCCATGCTAATTGTGTAAGTGACGTCCATTATTTATATACCTTTATAATATCAACTATTAATCTATTATTCGCCATGTCACTTCAAAGTCATTTGAACTTTAGAATGGCGAAGAGTCTAGCATTGAGAGAGTCTGAAATCGACGGTCATGGCGTTTTCTTGCTGTCTAGTTGGTGACATCGATTAAGGTGGAGCTTAAAAACTAAATTTTTTTGAATCTAGCATGACTTGGGGATTCCTCTCATCTCAACGCTTGCTCAACTGCATCAATCATTCATTCTGTTCATGCATCCAGTAATTATTGGAGGCGTATCATGGGGCTTCCACCGCCAGCGCAAGACTATGCAGAGAAGCGCATGTCGTTCGACAAGCGCATCATAACCAGATCGTCATCGACATATCTGATGAGAGCTGGTGCAACGCATCACTGCGAAGGAGGCTTGAGCGGAGTTGTTCTGGAAGTGGATATCTCATTGAGTGTGCGACGGATCATTGTTGGTACAAAGCATGGCAGGTGAGTTGAGGATAAAGCGATACCGCAAATCGCCAAAACCGCACCTGGAGGATTTGCAGGCGGGTAGACGTGATGAGATTCCGGTTCACGATGACGGAACGAGTCTGGATGGGGTATTCGGAGTGATAACGTATCTCACCAACGATACACGAACAGGTGAGTTTGAAGGTTACCCGGTGATGCAGGAATCAAATTACACAGCTATGCCATGAGGCATACTGTGTACCCTCTGTTTAATAAATGTGTCATGCATTGATGAACCATAACGCAACGCAGAAACATGTAACGACACTTAATGACAAAAAAACGGCGCGAATGCAGCAAAGATAATTATATAACATTGAGTTAAATCGAACCGTGCGTTCTTCTAAACCATATGTAGTAGGCTAGAATCCTACAGGGCGTGCCAATGATCCCCCCTTTTTTCTATATTTGAACTGCAACATATCCCTGCTTTACTGAAAGGTGATTAATCCTGCGATGAGGGCTCACCCGTGGCATATGTTGAAAAAGCACTTCGGTTTAATCCTGCCTCACCTGTCTTTCAGGAAAATCTTCATAACGTCTACCACCACATGCGAAACCACCAGCCTGTAGCGCGAATCGGCAAAACGTGGGTGCTTACCCGCTATCAGGATGTTTATCAGACGCTTAAAGAGCGAGCATTCGTCTCCTCGGGTATACCTGAAGATGTGCATAGCGAAATGGAAAAAGAGTGCTTCAGCCTCTCGCCCCCCATACGCGATCTTCTCTACGGCATTGTGCTGTTTGAAGACGGGAATGTGCATCGCGCGCACCGTCAGGCGCTGCAAGCTCTGTTTACCGGCGAATCCTGGGCTGCGTTAACCCAGTTGATTTCTGACGAGTCACATACGTTGGTGGCAGAGTTAACCACCACCGGCACGTTTGACGGCATTCGCCAGATTGCTGCCCCGCTCTGGGGGAAGCTGTTCACCGCCTGGCTCAACCTGCCGGAAGCGCAGCAGGAGGTGGTTGAACAAGAGAAAAGTGCCATCAGGCTGTTGCTGGACCCCAGCGCAATTGATCGAGAGGGATTACAGCGGCTGATCGTGGCGCTTTCCCGTCTGGATGACAGTTTTCGCCAACTCGCGCAGGCACACAGCCAGGGTTACGACTCGCTTTTTTATCGCAGCCTCCTGAAAGGATATGGCGGCGATCGGGATGCGCTTGCAACGCGGTTTAGCACAGACTGCGTCACTATGCTGATCGGCGGGAGTGAAACCAGCGAAGCGTTAACCGGAAACCTGGTGTATATGCTGGCACAACATCCTGAATTACAGGCGTGCGTCAGAAATAACACGCTGCGGATGAAAGATGTCGTCAGTGAAACCATGCGCTTTGAGTCTCCGTTGCAGATGGGCAGGCGAAAGGTAGTGGCTCCCGTGCAATTTCTGGGACGCGAACTTAAAGCGGGGGATAACATCTTAGTATGCCTTGGTTCTGCAAATCGCGATGAAAGCGTATTTGAAGAGGCGTGGCGTTTTATTCCTGGCCGCAAGAATGCCCAACGTCAGCTGGGATTTGGCGCAGGCGTGCACCAGTGTATTGGACAACTGCTGGCGCAGTGTCAGGCTGAAACCCTTGCCATGGCTTTATGCGAGCGCGGGACGCTCTCTCTCGACGGTGAGGCTAAATGGTCGACGCGAAGCCTGATTCTGAGAACTCTGGAGACGCTGCCGGTAAAAATTACCTGAGGTAATAATAAGGACAACGCTATGAAGGGAATCATATTTTCACGGCGGAAGTGGTGAACGTTTTTTATTCTTAAATTGTCAGATAAATAACGACGTAATAAATAGAAGGCTAATGATATTTTGTAGTGTGTTGTCTTAAGGTTTTCTTAATCTTTAATTAATCCGTTTTTTAAATCTGGATTTTTATCACTTCACTCCCCGCAAAAAAGAAATTTTACACTTTTACGCTTAAACTGGATTGATACTAATTATCATTAGCGTTTTTGTATGCTTTAATCCTGTCCCACAACGCTATGCGTCATTATTCCCGTTGCTCTATTAAGGATATGTTCATGAATTCTCGCCTGCTGTCCTGCTTCTCGCTTGCCTTGTTGTCATCATCGCTTTTCCTTTCCACACAATCCGTTGCCGCCGATAACAGCGAAGGCATTGTGGTATACAACGCGCAGCATGAAAACCTGGTGAAGTCGTGGGTTGACGGTTTTACCAAAGAGACCGGCATTAAGGTCACGCTGCGTAACGGCGATGACAGCGAGCTGGGTAACCAGCTGGTTCAGGAAGGCAGCGCATCACCTGCAGACGTATTTCTGACGGAAAACTCACCGTCCATGGTACTGGTGGATAACGCCAACCTGTTTGCCCCGCTGGATGCAGACACCCTGAAGCAGGTACCGGCAGAGTACCGCCCGGCGCATGGCCGCTGGATCGGCATTGCCGCCCGCAGCACCGTATTCGTCTATAACCCGGCAAAACTGAGCGAACAGCAGCTGCCTAAGTCGCTGATGGATCTGGCCAAACCCGAGTGGAAAGGCCGCTGGGCGGCATCACCGTCAGGCGCGGATTTCCAGGCCATCGTGAGCGCAATGCTGGCGCTTAAAGGCGAAAAAGCCACGCTGGAATGGCTGAAGGCGATGAAAGCGAATTTCGTGGCCTATAAAGGCAACAGCACCGTGATGAAAGCCGTCAACGCCGGCCAGATTGATGGCGGGGTGATTTATCACTACTACCGTTTTGTCGATCAGTCCAAAACGGGTGAGAACAGCAAAAACACCAAACTCTACTACTTCAAACACCAGGATCCGGGCGCGTTCGTCAGCCTTTCCGGTGGTGGCGTTCTGGCGTCCAGCAAACACAAAGCGCAGGCCCAGGCGTTCATCAAATACATTACCGGTAAAGAGGGCCAGGAAAGCCTGCGCACCAACAATGCCTTTGAATATGCGGTGGGCGTGAACGCGGCCTCTAACCCGAAACTGGTCCCGCTGAACGATCTGGATGCACCGAAAGTTGAACCTTCAACGCTCAACAGTAAAAAAGTTATCGAGCTGATGACGCAAGCCGGTCTGCTGTGATCCTGAGAGTGAAGTGAAGGTCTTATGTCTGGTCTGAGTCTCGACCTCGGCAAAAACAGCGTGCGGGAGCCTGGCCGCAGGCGTCCTGCACTGCCGATGGTAGCGTTAGCTGTCCTTTTTTCTTTACTGGCACTTCTGCCCCTGGGTTTTATCATTGCCATAGGCGTTGAGACGGGCTGGGAAACGATTAGGGCGCTGGTATTTCGCCCACGTGTTGCTGAACTGCTCAGTAACACGCTGTGGCTGACGGCGCTGGCGTTACCGCTGTGTATCGTGACGGGCGTGGCGATCGCCTGGCTCACGGAGCGCACGCAGCTTGCCGGGCGAGGGATCTGGTCCGCGCTGGCGGTCGCCCCTCTGGCGATCCCCGCGTTTGTGCAAAGCTATGCCTGGGTGAGCGTGGTTCCCTCGATGCATGGCCTTTCCGCGGGCGTGTTCCTCTCCGTTTTAGCTTACTATCCGTTTATTTATATGCCGGTTGCGGCGGTGCTGCGTCGTCTTGACCCGACGCTGGAAGATGTGGCCGCCTCGCTCGGCACCCCGCCGTGGCGGGTCTTTTTCCGCGTGGTGCTGCCGCAGCTAAAACTGGCTATCTGCGGCGGCGCGCTGCTGGTGGCGCTGCACCTGCTGGCGGAATACGGTCTGTACGTGATGATCCGTTTTGATACCTTCACAACGGCCATCTATGACCAGTTTCAGTCCACCTTCAGCGGCCCGGCAGCGAACATGCTGGCGGGCGTATTGGCCTTATGCTGCCTGGCGATCTTAGTGCTGGAAGGCGTGACGCGCGGGAAAGCGCGCTATGCACGCATTGGCGCTGGCGCGGCACGTGAACAGAAACGCTGGCCGCTGAAGCCTGCGGCGGCTGCGCTGGGACAGCTGTTTTTCCTCGCGCTGGTCATGCTGGCGCTGGGCGTGCCGTTACTTGTCCTGTGCCGCTGGATTTGGCTCGGCGGCGTACAAAACTGGATGAACGCCGATCTCTGGCACTCCCTGCGCCAGACGCTGATGCTCGGCGTGGGCGGAGCGCTCCTGACGACGGCCTGCGTGATCCCCATCGCGTGGCTTGGGATCCGCTACCCGCACCGTATTTTCCGGATGCTGGAAGGGTGCATCTACATCACCAGTTCGCTGCCGGGCATTGTCACCGCGCTGGCGCTGGTCACGGTCACTATTCATTACGCTCGCCCCATTTATCAGACGGAAATCACCCTGTTCCTGGCCTATCTGCTGATGTTTATGCCCCGCGCGCTCATTAACCTGCGGGCAGGGATTGCCCAGGCGCCGGTGGAGCTGGAAAACGTGGCGCGCAGCCTGGGCAGCACGCCTGCGAAAGCGCTCTGGAGCGTTACCCTGCGGCTGGCCGCACCGGGCGCTGCGGCAGGCGCCGCGCTGGTATTCCTTGGCGTCAGCAACGAATTGACCGCCACGCTGCTGCTCTCGCCGCTGGGAACCCGCACGCTCTCCACCGGATTCTGGGCGCTGACCAGTGAAATTGATTATGTGGCCGCCGCGCCCTACGCGATGCTGATGATCCTGATCTCACTCCCGCTGACCGCCATTCTCTATATGCAGTCGAAAAAAATTGCAGGGCTATGACATGCTTGAATTAACCGCCATTTCAAAATCGTTTTCGGACGTGCAGGTGCTCGACAGCTTAAACCTGAGCGTTGCGCCGGGGAGCCGCACGGCGATTGTCGGGCCCTCCGGGTCGGGGAAAACCACGCTGCTGCGTATTCTCGCCGGGTTTGAGACGCCGGATACCGGCCGCATCGTCATGCAGGGAAAAACGCTGTTTGATGAAAATCATGTTGTTCCTGCTCACCTGCGCGGGATCGGTTATGTGCCTCAGGAGGGCGCGCTGTTCCCCCATCTCAACGTGGCAGATAACATTGCCTGGGGGCTGGACGGTACCCGCCACGAGAAGCGCCAGCGCGTTGAGGTGCTGATGGAGATGGTCTCTCTCGACAGGCAGCTCGCGACGCACTGGCCCCATGAGATTTCCGGCGGACAGCAGCAGCGCGTGGCGCTTGCCCGTGCGCTGGCCCAGCGTCCTTCGCTGATGCTGCTGGATGAACCGTTCTCGGCGCTGGATACCGGCTTGCGCGCCATGACGCGTAAAGCAACGGCCGATCTGCTGGCGGAAGCGGGCGTGGCCTCAATTCTGGTCACCCACGATCAGAACGAAGCGTTGTCTTTTGCCACGCAGGTTGCCGTGATGCGTTCTGGCCGCTTCACGCAGGTGGGAACGCCTTATGACGTCTATACCCGTCCCGTTGACGAAGAGACGGCGCTGTTTCTTGGCGATGCCGTGATCCTGCCTGCTCAGCTCGCTGGCGGTTACGCCGTGTGTGCACTGGGCGAGGTGCCGACGGACAATCCGCATGCAACAGGAGAGGGCCGGGTAATGATGCGTCCTGAACAATTGCGCGTGACGGCATGTGCGCCTCATGAAAGCCCGGTCTCCATTCTTGATGTCGACTTCACCGGTCAGCTGTCTACGCTGACGCTGGGATTAGCGGGGCATGAACAGCCCGTTATCCTCAGGACCGTCAGTCAGCCGGGCTGGCACCCGGGCGCGGCGGTACGCATTGATGTGACGGGCACTGCGCGCGTTTTATAATCATAACCACCCCAAAACGGGGTGGTGGTTCCCCATCGTCCTCATTACCTCCCTTCATGAACGCGTGACGCTTGCCAATGCATGGATAATGCGTATAGTTCTCATTTGCATTGCAGTTAATACATTCTAAGGCCCGACAACGGGTCATTTTTTCGCGCACTTTCAAATGAGTTAACGATGGACAACACCAAAATACACAAAACGCTGCTGGCGCTCGCCATTGGGGCGGTGACACATTCCGTCCAGGCGGCGGATGATAAAAAAGAAGATACGCTTGTTGTGCAGGCTGCACCTGCCAGCGACTTTAAACCCGGCGGCGACCAGCTGGTACCGGCCTTTCTTGACGGGCAGGTGGCGAACGGCGGGCGCATGGGGATGCTGGGCCAGCAGAACGCCATGGACGTGCCGTTCAACATCATCAGCTACACCTCGAAGCTGGTGGAAGATCAGCAGGCGAAAACCATCGCTGACGTGGTCGCCAACGATGCGGGCGTGCAGTACGTTCAGGGATACGGTAACAGCGCGGAGACCTACCGCATTCGTGGCCTGAAGTTTGACGGCGACGACATGACGTTTGGCGGGCTGTCCGGCGTACTGCCGCGTCAGGTGGTGGATGCGCAGATGGTTGACCGCATTGAGATCTTCAAAGGCGCCAACGCGCTGATGAACGGCGCGGCAAGCTCTGGCGTGGGCGGGATGATCAATCTTGAGCCGAAACATGCGGGCGATACCCCGCAGGCAAAAGTGGGCGTGGATTACACCTCAGATTCGCAGTTTGGCACCACGCTGGATGCAGGCCGTCGCTTTGGTGACAGCGACCAGTTCGGCGCGCGCGTGAACCTGGTCCACCGTGAAGGGGAAACCGGCGTACCAAACGACCGTCGCCGCACCACGCTGCTCTCCACCGGTCTTGATTACAACGGCGACAACGTCCGCACCTCCCTGGATCTGGGCTATCAAAAGAAAACCTTCCACGGCAGCCCGACCAGCGTCAACATCTCGGCGGTGGATTTCGTGCCTGAACCGCCGAAAAACGATCGTAACTTCTCCCAGAAGTGGGCCTACAGCAACATCGAAAACGAATTTGGGATGTGGCGCAGCGAATACGACATCACCGATAACTGGACCGCCTATACCGGCCTGGGCGCGCAGCACGCGCACGAAGAAGGGATCTACAGCGCGCCGAAGCTGTTGGACAAAAGCGGCAAAGCCACGGTCAGCCGTCTGGATACTAACCGCATTAGCGATTCCGTTAGCGGCATGGCGGGCATTCGCGGGAATTTCACTACCGGCTTTGTGTCGCACAAGGTGAACGTGGGGTATTCGGCGACGACCAAAAACGAAAAAATCGCGTGGAAAATGTCGGCGACGAAGGATAACCCGACCACCAACATCTACCACAACACCGGCGTTGATATGCCGGACAGCTCCAACTTCAATGGATCAGGTGGCAAATACAGCGATCCGCTAACCAGCGGGCGCACCCGTACTCAGGGCTGGCTGCTGAGCGATACGCTGGGCGTCCTGGACGACAAGCTGCTGTTCACCGCGGGGGCGCGTCATCAGAAAGTGGTCATCCGCGGGTATAACAAAATTACCGGTGCAGAAAACGACGCGGACGGCTTCGACGGTAGCCGCTGGATGCCAACCTACGGCGTGGTTTATAAACCGTGGGAGCAGATTTCCCTTTACGCCAACCACACCGAAGCGCTGCAGCCGGGAAAAACCGCGCCGGACACCGCTACCAACTACGGTCAAAGCACCGGTATTGTTCACTCTAAACAGAATGAAATCGGCTTGAAGGCAGACTTTGGTCGCGTGGGCGGCTCTCTGGCGCTGTTTGAGATCAAAATGCCATCGGCGATCCTCGACGATGACAATCACTACGGCCTGGACGCTGAACAGCGTAACCGTGGCGTAGAGCTCAATGTTTTTGGCGAGCCCATGCTCGGGATGCGCCTGAACGCCAGCGCCACCTGGCTGCAGGCCGAGCTGGCCAAAACCAAAAACGGCGTGAATCAAGGCAACGATGCGATTGGCGTGCCGAACTTCTATGCCGTGCTGGGGGCAGAGTACGACATCAAGCCAGTTGACGGCCTGACCGCCACCGCACGCGTGAACCACTCGGGCACGCAGTATGCCGATCTCGCGAACAGCAAAAAGCTGGACAGCTATACCACGCTGGATCTGGGCATGCGCTACCGCTTCGCGTTAAACCACAATGCAAACCAGATGACCGTGCGCGCAGGCATCGACAACGTGACCAATGAAAACTACTGGGCCAGCGTGGACGATTCCGGTACCTACATCACTCAGGGCGAACCGCGAACCTTTAAGGTCTCGGTGGGCTACGAGTTCTAAGCGTTCCACCTCGTTATCCGGGGCAGGGACGCCCCAATCCCGCCGTTATCCTGTTATAAAATTGTAACAAAAGCTTCTTACACTGTTCGCCAACTCCTTACCTCTTGGCCAATGACAGGAAGCCGCTATGGGCAGACCCCTCAAATCCGTTTTTAAAAAAGAACATCGCGACGACATCACTAACCGCAGCGCTAACCCGGTTTTCTCCGAGGTTGCAGAGGTTTTCCTCTCCCGCCGTCGTTTTCTCCAGATGGGCGCCGTGGCGGGTGCTGCCGTTTCCTTTCCCTTTTTGATCGAACCTGATAGCGCCATTGCCGCGGTATCGAAGCCGTCCGCGCTGGCAAAAGCGGTGTCGCTTGGGTTTACCAGTATTCCCGTTTCCACGGACGATACGGTGAGGGTGCCGGAAGGTTATATTGCCCGCCCGTTTTATCGCTGGGGTGACCCGACGGGCATCAAAGACCACATGCCGGCATTTAAGCCAGATGCCAGCAACACGACCGACGAACAGGCCGTGCAGGCGGGGATGCACCACGACGGTATGGCGTGGTTTAGCCTGCCGCAGGGGGAGCAAAACCCGGAACATGGTCTGCTGGCGCTGAACCATGAATACATCGACAACGGGATGCTGTTTACGGACGGTATGGGGAACTGGAACCTCGACAAAGCCCGTAAGGGACAGAACGCGATGGGCGTGTCGGTGGTGGAAGTGAAAAAAACGGGCAGTGACTGGCAGGTGGTTCGCCCGTCTTCTTATGCCCGCCGTATCACCGTCAATACGCCGATGCAGCTTACCGGCCCGGCGCGGCATCAGGACTTAATGAAAACCGCCGCCGACCCGCAGGGGGAGCGCGTGCTGGGCACCATGCAAAACTGCGCCAACGGCCACACGCCGTGGGGCACCTACCTCACCTGCGAGGAGAACTGGTCGGATATTTTTGTCAAAAAAGCCGATCTCAATCCGCTGGAAAAACGCTACGGCATCAGCGACAGCGATGAG
Organism: Enterobacter cloacae complex sp. HYC080_NIDB; assembly: GCF_056673325.1. Taxonomy (NCBI): domain Bacteria; kingdom Pseudomonadati; phylum Pseudomonadota; class Gammaproteobacteria; order Enterobacterales; family Enterobacteriaceae; genus Enterobacter; species Enterobacter cloacae complex sp. HYC080_NIDB. The sequence continues at coordinate 3,382,130 of NZ_CP114212.1, read as the reverse complement.
TCCTACCGCTGGAACGAGGTGGATGAGCGGTTTAGCGTCGATAAAACGCCTAACGAGCCTAACCGGTTCGGCTGGGTGGTAGAGATTGACCCCTACGACCCGACCTCCACACCGCGCAAGCACACCGCACTTGGCCGCTTCAAGCACGAGGGGGCCGCCGTTACGCTCGCCGCCGATAATCGCGTGGTGGTCTATATGGGGGACGATCAGAAGTTTGAGTACATTTATAAATTCGTCTCTGACAAAAAATACGATCCTGCGAACCGTGAGGCCAATATGCAGCTGCTGACCTCGGGTACGCTGTATGTTGCCAGGTTCAATGAAGAGGGAAGCGGCGACTGGCTGCCGCTGATCTTCGGGCAGAATGGCCTGGATAAAAGCCACGGTTTTGAAAACCAGGGCGATCTGCTGATTAAAACCCGCCTGGCGGCTGACGTGGTGGGGGCGACGAAAATGGATCGCCCGGAGTGGATAGCCGTCGATCCGCACGCCAGCGGCAGCGTCTACTGTACGCTCACCAACAACAGCGATCGCGGTAAAGAGGGGAAAGCCCCGGTCGATGCCGCCAACCCGCGTGCTAATAACGTGTTTGGTCATATTATGCACTGGCACGAAGAGGGGGCCGATCCTGCCGCCGCACGCTTTACATGGGATATTCTGGTCATGGGCGGGCGCACAGACAGCGACGATCCGAAGGCCAAAGGCTCTATGCAGGGCGCGGCATTCGGCAGCCCGGATGGTCTGTCGTTCGATCATCAGGGCGTTCTGTGGATCCAGACCGACGTCTCTTCCAGCACGATCAACAAAAAAGCGTATGAGGGGATGGGCAATAACCAGATGGTGGCCACCATTCCGGGCAGCAATGAGTTTCGTCGTTTCCTGACGGGCCCGCGTGGGTGTGAAATCACCGGTATTGCGTTTACGCCGGACAACCGGACGCTGTTTATCAATATTCAGCATCCGGGAGAGGGCGGGGATGACATTACCGACCCGGCCAATCCGCGTGCTGTCTCTAACTGGCCAGACGCCAGCCCGAACGGACGCCCGCGTTCGTCAACGGTGGTGATCGTCAAAGCGGACGGCGGGATCATCGGGTCGTGACGTTAATCCGCCGGGCGCATGCGCTGGCCCGGCGTTAAACTTGCTACCACCAGCATGAAGTGTTAAAACGTGCCCCTTCTAAAAAAGAGACAGGGGTAGGGCGTGAAAGACGCGTCATCCGCTTCAGGCCATGGTAGCGCTGAAGCCTCGTCGGATCAGAATCCGACGCTGCAACGTGGTTTGCAAAATCGACATATTCAGTTAATTGCCCTCGGCGGCGCGATTGGTACCGGGTTGTTTCTCGGCATCGGCCCCGCCATTCAAATGGCTGGCCCTGCAGTACTGCTGGGATACGGCATCGCCGGGATTATCGCCTTCCTGATCATGCGCCAGCTCGGCGAAATGGTCGTTGAAGAGCCGGTGTCAGGCTCCTTCGCACACTTTGCTTACAAATACTGGGGCCCGTTTGCAGGCTTCCTCTCCGGCTGGAACTACTGGGTGATGTTCGTGCTGGTGGGGATGGCCGAACTGACCGCCGCAGGCATCTACATGCAGTACTGGCTCCCGGATGTCCCGACGTGGATCTGGGCGGCGGCATTTTTCATCATCATTAATGCCGTTAACCTCGTCAATGTGCGCCTGTATGGCGAAACCGAGTTCTGGTTTGCGCTGATCAAGGTACTGGCGATTATCGGGATGATCGGCTTTGGCCTGTGGCTGCTGTTCTCCGGTCACGGCGGCGAGCGGGCAACCATTGATAACCTCTGGCAGCACGGCGGCTTTCTGGCAACCGGCTGGAAAGGACTGGTTCTCTCTCTGGCGGTGATCATGTTCTCCTTCGGCGGGCTGGAGCTGATTGGTATTACCGCTGCCGAAGCGCGCGACCCGCATAAAAGTATCCCAAAAGCGGTCAACCAGGTGGTGTACCGTATTCTGCTGTTTTACATCGGCTCGCTGGTGGTTCTGCTGGCGCTCTATCCATGGGTGGAAGTGAAATCTGACAGCAGTCCGTTCGTGATGATTTTCCACGATCTGAACAGCAATGTGGTGGCGTCGGCGCTGAACTTCGTCATTCTGGTGGCGTCGCTTTCGGTCTATAACAGTGGCGTTTACTCCAACAGCCGTATGCTGTTTGGCCTTTCCGTACAGGGGAACGCGCCGAAGTTCCTGACCCGCGTCAGCCGTCGCGGTGTGCCGATTAATTCCTTGTTCCTTTCCGGCGCGATTACGTCATTAGTGGTGCTGATCAACTACCTGCTGCCGAAAGCGGCATTTGGCCTGCTGATGGCGCTGGTTGTCGCCACGCTGCTGCTGAACTGGATCATGATCTGCCTGGCGCACCTGCGCTTCCGTGCAGCGATGCGACGCAAGGGACGCGAGACGCAGTTTAAAGCGCTGCTCTACCCGGCAGGGAACTATATCTGTATCGCGTTCCTGGGGCTGATTCTGGTGCTGATGTGCACGATGGATGAGATGCGTCTCTCAGCGATGCTGCTGCCAGTGTGGGTGGTGTTCCTGTTTATTGCGTTTAAATTATCCCGTAAAAAGTAGCACGTTTTTCGCCCGGTGGCGCTTCGCTTACCGGGCCTACATGTCCGGGGCCATTATTATTTTGTAGGCCGGGTCAGGCGAAGCCGCCACCCGGCTTTGAATGTGCGATATCAAATCTGAAACGCTATTCGTTTCCCATTCGGTAACGTCACATCAATGCTCATTTCACCGCCGAGCGCACTGACATAGCGTTTGAGTGTTGAAAGCCGGGGATCGTTTCCCGGCTGTTCGATTTTTGCCACAGTTGGTTGTTTTACCCCCATTGCCGCGGCCAGTTCTGTCTGCGAAATATTGAGCTCTTCCCGCAGTTGGTTCAGGGCAACAATTCTGCGTATTACATCAACTTTAGCCGCAATACGCTCCTGACTTTCCGCGCTCTGTTGTGCCATGAGTTCTTTTAGCGTTGCCATATGGCCTCCTTATCCGCCAGATGTCTGCTGTACTCAACGTCAGCCAGCGTAATCATTTCGTTATAAAACCGTTTTTGATTGCAACCGGTTTTGTTTCCAGCACAGAGCACAATTGCCTTACGGTCAGGATCAAAAGCAAAAAAAGCTCTGATGGGATTTCCCGCATGTTGAATCCGTAATTCCTTCATGTTCGCATAGGCTGAAGCCTTCACGGTATCTACGTATGGCCGCCCAAGCGTTGGGCCAAACTCAGCAAGAATATGCATCATCGCTAGCACATCTTCTTTTAATGCTGTTGTTTGTTCGAAGTACCATTGATCAAATCTGTCCGTTGTCTCGACATTCCACATCGTTTCTCCTTTAGCTTCCTCGCTATATTATTTTATAGCCTGTAGGCTATAGTGACAATCAGAACGCCTCGTTTAGTCATACATCGACCTTTATCGTGACCCCCCTCCCAATTCTGTTTCGATCCACAGGATCTTTATTTTGTAATCGATTACTTTTTAATTGCTGTCATTTGTAATCGATTACTTTTTCCGGGTGAGGCTTATCATGGTGTCAACTGAAAGTAGTGAAAAGGCGATAACACAGCACCGGCTGCTGGTGCCGCGTCTGTCGTTAATGATGTTTCTGCAGTTTTTCATCTGGGGTAGCTGGTCAGTCACGCTTGGCCTGGTGATGACCCGGCACAACATGTCTCTGTTAATTGGCGATGCGTTCTCCGCCGGGCCCATCGCCTCCATTCTCTCGCCGTTTGTGCTCGGCATGCTGGTGGATCGTTTCTTTGCCTCGCAGAAGGTGATGGCGGTGATGCACCTGGCGGGCGCGGCAATCCTCTGGTTCGTGCCGGGGGCGCTGATTGCCGAAAACGGCGCGCTGCTGATTGGCCTGCTGTTTGGTTACACGCTCTGCTATATGCCAACGCTGGCGCTGACCAACAACATCGCATTTCACAGCCTGGCGAACGTGGATAAAACTTTCCCGGTGGTGCGCGTGTTCGGCACCATCGGCTGGATCGTGGCGGGAATTTTCATCGGCGTGACCGGCGTGGCGTCCAGCGTCACCATCTTCCAGGTGGCGGCAGCCAGCTCCCTGCTGCTCGCACTCTACAGCCTGACGCTGCCGCACACGCCAGCGCCAGCGAAAGGGCTACCGGTGCAGGTGCGCGATCTCTTTTGTGCCGATGCCTTTGCGCTACTCAAAACCCGCCATTTCTTTGTCTTCTCCGTCTGCGCGATGCTGATCTCCGTCCCGCTTGGCACCTATTACGCCTATACCGCCTCGTATCTGGCGGATGCCGGTATTGCAGACGTCAGCACCGCCATGTCCTTCGGGCAGATGTCAGAGATCTTCTTCATGCTGGTCATTCCGCTGCTGTTCCGCCGTCTGGGGGTGAAAGTCATGCTGCTGATCGGCATGCTGGCGTGGTTCGTGCGTTATGCCATGTTCGCGCTGGGCGTCAGCGAGGAAGGACGCATCCTGTTGTACCTGGGGATCCTGCTGCACGGCGTCTGCTACGATTTCTTCTTCGTCGTCGGCTTTATCTACACCGACCGCGTGGCGGGTGAAAAGGTGAAAGGACAGGCGCAAAGCATGATTGTCATGTTCACCTACGGCATCGGCATGCTGCTGGGCTCTCAGATTTCCGGCGCGCTTTATAACCGTCTGGTGGCCGGGCAGACCGTGCCGCAGGCATGGGTGACATTCTGGTGGATCCCGGCGGTGGCTGCCGCGGCGATCGCGCTGATTTTCCTTCTCACGTTCAGGTATGACGATGACAAGGCGTAATGTTCAGGAGGGGTTATGAGGACGATGAAAGGACCGGGCATTTTTCTGTCGCAATTTATTGGCGAGAAAGCGCCGTTCAACACGCTCGACGGACTGGCAGGCTGGGCGGCGGCGAAGGGTTACAAAGCGGTGCAGATCCCCTGCAATCATCCGCACATTTTTGATGTCGAAAAAGCGGCAGAGAGCCAGGCCTACTGCGATGACATTACCGGCAAGCTGGGCGCGCACGGGCTGGTCATCAGCGAGCTGTCGACCCATCTGGAGGGGCAGCTTGTGGCGGTAAACGAGGTCTACAGCGACGCGTTTGACCACTTCGCCCCCGCCGCCGTGCGCGGTAATGATACGGCTCGTCGGGCATGGGCAACGGAAAAGCTAAAGCAGGCGGCAGTCGCCTCAGCCAGACTCGGCCTGAAAGCGCACCCCACCTTCTCTGGCTCGCTGGCGTGGCCGTTTTTCTATCCATGGCCGCCGCATAACGAGCAGCGTTTTCAGGCGGCATTCGAGGAGCTGGCAAACCGCTGGCGACCGATTCTGGATACCTTTGACGAACAGGGCGTGGACGTCTGTTTTGAGTTGCATCCGGGCGAAGACTTGCACGACGGCGTGAGCTTTGAGCGTTTTCTGGCGCTTCTGGATAATCACCCGCGCTGCAATATCCTTTACGACCCGAGCCACATGCTGTTACAGCAGATGGATTACCTGACCTTCATCGACATTTACCACGCGCGCATCAAAGCCTTCCACGTCAAAGATGCCGAGTTCCGTCCTAATGGGCGCAGCGGCGTGTACGGTGGTTACCAGCCGTGGATCAACCGCGCCGGGCGCTTCCGTTCGCTCGGCGACGGACAGATCGACTTCAAAGGCATTTTCAGCAAGCTGACCCAGTACGATTATGACGGCTGGGCGGTGCTGGAGTGGGAGTGCTGCCTGAAAGACGGTGATACCGGCGCAAGTGAGGGAAGCGAGTTTATCCGCCGCCACATCATCCCCGTATCCGGGCGTGCGTTTGATGACTTCGCGGCAGGGGGCAGCCATGATTAATGTCGGGATTGTCGGCAGCGGGTTTATCGGCCCGGCGCATATCGAGGCGCTGCGGCGTCTCGGGTTTGTGCAGGTGGTGGCGCTCTGCGACGGCACGCTTGCCAGCGCGCAGGAAAAAGCACGCCAGCTTAACGTGCCCCACGCCTGCGCCAGCGTGGCGGAACTGCTCGCACTTCCTGACCTGCACGTGGTGCACAACTGCACGCCCAATCATCTGCACGCGGAGATTAACCGTCAGATCCTGCGCGCGGGAAAACATGTCTTTTCTGAAAAACCGCTCTGCATGACGTCGGACGAGGCGCGTGACCTGGTGGCGCGGGCGGAGCAGGCTGGCGTGGTGCACGGCGTGAGCTTTGTCTATCGCCAGTTTGCGATGGTGCGCCAGGCGGCGAGCATGATGCGCGCGGGCAGCCTCGGGCGGCTATTCGCCTCACACGGCAGTTATTTACAGGACTGGATGCTGCTGGAAACCGACTACAACTGGCGGGTGGATGCCGCGCTTGGCGGGGCTTCGCGCGCGGTGGCGGATATCGGCTCCCACTGGTGCGATACGGTGCAATTTGTGACCGGCAGGCGCATTACCGAGGTCATGGCCGATCTCTCCATCGTCTGGCCGACGCGTAAGGCCAGCATGGGCGGTCATCAGACCTTCTCCCACGATGAGGCGGCGGCGTATACCAACACACCGGTCAGTACCGAAGACTTCGGCTCAGTGCTGTTCCGCTTTGACGATGGCAGCAAAGGTTGCTTTAGCGTCTCGCAGGTGAGCGCCGGGCGTAAAAACCGCCTGACGTTTGAGATTAACGGCAGCGAGCAGTCAGTGGCGTGGGATCAGGAGGTGCCGCAACAGCTGTGGATCGGCCATCGCGCGCTGGCAAATCAGACGCTCACCGACGATCCGGGCTTGATGAACCCTGACGTGGCCAGCAGCGCACACTTCCCCGGCGGGCACATCGAAGGCTGGCCTGACGCCTTTAAAAATATGATGATGCAGTTCTACCGCGCCGTGCAGGCGGGAGCGATGCCGCAGGCACCGCAGTTTGCGACCTTCCACGATGGCGCAAGCGTGATGTATATCATTGATGCCATAGTGAAAAGCCATCAGCAGCAGCGTTGGGTATGCGTGGCGCAATGACGTGTTGCCCGGTTCGCCGGGCAACAAATTTATGGTAGCCTGCACAAAACGCTAACCGCAGGATGTGTCGTCGCTATGTCAATTCAGAAAATCGCTCAGCTGGCCGGGGTCTCCGTGGCGACGGTCTCCCGCGTGCTCAATAACAGCGACACCGTGAAGGCAAAAAACCGCGAGCGCGTCCTGCAGGCCATCAAAGAGAGCAACTACCAGCCTAATTTACTGGCCCGTCAGTTACGTACTGCCCGGAGCTATATGATCCTGGTGATGGTCTCAAACATTGCCAACCCGTTCTGCGCCGAAGTGGTGAAGGGCATCGAAGAAGAGGCGGAGAAAAACGGCTATCGGATCCTGCTGTGTAACTCCGGGTCGGACATCGAACGTTCCCGTTCGGGCTTGAGCCTGCTGTCGGGCAAAATCGTCGACGGCATTATCACCATGGACGCTTTCTCAAAGCTGCCGGAACTGGCCGCGCTGATTGGCTCCGCACCGTGGGTGCAGTGTGCCGAATATGCCGATGCCGGCGCGGTTTCCTGCGTGGGGATTAACGACGTTGATGCGTCGCAGCATGCCGTCAGCCAGCTTGCCGACGGTGGACGCAAACGCATCGCGATGATCAACCACGACCTGAGCTATAAATATGCCCGTCTGCGCGAGCGCGGCTATAAGAGCGTGATCCACCTGAAAGATCTGGAGTATCAGGCGGTTGAATACGCCAGCGATCTCAGCTTCCGCGCCGGGATGGTGGCGATGCAAAATCTGTTGCAGGATAATCCACCTGATGCGGTGTTTGCCGTCTCCGATACGCTGGCGGCGGGCGCGCTGCGCGCCATTCAGCAGGCCGGGCTGCGGGTGCCGGAGGATATTGCTGTTGTGGGATTTGACGGTACCGAGCTGGCGGACATGATTTCGCTGACCACCATCGAACAGCCGTCGCGGGATATCGGGCGCAAGGCGGTCGACCTGCTCTTAAATAAAATCGACAACCCCGAGGCGCCCACGGAAAGAGTGATGATGGACTGGCGCTTTATTTCCCGCGCCAGTACCTGATTATTGGGCTATAACCCCTGCCAGGGAGCGAATATCGTTCCCGGTAGGTGACTGATGAATACGCAGACCAAACTCCTCCACCACCGCAAAAATATGATCGAAGATGTCAGCCTGAATCTCCTCATATTCTGCCCAGATCACCGTGTTGGTGAAAGCGTATATTTCAATCGGCAGGCCGTTGGCATCCGGTGCCAGCTGACGCACCATTAACGTCATATCTTTGCGAATGCGCGGGTGGTTACGCAGATATTCATTCAGGTAGGCGCGGAAGGTACCAATATTGGTCATTTTGCGCAGGTCTAATACCGATTCACCTTCGCCATTTTTCCGATTCCACAGGCTAATTTCCTCATGTCGTGCGGCCAGATACGGCTTGAGCAGTTTCGCCTGAATCAGCTTCTGCTGCTCCTGCTCGTCCAGGAAGTGAATGCTGGTGGTATCGATATTCAGGCTGCGCTTAATGCGTCGGCCGCCGGAGGCCGACATGCCGCTCCAGTTGATAAAGGCGTCAGAGACCAGCGCCCACGTTGGGATCGTGGTGATGGTGTTATCGAAGTTGCGCACTTTAACGGTGGTCAGGCCGATGTCCGTAACCGTGCCGTTGGCACCGTATTTCGGCATCTCCAGCCAGTCGCCAAGCTTGAGCATGTCGTTGGCGGAAAGCTGGATCCCGGCGACCAGTCCCAGTATCGGGTCTTTAAAGACCAGCATCAGAACGGCGGCCATAGCACCCAGGCCGCTAATCAAAATGGCCGGTGACTGACCGATCAGCAGAGAGATAATTAAGATCCCCACCAGAATCGCGCTCACCAGCTTGATGCCCTGGAAGATCCCTTTCAGCGGCAGCTGTGAGGCGGTCGCCATTTTCTGCGAAAGATTGAATATGACGTCCAGCAGCGAGAAGAAGGAGAGCAGGGCATACACCATCACCCACAGCTTCGCGCAGGTGGTGAGCATTTCTGCCGCTTCGCTCCCTTTTTGCAGCCAGAGAACGGCCTGAACGTTGACGATTATCCCCTGAAGGGTAAATGCCAGACGGTGAAATAATTTATTCTGGGTAATGATCTGCAACCATAAATGGCTGCTGGCCCGGGCGCGTTTCTCGAATGCGCGCAGCACGACTTTGTGCAGAATAAAATGAACGAAGATGGCAGTAAGAAAAATAATACCAAAGATAATCACTAAAGAGGTGGTGTGATTAATTTCAATGCCTAACTCTTCAACCTGAGCAATTAATTCCTGCATAACGTCTCCTGTATTGATGCAGCCCCATAATGGCGGCTGCGGATCTATTATGCAAATACCTCAGGCTTATTTGCTGGCCTGGCAGACCTTCACGACGGGTAAACACAGCCGATGGCGGATGCGCAGCGTTGCCAGCGCCAGGATGACCATCAGGCCGGTTTCCACCGTCAGGAAAAGGTTAATCGCCTGGGCGTAATCCCCGTGATGATGTTGCAACCCGTGCAGCAAAATCGCCCCGAAAATGGCCGGGCCAAGCCCCAGCGCGGCCTGCTGCAGGGTGCTTAAGATGGCGCTGGCGGCCCCTGCGTCATCAGGCTGAATATCGCGCATCCCGATGCGGTAGAAGCTGTTCACAATCAGCGCCTGACCGTAGCCTACCAGCCCGGTGGCTGGCGCCAGCGTCAGCGCCGTATTTTGCACTCCCCAGTAGCGGAACGTGGCGATCAGCGCCAGCAGGCCGATTATCTGGATTGCCAGGCCGGTGAGCAGAATCGTGCTGGTGCTGTAGCGCGCAATCAGCCGCGGCGCGAACCACGCGGAGATAAAATAGGTCACCCCGAGGGCGATAAAACTGTTCCCGGACTGCCACGGCGCCATCCCCAGACCGGTTTGCATGGTCAGCGCCATACAAAACATAAACCCGGACCAGACGCTGAAAAAGAGCAGCGCAATCACGATGCCAAAGCGAACGCTGCGTAGCTGAAGCAGACGCGGTGGGATCAGCGGATGGGCATTTCCACGCTCTTTTTTGCGCGCATTCTGTGCCATCAGCCAGGCCAGCGGAATAATGGCGAGAAGCATAACCTTTAGCGACCACGGCCAGTGCCACTGTGGGCCGAGCGCCATCGGGAACAGCAGACAGCAGAGCATGATGGCCAGCAAGACGGTCCCTGCCCAGTCGATGCGCGACGGCGTTTCACGGCGGGTTTTCGGCACGTAGCGACGGCTCAGCGCCAGCACCACCAGGCAGATGGGGACGTTAATAAAGAAGGCGTTACGCCAGCCCAGTCCGGCGATATCCGCCGATACCAGCCAGCCGCCGCCCATCTGGCCGACGATAAACGCAATCCCCCCAATGCCGCCGAACAGGCTAATCGCCTTCGCGTGGGCTGTGCCTTTTAACGTGACGTGCAGCGTGGCAAGAATTTGCGGCATGATCAGGGCGGCACCCGCCCCCTGAACAATACGCGCGGCCAGCAGTTGTTCAATGTTCCCCGCCATTCCGCACAGCAGCGAGGCCAGGCCAAAGATTGCCACACCCCACATAAACAGGCGACGGCGGCCAAGATTATCTCCCAGCTTGCTGCCGAGCGCGAGGCAGACGGCAAACGCCACGCCATAAAGCGCGACAATCAGCTCCAGCTCGGTGGCGGTAGCGTGCAGTGAATGGGTAATGGCGTCCAGCGCCACGTTAGTGATTGAGGTATCAATCATGGGTAGCATCTGGCCGGTTAACAGCAATATCAGGCCTGCGCGACCCGGTGAAACAACTGACGTATTCATGGTAACTCCATTGCGTCATTCATCAGATGGTCGTAGCATCAACCATCTGATAAACGGGTACCAGTTCTTGCTTATACTGGTACTGGCACTACCATGCAGGGGGATTTATGGCGTTGATGTCTGAACCCGTCGCCTCACTTCAGGATGACACGCGAAAACAGCTGGGCGCATTTTTACGCGCCCGGCGTGAAAGCCTCGATCCGCAGCGTCTCGGTTTGCCGCGCAGCGGACGCCGCCGCACGCCGGGTCTGCGCCGCGAAGAGGTGGCGATGCTCGCCGACGTGGGTGTGACCTGGTATACCTGGCTTGAGCAGGGCAGGGACGTCAATCCGTCCAGCGCGGTGATGGCAGCCATAGCGAAAGCCCTGCAGTGTACTCCGACCGAAGCCCGGCATCTTTTCGTGCTCGCCGGTTTGCCGCCGGGCGAAGCACCGCAGGCGGTCTGCTGCGAGGGGATCAGCGAAGGCACGCGTCGCCTGCTGGATACGCTGATGCCAAAACCTGCCAGCATCCAGAAACCCAATTTCGATATCGTGGCGTGGAACGACAGTTTTGGGCATCTGATGGGCGTTGATTTCAATGAAATCCCGCCGGAGGACCGCAACTGTATTTACCTGTTTCTCACCCATCCCGCGTGGCGCGCGCGGCTCGGCAGACGCGATGATGTGCTGCCGATTTTTGTCTCCTATTTCCGCGCGGCGATGGCCGAGCACCGTGGCGACCCGCTGTGGGAAGCCAAACTGGCGCGCTTCTTTGCGGTGTCTGAGGAGTTCAAAACGCTGTGGCACCAGCGCAACGACGTGCGCGGCGTGGAGAACCAGCTCAAGCTGTTTACCCATCCCGAGCTGGGGGATTTTACGCTGCAGCAGATGTACTGGTACTCCGCACCGCGAAACGGGTCGCGGCTGCTGGTCTATTTACCGGTGGACGAGGCGGGGGAGAGGGCGATGGCATGGCTGGCGGAACAGGCTAAATAATTTTTTTGCGAGGCGTTTTCAGGGAATCAGCACGGATCCTGCCGTGTCGGTTCACATTGCGTAAGATAAGGTCTGAATGAGACCAACCTGCTGAATCTACATCATTTAGATGAGTAGTGAAGTGGACTATACTTACGCGATGAGAAACCACCGATGTCGCCACTGATGATTGATTCCGCAGAATTTAGCCAAAAACTTGGGCTTATCACTCAAAACGTTGAACATACTGAAGCGTTTATGTTGCGGGGCACGGTGGATTTTCATCTGCCAGGTTTTTTGTTGCCTGTGGGGTATCGGCTTCTGAAGTCGCGCTATAGCGATGAATACCGTCTCGTGACGACCGACGACGGTAAGCCTTATACGGCATATGCCGTGAAGCTGACGTTTCATAAAGAAATTACCTTTCCTCACGGTGCCGCCACGCAAGTGATGGTCTGGCGTACGCCCCGCGCGGTCCATCAATCCGTTATCAGCGGGTTGCCACAACTTTTCTTTCAGTGGGTGCTCAGCGAATACGATATCGTGGTCTCAGACAGCGAGCAAACGGGAGACGGGCAGCGGTTTTGGTTGCGGATGATAGACTGGGCGTTCAGCATGAATTACCAGATAAGCGTGGCGGACGGTACGGTAGGCGCAGAGTGGGAATTAACACCAGTGAGTTCATACGCTGAACTGGAAGAACGCTGGATTGCTTTTGCCTGGGGAAACGATCGTGACGTCCATCCGCATCGCAGACTGGTCATCAGTAAAACGTAACGGGCCGCGCGCGGCGGCCCGTCGGGATTAGCACTCGGTCACAATCGTGCTCAGCGGCAGGCGAGACTTCGGCAGCGTGGCGTTGAAATCTTCCACGCTGTGATGGCCAACCGGCACCACCACTACGCTGGTGAAGCCTTTCTCTTTCAGGCCAAACTCTTCGTCGAGGATCGCGGCATCGAAACCTTCGATTGGCACTGCATCCAGACCCATGGCACCCACGCCCAGCAGGAAATTACCGACGTTCAGGTAAACCTGTTTCGCCATCCACTGGTCATCATCTTTCAGATCCACACGGTGCATATCGGCGAAGTAAGTCCGGCCCTTATGGTTCGCGGCTTTGGCTTCTGGCGTGTTAAAACGACCATCGGCTTCTTCCTGATCCACGACACGCTCAAGCCAGGCATCATCCATCGCGGTTTTCGCGCAGAACACCACTACGTGAGAGGCGTCCAGCATTTTGCGTTCGTTGAACACATAGGTACCTGCGGCGGATTTCGCCACGCGCGCTTTACCTTCCTCGGTGCTGGCCACAATAAAGTGCCACGGCTGGGAGTTGGTGCTGGACGGGCTGTACTGCAGCAGGGTTTTGATTTTTTCTGCTTCTTCAGCGGTCAGTTTTTTAGTCGGGTCGAACGCCTTGGTGGAGTGGCGTTTCAGGGCGACAGAAATGATATCCATAACTACTCCTGGTAATGAAATTCGCCCGTACGCGGGCGCGAAAGGAGAGCAGATTACCGCGCAAAGCGGCAAAAGATAAGTGCATTTCGAGCGCTTAATCTGTTCGTCTCAGACGAACAATCAGGCGGGGCGTATCCACTTCTGGTCTTTCTTCGGCAGTTTATCAACGACCAGATTCCAGGAATCTGCAATCAGGTCGGCAACCAGTTCCGGGGTGATGTCCTCGGTGCCGTAAAGGGAAATCCAGTGTTTTTTATTCAGATGGTAACCAGGCTCAACGCCCCGGTAGATCTGCTGATTTAACAGCGACGTTTCCGGATCGGATTTCAGGCTAACGTGCGGCCGTCCGTGTGCGGTTGCCATCAGCATGAAAATTTTTCCGCCGACCTTGAAGACGTCGTACTCCGGGCCGAACGGCCAGCAGTGTTCGGTAAAAGGCATCTCCAGCGCGACGCGCTTCGCGTGTTCCTGCAAGGATTTACTGTCCATCGCTCTCCTCCTGAGCCAGTCCGCGCCACATGACTTCAAAACCCAGGGCTTTAAAATCGACGGCGCGGGACGGATCGCGGGTGGCAAACTCCATCGTGCTTTCGGCCAGCGATAAAAACAGCGCATCGCCAAACGTTTTGAATTCATCCGACATAAACACCGGGCGCACCGAACGACGGCACAGCTCATGCAGTTCCGGGAACATCTCTTTCACCGCCATCTCCGTTTCGGCGCTCAGCTTTTCACTGACCCCAATCTGGCGGATAGCCGCATGCGCCACGGGGTTACGAATCCCCCAGTCCACATAGCTGTTCCAGATATTGCGGGTATGTTCTTTCGGCAGCGTGATGGTGCGATCGAGGTTCGCCAGCATGGTCTGGCAGAGATCCTGCTTCAGGTGCAGATAGAGGGCATTCAGCAGATCGTCTTTGGTAGCAAAGTAGCGGAACAGGGTGCCTTCGGCGACACCCGCCTTACGGGCAATGAGCGCCGTTGAGGCGGCAATACCTGACTGTGCAAATGCCGCCGTTGCGGCGTCCAGTAAGGCCTGTTTTTTATCTTCACTCTTCGGACGTGCCACTAAATTTTTCCCCCTTTCACTGATAAAAACCCCGATTGAAACACGTGCTTTGACACGCTGCAACGCGGAATGTCAAAGATCGAAAACGTCTTGACGACTTTCTCATCATATCTATAATGAGTGCTTACTCACTCATAATCAAGTTTACCCCACGCAAACCATCGGATGGCTCGCGTTTTCGGGTCAGGATATGAAAAAAACTCTCTTCATCTGCGTGGTGTTCGTCATGATTATTGCTTCAGCTGCGAGTTTACCGTTTGTTCTGAATGCCGGTTTTGGCCAGCCACCGCAGGGTGCGCAGCTCACGGAAGTGGAAGCGTCTCCGCACTACTACGAGGGGAAATTCCACAATACGCTCCCGACGCCTGGCTTTACCGGCCAACAAAATATGCTGGTGGCGTGGTGGCAATTCCTGACCCGTAAAACCGAAAATGCCCGCCCGGCTCAGCCGCTGCCGCTGGTGAAAACCGATCTGGCGAGCCTGCCGCTGGAGCAGGACACGCTGGTGTGGCTCGGCCACTCCTCCTGGTATCTGCAGCTGGCGGGAAAACGCATCCTGATCGACCCGGTCCTTGGTAACTATGCCGCGCCGTTTTCGTTTCTCAATAAAGCCTTTGCGGGGGAGTATCCGTGGCGCGCGGCGAGCATGCCGGAGATCGACCTGCTGATTATCTCTCACGATCACTACGACCACCTGGATTACGCCACCATCAGGGCGTTATTGCCGAAGGTGAAACGCGTGGTGACGCCGCTCGGGGTAGGGTCACATCTGCGCTACTGGGGGATGAAGCCAGAGATTATCGACGAACGCGACTGGAACCAGTCGGTGCACATCAGCGATGCGCTGACGGTTCACCTGTTGCCCGCGCGTCACTTCTCCGGGCGAGGCATTAAACGTGACCAGACGCTGTGGGGCAGCTTTATGTTTGTCACCCCAGAGCAGAAGATCTACTACAGCGGAGATTCTGGCTACGGCCCGCACTTTAAGGCAATCGGCGAGCAGTTTGGTGATGTGGATTTAGCCATCATGGAAAACGGCCAGTATGACCAGGACTGGAAGTACATCCACATGCTGCCAGAGGAGACGGCTCAGGCGTCGGTCGACCTGAATGCAAAGGCGGTGGTGCCGGGGCATAACGGTCGTTTTGTGCTGGCAAAACACACCTGGAACGACCCACTGATCCAGCTGGCAAAAGCCAGCAAGGATAAAAACTATCGACTGCTCACGCCGGAACTGGGCGAGCCCGTTCGGGTGAGTGATACCACACAAACTTTTCGTCAGTGGTGGGAATAATGTTTAAGCAAGAAGCAGAAGGGGAGAGCAGTATGACCATTTCCGCTCAAGTCATTGATACGATCGTCGAATGGATCGACGACAACCTGCACCAGCCGTTAC
Organism: Enterobacter cloacae complex sp. HYC080_NIDB; assembly: GCF_056673325.1. Classification (NCBI taxonomy): domain Bacteria; kingdom Pseudomonadati; phylum Pseudomonadota; class Gammaproteobacteria; order Enterobacterales; family Enterobacteriaceae; genus Enterobacter; species Enterobacter cloacae complex sp. HYC080_NIDB. The sequence continues at coordinate 3,366,487 of NZ_CP114212.1, read as the reverse complement.
GCATTGAAGACATTGCCCGCCATGCGGGTTACTCCAAATGGCATTTGCAGCGGCTGTTTATGCAGTATAAAGGTGAAAGCCTGGGGCGCTATATTCGCGAACGCAAGCTGCTGCTGGCGGCACGGGATCTGCGTGAATCGGACGAGCGCGTTTATGAGATCTGCCTGCGCTACGGGTTTGAATCGCAGCAGACGTTCACGCGCATCTTTACCCGCACCTTCCATCAGCCGCCAGGGGCGTACCGCAAGGAAAACCACAGTCGGACGCACTGAAACTGACAACACACAGGCCGGGTAAGGCGAAGCTGCTACCCGGCTTTTTTATGCATTCATGACGCCAGTGAAAACCAGCGGCGCCAGACGAAACGCAGCACGAAGAATTCGATAGCGCCAAGCAGTAAAAACCACACGCAAAACAAAATGGTGTAAAGCTGGTTCAGATCGACCATGTGAAAGGTCGTCATCAGCTTTTGCGCCAGCACCAGGCCCAGCGACGGAGCGGGTAACAGCAGGCAAGAGATCAGCGCCAGTAATAAAATGCCCCCGGCAGTCAGCAGCGATTCTAACGGGTGTTTCATCGTAATGTTAATCGTCAGTTAAAAATGTCATTGTCCGGCATCCTTTAACGTAAAGCAATATCAACCTGCCTGGGCTTTTTTAATGAAATAATCACCTTCTCCGGCAAATAAAGCGCGTAAGGAGAATGATTTAATCGTAGTGATTAAATTAATATTATGCCATGTAAATAAATGTCTGCATCATGAAAATAATTTTACAAAACTATATGTGCTATATCCAATTAACGTCGCAATAACAATGGCTGCGACAATGTATAACGCCAGGCGTCGTCCGCGATAAATACCAAACATGCTTCCCCCTCGTTTAGCGTTGGTTTAGAAATATTTTGTAAAAATCAGCTTGTCGAAATAATCGTAATTAATTTTGAATAACCCAGCGGTAAATATATTGCGGTAGATCAATTTTAGCCGCAAGACTTAAAAATGAATAAATTAAAGCCCGAAAGGAATTCAGGCTTCTGTTCACCGGATATTGAAGGAAAAATACGATGACCGAAAAAAAATTATCCCCAAACATGCCGCCTTCCGGCGGGCTGGCATACCAGCAGACCGTAGAGCAGGTGCTGGCTCATACGCAGAGCCAGGTGAGCGGTCTGGACCGCGCAGAGGCGCAGGCGCGTCTGCAAAAACATGGCCCGAATGCATTGCCGGAGAAAAAAGGCAAGCCGGGCTGGCTGCGCTTTCTCGCGCATTTTAACGATGTACTGATTTACGTCCTGCTTGCCGCCGCGGTATTAACCGCGGTCATGGGGCATTGGGTTGATACGTTGGTTATTTTAGGCGTGGCGGTTATCAATGCCTTAATTGGTCATATTCAGGAAAGCAACGCGGAAAAATCCCTGAAGAGTATTCGTAACATGCTCTCCAGCGAAGCGCGCGTCATTCGTAATGGCAATCATGAAACGCTCCCCACAACTGAAATAGTCCCGGGCGATATTATTGTATTACGCGCCGGGGATCGTATTCCGGCGGATATGCGTTTAATTGAGGCGCATAATTTACGCGTGGAAGAGGCGATTCTGACCGGTGAATCCACCGTAGTGGATAAACATACTCAGCCGCTGAACGGTGAGCTGCCGCTGGGCGATCGCACCAACCTGGTCTTCTCCGGCACTACCGTGAGCGCGGGCGGTGGCGTGGGCGTGGTTATTGCCACCGGGCAGGAGACCGAGCTTGGCCATATCAATCAGATGATGGCGGGCATTGAAAAACACCGCACGCCGCTGCTGGTGCAGATGGACAAGCTGGGTAAGGCGATCTTCGCCATTATTCTGGCGATGATGGCCGCGCTGTTTGTCTTCAGCCTGGCATTCCGCGAGATCCCAATGGGCGAGCTGCTGCTCTCCCTCATCAGCCTGGCGGTCGCCTCCGTACCGGAAGGTCTACCTGCAATTATCTCCATTATCCTCTCCCTGGGCGTGCAGGCGATGGCGCGCAAGCGGGCGATCATCCGCAAGCTGCCGACGGTTGAAACCCTGGGCGCGATGACCGTGGTCTGCTCGGATAAAACCGGCACCCTGACCATGAACGAGATGACGGTCAAAGCCATCATCACCGCCGACACCTGCTACCGCGTGGACGGCAACAGCTATGAGCCGGTGGGCAACATTTATCTGGAAGGCAGCGATGAGCCAGTGCAGATCCAGCCGGGCACCGTGCTGGAGCAGTACCTGCGCACTATTGACCTCTGTAACGACAGCCAGCTGATTCAGGACGAGCGCGGCCTGTGGGGCATCACCGGGGGGCCAACCGAGGGCGCGCTGAAGGTGCTGGCGGCGAAAGCCAACCTCGCGCCGGTAACAACGACGCTGGTTAACAAGATCCCGTTTGACTCACAGTACAAGTACATGAGCACCCACTACCAGATTGGCTGCGAGGAGCAGATCCTGATCACCGGCGCGCCGGACGTCATTTTCGCCCTGTGCGCGCAGCAGCAAACCCGCCACGGTGCAGACGCCTTCAACCGCGCGTACTGGGAAAACGAGATGGAGCGCTATGCGCGTCAGGGACTGCGCATGGTTGCGGCGGCGTTTAAGCCAGCCAATGGCGAAACGGCGCTCACGCACGACGATCTGAGCCACGGGCTGATCTTCCTCGGCATTGCCGGAATGATGGATCCGCCGCGCCCGGAGGCGATTGATGCCATTAACGCCTGTCAGCAGGCGGGGATCCGCGTGAAGATGATCACCGGGGATCATCCGCAGACGGCGATGAGCATCGGCCAGATGCTGGGGATCACCAACAGCGAGCAGGCGGTGACCGGCTATCAGCTTGAGAAGATGAACGATGCCGAGCTGGCGGATGCGGCGGTGACCTATGACATCTTTGCCCGTACCAGCCCGGAGCATAAGCTGCGCCTGGTGAAAGCGCTGCAGGAGAAAGGTGAAATCGTCGGTATGACCGGCGACGGCGTGAACGATGCCCCGGCGCTGCGTCAGGCGGATGTCGGCATCGCAATGGGCATCAAAGGCACGGAAGTGACCAAAGAGGCGGCGGACATGGTCCTGACGGACGATAACTTCGCCACCATCGCCAGCGCGGTGAAAGAGGGGCGTCGCGTTTACGACAACCTGAAGAAGACCATCCTGTTCATCATGCCGACCAACCTGGCGCAGGGGCTATTGATTGTGATTGCGCTGCTGGCGGGGAACATCATTCCGCTGACGCCAGTGCTGATTCTGTGGATGAACATGGCGACCTCCGCCACGCTCTCCTTCGGTCTGGCCTTTGAAGCCGCCGAGCGCAATATCATGCGCCGTCCACCACGTCAGACCGGGCAGCACGTGATGGACGCCTACGCGGTGTGGCGCGTGGCCTTTGTCGGCACCATGATTGCCATTGCCGCCTTTGCGCTGGAGGCCTGGCTGGCCCCGCGCGGCCACAGCGCGGAGTTCATCCGCACCGTGCTGCTGCAGATGCTGGTCTGCGCCCAGTGGGTGTACATGATTAACTGCCGCAACACTGAAGGGTTCTCCCTGAACCGTGGTCTGCTGGCGAATAAAGGCATCTGGCTGGTCACGGGCGTGTTGTTCCTGCTCCAGGCCGCCATCATCTACCTGCCGTTTATGCAGATGCTGTTTGGCACCGAAGCGCTGCCGCTCCGCTACTGGTTTGTGACGCTGGCGGTTGCAATGGGAATGTTCTTCGTCGTCGAAATCGAGAAGCGACTGACCCGCAGGTTCCGTAAGGCTGCATAACAAAACCTTACCCCTCACCCCGCCCTCTCCCACAGGGAGAGGGAACTCTGACCTCCCTCGCCCTGTGGGAGAGGGCGGGGTGAGGGGGAAATCACGCTGAGGTACTTCCATGAAATTCCCACTCCTGTTCGCACTCCTTGCCTGCACCCTGCAACCCGTCTTCGCCGCCATTCCCGTGCGCGTCGCCAACGTGGAGCAGACCGCCCACGCCGCCGAGCGTCAGATCCCGGGGCGCATTGAAGCCATCCACACCGTTGAGCTGCGCGCCCGCACGGAAGGTGTTATCACTAAAATCCACTTTCGCGACGGGCAGTATGTGAAAAAAGGGGATGTGCTGTTTGAGCTGGACGATGCCGAGCCGCGTGCCGCCGTGCGTCTGGCGCAGGCCGAAGTCAACAGCGCTGAAGCCACGCTGCGCCAGGCGCAGCAGCAGCTTTCCCGCTTTGAAAGCCTGGGCAGCAGCAAGGCCATCAGCCGTCATGACGTGGACAACGCGCGTATGCAGCGCGACGTCGCCCGCGCTGCGCTGGAGCAGGCCAAAGCCCGGCTCGACGCACGCAACGTCACCATGAACTACACCCGCATCACCTCGCCGATTGACGGTCGCGTGGGGCACAGCAACTTCCACGCAGGTAGCCTGGTCAACCCCGCAAGCGGCGTGCTGGTGGAGGTAGTACAGCTTGATCCGATCCGCATCGCTTTTGCGCTGGAAGAGCGCGCCTTTGCCACCAAAGCCGGACAGCATGCAGATATCAGCGCCATGAAACAGGCGTGGCAGGTATTCATTGACAGCAACGGACAGCGTATCCGCGGTGAACTGACCTCGGTGGATAACCGCATCGACCCGCGCACCGCCAGCGTGATGCTGCGCGCCGGGTTTGCCAACCCGCGCCATCAGCTGTTGCCCGGCGGCAACGTAAATGTGACGCTGCGCCCGGCCAGCGAGCAGCCGGTACTGACGCTCCCTGCCGCTGCGGTCCAGCAGAATGGCGATGGATTCTTTGCCTGGGTGGTGAGTGCCGACGGAAACGCCGAAAAACGCCCGCTAAAAATTGCCGGGCAGGTTGGGCAGCTGTTCCAGATTGCTTCCGGTGTTAAGCCTGGTGAGCGAGCGATCACTGACGGTGCACAGCGTGTACAGCCCGGTGCTGCCGTCCAGATACTGAATTAAGGAGCCATCATGCTGACGTTTTTCATCAAACGCCCGCGCTTTGCGATGGTGATAGCGCTGGTCATTACCCTGCTGGGGGCCATCGCGCTGAAGATTATCCCGGTGGAGCAGTATCCGCAGATCACGCCGCCGGTGGTGAATGTCTCTGCCAGCTGGCCGGGGGCCAGTTCGGCTGACGTGGCGGAGGCCATCGCCACGCCGCTGGAGACGCAGCTTAACGGCGTGGATCACATGCTGTACATGGAGTCCACGAGTTCGGATGAAGGCACCTACAGCCTTAACATCACCTTTGCCGCGGGGACCGATCCGGATTTAGCCGCCATCGACGTGCAAAACCGCGTGGCGCAGGCCGTGGCGCAACTGCCAGCGGAGGCGCAGCAAAACGGCGTGCAGGTGCGCAAACGCGCCACCAATCTGATGATGGGGGTAAGTCTTTACTCACCTGACAATACCCACACGCCGCTGTTCGTCAGTAACTACGCCAGCACCCAGGTGCGTGAGGCGCTGTCGCGCCTGCCGGGCGTCGGTCAGGTGCAGATGTTTGGCGCGCGCGACTACAGCATGCGCATCTGGCTGCGTCCAGACCGCATGAACGCCCTGAACGTTACCACGGACGACGTGGCGCAGGCGCTGCGCGAGCAGAACGTGCAGGGAGCGGCGGGCCAGGTCGGCACGCCGCCGGTGTTTAACGGCCAGCAGCAGACCCTGACCATCAACGGGCTGGGGCGCCTGAACCAGTCTGATGATTTTGCTGACATCATTATCCGCGCTGGCGAGATGGGCCAGTTGGTGCGCCTGAAGGACGTCGCCACCATCGAGCTTGGCTCGCGTAGCTACAGCTCCGGCGCGCAGCTGAACGGACACGACTCCGCCTACCTCGGCATCTACCCGACACCGTCCGCCAACGCCCTGCGCGTGGCCGACGCGGTGCGCGCCGAGCTGGAGCGCCTCGCGTCGCGCTTCCCGGACGACCTGGTCTACGAGGTGAAATTCGATACCACCACCTTCGTTGCGGCCACCATCAAGGAGATCGGCGTCTCGCTGGCGCTGACGATGCTGGCGGTCGTTGTTGTTGTATCCCTGTTCCTGCAAAGCTGGCGCGCGACGCTGATTGTTGCGCTCGCCATTCCGGTGTCGCTGGTGGGCACGTTTGCGGTGCTGTACACGCTGGGCTACTCCGCCAACACGCTCAGCCTGTTCGCCATCATTCTGGCGCTGACGATGGTGGTGGATGATGCCATCGTGGTGGTGGAGAGCGTCGAAACGCTGATGGCCGAAGGGCAGAGCCGCACGGCGGCGACCACGCTGGCGCTGCGCCAGATTGCCGGGCCGGTGATAGCCACGACGCTGGTGCTGCTGGCGGTATTTGTGCCGGTGGCGCTGCTGCCGGGGATTGTCGGTGAGCTTTACCGCCAGTTCGCGGTCACGCTTTCCACGGCGGTCACGCTCTCAAGCCTGGTGGCGCTGACCCTGACGCCCGCGCTCTGTGCAATGCTGCTGCGCCCGCGTCCGGCACAGCCCGCTGCGATTTTTCGCGGATTCAACCGCGGGCTGGATGCCACGCGCAATCGCTATACCCGGATCGTAAGCGTATTCACCCTGCGCCCGTGGCTGGCGCTGCTGGCCACCGCAGGCGCGGCGGCCGTGGTGGCGTTCAGCTTTACGTCGATGCCAAAAGGCTTCCTGCCACAGGAGGACCAGGGCTACTTCTTTGCCAGCGTTCAGCTGCCGGAAGCCGCCTCGCTGGAGCGCACCGAAGCGGTAATGACCACCGCACGCGAATTAATCGCTAAAAATCCGGCGGTGGAAGACGTGATTCAGGTCTCCGGCTTTAACATTCTTAACGGCACCAGCGCTTCCAACGGCGGGTTTATCTCCATCATGCTCAAAGACTGGAGCGAGCGCCCGCCGCTGGACGAGGTGATGGCTACCCTGCAGCGTCAGCTGCTGGCCCTGCCGGAAGCGACCATCATGACCTTCGCGCCGCCGACCCTGCCGGGGCTGGGCAACGCCTCCGGCTTCGATCTGCGCATACAGGCGCAAGCGGGGCAAAGCCCGGCGGAGCTGGAGCGCGTGACGCGCGGGGTGCTGATGAAAGCCAATCAGCACCCGCAGCTAAGCCGCGTGTTCACCACCTGGAGCAGCAACGTCCCGCAGCTGACGCTGACCGTCGATCGCGAGCGTGCGGCCCGTCTCGACGTGCCGGTATCGCGCATCTTCAGTAGCCTGCAAACCGCCTTTGGCGGCACGCGCGCCGGGGATTTCAGCATCAACAACCGCGTTTACCACGTTGTTATGCAGAACGAAATGCAGTGGCGCGAGCGCGCTGAGCAAATCAGCGAGCTGTTTGTGCGCAGCAACACTGGCGAGCGGGTGCGCCTGAGCAACCTCGTCACCATCACGCCGGGCGTTGGCGCGCCGTTCCTGCAGCAGTACAACCAGTTTCCGTCCGTGTCGGTGAGCGGCTCGGCGGCGGAAGGGGTGAGCAGCAGCACCGCGATGGCGGTGATGAGCGAAATTCTGGCAGAGATCCTGCCTGCCGGATACGACTATGCCTGGAGCGGCATGTCGTATCAGGAGCAGCAGACCGGCAATCAGGCGATATGGATTGTGCTGGCGGCGGTGGTGATGGCGTGGCTGTTTCTCGTCGCCCAGTATGAGAGCTGGACGCTCCCGGCGAGCGTGATGCTCTCGGTGCTCTTCGCCCTCGGCGGGGCGCTGGTCTGGCTGTGGATGGCGGGCTACGCCAACGATGTCTACGTGCAAATTGGTCTGGTATTGCTGATCGCGCTGGCGGCCAAAAATGCGATTCTTATCGTGGAGTTCGCCCGCGCCCGGCGCATGGACGGAATGACGATTGTCGATGCGGCGAGGGAAGGGGCATCGCGCCGCTTCCGCGCGGTGATGATGACCGCCGTGTCGTTTATTATCGGCGTCATGCCAATGATGCTGGCGACCGGGGCGGGTGCCCAGAGCCGTCGCATCATTGGCACCACGGTGTTCAGCGGTATGCTGGTGGCGACCGTCGTGGGGATCGTGTTCATTCCCGCGCTGTTCGTGCTGTTCCAGCGTCTGCGTGAGTGGGGCCACGGCCTTACGGACTCGTCGCCCACAGCTCGCAGTGCTTCTGAACGAGAGAAATAAGCGAGCCGCCGTCGGCAATAAAGTCCCGCATGCGCTGCGCCTCGCTCTTGCCCTGCTTTAACAGCAGGGCAATTTCAGTGATTGCGCTTGTCGCGCCGAGCTTCTCGGCCGATGGCGCAACCTGTTCCAGCAGCCAGGCGATATCTTCCGCCACGGTTTTCTGTTCGCCGGTATGCACGTCCGTCAGAATCCCCTCCAGCCCGTAGCGACAGGCCTGAAAACGGTTAAATCGGTACAGCAGAAAATCCTTCTCCTGATGCTTATAGGGCCGCGTGGTCAGCAGCCAGTGGGAGGTTGCCTGGATCAGCCCGGCAATGTTTATCGCGTGGCCGAGCGTCAGCGGCGTATCCATCACCCGCACTTCCACGGTACCAAAGTGCGGGCTGGGGCGAATGTCCCAGTGCAGGTCTTTAATGCTGTCGATCATGCTGGTGGCGCTCAGGCGGCGGAACAGCCCCTCGAACGCCTGCCAGTTGTTGACCCACGGCATCTGGCCGTTATCCGGAAATCCCGAAAAAATATTCAGACGCGATGAGGCGAACTTCGTGTCCGTGCCCTGCATGTAGGGTGACGCGGCGGCGAGGGCGATAAAGTGCGGCACAAAGCGCGACAGACCGTGCAGCAGGTAAATGGCATCGTCCCCGGTTCGACAGCCGACGTGTACGTGCTGGCCGAACACCGTGGCCTGCAAAATCAGGTAGCCAAAGCGCTCCAGCGTGACGTTATAGCGCTCGTCATCGCACACCTCCTGGCGCTGCCATTTCTGGAACGGATGCGTCCCGCCGCCGCAGATCTGGATATGCTGCTCCGCCGCCGCGCGCAGAATACTCTGCTGCATCACCGAGAACTGCGCCGCTGCCTGGTCGATGGTCTGGCATACGCCGGTGGCGATTTCGAGCATGCTTTCGGTGATGTCGTGCTTCACTTCTCCGCCTTTGATGTCGTCTTTGACGGCGGCGATCAGCGCGGAAGAGTCCTGGCTCAGATCGTACCCGGGCGGATTAACCACCTGCAGTTCGAGTTCGATGCCGAGGGTGAACGGTTCAGAGGACGTGAAATCGGGTAAAGGCATAGCGCACTCCGTTGTCAGTTGTGTGTTGAGTATAGACAACGACGTGGCGCTCACTTTTCAGGGTGGTATAACTGTTAGCAGGCTTAGCGAAAAGGGGAGTTAATCATGTCTGACAATCCAGTGATTGCGCTGATAGGTCCCGGTGCGATTGGGACCACCATTGCCGCGGTGCTGCATGACGTGGGCCGCACGCCGCTGCTGTGTGGACGTACCGCACATCCGGAATTACGCCTGCGTTATGACGAGGGCGAAACGGTGGTACCCGGTCCGGTCTTAACCGATCCTGCCGTCATTACGCGTCCCGCCGATCTGGTTTTTATCGCGGTAAAAACGACGCAAAATGCCGACAGCGCCGGATGGCTGCGCGCGCTGTGCGATGAAAACACCGTGGTCTGCGCCCTGCAAAACGGCGTGGAGCAGAAAGCCCAGCTTGAGCCGTGGGTCAACGGCGCAACGGTGCTGCCGTCGGTGGTCTGGTTCCCGGCACAGCGCGAGCCGGATGCCTCCGTGTGGCTGCGTGCCAAACCGCGCCTGACGCTGCCGAAGGTGCCGCAGGCGCAGCGGGTGGTGGATGCGCTTCTCGGTACGCGCTGTGAAGTGGAACTCTCGGCAGATTTCGCCACGGTCGCCTGGCGCAAGCTGCTGCAAAACGCGGTCGCCGGGCTGATGGTGCTGGCTAACCGCCGCGCCGGGATGTTCAGGCGTGAGGACATCAGCGAACTTGCGCTGGCCTATCTGCGCGAGGGGCTTACCGTTGCCCGCGCCGAGGGGGCGAAGCTTGACGATGCGGTGGCTGGGGAGATCCTGGCGAACTTTCAGCGTGCGCCTGAAGACCTGGGCACGTCGATCCTGGCCGATCGTCAGGCCAACCGTCCAATGGAGTGGGATATCCGCAACGGCGTGATCCCGCGCTATGGCCGCAAACACGGGATTGCGGTGCCCATCAGCGACGTGGTGGTGCCGCTGCTGGCGGCGGGGAGCGAGGGGCCGGGTTAACGGCCGCTGTTTTTCCGTTCGGCAAAATAATGCGCGGGTGTGCTGCCCATCGCTTTTCTGAACATGGTGATAAACGCATTCACGGATTCATACCCAAGCGTTGCCGCCACGTTCTGGACAGGTACGCCGCTGGCCAGCTCCCGCAGGGCAATTATCAAATGCAGCTGCTGGCGCCAACGTCCGAAGCTCAACCCGGTCTCGCGTTGCATCAGGCGCGCAAACGAGCGCTCGCTGAGGGCGAGCCGTTTCGCCCAGTCTTTCAGGGTGCTTCTGTCCTCAGGGCGGCTGACCAGCGCGTCGGCCATGGCGCGAATTTTCGGGTCGGTCGAGACCGGCAGGCTGAGCTTCTGCTGCGGCATGCTGGCGAGCTCATCCAGCGTGACCCGGGTCAGTCTGGCGGCGTGGCTGTCGGGAGGATAATCCACGCCTTCGCGCGTCAGGCGGTCTACCAGCTCCGTAATCAACGGCGAGATCGCCAGGGTGCAGCACCTCTCCGGCAGCGCCGCCGCGCCGGGCTCAATAAACAAATAGTTCAGATGCGCGTTCCACGTCGCTTTCGCGCTGTGCGGGATCCCGCCGGGGATCCAGACTGCGCAGTCTGGCGGCACGATCCAGATGTCATTCTCCGCGTAACAGCTGACCGCGCCGTAACGGGCAATAATCAGCTGGCCCTTGCGATGGGTATGCACCGGCACTTCCGCAGCGTAGTCCACAAAGTCCAGATGACGCGCCACGGCAGGAGAGGCGGTAGAGTCAGGGTCATACAGCGTATTAGCGGATTGCGGCTTCATGATTCTGGCAACATTTAGGTATTTTTTGACAGAATAGAGTATTTAAGCGGGTCTGCAAGCCGGTAATAATCCCGGCATGAATAAAATCTTCTCTCATCACGTGCGTCTCCCCGCCACATTGCGAAACGATGCGGGCGCGCTGATCTACTCCGCGAAGAGTTTTGCCGCGGCGATGCTGGCTTACTACCTCGCGCTGTCGATAGGTCTCGAACGTCCCTCATGGGCCATTATTACGGTTTACATCGTATCGCAGACGTCGGTCGGGGCGTCGCTGAGCAGAAGCCTCTACCGGCTGGTCGGGACCGTGGCGGGGGCCAGCGCGACCGTTGTGATCGTGCCCATCTTCGCGAATATGCCGATCCTGTGCAGCGTGGTGCTGACGGGCTGGATCACGTTCTGCCTGTGGCTCTCCCTGCTGGAGCGCACGCCCCGGGCCTATGCCTTCGTGCTGGCCGGTTACACCGCGAGCCTGATTGGTTTTCCCGCGGTATCCGATCCGGGTGGCATTTTTAACGTTGCCCTCGTCCGCGTGCAGGAGATCGCAATTGGGATTTTCTGTGCGGGGCTGATTCACCGCTACGTGCTGCCCGCACGCGTATCAGGGCTATTCAACGCGAAATTATCCCAGACGCTACAGGCCGCGCGCGGTCGGGTGGCGGACGCCCTGGCGGGTAAACCCGGCGCGGCTTCCGGCCCCCTGCATCTGGCCCTGGCGCTGCAGTTCCTGCAGGGGATAAGCCACCATGTTCCGTATGATTTTGCCCTGTCCGCTCCGGTGCGGCAGGCCAGAAAAGCGATTCACGATCGGCTGGCACGGCTCGCGATCGTCAACTGTGAACTACACGATCGCTTGCTGACGCCCGGAATTCTGCCCGCCGACATGCTGGCATTGCGGGAGGATGTTCAGGCCTGGCTTGCCGCTGAAGACGCGGGGGCCAGCAGCGCGGCTGAGGCGTTGCGGCTCCGCTGTACGCTTCTTATCGATCGGTATGCAGCGCATGCGCTGACGATTGACGACGCGCTGCAGGTCAGTTTTATTCGCTACCTCTCAGAGGCTATCGCGCTTCTGGAGCAGTGCGAGCGTCTTTCCGGGGCTATCCACCACGCAAAACCTGCGTTTGGGGAGATGCAAACCCGCGCGGCAAAAGGCTACGTTTTCCACCGCGATCCGCTTACCGCCGCCCGCACGGCGCTGGGGGCTTTCGTCATCATTCTGAGCGGTTGTCTGGTCTGGATTTTCTCTGCGTGGCAGGATGGCGGTACGGCGGTCTCTATCCTTGGCGTCTGCTGCACGCTGTTTGGCAGTTTCGACACGCCGGCGCCCCACATCGTGAAATACATCATTGGCTCGTTCTGGGGCGTGGTGATTAGCCTGCTCTACAGCTTTGCGCTGCTGCCGCAGGTAAGCGATTTCCCGGTGCTGGTGGCGGTGCTTGCTCCGGCGTATCTGCTGGCCGGGTCGCTTCAGGCGCGCCCGCCAACCACGTTTATGGCGATGGGCATCACCCTGACGCTGCCCATTCTGTGCGAGCTGGGCGCGCACTACAGCGGCGACTTCGCCGTCGCGGCTAACACCGCCATTGCGCTCTTTGCAGCGACCGGCTTTGCCGTCATCAGCATGAGCCTGATGCAAACCGTGCAGGCGGACGCCGCCATCACGCGTCTGCTGAACCTCTGCCAGCGCGACATTCGCCGCAGCGTGAAAGGCACGCTGCGGGTCGACGAAACGCACTGGATCAACCTGATGATGGACCGAACCGCCCTGTTGCTGCCGCGTTTGCAGCGCAGCGAGCGTGCGCCAGAGCAGGCGCTTGAAAGGCTTTTGCACGCGCTGCGCCTGGGGCTTTCAGTCATGCATATACGCCGCAGTGACACACCGCCCGGCAGGGAGGTTGACGCGCTATTTCATCGGATAAACGCCGCGGACCGCCACGCCTTAGGCGAACGCATTACCGCCATCATCGAGCAAAACCTGCCTGCCGCAGATGAACCTACGCGCCAGTTTGTCTTCAGGCTGGTGGATCTTCACTGTGCATTACGGGGGCCAGACCATGGTTAACGATATTAATATCGGCGGCGTTTTTATTCCGGGGCTGCTGATGGCCGCCCTCGCGACGCTGGTCTGCACGCTGAGCCTCGTCGCGCTTTTCTCTCTCAGCAGGGTCTACCGGCGCTTGCCGTTTCGCCCGCTGATGGATGTTTCAATCTGGATTGTCATCTTTTACCTGCTGATGCAGGGCCTGATCGCGTTGGGGTTATTGTCATGAAATCACTGCTCTCTTTACTGGCTCGCTATGCGCTGACGTTAAGCACCGTCGCAGCGGCCACGCTGCTGGCGTTTATGATGTGGAAACACTACGCGCAAACGCCGTGGACCCGCGACGGCCGCGTGCGGGCGGACGTGGTGCAGATTGCGCCGGACGTCTCCGGGCCCGTCATCAGCGTGGCCGTGCGGGACAACCAGTGGGTGAACCGGGGCGATGTGCTCTACGCCATCGATCCGCGCTGGCTCAGGCTGGCGGTGGCCAGCGCGCAGGCGGATGTGGAATCGAAACGCCATGAGATGCTGATGCGCCAGGACGCGGCCCATCGCCGCACGCTGATTAAAAACGCCATTTCGAGCGAGGATGTGCAGCAAACCGGCAGCGCGGCGAACGTCGCGGCGGCCAATTATCACGGCGCGCTGGCCGCGCTGGATCTGGCAGAGCTGAATCTGGCGCACGCCACCGTGCGTTCGCCGGTCTCGGGGTACGTTACGCACCTGCGGCTTCGGCCCGGAGATTACGCGACGGCGGGGGAGACAAAGGTCGCCATCGTCGATGCCCACAGCTTCTGGGTGGTGGGGTATTTTGAGGAGACTAAACTGCGCCATATTCGCGTCGGGGATGCCGCGCAGATAGTGCTGATGGGATACGATCCGGTCATCACGGGGCACGTGGAGAGCATCGGGCGTGGGATCGGGGACAGCAACGACGAAACGGGCGGGCTGGGGCTGCCCGACGTCGAACCCACCTTTAGCTGGGTGCGGCTGGCGCAGCGCGTGCCGGTGCGTATTCATATCGACAGGTTGCCGGAGGGGGTTGAGCTGGTGGCGGGGCTGTCGGCGAGCGTGGCGGTGGGGCGAAAATCTGGGGATAGTCAGCTTTAAACACATATGCGAAACTTACCGCTTCTGAAAATATGTGGTGGGACCCGCTCAATGTCAGAACCAACTTCGCAGTGCCTTTTCAGTGAAGGTCTGATCGATTTTCCTGAAGGTTATCAGGATCGTACCGTCAACGTCTTCGCGCCGCCCGCAGCGGACGCGCCAGCGTTCAACCTCTCCCGTGATGCCCTCAACGCTGGCGAAGCGCTTGCCGCGTACATCGATCGCCAGCTCGCCCTGATGGAAAAACACATCAAGGGATGGAAGCAGGGGGAGCGTAGCGCCGCTACGCTGGGTGACGGCCTTTCACAGGGTGAAACCGTCCATGCCAGCTACCTGCGCGACGGCAAACGCATCTGGCAGCAGCAGGCCGTGTTTAACGTCGACGGCAATAAAATTCTGGTCTTCACCATGACCTGCACCCGCGCGCCGGGCGATGCTGACCGCGCGCTGTTTGGCGATCTTCTCAGGAGTTTTCGCTTCCACCATTAACATCAGGGACCGTTGTTATGTTTGAAGCTGCACGCGTAGGTGATGATATCGGCCACTCCGGTGCGCTTGCCGGGATGATTGCCGGAACGATTGTCGGCGGCCTGATTGCCGCCGCCGGGGGCATTCTGGCGGGGGCGATGTTTATTGCCGGACTTGGCGCATCCTGCCTGGGCGTGGGCGTCCTGCTCGTCGGCGCGAGCCTGGCCGTGGGGTACTACACCGGGGAGCTGGCGACCGCCGCCCGCGACAGCATCGCGGACGCCGGGGCATCCAGTATGACGAAGAAAGGCGTCATCACTTCCGGCTCGCCCAATGTGTTTATCAACGGTAAACCCGCCGCGCTTGCCACCGATAGCACCGTCGACTGTTCTGACGACGGCTCGCAGCAGATGGCCGAAGGCTCTAAGCGAGTCTTCATTAACAGCCAGCCTGCGTCCCGCATCGGGGATCGTACCACCTGCGACGCGAAGGTGATGACCGGTTCGGACAACGTCATCATCGGCGGCGACCCGCAGCAAACCCTGCCCATTCAGTCTGAAGTCCCCGAGTGGCTGTATAAAGTCTCCGATCTTACCCTGCTGTTCGCCGGCCTGCTCGGCGGGTGGGGCGGTGCCGCTGGCAAAGTTGGGGCGCTGTCTAAGCTGCTTGGGAAAATTCCCGGTATCAATAAGCTGGCCCGTATCGCCTGCCGCGCCGGCACGCTGATGACCGGCGTTGCCGCCGCGGGGATCATCGCCCGCCCGGTGGATATCGTCAGCGGACAGAAGTTTCTCAGCGGGGATGATGAGCTGGACTTCGTCCTGCCTTCCCGTCTGCCGGTGCGCTGGCAGCGCTACTGGCGCAGCGGCAACCCCGGTGACAGCGTGCTGGGCCGCGGGTGGAGCCTGTTCTGGGAAAGCCGCCTGGAGCCGTATCAGGACGGGCTGGTGTGGCGCGCGCCGTCCGGTGATTACGTCGCCTTCCCGAATGTCCCGAAAGGGATGCGCACCTACTGCGAAAGCGAAAAAAACTGGCTTGAGCACCACTCTGACGACAGCTGGTCGGTGTATGACGTCAGCGGCGAGCGCTGGCACTATGCGCCACTTAAGGATGATGCCCCGTCGCTGCTCCAGCACATCTCTGAACCCTGCGGCAACGCTATCCTCTTAGAGTGGAATGCGAATAATACCCTGCATGCCCTGACCGACAGCGCGGGCCAGCGCGTAGTCTGCCGCTACGACCGTGACAGGCTTGCCGGTGCCTGGCTGGATGACGAGATCTGCCTGGTCAGTTACGCTTATGATGAACAGCGCCAGCTGGTCTGTGTGACCGGCCGGGGCGGTAGCGTGCGCCGACGCTTCCGCTGGCAGGACGGGCTGATGAGCGCCCATGAGGACGCCAACGGCCTGCTGAGCGAATACCGCTGGCAGGAGATTGACGGCCTGCCGCGCGTGGTCGGCTTCCGCCACAGCGGCGGCGAACAGCTGACGTTCGAATACGATTTTGATAACGGCACCCGCCGTGCGACCCGCGATGACGGCGCGCAGGCGCACTGGCTGGTGGACGACGACGACAACGTTGCGCGCTTCACGGATTACGACGGTCGTCAGACGACGTTTGTTTACCGCGACGGCGAACTCTGCGACGTCATTCTCCCCGGCGGCGCGATGCGCCGCAGCACGTGGGACAAATACGGCCGCATGATCAGCGAGACGGACCCGGCGGGCCGCCGTACGGAGTATCACTGGTATCGCCTGACCGACCGCATCACCCGGACAGTGTATCCGGACGGTACCTCATCGCAGGCCATGTACGACCTTCGCGGTCGCCTGCTGTCGGAAACGGATCCGGCCGGTAACGCCACCGCGTATGACTATCCCGACGATCGAGAAAACCTGCCGGAGAGCATCACCGACGCCATTGGCGGCGTGGTGCGTCTGGCCTGGAACCACCTGGGGCTGCTGACGCAGCGCACCGATTGCTCCGGCAGCGTGACCCGCTTTACCTACGACCGATTCGGGCAGTTGATTGCCAGCGAGGATGCGGAAGGGAATATTACGCGTCGGGAATGGAGCCGTGCCGGGCTGCTGAGCGCCGTGATCCACCCGGACGGCAGCCGTGAGTCGCTGGTGTGGAACGAACGCGGCCAGCTCACGGGCTGGCGCGACCCGCTGGAAAGCGAAGTGAGCTGGGCCTATAACGCGCTCGGCCTCCCGGTCAGCCTTACCGACCGAATTGGCCGCGTGCGCCAGTGGCGCTATGACCCGCGCGGTAACCTGTTGCGACTCGATAACGGCAACGGGGCGGAATACCGCTTCACCTACGACGCCGCGGGCCGCCCGCTCAGCGAAACGCGCCCGGACGAGACCGTGCGCCATATGGAATGGGACGCGCGAGGGTTCCTCTGCGCGCTCGAAGAGAACGGCCGGCCTGCCGCCGACGGAGGCATCGCCCGTCGCGTCCAGCAGTTCAGCTATGACGACAGCGGGCTGCTGATCGGGCGCACTCAGCGTCACGCGGAGTACCGCTACTTCCGCGACCTGAGCGGCCAGATTACCCGCATCCGCCGCACGCCAACCGCAGAAGGCGTTGCCCTGGGTATCGAAAGCGATGAGATTGTTTACCGGCACGATGCCAACGGGCGCGTGCTGAGCGAATCCGGTATTAACGGCGCGGTGGGCTACGAATGGGATGCACTGAGCAACCTGACCGGCCTGACGCTGCCCGGTGAGCAAAAGCTGGCCTGGCTGCACTACGGCTCCGGCCACGTCAGCGCCATCCGCTTCGGGCAGCAGCTGGTGACCGAGTTCACCCGCGACCGCCTGCACCGTGAGGTGCGCCGCACCCAGGGCGCGCGCGAGCAGGTCCGTCAGTATGACAGCCTCGGCAGACGCACCCTTCAGCGCAGTGAGCTGAGTACGGACGTGACCCTGCCGGAGAAGGCGCTCCTGGAACGCCTGTATCGCTACACCGCGCGCGGCGAGCTTTCCGGCGTCAGCGACACCCTGCGCGGTGAGGTGGATTACGGCTACGACGCCGAAGGTCGTCTGCTGAAGCACTACGAGGCCCGCCAGGGGCACAGCCGCGCGCAGTTCAGCTATGACGCCGCGGATAACCTCGCCGCCAGTGACGATGCGGCACCGGTCACGGATAACCGCCTGCAGCACTGGCAGGCGCTGTTCATGAAATACGACCACTGGGGCAACCTGATCAGCCGCCGCAACGGGCTGTATGAACAGCATTATGCGTATGACGCCGAGAACCGTCTGGTATCCGCGCATGGAACCGGGCCGGAAGGGCGGTTTGAGGCGCGCTATCACTACGACGCGCTGGGCCGCCGCACGCGCAAAATCGTCACTACGACGCACGGCACCACCGAAACGCGCTTCCTGTGGCAGGGCTACCGGCTGCTGCAGGAGCAGCAGGAGAGCGGGCTGTGCAACACCTATATCTACGACCCGAATGAAGCCTGGAGCCCGCTGGCGCGGGTGGATCATCTTCGTGACCAGAACAGCGGTGAGATTTACTGGTTTAACACCGATCTGAACGGCGCGCCGCTGGAAGTGACCGACGAGCGCGGCGCGGTGCGCTGGAGCGGCCAGTACGGCAGCTTTGGCGAGGTGCGCCATCAGAGCGAAGGGTTCTCACGGCTTGTGAATCGCACGGCGATGGCGCATCAGCCGCTTCGCTATGCCGGGCAGTATGCTGATGGTGAGACGGGGCTGCATTATAACCTGTTTCGCTACTACGACCCGCAGGTCGGGCGGTTTATTGTGCAGGATCCGATTGGGTTGAATGGTGGGTGGAACCTTTATCAGTATGCGCCGAATCCGTTGGGGTGGATCGATCCGCTGGGATTGCTGACCTATAACACGATGCCGAGTATTACTGGTTTCCAAAAGCATCATATTATTCCACAACAGTTAAAAGGCCATGATTTAATAAAAGCGGCTGATTTTAATATCCATGATATTAAAAATGTTATTTATTTACCTAAGTCAGCTGATTACCATCCGACAAGAACAATCCATAGTGGGTCTCACCCTGTTTATACAAAAAATATAGGTGACCAGATGGATGCTATATATGAATATGGGAAGGAAAACGGCTGGAAACAAGCAGAGTATAAACAAGCTGTTAGTGAAATTATAAAAAATGAACGTGCCGATTTACGCGGTGGAAAAACTATTCTTAACAAAAACTCGGTTAGAAAAGCGAGGTGCTAAGTATGTATGAACTACGAATTGCTTCTGATTACCCCAATAGTTATTGGTTTGAATACCAGCACCCTGACATATCTGGAAGTGCTTTCTCGCAATGTAAATCAATTGAAATTAACGAGGGGTATTTTTTTAAATTAAAATCTAAGGTGAGTGAGAAGGCACTGCTTGCATATGATTTTTATTATAGTGATGGGCCTATATTCATATCACCCAGACTAGCATCACTAATTTCTTGCCACGATGTTTTTCGGACTGATGTTCAACTTATTGACGCAACTGTATCTATAAATGAAACCCAATATCAAGGGTATAAAATAATTAATATACTAAGAGAGGTTTCATGCATTGATATGGAAGCTTCAGAAAGTCAACCTATATTAAGTTATTTACCTCATGGTCCAAGGAAGTTTAGTAAAATAGTCTTCAAAGAAAATGTTATTGAAGATTTTAGTATGGCAAGATGTAGTGAATATAAATCTTGCATAATTATTTCAAATGAATTTAAAGAGTTCCTTTCTAAGAGTAATGTGAAAGGAATAGATTTTGCAGACCCTATTTATTAATGTGAGTATGATTTAAATTAGCCAAAATGATCCGGGGAAATATTTTCCCGGATTATAATAATTCATTTAAATTAAAGTTCAATGGGATATATTATTTTATCATTAACTACTTGCTTTGCAAAGTATAAAAAATAAACCTCAAAGATTGTGCGTTTGAGACAATGGTGGATGAGATTGAAAAAGCATTTAAACAACTTATTGTCATTTGCAATAAATACTCGCTGTCAGGGAGTTTCAGAACCGTCAATGATCTGGACAATGCCTTCCCGTCCAACTTACCTCGTTCGACAGAGGTGGAATTTTTATATGAAAATTATAATCCTGAAAAATTAAAGATTGAAACAGGCTTCGCGCCAATTAAGCTTCACTCAGTCAGTGAGCTCTTAAAGGCTCAAAATGGTTATGAGTACTTACTAAAAAATTACCTTGTTATTGGTGATGATTTAGGTGGAGGTAAACCTATAATTGCGGTTGTCGATGAAGGGAATACCCCTATTTATGCAAGTTATGATGTAATTGAACCATTTAAAATAGCTTGTAGTCTCTCTGGATTTATATTTTCATTGGCTGAGCTTATTGATTTGGTATATGGTCAATATGATATCTTTGATATAGCAGATGATAATGACGAAGTAAAAGATGATTTTATTGATGAGTTGCGGAAAAGAATTGTGCCTCTTATCGGTAATGAAAGTTTTAATGCGTTTTATAATTATTTTTATGGGTAAATTGTTTTCGTTCAAAAGAGAGTCAGCGATAATATTATTTTTTTTCAAAGGGGTGCTCTCTCTGATTCTTACAGATATTTTATGCAAGAATTAAAATGGTTATGCTGTGTATTTATTTAATTGAATTAATCATCATGAATGAAAGGAGAGGGATTCTATGCAGACTACGCGAGTAATGGGAGAAGGATATGAACCTTACGTTGAGCAATTAGGCGACAAACTGATTTATTCATTACCTGTTGAATCTGGATTTGTCAGCTTTTATTTTGAGTTTGATATTCGTCAGACCGATCTTGACGTCCTGCTGTCCGATCATTACCGGCGGGCCGTCATGGAAGTGACCGCACACACTCTGCTTCAGCACTCGACGTTGAAGGGACACAAACGATTTACTCAGAACGATTTTGATAACCTTATTGCCACTACCCTTCATGCATCGCAAGAGCATCTTAGCGCATTCATTTCTCAGATTAATCGGGAGCACAATATTTCGATTGAACATTATGTGAATGACATAGTGAATAGACGCATAACTAAAGGATGAAAAGACCGATTCCAGATAAAATCAATATTCATCTTAGAATCACGCTGTAACTACAACTCTTTTCAACCTCTTACTTCCCTAAGAGGCCAAATCGATTTCGTGATAACTGGCGAATGCTGCGAGGTACATCATCAGAGCAAAGGATTTTCACGGATTGTGAAACACATCAGCCGTTTCGCTATGCCGGGCTATAAGCTGACGGGCTTTGTTGAATAAATCGAACTTTTGCTGAGTTGAAGGATCAGATCACGCATCTTCCCGACAACGCAGACCGTTCCGTGGCAAAGCAAAAGTTCAAAATCACCAACTGGCCCACCTACAATAAAGCCCTCATCAACCGTGGCTCCATAACTTTCTGGCTGGATGATGAAGCTATTCAGGCCTGGTATGAGTCAGCAACACCTTCTTCACGAGGCAGACCTCAGCGCTATTCTGACCTTGCCATCACGACTGTGCTGGTCATTAAACGCGTATTCAGGCTGACCCTGCGCGCTGCGCAGGGCTTTATTGATTCCATTTTTTCTCTGATGAACGTTCCGCTACGCTGCCCGGATTACAGCTGTGTCAGCAGGCGGGCAAAGTCGGTTAATGTCAGTTTCAAAACGCCCACCCGGGGTGAAATCGCACACCTGGTAATTGATTCCACCGGGCTGAAGGTCTTCGGTGAAGGCGAGTGGAAAGTCAAAAAGCATGGCCAGGAACGCCGCCGTATCTGGCGTAAGCTGCATCTCGCCGTTGACAGTAAAACACATGAAATCATCTGCGCTGACCTGTCGCTGAACAACGTTACGGACTCAGAGGCCTTCCCCGGGTTAATCCGGCAAACCCACCGGAAAATCAGGTCAGCCGCCGCCGATGGCGCTTACGATACCCGGCTATGTCACGATGAACTGCGGCGTAAGAAAATCAGCGCGCTTATCCCTCCCCGAAAAGGTGCGGGTTACTGGCCCGGTGAATATGCAGACCGTAACCGTGCAGTGGCTAATCAGCGAATGACCGGGAGTAATGCGCGGTGGAAATGGACAACAGATTACAACCGTCGCTCGATAGCGGAAACGGCGATGTACCGGGTAAAACAGCTGTTCGGGGGTTCACTGACACTGCGTGACTACGATGGTCAGGTTGCAGAGGCTATGGCCCTGGTACGAGCGCTGAACAAAATGACGAAAGCAGGTATGCCTGAAAGCGTGCGTATTGCCTGAAAACACAACCCGCTACGGGGGAGACTTACCCGAAATCTGATTTATTCAACAAAGCCAAGCTGACGGTGAATCTGGACCGTACTATAACCTGTTTCGCTGCTATGACCTACAGGGCGGTCGGTTTATTGTACAGGATCAGTTTTGGTTGAATGGTGGTTGAAACCTTTATCATTATGCGGCTAATCCGTGGGGATGGATTGAGCTGCTGGGTCTTGCCATCGATCCAATCGCTAAGCTTAGTGAGCGTGGATACAGTACTGTTGATCAAATCCCTACAGGTGGGTTGGATTATTCGGGAAGTAATGACTTGTATAATAAAGCTGGCATTAATCCTGTTGTTTCTATTGAATATACCGGAGATTATTTGCAAGATTTCCATGTTGGAAATATAGAGGCTGGATTGAATCAAAAAACTACGCCAAGTGTTTATGTCTGGCACCATCTTGATGATTATAATCCTGAAACTAACAAAGGGACTATGCAGTTGGTTAAACATAGTGCTCATCAGGGAATTTCGCATACTGGTGGCGTTAGTCAGTACAAGGCTGCCACTGGAAATGCCTATACTCATCCAGCTAGAAAACGTGCCCGCAGAACCGTTGGAGGAAAATGCTAATGTATCTTACTGATTCAGAAAATAAACTGACTGTAGACGAAATAAACGCGTTCAATGCGTACTTTGATCACCATCTTCCCGCATCATTTCTTGATTTTTATCTTAAAAATAATGGTGGGTATCCTCATGATAATGAAGAGGGTAATCCTTTTATGCTTGGCGGTTTTAACCCTATAAAATATGGTGACCTGCCAATTGAGCAACTCTATCATGATCTTATCGAGTCGTTTGGCGAGTTAAAGAATATGGTTCCTTTTGCTTATGATGACGGTGGGAACACTTTTCTATTATCTCTCAAATCTGATGATTCATTAGGGAAGGTGTTTATTTTTCTGATGGATGATAAAGAGGTTGAGTTGGTCGCTGATTCGTTCTCGGAATTTTAGAAGAATTATTTGCATGAAAGTAAAGAGGCTGTTTCTAAAATTATCGGTGGTGAGGTTGTCTTTTTGAAAGCTCAAAGTCAGAGTCTGGCTTAAATATTTAAGTTCAGTCATTAATTTCAGAGTTTCTAGATTTATAACCCGGATTATGCCGGCTTTATTAATAGGGTGTGGTAACTATTAAATTTTCATATCCGATAACAGCTTTGCCTCAAAGAACTGATGCATAACCTAATATTATTTATGGTTATGCAGAGCCGTTTCGTGCAGAGGGCACAATTGTTGAGCCAACTTCAACGGCGAACAGAATAGCTGCGTCACTTTTTTACTTAACACCTGGTTGAATTCCATCCTAATCAATTCCCCACAAATGTCCCTACCGGCACTCCAAAACGCTTCGCCAGCTCGCGCATATGCTCCAGCGTTAATGTCGGGGTCGTGCTCGACAGTGGGCATTACCTCGACGGAATTCTTTTTAATAAGCGCCGATTAAATAGCGCGCTTCATCATCACGTAATCGCCAAAGATAACATCTGGCTCCCAGCCATCGTTTTTATAAAACGCAAGGGCAGGCACATTTTTTTGATAAACACCCAGCTTCAGCGTTTTAATATTTAACGCATTGGCTGCCTGATAAAGTTGCGCCATTATACGTTTAGCCAGGTGTTGTCGCCGATATGACGGAGCAATAGCAATCGTTAACTCAGGACCCGAAATCCCAGGTTTGTCCCCTTCGGGGAAATTCCTGAGCCAGGCAGCCCCTGCTGGAGTTCCATCTGTGGATTCCGCAATAATACCCACCTCGCCCGCTTCAGGGAAATTTTCTATATATGCATATGAATGGGGAAAATTTTCAATATTATCTATATCAAATGTTTGTTCAGAGGCTATCGTTGCCTCATAAAGCATCTGCACCATAAAAGGGCGATCTTCTGCTGTAATTAATCTAAATCTAAAATCCATTATCAGTATCTTCCATAACGTATTGTACACAATTGGCTTAAGGCGCAAACGATACATGCCATCTGTGATGAGCTCAACGTATAAGAAGGTTATTTACAATCAGCTGGCGGTTTGAGACCAAATGGCATTAGCGTTGCTGATTAACGCTGTAACGTTTTCGTTAGCATCTCACTCCAGCCCTTCAATATTCGACTTAAGTGCCTTCAGCGTTCTTTTACGGATCCAGCCGCTGCCTGCCCGAATGACCAGCCAGTAAGCTGTCATTTTTAGCTGAGTGCTTCTGTCGGGACAATAAACAAAGGTTTCCGTGGAGAGCTCATGTTGGCCTGGTGCGCGTTCCGTTACCTGATAGCGCAGCAGCAGCTTTGCTTTACCCGCAGCGACTGGCGTCTGAAAAGCGCTGGCATCTGGCATGTTTTCAAGGTTGAAATCTGTACGCCAGAATTGTCCTCTTAACCCGTAACAGATCTCTGACGCTGATTGGGTCAAAAGGGTAAAACTGTGCAACCCAAAGTTACTCATCGACCCGGCCTGTTTATTCCGTAATAATTTTTTCGGTATTTGCCGCAAAGACATTAACCGCCGAATCACGGCATCCTGACGAATGTCAAAGTTTGCAATCAACGGCAGAATATTTTCAGGGTGGGAAGTGTGGATGACCATTTGGTGTTTTTCATGAAACTGGAACTGGGGGAGAAAAGCGGGAACATCCTGCCAGTTAGCAAGCGCTTTGCGGGTAACGAATCCTGGGTTCAGCATCTCTTATCCTTGTCACTCCTTGAGTTCAGCCAGAGTAACAGATGGTGTGCCGCAGACAATTACCAGGAAAAGGGAGTGGGGAAGCGTTAGGATGTCTTCATTAATTCCCTGTCACCTTAACCTGCTTTCGATCAATTCCCCACAAACGCGCTCACTGGCAATCCAAAACGCTTCGCCAGCGCGCGCATATGATCCACCGTTAACGTGCGCTGTCCGTTGAGGATCCGACTCACCAGAGACTTCTTGCCAATCTCGTTCTCAAAGTCGCTCTGAGTGAGTTGGTAATGATCCATCAGCGTTCTCAGCAGCGCAACACCTGACGGAATGCTGGCAGCGCGCGCGTTAAATTCTGCAAACTCCGGGGACTCGTTTTCGTACTTATCGATTTTGGCTGTGCAATTCTACCAGCGGGCTATCGGGGTCATGCTCAATCAGATACTCCACAAGTGTCAGCGCATCCTCATAATCTTGTCGTGACGGGCTTGATCCCAGGAAAGGGAGCTCGTTTGTCAGATCATTTGCCGCTTTGATGGCTGCTGCATAATTCATTCTTTCGTTCTGCGGTAGAGGTCCGTGAGCTTGTCACACTCTGCGTGTGTGCTGATGTGTTTGATGACGATCTTTCCCCGCTCAAAATCAGCAAAAACATTATCCGTAAAGGCCAGCCACTTATATCGATGACCTGCCAGTTTTCCCGATACTTTATCCTGTCCAGGTTGGAGAAGCGCTTTCGCATATAGTCTGGTGTCGGTAGTGCTCCATTTTTAGTACCCGATAAAGATCGTTTGCGGCGACTGCTTGATTTGGAAATTGTCTGGTGGCCAGAGTACAAACACTGAATGAGGTGACTGTGATAGATATGTCCGCTTTGTGCCAGGAGCGGACGTTGCCATACGCGCAAATTAGGAATGGTGCTTTATAACTTCATCCGCACCACTACCTATTTGCATTACACTTAATAAACAAGAACAACCAATCCGCTAATTTTGGAGGGATAGTGCATGTCTGCCATGGATTTATCCAAAATGGGCACTGCCAGAGTGGCTCTGAATACCAGTGATTGTGATCATATAGTTATAGAGAAGTGGCCTGTCAGCGAAGTTGAGTGGGCCTTTTATAAATACGTGGCAACAGAGCTTAATCAGGCAGTGGTTGCAACTCCTAAGCTCTTGTCTGCTGATGCAGCCTTACGCCAATTAAGTATGGAGTATATTCCTTACTCGGTTGAACAAGCCAATGTGGCAAATGATTATGCCATAGCTATGCTGGGCCGCCTGCATCGTTATCCTGCGCATTCTGAATGGCTTTATCACACTCATACATGGACAGAAAAAGCGTTAGAAAACTCTCTCGTGCTTTTGGCGTTACCAGAAAAAAGTGCACAGCAGCTACGACGATTTCAGCAATGTAGTAATGAGTTATTTGGCTACCAAAGCCTGGTTTCAGGCGACAGCAACGCAGGCAACTGGGGAATGAGAGAAAACGGTGATTTAGTTCTTTTTGACTGGGAAAGATTTGGCAAAGGGAGTCCTGCTATCGACCTAGCTCCCCTTATAAAGGGAATGGGGAAAAAACAAATGTTTATGGCCCTTTCAGAACGCTATTGCGAGCTATCCTCCCACAAAAATATCATAGATCTGGCCAGAGAAATTGCTATAGCCAAAGCCTGGATTGTCACGGAAGTGATTACCCTACTTCAAAAGCGGCAAAAGGCTGCATTTCCCATTTATCTAAACTGGTATAGAGAGCATCTTCCAGACTGGTTAGACAACGTCAAAAAAATGTTATGAAGAATGAATTTAAAAAAATGCACTTTACCGGAATGTCCTATCCTCGCTCACAGCAGACCTTTGGCCCAGTGAGCTTGTCCGCTTTGTGCCAGATATAGTCATTCACACCCTGAGATTTACACTATTAAGTGATTCAGGGTATGCGCGTATTGGTTAGGAATATTGTGCCAGAATCATGTGATTTGATGATTGCCGCTTTGCTTTCGAGCCAGTAAGTGCTCCACGTTCGCTAACGAATACTCAGGGCATGCAGAAAAACTGCTGACTATATTTTTTTCGAAGAGCGTGGAATGCATACCAATCCCCGATAAAAAGGAGTTGGTGATGACTGCGAAAGATCAGTTTGCTGCTCATGTTGGTTTGGACTGGGCGGATAAAAAACAATATACCTGCGTTCAGTTTAAAAACGGTGATCGCATATTTCATATGATTGAACATACGCCTGAGACACTTGATATCTGGCTCAATGAGTTACACCAGAGAGCGAAAGGCAGGATTGCTATTGCCGTTGAGCTGAAGAAAGGCCCGGTGGTGTATGCACTCCAGAAGTACCCATTTGTCACTGTTTTCCAGTACACGCTTTGTCACTGGCCCGCTACCGACATGCTTTCTGGCCCAGTGGTGCGAAAAATGATCCGCCGGCATTGGCTTATAACAAACCAAGACCAAACCAGCGACAAAGCCAATTCTTGAGTTTTAAAAACAAGAACTATACACATTCCTATACATATTAGATCTCTGTTAGGGCAATTTCTGGCCCCGCTTGCCATCTGCTAACTCATCTATCTACCGTATCTTTCAGTTCACAGGGCAAGCGGGAAAATAACGCTGGTTGTGCCTAGTGAGTACCAGTAACAGCAACCATACCTTTTTTGGTATAAGCCACTACTTTTATAGCATTTGATACGGAAGTCAGCCTGTCATTAACATTGCTCCACACGACAAAAGGGTTAATGAACTAACTGAATGAACAGGTGAATTAAAATGTCCAATACATTAACAAAAGTACAGGATGCAAACGCTCGCCGTGGTGGTGATGTACTATTAGAAGTTCTTGAAAGTGAAGGAGTTGAATACATTTTCGGCAACCCGGGCACCACGGAATTACCGTTAATGGATGCACTTTTACGCCGCCCTAAAGTGTCCTATATTCTGGCTCTCCAGGAGGCTAGTGCCGTAGCAATGGCTGACGGTTATGCCCAGGCATCCGGCAAGCCTGGTTTCCTCAACCTCCACACGGCGGGCGGCTTGGGTCACGGCATGGGCGCTTTACTTAATGCGGCCTGCTCTCAAACTCCTTTAGTGGTCACGGCTGGCCAGCAGGATACGCGGCACTTTATGACCGATCCCCTGCTGCTTGGCGATCTGTGTAATATCGCAAAACCTGCCGTTAAATGGGCGCGTGAAGTGACCAGCGCGGATCAGCTTCCCGTGTTGCTGCGTCGTGCATTTCATGATGCCGACGCCGCCCCGAAAGGCGCGGCCTTCCTGTCGCTGCCAATGGATGTAATGGAGGAATTGAGCACTGTTAACATCGGCTCTCCGTCTAATATCGAACATAAATCTGTTGCGAGTTCTCTGCCTCTGCTAGCTGAAAAACTCGCGGCGTTTGCCCCTGGTAAAGTGGCAATCATTGCAGGCGACGAGATCAGCCAGTCCCAGGCGGCTAAACAGGTTGTCGATCTAGCTGAAATGCTCGCGGCTGACGTGTACGGCTCAACGTGGCCTAGCCGTATTCCATACCCTACCGCCCATCCACTATGGCGTGGGAACCTCACGACGAAAGCAACGGAACTTAATAAGGCGCTCTCCGGATATGATGCGATCTTTGCGCTGGGTGGAAAATCCCTTATCACTATCCTGTATTCAGAAGGTGACGCGGTGCCAGCATCCTGTCAGGTGTTCCAACTATCCGCCGATTCTGGCGATCTGGGGCGCACTTACGTTAGTGAATTGTCTGTTGTGGGTGATATTGCGCTTTCTCTCGATGCGCTGTTACCTCACCTGCACAAAACCACCGCGGATCGTCGCTCTGATTACCTGCGCCGTTTTGATGAGGCCAAGGCAAAATTTAACGCTGACAAAGCGAATCATGAGGAGCTGGTTAACGAACAATACAACGCAGCTGTAATCACTCCGGTAGTGGCTGCGTTCGAGGCTGCGCGTGCAATCGGGCCAGATGTGGCGATCGTGGATGAAGCTATTTCGACGTCGGGGGGCTTACGTAAAGCACTGAACAGTCCTAAAGCCGATCAATATGCTTTCATGCGTGGCGGCGGTCTGGGCTGGGGCATGCCTGCAGCGGTTGGTTACTCCCTGGGATTAGGTAAAGCTCCGGTGGTGTGTTTTGTCGGCGATGGGGCTGCCATGTACTCCCCACAGGCGCTGTGGACAGCTGCGCATGAGAAATTACCCGTCACGTTTATCGTGATGAATAATACTGAATATAACGTTCTTAAAAACTTCATGCGCTCGCAGGATGAATACACTTCAGCCCAGACAGATCGGTTCATCGCTATGGATTTAATCGCACCTGCCATTAATTACCAGGCTCTGGGCGCTTC
Organism: Enterobacter cloacae complex sp. HYC080_NIDB; assembly: GCF_056673325.1. NCBI lineage: Bacteria > Pseudomonadati > Pseudomonadota > Gammaproteobacteria > Enterobacterales > Enterobacteriaceae > Enterobacter > Enterobacter cloacae complex sp. HYC080_NIDB. Next base: position 3,337,588 of record NZ_CP114212.1, on the reverse strand, counting down.
GATGGGGCTGGAAACCTGCAAAATTCATCGCGCCTGTGATATAGCTCCTGCAGTCGAAGCCGCGATTGCCAGCGGCAAGCCCGGGTTGATTGAAATCATGATCAGCAAAGGTTAATTACTCTCCAGCCTGTGCTGTGTTCAGTTCGTCACGGATTTCGCGGCACAGGCTTAAAAACCGCTTTAGGCTCGGGTTTTTGTTTCTCGCATTCCACATTAAAACATTCTGTACCGTATTTGCTCCTGCGAGTTCTTTGTAAACCACTCCTCGTATTTGCGCATGCTGCATACTTGCCGGAATAAGCGCTACCCCAAATCCGTTAGCCACGAAATTAACGATCGTCTGCTGGCTTGATACCTCTAATCCGATATGAGGGCTAAAACCCGCTTTCTGACACTGGCTTAGAATAGTGTCGTACAGCATGGGTGCCATAGCTCGAGGCACGGTAATAAACTGATCGTCCCCCAAGCAAGCCAGGTTTAACGCTTCGTTATCAGCGAAATGGTGGTTGGCCGGTAAAGCTGCTATTAATGGCTCCTGCAAAATCACAAGAGAATTAATATCTGACGTGGTGGGCTCTCCAAATGAGATTGCCGCATCAATGCTCCCATCCTGTAAGGCGCTAATTAAGTCCGTTGGCACCAGCTCTTTAAATAGCAACTTAACGTCGGGGTAACTGGCTTTGTGTCGCATGGCGACCTGCGGTACCACGCTGTAGGACGCGTACATAGTCGCCGCAAGCTTCAAAAATCCCTGTTGTCCATCCGCTACTGCTCGCACGTTATTACAGGCCTGTTGCATAAGGGCCAAGATTGCGTGAGCGTCTGTTAAAAATTGTTCACCGGCAATTGTCAGCCTCACGCCTTTCGCATCCCGGGTAAAAAGTTTCGCCCCTACGTTGCTTTCAAGCTGTGCGATCTGCCTGCTCAAGGGAGGCTGTGAAATGCTCAGCCTCTCCGCCGCACGACCAATGTTCCCCACTTCTGCCACAGTACAAAAGCTTATTAATTGATTAAAAGTCGGTTTCATCATGTAGTTTTCTTAAATGAAAATCATCCTCTCATGGTAAATCATTAATTTCTTATGTGAAGATGACTCATCTACCCTGTCTTCCTCAATTTTCTATATAAGCAGAAAAGTACCGTTCTTCTTGGGATAACGGGATAACCTCAAAATAAAACAATATTATCAATTACTTATAAAACTGAGTTTATCCCAGTTATCCTAAAAAAAGGCAGTTTATCCCAAGCTTTTTAACGCGCCGCTCACTTTTTTGAATATTAATTAAGCAGCGCAGTTGTAATCTGATGCTGTTTTGGTGCGTTAGTAGTTGCCGCCTCGCAGATCGTCAGGAAACGGCCGTAGCGGCGATCTGGCGGCGTAAAAAATCCCTGTAGCCTTCATATACCTTATGTTCGGCATTGTGCAGCTTATAGTGCGCTTTTTGCCTGGCTAACTTGATGGCGCGTTCTTCCATAGATGCGCTCTTAACGGCCGGCGCTGTTTCTCGCTCTTTCTAAACGTTGAACGTACCATTGGCCCCACGCGGCTTCCTGCATTCCCTGAAAGCTGCCGCTCATGCAATATGTCTGTTTTATATACAGCGACATATTTTGCATGGGGAGCCATCCATGTCGGGATTTTCCGCCAGTTTGACAGTACCTGTTCCGGCATCGCCGGTCTGAAATCTATTTTAGCTGCCAGGGCAGGAGGCAAAGCGAGGAAGACATGCTCACCGGAAAATACGGCTTTTTTACTGCCTTCGGACCGGGTATGGATCTGCACTTCCTTGCCAGCCCGGGAAACCGCCACCACCTGATGGCCGATTTTAATCTTCTCAGCCGGGATCTGACTTTTAAGTGCCGCCGTCAGCGCCTGCATTCCTCCCTTAAGCCTGAAAGACGCCGGGGAGCTCTCCCATGCCGGGTAGCGTTCGGGGGGCGAATCCAGCTGGCGTTCGTAGAGCATGTCACCCGGACGGCCGTGCGACATTACCGGAAGATTAAGCCGCTCGATCAGTTGCGCGAAGTCCGGTTGAATATCAGGCCAGAACCACGCTGCTCCCATATCTACATGAATGCCAGCGGAGGTGCCCGCCAGTTCCAGGCCAGACAGCACGCGCCCGCCCGTTCTGTCACGAGCCTCAAGGATCACATAATCAACACCCGCTTTTTCAAGCAGCGTGGCGGCATAAAGGCCGCTTATGCCCGCACCAATGATAACAGCGCTCTGCTTCATAATGTCGCTCCGGTCAGGGTTGTCGGGCTGAGATGTCCCGTTTTCAGATAAAAAAGTGCGCCAGAGGCGGTGGCTATCAGAGCTGGCATATCACCCGGTGGAAACCGCAGCCAGCTTCCTGCCCCATAGCAACCTTCCGGCGCATGGAGTTCCCCCTGCAGAAGAAGGATCTCTGCTCCGCCAACAAGCGGTGCACAGAAGATCCGCTCGCCCGGAGCAAGCTTCTGAAGCTGAACGGTTTCTGAAGCACCGGAGAATAAAGGGCAGACTTGTCTTTGCGGCTGACCGTGCCAGTTAGCTGCCTCCTGCGTATTTATCCTGACCGGCTGGCGCTCATCGGCAGACATCTGGCGCAGCTTGACGAAAATGGTTGTACCGTCGCGACTTGAGGGCTGGTGAGAAGAACCGTCCGGGCTGCGCAGATACCAGCCGGCAGGATAGTCGACCCCGTTTTCGGTAAAAATACCGTCGAGCACCAGAATCTCTTCTCCGCCGGGATGGCTGTGTGCGGGAAATTTGGATCCGGGCGCATACCTGACAAGGCTGGTTGCGCGGGCCTGCTCGAGACCAATCCGGTCAAGCATCAAGCGTTCAACGCCGGGCTGGGGAGAAGGTATCCACTGATAATCATCCGGGGTGACGATCGCACGCTGCGAAAAATCAGAATTCAGTAACATCATAGTCAGTGATTAGACGGCCCACAGGGGGCCGTCTAAGGCCTATTTGTTCGGCAGATTATCGTACACATCCAGAGCACGCGCGGTGTACGTCAACGCTGCGCCGGTATTCAGGTTAATGGCAACGGCCAGCGCTTCGGCGATCTCTTCGCGCGTGGCACCGTGCTTGACCGCAGCGTCCACGTGTACGGCCAGGCAACCGTCGCAGCGGGTGGTGACGGCCACCGCCAGGGCAATCAGTTCATGGGTTTTGGGATCGAGGTGCTTGTTTTCTGACGCCCCCTTATCCATTTGCTGAAAGCCTTTCATAAACTCTGGCTGCAGTTTGGCAAATTTGCCGATGGTGGCAAGCAGGCCACTGCGATATTCATTCCAGTTTAAGAACATTGAAAACTCCGGTTGTTGTTTGTTTCAGAAAAGTCATTCCATGACGTCGAAAATACGTACGTCAGGTGCGCTGTTTAAATAGGGTTTTAATCCTGCAACGACATCCTGCGTGAACAGCGGACTGTCAAGGTATGCCTGCGCTACAGTCGTAAAGCCGTGCAGCACCTGGACATCCTCATCACGGACAAGCAGCTCTTTAGAGGTGGCACCCTCGATGGTGGTCAGAAACGGGGTTTTGTATTTCTGGTATACCCCCGCGGCTGCCGCACGGTTTTCATTACTGATATCCAGGGGGATTTGCAGATAAGCCATCGTTCTCTCCTTCGCTCAGGGTTGAGGTAACACGCCCGTTTAAAAACCCGGCCTGTATTACCTTTCGTTGAGGGCGATTATCAGAAAGCCAGACAGCTTCAACAAATCAGATAATCTTGCGGAGCAGAGAAGAAATTCTATGTCGTGGTTTGGCAGGGAATAAGCATTACGCGCCCAGCGTGATTGCAGGAGCAGCGTAATGCCTGAGTGGGCAGTTTATGAAGGATCCGAGACGACATCCTGAAGAAGCCAGTCGTGGAAAACTTTCACTTCATCACGCATGACTTTTTGCTGCGGGGTCACCACATAATAAGACCACTTTAGCGGCCACCGATGGTCAGGATGCAGCTGAACCAGCTGTCCGGTTTCGATAAGTTTTTTCACCAGAGCGTATCGCACGATGGCCACGCCCCTGCCGCTCAGGGCCGACAGGATCACAGCTGAGGTGGAGTTAATATGCAGCCCGCTTTCCAGCGCTTCGGGGGCACCGACCTCCATCAGGACATCATTCCATGACGGAAAATCAGCCCCCGGGTGGGGCGTGTCATCATGAATGAGTTTTTGTGTGGCGAGCCATTCACTGCAGGCCATTTTCCCGGACGGCACCAGGTGTGGACTGCAGATCAGTACCGCTTCCTCATCCATCAGCCAGGTTTTATTCACGCCTGGCCAGTCGCCCTGGCCGCAGCGAATACCGATATCCGCCTCGCCGTGCGACACGTCCATCAGTTTTTCCGTCACGTTAAGCCGCAAATCGATATTCTCATGGGATTCCGCAAACCGGTTCAGACGGTCCATCAGCCAGTTCATCATCAGTACCTGCGAAGCCGTCACCACCACCACCGAGCGCGACCGGCGACCACGAAGCTTGTTTAATCCGGTTTCCAGTTTGTCGAGCCCCTGCGTGATGTCCTGGAGTGCCTCCTGCGCTTCGTCAACCAGCGTCAGCCGCTCTTTTCCTGAGCGGGTGCGGTGAAGAAGCGGGTGCCCGACCCAGTCTTCCAGCGAGCGCACCAGCTGGCCTACTGCGGCGGGCGTAACGCCCAGTTCCTGAGCCGCGCCGGTAAAGCTGCCATGCCTGGCGGTGGCTTCAAAAGCGTGCAGCCATTTAAGTCGGTTTAGCGATCGCATTGTGGTCATCCTGATTCATAATTTTCCTCAGTATACGCCAGCGAGAAAGATTTTCTTTCCTGAGTCGCAATTTCTTCTCAGTCGTCAATCAGGGGCCCGGGTGGCATTCTGATTTCACACGATGAGGAGCGCGGCTTTTCATCAATGACAACCATATGAATTCAAAGAGGTTAGCGATGAACGCATCTTTTGCCGGTAAAAAACTGTTAGTGGTCGGTGGTACAAGCGGTATGGGCTTCGAAACGGCGAAGCTGGTTCTGAAAAACGGTGGCAGCGTTGTGCTGGTTGGCAATCGCCAGGACAAAGCCGAGCAGGCCCGCCAGGCGCTGGCTGCTGATGGTCAGGTTTCTATCATCGTTGCCGACCTGATGAAAGAAGAAGGTATGCAGCACGTGGTGAACACCATTAACGCCGAACACAAAGATATCAGCCTGCTGGTCAATGCGGCTGGCGTATTTTTCCCGAAACCGTTCACCGAGCATGAAGCGTCAGACTATGACATGTATATGAGCATTAACCGCGCGACATTCTTTATTACCCGTGACGTGGTGCGCAATATGATCGAGGCCGGCATTAAAGGCTCCATCGTTAATATCGGCTCCATGTGGGCACAGCAGGCCATCGGCGCCACGCCGTCTTCAGCTTACTCAATGGCGAAAGCGGGTCTGCACGCGCTGACCAAAAACCTGGCCATTGAGCTGGGTGAAAAAGGGATCCGCGTGAATGCGGTGTCTCCGGCCGTTGTTCACACGCCGATTTACGAAGGCTTCATTCCGAAAGACGACGTGAAGGACGTGATGAACAGCTTTGACAGCTTCCACCCGATCGGCCGCGTGGGTACCCCGGTCGATATCGCGGAAACCGTTGCTTTCCTGCTTTCTGACAAGACAGGCTGGGTCACCGGCGCTATCTGGGATATTGATGGCGGTGTGATGGCTGGCCGTAACGCCTGATAACCATGCCGCACGCGCTCACCCGCGTGCAGCACTGGAGTAATTATGCAAATCCAGACTGCGCATTATGACCTTGTCACCTCGTGGCAGGGGGGCATGGCCAGCCGGACGCTCTGCCAGTCCTTTTCCGCAGACAACGCTCCGTCTGCCCTGCAAAGTCATGTTATCGATTCCGATGAACCGGTTTCGCTGGGTGGAGAAGGGCTGGCTCCTGACCCCCAGGAGCTGATGCTCGCTGCGTTTAACGCCTGCATAATGGCCGCCTTTATTCTCGAAGCCAGGGCTGAAGGTCTCGCCCTTACGCATCTTGAAATTCACACTGACGGGCACCTTCCGAAGGGTATACCTGCCTCCGGTGACAGACCTGCAGAGGATGCCTCCGGCAGGCTTGTGTATGTCATCCACGTAAGCGGTAGCGGCACGGTGCATCAGTTTGAAGGGGTCCATCAGCGGGTGATTGACTCCTCCCTGAACCGGTGGTTACTGGCCCAGAATATGCTGATCGAAGGTGACTTAATACTGAGCTGACGCGGCTGGATTGTTTTGTTCAACAGGAAAAAATGATATGACCACACCAAGAGTAACCCCCTGGCAGGATGAAGAGCCCGTTGACGCCAATCTTCTCAACGCGATAAAGGCCCGTCGGCCCGGCGGAAAACTGATAGCTATTGACCGGGTATTACTGAAGAGTGCCCCCATGGCCACGGGCTGGAACGAACTGATGGTACGGGTACGTCAGGAATTTTCGTTCAGCCTTGAATATCGGGAACTGATCATGCTGCGTGTTGCCTGGCTGAATAAAGCAGAATTTGAATGGAACGTGCATTACCCTGCCTATCTGGATGCAGGCGGAACGGCTGAAAAAGCAGAAGCCCTGCGGTTATCCTCCGTGCCACACATCTTTAATGACACCGAAACGTTGCTGATACATCTTGCGGACCAGTCCACACGGAACGTCGTGGTTGAGGAGAACATCATCGGGGCGCTGAAAAGCCTGTTAGGTGAAAAAGAGACCGTGGAAGCGGTTGCCACTGTCGCCGCCTATAACATGGTATCCCGTTTTCTCGTCGCCCTTGCCATCTGATATCCCTAATTTTTCCGGTGCAATATATGAATAAAAAATATCACGCTATGCAGATCGTTGCCCCCGGGGTGCTGGAAATGACAGAGCGGCCGGTACCCGCTCCAGGCCCGGATGAGGTGCTCATCAGAATTGAAGCATGCGGCGTATGCGGTGCCGATCTCCGGGACGCGGAAAAAGCGCCGCAGGCGGGCCAGCCCGGCCGTATACCGGGACATGAAATTGTCGGATTTATTGCCCGGAAGGGGAACAGGGTACCCGATATCTGGCAAACCGGTCAGCGGGTTGGCATCGGGCGTCTGGGGGGATACTGTCAGCACTGCAAACCCTGTCGCAGCGGGCTTTTTCACCTCTGTGAAAACCAGCTTACGCCAGGACTCAGCTGCGATGGCGGCTACGCAGAGTACGTTGTCATGCGGCATACCGCGCTGATAGCCATCCCCTCCGCGCTCTCTTCCGTACATGCAGCGCCGATCCTTTGCGCCGGTACCGCAACCTTCAACGCACTGCGTAATTCTGGCGCCAGAGCGGGTGACAGAGTGGCGGTTCTCGGAATGGGTGGCCTTGGCCACATGGCCGTTCAGTACGCCCGTAAAATGGGCTTTGAGGTGACCGTAATTGCGCGGGGTAATGAAAAAGAACGAGCGGCCATTGAGCTGGGTGCGCATCACTACATCGATACACTTAAGGAAAGCGCATCAGAACGTCTGAAAAATGACGGCGGTGTGGATTTTATTGTGGCAACGGCACCGGCTTCAGAAACGGTATCAGCCCTTCTGTCCGCCCTCGCTCCCCGGGGAAAAGGGATCCTGCTGGGTACCGGACAAACGCCGGTGCAGGTCGCGCCGGGTATGATGATCGGCGCTGAACGCACCCTGACAGGATCCTTCGTCAGCACACCGGCGCAAACCGAGCGCGCACTACAGTTCAGCCACCTCTTTCAGACGTTGCCTGTCACTGAACTGCTGCCATTTGAAAGGGCAAATGAGGCGCTCAGCAGAGTGAAGCAGGGTCTGGCGCGATACCGGATAGTGCTCACCATGAATCAGGATAATTAATCACATGTCCGCAGAACATTTCCTGCCCGTTGCAGATCAGAAAAATAATATTATACGCCTGTCGGCCGCACAGGCTCTCGCCGGTGCTAACTCCGTCGTCTTTTATGCCACAGGGGCAATTGTGGGTAACGCGATTGCACCCAGCAACTCACTGGCCACGCTGCCCATCACCATGTTTGTTCTGGGGATGGCAGCCTGCATTCTGCCGTTAGGCTCATTGGCGCGGAAAAATGGTCGTAAAACTGCCTTTATGGTCGGCACCGGAGCAGGCGTCATCACCGGCCTGACGGCTGCTCTGGCCGTCTTCATCGGCTCATTCCTGCTGTTCTGCATTGCTGCATTTATGGGCGGTGCCTATGCGGCGGTCGCGCTAAGCTTTCGTTTTGCCGCAACGGATGGCGTTACGCCCGAACGCCGGGCCCGGGCCCTGTCGCTGGTTATGGGGGGAGGAGTGATAGCTGGCGTGGTTGGTCCTATGCTGGTTTCCGGAACGATGCACCTCTGGCCGCCTCATACCTTTGCCGTCACGTTCATCGCCCAGGCGCTCGTGGCCGTTATATCAGCGTTCATTCTTAAAGGCGTGAAAACGATAGATTCCGTCAGCACGGTTGGAACAGGTGGACGACCTCTGAGCGTAATAGTCCGACAGCCGGGGTTTGCCAGAACCGTATTCAGCGGTGCGGTAACCTATATGGTGATGAACTTCCTGATGACAGCAGCACCACTCTCGATGCACATGCACGGCATTTCTCAGCAGGCGTCAAATCTCGGTATCCAGTGGCATGTTATTGCCATGTACGGTCCCGGTTTTTTCACCGGTAAATTAATTAACCGCTTTGGGGCTATGCGTATCGCCGCTGCGGGTCTGCTTATCACGGCATGCTCTGTGCTGGCCGGACTCGGTGGAACCGATATTTTCCACTACTGGCTGTCGTTAATATTGCTGGGTCTGGGCTGGAACTTTGGCTTCACCGGCGCATCGGCGAAGATCATTGAATATCACCGACCCGAAGAGAAAACCCAGGTCCAGTCCCTGAACGATTTTGTGGTGTTTGGGGTGATGATTGTTGGGTCATTTTCTTCAGGGGCCCTGCTCAGTCTCTACGGCTGGAACGCCGTCCTGTGGGGATCCCTTGTTCCCGTTGGGCTTGCATTTTTAGGTATTATTAACGGGTTGCGGACAAAAAAGCAGGATAAATTAATCTTCTGAAGCAGTTATATTTGCGGCCTGGAAGCGGTTTATATTGATGTGAAAGGTATCCAAAGCCCAAAATCAACGAGCATGATTTTGGGTATATTTCTCGATGTTCACTAGCCCCATAATCTAATCAACGTCCGTTTCTCGCTCTTATCAGACATTCAACAAACAAAATTGCATTTTGCGTAAGGACGACATCCTGTTTTTCATCAAGCAGAACCCGGCCCTTCATCACCCGCCTCAATGCGCCGTAATATAAGGCTTCTTCACAAACTCCGCCAGCAGCCAGACCATATCATGCAGCAGTCCGACGAGTTCTTTCGCCACGCTTGCAGGCAGTGTCTCGCCCATCACCGCCAGCGTTAACGCCACCGCATAGTCCACTTGCAGCGTCGTCTCCTGCCAGCAGTCCGGCACGCAGGAGGTCATCTTTTCCCCTGCTATTAACTGTTCAACCAGATACGACGGCAGTTCAGCATCACAGCACTCCCGCAGCCGCTTCAACGCAGCCAGCAATCGCTTGCAGAGCGTTTTAACCGTCACCGCGTCGTCAGTGTCCACCAGCACGCTGACATACGCGGTACAGGTATCGACCAATTCAAAGAGATCCGCAGAATCGGAAATTGTAGTATTGATAAGGTGATGAACTGCGCTTTCTTCACAGAACGCGTAAGAAACTTCAGGGGTAGTAGCCATTTAGCATCCTAATTGTCCAAAATAAGTCATGTTATGCTAACGGGTTCCTACGCCCGGTTACGGATGTGCCGCAACGCAGGCACTTTACGACCGTGAAGAAGGGAAGAAAAGCGATACACCTGAATTACATAAGGTTGCTTGCAGGTTTGCGAGGCGGCTTCCAGAAGGGCATTGCCGGGTGGCGGCTACGCCTTACCCGGCCTACAACGCCGCCAATCAGCTTACCCGCGACACGAACCGTGGGCCCGCGCAAGCGCAGCGCCGCCGGGAACTGTTTGCACCGCGGTTACGCCTTCACGCAGATCTTTTCATTTTGAGCAACCCTTCTAATAACGCCTGCGTTGCCTGGGAAGATTTTCCCGCCGCCGAACAAACCAGCCCAAATTCCCGGCAGAGTGAAGGCGTCACGGGCACGACGCACAACCCGCGTAATTCACCAGGCAGGGCGGATTCTGGTATCAGCGTGACGCCCATGCCTTCGCGTACCAGCAAGCAGGCGCTGATCCAGTCGCGGACGGTCACACGTACATCAGACAGCTGCAAACCAGCCTGTTCCATCAGGCTTTCTCCGTTGACGGCACAACCGCCCGTGGCGAGCACGAAGGGCTGGTCCGCCAGTTCCTCAAGCGTGATGCCGCGCGAACGTACATAGCGAGCCTGACGGTGACTGGCCGACAACACCGCGACCCATGCATCTTGTCCTAAGATCGCTTCAGCACGTCCGGGAACAGGGTTCATGACCACACCCACATCAACCGTATCTGCCGCCAGCCACTCTTCGACCTCCTGGTCCGTTCCTTCGAGTACGACCACCTCAATTTCAGGATGCAGGCGCTTAAAGTCGCGCAGCAGTCCTGGCAAAAATGTGGCTGTCACCGAGGGAAAACTGGCAAGACGAATGCGCCCGCCACTCAGCCCCCGGCTCTTATCCGCCAGTACGCGGATGGCGTCCAGCCGCGCCAGCATGCTCCTTGCTTCTTTGACCACCCGTTCACCCTGGGCAGTCACGCCGACGTGGCGTCGCTCACGCGTGAATACCGCAAATCCTAATGAAGCCTCTAACTGAGCGATCGCCTGGCTGGCACCCGATTGCGTCATGCCGACCTCTTCAGCGGCACGCGAAATATTACTGGCATCGGCCACGGCAACCAGTAAGCGCCAGTGTAAAAGATTCATCATATTTATCAGTAGCTCAGCTAATGGCTTATTTATGGATCATTAATTTTACAGCGAAGGCGGCTTTAAGCACAGTGTATTCAAACCGAAGTGTCACCCCTCACAGCTTTAACGGAGAGATTATGAAACTCTATTACGCCCCGGACACCTGTTCACTTTCACCCCATATTGTGCTTCGCGAACTGGCGATTGAGTTCGAACTGGTTAAAGTAGATAACAGAAGCAAGCTTACCGCTGACGGGCGCGACTTCCTGACCATCAACCCCAAAGGTTATGTCGCCGCGCTTGAACTGGATGACGGGAAAATCCTGACCGAGGGGCCAGCCATTTTGCAGTATCTTGCAGACCTCAAGCCAGAAAGCGGGCTGGCACCGCGAGCAGACAGCTGGGAGCGAGTGCGGCTTCAGGAATGGCTTAACTTTATCACCAGCGAAATACACGCGGGATCGGCACCTCTTTTTAACCGCCAACTGCCCGAAGAGGTCAAATCCATTTTTCGTGAGAAGCTGTTCAGGCGGTTCTGTTTTCTTCAGGAGACGCTTTCCGCAAACGCTTATCTGACAGGCTCGTCGTTCAGCGTGGCGGATGCCTATCTTTTCACCGTGCTGGGATGGTGCACGTTCTTCTCAATTGAACTGAACGACTGGCCAGCACTACTGGCATTCAGAGAAAAAATCAGTACCCGCCCCGCAGTGCAGGCCGCAATGCGTGCGGAGGCGAAAGTCTAGTTCTGCGTATTCCGCCGCATGGAGTAATGCCTGAAGCAGGAGTCTAGTGAGGATGGGGAGCCAGGATGCGTTAGCATCCTGTCACTCTGCATCTGATTGCCCTGCGCTGAGAGGGTGCTCTCCGACCCCGCGATGCCTACAACGACTTTCCAAACTCCACTCGATGCGTTTATGGTGTTGTTTCACCCTCACTGGGCATCAGGTGTCAGCTATGTCGAATGCAAAAGCCAACAAAGACTGGGTCAGACTGGCGCAACAACCCGGAAAAATAGAGCGCATAGAGGCGTATTTCAGCGGACATGGCTATGAGCCGCATCGTCATGACACTTACGCCATAGGACGGACCTTATCCGGGGTGCAGAGTTTTCACTATCGGGGGAGTAAACAACATAGCTTGCCGGGCGGGACAATGGTCCTGCACCCTGACGAAATACATGACGGAGAGGCGGGAACGAACGACGGATTCCAGTATCGGATGCTGTATATCGATCCGGCGTTAATTCAAAAAATCCTGGGCGGAAAGCCTTTGCCGTTTATTCCCGGCGGCATTTCATCCGATCCCCGGCTTTTTGCAGCGACCGAACCGCTGTTAAAAGCGCCAGAAGAATCTTTCGATACGCTGGAAGAAGACGATGCGCTCTACGATCTCGCCCACACGCTGGCCGTTGTGGGAGGGCAACGTTTTCGCCGGAATTGCGTGGATTATCACTCCGCAGAACGCGCGCGCGAATATATACACACTGAATTCATTCAGAACATTACGCTGGATACCTTATCCGCCGTAAGTGGCAGAGATCGCTGGAGCCTGAGTCGGGACTTCCGTGCGCTTTATGGAACGAGTCCTTATCGCTATGTGACCATGCGTCGTCTTGAGTACTGTCGGCGCCTGATTCAGGCGGGCCTGTCGCTTGCTGAGGCTGCCGTTGCTTCGGGATTTTCAGATCAAAGCCACATGACTCGTCAGTTCATCAAAACGTTGGGTATGTCACCGGGGCGTTGGCAAAAATTCATCAAAGGTAACCCTGCCTGACTTGCACGATCGTTCAAGACCGGCACTCCGACCTTATTCTATCCTGGACGTTTCTCAACCATAGGGAATGTCACCATGTATCAACCTGTTAATCTGGAAAATAAGTTTTCTCTCTTCGACGCACACTGGCAGCCGAAAGTCATCGCCCAGATGAACGACTATCAGTTTAAAATCGTCAAAATATCGGGTGATTTTATATGGCACGCGCACCCGGAAACCGATGAAGCATTCATCGTAGTTGAGGGTGTGTTACGTATTGATTTTCGTGACGGACATGTGCTCGTCAATCCAGGGGAAATGTACGTTGTGCCAAAAGGCGTTGAACATAAAACGTCTGCTGAAACAACGGTAAAAATGATGATGATAGAACCTTGTGGGGTCCTGAATACCGGACACGAAGGCGGGGATCGCACCGCAGAAAACGACGTCTGGATTTAACGACGGAGTCTATGTTGCCGGGTGGTGGCTACGCCTTACCCGGCCTACAAAAACCTATACAGCCGCTACCCCTCACTCATCATCGTCAAAAACCGCTTCACTGTCCGCGAACGCTCAAACCGACGCCAGCAGAGCGCGATATCGGTATAAAGTTCCGGTGAGTTCAACGCATGATAGGTGACATTCGGCGGAGAAATGGCCGCCATCGATTTCGGCACCAGCGCGAATCCGCCGCCCGCGGAAACCATGCTCAGCGAAGATGAAAGCTGTGACGCCTGCAGCGCATGCTGCACGTCGATTCCGGCCCGCTCGCAGTAGCTGTAAACCCGGTCATACAATCCCGGCGCGACCTCCTGCGGGAACAGCACCACCGGTGTATCCCGCAGCTGCTCTAAGGCCAGCGAATCGCTCTCCGCCAGCGGATGGTCGCGATGCAGCGCCACCACCATCGGCTCGCGGTCGAGAATTTTGATTTCAAACATCTTGCTGCTTTCGCACGGCAGGCGCACGAAGGCGATATCCAGTTCACCGTCCGCCAGCATCGTCGTCAGCGACGACATATTGGCTTCTACCTGATGAACCTGCACCGCCATGTTCTGCACCTGAAACTGACGGATTAGCGCGAAAATCTGAGGATGAAAAGCGTCGGAGCTGGTGATGCCTATCGACAGGCTGCCGTTCAGCCCGCGCGCGATGCCGCGCGCTTTCTCCAGCGCGGCGTCGCTCAGCGCCAGGATCTTACAGGCGTCCTCATAGAAGGCTTCTCCCGCCTCGGTCAGCTCTACGCCTCGCGTCAGACGCCTGAACAGCGGGGTGCCCACTTCCTCTTCGAGCCGTTTGATCTGCTGACTCAGAGGTGGCTGTGAAATGCCCAGCGCTTTGGCTGCTTTGGTGAAGTGTCGCTCGCGTGCAACCGCGACAAAATACCGCAGATAACGAAGTTCCATATCTAAAACGTCTCAAACCAGCATGGTTTCTATATTGGAACTCTCTGCTGAATCGGGTCAACATTTATTTAACCTTTCTAAATAAAGTTGAAGAGGACGAGCATGATGATGCATTCATCTGCCTGCGACTGTGAGGCCAGCTTGTGCGAGACCCTGCGTGGGTTCTCCGCCCAGCATCCTGACAGCGTGATCTATCAAACATCGCTAATGAGCGCCCTGCTAAGCGGCGTCTACGAAGGTGAGACCACCATCGCCGATCTGCTGGCACACGGTGATTTTGGCCTGGGTACGTTCAACGAACTGGATGGCGAAATGATTGCCTTCAGCAGCCAGGTATACCAGCTGCGTGCCGACGGCAGCGCCCGGGCTGCGAAGCCGGAACAGAAAACGCCGTTCGCGGTGATGACCTGGTTTCAGCCGCAGTACCGTAAAACCTTTGATACGCCGGTCAGCCGTCAGCAGATCCACGATGTGATCGACCAGCAAATCCCGTCCGATAACCTGTTCTGTGCGTTGCGTATCGACGGTAATTTCCGCCACGCCCACACCCGCACCGTACCGCGCCAGACGCCGCCGTACCGGGCGATGACCGACGTGCTGGATGACCAGCCGGTGTTCCGCTTCAACCAGCGCGAGGGCGTGCTGGTCGGGTTCCGCACCCCGCAGCATATGCAGGGCATTAACGTGGCCGGTTATCACGAGCATTTTATTACTGACGACCGTCAGGGCGGGGGACACCTGCTCGACTATCAGCTTGAGAGTGGTGTGCTCACCTTCGGCGAAATTCACAAGCTCATGATTGACCTGCCCGCCGACAGCGCGTTCTTACAGGCCAACCTTCACCCGAGCAATCTGGATGCCGCGATCCGTTCCGTCGAAAACTAACAGGAGAACTACCGTGAACAGTGAGAAACAGTCACGTCAGTGGGCGCATGGCGCCGATATGGTTGTCGGCCAGCTGGAAGCGCAGGGCGTGAAGCAGGTATTCGGGATCCCGGGGGCGAAAATCGACAAAGTGTTTGACTCCCTGCTGGACTCCTCCATCGAGATCATACCCGTGCGTCACGAAGCGAATGCGGCGTTTATGGCGGCAGCGGTAGGGCGGTTGACCGGTAAAGCCGGGGTGGCGCTGGTGACCTCCGGCCCCGGCTGTTCCAATCTGATCACCGGCATTGCCACCGCCAACAGCGAGGGCGATCCGGTGGTCGCCCTGGGCGGGGCGGTCAAACGCGCGGATAAAGCGAAGCTGGTGCACCAGAGCATGGACACCGTCGCCATGTTCAGCCCGGTGACCAAATATGCCGTCGAAGTCAGCTCGCCGGACGCGATTGCCGAGGTGGTATCGAACGCGTTTCGCGCCGCCGAGCACGGCAGGCCGGGGGGCGCGTTCGTCAGCCTGCCGCAGGATATCGTCGACCAGCCTGCGACGGGGACGATTTTACCCGCCAGCGGTGCGACGCTGATGGGTCCGGCACCGGAGTCTGCGATTAACGACGTGGCGAAGCTTATCGAAAACGCTAAAAACCCGGTCATTTTACTTGGCCTGATGGCCAGCCAGCCCGCGAACAGCGATGCCCTGCGTAAGCTGCTGGAGAAAAGCCGTATCCCTGTCACCAGCACCTATCAGGCCGCCGGGGCGGTGAACCAGGAGAACTTTACCCGCTTTGCCGGACGTGTCGGCCTGTTCAATAACCAGGCGGGCGACCGACTACTGCATCTGGCGGATCTGATTATCTGCATCGGCTACAGCCCGGTGGAGTACGAGCCGTCTATGTGGAACAGCGGCGACGCCACACTGGTGCACATTGACGTGCTGCCTGCCTATGAAGAGCGTAACTACGTGCCGGATCTTGAGCTGGTGGGGGATATCGCCGGAACGCTGAACCTGCTTGCCAGCCGGATCGAGCATAAGCTGGAGCTGAGCCAGCGCGCCTCTGAAATCCTGGTCGATCGTCAGCATCAGCGGGATCTGCTCGATCGTCGCGGCGCCTCGCTCAACCAGTTTGCTCTGCACCCGCTGCGCATCGTGCGCGCCATGCAGGACATCGTCAATAACGACGTGACCCTGACCGTCGATATGGGCAGCTTCCACATCTGGATCGCCCGCTACCTTTACAGCTTCCGCGCGCGTCAGGTAATGATCTCCAACGGCCAGCAGACCATGGGCGTTGCCCTGCCGTGGGCGATTGGTGCCTGGCTGGTGAACCCGGGCCGCAAGGTGGTATCGGTCTCCGGTGACGGTGGCTTCCTGCAGTCGAGCATGGAGCTGGAAACCGCGGTGCGCCTCAACGCCAACGTGCTGCACATCATCTGGGTGGATAACGCCTACAACATGGTGGCGATCCAGGAAGAGAAAAAATACCAGCGCCTTTCCGGCGTCGAGTTCGGCCCGGTCGATTTCAAAGTCTATGCCGATGCCTTCGGCGCGAAAGGCTTTGCCGTGGAGAGTGCTGAAGCGCTCGAACCGACGCTGCGCGCGGCGATGGATGTCGATGGCCCGGCCGTGGTGGCCATTCCCGTCGACTACAGCGATAACCCGCTGCTGATGGGCCAGCTCCATCTCAGCCAGATTTTGTGACTCAATATAAGGACAGAGAAATGCAAAAAGTTGCTCTCGTAACCGGCTCAGGCCAGGGGATTGGTAAAGCGATTGCGCTGCGCCTGGTGAAGGATGGCTTTGCCGTTGCCATTGCCGACTATAACGATGAGACGGCAAGAGCGGTCGCCGATGAAATCATCCGCAACGGCGGCAAGGCCGTCGCCGTGAAGGTGGATGTCTCTGACCGCGAGCAGGTGTTTGCGGCGGTGGAAAAAGCGCGCACCGCGCTGGGCGGATTTAACGTCATCGTTAATAACGCCGGGATTGCGCCGTCCACGCCTATCGAATCCATCACGCCAGAGATTGTCGACAAGGTCTACAACATCAACGTGAAAGGGGTGATCTGGGGTATTCAGGCTGCCATCGACGCGTTCCGCAAAGAGGGGCACGGCGGGAAGATCATCAACGCCTGCTCCCAGGCAGGCCACACCGGCAACCCGGAACTGGCCGTGTACAGCTCCAGCAAGTTCGCGGTTCGCGGCTTAACCCAGACCGCAGCGCGAGACCTTGCTCCGCTGGGCATCACCGTTAACGCCTATTGCCCAGGCATCGTCAAAACGCCGATGTGGGCAGAAATCGACCGTCAGGTCTCCGAGGCGGCGGGCAAACCGCTTGGCTACGGGACGGAAACTTTTGCCAAACGCATTACGCTGGGTCGTTTGTCCGAGCCGGAAGATGTCGCCGCCTGCGTTTCATACCTCGCCGGGCCGGATTCTGATTACATGACCGGGCAATCCTTATTGATTGATGGTGGGATGGTGTTCAACTAAATACTAATAAGCTCTGACATGAGTTTTCCCCTGCCCCCGTGCAGGGGCTTTTTTTTGTCTCCTTAGCCATTGTGCATTACACTGCGCGCTGCAAAACTTTAGTCATTACGATCTGACAGGCGGTAACAGCGATGAACGGAACAATCACAACGTGGTTTAAAGATAAAGGCTTTGGATTTATCAAAGATGAAAACGGCGATAACCGCTATTTTCATGTGATTAAGGTCGCCAACCCTGATCTGATTAAGAAAGATGCGGCGGTGACGTTCGAACCGACGACGAATAATAAAGGCCTTTCCGCCTATGCGGTGAAGGTGATCCCCGAGAGTAAACACCTCTATATTGCGGGCGAGCGCGTGAGGCTCACCTCGATCAAATCCTTCGTGGTGTTCAGCGAAGAAGAGCCGGTTGAAACCAAAATCGACAAAGAAAACGCGGTGCTGTCGGTGGGTCTGCTGATGAACAGCATTAAACCGAAATCCGAGGTAAAATCGGGTGAAATGCGCACCGTGAAGAAGCTGGCGATCACGACCTTCCAGAACACGACGCTGATCTTTACCGAAGATGAAATTGACATTGACGCTACGGTCAAGCTGCTGAAGTGATTTGTTGCCGGGTGGCGGCGATGCCTTACCCGGCCTACGAAAAACCCTCAACGCGGCACGAAACGTAGGCCCGGTAAGCATCGCGCCACCGGGCACAGCCGCACCCGTTTACCCCATCCTGTGCTCGCCCCGTAACATCGCCTCCCGATCAAACACCTTCTGGATCTCCCCGTGTGCCATAAATGCCGCCCGGTCGGACATATGGGCAATCACGTCCGCATCGTGGCTCACCAGAAGATAGGTCATGTCGTGGGCGGCTTTCAGGCGGTTGAGCAGGTTAAGAATTTCCGCCTGCACGGACATATCTAGTGCCGAGGTCGGTTCATCCAGCAGCAGAAGCTGCGGGCGCAACAGCAGGGCACGGGCAATCGCCACGCGCTGACGCTGGCCGCCGGAAAGCTGGTGCGGATAACGTTTCCCCGCATCGGCAGACAGGCCCACCTGTTTAAGCGCATCCGCCACCTTTTCCGCAATCTGCGTTTCGCCATGGATGTTCAACGGCTCCGACAGCGTGCGTGCAATGGTGTGGTTCGGGTGCAAAGACGCCCACGGATCCTGAAACACCATCTGCACGTTGCGACGCAGCGTGCCTTGAAAACGTCGCCCGGGCGTTAACGTCTCTCCCAGTAGCGTAATGTTCCCGCGCCACTCGCGCTGCAGCCCCGCCAGCACGCGCAGAAGGGTCGATTTCCCGCAGCCGGATTCCCCGATCAGGCTGAAGGTTTCGCCTTTCGCGATGGTAAAGCTGGCGGCAGAGACCGCCGTCTTTTCCCCGAAGGTGACCTGAACCTGGTTAACCTCAACGAGCGCCATCGTTCGCCTCCTTCCACGGCTGCGAACGGTCGAGCGTCGGCAGCATCTGCCCAAAGGTATTGGCATTTGGCCTGCAGGTCCACAGGGTGCGCGTATACGGATGCGTTGCCTGAGGGAGGTGGCTTGCCGCCATCTCATCTACCTTTTCGCCCTGATACATCACCAGCACGCGGTCGCAGTGTTCCGCCACCAGCGGCAGGTCATGGCTGATTAACAGCATCGCCATCTGGCGCGCTTCACACTGCTGCACCAGCAGTTCGAGGATCTGGTTGCGCAGGCGAGCGTCCAGCGCTGAGGTCGGTTCGTCGGCAATCAGCACCTGCGGGTTGTTGATGAGCGCAATCGCAATCATCACCCGCTGGCCCATGCCGCCGGAAAGTTCGCCGGGATAACGCTGAAGCACATGTTCGCTCAGTCCGACAGCACGAATGATGTCGTGAATGCGCGCCACGCGTTCTGAACGGGGCAGGCGCTGATGCAGCGTGAGCGCCTCGTCAAGCTGAGCGGCAACGCTTTTCACCGGATTGAGCGCGTAGCGCGGGTCCTGCAAAACCATCGCAATCCCGTTGCCGCGCAGCGCTTGCCAGCGGCGGGCGTTCAGGGTCAGCAGATCGTTGCCCAGCACGTTAAGTTGCCGGGCGCTCACCATGCCGGGCTTACGTACCAGCCCCATCAGGGCGCGGGCAGACATCGATTTACCCGAGCCGGATTCACCCACCAGCGCCAGACGCTCGTTGCCAAGCGTAAAGCTCAGGTTGTTGACCACGCGTGCGGCGGGGTAGTCGATATTCAGCGCATCGACGATAACGCGGTGTTCAGTCATGTTGCGGCTCCAGTACGTCACGCAGGCCATCGCCTAGCAGGTTAAAGGCCAGGCTGGCAAACAGAATGGCTCCGCCGGGAATGGCGGCGATCCACCACTGGTCGAAAATCACCTGCATGCCGTCAGCAATCATTGCCCCCCATTCAGCCATTGGCGGACGGGCGCCAAGGCCGAGGAAACCGAGCCCGGCGGCGGCCAGAATAATGCCGGCCAGATCCAGCGCCAGCCGCACAATCGCAGACGGCAGACACAGCGGCAGAATATGGCCGACCAGCAGGCGCGGGCCGCGAATTCCCATCATCTCGGCAGCGGCCAGATAATCGCTGTGGCGCAGACGCTGAATTTCACTTCGCGCCTGACGTGCATAAGCAGGCCAGGTGGTTAAGGCCAGCGCCAGCGCGCCGTTGACCAGCCCTGGGCCCAGCATCGCCACAAACGCGAACGCAAGGATGAGGCGCGGCATCGACATCACCACGTCGGTAAAGCGCATCAGGAGGCGCTCCATCCAGCCGCCGTAGTAGCCGGACAGGATCCCCACCAGCAGCCCGGTGGGCAGGGTAATGACCGTCACTAAGGCCACCAGCCCGAGCGCCGGACGGGTGCCGTAAATCAGGCGCGAGAGCAGGTCGCGCCCGTAGCTGTCGGTGCCGAGCCAGTGCTGGCTATTCGGTGCCTGCAGGCGCGAGGCGGCGTCCTGCCAGTTCGGGTCAACCGGTGCAAGCCAGGAGGCGAACAGGGCGATCACCATCAGCAGCACGATGGCAATCAACCCGCAAAAGGCGGCAGGAGAACGTCGCAGGCGACGTATAAAGAGATAAAACGGCATCAGCGCACCCTGGGATCGGTTGCCTGCACAAGCAGGTCGGTAAGGTTATTGATCAGCACAAAACAGATGCCAATCAGCAGCGTGCCGCCCATGACGGCGGTAGTGTCTCCGGCGAGCAGGGCGGTGGTGAGGTAGCGTCCGATGCCTGGCCAGGAGAAGACGGTTTCCGTTAATACCGCACCTTCCAGCATGCTGGTGTAGGCCAGCGCAATCACCGTCAGCAGGGTGCTGCGAATGTTCGGCAGCACGTGGCGCAGCAGAATAGTCATCTCCCCGGCCCCCTTGGCGCGAGCGAGCAGGATGTACTCTTTGTTCATTTCGCTCAGACAGGCGGAGCGCGTCAGGCGGGTAATGCTTGCGAGCGAGTAATAGGCCAGCAGCAGCACCGGCAGCACAAGGTGGCTGAGGGCATTGCGAAACGCCTCGCGATCGCCAGAAAGCCAGGTATCCACCAGCGCAAAGCCGGTGCGTGGTTCGACGGTGAACTGCCAGATGTCATCCAGCCTGCCGGGACCCGCGCTCCACTGCAGCTTCGCGTAGAACAGGGCCAGCATCAGCAGGCCAAGCCAGAAAATCGGCACCGAGTTGCCGAGCAGGGTGAGCGTTCTGAGCGTTAAATCAAGCGGCGAACCGGCATAGCGGGCGCACAGCACCCCGGCAATCACGCCGAGCACGGCGCCGATGATTAAGGCCAGCGTAGCCAGTTCGAGCGTGGCGGGAAAAGCGTGCAGCAAGTCCTGCAACACCGGCTGGCCGGTGGCGCTGGCAGTGCCCAGATCACCGTGGGCAAGGTCTTGCAGGTAGTGCCAGAACTGCACGGGCAGGGGGCGATCTAACCCGAGCTGGTGGCGAACCTGATCGTAGGTGGACTGGCTGGCGTGATCGCCGACGATCTGCAGCACGCGATCGACCGGTGAAAATGCCGAGAGCGCAAACGTGACGAGCAGCAGCCCGAAAAGCGTGAGCAGCAGAGTCAGCAGAGCCTGAAGCACGCGGGTGGAAAGATGTGGCATGGGAAATCTCTTCATGCCGGGTGGCGGCTTCGCCTTACCCGGCCTACAAAACCGAGAACACAGGCCGGGTAAGCGCAGCGCCACCCGGCAACAAAGGCTACTTCGTGACGCGATCGTACCAGACCATGTCCGCGTTCAAGCCCTGCTGATATCCCTTCACGTTATCGCGCACCACGATCTGGGTTTTGCCCTGATCGACGAACACATACGGCGAGCTATGTTGCAGCTGTTCCTGCATTTTCTTGTACAGATCCAGACGTTTCGCCGGATCCGGCTCGGCAACCGCCGCCAGCGTGGCTTTGTTAAGCTCGGGAATTTTCCAGCTGTTCAGACCGGCTACGGTACTGGATTTGCCATCGTTCCACGCAAAGGCGCTGGCGTTAGAGTGCGCATCAAAGTAGTCCGGGATCCACAGACGAATCGCCGCCTGATGCTGCTTTGCGCGCACGCGGGCATAGACCTGGCTCCCGGCAGCGGGCAGCAGATCGACCTTCACGCCCCCCTGAGCAAAGCTCGCCTGCATGGACTGGGCGATGGTGATAAACGGCGGCTTGTTCTCCACGTCCAGCGTGAAGTGCGCGTCTTTAATGCCCGCTTTGGCGAGAATTTCTTTCGCCTTAGCCGGGTCAAACGTGAATGGATTCGCTTCCAGCGCGCCCGGCAGACCGACCGGCAGGAAGCTCTGATGCACAAAATACTGGCCTTTCAGCAGGTTTTTGGTAATGCCTTCATAATCAACCAGCCAGCGTGAAGCCTCCCAGAACGCCGGGTTGTTGAGCAGCGGGTTAGCGCTGTTGCCGGTGTTAAACACCAGATAATTTTGCTCGGCGGACGGAATGCTCAGCACCTTCACGCCCGGCTTGCCCTCCAGGGCGCTAATCTGGTCTGCACCCAGATCGCGCGCCACGTCGGCATCACCCTGCTGGATCAGCAGGCGACGGGAAGCCGGATCGGGAACGTTTTTAATGATGATGCTTTTAAGCTTCGGCGCGCCGCCGGGAGCCGATTCGTTGGCTTCCAGCACGATAGCTTGATGCGGCTGATAAACGCGCATTTTGAACGCGCCGCTGCCTGCCGAGTGCATTTTCAGCCAGGCGTTGCCGAAGTCGTTGTCCTTCACGTTCGCCACCACCTGCTTTTCATCGACGATGGAGGCAATCGGCGTGGAGAGAATATTCAGCGCCACCGACGGGCTAACGTCCGCCGTCCAGTGAAGCTGGAGGGTATGGTCATCCACTTTTTTCAGCTGGCTGGCGATGTTGCTCGCGTCCCAGCCCAGCACGTTGAGGATAAACGCCGGGGATTTGTTCAGCGTCACGGCGCGGGTATACGAGAAGATCACGTCTTCCGGGCGCAGTGGGTTTCCGGAAGCGAATTTCGCATCGGGCTTAAGCTTGATGGTCAAGGTTTTTGCTGCCGCGTCGGCTTCCCAGCTTTCCGCCAGAATCGGCGTGATTTTTTCCGGGTTATCGCGGTCCGGTTGCACCAGACGCTGATACAGGCTCGGTACGGTCTGGATGCTGGAGAGCTCGTTGGCTTCGGCCGGGTCGAGGCTTACGATGTCATCAAGCCCCTGGGCAACCACCAGCGTATTCGGCGGAGTAGCGGCGTGGACTGCGTTTGAGAGCGCGGCCAGCACCAGTAACGGCAACAGTTTTTTTGTCATAGCGATCCCTGAAATAACTCTATTGTGATTGTTTTATGCTCCGCTACGTTAGGTCGACTAAGACATTCCGCAAAGTCGAAATTCAGCTTTGCTTATGCCTTCCGGGAATAACGCATACGCTAAGGCTATTAGAATGCGCTGCTTTTCGTCCGCTTTTTAACCTGCTATAACAAACTCCTTACCTTTCAGGGAGTCACCGCCGTGCCCGAAATCAATCAACATGGTCAAACCGTTAACGATATTGTTCCAGACTGGAAATGCGCCCGGATCTTAACCCGCACCCCACTTACCGGTCAGTATTGCCGACTGGAGCCGCTGGATACCGATCGCCATTCGGCTGATTTATACGAAGCCTACGCGCTGGGTGATGACAGTGACTGGACGTGGCTTGCCAGCACTCAGCCGGAAAGCGTTGAGGCCACTGCGCACTGGGTGCTGGGAAAGGTGATGGATGACGATCTGGTGCCCTTTGCCGTAATCGATTTACGCACTGAACAGGCGGTAGGGCTGGTGAGTTACATGGCGATTGAGCGGTTTCTCGGCTCGGTGGAAATCGGGCATGTCACCTGGTCGCGCAAAATGAAGGGCACGCGTTTGGGTACCGAGGCGGTGTGGCTGCTGCTGAAAAATGCCTTTGAGCATAAGTACCGTCGACTGGAATGGAAATGCGATTCAATGAACATTGCCTCGCGCAATGCGGCGGAGCGGCTGGGTTTTGTCTGGGAAGGTCGCCTGCGTCAGAAACTTGTGCGCAAAGGGCGTAACCGCGACAGCGATATGCTCTCCATTATTGATGGCGAATGGCCGCAAAGAAACGCGGAGCTGTGCGCCTGGCTGGCTGCGGAGAATTTTGACGCAGAAGGGCGGCAGATTCAGCGGCTTGAGGCATTTAGGTTATAAGTCTTGTATGTAGGGTACAGCTGGAACGGATAATTACTCTGAGGAAATGGCAATTTCAATCAGGTTGGTTTCTCCGGACTGGACACCCATGGCGTGACCAGGACCGCTGGCGGTATGCAAATTGATAAAGCCCGTTTTGCCGAGGCTTTGGCATAGCCGTCGGCAATGGCAACCACGCTGCTCTTCTGGAGTACCAAATATATTTTCTACGTCTTCTCTTTCCAGAAGTTCAAGGAAAATATCGGCACCCGTCCGCATATTTCAATCTGATATAGACGTTAATGATTTAATCATGATGACACCTCATTTAGCGTTATTTAAGGCATGCTAAAATTCTTCCTGCGTCGGACGAACCACAATTTCATTAATATCAACGTCGCCAGGCTGTTCAATGGCAAATAAAACGGCTCGGGCAATGGCGTCAGCCGGAATAGCCTGCTTATAGAATTCGTGCAAAAACGCCAGGCTGTCTTTATCAGAACTGCCGAACTGCAGTTCGCTTTCGACGGCGCCGGGGGAAATAAGCGTCGTGCGGATAGTTTTCCCCACCTCCTGACGTAACCCTTCGCTCAGGGCGCGAACGGCAAATTTAGTGGCGCTGTAAACGACGCCGCCGGGGGCAAGCACTTTGATACCCGCAACGGAAGCCACGTTAATAAAGTGTCCGCTACCCTGACGCTGGAACACCGGTAACGCCGCGGCAATGCCGTACAGCACGCCCTTCAGGTTAGTATCAATCATCTTGTCCCACTCGTCGGTTTTGCGCTCGCTGATGGGGGCTATCGCCATGTAACCGGCGTTATTGATCAATACGTCCACGCGCTGGTAGGCCGTCACAGCGGCATCGATGGCGGCCTGAACCTCTTCCTGACGGGTGACATCGGCCTTCACGGCAATCGCCTTGCCGCCCTGCTGGATAATCTGATCCACCAGGGCATTAATCCTGTCGAGGCGGCGCGCCACCAGCACCAGCGAAAAGGCCTTATTCGCTAAATACAGGGCAATGGCCTGACCGATGCCGCTGCTGGCGCCGGTGATAACGACAACGTTGTATGCACTGTTATTCATGATCTTATCTCGCTGTTGAGTAATGCAAAAAATAAAAGGCAGGGAGGTGTTAATGAATAATGACAAATTCATTAACGCGGATTTTTGATATATTGTGTATCGGAAATAAAATGATGGCTATTTAAAACTTAATGGAGTGTGGAAGAGTCTGTCAATATCATATTTTTAATATTTAAACGGATTGCATGCCTAACGTTTATTTATTATATGTAAGCGAGAATAGTATAAAAAGAAATGGGGTGACGCTGGAGGCCCTGCGAACAAGGCCTAAGGATT
Organism: Enterobacter cloacae complex sp. HYC080_NIDB; assembly: GCF_056673325.1. Lineage (NCBI taxonomy): Bacteria > Pseudomonadati > Pseudomonadota > Gammaproteobacteria > Enterobacterales > Enterobacteriaceae > Enterobacter > Enterobacter cloacae complex sp. HYC080_NIDB. The sequence continues at coordinate 3,312,181 of NZ_CP114212.1, read as the reverse complement.
AGATTTTGCCACTATAAAGCACCGGGCCTGTTGGCAAGCCTGTGGGTGATCCGCCCTCTGGTTCAAGGCTTATCGCTATCGTGGCGCCAGGAGGAAGCGTTGTGTTCCTGAGGGTCACCTTCGTCGGTATGTTGCTATGCAGTAATCCCAGCGAGACAGGGTTCTGTCCGGTCGGAATCAGCCAAAGCTGCAGGCTGTGCTGCGCCGGGACGGCGGCAGGTCCGAGAGGAGCAATACTCAGCTGCTGACGGCGGCTGTCCGCACTCACGACCCACTGCCCGTGCTGTTGGGCATCGTTGAGCACCATCAGCGGTGCGAGCGTCGGCGCGCGGGTGGAATACCACGTCACGACGCTAAAGGCGGCAAGACCGGCTGCCACCATCCAGCCGAGGTAAGGTCGATGGTTGCGCAACGGCTGTTTAGACGGCAGTTCGAGGGCAATTTTTTTCCACACCGACTCAGGGGGAGGAATGGGGACAAGATGGCTATCGAGCGTGCTGAGCATTTCCTGCCAGTACGCTACGCGGGCGGCCAGAGCGGGCTCATTGGCAAGCCTTTTCTGGAACTGAAGCCGCGCGCCTCCCCGCAGGGTGCCGAGGGCATATTCTGCTGCCAGCATGTCGTCGCGTTTTTCTGCGTTATTCATAGCCCCACACACTCCCGGAGATGATCCATTGCGCGACGTATCCAGCTTTTCACTGAGCCTACAGGCTGCTGGAGCCAGTCGGCAATATCGCTGTGAGACATCCCCTGATAGTAGGCGAGCGTAATGCTCTGGCGCTGCTCGCTACTCAAATGTTCGAGACAATGCCTGAGCCGTTCTGCCTGCACATCGTCGTGCCAGTTGTTCTGCTCGTCATTCTCGCTCGGCAGAAGCGCGTCGGTATACGGCGTCTCGCGGTCGGCTGCCCGGGTTTGCCCGCAACGCAGCCAGTCAATACAGCGATTGCGAACAATATGCGTAAGCCAGGTCATCGGGGAACTGAGGGCGGCGTTATAGGTTTCGGCTTTACTCCAGACCGTGAGAAAACAGTCGTGAAGGATCTCTTCTGCCCATGCCCGGTCACGCAACATGCGCAGCGCGACGGCAAACAGATGCGGCGAGGTGAGTCGGTAGAGTTGTTCAAATGCACGGCGATCGCCTTTCGCGACCGCCTGCATTAATTTCTGCTGCTGTTCAGCCAGCGCGTTATCCATGTTTTTCCCGAAAGGCAACGGCACACTTCCGAAGTATAGACAACTACTTAGGCATCAGAACGGTATCAATGACATCGATAACGCCATTTTTTTGATGAACGTCGTAGGTGCTGATGTTTGCCACATTGCCCTGACCATCCTTAAGCTGAATATTGTGCAGGCCGTTGCTCATGATCCACAGCGGCTGACCGTTAACGGTCTTCAGCTCCGCGCGACCACCACCCTGTTTAATTTTCTGCTCCAGCGCTTTCATATCGTAATTACCGGCAACCACGTGATAGGTCAGGATGCTGGTTAGCAGTGCTTTGTTTTCGGGTTTGACCAGGTTATCGACCGTACCGGCGGGTAATTTCGCAAACGCCGCATTGGTCGGCGCAAACACGGTGAACGGTCCTTTGCTCTGCAGCGTATCCACCAGTCCGGCAGCTTTGACAGCGGCCACCAGAGTCGTGTGATCTTTCGAGTTCACGGCGTTTTCAACAATATTTTTGCTCGGGAACATTGCCGCTCCGCCCACCATCACGGTGTCAGACGTCATGGCTGCTGATGCGCCTGCACAGAAGAGTAAAGCGCTGGTTACGAATGCAACACGGGTTAGCTTTTTCATCATCATTCCTCGGATTGGGGAGCAAAGGGGTTGCTCACATACCCATATACGAAGGGAGGGTGGAAACTGGATGCAGGGAAATGAAAATAAATTTAGGAGACGTTTATTCCCTCTCCCCTGTGGGGAGAGGGTAAGGGTGAGGGGGCACCCTCAGCGGCGAACCGGCGCCCCGTTCGCGACATAATACGCGGCCGTGCTCTTCGCCAGCGGTTCGCGCCCGCGAATGGCGTCTGCAATCTTCTCGCCAATCATGATGGTGGTGGCGTTCAGGTTACCAGTGATGATCTGCGGCATGATCGACGCATCCACCACGCGCAGCCCTTCCAGCCCGTGAACGCGGCCTTCGCCGTCGACAACCGCCATCTCGTCATAGCCCATCTTACAGGTACCGCACGGGTGGAAGGCGGTTTCGGCGTGGTTGCGCACGAACTCGTCCAGCTGTTCGTCGGTCTGGCACTCGACGCCCGGGCTGATCTCGCGACCGCGGTACTTGTCCAGCGCAGGCTGGTGCATGATCTCGCGGGTGATACGGATCGCGTCGCGGAACTCCTGCCAGTCCTGTTCGTGAGACATGTAGTTGAACAGGATCGCCGGATGCTGATGCGGATCGCGCGACTTGATGCGCACGTGGCCGCGGCTCGGCGAGCGCATGGAGCCGACGTGGCACTGGAAGCCGTGCTCTTTTACCGCATTCGAACCGTTGTAGTTAATCGCCACCGGCAGGAAGTGGTACTGAATGTTCGGCCACGCGAACTCCTCGCGGCTGCGGATAAACCCGCCCGCTTCGAAGTGGTTGCTCGCGCCCACGCCGGTGCCGCCAAACAGCCACTCGGCGCCAATCTTCGGCTGGTTCCACCACTGCAGGGCAGGGTAGAGGGAGACCGGCTCTTTGCATTCGTACTGGAGGTACATCTCCAGGTGATCCTGCAGGTTCTCACCCACGCCGGGTAAGTCATGCACCAGCGGAATGTCGAACTGCTTCAGGAGTTCAGCGTTGCCCACGCCGGAACGCTGAAGGATCTGCGGAGAGGCAATCGCCCCCGCGCACAGCAGCACTTCTTTGTTCGCCGTTGCTTTCGACGGGATAGTGCTTTCGCCCTCCAGCCACTCGACGCCCACCGCGCGTTTGCCTTCAAAGAGGATGCGATCGGTCATGGCGTGGGTACGGATGGTCAGGTTCGGGCGTTGCTTTGCCTGGTCCAGATAGCCGCGCGCGGTGCTGGCGCGTCGGCCCTTCGGCGTGACCGTGCGGTCCATCGGGCCGAAGCCTTCCTGCTGATAGCCGTTGAGATCGTCCGTGCGCGGGTAGCCCGCCTGCACGCCCGCTTCCACCATCGCCTCAAACAGCGGGTTCACGCCCGGTTTGGAGGTGGTAACGCTCACCGGACCGTCGCCGCCATGGTAGTCATTCGGCCCTACGTCGCGCGTCTCCGCCTTGCGGTAGTAGGGCAGGCAGTTGAGATAGCTCCAGTGCTCCAGACCCGGCTCTTTCGCCCAGTGGTCGAGATCCATCGCGTTACCGCGCACGTAGCACATGCCGTTGATCAGCGATGAGCCGCCCAGCCCTTTACCGCGTCCGCACTCCATGCGGCGGTTGTTCATAAACGGCTCTGGCTCGGTTTCATACGCCCAGTTGTAGCGCTTGCCCTGCAGCGGGAACGCCAGCGCGGCAGGCATCTGGGTGCGGAAGTCAAAGCGGTAATCCGGTCCGCCCGCCTCAAGCAGCAGCACGGTGGTATTCGGATCTTCAGTCAGTCGTGTTGCCAGTACGTTGCCGGCAGAGCCGGCGCCGATAATGATGTAGTCAAATTGCAAATAAACCTCCCGGTTAAAATATGGACTGGAATTTACCCATCTCAACCTGGATGGACTTCACCTGGGTGTAGCTCTGCAGCGTCATAACGCCGTTCTCGCGGCCAATGCCGGAGTGTTTGTAACCGCCCACCGGCATCTCTGCGGCGGATTCACCCCAGGTGTTGATCCAGCAGATGCCCGCTTCGAGCTGATGAATGGTGCCGTGGGCGCGGTTCAGATCGGCAGTGACGATACCCGCCGCCAGTCCGTAGTCGGTATCGTTGGCGCGGCGAATCGCTTCTTCATCGGTTTCATAGGTGAGGATGGACATCACCGGGCCGAAGATCTCTTCGCGCACGATGGTCATCTCGTCGGTGCAGTCGGTGAACACGGTCGGGGCCACCCACGCGCCGTTATCAAACCCTTCGCCCTTCAGCACGTCGCCGCCGCACAGCACGCGCGCGCCTTCTTCTTTACCTTTGGCGATGTAGCGCAGCACGCTGTCGCGGTGCGGGAAGCTGACCATCGGGCCAAAGTTGGTTTTCACATCGAACAGATCGCCCGCGCGGATGCGGCCCACGCGCTCAACGATTTTCTGCTCAAACGCGGCCTTAAATTTCGCGGGCACGAACACGCGGGTGCCGTTGGTGCAGACCTGACCGGAGCTGAAGAAGTTGGCCATCATGGCGATGTCTGCCGCCAGATCCAGATCCGCATCGTCGAAAACAATCAGCGGCGATTTGCCGCCCAGCTCCATCGTCACCTCTTTCAGGGACGAGGCCGCCGAGTTGGCCATCACCTTTTTGCCGCTGGCAACGCCGCCGGTAAAGGAGACCTTCGCGATGCCCGGATGCTCGGTCAGGTACTGGCCGGTCTCCGCGCCTACGCCCGGCAGGACGTTAAACACGCCGTCCGGCAGACCCGCTTCGGTATAGATTTCGGCAAGCCTGAGGGCGGTGAGCGGCGTCACTTCGCTCGGCTTGAAGATCATCGCGTTACCCGCCGCCAGCGCCGGGGCCGATTTCCACAGGGCGATCTGGATCGGGTAGTTCCACGCGCCGATGCCCGCCACCACGCCCAGTGGCTCGCGGCGGGTGTAGACGAATGAGGTGTCGCGCAGCGGGATCTGGCTGCCTTCCAGCGCCGGGATCAGCCCTGCGTAATACTCCAGCACGTCCGCGCCGGTGACGATGTCCACTGTCGAGGTTTCGGAATACGCTTTACCGGTATCGAGGGTTTCCAGCTTCGCCAGCGCGTCGTTACGCTCGCGCAGGATATCCACGGCGCGACGCAGGATGCGTGAGCGCTCCATGGCGGTCATTGCCGCCCAAATTTTTTGCCCGCGTGTTGCGCTTTCCACGGCGCGGTCGACGTCTTCACGCCCGGCGGCCTGAACGCTCGCCAGGACTTCACCGTTGGCCGGGTTGATGGTCTCGAAGGTGCGACCGCTGGTGGCGGGTGTATAACCACCATTGATATAAAGCTGCTGTTCTGCCATTCGGGACATACTTTCTCCTCGGTTATTCGGTCGGTAAATGCTGGCTGATAAAGTGGCTGGTGAGCGACTGGGCCAGCGTTTTATCCAGCGGTTTGCCGCTCAGTGCGGCACGCAGCCAAAGCCCGTCGATCAGTGCCGCCAGCCCGTAGCCCGCTTCCTGCGCCTGCTCGCGTGGCAGTTCGCGGCGGAACTCGTACACCAGGTTCGACAGCAGGCGGCGGCTGCTGACCTGCTGCAGACGGTAGAGCATCGGCTGGTGCATGCTGCTCGCCCAGAAGGCCAGCCAGGCTTTCATTGCCGCGCTGCTGATCTGGGTTTCATCAAAATTGCCGCCGACAATCGCCTGTAATCGCTGCTCCGCGCTGCCGTCCGGCAGGGCGTGCAAGCGGCTTAATACCGCATCGCGCAACTGCCCGGTGATGTCGCGCATGGTCGCTTCCAGCAGACCGTTTTTGTCTTTGAAATAGTGACTGATGATCCCCGTGGAAACGCCCGCCCGACGGGCGATCTGTGCGATGGTTGCGTCGTGCATTCCCACTTCATTTATTGCTTCCAGCGTGGCGTTAATAAGCTGCCTGCGCCGGATCGGCTGCATCCCCACTTTGGGCATTGTTGCCACTCCATTCATCAGCGTTGGTAATACATTAAAGCGGTTTTTGATTGGACGTTCAATATAAAATGTGTCTTAATTGTTGCTGATTTGGATTTTAATAGTTACAAAAACAGTGGGGATACTGGATGACAGACCTTTCACAAGACAGAGAAAAAGACAAAATCAACCCGGTCGTTTTTTATACTTCCGCCGGGCTGATTTTGTTGTTTTCCCTGACGACGATCTTCTTTCGTGATTTTTCCGCCGAGTGGATTGGGCACACGCTGAACTGGGTGTCGAAGACCTTTGGCTGGTACTATCTTCTGGCGGCGACGCTCTATATTGTCTTCGTGGTTTGCATCGCCTGCTCGCGCTTCGGTTCGGTGAAGCTTGGGCCAGAGCAGTCCAAGCCCGAGTTCAGCCTGCTGAGCTGGGCCGCAATGCTGTTTGCTGCGGGTATCGGCATCGACCTGATGTTCTTCTCCGTGGCTGAACCGGTCACGCAGTATATGCAGCCGCCGGAAGGGGCAGGGCAGACGATGGAGGCCGCGCGCCAGGCGATGGTCTGGACGCTGTTCCACTACGGCCTGACGGGCTGGTCGATGTACGCCCTGATGGGGATGGCGCTCGGATACTTTAGCTACCGTTATAATTTGCCCCTCACTATCCGCTCTGCGCTGTACCCGATTTTTGGCAAAAAAATTAACGGGCCGATTGGTCACACCGTTGATATCGCAGCAGTGATTGGCACCATCTTCGGCATCGCGACCACGCTCGGTATCGGCGTGGTGCAGCTCAACTACGGGCTAAGCGTGCTGTTTGATATTCCGGATTCAATGGCGGCGAAAGCGGCGCTGATTGCGCTCTCCGTGATTATCGCCACCATCTCGGTGACCTCCGGCGTGGACAAGGGCATCCGCGTGCTCTCCGAGCTGAACGTCGCGCTGGCGCTGGGCCTGATCCTGTTCGTGCTGTTTATGGGCGACACCTCGTTCCTGCTCAACGCGCTGGTGCTCAACGTGGGCGACTACGTGAACCGCTTTATGGGGATGACGCTGAACAGTTTCGCCTTCGACCGTCCGGTGGAGTGGATGAATAACTGGACGCTGTTCTTCTGGGCGTGGTGGGTTGCGTGGTCGCCGTTTGTCGGCCTGTTCCTGGCGCGAATTTCGCGCGGGCGCACCATCCGCCAGTTTGTGATGGGCACGCTGATTATCCCGTTCACCTTTACCCTGCTGTGGCTGTCGATTTTCGGCAACAGCGCGCTGCACGAGATCATCCACGGCAATGCGGGTTTTGCTCAGGAAGCGATGGCGCACCCGGAGCGCGGCTTCTACAGCCTGCTGGCGCAGTACCCGGCGTTCACCTTTAGCGCCTCCGTGGCGACCATCACCGGGCTGCTGTTCTACGTCACCTCGGCGGATTCCGGCGCGCTGGTGCTGGGGAACTTCACCTCGAAGCTGAAGGACATCAACAGCGACGCGCCGAACTGGCTGCGCATCTTCTGGTCGGTCGCCATCGGTCTTCTGACGCTCGGCATGCTGATGACCAACGGTATTTCGGCGCTGCAGAACACGACGGTGATCATGGGCCTGCCGTTTAGCTTCGTCATCTTCTTCGTGATGGCCGGGCTGTATAAATCGCTCAAAGTGGAAGACTATCGCCGCGTCAGCGCCAGCCGTGATACCGCGCCGCGTCCGATGGGCGCGCAGGACAGGCTGAGCTGGAAGAAACGTCTGTCGCGCCTGATGAACTACCCGGGCACGCGCTACACCAAACAGATGATGGAGACGGTCTGCTTCCCGGCGATGGAGGAAGTCGCACAGGAGTTGCGCCTGCGGGGTGCCTACGTGGAGCTGAAAAATCTGCCGCCGGATGAAGGCGAAAACCTGGGGCACCTGGATCTGCTGGTGCACATGGGCGACGAGCAAAACTTCGTCTACCAGATCTGGCCGCAGCAGTATTCGGTGCCCGGGTTTACCTACCGGGCGCGCAGCGGGAAGTCGACCTATTACCGGCTGGAGACCTTCCTGCTGGAAGGTAGCCAGGGGAACGACCTGATGGACTACAGCAAGGAGCAGGTGATTACGGACATTCTGGACCAGTACGAGCGCCACCTGAACTTTATCCATCTGCACAGGGAAGCGCCGGGGAATAGCGTGATGTTCCCGGATGTCTAAACAGATTCTTAAAACTTCATCATGCTGTATATAAATACAGTCAACTGACGCAATATTACTCATGGAAGAGTAATATTGCAGCGACAGCCTGCGCTGATGAGCCAGGCTGTTATTGTTTTTCGGGAAGGAACCATGGATGAGTCACGCGATAGAATTTATCGAAACTTCACTTTTTACCCGCCAGATCAAAAGCATTGCTACGGATGATGAATTAAAGGATCTCCAAAAGGAACTCATTGCCCGGCCTGATAAAGGTGACCTGATTCAGCATACGGGGGGATTACGTAAAATAAGGCTGGCCGCAGGCTCAAAAGGAAAGAGAGGGGGAGCCAGAGTGATTTACTTTCTGGCAACGGAAGAGGTGATCTATTTCATCATGGCCTACCTAAAAAGCACCAGGGACAGCCTGACTGAGGCAGAGAAAGCTGAACTTAAAAAACTGACTTCTGTTCTGAAAAATACTACTTCCTATGCCATAAATGGTAGGTGTACTATGTACTCCATTCAGGCAGGAGGAGGCAGACAATGAGTATATTCGATGAATTAAAATCTTCGCTTGAAGAAGCCGTTGAGATCCATAGCGGAAGGAAGGCAGCTTCCAGAGTAACCCGCTATGAAGTTGCAGATGTTCGCGCAATCAGAGAACAGCTCAATATCACCCAAAGCGAAATGGCGAAGGCGCTTGGCACGAGCGTTGACACGATAAAAAGCTGGGAGTCTAAACGTCGCAACCCAACCGGACTGGCGGCGAAGGTACTGAATGTGATTCGGGAGAACCCTGCATTTTATAAGGCCCTTGCCGGGCATTAGGTAGCCCTCTTGCCGGGTGGCGCTGCGCTTACCCGGCCCACAAAACGAACCGCCTTCGTTGAGATATCTTTAATGATAACTATTTTCATTTAAATATAGCCTGTGCTATACCTTATAGCACGGGCTAATTTTGCTTTGAATTTAATCACCTCGGGAGAGTTCTGCGATGCACCTACTGCAAGGATTGAAGCGTCTGTTGTTCAGCTCGCTGCTACTGACCGCGGCCACCACGGGCGCGCAGGCGGCTGAAAAATTCCAGGTCATCACGACCTTTACCGTTATCGCTGATATGGCGAAAAACGTGGCGGGGGACGCCGCAGATGTCACTTCTATCACCAAACCGGGCGCTGAAATCCATGAGTATCAGCCCACGCCCGGCGACATCAAGCGCGCGCAAAAGGCGCAGCTGATTCTGGCGAACGGCATGAATCTGGAACTGTGGTTCCAGCGGTTTTATCAGCATCTGAACGGCGTGCCGGAAGTGATTGTCACCAAAGGCATTACGCCGATGGGGATCGGGGAAGGGCCGTATAACGGCAAACCCAACCCGCACGCGTGGATGTCTCCGGATAACGCCCTGATTTACGTCGATAACATTCGTGACGCGCTGGTGAAGTACGACCCGGCGAATGCGCAGACCTATCAGCGCAACGCTGAAGCCTATAAGCAGAAGATCACCGCTACCCTCGAACCGCTGCGTAAGCAGGTTGCGGAGATCCCGGAAGATAAGCGCTGGATGGTCACCAGTGAAGGGGCGTTCTCCTATCTGGCGCGGGATCTGGGCCTGAAAGAGCTTTACCTGTGGCCGATCAACGCCGATCAGCAGGGCACGCCTCAGCAGGTGCGCAAGGTTATCGATCTGGTGAAAAAACATCGCATCCCGGCGGTGTTCAGCGAAAGTACGGTCTCCGATAAACCCGCGCGCCAGGTGGCACGGGAAACCGATACCCATTACGGCGGCGTGCTGTATGTCGACTCCCTGAGCGCAGAAAACGGCCCGGTGCCGACCTATATCGATCTGTTGAACGTCACGACCCGCACGCTGGTGCAGGGCATCCGTGACGGCATGAAGGAGTAACCATGCAGAAGGGGATTGTCGTAACCGATTTGACCGTGACCTACCGTAACGGTCATACCGCATTGCGTGATGCCTCGTTCAGCGTGCCGGGCGGTTCGATTGCCGCACTGGTCGGCGTGAACGGTTCCGGCAAATCTACGCTGTTTAAGGCGGTGATGGGCTTTGTACGGGCGGCAAGCGGCACGATCACTATTCTGGGATTACCGCCTCACCGGGCGCTCCGTCAGAACCTGGTCGCCTACGTGCCGCAGTCGGAAGAGGTTGACTGGTCGTTCCCGGTGCTGGTGGAAGACGTGGTGATGATGGGCCGCTACGGACATATGGGTTTTTTGCGTCGGCCAAAAGCGCTGGATCGGCAGATCGTCACCGACGCTCTGAAACGGGTGGATATGCTTGAGCTGCGCCATCGGCAGATTGGCGAGCTCTCCGGCGGGCAAAAGAAACGCGTGTTTCTGGCGCGGGCGATTGCCCAGCAGGGCGAGGTGATCCTGCTCGACGAGCCGTTTACCGGCGTGGACGTTAAAACTGAAGCCAGAATTATCACCCTGCTGCGGGAACTGCGCGATGAGGGCAAAACCATGCTGGTATCGACCCACAATTTAGGCTCCGTCTCCGAGTTTTGCGATTACACGGTCATGGTCAAAGGTACCGTGCTGGCAAGCGGCCCGACGGAAACCACCTTTACCGCCGAAAATCTGGAGCGCGCCTTCAGCGGCGTGCTGCGCCACGTGGTGCTCAGCGGCTCTGAAGATCGCATTATTACCGACGATGAACGCCCCTTCGTGACGCACCGTCAGGAGGTAAAATGAGCGTACTTCTGGAACCCTTCGGCTACGAGTACATGCTGAACGCGATGTGGGTTTCGGCGATGGTGGGCGGGCTGTGCGCGTTTCTCTCGTGCTATCTGATGCTAAAAGGCTGGTCGCTGATTGGCGATGCGCTCTCGCACTCCATCGTACCGGGCGTGGCGGGAGCCTACATGCTCGGGCTGCCGTTTTCGCTGGGGGCGTTCCTGTCGGGCGGGCTGGCGGCGGGCAGCATGCTGTTTCTCAACCAGCGCAGCCGCCTGAAAGAGGACGCCATCATCGGGCTGATCTTCTCCTCCTTTTTCGGTCTGGGGCTGTTTATGGTCTCACTCAACCCGACCTCGGTGAATATTCAGACTATCGTCCTCGGGAATATCCTCGCCATTGCCCCGGAAGACATCGTCCAGCTGGCGATTATCGGCGTGGTGTCGATGCTTGTTCTGCTGTTCAAATGGAAAGATTTGATGGTGACCTTTTTTGATGAGAACCACGCCCGCGCCATCGGTCTGCGTCCTGAACGTCTGAAGATCCTTTTCTTTACCCTGCTGGCGGTTTCCACCGTGGCTGCGCTGCAAACCGTCGGCGCATTTCTGGTGATCTGTCTGGTGGTCACGCCCGGCGCGACCGCGTGGCTACTGACCGATCGCTTCCCGCGACTGCTGATGATTGCCGTCGCCATGGGTAGCATTACCAGCTTCCTTGGCGCATGGGCGAGCTATTATCTCGACGGCGCGACCGGCGGTATTATCGTGGTCGCCCAGACGCTGCTGTTCCTGCTGGCGTTCGTCTTTGCGCCGAAGCACGGGCTGCTCGCCAGCCGCCGTCGGGCGCGCCGGGCGCAGGAGGTCCACCCATGATCGCGCTGCTCCTTGAACCCTTCCAGTTTGCGTTTATGAACAACGCGCTGCTGATTTCACTGCTGGTCGCCGTGCCCTGCGCGCTGCTGTCGGTTTTTCTGGTGCTCAAGGGCTGGGCGCTGATGGGCGACGCCATGAGCCATGCGGTGTTTCCCGGCGTCGTGCTGGCCTGGATGATGGGGCTGCCGCTGGCGCTGGGCGCATTCATTGCCGGTCTGTTCTGCGCGGTCGCCACCGGATACCTGAAAGACAATAGCCGCATCAAGCAGGATACGGTTATGGGGATCGTCTTTTCCGGCATGTTCGGTGCCGGGTTGATCCTCTACATCGCCGTCAAACCCGAGGTGCATCTCGACCATATTCTGTTCGGCGATATGCTGGGTATTAACGGGATGGACATTCTGCAAAGCGGGATTGTGGCGGGGCTGATTGCGCTGGTGATTGGCCTGAAGTGGCGGGACTTTTTGCTGTTCTGCTTTGATTATCTGCAGGCGCAGGCGAGCGGGTTGCGCACTCGCTGGCTGCACTATGGATTACTGTGCATGGTTTCGCTGACTATCGTGGCGACGCTGAAAGCGGTGGGGATTATTCTGTCGATTTCGTTGCTCATTGCGCCCGGCGCGGTGGCGGTGCTGATCACCCGGCGCTTCCACATGGCGCTGCTGGTGGCGGTAGCCGTTTCCGCGCTCGTGTCCGTAAGCGGCGTCTATGCGTCGTTTTATCTCGACAGCGCGCCTGCTCCGACCATCGTCGTGCTGTTCGCGGTCGTGTTTATCGTGACGTTTGTAGTCACCAGCGTGAAGGCCCGTCGACAGGAGAGTGTGACAGCAGGGTAATCGCCTTTTCGCCGTGCTGTTGCCAGTGAACGGTAAAGGCGGTGCCTTCGGGATAGCCCGCGCGCTGGCAGGTCAATGCCAGCGTAAGCGTCTTATCGACGAGCTGCGTGACGCGGGCGCTGTCAAATCCCATCCAGGCCTGCACCTGCGGAAAGAGGGCTTTGAACAGGCTCTCTTTGGCGCTAAACACCAGCGTCAGGGCGAGGGCGAACGGGTAACCCGAGCGGGAAAGGACGCTCTCTTCCTGCGCATCAATAATGCCGTCTTTGATTTCCCGGGCTTCGTTTTCGGGGAGGATCGTTTCGCAATCAATGCCGATAAGCGCAGGGTGTTCGCGCATAACGACAGCCATGGCCTGCGTGCTGATGTGGGTAATGCTGCCAGACACTTCCTGTGGCCAGAGTGGTTCCCCGCTGGGGCCGATGCCGGGTATGGTGTGGTCCGGTAAGGCATGCGCCGCGGCGATGCGCCCGGCAAGATGCTCGGCTTTGCGTTTGCGTCCGGCGTTTGAAAGCTCTGCGTGATGGGGAAGCCAGAGGAGATCGGCGTCGGTAAAAGTGGTGGGGGCGAAGGTGACGCGGTGAACGGTGCGGTCGGCGAGAATGAACGTGCTGTGGGTTGTGTGCATGGTTTTCCCTCACGCTGACCCTCTCCCCGGAGAGGAGAGGGAAGGTTTACTTCAGTGCCTTAAAAATGCGTATTCACACTCATATACCACGTGCGACCCGGCTCATTATACGTATACGCTCCCGCACCGTACATATACGCGCCGGTGGTGGCATTCCCCGTGGTTTGGGCATTACCCGCACGCCACTGGCGCTTGTCGAAGACGTTATCCACGCCGCCGGTCAGGCTGACGTTTTTGGTCACGTCCCAGGTCGCGCTCAGGCCAACGATGCTGTACGGGCTAACTTCGTCTTTCTCAGACCCGCTCACCGGTTCTCCCTTGTAGTTGTATTTCTTCGGCTGCTGCTTGCCGTACCAGGTGAAGGTCGACTGCAGCGACACATCCTGATGCACCTGCCAGCTCAGGGTCGAGTTTAGCGTGTACTCCGGAATGATCGACAGACGGTCGCCGGTCTCCTTGTTCTTACTCTGCAGCATGTAAGTGATGTTATTGGTCCAGTTGATCGTGTCGCTGACCGGCACGTTCAGGGAGCCTTCCAGCCCTTCAACCACCGCTTTCGGGACGTTTTCCCACTGGTAAATATCCGTCTGCACCTTACCGGAAGAGGTGTGGCCAATTGGCGCATAGCCCGCTTCAATCTTGTCGCGGTAGTCGTTGCGGAACCAGGTCACGCCCGCCAGCCAGCCGTCGCGTTTCCACTCCAGACCGATCTCTTTGTTGATGCTGGTTTCGGCTTTCAGATCGTCGTTGCCCATCATGTAGCAGCCGACGCCGTCGCCGCTTGCGTAGCAACCCTGGCCTTTACTGTAGAGCAGATAGTTCGGGTTGGTCTGATACAGGCTTGGCGCTTTGTAAGCCCGCGCAATACCCATCTTCAGCGTGAAGTCATCTCCCAGACCTTGCGACAGGTTAAGTGACGGGCTCCAGTTATTGCCGACGATGGTGTGGTGATCGAAGCGCAGGGCAGGGGTCAGCATGGTGCTGTCGGTCAGCTCCATGTTGTTCTCCGCAAACAGGGAGAAAATCTCCGCCGAGGTGTACGGACTACGGTCGTTGCTCATGCCCGGAATGGTGCCGCCCTGCTGGGTTTGCGTGAAGGAGGTCGAATCCTTCATGCGCTGCTGGTTCCACTCGGTGCCCAGGGTCAGATTCTGGTTAACGAGGAAATCAATCGGCAGATTGATTTCGCTGTGCAGCATCACGTCGGCCAGATCGGTGTCGGTGAATTTATCGCTGTTAAACAGACCTTCCGTCCCGCCAGCCAGCCCTTCGCCCAGACGGGAGTTGCGGGTGTGTTCGTACTGCGCCCAGTTGCTGGTGGTAATGCCGTTATCCCAGCCGCCGTTCCAGGTCACCGCGAAATTCTGGCGATAAATACGGTTGGTCTCTTTGCCGTAGTTTTTCTTCACCAGCGCGTTGTCGTTATTGGTGTTCTGCGTGTCGCCCGCATAAAGGTTGTTCTGGCGGCTATAGCCTGCTTCAAACTCCAGGGACTGCATGGGGGCGAAGTCCCAGCGCACGACGCCGTTGATGTCTTTGTTCTCTACACCTTCACGACCTGCGGGCAGGGTGTTGGCGTAGGCGCCGGTACGGTCAGACTGATGGCCCTGGTTGATGTCCCACGCGTCGGCCTGGGTTTTGTCCAGGTTACCGAACATGCGGAAGCTGAAATCGCCGCCCAGCGGGCCGCTCAGGCTGAAGTTGGTGCGCTTAGTGGAACCTTCATCTTTATGTTCCGGCGCATTCAGGTAGGTGTTCCAGGAGCCGTGCCACTGGTCGTCGAATTTTTTGGTGATGATGTTGACCACGCCACCTGCCGCGCCGTTGCCGTAGCGGGCGGCCGCCGGACCACGGATCACTTCGATGCGCTCGATCATCTCCGGCGGTACCCAGCCGGTATCGCCCCGGGTATCACGCTCGCCGCGCCAGCCCAGACGGATGGAGTTACGGCTGGTAACCGGTTTACCGTCGATCAGGATCAGGGTGTTTTCCGGGCCCATGCCGCGGATATCAATCTGACGGTTATTCCCGCGCTGGCCGCTGGTGGAGTTACCGGTGAGGTTCACGCCCGGCATGGTGCGGATGATTTCCGACACGTCGCGCGCGGGCGGGTTTTTACGGATCTCATCGGCGGTGATGGTCGATACGCCCGGCGCCTGCAAATTTTGCTCGGCGGCGGTGATCACCATCGTGTCTTCGTGCTGCGCGGAGGCGGCGTTGTCGTCTGCCATGGCGGGCAGCGCGACGCCATAAATCCCTAAATTGACCAGCAAGGCCAGAGAGTGAATCTTCTTATTCATTGTACGTCCCGCTTTTATGGTTATTCATGAACGCGCTTCCCACAGCGCGGGCATTACGCTATTGCAAATGCAAATAGTTATCAATAATATTATCAATAAAATTTGTCCTGAAACAAAAAAGACTGTTAAACATGAGGTTATAAGGGTGACGGCGTTAACAACGGGCAGTGAAGCGTGGTGGCAGTCGAAAAGCGGGCCTGACTTGAAACCTGAAAACGGTAAATTTCGCGTCACGTTCTGGTGGCGCGATCCGAACGGAACGCAGACCTCGTCACCGATTAAACACGTCTGGCTCAATATCACCGGCGTGACCGATCACCATCAAAATGCCCGCCCGCAGTCCCTCAAACGCATCCCGGATACCGACGTCTGGCAGTGGGAGGGAGAGTTCAGTCCCGCGTGGCGGGGGAGCTACTGTTTTATCCCTTCCGTGAATGAAAACGATTTTGCCGACGCGGTGTTTGAAGGCGAGAGTCCGGACCGTATAGCGCTGCGCGAAGGCTGGGGTAAATTGCTGCCGCACGCGGTTTCCGACCCGCTTAACCCGCAGAGCTGGCGCGGTGGCCGCGGTCATGCCGTTTCGGCGCTGGAAATGCCGGGCGCACCCGTTCAGCCAGGCTGGGATCGTCCTGATACGCCCCACCACGCGCCGGTCTGCATTGATTGGGAAAGCGCACGCCTGAAAAACCGCCGCCGAGTCTGGATTTTTACCACCGGGGAGGAAAACCCCGAGCGCCCGCTGGCGGTGCTGCTTGATGGCCAGTTCTGGGCCGAAAGCATGCCCGTCTGGCCCGCGCTGGCCGCGCTTACCCGTGAAGGCAAACTGCCCCCGGCGGTCTATGTCTTAATTGATGTGATTGATACCGCACACCGCAGCCGCGAGCTGCCCTGCAACCCCGATTTCTGGCTGGCGGTGCAGGAAGAACTCCTCCCACAGATACAACGCATTGCCCCCTTCAGCGACCGCGCCGACCGTACCGTGGCGGCAGGTCAGAGCTTCGGCGGGCTTTCCTCCCTTTATGCGGGCCTCAACTGGCCGCAGCGCTTTGGCTGCGTGCTCAGTCAGTCCGGTTCCTACTGGTGGCCGCACCGCGGCGCACAGCAGGAGGGGCTACTCATCGGGCAACTTAAAGCGGGTGAAAAAACCGCACGCGGACTGCGCATCGTCCTTGAGGCCGGGCGCAACGAACCGCTTATCTTCCGCGTGAATCAGGCGATTTACGCCGAATTGCACGCGCAGCAGGTTTACTGGCGTCAGGTTGACGGCGGACACGACGCGCTTTGCTGGCGCGGTGGGCTGACGCAGGGGCTGATGACCCTCTGGCAGCCGCTTATTCAATAACGGAGTCTGTATGGAATTCAGCAATCCTTTCGATAATCCGCAGGGACAGTTTGTCATTTTGCAAAACGACCAGGGGCAGTACAGCCTGTGGCCGCAGCAGTGCGAATTGCCCGCGGGCTGGCGCGTGGTATGCGAAGCGCACTCTCAGGACGTGTGCCAGCAGTGGCTGGCGGAACACTGGAAGACGCTTGAGCCGTCCTGTTTTGCGGGGGAAAACGCATGAGCCGTCTTCCGCTTGTCGCCGCCCAGCCGGGTATCTGGATGGCGGAGCAGTTGTCCGCGCTGCCAAATGCCTGGAGCGTGGCGCACTACACTGAGCTAAAGGGCGATATCGACGCGACGTTGCTGGCAAAAGCCATTGCTGAAGGCATGATGCAGGCCGATACCCTGCGGATGCGTTTTGCCGAAGATAACGGTGAGGTATGGCAGTGGGTGGATGAAACCGTCATGCTGCCGGAAACGTCCATCATTCGCGTGGACTCTCATGATGCCGCCGTGGCGCTGATGGAAGCCGATCTCAACCAGAACCTGCGCGTCGACAGCGGTCAACCGCTGGCGTTTCATCTGCTGATTCAGGTGGGGGAAGAACGCTGGTACTGGTATCAGCGTTATCATCACTTAGTGGTGGATGGCTTCAGTTTCCCGGCGATTACCCGCCAGATTGCCGCCATTTATGCCGCATGGAAAAAGGGCGACCCCACGCCGCCTTCTCCTTTTTCACCCTTCGCCGAGGTGGTGGAAGAGTATCAGCGCTATCGTGAAAGCGAGGCGTATGCACGCGACGGTGGCTTCTGGGCAGCGCAGCGCAGACAGCTTCCTCCTCCGGTCTCTCTTTCTTCCGCGCCGCTGCCGGGGCGCGCCGCGACAACTGACATCCTGCGCCTGAAAATCGTCGCCGACAGCAGCGCGTTTAGCCAGCTTGCGCAGGCTGCAGGGCAGGCTCAGCGTACCGATCTGGCGCTTGCGCTGGTCGCGCTGTGGCTGGGCCGCCTGACCGGGCGTCTGGACTACGCCGCCGGGTTTATCTTTATGCGCCGCATGGGCTCCGTCGCGCTGACCGCAACTGGACCGGTGCTCAACGTCCTGCCGCTTGCGGTGAATATCGATCCGCAGGAGAGCCTGCCTGGGCTGGCGCTGCGTCTGGCGAGCCAGCTGAAAAAAATGCGCCGCCATCAGCGCTACGACGCGGAGCAAATTCTCCGCGACAGCGGTAAGGCGGCGGGTGATGAAGCCCTGTTTGGCCCGGTGCTGAACGTTAAGGTGTTCGATTATCAACTGGAACTCGACGGCGTAGAGGCCATCACCCACACGCTGGCGACCGGACCGGTGAACGATCTCGAGCTGGCCTTGTTCCCGGACGAGCAGGGCGGATTAAGTATTGAAATTCTCGCCAGCAAACAGCGTTACGATGAAACAACGCTGAAGGGCCACGTCGCGCGCCTGAACGCGATGCTGGTGCAGTTTGCCGCTAACCCGGACCTGCGATGTGGGGAAGTGGAAACCGTGTCAGAGCAAGAGTACGCGCAGCTTGCGCGCATCAATGACACCGGGCTGGCGCTACCCTCCACCACGCTCGCGGAGCTGGTGGCGGAACAGGCGAGCAGGACGCCGGACGCCCCCGCGCTGGCGGATGCGCACATCGAGCTGAACTACCGCCAGATGCGCGAGCAGGTGGTCGCGCTGGCAAACCTGCTGCGTGCGCGCGGCGTGAAGCCGGGCGACAGCGTGGCGGTGGCCCTCCCGCGTTCGGTATTCCTGACGCTGGCCCTGCACGGCATTGTGGAAGCCGGCGCCGCGTGGTTACCGCTGGACACCGGTTACCCGGACGACCGCCTGCGGATGATGCTGGAGGACGCAAAGCCATCCCTGCTGATTACCACCGATGAGCAGCTTCCGCGCTTTAGCGAACTGCCCATAGCTTCGTTTAGTTACAACATGCTTTTACCTGCTGCGGGTACTGAGCCTCTGCGCGTGGCGAAACCGGAGCAGACGGCGTACATCATCTTTACCTCGGGTTCAACCGGGCGTCCGAAAGGGGTGATGGTTGGGCATACCGCCATCGTTAACCGCCTGAAGTGGATGCAGAACCACTACCCGCTGACAGCGAATGACGTGGTGGCGCAGAAAACGCCGTGCAGCTTTGACGTCTCGGTCTGGGAGTTCTGGTGGCCGTTTATCGCCGGGGCGAAGCTGGTGATGGCCGAGCCGGACGCGCACCGGGACCCGCAGGCGATGCAGAGCTTCTTCGCCCGGTATGGCGTCACGACGACCCACTTTGTGCCGTCGATGCTGGCGGCGTTTGTCGCCTCGCTGACGCCGGAAAACGTCGACTGCTGCAGGACGCTTAAGCAGGTGTTCTGCAGCGGCGAAGCGCTGCCGACCGGGCTGTGCCGCGAGTGGGAACAGCTCACCCGAGCGCCGCTGCACAACCTCTACGGCCCGACCGAAGCGGCAGTGGACGTGAGCTGGTATCCGGCGTTTGGCCCTGAGCTGGCGGCCGTTGAAGGCAATAGCGTGCCGATTGGTTTCCCGGTGTGGAACACGGGGCTGCGCATTCTGGATGCACTGATGCGCCCGGTGCCGTTCGGCGTGGCGGGGGATCTGTATCTCACCGGCATTCAGCTGGCGCAGGGATATCTGGGGCGTCCGGATCTCACCGCCAGCCGCTTTATCGCCGACCCGTTCGCACCGGGCGAGCGAATGTATCGCACCGGTGACGTCGCCCGCTGGCTGGATAACGGGGCGGTAGAATATCTGGGCCGCAGCGATGATCAGCTAAAAATTCGCGGCCAGCGTATTGAGCTGGGCGAAATCGACCGGGCGATGCTGTCGCTGCCGGACGTGGCGCAGGCCGTGGCGCATGCCTGCGTGTTCAACCAGGCGGCGGCAACGGGGGGCGATGCCCGCCAGCTGGTGGGATACGTTGTCTCCGAATCCGGTTTACCGCTGGATCGTGATGCGCTGCTGGAATCGCTGAAGGCGCAGCTTCCGCCGCATATGGTGCCGGTGGTGCTGCTACAACTCAGCGCGCTGCCGCTCAGCGCGAACGGCAAACTCGACCGCAAGGCGCTGCCGCTGCCGGAGTTGACCAGCAAAACCACCGGACGCGCGCCGGAAACGGACACCGAAATCGGCGTGGCGCAGGCGTTTGCCGCGCTGCTGGGTTGCGAGGTGAACGATATCGAAGCCGACTTCTTTGCCCTCGGCGGCCACTCGCTGCTGGCGATGCGGCTGGCGGCGCAGCTCAGCCGCACGTTCGCCCGCAAGGTCACGCCGGGGCAGATTATGGTCGCCTCGACGGTGAGCAAGCTCAGTGCGCTGCTGGACTTAAAAATGAACGACGAGCAGGCGCAGCGTCTGGGGCATGAAGCCGTTCTGCCGCTGCGTGAAAGCCATGGCCCGACGCTGTTCTGCTTCCATCCGGCGTCCGGTTTTGCCTGGCAGTTCAGCGTCCTGGCGCGCCACCTCAGCCCGCGCTGGTCTATCACCGGCATTCAGTCTCCCCGACCGGAAGGGCCGATGCAGCAGTGTGCGGATCTGGATGGGGTGATTGATCATCACCTGAATACGCTGCGTAAGCAGCAGCCGCAGGGGCCGTATTATTTGTTCGGCTATTCCCTCGGCGGCACGCTGGCGCAGGGGATTGCCGCTCGTTTGCGCGCGCAGGGTGAAGAGGTGGCGTTCCTTGGCCTGCTGGATACCTGGCCACCGGAAACCCAGAACTGGGCGGAGAAAGAGGCCAACGGCCTCGACCCGGCAGTGCTGGCGGAAATTGAGCGCGAGCGGCAGGCGTTTATCGCTGCGCAGCAGGGGCAGGGCAGCAGTGAGCTGTTTGGCGCCATCGAGGGCAACTACGCCGATGCGGTGCGCCTGCTCACCACGGCGCACAGCGCGCGGTTTGACGGCAAAGCGACGCTGTTTGTCGCCGAGCGCACGCGCACGATGGATCCGCAGATCGCCTGGGCGCCGTGGGTGGCGGAGCTTGAGGTGCATAGCCAGGATTGCGCCCACGTGGATATCATTTCGCCGCAGGCGTTTGAGAAGATTGGGCCGGTGTTGAGGGAAATGTTGGGATAGTGCAAATGCCCGGTGGCGCTGTGCTTACCGGGCCTACGGGAGCTGAATGTAGGCCGGGTAAGGCGTAGCCGCCACCCGGCAGTTACCGCCGACCCAATGGCACCACCAGCGGCGTTCCCGCCACCGGATCGTCAATAATCATGCAGCGCATACCGTAGATCTGCGCGATCAGATCCGGCGTCACAATCTCCTTCGGCGCGCCCTGCGCCACAATCTCACCGTCGCGCAAGGCAATGAGATGCGTCGCGTAGCGGCACGCCTGGTTCAAATCATGGAGCACCGCCGCCAGCGTATACCCTTGGGTGCGGTTCAGCTCGCTCAGCAGCTCCAGCAGGTCAATTTGATGGCTGATATCCAGCCACGTTGTTGGCTCGTCCAGCAGCATGATGGAGGTTTCCTGCGCTAACACCATCGCAATCCACGCGCGCTGGCGCTGGCCCCCGGAAAGGGTATCGACGCTTTGTTGGGCGAGAGCGGTAATCCCCGTCGCCTGCATCGCGCGGTTTACCGCTTCATCGTCCTCTTTACGCCAGCGGGTAAATAGCGGCTGGTGCGGATAGCGCCCGCGCGAGACCAGTTCCTGCACCGTGATGTCCCCCGGCGTGGTGGCGTTTTGCGCCAGCAGCCCGATGCGCCTGGCCACCTCTTTGCTGGCGAAGCGCTGGATCTGCTCTCCGTCCAGAAACACGCTGCCCTCAACCGGGGTCATCAGGCGGCTCAGCGTGCGCAGCAAGGTTGATTTGCCGCAGCCGTTCGGGCCGATAATCGCCGTGAAGTGGCCCTCCGGAATAGCGACGGTTAAATCACGGGCAATGATTTTTTTGCCGTAGCCAAGGGTAAGGTTTTCGCCGCGCAAGCGGGTTGTTGTGTCTGTCATTTCTTGCGTGACTCCTGAACGAGCAAGACGATGAGGTAAATCCCGCCGAGGCTGACGGTTACCACGCCCACCGGCAGTTGATAAGGCATAAACAGCCGCTGGGCGCAGAGATCGGCGGCCAGCAGTAACAGCGATCCGCACAGCGCCGCCTGGGTTAATCCCCAGCGCGCGGTGCCGCTAAGACGCCGGGCGATGTGCGGGGCGACAAGCGCAATAAAGGATATCGGCCCGGCGATGGCGGTGGAGGCGGCGGTCAGTAATACGGCCACCAGCATCAGCATCAGGCGCGAGCGCTCAACGCTCACGCCCAGCGCGCAGGCGCTGTCGTCGCCCATCTCCAACAGCCGCATGCGGCGCACCAGCAGCAACGCGCCGATAAACATCAGCAAAATCAACGGCGCGGCGGGCCAGGTTTTGCCCCACGTCAGGCCGTTGAGTGAACCGGCATACCACAGCCCGGCGGAGATCGCGGTGTCCAGCGTGGCCTGCAGTAACAGCCAGGTGTTAAAGGCCATCAGCATGGCGCGCACGCCAATACCGATGATGATCAGGCGGAAGGTATCGATGCCGTTGCGCCAGGCAAGCAGCCAGATAACCAGCGACGTCAGAATACCGCCCGCCATCGCCGTAAAGGTGATGGCTGTCAGGTGCTGGCCGAACAGCACCATCGCCACCAGTACGCCACTCCAGGCTCCGGTATTCAGGCCCATTACGTCCGGGCTGCCGAGCGGGTTGCGCATCAGCGACTGGAAAATCGCGCCGCTGACCCCGAGCGCTGCGCCCACCAGAATCGCCATCGCCACCCGCGGCAGTCGCCATTCGGTGACCACCAGGGTGATATTGCGCGGGGCGCTGCCCGTGAGGGCGTGGAAGACTTGAACGAAATCGAGCGTGACCGCACCGCTTTGCAGGCTCCAGACCGCCAGCAGAACCGTGGCGATAACCAGCAGAGATACGCTGGTGATTAAACGACGGGACAGAACCCTCATGCCCCACCTCCGCGTCTGCGTCGTACCAGGACGATCAGCACCGGCGCGCCGATAAAGGCGCTGACCACCGAAACGCGCAGTTCGCCTGGCACCAGTAGACGGCCGAGCACATCGGCAAACAATAGCAGGGCCGGGGTGGCAAGCAAGGTGACCGGCAATGACCAGCGGTGATCGGCCCCCACCAGCCAGCGCGCCATGTGCGGCATCATCAGGCCGATAAAGGCAATCGGGCCGACCACGGCGGTCGCGCAGCCGCACAGGACGGTGATGGCGAGCAGGCCAACCAGCTGCGTACGCGCCACGCGGTTGCCGAGTGCGGTCGCGGTGTCGCTGCCAAGACTGAGGCTGTTGAGCGCCCGGCTTAACAACAGCGCCACGGCGGCGGCGATAATGACCGGGAGCGCCACCACTTTCAGCGTGTGGAGAGTACGGATATCCAGCGAGCCGGCCTGCCAGAAGCGCAGCTGGTCGTAGACGTCCGGGTTGAGCAGGGCGATGCCGTTGGATAAGCCTTCCAGGACCGCTGCGAGCGCTACGCCAGCCAGCGTCAGGCGTACCGGGCTTAGCTGTCCGCCGCCCTGGCTGCCGGTAAATGCGACCACCAGCGAGGCGGCCAGCGCGCCGCAAAAGGCCATCACCAGTTGCTCAGAAGGTGAAGTCAATCCGAACAGCGCCGCGCCGAGCACGATGGCAAAGCTGGCGCCAGAGTTCACGCCGAGAATGCCGGGGTCCGCCAGCGGGTTACGGGTGAGGGTTTGCATCAGGGCCCCGGCAAGACCGAGGGCACCACCGGCCAGCAGTCCGGCAAGGGTTCGGGGCAGACGAGCGTCGAGCACGATAACGCAGTCGGCGCTCTGACAACTTCCGGAGAGCGCATCGACAATAACGGATGCGGGCAGGGACTTCGCGCCGACCAGCAGACTGAGTGCAATCGCAAGGATCAGCAGCAGCAATAATACGGGCACGGCAATGGCGCGCACCGCAGAAGAGGAAAACGACATAGCAACATCCATGATTTGATAATGATAGTGATTATCGTTATCTATCTTATTTGGCTATGTTAGCATGTGCGCCCATGGAATGGGTAGAAATAGACTCAAGGCTTTGTCATGAATCAAAAATCCTGGCTGCTCAACCTCAGCCTGCTCAAAACGCACCCGGCGTATCGCGCCGTTTTTATCGCGCGCTTTATCTCCATTTTGTCCCTCGGGCTGCTCGGCGTGGCGGTGCCGGTCCAGATCCAGGCCATGACGCACTCCAGCTGGCTGGTGGGGTTATCGGTTACGTTAACCGGCAGCGCAATGTTTATCGGCCTGATGGTCGGCGGCGTGCTGGCGGACCGCTACGAGCGTAAAAAACTGATCCTGCTGGCGCGCGGCACCTGTGGCGTGGGCTTTATCGGGCTGTGTATTAACGCTTTGCTGCCGGAGCCGTCGCTGATGGCAATTTACGCCCTGGGGCTGTGGGACGGTTTTTTTGCCTCGCTAGGCGTGACGGCGCTGCTGGCGGCGACGCCTGCGCTGGTGGGGCGTGAGAATCTGATGCAGGCGGGGGCGATCACCATGCTCACTGTGCGCCTTGGCTCGGTGATTTCGCCGATGGTGGGGGGCCTGCTGCTGGCCACCGGCAACGTGGCGTGGAACTACGGGCTGGCGGCGGCGGGAACCTTCATTACCACGTTGACGCTGCTGCGCCTGCCGTTGCTGCCACCTCCGCCGCAGCCGCGTGAGCATCCGCTGAAGTCCCTGATGGCGGCCATTCGTTTTCTGTTCAGCAACCCGCTGATTGGCGGCATTGCGCTGCTCGGTGGCCTGCTGACCATGGCGAGCGCGGTGCGCGTGTTGTACCCGGCGCTGGCGGGCGAGTGGCAGATGAGCGCCTCGGAAATCGGTATTCTCTACGCCGCCATTCCGCTCGGCGCGGCGTGCGGCGCGTTGACCAGCGGTCATCTGGCGCAGAGCGGGCGTCCGGGGCTGATTATGCTGCTTGCTACGCTGGCCTCGTTTGTTGCCATTGGCTTCTTCAGCCTGATGCCGGTGTGGGCGCTCGGGGTGATGTGTCTGACGATCTTTGGCTGGCTGAGCGCCATCAGCTCGCTTTTACAGTACACCCTGATCCAGACCCAGACGCCGGAGGGGATGCTCGGGCGCATTAACGGTTTGTGGACCGCGCAGAACGTGACGGGGGATGCGATCGGTGCGGCGATCCTTGGCGGACTGGGAGCCGTCATGAGCCCGGTGGCCTCGGCGAGCAGCAGCGGGTTAGTGTTAGCCGTTGTTGGCGTGATTTTACTGGCGGTTTTGGTGGAGTTGCGTCGGTTCAGGCAGGAGAGTGCTCCGGTGTGATTTGCCGGGTGGCGGCTGCGCCTTACCCGGCCTACATTTTGCACCCGTAGGCCCGGTACGCGAAGCGCCACCGGGCGCAGTTATTACCTGAAAATTGACTCTAAACGCTGTAACACCAACATCGCGCTGTAATAATCCAGGCGGAACGTCTCCGTTCCCAGCGCCCAGACGCGCTTGTTCTGCACAGCTGGCAGATGCGCCAGCAGCGGGTTGGAGTAGATCGCATCCACGTCTTTCTGGTCGCCGGCAAAGACAAACAGCCCTTCGCCGTTTAGCCCCGTCGCCAGGTTTTCCCCGCCCAGCTGAATAATGTCGTGGCGTTTCCCCTGGCTTTTCGAGGTATGCAACCCGGCAGGCAGGTCCGCCAGCGTAAAGCCCAGCTGGTGCAGAAGCTTGCCCTGGGCCGATTCCGTGGTCCACAGGTTCGCCGTGTGTGCGGCGGCGGTATAGACGATGGCGTTTACTGGCTGCGGCGGCAGCGTCATCTGCTGCTTCACCTGGGCGAGCTGTTCATCAAATGCGGCAATGCGCTCGGCGGCCTGCTTTTCGTGTCCGGTCATCGTGCCCAGCTGCGTCAGCAGTTCCTGCCAGCTTTTGTCGTCGTAGTTGATGATAAGCGTGGGCGCGATGGCCGAGAGCTGATCGTACAGCGCCAGCGCCGAATCCCCGCCGGTGGCGCTGATCAAAATCAGATCCGGCATTTGGGCGGCCACCACCTCTGCGCTGGGTTCACCAATATACAGCCGCGCAACCTTACGCTGTTTCGCAATGTCTCCCCACTGGCGCAGGAAACCCTGCGCATCCGCCACGCGGTTATTCGGCGTGGTCGCACCGCTGGCGATAACCGGCGCATCAATTGCCAGCAGGGAGCCGGTCAGGGTCACGCTGGTGGAGACAATCCGCGTCGGTTTGCGCTCAAGGGTATGAACGCCACGGCTGTCGGTGACCTGACGCGGCCAGTCGGCGGCAATGGCTGAGGCAAGTCCTAAAACAAAAAGTCCAGGTAAAAGCAGGGTATTACGGAATAGGGCAGGGTATTTCACAGCGCGACATCCTGTTTTTGTTGAAGATAATGCTTCTCATTTTCATGGTTGCCGGGAAGGGATGCAAGCGTTTGTCGCATAAGTTATTTGTCCGACGGTTGACAGCGGGGCGCTGTGGGATTAGGTTAGCCGACGAAAATATAAATGATAATCATTATTGCTTCTTTTATCGTTTGTGGAGGATGATATGGACACGTCCCTGGCTGAGGAAGTTCAGCACACCGCGACCACGCTGCCATCAGACAGCTTTTTCTTTATGTCGCCTTACCGCAGTTTTACCACCTCCGGCTGTTTTGCCCGCTTCAGTGAACCCGCCGTCGGCGGCGACGATCCGGCAGGTCACTTCCAGCAAAAATTAGCCCAGGCTTTCCGGAATGCGAAAGCCAGCGGCATTGCCCATCCGGTGATGGTGGGGGCCATTCCCTTTGATACCCGCAAGCCGTCGTCGCTGTTTATTCCGCAACGCTGGCAGACCTTTTCCCGTCCTGCGCGTCAGCAATCCGCACGTTATTTCTCCGGTTCACAGGCGCTGAAGGTGCAACAACGCACCGAGATCCCTGCGCAGCCCGTGTTTGAAGAGATGGTCGCGCGTGCCGCGTCGCTCACCGCCACCCCGCAGGTGAACAAGGTGGTGTTGTCGCGCCTGATTGATATCGCGGCTGACAAAAAGCTGGACAGCGGTGCCCTGATGGAGCGCCTTATCGCGCAGAATCCGGCCAGTTTTAACTTCCACGTACCGCTGGAGGACGGGGGCGTGCTGCTCGGCGCCAGCCCGGAACTGCTGCTGCGCAAAGAGGGCGCACACTTTAGCTCGCTGCCGCTGGCAGGCTCCGCGCGTCGTCAGCCGGACGATGTACTGGATCGCGAGGCGGGTAATAAGCTGCTGGCGTCCGAAAAAGATCGCCACGAGCACGACCTGGTCACCCAGGCGATGAAAGCGATTCTGGAACCGCGCAGCCATCACCTGAGCATGCCGTCTTCTCCGCAGCTCATTACCACGCCAACGCTGTGGCACCTGGCAACGCCGGTGGAGGGCGAGGCGCGTGAAAACGAGAACGCCCTGACGCTGGCCTGCCTGCTGCACCCGACGCCTGCCCTGAGCGGCTTCCCGCATCAGGCGGCGAAAGCGCTGATTGCCGAGCTGGAACCGTTTGATCGCGAGCTGTTCGGCGGCATCGTCGGCTGGTGCGACAGCGAAGGGAACGGCGAGTGGGTGGTGACCATCCGCTGCGCGCGGCTGCATAAAAATACCGTTCGCCTGTTTGCCGGCGCGGGCATTGTGCCTGCCTCCTCTCCGGTGGGCGAATGGCGTGAAACCGGTGTGAAGCTTTCCACCATGCTCAACGTGTTTGGTTTGCACTAAGGAAGACTGATGACCATTCCCTTTACCCGCTGGCCGGAGGATTTTGCCCGTCGCTACCGAGAAAAAGGCTACTGGCAGGATCTGCCGCTGACCCACATCCTGACGGACCATGCGGACAGCGATGCCGTGGCGATTATCGACGGCGATCGGCGTATCACCTATCGTAACTTTAATCAGGCGGTAAACAACCTCGCGTCCGCACTTCAGGCGCAGGGGCTGCACCGTGGCGAGACCGCACTGGTACAGCTCGGCAACGTGGCCGAGTTCTACATGACCTTCTTTGCGCTGCTGCAAATCGGCGTCGCGCCGGTCAACGCGCTCTTTAGCCATCAGCGCAGCGAACTGAACGCCTACGCTATGCAGATCAAACCCGCCGTGCTGATTGCCGATCGCGATCACGCGCTGTTCGCGGGCGATGATTTCCTCAACACCTTCGTGGATGCGCATCGGTCGGTACGCGTCGTGCTCCTGCGCGGCGATAAGGGCGAACACGCCCTGGACGCGGCGATTACCCGCCCGGCGGACAACGTCATCCCGAACCCGACGCCCGCCGATGAAGTGGCCTTCTTTCAGCTTTCCGGGGGGAGCACCGGCACGCCGAAACTGATCCCGCGCACGCACAACGATTACGACTACAGCATCCGCCGCAGCAACGAGATTTGCGGCATTACCGCGAAGACCCGTTATCTGAACGCGCTGCCCGCGGCGCACAACTACGCCATGAGTTCGCCGGGATCGTTAGGCGTTTTCACGGCGGGTGGCTGCGTGGTGTTAGCGAGCGACCCGAGCGCCACGCTCTGCTTCCCGCTAATTGAGCAACATCAGATCAACGTCACCTCGCTGGTGCCACCGGCGGTCAGCCTGTGGTTGCAGGCGATTGCCGACGGCGCGGGGAACGCACAGCTTAAATCTCTCAAGCTCCTGCAGGTGGGCGGTGCGCGCCTTTCCGCCACGCTTGCCGCGCGCATTCCGGCGGAAATCGGCTGTCAGCTTCAGCAGGTATTTGGCATGGCGGAAGGGCTGGTGAACTACACCGCGCTCGACGACGCGCCGGAACGCATCATCAATACCCAGGGCCGCCCGATGTGTCCGGACGACGAAGTGTGGGTGGCAGATGAACACGGCAATCCGCTGCCGCGCGGGGAAGTCGGGCGTCTGATGACGCGCGGGCCGTACACCTTCCGCGGCTATTTTAACAGCCCGGAACACAACGCCAGCGCCTTCGACGCAGAGGGTTTTTACTGCTCCGGCGATCTGATCGCCATCGACGAGCAGGGTTACATCACCGTGCAGGGGCGCGAGAAAGATCAGATCAACCGCGGCGGAGAGAAGATCGCCGCGGAAGAGATCGAAAACCTGCTGCTGCGCCATGAGTCGGTGATCCACGCCGCGCTGGTGAGCATGGAGGACAGCCTGCTGGGCGAAAAGAGCTGCGCGTATCTGGTGGTGAAAAAGCCCCTGCGCGCGGTCGAGGTGCGCCGCTTCCTTCGCGAGGAGGGCGTTGCCGAGTTTAAACTGCCGGACCGCGTGGAGAGCGTGGATGCGCTCCCGCTGACGCCGGTCGGCAAAGTCGATAAGAAACAGTTGCGCCTGTGGCTGGCTGAACGGGCACAGGGCTGAGGAACAGAGTATGGCCATTCCAAAATTAACCGCTTACGCGCTGCCGACCGCTGCAGAACTGCCAGCCAATAAAGTGAACTGGGCGTTCGAGCCAGAACGTGCCGCGCTACTGATCCACGACATGCAGGAGTATTTCCTGAATTTCTGGGGCGAAAACAGCGCCATGATGCAACAGGTGGTCGCGAATATCGCCAGACTTCGCGCGTACTGCAAAGCGCACAATATTCCGGTGTACTACACCGCGCAGCCAAAAGAGCAGAGCGATGAGGACCGCGCCCTGCTGAACGACATGTGGGGGCCGGGCCTGACCCGCTCGCCGGAGCAGCAGCGTATTGTGGCCGAACTGACGCCGGACGAAGCGGACACCGTGCTGGTGAAGTGGCGCTATAGCGCGTTCCATCGTTCGCCGCTGGAGCTGATGCTGAAAGAGACCGGCCGCAACCAGCTGCTGATTACCGGCGTGTACGCCCACATCGGCTGTATGACCACCGCGACCGATGCCTTTATGCGCGACATCAAGCCGTTCTTTATCGCCGACGCGCTGGCGGATTTCACCCGCGACGAGCACCTGATGTCCCTCAACTACGTTGCCGGGCGTTCAGGCCGCGTGGTGATGACCGACGAGCTGCTGCCGTCCATTCCGGCATCGAAAACGGCGCTGCGCGCGCTGATCCTGCCGCTGCTGGACGAGTCCGATGAGCCGATGGATGACGAAAACCTGATCGACTATGGTCTGGACTCGGTGCGCATGATGGCGCTGGCCGCCCGCTGGCGCAAAGTGCATGGCGATATCGACTTCGTGATGCTGGCCAAAAATCCTACCCTCGACGCCTGGTGGGCGCTGCTCTCCCGCGAGGTGAAGTGATGGCGGGATTCGATTTCAGCGGCAAAACCGTCTGGGTGACGGGCGCGGGGAAGGGGATAGGCTACGCAACCGCGCTGGCGTTTGTTGACGCGGGCGCGCAGGTGACCGGGTTCGATCTGGCCTTCCCGCAGGACGACTACCCCTTCGCGACTGAAACGCTGGACGTAGCAAATGCCGCGCAGGTGAGTGACGTGTGTGGCCGCGTGCTGGCTTCGCTTGAACGCCTGGACGTGCTGGTCAACGCGGCGGGTATTCTGCGTATGGGGGCGACGGACCAGCTCTCGCAGGAGGACTGGCAGGAGACCTTCGCGGTCAACGTTGGCGGTGCGTTCAACCTGTTCCAGCAGACGATGGGCCAGTTTCGCCGTCAGCAGGGCGGGGCGATCGTCACCGTCTCCTCTGACGCGGCACATACGCCGCGTATCGGGATGAGCGCCTACGGCGCCTCGAAAGCGGCACTGAAAAGCCTCGCCCTGACCGTCGGCCTGGAGCTGGCGGGCAGCGGCATACGCTGTAACCTGGTGTCGCCGGGGTCAACGGACACCGATATGCAGCGGACCCTGTGGACGAACGACGATGCACAGCAGCAGCGCATTCGCGGTTTTGGCGAGCAGTTTAAGCTCGGCATTCCGCTTGGCAAAATCGCCCGTCCGCAGGAGATTGCCAGTACCGTGCTGTTCCTTGCCTCCGATGCCGCCAGCCATATCACTCTGCAGGATATCGTGGTGGACGGCGGCTCCACGCTGGGGGCGTAAATGATCTGGAAACGTCATTTATCGCTCGACGAGCTGAACGCGACCAGCATGAACACCCTGGTGGCGCATGTGGGCATCGTCTATACCCGCCTCGGCGACGACACGCTCGAGGCCGAGATGCCGGTGGATGCGCGTACCCATCAGCCGTTTGGCCTGCTGCACGGCGGCGCCTCTGCCGCGCTGGCGGAAACGCTGGGGTCGATGGCCGGATTTCTGATGACCCGTGACGGGCAAAGCGTCGTGGGCACCGAACTGAACGCCACCCACCACCGTGCCGTGGCGCAGGGAAAGGTGCGTGGGGTGTGCCAGCCGCTGCATCTGGGGAGAACAAACCAGAGCTGGGAAATTGTGGTTTTCGACGAGCAGGGACGACGATGCTGTACCTGCAGGTTGAGTACGATGGTGTTGGGATAAGTCATTCAGCTGAAAGTGATCGGCTTAACACTGTGGTGTAAATCTCTGGTTTGACCACACATTATTGCGTTTCAAAGTTGTTAAATATTTGCCGTTGTTCTAGAAACAAAATGTAACAT
Organism: Enterobacter cloacae complex sp. HYC080_NIDB; assembly: GCF_056673325.1. NCBI lineage: Bacteria > Pseudomonadati > Pseudomonadota > Gammaproteobacteria > Enterobacterales > Enterobacteriaceae > Enterobacter > Enterobacter cloacae complex sp. HYC080_NIDB. The sequence continues at coordinate 3,281,189 of NZ_CP114212.1, read as the reverse complement.
CTCACTGTTTCACAACAACGGATAACCACAATGAACAACTCAGGGAAATACCTTACATGGGCAGGGCTCTCCGTTGTGGGAGCTTTTGCCCTGGGCTATATCGCCCTCAACCGGGGGGAACAGATCAATGCGCTCTGGATCGTTGTCGCCTCCGTCTGCATTTATCTGATCGCGTATCGTTTTTATGGCCGCTATATCGCGAAAACCGTCCTGGGCGTTGATGCGACGCGTATGACGCCTGCCGTACGTCATAATGACGGTCTGGACTACGTCCCGACCGACAAAAAAGTGCTGTTCGGTCACCATTTTGCGGCGATTGCCGGGGCGGGTCCACTGGTGGGGCCGGTGCTGGCGGCGCAGATGGGCTACCTGCCCGGGATGATCTGGATCCTCGCGGGCGTGGTGCTGGCGGGCGCGGTGCAGGACTTCATGGTGCTGTTCGTTTCCACTCGCCGCGACGGCCGTTCACTGGGTGAACTGGTGAAAGAGGAGATGGGGGCAACCGCCGGGGTGATTGCCCTGGTGGCGACCTTTATGATCATGGTGATCATCCTCGCGGTGCTGGCGATGATTGTGGTGAAAGCGCTGACCCACAGTCCGTGGGGGACGTACACCGTCGCGTTCACCATACCGCTGGCGCTGTTTATGGGGATCTACATTCGCTACCTGCGCCCGGGCCGCATTGGTGAAGTGTCGGTGATTGGTCTGGTGTTCCTGGTGTTCGCCATTATTTCCGGCGGCTGGGTGGCGGAAAGCCCGACCTGGGCACCGTTCTTCGACTTTACCGGTATACAGCTGACCTGGATGCTGGTGGGGTATGGCTTTGTGGCAGCGGTACTGCCGGTATGGCTGCTGTTGGCCCCGCGTGACTACCTCTCTACGTTCCTGAAAATCGGTACCATCGTCGGGCTGGCGATCGGCATTCTGATTATGCGTCCGACCCTGACCATGCCTGCGCTGACTAAGTTCATCGACGGTACCGGCCCGGTCTGGACCGGCAACCTGTTCCCGTTCCTGTTTATCACCATCGCCTGCGGTGCGGTGTCTGGTTTCCACGCGCTGATTGCCTCCGGGACCACGCCGAAGATGCTGGCGAATGAAAATCAGGCCTGCCTGATTGGCTACGGCGGCATGCTGATGGAATCCTTCGTCGCCATTATGGCGCTGGTTTCCGCCTGTATTATCGACCCGGGCGTCTACTTCGCGATGAACAGCCCGATGGCGGTACTGGCCCCGGCCGGGACCGTTGACGTCGTGGCGTCTGCTGCGCAGGTGGTCAGCGGCTGGGGCTTTGCGATTACCCCTGAAACGTTGACGCATATCGCTAATGAGGTGGGCGAGCAGTCAATTATCTCCCGTGCGGGTGGTGCGCCAACGCTGGCGGTGGGTATGGCCTACATTCTCCACGGTGCGCTGGGTGGGCTTATGGACGTGTCGTTCTGGTATCACTTCGCCATTCTGTTCGAGGCGCTGTTTATCCTGACGGCGGTGGATGCCGGTACGCGTGCGGCGCGCTTTATGCTGCAGGATCTGCTGGGGGTGATCTCCCCGAACCTGAAGCGTACCGATTCGCTCCCGGCAAACCTGCTGGCGACGGCGCTGTGCGTGCTGGCGTGGGGCTACTTCCTGCATCAGGGCGTGGTGGATCCGCTCGGTGGCATTAACACGCTCTGGCCGCTGTTCGGTATCGCTAACCAGATGCTGGCAGGCATGGCACTGATGCTCTGCGCGGTGGTGCTGTTTAAAATGAAGCGCCAGCGCTATGCGTGGGTGGCGCTGGTGCCGACCGCGTGGCTGCTGATCTGTACCCTGACGGCAGGCTGGCAGAAAGCCTTCAGCCCGGATAACAAAGTGGGCTTCCTGGCGATTGCCAATAAGTTCCAGGCGATGATCGACAGCGGCAAGATCCCGGCGCAGTACACCGAGTCTCAGCTGTCGCAGCTGGTATTTAATAACCGTCTGGATGCCGGGCTGACCATCTTCTTTATGGTGGTGGTCGTGGTGCTGGCGTTGTATTCTCTTAAAACCGCGCTTGCAGCATTGAAAGTGGATAAGCCAACGGCGAAAGAGATACCGTATGAGCCAATGCCTGAAAACCTGGAAGAGATTGTCACCCAGGCGAAAGGGGCGCATTAACCAGTGTGCCGGGTGGCGCTAGCGCTTACCCGGCCTACATTTTCTGTGAGACCAGAACGATGTTCGACACCCTCTCCAAAGCAGGTAAGTACCTGGGCCAGGCCGCCAAAATGATGATTGGTGTGCCGGACTACGACAACTACGTTGAACATATGCGCGTCAACCACCCGGACCAGACGCCCATGACCTACGAAGCCTTTTTCCGCGACCGCCAGGACGCCCGCTACGGCGGCAAGGGCGGGGCGAAGTGCTGTTAACCCTCTTTCGGTAAATAGAGGCTGATCTGTTCCTGCTTGCAGCCGTAAATTGCCGCGAGCTTTTCGCGGGTGCGCTTTTGCGGACGGGAGTCCAGCGCTTCCAGCTGTGAGACGGCGGACTGGGTGATGCCGAGTTTCTGCGCCACCTCCTGCTGGGATAACCCGCAATGGATGCGCCACGCGGCCTGCAGGCTGACGTTCTCGCTATGCATGATGTCGCACACTTCCCCCGGTAAACCTACGTCATCATAACAATCGTGTTCGACTTCAATATCCTCCAGATCATCGTCGGTTTCGTCGTCGATTTCTGCCATCTGTAAGCACATACGAAAGTATTCATCATAGGGAATAACCACGTACTGCGTTTTTCCGTCATCGTCCTTAATTAGCTGAACAGCCATAGGGGGCTTTCTCCTCGTGAAGGTAGGTCGTTGATGTTCTGTGCTTGACGGCCAAAACATAACAATGTTTATCGGGATCGTCCCGAAGTGTAATCAGAATGCGGTAATCGCCAACGCGTAGCCGGAAATGATTTTCTGTCGCCGATATTTTTTTGATATCGGGCCGGGGAGCTGAGCGATCGTCTAGCTCAGAAAGTTTAACTTTGATTCTTCGCTGATATCAGCCATCGATTTTGGAAAACTCTTTCTTTGCATTCTTTGACCAGACAATCTTCATCCGTACCTCCACTGTACGCCCACACAAAATATAAGGAAATAATAAGACTATTAGATAAAATCCGAATTTCTAATGGGGTACTGTAGAGTGGCGAAAAACCGCGAGAAAGCGGCAAAACGCAAACCGTCGAGGCGGCCCGGAAGAGCCTCTGCCGGGTGACAGAGGCTTGCAGAAAATATGCGTTCAGGCGTTCAAACCGCCGTCCACGTCCAGACCGGTACCGGAGATCTGCCCGGCGGCCGGGCTGGCAAGGAAAGTGACTGCCGCCGCGATGTCTTCCGGCTGACCGTAATGGCCGACCGCAATCATCTGGCGCTGGGCTTCCGCCTGTTCCCCGTCCTCCGGGTTCATATCGCTGTTGGTCGGACCGGGATGCACCAGGTTGACGGTGATGCCGCGCGGGCCGAGATCGCGCGCCAGGCCGCGGGTAAGAGAGTTGAGGGCCGACTTGGTCATGGAGTAAACGGCAATACCGGGCATGGCCACGCGGTTTGCCAGGCAACTGCCGATGTTAATGATGCGCCCGCCGTCAGACATGTGCACCAGCGCTTCCTGAATGGCGATCACCACGCCGCGGATGTTGACGTTGATCAGGGCGTCGATGTCAGCCAGCGTCATGGACTCCAGCGGGCCACCGCGCGCGATCCCGGCGTTGTTGACCAGAATGTCCAGCCCGCCGAGCGCGCGCGCCGCATGGGTGACGGCATCCTGAATCGCCTGCGCGCTGGCGCTGTCAGCCTGTACGGCTTCACCGTATCGGCCAAGCGCTTTTATCTCATCGGCGACCGCCTGGGCTTTATCGGCTGATTTTTCATACGTTATAACCACATCGGCACCGGCGCGGGCCAGCGACAGGGCTATCGCACGGCCCAACCCACGGCTGGCGCCGGTAACCAGCGCTTTCTTACCTGTTAAATCGATCTGCATGATGACCTCGTTGCGAGAGAGTGGTGAGAATCATCATTAGGTATAGACGGTCGGCGCATTTAACGGGGGAATGTTTCCACCTTCTCAAACGCGGCGCGCAGAACGTCAGGGGTTAACTCAACGGGCAGATAATGAATCGACTCCACCGGACGCAGGGTGTGGGTAATAACCTTATCCAGCGCGTCGCGGTTATTAATATCAACGTCCAGTTCGCGTAGCCGGGTCGGCAGGTTAAAGCGTTGATAGGCCGCCACCAGCTGCGCCAGCACGTCGTCCTGGCCGAGCAGGGCGCTTTGCACCAGAATGCCGTAGGCCACCTTGGTGCCGTGCAGGTATTTTTCCGTCTGCGGCAGCACGGTTAAGCCGTTATGTACGGCATGCGCCGCCGCCACGCGGGTGTAGCGCTCGCCCAGACCGCCGACCATTCCACCGCCGGCAACGATCGCATCCACTACGTCCCGGAACGCCTGCGATAACTCGCCACGCTGTTGGTCTGCCAGCGCTTCTTCGCTGCGTTCCAGCAGCACGTCGCGGATCGCCAGCGCGCTGTTGATGCCCAGCCGCACGGTCAGGGGCAGGTTTTCCGGCTCAGGTGCCAACACAACCGCTTCGTACCACTTCGCCAGCGTGTCGCCGATGCCCGCCAGCAGGTATTCCGCCGGGGCATTGAGAACGATCTGCGGCTCCACCAGCACCAGGAAGTTCGCGTCGTCGAAAATCTCAAACTGCAACGCCTGGCCTTCATCGTTGTACCAGACGGAGAGCGGGGTCCACGCCGCGCAGGTCGCGGCGATGGTGGGGATGCCCACGAACGGTACACCTGAACGGCGCGCCACGGCTTTGACGGTATCCATCACCGCGCCGCCGCCGATGCCTATCACCACGCTGACGTCGCTGCCGGCTTCATTCACCAGGTGGCTGACGTCGCGCTCGCTGCAGTGGCCCTTAAACAGCAGGTGTTTTGCCCCCGGCGCGTCAAAGCTCGCTGGCAGGAAAGGGCGCGCGGCTTCGATGGCGCGCTCGCCGTAAATCCACACCGCGCGGGAAAGCTGCTCTGGCGTGAAGAAATCATTGAGATGCGCAAGGCTGCCTGGGTGGGAGAAGTAGTTCGCCGGGCCGGGCACGACGCGGATATCGGTATTGCTCATGGTGTTGTCCTTTTTTAGCACGCGCTAACCCGATGTTATGTTTGGACATCCGGATGGCTAATAATATTTCGCTTTATCTTATGCCTTTTCCGTCGTTGTCAGTCAACCGGCGCTGTGAAAAATTCGATAAATCAGAAGAGTAATGAAGGATTTACGCGGATGGTTTCCAGTCGCCTTGAGATGCGTGGTATCAGCCTGGCCTTTTCCGGCTTTCAGGCGCTGTCACGGGTGGACTTTACCCTGAGCGGCGGGTCGGTGCATGCGCTGACCGGCGCCAACGGCGCGGGGAAATCGACGCTGATGGCGGTGCTGTGCGGAACGCACGATCGCTATGAAGGCGAGATTTGCATTAACAACCAGTCGGTGACGATCCGCGAGCCGCTGGACGCCAAAAGGCTGGGCATTCACCTTGTGCAGCAGGAAGTGGACGTGGCGCTGATCCCGGGGCTGAGCATTGCCGAGAACATCATGCTCGACCAGCTTGCGCAGCCCGGGCACCGCTTCAGCTGGCGTGTGGTTCGTCACCAGGCGAGACAGGCGCTGGCGCAACTGGACGTGTCCATGGATGTTCGGCGATCGGTCGACAGCTGCACGCTTGCTGAAAAACAGCAGATTTTGCTGGCGCGGGCGCTGTCCCATCATTGCCGTTTTTTAATTCTGGATGAACCCACCGCACCGCTGGATGCACACGAAAGCGAGCGCCTGTTTGCGGTGGTGAGACGCCTGCAGCAGCAGGGCATCGGCGTAGTGTTTATCTCGCACCGTATTCACGAGCTGAAAGCCATCTGCGACACCCTGACGGTGCTGCGTGACGGCAAGCTGATTGAGTCCGGCCCGATGGCCGATCTCAGCGGCGAAGCGATCGTTGAGAAGATGCTTGGCCACGTGCTGAGCGATATTTACCCGCCTGCTCGCCCCCCGCACAGCGACGAAACGTTGCTGCGCGTAGAGGGCCTGCACGATGACGCGCTGCTGAAAGATATCTCCCTTCACCTGCGCAAAGGCGAAATTCTGGGCATTGCCGGGCTGGCGGGCGCGGGTAAAACCGAACTTTGTAAGGCGCTGTTTGGCGCCACGAAAAGCCGGGTGGCACAAGGCGAATTGAATTATCAGCCCTGGAAACCGCACGACCCGGCCGACTCGGTGCTGCGCGGGCTGGCGCTGGTGCCGGAGGAGCGGCGCAAGGAGGGCATTTTTATCGACGAGCCCGTGAGCATGAACCTTGCCGTGTGCGCCGATAACAGCTTCTCGCGCTGGAGCCTGTTTGGTCATCGTCAGGCGTGGCGCTGGGCTGAAGAGGTGATCGCCCGCGTCGGCGTGCGTGCGCGGGGGCCGGGGCAGGTGCTGCGCCGTTTATCCGGCGGCAACCAGCAGAAGGTCGCCATCGGTAAATGGCTGCGTAATGATGCCAGCGTGCTGATTTTCGACGAGCCGACGAAGGGCGTGGACGTGAAAGCTAAAACCGATCTGTTCCAGCTGATTGACGGCCTGGCGCGCGAGGGCAAAGGGGTGATTTATGCCTCGGGTGAATTTGCCGAGCTGGTCGGGCTGTGCGACCGCATCTGCGTGCTGTGGGACGGACGTATCGTGGCGGAAATCGCCGGGGCCGAGGCCCGTGAAGAGACACTACTTTATTATTCAACCGGAGGATCGGCGTCGTGAGTAAGGCCCTTTCAGTGACTGCGGCGGCGTCAGGCCGTCAGCATATTTTCGATTTTCTCTACAAGTGGGGCATGCTGCTGACCGTCGTCGCGCTGGTGGCGGTGTTTGGCCTGGCCTCGGACAACTTCCTCGATCCGAACAACATCATCAACATATTGCGCGCGATCGCCATCGTGACGGTGATTGCCATTGGCGTATCGATTTCGCTGACCGTCGGCGGGTTCGATCTCTCCGTGGGATCCACCGCTTCGCTGGCAAACGCGCTGGTGATATCGCTTTTCGTCTGGCACGGCTTCGGCACTACCGAGTCGATTCTGATTACCCTTGCGCTCTGCACGCTGGTGGGGCTGTTCAATGCGTTTCTGATCGTCATCCTGCGTATTCCGGACATGCTCGCAACCCTCGCCAGCCTGTTTGTGATCCAGGGCGTGGCGATGACTTACAGCTATGGCGGGTCGATTACCGAAAACATGGTGCTGCCGAGCGGTGATATGGCGGAAGGGACCATTCCGGCGGCGTTCAGCCTGCTGGGGCAGGTGCCGACCATCGTCATCATCATGCTGGTGGTGACGGTTCTCGCGCAGCTGGGACTGTCCCTCACCACGCATGGCCGACGCATGTACGCCATCGGCGGCAACCCGGAAGCCGCGCGCCTCTCCGGTATTCGCACCACGCGCTACAAGGTGGCAGCTTACGTGATCGCCTCGCTGCTGGCGGGGCTGGGCGGGATTTTGCTGGCCTCGCGCATTGGCTCGTCGCAGGTGAATGCCGGGGGCGGTTATCTGATGGATGCGGTGGCCGCGGCGTGGATCGGCTTCTCGCTGGCGGGTTCCGGCAAGCCGAACGCGCTGGGGACGCTGGTTGGGGCAGTTATTCTCGGCGTGCTGTCGAACGGGCTGGTGATGCTCTCCGTGCCGTATTACGCCATGGACATTATAAAAGGGCTGGTGCTCGCGGTGGCGCTGGCGATGACCTACATACAAAAACGCTGATAACACAACAGGATAAAAAATGAAAAAAATTGCACGCTCATTGGTAGCACTTGGATTATTGACTGCGCTGCCAGGCTTCGCGGCCACGCCCGCACCGGTGCCGGCTGCCATTGCGAACCACGAGGGTCCGATCCGCATCGCGGTGATCCGCAACCTCGGCTCCGACGACAACACCACGCAGTTTGTGGCGGGGGCGATTCAGGAAGGGAAGAAACTCGGCTTTAAGGTCAGCACTTTTTTGAGCAACGGGGACGATGCCAAATTCCAGGACTTCGTGAACCAGGCAATCAGCCAGAAGTACGACGGGATTATCCTGTCTCAGGGGCGCGATCCGTACTCCACCGCGCTGGTGAAGAAGGCGGTGGATGCCGGGATTAAAGTCGCCGTGTTTGATACGGCGGTGAACGGCGAGATCCCGGGCGTGACCGTTACTCAGCAGGATGATGCTTCGCTGACGAACCTCTCCTTCGGCCAGTTGGCGAAAGATTTCAACGGCAAGGCCAATATCGTCAAGCTGTGGGTGGCGGGCTTCCCGCCGATGGAGCGTCGTCAGGCGGCGTACAAGGAACTGCAAAAACAGTATCCGGAGATCAAAGAGCTGGAATCCATTGGTGCGGTCTCCTCTGACGTGCAGGGGGATACCGCCAACAAGGTGGGCGCTATCCTGGCGAAATACCCGAAAGGAAAAATCGACGCTATCTGGGGCACCTGGGATGCCTTCAGCCAGGGCGCGTATAAGGCGCTGAAAGAGAACGGACGCACCGAGATCAAACTCTACAGCATCGATATATCTAACCAGGATCTGCAGCTGATGCGCGAGCCGGGTAGCCCGTGGAAGGTAAGCGTGGCGGTGGATCCGAAGTTGATTGGCGCAACCAACGTGCGTTTGATCGCCAATAAGATTGCCGGAGAAGCGACCCCGGCAACCTATGACTTTAAAGCCGCTGCCATTCCGCAGGCGCTGCTGACCGCCCAGCCGGGTGGGGTGAACGTGGCGTCGCTTGGGAAAATCATTCCGGGCTGGGGCCAGACGGACGATTTTATCGCGCCGTGGTTTGCGACGCTGGAAGCTAAAAATAAATGAGTGTGCTCCCTACGCCCGAATACAGCCGCAATATGCGGCTGATTGGCCATAGCGACCAGGGCGGTCGCCCGGACGGCGTGCAGCTGATGGTGCATCACGGTTTCGCGTATATCGGTCATATGGTGTCGCAGGGTTTTTCCATCGTCGATGTGCGCGACCCGAAAAACCCGAAAGCGGCAGGTTATGTTCCCGCGCCGCCCGGCACCTGGAACGTGCATTTGCAGGCGCATGACGATCTGTTGCTGGTGATCAACGCCCGGGATCTGTTTGCCGATGCCCGCTTTGCCGATGAGAAGGTTTACTACACCCGTCAGGTGGGGGAGATCGTCAGCGACGTGCGGGACAAAGGCTGGAGCGCCGGGCTGCGGGTGTTTGATATCTCTACCCCGGACAAGCCGCGTGAAATCGGCTTTCTTTCGCTGAACGGCATCGGGATCCACCGCATCTGGTACGTCGGCGGGCGCTGGGCGTACGTGTCGGCGCTGATTGACGGCTTTACCGATTATATCTTTCTGACCATCGATCTGGCCGACCCGCGCAAGCCTGAAGTGGCGGGGCGCTGGTGGCTGCCCGGGATGAACCAGGCCGAAGGGGAAAAGCCCAGTTGGCCCGAAGGGAAGCGCTACGCGCTGCACCACGCGATTATCGCCGGCGATACCGCCTATGGGAGCTGGCGCGACGGTGGCCTGACGCTGCTGGACGTGAAAGACCGCACTCAACCAAAGCTGATTAGCCATCGCAACTGGAGCCCGCCGTTTGGTGGCGGGACGCATACCGCGCTGCCGCTGCCGGACCGTTCCCTGCTGGTGGTGCTCGACGAAGCGGTGCTGGATAACCAGGAGGATGGGGAGAAGCTGATCTGGCTGTTTGATATCCGCGAGCCGTCGAACCCGGTGAGTATCTCGACTTTCCCACAGCCGGATGAAACCGACTACGTGGCGAAAGGGGCGCACTTTGGGCCGCACAACCTGCACGAGAACCGGCCGGGGAGTTTTGTCAGCTCGACGCTGATTTTTGCCACTTACCAGAACGCGGGCGTACGCGCGTATGACATTTCCAACCCGTATCGCCCGGTGGAGACCGGTGCGCTGGTGCCAGCTGCGCCGGAAAGAATGATGGATACGCGGCCGAATCGCCCGCAGGTGATCCAGTCCTGCGACGTGTTTGTGGATGCTCAGGGGATTATCTACAGCACGGATTATAACGGTGGGTTGTCGGTGATTGAGTATTTGGGGTGAGTGCGGATTGGTGCCCTCACCCCGCCCTCTCCCACAGGGAGAGGGAGAAAACCAGAAGCACTCAGCTGTACTGCCGCACGCGTGCCACCAGCTCTTCCGCGCTGTCGATGCGCTCGGCAATGACAATCAACGCCTTGCCGAGGGTAATCGCATGGCGCAGGCATTCGTGGCGCATGGCGTCATCCTGAATGGTGTCGATATCCGCGACGTGGGAAAGCCCGACGCTGCGGCGAATCAGTTCGGTGCCGCAGAAACCAATGGCGTCATGCCAGACCTTTTTCAGAAACGCGGAAGCATAGCCCGGCGTGCTGAGCGCGGCGTCTCGCGTTTTTTCGTTTGCTAATGCCTGGAAGCGCTCCGCGAAGGTGTTCCACAGCGCCTGAATGTCGATCAGGCGCTGCTCGCGGGCGGCGGCGGCATCGCGAATACCCAGATGCCCCGGCAGGCCGCAGAAGTTGAGCAGCAGGTTGCCAATGGCAGTGCCGACGTCAAAGCCAATCGGGCCAACGTAGCCGAACTCGGCGTCAATGGCCTTCAGGCTGCCGTCCGCCACAAAAATGGAGCCGCTGTGAATATCCCCGTGCAGCAGCGCTTCAGCGTGTGAGAAAAAGCGATGCTTCAGGGAGGCCACGGCAATTTTCAACTGGGCATCGTCGCGCAGGGCGGCGACGTCATTTTCCAGCTCGACCGGGTAGTTGTTGCGTTCGTGGATCTGGTACGGATCGTTGAAGAACAGATCTTCGGTGATCTCACACATCTCCGGGCTGATGAATTTCGCTACCTGCGCTTTTTTCGCGTGCGGATGCAGGTAGAAATCGCTGGTGTGGAACAGCGTGTATGCGAGGTATTCACCCAGCTGACGCGCGGCCTGTGGATAGTGATTGTTTTTAATCAGCTCGCCGCGCCAGATGCGATGGCTGGAGAGATCCTCCATCACCATCACCGCCAGTTCCGGGTCAAAGTGGTGGATTTTCACGGTGTGCTGCGGGCTGTGCTGGTAATGCTCGACCAGGGTTTGTGCCTCCAGACGGGCGCGGTCCAGCGTCAGCGGCCAGGACTCGCCGACGCAGCGCACGTAGGGCAGCGCCTGTTTGACGATGACGCGGCTTGTGCCCTGGGCATCGAAAATTTTGAAAACCAGATTGAGGTTGCCGTCGCCCACTTCCTGCGCCTCCACCAGCGAGGAAGGATCGTCGAGTCCACCAAACTGCCTGGCATACTCCACGGCGTCCTGAGCGGTAAAGGTACGGTATTGCGACATGGCCTGCTCCTCACGAGTTTGCTAATAAAGACATGTAGACGTCTATACATCTGGATTTCATCCTGACACAATGTGCTACAACAACGCAACAGGGAATTAACGACATGCAGACATTACAGACGACCAGCCTGCGGGTGGCGGATAATCAGCTCTTTATTCTCGACCAGCAGGCGCTTCCGCAGGAGAAACGCTGGCTTGAGGCCTCCACGGTAGAGACGCTGGTCGGGCATATCCATGCTCTGCGCGTGCGCGGTGCGCCGCTGATTGGTCTCTCTGCAAGCCTGCTGCTGGCATTGCTGGCGGAAAGCGGCAAAAGCCGTGATGAACTCGCCGTGGCGCTGGAAACCCTGCGCGCGTCCCGCCCGACGGCGGTGAACCTGATGAACAACCTTGACCGTATGAAGCTGGCGCTCTGGCAGGAAGATTTCGTTTCGGCGCTGGTGTCTGAAGCGCTGCGCCTGATTTCTGAAGACAGGCAGTTGTGCGACGCTATCGCCCGCGCGGGCAGCGCGCTGGTGACGCCCGGTAGCCGCCTGCTGACCCACTGCAACACCGGCGGGCTGGCAACGGCGGGCGTGGGCACGGCGCTGGGCGTGATTGCCCGCGCCTATCAGGAAGGAAATGTCAGCAACGTCTGGGTGGATGAAACCCGTCCGCTGCTGCAGGGGGGCAGGTTGACCGCGTGGGAGCTGGGCGAGCTGGGCGTGCCGTATCGGCTGATTACCGACTCCATGGCGGCAAGCCTGATGGCCAAAGGACAGGTCGACGCCGTGTGGGTAGGGGCCGATCGCATTGCCGCTAACGGCGACGTGGCGAACAAGATCGGCACCTATTCCCTGGCGGTGCTGGCGAAATTCCACGGCATTCCGTTCTACGTGGCCGCGCCGCAAACGACCCTCGATCCGGACTGCCCGAACGGGGACGCGATCCCGATTGAGCAGCGCGCCGCCAGTGAGGTGACGGGCGTTGCGGGAAGTTTTGGGGCGGTGCAGTGGGCGCCGGAAAACGCCCTGGTCTATAACCCAGCGTTTGACGTTACGCCAGCCTCGCTGATTAGCGGCTGGGTGCTGGATACGGGCGTAGTGACGCCGGAAGAGGTGGCAAACGGGAAATTCGCCTGAGTCCGGCTATCCTTTAAGGGGTTCCCTTTAGAGGACGATATCGTGACGCTTGACTCTGATACAGACTTAAAACTGGAGCGCGTGGTGGATGCACCGCACGACCTGCTGTGGCTCTGCTGGACCACGCCCGAGCACATCAAAAACTTCTTTATTCCTGCTCCCCATAAAGTGACCGAATGCGACCTCGACCTGCGCGTGGGCGGTCGGTTCAATACCGTATTTGAGGTGGACGGACAGCGGATGGATAACCGGGGTGTGTTTCTTGAAATCGACCCGGGAAAAAAACTGGTCTTTACCGACGGTTATACGGAAGGCTGGAAACCGGCCGAGAAGCCGTTTATGACGGCGATTTTGCTGCTGGAGGAGGTGGGCGAGGGCAAAACCCGCTATACGGCAATTGCGCGCCACCCGACGAAGGAAATTCGTGAGCATCATGAACAGATGGGCTTCCACGAAGGGTGGGGGATTGTGCTGGATCAGCTGGTGGGGTATGTGAAAGGGCTTAACGCGTAGTGCGCGTTAAGCCCTCACCCCAACCCTCTCCCACATGGAGAGGGAGAAAAGATTATGCCAGACGTGGATACGCATCCGCGATCGCATCACCGGTAAACTGCGCAACCCAGCCTTCCGGGTTATCGAAAATACGGATCGCGGTAAAGTTCGGCTCTGAACCCATATCAAACCAGTGCGGCGTACCCGCGGGTACGGAGATCAGATCGTTTTTCTCGCACAATACCTGATAGACCTCATCGCCAATGTGCAGGCAGAACAATCCCGCGCCTTCCACGAAGAAGCGCACTTCATCTTCGCCGTGAGTATGTTCGCTCAGGAACTTTGCGCGCAGCGCGTCTTTTTGTGGGTTATCGGCCCGCAGGCTGATGACGTCCCAGCTCTGATAACCTTTCTCTGCCACCAGTTTGTCGATCGCATGCTGGTAAGCCTCAATCACCGCCTCCGGGGCGGGATCCTGACCTAAATCGCGGTCCGCGTCCCAGCGTTCAAAACGTACGCCTTTGGCGTTGAGCTGCCGGGCGATCTCGGCGGCGTCGGTGCTGTGCCACTTTGGTTGACTGGCGTCTTTATCAGAATAGACAGTTAATGCGCTCATGAAGGGATCTGCTCCGGGTTTATCTCGTCAAACTGGTGGACCTGATGGTGATGGCTTGCCCCGTCATCATCGCCGCGAATCAGCTGCAGGGTACGAAAGCCTGCCTGTTCAGCCGCGTCCAGCTCCTGATGAATATCTGACAGGAACAGGATCTGCGACGGCGCGATGCCCGTTTGGGCCGCAATGTTCTGGTAAGACGCCACCTCGCGCTTGGCGCCGATGTGGGTATCAAAATAGCCGCTGAACAGATGAGTAATATCACCTTCGTCGCTGTAGCCAAATAACAGTTTCTGTGCGGCGACCGATCCCGAGGAATAAACATAGAGATCAATCCCTTGCGCTTTCCATTTTTCCAGCGCAGGCAGGACGTCCGGGTAGAGGTGGCCGGTAAAGTCGCCATTCACGTAGCCATCGTGCCAGATGATCCCCTGCAGCGCTTTGAGCGCCGTGGATTTACGGTCTTCATCCATAAAGGCAAAGAGGGCGTCAATAAGCTCGCTGACGCTGGCGTGCGGGTTACCGATTTCATCGCGCAGATTGTCCAGAATGGATTTGACCGGCTCGGCGTACTGCTGCGCGGTGACGAACGCCGCCAGCCGCTCACGCGCGTAGGGGAACAAAACATCGTGGACAAAACGGATATCGCTGGTGGTCCCTTCAATATCCGTCACAATTGCGCGAATCATACTCTCTCCAGTTGTCGTAAACGCATTTCGCATTCAAAAAGAAATTCAAGTCCTTCCAGATGGCGGCGGGCCTCGGCCACATCGCGTCCCCAGCAGGTTAAGCCATGACCGCGCAGAAGAAAACCATAATTAAGCGGGCGTTCCTGCGCGTAATGGGCGATTCGCGAGGCGAGGGCGTCGATATCCTGGTCATTATCAAACACCGGGATGGAGACGGTATCCAGATGGGTGGCCTGTCCGGTAAGCGATTTTTGCATCTCAAAGCCGCTGATGTTCAGCTCGGTTTCCCTGACCAGACGTGACAGCACCGTCGCGTTGACGGTGTGAACGTGCAGGACAGCGTTGGCCTCGGGGAACAGGCGATAAATGAGGGTGTGTAGCCCGGTCTCTGCCGACGGCTTGCGGCCTGATGGCGCACGGTTTGTGGCGATCTCGACCTGCAGAAAATCCGCCGTGGTCAGGCTGCCTTTGTCTTTACCGGATTCGCTCAACCAGCAGAGGTGTTCATCCTGTCGCACAGACATGTTGCCACCGGTGGCGGGTGCCCAGCCTTTGGCGCCAATCCAGCGGCAGGCGTCGACAAGTTGTGTGAGTTGCAGGTTGTCTGCCATTGCCTTTTACCTCTCGACCAGGAATATTGATATGGTATAGACGTCTAAGCGTCTTGATTGCCAAATGGTAACATCGTGTTATAGTGGCAGCAACATAAGTATTACATGCAGGCACCGCATAATGAGTAATAACGCATTGATTCCTCAGAGTAAACTTCCTAATCTCGGCACCACCATCTTTACGCAGATGAGCGCACTGGCGCAGCAGCACAACGCCATTAATCTCTCTCAGGGATTCCCGGATTTTGACGGACCGGCCTGGTTGCAGGAACGACTGGCGTACCACGTTGCGCAGGGAGCAAATCAGTATGCGCCGATGACGGGCGTGCAGGCGCTGCGGGAAGCCATTGCGGATAAAACGGCGGAATTGTATGGCCATAAACCGGATGCGAATAGCGACATTACGGTGACGGCAGGGGCGACCGAAGCGCTGTATGCGGCCATCACCGCGCTGGTGCGCGCGGGCGATGAGGTCATCTGTTTTGACCCCAGTTACGACAGCTACGCGCCTGCGGTTGAACTCTCTGGCGGCGTGGTGAAACGCGTGGCGCTGCAGCCGCCGCATTTCCGCCCGGACTGGCGGGCGTTCGCTGCGCTGCTGAGCGATAAAACGCGGCTGGTGATCCTGAATACGCCCCATAACCCGTCTGCGAGCGTGTGGCAGAAAGACGATTTTGCCGCGCTGTGGCAGGCCATTGCCGAGCGTGAAATTTATGTCCTGAGCGACGAGGTGTATGAGCACATCTGTTTTACTAAAGAAGGGCACGCCAGCGTGCTGGCCCATCCGCAGCTTCGTGAACGTGCCGTGGCCGTGTCGTCATTTGGCAAAACGTACCATATGACCGGCTGGAAGGTGGGGTATTGCGTGGCACCTGCCGCCATCAGCGCTGAGTTACGTAAGGTACACCAGTACCTGACGTTTGCGGTGAATACCCCGGCTCAGCTGGCGCTGGCGGACATGCTACGCGATGAACCACAGCATTATCGCGACCTGCCGGATTTTTACCGTGCACGCCGGGATCTGTTTGTGACCGCACTGGCTCAAAGCCGCCTGGAAATTTTGCCTTCCGAAGGGACGTACTTCCTGCTGGCTGACTACAGCGCCATTTCCGATCTGGATGATGTCAGTTTCTGCCAGTGGCTGACAAAAGAAGTCGGCGTGGCCGCTATTCCATTGTCGGTGTTCTGCGCCGATCCTTTTCCGCATAAACTGATTCGTCTCTGCTTTGCGAAGCAGGAATCGACGCTACTGGCTGCGGCAGAGCGTTTGAACACGCTCTGATTATTTCACCGTCCAGGCTTCTGAGTAACGACGGTCTGCAAACAGTTCGAGCAGGCCGTTGATTTGTTTGAGACGCAGCACCTCGTCACCATCCATACCGAGCTCTTCGCTAATTCTTTCATTGCTCCAGCCAAGCTGCGCAAGTTCTCGAACGATTTCAGACATCGCGTTGATTTGATGCCGCCCGCGTGCGCGGTTGTGTCGGATGGTTGAGGCCATGCGGTCATATTTACCGAGTCGTTCCTGACGCAGGCACGTGACAGGCAGGTAACCCTTCAGCTTGCGCTTTAACGCAGCCCGACTTTTGCCAATCTCATGACGATGAAAACCATCCACAATTTCATAATGTTGTGGTTCGTTTTCTGTTACAACAATAGGCTGGGTGAATCCATCAAGTTCCAGCGACTTAATGAGCAACCGTTTTTCCGGTGGGGCCACATTATTGGGGTTGTAATCGTTAGCCGTGATAGCGTCCTGTTTGATCCACAATACGCAGTCGATGGGTTGATCGTTAAACGGGCTATATTTATGCAGTGCCTGGCGAAAGGCATTAATGGCGTTAATTTGGTCCTCTTCAGGAAGTGACTGAAGGTACGTTTCGATTTCGTTGATTATTCTTTGTCGCATAAAATGCCCCACTCCTTGCGTTTTGCCTTCACTCTGTCGCTGTAGCGCTGATAATGTTTGGGTTTGTTTGGGCTGAAAGACAGCGCTCTGCACCAGTAGTCGTTATTAAGTAAAACCTTACAAACGCGGCGCCATGAAGGGATGTCTTTGGCACCGATATCGCCCTCCTGGGTATCGGGAATATCCTCCATGCCCCTCTTCTGGTACCAGTGCAGATATATGGCGATTTTATTGCGGTAATGCTCGGCCGTATTCTGCGGCATGCTGTCGAGAAGCAGCAGGGCATATTCCCGCCAGCAAAGATGGTCCGGCTTGAGTATTTTGCGGTGGCCGTAAAAATGGTTGTCGTGCCCGGCGTAAATTCCGCCGCTGCGCGCGCCGCTGACACGTGCGCACATGGTCGCCCAGCGTTCGGGCTCTACAACATGATAGAGCCATAAGCCCTGACGCTGTTCCGGGCCAAAAGGTTCGCAGATGCGCATATAGCGCGGTGGTACGCCGGCCTGATACATAAGGTCATAAAGTGTGTTATAGCTATTGCCGGTTTTTGCAAACCAGGTCCAGATATCCGCGGTTTTCCAGTCGTAGAGAGGATAGATATACCAGGCATGCCCACCCGGGGCGACGGTCGTCCAGGGTTTATCATCGGCAAAGCGTTGTTTACGCGCTGATGCGATAGCCAGAAAACGGTTGTATGACTCATCGGCGCGTATCCCGACCATGACGGCGGCCGGTCGGTTGAGAGAGAACCAGTCCGAGAAACTGCGCACAAAGGTCTCAAAAGACATTCCCCCCTGGTAAAAGGGGAAAAAGGCGGGATCTGTTATGGCATCGTCAGGCGGTTGCCGTACCCACTCGGTATTGGGTTCCCAGCATTGCCACTCTGGCTGGAATTGCGACAGGGAATTTTGCGTGGTCAGGGGAAGCGCTACCCACCAGAAACGATCGATGACATCGCTGTATAAGGCGCGCATATGTTCGACATGATTAATGGTGTAAGTAAATTGCGCTTCCCAGTCTATAAAGAGAACGTCTATTTTGCGTTTCATTTTACGGGCGCATAATGCCGTCAGATGTAACATGACGGTGGAATCTTTTCCCCCTGAAAAAGAGACACACACCCTGGATAAATTCTCCAGGGTCCATTTTATTCTCTCTTGCGTGGCATCGACTACGTTTTGATTCAATGGAAATTTGTAAAGTGACATATCAATCCATTACTGAGTGATACTGATCAGATGGCGCATGAATAATGGGGATGATACTCTTAGAAAGAAGATAATTATAGGTAAAAATTAATCATATAATTACGCTAAATACATTTCCCTTGTGAATGCATTAAAAGTAACTGACTGCTGAAAACAGTCAGTTATAATTATTGTGGTAAGTTTAAGTCATCAATAAAATTGGAGAAGGAAGCATTATTCAGTGCTGAGCGATTGTACATCATATAAACCGGGACTGTCGGGAAGGTAATGTCAGTCTCAATCTTACGGAGATTTAATGCCGGACCATACTGCTCATAGGCTGGCGTAGGGGCTAATCCAATCAGATCGGAATTGCCTATCATCGACAGCAGTGAGATAAAGGAGTCGCTGCGGAACAGGATATTTCGTTCGGGAAGCAGTTGCTCAGTATGCTCCTGAAAATTCTTCACGCTCAACTCATCACTCAGGTAGGCCGTAAATTTTTCCTGAAGAATTTCGTCACGCGTCGCCTGTAAACCCAGGCGGGGGTGATCCTGACGGCAAACCAGCGTAAAAGACATCTGCTGGAACAAGCAGCAGGCCGTTGAACGGCTATTCAGCGGGGCAAACGAGAAGACAAGGTCAGCCTTCCGGTAAGCCAGCAGGTCTTCTGCTGAGTCCGGGGCAAGGAAGACATCATGCAGCTCAACCTGATAGTTATATTTCTCGATCAGGATTTTCATCGGATCCAGCATGATTTTAGGCGTCATAAACTGCGGACCGTAAATGACAAAGCTCTTCTTCAACCCGTTGCTGTGCATCATATTGATGGTTTGCTCAAGCTGATTAAGGTTTTGTTCAAGATGATGATGAAGGTTGACGCCAACCGTAGTGGGGGTGATGCCCTTACCTGAACGGATAAACAAGGGATCGTTGAGTTGTCCGCGCAGACGTTGCAGTGACTGACTCACTGCTGAGGGGGTAATATAGAGCGTCTCAGCCGCTTTACTGATACTCAAATGTTGATAGATACATTCAAAAATGACTAGCAGGTTGAGATCAAATTTTTTAAGATCGTAGAGATTTGCCATGTGTCGTCCTGAGGATGCCGTGTTTGCATGGGTTATCATATCACTGATAACTATAGTTTGAAGTTAACCATTTACAATCCTTTCGGTTAACTCTCTTAATTTTAAATTAAACGCGCCTTAATATATCACGACGTCAGATTATTAAAATAGTACTTCAAAGATGATTAAGATAATTTTATCTCACTAAGAGGCACTTTAATTGACAATTGTCATTTATATATTGAGTTATTTTTATAATAAAAATTAATTTATAACGCCCCGTCATTATGTTCGAAACTGCCTATCACAGCCATAGGCAGGAATGCCTCTCCCGTGGATTGCTCAAGCCTGGCACGGATGGTGTAATTAAACGGCTGTTACCACCTTGATGTTAAGGGCGTAGAGCGCAACGCAACGCCAGCTTAAGCTGGCACTGAATGTACCTGCGGGGAATTCAGGTAAAAGGGCCGCCCGTAGAGGCGGCCTTTTTACTTTTGGCGTTTCCTTTAAAAGGTTCACCTTACTGTCTTGTTGATGTTGTTAGGTATGGCTGATTGATTTGATAAAGCAAACGCATTAGCCCCGATGAGCAAAGTTAGTTACCTTACATCTCAACGAAAACACGGAGGAAGTACAGATGTCTTTGATTAATACCAAAATTAAACCTTTCAAAAACCAGGCGTTCAAAAACGGTGAGTTCATTGAAGTCACTGAGAAAGATACTGAAGGTCGCTGGAGCGTGTTCTTCTTCTATCCGGCTGACTTTACCTTCGTTTGCCCGACCGAACTGGGTGACGTGGCTGACCACTATGAAGAACTGCAGAAGCTGGGCGTAGACGTTTACTCTGTCTCTACCGATACCCACTTCACCCACAAAGCGTGGCACAGCAGCTCTGAAACCATCGCGAAAATTAAATACGCGATGATCGGCGACCCGACTGGCGCCCTGACCCGTAACTTCGACAATATGCGTGAAGATGAAGGTCTGGCCGACCGCGCGACCTTCGTTGTTGACCCGCAGGGCATTATCCAGGCTATCGAAGTTACCGCTGAAGGTATCGGCCGTGATGCGTCTGACCTGCTGCGTAAAGTGAAAGCCGCTCAGTACGTGGCTTCCCACCCAGGCGAAGTGTGCCCGGCGAAATGGAAAGAAGGCGAAGCGACGCTGGCTCCATCTTTAGACCTGGTCGGCAAGATCTAAGTCTGCAAAGCCTGGCGGCGCCGCGTTTGCACAGGCCTACAGTATCGTAGGGCGGGTAAACGAAGTGCCACCCGGCAATCCATGGGCGCGCCCGCGCCCATTTCATTAGCACCATGATGCAAGTTGCATTCAGGCCGCCCCTATAAGGCAGCTTGCATGATGACGTCTTAAGAGAGGGAAGAACAATGCTCGACACGAATATGAAAACCCAGCTCAAGGCCTACCTTGAGAAACTGACCAAACCTGTTGAGCTGATTGCCACGCTGGATGACAGCGCGAAATCGGCAGAGATTAAGGAACTGCTGGCAGAGATCGCTGAACTGTCACCGAAAGTGACCTTCAAAGAAGACAATACGCTTGCTGTCCGTAAGCCTTCTTTCCTGATCGCCAACCCGGGCTCTGATCAGGGGCCGCGCTTTGCCGGCTCTCCGCTGGGGCATGAATTTACCTCACTGGTGCTGGCGCTGCTGTGGACCGGTGGGCATCCGTCTAAAGAAGCGCAGGCTCTGCTGGAGCAGATCCGCGACATCGACGGTGATTTCGAGTTTGAAACCTATTACTCACTCTCCTGTCACAACTGCCCGGACGTGGTGCAGGCGCTGAATCTGATGTCGGTGCTGAACCCGCGCATTAAACACACGGCGATTGACGGCGGTACGTTCCAGAATGAGATCACCGAGCGTAACGTAATGGGCGTGCCGGCGGTCTATCTGAATGGTCAGGAGTTTGGTCAGGGCCGCATGACGCTGACGGAAATTGTTGCCAAAGTGGATACTGGCGCAGAAAAACGCGCAGCAGAAGCGCTGAACAAACGTGATGCCTACGATGTGCTGATCGTCGGTTCCGGCCCGGCGGGCGCGGCAGCGGCGGTTTACTCCGCGCGTAAAGGGATCCGTACCGGTCTGATGGGCGAACGCTTTGGTGGTCAGGTACTGGATACCGTGGACATCGAAAACTACATTTCCGTGCCGAAAACCGAAGGCCAGAAACTGGCTGGCGCACTTAAAGCGCACGTCAGCGACTATGACGTGGATGTCATCGACAGCCAGAGCGCCAGCAAGCTGGTTCCTGCTGCGGTCGAAGGCGGTTTACACCAGATTGAAACGGCATCCGGCGCGGTGCTGAAAGCGCGTAGCATTATCATTGCCACCGGCGCGAAATGGCGCAACATGAACGTTCCGGGTGAAGATCAGTACCGCACCAAAGGTGTGACCTACTGCCCGCACTGTGACGGTCCGCTGTTTAAAGGTAAACGCGTAGCGGTGATCGGCGGCGGTAACTCCGGCGTGGAAGCGGCTATCGACCTGGCGGGGATTGTGGAACATGTGACCCTGCTGGAGTTCGCGCCAGAGATGAAGGCCGACCAGGTTCTGCAGGATAAAGTTCGCAGCCTGAAAAACGTCGACATCATCCTGAACGCGCAGACCACGGAAGTGAAGGGCGACGGCAGCAAAGTGACCGGTCTGGAATACCGTGACCGCATCAGCGGCGACGTACACAGCGTTCAGCTTTCGGGGATTTTCGTGCAGATTGGCCTGCTGCCAAACACCACCTGGCTGGAAGGCGCGATTGAGCGCAACCGTATGGGCGAGATCATCATTGATGCGAAATGTGAAACCAGCGTAAAAGGCGTCTTCGCCGCAGGTGACTGTACGACCGTGCCGTACAAACAGATCATCATTGCCACGGGCGAAGGTGCGAAAGCGTCCCTGAGTTCGTTTGACTATCTGATTCGCACCAAAACCGCATAAAAAAAAGTAAGACGATACCTGCAGTAGCCACCTCATCATGGGGTGGCTTTTTTATTGGTTTTTTTTATTCTCAATTATTGTCGTGATTGAACGCTTCATGCGTTAACTACCTGCTTCGATCAAAGAAATTAATAAGCCTGCTGATAATATCTCGTCGTTTTCTGTTGATAAATATTTATATTTAACATGAATGATAAAGATATATTCACACCTTCAATATATGAGGCGTTAACACCCTTTGAAATAAAGGGGTTGATGTTTCGTGATTTCTTCAACGCGGCGGATATGACCTCGCGATGCGCCTCGTTACGCTATTTTTTCCCTGAGAGTGAGTCCTGGCCGCAGGATGAGGCGTTAAACGTCGAGTATGACTTTAATGCGCTGTTTGTCGGCCCGGCGACGCTGCTGGCGCCACCTTATGCCTCGGTTTATCTGGACGACGAACCTCTGCTAATGGGGGCGACGACGCTGAGCGTGCGCGAATTCCTGCAGAGCATTGGGCTCTCCGTCACCGCGGAAAATAGCGTCCCCGACGACCATATCAGCTATGAAATTGAACTGGCCGTGATGCTATTAGTGCATGCCAGACATTCACCGCAATATCATGAAGCACTTACCCGTTTTGTCCGCGCGCATCTCGAATTATGGCTCCCGGGATTTATCGCAAAAATAAAGGATTGTGCGAAAACAGCCGTAATTAAATGCCTCGCCGTGCTACTGACTAATTGGTTTGATGAATTAAAAACGAGAGTAATATTATGACTATTGATAAAGGGCAGCTTAACCGGCGCTCCTTTTTAAAAGGACTGATTGCGCTAGGTACCGTCGCCGCATTACCCGGCGGATTATTATCCTCCCGATGTGCCATGGCACAACCGCCCATTCCGTTTAACCCGAAAACCTACAAAATCTTCCGTAACGCCTGTCCGCGTAACTGCTATGACACCTGCAGCTTAAAAACGTGGGTGAAAGATGACGTGATTACCTTCGTCGAGGGGGCAAGCGAATCCACCTTTACCCACGGTGCGCCGTGCGTGAAAGGGCTGACCTACCCACGCCGGGTCTACTCGCCGGACCGTATAAAATACCCGATGATTCAGGACGGACGCGGCAGCGGCAAATGGCGACGCATCTCCTGGGATGAGGCCATGCAGCGGATCGCCAGCAAGATGCTGGAGATCAAAAAGAAAGATGGCTCCCTGCTTGGCCTGGCGCTGACCAAATATTCCGGCAACCTGGGGGTGATGAGCTATGCCGTGGAGGGGATGATGTCCTCGCTCGGCTACACCACGCGTTTTGCCGGTACGCCGTGCTGGCCTGCGGGCATTGACGCACAGCACTACGACATGGGCGACATGTGGTGTAACGACCCGGAAGATCTGGTTAAAGCCAAATACATTATCCTCTGGGGGGCGAACCCGGCCTGGTGCTCCATGCACACCATGAAGTACATCTATCAGGCCCGCGAGAAAGGGGCGAAAGTGGTGGTTATCGATCCGCTGTTCTCGCAAACTGCCGCGAAAGCCGACCTCTATCTGCGCGTGCGTTCAGGTTCGGACGGTGCACTGGCGCTGGGTATGGCGCGCCATCTGGTGGACACCGGCCGCGTGGACCAGGAGTTCGTCAATCATTTCGCGCACGGGTATCCGGAGTTTGAGCAGTACTTGCTCAACAACATCACGGTAGAGTGGGCATCGGAAATTTGTGGTCTGGCGCCGGATGTGATTCGCCAGCTTGCCGAGGAGTTCACGGCGGTTAAGCCCTCCACCGTCTGGATTGGCTACGGTATGCAGCGCCACGTGAACGGCGGTGCGAACGTGCGTGCGATTGATGCCTTTGTCGCCATGACCGGCAATATCGGCGTAGAAGGCGGTGGCGCTCGCTACGGCCATCTGCAGACCTGGGGCTATAACTACCACGCAATGACGCAGACACCCCCGGTGGGTTCTGTAGGGATGGAAGGGGCATCAGGCCCGGTGGGCGAGTTTGTCAGCGATAGCGGCGAAAAGCGCAAGTACTCTGACCGCGCGCTCAACCTGAACCAGACTGCGCAAAGCATTCTGGACGCCAACGATCCCCCTATCCGCATGCTGTGGGTGGCCTGTAAGAACCCGTTTGCCCAGGACTTCGACCGCAACAAGATGAAAAAAGCGTTCGACAAGCTGGAAATGGTGGTGTGCGTGGATCAGTTCTTTAACGAGACGGTTCAGCACGCGGATATCGTTCTGCCTGTCACCACCACCTTCGAGCACTGGAGCGCCTCTTCGTCTTACTGGCACTACTGGCTGACGGTAAACGAACCTGCCATCAAGCCGATGTACGAATGCAAGAGCGACCTGGATATTGCCGTGTTGCTCTCCCGTACCATCAACAAAATGGAACCGGGCTCTTGCACCTTCCCACAGGATGTTGACCAGAAAAAATGGCTGGATCTGGAATTCAACGACGGGCTGGCGAAGCAGTTTGGCATCAGCTCCTGGGACGATCTGCTGAAGGGGCCGGTGAAGGCCAAAATGCCGAGCAGCGCAGCCTGGCACGATCGGAAGTTCAAAACGCCGTCAGGCAAGTATGAGTTTTTATCCGCGCGCTGCGAAGAGAACGGCCATAAAGCGCTGCCGGAATATCTGCCAGCCGCAGAAGGTAAACTGCCGTTCCAGCTCTTTACACCGCACCTGCAGTACGGCCTGCATTCGCAGTTCGTTAACCTTGACTGGATGCAGGTCTTCTGGCCGGAGCCCTTTGTCTATATCCACCCGGTTGCTGCGAAGAAAAAGGGGATCCGTGACCTGGCGACAGTGCGGGTATTCAACGAGATCGGCGAGGTTCAACTGCGTGCCAAAGTGACCACCAATGTACCGGAAGATTTCCTGGTCATGTACGAATCCTGGTTCAACAAGCTCAGCTATAACGTGCAGAACGTGGTGAAAGATACCCCGGCCGATATGGGCAAAATGGCCACCGGTGCACCGGGCGCGGCTATTCACGATCAGTTTGTCGATATTGTCCTCATTGCCAATGAAGGAGTGGACGCATGAGACGCGCATTTTTAGTGAACAGTGATAAATGTATTGGCTGCCGCGGATGCGCCATGGCCTGTAAGAGCTTCAACCAGCTCGAACCCGAACGTTTCTGGCGCTATGTCTACCCGCTGGATAAAGAAATTTACCCGCATGAGGAGCGTGCGTTCTTTTCGCTGGCCTGTAACCACTGTGAAAACCCCGCTTGTCTGGCGGCGTGCCCGGTGGAAGCCTACACCAAACGTGATGATGGCGTGGTGGTGCATAACCCTGAGCGCTGCATCGGCTGTAAAAACTGTATCCGCAATTGTCCGTATGGCGCTCCGCGCTTCAATGAGGAAACGCAGAAGGCCGAGAAGTGCAGCATGTGCTATGAGCGTCTGGATATCGGCTTGAATCCTGCCTGCGTTAACGCCTGTCCGGTTGGGGCGCTGACCCTGATCGATCTGGATGCCGATCCGCTGCCAAATAATGCCGTGCAGTATCCGCCGGGCTTCCCAAAAATGCCGCAGCTTAATCCGGGTACGCGCTTCATTCTGGCACGCCAGCCGAAACAGCCGGGGGACAAATAATGGAAAAGTACGAACTGCCGTTGGTGATTTTTACCGTGCTGAGCCAGATGTCCGTTGGGATGACGCTCCTGTTGAGCTGGCGCACGCTGCGTGGCGAAGTGCAGGGCAACCGTCTTCACTGGCTGATCACGGGGCTGATCCTGGGGGTTGCCTCCATCGCCGCGGTATTGCATCTGGCGCACCCGGAACACGCTTATAATGCGTTAATCAACCTGAAACATGCCTGGCTGAGCCGTGAGATTCTCGGCGCGACGCTGTATGGCGGCACAATTGGCCTGGCTTTCCTTACGAAAGGCAACAAAGGCGCAGCGCTGCTGGCGTCCCTGTTCGGGATACTGCTGGTGGTGGTGCAGGGGATGACCTACGCCGCGCCGGCGATGCAGGCCATTGCCAACGGCATCACCATGATGCTGTTCTTTGCCACCGTCTGGGTGCTGGGCTGTGCAGCTACACCGCTGCTCGGGATGAAAGCGTCAGCTGTCGCACTGCGTCAGGGCATTATCGCCCTGATGGCGCTGCTGATTGCCGCACCGGTACTCTGGCTCAGCGGCGGTACCATCATGAAAATGACCGCTCACGCCTGGTTAAGCTCGCCGCTCTATCTGGGCTGCCTGCTGTGCTGCGTCGTGGGGTTCACGTTGTCGCTAAGGCGCCATCCGATGCAGAAAGCCGTATTTGTTATCCTGCTGGTGGGCGTGGTGCTCAGCCGCCTGACCTTCTTCGGTGATACCGTCAGTACCATCGTCAATATTGGTCATCTGTACTGATAAACAAAACCCCGCGCAAGCGGGGTTTTTTATGGGCAGTTAACGGACCACCATCACCGGAATGTGGGTATGGCGGATCACGCTGGAGGCGTTTGACCCCAGCAGGTGAGTGGTGATGGAAGGATTGCGTGAACCGATCACCACCACGTCTGCATTCAGCTCCGCGGCCAGTTCATTGACGGCATCGCGTACGCTACCGAACCGGACGTGGGTTTTGATGCGCGACGGGTCGATGCTGAAATGCCCGACCATGGTTTGCAGGCGCGTCTCGGCTTCATGCTGTAAGTGCTCTTCGAAGCGACGCACATCGGCGGCAAAGCGGTGCAGACTCAGGCTGGCGGAGCCCGGCAAGACATGTAAAAGGTGAATAATACCGTCCTGCTGTGCGAGAAATTCCGCGTGACGCACTGCTTTGTCACTCAGTTCCATTTCAAAAACATCAACCGGCATAATGATTCTCTGATACATACCCGTTTCTCCTTGTTTATAAACGCTGAAATCATTCAACCACAAAATAGTTATGGATTCTGTAATCACTCCGTCAATTTTGATGACGATCGTGATGCCGCGAAAAAAATCATTGCGCAGCGTGCGGGGCAGAGCGGTGACGTGAGCGTTCACCAGTGGCGTTCAAGGTAAAGCACAGCCGAGACGATGATGGCCACAAAAAGTAAAAAAAATGAATGTGATAACCACTATCTCACCCATGACCGTCCCCACGGCACCAAAACAGATTAAGCGTGTATTAAGGGGAATAAGGGTGATATAGGAAAATCAGGTGAATTTGCGGAAAGAGGATGCGGGTGCATCCTCTGTGCAAAGCGAGTGGGCGCTTGTTCAGAAGGGATTAACGCAGGTAATCGCCCGCAGCTTCTGGCTGGTAGAGCAGTTCCAGCACTTCCAGATGAGTGGAGGCCCCGCCCGGTAAATCCCAGTGGATGGTATCTCCTGTGCGCAGTCCCAGCAGTGCGGCGCCGACAGGGGCAAGAACCGAAAGCTGCGCGCTGCTGTCAGTCATCTGAGCCGGGTAAACCAGCGTGCGGGTCAGCTCTTCACCGGTGGTCAGGTTGCGGAATTTTACCCGGCTGTTCATGGTGACCACGTCATGCGGCATTGACTCAGGTGTGCACATCTGCGCGCGGTCGAGTTCCTCATTCAGGGCATCGGCCACCGGAAGTGAGGCGAATTCGGCTTTTTCCAGCAATCGGTCGATACGTTCTGCGTCGAGTTCATTGATGATAATGGTGGGTCTGGACATTTTTTACTCCATGTCGTTAATGCTGCGTCTAACGCAGAAACCAATCCAAAAGAAAACCCTCGCCGTCTGGCAGCGAGGGTTTAACTTACCCGATGATACTGGCTGAACGCTCAAGTTTGAAGTGATGAAGGTCACATTCATGTCCCATATGAATTTTCGCTGAAATTTATTCAGTCTTAATTCCAGGCGGATTGCGTTACGCTGAGTATCCTGAACCCGGGTGTTGCGCGAAGCATTATGCGTGTCTGCCCCATCAACGAGAGAGCACTATGTACTTCTATCAACCGTCTCAGGGGCACGGCCTGCCGCATGACCCGCTGAACGCCATTATTGGTCCCCGTCCGATTGGCTGGATCTCCTCTTGCGATCGGGCCGGTCAGTTGAATCTCGCGCCGTATAGCTTCTTTAACTGTTTTAACTATCGCCCGCCGATCATCGGCTTTTCCAGCAACGGCTGGAAAGACAGCGTGCGAAATATTCACGAGACAAAGGAATTTGTCTGGAATCTGGCGACGCGCGATCTGGCACATGCCATGAATCAAACCTCGGCTACGCTTCCTCACGATCGGGATGAATTTACCTTTGCAGGATTAACCCCCGCCGCAAGCCAACTGGTGAGTGCTCCCCGAGTGGCGGAAAGCCCGGTCAATTTTGAGTGCCGCCTTTCTCAGTGCATTCAGCTTACCGGAGCCGATGGCACCCCGGTTGATACCTGGCTGGTGCTGGGTGAAGTGGTGGGGATCCATATAGCGGAAACGCTACTGGAAGAGGGGATATACCAGACGGCGAAAGCGCAGCCCATCCTGCGAGCGGGTGGGCCGACGGCGTACTATGGGATCAGTGATGAGCACCGGTTCGATATGGTGCGCCCGGTGGTGGGTCAGTAACCGGCTTTATCAATGACAAATTGTTTTCCGCAGTTACCAGGATGTGGCTGCGGGGCAAAGGACGTTGTGGAAAGCGGTTGGTTAATGGTGTCTGCTTTCAGCGAAATCTGCATCTCAGTGAGATACGCCGGGTTGCCATTGCAGGTCAGCTTAAAGGCTTTGATGTTTTCTTTGCCCCAGCTTTTGGCAATGGCGTTGTCAAAATCACGACGACTGACGGCTTTACCGTAGTTAGCCGCGAGGAATTGACCGACGGCACTGTTTTTCATTTCCTGATTCATTCTCACCATGGTGCCGAAATAGGCATCGGGATCAAAACCAAAACAGACGCCATGCTTGGCGTATTCGTACCGTTCCAGGCAGGAGTTTCCGCCCGCGCCTGGCATCACCTCATTAAGTTTTGCCGCACCGGAAAGCGACAGCCCGGTTTCGGCAGCAGCACATTTGCGGCTGGCCTTTGCTTCCGGCATATTCGGGATGGGACGCGTGGCACAACCAAATCGCATCCATCGACGTTCATCCACGCCTCGTGCCGCTATCGATTTCGGCAGACCAGGCCATAACCCGTGGACGGTCAGAAAATCGGCTTTATTTTCGCTCTCTTTTTGCAGACGACATTCATCCGGTTCATTGCGGTTACGCTCAACCATGCTTTGACAAAACCCGGTTTGCCAGGACAGCGCCAGTACATAGCGATCGAAATCGCCATATTGCGTAGCGTTGAGCGGTTCTGCCTGTGCGGAGAAGACACTGAGTGCAAGCGCAACTGCGCCAGACGAGATAACAATATCCTTCCTGAACATGTGATTTCCTGATTGGTTGTGCTCGATTAATTTTTGGGAGTTATTAAAGCACAAAAAGCGCCAGCAGGCGCTTTTTGGAAATCAGGAATTTTACTTAGGCAGCGCCGGGAACCAGCACTTCGGTAGCAATAATGACGATGATCAGGCCAACCAGCACCGGGACTGACGTGCGTTTGACGACCTCAAACGGAGAGATTTTTGCCATACCGGCAACCGCAACGACCACGCCTGAAACAGGAGAGATAGTGCGACCCAGGTTTGAGGCCTGAAGCATCGGAATAGACAGGTAAGCCGGGTTGATGCCAGAGGAGTGAGCCAGCTTAGGGATCATCTCAACGAAAGCGTAAAACGGCGCGTTACCAGAACCGGTGGTCATCGCCGCCAGCATGGTCAGAACGACCAGCACCAGCATCAGGATAATACTGGCTGAGCCGAACGACGTGGCGATGGAGATCAGGCTCTGGATAAAGCCAATAGTGCTCAGACCCTGGGCAAACACGCCTGCCGCAACCAACAGCATCACCACGCCCGCGAAGGCATCCGCCATTCCACGATACGCCACTTCCAGGCCGGAGAAGACTTTTTGCGTGTTGAAACCGCGCACGAATTCCAGCACGGCAGCCAGCAGCATACAGATGACCAGAATAGTAATAATGTGCAGCTGTGGACCCCATTTGCCGTCAAAAATCAGCACGCCGATAATCGGTGTGAACGGCAGAATGGCGTAGAACGCTGGAGCGGTGGTGGTGATTTCGCTGACATCCATCATCTCATGGCTGATGTTCTCTTTTTTATCGAGATAGCGCTGCCAGAAGAAATGCGCGACCCCCATTCCCACAATGGCGACAATCGAGATCGGCAGCGTGGTCTTAAAGGCGAAGTCGATCAGCGACATCTCGGCTGCTTTGGCGGCCAGCACAACGTCGCCAGAGGTTGGGGAAAGAATAATGGCGGCCGGTGATGCGCAAATGGCTGCCGCTGCACCGCGGCTGATGCCCACGTTCACCATCACCGGGAACAGCGTGGCCATTAACAGTACGCCAAGACCGGTGGCCGATGAAACGGCCAGCGACATCAGACAGGCGAGGAAATAGGCGGCAACCATTAACAGATACGGGGAGTTAATATACTGCAGGGGTTTCGAGGCAAGCTTAACCACCATGTCATTAGCGCCGATATGGGTCATGTAGGCGGCAAAACCGCACAGCATCATGATCATCATACCGAGATCGCCGCCACGGCTCATGAGCAGTATTTTAATATATTCAACAATATCCGTGGCAGTATAACCCGTGCTGGCTGCGCTGGCAGGTAATACCTGATGCCCCATTAATGCGCTGACAATCAGGAGAGTTAAGCCGCCAACAAATAAAACGCCCGTGGCTGAGTACCCTTTAATGATGTAGCGGGCTACACCGACAATGACGACGACCCCAATAAGGAGTTCGATAAACGTAAGCATGGTTTCCCCTGTATCCTGTGCCCTGAGGTAGAAAAAAATTAATAAAATAAGAAGGATGAAAATGTGCCGAATTAATGGCCTGTCCTTGCTGATTAAAATCAATAAATAGACGACTAAAGAACAGTATCACAGCGTTTTTGCCATGGCCCAGGCATTTATGTCATCAGGAAGTTGACCGCCAGAAACAGCGTAGCATGTCTCTTTAATGATAACAAAATGTTAAAATTATGTGTTTTTCGGCCTGTTAATCGGGATGGATGAAAATGTTATAGTCATACATATTGTAGGTTTATTTGGGCCAGCCTGAACGCTGCCTTAAGAATATTCCCGAAAAGAGGCCTGATATTTAGGAGTAGTGCTGATGCCGTTAAGACATGGTTCAACTATTGTGTGGTAAACTTTGCTTCGAATATTAAGAATGGTAATGGCTTTGTTGAATAAATCGAACTTTTGCTGAGTTGAAGGATCAGATCACGCATCTTCCCGACAACGCAGACCGTTCCGTGGCAAAGCAAAAGTTCAAAATCACCAACTGGCCCACCTACAATAAAGCCCTCATCAACCGTGGCTCCATAACTTTCTGGCTGGATGATGAAGCTATTCAGGCCTGGTATGAGTCAGCAACACCTTCTTCACGAGGCAGACCTCAGCGCTATTCTGACCTTGCCATCACGACTGTGCTGGTCATTAAACGCGTATTCAGGCTGACCCTGCGCGCTGCGCAGGGCTTTATTGATTCCATTTTTTCTCTGATGAACGTTCCGCTACGCTGCCCGGATTACAGCTGTGTCAGCAGGCGGGCAAAGTCGGTTAATGTCAGTTTCAAAACGCCCACCCGGGGTGAAATCGCACACCTGGTAATTGATTCCACCGGGCTGAAGGTCTTCGGTGAAGGCGAGTGGAAAGTCAAAAAGCATGGCCAGGAACGCCGCCGTATCTGGCGTAAGCTGCATCTCGCCGTTGACAGTAAAACACATGAAATCATCTGCGCTGACCTGTCGCTGAACAACGTTACGGACTCAGAGGCCTTCCCCGGGTTAATCCGGCAAACCCACCGGAAAATCAGGTCAGCCGCCGCCGATGGCGCTTACGATACCCGGCTATGTCACGATGAACTGCGGCGTAAGAAAATCAGCGCGCTTATCCCTCCCCGAAAAGGTGCGGGTTACTGGCCCGGTGAATATGCAGACCGTAACCGTGCAGTGGCTAATCAGCGAATGACCGGGAGTAATGCGCGGTGGAAATGGACAACAGATTACAACCGTCGCTCGATAGCGGAAACGGCGATGTACCGGGTAAAACAGCTGTTCGGGGGTTCACTGACACTGCGTGACTACGATGGTCAGGTTGCAGAGGCTATGGCCCTGGTACGAGCGCTGAACAAAATGACGAAAGCAGGTATGCCTGAAAGCGTGCGTATTGCCTGAAAACACAACCCGCTACGGGGGAGACTTACCCGAAATCTGATTTATTCAACAAAGCCAATGGTAATTGCATTGTGAGCTTACGTAATACTTTTTTCTCTCTTTTATTGTTTATTTTTGGTCAGTTAACGTTTTCATCTGTTGCACAGGCAGAAGACAACGCGACGAATAAAGGCTGGTTCTCTACTTTTACGGATAATGTTTCGCAGACCTGGTCAGCACCTGAACATTATGATCTCTATGTACCGGCAATAACGTGGCATGCGCGCTTTGCTTATGACAAAGAGAAAACAGATAAATACAACGAGCGCCCGTGGGGGGCTGGTTTTGGTCAGTCACGCTGGGATGAGAAAGGAAACTGGCACGGCATCTATCTGATGGCCTTTAAAGACTCGTTTAATAAATGGGAACCGATTGGGGGTTACGGCTGGGAGAAAACGTGGCGCCCGCTGGCGGACGAGAATTTCCACGTCGGGTTAGGCTATACCGCAGGAGTGACGGCGCGTGATAACTGGAACTACATTCCGATCCCCGTGCTGCTGCCTTTGGCCTCGATTGGCTATGGCCCGGCAACGTTCCAGATGACCTACATCCCCGGGACGTACAACAACGGTAACGTTTACTTCGCCTGGATGCGTTTTCAGTTTTGACTGAAAAAAGGTTACCAGCTGGTGAAAAAACGCGCAGGCATTGATTCCTAAGCGATAAAAATCTGCCAGTGAAAATTAACGCGACTTTAGTCACTTTTTGTCAAAGATCCGCTGGACAAAAGGTCCCACAATTGTTGTACTGGTAACCGACACAGCATTTGTGTCGTTTTTTAATGTAAAGGTAATTTTGATGTCTAAGATTAAAGGTAACGTTAAGTGGTTTAATGAGTCCAAAGGATTCGGTTTCATTACTCCTGAAGATGGCAGCAAAGATGTGTTCGTACACTTCTCTGCAATCCAGTCTAATGGTTTCAAAACTCTGGCTGAAGGTCAGCGCGTAGAGTTCGAAATCACTAACGGTGCCAAAGGCCCTTCTGCTGCTAACGTAATCGCTCTGTAATTCAGACGCGTCAGCAAGAATTTCAAAACCCGCTCATTGAGCGGGTTTTTTTCGTTATGAATCAGCCAAGCAGGTACATTTTCAGGAAGCTGGCAACGATCAGTACGCTCAACAACACCATTCCTGCGCTCATCAGATTCTGTTTCATTCTGTCACCCTCGTTCAGTATGGCCTCCAGAGTGACAGAGAAAAATTAAGCCAACATTAACGCCCCGGCGGTTAATGCGTGCTTACTGAGGAAAATAGCCAAAATGCGATCCCCGTCATCGCGAAGGATCCAAGCATGTTGATCGCGATATTCACCAGCGCCCAGCCGATACGGCCTTCCTGAAAGAGAAAAACCGTTTCCGCAGAAAAGGTTGAGAAAGTCGTTAAACCGCCACAGAACCCGGTGGTAATCAGGACCTTCCACATGGGATCGATGTGCGTCATCCGGTTAAACCAGGCCAGCCCCATACCAATGATAAAAGCACCAATCAGGTTGGCAGCCAGTGTCCCCATGGGAATCGCCCGGTGCAGGGGGTTAAACCGCATACTCAGGAACCATCTCGCAACGCTCCCTGTGCCTCCACCAATAAAAACAGCCAAAAGGAGTTGTAACACGCTAAATACCTGCTATTTGATGTGTAAGAGTAGCGAGTTTAACGCTGTTTATGATGAGGGGACAAATATGTATGTGGCGGTAGGGCAGTTTGCAGTCACGCCTGACTGGCAGGTTAATGCACTACAATGCGTGAACCTGATGACACAGGCCCGGCAGAAGGGCGCGTCGCTGTTGGTTCTCCCGGAAGCGCTGCTGGCAAGGGATGATAATGACCCGGATCTGTCCGTGAAGTCCGCGCAGCCGCTTGATGGCGACTTTTTACAGCCGTTGCTCACCGAGAGCGTGGGTAACGCGATGACGACCATCTTAACAGTGCACGTTCCTTCAGCGCCGGGGCGCGCCGTAAATACGCTGGTGGCTATCCGTGATGGCGTGATTATCGCGCGCTATGCCAAGCTTCATCTTTATGATGCGTTCAGCATTCAGGAGTCACGGCGTGTTGACCCTGGAGACCGCGTTGCGCCGTTAATTGATATTGACGGGTTTAAGGTTGGGTTAATGACCTGCTACGACCTGCGTTTTCCTGAGCTGGCATTGCATCTGGCTCTGCAAGGGGCAGACGTGCTGGTATTGCCTGCTGCATGGGTTAAGGGACCGCTGAAAGAGCAGCATTGGGCAACGCTGCTTGCGGCGCGCGCGCTGGACACGACCTGCTATGTCGTTGCTTCCGGGGAGTGTGGCAATAAAAATATCGGGCAGAGCAGGGTGGTTGATCCACTGGGAGTCACGGTTGCCGCAGCAGCGGAAGCGCCGGTGCTGCTGATGACGGAGATATTTTTAGAAAGAATTGCGCTTGCGCGTCAGCAATTACCTGTTCTTCGTAACCGACGCTTTGCGCCACCGCAATTAATGTGATGTTTTTTTCAACAATGCTTGATTCACCTTGTTACAGATTGCTATTGTGTGCACGCGCCAAATGACCGTTAATACAGTCAGGTTTTGGCGCTGAATGCAGCCTGTTTTATGTAAAGAAGGTATCTATGGGTGAGATTAGTATTACCAAACTGCTGGTGGTTGCTGCACTGGTCGTCCTGCTGTTTGGTACCAAGAAGTTACGCACGCTGGGTGGTGACCTGGGGGCTGCCATCAAAGGCTTTAAGAAAGCGATGAACGACGATGATGCAGCCGCGAAGAAAAGCGCTGAGGACATCCCGGCAGAGAAGCTTTCTCACAAAGAGTAATAGCAATGCCTGAGGGCTTGCGAAAAAAAACCGGCTCATCAGGCCGGTTTTTTTGCATTACTGTAAATGGATATTACAGCACTATTTGACTTCTTCGCCTTTTGCCTGCATATCAGCATGGTAAGAAGAGCGAACAAACGGACCGCATGCTGCGTGGGTAAAGCCCATCGCCAGCGCTTCGGCTTTCATCTCATCAAACTCATCCGGGCTAACGTAGCGCTGTACCGGCAGATGGTGACGGCTTGGCTGCAGATACTGGCCCAGCGTCAGCATGGTCACACCGTGGCGGCGCAGATCGCGCATCACTTCGATGATTTCGTCATTAGTTTCACCCAGACCGACCATCAGACCTGACTTGGTAGGGATATGCGGATGGGCTTCTTTAAAGCGCTCCAGCAGCTTCAGAGACCAGTTGTAATCCGCACCCGGTCGTACCTGACGATAAAGACGCGGCACGTTCTCCAGGTTGTGGTTAAACACATCTGGCGGCGTCGCGGTCAGGATGTCCAGCGCACGGTCCATACGGCCGCGGAAGTCAGGAACCAGCGTCTCGATTTTAATGTTCGGGCTTTTCTCGCGAATAGCAGTAATGCAGTCAGCGAAGTGCTGAGCTCCACCATCGCGCAGATCGTCACGGTCAACGGATGTGATGACCACATA
Organism: Enterobacter cloacae complex sp. HYC080_NIDB; assembly: GCF_056673325.1. NCBI lineage: Bacteria > Pseudomonadati > Pseudomonadota > Gammaproteobacteria > Enterobacterales > Enterobacteriaceae > Enterobacter > Enterobacter cloacae complex sp. HYC080_NIDB. The sequence continues at coordinate 3,245,477 of NZ_CP114212.1, read as the reverse complement.
ACGCAGCGCCATGTCAGCGATGGTTTGCGCCAGTTTTTGCGGCTCGTTAGCATCGGGCGCGACTGGGCGGCCATGAGCAACGTCACAGAATGGGCAGCGGCGGGTACAGATGGCACCCAGAATCATAAACGTCGCGGTGCCGTGATTGAAACATTCAGCAAGGTTAGGGCAAGACGCTTCTTCACAGACGGAGTGAAGGCCATTCTTGCGCATCGCCGCTTTGATCCCCTGGATACGCGAAGAGTCAGCCGGAAGTTTGATTTTCATCCATTCCGGTTTTCTTAACAGCGCCTCGCGCTCGGTAGCCACGTTTTTAACCGGGATAAGGGCCATTTTATCGGCATCGCGGTATTTAACACCGCGTTCCATCACAATGGGTTTACTCATAGCGTGCGTGTTCCAGTTGCGAATATCGAAGGAAAGCGTTTCAATTCAAGGGAATGTTGTATTTATCAACTATTTTTGAACGAACGACAGGCAGTATATCATTGAAACGGCCATGAAAGCAGCCTGCCACGTCGTCAATTTGTAAAATAGTTGTTGTTTTGTGCCTTTCGCCCTGCTTGTGGCAGGGGCTTGTGCTGACACTCGCTGTCAGAAGGCCTGACGGATAATGCGGATGACGTTTTCCAGTACCGGATCGCGCAAACTGAGTTTGTTGTAATGCAGTGAAATCTCGATAGATTCCGCATTGAGCTGGCTGAGCGGAATACTCTCCAGCGACCAGCATTTCCGCAGCAGGTGATACAGGCGTGAAGGCATGATGCACAGCATATCGCTGCTGCCAATCAGGGAGGCGGTGGTAAACATATTGTAACTGCTGAAACTGATCTGACGTTCCGGGAAAATTTCATCAATGCGCTGGCGCAGACCATGGTTGGACTGCCCTTCGGTCATGAAAGACGAGTGGTCGTAATTGCGCAGGTTCTCAATGGTTAACGGCTCGCTGAGCGCGGGATGCTGCTGGCGGCAAACCAAAACCAGATTATCGGCATAAAGCACGTTTTGCCCCAGCGCTCTGGCGCTGAAGCTGCCGCTCTCAATAACCAGATCCGTCTGGAACTGGGCAAGCTGAACGTCAGGTTCGTTGAGTGGCACATTGCGCAGCAGAAGCTGGGGAGCATGCTCTTTCACGGCCTGGTAGATGGCGGGCATGACCAGCACGCCCACTGAAGGAGAGCAGCCGATGGTGATCGTTCTTTGTTTGTCATAGCTCCCGGTTAAATCCAGCGCACCCAGAATCGACTCCAGCCCCTGGCTGATGTATTCGTGGAGGTGGGTCGCATAGGCCGTCGGCGTGACGCCCTGGCCTTTACGGATAAATAACGGGTCAGGAAATATAGCGCGTAGCTTTTGAATCGACTGACTTATTGCCGATGGCGTGAGATTAAGAATTTTCGCAGCGTTAACGATACCCTTATGGACATATACTGCCTCAAAAATAGTCAGTAAATTGAGATCAATATTACGTAAAGTCCGAAAAATTTGTGGCTTGTCTTCGCCACCGGGTTCATTCAGTCGTTTGGCTGGTAAATTAGTAGACTCCACGCTTTCACTCCGTATACATTCACAATATGAATGATAGTTGAATTTATTTATTATGCTTGTAGAGATTCGTAAAGTGTTGGTTTTGTTTCACTTGTTTATCAAAAACAAACAGTTGTGTGATTATCACTCACGTTACTTAGCCTGTGTATGCCGTGCTGTCCGGAGGCTAAATAATATGTAACGGCAATATTCGGGCGCTTCGAAAATATAGAATCTGCGGATTATTGTAAAGCGTAAAAGCGGTAAATAAATAGTTGCCCGTCAAATTAACGGGCTCCCCTGTATGATATATTAAGCAGGGATATATTCATGCGGTGGATTGTTAAGTAGCGCTAACACATTCTTCAGAAGAACAGGGCGTATATTATCTGGCGTGGCGGTATCTACCCACTGGCGCATCTGCGTCATTTCCATACCGGCGTAGCCGCAGGGATTTATGCGCTGGAAAGGCGTCAGATCCATATTAATATTCAACGCCAGACCATGGAAGGAACAGCCTTTACGAATACGTAGCCCCAGCGAGCAGATCTTCATTTCGCCAACGTAGACGCCTGGAGCATCGGCCCGCGGATGCGCGTCAATACCATATTCCGCCAGCGTGTTGACGACGGTTTGTTCCAGCAACGTCACCAGCTCACGCACGCCAAGCTTTCTGCGCTTCAGATTAAGCAGGACGTACATCACCTGCTGGCCCGGGCCGTGATAAGTCACTTGTCCACCCCGATCGCTCTGGATCACCGGGATATCGCCCGTCATTAATAAATGTTCCGCTTTACCGGCCTGACCCTGGGTAAATACCGGCAGGTGTTCAACCAGCCAAATTTCATCAGGGGTCGTGTCATCGCGTGAATCGGTGAAGTCATGCATAGCCTGGGAGACAGGCTCATAAGGTTGCAGCCCGAGATGACGGACCAGAATTTTATCCTGATACAAAACAGCGTCTCCGAAGACGAGGAACCAATGATGAGGGGGAGTATATCACAGCGGGGGAGAGGGGTTACCCGGTAAGCCGGGTAACCGCAAAGGGACTACAGCACCATACGCACAATTTCGATATTGCCGAGTTCTTCGTAGAGCGTCTCAACCTGTTCGATATGGGTCGCGGTGATAGTAATAGAAACCGAGTGGTAGTTGCCCTTGCTGCTTGGTTTTACTGACGGAGAGTAATCACCGGGCGCATGGCGCTGTACCACTTCAACCACCTGATCAACCAGCTCAGGTTTCGCCAGACCCATTACTTTGTAGGTAAATGGGGTAGGGAATTCAAGCAGTTCGTTAAGTTTGGTTTTCATGTCAGCTCCGGCGTAACGTCAAAAAGAATAACTCCCACGTCAGGTGGGAGTTATCAGGATACTTAGTATATGGGGATCAAAATCACACTTTCAAGTGTTCGATTTTTAGCCAAACCAGTGATGGAACATCAATTTAATGTAATCAATGATTTTGCCGAAGAAATTGCCTTCAGGAATTTCCTGCAGAACAACCAGCGGACGCTGATCGATAGTCTTGCCATCCAGCTGGAAGTTGATGGTACCCACGACCTGATTTTTCTGCAGCGGGGCATGCAGTTCGGTGCTGTTCAGGACGTAGCTGGCCTTCAGATCCTTCATACGACCGCGAGGAATGGTCAGGTACAGATCTTTATCAACGCCGAGGGAAGCACGGTCGTTGTCGCCGAACCACACTGGCTCAGACGCGAACTCTTTGCCTGCTTTCAGCGGATTCACGGTTTCGAAGAAACGGAAGCCCCAGGTCAGCAGTTTCTTGCTTTCGGTTTCACGACCTTTAAAGGTACGACCGCCCATCACGGCAGAGATCAGACGCATCTGGCCTTCAGTGGCAGAGGCCACCAGGTTGTAACCGGCTTTATCGGTATGACCTGTTTTGATACCGTCAACGTTCAGGCTGTTATCCCACAGCAGGCCGTTACGGTTGGTCTGACGAATACCGTTGAAGGTAAACTCTTTCTCTTTATAGATGGAGTATTCGTTCGGTACGTCGCGGATCAGGGCTTGACCAATCAGTGCCATATCACGTGCGGAGCTGTACTGACCGTCTGCATCCAGGCCGTGTACGGTCTGGAAATGGCTGTTTTTCAGACCCAGCGCGGTGACGTAGCTGTTCATCAAGCCGACGAAGGCATCCTGGCTACCGGCGGCGAAATCAGCCATTGCTACGCATGCATCGTTACCTGACTGCAGGTTGATACCCCGGATTAACTGGGAAACCGGAACCTGCATACCGGGCTTCAGGAACATCAGAGAAGAACCTTTGAACACAGGGTTCCCGGTTGCCCACGCATCGTTACCAATGGTGACCAGATCCGTTTCTTTGAATTTACCGGCTTTCATGGCCTGGCCGATAACATAGCTGGTCATCATTTTGGTCAGGCTGGCCGGGTCACGGCGGGCATCGGCGTTCTGTTCTGCCAGAACTTTGCCAGAGTTGTAATCGATCAGGATGTAGGATTCCGCGTCGATTTGCGGAACGCCAGGGATCATGGTCTTGATATTCAGGTCATCGGCATGAGCAGCAGAGAGTGCTGCTGCGCAAAGGGCCGTGGTCAGCGCCATGCGCTGCACAAAACGAGCAGAAAAAGTGGTCTTCATGGTCAGAACTACGACATCCGTGATGGAATTAAAAAAAGTGCCTTACTATAGCAAATGCTATTCAGGCAGGCATCCGACTTTAAGCATGAGTTTGTGAATGCGTTTTACACAAACTGACATTTCGGATACCGCCGATTAATTATTTTGCAACAGTGACGAAGGACTGCAGTTGTGCTTCGCTCTGCAAACGCTGTTGCAGAGACGCTGCCTGCGATTTACTGGCAAAAGGCCCCATCTGAATACGCCAGACCACGCCGTTCTGCTCAACGCGTCCAGGTACGCCAAACTGCTGGCTTAGACGCTGTTGATACTGCTGGGCTCGGGCCTGATCGCTCACTGCCCCCACCTGAACGACAAAGCCGCCGCTGGCTGCTGCTGGCGCAGCGGCTGCCGCGCTTTGCGTGGTCGCTGGCGCTGTTACCGGCGCTGGCTGCGTCACCGGAGCCGCAACCGGGGCTGGCGTCGGCTCACTGCCTTCCAGCACGCCCGTCGCTAAGGTCGTCGGTGCGCCTAAAAAGCCGCTACTTTTTACCGGGGCGCCAGTGGAATCATCGCTTTGCAGCGTATCATTGCTGATTGGACGTATTTCTCCCGCCGGCTGAGAAGGCTCAGCCGGAGAAGAGACGCTACCCATTCCGCCGTCAAGATTTGGGCGGTCTGGCAGGGCATAGGTCTGCTTCGCCACCGTCGTACAGGCGGTACCCGGCCCGGACATCGAGCCATCCTGCGCCACGATAATCGGGTCAATGCGAACTTTGGTGTTGTTCGACGTGTTCAGGCGATCGGCAGACGCGCGGGACAGAGAAATCACCCGGTCATTACCATATGGACCACGGTCATTAATACGCACGACGATCATGCGACCATTAGCCAGGTTAGTGATACGCGCGTAGCTTGGAATTGGCAGCGTTGGGTGCGCGGCAGTGAGCTGCATGGGGTCAAATGTTTCACCGGATGCCGTGAGGTTACTGCCCGGTTCTGCATCATAAATGGCAGCAAAGCCCGCCTGGCTGAAGCGGGAAGGGTCCTGCACGATTTTGTAGCTTTTGCCGTCGCGCTCGTAATCCTGATTCGCGCTGGCATTCAGCGGTTCATAAACGGGATCGGCCCCACTGATTTCAACGATCGGACCATTACACACCGCAGGCTGCGGCGGCGCGACGGTTGCCTGTTGCTGACCATCATCACTTGTGCAGGCCGCAAGTAAACTTGCCGCGATGCAGATCCCCAGCCACTGCTTACGCATTCCGATCCCCTTATTTTTAAACGCTTTTTGACAACATTTTTCTGTGGGTATGGATCGACATCACGATCCCAAACCCGGCCATCAACACGATCAGTGCCGAGCCTCCGTAACTGACCAGCGGCAGCGGTACGCCTACTACCGGCAGAATACCACTCACCATACCAATATTTACGAAGACATAAACGAATAAAATCAGCATCAATCCGCCTGCCATGACGCGGCCGAAGGTGGTTTGCGCCCGGGCGGCAATCCACAATCCTCGCATGATCAACAGCACGTAGAGCGCGAGCAAAATCAGGATACCAACCAGCCCCAGCTCTTCAGCCAGTACCGCAAAGATAAAGTCGGTGTGACGTTCCGGTAAAAATTCCAGCTGCGACTGGGTACCGTGCAGCCAGCCTTTACCGCGCAGGCCGCCGGAGCCAATCGCAATCTTGGACTGAATAATATGATAGCCCGCACCGAGCGGGTCAGTTTCCGGGTCGAGAAGCATCATAACGCGCTGGCGCTGGTAATCATGCATCAGGAAGAACCAGAGGATAGGGATAAACGCCGCAATCAGCACCACAGCGATACCAATCAGACGCCAGCTTAAGCCCGACAGGAAAAGGACAAACAGACCGGAGAGCGCGATAAGGATCGAGGTGCCGAGGTCAGGCTGCGCAGCAACCAGCAGCGTCGGCAGGAAGATCAGCACCAGCGCGATCGCGGTGTTTTTCAGCGACGGCGGACAGACATCACGGTTGATAAAGCGCGCCACCATCAGGGGGACGGCAATTTTGGCAATCTCCGAGGGCTGGAAACGAACAACGCCCAGATCCAGCCAGCGCTGCGCCCCTTTTGAGATGGCGCCGAACGCGTCTACTGCCACCAGCAAAATAATACAGAAGATATAGAGATAGGGCGCCCAGCCTTCATAGACGCGCGGTGGGATCTGCGCCATCACCACCATGATGACCAGACCCATCGCGATCTGGCCGATTTTGCGTTCCATCATACCGATGTCCTGACCACTGGCGCTCCAGATAACCAGGGCGCTGTAAACCAGCAGAGCCAACAGGATCAGCAGCATGGCTGGGTCGATGTGGATTTTATCCCACAACGATTTTTTGTTTGGATTATCCGTCATGATTATTGGTCCTCCGCCGCAGCGGCGGCCGGGTTTTCAGCCGGCAGTTCGGTGTTGTTATCACCCAGCATAATGTGGTCGAGGATTTGGCGCATGATGGTCCCTACCGCCGGGCCAGCGCCGCCGTTTTCCAGAATCATCGCCACCGCCACCTGCGGGTTATCGTAAGGGGCAAATGCCGTCATGAGCTTATGGTCACGCAGACGTTCAGCAATGCGGTGTGCGTTGTAGGTTTCGTTGGCTTTCAGGCCAAAGACCTGCGCCGTACCGGATTTTGCAGCCACTTTATACGGCGTTCCGGCGAAATATTTGTGCGCGGTACCGTTCGGACGGTTTGCTACGCCGTACATACCGTCTTTCGCGATTTCCCAGAAGCCGGAATGAATGTCACCCACGGGCGCTTCATGGGGCTGTACCCACGGCACCTTTTTGCCGTCTTCAACGGTGCTTTGCAGCAGATGCGGGACTTTGACCACGCCATCGTTAATGAGGATCATCATCGCTTTGTTCATCTGAATCGGCGTTGCGGTCCAGTAGCCCTGGCCGATACCCACCGGAATGGTATCACCCTGATACCACGGCTTCTTAAAGCGCTTCAGCTTCCACTCGCGCGTCGGCATGTTGCCGGATCGCTCCTCTGAAAGGTCGACGCCGGTGTAGTGCCCGTAGCCGAACTTGCTCATCCATTCTGACAGGCGGTCAATCCCCATGTCATAGGCGACCTGATAGAAGAAGGTATCCGCTGACTCTTCCAGAGATTTGGTCACGTTCAGATGGCCGTGGCCCCATTTTTTCCAGTCGCGATAGCGTTTTTCAGACCCGGGTAGCTGCCACCAGCCCGGGTCAAACAGGCTGGTATTACGGTTGATGACACCCGCACTCAGCGCCGAGACCGCCACATACGGTTTCACCGTAGATGCCGGCGGGTAAACGCCTTGCGTGGCGCGGTTTACCAGCGGCGTATTGGGATCATTCAGCAGGCCGGAATAGTCTTTACTGGAGATGCCGTCAACAAAAAGGTTCGGATCATAGCTAGGCATGGACACCATAGCCAGAATTCCCCCGGTACGCGGATCGGTGACCACGACGGCGGCGCGACTGCCCGCCAGCAGGGTTTCAATATACTGCTGCAGTTTGAGGTCGAGCGTCAGATAGACGTCATGCCCCGCCTGAGGCGGAACTTCTTTCAGCTGTCGAATGACGCGGCCACGATTGTTAACCTCAACTTCTTCATAGCCGGTTTGTCCATGCAGGACATCTTCGTAGTAGCGTTCGATCCCGAGCTTGCCGATATCGTGCGTCGCGGCATAGTTCGCCAGCTTGCCGTCTTTATCAAGGCGGTCAACGTCTTTGTCGTTAATCTTGGAAACGTAGCCAATGACGTGCGTCAGCGCGGAGCCGTAAGGATAGTAGCGACGTTTGTAACCCTTCACTTCCACGCCGGGGAAGCGGTACTGGTTCACCGCAAAACGGGCCACCTGAACTTCCGTCAGATTGGTTTTCACCGGAATGGAGGTAAAGCGGTGGGAACGGGCGCGCTCTTTTTTGAAGGCTGCGATATCGTCATCGTTGAGATCGACAACGCTTCTTAGCGCCTCCAGCGTGTCCTGAACATTATCGACCTTTTCCGGCATCATCTCGATTTGATAGATGGTGCGGTTTAGCGCCAGAGGGGTGCCGTTACGGTCGTAGATAATGCCGCGGCTGGGTGCGATAGGCACCAGCTTGATGCGGTTTTCGTTTGAACGCGTCTGGTAATCGGTAAAGCGGACGATTTGCAGATTATAAAGGTTGGCGATCAGCACGCCGGTAAGCAGCAAAATCCCCGTAAAGGCGACCAGTGCCCTGCGCACAAAAAGCGCGGACTCAGCCGTATAGTCGCGAAAAGAATTCTGTAGTTTCATCCGCTGCTTAATCTACCCTGGTCAGTCATTACTCGCGGTGATAGGGGTGGTTGGTAGTAATGCTCCACGCGCGATACAGACTTTCTGCCACCAGGACCCGAACGAGCGGGTGGGGCAGCGTCAGCGCGGAGAGAGACCAACTTTGTTCTGCTGCCGCTTTGCAGGCAGGGGACAACCCTTCAGGTCCGCCAATCAGCAGACTAACGTCACGGCCATCCTGCTTCCAGCGCTCCAGTTCGTGCGCCAGCTGCGGCGTATCCCAGGGTTTACCCGGAATATCGAGGGTGACGATGCGGTTCTTGCCAGCGGCAGCCAGCATCAGTTCGCCCTCTTTATCGAGAATACGTTTGATATCCGCGTTCTTACCGCGCTTCCCGGCAGGGATCTCCACCAGTTCGAACGGCATGTCTTTTGGAAAACGACGCAGATATTCAGTAAAACCGGTTTGTACCCAGTCCGGCATTTTGGTGCCGACGGCGACCAGCTGCAACTTCACGCATTAACCCCAGAGTTTTTCCAGCTCATACAGGCGACGGCTCTCTTCCTGCATGACATGGACAATCACATCGCCGAGGTCAACCACCACCCAGTCAGCGGTCGCTTCACCTTCAACGCCAAGCGGTAACAGTCCTGCTGCACGCGATTCCTGAACCACATGGTCGGCAATCGAAACAACATGACGCGTAGACGTCCCGGTGCAGATAATCATGCAGTCGGTGATACTGGATTTACCCTTAACGTCGATAGCGATGATGTCCTGACCTTTCAGGTCATCAATTTTGTCGATAACAAAATCCTGGAGTGCTTTACCCTGCAAGTTTTCCCCCTGGGTGAATAAGATGGTGCAACTATGAATTTGTAGCCAGACAGTATACCTGAACTGGCGCCCTTGTCGGGACAAATGTCACCGGCCGGGATTTTGAAGGCGGGTATCATCCCACCCTCCGCCAGAGATTGCATCGCCATTTTTGTAAAACAATTTCTGTAAAGCAATGACTGGCGGGAAAGTCTGGCAGCGGAGGATAACAGTATGGCTTTACCTGTCAAGGCAGGAGAATCAATAAGCCGCTTTTTATGACGCCTGACTAAACATCTGCGCTTTTCTGATACAACCCGTGCGTATGAATATACGCCAGCACCGGGGCAGGCAGCAGATCGTCACACGTTAAACCGTGTTGTAAACGCTCACGAATAAGGGTGGCGGAGATATCGAACCACGGGGTTTCCGCCAGATAAATCTTCCCGGCGGGCTGGTTGTGAAGATCCTCTACGTTATCGGTAAGATGGTCTTCAAGCCATTGCTGATACTGCTCTTCACGCATGGTCAGCGGATAGCCTGGGCGGCGGCAAACGAGCAGGTGGCTGTTCTCCAGAATGGTTTCATACTTGTGCCACCCAGGAAAGTTGAGCAGAGAATCCTGACCAATGATAAACGCCAGCGGCTGGTCAGGCCCTTGCTCGGCTCGCCACTCCTGCAGCGTTTGCGACGTCCACGAGGGGGTGTCGCGACGCAATTCCCGCTCATCAAGCCTGAAAAGCGGTTTATCCGCAATGGCAAGCGTTAGCATCTCTTTTCGCTGCTCGCTGGTTGCCTCAGGCTGAGGGCGGTGCGGCGGAACGTTATTGGGCATAATGGTGACGCGCTGCAGGCCGATCAAATTCGCCAGAATTTCCACCGGCTTAAGATGCCCGTAGTGTACCGGGTCAAAGGTGCCGCCATACAGGGCCTGTAAAGAGTGCATACTATCCATCAATAAATACGTCAGCCAGCGCCTTGTGGCAGAGCAGCAGGGAAAGGCTTTCCAGCTCCGCCCAGACCGACTGGCCGTAATCTTGTTTTAAGGTGAGCTCAGCGCGCATCAGAAGCTGGGCAGCCTGACGAAGCTGTTCATGGCTCAGGCGGTTGACGGCCTCGGTGGTCATTGCGCGGCGATTTTGCCATACCCGGTGTTTATCAAACAGCGCGCGCAGCGACGTATGGGCAGACTGTCGCTTGAGCGTAATCAGCAGCAACAGTTCACGCTGCAGCGTACGCAGCAGAATAACGGGCTCGCTGCCTTCCAGGCGCAGCTGCTGAAGGATATGCAGGGCGCGTTTACTTTTCGCGGCCAGCAATGCATCCACCCAGTGGAACGGCGTGAAGTGCGCGGCGTCATTAACGGCCTGCTCGACGCGGGGGAGTGTCAGTTTGCCATCCGGCCAGAGCAGGGAGAGTCTGTCCAGCGCCTGTGCCAGCGCCAGGAGGTTACCCTCATAGCAGTAGCAGAGCAGTTGATTTGCCGCATCATCCAGCTGAAGGTTGTTCTGCTTTGCTCTTGCGGCCACCCATTTTGGCAGATGCGCCTGCTCAGGTGTCTGACAGGTAACCAGCACCGCGTGGGTCGCCAGTTGAGTGAACCACGCGGCATTTTCCTGCGCTTTGGTGAGCTTATTGCCGCGGACAATTAACAGCAGATCGCTGTGTAACAGGCTCACCAGAGTGGCAAGCTGCTCATTGATGGCCGCGTTAGGGCCGTTTTCTGGCAGCAGGATCTGAATTGTCTGACGCGACGCGAAAAGGCTCATCGCCTGACAGAGTGAGAAGAGGGCGTCCCAGTCGGTATTGTTATCCACCTGGACGGTATGGTGTTCATCAAAGCCCTGAGCACCTGCAGTATGTCGCACGGCATCCAGGCTTTCCTGCAGCAGTAAGGGATCGTTTCCAAGCAGCAGATACGCCGCGCGCAGCCCTTCATTGAGCTGCGCGCGGAGTTGTTCAGGATACAGCCTGATCATCAGTTACCCATAGAGGTAGAAACCGGGGGCGTACTGGCATCCGGTTTTTCAATAATGTCAGAGCCTTCTTTTGTCGACGCGGCAATACCTGGCAGTTTACGGATCAGCTGTTCCGCTGCCTTGTCGTACATTTCGTTGATGATAATCTGCTGTTCGGCATCTTTCGCCAGCGCCGTTTGCGGGTTATCAAAGAACGAACGGTACACTTTTGTGCTGATCGGATAGATGTCTTTACCCGGGATCAGCACGGCTGCGTTAACAGTCATTACCATCTGATACTCTGCGGTACGGCCATCCTGGAAGATAGACGCTGTATCTTTGCTCAGGGTCGTCCCCAGAACGCGGAGAGACGGTACATCCTGGCGCAGCGTGTCTTTCTCAATGAGTTCAACACCGTTCAGGCGCAGCTGGTTACGAACTGCCCGGCTGAATGGGCCATTCGGATCTGATGAGTCGAAAATCATCGTTTTCATCTCAGCAGGCACTGCCGTGGTATTGCGCAGGTGCCAGCCACAGCCAGCGGTGACAAGCACCGCCAGTGATAAGAGTATTGTTGCCAGTTGTCGCACGTTTCCTCCCGCGCTTAGCCAACGACCAGATTGAGCAGTTTACCGGGTACGTAGATCACTTTACGTACGGTAACGCCCTCAAGATATTTCGCGACCAGAGGTTCCTGGCCTGCACGCTCGCGAACCTGTTCTTCGGTTGCGTCGACCGCCACGGTAATTTTACCGCGCACTTTGCCGTTGACCTGGACTACCACCAGCGTGGTGTTTTCCACCATTGCTGCTTCGTCCGCAACCGGCCACGGCGCGTTGTCGATATCGCCTTCGCCTTTCAGTTCCTGCCACAGAGTAAAGCTGACGTGTGGCGTGAACGGGTTCAGCATGCGAACGACGGCCAGCAGCGCTTCACGCATTAAGGCACGATCCTGCTCGCCATCCTGCGGGGCTTTCGCCAGCTTGTTCATCAGTTCCATAATAGCCGCAATTGCGGTATTGAAGGTCTGACGACGACCAATATCATCGGTGACTTTTGCAATTGTTTTATGAACATCACGACGCAGCGCCTGCTGATCTTCCGTCAGGGCAGCAGCGTTCAGCGCCGGAGCATCACCCTGTGCGGTATGTTCGTAAACCAGTTTCCAGACGCGTTTCAGGAAGCGGTTCGCGCCTTCAACACCGGATTCCTGCCACTCCAGCGTCATGTCAGCCGGAGAGGCAAACATCATGAACAGACGCACGGTATCTGCACCGTAACGCTCAACCATCACCTGCGGGTCGATACCGTTGTTTTTCGACTTGGACATCTTGCTCATGCCGGTATAAACCAGCTCATGACCTTCAGCGTCTGTCGCCTTCACGATACGGCCTTTCTCGTCGCGCTCTACGATCGCGTCCACCGGAGACACCCAGTTACGCTCGCCGTTCGCGCCAACGTAGTAGAAGGCATCAGCCAGCACCATGCCCTGACACAGCAGCTGTTTGGCTGGTTCGTCAGAATTCACCATGCCAGCATCGCGCATCAGCTTGTGGAAGAAGCGGAAGTAGAGCAGGTGCATGATGGCGTGTTCGATGCCACCGATGTAGATGTCTACCGGCAGCCAGTAGTTGGCCGCGTCAGAATCCAGCATGCCTTCCTGATACTGCGGACAGGTGTAGCGTGCGTAATACCAGGAAGACTCCATAAAGGTGTCAAAGGTGTCGGTTTCACGCAGCGCAGGCTGGCCGTTAACGGTGGTTTTCGCCCACTCAGGATCGGCTTTGATCGGGCTGGTGATGCCGTCCATGACCACATCTTCCGGCAGGATCACCGGCAGTTGATCTTCTGGCGTCGGCATCACGGTGCCGTCTTCAATGGTCACCATTGGAATTGGCGCGCCCCAGTAACGCTGACGGGAAACGCCCCAGTCGCGCAGACGGAAGTTGACTTTACGCTCACCTACGCCCAGCGAGGCCAGCTTGTCAGCGATGGCATTGAAGCCCTCTTCGAAGCTCAGTCCGCTAAATTCGCCGGAGTTGAACAGGGTGCCTTTTTCGGTCAATGCCTGCTCAGACAGGTCGGGTTCAGAACCGTCTGCGGCCAGGATCACCGGCTTAATAGTCAGGCCATATTTGGTGGCAAACTCGTAGTCGCGCTGATCGTGTCCCGGAACGGCCATCACCGCACCGGTGCCGTATTCCATCAGTACAAAGTTCGCCGCCCAGACAGGAATAGCTTCACCCGTCAGCGGGTGAATCGCTTTAAAGCCGGTATCAACGCCTTTTTTCTCCATCGTCGCCATGTCGGCTTCAGCCACTTTGGTGTTGCGGCATTCGTCGATGAAAGTTGCCAGTTCCGGATTGTTCTCTGCCGCTTTCTGCGCCAGCGGGTGACCAGCGGCCACGGCCAGATAGGTCGCCCCCATAAAGGTGTCCGGACGGGTGGTGTAGACGGTCAGCGTTTGGTCGTAGCTCTCAACGTTGAAGGTAATTTCCACACCTTCAGAACGGCCGATCCAGTTGCGCTGCATGGTCTTAACGGTGTCAGGCCAGTGATCCAGTTTATCCAGATCGTTCAGCAGTTCGTCAGCGTAAGCGGTGATTTTGATAAACCACTGCGGGATCTCTTTACGCTCAACTTTGGTGTCACAGCGCCAGCAGCAGCCGTCGATAACCTGCTCGTTCGCCAGAACGGTCTGGTCATTTGGGCACCAGTTAACCGCAGACGTCTTCTTGTACACCAGGCCTTTTTTGTACAGCTCAGTGAAGAATTTCTGCTCCCAGCGGTAATATTCCGGGGTGCAGGTCGCCAGCTCGCGGCTCCAGTCATAGCCGAAGCCCAGCATTTTGAGCTGGTTTTTCATGTACGCGATGTTGTCGTACGTCCATGGTGCCGGTGCCGTATTGTTTTTTACTGCTGCGCCTTCTGCCGGCAGGCCGAACGCATCCCAGCCGATAGGCTGCAGCACGTTTTTGCCCAGCATACGCTGGTAACGGGCGATCACATCACCAATGGTGTAGTTACGCACGTGGCCCATGTGTAGTCGACCAGAAGGATAGGGAAGCATCGACAGGCAGTAATACTTCTCTTTGCTCTCGTCTTCGGTTACTTCAAAGGTGCGCTTCTCGTCCCAGTGTTGCTGGACTTTTGATTCTATCTCTTCCGGGCGGTATTGCTCTTGCATGGCAGCCAGTGGTCCTGTTTTTAATACAGCTACAAATGTAGCCAATGGATGTGGTAATTCAGATCCGCTTAGCATAGCCCAAACGTCCGCGTCAAAACAGCCTTTCGCACAAAAGCACTTTGCAGGAATTTACCGGGTCTGTGCTTCACCTGACAAAGCGGCGGTGAAATAAGGTCTATTATTAGAGTTAGTTACTTACCCGGGAGGCAAAATGATGAACAAGGTTGCTCAATTTTACCGCGAGCTGGTGGCGACACTGACGGAGCGGCTGCGTAACGGCGAGCGTGATATTGATGCGCTGGTCGAACAGGCGCGTGCCCGCGTGACGCAAACGGGTGAGTTAACGCGAACCGAAGTGGAAGAGGTGACGCGTGCGGTACGTCGTGACCTGGAAGAGTTTGCGCGCAGCTATCAGGAGAGCCAGGAAGAGGTCTCGGACAGCGTGTTTATGCGGGTGATCAAAGAGAGCCTGTGGCAGGAGCTGGCGGATATCACCGATAAAACGCAGCTTGAGTGGCGCGAGGTGTTTCAGGATTTGAACCATCACGGTGTGTACCACAGCGGCGAAGTGGTAGGGTTGGGAAATCTGGTGTGTGAGAAATGTCATCACCACATCGCGGTGTATACGCCGGAGGTGCTGCCCTTGTGCCCGAAATGCGGTCACGACCAGTTCCAGCGCCGGCCGTTTGAGCCCTAGGTAAAAGCAAAACGGCAACCCTGTTGCCGTTTTTAGTGTTTGCTCCCTCTCCCCGTGGGAGAGGGTTGGGGTGAGGGCATCAGGCCGCACTATAGTAAGCCAGTCTCTCCGCCAGCAAATCTACAAACGCTTCCCGGTCGATATCCACCATCACCGCAGTATTCGGCTCGTTCCCCGTCAGCGAGTAGTAATCCACCACCGTCATTCCCTGGGTATATTTCCCCTGCGTTTCCACACCAACCCAGCGGTCAACCGTGGTAAACATCTCAGGTTTCAACAGCCAGGCAATCGTGCACGGGTCATGCAGCGGTGCGCCATGGAAGCCCCATTTCTCGGCTTTGTGGTACTCCATAAAGAAGTCGAGCAGTTCTGCCATAGTCGTTGCCACCGGATTACCCACAGAGCGGAAGCGTTCAATATCGTCTGCCATAATTTGGGCCCGATGCGTCACATCCAGCCCCGCCATCACAATCGGCAGACCGGACTGGAAAACGATCTCTGCGGCTTCAGGGTCAACATAGATATTGAACTCCGCGGCTGGCGTCCAGTTTCCGAGCCCCATTGCGCCGCCCATGATGACGATCCGGGCGATTTTACCGTGCAGTTCTGGATGGCTGTTAAGCAGCAATGCCACGTTCGTCTGCGGACCTGTAGCCACCAGCGTCACGGGCTCTGCACTTTCGCGCAGCACCTTCGCCATCAACTCAACGGCGGTGCAGCCTTGTGGCGCGAAGCCCGGTTCCGGCAGTTCAGGGCCGTCCAGTCCACTTTCGCCATGAACGTTATCCGCAATGATCAGCTCGCGCATCAGCGGTTTCACGGCCCCGCCAGCGACAGGAATATCGGTGCGTTTGAGCAGGGTCAGCATGCGCAGCACGTTGCGCAAGGTTTTATCCGGCGTCTGATTTCCGGCGGATGAGGTAACCGCTTTTACGTCCAGTTCAGGGGAGGCAAGAGCGAGGACGAGAGCAATGGCGTCATCATGACCCGGATCGCAATCGAGAATAATAGGCTGTGCCATAGCGTTCTCCATACGTAGCGTTATTTTGTGACAAGGTTAACGCTGCAATGTGACGCCGACGAGAACAAGAGCGCGAAAGCGTGAGGCAGTGCGCAATCCGCAGATTGCGCACTGAGAAGATTAATGCAGGATTTTGGCGAGGAAATCTTTTGCACGTTCGGATTTCGGGTTCGCGAAGAACTCTTCTTTCGGCGAGTCTTCCACGATCTTCCCTTCGTCCATAAAGATGACGCGGTTGGCCACTTTACGGGCGAAGCCCATTTCGTGCGTCACCACCATCATGGTCATCCCTTCGTGCGCCAGCTCGACCATAACGTCGAGCACTTCGTTAATCATCTCTGGATCGAGCGCCGACGTCGGCTCATCAAACAGCATTGCCACCGGATCCATACACAGCGCGCGGGCGATCGCGACACGCTGCTGCTGACCACCCGAAAGCTGCGCCGGGAACTTATCGGCATGTGCAGAAAGCCCAACGCGCTCCAGAAGCTTAAGGCCTTTCTCACGCGATGCTTTTTTATCGCGCTTAAGCACTTTCACCTGCGCCAGCGTCAGGTTCTCGATGATGGAGAGGTGAGGGAACAGCTCAAAGTGCTGGAACACCATACCAACGTGAGAGCGAAGCTGGGCAAGGTTGGTTTTTTTGTCGTTCACTTTGGTGCCGTTAACAACAATTTCGCCCTGCTGCACAGGTTCCAGACCATTAACGGTTTTGATCAGCGTGGACTTACCGGAACCGGACGGGCCGCACACCACCACCACGTCGCCTTTTTTCACTTCCGTGGAGCAGTCGGTCAGCACCTGAAAGTGCCCATACCATTTAGAAACATTTTTCAGGGAAATCATTATACCGTCCTTTTCTTCAGCCAACTGACCAACAGCGACGCGCTTAAACTAATCACAAAATAGACCGCGCCCGCGAAGAGCACCATCTCGACCTGCGTACCATCACGTTCACCGATGGTTGACGCGGTACGGAAGAAGTCTGCCAGACTCAGGACATACACCAGCGAGGTATCCTGGAACAGCACAATGCCCTGGGTCAGCAGGAGCGGAACCATGGCGCGAAACGCCTGCGGCAGAATAATCAGCTGCATGGACTGCCAGTGCGTCATCCCCAGCGCCAGCGCGGCGCTGGATTGCCCGCGGGAGATGCTCTGAATGCCCGCGCGGATAATCTCTGAGTAGTAAGCGGCCTCAAACATTGAGAACGCCACCATCGCCGAGATCAGGCGGATATCGGTTTTTGGTGACAGCCCCAGGACGTTTTGCAGAAAGCCGGGAACAATCAGGTAAAACCACAGCAGCACCATCACCAGCGGGATGGAGCGGAAAACGTTAACGTAGGCGGTCGCAAACCAGGCGAGCGGCTTAAAGCTCGACAGGCGCATCACCGCCAGCAGGGTGCCCCAGACGATACCAATGATGATGGCAATAACGGTGATTTTTAAGGTAATCACCAGGCCATCCAGCAGGTAAGGCATGGAAGGAACGATAGAACTCCAGTCAAATTCGTACATTATTTGCCCCCCAGATTGCCCGGCAGGCGTACTTTGCGTTCAACCAGGTTCATCACCAGCATGATGAAAGCGTTAATCAGAACATACGCGAGCGTGATCGCGGTGAAGGATTCCCACGCGTGAGCGGAGTAATCCAGCAGCTTGCCCGCCTGGGCCGCCATATCGACCAGGCCGATAGTGGAGGCGATGGCCGAGTTTTTCACCAGGTTCATCATCTCCGAGGTCATCGGTGGCACGATAACGCGGTAGGCATTAGGCAGCAGCACGTAGCGGTAGGTTTGCGGCAGGGTCAGGCCCATCGCCAGACCCGCATTTTTTTGTCCGCGGGGTAATGACTGAATGGCGGCACGCACCTGCTCACAAACGCGCGCAGCGGTAAACAGCCCCAGACACATCATGGAGGAGACAAAGAACTGCACATTTGGATCCAGCTCCGACTTGAACCACATGCCAATATTTTCCGGCAGCAGTTCCGGGATAACCAGATACCAGGTAAAGAATTGCACGATGAGCGGAACGTTACGGAACAGTTCCACATAGAGCGTGCCCAGTGTTGAAAGAAAACGGTTAGGGACGGTGCGCAGAATACCGAACAGCGAACCGACAAGAAACGCGATAATCCACGCTGTTATCGATAGTGCCACGGTGACCTGGAAGCCGCTCCACAGCCAGCCAAGATAGGTGGTGTTGCCGAACGGGGCTTGTTGCAGGAATATGCCCCAGTTCCAGTCTATTGACATAATAAACTCCAGAAAAAAAAGGGTAGCAGCGCTACCCTCGAAGATTGGTGAGAAGCTCATTTTTCGCGCTGAGTGGGGAACGACCACTCAACGTATAGTCTGTCCATGCTTCCCGACAATCGAGAGGGCAGGAGATCCCGCCCCTGTTGTTCTAATTAGTTAAGAGCCTTGTCATTTGGAGATTTGAACAGCGCTTTCATGTCATCAGACAGTTCAAAGTTCATGTTGAGATTTTTTGGTGGAATCGGGTTCTTGAACCATTTGTCGAACCATTTTTCCGCTTCGCCGGAAGTCTGTACCTGGGCGATAGTGTCATCGATCAGCTTCTTGAACTGCGGATCGTCTTTACGCAGCATGCAGCCGTAAGCTTCTTTTGACTGCGCGGTGCCGACGATATCCCAGTTGTCTGGTTTCTTCGCTTTCGCACGCTCACCCGCCAGCAGGGCGTCATCCATCATAAACGCGACGGCACGGCCACTTTCCAGGGTACGGAAGGAGTCGCCATGGTCTTTCGCGCTGATGATGCGCATATCCATTTTCTTCTCGTCGTTCAGCTTGTGCAGCAGCACTTCTGAGGTGGTACCGGACGTTACGACGACCGCTTTGCCTTTCAGGTCAGCAAAATCTTTGATATCACCGCCTTTCTTCGTCAGCAGACGGGTGCCCACGACAAAGATGGTGTCAGAGAAAGCGGCCTGTTTCTGGCGCTCGAGGTTGTTGGTGGTAGAGCCACACTCAAAATCAAAGGTGCCGTTTTGCAGCAGTGGAATACGGTTCTGTGAAGTGATGGGGATCAGCTTCACCTGCAGGTCAGGTTTGTTCAGCTTTTTCTTCACAGCTTCAACGATGGCGTTGGAGTAATCCTGTGAATAGCCCACGACTTTTTGCGTGTTGTCGTAGTAAGAGAACGGGACAGAAGATTCACGGTGGCCGACCACGATCACGCCGTTTTTGGCAATCTTGTCGAGAGTACTGCCTGCTGCCGGAGCATCTTCAGCGTGAACCACGCCGGCAGACATTCCCATAACCAGCATTGCTGTGGCCAGTTTACGTAATTGCATACCCAACTCCTTTCTTATCAGCGCCAGTGACGCATTGATACCCATTGTGATGTTGTTATATCTCGCGCGAAGCGAGTGCAGTGTTATGCAAGCTTGTTAACATTTAGTCTGGCTTAATGTAAAGATTTTGCTGCGTTATTGTTTATTTTTGCGAAGCGCGCCGCACCATTCAGAGGCAAATATCTCCCGTTGCACCGTTTCGGTGCTACCGGTGATCTACGCTGGTGCGACAAGGTTGCACGTTAAGCCAAACTGCGTTTGCGTGAATATACAAAGCAACAGGCGTGCCAGATTTGGCACTGGAAGGAATTTGTCGGGTGGCGGCTACGCCTTACCCGAGCTACGGAGTCAAAATGTAGGCCGGGTAAGCGTTAGCGCCACCCGGCAACAGAAGGTAAGATTAGCGACGACGCTGACGCAGGCTCATCAGCACGGCACCGAAACCGAACAGCGCGGTCAGGATCCACAGCGGCCAGTTGCCGGTGCGGGCATACGGCGTCAGGCCGGTGGTTGGTGTGACTTTTGTGGTCAACACCTCACGGGTGAACTGCGGGATCATGGCCTGGATTTCACCCTGTGGACCAATCACGGCGGTGATGCCGTTGTTGGTGCTGCGCAGCAATGGGCGCGCCAGCTCCAGAGAACGCATACGCGCCATCTGGAAATGCTGCCACGGGCCGATAGATTTACCGAACCACGCATCGTTGGAGATGGTCAGCAGGTAGTCGGTATCCGGGCGGAAGTTATCGCGAACCTGCTCGCCGAGAATGATTTCGTAGCAGATGGCCGCCGTCAGGGCAAGGCCGTGCGCATGCAGCTGGGGCTGTACGTACGGGCCACGGCTGAAGGAGGACATCGGCAGATCAAAGAACGGCGCCAGCGGGCGCAGAATCGACTCCAGCGGAACAAATTCACCAAACGGCACCAGGTGGTTCTTGTTGTACCGATCCGTGGAGTTGTAGCTGTATTCGCTGTCTTTGCCGAGCGTAATGATGGTGTTGTAGGTGTCATAACGGTTCTGCTGATTCAGACGCGCATCGACAATCCCGGTAATCAGCGTGCTGCCGCGAGCCAGCAGCAAGTCGTTCATCATGTTCAGGAACGGCTGCTGATTGATCTCCAGATCGGGAATGGCGGATTCCGGCCAGATGATCAGCTGCGATTTACCCATCACCTCTTCGGTGGCGTTGGCGTAGATCTTCAGCGTGTTCAGCAGCTCTTTTTCATCCCACTTCATAGATTGCGGGATATTTCCCTGCACCATAGAAACCTGCATGGTGCGCTCAGGCTCAGGCGTGAACCACTGGATATACCGCAGCGGGAAGGGCAGGGCAAACAGCACCAGCGCCACGGCCAGCGGTTTCCAGCAACGCGTGACCAGCGCCAGGATCAGCAGGCCGCTGACCACCATTAGCAGGAAGTTGATTGCCTCAACGCCCATGACCGGGGCCAGGCCTTTCAGCGGGCCATCAATCTGGCTGTAGCCGAACTGCAGCCACGGGAAGCCGGTCAACACCCAACCGCGCAGGAATTCGGTGATCTGCCAGACCACCGGCGCGGCAATGGCGACGCGCAGCCAGGTGGTTTTAGGCCACAGGCGGGAAAGGATCCCTGCGAACAGACCAGTATACAGTGAGAGATATGCCGCGAGCAGGACGACCAGGAAGACGTTAACCGGGCCCGGCATACCGCCAAACTGGGCGATGCTGACGTAGACCCAGTTAATGCCGGAGCCAAAGAGCCCCAGTCCCCAGAAGTAACCAATGGCGGCAGCCTGTACCGGACGCCGGTTCAGGGTCAGACCCTGAAGCCCCATCAGGGAGAGAATAGCCGCAGGCCAGATATCGTAAGGAGAAAAAGCCAGCGTACCGCTGGCTCCGAGTAACAGCGCCAGCAGCAAACGGACGCGCTGGCGTTCAAGTAATGGGGCAAATGCCATTTACATTAATCTTCCAGTTTTGGCACCGGTGAGTCGTCCGGCGTTCTGACATGAACCTGTATAATACGGCGGCTGTCGGCCATTGCCACTTTGAACTGGTAACCGTCGATGTCAACGGTTTCACCGCGCGCCGGAAGGTGGCCAAAGGCCTGCATCACCAGCCCGCCAATGGTATCGACCTCTTCATCACTGAAGTGAGTGCCGAAAGCGTCGTTGAAGTCCTCAATCGAGGCCAGCGCGCGCACGGTCCAGGTGTGGCGGCTGAGCTGACGGAAGTCGATATCTTCCTCTTCGTCATACTCATCTTCGATTTCACCCACGATCAGCTCAAGAATATCCTCGATCGTGACCAGTCCGGAAACGCCGCCAAATTCATCAATAACAATCGCCATGTGGTAACGCTGAGAGCGAAACTCTTTCAGCATCCGGTCCACACGTTTACTTTCCGGCACAACCACGGCCTGGCGTAACACTTTTTCCATGCTGAAGGCTTCGGCATCACTGCGCATAAACGGCAGCAGATCTTTCGCCATCAAAATCCCTTCGATGTGATCTTTATCTTCGCTGATGACCGGGAAACGCGAGTGGGCGGATTCGATGATCACATCGAGGCACTCGTCCAGGGTCTGGTTACGTTTCAGGGTGATCATCTGCGAGCGGGGGATCATGATATCGCGAACACGCTGGTCAGCAATGTCCATCACCCCTTCGAGCATTTCGCGCGTATCTTCGTCGATAAGGTCGTTTTGCCCGGAATCACGAATCAGCTCCAGCAGTTCATCACGGTTCTTGGGTTCGCCGTGGAAAAGCTGGTTCAGAATGAGGGAGAAAAATCCCTTTTTAGTGTTTGTCGTGTCGCTACTGTGTGAATTGTCGTCGCTCATGGCGTTTGTTAAGGGTTCTCTTGTTAGTTCAACATTTACCGCCACGCGAATTCCCTGCGCGGCGGCATAGTCGTCAGTAAGTTAACTGACTATTCTTTCTCGGCAATGTACGGATCCTCATAGCCCAGAGCAAGCATTATCTCTGTCTCGAGGGACTCCATCTCTTCCGCTTCGTCATCTTCAATATGATCGTAGCCAAGCAGATGCAGGCTGCCATGCACCACCATATGCGCCCAGTGGGCTTCCAGCGGCTTTTGCTGCTCTTTGGCTTCCTGTTCAACCACCTGACGGCAGATGATCAGATCCCCCAGCAGCGGCATCTCGATACCCGGCGGGGCTTCGAACGGGAAAGAGAGCACGTTGGTTGGCTTATCTTTCCCACGGTAAGTCAGGTTAAGCTCATGGCTTTCTGCCTCATCCACCAGGCGAATCGTCACTTCTGATTCTTCCTGAAACTGGGGGATAACGGCATCCAGCCATTTCTGAAACTGTGCCTCATCTGGCATACCGGAATTGTCTTCACAGGCCAGCTGTAAATCGAGGATCACCTGACTCATTTCTGTTCTTGCTCCTGCGCGTCGCGCTTACGTTCTGCGGCCAGTTCGGCCCTGCGTTTTTGATCCGCCTCTTCCCAGGCTTCATAGGCGTTAACGATGCGCGCAACTACCGGATGGCGTACCACGTCTTCACTGTGGAAGAAGTTAAAGCTGATTTCATCGACTTCGGCCAGCACTTCAATGGCGTGGCGCAGGCCGGATTTGGTGCTGCGCGGCAGGTCGATCTGGGTAACGTCACCGGTAATGACCGCTTTCGAGTTAAAGCCAATACGCGTCAGGAACATCTTCATCTGTTCGATGGTGGTGTTCTGGCTTTCATCAAGAATGATGAACGCGTCGTTTAACGTGCGACCACGCATGTAGGCGAGTGGGGCCACTTCAATCACGTTACGCTCAATCAGCTTTTCGACCTTCTCAAAGCCGAGCATCTCAAACAGCGCATCGTATAAAGGACGCAGATACGGGTCGACCTTCTGACTCAGATCGCCCGGCAGGAAGCCCAGTTTTTCACCCGCTTCCACCGCCGGACGGGTCAGCAGGATACGGCGGATTTCCTGACGTTCCAGCGCATCCACCGCCGCGGCAACGGCCAGATAGGTTTTACCCGTACCCGCCGGCCCCACGCCGAAGGTGATGTCGTGGTCGAGAATATTGGCGATGTACTGCGCCTGGTTTGGCGTACGCGGCTTAATGACGCCACGCTTGGTCTTGATGTTGATGGCCTTACCGTAGTCCGGCACACTTTCCGCGCTCTGCTCAAGCACGCGCGCCTCTTTAATGGCGAGGTGAATTTGTTCCGGTTCGATATCCTGAATTTCGCCGCGCATCGGGGCGGTATCGACATACAAGCTGCGCAGGATATCTGCAGCCGCATTGACGCAGATAGGGCGTCCGGTAAGTTTGAAGTGATTATCGCGACGATTGATTTCGATACCCAGACGTCGCTCCAGTTGTTTGATGTTGTCATCAAACGGTCCGCACAGGCTCAGCAGGCGAGCGTTGTCTGCGGGCGTTAGGCTGATTTCACGCGTATCTATGTTCAAACTGTTCCTCTTTGATTGGTTAGCTGACCCGCTGCCACCCGGCGTAATAAAACGGTCATTACCGAAATTATTCACGCCATAGAATAAAGGCGCAAGCATTGCAGATGATATTGGGGACGATGAGAGGAAATACAAGGCCTGCCGAAGCGGCAGGCCCGAAGGATTAAGGCTGGTAAATCCCCACGCCAGAATCGTTTTCTTTGCGGGTACGCGAAATGACGGATTCCGGTGACTCGGCAATACGCAGGCCCATTTCGTCTTCAGTGCGGACCACTTTCGCACGCAGTGAGTTGGTGAGCACTTCGACAATCTCAACGTCCACAAATTTACCGATCATGTCCGGGGTGCCTTCAAAATTCACCACGCGGTTGTTTTCTGTACGACCGGAGAGTTCCATAATGCTCTTGCGTGAGGTGCCTTCTACCAGTATGCGCTGGACGGTGCCGAGCATACGGCGGCTCCAGGCGTTGGCCTGCTGGTTGATGCGCTCCTGCAGAATATACAGACGCTGCTTTTTCTCTTCTTCCGGCACATCGTCAACCATATCGGCCGCAGGGGTTCCAGGACGCGCGGAGAAGATGAAGCTGTAGCTGACGTCAAAATTCACTTCACCAATGAGCTTCATGGTGCGCTCGAAGTCATCCGCGGTTTCACCAGGGAACCCGACAATAAAGTCGGAGCTTATCTGGATATCCGGACGCGCTTCACGCAGCTTACGGATGGTGGATTTGTACTCCAGAACCGTATGCGGACGGCCCATCAGGTTCAGAACGCGGTCAGAGCCGCACTGAATCGGCAGATGCAGGAAGCTCACCAGCTCTGGCGTATCGCGATAGACATCAATGATGTCATCGGTGAATTCCATCGGATGGCTGGTGGTAAAGCGAATACGGTCGATACCGTCAATCGCGGCCACCAGGCGCAGCAGTTCAGCAAAGGTGCCGGTGGTGCCGTCGTAGTTTTCCCCACGCCAGGCGTTAACGTTCTGGCCCAGCAGGTTCACTTCGCGAACGCCCTGCGCGGCAAGCTGCGCGATTTCAAACAGAATATCGTCTGCCGGGCGGCTGACTTCTTCGCCACGGGTGTAAGGCACCACACAGTAAGTGCAGTATTTGTTGCAGCCTTCCATGATGGAAACGAAAGCGGTCGGGCCATCTGCGCGCGGTTCTGGCAGACGGTCAAATTTCTCGATCTCCGGGAAGCTGACGTCAACGACCGGGCTACGATTACCGCGAACCTGGTTGATCATCTCCGGCAGGCGGTGCAGTGTCTGCGGGCCAAAGACGATATCCACATAGGGGGCTCTCTGGCGGATCAGCTTACCTTCCTGTGATGCGACGCAACCGCCCACGCCGATGATCAGGTCCGGATTTTTTCGTTTGAGAAGTTTCCAGCGGCCTAACACGTGGAAGACTTTTTCCTGCGCTTTTTCACGAATTGAACAGGTGTTCAGCAGCAACACGTCGGCTTCTTTCGGATTTTCAGTCAGCTGGTATCCGTGGGTGGTGTCCAGCAGATCGGCCATCTTGGATGAATCGTATTCGTTCATCTGACAGCCCCAGGTTTTTATATGGAGTTTTTTAGTCATCGACTTGCTCAGCTCAGGATTGCAAGCCGCGTATTGTAATGCTTTGGTGGGGTTGTGACCAGTATGAAGGTTATGTGTCTCAGGACCGCAAAAATCCGGTAAACTTAAGGGATTCTCCAATAAGGAAAAATGACCATGACACTCCAACACACCGAAGTTGCCGTTGTCGGCGGCGGTATGGTCGGCGGCGCACTGGCGCTGGGGCTGGCGCAGCAGGGATTTGAGGTAACGGTAATTGAACAGGCTGCACCGCCGGCATTCGATCCCGCCAGCAAGCCGGATGTGCGCATTTCTGCTATCAGCGCGGCGTCGGTCGATCTGCTGCGCGGTCTGGGCGTCTGGGAAACGGTGCAGGCGATGCGTGCGCATCCCTACAGCCGTCTTGAAACCTGGGAGTGGGAAAATGCCCACGTTGCGTTTGATGCTGCGGAGCTGAAGCTGCCGCGCCTGGGCTACATGGTGGAAAACAATGTGCTCCAGCTGGCGCTCTGGCAGGCCCTGGAGGCGCACCCGAAGGTGACGCTGCGTATTCCTGCGTCACTTAAGGCACTTCATACTCACGAAAACGGCTATTTGCTGACGCTCGACAGCGGTGATGAGCTGGCTGTGAAGCTGGTCGTCGGGGCGGATGGTGCCAATTCTCAGGTCAGACAGATGGCAGGTATTGGGGTACATGCCTGGCAGTATGAGCAGTCTTGTATGCTGATTACCGTCCAGTGTGAGAATTCGCCGGGTGAGAGCACCTGGCAGCACTTTACGCCGAATGGCCCGCATGCCTTTTTACCGCTATTTGATCATTGGGCGTCACTGGTGTGGTACGACAAACCGGCGCGCATTCGCCAGCTACAAGGGCTTTCAATGGAACAACTGCAGCGCGAGATCCTGCAGCACTTCCCGAGCCGTCTGGGGCATATCACACCAGTCGCCGCTGGCGCATTCCCGCTCACGCGACGTCACGCTTTGCAGTATGCCCGTGACGGGCTGGCGCTGGTGGGGGATGCGGCACACACCATACACCCGCTGGCCGGGCAGGGGGTAAATCTTGGGTATCGTGACGTTGACGCGTTACTGGACGTTTTAAGTCATGCGCGCGGGCATGCGGAAGCGTGGTCCAGCCATCAGGTACTGAAGCGTTACCAGACGCGACGTATGGCGGATAATTTTATTATGCAGTCTGGAATGGATCTGTTCTATGCCGGGTTCAGCAATGACTTAGCGCCAGTACGTATTCTGCGTAACATTGGCCTCATGGCGGCGGAACGTGCCGGTGGGTTGAAACGTCAGGCCCTGAAATACGCTCTCGGACTTTAATCGCTGCTTCGACTATTCCCTCGCCCCTTTGGGGAGAGGGGTAGGGTGAGGGGGCATCAGGCCGCACAGACAACAAAAACAAAAAAGCCCGCAGAGCGGGCTTATTTGTTTTTAAGTGGCTGGGGTGCAGGGATTCGAACCCCGGAATGCTGGTATCAGAAACCAGAGCCTTACCGCTTGGCGACACCCCAATTGCGTTAAACAAACTGCTTAACGACTTTTTAAATTGGCTGGGGTACGAGGATTCGAACCTCGGAATGCCGGAATCAGAATCCGGTGCCTTACCGCTTGGCGATACCCCAACAATTTGTCTTGATTACCGAAAAATCGACAATCTTAATTTGGTGGCTACGACGGGATTCGAACCTGTGACCCCATCATTATGAGTGATGTGCTCTAACCAACTGAGCTACGTAGCCAGTACTGCAATCTTCGATGGCTGGGGTACCTGGATTCGAACCAGGGAATGCCGGTATCAAAAACCGGTGCCTTACCGCTTGGCGATACCCCAATACCGCGGAGAACCGCAAAATCGAAGAAATATGGCTGGGGTACCTGGATTCGAACCAGGGAATGCCGGTATCAAAAACCGGTGCCTTACCGCTTGGCGATACCCCATCCGTGCAACGCTTACCTGGGAATGGTGCGGGAGGCGAGACTTGAACTCGCACACCTTGCGGCGCCAGAACCTAAATCTGGTGCGTCTACCAATTTCGCCACTCCCGCAAAAAAGATGGTGGCTACGACGGGATTCGAACCTGTGACCCCATCATTATGAGTGATGTGCTCTAACCAACTGAGCTACGTAGCCATCTTTTTTCGCGTTACCTTATCGGCGTTGCGGGGCGCATTATGCGTATAGACCCTTGCAGCGTCAACACCTTTTTCAACGAAAATAGCCGGAATGTGACTGTTTGGTTAGGTTGCGAACAGCGTGACCGAATATTCGGCAATTATTGGTTATTAATCGTTTTTCGAGAGTGAAATGCAAGGCAAAAAAAAGGCCCCAGAGGGGCCTGATTAGAATCGTCGCGATTATTTGTAGGCAGACTGGTGAACGCCTACCGCACGGCCAGATGGATCGTTCATCGCTTTGAAAGATTCATCCCATTCAATCGCTTTGGCAGACGAGCAGGCGACGGATGGGCCACCTGGAACACACTCTGCCGCACTCGGCACCGGGAACAGCTCTTCAAAGATTTCACGGTACAGATACGCTTCTTTCGAGCCCGGCGTGTTGTACGGGAAGCGGAAGCTTGCCGTTTCCAGTTGCTGGTCGGAAATCTGTTTTGCTGCCACCTCTTTCAGGGTGTCGATCCAGCTGTAACCTACACCATCAGAGAACTGCTCTTTCTGACGCCACGCCACGCTCGCGGGCAGGTATGATTCAAAACATTCGCGCAGGATATGTTTTTCCATTTTACCGTTGCCGCACATTTTGTCCTGCGGGTTGATACGCATCGCCACGTCGAGGAATTTCTTATCCAGGAACGGGACACGCGCTTCTACTCCCCATGCCGACATTGCTTTGTTGGCACGTGCACAGTCAAACATATGCAGTGCCTGCAATTTACGCACGGTCTCTTCATGCAGCTCTTTGGCGTTTGGCGCTTTATGGAAGTACAGGTAGCCGCCAAACACTTCGTCAGAACCTTCACCGGACAGCACCATCTTGATGCCCATCGCTTTAATCTTACGTGACATCAGGTACATCGGCGTTGAGGCACGAATGGTAGTAACATCATAAGTTTCAATGTGATAGATCACATCGCGGATTGCATCCAGGCCTTCCTGCACGGTGAAGTGAATTTCATGGTGCACGGTGCCCAGATGGTTTGCCACTTCCTGCGCAGCTTTCAGGTCAGGTGCCCCTTCAAGACCCACGGCAAAGGAGTGCAGCTGCGGCCACCAGGCTTCGGAGCGCTCCTGATCTTCCACGCGGCGAGCGGCGAATTTCTTGGTGATCGCGGAGATCACGGAGGAGTCCAGACCGCCGGAGAGCAGCACGCCATAAGGTACATCCGACATCAGGTGGCTTTTCACGGAATCTTCCAGCGCCTGACGCAGCTCGGCTTTATCCGTCACGTTGTCTTTAACCGCGTCATAATCGAACCAGTCGCGCTGGTAGTACGGACGGATCTCACCGTCTTTACTCCACAGATAGCTGCCTGCCGGGAACTCTTTAATGGTGCGGCAGACCGGTACCAGAGCTTTCATTTCAGAGGCAACATAGAAGTTGCCGTGTTCATCGTGGCCCATGTACAGCGGGATAATACCGATATGGTCGCGGCCAATCAGATACGCGTCTTTTTCGCTATCGTACAGGGCGAAGGCAAACATACCCTGCAGGTCGTCCAGGAATTCCGGACCTTTCTCCTGATAGAGCGCCAGAATCACTTCACAGTCAGACCCGGTCTGGAAGGCGTAGCGATCGCCGTACTCGGCGCGCAGTGCCTGATGGTTATAGATTTCACCGTTAACAGCCAGCGCGTGCGTTTTTTTCTCGTTATACAGCGGCTGTGCACCGGCGTTGACGTCTACGATAGACAGACGTTCGTGAGCCAGAATCGCTTTATCACTGGCGTAAACGCCTGACCAGTCCGGGCCGCGATGGCGCATCAGGCGGGACAGTTCGAGTGCTTTTTTACGCAGTTCGCCCGCGTCAGTTTTAATATCCAGTACGCCAAAAATTGAACACATAACCTTCTCCGTTAACCCTGTTGCTTTGTAATGTTGCTTGCTTATGAAAATGCCGCAAAGGGCGAAGGGGCGCAAGAGATTTACGGGCGAAAACGGAAATAGTGCAATGGTGATTGCGGAATAGTGAAAAAAGAGTACGCCATGAACACTTTTATTGATGATTATGCAATAAAGTGCGCTTTTTGTTAGATATGGTTTTATTTGTAAGGGCTAAAAATGAAAAACCACGCCCTGAGCGTGGTTTGGTATCAGATAATGTCAATTTCATCGACGGAGGGGTAAATCCAGCTTGGTCGGAACGGCATCGAATCAATGTCATCAAGCTGCGAGACGCCGGACAGCACCAGAATGGTTTCCAGACCCGCCTGGAAGCCGGCCAGAATATCCGTACGCAGGTTATCGCCGACAATAACCGTTTCTTCTGAGTGGGCCTGCATTTTATTGAGCGCGGCGCGGATGATCCACGGGCTTGGTTTGCCGACATAGAATGGCTTGCGCCCGGAGATTTTTTCAATACCGGCACACAGCGCGCCACAGGCCGGATAAAAACCTCGACCGTGGGTATCCGGGTTTGTGGCAATGAAGCGCGCGCCGTTGGCAACGAAGAACGAGGCTTTATGCATCATCTCCCAGTTATAGGAGCGCGTTTCACCCACAATCACGAAGTCCGGATTGACATCGGTAATCGTAAAGCCCGCTTTATACAGCTCGTGGATCAGCGCGCCTTCGCCGACCACGTACGCTTTTTTGCCTTCCTGACGTTTCAGAAAATCCGCCGTTGCCATCGCCGAGGTATAAAACACACTGTCCGGGACGTCGACGCCCGCCGTCGCAAAGCGGTTTGCCAGATCCTGACCGGTCTGAGAAGGGTAGTTCGTGAGAAGAACCAGAGGCATTCCTTTGTCGATGATGCGGTGAAGAAACTCCGCAGCACCTGGTACGGCAACGTTGTCGTGCATCAGCACGCCGTCGATATCACAAATTACATTCTTAATGGTCATGGACGTTCCGACATCAAAAAAAGAAGGCGTTACTATAAGGTCCGATCAACTTTCCAGCAAATGCTGCAGCAGAATACCGTTGAGCATGGCGCGTTTCACCAGCGCAAAAGCGCCAATTGCCGAGCGATGGTCAAGTTTTGAACGAACCACAGGGAGATTCTGGCGGAATGCTTTCAGCGCCTGGGTGTTAATACAGCCTTCAATCGCGGGGAGCAGCACCTTTTCTGCTTCAACAATTTCTCCGGCTATCACCACTTTCTGTGGGTTAAACAGGTTAATGGCGATGGCGATAGTTTTCCCCAGATGGCGCCCAACCTGCTCGATCACCTCACAGGCCAGTGCATCGCCTTTATTGGCGGCTTTGCAGATGGTGCCTATCTTGCAATCAGCCAGCGTGACGCGACTCTGGTAACCTTGTTCAAGCAGATGGCGAACGCGCTGCTCAATGGCCGTGTTGGCGGCAATGGTTTCAAGGCAGCCGAAGTTACCGCAGTGGCAGCGTTCGCCCAGCGGCTCGACCTGAATGTGGCCGATCTCGCCGACGTTACCGTTGCGACCAATAAAAATCCGACCGTTAGAAATAATACCTGCGCCTGTCCCGCGGTGGACACGCACCAGAATAGAGTCTTCGCAGTCCTGACTCGCACCAAAGTAGTGCTCTGCCAGTGCCAGAGAACGAATATCG
Organism: Enterobacter cloacae complex sp. HYC080_NIDB; assembly: GCF_056673325.1. Classification (NCBI taxonomy): domain Bacteria; kingdom Pseudomonadati; phylum Pseudomonadota; class Gammaproteobacteria; order Enterobacterales; family Enterobacteriaceae; genus Enterobacter; species Enterobacter cloacae complex sp. HYC080_NIDB. The sequence goes on along the minus strand of NZ_CP114212.1, from coordinate 3,214,353 downwards.
TGGCCGACAAAACAGGTCACTTTGAAGCGTTTTTCCAGCGCATCGACCAGCGCCCAGTTTTCCACCTGAATGTGCGGCATGTAGCGAATCACGCCGCTTTCCGGGTCGACCAGTCCGGGTAAAATCACTGAAATTGCAATGAGCTCGCGGATCTTACGCTGACAGCTCTTAATAAAGTGCGCGATGGTATTCAGCAGCGCGTGCTCCAGCGTCTCCTGGGTGCGCTCGGGAAGGGGATAGTGCTCTTCCGCAATTGCTTTGCTGCTCAGATCGTAGAGCGTGAGCGTGGTGTCATGACGGCCGAGCCGAACGCCAATCGCCTGAAAATTGCGGGTTTCGGTAATAATGGAGATAGCGCGGCGGCCCCCGGTAGAGGCCTGCTGATCGACTTCTTTGATCAAACCGCGCTCAATAAGCTGGCGGGTAATTTTTGTCACGCTGGCGGGAGCAAGCTGGCTTTGTTCGGCTATCTGAATTCGAGAGATTGGCCCGTGTTGGTCAATCAGGCGATATACCGCCGCACTGTTAAGTTGTTTAACGAGATCGACATTACCGATTTGAGCTTGTCCGCCTGGTGTCATACTTTTACTTACTCAGTGACGACCTCGTTACCATTAACGATGGTCTTAATAATTTTATAATCGTGTGTGAATGCCGTCAGGTTTGCAACCATACCCGGTGCAATTCCGCCAAGCTGTTTATCCACGCCGATTGCGCGAGCCGGATAAAGGGTAGCCATACGCAGGACTTCATCAAGCGCAATCCCACAGTGCTCAACCAGGTTACGCACCCCTTCAATCATGGTTAAAGAGGAACCGCTCAGCGTACCGTTTTCATCCACACACAGTCCATTGCGGTAGTATATTGTTTTACCGGCAAAAATGAACTGCTCAATATTTGCACCTGCTGGTGCAGTGGCATCGGTAACCAGGCAAAGCTTGTCACCTTTCAGGCGCTTGGCATTACGAATGTTGGTGTAATCCACGTGCATACCATCAGCAATAATGCCGCAGTAGACGTCTGGCTCGTCCAGAATCGCCCCGACCAGACCCGGTTCGCGACCGGTGATATAAGGCATGGCGTTGTAAAGGTGCGTGGCGAAGGTAATGCCCGCGCGGAAGCCCGCTTTGGCTTCTTTCAGCGTGGCGTTTGAGTGTCCTGCTGAAACCACAATCCCGGCGGCAGCCAGTTTGCTGATCACGTCAGTGCCGGTCATCTCTGGTGCCAGCGTCACTTTAGCGATCACATCGGCGTTCGCACACATGTAGTCGACCAGTTCAGCGTCAGGCTTGCGCACGTAATCCGGGTTATGGGTGCCTTTTTTCACGATATTCAGCCATGGCCCTTCCAGGTGCAGACCGAGCGCCTGATTAGGGTGTTTGGCGAGGTATTCGCGCATCACGCGGATACCCTGTTTCATCAGGTCATCACTGCTGGTGATGAGCGTTGGCAGATAGCTGGTGCAGCCCGATTTCTCGTTGGCTTTCTGCATGATTTCCAGCGTTTCAACCGTCACCGCGTCGGCAGTGTCATTGAATTGCACACCGCCGCAGCCGTTCAGCTGTACGTCGATGAAACCGGGGGAGATTACTGCTCCATTGAGTGAGCGCTGTTCAATCCCTGGCGGCAGTTCTGCCTGCGGACAAACACGTTCAATCAGGCCATTGGCGATAACAATCGCATGGTCATCCAGAATTTCGTGGCCGGTATAAATCCGACCGTGGGTTAAAGCGTACATAACGACCCCCGGTTAAAAAAAGCGGCCGCCTCTTAGAGGAGAGGCGGTTAATCAATTACAGACCTTTGATGTTCTCGGCTTCTAACTCGTTGAAGTATTTCAGCGTTTTCACTTTCAGCTCCATCGTGGACGGTTCGTCGCAGACGATGACTGATTTTGGATGCAGCTGCAGGCAGCTGATGGTCCACATGTGGTTAACGTTGCCTTCAACGGCAGCCTGGAGTGCCTGCGCTTTCACGCCACCCAGCACCAGAATCATCACTTCTTCGGCATCCAGCAGGGTGCCTACGCCAACGGTCAGGGCGTATTTTGGAACCTGGTTCACATCACCGTCAAAGAAGCGGGAGTTTGCCACGCGGGTGTCATGGGTCAGCGTTTTAATACGCGTGCGGGAAGCCAGGGACGATGCCGGCTCGTTAAACGCGATATGACCATCGTTGCCCACGCCGCCCATAAACAGGTGGATTTTACCGTAAGAACGGATTTTTTCTTCGTACTGACGGCATTCTGCGTCAATATCAGGCGCATTTCCATTCAGCAGGTTAATATTTTCCGCTGGGATATCAACGTGATCAAAGAAATTCCGGTGCATAAAGCTATGGTAGCTTTCCGGGTGGTCTTTTGGCAGGCCGACATATTCATCCATATTGAAGGTCACAACATGTTTGAAGCTAACCTGGCCCGCTTTGTGCATTTCAACCAGGGCTTTATACGCCGTCAGCGGAGTACCGCCGGTTGGCAGGCCAAGAACGAAAGGACGATCGGCGGTAGGCTTGAAGGCATTAATGCGGTTAACGATATGGCGAGCGGCCCATTTACCGACTTGTTCAGCAGTTGCCAGGGGAATCAGTCTCATTGTTCACCTCAAGAGTTAAAGTAGAAGAGTGGGCGGATGGCTACCGGAACCTGATACTTAAGCGTAACCTGGAACCTTTCAGGCTGGATCAATCCGTCTTGATTTTTTGAATGATAAAATAAGTTTTCGCTGTTAGCCAGTGAAAGGGAGGGCTTAATACGATATTTGGTGACAAAAATCACAAAAAATGGGTGTTTAATTTGCGATACGAATTAATTTTTCACACACTCACACTGCCAGTGAATTATCGACGGTACTTATCGTTAGCAACACAATAAAAACATAGTTAATGCGCGAGCCTGGAAAGGGTCTCGTAGGGGGAATAGGATGAATATTTTAGGTTTTTTCCAGCGCCTCGGTAGGGCTTTGCAGCTCCCTATCGCCGTGCTACCGGTTGCAGCGCTGCTGCTGCGATTCGGGCAACCCGATCTTCTCAACGTGCCGTTTATCGCCCAGGCTGGCGGCGCAATCTTTGACAACCTGGCGCTGATTTTCGCCATCGGCGTTGCTTCCAGCTGGTCTAAAGACAGTGCGGGGGCCGCAGCGCTGGCAGGGGCGGTCGGTTACTTCATCCTGACGAAAGCGATGGTAACGATTAACCCGGAAATCAACATGGGCGTACTGGCGGGTATCATTACCGGTCTGGTCGGCGGTGCGGTATATAACCGCTGGGCAAACATCAAGCTGCCAGACTTCCTCAGCTTCTTTGGTGGCAAACGCTTCGTGCCAATCGCGACCGGCTTCTTCTGTCTGGTTCTGGCCGCGATCTTTGGCTACGTTTGGCCGCCAGTGCAGCATGCTATCCATGCGGGCGGCGAGTGGATCGTCTCTGCGGGTGCGATGGGTGCGGGCATCTTCGGCTTCATTAACCGTCTGTTGATCCCAACCGGTCTGCATCAGGTTCTGAACACCATCGCCTGGTTCCAGATTGGTGAGTTTACCAATGCGGCGGGTACCGTTTTCCACGGCGACATTAACCGCTTCTACGCGGGTGATGGCACCGCGGGCATGTTTATGTCCGGCTTCTTCCCAATCATGATGTTTGGTCTGCCGGGCGCTGCGCTGGCCATGTACCTGGCTGCGCCGAAAGCGCGTCGTCCAATGGTCGGCGGTATGCTGCTGTCAGTCGCCATTACTGCATTCCTGACCGGTGTGACCGAGCCTCTGGAATTCCTGTTCATGTTCCTGGCTCCGCTGCTGTACCTGATGCACGCGGTGTTAACCGGTATCAGCCTGTTCGTGGCGACTCTGCTGGGCATCCATGCGGGCTTCTCCTTCTCTGCAGGCGCGATCGACTACGTGCTGATGTACAACCTGCCAGCGGCAAGCAAGAACGTCTGGATGCTGGTGGTGATGGGGGCGGCCTTCTTCGTTATCTACTTCGTTCTGTTCAGCGCGGTTATTCGTATGTTTAACCTCAAAACGCCGGGCCGCGAAGATACCACTGATGACGTCGTGACCAGTGAAGCCAACAGCAATACCGAAGAAGGTTTAACTCAGCTGGCAACCAGCTACATTGCCGCAGTCGGCGGTACCGACAACCTGAAAGCCATTGATGCCTGTATTACCCGTCTGCGTCTGACCGTGGGTGACTCCGCTCGCGTAAGCGATGCAATGTGTAAACGCCTTGGCGCATCTGGCGTCGTTAAACTAAACAAACAAACTATCCAGGTTATCGTGGGCGCCAAAGCGGAATCCATCGGTGACGAAATGAAGAAAGTGGTTGCGCGTGGCCCGGTCGCAGCGGCAGCAGCTGACAGCGCACCTGCGGCAACGGCGACTCCGGCCGCGAAGCCACAGGCCGTGCCTAACGCCGTGACGGTGGCGGCTCTGGTCTCTCCGGTAACGGGTGAGGTCGTTGACCTTGAACAAGTGCCTGACGAAGCGTTCGCCAGTAAAGCGGTAGGCGACGGCGTGGCGGTGAAACCAACGGACAAAACCGTCGTCTCTCCTGCTGCGGGTACTATCGTGAAGATTTTCAACACCAACCACGCGTTCTGCCTCGAAACCGAAAATGGCGCGGAGATTGTTGTCCACATGGGCATCGATACCGTTGCGCTGGAAGGTAAAGGCTTTACTCGTCTGGTGGAAGAGGGCGCTGAAGTGGTGGCCGGGCAGCCGATTCTGGAGATGGATCTGGACTTCCTGAACGCCAATGCACGCTCCATGATCAGTCCGGTTGTTTGCAGCAACATCGACGACTTCAGTGGCCTGGTTATTCAGGCAAAAGGTCAGGTGGTTGCAGGTCAAACGCCGCTGTATGAGATTAAAGGCAAGTAATCGCTCCTGAGTAGAGTCATGCCTTAAGCGGCGGGGGATATCCTCCGCCGCTTTTTTTTGCAGCAAATGCCCCCATTATTTTCATCTGATACGTATTTTCCGTAACTAAGGGTTGTCACTACGTCCGGCTTATAAGATCATATGCCGTTATACGTTGTTTACGCTTTGAGGAATCCACGATGAGTGAGGCTGAAGCCCGCCCGAGTAACTTTATTCGTCAGATCATCGATGAAGATCTGGCCAGTGGTAAGCACACCACGGTGCATACCCGCTTCCCGCCGGAGCCGAACGGCTACCTGCATATTGGTCATGCGAAATCCATCTGCCTGAACTTTGGCATTGCGCAAGACTATCAGGGGCAGTGCAACCTGCGTTTCGATGACACCAACCCAGTAAAAGAAGACATCGAATACGTTGAGTCCATCAAGAACGACGTGCAATGGCTGGGCTTCAACTGGTCTGGCGATATCTGCTACTCCTCTGACTATTTTGATCAGCTGTACGCTTACGCGGTTGAGCTGATCAACAAAGGTCTGGCGTACGTCGATGAACTGTCCGCGGATGAAATCCGTGAATACCGCGGTACGCTGACGCAACCTGGCAAAAACAGTCCGTTCCGCGATCGCAGCGTGGAAGAGAACCTGGCGCTGTTTGAAAAAATGCGTGCGGGTGGTTTTGAAGAAGGCAAAGCCTGTCTGCGTGCCAAAATCGACATGGCTTCTCCGTTCATCGTGATGCGCGATCCGGTGCTGTACCGCATTAAGTTTGCTGAACACCACCAGACCGGTAACAAGTGGTGCATCTACCCGATGTACGACTTCACCCACTGCATCAGCGATGCGCTGGAAGGCATTACCCACTCGCTGTGTACGCTTGAGTTCCAGGACAACCGTCGCCTGTACGACTGGGTGCTGGATAACATCACCATCCCTGTGCATCCGCGTCAGTACGAGTTCTCTCGTCTGAATCTGGAATACACCGTGATGTCCAAGCGTAAGCTGAACCTGCTGGTGACTGACAAGCACGTTGAGGGCTGGGACGACCCGCGTATGCCGACCATTTCTGGTCTGCGTCGTCGTGGCTACACCGCTGCATCTATTCGTGAGTTCTGCAAGCGCATCGGCGTGACCAAGCAGGACAACACCATTGAAATGGCGTCGCTGGAGTCCTGCATTCGTGAAGACCTCAACGAAAATGCCCCGCGCGCGATGGCAGTTATCGACCCGGTAAAACTGGTTATCGAAAACTATCCTCAGGGTGCGAGTGAACTGGTTGCCATGCCTAACCATCCGAACAAACCGGAAATGGGAAGCCGTGACGTACCGTTCAGCGGTGAAATCTGGATCGACCGCGCTGACTTCCGTGAAGAAGCCAACAAGCAGTACAAGCGTCTGGTGCTGGGTAAAGAAGTCCGTCTGCGTAACGCCTACGTGATCAAAGCCGAGCGCGTAGAGAAAGATGCAGAAGGGAATATCACCACCATCTTCTGTTCATACGATGCCGAAACGCTGAGCAAAGATCCTGCCGATGGTCGCAAGGTGAAAGGCGTTATCCACTGGGTAAGCGCTTCTCACGCGCTGCCGGTAGAAATCCGTCTGTACGATCGTCTTTTCAGCGTGCCTAACCCGGGTGCGGCGGAAGACTTCCTGGCGACGATCAACCCGGAATCTCTGGTGATCAAACAGGGTTATGCTGAGCCATCGCTGAAAACAGCTGAAGCAGGTAAAGCGTTCCAGTTCGAGCGTGAAGGTTACTTCTGCCTGGACAGCCGTTACAGCACTGCGGAAAAACCGGTATTTAACCGTACCGTCGGTCTGCGTGACACCTGGACCAAGAGCGGCGAATAATAACGCCGCTCTGGTCAATGAGAAACAAACGCCGCTTATTGCGGCGTTTTTTTTATTAATGATCATATCGTTAAAGTGGCGTTGTAAAAATGTCCGCCGTTATTTTTGGTCAATGTGGTGCTACTTATTTTTTTTAAAAAAGTTTGTCTGTTTTTGAAAATGGCAAATTTCGCAAAATACGCGATTTCTAATGTTCTAATACCCTGAAATACGCTGCTATACCCCCGCCAAATCACGCTTCCGGCCAAATGTTACAAAGCACTACCAATTATGTGCACTTCGTCATAATCCTGACTTTTGCCTGATGAAAAGCATTGATAATTCGCGTCGCGAAAAATAACCTAAAGACGGTAGTTAATTCGAGGGTATTTATAACTACCCCTGACCGCCTGGTCTTTTTTATTTTCGCCGTTTTAGGCGCTTTAATTCGTCAAAGAGGAATAATCTATGCGTACGTTCAGTGGCAAACGTAGTGCGCTGGCGCTGGCTATTGCCGGTGTGACAGCAATGTCTGGCCTGGTTGTTACACCTGAGGCGAAAGCTGCGGGTTTCATCGACGATTCTACCCTCACGGGCGGCATCTATTACTGGCAGCGTGAACGTGACCGTAAAGACGTCGCCGAAGACAAATATAAAACCAACCTTTCTCACTCCACCTGGAACGCCAACCTGGACTTCCAGTCAGGCTATGCCGCAGATATGTTCGGCCTGGATATCGCTGCATTCACCGCGATCGAAATGGCGGAAAACGGCGACAGCGGCCACCCTAACGAAATTGCCTTCTCCTCCAGCAACAAAGCTTACGATGAAGACTGGTCCGGTGATAAGAGTGGTATCAGCCTGTACAAGGCCGCAGCGAAATTTAAATACGGCCCGGTCTGGGCGCGTGGAGGGTATATTCAGCCAACCGGCCAGACGCTGTTAGCACCACACTGGAGCTTCATGCCAGGTACCTATCAGGGTGCAGAAGCCGGGGCGAACTTTGACTATGGTGATGCGGGTGCGTTGAGCTTCTCCTATATGTGGACCAACGAGTATAAGGCTCCATGGCACATTGAAATGGACAAGTTCTACCAGAACGATAAGAAAACCAAAGTCGATTATCTCCACTCGCTGGGCGCGAAATACGACTTTAAAAACGATCTGGTACTGGAAGCCGCATTTGGTCAGGCGGAAGGCTATATCGATCAGTATTTTGCTAAAGCCAGCTACAAATTTGATATCGCAGGAAGTCCGCTGAGCACCAGCTACCAGTTCTATGGTACGCGTGACAAGGTCAGCGATGGCGGCGTCAACGACATTTATGACGGCACCGCGTGGCTGCAGGCGCTGACTTTCGGCTATAAAGTGGGCCAGGTTGATTTACGCCTGGAAGGGACATGGGTGAAGGCGGAAGGGCAGCAGGGCTACTTCCTGCAACGTATGACGCCAACTTACGCGTCATCTAACGGTCGTCTGGATATCTGGTGGGATAACCGCTCAGACTTCAACGCCGATGGTGAAAAAGCGGTCTTCTTCGGCGCAATGTATGATCTGAAAAACTGGAACCTGCCGGGTTGGGCAGTGGGCGCTTCTTACGCTTACGCCTGGGACGCAAAACCTGGCGACATGGCCACGCCGGATGCGTACTACGATCCAAACTATCGCCTGAAAGAGTCCTCCTACAGCCTGGATGCTATCTATACCCTGCAGGATGGGCGCGCGAAGGGCACGATGTTCAAACTGCACTTCACTCAGTATGACAACCACTCCGATATCCCGAGCTATGCGGGCGGTTACGGCAACATCTTCCAGGATGAACGTGACGTGAAATTCATGGTTATTGCCCCATTCACCATCTTCTGATGAATCTTCCGGCGGGTTAAGGCCCGCCGGACCGGAGACTGCACATGATGAAAAAAATCGTAATTGTCGCGATGCTTGCATCGGGGCTGGTGGCCTGCGCTCAGCCTCAGGCACCGAAGGAAGATTCCAGGCTGAAGGAGGCTTACAGCGCCTGTATTAATACCGCACAAGGCTCGCCGGAGAAAATTGAAGCCTGTCAGAGCGTACTGAATGTGCTGAAGAAAGAGAAGGCGCATGAGCAATTCGCGACGCAGGAGAATATTCGTGTGATGGATTATCAGGCCTGTATCCAGGCGCGTAAAACGGGTAACGATCAGGAAGTCGCGAAGCGTTGCGATAAGATCTGGAACGAGATACGCAATAACAATAATTAAGTTGCTTTACGCCCGGTGGCGCTGCGCTTACCGGGCCTACAAAGGCGTCATAGTCCGTAGGCCCAGGCGCAGCGCCACCGGGCTTTTTAAGGCAAAAAAAAGCCAGCCTTACGGCTGGCTCAGAGTATGAACGTGACTTATTTTGCGTCGTGCGCGTGTTCATTTTCGCGGCAATCACCTTCAGCGCAGTGACCATACAGGTACAGGCTGTGGTTGGTCAGGCGGATGCCATGACGAGCGGCGATTTCACGCTGACGCGATTCGATGGAATCATCGCTGAATTCAATGACCTTGCCGCAATCGAGGCAGATCAGGTGATCGTGGTGATGCTGCTGGGTCAGTTCGAATACAGATTTACCGCCTTCGAAATTATGACGGGTAACAATGCCCGCGTCATCAAACTGGTTCAGCACGCGATAAACGGTGGCCAGACCAATCTCTTCACCCATGTCGATAAGACGTTTATAGAGGTCTTCCGCACTGACATGGTGGTTGTCTGGACCCTGAAGCACTTCGAGGATTTTTAACCGAGGAAGCGTTACTTTCAGGCCAGCCTTCTTTAATGCGGTATTGTTGTCAGTCATGCGGAATCTGTCCTGTTGCTAAACGATTCACTTCTGAAAGAAGTGACAGAAAATGCACCTTGGATATTGCGTCTCATTATAGAACTGCCACGGCTAAATGAAAACTGCAAGTCTCAGGCAAAGTATGCTTATAAAAATGGGGTATCACCGACAAACTTGTGAAATGAAAACCACATTTTACCAGGGAAACATTGTACAGGTCTGAGCGAAAAAGTTAAAAGTTTGTAGCAATTAATTTAATCGGTTTTACCTGGAAAACGGGCGCAACCGCCGTTGCGCCGCGAAAATCAGGCGTTGAGAATATCGTCCAGGTGCAGTTCTTCACGGATCTGCTTAACCCACTTCTCTACGCGCTCAGCGGTCAGCTCAGGCTGACGGTCTTCGTCGATGGCCAGACCCACGAAGTGATCGTCATCGGCAAGACCTTTGGAGGCTTCAAAGTGGTAACCGGCAGTGGGCCAGTGACCGACAATAACGGCGCCGTTCGGCTCAATGATGTCGCGGATGGTGCCCAGCGCGTCGCAGAAGTACTCGGCATAGTCTTCCTGATCGCCACAGCCAAACAGGGCAACCAGCTTGCCGTTGAAGTCCACCTCTTCCAGCGTTGGGAAGAAATCATCCCAGTCGCACTGTGCTTCACCGTAGTACCAGGTTGGAATACCCAGCAGCAGAATGTCGTAGCCCTCGAGATCTTCTTTGCTGCTCTTGGCGATGTCATGCACATCAGCAACGTCTTTACCGAGCTGTTTCTGAATGTTTTTTGCGATATTTTCGGTATTGCCGGTATCACTGCCGAAGAAAATGCCGATGATTGCCATGAGTAAAATAACCTCTTGAAACTTAATGGTATGGTGGCGCAATTCGGCCACGGATAAGGGCAATAATAGCAGAACAGGCAACCCTGCGGAAACCGCTATCGCGCAGGACTGCACTCTGTGCTACATGAAAAGGGTAAAAAAGGGGTTTTTCAGACTTATGCCTGGCTGCGCAATGTCTCAAGCTGGGCGATCAGCATCTCTTCAATGAGCTCGCTGCGGCTGATATTACGCGCTTCCGCCAGCTCGTTAAGCGCATCGACAGCGTCAGCGTTGAGCTTCAATTCGACACGCTTAAGCCCACGATTTTTATCGCGTTTAAGCTGGTTGCGTTTATTAATACGCAGCTGTTCGTCGCGCGAAAGCGGATTCGTTTTCGGTCGTCCCGGTCGACGCTCATTCGCGAACAGATCTAGTGTCGTACGGTCCGTTTGTTCTTTGGCCATGATTCTGAGACTTCGGGGGAAACACGCCGCCCTGCTAATGCCCGGGCGATAAGCGCGCCATCATACATCAGCAAAAACGGCACGCCAACGACTGGAAGCCCGTCGTCTTCCAGTCGCTCTCTTTTTAATCAATTTGCCGTATCAGTGAGATAGCGACGAATGGCGCGCAGGACTGCTTCAGGTTTTTCCGCATGTACCCAATGCCCGGCACCGGCAATTACATGGGCGCGCGCCTGCGGGAATTGTGCCAGCAGCGTGTCGCGGTAAGCATCAGTAACGTAAGGCGAGTTACCGCCACGAATGAAGAGGGTAGGATGCGGCCAGGCGGGGACGGCCTCCCAGCCAACGATGTTATTATACTGGTCCCACAGCACCGGGACGTTAAAACGCCATTGCCCCTCAACAAACGACTTCAGCAGGAATTGCACCACGCCTTCTTCATCAAGATGCTCACGCATCACGGCTGCTGCCTGCTGACGGGTGGAAACGCCGGCCTCCGTCACCGCATTAATTGCCGCGAAGATCTCATCGTGACGGCGAACGTCGTAATCCACTGGGGCGACATCAATCACCACCAGCCCGGAAATTCGCTCAGGTGCCAGTGCTGTGAGCGCCATGACCGCTTTACCACCCATCGAATGCCCGATGAGGGTCACTTTCTGCAGGTTGTGGGCGTCGAGCGTATCCAGGAGATCCTGCGCCATTGCCGCGTAGGTCATCTCGTCTGCGCGCCCGGAAAGTCCGTGGTTGCGCATATCGACCTGTAAAATATCGTGATCGGTAACCAGATCGCGCGCCAGCACGCCCAGGTTATCCAGGCTGCCAAAAAGTCCATGAACCAGTACGATGGGAGAATTATTGTTCGGCGATTGTGCAGTTTGCGCTCGGGTATTCAATTTCATGGCAAAGTTCTTTTTTTACGTTTGTCAGGTTAGGGTATCATGTTGACCATTCTGCCGCCCGGCCGCAAGGTTCCAGTTTAATCTGACTTTTGCCGCCAACCTGGTTTGACGCTATCCGCTGTTGGGATTTGACCTTATAATCCCAATGACTTGTATTCAGATAAGATATCGCACTGGATTAAGATGAAAACAATCGAAGTTGATGACGAACTCTATCAGTATATTGCCAGCCAAACGCGGCATATCGGGGAGAGCGCGTCCGACATTTTACGGCGCATGCTTAAAATTTCCGCCGCTTCACAGCCTGCTACCCCAGTCACCAAAGATGTCGTGTCTCAGCCGAGCGTTGTTGCACAAGCAAAGCCTGCCGTGACGCCGGTAAAAGATAAAGTACGCGCGATGCGCGAGCTGCTGCTGTCCGACGAGTATGCGGAGCAGAAAAAGGCGGTTAACCGCTTTATGCTGGTGCTGTCTACACTTTACTCCCTGGATAACAAAGCGTTTGCTGAAGCGACCGAGTCGCTGCACGGTCGTACTCGCGTCTATTTCGCGGGTGACGAGCAAACGCTGCTGCAAAATGGCAACCAAACCAAACCTAAACATGTCCCTGGCACCCCATACTGGGTGATCACCAATACCAATACGGGCCGCAAGTGCAGCATGATTGAACACATCATGCAGTCCATGCAGTTCCCGGCGGAATTGATTGAAAAGGTTTGCGGTACAATTTAACCCTTGCATCAGAAGGACCCGGTAATGGCAAATCACAGCCGTGCAGGCCAACCTGCACAACAAAGCGATTTGATTAACGTCGCTCAGCTGACCGCGCAGTATTACGTGCTGAAACCGGTCGTGGGCAACGCAGAACACGCAGTGAAGTTTGGTACATCTGGTCACCGCGGTAGCGCGGCACGCCATAGCTTTAACGAACCGCACATTCTGGCCATTGCTCAGGCCATTGCGGAAGAGCGCGCTAAAAACGGCGTTACCGGTCCGTGCTACGTGGGGAAAGATACCCATGCGCTGTCTGAACCGGCGTTCATCTCTGTGCTGGAAGTGCTGGCGGCAAACGGCGTCGACGTGATTGTGCAGGAGAATAACGGCTTCACGCCAACGCCGGCGGTGTCTAACGCTATCCTGGTGCACAACAAAAAAGGTGGTGCGCTGGCTGACGGGATTGTTATCACGCCATCCCACAACCCGCCGGAAGACGGGGGCATTAAATACAACCCGCCTAACGGTGGCCCGGCAGATACTAACGTCACCAAAGTGGTAGAAGACCGCGCAAACGCGCTGTTGGCTGACGGTCTGAAAGGCGTGAAACGCATCTCTCTGGATGCGGCAATGGCGTCCGGTCACGTAAAAGAGCAGGATCTGGTTCAGCCGTTCGTGGAAGGGCTGGCGGATATCGTCGATATGGCGGCGATTCAGAAAGCAGGCCTGAAGCTAGGCGTGGACCCGCTGGGCGGCTCCGGTATCGAGTACTGGAAACGCATTGCCGAGCATTACAAGCTGGATCTGACCATCGTGAACGATCACGTCGATCAGACCTTCCGCTTTATGCACCTGGATAAAGACGGCGCGATCCGTATGGACTGCTCCTCCGAGTGTGCGATGGCGGGCCTGCTGGCGCTGCGCGACAAATTCGATCTGGCGTTTGCGAACGACCCGGATTATGACCGTCACGGTATCGTCACCCCTGCCGGGCTGATGAACCCGAACCACTATCTGGCTGTGGCGATCAACTACCTGTTCCAGCATCGTCCGCAGTGGGGCAAAGAGGTGGCTGTTGGTAAAACGCTGGTCTCTTCCGCGATGATCGACCGCGTGGTCGACGCGCTGGGCCGCAAGCTGGTGGAAGTGCCGGTGGGCTTCAAATGGTTTGTTGACGGTCTGCACGACGGCAGCTTCGGCTTCGGTGGTGAAGAGAGCGCCGGGGCATCCTTCCTGCGTTTCGACGGCACGCCATGGTCAACCGATAAAGACGGTATCATCATGTGCCTGCTGGCGGCGGAGATCACCGCGGTCACCGGTAAGAACCCGCAGGAACATTACAACGACCTGGCGGCACGTTTTGGTGCGCCAAGCTACAACCGTATTCAGGCGAGCGCGACCTCAGCCCAGAAAGCGGCGCTGTCTAAACTCTCTCCGGAGATGGTCAGTGCTAACACCTTGGCAGGTGATCCGATCACCGCGCGTCTGACGGCTGCACCGGGTAACGGCGCGTCTATCGGGGGGCTGAAAGTAATGACCGACAACGGCTGGTTCGCTGCACGTCCATCCGGTACGGAAGACGCGTATAAAATCTATTGCGAAAGCTTCCTCGGCGCTGAGCACCGTCAGCAGATTGAGAAAGAAGCCGTAGAGATTGTCAGCGAAGTGCTGAAGAACGCGTAAGTGCGTTATCGGTGCGGGCTGATGCCCTCACCCCGGCCCTCTCCCACGGGGAGAGGGAGAAAACAATAAAAACGGCAACCCTCGGGCTGCCGTTTTGTTTTTACCTAACTATGCTTATTCTTCAATTCAAACCGTGGTGACACCAGACCGTACAGCGTCCAGCCCATAAAGGTCACCATTGCCCCATAGAGCATCGCTTCCTGACCGGAAGAGTAGAGCGCATAGAAGCTGTAAATCGCCCCAATGAGCGCCACGATATTCGCCGCTCGTGCTTTACGCGGATCCACCCTCGCGACCTTCTGAATAATCACCAGCGCGGCCATCGATAGAATGTACGGAATGATGTTCGTCACCACCGCCAGGTTGACCAGCACGTTGAACTGGCTGTTCAGCGACGGGCTAATGGTCATCAGCGACAATCCACTCTGGAAAATCACGATGGCCAGCATGCCCTGCACCGGTGCGTCCGCTTTGGTGACGCGGGAGAAGATTTTGGGGAAATAACCTTCGTCAGCCGAGGATTTAAACACCTGCGCGATGGTGAACTGCCAGCCGAGAAGCGAACCGCAGCAGGACATCACCATCAGACCCATAATCACCTTCCCGACTTCCGGGGTGAACATCTGGGCGAAAGCCAGCCCGAACGGTGCCGTGGAGTTAGCCAGATCCATATTCGGCACAATCCCGGCAATCACGTTGGTTGAGACGATATAGATCACCGCCGCCCCCAGCGTTCCGCCAAGTACCGCAATTGGCACGTTCTTTTCCGGGTTCTCAACCACTTCCGCATTCGCGCAGGCCGATTCCAGTCCGAGGAAAGCCCACAGCGTCATGGCGATAGAAGAGCCCACGGCGGTAAAGAACGGCACATGATGTGGGTTCCAGGAGTTGGCGTAGAGCGTAGGACTAAACCAGAACCAGCCGATGATGCATAAACCGACGACCGGGATAATCACGCCCCAGACGGTGATGCTGCTCAGTTGTCCGGTGATACGCGCGCCGCCGAAGTTCGCCACGGTGCAGATCCACAGCACCCCGATGGTCGCCAGCCCAATTTGTACCGGGGTGAGCGTGGCGCCAAACAGTTCCGTCCCGTAACCCACGGCGGAAATGGCAATCGCCACGTTGGCGATCAGCAGCGATACACCATAGGTATAGTTGGCCATAAAGTTGCCGGACTTACCAAAAGCGTATTCCGCATAGCCGCCCATCCCGCCGGACTTGCGGCTGAACATCCCGCATTTGGCGAATGCCCACGCCAGCGCCATTGACCCCACCGCCGTCACCAGCCAGGAGATAATCGAAATGGTGCCCACTTCGGCAAGCTTGGTGGGCAGCATGATGATCCCGGACCCCATCATGTTGACCATGGTGAGGATGGTCAGCTGCACCACGCCCATCTTATTGGATTTACTCATAATGTCTCTCCTTTCAGCAGCGCGGGCTGAGCAGCGGGTTGTTTGATGACGTTACAGCGAACCTGTTTGCGACCCTCACACTCTTCAACGTATACGCCCTGCAGCTCAGGCGCGAAGCCTGGTAGCAGGTTGATACCGTCTTCCAGCGCGGCAAAGTAGCGCAGCACGGAGCCGCCCCAGACTTCGCCCGGGACAACGCACAGCACCCCAGGCGGATAAGGCAGGGCGCCTTCAGCGGCAATGCGGCCTTCCGCGTCGCGCAGGGAGACCAGTTCGACTTCACCCCGCAGATACGCATAGTTCGCCTCCTGCGGGTTCATCATCACGCGCGGGAAGTGAGACTTGCGGAACATCTCTTTTTGCAGTTGCTTCACGTTATGGCGGGCATAGAGATCGTGCATTTCCTGGCAAATCTGGCGCAGCGTGTAATCCGCGTAACGTTCCGGATGTTGTTTGTAGAGAGAAGGCAGGACCTCTTTCAGCGGAACATCGCTCTCGAGCAGTTTTTCGAAGCGCACCAGCTGCGCCACCAGCTGCTGCAGTTTGCCCATATCTTCCGCAGGGGTGAGCAGGAACAGGAGCGAGTTGAGATCGCATTTCTCCGGCACGATGCCGTTTTCACGCAGGAAGTTGGCGAGGATGGTGGCGGGCACGCCGAAATCCTCATACTCGCCGGTGCGGGCGTTAATACCTGGCGTGGTCAGCAGGAGCTTGCACGGGTCGATAAAGTACTGGTGCTCGGCATAGCCCTCAAAAGCGTGCCAGTTTTCACCCGGTACGAAGTGGAAGAAGCGCAGATCGGTGGCAATTTCCGCTGTGTCGAAGCTTTCCCACGGACGGCCATCCACCGTCTCCGGCACAAACGGACGAAGGTACTGGCAGTTCTCCAGGATCAGTTTGCGCGCTTCAATACCGTTAACCACGCAGTCCATCCACATGTTGCGACCGCTCTGACCTTCATGCATACGGGCGTTAATATCCAGCGCAGCAAACAGAGGGTAGAACGGGCTGGTTGAGGCGTGCATCATAAAAGCATTATTCAGCCGCTTGTGGGGTACATAGCGCTGCTGGCCTTTGATATGGCTGTCCTTTTTGTGGATCTGCGAGGTCTGCGAGAAGCCTGCCTGCTGTTTATGTACCGACTGGGTGACCAGAATTCCCGGGTCGTTTTCGTTCAGCTCCAGCAGCAGCGGCGAGCAATCTGCCATCATCGGGATAAACTGCTCGTAACCTACCCAGGCCGAGTCGAACAGGATGTAATCACACAGATGCCCAATCTTATCCACCACCTGACGGGCGTTATAGATGGTGCCATCGTAGGTACCCAGCTGGATCACCGCCAGACGGAACGGGCGTGCATCGCGTGCACGACCTGGCGCCACCTCGGCTACCAACTCGCGCAGGTAGCTTTCCTCAAAGCAGTGCGCGTCAATACCACCAATAAAGCCGTACGGGTTGCGCGCGGTTTCCAGATAGACCGGTGTCGCGCCAGCCTGAAGAAGAGCGCCGTGATGGTTCGATTTGTGGTTATTACGGTCAAACAGCACCAGGTCGCCAGGGGTGAGCAGGGCGTTAAGGACCACTTTGTTGGATGAGGAGGTCCCATTCAGCACAAAGTAGGTCTTATCGGCATTAAAGACCTTTGCGGCATGTTGCTGCGCAATGCACGGCGCGCCTTCGTGGATCAGCAGATCGCCCATTGCCACGTCGGCGTTACACAGGTCGGAACGGAAAAGCGTTTCACCAAAGAAATCGACAAACTGATTGCCCGCAGGATGACGGCGGAAGAATTGCCCCCCCTGATGCCCCGGGCAGTCAAATGCGCTGTTACCCTGTTTCACGTAGTCTACAAGGGCACGGAAAAACGGCGGTCGCAGCTGGGTTTCGTACTTCTGGGCCGCCGCTTCCAGCTGGCGGCCATAAAAATCGTTGCTGGTGTCTGAATGCTCAAATACGCCGTGAATGCGCGATAAATAATCTGCCGGAATGATCTCTTCTTTATGCGTTGCGACAAAGACGGGAATGCCAAATCCGGTGGCTTCTATTTCTTCCAGTATGCCGCTGGAAATATCGCTAACGGCCAAAACAATGGCCGCGACGTCGATATAATCAGAAGCGCGGACATCCACAAGCTCACGCTGGGTGGTAAAGCAGTCCGGACATGCACGGCTGGCCGCGATTTTTAAACTTTTCATCTTTCTCTCTTTATTTTAGGTAATAAGCGTCCTTCGATTTCTTGTCAGAAAGAAATCGATAATTTTCCGGAAAAAAAGCAAGGTGTGGCCGCTGATTAAAATCAGTAAATTGCTTTTTGATGATTGAAATTCAGTCCGCCCGGTTGCAGATGAGTCTGAATTAAGTGGAATGAGCGCACGACTTCACAGGCAATGGCCTGTAAAATAAGGTATTTCAGGATAACCTGTAAGCGAGTGCGCCAGAAGTCGAAGGACTACCGGGCATTAAAGAGGTGAAAGTCAAAGCAGTTTCGGTGGGCAAACATCATGATATGTGTTGTCCGCCTTATATGGGGCATTAAGCGATTGTTGTTTTCCATGTTTCATTTTCCTTTCAGTAATTGAAAGCATGGTCATTTTATCCAGGAAAAAGGGATTAACTGTGAATCAGATCACCCTTAACCGATTATTTCAGAAATAATTAGTCGTTTTTGATGAATAACGCAGATCAAAATGCTGATTTGTTGTTGAAGTGTTAATGATTGGTTTTGTTAATGTTTTAAACGAGAAAAAATAATCCATGGAATAATGTATTGATTATTTTTTTAATATTGATCGGGAGGGTTTTTGATTATTTAGAAAATAATATGAATAGTTATTCAAAGCATAAATCGATAACCGATACCGGTTTCAGTTAATAAATGGCGAGGGCGAGCGGGATCGACTTCCAGTTTCTGACGAAGGTGACCCATATATATGCGCAAATAGTGACTATGTTCCACCGCGTTGGGTCCCCACACCTGACTCAACAGCTGGCGCTGTGTGAGAACCTTGCCGTGGTTATTAAGCAGCACGGCGAGCAGGCGGAATTCGATGGGGGTAAGATGGATTTCCTCTTCACCGCGCACAATGCGCCGTGCGGCGAGGTCAACCCGAATATCACCAAACGTGTAGGTTGTGTCGGCAGGCGTGGTGGCGCTATGACGACGCAGCGCCACACGCAGGCGAGCCTGCAATTCGCCAATGCCAAAGGGTTTAATCAGATAGTCATCGGCGCCGGCATCCAGCGCGGCGATTTTATCCGTCTCTTCAGTACGGGCAGAGAGCACGAGAATCGGCATCTGGCTCCACTGACGAACCTCACGAATAAAATCGATGCCGTCGCCATCCGGCAGCCCAAGATCGAGGATCACCAGGTCCGGCTTGCGGGTGGCGGCTTCAATTAAACCCCGTTGAAGCGTACCCGCATCGTGAACGCGCAGACCGTCTCCTTCCAGCGCAGCGCGCAGAAAACGGCTAATGGCGATCTCATCTTCGACAATCAGAACGTTAATCACAAATCCTCGGGTAATTCATTCAGTTCTGGCGGGGTTTCCAGAGGAAGTGTAACACAAAAACGCGCGCCGCCTTCCGGACGATTCTCTGCGGAAATGGTTCCGCCATGGACGTCAACGATCGCCTGACAAATCGCCAGCCCGAGCCCAACGCCCGGAATGGCCGACTCCTTGTTCCCGCGCGCGAATTTTTCGAAAATAGCCAGCTCCTGCCCGGCAGGAATGCCCGGTCCGGTATCCCAGACGTCAAGGTGAAGCGTGCCATCCTCTACCATCGCATCCACGCCAATCCGGGCACTTGAGCCGGCATATTTACCGGCATTTTCCAGCAGATTGATCAGCACCCGTTCAAACAAGGGGCCATCGACGTGAATTAAGGTCAGGGGTTCAGGCATGTTCAGCGCGATATGCCGCCCACCGAGGCCGGGCTCCAGCATTTTCAGCGCGCTGCCTACCACTTCTTCCAGCGTGAGCCACTCTTTTTTGAGGTTAAATCCGCCCGACTGAATGCGCGCCATATCGAGCAGGTTATTCACCAGACGGGTGGTATTCAGCACGTGCTGGCGGATTTCGCTGGCCTGAAGGGCGTGTTTAGACCCTTCCGCGGCCAGGTCCAGCGTCAGGATTTCTGACTGACCAAACAGAACGGTCAGCGGGGTCCGCAGGTCGTGAGACAGCGCCGCCAGCAGCGAGTTACGAATGCTTTCACGCTCGCTGGCCAGTCGGGCCTGTTCTTCACTGGCGGTAAGCGCCAGCCGTTCCAGCGCGCTGGCAACCAGCAGCGTAAAAGTCTCCAGCAGCCGCTGCTGCTCGGGGATCATCAGCTGACGCAAGTTTGAGGGCTCAACAATCACCAGCCCCTGATTTTTATCGGCGCTGCGTAGCGGCAGAATTTGATAGGGCACGCCGGGCAGGGTGTCGGTCCCTGCGCCCGCAGGTAACCCTTTATCAAAGCTCCAGCGCGCGATGGCTTCGTCCCAGGGCGTCATGCCGGAGGCCGAGGTTAGCGGGCGCAGCTTACCGTGTTCGTCCGGGAGTAAAATCAGGTTGCTGGCATGAAACGTCGAGCGAATAAACTGCTCGCTGGTCTGCACAATATCCAGCGGGGTCCGACCCACCGCCAGCGATTTCGACATTTCATACAGATGCCGCGTGCGCTGTTCGCGGTAGCGGGCGATGCGCGCCTGGTAGCGCACGCCCGCCGTCAGATTGCCGATCACCAGCCCGACGGTGAGCATCACGGCAAAGGTCAGGATGTACTGTACGTCCGACACAGCGAGCGTCCCGCGAGGGGCAATAAAGAACAGATCAAAGCTGATGACGTTAATCACCGTTGCCAGCACCGACGGCCAGCGTCCGTAAAAGAGCGCCACCACCACCACGCCAAGGAGGTAGATCATCACCAGGTTGGCCGCGTCGAAGGCAATCAGCCATTTGCTGGCAATGATCGTGATCAGGGCGCAGAGCACGACGGCCACCAGGCAGCCGCGAAGCTGAATGCGCCATTTATCACTGAAAGTACGGCTGTCCGGGGCGCGGCTGGGAAGGGGGGTGGGTTTATCATCCAGCGCCACGATCACCAGGTCCAGATCCGGCGCGCGGCGGGCCAGTTTGTCGGCAAAGGATTCACGGCTAAACCAGCGACGATGCTGGCGACGGCCAATGACGATTTTCCCCAGGTTATGCTCCCGGGCGTAGCGCAGAATGGCTTTATCTTCCTGAGGATCGGAAAGGGTCGCGGTTTCGGCACCCAGCTCCTGCGCCAGGCGCAGCGAACTCAGAATCGCGCGGCGCTGGTTTTCGGGCAGGGCATGAAGCTGCGGCGTTTCGACATACACCGCATGCCAGACGCTGCCAAATTTGGCGGCCAGACGCGCGGCGGTGCGGACAAGTTTTTCGTTACCGCTGCCGTGCCCCACGCACAGCAGGATGGCATCCCGCGTATGCCAGACGCGTTCCTGGCCCTGCAAATCGCGCCAGGCACGCATCTGATCGTCAACGCGATCGGCAGTACGGCGCAGAGCCAGTTCGCGCAGGGCAATCAGGTTGCCTTTGCGGAAGAAATGTTCGATGGCACGCTCGGCCTGTCCGGCAATATAGACTTTGCCTTCGTGCAGGCGCTGGCGCAAATCATCCGGCGGCAGGTCGACCAGCACCACTTCGTCAGCGGAATCGAAGAAAGGGTCGGGCACCGTCTCGCGCACCTGAATGCCGGTCACGCCGCTGACCACGTCGTTCAGGCTTTCCAGATGCTGCACGTTAACCGTCGTGAAAACATCAATTCCAGCTTCAAGTAATTCTTCCACATCCTGCCAGCGCTTGGGGTGACGCGAGCCTGGCGCATTGCTGTGCGCCAGTTCGTCCATCAGGATAAGCGCCGGACGGCGGGCGAGGGCGGCATCAATATCAAACTCTGTGACTAAACGACCCCGATGGCTGATGCGGCGGGGCGGCTGGGTGGCAAGCCCCTTCAGCAGCGATGCCGTCTCTTTACGTCCGTGGGTTTCAACCACGCCGATGAGTATATCGAGCCCCTGCGCCCGAAGCCGCTGGGCTTCCGTCAGCATGGCGAAGGTTTTCCCGACACCCGCGCAGGCGCCAAAGAAAATTTTCAGTTTGCCGCGATGGGCTTCAGCCGTCTGTTCAAGCAGCCTGTCCGGATCCGGGCGCATGGGCTCGTCGGTCATTTAGTTTTTCCTTAGCGCGTCCAGCGCCAGATTCAGCTCAACAATATTCACTACCGGCATGCCGATATAGCTGACCAGCGGCTTTTGTGTGTGTTCTGCCACCAGCTTGCTCACCTGTTCAACACTCAATTGACGGGCGGCGGCAACGCGCGGGATCTGCCACGCCACCGCTGCCGGCGTCAGGCTATAGTCCAGCCCGCTGGCTGAGGCGGTGACCAGCTCCACGGGAACCTCGCGGCTGGCCTGTGGATTGGCGGCGCGCAGGGCGGCCACGCGCTCGGCGACGGCTTTGTCCAGCGCCGGGTTGCTGCCCGCCAGGTTACTGCCGCCGGATGCCATTGGATTATACGGGCTTTCGGCAGTGGCGGAAGGGCGTCCCTGGAAGTAGCGAGCGTCCGTAAAGCTCTGGCCAATCAGGCGCGAACCGCGGTTTTCACCGTTTTGCATAATCAGCGAGCCGTTAGCCTGATCCTTAAACCACCACTGGCCCAGGGCGGTGGTGACCAGCGGGTAGAGCCCCCCGGTAATCAGCGACAGCAGAATAAACAGAAGTATAGCGGGGCGTAACATCGTCATTTGATTCACCTTTTAAACCAGCCCGAACAGGGTCAACAGCAGATCGATAGCCTTGATACCGATGAAGGGCACCACCAGCCCACCCAGGCCGTAAATCCACAGGTTGCGGCGCAGCATGGCGGCCGCCGTGAGCGGCTTGTAGCTCACGCCTTTCAGCGCCAGCGGGATCAGGAAGACAATAATCAGGGCGTTAAAGATTACCGCGCTCAGAATGGCCGATGCCGGGGAGTGCAGGTGCATTACGTTCAGGGCGTTTAATTGCGGATAGGTCGCAGCAAACGCGGCCGGAATGATGGCGAAATATTTCGCCACATCGTTAGCGATGCTGAACGTGGTCAGCGAGCCGCGCGTCATCAGCATCTGCTTACCAATGTGCACGACTTCAATCAGCTTGGTCGGGTTAGAGTCGAGATCGACCATGTTGCCCGCCTCTTTTGCCGCCTGGGTACCGGAGTTCATTGCCACCGCCACGTCGGCCTGCGCCAGAGCAGGGGCATCGTTGGTCCCGTCACCGGTCATCGCGACCAGACGCCCTTCCGCCTGATACTGACGAATCAAGGCCAGTTTGGCTTCCGGTGTGGCTTCGGAAAGAAAATCATCCACGCCCGCTTCGGCAGCAATCGCCGCGGCGGTCAGACGGTTATCCCCGGTGATCATCACCGTTTTGATCCCCATTTTACGCAGCTGGGCAAAGCGTTCTTTGATGCCGCCTTTGACGATATCCTTCAGGGCAATCACCCCCAGCACGTTTGCGCCTTCAGCCACCACCAGCGGCGTTGCCCCCTGACGGGCCACGCTTTCCACCAGGCTATCCACTTCGGATGGGAAGTGACCGTTATTAGCCTCAATGTGGCGACGGATGGCGTCAACCGAGCCTTTACGGATCATCCGGTCCTGAATATTAATGCCGCTCATCCGGGTCTGTGCCGTGAAGGGCACGAAAGTGGCATGCAGGCTCTGAACGTCGCGCTGGCGCAGGTTAAAGCGCTGTTTGGCAAGAATCACAATGCTGCGACCTTCCGGAGTTTCGTCGGCAAGCGATGAGAGCTGTGCGGCATCTGCCAGCGTTTTTTCATCCACGCCAGGTGCGGGTAAGAAGTCTGATGCCTGACGGTTACCGAGGGTGATGGTCCCGGTTTTATCAAGCAGCAGAACGTCTACATCGCCCGCCGCTTCAACGGCACGTCCGCTGGTGGCAATAACGTTGGCACCGAGCATACGGCTCATACCGGCCACGCCGATGGCCGACAGCAGGCCGCCGATAGTGGTGGGGATCAGACAGACCAGCAGCGCCACCAGCACCGTGATGGTGACCGCCGTACCGCCATAGGCGGAGAACGGCCACAGGGTCGCGGTTGCCAGCAGGAAGACGAGGGTCAACGCGACCAGCAGGATGGTCAGGGCAATCTCGTTGGGGGTTTTACGACGCTGGGCGCCTTCCACCATGGCGATCATCCGGTCAAGGAAGGTTTCACCTGGGTTAACGCTACACTGGATCACCAGCCAGTCGGAGAGTATGCGCGTCCCCCCCGTTACGGAGGCGAAATCGCCGCCGGATTCACGGATAACCGGGGCGGATTCCCCGGTGATGGCGCTTTCGTCCACCGACGCGCCACCTTCAATCACTTCCCCGTCGCACGGGATAATATCGCCAGCTTCGACCAGCACCACATCGCCTTTACGCAGTTCATCCGCCGGAACGTGGTCCATCTGCGCACCGTATTTTGGTTCACGTAACTTGCGTGCGAAGGCGGTCTTTTTTACCCCTTTCAGGCTGTTGGCCTGGGCTTTACTCCGGCCTTCCGCCAGCGCTTCCGCAAAGTTGGCAAACAGCACGGTAAACCACAGCCACAGGCTAATGGCGCTGGTAAACATCGAATTTCCCGGCATGTGGCCCGTTCCCATGGCAATCGCCAGTGCGGTGGTCAGGACGCTTCCCGCCCAGACAATAAACATCACCGGGTTGTGCCACTGCACGCGCGGGCTCAGTTTTTTCACCGCATCCATGAGTGACTGACGAACTAATGACGGTTCGAACAGGGCCAGTTGTTTACGACTCATGACAAATTCTCCGCAAAATCAGCGTAAAGAGAGGTATTCCGCGACCGGGCCTAACGCGAGGGCGGGGATAAAGGTCAGGGCACCAACCAGTAACACGGTGCCTGTGAGCAGGCCGATAAACAGCGCGCCGTGGGTCGGTAATGTTCCGGTGGTGGTCGGTTGAATTTTTTTATTCACCAGCGATCCGGCAATCGCCATGACCGGCACAATGATCCCGAAACGACCCACGAACATGCAGAACGCCAGCAGACAGTTCCAGAACGGTGAGTTGGCACTTAAGCCTGCAAAGGCACTTCCGTTGTTGTTGGCGGCAGAGGAGACGGCATACAGCACTTCGCTAAAGCCGTGAATACCCGGGTTAAAGATGCCGCTGCGTCCGGCCTCGGTCATCAGCGCCAGTGCGGAGCCGAGCAGTACGAGGGCAGGGGTTACCAGAATCGCCAGCGCGGTTAATTTCATCTCGCGAACGTCGATTTTTTTACCGAGGTATTCCGGCGTACGACCAATCATCAGACCGGCAATAAACACCGCCAGCATCACGAACAACAGCATGCCGTAAAGACCTGAACCCACGCCGCCAAATACCACCTCGCCAATCTGCATCAGCCACATTGGGATCATGCCGCCCAGTGCGGTGAAGGAGTCATGCATGGCATTCACCGCCCCGCACGAGGCCGCCGTGGTGACCACCGCATAGAGGCTGCTGGCGAGAATGCCAAAGCGGCTCTCTTTACCTTCCATATTGATATTGCTGTTAGCCCCAAGCTGCATGAAATGGCTATTGCCGTTCCATTCAGCCCACATCACCAGCGCAACGCAGACCACGAAGATTAACGACATGGTCCAGAGCAGGGTGCGCCCCTGACGGCGATCGTTGACGACATCACCAAAGGCAAAGCAGAGTGCGGTGGGGATCAGGAAAATCGCCAGCATCTGCACAAAATTGGTCAGGGCAGTCGGGTTTTCAAACGGATGCGATGAGTTGGCGTTGAAGAAGCCGCCGCCGTTGGTGCCGAGCATCTTGATGGCTTCCTGCGACGCCACGGGCCCCATCGGCAGGAGCTGTTTTGCCCCTTCCAGCGAGGTATAAGGGGTGTATGGCAGCAGGTTTTGCAGGCTACCTTGCTGAATAAAGAACAGCGCGATCAGCAGTGCAATTGGCAGCAATATCCACAACGTGATGCGCGTCAGATCCACCCACGCGTTACCCAGGGTACTGATTTTCTGACGAGCAAACGCGCGCGTCAGCGCGAAGATCACAGTGATACCGCTGGCGGCAGAGAGGAAGTTCTGGACGGTTAACCCAACCATCTGGCTGAAATAGCTGAGCGTGGTTTCACCCGCATAGGACTGCCAGTTGGTGTTGGTGACAAAGCTGACTGCCGTATTCAGCGCAAGATGCCAGGACAGACCCGGTAATTGTTGCGGATTCAGCGGCAGACTCCCCTGCAGCATCAGCAGGGTAAAAAGTGCAATCAGCCCAACAATATTCAGCAGCAGAATGGCAAAAAGATATTCACGCCAGCTCATCTCGCGATCGTCTATTCCCAGTACACGCCAGATCCCTTTTTCAACGCTTCCCGTACCAGGCAGGGGGACGTTGTTGATAAGCCTTGCCAGCCCCATTCCCAGTGGCCTTGCCAGAACGAACAACGCCAGTAAGAAGCTGGCAATAAGCAAAAACGCCTGAGCAGCCATCAGAATGCCTCCGCATTAATCAGGGCATAAACCAGATAACCCAATAACAGGAACACCAGCACGATGCCGGCAATAAGACCTGCACTCACAATCCACCTCCGGGTGACTTTTGTTGTTGGGTTAACGGTAGGATTTATGGCGCAAAGATTTCGCAAAAATGAGGAGAGAGGGTGTAAAAAAAGTATAAAAATGGCAAAGCCCACAATTTAACTATTGGTAAGTAAATTGTTAACTTTTTTGTAACTAAATTACGGCGCGAGTGTAAATATTCACTAAATGAATGAAAATAAGTGGTCGGATGAGTAGTAAAATTACACGCAAAGCGATATTATTTTATCCAGGTCACAGATTTTGAATTTTCCGGATGACGTTTCCGGCCAACTATAGGGGAGAAAATATGGATCTGTATAAAGCGTATCCAGCTCATATTGTGTTCATGCGTCGTACTTTCGCCGTAGTGGCTGGCGTGCTGGCCCTGCCGGTGATGCTGTTCTGGAAAGATCGCGCTCGTTTTTACAGCTATCTGCACCGCGTCTGGGCGAAAACCAGCGAGAAGCCGGTGTGGATGGATCAGGCCGAGAAAGCGACCTGCGACTTCTACTAAAAAAAGAAAGACTACACATAGCAATAAAAAAACCGCCTACAGCAATGTGGCGGTTTTTTTATCCCTCGGGATTCGCGGTCCGTGGGGATGGTCTTGCAGCCCCTACCCGGGATTTTCATCATACCATCCTGTAAGCAGATGACAATCCCTCTAAGTCTTTATAAATTCCTAATTTTATTTGAGTATCTTACCTTAGCAGCGAATGTTAATTATGATGCTACGTCCCTTTCCGCCATCTCGCAAATGGGCATCGGTCCCGGGAAAGGTGTATTTACAGCCGTAAAGCAGCCCGCCTACCCGGGCTTGTGTCCACCGATTTATCACCGGTGGTGAACGGTGGAGCGGTTAGTAGCAGGGACCGCATAATGAAACGCTATTTTTGCATCGCGTTCATTGTCACCAGCTTACTCGTTGTTAAGAGCGATGAACCGAACCAATTTGTCGCTTTTACCACGATAGTGCAGGACAAGTAGCGTTAAGGCCGCCCCGGGCGGCCTTTTTTATTTCATCCCGTCTACACTTCATGGCAAAGTACAGTAAAAGCTCGCCACTTTTTCCTTTGGTGGCGTGCCCTTACGGACATAATGGATATTTGCCTGGAGTTTTATGCCCACCCATCTGGTTTGGTTTCGCGCAGATCTGCGCGTACATGACAACATCGCTCTCGCGGCAGCCTGTCGTTCTGAGGATGCCAGCGTGCTGGCACTGTTCATCGCTACGCCCGAACAGTGGCAGCAGCATGATATGGCACCGCGCCAGGCGGCTTACCTCAAATCACATCTGAACGTTCTGCAACACTCGCTTGCTGAAAAAGGTATTCCGCTGATCTACAAAGAGGTCAGTGATTTTGCCGCGCAGCTTCAGATGCTGCAGGCGATCTGTCAGCAAAACGGCGTCACACACCTTTTTTATAACTATCAGTACGAGCTGAACGAACAGCGGCGGGATCGCCAGCTGGAAAACATGCTGGACGGGGTAGTTTGTGAAGGATTTGATGACAGCGTCATGCTGGCGCCGGGCAGCGTCATGACCGGCAGTCACGAAATGTACAAAGTGTTTACGCCGTTTAAAAATGCGTTTGTTAAACGCCTGAAAGAGGCGCTGCCTGAGTGCGTGGCCGCGCCCGCTGTTCGGGGCGATGCCATAACCGATCTGCCTGAATTAACGTTTAACTATCCCCAACAGACGTTCGACGATCTTCTGTTCCCTGCCAGTGAGAAATCGACGATTGCGAAGCTGCGCCAGTTTTGCAAGCAGGGCGCGGGAGAGTACGACGCGCGCAGGGATTTTCCGGCGGTTGAAGGGACAAGCCGATTATCGGCCTGCCTGGCATTGGGCGTGCTCTCTCCTCGCCAGTGTCTGCATCGTCTCCTGGCCGAGCAGCCGCAGGCGCTGGACGGCGGGACGGGGTCGGTGTGGCTGAACGAACTGATCTGGCGTGAGTTCTATCGCCATCTGATGACTTATCATCCCGATCTCTGCAAGCATCGCCCGTTCATTCCCTGGACCGATAACGTAAAATGGCAGCACGACGAGGCGCGTTTACTGGCCTGGAAAAAGGGGGAGACGGGCTATCCGATTGTTGATGCCGCGATGCGCCAGTTGAATGAAACCGGGTGGATGCACAACCGTCTGCGAATGATTACCGCCAGCTTCCTGGTGAAAGATCTGCTTATCGACTGGCGTGTCGGGGAGCGTTATTTTATTTCTCAGCTGATCGATGGCGATCTGGCAGCGAATAATGGCGGATGGCAGTGGGCGGCCTCTACCGGTACCGATGCGGCTCCCTATTTCCGGATTTTCAATCCGACCACTCAGGGACAAAAATTTGATGCTAACGGCGACTTTATTCGTCGCTGGTTGCCCGCGCTCAGGCATGTTCCTGCGAAAGCGATCCACGACCCGTGGGCATGGGCGGATAAACAGGGCGTAAAGCTCGATTATCCCCGCCCGATTGTTGACCATAAACAGGCGCGCGTCGCCACGCTGGCGGCCTATGAAGCCGCCCGTAAAGCTTAAGAGAGTGATGATGAAAAACAGCGAACTGGAAAGCCTGATTAACGAAAAACTCAATACCGCCGCCTTCAGCGATTACGGCCCGAATGGGCTGCAGGTGGAAGGCCGAGAGACAGTGCAAAAAATCATCACCGGTGTGACGGCAAGCCAGGCATTGCTGGATGAAGCGGTGCGTCAGGAGGCCGATGCGATCATTGTTCACCACGGTTATTTCTGGAAAAACGAATCACCGATTATTCGCGGTATGAAGCGCAACCGCCTGAAAACGCTGTTGGCCAATGACATCAACCTGTACGGCTACCACCTGCCGCTGGATGCACACCCGGAACTGGGGAATAACGTCCAGCTGGCGCAGCTGTTGGGGATCACTGTGATGGGCGAAATCGAGCCGCTGGTTCCGTGGGGAGAGCTGTCGATGCCGGTTCCGGGTCTGGAGCTGGCCTCGTGGATCGAAGCACGTCTCGGGCGTCGTCCGCTGTGGTGTGGCGACACGGGGCCGGATACCGTTAAGCGCGTTGCCTGGTGTACCGGCGGCGGTCAGGGCTTTATCGACAGCGCCGCGCGTTTTGGTGTTGATGCGTTTATTACCGGTGAAGTCTCTGAGCAGACGGTTCACTCAGCCCGTGAACAGGGGCTGCATTTTTACGCGGCAGGCCACCATGCTACCGAGCGTGGCGGTATCCGCGCCCTCAGTGAATGGCTGACGGAAAATACCGATCTGGATGTGACCTTTATTGATATCCCTAATCCCGCCTGATGAGAGGTGCCCGAGTGCAGAGAGCGCGTTGTTATCTTCTGGGTGAAAGCGCAGTTGTACTGGAACTTGAACCGCCGGTCACGCTTGCCACGCAAAAGCGTATCTGGCGGCTGACACAGCGTCTGGTTGACATCCCGGAAGTGGTAGAAACCATTCCTGGCATGAATAACATTACCGTCGTGCTGCGCAACCCGCAGACAAAGGCGCTGGATGCTATTGAACGTCTTCAGCGCTGGTGGGAAGAGAGCGAAGCGCTGGAGCCGGAATCGAGAATGATTGAAATCCCGGTCGTCTATGGCGGCACGGGTGGGCCGGATCTTGGCGTGGTGGCGGATCACTGCGGATTAACGGAGAAGCAGGTTGTTGAGCTGCACAGTTCGGTGGATTACGTGGTCTGGTTTCTCGGGTTTCAACCCGGCTTCCCGTATCTTGGCGGATTATCCCCTCAGCTGCATACGCCGCGCCGGGCCGAGCCACGCCTGAGCGTTCCCGCGGGAACGGTGGCAATTGGCGGCGAACAAACCGGAATTTATCCGCTCACCTCACCGGGCGGCTGGCAGCTTATTGGGCACACCGCCATGCCATTATTTGAACCGGGGCAGGAGGCACCCATTCTCCTTCGTCCTGGCGATACCCTTCGCTTTATCCCGCAGAAGGAGGGGGTATGTTAACGTTACTTCGCGCAGGGCTTTATACCTCGGTACAGGATGCCGGCCGCTTTGGCCTGCGCCAGTCTGGCGTGAGCTACTGCGGTGCGCTTGATCGTCCTTCGCTGGAGATTGCCAACCTGCTGGTGGGTAACGCAGGCAGCACGGCGGCGTTAGAAATTACGCTGGGTCAGTGCGTGATTGAGTTCGGTCAGGAAACCTGGTTTGCGTTGACCGGCGCAGGTTGTGACGCCACGCTGGACGGCAAAGCGGTGTGGACCGGCTGGCGGTTGCGGGCGAAAGCCGGGCAACGTCTGACGCTGAAACGGCCTTTGCACGGGGTGCGCAGTTACCTTGCGGTAGCGGGGGGCATTGACGTGCCGGAGGTGCTGGGATCAGCCAGTACCGATCAGAAAGCGGGCATAGGGGGGCATGAGGGACGTTCGCTGCGCGATGGCGATCGTCTGGCGATTAAGCCGTCAACACGCGATTTCTCGACGACGCAGGGCGTAAAACAGTTGCTGTGGGGGAACGTGATCCGCGCCTTACCGGGGCCGGAATATCAGGAGTTCGATGACGCTTCTAAAGAGTCTTTCTGGCGTTCGCCGTGGAAGATTAGCCCGCAGAGTAACCGCATGGGCTACCGCCTGCAGGGGCAGCCGCTGACCCGCACAACCGACCGGGAGTTGCTCTCCCACGGCTTATTGCCTGGCGTCATTCAGGTTCCGGGCAATGGTCAACCCATTGTGCTGATGAACGATGCGCAGACGACGGGCGGCTATCCGCGCATTGCCTGCATTATTGACGCGGATCGCTACCATCTGGCGCAAATTCCCCTCGGTCAGCCGATCCATTTCGTGCAATGTTCGCTGGAGGAGGCGCTGAAAGCGCGGCAGGATCAGCAGCGTTATCTCGAACAGCTGGCGTGGAGGCTTGATGGTAAAGATTGATTTAAATGCCGATCTGGGGGAGGGGAGCCGCGCCGACGCAGAGCTGATGACGCTGGTCTCTTCGGTTAATATCGCCTGCGGCTTTCACGCGGGTGATGCGCAAACCATGCTGGAGAGCGTGCGCAATGCCATTAAAAACGGCGTGGCGATAGGCGCTCACCCGAGCTTTCCCGACCGGGAGAACTTTGGCCGTACGGCGATGGACCTGCCGCCGGAGACGGTCTACGCTCAAATGCTTTACCAGATTGGCGCGCTGGAGGCGATAGTGCGCGCTGAGAAGGGCGTACTGCGCCACGTGAAGCCGCACGGCATGCTTTACAATCAGGCGGCGAAAGATCCTGCTCTGGCGGACGCCATTGCCCGCGCGGTGCGGGATTGTGACTCTCAGCTGATTCTGGTGGGCCTGGCGGGCAGCGAGCTGATCCGCGCCGGGCAGCGCCTGGGGTTAACCACCCGCCAGGAAGTGTTTGCCGACCGGGGATATCAGCCTGATGGCAGCCTGGTGCCGCGAACGCAGGCCAGGGCGCTCATTACCGACGAAGGTAAAGCGCTGGCGCAGACGCTGGAGATGGTGCGCGCCGGGCGTGTCTTCGCTGTGGATGGTACATCGGCAAACGTTCAGGCCGATACGGTATGCTTACATGGCGACGGCGAGCATGCGCTCCAGTTTGCGCGACGCCTGCGGGCAGCGTTCTCTGATGAGGGTATTCTTGTCAGCGCAGAATAATCATTTAAGGACAATAACATGCCAGAAGGTCCGGAGATCCGCCGCGCGGCGGATAGCCTGGAAGCGGCGATAAAGGGCAAACCGCTGACGGATGTCTGGTTTGCCTTTCCGCAACTCAAACCGTTTGAATCACAGCTGCTGGGGCAGACGGTGACCCATATTGAAACGCGCGGGAAAGCCTTACTCACGCACTTTTCCCATAACCTGACGTTATATAGCCATAACCAGCTTTACGGCGTCTGGCGCGTGGTAAACGCGGATGAACAGCCGCAAACCACCCGTGTGCTGCGGGTCAGGCTGCAAACGGCGGATAAAGCCATCCTGCTTTACAGCGCGTCGGATATCGAAATGTTAACGCCTGAGCAGTTGCTCGTTCATCCGTTCTTGCTGCGCGTCGGGCCGGATGTGCTGGATATGCGCCTGACGGCTGGCGATGTGAAAGCCCGTTTGCTGTCACCCAAATTTCGCAATCGGCAGTTTTCCGGTCTGTTTCTCGACCAGGCCTTTCTGGCCGGGCTCGGCAACTACCTGCGGGTGGAAATCCTTTGGGAAGCCGGGCTGGCGCCGCAGCATAAAGCCTCGCAGCTCAGCGATGAACAGCTGGAAGCGCTGTCCCATGCGCTGCTGGACATACCGCGTTTATCCTACACGACGCGCGGCGTGGTAGATGAGAACAGGCATCACGGGGCGCTGTTCCGGTTTAAGGTGTTTCATCGGGCGGGGAAAAAGTGCGAGCGATGTGGCGCGATTATAGAGAGGACAATGCTTTCCTCAAGACCGTTTTACTGGTGTCCCGGGTGCCAGATGTAAAAAAGCCGGGTGGCGGCTACGCCTTACCCGGCCTACATTTCGCACTTGTAGGCCCGGTAAGCGTGAGCGCCACCGGGCTTGTTTTTAGCGCTTAATATCAGACTTAAAATCACGCTGCTCGTAGCCGGTATACAGCTGACGAGGACGGGCGATTTTCATGCCTTCGCTGTGCATTTCGTTCCAGTGCGCAATCCAGCCTACGGTACGGGCCATGGCGAAGATTACGGTGAACATGGAAGACGGAATACCCATCGCTTTCAGAATGATACCGGAGTAGAAGTCGACGTTCGGGTAGAGTTTCTTCTCGATGAAGTACGGGTCGTTCAGCGCGATGTGTTCCAGCTCCATCGCCACTTCCAGCAGATCATCTTTGGTACCCAGCTCTTTCAGCACTTCGTGGCAGGTTTCACGCATCACGGTGGCGCGTGGGTCATAGTTTTTGTAAACACGGTGACCGAAGCCCATCAGGCGGAAGGAGTCATTCTTGTCTTTCGCGCGACGCACGAATTCAGGAATGTGCTCAACGGTGCTGATCTCTTCCAGCATCTTCAGTGCCGCTTCGTTCGCACCGCCGTGCGCCGGTCCCCACAGGGAGGCGATGCCCGCAGCGATACAGGCGAACGGGTTCGCGCCTGAAGAGCCCGCGGTACGGACGGTAGAGGTGGAAGCGTTCTGTTCGTGGTCAGCGTGCAGGATCAGGATACGGTCCATTGCGCGTTCCAGCACCGGGTTCACTTCGTACTCTTCGCACGGCGTGGAGAACATCATGCGCAGGAAGTTACCGGCGTAGGAGAGGTCGTTACGTGGATACACAAACGGCTGGCCGATGGAGTATTTGTAACACATCGCCGCCATGGTAGGCATTTTGGACAGCAGACGGAACGCCGCGATATCACGGTGACGCGGGTTATTCACGTCAAGGGAGTCGTGGTAGAACGCCGCCAGCGCACCGGTAATCCCGCACATCACTGCCATCGGGTGAGAGTCACGACGGAACGCATGGAACAGACGGGTAATCTGCTCATGGATCATGGTGTGACGGGTGACGGTGGTTTTGAATTCATCGTACTGCGCCTGCGTTGGCTTTTCGCCGTTCAGCAGGATGTAGCACACTTCCAGATAGTTGGATTCGGTGGCTAACTGATCGATGGGGAAGCCGCGATGGAGCAGGATACCTTCGTCACCGTCAATGTAGGTGATTTTGGATTCGCAAGATGCGGTAGAGGTAAATCCAGGGTCAAAGGTAAATACTCCTTTGGAACCCAGCGTACGGATATCAATAACATCCTGACCGAGCGTGCCTTTTAGCACATCCAGTTCAATAGCATCACCACCGTTGAGGGTGAGTTTTGCCTTTGTATCAGCCATTTACGGTCTCCTTAGCGCCTTATGCTTAAGACTGCGCTTTACCGGATTTGCTTTCAGCTGTTAATCACCGTTACCAGATTGTTATTTGGCTTACCGCTCAGCTCACGAGGACAAACCAGGGTACAGAGCTATGGCGCCTTGCAGGTAAACGAATGAAATATCAGTGAAACAACAGCAAATCAGCGTTTTTGCAGTCCGAATTATTCAAACCTGTATATCACTAATAACTGTCCTGATAACTTCGGTCAATACCATCACACTGTTACATAACTATTTGTCAGGTGAAAGAGAGACCTCATAACTTTTGCGCATTATATGCCTTTTCTGATGACGTTTGTAACAATATTGTTTAACATTTGTCAAATCAGATGATTAAAAATTAAAAAGATGTTGTTATCGTGACCCTGATCACTGTTCCAGAGAAAACCCGACAAACTGTATGTAGGTTAATTGTAATGATTTTGTGAACGGCCTATACTGCCGCCAGGTCTCCGGAACACCCTGCAATCCCGAGCCACCCAGCGTTGTAATGTGTCGTTGAAGCATCTGGAAGCATTGTTTTGCATGACGCGCAGTTATAGAAAAGGAACGCTGCTTGACCCGCATCGCAGTCCGGAGGAAGGAAACAATAAGAACAGCATGTGGGCGTTATTCATGATAAGAAATGTGAAAAAACAAAGACCTGTCAATCTGGATCTGAAAACGATCCGGTTCCCCGTAACAGCAATAGCGTCCATTCTGCACCGTGTTTCAGGTGTAATTACGTTTGTGGCGGTCGGCATTCTGCTGTGGTTACTGGGTACCAGCCTCTCCTCCCCTGAAGGATTCCTCCAGGCCTCTGCCATCATGAACAGCTTCTTCGTGAAATTCATCATGTGGGGCATTCTGACCGCGCTGGCGTACCACGTCGTCGTGGGTGTTCGTCATATGCTGATGGACTTTGGCTACCTGGAAGAGACGTTCGAAGCCGGGAAACGCTCCGCTAACATTTCATTTGTGATTACTGTCGTGCTTTCACTTCTCGCAGGAGTTCTCGTATGGTAAGCAACGCCTCCGCATTAGGACGCAACGGCGTACATGACTTCATTCTTGTCCGTGCTACCGCCATCGTTCTCACCCTTTACATCATCTATATGATTGGTTTCTTCGCGACCAGCGGTACGCTGACGTGGGAAATCTGGAGTGGGTTCTTCGGATCCGCCTTCACCAAAGTGTTCACCCTGCTGGCGCTGTTCTCCATCCTTATTCATGCGTGGATTGGTATGTGGCAGGTGTTGACCGATTACGTTAAACCGCTGGCGATTCGCCTTCCTCTGCAGCTGGCCATTGTCGTTGCACTGGTGGTTTACGTTATTTATGGATTCGTTGTGGTGTGGGGTGTGTAATGAAACTGCCAGTCAGAGAATTTGATGCTGTTGTGATTGGTGCCGGTGGCGCAGGTATGCGTGCCGCACTGCAAATTTCCCAGAGCGGCCAGACCTGTGCGCTGCTCTCTAAAGTATTCCCGACCCGTTCCCACACAGTATCCGCGCAGGGCGGTATTACCGTTGCGCTGGGTAACTCCCATGAAGATAACTGGGAATGGCACATGTACGACACGGTAAAAGGTTCCGACTACATCGGCGACCAGGATGCCATCGAATATATGTGTAAGACCGGCCCGGAAGCGATTCTGGAGCTGGACCACATGGGGCTGCCGTTCTCCCGTCTGGAAAACGGCACCATCTATCAGCGTCCGTTTGGCGGCCAGTCGAAAAACTTCGGCGGCGAGCAGGCGGCACGTACCGCAGCGGCGGCTGACCGTACCGGCCACGCACTGCTGCACACCCTGTATCAGCAGAACCTGAAAAACCACACCACCATCTTCTCCGAGTGGTATGCGCTGGATCTGGTGAAAAATGCCGATGGCGCAGTGGTCGGTTGTACCGCGCTGTGTATCGAAACCGGTGAAGTCGTTTACTTCAAAGCCCGCGCAACCGTGCTGGCCACCGGCGGTGCAGGCCGTATTTACCAGTCCACCACCAACGCCCACATCAACACCGGTGACGGTGTCGGCATGGCAATCCGCGCAGGCGTGCCGGTTCAGGATATGGAAATGTGGCAGTTCCACCCAACCGGTATCGCCGGTGCCGGCGTTCTGGTAACAGAAGGCTGCCGTGGTGAAGGCGGCTACCTGCTGAACAAACACGGCGAACGCTTCATGGAGCGTTATGCCCCGAATGCGAAAGACCTGGCGGGTCGTGACGTGGTGGCGCGTTCCATCATGATCGAAATCCGTGAAGGCCGCGGCTGTGATGGCCCATGGGGTCCACACGCGAAGCTGAAACTCGACCATCTGGGTAAAGAGGTGCTGGAATCCCGTCTGCCGGGCATTCTGGAGCTGTCTCGTACCTTCGCACACGTCGACCCGGTGAAAGAGCCAATTCCTGTTATCCCAACCTGCCACTACATGATGGGCGGTATTCCGACCAAAGTGACCGGTCAGGCGTTGACCGTGAACGAGCAGGGCGAAGATGTTGTTATTCCTGGCCTGTTCGCCGTAGGTGAAATTGCCTGCGTATCCGTTCACGGCGCAAACCGTCTCGGCGGCAACTCGCTGCTGGACCTGGTGGTATTCGGCCGTGCAGTCGGTCTGCATCTGCAGGAATCCATTGCCGAGCAGGGCGCGCTGCGTGACGCGACCGACGACGAAATTGATGCCTCTCTTGAGCGCCTCAACCGCTGGAACGGCAACCGTAACGGCGAAGATCCGGTGGAAATCCGTAAAGCACTACAGGAATGCATGCAGCATAACTTCTCGGTATTCCGCGAAGGTGACGCAATGGCCAAAGGTCTTGAGCAGCTGAAAGCGATCCGCGAGCGTCTGAAAAATGCCCGTCTGGATGACACCTCCAGCGAGTTCAACACCCAGCGCGTTGAATGCCTGGAGCTGGATAACCTGATGGAAACCGCATTCGCGACCGCGATGTCGGCAAACTTCCGTACCGAGAGCCGTGGCGCGCATAGCCGCTTCGACTTCCCGGATCGTGATGACGAAAACTGGCTGTGCCATTCCCTGTATCTGCCAGAGTCGGAATCCATGACGCGTCGTAGCGTCAACATGGAACCGAAACTGCGTCCGGCGTTCCCGCCGAAGATTCGTACTTACTAATGCGGAGACAGGATAATGAAACTCGAATTCTCAGTTTATCGTTATAACCCGGATGTTGATGATGCTCCGCGTATGCAGGACTACACCCTGGAAGCGGAAGAAGGTCGCGACATGATGCTGCTGGATGCGTTAATCCAGCTGAAAGAAAAAGATCCGACACTGTCGTTCCGTCGCTCCTGCCGTGAAGGGGTCTGCGGCTCTGATGGCGTGAACATGAACGGCAAAAATGGCCTGGCCTGCATCACGCCAATTTCCGCGTTGCAGCGTCCTGGTCAGAAAATTGTTATCCGTCCTCTGCCAGGCCTGCCGGTCGTGCGTGATTTGGTGGTAGACATGGGGCAATTCTATGCACAATATGAGAAGATTAAGCCTTACTTATTGAATAATGGGCAAAATCCACCCGCTCGCGAGCACTTACAGTCTCCTGAGCAGCGTGAAAAACTCGATGGGTTGTACGAGTGTATTCTCTGCGCATGTTGTTCAACGTCCTGTCCGTCGTTCTGGTGGAACCCGGACAAGTTTATCGGCCCGGCCGGTCTGCTGGCTGCCTATCGCTTCCTGATCGATAGCCGCGACACCGAAACCGAGAGTCGTCTGGAAGGACTGAGTGATGCTTTCAGCGTATTCCGCTGCCATAGCATCATGAACTGCGTCAGTGTATGTCCGAAGGGACTGAACCCGACGCGCGCCATCGGCCATATTAAGTCGATGCTGCTGCAGCGCAGTGCGTAAGTAAAAACGCCGGATGGCGCTGCGCTTATCCTGCCTATGTAACAGTAGGCCCTGTAAGCGTAGCGCCACCGGGCAAATTGCAGAAACCTTTAAAAACTGCCCTGAAGTTTAGACAGTTTCTAAAGGTTCCTTCGCGGGCCAAATGAAAAGAGCTCGCAGGTGAACCCCGGCACGTACACGTGGTGTGCGTGGTAGTTTCTACGGCGAAAGTAAGCATAAAAATGCTTAAGGGATCACGATGCAGAACGGCGCAATGAAAGCCTGGCTGGACTCTTCTTTCCTTTCTGGTGCGAACCAGAGCTGGATTGAACAGCTCTATGAAGACTTCTTAACCGATCCTGACTCAGTGGACGCAAACTGGCGTTCCATGTTCCAGCAGTTGCCTGGCACAGGGGTCAAACCGGATCAATTCCATTCCAAAACACGTGATTATTTCCGTCGTCTGGCGAAGGATGCCTCACGTTACTCTTCTGCGATTTCCGACCCTGACACCAATGCGAAGCAGGTTAAAGTCCTGCAGCTTATCAACGCTTATCGCTTCCGTGGTCACCAGCATGCGAATCTCGATCCGCTGGGACTGTGGCAGCAAGAACGTGTGGCCGATCTCGATCCGGCGTATCACGATCTGACCGAGGCCGATTTCCAGGAAAGCTTTAACGTAGGTTCTTTTGCCATCGGCAAAGACACGATGAAGCTGGGCGAACTCATTGATGCGCTCAAGCAAACCTACTGCGGCTCCATCGGCGCGGAATACATGCACATTACCTCTACCGAAGAGAAACGCTGGATCCAGCAGCGTATCGAATCCGTAGCGGGCCATGCGAATTTCTCAGCAGACGAGAAAAAACGTTTCCTTGGCGAACTGACTGCAGCAGAGGGCCTTGAGCGCTATCTGGGCGCGAAATTCCCGGGCGCAAAACGCTTCTCGCTGGAAGGCGGCGACGCGCTGGTGCCGATGCTGAAAGAGCTGATTCGTCATGCAGGCAAGAGCGGTACCCGTGAAGTGGTACTGGGCATGGCGCACCGTGGTCGTCTGAACGTCCTGGTCAACGTGCTGGGTAAAAAACCGCAGGACCTGTTCGACGAATTCGCGGGCAAACATAAAGAGCACCTCGGCACCGGCGACGTGAAGTACCACATGGGCTTCTCGTCTGATATCGAAACCGAAGGCGGTCTGGTTCACCTGGCGCTGGCGTTTAACCCGTCACACCTGGAGATTGTCAGCCCGGTGGTTATCGGTTCCGTGCGTGCGCGTCTGGATCGTCTGGACGAGCCAAGCAGCAACAAAGTGCTGCCAATCACCATTCACGGTGATGCGGCGGTAACCGGGCAGGGCGTGGTTCAGGAAACCCTGAACATGTCGAAAGCGCGTGGTTATGAAGTGGGCGGTACCGTTCGCATCGTGATCAACAACCAGGTGGGCTTCACCACCTCTAACCCGCTGGATGCCCGCTCTACACCATATTGCACCGACATCGGTAAAATGGTTCAGGCGCCGATCTTCCACGTGAACGCGGACGATCCGGAAGCTGTCGCTTTCGTTACCCGTCTGGCGCTGGACTTCCGTAATACCTTCAAACGCGATGTGTTCATTGACCTCTTCTGCTACCGCCGTCACGGCCACAACGAAGCGGATGAGCCAAGTGCAACCCAGCCGCTGATGTATCAGAAAATCAAAAAACACCCGACGCCACGCAAAATCTATGCTGACAAGCTGGAAAGCGAAAAAGTGGCGACGCTGGAAGATGCGACCGAACTGGTCAACCTCTACCGCGATGCGCTGGATGCGGGTGAATGCGTAGTGAAAGAGCTGCGTCCGATGAACATGCACTCCTTTACCTGGTCGCCGTACCTCAACCACGAGTGGGATGAGAGCTACCCGAACAAGGTTGAGATGAAGCGTCTGCAGGAGCTGGCTAAACGCATCAGCACCGTACCAGACGCTATCGAGATGCAGTCTCGCGTGGCGAAAATCTATGCTGACCGTCAGTCCATGGCAGCAGGTGAGAAGCTGTTTGACTGGGGTGGCGCGGAAACGCTGGCTTATGCAACGCTGGTTGACGAAGGCATTCCTGTGCGTCTGTCCGGCGAAGATGCGGGCCGTGGTACCTTCTTCCACCGTCACGCTGTGGTTCACAATCAGTCTAACGGTTCAACCTATACCCCACTGCAGCACGTCCACAACGGTCAGGGTCAGTTCAAAGTCTGGGACTCCGTACTGTCTGAAGAAGCGGTACTGGCCTTCGAATACGGCTACGCCACCGCTGAACCACGCACCCTGACCATCTGGGAAGCGCAGTTCGGTGACTTCGCCAACGGTGCGCAGGTCGTTATCGACCAGTTCATCTCCTCCGGCGAGCAGAAGTGGGGCCGCATGTGTGGTCTGGTCATGCTGCTGCCGCACGGTTATGAAGGTCAGGGTCCGGAGCACTCCTCCGCGCGTCTGGAACGCTATCTGCAACTTTGCGCTGAGCAGAACATGCAGGTTTGCGTGCCGTCCACTCCGGCTCAGGTCTACCACATGCTGCGTCGTCAGGCACTGCGCGGTATGCGCCGTCCGCTGGTGGTCATGTCTCCGAAATCCCTGCTGCGCCATCCGCTGGCGGTATCCAGCCTGGATGAGCTGGCAAACGGCACCTTCCTGCCAGCCATCGGTGAGATTGACGAGCTGGATCCGCAGGCCGTGAAGCGTGTGGTGATGTGTTCTGGTAAGGTTTATTACGACCTGCTGGAACAGCGCCGTAAGAACGATCAGAAAGATGTCGCCATCGTGCGTATCGAACAGCTTTATCCGTTCCCGCATCAGGCGATGCAGGAAGTGCTGAAACCTTACGCTCACGTTCATGATTTTGTCTGGTGCCAGGAAGAGCCGCTTAACCAGGGCGCATGGTACTGCAGCCAGCATCATTTCCGTGAAGTGATTCCATTTGGGTCCGCCCTGCGTTACGCAGGTCGCCCGGCCTCCGCCTCTCCGGCGGTAGGGTATATGTCCGTTCACCAGAAGCAGCAACAAGATCTGGTCAATGACGCGCTGAACGTCGATTAATTAAAGGATACATAATGAGTAGCGTAGATATTCTTGTTCCCGACCTGCCTGAATCTGTAGCAGATGCGACCGTCGCTACCTGGCACAAAAAACCAGGCGATGCCGTTAAGCGCGATGAAGTGCTGGTAGAAATCGAAACTGACAAAGTGGTACTGGAAGTACCGGCTTCGGCGGATGGCGTACTGGACGCGGTGCTGGAAGATGAAGGTACGACCGTCACCTCTCGTCAGATCCTGGGTCGCCTGCGTGAAGGCAACAGCGCGGGTAAAGAGTCCAGCGCCAAGTCTGAAGAGAAAGCCTCTACGCCGGCTCAGCGCCAGCAGGCTTCTCTGGAAGAACAGTCTAACGACGCCCTCAGCCCGGCGATCCGTCGCCTGCTGGCTGAACATAGCCTTGACCCGGCTGCCATCAAAGGCACCGGTGTGGGTGGCCGTCTGACGCGTGAAGACATCGACAAGCACCTGGCGAAAGCACCTGCTCAGGCAGAAGCGAAAGCCCCTGCGGCAGCGCCAGCAGCAGCTCAGCCTGCTCTGGGTGCCCGCAGCGAAAAACGCGTCCCAATGACGCGCCTGCGTAAGCGTGTAGCCGAGCGTCTGCTGGAAGCGAAAAACTCCACCGCGATGCTGACCACCTTCAACGAAGTGAACATGAAGCCAATCATGGACCTGCGTAAGCAGTACGGTGACGCGTTTGAAAAACGTCACGGTATCCGTCTGGGCTTTATGTCCTTCTACGTGAAGGCTGTCGTTGAAGCGCTGAAACGCTACCCGGAAGTGAACGCGTCCATCGATGGCGATGACGTGGTTTACCACAACTATTTCGACGTCAGCATGGCGGTTTCTACTCCACGTGGTCTGGTCACCCCGGTTCTGCGTGATGTGGATACCCTGGGTATGGCTGACATCGAGAAAAATATCAAAGAGCTGGCTGTTAAAGGCCGCGACGGCAAGCTGACCGTAGACGACCTGACCGGCGGTAACTTCACCATTACCAACGGCGGCGTATTCGGCTCGCTGATGTCTACCCCGATCATTAACCCGCCGCAGAGCGCGATCCTGGGTATGCATGCCATTAAAGATCGTCCGATGGCGGTAGACGGTAAAGTTGAGATCCTGCCAATGATGTACCTGGCGCTCTCTTACGATCACCGCCTGATCGACGGCCGCGAGTCCGTGGGCTTCCTGGTTGCCATTAAAGAGCTGCTGGAAGATCCAACGCGTCTGCTGCTGGACGTCTAGTGACTATTTAGCATCACCTGCCCTGTAGGCCGGATAAGCGTAGCGCCATCCGGCACACAGACCGCGCCGGTCTACAGGTTTGAAGATAACGATTACCCTGAAGGATGGATAGAACACATGAACTTACATGAATATCAGGCCAAACAGCTGTTTGCCCGGTATGGCTTACCGGCTCCGGTGGGTTATGCCTGTACTACCCCGCGTGAAGCAGAAGAAGCCGCATCTAAAATCGGTTCCGGCCCGTGGGTAGTTAAATGTCAGGTTCACGCTGGTGGCCGTGGTAAAGCGGGCGGTGTGAAGGTTGTTAAGAGCAAAGAAGAGATTCGTGCGTTTGCTGAACATTGGCTCGGCAAACGTCTGGTGACCTACCAGACAGATGCAAACGGCCAGCCGGTTAACCAGATCCTGGTTGAAGCAGCGACCGATATCGCTAAAGAGCTGTACCTGGGCGCGGTTGTTGACCGTAGCTCCCGTCGCGTGGTGTTCATGGCGTCTACCGAAGGCGGCGTGGAAATCGAAAAAGTGGCGGAAGAAACCCCACATTTGATCCACAAAGTGGCGATCGATCCGCTGGCAGGCCCAATGCCTTACCAGGGTCGCGAGCTGGCGTTCAAACTGGGTCTGGAAGGCAAGCTGGTTCAGCAGTTCACCAAGATCTTCATGGGTCTGGCGACTATCTTCCTGGAGCGCGACCTGGCGCTGATCGAGATTAACCCGCTGGTGATCACC
The DNA here is from genome assembly GCF_056673325.1 of Enterobacter cloacae complex sp. HYC080_NIDB. NCBI lineage: Bacteria > Pseudomonadati > Pseudomonadota > Gammaproteobacteria > Enterobacterales > Enterobacteriaceae > Enterobacter > Enterobacter cloacae complex sp. HYC080_NIDB. The sequence goes on along the minus strand of NZ_CP114212.1, from coordinate 3,171,546 downwards.
ACCCAGGGCGATCTGATCTGCCTCGACGGCAAACTGGGTGCTGACGGCAACGCGCTGTTCCGCCAGCCGGATCTGCGCGAAATGCGCGACCAGTCTCAGGAAGACCCGCGTGAAGCACAGGCTGCACAGTGGGAGCTGAACTACGTGGCGCTGGACGGCAACATCGGCTGTATGGTCAACGGTGCGGGCCTGGCAATGGGCACCATGGACATCGTTAAGCTGCACGGTGGTGAGCCAGCGAACTTCCTCGACGTGGGCGGTGGCGCAACCAAAGAGCGCGTGACCGAAGCGTTCAAAATCATCCTCTCTGACGACAATGTTAAAGCGGTTCTGGTTAACATCTTCGGCGGCATCGTTCGTTGCGACCTGATCGCCGACGGTATCATTGGTGCGGTAGAAGAAGTGGGTGTTAACGTTCCGGTGGTTGTACGTCTGGAAGGTAACAACGCTGAACTCGGCGCGAAAAAACTGGCTGACAGCGGCCTGAATATTATTGCAGCGAAAAGTCTGACGGATGCAGCTCAGCAGGTTGTTGCCGCAGTGGAGGGGAAATAATGTCAGTTTTAATTAATAAAGATACCAAGGTTATCTGCCAGGGCTTCACCGGTAGCCAGGGGACTTTCCACTCCGAACAGGCGATTGCCTACGGCACGCAGATGGTTGGCGGCGTCACGCCAGGTAAAGGTGGCACCACGCACCTGGGCCTGCCGGTGTTCAACACCGTGCGTGAAGCCGTAGAAGCGACGGGCGCAACCGCGACCGTTATCTACGTTCCGGCACCGTTCTGCAAAGACTCCATTCTGGAAGCGATCGACGCGGGCATCAAACTGATCATCACCATCACTGAAGGTATCCCGACGCTGGATATGCTGACCGTGAAAGTGAAGCTGGATGAAGCCGGCGTGCGCATGATCGGCCCGAACTGCCCAGGCGTCATCACGCCAGGCGAATGCAAAATCGGCATCATGCCGGGTCACATCCACAAGCCGGGCAAAGTGGGCATCGTGTCCCGTTCCGGTACCCTGACCTATGAAGCCGTTAAGCAGACCACCGATTACGGCTTCGGCCAGTCCACCTGTGTGGGCATCGGCGGTGACCCGATCCCGGGCTCTAACTTCATCGACATCCTGAAACTGTTCCAGGAAGATCCACAGACCGAAGCGATCGTGATGATTGGTGAGATCGGTGGTAGCGCGGAAGAAGAAGCGGCTGCTTACATCAAAGAACACGTGACCAAGCCGGTTGTCGGTTACATCGCGGGTGTGACCGCGCCGAAAGGCAAGCGTATGGGTCACGCAGGGGCGATCATCGCCGGTGGTAAAGGTACGGCTGACGAGAAATTCGCAGCGCTCGAAGCCGCAGGCGTGAAAACCGTTCGCAGCCTGGCGGATATCGGCGAAGCACTGAAATCCATCATTAAGTAAGTCCTCTCTGCTCCCCGACAGGGGAGCGTTGAAGTAAAAAAATGTCCGTTTCGACATGGTTGGCCGCTGAAAAGCGGCCTTTTTTATTGCCTGCGTTTGGCAACGAGCGTGAACTTGTAATCGTCGGTATTGAAGAAGTTGCGACTGTATTCAAATACCCGTCCGTCCTTCAGGAAACCGCGGGAGGCTTTTTCCAGGATCGGTTTGGCCGGATCGAGCGCCAGCGCGGCGATCGCCTCCTCTGATGGCATGATCGGCACAAGCTCCTGCTCGCTGCGATCGATAACCATCTTTTTGATCTGCTCGACGTAGTGGTATTTCGAATTTTCCATCACGTCCCAGGTGAGGTCGGGGAACATTGCCAGCGGCATCCATGTCTCTTCCAGGTTAACCGGCTTCTGCTTGATAAAGCGTACGCGCTTCACGTGCCAGACTTTATCCTCCGGATTGATGGCCAGCGTTGCCGCAAGCCGCTCATCGGCTTTCACCACTTCAAAAATTTTAACATCACTGTGCGTATCGACGTTTCGGTCCGCCAGCTTTTCGTAAAAGCCGTTGAGCTGGTAGATATCGTAATTTACGCGTTCCTCTTTTACATAAGAGCCGCTGCCCTGAATGCTTTCGATAATCTGCTCATCAGCCAGCAGTTTCAGGGCCTGCCGGACGGTGACACGGCTAACGCTGAACGTCTCCTGAAGGCTGGACTCCGTCGGGAGCGCGTCACCGGGTTTTAACTCCCCGGCGTTAATTTTCTCGCGAAACGCATCGGCTATCTGCCGGTACATCGGTTTATTACCCATTTGATTGCGCCTGCTTAATACCTTTTCAGGGAATTATGCATTCAACTGATGATTTGTAAATAATACAAATAAAATACAAATTTGCTTATTAGTGAAAGTGATCACATACATGTATTATAAGATCTGCCAGAATCCATCCCAGACAATAACGATCTAAATGTGAGGATCACTATGAACCTGACGACCCTGACCGATCCGCGTGCAGTTTGCGTTCAGGCGCGGTTTTCCTGCCGGGATGAGGCAATCCGTCAGCTTGCGACACGTCTGGTGGCGCTGGGCAAAATTGCTGATGCCGATGCTTTTCTTAAAGAAGTTTTCCATCGGGAATCGCTTGGCCCCACCGCCCTGGGCGAAGGGCTGGCGGTGCCCCACGGTAAATCAGCCGTCGTGAAAGAAGCGGCCTTCGCCGTGGCAACGCTACGCGAACCGCTGGAGTGGGAAGGCGTGGACGGACCGGAAGAGGTTGAGCTGATTTTTCTTCTCGCCATTCCTCCTGCCGAAGCGGGGTCGACACATATTCAGGTACTGACGGAACTGACGTCTCGCCTGGCGGATGACGATCTCCGGGCGCGCGTGATGGCAGCCACCACGGCGGAAGATGTGCTTGCTGCCCTGGAAGCGACCCCTGAAGCGCAAGAGGCCGCCGTTGCGGTGAATGCCCCGACGATCGTTTGCGTTAGCGCCTGTCCGGCTGGAATTGCGCATACCTATATGGCTGCGGAATACCTGGAAAAAGCGGGACGCAGGCTGGGCGTCAACGTGGTGGTCGAAAAGCAGGGGGCGAACGGCATTGAGGGGCGCATCACTGCGCAGCAGTTGAAGGAGGCGAAAGCATGCATTTTTGCCGCAGACGTGGCGATCAAAGAGCGTGAGCGTTTTCAGGGGATCCCCGCGATTTCCGTCCCCGTTGCGGAGCCCCTGCGCCATGCTGAAGCGCTAATTGAGCGCGCGCTGGCGCTACGGCCTTCATCCGATGCGGGTCATGAGTACGTCGATACCGAAACGAAAACGGGCGTAAAAAGTGAGCTCAAACAGGCGCTCCTCAGCGGGATCTCCTTTGCGGTGCCGCTGATCGTCGCTGGCGGTACGGTGCTGGCTGTGTCGGTACTGCTGGCGCAAATCCTGGGCTTGCAGCACTTGTTCGACCAGGAAAACTCGTGGCTGTGGATGTACCGCAAGCTTGGCGGCGGCATGCTCGGAATTTTGATGGTTCCCGTTCTGGCCGCGTATACCGCTTACTCGCTGGCGGATAAACCCGCGCTGACACCGGGATTTGCTGCCGGTCTTGCTGCCAATATGATCGGCTCCGGTTTTCTGGGGGCTATCGTGGGCGGCCTGATCGCGGGTTACCTGATGCGCTGGGTGAAAAATCACATTCGCCTGAGTAGCCGCTATAACGGCTTTTTAACCTTTTATCTCTATCCGGTCATTGGCGTGCTGGGGGCGGGTAGCCTGATGCTGTTTGTGATCGGCGAACCGGTGGCCTGGCTTAATAACACGCTCACCGTCTGGCTTAATGGTCTGTCCGGTGCGAATGCGCTGCTCCTGGGGGCGATCCTCGGCTTTATGTGTTCATTTGATTTGGGCGGGCCGGTCAACAAAGCCTCTTACGCGTTTTGCCTGGGCGCGATGGCGAACGGCGTATACGGTCCCTATGCCATCTTTGCCTCCGTCAAAATGGTCTCGGCCTTTACCGTGACGGCGTCAACGATGCTGGCTCCGGGACTGTTTAAACCGTTTGAAATTGAAACCGGTAAATCAACGTGGCTGCTCGGACTCGCGGGCATTACCGAAGGGGCGATTCCGATGGCGATAGAAGATCCCCTTCGCGTCATTGGCTCCTTTGTGCTCGGCTCCATGGTAACCGGCGCGATTGTTGGGGCGATGGGGATCGGGCTGTCTACCCCGGGGGCGGGTATTTTCTCTCTCTTTTTACTTCACGACGCAGGGCTGACCGGTGTGGTTGCCGCGGCGGGCTGGTTTGGCGCGGCGGTGCTGGGGGCCGCTATCTCCACGTTTGTTCTGCTGCTCTGGCGACGCCAGGCGGTAAAAAAGGGCAACTACGTCACTGAAGACGCCATACGGTAAAAACTCACACACAGGAAACGAAGATGAAAGCTGTATCTCGCGTTCATATCACACCGCATATGCACTGGGACCGTGAGTGGTATTTCACCACCGAAGAGTCACGTATTCTTCTGGTCAATAATATGGAAGAGATCCTGACCCGCCTGGAGCAGGATGACGAGTATAAATATTACGTCCTTGATGGGCAGACGGCGGTGCTGGAGGATTATTTTGCCGTCGTGCCTGAAAACCGCGCGCGCGTGAAGGCCCTGGTCGAGCGCGGAAAACTGATTATCGGCCCCTGGTATACCCAGACTGATACCACCCTCGTCAGCGGCGAGTCGATCGTCCGCAACCTTATGTATGGCATTCGCGACTGTATGGCGTTCGGCGAGCCGATGAAAATCGGCTATCTGCCCGATTCATTTGGTATGTCCGGTCAGCTTCCGCATATTTATAACGGGTTTGGCATAACGCGGACCATGTTCTGGCGCGGCTGCTCGGAACGACACGGAACCGATAAAACGGAATTTCTCTGGCAGAGCCAGGACGGCAGCGAAGTGACGGCACAGGTGCTGCCGCTGGGCTACGCGATTGGTAAGTACTTACCGGAGGACGAAGCGGGGCTGCGAAAGCGGCTCGACAGCTATCTCGAGGTGCTGGAAAGCGCCTCCGTCACCAAAGAGATTTTGCTGCCCAACGGTCACGATCAGATGCCGCTGCAGCAGAATATTTTTGCAGTAATGGACAAGCTGCGAGAAATCTATCCCCAGCGTCAGTTTGTGATGAGCCGGTTCGAAGAGGTATTTGACCACATCGATGCGCACCGCGATGAACTGGCGACGGTAAAAGGGGAGTTTATCGACGGGAAATACATGCGCGTTCACCGGACAATCGGCTCTACGCGCATGGACATCAAAATCGCCCATGCGCGTATTGAGAACAAAATTGTCAATATCCTCGAGCCACTGGCGACCCTTGCCTGGACGCTGGGCTTCGATTACCACCACGGTCTGCTGGAGAAAATGTGGAAAGAGATCCTCAAAAACCACGCTCACGACAGCATCGGTTGCTGCTGCAGCGACAAAGTGCATCGTGAGATTGTCTCCCGCTTCGAACTGGCTGAAGACATGGCAGACAACCTGGTGCGTTTCTATATGCGCAAGATTGTCGACAACATGCCGCAAAGCGATGCCGATAAGCTGGTGATGTTCAACCTGATGCCCTGGCCGCGTGAAGAGGTGATGAACACCACCATCCGACTGCGTGCCAGCCAGTTCCGTTTGCGGGATGATAAAGGTAACGAGATCCCGTATTTCATTCGCAGCGCACGCGAACTCGACCCCGGTCTCATCGACCGACAGATTGTCCATTACGGCAATTACGAACCGTTTATGGAGTTTGATATTCAGCTCAGCCAGATACTGCCGTCGATGGGGTACCGTACGTTGTTTATCGAACCGAACGTGGCCGGGAAGCAGCGCGCAGCGGTGAAAAACACAGAATCCTTCCTTGAAAATGCGTTCTGGCAGGTTGATTTCAATGAAGACGGCACGTTGCGCCTGCGTGACAAAGAAACCGGGCTGATTTATGACCGCGTACTGGAAATCGAAGAGAGTTCGGATGATGGCGATGAGTACGACTACTCGCCTGCCCGGGAAGAGTGGAGGCTCACTTCAGCACAGGGTGAGCATCAGGTTGAGGTGACGCATGAAGGCTGGCAGAGCAGGGCGGTGATCCGTCATCGGATCGCTGTTCCGGCTAATCTGGCCGAACGCACGGCGCGTCAGAGGAACGGTTCTCTCAGCGCTGAGTGTGAAATCACGCTTAGTCACAACAGCAGACGCATTGATGTGGCGGTTCGTCTGGACAATCAGGCTGACGACCACCGCGTTCGCGTGCTGATCCCAACGCCGTTTACAGCCCAGGAGGTGTTAGCGGATACGCAGTTTGGTACGGTCACGCGTGCTGCGCAGGATCCCGCCATGCAAAACTGGCAGGAGGAGGGCTGGAAAGAAGCGCCGGTTCCCGTCTGGAACTTACTCAATTACGCCGTCCTGCAGGAGAAACGAAACGGGCTGGCGCTGTTCACCGAGGGACTGCGCGAATTTGAAGTGGTGGGCGAGGATAAAAAAGCCTTTGCCGTAACCTTGTTGCGTGGCGTGGGGCTACTCGGCAAAGAAGATTTGCTGTTGCGTCCCGGCAGACCATCAGGGATCAAACTGCCCGTTCCTGACTCCCAGGTTCGGGGCGCGTTAAGCTGTCGCTTTAGTCTCTTCAGTTTCAGCGGTACGCCGGAAAATGCGGGTGTCGCGCAGCAGGCTAAATCGTGGTTAACGCCCGTACAGTGCTACAACAAAATTCCCTGGGATGCCATGAAACTGAACCGCGCACCGTTTACCACGCCGGAAAGTTACAGTTTATTAGCGCTTTCGCCAACGGGATGTGTGCTCAGTGCTCTCAAAAAGGCGGAAGATCGTGATGAGCTTATTCTTCGTCTGTTTAACCCGTCAGCGTCCAGCGCATGTGATGCGACGTTATCTGTGAATCCGACGGTGAAACGGTGCTGCGAAACGGACATGAATGAACAGGTGTTAGCGCAGCATGAAGGCGAGGGCATTGCCGGGGTATTCAGGCCTGGACAGTCACGCACCTTTAGCGTGCTTGTCGGCTGAAAACAGTGATAAAAGGCTGCAGCGTTAGCGGCCTTTTTTCATTGAATAATCACACCGTGGTGTTAACTTATGGGGTGATAAAGGTAAATTAAATGTAATTTCTAAGGGTTGCAGAAAAGCAATGGAAAAATAATCTGGCTCGACTACGCTTTATTGTTGGTCGCGCTTGAAAAGGACAATTTCTCTCGCGTTAATAAAAATCACTTCTGTTTATATTTTTTCCTTCTTCGATAACCTATCACATCCTTGTATGTACATATCGTTAACATGGTTTTTACCATTCTCACCGCGATTAAACATGATTAACATTGCTGCTGGTTTTTGATTTAAATCAATGTTTAATCCTTGGAAAAAGGCGTTGAAAAGCGCTAAATTGTTCCCGATCAAAATGGCCGAAAAGTGGTAATTTTGCTATAAATTGATCGCCGTCGAAAAACGTAAATGTGATTCAATAAAAACCTGTTTATTGTAAGGGTTTTGCAGCGTATTATATTTGCGGGATCAATTTGAGTTTTTTATTAACCTATTTGTAACCTGACGTCATCGTTTTTATCCTTCTTCAGGGTAATAACGACGACCAGGATGCGAATAATTTGTATTGGGGCATGCGTGTGGATCTCTTCTGACGGGGTTCACTCTCGGAGTCTTCATGCGATGAGCAAGGAGTCATAATGTTAGACGTAGTCGAACTGTCGCGCTTACAGTTTGCCTTGACCGCGATGTACCACTTCCTGTTTGTGCCGCTGACGCTCGGTATGGCGTTCCTGCTGGCCATTATGGAAACGGTTTACGTCCTCTCCGGCAAACAGATTTATAAAGATATGACCAAGTTCTGGGGCAAGTTGTTTGGTATCAACTTCGCACTGGGCGTGGCCACCGGTCTGACCATGGAGTTCCAGTTCGGGACTAACTGGTCATATTATTCCCACTATGTAGGGGACATCTTCGGTGCGCCGCTGGCCATTGAAGGTCTGATGGCCTTCTTCCTCGAATCCACCTTTGTAGGTCTGTTCTTCTTCGGCTGGGACCGTCTGGGTAAAGTTCAGCATATGGCCGTCACCTGGCTGGTGGCATTAGGTTCGAACCTGTCCGCGCTGTGGATCCTGGTGGCGAACGGCTGGATGCAGAACCCCATCGCGTCTGATTTCAACTTCGAGACCATGCGTATGGAGATGGTCAGCTTTGCCGAGCTGGTCCTGAACCCGGTTGCACAGGTGAAATTCGTTCACACCGTGGCTTCTGGTTACGTGTGCGGCGCGATGTTCATTCTGGGCATCAGCTCTTACTACATGCTGCGCGGTCGTGACTTCGCCTTTGCTAAGCGCTCCTTTGCTATCGCTGCAAGCTTCGGTATGGCTGCCATCCTCTCTGTTATCGTTCTGGGTGATGAATCCGGTTACGAAATGGGTGACGTGCAGAAAACCAAACTGGCTGCAATCGAAGCTGAATGGGAAACTCAACCCGCGCCTGCTGCCTTTACGCTGTTCGGTATTCCCGATCAGGACGCGCAGGAAAACCGCTTCGCGATTCAGATCCCTTACGCGCTGGGTATCATCGCCACCCGTTCTGTTGATAAGCAGGTCACTGGTCTGAAAGAGCTGATGGTTCAGCACGAAGAGCGTATCCGTAACGGTATGAAAGCCTACTCGCTGCTGGAACAGCTGCGTGCCGGTTCGACCGATCAGGCGGTACGTGACCAGTTCAACGACGTGAAGAAAGATCTGGGTTACGGTCTACTGCTGAAACGCTATACCCCGAACGTTTCTGATGCGACGGAAGCGCAGATCCAGATGGCGACCAAAGACTCCATTCCGCGTGTTGCGCCACTGTACTTCGCATTCCGTATCATGGTGGGCTGCGGCATCATCATGCTGCTGATCATTGCGGCTTCCTTCTGGTCCGTCATTCGTAACCGCATCGGCGAGAAAAAATGGCTGCTGCGCACGGCGCTGTACGGTATTCCACTACCGTGGATCGCTATCGAATCCGGCTGGTTTGTTGCGGAGTATGGCCGTCAGCCATGGGCCATTGGTGAGGTACTGCCAACGGCGGTAGCGAACTCTTCCCTGACTGCAGGCGACCTGATCTTCTCCATGCTGCTGATTTGCGGTCTGTACACCCTGTTCCTGGTGGCTGAACTGTTCCTGATGTTCAAGTTCGCGCGCCTTGGCCCAAGCAGCCTGAAAACCGGTCGCTATCACTACGAGCAGTCCACTGCGACTACTCAGCCGGCACGCTAAGACAGGAGTCATCAAATGATCGATTATGAAGTATTGCGTTTTATCTGGTGGCTGCTGATTGGCGTTCTGCTGATCGGTTTCGCTGTCACCGATGGTTTCGACATGGGGGTGGGGATGCTCACTCGTTTCCTCGGTCGTAATGACACCGAGCGTCGAATCATGATCAACTCCATCGCCCCGCACTGGGACGGTAACCAGGTGTGGCTGATCACCGCAGGCGGCGCGCTGTTTGCTGCCTGGCCGATGGTCTACGCGGCTGCGTTCTCCGGCTTCTATGTGGCGATGATTCTGGTGCTGGCCTCTTTATTCTTCCGTCCGGTCGGTTTCGACTACCGTTCCAAGATTGAAGACACCCGCTGGCGCAACATGTGGGACTGGGGCATCTTCATTGGTAGCTTCGTTCCACCGCTAGTGATCGGCGTGGCGTTCGGTAACCTGTTGCAGGGTGTACCGTTCCACCTGGACGAATACATGCGTCTTTACTACACCGGTAACTTCTTCCAGTTGCTGAATCCATTTGGTCTGCTGGCGGGTGTGGTGAGCGTAGCGATGATCATCACGCAGGGCGCAACATACCTGCAGATGCGTACTGTGGGTGAACTGCACCTGCGTTCCCGTGCGACGGCTCAGGTTGCTGCACTGGTGACGCTGGTTTGCTTCGCACTGGCAGGCGTATGGGTGGTGTACGGTATTGATGGTTATGTCGTGACGTCTGCGATCAACCATACGGCACCGTCTAACCCGCTGACCAAAGAAGTGACGCGTCAGGCTGGCGCATGGCTGGTGAACTTTAATAACATGCCTGCGCTGTGGGCGATCCCGGCTCTGGGGGTACTGCTGCCGCTGCTGACCATGCTGACGTCTCGTCTGGAGAAAGGCGCGCTGGCGTTCCTGTTCTCCTCGCTGACCCTGGCGTGCATCATCCTGACGGCGGGTATTGCCATGTTCCCATTCGTCATGCCATCCAGCACCATGCTGAATGCTAGCCTGACCATGTGGGATGCAACCTCCAGCCATATGACGCTGAACTTAATGACTTACGTTGCTTGCGTGTTCGTTCCGATTGTTCTGGCTTACACCATCTGGTGTTACTGGAAAATGTTCGGTCGTATCACCAAAGAACATATCGAAAGCAACACCCACTCTATGTACTAAGTAAGGAGCTGAATATGTGGTATTCGCATGGATTTTAGGGACGCTTCTTGCCTGTGCTTTTGGTGTCATCACCGCCCTGGCGCTTGAGCATGTTGAAGCGACGAAAGCGGGTGAAGAAAAACACTGATGAATATTATCGCGACGCTTTACGCGGTAATGGATAAGCGCCCGTTACGGGCGCTTTCTTTAGTGATGGCATTACTGCTGGCAGGCTGCATCTTCTGGGACCCGTCGCGTTTCGCGGCAAAAACCAGCGAACTGGAAATCTGGCATGGCTTCCTCATTATGTGGGCAGTGTGTGCTGGGGTGATCCACGGCGTGGGCTTTCGTCCGAAAGCGGTACACTGGCAGGGCATTTTCTGCCCGCTGATTGCCGATCTGGTTCTCCTCGCCGGTTTGATTTTCTTCTTCTTCTGAATAAGAAATGTCCTATAACGATATGGGCTTACCCGAGCCCATAAAAATTTACTCTCCGTTTACTTTCTCCCATTCCAAACCATCTTTCCCGCGCGTATAGTAGCGAAGTTTGAAAGCTCCAACTTTTCTTGTATTACTGGGATGTAAAGTGAATACAACGCTGTTTCGATGGCCGGTTCGTGTCTATTACGAAGATACCGATGCCGGTGGTGTGGTTTACCACGCCAGCTACGTTGCTTTTTATGAACGGGCACGCACAGAGATGCTGCGCCATCATCACTTTAGTCAACAGGTGCTGTTGGCTGAGCGAGTTGCCTTCGTGGTACGCAAGATGACGCTTGAGTATTTTGCGCCTGCCAGACTCGACGACATGCTCGAAGTCCAAACTGAAATTACATCAATGCGCGGGACCTCACTGGTTTTCACGCAGCGGATAGTCAACGCAGAGAACACCGTACTGAACTCAGCTGAAGTACTGATTGTTTGTGTTGATCCAACCATAATGAAGCCTCGTGCGCTTCCTAAGTCTATTGTCGCGGAGTTTAAGCAGTGACTGACATGAATATCCTTGATTTGTTCCTGAAGGCAAGCCTTCTGGTTAAACTTATCATGTTGATTTTGATTGGTTTTTCAATCGCATCCTGGGCCATCATCATCCAGAGAACGCGTATCCTCAATGCTGCTGGCCGTGAAGCGGAAGCGTTTGAAGATAAGTTCTGGTCGGGTATTGAGCTTTCTCGCCTGTATCAGGAGAGCCAGGGGCGCCGTGAAAACCTGACCGGCTCCGAACAAATTTTCTATAGCGGCTTCAAAGAGTTTGCTCGCCTGCATCGCGCAAATAACCATGCGCCGGAAGCGGTTGTGGAAGGCGCTTCTCGTGCGATGCGTATCTCCATGAACCGTGAGCTGGAAAATCTTGAAACGCACATTCCTTTCCTCGGTACTGTCGGCTCCATCAGCCCGTATATCGGCCTGTTTGGTACAGTATGGGGGATCATGCACGCCTTTATCGCGCTGGGTGCGGTGAAGCAGGCGACGTTGCAGATGGTTGCACCGGGTATCGCTGAAGCACTGATTGCGACCGCTATCGGTCTGTTTGCGGCAATCCCGGCGGTAATGGCTTACAACCGCCTGAACCAGCGCGTGAACAAACTGGAACTGAACTACGACAACTTTATGGAAGAGTTCACTGCGATTCTGCACCGTCAGGCGTTTACCAGCACCGAGAGCAACAAGGGGTAAACCATGGCCAGATCGCGTGGACGAGGTCGTCGCGAGCTCAAGTCCGAAATCAATATCGTTCCACTGCTGGACGTCCTGTTGGTATTGCTGCTGATCTTCATGGCAACAGCGCCAATCATAACCCAGAGCGTGGAGGTGGATCTGCCGGATGCGACAGAATCACAGGCGGTGAGCACCAATGACGATCCTCCGGTCATCATTGAAGTTTCCGGCGTAGGGCAGTACAGCGTGGTGGTAGAAAAAGATCGTATGGATCAGCTTCCACCGGAGCAGGTGATAGCTGAGGCGCAGCGTCGCCTGGAGTCAAATCCGAAAACGGTCTTCTTAATCGGTGGCGCGAAAGACGTACCCTACGATGAAATTATTAAAGCGCTGAACTTGCTACATAGTGCGGGTGTTAAGTCAGTTGGCTTAATGACTCAACCTATTTGATCATCCGCGTAGTTTTTGGGAACCGATAGTGTCAAAGGCAACCGAACAGAACGACAAGCTTAAGCGAGCGATAATCGTCTCCGCAGTGCTGCACGTGATTCTTTTTGCAGCGCTGATCTGGAGTTCGTTCGATGAGCATATTGATGCATCAGGCGGCGGTGGAGGGTCTTCCATCGATGCCGTTATGGTGGATCCCGGTGCGGTAGTGCAAAACTATAATCGCCAACAGCAGCAGAAGGCGAGTGCAAAACGGGCTGAAGAACAGCGTGAAAAACAGGCGCAACAGCAAGCGGAAGAGCTGCGTGAAAAGCAGGCCGCGGAGCAGGAACGTCTGAAGCAGCTTGAGAAAGAACGTTTGCAGGCGCAGGAAGCGGCGAAAGAGCAGGCGGAACAGCAGAAGCAAGCTGAAGAGGCCGCGAAAAAAGCGCAGGAGCAGCAAAAGCAGGCGGAAGAAGCGGCCGCTAAAGCCGCAGCGGATGCCAAAGCGAAGGCTGATGCCCAGGCAAAATTAGCGGCTGAAGCAGCGAAGAAAGCGGCTGCCGATGCCCAGAAAAAAGCTGAAGCCGAAGCCGCGAAGAAAGCCGCTGCTGATGCTCAGAAGAAAGCCGAAGCCGAAGCGGCGAAGAAAGCGGCTGCTGACGCTCAGAAGAAAGCTGAAGCCGAAGCGGCGAAGAAAGCCGCTCAGGAAGCAGAGAAGAAAGCAGCGGCTGACGCTGCGAAGAAAGCGGCTGCTGCCGAGAAGGCCGCGGCTGAAAAAGCGGCTGCGGCTGAAAAAGCTGCAGCAGATAAAAAAGCGGCTGCCGAGAAAGCTGCAGCAGATAAAAAAGCGGCTGCCGATAAGAAAGCTGCGGCTGAAAAAGCCGCTGCCAAAAAGGCCGCTGCTGATAAAGCGGCTGCGGCTGCCGGCGTCGACGATTTACTGGGCGACCTGAGTTCAGGTAAGAACGCACCAAAAGCGGGTGGCGGGGCGAAAGGGAACGGTCAGCCGTCTAAAGACAGCGGGACCTCCGGCGCCAACGGCGGGGCAACGGGTGCAGATATCAGCGCTTATGCGAAGCAGATTCAGGTGGCGATCCAAAGCCGTCTGTTTGATGCGGGCCTGTATCAGGGCAAACAGTGCGTGCTGCATATCAATCTTGCCCCAGATGGACGGTTGAAAAGCGTCACTTCTGAAGGGGGCGATCCTGCGCTTTGCCAGGCAGCGTTAGCTGCAGCAAGATCGGCGAACATTCCTAAACCGCCGAGTGAGGCTGTTTACGATAAGATAAAAGATGCCAAACTAGACTTTAAGCTGTGATCGTCTTTCCTTTGTGAAGTATAGAAAACCGACTATTGTCATAGCCAGGATCGTGTAGTTTTGTCTATTTGAGTTTGTTAACATTCTGCTAAATTATCGTGGGTAAGGTTACCCGGATAAGGGAGATATGATGAAGCAGGCATTACGTGTAGCATTTAGTTTTTTAATGCTGTGGGCAGCTGTGCTGCACGCAGAAGTACGTATCGAGATCACCCAGGGGGTGGACTCGGCACGCCCAATCGGTGTTGTTCCGTTCCAGTGGGCCGGTCCTGGCGCTGCACCTGAAGATGCCGGTGGCATCGTGGCGGCTGACCTGCGTAACAGCGGTAAATTCAACCCGTTAGATCGTTCTCGTCTGCCTCAGCAGCCGGGCAGTGCACAGGAAGTACAGCCTGCTGCATGGTCTGCGCTGGGTATTGATGCGGTCGTTGTGGGTCAGGTTACCCCTAACCCGGACGGCTCTTACAACGTGGCCTGGCAGCTGGTAGATACCGGCGGTGCACCGGGTACCGTTCTGGCACAGAACTCCTACAAGGTCACTAAACAGTACCTGCGCTACGCGGCTCACGCGGCCAGCGATGCGGTATTCGAAAAACTGACCGGCATTAAAGGTGCGTTCCGTACCCGTATTGCTTATGTGGTGCAGACCAACGGCGGTCAGTTCCCGTATGAGCTGCGCGTCTCTGACTACGACGGCTACAACCAGTTCCTGGTGAAACGTTCTTCCCAGCCGCTGATGTCTCCAGCCTGGTCTCCGGACGGTTCTAAACTGGCATACGTGACTTTCGAGAGCGGTCGTTCTGCGCTGGTTATCCAGACGCTGGCTAACGGTGCTGTGCGTCAGGTAGCGTCGTTCCCACGTCACAACGGTGCGCCTTCCTTCTCTCCGGACGGCTCTAAACTGGCCTTTGCGCTGTCTAAAACCGGTAGCCTGAACCTGTATGTGATGGATATTGGCTCTGGCCAGATCCGCCAGGTGACCGATGGTCGCAGCAACAACACCGAACCTTCATGGTTCCCGGACAGTCAAAACCTGGCGTTTACCTCTGACCAGGCTGGCCGTCCACAAATCTATAAAGTAAACATCAACGGCGGTGCTCCGCAGCGTATTACCTGGGAAGGTTCGCAGAACCAGAACGCAGACGTGAGCAGCGACGGTAAATTCATGGTAATGGTCAGCTCCAACGGTGGGCAGCAGCACATTGCCAAACAAGATCTGGTAGCGGGTGGCGTTCAAGTTCTGTCGTCAACGTTCCTGGATGAAACGCCAAGTCTGGCACCTAACGGCACTATGGTAATCTACAGCTCTTCTCAGGGGATGGGATCTGTGCTGAATCTGGTTTCTACAGATGGGCGTTTCAAAGCGCGTATTCCGGCCACTGATGGACAGGTAAAATCACCTGCCTGGTCGCCGTATCTGTAAATAATAATTAATTGATTACTAAAGGAATCATAGAAATGCAACTGAACAAAGTGCTGAAGGGGCTGATGATCGCTCTGCCTGTAATGGCAATCGCAGCGTGTTCTTCTAACAAGAACGCAAGCAATGACCAGAGCGGCGAAGGCATGATGGGTGCCGGTACCGGTATGGACGCGAACGGCAATGGCAACATGTCTTCTGAAGAGCAGGCGCGTCTTCAGATGCAGCAGCTGCAGCAGAACAACATCGTTTACTTCGATCTGGATAAATACGACATCCGTTCTGACTTCGCTGCGATGCTGGATGCTCACGCTAACTTCCTGCGTAGCAACCCATCTTACAAAGTCACCGTAGAAGGTCATGCGGACGAACGTGGTACCCCAGAGTACAACATCTCCCTGGGTGAACGTCGTGCTAACGCTGTTAAAATGTACCTGCAGGGTAAAGGCGTTTCTGCTGATCAGATCTCCATCGTTTCTTACGGTAAAGAAAAACCTGCAGTACTGGGTCACGACGAAGCGGCTTACTCCAAAAACCGTCGTGCCGTACTGGTTTACTAAGAGAATGGCATGAGCAGTAACTTCAGACATCATCTGTTGAGTCTGTCGTTACTGGTTGGAATAGCGGCCCCCTGGGCCGCTTTTGCTCAGGCACCAATCAGTAGTGTCGGCTCAGGCTCGGTAGAAGACCGGGTCACTCAACTCGAGCGTATTTCTAACGCTCACAGTCAGCTTTTAACCCAACTCCAGCAACAACTTTCCGATAACCAAAACGATATTGACTCACTCCGCGGTCAGATTCAGGAAAGTCAGTATCAGCTTAACCAGGTTGTGGAACGTCAGAAGCAAATCTTGTTGCAGATAGATAGCCTGAGCAGCGGTGGTGGTGCAGCAGCACAACCCGCAGCAGGCGATCAGAGCGGAGCGGCGACATCCGCGCCCGCGCCGTCTGCGGATGCTTCCGCCTCCACAGGCGCGCCTGTACAGAGCGGTGACGCGAATACGGATTACAATGCGGCCATTGCCCTCGTGCAGGATCAATCTCGTCAGGACGACGCGATTGCTGCGTTTCAGAACTTTGTTAAGAAATACCCTGATTCAACCTACCAGCCAAATGCCAATTACTGGCTTGGTCAGTTGAATTACAACAAGGGTAAAAAGGATGATGCGGCGTTTTATTTTGCCTCCGTGGTGAAAAATTACCCGAAATCGCCGAAAGCGCCAGATGCGATGTATAAGGTTGGCGTGATCATGCAGGACAAAGGAGACACTGCGAAAGCCAAAGCGGTTTATCAGCAGGTGGTCGCCAAATTCCCTGGTACCGAAGGTGCCAAACAGGCGCAAAAACGTCTGAATTCGATGGGATGATTATCGCATGACCAGAAATCGCGTTATTTCTGGTCGTGCAGCATGATTCGTAAGCAGTTAAGTGATCTTCATCGAAATTTTTGTTGCGCAGAATTCTTAAATCAGTAATATATGCCGCCGTTGCCACGGGATATCAAACAACGTGAAAACAGCGTAAAAGTGGGTCGTTAGCTCAGTTGGTAGAGCAGTTGACTTTTAATCAATTGGTCGCAGGTTCGAATCCTGCACGACCCACCACTTAAGCAGTTCCGGTAGTACAGAGTGGGTGATTAGCTCAGTTGGTAGAGCATCTCCTTTACACGGAGGGGGTCGGCGGTTCGAGCCCGTCATCACCCACCACTCGGGTCGTTAGCTCAGTTGGTAGAGCAGTTGACTTTTAATCAATTGGTCGCAGGTTCGAATCCTGCACGACCCACCAATTTTAATGTCTTACTCAGATATTAAACGTGAAGGATAACGTTGCTTTCGCAACGGCCCGAAGGGCGAGGCGAAGCCGAGTCATCCTGCACGACCCACCACTTAAACGTGGTACCGAGTAAAAATCTTCGAAGTCAGCACCCGAATGGGTCGTTAGCTCAGTTGGTAGAGCAGTTGACTTTTAATCAATTGGTCGCAGGTTCGAATCCTGCACGACCCACCACTTCGAAGAAAAAATCCCGCAAGGGGTCGTTAGCTCAGTTGGTAGAGCAGTTGACTTTTAATCAATTGGTCGCAGGTTCGAATCCTGCACGACCCACCAATGTAGAAAGGCGCCCTAAAGGCGCCTTTTTGCTATCTGCAATTCTATAAATGCTCCACACCTCTATTCCCGGTGACTTTTCACTCCAGATTCGCTATCTTGTTTAGTATACAAAACACAATTGCCATGCGTTTTGCTATGTCAGGCAAAAGAAAGGCAATATTGTTAAGCCCGTAAAACGAGAAGCCATAATGAGTGTGATGTTTGATCCCGAAGCCGCCATCTATCCGTTTCCGCCAAAACCTGTTCCGCTAAGCCAGGACGAAAAACAGTTCTACCGCGAGAAGATCAAACGTCTTCTGAAAGAGCGAGACGCGGTGATGGTGGCGCATTACTACACCGACCCGGAAATCCAGCAACTGGCGGAAGAGACCGGAGGCTGCATCTCTGACTCTCTGGAGATGGCGCGCTTTGGCGCAAAACATCCTGCTTCCACGCTGCTTGTTGCTGGCGTGCGTTTTATGGGCGAAACGGCGAAAATTCTCAGCCCGGAAAAAAACATTTTGATGCCGACGCTGAATGCCGAGTGTTCGCTCGATCTTGGCTGCCCGATTGACGCGTTCACCGCCTTCTGCGACGCCCATCCTGACCGTACCGTGGTGGTTTATGCCAACACCTCCGCGGCGGTAAAAGCGCGGGCAGACTGGGTCGTGACCTCCAGCATCGCCGTTGAGCTGATTGAGCATCTGGACAGCCTGGGTGAGAAAATTATCTGGGCACCTGACCGACATCTCGGCAATTATGTTCAGAAGCAGACAGGCGCTGACGTCCTCTGCTGGCAGGGGGCCTGTATTGTGCACGACGAATTCAAAACCCAGGCGCTGGCACGCATGAAGGCGCTTTATCCTGACGCCGCCATTCTTGTTCACCCTGAATCCCCCCAGTCCATTGTCGACATGGCGGATGCCGTGGGTTCAACCAGCCAGCTTATCAATGCGGCCAGAACGCTGCCGCACAAGCAGCTCATCGTGGCGACCGATCGCGGTATCTTTTATAAGATGCAGCAGGCCGTGCCGGAGAAAGAGCTCCTTGAAGCCCCAACGGCAGGCGAGGGCGCGACGTGTCGCAGCTGCGCGCATTGCCCGTGGATGGCGATGAACGGTCTGAAAGCGATTGCCGAAGGGCTAGAGACGGGCGGCGCCGCGCATGAAATTCATGTCGATGCTGTGCTGCGCGAAGGTGCGTTAATTCCGCTTAACCGCATGCTGGATTTTGCGGCTACACTACGTACTTAATTCAAAACGTTCCGGGGAAAAGATGGATTTTTTTAGCACGCAGAACATTCTGGTTCATATACCGATTGGTGCAGGTGGCTATGACCTGTCATGGATTGAGGCCGTCGGCACGCTGGCGGGTTTACTCTGCATCTGGCTGGCAAGCCTGGAGAAAATCAGCAATTACGCGTTCGGGCTGATTAACGTTACGCTGTTTGCGATTATCTTCTTCCAGATCCAGCTGTACGCCAGCCTGCTTTTGCAGTTGTTCTTCTTCGCCGCCAATATTTACGGCTGGTACGCATGGTCGCGGCAGAACAGCCAGCAGGAGGCTGAGCTACAGATCCGCTGGCTACCCCTGCCGAAAGCCATTGCCTGGTTTGTCGCTTGCGTGGTTGCTATTGGTTTCATGACCGTTTATATCAACCCGGTGTTTGCCTTCCTGACCCGCGTGGCCGTTTCGGCTATGTCCGGTATCGGCCTGAGCGTAACGATGCCAGAACTTCAGCCGGATGCTTTCCCGTTCTGGGATTCCTGCATGATGGTGCTGTCAATTGCGGCGATGATCCTGATGACCCGTAAATACGTTGAGAACTGGCTGCTGTGGGTCATCATCAACGTTATCAGCGTGGTCATTTTCGCGCTGCAGGGCGTCTATGCGATGTCGCTGGAATATCTGCTGCTGACCTTCATTGCCCTGAATGGCAGCCGTATGTGGATTAAGAGCGCGCGTGAGCGAGGCTCTCACGCGCTTTCCCGCTAATGGTGATGATGATGTGAATGGTCGGGCTGCGCCTCGTTAAGGTGGCAGTCCGGCCCGTTACAGGCCTGATACTCCATCTGGACGGTGGCGTGGCCAATCTCGTAATGATGTTCCAGGAAATGATGAATGCGTTCCAGTAATGCATCGTGATCGTGAGGTGGGATCACCTGAACGTGTAGCGTCATCACCGGTTTTTCACCTACCTGCCAGACATGCACATGATGAACATTGCGCACTTCCGGGACAGAACGGCGCAGGTTACGCTTCAGCTCGTCAATGTCCATGGATGCGGGTGCCCCTTCAAGCAGTTCATTGACGCTCTCCTTCAGCAGATTCCAGGCGCTACGTAAAACCAGACACGATACCAGCACGGAGAGAATCGGGTCGACTGGCGTCCAGCCGGTATAGAGGATCACCAGCGCGGCGACTATCGCCCCGACTGAGCCGAGCAAATCCCCCAGCACATGCAGGGCAGCAGCGCGCACGTTGAGGTTCTTTTCCCCGCTGCCGCGATGCAAAATCCAGAATGCCAGAATATTCGCCAGCAGCCCCGCGACGGCAATCACCATCATTGTCGTTCCGGCTATTGGCTGTGGGTGCGTGAAGCGTTGGATGGCTTCCCAGACGATAAGAATAGTAATGACCACCAGCGCGATGGCGTTAACAAACGCGGCAAGCGTAGTCAGTCTCAACCAGCCGAAGGTATGGCGTGCGTTCGGAGGACGACGAGCAAATTGCACTGCCAGCAGAGCGAAGAGTAGCGCTGCGGCATCGGTCAGCATGTGCCCGGCATCAGCAAGCAACGCCAGCGAGCCGGAGACCAGACCGCCAATGACCTCGATAACCATAAACGTGGCCGTAACGCCGAAGGCCAGCATGAGTCGTTTTACGTTGTCATTTCCGGGAGAAGATGCGTGTGAGTGGGTGTGCGCCATGTCTGCTTTCCTGTTTCGTTATTTTTTAGTGTAGCGTTTTTAACAGGTTACTCCAAAAAGAAAGGAGAGCCTGGGCTCTCCTTTCGCATTTAAAGCACTGACGACTTACTGGGTTGTGCCATCGGTTTTGGTATTGGCATCGTTACCCACTTTGTCGTTAGGGTCGGGACATTTGCCGTCCTTACACATTGAGTTCTTATGAACTTCATCTGAACTCATATTGTCGTGATTCATGGTGCCGGAATCACTGCTGTTCGGATGCAGCATGGTGCCGCCGGTATTGGTGTTGCCGGTATTGATCTGGCTGTTATCGACATAATTTGGGGCGATATTCTGTTTCGCATCAGGGGCGACCTGGCCTGCTTCTGCTGCCGCATTGGCATCACCGTTGCTGTCTGAGGTGCCCGTTTCAGCAGCCAGGACGCTGCCGCTTGCCAGGGTGAGAGTGGCGGTCAGGAAGAGGGTTGCCAGTTTTGTCATTTTCATCATGGTGCTCCTGTTCTTGTCGTTACGCTGGATAACTTTCTCCAACAGTGCATCTTTTTAGAGGCGAAAGATTCGGCCTTACGGACTTACGTCAGTAGGGAATCGCGTTTAGGCGTATAAAATTGGTTGTTACAGTTAAAAAGCTTAGGTTAGATCTCATTTTTCGCTATTTTGTGGCGATTTTTAGGCGAATTCCAGGAATTATCTGCGTGAAGTGTAAAACCGTGTTTACACTTCCTGGTCGACAAGATAGATTGAAAGGATTGCTTTCATTACTAAAGATATGGCAGAGCTGGAAAGAAAATGAATTATCAGAACGACGATTTACGCATTAAAGAGATCAATGAGTTATTACCTCCTGTAGCGCTCCTTGAGAAATTCCCCGCAACTGAAAATGCCGCAAACACGGTTTCTCATGCTCGCAAAGCGATCCATAAGATCCTGAAAGGTAATGACGATCGTCTTCTGGTGGTGATTGGTCCATGCTCTATCCACGATCCTGCTGCGGCAAAAGAGTATGCGGCAAGGCTGCTTCAGCTGCGCGAAGAGCTGAAGGATGAGCTGGAAATCGTCATGCGCGTCTATTTTGAAAAACCGCGTACGACCGTTGGCTGGAAAGGGCTCATTAACGATCCGCACATGGATAACAGCTTCCAGATCAACGACGGTCTGCGTATTGCGCGCAAGCTGCTGCTGGAGATCAACGACAGTGGCCTGCCTGCTGCCGGTGAGTTCCTGGACATGATCACGCCACAATACCTGGCTGATTTGATGAGCTGGGGCGCAATTGGTGCCCGTACCACGGAATCTCAGGTTCACCGCGAACTGGCATCCGGTCTCTCTTGTCCGGTTGGTTTTAAAAACGGCACTGACGGCACCATTAAGGTGGCTATCGACGCCATTAACGCAGCGGGTGCGCCGCACTGCTTCCTGTCCGTGACCAAATGGGGTCATTCCGCCATCGTGAACACCAGCGGTAACGGGGATTGCCATATCATTCTGCGTGGCGGCAAAGAGCCAAACTACAGTGCAAAACATGTGGCCGACGTGAAGGTCGGGCTGGAAAAAGCCGGGCTGCCACCGCAGGTGATGATCGATTTCAGCCATGCCAACTCCAGCAAGCAGTTTAAAAAGCAGATGGACGTCGGGGCTGATGTCTGTCAGCAGATTGCCGGCGGTGAGAAGGCGGTGATTGGCGTGATGATTGAAAGCCATCTGGTCGAAGGTAACCAGAACCTGGAAGGCAGCGAGCCGCTGGTGTACGGCAAGAGCGTCACGGATGCCTGCATCGGCTGGGACGATACCGACACCCTCCTGCGTCAGCTGGCGAACGCGGTGAAAGCACGTCGCGGTTAAGTTCTGAGGCAGAAATAAAAAAGCGCGGAAGGCTCCGCGCTTTTTTTATGTCTGGCGAAAATTACTTCGCTTTACCCTGGTTCGCGACAGCCGCGGCTTTCGCTGCGATTTCATCCGCGTTACCCAGATAGTAGTGTTTGATTGGTTTGAAGTTTTCGTCGAACTCATACACCAGCGGTACGCCAGTTGGGATGTTCAGTTCAAGAATTTCGTCTTCACCCATGTTGTCCAGGTATTTCACCAGCGCACGCAGGGAGTTACCGTGAGCGGCGATGATCACGCGCTCACCGCTTTTCAGGCGTGGCAGAATGGTTTCGTTCCAGTAAGGCACAACGCGGTCGATGGTCAGCGCCAGGCTTTCGGTGGTTGGCAGCTCAGCGTCAGTCAGTTTCGCGTAACGCGGGTCGTGGCCCGGGTAGCGCTCGTCATCTTTGGTCAACTCTGGTGGGGTTACCGCGAAGCCGCGACGCCACTGTTTAACCTGCTCGTCACCGTATTTCTCAGCGGTTTCGGCTTTGTTCAGACCCTGCAGCGCACCGTAGTGGCGCTCGTTCAGTTTCCAGGATTTCTCAACCGGCAGCCAGGCCTGATCCAGTTCGTCGAGCACGTTCCACAGCGTGTGGATGGCACGTTTCAGCACAGAGGTGTAAGCAAAATCAAAGCTGAAGCCTTCTTCCTTCAGCAGTTTACCTGCTGCTTTTGCTTCGCTTACGCCTTTCTCAGACAGATCAACGTCGTACCAACCGGTAAAGCGGTTTTCGTTGTTCCACTGGCTTTCGCCGTGACGCACCAGGACCAGCTTAGTAATAGCCATCTCTTACTCCTCAAGCATTTTTAGAATGATAACAATTCTCATTATATTGCTGTGGCCAGGCCAGCAGCAACGCTTAACCCTAACCATAGCGAAAATAGTCTCCGAGTGTAAGATGCTTGTGAATCCAGGGTTATGATTTTGTCTGCGATCGGCGCTATTTTCAGCAAGGGGAGCAGAAAAAAGCCCTCGATGTGAGGGCCTGTCGTTAAGCGCGCGGAATGAAATGATACTCGGTGACGCTCACGTACTCTTCACCCGGGCGCAGAACGCAATCTGGCTGCGGCCATTCCGGATGATTCGGGCTGTCAGGCAGGAACTCGCTCTCCAGTGCCAGACCCTGCCAGTCGCTGTATTCATTGTGTTCGCGTGCCGTTGTGCCGCCTAGATAGTTACCTGAGTAGAACTGCAGGGCAGGGGCGGTGGTATAAACGGTCATCTGCAGCTTCTCGTCAGCAGACCAGACCTGCGCGGCGGGCTGGCTGAGATCGCCTTTGGCCTGCAACAGGAAAGCGTGGTCGTAGCCTTTCACCTTGCGCTGATCGTCATCACTCAGGAAATCCTGTGCGATAGCTTTCGCATTGCGGAAGTCGAAGCTGGTGTCGTTCACCTGCTTCAGGCCCTGATACGGTATGCCCATTTCGTCAACCGGCAGGTACGCGTCCGCAAGGATTTGCAGCTTGTGGTTGCGCACGTCGCACTGGTTGCCGTCCAGATTAAAGTAGACATGGTTAGTCAGGTTAACCGGACACGGCTTGTCGACCGTGGCACGGTATTCGATGGCGATTCGGTTGTCGTCGGTCAGCGTGAAGCGTGCGGAGGCGATAAGGTTGCCCGGGAAGCCCTGATCGCCATCAGGTGAATCCAGCGAGAACAGCACTTCGCTGTCATTTTGACGGACAATTTTCCAGCGGCGTTTATCAAACCCTTCCGGTCCGCCGTGAAGCTGGTTCTCACCCTGGCTTGGAAGGAGAGGGTACGCCACGCCGTCGAGTTCGAAACGGCTTTTAGCGATGCGGTTGGCATAGCGGCCGACGGACGCTCCCAGAAAAGCCGATTGGTTAACATACTGCTCAGGCGATGCACAGCCGAGCAGCGTTTCACGCACGCTGCCGTCCGGCATCGGTACGCGGGCGGAGAGCAGGGTTGCACCCCAGTCCATCAGCGTAACCACCATCCCCGCGTGGTTGCGCAGGGTTAACAGGCGATACGGCAGACCATCCGGTGCGAGGGTAGGTGTTTCGTTTAGCACTGTCCGGCTCCTTGTGATGCTTTACATACATAGAAGGTTTCTTTAATACCTGTTTTTGCTTCGTACTGTTTCGTCACGGCATCCTGTACGGCAGGGACCAGCTCTTCCGGTACCAGCGCAACGATGCAGCCCCCGAAGCCGCCGCCGGTCATGCGCACGCCGCCTTTATCGCCGATGGTCGCTTTGACGATCTCAACCAGGGTATCAATTTGCGGGACGGTGATTTCAAAGTCATCGCGCATGGAGGCATGCGATTCAGCCATCAGTTCTCCCATGCGTTTCAGGTCGCCTTTCGCCAGCGCGGACGCGGCTTCAACGGTACGGGCGTTCTCCGTCAGCACGTGACGAACGCGTCTGGCGACAACCGGATCCAGCTCATGTGCAACCTTATTGAATTCATCAAGCGTCACGTCGCGCAGGGCGGGCTGCTGGAAGAAGCGTGCACCGGTTTCACACTGCTCGCGGCGGGTGTTGTACTCGCTGCCCACCAACGTGCGCTTAAAATTACTGTTGATAATCACAACAGCCGCGCCTTTGGGCAGCGGAACGGCTTTGGTGCCAAGCGAGCGGCAGTCGATCAGCAGCGCGTGCTCTTTTTTGCCCAGCGCGGAGATCAGCTGGTCCATAATGCCGCAGTTACAGCCCACGAACTGGTTTTCTGCTTCCTGACCGTTAAGGGCGATTTGCGCCCCGTCCAGCGGCAGATGATAAAGCTGCTGGAACACGGTCCCCACGGCGACTTCCAGAGAGGCAGAGGAGCTTAAGCCCGCACCCTGTGGCACGTTGCCGCTGATCACTAAATCCGCACCGCCAAAGTTCTTGTTACGCTTCTGCAGATGCTTCACCACGCCGCGCACATAGTTAGACCACTGCTGGCTGTCGTGCGTCACAATGGGGGCATCAAGGGAAAACTCGTCGGTTTCGTTACCGTAATCCGCCGCTATTACGCGGACGTTACGGTCGTCGCGCTTTGCGCAACTAATAACCGTCTGGTAATCAATGGCACACGGCAGCACAAAACCGTCGTTGTAGTCAGTATGTTCACCGATCAGATTGACGCGGCCAGGCGCCTGAATAACATGGGTGGCAGGGTAGCCAAATTTCTCAGCAAACAGGGATTGTGTTTTATCTTTCAGACTCATTTTTTAGACTCCTGATTCGCGATAGTGGACGTCACTCACGGCACGCAGACGTTCGGCTGCCTGTTCCGCCGTCAGGTCACGCTGGGTTTCCGCCAGCATTTCATAGCCCACCATGAACTTACGTACCGTCGCAGAGCGAAGCAGTGGCGGATAGAAATGGGCATGCAGCTGCCAGTGTTGGTTCTCTTCACCGTTAAACGGTGCGCCGTGCCAGCCCATGGAATACGGGAAAGAGCACTGGAACAGGTTGTCGTAACGGCTGGTCAGTTTCTTCAGCGCCAGCGCAAGGTCGTCGCGCTGTGCGTCGCTGAGATCGGTCATGCGCTGTATGTGCGCTTTCGGCAACAGCAGCGTTTCAAACGGCCAGGCGGCCCAGTAAGGTACGACGGCGAGCCAGTGTTCGGTTTCCACCACGGTACGGCTGCCATCGGCCAGCTCGCGCTGGGTGTAATCAACCAGCATGGGTGAGCCGTTTTCCTCGAAATAGGCTTTTTGCAGGCGGTCTTCGCGTTCGGCTTCGTTAGGCAGGAAGCTGTTCGCCCAGATCTGGCCGTGCGGATGCGGGTTGGAGCAGCCCATCGCCGCACCTTTGTTTTCAAATACCTGCACCCACGGGTAAGTCTGCCCCAGCTCAGCGGTTTGTGCCTGCCAGGTGCCGATCACCTCTTTCAGTGCCTCAGCGCTCAGCTCCGGCAGCGTTTTGCTGTGATCGGGCGAGAAGCAGATCACGCGGCTGGTACCCCGCGCGCTTTCACAGCGCATCAGCGGGTCATGGCTCGCAGGCGCGTCCGGCGTGTCGGTCATTAGCGCAGCAAAATCGTTGGTGAAGACGAAGGTGCCTTTGTAGTCCGGGTTTTTATCTCCGGTGACGCGCGTGTTGCCCGGACACAGGAAGCAATCCGGGTCATGCTGCGGTAGCGTTTGTTTCGCAGGCGTCTCTTGCGCCCCCTGCCAGGGGCGCTTGGCGCGATGCGGAGACACCAAAATCCATTGTCCGCTTAACGGGTTAAAACGACGATGCGGATGATCGACGGGATTAAACGAAGTCATGAAGGATCCTTAGTCCGGATAGCCTTGCGGGTGGCGTGACTGCCAGTGCCAGGTATCCTGTGCCATTTCATCAAGCGTGCGGGTAACACGCCAGTTAAGCTCTTTGTCGGCTTTAGTGGCATCCGCCCAGTAAGCGGGCAGGTCACCATCACGACGCGGTGCGAAGTGGTAGTTCACTGGCTTACCGCAGGCTTTGCTGAAGGCGTTAACCACGTCCAGCACGCTGCTGCCGACCCCGGCGCCGAGGTTGTAAATATGCACGCCCGGTTTATCTGCCAGCAGTTGCATGGCCGCTACGTGACCGTCGGCCAGATCCATCACGTGGATATAGTCGCGCACGCCGGTGCCGTCCTGGGTTGGGTAGTCGTTACCAAAAATCGCCAGCGACTCACGACGGCCTACCGCCACCTGGGCGATATACGGCATCAGGTTGTTCGGGATGCCCTGCGGATCTTCACCCATATCGCCAGACGGATGGGCGCCGACCGGGTTGAAGTAGCGCAGCAAGGCGATGCTCCATTCCGGCTGCGCTTTTTGCAGATCGGTCAGGATCTGTTCCACCATCAGCTTGCTTTTGCCGTACGGGCTTTGTGGCGTGCCTGTCGGGAAACTTTCAACGTAGGGGATTTTTGGCTGATCGCCATAGACGGTGGCGGAGGAGCTGAAGATAAAGTTTTTAACGTTCGCCGCACGCATGGCGGAGATGAGACGCAGGGTACCGTTGACGTTGTTGTCGTAATACTCAAGCGGCTTCGCAACGGATTCACCGACGGCTTTCAGACCGGCGAAGTGGATCACCGCTTCAATGGCGTGGTCGTGAAGGATTTCGGTCATCAGCGCTTCGTTGCGGATGTCGCCTTCCACGAAAGTGGGTTGTTTCCCGCCAAGACGTTCAATCACCGGCAGCACGCTGCGCTTACTATTGCACAGGTTGTCGAGGATGATCACATCGTGACCATTTTGCAGCAGTTGCACACAGGTATGACTTCCGATGTAACCGCTACCACCTGTTACCAGAACTCGCATGATTCGCTCCATTAGGCTTATGGTATGTAATAACCATAGCATAACAGAGACGCTAAAAGTGTGACATGGGATAAAATAGTGGAATCGTTTACACTCGTTTTCAAACTCGCTTTTTCAATCACTCAGACCATTCTAGATCAAAGAGATAGTGTTGTATTGATGCAAGTTATCTGAAAAGAGGAGGGCGGGGCCCTCCACGGTTAGTCGATGTGGCTGAGAAGATAGCGATAGCGCTCGCCGTCCGGAATGAACTCAAGACGATGGGTGATACAGGAAGGGGCATCCTCGGCATGGTGTGAAACAAACAGCAGTTGGGTTTCACCCTCGGCAATGAGAATATCCACAAAGCGACGAATCAGCTGGCGGTTTAGCGGATCCAGACCCTGCAGGGGCTCATCCAGAATTAACAGTGTCGGGTGTTTTACCAGCGCGCGAACGATCAATGCCAGGCGCTGCTGCCCCCATGACAAACTGTGAAACGGCGCGTCGGCCACCCGGCTATCCATCCCCAGAATATCCAGCCACTGCTGGGCCAGCTTGTGCTGCTTGTCCGACACCGCCTGATAAATTCCGATGGAGTCAAAATACCCGGAGAGGATCACGTTACGTACCGTGGTACTGACCCGGTAATCCAGATGCAGGCTGCTGCTGACGTAGCCGATATGTTTTTTAATATCCCAGATGGTTTCACCGCTGCCGCGACGACGGCCAAACAACGTGAGATCGTTGCTATAGCCCTGCGGATGGTCGCCGGTGATGAGGCTCAGCAGCGTGGATTTTCCCGCGCCATTTGGGCCGACAATCTGCCAGTGCTCGCCCGGATTCACCGTCCAGCTAAGATGGTTAAGGATCGGGCGGTCGTCATAAGAGACGATACCATCACGCAGCACGATGCGTGGCTGGTGAGGATCGAGCGCGTGGCGGGCTGACGGGGCATCGGGTTCCGGAAGGGTGATGCCGTCGAGCTGTTCACTGTGCGCGAGCTGGGCGATCAGCGCCTGCTTAAGCAGCGCCGACTTTTCGCCCGTCTCGGTCAGATGGCAGTCGGCCAGCACACCGGCATGCTGGACAAAATCCGGAATCTCATCAAAGCGGTTAAGTACCAGCACAAGGGTATATCCCTGCTGATTAAGCGAGCCCAGCAGATGCGCCAGCTGCGCCCGGGACTGGACGTCAAGGCCGTCGAACGGTTCGTCGAGGATCAGCAGTTCAGGCTCGCTCATCAGCGCCTGGCAAAGCAGGGTTTTCCGCGTTTCGCCGGTAGAAAGATATTTGAAGCGTCGGTTGAGCAGGGCGGTAATGCCGAACTGTTCAGCCAGGCGCTGACAGCGGGCAGGATCTTTCACCTCATCCTGGATAATTTCCGCCGTTGTACGGCCGGTATCTTCTTCTCCAGGACTGAGTAAATCGGTATTGTTGCGCTGCCATTCGTCGCTCACCAGCTTTTGCAGTTGTTCAAAAGAGAGGCGCGTCAGGCGCGTAACCTCGCTCTGGTATTCCCCTTTGAGGAGGGTGAGCTCCCCCGCCAGCGCACGGGCCAGCGCGGATTTACCGCTGCCGTTAGTGCCAACAAACGCCCAGCTTTCACCCGCGCGTATTGTCAAATCAGCAATCGCCAGCGTCCGGGTATCGCTAAGACGAAACGTACCTTGCGAAATATGCAATAATGC
The DNA here is from genome assembly GCF_056673325.1 of Enterobacter cloacae complex sp. HYC080_NIDB. Lineage (NCBI taxonomy): Bacteria > Pseudomonadati > Pseudomonadota > Gammaproteobacteria > Enterobacterales > Enterobacteriaceae > Enterobacter > Enterobacter cloacae complex sp. HYC080_NIDB. Next base: position 3,142,566 of record NZ_CP114212.1, on the reverse strand, counting down.
CATGATTTATCCCATTTTTTGCAGCAACAGATGTCAGGGATACTCACTGTCAGCGCGGTTGTCAATGCGCTCAGCACAATGTGGCGATAATCACCCGGTCTGCGTTGAAATATGCGGTGACGACAGCACCTTCTTCTAAGCCGTCCGCCTCGCTGCAAGGTACCGTCGCGCAGAGTGATTGTCCGTCCGCCAGCGTCATAAGCACTTCGCATTGCGCCTTGCCCCGTTCAATATGGCTGATTGCGCCCGGTAGCTGGTTATCCGCTGCCTGTGCTGTGTCGGGATTACGCGTGATATTGACCCATGGCGCTTTCAGTAACACCAGCACCTCTTTACCTTCATCCAGGCCAAGGCGCTCTGCACTCTGCGCGGTGATTGCGGCTTTCAGACGCGTTGTTCCATCGGCAAGCAGGATCTCAACATGCTGTTGTATCTGAAGATTATTGCGCGCCGTCACCGTACCAAACCACTGGTTGCGGGCGCTGGTTTGTAACGAGAAGCGGGAAATGGCGGCCAGCAAACTGTCCAGTGGAACGCTATCGTCATCACTCAGAACATCAAACGCTTTTTGCTGGATCTGGCCCAGAAGATCGTAAAGCTGAATCAGGCGCTGACCGTAGCGCGTCACCCTGGCGCCGCCACCGCCCTTACCGCCCGTGGCTCTGTCCACCAGCGGGTGTTCGCTCAGGGTGTTCATTTCATTGATGGCATCCCAGGCGCTTTTATAGCTGATCCCGGCATTCTTTGCCCCCTGGCTAATCGAGCCCGTTTGTTCTATTTGTTTAAGCAGGGCTATACGTCTGGAGTCGGCAAAAAGCTTTTGCTGTAGTCGGAGAGTAAGAAGAATTTCGGCCTGCATAACAGTGTCCTGGCAAAAAGGATATTGTGACCCAAATGGTGCGGGGCGCAAAGGCTACCGCACAAAAGGGGATGTTTTTCTTACTTTTCAGGGTAGAATAAGCCCTTCACAATATCTGGAGAAAACCATGTTAGAGTTGTTGAAAAGTCTGGTATTCGCCGTGATCATGGTGCCAGTAGTGATGGCCATCATCCTCGGTGCCATCTACGGCCTGGGTGAAGTGTTCAACCTCTTTTCGAACATTGGTCACAAAGACCAGGCTAAAAAGCAGCATTGATTCCCTTCAAAACGCCCGGCTAGCCCGGGCGTTTTGCTCTCAAGCTTTTCTCATTTTCTCCGATAGTATTAAGAATCAGTCCAGCTTACCCCTTGAGCGGTACGATATAGCGCTGGGATCTCCATGAAGATATCGTTATATTGTCATCTATATAACGCTATATACAGGAGCTACAAATGGCACGTTCATGGGTACGTCTTTTCGCTGGGGCAACGCTGACGCTTTCACTTGCCGGGCAGGCGCTGGCGGACGACGGAAAAATTACGGTTTTTGCGGCGGCGTCGCTGACCAACGCGCTGCAGGATATTGCGGCGGCGTATAAAAAAGAGAAAAACGTCGATGTTGTCTCCTCTTTCGCCTCTTCATCTACGCTTGCGCGCCAGATAGAAGCGGGGGCACCGGCGGATCTGTTCATTTCAGCCGATCAGAAATGGATGGATTACGCGGCGGAGAAGAAATCAATTGATCCGGCAACCCGCGAAACGCTGCTGGGGAATAGCCTGGTTGTCGTGGCACCAAAAGCCAGCGCGCAGGCGGATATTACCATTAACAAAGAGACCAACTGGATGAGCCTGCTTAACGGTGGCCGTCTGGCGGTGGGCGATCCGGAGCATGTTCCGGCGGGGATCTACGCCAAAGAAGCGCTGCAAAAACTGGGCGCGTGGGAGACATTGTCGCCGAAACTGGCGCCGGCGGAAGATGTACGCGGTGCGCTGGCGCTGGTGGAACGCAACGAAGCCCCGCTGGGGATTGTATATGGCTCTGATGCCGTTGCCAGCAAGGGTGTGAAAGTGGTTGCAACGTTCCCGGAAGACTCCCACAAGAAAGTGGAATATCCTGTCGCGATTGTTGATGGACATATAAACGCGACCGTGACGGCCTTTCGCGATTACCTGAAGGGGCCAGAAGCGTCCGCAATCTTTAAACGTTATGGATTTACGACTCACTGATGATATTGACCGATCCTGAATGGCAGGCTGTTATGCTGAGCCTTAAAGTCTCTTCCCTGGCGGTTGCGCTGAGTTTGCCCTTTGGGATCTTCTTTGCCTGGTTACTGGTGCGCTGCCGGTTTCCCGGCAAGGCGCTGCTCGACAGCGTACTTCATCTCCCGCTCGTTTTACCCCCCGTGGTGGTCGGCTATCTGTTGCTGATTTCGATGGGGCGACGCGGTTTTATCGGCGAGAAGCTCTACGACTGGTTTGGTCTGACGTTCGCCTTTAGCTGGCGCGGTGCGGTACTGGCCGCGGCGGTGATGTCATTTCCGTTGATGGTGAGGGCGATCCGCCTCGCGCTGGAAGGGGTGGACATGAAGCTCGAACAGGCGGCCCGCACGCTGGGTGCCGGGCGCTGGCGCGTCTTTTTCACCATCACGCTCCCGCTTACGCTGCCGGGGATTATAGTTGGCACGGTACTGGCGTTTGCCCGTTCGCTGGGCGAGTTCGGCGCGACCATCACGTTTGTATCGAACATTCCCGGCGAGACGCGAACGATTCCGTCAGCCATGTACACCCTGATTCAAACACCCGGCGGAGAAGGCGCGGCGGCGCGACTGTGCATCATTTCAATCGTCCTGGCCCTGGCTTCGCTGCTGGTGTCTGAATGGCTGGCGCGGCTGAGTCGCGAACGGATGGGGAAATAAGGATGCTGGAACTGAATTTCACCCAGACGCTGGGGAACCACACGCTGACGCTTAACGAGACGCTGCCTGCAAGCGGCATCACCGCCATTTTTGGCGTCTCCGGTGGGGGAAAAACCTCTCTGATTAATGCGATTAGCGGCCTGACACGCCCGCAGTCAGGGCGAATTGTTCTGAATGACCGCGTTCTGAATGACGTGGAGAACAAAATATACCTCTCGCCGGATAAACGTCGCATCGGCTATGTTTTCCAGGACGCGCGCTTGTTCCCGCACTACAGCGTGCGCGGCAACCTGCGCTACGGTATGGCCAAAAGTATGGCCGGGCAGTTTGATAAGCTGGTGACGCTGTTAGGTATTGAGCCTCTGCTCGACAGGCTGCCTTCCTCGCTTTCCGGTGGAGAAAAACAGCGTGTGGCGATTGGCCGTGCCTTGCTGACCGCACCCGAGCTGCTGTTGCTCGACGAACCGCTGGCTTCGCTGGATATTCCGCGTAAACGTGAACTGCTGCCCTACCTGCAGCGCCTGACCCGCGAGATTAACATTCCCATGCTCTACGTCAGCCACTCGCTGGATGAGATCCTCCATCTGGCCGACAAAGTGCTGGTACTGGAAGAGGGCAGCGTAAAGGCCTTTGGCAACCTGGAAGAGGTATGGGGAAGCAGCGTGATGCATCCCTGGCTTCCAAAGGAGCAGCAGAGCAGTATCCTGAAAGTGAGCGTGCTGGAACACCACCCGCATTATGCGATGACCGCGCTGGCGCTGGGCGACCAGCATCTGTGGGTGAGCAAGGTCGACAAGCCGTTACAGTCCGCGCTGCGTATTCGCATTCAGGCATCGGACGTCTCGCTGGTGCTGCAACCGCCGCTGCAAACCAGCATTCGTAATATTCTGCGCGCCAAAGTGGCGGAGTGTTTTGATGATAACGGTCAGGTGGAAGTGAAGCTTGAGGTGGGAAGCAGGACGCTCTGGGCGCGCATCAGCCCGTGGGCCAGGGACGAGTTAGGTATCAAGCCCGGCCTGTGGCTTTACGCGCAAATCAAGAGCGTCTCGATCACTGCCTGATTACAGCAGGTGGGTATAAATATACTGCGCGATGCTATCGGTGGTGTTATCGCCAATCACCACGTTAGCGCGCGCTTTCACCGCGTCATCGGCGTTGCCCATCGCCACGCCGGTACCGGCAGCCTCCAGCATACTGATGTCGTTATAGTTATCGCCAAAGGCAATCACGTTACGCATCGACCCTCCCTGAGATTCTACGTACTGCGTCAGGCGCTTGCCCTTGCTGTTGCCTTTACGGGCAATATCTACCTGATCGTGCCAGGACCATTCACATTCCAGACCCAGGGTCTGTTCAACCTGTTTCGCGAAGGTATTCAGTTTGGTGGTGTCTTCATCCGTCAGGGCGAATTTCCAGATAGCGTCAACATCCTGAGCGGCCTGGCGCAGGGAGGACACCTGGGTAAAGACCGGACGCTGCGCTTCCGGCAGCGAAAGTGCCCAGTTACTGGTGCGCACCACATGGCCGGTAGGGCGCTCGTACAGCATCGCGTTGTCCACATACATCAGGCCATGAATGGCATGCTCATCCAGCAGATCAATCAGTTGCAGCGCCTGAGGAACCGGTAGCGGGTCGGAGGCTAAAACCTTTTTTGCCTGATAATCATACAAATAAGTGCCATTACAACAAATTGCAGGTGTATCTAACGCCAGTGCCTGATAAAAAGGATGAATGGCAACGTGATGTCGACCCGTTACGATAAGGAGTTGATACCCGGCTTCCTGGGCTCGTTTAAGCGCTTCAAGGGAGGAGGGGAGCAGGGTTTTCTGAGGGGTCAGTAATGTTCCGTCTAAATCCAGGGCAATCACACGCGAGGTCATTTGTTCTTCCGGGTTAATGTTGAATTTTAGGTCTCAGGCGATGTTACACCGAGAGTAAATCGCTGCAAAATTCCTGGCTAAAATTCAGCATTCACCGTTAAAAATAATCACTTTCACGCGCAGTGAGGAAAGGAGTATTCATGAAACAAACCGTTTATACCGCCAGTCCTGAAAGTCAGCAGATCCACGTCTGGCGTTTGAATGCAGAAGGTTCGCTCACGCTGGTTCAGGTTGTTGATGTTCCGGGGCAAGTACAGCCAATGGTCGTCAGCCCGGATAAACGTTTTCTCTATGTTGGCGTACGTCCTGAGTTCCGGGTGCTGGCCTACCGCATCTCGCCGGACGACGGTGCGCTGACCTACACTGCCGAAGCGCCGCTGCCAGGCAGCCCGACCCACATCTCGACCGATCGTAAAGGGCGTTTCATCTTTAGCGGCTCTTACAATGCGGGCTGCGTCAGCGTGACCCGCCTTGACGACGGCATTCCGGTCGACACAGTCGACGTGGTGGAAGGACTGGAAGGGTGTCACTCGGCGAATATCTCTCCGGACAACCGCACGCTGTGGGTGCCTGCACTGAAGCAGGATCGCATCTGCCTGTTTACCCTGAGCGACGATGGTCACCTGGTGGCGCAAAACCCGGCTGAAGTGACTACCGTTGAGGGCGCAGGCCCACGCCATATGGTCTTCCACCCGAACCAGCAGTATGCCTATGTGGTAAACGAACTGAACAGTTCGGTAGACGTGTGGGAGCTGAAAGATCCAAACGGTCAGATCGAATGCGTGCAGACGCTGGATATGATGCCGTCTGACTTCTCTGACACCCGCTGGGCGGCGGATATCCACATTACGCCTGACGGCCGTCATCTGTATGCCTGCGACCGTACCTCCAGCCTGATTACCGTCTTCAGCGTCTCCGAAGATGGCAGCGTGCTGGCCATTGAAGGTTTCCAGCCAACGGAAACTCAGCCGCGCGGCTTTAATATCGATCACAGCGGTAAATACCTGATTGCGGCAGGGCAGAAATCCCACCATATCGCGCTGTATGAAATCAAAGGCGTACAGGGTCTGCTGGAAGAAAAAGGACGCTACGCCGTAGGCCAGGGTCCGATGTGGGTCCTGGTCAACGCTCACTAAGTGGCCTGAAACAAAAAACCTCGCGAATGCGAGGTTTTTTTATGCCCGGTGGTAGCCGGGTAGAGCACATCAAAACGTAACCAACCTGATTATCATAATGTTGACTTAAGACGATGTAAAATCATCACCAATGAAGAAAAGACGTTCTCAAGCGGTGGTGCGCAAAAATAATTAATATAATCAATGTGATATTTGGTTTTTCTTTATGGATTCCTAAACTCTTCATAACTGTTTTTATATACAGTAATGGTTTGATATCATTCTGTTCGTTGGTTTGATGTGCTGCAGTTCCGCAATTCAGGATCCTTTTTAAGTCCTGGCTGTCGGGTGGTGCCGACAGTGCCTAAACTGCGGAGCACATCAAAACATAGCCAACACACCTCTGGTGACAGGCAGCGGAAAGGTAAGGCAGAGGAGAAGTGCTCTATACCAAAGGAGTGGCGTATGAGCGGTGTGGAATGGGCAATTCTTTTCCTGCAACTCATGGTTGCGATTATGCAACTATTGGATGCGTATCTTAAGTTTGGTGCCTGACGCATTCAGTCGCAGTAAAAAGGGGGATTAAAATCCCCCTTTTACTCTCATCTTACTGCTTCGGCTCTGCAACCACCTTGCTACCCAGACCGCGGTTGTTGTATTCCCACATGCGGTTGAAGTTCGCGTCGTTCAGATTGCGCTGGACGTTCCCTTTATCATCCACCGCACCGGTATTGCCGGAGAACGGACGTTTGGAGATCGCGGCATCAGCCCACGGCTTCGCCATGTTAAAGCCTTCGTTGATCACGCTGTCGCGGATCACGACCTGACCGTTAGTGGCAGAGTCCACATCCAGGGAGCGACCCAGCTGTGCCACGCCGTCGCCGGCAGCGTTAAAGCGGCTGTTAACGGCCAGGAAGCCGTAGAACAGGTTAGACTGTGTTGCTGGCGCAAACACGTAACCTTCCTGCTGAATGCGCGAGTTCACCACGCGGAAATCGGTGTTTTCAAATACCACCGCGCCGCGACCGGACACCAGATCCACGTCACCTTCAATGTAGCTGTTGGTCACCAGCGTACGGGTCAGGCGGTTGTTCTGCAGCGTGTTCTTAACATCGCTGTTGGTCACAAAGAAGGTATTCTGACGGCCCAGAATGTTGACGTTGTTAATCTGCACCTTATCGCCATCACTACGCAGCGCGACGGCCTGGTGAGTACCGGCATCGACGCTGTCGCCGAGGGTATTTTGAATGGTCAGGTTTTGCAGCTGCAGACCATTATTTTGGGACCAGAATACCGCCGAGCACATCAGGCCAACGGTAGCGGAACGCTTGCTCTGGCAGTTATCAAACATGTACCACGCCGGTTTACCTGGCATATATTTACCGGCCGGGTTCACCAGGCGACGCCAGCTGGTGCTGTCGATTTCGGAATCAATCGCCAGGCCAATTTTCACGTCGATTGCTTTTTCGCCCAGACCGTAAAGGGTTATGCTGCCTGGCGCGGCCGGAACATACACGGTGCCTTCGTATTCGCCCGGCAGGATCGCGATGTACTGGCGAGAGGCGCTGTGTTTGGTAATGGCCGCGTCAACCGCTGCCTGAATGGACGTGTGCGTTACGCCCTGGGCGCCAGCCGGGCCAACCACGAAGTCAGGCTGTTTCGGCAGGTTAATAGAAGACGGTGTCCACGGCGCAGCGTTAGGATCCATCGCTGAGAAGTAGTGGGCACGGTCGAAGTTCTTCGCTTCATCAGCGGACAAAATCGGGCGGGACGCGGTGCCCGGTGCTACCTGCTCAGAAGGCAGCTGATCCGGTGGTGTTGAACTGCATGCGGATAAGGTCACGCCAAAGGCGAGCGCTAACGCCAGACGGGAAATCCTGGAAATGTTCAAGGTGGAGCTCCTGGGTATGCAAGTCTTAAACGGGATAGACGAAATAGCCTGCTTTTTTATACTAAGTTGAGCGAAACGGGAAGATAAAAAGGGTAAAAGTTGCATTTTTTACCCCCGGGAGGCGGGAAAGTCATCACAAATAAATAACATTTTCTACCAGAACGGTTGACAGCAGACGACGGATGAAAATAAATGTCTATACAACCTATGACAAGTGGAATGCCCATGCAGCTTCATCCTGACGATGTAATATGGCGAAATGCGCGACTGGCAACGATGGTTCCCGATGCCTCCGCACCCTATGGTCTGAAAGCGCAACACGCCCTGGTCGTGCGCGGTCAAACCATCCTGGCCGTGATCCCTGAATCTGACATTCCTTCCGGACACCGTCACTGCATTGATCTACAGGGACGTCTGGTGACGCCGGGGCTGATTGATTGCCATACCCATCTGGTGTTTGGCGGCGACCGCGCGGCAGAGTGGGAGCAGCGCCTGAACGGTGTCTCTTATCAAACCATCAGCGCGCAGGGCGGCGGGATTAACGCCACCGTGACGGCGACACGCAACAGTTCGCCGGAAACCCTGTTGAAGCTGGCGCAGCAGCGGCTAGAGCGTCTGATGAATGAAGGCGTGACGACCATAGAAATTAAATCGGGATACGGACTTAACGCGGATGCCGAAGAGAAAATGTTGCTGGTTGCTCGCCAGCTTAGTCTGAGTAATCTGGTCGAGATTAGCCCGACGCTTCTGGCGGCACATGCCGTCCCTGCGGAATACCGACAGGATCCGGATGCCTATCTCACGCTGGTCTGCGAGCAGATCATGCCCGCACTGTGGCAAAAAGCGTTATTTGAAGCGGTAGACGTGTTTTGTGAAAACGTCGGCTTTACCCCGTCGCAAACCGAGCGTCTTTTCCAGGCCGCCACCGCGCTGGGTATTCCGGTGAAAGGGCATGTAGAGCAGCTGTCTAATCAGGGCGGTGCGGCGCTGGTCAGCCAGTATAAAGGGCTGTCAGCGGATCATATCGAATATCTCGACGACGCTGGCATTCAGGCGATGGCGCAAAGCGGTACGGTGGCGGTATTGCTCCCCGGCGCGTTCTATTTCCTTCAGGAGCGCCAGCGTCCGCCGGTTGAACAGCTCAGAAAACAGGGAGTGCCGATGGCGGTGGCCACCGACTATAACCCCGGCACCAGCCCGTTTGCGAGCCTGCACCTGGCGATGAATATGGCCTGCGTCCAGTTTGGCCTGACCCCTGAAGAGGCCTGGGCTGGCGTCACGCGACACGCCGCGCAGGCGCTGGGTCGCGGCGCAACCCACGGGCAATTGCAGGCGGGGTATGTGGCCGATTTTATCGTCTGGGATGCTGACCATCCGGTTGAGATGGTCTATGAACCGGGTCGCAATCCGTTGTATCAGCGTATTTTCCGTGGGGAGGCAGTATGAGGTTATGGCGGCCCGTAGCCGAAACGGTCTGGCAGGGGCGTGACGACAGCGCCGAGGCCAGCAATGCAAAGCGTATTTTTCAGACGATACAGCAGCAGGCGCAGTTTACGCCGCTTTCCTCTGGCATCGCGCTGATCGGGTTTGAATGCGATGCAGGGGTTAAACGCAATCAGGGCAGGCATGGCGCCGTGCAGGCCCCTGATATCCTGCGCAACGCGCTGGCGAATATGGCCAGCCATCAGGGACACGAACGGCTTGCGGATATGGGGTCCGTGTATGTCGAAGGTGATGAACTTGAAGCGGCACAGCGGGTTTTAAGCGATGCGGTGACGGCCTGCCAGCAGTCCGGGATGCGCACGCTGATCTTTGGCGGCGGGCACGAGACCGCCTGGGCGCATGGTCGGGGCATTCTCGATGCCTTCCCGAACGAGCGCGTGACAGTGATTAATCTTGATGCCCATCTCGATCTGCGCAAGGCCGAGCGTGCAACATCCGGTACCCCGTTTCGTCAACTGGCCCATTACTGCGAGGACCACGGTCGGGCGTTTCGCTACGCCTGCTTTGGCGTCAGCCGGGCAGCCAACACGCAGGCACTCTGGGATGAAGCGGAACGCCTGAACGTCACGCTGGTGGAAGACTGGCATTTCAGACGCGATGCGTTATCTGCGCTGGAAAAGGTGCTGGTGCAGGCCGATCGGGTCTACCTGACTATTGACCTCGACGTTCTGCCGGCGAGCGAAATGCCTGCCGTATCCGCCCCTGCGGCGTTAGGGGTACCGGCGCTGGATCTTCTGCCGGTTATCGAACAAATCTGTCGCAGCGGTAAGCTGCAGGCCGCCGATCTGGTAGAGTTTAACCCGCAGTACGACAGGGACGGACAGGGCGCGAAGCTTGCCGCTCGTCTGGCCTGGCAAATTGCTCACTGGTGGGCATAACCCTATTTAAGGAGTCATGATGTTTTCACGCTCGCCCCTGGCGCAGTCGAGCCCTCCTGCGCCTTTCTACGAAAAGGTGAAGCAGGCTATCAGCGAAAAAATTGCTACCGGTGTCTGGCGCCCTCACGATCGTATTCCGTCCGAGGCCGAACTGGTGGCGCAATTTGGATTTAGCCGGATGACCATCAACCGGGCGCTGCGCGAACTGACCGATGAAGGTCTTCTGGTGCGCCTGCAGGGGGTCGGCACCTTCGTGGCGGAGCCCAAAGGTCAGTCGGCGCTGTTTGAAATCCGCAGTATTGCCGATGAGATACACTCGCGAAATCATCAGCACCGCTGCGAGGTGCTGGTGCTCGAAGAGACCGAGGCGAGCGCCGAGCAGGCCGCCGAGCTGAATGTTAAAGAAGGGAGCCGCATCTTCCACTCCGTGATGGTGCATTTTGAGAACGACATTCCGGTACAGATTGAAGATCGCTGCGTTAACGCAGAGCGGATACCGGAGTATCTGAGCCAGGATTACACCCAAACCACGCCGCATGCGTACCTCTCGCTGGTCGCACCGCTGACGGAAGGGGAACACATTGTGGAGGCTGTGCGCGCCACGCCGCAGGAATGTGAACGGTTGCGCATTAAAGAGCACGATCCGTGCCTGCTGATCCGCCGTCGAACCTGGTCATCATCGCAGATTGTCTCCCATGCCAGGCTGCTTTTCCCGGGTAACCGTTACCGGCTGCAGGGCCACTTTATGTCATAAGTTTTATAAGCGTGATCGCTAACGCAATATAACAAAATTGTATCTTTTTTGTTAAATCTGACCTTGTGTGTGCTTGTCTATACAAGTATATCTAAATGCATCATCTGTCCTTTATGAGGAGCACACAATGTCGTCAGGTAAATACCGCCAGCAGGATGTCCGCGCCGCGCGCGGCACCACGCTTACTGCCAAAAGCTGGCTCACCGAAGCCCCGCTGCGCATGTTGATGAATAACCTCGACCCTGAGGTGGCGGAGAACCCCCACGAGCTGGTGGTCTACGGCGGCATAGGCCGCGCCGCGCGTAACTGGGAATGCTATGACGCAATTGTAAAATCCCTGACTCATCTCGAACACGACGAAACCCTGCTGGTGCAGTCCGGCAAGCCGGTCGGCGTATTCAAAACCCATAAAAATGCGCCACGCGTGCTGATCGCCAACTCTAACCTGGTGCCGCACTGGGCGACGTGGGAACACTTCAACGAGCTGGATGCCAAAGGGCTGGCGATGTATGGTCAGATGACCGCCGGGAGCTGGATCTACATTGGCAGCCAGGGGATTGTGCAAGGCACTTACGAAACCTTCGTGGAAGCCGGCCGCCAGCACTATAACGGCTCGCTGAAAGGCCGCTGGGTATTGACTGCCGGTCTCGGCGGTATGGGCGGCGCGCAGCCACTGGCTGCCACGCTTGCTGGCGCCTGCTCGCTTAACATTGAGTGCCAGCAGAGCCGCATTGATTTCCGTCTGCGTACCCGCTACGTCGACGAGCAGGCTGATAACCTCGACGATGCGCTGGCGCGCATCAAAAAATACACCTCGGAAGGCAAAGCGGTGTCGATCGCCCTGTGCGGCAACGCGGCAGAGATTCTGCCTGAACTTGTCGCCCGCGGCGTTCGCCCGGATCTCGTCACCGACCAGACCAGCGCCCATGACCCGCTGCACGGTTACCTGCCAAACGGCTGGACGTGGGAAGAATATCAGCAAAAAGCGGAAACCGACCCGGAAGGCACGGTACTTGCTGCGAAACGTTCGATGGCTGAACACGTCTCCGCGATGCTGGCCTTCAGCAAGATGGGCATTCCGACCTTCGATTACGGCAATAACATCCGTCAGATGGCGAAAGAGATGGGCGTGACGAACGCTTTCGACTTCCCGGGCTTCGTGCCTGCCTATATTCGCCCGCTGTTCTGTCGCGGCATTGGGCCGTTCCGCTGGGTTGCCCTGTCCGGTGACCCGGAGGATATCTACAAAACCGATGCCAAAGTGAAAGAGATCGTCGCGGATGACGAACATCTCCACCACTGGCTGGACATGGCGCGCGAGCGCATTAACTTCCAGGGCCTGCCTGCGCGTATCTGCTGGGTCGGTCTGGAGTGGCGGCAAAAACTGGGTCTGGCCTTCAATGAAATGGTGCGCAGCGGCGAAGTCTCCGCACCGATTGTCATTGGTCGCGACCACCTTGATTCCGGCTCCGTTGCCAGCCCTAACCGTGAAACGGAAGCCATGCGCGACGGCTCGGATGCCGTTTCAGACTGGCCGCTGCTGAATGCCCTGCTCAATACCGCCAGCGGCGCGACCTGGGTCTCGCTGCACCACGGCGGTGGCGTGGGAATGGGCTTCTCACAGCACTCGGGGATGGTTATCGTTTGTGACGGTACCGATGAAGCCGCCGCGCGTATCGCTCGCGTGCTGCACAACGACCCGGCCACCGGCGTGATGCGTCACGCGGACGCGGGTTACGAGATTGCTATTGACTGTGCCAAAGAGCAGGGGCTAAACCTGCCGATGATCCCTGCCACACAAGGAAATCATGAATGAACGCCTTAACACTTACGCCCGGTTCCCTGACGCTTAAACAGCTGCGAAACGTCTGGCGTCAGCCGGTTACGCTCTCGCTTGATGAAAGTGCCCACGCCGCCATTAACGACAGCGTTGCCTGCGTGGAGGCCATTGTTGCCGAAGGGCGCACGGCTTACGGGATCAACACCGGGTTTGGTCTGCTGGCACAAACGCGCATTGCAACGCACGATCTGGAAAACTTACAGCGTTCACTGGTGCTGTCTCACGCGGCGGGGGTCGGCCAGCCGCTCGATGACGAGATTGTCCGTCTGATGATGGTGCTTAAAATCAACAGCCTGGCGCGCGGTTTCTCCGGCATTCGCCTGAGCGTGATCCAGGCGCTGATGGCGCTGGTTAATGCCGACGTCTATCCGTGGATCCCGGCGAAAGGTTCCGTCGGCGCCTCCGGCGATCTTGCGCCGCTGGCGCATATGTCGCTGCTTCTGTTGGGGGAAGGGCAGGCACGCTGGCAGGGCGAATGGCTTCCTGCCAAAGAGGCGCTGAAAAAAGCCGGTTTAGCCCCGATCACCCTGGCGGCGAAGGAGGGGCTGGCGCTGCTGAACGGCACGCAGGCGTCGACCGCCTTCGCGCTGCGCGGCCTGTTTGAAGCGGAGGATCTGTTTGCCTCGGCGGTGGTGTGCGGCGCGCTCACCACCGAAGCCGTGCTGGGTTCGCGTCGTCCATTCGACGCCCGCATCCACGAGGTGCGCGGTCAGCGCGGCCAGATTGACGCCGCCGCCATGTATCGCCACGTGCTCACCGACACCAGCGAAATTGCGGATTCACACCACAACTGTGAAAAAGTGCAGGATCCGTACTCTCTGCGCTGCCAGCCGCAGGTAATGGGCGCGTGCCTGACGCAGCTGCGCCAGGCCGCAGAGGTACTGCTGATAGAGGCCAACGCGGTATCCGATAACCCGCTGGTCTTCGCCCAGGAAAACGAGGTGGTCTCCGGCGGTAACTTCCACGCCGAGCCGGTGGCGATGGCGGCGGATAATATCGCCCTGGCCATTGCCGAAATTGGCGCGTTGTCAGAACGCCGTATCGCGCTGATGATGGATAAACATATGTCGCAGCTGCCACCGTTCCTGGTGCGTAACGGCGGGGTCAACTCGGGCTTTATGATTGCCCAGGTGACGGCTGCCGCGCTGGCGAGTGAAAACAAAGCGCTGTCGCACCCGCACAGCGTCGACAGCCTGCCAACCTCGGCGAACCAGGAGGACCACGTCTCGATGGCCCCGGCTGCCGGACGTCGTCTCTGGGAGATGGCCGCCAACACCCGCGGCGTGCTGGCGGTGGAATGGCTGGCGGCAAGTCAGGGTATTGATTTGCGTGAAGGGCTGAAATCCAGCCCGCTGCTGGAGCAGGCGCGTCAGGCGCTGCGTGAGCATGTATCGCATTACGATGACGACCGCTTCTTTGCGCCGGACATTGATAAAGCGATACAGCTTCTGGAAGAGGGACGGCTGGTAGGGCTGCTACCTTCCGTGCTGTGATTCGTGCCCGGTGGCGCTGCGCTTACCGGGCCTACGAGTGCAAAATGTAGGCTGGGTAAGGCGTAGCCGCCACCCGGCTTTTTTTACGAATACATCGCCGTAATCGACGCGCTACCAAGCGAATGGAAATGCACGTTAAAGCCTACCATCGCGCCACTCGCGCCTTCATCGACCTCAATCTTGTCCACATCCAGCGCATGCACCGTGAAGATATAGCGGTGGGTTTCCCCTTTTGGTGGCGCCGCGCCGCCGTAGCCCGCTTTACCAAAGTCAGTGCGCGTCTGAATAGCGCCTTCCGGCAGGGCGACCAGGCCGGAGCCGGAACCCTGCGGCAGCACGCGCGTGTCGGCAGGCAGGTTTGCTACGATCCAGTGCCACCAACCGGAGCCGGTTGGTGCATCCGGGTCGTAACAGGTCACGACAAAGCTTTTCGTGCCAGCCGGAACCTCATCCCACGCCAGGTGCGGGGAGATATTATCGCCCTGATACCCCATGCCGTTGAAAACGTGGCGTTCCGGCAGCTTTTCGCCGTCGCGCAGATCTTTGCTGATGATTTTCATACGGTTTACCCTCGTTAATCACTCGTTCTCGAAGTGTAACGCATAGGGCTAAATCGTGAAATGCGCGGGTATGTTGACCGCGTCGACTACCGCGGCGGTGAGCTTACGCAGCTGCTCAGCAGTGATGATATACGGCGGCATCAGGTAGATCAGCTTGCCGAAAGGCCGCACCCAGACGCCCTGCTCAACGAAGAAGCGCTGCAGCGCCGCCATATTCACCGGATGCGTGGTTTCAATTACCCCGATGGCACCCAGCACGCGCACGTCCGCCACAAAATGGGCTCCCGAGGCGGCGCTCAGCTCGTCTTTCAGCTGCGCTTCAATCGCCGCGACCTGCGTCTGCCACTCGCCGCTCTCCAGTATGGCGAGGCTTTCACTTGCGACGGCGCAGGCCAGAGGGTTGCCCATAAACGTCGGACCGTGCATAAAGCAGCCCGCGTCGCCGTCGCTGATGGTGTCGGCAACATGACGGGTCGTGAGGGTGGCCGAGAGTGTCATGGTGCCGCCAGTCAGCGCTTTGCCCAGGCATAAAATATCCGGGGCGATACCCGCATGCTCGCAGGCAAACAGCTTCCCGGTGCGGCCAAAGCCGGTGGCGATTTCATCGGCAATCAGCAGAATGCCCTCGCGGTCGCACATCTTGCGAATACGCTTCAGCCATTCCGGATGATACATCCGCATTCCGCCTGCGCCCTGCACAATCGGCTCCAGGATCACGGCGGCGATATCATGACGATGTGCCGCCATGAGTCGCGCGAAGCCAACCATGTCCATCTCGTTCCACTCGCCGTCGAAGCGGCTTTGCGGGGCAGGCGCGAACAGGTTTTCCGGCAGATAACCTTTCCACAGGCTGTGCATGGAGTTATCCGGGTCGCAGACCGACATCGCCCCGAAGGTATCACCATGATAGCCGTTGCGGAACGTGAGGAAGCGCTGGCGCGTTTCGCCTCTGGCGTGCCAGTACTGCAGCGCCATTTTCATCGCCACTTCCACCGCCACGGAGCCGGAATCGGCCAGGAAGACACACTCCAGCGATTCAGGGGTCATTGCCACCAGGCGACGGCACAAATCCACCGCAGGTTGATGGGTGATCCCGCCAAACATGACGTGCGACATCTGGTTAATCTGGGCCTTCATCGCCGTATTCAGGCGCGGGTGGTTATACCCGTGAATGGCCGCCCACCAGGAGGACATCCCGTCGACGAGCTGTTCACCGCTGGCAAGGTGCAGCTCGCAGCCGTGGGCCGAGGCCATCGGATAGACGGGAAGAGGGCGGGTGGTGGAGGTGTAAGGGTGCCAGATATGCTGCTTGTCGAAGGCGAGATCGTCCTGGGTCATAATCGACTTGTAAACCATTTTGAAAAGTTTTAGGTTTACGAGTATAAACCGAACCGAAAATTAACAAAACCCTTTGGAGAAGCCCGATGGCTCACCACGCACGCTGGACGATGTCGCAAGTTACTGAATTATTCAATAAACCTTTCCTTGAGCTGATGTTTGAAGCCCAACAGGTGCATCGTCAGCACTTCGATCCGCGCCATGTTCAGGTCAGCACGCTGCTGTCGATCAAGACCGGCGCCTGTCCTGAAGACTGCAAATATTGCCCACAGAGCGCACGCTATAAAACCGGTCTTGAATCCGAACGCCTGATGGAAGTAGAGCAGGTGCTCGATTCCGCGCGTAAGGCGAAAAACGCCGGCTCGACCCGCTTCTGCATGGGGGCGGCGTGGAAGAACCCGCACGATCGCGATATGCCGTATCTGGAGCAGATGGTGAAAGGGGTGAAGGAGATGGGCCTCGAAGCCTGTATGACGCTCGGAACGCTGAACGAAGAACAGGCGCAGCGCCTCTCGGCGGCAGGACTGGATTACTACAACCATAACCTCGATACCTCGCCGGAGTTTTACGGCAACATCATCACCACGCGCACCTATCAGGAGCGTCTGGATACGCTGGACAAAGTGCGTGACGCGGGGATCAAAGTCTGTTCCGGCGGTATTGTGGGCTTAGGTGAAACGGTGAAAGATCGTGCGGGTCTGCTGCTGCAGCTGGCGAACCTGCCAACGCCGCCGGAAAGCGTCCCGATTAACATGCTGGTGAAGGTCAAAGGCACGCCGCTGGCGGATAACGAGGACGTGGACGCGTTTGATTTTATTCGCACTATCGCGGTGGCGCGCATCATGATGCCGACCTCTTATGTACGCCTTTCTGCGGGCCGTGAGCAGATGAACGAGCAGACCCAGGCAATGTGCTTTATGGCCGGGGCCAACTCCATCTTCTACGGCTGCAAGCTGCTGACCACGCCGAACCCGGAGGAAGACAAAGATGTTCAGCTGTTCCGCAAGCTGGGGCTGAACCCGCATCAGACCGAGGTGCTGACGGGCGATAACGAGCAACAGCAGCAGCTGGAGCAGCAGATTTTCAATGCCGACACCGACCAGTTCTACAACGCGGCAGCAGTATGACCTGGCAGGCACGTATCCAGTCGGCGCTCGACGAGCGTCGGGCGACTGATGCGTTTCGCGTACGCAAGGTGGTCGAAAACGGCGCAGGCCGTTTTCTGACCCGCGACAGTCGGCGTTACCGTAACTTCTCCAGTAACGATTATCTCGGTCTTAGCCAGCATCCGGCTATCGTTCGCGCCTGGCAGCAGGGGGCAGAGCGGTTTGGCGTGGGCAGCGGTGGATCGGGGCACGTTAGCGGCTACACCCCGGCACATCAGGCGCTGGAGGAGGCGCTTGCCGACTGGCTGGGCTACCCGCGCGCGCTGTTGTTTATTTCGGGTTTTGCCGCCAATCAGGCGGTGATTACCGCCCTGATGGGGAAGGACGACCGCATTGTCGCCGACCGCTTAAGCCATGCCTCGCTGCTGGAAGCGGCAAGTTTGAGTCCGGCTCAGCTGCGCCGCTTTGCCCATAACGATGCGGGGCAACTCGCTGCGCTGCTGGATAAACCGTGCGAGGGGCAACAGCTGGTGGTCACAGAAGGG
Source organism: Enterobacter cloacae complex sp. HYC080_NIDB (assembly GCF_056673325.1). Taxonomy (NCBI): domain Bacteria; kingdom Pseudomonadati; phylum Pseudomonadota; class Gammaproteobacteria; order Enterobacterales; family Enterobacteriaceae; genus Enterobacter; species Enterobacter cloacae complex sp. HYC080_NIDB. Next base: position 3,124,888 of record NZ_CP114212.1, on the reverse strand, counting down.
GTATTCAGCATGGACGGCGACAGCGCACCGCTTGCCGTACTGCACGAGGCTGCCAGACAGCAACATGCCTGGCTGCTGGTCGACGATGCCCACGGTATCGGCGTGACGGGTGATGAAGGGCGGGGAAGTGTTCACCAGCAAGGCGTCAGGCCGGAGCTGCTGATAGTCACTTTCGGCAAAGGTTTTGGCGTGAGTGGCGCCGCCGTACTGTGCAGCGAGTCCGTTGCAGACTATCTGCTGCAGTTTGCCCGGCACCTGATCTACAGCACCAGCATGCCACCGGCGCAGGCCGTGGCGTTGTCTGCGTCCCTGGCCGTCATTCGTAGCGCAGAAGGGGAGGAACGTCGCCAGCGGCTGGCAGAGCATATCTGCCGCTTCCGTCAGGGACTGGCGGCGCTTCCTTTCCGCAGTACTGATTCACAAAGTGCCATCCAGCCGGTGATCGTAGGGGAAAACGCGCAGGCGCTCTCCCTGGCACAAACGCTGCGCGATCGGGAGATGTGGGTCACGGCTATTCGTCCACCCACCGTACCGCCGGGCACGGCGCGTCTGCGGCTCACGCTGACGGCGGCGCACGAGACCGAGGATATTGCGGCACTGCTGGAGGCGCTGCATGTTGCCAGTCAATAAGCAGGCCATTGCGGCGGCGTTCGGCCGGGCCGCGCGCAGCTATTCACAGCACGATGAACTGCAGCGCCAGAGCGCACAGGGGCTGATGACGTTGCTCGGCGAGAGGCGCTTTACCCAGGTGCTTGACGCCGGGTGCGGCCCCGGCGGGAATAGCCGACTCTGGCGCGAGGCGGGAAGTCACGTGACGGCCATCGACCTGTCTCCCGCTATGCTGGATGAGGCGCGCCAGCAGCAGGCTGCGCATCGTTATCTGGTGGCGGACATCGAGGCGATTCCGCTGGCGGACGCGCAATTCGATCTGGTCTGGAGCCATCTGGCGGTGCAGTGGTGCAGCAGCCTGCCGCAGGCGTTGAGCGAGCTTTATCGCGTCGCCTGCCCGGGCGGCAAGGTGGCGTTTACCACGCTACTGGAAAGCTCGTTACCTGAGCTCAATCAGGCATGGCAGGCGGTGGATGAACAGCCGCACGCCAACCGCTTTTTGTCATATGAGCAGGTTATGCAGGCCCTGGCAGGCTGGCGCTATCGCAGTACGGTGCAGACCATCACTCTCGATTTTACCGATGCTTTAAGCGCGATGCGCTCGCTGAAGGGCATTGGCGCCACGCATCTGCATGCCGGGCGCGAGAAAAAACCGCTGACCCGGGGCCAGCTGCAGCGCCTTGAGCTGGCCTGGCCGCAGCAGCGGGGCCAGTTCCCGCTCTCTTATCAACTTTTTCATGGGATTATTGAACGTGACTGAACGTTATTTTGTCACCGGGACGGATACGGAAGTGGGCAAGACGGTTGCCAGCGCTGCCCTTTTGCAGGCGGCGCGAAAGCTTGGGAAAAACACCGCCGGGTATAAGCCTGTGGCTTCCGGCAGCGAGATGACGGCGGAGGGGTTACGTAACACCGACGCGCTGGCGCTTCAGCGTAACAGCACGCTCGAACTCGCCTATTCAGCGGTGAACCCGTATACCTTTGCCGAGCCGACCTCGCCGCACATTATCAGCGCCGATGAAGGCCGTCCGATTGATTTTGCCGTGCTCTCTGCCGGGTTACGAACCCTGGAAAGCCAGGCCGACTGGGTGCTGGTGGAAGGTGCAGGCGGGTGGTTTACGCCGCTCTCTCAGAACCAGACGTTTGCTGACTGGGTGCAGGCCGAGCAACTGCCGGTCATACTCGTTGTCGGCGTCAAGCTCGGGTGTATTAACCACGCCATGTTGACGGCGCAGGCCGTTCAGCAGGCAGGGCTGCGTCTCGCGGGCTGGATAGCCAACGACGTGGTCACGCCGGGCAAGCGACACCATGAGTATCTGACGACCCTCAAACGGGTGCTCCCCGCACCATTCCTGGGGGAGATCCCCTGGCTTGCAGACGATGCCGAACAGGCCGAAACCGGTCAGTATCTTGACCTCAGCGTCTTGCTTCCAGCGACATCCAGTGGGCAATAAGCTCATCGTTGAGTTCGTTAACGTGGCCCTGTGCCACGTTACGTCCGCGATAGAGCATGCAAAACCGATCCGCTACCCGGCGGATAAACGACAGCTGCTGTTCTGCTAGCAGCACCGTCATCCCAAGCTCCCGGTTTAGCCGTACCAGCAGTTGTGCAAGCTTATGGGCAAAGCCCTGGCCGGCACCGTGCATAGGTTCATCAAGAATCAACATACGCGGGCGATTGACCAGCGCATTTGCCAGAGCAAGCTGATACTGCGCCTCTGGCGAAAGGGCGTTGCCTCGCGTCTGACGCAGCGCGTAAAGTTCGGGAAAGAGCTTGTACACTTCACTTTTCGCTGCCGGGTCGGATTTATCCATCGCCCGCATGGCAATGTGCAAATTTTCCTCAATCGTCAGCTGAGAAAAAATCCGCCTGTCCTGCGGGACATAGCCAATCCCCGGTCCGGAACGTTGTTCGGCCGTCTGGCTGAGTAAATCACGCGGCGGCGCACCCGCTTCATGCCAGATGATGGTGCCGCTATCCACGGGTACTTTCCCGGTGATGCAATTCATTAGGGTGGTTTTTCCCATCCCTGGCAGGCCAACAACGCCGGTACACATCCCTTGCGGAAAATCTAAATCCACGTTCCATAGCGTATGTTGGCTTCCGTAAAACTGATTCACTGCACGCAGACTCAACATCTTTCTCTCCTTAAAAATGTGTCGGTGACGCTCGGTTTTTGATTGTGCAAAACCCCTGCCAGAAACCGTGAAGTGATTAAAAAAGCGGCTTTTTTAAGAATGTTCCACCACTAAGTGGGGTAAGGAAACCCGGAATTGCACATCGACGGTGCTGGCGGTGTTGAGTCGTGGTGCAGGGGAAAATGGCGGAAATGTGAGCAAGATCCCATCAGGTGGTTATGAATGACGCAACTGTTTATCGACAAAAAATAGCGATAAAAATTTTTTGTTGCCGTCTCGTGGGAAAATCCGGGAATTTGCCGAGCGGCACTCTGCACGGGCTGGAAGCAGTTATCCACTATTCCTGTGGATAACCATGTGCATTAGAGTTAGAAAACACGCGATAAGCGAGAGAAGACGCGGCTTTCGCCCAAATTGACGCGAAACGCGGCTTTAGAAAATATCGTTTAAAATTTAATTGCTTAGATAAAAGCAATTACCGTAATGAAAGTGTCACGCGCTGCCATAAAACTCTCATAACCTGGCTTGACAAATGTTAAAAAAGAAAAAGTTCTGGGGATAACCCACGTTGACTGGTTTTTTATCTCGTCAGAGTCGAAATTTTATCCATTAACGCGCTAATCCTTAAGCCGCTATGCTAAATATCCTGACATGCTACTGGTTTTTCATCCAGTGTTTTTTACTGGCATTCCTGGCAACAACGAGTAAAATTACTCACCTGCCGCTTATAACGTCATCAGGTCGTCGCCCATGAGTAAACCGTTCAAACTGAATTCTGCTTTCCGTCCATCTGGCGATCAGCCTGAGGCGATCCGTCGTCTGGAAGAGGGGCTGGAAGATGGGCTTGCGCACCAGACGCTGCTGGGGGTAACCGGTTCCGGTAAAACGTTCACCATCGCCAACGTGATCGCGGATCTGCAGCGCCCTACGATGGTGCTTGCCCCCAACAAAACCCTCGCGGCACAGCTTTACGGCGAGATGAAAGAGTTCTTCCCGGAGAACGCCGTTGAGTATTTCGTCTCCTACTACGATTACTACCAGCCGGAAGCCTATGTGCCGAGCTCTGACACCTTCATTGAGAAAGATGCCTCAGTGAACGAACACATCGAGCAGATGCGACTGTCGGCGACCAAGGCGCTGCTGGAGCGTCGCGATGTGGTTGTGGTGGCGTCGGTTTCGGCGATTTACGGCCTGGGCGACCCGGACCTCTATCTGAAGATGATGCTCCACCTGACGCAGGGGATGATCATCGATCAGCGTGCGATTTTGCGCCGTCTGGCGGAGTTGCAGTACACCCGTAACGACCAGGCATTTCAGCGCGGAACGTTCCGCGTGCGCGGGGAGGTGATCGACATCTTCCCGGCGGAATCGGACGATATGGCGCTGCGCGTTGAGCTGTTTGATGAAGAGGTTGAACGTTTATCGTTGTTTGACCCGCTAACCGGTCACGTTGAGTCGGTGATCCAGCGTTTTACCATCTACCCTAAAACGCACTACGTGACGCCGCGCGAGCGTATCGTGCAGGCGATGGAAGAGATCAAAGTGGAGCTGGCTGAACGCCGTAAGGTGCTTCTGGCGAACAATAAGCTGCTGGAAGAGCAGCGCCTGAGCCAGCGAACCCAGTTCGATCTGGAGATGATGAACGAGCTCGGCTACTGCTCCGGCATTGAAAACTACTCCCGTTTCCTCTCCGGTCGTGGGCCGGGTGAGCCGCCGCCGACGCTGTTTGACTACCTTCCGGCCGACGGCTTGCTGGTGATAGACGAATCCCACGTCACCATTCCGCAGATTGGCGGGATGTACCGCGGTGACCGCGCGCGTAAAGAGACGCTGGTGGAGTACGGGTTCCGTCTGCCGTCGGCACTGGATAACCGTCCGATGAAGTTTGAAGAGTTTGAGGCGCTGGCGCCACAAACTATTTATGTGTCGGCCACGCCGGGCAACTACGAGCTGGAGAAATCGGGCGATGAGGTGATTGATCAGGTGGTTCGTCCGACCGGGCTGCTGGATCCGATTATCGAAGTGCGTCCGGTGGCGACCCAGGTGGACGATCTGCTTTCTGAGATCCGCAAGCGTGCCGCCATCAACGAGCGTGTGCTGGTGACCACGCTCACTAAGCGTATGGCGGAAGACCTGACCGAGTATCTGGAAGAGCACGGTGAGAAGGTGCGTTATCTGCACTCGGATATCGATACCGTAGAGCGTATGGAGATCATCCGCGATTTGCGTCTGGGTGAGTTTGACGTGCTGGTAGGGATCAACCTGTTGCGAGAGGGGCTGGATATGCCGGAAGTCTCGCTGGTGGCGATTCTGGACGCGGATAAAGAGGGCTTCCTGCGTTCCGAGCGCTCGCTGATCCAGACCATTGGCCGCGCCGCGCGTAACGTCAATGGCAAAGCGATTCTCTACGGCGATAAAATTACCCCGTCAATGGCGAAAGCGATTGGCGAAACCGAACGCCGCCGTGAGAAACAGCAGCGCTATAACGAAGAGCACGGCATTACTCCGCAGGGGCTGAACAAGAAAGTGGTGGATATTCTGGCGCTCGGTCAGAACATTGCGAAGACCAAAGCGAAAGGCCGCGGCAAAGCGCGTTCCGTGGTGGAAGAAGATACCGTCGTACTGACGCCGAAAGCGCTGCAGCAGAAGATCCACGAGCTGGAGGCGCAGATGATGCAGCACGCCCAGAACCTGGAGTTCGAAGAGGCGGCACAGATCCGCGATCAGCTTCATCAGCTGCGGGATTTGTTTATTGCGGCATCGTGAGTCGGTGATGTGTTTTCTCCCTCTCCCTGTGGGAGAGGGCCGGGGTGAGGGCAACAGGCCGCATAAAACGAACCTAACCCAGCGCCTGAATCGCCTTCTCCAGCGCTTCGCGCAGCAGATGGCGGTCGTGGCGGTATTTAATATCGCTGGCCTCCAGCGGCTCCTGAATCACCACCCGCTCGCCGATACCGGAGACATCCACCTTCGGCCCAACCACCACGCCGTCGATGATTTTCTTGCCGACGTACTGCTCCATCAGGCTCAGTTTATCTGCCAGCGACAGGCTTGCCGCCGCCGGGCTCAGTTCACGCCCCAGATTACCGATGTAAACCATCGGAGCAGGGGTGCGACGCAGCGCCTGCGCCAGCTCTTTGACCAGCAGGATCGGCATCAGGCTGGTATAAAAACTGCCCGGGCCAATCAGGATTAAATCCGCTTCGCCAATCGCTTCGACGGCTTCACGCGTCGCCGGTACGCTCGGGTAGGTCATCAGCTCTTTTGGCGGCAGCAGAAGCTGGTCGATATTCACTTCGCCGTACACTTCGTGATCGTCAGCATCAATGGCCATTAAATCCACCGGCTGTTCTGACATCGGGATCAGGAACGCATCCACCTTCAGCAGATTTCGTATCAAATTGATGGCTTCAAGCGGACGCACGCTCAGGTGATCCAGCGCCTTAAGCATTAAATTTCCAAGGTTATGCCCGGAAAGTTCCCCGTTGCCGCCAAAACGGTACTCAAACATCGCTGATGCGACGCTCGGTTCGGTAATCAGCTGGTTGAGACAGTTGCGCATATCCCCCCAGGCGATGCCGCCTTCGGCACGTCTGATCCGCCCGGTTGAGCCGCCATTATCGGTGGTTGTCACTATCCCTGTCAGCCTTGAGCCCAGTGACGACAAAGAGGACATCACCCGGCCCAGACCGTGGCCTCCGCCAAGAGCGACCACTCGGTCAAGATCCGCAAAAGTGCGATTGCGCATACCAATTCCTTATCACGTTTGATCTGCGTAACACTACCTGAACTACCCCTAAAAGACGATGCCTCATACGAAGCAAAATGACGTATATCAATGCGAAAAGAGGGTTTTTAGGTATTCTGTAGCGAAAATGCACGATTGGGTCGTTATATACATAATTATATAGCGAAAGGCGATGATGGCGAAGTGAGAATTTCCGCGCTACTATCGCCATAACCACGTTTTCGAATTTGAAAACATACACTCTAGCCTTTGTGCCTGTGTCGAAAGATATGGCGCTCTGGCCGTGGCGGATCTGCCACCAGGGTACAGAAAGAAATGACTGTGCCTCCCGTATCTGGAAAGGTGTACATGGCTTCACAACTGACTGATGCTTTCGCGCGTAAGTTTTATTACTTACGTCTGTCGATTACCGATGTGTGCAACTTCCGTTGCACCTACTGCCTGCCCGACGGTTACAAACCGGGCAGCGTCACCAATAACGGCTTTCTCTCCGTGGATGAGGTGCGCCGCGTTACGCGCGCGTTCTCCGGGCTTGGCACCGAAAAGGTCAGGCTGACCGGAGGCGAACCTTCTCTGCGCCGTGATTTCCCCGACATCATTGCCGCCGTGCGTGAAAACGAACATATCCGCCAGATTGCGGTGACCACCAACGGTTACCGGATGGCGCGTGATGTGGCGACCTGGCGCGACGCGGGCTTAACCGCCATCAACGTCAGCGTGGACAGCCTCGATGCCCGCCAGTTTCACGCCATTACCGGCCAGGACAAGTTCCGCCAGGTGATGGACGGCATCGACGCGGCATTCGCGGCCGGGTTCGAGAAAGTCAAAGTCAATACGGTGCTGATGCGTGATGTGAACCATCATCAGCTCGATACCTTCCTGGCGTGGATCAAATCCCGTCCCATCCAGCTGCGTTTTATCGAGCTGATGGAAACCGGTGAGGGCAGTGACCTGTTCCGCCGCCATCACATTTCCGGCATGGTGTTGCGCGACGAGCTGCTCAAACGCGGCTGGATCCACCAGATCCGCCAGCGCAGCGACGGCCCGGCGCAGGTCTTCTGCCACCCGGATTACGAGGGTGAGATTGGCCTTATCATGCCCTATGAGAAAGACTTCTGCGCCAGCTGTAACCGTCTGCGCGTCTCCTCCGTGGGCAAGCTCCATCTCTGCCTGTTCGGCGACGGCGGCGTAGATCTGCGCGATCTGCTGGAAGACGATGCTCAACAGGCCGTGCTTGAAGCGCGCATTTCTGAAGCGCTGACGCACAAAAAACAGACCCACTTCTTGCATCAGGGCAACACCGGCATTACTCAGAACCTGTCTTATATTGGCGGGTGATCAGGCTTAAGAAGGAATCAGAAGATGAGTCAGGTAAGCGCAGAATTTATCCCGACACGCATTGCTATTCTTACCGTTTCCGACCGCCGTGGCGAAGAGGATGATACGTCCGGCCACTGGCTGCGCGAGGCGGCCCATGATGCGGGGCATCACATCGTCGATAAAGCGATTGTGAAAGAGAACCGCTACGCCATTCGCGCGCAGGTTTCGCAGTGGATTGCCAGCGATGAAGTGCAGGTGGTATTGATCACCGGCGGCACCGGTTTTACCGCAGGCGATCAGGCGCCTGAAGCGCTGATCCCGCTGTTTGACCGCGAAGTGGAAGGCTTCGGCGAAGTATTCCGCATGCTCTCCTTTGAGGAGATTGGTACCTCCACGCTGCAGTCGCGCGCCGTCGCCGGGGTGGCCAACAACACCCTGATTTTCGCCATGCCGGGCTCGACCAAAGCCTGCCGTACCGCATGGGAAAACATCATCGCCCCGCAGCTGGATGCCCGTACCCGTCCATGTAATTTTCATCCCCATTTAAAGAAATAAGCTATGTCACAACTGACCCACATTAACGCCGCCGGCGAAGCGCATATGGTGGATGTCTCCGCCAAAGCGGAAACGGTGCGCGAGGCGCGCGCGGAAGCGTTCGTTACCATGCAGCCGGCAACGCTGGCGATGATTATCGACGGCAGCCACCACAAGGGTGACGTCTTTGCCACCGCCCGCATCGCCGGTATTCAGGCCGCCAAGCGCACCTGGGACCTCATTCCCCTTTGCCATCCGCTGATGCTTAGCAAGGTGGAAGTGAACCTGCAGGCGCAGCCGGAGCATAATCGGGTGCGCATTGAGTCCCTGTGCCGCTTAACCGGGAAGACCGGCGTTGAGATGGAAGCCCTGACGGCAGCCTCCGTTGCCGCGCTGACCATCTACGACATGTGTAAAGCGGTGCAGAAAGATATGGTGATTGGCCCGGTTCGCCTGCTGGCAAAAAGCGGCGGCAAATCCGGTGATTTTAAGGTGGACAGCCATGATTAAGGTGCTCTTTTTTGCCCAGGTGCGCGAGCTGGTGAATACCGACAGCCTGACGCTGGAGGGCTCTTTTGAAAACGTCGCCGCCCTGCGTGCGCATCTGGCCGCACAGGGCGAACGCTGGGCGCTGGCGCTGGACGAAAGTAAGCTGCTGGCCGCCGTGAACCAGACGCTGGTTGAGTTCAGCCATCCACTAACCGCAGGGGATGAAGTGGCCTTCTTTCCGCCGGTCACAGGGGGTTAAGATGGCTGAGACCCGAATTCTGGTGAGCCCGGCGCGTTTTAACGTGGGGACAGAATATGACTGGCTGGCCGAGCGTGACGAAGACGGCGCGGTCGTGACGTTCACCGGCAAGGTACGCAATCACAACCTCGGTGACAGCGTGAAGGCGCTGACGCTGGAGCACTACCCGGGCATGACGGAGAAATCGCTGGTGGCCATTGTGGAAGAAGCGCGTGGCCGCTGGCCGCTCGGGCGCGTCACGGTGATCCACCGCATCGGCGAGATGTGGCCAGGCGAAGAGATTGTTTTCGTGGGCGTGACCAGCGCGCACCGCGGTAGCGCGTTTGCGGCAGGGGAGTTCATGATGGATTACCTCAAAACTAAAGCGCCGTTCTGGAAGCGGGAAGCGACGCCGGAAGGGGAGCGCTGGGTGGAATCCCGCGATAGTGATAAACAAGCCGCCAGCCGTTGGTAGTCGGTTGACGTGGATGTGTTAATCTTAACGTGTGTGTCTACTTAATCTTAATCAGGAGTGAATCATGGACCGATTTCCGCGTTCCGATTCAATAGTACAGCAGACCCGTAGCGGCCTGCAGACGTATATGGCTCAGGTGTACGGCTGGATGACAGTTGGCCTGCTGCTTACCGCGTTTATCGCGTGGTATGCGGCGAACACGCCTGAACTGATGATGTTTATCTTCTCCAGCAAAATCACCTTCTTTGGGCTGATTATCGCGCAGCTGGCGCTGGTGTTTGTCCTCTCCGGGCTGGTGCAAAAGCTCAGTGCGGGGATGGCGACCACGCTGTTTATGCTCTATTCGGCGCTAACGGGGCTGACGCTTTCCAGTATTTTCATCGTCTACACCTATTCCTCCATTGCCAGCACGTTTGTGGTGACCGGCGGGATGTTCGGCGCGATGAGCCTTTACGGCTACACCACCAAACGTGACCTGAGCGGTTTCGGCAGCATGCTGTTTATGGGGCTGATCGGGATTGTGCTGGCGTCGCTGGTGAACCTGTGGCTGAAGAGTGAAGCGCTGATGTGGGCCGTGACCTACATCGGTGTGGTGGTCTTCGTTGGGCTGACGGCGTATGACACCCAGAAGCTGAAAAACATCGGCGAGCAGATCGACGTGCGCGACAGTTCAAACCTGCGCAAATACTCGATTCTGGGCGCGCTGACGCTCTATCTGGACTTCATCAACCTGTTCCTGATGTTGCTGCGTATTTTCGGCAACCGTCGTTAAGGTTGTTTTGCCGGGTGGCGGCTTCGCCTTACCCGGCCTACGAAACGCGAACCGTAGGTCGGGTAAGGCGAAGCCGCCACCCGACTTATTCACTTCGCTAACATCCTCTCATTCTTCGCCCGTAGTTTCTTCGCCCGACTCTCCAGCACCAGATAACAGACCGTGGCCAGCGCCAGCGGCAGGAAGTAATAGAGCATGCGGTAGGCGAGCAGGGCGGCAATAATCGCTCCCTGAGAAACATGCTCTCCGGCCAGAAGCGCAATGAACACCGCCTCCAGCACCCCAATCCCCGCCGGGATATGCACAATAACCCCGGCGATACTGCTCACCAGCAGCACGCCCAACACGAAGAAGTAATTCACGTCCTCGCCAATCAACAGCCAGATAATTGCTCCCATCGCCATCCAGTTAGCGCTGGATACCGCCATCTGCAGCATGGCAAACTTCCACGACGGCAATACCAGTTTCTGCCCTCTGAGGGTCATATGACGGCGTTTAGCAAACGCGCAGGCCCACAGATAAAAAGCGATAATCAGCAGCAGCACGATGCCGAGAATACGCAGCGTGGCTTCATCGATGTACCAGTGCGCGGGCAGCTGGACCACGCCGATGGTGAAAATCACCCCGCCGAGCAGAATATAGCCCAGCCAGTTAGTGGTGATGCTCAGGGAAAAAATGCGGGTTATAGTCCCGCCCGGCAGCCCGAGACGCGAGTAGAGGCGATAGCGCATGCCAATCCCCCCGACCCAGGTACTCAGCGTCAGGTTGAAGGCGTAGCAAATAAACGACACCAGCATCACCTGGCGTTTAGCCAGCTTGTGGCCGCAGTATGCCCGGCCCAGCAGGTCGTAGCAGCCGTACATCAGGTAGCTCACGATCACCAGCCCTGTCGCGCCCAGCAGCACCATCCGGTTGTAGTTGCGGATAACTTTCCACACCTCCTCCCAGTCAACTTTTTGGGCGTAAACCACCAGCAGCACGGCGACCGCAATAAAGAACACCCAGGTGAGAATTTTTTTCGCCAGCCGCCAGCGCGGATGTGATTTCGACATCAGGGTTTGCCTCCATCTTCCGCTTCAACGCGGTCCTGGGTTTCCATTTCGGGTTGTACCGGCGGGTCCACCTGCGCCAGCTTCGGCGTATGCGCTGGCAGCCAGCCGACCATCGCCGGGAAATGGCGAAGGAAGTGGAACACCACTACGCTGATGCCCAGGTTCCACCAGGTGCGTTTCGGCACCATAGACTCATCCACGCGCACGCAGTCGTTAACAATTAGGGCCTGCAAATTATCCCGCAGGGTCTGATTAAACTGGCGATCGTGGATGATCAGGTTAGCTTCGAGATTTAGCGATAAGCTCAGCGGATCCAGGTTGCTGGAGCCGACGGTGGCCCAGTGATCGTCCATCAGCGCGACTTTGCCATGTAGCGGCCGACGGCGATATTCGTAGATCTGAACGCCGCCTTTGACCAGATAGTTATACAGCAGCCGCGCGCCAACTTTGACTATCGGCATATCCGGCTCGCCCTGCACAATCAGCTTCACCCGTACGCCGCGCCGGGCCGCATTACGCATGGCATGCAGCAGGCGATAGCCCGGGAAAAAGTAGGCGTTAGCAATGATCACTTCGCGCTTCGCGTTGGCGAGCATCTTCAGGTAATGGCGTTCAATATCGTCCCGGTGCTCGCCGTTATCGCGCCAGACGAAAAGGGCCTGCGCTTCGCCGGGCTTGCGGTTCTCCTCCGGGCGATGGCGGCGTTTCCACCAGCGGCGAACGGCCTCTTTCCCCGGCAGGTTCTCCAGTTCGAATAATACGATGTCCTGTACTACCGGGCCCTCAATGCGAATGGCGTAATCCTGTTTTGCTTCCGGGCCGTAGTCGGACATATGTTCAGCTGAGTAGTTAATGCCGCCGACAAACGCCACCGCCTCATCCACCACCACAATTTTGCGGTGCATCCGCCGGAAAAGGTTGGTACGCATGCCAAACAGGCGCGGGCCGGGATCGTAGTAGCGGAACACCACGCCCGCAGCGGTCAGTTCATTCACGAACCCGTCGCTGAGGTCCGGTGAGCCATAGCCGTCCAGCAGCGCTTCAATTTTGACGCCGCGCCGGGCGGCACGCAGCAGTACGCTGTGTAACTGTTTGCCCACGTCGTCCTCGAACCAGATAAAGGTTTCGAGGATCACTCTCTGCTTAGCGTTATCAATCGCCTTAAAGACGGCCGGGTAATACTCGTCGCCGTTGACCAGCAGCGAGATCCGGTTGCCTTCCTGCCAGGAACATTTCATAAGTGGATCTCCGCGCTGAGCGGGGCATGGTCGGACAGATGTCGCCAGTTAAGTAAGGCCAGCGCCGTCGGGCTGCTGGCATGGGCATTTTTCACGTAGATACGGTCCAGGCGCAGCAGGGGAAAGCGCACCGGGAACGTCCGTGCCGGGCGACCATGGGCCCGGGTAAAAATCTCCTCCAGCCCTGCATTGACCTTCAGAGGATGGTTCGCGCGCTGCCGCCAGTCGTTAAAATCACCGGCCACGACCACGGGTTCACCGTCGGGAAGCGCATTGGTCCAGTCAGCCAGCATCTGTAGCTGCGCCTGACGGTGGGCTTCGCGCAGGCCAAGATGCACGCAACCGACATGAATGGGCACCGTGAGTGCCGGTGGCGCGATGCGGCAGTATAGCAGCCCGCGCTTTTCGCTCTCACCCACGGAAACGTCCCGGTTCTCATAATGTTCGATAGGAAAACGTGACAGCACCGCGTTCCCGTGATGGCCTTCCGGATAGACCGCGTTGCGCCCGTAGGCGTAATCACTCCACATCGTGTCGGCCAGAAATTCATAGTGCGGCGTATCGGGCCAGTTCTCGAAATGCATGGGATGCACCTCGTGCGCGCCCATCACCTCCTGCAGGCAGACAATGTCCGCGCTGACGGTGCGAACCGCGTCGCGCAGCTCCGGTAAAATGAAGCGGCGATTAAATGCTGTGAAGCCTTTATGAATGTTTATCGTCAGCACTTTAAGCGAGAAATGCTGCATTTTTTGAGTCATAAGCCCCTTCCTGAGTGACTATCCCAATGAAAATAAAGTGTAGTCGGCGTCACAAAAAGATGCGGCGTTACGGAATTTTCCGTAAAGTGCGGTAGTCTGATTAAGCAGATAAAAATCCTTCAGGAGATAAGCCATGAAGTGGCAACAACGTGTTCGTGTCGCAACGGGGTTAAGTTGCTGGCAGATAATGTTGCATTTACTGGTCGTGGCCGTACTGGTGATGGGCTGGATGAGCGGCACGCTGGTGCGTGTTGGCCTGGGGCTATGCGTCCTCTATGGCGTCACCGTGCTGTCGATGTTGTTCTTACAGCGCCACCATGAAGCGCGCTGGCGCGAGGTGGGTGATGTGCTCGAAGAGCTCACCACCACCTGGTACTTTGGTGCCGCGATGATTGTGCTTTGGCTGCTGTCACGCGTGCTGCAAAACAACCTGCTGCTGGCCCTGGCGGGTCTCGCAATCCTTGCAGGGCCTGCGGTGGTCTCATTGCTCACCAAAGAGAAAAAGCTACGCAATGTTGCGTCTAAACATCGCGTACGCCACTGACCCCGTCGTGGCCGCTATGACCAGTAGCGGCCACAAACTCCCCCAGACAATATCCAGACTCGCATCCTTCAGATAGATCTGCTTGGTAATGTCCGTGAAGTGGCGTATCGGGTTTATCCATGTGATGTCCTGCAGCCACACCGGCATGTTCTCGACAGGGGAAACGTACCCGGAGAGCAAAATCGCTGGCATCATAAAGACAAACACGCCGATAAACGCCTGCTGCTGCGTCGAGCACAGCGCCGAAATTAACAGCCCAAACCCCACCAGCGACAGCCCGTAAATCACCATCGTGAAGTAAAACAGCGCCAGCGAACCGGCAAACGGGATTTGATAGGCCCAAATTCCCACGCCCAGCACGATAGTGGCCTGAAATGTCGCGACAATCAGCGCCGGCACCGCTTTGCCAACAAAGATTTGCCAGGTCGCGAGCGGGGAAACCAGCAGCTGATCCAGCGTACCTTGCTCCCGCTCGCGGGCGACGGACAGGGAGGTGACGATCATCACCCCGATGGTGGTGATCATGGCGATCAGCGACGGCACCACAAACCATTTGTAGTCCAGATTCGGGTTGTACCAGTTACGCACCACCAGCTCGCTGTTGTTGGGCTTCGGTTTGCCGTCCATCAGCTCCTGCTGATAATTCTTCACCACCTGCTGCAGATAGTTGGCCGCAATCTGGGCGCTGTTAGAGTTGCGCCCGTCGAGGATAAGCTGCATCGGCGCGGTCTGGAAGGTATCCAGGTTACGGGAAAAATCTGCCGGGAAGCGCACCAGCAGCAGGGCTTTTTGCGTATCGATGGTCGGCTGGATTTCCTGCGGGCTTTTCAGCAGCAGGATATGGGTAAACGCTTTTGCACGGGCAAAGCGCTGCGTCAGCTCGACGGAATGTTTACCGTTGTCTTCGTTGTAAATGGCGATGGTGGCGTTGGTCACCTCAAGCGTCGCGGCAAAGGGGAACAGCAAAACCTGGATCAGCACCGGCAAAACCAGAATGGCGCGGGTTTGCGGCTCGCGCAGCAGGGATTGCAGCTCTTTTCGTATTAACGTCCATAGTCGGTGAAACATGTTCGCTCCTTAATCCAGACGCCGTTTGGTTTTCAACCACGTCAATCCGATAAACATCACCGCTGACGCCATTAAAAACAGCGTGTTGATAATCAGCACCACCGGAATATTCCCCGCCAGGAACAGGCTTTGCAGCGTGCTCACGAAATAACGCGCCGGAATGATGTAGGTCACGGCGCGGATCACCGCTGGCATACTGTCTATCTGGAAAATAAACCCGGACAGCATGATCGACGGTAAAAAGGCGGCGTTGAGCGCCACCTGCGCGGCGTTAAACTGGTTGCGGGTGATGGTGGAGATGAGCAGCCCCATCCCCAGCGTGCTAAGTAAAAACAGGCTGGTGATAAAGAACAGCACCACCAGCGAGCCGCGGTACGGCACGCCGAGGATAAAGACGGCGACAAGCATGCAGAGCAGCATCGCCAGCATCCCGAGGAAGTAGTAGGGGATGAGCTTGCACAGCAGCAGCTCGACGCGCGTCACTTCTGTGGACAGTAGCGCCTCCATGGTGCCACGCTCCCACTCGCGGGCGATCACCAGCGAGGTCAGGATCGCGCCAATCACCGTCATGATAATCGTCACCGCGCCCGGAATGATAAAGTGCTGGCTGATGGCGGCAGGGTTAAACCAGTAGCGTGTTTGCACGTCGATGAGCGGTTCAAACGTCTCCCCCCGGTCTTCGGCACGCTGCATCTGCCATAGCTGCCAGATCCCCTCCACGTAGCCCTGCACGAAGTTGGCGGTGTTCGGCTCGCTGCCGTCGGTAATCACCTGGATCGGCGCGTCGGCATTCGCCCGCGCCATATTGGCGGCGAAATCCACCGGGATGACCACCAGCCCGCGAATTTTCCCGGCCTGCATCTTCTGGATCAGCGCCTGCCGGCTATCGCTGATGGTGGCGTCAATGTACGGCGAGCCGGTCATTGCGTGGGTGAAGTCCAGCGCCTCTTCGCTCTGCTGTTCCAGCAAAATGCCGACCCGCAGCTTGCTGGAGTCGAGGTTGATGCCGTAGCCAAAGATAAACAGCAGCAGCAGGGGGATCACCACCGCAATCAGCCAGCTACTCGGGTCACGCACGATCTGCCGCGTCTCTTTTATGCATAACGCGCGCACCCGGCGCCAGGAAAGGGCGTTACTGCGCATGGGCATTCTCCTTATCCCAGTCGTGGATGAGGGTGATAAACGCCTGCTCCATGGTCGGGTCTGGCACGGCATCGTCGGCGGCCTGGTTTTTCAGGTCGTCCGGGGTGCCGTGGGCAATCAGCTTGCCGCGATAGACCAGCCCGATGCGGTCGCAGTATTCCGCCTCATCCATAAAGTGGGTGGTCACCATCACCGTCACCCCTTTCTCCACCATGCTGTTGATATGCAGCCAGAACTCGCGGCGGGTGAGGGGATCCACCCCGGAGGTCGGCTCATCGAGGAAAAGAATATCGGGCTCGTGCATCAGCGAGCAGGCCAGCGCGAGGCGTTGCTTAAAGCCGAGGGGCAGTTCGTCGGTGGCGTGGGAGGCAATATTCGTTAACCCGAAGGCATCGCTCATGCGGCGGATTTTCTCGTTCTGCGCGCGCCCGCGCAGGCCGTACACGCCGGAGAAAAAGCGCAGATTCTGCTCGACGGTCAGGTTGCCATACAACGAGAATTTCTGTGCCATATAGCCCAGATGCTGGCGCGCCTTGCCGGAGCTGACTTTGAGATCCATATCCAGCACCAGCGCCTTGCCGGACGTCGGCACCAGCAGGCCACACATCATTTTAAAGGTGGTGGATTTCCCCGCGCCGTTCGGCCCGAGCAGGCCAAAAATCTCGCCGCGTTTTACCGCAAAGTTGACGTTATCGGTGGCGGCGAAATCGCCGAACTTTTTGGTCAGGGATTTGGCTTCAATCACCGTCTCGCCCGGCGTACCTTCAACCGTGTGGAGGATCGCGCCGAGAGGCGATTCCGATGTCCCCGCGCCGCCCAGCAGGTCGATAAACGCATCTTCAAAGCGCGGCGCCGTCTCTGCCATTTCAATTTCAGGCATGCCAGGCGCGCGGCGAATATCCTCGACGGTGGCCTCCTTTTTGAGGATTACGCGCACGGACCGACCCTGAATCATCCCGTCGCTCACCTGCGGCAGTTTCAGCACTCTCTGCAGCAGCCTGCGGTTGGACTCCTGCGGGCTGTGGAGGAGGAAACTGCGTCCGGCCATGCTCTGCGTCAACGTCGTTGGCTCGCCCTGATAAAGCAGCTCGCCTTCGTTCATCAGCAGCACGTCCCGGCACTGTTCCGCTTCGTCGAGGTAGGAGGTGCTCCAGAGGATCAGCATCCCGTCGCCTGCCAGCTCGTGCACCATCTGCCACAGCTCACGGCGGGAGATGGGGTCCACGCCGACGCCGGGCTCGTCCAGCAGCAGGACCTTTGGTTCGCCGACGAGCGTACAGGCCAGCCCCAGCTTTTGCTTCATCCCGCCGGAGAGCTTGCCCGCCAGCCGGTCGGTGAACGGGCCGAGGGAGGTGAACTCAAGCAGGCGGGCGAAGGTTTTCTGCCGGGTTTCGCCGGTCACGCTGCGCAGGTCGGCATACAGGTTCAGGTTTTCCATCACCGTCAGATCTTCATACAGACCAAACTTCTGCGGCATATAGCCGAGCATGGCGTGGAGCGCGCCGTCGTCTTTGATAGGGTCAAGGCCAAGCACGCTGGCTGTGCCTTCATCCGGCTTTAGCAAACCGGCCAGCATCCGCATCAGCGTGGTTTTGCCTGCGCCGTCCGGGCCGACCAGGCCGGTCACATAGCCTTTCTGAATGGTGCAGTTCAGCGGGGCGACCGCCGGTTTGTCCATCCCTGCGAAGCGTTTGACCAAATTGTTGAGCTGGATAACCGCGTCATTCATGTCGTTCCCCGTTGTTCACTTTTACGGTAACAGGCATGCCCTGACGCAGCGCGTCGTCCGCATCGGTGACGATGATGCGCAGACGGTACACCAGGTCGGTACGCAGGTCCGGCGTTTCAACGGTTTTCGGGGTGAATTCGGCGGTGGGGGAGACAAAGCCGACTTTGCCGTGATACGGCTTATCCGGACGACCATCGGTATAGAGCAGCAGCTCGCGGCCCGGCTGCATCTGGCCGAGATTTGGCTCGTCAATGTAGGCGCGCACCCAGACCGGGCGGGTCAGGGAGAGCGTTAATACGGTGCTGCCCGCGCTGAGCATGCTGCCCGGCTCCACGGCACGGGTCATCAGCGTACCGTCAGACGGGGCGATGAGGGTTGTATCATGCAGATCCAGCTCTGCCTGGGCCAGCTGCGCCTGCGCCTGTTCAAGGCTGGCTTTGGCCTGGGCAATGTCCTGCGGGCGGTTACCGGTGGTGTACTGGCTTAATTTATCCTGCGCGGATTTCAGCGTCGCCTGCGCCTGGTCGCGGGATGAACGCGCATTCTCCAGATCGTTGGCTGAAATGGTGCGGCTTTTCCACAGCCCCTGCTGACGGTTATAGAAATTCTGCGCGTAGTCGTAGGCAGCTTTCGCCTGCTTAACGGCAGCGGCGGCCTGGGCGATCTCTTCGTCACGATAACCCGCCAGCATCAGGTCATATTGCGCCTGGGCAACGGAAACGCCGGCTTTGGCCTGCATCAGGGCGTTCTCGTAGGGGGCTTTATCCAGCATGCCCAGCGTTTGCCCGCGTTTAATGGCATCACCTTCGTCAACGCTCAGCGAGGCGAGACGGCCACCCACGCGGAAGCTCATATTCACGGTACGAATATCCACATTACCATACAGCGTCAGGCCCCGGTCCTGATGGCTCTGATACCACAGCCAGCCACCGACGCCCGCGGCAAGCAAAACAACAACCACCAGAATGATGGCGACAGGTTTTTTCATGACTTCAGGCTCCTTTGCGTTAAGCCTTGCAGGATCAGATCGAGATGACAGGTGATGACCTGGCTAATCTGCGCGGCTTTATCCTCATCGAATTGTGTCCAGCCGGTGCGTAACAGGATGGTTTCCCGCCCCAGACGAAAGGCAAGGATTTCACCCAGCAGGGCATGGGTATGCAAAATGGTCACGGTATCGCTGGCGTCCCGCCCGGTATAGGCGGCGATCAGGTGGGTCAGGTGGGTATGCATCGGAGCAATGACCTGATCGTGTACCAGCTGATAGGCAGTTGTAGGGGAGAGCTGCTCGCGGGAGATAAACTTACTCAGGTTGAGCGTATCGTCGTGGGTCAGCAGGCGGATCATATTATGGCAGGCATTCAGGATAAGCCGCCGGATAGCGTCACGATCCGGCGTCGGCTGGCTCAACAGCTCGCTGGCTTCTTCAACGTGCGGACGAAAATGTGTGCCGATAAAATCGGCAATCCACTGGGCGCAGGCGAGGTACAAATCCTCTTTTGAGCCAAAATAGTAGGTGATCGCCGCAATGTTTTGCCCGGCCTGGGCGGCGATATCTCGCGTGGTCGCGTGCAGGCCATACTCGCCAAACTGCGCCAACGCGGCAGCAATCAGCTGGCTTTTGGCCTGTTCACCTTTGGTTGTCGTTGGGGTCGTATTCATGGCGGCATTAAAAATTAATCAATCGATTGATTAAAAATAGCCCCGAATTGCTGAACCGTCGAGCGTTCGTGCTGGGATATTTTATGCGCCACGTCACAAAAGCTGCTACACTCCGCACCTTCACGACATTGTGGTTTTTGTCCTTCCCCTTTTCGTTATATCTCCCTGAAAACTACACCTGTGATGGTCGGGGCGGTTCGGAGTTTTTATGTCTTTTGATTCCCTTGGCCTGAACCCGGAAATTCTGCGTGCCATCGCAGAGCAGGGCTACGTTGAGCCAACCCCCATCCAGCAGCAGGCGATCCCCGCCGTTCTTCAGGGGCGTGACCTGATGGCCAGCGCTCAGACCGGTACCGGTAAAACCGCGGGCTTTACGCTGCCGCTGTTAGAGCTGCTGGTAAAAAACCAGCCGCACGCCAAAGGCCGTCGTCCGGTTCGTGCGCTGATCCTGACCCCAACCCGTGAGCTGGCGGCGCAGATTGGTGAGAACGTGCGTGACTACAGCCGCTATCTCAACATTCGCTCGCTGGTCGTTTTCGGTGGCGTCAGCATTAACCCGCAGATGATGAAGCTGCGCGGCGGCGTGGACGTGCTGGTGGCAACGCCGGGCCGTCTGCTGGATCTCGAACACCAGAACGCGGTGAAGCTCGATCAGATTGAAATTCTGGTGCTGGATGAAGCTGACCGCATGCTGGATATGGGCTTTATCCACGACATCCGTCGCGTGCTGGCCAAGCTGCCTGCGCGTCGTCAGAACCTGCTGTTCTCTGCCACCTTCTCCGACGAGATCAAGGCGCTGGCAGAAAAGCTGCTGCATAATCCGCTGGAAGTGGAAGTGGCGCGTCGCAACACCGCCTCTGAGCAGGTGACGCAGCACGTTCACTTTGTCGATAAAAAGCGTAAGCGGGAGCTGCTCTCCCAGATGATCGGCCAGGGTAACTGGCAGCAGGTGCTGGTCTTTACCCGCACCAAGCACGGTGCGAACCACCTGGCGGAACAGCTCAATAAAGACGGTATCCGCAGTGCCGCCATCCACGGTAACAAGAGCCAGGGTGCGCGTACCCGTGCGCTGGCGGACTTCAAATCTGGCGACATCCGCGTGCTGGTGGCAACCGACATCGCCGCGCGTGGTCTGGACATTGAAGAGCTGCCGCACGTAGTAAACTACGAGCTGCCAAACGTCCCGGAAGATTACGTTCACCGTATCGGTCGTACCGGCCGCGCGGCGGCAACCGGTGAAGCGCTGTCACTGGTCTGCGTCGATGAACACAAGCTGCTGCGCGACATCGAACGTCTGCTGAAGAAAGAGATCCCACGCATCGAAACCCCGGGCTACGAAGTGGATCCGTCCATCAAGGCGGAGCCGATTCAGAACGGTCGCCAGGGCGGCGGTCGTGGTCAGGGCGGCGGTGGTCGCGGTCAGCAGCCGCGTCGTGCTGAAGGCGGCGCGCCGAAATCATCCGGCAAACCCCCGCGTCGCAACAACGACAGCAAACCGGCCGGCGAAAGTCCGTGGCGCAGCGGTGAAGGGAAACCGGCAGGGGAAGGGCAGCGTCGACGCCGCCCGCGTAAACCTGCTAACCCGCAGTAATCTGGAAGCCCGGTCGTAAAGCCGGGCTTTTCTTTTTGCGGCAGCGAAGAGAAAGTGCCACAATAGTGGCTGTTTATACAGTATTTCAGGTTTTTCGATGGCTTTAACCGCGGCGCTGAAAGCGCAAATTGGCGCATGGTACAAGGCGCTACAACAGCAGATCCCCGACTTTATCCCCCGAGCGCCGCAGCGGCAGATGATTGCTGACGTGGCAAAAACGCTTGCCGGGGACGACGGGCGACATCTGGCGATTGAAGCGCCGACCGGCGTCGGGAAAACCCTGTCATATCTCATTCCCGGTATTGCCATCGCGCGGGAAGAGGACAAAACGCTGGTGGTCAGCACCGCCAACGTGGCCCTGCAGGATCAGATTTTCAGCAAAGATTTGCCGCTGCTGCGCAAAATCATCCCCGACCTGCGCTTTACCGCCGCCTTTGGGCGCGGGCGCTACGTGTGCCCACGTAACCTGGCGGCGCTCGCCAGCAGCGAGCCGAATCAACAGGATCTGCTCGCGTTTCTTGATGACGAGCTGACGCCGAACAATAAGGCCGAGCAGGAGCAGTGTGCAAAACTCAAAGCCGAACTCGACGGCTATAAGTGGGACGGCCTTCGGGATCACACCAGCCAGGCCATCAGCGACGACTTATGGCGCAGGCTCAGCACCGACAAAGCAAGCTGTCTGAACCGCAACTGCCACTACTACCGCGAGTGCCCGTTCTTTGTCGCCCGGCGCGAAATTCAGGAGGCGGAGGTGGTTGTCGCCAACCACGCGCTGGTGATGGCCGCGCTGGAGAGTGAGGCGGTGCTACCGGAGCCCAAAAATCTGCTGCTGGTGCTCGACGAAGGCCACCATCTGCCCGACGTGGCTCGGGACGCGCTGGAGATGAGCGCCGAGATCACCGCGCCCTGGTTCCGCCTGCAGCTGGATCTATTCTGCAAGCTGGTGGCAACCTGCATGGAGCAGTTCCGCCCGAAAACCACGCCGCCGCTGGCGGTGCCGGAACGGCTAAGCGAGCATTGTGAAGAGGTTTACGGCCTGATCTCCTCGCTCAATAACATCCTCAACCTTTATCTTCCCGCAGCCCAGGAGGCGGAACATCGCTTTGCGATGGGCGAACTGCCGGAAGAGGTGATGGAAATTTGTCAGCAGCTGGCAAAGCACCTTGAAAAGCTGCGCGGGCTGGCGGAGATGTTCTTAAACGATCTGAGCGAGAAAACCGGCACGCATGACGTGGTGCGTCTGCACCGTATTCTGCTACAGATGAACCGCGCGCTGGGCATGTTCGAAGCGCAGAGCAAACTCTGGCGGCTGGCCTCAATGGCGCAGGCATCAGGCGCGCCGGTCACCAAATGGGCCACCCGCGACGTGCGGGACGGGCAGGTGCATCTCTTCTTCCACTGCGTGGGCATCCGCGTGGCCGATCAGCTGGAAAAACTGATCTGGCGCAGCGTGCCGCACGTGGTGGTGACCTCTGCCACGCTGCGTTCTCTGAACAGTTTTTCTCGTTTGCAGGAGATGAGCGGGCTTAAAGAAAAAGCGGGTGACCGCTTTGTGGCGCTGGACTCGCCGTTTAACCACTGCGAGCAGGGCAAGCTGGTCATTCCGCGCATGACGTTTGAGCCGCTGATCGACAACGAAGAACAGCACATTGCGGAAATGGCGGCCTATTTCCGCGAACAGGTCGAGAGTAAAAAATACCCTGGCATGCTGGTGTTATTCGCCAGTGGACGCGCCATGCAGCGTTTTCTGGAGCACGTCACCGATCTGCGTTTACTCCTGCTGGTGCAGGGTGACCAGCCGCGTTACAGGCTGGTGGAAACCCACCGTAAACGCATTGATAACGGCGAGCGTAGCGTGCTGGTGGGATTGCAGTCTTTCGCGGAAGGTCTTGACCTGAAAGGCGACTACCTGACGCAGGTCCACATTCATAAAATTGCCTTCCCCCCCATCGACAGCCCGGTGGTGATCACCGAGGGCGAATGGCTGAAAAGCCTTAACCGCTATCCGTTTGAGGTGCAGAGTCTGCCTGCGGCATCGTTTAACCTGATTCAGCAGGTGGGGCGTTTGATTCGAAGCCACGGCTGCTGGGGCGAAGTGGTGATCTACGATAAACGTCTGCTGACCAAAAATTATGGACAGCGGCTGCTCAACGCGCTTCCGGTCTTCCCGATTGAACAGCCGTCGGTACCGGAGATAAAAAAACGCCCGGCAAAACAGGCTGCCGGGCGTCGAAAAAGCATCCGTGCTAAGGGGCGCGGTCCTACTGGTAAGTGAAGGTCACCTGAACGACGCTGCTGAACGTGCCTGCGGTAACAGGCATAGCGGTGGCGTAATAGCGTGCGGCCAGCGGGAAGGTAGCGGTATGGTCGTTCTGGTCAATCAGCGCGTTAAAGCTGGCCTGCGGTGCGATGAGGATATGGTCCTGGCTGTCCGCCAGCTCCAGCGCCAGCCCCTTCGCGCTGCCCGTGTTGGCAAACTTGGTTGGGTGGGTAGCATCCGCCTGACCGTAAAAGAAGGCGGTCGCCAGGGCGAGGGATTTAGGACAATGCGTCACCTTCAGGCTGAAGGTTTTCCACGCGCCGGTATCCCCCACGTCGTGGAATTCACTGGAAGCCGCCTGGCCTAAATCAACGGTTAAATCCTTGCTGGCGCTGTCCACGAGGCAGGTGTTGGCATAAATGTTACCGACCATTTGCAGCTGAATATCGTCAGCCCGGGCCAGACAGGTGAGCGTGCTGGCCAGCGCGGCCAGCACAAAAAGACGTTTCTTCATTTTCATCACTTATAGGCCAGAGTAATGGTGGCGACGGCGTTCGCCGGGCCAGGGGTGACTTCATCTGCCACCTGCAAATAGTTCAGCTTGACCGGGATATCCATCGTCTGGTTGGCATAGGCCAGGGTTTCAGTTTGGGTGTAGGTATCGAACGTTGCCAGCTCGTTGTCGATCGCCATTTCAATCCCGACACCCGTTGCCATGCCATCCTCCGGCGTGAGCTTAAGCACCCCCTGATAACCGGGTACGTAGCCGTCGCTGCTGGTGACCTTAAATTCAGGCTGAACGGTGGAGTTACAGTTCACCGTGATGTTGAACTCCTTCGCGGGCATCGCCAGCGTGCCGACCATGTTGAAATCGCTGACCGGGAAATCGCCCATGTTGACGGTCAGGCTTTTTGGCAGTACGGAGCAGGTGACGTTTTCAAGGTTTACGTTACCGGCATAGCTAACATTGTTGGGTGAACCGATGCCTTCGTGACCAAAAACGCCAATGCCAAAAACGGTCTGGCTTTGATTTAGCGTACCGGATTCTACCGCGGTATCCGTTTTTACCAGCTCCAGCGTGACGTTAAAATCGAACGTCTGGTTGCCGTCAGTTGAGACATAGCCAATAGGCGTGCCGCGGGAGTCGCAGGTGACCCCGCCCGCACCGCTGATGCGCTGACCTTTGTCATTCATCAGCGCAATACCAACCCCCTTCACGCCGGATTCATAGACCCCGGAAAGGCCGGGAATTTCCGTGCCGTAGCCGTAGTAGCAGGAGACGATCTCCAGACCCTTATCTGCAGCATTATCACAGTGGCCCGCGACGTGTACCGTCTGTTCGGTGCCGGGGATGGTCGCGCCGACGGGAAGCGTGGTGGAGACGGAAACCGTGGACAGGTTAATGGTCTTTGGCATATCCGGCGACGTACAGGTGGCTTTTGCATGCGGCATAAACAGCGATGCGGTTGCCAGTATGAGTAAGAAAAAGCATTGTTTTACAAGCTGCATAGGTGAACCTGCTCGGTTGATTACTGACACTGCGCGGCAGCGTTAATAATGTCTGTTTTCTCTTTTTCATCCGTGAGCGTGTATTCCGCAACGCAGTGGTCGCTGGCTTCCTGTCCCCATGAGACGGAGAGCTTGCCGCGATCGGGCATTCCGGAAAGATAGGTTTGGCCATCAGTGCCGACGATAAATTCGCTGTCCTTATCCTCGGTGGTGACCGTTGCGCCGAAGGGCAGCGGCTTCCCGTTGTGCGTCAGCGTCATCAGGACGCGATGACCCACGCGGGTATTGAAGCTTGCCCGCACCACCGCACCGCGGGTTGGCGTGACGATCTGCGAAGCGTGCGTCACGTCAGCCTCGTCAGGCAGCGTTTCGGTATCCAGCGAAATCGTGTTGTGGCGATAGGCGGTAACAAACGGCACCACGGTATAGCCGCGGAAGTCAGTTTCCACGCCCGTCTGGTTGGCGATGTGCGTGCCGCTGGCTCCGGGCGCTTTCACCAGCGCGATGGTCTCGCCCAGCGGCTGGCTCAGCGTCAGGCCGTTAGCGTGGGCTATCATGCCCCCCTGCAGACCGACGTTGGTGGTCCGCTGGTATTTGTCCTGGCTGAAACCGCCACTCACTTCCCCGTAGGTGGCTTTATAATCGGCGTTCAGACTGGTAGAGGTACCGTTCTCTGATGAGTCATAGCCTTCCTGCACGTTCCAGTTAAGGTTGTTCTCCTCCAGCGCCGTCCCGTTCAGGCCCAGCGTGTGCGTGGTGCCGTCTTTATTGTTATTCATGTTGTAGGAGGCCCAGGTGTTGCTCATCCAGCGATCCAGCGGTACCGACACGCTCAGCGCGAACAGGTTATCGTTACTGACCGAATCGCCTTCGTCATCACGGCTGTTGGTGTTTTTGTTGAGGCTATAGCTCATGCTGTAGGTGATTCCCTTCCAGCTGTTGTTATAGCTGACGCTCATCGAGGTCATATCCTGACCCTGGTTCCAGTAGGTCTCTTTGACCAGGCTCAGCGTAAACGATCCCCAGCCTTCGCCGAGGGTTTGATCGATGGTGGCCTCGGTACGCGCGCGGCGCTGCTGCGGTGCTGACCAGTCATCGGCGCGGGTATAGGACTCCATGGTGTCTTCGAGGGTGTAAAACCCTTTACTGTTGTAGCGATAGCCAGCCAGAGCGAAGTTTGTGCCCGTACCCGCGAAATCTTTGCTGTAGCGCAGACGCCAGGATTGCCCCTTGCTGGCCTGCTGTTTTTTGAGCAGCGCTTTGGCGCGCGTCACGTCGACAGAAAACGCGCCAAGATCGCCAAAGTTTTTACCGGTGCCCAGCGCCTGTGACTGATAATGGCTGCTTTGCTGCACGCCACCGTAGGCGGTGAATCCGTACGGCAGGCCATAAATGACACTCCCCTGAGCGAAGGGCGTTTTTTCCACGTCTTTGTCATAAGAGCGGTAGCGCCCGGCAGTGACGCTGTATTTCAGATGCTTTTCGCGCTGGAGGACCGGTACGGAGGCGTAGGGCACCACAAAGTGACGTTCGCTGCCGTCCGTCTCTTTCACGGTGACCTGGAGATCGCCGCTGCTGCCGGTGGGATACAGGTCATTAATTTCAAATGCACCCGGCGCAACGGTATTTTGATAAATCACGTAGCCGTTCTGACGTACCACCACCAGCGCATTACTGTGGGCCGTGCCGCGGATGATCGGGGCATAGCCTTTTTCGCTGTCCGGCAGCATATCGTTGTCGGAGTTCAGCTGCGCGCCGGTATATGGAACGCTGTCAAATACGTCTGCCGGGGAGCTGCTTTGGCCTACGGTCAGGTCGCTTTTTAACGCCACGATATCGCGCTGGGCATAGGTGTAGACCGAGTTAAAGGATTGCTCTTCTTCGTGACCGCTGGTGCTGCGACTCCAGGTGGAGTAGTTGCGCAGGCGCCACGCGCCGACGTTCAGGCCCGGACGCAGGTTAACGTACTGGCTGCTGTTGTCCTGCATGCCCTGCTGACGGGCGTGGCTCTGGCTGGCGCTGGCGCTGTAGTTGAGGATGCCCGCCGTGATCCCCTCATCAAATTCTGTTGGGTCAATATAGCCACGGGGAACCTGACCGAGCGCGGACTGCGGAATGCTCAACAGAAGCTGCTGGTTGCTGACGCGAAATGTCGCCGTCGCCGCCGGTATGGCGTGCAAATCCGCGCATGAGCCTTTCACGGCAAGCTGAGGATAGTCGTCAGTTTTAATACCCAGGCTTTTTAAATCGGACAGAGTAAAGCAGGGCTGAAGGGAATTTTCTCCATTATCCTGCTTTTGCAATATAAAGGTCACGTCGCGGGTATCAATTTTATTATTATTGATAAAGATCGTGACCTGATATTTCCCTGGCGCCTGTCCCGGACCTTTTTCATAAATGGAGAGATCGGTTTTTCCCTGCTGTGGATTATCCACATCCAACAACGCTGGATTAAAATAATCATCCGCCCGCGTTTGCTGCGAAAAACCCACGGCCGCTAACCCGCATAGCAGGGTCAGCAGCGTAAGCATCCGATAAACGGAAGGCAATTGCCTTCTTGGGGTTGAAGAATAGGTAATCATAAGGTGCGTTATTGGGTACGGTATTAATGCACGGATGCAGAGAGCGTTTTGCTGATGCTGCCGTAATCAGTAATAATTGACCAGGACACGGTTGAACCGCCGGTATGTGCAGGCAACGCAAAATGGGTTTCGGTTTTTGGTACGGCCCAGGTCGCTTTATCGACCTTATGACCGTTAAGGGTGACCGACTGGAAATTCATATAAAACGGCGTCGGGTTGTTAACCACTAAATCATTGCCCTCGCGGTGCCACTCAAGCTGATCCGCTACCGCTTCCGGTTTACCCTTGACGGAGGCCGGGCGGTACATCAGCTTAATGCGCGTGTTAACCGCAATTTGCAGGGTATTGACCCCAGCCACCTTTTTTGAGGAGGGGATGGCTTTTATATTCAGCCAGAACATCGACTCGCGATCTTCAGGCAAATTTCCGCCGGTACGTACGACGCGCAGAACGTTTTCCTGCTTCGCATCAAGACGAAACAGTGGCGGCGTAATCAGAAAAGGGGCTTTGGCCAGGTCTTTACCGCCAGAATCCGCCCAGGATTGCACCAGATAATCCGTTGCATCTGGGTTTGAAATACCGATAGAGGATTCCTTTTTGCCTCCCTGGTAGACCAGGCGCGTGCCGTTAATAATAACGCCTGCATGTGCCGTTGCAGCTACCAGTAAAAGGGTGCTGAGTAAATAACCGTGACGCATAGTTTTTTCTCAAAATAAGGCGGGACTATCTCTTTTTTGCAAAAGGAAATAGTCCCTGGTGAGCAATATCAGTTATAAATAACCGTGAATGTTGAAACAGAGTTTGCCGGACCCGCGGTAATAGTCGCACCGGTTTGAATATATCGCGCGGCAAACTGCAGATCGTTTACTGCGGTGCCGGAGGCCAGCGGATACTCTTTTGACGGAGTATATAAACTGACGGGCTGTTCAGAAGAGTCGATCAGCTGAATGGCTACGCCGGTTGCGGCATCTGCATCGGGGGTTAACGCCAGGGTGCTGTTGTTATTGGCATCCGGGGTTCCACCGAAGTTGATTGCCGCCGCCGTAACGGTTTCCGGGCAGTTTTTTAACTCAATATCAAACTTCGTGGCGGTGCTGGTGGAGCCGGCACCGGTAAAGACCGTCTTGGAGACTTTGCCTAATGTCACGTTCAACGGGTTACTTAAACCATTCACAACCTGACAGGCGGAATCGATGATTTCGCCCGTAAAGTTGATCTGTCCTTCACCGTCTGTTGCTGCAAAAGCGGATGCCGAGCAGCCAATCACCGACGCGATAAAAAGACCTAACGCAATCTTGTTCATAATAGTTCCTGGTGTGTGGGTAAAAACGTGCCTAAGGTTTTTGCCCGTTGTCCTCAATGATTTCCGTTCGTTATTTAATCAAAGAATGGATGGATAAGAATCTTCTATAGGCATCACAAATAATTGAATCAGTGCTTGCATAATTTTTTTCTTCGGTAAAACAGATGGCTCTGGCGGTGGGGATAAAAAGCTACCGGGCAGGTTTCATCGGGGATATAGTGTTAACAAGGTGACGTTTTCAGGAGAGATACCGTGGATTATCGTAAAATTATCAAAGAGGTAGGGCGTGGAAAAAACCATGCCCGCGACCTGGATCATGAGACAGCGCGTGCGCTTTACACCCGTATGCTCAACGGTGAGGTTCCCGATCTCGAACTCGGCGGCATTCTTATCGCCCTGCGCATTAAGGGAGAAGGTGAAGCGGAGATGCGCGGCTTTTATGAGGCGATGCAGGCGCAAACGCTGCGTCTGACGCCACCGGTGGCAAAACCGATGCCGATCGTCATTCCCAGCTATAACGGCGCGCGCAAGCAGGCCAACCTGACGCCGCTGTTGGCTATTCTGTTACATAAGCTGGGTTTTCCGGTGGTGGTGCACGGGGTGAGTGAAGATCCGACCCGCGTGCTGACAGAAACGATTTTTGAACTGCTGGGGATCGAACCCACTCTCCACGCCGGGCAGGCGCAGGCGAAGCTCGATAGCCATCAGCCGGTCTATATTCCCGTAAAGGCTCTCTGCCCGCCGCTGGAAAAGCAGCTCGCAATGCGCTGGAGAATGGGCGTGCGTAACAGCGCGCATACGCTGGCGAAGCTGGCCACGCCGTTTGCCGAAAATGCCGCGCTGCGCCTTTCCAGCGTTTCGCACCCGGAATACGTGGGGCGCGTGGGGAAATTCTTTGAAGAGATTGGCGGCAACGCGTTGCTGATGCATGGGACGGAAGGCGAGGTCTACGCTAATCCGCAGCGCTGCCCGCAAATAATGCTGATCGACGCGGCTGGGACGCGTATCGCGCTTGAACGTGGGGAAGAGAACAGCGGCGTTATTCTGCCGGAGGCGAAAGATCCCTACATCACCGCGAAGTGGATTGAACAGTGCCTTGCCGGAAATGTACCGGTGCCGCAGTCCATCAAGTTACAGATGGCCTGCTGCCTGCTGGCGACCGGGGAAGTTGACACGGTCGAGGCTGGCATGAAACGGGTTGAGGCGGCATTTTAGGCAAAAAAAAGCCCGTCCAGTGGCGGACGGGCAAGCAAGGGTAACAAACAACAGGGTCAATGAGGGTTGGAGCAGCTCACCAGAGGGTTTGGTGAGGGTACAGCATTCATTCAGGCGATTATTTGTAGATAACCGCAGTACCGCTCAGCTTGTTGTTGGTGTTAGCGGAGGTGATGGTGTATCCGCTTGCACCGGCAGCAGCCGCTTTCTCAGCCAGTTTGGCTTCCAGACCGTCCAGCGTGGTCGCGCCTTCTGCACTCACCACACCGATTTTATTCATGTTCTGCGCCTGAGTAGATGAAACAGGCTCTACAGCGAATGCGCCGAAAGACAGAGCGGACAGGGCAACAGCAGCAACAGCATATTTGATGGTTTTCATAATTAATCTCTCGCAGGTTATTCTGTTAAGGGGACGATGTTCCGTCGATGTGATAAGTATCACGTTTTTTCTGCAGAGATAAAATCGAAGAGAATTGACGTGGTCAATCAAAAAAATTGAATGACAAATAACTTATTGATTATTAATAAATTCAAATTACGGCTTTACACTTCTTGTTGATACGCTTTACAGAAGAAAGATGAATGGCACATTTTGCTACGCGGTTCGCTAAAAAGCGTGAGCGTAAAGGTAATCATTCGGGCGGTTAACTTAGGTAAAGGAAAGTCAGCGTAACTGGCTGTCTTTCGATCCTCTGCGATTATATCCCGAATGTGAAGCGTTCTTTGAATCTTTATCCTGCTGACAGGTTATACATAACCTTACCCCGGGAATGGCTTTTTGCCGCGCCTCAGGAATGGGCTCTCCGCACTCTTCGCATTCCGTTAAACTTTCGCCGCGCGGAATTTCGCCGCGAGCGCGCGCAACCGCATCTTCAATCGTACTGTTGATCTGTTCGTTCACGGCATCATCATTTGCCCAACCGGAAGCCATCTTGCCCTCCTGATATCGGTTTAAGCCATAGCGTTAATATGGGGTTAAAAAATGCACAATCAAGGTGAGAGGGGAGACAAACTGCATCTGGCAGGCAGATGCAGTCGGGTGAAAGGAAACACGTTATTTATAGATAGTCGCTGTGCCGTACATATGGTTATCTCCACCTGCGGAGTTCACCACGAAGCCTTTAGCGCCTTCCTGGCGAGCTTTTTCAGCCAGTTTATCCTGAAGATCGTCAAGGTTGCTTGCGCGGCTTACCGAGACGGTACCTGCCGGGCGCAGCTGGCTGGTGTCCGTGCTTTGGGTCAAGGACTGAACGGCCATAGCGGAGAAAGAGGCGCTCGCCAGGGTACCGGCGAGAAGAGCAAGGGTCAGATACTTTTTCATAATCACATCCTCATGAGGAAACAACAGGTGATTCCCTTTAAGTTTAGAAGCCTGACGAGTGTGATTTAGCGCAAATATTTGATGATGATCTGCTTATTTTTTGAACGATAAAAGCTGACAATCCGCTGACAGATCATAGACATAAAGGTGTTTGATTTATGGCGGTTTTTTAAGGGTTGCAGAGAAAGATTTACCGTAGAGCCAGCACAAGGTATCTTACGCCGCTGTTTAAAGGAGAATGCCATGACTTCCCAAAAGCCGGGATTGCACCCACGAAATCGCCATCGCAGCCGCTACGACATGAACGCACTGTGCCAGAGTTGTCCGGCGCTGCAGGACTATATTGTCGAGACCCCCGCGGGTGAACCGTCGGTTAACTTTGCCGATCCGCTGGCGGTGAAAACCCTGAACAAGGCGCTGCTGGCGCATTTTTACGGTGTGGCGCACTGGGATATCCCGGAAGGCTTTCTCTGTCCTCCTGTTCCGGGCCGTGCTGATTACGTTCATCACCTTGCCGATCTTCTCGCCGACGATCGTGACGGCGCGCTCCCCCAGCAGGCTTCCGTCCTGGATATTGGTACCGGGGCAAACCTGATTTACCCCCTGATTGGCGTGCATGAGTACCACTGGCGCTTTACCGGGAGCGAAATCGGTGCCGAGGCGTTTGCCAGCGCGCAGGCGATAATCAGCGCTAACGCTGGCCTGAGTCGTTCCATTCGTCTGCGTCGCCAGAAGGAGGCGACGTCAATCTTCAACGGCATCATTCACAAAAACGAAAGCTATGACGCCACGATGTGTAATCCGCCATTCCATGATTCGGCGGCAGCGGCCCGTGCAGGCAGCGAGCGCAAACGCCGCAACCTGGGTCAGGCCGAAGATGCCGCGCTGAACTTTGGTGGACAGCAGCAGGAGCTGTGGTGCGAGGGCGGTGAAGTCGCCTTCATCCTGCGGATGATTGCCGAAAGCAAACAGTTTGGTCGCCAGGTGAAATGGTTCACCACGCTGGTTTCCCGCGGAGATAACCTGCCGCCACTCTACCGGGCCCTCACCGAAGCAGGCGCGGTGAAAGTGGTGAAAAAAGAGATGGCGCAGGGCCAGAAGCAGAGCCGCTTTATTGCCTGGTCGTTTATGGATGACAACAAACGCCGCAAATAAGGTGTCCCGCAGGCCGGGTCAGGCGAAGCCGCCACCCGGCAACACGGCTACAATGTCGGCTCCTGCGGAGGTGGCATCGATGCCGGTGAAGGCAACACCTGATACGTCTGCACCGGCATCCGCACGTTTGCCAGATCAAAGTGTTTTTTCACCATGCTGTCGAGCGCAAAGCGCACCGTCCACTGCTTCAGCGGCTGGGTGGTGAACGACACGCGAAGCGTAAATGCCGTATTCGTCAGCCCGACGATCCCGGCAAATGACGGCTCGCCAATTACCAGGCCGCGAATATCCTCCATCTGCATTAACTCTTCAACGGCGTCCCGCAGCGCCTGCTTCGCTTTGTCCGCATCCTCATGACGATCCACATCGTAGTTCGCCACAACGGAGCCAATGCCGCGCACAAAGTTGGCGAAGGTGGTGATCGATGACCACGGAATAATGTGGTATGCCCCGGTATCCTGACGCACGCCCACCGAACGAATCGACATCCGCTCGACCGTGCCGGTCAGCGGCCCGATGGTTACCAGATCGCCGGTGTTCATTCCGTTCTCAAACTGGATAAAAATGCCGGTAATAATATCCTTCACCAGCGTTTGTGACCCGAAGGAGATCGCCAGTCCCAGCGCACCGGCACCTGCCAGCAGCGGAGCGATGTTTACGCCGATTTCCGACAGCACAATCATGATGGTGATGGTACTGATGATCACCGCCAGCGCATTGCGGAAGAGGGTCAACAGCGTGCGCGCACGGGCGCTGGGGAGCGGTCTACCGTGAATATCGGACACCAGACGGTTCTCGATAAGGCTCGCCAGCAGCGTCCAGCCAACGGCGGAGAAAAACAGAATCAGTGCGATACGAATTAAAATATCAACGGTCTTCTCACCTGCGCCGTTATGCAGCCAGTTCCAGAAATCAAACAGGTTCCACGCATTCAGCAGCAGCATAATCGCCACGCAGACGGTCAGAATGCGCGCCACCTTGAGGGAGACTGACATCCAGCCGTTCACGCGTTTTTGCAGTTCCGGATAATTACGCTGTACGTGCGGGGACAGGGTGATGGTTTTCGAAATCCAGCGTGACAACAGCCCCGACACAAATGCCGCGATGCCGATAATCGCCAGGCTTTTGAACGTCGCCCCCATCATAAATTTCAGGCTATTACCCGGGTCGAACAGCGAGAAGAAGCACAGCACTATGAAGTAAGCGCTTGCCAGCCAGTGCCACACCAGCGCGAAGGCGCGAATGAAGAGGCTAAAGAACGACAAAGAACGATCGGCCAGATGCAGCAGACTCTCCGTGATCGCCTTTTTATTGTGGAAGATAAGGTACAGCGACCAGACGGTAATACAGAGCATGATCAACACGTTCGCCAGCGCGCCAAACTGCACGTTCACCTGGTTGGAGATGATCGGCACCGCAACCAGCAGGCCGTAGCCAATCAGGCCGCTGAGCACGCTGAGCCGCACGGCCCAGTATTTCGCGCTGTCATCACTGATATTAAACGGGCGGAGTTCAGGCACGCGCGGGCAAAAGATGACGCGCAGTACCGCTTTAAAAAATTCGATGAGCGCAAACGCGTTCAGAAAGAGCGCCTGCTGGAAGGCAATGGTTTTGTTGCCCGTATTGAGACGGTCCGCCAGCACCTGACCCACAAACAGCGTCAACGCCAGCAGCAGTAAATCAATAATAAAGGCTCCGGCGATCATGGCGGGGAGGTGCAGCCAGCTGTTTTTATGCTGGTTCTTTTTTCGGCCCCAGTAGCCGATCTTGCGGTAAAGCGGCCAGGCACAGAGGCGTACCAGCCAGTAAAAAAGAAATACCGCGCCCGCCAGCATCAAAAACTGGGTGGCGGCGGCGCTAAAGGTTTGCGGGTTAAATGCCTTATGGGGCGATCCCATCAGGTTGCGAAAGAGCTGGGCAAAGCGTGTGGAGAGCGCTTCACCAAAGCGTCGGCTCACGTCGGTGACGTTTTCCAGCACGGTTTTTTGTTCCTCTACCTGCGGCGGGGTGAGGGTGGGAACGGTCTCCTTTGGCGGCGTGGCGGCGGCTTTACGCAGCTGATCGATTAACTCTTTTCGGGAGGCATCGTTTTCAAGCACGTCGGCAAGTGCGCCGTAAGCCGCTTTTTTTTGTTCAACATCCGGTTCCGGGGGCGGCGTACTTTGCTGGGACGCGGTCGTTCCGGTGGTCACGCCGGGGATCGCCACGGCGAGGGATGGCGCACTAAACAGGCTTATCAACAGCAGCAGGAACCACGGCACAGCGTCCTCCGACAAAATATCGTGCAAAATGATAAGTATAGAGGGCGCGGGGAGGAGGGGAGTTTTTGGGAACAATCTGGCGTAAAAAAGCCGGGCAAGCCCGGCTCAGCGTGAAGCGTAAGATCAGGAGACGTGCTGCAGGAACTCCTGCAAACGCTGGCTCGGCGGATTAGCAATCAGTTCCTGCGGGTTACCGTCTTCCGCGATACGACCTTTATCGATAAAGATCAGGCGGGACGCGACTTTCTCCGCAAAGCCGATTTCGTGGGTCACGATAACCATCGTCATCCCTTCCTCTGCCAGGTCCTGCATGACTTTCAGCACTTCGTGGCGCAGCTCCGGGTCGAGTGCGGACGTTGGCTCATCAAACAGCATCATCTTCGGCTTCACTGCCAGCGCGCGGGCAATCGCGACGCGCTGCTGTTGACCACCGGAGAGCTCTGAAGGGTAGTGGTGCGCACGTTCTGCCAGACCCACTTTTGCCAGCAGATCTTTTGCCAGCGCTTCCGCCGCCGCTTTGCTGGCACCGCGCACGCGCAGCGGGCCGAACATCACGTTTTCCAGCGCCGTCAGGTGCGGGAACAGGTAGAACTGCTGGAACACCATGCCCGCTTCCTGACGAATCAGGCGCTCGTCCACTTTCGGGTCATTGACCTTCAGACCGTCGACAATCAGATCGCCGCTGGTGACCTCTTCCAGTTTGTTAATGCAGCGCAGCAAAGTGGATTTACCGGAACCGGACGGCCCGATAATGACCACCACTTCACCCTGGGTAATGTTCAGATCAATATTGTGCAGCACCTGGGTTGGGCCAAAGTGCTTGGAAACGTTTTTAAATTCAATCACAGGATTTTCATCCTTCTTTCAAGACGACGCAGAACGAAGCTCAGAACCAGAGTAATGATCAGGTAGACAACGGCTACCGCACTCCAGATTTCCAGCGCGCGGAAGTTGCCAGCAATGATCTCCTGCCCCTGACGGGTCAGCTCAGCCACGCCGATAACGATGAACAGCGACGTATCTTTAATACTGATGATCCACTGGTTACCCAGCGGTGGCAGCATGCGACGCAGCGCCAGCGGAAGAATGACGTGGCGGATCGTTTCGCGACGCGAAAGGCCCAGCGCCAGACCCGCTTCACTGAAACCTTTATGAATCGACAGCACCGCACCGCGGGTGATTTCCGCAATGTAGGCGCCCGAGTTGATCATAATGGTCACGACGGCTGCGCTGAACGGATCGATACGCAGGTCGGTGAAGGCCATTGGCAGGGCGAAGTAGATGAACATGACCTGCACGACAATCGGGGTGCCGCGGATCACTTCGATGAAAACCAGTGCGATGTGGTTTGCAATCCAGCCGCCGTAGGTGCGGGCGAAACCGGCGACAAGACCGATAATCAACCCGCCCACCAGACCCAGGACCGAAATCCACAGGGTCATTTTAGCGCCTTCAAGCAAGAGTGGAATGGCAGGCCAGATGGCGCTCCAGTCAAACTGCATGATGTATTCCTGTATACCGTGGTGAAAAACGAAAAATGTAGGCCCGGTAAACGTCAGCGCCACCGGGCGTTACAAACCTGATTTCAGGTGAAATTATTTAGGCTCAGTACCGAACCATTTTTTGTAGATTTCGTTATACGTGCCGTTCTCTTTCAGCGTTTTCAGCGCGCCGTTCACTTTCGTGCGCAGATCGTCGCTGCCTTTCGGGAATGCGATACCGTACTGCTGTGCTTCCAGAGAGTCGCCTACCGCTTTGAACTTGCCGTTACCTGCGGTTTTGATGAAGTACAGGATGTTCGGTGTGTCGTGCAGAACAGCGTCAGCACGGTTGGTGCCGAGTTCCATGTACGCGTTGTCGATGTTCGGGAACTGACGCAGGTCTTTGGTTTTAATGTTCGCTTTTGCGTAATCCACGGAACCGGTACCGCCCTTCACGGCGACAACTTTACCGTCGAGGTCTTTCACGCTTTTGACGTCATTGTTATCGGCTTTGACCATGACCAGCAGACCACTTTTGTAGTAACCGTCAGAGAAGTCGATCGCTTTTTTACGCTCTTCGGTGATGGTGATACCCGCCAGGGCCAGATCAACGTTTTTGGTTTGCAGTGCCGGGATGATGCCGCTGAAGTCCATTGGCTTCAGGGTGTAATCCAGTTTGAGTTCTTTTGCGATAGCGGCCCACAAATCAACATCGAAACCAACGTATTTATCACCCTGTTTGAATTCAAACGGAACGAACGCCGTGTCGGTCGCCACAACCAGTTTGTCGGCAGCCTGAGAGGACACCGCAAAAGCCAGGGTAAGTGCAGCCAGTGAAACTTTTAATACAGACTTCATAGCATTTCCTTTTATATCCACGGGGCGATCCCCTGAGAGAACGACAGGCACAATGAAAAAATCGTGCCAACTTTACAAGCTGTTGTTTTGCAAAGGGGATGGAGTCATGCATTGCACAAAAAACGGGGCAATGATGTTGTGTTGCACCATGATGGAGCACCATTTTGGTGCGCGTCGTTTGGCTCAACTGACGGGGAGATATTTAGCGTAAATTCTGACGAAAAAACAATCTTCCATTAACGGTTGTGTGAGGTGATTATTACAATTTATTCACTTTTGCACCGTATCAGGCCAAAAGTGTGCACCATAGATGTGCAAAACCCTCACCGGAAGGCGAGGGTTCGATAGAAAAATCGTATGGATTACTCGATGTTAGATTCGATAAACCACAGGAACTGATCCAGATCGCGGGAGGCGGCGGTGAAGATATCTGCCGTATCCTCATCTTTGGCTTCGCTAATCGCTTTGCGCACGTCATTGGCCACAATCGCGTAACGGTCTGCCAGCTCTTTCAGGTGATCCTGAACGGTATGGATATCCAGCGGGTAGCTTTTCAGTGGCGTTTTACTGTTGATCACCTGCGTGGTACCCAGCGCAACACCACCCAACTGTACGGCACGTTCAGCCATCGTATCGAGGTGTGTCACCAGTGCTGTGCGGAAGCCATCCAGCATTTCATGAATGGCAATAAAGTTTGCACCGCGCATATTCCAGTGGGCCTGTTTGGTGATCAGCGAAAGATCGATGAACTGGATCACCTGGCGATTCAGCAACTCAATGGTCGCTTTTTTGTCGCTATCCGATACATCGTTACGGGTATAAAGCAGATTAGACGCTTTCGTTTTCACCAGTTTAGCGGTACTCATAATCTCATATCCTCTTGATGTTAATGTCCCAGGTAATTACGGAACTAAGTATAGCACCGGATTTTTTCTCTGCGGTCTGGCTGTGCCTATCGGTTTAATAGCAAGAAGGAGTTTGATAATATAATTTATTGATATAAATAGATTATTTTAGAAATGATACAGATCAATCTTAATTGAGGACAGAGAAAACAGGCCTCGCAGGATATTTCGATAATATGACAAAGTATGTAAGAAATTATAACGCCTGACGATCTGGCCTTTATTCTGCATGGCCAGAAAGCCATGCAGAATATATGGCATCAGTTGATGTCGAGTTTCTCAACTTTGGGTTCCGGGCGCATGGTGAGCGTTGACCCCATTGAGGCTGCAATAATAGAGCAGAGTGCCAGCGTCTGGGTAAGCGTCAGCGTTTCGCCAAGGAATACCATTCCGGAGATTGCCGCCAGGGCAGGCTCCATGCTCATCAGGGTGCCAAAAATGCGTGTCGGCAGACGCGTCAGGGCGATCATCTCCAGAGAATAGGGGAGCGCCGTTGAGAGCACTGCGACCGCCAGCCCAATGGGCATAACTGACCATTGCCAGATAGACGCCGTGGCCTGCGCCATACCGATCGGCACAAAAACGATAGCCGCAATCACGGAACCCAGGGCGACCGTTGCCGGGCCATGTTCTTCGCCTGCGCGCTGCCCGGTGAGGATATAAACGGCCCAGCAGGCACCGGCTCCGAGAGCCAGCGCGGCACCCGTAAGATCAATCTCAGTGACATTCTGGCCGAGCGGCAACAGGAACCATAAGCCCAGCACCGCCAATACGACCCAGATAAAATCCACCGGACGACGGGAAGAGAAAAGTGCCACCGCAAGCGGACCGGTAAACTCCAGCGCGACGGCGATCCCGAGGGGGATGGTCTGGATGGAGAGGTAGAACATATAGTTCATCGCCCCAAGGGACAGACCATAAAACAGCAGGGGGAGACGCTGCTCTTTTTTGAAGCGCAGACGCCAGGGTTTGAAAATAGCAACCAGTATCGCCGTGCCCAGCACGATACGCAGGGCCGTCACCCCGGGTGCCCCTACCAGTGGAAAGAGCGATTTTGCCAGCGAGGCACCGCTTTGAATGGACAACATGGCAATGAGTATGACTGCTACCGGCAACCAGACCGACGACGTGCGGGATAACCCAGGCATCCTTTCTCCTGTCAGCTTCTGTCAAATGAAGTAAAGGTTGCAGTGTAAAGGAAATATACAGCGACGGTTGAGACTCTGTTGAAAAAAAAGCCCCATGAAATCCGTAAAATGGTTAACTACTGCTGGATTAATCGTCTTAAAGATTAGGAATAATCTGGATGAATGTAACAGCACAGACGCGCAATATGGGCGTTTTGTAGGAAAAATCGCATGTGATTTGAAAGAGTTAGCTGAGGTTGGAAACGTTCTGTTACAGGAAAGACCTCGTTAGACATCACGAATCACAAAGAGTTTCGCAAAATTTTTTGATATATTTAAAACTTACGGACTTACTTGAAGCACATTTGAGGTGGTTATGAAAAAAATTGCATGTCTTTCAGCACTGGCCGCTGTACTGGCTGTTTCCGCAGGTACCGCTGTAGCGGCTACTTCTACTGTAACCGGTGGTTACGCTCAGAGCGATATGCAGGGCGTAATGAACAAAACTAACGGTTTCAACCTGAAGTATCGTTACGAGCAGGATAACAACCCGCTGGGCGTGATCGGTTCTTTCACCTACACCGAGAAAGATCGTACTGAAAACGGCGCGTACAACAAAGGCCAGTACTACGGTATCACTGCTGGTCCAGCTTACCGTCTGAATGACTGGGCAAGCATCTACGGTGTTGTAGGTGTTGGCTACGGTAAATTCCAGCAGACCGAAAACCAGGGTCTGAACCGCACTGCAAGCACCAGCGACTACGGCTTCTCCTATGGCGCAGGCCTGCAGTTCAACCCAATCCAGGACGTTGCTCTGGACTTCTCCTATGAGCAGAGCCGTATCCGCAACGTTGACGTTGGCACCTGGATCGCGGGCGTAGGTTACCGCTTCTAATCACTCCGGTGATCGAATAAAAAATCCGCCCAATGTGGCGGATTTTTTTTTGTTTGTTCCCTCTCCACGTGGGAGAGGATCAGGGTGATAGCATCAGTCTGACGGCAGAAATCACTTACTCTTAATATCAAAAATATCCGTACCCAGATGGTTATAGTCAACTTTCTGTAACTTGAAGTTGGTAACGTACACTGGGGGCGCTTTCTTGTTGGAGATAAACGGATACGCATTTTTTATCTCTTCGGCTTTAATCCCCGTCCACTGAGAGAAGAACTGCAGGAAATCATTCGCCGAACGGCGCGCTTTAATCACGCGATGCGTTTTATCATCACTCGACAGCACCATAAACGGTACCTGGAAGTTCTGCTGGAACTTGTCGTCATGGGCCAGGTATTGCACTTCTTTGCCACGCTCTTTAAACGCCAGCCCGTGATCCGAGAAATAGACCACAGAGAAACTGTCACCCGTGTTGCGCAGCTGATCGTACAGCTTGCTGAGCAGGTCGTCGGTTTGCGTCATGGTGTAGAGATAACAAGAGGTCTCTTTGGACTGCACGAAATCCGCGTATTTCCCGTCAGTGCGATCGCAGGCCTGCGGGTGTGAGCCCATCAGGTGAAGGACAATCAGCTGAGGCTGGGTGCGTGGTGTGGCAAACACCTGCGCCGTCATTTTCAGCAACGCTTCGTCTTTCGTATTTTTGTCGGCCTCAAAGTCACCGCTCTTCAGGAACTGCACTTCGTCAGCACGCTTCGCAATACTGGCGATGGCCGTATCGTATTCGCCAATTTGCCCCTGATTAGAGAACCACCATGTCTGGAAACCTGCGCGGTTTGCCAGGGTAACAAAATTATCCTGGTACTGGGGTTTGCCCTCTACCACACGGTTCAGCGTCAGGCCCAGCGATTTCTGCGTCGAGCCACTGGCCGCGACATAATCAGTAAACAGGGTGCCATTGACCGAGCTGGCAAACGGCGTGTTATTCCAGTGTCCGCCGAATGCGCCCATTGCGTCGCGACGGGCACTCTCGCCGATCACTACCACGTAGGTATGGTATTTCGGCTTCACCGCCAGCACGTTCCAGGTGTCTTTCTTATTGGAAAGTTCAGCCATGCGGGCCTGCTCGTCGAGCACTTCTCTGTTATTCACGACAACGTCTTTCACGAAGCGGAAAACCGGATAGCCTACGTTAATGAGCCTTAACTTACCGTCCCAGGGAATATTCTGGATGGGGGCGACGAACGCCACGGCAATACTGAATACCAGACAAAGAATTTCGATCTTGCCCCAGGACTTTTTCTCAACTGACTGACGGCGGAGGGCAATAACCCCCAGCGCGAAGATAAAGAGCCCTACCACGTAGCTATACCACGGGAAGATGGTCAGGATCTCCGTCGACTCTTCCATATTGGTCGAGTGCAGCGCGAGCAGGGTATTAAAGTTTGGCGAGCCATAAGCCTGGCCAAACGGGAAATAGAGGGCAGCGACCAGCGAACAGATTCCAATCAGCGTTTTTTGCACGCGCGGAGCGGCCCGCCACAGCACATGCAGAATGCAGGTGAACGCCACCGCATACAGCAGACTGAAGGGATAGCCGAGTGCAAAGTTAATCAGCAATGACTGCAAAAAGTAAAACGCCGTCCACGGGCTTAAGGCCCGGCTACGGGTAACGACAGAATCTATCAGGGTTAAATTCATAGGTCACTATCATGGATAAAAACGCCATGTGCTCACCCTGGCGTCAAGGGTCATAACCTGCCTGACAGTGCGTAGAAAGGGAATGAGGGTCCGCTTCAGCGAGCCGCAAATAGTGCAGGGCTGCAAGAAGATAGTGCGAGCGCAAAATAATAGCAACAGTTGCCCAACAGATGTTTTGCGAAGAGGATTGCAAATCCGTAAAAAAGATCGGGAATAGGGCGGCCGGGAGCCAGTTTACAGCGGGAATGTGACGCAGAGATGAAGCGGCGTACCGCAACGCCGCTTAGTGGGAAGGTTTGTCGTCCTGATGCGGTTTGTTGTTAAACATATCGCACAGCATGTTCAACAGCATCAAGCGCACTTTAAAGGGAGAGTGGGTAAACACGGTCATACACCTCTTGAATTCGTTCATAAGACCTCCTGATTTTTGATCCCTTCGATCCGTGAAGGGTGACTGCATTACATACAGATATAGCACAGGCTATATTGTATAGCTATGGCTATTTCGTTAATTTTTTGTGCTTGCAGAGGGATGGTTTACAATGTGCGCTCTCGATACCGGGCGCTGGAAGCGTCACCCCACTGAGGAAGTACAATGAACCGTCGCGCAGGTAAGCCAACAATCAGAAAAACGACGCAGCTGGTGAATGTTGAAGAACATGTCGAAGGGTTTCGCCAGGTCCGTGAAGCGCACCGTCGTGAACTGATTGATGACTATGTTGAGCTGATTTCCGATCTGATCCGTGAAGTCGGGGAAGCGCGGCAGGTCGATATGGCCGCCAGACTGGGGGTATCACAGCCGACAGTGGCTAAAATGTTAAAACGTCTGGCTTCGGTGGGCTTAATTGAAATGATCCCCTGGCGCGGTGTATTTCTGACGC
Source organism: Enterobacter cloacae complex sp. HYC080_NIDB (assembly GCF_056673325.1). NCBI lineage: Bacteria > Pseudomonadati > Pseudomonadota > Gammaproteobacteria > Enterobacterales > Enterobacteriaceae > Enterobacter > Enterobacter cloacae complex sp. HYC080_NIDB. Next base: position 3,082,331 of record NZ_CP114212.1, on the reverse strand, counting down.
CGGAAGGGGAGAAGCTTGCACAGGAGAGCCGCGAGCGTCACCAGTTGGTCGAGAACTTTTTACTGGTGCTGGGCGTTAGCCCGGAGATTGCCCGCCGGGATGCGGAAGGAATGGAGCACCACGTAAGTGAAGAGACGCTGGTGAAGTTTCGTGAATTTACCCTTAAATACGGTCCCTCCGCTGAATGAAAATCCCCGGACTGCATGCCCTGGCACGCGATCGTTTCTTCCATCTCTTATTAATCATTGGCGCAGGGTTAAGCCTCTTTGTGCCGTTTGCGCCCCGCGCCTGGGTTGCCGCCATTGACTGGCGCACCATCATTACCCTGAGTGGGTTAATGATGCTGACCAAAGGGGTTGAGCTGAGCGGCTATTTTGACGTGCTGGGCCGTAAAATGGTGCGCCGTTTTGCCACCGAGCGCAGGCTGGCGCTGTTTATGGTCTTCTCCGCTGCGGTGCTGTCGACGTTTCTGACTAACGATGTGGCACTGTTTATCATCGTGCCCCTCACGCTGACGCTACGCAGGCTTTGCGAGATCCCGGTCAGCCGGCTGATCATCTTTGAAGCGCTGGCCGTGAACGCCGGTTCTCTGTTGACCCCTATCGGCAACCCGCAAAATATCCTGCTCTGGGGGCGGTCCGGCCTGTCGTTTGCCGCCTTTACCTGGCAGATGGCCCCGCTGGCACTGGTGATGATGCTGTCGCTACTGGCGGTATGCTGGTTTGCTTTTCCGGATAAAAAACTGCAGTACCATAGCGGAACCGCGGGCCCGCAGTGGCAGCCGCGTCTGGTCTGGAGCTGCCTCGGGTTGTACATCGTCTTTCTCATCGCGCTGGAACTGAAGGTTGAGCTGGCGGGTGTGCTGCTGGTCGCCGCAGGCTTTGTCGTGCTGGCACGCCGGGTGCTGGTGAGCGTGGACTGGACGCTGCTGCTGGTCTTTATGGCGATGTTTATTGATGTGCATCTTCTTATCCAGCTTCCGGTGCTGCAAAACGTGTTGCACAGCGTCAGCACGCTGTCTCAGCCGGGTCTGTGGCTGACGGCCATTGGCCTGTCGCAGTTTATCAGCAACGTGCCTTCCACCATTCTGCTGCTCAACTATGTTCCGCCTGACACCCTTCTGGCCTGGGCGGTGAACATTGGCGGGTTTGGGCTGCTGCCCGGCTCGCTGGCAAACCTCATAGCCCTGCGAATGGCCAGCGATCGTCGTATCTGGTGGCGCTTCCATCTCTGGTCCCTCCCCATGCTGGTGTGGGCTGCGGCGATCGGTTTCGGATTATTCCTTCTCATATAGTGCGCAATTTGTCAGTTTTTCCTGGCAAACGTATAGCAACGTCCTAGCTTTAGTGAACGGCATAGTGTGATGCCGCTCACTGACAGGACCGTTGCTGAACTATGGCTGAAGATCAAAAAACGCCTGCTGACGAGCAGGAAAACAATAATAATGAACGTAAGCGACCGGGCAAAAAACCGTTAATTATCCTCGGCATTGTCGTGGTAGTGATGGTTGTCGTGGCGCTGGTCTGGTGGTTTTTAACCCGTAACGAAGAGACAACTGACGACGCCTTTACCGATGGCGATGTGGTGACGATTGCCCCCAAAACGGCGGGCTATGTCACCGGGCTGCACGTGCGCGATAACCAGCGCGTGAAAAAAGGCGATCTGCTGGTGGTTATCGATCCACGCGATACCACCGCCCAGCGCGATCAGGCTCAGGCTCAGCTTGGACTGGCTATCGCGCAGCTCCATCAGGCCCAGGCGCAGCTGGCGCTCTCAAAAGTGCAGTATCCTGCCCAGCGTGACGAAGCGAAAGCGCAGGTACTGAAAGCGCAGGCCGATCTGGCGAACGCGCAGGCGGAGTACCGTCGTCAACGCGGCGTCGACCCGCGGGCGACCACGCAACAAAGTATTGATTCTGCGAACGCACAGCTGCGCAGCGCGCAGGCTGCACTGGCCAGCGCCCAGGCGCAGCTGGAAGTGGCGGAGCAGGTTCAACTGCAAATTCGCCAGCAGGAAACCAACGTTGAAGCGCGTGAGCGTCAGGTCGAGCAGGCGAAAGCGCAGCTCGAAACGGCCAATCTGAATCTCTCCTACACTGAAGTCCGCGCCCCGTTCGACGGCTTTGTCACCAAACGCAACGTGCAGCCCGGGACGCTGGTGCAGGCGGGCACCGCGCTGTTCTCACTGGTTTCCCCTAACGTATGGGTGGTGGCGAATTTTAAAGAGTCCCAGCTTGAACGCATGAAGCCCGGCGATAAGGTCACCGTCTCCGTGGATGCGTGGCCGGATATGGAACTTGAGGGCCACGTCGACAGTATTCAGCAGGGCAGTGGCTCACGCTTCTCCGCTTTCCCGGCAGAAAATGCCACCGGCAACTTCGTCAAAATTGTGCAGCGCGTGCCGGTGAAAATCGTGATTGATAAGGGACTCGACCCGAATAAACCGCTGCCGCTGGGGCTGTCGGTGGCGCCGAAGGTGACAGTGGAATGACGGATCATAGCCACGACAGCTGGAAACCCGCCAGTAACCCGTGGGCGGTGGCGATTGTTGTCACCCTGGCGGTGTTTATGGAAATTCTGGACACCACCATCGTTAACGTGGCGCTGCCGCACGTCGCGGGTTCGCTCTCCTCCAGCTATGACGAATCGACCTGGGTTTTAACCAGCTATCTGGTGGCGAACGGCATCGTGCTGCCCATCTCGGCGTTTCTAAGTCGGGTGTTTGGCCGCAAGCAGTTCTTCTTAATCTGCATTGTGATGTTCACCGTCTGCTCGTTCCTGTGCGGGATCGCCACCGAGCTGTGGCAGATCATCCTGTTCCGCGTGATGCAGGGCTTCTTTGGCGGCGGGTTGCAGCCTACCCAGCAGTCGGTGCTGCTCGACTACTTCAAGCCGGAGGACCGGGGCAAAGCGTTTGGTCTCTCCTCTATTGCGATTATCGTTGCGCCGGTGCTCGGCCCCACGCTCGGCGGCTGGATCACCGACAACTACTCCTGGCGCTGGGTGTTCTTTATCAACATCCCGGTGGGGATCGTCACGGTACTGGCGATCTATCAGCTGCTGGAAGATCCGCCGTGGGAGAGTAAATCGAAAGAGAAGCTAACCATCGACTGGACGGGGATCGGGCTGATCGCCTTAGGGCTCGGTTGTTTGCAGGTGATGCTGGACCGGGGAGAGGATGAAGACTGGTTCTACTCAAACTTTATCCGCACTTTCGCCGTGCTGACGCTGATCGGTATCATCGGCGCGATCTACTGGCTGGTGTATGCCAGAAAGCCGGTGGTGGATCTCTACTGCCTGAAAGACCGCAACTTCGCGATCTCCAGCCTGTTAATGGCTGGGATGGCGATGATTTTATACGGCAGCTCGGTGGTGATCCCGCAGCTGGCGCAGCAGGATCTGGGCTATACCGCCACCTGGTCCGGGCTGGTGCTGTCGCCCGGCGCGGTGCTGATTGTACTCACCATCCCGCTGGTGCTGAAGCTCATGCCGGTGGTGCAGACGCGCTGGATTATCGCCTTTGGCTTTACCTGCCTGGCGGTGTCGTTCTTCTGGTCGCGCACGCTGACGCCGGATATCGACTTCGAGACCCTGGTGCTGTTCCGCAGCGCTCAGTCGATTGGGCTGGGGTTCCTGTTTGTGCCGCTCACCACGATTGCCTTCATCTCGATACCGAGACGGCTCAACGCCGACGCGGCGGCGCTGTTTACCATGTTCCGCAACGTGGCGGGCTCGATTGGGATTTCGCTCTCGACGGCGGCCATTACCGAGCGCTCGCAGGCCCATAGCGCGCATCTGGCGTATCACGCTTCACCGTTTAACGAGCAGTTTCAGCAGGCGATACGCGAAAGCGCCCAGGCGATCCAGAACTTCACGACTCAGGTGGGTGACCCAACCGGCATTGCCACCGGGCGGATGTACCAGACCATGATCGAGCAGTCGCGCTTCCTGGCCTACATCGACGTCTTCACCCTGCTGAGCGTGATGGCCTTGTTACTGATTCCGTTTTGTTTGTTGCTCTCGCCGGTTAAGAGCGAGGGGAGTGCAGGAGCACATTGATGATACACAGACGTTTATACCCTCTGATGATAATGCTGCTGCTGGCTGGCTGTGCCGTGGGACCGGATTACCAGCCACCCGCGCCGCCGGCCGTCACGCACTGGAACGATAAGGGCGACAGCGGCGTGAAATCGCAAACCATCTCCGCTGCGACCAACCCGCGCTGGTGGAAAACCTTCGGCTCGCCGCAGCTCGATAGCCTCGTTGAACGGGCTATTGCCGGAAACCTGACCCTGCAGCAAACGGTGCTACGCATCGCCGGGGCGCGTGAACAGATTAATCAGGCAGGCGGAGCATTTTTCCCGTCGGTTAACGGCAATCTACAGGCGACGCGCCAACAGCTCGGGCTGGAAGGCGAGCTGAAATCCCACGGCGTGTATGACCAGCTGGATAATGTCGATCCAGCCCTGCGGGGCGCGTTAGGCCCGCTGACGCAGCCGATCAACCTCTACCAGGGCAGTTTCGACGCCCAGTGGGAAATTGACCTGTGGGGCAAGGTGCGCCGTCAGGTGGAAGCCGCGGAAGCCCAGCAGAAGGCGGCTATCGAGCAGCGTAACGACGCGCTGGTGTCGCTGGAAGCGGAAGTGGCGCGGGCGTGGCTACAGCTGCGCGGCGCGCAGAGCATTATCGCCACCCTGAATACCCAGATTGAGAGCGCGCAGCAGACGCTGGATCTCACCGAAAGCCGCCAGCGCGGCGGGCTCTCGCCACAGATGGACGTAGAAAATGCCCGGGCGCAGCTGGGAAATCTGGAAGCGCAACTGCCGCAATATCAGGCGCAGGCGCGGCAGGCGATGAACGGCCTGGCAATCCTCCTCGGCAAGCCGCCGGGCGCTTTGGATGCCGAACTCCAGTCAGCGCAGCCAATGCCTGCGCTGCCGGATATCGTGCAAACGGGCATTCCGTCCACGCTGGCGCGCCGTCGTCCGGACGTGCGTGAGGCGGAGGCGAATCTTCATGCCGCCACGGCGCAAATCGGCGTCTCGGTGGCCGAGCTGTTCCCGAGTTTTACCCTCTCCGGGCAGTTTGGCCTGCGTAACAGCGAAACCAACTGGCTGACCGACTGGAGCAGCCATTTCTACAGCTTCGGTCCGCAGGTTTCTATTCCGATCTTCCAGGGCGGACGACTGGTCTCCAGCGTGAAGGTGGCGCGCGCGCAGCAGGGGGCAGCGGTGCTGGACTATCGGCAGACGGTGCTCACCGCGCTCGGCGATGTTGAAAACGCGCTGGTCAGCTACCGCACCGACCAGCAGCGTGAAGCGGGCCTCGCAAAAACGATCGACGCCCTGCAAAACGCCTTTGACTTAGCCAGCGACAGCTACCGACAGGGCATCGCCAGCTTTATCGACGTACTGGATGCCCAGCGTCAGCTCGCCCAGGCTCAGCAGCAGCGCGCTCAGGCGCAGGTGCAAAGCGCGCTCGATCTGGTGGCGCTCTACAAGGCGCTTGGCGGCGGCTGGGAGCCGTATCAGCAGGTGCAGCTCCCGGATTACAGCGTCTTTGGCGACGCCCCGCGCGGATAAATTCAGAGGATTGGGCAAGAAACGGACAGGAACGCCACATTCGCGATGACAGAGGGGCGGGTATAACTAACTGGCACCCATTCGACATGTGAGGAATGACTTATGCGTTATCAAAAACTGGGCAACACCGGTCTGTTTGTTTCTGAACTCTGCCTCGGGACCATGACCTTCGGCGGGGAAGGCGGCATGTGGGGCAAGATTGGCCAGCTGCAGCAGAGCGAAGCCGAACAGCTGGTGGGCCGCGCGCTGGATGCCGGGATCAACTTTATCGACACCGCCGACGTTTACTCGGAAGGGCGCTCGGAGGAGATCACCGGCCAGGCGCTGAAGAACCTGAAAGTTCCGCGGGAGAACGTGGTGGTCGCGACGAAAGTGTTCGGTGAAACCGGCACCGCGGGCGTGAACTCGCGCGGCAGCTCGCGATATCACATCATCGACAGCGTGAAGGAGAGTCTGCGCCGCCTGCAGCTGGATCATATCGATCTCTACCAACTGCACGGCTTTGACCCTGCCACCCCCATTGAAGAGACGCTCCGTGCGCTGGATACCCTGGTACAGCACGGCCACGTGCGCTATATCGGCGTCTCGAACTGGGCAGCGTGGCAGATTGCCAAAGCGCTTGGCATCTCCGAGCGTCTGGGGCTGGCACGCTTCGCGTCGTTGCAGGCGTATTACACCATCGCCGGGCGCGATCTTGAGCGCGAGCTGGTGCCGATGATGCAGAGCGAAGGCGTCGGGCTGATGGTCTGGAGCCCGCTGGCGGGCGGTCTGCTGAGCGGGAAATACGATCGCAACGGGCAGAGCGAATCGGGCGGGCGCCGTCTGGAGTTTGACTTCCCGCCGGTCAATAAAGATCGCGCCTTCGACTGCGTGGATGTAATGCGCACGATTGCCGAAAGCAAAGGCGTCTCCGTCGCGCAGATCGCGCTGGCGTGGCTGCTTCACCAGAAAGCGGTAACCAGCGTGATCGTGGGCGCGAAACGCGTCGATCAGTTGAATGACAATATCGCCGCAACCGGGATCCGCTTAAGCGAAGACGAGCTTAAACAGCTTGATGCCGTCAGCGCGTTGCCGGGGGAATACCCGGGCTGGATGCTTGAGCGCCAGGGGGAATATCGTCGTAACCAGCTTGCACAGCAATAACCGTCCTCTCCCCGGTGGCGCTTCGCTTACCGGGGCTACTTTCCGTAGTGTGGAGTCATATTAGAGTTATGTCGCTATTCATTTTTGGACAATTAAAGTTATGTCACTAAATATATTAAATATTTGATATATATAGATGTTATATCGAAGATCTTCTTTGAGAATCTTTTTGAACACTATTTTTTAAGAGCGTAAGATCTGGTTGGCAAAAAACGATGTGGATTGTATCTTTCGAGGACTACACTGTTGACCCTTGAAAATGTATCTCTTTATTGGTAAAGGGCATGAAATGTTGTTAAAAGACATAAAACGTCATAAGTCGCCAAAACTGCAGATAAAACCTGTGTAAGTATTTTGCACTTCTAAGCGAGTAAGGTTTAACAGTTTATAATCTGTTATATAAATAAACAGCTTATAGGCTGTTTATTTTTAAGCTGTATGTTTATATATATCAATACAATTGGTTATCACGAATACACAATACAACTTGAAAATTTAGAATCACTTACGCACCGATATGGTCGGTTTTTGCAAAGTCAAAGGACTTTTCAAAAGAGCGCATACAGGACGATTGGGGGTAACACAGCAAACTTGGAGACAAACCCCGAAATTGCAAGCTTTGAGTGTTTGTTTGGATTGTTTGACTTGATTATACACTTCATATTGTCCCCTACCTCGGAAAGCCCAGTAGCTTTCACTTCTCACCACGAAAAACGCCCTTGAATTCATGCGCCAGTTGAAGTACAAATCCGAATTGGTGGGGACGGCTCCTGGTTGCAATTGACCCGTTTATCCCGTCAACGAAACTTTGTGGCGGTTGCGTCTATACGCTGCCGAAACTGGTGCTTAACGTTCGTTCGTGGAATTGCCAGGAATGCGCAGAAACCCATGATCGTGACGTAAATGCCGCGAAAAATAATAAAGCTGCCGAGTTGGCAGTGTTAGTCCACTGAGCGGCTGTAAGCCCTGAAGTAGCTTAGTGGGGATTAGGTTGGTTGCCTTGATATGGGGCTCCTTGCCCTGAAAGGGCTAGGAGCAGTCAAAGTACGGTCGCTCGCTTAACATAACGGGTCATGGTAAATGGATATTAGCCCTGCGGAATATTGTGAAATTATAAATTGTTTTAATCACTTGCTAAGTTATAGAAAACCAGCTGAATATCTTAGACATCAGAGTAAAGCTGTTATCAAAGATGATGATATTTTCGCTGTACAGAAATTTTTACCTGCCAACTATGCAAATTGTTCATTGATGATGGGCGAAACAGTTATAATGAATAGCCTGTTTGCAACGAGCGTAAAGGGCGCGGAAAAAGTCAGAGATATTCAAATGCTCTCGGATCGGCACGGATATACTTTACCCACTACGGTAGCCAGTTTAGCCTTACGGCAGAGTAGGGCAAATCAGGAATGGTATTCACAGTCAGATCCTATCTGGGTCGCTGCACCGTATCCTGCATCAACTTTTGCGCTTTATGAAATTGAATATAAAGGTGAATACGACCGAGTTCATGACTCTGAAAGGATCCTGCTAAATGTTATTCATAGTCTAATCGTGAACAAAGACTTCATCTTTGACCGCGTGATTTTACTAACTGAACGTATCCCATGCGTCAGTTGTACAAAGGTTATTATCGATTTTCTGACCCAACATGATGTTAAGTTGATTCTGGCGTACTGTTACTCCTCGGGGCGGGCATGGTCTGGCCGCGGTTATGAGAGCTTTAGCGAGCAACTAAAAACCGCACCCGATATTTTGGGACGTCTGTCGGTAAAACATATTATCGAGCTTCGGGGCGGAGTAATTGACGTTATAGACAGGACGGTAAATTGACTGCAACTCGCGGTGAATGAATAGACCTGCGAGATCGCGGGCAACAATGCGGGATTCACCGTGGCTAGTGCCTGATGAAGCGTGCCGGGATAAAGGCAAAGGTCGGGGAGCGAAGCCCACGAGCTCGTAAAGATGGAGCCAGTATCGTGACACCAACTGGCTCCAGCGGCGGTTCAACCGGAAGTACCGGATAAATGTTGGGTAACGGACATAGCTTATATCCGAACCCACGAAGGCTAGCCGTAGTTGTTGGACTGTTTTCACGCAAGGTAATCGGCTGGTAAATGCAACCCCAGATGACAAAAGAAATTGACCTATATGCGCTTCTGATGGCCGCGTGGCGACGTAAACCCCTAAAGTACCTACGTTCATTGATGAAAAGCAGGTAACTTTGTAAAATGTTTCAAGATGCCTAAATGGCCTTCAAACCCTGTTTCCGTTGCCCTGCAAAACTTGGTTAATAAGGGTTAACAGCTTGTAGACTGTTATGTGCATTAACAGCTTATAGACTGTTAATGCATTAAGTTTTGTATTCATATTAATCAGTACGGATTGTCATCATGAGCACTCAATACTATTTGAAAACGTTGAATCAGTTACGCCCCGTTCTGGTTGGTTTCCGCAAAGCTAGGGGACTTACTCAAAAAGAGCTTTCTGGACGATTGGGTGTAACACAGCAAACTTATGCTCGTTTGGAAGCAAACCCAGCAACTGCAAGTTTTGAGCGCTTGTATAAAGTGTTTAGTCTGCTGGGGGTTGAGCTCGTCCTTTCCTCAAGGGAACCATTAGCGGATTCAAAGCCTCAACTCATTTCAAAGCAGCAAGATACAGCGCTTCCTGCAAGGCGGGAGTCATGGTGAAATCCTCAATTACTCCTGTAATTCCAGTGCACATTCAGCTTCTAGAGTTTCGGATTTTAATTATACCCAGACAATCCGACCATTTTTAACCCAGAAATGGGATTGACAGCCATCTTTTAACCATACCGAGGGATGTAGTGATAGTAACCGGTTACTGTTCAGACAGTAATCCCATCTGGGCTTGGCTTCATCTATAATAAGTAACTCAATGGTACGTCCACATCCACATGGACATCTCAATCCAATGGACCAATCATCATCACCATCTTTGGCAAGAATTATTGAGCGCAGAGGCATATTTTCGGGTAAGGAATCACCATTGATGATAATTAGCTTTCGTGCTGGGAGTATATATTCTAACTTTCGTATAAAATAATAAATGACTTTATTACATATAGACATTACTTATCCTCCAGTTGTGGAATGCCCAAAAGAGGCCTGACCTGCTCCCCGTTGATTAATACACCGTGATGTTAGTAATGTCTTCATAAGCCACATGAGGACATCCCCATGAAGAAGCGTTTTTCCGACGAACAGATCATATGTATTCTCCGCGAGGCCGAAGCCGGCGTTTCTGCCCGTGAGCTCTGCCGTAAGCACGCCATTTCCGACGCCACCTTTTACACATGGCGTAAGAAGTATGGCGGTATGGAGGTGCCTGAGGTTAAGCGCCTGAAGTCGCTTGAGGAAGAGAACGCCAGACTCAAGAAGCTGCTTGCTGAAGCCATGCTGGATAAGGAGGCGCTTCAGGTGGCTCTTGGGCGAAAGTACTGACGACAGACCAGAAGCGGGAAGCCGTGGAAGTCATGTGCGAGGCTAAGGGTCTGTCGCAACGTCGTGCCTGCGGGCTGGCAGGTCTGTCCCTGTCAACCTGCCGATATTCGGCTCAGCGTCCGGCTGCTGACGCGCAGCTGTCTCTACGCATCACAGAGCTGGCACTTGAACGCCGCCGTTTTGGTTACCGGCGTATCTGGCAGCTTCTGCGACGTGAAGGTCTTTGCGTTAACCACAAGCGGGTTTACCGCATCTATCAACTTAATGGCCTGAGTGTAAAACGCAGACGACGTCGTAAAGGGCTGGCAACAGAACGTCTGCCGCTGCTCCGCCCGATGGCGCCCAATCTGACCTGGTCAATGGATTTCGTCATGGACGCACTGGCCACAGGTCGCAGGATCAAGTGCCTGACCTGCGTGGATGATTTCACAAAGGAATGCCTGACGGTCACTGTTGCCTTCGGGATTTCAGGCGTGCAGGTCACGCGTATTCTGGACAGCATTGCGCTGTTTCGCGGCTATCCGGCTACGATAAGAACCGATCAGGGCCCGGAGTTTACCTGCCGCGCACTCGATCAGTGGGCTTTTGAGCATGGTGTGGAGCTGCGACTTATCCAGCCCGGCAAGCCAACGCAGAACGGATTTATTGAGAGTTTTAACGGACGCTTTCGTGATGAATGCCTGAATGAGCACTGGTTCAGCGATATTGTTCACGCCAGGAAGATCATTAATGACTGGCGACTGGATTATAACGAGTGTCGACCACATTCATCACTGAATTACCTGACGCCGGCTGAATTTGCAGCGGGCTGGCGAAACGGGAAATATGAAGAAAAACCAACCGACATTACTAACTGAAGGTTGTATCTAACTCTGGGGGCAGGTCATGACCGGGAGGGAACTCCCTTAATAAGGACACATCAAGATGATAATCGGGCAGTCCGTTCATCCTGAAAGGAGCAGTAAACCAGCTAATATTGCCACTTTTTATTCTGGTAACCTCTGACCCTGTATATATCTGAAAACATACATTAATGCCCTCCCAGAACACTCTCTCAATTTCTTGTTTTTCGGCATCACGTTTGGAAATGATTTCATCAGGTTTCACTGAATAAGACTTATATTTGATGGTTCCGTCCTGGTTTCTGAATGTCAGAACGAAATCTGTTGTCATGACGGCGGGCACTGCTGGCTTATCTGTGTCGCAGACTTTCCTGCGTAATGCCGGATGGGGGACATTGAGAATGTTGGCTATGTTTTGCGTTAGCGTGACGGGGAGAAGCGGAAACTGTTCGCGAATGTCAATTACTGAATCATTGAATTCTGCAAGGTAATAAAACTCGCTTTCAATCCCGGACAGCGTGTTGTGCTGTCTGAACGTTTTCAAACCGCGTATGGCTGAGCGGATACCCGTTGAGTTTGTAAAATCTTGTGGCCGTATCCAGGGCTGATAGTTTTCCCCGGCTCCAAGGCCAATCCCGTCCCTGAGTGCTTTTTCATAGCTCTCAAACGATGTAAACCGTCTTCCTCTAGTCATACCGATCTCGATAAAATCTAAGGCGAATTAGTTACGACTTTCATCTTTTTTAAGTTTAGTTGCATACGCACAGTTTACAAAGTGAACATGGCAAAGAAAGAGATGAAAAATAATTGATGAATCATACTTATAGTAAAAATAATGACATAACTTATTTATGATAAGATTGATTAGTGACATAACTTCTGCATTAGTGACATAACTTTAATATGACACGACACGTAGGCATTATTTCAATCCATCTCACAAAAAACGATCCTCCCCTTTGATCTCCTTTTCATCTTCGCCTATATGACTAGTCATTAAATTTAAAATGACTAGTCATATAGGGAGAGAGCATGAATACATCGCTGCCAGCCAATTTTTTATGGGGCAACTCGGTCTCCAGCATGCAGACGGAAGGGGCATGGAACGAGGGCGGAAAGGGCATGTCGGTCTACGACATTCGTGAAGCCGGAGAAAATATCTCCGACTGGAAAGTGGCGACCGACTCCTACCACCGCTACAGGGAAGATTTCGACCTGATGCAGGATCTGGGCATGAACTGCTACCGCTTTCAGATCTCATGGAGCCGTGTCTGCCCGCAGGGCGATGGCGCGTTCAACGACGAGGGGATCGCCTTTTACGACCGCTTTATTGACGATCTTATCGCGCGCGGCATCGAGCCGATGATCTGCCTCTATCACTTTGATATGCCGTTGGCGCTGGCGCAGGAGTACAACGGATTTAACGACCGCCGCGTGATGGAGGCCTTTATCCGCTACGGCAAGAAGATGATCGACTGCTTTGGCGACCGGGTGAAGTACTGGCTGACCTTCAACGAGCAGAACATTTTCCATATGCCGGAAGCCTTCCGCATTTCCGGTTACCTGAAAGGGGAGCAAACCCTTCGCGAGCTCTATGAGTTACAGCACCATGCGATGGTGGCGCATATGTCGCTGACCGAGTATCTGCACCAGACCAAACCGGGCCAGCTGATGGGCGGCATGCTGGCGCACCAGCTGATTTACCCGGCCACCTGCAAACCGCGCGATATCTTCTGCGCCCAGCAGTACGATGAATTCCTCAACCAGAACCTGCTGCGCGTTTTTGCGGGTCAGGGTTACAGCCCGGCGGTGATGGCGGTGGTGGAGCAGGAAGGCTTTGGCGATATCTACCGCGACGAAGATTTAGCGCTGCTGGCGCGCACCAAAAACGACTTTATGGCCTTCAGCTATTACGCCAGCAAAACGCTGGACAGCGATGCCATCCCGGAAGGCACGCCGGTCAACTATTACCTGCTACACGGTGAGAAAAATAACCCGTACCTGAAAGCCACCGAGTGGAACTGGCAGATCGACCCTATGGGCTTTCGCACCATCATCACCCGCTACGCCAACGACTGGCGGATGCCGGTCTTCCCGATTGAAAACGGTATTGGCGTGATTGAGTCCTGGGACGGCGTCAACCCGATTGAGGACACCTACCGCATCGATTACCACCGGGCGCATATCGACGCAATGAAAGCGGCGATGTTCGAAGATGGCGCAGAGGTCATCGGCTACCTCGGCTGGGGGTTAATCGACATTCTCAGCTCCCAGGGCGACATGCGTAAGCGCTACGGCGTGGTCTACGTCAACCGAGAAAACCACGACCTGAAAGACCTGAAGCGCGTGCCGAAGAAAAGCTACGCCTGGCTGAAACAGGTCATTCATACCAACGGACGCGAGATGTAAGCCGTACGCTGCCGGGCCGTTTTTGTGACTGATTGATGGGAACTATCCGCTATGTCTGAAACAAAAATCACACCGCATATGCAGTCCTTTGTCGATAAATTTGTTGAGTTCTCGGCGCGCCTGGCAAACCAGGTGCACCTGCGCTCCCTGCGCGATGCCTTCGCCACGGTGATGCCGATTTTCATCCTCGCCGGTCTGGCGGTGCTGGTGAACAACGTGGTGTTCCCGTGGATTTTTGACGGCGACACGCTCACGCAGTTTAAGGTCTGGGGGGAGGCGATAATCAACGGCACGCTGAATATCGCCGCGCTGCTGCTGGCCCCGATGATTGCCTGGTCGCTGGCGCGCAATAAAGATTTCGACAATCCGGTCTCGGCAGTGGTTATCGCCGTCAGCAGTTTTATCATCATGATGCCGATGCGCCTGCAGTTGACGCCCGTCGGCAGTGAGACCACGGTGAACGTCACTCAGGTACTGACGTTCGCCAATATCGGCTCTACCGGGATTTTTGCTGGAGTGCTGATCGGGCTACTCTCAACGGAGCTGTTTATTGCCATTTCGCGGCTCAAGGCGCTGCACATTTCGCTGGGGGAAAATGTGCCTCCGGCGGTGAGTAAATCCTTTACCGCGCTGATCCCAACCATTCTGACATTGTCAGTATTTGCCGTGCTGGCAGCACTGCTGGCAAACGTGCTGCACACGGACCTGATCCATCTCATCACGACCTTTATCCAGCAGCCGCTGCGGCTGATCAACACCAGCCTGCCGGGAACGATTTTTATCTACAGCTTCGGTAACTTCCTGTTCACGCTCGGGATTCATCAGTCGGTGGTCAACAGCGTGGTACTGGAACCGTTCCTGCTGATCAACACCAACGAGAACATGCTGGCCTTTGCCAATGGCCAGCCCATCCCGCATATCATCAACAACATCTTCGTGCCGACGTTTGGCATGGTGGGCGGGACGGGCAGCACCATTTCGCTGCTGATCGCCATCTTTATCTTCTCCCGGCAGAAGTCGGCGAAGCAGGTGGCGCGCCTGTCGCTGGCGCCCGGTTTATTCAACATCAACGAGCCGGTGATTTTTGGCCTGCCGATTGTCTTTAACCTGCCGCTGATGATCCCGTTTGTGCTGTTGCCCGCGATTGGCATTTACGTTGCCTGGCTCTGCACTACGCTGGGGTTAATGTCGCGCTGCGTGGTGATGATCCCGTGGACCACGCCGCCGATTCTGAGCGCCTGGCTGGCCACGGCAGGGGACTGGCGGGCGGTGGTGGTGCAGTTGGCAATCATTGTTTTTGGTGTATTCTTCTACCTGCCTTTCCTCAAGATTGCCGAGCGAGTGGCGTTGAAAAACAGCGGGATAGAAAACTAACTGAAAGGAAGGACGATGGCGGCGAAGTACATCACCATAGCGCGGGAAATTAAAAAACGCATTATCAGCCAGCAGTACGCCGCCAATGAACCACTTCCGGACCAGTTTGCGCTGGCGGCGGAGTTCAGCACCAGCCGGATGACCATCCAGCAGGCGATGCGCCAGCTGATTGTCGAAGGTCTGGTTTATACCCGTCAGGGGCAGGGCACCTTTATCCGCAAAAACTTCCTTCAGCTTTCCCAGTGGGATCTCTCCGGCAGCGACTATTTTGGTGCCACCAAAACCTGGGAACATCTGGGTACGGTCACGAGCCAGGTGGTGCATTTTGAACTGCGCTTCCCGAACGAGAAAGAGCAGGCGTCGCTGATGATTAATGCCGATGCGCCGGTCTATGATTTTATTCGCCTGCGTTTATTAAACGGTGAACCGATGTCGCTGGATTCAACGGTAATGCCGATGACCCTGGTGCCCGGCCTGACGAAAAGCCATCTTGACGGTTCGGTGTTTCAGTATGTTCAGGAGACGCTGGGGCTGAAAATTATGGGGTCATACAGGGTGGTGCGGGCGCTAAAACCCAATGCGCTGGACAGGCAACATCTGGTCTGCGAGGAAACCGATCCGGTGCTGGAGGTGGAGCAGGTCATTTATCTGGAAGATGGCACGCCGCTGGAATATGCCCACTGCCACTATCGGTACGACCACGGCGGGATAGTTATCGTGAATAACGGGTAAAAAAAAGCGGGCATCGAAGCCCGCTTTTTTAATGCTCGTTATTAGTTCAAACGCACCGGCATACCGGAGCGGTTCTGCACGGCCTGGTCAACGATGGTCGTTTCCACGTCAGGCTGAGAGGTCACCGCCTGCACCGCGCTGTTCAGCGTAACAGGGACGACTTCGTTGTTGTTGATCTGGTCTTCGCTGGTAGACAGCGGGTTGTGCACTTCAATGTAACGGCTACCGTCTGGCTCAGTGGTGGCTTTTACCGGTTCGTTAATGAACTGCACGCGCGTACCGACCGGCACGTTTTCGAACAGGAACTTGATGTCGTCGTTACGCAGACGCACGCAGCCGTGGCTTACGCGCAGGCCGATACCGAAGTTGGCGTTGGTGCCGTGAATGGCGTACAGACGGCCAATGTACAGCGCGTACAGACCCATCGGGTTATCCGGGCCGGCTGGCACAACGGCTGGCAGCGGTTCGCCGGCAGCGATGTATTCTGCGTGCATTTTGGCGGTAGGGGTCCAGGTTGGGCCCGCTTTCTTACGCTCAACTTTGGTGGTCCAGTTCATTGGGGTATCTTTACCCAGCTGGCCGATACCGATTGGCAGCACGATAACGGTGTTGGTGCCTTTCGGGTAGTAATACAGACGCATTTCGGCGCTGTTAATGACGATACCTTCATGAACGGTGTCCGGCAGGATCAGCTGCTGAGGAATATTCAGTACGGTACCCGCTTTTGGCAGATACGGGTCAACGCCCGGGTTTGCTTCCAGCATGTTGGACAGGCCCAGCTGGTACTGTGCGGCGAAATACTCCAGCGGCTGAGAGTTACCTTCTGGTACCGTCACCACCTGGTTTTCGCCCACCAGACGGCTTCCGTCTGTCGGCAGGGGATACGTCACCGCAGACGCGGTCTTACAAAAACCTACTACGGCTAACGCCGCCGCAAAAAGCGTTGTTAATTTCATGTTCATGTTGTGCGAGGTATCTAAGCCATTCAGGCGATGAGTTGATAAGTCTGAATCTATGATGGGAGCGCATTATATGTGCATTCCCGCTCGCAGGGAATTCAGATGTGTACGAAATCACATTTTTTTCGATTTTGTTAAAGTTTAGTGGATTGTCGCAACACGGGATCTCAATTCGGAATTGTGGCATAATGCCGTGTTTATCACACTTTTCGCAGGAATCTCCCCGTGTTAGTTACCAGCAACGTCACTATGCAGTTTGGCAGTAAGCCGCTGTTCGAAAACATTTCCGTCAAATTTGGCGGCGGCAACCGTTACGGCCTGATTGGTGCCAACGGTAGCGGAAAATCCACCTTTATGAAGATCCTCGGCGGCGACCTGGAGCCGACGCTTGGCAACGTGTCGCTCGATCCGAACGAGCGCATCGGTAAGCTGCGTCAGGATCAGTTCGCCTTCGAAGAGTTCACCGTGCTGGACACCGTGATCATGGGGCACGCGGAGCTGTGGGAAGTGAAGCAGGAGCGCGATCGCATTTACGCCCTGGCTGAAATGAGCGAAGAGGACGGCTACAAAGTGGCCGAACTGGAAACGCATTACGGCGAGATGGATGGCTATTCAGCTGAAGCGCGTGCGGGCGAGCTACTGCTGGGTGTGGGCATTCCTGTTGAACAGCATTACGGCCCGATGAGTGAAGTCGCGCCAGGCTGGAAGCTGCGTGTCCTGCTGGCGCAGGCGCTGTTCTCTAACCCGGACATCCTGCTTCTCGACGAACCAACGAACAACCTGGACATCGACACCATCCGCTGGCTGGAGCAGACGCTGAACGACCGCGACAGCACCATGATCATCATTTCGCACGACCGTCACTTCCTGAACATGGTCTGTACGCACATGGCGGATCTGGACTACGGCGAGCTGCGCGTGTACCCGGGCAACTACGACGAATACATGACGGCTGCGACCCAGGCGCGTGAACGCCTGCTGGCCGACAACGCCAAGAAGAAAGCGCAGATTGCGGACCTGCAATCCTTCGTCAGCCGCTTCAGCGCGAACGCCTCTAAGTCTCGTCAGGCGACGTCCCGCGCCCGTCAGATCGACAAAATCAAGCTGGAAGAAGTCAAAGCTTCCAGCCGTCAGAACCCGTTCATCCGCTTCGAGCAGGACAAGAAACTGTTCCGTAACGCGCTGGAAGTGGAAGCCCTTACCAAAGGCTTCGATGAAGGTCCGCTGTTTAAAAACTTCAACCTGCTGCTGGAAGTGGGCGAGAAGATTGCCATTCTGGGTGCCAACGGCGTGGGTAAATCCACCATGCTGAAAACCCTGGTTGGTGAACTGCAGCCGGACAACGGCACCGTGAAGTGGTCAGAAAATGCGCAGATTGGTTACTACGCGCAGGACCATGAATATGAGTTCGAAAACGACCTGACCGTGTTTGACTGGATGAGCCAGTGGAAGCAGGAAGGCGACGACGAGCAGGCGGTGCGTAGCATTCTGGGTCGTCTGCTGTTCAGTCAGGACGACATCAAAAAGCCGGCGAAAGTGCTGTCCGGTGGTGAAAAGGGTCGCATGCTGTTCGGCAAGCTGATGATGGAAAAACCCAATATCCTGGTAATGGACGAACCGACTAACCACCTGGATATGGAATCTATCGAATCGCTGAACATGGCGCTGGAGATGTATCAGGGCACGCTGATCTTCGTTTCTCACGACCGTGAATTCGTCAGCTCGCTGGCGACCCGCGTGATCGAAATTACGCCAGAGCGCGTGGTGGACTTCACCGGTAACTACGAAGATTACCTGCGCAGCAAAGGTATCGAGAGTTAAAAAAAGCCGGGTGGCGGCTTCGCCTTACCCGGCCTACGTTCCATTCCCTCTCCCTGTGGGAGAGGGTCAGGGTGAGGGCATCAGGCCGCACTACACCACCCAATCACACCTTTCTTCACCATTCACCAGCAGCTTACGTTTTTCCCCCGCCGGTAACGACACCTTCAGCGCGTTCCACGCCGGACGATAATCACCGCGTGCACTGATGTTCAGGTTGACGGTTGCCCCGTCGCACACCATTTCCCATGCCACCCACAGCGCATTGCCGTTCTGGTAGCCCCAGGACTCGCCGTCATCTTCAAACAGCAGGCCGGACGTGGTGCCGACGCCTTTCACCGGGAACAGCTTCAGCTCGCGGGTATCGTCTTTTTCGGCGCTCACGTGACGGATGCGCTCGCTGAGCGGCAGACCGGCACCGGCGCGCACCAGCAGCGGCAGTTTCTCCAGCGGCGCGTCGAGGACGATCGCTTGTCCGCCAGCGAACCATTCGTGAGTGTAGAAATCGTACCAGCCGGTTTCGTTATCCGGCAGCCAGACGTGGCGTTTACGCTGCCCGGCCTCGACGACGCTGGCGACAAGGAGGTCGCGGCCCAGCAGGAAGTCATCGCACTCTTCGAAGGTCCGCGCGTCGTGCTCGTGGTCGAGGAAGGTCGCGCGCAGCATCGGTTCGTCGTCGGCGTGCGCCTGCCAGAGCAGGGTGTAGAGATAGGGCAGCAGACGGTAGCGCAGCTCAATCGCACCGCGAATAGCGGGGGTCACGCCCGGGTACATCCACGGCTCGTTGACCGTGTGGTCATCGTTCCACGAGTGAATGGTAAAGCGCGGATGCATCACGCCGTTTTGCACCCAGCGCACGAACAGCTCGGCGTCTGGCTTGTCGCCGGAGAAACCGCCGACGTCGTGGCCGACGTTGAACAGCCCGGAGAGGCTCATGCCCAGCCCCATGCGGATGTTATAGCGCAGGGTATCCCAGTGAGTGCGGTTATCGCCGCTCCAGGTCTGGACGTAGCGCTGCATCCCGGCGCAGCCGGAGCGGGAAATGAGATACGGACGTTTTTCCGGCGCGAAACGCTGCTGCGCTTCCAGCGAGGCGCGCATCATCAGCAGCGGCATCACCGGGCGAATGTGTTTGATGGCAATCTCTTTGCCGAAGCCAAAACAGCGTGCTTCCCCGTCCCATACTTCGTATTCGTTGTTATCGTTCCAGGTCGAGTCGATCCCCATCTCCAGCAGCTGCGTGGTCACGCCGTTCTGCCACCACTGCACCGTTTGCGGGTTGGTGAAATCGAGATGTGATCCTTCGTCATCCCAGAAGCTGGAACGTTCAGGTGCATCAGTTTCTGAGTCGGGAATGAACAGGCCACGTTCCGCCACTTCGTTATAGCGGGGATGATCCTGCAGCAGACAAGGCTTGATGTTGGCTGCCAGCTTTAACCCGGCATCGTGGAACGCCTGGCTCATCACCTTCGGCTGCGGCACTTTGTCATGGTTCCAGTTAAAGACGTAGCGCTTGCCGTTAATGGAGGTATAGCCTGAGGAGAGCTGGAACGAGTCGCATGGAATCGCGTGTTCTTCACACAGGCGGATAAAGTTCATCAGCTGGTTTTGCGCGTCCGGCGCGTCGGTATAGTGCATGGTCGAGCCGCTGTAGCCCAGGCTCCATTTCGGTCCGAACAGCGTTTTCCCGGTCAGACGCACGAAGGCTTTGGTGACGTCCAGTACGCGCTTGCCGGTAAAGATGTAGTAATCGATATCGCCCGCTTCTGCCTGCCAGCGCCGATAGGCGGTGTGGTAGTTGTCGATCTCGTTGCCCAGATCCAGCCAGCAGCTGCTCAGGTTATCGTAGAACAGGCCGTAGCTCACGTCGTCGCGACGGGTAAGGGTGAATGGAATGTGCTTGTACAGCGGGTCGGTGCTGGCGGCGTTGTAGCCCATCGCATCCAGGTTGCGCATCTCGTAGCGTTTACCGTTGCGCTGTAGATCGCCCGCTTTCTCGCCCAGCCCGTAGAAACGTTCGTCCTTGCGACGGCTCAGATAGTGCGCCACGCCGTCACCGTGGGCGTTCAGCAGGTACGCACTGGTCGGACGGTCATTGACCAGCGGCTGCCACTCGCCCGCGTCATTGCGGTAGTGCCACTCCAGCCACAGGGGCTGGTGGACGGTCACCCGAAGCTGCTCCGTCGCCACCGTCACGGTATTTTCCTGCCGCGTCAGCGTCCAGGCCGGGCAGGTAAAGCCACTGACATCGTCACGACGGCGACCTTCCCACGGCACGTCTTGCGCCGGGGCGATGCTCCAGGTGCGGTCCAGCGCCAGTTCACCTTTGCGTTTGATCAGCACGCGGAACAGGTTCTCTTCCAGCACATACAGGCACAGGCGGTGCTGGTTATCCACCAGCAGTTCCAGATGGTTTGCCGACTGCGTATCAACGGTCCAGTTTTTCAGGGTTTTCATATGCAATACATCCACTATCAGGCGCGCTTGGCGCGACGTTCAGCAATAAATGCTACCAGGAAGACAGCGCCAATCAGGTCAAAGAAGCCCATGGCAATAAAGAGCGGGTTAAAGCCGATTTTGTCGGCGGTCACACCGATTAACAGCGAGAACAGGAAGCTGGCGATCCACGCCGCCGAGCCGCGCATGCCGTTGACGGTCGCCATCTGGCCCTTATCAAACGACTCCACGACCAGGGCGCTGAGCATGCAGGAGATAATCTGGTGCCCAAAGCCGCCGATGGAGATCAGCACGATGGTGATATACGGGTCGCGGGTAATGGCGACAATGCCCAGAGAAATCATCAGAAACGCGCCGGTGACGGAGCTGGCGACGACGGAGTTAACGCGGGAGCAGCCGAACAGGCGGGTGTACAATCGCGTCAGGTAGCCACTTGCCACGCTGCCGAGGTCAGCAGCGAGGAATGGCAGCCAGGCGAACATCGCAATCTGCTTCAGGTCCATGCCGTGTTCTTTGGCGAGATACAGCGGCACCCAGAAGCTCAACACCGCCCAGGCCGGTTCCGCCATAAAGGCCGGGATGGCGATACCGTAGAAACGTTTGTTTTTCGAGACGGTTTTCAGCGCGGTCAGGAACGGCAGTTTGACCGCAGGCGGTTCGTTATCCTGCTTGATAAATGCCAGCTCATCCTTGCTCAGGTTCGGGTGCTGCTCCGGGTTGTGGTAGAACGCCCACCAGAGGATCACCCACAGCAGCGCCAGCACGCCGGTAAACATAAACGCACCCTGCCAGCCAAACGACGCGTGAGCAAAGTAGATAATAGGCGGGGCCAGCATCGCACCGATGGAGAAGCCCACGCCCGCCCAACCGGCGGCAACAGGACGTTCCGATTTCGGGAACCATTCACCGATGGTTTTGGCGTTCGCCGGGGTTGCGGCGGCCTCAGAGGCCCCCATAAAGAAGCGCAGGATAGCCAGGTGCAGCCAGCTTCCGGCCCCCGCGTGGAAGATACACATCAGCGCCCAGATCCCGGCGCAGACCATAAAGCCAATCTTCAGGCCGATGACGTCAATCAGCCAGCCGCACAGGGGCTGGAAAATGGTGTAGGCGATCTGGAATGCGCCGACGATCCAGGAGTATTGCTCGGTGGTGATCCCGAGGCTCTCTTTCAGTTCCGGCGCGAGGATCCCCAATGAGTTTCGGGTGATGTAGTTAACGGTGACGCCCAGTAAAAACAGCACCAGCACGTACCAGCGCAGGTTCTTGATGACGCGACGGGTTTTGCTTGTCGCAACGGTGTTATTGATGTCCTGACTCATTTTACTCTCCACAAGACGGACGCTAAGGGGACGGAGGTTCAGGTGTCACACAGATTGTTATGCCTTTGATTTCTATCCGTTTAGAATGCTTAAGTTGCTATACAACTAGTATGGAAGTTGTGTGACAAGTTCACCTTAAGGGAGAAAATGAGTGGGCAATAGTGGATTTTGTGCAAAGTTTCTCATAACGGGCGCAAACCCTCTGGCATGATGGTCGTTATGCCCGTTATTACCTGACAGATACGCTATGAAAATTTTTTCATTTCGCAAATGGAGCCAGATCACAAAATGGACAAAAGGCTAAAAATCACCGAAATCGCGGCCCGTACGCAGCTCTCTATCAGTACCGTTTCCCGCGTGCTGGCGGGCAAAGCGAACACCAGCGAAAAAGCGCGTGCAAAGGTGCTGGCGTGCGCACGGGAGCTGGGGGTGATGGATGGCATGGCGGCGGGGCGTCTGCTGCTTAACAGCCTGGTGGTTTTTGCTCCCCAGCGAGCCTTTGACGAGCGGTCCGACATCTTTTACTACCGCGTGATCCAGAGCGTCAGCAAAGGGCTGGCTTCGCACGAGGTTCGGCTACGCTACTGTGCGCTGGAGGAGAACGACAGCGACGCACAGCTTTTTCTGGCACGCATGAACGAGCCGGATACCCAGGCAGCCATTCTGCTCGGTATTGACGATCCGCATATCCACGATCTGGCGGTGGACGTGGGAAAACCCTGCATGCTAATTAACTGCCGTGACCGCCACATGCGTCTGCCTGCCGTAGCGCCGGACCATCGCGCCATTGGCGAGCGGGCGGCGGAATACCTGTTCGAAATGGGACACCGCGACGTGATGAACGTGCTGTGCCTGCGCCGTTACACCATGGAGCTGCGCCTGGCAGGGATCCGCGACGCGTGGCACGCCCATAACCTGACGTTCAGCGACAAGGGCGATCTGCTGGTGGTGCCGAGCTTTAGCGCGCGCGAAACGGAACAGCTGGTTAGCGAGTGGCTTAACCAGCAGAAGGGAAAAGATCTGCCCACCGCGTTTTTGGTCGGCGGCGACTTTATGGCGGCGGGCACCATCAGCGCTTTGCAGAAACAGGGATTGCGGGTACCGCAGGACGTTTCCGTCATGAGCATCGACGGCTTTAATCTGGCGGCGATTCAGGATGTGCCCCTGACGGCAGTGCATGTCCCGCGTGATGAACTGGGAACGGAAGCGGTACATATGCTCCAGCAGCGGCTGATGCGCCCTGACGCGCCGGTGGGAACCTTGCTGCTGAACGGCACGCTGACCGTGCGGGAATCAGTACGGCGGATACGTCAGGGGAAACGACGCACCGCCGTTGAGCGGGAAGGGCTGTACGACAGTTAAACCATACCCAGCGCGCGCTTGCCGTGGATGTTGAGATCGTTCACGGTAAAGCGGTCCAGCCAGCTTTTTTCATAATCTTCACGCGGGAAATCTCCCGGTGACGCACCGGTTTCCAGCGCTTCCTTCACCTTTTTCGCGTAGGCGAGGTTCTTCTCGCACATCGGCGCGGCAGGGATGTACATCACGTTGCCCCAGCCCTGCTGATTTTCCACCGGAGCGACGGAGTGGATCACATCGCAGTGCCACCACACGGAATCCCCTGCGTCCAGCGCCGGTATGCTGGTTAATGCTTCGATGAGCAGCGGGTGCCATTTTTCCGAAATCGGCAGCACGCGGCCCGGCGCGACGCCGCAGAGTTCGTCTTCCGGCACGTCGTCCAGCAGCGGACGCAGCAGAATGTACGCCATCGCTTCCGGGATGGGCACCACGTGCAGCAGTCCCTGGCCGGGGATCATGTCCGACAGCGCCGTCCAGCCCTGGAAAGTACGGAACACCGAACACTTGGTGGTGTTATCCACGGTGTACTCTTCCACTTCGGTGCGGTGCGCGGCGTTCCACGGATCGTACTTATCAATATTGCCGTCAAACACGCGGGCAAACACCTGCTGATAGGCAGGCAGCAGCCAGCGCTCCAGCGCGCCGGAATCGGTGTGCGCGCCCAGCCCTTTAGAGGTGGTGCCCGGTGGGCGGCGGCGAATACGATCCGGATAAATCACGCTGACATCCGGGTCGAACCACTGCTTGCCGTTGCTCTCGAATGTCCATAAACGGTTCAGGAACGACTGCACCTGCGCCATCTCTTCGCTCTGACGCGCCTGCATTTGCGCCTGCGACCAGTAGATCGGGTAAATCTCCGGACGAGAGGCGGTTAAGGTGCCGAAGAAGTTATCGCCCGGCCCTTTATACACCTCGTCAAACTTATTGAGATCGAGATAGTCGAGCATCGACTGATCCCACGCCAGCGCCTGTTCGCGCGGAAAATGACCTTTGATCACCGCGCAGCCCCGACGCTTAACCGCCTCGCGCTGTTCAGCGGTGATTGTGCCGTTTTTCACATCCGCGAACGGGATCGTCGGCCAGACGGGTTGGCCTTTATTCTTGAGGGCGTTGATCTCTGCCACGCGGGTGGCAATGTTGTCGCTGAGCTTGTCGAACACCGCCTGAACATCACCGATCTGGGTGCGTAGCTCGCGCTTCATCTGACGAATTGCCGCTTTGTGGTCCGCTGGCAAAGTTTCACTGGTAAAGGTCATAACTGCCTCGCATCTTTCATTCGAAAGTAAAAATATCTACAAGTGATACTTTAAGTTAAAAATAAGTTAATGCAAGTTTAAAAACTTGACGCAAGCCACAGGTCGGAAAAAGAGTGATAGGCCGGAGCGGGGCTCCGGCGGGAGAGAGATTAGGCGTCGAACGGGGAATGGTTATCGAGCACGGCCTGAATGACGTTCAGCGCGCCCTGGTGGTTGTTGTCGTCGGTGCTGTAGCGGGCGATCTGTTTGATGCTTTCTGCCGCGTTGTTCATCGCAAATGAGTATTTCACCAGCTTCAGCATCTCCGCGTCATTGCCGCTGTCGCCAATGGCCACGCACTGCTGTGGGGAGAGCTCCCAGCGCTTCAGCAGGCGGCTGATGCCGTTGGCTTTATGCAGGCCAGGAATGATCAAGTCCACAAACCCAAAGCCGCTGGTGACCGGTTTCATAATGCCGTCGAGAGAAACATGCAGCGCGTCGATCAGGTTCGGGATATCGCTGTCGGGCAGGTTCAGTGAGAACTTGAACAGCACATCGTCAATCTCGTGATAATCGCTGACGCGCGTTAAGCGATGGTAGTGCTTAGACATCAGCGCCACAAATTCGTCCGGGGCTTTATCGCTGACGTAAGCGCTCTGCAGCCCGCAGGCCACGAAGTTCAGCGCGTTATCTTTCAGCAGTTCGCCAATGACGATCTGCGACTCATGGCGAGTCAGTTCGCCGTGGAAAACGTGTTCCCCGTGATCGAACACCAGCGCGCCGTTTTCCGCCACGAAGGAGATTCGATCTTTTAGCTCAGGGAAGAAGGAGATGAGCTGATAATACTGATTGCCGCTGGCGACAACGAATTCAATACCGCGGGCGTTAAGCTGCTCAAACTGTGCCTGGAAGCGGTCACGATCGTACTGCTTGGCATCATCAAGGAAAGTTCCGTCCATATCGGTGACGATAACTTTTACGGTCATACTGTGCTCCTGGGTCACTGCGTTTTGAAACATTCTAATAACAAGGTGACGGGGAGCACAAATTTAATTTCGAATGAAAGTCAGAAAGCCGGGTGGCGGCTTCGCCTTACCCGGCCTGCGGGGGAGACAATGTAGGCCCGGTAAGCGCAGCGCCACCGGGCGTTTTTTTACAGCGTATGCTCGGTACGCGCAATAATATCGTCCTGTGCATCCGGCGACAGGGCGGTGAAGAACGCCGAGTAGCCCGCTACGCGTACCACTAAATCGCGGTACTGGTCAGGGTGTTTCTTCGCTTCCAGCAGCGTTTCGCGCGAGACGATGTTGTACTGAATATGCCAGCCTTTATGCACCTCGAAGAAAGTGCGCAGCAGCACCATCAGCTTCTGGCGATCGCTGTCGTTTTCCAGCGTCGACGGGTTCAGCTTCTGGTTCAGCAGCACGCCGCCCAGAATCGCCTCGGTAGGGAGTTTACCCACGGAGCCGATGACCGCCGTCGGGCCGAGGTGGTCGGTACCGGACGCCGGGCTTGCCCCTTCCGCCAGCGGGGTATGCGCCTTACGTCCGTCCGGAGTCGCCATCGTTGCCGCGCCAAACGGCACGTTTGCGGAAATGGAGGAGGTGCCCGCGTAGTAGTTACCGCCAATCGGACCACGACCATAGCGCGGGTTGTGGTACTGCTTCAGCTCTTCAATGTAGGTCTGGTAAGCACGCGTCAGCAGCATATCCACGCTGTCGTTGTCGTTACCGTACTTCGGCGCGCCGTTGATCAGACGCTGACGCAGCTGCTCGTGGGTCAACCCGTCGAAATCATCCGCCAGCGCGGCCGCCAGCTGCTGTTGACCGATGACGCCCTGTTCAAACACCAGCTTCTTCACCGCCGCCAGACTGTTGCCGAGGTTGGCGATACCCACCTGCAGGCCGGAAACCCAGTCATACTTCGCGCCGCCCTGCTTGATGCTTTTCGCGCGTTCGATGCAGTCGTCCACCAGCGCCGAGCAGAGAATATCGTGCACGTTCTCTTCCAGCATGGTGTCCACCACGTACTCAATTTCGATGGATTTGCGGGTGTAGTAGCGAATCTGCGTATCCCACGCCGCCATCACCTCCTCGAAGTTATCGAAGTTACCGGCAGAGAGCGCTTTTTCCTGCGGCAAGAATACCTTACCGCTGGTGGCGTCGCGGCCGCCTTCCAGCGCGGCGAGCATCACGCGGGCAAAGTTGATAAAGCTCATGCCGGTGCAGCGATAGCCCCACTTGCCGCCCACGGCGGTTTCGATACAGCCGATGGCCGCGTAGTCATAGGCGTCATCACGTTCAACGCCGAGCTTGATAAATTCCGGGATAACGATTTCATCGTTGTTGAACGCCGGCATCCCGAAGCCGCAGCGGATCACCTGTACGCAGGCGTCAAGGAAGTCGTTGCTCATGCCTGCGTGGTAACGCACGCTCAGGTTCGGCTGAGTGGAGCGCAGGCGACCGCAGGATTCCAGAATCGCGTAGGAGAGCGGGTTGACCGCGTCCATTGGCTCACCGTTGACCAGCTTCTGGCCGCCGATGGTGACGTTCTGGTACAGCGGGCTACCGGCAGAGGCCTTAGAGTGCGAGCCGGAGCGGATCTTGTTCACTTCCAGCAGCTTCAGCCAGCAGCTGTGCAGCAGCTCAATCGCGTGTTCGCGGTCGAGACTCTGGTTCAGCTCCACGTCGCGGCGGTAGAACGGATAGAGATACTGGTCCATACGGGCGAACGACACGGAGTGACCGTTAGACTCAATCTGCAGGATCAGCTGAATGAAATAGCACAGCTGCAGCGCCTGCCAGAAGGTTTTTGGCGGCTCGTGGGCAATCACGTCGCAGTTTTCCGCCATCGCCAGCAGCTCGTCGCGGCGGCTTTCGCGGGTTTCCGTGGCCGCCATTTCGCGTGCCAGAGCGGCAAAACGTTTGATGTGCAGGCTCACCGCGTCCAGCACGATATCGATCGCTTTCAGGAACTGGTCGCCGTGCAGATCGTCCAGCACCGTCAGGTTGATACGCGAGCGGCGCTCGGCGACTTTAGCGCGCAGGCCGTCGAGACCTTTCTCCAGCACCAGCGGGAAGTTCACCGCCAGGTGCGCGTCGCCGGAGGTCATGTTGCCTTCGGCTTTGATAATACCGGTTTCCAGCAGGCCTTTTTGCTCGTCGGTGAACATGCCGTAGCAGCGATCCTGCACCGTCTGGCCGCGCCACCACGGGCAGATCGCATGCAGGACGCGCTTGTTCTCTTCGCTCACCGCAAAGCCCGCGCCCGGACGGTCCGCCAGATCGTCGATCTCTTTTTCAATCCAGGAGACGGTGTATTCCGGGAAGATGGGTGCGGCGCGAACTTCGCTTGCCTGGTTACCGATAATCAGCTCGTCGTGTTTGATCCAGATGGTACGCTCAGCCAGATGATGCGCCAGCGCCAGGGCGCGACGCACCGGGATCGGCTTGTCCATGTGCTGCTGGTACATTTCGGTGTAATGCTGCGCGCGCTCGGTACAGACCGGCGGCTTAACGATATGGACCAGCGCGGTTTTGTGCGCCTTGATGCGCTCGCTGAGGGTGTTGAGATTTAACGTCGTCATAGGTTTATCCTCGTAAGGTCGCGGTTAACCCTTTCTGGCAGGCGTACTGCTGCGCGAAGTCCAGCAGGGCAGGGTTATCCAGCGGTTTGTCAGGGGCAGAGTAGGGTTGGCCAAGCAGGGTGTATTTGTTCATGCCCAGCGTGTGATACGGCAGAAAATGAATATCATCGACGCCAAGTTCATCGGCGGCGAAGTTGGTAATGGCGGTCACGGACGCTTCATCGGCATTGAAGCCCTGAATCAGCGGTACGCGAATGGTGATTTTTTTCCCGGCAGCGGCAAGGCGCTTCAGGTTATCGAGGATCCGTTTGGCCGAGCCGTCCGTCCACTGTTTGAACACCTCAGGATCGACGTGTTTCAGGTCGGCGAGGAACAGATCGACGTACGGTAATGAAGGCTCGATATAGTGCCACGGCACGTGAAGACAGGTTTCAACGGCGGTGTGGATCCCCTGTTCGTGGCTGGCTTTAAACAGCGCGTGCGCCAGCTCCGGTTTCATAAACGGCTCGCCGCCGGAAAGCGTAATACCGCCGCCGCTGCGGTCGTAAAAGGGCTTATCGCGCAGCACGGTCGCCATGATCTCGCCCACCTGCTGTTCTTCACCGCATACGGTCAGCGCCTGCGTCGGGCAGCAGTCGGTAAGGGCGTTGAGCGTCTCTTCACACATTTTTTCACGGTGGATGACGAGACCATTCAGCGCGCGTTCGATACAGCCCGGCGCCGCCTGCTGACACAGGTCGCAGCCGTCAAGGCACAGGCGCGCATCAAACAGCACGTCCCGGCTACGGGAACGGCATTCCGGGTTCTGGCACCAGCGACAGCCCAGCGAGCAGCCTTTCAGGAACACCACGGTACGAATACCGGGGCCATCGTGGGTGGAGTAACGCTGAATATTGAAGATCATGTTTTTACCCTCAAGTTGCATATGAAGATTAAATGACTTTCGAATGAAAGTTATCTTGATGCAGGTCAACTCCTGAGCAGGTTTTCCTGTGATAGGTTAAGCGCAGGCTAATTTTGAGGGTGACATCATGGAACTTTATCTCGACACATCAGACGTTGCGGCAGTCAAAAAGCTGGCGCGTATCTTCCCGCTGGCGGGCGTGACCACCAACCCAAGCATTGTGGCGGCAGGTAAAACGCCGCTGGATGAGCTTCTGCCCGCGCTGCACGACGCGATGGGCGGTAAAGGCCGTCTGTTCGCGCAGGTGATGGCGACGACCGCTGAAGGTATGGTGGAAGACGCGCGTAAGCTGCGCGCGATGATTAACGACCTGGTGGTGAAAGTGCCGGTAACTGCCGAAGGGCTGGCAGCCATCAAGATGCTGAAAGCGGAAGGCATTCCGACGCTGGGTACGGCGGTGTACGGCGCGGCCCAGGGTATGCTCTCTGCGCTGGCAGGAGCAGAGTATGTCGCGCCATACGTGAACCGCGTGGACGCGCAGGGCGGGGACGGTATCCAGACCGTGGTTGAGCTGCAACAGCTGCTGACGCTGCACGCCCCGCAATCAAAAGTGCTGGCCGCGAGCTTTAAAACCCCACGTCAGGCGCTGGACTGCCTGCTGGCAGGATGCGAGTCCATCACGCTGCCGCTGGACGTGGCGCAGCAGTTTATTACCTCTCCTGCGGTAGACGCAGCGATTGTGAAGTTTGAGCAGGACTGGCAGGGGGCGTTTGGTCGGACGTCGATCTGACGGGTGCGGCCTGATGCCCTCACCCCAACCCTCTCCCACAGGGAGAGGGAGCAAACACTTAAACGGCAACCTGAAGGTTGCCGTTTGCTTTAACCTCCACAAACCTCACACCCCGGATTACGCATCAGCTTCATCTCGCGGAACTGGCAGGTCATCGCGTCATATATCACGATTTTTCCTGCGGCAGGCGTACCGTAATGTGCCAGCACTTTAATCGCTTCCATCGCCTGCAGCGACCCAATCACGCCGACGAGCGGCGCCATCACGCCCGCCTCAACGCATGTTAGCGCATTCTCACCAAACAGACGGCTCAGGCAGCGGTAGCAGGGGGCCCCCTCCGCATAGGTGAAGACGCTGATCTGCCCCTCCATGCGGATCGCCGCACCGGAGACCAGCGGGGTTTTGTGGGCAAAACAGCCTGCATTAAGCTGGTTACGAACGGCGACGTTATCGGTGCAGTCGAGCACCAGATCGTGCTGCGCAATCTGCGCAAATAACGCCTCGTCATCCAGCATCGCGTCAAGCAGGGTGAACTGAACGTTGGGGTTGATGCGCGCCAGCGTAGCCCGGGCGGATTCCACTTTTGGCTCGCCAATGGTCGCGTCGCTGTGCAGCGTCTGGCGCTGGAGATTAGACACCGATACGGTATCAAAATCCAGCAGCGTCATCCTGCCCACGCCCGCCGCGGCCAGGTATTGCGCGGCGGCGCAGCCGAGCCCGCCGAGGCCAACAACCAGCACGCTGGCCGCCTTGAGTGCTTCCTGTCCCTCGAAATCAAATCCACGCAGGACAATCTGGCGGTTGTAGCGCATCATCTCCTGGTCGCTCAGTTCCAACGTCATGTCAGCCTCCGAACAGGTGGTTGAAGCGCTCTACCTCAACCCATTCACCCGCTTCCACGTTGCCGCGCTCGCGCTCCAGCACGATAAAGCAGTTGCCCAGGCTGAAGGAGCTGAAAATGTGCGAACCCTGGTGCCCGGTCGTGCTGACTTCCAGCTCACCGTGCGCGTTATGCGCCAGAATGCCGCGCTGGAAATCAAGCCGACCCGGCGATTTTTTCAGGCGCGTCGCGGCGCGCACGCGCAGGCGTTCCGGCAGCGGGCTGGCGGTGTTGCCGGAAAGCTTCGCCAGCAGCGGGATCACCAGCTGGTAAAAGGTGAGTGCCGCTGAGACCGGGTTACCCGGCAGACCGCAGAACCAGCTGTGCGGAAGCTTGCCAAACGCGAACGGTTTGCCCGGTTTGATTGCCAGCTTCCAGAAGGCGATTTCGCCCAGCTCTTCAAGAAGGGTTTTGGTGTAATCCGCTTCTCCCACGGAGACGCCGCCGGAGCTGATGACCACATCGGCGGATTTATCCGCCTCAATAAATGCCGCGCGCAGTTTTTCCGGATCGTCAGGAATGATGCCGAGATTAATCACTTCGCAGCCCAGCTGCTCCAGCATCAGTTGGACTGCCAGCCGGTTGGTGTCGTAAATCTGACCGTCCTGCAGCGGCTGGCCCGGAAGCTGCAGCTCGTCACCGGTGGAGAACACCGCGACGCGCACTTTCCGGATAACGTCAATGTCCGCGATGCCGAGCGAGGCCAGCACCGGCAGCTCCGCCACCGTCAGCTTCTGCCCGGCGGCAAAGACCGTTGCGCCAAGGGTAATGTCCTCGCCGGTACGGCGGATGTTCTGGCCCGCTTTGACGCTGGCGGTAAAACGCACACCGTCGTCCGTCTGTTCAGTTTCTTCCTGCATCACCACGGCATCGCAGCCTGGCGGAACCGGCGCGCCGGTCATGATGCGCACGCAGGTGCCCACAGGCCATTCACCGCTAAACGGCTGACCGGCAAAGGCTTTACCCGCCACCGGCAGGGCGTTGCCCGTCTGGAGGTCCGCCAGGCGTACCGCATAACCGTCCATCGCGGAATTATCGAACCCCGGCACGTTAAGCGGAGAGACGATATCGCGCGCGGCGATTCGGCCAAAACAGCGCACGAGGGGCAGCGTTTCGACGTCTTGCAGCGGCGAAAGTCGGTCAAGCATCTGCGTGAGTGCCGTCTCAAGCGGCATCAGTCCGGCGGTAAAATCCATGGTGGGCTCCTGAGGAGTAACAACGAAAGCGTCCATTATGGCAGAAAAGTGCGGCTAACTGTATGACCCGATGGGTGTACGCTTTACATCACAGTTGCGTCTTTCTATATTCAAAAATCATCTGAAGTTTCATCGACGATAATGATATTTATAGAAAAAGCCGCGAATCAGGCTAACGGGTGATGTGAATGGTTAATGCGGTAATCGCAATTCATGGTGGCGCAGGGGCAATCACCCGTGCACAGCTCAGTCCTGAGCAGGAAAAGCGTTATATTGACGCGCTGTACGCCATTGTTGAAACAGGTCAAAAAATGCTGGAAGCGGGCGAGAGCGCGCTTGATGTGGTCACCGAGGCGGTGCGTCTGCTGGAGGAGTGTCCGCTCTTTAATGCAGGCATCGGTTCAGTCTTTACCCGGGATGAAACCCACGAGCTTGATGCTTGCGTGATGGACGGCGTCACCCTTAAGGCAGGCGCCGTGGCGGGAGTGAGTCGTCTGCGCAATCCGGTGCTGGCAGCGCGTCTGGTAATGGAAGAGAGCCCACACGTGCTGCTGACGGGCTCCGGGGCGGAGGCGTTTGCCTTCGGTCATGGAATGGAACCGGTCTCTCCCGATCTGTTTTCCACGGACGCGCGTTTTCAACAGCTGCTGGAAGCCCGTTCGGCGGGCATGACGCAGCTTGACCATACTGCGCCGCTGGATGAAACCACCAAAATGGGCACGGTTGGCGCGGTGGCGCTTGATAAAGCCGGTAACCTCGCGGCGGCGACCTCCACGGGCGGCATGACCAACAAGCTGCCCGGACGCGTCGGCGACAGCCCGTTGCCGGGCGCTGGCTGCTATGCCAACAACGCCACGGCCGCCGTCTCCTGTACGGGCACCGGCGAAGTCTTTATTCGCGCACTCGCGGCCTACGACATCACCGCTCTGATGGACTACGGCGGTTTAAGCCTGAGCGAGGCCTGCGAGCGTGTGGTAATGGAAAAATTGCCTGCTCTGGGCGGCGTTGGCGGCCTAATTGCCGTGGACCGTGAGGGCAATGTGGCCCTGCCGTTTAACAGCGAAGGGATGTATCGCGCCTGGGGTTACGCCGGTGATGAACCGAGCACGGGCATCTATCGTGAATAAGGGGGCCGCGCGTGCCGCACAGTGAAGAGCTGGACAACGGCGAAGTACTGGCTGTCCATCAGCTGAATATTGCGTTTCAGGAAGAGCGGCAGTTCATCCCCGCAGTAGAAAATTTATCGTTCTCGCTCAGACGCGGCGAGACGCTGGCGATTGTTGGCGAATCCGGTTCCGGTAAATCGGTCACCGCGCTGGCGCTGATGCGTCTGCTGGAACAGACGGGCGGGCAAATCAGCAGCGAGAAGATGCTCCTGCGCCGCCGTAATCGTCAGGTCATTGATTTAAACGAGCTGAGCGGCGCGCAGATGCAGGGCGTGCGCGGGGCAGATATTGCGATGATCTTTCAGGAGCCGATGACTTCGCTTAACCCGGTTTTCCCGGTAGGGGAACAGATTGCCGAGTCCATCCGGCTGCACCAGGGGCTAAGCGGCGATGAGGCGCTCAACGAAGCCAGAAGGATGCTGGAGCTGGTGCGCATTCCCGAGGCGCAGGCCATTCTGGGACGTTACCCGCATCAGCTTTCCGGCGGTATGCGCCAGCGGGTGATGATTGCCATGGCGCTCTCCTGCCGTCCGGCGGTACTGATTGCGGATGAACCGACAACGGCGCTGGACGTGACGATTCAGGCGCAGATCCTGCAGCTTATCAAAGTGCTGCAGCAAGAGATGGAGATGGGGGTAATATTTATCACCCACGATATGGGCGTGGTGGCTGACATCGCCGACCGGGTGCTGGTGATGCACAAGGGCAATGCGGTGGAAACCGGCACGGTCGAACAGATTTTTCATGCCCCTGTGCATCCTTATACTAAAGCGCTGCTGGCGGCGGTGCCGCGTCTTGGCGCGATGAACGGCAGCGACCTGCCGCGTCGTTTTCCGCTGATTTCCCTTGAAGCGACAGGGCAGCAGGAGGATGAACGCGAGCAGGATACCGTGGTGCCGGGCAAACCCATTCTTGAAGTGCGCGACCTGGTGACCCGTTTTCCGCTGCGCAGCGGGATTTTCAATCGCCTGAAGCGCGAAGTCCACGCGGTCGAAAACGTCAGTTTCGATTTATGGCCGGGCGAAACGCTGGCGCTGGTGGGGGAGTCCGGCTGCGGGAAATCCACCACCGGACGCGCACTGCTTCGGCTGGTGGAGACGCAGGAGGGGACAATCACCTTTAACGGCGAACGAATCGACACCCTGCCAGACAACAAATTACAGGCGGTACGCCGGGATATTCAGTTTATTTTCCAGGATCCGTATGCCTCCCTCGACCCGCGCCATACGGTGGGATACTCCATTATGGAGCCGCTGCGGGTGCATAATCTGCTCGACGGCGAAGCAGCGCAGCGTCGCGTGGCCTGGCTGCTGGAGCGCGTCGGCCTCAAGCCGGAACATGCCTGGCGTTATCCGCACGAGTTTTCCGGCGGGCAGCGGCAGCGTATCTGCATTGCCCGTGCGCTGGCGCTTAACCCGAAAGTGGTGATTGCGGATGAATCCGTTTCGGCGCTGGATGTCTCAATTCGGGCGCAAATCATCAACTTATTGCTCGATTTACAGCGGGATATGGGCATCGCTTTCCTGTTTATCTCGCACGATATGGCAGTGGTCGAGCGCATCAGCCATCGCGTGGCGGTGATGTTCATGGGGCAAATCGTGGAGATAGGTCCGCGAAGGGCTGTGTTTGAGAACCCGCAACATCCTTATACTCGCAAGCTTATCGCGGCGGTACCGGTTGCTGACCCCGCGCATCGTCACGGCCAGCGCGTGCTGCTGCAGGATGAAATGCCGAGCAATATTCGCAAACGCGGCGAGGCCGTGGAGCGCGTGACGCTGCGCGAAGTCGGGCCGGGACATTTCGTCGCTCCCCCGCGTCAGGATAATGCGTTTTCGCGGTTATAACTTACAACAGGCAGGAGAACACAATGGTTACTTTTGTAGCGCGTAGATGGTTGTTAGCCGCGAGCGTGACGGCAGCCCTGGCCGCTGCCCCCGCGTTCGCCGCCAAGGACGTGGTGGTTGCCGTCGGCTCCAACTTCACCACGCTGGATCCGTATGACGCCAACGACACGCTCTCCCAGGCGGTGGCGAAATCGTTCTATCAGGGGCTGTTTGGTCTCGACAGAGAGATGAAGCTGAAAAATGTGCTGGCGGAGGGGTACACCGTATCCGACGACGGGCTGGTCTATACCATCAAGCTCCGTTCCGGCGTGAAGTTCCAGGACGGTACCGATTTCAATGCGGAGGCGGTAAAGGTCAACCTCGACCGTGCCAGCAATCCTGAAAACAGCCTCAAGCGCTATAACCTGTATAAAAATATCGCCAGCACCGAGGTAGTTGACCCGGCAACGGTAAAAATCACTCTGAAAGAGCCATTCTCCGCGTTTATCAATATTCTGGCGCATCCGGCGACGGCGATGATCTCGCCCGCCGCGCTGAAAAAGTACGGTAAAGAGATCGGCTTCCACCCGGTGGGAACCGGTCCGTACGAGCTGCTCACCTGGAACCAGACCGATTTTGTGAAGGTGAAGAAATTCCCAGGGTACTGGCAGAAAGGGCTGCCGAAGCTGGACACCATCACCTGGCGTCCGGTGGTGGATAACAATACCCGCGCAGCAATGCTGCAAACGGGTGAGGCGCAGTTTGCTTTCCCCATCCCGTATGAGCAGGCCGCCATTCTGCAGAAAAACAGCAAGCTGGAGCTGGTGGCCAGTCCGTCGATCATGCAGCGCTATATCAGCATGAACGTAACGCAGAAGCCGTTTGATAACCCAAAGGTACGTGAAGCCATCAACTATGCGATTAACCGTCAGGCGCTGGTGAAGGTCGCTTTTGCGGGCTATGCCACCCCGGCGACCGGCGTGCTGCCTCCGGCCATTGCCTATGCGCAAAGCTATCAGCCGTGGCCGTACGATCCGGCTAAAGCGCGCGAGCTGCTCAAAGAGGCGGGCTTCCCGAACGGTTTCAGCACCACGCTGTGGTCGTCGCATAATCACAGTACCGCCCAGAAGGTGCTGCAGTTCACCCAGCAGCAGCTGGCGCAGGTGGGCATCAAGGTGCAGGTCACCGCGATGGATGCCGGTCAGCGGGCCGCCGAGGTCGAGGGGAAAGGGCAGAAAGAGAGCGGCGTGCGGATGTTCTATACCGGTTGGTCGGCGTCGACCGGTGAAGCCGACTGGGCGCTTGCACCGCTGTTTGCTTCGCAAAACTGGCCGCCAAACCTGTTTAACACCGCGTTTTACAGCAATCCGCAGGTGGACAACGATCTGGCCGATGCCCTGAAAACCACTAAACCGGAAGAGAAAGCGCGCCTCTACAAAGACGCCCAGGACCTTATCTGGAAAGAGTCGCCGTGGGTACCGCTGGTGGTGGAGAAACTGGTTTCAGCCCATAACAGAGCGCTGACCGGATTCTACATCATGCCGGATACGGGCTTTAGCTTTGACGATGCGGATTTAAAATAACACTCATGCTGAATTATGTTTGTAAACGCTTGCTTGGGCTTATCCCGACGCTGCTGATTGTGGCGATACTGGTATTTTTGTTTGTGCATATGCTGCCGGGCGATCCGGCGCGTCTGGTTGCCGGGCCGGAAGCAGATGCCGCCGTCATTGAGCTGGTGCGCAAGCAGCTGGGCCTCGATCAGCCACTGTATATGCAGTTTCTTCATTACATTTGCAACGTTCTGCAGGGCGATTTTGGCATCTCGATGGTGTCGCGTCGTCCGGTAGCGGAGGAAATCGCCAGCCGCTTTATGCCCACGTTCTGGCTAACGATTGCCAGTATGAGCTGGGCAGTGGTGTTTGGGCTGGGGGCCGGGATTGTTGCGGCGGTCTGGCGCAACCGCTGGCCTGATAAGCTCGGTATGGCGCTGGCGGTCACCGGTATCTCTTTTCCGGCGTTCGCGCTGGGGATGCTGCTGATGCAAATCTTCTCCGTTGAGCTGGGCTGGCTGCCGACCGTTGGGGCCGATACCTGGAAGCATTACATTCTGCCCTCTATGACGCTGGGGGCTGCCGTCTCGGCGGTAATGGCCCGCTTTACCCGCGCCTCCTTCGTTGACGTGCTGAGTGAAGATTATATTCGCACCGCGCGGGCGAAAGGGGTCAGCGAGAAGTGGGTCATTCTTAAGCACGGGTTTCGTAATGCGATGATCCCGGTGGTGACGATGATGGGGCTGCAGTTTGGCTTTCTGCTGGGCGGCTCTATCGTCGTGGAAAAGGTTTTCAACTGGCCGGGGCTGGGGCGTCTGCTGGTCGATTCGGTCGAGATGCGCGACTACCCGGTAATTCAGGCGGAAGTCCTGCTTTTCTCCCTGGAGTTTATTCTTATCAACTTAGTGGTGGATGTGCTCTACGCCGCCATTAACCCGGCCATCAGGTATAAGTAAAATGCGATTGTTGAACTGGCGACGTCAGGCCGTTTTAAACGCTATGCCGGGGCTGAAACCGGAGCATATCCGCACGCCGTGGTCGGAATTCTGGCGGCGTTTTCGCCGTCAGCCGGTCGCCATGACGGCGGGGCTGTTTGTGCTGCTGCTGATTGCGGTGGCGATCGTTGCGCCCTGGGTGGCGCCGTTTGATGCGGAAAACTATTTTGACTACGACCGCCTGAACGATGGGCCGTCCATGCTCCACTGGTTCGGCGTGGATTCCCTTGGGCGCGATATCTTCAGCCGCGTGCTGGTGGGGGCGCAAATCTCGCTTGCCGCCGGGGTGTTTGCGGTACTGATCGGCGCGGCAATCGGTACCGTGCTGGGTCTCGTCGCCGGATATTACGAAGGCTGGTGGGACCGCATCATCATGCGAATCTGCGACGTGCTGTTTGCCTTTCCGGGTATTCTGTTGGCCATTGCCGTGGTGGCCATTATGGGCAGCGGCATGGCGAACGTGATTATTGCCGTTGCGGTATTTTCGATTCCCGCCTTTGCCCGCCTTGTGCGCGGCAACACGCTGGTGCTTAAACAGCAGACGTTTATCGAGTCCGCCCGCAGCATGGGGGCCAGCGATGCCACCATTCTGTTCAGTCATATTCTGCCGGGAACGGTGTCGTCTATTGTGGTCTATTTCACCATGCGCATCGGCGTGTCGATTATTTCTGCGGCCAGCCTGTCGTTTCTGGGGTTAGGCGCACAGCCACCGACGCCGGAGTGGGGCGCGATGCTGAACGAGGCGAGGGCAGATATGGTGATTGCGCCGCACGTGGCGATCTTCCCGAGTCTGGCGATTTTCCTGACCGTGCTGGCATTTAACCTGCTGGGGGACGGGCTGCGCGACGCGCTGGATCCGAGGATTAAGGGGTAGGGAAGTGGAATGTGCCGGGTGGCGGCTACGCCTTACCCGGCCTGGAAATGAGGTGCAGTACGATTAAACCCGGCTACCCCACAGGTCATATTCGTCCGCGTTTTCAACCTTCACGCGAATAATATCACCCGGCTTAACGCGAGTTTCGCCGTTCAGGTACACCGCGCCGTCGATTTCAGGGGCATCTGCCATGCTGCGGCCAATTGCGCCTTCTTCGTCCACTTCGTCAATGATAACCATGATCTCTCGGCCCACTTTCTCCTGCAGACGTTCAGCAGAGATCTGCTGTTGCAGCTGCATAAAGCGGTTCCAGCGCTCTTCTTTCACCTCTTCCGGCACCTGATCCGCCAGTTCGTTGGCGGTTGCGCCTTCAACCGGGCTGTACTTGAAGCAGCCTACGCGGTCCAGACGCGCTTCTTTCAGGAAATCGAGCAGCATCTGGAAATCTTCTTCGG
This sequence comes from Enterobacter cloacae complex sp. HYC080_NIDB, assembly GCF_056673325.1. Lineage (NCBI taxonomy): Bacteria > Pseudomonadati > Pseudomonadota > Gammaproteobacteria > Enterobacterales > Enterobacteriaceae > Enterobacter > Enterobacter cloacae complex sp. HYC080_NIDB. Next base: position 3,043,414 of record NZ_CP114212.1, on the reverse strand, counting down.
TTTCACCCGGGAAGCCGACGATGAAGGTTGAGCGCAGGGTCAGATCCGGGCAGATTTCGCGCCACTGTTTAATGCGTGCCAGCTGACGGTCAACGGAGCCAGGACGCTTCATCAGCTTCAGGATACGCGGACTGGCGTGCTGCAGCGGGATGTCGAGATACGGCAGGATTTTGCCTTCCGCCATCAGCGGAATGACGTCGTCAACGTGCGGATATGGGTAGACGTAATGCAGACGCGTCCAGATCCCCAGCTTCGTGAGCTGCTCGCACAGGCCCACCATGCTGGTTTTCACCGGCTCGCCGTTGTGGAAACCGGAACGGTGCTTCACGTCTACGCCGTAAGCAGAGGTATCCTGGGAAATCACCAGCAGTTCTTTCACGCCAGCATCGGCCAGACGTTTAGCTTCCGCCAGCACGTCGCCAATCGGACGGCTCACCAGATCGCCACGCATGGACGGGATGATGCAGAAGGTGCAGCGATGGTTGCAGCCTTCGGAAATTTTCAGGTAAGCGTAGTGACGCGGCGTCAGCTTCACGCCCTGTTCCGGCACCAGGCTCAGGAACGGATTGTGCTTTGGTTTTGGCACGTAGTGATGAACATGTTCCAGCACCTGCTCGTAACTGTGCGGGCCGGTGATCTCCAGTACCTTCGGATGCACTTCACGGATCTGGTCCTCTTTCGCGCCCAGACAGCCGGTCACAATGACTTTGCCGTTTTCCGTCAGGGCTTCACCGATGGCTTCCAGGGACTCCTGAACCGCGCTGTCAATAAACCCGCAGGTGTTCACAATCACCATATCGGCGTTGTCGTAGCTTGGCACCACGTCATAGCCTTCGGTACGAAGTTCGGTAAGGATGCGTTCGGAATCCACCAGGTTTTTCGGGCAGCCGAGGGAGACGAAGCCGATTTTCGGCGGGTGCGTAACATTGCTCATAGGTTAAAAATTGTTCGATTTTTGGAATGGTCAGGCAGGGATTCTACAGAGGTTGGGGGGAAATTTGTACTGAAGAATTGCGCTCGATGCAGGTTTTCGGTGCCAATCGATTTTTCTGGTTAAGAAACGATGTTTTGCTTAGAACAAATACTTGTTGAACGTATGGTTATTGCTTGTAAAATGACCGAGAGGAGTGTTTTTTATAATAAGTAGAGTGACTTATGACAAAACGGCTGGCCAAAATGGGGGATAAGACTTCATACGGGAAGATAGTGTCAGCAACATCTGGGTGTATTGATGGTGTAGACCATCTGGTACTGGATGGGGATAAAGCATTTTGCAACCAATGCAAAGGGAGTTTTCCGATACAGGGGAGTGCAAGTGGCTGGCTGAATCCTGGCGCAAAATGTCATGTTGCGCACTGCGATAAGGTTCTATGCAAGTGTCCTGATAATTATGTATTTGCCTCTTCCAACTTTTTCACTGGTGGAGCAGGGTCCCAATCTGCTTCAAACGTCCATTCAGGCTTAACCAGTGTCTTGCAGGAACTAGCTAAGTCTTCTGTTTCCACGATTACTCCTGTTTACGCTAAATCTCGTCAGCGAGGCGAAGGTTGTACCGACGCAGGAACAGATCAGGAATCCGTTGATAATTTCGGTTATGCAGGCTATTTCCGGGCGAGTCCTCAACCGGAACAAACAGAATCGGAACCCGTCCAACACGCGCAGGCTGCAAAGAAACTCAAACCAGCCGAACCGACTCCACCACCAGAAGATAACCGCGCGTGGTATAAGCGCCTTTTCAGTTCCTCGGATGCCCCCAAAGCGTCTGCGACTGCAGGTATGGCAACAGCAAGGGCCGCGACTACAGCAGGGATCGCCACTGATGCAGCAATTGAGGCCGGATACGCAGCAGTGCAGAAAATTGGAGGAAATCTTTCGACGGCTGGTCGCTGGATAGCCCCGAGTCCTCCAACCGTTTTTCTGTTTGGCATGTTCTACTCGCCAAAGCTCAACAGTGGCGAACAGGACTACATTAATAAAATGCGCCTTGAGCAGGCCGCACGGAATAAAGAAGATGTTCCGACCCGTGTTCGCTTTCGCTGGGAGGCTGACCAGTTCGGCATTATGAGGCCGAAAGGCTTCCATGTAAGCGCCGGAGGCGGACAGGACCGAGTGCCAGTGCGCATGCTTCATAAGAACACCACCACCGGGAACTATGAGTTCTGGGAGGATGGCGCAGATAAGCCGATAGTCGTTTGGACTCCTGACGATCCGGGATATTCTTCCCCGACCAATACCGGCAGCCAGGACAACGTCTATATTCCTCCGAATGTACTGGTTTACCCGGAAAGTGAAATCAACAGCCCGTGGTCAACAGTTACCCCAGCACCGGGAGAACGTTCATTCCGGGATTATATTCTGGTGCATCCAGCAGGGACCTTTGATCCGATTTATGTCTATCTGAATGCGGATCACAAATACCACACTGCACCAAAAGGGACCCCACCATTACCAGCATTCCCTGATGCGAAAAGAGCACCACGTAAGACAGCTATTCAAGGTGGCGGACAACTTCGGGCAAGATGGAAAGATGCCAAAGGTAAAATTTATGAATGGGATTCTCAACATGGCACAGTCGAAGTTTATGACCGTTCGGGCCGCAACCATTTAGGAGAGTTCAATCACATAACAGGTGAGCAAACCAAGCCAGCAGATCCAACCAGAAAGGTAGAAAAGTGATGGTAATCTATTCTGTGGAAGTCTTTGATAAACAAAGCGAAGAATTGGTTTTAGAGGTTGAGATCCCTAAGAGCAAACTGAAAGGAGTTGCTGCTATTATGGGGTGGGGGTCGGATGACGAAGAGGCATTTGTCAAAGGCATCGCAGGGTTCAATGTTAGCCAAAAACAGGCATTGGATTTAGAAAATTTACTCGGCGAAAAATTCTATTCTAAAGACGTTATCGTGCAAATCGCTGGCGGAGAAATATCTTGAAGCGGTCATTTCGTGGCTACACAGAAAGTGAATTCTTGGAGTTTGTTCGTTCAGTCTAAAATGTTGCGGATACTTCAAAATGTGAAGATATCAAAAACATACTGGAGTTTAAGCGCCTGACCCAACATCCTGACGGCTCTGACATCATTTTTTATCCCCGAGATGACCGCGAAGATAGTCCTAAAGGAGTTGTTCAAGAGGTCTAAGGATGACGCAAAGCCAATGTTAAACCGGGCTTTCTTGAGAAATGAGCCTTTGACACTAAGCATTAAATGTTGATTAAAAGCGCCGGGTTTTTATCCCGGCGTTTTTGCGTCAGGGTCAGAACTACCGGGATTTAGAGCCAAGGCAGCAACGTATTATTTTCGCCCTTTAGGCAGCCGAGGGAGACGAAGCCGATTTTCGGCGGGTGCGTAACATTGCTCATAGGTTAAAAATTCATCAATTATGGAGTTATCAGGGCGGGATTTTACAGCGTATCGCGTGGGATTTATACACTCTTTGCAAGCGGGATGTGTCGGGCAGAGGTTGTAACATTGTAAATAATGTTAATCAGTTAAGAATAATTGATCTCAGGCATTAAACTGTACAAAAAATGAACTTATTCTGACTGTGCAACATGGCTGACAGAGGAGGAAATAGCATATCCGTTGACAGACTGAAACGCGATCTGCTTAACAAGCTGATCAACGCCCGAATCGACCTGGCCGCTTATCTGCAGCTCAGGAAGGCCAAAGGCTATATGTCAGTCAGCGAAAGCGAACATCTGCGTGATAATCTGTTTGAACTTTGCAATTTCATGCGTGAAAAAGCACCGATCCTGAGGGCGGAATACGATGAATGCGAGTTAATGGCGCTGCGTCGTGCCGCTGAGGTGCTCTCCATTGCTGGGGTATGTTTGATGAACGGACGCCACGACTGCCCGAATTTTATCGCTGTAAACGCGGAGAAGCTTGAAAACTGCCTGACAACGCTCTCTCTATGCATCATGTGTCTGTCCGAGCATGAGAAGCTTGAACAACACTGAGCCCGGGGGAGGCAACTCCCCCTTCTGATTAAGCTTTTGTAAAAGTGGTAACGCGCCCGGAGGTACTGGCTAATCTTTATGCCATATGCCGAAAAAGGAGCGCGTCATGCCACGGTCCTCGTTGATTTTCCTTCCTGCGTTGTGCTTTTCCTTTTCACTTCTTGCGGCGCCAGAGGCGGTGAAGGTCGAGGTGCTGCAAAACCGACTCGATCACCCCTGGTCGATGGCGTTCCTGCCGGACAATAAAGGGCTTCTGGTCACACTCAAGGGCGGGCAGCTCAAACACTGGCAGGCCGGAAAAGGGCTTTCCGATCCCATTGTTGGCGTTCCGAAGGTCTGGGCGAACGGTCAGGGAGGACTGCTGGACGTGGTGCTGGCGCCGGATTTTGCAACGTCGCGCCGCGTCTGGCTGAGTTACGCCGAAGCAGGGCATGACGGCAAAGCCGGAACGACGGTGGGTTATGGCCGCTTAAGCGACGATCTTTCCCGCATCGAGGCATTCCAGGTCGTGTTCCGCCAGATGCCGAAACTCTCTACCGGTAACCATTTTGGCGGACGGCTGGTGTTTGACGGCAAAGGCTACCTCTTTATCGGACTCGGCGAGAACAACCAGCGCCCGACGGCGCAGGACCTGGACAAGCTGCAGGGGAAAGTGGTGCGCCTGACCGAGGACGGTAAAGTCCCTGCGGATAACCCCTTTGTGAACACCGCCGGCGCACGGCCGGAAATCTGGTCTTATGGCATTCGCAACCCGCAGGGAATGGCGATGAATCCGTGGAGCGACACGCTCTGGCTGAACGAACATGGCCCGCGCGGCGGGGATGAAATCAACATCCCGGAGAAAGGCAAAAATTACGGCTGGCCGCTGGCGACACACGGCATTAATTACAGTGGCCTGAAAATCCCCGAAGCCAAAGGTGAACACGTCGAGGGAACCGAGAAGCCGCTGTTTGTCTGGAAAGTCTCGCCCGCGGTCAGCGGCATGGCGTTCTACAACAGCGACGTTTTTCCGCAGTGGAAAAACAAACTGTTTATTGGGGCGCTAAAGGAGAAAGACGTTATCGTCCTGAGCGTGGAGGGCAACAAGGTCACGGAGGACGGGCGCATCCTGGGCGATCGGGATCAACGTATTCGCGATGTGCGGGTGGGGCCGGACGGGTATCTGTATGTGCTCACCGATGAAACGGACGGGCAACTGCTAAAAGTCAGCCCGTCCGGTGCGTAATCAGGTGACCGGGGTCATCACGACGTTACGGTACGCCGGACGCTCGCTCAGTTGCTTGAGCCAGCGTTCAAGGTGAGGGCGCGGCGTCCAGTTCAGCCCCATATTGGTCAGGTTCCAGACAAACGGCGCCACGGCAATATCCCCCACGCCGAACGTCTCGCCGGAGAACCAGGCGTGCTTCGCCAGTTCGTCATCCATCATGGCAAACAGGTTTTCACAGGCATCCTGAGCGGCATGAATAGCGGGATAGTCGCGCTCGGCCTCGGGGGTTCTCACCAGCCCCATCAGGATCACCCGGTGAACAGGAGAGAACGTCTGGTTTGCCCAGTCCATCCACTTTTCACCCTGGGCGCGCTGCGCCGGGTTTTCAACCCACAGACGGCCAAGACCGTACTGGGCGGCGAGGTAGCGCACAATGGTGTTAGATTCCCAAAGCGTTGCGTCTGTTTCGTCATCGCGCAGCAGCGGCACCAGGCCGTTCGGGTTCATCGCCAGATAGTCGGCCTCTCTGTTTACCCCGTATGCCATGCCAGCCATGATTTGATTAAACGGTAAATCCAGCTCTTCCAGCGTCCAGAGCACTTTCTTCACGTTGGTCGAATTGTTCCTGCCCCACAGCGTAATCATATTTACTCCTGATGAGTTGTGAATCCGGGTCACCTTTTTCGCCATGGTGAGATAAACCTAACAATTACGCAACAGAAGACAAAAAAATCGCCTGAATCAAAGCGTAAATGAATGTTATTGCATAAACTTTAATAACTTTACCCTCGCTGGGTTTCTTTCACCGTTTTAGTGCGCTATTACTCATCGCTTCTTGCGACACGGTGATGTGACGTAATTTTTGAATGGACACTCGGGTGGCATTTATGACGCGAAAAATGACTTCTCTGCGCAGCCTGGCGGCAGGCTCTGCGCTCCTTTTCCTGTTTGCACCAACTCTCTACGCAGCAGAACAGGCTGCGCCCGAAGCGCCACCGGTGGATGCGCGCGCCTGGATCCTGATGGACTATGCCAGCGGGAAAGTGCTGGCGGAAGGCAATGCCGATGAGAAACTCGATCCGGCCAGCCTGACCAAAATCATGACCAGCTATGTGGTCGGCCAGGCCTTGAAAGCCGGTAAGATCAAGCTGGACGATATGGTCACCATCGGAAAGGACGCCTGGGCGACCGGCAACCCCGCGCTGCGCGGGTCATCGGTGATGTTCCTGAAGCCAGGGGATCAGGTGTCCGTTTCCGATCTGAATAAAGGGGTAATTATTCAGTCGGGAAATGACGCGTGTATCGCGCTGGCCGATTATGTGGCCGGCAGTCAGGATTCTTTCATTGGTTTGATGAATGGCTATGCGCAGAAACTCGGCTTAACCAACACGACATTCAAAACGGTTCACGGCCTGGATGCGCCGGGACAGTTCAGTACCGCGCGCGACATGGCGCTGTTGGGGAAAGCGCTGATCCACGACGTACCGGATGAATACGCGATCCACAAAGAGAAAGAGTTTACCTTCAACAAAATTCGCCAGCCGAACCGTAACCGTCTCCTGTGGAGCAGCAACGTTAACGTGGACGGCATGAAGACCGGCACCACGGCGGGCGCGGGCTATAACCTGGTGGCCTCTGCGACGCAGGGCGACATGCGTTTGATCTCGGTTGTGCTGGGCACCAAAACCGACCGCATCCGGTTTAACGAATCAGAAAAACTGCTGACCTGGGGCTTCCGTTTCTATGAAACCGTGACGCCGATTAAACCGGATGCCACGTTCGTCAGCCAGCGCGTCTGGTTTGGGGATAAGAGTGAAGTGAATCTCGGGGCGGGGGAAGCCGGTTCCGTGACCATTCCACGCGGTCAGCTGAAAAACCTGAAGGCCAGCTTTACCCTGACCGACCCGCAGCTCACCGCGCCGTTGAAAAAAGGCCAGGTGGTCGGGACGATTGATTTCCAGTTAAACGGGAAGTCAATTGAACAGCGTCCGCTGATCGTGATGGAAGCGGTAGAAGAGGGTGGCTTCTTCAGCCGGATGTGGGATTTCGTATTGATGAAATTCCACAGCTGGTTTGGCAGCTGGTTCAGCTAATCCATCATACTTTTCTCCCTCTCCCTGTGGGAGAGGGGCGGGGTGAGGGCATCAGACCGCACCCCTCTCAATACATCAACTTCACCTGCTGCGCCTTCGCATGGGCCACAATTTCCTCATCCGGGCGGCAATCGCTGACGATGGCGTCAAACTGCGCCAGCTCGCCCATTCTTGCCGACCGCACCTTACCAAACTTACTGTGATCGACCACCAGCACATGGTATTGCGCGGCGCTTAATGCCCAGTGCTTTACCGGCAGCTCCTCCAGGTTAAAGCAGGTCGCCCCCTGACGCACATTCACGCCCGCGGCGGAATAGAACGCGATGTCCGGACATAAGTTGCTGAGCGTGTCCTGCAGGTTGAGCGGCTTAAAGATAGCGTTGCTGGCGTGAAACTCACCTCCGCAGAGGATCACCCGGCACTCGGGTTTCTCCTGCAGCGCCAGAAAGGTGTTCAGGGAGTAACACACGGCGGTAAAGGGAATACTGCTGTCGATGGCTTCGATAATCCACGGCGTGGTGGTGCCGCAGTCAAAAAACAGCGTCTGGTGCGGCTGTACCAGCGTGGCGGCCAGGCGCGCGGCTTTGCGTTTCTCTTCCACCAGACGCGTTTTCTGATCGCTTATCAGATAATGGCTGGCGCTACGCGGCTCAAGCACAATGTACCCGCCCAGCAGCACCACGGGAGCGCTGTCGCTGTTCAGATCACGACGAATGGTCATCTCTGAGACGCCGAGGAGGTTGGCGGCTTCCTTAAGATGCAGCTTATCACTACGCTTCAGCGCCTGAAGCAGCTGAGCTATGCGGTCATCGCGTCGTGTTTCCATAGTTCCTCAGGATAAAAAAAATGAGCCCCCGCAGGGCGGGGGCTCAGTGTAACCTGTCCGGTTGGGGTTAGTCACGTATCCAGCCTTTGCGGATCGGGAGGGCAAAAATGGCGCGATAAAGGGAAGAGAGCCCCCGGTAGAGCGCTTCACCGAAGAGATACCACAGGATTGCCGCGCTCACGCAGCCAATCAGTCCTACCAGGAAACCGCCGACCATATCCAGCGGCCAGTGGACGCCAAGATACACGCGGGACCAGGCAATCGCCGCGGCTGCCACCATCAGCACCGCACCAGACCACAGGCGATGCCAGAACAGGAAAGCCAGCGCGAAGGTGAAGATAACCGTACCGTGATCGCTCGGGAAGGAGTCATCCGGCGCGTGGTGCAGGAAGGTATAACCGACATGGTCGACAAAAGGACGATCGTGCGGGAACGCATGGCCGAGAATATAACTAACCAGTACGCTGACCCCGAGCGCCATCGCGACTTTGATCACCAGCTGGCGCTGTGCCTTCACCTGGCTGCGAGGGCCCCAGAGCCAGAGGACAGCGGCCAGCACAGGCACGATACTAATCAGATCTTTTGCCAGGAAGGTGGCGAAATCAATCATCCACTCTGGCGAGGCCGGTGTGGCGTTGATCAGATAAAACAGCTGATAATTCAGATTCTCTAGCATAGCGTTATTACTCTTTTGCAAACCGGGTGGAAACCAGCCCGTAGACGGCCACCTGGGAAAACCAAACCCACCACCCGGCCCACAGGTTGTGAGAGAAAAAATGTGCCCCGCGCATCACCTGACCGAAGCCCATCGCCAGACCCAGCAGCACGCCGAGGGCAACAAAGCTCCAGGCGAGACGTGGACGCTCGCGCCAGAAGGCAAAAAACAGCCCCATCACCATAAAACCGCTGGAGGCATGGCCGCCGGGGAAACAGCGCCCCGGCCCGCTGTCTGTCGGGACGGCGCTAAACAGTGGGTAAGACATCGCCTTCCCGCCATACTCCACCAGATCCCACGGGCAGCTGTGGTGGCTAATGCTTTTCAGTACGCCCACTACCAGCGCGCCAAGCCCCATCAGCAGCGCCGCCGTAACCAGCCTGGCGTTACGTTTGTAAGCGCCGTAAAGCAGCGCCACGGCACCTAAGGCGATGGCGATGTACTTCGCCAGACGATGGTTGAGCAAATCCAGCAGGTGGTCTTTCTGCAGCGGGAAGCTCTGCTTCGCCGCGTCATACCAAAAACCGGTGATCCATCTGTCGAGCGCTTCATCGCGCGAAAGCCACGTAAACACCACGGCAAGGACTAACAGCACGAAAAGCTGATAACCATAAAAGCGGGAGGGTAAGCGGTAAAGTCGTTTTGTCTTATTTGTCTGTAAGTTAGACAATTCTGAACGGCTGGAAGTGAGTGCCATAATTTGGGATCGTTGACGAGTAATCGGGCTATCATAAATCTGTCAACTTAAGGAAACCTTAAACGAAGACGATATGTGCTTTATTTCTGTTTATCCTCGATAAATCACTATCTCGGGCTGCGGCATTTCATTACACTCGTCGCGATTTTGTCATTTTAAAGAGATTGCATGTTAAACCGTTCTTCTTCTGGTTCACGTCTGGGTCGTCAGGCGTTGCTTTTCCCCCTGTGTCTGGTGCTCTACGAATTCTCCACCTATATCGGCAACGATATGATCCAGCCCGGCATGCTGGCCGTTGTGGAGCAGTACAACGCGGGAATTGAATGGGTGCCGACCTCCATGACCGCCTATCTGGCTGGCGGCATGTTTTTACAGTGGCTGTTAGGGCCGCTGTCGGATCGTATTGGCCGCCGTCCGGTGATGCTGACCGGCGTGGTGTGGTTTATCGTCACCTGTCTCGCTACGCTGCTGGCGCAAAACATTGAGCAATTTACCCTGCTGCGTTTCCTGCAGGGGGTGAGCCTGTGCTTTATCGGTGCCGTAGGGTATGCCGCCATTCAGGAGTCGTTTGAAGAGGCGGTGTGTATCAAAATTACCGCGCTCATGGCAAACGTGGCGCTGATTGCCCCTTTACTCGGGCCGCTGGTGGGCGCCGCGTGGGTACATGTTGCGCCCTGGGAAGGGATGTTTATCCTCTTTGCGGTTCTCGCTGCTATCGCGTTCTTTGGCCTGCACCGCGCAATGCCGGAAACGGCGACCCGTCTGGGTGAAAAACTCTCGCTCAAGGAGCTGGGCCGGGATTACAAAGAAGTGCTGAAGAATGGCCGCTTTCTGGCGGGGGCGCTGGCGACCGGGTTTGTGAGCCTGCCGCTGCTGGCGTGGATTGCGCAGTCTCCGGTCATTATCATCAGCGGTGAAAAGCTCAGCAGCTACGAGTACGGTCTGCTGCAGGTGCCGATTTTTGGCGCGCTGATTATCGGTAACCTGGTGCTGGCACGTCTGACGTCACGCCGCACCGTGCGTTCACTGATTATTATGGGTGGCTGGCCGATTGCAGCAGGGCTGATTCTTGCCGCGGTGGCGACCGTTGCGTCATCCCACGCTTATCTGTGGATGACGGCGGGGCTCAGCCTTTATGCATTCGGGATTGGCGTGGCGAACGCCGGGCTGGTGCGCCTGACGCTGTTTGCCAGCGAGATGAGTAAAGGCACGGTGTCCGCGGCGATGGGTATGCTGCAGATGCTGATTTTTACCGTCGGTATCGAGGTGAGCAAGCACGCTTACGCGATGGGTGGCAACGGTCTGTTCAGTCTGTTTAACCTCGCCAACGGCGTGCTGTGGGTTGGCCTGATGATGGTGTTCCTGAAGGACAAACGCGTCGGCAACGCCCTGCAACCGTAATCTGTTTATTCCCTCTCCCACAGGGAGAGGGTTAGGGTGAAGGCACCAGACCGCACGATATCAATTAAACGGTGCCTCCCCGTTCAACACCTTCTCAATCACATCCAGCACACCTTCCTCGTTATTATGCGGCGCTTCAAACCGCGCCACTGCTTTAATATGCGGTCTGGCATTCGCCATCGCGAAGCTGAACCCGGACTGACGCAACATCTCCACGTCGTTGCCGCTGTCACCGAAGGCAACCACTTCACTGTCCTCTATGCCCCAGCGCTGTTGCAGGATCCGCAGACCGTTGGCTTTGTGCACGCCGGGGATAATCAGGTCGATACTGCCGTGGCCGGTTGTCACGGGCACCATAATGTCGTTAAGCTTTTCATGCAGCATCGCCTGGATGCGCGGAATTTCATGGTCTGACACGTTCAGCCCAAACTTGAAGAAAATGTCGTTCAGGTTGTCGAAATCACTCACCATTTCGAGCCGGTGATAGTACTTCGCGGCGATATCCTTAAAGTTATCGTCATAGCATTTCAGCGTATAGGCGCTGTTTTTTCCGCAGGCGATAATCTCAATGCCCGGAACGTCGTTTAATACATTCGCGACGGTCTCGAAATGGGCTTTCGACAATTCACCGTTAAAGACATCCTCTCCGGCGCTCACGACCCAGCCGCCGTTCTCAGCGACGAACGCAATTTCATGCGCAATCTCCGGGAAAAAGGAGATCAGCTGGTAGTACTGGTTGCCGCTGGCGACCACGAAGCGAATGCCTTGCGCCTTCATGCGGGCGTACTGCGCCAGAAAGCGCGGGCGGTTATAGGTCTTGGCATCGCTCAGGAATGTGCCATCCATGTCGACGGCGATCAGTTTAACGCTCATATCCCTTCTCCAGTGTCGTTTGTTTCGTTTCCGGCTTTGCCACCGCGCGCGCCACCAGCGCGGCGATGATCACCAACCCTAACACCACCAGCATGGCGCTGCGCAGCCCGTAGTGTTCACCCAGGAAGCCGAGCAGCGGCGGCCCCACCAGGAAGGCGAGGTAGCCCGTTGTCGCCACCACGCTGACGCGCGTCGGGGCATCCGGCCCGGTGTCGCTGGCGGCGGAAATGGTCAGCGGGAAGCCGAGTGACGCCCCCAGTCCCCAGAGGATCACCGAGACGCCGGCAATCCAGTCCACGTCCACAAAGATAATCATCGCAATCCCCAGGCCGCCCAGCAGGGCGCTGGCGCGCACCACCGCCACGCGGCTGTAGCGGTCGATAAACCAGCCGCCGGTGAAGCGCCCGACGGTCATCCCCAGCGTAAACCCGGCGTAAATCAGCGAGCCGGAGGTCGGGCTAAAGCCGTGACCGTCCACCATCAGCAGCGGCAGCCAGTCGTTGGCGGAGCCTTCTGCAAACGCCATCGCCAGTACCACCACGCCGATCAGCATCAGCTGGAAATCGCGGTAGAAGGGGAGTCCTTTTTCGGCTGACGAGCGTTCGTCAGCGGAGTTTTTACCGGTGCCGTCCGGGATGGCCCGGATGCCGGTGAGGATCGGAATGATGCACACCAGCGCCGCCAGCAGGATATGCAGATTGGCGGTCACACCCGTGGCCGTCAGCGCCATTCCCACGCCCGCACCGGCCAGCGTACCGAGGCTATAGAAGCCATGCATCATGGGCAGCACGGTTTTGTTCATCTCACGTTCGACCGCCGCCCCTTCAACGTTGATGGCTACCTCCGCAGAACCGAAGCTGCCGCCAAATACCGTCAGCCCCAGCGCGAACAACACCGGCGAGGCAAACCACAGCGCGATGCTCAATACCACCATCCCGAACACCGCGCAGCACATGGTGGTGCGGATCACAGCTCGCGTACCAAAGCGCTTCACCAGCCATGCGGAACAGAGAATGCCGCTCATGGAACCGATCGACAGGCCGAACAGCACGATGCCCATCTCAGCCGTAGAGACAGACAAAATATCGCGAATGGCGGGCGTGCGCGTGGCCCAGGAGGCCATCAGCAGACCGGGAATAAAGAAGAACATAAACAGCGCCCACATGCGGAGCTGCAGGGTTTTACGGGGAGAGGTCAACGTCATTGGGGTAGCACCAGAAGTACAACAATAGCGACAACACTAGCAAGTTTGTGTACATTTGTACACAAACCACGTGAGGAATTTATGAGCAGACCACCGAACGATCCGCATCGCCGGGAGAAGATCCTGCAGGCAACACTCGATACCATTGCCGAGCACGGTATTCACGCCGTCACGCACCGTAAAATCGCCGCCTGTGCGGGCGTGCCGCTGGGGTCGATGACCTACTATTTCGACGGTATGGAGCCACTGCTGGAGGAAGCGTTCACATGGTTTACGCAACAGATGTCGCAGCAGTATCGGGATTTCTTTGCGGGCGTCACCGGCCCTGAAATGGCGTGCGAGTCCATCACCACCCTGATCCACAGTTCGCAGGTGACGACGCCGCACAACATGGCGCTGATGTACCAGCTTTACGCCTTTATGCACCGCAGCGCGGCGCTCAAAACGGTGATGCAGGACTGGATGAAGATGAGCCAGACTACGCTGGAGCAGTGGTTCGATCCGGTTACCACCCGCGCGCTGGATGCGTTTATCGAAGGGATGACGCTGCACTATGTGACCGACCGGGCGCCGTTAACCCGGGACGAGATTCGGGCGATGGTGGGGAGGATTGCGGGTGAGGGAAACGCTTAGACATCGCTCGTTAAGCCTGGCATTACGTATGCCCACGTTTAGAAAAGCTGGATAACGGGCTTTGGTTATTCTTTGTTGGGGTTTATTTAAGGCAACAAAAAACCCATCAACCTTGAACCAAAACGGCGGGGTTGATGGGCTCCACAAATTGGGGACATCAAAGAAAAGCAGTGGCACTAGTTATGACTGCCCCCTGATAAAAAAGTTCTGCGCGTAACAAAAATTTTTTCATTACGCGCAAACTTCAGAGTTATCCGAGTCCTGGCCAGATGATGATGATCAGCGTACCTGCCAGCGTCAGCAGTACGTTGGCGATAGCGTAGGTGCCTGCATAGCCCAGCGCCGGGATGTTGCTGCGCGCGGTGTCGCTGATAATTTCCATGGCCGGCGCACAGGTACGCGCCCCCATCATTGCTCCGAAGAGCAGGGCGCGGTTCATGCGCAGCACGTAGGCACCAAACAGGAAGCAGATCACCACCGGCACCAGGCTGACGATAAGGCCGGAAACCAGCATCTGCCAGCCCACGGCACCCAGGCTGTGTCCAATGCCGCTGCCGGCGCTTAAGCCGACACCCGCCATAAACACCATCAGACCGAACTCTTTCACCATGTTCAATGCGCCCTGCGGAATGTAACCGAACGTCGGATGGTTCGCTCGCAGGAAGCCCAGCATGATCCCGGCAAACAGCAGACCGGCGGCGTTACCGATTCCGAAACTGAAGTTGCTGAACTGGAAGGTGATCATCCCGATCATCAGGCCCACAATAAAGAAGGCGCAGAAAGCCAGCAGGTCAGTGACCTGGCTGTGAATGGAGATAAAGCCGATGCGGTCGGCAACGGTTTTTACGCGTCGCGCGTCGCCGCTGACCTGCAAAACGTCGCCTTTGTTGAGCACGACGTTGTCGTCGATGGGCATCTCAATCTGGCTGCGGATTACTCGGTTAAGGAAGCAGCCGTGGTCGGTCAGCTTGAGCTGCGCCAGACGACGGCCAACGGCGTTATGGTTTTTCACCACGATCTCTTCGGTGACGATGCGCATGTCGAGCAGATCGCGGTCGAACACCTCTTTGCCGTTTCGGAAGCTTGGGTCGAGACGGGCGTGCGCGTCCGGGTAACCCACCAGCGCGATGTCGTCGCCCATCTGCAGCACCGCGTCACCGTCCGGGTTCGCCAGAATGCCGTTACGGCGGATACGTTCGATGTAGCACCCGGTCTGGCGGTAAATCCCCAGCTCGCGAAGATTTTTCCCATCTGCCCATGCCACCAGCTCAGGTCCGACGCGGTAGGCGCGGATCACCGGGAGGTAGACTTTACGTTTGCTGTCGGTATCAAGCCCGCGCTCACGGGCGATTTGCTGGGCACTGGTCTGCAGATCCTGATGCTGCAGTTTTGGCAGATAGCGCGCGCCGACAATCAGGCTCACCAGACCAATCAGATAGGTCAGGGCATAGCCCAGGCTCAGGTGGTCGAGCGCGGTCGAAAGCTGTGCGCCAGCCATGCCCGAATGGCGCAGGGTATCGCCTGCACCCACCAGCACTGGCGTAGAGGTCATGGAGCCTGCCAGCATACCGGCCGTTAACCCGATATCCCAGCCAAACAGCTTACCCAGTCCTAAGGCGATCAGCAGTGCGCTGCCGACCATCACCAGCGCCAGCATCAGATAATTTTTGCCGTCGCGGAAGAAAATCGAAAAAAAGTTCGGTCCTGCTTCCACGCCAACACAAAAAATAAACAACATAAAACCTAAGTTGAGCGCGTCCGTGTTAATGCTGAAGTGCTGCTGGCCTAATAATAAGGAGACGACTAAAACACCAATGGAATTACCAAGTTGAACCGATCCCAGGCGCAATTTACCCAGGCAAAGACCCAGCGCCAGTACCACAAATAATAACAGGATGTAATTCCCATTTAACAAGTCTGCGACGTTTATATTCACGGAGGCTAACTTCTTGTTTACCAGTAAGTTGTTGAATGAAAGGACTTTTTGGGCTACTGTTTTCTGGGTCAGGGAAAGGCGTTAACGCTCCCTGTTTCCTGCTTTATTCCCTAAAACATTAGCTGGCGTGTAGTTTAATCGCATTAGCTACTGACAGCTACTGATTATCGCATCACCCTGTGCGTACTTTGGCAAGGATTGCCGCATTGCTTTATCTGACTGGGCGTCTACCCGACGAAAGTGTATTTGATAGAGATAAGTCAGGAGGATTGTTTGAATATGAAACGAAACTGGGCGGGGGTGATCAGCTGCTTTTTGCTGTTCACGGTCGTATGCATGTCGCTCGCATTTAATGTGAAGGGCGCATTCAGGGCGTCCGGGCATCCGGAGCTGGGGTTGCTCTTCTTCACGCTACCGGGAGCCGCCGCCAGTTTTCTCTCCCGTAAAGGGGAAGTGGTGAAACCGTTACTGGGGGCGATACTTGCAGCGCCATTATGTCTGCTGCTAATGCGCCTGCTGTATGTTTCAACGCGGAGTTTCTGGCAGGAGCTGGCGTGGTTGCTAAGTGCCATATTCTGGTGTGCCCTTGGCGCGCTCTGCTACTTATTTGTGCGCAGCCTGATTCAGCACCGACGGCACCACAAATAAAAACGCCCTCAGGGTGAGGGCGTCCTTTCATTACTGCTCGGCAAACAGGCCAAGATGTTCTTTGGCGTAGGCTTCAAAGTCGGTGCAACCGCCGATGTGTTTCTGATCGAGGAAGATCTGTGGGACGGTTTCAACCGGCTTACCGACTGTTTTTTCCAGATCGGCTTTGGTGATGCCTTCCGCGTGGATGTCCACATAGCGGAAATTGAAGTCATCGCGTTCTGCGGTCAGTTTCTCAGCCAGCTCTTTTGCGCGCACACAGTAAGGGCACCCTGGACGACCAAAAATTACTGCAAACATTTCTCTCTCCTCAAAAAACAAGCCTGACGGCGAATGACACGTATAGTGCCCCATAACCTGTCGTCATTAAAGAAGGTTTCGCCTGTCGTTATAATACCTATGAGCTATGTTTCGCCAATTACACCGCGCAGATCATTGCCTATACTGGCTGCCATACGTTTTAAGCAAGCAAAGAGAGAGAAGATGACACCCACGATTGACCTGCTCCTTTCCCACCGTTCCATTCGCCACTTCACCGATGAGCCGATCACCGAGGCGCAGCGTACCGCCATTATTAACAGCGCAAGGGCGACCTCCAGCTCCAGTTTCCTGCAGTGCAGCTCCATTATTCGCATTACCGACCCGGCGATGCGTGAACAGCTGGTGACGCTGACCGGCGGGCAGAAGCATGTGGCCCAGGCCGCCGAGTTCTGGGTATTTTGTGCCGACTTTAACCGCCATCTGCAGATTTGCCCTGAAGCGCAACTGGGGCTCGCCGAACAGCTGCTGCTGGGCGTCGTGGATACCGCGCTGATGGCGCAAAACGCCTTTACGGCGGCGGAATCGTTGGGACTAGGCGGGGTCTATATCGGCGGGTTGCGTAACAACATTGAAAGCGTCACCGAACTGCTGAAGCTGCCAAAACATGTACTGCCGCTGTTTGGCCTCTGCCTCGGCTGGCCGGCGGATAATCCGGACCTGAAACGGCGTATTCCTGCGGCAATGCTGGTGCACGAGAACCACTACCAGCCGGTCGATCGTGATGTCCTGAATCACTATGATGAAGAGCTGGCGAATTACTATCTGACGCGTGACAGCAATAACCGCCGCGATACCTGGAGCGACCACATTCGCCGCACCATCATTAAAGAAAATCGCCCGTTTATTCTCGATTATCTGCATAAACAGGGCTGGGCGACGCGATAGTCCATTCTGTATGATATGAAGGCTTTTTCCATGTCTTCAGAGAGGTGCAGGGTGAAAATTGCCATATTGTCCCGGGATGGAACGCTCTATTCATGTAAACGCCTGCGAGAAGCGGCGGCAAAACGCGGACATCAGGTTGAGATCCTTGACCCGATGTCCTGCTATATGAACATCGACCCCGCCGCTTCATCTATACACTACAAAGGCCGCAAGCTGCCGCATTTTGATGCGGTGATCCCGCGTATCGGCTCCCAGATCACCTATTACGGCACCGCCGCGCTGCGCCAGTTTGAGATGCTGGGCAGCTATCCGCTCAATGAATCCGTGGCCATTTCCCGCGCCCGCGACAAGTTGCGCTCGCTGCAGCTGCTCGCCCGTCAGGGGATCGATCTCCCCGTTACCGGAATAGCCCATTCGCCGGACGACACCAGCGATCTGATCGACATGGTGGGCGGCGCGCCTTTAGTGATCAAGCTGGTAGAAGGCACGCAGGGTATCGGCGTGGTGCTGGCGGAGACGCGGCAGGCTGCAGAAAGTGTGGTCGACGCCTTTCGGGGACTGAATGCGCACATTCTGGTGCAGGAGTATATCGAAGAGGCGAAAGGGCGTGATATTCGCTGTTTCGTGGTCGGAAATGAAGTGGTGGCGGCCATTGAGCGTCAGGCCAAAGAGGGCGATTTCCGCTCTAACCTTCACCGCGGCGGCATAGCGAGAGTCGCTGATATTAGCGATCGCGAGCGGGACATTGCCGTAAAAGCCGCGCAAACGTTGGGGCTGGACGTGGCGGGCGTTGATCTCCTGCGGGCGACGCGCGGGCCGCTGGTCATGGAGGTGAATGCCTCACCGGGGCTGGAAGGCGTGGAAAAAACCACGGGGGTCGATATTGCAGATAAAATGATCACATGGATCGAGCGTCATGCCACGCCGGGCTACTGTCTGAAAACGGGCGGTTAAATGGCATTGAACGCACTTTTTGCGTAATCTATGCGAAGTTTTTATTAGAGAGGCTGCACCGCGATGGATTTACAGGTCGTACCAACACTGGATACGTTACGTCAATGGCTCGATGATGCCGGTATTACGTTCTTTGAATGTGATTCCTGCCAGGCGCTGCATCTGCCTCATATGCAAAATTTCGACGGTATTTTTGATGCCAAAATCGATCTGATTAACGACGTGATCCTTTTCTCCGCGCTGGCCGAAGTGAAGCCGTCTGCGCTACTGGCGCTGGCCTCCGACCTGTCGGCCATCAATGCCAGTTCTTTGACGGTGAAAGCATTTCTCGATATACAGGATGATAATCTGCCAAAACTGGTCGTTTGCCAGTCTTTATTCTCCGGGGCAGGGCTCTCCTTTAAGCAGTTCGCCTGGTTTATGCGCTTGAGTGAAGAGCAAATTTCCATGGTCATGATGGAAGCCAATGCACACCATCTGCTGTATAGCGCGGAAGATGATGCAGAGAATAATGATGCATCTCCCAATTTTCTTCACTAAGGCTGCCTGACTTTTGCGCAGTCGCTGCCATGGCGGCTGCATAAGGCCATTTTTTCTGCTGCTTTTAACCTTTCTTTAAAGAATTTTTCACCTTCCCAAAGGCCGTTTCGGCTTATCACGTAGACTAAACCTGCATAAAAAATTGATAAAAGGCGTTTTTTCGTCTGGGCTATAGCCGGAGACACGGGCTACAGTTATTCTTGCGATGCTTCAAAAAGCGAGCGGATCCTGCCGGGTAAAGAGGTTTCTTTTTATTTTGAGCAGAGCGACAAACTATGCATGATTTTTGCATATATCCAGATTGCACAGTTTTAGTTCGTTTGTTAACGAGCTTTCAGAAGGAATAACACTATGATCGCCTTGAATAAAAAATGGTTATCGGGTCTGGTTGCGGGTGCTCTGATGGCCGTCTCTGCCGGCACGCTCGCTGCGGAACAAAAAACGCTGCACGTTTATAACTGGTCTGACTATATTGCGCCGGACACCGTGGCCAATTTTGAGAAAGAGACCGGCATTAAAGTAGTCTACGACGTTTTCGATTCCAACGAAGTGCTGGAAGGAAAACTGATGGCAGGCAGCACCGGGTTTGACCTGGTCGTGCCTTCCGCGAGCTTCCTGGAGCGTCAGCTGACGGCGGGTGTCTTCCAGCCACTGGACAAAAGCAAATTACCGAACTGGAAAAACCTCGATCCAGAAGTCCTGAAGCTGGTGGCTAAGCATGACCCGGATAACAAATACGCCATGCCTTACCTGTGGGCGACCACCGGTATCGGCTACAACGTGGATAAAGTCAAAGCGGCGCTGGGCCCGGACGTCAAGCTGGACAGCTGGGACGTGGTGCTGAAGCCGGAAAACCTTGAGAAGCTGAAAAGCTGTGGCGTCTCTTTCCTGGACGCGCCAGAAGAGATCTTTGCCACCGTGCTGAACTACCTGGGCAAAGATCCGAACAGCAACAAGGCGGATGACTACACCGGTCCGGCGACCGATCTGCTGCTGAAGCTGCGTCCAAACATTCGCTATTTCCACTCTTCCCAGTACATCAACGACCTGGCGAACGGTGACATCTGCGTTGCGATTGGCTGGGCCGGGGACGTGTGGCAGGCGGCGAACCGCGCGAAAGAGGCGAAAAACGGCGTGAATGTGTCCTACTTCATCCCGAAAGAGGGGGCGCTGGCCTTCTTCGACGTCTTCGCGATGCCAGCTGATGCGAAAAACAAAGACGAAGCGTATCAGTTCCTTAACTACCTGATGCGTCCGGACGTGATCGCCCACATCAGCGACCACGTTTATTACGCCAACGGTAACAAGGCTTCCGTGCCGCTGGTGAGTGAAGCGATCCGCAGTAATCCGGCAATTTATCCGCCAGCGGACGTGTTCGCCAAGCTCTTCACCCTGAAAGTACAGGATCCAAAAATTGATCGCGTACGTACCCGTGCGTGGACCAAGGTGAAAAGCGGTAAGTAACCCTTTGTCACAGGCCGGGCAAGCGAAGCGCCCCCGGCAACAGGCGCACCGTTCTGGTGCGCCTGCACCATGATTTGATTTCTGCCGGAGAGCACCCCGTGAATGACGCGATCCCCCGCCCGCAGGCGAAAGTCCGTAAAGCGCTGACCCCGCTTCTTGAAATTCGTAACCTCACCAAATCTTTCGATGGCCAGCATGCCGTGGACGACGTCAGCCTGACTATCTATAAAGGCGAAATATTCGCGCTACTGGGCGCATCGGGCTGTGGCAAATCAACCCTGCTGCGTATGTTAGCCGGTTTTGAACAACCCACGGCCGGGCAAATCATGCTTGATGGCGTGGATCTCTCCAGCGTGCCGCCGTACCAGCGCCCGATTAACATGATGTTCCAGTCCTACGCACTGTTCCCGCACATGACGGTGGAGCAGAACATCGCCTTTGGCCTGAAGCAGGATAAATTGCCAAAAGCCGAAATCACCGCGCGCGTGGCCGAGATGCTGAGTCTGGTCCACATGCAGGAGTTCGCGAAGCGTAAACCGCACCAGCTTTCAGGCGGCCAGCGCCAGCGCGTGGCGCTCGCCAGAAGCCTGGCAAAACGCCCGAAACTGCTGCTGCTCGACGAGCCGATGGGGGCCCTGGATAAAAAACTGCGTGATCGTATGCAGCTGGAAGTGGTGGATATTCTTGAGCGCGTCGGCGTGACCTGCGTGATGGTGACCCACGACCAGGAAGAAGCCATGACCATGGCCGGACGTATTGCGATCATGAACCGCGGGAAGTTTGTGCAAATTGGCGAGCCGGAGGAGATTTATGAGCATCCGACCACCCGCTACAGCGCCGAGTTCATTGGCTCGGTCAACGTCTTCGAAGGGCTACTGAAAGAGCGTCAGGAGGATGGCCTGGTCATTGAATCGCCGGGTCTGCAGCATCCGCTCAAGGTCGATCCTGACAGCGCCGTGGTGGACAACGTGCCGGTCTACGTCGCGCTGCGTCCGGAGAAGATCATGCTCTGTGACGATCCGCCAGCCGATGGCTATAACTTCGCCGTGGGTGAAGTGGTGCACATTGCTTACCTGGGCGATTTGTCTATCTATCACGTGCGTCTGAAAAGCGGTCAGATGCTGAGCGCCCAGCTGCAAAACGAACATCGCTACCGCAAAGGTCAGCCGACCTGGGGCGACGAAGTGCGCCTGTGCTGGGATGCTGACAGTTGTGTCGTGCTGACGGTATAAGGAGCGGCCAATGAGTACACTTGAACCTCCAGCCCGCGCAGCCAGCTGGCTGACGCGCCTTAAGATGAAGCACGGCCGCAAGCTGGTGATTGCCATGCCTTACGTGTGGCTGATCCTGCTGTTCCTGCTGCCATTCCTGATCGTTTTCAAGATCAGCCTGGCGGAGATGGCGCGGGCGATCCCGCCGTATACCGACCTGTGGGAGTGGGCAGACGGGCAGCTGACGCTCACCTTAAACCTCGGTAACTACCTGCAGCTCACCGAGGACCCGCTCTATATTGAAGCCTATCTGCAGTCGCTGCAGGTGGCGGCGATCTCGACGCTCTGCTGTCTGGTGATGGGCTACCCGCTGGCGTGGGCCGTGGCGCACAGTAAACCCTCGACGCGTAATATCCTCCTGCTGCTGGTGATTTTGCCGTCGTGGACCTCATTCCTGATCCGCGTTTACGCCTGGATGGGGATCCTGAAAAACAACGGCGTGTTGAATAACGTCCTGATGTGGCTTGGGGTTATCGATCAGCCGCTGACGATCCTGCACACCAACCTCGCGGTTTATATTGGCATTGTGTATGCCTATCTGCCGTTTATGGTTCTGCCGATCTATACGGCGCTGACGCGGATAGATTACTCGCTGGTGGAAGCCTCGCTTGACCTCGGTGCGCGTCCGCTGAAAACCTTCTTCAGCGTCATTGTCCCGTTGACCAAAGGCGGGATTATCGCCGGGTCGATGCTGGTCTTTATTCCGGCGGTAGGGGAGTTTGTGATCCCGGAGCTGCTCGGCGGGCCGGACAGCATCATGATTGGCCGCGTGCTGTGGCAGGAGTTCTTCAATAACCGCGACTGGCCGGTGGCGTCTGCGGTGGCGATTATCATGTTGCTGCTGTTGATCGTGCCGATCATGTGGTTCCACAAACATCAGCAGAAACAGATGGGAGACCACGGATGAATAACTTACCGGTAGTGCGCTCCCCGTGGCGAATTGCGATCCTGGCGATCGGCTTTACCTTCCTGTATGCGCCAATGCTGATGCTGGTGATCTACTCGTTCAACAGTTCCAAACTGGTGACGGTCTGGGCGGGCTGGTCGACGCGCTGGTACAGTGAGCTGTTCCACGACGATGCAATGATGAGCGCGGTAGGGCTGAGCCTGACCATCGCCGCACTGGCGGCAACGATGGCCTCTGTTCTGGGCACCATCGCCGCGCTGGTGATGGTGCGTTTCGGCCGTTTTCGCGGTTCGAACGGCTTCGCCTTTATGATCACCGCGCCGTTGGTCATGCCGGACGTGATTACCGGCCTTGCGCTGCTGCTGCTGTTCGTGGCGCTGGCGCATGCCATTGGCTGGCCGGCGGATCGCGGCATGCTCACCATCTGGCTGGCGCACGTCACGTTCTGTACCGCCTATGTCGCCGTGGTGATCTCCTCGCGTCTGCGCGAGCTGGATCGCTCGATAGAAGAGGCGGCGATGGATCTCGGCGCGACCCCGCTGAAGGTCTTTTTCATCATTACCCTGCCGATGATCATGCCGGCGGTGATCTCCGGCTGGCTGCTGGCATTTACCCTCTCGCTCGACGATCTGGTGATCGCCAGCTTTGTCTCCGGCCCGGGGGCGACAACGCTACCGATGCTGGTCTTCTCCAGCGTGCGCATGGGGGTTAACCCGGAGATCAACGCCCTGGCCTCTATCATCCTCGGCGTGGTCGGAATTGTCGGATTTATCGCCTGGTATTTGATGGCGCGCGCGGAAAAACAGCGCGTGCGTGATATCCAGCGTGCAAGACGCGGCTGAAGCATTTAAAATTTCCAGTGATGTGCCGCGTATCACGCGGCACTGTTTTTCAGGGAAGTAAAACATTGGGATTATTAAAAAAATCAAGGCTTACGCACGCTCGTCCTAACGTTCCTGCGCTGGTACAGGTGGCGGCGCTCGCCATTATTATGATCCGCTGCCTGGACGTACTGATGATTCTGAATACCCTGGGCGTGCGCGGTATCGGTGAATTCATTCACCGCAGCGTGCAGACGTGGAATCTGACGCTGGTTTTTCTGAGCAGCCTGGTGCTGGTGTTCATTGAGATCTACTGTGCGTTTTCGCTGGTCAAAGGTCGCAACTGGGCGCGCTGGGTCTATCTGCTGACGCAGGTGACCGCCTCCAGCTACCTGTGGGCCGCCTCGCTGGGGTATGGCTATCCCGAACTGTTCAGCATTGCGGGCGGATCAAAACGCGAGATTTTGCACGCGCTGTTTTTGCAAAAACTGCCGGATATGCTGGTGCTGTTCTTCCTGTTCGTGCCTGCGTCCAGTCGACGGTTCTTCCAGTTGCAATAATGTGTATAATCGCAGCCCCCGTTATTCTTAAGGTTTTCATATGCAGTGCGCACTCTATGACGCCGGACGCTGCCGCTCCTGTCAGTGGATAGAACAGCCGGTCTCTCAACAACTCACCGCCAAAATGGCCGACCTGCAACAGCTGCTGGCTGAACACGCGGTGGGGGAGTGGTGCGCACCCATCAGCGGACCGGAGCAGGGCTTTCGCAACAAAGCCAAAATGGTGGTCAGCGGCAGCGTCGAAAAACCGCTGCTGGGGATGCTGCACCGCGACGGCACGCCGGAAGATTTAACCGACTGCCCGCTGTATCCCGCGTCGTTTGAACCCGTCTTTGCCGCACTCAAACCGTTTATTGCGCGGGCAGGGTTAACGCCCTACCACGTCGCCCGAAAGCGCGGCGAGCTGAAATATCTCCTGCTGACGGAAAGCCAGCTAGACGGCGGCATGATGTTGCGTTTTGTGCTGCGCTCGGAAGCGAAGCTGGCGCAGCTTCGTGCGGCGCTGCCGTGGCTGCAGGCGCAACTGCCGCAGCTTAAGGTCATTACGGCAAACATACAGCCGGTGCACATGGCGATTATGGAAGGGGAGAAAGAGATCTTCTTCACTGAACAGCCTGCGCTGGCCGAAAATTTCAACGGCGTACCGCTGTGGATCCGCCCGCAAAGCTTCTTCCAGACCAACCCGACCGTGGCGAGTGCGTTGTATGCCACCGCCCGTGACTGGGTTCGGGCGTTAAACATTCATCATATGTGGGATCTGTTCTGCGGCGTGGGCGGTTTCGGCCTGCACTGCGCCACGCCTGAAATGCAGCTGACCGGGATTGAGATCTCGGCCGAAGCGATTGCCTGCGCGAAACAGTCCGCCGCCGGGCTGGGGTTAACGAATCTCCACTTCCAGGCGCTTGACTCTACCCAGTTCGCCACCGGCCAGGGCAATGTGCCGGAACTGGTGCTGGTCAACCCGCCGCGACGGGGCATCGGAAACGCACTCTGCGATTACCTGAGCCAGATGGCACCGGATTACATCGTCTACTCCAGCTGCAATGCGCAGACCATGGCAAAAGATATCGCCAGCCTGCCGGGCTACCGCATTGAACGCGTTCAGCTTTTCGATATGTTCCCGCATACCGCGCATTACGAAGTGCTGACGTTGTTAACCCGTAGGCCGGGTAAGGCGTAGCCGCCACCCGGCATGAACCCCGCACAATGTTCAACAAAATGTGAACTCTTCCCCCGCTCGAAATCAGGTAAGCTTACGTCATAAGAAATGATTGAAGGCTGACCCATGAAGCACATCCTGCTGGTGGAAGACGACCACGATATCGCGGCGCTTCTGCGACTCAATTTAGAAGACGAAGGCTACGCCATCACCCACGAGCCCGACGGGGGCAACGCCCTGCAGCGCCTGGAAAAACAGCCGTGGGATGCGGTGATCCTCGACCTGATGCTCCCGAACGTTGACGGGCTGGAGATTTGCCGACGCATCCGTCAGATGACGCGCTACCTGCCGGTCATCATCATCAGCGCCCGCAGCAGCGAAACCGACCGTATTACCGGGCTGGAAACCGGTGCCGATGACTATCTGGCTAAGCCGTTTTCGGTGCAGGAGCTGATTGCCCGCATCAAAGCGCTGTTCCGCCGTCAGCAGGCGATGGGGCAGGCACAAACGGACGGGCAAATTCAGGCGCACGGTTTGACGATCGACCCGCTGGCGCGCAGCGTCCTGCTCCACGGACAGGTGGTGGATCTCACCCCGCGCGAATTCGAACTGCTTTACTTCTTTGCCCGCCATCCTGGCGAGGTGTTTTCCCGTCTGGCGCTGCTGGAGCAGGTCTGGGGTTATCAGCACGAAGGCTATGAGCATACCGTCAACACCCATATCAACCGCCTGCGCATCAAGATTGAGAAGGACGCTGCCGAGCCGGAAATCGTTCGCACCGTCTGGGGTAAGGGATACAAATTTGCGGAGCCAACGCCTGATGCGTCGCTTTAGCCTCAGCCAGCGCCTGACGCTGCTGTTCATTCTGCTGATGATGCTCTGCGCCACCGTCGCCTGCGCGGTACAGCTCTACACCAGTACGCAATACGGCAACGCGATGGTGCAGCGGTTGTCGGGCGGACTGGCGCAGCAGATCGTCCAGCGGGAACCGATTCTCGACGCGCAGGGCAGGGTTGACCGCAGTTCGCTGAAACCGCTCTTTGACCGTCTGATGACCTTTAATCCGAGCGTGGAGCTCTATGTTGTCTCACCCGACGGCGATATCCTGGCCGATGCCGCCCCGCCGGGCCATATTCAGCGGCAAAAAATCGATCTGGCACCGGTTCAGACCTTCCTGAGCGGCACCGCCATCCCGGTACTGGGCGACGATCCGCGCAGCCAGAACAAAAAAGTCTTCAGCGCCACGCCGCTGCGTCAGGACGGCGAGCTTAAGGGCTACCTGTACATTATTTTGCAGGGCGAGGAGTCGAATGCGCTGGCGGACATGGCCTGGCATAAGGCGCTGTGGAGCACGGTGCTCTGGTCATTGCTGTGGGTTGCACTGTTCGGCCTGCTGGCGGGATTACTGGTCTGGTACTGGGTGACGCGTCCGGTTAAACGCCTGACGGAAGAGGTCACCGGGCTTGAGCAGGACAGCATTAGCGCAATCAGGCTGCTGGCAGCAGAGCCGCCGGACGTCGCGGCCAATGACGAAGTGGCACGCCTGCGCAACAGTTTTATCGAGCTGGCGCGCAAAATCACCCGCCAGTGGGATCAGCTGGCCGACAGCGATCGCCAGCGCCGGGAGTTTATCGCCAATATTTCGCACGATCTCCGCACGCCGCTGACCTCTCTGCTGGGTTATCTGGAAACGCTGTCGCTGAAATCCACCACGCTGACGCCTCAGGAGCATCAGCAATATCTCGCCACCGCCCTGCGTCAGGGGCAAAAGGTACGCCATCTTTCCCAGCAGTTGTTTGAGCTGGCGCGTCTTGAGCACGGCGGCATTAAACCGCAGCGCGAGCGTTTCGCGATGGGGGAGCTGATTTCCGACGTGGCGCAGAAGTTTGAGCTCACTGCCCGCACGCGAGAGGTCAATCTGCATATTGACGTGCCGGGGCCGTTGCCGCTGGTCAATGCCGATGTATCAATGATCGAGCGCGTGGTGACCAATTTGCTGGATAACGCAATGCGTCATACGCCGACCGGCGGGGACATTCGTCTGGCGGTCTGGCAGGAGAATGAACAGCTTCAGGTCGAAGTGGCTGACAGCGGTACGGGCGTGGATGCGTCGCTGCGCGACGATCTGTTCCAGCGGCCTTCGGCGTTGAACACTCAGGCCTCGCGGGAGAACCGCGGCGGGTTAGGGCTGTTAATCGTCAAACGGATGCTGGAGCTGCACGGCGGTGGAATACGGCTGATGGAGTCGGTGAGTGGGGCGCGGTTCAGGTTCTTTGTGCCGTTGTGAGAATGGCCGGGTGGCGCTGCGCTTATCCGGCCTACAAAACCCCCCTCGTAGGCCGGGTAAAGCGAAGCCGTCACCCGGCAAAACACCTTACTGCGGGAACCACTGCTCGCTGATTTTCTGGTACGTACCGTCAGCTTTAATCGCTTTCAGCGCGCCGTTCAGTTTTGCAAGCAAGGCTTTGTTATCCGGACGTACCGCGATGCCGAGGCCGGTACCGAAGTACTGTGGATCGGTCACTTTCTCGGTCGCCGTGCCCAGCTGCGGGTTGGTTTTCAGCCACTCGTTGACCACGGCGGTATCGCCGAAGACGCCATCAATACGGCCATTTTTCAGGTCGATAATCGCATTCTGATAGCTGTCATAGGCCACGGTTTTCACTTCAGGATGTTTGTCCTGCAGGTATTTCTGGTGCGTGGTGCCGTTTTCCATCCCGATGCGTTTGCCTTTCAGCTCGTCGAAGGACTTATACGCCCCTTTCTTCGCAATCACTACCGCCGAGTTGGCGTAGTACGGGTCGGTGAACGCTACCTGCTTGCTGCGCTCTGGGGTGATGTCCATTCCGGAGATTACCGCATCGTATTTTTTGAACTTCAGCGACGGGATCAGGCTGTCAAAGGCGTGGTTGGTAAAGGTGCAGTCGGCCTGCATCTGTTTGCACAGCGCTTTCGCCAGGTCGATATCGAAACCGACGATCTGGTTGCTGGCATCCAGCGATTCAAACGGCGGATAGGTGGCGGACACGCCAAAATTGATTTTATCCGCTGCGGATGCGCCTGCGGCGAACGTTGCCAGTAATGCGGCCAGAACTAACTTTTTCATGGTAATGCTCCCGTCTGTCTTATTGATGCGCCGTGTCTGCGGCCTGGATGTACAATGCCAGTTAATGAATTTATATGCAATAAAAATGATTAAATATTATTTTTATGGCAAAAAAAAGCGGATAACCAGAAAGTTACCCGCATTGATTAATCACATTTATGCACTTCTTGCCGGGTGGCGCTGCGCTTACCTGGCCTACGATCTGCGCTCAAACGCTAAAGCTTTACGCTCAATCAGGCGCATCATCAGCGTCAACAGGCCGTTCACGACCAGATACACCACGCCCGCCGCGCCGAAGACCATCACGTCATAGGTGCGTCCATACAGCAGCTGTCCGTGGCCCATCACTTCCATCAGGGTGATGGTATAGGCCAGAGAGGTACTCTTGAACACCAGCACCACTTCGTTGGAGTAAGAGGAGAGCGCACGCTTAAAGGCGTACGGCAGCAGGATCGCCAGCGTGTCTTTCTTGCTCATGCCGAGCGCCCCACAGGACTGCCATTGCCCTTCCGGGATGGCACGAATCGCGCCGTAGAACAGCTGGGTGGTATAGGCCGCACTGTTCAGGGAAAGGGCGATTAAGGCGCACAGCCACGGCTCAGAGAGCAGATGCCAGATAACCGGATATTCCTGCAGCGACGGGAACTGTCCCGGGCCGTAGTAAATCAGGAAGATCTGCACCAGCAGCGGCGTACCGGTAAACAGGGTGATGTAGCCGCGCACAATCCATACCAGTACCGGCGTTTTCAACGTCAGGACGATGGTGAAGATGAGCGCCAGGATCAGCGCCACGATAATGGACGCCACGGTCAGCGTCAGGCTGGTGTGCAGCCCTTTCATGAGCTCCGGGAAATATTCAAGCATCAGCCTGGTCTCCGTTCAAAGCGCGTCGCCCGCAGGTCAATACGCTTGAGGATGTACTGACTGAGCAACGTGATCACCAGGTAGATCGCCGCCGCCACAATGTACCAGGTAAAAGGCTCCTGGGTACGGGTGGCGATGCTTTTGGTTTGCAGCATCAAATCGTTAACGCTGATCAGGCTCACCAGCGCGGTATCTTTCAGCAGCACCAGCCACTGGTTACCAAGGCCCGGCAGGGCATGGCGCCACATCTGCGGCATGACCAGACGGAAGAAGATCGCTGATTTCGACATACCCAACGCCTGACCCGACTCCCACTGCCCCTGCGGCACGGCTTTCAGCGCACCGCGCAGGGTTTGCGACGCGTACGCCGAGTAGAGCAGGGAGAGGGCAATCACGCCGCACAGGAACGGGCTGACGTCGAAGTTTTCAATCTGCATCTGCACCGGGATCTGCGCAAAGCCAAGATTGACAGTGAAGCCATCCGACAGCGTAAGCAGCAGCTGCGAGGAGCCGAAATAGATAAACAGGACCACCAGAATTTCCGGTAGTCCACGCAGCACAGTGACCAGCGCGGAGCCTGTCCAGGCGACGGGGAACCATTTCGCGGACTCCCACACCGCAAAGAACATCGCCAGCACCAGGCCGATAATCAGTGCGCAAACGGCAAGGCCGACGGTCATCCCGGCGGCGCTTGCTAAAGGAAAAATTTCATTCATCAGGAATTACTTCTGGAACCATTTTTTGTAGATGGTTTCGTAGGTGCCGTCTTTCTTCACTTTTTCCAGCGCAGCGTTGAACTTCTGCTGCAGCTCAGTGTTGCCCTGACGAACGGCAATCCCCAGACCGGTACCGAAGTAGTCCTTATCGGTCACTTTGTCGCCTACTGGCGCCAGTTTATCGTTCGCTTTCAGCCACTCGGTCACGACCGCGGTGTCGCCAAAGACGCCGTCAATACGACCATTTTGCAGATCCAGCTTCGCATTCTGGTAGCTGTCATACGGAACGGTGGTGATTTCCGGATGCTTATCCATGATGAATTTCTGGTGCGTGGTGCCGTTCTGCACGCCCACTTTTTTGCCTTTCAGCTGATCAACAGAGGTGAATTTCCCTTTCTGACCAATGAACAGCGCCGAGTTGTCGTAGTAAGGGGTCGTAAACAGCACCTGCTTTTCACGCTCAGGGGTGATGTCCATACCGGCCATGACGGCGTCGATACGGCGGAACTTCAGGCTTGGGATCAGGCTGTCAAACGCCTGGTTGCTGAAAGTGCAGGTCGCATCGATCTCTTTACACAGGGCGTTTGCCAGGTCTACGTCGAAGCCAACAATTTTGTTGTTTGCATCAATGGACTCAAACGGAGGGTAAGACGCTTCCGTGGCAAAACGAATGGTCTGGGCTGCGGTAGCGGAAAGGGTAACGCCAGCAAGCAGCACGGCAAGTAATACTTTTTTCATTATATTTCCCCTGACACAATCAATGAGATAAATAGTTTTTGAAGGCATCGGTTTGCGGGTTAGCGAAGCAGCTCGCGTCACCTTGCTCAACGATATACCCATTTTCCATGTAGACCACACGGCTGGCGGTTTTACGCGCCACTTCCACTTCGTGGGTGACGATGACTTGCGTGATATTGGTTTCCGCCAGCTCACGAATAATGCTGACGATCTGAGCGGTGATTTCCGGGTCCAGCGCCGCGGTCGGTTCATCAAACAGCAGAACCGCCGGTTCCATCATCAACGCACGGGCAATCGCCACACGCTGCTGCTGACCACCCGAAAGATGCAGCGGATAACGGTCACTGTAAGGCTTAAGGCGCAGACGCTCCAGCAGCTTTTCGGCACGGCCGATGGCCTGATCCTTACTTAACCCCAGCACGCGGCACGGGGCTTCAATCAGGTTTTGCAGCACCGTCAGATGCGGCCAGAGATTGTATTGCTGGAAGACCA
Organism: Enterobacter cloacae complex sp. HYC080_NIDB; assembly: GCF_056673325.1. Classification (NCBI taxonomy): domain Bacteria; kingdom Pseudomonadati; phylum Pseudomonadota; class Gammaproteobacteria; order Enterobacterales; family Enterobacteriaceae; genus Enterobacter; species Enterobacter cloacae complex sp. HYC080_NIDB. The sequence continues at coordinate 3,012,426 of NZ_CP114212.1, read as the reverse complement.
TGCCGACGTTTTGACGCAGCTCGCGAATCGCTTTATCAGATGGCGTTTTCGCGAAATCAAAATGGTTACCGGCAATCGCCAGCGTACCTGAACGGGGCATTTCAAGCAGATTAAGGACACGCAAAAGGGAGCTTTTACCTGCACCGCTTGGGCCAAGTAAAACCAGCGTTTCGCCTTCCGGGCAGTTCAGCGTGATGTCAAACAGCGCCTGGTGTGCGCCGTAGAAGCAGTTAATGCCGTTTAGTTTAATACTCATCGGGGCAGTCTTTACTCATCCAGGCAATCTATAGCAATTGAGGCCGCAGATAGTACCGTTGACAGAATAGTTATGCAATATTTCTGCGTTAAAAGTTAAATATAACCCGTATTTCCTCTTAAACATAGCACAAAATAGCGAAGGGCAAAGGCGGCGAGTATAAATGTCGGCATTCCGCGAGAAATGCCGGACATTTTACGGGGGTAACATTTTTATAACTGATGATTTAGCGGTTCTCAATCGACTGGCGCAGCGTGCCTGCCGGGGCATGAACGCTGCCGCCAATGTAGCGTACGTCGTCGACAGCCCAGCACTGACCTTCACGGATCATCAGTACCTCATCCTGCCAGGACTGGGTCCCCTGGGTCAGCTTGACGCGCAGCGGAATGTTTCGCGCATCGGTGTTGGGAATGGTAGAAGCGCTGGCCACTTCCGCACTGTCCGGCAGCGTGGTACGGCTGGAGAACGGATCGGATTTAAGCAGGGTATTATGCTGCGGATCGCGGGTGGCGTCGTTGAGCAGTTTTGCCAGACCGTCGCTCAGGTAAGGGCGCAGGCCGGTGAGATCGTTGCTGCGGTGCTGAATGCGGTAATCATAGAACTGCTGCGCCACGGTGTCCGGGCCGCCGTCGATGCAGGGGCCGCTGCGGGTACCAATATCCTTAAAGGCTGGCGTGACCGTGGTGGTACAGGCGCTGAGCACCAGCGCGCAGGGCACCAAAAGTGTTAAAGCAGAGTAGCGCATGTTGATTTCCTTATTTATTAACTATCCTTTCAATCATAGCGTAACGAACCGATAATGCTGTGCCTAAGGCATTGAACGCTAAAGAAGGAGAGAAACTATGCAGTTTTCAACAACGCCAACCCTGGAAGGGCAAACAATAACCGAGTATTGCGGCGTGGTGACCGGGGAAGCAATTCTCGGTGCCAATATCTTCCGCGACTTTTTTGCTGGCATCCGTGACATCGTGGGTGGACGATCCGGTGCCTACGAAAAAGAGCTGCGTAAAGCGCGAGAAATTGCCTTTAAGGAGCTGGGCGAGCAGGCCAAGGTGCTGGGTGCGGATGCGGTAGTCGGCATTGATATCGACTACGAAACGGTCGGGAAAGATGCCAGCATGCTGATGGTGAGCGTCAGTGGAACGGCGGTGAAAACCCGTCAATGAAGCGTTCGCTCTCCACTCTCCTGCTGGCGCTGTTGCTGGCAGGATGTACATCGGAAAAGGGCATTGTTGATAAAGGCGCGTACGCGCTGGATACCCGCCATCAGGCGCAGGCGGCCTACCCGCGAATAAAGGTGCTGGTGATCCACTACACCGCCGATGATTTTGACACGTCGCTGGCGACCCTAACCGATAAAAACGTCAGCTCTCATTATTTGATCCCCGCAAAGCCGCCAGCACCGGACGGCAAGCCGCGTATCTGGCAACTGGTACCCGAGAGCGAACTGGCCTGGCATGCAGGTATCAGCTTCTGGCGCGGTACCAACCGAATTAATGATACGTCTGTGGGCATTGAACTTGAAAATCGTGGCTGGCAAAAGTCTGCTGGCGTAAAGCATTTTACACCTTTCGAACCCGCGCAGATTGCGGCGCTGGTGCCACTCGCCAAAGACATCATTGCCCGCTACAACATCAGACCTGAGAACGTGGTGGCCCATTCGGACATTGCGCCGCAGCGCAAAGACGATCCCGGTCCGTTGTTCCCGTGGCGACAGCTGGCTCAGCAGGGGATAGGCGCATGGCCCGATCCCGCGCGCGTCGCATTTTATATCAACGGACGACCACGCTTTCAGGCGGTGGATACCGCAGCGTTACTCGATTTGCTTGCGCGCTACGGCTATGACGTACCGGCCAACAGCACCCCAGCGCAGCAAAAACGTATCATCATGGTATTCCAGATGCACTTCAGGCCTGACCTGTGGAACGGCGTCGCAGATGTCGAAACGATGGCCATTGCTGAAGCGCTTTTAGAGAAATACGGGCAGGGGTAATCCTTCGGATACCCCCGAAAGCGCCAATTACTCCTGATTTACTTGAGATTAATCTTAGGTACAAACTCAATTCATTTTTAGTTAATTGACTTAAAATTATCCGCATTTAAGATAGACACATAGCTTGCTAATTAATGCAGCAGATAAATATATCGCATCCATTTTTTTATTTTTCTCCTTGAGCGCATCATCAGGAAAAATATTCTAAGGCTAAGGTTTTTATGCTTTGGTCTGCATTCTAAAAATTAACATCTTAAATCGGGTATAACAATGTTAAGTATTTACGGTAAAAAGTTACGTCCACAGGACGAAATGAATAGTATTATTTCTGCAACCTCAGGTTTTGAAGAGAAAACCTTAAAGAAATGGCAGAAAATATCCACCTCTGATTCACAATATATTCATATTATCGTCAGCGGCGAAGTTGAATTCCGACGTGAATCCGACGAACTGTGTATGTTCACGGTTACCGGCCAGTGCATTTTCGGTCTCTCTTCGATGTACTACGACGCGACCCATATGTACGGCCTCGTTCGGGCCAATACCGTGGTGCGCTCAATTAAAAAAGAGACCTTCGCACAGCTTATGACGGATAACAATTTGTGGCCTCAACTGACCAAAGTTCTCTCCTGGTATATTTGTATGTTGAGCAAACGTGACGATGTTCTGGTTGCCCGCAGTGCGTATTCAGTCGTACGTGAGTTTTTATACGAGATCAATGACCTGATTGTTCATCAGCAACGCGATATTAACGTTTATGATTATATTCAGGAGTACACCAACCTGGCTCGTAGCACCATCATTAAAATTCTTTCCGATCTGAAAAAAGGTCAATATATTGTTGTGGAAAAGGGAAGACTCCTTAACCTGACAGCCTTGCCTGAAAAATATTAACTACTCCAGCCGGTCTCCTTTCTCACTCAAAGGGGACCGGGCATCCACTTTATGATTCACATCCCTCTGCGAATTATCCTGCGTTTCGTCAACCGGCGGCGCGGGAATTTTGCCTTGCGAATAATCTTGCTCTTGTTCTTTTAACGCCTGCTTAAGTAACTCGCTTATAGAAGCGTCATCACTGCCTGTGCTGGCGGAGGCGGCTTCGTGTGCTTCGGTTCCGGGTAACGTATCCCGGGAAGTATCATGGGGCACGTCACCATCAGGTGCCTGCTGCCAGTCGGCATCACCGCTGTTGATGGGCAGATCCTGCATGGCAGGAACATCCGCCTGCACCGGAGCCGGTTTTGGCTGCGGATGCGGATGGGGATGCGGGAACGGCTTGCTCACATACACATAGTGCATATCTGAAAGCTGCGTTTCCGGTTTCGCGGCGCTTGCTTTGACCGGTTCCGGCGCCGGATGGCGCAGGTTCCAGTAAACATGCGCGTACAGCCCTGCCATGATCATGGCGCACAGAGCCACCATTCCTAAAAAGGCATGGCTAACGATGTTTCTCAGACGGGGGAGGCGGTATGAAAACCAGACCGCCTCGCCGGTGGTGTAACTGCGCTGAGCCGCAAGACAGATGGTAGACATTAGGAATGCTTCTCCTGCGTGTTGGCGTCGGGGGTGGCATGCGTGGTCTGGAGCAGTACGCTCGGCGCGGTATGGGTTTCACGCATCAACTGCATCAACGTATCTTCGCCAGGAATGCCATCCACATGCAGATGCATTTTTTGCTGGAATTCGCGGGTGCGTTTCATCATCTCCGCCGTCCAGGTCTGCGAATGGGTTTCTGGCTGGCCAAGCGCCAGGCTCAACTGCTGGTCAAGCCAGCCCATGTCTTTCGTGTCGCTGGCGGCACTGATAGCGTCTTTACCTTCCGGCGTCAGGCGATGCAACTGGGTAAAGTTGCCGGTCGCATGCTGGTTAAACCAGCGGCGACTTACCTGCCAGGTACGGTTATTCATCAGCAGGTCGAGTGACGTATCTCCGACGCGGGCGACCACGGCATAGTTAAGATGATCGCCGGTTTTCAGCTCGCTCACCCACGGATACCCCTCCTGGGCCAGCGCATCGGGTGAGGCATTCCCCTGTTTACACATCAGGTTCACCTTCGCGGCGTTCTGGCACAGGGCATCATCCGCCGAGGCGTCATACCCCCACATCAGGTAGAGCTGGTGCATGGCATCCGGCTGATTAACCATTTCGTTGTCGATGACCGGCACCACCGGTGCCTCAACTTTTGGCGCCTGCTGTTTCCAGCTGACGGGTACCGGGAGTTGAACCGGAAGTTTTCCGGCGATCGACGACGTTAAATACCAGCCGCAGGCGGCGAACAGCACTGAGGCAAAAAGCCCCACGGTTGCCAGGCGCTTACCGTGTTTTTTCGCCGGGAGGATCTCACCTGCCGCCAGCCGTAAATGACGCGGGCTGACCTGGGCTGCACGTTCGGTCCAGGCAGCCAGCATCGACAGATGCGACAGTTCATTCAGTTTGCTGATATTCCCTTTGGTCAGCGCATGCATTTTACGCACGCGTGCCGGGGATAACGGTGCGCTCTCGCACCCGTGTTCTTCACACTGCGCCTGTACATAGCTGAGATATTCCCGGCAGGTAAGGGGACGCAAAGTGTGGCGGGTATGCACATATTCACGCAGTTCAGATTGCTGCATCAGAACAACGTCCCGATCCGCCGCGCCCGTCAGCACCACCGACAGGCGAAACGCCAGCTCCTGGGCACGGGTGAGTAGCATCGCCAGCACCTCGTGACAGCTCTCTTTCATCGCCTCGCAATGGCTAACGATCAGTACCTTCGCCCGGTTTTTATCCGCCTGCCACTGGTGCAGTACGGCATCCACCGCCTGAATCCGGTTCTTGTTCTCTTTGGTTCCCGGGCTGAGCTTGTACAGCAGGCTACTGGCACTCAGTTTTGGAAACGCATTAATAGCAAGCACGTCGGGGTGGGCAGATTTGAGGGCGTCACTGAACTGCCCCAGCAGAGGGGCATCGTCGGAAAAGAGCCCGATAATTCCCGCCTGTTGGGTTTTCTCCTTCAGCAGGTGAAAACATCCTGATGATAAGGCACCAGAAAATCGCCGTTTGAGCGGACGATCTTCCGAAAGGGCGGATTTTTAAAATTAAAGTGCTTCTGATACATAACGACTTACCGTCTCTGATTGGGAATAGCAACAGGACGAGAAAGTAAAGCAACGCCAGGGTGTGGTCAATTTACACACAGGGTAAAAATATCCACTGGACGATGCCTAACATCTGGATTTTATACGGTCAATAGTTTTCTGTATGAAAGTTAGTGGCAAAGTCAGTGGTCGAATTTACAGCAGCTCATTACTATTTCCTCACATGTTAGCGCAGCACGACGCTGCTTATTTTCGCTTTGCTATAGGCCAGATGAAAAATGAGGTTCTCATTTCTGTCACGGTGGATAACCCCCTGTATTATGTTTGCGCTGTTGCTATTTTGCGGCCAACAAGGGTATCTGACGTTTAAAGATTATAAAAAAGTTACAAATAAGTTGGCTAATTCTGATGTGCAGCCGCTGAAAAACGTCGCGAAGAAAAATCCTTCACGCTTTTCACGGCTGCTGTTCGCCAGGATAACGTCGAGATAGCGGCAAAAGCGCCGCTGGCAGCGGAGATCGAAGGTATCGTGCGCAGTGATGATGCCTGGCTCTCCTTCGCCGTCATTAAAACCCCCGGAGGGGCGAGAAGCTACCGGGAGGGCGAGCCGTTGACCGGTTTTACCGACGCGTTTGTTCAGGAAATTAATAAAGATAATGTGGTGGTTAATTATGAAGGTGCTACGCAGGTACTCGCATTAAATAAGCCGGATTATTTTAAGGGCGGCGTTGACAGCGGCCCGGTGACGAAATCGACGAAGGATGCAGGCGCGGAAAGCGTGCATCTGGATGATTATCTGGTGTTAAAACCTCTGATCGAAAAAGGCCAGCTGGAAGGCTACAACATTAATCCAAGGAACGCCTCCGCCTTCTTCAGTCATTCAGGACTGGAAAAGGGGGATGTGGCGGTAAAAGTAAACTCTGTCGATATGACCGATGAAGCAAAGGCAAAAAATATTATTGCCAACTGGTCGAAAATGAAAGAAGCGGAGGTCGTCGTCAGACGTCACGCTCACCTTGAAAATATTCGGATTAATGTTCTAAACAATTAACAAGTGTACAGCCATGAAGAAATTTCCTTGGGCGTGCGTGGCGCTGACCGCATTGTCGTTATATTCAGGTTCGCTGTTCGCGGCGAACTTTAGCGCGAGCTTTAAAAATACCGATATTCGGGAGTTTATCGATACGGTAGGCCGCAATCTTAATAAAACCATTCTTGTCGATCCGTCCGTTCAGGGCACGGTATCCGTAAGAACCTATAACGTGCTGACGGAAGATGAGTATTACCAGTTCTTCCTGAGCGTGCTGGACCTGTACGGCCTGTCGGTGATCCCGATGGACAACGGCATGGTCAAAGTGGTGCGTTCAAGCGTCGCCCGCACCGCCGGGGCGCCGCTGGCGGACAGCAGCAACCCGGGCAAAGGGGATGAAATCATCACCCGCGTCGTGCGCATGGAAAATGTGCCAGTACGCGAGCTTGCTCCGCTGTTGCGCCAGCTCAACGACGCAACCGGCATCGGTAACGTGGTTCACTTTGAGCCGTCCAACGTACTGCTGTTAACCGGTAAAGCCTCGGTGGTGAACCGCCTGGTGGATCTGGTGCAGCGCGTGGATAAAGACGGTGTTCAGCGCCGTGAAATTGTGCCGCTGCGCTTTGCCTCTGCCAAAGAGCTCTCAGACATGTTGAACAACCTCAACAACGAAGAGCAGAAAGGGCAGAACGCCCCGCAGCTGGCCACGAAAGTGGTTGCGGATGACGAGACCAACAGCCTGGTGATCAGCGGCTCGGAAGCGGCGCGCACCCGCACCCGCTCTCTGATTCATGAGCTGGATCGCGAGCAGAACAACGAAGGGAATACCCGCGTGTTCTATCTCAAATACGCCAGCGCCACCAAGGTGGTGCCGGTGCTGACCGGGATTGGCGAACAGCTGAAAGACAAAGCGGGCGCGCCAAAGGCGAAAACCGCCGCCGCGTCCAGCGATCTGAATATTACCGCCGACGAGTCAACCAACTCTCTGGTGATCACCGCGCAGCCTAACGTGATGAACTCCCTGGAGAAGGTGATCGATAAGCTGGATATTCGCCGTCCGCAGGTGCTGGTGGAAGCCATCATTGCGGAAGTACAGGACGGTAACGGCATGGATCTGGGCGTGCAGTGGACCAGCAAGCACGGCGGCGTCCAGTTCGGATCCACCGGCCTGACAATCGGGCAGGTCAAAAATGGCACGATGAAAGGGTTGTCGTATACCGGTCTGGCGACCGGCTTCTTTAACGGTGATTTTGGTGCGCTGATGACTGCGCTCTCCACCGGGTCCAAGAACGACATTCTTTCTACGCCAAGCGTGGTCACGCTGGACGCTGGACAACGCCCAGGTTGAACTGATTGAACCTGGTCGTGCGGCGAACCCGGAGAACGTGAAACGCGTGGAAGGGATCGTGAAAGCCAGCGACTGGGAATATCTCTTCCCGCTGCGCGCGCAGGCGTACACCTACAGCAACTTCCTGAAAGCGGTTGGTAAATTCCCGGCGCTGTGTAAGACCTACAATGACGGTCGCGACAGTGACGCTATCTGCCGTAAAGAGCTGGCAACCATGTTTGCCCACTTTGCTCAGGAAACGGGCGGTCACGAAAGCTGGCGTCCGGAAGCCGAATGGCGTCAGGCCCTGGTTCACGTGCGTGAGATGGGCTGGAGCGAAGGCCAGAAGGGCGGCTATAACGGCGAATGTAACCCGGACGTCTGGCAGGGTCAGACCTGGCCGTGCGGTAAAGATAAAGACGGCGACTTCCTGAGCTACTTCGGTCGCGGTGCGAAGCAGTTGTCCTACAACTACAACTACGGCCCGTTCTCTGAAGCGATGTACGGTGACGTGCGTACGCTGCTCGACAAACCTGAGCTGGTGGCGGATACCTGGCTGAACCTGGCGAGTGCGATCTTCTTCTTCGCCTATCCGCAGCCGCCTAAACCAAGCATGCTGCAGGTTATCGACGGTACATGGCAGCCGAACGATCACGATAAAGCCAACGGTCTGGTCCCTGGCTTCGGCGTGACCACCCAGATCATCAACGGTGGCGTTGAGTGCGGCGGTCCAACTGAAATTGCACAGTCTGAAAACCGTATCAAGTACTACAAAGAGTTCGCGAACTACCTGAAGGTCCCTGTTCCGGCGAACGAAGTGCTGGGCTGCGCGAACATGAAGCAGTTCGACGAAGGCGGTGCTGGCGCGCTGAAGATTTACTGGGAGCAGGACTGGGGATGGAGCGCGGATACGCCAAGCGGCGAAACCTACTCTTGCCAGCTCGTTGGTTACCAGACGCCGTTCAGCGCGTTCAAAGAGGGTGATTACAGCAAGTGCGTGCAGAAGTTCTTTAACGTGAACATCGTTAACGACGACGGTTCCGTTACGCCGGATGAAACCCCGGTAACGCCAACGCCTACGCCGTCAGAAGACGAAACGCCGGCGCCAGCGCCAGTTCCGGATGAAACCCCGGCTGAACCTGCTGTGGTGAATCACGCGCCGGTGGCGCATATCGCGGGTCCAATCGGCGCCGTTGAGGCGGGTGCACATGTCTCTCTGAGCGCGGAAGGTTCTACCGATGCAGACGGCAACGCGCTGACCTACACCTGGCGTTCCCAGGACGGTCAGACCGTAACCGGTCAGGATAAAGCGGTTGTCACCTTTACTGCTCCAGAGTCTGCAACGGCTCAGCAGATTGAAATCAGCCTGACCGTGAGCGACGGTGAGTTGAGCAGCACGACCTCTTATCTGCTGAACGTGAAAGCCAAAGCAGCACCGTCTCAGGACGAAGGCACGTCTGGCGATTACGCGGCGTGGAGCGCGAACAGCAAGTACAAGGCCGGTGATATCGTGAACAACCACGGTAAACTGTTCCAGTGCAAACCGTTCCCGTACAGCGGCTGGTGTAACAACGCCCCGGCATACTATGAACCGGGCGCTGGTCTGGCATGGTCTGATGCCTGGACAGCTCTGTAAAAGCAAACGGCAACCGAAAGGTTGCCGTTTTAGTTTTTGCACCCTTTCCAGCGGTACGGTGCAGTTGTAGGCCCGGTAAGGCGAAGCCGCCACCAGGCAACAGGCTAGCGGTGCAGTTTGCCGTGATCCCGTAACCACGCCGCCGTGCGCACAATCCCTTCATCCAGCGTCACCACCGGCCGATACCCCAGTTCGTTCTCTGCCCGCGAAATATCCAGCGTGAAATCAAAATTGAGTTTAGAGACGCCGTAATGCGTCAGCGCAGGTTCTTTGGCCGCTTTACTGCCAAATCGCTCCATGCTGCGGGCAATCATGTCAAGCATGGGGTAGGGGACAGAACGGATGCGGCAGTCGATCTGCAGTTCATCAATCAGCCGCTGCACAATGCTGCGTAGCGTACAGGGTTCGCCGTTGGTGATGTTATAGGCGCGGCCAGAGATCAGCTTATCGCAGTCCGACTGGCTGGCCAGCCACATGGCGTGGACGGCGTTTTCGTAATAGGTCATATCCACCAGCGCATCGCCACCGCGCGGCAGCAGCACGCTGCCGTAGTGATGCATCATCTGAGCCAGGCGCGGAATAAACACTTTGTCGTGCGGTCCGAACAGGCTCTGCGGACGCAGTACCGTAAAGCGGGTGTGCGGGTTCGACTGCGCCAGCAGGTCGATCACCTCTTCACTGGCCGCCTTGCTGCGCGCAAATTCACAGGCAAAGCGTGCCGGACGGAAATCTTCCTGCACATCGCGATGGTGGTGATAGTCGAAATAGAGCGACGGGGAGGAGATATGAATAAAGTTACGTACCCCCCAGGCAACGGCCCATTCGCCCAGACGGCGGGTGGCCCGCACGTTGGCGAGATCGAAGGCTTCCTGGGTCCCCCACGGAGAGGTAAAACTGGAGCAGTGCCACAGCGTATCGATTCCGGCGAGCATCACCTTCGCCTGCGAGGAGACCAGCTCCGTCAGGTCGGCATGGACGAACTCTGCGCCCATTTTTTGCAGCAGTTTTCCCATCGCCTCGTTGCGACCGGTAGCCCTGACGCTAATGCCCTTGTTGCGCAGAAATTCGACCGCATTTCGGCCTAAGCCGCTGGTCGCCCCGGTAACCAGTACCTTCATATCAATCCACTGTGTTGAAAAAGAATTTCGTGCGCATTCTTTCGTGAATTACGGCGCTATGCAATGGGAAAGGTGAAAGAAAAAGCGTTTTAATGAGTTATTTTCGTTTTTTGTTCTGCCAGTTGCGCAATTCGTTTCGCCATTCCCCGGAAGATAAAAAGATGGGCGGGGATCATGAACAGCCAGTAAAAAAGGCCCGGCATCCCGTGCGGGTGCCACCAGGCGCGGACGTCCAGTTCCCGGCGATCGCCTTTATCCTTGAGGGTGAAGCAGAGTCGCCCCAGCCCCGGCGCTTTCATACCGAACAACAACGCCAGCTGCTTTTCCGGCTCGACGATGATCACTTTCCAGCTGTCGACCGCGTCGCCCACCTCAAGATACGGGCGCGCCGGGCGACCTTTCGCCAGCCTGTGCCCCACCAGCAGATCCATTGTCCCCCGCGTTTGCCAGAGGAGATTGCCGAAGAAATAACGTTCTTTGCCACCAATTTGGTTCACCACTTCCCACAGCGCCTCAAGGCTGGCAGAGGTTTTTACCGTGCAGCCCGCCTGTTTCGGGTAATAACCGTACTCCGGCCGCCAGCGGGCAAAGGCCTGCGCGTCATAACCCCAGTCGCTGGAGTTCACCAGCTGCTCTTCTTCTTTCAGCGTATTGCGTACCGCGTCGTCAAACCGGATCAGATCCTGAGGGATTAAGGCGCGCAGCTCGCGATCGTCCGCCAGCAGATCGTGTTTCAGCCCCTGAATTAGCGCTTTGGCGGTGGTCGGCGGCACGGAGGTGATCACATTTAAAAACCAGACTGAGATCCAGCGGGTCGGGAAGGGGATGGGGATCAGCCAGCGGCGGCGTCCGCTGACGCGCATGAAATGTTCGAACTGCTGCTGATAGCTCAGCACCTCAGGGCCTGCTGCTTCAAGCACACGGTGTTGCTCCGCCGGGTGATCGAGCAATGCCACCAGATAGTGGAGCAAATTCTCCAGCGCAATCGGCGTGGTGCGCGAGCGGACCCAGCGCGGCGGCGTCAGTACCGGCAGGTTGTAGACCATATCGCGCATCACTTCAAAAGCGGCTGAGCCCGCGCCGACGATGATCCCTGCGCGCAGTTCGGTGACGGGGATATTCGCCCCGCGCAGGGTGTCCGCCGTCAGCTGGCGGGCGCGCAGGTGATCGGACTGCTCGCTCTCAGGCGCCTGAAGCGAGCTTAAAAAAATCACCTGCTTCACCGGCGTTTGCAGCAGGGCATCGCGGACGTTCAACGCCACCTGTCGCTCGTGGGCGATAAAATCGCCGCCTTCGCCCATGCTATGGACCAGGTAGTAAAACGTGTCGACCCCTTCCAGCAGCGCGGGAAGCGCCTTCGGCCAGTTGAGGTCAACGTTGTGGCAGGTGACGCCCGGCAGCGCCAGCTTTTGCAGGCGGTCGGTGTTGCGTGCCGCTGCCAGCACCTGATGTCCCCGCTGGCTTAACGCCGTGGTGAGATGCTGACCGATATACCCGCTGGCGCCCAGCACCAGAATGCGTTGCGGCACGTGAGGCTCCTTAGCGCTGTAAAAACGCCTGCCAGTGTTTCACCACCTCTGCCAGCTGTTCGCGGTTCACGTCGAGGTGCATGACCAGACGCATCACCGGAGAGGCGTTGATCAGCACGCCGCGCGCTTTCATAAATTCACCCAGCGCAGCGGCGTGGTCATCGCCCACGCGAATGAACAGCATGTTGGTGTCGTGGCGCATCACGTCCGCTCCGATCTCGCGCAGCTGTGTGGCCATCCATGCGGCGTTATCATGATCGTCTTTCAGGCGCGCCACGTTATTTTTGAGAGCATACAGACCCGCCGCCGCCAGAATACCCGCCTGGCGCATGCCGCCGCCGGTCATCTTACGCCAGCGGTTGGCGCGCTTGATGTAATCCGCATTGCCGACCAGCAGAGAACCCACCGGCGTACCCAGCCCTTTGGAGAGGCAAATGCTGAACGAGTCGCAATATTGCGTAATCTCTTTCAGCTCGCAGCCGTACGCCACTACGGCGTTAAAAATGCGCGCACCGTCAACGTGCAGGCCGAGCTTGCGCTCGCGGGTGAAGTCCCACGCCGCTTTCAGGTACTCGCGGGGCAGCACTTTACCGTTGTGGGTATTTTCCAGACTGAGCAGTTTTGTGCGGGCGAAATGAATATCGTCGGCTTTGATTTTTGCCGCGACCTTATCGAGCGGGAGTGTACCGTCCGGCGCGGCGTCAATCGGCTGCGGCTGGATGCTGCCGAGCACCGCCGCACCGCCGGCTTCGTAGAGATAGTTATGCGCGCCCTGGCCGACAATATACTCTTCGCCGCGCTCGCAGTGGCTGAGCAGCGCCACGAGGTTCGCCTGCGTGCCGGTCGGCAGGAACAGCGCGGCCTCCTTGCCACTCAGCTCTGCCGCATAGCGCTGTAACGCGTTGACCGTCGGGTCATCGCCGTAGACGTCGTCCCCGACCGGGGCGGCCATCATCTCTTCGAGCATGGCACGGCTCGGGCGGGTAACGGTATCACTACGCAAATCAATCATTTCACATCCCTTTATTTTAAGAGGTCACGTGAAATGTTTTACCTGAGCCAGTTGGTTTTTGCCAGTTCGATCACTTCATCACCGCGGCCGCTGATGATGGCGCGCAGCATATAGAGGCTAAAACCTTTCGCCTGTTCTAGCTTGATTTGCGGTGGAATAGCCAGCTCTTCTTTGGCGACTACCACATCCACCAGCACTGGGCCGTCGATAGAGAAGGCGCGCTGCAGGGCTTCATCCACGTCAGACGCTTTTTCCACGCGAATACCGGTGATGCCGCACGCCTCGGCAATGCGCGCGAAGTTGGTGTCATGCAGTTCGGTACCGTCCGTCAGATAGCCACCGGCCTTCATCTCCATCGCCACAAAGCCCAGTACGCTGTTGTTGAAGACTACGATTTTGAGCGGCAGCTTCATCTGTACCACGGAGAGAAAATCACCCATGAGCATGCTAAACCCGCCGTCGCCGCACATGGCCACCACCTGACGTTCCGGTGCCGTCGCTTTTGCGCCCAGCGCCTGCGGCATGGCGTTGGCCATCGAGCCGTGGTTGAACGAACCCAGCAGGCGTCGTTTGCCGTTCATCTTCAGGTAGCGTGCTGCCCAGACGGTTGGCGTGCCGACGTCGCAGGTAAAAATGGCGTCGTCGTCTGCGAAATGGCTGATCTGCTGTGCCAGGTACTGCGGGTGGATGGCTTTGTCGCTCGGTTTGGCGAGATCGTCCAGTCCCTTACGGGCATCGCGGTAGTCACTGAGGGCTTTATCAAGAAACGCGCGATCCGTTTTCTCCTCGAGAAGCGGCAGCAGGGCGGCCAGGGTGGATTTGATATCGCCCACCAGCGCCATATCTACCTTGCTGTGCGCGCCGATGCTGGCCGGATTGATATCAATCTGAATGATTTTGGCATCCGTCGGGTAAAACGCGCGGTAAGGGAACTGGGTACCGAGTAAAATCAGCGTGTCGGCGTTCATCATGGTGTGGAACCCGCTGGAGAAACCGATCAGCCCGGTCATTCCCACATCGTAGGGGTTGTCGTACTCGACGTGCTCTTTGCCGCGCAGGGCGTGAACAATGGGGGCTTTTAGCTTACCCGCGAATTCAAGTAGCTCCTTGTGCGCGCCCGCGCAGCCGCTACCGCACATCAGGGCAATATTGCTGGAGTAACGCAGCAGCTGCGCCAGCTTTTTCAGCTCTTCTTCCGCAGGCGTCACCACAGGCTGCGGGGCGTGATACCAGTGGGTGCTGGCCCCTTCTGGTGCGGCCTTAAGGGCCACATCACCCGGGATAACGACCACCGACACGCCGCGGTTCAGCACCGCCTTGCGCATGGCGATTGCCAGGACCTGCGGGATCTGCTCCGGGGATGAAACCAGTTCGCAATAGTGGCTGCATTCACGGAACAGCTCCTGCGGATGCGTCTCCTGAAAATAGCCGCTACCGATTTCGGAAGAGGGGATATGGGCGGCAATCGCCAGCACCGGCACGTGGTTACGGTGGCAGTCAAACAGACCGTTGATCAGATGCAGGTTACCTGGCCCGCACGAGCCTGCACACACGGCCAGTTCACCGGTGAGCTGCGCTTCGGCTCCCGCGGCAAATGCGGCGACCTCTTCATGGCGGGTCGGCATCCATTCAATGGTTTTCATTTTGTTAAGGCTGTCGCTCAGTCCGTTCAGGGAATCGCCGGTTACGCCCCAGATACGTTTCACGTCAGCCTGTTCCAGGGTTTTCGCTATATATGCAGCCACGGTTAGTTTCATGGGTGTCCTTCTCCTTTTTGTGATATCGCTTACAAGCTTAGAAGAAAGTCGCTGTATTGCCTGCTCAATACCCCTCAATTAACAGGGTTTCCTTGCGCGATAATTCGGCATAATCTGGTGCTGACTCAGGTGAAAACAGGAATCATTTCAAATGGTTAAATCATTGTTAATTGCTGTTAATGAAAAGCTATCGTGCGTCGATCTTGGCAAACTCTTGTTACGACTTGCCGTCGGTGGGTTGATGCTCTTTCACGGTTTGCACAAGTTATTCGGCGGCGTGGGCTTTATCAGCGGCATGCTGGTGGAAAAAGGGTTGCCGGGGTTTATCGCTTATGGCGTGTTGATTGGCGAAGTGGTGGCACCGATGTTGATTATTGTCGGCCTCTTTACGCGACCGGCCGCGCTGATGCTGGCGTTTACGATGATTGTGGCATGGCTGATGGTAGGAATGGGTGAAACGTTCGCCCTCGATAAGGTTGGGGCATGGGCGATTGAAAGCCTGGTGTACTTCTTTATTGGCTCGCTGGCGGTGGCATTTTTAGGGGCAGGGCGGTTTGCGCTGGGGAAAGCACCGGCGTGGCGTTGAGGTTTGGGCTCTGGTATGAAGGAAAGGGTCTATGGACCCTTTTTTATTGGCTGTTTGTAACTTATTGATTTTATTGTGCTGAAATGTATGTGAAGAAAAAAGGGATCGAGACGATTTTTTAGGTTATTTCTTTATCTGACAAAGTGATAGGTGTAGATTGTTCCAGTTCACTGCCGTACAGGCAGCTTAGAAACACTCGCGAGAATGAGCAAGGCGGCAGTCTATGTTCACTGCCGTACAGGCAGCTTAGAAAGAACCACGGATGGATAAGCTCGCCCGGGCCGGGTTCACTGCCGTACAGGCAGCTTAGAAAGGAATACTTTCAGGATTCGAGCCGGGGATCCTGTTCACTGCCGTACAGGCAGCTTAGAAAGTCTTTTGCCCGCATATGCGCGTTTTTATAATGTTCACTGCCGTACACGCAGCAACCATATGTAGTTCGGCACAAACAATGTGCCGCCTGATTATAAGCCCGGTGGCGCTAGCGCTTACCGAGCCTACGACGATCCAGCCCCTACAAGGTAGGCCGGGTAAACGCAGTGCCACCCGGCAAAAACGGGGGCACCGCGTCAGATTATGCGAGGACCAGATCCCCCTGCGGATGGCATGAGCACGCCAGCACGTAACCTTCGGCAATTTCCGCGTCGGAGAGCGTCATGGTACTGGTGACAGTGTACTCACCTGAAACCACTTTCGTCTTACAGCAACCGCATACGCCCGCACGGCAGGCGGCCACTACCGGTACCTTATTGCTTTCGAGTGCCTCCAGCAAAGTCGTTCCCACGCGGCCAAAGAAGGTCTGCGCAGGCTGTAGCTTAGTAAACTGAATCCCGCTGGTTGCCGCCTCTGCTACCGGCGTGAAGAATTGCTCCTTGAAGAAGCGGGTCACGCCAAGCGCCTTCACTTCTTTCTCGACGATATCCATGTAAGGCGCCGGGCCGCAGGTCATCACGGTACGGTGCGCAATATCCGGCACGCTTTGCAGCAGCTCGCGGCTCAGACGGCCGGGCACAAAACCGTGGACCGCATTGTGTTCTGCCACCAGTGTTACCGGATAATTACGCCACTCCTCGGCAAAAATAACATCTTCCGGAGAGCGAACGCTAAAGATCACCTGCACGTCGGCCTGCGGACGGTTTTTCGCCAGCCAGCGGCGCATGGACATAATCGGCGTGACGCCACAGCCCGCCGCCAGCAGCAGGAATTTATCTTCCGCCTTGTCGTCACAGGTGAAATCGCCCTGGGCGTCTGACAGCCAGATATAGTCTCCGCGCTTCACGTCACGGGTCAGCCACTGCGAGCCAGCACCGTCATCAATACGGCGAATGGTAAGCGTGATGTATTCGCTCACGCCCGGCGTTGAGGAGATCGTGTAGGCACGCAGGGTGTCCGCCGAATGGCGGACACTGACCAGCGCATACTGACCGGCACGGTACGGATAGTAATCGTGGCAAATCAGTGAGAGCGTCCACACATCCGGCGTCTCCTGGTGGATGTGATGAACCTGCATCCGCCACGGACATTGTGAGGTTGGCATGGTCATGAATAACTCCTTACGCGCTCAGCAGCTGCTTCATATCATCTTCAACGTTGGTGACGGAGCGCAGGCCGAATTTTTCGTTCAGCACGGCCAGCAGGTCCGGCGTCAGGAAACCTGGCGCGGTCGGGCCGGTCACGATGTTGGTCACGCCCAGAGAGAGCAGGGTCAGCAGGATGACGATCGCTTTCTGCTCAAACCACGAAAGCACCAGCGACAGCGGCAGGTCGTTCACGCCACAGCCCAGTTTTTCCGCCAGGGTAACCGCCAGAATGATGGACGAGTAAGCATCGTTACACTGGCCCGCATCGATCAGGCGCGGCAGACCTTCGATATTGCCGAAGTCCAGCTTGTTGAAACGGTATTTACCGCACGCCAGGGTCAGGATCAGGCAATCGTCCGGTACGCTGGTGGCGAAATCGGTGAAGTAGTTACGCTCACCGCGCGCGCCGTCGCAGCCGCCGACGAGGAAGATGTGGCGCAGCTTTTCACGGCTGACGAGATCGATCAGCGAATCTGCGGCGCCGAGCAGGGTTTCTCGGCCGAAGCCGACGGTGATCAGATGCGGAATTTCGCTGTACGGGAAGCCCGCCATTTGCTGCGCCTGGGCAATAACCGGACCGAAATTGTCGCCTTCGAGGTGGCTCACGCCCGGCCAGCCGACGATGCTGCGGGTCCAGATGCGGTCGTCATACGCGCCCACGGTAGGGTCGATGATGCAGTTAGAGGTCATCACGATAGGGCCAGGGAAGCGGGCGAACTCCACCTGCTGGTTCTGCCAGCCGCTGCCGTAGTTACCGATCAGATGTTTGAATTTACGCAGCTCCGGGTAGCCGTGCGCAGGCAGCATTTCGCCATGGGTATAAACGTTGACGCCAGTGCCTTCAGTCTGCTTCAGCAGGTTGTAAAGATCTTTCAGGTCATGACCGGAGATCAGGATACATTTACCCTCGGTCGCCTTCACGTTGACCTGCGTTGGCGTCGGGTGGCCGTAGGTGCTGGTTTCACCGGCATCCAGAATGCTCATCACGCGGAAGTTCATCTGGCCGATTTCCATTGAGCACTCAAGCAGGGCGTTCATATCGGCAGGCCAGGTACCCAGCCACGCCATGATTTTGTGGTACTGCGCGTAGATATCGTTGTCGTACTGACCGAGAACGTGCGCGTGCTCCATATACGCCGCTGCGCCTTTCAGACCGTACAGGCACAGCAGGCGCAGGCCGAGAATGTTCTCGCCAATCGCTGCTTTGTCTTTATTCGGGGTAAAGTCTGCCGCCTGACGCTGGAGGTCGCCCAGGTCATCACTCGCCAGCTGGAGTTCTGACATCGGGTTGTCCACGCGAGCGTTAGCATCAGCGTTCAGGCACTGCGCTTTCAGCGCTTCACGCAGGGCGATAGCTTCACGGGCATAGCCGACGATGCGAGGGGAATCAAAGTTAACGTTGGTCAGCGTAGAGAAGAATGCGCGCGGCGCGAAGCTGTCGACGTAGTGGTCGACGATGCCGTATTCGCGGGCTTTGAATGCCCATGCGGAAAGGCCTTGCAGGGCAGCAATCAGCAGGTCCTGCAGGTCTGATGTTTCTGCGGTTTTGCCGCACATACCCTGCGCGTAAGAGCAGCCATTGCCTGCCGGGGTACGGATGGTTTGTTCACATTGCACACAAAACATAATCACACCTGTTAAAGTTATATTTGATATACATGTTTAAGGTTATGCCTGTGCCAGAACGGTGAAAAGCGCTTTCTGCTATAAAATAGAGGGAGATTGATTTAGCGCAATTTTGGCGGCAGGCACCCTACCGCCAAAGAAGTATCAGGCAGAGAAGAACGCCATCAGAATGGGAACCAGCAAACTCAAAATAAAGCCGTGCACGATGGCCGCGGGTACCATTTCCAGCCCGCCTGAGCGCTGAAGTACCGGTAGCGTAAAGTCCATCGACGTCGCGCCGCACAGACCCAGTGCGGTAGAGCGACTGCGGCGAACCAGCCCCGGGATCAGCATAATGGCAATCAGCTCACGCGCCAGATCGTTAAAGAAGGCGGCGCTGCCGATCACCGGACCGAATGATTCGGTCAGCAGAATACCGGAAAGGGAGTACCAGCCAAATCCGGAGGCCATTGCCAGGCCGGTTTTCAGCGGCAGATCGAGAATAAAAGCATTCATCACACCCGCCACCATTGAGCTGGCGACAACCATTACGGCAATAATCATTCCCCGACGGTTGAGGACAATCTGTTTCAGGGTCATGCCGTTATTTCGCAGCTGGATACCAATCAGGAACAGCAGGAAGATCAGGGTATATTCACTGGCTTCTGTCGCGTGCTGTAAAAATGCCCATCCGGTGAGACCCAGAAGAAAACCGAGCACCACGACGCCGCAGAGTTTTAATGACTCAAGTGCCATCGCAATACGGGAGGGCAGCTTTTCCTGGTGGTGATGATTTTTCCAGGGAATGGTGCGTTCCAGCCACAGCAGTGCGGCAATATTGCACAGCAAAATAACCGTAACCGTGACGGCTGAATAATGCAAAATGGAGAGTAAATTCGCGGACAGGTTATCCAGGAAGGCCAGGCTGATCCCCATAAAGAAAAGAATGAGGTAAACAATCCCGCTGAGAAAACGGTTGATAAGCCGTAATGCGGATTCCTGACGCAGCGAAATAAGGTAGCCCGCAATCAGGGGCAGCAGAATAATGAGGAGTCCTGAAAACATGAACAGCCGGTCCTTTTGAGTGTCTGTTGAGCGCCAGAGACACTACCCAATAAAGGCTATTCAGTAAAGCGGCAAAAGAAAGCCGGGTGGCGGCTACGCCTTACCCGGCTTGTATGTGCGGCCTGTTGCCCTCACCCCGGCCCTCTCCCACAGGGAGAGGGAGGGAAAGATTAATCGCGTTTTTCCAGCAGGGTGCGATACAGCACGCCGCCCAGAATACCGCCGATAATTGGCATCACCCAGAACAGCCACAGCTGCTCAAGCGCCCAGCCGCCCTGGAAGATGGCGACGGCGGTACTGCGTGCCGGGTTAACGGAGGTGTTGGTGACCGGAATTGAAATCAGGTGGATAAGCGTCAGCGCCAGACCAATAGCAATAGGGGCAAAGCCAGCAGGCACGTGTTTGTCGGTGGCGCCGTGGATCACCAGAAGGAAGCCCGCGGTCAGCACAATTTCAATCACGATGGCAGACAGCATGGAGTAACCGCCCGGCGAGTGCTCGCCAAAGCCGTTTGAGGCGAAGCCGCTGGCGGCCGCGTCAAAGCCGGCCTTACCGCTGGCAATAGCGTACAGAACGCCAGCCGCAATAATACCGCCCACCACCTGCGCCACGATGTAGCCAATGACGTCTTTAGCGGGGAAACGACCGCCCGCCCATAAACCTAACGTCACAGCCGGGTTAAAATGACCACCCGAAATATGCCCCACGGCGAAGGCCATGGTTAATACGGTTAAGCCAAACGCCAGCGCGACGCCGACAAAACCAATGCCTAATTCCGGGAACGCTGCTGCCAGAACGGCGCTACCGCAGCCACCAAATACCAGCCAGAATGTATCAAAACATTCTGCAGCCAATTTTCTAAACATAACCACCTCAAATAATTTCCGCGCGCTTTCCCGCGGGCGGGATATATCGCCATAAAGGGATGACGACTCAAAGAGCCCGTATTTTAGAAACCAACAACATCCCTTCGCCACTTAAATAAATTCGATAAATTTGATTTAAGGCAATGTGATGTCATTCCTTGTTCAAATGAGCGGTAAATAGAGCATAGACCAATTCTTCTCAGGGTGAATGTTATGCTGTCGTGACAAGATTCCTCCCGCTATACTGCTGATAACTTAAAGGAAAAAGTGTTCATTTCGCGGGGGATTTATGCTTCTCGAACGTGTGGAAATTGTCGGGTTTCGCGGTATTAACCGCCTGTCGCTGCAGCTTGAGCAGAACAACGTCCTGATCGGCGAGAACGCGTGGGGTAAGTCCAGCCTGCTCGATGCGCTGACGTTACTGCTTTCCCCCGAAGACGATCTGTATCACTTTGTCCACGACGATTTCTGGTTCCCGCCCGGGGACGTGACGGGACGCGAGAAGCACCTGCATATTATCCTGACGTTCCGTGAATCCGAGCCAGGCCGTCACCGCGTGCGTCGCTTCCGACCGCTGTCACCCTGTTGGGTGCCCTGTGACGATGATTTCCACCGGATTTTCTATCGCCTGGAAGGCGAGATGGCGGAAAACGAAGGGGTCCTGACCCTGCGCGAGTTTCTTGATGAAAAAGCCAACCCGATCCCACTGGACAACATCGACGATTTGGCTCGCCACCTGACCCGCCTGACGCCGGTATTACGGTTGCGTGATGCGCGCTTTATGCGGCGTATCCGTAACGGCACGGTACCGAACATGCCGGAGGTGGAAGTCACCGCCCGCGAGCTGGATTTTCTGGCGCGTGAGCTGGTGTCGCGTCCGCAAAACCTGACCGATGGTCAGATTCGCCAGGGGTTGTCCGCGATGGTACAACTGCTGGAGCACTATTTTTCCGAGCAGGGGACATCGGAGTCGCGCCACCGGCTGATGCGCCGTCGCTCTCATGATGAACAACGCAGCTGGCGCTATCTCGACATCATCAACCGGATGATCGACCGGCCCGGCGGTCGTACCCATCGGGTGATTCTGCTGGGGCTGTTTTCAACACTTTTGCAGGCTAAAGGCACCGTGCGTCTTGACCGGGATGCCCGCCCGTTGCTGCTGGTGGAAGACCCTGAAACGCGGCTTCACCCCATCATGCTCTCGGTGGCCTGGCATCTGCTGAATTTGCTGCCGCTCCAGCGTATTACGACCACCAATTCTGGTGAGCTATTATCCATGACGCCGGTTGAGCATATCTGCCGTCTGGTGCGCGAGTCTTCGCGGGTCTCCGCGTACCGTCTCGGGCCTGGCGGTTTAAATGCCGAAGACGGGCGGCGCATCGCGTTTCATATTCGTTTTAATCGCGCGTCGTCACTTTTTGCCCGCTGTTGGCTGCTGGTGGAAGGGGAAACGGAGACCTGGGTCATCAACGAACTGGCGCGCCAGTGTGGGCACCATTTTGATGCGGAAGGCATTAAGGTGATCGAATTTGCCCAGTCGGGATTAAAACCGCTGATAAAATTTGCCCGCCGGATGGGTATTGAATGGCATGTGCTGGTGGACGGTGACGAGGCGGGTAAAAAGTATGCCTCGACCGTGCGTAGCCTGCTGAATAATGAACGGGAAGAAGAGCGCGACCATTTAACCATGCTCCCCGCGATGGACATGGAGCACTTTATGTATCGTCAGGGGTTTGACGATGTGTTCCACCGCATTGCGATGGTGCCGGTCGATGTTCCGATGAACATGCGCCGCGTGATCGCCAAAGCGATACACCGTTCGTCAAAACCGGATCTCGCGATTGAAGTGGCGACGGAAGCGGGAAGGCGGGGCGTGGAGGCGGTGCCCACTCTGCTGAGGAAGATGTTCTCCCGCGTGCTGTGGCTGGCACGCGGGAGGGCGGATTAACCCCGGGTCGCCTGATTCACCTGCTGAATCAGGCTGTCCAGCAGTTCGTAGCGACGGCGATATTCGGAACGTTTTTTGCTCGCAATCTCTTCCATCGGTTTACGCGGCATGACAAGCGGCAGCATAAAGTTACCGCTATCCTGCTTTTCACCGCCGAGGGAGAGCCAGAAGCTGTCATAATCAGCCAGCAGTTTTCCCTCTTTTTTCTTGCGGTAGCGCCAGCTGCGATAAATATGGGTGTCGTTACTGACGGCAACAATCTGTTCGACCGGGAAAGCGGCGCCGAGCGTCATGGCGGTTTCAACCAGCAGACGTTTCGGGAACAGCCCATGGCAGGCCTTCGTCGCTTTCTGGATCCGCTCATGGGGAACATGCGCTTTTGCGCCCTGCAAACCGCCAATGAACAGCGTCGATTTTCCGGCAAGCGGGCAGAGCGTGAAGGTTATCTCCGCCAGGACTGTATTTTGATCGTCACAGAAGACGAGGGTGGCTTCTCCCTCTTTATCCATAAACGCATCAGCACACAGGCGAACGGCAAAGTGCTGTTCATCTTTACCGGTTAAGGTCAGCAGCGTGGCACCCTGCTTCGAAAGATAGCCCTGCAGTAGCGTCGCCGGAAGCTGGCGGCTCATGGTCTGATAGTGCCAGCTTAGAGACTCCAGCGCGTGCTGACGTTCCATATTCACCGTCAGCCACGGGCGGTGCATCCGGCAGGGCAGCCCCGGCTGAGCTTGTAATATCTGCATCAGACGCGGCTGCTTTGCCAGGCGCGTCAACAGGCGAGAGGTGGTGACGGGAGCCGCAAGCGACCGTAATACGAACTTGCGCCGATAAGCTGGATTCTGCCATGCCAGTCCTGGGGTAAGCTTACCCAAAGCCAGGTTTTTGAAAAGCTGCCAGCCGGAGGCAGGCTGCGTCAGGGGGGAATAAGGCGTATCGACGATGGAAGACATGATAAATCCTGAATCTTTTGGAATATCGCTATTTCAACAAGAGGAATATCAACATCTCGTCAACAAATTAGGACGATTTCGGAGAACAGGGGTTTCGTTAAGGAGTCGTTTAGATAGAATCAACATTTATTATTGCCAGAACATTTATTTGGAATATTTATGAACCTCAAGGGAAAACGCAGAACGCTATTTCTGCTGCTGGCGGTCGTGATTTTAGTCGGTGGATTCTGGTTATGGCAGGTGCTTAACGCACCGGTGCCGCAGTACCGGACACTGATCGTTCGCCCCGGCGAACTGCAGCAAAACGTCCTGGCGACGGGCAAGCTTGATGCATTGCGCAAGGTTGACGTCGGCGCTCAGGTCAGCGGCCAGCTGAAAACGCTGTCGGTAGAGATCGGTGATAAGGTAAAAAAAGGCCAGCTGCTGGGTGTTATCGATCCTGAACAGGCCGAGAACCAGATCCGCGAGGTGGAAGCCACGCTGATGGAGCTGCGCGCCCAGCGTGCTCAGGCGCTGGCTGAACGTAATCTGGCCCAGGTCACGCTGACCCGTCAGCAGGCGCTGGCAAAAACCCAGGCTATCTCGAAGCAGGATTTAGATACTGCCACGACGGAGCTGGCGGTCAAGCAGGCGCAGATTGGCACCATCGACGCACAAATCAAACGCAATCAGGCCTCGCTGGACACGGCGAAAACCAACCTCGACTACACGCAAATCGTTGCGCCGATGGCCGGTGAAGTCACCCAGATCACTACGCTGCAGGGGCAGACGGTAATTGCCGCCCAGCAGGCGCCTAACATTCTGACGCTGGCGGATATGAGCACTATGCTGGTCAAAGCGCAGGTTTCCGAGGCGGATGTGATCCATCTGAAACCGGGGCAGAACGCCTGGTTTACCGTGCTTGGCGACCCGCAGACGCGCTATGAAGGCGTGCTGAAAGACATTCTGCCGACGCCGGAAAAGGTTAACGACGCTATCTTTTACTACGCCCGTTTTGAGGTGCCAAACCCACAGGGCGTGCTGCGTCTGGATATGACTGCCCAGGTGCATATCCAGCTGACCGGCGTGAAGAACGTGCTCACCATTCCGCTCTCCGCGCTGGGCGAATCCGCCGGGGACAATCGCTATAAAGTGAAAGTGCTGCGCAACGGCGAGACGCGCGATCGCGAAGTGGTGATTGGCGCGCGTAATGATACCGATGTGGTGGTGATGAAAGGGCTGGAAGAGGGTGAGGAGGTGGTTGTCAGTGAAAGCCTGCCCGGAGCCGCGAAATGACCGCGCTGCTTGAGCTGAAGGATATCCGTCGCAGCTATCCGTCGGGCGACGGTCCGGTGGAGGTGCTGAAAGGCATCTCCCTGCGCGTGGAAGCGGGCGAGATGGTGGCGATTGTCGGCGCGTCAGGCTCCGGTAAATCGACGCTGATGAACATTCTCGGCTGCCTGGATAAACCCACCAGCGGGACCTATCGCGTGGCCGGGACGGATGTCTCCACGCTCGACGGCGACGCCCTGGCGAAGCTGCGCCGGGAACATTTTGGTTTTATCTTCCAGCGTTACCACCTGCTCTCACACCTGAACGCGGCGCAAAACGTCGAAGTGCCCGCCGTCTATGCAGGCGTGGAGCGGAAGAAACGTCTTGAGCGTGCGAAGACGCTGTTAACGCGTCTCGGGCTGGCTGAACGCGTGGAGTACCAGCCGTCGCAGCTGTCCGGTGGCCAGCAGCAGCGCGTGAGTATTGCCCGCGCGCTGATGAATGGCGGGCAGGTGATCCTCGCGGATGAACCCACCGGGGCGCTCGACAGCCATTCCGGTGAAGAGGTGATGGCGATCCTCCACCAGCTTCGCGATCAGGGGCACACGGTGATCATCGTTACCCACGATCCGCAGGTGGCGGCGCAGGCGGAACGCATTATTGAGATCCACGACGGCGAGCTGGTCAGCAACCCGCCGCCGCGTGCGTCCAGAGCGGCAGCCCCGAAAGAAGCGCTGCCAGCCTCAACCGGCTGGGGACAATTTTCCAGCGGCTTTCGTGAAGCGCTGAACATGGCCTGGCTGGCGATGGCGGCCAACAAAATGCGCACCCTGCTGACCATGCTCGGGATTATCATCGGTATTGCTTCCGTGGTCTCGATTGTGGTGGTGGGCGACGCCGCCAAGCAGCTGGTGCTGGCCGATATTCGCGCCATCGGTACCAATACCATTGATGTCTATCCCGGCAAGGACTTTGGCGACGACGAACCGCAGTATCAGCAGGCGCTAAAGTATGACGATCTGGCAGCGATTCAGAAGCAGCCGTGGGTAAACTCCGCCACGCCAGCCGTTTCGCAAAACCTGCGTCTGCGGGTAGGGAATGTTGACGTTGCCGCCAGCGCCAACGGCGTCAGCGGTGACTACTTCAACGTCTACGGCATGACCTTCAGCGAAGGGGCGACCTTTAATGCCGAACAGCTGGCGGGCAGGGCGCAGGTGGTGGTGCTGGACGCGAACTCACGCAGGCAACTCTTCCCTAATAAAGCCAGTGTGGTCGGTGAAGTGATCCTGGTCGGCAACATGCCTGCTACGGTCATTGGTGTGGCGGAAGAGAAACAGTCGATGTTTGGCAGCAGCAAGATCCTGCGCGTCTGGTTGCCCTACACAACGATTTCCGGGCGGATCATGGGGCAGTCATGGCTCAACTCCATCACCGTGCGCGTGAAGGAGGGCTACGACAGCGCGCTGGCCGAACAGCAGCTTGAGCGTTTGCTCACGTTGCGCCACGGGAAGAAGGATTTCTTCACCTGGAACATGGACGGCCTCTTGAAAACGGCGGAAAAGACCACACGTACTCTTCAGCTGTTCCTCACGCTGGTGGCGGTGATCTCGCTGGTCGTCGGCGGCATCGGGGTGATGAATATCATGCTGGTGTCGGTCACGGAACGTACCCGGGAGATTGGCATCCGCATGGCGGTCGGGGCCAGAGCCAGTGAT
Organism: Enterobacter cloacae complex sp. HYC080_NIDB; assembly: GCF_056673325.1. Classification (NCBI taxonomy): domain Bacteria; kingdom Pseudomonadati; phylum Pseudomonadota; class Gammaproteobacteria; order Enterobacterales; family Enterobacteriaceae; genus Enterobacter; species Enterobacter cloacae complex sp. HYC080_NIDB. The sequence continues at coordinate 2,986,122 of NZ_CP114212.1, read as the reverse complement.
GTACTGCAACAGTTTCTGATTGAGGCTGTGCTGGTGTGCCTGGTCGGCGGGGCGATGGGGATTGCGCTCTCGATGATGATTGCGTTCGCGCTCCAGCTCTTTTTACCCGGGTGGGAGATTGGTTTCTCGCCGGTCGCCATTATTACCGCATTTTTATGTTCGACCTTTACCGGCATTTTGTTTGGCTGGCTCCCCGCCCGCAACGCGGCGCGGCTGGATCCGGTGGATGCGCTGGCTCGGGAATAACCCGAAAATAAAAATGCCAGCCGATCGGGCTGGCATTTTGACTGCGGGATGTACACAATAAAACAGAGCGCTATGCAACCGTCTCTGCTTCAATGGGTACGATAAGGCTTGCATGATTGCCTTTTGGTCCCTGGTGTACATCGAACCGGACGGACTGCCCGGCTTTGAGCGTTCTGTAACCATCCATCTGAATGGTGGAATAGTGAGCGAAGATATCCTCGCCGCCGCCTTCGGGGCAGATGAAGCCAAACCCTTTGGCGTTGTTGAACCACTTAACAGTACCCATTTCCATGCTTCGACATCCTTCGTAAATCTTATAAGTTAAGATGGAATGAACCGGTGGTGGAGTGGGGGCTGTTCAAAACCTCGCCATCTCACGCTTGTACAATTTAGAGAAACGAAAGACGTCGTCAAGCGTTTGGCGCTGGAGATGGGACAATAATCAACCAAAGTTTGAAGCAGTTAACGCTATTGCAACGGTTTGTGACAGACATCGCGGATGACAGTAATAGATGATTGTTATCTAACATCTGAGGTAGATTCAAAGTGGTTATGCAAAATGGGTAAGACCAACGACTGGCTGGATTTTGACCAGCTGGCGGAAGATAAAGTGCGTGACGCGCTAAAACCGCCATCTATGTATAAAGTTATGTTAATGAACGATGATTACACGCCGATGGAATTTGTTATTGACGTGCTACAAAAGTTCTTTTCTTATGATGTAGAACGTGCAACGCAACTGATGCTTACCGTTCATTATCGAGGCAAAGCCATCTGCGGCATCTTTACGGCAGAAGTGGCGGAAACCAAAGTTGCGATGGTGAACGACTATGCGAGGGAGAACGAGCATCCGTTGCTGTGTACGCTGGAAAAGGCCTGATAAGGCATAAAATTGGGGGAGGTGCCTATGCTCAATCAAGAACTGGAACTCAGTTTAAACATGGCTTTCGCCAGAGCGCGTGAGCACCGACATGAGTTTATGACTGTCGAGCATTTACTGCTCGCACTGCTTAGCAACCCATCTGCCCGCGAAGCGCTGGAAGCCTGCTCCGTGGATCTGGTGGCGCTACGTCAGGAACTCGAAGCCTTCATCGAACAAACCACACCGGTGCTGCCAGCCAGTGAAGAGGAGCGCGACACGCAGCCGACGCTCAGCTTCCAGCGCGTGCTGCAGCGCGCGGTATTCCACGTCCAGTCTTCCGGACGTAGCGAAGTGACTGGCGCAAACGTCCTGGTCGCCATCTTCAGCGAGCAGGAGTCACAGGCGGCCTACCTGCTGCGCAAACACGAAGTCAGCCGACTCGACGTGGTGAACTTTATTTCTCACGGAACGCGTAAAGACGAGCCTAACCAGGCTTCGGATTCCAGCAATCAGGTCAATAACAATGAAGAGCAAGCAGGCGGGGAGGATCGTATGGAAAACTTCACCACCAATCTTAACCAGCTTGCTCGCGTTGGCGGTATCGACCCGCTGATTGGTCGCGATAAAGAGCTGGAGCGCGCGATCCAGGTGCTGTGCCGTCGCCGCAAAAACAACCCGCTGCTGGTGGGTGAGTCAGGCGTGGGGAAAACCGCGATTGCCGAAGGTCTGGCCTGGCGCATTGTGCAGGGCGATGTGCCGGAAGTGATTGCCGATTGCACCATCTACTCGCTGGATATTGGCTCGTTGCTGGCGGGCACCAAATACCGCGGCGATTTTGAAAAACGCTTCAAGGCGCTGTTAAAACAGCTGGAGCAGGACACCAACAGCATTCTGTTTATCGATGAGATCCACACCATCATCGGCGCAGGTGCGGCGTCCGGTGGCCAGGTGGATGCCGCTAACCTGATCAAACCGCTGCTCTCCAGCGGCAAGATCCGCGTGATTGGCTCCACGACCTACCAGGAGTTCAGCAACATCTTCGAAAAAGACCGTGCGCTGGCGCGCCGCTTCCAGAAAATTGACGTGACTGAACCGTCCGTTGAGGAAACGGTGCAGATCATCAACGGTCTGAAGCCGAAGTATGAAGCGCACCACGACGTGCGTTACACCGCGAAAGCGGTACGTGCAGCGGTGGAGCTGGCGGTGAAATACATCAACGATCGTCATCTGCCGGATAAGGCGATTGACGTGATTGATGAGGCAGGGGCGCGAGCGCGCCTGATGCCGGCCAGCAAGCGTAAGAAAACGGTTAACGTGGCGGACATTGAGTCCGTGGTGGCCCGTATCGCACGTATTCCTGAGAAGAGCGTCTCTCAGAGTGACCGCGACACGCTGCGCACCCTCGGCAATCGCCTGAAAATGCTGGTCTTTGGTCAGGATAAAGCCATTGAGGCCTTAACCGAAGCGATCAAGATGGCCCGCGCCGGGCTGGGGCATGAGCACAAGCCTGTCGGGTCCTTCCTGTTCGCTGGCCCAACCGGCGTCGGGAAAACCGAGGTGACGGTTCAGCTCTCCAAAGCGCTGGGCATTGAGCTGCTGCGCTTTGATATGTCCGAGTACATGGAGCGCCACACCGTCAGCCGCCTGATTGGTGCGCCTCCGGGCTACGTGGGCTTCGACCAGGGCGGCCTGCTCACCGACGCGGTGATCAAGCATCCGCACGCGGTACTGCTGCTCGATGAAATCGAGAAAGCGCACCCGGATGTGTTCAACATCCTGCTGCAGGTGATGGACAACGGGACGCTGACCGACAACAACGGGCGCAAGGCGGACTTCCGCAACGTGGTGCTGGTGATGACCACCAACGCCGGGGTGCGTGAAACCGAGCGTAAATCCATCGGCCTGATCCATCAGGACAACAGCACCGATGCGATGGAAGAGATCAAGAAGATCTTTACGCCGGAGTTCCGTAACCGTCTGGACAACATTATCTGGTTCGATCACCTGTCTACCGAGGTGATCCATCAGGTGGTGGACAAGTTCATCGTCGAGTTGCAGGTACAGCTGGACCAGAAAGGCGTATCGCTTGAAGTGAGTCAGGAGGCCCGCAACTGGCTGGCTGAGAAAGGCTACGACCGTGCGATGGGTGCCCGTCCGATGGCGCGCGTGATTCAGGACAACCTGAAGAAACCGCTGGCGAACGAGCTGCTGTTTGGCTCGCTGGTGGACGGCGGTCAGGTGACCGTGGCGCTGGATCAGGCGAAGAACGAGCTGACGTACGACTTCCAGAGTGCTGCGAAGCACAAGCCGGAAGCGGCTCACTGAGTATTAAGGTAAAAGCAAAACGGCAACTTCGGTTGCCGTTTTTTATTGTTTGCTCCCTCTCCCTGTGGGAGAGGGCCGGGGTGAGGGCATCAGGCCGCAGAGGAATTTTGCGAGGCGCTTTCCAGTTTCTTTCGATGTCTGTTGCTGGATGAATCCACAGTAATAAAATGGCGGCGCACCTGCAAAATCAGGTGTCGGGATTGGCGTCCTGATTACACACATATGGAAAGATGTTGTTCACAACAACGTCACTGGTTTCGTTCACTCTAATTTTAGCTGCGGTATAATCCGTGTCTTCAAATATGGTGGGCTGAACCGGGGCTTCTTTTGAAGCGCCGATTTTCCATATGGTCGGTACGCCAAACCGGTTCAGTCTACCACCCGAAGTTGGCGTTTCTGGTGGTAGTTTTCAGTTTTTAATATGGAAATTATGAATATGGAAAACCAGTCTTACTCTCCATTTTACAGCGAACTCTCCCTCAATCCCGATCTCCCAACCCTTGCTGAGCGCTGCAAGCTGCTCTCCGAAATCCTCCTTGACTGCAAATCACTCCCGCAGACGCAGCCCGTATGCCGTTGCCTTGGTGCATACCTGGAAGAAATGAAAACCGGCCTCACAGAATCAATGCGTGACTTTCAGGTGGTGGAATTTGAGAACGAAGCGGAAGAACCGCGACAAAAAGAGTGGCTGCTCGAAGATACAGAAACGAAATGCGACTACTGCCGGGCATTAAACCATGTACTGCTGGTATCGCATTTTGACCGCGATATGTTGCCGCACCTGACGGGATTACTGCATGACTTCACGCATTCAATGGCGGCAGATGTGGTATCTCCTCATGATGCCGGAACGGGAAATTCTGTTATTTCTTGAGTGGAGTGCGCACCGCCAGGGGCTGTCCCTTGGCGACAACGGAGAAACCCTTTTTTTGAGATTCTTTATAACTCGTTGATTTATAATGTTTTTTTTGCGTTGCAGAAAAAAGGGTTTTGCCTGTTAACGTTGCTTAGTTGCCTTAATAACAATAAGATAGCGCTGTTTTCTTCCTGTTCACTGCCGTACAGGCAGCTTAGAAACTATATGCTGCGCCGCCTCCGCTACGCTCAAAGTTCACTGCCGTACAGGCAGCTTAGAAACGCCACGGTAACGGGAAGTTGCGCGCAGCGGCGTTCACTGCCGTACAGGCAGCTTAGAAAGAACTGGCGGGCGTGCCGCCGTCGTCTCTGAAAGTTCACTGCCGTACAGGCAGCTTAGAAAGCGAAGTACCGTGCTCTGGTGCGTGCTGATTGTGTTCACTGCCGTACAGGCAGCTTAGAAATCAGTCCATTCTCCGCTACGGATTGCGTCACGGTTCACTGCCGTACAGGCAGCTTAGAAAAGAACTCGTCCCAGATGTACTGGCAGAGCTGGGTTCACTGCCGTACAGGCAGCTTAGAAAATAACGATGGTTGTACGGGATACCATCGATGGGTTCACTGCCGTACAGGCAGCTTAGAAAATCGAAAGGAAACATCGACAACTGAGCGAAGTGTTCACTGCCGTACAGGCAACACCTCTCAAACCAACCCACTGTAATATTCACCAAACCTATTTAAAACCTTATACCATCCAATCTGCACTCTCTATTTTCACAATAGATAAAAAACCTATTCACGCATAAATTATATTCCAGCAAATATATTATTCGTAAAAATAATATATTGTCATGAAAACATGATTTCCCACTTTATTACCACGATGATTATTATTCATTTGATGTCCGTCACATTTGTTTTCATTCGTTCTTCGCTAACATACTGTGCATTCAACACCTTGAAATAAAAGCCCTTGCCATGTCCGTAAAAAGCATCACCCCTACAGACTTAAAAACCATTCTGCATTCAAAGCGTGCCAATATTTATTACCTGGAAAAATGTCGCATTCAGGTGAATGGTGGCCGTGTTGAATATGTTACCCAGGAAGGAAAAGAGTCGTTTTACTGGAATATTCCTATCGCTAATACTACGGCGGTAATGCTGGGAATGGGAACCTCCGTTACACAAATGGCAATGCGGGAATTTGCGCGGGCAGGGGTGATGGTCGGTTTTTGTGGAACCGATGGCACGCCACTTTATTCTGCGAACGAGGTGGATATTGACGTCTCCTGGCTCAGCCCGCAAAGCGAATATCGTCCGACGGCATATTTACAAAACTGGGTCTCATTCTGGTTTGATGAAGAAAAACGCCTACAGGCGGCAAAGCAGTTTCAGTTTATTCGCTTACAGCAAATCGAAACGCAGTGGGCGGGAGCGCGGATGCAGCGAGAAACTGCTTTTCAGCCTGATAAGGGCACGCTGGAAGCTATTCTGGAACGTGCCAGACAGGGCATGGAAAACGCGCAGGATCATACCTCGCTGATGCTCAAGGAAGCGCAGCTCACAAAATCACTCTATAAACTGGCCAGCCAGACCGTGGGCTACGGCTGCTTTACTCGCGCCAAACGGGGTGGCGGGGCGGATATGGCGAACCGTTTTCTCGATCAGGGCAACTACCTGACCTACGGGCTGGCGGCTGTCGCGGCCTGGGTGACGGGAATTCCGCATGGTCTGGCCGTTATGCACGGTAAAACCCGGCGCGGAGGACTGGTCTTTGATATTGCTGATTTAATCAAAGACGCTTTGATTATGCCGCAGGCATTTATCGCCGCAATGCAGGGGGAGGATAATCAGCAGTTTCGCCAGCGCTGCATCAACGCGTTTCAACAGGCTGATGCGCTGGATTTGATGATCGCCACCTTGCAGGAAACCTCGCACTTGCTGGCGGGCGTCGAAAAATGAATGTGCTGATTATCTCTCGATGTACCAAACGTGCGCGCGAGCAAAGCTGTCAGATTATCGATCAGTTTGCTGAGCGCACCGGAGACGCGGCGTGGCAGACGACGATAACCATGGAAGGCGTCACCACCCTGCGCAAGCTGCTGCGTAAAACGGCACGCCGCAACACCGCCGTAGCCTGCCACTGGTTGAAAAAAAACGGACAAACCGAGCTATTGTGGATTGTCGGGAATTTGCGACGTTTTAACGCGCAAGGGCGCGTGCCAACCAATCGCACGACCCTGCAAATTATCCGCAATGACAGCGAACATCGTTGGCAGAGTGCGGAAAGCATCGCCCTGCTGGCGGCGATCGCCGGGCTGTTTCATGATTTTGGTAAAGCGGGGATGTGCTTCCAGCAGACGCTTAAAGGAGAAAGCAAGCACATTTGCCAGCCCTATCGCCACGAGTGGATCTCGGTTCGTCTGTTTGAGGCCTTTGTGGGGGTGCAAACCGATGAGCAGTGGCTGGCATCGTTGACGCAGCTTAAAGCCGCTGACGAAAAGGCCATGCTCAACGCGCTGAAGATGGATACAGACAAGAACTGCAGCCTTTTGGGGAACCTCCCGCCTCTGGCGAAAGTGGTGGTATGGCTGATATTGTCGCATCACCGTTTACCGCAGTCGCACTCGACACGTCCGCAACTGATCTATTGCGAAGTGGGAAACGCGCGAACGTTTACGTAGCAACCTCCGCGAAATGGAAAAAATTATCCAGGAGGCGCTGAAATGAGCTCACTTATCCTGCTTCGCCGTGTCCGAGTCGAAAACGCCAACGCGATTGCCGGTCTGACCTGGGGGTTTCCTGCAATCACCCATTTTCTGGGATTTGCCCATGCGCTGTCGCGCAGGCTGACGGAAACGCACGGGCTGCGCATAGATGGCTGTGCCGTCGTGAGCCACGAACATCAGGTCCACGCACACACGTCCGGCCGTGATTATCAGTTTGCGCTGACCCGCAATCCCCTTACCCGAGAAGCGAATACGGCCTCCTTTAATGAAGAGGGGCGCATGCATATGACGGTTTCTCTCCTGCTGGAGTGTCAAGGGGAAATCCCTAACGGGGAATACGGGCAGCGTGACCTGGCCGAGTACCTTTCGCAGGTGTGCCCGACGCTCCGACTGGCGGGCGGCATAGTCGTTGATGTTGAGGCGTTTACCGTCATGGCGATGCCGTCCACCGATCGCGAAATGCGTCGGTTGCAGTGGCTGCTTATGCCCGGTTTTGCCTTACGCGATCGGAGCAGCTGGCTGGTTCAACATCATCAAACGCTGCTTGAAAACCATCCTGATGCAACATTGCTTGATGCCTGGCTTGATTTCGCCGCACTGAAAATCCAGGCGGAAATGCCGGAGGACGGCAACCTGCGCGAAGGCGAGCCGGCTGACTGGCACGTTGTTCCCAAACCCAATCCCGGTTATCTGGTGCCGTTAATGACGGGCTACCAGCGTATCTCTGAACTCTACGCCCCCGGCGTCGTGGAAAACGCGCGCGATGCAGAAACGCCCTTCGCGTTTACCGAAGCGGTGTATGGCGTGGGTGAGTGGTGCGGTCTGCATCGGATCCGGTCGCTTGACGAGATTTTCTGGCGCTATCGCACGACAGAAACAGGCTACTACTGTCAGGGCGCGGGCGCGCCGGTGACTTCTGAACCTCTTAATTAAAAAGGATTTATCTATGGCAAAGGCTCCAACTGCTGTTAAAACGGCATCCGTACTGGCATTTGAACGTAAACTGGCGACCTCGGATGCGGTGATGTATTCCGGAAGCTGGGAGGGAAAGGCCTGGCAACCGATTCGGATTCAGGAAAAAGCGGTGCGTGGCACTATCTCTAACCGTCTAAAAAACGCACTCACTAACGATCCGGCAAAACTGGATGCTGAGATCCAGAAAGCGAACCTGCAGCGTGTGGACGTGGCAGCGTTGCCTGCCGATGCAGACACCCTGAAAGTGAAATTTACCCTGCGCGTGCTGGGCAACTTGTCCATGCCTTCTGTGTGTAATGATCGCGCGTATCAGGATGAACTTCAGCAGGGTATCGACGGCTATATCAGTGAACACGGTTTTGCCGAACTGGCGCGCCGCTACGCAACCAACCTGGCAAACGGCCGTTTTTTATGGCGTAACCGCGTCGGTGCAGAGAAAATTAGCGTGAACGTGACGGGCAGTAACGCGTGGACGTTTGATGCATACAATTACGCGCTGCGAGATTTTTCTGCCAGTGACGAGAACCTGAACGCACTGGCACAGGAAATCGAAAAAGGGCTTAGCGGTGAAGGTTTTGTGCTGTTGAACGTCGAAGCGCAAGTGCTGCTCGGTGCCGGGCAGGAGATCTTCCCGTCGCAGGAACTGGTCCTGGACAGCAACAGTAGCAAGAGCCGCCTGTTGTATCAGGTTGACAGTGTTGCAGGCATGCACTCGCAAAAAATCGGTAATGCGATTCGGACTATCGATACCTGGCATCCAAAAGTGGATGAACTCGGTGCTATCGCCGTTGAACCGTATGGCTCTGTCACCAGCCGTGGTGTGGCCTGCCGCCAGCCGAAAGAGAAAATGGACTTCTACACCTTGCTGGATAACTGGGTGACGAAAGGCCAAAAGCCTGACGTTGAACAGCAGCATTACGTGATGGCCGTCCTGATCCGCGGCGGTGTCTTCGGTGAGAAGGGCGAGTAAGGAGGGGTTATGGATCACTATCTTGAGATCCGCGTCCTGCCCGACCCGGAGTTCAACGAGGAAATGCTGATGGCGGCGCTGATGGCTAAACTGCATCGTGCGTTGGGCCTGCGGGGGCAGGGGGATATTGGTATCAGCTTCCCTGCGCACGGTATCAAGCCCGGCCCGGTGTTACGCCTGCACGGTACTCACCCGGCGTTAAGCGAACTCGAATCACTGGTGTGGCGAAAAGGATTGAGCGACTACTGCATGTCTTCGGACATCCAGCCCGTGCCTGTCGTCAAGCAGTGGCGCTGCGTGAGCCGCGTCCAGGTGAAAAGCAGTGCGCAGCGTCTGATGCGACGCTCGGTAAAAAAAGGATGGCTAACGGAGGAGGAGGCGCTACAGCGTCTTCAGACGATGCAGGAGGCGAGGACGGGTTTACCCTGGCTTAACTTGCGCAGTCTCTCTACAGGCCAGTCTTTTAAGCTCTTTATTCGCCATGGTGATGTGCTCTCTGTGCCTGTCTCCGGAATATTTACGACCTACGGACTCAGCGCGACGGCAACGGTTCCCTGGTTCTGAGAAGCTTAACCGCATCCGCGCTCAGGGTGCGGTTTTTTCAGCCAGGCGGGTATCAAAATTAAAGGGCAGTTGCTGAACTGAATTGAGCGCCGTGTGGAAGGACGGATGTAAGGGGTTAAGGATGGCATTGTTTTCATAAGGAATGATGCAGGAGGGTAAGATGAGTGCGAGGGCGCTGTTAGCCTGCAACCAACCGGTTCCCAGATCCATCGTTGATACGGGGGCCGGATTTTCCTGCCAGTCCTCGGGGAGCCACGCTTTATCCAGGTAATCAATCTGGTCATCCGGGATATCAATGCTGAAAAGCTGGTACTGATTCAGTACAGTATCTTTTCGAACGTGCACCAAAATCTCCAGTGAGGCCAGTGAAATGGAGGTGGACACATACACAGCTGGATGGCCTTTATGATTCCACCGCCCGCCATACTGGTTTGCACCACTTCCGCTCCACGCTTCGCTGGCATAGCGCCCTGTCACCAGACGATAAAAAATCATGCGAACACACCATGTTCGAGTCGACCAATCAAGTCGGTGACTTCCAGTGCACCGGTTTCGGTCGCGATCAGGTCGACAGGGGCAACATTCCCTAGCCCGCGCACCGGTGCCTGCAGCCAGTTCCATGCCTCTTCTTTACTGCCAAAATAGTCGACAGCAGCATCCAGCACCCGAACGAAACGGGCCACGCGTTCGCTTTCATCCGGCGTCAGCGTCCGTCCCGCGCTTTTGCGCCGGGCCACGTTACGTTCATTAATTCCGGTGACGCGCAAAATGTCCGCTTTCGACATCGCCGTCCACTCATGGATATTGTCGAGGACGCTGACGGGTAATCCCTGATTGAGAAATTCAATCAGCCGCATACCTCTGTTTGCAGGTAAACCGGCGTACCGCCAAAGCGCGTTATCAGCAGGTTTCTGCGCGGGGATCCATGTTCTCATGTTGCCTCCTAGGTGATGTCATTTGTCATGGTTAAGTATAGTCATTTGTCATAATGAATGGAATGGGTGTTTTTTATGCAGGGGGTATAAGAAGAAGGGTGTTCGACCCTAATTTTTAGTGCGTTTGTAAGGCATTGATATTAAATGGGTATTTTGAGGGGGTAAAAAAGAGGGTAAACGAAGGGTTTTTAGCTTTTTTTGTATGAAAATCATAATGGTGGGGGGATATTATTTGAGTTCACTGCCGTACAGGCAGCTTAGAAAAACGCAGCTCTGCGCGCTCAAGTCCATCGCGGGTTCACTGCCGTACAGGCAGCTTAGAAAACGAACTGCGCCCGGATCTGCACCCGACACCAGTTCACTGCCGTACAGGCAGCTTAGAAAGCTGCTCTCCATGTCTTTTGCGCGCCGCATGAGTTCACTGCCGTACAGGCAGCTTAGAAAATTATGGCGAGAAAATCTCTGAATATTCGGTAGTTCACTGCCGTACAGGCAGCTTAGAAAGTTATTTGTGACGCCATTTTACTGGCCGCCGGGTGCACTGCCGTACAGGCAGCTTAGAAAAGTCTGCGATTTGTTTGAGTAACGCCACGTCAGTGCACTGCCGTACAGGCAGCTTAGAAATGAATTAGCTGTTCTTTACTGAACCCCTGCTTGTGCACTGCCGTACAGGCAGCTTAGAAAATTAGGTACTGCCAGTGCTCAGTCTGCTATGGGTGCACTGCCGTACAGGCAGCTTAGAAAAGCGACCGTAGAGATTGAGGGAAACCCTCCCGGTGCACTGCCGTACAGGCAGCTTAGAAACTGGCGATTAGCTGATATAGATAAATTCAACTGTGCACTGCCGTACAGGCAGCTTAGAAAATAATTATGCAGTAACCCCCTTAGTGCGCATAGTGCACTGCCGTACAGGCAGCTTAGAAACGCTGAACTTCGCGTTCTGTTTTCACCAGTCCGTGCACTGCCGTACAGGCAGCTTAGAAAAAGCGGATTTTGAGGCTACCGGAAAAATCTATGTGCACTGCCGTACAGGCAGCTTAGAAAGCCGCCGCACCGATATTACGAACAGCATGGAAGTGCACTGCCGTACAGGCAGCTTAGAAAATCATCCCGGGTCAGCTCGTCACCAGCCGGTAGTGCACTGCCGTACAGGCAGCTTAGAAATTAAATGCGCAGAAGTCACCGAAGTTGTTCAGCTCCACTGCCGTACACGCAGCTTAGCAAAATAGAAAATAAGGTCTCCCCCTCCTTACTTTCTACACTGTCGAGCAGACAGCCCCGCAGCTGAAACGAACCGCCAAATAATTGTTCAAATAATCGACTGCGCCACAAAAAAATAAGGCCGGGAAAATCCCGGCCTTATTTAATATTCATCTGCCATTACAGGCGAAAACAATTAGCGACTACGGAAGACAATGCGGCCTTTGCTCAGGTCGTACGGGGTCAGTTCAACAGTCACTTTGTCGCCCGTTAAAATGCGGATATAGTTTTTGCGCATTTTACCGGAGATGTGCGCAGTTACCACGTGACCGTTTTCCAGCTCTACGCGAAACATGGTGTTAGGCAACGTATCAAGTACGGTACCCTGCATTTCAATATTGTCTTCTTTGGCCATCTAATCCTCTGGGGTATCACTACCAAGTTTTGAACCGGCAAGATAATGCCGAAATTCATCAATTAAGTAAAGAATTGCGCGTTTAAAACGCAGCAAAACAGTTTCGGCGCATTGCCCAAGCGTCACGGTATAACCGAACGGAAAGCGCATTCGTAAAGGGGATACAACAGGATAAACGTCAGGACGTTATCTGAAGCGAAGGTCCCAAACGGCGGCGGGGCAACAGGCAGAAGCTACTCTGCGGCATAATTATAACACCCTCACAAAAAATATGCGGAAAACATTTAGGCATTGGGCATAAAGAGCGTTCTCGGTATCCAGAAGTCGCGCGGGAGCTTCTGCTGGCGGCTGGCATCCAGATGTTCGATGTACTGGCGTCGCGGGATCTCAACGGCGCCGAGGGAGGCCGTATGCTCATTGAGGACCTGACAATCGATCAGGTTTCCGCCGCGTTGCGCGAATTCCTGGCAGAAAATGAGCAGCGCGGTTTTCGAGGCGTTCACCGCGCGAGAGAACATCGACTCGCCGCAAAACAGCGTCCCTTGCGCCACGCCGTACATGCCGCCGACGAGTATGCCGTCTTCCCATACTTCGATGGAGTGAGCGTAGCCAAGCTCATGAAGCTGGTGGTAGGCGGTAATAATATCGCGGGTTATCCACGTCCCTTCATGGCGGTCTTGCGCACAGCCTTCAATGACCTGACCAAACGCGTGATTGAGGGTGACGCGATACGGGGATTTGACATGGAAACGCTTCATGCTGCGGCTGAGGTGAAACTGCGCTGGCCACAGCACGGCGCGCGGATCGGGCGACCACCATAAAATCGGGTCGCCGGGAGAAAACCACGGGAAGATGCCGCGCTGGTAAGCCATCAAGAGCCGTGCAGGGCTGAGGTCCCCACCCAGGGCCAGCAGCCCATTGGGCTCACGTAGCGCTCCCTCCGGCGACGGGAACGCAATGTTATGACGAGAAAGCTGGACCAGGCGCATGACAGCAAAACTCCAGTACGCGAGTGAGGACGCTACAAATATAGTCTACAGACGCTGTTTAAACTGGTAGTAGCGACCCTGTTTCGTCAACAGCTCTGCGTGACTACCTTGCTCAATAATGTGTCCGTTGTCCATCACAATTATCCGATCAAAACTTGCCAGTCCACGCAGGCGGTGTGTGACCATCAGAACGGTTTTCCCTGCCATCACATTCGCCAGTAAATCAAGGATTTGACTCTCAGTCGTCGCATCCAGTCCTTCAGTCGGTTCGTCGAGCAGCATCAGCGGTGCATCATGCAGCAGCGCACGCGCAATCGCCAGACGGCGCAGTTCTCCACCGGAGAGCTGACGACCACCTTCACCGAGCCAGCTGTTCAGCCCGTCGTCCTCAAGCAGTTTTTGCAGCCCAACCTGTTCCAGCGTGGCGCGAAGCGCGTCGTCCGAAGCCTCCGGCGCGGCCAGTAACAGGTTATCGCGCAGGGTGGCGCTAAACAGATGCACACGCTGTGGAACGACGCTGACGGTCTTACGTAGCGCCTGCTCGCTGAAATCTGTCAGCAACGTATTATTGAAGCGAATCTGGCCGCGCTGCGGATCCCAGGCGCGGGTCAACAACTGTAGCAGCGTCGATTTACCGCAGCCGGTGCGGCCAAGGATCGCAATCCGCTGCCCCGCATCAACTGACAGAGTGATACCTTCCAGCGCATTCTGCGCCTGTTTGTCATAGGCGAAGGTCACGTCATCAAGCGTCAGCGTCACCTGCTCAGGCACCGCGGTCTGCGCTGCGCTGAACGTTACCTCAGGCTCCTGCTCGGCAATCTGGGTGATGCGCAGGGCAGAGGCGATCACATGACCAAGATGCTGGAAAGCGCCCGTTACCGGTGCCAGCGCTTCAAAAGCGGCCAGTGCGCAGAAAACGAAGAGGGCAATAAGCGGACCTGGCTGAGGATTACCGCCAACTCCGCCGGAAGCCAGCCACAGCATGGCAATCACCGCCACGCCGCCGATCAACATCATCAGCGCCTGAGAGAAGGCCGTCAGTTCCGACTGACGGCGCTGGGCTTCGTGCCAGTTCAGCTCCGTACTTTCCATCCGGGCGCGATAGCGCTTGCTGGCGCCAAAAATGGTCAGCTCTGCCTGCCCCTGAAGCCAGGAGGTCAGCTGCTGGCGGTAATCGCCGCGCAGACGCGTCAGGTTTTCCCCCGTGGATTTTCCGGCGCGGTAAAACAGCGGCGGCAGAATAATGAGCGTTAACAGCATGATCCCGCCGAGCGTTAGCGCAACGGGAACATCCAGAACAGCCAGCCCCAGCGTGACCACCACAATCACCACAAACGCGCCCACGATCGGGGAGATCACGCGCAGGTAAAGGTGGTCCAGCGTATCGACATCCGCAACGACACGGTTCAGTAATTCACCCTGACGAAAACGCGCCAGCCCGGCAGGGGAGAGGGGCAGCAGTTTGCTGAAGGTGTAGATACGCAGATGCTGCAGGACGCGGAACGTGGCGTCGTGGCTGACTAAACGCTCGAAATAGCGTCCGGCCGTGCGGGTAATGGCTGTACCGCGAACACCTGCCGCCGGAAGCATATAGTTGAAGCTGTATAATCCGGCAAACCCCGCCACGGCCGAGGCCGACAGGAACCAGCCGGAAAGCGTGAGCAGGCCGATACTGGCGAGCAGCGTCACAATGGCCAGCACAATCCCCAGCGTCAGCATCCATTTATGGCGTTTATAGAGCGCAAGATAAGGCAGCAGAGCACGCATTAGATGTCCTCCTGACGGTTTGCCAGCAGGGCGGCAAACGGCCCCTGCGCGGCAATGAGTGAGGCGTAATCGCCTTGTTCAACAATACGTCCGTTTTCCATCACCCAGATCTCGTCCCAGTCAGCAATTCCTTCCAGCTGATGGGTAACCATCAGCGTGGTTTGTTGCAAGGAGGCGGCGTTCAGCGCCGCCATGACGCGCTGCTCACTGTGTGCGTCCAGACTGGCTGCGGGTTCATCCAGCAGCATCAGCTGGCACGGGTTAAGCAGTGCGCGGGCGACGGCCACGCGCTGCGCCTGTCCAACCGACAGCCCGGCAGACTGGTCGCCAACCACGGTATCTATACCTTGCGGGAGCATCGGCAGAAACTCGCTGACCCAGGCGCGGTCGAGTACCGATTGCAGTTCATCTTCACGCGCATCCGGGCGCGCCAGCAGAACGTTTTCACGCAGCGTAGAGGCAGGCAGTTGCGGGTTTTGCCCCACCCAACTGAGCTGTTGACGCCAGGCGTCAGGATCGAGATGACGCAGTTCGGTTTTGTTGATCCGCAGTGAACCGGTGTAGGCCATAAAACCGGATAACGCATTCAGCAGAGAACTTTTCCCGGAACCGCTGGTGCCAACCAGCACCACGCGCTTTCCGGCCGGCAGGGTGAAGTTCAGCGGGCCTGCCAGCACTTTCCCTTCCGGCGAGAGGATGCAGAAATCGCTCGCGTCGAGGGTTACCGGCTCTTTGCTGTTCAGCGTCACGTCACCCCGATCTGGATGCGCCAGCGGCGTCTCCAGGAATGTTTTCAGGCTATCGGCTGCGCCAACTGCCTGCGCTTTGGCGTGATAGAACGTCCCCAGGTCGCGAAGCGGCTGGAAAAATTCCGGGGCCAGGATCAGCGCCAGGAAACCGGCGGAAAGGGTCACTGCCGTGCCGTAATGACCGAAATCCAGCGCGCCCAGATAGGAGAAGCCAAAGTAGACCGCCACGAGGGCAATAGACAGCGAGGTAAAGAACTCCAGTACGCCGGACGACAGGAATGCCAGGCGTAACACCTCCATGGTGCGCTGACGGAAGTCCTGCGATGCCCGACGAATGTTTTCGGTTTCCGCTTCACCACGACCAAAAATGCGCAATGTTTCCATGCCGCGAAGACGGTCCAGGAAATGGCCGCTTAAGCGCCCCAATGCCAGGAAGTTACGGCGGTTGGCATCCGCAGCACCCATTCCGACCAGCGCCATAAAGAGGGGAATCAGCGGCGCGGTGCCCATCAGGATCAGCGCAGCCATCCAGTTCACCGGGAAGATGGCGATCACAATCAGCAGCGGAACGAAGACGGCGAGCGCCATTTGTGGCAGATAGCGTGCGTAGTAGTCGTGCATATCGTCAATCTGTTCAAGGATCAACGTCGCCCAGCTTCCGGCCGGTTTACCCTGGATCCACGCGGGTCCGGCTTCCTGCAGACGATCGAGCACCTGACGGCGGATCTCGTAGCGGATATGCTGTCCGGCATGGAAACCGACGCGCTCGCGCAGCCACACCACCCATGCGCGCAGGATAAAAATCAGGACCAGGACGATAAAAGGCATCAGGAGCGCTTCGCGCGGAATGTTCTCCATGATCATGTGGTTAAGAATGCGGGCCAGCAGCCATGCCTGGGCAACAATCAACAGACCACTGACAAACCCCAGAACACGGGAGATCGTAAGCCAGCGGCGGGAAATAACGCTTTGCTGTTTCAGCCAGCGTGTTAACTCTTGTTGACGGGTTTTTTCCATTGCGTATTTTGCAGGTGACGTTATAAGAAATTAGACATCTGCATGTTACACGCGAGCAAAAATAAAGGCGACCTGTGGCCGCCTTTATTTACGTTTGTTACTGACTTGTAAAGATTATTTACCTTGTTCAGCCAGTCCATCAAGATAGCGTTCTGCGTCCAGCGCGGCCATACAGCCGGTGCCCGCAGAGGTGATCGCCTGACGGTAAATATGGTCCATCACGTCACCAGCAGCGAACACGCCAGGGACGCTGGTTTGAGTTGCATTACCGTGAATACCAGACTGCACCTTGATGTAGCCGTTTTCCAGTTCCAGCTGACCTTCGAAGATGGCGGTATTCGGGCTGTGACCGATTGCCACAAACAGGCCAGCCACGTCCAGCGTTTCGACGTTATCGGTGTTCTGGGTGTCACGAATGCGCAGTCCGCCAACGCCCATCTGATCGCCCGTTACTTCTTCCAGGGTGCGATTGGTGTGCAGCACGATGTTGCCGCTCGCCACTTTATCCATCAGACGTTTGATCAGGATCTTCTCGGCGCGGAAAGTGTCACGACGGTGGATCAGGTGCACTTCAGAGGCGATGTTTGCCAGGTAGAGCGCTTCTTCCACGGCGGTGTTGCCGCCGCCGATAACCGCGACTTTCTGATTGCGATAGAAGAAACCGTCGCAGGTTGCGCAGGCAGAGACGCCGCGGCCTTTAAACGCTTCTTCAGACGGCAGGCCGAGGTAGCGGGCAGAGGCGCCGGTGGCAATAATCAGCGCGTCACAGGTGTACTCGCCGCTGTCACCCGTCAGGCGGAACGGACGGTTCTGAAGATCGACCTTGTTGATATGGTCGAACAGGATTTCAGTTTCGAATTTCGCGGCATGCTCGTGCATGCGCTCCATCAGCAGCGGCCCGGTCAGGTCGTTCGGGTCGCCTGGCCAGTTTTCCACTTCTGTGGTGGTGGTCAGCTGACCGCCTTTTTCCATACCGGTGATCAGTACCGGTTGCAGGTTAGCGCGTGCAGCATAGACCGCCGCGGTATATCCCGCAGGTCCGGAACCAAGGATTAGCAACTTACTGTGTTTGGTCGTGCCCATGAGATCCCCATTGTTGTTGGCAGGCAATGGGCTGGATTGTAGGGAATTTGTTGCCGTAAAAAAAGAGCACTGGAGTTTTGCTTTCGATATATGCAATAGCCACGCCCGATGGATCTGGCGCAGTGTTATCACGTCTGCTGCTGAAAATCGCGCGTTTATAAGGCAGTAAAATGAGGATTAATACCCCTCCGTAATGAATATCCGGCATCTTGTACTAAAAATCGATGTTTTGCTTTGACAATCCCCTGCGCTTTTGCGAAAACATTCAAGGAAGAAAAAAAACCGCGTTAACCGTATGCCGCATAGGCATGCACGTAAATGCCATTTTTACCGTGTCAGTGAAATCTACGCATGGCGTGGACAGACGCCATACGTGATGTCGGTGACGGCCTTCGGGCAACGGTCTTCTTACCAATAGAACCCGAATCCGCATCGCGTCAAATACATAACCAGGCGATGTGATGACTAACGGGTACAGGCTCTGAACAGTGATGTGCACAGGGTCCAGGCAGGAGTAGGGAAGGAATACAGAGAGACAATAATAATGGTAGATAGCAAGAAGCGCCCTGGCAAAGATCTCGACCGTATCGATCGTAACATTCTTAATGAATTGCAAAAGGATGGGCGTATTTCCAACGTCGAGCTTTCAAAACGTGTGGGTCTTTCCCCGACGCCGTGCCTTGAGCGTGTGCGCCGACTGGAAAGACAGGGTTTTATTCAGGGCTATACGGCTCTGCTGAACCCGCATTATCTGGATGCCTCACTTCTGGTATTTGTTGAGATTACTCTGAATCGTGGTGCACCGGATGTGTTTGAGCAATTTAACGCCGCTGTACAAAAACTTGAAGAAATTCAAGAGTGTCACCTGGTGTCCGGTGATTTCGACTACCTGTTGAAAACCCGTGTGCCTGATATGTCCGCCTACCGTAAGCTGCTGGGGGAAACCCTGCTGCGTCTGCCAGGCGTGAACGACACCCGTACTTATGTGGTGATGGAAGAGGTCAAACAGAGCAATCGTCTGGTTATTAAGACGCGCTAACACGGAACAGGTGCAAAATCAGCGTAGTTTGATTACACTCCTGTTAATCCATACAGCAACAGTGCCGGGGAGTCCCGGCGCTGTTGTCCGTTTTAGCAAACAGGCAGGATATGCCTGATACCTGGAGAGCCTTTCTTGAGCCAGGAATACACTGAAGACAAAGAAGTCACACTATCGAAGCTAAGCAGCGGACGTCGTCTCCTCGAGGCTTTGCTGATTGTTATTGCCCTTTTTGCCGTCTGGCTGATGGCAGCCTTACTCAGTTTCAACCCTTCCGATCCCAGCTGGTCACAAACCGCATGGCATGAACCTATCCATAATTTAGGTGGTGTACCCGGTGCCTGGCTTGCGGACACGCTCTTTTTCATATTCGGTGTGATGGCCTACACCATTCCCGTCATTATCATCGGCGGATGCTGGTTTGCATGGCGTCATCGTCAGAACGATGATTACATCGACTATTTTGCGGTTTCCCTGCGCCTGATTGGCGCGCTGGCACTGATCCTCACCTCCTGCGGGCTGGCGGCGATTAACGCCGATGACATCTGGTACTTTGCCTCCGGCGGGGTCATTGGTAGCCTGCTCAGTTCTGCGTTACAGCCCATGCTGCACAGCAGCGGTGGCACGCTGGCGCTGCTGTGCATCTGGGCGGCAGGATTGACGCTGTTTACCGGCTGGTCATGGGTGAGCATTGCCGAAAAAATCGGCAGCTTTATTCTCACGCTCCTGACGTTCGCCAGCAACCGGACCCGCCGCGACGATACGTGGGTCGATGATGACGACTATGAAGAAGAGTACGAAGAGGAAGACGAGGCCCCGGTACAGCGTCGTGAATCTCGTCGTGCCCGTATTCTGCGCGGTGCCCTGGCGCGTCGCCAGCGCGTCGCGGAAAAATTTGCCAACCCGCTTGGACGCAAAACGGATGCCGCGCTCTTCTCCGGTAAACGTATGGATGAAGACGAGCAGGTTGAGTACCGTGCCGCGGGTGCCGCTGTCGATCCTGATGATGTGCTGTTCTCCGGCAGCCGTGCTACCCCGGGTGAATTTGACGAATACGATCCGCTGCTGAACGGCCATACGGTCACCGCACCGGTTGCGGCAGCCGCAGCCGCCACGACGGCCGCGCAGGCGTATGCCGCGCCTGTCGAAGCCGTGATGCCATCCGCGCCGGTTCCACCACCAGAATCCGTTATTCAGCAGCCACACGTTGCGTGGCAGACCGCGCCCGGTGTCCATACGCCGGAGCCCGTCATCGCGCCTGAACCTGAAAGCTATATTCCTGTGCAGCAGGAGCCGTGGCAGCAGCCTTACCAGCCGCCGCAACCTGAGTATGAACCGCAGCACTATGAGCAGCCTGTGGCCCAGCCGTATCAGGAATATGTGCCTGAACCGGTTGAACTTGCGGAGCCATATGCAGAGCCTCAGCCTGAACCTGAGGTGATGGAAGAGGTGAAACCGTCTCGTCCGCCAATGTACTATTTTGAAGAAGTTGAAGAACGCCGCGCCCGTGAACGCGAGCAGCTGGCGGCCTGGTATCAGCCTGTGCCTGAACCCGCGCAGGAGCCCGTTACGAAGGCACCTTCAGTTTCGGTTCCGCCGGTCGACGCGACGCCTGCGGTTGTACCTGTCGCCGAAAGCGTGAAGCAGGCCACCGTGGCCGCTGCTGCTGCCGCACCTGTCTTCAGCCTGGCTACGGGTGGCGCACCGCGTCCTCAGGTGAAAGAGGGGATTGGTCCACAGTTGCCACGCCCTAACCGCGTTCGCGTTCCTACCCGTCGTGAACTTGCCTCTTACGGCATCAAGCTGCCATCCCAGCGTATGGCCGAAGAAAAAGCACGTGAGTCGGACTACGAAGATGACGCAGATGACATGCAGCAGGACGAACTGGCTCGCCAGTTCGCGGCACAGCAGAATCAACGCTACGGTGAAGAATACCAGCACGATGAGCCCGCTCTGGACGATGAAGATGAAGCTGCAGAGGCAGAGTTAGCGCGTCAGTTCGCGGCAACGCAACAGCAGCGCTACTCCGGGGAACAGCCAACGGGTGCCAACCCGTTCTCATTGTCTGATTTCGAGTTCTCACCAATGAAAGACCTGGTGGATGATGGTCCGAGTGAGCCTTTATTTACCCCGAGCGTGATGCCTGAAGCTGAACCTGTGCGTCAGCAGCCTGCCCCGCAGGCCTATGCGCAGCCGCAACAACCGGTTCAGCAGCCGTATGCTCAACCGCAGCAGCCACAACACCAGCCGCCGCAGTTCCAGCAGCCAGCGCCACAGCCGCAGGAGAGCCTGATTCACCCGCTGCTGATGCGCAACGGTGACAGCCGTCCGCTGCAGCGTCCAAGCACGCCGCTGCCTTCACTGGATCTGCTGACGCCACCCCCTGCTGAAGTCGAGCCGGTTGATACTTTTGCTCTGGAGCAGATGGCCCGTCTGGTGGAAGCCCGTCTGGCTGACTTCCGAATTAAGGCGGATGTGGTGAACTACTCCCCGGGTCCGGTCATCACCCGTTTCGAACTGAACCTGGCGCCGGGCGTAAAAGCCGCGCGTATTTCTAACCTGTCTCGTGACCTGGCGCGTTCTCTGTCGACCGTGGCTGTGCGTGTGGTGGAAGTGATTCC
Source organism: Enterobacter cloacae complex sp. HYC080_NIDB (assembly GCF_056673325.1). Taxonomy (NCBI): domain Bacteria; kingdom Pseudomonadati; phylum Pseudomonadota; class Gammaproteobacteria; order Enterobacterales; family Enterobacteriaceae; genus Enterobacter; species Enterobacter cloacae complex sp. HYC080_NIDB. Next base: position 2,964,781 of record NZ_CP114212.1, on the reverse strand, counting down.
GGGTAAACCGTACGTGGGTCTTGAACTGCCGAACAAAAAACGTCAGACCGTCTACCTGCGTGAAGTGCTGGACAACACCAAGTTCCGTGATAACCCATCCCCACTGACCGTCGTGCTGGGTAAAGATATCGCCGGCGATCCGGTGGTGGCAGACCTCGCGAAAATGCCTCACCTGCTGGTGGCCGGTACGACAGGTTCCGGTAAGTCCGTCGGGGTGAACGCCATGATCCTCAGCATGCTCTACAAAGCGCAGCCGGAAGATGTGCGTTTCATCATGATCGACCCGAAAATGCTCGAACTGTCCGTCTACGAAGGTATCCCGCATCTGCTGACGGAAGTGGTCACCGACATGAAAGACGCTGCCAACGCCCTGCGCTGGAGCGTCAACGAGATGGAACGCCGCTACAAGTTGATGTCTGCATTGGGCGTGCGTAACCTGGCCGGTTATAACGAGAAAATCGCTCAGGCGATGCGCATGGGACGTCCGATTCCGGATCCTTACTGGAAGCCGGGCGATAGCATGGATGCCCAGCATCCGGTGCTGGAAAAACTGCCTTACATCGTTGTGCTGGTGGATGAGTTCGCTGACCTGATGATGACCGTCGGTAAGAAGGTGGAAGAGTTGATTGCTCGTCTAGCGCAGAAAGCGCGTGCGGCCGGTATTCACCTTGTGCTGGCCACCCAGCGTCCTTCGGTGGACGTTATTACGGGTCTTATCAAAGCGAACATTCCGACGCGTATCGCCTTTACCGTATCAAGTAAAATTGACTCCCGTACCATTCTTGACCAGGGCGGCGCAGAGTCGCTGCTGGGTATGGGGGACATGCTCTATTCCGGCCCGAACTCCACCTCTCCGGTGCGTGTCCACGGTGCGTTCGTCCGCGATGAAGAAGTTCACGCCGTCGTGCAGGACTGGAAAGCACGCGGTCGCCCACAATATGTGGACGGTATTACCAGCGATACGGAAAGCGAAGGCGGCGGCGGTGGCTTTGACGGCGGCGAAGAGCTGGATCCGTTATTCGATCAGGCGGTTAATTTCGTCACCGAAAAACGTAAAGCCTCGATCTCTGGCGTCCAGCGTCAGTTCCGCATTGGCTATAACCGCGCGGCGCGTATCATCGAACAGATGGAAGCCCAGGGCATCGTGAGCGAGCAGGGGCATAACGGTAACCGCGAGGTGCTGGCGCCGCCGCCGTTTGATTAACCTTCAGCGATTGCAAAGAAGGGTAAATCAGCCAAAATTAAGCATTTTCTTCTGTCGCCTGCCTTCGGGCAGGTCCAGAATAGATGACGGAAACCCCATTTCGGGAAGACGTATTTTAAGGAATAACAATGAAAAAAATCGCCATCGCCTGTGCATTACTCACCAGTTTTGTTGCCAGCAGCGTCTGGGCTGATGCGGCCAGCGACCTTAAAAGCCGACTGGATAAAGTGAGCAGCTTCCACGCCAGCTTCACGCAGAAAGTGACTGACGGCAGCGGCAACGCGGTGCAGGAAGGTCAGGGAGATTTGTGGGTAAAACGCCCGAATCTGTTTAACTGGCACATGACTCAGCCGGATGAGAGCATCCTGGTCTCTGACGGTAAAACACTGTGGTTCTTCAACCCGTTCGTTGAGCAGGCCACGGCAACCTGGTTGAAAGATGCCACCAGCAATACGCCCTTTATGCTGATTGCCCGCAACCAGGCCAGCGACTGGCAGCAGTACAATATTAAGCAGAACGGTGATGAGTTTGTCCTGACGCCGAAAGGCAGCAACGGCAACCTGAAGCAGTTCACCATCAACGTCAGCACCAACGGGACCATCAATCAGTTCGGCGCGGTTGAGCAGGACGATCAGCGCAGCAGCTACCAGCTCAAGTCTCAGCAGAACGGCGCCGTGGATGCATCGAAATTCACCTTTACCCCGCCGCAGGGCGTAACGGTGGACGACCAACGCAATAAGTAAGAGGCATGAGTGAGCAATCTGTCGCTCGATTTTTCAGATAATGCGTTTCAACCTCTGGCCGCTCGTATGCGGCCAGAAAATTTAGCGCAGTACATCGGCCAGCAGCACCTGCTGGCTGCGGGGAAACCCTTGCCGCGGGCCATTGAGGCCGGGCATTTGCACTCCATGATCCTCTGGGGACCACCCGGGACCGGCAAAACGACCCTCGCTGAAGTGATTGCCCGCTATGCCAACGCTGACGTCGAACGTATCTCGGCGGTCACGTCCGGCGTAAAGGAGATCCGTGAGGCAATCGAGCGCGCGCGCCAGAACCGTAATGCCGGGCGCCGCACCATCCTCTTTGTCGACGAAGTTCACCGCTTCAACAAGAGCCAGCAGGATGCTTTTCTGCCGCATATCGAAGACGGCACAATTTTCTTCATCGGCGCGACCACCGAAAACCCCTCGTTTGAACTGAATTCGGCGCTGCTCTCTCGCGCCCGCGTTTACCTGCTCAAATCCCTGACCGCCGAGGATATCGAAAAGGTTCTGACCCAGGCGATGGACGATAAAGCACGCGGCTACGGCGGGCAGGATATCGTTCTGCCTGACGAAACGCGCAGGGCGATTGCGGAGCTGGTTAATGGCGATGCGCGCCGCGCGCTGAACACCCTGGAAATGATGGCCGATATGGCCGAAGTGGATGATGCCGGAAAGCGGGTGCTGAAGCCGGAACTCCTGACCGAAATTGCCGGTGAGCGCAGCGCGCGTTTTGATAATAAAGGCGATCGTTTCTACGACCTGATCTCGGCGTTGCATAAGTCCGTCCGCGGCAGCGCCCCGGATGCGGCGCTTTACTGGTACGCGCGCATAATCACCGCGGGTGGCGATCCGCTGTACGTGGCGCGCCGCTGTCTGGCGATTGCCTCAGAAGATGTCGGCAATGCTGACCCGCGCGCCATGCAGGTTGCCCTTTCTGCCTGGGACTGCTTTACCCGCGTGGGCCCGGCAGAAGGCGAGCGTGCGATTGCGCAGGCGATTGTCTATCTGGCCTGCGCGCCGAAAAGCAATGCTGTATATACCGCGTTTAAGGCCGCGATGTCGGACGCACGTGAACGCCCGGATTACGATGTGCCGGTTCATCTGCGCAACGCGCCAACCAAACTGATGAAGGAGATGGGCTACGGGCAGGAGTATCGCTATGCGCATGACGAGCCCAACGCCTATGCCGCCGGGGAGGAGTATTTCCCGCAGGAAATGGCACAAACCCGCTATTACCACCCTACAAACAGAGGTCTTGAGGGCAAGATTGGTGAAAAGCTCACCTGGCTCGCCGGGCAGGATCAAAATAGCCCTATAAAACGCTACCGTTAGTTCGATCGTTGCGGTAATGTTGGCATAGTATCCTTGTGACCGCAGGCTGTGGTCACATTTTCCTATTTTAATTCGATAAGCACAGGATAAGCATGCTCGATCCCAATCTGCTGCGTAATGAGCCAGACGCAGTCGCTGAAAAACTGGCACGCCGGGGCTTTAAGCTGGATGTAGATAAGCTGCGCGCTCTTGAAGAGCGTCGTAAAGTTCTGCAGGTACAAACTGAAAATCTGCAGGCAGAGCGTAATTCTCGATCGAAATCCATTGGCCAGGCGAAAGCGCGCGGGGAAGATATTGAGCCATTACGCCTAGAAGTGAACAAACTGGGTGAAGAGCTGGATCAGGCGAAAGCCGAGCTGGACGTTCTTCAGGCCGAAATTCGCGATATTGCGCTGGCGATCCCGAACATTCCTGACGACAGCGTGCCTGTCGGCAAAGACGAGAACGACAACGTTGAAGTGAAACGCTGGGGTACGCCTCGCGAGTTCGACTTCGAGGTGCGCGATCACGTCACGCTGGGCGAAATGCACGCGGGTCTGGACTTTGCGGCCGCGGTTAAGCTGACCGGTTCTCGCTTCGTGGTGATGAAAGGCCAGATTGCCCATCTGCACCGTGCGCTGGCCCAGTTCATGTTGGATCTGCACACCGAGCAGCACGGTTACAGCGAAACCTACGTCCCGTATCTGGTCAACCACGATACGCTGTACGGTACGGGTCAGCTGCCGAAATTTGCCGGCGACCTGTTCCATACCCGTCCGCTGGATGAAGAAGCAGACAGCAGCAACTATGCGCTGATCCCTACCGCAGAAGTGCCGCTGACTAACCTCGTGCGTGATGAGATCATCGACGAAGACGAACTGCCGATCAAACTGACCGCACACTCTCCGTGCTTCCGTTCTGAAGCGGGATCTTATGGCCGCGACACGCGTGGTCTGATCCGTATGCACCAGTTCGATAAAGTCGAGATGGTGCAGATTGTTCGTCCGGAAGACTCCATGGACGCGCTGGAAGAGATGACGGGTCACGCCGAGAAAGTCCTCGAGCTGCTGGGCCTGCCGTATCGTCGTATGGCGCTGTGCACCGGTGATATGGGCTTTGGTGCCTGCAAAACCTTCGACCTGGAAGTGTGGGTACCTGCGCAGAACACCTACCGTGAAATCTCCTCCTGCTCTAACGTCTGGGATTTCCAGGCGCGCCGCATGCAGGCACGCTGCCGCAGTAAATCTGACAAGAAAACCCGTCTGGTGCATACCCTGAACGGTTCTGGTCTGGCTGTGGGTCGTACGCTGGTTGCCGTGCTGGAAAACTATCAGCAGGCAGATGGCCGTATTGAGATCCCTGAAGTGCTGCGCCCATACATGAAAGGTCAGCAGTACATCGGCTAAATATGTGCCTCAAAACAAAAAAAGCGCCTTCGGGCGCTTTTTTTATGCCTGTGAATTGATACGACGCAATACCCCCTGCCTCTAAAGTAGTAATACTCCTCCGAATGAAAGTCAGCAGAAAAAGCTGATAACGAATAATTTCGTTATATATAAAACTACATAGCGGTTTGTGCCGCCTCTCTTTTCTTTGTGAGCAACCAAAGTGAGTCTCTATGAAAATCAACGCGCCTGAAGAATTGCTGGCTGCCGAGGTCACTCGCCGTGGTTTGATGAAAACCACGGCAATAGGCGGCCTGGCTGTAGCCAGCAGCGCTTTCACGCTCCCTTTTACCCGACTGGCGTCAGCGGCGGATGCACTATCCCCGGCCTCAGTCCCGGAAAAAGTGGTGTGGAGTGCCTGTACGGTAAACTGCGGTAGCCGTTGCCCGCTGCGTATGCACGTAGTGGATGGCGAAATAAAATATGTCGAAACCGACAATACCGGGGACGATAACTACGAAGGGTTACACCAGGTTCGCGCCTGTCTGCGTGGCCGCTCCATGCGTCGTCGCGTCTATAATCCGGATCGTCTTAAGTACCCAATGAAGCGCGTGGGTAAACGTGGGGAAGGGAAGTTCGAGCGCATTAGCTGGGATGAAGCCTACGATATTATCGCCACCAATATGCAGCGGCTGATCAAAGAGTATGGCAACGAATCCATCTACCTGAACTACGGTACCGGAACGCTGGGCGGCACGCTAACCCGCTCCTGGCCACCGGGAAAAACGCTGGTGGCGCGTCTGATGAACTGCTGCGGCGGTTATCTTAACCACTATGGTGACTACTCCTCTGCACAAATCGCCGCAGGACTGAATTACACCTACGGTGGCTGGGCAGACGGCAACAGCCCGTCTGATATCGAAAACAGCAAGCTGGTCGTTCTGTTCGGGAACAATCCGGGTGAAACGCGTATGAGCGGCGGCGGGGTGACCTACTACCTCGAACAGGCGCGTGCTAAATCCAATGCCCGCATGATCATTATCGATCCACGCTATACCGACACCGGTGCAGGGCGCGAAGATGAGTGGATCCCAATCCGCCCAGGTACCGATGCCGCGCTGGTCTCCGCGCTGGCGTGGGTGATGATCACTGAAAATCTCGTCGATCAGCCGTTCCTGGATAAATACTGCGTCGGTTATGACGAGAAAACCCTGCCAGCCAGTGCCCCAGCCAATGGCCACTACAAGGCGTATATTCTCGGTCAGGGCAGCGACGGCGTGGCGAAAACGCCGGAGTGGGCGTCTACCATCACCGGTATTCCGGTCGAGCGTATTGTTCAACTGGCGCGTGAGATTGGCTCAGCCAAACCGGCCTATATCAGCCAGGGGTGGGGACCGCAGCGTCATGCAAACGGTGAAATTGCCACCCGCGCAATCTCCATGCTCTCCATTCTGACCGGCAACGTGGGGATTCATGGCGGTAACACTGGTGCGCGTGAAGGCTCATATGAAGTCCCGTTTGAACGTATGCCAACGCTGGACAACCCGGTGCAAACCAGCATTTCCATGTTTATGTGGACCGATGCGATTGAACGTGGCCCGGAAATGACCGCCTTGCGCGACGGCGTGCGCGGTAAGGACAAGCTGGACGTGCCGATCAAGATGATCTGGAACTACGCCGGTAACTGTCTTATCAACCAGCATTCGGAAATCAACCGCACTCATGAAATCCTGCAGGACGACAAGAAGTGCGAGATGATTGTGGTGATCGACTGCCACATGACCTCCTCGGCAAAATACGCCGACATTCTGCTGCCGGACTGCACAGCGTCTGAGCAGATGGACTTCGCGCTGGATGCCTCCTGCGGCAACATGTCTTACGTGATCTTCACCGATCAGGCGATCAAACCGCGCTTCGAGTGCAAAACCATCTATGAGATGACCTCCGAGCTGGCGAAGCGTCTGGGCGTTGAGCAGCAGTTTACCGAGGGACGTACTCAGGAAGGCTGGATGCGCCATCTGCATGAACTCTCCCGCAAAGCCATCCCAGACCTGCCGGATTTCGATACCTTCCGCAAGCAGGGCATGTACAAACAGCGCGATCCTGAAGGGCATCACGTTGCCTACAAAGCGTTCCGCGAAGATCCGCAGGCGAACCCGCTGACTACGCCGTCGGGCAAAATTGAAATCTACTCCGAAGAACTGGCAAAAATTGCGTCTACCTGGGAGCTGCCGGAGGGGGACGTTATCGATCCGCTGCCGATCTATACGCCAGGATTCGAAAACTATAACGATCCGCTCACGGTGAAATTCCCGCTGCAGTTGACCGGTTTCCACTATAAAGCGCGCGTTCACTCCACCTACGGTAACGTCGACGTACTGAAAGCCGCCTGCCGCCAGGAGATGTGGATCAACCCGATGGATGCGAAAGCGCGTGGCATTAACAATGGCGATCGCGTGCGCATCTTCAACGGCCGCGGTGAGGTACACATTGAAGCCAAAGTCACGCCACGCATGATGCCAGGCGTCGTGGCGCTGGGAGAAGGGGCATGGTACAGCCCTGATGCCAACCGCATCGATCAGGCAGGCAGCATTAACGTACTGACCACGCAGCGTCCGTCGCCGCTGGCGAAAGGCAACCCGTCTCACACAAACCTTGTTCAGGTTGAAAAGGTTTAAGGAGTAACCGATGACAACCCAGTATGGATTTTTCATTGATTCCAGCCGTTGCACCGGGTGCAAAACCTGCGAGCTGGCCTGTAAAGATTACAAAGATCTCACCCCAGACGTGAGTTTCCGTCGCATCTACGAATACGCCGGAGGCGACTGGCAGGAAGATAACGGTGTCTGGCATCAGAACGTGTTTGCCTATTACCTGTCGATTGCCTGTAACCACTGCGAAGACCCTGCCTGCACGAAGGTCTGTCCGAGCGGGGCGATGCACAAGCGTGAAGACGGTTTCGTGGTCGTGGATGAAGATGTTTGTATCGGCTGCCGCTACTGCCATATGGCCTGCCCGTACGGCGCACCTCAGTACAATGCCGCCAAAGGGCATATGACCAAGTGCGACGGCTGCCACTCTCGCGTCGCGGATGGCAAAAAACCGATCTGCGTCGAGTCCTGTCCGCTGCGCGCGCTGGACTTTGGCCCTATTGAAGAACTGCGTCAAAAACATGGTCAGCTTGCTGCGGTAGCACCGCTGCCGTCCGCGCACTTCACGAAGCCGAGTATTGTGATTAAACCTAACGCCAACAGCCGTCCTACAGGTGATACCACCGGCTACCTGGCAAACCCGAAGGAGGTGTGAGATGGGAAGTGGATGGCATGAATGGCCGCTGATGATCTTCACGGTCTTTGGTCAGTGCGTGGCGGGTGGCTTCATCGTGCTCGCGCTGGCACTGCTGAAAGGTCAACTCACTGCTGAACAGCAGCAGCGTTTAGTGTTGAGCATGTTTGGCCTGTGGGTGCTGATGGGGATTGGTTTTATCGCCTCTACGCTGCACCTGGGCTCACCGATGCGCGCGTTTAACTCGCTTAACCGCGTGGGGGCATCGTCCCTCAGTAACGAGATTGCCAGCGGGGCGATTTTCTTCGCCATCGGCGGGCTGGGCTGGTTGCTGGCAGCGCTTAAAAAATTGCCTGCAGGTCTGCGTAGCCTCTGGCTGATCGTGACCATGGTGCTGGGCGTGGTGTTTGTATGGATGATGGTGCGTGTCTATAACACCATTGATACCGTCCCTACCTGGTACAGCGTCTGGACGCCAATGAGCTTTTTCCTGACGATGTTTATCGGCGGCCCGCTGCTCGGTTATTTGCTGTTGCGCGTGGCGGGGGTAGACGGCTGGGCCATGCGTTTGCTGCCAGCCGTATCGCTGCTGGCGCTGGTAGTGAGTGCAATCGTTGCTCTGATGCAGGGTGCTGAGCTGGCCACCATTCATAGCTCCATTCAGCAGGCCTCTGCGCTGGTGCCGGATTACGGTTCTCTGATGGCCTGGCGTATCGTGCTGCTGGTAGCGGCGTTGGTATTCTGGATCGCGCCTCAGCTAAAAGGCTACCAGCCTGCTCTGCCGTTGTTATCACTGGCCTTTGTGCTGGTGCTGGCAGGGGAGTTGATTGGTCGTGGCGTCTTTTATGGTCTGCATATGACGGTCGGTATGGCCATCGCCAGCTAATCTTATTTTTTGTTATAAAAAGCCGGGACATAGCGCCCGGCTTTTCTTTTTTCATTCATGAAATTTTTCGACTGACGTTTTGTTTTAATTTCTATCATTAATAAATAAAAACAGAGACATAATTAATATCTATAGCAGGCACTGCATTAGCAGGATAAGTTTTTTAAATCGACAGGGAACATATCGTGCGAGCCGGCTAAATCAGTGGATTGACTTTGTTTTTGCCAGTGGCATGATGCGCACGAAATCTGAACTTCCTCACGGTTTTTAATCCATGACCACCTATACCCGGCCAGTGCTACTGTTGCTCTGTGGCCTGCTTCTGCTGACCCTGGCGATCGCAGTGTTGAATACGCTCGTCCCGCTGTGGCTCGCCCATGAAAACTTACCGACCTGGCAGGTGGGTATGGTTAGCTCGTCCTTTTTCACCGGGAACCTGCTGGGCACATTATTAACCGGTAGCCTGATTAAACGCTTTGGCTTTAATCGCAGCTATTATCTGGCTTCGCTGATTTTCGCCGCCGGGTGTGCCGGGTTGGGCCTGATGGTCGGCTTCTGGAGCTGGATGGCATGGCGCTTTATCGCCGGTGTCGGTTGCGCGATGATTTGGGTGGTTGTTGAAAGTGCGCTGATGTGCAGCGGCACGTCACGTAACCGCGGGCGCCTGCTGGCAGCCTATATGATGGTTTACTATGTGGGCACCGTGCTGGGACAACTGATGGTCAGCAAACTGCCAACGGACCTGATGAGCGTGCTGCCATGGGTAACCGGTATGGTGCTGGCGGCGATCCTGCCGCTGCTCTTTACGCGTATCGTTAACCAGAAAAGTGAGCATCAGGAAGCGACCCACATCTGGCCGATGCTGGGGCTGCGCCAGGCGCGTCTGGGAGTGAATGGCTGCATTATCTCGGGGATTGTTCTGGGCTCGCTCTATGGTCTTATGCCGCTCTACCTGAACCATCAGGGTGTCAGCGATGCCGGGATTGGTTTCTGGATGGCGGTCATGGTGAGCGCGGGGATTGTCGGCCAGTGGCCGATTGGCCGCCTGGCCGATCGCTTCGGTCGCCTGCTGGTGCTGCGCGTTCAGGTCTTTGTGGTGATCATGGGCTGTCTTGCTATGCTCAGCAACGCCGCGATGGCCCCAGCGCTGTTTATCCTTGGGGCAGCGGGGTTCACGCTTTATCCGGTCGCGATGGCGTGGGCCTGTGAGAAAGTTGAACATCACCAGCTGGTGGCGATGAACCAGGCGCTGTTATTAAGCTATACCATCGGCAGCCTGCTGGGACCAACATTTACCGCGATGCTGATGCAGAGTTATTCTGACAATTTGCTGTTTATCATGATCGCCAGCGTGTCGTTTATTTATCTCTTAATGCTGCTGCGCAAAGCAGGCGAGCATCCAACGCCTGTGGCGCACGCCTGATTAAATAAAAGCCTGTCAATGACAGGCTTTTTTGTCCCTGTCATATATAAGACTTTTACGTATTGTTTGTTTTCCCCGCCCGGCGATAATTCAAATGAGTTCTACCACTAAAAGGCAACAATCATGTCTAAACGTCGTTTTTCCACTACCGCACTTGCCGTAGTGTTGTCTTTAACGTTTGCAGCGGCTCCGGTCATGGCTAATCCAGGAAACGGGAATGGCGGTGGTCACGGCAACGGTGGCGGACAAGGTAATGGCGGCAATCATGGTAACGGGAACTCTGGTAACCATGGTAATAAGCAAAATAGCGGTCAGGATAACCCAGGGAAATCTGATAAGAGCTTTAAAAGCAGCAAAGATGTCGGCAATGATGTTGACGCTCGCGTGAGCTTCGATCATGCCCGTCACCTGGCACTGAATTACGGCTTAACGGGCTATGAGTCTCTGCCTCCGGGTATTGCGAAAAACCTGGCCCGCGGTAAACAACTTCCTCCGGGTATTGCGAAGAAAACCGTGCCAGCCTCTATGCTTGGCCAGCTTCCATCCTACCCAGGTTATGAATGGCGCGTGGTGGGTGACGATCTGGTCTTAATTGCGCTGAGTACGGCGATTGTGACTTCCGTTATTAACGGCGTCTTTAAATAGAATTTAAAAAGGCCCGGTTCTCACCGGGCCTTTTCTTTAATACATGACCTTGTGGCCATACTGCTCAAGAATACCTTTCACGCGCTCCATCGTCTCTTTTTTCGGTGGCTTCACGCCATCAAGTTTGTACTCTTCACCCATCGCCACCCATTTATGTTTGCCGAGTTCGTGATAGGGCAGAAGCTCAATTTTCTCGACGTTGCCCATGTCGCGGGTAAATTCCCCCAGGCGGTGCGCAGAGTCGTCGTCATCTGACCAGCCGGGAACAACAACATAGCGGATCCAGGTTTTGATGCCTTTGTCGGCAATATACTTCGCAAATTCCAGCGTACGGTGGTTGGAAACGCCAACCAGATTCTGGTGGATCTCATCATTCATCTGTTTGAGATCGAGCATCACCAGATCGGTCACTTCGAGCAGTTCATCAATAACCGGATCGTAGCGGCGCACGAAGCCGTTGGTATCGAGACAGGTGTGAATGCCTTCCTTGCGGCAGGCGCGGAACCAGTCGCGGACAAATTCAGCCTGAAGAATGGCTTCGCCGCCGGATGCGGTCACGCCGCCGCCGGACGCGTTCATAAAGTGGCGATAGGTCACCACCTCTTTCATCAGATCTTCCACGGTGACTTCTTTCCCACCATGAGTGTCCCACGTGTCGCGGTTGTGGCAGTACAGGCAGCGCATCAGGCAGCCCTGGAAGAAGGTAATAAAGCGGATACCCGGGCCATCGACGGTGCCACAGGATTCAAAGGAGTGAATGCGACCAATAGTTGACATTGCGGTGAGATCTCCGAATTTGGCCCATCCGGGGGCCTATGTAGTTGCACAGCTCAAAGGCCATGTCGAGTCTGTTTTGGCTGTTATCCATTAAGTATATAGATAGCGGACAAAAGAGACTGATGAAGCGAGGGTGTTAAAAAGGCCCCACTTGCGTGGAGCCTTTATTGTACGCCTTTTAACGCGTGATTTCAGTCAATTCCACTTACATGGACTGAGTGAAAGTACGGGTGATAACGTCCTGCTGCTGTTCTTTAGTCAGGGAGTTAAAACGTACTGCGTAGCCAGATACACGGATGGTCAGCTGAGGATATTTCTCAGGGTGTTCCATCGCATCGAGCAGCATTTCACGGTTCATTACGTTCACGTTCAGGTGCTGACCACCTTCGATGGACGCTTCGTGGTGGAAGTAACCATCCATCAGACCCGCGAGGTTAGTTTTACGCACTTCGTCGTCTTTACCCAGCGCGTTTGGCACGATGGAGAAGGTATAAGAGATACCATCTTTCGCGTAGGCAAACGGCAGTTTAGCAACGGAGGTCAGAGAGGCTACCGCACCTTTCTGGTCACGACCATGCATTGGGTTAGCACCTGGTCCGAATGGCGCGCCAGCACGACGACCGTCTGGGGTGTTACCGGTTTTCTTACCATACACAACGTTAGAGGTGATGGTCAGAACAGACTGAGTCGGGATAGCGTTACGGTAAGTAGTCAGTTTCTGAATTTTCTTCATGAAACGTTCTACCAGGTCAACCGCCATGTCATCAACGCGAGAGTCGTTGTTACCAAACTGCGGATATTCGCCTTCGATTTCGAAGTCTACAGCCAGGCCGTCTTCGTCACGAATTGGTTTAACTTTCGCGTATTTGATTGCAGACAGGGAGTCAGCAGCAACGGACAGACCTGCGATACCACACGCCATGGTGCGGATAACGTCACGGTCGTGCAGCGCCATCAGAGAGGCTTCGTAGCTGTACTTGTCGTGCATGTAGTGGATAACGTTCAGCGCAGTGACGTACTGTTTAGCCAGCCAGTCCATGAAGTGATCCATACGTTCCATCACTTCATCGAAGTTCAGCACGTCGCCTTTGATCGGCTCAGACTTAGGACCAACCTGCATTTTCAGTTTTTCATCAACGCCGCCGTTGATTGCGTACAGCATGGTTTTCGCCAGGTTTGCACGCGCACCGAAGAACTGCATTTGTTTACCAACAACCATTGGGCTTACGCAGCAAGCGATAGCGTAATCGTCGTTGTTGAAGTCCGGACGCATCAGGTCATCGTTCTCGTACTGCAGAGAAGAGGTGTCGATGGACACTTTAGCGGCGAATTTCTTGAAGTTCAGAGGCAGTTTTTCAGACCACAGAACGGTGATGTTCGGCTCCGGAGAAGGACCCATGGTGTACAGGGTGTTCAGGAAGCGGAAGCTGTTTTTGGTGACCAGTGTACGGCCGTCAACGCCCATACCACCGATAGATTCGGTTGCCCAGATTGGGTCACCAGAGAACAGTTCATCGTATTCTGGGGTACGCAGGAAGCGAACCATACGCAGTTTCATGACCAGGTGGTCAATCATTTCCTGAGCGTCTTGCTCGGTGATTTTACCTGCTTTCAGGTCACGTTCGATGTACGCATCCAGGAAGGTGGATACGCGGCCGAAGGACATTGCTGCACCATTCTGAGACTTAACAGCGGCCAGGTAGCCGAAGTAGGTCCACTGGATAGCTTCCTGGGCGTTGGTTGCAGGACCAGAGATATCGCAGCCATATTTCGCTGCCATCTCTTTGATCTGACCCAGCGCACGGTGCTGTTCAGCAATTTCTTCACGCAGACGGATAGTCGCTTCCAGGTTTACGCCGTTTTCCAGGTCAGACTGCAGGGAAACAAACTGCGCGTATTTGTCTTTCATCAGGAAGTCGATACCGTACAGCGCAACGCGACGGTAGTCACCAATGATACGGCCACGGCCATACGCATCTGGCAGACCAGTCAGAACGCCAGATTTACGGCAGTTCAGAATGTCTTTGGTGTAAACATCGAATACACCCTGGTTGTGGGTTTTACGGTATTCGGTGAAGATTTTTTTCAGCATTGGGTCCAGCTCGCGGTTATACGCTTTGCAGGAACCTTCAACCATTTTGATACCACCGAACGGGATGATTGCGCGTTTCAGTGGTGCTTCAGTCTGCAGACCAACGATTTTCTCAAGGGCTTTGTTGATATAGCCAGCATCGTGAGAAGTGATGGTGGAAGCAACGGAGGTGTCAAAATCAACTGGCGCGTGAGTGCGGTTTTCCAGTTTAACGCCTTCCATTACGCTGTCCCACAGCTTGGTGGTCGCGTCAGTTGCGCCAGCCAGGAAGGATTCGTCACCTTCATACGGGGTATAGTTTTTCTGAATGAAGTCACGGACGTTGACTTCATTCTGCCAGTCACCTTTCGCAAAACCTTCCCAGGCTGTGGCTAACTTTTCATTAAGCTCGGACATGTAACACCTACCTTCTTAAGTGGATTTTTTATTTACTGCCTGAGATAACCATCAATGATGGTCGTCGCCACGCAGGTAAATGACCCAGTATGTCAACCCAACTAACAGACCCCCACCGATAATGTTCCCGATAGTGACGGGGATCAGGTTATCAGTAATGAAATTCATAATAGTCAGGTGAGAGAAACTTTCCGGGGATGAACCAATTGCGGTCCAGAACTCCGGGCTTGCAAAGTTGCGGATAACAATCCCCATCGGGATCATGAACATATTCGCAATACTGTGCTCAAAGCCGCTGGCAACAAACATCGCAACCGGCAGAACCATAATCATGGCTTTATCCATCAGGCTACGACCAGAATAGCTCATCCAGACCGCCAGGCAGACCATCAGGTTTGCAAGGATGCCGAGAGCAACGGCTTCGATAAATGTGTGGTGCATTTTGTGGTCGGCGGTTTGCAGGACGTTAAGCCCCCAGCCGCCGTTGGCGGTCATGTACTCGCCAGAAAGCCACATCAACAGAACAAAGAGCAGACAGCCAATCAGGTTGCCAACGTAGACGTTAAGCCAGTTGCGCGCCAGTTGACCCCAGGTAATTCTTCCGCTGGCTTTTGCCACGACAATCAGCACCGTTGAGGTGAAGAGGTCGGCACCGCAGATGACGCAAAGAATCAGACCCAGTGAGAAGCAAATGCCGCCAATCAGTTTGGCTATGCCGAAAGGCATGGCAGCAGTACCGGTAGTGGCAGTGATGTAGAAGACGAAAGCGATTGAGATGAACACACCAGCAGTAATCGCCAGATAGAACGTCTTCATCGGGTGTTTCGTTGCTTTATAGACACCCGCTTCTTCGGCAACTTTTGCCATCGCGGCGGGGAGTAAAAGATCAAAAGGGTTGTCAGCTTTCACACTAACTCTCTCTTTATTAAGTCGGCGACGAGATACTAACAAAGCATTATAGAAGAGAAATTGATATAGATCATATCTCGCCTGGCTTATAGGCCCGCAGTGTGTATGGTTTTACAGCAAATGCGGAGTAAGTAATTGATTATCCGTATAAAAATAAATTTTAAAAGTTATGAAAAGAGTTGAATTATTTCGTTCGGCCCCCTCCGAAACAGTTAATTAATATGGAGTATTTACCATAAAAAGTAACAATAAAGCCCGGGTAAAGATTATTATATTTACCCATGTTTAACTTTATTATTACAATCAGCAATCATTACCGAAAAAAATAAAAAACGGGGCAATGAAATTGCCCCGTAATATAGCCCAGACGATTGAATACGCCTACTGCTGCTAATGTTATATGCGCTTATTTTGACCAGTAAGCGGCTTTTGCTTTCTGCAGCTTTTCATAGGCCTTGAGCAGCGACTGGTGCGCCGGGAAGGCTTTCAGATCGCTGTCCACGGCCTGCAGACCGTAGAATGGCTCTTCACCGCTGAGCGCCGCGCTGGCGGCTTCAACCGCTTCAGCACCGTACATACGCACGAAAGCGTTCAGGTATTGCAGTGGCTCACGATCCTCTTCCTGCGAAAGCAGCAGCAGGGTTTGCAGGCAACGGTAATAGTTGGTGCGCTCGGCAGAGAAGACCGACTGGTTGAATTCCATCGTCCATTCCGTCCAGGCCAGGGCCTGATCCAGATCGCCGCCAGCCAGCGCCAGCATCGCTTTCAGCTCCCCGATACGCAGGGTATACCAGCCGTTGTCTTTACCCGTCGCCAGGCCCAGCAGTTCACGCACGCGAGTGAAATCATCGTGACCTTCTTCGTCCAGTTGGGCGATCAGGTTCAGATAATCCTCTTTTTCCCACTCGCTGCCTGGCAGAGCAAGCAGGGTTTCGCGCAGGTGCGCGCCCATGCTGTTGTTCGCCAGCCACAGATCTTCAGCAGGGTAGATGTCGGACATGCCCGGCACAATGATGCGGCATGCGTAAACGCCCAGGTGTTCGTAGTCGGCAATGTAGACTTCCTGATCTTCGGCGTTAAAGATGGCCATCAGCGTGGCGAACTCTTCTTCCGTGGTGCCGGCAAAGCTCCAGTCTACGAACGGATAGTCTGCGTCCTGCTTAAACATATCCCAGGAGATCAGGCCGCTGGAATCGATGAAGTGGGTTTCGAGGTTGGTATGCTCCGCCACTTCTTCATCGTCAAAGGTTGGCGGTGTGAAGACGTCGAGATCTTTCAGGCTACGGCCCTGCAGCAGTTCGGTGACGGTACGCTCCAGCGCCACGCCGAAGTCAGGGTGCGCGCCGAAGGAGGCGAAGCAGGTGCCGTTTTCTGGGTTAAACAGCACCACGCAGATCACCGGATATTTTCCGCCCAGTGAGCCATCGTAGGCGAAGATTGGGAAACCTTCCGCTTCGAGTTTGGCGATGGACTCCACCACGCCTGGGTAGCGCGCCAGCACGTCGGCCGGAATTTCAGGCAGGCTGATAGATTCGGCAATAATGCGGTTTTTAATGTGACGCTCGAACACTTCTGACAAGCCCTGAACGCGCGCTTCGTTGCGGGTGTTACCGGCGGACATGCCGTTAGACACATACAGGTTGCCGACGATGTTCATCGGAATATACACGGTCTGCTCGTCAGACTGGCGGGTGAACGGCAGGGCGCAGATACCACGATCTTCGTTACCAGACTGCAGATCGATCAGCATGCTGGCGGTCAGTTCGTTTTCTGGATCGTAGAACGCACGCAGGCGGGCGTCGAGAATACCTTCCGGCAGTTCATCGTCTTCGGTCAGCGGGAACCATTTTTCGTTCGGATAGTGAACGAATGGGCCGTTAGCGATGGTTTCGCCCAACCAGAAGTCAGCGAAGAAATAGTTGGTGGACAGACGCTCAAAATACTCACCCAGCGCGGAGGCCAGTGCCGCTTTTTTAGTCGCGCCTTTCCCGTTGGTAAAGCACAGGGCACACTCTTTGTCGCGAATATGGACGGACCAGACATGGGGCACCGGATTGAGCCAGGAGGCTTCTTCGATGTTAAAACCCAGGTCGGTCAGTTTCTGCTGGAAGCGAGCGATGGAATCTTCCAGAGCGGCGTCTTTGCCGGGGATAAACGTTTGAGTCATGGCGTTCACTTTTATCGTACGTAAAGCGCGCAATGATACGGGTTTTGCGTGACGGGTGCTATCTTCGGCGAAAATAAAAGGCTGGGCTATGCTTAGTGGCAGTAACTGACTGTTAAGGCATAGAAAAATGAAAGCATTTGATCTCCAGCGGATGGCGTTTGATAAAGTTCCCCCCGAGTTTTTAGGCGAAGTGGCTTTGCGGAGCCTGTATACCTTCGTTCTTGTCTTTCTGTTTCTCAAGATTACGGGCCGTCGCGGTGTGCGGCAGATGTCGCTTTTTGAAGTGTTAATCATCCTCACGCTGGGGTCAGCGGCGGGGGATGTCGCCTTTTATGACGATGTGCCGATGGTGCCGGTCTTTATCGTCTTTGTCTCGCTGGCGCTGCTGTACCGCCTTGTGATGTGGCTGATGTCGAAGAGCGAAAAGCTGGAAGATCTGCTGGAAGGGAAGCCTGTGGTGATTGTCGAAGACGGACAGTTGGCCTGGGAAAATGTGCAAAGTGCCAATATGACCGAGTTCGAATTTTTTATGGAATTGCGTCTGAACAGCGTCGAACAACTCGGACAGGTGCGTCTGGCCATTATGGAAACGAACGGTCAAATCAGCGTGTATTACTATCATGATGACGAGGTGAAGCCGGGGTTATGCATCCTGCCGGATATGCTCATTGAGCGATACAAAACCGTCCCCGATGCGGGCGAATATGCCTGTATAAAATGTAGTCATGTGGTGGTGATGAAGGCAGGCGATCATCAATTATGCCCTCGCTGTACGAATCCAGAATGGACGAAGGTTAGCCGGGCTAAACGGATCACCTGACAGCCATTTTGTCGGTTTTGTCCTGGCGAGGCGGCAGATTGTTTTGTGTGATGTGAGCCACATTTCACGGGTCATAAGTTTTAGACATTGCGGCGCGTGTCACTGAATGATAAAACCGATATCCACAGTTATAACTTATGGCTTTTAGCGTGGTGAGGGGAAATGGCTCAAGTCTTTAATTTCAGTTCAGGTCCGGCGATGTTACCGGCAGACGTGCTTAAACAGGCTCAACAGGAACTTTGTGACTGGAACGGTCTCGGTACGTCGGTGATGGAAATCAGCCACCGTGGTAAAGAGTTTATTCAGGTGGCGGAAGAGGCAGAAAAGGATTTTCGCGATCTGCTGAATATTCCCTCGAACTACAAAGTATTGTTCTGTCACGGCGGCGGACGCGGCCAGTTTGCTGGCGTACCGCTGAATATCCTTGGCGATAAAACGACGGCTGACTACGTTGATGCGGGCTACTGGGCGGCAAGCGCCGTTAAAGAAGCGCACAAATACTGCACGCCGAACGTTATCGACGCCAAAGTGACCGTTGACGGTCTGCGCGCCGTGAAGCCCATGAGCGAATGGCAGCTTTCTGATAACGCAGCCTATCTCCACTACTGCCCGAACGAAACTATCGACGGGATTGCCATCGACGAGACGCCAAACTTCGCCAGCGATGTTGTGGTTGCCGCCGACTTCTCCTCCACCATTCTTTCTGCCCCGATTGATGTCAGCCGCTACGGCGTTATCTATGCAGGCGCACAGAAAAATATCGGTCCTGCAGGCCTGACAATCGTCATTGTACGTGAAGATCTCCTGGGGAAAGCCCATACGTCTTGCCCGTCAATTCTCGACTACACCGTGCTGAACGATAACGACTCCATGTTCAACACGCCACCGACGTTTGCCTGGTACCTTTCGGGCCTGGTCTTCAAATGGCTGAAGCAAAACGGCGGTGTGGCGCAGATGGACAAGGTCAATCAGCAGAAAGCTGAACTGCTGTACGGCGTGATCGACAAAAGCGATTTCTACCGTAACGATGTGGCGAAAGCTAACCGCTCCCGCATGAACGTGCCGTTCCAGCTGGCAGACAGCAACCTGGACAACGTGTTCCTGAAAGAGTCCTTCGCGGCAGGTCTGCACGCGCTGAAAGGTCATCGTGTGGTGGGGGGGATGCGTGCCTCTATTTATAACGCGATGCCGCTGGAAGGCGTTAAAGCCCTGACTGATTTCATGATCGATTTCGAACGTCGTCACGGTTAATTTGCTGTTTTTCACCCCCGCAGCGTCCCTGCGGGGTTTTTATTATGTTGAGTTGAGAGTTAAGTTTCATGGAATCCCTGACGTTACAACCTATCGCGCGGGTAGATGGCACCATCAATCTGCCTGGTTCAAAAAGTGTCTCGAACCGCGCTCTGCTGCTGGCAGCTCTGGCAAACGGCACCACCGTCCTTACAAACCTGCTGGACAGCGATGACGTACGCCACATGCTCAATGCGCTGAAAGCGTTGGGTGTTCATTACACTCTCTCTGACGATCGTACCCGCTGTGAAGTGACCGGCAACGGCGGCGCGCTGCGTTCGGGTGAAGAGCTCGAGCTGTTTCTGGGCAACGCGGGTACCGCGATGCGTCCATTGGCGGCGGCGCTGTGTCTGGGCACCAATAACATCGTGCTGACCGGCGAGCCGCGCATGAAAGAGCGTCCGATCGGCCATCTGGTCGATGCCCTGCGTCAGGGTGGCGCGCAGATTGAGTATCTTGAGCAGGAAAATTATCCGCCACTGCGTCTGCGCGGGGGCTTTAGCGGCGGTGACGTCGAGGTGGACGGTAGCGTTTCCAGCCAGTTCCTGACGGCCCTGCTGATGACCGCGCCGCTGGCACCGCAGGATACGGTTATCTCGATTAAAGGTGAGCTGGTCTCCAGACCGTACATTGATATCACGCTGCACCTGATGAAAACCTTCGGCGTCGAGGTGGAAAACCAGTCTTATCAGCGTTTTGTGGTGCGTGGGGCGCAGCAGTATCAGTCTCCGGGCAATTACCTGGTTGAAGGCGATGCATCATCGGCCTCTTACTTCCTGGCTGCGGGCGCGATCAAAGGCGGCACCGTGAAGGTGACCGGGATTGGCCGCAACAGCGTGCAGGGCGACATCCGTTTTGCCGACGTGCTGGAGAAAATGGGCGCCACTGTCACCTGGGGCGATGATTTCATCTCCTGTACCCGCGGCGAGCTGAATGCCATTGATATGGACATGAACCACATTCCGGATGCGGCGATGACCATCGCCACGGCTGCGCTGTTTGCCAAAGGCACCACCACGCTGCGCAACATCTACAACTGGCGCGTGAAAGAGACTGACCGTCTGTACGCGATGGCGACCGAGCTGCGTAAAGTGGGGGCTGAGGTGGAAGAGGGCGAAGACTACATTCGCGTCACCCCTCCGGCAAAACTGCAGTTCGCAGAAATTGGCACCTACAACGATCACCGTATGGCGATGTGCTTCTCGCTGGTGGCGCTGTCCGACACGCCTGTGACCATTCTTGACCCGAAATGTACGGCGAAAACCTTCCCGGACTACTTCGAGCAGCTGGCGCGCATCAGTACGCTGGCCTGATAGCGTTATGCCGCATCCTTCGATGCGGCATTTCCTTACGCTTCCTGACGAACACTTCCGCTCATTTCTTCTACACTCTGCTTCAATCATTCCGTAATTTGCACGCAAAGGTAACAGTTGCGCACGTTGGCGCGTATAATGCGCGGCGTTCATGTTAACGGTATGCCTTATTTAAGGAGAAAAAGATGACGGCAGTTGCCCCGGTAATCACCATTGATGGGCCGAGTGGCGCAGGGAAAGGTACCCTGTGCAAAGCGATGGCGGAAGCATTGCAATGGCATCTTTTAGATTCGGGCGCAATCTATCGCGTGCTGGCGCTGGCTGCGCTGCATCATCATGTCGATGTCGCCTCTGAAGAAGCGCTGGTACCGCTGGCTGCGCACCTGGATGTCCGTTTTGTGTCTACCGATGGCAACCTGGAAGTGATCCTTGAAGGGGAAGACGTGAGCGGTGAAATCCGTACGCAGGAAGTGGCGAATGCGGCCTCTCAGGTTGCGGCCTTCCCGCGTGTGCGCGAGGCGCTGTTACGTCGCCAGCGTGCGTTCCGCGAAGCCCCGGGGTTGATCGCCGACGGACGCGATATGGGCACCGTGGTATTCCCTGATGCGCCTGTAAAAATTTTCCTTGACGCCTCTTCAGAAGAACGTGCTCAACGCCGCATGCTTCAGTTGCAGGAGAAGGGGTTTAGTGTTAACTTTGATCGCCTTTTATCCGAGATAAAAGAGCGCGATGATCGCGATCGTAACCGCGCTGTCGCGCCACTTGTTCCTGCAGAAGATGCATTAGTTCTGGATTCAACCAGTTTAACTATTGAGCAAGTGATTGAAAAAGCGCTACAATATGCGCGCCAAAAACTGGCACTCGCGTAAACGCGACCGATTTAGCAGTACCCCCGCTGCAATGGATTGACGGCGGGTATGTGAAACAACCCCATCCGGCACGGAGCCAGGTGGACGTTAATATTAACCTGAAGATTAAACATGACTGAATCTTTTGCTCAACTGTTTGAAGAATCCTTAAAAGAAATCGAAACCCGTCCGGGTTCCATCGTTCGTGGTGTTGTTGTTGCTATCGACAAAGACGTAGTACTGGTTGACGCCGGTCTGAAATCTGAGTCCGCCATCCCGGCAGAGCAGTTCAAAAACGCCCAGGGCGAGCTGGAAATCCAGGTTGGTGACGAAGTTGACGTTGCGCTGGACGCAGTAGAAGACGGCTTCGGTGAAACCCTGCTTTCTCGTGAGAAAGCTAAACGTCACGAAGCATGGATCACCCTGGAAAAAGCTTACGAAGAAGCTGAAACTGTGGTCGGTGTTATCAACGGCAAAGTTAAAGGTGGCTTCACTGTTGAGCTGAATGGTATTCGTGCGTTCCTGCCAGGTTCTCTGGTAGACGTTCGTCCAGTCCGTGACACCCTGCACCTGGAAGGCAAAGAGCTTGAGTTCAAAGTCATCAAGCTGGACCAGAAGCGTAACAACGTTGTTGTATCCCGTCGTGCCGTTATCGAATCCGAAAACAGCGCAGAACGCGATCAGCTGCTGGAAAACCTGCAGGAAGGCATGGAAGTCAAAGGTATCGTTAAGAACCTCACTGACTACGGCGCATTCGTTGACCTGGGCGGCGTTGATGGCCTGCTGCACATCACCGACATGGCGTGGAAACGCGTTAAGCACCCAAGCGAAATCGTGAACGTGGGCGACGAAATCACTGTTAAAGTGCTGAAGTTCGACCGCGAGCGTACTCGTGTATCCCTCGGCCTGAAACAGCTGGGCGAAGATCCATGGGTAGCTATCGCTAAGCGTTACCCAGAAGGTACTAAACTGACTGGTCGCGTAACCAACCTGACCGACTACGGCTGCTTCGTTGAAATCGAAGAAGGCGTTGAAGGCTTGGTGCACGTTTCCGAAATGGACTGGACCAACAAAAACATCCACCCATCCAAAGTTGTTAACGTTGGTGATGTAGTGGAAGTGATGGTTCTGGATATCGACGAAGAACGTCGTCGTATCTCCCTGGGCCTGAAACAGTGCAAAAACAACCCATGGCAGCAGTTCGCGGAAACCCACAACAAGGGCGACCGTGTTGAAGGTAAAATCAAGTCTATCACTGACTTCGGTATCTTCATCGGCCTGGACGGCGGCATCGATGGCCTGGTTCACCTGTCTGACATCTCCTGGAACGTTGCAGGCGAAGAAGCAGTTCGTGAATACAAAAAAGGCGACGAAATCGCTGCAGTTGTTCTGCAGGTTGACGCAGAGCGTGAGCGTATCTCTCTGGGCGTTAAACAGCTCGCAGAAGATCCGTTCAACAACTGGGTTGCACTGAACAAGAAAGGCGCAATCGTAAACGGTAAAGTAACTGCAGTTGACGCTAAAGGCGCAACCGTAGAGCTGGCTGACGGCGTTGAAGGTTACCTGCGCGCTTCTGAAGCTT
Organism: Enterobacter cloacae complex sp. HYC080_NIDB; assembly: GCF_056673325.1. Classification (NCBI taxonomy): domain Bacteria; kingdom Pseudomonadati; phylum Pseudomonadota; class Gammaproteobacteria; order Enterobacterales; family Enterobacteriaceae; genus Enterobacter; species Enterobacter cloacae complex sp. HYC080_NIDB. The sequence goes on along the minus strand of NZ_CP114212.1, from coordinate 2,941,684 downwards.
CCCGTGACCGCGTTGAAGATGCCACTCTGGTTCTGAACGTAGGCGACGACGTTGAAGCTAAGTTCACCGGTGTTGACCGTAAGAACCGTGCAATCAGCCTGTCTGTTCGTGCTAAAGACGAAGCTGATGAGAAAGATGCAATCGCAACTGTTAACAAACAGGAAGATGCAAACTTCTCTAACAACGCAATGGCTGAAGCTTTCAAAGCAGCTAAAGGCGAGTAATATCAAGTTCTCAGCATCATTTGAGCTGTAACGCATTTACAGCGCGAAGGATGAAGAGCAAACTTGACAGATTACAGGATCCGTCCTGTAATCAATAACAAAGGGCGGCTACGGCCGCCCTTGTTTAATGAGCTGTTCAGCTAATTGGTTTGAAAGGAACCGGAGGAATCATGACCAAGTCAGAATTGATTGAAAGACTTGCCAGTCAGCAACCGCATATCCCTGCCAAGGCAGTGGAAGATGCCGTAAAAGAGATGCTGGAGCATATGGCCTCCACTCTTGCCCAGGGCGAGCGCATTGAAATCCGCGGTTTCGGTAGTTTTTCTCTGCACTATCGTGCTCCACGCACCGGGCGTAACCCGAAAACGGGTGATAAAGTCGAGCTGGAAGGTAAGTACGTTCCACACTTTAAACCGGGTAAAGAACTGCGCGATCGCGCCAATATTTACGGCAACTGAGTTTAGCCAGCCGGTTAAACTGGGTTCGAAAGAAAGCACCTGCGGGTGCTTTTTTTGTTCCTGTCGTTTTCTTCTGGGAGGCATCCCGCATTTCCCGCTGCGTTTTCTGCAACCTGTTAAAAACCTTGCTGCGCTTGCTGTAAATCCTTTTCTTCACAACTGACGAGCCGCATCACCCACGAGCATACTGCCCCCCTGAAACAGGGAGGTAGCAATGGGAATTCCCGCTTTATGTATCTGCGCCATTCTGGCGATAGCCGCGTTACTCTGGTTACCTGAACTGCCATCACGCTATACCGTCTGGATAATGCTGGCGGGCGGGGTGGTGCTGGGCACATGCCAAAACGTGCGCCTGAAGTATGTGGGGACCGCGCTGTTATTTTGCGCGTGGGGCCTTCTGGCCGCGCAGGAGAGCGTCTGGCCGATGCAGCATTTAACCACGAGAGCCGTGCAGGCCGAGGTAGAGATCACCGCCACTGATGGTGCAACTCAGCATCAGGGAAAGATTCGTACCGTAAACGGCCGGCGTTGGTGGGCGTCCACTGGCGTAACGCTGTATGGCAATTATTTGCCACAGAGAGCATGTGCTGGCCAGCGTTGGGCGATGATGCTCAGGCTAAGACCTGCACACGGCGAGCTGAACGACGGAGGCTATGATCCCCAACGCAGCGCCATTGCCCGACACCAAACGCTGAGCGGGCGCTTCACCCATGCGGAACTTGTTGATGGACACTGCAGCCTGCGATCGCAATACCTGATGTCGCTGCAAAACCGACTTTCTGATTATCGCTGGGGAGCGGTTATCCTCGGGCTGGGGATGGGAGAGCGTCTGGATGTCCCCCGAGAAATAAAAGACCTGATGCGTGAAACCGGCACACTGCATCTGATGGCGATTTCGGGCCTGCATATCACGCTGGCGGCATCCCTCGTCTGGTTACTCGCGCGTGCGATCCAGTTTATATTCCCCAGCCACCGGGTCCACTGGCAAATGCCACTCCTGGCCGGGTTGTTCTTCGCCGCTTTCTACGCCTGGCTTACCGGTCTGCAACCTCCTGCACTACGAACGGTCATCGCACTTGCCGTGCTGGCGGCGCTGCGAATCGGTTCCCGCCAATGGTCGCCGTGGCAGGTATGGTGTTGCTGTGTCGCGGCGATCCTGATAAGCGATCCCTTAGCCATACTTTCTGAGAGTCTGCTCCTGTCCGCATTTGCCGTCGCGGCGCTGATTTTCTGGTTTCAGTGGCTGCCTCTTCCTCGCTGGCAGTGGGCCCGACGCATACGGCCACTACTTAATCTGATCTATCTGCAGGTCGGCATGCTGGTGTTGCTCATGCCGTTACAGGTGCTGATTTTCCACGGCTTCAGTATCTCCTCTCTGGTCGCCAATCTCTTTGCCGTGCCGATAGTGACGTTTGTCAGCGTACCGCTGATTTTACTCGGTATGTTGCTCCATCTGTTACCGCTGGGGGGAATGGAAAGTGCCATCTGGTTTGCAGCCGATAAGTCCCTTGCCGGGCTGTTCTGGCTACTGATGCGCTTGCCAGACGGCTGGCAGAGTGTGGATCAGCGCTGGCAGTACATGACGCTACTGCCCTGGCTTATCATCATCGGCTGGCGTTTGCGAGCCTGGAAAACCGTTCCCGCCGTGTGTCTGGCTGGGAGCCTGTTGCTGGCATTTCCCCTCTGGCGAACGGCTAAAAGTGATGCCTGGACGCTACATATGCTGGATGTGGGGCAGGGGCTGGCCATGGTCATCGAACGGCAGGGAAAAGCGATTCTCTATGATACCGGGCTCGCCTGGCCAGGGGGAGATAGCGCACAGCGGTTAATTATCCCCTGGCTGCGCTGGCACCATTTGCGGCCAGATGGCGTGATTCTCAGCCATGAACATCTTGACCATGCAGGAGGTCTCGCATCGCTGCAAAAAGCATGGCCGGAGATGTGGGTAAGAAGTCCATTACGTCTGGCGGGGCATCGGCCCTGCTTTCGTGGGCAGAGCTGGAGATGGCAGGGATTAACCTTCACTGTCCACTGGCCCCTGGAAAATGACCCGGCTCGGGGAAACAACCGCTCCTGCGTGGTGAAAGTGGACGATGGTGAGCAGAGTATTCTGCTGACGGGAGACATTGAAGCGCCAGCAGAACAGGCTATGCTTAGCCATTACTGGCAACATCTGACGTCGACGTTAATCCAGGTTCCCCATCATGGCAGCAATACCTCATCGTCATTGGCGCTGGTACAACGGGTGGAGGGAAACATTGCGCTGGATTCAGCAGCCCGCTATAACGCCTGGCGGTTTCCGTCGGCGAATGTGGTCCGACGTTATCGAAAAGAGGGGTATATCTGGCAAGATACCCCCCATTCCGGGCAAATATCGGTGGCATTCTCGCAACATCGCTGGCAAATCCGGCGCTTGCGGGATCAATTTTTACCACGTTGGTATCATCAGTGGTTTGGCGCGCCCGTAGATAACGGGTAGAATATGCGGCTATTTCAACAAATGCTGGTTTTTTGAATGCATAACGACAAAGATCTCTCCACGTGGCAAACCTTCCGCCGACTCTGGCCGATGATTGCACCTTTTAAAGCAGGCTTGATCGTGGCGGGTGTAGCGTTAATCCTCAACGCAGCCAGCGATACTTTTATGTTATCGCTCCTTAAACCGTTACTGGACGACGGTTTTGGTAAAACGGATCGCTCAGTGTTGCTATGGATGCCGCTGGTGGTTATCGGGCTGATGATCTTACGTGGTATCACCAGCTATATCTCCAGCTACTGCATCTCCTGGGTATCCGGGAAAGTGGTTATGACCATGCGCCGTCGTCTGTTCAGCCACATGATGGGCATGCCGGTCTCATTCTTTGACAAGCAGTCTACGGGGACACTGCTGTCCCGTATTACCTACGATTCAGAGCAGGTTGCGTCCTCCTCCTCAAGCGCGTTGATTACCGTCGTGCGTGAAGGGGCGTCGATCATCGGCCTGTTTATCATGATGTTCTATTACAGCTGGCAGCTGTCGCTCATCCTGATCGTTCTGGCTCCGGTTGTCTCCATTGCCATCCGCGTTGTGTCCAAGCGTTTCCGCAATATCAGTAAAAATATGCAGAATACGATGGGGCAGGTAACAACCAGCGCCGAACAGATGCTGAAAGGACACAAAGAGGTGTTAATTTTCGGTGGCCAGGACGTCGAAACCAAACGCTTTGACAAAGTCAGCAACAAAATGCGTCTGCAGGGGATGAAAATGGTCTCGGCCTCTTCCATCTCTGACCCGATCATTCAGCTGATTGCCTCGCTGGCGCTGGCGTTTGTCCTTTATGCGGCAAGCTTCCCAAGCGTGATGGAGACGCTGACGGCGGGTACCATCACCGTGGTCTTCTCCTCGATGATCGCCCTGATGCGTCCCCTGAAATCTCTGACTAACGTGAATGCCCAGTTCCAGCGCGGGATGGCGGCTTGTCAGACATTGTTCAGCATTCTGGATTCCGAGCAGGAAAAAGACGAAGGTACACGCGAGATTGAGCGCGCCCGTGGCGATGTTGAATTCCACAACGTGACCTTCACCTATCCGGGCCGCGATACGCCCGCTCTGCGCAATATCAACCTGACGATTCCGGCGGGTAAAACGGTGGCGCTGGTAGGCCGTTCTGGCTCAGGTAAATCCACCATTGCCAGCCTCATCACCCGTTTCTACGACATCAACGAAGGTGAAATTCTCCTGGACGGTCACGACCTGCGGGAGTACACCCTGCAGTCGCTGCGTAACCAGGTTGCGCTGGTTTCTCAGAACGTGCATCTGTTTAACGATACGGTCGCCAACAACATCGCTTATGCGCGCACTGACGAGTACAGCCGCGAGCAGATCGAGAATGCCGCACGCATGGCCTATGCGATGGACTTTATCAACAAGATGGATAACGGTCTGGATACCATCATTGGTGAAAATGGCGTGCTCCTGTCCGGTGGTCAGCGTCAGCGTATTGCGATTGCGCGCGCGCTGCTGCGTGACAGCCCAATCCTGATTCTGGATGAAGCGACGTCCGCACTGGATACCGAATCTGAACGCGCTATTCAGTCGGCGCTGGACGAACTGCAAAAGAACCGTACCTCACTGGTGATTGCACACCGTCTGTCGACTATCGAGCAGGCGGATGAGATCGTGGTGGTTGAGGATGGCGTCATTGTTGAACGCGGAAGCCACGCAGCTTTGCTGGAACACCGCGGCGTATACGCCCAGCTTCATAAGATGCAGTTCGGCGAATGATTGCACGCATCTGGTCCGGTGAATCCCCGCTGTGGCTGCTGCTTTTGCCGCTCTCCTGGCTTTACGGCCTGGTGAGCGGCATCATTCGTCTGCTTTACCGTCTGGGGATCAAGCGGGCCTGGCGTGCGCCAGTGCCGGTTGTGGTTGTGGGCAATCTTACGGCGGGCGGCAACGGTAAAACGCCGGTGGTGATCTGGCTCGTGGAACAGCTGCAAAAACGCGGTATCCGCCCGGGTGTGGTCTCGCGTGGGTATGGCGGTAAAGCGGCGCAGTACCCCCTGCTGCTGGCAGAGAAAACCACCACTGCCGAAGCGGGTGATGAACCGGTATTGATTTTCCAGCGTACTGGCGCGCCGGTGGCAGTCTCCCCGGTTCGCAGCGACGCCGTGCAGGCGCTGCTTGCCGAACACGCGGTACAAATTATCATCACTGACGATGGTCTGCAGCATTACGCGCTGGCGCGTGATAAAGAGATTGTGGTCATCGACGGGGTTCGCCGTTTCGGTAACGGATGGTGGCTGCCAGCCGGCCCTATGCGTGAACGCGCTTCACGTCTGAAGTCCGTTGATGCGGTGATTGTAAACGGTGGTGAGGCAAAAGCGGGTGAAATCCCTATGCACCTGTTGCCGGGACTGGCGGTAAACCTGGTGACGGGTGAACGCCGGGCGGTTGCTGAGCTGCCTTCGCTGGTGGCAATGGCAGGGATTGGTCATCCTCCGCGCTTCTTCGCAACGCTTGAGCAGTGTGGTGCCAGGCTTGAAAAACGCATTCCACTGGCTGACCATCAGGCGCTGGTGGCAGAGCAGGTTGATGCGCTCACGGCGTTGGGACAAACGCTCATTATGACCGAAAAAGATGCGGTGAAATGCCGTGCCTTTGCGAAAGAAAACTGGTGGTATCTGCCGGTTGACGCTGTACTCAGCGGCGAGCAGCCGGAACACTTGCTCAAGGAACTGATTGCGTTAGTGCAGTGAGGGCTTACGCGGTTCTGGTAGCGCTTTGACTGACAGGAAAACGCATGTCTCTACCGCAACTCTCGCTTACAGCTGCACGTCATTTACACCTCGCCGCGCAGGGGCTGCTCAAAAAGCCCCGTCGCCGCGCACAGCCTGCCGATATCCTCTCTGCCATCCAGCGCATGTCGCTGCTGCAAATCGACACCATTAATATTGTTGCCCGTAGCCCTTACCTGGTGCTGTTCAGCCGCCTGGGCCACTATCCCTCTCACTGGCTTGATGAGGCGCTCAGCAAAGGGGAGCTCATGGAGTACTGGGCGCACGAAGCCTGTTTCCTGCCCCGCAGCGATTTTGCCCTGGTGCGTCACCGCATGCTTGCCCCAGAAAAGATGGGCTGGAAATACCGACAGGCGTGGATGCAGGAGCACGCGGCCGAAATAGAGCAACTGATCAGCCATATTCAGGAAAAGGGACCAGTGCGTTCCGCTGATTTTGAACATCCGCGAAAAGGCTCAAGCGGCTGGTGGGAGTGGAAACCGCACAAACGTCATCTTGAAGGGTTATTCACCTCCGGCCAGGTCATGGTGATTGAACGGCGTAATTTTCAGCGCGTCTATGACCTGACCCAGCGCGTGATGCCACACTGGGACGACGAACGTGACCTGCTTACCCAGGAGGCTGCCGAGGCCATCATGCTGGAAAACAGCGCCCGCAGTCTGGGCATTTTCCGGCCGCAATGGCTGGCAGATTATTACCGCCTGCGCCAGCCCGCGCTGAAGCCGCTGCTGGAGATGTGGCAACGCGAACAGCGCGTTATTCCCGTCACGGTAGAAACGCTGGGAGAGATGTGGCTGCATGCGGATCTCCTTCCTTTGCTGCCCAAGGCGCTGGATGGAAATCTCCAGGCAACCCACAGCGCAGTGTTGTCGCCTTTCGACCCGGTGGTCTGGGACCGAAAACGCGCCGAACAGTTGTTCGATTTCAGCTACCGGCTGGAGTGTTATACCCCGGCACCAAAGCGTCAGTACGGCTATTTTGTTTTACCCCTGCTGCATAAGGGGCGGCTGGTCGGGCGCATGGATGCCAAAATGCACCGCAAAACCGGCACGCTTGAAGTCATTGCGCTCTATCTGGAAGAGGGGGTCAGGGTGACGGCGAGTCTGGAGAAGGGCTTAACGTCCGCCATTAGCGAGTTCGCCCTCTGGCAGGGGGCTCGCGACGTCACGCTGGGACGCGTTCCCGAAGGGTTATTTATATCCTGTCGAAGTGGCTGGGAAACAGACACGCCCTGAAAAAGGAATGTGTTAAGCTTTAGCGATTACCCATACGGAGGAACTATGGATCACCGTTTACTTGAAATTATTGCCTGCCCGGTGTGCAACGGCAAACTCTACTACAGCCAGGACAAACAGGAGCTGATTTGCAAGCTGGACAGTCTGGCTTTCCCGCTGCGTGACGGCATTCCGGTGTTGCTGGAAAACGAAGCCCGTTCCCTGGTGGCAGAAGAGAGCAAACCATGAGTTTTGTTGTCATTATTCCTGCTCGTTATGCCTCAACGCGTCTGCCGGGTAAACCGCTGGTGGATATCAACGGCAAGCCAATGATTGTGCACGTCCTTGAACGCGCCCGTGAATCCGGAGCCGATCGCGTGATTGTTGCCACCGATCATCCGGACGTCGCCCGTGCGGTTGAAGCCGCAGGCGGTGAAGTGTGCATGACCCGCGTCGATCACCAGTCCGGCACCGAGCGTCTCGCCGAAGTCGTTGAGAAATGTGGTTTCAGCGATGATACCGTCATTGTGAACGTGCAGGGCGACGAGCCGATGATCCCGGCCGTTATTATCCGTCAGGTGGCAGAAAACCTGGCGCAGCGTCAGGTGGGTATGGCGACGCTAGCGGTGCCTGTTCACCACGCTGAAGAGGCATTTAACCCGAATGCGGTGAAAGTGGTGATGGATGCCGAAGGCTATGCGCTCTATTTCTCCCGCGCCACCATTCCATGGGATCGCGACCGCTTTGCGCTCTCGAAAGAGACCATCGGGGATTCCTTCCTGCGCCATCTGGGGATTTACGGCTATCGCGCCGGTTTCATTCGCCGCTATGTCACCTGGGCACCCAGCCCGCTGGAGCATATCGAAATGCTGGAGCAGCTTCGTGTGCTCTGGTATGGCGAGAAAATTCACGTTGCTGTTGCCAAAGAAGTACCAGGAACGGGCGTTGATACGCCGGAAGATCTTGAGCGCGTTCGCGCCGAATTACGTTAATACCGTCTGCATCCCTCCTTTCGGAGGGATGTCCTCTCGCCACAATTTTCGCTTTTCTTTTCCCTGATTGATCTCTACCGGGTGACATCTTCATTCTGCGCGCTCATTATAAAAGCAGTAGCATTAATGGGGGTAATCTCATATGGAACAGCTGCGTGCCGAACTTAGCCATCTGCTGGGTGAGAAATTAAGCCGGGTCGAGTGTGTGAGTGAAAAGGCCGATACCGCGCTCTGGTCGTTGTATGACAGTCAGGGAAACCCAATGCCGCTGATGGCGCGAAGTTTCACGTCGCCGGGTGTTGCCAGGCAGCTCGCCTGGAAAATGTCGATGCTGGCGCGGGAGGGTACCGTCCGAATGCCGACCGTGTACGGCGTCATGACGCACGATGAACACCCCGGCCCCGATGTCCTGTTGATAGAGCGTTTACGCGGCGTGCCTGTTGAAGCACCCGCGCGCACGCCGGAACGCTGGGAGCAGCTGAAAGACCAGATTGTCGAGGCGCTGCTGGCCTGGCATCGCCAGGATAGCCGTGGGCTCGTGGGGCCGGTCGACAGCACCCAGGAGAACCTGTGGCCGCTGTGGTATCGCCAGCGGGTGGAAGTGCTGTGGGGAACGCTCAACCAGTTCAATAACACCGGTTTGACCATGCAGGACAAACGTATTCTTTTTCGCACTCGTGAATGCTTGCCAGCGCTGTTCGACGGTTTTAATGATAACTGCGTGCTGATCCACGGCAATTTTACCCTGCGGAGTATGCTGAAAGACTCCCGCAGCGATCAGCTGCTGGCGATGTTGGGGCCTGGAATAATGCTGTGGGCCCCACGTGAATATGAGTTGTTCAGGCTCAGCGACAGCGGGGCGGCAGAAGGGTTACTGTGGCACTACCTTCAGCGTGCGCCCGTTGCCGAAGCGTTTCTCTGGCGGCGCTGGTTGTACCTGCTCTGGGATGAAGTCGCGCAACTGGTCAATACCGGGCGTTTCAATCGCGCAAACTTCGATCTCGCGGCTAAGTCACTCTTGCCCTGGCTCGTCTGAGGAACCTTTCAGCCACTGCCAGAGACGGCCGAGCGTCTCGTAGCCGACGCGATCGCTATGCATCAGCCACATCGGGGAGGGGATCACGCGTTCCCATGGGTTAAGTGGCGCATTGATGGCCATCTGGTTTGCCGGTGCGGGAAGCGGGTGCAGGCCCTGCTTTTCAAAGAAAATCATCGCCCGTGGCAGGTGTGAGGCGGAGGTGACCAGCAAGAATGGAACATCGCCAATCGCCTGCTTCACCGCAGCGGCTTCTTCTTCGGTATCTTTTGGACTGTCCAGGGTGATGATAGCGGAACGCGGTACGCCGAGGGATTCCGCAACTCTGGCACCCGCTTCAGCCGTACTCACCGGGTTCGTTTTTGCTGCGGCGCCGGTGAAGATCATTTTTGATCCCGGATTCGCCAGCCACAGGCGAATCCCTTCGTTTAGCCGTGGCAGGCTGTTGTTGATCAGATTCGAGCTGGGGGCCCAGTCAGGATCCCAGGTATATCCACCGCCCAGCACCACGATGTATTCCACTTTCTGATTTCCCTGCCATGTCGGGTACTTATCTTCAATGGGGCGTAACAGGCCATCCGCGACCGGCTGCAGGCTCAGCAGCAGTAAGACAAGCCAGCCGAACGTGATGAGCGTTTTGCCACTTTTCTGAAAGCGGCTGAACCACACCAGCGCCAGCCCCAGCGCGATGATGATGAGCAGCAGCGGAAGGGGAAGCATCATCCCTCCAATGTATTTCTTAAGGGTAAAAAGCATCCTTTTTGGTTCCTTTTTTGACCATATAGCAGGTGATTACCGGTGATATTACACCAGAGAGGTTCATTCTCCGCGCGGGTGTGACAAAATAGCGGTTTTGCAGTTAGCGAGTGGAACTCTCCCAATGCGGGATCGCAATTTTGATGACATCGCGGAAAAGTTTTCGCGCAACATTTATGGCACCACAAAGGGGCAGCTCCGTCAGACGATCCTCTGGCAGGATCTGGACACCATTCTGGCCACTTTTGGCGACCAGACGTTGCGCGTGCTGGACGCCGGTGGCGGCGAAGGACAAACGGCGATAAAAATGGCCGAGCGCGGTCATCACGTCACGCTTTGCGATCTTTCGGCTGAAATGGTCGCCCGCGCGACGCGTGCTGCAGATGAGAAAGGTGTGAGCGACAACATGCATTTTATACAATGCGCCGCTCAGGACATCGCACAGCATTTGGAAACCCAGGTTGATCTGATATTGTTTCATGCGGTGCTGGAGTGGGTGGCCGATCCGCAAAGCGTGTTACAAACCCTGTGGTCGATGTTGCGCCCGGGCGGCACGCTGTCGCTGATGTTCTACAATGCTAACGGCTTCCTGATGCACAACATGGTTGCAGGTAACTTTGACTATGTGCAGGTCGGGATGCCTAAAAAGAAAAAGCGCACGCTTTCCCCGGACTATCCGCGCGATCCGCAGCAGGTTTACGGCTGGCTGGAAGAGATTGGCTGGCAGATTGTCGGGAAAACGGGCGTCAGGGTGTTTCATGATTATCTGCGTGAAAAACACAAACAGCGTGACTGTTTTGACACCTTAACAGAATTAGAAACGCGGTATTGCCGTCAGGAGCCATTTGTCAGCCTTGGCCGCTATATTCACGTCACCGCGCACAAGCCGCAGATGCAAGGATAACCTATGAGTGAATTTTCCCAGACAGTCCCCGAACTGGTTGCCTGGGCCAGGAAAAACGATTTCTCCATCTCGCTGCCGGTAGACAGACTCTCTTTCCTGCTGGCGGTTGCCACGCTGAACGGCGAACGGCTGGATGGCGAAATGAGCGAGGGTGAACTGGTGGATGCGTTCCGCCATGTCAGTGATGCGTTTGAGCAAACCAGCGAAACCATTAGCGTGCGTGCCAACAACGCAATCAACGATATGGTGCGTCAACGTCTGCTGAACCGCTTTACCAGCGAGCAGGCGGAAGGAAACGCCATCTATCGCCTGACGCCGTTGGGTATCGGCATCACCGATTACTACATTCGCCAGCGCGAATTTTCCACGCTGCGTCTTTCCATGCAGCTCTCGATCGTGGCGGGTGAGCTTAAGCGTGCCGCCGATGCTGCAGATGAAAACGGTGATGAATTCCACTGGCACCGCAACGTTTACGCGCCGCTGAAATATTCGGTGGCCGAGATTTTCGACAGCATCGATCTTACCCAGCGTTTGATGGACGAACAGCAGCAGCAGGTCAAAGACGACATCGCGCAGCTGCTGAATAAAGACTGGCGTGCGGCCATCTCCAGCTGCGAACTTTTACTGTCAGAAACCTCCGGTACGCTGCGTGAACTGCAGGATACGCTGGAGGCGGCAGGGGATAAGCTGCAGGCTAACCTGCTGCGCATCCAGGACGCGACGCTGGCGCATGACGATCTGCATTTTATCGACCGTCTGGTGTTCGATCTGCAGAGCAAGCTAGACCGCATCATTAGCTGGGGACAGCAGTCGATCGACCTGTGGATCGGCTACGACCGACACGTGCATAAGTTTATCCGCACCGCGATTGATATGGATAAAAACCGCGTCTTTGCTCAGCGTCTGCGCCAGTCGGTTCAGACCTACTTCGATGCGCCATGGGCGCTGACTTACGCCAATGCCGATCGTCTGCTGGATATGCGCGACGAAGAGATGGCCCTGCGCGATGAAGAGGTGACCGGTGAACTGCCGCCGGATCTGGAGTTCGAAGAATTCAACGAAATTCGTGAGCAACTTGCGGCGATGATCGAAGAACAGCTCGCTGTCTACAAAACCAGACAAGCTCCGCTGGATCTTGGACTCGTGGTGCGCGACTATCTGGCGCAATATCCGCGCGCGCGCCACTTCGACGTTGCCCGCATTGTGGTAGACCAGGCGGTGCGCCTGGGTATCGCGCAAGCAGATTTCACCGGACTGCCGCCGAAGTGGCAGCCAATTAACGATTACGGAGCCAAGGTACAGGCGCATGTCATTGACAAATATTGAACAAGTGATGCCGGTTAAGCTGGCACAGGCGCTGGCGAATCCGTTATTTCCGGCGCTGGACAGCCAGCTGCGTGCCGGTCGTCACATTGGCTTGGACGAGCTGGATAATCACGCCTTTTTGATGGACTTCCAGGAGTACCTGGAAGAGTTTTACGCCCGCTACAACGTGGAGCTGATTCGCGCGCCGGAAGGTTTTTTCTACCTGCGCCCGCGCTCCACGACGCTGATCCCGCGCTCCGTGCTCTCCGAGCTGGATATGATGGTCGGCAAAATTCTTTGCTATCTCTATCTCAGCCCGGAACGTCTGGCGAATGAAGGCATCTTCACCCAGCAGGAACTCTACGATGAGCTACTGACGCTGGCGGATGAGAGCAAGCTGCTCAAGCTGGTGAACAACCGTTCGACCGGATCGGATCTTGACCGTCAGAAATTACAGGAAAAGGTGCGCTCTTCCCTGAACCGTCTGCGTCGTCTGGGGATGGTCTGGTTTATGGGCCACGACAGCAGCAAATTCCGCATTACGGAATCAGTCTTCCGCTTCGGCGCCGATGTGCGTGCGGGGGATGACGCGCGTGAAGCTCAGCTTCGCATGATCCGTGACGGTGAAGCGATGCCGGTGGAAAACCATTTGCAGCTCAATGACGAGCATGAAGAGAATCTGCCGGATAGCGGGGAGGAAGAGTAATGATTGAACGCGGTAAATTTCGCTCACTAACGCTGATTAACTGGAACGGCTTCTTTGCCCGAACCTTCGATCTGGACGAGCTGGTCACGACGCTCTCCGGCGGTAACGGGGCGGGGAAATCCACCACCATGGCGGCGTTTGTGACGGCGCTGATCCCCGACCTGACGTTGCTTCACTTCCGTAACACCACTGAAGCAGGCGCGACAAGCGGCTCCCGCGATAAAGGTCTGCACGGTAAGCTGAAAGCGGGCGTCTGTTATTCCGTTCTGGACGTTATCAACTCTCGTCACCAGCGCGTGGTGGTGGGGGTTCGTTTGCAGCAGGTTGCCGGTCGCGACCGTAAAGTGGATATCAAACCGTTTGCGATCCAAGGGCTGCCAACCTCCGTGCAGCCGACCGCGCTGCTGACGGAAACCCTGAATGAACGCCAGGCGCGCGTGCTGACGTTACAGGAACTGAAAGACAAGCTCGAAGCCATTGAGGGCGTGCAGTTCAAGCAGTTCAACTCCATCACCGACTACCACTCCCTGATGTTCGATCTGGGCGTAGTGGCGCGTCGTCTGCGTACCGCTTCAGACCGTAGCAAATACTACCGTCTGATCGAAGCGTCCCTGTATGGCGGTATCTCCAGCGCCATTACCCGCTCCCTGCGCGACTACCTGTTGCCGGAAAACAGCGGCGTGCGTAAGGCGTTCCAGGATATGGAAGCGGCGCTGCGTGAAAACCGCATGACGCTGGAAGCGATTCGCGTGACCCAGTCAGACCGTGACCTGTTTAAACACCTGATCAGCGAAGCCACCAACTACGTGGCGGCGGACTACATGCGTCACGCCAATGAGCGCCGCGTCCATCTCGATCAGGCATTAGAATACCGCCGCGAACTGTTTACCTCCCGTAAACAGCTGGTGGCAGAGCAGTATAAGCACATCGAAATGGCGCGCGAGCTGGGCGAGCACAACGGTGCTGAAGGCGATCTGGAAGCCGACTACCAGGCCGCCAGCGATCACCTGAACCTGGTGCAGACCGCGCTGCGCCAGCAGGAGAAAATCGAGCGCTACGAAGCGGATCTCGATGAGCTGCAAATTCGTCTCGAAGAGCAAAATGAAGTGGTGGCCGAAGCCGCCGAGATGCAGGAAGAGAACGAAGCCCGCGCCGAAGCCGCCGAGCTGGAAGTGGATGAGCTGAAAAGCCAGCTTGCTGATTACCAGCAGGCATTGGACGTGCAGCAGACGCGTGCGATTCAGTACACCCAGGCACTGCAGGCGTTACAGCGCGCGAAAGAGCTGTGCCATCTGCCTGACCTGACGCCGGAAAGCGCCGACGAGTGGCTGGATACCTTCCAGGCCAAAGAGCAGGAAGCCACCGAGAAACTGCTCTCTCTTGAACAGAAAATGAGCGTCGCGCAAACGGCGCACAGCCAGTTTGAACAAGCGTATCAGCTGGTGGTCGCCATTAATGGCCCGCTGGCGCGTAACGAAGCCTGGAACGTTGCCCGTGAACTGCTGCGCGACGGCGTCAACCAGCGCCATCTGGCCGAGCAGGTGCAGCCGCTGCGTATGCGCCTGAACGAACTGGAACAGCGCCTGCGTGAGCAGCAGGAAGCCGAGCGTTTGCTGGCTGAGTTCTGTAAGCGTCAGGGTAAACATTACGATTTCGACGAGCTTGAGGCGCTGCATCAGGAGCTGGAAGCGCGTATCGCTGCGCTTTCCGATACGGTCTCCAGCGCCAGTGAGCAGCGCATGACCCTGCGCCAGGAGCTGGAACAGCTTCAGTCTCGTTCTAAAAGGCTCCTGGAGCGCGCGCCGGTCTGGCTGGCGGCGCAAAGCAGCCTTAACCAGCTCAGCGAACAGTGCGGCGAACAGTTCGAATCCAGCCAGCAGGTGACCGAATACCTGCAACAGCTGCTGGAGCGTGAGCGCGAAGCCATTGTTGAGCGTGATGAAGTCGGCGCACGTAAGCGTGACGTCGATGAAGAAATTGAGCGCTTAAGCCAGCCGGGCGGGTCAGAAGATCCGCGGCTCAATGCCTTAGCCGAGCGTTTTGGTGGCGTACTGCTGTCTGAGATTTACGACGATGTCGGCCTGGACGATGCGCCATACTTCTCCGCATTGTACGGTCCATCCCGTAACGCGATTGTGGTGCCGGATCTGTCGCTGATTTCTGACCAACTCGCCGGGCTGGAAGATTGCCCGGAAGATCTCTATCTGATCGAAGGGGATCCGCAGTCGTTCGATGACAGCGTGTTTAGCGTTGACGAGCTGGAAAAAGCGGTGGTGGTGAAAATCGCTGACCGCCAGTGGCGTTACTCCCGCTTCCCGGAACTGCCGCTGTTTGGCCGTGCCGCGCGTGAAAGCCGTATTGAGAGCCTCCATGCCGAGCGTGAAACGCTGTCGGAACGTTTTGCGACCCTGTCGTTTGATGTACAGAAAACCCAGCGCCTGCATCAGGCATTCAGCCGCTTTATCGGTAGCCATCTGGGCGTGGCGTTTGAAGCCGACCCGGAAGCGGAAATCCGCAAACTCAATACCCGCCGCGGCGAGCTGGAACGCGCCATTGCCAGTCATGAAAGTGACAACCAGCAGAGTCGTGTCCAGTTTGAACAGGCGAAAGAGGGCGTCGCGGCCCTTAACCGCATCCTGCCGCGCCTCAACCTGCTGGCAGATGACACGCTGGCCGATCGCGTGGATGAGATCCAGGAACGTCTGGATGAAGCCCAGGAAGCCGCGCGTTTCGTGCAGCAGCACGGCAATCAGCTGGCGAAGCTGGAGCCCGTGGTGTCTGTCCTGCAGAGCGACCCGGAACAGTTCGAGCAGTTAAAAGAAGATTATGCCTGGTCGCAGCAGGTGCAGCGCGAAGCGCGTCAGCAGGCGTTTGCCCTGACGGAAGTCGTGCAGCGTCGCGCGCACTTCGGCTATTCCGATTCGGCTGAAATGCTGAGCGGTAACAGCGACCTGAATGAAAAGCTGCGTCAACGTCTTGAGCAGGCAGAAGCGGAACGTACCCGAGCACGCGAAGCGATGCGCAGCCACTCCGCTCAGCTTAATCAGTACAACCAGGTGCTGGCCTCGCTGAAAAGCTCCTTCGACACCAAGAAAGAGCTGTTAAACGACCTGCAGAAAGAGTTGCAGGACATTGGCGTGCGTGCCGACAGCGGGGCGGAAGAGCGCGCCCGTCTTCGTCGTGATGAACTGCATAGCCAGCTCAGCAACAACCGTGCGCGTCGTAATCAGCTGGAAAAAGCGCTGACCTTCTGCGAAGCCGAAATGGATAACCTGACCCGTCGCCTGCGCAAGCTGGAACGCGACTATCACGAGATGCGCGAGCAGGTGGTGACGGCGAAAGCGGGCTGGTGTGCGGTCATGCGGATGGTGAAAGACAACAACGTGGAACGTCGCCTGCACCGTCGCGAACTGGCGTACCTCTCAGCCGATGAGCTGCGTTCAATGTCGGATAAGGCGTTGGGTGCGCTGCGCCTGGCGGTGGCGGATAATGAGCACCTGCGCGATGTGCTGCGCATGTCAGAAGATCCGAAACGTCCGGAGCGTAAAATTCAGTTCTTCGTGGCGGTTTATCAGCATCTGCGCGAGCGTATTCGTCAGGATATTATCCGTACCGACGATCCGGTCGAAGCCATCGAACAGATGGAAATTGAACTGGGGCGCCTGACGGAAGAGCTGACTTCCCGCGAGCAGAAGCTGGCTATCAGCTCCCGCAGCGTGGCGAATATTATTCGCAAGACCATTCAGCGTGAGCAGAACCGTATCCGCCAGCTGAACCAGGGTCTGCAGAGCGTGTCGTTTGGTCAGGTGAACAGCGTGCGTCTCAACGTCAACGTGCGTGAAGCCCACGCGACGCTGCTGGACGTGCTCTCTGAGCAGCACGAGCAGCACCAGGATCTGTTCAACAGCAACCGTCTGACCTTCTCTGAAGCGCTGGCGAAGCTGTACCAGCGTCTGAACCCGCAGATTGATATGGGTCAGCGCACGCCGCAAACCATCGGTGAAGAACTGCTGGATTACCGTAACTACCTGGAAATGGAAGTTGAGGTTAACCGTGGTTCAGACGGCTGGCTGCGTGCGGAATCCGGGGCGCTCTCTACCGGTGAAGCGATCGGTACCGGGATGTCCATTCTGGTGATGGTTGTACAGAGCTGGGAAGATGAAGCGCGCCGTCTGCGCGGTAAAGACATCTCTCCATGCCGCCTGCTGTTCCTGGATGAAGCGGCGCGTCTTGATGCCCGCTCTATTGCCACGCTGTTTGAGCTTTGCGAGCGTCTTGATATGCAGCTCATCATTGCGGCACCGGAAAACATCAGCCCTGAAAAAGGGACCACCTATAAACTGGTGCGTAAAGTGTTCCAGAACAGCGAACACGTTCATGTTGTCGGGTTGCGTGGTTTTGCGCCGCAGCCTCCGGAGTCATTGCCGGAAACCACGGCAGACGCTTCCTGAGGCGTTTTGTTACAAAGAGCGGCGCAAAAGCGCCGCTTTTTTTATTCACTTAACTTGTGCTTAGGGCTGCGTTATCTTTAAACTTCTTTACATAAGGTAAGGCAACAGGTTTGCCGTCTACCTATAATAAAAGAAAGCCCACCGTGATGGGCATGTCGTGAAAACAGGGGGCAAGGGATGTTGCTAAAGAAAGAATGTGGTCGTCAGCTGTCTGCGCTGAGTTTATGCCTGGCAGTGATGTTTGCTCCACTGTTAACCGCCCAGGCCGACGAGCCTGAAATTGTGCCGACGGACAGCTCCGCAGCGACAGGCGCGCAGCCGACGTCATTGTCTCAGCCGCTGGAACAGTCTCCGGCGACCGCCGTCATGGCCGGCATTAAGCCGTTGCCGGAAGGCATCGATATCGAATCGCTTAGCCAGCAGCTCCTCTCAGGGTTGCCGTCAGGCTACACGCCCGCCTATATCAATCAGCTCACGCTGCTTTATGCTGCCCGGGACATGAAACCCATGTGGGAAGACCGTGATGCCGTGCGCGCGTTCCAGCAGCAGCTGGCAGAAGTGGCGATTGCGGGTTTTCAGCCGCAGTTTACGAAGTGGGTTGAGCTGTTAACCGATCCAGCCGTCACTGGCCAGGCGCGGGACGTGGTGCTTTCCGATGCCATGATGGGCTATCTGCAGTTTGTGGCGGGTATTCCGGTCAACGGCAACCGCTGGTTATATAGCGATAAGCCCTACAAGCTGGCGACGCCAGCGCTGTCGGTGATCAACCAGTGGCAGCTGGCGCTGGATAATGGCGATCTGCCGCGCTTTATTGCCAGTCTCGCCCCGGCGCACCCGCAGTATGCCACCCTGCATGAGTCGCTCCTCGCGCTGGTGGGCGACTCGCGTCCCTGGCCGCAAATGCGGGGTACCGCGACGCTGCGTCCAGGCCAGTGGAGCAGCGATGTTCCTGCTCTGCGCGAAATCCTGAAACGCTCCGGTATTCTTGAGGGCGGGCCGAAGATTGCCCTGCCGGGCGACGATCCGCAAAGCGCGGTTGTGAGCCCGTCAGCGCCGGTGAAAGAGAAGAAGGCCGCTCTCCTGAGCGATAAACCTGCGGCATACGATCGCGAACTGGTTGCTGCGGTTAAGCAATTCCAGGCTGCGCAGGGGCTGGGTGCCGACGGGGTAATAGGTCCGTCAACGCGCGACTGGCTTAACGTCTCTCCTGCGCAGCGGGCAGGGGTGCTGGCACTGAATATTCAGCGTTTGCGCCTGCTGCCGGGCACCTTGTCCACAGGCATTATGGTGAATATTCCGGCCTATTCCTTGGTCTATTATCAGGATGGCAGCGAAAAACTGGCCTCGCGCGTCATTGTCGGGCGTCCGGATCGTAAAACACCGATGATGAGCAGCGCGTTAAATAACGTGGTGGTTAACCCACCGTGGAACGTGCCGCCGACGCTGGCACGTAAAGACATTCTGCCAAAGGTCTGGAACGATCCGGGTTATCTGGAACGTCATGGCTATACGGTGATGCGCGGCTGGAACAGTAAAGAGGCGATTGATCCTTACATGGTCGACTGGTCGACGATTACGGCTTCCAACCTGCCGTTCCGCTTCCAGCAGGCTCCCGGGGCGCATAACTCCCTGGGGCGTTACAAATTCAATATGCCGAGTTCAGATGCTATCTATCTGCACGATACGCCGAACCACAACTTGTTCCAGAAAGATACCCGGGCCCTCAGTTCAGGCTGCGTGCGCGTAAACAAAGCCTCGGAGCTGGCCAATATGCTGTTGCAGGATGCGGGCTGGAACGATACGCGTATTTCTGACGCCCTGAAACAGGGGGATACGCGCTACGTGAATATTCGACACAACATTCCGGTCAATCTTTACTATCTGACGGCGTTTGTGGGTGAAGACGGGCGCACTCAGTATCGTACAGATATTTACAATTATGATCTCACTGCGCGATCCGGCGCACAAATTTTGCCAAAAGCGGAACAATTAATCAGGTAAATGAAGTAGTTCGGGAAAAATGATTGTCGTAAGTTATGGTGAATAGGGGGCGATATCGCTGTAAGCCGCGTATTCACTGGGGTTGGGCGCCTTGACGTACCCCGTTTTGCCAGTTAAGGTGCCCTTCGTGCGCTAAGCATACTTACGATTTCATTGACCTGTAGACCTGATTATCATGGACAAATTTGACGCTAATCGCCGCAAACTGCTGGCGTTAGGTGGTGTTGCGCTTGGCGCAGCGGCCATCTTGCCGACGCCAGCATTTGCCACCCTCTCGACACCTCGTCCGCGAGTTTTAACGCTCAACAATCTTCATACCGGTGAGTCGCTAAAAGCGGAGTTTTTCGATGGCAGAGGCTATATTCAGGATGAATTAGCAAGACTCAACCATTTTTTCCGTGATTTCCGCGCGAATAAAGTAAAAGCCATCGACCCAGGATTGTTTGATCAGTTGTTCCGCCTTCAGGGCCTGCTGGGCACCAGGAAGCCCGTGCAGCTCATTTCTGGTTATCGCTCACTGGATACCAATAATGAACTACGCGCCCATAGCCGTGGGGTAGCGAAAAAAAGCTATCACACGAAGGGACAGGCAATGGATTTCCATATTGAAGGCGTTTCGTTAGCCAATATTCGCAAAGCTGCGTTATCTATGCGCGCAGGTGGTGTAGGATATTACCCCAGCAGCAACTTTGTGCATATTGATACCGGTCCGGTCCGGCACTGGTAATAACGAAACACAGGAGCAGTATGAACTATCGTATTATTCCGGTTACCGCGTTCTCCCAGAACTGTTCATTGATCTGGTGCGAGCAAACCAAACTGGCCGCGCTTGTTGATCCCGGCGGCGACGCCGAGAAAATCAAGCAGGAAGTCGCCGACAGCGGTGTGACGCTGATGCAGATTTTACTGACGCATGGTCATCTCGATCATGTTGGCGCAGCGGCAGAGCTGGCACAGCATTTTGGTGTGCCGATCATCGGTCCGGAAAAAGAAGATGAGTTCTGGCTGCAGGGGTTACCTGCCCAAAGCCGCATGTTTGGCCTTGATGAGTGTCAGCCTCTGACGCCCGATCGCTGGCTGAACGAAGGAGAGCGCGTTAACGTAGGGAATGTGACTTTACAGGTGTTGCATTGTCCTGGGCATACGCCAGGCCATATCGTCTTCTTTGATGACCAGTCTCGTCTGCTGATTTCGGGCGACGTGATTTTCAAAGGCGGCGTAGGACGCAGCGATTTTCCGCGCGGCGATCACGGGCAGCTGATTCAGTCGATCAAACAGAAGTTATTGCCGCTGGGCGATGACGTGACGTTTATCCCTGGACACGGTCCGATGTCGACGCTGGGCTATGAACGGCTCCATAATCCGTTCCTTCAGGATGAGATGCCTGTCTGGTAAACCTGGATAAATAAAAAAGCCTGCTGAACGCAGGCTTTTTTGTGGGCGTAAATTACAGTACGGCGACAATCGCTTCGCACAGAGGCGCCATGTTGTCAGGCGTCATCCCTGCCACGTTCACGCGACCGGAAGCCACGGCGTATACGCCAAACTCTTCACGCAGACGCAGAACCTGCTCTTTGGTCAGGCCGCTGAAAGAGAACATGCCGTTCTGTTTGATGATGAAGCTGAAGTCACGGTCTGCGCCTTTCTCGGCCAGAGTATTAACAAACAGCAGACGCATACGCTGGATACGCTGGCGCATATCGTTCAGCTCTTGTTCCCAGATCGCGCGCAGCGCATCGTTGCTGAGAATGGTCGCAACAACGGACGCGCCGTGTGCCGGTGGGTTAGAGTAGTTCGCGCGGATAACCGATTTCATCTGGCTGAAGGCACGATCGACGGTTTCGTCGTTAGCCGCAACCAGCGTACAGGCACCTACGCGCTCATTGTACAGACCGAAGTTCTTGGAGTAGGAGCTGGCAACGATCAATTCCTGGTGCACGGCTGCAAAAGCGCGCAGGCCTTCTGCATCTTCTTCCAGTCCACGGGCGAAGCCCTGATAGGCGAAGTCAAACAGCGGCAGCCAGCCTTTCTCTACGGAGAGTTTAGCCAGCTGTTCCCACTGCTCAAGCGTCGGGTCGATACCGGTTGGGTTATGGCAGCAGCCGTGGAACAGCACCACATCACCCGCCTGCGCTTCGTTCAGGCTTGCCAGCAGGCCATCAAAGTCGAGAGCATGGTTTGCCGCGTCGTAGTAAGCGTATTCGCGCACTTCCAGACCTGCAGAGTTAAAGACGCTCTTGTGGTTCGGCCAGCTTGGGTTGCTCACCCAGACACGCTTAACAGAGGTGTTTTTCGCAAGGAAATCCGCTGCCACACGCAGTGCGCCGGTACCGCCTGGTGTCTGTGCTGTACGCGCACGTTTGTCACTCACAATTGCGCTACCTTTACCGAACAGCAGCTCCTGCGTGCAGCGACCAAATTCAGGAATACCATCAATACCGAGGTAGTTTTTGGTGGTTTCATTTTCCAGCAGATACTGCTCAGCTTTCTTAACGCTGGTCAGTACCGGAGTTTTGCCGGTTTCATCTTTATATACACCAATACCCAGGTTGATTTTGCCAGGGCGGTCGTCGGCACGAAACAGATCGGCCAGGCCCAGAATTGGGTCGGCAGGAGCGGCGGTAATGTTCTCAAACATGACGAAGTTCCATTGTGATTACAGAAGTGAAATCCGCTATCAGGTTAACGGTAGATTTACAAAATGCCAACCGTTTGCGACGAAAAGCGTGCGGCTTTTCAAAAGTCGCCATTATTTTCTGTCAGGCATAAAAAAACAGGGCCGAAGCCCTGTTCATTAAGCATATAACAAAGTGGTGTTCTGATTAGAACTGGTAGGTTACACCCACAGCAGCCATATCGTCGTTGCCATTCAGACCGCCAACCGCTTTCGCGTAGTCGGTGTCTTTGTCCAGCAGGTTGATGTAGTAGTCAGCCCACACGTTGAAGTTTTTGTTGAAGTAGTAAGTGGTACCCACCTGGATGAATTTAGCCAGGTCTGCATCGCCACCGCTGAAGCCGCCGACGGCAGCCAGGTCTTTACCTTTGGTCTGCACGTAGGAGATGGCTGGACGCAGGCCGAAGTCGAACTGGTACTGAGCAACCACTTCGAAGTTCTGCGTTTTGTTAGCAAAACCAGCATCACCGCTAGAACCGGTACGGGTGGTGTTACGGGTTTCTGCATAGGTGGTTGCCAGGTACAGGTTGTTAGCGTCATATTTCAGACCAACACCCCATGCTTCAGCTTTGTCACCCTGACCATCAGCTTTCTGGTTCAGAGTACGGTTAGCGTTGCTGTAAGATGCGATTGCACCGAAGCCTTCGCCGAAGTCGTAACCCAGGGAGTAACCTACGCCGTCACCGTTAGAGGTTTTAACGTCAGCACGGTCGTTTTTACCCTGGTACTGTACGCCCAGGCTCAGACCGTCAACCAGACCGAAGAAATCGCTGTTACGGTAGGTCAGCAGGCCGGTGCTACGGCTGGTCATAAAGTTATCAACGTAGTTACCGCCCCAGGTCATACCTGAGAAGGACGGTGCCATATCGGTGTATGACTCAACGTCGTAAACGATACCGTAGTTACGACCGTAGTCGATGCTGCCAGCGTCACCCGCTTTCAGACCGGCAAAGGCCAGACGGTTTTTGTTTTTCTGTGCAGTGTTTTCCGCATCATTGGCCATGAAGCGGTATTCCCACTGGCCGTAACCGGTCAGCTGGTCGTTGATCTGAGTTTCGCCTTTGAAACCGATCTGCGCGTAAGTTGCGTCGTTGTTGTTAGTGTTATCACCAGAGGTCACGAAATCGTGCTCGGCGTTAACTTTCCCGTAGAAGTCCAGTTTGTTGCCGTTCTTGTTATAGATTTCTGCAGCGTTAGCTGCACCGGCTACCAGCAGGGCAGGGATTACCACTGCCAGAATATTGCGCTTCATCATTATTTATTACCCTCATTGGTTTTTTTATGACACTCGCCACTGCCGTCAATAAATTCTGTCAATAAATATTTCCGGAACTATTGATGAGAGTTAGGTGTCTTTATGTATCTGACAGGCATCTTTCCATTCACCGAAGCGTTTCGCTAGCCTGAAAGTGCTACAATTCTCAAGATTGAGTTACAAAAAGAAAATATATGTAACTAAATGTGTATTTTTCGGAACTTTGTGAACCATCTCATATTTCAGAACGCCCTGGCGAATTAAACAGCAGATTGTTTCCTATATATATGAATTCCTTATGATTAATTTTGATAAAGGCAATTCCTATAAACAGATGTTAAACGATTCGTTTTTTCTTATGACCGAAAAAAGACTTCTGGATGGCTGAAAAAGTGGTTGAAAATTGTGCTAATGCTTGAGGGTGTAATAATCGCAATAAGAATAGGGTTTATTTTTTGTGGCTAGATGTTTCTCGGAAACAAAACGTAACAGGTAGTGGTTGTGACGGGGTGGTGCTTTAAAAACACTGACTTTGCGCTGACGAAAACTGACAGTGCAGAATAAAATAATGGCCAGCAAATGCTGGCCATGGTCTGTTTTTTTGCTCTTAGAAGCTCGCGTTACGTGGCGTACGCGGGAACGGAATCACATCACGCACGTTCTGAACACCGGTAACGTAGGCGATCAGACGCTCGAAGCCCAGGCCGAAACCTGAATGCGGAACGGTGCCGTAACGACGAAGATCGCGATACCAGCTGTAGTCCGCAGGATTGAGACCCATCTCTTCCATGCGCGCGTCCAGCACATCCAGACGTTCTTCACGCTGAGAACCACCGATGATTTCACCGATGCCAGGCGCCAGGACGTCCATCGCTGCGACGGTTTTACCGTCTTCGTTAAGGCGCATATAGAAGGCCTTGATGTCTTTCGGGTAGTTTTTAACGACAACCGGCGCTTTGAAATGTTTCTCGGCCAGATAGCGTTCGTGCTCAGACGCCAGGTCAACGCCCCAGTAAACCGGGTTCTCGAACTTCTCACCGCATTTCTCGAGGATCGCAACCGCGTCGGTATAGTCCACCTGCGCAAAGTCGGCAGAGACAAAACGTTCCAGACGGGCGACCGCATCGCTGTCTACGCGCTCAGCGAAGAACTTCATATCGTCCGGACGCTCTTCCAGCACCGCTTTGAAGACGTACTTCAGCATCGCTTCTGCCAGACCGGCGACATCGTCGAGGTTAGCAAACGCCACTTCCGGCTCCAGCATCCAGAATTCCGCCAGGTGGCGGCTGGTGTTGGAGTTTTCAGCACGGAAGGTTGGGCCGAAGGTATAAATCTTAGACAGTGCACAGGCGTAGGTTTCGCCGTTGAGCTGACCGGATACCGTCAGGAAGGCCTCTTTACCAAAGAAGTCTTTGTCATAGTCCACTTTACCTTCTGGGGTGCGCGGCAGGTTTTCCATGTCCAGCGTCGAGACGCGGAACATTTCACCCGCACCTTCCGTATCGGAAGCGGTGATCAGTGGGGTAGACACCCAGAAGTAACCCTGCTCATCGAAGAAGCGATGCAGCGCCTGAGCCAGCGTATGGCGCACGCGTGCCACCGCGCCGATCAGGTTGGTACGTGGACGCAGGTGCGCCACTTCACGCAGGTACTCGATGCTGTGACGTTTTGCCGCCATCGGGTAGGTGTCCGGATCTTCAACCCAGCCGGTCACTTCAATCGCAGAGGCCTGAATTTCGAAACTCTGGCCCTGACCCGGAGACGCCACAACCACGCCGGTCACAATGACGGAACAGCCGGTTGTCAGGTGCAGAACGTCATCATTGTAATTGGGCAGAGAATTATTAATGACGGCCTGTACAGGATCAAAGCAGGAACCGTCATAGACGGCGAGGAAGGAGATGCCAGCTTTAGAATCTCGGCGGGTACGCACCCATCCGCGCACGGTGACTTCCTGGTCAACGGCGACACGGCCCTGGAGTACGTCGGCTACAGGCACAACGCTCATAATATTCTCTCTGTTAATAGTCGGAAAAAATAAACACTTGTCCACCCTTATGGGGGGATATCTATGTTACCTGCCATCCGCTATCAGACAAGTAAATTTCGCAGTCAAAAGAGAAGAATTGAGAAATAAATAAGGGAAGGGAGCCCTTCAGGCTCCCGTAAGCGCTTAACTGGCTTTTTTGATCTGCGGGAGATCGAAGGCTTTGCGCAATGCGCGGACAAACGCTTTGTCATGGCAGATGGTTTTACCCGGGCTGTCGGAGAGTTTCGCCACCGGCTTGCCGTTACATTCCACCAGCTTTATCACAATATTCAGAGGTTTTACCTGAGGAATGTCGCAGGTCAAACGGGTACCAATCCCGAAGCTCAGGTTCACTCGGGTGTTGAAATGGCGATAAAGTTCAACCGCTTTCGCCAGGTCAAGATTATCGGAGAAAACCAGCACCTTGCTCATCGGGTCAATGCCGAGTTTTTGGTAATGGGCTATCGCCTTCTCGCCCCATTCAACCGGGTCCCCGGAATCGTGGCGTAACCCCTGATAACGCTCAGCAAACTCAGGTCCGAAGTCACGCAGGAAGGCATCCATCGTAATGCAGTCGGTGAGGGCGATCCCGAGTTGATTCGGGTACTCCTCAAGCCATGCGGCGAGAGCCGCGCGCTGGCTGTTAGCCAGATCCGGGCTGATTTGCTGATGCGCCTGGAACCACTCGTGCGCCTGGGTGCCCATCGGCGTCAGGTTGAGGCGACGCGCCAGGTCGTAGTTACTGGTGCCCACGAACCACGACTCCTGCTGCAGACGTTTAACGATGGCCTGCTGAACCTCGCGAGAGAAACGGCGACGGGTGCCGAAATCCATCAGGCGGAAGCGGGACATATCCAGCCCTTCGGTCAGCGTGGTGAAGGCTGCAAGTTTATTTTCCAGCGAGGCGACCGCCTGGGCGACGCCCATTTCCGGCGAACGGTAGCGGTGAGCCAACTCGCTGATCACTGCCAGCAGCGGCACTTCCCACATGATCACTTCCCGCCACGGACCTTCAAGGCGAATATCCAGCTTGCCGTTCTCGTTGGTCACGGTGACCTGCTCCGGCTTATAGCGGAAATCACGCAGCCAGTTCAGGTAATCGGTTTTAAAGAAAGGCAGGCCAGAAAGCCACTGGTATTCATCGTCCTGCAGCGTCAGATGCTGCATCGCATCGACCTGTTCACGAATGGAGTCTGCGTAGATACCGAGCAAATCGTCACCACGGCAGCGGAATTCCGCCGCGACGTGAACGTCATAGTAATGGTGGAAAACGGCTTGCTGCATATGCAGTTTATACGCGTCGGTATCCAGCAACGTATGCAGAACCGGAGAAGCGAATTGAGTCATAGGTGCGCTGTAGCATCCTCTCACGGGAGCGTTTAGTACAATAAACAACTCCGGAGTATACCTTGTTTAGTGATTTATTGAACCCCGATCACAACATAAGCACACTTTATGGTCGAGGGCATTTTGTGCCCCGTGTTATACAAATGTAGCGAAAAAGGTGTTTCTGCCTGAAAAGATGAACATTCTGCATAGCGCGTTTTGCGCAACAGGAATATATTGAAACGTTACTCGACAAACGATGCATAAGGTTTTCTATGACACAACAGCCACAAGCCAAATACCGCCACGACTACCGTGCGCCGGAATACCTGATTAGCGATATCGACCTGACGTTTGACCTGGATGCCACAAAAACCGTCGTGACGGCGGTGAGTCAGGTGACGCGCCACAGTGCGACTGCCGTGCCGCTGCGTCTCGATGGCGAAGACCTGACGCTGGTCTCCCTGCATATTAATGATGAACCCTGGTCAGACTATAAAGAAGAAGGCAACCAGCTGGTCATCGACAACCTGCCGGAACGCTTTACGCTGCGCATCGTGAATGAAATCAGCCCTTCAGCCAACACGGCGCTGGAAGGGCTTTACCAGTCAGGCGTGGCTCTGTGTACCCAGTGTGAAGCCGAAGGTTTCCGCCATATCACCTGGTACCTGGACCGCCCGGACGTCCTGGCGCGCTTCACGACAAAAATCATCGCCGATAAAACGCTTTATCCGTTCCTGCTCTCCAACGGTAACCGCGTCGGTGAGGGCGAACTGGAAAATGGTCGTCACTGGGTGCAGTGGCAGGATCCGTTCCCGAAACCGTGCTACCTCTTTGCGCTGGTGGCGGGTGATTTTGATGTGCTGCGCGATACGTTCAAAACTCGCTCCGGGCGTGAAGTGGCGCTGGAGCTGTTTGTTGACCGTGGCAACCTTGACCGCGCACCGTGGGCGATGACCTCGCTCATCAACTCCATGAAGTGGGACGAAGAACGTTTCGGCCTCGAATACGACCTCGACATCTATATGATCGTCGCCGTCGATTTCTTCAACATGGGCGCGATGGAGAATAAAGGTCTCAACATCTTTAACTCCAAATACGTACTGGCACGTACCGACACCGCTACCGATAAAGACTACCTTGATATCGAACGCGTCATCGGCCACGAGTATTTCCATAACTGGACCGGTAACCGCGTCACCTGCCGTGACTGGTTCCAGCTGAGCCTGAAAGAGGGACTGACCGTCTTCCGCGATCAGGAGTTCAGCTCCGATCTGGGCTCTCGTGCGGTAAACCGTATCAACAACGTCCGCACTATGCGCGGCCTGCAGTTTGCGGAAGATGCCAGCCCAATGGCGCACCCTATCCGTCCGGATAAAGTCATTGAGATGAACAACTTCTACACCCTGACGGTGTATGAGAAGGGCGCTGAAATTATCCGTATGATCCACACCCTGCTGGGCGAAGAGAACTTCCAGAAAGGGATGCAACTCTATTTTGAGCGTCATGACGGCAGCGCGGCGACCTGTGACGATTTTGTGCAGGCGATGGAAGATGCCTCTAACGTGGATCTCTCGCACTTCCGCCGCTGGTACAGCCAGGCCGGGACGCCGATTGTCACCGTTAAAGACGACTACAACCCGGAAACCGAGCAATACACCCTGACCATCAGCCAGCGCACGCCGCCAACCGCCGAGCAGGAAGAAAAACATCCGCTGCACATTCCGTTCAGCATTGAGCTGTATGACAACGAAGGCAAAGTGATCCCGCTGCAGAAGGGCGGTCATCCGGTACACCACGTACTGAACGTAACCCAGGCAGAGCAGACCTTTATCTTCGATAACGTCTATTTCCAGCCGGTGCCTGCGCTGCTGTGCGAATTCTCCGCCCCGGTGAAGCTGGAGTACAAGTGGAGCGATCAGCAGCTGACGTTCCTGATGCGTCACGCCCGCAACGATTTCTCCCGCTGGGATGCCGCGCAGAGTCTGCTGGCGACCTACATCAAGCTGAACGTGAACCGTTATCAGCAGGGCCAGCCGCTGACGCTACCGGTGCATGTAGCAGACGCATTCCGTGCGATCCTGCTGGATGAATCTATTGATCCGGCGCTGGCGGCTGAAATTCTGACCCTGCCGTCGGCAACTGAAATTGCCGAGCTGTTTGACATCATTGACCCGATTGCCATCGTGGCCGTGCGTGAAGCGCTGACCCGCACGCTGGCTGCTGAACTGGCGGACGAATTCCTCGCCATCTATAACGCCAATAAGCTTGATGCTTATCGCGTTGAGCACGCGGACATTGGTAAACGTTCTCTGCGTAACACCTGCCTGCGTTATCTGGCGTTTGGTGAAACCGAGCTGGCGAACACGCTGGTGAGCACGCAGTATCATAAAGCGGACAATATGACCGACGCGCTGGCCGCGCTGGCGGCGAGCGTTGCCGCTGAACTGCCGTGCCGCGATGCGCTGATGCAGGAGTACGACGACAAGTGGCACCAGGATGGTCTGGTGATGGACAAATGGTTCATTCTGCAGGCGACCAGCCCGGCGGCCGATGCGCTCAGCAAAGTCCGCAGCCTGCTGAAGCACCGTTCGTTCACCATGAGTAACCCGAACCGCGTACGTTCCCTGATTGGTGCGTTTGCCAGCAGCAACCCGGCCGCGTTCCACGCGGAGGACGGTAGCGGTTATCAGTTCATGGTAGAAATGCTGACCGAACTGAACAGCCGTAACCCGCAGGTGGCGTCGCGTCTGATTGAGCCGCTGATCCGTCTGAAACGCTACGATGCGAAGCGTCAGGCGAAAATGCGCGCCGCGCTTGAACAGCTGAAAGGGCTGGAAAACCTGTCCGGCGATTTGTACGAGAAGATCGCGAAAGCCTTAGCGTGATGTAAAAAAGCCCGGTGGGCAGGTAAAAGCAAAACGGCAACCCAGGTTGCCGTTTTTTGTGTTTTCTCCCTCTCCCTGTGGGAGAGGGCCGGGGTGAGGGCATCAGGCATTAGCCTTAACTCGCTGTAACTCCGTTCCCCCGCGCTTCATCACCCGATCCAACACCTCAGCTTCCAGTTCGGCCAGCCGCGCAGAACCCACGCGACGAGGCCGTGGAAGATCCACCGTCAGATCCAGACCAATTTTTCCGTCTTCTATTAACAGCACCCGGTCGGCCATCGCCACGGCTTCGCTGACGTCATGCGTGACCAGCAGAACCGTGAATCCATGCGTCTGCCACAGGGATTCAATCAGATCCTGCATTTCGATCCGCGTTAAGGCGTCGAGCGCGCCGAGCGGCTCATCAAGCAACAGCAGGCCCGGACGATGAATCAACGCCCGTGCCAGCGCCACGCGCTGCTTCTGCCCACCCGACAGCGCAGCAGGCCATTCACCGGCGCGGTTTTCCAGTCCGACGGCGGCCAGCGCCTGACGGGCTTCATCCCGCCAGTGTCCTTTGAGCCCCAGCCCGACGTTATCAATCACCGTCTTCCAGGGCAGCAGTCGCGCATCCTGAAACATCATGCGGGTATCGTCCTGAATAGTGGCCAGCGGCGTTGTCCCTGCCAGAATGTCGCCGCCGTTAGGGGATTCCAGTCCGGCCAGAAGGCGCAGCAGCGTACTCTTGCCGCCGCCGCTGCGCCCGACAATGGCCACAAACTGCCCGGCGGGAATATGCAGATCCAGCGCGTTAAGAATGGTGTTTTCGCCGTAGCGTTTGGTCACGCCGTTTAGCAGTAACGGTGTCCCCTGATTCAGTCGTGCCGTATTCATGCTTTCGCCTCCTGAAGGGTATACGCCGGGTTCCAGCGTAGCCAGCTGCGTTCCAGCCACTGGGCGCTGACGTCGGCCAGTTTGCCGAGCAGGGCATAAAGGATAATGGCAACCACCACGACGTCCGTTTGCAGGAACTCGCGGGCGTTCATCGCCAGGTAGCCGATGCCAGAGTTAGCCGAAATGGTTTCCGCGACAATCAGCGTCAGCCACATCAGGCCGAGGGCAAAACGCACCCCGACCATGATGGAGGGCAGGGCGCCCGGCAGGATCACGTGTAGAAAGAGCGAAAAACCCGACAAGCCATAGCTTCGCGCCATCTCCACCAGGCCGCGATCGATATTGCGGATGCCGTGCCAGGTATTAATGTAAATCGGGAACAGCGTGCCCAGCGCCACGAGGAAGATCTTCGCGCTCTCATCAATCCCAAACCACAGAATGACCAGCGGGATCAGCGCCAGATGCGGCACGTTACGCAACATCTGAATGGAGGTATCCAGCAGCCGCTCACCCCAGCGGGAAAGACCGCTGATCAACCCCAGCACCAGGCCGATGCTGCCGCCAATAGAGAACCCAATCACCGCGCGCCAGGAACTGATCGCCAGATGCTGCCACAGCTCACCGCTGACGCTCAGCGACCAGAACGCTTCTACAACGCCCTCAGGAGAGGGCAGAATACGGCTCGACAGCCAGCCGGTGGATGATGCGAGCTGCCAGAGAGCCACAATGCCGACGGGTAAAAACCACGGCGCGGCGCGCAGCAGCCATTTTTGTGAGGTGGCAGACATGGTCACTCCTTAGCTTTGCGCGGCTTTTCGAGGGATAAATTCGTTTGCCACCGCTTCTCCCTGCAGCTGAAGCTGCTGT
This sequence comes from Enterobacter cloacae complex sp. HYC080_NIDB, assembly GCF_056673325.1. Lineage (NCBI taxonomy): Bacteria > Pseudomonadati > Pseudomonadota > Gammaproteobacteria > Enterobacterales > Enterobacteriaceae > Enterobacter > Enterobacter cloacae complex sp. HYC080_NIDB. Next base: position 2,910,448 of record NZ_CP114212.1, on the reverse strand, counting down.
GGCTGCGGTATTTCCGGGATGGCCACATCCAGATGCGGGAATAACAGCTCGCCCACTTTGTAGGCCTCCTCCAGGTGCGGATAACCGGAGAGAATAAAGCTGTCGATACCGAGGTCCGCGTATTCATTAATCCGCGCTGCCACGGTCGGGCCGTCCCCGACCAGCGCCGTGCCCGCACCGCCGCGCACCAGGCCAACGCCTGCCCACAGGTTCGGGCTGATCTCCAGCTTCTCGCGCTTGCCGTTGTGCAGGGATGCCATTCGGTGCTGTCCGACGGAGTCGGTTTTGGCAAACGCGGCCTGCGCCTTTGCGATGGTCTCATCGTCCAGATGGGATATCAGACGGTCTGCCGCCCGCCAGGCCTCTTCAGTGGTTTCGCGAACAATCACGTGCAGACGAATACCGAAGCGCACCTTGCGGCCATGGGCGTCCGCTTTTGCGCGCACCTGGGCAATTTTCTCTTTTACCAGCTCAGGCGGTTCGCCCCAGGTCAGATACAGATCGACCTGCTCGGCGGCCAGATCCTGGGCTACATCTGACGACCCGCCGAAATAGAGCGGTGGGCGCGGCTGCTGCACTGGCGGGAAGTAGAGTTTGGCGTCACGAACGTGAATATGCTTGCCTTCGAAGGTGACGGTTTCACCTTCAAGCAGGCGCCGCCAGACGCGGGTGAACTCGGCAGAAGCCTCATAGCGCTCGGTGTGGTCGAGGAACACGCCATCGCCTGCCAGTTCCTGAGGATCGCTGCCCGTCACCAGGTTAAACAGGGCGCGACCGTTGGAGAGTCTGTCCAGCGTTGCCGCCTGACGCGCCGCCACGGTGGGGGAGACCACGCCTGGACGTAACGCAACCAGGAACTTCAGACGCTGGGTGACCGGGATCATCGACGCGGCGACCAGCCAGGCATCTTCACATGAACGCCCGGTTGGGATCAGCACGCCGGTGAAACCGATGCGGTCCGCCGCCTGTGCAATCTGCTGCAGGTAGCCATGGTCAACCGGGCGGGAACCCTCTTCAGTGCCAAGATAGTGGCCATCTCCGTGGGTGGGTAAAAACCAGAAAAGATTCAGACTCATGATTTAGCTCCTTCTTTGCCTGCGGGTTGCCAGATGCGTTCGCGAATATCGACCTGTTTTGGCACCAGGCGGTTTTGATAGAAGAGGTCAGCGGTTTGTTGCTGTAGCGCGGCGACGTGCGCATCCACGGGTGAAATGGTGGTCGGCGGACGGTGGCTGAGGTAGCTCGCAATCACCGGTTCAGGTAAGCCCATGGTTTTCGCCAGCAGCGCAATACTTTCCTGACGCTGGCTTTGGGTCAGCGTGTCGGCCTGCGTAAAGGTATCCAGTACGCTCTGAATAAATGCGCCATTCTTTTCCGCGTAAGGACGCGCGGCGAGGTAGAACGAGCCGGTCTGCTTCAGCGTCGTGCCATCCTTCAGCACACGCACGCCTCCTTGCAGTAATGCTGCGGAGTAGTACGGATCCCAGATAGCCCAGGCATCAACATTCTTCTGCTGGAACGCGGCACGTGCATCGGCTGGGGTCAGGTAAACGGGCTGAATGTCCGTGAATTTCAGCCCGGCCTCCTGTAAAGCGCGCAGCAGCAGGTTGTGTGAACTGGAGCCTTTCTGAAAAGCGACCTTATGACCTTTTAAGTCGGCAACGCTTTTAATCTCGCTATTTTCAGGCACCAGAATGACTTCGGCCTTCGGTTTAGGCGGTTCAACGCCGACATAAACGAGGTCCGCCCCCGCAGCCTGGGCGAATATCGGCGGAATATCGCCTGTGCTGCCAAGATCGATACTGCCTACGTTTAAGGCTTCCAGCATTTGAGGGCCGGCAGGAAACTCGATCCAGGCAAATTTGGTGTCCGGGAAGCGTTTTTCCAGAAGCTGGTGACTTTTTGCCAGCACCATACTGACGCTGCCTTTCTGATAGCCAATGCGTAAACTGTCCGGCGCTGTTTCTGCGGCCTGAGCCAGCCCGGTCAAGGCCATCAGGCCAGCCAGCCCGAGGCGGGTTAAGGTTTTAAACATGTGCGACTCCTTGAGGCTGGCCAAACGCAGGTGCCTGGATATCCCGGCGATGCAGCGCGTGCCAGAAGGTTTCCAGCGCAGCATCGAGGCGCGTTTGCAGATTCGGCGTAAAGTGCGGCTTGTGTTGATAATCAATGACCTGCGAATCGTCCGCGAAAACCCCATGGAGAATCTCTTGTGCTTTCAGGGCATTCAGGACCGGTTTCAGGGCATAATCCACCGCCAGTAAATGGGCAACCGTTCCGCCCGTTGCCAGCGGCAGCACCACTTTGCCGTCCAACGCGCGCTCCGGCAGTAGATCGAGCAGGGTTTTCAGTGCGCCAGAAAAAGAGGCTTTATAGATCGGTGTCGCCACGATTAAACCGTCTGCCTCTTTCAGTTGCTCTGTGAGGGTTTTCAGCGCAGGGCTGTCGAAACGGGCGTACAGCAAATCTTCGGGTTCGAAGTTATGCAGATTCCAGTGGCACACTTCCACATCCAGCGCATTGAGCTTTTCACGGGCATATTCCAGCAGGGCGCTGGAACGCGAAGGGAATCGTGGACTTCCGGCCAGGGTAATGACGCGCATACTTCCTCCTTATAACCAATTGTTTGCTTTTATCTAACATTCATAACAATTTTCAGGAGTGTGACACCGCGCGGTTATTCCACTAAATGATTTATCTGCAATTAAAATGCGAAAAAGTGCATAAGAAAGAGATCGGGAGGTAAACGTTTGCGTTTTACGCTGATTTTTTTGCCGCAGGTCAATTCCTTTTCGCAGCGGGATCGCCCATAATCCCCTCCCGGTTTGCACACCGGGAATCCAGGAGAGTTCATGTACTACCCCTTCGTTCGTAAAGCCCTTTTCCAGCTCGACCCTGAGCGCGCTCATGAATTGACATTCCAGCAATTACGTCGCATTACCGGAACGCCTCTGGCGGCTCTGGTGCGCCAGAATGTGCCGGAAAAACCTGTGCAGTGCATGGGTCTGACCTTTAAAAACCCGCTAGGTCTGGCGGCCGGTCTGGACAAAAACGGCGAGTGCATTGATGCCCTGGGCGCAATGGGCTTTGGCTCCATTGAAATCGGTACCGTTACCCCGCGTCCACAGCCGGGAAATGATAAGCCGCGTTTGTTCCGCCTGGTGGAAGCCGAAGGGCTGATCAACCGCATGGGCTTTAATAATCTCGGCGTTGATCACCTGGTCGAGAACGTGAAAAAAGCCCATTTCGATGGGGTGCTGGGCATTAATATCGGTAAAAATAAAGACACGCCGGTTGAGCAAGGTAAAGATGACTATCTGATTTGTATGGAAAAAGTCTACGCCTATGCCGGTTACATCGCGGTGAATATTTCATCGCCGAATACCCCGGGCCTGCGTTCTTTACAATATGGCGAAGCGCTGGACGATCTTCTCAGCGCCATTAAAAATAAACAAAATGAACTGCAGGCGATCCACCATAAATATGTTCCGGTCGCGGTGAAGATCGCACCGGATCTTTCGCCTGAAGAATTGATCCAGGTTGCCGACAGTTTAGTTCGCCATAATATTGATGGTGTTATTGCGACCAATACGACGCTCGATCGCTCCCTCGTTCAGGGAATGAAAAACTGTGACGAAGCGGGTGGGTTAAGTGGCCGTCCGGTACAATTAAAAAGCACCGAAATTATTCGTGCTCTGTCTGCAGAATTAAAAGGGCGTTTGCCGATTATTGGTGTCGGCGGTATCGATTCGGTCATTGCTGCGCGCGAGAAGATGGCGGCAGGGGCATCGCTGGTGCAAATCTATTCCGGCTTTATTTTTAAAGGACCGCCGCTGATTAAAGAAATCGTTACGCATATCTAATCTTTTCTCTTAATCAGACAACCAGGGCTTTATTTCCAGCCCTGGTTGTTTTATATTCCGTCACTGTTGCTTATTTAGACATTCTGGTCTTTTATTAATGATGTTATAAACGAAGCGACAATCAGGACATTTTTAGTACAGGACGTTTGGGGACGGGAGAGAAACATGCGAATTAAACCTGACGATAACTGGCGCTGGTATTTTTGCGACGAGCACGATCGTATGATGCTCGATTTAGCCAATGGCATGTTGTTTCGTTCTCGTTTTGCCCGCCGAATGTTAACCCCGGACGCGTTTTCACCCTCGGGCTTTTGCGTTGACGATGCTGCACTTTATTTCTCCTTTGAAGAAAAATGTCGCGATCTGGTGCTCTCTAAAGAGCAGCGTGCCGAGCTGGTATTAAATGCGCTGGTGGCGATTCGTTTCCTGAAACCGCAAATGCCGAAAAGCTGGCATTTCCTGCCGCACGACATGAACTGGACGCCAGCAACGGGTGATGCGGCCAGCGTCAATCTGAGCGATACCGCCGAAGAGGTGAGTTTGTTAGTGGTGGAGCCGGGCGAAAATGCTGCGCTTTGTCTGCTGGCACAACCCGGCGTGACGATTGCCGGGCGTGTAATGCAGTTAGGGGATGCGATCAAAGTCATGAATGACAGGCTGAAGCCACAGGTGCGTGTCGATTCCTTCAGCCTCGAACAGGCGGTTTAAGCTTCCAGCTGTACGGATGTTTTCGGTACGCAGCTACAGCACAGAATTGTGCCGTCGTTTCCCACTGCCGATTTCTTCAGCGCTGTCACTTCTCCCTCTACCAGCTTGATGCGACAGCATCCGCAGATTCCCGCACGACAAGAATACGGTACGCGAATACCGGCCTGTTCCAGTTGCTCCAGCAGCACCTGCTGATTGTTGCCACGAATAATTTTGCCCTGCCAGTGAATATCCACGGCAGAGGCGACGTTCGTCTCAACTTCAACGCTTTCTTCTTCCTGACCGGCGCCGTACACTTTCGCAGGTCCGCGGGCGAGGATTTCGACCTCATCGCCCACGCGGATCACACCGCTGGAGCGGGGGATCAGGTTCTGGCCGAAATCGACATCGCCGTTATCCTGGGCGGTGCGGAACGATTGCAGCGTTTTCAGCGGTTCGCCAGAGGGGTGCTTTTGCCCTTTTTCCGGACTCACGGTGGTAAAGATACAGCGGCTGCACGGCTTGACGACATCAAAGATGACGCTACCAATGCGGATCGTTTTCCAGGTGTCTTCTTCCCACGCATCGGCACCGGTTACCACCAGGTTCGGACGGAACTGCTCCATCTGCACGCTGGCTTTACAGCGGTTTTGTAAATCACGCAGCGATGCCTCGTTGGTCAGCAGGAACGGGAAGCCGTCGGCGAAGGAAAGCGGAACGGCATCGTGGCGCTTCACGCGGCGCGTCAGTTCAGGCCCCACCCAGCGCAGCTGCACGTCGCGGGAAAAGAAGCCGCTTAGCCAGCGGTTAATCTCTTCCGGGGCGATGCGCGCGGTAAAATGGTTACCCCAGACTTCCGTTGGCGCGTCGACGGGCGCAAAATCAGCAAAGCGAATCACCGTGCTGGAACCGTCCGGCGCGGTCAAATGCAATCCGTCATGAAGCGGGGAAGGGGTAAAGCGAACCATCTGCGGGAACTGGCGCGCGGTGATGAACGTACCGTCAGGCTCGGTGATCATAAAAATACGATCGAAGGCAAATCCGCTCATGTCTGCCAGTGCGTGAGAAACGCCAATGCCGCGCATGGATTTCACCGGATGAATAAAAAGCCTGGATAACGTCGCCACTGCATACTCCCGCAAATGAAAATAAGCCTTCAACTTTATGACATACACGCCATATTAGCTATAATGCGCGACAATTTTCTAAGAGTAAAAGTGACGATATGAATTCTCTGTTTGCCAGTACGGCCCGTGGGCTGGAAGAGCTGTTAAAAACTGAACTGGAAGCCCTGGGTGCGCAAGAGTGCCAGGTAGTTCAGGGTGGTGTCCATTTTGAGGGCGACACGCGGCTTATTTACCAGAGCCTGATGTGGAGCCGTCTGGCGTCGCGCATCATGCTGCCGATGAAGGAGTGCAAGGTCTATAGCGACCTTGACCTCTATACCGGCGTACAGATGATCGACTGGACAGAGATCTTCACCCCAAATGCCACCTTTGCGGTGCATTTCAACGGCGTGAACGATGAGATCCGCAACAGTCAGTACGGTGCGCTGCGCGTGAAAGACGCCATTGTGGACTGCTTCACCCGCAAGAATAAGGAACGCCCTAATGTCGATCGCGAAAATCCGGACCTGCGTATCAACGTCTGGCTGAACGGCGACACGGCGAGCATTTCTCTCGATCTGAGCGGCGCGGGTCTGCATTTACGTGGCTATCGCGATCGCACCGGGATGGCGCCGATCAAAGAAACCCTTGCCGCAGCCATTGTGATGCGCTCCGGCTGGCAGCCGGGCACACCGCTGCTCGATCCGATGTGTGGTTCCGGTACGCTGCTGATTGAAGCCGCAATGCTGGCTACCGACCGTGCGCCAGGGCTGCACCGCGGTCACTGGGGCTTTAAAGGCTGGGCGCAGCATGATGAAGCCCTCTGGAAAGAGGTCAAAGATGACGCGCAGAGCCGTGCGCGTAAAGGCCTGGCAGAGTACACCTCGCATTTCTATGGTTCGGACAGCGACCCGCGCGTGATTGAACGTGCGCGAAGCAACGCCCGTCGAGCGGGTATCGGTGAGCTGGTCACCTTCGACGTGAAAGATGTCGCGAACCTGACCAACCCGCTGCCGAAAGGCCCGTACGGTACCGTCATCAGTAACCCGCCATACGGTGAGCGTCTGGACAGCGAACCGGCGCTGATCGCCCTGCACAGCCTGCTGGGCCGCAATATGAAAGACTATTTTGGCGGCTGGAATCTGTCTCTGTTCAGCGCGTCGCCGGAGCTGTTGAGCTGTCTGCAACTGCGCGCCGATCGTCAGTTTAAAGCAAAAAACGGTCCGCTGGACTGTGTGCAGAAAAACTACCATCTGGCAGAAAAAGCGGCGGACAGTAAGCCAACCGGCGTGGCGGAAGATTACGCCAACCGTCTGCGCAAGAACCTGAAGAAATTCGAGAAGTGGGCGAAACAGGAAGGGATTGAATGTTACCGCCTGTACGATGCCGACCTGCCGGAGTACAACGTGGCGGTTGATCGCTACGCCGACTGGGTTGTCATTCAGGAATATGCTCCGCCAAAAACCATTGATGCACAAAAAGCGCGCCAGCGTATGCTGGACGTGATTGCGGCCACCATCGCCGTGCTGGGCATTGCGCCGAACAAGCTGGTGCTGAAAACCCGCGAGCGTCAGAAGGGCAAAAACCAGTACCAGAAGATGGGCGAGAAGGGTGACTACATTGAAGTGGGCGAATATAACGCCCGCCTGTGGGTTAACCTGACCGACTATCTCGATACCGGTCTGTTCCTTGACCACCGTATCGCCCGCCGTATGCTCGGCCAGATGAGCAAGGGGAAAGATTTCCTCAACCTGTTCTCCTATACCGGCAGCGCGAGTGTGCATGCCGGCCTCGGCGGCGCGCGCAGCACCACTACCGTGGATATGTCGCGTACCTACCTGGAGTGGGCCGAGCGTAACCTGCGTCTGAACGGTTTAACCGGGCGCCAGCATCGCCTGATGCAGGCCGACGTGCTGGGCTGGCTGCGTGATACCGATGAACAGTTCGACCTGATCTTTATCGATCCGCCGACCTTCTCCAACTCTAAGCGCATGGAGGATAGCTTTGACGTTCAACGCGACCACCTGCGCCTGATGACCGACCTGAAGCGCCTGTTGCGTAAAGGCGGCACCATTATGTTCTCGAACAACAAACGCGGCTTCCGTATGGATCACGACGGTTTAGCAGCCCTGGGACTGAAAGCACAAGAAATTAGCCAAAAAACGCTGTCTCAGGACTTCGCCCGTAACCGTCAAATCCATAACTGCTGGTTGATTACCGCGGTCTGAAAGGAAAAGTAAATGTCTTTAATTAGTATGCACGGCGCGTGGCTCTCTTTCAGTGACTCACCGCTTCTCGATAATGCAGAGCTGCATATCGAAGATAACGAACGCGTCTGTCTGGTGGGCCGTAACGGCGCGGGTAAATCCACGCTGATGAAAATCCTCAACCGCGAGCAGGGGCTGGATGACGGCCGCATCGTGTACGAGCAGGATCTGATTGTCTCCCGCCTCCAGCAGGACCCGCCGCGCCATGTCACCGGCAGCGTGTACGACTTCGTGGCGGAGGGGATCTCTGAGCAGGCGGAATACCTGAAGCGCTATCACGAGATTTCGCATCTGGTCATGACCGACCCGAGCGACAAGAATCTCAATGAGCTCGCAAAAGTGCAGGAGATGCTCGATCACCACGGCCTGTGGCAGCTTGAAAACCGCATTAATGAAGTGCTGGCACAGCTTGGTCTGGAAGCGGATATGGAGCTGTCTGCGCTCTCCGGCGGCTGGCTGCGTAAAGCGGCCCTGGGCCGCGCGCTGGTCAGCGGGCCGAAAGTGCTGCTGCTGGACGAACCGACGAACCACCTGGATATCGAAGCCATTGACTGGCTGGAAGGGTTCCTGAAAACCTTCAGCGGCACCATCATCTTTATCTCGCACGACCGTTCGTTTATTCGCAATATGGCGACCCGTATTGTCGATCTCGACCGCGGTAAGCTGGTCACCTATCCTGGCGATTACGATACCTATCTGCTGGAGAAAGAAGAAAACCTGCGCGTGGAAGAGCTGCAGAATGCTGAGTTTGACCGCAAACTGGCGCAGGAAGAGGTCTGGATCCGCCAGGGCATCAAAGCCCGCCGTACCCGTAACGAAGGCCGTGTGCGTGCCCTGAAAGCGATGCGCCGCGAGCGCAGCGAACGCCGCGAAGTGATGGGCAGCGCCAAAATGCAGGTTGAAGAGGCATCCCGCTCCGGCAAGATTGTCTTCGAAATGGAAAACGTTAACTATCAGGTTGACGGCAAAGTGCTGGTAAAAGATTTCTCTGCTCAGGTCCAGCGCGGCGACAAAATTGCGCTGATTGGCCCCAACGGCTGCGGCAAAACCACATTACTGAAGCTGATGCTGAGCCAGTTGCAGGCTGACAGCGGCCGTATTCACTGCGGCACCAAACTTGAAGTGGCCTACTTCGACCAGCACCGCGCGGAGCTGGATCCGGACCGCACGGTAATGGATAACCTCGCTGAAGGTAAGCAGGAGGTCATGGTAAACGGTAAGCCGCGCCATGTGCTGGGCTACTTGCAGGACTTCCTGTTCCATCCGAAACGTGCGATGACGCCGGTTCGCGCCCTGTCCGGCGGGGAACGTAACCGCCTGTTGCTGGCACGTCTGTTCCTGAAGCCAAGCAACCTGCTGATCCTCGATGAACCGACGAACGATCTGGATGTCGAAACGCTGGAATTGCTGGAGGAGCTGATCGACGGGTACCAGGGAACCGTGATGCTGGTCAGCCACGATCGTCAGTTCGTTGATAATACCGTGACCGAGTGCTGGATCTTCGAAGGGGAAGGGCGAATTGGACAGTATGTGGGCGGGTACCACGATGCAAAAGGGCAGCAGTCACAGTCTCTGGCGCAAAAGCAGTCAAAGTCCAAAACAAGTGCTGAACCTGCTGTAACAAAAGCAGAAACAGTCAAGAAAAGCTCGGCTAAACTAAGCTATAACCTGCAGCGCGAACTGGAGGGGCTTCCTCAGCGTCTGGAAGAGCTGGAGGCGGCGCTTGAAGATCTTCAGGCACAGGTTGCTGATGCCTCATTCTTTACCCAGTCGCATGACTATACTCAGAAAGTATTGGCTGAACTGTCCGCGGCTGAAAAAGCCCTGGAAGAAGCATTTGAGCGCTGGGAGTACCTTGAGTCTCTGAAGAACGGCGCATAAACAGGGATAACATATGTGTGACCAGCACCATGCCGACAGGCATATATTATGCTCGCAATGCGATATGCTCGTGGCGTTGCCAGAGCTGGGTCACGGACATAAAGCCCTGTGTCCACGTTGCGGCGCAACGCTGACGACCGAGTGGGACGCGCCAAGGCAGCGTCCCACTGCTTACGCACTGGCGGCATTATTTATGCTGCTGCTCTCCAATCTCTTCCCCTTCATCTATATGAAGGTGGGGGGGATGACAAGCCAGGTGGATCTGCTTGAAATCCCGGGCGTGATGTTCTCGGAAGATTACGCCAGCCTCGGCACCTTTTTTCTGCTGTTTGTCCAGATAGTCCCGGCGTTTTGCCTGGTGGTCATTCTTCTGCTGGTCAACCGCGTCAGGATGCCGACATCACTGAAAATCCGGCTCGCGCGTGTCCTTTTCCAGCTCAAAAGCTGGGGGATGGCTGAGATCTTTCTGGCCGGGATACTGGTCAGTTTCGTGAAGCTGATGGCGTATGGCGATGTCGGGATTGGCAGTAGCTTTGTGCCCTGGTGCCTGTATTGCGTCCTGCAGCTGCGCGCCTTCCAGTGCGTGGACAGGCGCTGGGCGTGGGACGATATCGCTCCTGCACCGACGCTTGCACAGACGGTGAAGGTCGGTGTGCCGGGTATCCGCCAGGGGCTGCGTTCCTGCCCGTGCTGTACCGCCGTGCTGCCCGCCGATCTCGACGTGTGTCCGCGCTGCGAAACGAAAGGCCACGTCCGTCGCAAGAACAGCCTGCAGTGGACAATGGCGCTGCTGGTGACATCCGTCATGCTGTATCTGCCCGCCAATATTCTGCCGATTATGATCACCGACCTGCTCGGTGACAAAATGCCCTCGACGATCCTCGCGGGGGTGATCCTGCTCTGGGGCGAAGGATCCTACCCGGTCGCCGGCGTGATTTTCATCGCCAGTATTATGGTACCCACCTTAAAAATGATCGCCATTGCCTGGCTCTGTTGGGATGCAAAAGGTCACGGAAAGCGCGACAGCGAACGCATGCATCTGATTTATGAGGTGGTCGAGTTTGTTGGTCGCTGGTCAATGATCGACGTGTTTGTGATTGCCGTTCTCTCTGCGCTGGTGCGGATGGGCGGTTTGATGAGTATTTATCCCGCGATGGGGGCTTTAATGTTTGCGCTGGTCGTGATTATGACCATGTTTGCGGCCATGACCTTCGACCCTCGTTTATCGTGGGATCGTGAGCCTGAATCAAGCCATGAGGAAGAGTAAGAGCATGGAAAATAAGAGTGGAGAGGCGAAAGTGCAGAAGGTCAAAAACTGGTCACCGGTGTGGATTTTCCCCATCGTGACGGCGCTGATCGGTGCCTGGATCCTGTTTTATCATTACAGCCATCAGGGACCGGAAGTGACGCTGATTACCACCAATGCCGAGGGGATTGAGGGCGGTAAAACAACCATCAAAAGCCGCAGCGTGGATGTGGGCGTGGTGGAAAGCGCAACCCTGACCGACGATTTAACCCATGTGGAGATCAAGGCGCGCCTGAATGCCGGCATGGAAAAACTACTGCATGGCGATTCTGTTTTCTGGGTGGTTAAACCGCAGGTGGGGCGTGAAGGGATCAGCGGCTTAGGAACGCTGCTTTCAGGTGCCTATATTGAACTCCAGCCGGGAACAAAAGGTAACCAGCCGGGGCAATATCAGCTTCTGGATTCACCGCCGCTAGCTCCGCCGGATGCAAAAGGTATCCGCGTGATTTTAGACAGTAAAAAAGCGGGTCAGCTCACGGCGGGCGATCCGGTGCTGTTCCGCGGTTATCGTGTGGGTTCGGTTGAGAAAAGCACGTTTGACCCACAGAAAAGGTCCATCAGCTATCAGCTGTTCATCAATGCACCTAACGATCGTCTGGTCACCAGCAATGTCCGTTTCTGGAAAGACAGCGGCATCGCGGTCGATCTGACCTCGGCAGGCATGCGTGTTGAAATGGGCTCCCTGACAACGCTGTTTGGCGGTGGCGTAAGTTTTGACGTGCCGGAAGGTCTGGATCTGGGGCAGCCGGTTGCGGAGAACACTGCTTTCCGCCTGTTTGACGATCAAAAAAGCATTCAGGATGCGCTCTACACCGATCACGTTGACTTCCTGATGTTCTTTAAAGACTCCGTTCGTGGCCTGCAGCCGGGGGCGCCGGTTGAGTTCCGCGGCATTCGTCTCGGTACGGTTGGGCAAGTACCGTTCTTTGTGCCTGGTCTGCAGCAGGTCCTGGATGATGATTACCGCATTCCGGTGCTGATTCGTATCGAACCAGAACGTCTGATCAACCAGATTGGCGAGAACCAGGATATTGCCACGCATATCTCTCAACTGATGGAACGTGGTCTGCGCGGGTCGTTGAAGACCGGCAACCTGGTGACCGGCGCGCTGTATGTGGATATGGATTTCTATCAGAAAGCACCGCCGATTACCGGCATTCGTGAATTCGGTGGTTATAAAATCATCCCAACCGTGAGCAGCGGACTGGCTCAGATCCAGCAGCGTCTGATGGAAACGCTGGATAAGATTAACAATCTGCCGCTGAACCCAATGATTGAAGCCGCGACAGGTTCGTTACATCAGAGCCAGGCGACGATGCAACGCCTGCAAACCACGCTGGATAACATCAATAAGCTCACTGCAAGCCAGAGCATGCAGCAGTTGCCGCAGGATATGCAGAAAACGCTGCGCGAGCTGAACCGCAGTATGCAGGGCTTCCAGCCAGGCTCGGCGGCGTACAACAAGATGGTGGCAGATATGCAGCGTCTTGATCAGGTCTTGCGCGAACTGCAGCCGGTTCTGAAAACGCTCAACGAGAAGAGCAACGCGCTGGTGTTTGAAGCGAAAGATAAAAAGGATCCTGAGCCGAAGAGGGCGAAACAATGAAAAAATGGCTAGCGATTGTAGGAGCGATGGTACTCACGGCCTGTAGCTCAGGCAGTGAAACGAAAAGCTACTATCAGCTACCGCTGATGGCGCAGGCAGGTACCCAGAGTACCGCTTCGCAAGGCAACCGTCTGCTGTGGGTTGAGCAAGTTGCCGTGCCGGACTACCTGGCCGGCAACGGGGTGGTCTACCAGACCAGCGATGTACAGTACACCATCGCCAACAATAACCTGTGGGCCAGCCCGCTGGATCAGCAATTGCGCAATACGCTGGTGGCAAATCTGAGCAGCCAGCTTCCGGGCTGGGTTGTCGCTTCCCAGCCACTGGGTAGCGATCAGGATACGCTGAACGTCACGGTAACGGGCTTCCATGGTCGGTATGACGGTGCCGTTATCATCAGCGGAGAGTGGCTGCTGAATCATCAGGGACAGCTGATTAAACGTCCTTTCCATCTGGAACTGAAGCAGCAGAAAGATGGCTATGATGAAATGGTGAAAGTCCTTGCTCAGGGTTGGGCGCAGGAGTCAGCCAGTATCGCCAGGGAGATTTCCCGGCTGCCATAAGTAAAATTCATCATCAAAAACCGCAGTTAGCCTGTCGCTGATTGCGGTTTTTTTTTCGTTTTGGCTTCAGGTTGTTACTTGTGCCGGGTCACACTTTTTGTACAAATGATCTTCTGGCTAGCTCACAAATATGACACCCGTATGAATTTTGAACATTGACGCTGCAATGAATTCGGGGTATTCGTTATCTGTGCCTGTACATTTAGTGCAGACACTGTTTTCTTTCCACCAGACAAAAAAATGAGGGAAACGAGGCATGAAGAGACAGAAACGAGATCGCCTGGAACGGGCTCATCAACGTGGTTATCAGGCCGGCATCGCTGGACGTTCTAAAGAAATGTGTCCTTATCAGACGATAAATCAAAGGTCACAATGGCTTGGAGGCTGGCGAGAAGCCATCGGCGACAGGGCACTCATTGCCTGATAACGTCTCTTTAAAGAAAGAAACCTCCGCACTGCGGAGGTTTCGCCTTTCAGGGAGGGCTTAACGCAAAATCAGAATGCGGAAGTGTCCTGGAACAGGCCAACTTTCAGGTCGTTCGCGGTATAGATCAGACGACCATCTACCAGCACTTCGCCATCCGCCAGGCCCATAATCAGGCGACGGTTAACAATGCGCTTGAAGTGAATACGATAGGTCACTTTCTTCGCTGTAGGCAGAACCTGGCCGGTGAATTTCACTTCGCCCACGCCCAGTGCGCGGCCTTTGCCTTCACCACCCAGCCAGCCCAGATAGAAGCCAACCAGCTGCCACATGGCATCCAGGCCCAGGCAGCCAGGCATTACCGGATCGCCAATGAAGTGGCAACCGAAGAACCACAGGTCCGGGTTGATATCGAGTTCTGCTTCTACGTAACCCTTATCGAAGTTGCCGCCGGTTTCGGTCATTTTCACGACACGGTCCATCATCAGCATGTTCGGGGCCGGTAACTGTGGGCCTTTCGCGCCAAACAGTTCACCGCGACCAGAGGCAAGAAGATCTTCTTTTGTATAGGATTCGCGTTTATCTACCATGTTCTCAGTAAGCCTTATTTTAGTGAAGGACGCAGGATAGCTAACACGTGTACGCTGAACAAGTCCGATCAGTTTGAATTAAACCAGCCCAGCCAGCGTAACGGCCATGGATAACGGTGGCGAGCATCTTGCTGTGTCGCCTGAGCAATTCGCTCCTGGATGGTCTGCATCAGGGTCGTCTGCCCCTCGCCATCCCATACCAGGTTTGTCAGTAAGGGTAGTGCATCCTCAATCCCTTCGATGGCCCAGATGGCGAATTGTTCCTGCTCAACCGCGTCCAGAATAGCCTGGCTAAGGCTTAAATGGCGTACATTGGGTGCTGGAATAATCACACCCTGTTTGCCGTTTAAACCACGCTGCTGACAGATAGAGAAGAAGCCTTCAATTTTTTCGTTCAGACCGCCAACAGGCTGAGCACGACCGAACTGATCGACCGAACCGGTGATCGCGAGGTTCTGGTTGATCGGCACGTCTGCCAGGGCGCTGATCAAGGCGCAGAGCTCCGCCATAGAGGCGCTATCGCCATCCACTTCGCTATAGGATTGTTCAAACGTCAGCGAGGCGGAGAAGGGGATTTGCTGCTCAAGCTGCAGCTCAGACATCAAAAACGCCTGCATGATCATCATGCCTTTGGCGTGAATGTTGCCACCCAGCTCGGCTTTGCGTTCAATATCGGTGAACTCGCCATCGCCAACATGCACAACACAACTGATGCGTGAGGGTTCCCCGAACGCGCGCGGGTGGCCAGGGAATTCAATCACGGACAGGGCGTTAATCTGGCCGACGCGTTCACCTTCGGTCTCGACCAGAATTTGTTCCAGCAGAATTTCATCCTGCATACGGTCAGCAAGATAGCCTTCGCGCCACTCACGCTGCGCCAGCATCTGCGTGAGCTGTTCGCCAGTAAACGCACCTTTACCGCTGATCACACCCACTTCACGCAGCTGCTTTCCTATCCAGAGTGGACTGAGCGGCAGGGTTTCCTGGTCACCGGTATAACGAACCGCTTCGCGGATCAAACCCGGCCACGCGTCAGCGGCAGGCATTGGCAATGCAAAGCGTTCCGCAACGGCCAGCACCCACTGACACCACTGCGCCATGTCATCAGCATCGGCTACCTGGATGTTGTCTTCGTATTCGCTGTAAACCGCCAGCTCAGCCAGTTCCGGCTCCATTTCCTGGAAGTCAGCCAGCGATTCACGATCGCCCGTCAGCACGACGGTCAGCGACAGCGGCATTGAAGGCACGGAGACCGGCAGAGGACGAGACTCATCGTAACCGACCCAGTCAAAGCGTTGCTGGGTCACAATCGTTTTCAGGCGCATCCACAGCAGCGGCTGCGAGAGCAGGGTGCGCAGAGAGATGATCAGCACGCCGCCGTTTGCGCGATGTACCAGACCCGGTTGCAGTGAAAGCTCACCATTGAACTGACGCAGACAGCCAAAGAGTTGTTCAGCCTCGACCCAGTTAGCGGTAATGACTTCACCTGTCGCTGCAAAACGGTCATCGGCCTGGTCCGCCGGTTCGAAGGCGATCTTATCTCCCGCGATACGATACTGGCCGCCAAAGACCGCGTTCGCTTCCGGGCGCAACTGGCGCATAGCGTCCCCGAGAAGCGTCAGATATTCCGCCTCTTCGGGGGCTTTCAGCAGCATGAAGGGCGATGTCGCCCATGGGCTTAACGCCTGCTCCAGCGCATAATGCAAACGGGGTTGCGTATCGCTAAGGATGAATGGATGTTCTGTTGCGAGTTCGGGCTGTGAAAACAGGTCCTGATAGCTCTCGGTATCCGGAACAAGGTCACGCCATGCAAGTTTCGTAATCGTCAAAGTTGATGTTTTTTAGTCAGATGTAAAAGCGTGGAGTATACCGTAAGCGGGGGGATCTACCCAAGCAGGATTGGGTATTTCGACAGCGGGAATGGCTGCATTGACTCACAGGATATGATTTCTTTTCAGCAGATTGCCAAAAAACTGATATTCTGAACAGAGTTACGTGGTAACACTGAGATCGCAATGAAATATCAACAACTGGAAAATCTCGAAAGCGGCTGGAAATGGAAGTACCTGGTCAAAAAGCACCGTGAAGGGGAGCTGATCACCTGCTACATCGAAGCCAGCGCTGCACAAGAAGCCGTGGATATTTTGCTGACCCTCGAGAATGAACCGGTACAGGTTAACGGCTGGATTGAGAAACACATCAATCCCGCGTTGTTAAACCGGATGAAGCAAACGATCCGCGCGCGACGCAAACGGCATTTTAATGCTGAGCATCAGCACACGCGTAAAAAATCAATCGATCTGGAGTTCGTGGTCTGGCAGCGTCTGGCTGGGCTGGCGCAACGGCGTGGTAAAACGCTGTCGGAAACCATCGTGCAGTTGATTGAGGATGCCGAACATAAAGAGAAGTATGCTAACCAAATGTCGTCGCTAAAAAACGACCTTCAGGCGTTGCTGGGCAAAAAGTAGATTTGTGTTTTTCTTCAGACAATAAAAAACCCCGCATTGCGGGGTTTTTTTATAAGACGATAACTTATGCCGCTGGCTGAGTTACAACGTCTTTAACGCCTTTAACTTCGATCTCTACGCGACGATCTGGAGCCAGGCAGTCGATCAGTGCAGCGCGAGCTTTCACGTTGTCACAGGTGTTGCCAGTAACTGGGTTAGATTCGCCCATACCACGTGGGGAGATCTTGTTAGCTGGGATACCTTTAGAGATCAGGTAATCAACAACAGACTGAGCACGTTTCTCAGACAGTTTCTGGTTGTAAGCGTCAGAACCGATACGGTCGGTGAAGCCCAGAACCACTACGGAACCGTCTTTAGGATCCAGGTTGCTCAGCTGGGTGTACAGCTGATCCAGTGCCTGCTGGCCTTCTGGTTTCAGAGTTGCTTTGTTGAAGTTGAACAGAACGTCAGACTTCAGAGTGAAGTGCTTGGTCTGTACTTCTGGAGCTGGAGCCGGCGCTGGAGCAACAACTGGTGCTGCATCTTCCTGCTGGCCGAAACGGTAGGAAACACCTACGCTCAGCATGCCGTTGTCTGGACGAACGCCAACGGTAGCACCGTCGCCGATGTTGTTAACCCACTGGTATTCCAGACGGGTAGCGATGTCACGGGTCATAGCCCACTCAACGCCACCAGCGAATACTGGGGAAACACCGGTGTCATGGTCGTCGCCAGCGATGCTGTTGCTGGAGTCAGCGCGCCATACCATACCACCCAGACGGGTGTACACGTCCAGATCGTCAGTTACTGGGTAACCCAGTTTAGCGGTCAGCTGTACGCCTTGAGCTTTAAAAGCGCCATTAACGTTGTCGCCTTTGTATGGCATACGACCTAACCAGTCGTAACCCATTTCAAAACCAACATACGGGTTAACCTGATAGCCACCGAACGCACCTGCACCAAGCTGGCTCTCGTGAGTAGGGCCATCATTGTTCAGGCTGCTGTTGTACCAGCCGGTGTCGTGGAACTGAGACCAGCCCAGTTTACCACCTGCATACCAGGTATTATCTTTCGGAGCGGCCTGCGCTACGGTAGCGAAGCCAGCCAGTGCCACTGCAATCGCGATAGCTGTCTTTTTCATTTTTTGCGCCTCGTTATCATCCAAAATTCGCCATGAATGTCTCAAGTAGAGAATCACGGTTAAATCCTTCACCGGGGGGCGTGGTCAAATATAAATCTACCGATATCTTCGGCTTAGGCCGAGCACCCCTGGCGATGTAAAGTCTACAACGTAGCTGAAAACTTACAAGTGTGAAGTCTGTCAGGCATATGAAAAAAAAAGTTCCGTATACCTATTATTTAACATTTTTAGAACGAATTTTGTGCAGTAAAATTAAGGAGAACCGCTCCAGACGCGCCTTGCCGCAATTTTGACGCCGGGAACTAAATCCGTATCTTGCGGTCAAAAAAAATTCCAGGAAAAATCTTAATTTCGCTCAATGATACAAATTTGAGTGAATTTTTAGCCCAGAAAGTTGTCCTCTGCGATAAGAATCTGGACGAACCGGGCGCATGATGAACCCGATCGCATTCCCTTCTTCAGCCGCTTCAGTCAGACGAAAATGTTCCTCTTCCGTCAGTTCTTCGGGTAACCAGCCGATCACCACGCTGTAATTTCCAGTGCGCAACGCGCGAACCATAGACTCAACGGTATCGCAGGGAGAGAGTTGGTTAATCTGCATCACCTTAGCCAGCGGCAGGCCTGCGGACTGAACCCATTCACGGCTCAATTTTTGCTGTGGCGTCAGCCAGAGCTGCCAGCGCGATTGCTGACCAAGCTGCTGTAATAAAGGCAGTAGCAGGAGTTGGGTCAACAGAGGCTGGTCTTCACGATAAACCACTTCACTAATAAGCCCCGTCGAAACACCCCCAACGGTGTTGTGCGCGACAGTGCCCGCGGTAGAGGAGAGAGAAGTTGAGCGATTTGCATAGCCTGAAGTGTACATATTCATTCCAGCCCTGTAGTTACTGTATGGATATACAGTAACCCCTGTATGCATAAAGATCAACCTCATTTTCGGAAAGCGACTCGCAAAATTCGTTCAATGTTGATGCCCCTCGAAAAATCATCTTGCTCAACGGCGCTAAGTTGCCTATTTTCCTGCTAACGGATCCGCTAGTAAGAAATTTCGCTGTTACCTTATGATTTAGAAGGGAAATATCATGAAAAAGATATCTTATGAACGGATTTATCAATCCAGGAATACCTCTCACCGCTAGGAGAAATTCATCATCGCGCCCTGTTCGGTGGCTATACCCTGGCGGTAGATGACGCGGTTTTTGCCATGGTGTCAGATGGCGAGCTGTACCTTCGCGCGTGTGAAGAAAGCGCAAAATACTGTGTAAAAAATGCCGCCTCTTTTTTGACGTTGATGAAACGAGGCCGCCCGGTACTTCTCAACTATTACCGTGTCGATGATGGACTGTGGCAAGACAGGGAACGGCTGCTTCAGCTCTCCTCTTTCGCGCTCAATGCGGCGAGGAAAGAGCGCTGTCAGCGCCATCAACGAAACCGGCTTAAAGATCTGCCAAACCTGACTTTTCAGCTTGAGGTATTACTTTTCGAAGCGGGCATTACTAACGAAGAGACGCTGCGGGCGCTGGGTGCCAGGGAGTGCTGGTTGAAAATGCGGGCTAAAAATAGGGCACTCGGTATTAAAGTGCTCTTTGCCCTTGAGGGGGCTATTGAGGGTTTGCATGAGGCGGCACTCCCGGCAGGCATTCGCCGGGAGTTGACGGAGTGGTTTAATGCGCTGCCTGAGCCACAGAAGAATCACTCCTCCAGGTAGCGATTTGCTGTTGTAACCGGCAAATTTCTGGCAGCAGAGCGATAAGCAGGCCAATCTGCTGTAGCACCAGCGGCGCTTTGCTGTCGTTTCCAGGCTCAAGACGCGCGATACGTTGAGTCAGTTCATCCAGCGACTGTCTCACTTTCGGTTCATCGGCTGGCCGGTGATGCAGTGCATCATCGACGTAGCAGACCGCGTCATCCAACAGGTTGAGTATGCCCGGGTTGACCAGTTTCTCGCGGTGGGCACCCAGCGTGGAAATATAGCTGGTGAAGGTATGGTTGAGGCAGAGCAACCGGAAAGCCGTCTCACGCATCTCGGCCGTGGCACGAGGCTCCGTTGACATGTTAGAGACAACCGAGGCCAGCTCAGCATCACTGTTGTGCGCATCGCGGCGGGCTATCCGATAAGCCAGACGGTTATCGCGGCCCTGGTGGTACTGCTCAAGGATGGCATCCAGGTATCGGCAGTTGGCGTTCAATGCCCTGTCTAACACCCGCGGTAAATTACGGAAACGCCAGTCCGGCCAGATAAAGCTCACCGCTGCCCAGGCAATCGCACAGCCGATCAGGGTATCGAGCACGCGAGGCAGGGCGACCTCGAACCCTTCACCCAGCAGGTTAAAGCAGAGCAGCACCAGCAGCGTGATGAACATGGTGGCATGAGCGTACTGCACGTTGCGAAACGCGAAAAACAACACGCCGGTAATCACAATCAGCACCAGTTGCCCTTCAACAGAAGGCACGAAGTACAGCACGGGAAGTCCAATCGCGACACCGACCAGCGTACCGATAATACGCAGCGCAAGGCGGTGTCGGGTGGCGTTATAGTTTGGCTGGCAGACAAACAGACTGGTCAGCAGGATCCAGTAGCCATGCTGCAAACCGGTTATCTGGATAAAGGCATAACCGACGCATAGCACCAGAGACATTCTCACCGCGTGGCGAAAGAGCGCCGACTCCGGCGTAAAGTTGCGGCTCAGCCGAAGCCACATATCGCTAAAGCTATGTACGCTGTCATCAGCTAGCTGATTTTCCACATCATTACCCGGTTGCGCCATCGCCTGTTCGGATTCGATGGTCGCCAGCTGAGCATCTATAGCCCGCAGGTTGTTGAGCAGAAAACCCAGCGCTTTGATATGTTCCGGTGAAGTTCCGCTGGCCTGAACGCGATCGAGCGCCGCATCAAGATGGCTAAACACCCGTTCGAAACGGGGGTCATGCTGATAGGGCGTGCGCAGCAGAATGGATCGCGAGAGCTGCTGGCAGGCCAGGGACTGCATGGACAGCAGGCGCTGGAAGCGGAACATCACGTCGCTGTAGCGAAACTTTTCACGCAGGGCGGCATACTGAACATGCGAGGAACTGGCGCGTTCATGAATGTCCTGGGCGGCAAAATAGTAGTGTAAGGTTCTTCGCGTTCCACGCTGACCGCGATCGCCGCGCAGACGGGTGAGCAGAGAGGCTTTCGTCTGGTTAAGGGTGGTGACCAGCTGACCGTTTGCCAGCGCCAGATCGTAAAGCGGCGCCTGGCTTTCTTCTTCGATATCCGGGTCAAACAGCCGGGATTTCAGTTCCAGATAATGGGCTAGCTGCTCAAAGCTACGGGCAAGGTTATCCTGCAGCGGGCGAACCGGGAAGATAAGATGACCGGTTAACGTCAGCAGGTTATACCAGATGGCGCCCAGCAACAGCAGCAAAGGTTGCTGGTACCACTGGTCGTAAAGTGACACGCCCAGCATGGTATAGATGGCGATCAGCAAAGCGCCGAAGGCGATAGTGGCGTAGCGCTGCCCCAGTCCGCCCAGCAAAATAAACCCGCTGGTCGAAATCGTCAGGCCCAGCGCAAACAGCCACGGCCAGGGGAAGAGCAACTCAACGGACGCTGACGCGATAAAAAAGCAGACGAGCGTAATCACCAGGTTACGCAAACGACCGGCCAGGCGATCGTCCAGGTCCGCAAGCGCCCCGGCCACCACTCCCAGCGTGAGCGGGATGGTGAGTTTGACGTCATTCAACCACCACGGCAGGGCTACCGTGCCGCAAAGCGCGATAAAAATCCTGACGTTGTAAAGCCAGGAACTGTTCCAGGTATAACGGCGAAGCAGTGGGCTTAGCATAAACGCGGCCAGTCCTTATTTACTGAAAACGACGACGTGCGTTCGCTTCACGCGCCGCCTGGGCCACTTCAACCGGAACAACTCTGCGCCCGACGGGCCAAAGGGCGATGGCGGCGATCTTAAAGTTCGCGAGCCCTACCGGAATCCCAATAATTGAGATGCACTGAGCAATACCGGCAAAAATATGCATGATGCACAGCCACCAGCCAAAGAAAATCAGCCACAGAATGTTCAGCAGGGTTCCCCCCGTGTTCATCAGGGCGTTCTTACTTTCCGGGTTCAGTTCGTCAACGTGGATGGCTTCGTTACCGTAGGGGATCAACGAGAGTTTGGTGATTTCCCAGCAGGAGCGGGTCAGGGGGAGTGTGAAAATCAGGACGATGCTCACCAGTGTGGCAAAAAGCCAGGAAAGGGTGGTGGCAAAACCGCCCAGCACAAAATTCAACACATTCAGAACGGTACGCATAAACCCTCACTTCCTTTCGATAAAATTAACGCCCAATGATTGTAACGTTTTTTTAGGCTGGAGCACCTTAAAACTGGCAGTTAAACTGTCAGGTAAATTATCTCTTCGTGGATTTGGCGGGACATGGAACTGAAAGCAACTTCATTAGGCAAACGCCTGGCGCAACACCCTTATGACAGCGTTGTTTTGCTCAACGCCGGGGTGAAAGTCTCCGGAGAACGCCACGAATACCTTATTCCGTTTAATCAGCTTCTGGCCATCCACTGTAAGCGTGGGCTGGTATGGGGTGAGCTGGAGTTTGTTCTGCCAGACGATAAAGTCGTGCGTCTTCACGGCACCGAGTGGGCGGAAACCCAGCGTTTTCATCACCACCTGAACGCCCGCTGGCAGCAGTGGAGTCACGACATGAGCGTGATTGCCGCCCAGGTTCTGCACCAGGTGCTGGACGAGATCGCCCAGAGCAACGCGCAACAAACGTGGTTGACCCGCCAGCAGACTGCCGGGCTGCAGCAAAAGATTCGCCAGGCTCTCTCGGCCCTGCCGATTGCCGTAACGCGTCTTGATGAGTTCGACAACTGTCGCGACGCCTGGCGTCAGTGTCAGGCCTGGCTGAACGATAAGGATAAGAGTCGGCTGGCGCATAACCAGGCCTGGACAGATGCCATGCTGGCCCAGTACGCCGACTTTTTCAGTACGGTGGAATCTTCGCCGCTCAACCCTGCGCAGGCTCGCGCGGTGGTCAATGGCGAGCAGTCGCTGCTGGTGCTCGCGGGGGCAGGAAGCGGCAAAACGTCGGTACTGGTGGCGCGTGCAGGCTGGCTTCTGACGACCGGCGAAGCGGTTGCCGATCAGATTCTGCTGCTGGCTTTTGGCCGTAAGGCTGCCGAGGAGATGGACGAACGCATTCAGCAACGTCTGCATACCCGGGATATTACTGCCAGAACCTTCCATGCCCTTGCGCTGCATATCATTCAGCAGGGCAGTAAAAAAGTGCCTTCCGTCAGTAAACTGGAAAACGACACGCAGGCGCGCCAGGCGCTGTTTATCAAAACGTGGCGTCAGCAGTGCAGTGAGAAAAAAGCGCAGGCGAAAGGGTGGCGTCAGTGGCTGGAAGAGGAGCTCAACTGGGCAGTGCCGGAAGGCAGTTTCTGGCAGGATGATAAACTGGCGCGTCGGCTGGGATCGCGTCTTGACCGTTGGGTCAGCCTGATGCGGATGCACGGTGGCTCACAGGCTGAAATGATTGAAGGTGCGCCAGAGGGGATCCGCGATCTATTTTCGAAGCGGGTCAAACTGATGGCACCGCTCTTAAAAGCCTGGAAAGCCGCGTTGAAGGCGGAAAATGCCGTCGATTTTTCCGGTTTGATCCATCAGGCGATCGTCATTCTTGAGAAAGGACGTTTTGTCAGTCCGTGGAAACATATTCTGGTGGATGAGTTTCAGGATATCTCACCCCAGCGCGCAGCACTGCTCTGTGCGCTACGGGCGCAAAATAAACATACCTCGCTGTTTGCGGTGGGGGATGACTGGCAGGCCATCTATCGCTTCAGCGGCGCACAGCTTTCACTCACGACCGCGTTCCACCACTATTTTGGTGAAGGTGATCGCAGCGATCTGGACACCACGTATCGCTTCAACTCCCGGATTGGTGAAGTCGCCAACCGTTTTATCCAGCAAAACCCGCATCAGCTGACCAAGCCGCTTAACAGCCTGCGGCCTGGGGATAAAAAAGCCGTCACCCTGCTGGCGGATGACCAGCTGGAACCGCTGCTGGACAAGCTCAGCGGCTATGCGAAGCCCGATGAGCGTATCCTGGTGCTGGCGCGTTATCATCACCTTAAACCTGCAGCGCTGGAAAAAGCAGCTACCCGCTGGCCGAAACTGCAGCTTGAATTTATGACTATTCACGCCAGCAAAGGGCAGCAGGCCGATTATGTGATTGTGATGGGGCTGAAAGAGGGCAGCGACGGTTTCCCGGCTCCGACCCGTGAATCGGTGATGGAACAGGCCCTACTGCCGGTGCCGGAAGATTTCCCGGATGCCGAAGAGCGACGTTTGCTTTATGTGGCAATGACGCGCGCACGTCACCGCGTCTGGCTGCTGTTCAATAAAGCGGAGCCATCCGTGTTTGTCGATGTTCTGAAGAGTATTGATGTGCCGGTAGCGAGAAAGCCGTAGCGACGACGGGCAAGGATGGGTAGGCCGGGTAAGGCGAAGCCGCCACCCGGCAAAAAAGCTACTTCAGTCTCTCAGAAAGATAACGCTGATAGTCCGGAATCAGGATATCAACCGGCGAATTGAACTGCGGTGATTCGATGATGAAATCCGCCGTCGAGAGGTTTGTCGCCACCGGAATATTCCACACCGTCGCCAGACGCAGCAGGGCTTTAACATCGGGATCGTGCGGAACCGCGTTCAGCGGATCCCAGAAGAAGATCAGCACGTCAATCTTCCCTTCGGAAATCTGCGCGCCGACCTGCTGATCGCCGCCCATCGGGCCGCTCAGCATCGCATTGACCTCCAGACCCGTTTCGCGCTGGATCAGGTTTCCGGTGGTGCCGGTCGCTGAAAGGGCATGCTTTTCCAGCAAAGACTGATGGCGGCGCACCCAGTTAAGCAGCATTTGTTTACAGTGATCGTGCGCCACCAGTGCAATGTGTTTGCGTTCAGGCAGCGTGCGTGTTGTCAGTTCCATAATCATATCCATCAGGTTAACTGACTACACGATGACGGGAAGCGCCTGACGCTGCAAGCGTCAGGCGAAAAAAATGTGGCTTAGGATGAAGGTTGTTGCTTTGCCCACTGTAAAAATCGGGCCCGCGTGTCGGGATCGGCCTGCTGGAACCAGAATTTCAGGCGCTGTTCCGTCAGCGTCTGGGACTGAGGCGGGATAACATCCAGTTCCGATACGCCGGAAAGCAGCGTACTGTCGTCGGCCATCAGGGTGGCAAACTGCGGAAGGGAGGCGCGTTTACCGGCTTTGTTATAAACCTGCGTAGCCGCCTCGTAATCCGGGCCTTTCGGGGACGTGGTTAATGCCAGAATATCCAGCTTCACCGGGATCGGCATTGCATCGCCGTCCAGCAGTTCAATGCGCGGCGAGGCGTCAAAGGCCGCCGATTCCTTTTCTGTTTCAAGGCGAGGCAGAGTAATGTTCACCTGACTGATTTGCCGGGTATTAAAGCTGATAATCAGCGGTGGCGAGATGTACAGTCGTTGCTCATGGTTAGCCAGGCCGATCGATTTTTCTACCCGAAAGACCAGTTGATGGGGGCCGTTATCTAATTCGATGCTGTCAGCACCGCGTAATAATGAGCTGGACACTTTTTTTCCGTCCAGTACCAGAAGATCAATGTCGCCAGAGAGCCGAAGCGTGGTAGCAAATACGCAAACCGGCATCACTAACGCAATCAGAGCCGTGGCAATACCGGTTCTCATAGGAGGCTCCCGTCAGACATACTGTCGCCGCATTAATGTATCTAAATTTTTCGATAATCACGTTTACTAACATATAGACATATTTTGCCGTTTTGCCCTCATGCATCTGTATGGGATGGATGGTTGAGATGTGCGCTTTGGCGTACACTTTTAAAAAAGCCAGGAGAAAAACCATGAAAGAGAATGATGTTGCTGAGATTTTGACATCCACGCGGACCATTGCGCTGGTGGGCGCGAGCGATAAACCCGATCGTCCCAGCTATCGGGTGATGAAATACCTTCTCGATCAGGGTTATCACGTCATCCCGGTCTCGCCAAAAGTGGCGGGGAAAACGTTGCTGGGCCAGCAAGGGTATGCGACGCTCGCTGACGTACCCGAAAAAATTGATATGGTCGATGTCTTCCGTAATTCCGAGGCCGCATGGGGCGTAGCGCAGGATGCTATTGCCGTCGGGGCGAAAACCCTGTGGATGCAGTTGGGTGTGATTAACGAGCAGGCGGCCGTGCTGGCGCGTGAAGCGGGTCTGAAGGTGGTCATGGACCGATGTCCGGCGATTGAGATACCCCGTCTGGGGCTGGCGAAATAATAAAAAAAAGCCCGTTATCGGGCTTTTTTTACACGCTTAGTTCCGCAGGCGCGGAGCCTGTAGCTGTTTACGGATGGTCTGAGCAAGTTCATCCATCGTAGGTTGCTCCGGATGCTCTTCCTGCAACTCACTACTCAGCTGCGCTTCAGCAAGGTAGGTATGAACGGGTTGTCCGTCGTCACCTTCCATCACCACATGGTACCAGGGCGCAGCGCGAAGCTCGGCGTTAACCGCCAGCTCGTCTGCTGACGGTTCATCAAGGGAATACTCCGGGTCGATATCGACGACCACACCCAAATACCCTAGCAAAGTGTGGCGGACCTGCTGGCCGATACCGAATTTGCTGGCAATCATAGTCACCTCCCGGGAAATACGACTTACACGTTATGTGTGGTCAATATTTCTCTTTTCAAGTTACATGACGCGACAGGCAAACCCTTTCAGATACAGCCCTTCCGGGTAGGTAGCAATCACGGGATGATCGGCTGCCTGACGGAACTGCTCTATAAATTGTACATCACGACCAGCATCTATTGCGGCATCGGCGATGATTTTCTGAAATAAATCTGTGGTCATCAGACCGGAGCAGGAGAACGTCAGCAGAACGCCACCCGGGTTCAGCAGCTGGATGGCCAGCATGTTGATATCTTTGTACCCGCGGCAGGCGCCCATCAGCTGGCTTTTATTCTCCACAAACTTAGGGGGATCCATCACGATAACGTCGAACTTCTCGCCCTGATCGCGATATTTACGCAGCAGCTTGAAAACGTCGTCGCGTACAAACTCCGCTTTGCTCAAATCCAGCTTGTTTAGCTCGACGTTTTGTTTTGCCACGTCCAGCGCTTCCTGTGACGTATCCACGCTGACGACCTGAGCACAGCCACCCATCAGCGCCGAAACGGCAAAACCGCCGGTATAGGAGAAGCAGTTAAGTACGCGCTTGTCGGCGACGTACTGGCGGGTCGCCAGACGGCTGTCGCGCTGGTCAAGGTAATAGCCCGTTTTGTGACCGCCCTGAATATCCACCAGCAGCTTCATGCCATGTTCTTCAATGGGCAGCAGGGCTGGCGGCAGTTCGCCCGTTACTGGCCCCTGAGTCAGCTCCATGCCCTCTTTTTTGCGCACTGCCACATCGCTGCGGTCGTAAATGGCACACTGCGGGAACAGCGTTTGCAGCGCGCTAATCAGCGCGGCACGCTGGTATTCCGCTCCGGCGCTCAGGAGTTGCAGCACCAGGAAGTTGCCGAAGCGATCGATGGTCACACCCGGCAGGCCGTCGGACTCACCGGCGATCAGACGATAGCTGTCCAGACCGTCACGCTTTGCCAGCCATTCACGCCACTGCTGCGCCTGCTGCAGGCGGCGAACGAAGAAGTCGATATCAATGGTTTCATCTTTGTCGAAGGTCCAGACGCGAGCGCGGATCTGGGACGCAGGCGAGTATGCGCCTCGCGCTAACCATTTCCCCTGATGGTCAACGATATCAATGGTTTCACCGAGGCTGGCTTTGCCTTCCATGCGGGCAACTGCGCCAGAAAAAACCCAGGGATGACGGCGCAGTAAGGATTTCTCGCGCCCTTTGGCTAACACTAAACGTACACTCATAATTTGCTGTTCTGTCGATTTCAGGGAAATGGCGCGTAGATTATCACATTCAGCAAGTCGCAATCATCTGTGGATGCCTTTGAGCGTTTCGGCACAAAATCAAATCGCTTAAGCACATTACGGTATGGCCCCGTGCCTTACATTGGGGCTTCCCGTTCAGCAAAGGACCCCCCTATGAAAAAGCGCAGTGTAATAGTAACAACCGCTCTGGCGGCGATAAGTTTTCAGGTTTTAGCGGCAACGCCTTTCAGTATCACCAGTCAGGATATCTCCGGGGAGCACCGTTTAGCGCAACAGCAGGTGTTCAACGGTTTTGGCTGCCACGGTGATAATCAGTCTCCGCAGCTTGCATGGAAACATCCGCCAGCCGGTACGAAAAGTTTTGCCATCACGGTATATGACCCCGATGCCCCCACCGGCAGTGGCTGGTGGCACTGGACAGTCGCCAATATTCCTGCGAAAACAATGGCACTGCCTGCGGGCGCGGGTAACCCAAAGAGTGAGAAATTACCCGCTGGCGCGGTGCAGGGGCGTAATGACTTCGGTTATTCTGGATTTGGCGGCGCATGTCCACCTGAGGGAGACAAACCGCACCGTTACCAGATTACCGTCTGGGCGCTGAACGTGGACACACTGCCCCTTGATA
This sequence comes from Enterobacter cloacae complex sp. HYC080_NIDB, assembly GCF_056673325.1. Classification (NCBI taxonomy): domain Bacteria; kingdom Pseudomonadati; phylum Pseudomonadota; class Gammaproteobacteria; order Enterobacterales; family Enterobacteriaceae; genus Enterobacter; species Enterobacter cloacae complex sp. HYC080_NIDB. The sequence goes on along the minus strand of NZ_CP114212.1, from coordinate 2,881,998 downwards.
ACAATGCCAGCGGCGCGCTGGTCGGTTATATGATAAACAGTCACGTTCTGGGAAAAACGCAGTTAACCGCAACGTACAGCAGATAAGGATGACCCGGTGCAGGAGTTTTACCTTCAACATAAACAGCTGACGGCGGGCGAAGTCAGTGCCAGCAAAATGCATCGCCTGCACCAGGTTAAACTTTTTTTTCCGGCCATTTGTCACATTACTCACGGCAGTAAGGTCATTGTTCAGGATGACAATCGCCTGGTGGCAACGAGGGATGCGCTGATTATTATCCCGGCCAACACGTCAATGGAGATTATTAATCAGCCTGCGAACGGCATGTTTCGATCGGACTTGCTGATGTTGTCGCCAGAGATCCTGGCCGAGTTTAAAGCGCATTACCTGAAATCCTGGCCGGGCACGACGTTACATTCCCTTTGTGTCCCGTTGAGCGAAGGGCTGGCGTTTATGTGGGATAACCTGCTGCACGCCGTGCGTCAGGATTTACCGGAGGCGTTACAAAAACATCAGGCCTTCGGTCTTTTGCTGGCATTGCTGCATGAAGGCGTGGCAGGTCCGCTGCTTATTGAGCGAAGCAGTAACCTGACTGAGCAGGTGCGACAGTTCATCATGCTATCGCCGGCCAGATCCTGGACTGCGCATGATATCGCAAGCCGTCTGGCCTTAAGCGTACCGACGCTGCGCAGAAAGTTGCGTGAAGAGTCGCAGAGTTTTCGCCAGATCGTCGAGGAGGTGAGAATGGCCGTTGCGCTGTCACAGCTGCAATCGACCCGATTACCCATTGGCGAAATCGCATTACAATGTGGGTATCTTTCCAGTTCTCGTTTCACCGCCCGTTTTCGGCAGCACTACGGCTGTTTGCCGAAAACGCTACGTTAAGGAGAAGAAAAATGTCAAAAATTTGCACTATTGCCTGGGTTCACGGCATCGTTCAGGGCGTCGGGTTCCGCTACAGCACCCAGCGTGAGGCTCTTCAGCTCGGGATCACGGGCTATGCGCGAAACATGGATGACGGCAGCGTTGAGGTGGTCGCCTGTGGCGACGCGAAGCAGGTAGAAAAACTGATGGTGTGGCTGAAAGCGGGTGGCCCGCGCAGCGCGCGGGTTGACAGGGTGCTAACAGAACCTCATCAACCCGGCCGGGAATACGAGAACTTCAGTATTCGTTATTAAATGCACTTCACCGGCTTTGGCAGGCCAGCAATTTTGGTGGCCTGTTTAGCCGGGCCTTTCGGAAACAGACGATACAGATAGCGGCTGTTGCCTTTCTCTTCGCCAAACTTATTGGCCATCGCTTTCACCAGCATGCGGATCGCCGGAGAGGTATTAAATTCGAGATAAAATTCGCGCACAAAACGCACGACTTCCCAGTGTTCGGGGGAGAGGGTGATACCCTCTTTCTCAGCAATCACTTCTGCCAGCGCTTCACTCCACTGGCCACTCTCTTTGAGATAACCGTCGTTATCGGTCTCGATCTCTTTGCCTTCAAAACTCAACATAGTCATTCACGCGTCAGTCAAAAACCGCAGCAGTGTAGCAAAAAACAAAGCCCCGCATAAGCGGGGCTCGGTTCACAGCGCTATGGATTAATCCCGGCTGGCGAAGCCCAGAATGCTCAGCAGGCTGACGAAGATGTTGTACAGCGATACATACAGGCTCACGGTGGCGCGAATGTAGTTCGTCTCACCGCCGTGAATGATGTTGCTGGTTTCATACAGGATCGCGCCAGATGACAGCAGGATAAACACCGCGCTAATCGCCAGATGCAGGGCAGGCAGCTGCAGGAAGATGTTAGCCACCATACCAATCAGCACCACCACGATACCCGCCATCAGCATACCGCCGAGGAAGGACATGTCCTTACGGGTGGTCAGCACGTAGGCCGAGCAGCAGAAGAACACCAGCGCGGTACCGGCCAGCGCCATGCCAATCACGTCGCCCATACCGGCAGACAGATACGCGTTCAGAATCGGCCCCAGGATATAGCCCAGGAAGCCGGTGAAGGCGAACGCGGACAGAATACCGACTGGTTTATCCGCGGTTTTGTAGGTCAGGAACATCAGCCCATACATCCCCACCAGCGTCAGGATCAGCCCCGGAGACGGCAGCATCAGCACGGTGCTGGCGGTGGCAGTGATCGCCGAAAACGCCAGCGTCAGGCTGAGCATGAAATAGGTATTGCGCAGCACCTTGTGGGTACTGAGTAGCGATGTGCGGTCGCGTGAAGAAGTAATAATACGATCCATGAGTCACTCTCTTATGACAGATGTAATTAGCGGAAAGAATAGGAAACGGCGAGCCAGTCTCAAAGTGGTTTTACCCATCTTTACTCAGCACGTTAGCGAAGGAGATGGTTATTTCTTCTGCAGAAATGCATTTCACCAGAATGAACAGCGGTTTGAGAAAATTTACCAGATCAACCTCTTATAGGTTACTGAAAAATATTGCGTTATTACCCTTAGGGCGCTAAGAGTTATCTCCGGATCGTCATAAAACAGACAATAAGGCGAAGAACATGAAACCACAAACACGCACGCGCTTTACACTCTCTTTACTTACCGCCGGGATTCTGTGCGCCAGTACGGCATCCTGGGCGGCCAACGTCCCGGCAGGAACCGCGCTGGCAGAGAAACAGGAACTGGTCAGAAATAATGGCAGTGAACCGGCTTCGCTCGATCCGCATAAAGTCGAAAGCGATGTCGAATTCAATATTATCAGCGATTTATTCGAAGGTCTGGTGAGCGTCTCCCCGACGGGTGAAATTCAGCCCCGGCTGGCGGAAAAGTGGGAGAACAAAGACAATACCGTCTGGACGTTCCATTTGCGGCCGGGCATCACCTGGAGCGACGGGACAGCGATTACCGCAGAAGATGTGGTCTGGAGCTGGCAGCGCCTGATCGATCCTAAAACGGCGTCACCGTATGCCAGCTATCCGGGCAACATGCATATTGCCAACGCGGCCGATATCGCCCAGGGGAAAAAAGCCCCCGATACGCTGGGGGTAAAAGCGATTAACGACACCACCCTGGAAGTGACGCTCACGCAGCCAAACGCGGCTTTCCTTGCGATGCTTGCGCACCCGTCGCTGGTACCGGTGGACAAAGTGCTGATTGGGCGTTTTGGCGATAAGTGGACCAAGCCGGAGCATTTCGTCAGCAGCGGGGCGTATAAACTTTCTCAGTGGGTGGTCAACGAACGCATTGTGGCGGAGCGTAACGCGCGCTACTGGGATAATGCGCATACCGTTATCAACAAAGTGACGTATTTGCCCATCACCTCTGAAGCTTCAGATGTGAACCGCTATAAAGCGGGTGAAATTGATATTGTCTACACGGTCCCCATTAACCAGTTTGCCCAGCTGAAGAAAACCCTTGGCAGCGAGCTGGACGTTTCACCGCAGCTCGCGACCTATTACTACGAGTTCAACACCACGCGCCCGCCGTTCAACGACGCGCGCGTGCGTAAGGCGCTGAATATGGCGCTGGATAAAGACATCATTGCCGGGAAAGTGTTAGGGCAGGGGCAGCGTCCGGCGTGGCTGATTAGCCAGCCGGACATCGGTGGGGTCAAGCTGCAGAACCCGGATTACGCCAGCTGGCCGCTGGACAAGCGCATCACGGAGGCGAAAAAACTGCTCAGCGAAGCGGGGTATAACGAAAGCCATCCTCTGCGCTTCAACCTGCTTTATAACACCTCTGAATCGCACCAGCGTATCGCGATTGCCGCCAGCTCCATGTGGAAGAAAAACCTCGGCGTGGACGCGAAGCTGCAAAATCAGGAGTGGAAAACCATGCTGGATACCATGCACACCCACAACTTTGACGCGGTGCGTTACGCATGGATTGCGGACTACGACGATGCAGCAACCTTCCTGAACAACTTCCGTACCGGCGACAGCGAAAATACCAGCCAGTACAGCAATCCGGAGTACGACCAGGCCCTGATCAACGCCGCGAAAGCGAAAACAGCCGGGGAACGGGGTAAGTTCTACCAGCAGGCGGAGGATCTGCTTGGCCGTGATGTGCCAGCCATTCCGGTTTATCACTACGTTCGTACCCACCTGGTCAAACCGTGGGTAGGGGGATTCACACCGGATAAGCTCGGGTACTATTTCACAAAAGACATGTACATCAAAAAGCATTAAGAGGGCGGGCTGAATGTTATGCTGTTAAAATCGCCGATATGTCGTCAGTTCAACCGATTAAACGCGTTTTGGCTATTTTTACAGCGAACGATTGCAGCCACTCTTTACAGCACGCGGTGAGGTGTTTATAGTTCGCCTCACTTAGGAAGTGTGGCCGAGCGGTTGAAGGCACCGGTCTTGAAAACCGGCGACCCGAAAGGGTTCCAGAGTTCGAATCTCTGCGCTTCCGCCAGATATAAACCCCAGCTTACTCGTTAAGCTGGGGTTTTTCTTTTGGCGTGAATTTAAAACCTGACGTTTATGAACGGATAAACGCCAGAATGTCCGCGTTGATGGTCTCCGCATGCGTGGTGTGCATCCCGTGCGGGAAGCCTGGATAAATTTTCAGCACGCTGTTCGCCAGCAGCTTGTCCTGCAGAAGGGCGGCATTCTTATACGGTACGACCTGATCGTCATCGCCCTGCATTACCAGAACGGGAACCGTGATGGCTTTTAAGTCCTCCGTCTGGTCAGTCTCTGAAAACGCCTTAATCCCCTCATAGTGCGCTTTGGCACTGCCAATCATTCCCTGACGCCACCAGTTCTGAATCGTACCCTGTGAAACCTCCGCGCCATCCCGGTTAAAACCGTAAAAAGGGCCGCTGGCTACGTCGAGGTAAAACTGCGCGCGATTGGCTGCCAGCGCACTACGGAAGCCGTCAAACACCTCGATGGGTGTCCCGCCGGGGTTATTCTCTGTTTTGACCATCAGCGGGGGAACGGCGCTGACGAGCACCGCTTTGGCGACGCGCCCCTGCGGCTGGCCGTATTTCGCTACATAGCGGGCGACCTGGCCGCCGCCGGTAGAGTGACCGACATGCACGGCATTGTGCAGATCCAGGCTTTCAACCACGGCCGACGCGTCGGCCGCATAATGATCCATATCGTGACCTTCACTGACCTGATCCGAACGTCCATGACCACGACGATCGATAGCGATACTGCGATAGCCCTCTGCAAGGAAGAAGAGCATCTGGTTATCCCAGTCATCGGCACTCAATGGCCAGCCGTGATGGAAAACAATGGGTTGAGCTTCTTTCGGACCCCAGTCTTTGTAATAAATGTTGACGCCGTCTTTCGTTGTTACGAATGCCATACCGCAGACTCCTCTGTTAAAAACAACACGACCCCTAAAGTGTAGGAGAAATCATATCAGCGGTGGGTTTCATTCCCGTGAAAGGTATTCATTTTGCATTCAGGGCTCTGGTGCGGCGCGCCAGAGCCCCCAGGGCGGGGTCATACAGCGGGGCTTAGCGGTTCCCTTCAATATAGCGGGCGAGATCTGCCGGGGTCTTCAACACCGTCGCTACGTCAGTTGGCGGGATCATACAGCCGTAAACGTCCTGCACTTCCAGCACCATATCGACTGCCAGAATAGAGTCGAGAATATCAGATTCAATCAGTTCATCGTGAAAGCCCACTTTACGGGATAATACTTTTTCGAACAGGGCGAGAATTTCGTTTTCCATTATGTTTCCTGGATAATTAATGAGTGCGGGCGTAAGCGTCCAGCAATTTGCGGTCAATTTTGCCGTTAGGGTTCAGCGGCAACGCGTCTTTTACGATAATTTGTGAAGGCACCATATAGTGGGGAACCACTTTCGACAGCGAGGTTTTGATCGTATCCGGTGCCATTTCCGTCACGCAGAACGCGGCAATACGCAGCACGCTGCCGCAGGGTTTCATCAGCGGCATCACTACCGCTTCATTAATGCCGGACATGGCCAGCAGACGGTTTTCGATCTCGTTGATTTCAATACGGTAGCCATTCAGTTTGACCTGACTATCGTTGCGACCCTGGCAATAGACCATCCCCGCTGCATAACCCAGATCGCCGGTCCGGTAGCCGCGACACGCGTCATCTTCCCGATGCAGTAATTTTGCCGCGTTCTCCTGCGGCAGGCCGAGGTAGCCGCGCATGACGTTTTTACCCCAGATAATCAGCTCGCCCTCGGCGGAAATGTCCATTCTGCTCTCCGGCATCATGACCCCCACCGGCAGCACGGCGCTGTCCTGGTTAAGGATCTCATCCGTAATTTCAACCACCGTCGTCGCGATGGTCGCTTCCGTTGGGCCATAGGAGTTGATGATTTTGGCCTGCGGGAAACGGCGGCGCAGCTGTTTAACCAGCGCTTTATTGAGCACTTCACCAATGAAGATAAAGACGCCGAGTTCAGGCAAATACTCGCTGTTAAACTGCGGGGACAGCAGCTGCTGGTAGGCAAAAGAGGGCGTGGACACCCAGGCGGAGACCGCGTTGCTTTTGAGTCGCGCCAGCCAGTTCTCTTTCTGAATATCCTCTTTGGCGTTGAGCACGATGTGTCCGCCCATCGCCAGGTTCGCCAGCAAAGGGATCAGGGAGAGGTCAAAGCTGAACACCGCGTGGTTCATCAGCACCGGTTTTGCCGGTAGGGAAAAATCCTGGCTGACCCATTTCATGAAGTGCCAGACGCTCTCGCGTCCAATCTGCACGCCTTTCGGTTTGCCGGTGCTGCCTGAGGTAAACATGATATAGGCCAGATCCTGCTCTTCCAGGACCTTGCCCGCTTCACCGGTGGCAATAAACTGCCGGGTTGCCACGTCGTAATAGTAAGGGACACTGGCCAGGCTACAAATCTCCCGGAGCCGCTCCTGCGGGTAGATGCAATCCACCGGGATGTACGGAATGTTGTGCAACAGGCAGCTATAAATCGCCACGGCGAACTCGGCCTGCTGATGACCATATAATACGACCGGTGTGCCTTCGATGGGCTTGCAGCGTTGATAGCGTTCCGCCCAGTCCATCACGGCGGCGGAAAGCTGTAGCCAGCTGAGGGTTTCGTCGCTACCCGTGATGGCCAGCTGCTGCGGGGAGGCGGGATCGCGCAATGCCGCACGTAAGAAATCCTGCAGTTCCTGCAGATCGGTGTGATATTTCATAGAGGAGACATTCCACTAAAGATGTAAAGGGATCCTGCGGCGCTGCCCAGCGTCAGAATTCGCCCCAAAAACGCCACTGCCGGATACTGCAAACCGCGGTGTAATGCCGGGCTGCGTTTGGCTGACCACAGCAGCATGTTGTGTGCGACAGAAATGGCGCCAAACAGCGCGCCGCTGATGACATAATGGCGTTCCAGGCCATTCCATGCCCCCATGCAGAACAGGGTGCAAAAAATACCGATATTTTGCGCCAGCGTTTTGTTCTGACGGAAAAAGTTGAACTTCATCAGGTTCATATAGACGGGCATAAACACCACATCGCGCAGCCATTCAGACAGGCTGATGTGGAAGCGCCGCCAGAAGTCCTGAGGGTTCTTTGCAAGCAGCGGCATATTGAAGTTTGCCGGAATATTCAGCCCGAATAAGCGCCCGGCACCGATGGCCATATTGCTGTAACCCGCAAAATCAAAGTACAGATAGGCGCTGTAAGCAATCGACATCACCACGCCGACGGTCAGCGAAAACGGCTTATGGCTCCAGGGCTGCACCACAAGCGAATCGATCAGCATGGCAAACAGGAACTTCTGGATGATACCGGTGACGATCTGCTCTAACGCTGTTAAACATTGTTCACGGTTAAGGGTGAATGCGGGTTTATTCACATCGCTCATCCATGTCCGCCAGCGGTACATCGGCCCGGCCAGAATAATAAAGGGCATAAAGAGGTAGCAGAAATAGTGCAGAATATTCTGGCCCTCTTTTTTACTGCGATACAACAGCACATCCACCGCGCGAAAGGTCATAAAAGAGAGACCGATCATGCCGAGATGGTGATTAAAATGTAATTTCACCAAAAACAGGGGCAGCAGCGTTAACACGATCGCCTGCCAGGTTTTTAACCATCCTTTTTCTTTTAACGTGGCGAAAAGATAAAAACAGCCAAATACGATCGCCGGAATACGATAATCGCCCTGAAAAATATAGCCCCAGCCCAATGCTGTCAGGACGGCCAAGGACGATAACCAGGTCAGGCGATGGCGCAGCAGGCGATTAATCAGCGCAAATACCCCTGCCGATGAAAATAAACAGACAAAAAACAGTCCTGAGCTGTACATCATTCGGCCTCAGAATTTCTGATATTCAAAATGCAGTTGCATACTCATGCTGTCATCGACAGCGGTCCACGCGACGATGGTGATCCCAAGCAGGAGATAAAGGAAAAACAGACGGATCGCGATTTTCATTATTTAAAACTCTGTGCAATAAAGCGAAGCATAGGCACCCAAGCCAGTTCAGTCGGGTGCAGTCGGTCCCAGTTCCAGCCATTCTGATAAGGCATAGCGTACATATCTAAATAAGGGATCCGGTTCTCTTTCAGAATGGATTGAATTTGCTTATCGTACGGGCGGAAAGTATCGGTATGGTAAAGCGCCCACGGGTTAACCGGGTCGACGATAGCAATGACCTGCACGTGATGTGCCTTCAGCAGCTGGACGGTTTTCCTGAACGCAGCGAATTGGCCGGGCACCACCGGCGTGTCATCCCACTGCTGCGGCTTACCGTCCTCTTCGTAAATCGTTTTGTCCATCCACAAGGTCGCCGCGCTTTGCTGGCGAACTTTATTTAATTCACGGGCATTCGCCAGCTCTTTATTCCAGTCCGGAGTCATGTGGGTGGTTGGCTGTTGCGGCCAGGGTTGCGCCGTCTCAGGCCTGATATTGAGCAGCGACAGCCAGTCGTTTTTTATCAGGGTACAAAAATTAGCGAACTGGAAATCGATCTCATCCCAAATCAGATCGGGGTGCCAGCCGAAGACACGCATTTGCCCAAAGGTTAAATGGCTTATCTCTTTAGCATCAATATGTTTTAAATAATTCACGAGGATCGGACGTGCCTGCGGATCCTTCATCAGGGGATCAAAAACAGAGCCCGGAAAATTATCCGCATAGATAGCGGGTGGCAGACCTTTTGAGTAAAAGCTGTCAGGTGCCAACAATAAAACCACTTTACTGTTTGCGTTAAGGCTATTTTTAAAACGTGAAAACAGTAAAAATTGTGTTTCATCATCGACAAACGCATCGCCATACGCCACGACGGGTTGGTGTAATTGCTGATTAAAATAATGATAGACCGCGTAATGTTCATCTTCAGAGGTGGCAACTTCAGAGGCACCAATGAAGAAAATGGCATTCCCCTCCAGGGCATGGGAAATGGTGGTAATTTTTTCCGCTTGTTCTTTCGGTGTGCCCGTCATGGATTTGATCAGCGGCTGGAATTTAAGCGGCGGATCAAAGCTGGTCACCAGCGGGTGAATGCTGAGGAATAAAATGGCCAGGGCTGCCATCAGGATATGTAAGCAAAACGTATTTTTGATTTTCATCATTAACCAGTAAGACTACATGGCGGCAATTTTCTAAAATCCGTTGATAACCGGCTTTATAACAATTACACAACAAATGGCCGTCTATTTTGGGGCATTCTATACCAGAGCGATTTAGAAGGATGAGCGTTGCCGTGTAACGGTATGTACAAGTGGGAGAGAGCGACGCGGGGATCGGGGAATGAGCGATTTTTTGCGCAGTTAAACGCCAGGGCGTAGAAATAGAAAAATTCCTGCTTTACAAGGCGCTAATAGATGTTTATAGTGCGCCTCACTTTGGAAGCGTGGCCGAGCGGTTGAAGGCACCGGTCTTGAAAACCGGCGACCCGAAAGGGTTCTAGAGTTCGAATCTCTACGCTTCCGCCAAATTCGAAACCCAGGTCGTTATGCGACCTGGGTTTTTTGTTTGTTAAAACCGCCTTAACCGGGAATTCTGGTGCCGGAGTTACTCCGTCGATACTGCAGCGGCGTCTGACGCATCATCTTTTTAAAGCAGGTAATGAAATAGGTCACCTCGCTAAACCCCACTGCCAGTGCAATGGCGTCAACAGGCTCATCGCTGTACCGTAACAGATCGCAGCTGCTTTTAATCCGCCGGGTCAGCAAATATTCGTGGATGCTACCGCCGGTCTGCTGGCGGAAAATGCGTGAGGTATAGCTTCGCGAGAGCCCCAGGTCGTGCGCTAACCGATCGAGCGAAAACTTGCTGGCATAGTGGGCTTCGACCCAGCTCATTATCCGCGAGGCGACGGTCTGCTGGCGCGGCGGGTAGGGCTGCGGCTGCTCGGGCAGACATGTCATCAACTGCATCACCAGAAATGCCACCTCGCAGGCTTCGGTCTGCGCGTTGTCCTCCAGGCGCTGAAACTGTTCAAGTATTCTCTCAATAAACGCCGCGTGCGTGCTGAGATCGTAAATTTGTGCCGGGAGATTGCTGGCGGCCAGCGCGGCGAACCGGGCCTGATGGCGCGGAAAGGTGCTGAGCGCACTTTCGACGACCGATTGCGCAATGTGCATGGTGGTGCGGTGATAGGGGTTCTTATCGCTATGATCGACCTGCACTTTGTGCAAACGGAAGGGCGGGAAGACAAATAAACGCCCCGGACGGGCGGTGTAGTGCTGATTGTCCACCACCACGATGCCATAACCGCTGGAAATATAGAGCAATTCAACGCACTGATGCCAGTGGTAGTAAACCGCGCTGGTGGTGTACATGCGGTTAAATGAAATGGCCTGCCGATCGAGCGTAATGCGTTCCAGCAGTTGCGTCTCACCCATTTGACCTCCAGGACAACAGATTTAAATTTTTAGACCATCATTTGTAATTTATCCCTCTCTCGATCGACAAAATCCAGCAAAAATGAAATGCCGGTTTAATTTTGTGATTCTGCTCACTCAGCACCGGGAATAAAAGCGGTTACTCTTCATTCAGACGTCGCACTCGTGGCTTTAAAAAGCCAAATAACAATAACTTATCTCTACCCTCGTGTTATGCGGGAGGACCCTGTGCAACCTGAAAATATTCATGTGGATAACCCACTGACGAGCCGTGATGAGGTACTGCGGCTGGTTAACGATATGCTGAACGCGGTGACGCCTTATTTTAAAAAAGACGCCAGCCGCATTGATTTAGCGAACTTTACCGCTCACTACGGCCAGCAGGTCGCGAGCATGGAAACCTTTTCCCGTCTGCTGTGGGGCATCACGCCATTGTTGGCTGGCGGCAGCGAGCCGCAACACTTCTCTTTCTATTTACAGGCGATAAAAAACGGCACCAATCCGCAGCATGCTGATTACTGGGGCGATGTCGGTCCTTTCGATCAGCGAATCGTCGAAATGGCGGCTTACGGCTTACTGCTGGCGCTGGCGGGCGAAACCGTACTGGCACATTTCACTGAGACGGAGAAAGAGAATCTATGGCGCTGGCTAAAGCAGTGCGAGACCCAGGATATCCCCGATAACAACTGGCACTTCTTTCCGATTCTGGTGCAGGTTGGCTTCCATTATTGTGGCATGCCGACCCATCCGCAGGCGCTGGAAAATCATTTCGCTGCCATGGAGCACTACTATCTTGGCGATGGCTGGTACTCCGATGGACCGGGCCGGCCGCGCGACTATTACATCTCGATGGGCTTCCATTTCTATGGACTGATTTACGCGAAGCTAATGGCCGATGTCGATCCAACGCGGTGCGCAACCCTCCGCGATCGCGCCGCGCGTTTCTCCTCTGATTTCATTCATTTCTTTGCCGAAGACGGCGCGGCGATCCCGTTTGGCCGTAGCCTGACCTACCGCTTTGCCGAGGCGGCGTTCTGGAGTGCGGCGGCTTTCGCCGGGCTGGAGGTCTTTTCGCCGGGCATGATTAAGGGCATCGTGCTGCGCCATCTGCGCTGGTGGCTGAAGCAGCCGATATTCGACCGTGACGGCATACTGAGCGTCGGCTACAGCTACCCGAATCTGGTGATGGCGGAAGACTACAACGCGCCGGGTTCACCGTACTGGGGCCTGAAGACCCTGCTGGTACTGGCATTAGATGAGGGCGACGCCTTCTGGCAGGCGGCCGAGCTGCCGCTGCCGCCATTACCCGCGCAGCACACGATAGCCCACGCGGATCAGGTGGTGGTGCATCAGGCCGATCACCTGTGGATGCTGACGTCCGGCCAGCTGGAGCTAAACAACTTCGTGAATACCGAAGCGAAATACTGCAAATTTGCCTATTCCACCCGCTTTGGCTTCACCCTCGAACGCGGGCGCTACGGCCTGAACCATGCCGCACCCGATTCGATGCTGCTGCTGGCCGAAAAAGATAACTACTGGCGTGGTCGCCGTGAATGCCAGCACGTGGTCACCGCTGACGGCACCATTTACAGCCGCTGGCTGCCGTGGCGCGACGTGGTGATTGAGAGCTGGCTGCTGGCGCTGGGCGACTGGCAACTGCGCGTCCATCGTATCAATACTCAACGCGCGCTGGATTGCGCGGAAGGGGGCTTTAGCCTCGCGAACCGCCCACAGCCGCAGGCGCAGGAGATGGAAAGCGCCTGCTGGTTACGCAATGCCCAGGATGCCTCAGCCATTTTCTGTTTACATCCGCACGCCCGCCGCGGCGAAACGGTGGTGACGCCGCCAAACAGTAATCTGTTGTTTGCCGAGCGCGCGGCAGTGCCGCTGCTGCGCGGCGAACTCGACCCCGGCACGCATTTGCTGATAAGCGCGGTGTGGGCGGGAAATGCCGCAGGCTTCGATCCGCAACACTGCCCGCAGGCCTTCATTAGCGATGACGCGGTACGCTTCGTGATGGCACGACAAGAAACGACGCTCGTTCTGGCCCCGGAGACATCGCTATGAGCACATCATCGTCCGTACGCGCCGCACAATACAAAATGAGTACCTTTATTTTTCTCTACTTCTTCACCTGGTCATCCAGCTTTGGCCTGTACGCCTTGTGGCTGAGCCAGAAAGTGGGCCTCGATAGCATCACTATCGGCAGCGTGTTCGCCATCAATGGCGTCTTTGCGGTGGTCCTTAAGCCGGTGTATGGCTACATCATGGACAAAATCGGCATGAGCAAGTGGCTGCTCTATTTTGTCTGCGCCATTTCTGCGCTGATGGCGCCGTTTTGCGCTGGTGTACCAGCCGCTGCTGGAAAGCTATGCGATGGCCGGGATTATCATCGGCGCGCTGTATCTGAGCCTGGGCTGGTACGCTGGCGTGGCGGCGTCTGAATCTTACGCTGACCGCTTTAGCCGCCTGTACGGGCTGGAGTTTGGCCGCATCAGAATGTGGGGTTCGCTGGGCTGGGCGATGGCGGCTTCGGTCTCCGGGCTGTTGTTTAACGTCACGCCGCTGGCCAACTTTCTGCTCAGCAGCGGTACCTCGGTACTAATGCTGCTGGTGCTGATTAGCCTCAAAATCGGCGATGAGCAACTGCGTAATAACAGCGTTATTTCCGCCAATAAGATTGTCTTTGCCGATGTGCTGATGCTCCTGAAAAACCGCAAATTCTGGATGTTCAGCCTCTACGTCGCCGGGGTGGCGTGGATGATGTTTATCGCCGAACAGCAATTCCCGCGCTACTTCGTATCATTCTTCGCCACCAAAGAGCAGGGAAATGCCTGGTACGGCTACCTGAGCACCGTCCAGTCGGGTATGGAATTCCTGATGATGATGTGTATCCCGTGGCTGGTGAATCACTACGGCGCCAAGCGCGGGCTGGTGTTCTGCGGCTGCGTGGTCGGGGCTCGGCTGATCGCCTCCGGACTCACCAGTGACCCGATAGTGATCTCTATCATCAAACCGTTTTATGGCGTCGAGATCGCGCTGCTGCTGATCTCGGTCTTCAAATACATCGCCGAACATTTCCATCGTCGGGTTAACGCCACGATGTACCTGCTGGGCTACCAGGCGATGATTTACGTGGGGTCGATTGTGGTCGCCCCACCTGCTGGCTATCTGTACGACAGGATAGGCTTTGAGCATACCTATCTGCTGATGGGCTGCTGCGCCCTGATATTTACGCTGATTTCCGCCTTTACGCTGTCGCGCTGCCAGTCTAAGTGCGATGTCTCACGCCCCTTTGCTCCGGCATTAGATTCCGCCCCGGTTGAACCGGCCAAACATTAATTCAGGAGTTGTTATGACCAAATCTGTTATCACCGAAGCGCTGCGGCCGATCGAACTGCATCAGGTCGATCGCCTGGCCCTGAGCCAGAAGCTGGAAGCGGCGTTAACCCGCGTAACGCGCAAGCTCGACAAAAATATTGTTGCCTTCGGCGATAAATTCCCCGGCGAAGCCTGTGAGAAGGGCGTCTGGCCGCGCACCGATAACGTGGAATGGACCACCAGTTTTTGGCCAGGCCAGCTGTGGCTGGCGTGGGAGATGACGGGCAAAGCGCATTATCGCGACGCCGCCGAGCGCTATTTACCGTCGTTCGCCCGGCGTATTGAGCAGCGTATCGACACGGCAACGCACGATCTTGGTTTTCTCTATTCGCTCTCCTGCATCAGCGCCTGGCGCCTCACCGGCAACGAAGCCGCTCGCCGGTCGGCGCTGCTGGCAGCCGAGCGCCTGATGGAGCGTTTTAACCCAACGGCCAGGATTATCCAGGCATGGGGTGATTTAAACGACCCGGAGCAGCAGGGGCGAATGATCATCGACTGCAATATGAACCTGCCGCTGCTGTACTGGGCCAGCGAACAGACCGGAGATCCGCGTTATGCGCAAGCGGCGACGGCTCACGCCGGACAGGCCGCGAACTATATCGTGCGGGAAGATGCCTCGACGTATCACACATACTATATGGATGTGCAGACGGGTGAGCCGCGCTTTGGTAATACCCATCAGGGCTACAGCGACACCTCGTGCTGGTCGCGCGGGCAGGCATGGGGCATTTACGGCTTCCTGCTCAGCTATCAGCACACCGGCGATAAGCAGATGGTTGAGCTGTCACGCAGCCTGGCACATTACTTCCTCAACCGTTTGCCGGAAGATGATGTGTGCCACTGGGATCTGGCGCTGCTCGGCACCGACGCCGTGCGCGACAGTTCAGCGGCGGCGATTGCCGCTTGCGGTCTGCTGGAGCTGGTCAAGGCGCTGCCGACGCTCGACGCAAACCGTGCGTATTACGAAGAGATGGCGCTGCGTATTGCGCTGTCGCTGACCGATAACTACCTTGCCCACGACGACGATCCGACCGAAGGGCTGCTGCAACACTCGGTTTATCATATGGGCAGCGGCAAGGGGGTCGATCAGTGCTGTAGCTGGGGAGACTATTTCTATCTCGAGCTGCTGGCGCGGCTGCGACAGATTTGGCACCCGTACTGGTAACCCTGAAGCCATGGAGAGCAAAATGAAAAGCGTAGCCGTGCTATTAGCCCCCGGTTTTGAAGAGGGGGAAGCGATCGTCACCATCGATATCCTGCGTCGCCTGAATATTACGGTGCAGACGATTGCCTGCGGCGAGAGCCGCGAAGTGGTGAGCTATCACGCCATCTCAATGGTGGCGGACAGCACCCTGAAAGCCAGTTTCGATTGCACCTTTGACGCCGTAGTGTTACCGGGCGGCCCGGAGGGCAGCGTTAACCTGGCGAAAAGCGCGGAGGTCATCGCCTTCGTCCGCCGCCACGATGAAATGGGCAAATATATCTGCCCGATTTGTTCCGCCGCCGCCCGTGTGCTGGGCGGTAACGGGCTGCTGAAGGGGCGCCGCTACGTCTGTTCCGGCGATCTGTGGAAAACAGTCAGCGAGGGCAGGTACGTCGATGCCGAGGTGGTGGAAGACGGCAATCTGCTGAGCGGTCGCGGCCTGGGTAACGTATTTGATTTCGCCTTTACCCTGGCAGCGCGATTACAGGGCGATGATGCCCTGGCGCGCGAGCAGGCCAGCCATATTGAGTACGCGTGGCAGGGTAAAGGCGATGTGTGAGTTTCGCCCGGCGGCGCTACGCATGCACGGGCCTACAATGAATAGTGCAATGTATTGATATTGTTACGGATTGTAGGCCGGGTAAGCACAGCGCCACCCGGCAAGAAGGGCCGCTAAAATGTTGATGTCGTTTTACAGCCCAATCACCAGCTCCCCAGAATGGCTCCGCGAGCAGCACAGCGCCACCTGCTGGTTTGTTGCGCCTTTTTCCGCCTCCGACTGCACGCTGTCCCGGTGATCCACCACGCCGTCAATCACTGGCGTCAGGCAGGCGCCGCAGATCCCCATTTCACAGGACAGCGGTACGTCTACGCCGTTTGCCTGTAAGACCTGGGCAATGGTTTTATCCGCAGGCACCGGCCAGCGCTCCCCGGTGGAGGCCAGTTTAACGGTAAAGATCTCGCCGGTTTCATGACCAGCGGCAGGCGCAGCAGGCTGAAACGCCTCGCTGTGAAGGTGGGCGTTATCCCATCCCTTCGTCGTTGCCACATTGCGGACTTTCTCCATAAAACCCGCAGGTCCGCACACCCAGGCATGCAGTCCCGCTTCCGGTATGGGGAGATGTTCTGCCAGCGCTGAGCGGGGGCTGAGGGTATGAATGATGCACTCACCGTACTTTGAGAGTTCCCGAACAAATGCCGCGCTTTCGCGATTTTTAACGTAATAATGCAGCGTAAACGGCGTTCCGGCCGCCTTCAGCTGCAGGGCCATCGCAAACAGCGGCGTAATGCCAATGCCCGCAGCCAGGAGTAAAACCCGCTCTGCCTGAACGAGCGGGAACAGATTGCGTGGGGCGGAGATCGTGAGTTTCTGTCCAGGCCGCAGCGTCTCGTGAACGTAGCGCGACCCGCCGCGCGAGGCGGTTTCGCGCCCCACGCAGATAAGATACCCTTCGTCCTCACAGGCTCCGGTCAGGGAATACTGGCGCACCAGGCCGCAGGGCAGGTGCACATCAATATGCGCGCCGGGCTGCCACGCCGGTAGCGCGGCGCCGTTTTCCGCCACCAGCCTGACGGCGAGGCTTTTATCCCCCTCACGCCACAGCCCATCAACGATAACGCTCAACATATTGGCCTCCGTCATACCAGGAAAAATTCGCCGAATCCCATCTTTTTCAGTCCCCGACGGTAGGCAATCGAGCTTTTATCCGCCGGGATATGGGCTTCGAGCGTCAGATCCAGCGGCAGGCTTTCCGGGCGCTGGGTTTCGACCATCAGACGGTCTTCTTCAAAAATGCGCAGATTGAAGGCATGCACATCTTCCACCGGAATATGCAGATCGAAGTTGCGCGCGATAGGGGCGAACATCCGGGTCACCCGCGATGATACCGGCGACGCGGCGTTCATAATCACCAGTCGGGATTCCCCCGGGAAATGGATCGTCAGCGTGGCGGTAAACGGCAGATGCATTTCAAAATGACGCAGCCACTGGAAGCCCTCCGGAGCCTGGACGTCTGAACTGGCGGGATAGTTGCTCACGGAACTCCAGTAATCGGCCACGAAACCGAACGGCGTCTCCTGCGGCTGATAGGTGGGAACCAGCTGATTATTGGGATCGGCAAAGGTATCGGTGTGGATCCAGGCAAAGTGTGCCACGTCCAGAAATCCTTCCACCTGGCGACCGGCGAAGCCATTCACCTCGAACGCCGGGCAGTTAATCTGCTGGAATCCATCGTCATCCCAGTGCGGCATGGCGGGCAGCGGTACCGGATTATCCGGGTCAAAGGCCAGACAGGTCCAGATCAGGCCAAAGCGCTCCTCCACGGCGAAGTTAATCAGGTTCAGCTTCGCCGGAACGGGCTGGTCGGGGCTGGACGGGATACGGTTGCAGCGCCCGTCCTCTCCGAAGCGTAAGCCGTGGTACGGACAAATAATGCCGTGCTCATCGTGAAAGCCCAGCGTCAGCGGCACGCCGCGGTGCGGACAGACATCCCGGGCGACCACGACCTGGCCGTTAATCCGGTAAATGACCAGCTGTTCATCCAGCAGGGTTGCTTTAACCGGTGCCGGGCCGATGTCGCAGGCGCGTGCAACCGGATGCCAGCATTTCGCCAGGCGCAGCCAGTCCTCTGGCTCAAAGGTGCAGTGGGCGGGTGGAGTCGGTTCTCTTTTCATCGTTGTCCCTCTTGTTCAGCCTAACGGGCCGCCCTGAATGGTTTCGCACAGACCGTTGATGATGCGCTCCCCGGTCTCCTCTTTCAGCTCCTGATACCAGGCCTGCGTCAACGTCATGTCTTTGCCGTGGGTGACGTCGCAGCGTTTGCGCGCCTTCAGCACCAGGTCACGCACCCGGTCGCAGCGCAGCGCTTCGTACTGTCGCAGCGCCAGCGTAATGTTGTGGTTCTCTCGCAGGCATTCGCCCAGCACCACGGCATCTTCCATCGCTGCACAGCCGCCCTGGCCGATATCCGGCGTGGTGCTGTGCCCGGCATCGCCAAGCAGCGCGACGTTGCCGCGCACCAGGGTATCGAACGGTTCGATGTCGTGGATTTCAATCCGGTTAGTGGTGTCAGGATCGAGCGCGGCGATAAGCTTTTGCACCGGCGGCGCCCAGCCGCGGAAGTAGCCCGTGAGATCGGCACGCAGGGTGGTGCGATCTTCTGCCAGACCCGCAGGGAGCGGCACGTCAAAGAAGAAGTAGAAGCGTCCGCCGGAGACGGGCATCAGCGATACGCGTTTGCCCTCACCAACGAAGGTGGTCCACTGGTGCGCCGGGGCAATCTCTTCATCAATCTTCACCAGCCCGTTCCAGTTCACGTAACCGGCGTAGCGGCGCTCCGGCGTATACCCCAGCACATACGGACGAACCGCCGAGTGGCTGCCGTCGGCGGCAATCAGAAAATCCCCGGTTGCCGCGGTGCCATCGGTGAAGGTGACGCTCACGCCCGCGTCATCTTCCCGGACACGTTCGACGCGCTTGCCAAACTGCACGTTATCGCGCCCCCAGAAGTCCAGCATTTCGCGCTGAAGTTCCGCGCGCGAGACGGGGCAGGGACGCCCGCCGGTGCGCTCGACCAGCGGCGCGAGGCTAAAGCGGGTCAGGGTATCGCCGCGCCGGTAATCTTTGTAGGCCATAAAACGCATCGGCCCGCCGTACGTCTCGATGATGTCGCCCATGCCGAGGTGCTGCATGCATTTCACGCCGTTAGGCCAGATGGAGATGGCCGCCCCGACGGGCTTGATCGCTTTGACGGCTTCAAACACGGTACAGTCGATGCCCGCTTTCTTCAGCGCAACAGCGGCGCTCAGGCCGCCAATTCCCGCACCAATAACGATTGCTTTCATGCTTCTCTCCTTTTGCAGGGTGTAAAGCCATTCAGCAATTTGCGTACCAGGCTGCAACGGGGTGAAAACGGCGTTGTGAAGGGCAGGTTTGCACTGCTAAGGTGCGCAGACGCGGTGAGCTTGCCTTTTTTTGAATCAAAAATTTCCAGTTGAGCTATACGGAATCAACTGTTTCACGCTCAGGCAAAGGAGTGGCGTGGTTTGTGCAATGACCTGAAAGAGGATAATCAAGGAGATACTATGATCGCACTGCACGACTTTAATCGGCTTCCTGAGAAAGAATCTCTCGCGTTACTCCACCCCTGCGTGGCGATCCCCGGCTGGGCTGAAGCCCTGGTGCGCGGGCGGCCCTACTCCCGCCGGGAAGACTTGTTCAGTACGGCACTGGCGCTGACGCAATGCTGGGATGAGACGGCGTTAACGCAAGCCCTGAGCGCCCATCCGCGTATCGGGGAAAAGCCAGCGGGTTCCCTGGCGGAGGCAGCACTGTCGCGGCAGGAACAGGGCGCGGTGAATGACCGCGATGCTGCCCTGACGCAGGCGTTACGGGAGGGAAACGCCCGCTATGAAGCCCGTTTCGGACGGGTCTTTCTTATCCGCGCGAAGGGCCGCAGCGGAGAAGAGATCTTACAGGCGCTGAACGCGCGGCTGGAAAACAACGATACGCAGGAAGTATTGACCGCGCTGGAACAGCTGCGGGAAATTACGCTGCTGCGGCTGGAAGGAGTCATTAGCGAATGAGCACACTCAGCACCCATATTCTCGATATTTCAACGGGGAAACCCGCCGAGGGCGTGACGGTTCATCTTGAGCGGGACGGGGAGATCATGGCGACTGGCGTCACGAACGCCAGTGGGCGCATCACAGAATTCGTCCCGAACCTGGCAAAAGGCCGCTACCGGCTGGTGGCCGAAACCGGTAAGTGGTTTAGCGACACAGGCCGCGAGACGATCTATCCCTGCGCGCAGATTGAGTTTGTGACGGGAGAATCGGCAGACGAGCATTTCCATCTGCCGTTTGTGATTGCGCCCGGCGGCTGGTCAACCTACCGGGGCAGCTGACCACACCTGCACGCCGTTGACCCAGGTTTCGCTGATGTTGCGCTCATCGCCCAGGGTCATCAGCACAAAGAGCTGCTCGTAAATGTCCTGGCAGCGGCGATTGCGCAGGCGCTGCAGCGGCGTTACGTCCGGGTCGATGACGACGAAATCCGCCTCTTTGCCGGGCGTGAAGTTGCCAATCTTCTCGTCAAGCCGGAGGGCGTGCGCGCCGCCCAGCGTGGCGTGGTAAAACGCCTCGCTGGCGCGGAGACGGTAGCTCTGGAGCTGACCCACCTTGTACGCTTCCCCCAGGGTACGCAGCATGCTGAAGGTGGTGCCCGCGCCCACGTCAGTGCCGATGCCCATTCGCACTCTGTGCTGCCAGCAGGCGGGCAGGCGAAACAGCCCGCTACCGAGAAACAGGTTCGAGGTGGGGCAAAACGCCACCGCCGAACCGGTGTCATGCAGGCATTGCCACTCGCTGTGGTGCAGGTGGATGGCGTGGGCAAACACGCTGCGCTCGCCGGTCAGGCCGTAGTGGTGATACACATCCAGATAGCGCTCATGCTCCGGCCAGAGGTCGCTCACCCAGGCCACTTCGTTTGGGTTTTCGCTCAGATGGGTTTGCAGCCAGGTATCCGGAAACTCCTCTCTCAGCAGGCTGACCGCGGCGAGCAACTCGGGGGATGACGTCGGGGCAAAGCGTGGCGTAATGGCATAGCCCAGCCGCCCCCGGTGATGCCAGCGCTGGATCAGCTCACGCGTCTGCCGGTAGCTCTGTTTCGCGTCCTCGCTCAGGTAGTCAGGCGCGTGTCTGTCCATCATCACCTTCCCGGCGATAAGGCGCATGTTGAGGCGCAGCGCCTCAGTAAACAGCGCCTCGACCGATTCCGGATGCAGCGTGCAGAACACCAGCGCGGTGGTGGTGCCATTGCTCACCAGCTGGTTAATGAAAAATTCGGCGATCTCTTTCGCGTAGGCTTCATCGGCAAACTGGCTCTCCACCGGGAAGGTATAGGTGGTCAGCCACTCCAGCAGCTGCTCGCCAAAGGCGCCGATCATCTCCGTTTGCGGATAATGCACATGGGTATCGATAAAACCGGGCAGCAGCAGCTTGCCGCGCAGGTCAGTGTAGCCTTTGTGCGGGTCAAGATACTGCTCGCCCTCCTGCCACGCCATGTGCGCCAGAATGTGGCCATTCTGAATAAACAGCAGCCCGTCCTCAAGGTAGCGCGCGTGTTCGGCAATGGTGTCTGCGCTGTCGCAGACCTGGGCAATGTCAAAAAATGTACCGCGTATCGCAGTCTGGTATTCCATCATGGTTCCTGCCTTCGTGTTTGCGTAGCGGGGTGAGAAAGCGCAGCAAGAACAGTGCCAGAATGAACGGGCCGCAGTTACGCTGCGGCCAGAGGAGGAGGGAAGGGTTACTCTTTTTGCGTTGCCACGCGGGAGCTGAACGTCGTCGCGCCTGCTGTCTCGCGATCTTCCCGCGCCAGCCAGCGGTAGGTCACGCCGCCGAGGAAGACGCCGATGAACCAGCTGAAGTTCGCCACCTCATGCAGGGCCGGGATAAAGCTAATCACCAGGCCCACGGCAACGGACGGGATCAGCGCGCCGATGGCTTTCGGGTTAAAGCCGTTGCGATACCAGTATTTGCCCTTTGGCGTGTCATCGAACAGGTCGTCAACCGACACCTTGCCGCGTTTAATCAGGTAGAAATCGGCAATCAGTATGCCGAACAGCGGGCCGATAAACGCCCCGAGCACGTCCAGGGTGTAGTGGATTAACTCCGGTGAGTTGAACAGGTTCCACGGGGTGAGCAGGATCGAGCCGACGGCAGCAATCATTCCCCCGGTGCGGAAGCTGATCTTCTGCGGCGAGCAGTTAGAGAAATCAAAGGCTGGCGAGACAAAGTTCGCCACAATGTTAATCCCGATGGTGGCGGTGATCATCGTCAGCAGGCCAATCGCCACGGCCAGATCGTTACCCACACGGCTGACGGTTTCAATCGGGTCGGTGATCATGCGGCCAAACAGCGACTGGGTACCGGAGACAATCACCACGGTGACGATGGAGAACAGCTGGAAGTTAAACGGCAGACCCCAGCGGTTACCGCGGCGGATCTCCCCCATGCTTTTCCCGTAGCGGGAGAAGTCACCAAAGTTGAGCAGCGGGCCGGAGAAGTAGGAGACCACCAGCGCGGTCGCGGTGATCATTTGCCAGGTTTGCTCGCCCGCGGTCAGGGATTTGCTGGCGAGGGTAAAGGAGATCCCGTCAAAACCGGTCTTGTATACAATCCAGCCCGCAAGGGCCAGCATCACTACGTAGACCGCCGGACCGGCGATATCAATGAAGCGCTTGATGGCGCTCATCCCGTGCCAGAAAACCATCGCCTGCAATACCCACATGATGGCGAAGCAGATCCAGCCCAGATGTGACAGGCCGAGGAACGCGCCGGTGGTGAGTGAAGAGAGCGACGGCCAGAACTTCAGTGCCACCAGCATCAGGGCGTTGGCGGCCAGGTAGGTCTGGATGCCATACCACGCAAAGGCGATAAGCCCGCGGATCACCGCCGGAATGTTCGCCCCAAAGACGCCGAACGCCTGACGGCTGATCACGGCATAGGGCACGCCCGCCATCTGGCTCGGTTTTGCGACCAGGTTGGCGCACAGTTGCACAATACAAATCCCCACCAGCAGGCAGAGTAACACCTGCCAGCTTGCCAGCCCGAGCGTAAAGAAGCTCGCGGCGACCACATATCCCCCCATGCTGTGAACATCCGACATCCAGAATGAAAAGATGTTGTACCAGCTCCAGTTCTGGTCACGCGTGGGTGCCAGATCCTCATTGCAAAGACGTGGGCTGTAAACCGCACCGGAATCAGCGGCCGTACCCTGCTGCGCGTTTTGACTGTTTGGCATGAAACCTGCTCCTGTGAATGAAAACCCGTTGAGTGGGAGTGCAAACGGTGTTGCAGGATCCAGGCCAAAATAATAAATCTTGTATGCAATATTTTATTTTTATGTATACGATTCGATAACGAAAGGTAAAGCACGGAGTGGTGAATGAACAACGTAAATGGCCTGCAGACCGCGCCAGACCTGCATGACAAAGACGAATCCATCTTTCAGGCGCTGATGACCGCAATTGTCGAACATCAGTTGCTTCCGGGGAGCAAATTGCCGGAAGAGGCGCTGGCCGAGGTGTTTGGCGTGAGCCGTACCGGCATCCGAAAGGTGTTGCAACGACTCGCCGCTGTGCAAATGGTCACCTTAACGCCCAAACGTGGTGCACACGTCGCCAGCCCGACGGTAGAAGAGGCGCGGCACATCTTCCGCACCCGCGCGCTGCTGGAGGTCGCTAATCTGCCGGACGTGCTGGCCCACTGTCAGCCGCCGCATCTGGCAGCACTGGAGGCCATTATTTGTCAGGAGCAGCAGGCGCACGAGGCCTATGACGGCCCGGCGGCGATACGTCACTCCGCCAATTTTCACATTCAGCTACAGGCCATCTCCGGCAACCAGGTGCTGACGGAGATGGTGACCGGCCTGAGCCAGCGTTCATCGCTGGTGATTGCCACCTGGGGCGCGCCGTGGCGGCAGGGCTGTCGCTGCAACGATCACGAACAGCTGGTGGATCTGCTGCGCCAGAAGGCGCTCCAGCCGCTCAGCGAGGCCTTAATGCACCATTTTGAACATATCGTCGCCAGCCTCTGCTTCGAGCGGGCGGGCGAGTGTCTGCCTGATTTTGCCCGGCTGTTTGCCGGCCACAAGGAGTCGTAATGTCGTCTGTCTGTATACAAGTGATCAACCCCAACACCAGCCTCGCCATGACGGAAACCATCGGTGCGGCAGCCCGTGCGGTGGCTGCACCGGGAACGGAAATCCTCGCGGTCTGCCCGACCGCAGGCGTGCCGTCCATCGAAGGCCACTTTGACGAGGCCATTGCTGCCGTGGGCGTTCTCGAACAGGTCAAACTCGGCAGACAGCAGGGCGTGGATGGTCACGTTATTGCCTGCTTTGGCGACCCGGGTCTGCTGGCGGCGCGCGAGCTGGCCCAGGGGCCGGTGGTAGGGATTGCTGAAGCCGCCATGCATATGGCGACGCTGGTGGCGACCCGCTTTTCGGTGGTCACCACGCTGCCGCGCACGTTGATTATCGCCCGCCATCTGCTGCATCAGTATGGCTTTCAGGACCACTGCGCGGCGCTGCATGCCATCGATCTCCCGGTGCTGGCGCTGGAAGACGGCAGCGGTCTGGCGCAGGAAAAAGTGCGCGTGCGCTGTATACAGGCGCTGAAAGAGGATGGCTGCGGGGCCATCGTGCTGGGCTGCGGCGGCATGGCGACGCTGGCGCAGGAGCTGACGCGCGAACTGCGCGTGCCGGTTATCGACGGCGTCAGCGCGGCGGTGAAGATGGTGGAGTCGCTGGTGGCGCTGGGGCTGTCGACCAGCAAGCACGGGGATCTGGCCTTCCCGGAAAATAAAGCGTTAAGCGGACAATTTCAGGCACTGAATCCATTTTAATTTTTGGGGGTGGCAATGGGGACTTTTGAACAGGATTACCCGCGTGATCTGCGCGGTTACGCAGGCAACCCACCGCACGCGCGGTGGCCGAATCAGGCGCGCATCGCCGTGCAGTTTGTACTCAATTACGAGGAAGGAGCGGAAAACCACGTTCTGCACGGCGATGCCGGATCCGAGCAGTTCCTGTCGGACATCATCGGTGCCGCAAGCTATCCGGACAGGCACATGTCGATGGACTCGCTCTACGAATACGGCAGCCGCGCCGGATTCTGGCGCATCCACACTGAATTTCAAAAACGCGGTCTGCCGCTGACGGTCTTTGGCGTAGCGATGGCGCTGGCGCGTCATCCGGAAATCGTCGAAGCGATTAAGGCGGCGGATTATGACGTGGTCAGCCACGGCTGGCGCTGGATCCACTATCAGCATATGGACATCGCCCAGGAGCGCGAGCATCTGCATAAAGCGGTGCACGTGCTGACCGATCTGTTTGGCAAACCGCCCACAGGCTGGTACACCGGGCGCGATAGCCCCAACACGCGCCAGCTGGTCGTGGAGCATGGCGGCTTCGACTACGACAGCGACTACTATGGCGATGACTTACCCTTCTGGACGGAAGTGGCCTGTAGCGACGGGACCCGTAAACCGCACCTGATTGTGCCCTATACGCTGGATGCTAACGATATGCGCTTTGCCACCGCGCAGGGGTTTAACACCGCCGAGCAGTTTTATACGTATCTGAAGGACAGTTTTGACGTGCTGTACGAGGAGGGGGAATGCGCGCCGAAAATGATGTCTATCGGCATGCACTGCCGCCTGCTGGGGCGGCCGGGGCGTTTTCGCGCGCTACAGCGGTTCCTGGATTACGTGCAGCAGCATGAGCAGGTGTGGGTCTGTACCCGCCAGCAGATTGCCGACCACTGGCGGGAGGTGCATCCGTTTCTGAAATAATTGTGCGATGTTTTGCCGGGTGGCGGCTGCGCCTTACCCGGCCTACGACTACGACATCAAACTCACCTGCGCCGCCACGATCCGCCACCCACAGGCAAACCGTACCCACGTCTGCTGCTGGCGGCCAATGCGTTCCGTGCCCTCGCGGGTAAACTCGGTGCTGCACACGGCATAATTCTTCCCGAAGGTAGTGATGACGGTGTGACGCAACGTTCGCGCCAGTCCGGCTGACGCGCGCGCCGCACGAAAGGCGCGGATTTCATCAATGCCGTACAGGTTTTCACCTGCCCCCAGACGCACCGTATTTTTGTCGTGCCAGAACAGTTCATCCAGCACGGCAATGTTGTTGCTCACCAGCGCATCTTCATAGCGGTAAAACGCCGCCGTCACTTCGGCAACCACCCACGGCTGGTTAATGTCATCGTGATTCATCATGCGACTACCTCCGCCGGGCGGGCATCGGTGATGCCACTCTCTTCCAGCACGCGCGCGACGCGCAGGCAGGCCTGCTCGTTAAACGGCGCGGCAATCAGCTGCAGGCCAATCGGCATACCCCGGGCGGTGCGTAGCGGAACGGTGGTCACCGGCAAACCCAGGAACGAAATCGGTTGAGTGAGCATGCCCATGCTGGCGCGAATGGGCAGCGGCTGACCGTTAATCTCCATGGTTTGCTCACCTATCCGCGTGGCGCTACGCGGCGTTGCGGGGGCGATCAGGACATCGGCTTGTTCAAACAAGGCGTTGAACGCCTGACGCGCCTGAGCGCGAAACCGCTGGGCCTGAATATACCAGGCGGAAGGGATCATCGCGCCTGCCAGAAGCCGTTCGCGGGAATGGGGTTCAAAACGCTCAGGCTCGCGGCGAAGCGCGGGCAGGTACTGGTTACCCCCTTCCGAGGCGCTGGTGATAAACGCCGCGGAGCGCGCCAGCCCGGCGTCGGGGAACCGCAGCTCCTCCTGCACGTCGAGGGCCTTCGCCACCCGCGCCACGGCGTCCCGGGCCTCCGTGTCGCACCATGTGGTGAAGTAGCCGCCAAGCACCGCACAGCGCAGGCCGTCCAGACCGCGTTCGAGCAGGGGACGCGTCTCCTCGCGCGAGCGTTCTGCCTGAAAACCGTCGCGGGTATCGCGCCCCTGAAGCGCGTCGTACACCGATGCCAGATCGCACACGCGGCGCGCAAAGGGCCCGATATGATCCAGACTCGCGACAAACGGATGGCTACCGGATCGCGACAGGCGGCCAAAGGTGGGTTTCAGGCCATAAATCCCGCACAGGGATGCCGGAACGCGAATGGAGCCGTTGGTGTCGGTGCCGAGCGAAAAATGCACCAGCCCGGCGGCCACGGCGGCGGCTGAACCGCCGGACGAACCGCCCGCGATGCGCGTCAGGTCGTGCGGGTTATGCGTCGCGCCGTAGTGGCTGTTTTCGGTGGTAAAGCCGTAGGCGTAGGCATCCATATTCACCATCCCGGTCAGTAACCCGCCCGCGCTACGCAGCTGACGTACGGCAAAACTGTCAGTGGCCGCGGCAGGGCGCTGGCTGAACAGCTCGGCCCCGGCGAGGGTAGTATGCCCGGCAACGTCAAACAGGTTTTTCACCGCATAGGGCACGCCCGCCAGCGGTGGCAGGGGGCGCTTTTCGCGGCGCAGGGTGTCGATATTCGCGGCCTCGGCGAGCATGCGCGCTTTCGTCACAGTGGTCCAGGCGTTGATCTGCGGGTTCACGCGCGCAATCGCCTCCAGCGTCTGACGGGCAATCTCATGGGCGCTCAGCTCGCCCGCACTCAGCGCCTGCTGGATTGCGCTGATACTCATCTCGTGTAGCGTCATGCTTTATACACTCCTGCGATCTCCAGACGGTCATCGAGCGGCAGCGCCATCAATGGAGCGGCCATGCTGGCAATGCGGCTGAACTGTACCTGTAGCTCGGCGCGGCGGGCATCATCCAGCGTCACGCCAAGAACGGTCTCCATTTGCGCGAGATAGGCTTGCCAGTCGGGTTGTTGTGTCGTCATTATTCTCTCCTCAAAATCCGGCGGCCGCGCCGTTGCTGCGCGGATCAAACGCCCCTTCAAACAGCCCGTTGGGGTGGCGCACAATCGCCCCCGCGTGGCCCATGGCTTCACTGAAGTCCGGGAAGATCTCCACGTCGTGTCCACGCGCCCTGAGCTGTGACACGGTCTCACCCGAAAAGCGTCCTTCCAGTTTTAACGTGTCCGACGTTTGTCCCCAGGTACGCCCCAGCAGCCAGCGCGGGCGAGCGATGCTCTCCTGCAGGGGCGCACCCTGGACCACATAGCGGGTAAACAGCGTGGCCTGCGTTTGCGGCTGTCCATCGCCGCCCATCGAGCCATAGACCATCACGCGCCCGTCCTTGAGGCGCGCCGCCGCCGGGTTCAGGGTGTGGAAAGGCTGTTTGCCCGGCGCGAGGGCCAGAAGATGACTGGGGTCGAGACTGAACGATGCGCCCCGGTTCTGCCAGACGATGCCGGTATCGGGCAGTACCACGCCGCTGCCAAATTCGTGATAAATACTCTGGATAAACGACACGGCAAGCCCGCTGTTATCCATCACGCCCATCCACACCGTATCGCCGGGACCTTTGCCGGTGCCCCACGGCGCGGCACGGCTGTCGTCAACCCTGTCGGCAAGCGCCTGAAGGGCGGTGGGTGCCAGCAGTGCCTGAATATCCGTTTTCAGCTCGCGCGGATCGGTAATGTGCGCATCGCGCAGGCCAAAGGCCAGCTTGGTGGCTTCAACAATACGGTGAATCGTCCCCGCATCGTCAGCCTCCGCCATATTCAGGCGGTCTGTGATGCCGAGTATCGCCAGCGACACCAGCCCCTGCGTCGGCGGGGCGTGGTTATAAATTTCTCCCTGCTGATGCTGCAACTTCAGCGGCGTGGTGCGCCGGGCGACGTGGGCGTGTAGATCGGCCAGCGTGACCGGCAGGCCCAGCGTCTCCATACCCTGCGCCAGCGCCTCCGCCAGCGGGCCGCGATAAAAACTGTCCAGACCGTCTTCCACCAGACGCGAAAGGGTCGTGGCCATGGCGGGCTGGTAAAAACGGCTCCCGACCGGCGGTGGCTTGCCGTCCACCAGCCAGGTTTCGGCAAAGCCGGGAACGTCCTTTAGCTCGTCAAATTTACTGGCGGTGGCATGCGCCTGTGACGCCGTGACCGGGGTACCGTTTTGCGCGTACTCAATGGCGTCGGCCAGCAGGCGGGACAGCGGCAGCGCCTTGCCCGTCATCTCGCGCGAGACCTTCAGCGCCTCGTCCCAGCCGCTCACCGTGCCGGCAACAGTCAGCGCCGCCTGAGGGCCGCGATGGGGGATATGCGGGAGCCCGTCGTAGGCCGCGAGCGTCGCGCGCGATCCCGCCGCACCGCTGGCATCAATGGCGATCGGATCCCCTTCCGGCGGCACGATAAGCCAGAAGCCATCGCCACCCAGCCCGTTCATGTGCGGGTAAACTACGGCAATGGTGGCCGCCGCCGCGACCATGGCTTCTATCGCGCTGCCGCCTTCGCGCAGGACGGCCAGCGCACTCTGGCTGGCAAGGTGGTGGGGGGCAACAGCCATCCCGTGTGTGGAGACATTACTTTGCATGAAGCTTCCTCATAACCCTGAAAGTCACAAGGTGCTGCAAAAGCTGTTCCAGTTCTGAATAAAAAGTTTCATGCCAGTTGCCGCAGAAGCTGGCATGCTTAATGAATAGTGAGTATGAGATGAAACAAACGTTACAGAGGCGTTATGGAACAGCTTGATGAACGACTGAAAGCGCAATACCCGTCACTGTCGCCGCAGGAGCAGCGGGTGGCGGATTTTATTTTCGATCATTTTGACGACCTTATTAGCTATAACAGTGCCGAGCTGGCGCAGCTGAGCGGGGTATCGAAAGCCACGGTAAGCCGTCTGTTCAAGCGTCTGGGCTATGAGAAATATAAAGAGATGCGTGACGAGCTGCGCACCCTGCGTCAGAGCGGGATGCCGCTTACCGATAACCGCGACGCGGTGCAGGGCAACACGCTACTGGCGCGCCATTATAAGCAGGAGATGGCGAACCTGACCCAGTGGGTCAATGCTCTCGACGCGCAGCAGTTTGCCGACGCCATGGCCTGCATGGTGAAGGCGCGGCGCATTGTCATTATTGGCATGCGTAACGCCTATCCCGCGGCGCTCCACCTGCGCCAGCAGCTGCTGCAGGCGCGGGGTCAGGTGCTGGTGCTCCCTCAGCCAGGCCAGAGCCTGAGCGAGGAGCTGGTGGATTTAACCCCTGACGATCTGGTGGTGATGATGGCCTTTCGCCGCCGTCCGCGCATTATCCGCCCGCTGATGCAGCAGCTTCAGAGTAGCGGTATTCCGGTGCTGCTGATGTGCGAGCCGCAGGCGCACAGCCTGTTTCCGCTGGCGAGCTGGCAGCTCTGCGCCCCGCTGGACAGCGTTTCGGCCTATGACAGCTATTCCTCGGTCAACAGCCTGATCAACCTGCTGGCGAATGCCTTCCTGCATGACAGTCTCGATAAAGGCCGTCCGCGCATTCACGAGATTGCTTCCCTTTATCAGCAGCTGGACGAACTCGAACAACGATAATGGGGCGTCAGACTGGTGCTTTGCATTGAAATGGTGCAACGTGGCGGGGCGTGAATATCCTCAGTTTTTCGCTCCGTCCGCGTTTTATCAGGCTTTATAAGAATATCCCCTGTTTCGCCTCACCTGGCACATTAGTTGCAAAATCACATTCAAAGAATCTTTTGTTTCATGTTAACGTTACGGGGAAGCACCATGAAAAAACTGTTGATTGCACTGGCCGGGGCCGCATGCCTCTTCACACAACTGCCTGCAAAGGCTGACCAGCTTCAGGATATCGAGAAGCGCGGCACCCTCCGCATTGCCGTGCCGCAGGACTTCCCGCCGTTTGGCTCGGTGGGGACCGACCTGCAGCCGCAGGGCTACGACATTGACATGGCACGCTATCTGGCGAAACAGATGAAGCTCAAGCTGCAGCTCGTGCCGGTGACCAGCGCCAACCGTGTGCCGTATCTGCAAACCGATAAGGTGGATCTGGTCATCTCCAGCCTCGGGAAAAACCCGGAGCGCGAGAAGGTGATTGATTTTAGCCGCGCCTACGCGCCGTTCTTCCTTGGCGTGTTTGGCCCGAAAGGGGCCGAGCTGAAAGATGCCGCCGGGCTGAGCGGAAAAACTATCGGCGTGACGCGCGGGGCGGTGGAGGACATGGTACTCACCAGCCTGGCGCCGAAAGATGCCAACGTGAAACGTTACGAAGACAATAACACCACGCTCTCTGCATACCTTTCCGGACAGGTGCAGTACGTGGCGACCGGCAACCTCGTGGTGGCGGCGATTTCCCGCCAGAATGCCGATAAGGCCCCGGTGCCGAGCTTTATGCTGAAAGATTCACCGTGCTTTATCGGCCTGAAGAAAAACGAACCGGCTCTGAAGGCAAAAGTGGATGCGCTGATTGAGCAGGGCATTAAGGACGGCACGCTGAACGGTCTGTCTGAGCAATGGCTGAAGGCCCCGCTGCCGGCAAACCTTGGCGCCTGAGCCGATGACTGAGCAACTTCATTTCTCAGAACTGTGGCCGCACTGGCCGGCGCTGCTGGCGGGATTGTGGGTCACCATCCAACTGACGGTGATGGCGACCGTCGGCGGGCTGGCGATAGGGATTTTCGGGGCGGCGATCCGCAGCGGACGCCCAACGTGGTACAGCCGGATCTGGGGCGGTTACGTGGAGATTATCCGCAACACGCCGTTTGTGGTGCAGCTATTTTTCATCGTCTTCGGCCTGCCGAATCTGGGCCTGAAGATGACGGCGGGGGAAGCGGCGCTGCTGGCGATGGTGGTGAACCTTGGCGCCTACAGCACTGAGATTATCCGCGCGGGCATTCAGGTAACGCCGAGAGGGCAGTGGGAGGCCGGACGCGTGCTGGGGCTGACCCGCCTGCAGACCTTTATTCGCGTGGTGCTGCCGCCCGCGCTGCAACGTATTTATCCGGCACTGGTGAGCCAGTGCATCATCGTGATGCTCGGCTCGTCGGTGGTGTCGCAGGTCTCGTATGAAGAGCTGACCTTTGCCGCCAACCTGATCCAGTCCAGAACGTTTTTGAGCTTTGAGGTCTATCTGGTGACAACCGGTATTTACTTAGCGCTGTCGATTACCCTGCGCCAGCTGATGATGGCGGCTGGACGGAAATGGCTGGGGGTGCAGGCATGATGACCACCTTTACCGACTGGGACATTATTCGCAACCTGCTGCTGGCCGGACGCTGGACGGTGCTGCTGTCGCTGGTGGCGTTTGTCGGCGGGGCGGTGGTAACGCTGCCGCTCCTGCTGCTGCGCCTGACGGGCGGGCGCACGGTGAAGCGCATTATCCGCGGCTATATCGAGCTGTTTCAGGGCACCCCGCTGCTGATGCAGCTGTTCCTGGCCTTCTTCGGCGTGGCGCTGTTCGGCATTGACGTCTCGCCGTGGACCGCCGCCTCGCTGGCGTTAACCTTTTACACCAGCGCATTTCTGCTCGATATCTGGTACGGCAGCATTCGCGCCCTGCCGAAGGGGCAGTGGGAAGCCTCGCGCTGCCTGGGCCTGACCTTCGGCCAGACCCTGTTTCGCGTGGTCGCTCCGCAGGCGCTGCGCATCGGCATCGCCCCGACGGTGGGCTTTGCGGTGCAGGTAATCAAAGGCACCGCGCTGGCGTCGATTATCGGCTTTATCGAGCTGACCAAGGCCGGGACCATGCTGACCAACGTGACCTATCAGCCGTTCAAAGTCTTTGCGCTGGTGGCGCTGGGCTACTTCATTCTGTGTTATCCGCTGTCGCGCTACAGCCGCTATCTGGAGACGAAATTCAATGCCTCTCATCACCATTAATCAGGTGCAGAAGTACTACGGTAATAACCACGTGCTCAAGGGCGTCGATCTGGATATCGACATGGGCCAGGTGATCTCTATTATCGGGCGCAGCGGATCGGGAAAAAGCACGCTGCTGCGCTGTATCAACGGCCTGGAGGGCTATCAGGACGGCAGCATTAAGCTGGGCGGCATGACCATTACCGACCGGGATTCCCAGGCGCGTGAAATCAGCCGCTCGGTGGGGATGGTGTTCCAGAGCTTCAACCTGTTCCCGCACATGACGGCGCTGGAAAACGTCATGCTCGCCCCGCGTCGGGTGCTGAAGAAAAGTGCTGCCGAATGCCGGGAGCTGGCGCAGCGCATGCTGGAGAAAGTGGGCTTAGGCGATCGTCTGGATTACTACCCGTCGAGCCTCTCCGGCGGCCAGCAGCAGCGCGTGGCGATTGCCCGCGCGCTGGCGATGTCGCCTAAAGTTTTACTCTGTGACGAGATCACCTCCGCGCTTGACCCGGAGCTGGTGGGCGAAGTGCTCAAGGTACTGGAGCAGCTGGCCGCCGAGGGGATGACCCTGATTCTCGTGACGCACGAAATGAATTTTGCCCGCGAAGTGGGCGACCGCGTGGTGTTTATGCACCAGGGGAAAGTCTGGGAGCAGGGCGACAGCAAAACGCTGTTCGCCAACCCGCAGACCACGGAACTGAAGCAGTTCATCTCCTCCGTGCGCGGCCTCAACTGATAAGGACTGACTCATGGATATTGCACATTTTCCGCAAATTAACCCGCCGCAACGTCTACTGATGGGGCCAGGGCCGATCAACGCCGACCCGCGCGTGCTGCGCGCTATGTCGAGCCAGCTGATTGGTCAGTACGATCCGGCCATGACCCACTACATGAACGAGGTGATGGCGCTCTATCGCGGCGTATTCCGCACTGAAAATCGCTGGACGATGCTGGTCGACGGTACCTCCCGGGCGGGGATTGAAGCGATACTGGTTTCCGCCATTCGCCCGGGGGATAAAGTGCTGGTTCCGGTCTTTGGCCGCTTTGGTCACCTGCTGTGCGAAATTGCCCGCCGCTGTCGGGCGGAGGTGCATACCATCGAGGTGCCGTGGGGCGAGGTGTTCGCCCCGGACCAGGTGGAGGATGCAATTAAGCGTATTCGTCCTCGCCTGCTGCTCACCGTACAGGGCGACACCTCCACCACCATGCTGCAGCCGCTCGCGGAGCTTGGCGCTATCTGCCGCCGCTACGACGTGCTGTTTTACACCGACGCCACCGCGTCGCTCGGCGGCAACGCGCTGGAGACCGACGCCTGGGGGCTGGATGCCGTCTCGGCCGGGATGCAGAAGTGTCTCGGCGGGCCATCGGGTACTTCGCCAGTCACCCTGAGTACGCGGATGGAGGAGGCGATCCGCCGCCGCAAGTGCGTTGAGGCGGGCATTCGCACCGACGCCCACCGCGACGGCGACGAGGAGATGATCTACTCCAACTACTTCGATCTTGGCATGGTGATGGACTACTGGGGCCCGGAACGGCTGAATCACCATACCGAAGCTACCACCGCGCTGTTTGGCGCCCGCGAATGCGCGCGGCTGATCCTGCAGGAAGGGCTGGAGAACGGCATTGCCCGCCACAAGCTGCACGGCGATGCGCTCCTGAAGGGCATTCAGGCGATGGGGCTGGAGACCTTCGGCGACCTGAAGCACAAGATGAATAACGTGCTGGGCGTGGTGATTCCACAGGGCGTCAACGGCGACGAGGTGCGTAAGCTGATGCTGGAGGATTTCGGGATTGAAATCGGCACCTCGTTTGGCCCGCTGCACGGTAAAGTGTGGCGCATTGGCACCATGGGTTATAACGCGCGCAAAGACTGCGTGATGACCACCCTGAGCGCGCTGGAGTCGGTGCTGAACTACCTGAAATTCACCACCACGCAGGGGGCCGCCATGCAGGCCGCGTGGGATCACTATCGCCGCGAGACGCCGCAATGAGCCCGGCGGCAGAACGGGTGATGGCGCGCGCCGATGCGCTGGCCGCCATCAGCGAAACGCCGGATGCGCTGACCCGGGTCTACCTCTCGGCGCAGCATCTGCAGGCCAACCAGCTGGTCGGGCAGTGGATGAGCCAGGCGGGGATGACCGTCTGGCAGGACAGCGTGGGCAATATCTGTGGACGCTATGAAGGTGCTCAGGAAGGCGCGCAGGCGGTGCTGCTCGGCTCGCATCTGGATACCGTGCGCAATGCGGGGCGCTACGACGGTATGCTCGGGGTGCTCACCGCGATTGAAGTGGTGGACAGCCTGCACCAGCAGGGCCTGCACCTGGCGCAGGCCATTGAGATTGTCGGTTTTTGCGATGAAGAGGGCACCCGTTTCGGCATTACGCTGTTAGGCAGCCGGGGGCTGACGGGCACCTGGCCGCAGGACTGGCTGGAAAAAACCGACGCCAGCGGCATCAGCGTAGCGCAGGCAATGGTGCAGGTGGGGCTCGATCCCGGCCGCGTGTCGCATGCCGCACGCCGTCCCGAGGATTTCAGCGCCTACCTGGAGCTGCACATTGAACAGGGGCCGTGCCTTGAGCAGGACGGTCTCGCGCTCGGCGTGGTGGAAGCCATCAACGGCGCACGTCGCCTGAATTGCCGTTTCACCGGCGAAGCCGGGCACGCGGGAACCGTGCCGATGAACCATCGTAAGGACGCGCTGGCCGCCGCTGCCGAATGGATGGTTCTCATCGAAAATACCACCCGGCAGCAGGGCGGCAATCGGGTGGCGACGGTCGGGGAGCTGCGCTGCCTGCCCGGTGCGGTAAACGTGATCCCCGGCGAGGTTCAGCTCTCGCTGGATATCCGCGGTCCGCAGGATGCGCCGCTGGATCGGTTGCTGGCCGAATTGCTGGAAAATGCGCAGGCAATCGCGTCGCGACGCGGACTGCAGTTCAGCGCCGAGGAGTTTTACCGCATCGCGGCCACGCCGTGCGATATCCACCTGCAAAACGTGTTAGGGGAGGCCGTCGAATCGGTGCAGGGGCGTTCACTGTCGCTGCCCAGCGGCGCGGGCCATGATGCGATTGCCATCGCGGAACGCTGGCCGGTAGGGATGCTGTTTGTGCGCTGCAAGGGGGGCGTCAGCCACCACCCGGCAGAGTCGGTGATGGCTGAGGATGTCGCGCTGGCGATTGAGGCGTTTTCGCGAGCGGTGATCCAGCTGGCGGACCGCGTTACTCCAGCCCCAGCGTATATTGCGCGATCTTGAAGTAGATAATCAGCCCGGTACCGTCGATAAGCGTCGCGATAAACGGCGCGGAGACGACCGCCGGGTCAATGCCGCAGCGTTTGAGCACCATCGGAATCACGGACGACACAATCGCGCTCCACAGCGTTATGCACACCAGCGTCAGGCTGACGATAAGCGTGATTTCCAGCCCAATCCCCATCATCCACGCGCGGATACACCCGGCAATCCCGAGCGTCACGGCAATCATCAGCGAAGTGGACATCTCTTTTCGCAGCACGCGCCCGACGTCGCGAAGATGCACCTCTCCCAGCGCCATGGCGCGCACCAGCGTGGAGGTGATCTGCGTTCCGCTGTTGCCGCCCGTGCCGATCAGCAGCGGAATAAAGAACGCCAGCGCAATGGCGGACTCCAGCGCCTCTTCGAAGTGCTGGATCACCGAACTGGTGTAGGCTTCCGCGACAAACAGCAGCAGCAGCCAGACGGAGCGTTTCTTCCACAAGCTGAAGGCGCTGGTTTCCAGATAGGGCTTCTCCAGCGGCAGCGTCGCCCCCTGAAGCTGAGCGTCTTCGGTGACGTCATCTTCCAGCAGATGGGCGATTTCGCGCTCGGTCAGGCAGCCGACGAGCTTGCCGTGGGTGACCACCGGCACCACGTCCGCGCCGCCGTGCGCCAGCTGGCCGGCAACATCGGCACGTTTATCCTCCGGTTTGACCTGTAAAAACTGCGAGATCATCAGCGATTTCACCGGCTGTAGCGTATCGGCGGTTTGCAGCAATTTACGCACCGCAATCATGCCCGCCAGGCGGCCATTGTCTTCAATAAAAATATGCGATGGAATATCGTCGTCTTTTAATTTTGCGAAGAATTGCTCGCGCGCCAGCGCCACGCATAATGCAATATCAAGGACGATAAAATCGGTATTCATATATTGCGCGATGGCGCTGTCATTGAATGCCGGGTTTTGATTGTGAATAGCGTAAGACATAGTGAATTCCCTTTGAATAAAAATATCTCTCAGGGGCGAGCAAGACAGGGCATGTCGAAGAGGAGATCCCCACGTCCTGGGTTCAGCACTGTACACCGTATCCCGCAAGGGAAGTTATACTGACAAAGCCTTGATTCGACAGTGCCTGTTTTACCCTGTGTCGGTTCTCTCGAACCCACCAGAGCGATAACGTGTATTTGTACAGGAGCCTCGCCATAACGAGATCGTTGTAAAACGTGAGGGATAATACGCATATTTAATTTTACCGCTCAGGATTTTAAATAATGTTTAAGAACGGTTTAGAAGAATTTTATTAATACGATGTTGAGGGTTTATTTAAGGTTATTCATTTTAAATAAAAGATTAAATCATCACGAGGATGGGGTAAATGGCGTGGTTTGATCATCTGCTTACTCATTTTGCGCTCTATCCGGCACATCTGTTTGCGTTGTTATTCGTGATGGCGCTGGGTAAATCGACGGTACTGATCTCCTCCGTGCTGCCACCCGCCTCGGTGATGCTGCTGGCGGGCATCGGCGTCAGCCAGGGGAGCATGCATCCTGGGCTCGCATGGCTTGCCGTGGTAATGGGGGCAACGGTGGGATCGGTGCTGAATTACCATGTTGGCCAGCTGATGGGACACACCCGGCTGGTCACGCGTTTCACGTCTAAGCATGCCGACAGGTTTTTGAGAGTGCAGCATCAGCTGCAAAAGAACGGTGAAATTGCGCTGTTTACGTCGCGCTTTCTGGCGGTATTGCGTTATATCGTGCCGCTGGCAGCGGGGATGCTCAGGCTAAGCGCCGTGAAGGTCTACGCCGTCAGCCTGCTTTCTGCCTGCGCGTGGGCGGCGCTGTATGTTGGCATCGTCGCTGGCATCAGCGTCTGAATCGGCGAGTAAGGTATTCATCAGATTGAGAAATGCTTCCCGGAAAATTGTCACGAATCTGTCACACTGAATGCGACATTTTAAAACGAGTGAGGAATTAGGGATGAGAAAAGCACTACTCGCGCTGGCAGTCGCCGGTTCCATTTCAGCAACGTTTGGCGTGCAGGCACAAGAGACGCCGGAAGGGTATCAGCTGGAGCAAGTTTTAATCATGAGTCGCCATAACCTACGCGCACCGCTCGCCAACAACGGCAGCGTGCTGGAGCAGTCCACGCCGAAACAGTGGCCAGAGTGGGAGGTACCGGGTGGTCAGCTCACCACCAAAGGCGGCGTGCTGGAAGTCTATATGGGTCATTACATGCGCGAGTGGCTGGCGCAGCAGGGGATGATAAAGACTGGAGAGTGCCCGCCAGCGGACACCGTTTATGCATATGCCAATAGCCTGCAGCGTACCGTTGCGACCGCACAATTCTTCATTACCGGCGCGTTCCCGGGGTGCGATGTGCCTGTGCATCATCAGGAAAAAATGGGCACGATGGATCCCACCTTTAATCCGGTCATTACCGATAACTCGCCTGAGTTCCGCGAAAAAGCGCTGAAGGCGATGGAGACCGAGCGGCAGAAAATGCAGCTTTCAGAAAGCTATAAGCTGCTGGAGCAGATGACGAA
This sequence comes from Enterobacter cloacae complex sp. HYC080_NIDB, assembly GCF_056673325.1. Classification (NCBI taxonomy): domain Bacteria; kingdom Pseudomonadati; phylum Pseudomonadota; class Gammaproteobacteria; order Enterobacterales; family Enterobacteriaceae; genus Enterobacter; species Enterobacter cloacae complex sp. HYC080_NIDB. Next base: position 2,843,642 of record NZ_CP114212.1, on the reverse strand, counting down.
CTACGCCGATTCGCCGTCCTGCAAAGAGAAAAAAGTCTGCTCGCTGGCGGACGCGAAAGATACGTTCAGTGCCGACTATGAAAAAGAGCCAGGCGTGTCAGGTCCGCTGAAAGTGGGTAACTCGCTGGTGGATGCGTTCACGCTGCAATATTACGAAGGTTTCCCGGCTGACCAGGTGGCCTGGGGTGAGATCAAGACTGACCAGCAGTGGCGTGTGCTGTCGAAGCTGAAAAACGGCTATCAGGACTCGCTGTTTACCTCCACCGAGGTGGCGCAAAACGTCGCCAAACCCCTGGTGAAATATATTGATAAAGCGCTGGTCACCGATCAGGCGAAAGCGCCTAAAATCACCCTGCTGGTGGGGCATGATTCAAACATTGCTTCGCTGCTGACCGCGCTGGATTTCAAACCGTATCAACTCCACGATCAGCACGAGCGCACGCCAATTGGCGGCAAAATAGTCTTCCAGCGCTGGCATGACAAAAACGCTAACCAGGAACTGATGAAAATTGAGTATGTCTACCAGAGCTCAGAGCAGCTGCGAAACGCCAGCGTGCTGTCGCTGGAATCCCCCGCGCAGCGTGTGACGCTGGAGCTGAAAGGCTGCCCGGTGGATGCTAACGGCTTCTGCCCGGTTGATAAGTTTAATGCGGTGATGAACAGCGCGGCAAAATAGAGGATACCCCCCCGCAAAGGCGGGGGGGGAAACGCTTAGACGTTTTTACGTTCGATGGTCTGTTCGCCCCAGAAGAGCGAGTCTTTGTCCGTCTTTTCGAAGGCGCGAACCAGCACTTCGTCGCTACCTTCTTCCCAAATCTGCTCTGCCAGTTTCTCGTCATATTTCGCGACTTCAAAAATGGCTTCGGCAATCTCCGGAGAGGTATTGCGTAAACTTGCCCATTCACCCACGCGGTGGGCTTTTGATTCCTGAGTTGGCATGCTTGTCCTCCTGTTGAGTTAGCCGTTCAGTTTTTTGGCGAGGCCCGCGACATGCTCACCCTGATAACGGGCGATGGCGAGCTCTTCGTCGCTCGGCTGTCGGGAACCATCGCCGCCGGCAATGGTGGTTGCACCGTAGGGAGTACCGCCACGTACCTGAGAAACATCAAAGAGTTCCTGCGCGCCGTAGCCAATCGGCACAATCACCATCCCATGATGAGCAAGGGTAGTCCAGGTTGAGGTAATCGTCTGCTCCTGACCGCCACCGGTGCCGGTAGAGCTGAAGACGCTGGCGAGTTTGCCGTATAAAGCGCCTGAGGCCCATAGCCCGCCCGTCTGATCGAGGAAGGTGCGCATCTGGCCGGACATATTGCCGAAACGGGTTGGCGTCCCGAAAATAATCGCATCGTAATCTGCCAGCTCCTGAGGCGTGGCGACCGGGGCATTCTGTGTTTTTCCCCCGGCTTTGGCGAAGGCTTCCGCCTGCATGGTTTCCGGTACGCGCTTCACAACAACCTCAACGCCGTCCACCCTGTTTGCACCTTCTGCGACTGCGTGAGCCATGGTTTCAATGTGTCCATACATGGAATAATAGAGCACCAGAACTTTTGCCATTTTGCATCACTCCTCGTTTGTGTTTTCTGACAGCGGATCGCTGCGTTCATTTAAAGATATGCCATCACGGCCAGACTGCAAAAATGAACACCATTTCTTTGATTTATAACAATATGATTGGGGAAGCGTGCTGTAGCAAAATGAAACAACTTTCTCGCCTCCGTTTTTTGAAATGATAAGAAAGAGTTATGAATCTCCGTCGCGTTATCTCACCCGAAAGACTGAGATCCTGTTGCAGGATATTACCAGCGGCTTGCCGGACAGCCTTAGTCCACTAAGCTTAGTTTCACGCGGCACAGATAAAGGCACTGTCCTCATGCCGCGAGGTGAAAGAATCCTCTTTTACTGAATGCAATATGATGTCTAATGTTTCACACTCTGGAGGTTAGAGATGGCAAACCATCGTGGTGGTTCAGGTAATTTCGCTGAAGACCGTGAAAGAGCATCAGAAGCAGGTCGTAAAGGTGGCCAGCATAGCGGGGGCAACTTCAAAAATGACCCTCAGCGCGCATCAGAGGCTGGCAAGAAAGGGGGTAAAAACAGCCACGGCAGCAATAAGTAACGCGCCAGGCTGAACCCTGCCGCCGGGCGTTCCCGGCGGTTTTTTTATTTCTGCAACATTGAACTGTAACCAAAGGCGACGCACACTACAGAATTGTTCTCATTTGCTGGTGTCGCATGTCTGTCTCACGCTTTAAATTCTCCGTAAAACCGCAGGAAGCCATCCTTATTCTCATCACCATGTTCTGGGGCGGGACGTTTCTGGCCGTCCAGTACGCGGTAACGCTGAGCGATCCGTTCTTTTTTGTTGGTCTGCGCTTTGCGACGGCGGCGATAGCCGTGGCGCTCGTATCGCTAAAATCCCTGCGCGGATTAACCCTTAAAGAGCTGAAGGCCGGGGTGGCGATCGGGGTGGCGATTGCAATGGGCTACAGCCTGCAGACATGGGGATTACAGACTATCTCCAGCAGCAAATCGGCATTTATCACCGCCATGTATGTACCGCTGGTACCGCTCCTGCAGTGGCTTTGCCTGGGACGGCTGCCGGGGATGATGTCCTGCATCGGTATCGTGCTGGCATTTATCGGCCTGATTTTGCTGGCCGGGCCGGAAAATAACCTGCTGGCACTGGGACCGGGCGAGATCATTACCCTCGTCGGGGCGATTGCCATTGCGGCGGAAATTATTCTGATTAGCGCCTGGGCGGGCAAGGTGGACGTCAAGCGCGTGACGGTGGTCCAGCTCGCCACGGCCTCGCTGGTGGCGTTTGCGACGATGGTACCGGCCGGAGAGTCCGTGCCGCCGATGTCTACCGGTCTGATCGTGGTCGCGTTGGGGCTGGGCATCTTCAGCGCCATTATTCAGGTCACCATGAACTGGGCGCAGCGCAGCGTCTCCCCGACGCGGGCAACGGTGATCTACACCGGCGAACCGGTATGGGCGGGGATTTTTGGTCGCCTCGCCGGAGAGCGCTTGCCGCTGCTGGCCCTGGTCGGTGCGGCATTTATTGTCGCCGGGGTGCTGGTGAGCGAGCTGAAGCTAAAAAAACGACGCAAGGCGATTACCGGGGTGGGGGCTGAACAAGGGGCAGATAGCTAACAACGTGCACGCTGCCCGTTTTGCCCGGCGGCGCTACGCTTGCGCGGGCCTACATGCTCATTGTAGGCAGGGTAAGCGTAGCGTCACCCGGCAAGAAAGCAGCACTCATTTCAGGTTGAGGGGGTGATGGCTTCAGCCTGCGCTTCATCCCCTTTCCGGCGGCTCAGCAGGGCGTTAAGCAGAATTGCCCCGAACGTTGCCGTGCCGATCCCACCAATCGTAAATCCGCCCAGCGTCAGGGCGAAATCACCCGCGCCCAGCACCAGCGTGACCGCCACCATAATCAGGTTGCTGTTCTGGCTCAGATCGACCCGATGCTGCACCCAGATTCGCGCGCCAGCCACGGCGATCAGCCCAAATACCACAATCGATGCTCCGCCGATGACCGGCGACGGAATGGTGTGGATCAGCGCGCCGAACTTCGGAGAGAAACCAAGCAGTATCGCCATCGCCGCTGCCGCGACGAAGACCAGCGTCGAGTAGACTTTGGTCACCGCCATCACGCCGATATTTTCGGCATAGGTGGTGACGCCGCTGCCGCCCACGGAGCCGGAGATCATGGTTGCCAGACCGTCACCGACAAATGCCCGGCCCATGTACGGGTCCATACTGAGGCCGGTCATTCCCGCGACCGCCTTCAGGTGACCTAAGTTCTCCGCCACCAGGATCACCGCCACCGGTGCGATAAGCATCATTGCCTGGGTGTTAAAGGTGGGGGAAGTGACCTGCGGCAGGCCAAACCAGGCAGCCTGATGGAGCAGGGTAAAATCGACCGGCTTGCCGAGACCGAAAACGTTCGCCAGCAGAGCGTAAACCAGACAGGCGACAATCAGCCCGACCAGAATCAGCAGACGCTGGATCATCCCGCGCGTAAACACCGCCACCAGGCCGATACACAGCACGGTGATCACCGCCATCCAGCTTTCAAACGGCGAGCCGGAGACGCTTTTCACTGCGATCGGCGCCAGGTTCAGGCCAATCGCCATGACGACGGCACCGGTCACCACGGGAGGCATCATGCGTTCGATCCAGCGCGTGCCGATCTTCATCACCACCAGACCAATCAGGGTATAGACCAGGCCGCAGGCGATGATGCCGCCGAGCGCCACGCTCAGGTTAGGGTTGATCCCCTGGCCGTTAAATCCGGTTGTGGCGATAACCACCCCGACAAACGCGGCGCTGGAGCCCAGATAGCTGGGCACGCGCCCACCGGTGACAAAAAAGAACAGCAGGGTGCCGATACCCGACATCAGAATCGACAGGTTGGGATCAAGCCCCATCAGCATCGGCATGAGTACGGTCGCACCAAACATCGCGACTGCATGCTGGACGCCCATCACCATCGTTTGTCCGAGCGGGAGTCGTTCATCCGGCGCGACCACGCCTGCTTCTGTGGAGGTCGATTTCAACTGCCAGTGGGGAAATCCGAACATGGTCTGTCTCCTTAAAGCGCCTTAGCAGGCGGGTCGCATAAGCGCGTGGTAGCCGCGGTCAAACCACACCAGCCCTTGCGGCGCGGGGTGGCGAACAATCGAAACAATGTCGCAAAACAGAATGTCGTGGGTACCGACGCTCACCACCTGGCTGATGCGGCAGTCAAACGAGGCCAGCGCATCCTCCAGACGCGGACACCCCGTATCGCCCGATTGCCAGCGGGCGGCGGCAAAGCGCGTCTCCATTGGCGTTTTGCCGCCAAACAGGTTGGATAGCGGCTCTTGTCCGGCGCTCAGGGTGTTCACGCACAGCGTGCGGTTTTCGCTAAACGTCGGCCAGACGGACGCGCCGCGGTTCAGGCATACCAGCAGGGTGGGAGGCGAATCCGTGACGCTGCACACCGCGCTGGCAGTGAATCCCGCCATTCCCGCCGGGCCGTCGGTGGTGATGATGTTGACTGCCGCGCCGACGCAGGCCATGGCGTCGCGAAAGGTTTGTTTATCCGGTGTCGTCATGATTGCTCCTTACGCCAGCCCGCAGGCATCTTCGAACGCCAGACGCGGCAGGCGTCCGTAAAGTTTGTTCGTATCACCATAGCCAATGTTGATCAGCAGATTGCTTTTAAGCAGCGTGCCGGTGAAAAAGGCCTCGTCGACCTTTTGTCGGTCAAAGCCTGACATCGGGCCGGTGTCCAGCCCGAGGGCGCGACAGGCGAAAATTAGGTAAGCAGCCTGCATGGAGCTGTTGCGAAATGCCGTCTCTTCGGCGAGCGCCGGGCTGGTGGTAAACCAGCTTCTGGCATCGCCGTGCGGGAACAGTTCCGGCAGGCGCTCATAAAACTCGCTGTCCCAGGCAACAATCGCCGTGACCGGCGCGGTGAGCGTTTTTTCCAGATTGCCGCTGGAGAGCGCCGGGCGCAGCTTCTCTTTTCCCTCTGCGCTGCGCACAAACACGATTCGCGCCGGGGAGCAGTTGGCGGAGGTTGGGCCCCATTTCATCAGGTCGTAGATTTCGCGCAGCGTCTCGTCGCTGACGGGCAGATTCTGCCAGCCGTTGTGGGTACGGGCGCCGGTGAATAGCGTTTCGCGCGCCGCAGGATTAATGGCTTCGCTCATTAAAGCTCCTTATAAAGCGGGTTCAGAACTGTGCAGCAGGCTGGCAAGCCCGTTCAGCAGCAGGGTGTTAAAGGTGTTCGGTTCGGTGACGTTGCAGGCATGCCCGCCCTGACGCATGACCACGCTGTGGCTGCGTGGGAGAGCCGCCTGTAGCTCAGTCGAGCAGACACAGGGCACCAGCATGTCGTCGGCGGAACAGATGAGGTGTACCGGACAATGAATACGCGCGGCGTGGCGGCTGAAATCCGCTTTCTTCAGGGCGCTGAGCCTGTGCAGCAGGTTGCTTTTGCCCTGGAAATGGGCCAGCGCCAGCGCTTCTTCGGCCTCCAGGCGGGGCGCACGAGCAGCCATCCAGTCTGCCGGGTAGAGAAACAGCGGCTGCGCCTCTACCCACGCCTGCGCGCCGCCGGAATGCAGCAAACGCTCGCGGATCTGAAAACAGCGTCGGGTATGGGCGTTGAGGGTTAGCCAGCCGTTGACGCACACCAGCGCGGTGAGCGCATCAGGTCTGTCGAGGGCCAGCTGTAGCCCGATCAGCGCGCCCAGCGCATGCCCTACCACGCAGTAGCGGGCAATTCCGGCTTCAGCCAGCGCTATGGCCAGTTCGTCCGCCATTTGCGCCAGGCTATAGCCTTCCGGCAGGGTATCGCGGTTATTACCCGTCCCCCGCTGGTCATAGCACACCACCTGATACTCCGGCTCCAGCGCGGCCAGCTGGGGCAGCCAGTAGCTGCCGCTGCCGCCGAGACCGGCAATGAGGACTACCACGGGTGCCCCCTCATACGGGGGCGGTGAGACGGAGAGTTTCATGGCTGCCTCACTTCGCAATGTGCGCAACGGTGGCAATTTCAACCAGCGCGTCAGGCTTCACCAGCCCGCACTGTATACAGAACCGGGCCGGCTTATCGCCGGGGAAGAACTCGGCGTAGATCTCGTTAATCGCGGCGTAGTTTTTCCAGTCGGTGATAAAGATGCTGTTGAAGGTCACATCCTCCATCGTGCCACCCGCCGTTTCGATCACGCTTTTGATCGTCTCCAGCACGTGGCGGGTTTGTGCCTTTGGGTCGTTGATAAACACCACGTTGTTGTCTTTATCAAACGGCAGCGTACCGGAGACATACACCACGCCGTCGGCGAGCGTTCCGGGGACAAACGGGGCAATCGGTGTGCTGGTGCCCGGCGGAATAATCACGGATTTCGGCATCGTCGTTCTCCTCAGGCGATACGGGCGAGCGGCGGATTCAGGGCATCGCAGAACGCTGCGACGTTACTCACCCAGCCAAAAAAGGTTTCGATATTGAACAGGGCCGCTTTCTGCGCGAATTCCGGCCCGGCCTGATGGGTCGCGTCTTCCAGCACCACGCCAAAATACTCAAGGAAAAAGCCGTCGCGCAGGGTCGACTCCACACAAACGTTGGTGGCGATGCCGGTAAAGACCAGGTGACGAATGCCCCGGCTGCGCAACAGGCTGTCGAGCGGGGTGTTGAAAAAGCCGCTGTAGCGCGGTTTGGGCAAGACAATATCACCTGCCTGCGGGACCAGCTCGTCCACCAGCTGATAATCCCAGCCGCCTTTTGCCAGCAGCTTGCCCTGCAGTTCAGGGTTTTTGCGCATCGTTTTCAGGGCGTTGGACTTGTGGAAGTTGGGCGAGCCGGGGCCACCGGCCTCCACGTACTGGTCGTCCCAGCCGTTCTGGAACCAGACGATGAGCATGCCGGCTTCCCGTGCGGCGCTGACGGCGGTGTTGATGTTCGCAATGACCGGCTGCGTGGCGGAGACGTCGAACCCCGCCAGATCCAGATAACCCCCTTTACTGGCGTAGGCGTTTTGCATGTCCACCACGATCAGCGCGCTCTGCTGCGGCGCAAAGGTGATGGCTTCCGGGCGAGCGTTTAAGGTCGTCATTACGCAACCTCCTTCGTGACGGCAGGAATGTGGGCGCGGCATTGCATCAGCGGCTGGATGCGCTCGCCGAAGGTTTCCACACCGGTGAGGAAATCATCGAAGGTCAGCAGAACGCCCTCTGCGCCGGGTACGGCGGCGACTTCGTCGAGCATTCTGGCAACGCTGGCATAGGATCCAACCAGCGTGCCCATATTGATATTGACGGCGGAGGTGGGGTCAGCCATCTGGCGGACGTTGGTGTCTGCGCCGGAACGGGTATCTTTCTGGCTCTGCTCGGTAAGCCAGCTCAGGGCCTCCTCGTCAGCACCGTCCTTGTAACACTCCCATTTCGCGCGTGCGGCCTCGTCGGTTTCGTCGGCAATCACCATAAACAGCACGTAGGAGCCCACGTCGCGCCCGGTTTTGTCGGCAGCCTCTTTCATGCGCGCCGCGGTGGGGGCGAAAGCGGCAGGGGTGTTAACGCCTTTCCCGAAGCAGAAGTTAAAGTCGGCGTATTTGGCGGAGAATTCCATCCCCGCGTCGCTCTGCCCGGCGCAGATCACTTTCATCGGCACCGACGGTTGCGGGCTGACGCGGCAGTCGTTCATGGTGAAGAAGTCACCTTTGAAATCGCTTTTGCCGGTGCCCCAGAGATCGCGCAGGACCTGCACGTATTCGGTCAGGTAGTCGTAGCGACGCGAGAAGTAATCGTCACCCGGCCAGAGCCCCATCTGCTCGTACTCCGGCTTTTGCCAGCCGGTCACCAGGTTCACGCCAAAGCGTCCTCCGGAGATCGAGTCGATGGTTGAGGCCATGCGCGCGACGATCGCCGGTGGCAGGGTGAGCGTGGCGGCGGTAGCGTAGATCTGAATCCGCGAGGTGACCGCGGCCAGTCCTGCCATCAGGGTGAAGGACTCCAGGTTGTGATCCCAGAATTCGGTTTTGCCGCCAAAGCCGCGCAGCTTGATCATCGAAAGTGCAAAGTCGAAATGGTAGTGCTCCGCTTTTTGCACGATGGCTTTATTCAGCTCAAAGGTCGGCATGTATTGCGGGGCAGTGGTCGAGATAAGCCAGCCGTTGTTGCCGATAGGTACAAATACGCCAATTTTCATCACGAACCTCTCTTCACTACGTTGCAGGTACTGGCGTTTTTGCAAAGGGAGTGCCAGTTTTGAAAATGACTTTGTTATTAATGTGTTAATCGAAAGTTGGCGTATTGATGCGGTTAAAAGTGGACTAACTGGTCAAAAACATTGCACAGAAAACAGGCATTCATGCGCGATGGGAGTGCAGAATGTCGTGGCGAGACGGGGGTTTTGCTATGCTGAGGGCAACGCAGAATAAGGAGAGCGGGAATGACACAAGGCGCAGTGAAAACACCAGGTAAACGGTCACAGGCAGTCAGCGCCAAGAAGCAGGCTATTCTCAGCGCGGCGCTGGAGACGTTTTCACAGTTTGGCATTCACGGCACGCGGCTGGAGCAGGTAGCGGAGCAGTCCGGGGTTTCCAAAACCAATCTGCTCTACTACTACCCGTCGAAAGAGGCGCTCTATGTGGCGGTGATGCAGCAGATCCTCGATATCTGGCTGGCGCCCCTGAAAGCGTTCCGCGCAGAGCTGGCCCCGCTGGTGGCGATCAAAGAGTACATCCGCCTGAAGCTGGAGGTGTCACGCGATTACCCGCAGGCGTCGCGCCTGTTTTGTCTTGAGATGCTGCAGGGCGCGCCGCTATTGCAGGCTGAGCTGACGGGGGATTTAAAGCAGCTGGTGGACGATAAGTCGGCGATTATTGCCGGGTGGGTCGCCAGCGGAAAGCTGGCGCCGGTCGATCCGCAGCATTTGATCTTTATGATTTGGGCCGCCACCCAGCATTACGCTGACTTTGCGGCCCAGGTCGAGGCGGTGACCGGGAAAACGCTCCAGGATGAAGCGTTTTTCCACAGCACCCTGGAAAACGTACAGCGGATGATTATCGAAGGGATCCGCGTGCGTTAGTTTCCCGGCGGGAGAGGGCAGCTTAAATCGCCCTCTTCACATTGCATCAGCGAGGCCAGAAACGCTTCTCGCTCCGCGGTTTTCTCTGCCAGGCACTGACTGACAATCATTGGCTGAATGCTTCCACCTTCCGTACCCGAACCGATAAACGTGCAATCTGCATCCCGCAGGGTAATCCACGCCTGCTGCGCTTTTTTTAGCAGGTCACGCTGGGGGGCTGCCGCACGTTTGATAGCGGCCTGATACGTCGCGTTGAGCTTCTTATCCGCCGCCTGGTACTGCTGCGCGCTACAGGTGTTCAGTTCAAGCTGGGTGGTGGTGTTGTCGCACTCGTTGGCCAGCGCGCTGGTGCTCAACAGCAGTGCGGCACCTGCGAGAAATACTCTTTTCATCATCCCCTCCGTGTAAAAAAAAGCCGGATGCGCTATGCATATCCGGCCTACGATTCTTAGTAGCCCCGGTAAGCGTAGCGCCACCGGGGAGAGTTTACACGATTAACCGATGGTCATCAGGCTGGCGTTACCGCCCGCCGCCGCGGTGTTGACGCTGAGCGAACGCTCCACGTACAGACGCTCCAGCAGCAGGTTGGTTTCCCCACGCGCAAAGCCCTGTACCGAAACAATCGCCCCGCTGCGGGCCGCTACCTGTTCGCACAGTTCGCGCAGCTGGTCGGAATCACCGTGATAAATCACGGCGTCAAACGGCTGCGTCAGCAGCGCATCGGCCTTCGCGAAGCGAATGCGGGCTGAAACGGCTTTTGGCAGCTGTTTTGCCAGGTCGCGATGCAGCGCATCTTCCGGCCACAGCACTTCACATCCGGTTGCCATCGCGGCAGCCAGCTGTACCAGCGCATCCTGCTCGTTATCCGCTACGCAGAGTACGTGCTCGCGCGGCATCAGCGTCCAGGTGTTGCGCTCGCCGGTTGGCCCCGGAAGCAGACGCTGCGTGCCAGCCTGCGCCAGCTCGCCGTACTGCTGCGCAATGGCACGCAGTTCAGGACGTTTTTCCGCCCAGGCGATCAGCGCTTCAAGCGGCTGCGTCAGCACGGTTTTCAGCTGCGCGTCGACCGGATAGTCTGCGTCCTGACGTGCCAGCGTCACGCCCAGCGCGTTCTCCGGACGGTTCGCCAGCAGACGGTACAGGTAAAGCGGACCGCCCGCTTTCGGACCGGTGCCGGACAAACCTTCACCGCCGAACGGCTGTACGCCCACGACCGCGCCGACCATGTTGCGGTTAACGTACAGGTTGCCCACTTTGGCACTGCCGGTCACCTGCGCGATGGTTTCGTCGATACGGGTGTGTACGCCAAGCGTCAGGCCATAGCCGGAGGCGTTGATCTGATCGATCAGTTCATTAAGGTTGTTACGGTTGTAACGCACCACGTGCAGCACCGGACCGAAGACCTCTTTTTTCAGCTCGTCGAAGCTTGCCAGCTCAATCAGCGTTGGCGGCACGAAGGTGCCGGTCTGCCACTCGCGGGCATCTTCGCTGTTCTCACGCACCGCCTGGAACACCGGACGGCCTTTGGCGCGCATGGTCTGGATGTGGTTTTCGATATTGGCTTTGGCTTCCGCGTCAATCACCGGGCCGATGTCGGTGGTGAGACGCCCCGGGTTGCCCATACGGCATTCGGCCATCGCGCCGCGCAGCATTTTCAGCGTGTGGTCGGCCACGTCATCCTGCAGGCACAGTACGCGCAGGGCGGAGCAGCGTTGACCGGCGCTGTCGAACGCCGAGGCCAGCACGTCGACCACCACCTGTTCGGTGAGGGCAGAGGAGTCAACGATCATGGCGTTCATGCCGCCGGTTTCCGCGATGAGCGGGGTAGGACGACCCTGCGCATCCAGACGGGTAGCAATGTTGCGCTGCAGCAGAGAGGCAACTTCGGTCGAGCCGGTAAACATCACGCCGCGTACGCGGTTATCGGAGGTCAGTTTAGCGCCGACCGTTTCGCCGCGGCCTGGCAGCAGCTGGACCACGCCCGCAGGTACGCCGGCTTCCAGAAGAATGTTGATGCCCTGCGCGGCAATCAGCGGGGTCTGCTCTGCCGGTTTGGCCAGCACGCTGTTACCTGCGGCAAGGGCTGCGGCAATCTGGCCGGTAAAAATAGCCAGCGGGAAGTTCCACGGGCTGATACACACGACCGATCCGAGCGGACGGTGGGTTTCGTTATCGAAATCATCGCGCACCTGACCCGCGTAGTAGTGCAGGAAGTCCACGGCCTCACGCACTTCAGCGATAGCGTTGCTGAAGGTTTTACCCGCTTCACGCACCAGAATACCGATAAGCGACTGCATCTGATCTTCCATCAGCACGGCAGCACGCTCCAGAATGGCGGCACGCTCCTGCGGCGGGGTGGCAAACCAGATTGGCGCGTTGTTGACCGCACTGTCCAGCGCCTGATCCACTTCCGCTTCGGTGGCTTCGCGTACATAGCCGACGATATCTTTTGGCTCTGCCGGGTTGATAACCGGCTGCATCTCACCGTCCTCGACGGACTGCTCAAGGATCGGTTTCGCCTGCCATTTCTGCAGCGCGCTGTTGAGCAGGGCAGAGGAGAGGGACGCCAGACGATGTTCGTTCGCCAGGTCCAGACCCGCAGAGTTGACGCGGCCTGCGCCATACAGCTCGCGCGGCAGGGCAATCTTCGGATGCGGCAGACCAATCTGACCTTCCTGGGCCGCCATCTTCTCAACGGCCTGCACCGGATCGGCCACCAGCTCGTCGAGCGGCAGCGTGGTGTCGGCGATGCGGTTTACGAAAGAGGTATTCGCGCCGTTTTCCAGCAGACGACGCACCAGGTACGCCAGCAGCGTTTCGTGCGTACCTACCGGCGCATAAATGCGGCATGGGCGGTTCAGCTTGCCATCCGCTACCTTACCGGTCACCTGCTCGTACAGCGGTTCACCCATGCCGTGCAGGCACTGGAACTCGTACTGGCCAGGATAATAGTTTTGACCCGCCAGGCTGTAGATTGCCGCCAGGGTGTGGGCGTTATGGGTAGCGAACTGCGGGTAGATCAGGTTCGGCACGCCGAGCAGTTTTTTCGCACAGGCGAGGTAAGAGACGTCGGTGTAGACCTTACGGGTATAGACCGGATAGCCTTCCAGACCTTCCATCTGGGCGCGTTTGATTTCGCTGTCCCAGTAGGCGCCTTTCACGAGGCGGATCATCAGGCGGCGACGGCTGCGGCTTGCCAGGTCAATCAGATAATCAATGACGAACGGGCAGCGCTTCTGGTACGCCTGGATAACGAAGCCAATGCCGTTCCAGCCCGCCAGCTCTGGCTCGAAGCACAGTTTTTCCAGCAGATCGAGGGAGATCTCCAGACGGTCGGCCTCTTCGGCGTCGATATTGATGCCGATGTCATACTGGCGCGCCAGCAGGGTCAGGGATTTCAGGCGCGGGTAAAGCTCCTCCATCACGCGGTCGTACTGCGCGCGGCTGTAGCGCGGGTGCAGGGCGGACAGTTTGATAGAGATACCCGGACCTTCATAAATACCGCGGCCGTTAGAGGCTTTACCGATGGCGTGGATCGCCTGCTGATAAGAGACCATGTAGGCCTGCGCGTCGGCGGCAGTCAGGGCCGCTTCACCGAGCATGTCATACGAGTAGCGGAAACCTTTGTCTTCCAGCTTGCGGGCGTTCGCCAGCGCTTCGGCAATGGTTTCGCCGGTCACGAACTGCTCGCCCATCAGGCGCATCGCCATGTCCACGCCTTTGCGGATCAGCGGCTCGCCGCTCTTACCGATGATGCGGTTCAAAGAGCGTGACAGGTTGGCTTCGTTATGGGTTGAGACCAGTTTGCCGGTAAACAGCAGGCCCCAGGTGGCGGCGTTAACGAACAGGGACGGGCTGCGGCCAATGTGCGAATGCCAGTTGCCGTTGCTGATCTTGTCGCGGATCAACGCGTCGCGGGTGGCTTTATCCGGAATACGCAGCAGCGCTTCCGCCAGACACATCAGCGCCACGCCTTCCTGTGAAGAGAGGGAAAACTCCTGCAGCAGACCCTGCACCATCCCGGCGCGGCCGGTGGCGGTTTTTTGGTTGCGCAGCTTGTCGGCCAGCTGATACGCCAGGCTGTGCGCCTGGGCGGCAATGGCTTCCGGCAGGCGGGCCTGCTCCAGCAGCATCGGCACGGCGTCGGTTTCGGCACGACGGTAAGCGCCGGTAATGGCGGCACGGCTGACGGACTGCGGCAGGATCTGCTCGGCGAATTCGAGGAACGGCTGGTGGCTTTCGTCACCAGCGGCGGGCGCATCCTCGCTTTCATTGGCGGCACCCGCCAGCAGGGCAGGCAGTTCTGGCAGGCCTTCGTCGCTCTCCAGTCTTTCCAGATAGTTAAAAATCGCCTGCTTGATTAACCAGTGCGGTGTGCGGTCAATGCGGGTCGCTGCGGTTTTAATCCGTTCGCGGGTAGCGTCATCCAGCTTAACCCCCATGGTGGTCATCCCCATGCCAAAACTCCTGTTGTTCTGTAATCGCGTTTTGTAGATGGCATGAAATATCCACCATGTTGCAACTTTGTGCAACCGTGTTAAATGTGACCTGGTTTGCAACCCAGAAAATGAATGGATTGTTAATGATTGGTTAGCTGGAAAAAAGCGCTGGCTTCTGCATGAGAAGCCTGTTTTTATGCGGTACTTAACACTTTTAAAAGGTGCAACCCGTATAAGTGTGAGCGAGTGCAACCTATAGGAAACTCGTATCAAACCGGGGATGAATTTGATGTAAATGCAGTGTTAAATCGTTTGTCAGCGGGATGCGCATACGGCAGGATAGCGCGCCCAATGGAAACACATACACACATCACTACGTTCCGGTGATGACATAACAAGGCAACCCGGACGGTTGTCGCTCGACATTTTGGAGAATTTGAATGGCTATTAGCACACCGATGCTGGTGACATTTCTCGTTTATATTTTTGGCATGATCCTGATAGGGTTTTTGGCATGGCGTTCAACAAAGAACTTTGACGACTACATTCTCGGCGGCCGCAGTTTAGGCCCGATGGTGACCGCGCTGTCTGCGGGCGCATCCGATATGAGCGGCTGGCTGCTGATGGGGTTACCGGGCGCGATTTTCATCTCCGGTATCTCTGAAAGCTGGATTGCCATCGGCCTGACCCTTGGGGCGTGGATCAACTGGAAGCTGGTAGCAGGCCGTCTGCGCGTGCATACCGAAGCGAACAACAATGCCCTGACGCTGCCGGATTACTTCACCGGACGTTTTGAAGATAACAGCCGCATTCTGCGCATTATCTCCGCGGTGGTGATTCTGCTGTTCTTCACCATCTACTGTGCTTCCGGCATCGTGGCGGGCGCGCGTCTGTTTGAGAGCACCTTCGGCATGAGCTATGAAACCGCGCTGTGGGCAGGTGCCGCGGCGACCATTCTCTATACCTTCGTGGGCGGATTCCTGGCGGTAAGCTGGACCGACACCGTGCAGGCGAGCCTGATGATCTTCGCCCTGATCCTGACCCCGGTGATTGTGATTTTCACCGTTGGCGGCTTCGGTGAATCGCTGGAAGTGATCAAGCAGAAGAGCATTGAAAACGTCGACATGCTGAAAGGGCTGAACTTCGTGGCCATCGTCTCTCTGATGGGCTGGGGTCTGGGCTACTTTGGTCAGCCGCACATTCTGGCGCGCTTTATGGCCGCTGACTCTCACCACACGATTGTTCATGCCCGTCGTATCAGTATGACGTGGATGATCCTCTGTCTTGCGGGTGCCTGTGCGGTTGGCTTCTTCGGCATCGCTTACTTCAACAATAACCCGGCGCAGGCAGGTGCAGTAAACCAGAATGCCGAGCGTGTGTTCATCGAACTGGCGGGCATTCTGTTCAACCCGTGGATTGCCGGTATTCTGCTCTCCGCAATTCTGGCGGCGGTGATGTCGACTCTGAGCTGCCAGCTGCTGGTCTGCTCCAGTGCGATTACCGAAGATCTCTACAAAGCTTTCCTGCGTAAAGGTGCGAGCCAGAAAGAGCTGGTATGGGTCGGGCGCTTTATGGTGCTGTTAGTGGCGCTGATTGCCATCGCGCTGGCGGCCAATCCTGATAACCGCGTTCTGGGTCTTGTGAGCTATGCGTGGGCGGGCTTTGGTGCGGCGTTTGGTCCGGTGGTTCTGTTCTCCGTTCTGTGGTCACGCATGACCCGCAACGGCGCGCTGGCGGGGATGATCATCGGAGCGGTGACCGTTATCGTCTGGAAGCAGTTCGCGTGGCTGGGTCTGTACGAAATCATCCCGGGCTTCATCTTCGGCAGCATCGGTATTGTGGTGTTCAGCCTGCTGGGTAAAGCACCGTCTGCCTCCATGCAGAAACGCTTTGCGGAAGCGGACGCGCACTACCGCACTGCACCACCGACGAAGCTTCAGGCTGAGTAAAAAAACCTATTCCCTCCTGTAAGCCGGGTAAGCGCTAGCGCGACCCGGCTTTTTTCTTGCCAAAATGCGTAAATTACGTTGATATCGCTGCACTTATAACAATGAGGATAGCGAACAATGACCATCAAAACAGGGCTTATGGCGGCGGCATTATTGATGCTCGCAGGCTGCAACGCACCCGCGCAACACGCGGCAATGGAGACCTGCAAAGCAGATAACCAGATGCAGCAAACCACGCTTTATTTCGGACTGAATCGTCCGGCCGGAGCGCAGATCACCGGCAACGAGTGGCAGCAGTTTGTTGACCAGGACGTGACGCCGCGCTTTCGGGACGGCTTAACGGTGTTTGATGCACGTGGCCAGTGGCTGGGGAATGACGGGAAAGTGGCGCGCGAGCCGAGCAAAGCGCTGATGCTGATCCACGGTAAAGACGCGCAGAGCGAGAAGAATATCGAAGCGTTGCGCGGGATTTATAAATCTCGCTTCGCGCAGGAGTCGGTGATGCGGGTCGATCAGCCGGTGTGCGTGCAGTTTTAAGCAAAATGGCGGGATAGTTTTGTAGGCCCGGTAAGGCGTAGCCGCCACCGGGCACAAACCGCACAAAACTTACAACACTAATCCCGCAAAGCTCGCCGACAGCAGGCTCACCAGCGTCGCGCCGTACACCAGGCGCAGACCAAACCGCGAAACCACGTTCCCCTGCCGCTCGTTCAGGCCCTTGATGGCGCCTGCGACGATACCAATAGACGCGAAGTTAGCGAACGACACCAGGAAGACGGATAAAATGCCCAGCCCGCGCGGTGACATCTGATGGGCAATTTTTTGCAGCTCAATCATCGCCACAAATTCATTCGCCACCAGCTTGGTTGCCATAATACTGCCGGCGTTGAGCGCATCACTGAGCGGAATACCGATGAGCCACGCCAGCGGATAAAACACATAACCCAAAATCTGCTGGAAGCTCATGCCGAATACGCTGGAGAAGAGGGCGTTAACGGCGCTAATAAGCGCGATAAAGCCAATCAGCATCGCCAGAATAATCATCGCTACCTTAAAACCGGCCAGAATATACTCCCCGAGCATTTCGAAGAAGCTCTGGGATTCATGCAGTTTTTCCAGCTTGATATCCGGCTCCGCTTCCGGACGCACCGGATTAATGACGGAGAGAATAATGAAGGTGCTGAACATGTTCAGGATCAGCGCCGCAACGACAAATTTGGCGTCAAGCATGGTCATATATGCGCCGACAATCGACAGGGAAACGGTCGACATGGCGGTCGCAGCCATGGTGAACAGACGGCGCGAGGAGAGATCCCACAGCACGCCTTTGTAGGCAATGAAGTTTTCCGACTGGCCGAGGATCAGCGAGCTCACCGCGTTAAACGATTCCAGCTTGCCCATACCGTTCAGTTTTGACAGCAGCGTCCCGATAACCCGAATAAAAATCGGCAGGATCCGCCAGTGCTGGAGAATACCAATCAATGCGGAAATAAAAATAATCGGGCAAAGCACGCCAAGGAAAATGAACGCCAGCCCTTTTTCACCCATTCCGCCAAAGACAAAATTGGTGCCTTCGCCAGCAAATTTCAGCAGGGATTCAAAGAAGCCAGAAACGTATTTAATCAGGAATAACCCGCTTTCGGCGTGCAGGAAAAAGAACGCCAGGGCAATTTCAATAACAATCAGCTGTAAAACATAACGAATGCGAATTTTTCGGCGGTCGAAACTCACCAGCCAGGCGAGCGCAAGAATAATCACCAGCGCCAGCAGGAAATGGATAATCTTAAACATGGTTTATTTTCACTTGGTTTTCGAGGCAGATATTTAGCCACAGCGCTGATTAACCGTAAACGGGCATTTTCGTTATAACTTATAAACGTAATGATTACGTTGACAACTATTATCAGGCTTCGCGTTTACAACTCGTCATCAAAACATCCCACATTTCGCTTGTTTTTCTTCTCGGCGTAATGATAATCACTATCACAAGAATTTACCTTTCTTTGCATCAGTTGACCGCGATAAACATTTAAGGTGTCGGCATGTTTGTTCCATTTCTCATTATGTTACGTGAAGGGCTCGAAGCGGCTCTGATTGTCAGCCTTATCGCCAGTTATCTGAAGCGAACCCAGCGCGGACGCTGGATTGGCGTCATGTGGATTGGCGTGTTCCTCGCCGCGGCGCTCTGTCTGGGCCTGGGTATCCTGATCAACGAAACCACCGGCGAGTTCCCGCAGAAAGAGCAAGAGCTGTTTGAGGGGATTGTCGCCGTCATTGCGGTGGTGATTCTGACCTGGATGGTGTTCTGGATGCGTAAGGTCTCCCGCAATGTGAAAGTCCAGCTGGAGCAGGCGGTGGATAACGCCCTGCAAAAAGGCAACCATCACGGCTGGGCGCTGATCATGATGGTCTTTTTTGCGGTGGCGCGTGAAGGGCTGGAATCGGTCTTCTTCCTGCTGGCCGCCTTCCAGCAGGACGTAGGCATCTGGCCGCCGCTGGGGGCAGTGCTGGGGCTGGCAACGGCCGTCGTGCTGGGTTTCCTGCTCTACTGGGGCGGTATTCGCCTTAACCTGGGGGCGTTCTTCAAATGGACCAGCCTGTTTATTCTGCTGGTCGCCGCGGGGCTGGCGGCTGGGGCGATCCGCGCCTTTCATGAAGCGGGCCTGTGGAACCACTTCCAGGACGTGGCGTTTGATCTCAGCAATGTCCTCTCCACACATTCTCTGACCGGCACTCTGCTCGAAGGTATCTTCGGTTACCAGGAGACACCGAGCGTGAGCGAAGTGGCGATGTACTTTATTTATCTGGTGCCGGCGCTGGTGTTGTTTGCGATGCCGCCGCGTACCGGCACACAGGCGACGCGCGTCGCGCCGTAATAGTTGATTTAGTTACAACATACTTTTAAAGGGAAGAGTCATGGCAATTCAGTTCCGTCGTAGTGCGTTATGCGCAGGCATTGCCGCGCTGTTCGCTTCCGCATTTTCCGCCTGGGGGGCCGATGTTCCTCAGGTCAAAGTGACCGTCAATGACAAGCAGTGCGAGCCGATGACCCTCACGGTGAACAGCGGTAAAACCCAGTTCATTATTCAGAACCACAGCCAGAAGGCGCTGGAGTGGGAGATCCTGAAAGGGGTGCTGGTCGTCGAAGAGCGTGAAAATATCGCCCCTGGCTTCAGCCAGAAGATGACCGCCAACCTGCAGCCGGGCGAGTATGAAATGACCTGCGGTCTGCTGACCAATCCTAAGGGTAAGCTGATCGTTAAAGGTGAAGCGACGGCGGATGCGGCGAAAGGCGCTGCGGTGCTGAGCCTGGGTGACGCGATTACCGCTTATAAAGCATACGTTACCAAAGAGACGGCAGATCTGGTGGCGGGCACGAAAGCCTTTACCGATGCGGTGAAAGCCGGTGATATCGAAAAAGCCAAATCCCTTTATGCACCAGCTCGTCAGCACTACGAGCGCATCGAGCCGATTGCCGAGCTGTTCTCAGACCTTGATGGCAGCATTGACGCCCGCGAAGATGATTTCGAGCAGAAGGCCGCCGATCCGAAATTCACCGGCTTCCACCGTCTGGAGAAAGCCCTGTTTGGCGACAACACCACCAAAGGGATGGAAAAATACGCCGAACAGCTGAACGGCGACGTGCTGGAACTGCAAAAGCGCATCAGCGAGCTGGCTTTCCCACCGTCAAAAGTGGTGGGCGGCGCGGCGGGTCTGATTGAAGAAGTGGCCGCAAGCAAAATCAGCGGTGAAGAAGATCGCTACAGCCACACCGACCTCTGGGACTTCCAGGCCAACGTCGACGGTGCGCAGAAAATTGTCGATCTGCTGCGTCCTCAGCTGCAGAAAGAGAACAGCGAACTGCTGGCAAAAGTGGATGCCAACTTCAAAAAAGTCGACACCATTCTGGCGAAATACCGTACCAAAGACGGATTTGAAACGTACGATAAGCTGACCGACGCCGACCGTAATGCGCTGAAAGGCCCGATTACCGCCCTGGCGGAAGATCTCTCTCTGCTGCGCGGCGTACTGGGTCTGGACTAAGCACGATGAACAAGAATGGTAAGTTCGACGAGGTAGAACCTTCCCGTCGTCGGTTGTTAAAAGGGGTAGGGGCGCTGGGCGGCGCGCTTGCCCTTGCAGGCGGCTGCCCGGTGGCGCATGCGGCGAAACCGCAAAGCGCACCCGGCACGCTGTCCCCCAATGCCCGCATGGAGACGCAGCCTTTTTACGGCGATCATCAGTCGGGCATTCTGACGCCGCAGCAGGCCTCCATGATGCTGGTGGCCTTTGATTCGCTGGCCAGCGATAAAGCCGATCTGGAACGTCTGTTCCGCCTGCTGACGGCACGCATTGCGTTTCTGACCGCAGGTGGACCGGCGCCGGACACGCCGAATCCGCGCCTGCCGCCAATGGACTCCGGTATTCTCGGGGCGTTTATCGCGCCCGATAACCTGACCATTACCGTGTCGGTCGGAGAGTCGCTGTTTGATGGCCGCTACGGCCTGACAAAGCAGAAGCCGAAAGCGCTGCAAAAAATGACGCGTTTTTCAAACGATTCCCTCGACGCGGGGTTGTGTCATGGCGACCTGCTCCTGCAGATTTGCGCCAATACCCAGGACACGGTGATCCACGCCCTGCGCGATATCATCAAGCACACCCCGGATCTGCTCAGCGTGCGCTGGAAGCGGGAAGGGTTTATCTCTGACCACGCTGCGCGCAGTAAAGGGAAAGAGACGCCGGTTAACCTGCTGGGCTTTAAGGACGGCACGGCCAACCCGGACAGCAGCAATGCTGCGCTCATGAAAGAGGTGGTGTGGGTGACAGCGGATCAGGGCGAACCGGCGTGGGCCGTCGGCGGCAGCTACCAGGCGGTGCGCATTATCCAGTTCCATGTGGAGTTCTGGGACCGCACGCCGCTGAAAGAGCAGCAGACCATTTTCGGCCGCGACAAGCAGAGCGGGGCGCCGCTCGGTATGACGCATGAGCATGATGTGCCCGACTATGCCCGCGATCCCAATGGCGATGTGATTGCGCTGGACAGCCATATTCGCCTCGCCAATCCGCGCACCAAAGAGACGCAGTCCAGCCTGATGATGCGTCGTGGCTACAGCTACTCCCTCGGCGTGACCAACGCAGGCCAGCTCGATATGGGGCTGCTGTTCGTCTGCTATCAGCATGACCTTGAAAAGGGCTTCCTGACCGTGCAGAAGCGCTTAAACGGCGAAGCGCTGGAAGAGTATGTAAAACCCATCGGCGGCGGCTACTTCTTTGCCCTGCCGGGCGTGCGCGACCGGAACGCGTATCTCGCGCAAGATCTGATTGAAGCCTGATAATTGTCCCTGCGAGAGTTCGCGGGGACATTATTTTTTCCTATGACAAACATATTGTTATATTTCTGTAATATTTCTATATAAGACTGAATCCGCTGCAGGAGCAGTCTGAAAAGTTGCAATCAGGTAAAATAAATGTTGCATTTATGATAACTCCTGATGTACTTAAGATAAGACAGCGGTAGTTCCCGGCAGTGATGCTGAATCACTATGGAGATCGCGAATGGTTGCGTCCTGTACTGGACAAGGTAAACATAACAACCGCAGCACCCGGCGCGGAGGCTCGGACTCCGGCAGCGATTTCCTCACCACTAAATTCTCCCCCTCTCCTCAAGAATCTGATTCGACCGACGTGCAGACTGGTGCGCGTAGCCGTTCTGTATCGTCATCTGATAAAGCAAGCAATGGCTTACAAGGAAGCCAACCCTCTGATGTTCGTGCGCATAATCGTGCCGACGCTGGCACGTGTGATGAATACCAACAACTCAAGGTGCTATCCATGGGAAGACAAAAAGCAGTGATCAAAGCTCGTCGCGAGGCAAAACGTGTGCTGAGACGGGACTCACGTAGCCATAAACAGCGTGAAGAAGAATCGGTCACCTCGCTTGTGCAGATGAGTGGCGTAGAAGCAATTGGCATGGCCCGAGACAGCCGTGATCATTCTCCAATTGTGGCGCGCAATGAGGCTCAGGCGCACTACCTGAATGCTATCGAGAGTAAACAGCTCATCTTTGCAACCGGTGAAGCCGGATGCGGGAAAACCTGGATCAGTGCAGCCAAAGCGGCGGAAGCGCTGATCCATAAGGACGTGGAGCGTATTATTGTTACCCGTCCGGTACTGCAAGCGGATGAAGATCTCGGCTTCCTGCCCGGCGATATTTCGGAGAAGTTTGCCCCGTACTTCAGACCCGTCTATGACGTGCTGGTGAAGCGTTTGGGTGCATCCTTTATGCAGTACTGCCTGCGACCAGAGATTGGCAAGGTGGAAATCGCGCCGTTCGCCTATATGCGCGGACGTACATTTGAAAATGCGGTCGTCATTCTTGACGAGGCTCAGAACGTGACCGCTGCGCAAATGAAGATGTTCTTAACGCGCCTCGGGGAGAACGTGACGGTCATCGTTAACGGTGACATTACCCAGTGTGACCTGCCATCCGGCGTGAAATCCGGGCTGAGCGACGCGATGTCACGTTTTGAGGAAGATGAGATGATTGGGGTGGTACGCTTCACGAAAGAGGATTGCGTGCGTTCGGCACTGTGTCAGCGGACGTTGCAAGTCTATTCCGACTGAAGGTAAAACATTACCGTTTTATCCTTCTTCAGTAATCCCTTCCCGGCATCATGCCGGGAAGCTTCTTTTATTCCTGGGCTCTTCTCGCGCCTGGTTATCTTTTAATAGATCGCCTGTCGTGCGGAATTCATCATTTCGGTATTCATTTCAGCGGTGGGTTTTTATCACGCCTGGCGAAATGTGATGCGTATTTATAATATCCACAAAATACCCATGAATATCATGATCGCGCTAATTGTTCGTTCAAATTTAAACGTGAATGTTGTCACATAATGTTACTAAGTTGTAAAAATTAAGTTGGTGTATTGAGGGTAATTATCTATGTTTCGTACTGATTCAAACAACATTCTAACAAGAAAATCCCATGGGGAACCGTTTCCCTGGAACATCACGTTGAGGGTCATACATGAACGAACTGGTTGGTGCAATTAACGGTGTTATCTGGAGCCCGGCGTTAATATTCTTATGTCTGGGTGTCGGTCTCTATTTCTCATTACGTAGTCGTTTTTTGCAGTTACGTCATATAAAACATATGATTACCTTGATGTTCCAGGGGCGTCCTACCGATGCAGGGGTATCGTCTTTCCAGGCACTGACGATGACGCTGGCAGGGCGAGTAGGGACCGGAAACATTGCTGGTGTCGCCACCGCAATCACCTTCGGTGGACCGGGCGCACTTTTCTGGATGTGGATGGTGGCGTTTTTGGGTGCCAGCTCAGCGTTTGTGGAATCTACGTTGGGCCAGGTTTATAAAGAAAAAATCAACGGTGAATATCGTGGCGGTCCTGCCTTTTATATCGAAAAAGGATTAGGGGTCAAATGGTATGCATGGTTATTTGCAGTCGTCACCATTTTCTCCTGCGGTTTATTAATGCCAGGGGTTCAAGCAAACTCGATTGGCGCCAGCCTGGAGATAGCTTTTGGGCTTGATCCCAATGTCACGGCGGCATTACTTGCCGTACTGTTAAGCTTTATTATTTTCGGTGGTGTGAAAAGGATCGCCAGTTTTAGCAGTATGGTCGTTCCGTTTATGGCACTCGGCTATATTATTGTGGCTTGCGTTATTATCGCGATTAATATTACCGAGCTTCCTGGTGTTATTCTGCTGATCTGGAAAAGTGCTTTTGGCTTTGAAGCGGGCTTTGGCGCGATTCTGGGTCAGGCGATTATGTGGGGCGTTAAGCGCGGCGTCTATTCCAACGAAGCGGCACAGGGGACCGGACCGCATGCTTCATCTGCGGCAGCGGTGAGCCATCCGGTGAAACAGGGGCTGGTGCAGGCCTTCTCAGTTTATATCGATACGCTGTTTGTCTGCTCCGCGACCGGGTTTATGCTGCTGATCACCGGGCTGTATAATGTTCAGGGCGTCGATGGCGCTGCACTCTATACGGGGATTGCAGGCGTGGCCGCAGGTCCTGGCTATGTTCAGACGGCGATGGAAAGTATGATGCCGGGCTTTGGTAATTACTTTGTTGCCATTGCGCTGTTCTTCTTCGCCTTTACCACCATTATTGCGTACTACTATATCGCCGAAACCAATATCGCCTACATCAACCGTAAAATTCACCGTCCCTGGCTGACATTCCTGCTCAAATTATGTCTGATGGCTTCCACAGTGTACGGGACCGTCCGCACCGCGGATCTCGCATGGGGACTGGGGGATATTGGGGTTGGGATGATGGCATGGCTTAACATTATTGCCATTGTACTTTTACATAAAAAAGCCTTTGTCAGCCTTAAGGATTATGAAACCCAGAATGCACAGGGACTGGATCCACAGTTTGATCCGGTTCGACTGGGAATTAAAAATGCCGATTACTGGCTGGGAGAGCGTAAGGATGAACCGGCTGCGAATCCGGGGCAGACGACTTCTGTCGTGAGAGAGCAAAGCGCAGGGAAACTGAACAATTAATCGTGACAGCCCGTATCGCAATACGGGCTCAGACTGCTGACAACGTTTCGCCCGGCGGCGCTACGCTTGCACGGGCCTACGGGTTTTGTCGAACCCCGGTCGGGGATTCTCATCCCCCCTGTTGGAGAATATAAAAGAAAAAAGCCCGTACTTTCGTACGAGCTCTCATCTTGAATATGGCGGTGAGGGGGGGATTGACTCGCTTCGCTCGCCCTGCGGGCAGCCTGTTCGCTGCGCTCTCAGTCTGTCCAACTGGCTACGCCAGTTGTCGAACCCCGGTCGGGGATTCTCATCCCCCCGCTGGAGAATATAAAAGAAAAAAGCCCGTACTTTCGTACGAGCTCTCATCTTGAATATGGCGGTGAGGGGGGGATTCGAACCCCCGATACGTTGCCGTATACACACTTTCCAGGCGTGCTCCTTCAGCCACTCGGACACCTCACCATATTGTTTTGCTCCCTGACCGCGTGGGGGGCAACGGGGCGCTACTATAGGGAGTTGCGCTTACACGGTCAAGCAGATTTTCTGTATTCGTGCTTGTTCGGTTAAGCCTTAATCAGCACATGCCGCTGAGGGCTGAATTAACGCTGTGAATCGAGCACTTCGCTGTTTTTAACCACTTCCTGAGCTTTGCTATAGCTTTCGATCAGCAGCTGGTACGCCGGGAAGATATGGGTGTACACCTCAGCCCACTCCGCAGCATCTTCGCGGTTCCAGGTTCGCTGGATCTCAGACGCCACCGCCGCGGTGTCCATCGGTACCACACCGGCCTGCATCACACGCGCGAGGGTGATCTCCTGCGCCATTTTGCTGTAGGTCCCGGAGGCGTCAATTACCGCAAAGACTTTATACCCATCCGCAACCGCGCTGATGGACGGGAAGGCCATGCAGACGCTGGTGATCGTGCCCGCAATGATCAACGTGTTGCGCCCGGTGGCTTTTACTGCCGCCACAAACTCCGGGTTATCCCAGGCGTTGATCTCACCTTTGCGGGCCACGTACTGAGCATGCGGCGCATTGGCGTGGATCTCCGGGATAAGCGGGCCGTTCGGTCCTTGTGGGACGGAAGCGGTGGTGATCACCGGGATCTTCGCCAGGGTGGCGATTTTTGCCAGCGCCGCCGCACGGGCGCGCAGTTCTGGCATCGGCATATCGCCGACGGTCTGGAACAGCCCGCTCTGGTGGTCGATAAGCAGCATGACTGCATCGTTTACGTCAATGACGGGACGTGTACCGTTGAAGTTTGCAGGGGTAGACATTTTGCGCTCCTTATTACGTTTAGATCTGGCCGAAGCGGCCGGAGTTGAAATCACGAATGGCTTCCGCGATTTCGGTTTTACTGTTCATCACAAATGGGCCATAGCCCACAATCGGTTCATTCAGCGGCTCGCCGGCCATCAGCAGTACTTTTGCGTCGCCGTTTGCTTCCAGATGAAGCTTGTCGCCTTGCTGACTGAATACGATCAGCTGTGCCTCACCCGCTGGCGTGGTGCCGTTCACCGTTACGCTGCCCTCAAGTACCACCAGCGCCGTGCTCCAGCCTTCAGGCTGATTGAGCGTCAGGTGGCTGCCCTGGCGTAGTGTCAGATCCCACACATTCAGCGGTGAGAAGGTATGAGCCGGGCCAGTCACCTCGTCAAAGCGGCCGGCGATGACGCGCAACGTTCCGCTGCTATCCGGCAGCGTGACGACAGGGATATCCGCCTTCGTGATGCTCTGGTAACCGGGCGCTGCCATCTTGTCTTTGGCGGGCAGGTTGACCCACAGCTGCATCATTTTCAGTTCGCCGCCTTTCTGCGAGAACGCGCTGGAGTGGAACTCTTCGTGCAAAATGCCTGCGCCCGCCGTCATCCACTGCACGTCGCCCGGTCCGATGACCCCGCCTTTGCCGCTGGAGTCACGATGTTCCACTTCGCCGGAGTAGACGATGGTGACCGTTTCAAAGCCACGGTGAGGGTGCTCGCCCACGCCACGCTTCGCGCCATCCGCCGGGAAGGTGTAGGGACCGGCATAGTCCAGCAGCAGGAACGGACTGAGTGATTCACCGTGCGTCTGGTAGGAAAACATCGAACGAACCGGGAAACCGTCTCCGACCCAATGGGGACGAGGTGCGGTATAGACGCCTGTTACGTTTTTCATGATTAACTCCTGATGTGCTGTTGATGTAATTAGCTTATATTCAGAGCTAATATCCCGGTAGAGAGTGAAAATGACATTCACTGTTCTTAAAATGGAACAATGAGGGCGTATGCAGGATCTCAATAATTTCGTGTGGTTTGTGAAAGTGGTGGACCACGGTGGGTTTGCAGCGGCAGGTCGGGCGCTCGATCAGCCTAAATCGAAACTGAGCCGCCGGATTGCGCAACTGGAAGAGCGGCTGGGTGTGCGGTTGATACAGCGTACCACGCGGCAGTTTACGGTGACGGAGGTGGGGCAAACGTTCTATCAGCACTGTAAAGCCATGCTGGTCGAGGCTGAAGCGGCGGAGGAGGCGGTGGCTGCCTTACAGGCTGAACCGCGCGGTGTTGTCAGGATAACGTGTCCTGTCACGTTGCTGCACGTTCATGTGGGGCCCATGCTGGCGCGGTTTATGGCGCGCTACCCGGGGATCAATCTTCAGCTGGAGGCCACCAACCGGCGGGTTGACCTGGTAGGTGAAGGCATTGACGTGGCGATCCGCGTTCGTCCGCGTCCCTTTGATGACAGCGATCTGGTGTTAAGGGTGCTGGCTGACAGAGGACACTGCCTGGTGGCGAGCCCGGCGTTGATTGAGCGGATGGGCAACCCGGTGATGCCTGCTGAACTCAGTGACTGGCCGGGTTTAAGTATGGGGGCGGGCAAGCAACTGCATAAATGGGATCTGAGCGGTCCGGAGGGAGCGAAAGCCGAAATCCACTACACGCCGCGCTTTATAACTACCGATATGCTGGCGCTGCGGGAAGCGGCAATGGCGGGCGTAGGCGTGGTGCAGTTGCCGATTTTAATGGTTAAAGATCAGTTGGCGAAAGGGGAATTGGTGCGGGTTCTGGATGCCTGGGAGCCCAGACGGGAAGTGATCCACGCGGTGTATCCTTCGCGGCGCGGTCTACTGCCATCGGTCAGGGCGCTGGTCGATTTTCTAACCGAAGAGTATACGCGGATGGTTGAGGAGTAAATTCTTTGTAGGTCGGGTAAGCGAAGCGCCACCCGACACCATCACCGCAGAGGAAGCAAAGTTCTCATCCCCCCGTTGGAGAATATAAAAGAAAAAAGCCCGTACTTTCGTACGAGCTCTCATCTTGAATATGGCGGTGAGGGGGGGATTGACTCGCTTCGCTCGCCCTGCGGGCAGCCTGCTCGCTGCGCTCTCAGTCTGTCCAACTGGCTACGCCAGTTGTCGAACCCCGGTCGGGGATTCTCATCCCCCCCGCTGGAGAATATAAAAGAAAAAAGCCCGTACTTTCGTACGAGCTCTCATCTTGAATATGGCGGTGAGGGGGGGATTCGAACCCCCGATACGTTGCCGTATACACACTTTCCAGGCGTGCTCCTTCAGCCACTCGGACACCTCACCATATTGTCATCCCGTTGTTGCCGGGACGGGCGCTAATGTAAGGAAAAGCCGAACTGCCGTCAACTCACTTTTTCAGTAATTTAGCGTGTTTAGACAAACTTCAGGCAACCTGATTCCGAAATGTGCGAAAAGCGCCTTTTTTATCAGCAATAACATAGCGCCATAAATTTGTTATGCTGACAATCCATTTGAAAATGAAAACAAAACAGCGCGAAAAAAAGCAGGAATGACTATGGATATACTCTTCTATCACCCCACTTTTGATACGGCTTATTGGATTAAAGCACTGTCGGCAGCACTGCCGGGCGCGCGCGTTCGTGAGTGGAAGCGGGGCGATAACGAACATGCTGACTATGCGCTGGTCTGGCATCCGCCCGTTGAGATGCTTCAGGGCCGTAAACTGAAGGCCGTGTTTGCGCTTGGCGCTGGCGTGGATTCCATTCTGAGCAAACTGAAGGCACACCCGGAGATGCTGCCGGAAGATATCCCCCTGTTCCGCCTGGAAGATACCGGTATGGGCCAGCAAATGCAGGAATATGCCGTCAGCCAGGTCCTGCACTGGTTCCGTCGCTTTGATGATTATCAGGCCTTTAAGCAGCAATCCCACTGGGAGCCGCTGCCGGAATATCAACGTGAAGACTTTACCATCGGTATCCTCGGGGCGGGCGTGCTGGGCTCAAAGGTGGCTGAAGCCCTTGCCCCGTGGGGCTTCCCGTTACGCTGCTGGAGCCGTAGCCGTAAAGCGTATCCGGGCGTTGAGAGTTTTGCCGGAACGGATGAACTCCCGGCGTTTCTGAAAGGCACACGCGTGCTGATCAACCTGCTGCCGAATACGGCGGAAACGGTGGGGATTATCAACGAAGCCTTGCTCAATCAGCTGGCCGATCGGAGCTACCTGATGAACCTTGCGCGCGGGGTGCATCTGGTGGAGCCGGATCTGCTGAAGGCGCTGGATAGCGGAAAGCTTAAAGGTGCCATGCTGGATGTTTACAGCCGTGAGCCGCTGCCTGAAGAAAGCCCTCTATGGCGACACCCTCGCGTGGCAATGACCCCGCATGTCGCCGCCGTGACGCGACCGGCTGAGGCGGTGGCTTATATCTCGCATACTATCGGTGAAATAGAGAAGGGGAACGCGGTTACCGGTCAGGTCGACCGACAGCGCGGCTACTGAGAGAAACCCGGCGTTGGCCGGGTTTTTGCTAATATTCGCCGCTGATAACTGCTATCCTTTGGAAAAACCGCAGAGGAGAGAAAGATGTATCCCGTTGACCTGCATATGCACACCGTCGCCAGCACCCACGCGTATAGCAACCTCCATGATTATATCGCCCAGGCAAAGCTAAAAGGTATTAAGCTCTTTGCGATAACCGATCACGGCCCGGATATGGCGGATGCGCCGCACTACTGGCATTTTGTGAATATGCGGATCTGGCCACGTCTGGTGGATGGCATTGGGATACTGCGCGGCATTGAGGCGAACATCAAAAACACCGACGGTGAAATCGACTGCACCGGCCCGATGCTGACCTCCTTAGATCTGATCCTTGCCGGTTTC
This sequence comes from Enterobacter cloacae complex sp. HYC080_NIDB, assembly GCF_056673325.1. NCBI lineage: Bacteria > Pseudomonadati > Pseudomonadota > Gammaproteobacteria > Enterobacterales > Enterobacteriaceae > Enterobacter > Enterobacter cloacae complex sp. HYC080_NIDB. The sequence continues at coordinate 2,814,030 of NZ_CP114212.1, read as the reverse complement.
CATGAGCCGGTTTTCCCGCCGCAGGATAAAGAGACCAATACCGCGGCGATGATTGCCACCATTGCCAGCGGCAATGTGCATATCATCAGCCATCCGGGTAATCCTAAATACCCTATTGATATTCAGGCCGTGGCGCAGGCCGCCGCGAAACACCGTGTGGCGCTGGAGATTAACAACTCCTCGTTCGTGCACTCGCGTAAAGGCAGTGAAGCCAACTGTCGCGAAGTGGCAGCCGCCGTGCGTGATGCCGGAGGGATGGTGGCGCTGGGCTCTGATTCGCACACGGCCTTCACGCTGGGGGATTTTGGCGAGTGCATGAAAGTGCTGCAGGACGTCAATTTCCCGGAAGCACAGATCCTGAACGTCACGCCACGCCGTATGCTCGACTTCCTGGAGTCGCGCGGCATGACGCCCGTTGATGAATTTGCCGACCTTTAATTGAATAACGGAATAACACAATGAATGAATTCTCCATCCTTTGCCGCGTGCTGGGCTCCCTGTATTATCGCCAGCCGCAGGACCCGCTGTTGGTTCCGCTGTTTACGCTCATTCGCGAGGGTAAGCTGGCGCAGAACTGGCCGCTGGAACAGGATGAGTTACTGGAACGTCTGCAGAAAAACTGTGATATGCAGCAGATCTCAACGGATTACAACGCATTGTTCGTGGGGGAAGAGTGCCGCGTTTCGCCCTACCGTTCTGCCTGGCAGGAAGGGGCGACCGAAGCGGAAGTGCGGGCATTCCTCTCTGAGCGCGGTATGCCGCTGAGCGATACGCCAGCCGATCATATTGGTACTCTGCTGCTGGCGGCCTCCTGGATCGAAGACAACGCGGGTGATGATGAAAATGAAGCCATCGAAATCCTCTTCGAGACGTATCTGCTGCCGTGGGTTGGAACATTCCTGGGGAAAGTTGAAGCCCACGCCACCTCTCCGTTCTGGAGAACGCTGGCTCCGCTGACGCGCGACGCCATCGCAGCAATGTGGGATGAGCTGGAAGAAGAGAGTGTAGAGTGATTTACATCACAAAAATTCTGCAACGATACATTTCAACTTGCACGTAATGTGCTTCTGATCTCATTTCCATGGTGCGCATCTGCTAAGATGCGCACCATGAACATATTACTTAGTATTGCAATCACGACGGGCATTCTCTCCGGTATCTGGGGATGGGTGGCGGTGTCTCTTGGTTTATTAAGCTGGGCTGGCTTCCTTGGCTGCACGGCCTATTTCGCCTGCCCGCAGGGAGGGCTGAAAGGGCTCTTTATCTCTGGTTGCACGCTGATGAGCGGCGTTATATGGGCGCTGGTTATCATCAAAGGCAGCGCGCTGGCGCCGCATCTGGAGATCCTGGGCTACGTCATGACGGGGGTCGTTGCCTTCCTGATGTGTATTCAGGCGAAGCATCTGCTGCTGTCGTTTGTACCGGGCACCTTTATGGGGGCGTGCGCGACCTTTGCCGGACAGGGGGAGTGGAAGCTGGTCGTCCCTTCACTGGCGCTGGGGTTGCTGTTTGGCTATGCCATGAAGAACAGCGGTCTCTGGCTGGCGGCGCGACGGGAAAAAACGCAAAACATCACCGCGGTGAGTGAATAAAAAAAGGCGAGATAATCATCTCGCCTTTTTTATGCGCTTCCTGTCAGGATTCCGGAGGCACGGACATATCACGGTATTTCACCAGGATCGGGTTCTGCACGTCTGATTTGTTTTGCAGATCCCACAGCCCGCGATCGATACCATCGTTAATCAGGAAGATCACGCCGGTTTCAATGGCTGACATCAGACACATCATGACCGGTTCATTCGAGGTATAACCAATTTCACCTTCCAGTAAACGCTGGTAGTCGATGAAGCGGAATACCCCCGCCTGGACTTCATAAGACAATATCGTTTTGCTGGTGTTTACCGAGGAGAGCACTTCACCGGTACTGACGTTGACGACACGCAGGTTAACGGCAATTTGGTCGAGCTGATACTGGGTATCCGCGCCAATCCCAAAGTAACGTGCTCCCACACCACCCGATTTAACGTTGCTCTCATAACCGATAATCGAGCCTTCGATCATGACGTTTGCCGCAGCCAGAGACTGCAGAGGCATTCGGTTATTGTCCGCGACGGTGCCATTCTCCTGTGCAGCACGAATAATTTTTCGTTCATTTAACAGGTTCTGTAGCCCCTGGCGTTCCAGCGGTATAAACCAGTGCGAATCCTTGAGTGCGGTAACCAGCATGGCGGTGGCGCTTTGCGGCACTGCCGTGGAGAAGTTACTGGCCGGGTAGGGCTTAAATTGCCCTGTTTCATCCTGAATGTTGTATACCGAGACAAATATTTTGCCCGTTGGAGAAGGCAAATGGGTTAAATCACGATAACTCTGAGCCCGAGGCATTAATGTTGGTTTTGCAGCTTCTTTAGGCGGAGCAGTTAAACAACCGCTCAATAAGCACACTGCAACAAATATCAGGAAGCGCTGCATGATCGTTGTCCTTATTTAGCTATTGTTTAAAAGTCAGTTGAATTGCTTTGTAGGCCAGAAACCTCAATGGTGGAGGTTTTTCCGGTTTTACGATCGGTTACGTTCAACTGAAGTTGTCCGTCTCTGTTGGCGATATCGACAATAAAATCGTTGGTCACCATTCGGCCGGGCTTGCCGGTGTTAATGTTTGTCAGCAATCCCCCTAAAATTTGCGACTGGATAGCCTGGGTGAAGTTATCCAGTGCGGAAGGGGTATCAACGGTAAAGTCCTTATAACTGGGATCTTTATAGGAGTTTTGCGCCTGAGCTTCATTCAGCAGGAACGCACCGTTGTTAGGGTTACCGCCAAAGTTAGGGTTACGGAACTGGAACGTCATATTTCCGCCCCAGCAAAGAGGGGTAATAAGCATTATCGAAACAACTGCATATGCAATACGCATGACAGCCTCCGCATATCGGTTCGCTAGAACTCATCTTTTGCTAAATCGCTGGTGCTTAATAGCGCTTTGTCTATTTGCAGGCGATTAATAGCATCTTCAGTTTGAGCCAGTGCTAAGGCCACGTTTTTATCGAAGTCTGTTTTCGAGGGGAATAAAAACGTTTGATAAATAACGTCCTGATTAGCCGTGATGGTTATCCAGCTTCCCCAACGTGCACTGGGCCGCTCGTTGATTGTTAAATTACCCGTGTAGGTACTGTCCCATTTATCACTGAAGGCCCGGTAAAAACTGTGCCCGATCGATGAGACTGTATGGTCAGTTAACAATCCGGGAACTTCGACCTCGACGGCCTGCAGGTTCCCTGCAGCGAGCAAGAAACTCGCTGCGGCGATCCAACTCAACGTGCGCTTCATGTGATTAACGCCTGAGGTTATCGTTTGCCCATGAAACAGCCTGAGTTCGATTTTTAACAGCTATCTTCTTGAAAAGATTATAAAGGTGCGTCTTTACCGTATTTTCGCTGATAAATAACGAACGGGCGATTTCAATATTTGAAGCACCAATGCGTAGTTTGTTCAGGATCTCTTTTTCACGGTGCGTGAGCAGCGCGGATTCCGAACTGTTATAGCGGTAGTTACCGGAGTGCGTGATGAGGTAGCTGGCCAGCTTTTGCGAGAAATAACACTCTCCGCGCAATATGCCCTGCAGACCCTCTACCACCCGGCCTTCTTCTTCAGTGACGTAGAACACGCCATTGATATGCGGCCAGCTTTCAATATCTCTGAAAGGGTATTCATCAGGAGTGTTCAATAATAACACGCGGATATTATTGTTTTTCCTGCTTAAGTTATCTTGCCAGTAATGGATAAGCTTCTTATCAGCTTCCATCATATCAAACAGAATGATGCTGCCAGGCGCAATATCATCAAAAGAACGTTGAATATTATGCAATTTCCCGTTCAATGATAAAGATTGCTTTAAATGTTGTAATAAAGCTGTCGCTTGCAGAGAAGGTTTTGTGATCAACAGTAATGTATGACCATGTAAACTATGGACTTCATTATACATGATGAAACCCCACTTATTTTTGGCACCTGACAGCTGCCCTCCTGAAAAGAGGAAGGCACCAGAAGTACTGACAGATGTTGCACTGCTGTGTGTAGAATCAGAACATAACCTCCACAGGGAGGTAAATATAAAACCAATTTCGTACAGCTAATTTCAATCTAGCTTTTACGAAGTTTAAAGCAAGTGTTAATCATGTAACAAGATGTAAAAATCAATATTAATTTGTGAATATTGGCTGTTTTGAATGTTGTTATTTGATATGAAAGTTGTACATATAAATAGGCGTGCACAGATTTTAAAAATCATACAAATTTTATTAACTGGTTGATTTTATGTCTTAATTTTTATTTTGGAGACGTTAAGCTTTGGTATGAGTAACTGATACTTTCTAAGCCATTATGTTCTCCTCTCTCTGGCTTAAGAAAACACGTCCTGTGTCACGTGATGAACAAAATGCTATCCTGCCGTTACGCTTAAACAACGCGCAGGAACGCGTGGGCAGGCTTGTCGTCGTTGTACGACACAACGCGCATAAATATTCTATAAAAAATTAAACCAGCCTGTGTAATGTGTATTTTTTCTGCAAATTACGACTTTGTGGTGACCTGAGAAATAAAAATAAGCCACGCGGGTGAGATATTTAAAATGTTTCAGCGGACATACTCTTCACCGTAACGACGCGTTAACAAAAAAACGAGTCGTTTAACACGAAATACGAACAGGGTGTTTTCAGGTAGCCGGGTCCAGGGTGACAACATGAAAAACACATCGTTATTTTTGATGTTTACATTACTGGGTGTGCCTGGATTTGTAACCGCGGCTAATACTGATTTGGCAAATGCTGAATATAATTTTGCGGTTAATGAATTAAGTCGTTCATCATTAAATCAGGCAGCCATTATTGGTCAACAGGGCGTATTTAATGACGCTCAGATTCGCCAGGAAGGGTCGAAACTCTTGTCAGTCGTTTCCCAGGATGGTGCAGGCAACAGAGCGAGAGTTGATCAATCAGGGACTTACAATATTGCCTGGATCGATCAGAGCGGTAACGGGAACGATGCAGGTATTACGCAAGATGGATATGGTAATAGTGCAAAAATTATCCAGAAAGGGTCGGGTAATAGAGCAAATATTACGCAGTACGGTACGCAGAAAACCGCAGTTGTAGTGCAGAAACAGTCGCAGATGGCAATTCGCGTTATTCAACGCTAGTTATTTCGCGACGACTTTAATCAATCCGATGGGGGTTTACCATGAAATTTATCAAAGTGGCAGCACTTGCAGCAATCGTAGTTTCTGGTAGTGCTATGGCTGGTATGATTAACCAGGGCGGATGGGGTCATGGACATGGTCATGGCGGATACGGTGGCCCAAATTCAACCCTGAATATTTACCAGAATGGTGGCGGTAACTCCGCGCTGGCCCTGCAGACTGATGCCAGAAATTCAGTTCTGAATATTAGCCAGACCGGTGGCGGTAACGGCGCTGACGTTGGTCAGGGGTCTGACGACAGTAGCATTAACCTGACCCAGAACGGATTTGGCAACAGTGCGACACTTGATCAGTGGAACAGTAAAGATTCCGTGATGAATGTCAGCCAGTACGGTGGCCTTAACGGCGCACTGGTAGACCAGACGGCGTCTAACTCCACCGTCAACGTTACCCAGATTGGCTTTGGTAACCACGCGACAGCTCATCAGTACTGATACTGACATCTGTGCTACAAAAAACAGGGCTGATGCCCTGTTTTTTTTCGGGAGTTAATTATGAATACCTTAATTCTCCTCGCCGCGCTGTCGAGCCAGATAACCTTTCAAACCTCACAGCAGGGCAATATGACCACCATTATTCCGCAGGTCACGTTGACGGAATCGTGTGATTGTCAGGTCCAGATTGTCTCTTTGCGCGAAGGGCAGAGTGGACAAAGTTCATCCCGCCAGCAAAACACACTTTTTATCCCCGCTAATCAGGCGATTGATTTAATGCGCTTGAGTTTAAATATCTCAGCGGGAGACACGGTAACGATCGTGGTAACCGTCACTGATGGAAAAGCACTTCATTTATCACAACAGTGGTCGCCTGGAGGGCGCGCGCTCTAATCATTCATAATATCAATATGTTGCGAAGGTGGCGGGTCTGTGCCGTTGAGCTATGCTGTTATCAGGAACTGTGTCGTAATGTTCCGTAACGTGACACTTCGTTAACATAATGAAGCGCGTTTGCCCCTCATGGACGATTTTCATTGAGGAGTACCTATCGTGACCCACAATTTTGCACATCTTATTTCAGGTTTGGGCCTGCTCGTTTCTGCCTTTATCGTTCCTGCGCATTCGGCCACTTTTGCGGAAGGGGGCGTCATTCACTTTCGCGGTGCAATCGTTGCTGACCCGTGTGAAGTTACGCAGCAACATCGGCAGCTGGCGGTATCGTGCCCGGTTAAAAACCGTATGCAAACCCGTATGGTCAGTTACGACGATGCGCTGAACGGCATGACGACACCTTCCAGCCTGGCGACAGTGGATATGAAATACCTTAATCCTGAAAAAACGCTCGCAGTGGTTCAGATCCAGTACCGCTAATTCGTGTTTTACCGCCGATCGTTTTTCTCAATAACCCCTCTGCGATACACTTAAGAAAAAGGCGGGTAGCAGAGGGCTTTTATGAAACCGCAAATTGAAGTGATTCATGGCGATATTACGACCCAGCATGTCGATGTCATCGTCAATGCGGCCAATCCTTCCCTGATGGGGGGAGGCGGGGTTGACGGTGCTATTCACCGCGCTGCCGGACCGCAGCTGCTGGAAGCCTGTAAAATCGTGCGTCAGCAACAGGGCGAATGCCCGCCGGGCCATACGGTGATTACGCTTGCGGGCAACCTTCCGGCCAAAGCGGTGATTCACGCCGTTGGCCCAGTATGGCAGGGCGGCGACCACCATGAAGCGAGTCTGCTGGAAGAGGCATACCGAAACTGTCTACGGCTTGCCGCCGACAACGGCTACAAAACGATGGCGTTTCCGGCAATTAGCACCGGCGTGTATGGTTATCCTAAGGCGGCAGCGGCGACCATCGCGGTAGAAACCGTCTACCGCTACCTGTCGCTAAAACCGCTGCCAGAGAAGGTGACCTTTGTCTGTTTTGATGAAGACACCCTGCATCTGTATCAGCGGTTGTTGGCGCAGCGCAGACAAGCGCTGGAGAGTTGAAACAAACGTGGCGCACCGTCAGTGCGCCACGCTGCTCAGGCAGTTTTCGTCTGGGGTTTGCCTGAAAACAGGAAACGCAGGAGAGGGATCCGCAGATGGATCTCGTAGAGCACGATCGCCACGCCCACCACAAACACCAGTCCGGTAAAGAAGCCCAGCGTGTTAGAGGCGATATGCGGCGTGATGTAAGCCCCGAAGAACAGCGTCAACGGGTGATGCACCAGATAGATAAACAGTGAAGCATTGACGAAGTAGGTCACGCGGCTGGACTTAAAGTTCAGCAAGCGGTGGCCGAGTGCGAACACCACATTCACCATCCACAAGCCCAGCAGCATAGTGATCACGCTTTCCGTTTCATACATCCAGGCGTCGCCGCTACCGTAGCGCTGGTTCAGCAGATAGGCCGCAAACGCGAAGGCGGCACCCACTGCGCACCACGGTGACGGTGTGGTAAACAAGGCTTTAAGCTTCGGATAAATAAACGCCAGTGCGCCAATTAAAAAGAACGGAATGTAGAACAGCGACTGCATCACCACAAAATTAAACAACCCGTCGCTCAGTATCGGTGGGTAGACGATAAACAGAGTGCGTCTCACGGCGGCATAAGCAACGCCAAGCAGCAAAAAGAGCACCGACAGTTTGCCCAGCGTGACGTTGGCGAAGAAGGCGTCAGCGGTCGTGCTTAAATGACGGCGCAGACGGCTAAAGATCACCAGGCTGACCGTGGTCAGTACCACCAGTACCAGCAGGAACCAGAGGTGAGACACCAGTTCCCAGACCAGCGTATTGTACTTTTCATACAGCGTAAGATTCGGCCAGTTCTCTGCTTTGCCTTTAACATACTGCAGCATAATGAACTGCGGCAGCGTCAGCAGCGGGATGGCGGTCAACATAGGAATACCCACGCGCTCTACGCGGACTTTCCACCAGCGCTTCAGCGGATAGCGTAAAAAAAGCATGTAGGAGAAATAGCCTGAAATGACAAAAAACACCTGCATACGGAAGGCGTGAATAAAGTCATTAAACAGCGTGAGCCACCAGGAGGGCATCTGGCTATTAACATGCCACGTGTGGCTGGAGTAAATCAGTGAAATGTGAAAGGGGATCCCCAATAGCATCAGCCATGCCCGGATCGAGTCGAGGAAATATTCACGTTCTGTTGGTGATGTGCTCATATAACTTTGTGCATTCTCAGACTTTTCGTCTTATCCCTAAGACTCATAATGGTTACATTCGACGCCAACCCTACACCAAGACCGACACACTGTCTCCAGGATAAGCACGCAAAGTGAATCGCGGGTTCTTTCATTTGCTTAATCCATGAGCCAGTAGCTGAACAAAGCAGTGATTATGTTGTCGGATTGCCTGAGTTTCCATTAAAATGGATCGGATCGATATAAGCACACAAAGGGGGAAGTGCTTACTTATTATGAAACATAAACCACAGATGATGAAAATGCGTTGGGTGGGTGCTGCAGTCGTGTTATCACTGTATACCTCATCGGCACTGGCCTTTAACATCGACGATGTCGCAAAACAGGCAAAATCGATGGCAGGCAAGAGCTACGAAGCGCCGAAAAGTAACTTGCCCTCCGTTTTCCGCGACATGAAGTATGCGGACTATCAGCAGATCCAGTTCAATCACGATAAAGCGTACTGGAACAACATTAAAACCCCGTTCAAGCTTGAATTTTATCATCAGGGTATGTACTTCGACACGCCTGTTGCCATCAATGAAGTGACGGCGACCGCGGTACGTAAGATCAAGTACAGCCCGGATTACTTCAATTTTGGCAATGTGCAACACGACAAAGATACGGTGAAAGACCTGGGCTTCGCAGGCTTCAAGGTGCTTTACCCGATTAACAGCAAAGATAAAAACGACGAAATCGTCAGCATGCTTGGCGCCAGCTACTTCCGCGTGATTGGCGCGGGGCAGGTGTACGGGCTTTCTGCGCGTGGTCTGGCCATTGATACCGCGCTGCCATCAGGTGAAGAGTTTCCGCGTTTCCGCGAGTTCTGGATTGAACGTCCAAAACCAACGGACAAACGTCTGACTATTTATGCGCTGCTGGACTCCCCGCGCGCAACCGGTGCCTATCGCTTTGTGATTATGCCGGGTCGTGACACGGTCGTTGACGTGCAGTCTAAAGTCTATCTGCGTGACAAAGTGGGCAAACTGGGCGTTGCGCCGCTGACCAGTATGTTCCTGTTTGGGCCAAACCAGCCGTCGCCGGCAACCAACTTCCGCCCGGAACTGCATGACTCCAATGGTCTGTCTATTCATGCCGGTAACGGTGAGTGGATCTGGCGTCCGCTGAATAATCCGAAACATCTGGCAGTAAGCAGCTTTGCGATGGAAAACCCGCAGGGCTTTGGCCTGCTGCAGCGTGGCCGTCAGTTCTCTCGCTTTGAAGATTTGGACGATCGTTATGACCTGCGTCCAAGCGCCTGGGTTACGCCTAAAGGCGACTGGGGTAAAGGCAAGGTAGAGCTGGTTGAAATTCCAACCAACGACGAAACCAACGATAACATCGTCGCTTACTGGACGCCGGATCAACTGCCGGAAGCCGGCAAAGAGATGAACTTTAAGTACACCATTACCTTCAGCCGCGACGAAGATAAGCTGCATGCGCCGGATAACGCGTATGTGATGCAGACTCGCCGCTCAACGGGTGATGTGAAGCAGTCTAACCTTATCCGTCAGCCTGACGGTACCGTGGCGTTTGTCGTGGACTTCACAGGCCAGGATATGAAGAAACTGTCTCCGGATACGGCGGTGTCGGCTCAGGCCAGCATTGGTGATAACGGTGAAATCGTTGAAAACACGGTGCGTTACAATCCGGTAACCAAAGGCTGGCGTCTGACCCTGCGCGTGAAAGTGAAAGATCCGAAACAGACCACTGAAATGCGTGCTGCGCTGGTCAGTGACGATCAGCCGCTGAGTGAAACCTGGAGCTATCAGCTACCTGCCAATGAATAATACATCTGAATATATTGATGCCATGCCGCTGACGGATATCGAAAAAGCGGCGCTGCCTAAGAGCGACATCCGCGCGGTTCACACCGCGCTGGATGGTGAACATCGTCAGTTTTCCCGTGATGATGATACGCCGCTGGGGTCAGTAAAAGCGCGTCTGGAGCAGGCATGGCCAGACTCGCTGGCAGAAGGGCAGTTGATTAAAGACGACGAAGGACGCGATCAGCTTCAGGCGATGCCGAAGGCGACGCGTTCCTCTATGTTCCCCGATCCATGGCGCACCAACCCGGTTGGCCGCTTCTGGGATCGCCTGCGTGGGCGTGATGTGACGCCGCGCTATCTGTCACGCCTGACGAAAGAAGAGCAGGCCTCTGAGCAGAAATGGCGTACCGTGGGGACTATTCGCCGTTACATCCTGCTGCTTCTGACGCTGGCACAAACGGTTGTCGCGACCTGGTACATGAAAACCATTCTGCCTTACCAGGGCTGGGCGTTTATTAACCCAACGGACATGATGGGCCAGGATCTCTGGGTCTCCTTCATGCAGCTACTGCCTTATATCCTGCAAAGCGGCATCCTCCTGCTGTTTGCGGTTCTGTTCTGCTGGGTTTCGGCAGGTTTCTGGACCGCGCTAATGGGCTTCCTGCAATTGCTGATGGGGCGGGACAAATACAGCATTTCAGCGTCAACGGTCGGGGATGAACCCCTCAATCCTGAGCACCGTACCGCGCTGATCATGCCTATTTGTAACGAAGACGTTGACCGCGTATTTGCGGGCCTGCGTGCGACCTGGGAGTCCGTCAAGGCGACCGGCAACGCGGCGCATTTCGACGTCTATATCCTGAGCGACAGTTACAACCCGGATATCTGCGTTGCAGAACAAAAAGCGTGGATGGAGCTGATTGCAGAAGTACAGGGCGAAGGCCAGATCTTCTACCGTCGTCGTCGCCGTCGTGTGAAGCGTAAAAGCGGTAACATCGATGACTTCTGCCGTCGCTGGGGTAACCAGTACAGCTACATGGTGGTGCTGGATGCGGACTCCGTCATGAGCGGTGACTGCCTGAGCGGTCTGGTGCGTCTGATGGAAGCCAACCCGAACGCGGGGATCATTCAGTCTTCGCCAAAAGCGTCCGGTATGGACACGCTTTATGCGCGCTGCCAGCAGTTTGCCACCCGTGTTTACGGGCCACTGTTTACTGCCGGTCTGCACTTCTGGCAGTTGGGTGAATCGCACTACTGGGGTCACAACGCCATTATTCGCGTGAAGCCGTTCATTGAACACTGTGCGCTGGCGCCGCTGCCAGGTGAGGGTTCGTTTGCCGGTTCTATTCTGTCGCATGACTTCGTGGAAGCTGCGCTGATGCGTCGTGCGGGCTGGGGCGTCTGGATTGCCTACGACCTCCCGGGATCGTACGAAGAGCTGCCGCCAAACCTGCTGGATGAGCTCAAGCGTGACCGCCGCTGGTGCCACGGCAACCTGATGAACTTCCGCCTGTTCCTTGTCAAAGGGATGCACCCGGTTCACCGCGCGGTGTTCCTGACGGGCGTGATGTCTTATCTCTCTGCACCGCTGTGGTTCATGTTCCTTGCGCTCTCTACTGCATTGCAGGTCGTCCATGCTTTGACGGAGCCGCAATACTTCCTGCAACCGCGCCAGCTGTTCCCGGTGTGGCCGCAGTGGCGTCCGGAGCTGGCAATTGCGCTGTTTGCGTCTACCATGGTGCTGCTGTTCCTGCCTAAGCTGCTCAGTATCATCCTGATCTGGTGCAAAGGTTCGAAAGAGTACGGCGGTTTCTTCCGCGTGACCCTTTCACTGCTGCTGGAAGTGCTGTTCTCCGTGCTGCTGGCACCGGTGCGTATGCTGTTCCACACCGTGTTTGTGGTCAGTGCGTTCCTGGGCTGGGAAGTGGTCTGGAACTCACCGCAGCGTGATGACGACTCCACGCCGTGGGGCGAAGCCTTCATGCGTCACGGTTCTCAGCTGCTGCTGGGGCTGGTGTGGGCGGCGGGCATGGCCTGGCTGGATCTGCGCTTCCTGTTCTGGCTGGCGCCGATTGTCTTCTCGCTGATCCTGTCGCCGTTCGTCTCTGTGATCTCCAGCCGTTCAACGGTGGGACTGCGGACTAAACGCTGGAAACTGTTCCTGATCCCGGAAGAGTACTCCCCGCCGAAGGTGCTGGTGGATACCGATACCTATCTGGAGCAGAACCGCAATCGCACGCTGGATGATGGCTTTATGCACGCCGTGTTTAACCCGTCATTTAACGCCCTGGCAACAGCCATGGCGACGGCGCGTCACCGTGCAAGTCATGTGCTGGAGATTGCCCGCGATCGTCACGTTGAGCAGGCGCTTAACGAGACGCCGGAAAAACTCAACCGCGACCGTCGTCTGGTGCTGCTGAGCGATCCGGTCACGATGGCAAGGCTTCACTATCGCGTATGGTCCGCTCCGGAAAAGTATTCTTCGTGGGTGAACTACTACAAAGACGTGAAGCTGAATCCGCTTGCACTGAAGGCGAAGTAAGTTGTTAACCAGGGCGGGTAAGCGTAGCGCCACCCGCCAGATAAAAATACCGGCTTAATCGCCGGTATTTTTTTAGAGGTAACTTATGAGAATAATCATCGTCGTCCTGATGGCATGCCTGCTTAGCGGCTGCGGCAGCATCATCAGCCGCACTATTCCAGGGCAGGGCCATGGGAATCAGTATTACCCGGGTGTGAAATGGGATGTGCGTGATTCCGCGTGGCGCTACCTGACCGTGCTCGATCTGCCGTTTTCGCTGATTTTCGACACGCTGTTGCTGCCCATCGATGCCAGCCACGGCCCGTACGAGTAGCGTAAATCAACGCTCGTCCCACTCATCGGCTGCGGTTTGACCTTCTTCCGTATCCAGCGGAGGTTCGAGCTGAAATTCGCCTTCATCCCACTCGTGCAGGGTGTTCTCTTCCAGCCACTCCTGCCGTAACTCGATTTCGTCATAATCACCATCAAAGACGGCCTGCGCGCCTTCACCGCTCAGGACCGGCAAACATTCCCCTTCTTCACCTTCATCAGCAAAGAATTCGGCCTGCCACATAATATCCCCGTCCTGCAGAACGTATTTTTGGATATTAAGTTGTTGCACGTCAGCATCTTCTTCCTCAACACCGGGATTGTCGGCGAGGAACTCTTCGCGAGCGGCATCAATTGCTTCTTCCAGCGTACTATAGAATACATATTCTTTATCGGACATAATGAGTTCCTCATTGATTATGTTTATCAAATGTATAGGTGCATGAATGCGAACTGTCAAAGCCTACATTTATAGTAGGGTATCGAGCTTACAGCAGGTTTGACCTGCCCCCAGAGTTAGATACAACCTTCAGTTAGTAATGTCGGTTGGTTTTTCTTCATATTTCCCGTTTCGCCAGCCCGCTGCAAATTCAGCCGGCGTCAGGTAATTCAGTGATGAATGTGGTCGACACTCGTTATAATCCAGTCGCCAGTCATTAATGATCTTCCTGGCGTGAACAATATCGCTGAACCAGTGCTCATTCAGGCATTCATCACGAAAGCGTCCGTTAAAACTCTCAATAAATCCGTTCTGCGTTGGCTTGCCGGGCTGGATAAGTCGCAGCTCCACACCATGCTCAAAAGCCCACTGATCGAGTGCGCGGCAGGTAAACTCCGGGCCCTGATCGGTTCTTATCGTAGCCGGATAGCCGCGAAACAGCGCAATGCTGTCCAGAATACGCGTGACCTGCACGCCTGAAATCCCGAAGGCAACAGTGACCGTCAGGCATTCCTTTGTGAAATCATCCACGCAGGTCAGGCACTTGATCCTGCGACCTGTGGCCAGTGCGTCCATGACGAAATCCATTGACCAGGTCAGATTGGGCGCCATCGGGCGGAGCAGCGGCAGACGTTCTGTTGCCAGCCCTTTACGACGTCGTCTGCGTTTTACACTCAGGCCATTAAGTTGATAGATGCGGTAAACCCGCTTGTGGTTAACGCAAAGACCTTCACGTCGCAGAAGCTGCCAGATACGCCGGTAACCAAAACGGCGGCGTTCAAGTGCCAGCTCTGTGATGCGTAGAGACAGCTGCGCGTCAGCAGCCGGACGCTGAGCCGAATATCGGCAGGTTGACAGGGACAGACCTGCCAGCCCGCAGGCACGACGTTGCGACAGACCCTTAGCCTCGCACATGACTTCCACGGCTTCCCGCTTCTGGTCTGTCGTCAGTACTTTCGCCCAAGAGCCACCTGAAGCGCCTCCTTATCCAGCATGGCTTCAGCAAGCAGCTTCTTGAGTCTGGCGTTCTCTTCCTCAAGCGACTTCAGGCGCTTAACCTCAGGCACCTCCATACCGCCATACTTCTTACGCCATGTGTAAAAGGTGGCGTCGGAAATGGCGTGCTTACGGCAGAGCTCACGGGCAGAAACGCCGGCTTCGGCCTCGCGGAGAATACATATGATCTGTTCGTCGGAAAAACGCTTCTTCATGGGGATGTCCTCATGTGGCTTATGAAGACATTACTAACATCACGGTGTATTAATCAACGGGGAGCAGGTCAGCGGGTATCGGACGTCTCAGTTACTACCAGTACTTAAGAAACAACCCAACACACATTACCTGTGTTGAACTCAATCCAGAGTACGTAATGATCGGGAAGAGGGTACTACCTGAAGCTGAATGGATCGTTGGTGACGCTCTCCAGTACTCAGCAGACCGTTTCTATGATGTTGCCTATGGCAATCCTCCTTTCGGCAAGATCAACACATCAGAAGCGTATACAGGCCGTTATACAGGCTCAGAGTTTGAATACAAGGTGATTGAACATGCCAGTACTTTTTCATCCTTTGGGGCATGGATCGTACCGCAAGGTTCCGCAGGGTTTAAGTACTCAGGCCATAGGTACTTTGACGCTACAGTACAGACAGCCAAGTACCAGAAGTTTGTTAATGATACTGGGTACACGTTTCAACCAGGGGTAGGGATTGATACCAGTATCTACAAGGACGAATGGAACGGTACGAAAGTAATTTGTGAGAGCGTCTTAGTTGATTATGACGGCACAAATTCATGATGTATTTTACTTTACGCTTCTTCCAGCGTGGCGTACATGGTCATTGGTGTCTCCCTGTTTTCCAGAAGGTTTCAGGGAAAGAATAGCTGAAGATCGGATTCTGCAAGTATGAATGCGAAAATAAGCCGTCAGGCTTTCGCCTTATTCTGTCGTGGGGCGTAACGCGCGGGATAAACTCAACCACGAATACATCGCGTTGAACAACACCACGCCCGCCGTCACGATAAAGACGGCGCGGAAACCAAAGCTGGCGGATATACCTGCACCGAGAAGCGGTCCGGTCACATTACCAATATCGCGAAATGACTGGTTATAGCTAAAAATACGCCCCGCAATCTGGTTCGTGGAGTTGTAAACCAGCAGGGTCTGTACGGCGGGCAGTAACGCCCCGTCGGCGGCGCCCAGTAAAAAGCGCAGAACCCCCAGTTGCCACGGAGAGTGCACCATCGACATGGGGACAAGCAGCAGGACGGAGATCACCAGTGCGCAGATCAGAATTTTTTCCGGGCCCACCCGATCCCCCAGCTTGCCCAGCCTCGGGGCGCTAAGCAGCGCCGCCACGCCGGGCACGGAGGCAATCAGCCCGCTGATAAAGGCGATGTTACTGACATCACCCGCCAGGTCACGCACGTAGAGCGTCAGAATTGGCGCAATCGAGCCGGTAGCGACCTGAATAATCATTGTCGTGACGAACAGGCTCAGCACCAGTCTGGGATTCTTAAGCGAGGTCAGCACGTCTCTGGCATGGAGCATCTCTTTTTTGGCGACAGGCGTGAAGTTCTCACGGATACAGAGCAGAGTGACGATAAAGCACAGGAACAGCACGCTGGCGGTGATGAAAAAGACCGGGCGCAGGCCGTAATTATCCGCCAGCAGTCCTCCGGCCAGTGGCCCCAGCAAGGCGCCACTTACGCCACCGGTGGAGAGCGTCCCAAGCGCCCAGCCGCTCTTATGGCGCGGAATTTGCGTGGCAATCAGGGCATTCGCATTGGGAATAAATCCGCCCAGTAAACCCAGCAATGCCCGCAATACCAGGAACTGCCAGACGTTTTGCGCGACCCCCATCAGCGCCATGATGATGGCCATCCCCAGTGCAGAACGTAGGAGCATAATTTTTCGGCCCTTGCGATCGGCAAGGCCACCCCAGAAGGGTGAGGCAATCGCGGAGAAGAGAAACGTAATGCTGAAGACCAGTCCAGACCACATATTGAGCGCGCTGTGGCCCGTCACGCCCAGTTGTTCGACGTAGAGCGGCAGGAAAGGCATAACCAGGCTGAACGCCGCACCGGTAAGAAAACAGCCAAGCCACGCAACCGTGAGGTTACGTTTCCAGTTTATGGGGGCATCTGAGGGTGACATAACATTCCGCATAATGAGGTGCTGAGCACCTGAGGCATAAAGTAATAAGCCTGCTAATTATGCGCCTGGGTTATGATTGCCGCAATGCGGAAGCGCTTTTAAAGCTAAAACAGGAGGCGGCCCGAATGGGGCCGCATGAGGATCAATAGCGGGACGGTGTGCCCTGTGGTCGCGTTTTAAAGCGGCGATGTAGCCACATATACTGCTCAGGGGCCAGCATGATGCACTTCTCTACAACGCTGTTCATCCAGCGCGCGGTGGTTTCTGCATCGTCTAACGGCGGCGCGAGCTCCGGTTCGAGCATCATCAGCTCGTAGCCTGAGCCATCCGGCATACGGCGGGGCACAAAGGGGACGATGGCGGCTTTGGACATCCGTGCCAGCATCCAGGTGCCGGTGGTGGTGGCCGCCTCTTCAACGGCAAAGAACGGCACAAATACGCTCGACTGCGGACCGTAGTCGTGGTCGGGAGCATACCAGACCACTTCACCGGATTTAAGGGCGCGGATCATGCCCTTCAGATCCTTACGGTCGATCATGCTTTTATTGGAGCGCATGCGGCCGTTGGTCTGAATGAGATCGATAACCGGGTTGTCGTTTGGACGATAAACACCGATGCCGGGCGCCTGCATGCCAAACATCCGCGCCCCGATCTCCAGCGTCAGAAAATGAACACCGATCAGCAGAACGCCGGTCTGGTTAGCCTGAAGCGTATGCACGGGCTCCATGCCGGTTCCCGTCACTTTGCTCCAGCGCGCCATGCGCTTATCTGACCAGAACCACGCCATACCGGTTTCCATGAGCCCCATACCGACGGATTCGAAATTCTTCGTGACCATATCGTGGCGCTCTGCCTCGCTCATCTGCGGGAAGCACAGCTCAAGATTTCGGTACGCGATGCGCGCCCGACGCTTCATGAACGTTAGCGCGATTCGGCCTAACGATTTACCTAACCGGAAGATAACAGGGTAGGGAAGCTGTACCAGTAGCCATAAAAAGCCAATGCCAAGCCAGGTCATCCAATAGCGAGGGTGCAAAAGGGCGACGGTAAATTTGGGTAACTGGGTCATGTCTTTCCTGTGTTCAAACGTCCTGTTTCGCTATTGTCGCATTTTTTGAGACGTTGCCAAAATATCTGCCAACGAAACCTGTACGACGAGAGCAATTGTTAAACCTGATTAATCAGGGTGTGTGAAATGTAGCGTAAATTGTGTGGATGTAAATTGGTTTTGTTTGCTATATGATGCCGACCGATTTTTCATTCTCTCTAACGATTCCAGGACTGTACACCATGCCAGTGTTACACAACCGCGTGTCGAATGAGATGTTAAGAGCGCGTATGTTGGCTGAAACCGAACCGCGCACAACCATCTCTTTCTATAAATACTTCACGATCGACGATCCGCAGGCGACCCGCGATGCACTTTATCAGGCTTTCACAGCCCTGAACGTTTTCGGGCGCGTCTACCTTGCCCGCGAAGGCATCAACGCGCAGATTAGCGTACCGGAAAGCAAAGTCAGCGCTTTCCGCGAGTGTCTTTATCGCTTCGACCCCGCTCTCGACGGCTTACGCCTGAACATTGCCCTGGACGATGACGGGAAATCCTTCTGGGTGCTGCGCATGAAGGTGCGTGAACGCATTGTGGCGGACGGTATTGACGATCCTGAATTTAACCCGGCGAACGTCGGTGAATATCTGAAGGCAGCGGAAGTGAATGCGATGCTGGACGATCCGGATGCCGTGTTCATTGATATGCGTAACCACTATGAATACGAAGTGGGGCATTTCGAGAACGCGATGGAAATCCCGGCCGACACCTTCCGCGAGCAACTGCCCAAGGCGGTTGAGATGATGCAGGAGCATAAAGATAAAAAAATCGTTATGTACTGCACCGGCGGTATCCGCTGTGAGAAAGCCAGCGCGTGGATGAAGCACAACGGCTTTAATAAGGTCTGGCATATTGAAGGCGGCATTATCGAGTACGCCCGCCGCGCCCGCGAGCAGGGTTTACCGGTGCGTTTTATCGGGAAAAACTTTGTCTTTGACGAGCGTATGGGTGAGCGTATCTCGGAAGACGTTATTGCCCAGTGCCACCAGTGCGGTGCGCCGTGCGATACCCATACCAACTGTAAAAACGACGGTTGCCATCTGCTGTTCATCCAGTGCCCTGCCTGTGCCGAGAAGTTTAACGGTTGCTGCAGTGAACTGTGCAGTGAAGAGAGTATTCTGCCGGAAGAAGAGCAGCGTCGGCGTCGTGCGGGACGAGAAAACGGCAATAAGATTTTTAATAAATCACGCGGCCGTCTGAATACCAAACTGGGTATTCCCGACCCGGAATGATAATAACGCCCGGCAGGCGAGATCCTGCCGGGCGAATCTATTATGACTTCTGCTGCACACCTTCAACAGAAATAACCAGCTCAACATCCTGAGACGCCGGACCCAAATCCGTTGTGATATTAAAATCTTTCAGGTGAATTTTTCCTGCCGCTTCAAAACCTGCGCGTTTACCCCCCCACGGATCGTCACCCTGGCCGATCAATTTTGCATCCAGAGTCACGGGTTTCGTAACGCCATTCAGGGTAAGATTACCGGTAATATTCAACTTATCACCGTCTTTTTTCACGTCCGTAGAGGTGAAAGTCGCTTTCGGGAATTTAGTGACGTTCAGGAACTCTGCGCTGCGCAGGTGTTTATCGCGCTCAGCATGATTGGTGTCAACGCTGTTGGTATTAATGGTCACATTGACTTTATCCGCCGCAGGATTTTTCTCGTCAAAGGTGAATGTGCCGTCAAAATCTTTAAAGGTACCGTACAGCCAGCTGTATCCCAGATGCTGAATACGGAAATTGACGAACGCGTGCTGGCCCTCTTTATCAATTTTATAATCCGCCGCCACGGCGGAACCGGTGGTGAATAACAGAGAGCCCAGTGCGATACCCAGCAGGTGTTTTTTCATTTTATACTCCAGAGTCAACTGACGAGCGGCCAAGCATGCGCTTGAGCGTATCGTCTTTATCAATAAAGTGGTGTTTAAGGGCGGCAAGTCCGTGCAGCACGGACAGGATCACCACGCTCCAGGCAAGCCAGAGGTGGACCACCCCCGCCGTGTCGGCCTGAACCCCAGCATCACTGAGCGTTGCTGGCACCTCGAACAGACCAAAAACGCTGATCGGCTTGCCGTCTGCCGTCGAAATGAGATAGCCGCTGATCAGAATGGCGAAGAGCAGCGCATAAAGTGCAATATGCGCGGCGACAGCACTGAAACGGGTTAATTTACTGTGGGTCTTTGGTGCTGCAGGTGGCGGGGAGATATGTCGCCATATCACGCGGAAAATCAGCCCCAGCATCAGCAAAACGCCGATGCTTTTATGCAACTCCGGCGCCTGGTGATACCAGCCGTCGTAATAGCTGAGCGTGACCATCCATAGTCCAAGTCCGAACATGCCATAGACGGCAATGGCAAATATCCAGTGCAAACTTATGGATATTATTCCGTAGCGCCGGGAGGAGTTACGCAATTGCATCAGAATGTCCATTTTCAAATTAACCGAAACGTAAAAATGAACGGGAAGACAAGATATTGCAACTGAAATAAGAGTATATGGATTTTTATTTTATTTATTTCAGCAATTTTGAAAAGGAACCGCAAAGGTAATTCAAAGGCTTCGTGCAAGGCGCAATAAGCAGGGGGAAAGAGATTAAATAAACATAAAGTAACGTCAATAAATGTCAGTCAACGCTTTCAATAAAATACAATGTAAATAAAATCAACGATTGCAAGTAGTGCCCACAGTAAGATATAGAGCATAAAATGTTCGCGAATATTATTGACGAGAAAACTCACGATCCTGCGCATAATGCCCCATGATTCACCGTAAAGAAAACGGGCCCCGAACTGTCCGGAGCCCATAGCGATTATCCGTTAAAACGCGCGAGTGAGAAGGGCGTCAGATCAAACTGAGGCGTGATACCCTGAGCAAATTGCGCGGCGATTTCACCCAGCACGGAAGCGAACTTAAATCCGTGTCCGCTCAGCCCGGTAATGAGCAGGGTGTTGTCATGTCCTGGCAGCGTATCAATGATAAAGTCTTCATCCGGCGTGTTGTCGTAGGTGCAGGCCGCGCCGTAGAGCAGGCCACCCACGCCCGGGAGAATATTGCGCAGGAATGAGAAGGCTTCTGAACCATCCTGCGGACAAGCACCAAACGGTTTACGCTCGTCAGGTGAGGAGATAACTTGCCCCCCGTTGTGTTTTCCAATCTTGAGCGCGTCTTTTTCGGAAGGGAAACCGTAGAACTGATCGCCATTGGGCAACTCGCCGGTGAACGCCGGGAATTTATTCTGGGCACTGTAGCGACCATCCGACTGGAACCACGAAAAGACCTTACGCACGGGCTGGATCGGCAGGTCTGGCAGCAGGCGGGTGACCCAGGTTCCAGCGCTGATAAGCAAACGAGACGCCGAATATTCACCGTCCAGAGTCGTTACCGTCACGCCATCTGCGTTATGCGTGATGGCCTCCACCGGACAGTTAAACAATTGCGCACAGCCCGCTTTGGCGGCAAGGTCGATCCAGGTTTTGATGGCGGTTTCACAGTGCAACACCCCGGAGTTGGCTTCAAAGAGGCCAATATAATCGTCCGGGACGGTAATTTCTGGCCAGCGCGCGGTGATAGCCGGCGCGTCCAGCTTCTCAACCTCCAGATTAAAGGCCTTTGCGCTGCGTTCCACATTAGCCAGAAATTCCGAACGGGCCGGGCCAAGATTGATGACGCCCGTACGTTCGAAAATGCGCTCTTCAGTCTCTTTAGCCAGCGCGTCCCACAGCGTCTGGGCACGAAGCACCAGCGGAACATAGCGTTCCCCCTCGCCATAGGCATGGCGAATGAGACGCGTGTCGCCGTGGTGGCTACCTTCGCTATGGGGCGGCAGGTGAGAGTCAATCATCAGGACATTGAGTCCTGCCTGTGTCGCGTAATACCCGGCGGCCGATCCTACGGAGCCACTGCCAATAATGATTAGGTCATATCTCATATGCATCTCGTCACGTACGTTTTTTTTAGCAGAGTAATTAACAAAGCGGGTGCAAACAAGCGGGAAATAAATAAGGCACCGCGTGGGTGCCTGTTGAAAGAAAAGTGAGCATTCGGTTAGTGCCGTTTATACTCATTTTCCTGATAGTCGCCAGATTCTATTTTTGCAATTCCTGCCTCTAAAATAGAAATAAACTGACGGGCGACGTCTGTCGTAAGCCACAGCGTCTGTCCAACTTCCGCTTCTTCACGGTTCAGCTGATTTGGGGTCTGGTAGTGCAAACGCAGCATCAGTGCATCGTAGCTGTCTACGGTACTGATATCCCAGCCAACGAGTGGGTGGGTCTGGATGACTTCGCTATTCTTTTCCATTATAACCCCCATAATGCGTGTTAGAAGACAACGACTTCGAGGTTCAATGCATGTTTTTCTGAAAGCAACTTCAGTATACAAGTAATAAGGGTTCCTAAGGGAAAAATAAACAGCTAGCAACACATTTTTCTGCTTTTTAGGATTGTTCGAGCAATAAAACACCATCTTGTTCACGATTTTTAAAGAAGTTGCCGAATTATTTTGAACTTTCTGGAATTTCAGGCAAAAAAAAGCCGGGGCGACCCGGCAAAAAACACAATGAGGGAGCAGTGTTAATCTGTGATGAACCAGTCGTCAGCGCTCTCCCACGTTTCCTGCAGGATTTCGCTGATGCGATCTTTATCTTCTTTTGCACCGCCAATGACGGAAAGGTTGTTCGCCGCGGCGTAACGAACAGTGACGGCGCCTGCATTGTCGGGGAAGGTGTTATGAATACGACGGGATAATTCGCCAGCCAGTGCGTCAAGCGCGCCAGCAGGCAGAACGGTAGTTTTGGCTATGGTGACTTCAATACGCATAAATGCCCCCTGTGTAATATACTGTTTATTTATACAGGTATATTGTTCGTTTGACAACAAGGGGCGTTGATTATTTAGCGTTTTACCGTCCAGTTGACGGTTTCGCCTGCCAGGAAGGGGATCAGCGTATCATCCGTCAGGGCAATGGATGCCTCCACCTGGCTCGCTTTGCGCTCCAGTTCAATGAACGTGTCATTGACCGGCAGGCCGTAAAAGCGCGGGCCGTTGAGGGAGCAGAACGCTTCGAAATGTTCCAGCGCGTCCATCTCTTCAAATACCGTTGCATAGCTGGCAAGGGCCGTAGGGGCGTTGAAACAGCCTGCGCAGCCGCAGCTCGCCTCTTTACGATGGCGGGCGTGAGGCGCGGAGTCTGTGCCGAGGAAAACACGTGAGAAACCGCTGGCAACCAGTTCGCGCAGCGCCTGCTGGTGAACGTTGCGCTTAAGGATCGGCAGGCAGTACAGGTGAGGGCGTACCCCGCCTACCAGCATGTGGTTACGGTTAAACATCAGATGCTGTGGGGTGATGGTGGCGGCAATCAACTCGTTGCCGTCACGCACATATTCTGCGGCGTCTTTGGTGGTGATATGTTCAAAGACCACTTTAAGCGCAGGCAGGCGCTGACGCAGCGGTTCCATTACGGTCTCGATAAAGCGGGCTTCACGGTCGAAGATATCAATCTCGGCATGCGTGACTTCGCCGTGTACCAGCAACGGCATGCCCAGTTTCTGCATACGTTCCAGCACCGGCATGATGGCATCAATGCTGGTGACGCCGTGGCTGGAGTTGGTGGTGGCGTTTGCAGGATAGAGTTTCGCCGCCGTAAAAACGCCTTCGTTAAACCCGCGCTCAACTTCGTCCGGATCGAGAGAATCGGTCAGATAGCAGGTCATCAGCGGGGTGAAATCATGTCCAGCCGGGACGGCATCCAGAATGCGCTGGCGGTAGGCAATCGCGGCATCGACGGAGGTGACTGGCGGAACCAGGTTTGGCATGACAATCGCGCGGCCATAAATTTCACTGGTATAAGGCACGACGGTTTTCAGCATATCGCCATCGCGCAGATGGATATGCCAGTCGTCAGGGCGGCGGATTTTAAGAACCTGGGGTTGTGCAGTCATGGAAGCTCCGGCTTGTCAGGAATCAGTCATAAGGATGGCTGTTTTTGCCGGACACAAATCATAAGCGGAAACGTTTTCGTTTGCACACTTTTCCGTAAAAAAAAGGGCGCCGCAGCGCCCTTCAGGTTAATCGGTGAAAGGAATGATGATTTCTCCCGGTTTCACCTCTATCCCTTTTGCGTATTTTTTCGCAAGGGCTTCACCCTTACTTTTGTCTTCGCTTAAGACATACGCCGGTTGCTGATTGAAATAGTTACGCAGCGACTGGTTCAGATAGGGCATCAGGGTTTGCAGAACCGGTGCCATCTTGTCCGGTGAAACCTGCGCATCGACCACTTCCATCTCCTGCAGGAAAATCGCGCCCTTCTCTTTGTTGAAAACCGGAAGTGCCTTCAGCTTGAGCTTGATGTTGGCTTTCTGGTTGCCAAAAAGGGAGGTCATATCAAGGCTGGCATCCCCGGCGAGGGTGACTTTGTTGGGCTCTTCACGACCAATCTGGCTGGTGAGATTGGTGAGAATGATATGCGCATCGGCAAGGCCTGGCACACCAATGTCTTTGGAGAAATTGTTATGTTTTTCCAGCGCCTGATTAATTTCCTGTTCACTGACGGTGTATTGCGTAAGCTGATTGCAGCCCACCAGCAGGCCGCTAACGATAAATGCGGCGGCAATGACAATTTTCTTCATAGTGTTCCTCAACGAAAAATCGGCGCTTCTGTCCTGTAGCGTCAGTATGTCAGTGTGAAATGGCAGAAACCAGCAGAAAATACTGAGAAGTGAGGCGGGAGAGTTCTCCCGCCAACGAGAAGGATTATGCGCCGGGCTCGAGCATACCGCTCGCGCTGCGCTTCTGGCTGAACTGCCACCAGAGGGCCAGTAACGTCATAAAGCCCACTGCGCCGAGCATCATCCACGGCAGTTCCGGTTGATTCAGCGCTTTACCGGCATCGAACAGCCAGCCGCCGCCGGTGTAGCCTAACGCGCCACCAAAGGCCAGACCGAGTCGGCTGAATGCCATATAGCTGCCGCGGGCACGCGCGTCCGCAAGCGAGGCGCTCAGCGTTTCCCGGGCGGGCTCGGCGATGATGGAGCCGATATAGAAGGTGCAAATCAGTGTAAACAGCTGCTGGAGCGAGCTCACCAGACCGATCGGCATCATGCTCAGCGTCATCAGAAACAGCCCGGCCATCAGGCGATGTTCCAGGCGAAAACGCCGTTCGCTCCAGCGGGCGATGGGGTAGAGCAGCGTCAGTGACAGGCAGGCTTCAATGGCGTACATCCATTTAACGGCAGCAGGCGTGCCCGCAATATCGTTTACCATGATCGGCAGCATCAGCATCACCTGCACGGCCAGCATGTAATACCCGGTCAGGGTCAATACGTAGGTGACAAAACGCTTGTCGCGAAGCACGCGACCTAGCCCTTCGCGCACCGGCGCTTTTACCGTCGACAGTTTCCAGGCGGGAAGATAGAGACCGTTAAACAGCGCGCACAGAATAAAGAGTACCGCCCCGGCCGCACAGACCAGACGGAAATCGTACTGCAGCAGCCAGCTTCCCAGCAATGCGCCAACCACCGCGCCGGCACTGTCCTGCATCATCAGAATGGAGAAGAAACGCCCCCGGTGCTGCGGGCGAATCAGCTTCACCACCAGCGCGGTACGGGGCGGGTCAAACAGCGTGCCGCCGATACCTGAGAGGAAGCAGGAGAACCAGAGCAGCCAGGGCTCGTGGGCAACGGCCATCGTGGCAAAGCCTGCCGCGCGGAGCAGCATACCGGTCACGATCATCGGTTTAGCGCCAAAGCGGTCAGCGATCGCGCCGCCAAAGACGCCCAGACCCTGCTGGACAAACTGACGCAGTCCCAGGGCAATACCGACCATTACCGCCGCCCAGCCCATTTGATCGACAAAGCGGATCGAGATGAGAGGGAATACGACAAAAAAGCCGAGCACGACCAGCATGTTATCGACTAACAGGAAATATTTACCCAGGCTCCTCGCCTGTGATACGCGGGACATTTTCCCTCCAGGGAAAATAAGAAGGTGAGCACGCTAACATTCTGCGGTGTCGCCACGTTTTTTCCCACCCCTGGACGCGACAATATTTTTTTATCAAAAGGGTGCTTTGATAGAGAGTTTTCATTGAAAAAGGTGAAAAGAGGTGAAAATGGTATGTCACTGTTTTCACAGACGGCACGGGCGCAGGTATAGTAAAGCTAATGGGCAAGCTGAAGTGACGGGAAGGAGTGGTATTGATGTTTGGCTATCGCAGTAATGTGCCAAAAGTGCGTCTGACAACGGACCGGCTGGTCGTTCGTCTGGTGCATGAGCGTGATGCCTGGCGTCTGGCGGATTATTACGCCGAGAATCGCCAGTTTTTGAAACCCTGGGAACCCGTTCGGGATGAGAGCCATTGTTACCCCTCCGGCTGGCAGGCGCGCCTCAGCATGATTGCGGAATTTCATAAGCAGGGTAGCGCGTTTTATTTTGCGTTGCTGGATCCAGAAGAGAAAGAAATTATCGGGATCGCTAATTTCTCGAATGTGGTGCGCGGGTCGTTTCACGCCTGTTACCTTGGCTACTCCATCGGTCAGAAATGGCAGGGGCAGGGGCTGATGTACGAGGCGTTAACGGCGGCCATCCGCTATATGCAACGTACGCAACACATTCATCGCATTATGGCGAACTATATGCCGCATAATCAGCGCAGCGGAAATTTACTGGCGCGCTTAGGGTTCGAGAAAGAAGGTTACGCCAAAGACTATTTGTTGATAGACGGCGAGTGGCGTGACCACGTGCTGACGGCGTTAACCACCCGTGACTGGACTGCAGGTCGTTAAGGAGAAAAGATGAAGTATCAGCTAAACGGTACAGAAGCGCGCGTGATTGGGTGCTTACTCGAAAAACAGGTCACCACGCCGGAACAGTATCCGCTTTCTGTTAACGCCGTGACCATGGCCTGTAACCAAAAAACGAACCGTGAGCCGGTGATGAACCTCAGCGAGCATGACGTTCAGGACGTGCTGGATGCGCTGGTAAAACGCCACTATCTGCGCACCGTCAGCGGCTTCGGTAACCGCGTGACCAAATACGAACAGCGTTTCTGTAACTCCGAATTTGGCGACCTGAAGCTGAGCAGCGCCGAAGTGGCGGTCGTTACTACGCTGCTGTTGCGCGGGGCGCAGACGCCGGGGGAGCTGCGCACGCGTGCTTCCCGTATGCATGAGTTTAGCGACATGCAGGAAGTTGAGCAGACGCTGGAGGGGCTGGCCGCACGTGAAGATGGCCCGTACGTTGTCCGTCTGGCCCGCGAGCCGGGTAAACGTGAAAGCCGCTATATGCATCTCTTCTGCGGTGACGTTGATATTTCAGTTAAGTCTCCTGTAACCGATATAACAACTGGCGATGACGATTTGGTTGCCCGTGTGGAGGCTCTGGAAGGTGAGGTTGCCGGGTTGAAACAACGTCTGGATGCATTACTGGCACATTTGGGAGACTGACGGTGAAAAAATTACGCATTGGCGTCGTGGGGCTGGGCGGAATAGCGCAAAAAGCCTGGCTACCGGTTTTAGGGGCTGCGACCGACTGGACGCTGCAAGGCGCATGGTCTCCTGGCCGTGAAAAAGCAGAGCGTATCTGCGCAACCTGGCGCATTCCGTATGCCGCCTCGCTGCAGGATCTGGCCCGCGAGTGTGACGCCGTCTTTGTGCATACCTCCACGGCCACCCACTATCAGGTGGTCAGCGAGCTGCTCAATGCGGGCGTCCACGTCTGCGTGGATAAACCGCTGGCGGAAAACGTGCAGGACGCCGAACGCCTGATTGATCTGGCGGCGCGTAAAAACCTGACCCTGATGGTGGGGTTTAACCGCCGCTTTGCGCCGCTTTACCAGCAGCTGAAAGCGCAGTCCGGCAATATGGCTTCGCTGCGTATGGATAAGCATCGTACCGACAGCGTAGGGCCGAACGATCTGCGTTTTACCCTTCTTGATGATTATCTTCACGTGGTGGATACCGCGCTGTGGCTGAGCAACGGTAATGCACAGCTGAAAAGCGGCACCCTGGTCACTAACGAAAGGGGGGAGATGGTGTACGCGGAACACCATTTTGCCGTTGAGCATCTTCAGATTACCACCAGTATGCACCGTCGTGCGGGCAGCCAGCGTGAGTTCGTTCAGGCCGTCACCGACGGTGCGCTGTATGACATTACCGATATGCGCGAGTGGCGCGAAGAGAAGGGCAATGGCGTTGTTACGCCTCCTGCACCCGGCTGGCAAAGTACGCTTGAGCAGCGTGGTTTCGCAGGATGTGCCCGTCACTTCATCACCTGTGTGCAAAATCAGATGGTTCCTGAAACATCCGGCGAGCAGGCCATTCTGGCGCAGCGCATTGTGGAAAGGCTCTGGCGCGATGCCATGAGTGAATAATTCGCTGTAACATCTGCCGATAGTAATTCGATGAAATCCGGTTAGACTAAGCGCCGCTTGTTGGCTTTGCCGGGTGGCGCTTACGCTAACCCGGCCTACAAATCCGTATGGTTTTGGAAATTCACGTTAATGAACTTATTAAAATCGCTGGCGGCAGTCAGCTCGATGACCATGTTTTCTCGCGTGCTGGGCTTTGCACGTGACGCGATTGTGGCAAGGGTTTTTGGTGCAGGAATGGCGACGGACGCCTTTTTCGTCGCGTTCAAATTGCCAAATCTGTTGCGTCGTATTTTTGCGGAAGGGGCATTTTCGCAGGCATTTGTGCCTATTCTCGCGGAATATAAAAGCAAGCAGGGCGAGGATGCGACCCGCGTTTTTGTCTCTTACGTCTCTGGGCTACTGACCCTGGCGCTGGCCGTGGTGACCGTTATCGGGATGCTGGCCGCGCCGTGGGTGATTCTGGTGACCGCCCCCGGTTTTGCCGATACGGCTGATAAATTTGCACTGACCTCGCAGCTGCTGCGCATTACCTTCCCCTATATTCTGCTGATCTCGCTGGCCTCGCTGGTGGGGGCGATACTGAACACCTGGAACCGTTTCTCCGTTCCGGCGTTTGCGCCGACGTTCCTTAACGTCAGCATGATCGGTTTTGCCCTGTTCGCCGCGCCGCATTTCAACCCACCGGTACTGGCGCTGGCCTGGGCGGTAACCGTGGGCGGCGTGCTGCAGCTGGCGTATCAGCTGCCGCACCTGAAGAAAATCGGTATGCTGGTGCTGCCGCGCATTAATCTCAAAGATGCCGGCGCGATGCGCGTGATTAAGCAGATGGGGCCCGCCATTCTTGGCGTCTCCGTCAGCCAGATCTCGCTTATCATCAACACCATCTTTGCCTCTTTCCTCGTGTCGGGCTCTGTGTCGTGGATGTACTACGCGGACCGTCTGATGGAGTTTCCATCCGGTGTGCTGGGCGTGGCGCTGGGGACCATCCTGCTGCCGTCGCTGTCAAAAAGCTTTGCCAGCGGCAACCATGATGAATACTGCCGCCTGATGGACTGGGGGTTACGTCTCTGCTTCCTGCTGGCATTGCCAAGTGCGGTGGCGCTGGGGATTCTGGCCAAGCCGCTGACGGTGTCCCTGTTCCAGTACGGTAAATTCACTGCCTTTGACGCCGCGATGACCCAGCGGGCGCTGATTGCCTACTCCGTCGGCTTGATGGGGCTGATTGTCGTCAAGGTGCTGGCTCCGGGGTTCTACTCGCGTCAGGACATTAAAACGCCGGTGAAAATTGCCATTGTGACGCTGATTATGACGCAGCTGATGAACCTGGCGTTTATCGGCCCGCTGAAGCATGCCGGTCTGTCGCTGTCTATTGGTCTGGCGGCCTGTCTGAATGCCGGGCTGTTGTACTGGCAACTGCGCAAGCAGGATATCTTTACGCCGCAGCCGGGCTGGGCGAGCTTCCTTGTGCGGTTGATTATTGCAGTACTGGTGATGTCTGCGGCATTACTCGGGATGATGCATATTATGCCAGAGTGGTCCCAGGGCACGATGCCTTATCGTCTGATGCGGCTGATGGCCGTGGTGGGCGTCGGGGTGGTAGCTTACTTTGCCACGC
This sequence comes from Enterobacter cloacae complex sp. HYC080_NIDB, assembly GCF_056673325.1. Lineage (NCBI taxonomy): Bacteria > Pseudomonadati > Pseudomonadota > Gammaproteobacteria > Enterobacterales > Enterobacteriaceae > Enterobacter > Enterobacter cloacae complex sp. HYC080_NIDB. The sequence continues at coordinate 2,784,355 of NZ_CP114212.1, read as the reverse complement.
TCGCCGTACTGGGCTTCAAAGTGAAAGAGTTTGCCCGCCGTACGGCATAAACGCCAAATGGGGAGTTCACCTTAGGGTGCTCCCCACTGCATGATTTGCCGCATATGCGTCAAATCGAAATCTTTTTCACACCCGCAATGCGCGCCGTCGCTGTCTGACCATCCGCACCGTAAAGTCCGGTTTCTTTATGCGGCTTCAACACCTCAAGCGCCTGCTGATTACGCTCTATCTGGCCTTCAAGCAGCCAGCCGTTATGCTGGTTGAGGTCGCGCAGGTGCTGGGTTTTTTCCGTTATGGTCTGCCAGCGCTCAACAATATCGTCATTGGCGCTGCGCTTAGGATCCTGCTCAGCGCGTCGTTGCTGCTCCAGATAATCCAGCGTCGCCAGAAGCGAACTCTTATCCTCAGTAATCCGCTGCAGCGCACTGCCGTTGATGTTACCGGAAGAGAGGTGCTGCTGTTCAGCGTCCATTACCGTTTTCAGGTCGTTCAGGACAACCGTCATGTGATCCAGTATTTCTGACAGTCGACTCATACGGTTAGTTACTCTGTAAGAAACTCTGTGCTTCCTGAATCAGGGCGTCAGCGATTTTGCTGGTGTCCATTTTCAGCTCGCCGTTACGAATTGCCGTTTTCAGCGCTTCCACACGTTCCATATTGATATCGTTGCTGCCGGGCTGCATCAGTTTTGCCTGGGCATCGCTCAGCGTCACGCTGGTGCTGTTAGACGTTGACGGTTTTTCCAGACGCGTTTTCTGAGGGGTAGCGTCATTCGTTTCGCGAGGCTGTACAGCGCTTACCGGCTTCAGGGCTGATGTACGATCAATGCTCATAGTGTTGTCCTCATCGAGGGTTCGCGGCGTTTGCGCCTGACATCATCATTAGTTGAATATTTATCGGCACGCGCCGCGAAATCTTTAAAAAGATTATAGGTTAATCAGAATATTCCCATCAGAATCGACGGTTCCGCTCACCACCTGGCCTGAGGACATTCTGACGCGGGCGTTTTGCGCGACCGCGGCATTGTTTAACGCTTTCCCTTCACTGTTGATGCTAAAGCCGTCTCCGTTGGCCACAACCATCACCTGCTGTCCCGCTTTGACACGCCATGCCTGGCGCAGCATTGAAAGCTGAATCGGCTGGCCTGGCGCAACATCGCGCAGGCTGACGGCATCCTGTGCCTGGTTCATTTCCAGCATTGTCCGTGGCGGGAGCTGATCCAGGCGCCCGCGCTTCAACGTCACGCTGTTTGCCTGCAGCAGGCTGCCACGGGCAATAGGCACGGCGGCAACAACATAATTGCCCGTCGCCTGAACGGCAACCTGTAAATAGCGTTTTTCGTTGGCGCAGCGAGCCAGCACGTTCACATTGCCCCACAGCTTCGTGGTTCCCGTGACGCTGAATGACGGTTGCTCACAGGTGGGGTACAGATTCGGGGGCGTACGTACGGTAACGGTAACGTCATCGCTAAAGCCTGCCAGCTTTTCCGCAAAGAAAGCCGTTAGCTGATCCTGTAAACCTTCAGCCTGCACCAGAGGGCTAAACAGCAAGAAAGCCGCCACCAGACCACGTTTTAACGTTTGCATCGCAAGTTCCACCGTTTCCAGAGTTGACTGAATTCTACCTGCAGTGGTTTTGCATCAACGGAATAAATAGCGACGCATTTTGCGCTTATTCCGTCGATAGGGGAGACCGGGTGAGATTTAAGCTGTGAACTGAAATTTTGCCATCAGCGGAGGAGACATGCTCGATAAACTCGACGCCGCGTTACGTTTTCAGCAGGAAGCGCTCAATTTACGCGCCCAGCGGCAGGAGATTTTAGCCGCCAACATCGCTAACGCCGATACGCCCGGGTATCAGGCGCGCGATATTGATTTTTCCAGTGAACTCAAAAAGGTGATGGAGCGTGGACGTGCCGAAGGAACGGGTGTTGCACTTGCCATGACATCCTCTCGCCATATTCCTGCTCAGGCGATGACCGCGCCAGCGACCGATTTACTTTATCGCATCCCCGACCAGCCATCACTCGACGGTAACACCGTGGATATGGACCGGGAGCGTACGCAGTTCGCCGATAACAGCCTGAAATACCAGACGGGCCTGACCCTACTCGGCGGACAAATCAAAGGCATGATGAACGTCCTGCAGGGGGGCAACTGATAAATGGCCTTGCTGAACATTTTTGATATCGCCGGTTCGGCGTTAACCGCTCAGTCCAAACGTCTGAACGTGGCGGCCAGTAACCTGGCGAACGCCGACAGCGTGACCGGACCTGACGGACAGCCTTACCGTGCCAAACAGGTCGTCTTTCAGGTCGATGCGGCGCCCGGTGCGGCCACGGGCGGCGTGAAGGTGTCTGACGTGGTAGAGAGCCAGGCGCCGGACAAGCTGGTGTATGAGCCCGGTAACCCGCTTGCGGACGCTAACGGATACGTGAAGATGCCAAACGTGGATGTGGTAGGTGAGATGGTGAACTCCATGTCGGCCTCTCGTAGCTACCAGGCGAACGTCGAAGTGCTTAATACCGTGAAGAGCATGATGCTCAAAACACTCACTCTCGGCCAGTAAAGGAGACACGCATGTCCATCGCCGTCAATGTGAATGATCCTACGAACACGGGTGTTAATAACACCCAAAGTTCGACAAGCTCCAGCTCCCTGACGGGAAGTAACGCCTCCGATTTGCAGAGCAGCTTTCTGACGCTGCTGGTGGCTCAGCTGAAGAACCAGGATCCCACGAACCCAATGCAGAACAACGAACTGACGACGCAGCTTGCGCAGATCAGTACCGTGAGCGGCATTGAGAAACTTAACACGACCCTGGGTTCCGTCTCCGGCCAGATTAACAGCAGCCAGTCTCTGCAGGCGGCCAGCCTGATTGGTCACGGGGTAATGATCCCGGGCACCACTATTCTTGCCGGCACCAGCACCACAGACGGTACCTCGACCACGACGACGACCCCGTTTGGCGTTGAATTGCAGCAGGCCGCTGACAAAGTGACTGCGACGATCACCGACTCGACCGGCGCGGTGGTTCGCACCATCGACATTGGTGAGCTGAAGGCGGGCGTTCATACCTTTACCTGGGATGGCAGCCTGGCGGACGGCACCAAAGCACCAAATGGCTCCTACAAAGTCGCGATTAGCGCCAGCAACGGGACAACCCAGCTGGTGGCACAGCCGCTGCAGTTCGCGCTGGTTCAGGGCGTGATTAGAGGGGGCGACGGCAACAAACTGGATTTGGGTACCTCAGGTACCACCACACTCGACGAAGTCCGGCAGATTATCTAAGCCTTAACACTTATCAGGAGTAAGTCATGGCCTTTTCTCAAGCGGTCAGCGGCCTGAATGCTGCGGCCACCAACCTGGATGTCATTGGCAACAACATCGCCAACTCCGCGACCTATGGTTTTAAATCCGGTTCTGCTTCCTTTGCAGACATGTTTGCCGGTTCCAAAGTGGGTCTTGGCGTCAAAGTTGCGGGCATCACTCAGGACTTTACTGACGGCACCACCACCAATACCGGGCGCGGCCTGGACGTTGCCATCAGCCAGAACGGTTTCTTCCGTATGGTCGATGCAAACGGCTCGGTGTTCTACAGCCGTAACGGCCAGTTTAAGCTGGACGAGAACCGTAACCTGGTGAACATGCAGGGGATGCAATTAACCGGTTATCCGGTTGCCGGCACGCCATCAACGGTTCAGACCGGTGCGAATCCACAGGCGATTAATATCCCGACCACGCTGATGGCCGCGAAGTCCACCTCCACGGCTTCCCAGCAGATTAACCTCAATTCCACCGACACCGCACCGACCACCGCCTTTGATCCGGCTAACCCGGATACCTACAACAAAAAAGGCACGGTAACCGTCTTTGATAGCCAGGGTAATGCGCACAACATGAACCTGTTTTACGTCAAAGATGCGACTCCGGCCAACTCCTGGAAAGTGTATGCCCAGGACGGTAGCGTGGCAGGCAGCACGGCGGCACTGGCCACCACGCTGACCTTCGATAATAACGGGACGTTGACCGGTGGTGGAAACATCAACCTGACGACCGGGACCATCCCGGGTGCGACCCCTGCGACCTTCGCCATGAGTTTTGCTAACTCTATGCAGCAGAACACCGGCGCAAACAATATCGTGGCGACCAGCCAGAATGGCTTCAAGCCGGGCGATCTGGTGAGCTATCAGATCAACGATGACGGTACCGTGGTGGGGAACTATTCCAACGAACAGACTCAGGTGCTGGGTCAGATCGTGCTGGCAAACTTCGCCAACAACGAAGGCCTGAAGTCTGAAGGCGATAACGTCTGGTCGGCTACCCAGTCCTCCGGCGTGGCGCTGCTGGGTACAGCGGGAAGCGGTAACTTCGGTACGCTGACCAACGGTGCGCTGGAAGCCTCAAACGTCGATCTGAGTAAAGAGCTGGTGAACATGATTGTCGCGCAACGTAACTATCAGTCGAACGCGCAGACCATCAAGACCCAGGATCAGATCCTCAACACGCTGGTTAACCTGCGTTAAGCGGCTAACAGGAAAGCGCAATGGATCACGCAATATATACCGCGATGGGCGCGGCAAGTCAGACGCTCAATCAGCAGGCCGTTACTGCCAGCAACCTGGCAAACGCCTCGACGCCGGGCTTTCGCGCGCAGCTGAATGCGTTGCGCGCGGTGCCGGTAGAAGGTCTTTCCCTGCCGACCCGTACGCTGGTCGCCGCCTCTACCCCTGGCGCAGATATGACGCCAGGGCAGATGGATTACACCTCACGCCCGCTGGACGTTGCGCTGCAGCAGGACGGCTGGCTGGCGGTGCAGACCGCTGATGGCAGCGAAGGCTATACCCGTAACGGGAATATCCAGGTTAGTGCAACCGGCCAGTTGACGATTCAGGGTCATCCGGTGATGGGGGAAGCGGGTCCGCTGACGGTGCCTGAAGGCTCTGAGTTGACCATCGCGGCTGACGGTACCATCTCCGCGTTGAACCCGGGCGATCCGGCCAATACCGTTGCCCCTGTCGGACGACTGAAACTGGTGAAAGCGGAAGGCAAAGAGGTGCAGCGTGGTGACGACGGGATGTTCCGTCTGACCCAGGCTGCTCAGGCTACCCGTGGTGCTACGTTACAGGCCGATCCGAGCATCCGCGTGATGTCCGGCGTTCTGGAAGGCAGTAACGTCAAGCCAGTAGCCGCCATGAGCGACATGATCGCCAGCGCCCGTCGTTTCGAAATGCAGATGAAAATTATCAGCAGCGTGGATGAAAACGCGGGCAAGGCTAACCAACTTCTGTCTATGAGTTAACAGGACTCTTTATGATCAGTTCTTTATGGATCGCGAAAACTGGCCTGGACGCGCAGCAAACCAACATGGATGTGATTGCCAACAACCTGGCAAACGTCAGCACCAATGGTTTCAAGCGTCAGCGCGCCGTTTTCGAAGATTTGCTTTATCAAACCATCCGTCAGCCGGGCGCGCAGTCTTCTGAACAGACGACGCTGCCGTCAGGTCTGCAGATCGGTACCGGTGTTCGCCCGGTGGCCACCGAGCGTCTGCACAGCCAGGGCAACCTGTCTCAGACCAACAACAGTAAAGACGTGGCAATCAAAGGTCAGGGTTTCTTCCAGGTGCAGTTGCCTGACGGTACATCTGCCTATACCCGTGACGGCTCGTTCCAGGTCGATCAGAACGGCCAGCTGGTGACGGCGGGCGGTTTCCAGGTTCAACCTGCGATCACCATTCCGGCGAACGCCCTGAGCATTACTATCGGCCGCGACGGTGTGGTCAGCGTGACCCAGCAGGGCCAGGCTGCGCCGGTCCAGGTCGGACAGCTTAACCTGACCACCTTCATGAACGATACCGGTCTGGAAAGCATTGGTGAGAACCTCTACACCGAAACGCAATCCTCCGGTACGCCAAATGAAAGCACGCCTGGCCTGAACGGTGCGGGTTTGCTGTATCAGGGGTATGTAGAAACCTCCAACGTGAACGTGGCGGAAGAGCTGGTGAATATGATCCAGGTTCAGCGCGCGTATGAAATTAACAGTAAAGCAGTCTCGACGACCGATCAGATGCTGCAAAAACTGACGCAACTCTAAGGTGTAGCCCGGTGCGGTAAACGCCGCACCGGCTCCCTGTTTTCGAAGATGAAGGCAATGCAAAAAAACGCGGCGTTTCGTTATCCGATACTGACTGTCCTGGCCGTCACCCTCAGCGGGTGTGCCTGGATCCCGTCTAAACCATTGGTCCAGGGTGCGACGACTGCCCAACCCGTTCCTGGCCCTGCGCCAGTGGTAAACGGCTCTATTTTCCAGACCGCGCAGCCGATTAATTACGGTTATCAGCCGCTGTTTGAAGATCGCCGCCCGCGTAACGTCGGCGATACATTGACCATTGTTCTGCAGGAAAACGTCAGCGCGAGCAAGAGCTCGTCGGCGAATGCCAGCCGCGATGGCAAAACCAATTTTGGCTTTGACACCGTACCGCGTTATCTGCAAGGGCTCTTCGGCAATGCGCGAGCGGACGTTGAGGCTTCCGGCGGCAATACCTTTAACGGTAAAGGTGGCGCGAACGCCAGCAATACCTTTAGCGGTACGCTGACGGTCACGGTTGACCAGGTGCTGGTCAACGGCAACTTACACGTTGTGGGTGAAAAACAGATCGCCATTAACCAGGGCACTGAATTCATTCGCTTCTCGGGCGTGGTGAATCCACGCACCATCAGCGGCACCAACACCGTTCCGTCCACTCAGGTGGCGGATGCGCGCATTGAGTACGTCGGTAACGGCTACATTAATGAAGCGCAAAATATGGGTTGGCTGCAGCGCTTCTTCCTTAATTTATCGCCGATGTAAGCGAGGTGACCCATGTTTAAATCGATCTTCGCCGTGGCGCTGGTTCTGGTGGCTACCTTTGCCCAGGCTGACCGTATTCGCGATCTCACCAGCGTTCAGGGCGTACGCGAGAACTCGCTGATTGGCTATGGCCTGGTGGTGGGGCTGGACGGTACGGGTGACCAGACAACCCAGACGCCATTCACGACGCAGAGCCTGAACAACATGCTTTCCCAGCTCGGTATTACCGTTCCGGCGGGAACCAACATGCAGCTGAAAAACGTGGCTGCGGTCATGGTCACGGCCTCTTACCCGGCGTTTGCACGCCAGGGGCAGACCATTGATGTGGTGGTCTCCTCTATGGGGAACGCCAAAAGCCTGCGCGGCGGTACGCTGCTGATGACGCCCCTGAAAGGCGTCGACAGCCAGGTCTATGCCCTGGCGCAGGGTAACATTCTGGTCGGCGGTGCGGGGGCCTCAGCTGGCGGTAGCAGCGTGCAGGTGAACCAGCTGAACGGCGGACGCATTACCAACGGCGCGATCATTGAGCGAGAACTGCCGACCCAGTTCGGCGCCGGGAATACCATCAACCTGCAGCTGAACAACGAAGATTTCACCATGGCGCAGCAGATCGCCGACACCATCAACCGCAGCCGCGGCTATGGCAGTGCGACGGCGCTGGATGCCCGTACCGTGCAGATCCGTACCTCCACAGGCAGCAGCAACCAGGTGCGCATGCTGGCCGATATCCAGAATATGGAAGTGAACGTCCCTGTTCAGGATGCCAAAGTGATCATCAACTCCCGTACGGGCTCCGTGGTGATGAACCGGGAAGTCTCGCTGGATAGCTGCGCCGTGGCGCAGGGTAACCTCTCCGTGACGGTTAACCGTTCTGCCAACGTCAGCCAGCCGGATACCCCATTTGGTGGCGGCCAGACGGTGGTGACGCCACAAACGCAGATTGATTTACGTCAGAGCGGTGGTTCTCTGCAGAGCGTACGCTCCAGCGCCAACCTGAACAGCGTCGTGCGTGCGCTGAATGCGCTGGGTGCCACGCCGATGGATCTGATGTCCATTCTGCAGTCCATGCAAAGTGCAGGCTGTCTGCGCGCCAAACTGGAAATCATCTGATGCTGACCGATAGCAAACTGTTGACCAGTGCCGCCTGGGATGCCCAGTCGCTCAACGAACTGAAAACCAAAGCAGGTAAAGACCCGACGGCGAATATCCGCCCGGTCGCCCGCCAGGTGGAAGGGATGTTTGTACAGATGATGCTGAAAAGCATGCGTGAAACCCTGCCGAAAGACGGGATGTTCAGCAGCGATTCAACGCGTCTTTACACCAGCATGTATGACCAGCAGATTGCGCAGCAGATGACCGCCGGTAAAGGCCTCGGTCTGGCTGACATGATAGTCAAACAGACCGAAGCCGCGCAGGGGATCCAGCCGAAAGATGAGCCGCAGCAGGTACCGATGGAGTTTGACCTGCAAACGGTGACCAGCTATCAGAACCAGGCCCTTACGCAAATGGTGCGTAAAGCGATACCGAAGGCGACGGTGAGCAGCGACGAGCCGCTCTCCGGTGACAGCAAAGACTTTCTGGCACAGCTTTCGCTGCCGGCCCGCCTTGCCAGTGAGCAGAGCGGTGTGCCACACCATCTGATTCTGGCCCAGGCCGCGCTGGAATCCGGGTGGGGCCAGCGCCAGATCCGTAAGGAAAACGGCGACCCGAGCTTTAACATCTTCGGCGTGAAGGCCACCTCCAGCTGGAAGGGACCAACAACGGAGATCACCACCACCGAATACGAGAACGGTGCGGCGGTGAAGGTGAAAGCGAAATTCCGTGTTTACAGCTCCTATCTGGAAGCATTGTCCGACTATGTCGGTCTGCTGAGCCGAAATCCACGTTATACCGCCGTTACGCAGGCGGCAACGGCGGAGCAGGGCGCTCAGGCCTTGCAAAACGCAGGCTACGCGACCGACCCGAACTACGCTCGTAAGCTTACCAGCATGATCCAGCAGCTGAAATCTATGGGCGAGAAGGTCAGTAAAGCCTATAGCACAGATATTGAAAATCTGTTCTGAAAGTTCTCAAGTCCCGGTGGAGGTTGCCGATAACCTTCATCAGGACTCGTGTCTGAACGTATAAAAGGAACCCCCATGTCCAGTTTGATTAACAGCGCCATGAGTGGCCTCAGTGCCGCGCAGTCGGCACTCAATACCGTCAGTAATAATATTTCAAGCTATAACGTGGCAGGTTACACCCGCCAGACCACGGTACTGGGTGCCTCTAACAGCACGCTGACCGGCGGTGGCTGGGTGGGTAACGGGGTGTATGTCTCCGGTGTCCAGCGTGAGTATGACGCTTTCATTACCAACCAGCTGCGCGCCGCGCAGACCCAGAGCAGCGGCCTGACGACGCGCTATCAGCAGATGTCAAAAATTGACGATGTGCTCTCCGATACCACGAACTCGCTTTCGACCACCCTGCAGGATTTCTTCAAAAGTCTGCAAACGCTGGTGAGCAACGCCGAAGACCCGGCTGCACGTCAAACGGTGCTGGGTAAAGCGGACGGTCTGGTGAATCAGTTCAAAACGAACGATCAGTATCTCCGTGACCAGGATTCACAGGTTAATACGGCGATTTCTACCAGCGTCGATCAGATCAATAACTATGCGAAGCAGATTGCCAACCTGAACGATCAGATTTCCCGTCTCACCGGTGTTGGCGCGGGTGCATCGCCTAACGAACTGCTCGACCAGCGCGATCAGCTGGTGAGTGAACTGAATAAGATTGTCGGTGTTGACGTCACCATACAGGACAGTGGCACCTACAACATCTCTATCGCCAACGGCTACAGCCTGGTACAGGGCAGCAACGCAAGCCAGCTGGCGGCGGTGAAATCCAGCGCGGATCCTGCGCGTACAACCATTGCTTATGTGGATGCCGTAGCGGGTAGCGTGGAGATCAAGGAAAAACAGATCACCACGGGGTCGCTTGGGGGGCTGTTAACGTTTCGTTCTCAGGATCTGGATCAGGCGCGAAATACGCTTAACCAGATGGCGCTGGCGTTTGCTGATGCCATGAATACCCAGCATCAGGCTGGCTTTGATGCAAACGGGGACCCGGGCGGTAAACTGTTCGACTTTGGATCTCCGGCGGTACTGAGTAATGGCAAAAATACCGGAAGTGCGTCTGTTACGGCCACGATGACGGACAGTACTAAGGTCCAGGCGACAAACTATAAAGTTGAGTACAACGGTACTGACTGGACAATCACGCGTCTTTCAGACAACACCAGCTTCACGGCCCATCCTGATACCAGTGGTAATCTGTCGTTTGATGGTCTCAACGTCAATATTAGTGGCTCAGCCAATACTAAAGACAGTTTCATCGTCAAACCGGTGAATGACGTTATCATCAATATGGACGTTACGATCAGCGACGAGTCCAAACTGGCGATGGCTTCAGCGAATGGAAGCGGAGCAAGCGACAATACCAATGGCCAAAAGCTCCTGGATTTGCAGAGCGCCAGGCTGGTGGGTGGGAATAAAACCTTTAACGATGCTTATGCCTCACTGGTCAGTACGGTGGGTAGCACCACGGCGTCGCTGAAAACCAGCAGTGAAACCAAAGTTAACGTGGTGACGCAGCTTACCAAACAACAGCAGTCAATCTCCGGGGTTAACCTGGATGAAGAGTATGGCAACCTCCAGCGCTATCAGCAGTACTATCTGGCGAATGCGCAGGTGCTTCAAACGGCGAGTACGCTGTTTGATGCATTGATCAATATCCGCTAAGGCTGAGGCATAAAAAATGCGTATTAGTACTCAAATGATGTATGAGCAAAGCATGCGCGGCGTGACGAACTCCCAAAGCCTCTGGCTAAGCTACGGCGAGCAGATGTCTACGGGTAAGCGCGTCAACCGTCCTTCTGACGACCCGATTGCCGCCTCGCAGGCCGTTGTGCTCTCTCAGGCTCAAACACAAAACAGCCAGTATGCGCTGGCGCGCTCCTTCGCTACGACAAAAGTTTCGCTGGAAGAGAACGTGTTATCGCAAGTGACAACCGCTATCCAGGCTGCTCAGGAAAAGATTGTCAATGCGGGCAACGGCACGTTAAGTGATGATGACCGCGCTTCGCTGGCAACGAACCTGCAAGGTATTCGCGATCAGCTAATGAACCTGGCTAACAGCACGGACGGTAACGGTCGCTATATCTTTTCAGGATACAAAACCGAAGCGGCGGCTTTTGACCAGACTACGGGTGACTATAAGGGCGGCGGGACGCCAATCAGCCAGCAGGTTGACTCCGCGCGCACGATGCAAATAAGCCATACGGGCGCAGAAGTTTTCGACAGCTTCACCAGCAATGCGAAACCAGAGCCGGCGGGGAGTACGCAGGAAACGAATTTGTTCAAGATCCTCGACACCGCTATCGGGGCGCTGAATACGCCGATTGGTGATGACGAAACGAAAGCCGAGGCGTTTACTGCGGCTATTGATAAAGCCAACCGTGGCCTGAGCAACTCTCTCAACAACGTTCTGACCGTGCGCGCCGATCTCGGCATTAAGCTGGATGAGCTAGGGAAGCTGGATTCTCTGGGTGAAGACCGTGCTCTGGGCCAGACCCAACAGATGAGTGACCTGGTTGACGTGGACTGGAACTCGGTAATTTCATCCTACACCATGCAGCAGGCGGCCTTGCAGGCCTCGTATAAAGCGTTTAGCGATATGCAGGGCATGTCTCTGTTCCAGCTGAACAAATAACATCTTGACCTCTTAGAACATGTCTTGAAACTGGGCATGTTTTGCTGCCCAATCCGTCTGGATTGGGCATTTTTTTTATGCCATTTCCGCCGGCGCTGAGGCGAGGCGGGCGCTTTCAACCAGACGGATTGCCAGCGCAATGATGCCGCATACCGTTGCCAGAGCGACCACGCCCGTCCAGCCCGCCAGCGTATAAATATTGCTGCCTAATGCGGAGCCCAATGCCATGCCGATAAAGATCACGGTAAAGAGCAGGGCGTTAAGACGACCGCGCGCCTGCGGTTCAAGGCTATAGACCAGATTCTGGTGTGCAACCAGGCTGGACTGCAGACCCAGATCGAACCCGACGGCAGAGAGGGCAATCAGAACCAGCTGTCCGTGCACCCCCAGCGCGGGCATCAGGAACATCAGGGCAAACGAGATGGTCACGAGGATAGCACCGAGCTGCGTGACTTTCCCGGCACCCAGTTTGTCTGCCAGACCACCCGCCAGCGGCGCGGCTAACGCACCGGCCGCACCGGCGATACCAAAACCACCCGCGACTGCACTCCCGAGGTGATAGCGTTCCAGCAGCATGACCGCCAGCGTAGACCAGAAGGCACTAAAGGCAATTGACAGAAAACCCTGAGCCAGCGCCGCACGTCGCAGAGCGGGGTAACGACGCCACAAATGCGCCATTGAGTGCATAAGCGCGGGATAGCTCAGCGTGGAGTGAATGGCAAAACGAGGAAGTACCGCCCACATCACCACGCCGATAAATGCGATGCTTGCCGCAGCCAGCTGATACATCACGCGCCAGCCGAACGCTTCGCCCACGACACCGCTGACGGTTCGGGAGAGCAAAATCCCCAGCAGCAGACCGGTCATCACCGTACCCACGGTTTTCCCCTGTTTACCTTCCGGCGCAAGAATAGCCGCTGCCGGGACAATATCCTGCGCCATGGTGGCGGCCATGCCGATGAGCAGACTCGTCAGCAGCAGGGAGTGGATCTGTCCGGTCAGACTACAGCCCAGAAGAAACAGCGCCAGCGCAGCACTTTTTATCAGTATTAACGTCCTGCGGTCGTGGCGGTCGCCGAGCGGTAACAGGAACAGGATCCCTAAGGCATAACCGGCCTGGGTGAGCGTCGGGACCATGCCCATTCCTTCGATACTCAGGTGAAGGTCTGCGCCCATCAGGGGCAGCAGAGGCTGGGCATAATAGATAGATGCCACGCTAAAGCCAGCCCCGAGTGCCAGCATTAAAATGACCCAGCGGCTTACGGCATGGGCGGCAGTGGTTGTGTTCATAAGACATTCCTCATTCATGGTGTACGGCTATTTTTTACCAGAACGCCTTGCGACGGTAGCGGGCCCGGTGGTAAAACGCTTATACGTTGAACGTATAAGTGGAAAGATAATGAAAAGAGTTGAGCGTATAGACAGGGTGGAGTTAATGCGAACGTTTGTCCGTATTGTTGAGGCTGGTTCACTCTCTGCTGCGGCACGCCAGCTGGCAACAACCCAGGCCACGGTGAGTCGACGGCTGCAATCGCTTGAGACGATGCTGGGCGTACGCCTGATGTTGCGCACCACCCATACGACGCGGCTGACGGATGACGGTGAACGCTGCTATCAGCACGCTCGTCGGGTGATTGACAGCTGGCTGGCACTGGAAGATGAGGTGGGGCAGACGGAAGATGAACCGGTAGGTGTGCTGAGGGTGCGGGCACCGCACGCGTTTGGTCAGGATCAACTCCTGCAACCGTTAACCGAGTTTTTGCAGCGTTATCCGCAGCTTTCCATTGAATGGTTGCTCAACGATCGGTCGGCTGATTTTCTCGGTGACAACCTTGATTGTGCTATTCGGGTGGGGGCTGAAGTCGATCCGGCGACCGTATCCGTGCTGCTGGCGGAAGTGCCGCGCTCGGTGGTGGCATCTCCGGCATTACTGGCCCGTTTCCCGGCGGTTAACACGCCTGAGGATTTGCAACCGTTTCCGTGGATTGCCATTAACTCTTTCTACCAGCGTCATGTAGAGCTTTTTCATGATGCGTCGTCAGCCACCGCGCGAATTGACATTACTCCGCGCCTCAGCACCGACAGCCTGTATGTTGCACGTAAAACGGCACTCACCGGGCTGGGTGTGGCGGTAGTGTCAAGCTGGACGGTACATGACGATATTCGGGAAGGGCGGCTGGTGCATGTGCTGCCAGAGTGGCAACCGGCGGCATTACCGGTGCATCTGGTTTATCCCTGGTCTCGTTATTATCCTGCGCGTTTGCGGCGTTTTCTGGAGTTGATGCGGCAGGTCATGCCGGAGGTAACGGGAATGAGAAAGCCCGTGCAGCAGCCATAAAAAAGCCGACCCGAAGGTCGGCTTTCAGCGCCAGCGTCCGTTATTCAACAGACTGCGGACGGGTGGCTGGTGCAGTAGCCTTGTGCGTAGCACTGTGACCACCGGCTGCACCTTTACCTTCGAAGTTGAATTCCGGGCGAACCCAGTCGCTGTGACGCGGTGCTTCAGGCACATAATCCGGTGCCGGAGCACGTGTCATCGGCGCTGTTGCAACGTGAACTGGCGCAGGCGCGGCGACAATCTTAACCGGCTCTGGCTCCACTTCAGGCGCTTTCACGTCTTCGACAACCGGTTCAACCTGAATCTCAACGTCCTGAACAACGTCTTCAGCGGTGGTTTCGACGATGGCTTCAGCGGTCTCTTCCACTGCGGCTACAGGTTCAGCCTCTTCAGCGACGTCCTTAGCGACCACGACATCTTCTTCAGCAATCAGCTGTGGAGCGGCTTCAACCGGCGCGGCAATCACTTCAGGGTGCGTGGTTTCGACTTCTACAGCCTGAGGTTCTGCTGTTTCAACAGCCTGAGGCTCAACCACGGTTGCGGCTTCAGTCACGACCTCTTCAACCGCGGCGACAGGTGCAATCACCTCTTCGGTCACAGCCTGTTCTTCAACAGCCTGCTCCGGGCGAGCAACCGGGTAACGGATCCAGACTTTGCCGGATGCCATTTCAGGTGACGCGCACGCGACGGTCAACGGCATTGGAGACTGAGTCGGGTAACGCTCGTCACGGTAACGACGACGACGCTGGCCGCTGACGCGCAGATGACGCGGAGAACGACGTGAACGGCGCGGCATGCCTGCGTTGTCACGGTTTTCCCCATTCTCATCCTGCTCAACGTGATTTTCCACAACGGCTGGCAGATCAACTTTTGCAATCTGCGTACCCGTTGCGGCTTCCGGTACTTCAGCCGCTACAGCTGCAGTTTCTTCTGCCTGAGGAGCACCAATGCGCACTTTCTGCGTCAGCTGGCGCTGCTTACGACGTGGCATAACCTGAGTACGTTCTTCCTGCTCGCCGTCCTGCTGCTCTACAGGCTCTTCGCGGTTCAGATTTTTGACTTCCTGCTGCGCCTGACGTTTCTCGTCGTTACGACGACGGCTACGTTCGCGACGTGGCTGCTGGTCGTCACGCTGTTTGCCCTTCTCAGACTCATCGCCCGCCTGCTGGCGAATTTCACGATCTTCAACGTTCTGCTGTTGTTTCTCGCGACGGTTGCGACGGTTGTCTTCGCGTTGCTCGCGGCCTTCGCTGTTGTCTGAACGGTTGTCACGACGGTCGTTACGATCGTTACGGTCGTTGCGGTCATTACGATCGCGGCGGTTGTTCTGACGTTTACGACGATCCTGCTGACGCTCAGGTTTAGCCGCTTTTGGTTCTTCTTTCGGCTGCTCTGGCTGGACTTCTTCACCCGCAAACATCTTTTTCAGCGCGCCGAAGAAGCGGCTCAGCAGACCCGGTTGCGCCGGCTGGGCTTTCGGTGCCGCGGCTTCTGGTTTCTGCACGACAGGTTTAGTGACCGGTTTTTCCAGGGCCGCTTCTGGCGGTGCTTCTGGCATAATAAAAGTGGCTAACGCAGGCTGCTCTGGCAGTTTGCGCTCGGCGGGTTCCTCATCGGAAGGCAGCGCCATCTCTTCTTCGTGCAGCTTCGGCAGCAGGTAGCTGAGAGTGGTCGTCTCTTCGCCCTTACGCACGCGCAGCACGTGATAGTGTGGGGTCTGCATCTGGTCGTTTGGCACGATGATGCAGCGAACGCCGCCCTGACGTGCTTCGATAGCACTTACCGCTGCACGTTTTTCGTTAAGCAGGTAAGAGGCAACGGGCACCGGCACAATGGCGTGAACCTCTTTGGTGTTCTCTTTCAGCGCTTCTTCTTCAATCAGACGCAGAATGGAGAGGGACAGAGATTCGTTATCACGCACGGTACCGGTGCCGGAGCAGCGCGGACAAACGTGATGGCTGGACTCGCCGAGAGACGGGCTCAGACGCTGACGAGACATCTCCAGCAGGCCAAAGCGTGAGATATGGCTAATCTGGATACGCGCCCTGTCCTGACGCACCGCTTCGCGCAGACGGTTTTCAACCGCACGCTGGTGGCGTACAGGGGTCATGTCGATGAAGTCGATAACAATCAGACCACCCAGATCGCGCAGGCGGAGCTGGCGGGCGATTTCATCAGCGGCTTCGAGGTTAGTGTTGTAGGCGGTCTCTTCGATGTCACCGCCGCGTGTGGCACGTGCGGAGTTGATGTCGATAGCGGTCAGCGCTTCAGTGGTATCGATAACGATAGAACCGCCGGAAGGCAGACGCACTTCACGCTGGAAGGCGGACTCAATCTGGGATTCAATCTGATAGTGGCTGAACAGCGGGATTTCACCGGTGTACAGTTTGATTTTGCTGGTGAAATCCGGACGACCCAGTGCGGCGATGTGCTGGCGAGCCAGTTCAAGCACTTTTGGGTTGTCGATCAGGATTTCACCGATGTCCTGACGCAGGTAGTCACGGAAGGCACGCACGATAACGTTGCTTTCCTGGTGGATCAGGAACGGAGCAGGGCGGCTTTCTGCAGCTTTCTGGATAGCTTCCCAGTGCTTCAGACGGAAGCTTAAGTCCCACTGCAGCGCTTCGGCAGATTTGCCCACGCCTGCGGTACGCACGATAAGCCCCATGCCATCCGGCAGCTCAAGGCTTGCCAGCGCTTCTTTCAGCTCGGTACGGTCATCACCTTCGATACGGCGAGAGATGCCACCCGCACGCGGGTTGTTTGGCATCAGCACCAGATAGCTCCCTGCCAGGCTAATAAAGGTAGTCAGTGCAGCACCTTTGTTGCCACGCTCTTCTTTATCAATCTGGACGATAACTTCCTGACCTTCACGCAGAACATCTTTGATGTTTGGGCGGCCATGGGCGTTGTAGTTGGCAGGGAAATATTCGCGGGCGATTTCTTTCAGAGGGAGGAAACCATGACGCTCAGCACCGTAATCAACAAATGCAGCTTCAAGGCTGGGTTCAATGCGGGTGATTTTACCTTTGTAAATGTTCGCTTTTTTCTGTTCGTGTCCAGGACTTTCGATATCCAGATCGTACAGGCGCTGCCCATCCACAAGGGCGACACGCAACTCTTCTTGCTGAGTTGCGTTGATTAACATTCTTTTCATCGTAACTTACTCGTTATTCTTACATTGACGACAAAGCTGCGGGCAAGGTGACGCTTTCCGGGGTATGAACCGATGGCCTCGTGTCTGTTCACGTCGCCAACCTCACGGTTGTCGCTCGCTTAAGAGGCGCAGAGTGTCGGTTGCCTGTATTTCATACGGAAACACAGCGCAATTATCAGGGGAATTGCCTGGGTAGAACTCTCCAGAGAACAATCCTTATACCGGGAAGTACTGCAACCCGCAGCCCGCTAACTGCCTGAAAGATCAATACGTCTTACGCCATTGCTGCGTGGATGATCGGTCAGGCAAAATTGGTCATTCCGTCAACATCCTTACGTAACCAGGATTTAACACGGAAAACGGCTTCATTATTCCACTGCTCGCCGGGTTATAGCAAGATGACTTTTACCAATTATCACCCGGTTACTCACAGTTTCTTCACTTCAAAACGGTGATTGGTTTAATAACCACCAAATCGATTGCGTGAAACGGGGTGCAGGCCGGACAAAAGTAAATATAAGCATAGAAAAATGAGTGGCGCTAATGGCTGACGATATTTAGAATCGCCAACCATGAAAACAGAGACTCCAGCCGTAAAAATGGTTGCTATCGCGGATGATGACGCGGGGCAACGTATCGACAACTTTTTGCGTACCCAACTGAAAGGGGTGCCAAAGAGCATGATTTACCGCATCCTGCGTAAGGGCGAGGTGCGGGTTAACAAAAAACGCGTGAAGCCCGAGTACAAACTCGAGGCGGGTGATGAAGTGCGCATTCCGCCGGTGCGCGTTGCCGAGCGTGAAGAAGAGACCGTTTCACCTAAATTACAGAAAGTGGCGGCTCTGAGTGATGTGATCCTGTATGAAGACGACCACATTCTGGTGCTGAACAAGCCGTCAGGGACCGCAGTCCACGGCGGTAGCGGTCTGAGCTTCGGCGTGATTGAAGGGTTACGCGCGCTGCGTCCGGAAGCCCGTTTCCTCGAGCTGGTTCACCGTCTTGACCGTGATACCTCCGGCGTGCTGCTGGTGGCGAAAAAGCGTTCCGCGCTGCGTTCCCTGCATGAGCAACTGCGTGAGAAAGGCATGCAGAAAGATTATCTCGCGCTGGTGCGCGGTCAGTGGCAGTCCCATGTGAAAGTGGTGCAGGCGCCGTTGCTGAAGAACATTCTGCAAAGCGGTGAGCGCATCGTCCGCGTAAACCAGGAAGGGAAACCGTCTGAGACGCGCTTTAAAGTTGAAGAGCGCTATGAGTTTGCCACGCTGGTACGCTGCAGCCCGGTGACGGGGCGTACCCATCAGATTCGCGTGCATACGCAGTTTGCGGGCCATCCGATTGCGTTTGATGACCGCTATGGCGATCGCGAATTTGATAAGCAGCTGGCGGGAACCGGCTTGTCTCGTCTGTTCCTGCATGCGGCTGCGCTGAAGTTTACCCATCCGAATACCGGGGAAGTCATTCGTATTGAAGCGCCGCTGGATGAGCAGTTGAAACGCTGCCTGAAGGTTTTGCGCGGCTGATTATGTGCCGGGTGGCGCTGCGCTTACCCGGCCTACGAAACCTGTAGGCCCATGCAAGCGAAGCGCCGCTGTGCAAACGTCACAGGGTCAGCGGATTACACGCTTCTCTGCGCAACATCTGGCACAGCGCTATCAACGGTAACCCCACCAGCGTATTCGGATCGCGTCCGTCCAGCTTGTCGAATAGCGCAATCCCCAATCCTTCACTTTTAAAACTTCCCGCACAGTTCAGCGGACGCTCCCGGCGTACATAATCCATGATCTCCTGCTCGCTGAGATGGCGGAAGTGCACGTCAAAAGGCTCACACTCCGTTTGCAGATGACCAGAGGCGGAGTTATAGAGCGCCAGACCCGTATAAAAGGTCACAATGTTGCCACGCGCCTGCATAAGCTGTTTGAACGCGTTCTCTTCAGTGTGCGGTTTACCTGTTATTTCTCCGTCCAGCACACAAACCTGATCGGAGCCTATAATCAAGTGTGAAGGATAGCGCGCGGCGAGCGACTGCGCCTTCTCCTTAGCGAGACGGCTCACCAGATGTCGTGGTGATTCACCAGGCTGTGGCGTTTCATCAACATCCGGTGCGGCACATTCAAACGGGATCCCAAGCTTTTCCAGCAACATTCGGCGGTAAGGAGAAGTGGAAGCAAGGACGAGATTTGGCATATTTTTATCACCAGATATAGCGTATCGATGCCAGCCATTTTAAACTACAGGCCGCAATGTGTGCGAATAATTGGCAAAAGGCAGCTCTGGTTGCCTTTTTCTTTGACTCTATGACGTTACAAAGTTAATATGCGCGCCCTATGCAAAAGGTAAAATTACCCCTGACTCTTGATCCGGTTCGTACGGCTCAAAAACGCCTCGATTACGAAGGTATTTATACTTCCGATCAGGCTGAGCGTATTGCCGAATCCGTAGTCAGTGTGGACAGTGATGTAGAATGCTCCATGTCGTTCGCTATCGACAACCAGCGTCTCGCCGTTTTAACCGGTGATGCAAAGGTGACGGTAACCCTCGAGTGTCAGCGTTGCGGGAAACCGTTTGTACAGCATGTTCACACAACGTATTGTTTTAGTCCGGTTCGTTCTGACGAACAGGCTGAAGCACTCCCGGAAGCGTATGAGCCGATTGAGGTTAACGAATTCGGTGAAATCGATCTTCTGGCTCTGGTTGAAGATGAAATCATCCTCACCTTGCCAGTGGTTCCGGTGCATGATTCTGAACACTGTGAAGTGTCCGAGGCGGACATGGTCTTTGGGGAATTGCCTGATGAAGCGCAAAAACCAAACCCATTTGCCGTATTAGCCAGCTTAAAGCGTAAGTAATTGAGGAGTAAGGTCCATGGCCGTACAACAGAATAAACCAACCCGTTCCAAACGTGGCATGCGTCGTTCCCATGACGCGCTGACTGCAGTTACCAGCCTGTCTGTAGACAAGACTTCTGGTGAGAAACACCTGCGTCACCACATCACCGCTGACGGTTTCTACCGCGGCCGCAAGGTTATCACTAAGTAATCACGCGTCAGCGTGATTAGGCTTAGTGAGGATTTCCCCGTGCAAACGGGGAAGTTACCGAACCAGGCTGCGACGATACCTTGACACGTCTAACCCTGGCGTTAGATGTCATGGGGGGAGATTTTGGCCCTTCCGTGACAGTGCCTGCAGCATTGCAGGCACTGAATTCTAATTCGCAACTCACACTTCTTTTAGTCGGCAATCCCGACACAATCACGCCATTACTTGCAAAAGCTGACTTTGAACAACGTTCACGTCTGCAGATTATTCCTGCGCAGTCAGTTATTGCCAGTGATGCCCGGCCTTCGCAGGCGATTCGCAACAGCCGTGGGAGCTCAATGCGGATCGCGCTGGAACTGGTGAAAGAAGGGCGAGCGCAGGCTTGCGTCAGTGCGGGAAATACCGGCGCGCTGATGGGGCTGTCGAAATTATTGCTCAAGCCGATTGAGGGTATTGAGCGCCCGGCGCTGGTGACGGTATTACCGCATCAACAAAAGGGCAAAACGGTGGTGCTGGATCTCGGTGCTAACGTGGATTGTGATAGTACCATGCTGGCTCAGTTTGCCGTGATGGGATCGGTGCTGGCAGAAGACGTGGTCGGGATTAAGAATCCCCGCGTGGCGTTATTAAATATTGGGGAAGAAGAGACCAAAGGCCTGGACAGCATTCGCGAAGCTGCTGAAATGCTCAAACAGGTTCCCTCCATCAACTATATTGGTTATCTCGAAGCCAATGAGTTGCTGACGGGGAAAACGGACGTTCTGGTGTGCGATGGCTTCACCGGGAACGTCACGTTGAAGACCATGGAAGGGGTCGTGCGCATGTTCCTTTCTCTGCTGAAATCTCAGGGAGAGGGCAAAAAAAGTGCCTGGTGGCTGATTTTATTGAAGCGTTGGTTACAAAAAAGCCTGACGCGGCGATTCAGTCACCTCAACCCCGACCAGTATAATGGCGCCTGTCTGTTAGGATTGCGCGGCATTGTGATTAAGAGTCACGGAGCCGCCAATCAGCGAGCATTTTCTGTCGCCATTGAACAGGCAGTGCAGGCGGTGCAGCGACAAGTCCCTCAGCGGATTGCCGCTCGCCTGGAATCTGTATTAGCTAAAAGTGACTGAGCGTACATGTATACGAAGATTTTAGGTACCGGCAGCTACCTGCCAAAACAAGTGCGTACCAACGCCGATCTGGAAAAAATGGTAGATACGTCTGACGAGTGGATTGTCACGCGCACAGGTATCCGTGAACGTCGTATCGCCGCGCCAGACGAAACCGTGTCCACCATGGGTTACGAAGCCGCACAGCGTGCTATCGAAATGGCGGGCATTGATAAAGAACAGATTGGCTTGATCGTGGTCGCTACGACGTCTGCCACGCATGCTTTCCCTAGCGCAGCGTGCCAGGTGCAAAACATGCTCGGTATTAAAGGCTGCCCGGCGTTTGACGTTGCCGCCGCGTGTGCAGGCTTTACCTATGCGCTGAGCATTGCCGATCAGTATGTTAAATCGGGTTCCGTCAAATATGCGCTGGTGATCGGTGCTGACGTGCTGGCGCGTACCTGCGATCCAACCGATCGCGGGACGATCATTATTTTTGGTGATGGTGCAGGCGCGGTGCTGCTGGGGCAGTCCGAAGAGCCGGGTATCATCTCTACGCATTTGCATGCCGATGGTCGCTACGGCGAACTGTTAACGCTGCCTAACGCCGATCGCGTTAATCCGGATAACTCTATTTACCTGACCATGGCGGGTAATGAGGTGTTCAAGGTGGCGGTGACTGAGCTTGCGCACATTGTCGATGAGACGCTGGAAGCGAACAACCTTGAACGTACCGCACTCGACTGGCTGGTACCGCATCAGGCGAACCTGCGTATCATCAGCGCGACCGCTAAAAAGCTAGGCATGTCGATGGATAACGTTGTGGTGACGCTGGACCGTCACGGCAACACCTCTGCGGCGTCAGTACCGTGCGCATTTGATGAAGCGGTACGCGACGGACGAATCAAACGGGGCCAGTTGGTCTTGCTTGAAGCCTTCGGTGGCGGGTTCACCTGGGGTTCCGCGCTGGTTCGTTTCTAGGATAAGGAATAAAAAATGACGCAATTTGCTTTTGTGTTCCCGGGCCAGGGTTCTCAAACCGTTGGGATGTTGTCTGAAATGGCAGCAAACTACCCGGTCATTGAAGAGACTTTTCGTGAAGCTTCTGACGCGCTGGGTTATGATCTGTGGGCGCTGACTCAACAGGGTCCGGCCGAAGAGCTGAACAAAACCTGGCAGACCCAGCCAGCATTACTGACCGCTTCCGTTGCACTGTGGCGCGTCTGGCAGCAGCAGGGCGGTAAAGCCCCCGCTCTGCTCGCGGGTCATAGCCTGGGAGAATACTCTGCGCTGGTCTGCGCCGGTGTAATCGCGTTTGCTGACGCGGTGCGCCTGGTAGAACTGCGCGGTAAATTCATGCAGGAAGCGGTGCCGGAAGGCACGGGTGGCATGTCTGCCATTATCGGCCTGGATGATGCTGCGATTGCAAAAGCGTGTGAAGAGTCTGCTGAAGGTCAGGTGGTTTCTCCGGTTAACTTCAACTCGCCAGGCCAGGTTGTTATCGCCGGTCATAAAGAAGCGGTTGAACGTGCCGGTGCTGCCTGTAAAGCTGCAGGCGCGAAACGTGCACTGCCGCTGCCGGTGAGCGTGCCGTCTCACTGTGCACTGATGAAGCCCGCTGCCGAGAAACTGGCGGTTGAGCTGGAAAAAATCACCTTTAACGCACCGACGATTTCCGTTGTGAACAACGTCGATGTGAAATGCGAAACCGCGCCGGAAGCCATCCGCGACGCGCTGGTTCGCCAGCTCTACAGCCCGGTACAGTGGACCAAAACCGTTGAGTTTATGGCCGCTCAGGGCGTTGAGCAACTGTATGAAGTCGGCCCAGGTAAGGTCCTCACCGGTCTGACAAAACGTATTGTTGACACCCTGACAGCGTCCGCAATTAACGAGCCGGAAGCGATGTCAGCGGCACTCTCGCAATAAAAGAGGAATACCATGAGTTTTGAAGGAAAAATTGCCCTGGTCACTGGCGCAAGCCGTGGTATCGGGCGCGCAATTGCTGAAACACTGGTTGCGCGCGGCGCGAAAGTGATTGGTACAGCAACCAGCGAGAATGGCGCTCAGGCCATCAGCGAATATCTGGGTGCAAACGGTAAAGGTCTGGTACTGAATGTGACCGAACCTGCATCTATCGAATCTGTTCTGGAAAATATTCGTGCAGAGTTTGGCGAAGTGGATATTCTGGTAAACAATGCCGGGATCACTCGCGACAACCTTCTGATGCGAATGAAAGATGATGAGTGGAACGATATTATCGAAACCAACCTGTCATCTGTATTCCGTCTGTCAAAAGCGGTAATGCGCGCTATGATGAAAAAGCGTCATGGTCGTATTATCACTGTGGGTTCTGTGGTTGGTACCATGGGAAATGCTGGTCAGGCTAACTACGCTGCGGCGAAAGCGGGTCTGATTGGTTTCAGTAAGTCGCTGGCGCGTGAAGTCGCGTCCCGCGGGATTACTGTAAACGTTGTTGCTCCGGGCTTTATTGAAACGGACATGACGCGTGCGCTGACCGATGAGCAGCGTGCGGGTACACTGGCGGCAGTTCCGGCGGGTCGTCTTGGCGACCCTAAAGAAATCGCCAGTGCGGTTGCATTTTTAGCCTCTGACGAAGCGGGTTACATCACTGGTGAAACCCTCCACGTCAACGGCGGGATGTACATGGTTTAATCACGATCGAAAATATTTGCGTTATTAGGGCAAATGGCCTCAAAATAACGTAAAATCGTGGTAAGACCTGCCGGGATTTAGTTGCAAATTTTTCAACATTTTATACACTACGAAAACCATCGCGAAAGCGAGTTTTGATAGGAAATTTAAGAGTATGAGCACTATCGAAGAACGCGTTAAGAAAATTATCGGCGAACAGCTGGGCGTTAAGCAGGAAGAAGTTGTGAACTCCGCTTCCTTCGTTGAAGACCTGGGCGCAGATTCTCTTGACACCGTTGAGCTGGTAATGGCTCTGGAAGAAGAGTTTGATACTGAGATTCCGGACGAAGAAGCTGAGAAGATCACCACCGTTCAGGCTGCCATTGATTACATCAACGGCCACCAGGCGTAAGTGAACATCTCCAGGCGGTCATTCGACCGCCTGAGTTTTATCTTTTTTAGTCCCACGAATCTCTTTTTTTATCCCTCCCTGGAGGACAAACGTGTCTAAGCGTCGTGTAGTTGTGACCGGACTTGGCATGTTGTCTCCTGTCGGCAATACCGTAGAGTCCACCTGGAAAGCTCTCCTTGCCGGTCAGAGCGGCATCAGCCTAATCGACCATTTCGATACTAGCGCCTATGCAACGAAATTTGCTGGCTTAGTAAAGGATTTTAACTGTGAAGAGATCATCTCGCGCAAAGAACAGCGCAAGATGGATGCCTTCATTCAATATGGAATTGTCGCTGGCGTTCAGGCCATGCAGGATTCTGGCCTTGAAATTACGGAAGAGAACGCAACCCGTATCGGTGCCGCTATCGGCTCCGGGATTGGCGGTCTTGGCCTGATCGAGGAAAACCATACATCCCTGATGAATGGCGGCCCGCGTAAAATCAGCCCGTTCTTCGTTCCGTCCACGATTGTTAATATGGTGGCGGGTCACCTGACCATCATGTTTGGCCTGCGTGGTCCAAGCATTTCAATCGCGACTGCTTGTACGTCTGGCGTACATAACATCGGCCAGGCCGCGCGCATGATTGCGTACGGCGATGCAGATGCTATGGTTGCGGGTGGTGCAGAAAAAGCCAGTACCCCTCTGGGTGTCGGTGGTTTTGGTGCAGCGCGTGCGCTCTCTACCCGTAACGATAATCCTCAGGCGGCAAGCCGTCCGTGGGATAAAGACCGTGACGGTTTCGTACTGGGTGACGGTGCGGGCATGCTCGTGCTGGAAGAGTACGAACACGCGAAAAAACGCGGCGCGAAAATTTATGCTGAAGTCGTTGGCTTTGGTATGAGTAGCGATGCTTATCACATGACGTCTCCTCCGGAGAATGGCGCAGGTGCTGCGCTGGCAATGGAAAACGCGATCCGTGATGCGGGCATTACGCCAGCTCAGATTGGCTACGTTAACGCGCACGGTACCTCTACACCTGCAGGCGACAAAGCGGAAGCTCAGGCTGTTAAGTCTATCTTCGGCGAGTCTGCCAGCCGCGTACTGGTCAGCTCCACAAAATCCATGACCGGTCACCTGTTGGGTGCGGCGGGTGCAGTAGAGTCAATCTACTCTATCCTTGCGCTGCGCGATCAGGCGGTTCCACCAACAATCAACCTGGATAACCCGGATGAAGGTTGCGATCTGGACTTCGTGCCTCACGAAGCGCGTCAGGTTAGCGGTATGGAGTACACCCTGTGTAACTCCTTCGGCTTCGGCGGTACCAATGGCTCGCTGATTTTCAAACGCGTGTAATGGTTTCTTGCCCATAAAAAACGGAGCGCATAGCGCTCCGTTTTTTTTAGTTCACATTTTCGTTACTGATAGGTGAAAGTGAACTGGACGGTGGTGTTAAATTCGCCTGCCGTGACGGTTCCCGTAGGGGTATAGAGGCGGGCCGCGAGAGGAAACTGCGCATTGTGCGTTGTTCTGTCTACATCGACGGTAATCGAGCCCGCGGGTGAGATCTCGGTGAGATGATCGCGGGTCATGATCTGCATCGCCATGCCTGTTGCATCCCCGCTGCTATTAGCAAATTTTGTCTGATCGTCACTGTCTGAATCGCCGGTCAAGGTAGCCTTAACACGTGTCGTTGAGCTGGGGCAGGATGAAAGCGTGAGTGAAAAATCCTGCCATTCTCCGGTTGCCCCAACGCGACTAAAGTTTACCGCTCGTGCTTGATCGAACCTTACTGTCTGATTTTTGGATCCCGCATCCACGGTACAGGCAGACGCCACGACCGTGCCGCTCAGATCGATAGTGGTTGCTTGCGCGGAGCTACAAAGTGCAAACACCAGGCATGCGAGAGTAGATTTTACCCGTTCTATCATCATCCCCATCCTGCATTACTGATAGGTAAAGGTGGCCTGTGCCTGGCCGATAATGGTGCCTGGCATCACGTTGCCGTTGGAAACGGCTCGGGCGCGCATTTTCAAATCATAGGCGTGCGTACTGCTGCTGATGGCGACATTTTGCAACGTGGCGCCACTCTTGTAAGCCGTGTTAGTCGTTTCGTCGGTCAACTCCAGCTTCAGGTTAGTGGCCGTTCCGGTATTTTTATAATAGTTAGTATCGGTATCCGCTGTACCGCCAAAAGTAACGCTAAAGCTGGACGTTGAAGCAGGGCAGTTTGTTAATGCAAGCGTAAAGTTAGTCCAGTTTGTTGCACTTCCGGCAGTGGCCAGACTATCAGCCTGTATATTGTCACCTAATTTTACCGCCAGCGAGGGGCTATCTCCATTGACCACACAGGGTGAGGCAACAACCGTGCCTGTAATGTCAATATTGACCGAGTTGGCTGAACACGCGCCAGAAAACAGACCTCCGCAGAGCGTTGCCAGAATCGCTATTTTTTTTCCATTCGCGATATTCATTTTCATTCCTTATGTATTAGTTGTAGGTTACTTTAAGTTCAATGGCCGATTTCACATTGCCAGCAGTAACGGTTGCAGCGTCATCAATATAATAAGCGACCTTAAAATCGGGCAGGGTGTAATCGCCTGAGCCGTCATAAAGGCCCAGATTGATCTCACTGTTGATCTTATGTGCAGAACCATCGGCGTTCTGTACCTGAATATAGACATTGCTGGCGTAACCATCGCCAGTGACCGTATTTAATACCCCATTATTGGCATTGTGTGCGCCGTATACCGCGAATAAGTTATAGGTGATCCCATTAATCGCGCCAGGGCAGTTTTTCAACTCAACTTTGGGTACGTCGGTAATGTTTGATGCGCCACTTGCCAGGCTTGCGCCATACAGTGGGGATAATTTTATTTCCTTTGGTGCGTTAATAGTACAGGCAGTTATAATTGGCTGACTGACTACGCCGGACAGAATCAGGCCCGAATCTAACGCAACACCATCACCATCAGGGTTATGTACGTTCATGGTTACGTCGGGGACAGAAATAATAGTACCTGCTGGTATTTTTTCACTTAATCTGACCAGGCGATACCATACATGGTAGTAACCGTCACGCGCGCTACCATCGACAATTGGCAGATTGATGCGGTAATTGGGAGCTGTGGGATTATCTTGCGGTGAATATCCCGGTACAGATGAAACATGGACCTGATATTGAATACCAATACCTGGATTGCTTGTTGCCCAGGTCACATTGTCGGCAAGTAATTGTCCGTTAACAGACAAATCAATATAGGAGTTTTTTCCTTCGCCGGGGATAGTCTCGGTATAAATGGAATCATTATCATACCAGTCTGTCGTGCCGCCCACGACATTCGGTATAGATAATGTAGAAAATCCATGGTGCATGACATGGAAAGATTGAACTTCAATATAATTTGCGTAGGCGCAATTTATGCCTGACAGACCACATGGAATAAAAATAACAGGGGTTAGCCATTTTTTAAGCATTTTATTTAACGACATGATGCGTTGACCTCTACAATTGCGCTTGATGATGTGCTCTCTGGTAATTGCCAGCGGGTATGACACTGCTTATTTGCACCCCATTTAACGGTTGCACTTCCCTGAAGTGACATACCAGCCAGATAAACCTGTCCACCATCACCGACAATCGAGGTGGTTTTTGCGTTCTTGTCGTCAGTCACGATTGCACCAAACGGAACAGGGCGCCCGTCACGACGGGTTAACGTCATCAAAACGCGTTTACCCACACGTGTGTCAAAATGTGCCCGGACAATAGCCCCTCGGGTTGGCGTAACCGTTTTCGCAGAAAGCTCAACGTCGGCATCATCCGGCAGTTGTTCGGTATTCAGCGACAGCGTGTTTTCACGGTATGGGCTGATAAACGGCACAACGGTATAGCCGCGGAAATCGGTGCTGACGCCCGTCTGGTTAGTGATATCAACACCGCTTGCTCCCGGCGCTTCAACCAGAGCGACGGTCTCACCTAATTCCTGACTCAGCGTAATGCCATTTGCATGCGCAACCACACCGCCGCTGATACCATAATTTACCCGGCGCTGATCGTGGTCGTAACTGTAGGCGCTGTTCATTCTGGCATAGGTACCCTGGTAGTCCAGGCTGGCGCTACCACCGTTACCCCCATCGTGGTTCGTCTCGCTTTCCTGCACGCTCCAGTTGAGGTTCTGATCTTGCAGCGCGGTGCCATTCAGCCCGACCGTATGGCTGGTGCTGCCATGTTTACTGGTATTGAGGTTGTAGGTGGCGCGACTGCTGCTGAGCCAGCGATCCAGCGGCACGCTGATACTCATTGAGAACACGTGGTCCTCGCTGTAAACGGTGTCGCTGTCGCGGGCATCAGTAGTGTTACGGTTAAAGCTGTAGTTCAGGCTCCAGGTGATGCCGTTCCAGCTGTTGCTGTAACCCGCGCCGATTGAGCGCATTGTTCGGTCGCTGTTCCAGTAATCCTCGCTGATGGCGTTCAACGAGATGGACCCCGCGCCTTCCCAGAGATTCTGGTTAAGCAATATCTCGGCACGATTACGCCGGCGTTCGGTATTGTCCTGCCAGTTACTGTCCCGCCAGGTGTCGAGTACTTCCTGCAGGGTGTAATAGCCTGAAGTTGAGTAGCGATAACCCGAAATGGCGATATTGGTCCCCGTTTCGAGAATGTTTTTACTGTAACGAACCCGCATTGACTGGCCGATCGCTTTTTCCTGATCCTGTTGGGTTGACCAGGCCTGCGTGCCATCGACGGATACGGCTCCCAGCCCACCAAAGTTTTTACCGATCCCCACAAGTAGCGACTGATAATGTTGCGATAGCTGTCCGCCGCCGTAGGCGGTAAATCCTGCTGGCAGGCCGTAGATGGCCGAGCCCTGAGTAAAGAATGTTTTATCGACGGCGCTGTCGTAAGGACGGTACTGACCGCTGGTCAGGCTGTACTTTAAACGACCTTCACGCTGTAGAACCGGCAGTGAGGCGAAGGGGACCAACTGGTGCTGTTCGCTGCCGTCAGCTTCTTTAATCGTCACGTCCAGATCGCCGCTACTGCCCGTGGGATACATGTCAGTGATCTCAAATGCCCCCGGCGACACATAGCTTTGGTAAATGGTGTAGCCGTTTTGTTTAATGATGACCTGGGCGTTGGTCCGGGCAATTCCGCGAACCACCGGTGCGTAGCCGCGCAGGCTGTCAGGCAGCATGTCGTCATCGGAGGCCAGTTGCGCACCCCGGAAAGGCACGCTGTCAAACAGATCGGAAGGGGAGTTGCTTTCGCCAAGTGTCAGCTGACTTTTGAGCGCGATAATATTTCGCTGAGCGTAGGTATATGCCGAATCCCAGTTATTCTGGGTATTGTCGCCGCTGGTATTGCGTGACCAGGTGCTGTAGTTACGAACGCGCCATGGGCCGATATTTAGCCCTGGGCGCAGGTTCAGGTAATAGCTGTCTGAATCGGTCATATCAGAGTGACGAGCCTGGGTGTTGCCGCCTGTAAAGCTGTAATTAAGCAGCAGCGCATTGATGCCTTCATCCAGGCGTTCTGGAGCAACATATCCACGCGCCTGGTTATTCATCGCCGCCTGAGGGATGCTCAACAAAAGTTGCTGTTTATTGAAGACGAACTGAGTAGCAGCGTTGGGAATAGCGGCCAGGTTTGCGCAATGGTTCTCTCCGGTCAGTTGCGGAAATTGCTCGGTTCGGACGCCAAAGTCACGTAGCATCTCCATGCTTATGCACGGTTGCAATGATGTCTGGCCGTGACTGTCCTTTTGCATGCTAAATTCAATGTCATGTGTGCCAGTCAATGTCTGATTGACCAGCACGTCAACGCGATAAGTACCCGGCATTTGGCCAACACCTTCTTCAAAGGCACTCAGGTCAGAAATGTCTTTACCTGGACCGTCAATACCCAGTAGCGCGGGGTTAAAATATTCCCGGGCACAGGCAGGGTGCGACAACGAGAATGTACACTGCAATGCGATGAAGCAGGCCAGCCTGGTTGGCGAGATCTTATTTTTTTTAGCTCTGATCATTCCGTGATCCTTTCGGAGTCCGAGTATCTAATGAGTGATTACTGCGTCTGGTGTTCCGCGCCAGCTGCGCCGAAGTCACTGATAATTTTCCAGCGAATATTGCCTTTGGCATTTGCCGGAAGACTGAAGGTCGCGCTGGACATGGGCGCAACGTATGTCGCATCCGTAACCGTACTGGCACCGACTTTGACTTCGCTGAAGTTCATGTAATAGGGGGTTGGGTTACTGACCGTAAGCTGTTGATCGCTGCGTTTCCAGCTAAGCTTGCTGGCAAACTTTTCCGGCATCTCAGTAAGCGATGCGGGGCGATAAATGAGTTTGATACGTGTCTTAATCGCAATCTGTAGGGTATTTACGTTGTCTAACTTTTCTGTTGCCGGAATGGTTTTAATGTTCATCCAGAACAGTGACTCACGATCCTGTGGCAGATTCCCGCCCGTATTAATAATACGCAGTTTGTTTTCTTCATTGCCAGCTAAGCGGAACAGGGGCGGCGTGACGATAAACGGTGTTTTACTGGTGTCGTTTTCATCTTTATCAACCCATGACTGAATTAAATAGGAGTATGGGTCTGGGTTTTTGACGTCCAGGGAAGATTCTTTTTTGTCTGCATGGTATATAATGCGAGTGCCTCCAATAATAACACCCGCTTGCGCTGTTGCCATTGAAAAAACAAATGCAGCGGCGATTAATGAATTCACTAATTTCATCTGGTTAACCTCAAAATAGCAATGCCGGGAAGCCCCGGCATTGCTTATAGCCAAAGGCGGAAATTTATCGCGCGATGATTAATTGTATGCCAGCGTAAAGTTAGCGGTACCGTTAGCGGAACCCGCCTCAACGGTAGCGGCAGTTGCGATATACTGTGCGCTGAAATTCATGGTAGCGGTGCCAGCAGTCGCATCGATGGTCGCTGCTTTAGATGCGGTTGCCAGCGGTAACGCGGTGCCGTCGCCGTTCAGCAACTGAATAGCAACGCCTTTGGCAACGCCAGTGGTGCCTGCGCCGGTGACTTCCAGATAGTCATTATTAGTGGCGTCTGGTTTGCCGGTGTATTTCACAACAACAGCTTTGCCTTTCAGGTCTGCCGGGCACTCAGACAGTTTCAGAGTAAAGCGAGTATTCGCGGCAACGGAACCAGCCTCTGGCAGAGCAGTTTTAGCGATATCACCTAACTTGACGGTCTGCGGTGCGGTCATTGTGGTGTCAATTTTACAACCTTGCTCGATGATATTACCGGTGAAATTTACCTGTCCATCATCGGCCTGCGCGGCAGAAACCATTCCGAGTGTAGTGATTAAGGCAACAGCCGCTACTTTTCCTTTCATTGATAATGTCCTTGAAGAGTGTGATTGATATAAAACACAGGTGAGTACTCATGGCACACGATGTGATGATGCTCGATAGTTTTCAGCAAGAAACATTGTCTTGTGTTTTTAAAACCATCTTGCGCACTTGGGTATTCACATGGGGGATTATATCTATGTGCTAAAATATGAACTATAAACTATATCTAATGAGTGTTTTTAATTTAACTTTAATAATCCTCTCCGTGAATAATATTTCATTTATTCATTAATAGATGAATAGCATTTCTCTCATGTATACAGGCGTAGACGCGCCCAACCTTCCTGTGCTTTTTTACATTTATTCGAAGATAACAGACTTGCGATATCCTCTTTCACCTGCCACCCTAGTCAGGTATTTATATGGAGGGTGAATGTATCTAATTAATGGTGAGTTACAAAAAAAGTTAGATGTGAACGATCGTAGCGTTCAGTTTGGGGATGGTTGTTTTACCACTGCTCGAATTAGCGGCGGCGTTGTTTCACTTTTCAGCCACCATCTGACACGTTTGCAGACGGCCTGCACAAGGTTGGCTATCCCGTTTGATGCATGGGAAACCCTTGCTGCGGAAATGCGGGATATGGCGCAAAAAAAGGGTGACGGCGTGTTAAAGGTTGTTATCACGCGTGGAGCTGGCGGTCGCGGCTATAGCCCCGCAGGCTGTCAGCAACCGGTGCGCATCCTGAGCGTTTCTGAATACCCAACGCATTACGCACGCTGGAAAGAAACCGGCGTAACGCTTGCTCTCAGCCCGATCCCCTTGGGTCGCAACCCTTATCTTGCAGGAATGAAGCACCTCAACCGCCTTGAGCAGGTGTTGATTCGTTCTCATCTTGAGCAGACGGATGCCGATGAAGCCCTTGTCCTTGACAGCGATGGGTGGCTTACGGAATGCTGTGCCGCAAATCTGTTCTGGCGCTGTGGGCAGGATGTCTTTACCCCACGCCTCGATCAGGCGGGCGTAAACGGCATTATGCGGCAGTTTATTATCGCCCAACTGGCACTGACCGCGTATCGCGTTGTCGAAGTGAATGCGCCGCTAACGGCGCTCGCGCAGGCTGATGAAGTGCTTATCTGTAACGCGCTAATGCCGGTTGTCCCCGTACAGCGCTACGCAGAGCGAGAGTGGCCCGCGCGCGAACTTTACCACTATTTAGCCCCAATTTGTGAGTCGTCCGATTAGCATGATGAAACTGTTACGCCTTGTTCTGTTACTGTTGGTTGTCCTCGGCGCTGCCGCCGGCGTCGGTGTATGGAAAGTTTTCCAGCTGGCGGACAGTAAGATCCTCATTAAAGACGAGACGATTTTTACCCTTAAAGCCGGTACCGGGCGGATGGCGCTGGGCGAACAGCTTTACAGCGATAAAATCATCAACCGCCCGCGCGTGTTCCAGTGGTTACTGCGTATCGAGCCGGAACTGTCTCACTTCAAGGCCGGTACCTATCGTTTTACGCCCGGCATGACCGTCAGGGAGATGCTGCAGCTGCTGGAAAGTGGCAAAGAAGCGCAGTTCCCGCTGCGTTTTGTCGAAGGGATGCGACTGAGCGATTACCTGAAACAGCTGCGTGATGCGCCCTATATCAAGCACACTCTGAAAGATGATCGTTACGAGACGGTCGCCGGGGTGCTGAAATTTGAGCATCCTGAGTGGGTGGAAGGCTGGTTCTGGCCGGACACCTGGATGTACACCGCGGGCACGACGGATGTCGCGATTCTTAAACGGGCGCACAAAAAGATGGTCGCGGCAGTCGATTCCGCCTGGGAAGGGCGTATGGAAGGGCTGCCCTATAAAGATCAAAACCAGTTCGTGACCATGGCTTCGATCATCGAGAAAGAGACTGCCGTTGCTGCCGAGCGCGATCGGGTCGCGTCGGTATTTATCAACCGTCTTCGCATTGGCATGCGTCTGCAAACCGACCCTACCGTTATTTACGGCATGGGCGAGCGCTACAGCGGAAAGATTTCGAGGAAAGATCTCGAGACGCCAACGGCGTATAATACCTACGTCATTAACGGCCTGCCGCCGGGCCCGATTGCAACGCCGAGCGAGGCGTCGCTTAAAGCCGCCGCGCATCCGGCCAAAACACCGTATCTCTATTTTGTGGCTGACGGAAAAGGGGGGCACACCTTTAACACCAACCTTGTCAGTCATAATCGCTCTGTTCAGGACTATCTGAAGGCACTTAAGGAAAAAAATGCGCAGTAAATACATTGTCATTGAGGGACTCGAAGGCGCGGGGAAAACCACCGCTCGCGACGTAGTGGTGGAAACGCTGAACGCGCTTGGCGTCACTGACATGGTCTTCACCCGAGAGCCAGGCGGCACTCAGCTGGCTGAGAAACTGCGCAGCCTGGTGCTGGATATCAAATCTGTTGGTGACGAAGTTATCACTGACAAAGCCGAAGTGCTGATGTTCTATGCGGCCCGCGTCCAGCTGGTTGAGACGGTGATTAAACCCGCTCTGGCCGATGGCAAGTGGGTGATCGGCGACCGTCACGATCTGTCCACTCAGGCGTATCAGGGCGGGGGACGCGGTATTGACCAGACAATGCTGGCAACGCTGCGTAATGCCGTACTGGGTGATTTTCGCCCGGACCTGACGCTCTATCTGGATGTCACTCCGGAAGTGGGCCTCAAACGCGCCCGCGCGCGCGGCGAGCTGGATCGCATTGAACAAGAGTCCTTTGATTTCTTTAACCGCACCCGCGCACGCTATCTTGAGCTGGCCGCGCAGGACAGCTCAATTCGTACCATCGATGCGACGCAATCGCTGGAAGACGTCACGCAAGACATCCAGCAGACCGTTACGCAGTGGCTACAGGAGCAGCAGGCATGAAATGGTATCCATGGTTGCGCCCGCACTTTGAACAGCTGATCAACAGCTATCAGGCCGGTCGGGGGCATCATGCGTTACTGATTCAGGCATTGCCGGGGATGGGGGATGATGCGCTAATTTACGCCATTACCCGTTTTCTGATGTGCCAGCAGCCTGAAGGGCACAAAAGCTGCGGGAAATGCCGTGGCTGCCAGCTGATGCAGGCGGGCACGCATCCTGACTATTACACGCTGGCGCCTGAGAAGGGCAAAAGCGCGCTCGGTATTGATGCCGTGCGTGAAGTTAGTGAAAAACTGTACGAACATGCGCGACTGGGCGGGGCGAAAGTCGTCTGGCTCAACGACGCTGCATTACTGACCGAGGCGGCGGCTAACGCGCTGCTCAAAACGCTGGAAGAGCCGCCGGAGAAAACATGGTTCTTCCTCTCATGCCGCGATCCGGGCCGATTGCTGGCAACGTTGCGCAGCCGCTGTCGTCTTCATCACCTTGCGGTGCCCCAGGAATCATGGTCATTGAGCTGGTTAGAACGCGAGGTGACAACGTCACAGGAAAGTGCGCTCTCTGCGCTTCGCCTGAGCAGCGGCGCGCCCGCAGCGGCGCTGGCATTACTGCAACCCGACGTCTGGTCGCAGCGAGAAACGCTCTGTAAGGCTGTCGAGGCTTCGCTCAACAGCCAGGACTGGTTGAGCTTGCTGCCTGCACTGAATAGCGATCGGGCCGTTGAGCGTTTGCACTGGCTGGCGTCCTTACTTTTGGATGCGCTAAAGCTCCAGCAGCGGGCAACGCTACTGACAAACCCGGACGCGTGGCCACTGGTGAACCTGCTGGCGAGCCGCCTTTCAGGAACGTCCTTGCACGCTATCCTTCATGATATCTGCGAAAGCCGGGAACAGCTTTTAACCGTAACGGGTCTTAATCGCGAGCTGTTACTGACCGACCAGTTACTGCGTATTGAACATTACCTGCAACCAGGCGTTACGCCGCCTGTTTCCCATCTCTGAGAGAGACATTATGTTTTTAGTCGACTCACACTGCCATCTTGATGGCCTGGATTATCAATCCCTTCACAATGACGTGGATGACGTGCTGGCAAAAGCCGCTGCCCGCGATGTGAAATTTTGTCTTGCCGTGGCGACGACGTTGCCGGGGTACCGCGCCATGCGTGAGCTGGTGGGCGTTCGCGATAACGTGGTGTTCTCCTGCGGCGTGCATCCGCTGAACCAGGATGAAGCGTACGATGTTGATGAGTTACGCCGACTGGCTGCGGAAGAGGGCGTCGTGGCGATGGGTGAAACCGGGCTGGACTATTTTTACACGCCGGAAACGAAACCGCGCCAGCAGGAATCCTTCCGCAACCATATCCGCATTGGCCGCGAGCTGAACAAACCGGTCATCGTGCATACCCGTGATGCACGCGCCGATACGCTGGCGATCCTCCAGGAAGAAAAGGTGACGGATTGCGGTGGCGTACTACACTGTTTCACAGAAGACAGAGAAACGGCGGGTAAACTGCTTGATCTAGGGTTTTATATTTCGTTTTCCGGGATCGTGACGTTCCGTAATGCAGAGCAGCTGCGTGATGCTGCGCGTTATGTTCCGCTCGACCGCATTCTGGTAGAAACAGACTCTCCGTATCTGGCACCGGTACCGCATCGCGGGAAAGAGAACCAGCCAGCCATGACGCGAGACGTTGCGGAATACATGGCCGTGCTTAAAGGCGTCAGCATCGAAGAGCTGGCCCGCGTCACGACGGAAAACTTCTCTGCGCTTTTCCATATCGACCCCGCCCGCCTGCAATCTGTCTGATACACCTGTTTTTTTTAGGCTCGTAATTAATAAACAAAACGAGTAAAGTTCACCGCCTCATTTGGGGCGGTGAGGATGTATTTAGACACATCCAGACATGCTTTTTGTAAATAACTGCAAGTTTTTCGTCCGTCTTAAGCTGAAACGTGATAGCCGTCAAACAATCCCAGAGGGAATTATTTTACTCTGTGTAATAAATAAAGGGCGCTTAGATGTCCTGTCCACGGCACGGTACTCCCCCCGGGCCAATGCGTGAAAGCGTAAAAAAAAGCACAAATACTCAGGAGCACTCTCAATTATGTTTAAGAATGCATTTGCTAACCTGCAAAAGGTCGGTAAATCGCTGATGCTGCCAGTATCCGTACTGCCTATCGCAGGTATCCTGCTGGGTGTCGGTTCTGCAAACTTCAGCTGGCTGCCAGCCGTAGTTTCCCATGTGATGGCCGAAGCAGGCGGTTCCGTCTTTGCTAACATGCCTCTGATCTTCGCGATCGGTGTGGCGCTGGGCTTCACCAATAACGACGGCGTTTCTGCGCTGGCTGCAGTGGTTGCCTACGGCATCATGGTGAAAACCATGGCTGTGGTTGCGCCTCTGGTTCTGCATTTACCGGCAGAAGAGATTGCCGCGAAACACCTGGCAGACACCGGTGTTCTGGGCGGTATCATCTCCGGTGCGATTGCAGCGTATATGTTTAACCGCTTCTATCGCATCAAGCTGCCTGAGTATCTGGGCTTCTTCGCGGGCAAGCGTTTCGTTCCGATCATCTCTGGTCTGGCAGCGATTTTCACTGGCGTGATCCTGTCCTTCATCTGGCCACCAATCGGTTCCGCGATCCAGACCTTCTCTCAGTGGGCTGCTTACCAGAACCCGGTTGTTGCGTTTGGTATCTACGGCTTCATCGAGCGTTGCCTGGTGCCATTCGGTCTGCACCACATCTGGAACGTTCCATTCCAGATGCAAATTGGTGAATTCACCAACGCAGCGGGCCAGGTATTCCACGGTGATATCCCACGTTACATGGCAGGTGATCCAACTGCAGGCAAACTGTCTGGTGGCTTCCTGTTCAAAATGTACGGCCTGCCGGCTGCTGCGATTGCAATCTGGCACTCTGCTAAACCAGAGAACCGTGCAAAAGTGGGCGGTATCATGATCTCCGCAGCGCTGACCTCGTTCCTGACCGGTATCACCGAGCCGATCGAGTTCTCCTTCATGTTCGTTGCGCCGATTCTGTACGTTATCCACGCGATTCTGGCGGGTCTGGCGTTCCCAATCTGTATCCTGCTGGGTATGCGTGACGGTACGTCCTTCTCTCACGGTCTGATCGACTTTATCGTTCTGTCCGGTAACAGCAGCAAACTGTGGCTGTTCCCAATCGTGGGTGCGTGCTATGCCGTTGTCTACTACACCATCTTCCGCGTGCTGATCAAAGCACTGGACCTGAAAACCCCAGGCCGTGAAGATGCAACTGAAGACAGCAAAGCAGGTGTGACCAGCGAAATGGCTCCGGCCCTGGTTGCAGCGTTCGGTGGCAAAGAGAACATCACTAACCTGGACGCGTGTATCACTCGTCTGCGTGTGAGCGTTGCCGATGTTGCGAAAGTAGACCAGCCGGGTCTGAAAAAACTGGGCGCAGCGGGCGTGGTTGTTGCAGGTTCTGGTGTTCAGGCAATCTTCGGTACTAAATCCGATAACCTGAAAACCGAAATGGATGAGTACATCCGCAACAGCTAAGCTGTGAGCAGGGGAGACTAAGGCAGCCGAATGGCTGCCTTTTTTATTGCTGCGGTTTGTTGTGCCGGGTAAGGCGCAGCCGCCACCCGGCTAAACACTCAGAAGTCGTAGCTCGCGCTCACCGAGACGTTCAACGGTGCGCCATAAACCACATAAGAGCCGACGTAATCGTAATACTCTTTGTCAAACAGGTTGTTGACGTTAGCCTGGACGGCAAACTCTTTGGTGACCTGATAACGGCTGAACAGGTTAACCAGCCCGTAACTGCCTTGCTCTGCACGTGATTGTCCCGCCGGGCCGCCGTCCACATCCGTCCACACCTTATTCTGCCAGTTTACGCCACCGCCCACGGTTAGTTCTGGCAGCATTGGCAGTTGATAACGGGTAAACAGCTTCATGGTTGTGCGCGGCTGATCGGAGCTGACTGCGTTGCCGTTTTTATCTTCAGCAATGTAGCGGGTTGCGCCGAACGTTAGCTGCCAGTTATCCGTCAGCGCGCCGTTAAGCTCGAACTCAATCCCTTTACTCACCACACCGTCCAGCGATTCATAAATGGATTCACCGCTCGGCATGTAGGTATAAGTGTTGCTCGCCACGTTATCCTGTTCAATGCGGAAAATTGCCAGCGAGGTGGTCAGGCGGGTATTGAACCAGTCCGCTTTCACACCGGCTTCATAGCTTTTACCCGTGGTTGGGTCGAGGTAACGACCACTGGCATTACGCTTGTCCTGAGGCTGGAAGATTGAGGTATAGCTGACGTAAGTCGACCAGTCTTCATTAATGTCGTAGACCAGGCCCGCGTAAGGCGTGACGTCATCTTTGGTACTTTCCAGACGGGTGTCCGGAGAGCCCGCCGGGTTATAGCGAATGTTATAGTTGGTATAGCGCGCCCCGAGGATCAGGTGCAGCGGATCGGCAAGCGAGAAGCGGGCGGAAGTATAGGCCGATGACTGACGGATGTCGTCCTGGCTATAGAGCTTCCATGGCGTCCACTGAGGATCGGCAATATCCCCGTTCCAGTTTTTGAAATTACCCACGTCGACCATGCCGTATAACGCATCCGGCATCCTATTGTCATAATGGTTGCGCTGGCGGCTTAAGCTGCCGCCAAACATCATTTCGTGCTGATGGCCAAAGAGATCGAATCCGCCCCGCAGGAAGGCATCAACCGCATCCTGTTTGCGCTCGCCTTTGTTCCAGCCACCATAGCCCACCATGCCTGCACCGGTCGCTTGATCGGGATAGCCGGACATATACATCAGTTTGCTGTCGAAATTCGTATCAGCATGCATGCCGTTGATGTGGGCTTCCCAGCCGTTGTCAAAGCGCTGAGTCAGGTTGGCGAAAATGCGGGTGTTATCTTTATCCGAATATGCCCACTTTGGCGCTACGGTCTGGCTATGATCGTAATGGGTTTTACTCCCGTCGCTGTTCCAGGTTGGCAATCCGCCCCAGGTCGGATCCTCGGTGTTGCTTTCCTGGTATTCATAGCCGACAGAAAGGGTCGTGCTGTCGGTCACATCTGCATCCACCACGCCGTAGAGGAATTTTTTACGGTAGTGGTAGTTATCAACAAAGCTGTCGTTATCCTGATAGCCCGTAATCAGGCGGCCGCGTATCTTGCCGGACTCCACCAGCGGCGCCTGCAGATCCAGCACGTAGCGCTGTTTATCCCAGCTGCCGTAGCTGGCACTGACATTACCTTTGAATTCATTGCTGTCTGCATGCTTGCGCACCATATTGACATAGGCCGCCGGGTTTCCCGTCCCGGACATCAGGCCGGTTGCGCCGCGTACCACTTCGATACGGTCATAAATCGCGGTATCGGCGGCAGTATCGCCGAAGTTCCACACTTCGCTGATGGAGGTCGGCAGGTCATCGTACGCATAGTTACTCACGAAGAATCCGCGTGAGTAAAATACGGTACGGTCGCTGTCCTGAACCTGCGCCGTCACGCCAGTGGTATTGGTTAACACCTGACCGATAGACTGCAGGTTTTGATCCGCCATGCGCTGCTGGCTGATGACGCTGACGGACTGCGGAATATCGCGAGGCACGAGGAGCAGTTTGGTCCCGGTGGTGGTGGTCTTGACGCTGTAGTCCCGATCCTGCCCGTCGGACAAGGCTGGCGCGTTATCGAAACCGCCATCAACCACAACGGTATCTTCGTCTGTGGAGGCGGCAAAACTCACGGCTGGCATCAATGCCATAGCAATACAGGCTGCCAGCAACGAAGGCGTTGCGACAGGCTGACGTTGGCCATCCCTGGTATGATGATTGAAAGACATGATCAAACCCTTAAGAACGGTGAAGGTTGGTAGCATCAGTCCCGCGATCGCGGTCTGACGTCGTTTTCTATGTTAAAAATGCCATGAAAATGCAAATGCGAAATATACGCATTGCCATTAATGCTGTAAACAGATGTGTCGAGCGGAACTGAAATAATGTTTCAGCCAGTGAATACGCCTGAGCGGTCACTCTTCATTCAGCTGATGAAGATTCAGGAAAGAATTCGGGGGAGAAGGTTGAAAGGACAGGAGAAACTCGCTCATACTCTTGGATTGTGTCACACAGTCTTCCCGAGAGTGTGTTATCAGCGGACGCACCACGCCAGATTTAACAAAAAAGGAAAAGGTCATGGCTGAAGAAACGATTTTCAGTAAAATTATCCGTCGCGAAATCCCCTCGGATATCGTCTATCAGGATGAACTGGTGACGGCTTTCCGGGACATTTCCCCCCAGGCACCGACACACGTCCTTATCATTCCCAATATTCTGATTCCGACCGTAAATGACGTAAAAACCGAGCACGAAGTGGCGTTAGGTCGTATGCTGACGGTGGCGGCGAAAATTGCCGAGCAGGAAGGCATAGCGGAAGACGGTTACCGTCTGATCATGAACTGTAATCGTCATGGCGGCCAGGAAGTTTATCATATTCACATGCATCTGCTGGGTGGACGTCCTCTGGGGCCGATGCTGGCACACAAAGGTCTTTGACATGTTTAAAGGGCGTATTGCAGCGCTGGTAATGACGATGATGATTGTGGGATGCAGCACGCGCCCGGCGATCCCCGTGAGCGATGAACAGACGCTGGTGATGGAGTCCTCCGTGCTGGCGGCGGGTATTACGGCGCAACAGCCCGCGTTAACCGTCAGTGAAATTAAGTCTTCAGCCTCCTCTGCGCTCTTTAACGAACGAAATGAACCCGTGACGGTCCACTACCGTTTTTTCTGGTATGACGTAAGAGGTCTTGAAATGCATCCGCTGGAGGCGCCGCGCAGCGTCACCCTCCCGGCGAGGTCGTCGGTAACGATCTATGACAGCGCCAGCTATTTGGGTGCACATAAGGTAAGACTTTATCTTTATCTGTAAGGGGTGAACTTTGATTAAAAATTTGAGCCGTTATGCGCTCGTGAACGCTTTCGCTCTGTTTCTGGCAGGGTGTGTGACCCGTACTGAACAGCCTGCACCTGTAGAAGAGGCTAAACCGGGTACTGAGCAGCCGACAAAGCCAACGGAGCCACAGCCAACCGTGCCGTCTGTACCGTCCATTCCGTCACAGCCTGGTCCAATTGAGCACCCGGACCAGACGTCACAGCCTACGCCGCGCGTGCGCCATTATGACTGGAACGGTGCAATGCAACCGATGGTCGGTAAAATGCTGCAGGCACAGGGCGTGACGGCAGGCGGCGTGCTGCTGGTCGACAGCGTGAACAACCGTACTAACGGTTCGC
The DNA here is from genome assembly GCF_056673325.1 of Enterobacter cloacae complex sp. HYC080_NIDB. Taxonomy (NCBI): domain Bacteria; kingdom Pseudomonadati; phylum Pseudomonadota; class Gammaproteobacteria; order Enterobacterales; family Enterobacteriaceae; genus Enterobacter; species Enterobacter cloacae complex sp. HYC080_NIDB. Next base: position 2,742,605 of record NZ_CP114212.1, on the reverse strand, counting down.
TGAACGCGGGCGAAGCGACGGAAACCCTGCGCAATGCCCTGGCGAACAACGGCAAGTTTACGCTGGTCTCTGCTCAGCAGCTCGCGGTGGCCAAACAGCAACTCGGCCTGTCGCCGCAGGATAGCCTCGGCACCCGCAGCAAGGCGATTGGGATTGCCCGCAACGTTGGCGCCCAGTATGTGCTGTACTCTAATGCGACCGGCAACGTGAATACCCCAGCCCTGCAGATGCAGCTGATGCTGGTTCAGACAGGCGAAATTATCTGGTCAGGTAAAGGTGCGGTTACGCAACAATGACAGCACGCGTGATGCGATCCTGACGCGCTATTTTCCGCAGTACCGCCTTATCGCGCCGCAGGCCCACTCCGGGCTTGGCGGCGCGAGTTGTATTCTGGAGCAGGGCGCGCACCGTCTGGTCTTACGACATAATCACGATCCCTTCGCGCCCGCTTTCCATTTTCGTCGTCAGTTTCGTGCCCTCAGACGTCTTCCGTCGGATCTCGTGCCGGAACCCCGTTTTTTCCGACAGGGCTGGATGGCCGTCGACTATCTTGAGGGCGAGGTGAAAAGCGCGCTGCCGGACACCCCGGAGCTCGCGGCGATGCTGTATCATCTGCACCAGCAACAGCGTCTGGGGTGGCGAATCGCGTTACTTCCGCTGCTTGAGCACTACTGGCAGCAAGCCTCCCCGAAAAGACGTACCCCAGTCTGGCTTGCGCATCTCAAACGGCTGCGTAAAGCGGGCGAGCCGCAACCGATTCGGCTCTCACCGTTACATATGGATGTACACGCCGGGAACATTGTGCATACGTCAGGAGGAGCCAGACTTATTGACTGGGAATATGCCGGAGACGGCGATGTGGCGCTGGAGCTGGCCGCGGTCTGGACGGAAAGTGACGCCGCGCGGCTGACGCTCATCAGAGAGTATGCCAGAGTAGCGCATATTGACGCCGACGCGCTGGCTCGTCAGGTGAGACGCTGGCGACCCTGGGTCATTATGCTGATGGCGGGCTGGTTTGAAATGCGCCTTCAGCAGTCCAGAGATAAACAATTTATTGCGCTGGCAAACGATGCCTGGCGTCAGTTACAAACGAAAGGATAAGAGAGGTGAGTGTGGGTCCAGTCATGTTGAATGTTGAAGGGTTTGAGCTGGATGCGGAGGAGCGTGACATTCTGGCGCATCCGCTGGTGGGCGGCCTGATCCTGTTTACCCGCAACTATCACGATCCGGCGCAGCTGCGCGAGCTGGTGCGTCAGATCCGCGCCGCGTCGCGTAACCATCTGGTGGTGGCCGTCGATCAGGAAGGCGGGCGCGTGCAGCGTTTTCGCGACGGTTTCACCCATCTGCCGGCTGCCCAGTCTTTCGCCGCGCTGCTCGGGACGGAAGAGGGGGGAAAACTGGCGCAGGACGCTGGCTGGCTGATGGCCAGTGAAATGATTGCTATGGATATCGACATCAGCTTCGCCCCGGTGCTGGACGTGGGCCATATCAGCGCCGCGATTGGTGAGCGCTCATACCATGAAGATCCGCGTATTGCACTGGCAATGGCGACCCGATTTATCGACGGGATGCACGATGCAGGTATGAAAACCACCGGCAAACACTTCCCGGGCCACGGAGCCGTGACGGCGGATTCCCATAAAGAGACCCCGCGCGATCCGCGCCCGGAAGCGGAAATTCGTGCCAAAGATATGTCGGTGTTCCGTTCACTTATCACCGATAACAAACTTGACGCTATCATGCCTGCCCACGTGATTTACAGCGACGTCGACCCGCGGCCGGCCAGTGGCTCTCCGCACTGGCTGAAAACCGTATTGCGCCAGGAGCTGGGTTTCAATGGCGTGATTTTCTCCGACGATTTGTCGATGGAAGGGGCGGCAATTATGGGCAGCTATGCAGAACGCGGTCAGGCGTCGCTGGACGCAGGTTGCGATATGATCCTGGTCTGCAATAATCGTAAAGGGTCTGTTAGCGTGCTGGATAACCTGTCGCCGATCAATGCAGAGCGTGTTACACAATTGTATCATAAAGGTTCATTTACCCGTCAGGAGCTGATGGATTCGGCGCGCTGGAAGACGGTCAACGCCCGGCTTGAAGACCTGAATGAGCGCTGGCAGGCGCACAAAGCCAGCCTGTAATCCCTCCCGGAAGGCGTCGCATGGTGAGAAGACAATGATCATCTATTTACACGGTTTTGACTCAAACAGTCCAGGTAATCATGAGAAGGTGTTGCAGCTGCAGTTTATCGATCCCGATGTCCGGTTGATCAGCTACAGCACGCGCCATCCGAAGCATGATATGCAGCATCTGCTCAAAGAAGTGGACAAGATGCTGCAGCTTAATATCGACGATCGCCCGCTGATTTGCGGCGTGGGCCTGGGTGGCTACTGGGCAGAGCGGATTGGTTTTCTGTGCGACATACGCCAGGTTGTATTTAATCCTAACCTTTTCCCGAATGAGAACATGGAAGGCAAAATTGACCGCCCGGAAGAGTACGTCGATATTGCCACCAAGTGCGTCAGTAATTTTCGCGATAAAAACCGCGACCGGTGTCTGGTGATCCTTTCGCGTAATGATGAGGCGCTCAACAGCCACCGGGCTGCGGAGCTTCTGCATCATTACTATGAGATTGTCTGGGATGAAGAACAGACCCATAAGTTCAAGAACATCTCCCCACATCTGCAGCGCATAAAAGCCTTTAAAACGCTGGGCTAAGCCCCAGTCAGTCACCTCCGGAACCCGGTCGCTAATGCGTACCGGGTTTCTTTTTGTCCAGAATTGTCTACTTTTAAGCCATCAAAACTTGATGCATATCAATTTTGGTATGACCAATGCGCCTGACGTGGTATTCTCAATTCACCTGAATGGTTTCAGTGCTGTAACCTGTTGTTAATTAAGGGTTATTTTTATAACTTTTAATTAACAATTGGTTAATAATTTGAGGGGGTCACGTTGACTACGCCATTGAAAAAGATAGTGATTGTAGGCGGTGGTGCTGGCGGGCTGGAGCTGGCCACACAGTTGGGTAAGAAGCTGGGTCGTGGTAAAAAAGCCAAAATCACGCTGGTGGATCGTAACCACAGTCACCTGTGGAAACCGTTGCTGCACGAAGTGGCGACCGGATCGCTGGATGAGGGCGTGGATGCGCTGAGCTATCTGGCGCACGCACGCAATCACCATTTCCAGTTCCAGCTGGGTTCCGTGGTGGATATCAACCGTGAAAGCAAAACCATCACCCTGGCAGAACTGCGTGATGAAAAAGGCGAGCTGCTGGTTCCTGAACGCAAACTGGCGTATGACACGCTGGTAATGGCGCTGGGCAGTACCTCTAACGATTTCAACACGCCGGGCGTGAAAGAGCACTGTATCTTCCTTGATAACCCGCACCAGGCACGTCGTTTCCATCAGGAGATGCTGAACCTGTTCCTGAAGTACACCAATAACATGGGTGCGAATGGCAAGGTTAACATTGCAATTGTCGGCGGCGGGGCAACGGGGGTAGAGCTCTCTGCTGAGCTGCACAATGCGGTGAAACAGCTGCACAGCTACGGCTATAAAGGGTTAACAAACGACGCGCTGAACGTCACGCTGGTCGAAGCCGGTGAACGCATCCTCCCGGCGCTGCCTCCGCGTATCTCCGGTGCGGCGCACAATGAACTCACCAAACTGGGTGTGCGGGTGCTGACACAGACGATGGTGACAAGCGCCGACGAAGGCGGTCTGCACACCAAAGACGGTGAGTACATCAAAGCGGATCTGATGGTCTGGGCGGCAGGTATCAAAGCACCTGATTTTATGAAAGATATCGGTGGTCTGGAAACGAACCGCATTAACCAGCTGGTGACGGAGCCAACGCTGCAAACCACGCGCGACCCGGAAATCTTTGCAATTGGCGACTGTGCTTCCTGCGCGCGCCCTGAAGGTGGCTTCGTGCCGCCGCGTGCTCAGGCTGCGCACCAGATGGCAAGCCTGGTGCTGCATAATATTCTGGCGCAGTACAAAGGCAAACCGATGAAGACGTATGTCTATAAAGACCACGGCTCTCTGGTATCGCTGTCCAACTTCTCAACCGTCGGTAGCCTGATGGGTAACCTGATGCGTGGCTCAATGATGGTAGAAGGGCGCATAGCACGCTTTGTCTATATTTCACTGTACCGTATGCACCAGATCGCACTGCACGGCTACTTCAAAACGGGTCTGATGATGCTGGTGGGCAGAATCAACCGCGTCATCCGTCCGCGTCTTAAACTCCACTAATCTTTCACTCCCTCCGGGCCCTCCGGAGGGAGTTTTTAGCATATCATGCTGCCCGTCATGGATTAGGTGCTTAAGAGTTCTCCTAAACATGATATATCCCTCTCCAGTGTCCACTTTTTGATCCTTTGTCTTATTGGCGAAGCCGTGGCTTCATTGCAAAATTGTTACCAATAGCAACAAAGGAGGAAGTCCCGTGAATAAATCTATGTTGGCGGGTATAGGGATTGGTGTCGCAGCGGCGTTAGGTGTGGCTGCTGTTGCCAGTCTCAACGTATTAGATCGCGGCCCGCAGTATGCGCAGGTGGTTTCTGCTACTCCCATTAAAGAAACCGTAAAAACCCCTCGTCAGGAGTGCCGTAACGTCTCCGTGACCCACCGTCGTCCGGTACAGGATGAAAACCGTATTGCCGGCTCTGTTCTGGGTGCGGTAGCGGGTGGGGTAATTGGTCACCAGTTTGGCGGTGGCCGGGGTAAAGATGTCGCGACCGTCGTTGGTGCGCTGGGTGGCGGCTATGCCGGCAACCAGGTGCAGGGTGCGATGCAGGATAACGATACTTACACCACGACTCAGCAGCGTTGTAAAACCGTCTATGACAAGTCGGAAAAAATGCTGGGTTATGACGTCACCTACAAAATTGGCGATCAGCAGGGCAAAATCCGTATGGATAAAGACCCAGGAACGCAAATCCCACTGGATGGAAATGGCCAGCTGGTACTGAATAACAAAGTGTAAAAAAGATGTTCTCTGAACTTAGCTCCTCAAGCGCTCAGGCTGAGGAGCTTTTTTTTACCTCAAATTTTGAGGAGTTCAGGCCACAAGCGTAGTGTGGTTTCGGTTATATTCTGCAGTTTTTCCAGCGTCGCGCCTTCACGCGCGCTGATCGACATACCCTGCAAAATACAGCTCAGGTACTGCGCCAGCATCTGCGGCTGACAATGCGCGGGAATTTCACCGCGCTGCTGGCGTTGAGCCAGAAATGCGCTGAGCGTCTCTTCCTGCATGGCATGACGCGATTTCACCGTATTGGCGATCTCTTTCGACGCTGCCGCCAGGGTGGCGGAGGTGTTAATCATAAAGCAGCCCGCGGGCGTATCTTTGCTGGTGAAGCAGGTGGCAACGGCGGTGAAGTAATCCCGTAGCGCCTGTTCAACGCTTTTCTCTTCACAAAACAGCTGGGCTTCGTGTTTCGCTGCAAAGCGCGAAATGTATCGGTCCAGCACTGCCCTGAACAGCCCCTCTTTGTTGGTAAATTCAGCATAGAGCGTCGGTGCTTTGGCGCCGGTGGCTTCTACCAGATCGGAAAGCGAGGTCGCTTCATACCCATGTTGCCAGAAGAGAGTCATGGCCTTATCAAGCGCTGCATCCCTGTCAAACACTTTTGGTCGGCCACGGCTTTTCTTCGCACAACTCGTGACGTCGGTTGTCATTTGCCGTTGGTCCTCTGTTGATTTGTTGAATAACCATTATAAAAATAAACGCAACCCATCACCAGTGCAGAATGCTTAAAAATAAATTAATCATATATGTATGAAAATTAAAGACTTTAAAAATTAATTAATGCTCGTTATAAAATTATGTTGACGCGTGAGCTGGATCACATTTATGATTTACCTATCGATCGTTAACTAAATCGCTAACGACCTCCAAATTCATCTGCCAAAGGTAAACATCATGAAAAACGTAAAAACCCTCATCGCTGCAGCCGTACTGAGTTCACTTTCTTTCGCAAGCTTTGCTGCTGTACAAGTTCAGTCAACGCCAGCCGATCAGCATAAAGTCGGGACGATCTCTGCGTCTGCCGGGACTAACCTGGGTTCACTGGAAGATCAGCTGGCACAAAAAGCGGAAGCAATGGGTGCAAAATCCTACCGCATCACCTCTGTGACCGGTCCTAACACGCTGCACGGCACGGCTGTCATCTACAAATAAGCCGGGCATAAACCCTCATTTATGCCACTGCAATAAAAAACGCCCTGCTAAGCAGGGCGTTTTACGTTCTGTTTTACATCGACTGCTGAACGATATCGTGATGCCGGGTGACATCGGTCGGCATGCCTGACCGGGCCTCCATCGCACGTTCCATCACCTGGCTCTCGGTATTCGCATTCGTTTTAAAGCTCACCATCGCAGCATTCAGGTTAATGGGTAACGTCTGCGGATCGTCGCCGATATTTTTTGAAAGCGGCTGGTGAATTTCGACCAGCCGTACGCCGCCCGGCTCCTCAGAGACTTTAATCGGTGTGTTGATAATATTCACTTTAGTCCCCGGCGTAACGACGTTGAACAGCGTTTTGATATCGTCATCGCGCAGACGAATACAGCCGGAGCTGACGCGCATGCCGATGCCAAAGTCGGCATTCGTTCCGTGCAGCAGGTAAACCCCACCGTATGCCGCCAGGCGGATCGCGTGGTGCCCCATTGGGTTATCCGGGCCAGCCGGAACAACCGCGGGAAGATCGATGCCCTGGGCTTTATAACGGGCGCGAATGTTGGCCGTTGGCGTCCAGGTTGGATTCGCCCGTTTATCCGAGACGGTCGTCACCATCGTCGGTGTCAGGGTGTCGCCGCCCAGTTGACCGATACCGATAGGGTAGACGGTCACTTCATTTTTACCCGGCGGATAATAATAGAGACGTAACTCAGCCAGGTTTATGACGATCCCCTCGCGCGGGGCATCCGGCAGGAGAGTTTGTAACGGGATCGTCAGTACGCTGCCCGCGCGCGGGACATACGGATCGACGCCGGGGTTCGCCTGCAGCAGAGCCAGAAAACCGACGTTATATTTTTTGGCAATGGCTTCCAGTGAACCGCCATTATTTTCAACCACATGAAAGCGGTTTTCCCCGACCAGCTTGCTGCCAGGCGGTGGAAGAGGCCAGGTGTTTGCGCGAGCGGGAAGTGCAACCGCGACGGCGGCAGCCAGCGTAAACAGGGTTATCCAGCGGGTAAAACGCGAAGAGGTCATCATCACCATAATCCATATAAATGATAAGGTTATTGTTTTATAAGGTGTTAATGATAATTATGGCGAAAGGGTGTGTCGGGAAGATCGGGTGAAGTGCAAAGAGTTTGTAAATTGTCCCCCCGGCAGCACTGGCTAACGGGGGGAGGTCAGATTACGCGACCGCGTTCTCTTCGAGCTGCCGCATAAAGTTACGCACCCAGTCCATACGGGTTTTGCGATCCGCCAGCTCCTGGGTAAATTTCAGACGGGTTGGCCCATCCAGGCGGAAATACTGCGGCTGTTTTTGCAGCAGGCCAATCAGCCACATCGGGTTGACGTGGTTCTTCTCGGCGAATTCAATGACGCCGCCTTTTTCATTACCTTCAAGTTTGCGGATCCCCAGCTTCTGCGCCTGCTGGCGCAGCCGCGCGATATCCAGCAGATTTCTCGCCGCATCGGGCAGCAGGCCAAAGCGGTCAATCAGTTCCACTTTGATCTCTTCCAGCTCATTTTCATTCTTCGCGCTGGCAATGCGTTTGTAGAATGACAGGCGGGTATTCACATCAGGAATGAAATCATCCGGCAGCAGGGACGGCATACGCAACTCGACCTCGGTCTGCTGGCTGGTGAGATCTTCCAGCGACGGCTCGCGTCCGGCCTTCAGGGCATCAACCGCGTTTTCCAGCAGCTCCATATAGAGCGAGAAGCCGATGGTTTCCATGGAGCCGCTCTGATCCTCGCCCAGCAGTTCGCCGGCACCACGGATCTCAAGATCGTGCGTGGCCAGCGCAAAGCCTGCACCGAGGTCTTCCAGCGAGGCGATGGCTTCCAGACGCTTTTGCGCGTCGGTGGTCATCGCTTTCGGATGCGGGGTCAACAGCCAGGCGTAAGCCTGATGATGCGAACGTCCGACGCGACCGCGCAGCTGATGAAGCTGCGCCAGACCAAAGTGATCCGCACGCTCAATAATGATGGTATTCGCCGTCGGGATATCAATGCCGGTTTCAATGATGGTGGTACACACCAGTACGTTAAAGCGCTGGTGGTGGAAGTCGTTCATCACCCGCTCCAGCTCGCGCTCGCGCATCTGCCCGTGGCCGATGGCAATACGCGCTTCCGGTACCAGTTCGGCCAGCCTGTCCGCGGCTTTCTGGATATTTTCAACGTCGTTATAAAGATAATAAACCTGGCCCCCGCGCAGTACCTCACGCAGGATCGCCTCGCGTACCACCAGATTATCGTACTCGCGGACAAAGGTTTTCACCGCCAGACGACGCGCCGGTGGTGTGGCGATAATCGACAGATCGCGCATGCCGCTCATCGCCATGTTCAGCGTACGCGGAATTGGCGTTGCGGTCAGGGTCAGAATATCGACGTCGGCGCGCATCGCTTTGATCCGCTCTTTGTGACGCACCCCGAAGCGGTGCTCTTCGTCGACGATCAGCAGTCCCAGATCTTTCCACTTCACGTCGCTTTGCAACAGCTTGTGCGTACCGATCAGAATATCGATTTTGCCTTCGCTTGCCTGTTCGAGGATCTGCGTCTGCTCTTTGGTGCTGCGAAAACGTGACAGCATCTCAATGCGCACCGGCCAGTTGGCGAAACGGTCGCGGAAGTTGTCGAAGTGCTGCTGGGCGAGCAGGGTGGTCGGCACCAGCACCGCCACCTGCTTGTTGTTTTCAACCGCCAGGAAGGCGGCGCGCATCGCCACTTCGGTTTTGCCGAAGCCGACGTCGCCGCAGACTAAGCGGTCCATCGCCAGCGGCTGGCACATGTCGCTCAATACGGCGTTGATGGCCTGGGCCTGATCCGGCGTGGTTTCAAACGGGAAGCTGTCGCAGAACAGCTGGTACTGCTCTTTATCATGCTTAAAGGCGAAGCCCTCTTTGGCCGCGCGCTGGGCGTAGATATCCAGCAGCTCGGCCGCCACGTCGCGTACTTTCTCCGCCGCTTTCTGGCGCGCGCGAGCCCAGGCATCGCCGCCCAGTTTGTGCAGCGGGGCGTTATCCTCCGCGCCACCCGCGTATCGGCTGATCAGATGCAGGGATGACACCGGAACATACAGTTTGGCGTCGTTGGCGTAGGTCAGCATCAGGTATTCACCTTTGATGCCGCCGGCTTCCAGCGTGGTCATTCCCTGATAGCGCCCAACGCCATGCTCCAGGTGAACAATCGGCTGGCCCGGATGCAGTTCGGCCAGGTTACGGATCAGCGTGTCCGGGTTAATGGTTCGACGGCTGTCCTGACGGCGCCGCGCGACGCGCTCACCCAGCAGATCGCTTTCGCAAATCAGCGCCAGGTTGTTGAGCGTATCAATAAACCCGTGTTCGGCGGCACCAATCATCAGATAACGGCCGTTTCCGGCCGCGTCGCTCAGGCGCTGAATGCGTTTCGGCGCAACTTTTATTCGACCCAGCAGCTCGCCGAGTGCTTCGCGGCGGCCTTCACTCTCAACGGAGAACACCACCGGGCCGGTAAAGGACTCCAGGAACTTGCGCAGATTATCCAGCGGCGATTTCTGCTGCGCCTGAACGGCCAGGTCCGGCAGCGTCCGGAAGGCGAGGTTGGTGTTGGCGGCCTTATCGGCAAGCGAATCGGTTTTGAGCTGGATCCGCGGCCAGCGCTTCAGCTCCGCATTGAGTTCGTCGGTACGCAGCCACAGCGCTTCCGGCGGCAGCAGCGGACGCATCGGGTCAACGCCCCGATTTTCGAAGCGGGCGCGGGTTTCGCTTTCGAAACGGCTGGCGCTGGCGTCGATATCGCCGGTGTTCACAATCAGCGTATTTGCCGGGAAGTAGCTGAACAGGGCAGGCAGCGGCTCGTTAAAGAACAACGGCTGCCAGTATTCGATCCCGGCCGGGAGCGTGCCTTTGCTGACCTGCTGATAGATGTGCTCGGCATCACGCTTGACGTCGAACTTATCGCGCCACTGGCTGCGGAACAGTTCGATGGCAGTTTTGTCCGTCGGGAATTCATGCGCGGGCAGTAAGTTAATGGACTCTACTTCCTCTAGCGTGCGCTGGGTGTCGGCGTCGAACACGCGCAGGCTGTCGATTTCATCATCGAAGAAATCGAGACGATACGGCTGGTCGCTGCCCATGGGATAAAGGTCAAGCAACGCGCCACGGGTTGCGTATTCCCCGTGCTCCATCACCTGATCGACATGACGATAGCCGGCACCGTCAAGCTGCTCGCGCAGGGCATCACGGGACAGGCGCTGGCCTTTTTTCATCACCAGCGCATGACCATGCAGATAGCTGTGCGGACAGACGCGCTGCATCAGGGTATTTACCGGCACAATCAGCACACCGCGCTGCATGGTCGGCAACTGGTAGAGCGTCGACAGGCGCGAGGAGATGATCTCCTGATGCGGAGAGAAGCTGTCATACGGCAGCGTTTCCCAGTCGGCCAGGCTGAACACCAGGCTATCGGTGAACTGGCGGATTTCGTCGCGCAGGCGCAGGGCATTTTGCATATCCGGGGCAACAAGCACCACCGGGCCGGGGTGTCGCTCAGCAATTTCTGCCACCAGCGTGGCGCACGCCGCGCCCGTAAGTTCACCCAACTGGCGCTGGTCGCCCGCTTTGACAGGCAAGGAATAACGATAGTGTTCAGGCATGGCTATGTCAGAGTCTCTTATGGATATACCAACAGTATTGGGGCATATCACTGATACGCAATGTCTTTATTATCCTCGATCGTTTTACATAAGCAAATTGTAACCGCACGGGGTGACTTTCCGCCCCCAAAACGGGGGGCGGAGAAGGCATTAGCGGGGGGACGGTGACAGGGAGAGCGTTGACGGAGGAGAGAAGAAAAGATCGCCAAACAGCGCGGTGGAGAGTTTGCGCACCCCGAGCCCGGCAAGGGTGCAGATAAGCAGGCTGGCAAACGGATAGACCAGAATTAAGCCCAGCTCTGCCCAGACCGGCCAGTATGCGGCATTCATCTCGCCAATCAGGAACAGGCTGAAGGCCTCAATGAGGATGCGGTGGGTGGTATAGATCGCAATGGTGTTGGAGCCAATCACGTTCAGCAGATTGTTGGGATGCACGGCGTAACGCTGCTCAATACTGTAGAAAAGCTTCATGATCAACACAATCGACAGCAGGGAAAGCAGGAGAGGAACGTTAGCAAACCACAGCACCACGGAGACGGCGGCGAACGCGCCTGTCGCCAGCCACGTGCGGCGCAGGTTGAAACTTTTCATCCACGCCATCAGCTCTGCGCCATACCACGCTCCGAGGCTGTAGTAGATCATGTTGCGTACTACGCTGTTCATTCCCCACCACGGCAACGGCAGGAAGTTGATCGCGACGCTCGCCAGTGCCAGCAGCCCGAGCACCGGTAGCTTCCAGCGGCTCAGTAGTTTACACAGCGTGAAGTAGACGACCAGAGCATACAGATACCACAGGCTGGTGCTGGCGGTGAGCATACCGCGTACAAATCCTGAGAGGGAATCGGCGTAGGCCGCGTTCGAGGAGGTGGCAAGCTCACGATCGGGCGCCAGCCAGGCATTCAGGTGGGTCAATGCCTGCCATTGCAGAATCCCCCACAGGACCAGAACCCAGACAATGCTCCAGATCCGTTTGTCGAGACTGGTTCGCCAGTTCACCTCATCGATATAACGACGGATCAGATAGCCGGAGATAAAGAAGAATACCGGCATGCGGAATGGGGCGAGGTAGAGATTAAAATAGACCCAACATTTCGCGAGAAGGCCGGATAGCGGATGTTGCAGCCCGCTCAGGTGCGGATAAAAGGTGATGACCGAATGATAGATAACCACCAGGCAGATACACAGCCCTTTTATCTGGTTAATCCATAATGCTTTTTGCTTCATTGTTCGCGACTACCTTAAATTGCCATAAACGAACGAGCAATTGTTCTGAAATGAAACCGGGATGTAACGGGTAACAGTCTGTATCAGGAGGTTTTTCGGAAAAGGTGGAGGTTGCGAGGCGACAATTCAGACAATAGCACGCTGATTTATCTGAATTTTTCAGAAAAATGATTACCAAAGCTTACGGTTTCAGTCATTTACGCTTAACGGATTCGCTTATATACTCGTGGGTCTGCTATCAGCAAACAGACGGATTTCATGTATCAACCTGTCGCACTCTTCATAGGCTTACGTTACATGCGTGGGCGCGCCGCGGACCGCTTCGGTCGCTTTGTCTCCTGGCTTTCGACTATTGGCATTACGCTCGGCGTGATGGCACTGGTGACGGTCCTTTCCGTCATGAATGGCTTCGAGCGCGAGCTGCAAAACAACATCCTGGGGCTGATGCCGCAGGCCGTTCTCTCCTCCACCAACGGTTCGCTGAACCCGCAACAGCTGCCGGAAAGTGCGGCGAAGTTACAGGGGGTCACGCGCGTTGCGCCGTTAACAACCGGCGACGTGGTGCTGCAAAGCGCCCGCAGCGTGGCGGTCGGCGTCATGCTGGGTATTGACCCTGCACAAAACGATCCGCTGACGCCGTACCTGGTTAACGTGAAGCAGACCGATCTGGCCGCCGGAAAATACAACGTTATTCTGGGTGAGCAGCTTGCCGGCCAGCTTGGCGTCAACCGTGGCGACCAGCTGCGTGTGATGGTGCCCTCTGCCAGTCAGTTTACGCCGATGGGGCGCCTGCCAAGCCAGCGCCTGTTTAACGTAATTGGTACTTTTGCCGCCAACAGCGAAGTCGATGGTTATCAGATGCTGGTTAACATTCAGGATGCTTCGCGCCTGATGCGTTACCCGGCAGGGAACATCACGGGCTGGCGCCTGTGGCTCGACGCGCCGCTGAAGGTTGATACCCTCAGCCAGCAAAAACTGCCGGACGGCACCAAATGGCAGGACTGGCGCGAACGTAAAGGCGAACTGTTCCAGGCCGTGCGTATGGAAAAAAACATGATGGGGCTGCTGTTGAGCCTGATCGTGGCCGTGGCCGCTTTTAACATCATCACCTCGCTGGGTCTGATGGTGATGGAAAAGCAAGGCGAGGTCGCCATCCTGCAAACCCAGGGGCTCACGCCGCGCCAGATCATGGCGGTCTTTATGGTGCAGGGTGCCAGCGCCGGGATTATCGGCGCGCTGCTGGGGGCGGGGCTCGGCGCACTGCTTGCCAGCCAGCTTAATAATTTAATGCCGATCATCGGCGCGCTGCTTGATGGCGCGGCGCTGCCGGTGGCTATCGAGCCGCTGCAGGTTATCGGTATTGCGCTGGCCGCGATGGCCATTGCGCTGCTTTCGACGCTTTATCCTTCCTGGCGCGCTGCCGCCACTCAACCCGCTGAGGCTTTACGTTATGAATAAGATCCTGTTGCAATGCGACAACCTGTCCAAACGCTATCAGGAAGGCGCTGTGCAGACCGACGTGCTGCACAATGTGAGCTTTAGCGTGGGCGAAGGCGAGATGATGGCGATTGTCGGCAGCTCCGGCTCGGGCAAAAGTACGCTGCTGCACCTGCTGGGCGGGCTGGATACCCCAACCAACGGCGACGTGATTTTTTCCGGCCAGCCGATGAGCAAAATGTCCTCAGCGGCGAAGGCCGAGCTGCGTAATCGCGAGCTGGGCTTTATCTACCAGTTCCACCACCTGCTGCCGGATTTCACGGCGCTGGAAAACGTGGCGATGCCGTTGCTGATTGGCAAAAAGAAACCGGCAGAAATTAACGCCCGCGCCAGCGACATGCTGAACGCAGTAGGGCTGGGTCACCGTGGCAATCACCGTCCGTCGGAGCTTTCCGGCGGCGAACGTCAGCGCGTGGCCATTGCCCGTGCGTTGGTCAACAACCCGCGTCTGGTACTGGCGGATGAACCGACCGGTAACCTGGATGCGCGTAATGCGGACAGTATTTTCCAGCTTTTGGGTGAACTTAACGCCTCGCAGGGCACCGCGTTTCTGGTGGTCACCCACGATCTGCAGCTGGCAAAACGCATGGGGTGCCAGCTTGAAATGCGCGACGGTCATCTGAATGCAGAACTGACCCTGATGGGAGCGGAGTAATGGCTTCACCGTTATCGTTACTCATCGGGTTACGCTTTAGCCGCGGTCGCCGTCGCGGCGGCATGGTGTCGCTCATCTCCGTCATCTCGACCATCGGAATTGCGCTGGGCGTGGCGGTGTTGATTGTCGGCCTGAGCGCCATGAACGGCTTCGAGCGCGAACTGAATAACCGCATTCTGGCGGTGGTACCGCACGGGGAAATCGAGCCGGTTAACCAGCCCTGGACCCACTGGAGCGATGCGCTCAACAAAGTAGAGAAAGTCCCGGGCATCGCTGCTGCCGCGCCCTATATCAACTTTACCGGGCTGGTGGAGAGCGGGGTAAACCTGCGTGCCATCCAGGTGAAAGGGGTGAACCCCGCCCAGGAAGAACGCCTGAGCGCGTTGCCGAAATATGTGCAGAACGGCGCGTGGGCAAACTTTAAGGCCGGCGAGCAGCAGATCATCATGGGCAAAGGCGTTGCAGATGCCCTGAAGGTGAAGCAGGGCGACTGGGTGTCGATCATGATCCCGAACGCCAGCGCCGATCACAAATTGCAGCAGCCGAAACGCGTGCGCCTGCACGTCACCGGTATTCTTCAGCTGAGCGGTCAGCTTGACCATAGCTTTGCGATGGTGCCGATGGAAGATGCGCGGCAGTATCTCGACATGGGCGACAGCGTGACGGGCATTGCCATTAAGGTGAACGACGTCTTTAATGCCAACAAACTGGTACGCGACGCGGGCAGCGTGACCAATAACTATGTTTACATCAAAAGCTGGATCGGCACTTACGGGTATATGTACCGTGATATCCAGATGATCCGCGCGATTATGTATCTGGCGATGGTGCTGGTGATTGGCGTCGCGTGCTTTAATATCGTCTCGACGCTGGTGATGGCAGTCAAGGACAAGAGCGGTGACATTGCCGTGCTGAGAACGCTCGGGGCGAAAGACGGTCTTATTCGCGCCATCTTCGTCTGGTACGGTTTGCTGGCAGGATTGTTCGGTAGCCTGTGTGGCGTGGTGATTGGCGTGGTGGTTTCCCTGCAGTTGACGCCAATTATCAACGGCATTGAAAAGCTTATTGGTCACCAGTTCCTGTCGGGTGATATCTATTTTATTGACTTCCTGCCGTCTGAATTGCACTGGCTGGACGTTTTTTATGTGCTGGTTACAGCACTTTTACTGAGTCTGCTGGCAAGCTGGTATCCGGCGCGTCGCGCAAGCCGAATTGATCCGGCGAGGGTATTAAGTGGCCAGTAATTACGTCATGATCTAGCGGCTTTTGGGCCGCCAGGTCAAAAGAGGAATGCACTATGTATTATGGATTTGATATTGGCGGCACCAAGATTGCGCTCGGCGTATTTGATAAAGACCTCAGGCTGCAGTGGGAAACGCGCGTTCCCACGCCGCGCGAGAGCTACGACGAATTTTTAACCGCCATTGCCGCGCTGGTGGCGCAAGCAGATGAACGCTTTGGCGTCAAAGGCAGCGTCGGCATTGGTATTCCGGGCATGCCCGAAACCGACGACGGCACGCTGTATGCCGCCAACGTACCTGCTGCCAGCGGCAAACCGCTGCGTGCCGATCTCTCTGCCCGCCTTGAACGCGACGTGCGTTTAGATAACGATGCCAACTGTTTTGCGCTCTCTGAAGCCTGGGATGATGAATTCCGTCAGTATCCATTGGTCATGGGACTGATCCTCGGCACGGGCGTCGGCGGAGGGATCGTGATCAACGGTAAGCCCATCACTGGGCGTAGCTATATCACCGGTGAGTTCGGCCATATCCGCTTGCCGGTGGATGCCCTGGACGTTGTCGGGCGTGAGTTTCCGCTGACCCGCTGCGGCTGCGGCCAGCACGGCTGTATTGAGAACTACCTCTCCGGCCGCGGGTTTGCATGGCTTTACGAACACTTCTATCATCAGAAACTTGAGGCCCCTCAAATCATTACCTTGTGGGAGCAAGGGGATGCGCAGGCGCGTGAGCACGTTGAGCGCTATCTGGATCTGCTGGCGGTATGTCTGGGAAATATTCTCACTATCGTCGACCCGGATCTGCTGGTGATTGGGGGAGGGTTGTCAAACTTCACTGCGATTACGGAACAGTTGTCCGGGCGTTTGCCCCGACATTTATTGCCGGTTGCACGCGTGCCGCGTATTGAACGTGCGCGACACGGGGACGCAGGAGGCATGCGCGGAGCCGCATTCCTTCATCTCACCGATTAGTTTACGAGGTTTCTATGCTGTCGCGTCGCCAGGGTCGACTCAGCCGTTTTCGCAAAAACAAACGCCGCTTACGTGAGCGCTTGCGTCAGCGGATCTTTTTCAGAGACAGAATGATGCCAGAAGCGATGGATAAACCCAGAGTGGTGGTGCTGACCGGGGCGGGGATCTCCGCTGAGTCAGGAATTCGAACCTTCCGCGCGGCGGACGGACTGTGGGAAGAACACCGTGTGGAGGATGTCGCCACGCCGGAAGGTTTTGCCCGCGATCCGGATCTCGTGCAGGCGTTTTACAACGCCCGCCGTCGCCAGCTGCAGCAGCCTGAGATTGCGCCCAATCCGGCGCATCTGGCGCTGGCGAAGCTGGAAGAGGCGCTGGGGGATCGTTTCCTGCTGGTGACGCAGAATATCGACAACCTGCATGAGCGAGCCGGTAACAAAAACATCATCCACATGCACGGTGAGTTGCTCAAAGTTCGCTGTGCCTGGAGCGGCCAGGTGCTGGACTGGAAAGAGGACGTGCTGCCAGAAGACAAATGTCACTGCTGTCAGTTCCCCGCACGCCTGCGCCCGCACGTGGTGTGGTTCGGGGAGATGCCCCTGGGGATGGATGATATCTACAGCGCGCTGGCGATGGCAGACGTGTTTATCGCCATTGGTACATCCGGCCATGTTTACCCGGCGGCGGGGTTTGTTCACGAAGCGCGACTGCACGGCGCCCATACGGTTGAGCTCAATCTGGAGCCAAGCCAGGTGGGCAGCGAGTTTGAAGAGAAACACTACGGTCTGGCAAGCGCGGTCGTCCCGGAATTTGTCGACAAGCTGCTGAAAGGGCTTTAGCGGCAATGGTGTAAAAAGGCACCCGTCCTGCGGGTGCCTGACGATTTACGAATGAAAGAACGCCAGCGTCTTCTCCAGCGATTTAGCCTGCTCTTCCAGTGAGAGCGCCGCGGCTGAGATCTGCTGCACCAGAGCGGCGTTCTGCTGGGTTGTGCTGTCCATCTGATTCACGGCGGTGCTGACCTGGCTAATCCCCCGATTTTGCTCGTCCAGCGCCTGAACGATATCGTTGATCACCAGATGCACATGCGACACCGCCTCGATAACCTGTTTCATCATCACGCCGGTTTCATTGACCAGCTCAACGCCTTTGTTGACGCGGCCAGACGATTCGGCAATGAGCTGAGAAATCTCTTTTGCTGCGTTAGCGCTCCGCTGGGCCAGGTTACGGACTTCACCGGCCACCACCGCAAAACCGCGTCCCTGCTCACCCGCCCGTGCGGCTTCTACGGCAGCGTTTAGCGCCAGGATATTGGTCTGGAAGGCAATGCCATCGACAATGCTGTTGATCTCACCGATCTTACGCGCGCTGTCATCAATCTCGCCGATCACCGTGACAACGTCGTTCACCAGCGTTTCGCCATGTCCGGCGAGGCTGGCGGCGCGGTCGGTCAGCGTGGTCGCTTTGTGCGCATTGTCGGCATTATTCTTCACCGTGGCCGAAATCTCTTCCATGCTGGCCGCGGTTTCCACAATCGCTGCTGCCTGCTCCTCGGTTCGCGAGGCAAGGTCAAGGTTACCTGCCGAAATCTCGCTGGTGCCACCCCGCACGGAATGGCTGGCATCGCTGATGTTGTCGACGATGCGTTTGAGCTGCATCTGCATGGTGTGCAGGGCGTAAAAAATACTGCGAGTATCTCCCGCGCGCACCGGAATTGTATTGTTCAGCTCCCCGCGGGCGACGGCCAGGGCAATTCCGGCGGCGTCAGAAGGTTCGCCACCCACCGGTCGGTCAACTTTACGCGTAAAGATTTGCGCCATGACCAGGCTCACCACTACGATACTGAGCACCATAAGGACAATGGCTTTCAGCAAAAATGCACGCGCCTCGGCCATCACCTCACTGACCGGAGTGACGATGGCCAGCTTCCACGGCGTCTGGCTGTTACCAATTGCAATATCCTGCCAGGTAATAAATGCCTCCTCCTTCAGCAGTGGATCGTTTTCCCGGATGACATCATGGCCCGTTATCTTTCCCGCGTAAGGTTTTCCGGTGGCCAGTTTGTCCGGGCTGAATACCACTTTATTTTCCGCTGAGAGGAGCAGGGCATAGCCAGTCCCGTTCCACGGCTTTATTGCCCCAGTCATGGCTTGCAGCGTGGCGAGTGAAAAGTCAGAGGTGACCGATCCCAGAAACTTGCCGTCAGCCATAATGGGGGCGGCAATGGAGGTAAGCATGACGTCTACGCCATTGTAGGGGTAGATATAGGGTTCGATGATCACCTCTTTTTGCCGTTGCTTCGGCAGCAGGTAATAATCGCCGCTGCCGGGTGTTTCCAGGTCCGTCAGCAGGTGCAGTGCGGGTTTGCCAGAGGCATCGCGGTCGACATAGCGGGCAAAGCGTCCGGCAGGATCCTCTCCGCTCTGTCCGGCAAAGGCGGCATCCTGATGGTCAAACGCGTTGGGCTCAAAAGCCATCGACATGGAGAGAAACTGCGGGTGGGCCGCAAGATAATGGATCAGCAGCTGGTTGAGACTTTGGCGATCGGAGATGCCCGCATCCCTCAGCGCCAGGGCACTGTTGCCCATATCCCTGGCGGCAGCCAGCGCGGAATCCATCTCCTTACTGACCTGCAAAGACTGCACCTCAGCAATCTGGCGGATATGTTTTTTGGCCAGACTGTCCTGCTGCGCCATCCACTGCCACATCATAAAACCAATCGTGGCGGTAAAGCCTACCGTCACGGTGAGAAAAATGGACAATAGCATTAACGTTTTGACGCTCATTTTTGATCTTCGGACCTTGGCGTTTTGCATTCTTATCTCCCGTAATCGTGTGCGTGTCGGTCAGGCACATATTACTTATCGGATATATCACTCTCTTTCTGTAGAGTACCGGGAGTATTTAATTTAAATTCTGAGAATATAAACCCTGTTAATTAGTGTGGATGCTTTTATTTTGTGCATTCAATCAAAATAGTGCTCGATAATGCTCGTTATCGTCGTGTAGAAAGAGGATGCTAATAAATATTAAGTGGTAGAGGAGGATGGGATATGTACGGATTTATCGCCAGACAACCCATTTTTAACCCGGAGATGAAGACGGTCGCCTATGAACTGCTCTTCAGAGAGGGAATGACAAACCGTTTTCCGGATGTCTCGGCGGAATATGCGACATCCAGAATGATATCAGATCAGTTTTTATGTGTACCCGCGCAACGGATCGCCGGGGAGCACACGTCGTTTATTAATTTTCCCTCCCGGATGGTCATCGACCGGAGCGGAGAAGCGCTCGATAAAGAGAGCGTGGTCATTGAGATACTGGAAGATGCGGTTCCGGGGGCTGAGCTGTTGCAGGCCGTCAGAGAGATGAATGCGCACGGCTACCACTTCGCGCTCGATGATTTCACCCTCGCTCCTGAATGGGATGCGTTTTTACCTTATATTTCGGTTCTGAAATTCGATGTCAGAAATTATACCTTAGCGCAAATTAAAGAGTATCTGGCATCGCGTAAAAAAGAGACCGCACATATAAAATATCTCGCTGAAAAAATTGAGACTAAAGAGGAATTTATTCGATTCAGAGATGAAGGATTTTCTCTGTTTCAGGGTTATTTTTTCTGCCGTCCGGAGATGATTAAATATAAACGCTTATCGCAAAATCAGCTTGCGATTTTCCGCCTGCAAATGGAAATCGGACGTAATAAACCTGATTATCGCATTATCGAATCGCTGATAAAAAGTGATCTCACCCTCTCCTGGAAAATTATGCGCTACATGAAGCACACGGCATTTAAACATGTTGGTGCCTGTAATTTCAGCAAGTTAACCCTGAGTGAGGTACTCCGCTATCTTGGGGAGAATCAGCTGAGACGGTTCGTTGCCGTCGTGGTCCTGGCGAGTGCGGACAATGACACCGTCAGCGAGCTTTATCCGTTGAGCATGATGCGTGGGAAATTCTGCGAATTGATCGCAGAGGCGATAAACGAACCGACGCTGGCTGAAAATGCCTTTCTGTGCGGCCTGTTCTCGCTGCTGGATACTCTCCTTGAACTGCCGATGACCGAGTTGATGAAGCAGATTGCGGTGCCGCAGAGCGTGAGCAACGCACTGTGCCATCAGGAGGGGCAGCTAGCTGATATGATCGCACTCTGTCGTTACTACGAGCAGCAGCAGTGGGAGGAGGCGACAAGACTGAGTCACGCACTGGGGCTGTCGGATGATGATGTGGTCGAGGCGATGAGAAGGGCGACGATTTGGGCTGGCGCGAATGCGGCCAGTTAATGCTTCCTCACGCCGTTAGCACGGCGTGAGGAATAGCGCGATGCCGTTTATCGGCCCGCTTTTAGTTTCTGGTAATACTCTTCGTAGAGGCGGCTGGCGTCACCAACGTCGTTCTGCCATTCCCCTTTGCTGATGGTGTCGGCATCCGGATAGAGTGACTTATCGTTAGCCACTTCAGGCTTCAGCAGCTTGCGTGCCGCGAGGTTCGGTGTCGGGTAGCCAATCGTTTCGGCAACCTGCTTCGCCACGTCCGGGCGCAGCAGGAAGTTAATCAGCTTCAGCGCACCCTCCACGTTTTTGGCATTGGCAGGGATCGCGAGGCTATCCATCCAGAAGATCCCGCCTTCTTTCGGCCACACTACCTCCAGCGGCGTACCGGCCTGACGGGCAACATACGCGGAGCCGTTCCACACCATGCCCAGATTCACTTCGCCTTCCATATACGGGTTTGCCGGGTTATCAGAGTTAAATGCCGCCACGTTAGGCATCAGCTTTTTCAGCTCGTTATAGGCCTCTTCAATCTCTTTTGGGTCCGTCGTATTGCCGGAGTAGCCGAGCTTACGCAGCGCTACCTGGAACACTTCGCGCGCGTCGTCGGTTAACAGCAGGTTGCCTTTGTATTCCGGTTTCCACAAATCGGCCCAGCTTGTAACGGTTTTCGGATCGATAGCCTCGCTGTTGACACCAATTGCGGTTGCGCCCCAGATGTAAGGAATGGAGTAGTCGTTATTCGGGTCAAACGGCTTGTTGAGCATCTCCGGATCGAGATTGTTGAAGTGAGTGAGCTTCGTTTTATCGATCTTTTGAATCATGCCCTCTTTGCGCATTTTGTCGACAAAGTAGGTAGACGGCACCACCAGATCATATGCGCCGTCTTTGTAGGTTTTGAGCTTGGCATACATGGTTTCATTCGACTCGTAGGTCGAGTAGATGACCTTGATGCCCGTCTCTTTCGTAAACTGTTCCAGCAGGCCCGGTGGCACATACTCGGTCCAGTTATAGAAGTAGAGCGTTTTACCGTCATCAGCGTGCGCGGCACCCATGCCAAGTACCAGTGCCGCAGCGGCGAGCATTTTTTTCATTTCATTGTCCCCTGAGATTTTGTTTTATCACGAGCAATAATCTGGCTGGCAATCACCAGAACCAGCGAAAACACCAACAGAATGGTCGCCAGCGCGTTCACTTCAGGTGAGACGCCGACTTTGACCATCGAATAGATCTTCAGTGGCAGGATTTCGTAACTCGGCCCGGTCACGAACGAAGAAACAACCACGTCATCCATCGACAGCGTAAAGCTGAGTAGCCATCCTGCGGCTACCGCGGGCATCGCCAGCGGCAGAATGATTTTGCGCAGGATGGTCATCTCGCTGGCCCCCAGATCTTTCGCCGCCTCAAGCATACGCACGTCAAACCCTTTCAGACGTGCAAAGACGGTAACCACCACAAACGGAAGGCAGAAGGTGATGTGGGAAAACAGCAGCGACCAGAAGCCAAGCTGAATGCCCAGCAGCATAAACAGCACCAGCAGCGAAATCGCCATCACGATATCCGGCGACATCATTACCACAAACAGCATGCCGCTGACGAACGGCTTACCGCGAAAGCGATAGCGATACAATGCCACCGCGGTGAGGGAACCGATCAGCGTGGCGAAGGTGGCGGAGAAAATCGCCATCGTCAGCGAGTGCTGAGCGGCCTGCAGCAGACTGTCATTATTCATCAGCAGGCTGTACCAGTTGGTGGTAAAGCCCTGCCAGTTGATGCCGAAGCGTGAACTGTTAAACGAATTCACGATCAAAATGATAATCGGAATATAAAGGTAAGCGTAAATGGCGGTCATAAAACCGCCGCGAAGCAGTCGACCGATCATTCGAGTTCCACCTTTTTATTCAGCAATCGTGAGGCCCGCCAGTAGACCAGCAGCATCAGCCCCATTACCACCGTCAGCGTAATGCTGGTCGCGGATCCGAACGGCCAGTCGCGGATGTTCAGGAACTGGCTCTTGATCACGTTACCAATCAGCAGGTTTTTTGCCCCGCCCATGAGATCTGACACGTAGAACAGCCCCATTGCCGGGAGCATCACCAGCAGACAACCGGCGATAATGCCGGGCATGGTCAGTGGAATGATAATGCGGATAAAGGTTTGCAGCTTGTTAGCACCCAGATCTTTTGCCGCTTCCAGCAGCGGTTTATCGAGCTTCTCGATGCTGGAGTAGAGCGGCATCACCATAAACGGCAGCAGAATGTAGACAAGGCCAATAATCACCGCACCCGGAGTAAACATGATGCGTACAGGGGTATCAATCACCCCCAGCCACAGCAGAAACGCGTTGAGGTAGCCTTTGGTGCTCAGGAAGATTTTTAACCCGTAGATGCGAATCAGCGAGTTGGTCCAGAACGGCACAATCAACAGAAACAGCAAAAGCGGGCGCACCTTTTGTGGCTGCCCGGCCAGGAACCATGCGAAAGGATACCCCAGTAGCAGGCAGGCTACGGTAGCAATCAGCGCCATATTCAGCGAGTGCAGAAGCACGTCAAAATAGAGCGGGTCGAGCAGGCGCGCGTAGTTATCCAGCGTAAAGACCAGCTTAACGAAGTGGGCATCGTCGCGGGTCAGAAAGCTGGTGGCGATGATCATCAGGTTGGGTAAAAAGACAAATAACACAAGCCAACCGACGATAGTGGTAATCACCACCTTCTGGAATTTACTTGTGTTCTTCATCAGCCAGTACAACCTCCCAGCTTTCTACCCAGTTGATAACCATTTTCTGGTCGAGAGAGTGGTCGAAGTCAGGATCGTCCTCGTTAAAGAATTCGCTGACCATTACCATTTTGCCATTTTCCAGTTCGACGACGGACTCCAGCGTCATCCCTTTGTAATTGCGCTCGCGGATATAGCCGATAAGCCCTTCGGCTTCGGTATTACCGTGAATTTCATCGACACGCAGATCTTCAGGACGCAGCAGGACGTTGAGTTTTTGTCCCTTCTCGACGGCGAAGTTCACGGTGATATTGCATTCACGTCCTTCCACGTTCGCGCGCACGCGCCGATCGTCCAGACGTTCAATCACCGTGGCATTAAAAATATTGATTTCGCCAATGAAGCTGGCGACAAACAGGTTTTTCGGCTCTTCGTAAATTTCACGCGGCGTGCCGTCCTGCTCTATTTTGCCATCGCGCATCACCACAATACGGTCTGACATGGTCAGCGCCTCTTCCTGGTCGTGGGTGACGAAGACAAAGGTGATGCCAAGCTTACGCTGTAGCGCCTTCAGCTCGTTCTGCATCTGCTTGCGCAGTTTGTAGTCCAGCGCGGAAAGCGACTCATCTAATAGAAGCAGGCGCGGTTTATTGACCACGGCGCGGGCAATGGCCACGCGTTGCTGCTGACCGCCGGAGAGCTGGTGGGGTTTTCGCTGAGCAAACTCGTCCAGCTGCACCATCCGCAGGGCTTCCGTGACGCGCGGGGGGATCTCGCTGGCCGGCGTTTTTTGCATCCGCAGGCCAAACGCCACGTTCTCAAACACGGTCATGTGAGGGAACAGGGCATAGCTCTGAAAGACGGTATTGACGTGGCGATCTTCGGCAGGAACCTGGGTTATGTCCTGGTTCTCAAGATGGATGTGGCCATTATCGACGCTTTCCAGCCCGGCGATAAGGCGCAGTACGGTTGTCTTGCCGCAGCCGGAGGGGCCAAGCAGCGTAAGAAACTCGCCGTCATTGATGGTCAAATTGAGGTCGGAAATGACATCTTTGCCATCAAAACTTTTACGAATTCGTTCAAGTTGCACCAGCGGTGAACGAGAACGGGGTTGTGTATTCAATTTTTGCACTGTCCCATATAGACGCCTCAGGCAGCAGGCCGAAGCGGGGTTTGTGTGTAACCACCTTGGTGACTCGTAATGAGGGCGGACATTCTACGGCAAACCTCGGGAATCGCCAATCCTTGTCACTGATTCATAAGCTACATTTACTAACGCAGAACGATATAAACGGAAAATATTCTCGTTTGCGGGATAAAAGTGACCTGACGCAATATTTGCGTTTTGATGCTTATTGATAATGTTGTCACAAAAAGTGAGGGTGACTGCATGGATAAATTACTTGAGCGTTTTTTACAGTACGTTTCGCTGGATACCCAATCTAAACCGGGTGTCCGCCAGGTGCCAAGCACCGAAGGCCAGTGGAAGTTATTAAACCTGCTTAAAGAGCAGCTCGACGCCATGGGGCTGGTTAACGTCACGTTAAGCGAAAAGGGCACTGTGATGGGCACGCTGCCGGCGAATGTCCCGGGTAATATCCCGGCGATTGGCTTTATCTCCCATGTCGACACCTCTCCGGATTTTAGCGGTAAACATGTGAACCCGCAGATTGTTGAAAACTACCGCGGCGGTGATATTGCGCTGGGCATTGGCGACGAAGTGCTCTCTCCCGTGATGTTCCCGGTACTGCACCAGCTGCTCGGTCAGACGCTCATCACCACCGACGGGAAAACGCTGCTGGGTGCAGATGATAAGGCGGGGATCGCGGAGATCATGACGGCGCTGGCGGTGCTGAAAGGCAAAAACATTCCGCACGGGGATATCCGGGTTGCTTTCACGCCGGACGAAGAGGTGGGGAAAGGCGCGAAACATTTCGATGTGGAGGCTTTTAACGCGCAGTGGGCCTACACCGTCGATGGCGGTGGCGTGGGCGAGCTGGAGTATGAAAACTTTAACGCCGCTTCGGTGACCATTAAAATTGTCGGGAACAACGTTCACCCCGGCTCAGCCAAAGGGGTGATGGTGAATGCGCTGTCGCTGGCGTCGCGTATTCATGCTGAAGTCCCGGCGCAAGAGAGCCCGGAGATGACAGACGGGTATGAAGGTTTCTATCACCTGACCAGCATTAAGGGCACCGTGGATAGCGCCCAGATGCACTACATCGTGCGCGATTTTGACCGTAAAGCCTTTGAAGCGCGCAAGCGTAAGATGATGGAGATCGCCAAAAAGGTAGGCAAAGGGCTGCATCCTGACTGCTACATTGAACTCATCATCGAAGACAGCTATTACAATATGCGTGAGAAGGTGATGGCGCATCCGCACATCATTGATATCGCCCGGCAGGCAATGCGCGACTGCGATATTGAACCGATCTTAAAACCGATTCGTGGCGGTACCGACGGTTCGCAGCTGTCATTTATGGGATTGCCGTGCCCGAACCTGTTTACCGGTGGCTACAACTACCACGGCAAGCATGAGTTTGTGACGCTGGAAGGAATGGAAAAAGCGGTGAAGGTGATTGTGCGCATAGCGGAGTTAACCGCGAAGCGGTGAGACATTGCCCGGTGGCGCTGCGCTTACCGGGCCTACGATCGAAATGTAGGCCGGGTAAGGCGAAGCCGCCACCCGGTATTCAGGCAAGGAGCCCCATCAAACTATCGTCGCCACTATATTCCCGGCGGCACCTGGTTTTTCACCGTTAACCTTCAAAACCGCCAGAGTGATTTGCTTACCCGCCATATCGACAGCTTACGTGCTGCAACCTTAACGGTTAAACGTGCGAAACCCTTCACCATTAACGCCTGGGTTATTCTCCCTGAACATATGCACTGTATCTGGACCTTACCGGAAGGAGACAGTGACTTTTCGGCACGCTGGCGTGATATCAAAAAAACGTTCAGTCGTAACATCGACATGCGTCATATCTGGCAGCCGCGTTTCTGGGAGCACACCATTCGAAACGAAGAGGATTACCGGCGGCATTTGGATTACATCTACATCAATCCGATGAAGCATGGGTATGTCAGAAAGGTTATCGACTGGCCGTTTTCAACGTTTCATCGCGATATTCACGAGGGATTATATCCTGCCGATTGGGCAGGTGAGATCGAGGAGTTTGCGGCGGGGGAGCGGAAGTGACATTGCCCGGTGGCGCTGCGCTTACCGGGTCTACGATCGGAATGTAGGCCGGGTAAGGCGAAGCCGCCACCCGGCACATCTCAAGACTCAATCCTCAAAAAACCAATACCCGCTGTTAACCAGCGCGGCCAGCATGGCGAGGAATGAGGGATCTTCCAGCGCATCGCCAAAGGTTTCAGCAGTCAGAACCATATGGCTGGCAATCGCTTCCAGTGCAGGACGGTGCGGGGAATCCAGCTTCTCGCCATTGACGAAGACCTCTTCACCGATGCGCAGCACGCGCAACCCGCCCAGACGAACCAGCTTGTCGCCCTGCTGAAGGGCATCATAAATCTCGTCAGCCTGATAAGGCGGCTCCGGAGGCGCCACGTCCAGCTCGTGGCGGGACTGGCTAATAAACTCGCCAAACCACTGTCTGAAATGTTCCGGCTCGTTGATCAGATCCAGCATCATACCGCGCAGCTTGTCCAGCTCTGCTGGCAGAATATCTGCCGGATGTTCGCGCGCAGGCACATCCGGATCGCTGTAGCGATAGCTGCCCAGCTCGCGTTGCAGAACATAGTCGGCAAAGCCGCTGATCATCTCGCGACCGCTCGGTGCGCGGAACCCAACCGAGTAGTTGAGCGAGTTTTCCAGGGAGTAACCCTCATGCGGGAACCCAGGCGGAATGTAGAGAATATCGCCTGGCTCCAGCTCTTCATCAATAATCCCTTCGAACGGATCCACCTGAAGCAGGTCCGGATGCGGACAGTGCTGTTTCATCGGCACTTTCTCGCCCACGCGCCAGCGGCGGCGACCCGTACCCTGAATAATAAACACGTCGTACTGGTCCAGGTGCGGACCCACGCCGCCACCCGGAACGGAGAAGGAGATCATCAGATCGTCCATCCGCCAGTCGGGCAGGGCGCGGAACGGGCGCATTAGCGCGGCAGTAGGTTCGTGCCAGTGGTTGACGGCCTGCACCAGCAGGGACCAGTTGTTTTCTCCGAGATGATCATAGCTTTCGAAAGGACCGTGACTGACCTGCCATTTCCCGTCCTGGTGACTGACCAGGCGGCTGTCGACTTCGTTTTCCATGGCCAGACCGGCCAGTTCGTCAGGCGAAATAGGGTCGACAAAGTTGCTGAACCCACGTTTCAGAACCACCGGGCGTTTTTGCCAGTAACGTTCAATAAACTCGGGCCAGTTAAGCGTTAAGTGATAATCCATATTTTTTTATTCCGCAGGTTCTTACTGACACGGATTATAACGGAAGCTCAGCCCCCCGGCTGCGAGATCCTCGCATTTTTCACATAACGGGTTAACTATCGTTCGATGTGGGCTGCTGGCGACCAAAAATCACTTCCATTCTGGCGCCGCCCAGCAAACTTTCGCTGGTTTCAATTTTTCCATCGTACTGGTCGACAATTTCACGTGCGACGGCTAACCCCACCCCCTGGCCGGGGCGCAGCGTATCGGCGCGCTGGCCGCGATCGAACACCACATCACGTTTATTGCGCGGGATCCCCGGGCCATCATCTTCAACGATAATATGTAACTCGTTATCCGTCTGACGCGCAGACACTTCCACAAACTCCAGGCAGTATTTACAGGCGTTATCCAGCAGGTTGCCCATGACTTCCATGAAGTCATTCTTTTCGCCGACAAAGCTTATCTCAGGCGAGATATCGAGGCTGATGTTCACCCCTTTACGCTGGTACACCTTGTTGAGGGCGGACGTAAGATTATCCAGCAGCGGTGCCACCGGGTGCAGCTCGCGGCTCAGAAGCGCGCTGCCGGAACGCATACTGGCGCGGTGCAGGTAATAGCCAATTTGCTGTGAGATTCGACTGATCTGCTCCAGCATCACCGGCTCGGCATCATCAACGCTCAGCTTTGAACTGCGCATTGAACGCAGGGTACTTTGCATCACGGCCAGCGGTGTTTTCAGGCTGTGAGTGAGGTCAGTCAGGGTTGTACGGTACTTATCATAGCGTTCGCGTTCACTTTTCAGCAGGCGATTGAGATTACGTACCAGACTTGTCAGCTCACGGGTGGTTTCCGGATTGAGTTTTTCGCGATGGTGTTCCTCAAGCTCGCGCACCTCTCGCGCCAGGGATTCAATGGGGCGCAAGCTCCACCACGCCGCCACCCAAAGCAGCGGGATTACCAGCAGCAGGTTAGCGGCCAGAACATATACGAACCAGCTCCAGACCCTGTAGGAGCGCTTGAGCTCGACAGGAATGGTGTCGATCACCACAATGGTCAGCTGCGGCATGTTCATCGTCGCCGGGTAGATATTAATCGCCACGGAGTGCGTCATCTCCGTTTCGGCATCATCCTCGCGGATTTCATTGAGTTTCTGCTGCATAGAGCGATCTTCGCGAATCAGCGAGCTGGTGGTGTTAAGATCGGCTTCTATCTCATGAAAACCATTGGTTTTAAGCCACTCCGGACGAATGCTTTTAACCAGCCACGGGATATCTCTTTGCGCCCACAGCAACTTCCCTTTTTCGTTGTAAATCAGGGCCAAAGTAGGGCTCTGTTGATTCAGGTTCTCGGGCATTTCAACGCTGATACGGTTGTTTTCCCATTTCGCCAGAGTGTAAAACAGATTACTTTCGCCACGTAACAGTCGAAAAGTCGTTTTATCGAAGCTGACGCTGTAACCCACCAGGGCGACCATACCGTAGGAGAGCGACAGCACCAGCACCACTGCGGCCGTTGCCAGCAAAAAACGAACCCGCAGTGAGAGGGGCAGAATATGGCGCAAAATCTGTCTCATTTAGCGTAATTCAAACAGGTAGCCCTGGCCGCGGACGGTCGTGATCACATCCTGCGGGTACTGCGCCTGAATTTTCTTACGCAAACGCCCCATCAGCACATCAATAGTATGGCTCTCGCGCAGCTCCGCGTCCGGGTAGAGCTGGAGCATTAAGGAGTCTTTGCTCACAACCTTGCCACTGTTACGAATCAGCGTTTCCATGATGGTGTATTCGAATGCAGTCAGCTTGATCACTTCATTGTTAATCGAGAGCTCGCGTCGGGAGAGATCCACCTGGAAAGGCGGAATGGAGATAACCTGTGAAGCCAGCCCGCTGTTGCGGCGTAATAGCGCCTGCATGCGCGCAGCCACTTCTTCAATATGGAACGGCTTGGTGACGTAATCATCCGCACCGGCGCTGAGCACTTCAACTTTGTCCTGCCAGCCCTCGCGGGCGGTCAGAACCAGCACCGGGAGAGAAACATCATGGCTGCGCCAGCGACGAATTAACGACAGACCGTCTTCATCAGGCAAGCCTAAATCGACAATGGCGATATCCGGCAGATGTTCATTGAGATAATAATCGGCTTCTTTTGCATCTTCAGCATCGTCCACCTGATGTCCCATCTCCTGAAGCTGAACCTTCAGGTGGTGGCGTAGCAATGCGTTATCCTCAACAACCAGTACGCGCATCATCTTTTCTCCCAGAATATGTAGTACGAATAGTTTAACGCTGATTATGTTGCCGTGGGGATAAACATTCAGTAAACCGGGGAAAAGCAACCCCCTTTCCGGGCGGAAAGGGGGGAAGGGGTGTTACTTCAGCTCGTCGACCATGGTAATGGCGCGGCCAATGTAGTTCGCCGGCGTCATGGCTTTCAGGCGCGTTTTCTCTTCTTCTGGCAGTGCCAGACCGTCAATAAACTGTTTCATGCCTTCAGCATCTACACGCTTGCCGCGAGTCAGCTCTTTCAGTTTTTCATACGGCTTTTCGATGCCGTAGCGACGCATCACGGTCTGAATCGGCTCCGCCAGCACTTCCCAGTTGTGATCCAGTTCGTCCAGCAGACGATCGCGATTCACTTCCAGTTTGCTCACGCCTTTCAGGGTGGACTGGTAAGCGATCAGCGCGTAGCCAATGCCCACGCCCAGGTTACGCAGCACGGTGGAATCGGTCAGGTCACGCTGCCAGCGGGATACCGGCAGTTTGCTCGCCATATGCTGCAGCACCGCATTCGCCAGGCCCAGGTTGCCTTCGGAGTTTTCGAAGTCGATTGGGTTCACTTTATGCGGCATAGTGGAAGAACCAATTTCACCGGCGATGGTTTTCTGCTTGAAGTGGTTGAGCGCAATGTAGCCCCACACGTCACGATCGAAGTCGATCAGAATGGTGTTGAAGCGCGCGATGCAGTCAAACAGCTCAGCGATATAGTCGTGCGGTTCAATCTGCGTGGTATACGGGTTCCACTGAATACCCAGGGAGGTGACAAACTCTTCGCTGAACTGGTGCCAGTCCACTTCCGGGTAAGCGGCGATGTGGGCATTGTAGTTACCGACTGCACCGTTGATTTTGCCAAGAATTTCAACCTGTTCCAGTTGGCGGTACTGGCGCTCCATGCGGTACGCCACGTTCGCCATCTCTTTACCCATGGTGGAAGGGGTGGCTGGCTGGCCGTGAGTACGGGAAAGCAGCGGAATGTCGCGGTATTCCACGGAGAGCGCTTTCACCGCGTCGATGATCTTACGCCAGTAAGGCAGCACAACCTCTTTACGCGCGGTAGAGAGCATCAGCGCGTGAGACAGGTTGTTGATATCTTCAGAGGTACAGGCGAAGTGAATGAACTCTGACACCGCGTGCAGGGCAGGGACGCTTTCCACTTTCTCTTTCAGGAAGTACTCAACCGCTTTCACGTCGTGGTTGGTGGTGCGTTCAATGGTCTTAATGCGCGCGGCATCTTCTTCGCTAAACTCAGCAACGATTTTATCAAGGTAATCGTTTGCCTTTTCGTCAAAAGCAGGAACTTCCTTGATTGCTGCCTGGGCGGCCAGCTTCTGCAGCCAGCGTACTTCAACCTGAACACGGAACTTCAGCAAACCATATTCGCTGAAGATCCCGCGCAGCGCGCTGACTTTATCGCCGTAGCGTCCATCGACAGGGGATACGGCGGTCAGTGAGGATAATTCCATAATTCGCAACTCCGGGAGGTTAACAATGAGCAAGAATTTGTTTTGCCTGAGTGGTCAGGCGATTACGAGAAAACATTAACTGCAGACGGCCACCGCCAACCTGATGCCACAGCACGGCGGCGCGGATCCCTGCCAGCAGGGACGCACGTACTTTTGCCTGCACCTGTGGGCTTTGCAGCACGGCAGGGGATCCGGTGACCTGAATACGTGGGCCCAGCGGGCTGATGACATCAACGTAAATACCGGCCATCGCGCTCAGCAGCGTTTCGGATTGCAGATCAAAATGGTCGAGTTGACGCTGGAGCCCGCCGATACGATCGCCCAGGGTATTGAGCGCGCCTTTCGCCGCGCTCAACTTACGCTCAAGTACCATCAGGCTTAAGGTGTAGCGGGTCAGTTCTGCGTTTAACCCTTGACGACTACTGGCGTTAAGTACGCCAAGTAGGGTTTCAAGACCGAGACGAAGATTGGTTTCACTCCCACCAAATACACCCAGAGTTGAACCGGGGTTAAGGTCGATAACGCTGTTGAGTGAAACGTGCAGGGCATCGGCATCGCAATGACCCTGATGCGCCAGCTGTTGCACCAGACGGGCAGACTGGCAAATTCCTGCCAGCGCCAGGGTGATGTCGTAGTAGTTCTTCGCCACATGGTCTCCTTTATGTGTGCACTCTGTTAAACAGCGGGCAGCGGCAGGCGCTGTTCAATGATCCCGCCGCCCAGGCAGATTTCGCCGCTGTAGAAGACAGCAGACTGACCTGGGGTGACGGCGGCAACCGGCTCGTCAAAACGCACGTCAATGCGATCGTCATCGAGCGCGGTAACGGTGCAAGGAATATC
Organism: Enterobacter cloacae complex sp. HYC080_NIDB; assembly: GCF_056673325.1. Lineage (NCBI taxonomy): Bacteria > Pseudomonadati > Pseudomonadota > Gammaproteobacteria > Enterobacterales > Enterobacteriaceae > Enterobacter > Enterobacter cloacae complex sp. HYC080_NIDB. Next base: position 2,710,247 of record NZ_CP114212.1, on the reverse strand, counting down.
GGTCTGACGGTAGCGCGTTTTCACCGTGCAGCGCAGCGTGCCTTTCAGCGGCTCGCGATCGACCCAGTGCAGCTGTTGCGCGATAAGGCCAACGGACATCAGACGCGGATGGTCGTGCCCCTGGGCGACAACCAGAATATTGTTTTCGACATCTTTGTCGACCACATACCACGGATCTTCGCTGCCATCTTTGGTTCCACCGATACCCAGACCTTTGCGCTGGCCTAAAGTATGGTACATCAGCCCCTGGTGCTGGCCGATCTCATCGCCATCAACGGTGACAATTTTACCCGGCTGTGCAGGCAGGTAGCGGCCAAGGAAATCACGGAATTTGCGCTCACCGATGAAGCAGATGCCGGTAGAGTCCTTTTTCTTCGCGGTGATCAGGTCCAGCTCTTCCGCGATTTTACGTACCTGCGGCTTTTCCAGCTCGCCAACCGGGAACAGGCTCTGGGCGATCTGTTCGTGGCTCAGGGTATAAAGGAAGTAGCTCTGATCTTTGTTGCCGTCCAGACCGCGCAGCAGCTGGCTTTTGCCATTCACATCTGCACGACGCACGTAGTGGCCGGTCGCAATGTAGTCTGCGCCCAGATCTTCCGCAGCGAATTCCAGGAAGGCTTTAAATTTGATCTCTTTGTTGCACAGAATATCCGGGTTCGGGGTGCGCCCCGCTTTGTACTCTTCCAGGAACAGTTCAAAGACGTTATCCCAGTATTCTGCAGCAAAGTTAACGGTGTGCAGTTCAATGCCGAGCTTATCGCACACGGCTTGCGCATCGGCGAGATCCGCAGCGGCAGTGCAGTATTCCTCGCCATCATCTTCCTCCCAGTTCTTCATGAACAGGCCCTCCACCTTATAGCCCTGTTGCTGTAACAGGTAGGCGGAAACGGAGGAATCGACACCGCCGGACATGCCGACGATCACTTTTTTCTGGCTGTTATCTGACATGGAATACTCACGACATTGAACTTCAAGGCGGCGTATTCTATCACGCCCCCCCACCATTGGCACCCTCTGTAAACGGCCAGTTAAATGCGCCGATGACTTCCAGCGGTAAGCGGCCAGCAGACTGCCAGCAGCGAATGCTTTCCGCAACCAGCGGCGAGCGCAGGTTTGGCGCGTTAAGGATCTCCTCGGCAGTCACCCACAGGCAGCGGTCGATATCGTCATCCTGCGGCTCTGTGGCGCACATTTCGCTAAGCTCGACGGCAAACAAGAAGCGCAGGAACGGGGTGCTATCGGGCGCAATCCACTGATGCAGTCGGATAAAGTGCTGGGGTTCGGCGTGTATGCCGGTCTCTTCCCACAGCTCGCGTTTTGCTGCCTGCAGTAAGGTCTCATTGGCTTCAAGGTGCCCGGCTGGCTGGTTCCACAGCGCTTTACCGTTAATGCTCTCTTCGACCACAAGGAATTTACCCTGGGCGTGGACCACGCAGGCGACCGTAACATGAGGTTTAAACATAGTGACTCCTTAAGCGGTAACGTCTCGCCATTCACCGTTTGCCAGCGTTTCCAGGGTGTAGCTGCCCATGGCGTAGCGAATCAGACGCAGAGTAGGGAAGCCGACGTGAGCGGTCATGCGCCGGACCTGACGGTTGCGGCCTTCATAAAGGGTAATTTTGAGCCAGCTTGTCGGAATGGATTTGCGTTCGCGGATGGGCGGATTGCGCGGCCATAGCCACTCCGGTTCATTCACGCGTTCAATACCTGCAGGCAGGGTTGGGCCATCGTTCAGCGTTACGCCACGGCGTAATTTCTCCAGCGTTTCTTTGTCCGGTTCGCCTTCGACCTGCACGAAGTAAATTTTGCCCGTGCGTTTTCCCGGCTGTGTGAGCTTTGCCTGCAGAGCGCCGTCGTTGGTTAAAACTAAAAGTCCTTCGCTGTCCCGGTCCAGACGCCCGGCGGCGTAAACGCCCTGGACGGGAATGTAATCCTTCAGCGTGCTGCGTCCGGCCTCATCGGTGAACTGCGGCAAAACATCGTAGGGTTTATTGAACAAAATAACCCGCTTCGGCTGGGTTTCTTGCGGTCTTCTGGCGGCTTGTCGCGAGCTGAATCGCTCAACCCGGTGTTTTGTAAAAGAAGTTTTCTTCATGGTATTTTCAGGCGTTATCAATTGCCGCATTATAGCCTAATAACGAAGACCTTTCATGGCGCAGGACATTCAGGTACTATCGAAGGGCTCATTACAATTTATTAACATAAGATCAGTAACAACCAGAAGCGCTCGAAGGAGAGGTTAATGGAAAGCAAAGTAGTTGTTCCGGCGGAAGGTAAAAAGATCACCCTGCAAAACGGCAAGATTAACGTTCCTCACAATCCGATTATCCCGTTCATTGAAGGTGACGGTATCGGTGTAGACGTTACCCCGGCAATGCTGAAAGTGGTTGATGCCGCTGTTGAGAAAGCCTACAAAGGCGAGCGTAAAATTTCCTGGATGGAAATTTACACCGGTGAGAAATCGACTCAAGTTTATGGCCAGGACGTCTGGCTGCCAGCAGAAACGCTGGACCTGATCCGCGACTACCGCGTTGCTATCAAAGGCCCATTGACCACCCCAGTCGGCGGCGGTATCCGCTCCCTGAACGTGGCACTGCGTCAGGAGCTGGACCTGTACGTCTGTCTGCGTCCGGTGCGTTACTATCAGGGCACCCCGAGCCCGGTTAAGCACCCTGAACTGACCGATATGGTTATCTTCCGCGAAAACTCAGAAGACATCTACGCGGGCATCGAGTGGAAAGCAGACTCTGCAGACGCAGAAAAAGTGATTAAATTCCTGCGCGAAGAGATGGGCGTGAAGAAAATTCGCTTCCCTGAACATTGCGGTATCGGCATCAAGCCATGCTCCGAAGAAGGGACTAAACGTCTGGTGCGCGCGGCTATCGAATACGCGATCACCAACGACCGTGACTCTGTGACTCTGGTTCACAAAGGCAACATCATGAAGTTCACCGAAGGTGCCTTCAAAGACTGGGGTTACCAGTTGGCGAAAGAAGAGTTTGGCGGTGAGCTGATCGACGGTGGCCCGTGGCAGAAGATTAAGAACCCGAAGACCGGCAAAGAGATCATCGTTAAAGATGTGATCGCCGATGCGTTCCTGCAGCAGATCCTGCTGCGTCCTGCTGAATACGACGTGATTGCCTGTATGAACCTGAACGGTGACTACATCTCTGACGCCCTGGCAGCACAGGTTGGCGGTATCGGTATCGCCCCTGGTGCAAACATCGGTGACGAGTGCGCTCTGTTCGAAGCGACCCACGGTACTGCTCCTAAATATGCAGGTCAGGACAAAGTGAACCCAGGCTCTATCATCCTGTCCGCAGAGATGATGCTGCGTCATATGGAATGGTTCGAAGCTGCAGATCTGATCGTTAAAGGTATGGAAGGCGCGATCAACGCGAAAACCGTTACCTATGACTTCGAACGTCTGATGGAAGGCGCTAAGCTGCTGAAATGTTCAGAGTTTGGCGACGCGATTATCGCGAATATGTAATCCAGATACTGGGTTAATCAAGAACGGGAGCCGATTGGTTCCCGTTTTTATTATTAGTTTTTGAACGGTTATCAAAAGTTTATCAAAATCTTTTATCAAAATCACCTCTCGTTTTATAATGAAAGATGAGCTCTAATAGTTGGACTAAATATCATATAGTTCATACATGATTGATAAAAAAATTTAACGGAATGTCTGGCGTGATTTAATTTTGTTAATGATATAGGAGTTCACAAAGGTAAGGATACATCTTTTCAGGGGGGGGTAATCAACGAAAAACCATAGATTAGCAGGAAGAAGTTTTAATAATTAACTAGGAGGGTAAAGTTGTGAATTTTTTGTTGCTCGGTGCTGGTGCGTCTAAATCATACTCCGTTAGTCCTACCGGTGTAAGAATGCCCATTGCAAAGGATTTTTTCTCTACATTTGATAAGTTAGATATTTCTGGTCATCCATGGGTACTTATCGATGGATTATTAGACTTTATCGAGAGGGTAAAGAAAGAAAATCCTATGGATTTTTTTTCAAGAGATGTAGATATTGAAGAGTTATATACAGAGATAGAAGAGAATTTGAATCGCTATGTAGGAAAAGATGCTGGTCTTGAAAGAATCATGGCGTTCAAATCATACACTCAATTAATATTCATTTTCTCTGCTGTAATAAATTCCATTCAAAATGGACCTATATCACGTCCACATTCAGCCCTGGCAAAAATGTTAAGTAACGATGATATGGTTGCTACTTTCAATTGGGACACTCTTATGGATAGAGCGTTAAATAGCGAGACTGAATGGACAACTGATTATGGATATGGTTTTTGGCCCAAAAGCATATACAGAAATCGCTGGGTGCCGCCAAATGAAAAGCAACCCACATCACCACTTCTTATCAAATTACATGGGTCTGTGAACTGGCTAAGTAGTCATCCCATGAGTCCTGAGAAGGATGTTGTTTTAATGCAAGAATCAGCACCTGACACCGTATGGATTTACGAAAGTACAGAAGAGCCTTATGCGTGTTTTGCAGGACGGTATACACCCGGTTATGAAGATTTTTCTTATGGATACTATCCTCCTAATATCTTGGATGATCGAGGGAGGGCTGCTGGTGCGGGACGAAAACTGGTTAGCGCAAGATTGAAATTACCATGGGTGCCTGAAGGCACAGCTTCTTCTGAGGGATTAGTATCAATACCTCTTATCATACCGCCCGTGAAACAAAAAAATTATAATGGATACGGGATGTTATTTGATAACCTTTGGGAAAAGGCACAAGAAGGTCTAACAAATGCAGAACACATAATTATCATAGGCTATTCCTTTCCGCGTACAGACTTGAAAAGTAATCAGCTATTTTTAGATGCATTTTTGAATCGCAAAAACATTCCTTATATTACAATCTTGGATCCATACCCAGAGAGAGTAGCGGAGAAGTTTCGATTTGAATTCGGAATACCTAACTCCCATCTAAGGGTGATTAAAGGGTTTTTTACAGATGAAACCGATGTGAATGAATTATTCAGTTTTCAAAATTCATAGTGATAGTAAGGCTCTGCAGTTGGAAATAGCTCCTGGATTCTACTGCAGGGCGTCATTAGCCTAAAGCCCAACTGTAATCCAGCTCTTACCTCGATCATCATGGTATCGAGCTGTTTGATTAGGGGATTTATGCCCCAGCAACTTTTGGGTGTCGATACCTTGAGCTTCATAAAGACGTTCTGCTAGAGATCGTTGTTCATGGAAAGTAGCCGGTGTGCCATCCCCCCAATTTATTTTTGCTCGATCACGGGCCTTGCTGAAATTCATTGTTATTGTGTTCGACTTAACCTGTGCACCTCGTTCTGCCATTGAGGTTGCCCGGAAGAAGTGGATTAGATATGGACTCACTGCATAGTCACGGCAACGTGCAACTACATCCCTCAAACTCCAGTCAATCGCGTTAAGCCTTAGTGATAGAGGGATCGCTAGCTTGCTCCCTGTTTTCTCCTGAACGACATGCAGATGGTCATCCCAAATATCGCTAAACTTCATGTTGGAAATATCCCCGAGGCGCTGACCAGTAACGAGCGCCAAAAGCATTGCATTGCCCATGTATTGATGTTGGGCATCAGCTATTGCGAAAATTTTTTGCCATTCGTCAAGGTTAAGACGTTGTCGGGTAATCCGTCGGCGTGGTTGTTTTGTAGCAAGAGCCGGGTTATAACCCGGCGGTACCTCGCCATAATGCTGTGCTTCTTTGAACACATCTATTAACACTGAGCGTATGACCTGAGCCATTCGCGGCTGGCCCTCTTCAACATAGGACTCCAGTATCTGGGCAACATCCCGAACATCGACGGATGAAATCAATTTCATTCCCACGCTCTCACGAAGTAGGGCTACTGGTTTAGCCTTTTGCTTATGAGTGTTCGGCCTGATATCACCATTCTCCAGTCTTTCATCCTGAATTTTCCAATAACGATCCAACCATGTATTCGTTGATATCGCTTTTCCTTTGCTGGAGGCGATCTTGTCACTGATAGCCAAAACCTGTCTGGTACGCTGTTCAGCTAGTCGCTCATTGGCTTCGATTGCTATTGCTGTTGCTTCGGCCTCGTTAGTTCCAAGGCTATGAAACTTACCTGTAATGGGATGCTTATACCGCCAGTAGATTTTATTTACCTTACGACTGTAGAGCGGATAAAGATTAGGTATCTTGACGTTGTTTTTACGTGGTCGGGCAGCCATCAGACAGTATCCTTTGAAGCATAGGCGAATCAGATTTTTTAATCACAGGCTGGGTTAAATTACCTGTAATCTCGGCATCTTCTCTTACCCGCCAGTATCTTCCTTCTTTGGTAGCTGGGGGAGTGAACATGCTCTCTTTAGCATATCGACGTAAAGTATTCAGACTTGGGGGATTACTCCGGTATTTTTCCGCAGCCCATTCTTCTAAAGTCAGCATTTGAAGCATGTGATTTACCTCATAATGGCCCATATCAGGGCCATTTTCTGAAATTAAAAAATCAGTGTTCAGTCAGACGCTGCCAGATTGCTGACACGTATTTGACCTGATGAAGAGCATCCGAAATAGCCTTGTGATGTTCTCCATCAAATGGGATCTCATAGCGAGGCTCGCAGCCAACGGCTGTACCCAACTCGACAACAGTTCTTACATCCCGGTTATTCCAGAATTTCCATGGGCAGGTGATCCCCGTCCGGTCATAAGATGCCTCAAGCAGGACATTGTCATAAGTGGCACCATTCCCCCAGACCTTCACAGAATCAGGGCCGTTAGCCGCATTCTCGGTTATAAACTCATTTAGCTGTAGTAGGGCATCATCGAGCGGAATTGCATCATCCATCACTAACTCAGAACGAGCTTCAGGCGAAGCTTTGAGCCAGAAGATTATGGTAGAGGCATCCGGAACCCCGCCGCTGGCCATGGCAGATTCCAGGCTAATCACTTTGTAAAATTCCGAGCCGGTATTACCTGTTGATGGATCAAAAAACACGGCCCCGATAGATACGACTGGTGAGTCAGCCTTTTTGCCAAAAGCTTCAATGTCGACCATAAGGTGTGTATAGAGCATTTCAGGCTCGGCATGATTATGATGACCGGAATCACTATTTATGGCAGTTGTGCTGCTATAAGTTCCAGTAGAGCTTGCGCTTGAGATAGTTTCTTCCGTGCCTTCTGATAACGCAGCACCGTCCGGGATTTCATCATTGCCAGTTTCTTCCATCTGCACATTATCAACGTACTCCGCCGCGGTATTTAGTTGGTCGATTACAGCGTTGCTGGTGGTCAGCCCTTCAATAGAAAAAAGACCATTACCAACTTTTTCGAGGACCGGCTGCGTGCCGCCGTCGACTTGTGCCCCTTCATTCTGGCCGCCAGTTTCAAAAGCAGAATCAGTCACTACCTCGTTTGTCCAGCTCACCTCAGGATTATGGCGCGCAGCCGCAAGAGTTTCGTCTGATTGAGCAGAATGATCGCTTTCAGTCAGGTTCGCGTTAATGAATCCGCTGAGACGTGCCGGATACAGGTAATGCTCCGGGTGAGCGCTGCGGATAAGTGCAAAGATAGCTGCACGGGAGTAATCCAAAACCCCCGGAGTTGCGCGAAGAGCTCTAGACCATTCTTTGAATGGACTTTCTTTTTTACTAACGATCTCTTTTGCCCGACGGAAAACACCACCTGGGGTATCATAAATGTTGAAATCCATTGGTAACGTGGCCAGCGCAATCTCTAAATCGAGAGTGTCGAGATCATGTTTAAGGTCAGGGTTTCTGTCGGTCTTGTTGCCTCCGCCAGCATTCGTACCGCTTTCAGTACGCTGTATTTCTGCAATGCGATTGCCTTTGGCCCATTCTTTTACCAGCAGGCCGCGGTCAATGTAATCAGTCGCCGCCCAGATTCTGGTGAATCGGAGAACCAAAGCGAGTTCGTGACGCTTTTCCTGCCTGAACACTTTGCGAATGGCGTCGGTATAGCGCCACAGGTCTTTGGTGTCGTAACCCTTAACCTGTTCGCAGTTTTCTGCCGCCAGCAGCAGGTTCTGGAGATAGCTATTGTCAGTGTCCATCTCCAGCGCGCTGATACCTTCGTATTCATCGCGTGTAATGTGGTGGCGCAGTTTGTCGGAGGTGAACTGGGCGAGTAGCTGCTTGCGGAAGGGCATGCTAACGACTGGATAACGTGTGGTTTCGTCATCATTTTCGTCAATCTGGATACCGTTATCAGGTGCAAGCCCCTGACCTGCTATAACGCCGGTCTCACTGGTGCTTTCAGATTTCAGAGGGGTAAATTTGCCACTGCGCCAGTCTTCAACTAATTGGTTGCGATCGCTGGTATCTGCTTTAGCCCAGTCAGCCATGAATGCAGCGATATCTTCAGTTTCGTGCGCTTCATCTGGCGCGAATACCTGCTTAATCGCCTGAACGAGTTTCCACTCAGCGTTCAGGCTGAGTTCGGCAACTTCAGGGATGTCGTTCTTCGCCAGCAGCAGGTTCTGAAGATAGGTGTTGCCTTCATCCAGTGACATTTCGCTGGCAGCCAGCTGCTGCTCTTTAGTGATATGTGACTGGTATTTGTCGCTGTTCATGTGCACGGCAAAACGGACCGCTGGAGTGCGGTTTTCAAGAGGAACACTCTCGACGGTACTTTCGACTTTAACGGTCGGTTCCGGTGCTGCAGTGTTGTCCACGGCTTCAGTTGATCCAGCACCAGCCTTTGGCAGCCAGGTGCGTCCATCGTCCTGGAGTTCGTAGCGTTTGCACCATGTGTAATCCACTGTGCTTTCTTCCGGCAGGTCGTTGTAAACAGGGAAATCGGTACGGATAGGCTTGCTATAATCCTTGCCCCGGCCGGTTTCAATGCCAGCATCTTCCAACTCAACATCCAGCTGCAAATTGGCTCGTGCTTCTGATTTAGCCGTGAACCAGATAACGGCATCTTCTTTGCCGGATTTCTGCGTTGCCTTGATTAAATGAAAGAATTCCATATCGGGTCCTTAATTTTGGTTGTAAGATACCCGCAGCTAGTGATTGCCGCCTTGGGTAGTGGTCATTGGTCAAAACTCGATTCCGGAAAGCTTTGGTCGGCTGACCGGGTACTTAACCCGCCTTGCGCGGGTTTTGTGCTTTATGAAGCGGTGGGATCGCCTTTTTGAGCCAGGGCGTAGCAAATGCGGCGGATTACCGCCCAAAAATAGGGCAGATGTACGGCCTGGCACCGTGCTGGTTTTCTAGCGAAATCGGTCATAGTTGATCTTCTCCTGTTAATGCCTGCCTTTTAACCACCTCAGTCTCGATGGTATGCTGAAATTTGAAATCAGCCTGCAAGGACATAAAAATGGCAACCCGTCCAATAAGTGTTTATTGGTTCAAAAACCGCGACCAATATGATTCCTGCATAGAGTTACTGACAGATTCGTGGGTTCTACCTGACGATTACCGGGATTGGCTTATCCGTTTCAATCAGATGATTGATCGTTATGAACGCAGCGGTATCGAGGTTATCAAAGTAGAGATAGAGCCCAACGAGTTCACCAACTGGTGCCTCGCCAACGGGTGTGAAATAAGCACCAAGAGCTGCAACGACTTCGCTGTTTTCCATGGCGGACGCCAGTCGCTCCGCTACAGAGATTCTGATGGGGGAGATGAGTAAACAAGCTCGCCCTTCAATTCTGAAAATTTCGATATGCATTATTTCCTACCTTGATAGTTAACCTCTATGTCGGGTGAACCAGGGGTGTTAACTCATTTCGCCTTATCGCCGGCTAGCGGAACGTTAAACCTGCTGCGCGATTGTCTTGCCATCTCATCCGGTGTTTCGTATGCCGCCGGCAGCTACTTCGTGGGCGTCCTGCCTCGATGACTCGTTGCGATAGAGATATTATTATCAATACAATCGATATTTGTCAAATTAAATCGATAGATGGGGCGAGAAAAACCTAGGGTCATTGATGACCCGAGCACAAGAGGGTGAATTAAAAGAAAGGCTATTTGGTTGGCGGGATCAGATTACGTTTCTGCAGATAAGTCTTTGCAAAATTATCGAGCTCTTCAAGTCTAAGGTCTATTATCTTGATAATTCGTTCTTTTTCATCATCTGTTGGCAATTGTTCGAATGCTTCCAGAAGTCTTTCTTGAAGTTCTGTTGACGGCTTAACTTTTGGTTTTGGTGCCCAAGGATCGTGCTCTTCGAGGGTCTCACCATCCTCCATAAAGAACCATGAGAGTGGATACCCAGTCGCAGCGGGAAGAAGATTCAGTATTTCAGATCTGGGTAAAATGTCAGAATTGCACCAGCCATTAACAGATTGAGCCTTGACTCCCAGTCTGCGTGCCAGCTCAGATTGTGATATTTCGAGATCTTTTATCGCCTTTTGCAATCTCTTACCGAAGTTCATCTCTTCATCCAATTCATCTAGTTATTAGCAATTATACAGATTTTTTCTGTAGCTCTTACTATCGAAATAATTTGACGATATCGATTTAATTTGTTTTATTGTCACTCATCGTTAACTACTGGGAACAACTGATGAAGACATCAATTCAAAAAAAGCTCTTATCGATTTGCAGTCAGGCTGAGCTAGGACGCCGGATGAAAAGGAGAGCCCAAACTGTAAACGGCTGGTTTAAAAACAAAATTCCCGGAGAGCTTGTGCTCAAAGTGAGTAAGGCCGTTGATTGGCAAGTTACTCCTAATGAATTACGTCCTGATCTTTATCCCAATCCAAAAGATGGTTTACCTCAGAAGGAGGCTTAATCATGCAGTCAGCTACATATCAACATCATAACCAACGCTTGGCCGGACCGCTGAAAACTCAAAATCAATTTATGGCGCATCGGCGAGATAGCTTTAAGCACCGTTCAATACAGGTTGCAGTTCGGGAGTGGGAATCCACTTTGCCCGGCCAGGCGCAGGAAAAAATCGCTCAGTTGGTGGCAGAGCAGTGGACGAAGGAAGGGGGCCGAGGTATCGCGGTCAACAAACAGAATTTATTCCGGTATCTGAAAAACGAAGGTGGTTCGGAAAAATACACCGCTTACATCATGCAACTGTCGGGGGCAATCGTCGCCGCTATGCCTATTGAGATCGCCAGGAAGCATGGCCTCAGTAATGCCAGAACGGAAGCCGAGCTGGTGGCGAGCGCTATCAAAGAATGCAGTGAGGCACATCAGGCGAAGTTGCTGGGCGCACCGCTGCAAAAGCTTGAGAAGGAGATCCGCGAAGCGGCAATCGCGTTATTCAACATGTTACCTGCTGACGCGGCGGGACCACTACTGGCGAGTATCAGCGCCGTAGCGCCGCAATTTTTTTAATCGAGTTTTGATCAATCAATTCTACCCGGAGGCTTCATGAGCATTGATGCAATGCGGTGGGCCAAGAAAGTTAAGACCGGAAAATCCTCCAGTAAGGCGATCCTGACCTGGCTGGCTGATATGTGCGGTGCTGACTTGTGCGCTTATCCATCTGTCGCTGCGCTTGCAGAGGCTACTGAGATGGACAGAAAGACGGTGCTTGCAGGCTTGCAGCATCTGCAGGAAATCGGCCTGGTTGTCGATACAGGTGAACGGCGCGGCAGGACAAAGCAAATTCCTGTGTACAAGCTGCTCGGTGTTGAGGAAAGCATCCCCGATGCCGAACAGACCCAAAAACGGAACTCTTTAAAGGATCCCAAAAACGGGACGGTTAATTTGAACCGTACCGAAAACGGAACTGTTAATACAAACAGTGCCATTAACGGGACTATTTCAGGTGATAAGGGTACCAAAAACGGGATTGTTAACAGTTCGGAATTTAACCAAAGAGTACCGTTTTTCCCTTTAAACAGTCCCAAAAACGGGACACGGAATCTACCAAGGAACCATAAAGATCTAAACCCCACACATAGAGAACTGGTCGAACCTGTCATTCCTGATTATCCGGATCAGCCAGGTATCGGAATTGGGCTACAGCAACCATTCGGCAAATTCCGGATGTTTAAAAACTGGAATCCAACAGCTGACTTTGCTCGACAGGCAAATCTGTGGGGCATGCCGATCAAGGCGGGCATAAATATCGAAGCCGAACTGAGCAGCTTCATCGCTTACTGGCAAGCCGAAGGGAAAGTGTTTCATCAAATTCAGTGGGAGCAGAAGTTCGCTCGCCACCTGGATCGCGCAAAGGTTCTGAAAGCACCACAAACGGGAGGTACCGAGAATGCATCAGTTCGACCACAGCCAGCAGCATCCCGGGCTGTTCAGCAAATACAGTCAGCACACGCAGAGTGGCGACGCCGGAACGGACTTGATGGCGACGGAGACGGCGTGGCGGTTATGGCAGGTGATGGGGGAAATCTTCTCGAACCGCTGGACGCAGAAGAATGGGGCAGAACCCACGGCCCTGTGGATAGCTCAGATAGGTTCGATGACTGAGAACCAGATCAAACTGGTTTGTCAGCAATGCATGGACCGTTGCGCAGTAGGTAATACATGGCCCCCGGATCTTGCTGAGTTCGTTTCGCTGGTTTCAGAGAGTGGTGCCAATCCGTTTGGGCTGACATCTGACCGCGTGATGAGTGAATACCGTCGCTGGCGTAACGAGTCGTATCGTTTTTCGGGTAGTGACAAATATCCGTGGCCGCAGCCGGTGCTATATCACATCTGCATCGAAATGCGCAGAACTGGAGTTGAGCGTCAGATGACCGAGGGGGAACTTAAAAAACTGGCAGAGAAATTATTAACCAAATGGACGAAGCACGTAAGCAACGGGCTTTCAGTTCCACCAATCCGTCGCCAGCTAGCTGCACCGCGGCATCCGGCAGGGCCAACTCCGGCACAGCTGCTGATGGAAGAGTACCAACGCCGTAAAGCGGCAGGTTTAACCAACTAATCGAGTATTGACCAATGACCAAAGTATTAACACAAAAACAGCAGGTAGCAGTGTTTGTGCGCTACCAACCGAACTGCGCCGTAGGGGATGTTGCAGAGGCACTGGATATGTCAGGTGCAACAGCAGGCAAATTGCTTCGTGACTTAAGCGACCAAGGCGTGATCGTTCGTTCGCGGAATAGTGTTCAGTACACATACGAGGCGGTACCACACGCGGATATTCCGGATGTAATCCTTCCGTGTATGGCGGAAAAAAGCGATCCAGTCAGGATGCAGGCCGCAGAGGAGAAAGCGAAGGCGCTTGAGGCAAAAGGCCTATGGCGAAGAGCAGCTGCGGTGTATTCAGAAATGTTTGGCATAGCTGGTAGTGCTGTTGAGGTCGCCCGTATCGCCAAGCGTCGTAAAGACTGCCTGCGTCAGGCGGGGAGGGCGTAACCGATGCCGAGACCAAAAACACAGAGTGAACGCAACCAAATCATATCAAGGATCATTGAGTTGGTGAAAAAGCATGGCCGTATCACGACGAAAGAAGTCGTTGGGATGTTCGATCTGCATCGCACCACCGCAGAGAAATACATACGAATAGCCATTGCACGGGGCGAATTGATCCGCTACGGTCGTTGCGGCATTTTCCGTGACCAACGCACAATAATCGATTTCGACCTGAAACGCTTCACACACCAGAAAGTAAGGTGAATGTAGTAGATGAAAATGCCGCTTAGCCGCGGCATCTCTATGCTCTTGAAGGTCCGCTATGAGCGAGGAGCGGAACTTGGCATTTGTCATAACCGCAGGGATGTAGGACTAACATTGGCGTGTAATAATCAATCGGTAGCCGGTCACGATGAGCGGTTAAGTTCAATACTACTAATTGTTTGATGGAAAACGGGTGATGCTGCCAACTTACTGATTTAGTGTATGATGGTGTTTTTGAGGTGCTCCAGTGGCTTCTGTTTCTATCAGCTGTCCCTCCTGTTCAGCTACTGACGGGGTGTTGCGTAACGGCAAAAGCACTGCCGGACATCAGCGCTATCTCTGCTCTCACTGCCGTAAAACATGGCAACTGCAGTTCACTTACACCGCTTCTCAACCCGGTACGCACCAGAAAATCATTGATATGGCCATGAATGGCGTTGGATGCCGGGCAACCGCCCGCATTATGGGCGTTGGCCTCAACACGATTTTACGTCACTTAAAAAACTCAGGCCGCAGTCGGTAACCTCGCGCATACAGCCGGGCAGTGACGTCATCGTCTGCGCGGAAATGGACGAACAGTGGGGCTATGTCGGGGCTAAATCGCGCCAGCGCTGGCTGTTTTACGCGTATGACAGGCTCCGGAAGACGGTTGTTGCGCACGTATTCGGTGAACGCACTATGGCGACGCTGGGGCGTCTTATGAGCCTGCTGTCACCCTTTGACGTGGTGATATGGATGACGGATGGCTGGCCGCTGTATGAATCCCGCCTGAAGGGAAAGCTGCACGTAATCAGCAAGCGATATACGCAGCGAATTGAGCGGCATAACCTGAATCTGAGGCAGCACCTGGCACGGCTGGGACGGAAGTCGCTGTCGTTCTCAAAATCGGTGGAGCTGCATGACAAAGTCATCGGGCATTATCTGAACATAAAACACTATCAATAAGTTGGAGTCATTACCCACGAAACTTTAGCAGGTCCCCGTAAAGGCGCGGACCGGTCATTCTTTGTCTATCACAAGGAAAATAAAAGCCAGCAGATATTTATTGGCGAGCCAGTGATAAGCAGAACCAATGGTAAATGGGTTATTACCATAAGCCGACGCCTTGAGACTCACACGGGGGCATTTAACGGCGTCGTGGTGGTGACGCTGGGTATCGAAAACTTTCTGACCCTTTATGGACAGATCAATATCGGACACGCGGGCGTTATTGGCTTAACGACACAAACAGGCGTTTTACTGATTCGCTACCCCTTTAAGAATACCTATATCGGTACGATTTTTTCAGATTCTCCTCTCTTCAGGAAATACCTAAAAGTACAAAATACAGGGATAGCCAGCTCCGTTTCCCGGTTTGATAAAATCGAACGCATTTATGCCTATGAGAAAAACAGCCGCTACGGACTGGTCACGACGGTGGCGGTCAGCGCGGATGAAGCCCTTTCCCCCTGGCGCAAGCAGGCGATTCAGCTTGCCTTACTTATTTTCGTTTTTACCGCGATACTCATCGTGGCGTCTTATTTCCTGTATTCCGACTTATCCAGAAAAACACGGGATAACAAAGCGCTAAAGATTATTGCCTCGGAGGATGCCCTGACCGGGCTTTATAACCGACGTATTTTCGATGAAAAAATTCTCTCCGACATCGCGATGTGCGCGGCAGAGGACGCGCCGATTTCGCTCCTCCTCGTGGATGTGGACTACTTCAAAAAGTACAACGATAACTATGGTCACCCGGAAGGGGACAGGTGTCTGGCATTACTGGGAAACTGCCTCAGGGAAAGCCTCACTCGCGACAACCAGCTTGTGGCGCGATATGGCGGGGAGGAGTTTGCATTGATATTGCCTGAATCGGATATCCAGGAGGCGCTCCGCCTTGCACAGACGATTATTCGCAATGTCTTCTCTCTCCACATTGAACACGCGTTCAGTCCTTTCGGGCGGGTCACGGTGAGCGTAGGCATCTCCACTGCGCGTGCTGTCGACATCGCGGGCAGTCAGCAGAATATTATTATTGCCGCGGACCAGGCGCTCTATCAGGCAAAACGCGGAGGCCGTAACCGGCACGCTTTTGTTGGGGTATAACCCAAAAAAAAGCCCACGAAAGCGTGGGCAAGAAATACTGGAAGCAATGTGAGCAATGTCGTACTGAATACCTGAGTATTTCTCTCAACTATTCAGCGTTGAGAAAGATAATCTTTCTCAATAAAAGATGCAACCCCACATTTCCTGGGGAAGGGCATTTTGATGGCAAAATGCGCATCCGCTCAGTGTGAGGCTTATCACAAATTTCCTTTCTCAAATCCTGTGCTATCCTTTTTTGTGTCGTTGATTTAATGACAAAAACCATACAGAGAGGAAAGTTATGGGAATTTTATCCTGGATTATCTTTGGGCTTATTGCGGGTATTCTGGCGAAGTGGATCATGCCGGGCAAAGATGGCGGTGGGTTTATCGTCACCGTAATACTGGGTATTGTCGGCGCGGTAGTCGGCGGCTGGATCAGTACGCTGTTCGGCTTCGGGAAAGTAGATGGCTTTAACTTCGGCAGCTTTGCGGTTGCGGTGATCGGCGCGCTGGTTGTGCTGTTTATCTACAGAAAGATCAAAAGCTAAAACTGAAGCGTTAAAAAAGGCTGCCGGATGGCGGCCTTTTTACATCACGGGTTCACCACCAGCCAAGCTGCGTGCCAGCAAAGGCCACAATGGCGATGATTAACATAATGAGCGTGGTTTTTCTCATTTATGCCCCCGGTGCAGCGTAACCACCGACAAAAAACCACGCCAGAAACACGACCGCCGTAATAAAAATAACGACAGGGAAGAGGATCCCTATTCTCATATCATCACCTTTTTCTTTTTATAACGCCGTAGAGTGTACGGGGTTAATCCATCGCGAGAAAGCGTGTTTTGCTTTTTCCTTTCTTATCCTGATACATCGCCACATCAGCAGCACGTAATGCGCTGTCCGGATCGGTTACGTCTGGGTCCACTTCGATAACGCCGAGGCTGGCTCCCGGATAAATAAGGTTAATGTTACCCAGCCAGTATTCCCCTGAAATGCGTGCGCTGAAGCGCGCTTTGAGCTGATTCATGTGCTCCTCATTGTCGACATGACTCAGAGAGGCCACCAGAAACTCATCGCCGCCCAGCCGACCAATGATATCGTCCTGCTGTTTTTCTGCGGTCAAACGCTTGCCCACTTCAATCAGGAACTGGTCGCCTGCTTCATGCCCATACCGATCGTTAATCAATTTAAAATCGTCCAGGTCGATAAACGCAATGATGGCGTTACGTTTCAGGTGTCGAGCCAGGGAAAACAGAGTAGTCAGATCCTCAAAAATGGCGCGACGGTTGGGCAGGCCGGTAAGGGCATCGGTATAAGAGTGTGCGATGAGCGCCGCGTTGGCTTCCCGAAGCTGGTTCACCAGAGATTCTTTCTGAATGTACTGACCAATCAACCCGGCGAATAATTTTAACATCTGTTCACCGCGCTCGCTGAGCGGCTTTTTAGCCGTGCTGGTGGCGCAAAGCGTACCGTAAAGCGAGCCATCGGCGAGATGAACCGGAATGCTCATGTAAGTGGTAATACCGAGAGCTTTCGCCGCTTCGCACTCCGGCCAGCGCTCGGGGACATCGTTACTGAAGATGGTGTCGCTATCCAGCGCGCGCTTACACAGCGTTTCATCCCAGGGCACGCTCAGCCCCTCCGGGATCGTCATCTGCTTACTGTTTCGGGCATAAAGGATATGCTGCAGCCGCGCCTGGATATCCACCTTCGTCAGGTAAGTCGACTCCATATCGGTGACGATTTCCAACATCTCCAGCAGCTGACGAACGAGACTTTCAAGGGATTGCTCAGTAACGAGGGTTTCTGAAACACGGGCAAGGATAATATCCGACATGACGTAGAAAGACTCCCAGGCAGAAGACGTCTGCATCTGCATGTTATGCTGAATTCTTAGGCTTCAGGCATAGTAAAACATGAATGCAGAAAATTTTATATATGGAGAAAGCGGCGCTGAGCCGTTACCCTTAGGCAAAGATGATGTCACAAGGATCGATGCGATGAGATTTCTGCTTCTGGCGCTGACGCTTCCCCTGGTCGCCTGTACCGCAAAAACAACCCCACCCGATGCGCCCAAACCGCCACAGGCCGTAGGTATGGCGAACCCGGCTTCCGTTTACTGTCTGGAAAAGGGCGGGGAACAGATCCCGATTCAAAGCCCGCAGGGTGTTCGTACCGAGTGCAAGCTGCCGGGTGGTGAAGTGATCGACGAATGGACGCTCTATCGTCGCGATCATCCGCAACCCACCAGGTGACAGAAGGGCAGATGCTGCGATACACTTCTCTTTAGGATTATTCTTAGCCAGTATCTGGCTACTGTTACCGCGAGAGAAGTATGTTTCAGCTTAAACCGGGCTGCATGGCGATGATCATCGGTGCCCGCACGGCGTCTGGCCGTCGCAATATTGGTAAATCTGTTGAGTTGTTTGGTCTTTGCCAGCCTGGCCTGCGTTTTGTAAACCCGGTTAACGGCGTGATGACGCAATTACCCGCAAGTGCGGACCGCGCGCTTTGGCTGGTCACCGGAGACGTCTACGCCTTTGACAATCAGCACGGCTTTGCGTTTGTTCGCGCCGAACATCTGATGCCGCTCACCCCTGATCAAGCCCCGCAAATGCTGGATGAGCTGACAATCAGCTGATCACAAATGACGTAGCCAGTCGGCTAAAACCAGGGCGTGATTCTGTTCCGTGTTTTTCGCGCCATAGAGGAGGGTGAGAGTCTGCTTGTGTGCCACCGCCGCAAGACGCCTTCCCTCGTCCTTGTGCTGCGCCAGTTCTTCCTGATAGGCTTTACTGAAAGTCGCAAAATCAATAGCTTCGCTATGATACTCCTGACGTAATGCGTTCGATGGCGTGAGTGTTTTACACCATTCGTCATGGGCGAGGTCCGTTTTTTTAACCCCGCGCGGCCAGAGTCTGTCCACCAGCACCCGATAGCCATCGTCCTGGCTTGCCTGCTCATAGACGCGTTTGCACTGAATCATAATTCCACCCTCCCAATTTAAGGTATTGTGATAATTGCAGAAGATCGGTAGTCTGAGGTTCCTTATGTTATCTGATAATACTCTGGCATAAGGAAACTTTCATGGAACACCTCCCGGTTAAAACGACGCTCCGCATTGCGCTGGTTGGCGATTACAATCCTGATGTTATTGCACACAAGGCGATCCCGCTGGCCATTGACGATGCTGCGGCCGTTCTTGACCTCACCGCCGATTACGACTGGCTTGCTACCCCGGAATTAACCAGTTCTGAGGATCTGGTGGGCTACGATGCCATCTGGCTGGTTCCTGCGAGCCCCTATAAAAACACAGAGGCCGCCTTTATCGCCGCACGCTACGCCCGTGAAAACAGTATTCCGTTCCTGGGGACCTGCGGTGGGTTCCAGCATGCGCTGATTGAGTATGCCCGTAACGTGCTGGGCTGGCACGATGCGGCACATGCTGAGACGGATACCGAAGGCACTATGGTGATCGCGCCGCTGACCTGCTCGCTGGTGGAAATATCCGATGCCATTGAACTGCGCAGCAATACGCTGATCGCCAAAGCCTACGGCAAACCCGAAATTGAAGAGGGATATCACTGCAACTATGGTGTGTCGCCGGAATTTGCTCAGGCGCTGGAGAGCGGTGATATGCGCGTGACGGGCTGGGACGAACAGGGGGAAATCCGTGCGGCGGAGCTGATAACCCACCCGTTCTTTGTGATCACTTTGTTCCAGCACGAGCGTGCTGCGCTGGAAGGACGTCCGGTGGTTCTCGTACAGGCAATGCTTCGCGCGGCGCGGGGCTAAAACAGGGCAGACCCGATGGTCTGCCTTCGTGTTTAGCGGGGCGCGATTTCCCGGTCGCGCCCGGCAAGTATCCCGCAGACGGCCATGACGATCGCGGCCAGCGCACAGGCGAGAAGGGGGATGCGCCAGTCTCCTACCGAATCGTGGATTTTACCCATCAACGGCGGTCCGCAGGCAGCGAGCAGGTAGCCGATAGACTGTGCCATACCGGACAATGCCGCCGCCTGATGCGCAGAGCTCGCGCGCAGACCGATGAACGTCAGGCCGAGGATCATCGTTGCCCCGGAGCCAAAGCCAAACACCAGCGTCCACATCACCGCCATATCCGGTATAAACCACAATCCCGCTGCGCTTACCGCGCACATCAGCGCCACTGCACCGGCGATCGTCCGCTGATCTTTCAGCCGATGGAGGATCAGCGGAACGGCAAGTCCCGGCACGGCTGTCGCCAGCTGTAAAAGACCATGCACCGAACCTGCCTGCGCCTCGCTGTAGCCGTGGCTAAGCAGTATCGCCGGCAGCCAGCCGATGATGACGTAATAGATAAGGGAGTTAATCCCCAGAAAGAGCGTCACCTGCCAGGCGAGAGCAGAACGCCAGATTGCGCGGTTATGTAACGCGCCTGCGCCTGTTACCGTCGCAACATGTTTCTGACGCCACTGCGGCAGCCAGAGCAGCAAGGCGATTAGCGGAAACACCATCAGCATCAGCAGCGCGCCCTGCCAGCCCGCATGACCCTGGGCCAGCGGCACGATTAGCGCCGATCCTAACGCGGCGGCTGCCCCCATCGTCAGGGAATAGGCACCGGTGAGTTTCGCCACCTGGCCCGGAAAGTCACGTTTAATTAAACCTGGTAACAGCACGTTCCCAAGCGCGATCCCGCAGCCAATCACTGCCGTGCCGATGAAAAGCAGGGCAGCGGAAGGCAGGGAGCGAATGGCTATCCCGGCGCAAATCAGCAACAGGGCGATAAACAGGCTACGCTCCATGCCAATACGTCGGGCCAGACCTGCGGCGAGCGGGGAGATCAGGGCAAAAGCCAACAGGGGCAGGGTGGTCAGCAGACCGGTTTGCGCCGTGCTTAAGCCATAATCAAGGCGAAGGGTATCCAGCAGCGGGGCTGCGCCGGTAAAGGTGACGCGAAGCGTGGTGGCGATCATCAGGATGCCTGCAATCAACAGCGCGCCGTGTTTTCCTGAGGTGCGAATAGCAGTAGTCATTATGTTCTCATACGTTCAAGCGAGCGCACACAATACCGATTTTCCCGGCGGTTGAAATCAGGCTAAAATGACAGTTTATCGCTAAAATCGGACAACATGATGATTGGACTGGGACTGGACGGCTACGATCCTGATAGCCAGCATGATGCGGCCGTCGCCTTTCGCATCCGTGTGGTGGCGGAGGAACAATATATACCCCTGCATCATCACCGCAAGGGACAGCTGATTCTGGCACTTGGCGGCGCGATTACCTGTGAAGTGGAAAATGCCATGTTGATGGTACCGCCCCAGTACGCGGTCTGGATCCCCGGGCAGATGCCGCACAGTAACAGGGCCACGCCGGGGGCGCAGCTCTGCTTTTTGTTCATTGAGCCCGGCGCCGCCAGTCTGCCCGACCGCTGTTGTACGCTGAAAATGACCCCTCTGGTGCGGGAGCTGATTTTATCGCTGGCAGAAAAATCGCAGGCACAGCTTCAGCTTGCGGCCACATCCCGACTGGTCGATGTCCTGTTTGATGAACTGCCGCTCCAGCGTCAGGAGCATTTACAGTTACCCGTCTCACCCCATCCAAAAATCCGGCTGATGAGCGAGAAGATGGCGGAAGAGCCCGCGGCCTGGCAGACGCTGGCACAATGGGCAAGCCACTTCGCCATGAGCGAACGCAACCTGGCGCGACTGGTGGTAAAAGAGACCGGTCTAAGCTTTCGTCGCTGGCGTCACCAGCTGCAGCTTATTGTGGCGTTACAGCATTTGATAAGCGGGAAATCAGTACAGCAGGTGGCACAGTCACTGGGTTATGACTCGACCACCGCGTTTATTACCATGTTTAAGAAGGGGCTGGGCCAGACGCCTGCACGTTACATGGCCAGCCTGACTACGACTTCCCGATAAACAGGGAGACCAGACCGGCTGCAATCAGCGGGCCCACCGGCACGCCGCGAAAGAGCGCTACGCCCAGCACCGTGCCCACCAGCAGACCCGCAACCAGTGAAGGCTGGCTGCTCATCAGCGTAACGCCGCGCCCACCGAGCCATGAGACAAATACACCTACCGCGATAGCCACCAGCGATTTCCAGTTGACAAACGAGTGCAGCAGCGTTGAGGCGGGAAGCGTACCGCTGGCGATGGGCGCCATCACCCCGATGGTTAAAATGATTATCCCGATGGTGAGGCCTTGCTTTTCTATCCACGGGAAAAAGGTATTTAACGGCGTGACGCGAACGATAATCAGCACCAGAATCGAGATGGCGACGGTGGTGTTATGACTGATTAAACCCAGCGCGGCGAGTGCCAGGAGAATGAGCAGAGTAGGGTCAAACATAGGGAATCCTTGCCAAAATAATCGTCCTGCTTACTGTACGCGGAAAAAGGGCGGAGAACAGTTTTAAAAAGATTTTACCGCTGTCATAACCTTGTCATTTACGCGGTTTAAAACGAAGGCAGATATCGCAAAGGGGTCGCTATCATGAACGATCACATGTTTGTTGAAATGCTGATTATCTCCTCATCGTTTTTCGTCATTGCCGCGATTCTCGTCGCCTCCGTGCTGTTGCTGGAGAGAAAAGGCTGACAGTCAGCCTTCACGGTTAGACTTTATGGAAAGTCACCAGCTCAGGACGGGCGATGCGCAGGTAATCCTGGGTATCCATGATCACGGATTTTTCCAGCAGGCCGGCGTTAAATGCGATTTCGTCGAAACGCTCGAACAGCAGCGGGTCGGCGACCAGCGTCAGATCGGGGTGGAAACTAAAAGGCGGGATAGCGCCGAATACGCAGGCGGTAAGGGTACTTACCTCGGCCGGGCTGGCGAGGGAGGCTTTAAGCCCGCCGAAATGGCTGGCAAGCCGGCTCAGGTCGGCCTGCAGATCGGCAGCCAGGATCGCCAGAACATGCTTTTTAACACCGTTCCCCTTCACTTTGCAGACCAGGGCTTTTGCGCCCTGACGCAGATCGGTCCCGCGTATTTCACTTACCGCTTCACATTTCCCGACCGCCTCGTGCTCCATAACCCGAAAACGTGCGCCTTGCCCGGTGAGTAAGGTTATCAGTTGCTGGTGGGTTCCTGTCCCCATAACGTCGTCAGTCATCGCGATTTTCCCGGTGATAATCCAGTATGCAGATGGCTACATTAGCACGAGAAGAACGGCGTCGAAAGAAAACAGCCAGCGCGTTCGCTGGCTGTGAGATTATGCGTTGCTGTTAGCAGACTGCTTGTGGAAGAGCTCCCTGAACACCGGATAAATATCATCCTGGTCACGGATATGTTGCATGGCAAAATTATCAAACATCGATTGCAGATGTTCATATTCCCGCCACAGGGTCTGATGCGCGCGACGGGTAATTTCGATATAGCTGTAGTAACGCACCACCGGCAGAATTTTCTTCGCCAGGATGTCGTGACACAGCGGTGAGTCGTCGGCCCAGTTATCACCATCGGACGCCTGCGCGGCATAGATATTCCATTGCGCCGGGTCGTAACGCTCTTTCACGACTTCATCCATCAGCTTCAGCGCGCTGGAGACGATGGTGCCGCCGGTCTCCTGCGAGTAGAAGAACTCATGCTCGTCGACCTCTTTAGCCTGCGTATGGTGGCGAATATAGACCACTTCCACATTCTTATAGGTTCTGCTCAGGAACAGGTAGAGCAGGATATAAAAACGCTTCGCCATATCCTTGGTGGCCTGGTCCATGGAGCCGGAGACGTCCATCAGACAGAACATCACTGCCTGGCTTGAGGGCTCTGGGCGTTTTTCATAATTCTTGTAACGCAGGTCGAACGTGTCGATAAACGGAACGCGATCGATCTTCGCTCTTAGCTCGGCAATCTCTTTGCGCAGGCGCTCCTCTTCCAGCAGTTGCGCCGGCTCCGTGTTTTCCACGACCTTCAGGCTACTCTCAAGTTCGCGCAGTTCACGACGTTTGCCTGCCGTCATGGCCGTGCGCCGCGCCAGCGAATTCTGCAACGAACGCACGACGCTGATGTTGGCGGGGACGCCGTTGGCGGTATAGCCCGCGCGATGGGTTTTGTACTCGTTAAGCTGACGATGCTGATTCTTTTTCAGATTCGGCAGCGCCAGGTCCTCAAACAGCAGGTCGAGGTATTCATCTTTTGAAATCTGGAAAACGAACTCATCCTGACCTTCACCGTCCTGGCTGGCCTGTCCCTGACCGCTTCCTGAACCACCGCCGCCGCCCTGAGGACGCTCAATTCTGTCGTTCTGAACGAAGTGGTCATTACCTGGGTGTACGCGATGGCGCAGACCGCCTCGCCCCTGATGAAACATCGGTTCGCTGATGTCATCGGTGGGGATGGAAACAGACTCGCCGCTATCGACGTCGGTCACCGAGCGTTTGTTGATGGCCTCGGAGATCGACTGTTTAATTTGCGCTTTGTAACGGCGCAAGAAGCGCTGGCGGTTCACCGTGCTCTTGTTTTTGCCGTTAAGACGCCGGTCAATAAACCAGGTCATATACCCCCCGTACTGCATTTGCCAACTTGCGTTTTTGTTGGCCCGGCAGGCGCTAGCGCTGCCGGGCACTTGTTTTAGGACGATTTACGCACGCGCAGATACCATTCGCAGAGCAGGCGAACCTGTTTGCGGGTGTAGCCTTTTTCCATCATACGGTCGACAAAATCGTCGTGTTTCTTCTGCTCATCGGTTGAGGTTTTGGTGTTGAACGAGATAACCGGCAGCAGCTCTTCGGTATTGGAGAACATTTTCTTCTCAATAACGGTGCGCAGTTTCTCGTAGCTGGTCCAGTTCGGATTGCGTCCGTTGTTATGCGCTCTGGCGCGCAGGACGAAGTTCACAATCTCATTACGGAAGTCTTTCGGGTTGCTGATCCCGGCAGGCTTCTCGATTTTTTCCAGTTCCGCGTTCAGGGATTCACGGTCAAACAGCTGGCCGGTATCCGGGTCGCGGTACTCCTGATCCTGGATCCAGAAGTCAGCGTAGGTGACATAACGGTCGAAAATATTCTGTCCGTACTCTGAATAGGATTCCAGGTAGGCTGTCTGGATCTCTTTGCCAATGAACTCGGCGTATTTCGGAATCAGGTAGCCTTTCAGGAACTCAAGATAGCGTTCAGCCTGCTCCTGCGGGAACTGCTCGCGTTCAATCTGCTGCTCCAGCACGTAGAACAAGTGAACCGGGTTGGCCGCCACTTCCGCATGATCGAAGTTAAAGACGCGGGAGAGGATCTTAAACGCGAAACGGGTGGACAGGCCGTTCATCCCTTCATCGACCCCGGCGTAATCACGATACTCCTGATAGGATTTCGCTTTCGGGTCGGTGTCTTTCAGGCTTTCGCCATCATAGACGCGCATTTTTGAGTAGATGCTGGAGTTTTCCGGCTCTTTCAAACGCGAAAGGATAGAGAAGCGCGACAACGTTTCCAGCGTGCCTGGCGCGCAGGGAGCGTGCACCAGCTCACTGTGGTTGAGCAGTTTCTCGTAAATCTTGATCTCTTCGGAGATCCGCAGGCAATAAGGCACCTTGACGATGTACACGCGGTCAAGGAAGGCCTCATTGTTTTTATTATTACGGAAGGTCACCCATTCGGATTCGTTCGAGTGGGCGAGGATTATCCCGTTAAACGGCAGGGCGGAGATACCTTCCGTCCCGTTATAGTTCCCTTCCTGGGTCGCCGTCAGCAGAGGATGCAGCACTTTGATTGGTGCTTTAAACATCTCCACGAATTCCATAATCCCCTGGTTGGCGCGGCACAGCGCACCGGAATAGCCGTAGGCATCCGGGTCATTTTGTGCGAAGTTTTCCAGCTTACGGATATCAACTTTACCCACCAGCGCCGAGATATCCTGGTTGTTCTCATCACCCGGTTCCGTTTTGGCAATGGCGATCTGCTCAAGGATAGACGGCCACACTTTCACCACGCGGAATTTGGTGATATCGCCCCCAAACTCATGCAGGCGTTTTGCCGCCCACGGCGACATGATGGTGCCGAGGTAGCGGCGCGGAATGCCAAACTCTTTATCCAGAATTTGCGCATCTTCCTGTGGATTAAACAGGCACAGCGGATGGTCGTTCACCGGGCTGCGTTCGCCATTAGCGCTCAACACATAAATCGGCACGCGCTGCATCAGCGACTTCAGGCGTTCAGCCAGCGAGGATTTACCGCCACCGACCGGGCCGAGTAAATAGAGGATCTGTTTCTTCTCTTCCAGACCCTGAGCGGCATGCTTCAGATAGGAGACAATCTGTTCAATGGCATCTTCCATGCCGTAGAACTCTTCGAACGCCGGATATCGGGCGACCACCCGATTCGAAAATAGACGGGAAAGCCGTGGCTCCAGGGCAGTATCAACCATGTTTGGCTCACCAATAGCCATCAATAGCCGTTCTGCCGCATTGGCATAGGCACTGCGATCTTGCCGACAAATGGTAAGAAACTCCTGCAGTGTGAACTCTTCGTCCTTGGCAGCTTCATAGCGCTGGCGATAGTGATCGAATATATTCATGGCATGCCGTCCTTTCGTTTTTTAGCACAGGATAAGAGCCGTTCGTATGAGTAGTGGAGGCTCCCGGAAGAGAATCTCTCGCACCTCACTGCCAGAGCAGCAACCTGTGTGCCAGGTCAGAGGCTAAGAACCGCAGGGCGTTCAGGAAAACTCTTCTTAAAATTAAGCGTAGATGGCATTTGCCAAACTTGCATGCTGAGAAAATCTAATTTCAATGACATATCAATAACTCATCCAAAAATTTCCACCTGGGTTCTAAGGCTTAAGCACGTTTTTCATTCAGTGGTCATATAAATGAAAGCGTGCTGTCATCTGAAAAGTGAAAAATAACGGGTTAATCAGACTGATTAGCAGGCAAAAAATTTTGGGTTGTACGGGAATGGCGGTTACACTTCTCCCGCTGATTATTTGACTACAGGAAAGAATGGATTGTGACCAAACTCAAACTTCTGGCATTGGGCATCCTTGCCGCGACCGCAGTTAGCACCGCTCAGGCGGAAAGTCAGTGGACGGTTGGCGCGGGTGTTGGCGTCATTAACAGCCCATACAAACAGTATGATCGTGACGTATATCCTGTTCCCGTTATCACCTATGAAGGCGAGAACGTCTGGTTCCGCGGTCTCGGCGGCGGCTACTATCTCTGGAACGACACGGCCGACAAGCTCTCTATCATGGCCTACTACGATCCAACGCACTTCAAGCCGGGAGACAGCGACAGCCACGCGCTTCGCCAGCTCGATAAGCGCAAAAGTAGCATGATGGCCGGGCTTTCATACGTGCATAACACCGAGTATGGCTTCCTGCGTACTGCTCTGGCAGGTGATACGCTGGACAACAGCAACGGCTTTATCTGGGATCTGGCATGGCTGTACCGTTATACCAACGGCGGGCTCACCCTGACGCCGGGCATCGGTGTGCAGTACAACAGTGAAAACTACAACGACTACTATTACGGCGTCTCTAAAAACGAGTCTCGCCGCAGTGGTCTGAAAAGCTACAGCGCAGATGATGGCTGGGATCCCTACCTGGAGCTGACCGCGAGCTATAACTTCCTTGGCGACTGGAGCGTCTACGGTACTGGCCGTTATGAGCGTCTGAGCGATGAAGTGAAAGATAGCCCGATGGTCGATAAGTCCTGGGCGGGTATCTTCTCTGTGGGTGTGACCTACAAGTTCTGATTGTGCATTAATTCAGTGCAATCATTGCATCAAAACGGGGCGCTAGCGCCCCGTTTGCTTTTTTGTGGTGCAGGGCGATTATCGCTTAACAATACGGATCGTCTGCCCTAAACGAGACGGTTTTTCTTCGCTCGCTTTCTGCGGCGTGGTCACGCAGGCTGTTTCTACACAAACGAATGTTTTGTAACCGTCATCAGGAATATCGGCCATGCTGACAGACAATGCCGGACCTGGGTTCCAGCCCACCACATTGCTGTGATGATGATGAACGACCTCAATGCCGCGTTTCAGGGCACCATCGTGGATCACGCTGCAGGCTTCCGGGTGGAGATAGACGCGGTCGGTACGATCGGGGAAAGCCTGAACGCCGTCGCTTAGCTTGCCCTCTTTCGCATTATCAACTTTGTCGATAAAGGTATCGCCGAGGCCGCTCACCTTCACTGCGTTGATGTCACCCACGTTGAAGTAGGTGTGCAGGGCAGACGTGGTTTCGAACTCGCCGTGCGCTTCCAGCTCAATTTCGCAGGTTTTACCCAGCTTGAAACGGGCGTACAGGGTGAAATCATGCGGCCACAGGGCGCGGGTTTCATCATTCGCCTGCAGCTCAAAGGTCAGCACGGCACCGTTGTCATCTTCATTGTGCGCTTTCAGCGTCCACTGCTGGTTACGGGCAAAACCGTGAGACGGCAAACCCTGCTGTGTGGACGGGCCGAACCATGGCCAGCAGATGGGGACGCCGCCACGGATAGCAGCCCCTTTTTTGAACGAGGTGGCCTCGCTCAGCCACAGTCCTTCCTCTTCGCCCCCAGGCTTCCAGGAGAGCAGGTGGGCGCCATTCAGCGCCACGGAGGCTTTCACGCGCGGGTGGTCAACGACGATAACATCAGCGCCGTCAATCTGGCGGCGGGAGAGCACAGGGGTAAGTTGTTCGACTACCGGAAGTGCAAATATTTTATTAATCATTAAGCAATCCTCTGTCTAAAAAACAATAAAAAAGGCGACCGAAGTCGCCTTTTTGGATCAAACACTCATCTCAACTTATTTGGAGATGTGAGCGATCAGGTCCAGTACTTTGTTAGAGTAGCCAGTTTCGTTGTCGTACCAGGAAACCAGTTTTACGAAGTTGTCGTTCAGTGCGATACCAGCTTTAGCATCGAACACGGAAGTGCACACTTCGCCGTTGAAATCAGTAGATACAACGTCGTCTTCGGTGTAACCCAGAACGCCTTTCATTGCGCCTTCGGAAGCAGCTTTGATTGCTTTCTTAATTTCTTCATAAGAAGCAGCTTTTTCCAGACGAACGGTCAGGTCAACAACGGATACGTTAGGCGTTGGAACGCGGAACGCCATACCAGTCAGTTTGCCATTCAGTTCTGGCAGTACTTTACCTACAGCTTTAGCAGCACCGGTAGAGGATGGGATGATGTTCTGAGCCGCGCCACGGCCGCCGCGCCAGTCTTTGTGAGACGGGCCGTCAACGGTTTTCTGAGTAGCGGTGGTAGCGTGAACGGTAGTCATCAGACCTTCGATGATGCCGAAGTTGTCGTTGATAACTTTAGCCAGCGGTGCCAGGCAGTTGGTGGTGCAGGATGCGTTGGAAACGATGTCCTGGCCAGCGTAAGTTTCGAAGTTTGCACCACGAACGAACATTGGGGTGTTGTCTTTAGAAGGACCAGTCAGAACAACTTTCTTCGCGCCTGCAGTGATGTGTTTACGTGCAGTTTCGTCGGTCAGGAAGATACCGGTAGCTTCAGCTACAACATCAACACCGATTTCGTTCCATTTCAGGTTAGCTGGGTCTTTCTCAGCAGTAACGCGGATGGTTTTGCCGTTAACAACCAGGTGGCCGTCTTTCACTTCAACGGTGCCGTCGAAACGACCGTGAGTTGAGTCGTACTTCAGCATGTACGCCATGTATTCAGCGTCCAGGAGATCGTTGATACCAACGATTTCGATGTCAGAACGTTTCTGAGCAGCACGGAAAACAATACGGCCGATACGGCCAAAACCGTTGATACCTACTTTGATAGTCATATATTCCACCAGCTATTTGTTAGTGAATAAAAGGTTGCCTGTAAAATTACAAAAACCTTACGCAGCGTCAAGCGGAATCGTGTCAATCATTGCGACAAATCAATCCTGTGACTAACGTTTGTGCGACTGACTCGCCTCACTTTCCCTTTGAGCTTGCAACCACATGGGGGCTGCGCCCGGAATTTTAAAGTCCTCGCAGGATAAAAATGTGAACATGATCACAATTGCCTGACCGCCTTTTCGCGACACATAAGTTTAGAACAAAAGTGCACGCAAGGGTGTTAATGTTTTGTTAGAATCCGGGTTAAAAGATGTCTGTTTCTACAGCGAGATGTAAGCATATGTCGAACCAACGTAACCCTGACGATTTGAAAAAAAACCTCACAGAAATGCAGTTTTACGTGACGCAGAACCACGGCACGGAACCGCCATTCACCGGGCGTTTACTGCACAACAAGCGAGACGGCGTCTATCACTGTCTGGTCTGTGATGCCCCGCTGTTTAACTCACAAACGAAATTCGATTCCGGCTGCGGCTGGCCGAGCTTTTACGAGCCGGTGAGCGATGAGGCAATCCGCTATCTGAGTGACACCTCGCACGGCATGGTGCGCACGGAAATCCGTTGCGGGACCTGCGATGCACATCTGGGGCACGTCTTCCCGGATGGTCCACAGCCAACGGGGGAGCGTTTCTGCGTCAATTCGGCCTCCATGAGCTTCACGGATGATGAAAACGGCGACCAGATCAAGGGTTGAAAAAACGATTCAGCAAATTATTCCTTTGAAAGGGAGAGATCGTGAATATTGATGACATGATTAACGGGATGACCCAGGACATTTATCAGCGTCTGGTCACCGCCGTTGAGCTGGGAAAATGGCCGGATGGCGTGGCGCTTACCCCTGAGCATAAAGAGAACAGTTTGCAGCTGGTGATGCTGTGGCAGGCGCGCAACAATACTGACGCGCAGCACATGACGATCGATACCAACGGCCAGATGGTGATGAAAAGCAAGCGAGAGCTGAAAGAAGATTTTGGCATCACGCCGAAGCCAATTGCGACGCTGAAAATGCAATAACCGTGCGGGCTGATGCCTTCATCCAACCCTCTCCCACAGGGAGAGGGTTTGAATGCGTCGCTACTTTTGCGGGATCCCTAATGACTCTGCCAGCTGCTTCGCTAACTGGTTGTTATCGTCCGCGCCATACTCCCAGAACATCGCCCCGGCGAGACCTTTCTGTTTAATGTAGTCCGCTTTGATCGCCACGGAACGCGGGTTCTCATACGAAATCGCAAAGAGCGCCTTGCCGTCGGCTGCTTCCACGGAGAGCCACGGCACTTTCGCCTGGTCGTCCCAGTGCTCGGTAAAACGCTTCTGCGGATCGTTCAGCAGCTTTTTCACGATATCGTTGTACTTCACGTAGGTATCTTTGGACAGGTCATAGCCGAGCGACCTGAACAAGCCGAGCTCCTGCGGTCCAAAGTAGGGCTGGGTGACCGGATTTTTTTGTGCGTCCGGCTTGCTCCAGTCGATACCCGGCTCAACGGCGCGTTTCGGTACGCGACCGTAAAACCCGATCCCGAGGTTCATCTGCTGTGGTTTCAGTCCCGCGGCCAGATAGTTATTTACCACAAAGTCCACGCTGTATTTATCGGCAGCAGCCACCGTCGGCCAGGCGCTGGAATCATAGAGGTTGGCGTTAAAATACTGGGTACCATACGCCATGTCGTAGGTCATCAGGTTGATGTAGTCGAGCAGGGGAGCGATGGCTTTGACATCCACCCAGCTTTTCGGACTTTCCGCATTGGCGCCTACCGCAATGGTCACCAGCTTTTTCTGCCCGAATGCGTCGCGCATCTCTTTCAGCAGCGCGGTGAAGTTGTCCCTGTCGGCTGGCGTGCTGGCAACCAGTCCCCACGCGCCGTTGACCGGGTACTCCCAGTCGAGATCAATCCCGTCCAGACCGTATTTGTCGACAACCTCCTGGGCGGATCGGATAAACACCGCACGACTCTCTTTGGTGGCCGCTGCGCCAGAGAAACCACGCGCACCCCAGCCGCCAACAGAGAGCAGCACTTTAAGGTGCGGGTTTTGTTTACGCAGAGTGGGGATTAAGGCCAGATCGGATGCCACTTTGGGCGAAAGCCAGATCTGATGCAGTTTCGTCGGATCTTTCAGCGCGGCGTTGGTTTCGTCTTTCTCGTCGTTGTAGACCAGACCAAACGAATAGTTCAGGTGGGTGATCTGGCGGACATCCAGTTTATTAATGTCGCCACCCGGTCCGGCGGTGACATCGCCACCCCCGTTGAAATAGCCGACGGACATCAGGGGTGCAGCGGAAGCCAGTGACGCGCAAAGCAAGGGTAATGCTGCCAGCAAGGGCAAACGTTTCATATAATTTCCTCTTTGACTTAATAAAAATAACCACGCCACAGAAAAGGCGTGGCGAAAAAACAACCTGACGAGAATAGCATTGCCGCTTCGCTGAGGATGCGAGGGAGTTCACTTTATGGGGATTGGAGAAGAAATGCCGGGTGGCGCTGCGCTCCAGAGAAAGTAGGCCGGGTAAGGCGAAGCCGCCACCCGGCTTAAAAGACTACGCCTGCGTTTCCAGCCAGTCTGCCAGGGTATACAGCGTCGCGCCTTCGGCAGCCATCTCCATAAACGCCTGAGCGCTGTCCTGAGGGTGAATGTTCACCCCGCGGCAGCCGTCGGTGATCACGCTGACGGTGTAGCCTGACTGGAGCGCGTCCAGTACGGTAAACTTCACGCAATAATCTGTCGCCAGCCCAAGCACAATCAGCTCCGTGATTTCATGGTGGCGTAACCACGCGTCCAGCGCGGTCTTCTGACGATGACCGTTATCAAAAAACGCGCTGTAGCTATCTATTGTCGGGTTTTCACCCTTATGGAACACCGCGTCGATGGCTTTCTGATTCAGGAGCGGATGCAGCGCCGCGCCTTCCGTTTGCTGCACGCAATGATCCGGCCAGAAGGTTTGCGCCAGCCCGTCGAGTTCACCCTGAGTGAACGGTTCGACGTTGTGCTGGCTGGCAAAACTGCCGTGGTTAGCCGGGTGCCAGTCCTGGCTGGCGACCACCGCTTCACCGCGAGCTTTACACCAGTCAATCAGCGTATTCGCCACGTCAACGGTGCTGTCACCTTCGGCGACGGCCAGCGCGCCGCCGGCGCAGAAATCATTTTGCAAATCGACCAGTAACAGGGCGCGTTGCGTCATGAGGCCTCCTTATTCGTCAGGGGTCAGTTCACCGCGCAGATTTTGCATCATGGCGTTGCGAATGGACTGAATGTCCAGATCCTGACTCAGTAAATAGTGAAGTTTAGTCAGCGTCGCCTCAACGGTCATATCGAAACCGCTGATGACACCCGCATGTGCCAGCGCGTTGCCGGTGGCATAGCCACCCATATTCACTTTGCCGGACATACACTGGGTCAGGTTCACCACCACAATTCCGCGTTCGCTGGCTTCCTGAAGCTCTTTCAGAAACTCACCGTTCTGCGGGGCGTTGCCCACGCCGTAGGAGCGCAGGATCAGCGCTTTCACTGGCTGGCGCAGGAAGTTGCGGACCACGTCGGCGGAAATACCCGGGTAAATGGTAACCACACCGATGGGCTGCGGGGTAATCGGATGCACAATCAGCTCGCCAGCGGTATTCGGTGCAGGCGGCGTGCCCAGACGACGGATATGAATCCCCGCTTCCAGCAGCGGCTGCAGGTTCGGTGAGGCGAAGGCGTCAAAACCATCGGCATGGGCTTTCGTCGTGCGGTTGCCGCGATACAGACGGTTGTTAAAGAACAGCGAGACTTCGTTAATCGGGTAATTTGCCGCCACGTACAGGGAGTTCAGCAGGTTGATCTGCCCGTCGGAGCGTAACTCCGCCAGCGGAATTTGCGACCCGGTGACGATAACCGGCTTGCTCAGGTTCTCCAGCATGAAGGAGAGCGCCGAGGCCGTGAACGCCATGGTGTCGGTACCATGCAGGATCACGAAGCCGTCGTACTGGTCGTAATGCGCTTTAATGTCATCCGCGATGTGCTGCCAGTCTTCTGGCGTCATGTCGGAGGAGTCCATCAGCGGCTCGTATTCATGGATGGTAAAGTCAGGCATTTCCGGACGGTGGAACTCAGGCATCAACGCAAGCTGACGCTGAAGGTGGCCGGAGACAGGAATATAGCCATTTTCAGAGCGCTGCATACCGATGGTACCGCCAGTGTAGGCTACATAAATCGATTTCTTCTGCATGGTAGTGAGTTCTTGTTCTTCAAAAGAAAAAAATCCCCTCTTCGCGAGAAGAGGGGACGGTTTTTAACGGACGTTCGCGCAGGTCAGGCAAAACGCGTAACGACTTTGTGGATCGTTAAAGGCCGCGAGCTTATCGCTTTCCGTCTTCATCGCTTTCGCTGCCGTGGCAACCGGCGCAGGCAGGTAAGCCTGCAGCGCCTCCGGCAGCATGGCGCGAACGGAGACAGAC
The DNA here is from genome assembly GCF_056673325.1 of Enterobacter cloacae complex sp. HYC080_NIDB. Lineage (NCBI taxonomy): Bacteria > Pseudomonadati > Pseudomonadota > Gammaproteobacteria > Enterobacterales > Enterobacteriaceae > Enterobacter > Enterobacter cloacae complex sp. HYC080_NIDB. The sequence goes on along the minus strand of NZ_CP114212.1, from coordinate 2,676,430 downwards.
ATGCTGTCCATCACCATATCAAAGAATGACGGCTCATCCTGATAATACTCAATGTGCCATTGCTTGAGCTTCGCCAGGTCGGCCGCTTTCTTCACGGCGTCGTCAAAGTCACCCAGACTGTCCACCAGTCCGTTGTTCTTCGCGTCCTGACCTGTCCAGACGTGGCCCTGAGCAATCTGGTCAATCTGTTCAGGCGTCTTTTTACGCGAGTCAGCCACCAGCGTAATAAAGCGCTTATACCCGTTCTCAATGCTCAGCTGCATCATCTCCGACACTTCCGGCGGCAGGGATTTCGTTATCGACACATCTGCCAGCGGCGACGTAGAAACACCGTCGGTGTGCACGCCCAGATAATCCAGACTGTTTTCCACGGTGTTGATCACCCCGAAGATGCCGATAGAACCCGTCAGCGTACTTGGGTTAGCCACAATGTAGTTGGCTGGCGTGGAGATCCAGTACCCACCTGATGCCGCCATTCCGCCCATGGAGACGACGACCGGTTTGCCCGCAGCGCGGGCCGCGGCCAGCTCAGCGCGGATCACTTCGGAGGCGCTCACGCTGCCGCCCGGGCTGTTTACGCGCAGAACAATGGCTTTCACTTTCGGGTCAAGGCGCGCGTCACGGATTTGCGACGCGGTGGTGTCACCGCCGACATTACCCGGGGTTTCCTGACCGTCCATGATGGCGCCGTTGGCAAACACCACGGCCACGCTGTCACCGCTCTCGTCCGGTTTTTTCGCAGCGTAGTCATACATACTGATGGCGCTGTAGTTTTTGTCCTCTTTGCTCCAGCCAAACTGTTTGGTCAGGGCTTTTTCGATATCCGCACTGGTACCCAGCGCATCAACGAGTTTATTGTCGAGGGCATATTTCGCGGTATCGCCGTCAACCTTACGCAGACCCTCCAGCACGCCACGTGCGCCCGGGAAGACCTGCTCAGCGGTAATTTGACGGTTAGCGGCCACGGTGCCCAGATAGTTCTGCCACAGCTCGCCAATCCAGCGGCTGTCCGCTTCACGGGCAGCAGGGGACATATCGTCGCGAATAAACGGCTCCACGGCTGATTTATAGGTGCCGACGCGGAAGACGTGGGTCGTCACTTTCAGCTTGTCGAGCAGCGATTTGTAGTACAGGCCGTTGGTGGCAAAGCCGTGCAGATCGACCGTCCCCTGCGGAGAGAGCCAGATCTTGTTGGCGAAGCTTGCCAGATAATATTGCCCCTGGCTGTAGCTGTCGCCCACGGCGATCACTGGCTTACCGCTGTCGCGGAATTCACGCAGCGCTTTACCGATGTACTGCATTGAAGGCTGGTCGCCTCCGGCAAAATCTTTCAGATCCAGTACGATCCCGGTGATATTTCGGTCGTCTTTGGCCTGACGGATAGTATCGACAATATCGAACAGGGAGTTTTCCTGCAGGCGGTCGGACGTCGCGCCAAACAGCTGACGGCCAATGACCCCCAGACGGTTGCTGGTGGACGGTTTATCCACGATGACGCCGGTGATATCGAGTAACAGCGCCCCGCGAGTTAAATGCTGCGCATGATTCGCATTGCTGATATGCATCCAGATGCCTGCGCAAACCAGAACCAGCAGGATGAAGAAGATGTTCATCACCAGGTTGCGGACGAAGTTGAGCAGTCGCCACGTCCATTTAAAGAAACCGGCAAAGATTCGCCAAAGGGTTCGCATGTATTCTCCCTAACCAGAAAATGACTGTTTCCGTCGCCACTGGACGGTAATGTTGGGTTATCGTAATGACCCAACCGCCACTTGTCAGCAGGAATCGCCTGCCAGGCTGTAACAAAATCTGCGGCCGTGTTAATTTTGTGAGTAAATTTCAATAAAGGAGTTAACTAATGGACGCACTTGAACTGCTTGTTAACCGCCGCAGCGCGTCACGTCTGGCCGAACCTGCCCCGGCGGGCGAGCAGCTGGAAAACATTCTGCGTGCCGGGATGCGTGCCCCCGATCACGGCACGCTGCAGCCGTGGCACTTCTTTGTGATTGAAGGTGAAGGCCGCGATCGTTTCAGCCTGCTGCTGGAGCAGGGCGCGGTTGCCGTCGGGCAGGATGAGAAAGGTATCGATAAAGCGCGCAATGCGCCGTTCCGTGCGCCGATGATCATCGCCGTCGTGGCGAAATGTCAGGCTGGCCACAAAGTCCCGGTCTGGGAGCAGGAAATGTCTGCTGGCTGCGCGGTAATGGCGATGCAAATGGCCGCTGTCGCACAGGGGTTTAACGGTATCTGGCGTACCGGTCCGCTGACCGGGAGCCCGGTAGTCCGTGACGGTTTTGGCTGCGGTGAGCACGATAAAATTGTCGGTTTCCTCTACCTCGGTACGCCGCAGCTTAAAGCCTCCAGCACCATCAGCGTGCCGGACACTTCGCCTTTCGTCAGCCGTTTCTGATAACCCACGCTAAACTGTCTGGATTCTGAGCATCTGCCGCAGAATTCAGACAGTCATACTTACCTCTTTATGGAATGAGCGCTACCATAGCGCGATTGAGATGACAGGAGACGTCCATGAGCGAGCAAACCATTCGTTTAACGCAGTACAGCCACGGAGCCGGTTGCGGTTGTAAAATTTCCCCGAAAGTGCTGGAGACCATTCTGCACAGTGAACAGGCGAAGTTTGTCGACCCGAACCTGCTTGTCGGCAATGAAACGCGTGACGATGCTGCAGTTTATGACTTAGGTAACGGCACCAGCATTATCAGCACCACTGACTTCTTTATGCCAATTGTCGATAACCCCTTCGATTTCGGGCGCATTGCGGCCACCAACGCCATCAGTGATATCTTCGCGATGGGCGGTAAGCCGATTATGGCCATCGCCATTCTGGGCTGGCCAATTAATACCCTCGCGCCGGAAATTGCCCGCGACGTCATTGATGGCGGCCGTTTCGCCTGTCAGCAGGCGGGAATTGCGCTGGCCGGTGGTCACTCGATTGACGCGCCTGAACCTATTTTTGGCCTGGCCGTCACGGGCGTGGTGCCGACCGAGCGCGTGAAGCGCAACAGCACCGCGCAGGCGGGCTGCAAGCTGTTCCTCACCAAGCCGCTCGGCATTGGCGTACTCACGACCGCCGAGAAAAAATCCCTGCTGAAGCCGGAACACAAAGGTCTGGCAACGGAAGTGATGTGCCAGATGAACCTTGCGGGCGCGGCATTCGCCAATATCGACGGCGTGAAGGCGATGACCGATGTGACCGGTTTTGGTCTGCTGGGACACCTCTCCGAAGTGTGTCAGGGCGCGGGCGTGCAGGCACAGGTGTGGTATCAGGACGTGCCGAAACTGCCGGGCGTGGAAGAGTACATTGCACAGGGCGCGGTGCCGGGCGGTACTCAGCGCAACTTTGCCAGCTACGGTCACCTGATGGGCGAGATGCCTGAAGAGTGGCGCAACCTGCTGTGCGATCCACAAACTTCCGGCGGCCTGCTGCTGGCGGTCACACCGGAAGCCGAAGCTGACGTTCAGGCAACGGCCGCCGAGTTTGGCATTACCCTGACGGCGATCGGCGAGCTGGTGACCGCACGCGGTGGCCGACCGATGATTGAGATCCGTTAATTCGATGCGGTTGTTTATTGCCGAAAAGCCGAGCCTGGCGCGCGCCATCGCCGACGTGTTGCCGAAGCCGCACCGCAAGGGCGACGGCTTTATCGAATGCGGTAACGGGCAGGTGGTGACCTGGTGTATTGGTCACCTGCTTGAGCAGGCGCAGCCGGACGTCTACGACAGCCGCTACGCCCGCTGGAACCTCAACGATCTGCCCATCGTGCCGGAAAAATGGCGCCTGCAGCCCCGGCCTTCGGTGACCAAACAGCTGAACGTGATCAAGCGTTTCCTGCACGAAGCCTCTGAAGTGGTTCACGCAGGTGACCCGGACAGGGAAGGGCAACTGTTGGTAGATGAAGTGCTGGACTACCTCGAGCTGGCGCCGGAAAAACGCCAGCAGGTACAGCGCTGCCTGATAAACGACCTCAACCCGCAGGCGGTAGAGCGTGCGATCTCGCGTCTGCGTGCCAACAGCGAGTTTATCCCGCTGTGCGTCTCGGCGCTTGCGCGCGCGCGCGCTGACTGGCTGTACGGGATCAACATGACCCGCGCCTACACCATCCTCGGGCGTAATGCGGGCTATCAGGGGGTACTCTCCGTGGGCCGCGTGCAGACGCCGGTGCTGGGGCTGGTGGTGCGTCGTGATGAAGAGATTGAGAACTTCGTCGCCAAAGATTTCTTTGAAGTGAAAGCGCATATCGTTACGCCTAAGGACGAACGCTTTACCGCCGTCTGGCAGCCGAGCGATGCCTGTGAATCGTACCAGGATGAAGAGGGGCGCTTGCTGCACCGTCCGCTGGCGGAGCATGTGGTTAACCGTATTACCGGTCAGCCTGCCATCGTCACCAGCTATAACGATAAACGGGAATCAGAACCCGCACCGCTGCCGTTTTCACTCTCGGCCTTGCAGATTGAGGCGGCGAAGCGCTTTGGCCTCAGCGCGCAAAACGTGCTGGATATCTGCCAGAAGCTCTATGAAACACACAAGCTGATCACCTATCCGCGTTCGGATAGCCGTTATCTGCCGGAAGAACATTTTGCTGGTCGTCACGCGGTACTGAATGCGATAAGCGTACACGCCGCCGATCTCCTGCCGCAGCCGGTGGTGAACCCGGACACCCATAACCGCTGCTGGGATGATAAAAAGGTGGACGCCCACCATGCAATTATCCCGACGGCACGCGCCAGCCACGTTAACCTGACGGATAACGAAGCGAAGGTCTATAACCTCATCGCCCGTCAGTATCTGATGCAGTTCTGCCCGGACGCGGTGTTCCGCAAATGCGTCATTGAGCTTGAGATTGCCAAAGGTAAGTTTATCGCCAAAGCGCGTTTCCTCGCGGAAGCGGGCTGGCGCACGCTGCTCGGCAACAAAGAGCGTGACGAGGAGAACGACGGTACGCCGCTGCCGGTAGTCGCCAAAGATGACGAGTTATTGTGCGAGAAAGGTGAAGTGGTTGAACGTCAGACCCAGCCGCCACGCCATTTCACCGATGCGACGCTGCTGTCTGCCATGACCGGGATCGCCCGATTTGTGCAGGATAAAGATCTGAAGAAAATCCTGCGCGCCACCGACGGTCTGGGTACGGAAGCGACGCGAGCGGGGATCATCGAACTGTTGTTCAAGCGCGGCTTCCTGGAGAAAAAAGGACGCTATATCCACTCCACGGAGCCGGGTCGGGCGCTCATCCACTCCCTTCCGGAGCTGGCCGCGAGGCCGGACATGACAGCGCACTGGGAATCCGTGCTAACGCAAATCAGTGAAAAGCAGTGCCGCTACCAGGACTTTATGCAGCCGCTGGTGGGGACGCTGTATCAGTTGATCGATCAGGCACGCAGTACGCCGGTGAAGCGGTTCAGAGGGATGGTTGCGCCGGGTAGCGGCGCGAAGAAGCCCTTTAAAAAGAAAAAGAGCGCGGCAGCTTCTTAAACCGTAGGCCGGGTAAGGCGAAGCCGCCACCCGGCGAAAAGCAGCTCTGCGGCCTGAAAAAAAGCCCGGTGGCGTCTACGCCTTACCCGGCCTACAGGGCGAGAACACAGTGAAAGCTTAAATCACACCCTGCCCAATCATCGCATCCGCCACCTTCACGAATCCGGCGATATTCGCTCCGCGCACGTAGTTAGTTTGCGACGCTTCACCGCCGTACTCCACGCAGGCGTGGTGAATATCCAGCATGATATGGTGCAAACGGGCATCCACTTTCTCCGCCTTCCAGCCAAGACGCGCGGCGTTTTGCGCCATCTCAAGGCCGGAGGTTGCCACGCCGCCCGCATTGGCGGCCTTGCCTGGGGCAAACAGCACGCCCGCTTCGAGGAACAGATCCGTCGCATCGATGGTGGTCGGCATATTCGCCCCTTCGGCCACAGCCTTCACGCCGTTGCCGATCAGCGTGCGCGCGGCGTCCACGTCCAGTTCGTTTTGCGTGGCGCAAGGCAGGGCAATATCCACCGGAACACCCCACGGCTGCTTGCCTTCCAGATACGTCAATCCAAATTCCTGGGCATAGTCTGCGAGCCGCCCGTCGCGGCTGGCTTTAATTTCGCACAGGCGCGCCAGTTTTTCTGCCGTAAAGCCCGCTTCATCCACCACCGTGCCACGGGAGTCCGAGGCCGTCACCACGCGGGCGCCAAACTGCATCGCTTTTTCGATAGCGTATTGCGCCACGTTACCGGAGCCGGACACCGCCACGCGCATCCCTTCAAACCCTAACCCGTGACGCTTGAGCATCGCCTCGGTGAAATAGACCAGACCATATCCGGTCGCCTCCGGGCGAATCAAACTCCCGCCAAACGACAATCCTTTGCCGGTAAAGACGCAGGCGCTGTTGTTGGAAAGCTTTTTCATCATCCCGGCCATAAAGCCCACTTCGCGGGCCCCCACGCCGATATCCCCCGCCGGTACGTCGGTGTCCGGACCAAGGTGGCGCCAGAGCTCGGTCATCAGCGCCTGACAGAAACGCATCACTTCACCTTCGCTTTTCCCCTTAGGATCGAAGTCACTCCCGCCTTTCCCGCCGCCCATCGGCAGGGTGGTGAGCGCGTTTTTAAACGTCTGCTCAAAGCCGAGGAATTTCAGGATCGACAGGTTCAGGGAAGGGTGGAAACGCATGCCGCCCTTAAACGGGCCGATGGCGGAGTTAAACTGCACGCGCCAGGCGCGGTTGACCTGGACCTGATTGCGGTCATCCACCCAGGTCACGCGGAACTGGATCACCCGTTCTGGCTCAACCAGACGTTCCAGCAGCGACAGTTGACGATAACGCGGGTTTTCTTCAAGGAAAGGCCACAGGGTGGTCATCACTTCACGAACGGCCTGAGCGAACTCGCTCTGATGCGGGTCGCGCTGCTGAACATGGGCAAGAAAGCTTTCCAGAGAGCGTGTCTGATCCATAGATATAAGAACCCCTTATAGTCATTTATGTATATTGCTTATGCGATTTGTGTTGTTTTTTTGACTATACCACCCGTACTGCTTTGTGAAGCAAGCAGAAATGTAGGGTGAAAGGGAAATTAATGACCCGCGCTGCGTCATAACAAAAAGCGATGATGTGTGAAATTAAAGATTCTGCCCGATTAACCGTTATAGTCATTATCAGGACATAACAGGAAGACAAGTCTATGAATCGTTACGTGATGGCTGCATTTTCGTTGATGTTGACCGCTGGCGCGCAGGCTGACCGCATTCGCCCGGACGTGGAGGTGAATGTCCCGCCGGAGGTCTTTAGCTCCGGCGGCCAGCGTGCGCAACCCTGTAACCAGTGCTGTATCTATCAGGATCAAAATTATTCTGAAGGAGCAGTGGTAAAAGCGGACGGGGTTTTGCTGCAATGCCAGCGTGATGAACGCGCGATCAGCACGAACCCGCTGGTCTGGCGGCGCGTAAAAGAATAAACGCCTCCAGCAGCGGAATATCCGCCGGGGCCAGGTCGTAGCTCAACGCCTCTTCCGGCGTGCACCACGCCAGCGCGCTGTGGTAGTGTGCGGTTAACGCTCCGCTAAAGGCAGGAACATACCAGGCGTGCAGGTGGATTAACCGCTGCGACACTTCGCGCTGGTGGCTTGCCACATACTGCACGGGCTGCGCCTCAATACCCAACTCTTCACGCAGCTCGCGGATTAGCGCCTGAGGCTGGGTTTCACCGGCCTCGACTTTTCCGCCAGCGAATTCCCACATTCCCGGTTGATCGGCGTGAGCAGGGCGCTGCGCCAGTAAAATTTTGTCGTCTTTTTCGATGATGGCCGCAACGACATCGACTGTTTTTAGCATGGTCGTCAATACTTGATAGCGAAAAACGACATATTATCGAGCCCTTTCAAAGAGTCCAGTCATCAGGAGAAACAGGTGAAAGAGTCGTCCACCTGGGTAGAACCCATCCCAACCCTTCCGGCGAGCGTAAAACCGATTGCCGCCATGCAGCGAAAACACTTTGGTGCAGTCCTGAATCCCACGCGCTGGTGGGGGCGCATGCCGCGTCTGTTCTGGCTGGTCGCATTGTTTGTCGGTTTTCTGGAGCGAAGAAACGCGCGCCTGACGCCGCAACTCCGCTCGCTGCTGATGACGCGGGTATCGCAGCTGTGCCACTGTGCTTTTTGCATTGATGCTAACAGCCTACGTCTGGCCGAGCGCAGCGGGGCGCTGGATAAAGTCCAGGCCGTGAGCGACTGGCCAGACTCTGACCTGTTCAGTGAACAAGAGCGCGCGGCGCTGGCCTATGCTGAGGCGGTCACCGCCACGCCACCCAGGGTGGATGAAGCAATCAAAACGGCGCTGAAACGCCACTTTACCGATGAGGTTATTACTGAAATGACGGCGCTCATCGCCTTTCAGAATCTCTCCGCCCGCTTTAACGCCGCGCTGGATATCCCGGCACAGGGGCTGTGCGCCACGTTTAAAGGGAAGCCTGATGCTTGACCGTCACCTGCACCCACGGATAAAACCCGCGCTGAATCGTCTGGTCTCTGCGCTGGATAAGCCGGGCATTACGCCCGACGGACTTACCCTGGCGGGGTTTGCCATCGGCCTGCTGACGTTGCCATTTCTGGCCCTCGGCTGGTACCCGGCAGCACTGGTCGCCATCGTCCTGAACCGACTGCTGGATGGTCTGGACGGTGCGCTGGCGCGCCGGAGAGGGCTCACGGATGCGGGAGGGTTTCTGGATATCGCGCTCGATTTCCTGTTCTATGCGCTGGTGCCGTTTGGCTTTGCGCTGGCGGCACCTGAGCAGAATACGCTGGCTGCCGCCTGGCTGCTGTTCGCATTTATTGGCACCGGGAGCAGCTTTCTGGCCTTTGCGGCACTGGCGGCGAAGCACAATATCGACAACCCCGGCTATGCGCACAAGTCGTTTTACTACATCGGCGGGTTAACGGAGGGGACGGAGACCATCGTGCTGTTCGTGCTCTGCTGCCTGTTTCCGGCCCATTTTGCCGTGTTCGCGTGGATATTTGGCGCGTTGTGCTGGCTGACCACCACAACGCGCATCTGGAGCGGTTATGTGACGCTAAAGTCACTCAAACCTTAACGCGTACTCTCGGGCCCGCGCTCACCGCGGGAGACCGGGTTCTGCGGGTGACTGCTCCACTCATACCAGCCGCCGTCATAGACGGCGACGTTCTTCCAGCCCATCGCCCGGGCGTACATAAAGGTTTCAGCCGCTCGCCAGCCGGTGCCGCAGTAAAAGGCGACGTGCTGCTCCGGCAGGATATCCCACGTTTTCCACATGGCGGTGATGTCGTCGGCGCTGCGCATGGTGCCGTCCGGGTTGTGGAAATCTTCCATGTGGGTGGCATCGCTTCCCGCGTGGCCCCAGCGGGCGCCGGCAATGTCACCTTTTGGCTTGATGTAGCTGTAGCCGCTGGTTTCGCCGATAAATTCCGGCCACGAACGAATACTGACGAGAGAGGCATCCTGGCGGTGCAGCATACCGCGCGCCTGTTCCATATCCACCATCAGTTGCGGCTGACCGGGGATCGGTGCGCCAAAATCAGGGGCGGGTTTCACTTTCCCTGGCGTACCGCGTTCAACCGGCAGACCCGCATCTGACCACGCCTTCCAGCCGCCATCGAGTATGCGCACATCCTTCACGCCTGCATACAGCATAATCTGCGCCACGCGCGCGGCGGCGTAAACGTCACGACCATACAAAATGACGGTGGTACCGTGACGGATCCCGTGCTTCGCCAGCATCGCTTTCAGCTTGTCGTCGGAGACTTTATTCCACAGCGGCTCGCTTTCCACTTCGTTGGTGTCGATGTATCCCGCGCCGGGAATATGGTTCAGCAGATAAAACTTCGGCGCGCCCCAGGCCGCTTCTATGACTTTCCATTCACCCGCGGGCGCGGCTGTCACCGGTTTACCCTGCTGGAGCAGGTGGATCCACTGCGGATAGACCAGCTGTTCAAAGTGCGGCAGACGCTGCAGGCGGTCCGGGGTTTGCAGGGCATCGCTGAGCAGCGAGATAGCGTGATATCCGGCTTTCTCCAGGCGCGCTTTCACCGCCTGGTTGGCGCTATCGTCGCCGTACAGCGCGACAGGCGTCGCAGGCGAAAGCTGATGCTGTTTAGCCCAGCGCGCCAGTTGTTCGTCGCTCATTGCGTCAAGCCAGCTGGCCGCAAGGTTGAGCGCTGCGGGTTCATGCCCGGAAGGACCGCTGAGGGTCTGCGGCCAGCCGTTGTAGAACGCGCTGGCGCGGGTGTCGACAGGCGTACCGTGCTGCGCCTGAAGCTGGGACAGCGTGAGTGAATTGGCCATTTCAGCCGCCTGAGAGGAAAACGAAGCGAGGCCGCAGAGCAGGGCCAGCGCGGTCAGTTGAGAAACACGTTTCATCGAATAACCTGACGTCAGTAAAAGAGGGGGGCATTGTCGTCTCTCCCGAAACGGAAAACATTGCGTTAGCACATTATTGCCAGCGAGAAATCTCAATCACCTCGCCGGCGGGCGGAATATCGTCCTCATCATGGGTGACCAGCACCACCGGAATATTGCGCGCCCGGACGGTGTCAAACACCCAGGCCCGAAACGTCGTGCGTAACGCTTTATCGAGGCGGCTGAAGGGCTCATCCAGCAGCAGTGCCTGCGGTTCAGCGAGCAGGGCGCGCAGCAGACTGACCCGGGCGCGCTCACCGCCGGAAAGGGTTGCCGGGTCGCTGGCGTAACGGTCGCCAAGCCCGGCGGAATTCAGCGCCAGCTCGACGGCTTCCCGACGTGCGCGTCCGGCGATCCGCTCAGGCAACGCCAGCAGCAAATTTTGTCCGACGCTGAACGCGTCAAACAGCAGCGCGTCCTGAAAGAGAATGCCCAGCCCGCGAGATTCGACGGGAAGGCCGTCGCAGCGACGCTCATCGAGCCACAGCTCGCCCCGTGCCTGAAAATCATCTGACAGCGCGCCGACCATCCAGGAAAAAAGGGGCGATTTTCCGCTGCCGGAGGGGCCCATCAGGGTGACGATCTCCCCGCGGGGAACGCAAAAATTGACCTCGCGGAAAAGCGGTTCGATGGTGAGATCCTTTACCTTCAACATTAACGTAATCCCTGACGATAGCGGCCCGCAAGGCGGGAGAAGAGTGAGGCCAGACCGAACACCGTGCCCGTGACCAGCAGTAAACCCAGCGCCCGGTTAGCGAGAACCGGGATGCTGCCCCCGCTGCTGAGCGCGACGGTCTCGGTGGTCAGCGTGGCGAAACGACCTGCGCCCAGCCACAGCGTCGGCATATATTGCGCCATGCTGACTGAAAAACCGGTGGCAAAGGCCAGCAGCGCAGGGCGCACCAGCAGAGGGCATTTCAGCAGGCAGAAGATTTTTGCCCGCCGCCAGCCGAGCGTCCTGGCGGTAAGAATAAGCCGGGGATCGAGCCTTTGCCAGGCCGGTTGCAGCACCAGCAGCATCCAGGGGAGTACCCAGAGCAGATGGCTCCAGAGCACGGCGGCATAGTGCCCGTCGAGGCCCAGATGTAACGCAATGGCATATTGCCCCGTGACCAGCGGTAGCGCCGGGAGCGCGAGCGGTAACCACACCCACGGAGCGCCTCGCTGCGGCCCCCATTCCAGCCAGAGAAAAATGACGATCAGGGCGACAAGGCTCGACAGCAGACCGAAAGAAAGGCTGGTACTCACCGGGCCAACATCGTCCCGTTGGGCCAGCATCAACAGCACCGCGGCGCAAAGTATCCCGCACGCGGGCAGAAATCCGCTGAATACACGCTCTGGCAGGGCGAGATGTGACCTGTGGCGTGCGCCCGTCGGATGTGCAAACGTGCGACGCCACACCTTCCGCAGCCCGTAGCCCAGCGCAGCAAGCGCGGCCAGCAGCAGAAGGAGAAGCAGGCACAGCAGCGTCCCTTTTGCCTGCTGCTGTACGTCTCCCTGGCTCAGCCACTGCCAGGCCAGCACGGCCAGCGTCGGCGGGTTACCGGGCCCGAGAACGATCGCCACGTCCACGACGGACAGCGACCACGCCAGCACCGCCAGCATCACCGCGCCGAGTACCGGCGCGATCGCCGGAAGGAGCAGCCAGTTAAGCGTCTGAAAACGCCCGTAGCCGAAGGTCTGCAGGACAATCTTCTGCGGTGCGAGCCGTTTTTCCGGCAGCACGGCGTAAATCGCCCACAGTACAAACGCGCTCTCTTTGACCGCGAGCGTCAGACCCAGCCCGATGCCGTAGCGGTCATACGGAGGTGAACAGACGGTGCAGACCTGATAAAACAGACCGCCTTCGGCAAACAGCAGCAACGCGCTGGAGGCGAAAGCCACATGGGGCACGGCCAGCAGCCACGGCAGGCGCGTACTGAGACGCCGCCAGCGTTTGCCGGGCCAGAAAAGGGCCACGAGAGAAAGGGCGATAAACAACGCCCCCAGCGTGGCGATAAGCGTTGAAACCAGGGTGGCGATGGCTGCCTGAGGCAATTGTGGGTCGTTCAGCAGCCGCTGCCAGTTAACGACAGAAAATGCCAGAGCAAGCAGCATGGCACCGGCGGGCAGGAGCGGCAGATAAATAATCGCCATCGCCAGCCAGACAAGCCAGCTTAACGGGTGCCGTAACGACGCAGCCATTCCTGCTCCAGCGCGTTAACCCAGGCGGACTGCGGCTCTGCCAGAACCTTCGGCAGCCCCTGCGGCGTATGAGCCAGCAGCTGTTTTGCTTCATCTTCGGGCAACGTTTTCACATCCAGCACGCTCGGGTCACCCCAGATGGCCGGGTCGGCCTTGCGGATTTGCGCCCGCGGTGACAGCAGGAAGTTGGCGACGACTTTTGCGCCAGCGCTTGCGCTGGCATTGGCCGGAATCGCCACAAAATGGACGTTGCCGAGCATCCCGTTGCGAAAACCAAAGCTGTAGCTGTCGGCAGGCAGTTCGCCGCTCGCCACTTTCTGCTGCCCATGCGCCGGGTTAAAGGTCAGCGACAGATTCAGGCTCCCGCTGGCAAGCAGGGTATCCATCCGGGCGGGTGAGGGAGGGAAGTCTTTCCCTTCACGCCACAGCAGCGGGTGCAGTTTATCGAGATACGCCCAGAGCGGGGCGGTCACCTGAGCAAAGGTGTCATCGGGTGCTTTTTGCAACGCATCCGGATGAGCCGTGAGCGTCATCAGCAGCTGCTCAAGGAACGCGGTACCGGTAAAATCGGGCGGGCGGGGATAGCTGAGCTTGCCGGGGTTCTGCCTTGCGTAATCCAGCAACGCCTGCGGATCTTCTGGCGGCGTCGGCATGCTGGTTTTGCGGGCGATAAAGGTTAGCTGCGCGCCGCCCCACGGCGATTCTGCGCCGTCTGTGGGAATGGCGAAATCTTCGGTGACAGGTTTGCGGGTATCGACATAGCGCCAGTTGGGCAACCTCTGCGCCCACCCGGTTTGCAGGAGATTAGCCTCTTTTAGCGTGCGGAAGTTTTCGCCGTTGACCCACAGCAGGTCGACCGAGCCATTCGTTTTGCGCCCCGCGGCGGCTTCGGTCTGGATCCGTTTTACCGCATCGGCAGCGTCGGCCAGCGGGACGATTTTAAGGGTAATGGCGTAGTGCGTTTGCATCTCGCCGCTCACCCACTCAAGGTAGCGGTTGACCGCCGGATCGCCTCCCCAGGCGTTAAACCAGACAGTCTGCCCGTTGGCTTGTTGCTGGATACTTTGCCAGCTGTCGGCGGCATACAGGGGGGCGGCCAGCAGCAGGCCTGTCAGAAACGTGCAAAAACGCACACGGCGCATAATGCCTCACTTTTTGAACGAAGAGGTGTAACGGGAATACAGCCAGCGGGTAGCCAGCGGCAATAACCCCAATAGTGTAAAGGCGAAGACCATACCCGGCGATACAATATCGTGCAGCGATGTCACTTTTCCCAGCTCGCGCCCGGCGTTGAGGAAGACAACCGTGGCGGGCAGCATGGCGACCTGGCTAACCCACCAGTAGCGCCTCACCGTGATGCGGGTCACCCCCATCAGCAAATTCACCACAAAAAACGGGAACAGCGGCATCAGGCGCAGGGCAAAAAGATAGGCCGTACCCTCGCGTGCCATACCGGTATTCACCGTATTCATCTGTCGGGCAAAGCGCTGCTGAACCCAGTCGCGAAGGAGATAACGGCTGGCAAGCATGGCCAGCGTAGCCCCGAGCGTAGAGGCAAACGAGACCAGCACGGTGCCTTCCCACAGGGAAAACAGTGTCCCGCCCAGCAGGGTCAGGATCGTCGCGCCGGGAAGCGACAGGGCGGAGACCGCTACGTAGAGTGCAAAAAAGATCATTGCGCTCTGCAGCGGCGCGCGGTCGACATGGGAAAGTAACGTCTGCTGGTGAGTTTTAATCCCTTCCAGAGAGAGCGTGCCCGGTGGCAACATGACAAACGTCAGAATAAATGCGCCCAGAAGGGCGCACAGGAAGAGTAGTTTTCGACTGTTCACGCGCGATCAGAGCTTGAATTTAGCCCACACCGGCGCATGGTCCGATGGCTTTTCCATGCTGCGAATATCGTAGTCGATCCCGGTTTCGATGCAGCGTTCAGCCAGCGGCGAGCTGGCCAGCAGCAGGTCGATACGCAGGCCACGGTTGTCGTCAAAGCCTTTTGAGCGGTAGTCAAACCACGAGAAGCGATCCTGGGTTTCAGGGTTCGCATGGCGGAAGGTATCCACCAGGCCCCAGCCCAGCAGGCGTTCCATCCACTCGCGCTCTTCCGGCAGGAAGGAACATTTGCCGGTACGTAGCCAGCGCTTGCGGTTCTCTTCGCCTATGCCGATATCCCGATCCGTCGGGCTGATATTCATGTCGCCCATGATCAGCACCGGATTCTCTTTTTTCAGTTCGGTTGTCAGGTAGTTCTGCAGATCCTGATAAAACTTCGCTTTGGCGGGGAATTTTGTCTCGTGGTCACGGCTTTCACCCTGTGGGAAATAGCCGTTAATGATCGTGATATTGCCAAGTGCAGAGGGCACTTCCGCCATGATGATACGGCGCTGCGCTTCTTCATTGTCCCCGGGGAAGCCGCGACGCACGGAAACCGGGGTTTCTTTGGTGAGCAGCGCGACGCCATAGTGACCTTTCTGACCGTGGTAGAAGACGTTGTAACCCAGTTTCGCGACTTCTTCGAGGGGGAACATGTCGTCGTGAACCTTGGTCTCCTGCAGGCCGATAACATCGGGCTGATGTTGCTCAACAATGGCTTCCAGTTGATGAGGACGGGCGCGCAGGCCGTTGATATTAAAAGAGACAAATTTCATAGTCGCTGCCAGTGCAAGGTGAATAGTGCATGGATGGTAGCAGAATTTGCATCAACTGTTACCGGGTTCGACCAATAACTGCGACAGATAATGCCGGTGGTGCAATATTTGCACCATCCTGACGCGTTTTGCCCCCGGACAGGGCGTAAATGGCCGGGAAATTTCGCGAGCGATCACAATTCCAGAATTATATTTGGCCTTTGCATACTCTTTCTTATTTTCATGCGGTAAAGCGCCGCTTATCGTAAAAATATTCACTTTTTATGCAGTAACAGTGAATAACTCCATATCATAACTCATTGATATTCTGTTGCCTCAACCCGTTTATGCATTTTTATCGCTGGCTGGCACGAAGGCTGCAATCTACATTCACAGTGCAAACACTCAATTATTTAATATTCAAATAACCTTTTATTTACCGGATGAGGTCGCTATGTCTCTGTCAATTACGCGTGAAAATTTCGATGAATGGATGATGCCGGTATACGCGCCGGCGGCGTTTATTCCGGTTCGCGGGGAAGGCTCACGCCTGTGGGATCAGCAGGGGAAAGAGTACATCGACTTTGCCGGGGGGATTGCGGTGAATGCGCTGGGCCATGCGCATCCGGCGCTGCGTCAGGCGCTGAACGATCAGGCCGCGAAGTTCTGGCATACCGGTAACGGTTTTACCAACGAGCCCGCGCTGCGTCTGGCGAAAAAGCTCATTGACGCGACGTTTGCCGAAAAAGTCTTTTTCTGTAACTCCGGGGCGGAAGCCAACGAAGCGGCGCTGAAGCTGGCACGTAAATATGCCCACGACAAGTTCGGTACCCACAAGAGCGGGATTGTGGCATTTAAAAATGCCTTCCACGGACGCACGCTGTTTACCGTGAGCGCGGGCGGTCAGCCCTCTTATTCGCAGGATTTCGCACCGCTGCCGCCGGATATTCGCCACGGCATCTATAACGATCTGCAGTCTGCCAGCGAGCTGATTAACGACACCACCTGCGCGGTGATCGTCGAACCGATGCAGGGCGAGGGCGGCGTGCTTCCGGCGCAAAAAGCATTCCTTCAGGGGCTGCGCGAATTGTGCGATCGCCATAATGCGCTGCTGATTTTCGACGAAGTACAGACCGGCGTCGGCCGCACCGGCGAGCTGTATGCGTATATGCACTACGGCGTGACGCCGGATATTCTCTCAACCGCCAAAGCGCTGGGCGGCGGCTTCCCGATTGGGGCCACGTTGACGACCGATAAATTCGCCAGCGTGATGACCGTGGGCACCCATGGCACCACCTACGGCGGCAACCCGCTGGCGACCGCTGTGGCCGGACAGGTTCTCGACATCATTAACACCCCTGAGGTGCTGAAGGGCGTTAAGCAGCGTCACGACTGGTTTGTTGAACGCCTGAACGCCATCAATGGCAAGACCGGACTGTTCAAGGAAATTCGCGGCCTGGGGCTGTTAATTGGCTGCGAGCTCACCCCTGAGTTTGCCGGAAAAGCTAAACTTATTTCACAGGAAGCGGCAAAAATGGGCGTGATGGTGCTGATTGCCGGTGCCAACGTGGTGCGTTTTGCTCCCGCGCTGATTGTCAGCGAGGAAGAGGTGCAAACCGGTCTGGATCGATTTGCACTGGCGTGTGAAAAAGTGAAGTCCGGGGTGTCATCATGATGGTCATCCGTCCCGTTGAGCGCGGCGATATCGCCGGGCTCATGCAGCTTGCCGGTAAGACGGGAGGCGGGCTGACCTCGCTTCCTGCCGATGAAAAAACGCTGTCGGCGCGCATTGAGCGCGCCCTGCAAACCTGGCAGGGGACGTTGCCAAAAAGCGAACAGGGCTACGTGTTCGTGCTGGAAGATACCGAGACGGGGACGGTGGCCGGGATCTGCGCCATTGAAGTGGCCGTCGGTCTTAACGACCCGTGGTATAACTACCGCGTTGGCACCATGGTTCACGCGTCGAAAGAGCTGAACGTCTATAACGCGCTGCCGACGCTGTTTCTCTGTAATGACCACACGGGTGCCAGCGAACTCTGCACGCTGTTCCTTGACCCGGCGTGGCGCAAAGAGGGCAACGGTTATCTGCTCTCCAAATCGCGCTTTATGTTTATGGCTGCCTTCCGCGATCGCTTTAACGAAAAGGTGGTCGCCGAGATGCGCGGCGTGATCGATGACACCGGCTACTCGCCGTTCTGGGAGAGTCTGGGAGAGCGCTTCTTCTCTATGGAGTTCAGCCGTGCAGACTATCTCTGCGGCACCGGCCAGAAAGCCTTTATTGCCGAGCTGATGCCGAAGCATCCTATCTATACCCATTTCCTTAGCCCGGAAGCGCAGGCGGTGATCGGCGAAGTGCATCCGCAAACCGCGCCAGCTCGCGCAGTGCTGGAGAAAGAGGGCTTCCGCTACCGTAACTATGTCGACATCTTTGACGGCGGACCGACGCTTGAGTGCGATATCGACCGCGTTCGCGCGATCCGTAAAAGCCGCCTGGTAGAGGTCTCTGAAGGTCAGCCCGCTCCAGGCGACTGGCCGGCATGTCTGGTGGCGAACGAAAATTACACCCACTTCCGCGCCATGCTGGTGCGGACTAACCCGAAATGTGAACGTCTGGTGCTGACGGCTGCAGAACTGGATGCCCTGAAATGTAACGCCGGCGATACGGTTCGTCTGGTGCGTCTCTGCCCTGAGGAGAAAACAGCATGACATTATGGATTAACGGTGACTGGGTAACGGGCGAAGGCGAGCTGCGCATAAAGACCAATCCGGTAGGCAATGAGGTGCTCTGGAAGGGAAATGACGCCAGCCCCAGCCAGGTGGAACAAGCCTGTCATGCCGCGCGTCGTGCGTTTCCGGCGTGGGCCAAACAGCCTTTCGCCACGCGCCAGACCATTGTTGAAACGTTTGCCGGGCTGCTGGAGGCGAACAAAGCTGAGCTCACGCGCATTATTGCTTCCGAAACCAGTAAGCCACGCTGGGAAGCAGCAACGGAAGTGACGGCGATGATCAACAAAATCGCCATTTCGGTGAAGGCATACCATACCCGCACCGGCGAGCAACACACCGAGATGCCGGACGGCGCGGCGACGCTGCGCCATCGTCCGCACGGCGTGCTGGCGGTATTTGGCCCGTACAACTTCCCGGGACATCTGCCGAACGGCCACATTGTTCCCGCACTGCTGGCGGGCAATACCGTTATTTTCAAGCCGAGCGAGTTAACCCCCTTAACCGGCGAGGCGGTGGTGAAGCTGTGGGAACAGGCCGGGTTGCCGCCGGGCGTGCTGAACCTGGTGCAGGGCGGTCGTGAAACCGGTCAGGCGCTCAGTGCGCTGAGCGATATTGACGGTCTGCTGTTCACCGGCAGCGCCGGAACGGGCTATCAGCTGCATCGCCAGCTGGCGGGACAGCCGGAAAAAATTCTGGCGCTGGAGATGGGGGGCAACAACCCGCTGATTGTTGAAGACCCCGATGATATTGACGCCGCGGTGCACCTGACGATCCAGTCCGCCTTTATCACCGCCGGACAGCGTTGCACCTGTGCCCGCCGCCTGCTGGTGAAACGAGGCGCACAAGGGGATGCCTTCCTGAAACGCCTGGTCGACGTGAGCGCACGTCTGGTCCCCGCCGCGTGGGATGCCGATCCGCAGCCGTTTATGGGTGGACTGATTTCCGAACAGGCCGCGCTGAATGTGCTTAACGCCTGGCAAAACCACGTTGCGCGCGGCGCGAAAACCCTGCTGGAACCCAGGCAGGTACAGCCGGGAACCTCGCTGCTGACGCCGAGTATTGTTGAGATGAGCGGCGCGAGCAACGTGCCGGATGAAGAGGTCTTTGGCCCGCTGCTGTGCGTCTGGCGTTACGACGATTTTGATGCGGCGATTGCGATGGCAAACAACACCCGCTATGGCCTGTCGAGCGGACTCATTTCGCCGCATCGCGAGAAGTTTGATCAACTGCTGCTGGAAGCGCGCGCCGGGATTGTGAACTGGAATAAACCGCTGACCGGTGCGGCGAGCACCGCGCCATTCGGCGGCGTGGGTGCGTCGGGTAACCATCGCGCCAGCGCGTGGTATGCCGCGGATTACTGTGCATGGCCGATGGCGAGCCTGGAAACCCCGGCGCTGACGCTGCCGGAGACGCTCAGTCCGGGGCTGGATTTTAGCGAAGGGGATCGTCATGAAAGCGCGTGAAGTCAACTTTGACGGGCTGGTGGGGCTGACCCACCACTATGCCGGTCTCTCCTTTGGTAATGAAGCCTCGACGAAGCATCAGTTTCAGGTCTCCAACCCGAAACTGGCGGCGAAGCAGGGCCTGCAGAAAATGAAAGCGCTGGCAGATGCCGGGTTTCCGCAGGCGGTGATCCCGCCGCAGGAACGGCCGAACGTGGCGGTGCTGCGCCAGCTCGGCTTTACCGGGAGTGATGAGCAGGTGGTCGAAAAAGCGGGCACGCAAACGCCGCATCTGCTCTCGGCGGCGAGCTCCGCCTCCTCTATGTGGGTGGCGAACGCGGCGACCGTCGCACCGTCAGCCGATACGCTGGATGGCAAAGTCCATCTGACGGTGGCTAACCTGAACAACAAATTCCACCGCGCCACCGAAGCGGAAACCACCGAGCGCGTGCTGCGCGCTATTTTCAACCATGACGCCCATTTTGAGGTGCATCAGGCTCTGCCGCAGGTGGCGATGTTCGGCGACGAAGGCGCGGCCAACCATAACCGTCTCGGAGGCGACTATGGCGAGCCTGGCGTACAGGTGTTTATCTACGGGCGCGAGGAGGGCGGTCATTCTGCCCCCGTTCGCTATCCTGCCCGCCAGACGCTGGCCGCCAGCCAGGCGGTCGCTCGCCTGAACCAGGTCAATCCTTCACAGGTGATTTTTGCCCAGCAGAACCCACAGGTGATTGACCAGGGCGTGTTCCATAACGACGTGATTGCCGTTTCCAACCGTCAGGTGCTGTTCTGCCATGAGCAGGCGTTTGCGCATCAGGAGAAACTGCTCGCGACACTGCGCGAACGCGTACCCGGCTTTATGCCCATTCAGGTGCCCACGCAGGCCGTCAGCGTGCAGGACGCGGTTGAAACGTATCTGTTCAACAGCCAGCTGCTGAGCCGCGATGACGGCAGCATGATGCTGGTGCTACCGCAGGAGTCACAGGATCATAAAGGCGTCTGGCAATACCTGACGCAACTGGTTAAGGCCGATAACCCCATTGACGAACTGTGCGTGTTTGATCTGCGTGAAAGCATGGCTAACGGCGGCGGTCCTGCCTGCCTGCGTCTGCGCGTGGTATTAACGCCGAATGAAATGCAGGCCGTTAACCCGGCAGTCATGATGAACGAAGCGCTGTTTACCACCCTTAATGACTGGGTGGATCGCTACTATCGCGACCGGTTAACGCAGGCGGATCTGATTGACCCGCAGCTTCTGCGTGAAGGGCGCGAGGCGCTGGACGCGTTGACATCAATCCTGCAACTGGGATCGGTTTATCCGTTCCAGCGCTAAAGGAGTGGGTATGGAAAATTTACTGGCGCTGACCCTGGCCGATGAAACGCCGGAACAGAAAGAAGGGGACGGCCCCTCATTCCGCTGGCGGTGGCTGGGGCGCGGGGTGCTTGAGCTGACGCCGACTACCGACAGCGAGCTGTCGCTGCTGCTCTCAACGGGCATTCACGGCAATGAAACGGCGCCCGTTGAGATTGTCGATTTGCTACTGCGTGCGTTATATCGCGGAGATATCACCCTTACGTGTCGCGTACTGGTGGTGCTGGGCAATCCGCCTGCGCTGGCGCAAAACAAACGCTACCTGGTGAGTGACATTAACCGCATGTTTGGCGGTCGCTGGTCGCAGTTTCCGCAAAGTGAAGAAACGGCAAGGGCCGCGTGGCTTGAGAATGTCGTGACCGCGTTTTTCTCCACGGCGGGGCCAGTGCGCTGGCATCTTGATCTCCATACCGCGATCCGCGCGTCTTACCATGTGCGCTTTGGCGTGTTACCGCAGCGGAATCAGCCCTGGGATGAAGCTTTTCTACGCTGGCTGGGGGACGCCGGGCTGGAGGCGCTGGTCTTTCATCAGTCGCCGGGCGGAACGTTTACCCATTTTACCTGCGAACATTTTGCTGCCCTGGCCTGTACGCTGGAATTGGGAAAAGCGCTTCCTTTCGGTGAGAACGATCTGACGCGTTTTGCTCCCACGCATCTCGCGCTGCGGGCTCTGCTCGGGGGCGAGGCTCCCGACCATGAGCATCCGCCCGTTGAACGGTATCGCGTCGTACAGCAGATCACCCGCCGCAGCGATGCTTTCCAGCTTCATATGGCCGCGCACACCCTGAACTTCACGCCGTTTCGCAAAGGAGCGCTGCTGGCGGAAGATGCTGGAGAACGTTACGAAGTGCAGAAAACAACGGAATATGTGTTGTTCCCTAACCCTACCGTCGCGTTTGGCCTGCGAGCCGGTCTGATGCTGGAAAAAATATCATGAACCTTTCCCCTCTCATCATCCGGGAGGGGAAAGTAAAAACGTTTCTTAACGTTTAAAGCGCTGGTCCTTGTTTTGCGGAATATTCCTGGTGAATTGCTTTATTATTCATCTTCACTTCGCTATACTTTTTAGAAATTGCTTTAAATTCATCGTTTTGAATATTTTTTGTTGCAACTCTCCACGCTTTATCCTTATTTCCTCCACATTTGGCGAAAAATTGTTTTTTACACTTTCATTGTTTTACTGTTGCTCTGACTAATTGACGATAAACCCCGTAAAGTTAATCTCGTCAACACGGCATAGCGCCGAAGAATAACTGAAAGAAAGGAAATAAATTATGCGTAAGTTTACTGCACTGTTTGTTGCTTCTACCCTGGCTCTGGGCGCTACCAGCATGGCGTTCGCCGCAGATACCGCAACCACGACTGCCGCACCGGCCGAAGGCAAAATGATGATGCATCATAAAGGCCCGGGTATGCACAACGAGATGATGATGTTTAAGGGGCTCAACCTGACGGATGCGCAGAAGCAGCAGATCCGCGACATCATGAAAAGCCAGCGCGATCAGATGAAGCGTCCTCCGCTGGAAGAGCGCCGCGCAATGCATGACATCATTGCCAGCGACACCTTCGATAAGGCGAAAGCCGAAGCGCAGATCGACAAAATGGCCGAGCAGCATAAAGCCCGCATGCTGGCCCACATGGAAACGCAGAACAAGATCTACAACATTCTGACCCCGGAACAGAAAAAACAATTTAATGCCAATTTTGAGAAGCGTCTGACAGAACGTCCGGCGATGGAAGGTAAAATGCCAGCACCGACCGAATAATCGGTTCAACATCTTAAGACCGCCGGGATCCTGTCCACAAAAGCGCAACCGCTGTGGACAGGACCGGCGGTTTTTCTTTCCTGCCCTCTTGTCTGCCGCTGCCAGCGCGGTATTCTCCTGTAGTCGCTTCAGAGAATGTTTGTAGAGTCATGGCGTTAGCAATTTTATTGACGTTCCGCTAAGGCCTGTCCGCTTTGCTGCCGATACTGTGTCTGTGAATACCTAACGATAACAAACAAGACTGCAAGGGTAGCGATATCCTTGCCCTGGCACGGGTTGTGCCATTCAGGAGTGGTAATGGAGTTCTTTGATATCCGTAAAATGCCGGTCAGCCTCTGGCGTAATGGTGCTGGCGAAACGCGAGAAATTTGTTGTATCCCTCCCGCAACGCGCGATTTTTGCTGGCGAGCCAGTATTGCGACGATCGCCAGCAACGGCGAATTCTCCGCTTTTCCCGGAGTTGACCGGGTCATTACCTTGCTGGAGGGCGGGGAGGTGACGCTGGATGCCGGACAGGCGTTCCGCCATACTCTTAAACCGCATCAACCTTACCATTTTGCCGGCGATTTGCCGGTAAAGGCATTGCTTTCCGATGGCAGGATGGCGATGGACTTCAACATCATGACCCGGCGTGACTGCTGCAAGGCGAAAGTGCGCGTTGCCGACCGTACCTTTACTACGTTTGGCTCGCGTGGCGGCGTGGTGTTTGTGCTAAGCGGGGCGTGGCAGCTGGGTGATAAACTGCTGACGGCCGATCAGGGCGCCAGCTGGGAGGAGGGGACCCATACTCTGCGTTTGCTGGAGTCTCAGGGTACCCTGCTGTTCAGTGAAATTAACTGGCTGCCGGGTCACTGAGCATAATGACCTCAAACTTGCCGGTTAAAACGGGCTTGCAGAGGATTTTATAGCCATCCTGATCGAACCCGGCGGGGGTGCGTAACAGGGTTGCCGCGTCGCTTAAATCATCGACAGCCCCCAGCCAGAGCCAGTTATTGACGATGTGATACTGCGTCATCGTTTCACCCACTTCTTTTAGCGCCACGGCGCCCTCCCACGGCCAGCAGTTGATGCTGATGGCCGCAAGACCGCTCAGGAGGCGGGCGTGATGCGCCTCAACGCTCTCTTTGCCGCAGCAGGCGCCTGCGCAGCGCTTCAGCGCGGAGCGAAAACAGGCGCGGCCACGCGTGGTGCCTTCTAAACCTAAAAGGCTGTAGCAAAGCTGTAGCTCGTCGGCCAGTGTTTGCAGAGCCTGAAGGGCCGCGCGTTTGTTGGCAAATAATCCAAAAAGGTTTGGCGCATGAGAAAAATCGACGTCGCGGGCGTAAACCACCTGCGGCTTACCGTCGCTGATCTGCAGGGAACAAAGCTGACGGTTGCGGCGCAGGCGCTTATTAAAGAGCGGTTGTTGCTCTTTTATCAGCCGGGCCTCCAGCAACAGCGCACCCATTTCTCCCGCCGTCTGAAACCAGGTGATGCGCCGCGACTGGCGCAGCATGGCGGCCTCATCCGGGGTACGCAGGTGGGATAACACCCGGCTGCGAATATTGACGCTTTTGCCGATATAAAGCGGCAAGGTGTCGCTTTCACCGTGAAAAATGTACACGCCAGGCTGTTTTGGCAGCGCCTCAAGCCAGGGGCGAAGGTGCTCGGGATATTCGTAGATAGCCGCCGCTTCAAACTCAAGACGCGGGGCGGATTGACGCCTGCTCACATATTACTCCGTATACTGTTCAGGTATACAGTGTAGCAGGTGCGCTGTGGTTAAAAAAGAGCCGGGTGGTGGCTACGCCTTACCCGGCCACATCGTGCGGTCTGTTGCCCTCACCCCAACCCTCTCCCACGGGAGAGGGGGCAAACACTAAAAACGGCAACGGGGTTGCCGTTTTGCGTTTATTTCCAGAAGTCGTCAAACACCGTAATCGGCGTGTGGCGCTTGTGTTCGGTTTTCAGATACCAGCTTTCAATGATCTTCGCGGTACCTTCATCCAGCGGTTTGCCTTCCAGATAATCATCAATATTGTCATAGGTGACGCCAAGGGCCGCTTCATCCGGCAGGGAAGGGCGATCGTCTTCCAGATCCGCCGTCGGTGCCTTTTTATACAAGTGCTCAGGACAGCCCAGCGCGGCAAGCAGCTGTTTACCCTGACGCTTGTTCAGACGGAAAATCGGGTTAATGTCGGTGCCGCCATCGCCATATTTGGTGAAGAAACCGGTGATGGCTTCTGCCGCATGGTCGGTGCCGACAACCACGCCTTTGGTCATTCCGGCGATGCTGTACTGGGCTTTCATACGCTCGCGAGCTTTCTCGTTGCCGCGAACAAAATCGCTCAGCTCAATGCCCGCTTCGCGCAGTGCCTGCTCGCTTGCCAGCACCGCCCCTTTAATATTGACGGTGAGTACGCGATCGGGCTGGATGAACGCGATGGCATCCTGGCAATCCTGTTCATCGGCCTGCACGCCATAGGGAAGACGCACGGCGATAAACTGCAATTTCTCATCGCCCGTTTCTTCGCGAAGCTCTGAAATCGCCATCTGACAGAGTTTACCGGTCAGGGTGGAGTCCTGCCCGCCGCTGATGCCCAGCACCAGGGATTTCAGGAAAGCGTTCTTTCTTAAGTACGATTTTAAAAAATCCACGCTACGGCGGATCTCTTCATGTGCATCTACCGCGGGCTTCGCGCCCAGTGCCTGAATAATCTCGTGTTGCAGAGCCATCACGCCCTCCATATGCAGAACATAAACAGAATGTGTTAACTGTTAAAACTAACCCTTTGGACGAGAAACGACAAGGATCGCAGTTTCGAGTGCGCTAATTTGCGCCGATTTAGCAGGTTATCGTTGTTTTATTAGAATTTTCCGAAATTCGTCTGGCGTAATTCACAAAGTTGAACAATAGTACTTTTTATTCCATGCTTAGATAACACGCTGATAAACAAGAGGACGGAATATGAACAAGAACGTAGCAGGAATTCTTAGCGCAGCGGCAGTACTGACGATGCTGGCAGGGTGTACGGCTTACGATCGCACCAAGGATCAGTTTACACAGCCCGTGGTTAAAGACGTTAAAAAAGGGATGACCCGTTCGCAGGTCGCTGCGATCGCCGGTAAACCTTCTTCTGAAGTGACAATGATTCATGCGAAAGGGACCTGCCAGACCTATATCCTGGGTCAACGTGATGGTAAGGCAGAGACCTACTTTGTCGCCCTGGATGACACTGGTCATGTTATTAACTCCGGTTATCAGACCTGTGCTGAATACGACACCGATCCCCAGGCTCCAAAGGCTCAGTAACCCAGCTTGTCTGAAGATGTTAACGAACCGGCCCATGGGCCGGTTTTTTTGTGTATACGTAAATCTTATTTCTTTGCGCGAATTATTTGCCCGAAATGTGAAGGTAGTCAACAAGCCAGGTCAATGAGAGACAATTTCAACCTGTTCAGAATTATCCCCTGTCTGTACCATTGCGTATACTCACTCCAACGACAAACAACAGTATGCAAACTACCTGTCTGCCGGGACAGCAAGTCGAGTGATAGCGCGATGGCAGGTAGACCTACAAGAGGGAAATTACGATGGAAAAGAAACATATCTACCTGTTCTGCTCAGCGGGCATGTCAACCTCACTGCTGGTGTCAAAGATGCGTGCGCAGGCTGAAAAGTATGAAGTCCCTGTGGTGATTGAAGCGTTTCCAGAAACGCTGGCGGGCGAGAAAGGCCAGAAAGCCGATGTTGTTTTACTGGGGCCACAAATCGCCTATATGTTGCCCGAAATACAACGACTGCTACCCAACAAACCGGTCGAAGTGATCGACTCGGGGCTGTATGGCAAGATTGATGGTTTAGGTGTTCTGAAAGCTGCTGTGGCAGCCATTAAAAAAGCTGCTAATTAATTTTTATTTTTCCCGTCAAAGAGTTATTTCACACACAATACGCCGTAACACGAGTTACGGCATTTAAGGGTATTTACCTATGAGTAAAGTCATCGCTTCACTTGAAAAGGTACTCCTTCCTTTTGCTGTTAAAATAGGAAAGCAGCCTCACGTTAATGCCATTAAAAACGGCTTTATTAAATTAATGCCGTTGACGCTGGCCGGGGCCATGTTCGTTTTAATTAACAACGTTTTTCTGAGCTTTGGTGAAGGTTCCTTCTTTTATTCATTAGGCATTCGGTTAGACGCTTCCACAATTGAAACCCTTAATGGTTTTAAAGCCATCGGCGGCAACGTATATAACGGTACGTTAGGTATTATGTCGCTGATGGCGCCTTTCTTTATTGGCATGGCACTGGCAGAAGAGCGAAAAGTGGATCCGCTGGCTGCCGGGTTATTATCCGTTGCTGCATTTATGACCGTCACGCCTTACAGCGTAGGGGAGGCGTATGCCGTCGGCGCCAACTGGTTGGGTGGGGCGAACATCATCTCCGGTATTGTTATCGGTCTGGTGGTGGCGGAAATGTTCACCTTTATTATTCGTCGCAACTGGGTTATCCGCTTGCCGGATAGCGTACCGACGTCCGTTTCTCGTTCATTTTCCGCGTTGATTCCGGGCTTTATTATTCTCTCCATTATGGGGATTATTGCCTGGGCGCTCTCTCACTGGGGCACGAACTTCCACCAGATCATCATGGATTCTATCTCCACGCCGCTGGCGTCGATGGGTGGTGTGGTCGGTTGGGCGTATGTGATTTTCACCTCTCTGCTGTGGTTCTTCGGCTTACATGGTTCACTGGCACTGGCTGCGCTGGATAGCGGAATTATGACCCCGTGGGCACTGGAAAACGTGGCACTTTACCAGCAGTACGGCTCCGTTGACGCGGCGCTGGCAGCAGGTAAAACCTTCCATGTGTGGGCGAAGCCGATGCTTGACTCCTATATCTTCCTGGGTGGTACCGGGGCGACCTTGGGTCTGATCATCGCGGTCTTTATTGTCTCTCGTCGTGCTGACTATCGTCAGGTAGCTAAACTGGCGCTGCCATCAGGTATCTTCCAGATTAACGAACCGATTCTGTTTGGCCTGCCAATCATCATGAACCCGGTCATGTTCATTCCGTTCATCCTGGTTCAACCACTGCTGGCAGCCATCACCCTGACGGCTTACTACATGGGCATTATTCCGCCGGTGACCAACATTGCACCGTGGACCATGCCAGCGGGGCTGGGCGCGTTCTTCAATACCAACGGTAGCGTCGCGGCCTTCCTGCTGGCGATATTCAACCTCGGGATTGCGACCCTGCTCTACATGCCATTCGTGGCAATTGCGAACAAAGCTGCCACCATCATTGATGAAGAAGAGAGCGAAGAGGACATTGCCCTCTCACTGAAATTCTAAGATTGACCGACGCGGGGAAACCCGCGTCAGCCACAAGGAGCTTAAACATGTTAGATTTGGATAGTATCGTCGCAGACGACGCCGCAGAGAACGATCTTGAAGAAGTGGTGATGGGGCTTATCATCAACTCCGGGCAGGCCCGCAGCCTGGCGTATGCCGCACTGAAGCAGGCCAAGCAGGGTGATTTTGCCGCCGCGAAAACCATGATGGAACAGTCCCGTACCGCGCTGAACGAAGCGCACCTGGTGCAGACAAAGCTTATTGAAAGCGATCAGGGTGAAGGGAAGATGAAGGTCAGCCTGGTGCTGGTACACGCGCAGGATCACCTGATGACCTCCATGCTGGCGCGCGAGCTGGTGGCGGAGTTGATTGAGCTTCACGAGAAAATGCACTAAGTCGGATGTTGCAGCAGGAGGTCAGCACGATGGAAATTAAAACCGCACTTGAACAGCAGCTGTTTAATGGCAAAAATTTTCACGTGGTTATCTACAACAAGACGGAGAGCGCCAGTGGTCTGCACCAGCATGACTACTACGAGTTCACGATTGTTCTGACCGGCCGCTACTACCAGGAGATCAACGGTAAGCGCGTCCTGCTTGAGCGAGGGGATTTTGTCTTCCTGCCGATGGGGTCCTATCACCAGAGCTTTTACGAATTCGGTGCAACCCGCATTCTGAATGTCGGCGTCAGCAGGCGCTTCTTTGAAAAGCACTATCTGCCGCTGGTACCGTTCTGCTTTGTGGCGTCTCAGGTTTATCGCGTGAAAAACGAGTTCATGACCTGGATTGAAACGGTTATTGCCTCGCTTAACTTCCGTGAAAATGAATTTGACGAGTTTATTGAAACGGTGACTTTCTATGTGATGAACCGGCTGCGTCATCATCGTGAAGAGCAGCAGGTGACGGATGATATTCCACAGTGGCTGCGCAGCACTGTTGAACTGATGCACGATAAAGCCCAGTTCAGTGACAATGCGCTGGAGAATATGGTTTCCCTGTCGGGAAAATCCCAGGAATATCTGACCCGCGCGACGCAGCGGTATTATCGTAAAACACCTGTGCAAATTATTAATGACATTCGCATTAACTTTGCCAAAAAACAGCTGGAAATTACTAACTACTCGGTCACCGATATTGCTTACGAATCGGGATACAGTAGCCCCAGCCTGTTTATTAAAACGTTTAAGAAATTAACGTCATTCACCCCGAACAGTTACCGCAAAAGTTTGACGGTAATGAATTAACTTTCGGCGGTTTTATCCGCCACGAATATTGCTTTAATGGCTTGCCCAAATAGCGGGAAGAGTACGCTATACATTGCAGGCGATTAACCTGATACGCAAAGGGAGATATTATGCAAAAGAAATTAAAAGTCGTAACCATTGGTGGCGGCAGCAGCTATACCCCGGAAATACTTGAAGGTTTTCTGAAACGTTATCATGAATTACCGGTCAGCGAATTATGGCTGGTGGACGTGGAGGAAGGTCAGGAGAAGCTGAATATTATTTTCGACCTGTGCCAACGCATGGTTGAGAAAGCGGGCGTACCTCTGACCGTGCATAAAACGCTGGATCGTCGACTGGCGCTGAAAGATGCAGATTTCGTAACCACCCAGCTGCGCGTTGGCCAGTTGAAAGCGCGTGAACTGGACGAGCGTATTCCGTTGAGCCACGGTTATCTCGGTCAGGAAACTAACGGTGCCGGTGGCCTGTTCAAAGGCCTGCGTACCATTCCGGTTATTTTCGACATCGTTAAAGACGTGGAGGAAATCTGTCCAGACGCGTGGGTGATTAACTTCACTAACCCGGCAGGGATGGTGACCGAAGCGGTCTATCGTCATACCGGTTTCAGGCGCTTTATTGGCGTCTGTAATATTCCAGTCGGCATGAAAATGTTTATCCGTGACGTGCTGGAACTGACCGATAATGACGATCTCTCTATCGATCTGTTCGGTTTGAACCATATGGTGTTCATTAAAGATGTCATCGTGAACGGAACATCGCGTTTTGCTGAACTGCTGGACGGGGTCGCCTCGGGTCGTCTGACCGCTGCGTCTGTGAAAAACATCTTTGACCTGCCGTTCAGCGAAGGGCTGATCCGCTCGTTGAATCTGCTGCCGTGCTCCTACCTGCTTTATTACTTCAAGCAGAAAGAGATGCTGGCCATCGAAATGGGCGAGTATTACAAGGGGGGCGCGCGGGCGCAAATCGTTCAGAAAGTTGAGAAGCAGCTGTTCGACTTGTATAAAGATCCGAACCTGAACGTCAAGCCGAAAGAGCTTGAGCAGCGCGGCGGGGCCTATTATTCCGATGCGGCGTGTGAAGTGATCAACGCCATCTACAACGACAAGCAAGCGGAGCACTATGTTAACGTGCCGCACCACGGCCACATCGACAATATCCCGGCTGACTGGGCCGTTGAGATGACCTGCATTCTGGGACGCGATGGCGCTAAACCGCATCCGCGCATTACTCATTTTGATGACAAAGTTATGGGTCTTATCCACACCATTAAAGGCTTTGAAGTGGCGGCAAGTCAGGCGGCGCTGAGCGGCGAGCTGAATGACGTGCTTCTGGCACTGAACCTCAGCCCGCTGGTGCATTCCGACCGCGATGCGGAGCAGCTTGCAGCAGAGATGATCCTGGCGCATGAAAAATGGTTGCCGAACTTCGCCGCCACGATCGAGAAGCTGAAGTTCAAACACCACTGAGAGGACGCACAATGGAAAACCTGCTGATCGTTAATGCTGATGATTTTGGCCTCTCGAAAGGTCAGAACTACGGCATTATTGAAGCCTGTCGCCGGGGGGTTGTGACATCCACTACGGCACTGGTTAATGGTGAAGCGGTTGAACATGCGGCGCAGCTAAGCCGCGACGTGCCTGAGCTGGGCGTCGGGATGCATTTTGTGCTGACGCTCGGTATGCCGCTTACGCCAATGCCGGGCCTGACCCGTGACGGACAGTTAGGTAAATGGATTTGGGAACAGGCGGAGCAGGACGCTCTGCCGCTGGAAGAGATTGCCCGCGAGCTGGACTGTCAGTTCAACCGCTTTGCTGATCTGTTTGGTGGTCTGCCAACACACATCGACAGCCATCACCACGTGCATATGATCCCGGCAATTTTCCCGATCGTTGCGGCGTTTGCTCAACGCAAAGGCGTAGCGATGCGCGTGGATCGTGAGGTGCAAGGGTTGCCGGACAGTGCGGTGACAACCACCGCAGGGTTCAGCAGCGCGTTTTACGGCGAGGCGATCGACGAAGCGCTGTTCCTGAAGGTGCTGGATGATTCTGCAGCCCGGGGAGAAAAGTCACTGGAGGTCATGGCGCACCCCGCATTTGTCGATAATATCGTGCGCAAGAGCGCGTACTGCTGGCCGCGCCTGGCGGAGCTGGATGTGCTGACGTCGTCGTCGCTGAAATACGCGATTGCCGAACGTGGGTATCGGTTGGGGACATTCCGGGATCTGTGAGAAGTGCCGGGGGGCGGCTTCGCCTAACCCGGCCTACGAACGACCTGCAAACTGTTGTAGGCCGGGTAAGCGCAAGCGCCACCCGGCTTTTTTTACGCCGGGATCTGGTCAATCTTGCTGCTGCGTGACCAGATGCGGTGCGCGGCGAGCAGGTCAAACAGCTTCGTCATAAAGGCGTCGTCCACGTTATCGCCCTCGACAATGCCGTCCTCACCTTGCTCGGCAACCTTCAGCTGGGATTTAAACTGACGCGCATCGCCGGACAACGCGATCGGTTTCAGGTGCTTATAAGCTTCCAGCAGGTAATAGACGGCGTCACCATTGGTCAACAGGCTGGCAATATCCCCGCACGGCACAATCACCGCATCGACGGTCAGCGAGGGTGCCCCGGCAAAGGTCGCAGCCACCGGCAGCACGGAACCGTCATCAGCTGTCACTTCACCCATTCGGGAATAAAGCAGTTTGGCGTGTACGCCCTGGGTTTTCAGCGCCTGCATAATGCCCAGTACGTCACTGGCCCGGGTTTTATCGTTCAGCAGGATGGCGACCACGCGGCCTTTAATTGAGCCACCTGGCACCGCATACAGACTCAGCGAGGGATCTTTCTTTACGCCGTTGACCTCTTTTGGCGGAGCAAGGTTGCGCTGCTCGTCGGTGAGGGTAATACCCAGGTTATCCGCCACGCTCTGGGCGAGCTGAATATCAATGTGCGCAAGCTGATCGACCACGCGCTCGCGGATGTAGGTGCGCACCACCTTACTTAACTCGAAGCTAAAGCCGCCGATGATGTGCTGCTGCTCAATCGGCGTCTGGCTGTTCCAGAACAGGCGAGGATGGGCGTAATACTCGCCGAAGGAAGGGCTGCGCTCGCGAATTTTGTTGCCATCGATACGCTCCTGGTACGACTCAAAACCTCCGCGTTTCGGGCCTGGCGGCGTTTCGCGCGGCCAGTTATCGTTGATCGAGTTAGGCTCGTAGTTAGCCGGATTGGTATCAATATCCTGACGATGCATCCCGTCGCGCTGGAAATTGTGGTACGGACAGGTCGGACGGTTAATTGGAATTTCGTGGAAGTTCGGCCCGCCAAGGCGGCTGATCTGCGTATCGGTGTACGAGAACAAACGTCCCTGTAAGAGCGGATCGTTGGTGAAATCCAGTCCCGGCACGATATGCCCCGGGTGGAACGCGGCCTGCTCGTTCTCGGCAAAGAAATTATCCGGGTTGCGGTTGAGCACCATTTTCCCCACCAGTTGAACCGGCACCAGCTCCTCGGGGATCAGTTTGGTCGGGTCAAGAAGGTCGAAATCAAACTTAAATTCGTCCTCGTCCGGAATGAGCTGCAGGCCCAGTTCATATTCAGGGAAATCGCCGGCTTCAATGGACTCCCAAAGCTCACGACGATGGAAGTCTGGATCGCGCCCGGTCAGCTTCTGCGCCTCATCCCACACCAGCGAGGCTTTGCCCGCCACCGGCTTCCAGTGGAACCGGACGAACGTGGCTTTTCCTTCCGCGTTAATCATACGGAAGGTGTGAATACCAAACCCCTCCATCGTGCGATAGCTGCGCGGAATACCCCGGTCAGACATCGCCCACATCACGTTGTGTAACGTTTCAGGTTGCAGAGAGATATAGTCCCAGAAGGTGTCGTGCGCACTTTGTCCCTGCGGTATGGCCCAGTGGGGCTCCGGTTTTACCGCATGGACAAAGTCAGGAAATTTATGCGCATCCTGAATGAAAAACACCGGGGTGTTATTGCCCACCAGATCAAAAATACCCTCTTCGGTATAGAACTTGGTGGCGAAACCGCGAATATCACGCACCGTGTCTGCCGAACCCGCGCCCCCCTGTACGGTGGAGAATCGGACAAACACCGGGGTAATTTTATCCGGGTCGGAGAGGAAATCTGCTTTGGTGATCGCTTTCAGGCTCTTGTACGGCTGGAAGTAGCCATGCGCAGCCGAGCCGCGCGCGTGAACGATACGTTCCGGAATTCGCTCGTGGTCGAAATGGGTAATTTTTTCCCGCAGGATAAAGTCTTCCAGCAGGGTGGGGCCGCGCGAGCCGGCGCGAAGAGAGTTTTGATCGTCAGCAATGCGCACGCCCTGATTGGTCGTGAGTGCAAAACCTTCACCACCTTTACGGTGTGGCTCAAGCGATTTCAGCTTCTCGTTCCCGGTGTCCGGCGATTTCATGCTTCCCGGTGCGGTAGGCTGTTCGCCGGGGGCGGAAGGGCCTGGCGAGGGGCGGTGAGAGCCGTCAGCAGGGGCGAGAGAGTCCATACCCGGTTGAGATTCTTCAGTGCCATGAATCGGTGATTGATGTGTATTATCTTTGTTCGACATTGCACGCTTCTCCTTTATCCATTGCTAAAAACCCTATTAAGGATAGAACAATGTCGTGAGATAGCTCGCGAACTAAGAGTTTTCACATGCCGCCCTTAACGAAAGGAGCCCTCTCAGCCATTCGGAGCGCGACGGAAGGGAGCAGAATCGGCTATCATAGAATTTTCCTGCTTCAAGAATTTGCTTTAGTGAACCCGTCGCTTATGAAACCTCTTCGTCAACAAAACCGCCAGGTTATTAGCTATGTGCCCCGCGTGGAACCCGCGCCGCCTGACCATGCCCTGAAAGTGGAGGGTTTTCGTGATGTCTGGCAGCTTCGTGGTAAATATGTGGCGTTTGTCCTGATGGGGGAGCATTTCCGTCGATCGCCGACGTTTTCCGTGCCGGAGTCTGCCCAGCGATGGGCGGTGCAAATCCGCCAGGATGAAGAGGTTGAAGAATAACAGCCATAAAAAAACCGCCATCAGGCGGTTTTTTTATTTCCCGGCGATTACCGGTGCGCCAGTTCGGCGTCGTCTTCACTTTCCAGAATGGCTTTGTCGGTCTGCTTCAGCCACTGGCTGGTCAGCGTACCGGCGGTCATGGAGCCGCTCACGTTCAGCGCGGTACGACCCATGTCGATCAGCGGTTCAACGGAGATCAGCAGCGCGACCAGCGTCACTGGCAGACCCAGTGCAGGCAGCACAATCAGCGCAGCGAAGGTTGCGCCGCCACCAACACCGGCAACACCGGCGGAACTGATGGTCACAATGCCGACCAGCGTGGCGATCCAGACCGGATCCAGCGGGTTGATACCCACGGTCGGGGCAACCATCACCGCCAGCATCGCCGGGTAGAGACCCGCACAGCCGTTCTGACCGATGGTGGCACCAAAGGACGCAGAGAAGCTGGCGATAGATTCTGGCACGCCCAGGCGACGGGTCTGCGCTTCAACGTTCAGAGGAATAGACGCGGCGCTGGAGCGGCTGGTGAAGGCAAAGGTCAGTACCGGCCAGACTTTGCGGAAGTATTTCAGCGGGCTGACGCCGTTCACGCCCAGCAGGATACCGTGCACCACGAACATGATGCCCAGGCCCAGATAAGAGGCGACGACAAAACTGCCCAGCTTAATGATGTCCTGCAGGTTAGAGCCCGCAACCACTTTGGTCATAAGCGCCAGCACGCCGTATGGCGTCAGCTGCATGACCAGACGCACCAGCTTCATCACCCAGCTTTGCAGGGTATCAATCGCCGTCAGCACACGCTCGCCTTTCGGCGCATCGTCTTTCAGCAGCTTCAGTGCGGCCACACCGAGGAATGCCGCGAAGATCACCACGCTGATGATGGACGTTGGGCTGGCGCCGGTCAGGTCAGCAAACGGGTTCTTCGGAATGAAGGAGAGCACCATCTGCGGAACCGTCAGATCGGCCACTTTACCCACGTAGTTGGTTTGAATCGCGGTCAGGCGTGCTGTTTCAGCCGTGCCCTGCACCAGACCTTCGGCCGTCAGGCCAAACAGGTTGGTTACCAGCACACCCACCAGCGCGGCGATCAGCGTGGTAAACAGCAGGGTACCAATGGTCAGAAAACTGATTTTACCCAGTTGAGTGGCGTTATGCAGGCGGGCAACGGCACTCAGAATAGAGGCGAACACCAGCGGCATCACGATCATCTGCAGCAGCTGGACATAGCCGTTGCCGACAATGTTGAACCACTGAATAGAGTCTTTCAGAACTGGATTATCGGAGCCATAAATCGCCTGCAACGCCAGACCAAATACGACACCCATGGCCAGACCAACCAGCACTTTTTTCGCCAGGCTCCACTGTTTGTGGCGCGTCTGCGCGAGAAGCAATAGCAATACAACGAACACAACAACGTTCGCGATGAGTGGAAAATTCATCCCCGTTCTCCTGATTTATTATGGGATCGGTTTTTCCCGATCCTGTTGGCGGAAGGTTAGCAGAAGTGTGATGTCGCGCTTATATCCAAATGGAATGGTTTATGACAAACGGAATGATTTTGTTGGTTTACTGTTCAATCTGGTGATGAATAAAGCGATTGAACTGAAATTGCAGCGAATTGATCATCTGCGAAGACCAGCGCACTGCACTGTTTTCGGGCAATGTCTGTGGCATCCAGACGGCGTAAGCGAAGAGCGCCATGCACAATACGCGCTCAAGCTGGTTCCCTTTCTGTGGCGCAAGGATGGGAAAACGAAAGCGCCAGCGACACGGCCAGAGAAGTGGAACGCCAGCGGGCGTCAGCATATCGGCAAGAATATGGCTTAAGTAGCCGAGCACCATCCCCTGAATGGCATCAGCAGGGACGATCCAGCTTTCGGGCACTTTTAAATAAAAAAGGGTAAGCAGCCCAAAAACGGCCAGCAGGCTGTGCGTAAACCCCCGGTGGCCGAACGCGCGGGCGATGGGTTTCGATACCCACTTCAGGCGTTGTCCAAGAAATGATTTGGGATGATCAATATCGGGCAGCAGACAGGTCAATACGGCGGAAGGGACAATATGCCACCAGTCCCCCTGTGCGAGCACGGGAGTGAGTTCAGCGTTTTTGGCAAATACTGCGCACGCTATGGAAAAAAGGAGGTGGCCTTCCGCCGTCATGATAAAACCCACGAAACTGTCAATTCATACAGTATAGGGTTTTTATACAGTAGGCGGAAGAGGTGACGGTGTAACTGTTTGTCACAAATGGAGCATGTTGTTAGCCGCCCTTAAGGTGATGCGCCGTGAGTTCTGTCAGCGAATTAAGCTTCACATCGGCAAGGGCAAAACGGGGATCGTGGCGGCCTTCCTCTGCCGGAACCACAATGGAGCGCATACGTGCGGCTTTGGACGCGACCATGCCGTTAACGGAATCTTCCAGCGCGACACAGGTAAGCGGATCAAGACCCAGCTTAGCGGCACAGTCCATATAGACCTGCGGGTGCGGTTTGCTGTAGGGCAATTTTTCAGCTGACGCCAGGGCGTCAAAACTGTCGCGCAGCTCAAACATAATGAGCACTTTTTCCAGCATATGCAGCGGTGAAGCGGAGGCCAGGCCCACCTTCAGCCCCTGAGCCTTACACAACGCGACCGCTTCACGCACGCCAGGCAATAGCGGCTTGTTCTCCTCCACCAGCGCGATGGCGCGGCTGATAATGCGCGCGGTGACTTCGTCGCGATCTGGGCCACTCCACGGCTGGTGGGCGTACCAGAGGTCTACGACCATATCAATGCGCAGGCCCAGCGTGTCGGGAAGTTCATTACGGCGGCTGATATCAACGCCCAGGCTGGCCATCACGTCCAGCTCGGCGCGATCCCACAACGGCTCGGAATCAATCAGTAATCCATCCATGTCAAAAATAGCGGCAAGTATCTGGCGCGGTGTCGACATCACAACGTCTCCTTATCCAGGGTGTTCGACAGACGATAAGTGCTAAGCACACTTAGCAATTTAGCATATTGCTTTCAAAGATCGGGCGAAAATGCTGTCCAGCAGGTAGACTTAGCCACAAATAACGCGTCTTTATGAAGAGGAACTGATGACGTATCAACAAGCTGGACGCATTGCTGTCTTAAAACGTATTGCTGGCTGGGTGATTTTTATTCCCGCCGTCATCTCTACGCTGATTTCTGTGCTCAAATTTATGTACGATCACAGCGAAAAACAGCCAGGCATTAATGCCGTCATGCTTGATTTTGCGCATGTCATGATTGAGATGATGCGGTTCAACACCCCGTTCCTGAATGTCTTCTGGTTCAACTCGCCAACGCCGGATTTTCACCAGCAGCTTAATATTGGGTTCTGGGTCATCTATGCGTTGATTTTTATTGCCATGGCGTTACAGGCATCCGGTGCGCGAATGAGTCGCCAGACCCGTTTTCTGCGCGAAGGCGTTGAGGATCAGTTAATTCTGGAACAGGCGAAAGGCCCGGAAGGAATGAGCCGGGAGCAGATTGAATCCCGCATTGTGGTACCGCGTCACACCATTTTCCTGCAAATTTTCCCGCTCTATATTTTCCCCATTATCATCATTGTGGCGGGATACTTCTTCTTCTCTCTGCTGGGTTTTCTCTGACAGATGAGGGTGGCGGCACGGCCACCCGATTTGTCCCTATGCCGCAAGTACGCGTTCAAGCGCACGCTGGGCGTTGACCAGATGCTGCCCGCCAAAAAGGATAGCGCGGTTCATCAGCGTATAAAGCTGATACACCGGTTGGCGCTCGAGAAAATCGGACGGCAGAGGGGAGACTGACTGATAGCCATCATATATTTGCGGGGGCTGCTCTGGATGCAGGGGCAGCATGGCCAGATCGCACTCTCTGTCACCCCAGTAGCAGGCCGGGTCGAAGATATAGGGGCCGTTGGGACCCAGCGCGCAGTTGTCGGACCATAAATCGCCGTGCAGTAGAGATGCCTGCGGCTGATGGGAGGCCAGGCGCTGTTGTACATGCTCAACGATGGCATCAATATTGCCAAATTCCAGCCCTTTTTCGGCGGCCAGTTCAAGCTGCCATCCGATGCGCTGTTCGGCAAAAAACGTCGACCACCGACGCTGCCAGGCGTTGGGCTGTGGGGTAGTGGAAAGGTCGTTGTCAAAATCGAGGCCAAACTGGGGCTGGTCGCTCCACTGGTGCAGGCGCGCGAGCTGTTGTCCAAGAATGAAGGCGTTATGGGCATCCAGCGGGCGGGGAGGGAGATAGTCCATGACCAGGAAACTGTAGTCCCGGTCGCTGCCCAGAGCCAGCACCTGCGGTACTGTCACCGTTTTACTGCGAGACAACAGTTCCAGCTGGTCGGCTTCAGCGGTGAATATCGGGAGCAGTTCTCGCTCATCACACTTCACGAAAAGATCGCGTCCTGCGTAGCGTAAATGCCACGCGGCGTGGATCTCTCCGCCTGGCAGTTCGTTACGCAGTTCAATTTCACCTTCACCCAGTTGCTCACTTAAAAGATGACTGATAGCCTGCCACATGTTGACTCTCCCATGTTGTCTGCCAGATCATAAAGTTAGCGCATAATTGCGGTAAAAAAATACGAACTAACGCACACCTGAGCGGTTTAAATTCATGCAGCGCACTTATTGTTCTTTTTTGTGCCAGCTTTCCCACGTTTCCACGGTGATGTCGGCGGGCTTGTCGGTCACACTTTCCACCAGGCTGGCGGCCAGGGCGTGAACGTCTTCTTCACTCAGGGCCGCGATCAAACCAAATGTCAGCGTGCCTAAATCATGAATATGGCCGTCATCGTCCGTCAGCGTGAGCAGAAAATTCGCGCGAGTAAAGGCGTTATTGAGCTCGTTCAGCTCGGTCAGTGACGCTTCACGAAGATTGATGGTTGCGACATAGCGGGTGATATCACCACTGCTCATAATTCACCTCGTTGTTATTCTGAAAGTTTTTTTAGCATAGTCGATATGCCATATTTGGCGACTTTAAGGTAAATTCCCCTTCGATTGGGAAGGGGAATAGAGGTCAGTCTTTTGAAAGGTAATCGACGATTTTCTGCGTATCGGCAAGCGAACACAGCCGCGTCCCCTGATTAATGGTGGCGGCACTCCCCGCCGCGACGCCATAACGCGTCATTTCCAGAAGAGAAGCACCCTGCGCCAGTTTTAGCGCCATCGCGCCGACCATGCTGTCGCCCGCACCCACGGTACTCTGGCTTTTCATGGGCGGCGGCACAACCTGCACAAAGCCCGTCTTGTCGACAGCCAGTGCCCCCTGAGGACCGAGAGAGACGACCACGCGGTGCGCTTTGCCGCTGCGAACCAGTTCTTCTGCGGCGGTGCGCACGTCATCAGGCTGGTTAAGTTCGCGATTCACAAGCGCGCTAAGCTCTTTCTGGTTAGGTTTAACGAGTTCAAGATGCCCGGGGACTAACGCTGCCTGCAGGGCTTCACCTGAGCTGTCGACGATGCAGCGGATACCACGCTGAAGCACTGCCTTAACCAGCGCCGTCAGCTTTTCCGTTTTGACGCCTGGCGGCAGACTACCGCTAATAACCAGCAGTGAGCCGCTTTCAATGGTCAGTACCTTCTCTTCCAGTTGACGAAACTCATCATCGCTCAGTCTGGCGCCCGGCATCACGAAACGATACTGCTCCCCGCTGGATTCGACGTGGACATGCAGATTCTGCCGGGTCCAGTCCTGGGCCGCTACGGTGTCTACGGCAACCTGTTCATCCGCCAGCAAAGAGACAAGATGTTCCCCCGTGGCACCCCCGGAAGGGAATATGGCGGTGGCTTTACCGCCAAGATGGGTAATGGCGCGCGCCACGTTAATGCCGCCGCCGCCCGGCTCAAACACAGGGGCGCTACAGCGTAGTTTACCTTCAGGGTAAATGTGCGGGGTGATAGTCGCGGAGTCGAGGGAAGGGGAGAGTGTCAGCGTATAAATAGAAGCCATCATAACCTCCTTTTAGTATGGGTTCTTTTAAGCCTGGCACCGATCGACAGGAAGGCAATGTAAATAACAGTATGATTTTAAAAATGAATGCTGAAACAAGCGTGATAAAAGATATATAAAATAAAACGCGCTTTGGGATCGTTCTTATTCAAAAAATGAAATAAGAAAATATTGCTATGTTATTTGCGCCTTTTTATAATTTGTTACCTTTCTCTGGACGCCTTGTCATTGATCCTCAAGAAAGTTTCCGAGACCGTGGTGGTCTCTTTTTTTGTTGTACGGACTCCTTAAATAAAATGAAGCTTTTGAAGACAGTACCCGCAGCACTGATGCTGGCGGGTGGCGTATTTGCATCACTGAATGCAACCGCCGATGACACCGTTTTTACTGTCATGGACGATCCCTCCACTGCCAAAAAACCCTTCGAAGGTAATCTGAATGCCGGGTATCTCGCGCAATCAGGTAACACAAAAAGCTCTTCTCTGACGGCGGACAGCACCCTGACCTGGTACGGTAATACCACAGCATGGTCGCTGTGGGGGAATGCCAGCAACACGTCCGCTAACGATGAACGCTCTTCCGAGAAATATGCGGCAGGTGGACGTAGCCGTTACAACATGACCGACTATGACTACATATTCGGTCAGGCAAGCTGGTTAACCGACCGTTATAATGGCTATCGCCAGCGTGATGTATTCACGACGGGTTATGGTCGTCAGTTCCTGAATGGGCCTGTACACAGCTTCCGTTTT
Source organism: Enterobacter cloacae complex sp. HYC080_NIDB (assembly GCF_056673325.1). NCBI lineage: Bacteria > Pseudomonadati > Pseudomonadota > Gammaproteobacteria > Enterobacterales > Enterobacteriaceae > Enterobacter > Enterobacter cloacae complex sp. HYC080_NIDB. The sequence continues at coordinate 2,635,613 of NZ_CP114212.1, read as the reverse complement.
GAATTCGGTCCTGGTGTTCGCTACGACGAGTACACCAACGGCGAAGATGAAACCCAGCCGCTGGGTTATGCGTCAGGTACCTACGCATGGCAGATGACCGATAACACCAAATTCACTCAGGGTGTGTCTGTGTTTGGTGCCGAGGATACAACGCTGAACTCTGAAAGTGCCCTGAACGTGGCTATCAATGAACACTTCGGTTTGAAAGTGGCCTACAACGTGACCTGGAACTCTTCACCACCAGCAAGCGCGCCTGAACATACCGATCGCAGAACCACCGTTTCACTGGGTTATAGAATGTAATCATGGCGGGCCGAAAATATCGGCCCGTTTCTCATCTCTGCCAGACGTCCCTTCTGATTCTCTAACCCCAAATCATTGCCGCCCAACGAAGTAGCAGCATTGCGCCGCAGATGGCAATCAGCACCAGCACCATTTTCCAGTGTTTTACGGCAAATCGTTTTGTTGGCATAACCTAATCCTTGTCCGTTGATACGCATAGTCTATCAAACGGGGCCGAAATATGCCCCTTCCTGGGAGCAATCGTGTTATGCCGGTATGGGGTTCAGCTCAGAACCAGTGGAATCGATCGGCGAGAATCAACAATAAACCGGTTGCTGACAGGATATTTAATATCACTACCGTTCTACTGGATACGTTCATGGTAAGCACCTGTGGATGTTAAAGGCCTGTTCAAAGTTAGCTCAGCATCGGCGAAATGCGAGTGCCAGAGAGACGCAATCTGCAAATATCTGCAACATGCCAGTCCTTCATTGTGGCAGCAGAGGGTGCAATCCCCTTGCTGTTAGTGTTAACATTAAGTCCCTTGCCGTAAACCCGCATTTATCTGAATTCGGCAGGTGCAGGATAACGAACCAATTTGACGATTGTTGGTCAGATGTTTCGTAATCTACTGTTTAATCACGATTATTTTCTTTGTATATGCTCTTATGTGTGGGGCATCACTGCAAATAAGGATATAAAATGCCTGTAATTACTCTTCCTGATGGCAGCCAACGCCATTTCGACCGCGCTGTTAGCCCAATGGATGTTGCCTTGGATATCGGTCCTGGCCTCGCGAAAGCGACCATCGCCGGCCGTGTGAACGGTGAGCTGGTTGATGCGTCCGATCTGATTGAAAACGATGCGACGCTTGCAATCATCACCGCGAAAGACGAAGAAGGTCTGGAGATCATTCGTCACTCCTGTGCGCACCTGTTAGGTCATGCTATCAAGCAGCTGTGGCCAAACACCAAAATGGCGATTGGTCCGGTTATCGACAACGGCTTCTACTATGACGTTGACCTTGACCATACCCTGACCCAGGAAGATATCGACGCGCTCGAAAAACGTATGCACGAGCTCGCCGAAACGAACTATGACGTCATCAAGAAGAAAGTCAGCTGGCACGAAGCGCGTGAAACCTTCGTCAAGCGTGGCGAGAGCTATAAAGTCTCTATTCTTGACGAGAACATCTCTCATGATGACAAGCCAGGCTTGTACCATCACGAAGAATACATCGACATGTGCCGTGGACCGCACGTGCCGAATATGCGTTTCTGTCATCACTTTAAACTGATGAAGATCGCAGGCGCCTACTGGCGTGGCGACAGCAACAACAAAATGTTGCAGCGTATTTATGGTACCGCATGGGCCGATAAAAAAGCCCTGAACGCCTATCTGCAGCGCCTGGAAGAAGCGGCGAAGCGTGACCACCGTAAAATCGGTAAACAGCTTGACCTGTATCACATGCAGGAAGAAGCGCCGGGTATGGTATTCTGGCATAACGACGGCTGGACCATCTTCCGTGAACTGGAAACGTTCGTACGCTCCAAGCTGAAAGAGTACCAGTACCAGGAAGTAAAAGGCCCGTTCATGATGGACCGTGTGCTGTGGGAAAAAACCGGCCACTGGGACAACTACAAAGATGCGATGTTCACCACCTCGTCCGAGAACCGTGAATACTGCATTAAGCCAATGAACTGCCCGGGCCACGTTCAGATCTTCAACCAGGGTCTGAAATCCTACCGTGACCTGCCGCTGCGTATGGCGGAGTTCGGTAGCTGCCACCGTAACGAGCCATCAGGTGCGCTTCACGGTCTGATGCGTGTTCGTGGCTTTACTCAGGATGATGCGCATATCTTCTGTACTGAAGATCAGGTTCGTGATGAAGTTAACGCCTGTATTCGTATGGTCTACGATATGTACAGCACCTTTGGCTTTGAGAAGATCGTGGTCAAACTCTCAACGCGTCCGGAAAAACGTATCGGTAGCGATGAGACATGGGATCGCGCAGAAGCGGATCTCGCCGTGGCGCTGGAAGAGAACGGTATTCCGTTCGAATACCAGCTGGGCGAGGGCGCATTCTACGGTCCGAAAATTGAATTTACCCTGTATGACTGCCTCGATCGCGCATGGCAGTGCGGTACTGTACAGCTGGACTTCTCCCTGCCGCAGCGTTTAAGCGCCTCTTATGTTGGCGAAGACAACGAACGTCAGGTACCGGTTATGATTCACCGTGCAATCCTCGGTTCACTGGAGCGCTTCATCGGCATCCTGACCGAAGAGTTCGCGGGCTTCTTCCCAACCTGGCTTGCGCCAGTGCAGGTAGTGGTGATGAACATTACCGATTCTCAGGCAGATTACGTTAAAGAATTGACGCAGAAACTACAAAATGCGGGCATTCGCGTAAAAGCAGACTTGAGAAATGAGAAGATTGGCTTTAAAATCCGCGAGCACACTTTACGTCGTGTCCCGTATATGTTGGTCTGTGGTGATAAAGAGGTGGAAGCAGGCAAAGTTGCCGTTCGCACCCGCCGTGGTAAAGACCTGGGCAGCCTGGACGTAAGTGAAGTGATTGAGAAGCTGCAACAAGAGATTCGCAGCCGCAGTCTTCAACAACTGGAGGAATAAGGTATTAAAGGCGGAAAACGAGTTCAAACGGCACGTCCGAATCGTATCAATGGCGAGATTCGCGCCCAGGAAGTTCGCTTAACAGGTCTGGAAGGCGAGCAGCTGGGGATTGTGAGTCTGAGAGAAGCAATCGAAAAGGCTGAAGAAGCTGGAGTAGATTTAGTTGAAATCAGCCCTAACGCCGAACCGCCAGTTTGTCGTATCATGGACTACGGCAAGTTCCTTTATGAAAAGAGTAAGTCTTCTAAGGAACAGAAGAAGAAGCAAAAAGTTATCCAGGTTAAGGAAATCAAATTCCGTCCTGGTACCGACGATGGCGATTATCAGGTAAAACTCCGCAGCCTGATTCGCTTTCTGGAAGATGGCGATAAGGCCAAGATCACACTGCGTTTCCGCGGTCGTGAAATGGCCCACCAACAGATCGGTATGGAAGTGCTTAACCGCGTCCGTGAAGATCTGAGTGAACTGGCAGTAGTCGAATCCTTCCCTACGAAGATCGAAGGCCGCCAGATGATCATGGTGCTCGCTCCTAAGAAGAAACAGTAAGGCCTTCAAGCAGCAAAATCTGTGGAGCCTTCGGGTTTCATAGGTTTTGTTCGCCTATGTTTCGTTTATTTAACAATGCGAAGTGGAAGTTATTAAAATGCCAAAAATTAAGACCGTACGCGGTGCTGCTAAGCGCTTCAAAAAAACCGGTAAAGGTGGTTTTAAGCACAAGCACGCTAACCTGCGTCACATTCTGACTAAGAAAGCTACCAAGCGTAAACGTCACCTGCGTCCAAAAGCCATGGTTTCTAAAGGCGATCTGGGCCTGGTAATCGCGTGCCTGCCGTACGCATAAGTCGTTAACGTTTAACTTTTTTAACTTAGAATAGATACAGGAGAGCACACATGGCTCGCGTAAAACGTGGTGTAATTGCACGTGCACGTCACAAGAAAATTTTGAAACAAGCTAAAGGCTACTACGGTGCGCGTTCACGCGTATACCGCGTTGCCTTCCAGGCTGTTATCAAAGCAGGTCAGTACGCTTACCGTGACCGTCGTCAGCGTAAGCGTCAGTTCCGTCAACTGTGGATTGCGCGTATCAACGCAGCAGCACGTCAGAACGGTATTTCTTACAGCAAATTCATCAATGGCCTGAAAAAAGCCTCTGTTGAAATCGACCGTAAGATCCTGGCTGACATCGCAGTATTCGACAAAGTAGCGTTCACCGCTCTGGTCGAAAAAGCGAAAGCAGCACTGGCATAAGCCAGTTGAGAGAGGGGGCTTTGCCTCCTCTTTTCATTTAACACCATCAGAAGATTGACATTTATCCGTGCAGGCTTTTCAATAAGTTCTCAACGGTTTTTACCCAACAAGGTAACGCAAGCATGAATGCTGCTATTTTCCGCTTCTTCTTTTACTTTAGCACCTGACTCCAGGAGGCTAGCGCGTGAAAGATGAAACGAAAAACAGCGCCAGATAAGCCTCCCGATGGAGGCTTTTTTTGTATCTGAATTTGAGAGAATAACTCCACCAAATCGGTGTCTGCACCGACATAATGAGGAAAATCATGTCACATCTCGCAGAGCTGGTTGCCAGTGCAACAGCCGCCATTAATCAGGCCTCAGATGTTGCCGCGTTAGACAATGTCCGCGTCGAATATCTTGGGAAGAAAGGGCACCTGACCCTTCAAATGACAACCCTGCGTGAACTGCCGCCAGAAGAACGCCCGGCAGCGGGTGCGGTGATTAACGAAGCTAAAGAGCAGGTGCAGCAGGCACTGAACGCACGTAAAGCCGAGCTGGAAAGCGCGGTGCTGAATGCGCGACTGGCCGCAGAGACGATCGACGTTTCTCTGCCGGGTCGCCGTATCGAAAACGGGGGGCTGCATCCGGTTACCCGTACCATCGATCGCATTGAAAGTTTCTTCGGTGAGCTCGGCTTTACCGTGGCGACTGGCCCGGAAATTGAAGATGATTATCACAACTTCGATGCCCTGAATATTCCTGGCCATCATCCGGCACGCGCTGACCACGACACTTTCTGGTTTGACGCCACGCGTCTGCTGCGTACCCAGACCTCTGGCGTACAGATCCGTACCATGAAGGATCAGGAACCGCCAATCCGCATCATCGCGCCGGGTCGCGTTTATCGTAACGATTACGATCAGACCCATACCCCAATGTTCCACCAGATGGAAGGTCTGATTGTTGATAAAAACATCAGCTTCACCAACCTGAAGGGCACGCTGCACGATTTCCTGAACAACTTCTTTGAGGAAGACCTGCAGGTTCGTTTCCGTCCATCCTACTTCCCGTTCACTGAACCGTCTGCGGAAGTTGACGTGATGGGCAAAAACGGCAAATGGCTGGAAGTGCTGGGTTGCGGCATGGTGCATCCAAATGTACTGCGCAACGTCGGTATCGATCCGGAAGTGTACTCCGGCTTTGCCTTCGGTATGGGCATGGAGCGTCTGACCATGCTGCGTTACGGTGTGACCGATTTACGTGCATTCTTCGAAAACGATCTGCGTTTCCTCAAACAGTTTAAATAAGGGCAGGACAGAACAATGAAATTCAGTGAACTGTGGTTACGCGAATGGGTCAATACCACGCTGGACAGCGACGCGCTGTCTGACCAGATCACCATGGCGGGCCTGGAAGTTGACGGCGTTGAGCCGGTTTCCGGTGCCTTCACCGGCGTCGTGGTCGGTGAAGTGGTCGAGTGCGGCCAGCATCCGAACGCCGACAAACTGCGCGTGACAAAAGTGAATGTCGGCGGCGACCGCCTGCTGGACATCGTTTGCGGTGCGCCAAACTGCCGTCAGGGCCTGAAAGTCGCCGTGGCAACCGTGGGTGCGGTATTGCCGGGTGATTTCAAAATTAAAGCGGCTAAACTGCGCGGTGAGCCGTCTGAAGGCATGCTGTGCTCCTTCTCCGAGCTGGGTATTTCCGACGATCACAACGGCATCATTGAGCTTCCGCTGGATGCGCCAATTGGCACCGATATCCGCGAATACCTGAAGCTTGATGACAACACCATCGAGATCAGCGTTACGCCAAACCGCGCTGATTGCTTAGGTATCATCGGCGTGGCGCGCGACGTGGCCGTGCTGAACCAGACCGAACTGAACGCCCCGGAGATCGTACCGGTAGAAGCGACCATCAGTGACGTACTGCCTATTCAGGTTGACGCCGCGGATGCTTGCCCACGATACCTCGGCCGCGTGGTAAAAGGCATCAACGTGAAAGCGCCAACACCACTGTGGATGAAAGAGAAGCTGCGCCGCTGCGGCATTCGCTCTATCGACGCGGTGGTTGACGTCACCAACTACGTTCTGCTGGAACTGGGTCAGCCAATGCATGCGTTCGATAAAGATCGTATCGAAGGCGGTATTGTTGTCCGTATGGCAAAAGAGGGCGAAACCCTGGTTCTGCTTGATGGCACCGAAGCGAAGCTGAACGCGGATACGCTGGTGATTGCTGACCACAGCAAAGCGCTGGCGATGGGCGGTATCTTCGGTGGCGAACACTCTGGGGTAAATGACGAAACGCAAAACGTCCTGCTGGAATGCGCCTTCTTCAGCCCGCTCTCTATCACCGGTCGCGCACGCCGTCATGGCCTGCACACCGATGCGTCTCACCGCTACGAGCGTGGCGTTGACCCTGCGCTGCAGTACAAAGCGATGGAGCGAGCGACTCGCCTTCTGATCGACATCTGCGGCGGTGAAGCCGGTCCGGTTATCGATGTCACTCACGAAGCGACGCTGCCGAAACGCGCAACCATTACCCTGCGCCGCAGCAAGCTCGATCGCCTGATTGGTCATCATGTTGCCGATGCCCAGGTGACCGACATTCTGACGCGTCTGGGCTGTGAAGTGACCGAAGGTCAGGACGAGTGGAAAGCCGTTGCGCCATCCTGGCGTTTTGACATGGAAATCGAAGAAGATCTGGTGGAAGAAGTGGCCCGCGTATATGGCTACAACAATATCCCGGACGAGCCCGTTCAGGCCGGTCTGGTGATGGGTACCCATCGTGAAGCCGACCTGTCCCTGAAGCGTGTGAAAACCATGCTTAACGACAAAGGCTACCAGGAAGTGATCACCTACAGCTTTGTTGATCCTAAGCTGCAGCAACTGATCCACCCGGGCGAGGAGGCGTTGATCCTGCCAAGCCCAATCTCCAGCGAAATGTCCGCAATGCGTCTGTCCCTGTGGACCGGGCTGCTGGGCACTATTGTTTACAACCAGAATCGCCAGCAAAACCGCGTGCGAATTTTCGAAAGCGGTTTGCGCTTTGTACCGGATAATCAGGCAAATTTAGGCATCCGTCAGGATCTCATGCTGGCTGGTGCTATCAGTGGCAACCGTTATGAAGAGCACTGGGACCTGGCAAAAGGTACGGTTGATTTCTACGATATGAAAGGCGATCTGGAAGCCATTCTGGATCTGACCGGTAAATTATCTGAAATTGAATTCCGTGCAGAAGCGATTCCAGCCCTGCATCCGGGCCAGAGTGCGGCGATCTATTTAGACGGCAAACGCATTGGTTTCATTGGTGTTGTTCATCCTGAGCTGGAGCGTAAGCTGGACCTGAACGGCCGTACCATCGTGTTTGAGCTGGAGTGGAGCCCGGTTGCAGACCGCGTCATTCCTCAGGCGCAGGACGTCTCCCGCTTCCCGGCAAACCGCCGTGATATCGCGGTTGTGGTCGCGGAAAACGTTCCCGCAGCAGATATTTTGGCCGAATGTAAGAAAGTTGGCGTAAATCAGGTAGTTGGCGTAAACTTATTTGACGTGTACCGCGGCAAGGGCGTAGCAGAAGGTTTCAAGAGCCTCGCTATCAGCCTTATCCTTCAGGATACCAGCCGTACACTCGAAGAAGAGGAGATTGCCGCTACCGTCGCCAAATGTGTAGAGGCATTAAAAGAGCGATTCCAGGCATCATTGAGGGATTGAACCTATGGCGCTTACAAAAGCTGAAATGTCAGAATATCTGTTTGATAAGCTTGGGCTTAGCAAACGGGATGCCAAAGAGCTGGTAGAGCTGTTTTTCGAAGAGATCCGTCGTGCTCTGGAAAATGGTGAGCAGGTAAAACTCTCCGGTTTTGGCAATTTTGATTTGCGAGACAAAAACCAACGTCCGGGCCGTAACCCGAAGACGGGGGAAGATATTCCCATTACAGCCCGCCGCGTGGTGACCTTCAGACCCGGCCAGAAGTTAAAAAGCCGTGTCGAAAACGCAACGCCCAAAGCAGAGTAATATGAACTAACCAAAAAGGCCGCCTACGCGGCCTTTTTTCTTTGCGCTCTCTGGCAAACCGACCGTAAAATCAAAGACATCACACGCTAATAAAACCACGCTCATGCTTGATTATGCTCATCGCCAACACCGTTCCGACCGACGTCGCCTGCTATTGCTGGCGCTGTTGCTGATTGTCGCCGCGGGTATCAGCCTCTGCGCGGGCGACAGCTGGATTGGGCCCGAACGCTGGCTGGGGCCTGACGGGCAACTCTTCGTCTGGCAAATTCGTCTGCCGCGCACCGTGGCGGTGATGCTGGTCGGTGCTGCACTGGCGCTGTCAGGTACCGTTATGCAGGCGCTGTTTGAAAACCCGCTGGCGGAACCCGGGCTGCTCGGGGTGTCGAACGGTGCAGGCGTCGGGCTGATTGCGGCGGTAATGCTGGGCGGAGGAGAACTCTCCGGATGGAGTATTAGCCTCAGCGCCATTTTCGGTGCATTACTGATCACCATCATCCTGCTTCGCTTTGCCAGACGGCACTTGTCGACCAGCCGCCTGCTGCTTGCCGGGGTTGCGCTGGGGATCATCTGCAGCGCGCTAATGACCTGGGCGGTTTACTTCTCGACCTCCTTTGACTTGCGTCAGCTGATGTACTGGATGATGGGAGGCTTTGGTGGCGTTGACTGGCATCAGGGCTGGCTGATGGCGCTTCTGGTGCCTGGGATTGTATGGGCAGCCCTGCAGGCGCAGCCGCTGAACATGCTCGCGCTGGGGGAAATCTCAGCCCGTCAGCTCGGCATGCCGATGGCGTTCTGGCGTAACGTGCTGGTCATTGCCATCGGTTGGCTGGTGGGCGTGAGCGTGGCGCTGGCGGGAGCGATTGGTTTTATCGGGCTGGTTATCCCGCATATGCTGCGTCTGTGTGGCTTCACGGACCATCGAACCTTGCTTCCGGCTTCGGCCGTGGCCGGAGCCGTCACGCTGCTGGTGGCTGATATCATCGCTCGTCTTGCCCTGACAGCCGCGGAGTTACCGATTGGTGTGGTAACCGCCACGCTGGGCGCGCCAGTCTTTATCTGGCTACTATTAAAATCCGGACGTTAAAAAACGACCCGTAAGACAACCTGAGGGAATGCTATGCAGACTGATATCCTGAATACCGAAGTGACGACCATTGATGGCGAGAAAACCACGCTGGAAAGCTACAAAGGCAACGTGTTGCTTATCGTCAACGTGGCGTCCAAATGCGGCCTGACGCCACAGTACGAACAGCTGGAGAACATTCAGAAAGCCTGGGAGAAAGACGGTTTCACCGTGCTGGGCTTCCCGTGCAACCAGTTCCTGGGCCAGGAGCCGGGCAGCGAAGAAGAGATCAAAACCTTCTGCAGCACCACCTATGGCGTAACGTTCCCGATGTTCAGCAAAATTGATGTTAACGGCGAAGATCGCCATCCGCTGTACGCGAAGCTGATTGCTGCCGCGCCGAAGGCCGTTGCGCCTGAGGGCAGTGGTTTTTACGAGCGTATGGCCAGCAAAGGCCGCGCGCCGCTCTATCCGGACGATATTCTGTGGAACTTCGAAAAATTCCTGATCGGTCGCGACGGCCAGGTCGTTCAGCGCTTCTCGCCGGATATGACGCCTGAGGATCCGATTGTCATGGAATCGATCAAGCTGGCGCTGGCAAAATAATGTCACTGCTGATGCAGCTCACGGACGTCGCCGAGAAGGGGCGTCTGGAGCCGATGACCGGCGCTATCAATGCGGGGGAAATCCTGCATCTGGTTGGGCCAAACGGCGCGGGAAAAAGCACGCTGCTGGCGCGGATGGCAGGGCTGACCACCGGGCCCGGGCAGATCACACTGCTGGAACATCCTCTTGCCGACTGGTCTCCCGGCTCGCTGGCCCACCGGCGCAGCTATCTGGTGCAGCAGCAGGTACCGCCGTTTGCGATGCCGGTCTGGCATTATCTGATGCTGCATTTGCACGACAAACAGGATACGGCACTGCTTACGGAGGTGGCGGCGGCGTTAGGACTGGAAGATAAACTGCCCCGCCATGCCAGCCAGCTTTCCGGCGGTGAATGGCAGCGAGTGCGTCTGGCGGCGGTCATTCTGCAGATCCACCCCGCAGGCAACCCTCACGGGCGGATGTTGCTCCTGGACGAACCCATGAGTGGTCTGGATGTCGCCCAGCAGGCGGCGCTGGATTCGCTGTTAAGCGCGTTGAGCCGGAAAGGTATTGCCGTGGTGATGAGCAGCCACGACCTTAACCATACGTTGCGCCATGCCCATCGGGTGTGGCTACTGTCGCGCGGCAGGATGATTGCCAGCGGCGCGCGGGACCAGGTTCTTACGCCGCCACATCTGGCACGTGCCTATAACATGTCGTTCCGCAGGCTGGATATCGAGGGACATAAGATGCTGATTTCTACGGGGCAGGAGTAACCGTTTCTTGCCTGTTAACACAATTGCGCGCTAAATTACCGGAAGAACAATAAAAGCAGAGGATTCGTCTGAAAATGCGATTCTGGTTTATCCTGGTGGCGGCACTCTTTCTTGCGGGATGCAGCAGCCATCGTGCACCGCCGCCTAATCCGCGGCTTTCAGATTCTATCACCGTCATTGCCAGTCTGAACGACCAGCTGAGCAACTGGCGCGGGACGCCTTATCGCTACGGCGGTATGAGTCGCGGCGGGGTGGACTGCTCTGGTTTTGTGCTGATGACGTTTCGTGACAAGTTTGATTTACAGCTTCCGCGCGAAACGCGCAAGCAGGCTGAAATTGGGACTGAAATTGATAAAGACGACCTGCTGCCGGGAGACCTGGTCTTTTTCAAAACCGGTTCGGGAGAAAGTGGCCTGCATGTCGGCATTTATGACACGGACAACCAGTTTATTCATGCCTCAACAAGCCGTGGGGTGATGCGCTCTTCTCTGGATAATGTTTACTGGCGTAAAAATTTCTGGCAGGCACGACGTATTTAATCTGCCCGAACACGTCTCACTGCCGGCAGGGTAACTATTAAATCATGCCGGTTTTTCTTGAATAAGCTGATTAAAGTTAAATTTACCTAAAATTAGCGTCATCCTTATGTGTCTGTTTTATCTAAAACTGGCTATTACTCTGTAACCAGGATAAGATTATTTTAGATTCAGGGATAAATCTGAAAATTAATACGGAACTAATGAAATTAAACTTATTAAAATCAAGACAGTGGAATTGTGTCGGCAATTGCTCCAGGATGTCCTCTCTCATCTTTAATGCGGGGCGAGTGCAATGATGATTACGCTAGATAATGCATACCAGTCTGAACTGATGCTTTTGCCAGCACGTAATAGTGCTGGCGAGCTTAAAGGTTTAGAGGTTCTGGTTAACTTTACTGGCGTCGGCACCGATGTGAGGATCCCCACTGAGCTCGTTATCCCCCGGCTTTCAGCGGCAGAAGAGTTAGCGCTGTTTAACGAAAAACTGCAATTGCTTGATACCTGTAAACTGTTTTTTATTCAGCATCAGTTAATTGCATGGATCAATATTACACCGGCTATTGTTGAATTTTTATTAAGTAATGGGAATGCTGTTTCAATTCTTGAGCGGTATCCTTTTCTTGAGTTTACTGTTAATGAGAATTATCCAGGTTTAAATAACGGAAAGGATGATCTGCAACTGGCGAGAATGGCGATCCATTTCCCGCTGGTCCTCGCAAACTTTGGTGCAGGCGCGGCATCGCTCAAAGCTGTCTATGATGGATTATTTAAACGGGTCATTCTCGATAAAGGTTTCATCCAGCAGCGGGCTTCAGAGCTCTCTTTCGAACCTTTTATGCGCGCTATCCTCTGGCAAATAACGCCGCACTGCCAGTCGGTGATCGTCTCAGGTATTGACGACCACGGTCTGCTGCAACGCGTCTTGTCCTTCAATTTTGGCGCCATGCAGGGCACGCTGTGGCCCGCTGTCCCGGCGGAGCACGTCACGACGCTGGTTCAGTAGCGATAACCCTGTCTTTCGCCCGTGTTTAAGTTCGGGCAAACCCTCTACACTAAAAGCAGGAGGACTTATGACCCTGTCTTTTACTGCTCACTGGCATGACGAGTTGCCTGGCTTTTACACCGCACTCAAACCCACACCGTTACACAATTCACGTCTTATCTGGCACAACGACCGGCTGGCCGATGAACTGGCCGTTCCGCCTGAGATGTTTAAGCCTTCCGGGGGCGCGGGCGTCTGGGGAGGCGAAACGCTTCTTCCCGGTATGCAACCCCTTGCCCAGGTCTATAGCGGACACCAGTTTGGCGTCTGGGCGGGACAGCTGGGCGACGGCAGGGGGATCCTGCTGGGCGAACAACAGCTTTCCAACGGAGAGACGGTTGACTGGCATCTGAAAGGTGCAGGTCTTACCCCTTATTCTCGGATGGGCGATGGCCGCGCAGTATTACGTTCAACAATACGTGAATGCCTGGCATCTGAAGCCATGCATGCTCTGGGGATCCCCACCACGCGCGCGCTGTCGATTGTCACCAGCGACACGCCGGTTATGCGCGAAACGGTAGAAAAAGGGGCGATGCTGATGCGTATCGCACAAAGCCATCTGCGCTTTGGCCATTTTGAGCACTTTTACTATCGTCGTGAGACGGACAAGGTTCGTCAGCTCGCGGACTACGCTATTCGCCGCCATTGGGCGCATTTGCAGGATGAGGCTGATAAATACGTTCTCTGGTTCCGGGACGTGGTCGCCCGTACCGCCAGGATGATTGCTCGCTGGCAAACGGTGGGCTTTGCCCATGGGGTAATGAACACTGACAATATGTCGCTCCTCGGGCTGACCTTTGATTATGGGCCGTTTGGTTTTCTGGATGATTATCAGCCGGGGTATATCTGCAACCACTCTGACTATCAGGGACGTTACAGTTTTGACAACCAGCCAGCGGTTGGGCTATGGAACCTGCAGCGGTTTGCGCAAACATTGTCGCCGTTTATGGATGTCGATGCCCTGAATGATGCACTCGACAGCTATCAGGACGTTTTGCTGCGAGAATATGGCACGCTGATGCGCAACAAGCTGGGGCTGATGACCCAGGAGAAAGGGGATAACGAGATCCTGAACGATCTGTTTGCACTGATGGCGCGTGAGGGGAGTGATTATACCCGCACTTTCCGGATGCTGGGCCAGACGGAGCAGCACAGTGCTGCCTCGCCGCTGCGCGACGAGTTTATTGACAGGCAGGCCTTTGACGACTGGTTTGCACGTTACCGCTCCCGCTTGCAGCAGGAACAGGTCGATGACGCCGCCCGTCAGACGCAGATGAACGCGACGAATCCCGCGATGGTGTTGCGCAACTGGCTGGCGCAGCGGGCGATTGAACAGGCAGAGCAGGGAGAGTATGACGAGTTGCACCGTCTGCACCTGGCGTTGCGCACGCCGTTTGCCGACCGGGATGATGACTATATCAGCCGCCCGCCAGACTGGGGCAAACGGCTGGAAGTGAGTTGCTCAAGTTAAACATTTCTGGCCGGGTAGCGGCTTCGCCTTACCCGGTCAGAAACTCACTGTGCCACCCAGCCGCCATCCATATTCCACGCGGCGCCGCGAACGTTAACGGCGCTGTCGCTGCATAAAAACAGCGCCAGTTCGCCCAACTGCTCCGGGGTGACAAATTCACCTGAAGGCTGCTTTTCCCCGAGAAGCTGGTCTCGCGCCAGTTCCGGCGGGACGCCATCCGCGATGCGCTTATCAATTTGCTGTTGTACCAGCGGGGTCAGTACCCACCCCGGGCAGAGGGCATTGGCGGTCACGCCGGTGCGTGCGGTTTCCAGCGCCAGGGATTTGGTGAAGCCCACCACGCCATGCTTGCCGGCAACGTAGGCGGACTTCTCTTTCGACGCAACCAGCCCGTGAACGGAGGCGATATTAATGATGCGTCCCCAGTTTTGTTCACGCATGGCGGGCAACGCCAGCCGGCTGGTGTGAAACACCGCAGAAAGGTTAATGGCGATAATGTCGTTCCATTTATCCACCGGAGCCACATGCTGTATCCCGGCATTGTTAACAAGAATATCCACGCCGCCAAACTGCGATTCGGCGTAGCGCATCATGGCTTCAATCTGCAACACGTCACGCAGGTCGGCATCGTGGTAGCCCGGCTTTTTGCCCAGTTGTGCAATTTCTTCTCGCGCTGATCCGCTGTCACCGAAACCGTTGAGAATCAACTGCGCCCCTGATTTCGCCAGCACGCGAGCGATCCCCAAGCCAATGCCGCTTGTCGAGCCGGTCACCAGGGCGATTTTACCGTTCAGATTCATTTTTCTCTCCTTACACAATGCCGGTCAGATAGAACACGGCAATGACAAAAAGCACTGCCAGGCTTTTAATGATAGTGATAGCGAAAATGCCGCCGTAGGCCTGACGATGGCTCAGGCCGGTGATGGCCAGCAAGGTAATCACCGCCCCGTTATGGGGAAGCGTATCCATCCCGCCGCTTGCCATTGATGCCACGCGGTGCAACACCTCAAGCGGGATATTGGCCGCGTGGGCGGCAGCAACAAAGGTGTCCGCCATGGCCGCAAGGGCAATACTCATTCCGCCGGACGCTGAGCCGGTGATCCCGGCGAGAACGGTCACGCTGATGGCTTCGTTCAGCAACGGGTTCGGGATGGCCGACAGCGCTTTAGATAACACCAGAAAACCGGGCAGGGCGGCGATAACCGCGCCGAAACCGTATTCGGACGCGGTATTCATCGCCGCGAGGATGGCGCCGCTCACCGCCGTTCGGCTGCCTTCTGCCAGACGTCCCCGGATATTGCGAAAACCAAAAATCAACACCAGCACAATACCGGAGATCAGCGCCGCCTCCACGGCCCAGATGGCGGTGATCTTGCTCACCTCGGTCACAATCGGTTTCGCCAGTCCTGGCAGGGTAAGCTCATGACTCGTACCGTACCAGCCGGGGATCCAGCGGGTAAACAGCAGGTTCAGTATGCCCACGACCAGCAGCGGGGAGAGAGCAATCAGCGGATGCGGGAGATGAATATTGTCCGGCGTTTCAGGTTCGTTTTTCAGGTCCGTGCCATAACCTTCATTGTTATTGATCGCCTTACGCCGCTGCCGCTCCAGCCAGAGCAGGCCAAAGAAGATAATAAACAGAGAGCCGATAAGACCCAGCCACGGGGCCGCCCAGGCGTTAGTGCCAAAGAAGCTGGTGGGAATAATGTTCTGGATTTGCGGCGTGCCGGGCAGGGCGTCCATGGTAAACGAGAACGCCCCCAGCGCCACGGTAGCGGGGATTAACCGTTTAGGAATGCCGCTCTGGCGGAACAGTTCGGCGGCAAACGGGTACACCGCAAATGCCACCACGAACAGCGACACGCCGCCGTAGGTTAACAGCGCACACACCAGGACTATCACGGGGATAGCGTGCCGACGACCGAGGATCTGGATCGCGGCGGCAACGATGGATCGTGAAAAACCGGAAAGCTCAATCAGCTTGCCAAACACCGCCCCCAGCAGGAACACCGGGAAATAGAGTTTAACGAAGCCGACCATCTTTTCCATAAACAGGCCAGTAAACGTCGGGCCGACGGCACCCGGATCGGTCAGCAGCACGGCACCAAGCGCCGCAATCGGCGCAAACAAAATCACGCTGTATCCGCGGTAGGCCGCCAGCATCAGTAATCCCAGCGCCGCCAGGGCTATTAACACACTCATTACGACTCCTCACTTTAATTATTATTCGGGTACCAACGAGAGGTTTAACGCTCAACGGTCAGGGCAATGCCTTGTCCGCCGCCAACGCACAGGGTGGCAAGTCCCTTTGTTACCCCCCGGCGCTGCATTTCATGGAGCAGGGTCACCAGGATGCGACAGCCGGATGCGCCAATCGGATGGCCCAGGGCGATGGCGCCACCGTTAACGTTGACGTTCTGTTCATCCCAGCCAAGCTCTTTGCCCACCGCCAGTGCCTGTGCGGCAAAGGCTTCGTTGGCTTCAATGAGATCGACGTCGTCGAGCGTCCAGCCCGCCCGCGCCAGCGCCGTCCGGCAGGCGCTGACCGGGCCGATGCCCATCACCGACGGATCAACGCCCGTCACGGCGTAACTCACAATGTGGCCAAGGACAGGTAACCCGCTTTCCCGCGCCTTTTCCTCGCTCATCAGCAGTACCGCGGCGGCCCCATCGTTAAGGGTGGAGGCGTTCCCGGCCGTGACCGTGCCCTCGTCATGCAAAAATGCGGGGCGAAGCTGTGCAAGCTGCCCGGCGGTGGTTTCCGGGCGTGGCTGTTCATCATGGCGGACAATCTGTGGCGCACGTTTGCCCTGTTTCACCGTCACTGGCACTATCTCGGCGTCAAACCGACCAGTCTCAATGGCGGACGCTGCCTTTTGCTGTGACCGGAAGGCGAAGGCATCCTGTTGCTCGCGGGAAATGCCGTACTCACGGGCGACGTTTTCCGCAGTGATGCCCATGTGGTAATCGTTGAAGGCGTCCCACAGGCCGTCGGTGATCATGCTGTCCTGCAGGCCCGTATGCCCAAAACGCAGCCCTGAACGTGCGCCATCCAGCAGATACGGGGCGTTACTCATGCTCTCCTGGCCGCCAGCGATAACCACGTCTGCGTCACCGCAGCGGATTGCCTGGGCGGCGAGCTGTACCGCTTTCAACCCCGCGCCGCACACCAGATTGACCGTTGTCGCCGGGGTGCTGACGGGTAATCCGGCAGTGATGGCCGTCTGGCGGGCGGGGTTTTGCCCGCACCCGGCCGTCAGCACCTGACCGAAAACCAGTTCGTCTATTTGCTCTGGGTGAAGACCGCTGCTCTCCAGCAGACGCTGTACCGTGACGGCACCCAGCTCAATGGCTGAAAGGGGCGAGAGCGATCCGCGAAAACTGCCAATGGGGGTTCGCGTTGCCCCGACAATCATGACCTTTTTCATGTTGAGTCCTCAGTTGAAGCGCATCTCGCGAACGTCGTCCGCCACAATGATTTTTCCGGCCGTTTTACGGACAATCTCGTCGATACCGACACCCGGGGCGTACTCCCGCAGGATGAACGCGCCGTCCGCTATCTCCAGCAACGCGAGATCGGTCAGGACCCGACGGATGCAGCCCACACCGGTGAGCGGCAGCGTGCAGCGCGGCAGCAGTTTGGAGTCACCGTTTTTTGCCGCGTGGGTCATCACCACAATGATGTTCTGCGCCCCGGCAACGAGATCCATCGCGCCACCCATCCCTTTCACCATCTTTCCGGGGATCATCCACGAGGCAATGTTGCCCTCGACATCGACTTCAAATGCGCCCAGCACGGTCAGATCCACATGACCGCCGCGGATCATGGCAAACGACTGGGCCGAGTCGAAAATGGCCGCGCCGGTCCGCGCAGTGACCGTCTGTTTACCGGCGTTGATCATGTCGGCATCAAGGCTCTGCTCATCGGGAAAAGCCCCCATTCCGAGCAGACCGTTTTCCGACTGCAGCATCACGTCCATTTCCGGGGGAATATAATTCGCCACCAGCGTAGGGATGCCGATCCCCAGGTTGACGTAATACCCGTCGCGCAGTTCGCGGGCGACGCGCATCGCCATCTGTTCTCGGGTTAACATCGTCAGACTCCTTGCGCGCGCAGCGTGCGCTGTTCAATGCGTTTTTCAAACTGGCCGACAATCAGCCTGTCGACGTAAATTCCCGGCGTATGAATAGCCGACGGAGGCAGTTCACCCGGCGGAACAATCTCTTCCACCTCCACAACCGTGATTCGGCCCGCCGTTGCCATCAGTGGATTAAAATTTTGCGCGGTATGGCGATAGATAACGTTGCCGTACCAGTCCGCTTTCCAGCCCTTAACCAGCGCGAAATCACCGGTAATGGCCTCTTCAAGAATGTAATTTTTACCGCCAAACTGGCGCACATCTTTGCCCGCTGCCACGGGGGTGCCATAACCGGTAGCCGTATAAAACGCCGGAATACCGGCCCCGCCCGCGCGGACCTTTTCTGCCAGCGTCCCCTGCGGAGTAAGTTCGATTGCCAGTTCCCCGCTCAGTACCTGCTGCTCAAACAGCGCGTTCTCGCCGACGTAAGACGCCACCACTTTGCGAACCTGGCGCGTTTCGAGCAGTATCCCCAGACCGAAACCATCCACGCCGCAGTTGTTCGACACGACCGTCAGATCTTTCACCTGACGGCGTCGAACCTCTGCAATCAGGTTCTCAGGAATACCGCACAGCCCGAAGCCGCCCGCCAGCAAGGTCATGCCGTCCGTCAGCCCATCCAGCGCCTGCGCATAGCTGCTGACGCGCTTATCCAGTCCTGCCATAGTCATCCCTCCCGTTAACCGTGCCGGTATCATTAGGGGTGGCGACTCATTTGTTAATTTTGAATTTGTGACCCACTCATTTGGATTTCTTATTAATTTCCTGTTAACTAAATTTTTTCAATTAGTTAACAGGATGAAAAATGAGAATGAGTGTCAAACAGTTACGCGCGTTTTTAGCGGTAGCTCACACTCTCAATTTCGCGCACGCCAGCGAACGCTTAAATCTTTCCCAGCCAGCGCTGAGCCTGACGATTAAAAGCCTGGAAGATGCGCTCGGTGGGCAGCTGTTGCAGCGGAGCACGCGCAAGGTTGCCCTCACGCAGGAGGGAGAAACATTTCTGCCGATGGCGCGGCAGCTGCTGGCCGACTGGGATAACGTGGAAGAGGCAATGCGCCAGTGCTTTACGCTCCAGCGCGGCAAAATCTCGGTCGCGGCGATGCCGTCGTTTGCCGCCAACGTTTTACCGGAAGTGCTGAAAGCGTTTCGCGATCGCCATGCCGGGGTTAACGTCACCGTGCATGATGTCATCAACGAGCAGGTGATTGAGATGGTGCGGGAAGGGCGGGTTGAGATGGGAATAGCTTTTGAGCCGGCACCCACGCATACCCTGCTGTTTACGCCGCTGGGGCTGGACAGGTTTGTCGCCATTGTGCCGAAAGATTCCGCGCTTGCGGGAAAAAAACGCCTGGCATGGGAGGAGTTGCTGACGCTGGATTTCATCACCCTGCAGCGCCCTTCGGCGGTACGTCTGATGATGGAGGAGGAGCTGGCGCGGAGCGGCAGAAAGCTGGACGTGGCGCTGGAGAGTCATCAACTGGTGACGGTAGGGCGCATGGTCGCCAGCGGGCTGGGTGGCAGCGCCGTGCCGGCGCTCTGCGAGGCGCAGATGGCTTCCCTGGGTGCGGTCTGTATTCCGCTGGATAACCCGCCCATTGAAAAGTGCATCGGGGTGATCCATCCCGGGCACACGCAGCTCTCTAAAGCGGCGCATGCCCTGCTGGAAACGCTGAAGGACTTTTATCACCCCGCTCAGGGAGCGAGGAACACCTGCGGCACGGCATGAGCCGGATGGTTGCCGACCAGCACCTGCGCGCCATACCAGCGCGCCAGCGTCCCGGCCTGCAAAACGTCCTCAGGTGTCCCCCTGGAGACCAGCCTCCCGTTATGCAGCAGCAGGATACGATCCGCCCACAGTGCCGCCAGATTAAGATCGTGCAGAACCACGCAGACGTGGAGATGCCCCCGACGGGTCAGGGTTTTCATCAGGCGCAGCAGATGTTGCTGGTGGAAGAGATCCAGTGCGGAGGTCGGTTCATCAAGAAACAGCCAGCCGCGTGGGGCGCCGTCGCACCAGAGTTGGGCCAGCGCCCGAGCGAGCTGGATCCGTTGCTGCTCGCCTCCGGAGAGTGCCCAATAGCGTCTGCCCGCCAGGGGTAAGCAGCCTGTGATCGCCATGACCTCCTCAACCACTGACGCCTCAGGGGAGCGCGTCCAGGGGGCGCGCCCCATACCGACCACGGCTTCCACCGGCCAGTCGAATCCGGGCTGCGTATTTTGACGCATCACTGCCCGGTAGCGGGCGAGGGTCTCCGTTGGCCAGTCCGCAAGCGGCGTGCCTGCCAGACTGCACCGCCCGCTTGCGGGTGTGAGATAGCCGGTCAGCAGCCGTAATAATGTCGATTTCCCGGCACCGTTAGGGCCAATCAACGCGACCAGCTCACCCTGAGATAAGGTCAGTGATACATCGTCGATCAGCGTCCGTTGCCCGGCGTGAAAGACCAGGTTTTCCGCACAATAGCGTTCAGCCATGCGCACCTCCACGACGAAAGATAAGCCACAGGAACCACGGCGCACCGAGAAGGCTGGTCAACAACCCGACGGGCATTTCCGCCGGGGTGACCAGAGTGCGCGCCAGCGTATCGGCAGCCAGCAGCAGTAACGCTCCGGCCAGCACCGAGCCGGGGATCGCGGCCCGGTGGTCGGCCCCCAGCCACATACGTATCAGGTGTGGGGCCACAAGGCCAACAAAGCCAATCACGCCGCTGATGGCCACCGCCGCAGCGACCAGCAGGGCGCTGCACAGCAGCAGGATCCGCTGTACCCGGGCAACATCCACCCCGAGATAGTGCGCCTCTTCATCACCCAGCTGCAGCAAATTGAGTGGACCAGCCAGCCGCCAGATAATCAGAACCGCAGGCACCATCAGCGAGGTCACCGCAAGCAGGGTGGACCACTGCGCCTGCCCGAGGCTGCCCATTCCCCAGAGCGAAAGCTGGCGAAGCTGCGCATCGTTGCTAAGCCAGGAAAGGAGACCGACGGCCGCGCCGCACAGGGCGTTGATGGCGATCCCCACCAGCAGTAAACGGGACAGGGAACCGTGACGCTGCTGGCTGAGCAGGAAGATCACAACGGTTGCAGCCAGCGCGCCGAGGAATGCCGCAACCATCGGGGCGTAAAGCATCATCAGGGCCGGCAACGTGACAGGAATAACCACCCACAGCGCGACCGCCAGCGCCGCGCCGCTGCTGATCCCAAGCAAACCCGGGTCTGCCAGCGGGTTGCGGAACAGTCCCTGCATCACGCACCCGGCCAGCGCCAGCGCGCCGCCAATCACCAGCGCCAGCAGCACGCGGGGCAGGCGAATGGTCAGCCAGATCTGACGCATCGCCTCAT
Source organism: Enterobacter cloacae complex sp. HYC080_NIDB (assembly GCF_056673325.1). Taxonomy (NCBI): domain Bacteria; kingdom Pseudomonadati; phylum Pseudomonadota; class Gammaproteobacteria; order Enterobacterales; family Enterobacteriaceae; genus Enterobacter; species Enterobacter cloacae complex sp. HYC080_NIDB. The sequence goes on along the minus strand of NZ_CP114212.1, from coordinate 2,614,503 downwards.
CGCTGCCGTTCCACAGCAGGCTTACCGGCAGAGGCAATGCCCCAAAGCCTGTTGCCGTAAGGGTCATGATGCTCAGAATTGCGGCCAGCATCCACAGCGACAGTGCGATCCGCCGGGACATCAGGGCAGTTGCTCCGCTTTAGCACGCAACTGCCGGATGGCTTCCGGCGTGCGCACGCTGAAACCCAGCAGCGCCATGTCATCAATCGCCAGCAGCTGTTTGTGCCGTCCCGCCGGGGTTTGCGCCAGTCCGGGCAGCTTCCACAGATTCGCCTCGCCACCCAGCGCGTTCACGCCGTCCTGCGAAATCACCACCATGTCGGGCTGGCTGGCAATAATCCCTTCCTGCGACAGCGGCTGATACCGCGTGAAACCCTGCATCGCGTTCTGTAACCCGGCGGCACGGATGGCGGCATCGGCGCCGGTTTGCTGTCCGGCGGCCATGGCGGTCATTCCCCCGTGGTTGAGGATAAACAGCACCCGCTTGTTGAGCGGTTCTGCGGGCAGAGCCGCCACCGCCTGACGTAGCGAGCGGCGCAGGCTCTCTCCCTGCGCTTCACGGTGCGTGGCCTCGGCAATAATGCGGATCTTTTCGTCAATGACGCTCAGATCGTTGCGGCCAGGAACGGTAATCACCCTGACGTGACTGCGTTCAACCTGCTTTAGCGCCAGAGACGGCTGCGCCTGGTCGCTGGCCAGCACCAGCGTGGGACGCATGGACAAAATCCCTTCGGCGTTAAGCTGGCGCAAATAGCCCACATCGGGGAGCGCGTTCGCTGCCTGCGGCCACTGGCTGGTACTGTCGCGAGCGACCAGCGAAGAGTCCGCGCCAAGCGCATAGACAATCTCCGTGACGTCGCCGCCAAGGGTGACAATTTTCTCCTGCGCGGCGGCAAACGCCACCAGCGGCAGGGCACTCAGCAGGGCAAACCACGTCTTCATGCGGCCAGCCCTTTTGGCGTCAGGGCATCAATCTGGCTACGCCACTGGCTCTGCTCCGGCTCGCCTTCCGTACGCTGACCATAGAGTTGGGCAATTTGCGTGCCGTCTGCGGCAAACAGTTCCAGGCTGGTGACGTGACCGTCTGCAGTTGGTTTGCGCGTGACCCAGCTCTCCGCAATCGTCTCCTCCAGCAGATGCAGGGTAAAGGTGGGGTTAAAGATGTTCAGCCAGCCTTTCATCGGCACGACTTTTTCCACCGCGCCGGTGAAGATCTGCACGCAGCCGCGGTTACCCACGAAGATCATGATTTCGTTGCCGTGCTGGCGCGCGGTTTCGAGCAGCAGTGCCAGCGCGTTGTTTTCAACCTGGCAGGCGAGGTCGTCGCCCACCAGGCGAAATGCCTGCTGGCGGCTGAGGTTGTGGCGTTTCAGCAGGCCGAAGAACTGGTGCACGTCAGTCATCGCACGCCACGCTTTGTCCACGAGGGCGGCATCTGCATTTTCGGCATGCAGCGGGGTCTCGGCAGCCTTCAGCTCAAGCGGCGGGTTATCGGCAAAGATAAAGCGGGTCAACACGTCAGCCCAGGCGGCGAGGTCGGTGTTGTCCGTGGTGTAAACTTTCAGTACGGCATCACCCTGATGATCGAAAAACTGAATGCTCTGCCGCTCGCCGCGTGCGGTGGTTTCGCTGAGGTGAAACGCGCTTGCCCACTGGTTGAGGAACAGGCGCAGATCCAGTCCGCGCGGGTTCAGCACCAGCCCGGCGTGGCCGTTCAGGTGCTGCTGGGTGAAGCTGCCTGCCTGCTCGTGAACGGCATAGTCGTTGCGGCAGATGCATTTTGTTTCCCCTACGGCTTCAAGCGCGCCTAAGATCTCGCGAATTTCACCGCGCAGTCGGCAGGCATCATGGCCCACGCGCGCAAAGGTCAGTTCTGCTTCACTGAGGTTCATTAACCCTGCAATATCGCGCGCATACTTACCCGGGTTTTCTTCTTTTAGCGCCAGCCAGCGCGTGTAGTGATCCATTGTCTTTTCCTTCTGAATAGTTGCCCCGCGGGGAATTACCACTGATAACTCACAAAAATCTTGCCGTTACGACCGTCCTGCGGAATACCCTGAGGAGACCAGTACTCCTTGTCGAAGGCGTTACCCAGCACCAGCGTGGTGGTGATGCCCTTGAGCTGCTCCTGGCTCTTATAGTTGATGTAGATGTCGTTGACCGCATAGCCCGGCTGTTTGCTGTAACTGCTGCTGACATGGGTTGAACGATCGACAAAGGTGCCGATCCAGCCCACGGAGAAGCCGCTTTGCGCCACCGGAATATCCAGCCTGCTGGTGACGGTGTCCGGGTTGATGCTGGAGATGTAGTCGCCGGTATCGGTATCTTTTCCGCGCGTGCGGTTATAGGCCAGATCGAGGTTAAACAGGTCAGCCGAGTATTTTGCCATCACGTCCCAGCCCCAGATTTTGGCGTTCGGAACGTTGTACGACATGGTGGTCGCCGCGGCAAAATTGACGGTGGTGGAGATGTAATCTTTGGCTTTGGTATCGAAATAGCTGGCCTTGAACTCCAGCCCATCGTTGGCGAGCATCAGGTCGTCAAAGCGCAGGCCAAAACCAAACTCCTGCGTTTCGTTGGTTTCCGGGCGCAGGTTCGGGTTTGGCACCCAGTAGTTAGTGTAGAAACTGCCGATGGAGAAGTGTTTGGCGTCGTTATACATCTCGCCCATGGTCGGGGCGCGAAAGGCCTGAGCGTAAGAGCCAAACAGCATCAGCCAGTCGGTAGGGCTGACGGTTAACCCGGCGCGGGAGGACCACTTGTCGGCATCCACGTCGTCGTAGCCCTCGCTGCTACCCCGATAGTTGTCATAGCGCGTGCCGCCCAGCAGGGTAACGGGCAGATCGCGCAGGGTGATTTCATCCTGCAGCCAGCCGGAGCTAAAGTCGATTTTCGCCTCCGGGAAGCCGGTGGTGGTGCCACCCGGACGTTGTTCCTGACGATAATATTCCCCGCCGTAGGTCAAAAGGTGAGAGGCAAAGGTGTCGCCAAACAGGCGGGTACGGTTTTCTACTTTGCCGCCTTTGGTGGTCTGCTTGCGGAACTCACCGGTGCTGTCGATGTTCTGGGCATTTATGCGCGCCTCTGACCAGTAAACTTTTGCATCGGCGTTCAGCCAATCGTTCCCTTCCGGCGCCAGACGGTAACCCAGCTGTGCATCACGCTGGATGGTGGAGCGGTCGGTGATGGGGTTGCTGCTGGTGGCATCGGGGGTTTGCGGGTTTTTCGGCTCCTGCGCGGCGTTGTTGTAGTAGCGCAGGGAGCCGCTTAACGTCTGAGCCGGGTCGATTTTCCAGCTGCCTTTCGCCAGCATGTTATTAATGGATTCGTCGTTTGGTGCACGCTTGCCGTCGCTCTGGCGGATATCGCCGCGGTCACGGCTGGACCATGACACCAGACCGTCAAGCGTATCGGTGCGGCCATAGGCGCTGGCCCCCATCCCGAGGCTATGATCGCCCGTCGCACCGGTACCAAACACGCGGTAACCGCTGTTTTTGCCCGGTTCCAGGAGATCTCTGGCGTCAACGGTGTCATAGGAAATCACGCCACCCAGCGCACCGCTGCCGTAGAGCAGCGCCGACGGACCGCGCACAACTTCGATACGTTTGATCAGCGCCGGGTCGAGGAACGTGCTGTTGAGGTGTCCGGTGTCGGTACCCTGACGCACGCCGTCAACCAGCACCAGCACGCCGCGTCGGTCATAACCGCGCAGATTAACGTCCTGACCGTTGGTGCGGCCGGTGCCGTCCAGCGTCAGGCCTGGCACGTTACGCAGCAGGTCGGCGGCAGAGCTGGCGGTCTGTTTTTCCGGGGCAGCGGCGTCAATCACGCTCACCATCATTGGGGCTTCGAAGGCGCTACGGGCGTTGCCGGTCGCGGTGACGGTTATTTCATCTGCGGCAGCAAACGCGACGCCCGGCAGGGTACTGACAATCGCCAGCGCCAGAAGTGACGGGCGTAAACATGCGGTATGCAGGTGTGGCATAGCAACTCTCCATAAAGAATCGAAAGCGCTGGCTGCCTGGGGATCACCTGGGTGGCTTGCGAATGTTTTGGTTTATTTTGTGAGGATCAATTTTCCGGCATTCGTCTGGCGCAGCAGGTAGTGCTGGCCGTCATGCTCGATAATCACCCGGCCCTCATCACCCAGCAGGCTTTTGCTGTCGATGCGACGATCGGTGGAGGCAGGGGCGGGCGCTGTGTGTTTGTTAGCTGGCGTTGCCGCGCGGTTATCCGTAGGTGACATAATGTTTATAAATAACAATCAATGTAACAATGATAATCATTATCAATAAACTGCAATTTCACGGCAAGCGTTTTTGTGAAAATAATGTGACGGGATCAAATTTTGGGGGAAGGTGCGGTCTGATGCCCTCACCCCGACCCTCTCCCACAGGGAGAGGGAGAAGGGCACGAACCGTAGGCCGGGTAAGCGCAGCGCCACCCGGCGGGGGTCAGAAGCGCGTATCTATCGCAGACGCCAGCTTTTCCAGCAGCAGTTCGCTGTCTTCCCAGCTCAGGCACGGATCGGTGATTGACTGGCCGTACACCATCTGCTGTCCGGCAACGATTTTCTGCGTGCCTTCCTTGATAAAGCTTTCGGCCATAATACCCGCGATGGCGGTTGAACCGCTGCGGATCTGCTGGCAAATTTCATCGCAAACGTCCAGCTGGCGGCGGTGCTGCTTCTGGCAGTTACCGTGGCTAAAGTCCACCACCAGATGTTCCGGCAGATCGAATTCGGCCAGTGTTTCGCAGGCGGCGGCGATATCGTCGGCATGGTAATTGGGTTTCTTCCCGCCACGCATAATGATGTGCCCGTAAGGGTTACCGCTGGTCTGGTAGATAGTCATATGACCACTTTTATCCGGCGACAGGAACATGTGGCTGGCACGCGAGGCGCGGATCGCGTCAACAGCGATACGGGTGTTGCCATCGGTCCCGTTTTTAAAGCCGACCGGACAGGAGAGGGCGGAGGCCATCTCGCGGTGGATCTGGCTTTCAGTGGTGCGTGCGCCGATCGCGCCCCAGCTGATCAAATCGGCAATAAATTGCCCGGTCACCATATCGAGAAATTCAGTCGCCGTTGGGACGCCCAGCTCGTTGACCTGGAGCAGCAGCTTGCGTGCCAGTTCGATACCGTGATTCACACGATAGCTGCCGTTGAGATCGGGATCGGAAATCAGCCCTTTCCAGCCCACCACGGTACGCGGTTTTTCAAAGTAGGTGCGCATCACAATTTCAAGGCGATGCTGATACTTATCCCGCAGTCCCTGAAGGCGTTTGGCATAATCCAGTGCTGCATCCAGATCATGGATAGAGCAAGGGCCAATCACGACCAGAAGACGCTTGTCTTCACCATTCAGGATTTTTTCAATACGTCGGCGGGAGGCCGTAACATGTTCCGCAACCGCGGCGGAAACGGGATGCCGCTGAGCCAGTTCAGCCGGTGTGACCAGGCTGTCAATGCGCGCCGTGCGGAGTTCGTCGGTTTTATTCATGATTTGTCTCAGAAAATTTTTGCTTCATCGGCAGACTACCGGGAAGTGATGGGCATCACATTAAACCAATCCCTGCTGATTTCAAGTTCGGGGCGATACCGCCCCGTTGTTGCAGAGGATGATACCCGAATCTGAGTTAATGTACTAGCATATTAGTACATGCGACGATTAAGTCCCATGATGTCGAGAATTTTGGTGGCGATCTCTTCTACCGAATAGTTAGTGCTGTTCAGCCACGGGATCTGGTTTTTGCGGTAGAGCGCTTCCACTTCTGAGACTTCCATGCGGCACTGGCGCATGGAGGCGTAGCGGCTGTTCTCGCGGCGCTCTTCGCGGATCGCGGCCAGACGCTCCGGGTTAATCGTTAGTCCGAACAGCTTGTGCTGCAGCGGCTTGAGCGCAGCGGGCAGCACCAGGTTATCCATGTCGTCGGCAATAAAGGGGTAGTTGGCGGCGCGAATGCCGAACTGCATCGCCAGATAGAGGCTGGTCGGCGTTTTACCGCAACGCGACACGCCAAGTAAAATCACCTGTGCCTGGTCGAGATTGCGCAGAGAAATACCATCGTCATGCGCCAGGGTGTAGTCGATGGCGGCAATACGCGCATCGTATTTGGTCAGGTTGCCAGGGTTCAGCCCATGGGTACGGTGGGCGATAGGCGTCGGGTCAAGCTTCAGCTCGCTCTGGAGCGGGGCCACCAGCGCCTGGACGATATCCTGGCAGAAGCCCTCGCTTTGCAAAATGATGTGGCGAATTTCGGGGATAACGATGGAGTAGAACACCAGCGGACGGACGCCGGTCTGCTGGTAGATGGCGTCGATCTGGTCCTTCACCGCTTTGGCGCGGCTCTCATTTTCCACGAACGGCAGCGTGATGCTGTTAATCGATACGGGGAACTGCGACATGACCGCGTGGCCCAGCACCTCGGCGGTGATCGCCGTACCATCAGAAATATAAAAAACGTGACGATCGACAGCATTATCCATTTTACCCACCCTGAATATCATACGTAATTGTCTGAAAGCATAAATTAAAAAAGTAATTTCCACAGCAAAGAACTTATCCTAATTATGAATGAAACACTGTTTTTGATTTTCCTGAAAAGTGGATTTCATTTTTCAAATAGCGACTTTATTTTTGTGGTTAACGGCTGAATATAGAGGAATCATCGGGTTAATCGCTGGTGGGAAACTATCCGAAAAGTTGAAAATTTAAATTGCTTACACGATTCACCGTTTTTTTAGCGCAAATAAATATGCCAGTATAAATACGTAGTCAGGTGTTACTTACTCCGATCAAATATCACAAAAGGATTGTTTCGATGTCCAACAATGGCTCGTCACCGCTGGTGCTTTGGTATAACCAACTCGGCATGAATGATGTAGACAGAGTTGGGGGCAAAAATGCCTCCCTGGGTGAAATGATTACAAATCTGTCCGGTATGGGTGTTTCCGTACCAAACGGGTTTGCCACAACCGCCGATGCGTTTAACCTGTTTTTAGACCAGAGCGGTGTAAACCAGCGCATTTACGACCTGCTGGATAAAACGGATATTGATGATGTGACCGAGCTTGCTAAAGCCGGGGCGCAGATCCGCCAGTGGATCATCGACACACCTTTCCAGCCGGAACTGGAAAAAGCCATTCACGATGCTTACAACCAGCTCTCCGCTGACGATGCGCAGGCCTCCTTTGCCGTGCGTTCTTCCGCAACCGCAGAAGACATGCCGGACGCGTCGTTCGCCGGGCAGCAGGAAACCTTCCTGAACGTTCAGGGCTATGATGCGGTGCTGGTGGCCGTGAAGCACGTATTTGCTTCCCTGTTCAACGACCGCGCCATCTCCTATCGCGTGCACCAGGGCTACGACCATCGCGGCGTCGCGCTCTCCGCTGGCGTCCAGCGCATGGTGCGTTCAGACGTAGGCTCATCCGGCGTGATGTTCTCCATTGATACCGAATCCGGCTTCGACCAGGTGGTGTTCATCACCTCTGCATGGGGTCTGGGTGAGATGGTGGTGCAGGGCGCAGTGAACCCTGACGAATTTTATGTACACAAGCCGACGCTGGCCGCGGGTCGCCCGGCGGTGGTGCGCCGCACCATGGGCTCGAAAAAAATCCGCATGATCTATGCCCCAACCCAGGAGCATGGCAAGCAGGTTAAGATTGAAGATGTGCCGCAGGAGCAGCGCGACCGCTTCTCCCTGACCGACGCCGAAGTGCAGGAACTGGCGAAGCAGGCGGTGCAGATTGAAAAACACTACGGCCGTCCGATGGATATCGAATGGGCGAAAGACGGGAACACCGGCAAGCTGTTTATCGTCCAGGCGCGTCCGGAGACCGTCCGTTCTCGCGGTCAGGTGATGGAGCGTTATACGCTGCACGCCCAGGGCAAAATTGTGGCGGAAGGTCGCGCGATTGGTCACCGCATCGGTGCCGGTCCGGTAAAAGTGATCCACGACATCAGCGAGATGAACCGTATTGAGCCAGGCGACGTACTGGTGACCGACATGACCGACCCGGACTGGGAACCGATCATGAAAAAAGCAGCGGCCATCGTCACCAACCGCGGCGGTCGTACCTGCCATGCGGCGATCATTGCCCGCGAACTGGGTATTCCTGCGGTTGTCGGCTGCGGTGACGCAACCGAACGCATGAAGGACGGACAGAACGTAACCGTCTCCTGTGCCGAAGGCGATACGGGCTACGTGTATGCCGATATCCTCGACTTCAGCGTGAAGAGCTCCAGCGTGGATACCATGCCGGATCTGCCGCTGAAAATTATGATGAACGTCGGTAACCCGGACCGTGCGTTTGACTTCGCCTGCCTGCCGAACGAAGGCGTTGGCCTGGCGCGTCTGGAATTTATCATCAACCGCATGATCGGCGTGCACCCGCGTGCGCTGCTGGAGTTTGACGACCAGGACGCGAAGCTGCAGAACGAAATCCGCGAGATGATGAAAGGCTACGACTCGCCGAAAGAGTTCTACGTTGGCCGTCTGACCGAAGGGATCGCCACGCTGGGCGCGGCGTTCTACCCGAAACGCGTGATCGTGCGTCTGTCTGACTTTAAGTCAAACGAATACGCCAACCTGGTCGGCGGTGAGCGCTACGAGCCGGAAGAAGAGAACCCAATGCTGGGCTTCCGCGGCGCTGGACGCTACGTGTCCGACAGCTTCCGCGACTGCTTCGCGCTGGAGTGTGAAGCGGTGAAACGCGTGCGCAACGACATGGGGCTGACCAACGTCGAAATCATGATCCCATTCGTGCGTACCGTGGATCAGGCGAAAGCGGTAGTGGACGAGCTGGCGCGTCAGGGGCTCAAGCGCGGCGAAAACGGGCTGAAGATCATCATGATGTGTGAGATCCCGTCCAACGCCCTGTTGGCCGAGCAGTTCCTCGAACACTTTGACGGCTTCTCTATCGGCTCGAACGACATGACGCAGCTGACGCTGGGCCTGGACCGCGACTCCGGCGTGGTCTCTGAGCTGTTCGATGAGCGTAACGAGGCGGTGAAAGCGCTGCTCTCCATGTCCATCCGTGCGGCGAAGAAACAGGGTAAATACGTCGGGATTTGTGGTCAGGGTCCTTCTGACCATGAAGACTTTGCCGCCTGGCTGATGGAGGAGGGGATTGATAGCCTGTCCCTGAACCCGGACACCGTGGTGCAGACCTGGCTGAGCCTGGCGGAACTGAACAAGTAACGCCAGCATGACCCGAAAAGGCGAGGATATTATTCCTCGCCTTTTTTATTTGTTTTCTTATTTGCTCCCCATCACAAATAAAGTAAAAAACCAAATATCATAATTTGTCTGTTAATTTAGACAATTGTTAGCGCGCAAAGCGTTGCTAATACTTGAGCCTTACTGCGCATTTCTCTTCAGAAGATGCGCAACTGGTTGAAATACGTTTTAACCTGATAAAAAGGCAAATAACAATGACACTTTCCTCTGTATTGCGTACCAAAGATAAAATAGGTTATGGCTTAGGTGATATGGCCAGCGCGCTGGTCTGGCAAACGGCCACGTTATTTCTTGCTTACTTCTATACGGATGTTTTTGGTTTACCCGCGGCCATTATGGGGACCATGTTTTTAGTGGTGCGCGTGGTTGATGCGTTTGTCGACCCGTGCATTGGCGCACTGGTTGACCGCACCCAGACGCGTCATGGTCGTTTCCGTCCCTGGCTGCTGTGGTTTGCCATTCCTTTTGGCGTAAGCTGCCTGATCACTTTCTATGTACCGGACGTCGGGCCGACGGCTAAAATCGTTTATGCCTGCCTGACCTACGCTATCCTGAGCCTGATTTACTCCGCGGTTAACGTGCCTTACTGCGCCATGCCGGGCGCATTGACGCTGGACCCGCGCGAGCGTCACTCCCTGCAGTCATGGCGCTTTGGTCTGTCATTTATTGGCGGGTTGATTGTGACGGTTATCGCATTGCCGCTGGTCTCACTGCTGGGCCAGGGCAACGTGCAGAAAGGCTATTTCTATGCCATGAGCCTGATGGGGCTGCTGGGCATTGTGCTGTTCTTCTGCTGCTTCCTGATGACCCGCGAGCGGTATTCTCCGCGCAATGATACCTCCGGCTCCATGCTTACCGATTTAAAACTGCTGGGCCGCAACAGCCAGTGGCGTATTGTGTTCCTGTTTAATATTTTGCTGCTGACCGCGGTGGTAACGCGCGGCTCCGCCACGATGTATTATGTGAACTACGTGCTGTTGCGCCCGGATCTGGTATTTGCCTTTATTGTTTCCGGAATGGTTGCCTCCTTAAGCGGCGCATTATTATCTGAACGGCTGCTGGGGAAATTTGACCGCGTTCGTGCTTACCAGTGGACGATTATTTCCTTCGTCATTTTCGGCGCGCTGATTTTCTTCCTGCCGCCTTCGCAGGTCAGGCTGATCTTCGGCCTTAACATTGTCTTTAGCTTTATTCAAAACCTCACCACACCGCTCCAGTGGACCATGTTCTCCGATGTGGTCGATTACGAAGAGCATCGCAGCGGCCGTCGCCTGGACGGGCTGGTCTTCTCCACCGCGCTGTTTGCCATCAAATTTGGCCTGGCGCTGGGCGGGGCGGTGGTGGGCTGGGTACTGGGCATGGTGGATTATGCGCCGGGCCAGGCAGCCCAGACGCCGCACGTGCTGTCGACCATTAACGCGCTTTTCACCCTTATCCCATGCGCGCTGTTCCTCTGCATGGTGGCGCTACTTTCCATCTACAAGCTTAACAGCCGGCTGGTGGATTCCATCGCCCGTGAGCTGGCCAGCAAGCGTGAGCTCAGACCCGAAGCGGGGCAGCTCAGCCCGGCAACCCCTTCCGCACTACAGGAGTAAAACATGACAGCTATCTATAAGGACGCGGGACGTCCCGTGCACGAGCGCGTCGCCGATTTACTGGCGCGTATGACCCCGGAAGAGAAGTTCGCCCAGATGCATGCCTACTGGCTGATCCTCGACGAAAACGGTAACCACCGCGAGAGAAGCGATCTGAGCGACGAATTCGCCGGTGTGAGCGAACAGGCGTCGCTCGGGGAACGGCTAAAACTGGGCGTCGGGCAGATCACCCGCCCGCTGGGCACCCATATTGTTGACGCAAAAACCGGCGTGCGCGCGGCGAACCGCCTGCAACGTATGATGATGGAAGAGACCCGTCTCGGCATTCCTGCGCTGTTCCACGAGGAGTGTCTGGTAGGACTGCTGTGCAAAGACGCAACGCTGTTCCCGTCCTCGCTGAATTACGGTTCCACCTGGAACCCTGAACTTGTGCAGCGTGCAGCAGAGCAGATTGGCAAAGAGGCGCGCTCTGTGGGCTGCCAGCAGGGGCTGGCCCCGGTACTGGACGTTTCCCGCGACGTGCGCTGGGGCCGCACCGAAGAGACCTTCGGGGAAGATCCGTGGCTGGTGGGGGTGATGGCGACGGCATACGTCAAAGGGTTGCAGAGCGATAAGCGCGATCTGCTGGCGACGCTTAAGCATTACGTGGGTCACTCGTTCAGCGAAGGGGCGCGCAACCATGCTCCGGTCCACCTGGGCTTTAGCGAGCTGAACGACACCTTCCTGCTGCCGTTTGAAATGGCGGTCAAGCTGGCCAATGCCGGTTCGGTGATGCCCGCCTATCATGACATTGATAATCAGCCGGGACACAGTGACAGCTTCCTGTTGACCACCGTGTTGCGTGAGCAGTGGGGTTTCGACGGCATCATTGTCGCGGATTATGGCGGCGTCAGCCTGCTGCATCAGCACCATGGCATTTCCCACGATGCGGCGGAATCGGCCGCACTGGCATTCAACGCCGGGCTTGATGTTGAACTGCCGAAAGATGACTGCGCACGACACCTCGCAGAGGCCGTTGAGCGTGGGCTGATTTCCATGGCAAAAGTCGATGAAATCGTGGGGCGCGTGCTGACCGAAAAATTCCGGCTGGGGCTGTTTGAACACCCGTATGCCGACGAAAACGGGATCGATCTGCAAAACGAGGCAACCCGCCAGGTCGCGCGGGACGTGGCGACGCAATCTGTCACGCTTCTGGAAAACAACGGCATTTTGCCCCTCGGTGGAAAACCGCGCGTGGCGCTGGTGGGCCCGACCGCAGACGATCCGCTGGCCCTGCTCAGCGGCTACAGTTTCCCGGTTCACCTGATTATCAGCGATATGGTGGAAGAGACTTCGCAGGTGACGACTCCGCGCGCGGCGCTGGAACATTACCTGGGCGCAGCGAACGTGCGCTACGCCAAAGGGTGTCACATTATCGAAAAACGCATGGCGGGTGCACCTGTCTTCCCTGGCGACAGCGGCGGTAAACCGATGCAGCAGTCACCGGTTTCGCAGAGTACCGCCTTGATCCCCGAGGCGGTAAACGCTGCGCAGCAGAGTGATGTGGTGGTGGCCTGCGTCGGCGACCTCGCAGGGCTGTTCCAGAGCGGCACGGTAGGGGAAGGCTCCGATACCGACTCGCTAAACCTGCCCGGCGTGCAGCAACAGCTACTGGACGCGCTGGTGGCAACCGGAAAACCGGTCATCGTTGTCATGACCGGCGGGCGTCCCTACAACCTGCAGGGGCTGGAGGATAAGGTCGCGGCGTTGATGATGGCATGGGCGCCAGGGCAGGAAGGTGGCTGGGCGATTGCGGACGTGTTAACCGGTCGCGCCGAGCCGCAGGGACGACTGGTGGTGAGCGTGCCGAAAAGCGCAGGCGCGATGCCGTATTACTACAATCACAAGCTGAAAAGCGGCGGGACGCCGTTCGCGTTCCACTTCGGTGCACGTTATCCGTTTGGTTTCGGTCTCGGCTGGACGCAATTTAGCTGGGGAGCCGCGAAGGTAGAGGCATCGAGCGTGCCAGTCGACGGCGAGGTGGTCATCAGTCTGGATGTCACCAATAACGGCGAACGCAGCGGCAGCGAAGTGGTGCAGGTTTACGTCAGGGATAAGGTCGCCACGCAGGTACGACCGCTCCAGGAGCTGAAGGCCTTCCAGCGCGTCACGCTCTCGCCGGGGGAGACCGCCACGCTGAACTTTACGCTGCCGGTGGAGATGTTTAACTTCACCCGTCGTGATGGCAAGCGCATTGTTGAGCCGGGTGAGTTTGAACTGCAGATTGGCGCATCGTCGGCGGACATCCGTGAGATCGTGTCGGTCAACGTCACCGGGGAGACGCGGGTTGTGCCCGCTGAATGGCGGATGCTTAGTACCTGTGAAGTGACACGCGCGTAGTCAGGATAAAAAAAAGCCCATCGTGGGAGATGGGCAAAGACTACACACAGCAATTCGTTGTTTCACTCAGGGGATTTCCATGCTTATAAATCAAGGTGTTGATCTATAACCGTGAGCTAATAGTAGGCGGTGATGCTGCCAACTTACTGATTTAGTGTATGATGGTGTTTTTGAGGTGCTCCAGTGGCTTCTGTTTCTATCAGCTGTCCCTCCTGTTCAGCTACTGACGGGGTGTTGCGTAACGGCAAAAGCACTGCCGGACATCAGCGCTATCTCTGCTCTCACTGCCGTAAAACATGGCAACTGCAGTTCACTTACACCGCTTCTCAACCCGGTACGCACCAGAAAATCATTGATATGGCCATGAATGGCGTTGGATGCCGGGCAACCGCCCGCATTATGGGCGTTGGCCTCAACACGATTTTACGTCACTTAAAAAACTCAGGCCGCAGTCGGTAACCTCGCGCATACAGCCGGGCAGTGACGTCATCGTCTGCGCGGAAATGGACGAACAGTGGGGCTATGTCGGGGCTAAATCGCGCCAGCGCTGGCTGTTTTACGCGTATGACAGGCTCCGGAAGACGGTTGTTGCGCACGTATTCGGTGAACGCACTATGGCGACGCTGGGGCGTCTTATGAGCCTGCTGTCACCCTTTGACGTGGTGATATGGATGACGGATGGCTGGCCGCTGTATGAATCCCGCCTGAAGGGAAAGCTGCACGTAATCAGCAAGCGATATACGCAGCGAATTGAGCGGCATAACCTGAATCTGAGGCAGCACCTGGCACGGCTGGGACGGAAGTCGCTGTCGTTCTCAAAATCGGTGGAGCTGCATGACAAAGTCATCGGGCATTATCTGAACATAAAACACTATCAATAAGTTGGAGTCATTACCATAGTAGGCATGTGCGCTTTTAGCGTCGATCAGATTCGTCTCAATAGTTAAAGAGAAGTAAAGATTTCTTGAGGTTTATAGCAGACTTACTGTTGAAAGGGCGGGTCTGACCAGTGTACAACGAATAAATACTTTAGCGGCGTTTAAGTATTATGGGGAAGAATGTAGGCCGGGTAAGCGTTAGCGCCACCCGGCAACAAAACTTAATGCGTGTTCTTCTCTTCCAGCTCTTCCAGTTCGCCCAGAATCACGTCCGGGTCAGTTTCCGGCGGTGGAATTTCATGCACCCAGGCGGAGAACAGACGCCAGGTCACGGCGAGCAGTACCGGGCCAATAAACAGGCCAATCATTCCGAAGGCAATCAACCCACCGATCACCCCGGAGAGGATCAGAATCAGCGGCAGGTCTGCGCCCATGCGGATGAGGATGGGGCGAATCACGTTATCCATGGTGCCGACCACGCAGCTCCACACCAGCAGAACCGTTCCCCACGTGGTGTCACCTGTCCAGTAAAGCCAGATGATGCTGGGAACCAGCACCAGTAAGGGGCCCAGTTGCGCAAGACAGGTCATCAGCATGACAACGGTAAAGACGGTCGCGTACGGTACGCCGGAAATCGCCAGGCCGATACCGCCCAGCACCGCCTGTACCAGGGCCGTTACCACCACGCCAAGCGCCACGGCGCGCACAGCCTGTGCCGCCAGCAGCACGGCGGCATCGCCGCGTTTGCCCGCCAGTCGGGTGGCAAAGTGACGCACGCCTAACGCCACCTGCTCGCCGCGCCAGTAGAGCAGGGCGCTGAACAGCAGCATCAGGGTACAGTGCATCATAAAGCGACCAATATGGGCCGCCTGACCCACAAACCAGGTGGTGGTGGTGCCAATATACGGACGCACTTTCGCCATCAGCGCGCTGCCGCCCATCTCCAGCAGGCTGTGCCAGCCGCTATAGAGTTTGGCACCCACAACAGGGATGCTGTTCAGCCAGGCGAGATCCGGCAGCGTCAAATCGCCACTGGTAACGGCACGAATCACCGGACCACTGGAGTCCACAAGGCTATTAACCAGCAAGGCAATCGGAATAATAAACAGCAGGAACAACAGTAGCGTCATCACCAGTACGGCGAGACCGCGACGGCCGAACAGCAGTTTCTGCAAACGCAGCAGCAAAGGCCAGGTAGCCACCACAACGGTTCCGGCCCAGGCGAAGCCGAGAATAAAGGGTTGAACGATCCACAAGCAGGCAATAATCATGAGGGCCAGGAACAGCACCGACAGCAAAATTTGCGCAACATCCCTGGGCTGGCGAACATTGACCATAAATAAAACTTTCCTTAAAAGAACGCCAGTATGGCTGGCGGGAACGGAAAACCGCGTCTCTCTAATCATTAATGATCTCAGCGGTTTTTGACAGGCGGATTTTGCCCGTAATTCTACGAAGCACATAAGAAAAAAATGTGATAAAACTTTCCAGACACAACGCAAACGATTTCACATTACTCTAATTAGGGTCGACAGTAATGATCCCACAGATTTCTCAGGCACCTGGCGTCGTTCAACTGGTGCTTAATTTTTTGCAGGCACTGGAGCAACAGGGTTTTACAGGTGATACCGCCACGAACTATGCCGACAGGCTGACGATGGCCACCGATAACAGTATCTACCAGCTTCTTCCCGATGCCGTCGTTTTCCCTCGTTCAACCGCCGACGTGGCGCTGATTGCCCGGCTGGCCACGCAAGAGCGGTTCGCCTCTCTGGTCTTTACGCCGCGTGGCGGCGGCACCGGGACCAATGGTCAGGCGCTGAACCAGGGCATTATTATTGACATGTCGCGCTATATGAACCGCATCATTGAGATCAATCCTGAAGAGGGATGGGTGCGGGTTGAAGCGGGCGTCATCAAAGATCAGCTAAATCAGTATCTCAAGCCTTACGGTTACTTCTTCGCGCCGGAACTCTCCACCAGTAACCGTGCGACCCTTGGGGGCATGATCAATACCGATGCGTCCGGTCAGGGGTCGCTGGTCTACGGAAAAACCTCCGATCACGTGCTGGGCGTGCGTGCGGTTCTGCTGGGTGGCGATATTCTTGATACCCAGCCGATGCCGGTCGAACTGGCGGAAACGCTGGGTAAAGACAACACCACCATCGGGCGTGTTTATCGCACGGTGCTGGAGCGCTGTCGTGACAACCGCCAGCTGATCCTCGATAAATTCCCCAAACTGAACCGCTTCTTAACGGGCTACGACTTGCGTCACGTCTTTAACGACGATCTGACGCAGTTCGATTTAACCCGGGTGTTGACCGGCTCTGAAGGCACGCTGGCGTTTATCACCGAGGCGCGGCTGGATATCACCCGTTTACCGAAGGTGCGTCGCCTGGTGAACGTCAAATATGACTCCTTCGACTCCGCGCTGCGTAATGCACCGTTTATGGTTGAGGCGCAGGCGCTGTCGGTAGAAACCGTCGACTCTAAAGTGCTGAATCTGGCGCGGGAGGACATTGTCTGGCACTCCGTGCGGGAGCTGATTACCGACGTGCCGGATAAAGAGATGCTGGGTCTCAATATCGTGGAGTTTGCTGGCGATGACGCGGAACTGATTGAGAGCCAGGTGACGACGCTCTGCCAGCGTCTGGATGATCTTATTGCGCAGGGTGAAGGCGGCGTGATTGGCTGGCAGCTCTGTAACGATCTGGCCGGTATTGAGCGTATCTATGCGATGCGCAAAAAAGCCGTGGGCCTGCTCGGTAATGCAAAAGGCGCAGCGAAGCCGATTCCGTTTGCCGAAGACACCTGCGTGCCGCCTGAGCATCTGGCGGATTATATCGTTGAGTTTCGCGCGTTGCTGGACAGCCACGGCCTGAGCTACGGCATGTTCGGCCACGTCGATGCCGGGGTGCTGCACGTGCGACCGGCGCTGGACATGTGCGACCCGCAGCAGGAGATCCTGATGAAGCAGATCTCTGACGATGTGGTGGCCTTGACCGCCAAATATGGCGGTCTGCTGTGGGGGGAGCACGGGAAAGGGTTCCGCGCGGAATATAGCCCGGCCTTCTTCGGCGAACAGCTCTATGCGGAATTACGCAAGGTCAAAGCGGCCTTCGACCCGCATAACCGCCTCAATCCCGGAAAGATCTGCCCGCCTGAAGGCGTGGATGCGCCAATGCTGCAGGTGGATGCCGTAAAACGCGGTACCTACGACAGGCAGATCCCAATTGCGGTACGTGCCTCCTGGCGCGGCGCGTTGGAGTGTAACGGCAATGGCCTGTGCTTTAACTTCGATGTGAAAAGCCCGATGTGTCCGTCGATGAAAATCACCAGCAACCGTATCCATTCTCCGAAAGGGCGGGCGACCCTGGTGCGCGAATGGCTGCGCCTGCTGGCCGATCGCGGCGTTGATCCGCTCAGGCTGGAGCAGCAGATACCGGAAAAACGGGCCAGCCTGCGCTCGCTGATGGAGCGCACCCGCAATAGCTGGCATGCCAGTAAGGGCGAGTATGATTTCTCCCATGAGGTGAAAGAGGCGATGTCCGGCTGTCTGGCCTGTAAAGCCTGCTCGACGCAATGCCCGATTAAGATCGATGTGCCGGAATTCCGCTCGCGCTTCCTGCAGCTCTACCACACGCGCTATCTGCGCCCGGTGCGAGACCATCTGGTGGCAACCGTGGAAAGTTACGCACCGCTGATGGCGCGCGCGCCTAAGACCTTTAACTTCTTTATCAACCAGCCGCTGGTGCGCAAGCTCTCCGAAAAGCATATCGGTATGGTCGATCTGCCGCTGCTGTCGGTGCCGTCTCTGCAGCGCCAGCTTGTCGGGCATCGCTCGGCAAACATGACCCTGGAACAGCTTGAGGCGCTCACCCCCGAGCAAAAAGCGAATGTCGTGCTGGTGGTGCAGGATCCGTTCACCAGCTACTACGACGCCCAGGTGGTCGCGGACTTCATCCGCCTGACCGAAAAACTGGGGTATCAGCCCGTGGTTCTGCCGTTCTCGCCCAACGGCAAGGCGCAGCACATTAAAGGCTTCCTGACGCGTTTTGCGAAGACCGCGCGGAAAACCGCTGACTTCTTAAACCGTGTGGCGCAACTGGGTATACCCATGGTCGGCGTCGATCCGGCGCTGGTGCTTTGCTATCGCGATGAATATAAACAGACGCTGGGTGATAAGCGCGGCGAATTCCACGTCATGCTGGTGCATGAGTGGCTGCCGGCAGCCCTGGAAGCGCGCGCGATTCAGGATGTCAGCGGTGAACCGTGGTATCTGTTCGGCCACTGCACGGAAGTGACGGCGCTGCCCGGCGCCCCGGCGCAATGGGCATCCATTTTTGCCCGGTTCGGGGCGAAGCTGGAGAGCGTTAACGTGGGCTGCTGTGGGATGGCCGGTACGTACGGTCATGAAGTGAAAAACCACGCCAGTTCGCTCGGCATCTATGAGCTGTCCTGGCACCAGGCCATGCAGCGTTTGCCGCGAAACCGCTGTCTGGCGACGGGCTACTCCTGTCGCAGCCAGGTGAAACGGGTAGAAGGTAACGGCGTACGCCACCCATTACAGGCTTTACTGGAGATAATTGGATGATCTGGAAACGTGCCGTCACGCTGCAGGCGCTGAATGCCATGGGAGAGGGGAATATGGTGGGGCTGCTGGATATCCAGTTTACCCGCATTGGCGACGATGATATTGAGGCCACAATGCCTGTCGATCATCGGACTCATCAGCCGTTTGGTTTATTGCACGGCGGTGCGTCCGTCGTGCTGGCCGAAACGCTGGGCTCGGTTGCAGGGTATCTCTGCACCGAAGGTGAGCAGAAGGTGGTCGGGCTTGAGGTGAATGCTAACCACATTCGCTCAGTGCGCAGCGGACGCGTACGCGGTATTTGCCGCGCGCTCCATGCCGGCAGCCGTCACCAGGTGTGGCAGATTGATATCCTCGATGAGCAGGATCGCCTCTGCTGCTCGTCGCGTCTGACGACGGCGGTCGTGTAAAGTTTTCAGATGAATTGCCTTTGGTCAAAAACTAGCCAGCAGGTTGTGATATACTGGTCAGGATTTGTACATAAGCGAGGACATCATGGATACTGAAATAACCCCAACACAGCTGGCAATTGAATATTTACGTCGCGATAAGAGCAACCTGTCTCCGGCGCAGTACCTGAAAAAGCTGAAACAGCTTGAGCTGGAATTTACAGATTTGCTGGCGCTCTCTTCGAATGAACTGAAAGAAGAGATCTACTTTGCCTGGCGGTTGGGCGTTCACGTCCATTGAGTGAGTGTTGTTGAAAAGGCCGCAATTGCGGCCTTTTTTGTGCCTGACATTCAGTATCTGGCAGGAAGTTTGTTGATTTTAAGGAGACGACCTTCTTCCATTTCGATAAACCCGCCGGTTTTTAAATCGGCCAGAATGCGCATGACCCCGCTTCGGGAGAGCTGGGTTTTCTCCCTGATATACCTTTCCGCCGTCACGCTGCCGCGATAGCTCTCATCTTCCTCCATCAGCTTTATGAGCTGCTGGCGAATCATCTCATACGCCGTCGGTGCCCCCTGAGGCATCACGTTGTTATAAAGACGGCTATAAACAAACATGAGCTGTTTTGAAAGCAGCCCCCACAAGGACTTTTCTTTGATGATGTCATTAACCCGCTCGGCGGTGAGCGTGCCTATCAGGCAAGGGCTTACGGTCTTGAGGTAGTCATTAAAATAAATGTCGGTCAGATTAGCGAGGCCGAAGAGGGCGGGGCTGCGGGCCGTGGAGAGCATCATATCGTCGCTTCTTCTGTAGATAGCGACCGTCCCTTCAAGAATTAAATAGCACATTCCCTGACCATCGATCTGAAGGTCAAGTCGCTCGCCGCGAGCGGTTTGTCGTGTCGTACAATCAGGCAGTAAGTGAGAAATAAGCTCTTGCGCGTAGGGGGAGCCACGTTGAGGCGTTTCTGGAAGGGACATGGTCGCTGCTAACCTTTAAATAAACCTGGCTAAGTATAGCGTCTATCGTCTCTGGCGGCACGGTGGCGGTCAATATTTTCGTGGCAGATGATGAATGTCGAGCAACACGCCACGCTCCATGGTGATGTACTTCCCGGTGCGCAGTTCCGAGAGGATACGCATAATTCCGCTGCGCGAAAGATAGGTCCGGCTTTTGATGTAGGCTGCCGCCGTCGTATTTAACCGGATTGCGTCGGGTTCCTGCATCAGTTCTACAAGCTGGAAGCGGATAATATCGTAGGCCGACATTTGCGATATTTGCGCGCAATGTTCGTAGACCCGCGAGGCGGTATAAATAAGCAGCTTAGAAAAGTGCTCCCATAAATTATGTTGCGACACAATTTGATTGAAGCTCTCCAGCGGCACGCGGGCGATCTCTGCGGTCTCCAGCGCCCGGACATACAGGTGCTCAGAGGAAAACTGACTGCTGACACCGAGAATAAAAGGAGTAGATTCAGAGTTTAAAACAATGCCGTCGCCGCGCCGATGAAGCGCCACGCTTCCCTGGAGAAGCAGAAAGCATTGCCGAATATCATCTTTATAATAATGTACCGTTTCGCCACGGCCGATGATCATTCTGTTGGCCACAGGCAAAACATGTTTAATCAGCGTGTCTATATGGGCGAACGGTTTTAAATCCAGAACTGAGGACTGGTGATTATTCAGTTGGGTGGTTAAACGCGTATTCATAAGATACCTCACAGCGACGCTTTGTATGATCAATTTTTGATCTGCGAAGGGAATTATCTTAAAAATGAACAACTCAGGGAATATTCCCCGCAGGTCTAAAAGTAGACCGGGGGATCTCAGGAGTCTAACGTTCTGAATCACAGGAGAAAGTGTGTCGGGTCTACAATTAGACTCGCTCACTATTCGATAATTTTCTGCTGTGATAAATGTTGTTTTTTCGTTAAATCACAGTCTACAGCTAGACCATCAAAAAGTTGTTTTCAGGAAAATGATTATATAAATTTTATCCAGTCAGTCAGAAAGACCTTATGCCATCGATTGGGAAATAAAAGAATGTTAACTGGTTCTTTTATCGGCTTTCTGCTACGTGAATTTCAATAATAAATAAAGTTATCCAGTAAACAGGAACATGATGATTATGAAAAAGAATATTATTTTAGCAATGGTAGCGGCAGGTTCCGCCTTAATGATGGGCAATGCCTTTGCGGCTGCGGGCACCGTAAACTTTAATGGCAACATCCTGGATTCAGCCTGCGATGTTGCGGTGGCCTCTCAAAACCAGGTGGTGGTATTAGGTGATTATTATAAAACAGAATTTCCAACCACCGGTTCAAGAACGGCGGCAACGAAATTCAATATTATTCTGAAGAATTGCCCGGTAACCGTGACCAGTGCCAAAGTCCGTTTTGACGGCACGCCCGATATGACCAATACGGATCTGCTGGCGATTGATACGTCCGTCGCCGGTGCCGCAACCGGGGTTGCCATCAATTTGATGACTGCTGATAAAGCCGACCTGCCGCTGCATAGCAGCAATAGCTACAACTATTCGTTAAGCAGCAGTGCTGACAATACGTTGGATTTCTATGCGCAGTATATTTCAACGGCGGCAGCGGTAACATCCGGTCCTGCAAACTCCGTCGCTAACTTCTCTGTTGTTTATAACTAATTACTCAGCAGCAAAAAGTCCGCTCCGCAAGGTGTTGTCTGGGGGCAGGTGTTGCCCCCTTGTATCAAGAGGTTCAAAATGAATGTTATTAGCAAAGCCCTGCTGAGCGCGGCTGTTATTATGGCGTCGCTGTCACAGGCTTCTGCCGGGGTTATTATTGGGGCTTTGTTGAATAAATCAGATTTCGGGTAAGTCTCCCCCGTAGCGGGTTGTGTTTTCAGGCAATACGCACGCTTTCAGGCATACCTGCTTTCGTCATTTTGTTCAGCGCTCGTACCAGGGCCATAGCCTCTGCAACCTGACCATCGTAGTCACGCAGTGTCAGTGAACCCCCGAACAGCTGTTTTACCCGGTACATCGCCGTTTCCGCTATCGAGCGACGGTTGTAATCTGTTGTCCATTTCCACCGCGCATTACTCCCGGTCATTCGCTGATTAGCCACTGCACGGTTACGGTCTGCATATTCACCGGGCCAGTAACCCGCACCTTTTCGGGGAGGGATAAGCGCGCTGATTTTCTTACGCCGCAGTTCATCGTGACATAGCCGGGTATCGTAAGCGCCATCGGCGGCGGCTGACCTGATTTTCCGGTGGGTTTGCCGGATTAACCCGGGGAAGGCCTCTGAGTCCGTAACGTTGTTCAGCGACAGGTCAGCGCAGATGATTTCATGTGTTTTACTGTCAACGGCGAGATGCAGCTTACGCCAGATACGGCGGCGTTCCTGGCCATGCTTTTTGACTTTCCACTCGCCTTCACCGAAGACCTTCAGCCCGGTGGAATCAATTACCAGGTGTGCGATTTCACCCCGGGTGGGCGTTTTGAAACTGACATTAACCGACTTTGCCCGCCTGCTGACACAGCTGTAATCCGGGCAGCGTAGCGGAACGTTCATCAGAGAAAAAATGGAATCAATAAAGCCCTGCGCAGCGCGCAGGGTCAGCCTGAATACGCGTTTAATGACCAGCACAGTCGTGATGGCAAGGTCAGAATAGCGCTGAGGTCTGCCTCGTGAAGAAGGTGTTGCTGACTCATACCAGGCCTGAATAGCTTCATCATCCAGCCAGAAAGTTATGGAGCCACGGTTGATGAGGGCTTTATTGTAGGTGGGCCAGTTGGTGATTTTGAACTTTTGCTTTGCCACGGAACGGTCTGCGTTGTCGGGAAGATGCGTGATCTGATCCTTCAACTCAGCAAAAGTTCGATTTATTCAACAAAGCCTATTATTGGCGGTACCCGCGTTATTTTTGATGGTGGAAAAAAAGAAGCCTCCATCAGCATCAATAATGCGGATGAAGCCCCTTACTTAATCCAGTCCTGGATTGAGATGCCAGAAGGTAATGCTAATAAATCGCCTTTTATCATCACCCCACCGCTCTACAGGCTTAACGGTGGTCAGCAGAATATTGAACGTATTTTGCTCACCGGCTCGTTGCCGCAAGATAAGGAAAGTCTGTTCTGGCTGAACATTAAAGCGATACCGTCAGCCACGAAACAGGTTAATTCATTGCAGATTGCCGTGAAGACACGCATCAAGCTTATTTATCGTCCGGAAAAGCTGAAGGCGTCAACGCCGGAGGAACAGGTAAATAAATTAACCTGGTCCCGCAGCGGAAATAAAATCCAGGTCTCTAATCCTACACCCTATGTCATTAACTTTAATGACATAAACGTCGGGGGTAAAAAACTGGAGGAGGCCTCATGGGTGGCGCCGGGCGCAGTGGCTGCATTTAGCTTACCGCCCGGCATTTCTGGCAATCAGATCCAGTTCAGCGTGATTAACGATTATGGCAGCCCGGGAATAAGACACCAGGCCAGTTTTTAATAGTTGAAAAACGGGCGCTCTCATTAGTGGGTCAGGTTTATGATGATGGCAACGAAAAATATAAAAATGCAACCCGCGCGTCTGGCTGTTTATATCACCTTCGCGCTGACGCATGCTGTATCTGTGGCGCATGCCCGGGAAACCTTTAACGCCGAGCTGGTGGAGCTGGATAATCCCGGGATGGCAAAAGCCGATTTATCTGCGTTTGAATCCGGTTCGCAGGCACCAGGGAAATACCATGTTGATATCATTCTTGACGACCAGCTTATTGAGACGGGCGATATTGATTTTATTGCAGTAAACGATGAGGGTAATGACTCCAACTTATTGATAGTGTTTTATGTTCAGATAATGCCCGATGACTTTGTCATGCAGCTCCACCGATTTTGAGAACGACAGCGACTTCCGTCCCAGCCGTGCCAGGTGCTGCCTCAGATTCAGGTTATGCCGCTCAATTCGCTGCGTATATCGCTTGCTGATTACGTGCAGCTTTCCCTTCAGGCGGGATTCATACAGCGGCCAGCCATCCGTCATCCATATCACCACGTCAAAGGGTGACAGCAGGCTCATAAGACGCCCCAGCGTCGCCATAGTGCGTTCACCGAATACGTGCGCAACAACCGTCTTCCGGAGCCTGTCATACGCGTAAAACAGCCAGCGCTGGCGCGATTTAGCCCCGACATAGCCCCACTGTTCGTCCATTTCCGCGCAGACGATGACGTCACTGCCCGGCTGTATGCGCGAGGTTACCGACTGCGGCCTGAGTTTTTTAAGTGACGTAAAATCGTGTTGAGGCCAACGCCCATAATGCGGGCGGTTGCCCGGCATCCAACGCCATTCATGGCCATATCAATGATTTTCTGGTGCGTACCGGGTTGAGAAGCGGTGTAAGTGAACTGCAGTTGCCATGTTTTACGGCAGTGAGAGCAGAGATAGCGCTGATGTCCGGCAGTGCTTTTGCCGTTACGCAACACCCCGTCAGTAGCTGAACAGGAGGGACAGCTGATAGAAACAGAAGCCACTGGAGCACCTCAAAAACACCATCATACACTAAATCAGTAAGTTGGCAGCATCACCAACGATGAGAAGGGAAATGACAGCCTGCTGCCTTGCCTGAGTATTGCACAGCTAAAAAGCTGGGGCGTCAAAACCGCACTGTTCCCCGGCCTGACGAGCGAAACGACATCCTGTGTCAACCTGCAGGCAATCCCGCATGCCAGTACCGATTTTCAGTTCGGCGCGCAGCGGCTGGTCATCAGTATTCCTCAGGCCGCGATCGATCTGCCTGCACGAGGGTATGTTTCCCCGGAACAATGGGATGAAGGGATCACCGCCGCGATGCTCAACTACAGCCTGAGCGGGGCGAACAGCCGGGCAAAACAGGCCGGCATTAAGAACAGTAACAGTCAATACGCCAACTTACGCCCGGGCATTAACGTTGGGCCGTGGCGGCTGCGCAACTACACCACCTGGTCGCGGGATGAGACGGGCCAGGACACGTGGGATACCGTCTACACCTACGCACAGCGGGCCATTATATCGCTCAACGCACAGCTCACCCTGGGCGATAGCGCCGCGCCCGCAGACGTGTTCGACAGTATGCCGTTTCGCGGCGGACAACTGGCTTCCGACGACGACATGCTGCCGGATTCGCTGAAAGGCTATGCACCCGTAGTTCGCGGTATCGCGCGGACCAATGCCCAGGTGGTGGTGCGGCAAAATGGCTATCAGATTTATCAGACCTATGTTGCGCCTGGTGCATTTGAAATTACGGATATGTACCCCACGGGCGGCGCGGGCGATCTGGATGTCACCATTAAGGAATCTGACGGCAGTGAGCAACATTTCACTCTACCGTATGCCTCGTTGCCGGTATTGCAGCGCGAGGGGCGCCTGAAATATGCGCTGACCGGGGGCCAGTACCGCTCTTATAACCATAACGTTGATAAGACGCCGTTTGGGCAAATCACCGGGATCTATGGTCTTTCGCGGGGCGTCACGCTCTACGGTGGGTTGCAGGCGTCGAGCAAATACCAGTCTGTCGCAGCCGGGCTCGGGAAAAACATGGGCGATTTGGGTGCGATTTCTGCGGACGTGACCCAGGCCTGGTCCACCCCGCAGGACGGCAAAAAATCCAACGGGCAATCCTGGCGCGCGCGTTACAGCAAGAACTTTGTGGGGACCGGAACCCAGTTTTCGATTGCAGGCTACCGCTACTCGACCCGCGGTTACTACGGCATGCAGGAGATCCTCGATTCCTGGGGTGACAGCACTGCGCTTCAGGACCGGCGTCGCAACCGGGCCGAACTGACGATGAGCCAGACGTTAGGCAACAATCTGGGTTCGCTGACCCTGAGCGCGGCCCGTGAAGACTACTGGAATTCGGGTAAAACGATGGCGTCATACAGCCTGGGTTACAACAACTACTGGGACAACATCAGTTACGGACTGACCTGGACTTACAGTAAAAACGGCAGTGCGGGTTCTTATGATGGTAATAAACGATACGACAGCGATCGGCTCGTGGCTTTCAACGTCAGTATTCCCCTTGAGAAATTTTTGCCGCAAACCTGGGCTAACTATGGCGTGAGCGCCAGTCAGCATAACGGCACCACACACAACATCGGTCTGAACGGGGTGGCGCTGGAAAACCATGCGCTGAACTGGAACGTGCAGCAGGGGTACGGGTCGGATGGCGTGGGCTACACGGGCAACCTGAATGGTGATTATAAAGGAACCTACGCTGAACTGACGGCGGGCTACAGCTACGACAAAAACAGCGAGAGCCTTAACTATGGCCTGCAGGGAGGCGTTCTCGCTCACCGGGAAGGGATCACCTTCTCACAGCCTCTCGGTGAGACCAATGTGCTGGTTAGCGCCCCGGGTGCGCACGATGTTGATATCCGTAATCAGGCGGGGGTCAAAACGGATTACCGGGGCTATACGGTGGTCAGTAATCTCTCCGTTTACCGTAAAAATGAGATCGCCCTTGCTCCGGAAAGTATGCCGGATGATGTTGAGCTGGAGATTAATACCCGCACAGTGACCCCGACGCGTGGCGCGATCGTGGTGGCTGATTATCAGGCGAAGGTGGGGCGCCGGGTGTTGTTTAATTTAACGCATAACGGCCAATTTGTTCCCTTCGGGGCAATGGCGAGCCTGAACGGTGTCGATAACAGCAGCGTTATTGTTGGCGATAAAGGACAGGTCTATCTCACCGGTCTGGATGCGCGGGGAACCGTCATTGTGACCTGGGGTACGGAAAGCGACCGGCAATGCCGCGCACCGTTCGTCCTCCCTCCGCCATCATCGGCAGGCGGAATTACCGAACTCAACGTCAATTGTCTTTAGGGTTTTTTAAAATGCGCTTAATTACGATGATATTTCTGCTGTGTATCGCAGCAGGCTGGAGCAGTGCCCATGCAGGCACCTGCACGACGATTACGCCCCAGGAATCTACGTTGTCCATCGGCACCATTACGGTGCAGCGCGATGTGGCCGTTGGTACCGTTTTATTTTCGCGTAATGCGTCAATCACCAGCGCCTATTTAACGGGATGCACGAGTCCGGTAATGCTGGGATTTAGCATGCGATATCTGAATGCAACCCAGAGCGCTTTCGGAAATCACGTCTATGACACAAACGTAAGTGGAATTGGTATTCGTTTTTCATCTGGGGGATATTTTGAAAATCCGACCAATACCTTTTCCTATACCGCGCAGGCCAGCTATGTCGAATGGTGGGGCGGTAAAATAGAACTTATCGTGACCGGACCGGTCGCGTCAGGTTCACTCACGCCGGGAGTACTGGGCGTGGTGATGCTGCAGGGGAGCGATGGCATTTACCGTGATGCTCTGACGACCACGCTGCTGGGGGGAACGGTTAACGTGCTGGCCTGCAGCATCACCACCCCGCAGCTGACGTTCCCTATCGGCGATATTTCTGCGGCGACGTTTGGCTCGACGGTGGGCACCACACCGGCGGGCGCCCGGAATACGCAAAATCTTGGACTTAACTCAGATCCTGGCGCCAACGTGAATGTTTCGATCAGCGGTATTCAGAACCCGGACGTTGCGACGACGAGCGTGCTGGCACTTACGGGGCAAGGGAATACCGGCACGGCGAAAGGGGTTGGCGTTCAGTTGCTCTATAACGGCACGCCGCTGGCGTTAAATACGCGCCTGCCGTTAACCGTTGCCGCGGGCGGTCAGCAGACATTTCCGTTAACGGCGCGTTATTACCAGACAAAAACGACGGTTGAGCCCGGCACGGCCAATGCCTCTGCGACCTTAAATTTGACGTATCAGTGATGGATAAAGCGATGAATATTTTGCGCACGGCCGCGCTCGCCGCCACAGTAATAAGCAGCAATATCTTTGCGGCGGACAGCGTTAATGTCAGCGTTACCGGCAATATTATTGCAGCTCCGTGTATATTTAATGGAGGGAATGCCAGTCTGAATATTAATCTTGGCAATATACAGGCATCAAATATGGCTACGCCGGGATCTTCATCCGATCCTATGCCCTTTAACCTGTTATTTACCCAGTGCCCGACGGGGACGCGCAGCGTGACGGTCTCCTTTACCGGCACTCCCGATCCGGATGCGGGAGCGGATTATTACATGAACAGCGGTTCGGCCACGCACGTTGCGATTGCGATGAGTGAGGCCGCGACAGGCGTGCTGAAAGGAACGGGTGCAAGCCTCACTCAACCTGTTTCAGCAGACAGAACGGCAACGATAGCCATGCTGGCATCGGTCAGATCCTTCACCGGCGGTGCGACGCCGGGGAGCATCAGTGCCGTCGTGGTCATGACGATGCAGTACAACTGATATGCTGAATATTGTGATTAAAGAGACCGACGCATTTTTCAGAGCGGGATTGCAGTGTTTTCTTGAGGATTTCTTCTTTCATAATTTCAAACATCTGCTTCACTTTGACGGCGAACTTTCTCATGAAAATGTCAGTGCCGCCGATATTATTTTTCTCTCTTTATGTCAGGGGGAAACCCTGACCTGTTATCCTGAATTACAGGCGCGGAAAAAAGGAATTGTGGTTGGGCTGGTGGATGATGAACACCGTTTCTCTACATATCCGTCCTGTTTTCAGGATATGATTTTTATCTCCCGCCGCGCTTCGCTGGACAGGATCACCGAGGCGCTGTTTATCGCATGGTACCGCACACAGCTCTCAAGCTTTCACTGGAGGAAGAGAAGCTGCAGCGAATGCCAGCATAAAATATTATCGCCACAGCAAATTCGCGTTATGGTGAATTTTTACAGAGGATTATCGGTAGGGCAGATCGCGAATAAGCTTAAAACAAGTGATAAAACTATTTTTACCCATAAATATTTGCTGATGCAAAAATTCAACCTGCGCAGTGATTTTGAGCTGGTGGCCTTGATTCACAGGATGGTGGAGAAGAATACCCTTGGAAACCGGTTGCGAGACTATCTGACTCACCATCATGGTTAACCAGTATTCCCAATATCATACCAGGGGCGCAATAGTGTCATTCATTATCGCGCCCCTGTTTCTGCGAATTACAAAACCGTTAAGCCTCTTTTCCTTACACGTTCACGGCATTGATCAACCGCGTTTTCATCGTCTGGTAAGACGATGCCGCAAAATCCTCCGCCCAGCGCTGGTCCTCAATGGCTTCCAGCGTTACCGCGCAGTACTTGGTTTCCGGCGTTTTAGAGACAGGGTCAAGGTTGTCCTGCGTTAACTCGTTGCAGGCGCCAATCCACCACTGGTAGGTCATATAGACCGCACCGGCGTTGATACGCTCACTGATGCTGGCGCGGGTGATGACCTTGCCCCTGCGTGAACGAACCCACACCAGCTGGCCGTCACGGATGCCCAGCTTATCCGCATCGGCTGGATGCATCTGTACCCGGCCAGGTTCGTCGGCCAGGCTTTGCAGCGCGGCGCAGTTCCCGGTCATTGATCGGCACGAATAATGTCCCACTTCACGCACCGTGCAGAGCACAAGAGGGTAGTCATCATCAGGGGTTTCTGCCGGTGCGCGCCACGGTGCAGCAAAGAGCTGCCCCTTGCCGGTTGGGGTGTCGAACTGATTGTCTTTGTACAGGTATGGCGTTCCCGGATGATCCAGCGTCGGGCACGGCCATTGCACGTGGCCCATTTCGCCCATTTTTTCATAGGTCACGCCATAGAAAAGAGGGCACAACGCGCGCATCTCGTCCCAGATCTGCTGGTTATCGTCGTAGTGCATCGGATAGCCCATTTCGGTGGCGAGCAGGCTGATGATCTCCCAGTCACGCTTAACGTTGCCGCTGGCCTGAATGGCCTGGCCAAAACGCTGGAACCCCCGGTCGGCACAGGTAAAGACGCCGCCGTGTTCCCCCCAGGAGGTGGCAGGGAGCAGCACGTCAGCCACTTCCGCCGTTTTGGTCATAAAGATGTCCTGAACCACGACAAAATCGAGAGCGTCAAAACCGCTGCGGACCAGGCCGAGATCGGCTTCCGTCTGGAGCGGATCTTCCCCCATGATGTAATAGGCTTTGACCTTGCCTTCCAGCGCCAGGTGAGGCACTTCGGTAATGCGCGTCCCGACGCGATCGTCCATCTTGTTGACGTCAATTCCCCAGGCATCGGCGAACTTCTGTCTGACGGCGGGATCGGTCACATCCTGATAGCCGGGGAACATATTCGGCAGCACGCCCATGTCACAGGCACCCTGAACATTGTTTTGTCCACGCACGGGACCGACGCCGACGGCAGGACGGCCGAGGTTGCCGGTCAGCAACGCCAGGCTGGAAAGTCCTTTAACCACATCCACAGCCTGACCAAACTGGGTCACGCCCATTCCCCACATCACGGTGGCGGAAGGGGCCGCCGCGAACGTACGCATTGCCTGACGAACGTCACTGGCGGAAATGCCGGTGAGGTGTTCAACCCGCTCTGGGGCATACTCTTTGACCGTCTGCCGATAGGCTTCAAGCCCTTCAGTAAAGCGTGCGACGTAGTTTTTGTCGTACAGCTCCTCTTCCAGCAGCACATAGCCAAAAGCGTTGACCAGCGCCATGTTACTGCCGTTTTTCAACTGCAGATGCTGGTCGGCAATGCGCGCCGTTTCGATGCGGCGCGGATCGCAGACGATGATTTTTGCACCGTTTTCCCGGGCTTTCAGCACGCGACGGGCGACGATAGGGTGGGAGTCTGCGCAGTTGTAGCCAAATACCAGCAGACATTTTGAGTTTTCAATATCGTTGATTGAATTACTCATTGCGCCGTTGCCAAGCGTCTCCTGTAAACCGGCCACGGAAGGGCCGTGACAAACGCGCGCGCAGCAGTCTACGTTGTTCGTGTTCAACACCGCACGGGCAAATTTTTGCATCACGTAGTTGGTTTCATTACCGGTGCCGCGTGATGAACCGGTGGTCATGATCGCGCGCGGACCGAATTGCGCTTTGATACTGCTGAGCTTGTGGGCGGTGTAGCGGATAGCCTCTTCCCAGGTCACGGGGGTGAATGCCTCTCCCTTACGATAACGGATCATCGGTTGGGTCAGGCGGGGAGTGAGCAGACGGGTGTCGTTGAGGAAGTCCCAGCCGTAAAATCCTTTCAGGCACAAGGTCCCCTGGTTTGTGACCCCCTCTGCCGCTTCGGCGCGGAGGATACGGTTATTTTCAACAACAAGGTTTAATTTGCAGCCTGCACCACAGTAAGGGCAGACGCTGGCGATTTTTTTCATCAATAACAGACCTGTTAATAAATGAAGCAAAATGACTGGTAAGCCCAGTCCCGTAAAAGGGATTAAGCAGAAACCATGCCATCTTTAAAGTGCTTGTTTTACAGGGTGTTATGAGGGCGGGGGCGTGTCATCGTCAAATGTTCGTCAGTTTTGACGATGACACGAGAGCAGCGGCTGGGAATTAAAGGTCGTCCATGGTGTAACCCACGACGATTTCAAGCGTCTTACGAATAACATCCGCCTGAACAACATCATGGGTGGCTTCCAGCGTCTGGATGAGCCACAGAATGATGGCTTTATTTGACAGATGGCCTTCGGAAGCCAGAACACAGCGTACTGCAGTAGAAAAAACAGCGGACTCTTCAGCAAAACGATCGCCTGCGTGACGGAAATACTCCGACAGCGCGCTTTCTAAAAAAGCAGAATGGTATTCGGGTTGAAGCTGAATATTTTGTCTCATTTGTTCTCACCGTAGCTGTTAAATTGCAGTCAATGTATTTTTTTGGGATCGGACGGTTTTCCATTTCCAAATAACGGCACTACATTGTCTCGGTTATCATTGAGAGGTCCCTCTCTTGTTATTCGTCCTTGCGCGGTTCTGCGACGTTTTAATGGGAAGCTGTTTGAGCCGATTTCGGCAATCACCTTCACCAGTGTCTCCCGCCGCCGGGGATCCTTTTCATGTATTTTCATATCCCGCAGACGCTGTACAAGAGCCTCAGTGGTGATCGGGCCGTGCTCTTTCAACAGAGAAAGAACGGCTTCCCCAATCAACTGGTCAGTCAGCTTATCTGCGTCACTGCTATTCATAACCTTACCGTTCGAAGAGCAGACCAAGCAGCATGTGATAGTGCTCTTCCTCTTCAGGGCCATCGGCTTTTTCGAGGCGGCTTAACAGCTTGGTACAGAGCGATTTGCGATTAAGGTTTCGCCCGTCGCTCAGGATTTCAACCACAACTTGTCCCAGCGTTTCCTGTTGAGTGGGAAGCGCGGCTTTTTCGAAGTACTGTGCGATCGCTGCTGCGGAATCTGCGACGTAACCTTTCTGCTGCATGTTTCGCTCCTGTAAAATTTTGTAATCAGTAACGTTACATTTAAGGTATACACAATTTCCAAATCTGTACATGAAAAATGTACAGATTTTTAATGAAATTAGGATATATTTTATAAATTACTTATTTTTCAATCTGTTGTGTGTTGTTCATGAAACGGTAACGTTACAGAATATATTGTACAAATTGACGAGCCACTGTTAAGTTGTACAGCGCCCCATAAATGCACCATTAACGGTCGTAAATGATTGAGATGTAAATTATTTGTCAGGCAATTAATGTGCTATAAAAAGAAGTCTCTCCACATGTTTTTGTGGTCAAACCTTAACCCCCCAGGACTCGCATGCTTACAACCATCATTTACCGCAGTCACATCTGCGAGGACGTGCCAGTGAAAGCGCTGGAAAATATGGTCGCTGCTGCAAATAGTAAAAACCGGCAATCCAGCGTCACGGGGATCTTGCTGTTCAACGGCACACATTTTTTTCAATTGCTTGAAGGGCCTGCGGAAAACGTAACGTCCATCTACGAACAGATCTGCTCTGACACGCGCCACCATAATGTGGTCGAGCTGATGCGCGATCACGGGCCTTCACGGCGTTTCGGTAAAGCGGGTATGGAACTCTTTGATTTGCGCCAGTACGACAGGGAAGAGGTGCTCCAGCAGGTGCTTGATAAAGGCACAACCCGCTACCAGTTGACCTACAACGACCGTGCGCTGCAGTTTTTCCGCACCTTTGTCGAGGCCACAGAGAAAGCCAACTATTTTGAGCTGCCGCCTGCGGATTCCTGGGATTTCGTCCCGGAAGAAACGCGCTTATCTGCGCAGCCTGAAGTCGTGGCAAAAGGGGCGGACTGTAGCTTTGCGTTTCAGCCTATCGTCGATCCTTTCATGCAGCAGGTTGTCTCCTGGGAAGCGCTTCTGCGCACTCCATCCGGTGACTCACCGGGAGCGTATTTCGCCAATCGCACGCGTGAAGAAGTGCATGCTTCTGATTTGCAAAGCAAACAGGTGGCTCTCTCCATGGCCAGCGCGCTGGGGTTACAGGATCAGACTTTATCCATCAACCTGCTGCCTATGACGCTGGTCAACGTGCCCAATGCCGTGGACTTTCTGCTCACCGCTATTGATGCAAATGGCTTTGTGCCGGAGCAAATTGTGGTGGAGTTTACCGAAAGTGAAGCCATTTCCCGTTTCGATGAGTTTACGCATTCGGTCAGACAGCTAAAAAGTGCGGGTATCAGCGTAACCATCGATCACTTCGGTGCCGGTTTTGCCGGGTTGCAGCTCCTGGCGCAATTCCAGCCGGACAGAATTAAGATTAATCGCGATCTGGTCGCGAACGTGCATAAAAGTGGCCCACGCCAGGCCATTATTCAGGCGATAATCAAATGCTGTGCCTCACTGGAAATACAGTTTTGCGCGGTGGGCGTGGAGAAGGCGGAAGAGTGGATGTGGCTGGAGTCTGCGGGCATTTCTCAGTTCCAGGGGCATCTTTTTGCCAGCCCCCGACACGGCGGTATCCCGGCTATCGCATGGCCAGAGAAAAAATACGATTTCTGACGAAGCTGTACAAAAACCTGCAGACTTGACTGTACGACAGGCAAAATTTGTACAACAATGTAGTAACAGCTGGATGGCCTTGCAGGCCATTCACCCGTGCAAAATGAGGTCTGAATTCTACAAATGGGTTGTACAATCTGATAAGGTTGGTGTAGTTAGGTATGGAAGTTCTGAGCGTGAGGGAGTTAATGGCCTATTACAGTATCGGCGAAGTGGCCGAACGATGCGGTATCAACCCCGTTACGCTGCGTGCCTGGCAGCGCCGTTATGGATTGTTGAAGCCGCAGCGCAGCGAAGGGGGTCATCGTCAGTTTGACGACGAAGATATCCTGCGTATCGAAGAGATCAAGCGCCTGATGAAAAGCGGCGTTTCGGTCGGAAAAGTAAAATCCTTGCTGGAAAATAAGGAAGTGATGACTCAGGGTAACTGGGCTTCTTTCCAGGAAGAGATGATGACCGTTCTGCGTTACGCCAGCCCGGCAAAGCTGCGCGCCAAAATCGGTGAATTCCGCCGCGATCACGCGATGGATGCGCTGATCGATAACATCATTTCACCCGTCCGTCAGCGAATGAATCAGGATCAAAACACCGTACGCCATATGGCGAGTCTGTTTGACGGTGTCCTGATTGAATTTGCGATTGCAAGCCTCGCGGAATCGCGCAAGAAAGCGGGTAAAGACGCACTGCTGATTGGCTGGGAATGCGATGACCGTACACATCTTTGGCTTGAAGCCGCGCGTTTAGCCCAGAAAGGCTGGCATATTGACGTGCTGGCGGAACCCATTGATTCGCCGCGTCCTGAACTGTTCCCCGGGCAAAAAATCTTCGTCTGGACGGGAACATCGCCAACGCCCCGTCAACAGGAACAGCTCGATCACTGGCGTGAGCAGGGATTTAGCGTTTCATTTCACCACTGATTATCTGAGGCCTTGCGGCCTTTTTTTTGTTTTTTCTCCTTTCCAGAGCAAAAGCTATCTTAAAAATAGGCATTTCCGATGCATATTTTACGTCCTCGTTTTGCGCTTTCTCGCTGATTAAATAAGCCATTATTTTTCAAAGTATTGAACAATTACATCCATCCCGCCCGCATCTTCAGACAGGGTCTATGCTTAATAAAAGTAGACAAAAAGGGCGGTTTAGCCGAATGCCCCTGCTGACAGAGGGTTGAAGTGATAATCGTTATCACTAACATGGTGTTATGCCCTGATGGCTAATCAGATGAGGTGGACCTATGGAACTGCATTCAGAAACCTTCAATCCTGCCGATTTTGCCTGGCGCGGTTTGACGCTCACGCCTGCGGCGGCAGCGCATATCCACGAGCTGGTGGCGAAAAAGCCCGAGATCCTCGGCGTACGTTTAGGCGTTAAGCAGACCGGCTGCGCGGGCTTTGGCTACGTGCTGGATACTGTCACCGAACCCGAAAAAGATGATCTGGTCTTTGAAACCGACGGTGCGAAGCTGTACGTCGCGCTGCAGGCCATGCCGTTTATCGACGGCACGGAAGTGGATTATGTACGGGAAGGTTTAAACCAGTTATTCAAATTTCATAACCCGAAAGCCCAGAACGAATGCGGCTGCGGCGAAAGCTTTGGGGTATAGGCGGTACTATGTCTCGTAATACTGAAGCAACGAGTGATGTAAATACCTGGAGCGGCGGGCACCTTAATTATAAAGAAGGGTTCTTCACGCAGCTGCAGACCGATGAGCTGGCGAAAGGCATCAACGAAGATGTCGTGCGCGCCATCTCGGCTAAACGCAACGAACCCGAGTGGATGCTGGAATTCCGCCTGAGCGCTTACCGTGCCTGGCTGGAGATGGAAGAACCGCACTGGCTGAAAGCCCATTATGACAAGCTGAATTATCAGGATTACAGCTACTACTCTGCGCCATCCTGCGGCAGCTGCGATGATACGTGTGCTTCGCAGCCCGGTGCAGTACAGCAGACCGGTGCGGAGAACAGCTTCCTCAGTAAAGAGGTGGAAGAAGCGTTCAATCAGCTCGGCGTCCCCGTGCGTGAGGGGAAAGAGGTCGCCGTAGACGCTATTTTTGACTCCGTTTCGGTGGCGACTACCTATCGTGAAAAGCTGGCGGAGCAGGGGATTATTTTCTGCTCCTTTGGCGAAGCGATTCATGACCATCCTGAGCTGGTGAAAAAGTACATCGGCACCGTGGTACCGAGTAACGATAATTTCTTCGCCGCGCTCAACGCGGCGGTGGCGTCGGACGGGACCTTTATCTACGTGCCGAAAGGCGTGCGCTGTCCGATGGAGCTCTCCACCTATTTCCGCATTAACGCCGAAAAAACCGGACAGTTCGAACGCACTATTCTGGTGGCGGATGAAGGTAGCTACGTCAGCTATATCGAAGGGTGCTCCGCCCCGGTGCGCGACAGCTATCAGCTGCACGCGGCGGTCGTTGAAGTCATTATTCACAAAGACGCTGAGGTCAAATACTCAACGGTGCAGAACTGGTTCCCCGGCGACGGCAATACCGGTGGGATCCTGAACTTCGTCACCAAGCGTGCGCTGTGTGAAGGTGAAAACAGCAAAATGTCGTGGACGCAGTCTGAAACCGGCTCAGCCATTACCTGGAAGTACCCGAGCTGTATTCTGCGCGGGGATAACTCCATCGGTGAGTTTTATTCTGTGGCGCTGACCAGCGGACATCAGCAGGCCGATACCGGCACCAAGATGATCCACATCGGTAAAAACACCAAATCCACCATCATCTCGAAAGGGATCTCCGCCGGGCACAGCCAGAACAGCTATCGCGGGCTGGTGAAAATCATGCCAACGGCGACCAACGCCCGTAACTTCACCCAATGTGACTCGATGCTTATCGGGGCCGACTGCGGAGCGCATACCTTCCCGTACGTCGAGTGCCGTAATAATTCAGCGCAGCTGGAGCATGAGGCGACGACGTCGCGTATTGGGGAAGATCAGCTCTTCTACTGCCTGCAGCGCGGGATCAGTGAAGAAGATGCCATTTCGATGATTGTGAACGGCTTCTGTAAGGACGTGTTCTCTGAACTGCCGCTGGAATTCGCCGTTGAAGCACAAAAACTCCTCGCCATCAGTCTTGAACACAGCGTCGGTTAAGGGAAAGCACATGTTACGTATTAAAGATTTACAGGTTAGCGTGGAAGATAAAGCGATCCTGCGTGGCCTCAATTTTGACGTCAAGCCGGGTGAAGTTCACGCCATCATGGGGCCTAACGGCTCCGGGAAAAGTACGCTTTCAGCGACGCTGGCGGGACGTGAAGATTACGAAGTGACGCACGGCTCGGTCGAATTTAACGGCAAAGATCTTCTGGAGATGTCGCCGGAAGATCGCGCGGGTGAAGGTATCTTCATGGCCTTCCAGTATCCGGTCGAAATTCCGGGCGTCAGCAACCAGTTCTTCCTTCAGACGGCGCTGAATGCGGTGCGCAAGTACCGCGGACTGGAAGCCCTGGATCGCTTCGACTTCCAGGATCTGATGGAAGAGAAGATCAAACTGCTTAAAATGCCGGAAGACCTGCTGACCCGTTCGGTCAACGTTGGTTTTTCCGGTGGCGAGAAAAAGCGTAACGATATTCTGCAGATGGCGGTGCTGGAGCCACAGCTGTGCATTCTGGATGAGACCGACTCCGGTCTGGATATCGACGCCCTGAAGATTGTCGCTGACGGGGTGAACTCCCTGCGTGACGGCAAGCGTTCGTTCATTATCGTCACTCACTACCAGCGTATTCTCGACTACATCAAGCCGGATTACGTCCACGTGCTTTACCAGGGACGCATTGTGAAATCCGGTGATTTCACGCTGGTTAAACAACTGGAGGAGCAGGGTTATGGCTGGCTTACCGAACAGCAGTAATGCACTCCAGCAGTGGCACCGGCTGTTCGAGGCGCAGGGGAATCGCTCTGAGCTGGCGCAGCAGCACCTGCAGCAGATGCTGCGCCTCGGCCTGCCGACGCGTAAACATGAAAACTGGAAATATACCCCGCTAGATGGCCTGCTGAGCGGCGAGTTTGTGGCGCGTCCGGCGGCGATCGGTCCGGAGCGACGAGATGCCCTGGCGTTGACCGTGGATGCGGTACGGCTGGTCTTTGTCGACGGCGTTTATCACCCTGAACTGAGCGATGACACCCGGGAGAGCGGTTACGGGATTGTGATTAACGACGAACGCCAGAGTCTGGGCGCCCCGGTTCAGCCGGAGGTTTTCCTGCATTTGACCGAGAGCCTCGCCCGCAGCGTGACGCATATCCAGGTTAAGCGTAACCAGCGTCCGGCCAGGCCGTTGCTTCTGATGCATATCACCCAGGGCGTAGAGGGCGATGAAATCAACACCGCCCACTATCGCCACCATCTTGAACTGGCCGAAGGGGCCGACGCGACGGTGATTGAGCATTACGTGAGTCTTAATGACACCCGCCACTTTACCGGGTCGCGTCTGACGATGAACGTTGCCGCCAATGCGCAGCTCCACCACATTAAGCTGGCGTTTGAGAACCCCCAGAGCCACCACTTCGCGCATAACGATATCCTGCTGGGACCGGATGCCGCGGCGTACAGCCATAGCTTCCTGCTCGGCGGTGCGGTGCTGCGCCATAACACCAGTACCCAGCTTAACGGTGAAAATACCACGCTGCGTATCAACAGCCTGGCGATGCCGGTCAAATCAGAAGTGTGCGATACGCGCACGTGGCTTGAGCACAACAAAGGTTACTGCAACAGCCGCCAGCTGCACAAAACCATCGTCAGCGATAAAGGACGCGCGGTATTTAATGGTCTGATTAACGTCGCGCAACACGCCATCAAGACTGACGGGCAGATGACCAACAACAATCTCCTGCTGGGACGCCTGGCGGAGGTCGACACGAAGCCGCAGCTGGAGATTTACGCCGACGACGTAAAATGCAGCCACGGCGCCACGGTCGGGCGGATCGACGACGAACAGATGTTCTACCTGCGTTCCCGCGGTATCGACCAGCAGGCGGCGCAGAAAATGATTATCTATGCCTTTGCGGCGGAGCTTACGGAAGCGCTGCATGATGGCGTACTGAAGCAGCAGGTGTTGGCCCGTATTGGTCAGCGTCTGCCCGGAGGCGAAGCATGAGTTTTCCCGTAGAGAAAGTACGGGCAGATTTCCCGGTTCTGACCCGTGAAGTGAACGGTCTGCCGCTGGCTTATCTCGACAGCGCGGCCAGCGCGCAGAAACCGAATCAGGTAGTGGATGCGGAGGCCGAGTTCTACCGCCACGGTTATGCAGCAGTACATCGGGGGATCCATACCCTGAGCGCGGAAGCCACCCAGCGCATGGAGAACGTGCGCACGCAGGTGGCTGCCTTCCTCAATGCGCGCTCGCCGGAAGAGCTGGTGTTTGTGCGCGGCACCACCGAGGGGATTAACCTCGTCGCTAACAGTTGGGGTAACGCTCAGGTGCATGCCGGGGATAACATCATCATTACCCAGATGGAGCACCATGCCAATATCGTACCGTGGCAAATGCTGTGTGAGCGCGTTGGCGCGCAATTACGCGTCATCCCGTTGAACCTGGACGGAACGTTACAGCTTGAGCAGCTTGACGCCTTGCTGGACGATAAAACGCGGCTGGTGGCGGTCACCCAGGTCTCTAACGTTCTGGGTACTGAAAACCCGGTTGCGGAGATTGTCGATAAGGCCCATCAGGCCGGGGCGAAAGTGCTGATTGACGGTGCACAGGCGGTAATGCACCACGCGGTGGATGTCCAGGCGCTGGACTGCGACTTCTACGTGTTCTCTGGACACAAGCTTTATGGCCCAACCGGTATCGGCGTGCTGTATGTGAAAGAGGACATCCTGCAGGCGATGCCGCCGTGGGAGGGGGGCGGGTCAATGATCGCTACCGTTAGCCTCTCGGAAGGGACCACCTACGCCCGTGCGCCGTGGCGTTTTGAGGCGGGCACGCCCAACACCGGCGGGATCATCGGGCTGGGGGCGGCGGTGTCTTACGTTTCCGGAATTGGCCTTGATGCCATTCAGGAGTACGAACAGCTGCTGATGCATTACGCGCTGCAGGAGCTGGCCAGCGTGCCGGACCTGACCTTGTACGGGCCGGCTGACCGACAGGGTGTGATTGCCTTTAATATGGGACAACACCACGCCTATGACGTGGGCAGCTTCCTCGACAATTACGGCGTGGCCGTGCGTACCGGGCACCACTGCGCCATGCCGCTCATGGCCTTTTACCAGGTTCCGGCAATGTGCCGCGCATCGCTGGTGATGTATAACACAATGGAAGAGGTCGACAGGCTGGTGGCGGGGCTAAAACGCATTCACCAGTTGCTGGGCTGACAAAGAGGCGAACGATGG
Source organism: Enterobacter cloacae complex sp. HYC080_NIDB (assembly GCF_056673325.1). NCBI lineage: Bacteria > Pseudomonadati > Pseudomonadota > Gammaproteobacteria > Enterobacterales > Enterobacteriaceae > Enterobacter > Enterobacter cloacae complex sp. HYC080_NIDB. Next base: position 2,574,278 of record NZ_CP114212.1, on the reverse strand, counting down.
CAGAACTGCCGGATAAAGAGAAATTGCTGCGCAACTTTGGGCGTTGCGCAAACTGGGAAGAGAAATACCTCTACATCATTGAGCTGGGGCAGCGTCTGCCGCCGCTTAGTAAAGAGGCGCATACCCCGGAGAACAGTATTCAGGGCTGTCAAAGCCAGGTGTGGATTGTGATGGCGCAGTCTGACGATGGCACGATAACCCTGCAGGGTGACAGCGATGCGGCAATAGTAAAAGGGCTGATTGCGGTGGTCTTTATTCTTTATCACCAGATGTCAGCGCAGGATATTGTCGCCTTCGATGTCCGCCCGTGGTTTGAAAAAATGGCCCTCACCCAACACCTCACCCCGTCTCGTTCCCAGGGACTGGAAGCGATGATTCGCGCCATTCGCGCCAAAGCGGAAATCCTTAGCTAGACTTACAGAACAGCATTCATTCTGTTTCGCGAGGTGGTTCCCGCCTCGCTGGTTTTTCAGCTTTCTGGCATTCTGCCAGTGAATAAGGAATCTCAGCATGAAGCGCGCGTCTCTCATAACTCTATTACTCCTCAGTTCGCTCGGTGCACTTAATTCGGCCCGCGCGATGGACTATCCGTTGCCGCCCGCAGGCAGTCGCCTGATTGGGCAAAATCAAACCTACACCATACAGGAAGGGGATAATAAGCTGCAGACCATCGCCCGCCGGTTTAATACCGCAGCGCAGGTGATCCTCGAAACGAACAATACGATTGCGCCGGTAAACCCTGCACCGGGAACCGTTATCACGATCCCGTCGCAGATGCTGCTACCCGACACGCCGCGCGAGGGCATTGTTGTGAACCTCGCTGAGTTGCGGCTTTACTATTTCCCGCCGGGAGAGAACATTGTCCAGGTTTTCCCACTTGGCATCGGGCAACTGGGGCTGGAAACACCGGTGAGCACGACCCGCGTCAGTCAAAAAATCCCGAACCCAACCTGGACGCCGACGGCCGGTATCAGAGCCCGTTCGCTGGCGCAGGGAATTAAACTGCCTCCTGTGGTTCCCGCAGGGCCAAATAACCCGCTGGGACGCTATGCCCTGCGTTTGGGTATTGGTAATGGGGAATATCTTATCCACGGAACCAGTTCGCCAGACAGCGTTGGCTTGCGCGTCAGTTCCGGCTGTATGCGAATGAACGCCCCGGATATTAAAGCCCTGTTCGAACAGGTACGGGTTGGTACCCGGGTACAAATCATCAATGAGCCAGTGAAATTCGCGGTTGAGCCGGATGGTAAACGCTATATTGAGGTCCATCGTCCGCTGGCGCAGGTGGAAGGTGAAAACCCACAGATTTCGCCCATTACGCACTCCGCCGACTTTGCGACCTTTGTTTCACAGTCCGGAAGCGATAAGGCGCTGATCGATAAAGCCCTGGCGCGCCGTGCGGGGATCCCGGTTGTGGTTTCTGCGGGAAGCGGCCCGTCGGCCAGTAACAGCGTATTGTCAGTGCAGAACAGTCGTGTGTCCGAGGCGGTAGCGGAAGAGGCAGGGGAGAAGATGACGCAGTAGAGCCGTTTGACGCAGGCAAAAAAAATGGCGCACAATGTGCGCCATTTTATTAACAGGTACTATTACTTACGGTATTTAGTAGCCTGGTTGTCCAGACGCTGGTTAGCGCGAGCTGCGTCGTCTTTAGCAGCCTGAACGTCGGAACGCATTGCGTTCACGTCGTTGCTCAGCTGGTCAACTTTAGCGTTCAGAGTCTGAACGTCAGAAGACAGCTGATCGATTTTAGCGTTGCTGGAGCAACCAGCCAGCAGAGTAGAACCCAGGATTACCGCGCCCAGTACCAGTTTAGTACGATTCATTATTAATACCCTCTAGATTGAGTTAATCTCCATGTAGCGTTACAAGTATTACACAAAGTTTTTTGGGTTGAGAATATTTTTTTGATGGGAATACGCCTATTTTTGATCGTTCGCTCAAAGAAGCATCGAATCGGCCCTTTTTGAGTAAAAAGCTATGTAAAAAAAGGCATTTTTCATCGGATTCATCTTAGATAATTCGCAATTAAATAGAAAAACCCGATTTGCTTTTTGAATGAGTTTGGCTAATGACAGGAATAAAAAAAGCGCCCATTGGGCGCTTTTTATCAAAATTAATTCGTTCGTGAATTATTACAGCACGTGAACGGATGCAGTATTGGTCGTTCCGCTTGGTACCAGCGCACCAGAAACCATAACCACAACGTCGCCTTTCTGTGCCAGACCGCTTTCCAGAGCCATGGCTTTACCCTGAATGTAGAAATCGTCAGTAGAGGCAATCTCTTTAACCAGGTGTGCAACGACGCCTTTGCTCAGCACCAGCTGACGCGCGGTGGTTTCGTTGGTGGTCAGGGCCAGGATAGTGGCATCCGGGAAGTATTTACGCACTGCACGCGCAGATTTACCGCCCTGGGTCGCAACCACAATCAGTGGCGCTTCCAGTTTCTCAGCAGTTTCTACCGCACCGCGGCAAACGGCTTCGGTGATGCGCAGCTTGCGGCTGTCGTTATTGAAGTCCAGACGGCTGGTCATCACGCGGTCAGTACGTTCACAGATGGTCGCCATAATGCCAACCGCTTCCAGAGGATATTTCCCTTTTGCGGATTCGCCGGACAGCATAACAGCATCGGTACCGTCGAGGATGGCGTTAGCCACGTCGCCTGCTTCAGCGCGGGTTGGGCGTGGGTTTTTGATCATAGAGTCCAGCATCTGCGTAGCGGTAATAACCACTTTACGCGCGCGAACACATTTTTCGATCATCATCTTCTGCGCGAAGATCACTTCTTCAACCGGGATTTCAACGCCCAGGTCGCCACGTGCAACCATGATGCCGTCAGACGCTTCGAGGATTTCGTCGAAGTTGTTCAGACCTTCCTGGTTTTCGATTTTGGAGATGATCTGGATCTTCTCGCCGCCGTGCGCTTTCAGGTGCTCGCGAATTTCGACCACGTCAGAACGCTTACGGATGAAGGACGCTGCAACGAAGTCAACGCCTTGTTCGCAGCCGAAGATCAGGTCTTGCTTGTCTTTTTCAGCCAGTGCTGGCAGCGCGATAGAAACGCCCGGCAGGTTAACGCCTTTGTTTTCGCCCAGGTCGCCGTTGTTCAGCACTTTACAGATAACCTTGTTACCTTCAATCGCGGTCACTTCCATACCGATCAGACCATCGTCGACCAGGACGGTGTTACCGACGGACAGATCGCTGGTGAAGCCTTCATAGGTGACCGCAACGATTTCGCTGTTACCCACAACGGATTTGTCCGTGGTGAAGGTGAACGTCTGGCCTGCTTTCAGAGAGACGTCGTTGCCGCCTTCCAGTTTGATGGTACGGATTTCCGGACCTTTGGTGTCGAGCAGGATAGCCGCTTTTTTACCGGTTTTGCTCATCACGTTGCGCAAGTTCTGGATACGCTGACCGTGTTCTGCATAGTCACCGTGAGAGAAGTTCAGACGCATCACGTTCATGCCGGCGTCCAGCATTTTGCTCAGCATCTCTTCGGATTCGGTTTTCGGGCCGATAGTACAAACAATTTTCGTCTTTTTCATGACAGTCTTAGTCTTTAAGTTGGGAAGGATATGGAAATCTCGCTCCGGGGGCGCACCGCCGCAGAGTCAAACCTGTGTTGCAAAAGAGTATATGACACGCACTAAGGATAGGAGACATCAAATGAGCGTGCAGAAGAAAGTGTGCCTGAGTGACAGCCCAACGAAGGAGAGGAGAAGTTGTACGTTGTTTTTTGTATTCCAAGCGCTGAAACCATTCACCAGGGATTTGGCGCGCATTATACGCTGATTTTAAGATAAAAGGAAAATGGAAACGGTGTTTCAGAAATAATCAATGCCGTTTTACATAATATTGTTATCAACGCGTTAAGCCATGATGACAACTTATCGCGGCAGGTGATTGACCTGCCGCATTTTGCTTATTTTTGCAGCGCCTGACTGAGGTCGGCGATGAGGTCTTTAGGATCTTCAATCCCCACCGACAGGCGAATCAGCTGTGGCACAATACCGTTTGCCAGCCGTTGCGCCAGCGGAATCGAGGCGTGCGTCATGCTGTAAGGCTGGCTCACCAGACTCTCCACGCCGCCCAGGCTTTCCGCAAGGGTGAACAACGTCAGGTTGCGAATCACCGCTGTGGCGCGTTGCGCATCACCTTTCACCACGACAGAAATCATCCCGCCGGGCAGCGCCATCTGCGTGCGGGCAAGCTGATATTGCGGGTGCGACTCCAGTCCGGGATAAAAGACCCGTTCAACCAGCGGATGCTGTTCCAGCCATTGCGCAATCGCCAGCGCGTTGCTGCTGTGTCTCTCTATGCGCAGCGAAAGGGTACGAATACCGCGCAGGGTCAGGAAGCTGCTAAACGGGTCCAGTACGCCGCCAACCGCGTTCTGCAGGTAGCCAAGCCTGTCCGCCAGCGCCGGATTATCACCCACCACCGCCAGCCCGGCCACCACGTCAGAGTGGCCGTTAAGGTATTTGGTTGCTGAGTGCACCACGATGTCGAAACCCGACGCCAGCGGACGGTGAATGACCGGGGATGCGAAGGTGTTATCCGCCACGCTGATAACGTTATGACGACGGGCGATGTCAGCGATAGCCGCTAAATCCGCCAGCTTCAGCAGCGGGTTGGTGGGTGTTTCAACCCAGATCATGCGGGTGTCCGGGCGAATAGCCGCCTCAAGCCCGGCTAAATCGTCCGGCTTAACCCAGCTGACCTGCAGACCGGTGCTGCGTTTGCGGACATTTTCAATCAGGCGATATGTGCCGCCGTAGACGTCATCAATGGCGACAATATGGCTGTCTTTATCCAGCAGTTCAAGCACGGTGGAGATGGCGGCGAGGCCGGATGCAAAGGCGTAGCCGCGCGTTCCGCCTTCCAGTTCGGCGATGGCGGTTTCGAGCGCATGGCGCGTCGGGTTGCCGCTGCGGGAATACTCATAGCCGGTATGCTCCCCGGGAGAGGGTTGCGCAAACGTCGAGGTGGCGTAAATCGGCGGCATAACGGCGCCATGCTGATCATTGAACGCGCCGCTGTGGACGCTCAGGGTTGCCAGGTTTTTCATCATCGGTTCCTTATGGCTGAAGACGGTTGCGCCACGCGGTCAGCACGTCGCTGCGCGTAATCAAACCGAGAAAACGGTCGTTGTCATTAATGACGGCCACCAGACCGCGGTCGAAGATGGCGTGCAGGGCGCTTTCCGGGGCGCGTTTATCGAGAAATTCCACCTGACGCGTCATGGCCTCTGTCACGGGAAGGGCGAAGCGGTCAGCTTCACCGCCGATATGCCGCAACAGATCCCACTCGTCGATAATGCCGACGACCCGACCGTTTTCCAGTACCGGCAGTTGGGAGATGTCGTACAGGCGCATGCGTGCCAGAACGGTGGAGAGCGTGTCATCCGGGGCGGCGGTGACGGTAGCGCCTTCATCGTGGCGCAGGGCAATGTAATCAGAGAGATCGCCTGCCTGAGGGCGCGTGATGAGCCCCTGCTGGCGCATCCAGTCGTCGTTGAACATCTTCGAGAGATATTTATTGCCGCTGTCGCAGGCGAAGGTCACCACGCGTTTCGGCGTGGTTTGCGCCTGGCAATATTTCAGCGCCGCCGCCAGCAGGGTACCGCTGGAGGAGCCCGCCAGAATGCCTTCCGTTTTCAGCAGTTCACGCGCGGTGGCAAACGCTTCGCGGTCGGTAATGCGCCAGGCGCGGTTCACGCCTTCAATGTGGGCCAGCGGCGGAATAAAGTCTTCGCCAATGCCCTCAACCAGCCAGGCGCCCGCATCGTGGTAGCGACCGGTCTCGACCTGATCGGCGAGCACAGACCCGGCCGGGTCGGCCAGCACAAACTCCGTATGTGGAGAATGCTCGGCAAACCACGCCTGCAGGCCGCCCAGCGTCCCGCCTGAGCCGACGCCGACCACGATGGCGTCAATCCGGCCGTCAAGCTGCTCATACAGTTCCGGTGCCGTGGTGGTACGGTGTGCCAGCGGGTTGGCCTCGTTATTGAACTGGTCGATATAAAACGCGCCGGGCAGTTCATCGGCCAGGCGCTGGGCGTAATCCTGGTAATAGGCCGGATGCCCCTTATTGACGTCGGAACGGGTCAGTACCACCTGGGCACCCAGCGCGCGCAGGTGGAAAATCTTCTCGCGGCTCATTTTGTCCGGCACCACCAGGATAAGCGTATAGCCTTTCTGGGCGGCGATCAGCGCCAGCCCGAGGCCGGTATTCCCCGCCGTTGCTTCAATAATCGTGCCACCCGGCCGTAGCTGGCCGGTACGCTCCGCGTCGTTAATCATCGACAACGCCACGCGATCTTTAATGGAGCCGCCGGGGTTTTGGTTCTCCAGCTTCAGAAACAGCGAGCAGGGACCGGTATCAAGCTTGTGCAGCTGGATCAGCGGTGTCCGGCCAATCAGTTCGGTGACGGAGTGGTAGATCGTCATGATGTTTTCCTTTCTGGGTGTCATGACGGGATGATAGGGCGGAGAAATTTTCGCAATAAAGAACACTTCACTGCTTTTTATAACAGACGGGAATATCAGTGCTGTTTTTGGATGTAAGGACAGCAAGACGTAAAGTTGTCTGGAAGTGAGGATGGCTATCTCGGCATAAAATGCTGCAATAATGACCGTTTTTTTCGCATGTCAGTCAAGCGTTATGCGTCTGGCAGATAATCATTGCTGAAATCAATCTAAATACTTCCCGCCGTGTAGCGTCGTTGTTTATTACTGAAAGTTATAACACATGCTTTTTTGTTCATTTAAAAACTGATAACGCCTGTTTACTATCGTTTGGACATCCATACTTCTAAACCGCCATTGGCGGATCGGATAATGAATTAGAATGATTGTACTCAGAAATATTTCGAAGGTTTTTGACAACGGTAAGGCGGCGCTCACAGCCGTTGATAACGTCAATTTGACGATTGAGCAGGGACAGGTTTACGGCATTATCGGCTACAGCGGCGCCGGGAAAAGCACGCTGATTCGTCTGCTGAATGGTCTGGAGAAACCCAGCGCTGGCAGCGTCACGATTAACGGGCAGGACATCTCCGCCGCAAAAGGTGAAGCCCTGCGTCAGGCACGCCTGAAAATCAGTATGGTGTTCCAGCACTTCAACCTGCTGTGGTCGCGCACGGTAAGTGAGAATATCGCGTTCTCCATGCAGATCGCCGGTGTGCCAAAAGCCAGAATCAAGGCTCGCGTGGAGGAACTGGTGGCGCTGGTGGGTCTGAAAGGGCGTGAGAATGCCTACCCGTCACAGCTGAGCGGCGGACAAAAACAGCGCGTGGGGATTGCGCGCGCGCTGGCTAATAACCCGGACGTTTTGCTGTGTGATGAAGCCACGTCCGCACTCGACCCGCAGACCACCGATCAGATCCTCGATCTGCTGCTGGATATCAACCGTCGTTTCAAGCTGACCATCGTGCTGATCACCCACGAAATGCATGTGGTGCGCAAGATCTGCGACCGCGTGGCGGTGATGGAAAACGGTAAGGTGGTGGAAGAGGGGGATGTGCTGAGTGTATTCACCCATCCGCAGCAGCCGATTACGCAGCAGTTTGTCCGCCAGGTAAGTCAGTTCGCCGAGGAAGAAACCTTCAATACCGAACTGGCAAACGATCTGGAGGGCACGGTCATCCGTCTGACCTTTACCGGCCACAGCACGCACAAGCCGGTCGTGGGTGAGCTGACCCTGCGCTACGGTCTGCCGTTTAATATCCTGCACGGGAAAATGACGCAAACCGCCCACGGCGTTTTCGGCCAGCTCTGGGTCCACGTCGTGGCATCTGATGAACAACTGAACAATATCCTCGCCGACCTGAAGCACAGCGATATTGAAGGCGAGGTCATTAAACATGGCTGAGAATCTCTTCCCGCACCTCAAATGGGATCAGCTCTGGGCGGCGACGCAGGAGACGCTGTACATGACCGCGCTTTCCGGGGTGGCGACCTTTGTGCTGGGGATCGTGCTGGGCCTGGCGCTGTTCTTAACCGCGCGCGGCGGGCTGTTTCAAAACCGCACGGTCTACAGCGTGATTTCGATTGTGGTGAACGTGTTTCGCTCAATACCGTTCATCATTCTGATCGTCCTGTTGATCCCGTTCACCAAGACCATCGTCGGTACCATTCTTGGTGCCAACGCGGCGCTGCCGGCCCTGATTGTGGGGGCCGCGCCGTTCTACGCACGCCTGGTGGAGATTGCCCTGCGCGAAGTGGACAAAGGGGTAATCGAAGCAACGCGCTCAATGGGCGCACGACTGAGCACGCTCGTTTTTCGGGTTTTACTGCCGGAATCATCACCTGCACTGGTATCAGGGATAACGGTAACGCTGATTGCGCTGGTGAGTTACAGCGCCATGGCGGGGGTGATTGGCGCCGGCGGTTTGGGAAATCTGGCTTATCTGGAAGGATTCCAGCGCAACCATGGTGACGTCACGCTGGTGGCAACGGTGACCATTCTAATCATCGTTTTCATTATCCAGTTCTGCGGCGACGCTATTACTTCTCTGTTAGATAAACGCTAATAAATACACACAGGAACCACATCATGAAAAAAACACTGACACTGATCGCCGCAGCCACCCTGAGCGCCCTGAGCTTCGCCTCCTGGGCGGATACGCTGACTGTGGGCGCATCCAACACCCCGCACGCCGAAATTCTGGAGCAGGCAAAGCCGATTCTGGCGAAGCAGGGGATTGACCTGGAGATTAAACCGTTCCAGGACTACATTCTGCCCAACACCGCGCTGGCGGGTCATGACATTGACGCCAACTATTTCCAGCATATTCCTTACCTGAACAGCGTGCTGAAAGATCACGCGGGCGATAAGGATTACGATTTTGTCAGTGCGGGTGCTATCCACATTGAGCCAATCGGTATCTACTCCAAAAAGTACAAGTCGCTGAAGGACCTGCCGGAAGGCGGTAAGATCATTATGCGTGATGCCGTTTCCGAAGAAGGCCGTATTCTCTCCATCTTTGAAAAAGAGGGCGTGATCAAGCTTAAGCCCGGCATCGACAAAGTGACGGCGCGTATCAGCGACATCGTTGAGAACCCGAAGAAGCTGCAGTTCACGCCTAACGTCGAAGCCTCTCTGCTGCCGCAGATGTACAACAACGATGAAGGCGCTGCGGTCGTGATTAACGCCAACTATGCGATTGACGCCGGTCTGGACCCGGTGCACGACCCGATTGCGGTAGAGAGCGGTGAAAATAACCCGTACGCCAACATCATTACCGTGCATCGCGGTGACGAGAAGAAGAAGGACATCGTCGCACTGGTGAACGTGCTGCACTCCAAAGAGATTCAGGATTGGATCCGCACTAAATACAAAGGTGCTGTGATTCCGGTTAATAACTAATTAGCTGATTTTACAGATGAAGCCCGGCGAGATCCTCGCCGGGCTTCTTTTTTGTATCCGGCAGGAGAATCATTTAAGCTCAACGTTTAAAAGGCAACGGAGTGATGACGATGGGTAACGTGACCAAAGATGAAGCGCTGTACCAGGAGATGTGCCGGATGGTCGGTAAGGTGGTGCTTGAGATGCGTGATTTAGGGCAGGAGCCGAAGCATATTGTCATTGCGGGTGTGCTGCGCACGGCGCTGGCGAACCAGCGCATCAAGCGCAGCGAATTGACAACCGAAGCGATGGAGACGGTGGTTAAAGCGCTCGCCGGGTGATGCACCCGCGTTTCTCAGATCCCGCATATCAACAGTCGTTATTGTTATTTCCCCTCCATTGTTAATGGGTGTTTTACTGAACGCAGGTGAAGCAAGAGGGGCAAGACGATGAAAAAATGGATCAGCACGTTACGGCGGTTTTTTGCCACCCGACCTGTGAATGCGGAGAACAGCGCGCAACGTGTTCTTGAGTCAATACTGCCTGCCGCCAGCCTGTACGGCGTGGACGTTGCTAACATAGACCCGGAGTGGTTCCATGATAAAACGTCACGCTGAACTGCGCCGCACGCGCGAAATGTACTGGAATGAGCTGTGCGTTACGTCTGTAAAGCCACAATGAGGAGAAAAGTACGCGGTGAATCATTCGGTTAATTAACCCGTTGTTTGTTACCTATAGGTCCTTTCATTAATGGAGATAATGATGAAACGGACCACGTTAACCACGGCTCTTTCAGCCCCTGCGTTACTTCTCGCCATGCATGCGGCACACGCTGCGCCACAGGCTCATGTCGTCTGCGGCTACTCCCATACCCTTGGCGATGATGCCATTATGATGTTTGGCAGGCCCAACGAGGCCATGCTGCATGACTTCTTCGGCAACACGCACACCGATGCCAGCTCGACCAGGGAAACCCTGCGCAAGCTGGAAGAAACCACCTGCGATAATAAAGCGGATAGCTCGGCATACTGGGCACCTTCGCTGCGGCTGCCTGATGGCACTATCGTAAAACCCGCGTATCAAAAAACCTATTATCAGGCCTCGAATGTGGAAACCTGGCCGCTGCAGCCTTTCCCGGCGGGGCTATCACTGCTGGCGGGGGATCACCATGGTTCAGAGCCTAATCCGCATATCACGTTCTTATGTGCTAACGGCAAAGGTTACACGACAAAAACAGGCGAAGTGTGCGGGCTACGCAAGGCGGGAGACGCCGTGCAGTTTAATATCGGTATTCAGTTTCCCAACTGCTGGGATGGCGTGAATCTCAAGCCCGCTCACGGTGTTGCCAATGCGACGTACGATACGAAAGGGCAATGCCCGACCGCGTTTCCGGTGAAAATTCCGACCGTGAACATGAACATCGCTTATGTGCTTCCGACAATTTCATCCCTTGATACCAGCAAAGTACAGCTTTCCCTCGATCCCATTATGCATGGTGACGAACGCGAAGAACGCTGGGGAAGTCTCTACACTGCGCATGCTGATTTCATGAATGGCTGGACGGAAGAGGGTGCGCGCTTTATGACCGAGCTGTGCATGAATCGCGGGCTGGACTGTGGCACGACCGTGCCATATGCCTATTCAAAAGCGCAGGCAAACGTCTGGCTAAGCAGCCTTGAGCCGGAGCTCTCCCAGCCTCAGCCGCAGGCTTTGCTGGTGCAGGATAACTGGCAGAACGGAGGCCGAACGCAAAACAGTGAAACCCTCTCACTGGTGAAGTTTACGATCCCGCCGCTGCCAGCGGGACAGGATCCTTCTCTGTTTAAATATCGCGTTCGCATTTACGGCGGTAAGGTGGAAACTGACGGCGCCGATCAGATCTTCTTCTATCCGGCCAGCAACGACTGGGATCCTGCAACGGTGAACTGGGCTGACCGCCCGGCCTGCAGCTATCGATCCGATGCTGTGCTGTATCTCAACCACTCGCGCGAGTACAGAATGGTGGATGTCGACAAAGCCGTGCGCAAGGCGCTGGCGGAAGGGAAAACCGAAATATCGTGGTATATCGGCGGCGACCGCCAGGGGAACCATTACCAGTTTGAACCGGCTTCTTCGGCGCAAAGCCTTGTACTGATGCTGACGGGGTTTAAAAAGACGCCTGAACTGTAGCTTTCCGTTGAGTGCCAAAAAAAAGCACCGGCTGACCGGTGCTTTTTATCAGATCTTGCAGGCATCGCCGCAGTCGTCGTCGGCGACAATCGCCTGGGCTTTTTTGTCCGCGTCATCCAGACGTTCCGCGTTGCGTTCTTCCGCTTCATCCAGTCCGTTAAAAACCAGGTTATCGAGATCAATTTCCATGTTGCACCTGCTATGTTCAGTTATTGATACGGGCACAGTATAGGGCAAAAAAAGCCAGCAATGTACCACGCAGCACATAAGGATAATCCCTGCCATACTCAGTGCTTTATCACTGAGGAGCGCTCATGATTACACTCTGTAAAACCTGCGGTACCTCCTACGATGCACAGCCGGAAAGATGCCCGATTTGCGAGGATGAACGGCAGTATGTCCCGGCCAGCGGCCAGGCGTGGTTCGAGTATGAGACGGTAACGGCCACGCACGCGAATAAATGGCAGCAGCTGGAGCCGCAGTTGTACAGCATCAAAACGGTACCGTCTTTTGCGATTAACCAGCGCGCGTTGCTGCTGCGTACCCCACACGGCAATATTTTGTGGGACTGCATCGCCAACCTTGACCCGGCCACCCACGCTATCATCACCGCGCTCGGCGGCCTCCGCGCCATTGCGATTTCCCATCCGCACTATTACACCACCATGCAGGAGTGGGCCGCGGCGTTTGATGCGCCGGTCTATCTGCACGCCAGCGATCGCGAGTGGGTGATGCGCGCCAGTCCGGCGATTAATTACTGGGAGGGCGATGCGCTGGAGATCGTGCCATCGGTTACTTTGCTGCGTCTCGGCGGCCATTTCGCAGGCGGCACGGTGCTGCACTGGCAGGAAGGCGAGGGCGTTTTGCTGGCGGGGGATATTCTGCAGGTCACCCCCGGGAAGGATGCGGTGTCGTTTATGTGGAGCTACCCGAATATGCTTCCGTTGCCTGCCCGCAAAGTTGAGGAGGTCACCCGGCGCCTGGTGGGCAAATCTTTCGCCCGTCTTTACGGCGCGTTCGAAGGGCAGAACATTCCGGCGAATGCCGACGCTATCGTACAGCGGTCGGGCCAGAAATATATTGCTTGTCTGAAGTGAAGCGCGATGGGTAAAATTTACGAGTGTGATCGCGATCATACCTAAACTAAAACAGATAAAAGAGAAATTGCTATGCAACATATCATTGAAGGTTTTCTCAGCTTTCAAAAAGAGATTTTCCCGCAACGTAAAGAGCTCTTTCGCAGTTTAGCGTCCAGCCAGAATCCCAAAGCGCTGTTCATCTCATGCTCCGACAGCCGTCTGGTCCCGGAACTGGTTACTCAGCAAGAGCCGGGACAACTCTTTGTCATTCGTAATGCTGGTAATATTGTGCCGCCGTTCGGGCCTGAGCCTGGCGGTGTCTCTGCCACTATCGAATACGCGGTTGTGGCGCTGGGCGTGACGGATATCGTCATCTGCGGCCACTCCAACTGTGGCGCGATGAAGGCGATTGCCGATAACGCGAACCTGGAGCCGATGCCTGCTGTTTCACACTGGCTGCGCTATTCCGATGCGGCCAAAGCCGTGGTTGAGAAGAAAACCTGGGATAAGCCGCTCGATAAAGTGAATGCGATGGTGCAGGAGAACGTGTTTGCGCAACTGAGCAACATTAAGACTCACCCGTCCGTCGCGGTGGGGCTGCGTAACAACTCCCTTCGCCTGCACGGCTGGGTCTATGACATTGAAAGCGGCGAAATTCGTGCCCTGGATAAAGCGACGAAAACCTTTGTCTCGCTGTCTGAAAACCCGGACGTCTTCTTCGAGTAATATCGCGTTGCAGGGCATGGAAGCCCTGTCAGTTCTCTACGTACGGTAATCGACGCCGTAAACCTGTGGCCGGTTTTTCAGCCGCCCTGGCCATCGCCTCTGCAATCTCTGCACACTCCGCCAGCCCCTGAACAAAGGGATGATCGTGCATCAGCCACGGTATCGCGCCAAACGCGATGCGCCCGCGAACCGTTTCAGGCGCATTTAGCGTGTAATCTTCACCGACATCGGGTATCTCGTCGCCGGTCGTTTCCAGCGCTCTGCGCAGTGAGGGGAAAGGCAGATCTTTGGTTTTGAGCGGCTTTTGCCCGCGTGCATCGATGAAAACGTCAAAGCGGTAAACGGTCTCTTTTGTGGACACCACCGTGCGGTCGCTGCCAACATCCAGCGTATAGTCGTCGCCCAGGGCCGCCACGCTGATGATGCCAGCCTCGCGAAGCGCAAGCAGTCTGCGGATAGACTGCGGAGGGATCGCCGCATAGTTGTCGATAAACACGCGGGCCAGCCCGTTTTTGAAGCGCTCTCTGTCCTGATCGCTAAGATGGGGAACAATCTCCTGAACGACCTCATGCAGCCGAAGGACGGTATAGCGCCAGGCGACGGTGCGCCGTTCGCGTTTGTTCCGTTCAACTTCATTGAGGTTCTCTTCCGCCCAGCTAAACGGACCGTGCTGTTGACGATCCTCAAACCAGGCGTCACGCAGGCTGTCGGCGTTGTGGCGTTGCAGAGAAATTTTCTCGCACCATGCCGGGTCGGCACGTTGAAGTTCTTTCACCATCAGGGCAAAAATGCGGTCAAGCAGGCCATCCGATCCTTTGGCTATCTCGCCTTCAACCACGGATGCGGTTAAAACGGACAGCGGTTCGTAAGGGATAGGGCAGTAAAAATCGGCTTCCGGCAGAATGCCTGTCCGCGACATCAGCGTAATGTTTAACGCTTCACTGCCTTCGTCCAGGATGAATTTACCGTCACGGAACTCACCGTGCTGCATCACCACCGCCATCGCCGCATCCAGACCGCTTAACGATGTTCCCATAATGCCAACGCGGCAAGGGGGAATGCGGGCGTCCATCAGACCGGACCACGGGCTTGGGAAGAATGTGCGCATGGCTTCGTCCTCGTCTGGCCAGACGTGACCGGTGGCAATAACCGCAAGGTCAAAGCGTTCAGGAAAGACGTTGCCATTGACGGAAAGCGTGACGCCGGTTGAGGAGGGAATGACGTCGGTAACGGCTGCGGATTCATGGATGTTAACCTCGAACCCCTGCTTTTTAGCTTCTTTGACGATGGTTCGAAAGCTGTCGCGAAAATATTCACCCAGCAGGATCCGGGGCAGGAACTGCCGATCGTGGAGCGTGGTTTTATCTACCTTAAAACGCGCCAGGTGCGCTTCGCTCTGTCCCTTCAGCCAGTCGAGGTAGGTCATAAAAATGGGCGGGATTTCAATGCTCGCAATGTTCGCCAGCATCAGGCGAGAATTATCGTCGTCGTTATAAGGCATGCCCACGCCAGCGTCATCGGCCTGTTCAAAGACGGAAACTGAGAGCGGGGTGCTGTTTTTAAGCAGATGATAAAAGGTGTAAATCCCTGTGGGGCCGGAGCCGATAATGGCGATACTCTTCATCAACGCGCTTCCTGTATTTTTTCCATAAGAAAAGCGTAGCAGGAGAATAATGATGAAAATAAGGGATTAAGAAAAATCAGGGTATCTGAAGAGGATTTGCACCATTTCAGGACTGAAATGGTGCGTCCGAGTGGACTCGAACCACCGACCCCCACCATGTCAAGGTGGTGCTCTAACCAACTGAGCTACGGACGCAGAATGGTGCGTTCAATTGGACTCGAACCAACGACCCCCACCATGTCAAGGTGGTGCTCTAACCAACTGAGCTATGAACGCAACGTGTTGTCGGTGACAACGGGGACGAATATTAGCGGCACAGCATCAAGGTGGCAAGAGGGAAAATGCATTTTTCTCTCTGATTTCACGCGATTGCTTCATTACCGCGCAAAGTGAAGAGAAAGTAGCCGCCAGCAGACGGCTACTGCGTATTTAACGCGCAGCGCGTTGCAAAATCACGGTTGATGGCTGGCGCTGCAGGAAGCGCATGCGCATCATCATCATGATCGCGGCTGACGTCAGACCAATGATAAAGCCCATCCAGAACCCGGCGGGTCCCATGCGGTCAACCACCAGATCGGTCAGGGCCAGGATGTAGCCGCACGGCAGTCCCAGTACCCAGTAGGCGATGAAGGTGATAAAGAAGATGGAGCGCGTATCTTTGTATCCGCGAAGCACGCCGCTGCCAATCACCTGGATAGAGTCTGAAATCTGGTACACCGCGGCGAGCAGCATCAGGTGCGAGGCCAGTGCCACCACTTCCGGGTTGTCGTTATAGAGCAGGGCAATTTGCTCGCGTAATGCAACGGTAAAGAGCGCCGTACAGACCGCCATGCAGACACCGACGCCCAGCCCGGTCCGTGCGGCCGTTTGCGCATCCAGCGTCGAGCCCTGGCCCAGGCGGAAGCCGACGCGAATCGTCACCGCCGCCGCCAGCGACATCGGCAGAACGAACATCAGGGAGCTGAAGTTGAGCGCAATCTGATGCCCGGCCACGTTAACGATCCCCAGTGGGGAGACCAGCAGGGCGACGACGGCAAAGAGCGTCACTTCAAAAAACAGGGCCAGCGCAATCGGCAAGCCTAACTGCATCAGGCGCGTCATGATGCTCCAGTCCGGCGTACTGAATCTTTTCTCATTACGAATATCGCGCATAGAGCGGGCGTGTTTCACAAAGGTAAGCATACAGAAGAACATTACCCAGTAGACCGCCGCGGTTGCCACGCCGCAGCCGACGCCGCCCAGCTCTGGCATCCCGAAATGACCGTAAATAAAGATATAGTTCACCGGAATATTCACCAGCAGGCCGATAAAGCCCATCACCATCCCGGGCTTGGTTTTCGCCAGGCCTTCGCACTGGTTACGCGCTACCTGGAAGAAGAGATAGCCCGGTGCCCCCCAGAGCAGGGCACGCAGATAGCCCACGGCTTTGTCAGCCAGTGCCGGGTCAATGTTATCCATCGCGCGAATGATATGACCGGCGTTCCAGAGCACGACCATAATCAGCACGGAGACAAATCCGGCCAGCCAGAACCCCTGGCGGACCTGATGGGCAATGCGTTCGCGACGTCCCGAACCATTAAGTTGAGCAATAACCGGCGTCAGCGCGAGCAGCAGACCATGGCCGAACAGGATGGCCGGAAGCCAGATTGATGTACCGATGGCGACGGCCGCCATATCAGTGGCGCTATAGCCACCTGCCATGACGGTATCCACAAATCCCATTGCGGTCTGGGCCACTTGCGCGATGATCACTGGTATCGCCAGTGCCAATAACTGCCGCGCTTCATTCATGTACTTCTGCACGTGAACACCTTTATTTTGTAGTTATAAGAGAGACTAAAAAAGCCGCCGTAACGGGCAGCAAGAAGAAAATGCGGGGGGTGCCAGCTATTGTAGCGGGCTTTAGCTATTTATCTAGTGAAAAAATCGCCAGAAAATGCGCTCCGCTGGCAACCTCTTTTTCCAACTGTTATTGTGGTGGGATTAAACGGTGTAACCACCGTCCGGAGAAAACAGGAGTTGTAAGCATGTTTACTGGTATTGTGCAGGGCACTGCCAAAGTGGTGTCCATTGATGAAAAACCTAATTTTCGTACGCATGTTGTAGAGCTGCCGGAATATATGCTTGATGGCATCGAAACCGGCGCCTCGATTGCCCATAACGGCTGCTGTCTGACCGTCACCGAAATTAATGGCAACAAGATCAGCTTTGATTTAATGAAAGAGACCCTGCGTATTACTAATCTGGGCGAGCTGGCTGTAGGTGATACCGTCAACGTTGAGCGTGCGGCGAAGTTCAGTGATGAGATTGGCGGCCATCTGATGTCGGGGCACATCATGACCACGGCTGAAGTGGCGAAAATCGTGACATCGGAAAATAACCGTCAAATCTGGTTCAAAATGCAGGATCCGTCATTAATGAAATACATCCTCTATAAAGGATTTATTGGCATTGATGGGATTAGCCTGACGGTTGGAGAAGTGACGGCAACGCGTTTTTGCGTGCATTTAATTCCTGAAACGCTGCAACGCACCACGCTGGGTTCGAAAAAACTCGGGCATCGCGTGAATATCGAAATCGATCCGCAAACCCAGGCGGTAGTGGATACGGTTGAGCGCGTGCTGGCGGCAAAAGAAGCGGCAATAATAACGAGCACAGAAGACGAATAAAAAATAACCCCGGGTAACCGGGGTTATTTTTTTAGCGGGCGACCCGCAAGCCGTGCTCAATCCCTCGGCTGAAAACAACCTGCCAGAGCTGAATATCCCGCGCGCGAAACGCCCCCGCGCAGGCATTCAGATAATAGCTAAACATCCGCTTGAATCGTTCAGAGTAGTTGTCCGCAATCTCCGGCCAGGCTTCCTGAAAACGTGCATGCCATGCCATCAATGTGGTGTCGTAATCCGCGCCAAAGTTATGCCAGTCTTCCATCACGAAATGGGACTCGCTGGCGTTGGCAATCTGGCGCACGGACGGTAAACAGCCATTCGGGAAGATGTATTTGTTGATCCACGGGTCGACGTTGTTGTCGGTGCGCTTAGACCCGATGGTGTGCAGCAGGAAAATGCCGTCTGGTTTCAAATTGCGATCCACGACGTCAAAATAGGTGTCGTAGTTTTTCGGGCCAACATGTTCGAACATACCCACGGAGACAATACGATCAAACTGTTCGTTCAGGTCACGGTAATCCTGCAGCCGGATGTCAACATCAAGACCCTGGCAGCGTTCTCGCGCCAGCTTTTGCTGTTCTGCTGAAATCGTGACGCCGACGACGCTGACGCCATAGTGCTTCGCCATAAAATACGCCAGCCCACCCCAGCCGCAGCCGATATCCAGGACACGCATTCCGGGCTCAAGCTGCAGTTTCTCGCTAATCAGACGCAGCTTGGCCTGTTGCGCCTCTTCAAGCGTCGATGCCTCTTTCCAGTAGGCGCAGGAATATTGCATGAAGGGGTCCAGCATACGGCTGAACAGGTCGTTGCCAAGGTCGTAGTGCTCTTTGCCGACGATCCAGGCGCGTTTTTTACTTTGCAGGTTAAACAGGCGGGCTGAGGCGACGCGCAGGGTGTCTTTCAGATGGCGAGGGAGTTGATTTTCCAGACCAGCACGCAAAACGCGGGTGAAAAATATATCCAGCCGTTCGCATTCCCACCAGCCATCCATATAACTTTCTCCCAGGCCTAACGATCCCTCTCGTAACACGCGTTTAAAAAAGTCGGGATGTTTAACCTGAGGATCGGATGGCGATGATCCATTAATCGTGATGCCTGCTCGACCTAACAGTTCACTGACGATCCGGGACCAGTTATCGTCCGGAACGCTGACTTCTTCAATACACGATGAACTCATAGCTTCTCCATCACCCTACTGTGATCAGAACCTTCAAACAGCGTAGACGCTTTTTTTGGTTTGTGAGAAATCTCACGGTATATACCGCGAGGCTAGTATCCGACGTAGAACAGAGGAAGGGAGATAACCCTTGCCGAAATGCCTTCCATGGTAAAACGGGAGCACTCCGGCTCCCGTTAACACTTAATATTTATCGTATTTAATCGAACCAAATTTAGTATAGGCCGCAAAATTTGTTGATTCAATAGAAAATTGTTAGCAACCTAATCACCGAAAAGTTACATAATTTTTGCAGTAATTACGCATGTGACGTTTCTGCCTGCGCGCGGTTATCCTGCGCACGCTGCGCGGCTGCCTGCATACGATAGCCCATGCCGGCCAGCGCAACGGTAACCAGCATCACGCTGGTGGTGGTCAGGAGCGGCGTGGCAATCAGCGCCGAGACCACCAGACTGGCCAGGAAGCACAGCCCCAGTTGCAGCGTATTCTGAAGTGCGGCCGCACGGCCTGTCGCCTGCGGGAAGGGACGAAGCGCCTGCGCCACAACGATAGGGTATATCGCGCCGTTCGCGATGGCCATTACGCAGAATGGAATCAAAATTTCAGCCAGACCGACGCCGGGAATAAAGCCGACGGCCCAGGTCCCGATAACGCTCAACGCATACAGCACCAGCAACCACGGCAGCATCTGCTGGCCTTCCCATTTTTGCAGCGCCGCGCGACAGCCGTACCCGCCAACCAGGAACGCGATGGTCTGCGGAACATAGCTTAGACCGATGGCCGCCGGGCTGTAGCCCATATCGTGCAGAATAAAGGGTGAACCGGTCAGCCATGCGAAGAAGCTCGCCGAGCAGGCAGCATAAATCAGCACATTACCGCGATACGCTTTGGCGCTCAGCAGGGAGGCAAAGGTAATTGGGCTGGCGTCGGCATGCGCCTCTTTTTTATGCGCGGGCTTGAGGGCGAACGCCGGCAGCATCAGGATCAGCGTGATGGCAAACAGCGTGGCAAAGATGGCCTGCCAGTCGAAGTGCGCGAGGATCCAGCTACCCAACAGCGGGGCGAGGGCAGGGGAAAGCCCCACCAGCGGCATAATGGTCGCGAAAATTCGGTTTGTACGGTTCGCCGGATAGTAGTCGGTCACCAGCGCCTGCCAGGTGACGGCCGCGGCGCAGACGCCGACTGCCTGAATAAAACGCAGTACCAGCAGCCAGGTGGCGTCGCGAACCCATAGCATCCCCAGACAGCCCATGGCAAAAATGGCCAGACCCAGCAACAGTACCGGCTTGCGGCCAAAGCGATCCGAGAGCGGTCCCCAGAGCAGCTGCGCGAAGGCAAAACCGGCGAGGAACAAACTCAGGCTGGCGCTGATCGCGGCGGCAGGGGTTTGCAGATCTTCCTGCATGGCGGCGAAAGCCGGCAGGTACATATCGGTGGCTAAAAAGCCCAGCACGCTTAAGCCGCCGAGCCAGACTAAAAAACCTTTCCTGGGTTGCATTATTTTCTTCTCCTGAGGAGGCAGGTGTACATTGGCGCAGAGTGTAGGGAGTGCAAAGCGGCTTGTGAAACGCTAATATTTGGCGGGTGCATTCAAATTTTTTGCAGGCAGAAAATGTGGTCAGATTATTCTCTTGAAGTGGTCGATGCTGTCGCGCGTAACGGCAGCTTTAGCGGTGCAGCGCAGGAGCTGCACCGCGTCCCGTCGGCAATCAGCTATACGGTGCGTCAGCTAGAAGAGTGGCTGGCCGTTCCGCTGTTTGAACGGCGACATCGTGATGTGGAATTAACGCCTGCCGGGGCGTGGTTTTTGAAAGAAGGGCGTTCTGTTATCAAAAAAATGCAGATCACCCGCGAACAGTGTCAGCAGATCGCTAACGGCTGGCGGGGGCATCTTTCCATCGCGGTCGATAATATCGTGAAGCCGGAGCGCACCCGGCAAATGATCGTCGATTTCTATCGTCATTTTTCTGACGTTGAGTTGCGTGTTTCGCAGGAAGTGTTCAACGGCGTGTGGGACGCGCTGTCGGACGGCAGGGTAGAAATGGCGATTGGGGCGACGCAGGCGATTCCGGTTGGGGGACGCTACGCCTTTCGCGATATGGGGATGCTGAGCTGGAAATGCGTAGTGGCACGCGATCATCCCCTGGCGGCCATGGAGGGGCCGTTAAGCGACGATACCCTGCGTAACTGGCCGTCGCTGGTGCTGGAGGACACCTCCCGCTCGCTGCCCAAGCGTATCACCTGGCTGCTGGATAACCAGCGTCGCGTGGTCGCCCCGGACTGGGAATCGTCGGCGACCTGCCTCAGTGCAGGGCTGTGCGTCGCGATGGTGCCCGTTCATTTTGCGCGCCCGAGAATCGACACCGGCGAGTGGGTTGAACTGACGCTGGAGAATCCGTTCCCGGATGCGGCTTGCTGCCTGACCTGGCAACAAAATGATGTTTCACCTGCTATGGCCTGGCTGCTGGATTATCTGGGGGACAGCGAAACGCTTAACCGGGAATGGTTACGGGAGCCAGTGTGACTGGCTCCGTAAAGCGATTAACGACGGTAGTCGCGGAACGGACCATCCGCAACGGAACGGCGTTCGATGAGGCGCGGGTGGACTTCAATGGACTGCGACTCTTCACGTTTGTTGACGATCCTGTCGAGCAGCATGTTGAAGGCCGTTTCACCCAGCGAATCTTTCGGCTGGTGAATGGTGGTCAGCGCAGGGGTAAAGAAGCGTGCGTTGCGCACGTTGTCATAGCCGATCACGGAAATGTCCTGCGGGACGCGCAGACCCAGCTCATCGGCCGCACAGAGCGCGCCCATCGCCATGATGTCGCCCCCGCAGAAAACGGCGGTAGGACGATGTTGCTGGGAGACAATCTGCTGCATCGCGCGGTAGCCTGATTCCGGCTCAAAGTCACCCTGTACGATCCAGTTTTCTGGCACGGTGATCAGCGCTTCTTCCATTGCTTTCATAAAGCCAGCCAGACGACCTGCACCGGTGTTACGCTCAAGCGGACCCGGGATCACGCCAATCTCACGATGACCGCGTTCGATCAAATAACGGCCCGCCATATAGCCGCCTTCAAAGGCGTTGTCGATAACGGAATCCGTGAAATCCGCACGGGCTTCACCCCAGTCCATCACCACCATCGGGATATGTCGATACTCTTCAAGCATCGACAGTACGGATTCCGGGTACTCGGAACACATCACCAGCAGGCCATCCACGCGCTTCTGCGCCATCATGGAGAGATAGGCTCGCTGTTTTTCAATGCTGTTCCACGCGTTGCCCAGAATCAGGGTATAGCCTTTCTGGAAGCAGTTTTTCTCTACCGCCTCAATGATCTCAGCAAAATAGGCCGCTTCGCTGCTGGTCGCCAGCAGACCAATCGATTTGGTGTGATTCACCTTGAGGCTGCGCGCAACCGCACTTGGCGAGTAGTGCAGCTCTTTGATTGCTGCCCAGACGGCGTTGCGCGTCTCTTCCGCCACAAAGCGGGTTTTGTTAATTACATGTGATACGGTTGTAGTGGAAACGTTTGCGCGTTTTGCTACGTCTTTAATTGTTGCCATTAAATGTCACTCCAGACCATATCCTAAACTCCTGAAATACTTGAAGGTAAACGTTTGCCTTCTCTCACCCTTATCACGCAATTTTAGATTGCGGTACGCCAGGAAAACGACACGGGACGTCAGGAGGGGGTCAATGGCCGGTACGCTAATAAATTTAGCGTGGAATTTTGTCCTATCTTGATGAAAAGGGGAAGAGGTAAAGTGGTTATCAGCTTAAATCCGGGAAGATTTTTGACGTAAACTGTGCAAAAATGAGCAAGCTCACTTTTCGTGGGGGGATTAAAAGGAGAAAAATTGATGAGTTCCGATCTGAAGTTTTCGCTGTTCACCACCATCGTTGTGCTGGCGCTGATTGTGGCGGCTGGCCTGACGGCTGCGCTGCACTGATTTACGCGGAGGGAGAATCTTCTCCCTCCCGGTTTACCGGATTGTTACTTCTCAGGCAAAAATCTTTTGCCATTTTGTTAACTTCTCATTTTTTGTGATTGATGTCATGCTTTCCGCTTCTTTGTTCTGTGTCACGACAT
This sequence comes from Enterobacter cloacae complex sp. HYC080_NIDB, assembly GCF_056673325.1. Lineage (NCBI taxonomy): Bacteria > Pseudomonadati > Pseudomonadota > Gammaproteobacteria > Enterobacterales > Enterobacteriaceae > Enterobacter > Enterobacter cloacae complex sp. HYC080_NIDB. Next base: position 2,551,389 of record NZ_CP114212.1, on the reverse strand, counting down.
GACACGGTATCCGGAGTTGACGCATGAAAATCAATTTTCCCCTGCTGGCCCTGGCGATTGGCGCTTTTGGGATTGGCACCACCGAATTCTCCCCGATGGGGTTGCTGCCTGTTATCGCCCGGGGCGTGGATGTCTCGATCCCTGCGGCCGGGATGTTAATCAGCGCTTATGCCATCGGCGTGATGGTGGGGGCGCCGCTGATGACGCTACTGCTTTCACACCGCGCGCGCCGTAATGCGCTGATTTTCCTGATGGCGATTTTCACCCTGGGCAACGTGCTCTCTGCCATTTCACCTGACTACACCACCCTGATGCTGTCGCGCATTTTGACCAGCCTGAACCATGGCGCGTTCTTTGGGCTGGGCTCGGTCGTGGCCGCAAGCGTGGTGCCGAAACATAAGCAGGCAAGCGCCGTGGCGACCATGTTTATGGGGCTGACGATTGCCAACATTGGCGGCGTACCGGCTGCGACCTGGCTGGGTGAAGCGATCGGCTGGCGTATGTCATTCCTGGCAACCGCCGGGCTGGGCGTGGTGGCGATGGTGGCCTTGTTCTTCTCCCTGCCGAAAGGCAGCGCGGGTGAACGTCCGGACGTGCGCAAAGAGCTGTCGGTACTGGTGCGCCCGCAGGTGCTTTCTGCACTGCTGACCACCGTGCTGGGGGCCGGGGCGATGTTTACGCTCTATACCTACATTTCACCGGTGCTGCACGATATCACCCATGCAACCCCAATCTTTATTACCGCGATGCTGGTATTGATTGGCGTAGGGTTCTCAATGGGTAACTACCTTGGCGGGAAATTTGCTGACCGTTCAGTGACCGGAACGTTGAAAGGCTTTTTAACCTTGCTGATTGCCATCATGATCGCGATTCCGTGGCTGGCGCGTAACGAGTTTGGCGCGGCCATCGCGATGGTTGTCTGGGGCGCAGCCACCTTCGCCGTGGTGCCGCCGCTGCAGATGCGCGTGATGCGTGTCGCCCACGAGGCGCCGGGTCTCTCTTCTTCAGTGAATATCGGTGCGTTTAACCTGGGGAATGCCTTGGGTGCTGCGGCGGGCGGCGCCGTCATTTCTGGCGGTCTGGGATACAGCTTTGTGCCGGTGATGGGGGCGATTATTGCCGCGCTCGGCCTGCTGCTGGTGATGATGTCCGGCCGGAAACAGCCAGAAGCCGTTTGCACGGCGGAATAATAAAAATAACGCAGAAGGGGGACCCCTTCTGCGTCTCTCTTACGCGGTGAAGTTCTTCGCGACGAAGTCCCAGTTGACCAGTGCCCAGAAGTGCTCCAGGTAGTTCGGGCGCGCGTTACGGTAATCAATGTAGTAAGCGTGCTCCCACACGTCCACGGTCATCAGCGGCGTAGCGCTGGTGGTCAGCGGGGTGCCTGCATTAGAGGTGGACACGATTGCCAGTTTGCCATCCGCTTCTTTTACCAGCCACGTCCAGCCAGAGCCGAAGTTCTTGATGGCGGCATCCGTAAACTTCGCTTTGAAATCGGCGAAGCTGCCAAAGGCGGCGTTAATCGCGGAAGCCAGTTCACCGGCAGGTTCACCACCGGCATTGGGTGCCAGGCAGTGCCAGTAGAAGGTGTGGTTCCACACCTGAGCCGCGTTGTTAAATACGCCACCCTCTGAGCTACGGACGATCTCTTCCAGCGTTTTGCCTTCGAAATCGGTGCCTTTGATCAGATTGTTCAGGTTGGTGACATACGTCTGGTGATGTTTGCCGTAATGGTATTCCAGGGTTTCCGCAGAAATGTGCGGTGCCAGGGCGTCTTTTGCATACGGTAGTGCAGGTAATTCGAACGACATTGCTTCTCTCCTTATTGTATTTAGCGTTGCCAATAACCACACAGACAACAAGGACAGGATAGCAAATTGAAAGGGTATGCAAAAGAGGAACTTACCCTGCCACGGATGCGGCAGGGCAGGGGTTAGCGAATAGTTTTCGGCGTCATCACGCGACGTGCGCCGACGTAGTGACGCACCCAGTAATCTTCACTCAGGGAGGTGATCTGAATATCCTGGCCGCTGCGCGGTGACTGGATAAATTTCCCGTTGCCGACATAGACACCCACATGGTCAGCCGTGCCGCGGCCTTGCGTGCGGAAGAAGACCAGATCGCCGTTTTCCAGCTCACCACGGCTCACCGGAGAGGCGTCGCGCAGGTGGTACATCTCATTAGCGGTACGCGGAATGCGGAACTTAACCAGATCTTTATAGGCGTAATAGACCAGGCCGCTACAGTCGAAGCCGGTTCGTGGCGAACTGCCACCCCATCGATAAGGTTTGCCAATTTGCCCCATCAGTTTATTCATCGCGGTTTTTTGCGCTTTCTGTACACGGACTTTATGTACTTCCGCGATTTTCGTGACTTTGGTGCATTTCGCTTTGTGGCCTTTACGCGTAATGCATTTTTCAGTGACGAGGTTAGCCGCGGTCAGCGAAGTTTTACTTTTGGTGGTGTGGGCAGTGCGGGAAGATTTTGTTTTGGTCTTGCTGGAAGCGGTTTGTGTCGTCTTGGTGGTCGTCTTTTTCTTTTCGTTCTTTGTGGTGGTTTTTTTCTTACGTTCTGTGGCTTTCACCAGATGGCTTTTTTGTACAGCAGAATGCCGCGCCTGCTGAGAGGCGTTTGCCACTGGCGTGAGAGTGAGTGATGTAAACAGTAAAGCACAGAGCGTGATCGAGATTTTTGTTATCCGCGCCACTGGGCAGTCCCCTGATAAATGCAGGTCATCAATAATACCCGCGAGTGATTTACAAAGCCCGTCGATTCTAATCCATAAAAACCCGAGAAGTTAATAGCATTTTTCAATCTAAAAACCTGTTTCGTTAGCAAGTGCAAAAAAATTCATCGTTCTGTCGCACAATTGTTCACTCCCTAAGCAAAACCCTGACTGCCGCAGGGTTAAACACCATTTGCAATGCAACTTTTGTAGAGTCGCGGTAAAATGTATAAACGTGACGAAAATGTTATTTTCCGATGCCAGCCTGACCCGCTACAATGTCAGACTATTGCCGTAACAGAAGTTAAAGGAAGCAAGACATGAGCACCACTATTGAAAAAATCCAGCGCCAGATCGCTGAAAACCCGATTCTGCTGTATATGAAAGGTTCTCCGAAGCTGCCAAGCTGCGGCTTCTCCGCGCAAGCGGTTCAGGCGCTCTCAGCCTGTGGTGAGCGTTTTGCTTACGTTGATATCCTGCAGAACCCGGACATCCGTGCTGAGCTGCCAAAATACGCTAACTGGCCAACCTTCCCGCAGCTGTGGGTAGACGGTGAGCTGGTAGGCGGCTGCGATATCCTGATTGAAATGTATCAGCGCGGTGAACTGCAGCAGCTGATCAAAGAGACCGCGGCGAAGTACAAAACCGAAGAGCCGGACGCAGAGTAAGTTTGCTGCGCAAATAAAAAAGCGACCTGTTAAGGTCGCTTTTTTTATTCTTCGCTGTCACCTGTCGGCAGCGGCCAGCCGCCCAGTCGCTTCCAGCGGTTGACGATCTCACAGAACAGCTCTGCGGTGCGCTCCGTGTCATACAGAGCCGAGTGTGCCTGCGTGCCGTCAAATTCAATACCCGCCGTAATACAGGCTTTTGATAACACCGTTTGTCCCAGCGCCAGACCGCTCAGTGCAGCCGTGTCGAAGGTGACAAACGGGTGGAAAGGGTTGCGTTTGAGCGAGGCGCGCTCCGCTGCGGCCATGGTAAAGGTGTGATCGAAGGTGGCGTTATGCGCCACCATGATGGCGCGGCTGCAGTTACTCTCTTTCATGCCTTTACGCACCATTTTAAAAATGGCGTGCAGCGCATCATATTCGCCTACCGCACCGCGCAGTGGGTTATGCGGATCGATACCGTTAAAGGCCAGCGCTTCCGGCTGTAAGTTTGCCCCTTCGAAAGGTTCAACGTGGAAATGCAGCGTGGTGTCTGGTGTAAGCCAGCCCTGTTCATCCATCTTCAGCGTGATGGCGGCAATTTCGAGCAGCGCATCGGTTTTAGCGTTAAATCCGGCTGTTTCTACATCAATGACAACGGGATAAAAACCACGAAAACGGTCGCACAGACCGCTAAATTGAGCGTTATCGGACATCAGGGTCTCTTACAAGGGGAAAAAGCAGAGCGCATTATGGCAAATTTTGCGGGGTGATGCAGTAAAACTACGGGCGCATATTGCGCCCTGAGGGATCAGTTGCCCAGACCACGACCGGCATCTTTGGCTTCAATCAGCTCGATTTTGTAACCGTCCGGATCTTCCACAAATGCAATCACAGTGGTGCCGCCTTTAACCGGACCCGCTTCACGGGTGACGTTACCGCCGTTGCTGCGGATGCGTTCGCACGCTTCGGCTGCGTTGTCCACTTCCAGCGCGATATGGCCGTAGGCGTTGCCGAGGTCATAGCTGTCCACGCCCCAGTTATAGGTCAGCTCAATCACCGCTTCATCCGTTTCCGGGCCGTAACCCACGAACGCCAGCGAGTATTTGTATTCCGGGTTTTCGCTGGTGCGCAGCAGTTTCATGCCCAGTACGTTAGTGTAGAAATCAATAGAACGTTGCAGATCGCCAACGCGCAGCATGGTGTGAAGTAGGCGCATAATTTCCTCATTAACCAATGGATTTGAATATTTTTTTGAACAGAAACGATGTTTTAGTATAGCGGCGAAGTGTCGCCGCTATCAATGAACAATGGTGAGATTAGAGAGAAGGGTAGTCGGTGTAACCTTCAGCGCCGCCGCCGTAGAAGCTTTCAGGACGCTGCGGGTTCAGAGCGGCTTTCTGTTGCAGACGGGCAACCAGGTCCGGGTTGGCGATATAGTCGCGGCCAAACGCGACGGCATCGATCAGCCCTTTGCCGATCAGGTCTTCCGCTTTCTCTGGCGTATAGGCACCCGCACCGATGATCACCCCGTGGAAGCGCTCACGCACTTTCTGACGGAAGGCTTCCGTATAGGGTTTACCGCCGGCCCAGTCTGGCTCAGACATGTGCAGATAGGCGATACCGCGTTTTGCCAGCTCTTCAATCAGATAGAGCGCATCCGCTTCTTCGTTCGGGCCGTTGTCGACGTTCTGGAAAGAACCGATCGGGGAGACGCGAATGCCGATACGATCCGGGCTCCACTCCTGGCATACGGCATCAACCACTTCCAGCACCAGACGGGCGCGGTTCTCGACGCTGCCGCCATACTGGTCGGTACGCTGGTTAGATGACGGTGACAGGAACTGGTGCAGCAGGTAACCGTGCGCGGAGTGCAGCTCAATCAAATCAAAACCTGCTTCACGGGCGTTGGCCACGGCCTGACGGAAATCGTTCACGATACCCGGGATCTCATCCAGCTCCAGGGCGCGCGGCGTTGAGGTATCGACGCGGATCGCGTTACCGTTTTCATCACGCAGCGAGGTGCGGGTGTTAGCATTCAGGGCAGAGGCTGAAACCGGTGCCTGGCCGCCAGGCTGAATGCTGCTGTGGGAGATACGACCGGTGTGCCACAGCTGGACGGCAATGCGCCCCTCTTCAGCATGCACGCCCGCGGTAATTTTCTGCCATGCGGCGATCTGTTCCGGGCTGTGCAGCCCCGGCGCACCCGCATAACCTTTAGCCTGAGCAGAAATCTGCGTAGCTTCGGTGATGATCAGGCCGGAACTGGCGCGCTGACGATAGTATTCACCCATCAGTGGGGTGGGGATGTCACCCGGCTCAATGCTGCGCAGACGGGTAAGCGGAGCCATGAACACGCGGTTTGGCGCGGTAACGGCACCCACTTTTAAGGGGGTAAATAATTTTTCAGCTGACATAAAGACTCCTGAGTAGACCAGTCGACTAGTAATAAGATAAATAAAAACGCCTGTTAAATGCCAGGCGCAGTAATTGTGTTTTTCACATGTGCCAGCGCGCTTTCCAGCGGCACGGCACTGCGCGAAATCTTGGCCTGCAGGTTAGCGCCTAACCATAGCGCGTATAACACCTGCGCCTGAGTCAGAGGCTCACCCGAAAAGGCCAGCGTTTTTTCATTGCGGCCTTTTTCCAGCGCCTGGGCCAGCAGGGCGATAACACCGCTGGCACCTTTATCCATCGCCGTGCGCATATCTTCGGAGAGATCGCACACTTCGGCAGACAGTTTTACCGTCAGGCATCCGCTGATAATGCCCTGCTGACAGAACTGATTCAGCGTTTCCTGATAGTAGTTCAGAACACGATCCCGATAGTTACCTTCACCCGTGGCGAAGTGGGTTGCGAGACGCTGATGGTAGCCCGCATAGTGCCGCTCCAGCATCGCCACGCCAAACGCCTCTTTGGACCGGAAGTAGTGATAAAACGACCCCTTCGGTACCTCAGCGGTTTTTAATAGCTCGCTTAACCCCATGCCGGTGAAACCGCGATGCATGCAAAGCCGCTCGCCAGTCGCCAGTAGATGTTCGCGGGTATCGTGTTCAGTATTTCTGCTCATGGCCTCACTCTAATAGACCGTTCGGTCTAATGCAAGCCTGTTTACTGCCGACAACCATTCAGAATATCCAGCTGCTGTTGATAAACCTTTGATTTAATGTCCATCATACCCAGCACCGTTGAGAATAAATTGTCCTGCGAAACCGCATTTTTTGCCGCATAGTCGCGTAAGCACTGCGCGTTGATGCCAAAGTTTTTTGCATAATCCGGCGATAGCCAGAACATAAACGGGATGTGCGTTTGTTGCTCGGGTGCCAGCATGTATGGCGTACCGTGCAGGTAAATACCGCTTTCACCCAGCGATTCACCGTGGTCTGACAAATAAATCAGGGCGGTGTTCATGTTCGCCTGACGGGCTTTCAGTGCGTCAATGGTTTTGCTGACCATGCTGTCGGTATACAGGATGGTGTTGTCATAGGTGTTCATCAGCGCCTGATGATCGCAATCCTGAATTTCGTTCGTGTCGCAGGTTGGGGTGAATTTACGGAAATTGTCCGGGTAACGGCGATAGTACGCCGGACCGTGGCTGCCCATCAGGTGGATAACCAGCACCGTATCTTGCTTCACGCCATCCAGCACGTTGTCCAGACGGTAGAAGTTCACATCGTCAATACAGGATTTGTCTTTGCAGAACTGATCCAGATTCCACTGCGTCATGTCGGTATGAGGCACGCGATCGCAGGCGCCTTTACAGCCGCCGTCGTTATCGCGCCACAGCAGGTTGACGCCCGCGTGCCTGAGCACGTCAAGCAGCCCTTCCTGATGCCGAGCCAGGTCGGCATCGTATTTGCTGCGCGTCATGCCGGAGAACATGCAGGGAACGGAAACCGCGGTTTCGGTGCCACATGAAGAGGCCTGCGGGAAGTTAATCACGTCCTGCTTTTTCAGCTCGGGGTTGGTTTCGCGCCCGTAACCGTTCAGGGAGTAGTTTGCCGCGCGAGAGGCTTCGCCGACGACAAGCACCAGAACGGTTTTCTTTTGCTGACCCGCAATCAGCGAGCCTTTATGCGCATCTTCGCCAATGCGCACCAGCGTTTGATCGCCGGCAAACCAGCGCATTTTGCTGTACTTCACCACGGCGCTGACATAGTTCGCCGGGGTAACCATTTTGACGATGCTTTTGTTATTGCGGAACAGCGACGCGTAATCTTTATAAAACAGTGCGGCAATCAGGATGATTACCAGCAGAGCGCCCAGCATCGCGGCTACGCGCGTCAGCAGCGCGTACCACCATTTTCCGGTACGAATTCGGGTGAGAGCCAGCACCACGGAGGGCACGAGGCCAGCAACAACAATCCACAGAATCATCTGCGGGGTAACCAGGGCGGTGGCTTCCTGAGAGTTGGTTTCGAACACGTTGACGATCATGTTCTGATCGATGACCGCGCCGTAGGTATACATAAAATAGGTTGCCGCAGCGCAACCGACAGTTAAAACGATCAGCAGCGGCTTACGGATGTACGGGATATTGAGCAGGCTAAAAACAATTACCCAGCCACAAAACAGCACCACCGGCACGGACGCGGCAAAGAGAATGTCGTGCAGATGCGCAGGGGCAATAATGGCCCAGCTGCGCTGGATAAACAGCCCGTTCAGCAGAGTAAAAAAGAGTGCACAGCCCAGAGTAAATTTAATATCGTTACATTGTAACTTTTTGATTAACTGCATCGATCGAAAAACCTGTTCTTATGATGATGGGCTGAGTATAGAGAGGGAAGATTAGTGAAACCTTAATGCCACAAAACTGTGGTAAAGCCCTTGCACCTGACGCGTTTAGCGTCTTCACTGTAGGTGAGAGTGGTCATGCGGAGGTCAGTGTGGCAGAGCAACTGGAGTTTTTCCCCATCCAGAGCCCGTGCCGGGGTATTTGTCAGGTAGATGAACGCGGATATTGCCGCGGGTGCATGCGCACCCGTGACGAGCGCTTTAACTGGCAAAACTTCAGCGACACGCAAAAACAGGAGGTGCTCCGGCTATGCCGGCAGCGACTTCTGCGCAAAATCCGCGCAAACAAAGCCGCTGAGACCGAAGAACCTCAGCAACCTTCACTGTTTTAACACGGTAATTGCGTATACTCATGACATCACGTCCTTGAGGAAAATGTTATGGTTCAGCGAATTACCCTTGCCCCCCAGGGGCCAGAATTCTCCCGTTTTGTGATGGGCTACTGGCGCCTGATGGACTGGAATATGTCCCCCCTCCAGCTGGCGAGCTTTATTGAAGAGCATATCGATTTAGGGGTCACGACCGTCGATCATGCGGATATTTACGGTGGCTACCTGTGTGAAGCTGCATTCGGCGAGGCGCTCAAGCTTGTTCCGGCACTCCGCGACCGCATGGAGATCGTCACGAAGTGTGGGATTGCCACCACCGCAAAACCTGAGCACGCCCTCGGCCATTACATCACCGACAGCGCGCATATCATCAAGAGCGCTGAGCAGTCGCTGGTCAATCTGGCGACGGATCGCATCGATCTGCTGCTGATTCACCGCCCAGACCCGCTGATGGACGCCGATGAGGTGGCGGAAGCGTTCCTGCATCTGCATCAGAGTGGGAAAGTGCGTCACTTCGGCGTCTCAAACTTTACCCCGGCACAGTTTGCACTGCTTCAGTCTCGGCTGCCGTTTACCCTGGCCACTAACCAGGTGGAAATTTCCCCTGTCCATCAGCCGCTGCTGCTGGACGGTACGCTCGACCAGCTGCAACAGCTGCGTATTCGCCCGATGGCCTGGTCCTGCCTGGGAGGCGGACGCCTGTTTAATGATGAGGCGTTCCAGCCGTTGCGCAATGAACTGGAAACCATCGCCCGTGAGCTGAACGCGGAGAGCATTGAACAGGTGGTGTATGCGTGGATCCTGCGTCTGCCGTCAAAACCGCTGCCGATTATTGGCTCCGGAAAAATCGAACGCGTTCGTTCTGCACTGGCCGCGGAAGAGCTGGAGATGACACGTCAGCAGTGGTTCCGCATCCGCAAAGCCGCGCTGGGTTACGACGTGCCTTAAACCGCCATAATCTGACTTTCCGGTGAAATCTTTGCCTCTGGTATACACTTAAGGGGCAAAAAATAACCCGCGGAGGTCATATGAAGCGTTTTACTCTGGCATTGGTCACGCTGGTTGTTTGCGCAGGAGCGCAGGCAGCCAGCGACGAAGTGGAAATGAATCTCGTCACCTCTCAGGGTGTGGGTCAGTCTATCGGGACGGTGAAAATCACTGAGACCGACAAGGGGCTGGAATTCGCGCCCAATCTCAAAGCACTCCCGCCCGGCGAACACGGCTTTCATGTTCATGCCAAAGGAAGCTGCCAGCCTGCAATGAAAGAGGGTAAACCGTCCGCGGCGGAAGCCGCCGGGGGGCATCTCGATCCGCAACATTCAGGCAAACATGAAGGGCCAGACGGTATGGGGCACCTTGGCGATCTGCCGGTGCTGGTGGTGAACAATGACGGTAAAGCCACCGATCCGGTCGTGGCCCCGCGCCTAAAAAAACTGGATGAAGTAAAAGGCAAAGCGCTGATGATCCACGTGGGCGGCGATAACATGTCCGATCAGCCTAAACCGCTTGGCGGCGGCGGGGCACGTTATGCCTGCGGCGTGATCTGATCCCCAATGGTGCCCGGTGGGGGAGCCTGTTCCAGCTGCGACAGCGAGCAGTGCAGGCGCCAGATGATTGAGGCTAAATCACGGGCTGCGGGAAGATGGTGATGCGCGAGGGTATCGCAGATCCGTTGCAGTTCAGCCAGCGTGACCTCCAGAGGCCGCTGCTGGACACCGCGTTCACTCATCACGTCGCGTAGCAGGGAAATGCAAACATCGCGCACCTGCGACAGCGGGTCGGACCGCGTTTCCCATGCGCGAAGCTGCCAGACCACATGCGAACAGTTCAACAGCACCACGCCCCAGCGCAGCAGCCAGCGGCGGGAAAGTGCGTCATGGCTGTTATTGAGCTGGCTGACATGGTGATACACCAGCGATTCATACTCGCTTTCACGCAGATGTGGTTTGCGGCTGAGCTGGTCGACAAACCCTCTGCGTAATTCCCTGATATGTCGTCGGCTCTTACGTGCATCAGAGCCGGGACGCAATACCGCAAATGCGAGCCATGCCAGCCCCACGCCCAGGATCTTTGCCAGGTTATCATTGAGAAAATCGGCGTAATCATACACCGGCGGATTCGTCACGGAGATAAACGAGCCCATAAAGACAATCAACTGGCCCCACAGGCCCGCCAGTTTCGGCATTTGCAGCTTGAGGAGTTGCATCGTCGTTAACAGCGGAAACAGGAACAGCAGGAACTGCCAGAGATCGCTTATCTGCACCATCAGGCCAAACTTCACGGCGAAACTGAACAATGACAGGAGTACCAGCGTGCGCAGCAGTAGCGTAAGAGAGTTAAACGGCGAGGCCGCGACGGAGTAAAGCACGCAGCTGATGGCGGCAAGCGTCAGGGCCGCGGCACCGGATTCCCACTGCGTGGTGATGCTCCACGCCCCAACCAGCGTCAGCGCACAAAAGGTGCGAAAACCACTCCACAGTGCTTCCAGATAATCGGTATGTCGGGCGAGAGCCGGGCTGCCGGGGACATTAAATTCCGTTACCGGCGTGGCATTCTCGACGGCATTAATCCAGCGGCTACTGCGCAGATATAACCGGCAAAAGTAATTCAGGCGCTGCCAGAATGCGCGATGGCGATAATCATACTCATCCGTCGGGGCGAGCGGGGCGATGATCTTCGCGACGGTGTAAATATCCGCGTCAGGACGCGCAAGCGTCGCGAGCAGCGTCTCAATGACGGCGCGGGTATTTTCAGGGGGCGTTGGCCAGTTGAGCAGCATCCGGCGCAGGCTGGAGATGGCGCTGGTCATACGCAGCTGCTGGTGCAGCAAATAGTTGAGCAGCGTGTTCTGACGACGAAAACGGTAATGACTCCAGAAAGCCTGTATGCGCAACAGGTTCATGGTCAGGATCTGCCCGATAACCTTTTCATGCGCGAGACGGATGTCATCACTGGTATCCGGTTGCCACAGCAGGCTTGCATGTTCCAGCAACCGGGTATGCATGGTCTTCAGCGCGGTAATCAGCGTCGTACCGTCGGAGGTGCTGGGCAGGATCATCATCATAAACCCGCCGCTGAGGATCCCGACAATCACCTCACAGACGCGCGCCTGTGCAATATCCCACAGTTCGGTGGTATCGAGCACATTGACGACCGGGAAGGCAATGATGGCCGCGGTATAGCCCGCTAACTGGAAAGCGTAGGCCACGTTATTGGTAAAATGGGCGCAGGCCCAGGTACAACATCCCAGCCACGCCGCCATGCTCAGCAGGAATAGCCACGGATCGTTCAGCGTATGCCCCGCGATAATTAACGCCGCGGTGGCGCCTAACAGACTCCCCGCGATGCGCCCAAGGCTTTTGCTGATCACTCCGCCAACGGTAGGGAAACTCACCACCGCGGCTGAGGTCATCGCCCAGTAGGGTTGGTCAAGATTCAGGTAATAGGCGACCGTCAGCGCCAGACACATGGCGATGCCATTACGCAGCGCGTAGCGCCACTGAGGACGCGTCGCTTTCATCCACGGCGTGTTTTGCCAGGAGAGCGCCTGCAGCTTCATTAACGGCTTCCGATGGAGACGGTGCAGGTGGTGCCGGATACCAGCGTGATGCCCTCGGGTAAACGGTCAAACTCCACGCGCACAGGCACACGTTGAGCCAGGCGCACCCAGGGGACGTTCGGCTTTATGTCCGGTACGAGGCCGGAATCAGTTTCAACGCTTTGATCGTAAATGGCGCGACCGATGCTGGAGACGTGACCCTGTAACGTTTGCGAACCGCTGTAAAGGGTAATGGCCGCAGGTGAACCCTCGCGAATGTGGCGAAGCTTGGTCTCTTCAAAATAGCCCACCACGTAGAAGGAGTGGCTGTCGACAAGGGCAAAAACAGGCTGGCCGGTGGTGGCGTAGTTACCCACCCGGGCAGAGAGGTTAGTCACCCATCCATCTACAGGTGCGGTAATCACGGTTTGGGTCAGTTCCCACTGTGCCTGCTTAAGCGTCGCCTGAGCTACGTTGACGCTTGCCTGCATGGCCTTGACGTTAAGGTTGGCGGTATCCAAATCTTCCGCTGAGATGTAGTTTTGCGATAAGTGACGGCGGCGATTGGCTTCGTTATTGGCCTTCGCCAGGTCTGACTGGGCTTTCGCCAGCTGCGCCTGGGCATTCAGAACGGCAATATGGTAGGGGGTATCGTCGATACGGAACAGTTCCTCTCCCTTTTTAACATACTGGTTATCCTTCACCAGGAGCGTGGTAATACTTCCCGACACCTGCGGGGTGATGCTGACCTGCTCGGCGCGAACTTTGCCGTCACGCGTCCAGGGGGACTGCATATAAAAATTCCAGAGCCACCAGCCGGCGATCAGCGCGAGGACCAGGACAAACAGGGTGGAAAAGTACTTCAGCGTTTTCAGAGGCATATTCACCACACGGTCAAAACAGCAAGGCCCAGACTGACACAGAGGGCGAACAGGGAGAGATCCATCAACATGGGATGCCAGATTTCGCCGGAATACATCCAGTCGCGAAGCAGGCGGTGCGCAACGAGCCAGAGGATAAAGCCCACCAGCACGGCTTTAAACAGGGGAGGAAAGTAGACTGACGCACCGAAGATCAGGTCCTGGAGGGGTAAACCCTCTGAGCGATGAAAAAAGGTCACAAGCAGAGATCCTTTGCAGTGAACAGAATGCCGCGTTGGCTTGTCTGAGTATAAAGAAGCATCAGAATTCAGTGTAAGTCATACTTTTGAGTTAGATGAATGCAGTATTGCATTTGTTTTGCCAATACAAATGCTGCACACTATTCTAAAATCAGTATAATAACTTAGCAAGCTAATTATAAGGAGATGAAATTGGAATCGCCATTAGGTTCTGATCTGGCAAGGTTGGTACGCGTCTGGCGTGCTCTGATTGACCATCGCCTGAAACCTCTGGAATTGACACAGACGCATTGGGTCACGCTGCACAACATTCATCAGTTGCCGCCTGACCAGTCGCAAATTCAACTGGCAAAAGCGATAGGTATTGAGCAACCGTCGCTGGTGCGTACGCTTGATCAACTGGAAGAGAAGGGGCTGATCTCCCGGCAAACCTGCGCCAGCGATCGTCGCGCCAAGCGGATTAAACTCACTGAGAAAGCAGCGCCCATTATTACCGAAATGGAAGCTGTGATTACCAAAACGCGCGGTGAAATCCTTTCAGGCGTTTCACCTGCGGAGCTGGAAATGCTCATCAGCCTCATTGCTCGCCTTGAGCAGAACATCCACGAGCTGCAGTCTCGCGACTGACCAGACAACAAGGCCTTGCATCTGCAAGGCCTTTTTCCTATCTAAAGACAACGACGCGGTTTCGGCCAGTCTCTTTCGCTTCATACATCGCTTTATCGGCGCTTTCCACGCACTCTTCTGCGGTCACGGACGATGATGTTGCCGTAAACACACCCATGCTGATGGTAATGGGCTCCGGTAGCTGACCTTCACTGGTGGTTTTATCAAAGCTGCTCAGCTTCAGCCGTATGCGTTCCGCCACCTGGCATGCTGCGTCTGAAGGGGTATTTGCCAGCATCAGGACAAACTCTTCACCACCGATACGCGCCGCGATGTCCTGCGGGCGCACGGAATCCACCAGCAGATTGGCGACAAACTGTAAGACTTTGTCCCCCTGCAGGTGACCGTAGTTGTCGTTGATACGCTTGAAGCGATCGAGATCGCTGACGATAACCGAAACAGGGCGGCTGGATTTTGCGACATCCAGCGCCTGATTTAACGATTCATAAAAATAGCTGCGGTTATACAGGCGCGTAAGCGGATCGCGAATCGAATTCTGATACGACTGCTGATACTTTAAATGCGATTCACGGTACAAGCTGAAGACATCGCAGAGCAGAACAAAAATAATCAGCAGCGTGGCGACGGTTTCAAATAACCGGGCGCGATACCACGATATGTCTTCGGCATGTCCACCTAATAACAGCATTGAGAGCGTGACGATGTAGCAGACACAAAGAAAATTACCGGTCACCCAGAACAGATTACGTACGCGCGTCATATACATCAGCGTAGCTAATGTCACCACCCAGAGGACAATTAATGAAATATTAATGCTGTGGCTCCAGAGAACCATAAACTGCCGCGTTTCATTATCAACCAGGTCGAGGGATAAAAAATCAAAATGGCTGGAATACATCCACGCCAACATCACGCCACCGGCAGTAAAAAGAAATGTCGTGCTGACGATAGCGATATGCGTCAGCCTCGAAAGGGGCTGATTACGCAGGGGAAACAGCAGGGCCGAAGCGATGAACAGGACCGCCATGATGAGATGGCGGAACATATAGTAGATCATCGCATCGTTATAGTTCACGACGTTGAACTGGTAGAGATCCAGCCAGGCGGGAAAACTGGACAACGTTCCAATCATTAGCAATGCCGAACCGGCAAAGGCAAAAGCGATGGCAACCAGATACAGACGCCTCTTATCACACCAGTATTTCATTGCCATAAAACAGGCAATAAACAGGTGAAATACCAGTAAAAAAATGGTGAGCGTGGGGAACAACAGCGGCGAAAAGGAAGGAACCCATTCAACCAGTGTTGAAAATAAACCCTGTAATATTCCGATGACAACAACACAACCGAAACAGAACGAGAGATAACGACCTTTTACGGTAAGACTATTCGCAAGCATATAAATTTTTTTAAATAATTAAAGATGAATGAACAGGAGGTAATAGCGAAGAGTCTAATCAATTGAAACAATAATTACTTTGCGCAGAAACAATATACGGTTCGGTAAATAATGGGGGGGTGAATATATTTTGTAAATATATTCATGAAAATGATATATATTGTAAAGGGATGTGGCCTGATAGCCACATCCCGTTTTAATTAACGTGGGGAAACGGTCACCTGGCTTCCGTTGCTTGCCAGCACGACACGCTGACCAGCAGAGAAACGGGTATTCCCCTGTTTCTGAACAACCATAATGGTGCTGCCGTCGTCTTTACGAATTTCCAGCTCAACACCCTGCGTTTTGTTCATTGCACCCTGAACGCCCTGGCCTGCAACACCACCCGCCACAGCGCCCGCAGCGGTCGCCAGAGAACGGCCTGTACCGCCGCCAACGGTATTCCCGAGGAAACCACCCAGAACAGCACCGCCGATTGCGCCCATAACGTTGTTGTCATCGCCACCCTGAATTTGTACAGGACGGGCGTTAACAACGGTACCGTAAGTCACGCTCTGAACCTGTTTTGCTTCAGAAGCGCTGTAAACGTCGCCAGACAGTGAGCTGTCATTCACACAGCCAGCCAGGGTTAAACCAATCAGCGAAACGCCCAGTACACGTACAATCATTTGAATCTCCTGTTCACCAAAAACGCCCAATTGGAGGCATCCGTTATGGCTAAATTATATGGCATAAGGGGCCATAGTTCATATCTTTGCACTAACAATAAGAAAATTGTACTTGAATTTGACTTAACGAGACATAAACAGGTTCTGCTCATGTCACCCGCAGGACATTGTTAAAAAATATTATCGCTGGATGGCAAAGCCGTGCTGTTTATGGTTGAGTGGATAACCTTAGCCCACGCAACGTAAGGAAAGCGCATGAAATCGGGTCGCTACATTGGTGTGATGTCGGGCACCAGTCTGGATGGGGTAGATGTCGTTCTGGCCGCCATTGATGAACGTATGGTCGCTCAGCAGGCGAGCCTGACCTGGCCCATTCCCATTTCACTGAAAGAGGATATTCTGAGTATCTGTCAGGGGCAGCAATTGACGCTCTCTCAGCTAGGGCAACTTGACGTCCGCCTGGGAGCACTGTTTGCTGATGCGGTACAGGCGTTAATGCAAAAAGAAAATCTTCGACCGCAGGATGTGGTTGCCATCGGATGCCATGGACAGACCGTCTGGCATGAGCCGGTTGGTGATGCGCCGCATACGATGCAAATCGGTGATAACAACCAGATTGTGGCGAAGACGGGCGTCACGGTCGTCGGCGATTTCCGTCGTCGCGATATTGCGCTTGGCGGCCAGGGGGCACCGCTGGTGCCGGCGTTCCATCAGGCGCTACTGGCACACCCTTCAGAACGCCGGATGGTGCTGAATATCGGCGGAATTGCCAACCTGTCAATGCTCATTCCCGGGCAGCCTGTCCGGGGCTACGATACCGGTCCAGGTAATATGTTAATGGATGCCTGGATCTGGCGGCAGTGCGGGCAACCCTATGATAAAAACGCCGAGTGGGCGAGCGAGGGTAAAGTGATTCTCCCGCTGTTGCAGTCGATGCTCAGCGATCCCTACTTTGCTTTACCGGCGCCGAAAAGCACGGGGCGTGAATACTTCAACGTTGGCTGGCTTGAACGTCAGCTGGCGCCATTCCCGGCACTGGCTCCGCAGGATGTCCAGACGACGCTTGCCGAATTAACGGCGGTGTCGATCTCTGAGCAGGTACTTCTCAGCGGCGGATGCGAACGTCTGCTGGTGTGCGGCGGTGGAAGCCGAAATCCGCTGGTGATGGCGCGTCTGGCCGCGTTACTGCCGGGTACGGAAGTGACCACGACAGACGAGGCGGGTATCAGTGGGGATGATATGGAAGCGCTGGCTTTCGCCTGGCTTGCCTGGCGCACCATCGCCGGGCTTCCGGGTAATTTACCGTCGGTGACCGGCGCGCGCGAGGCCAGCGTCCTCGGGGCGATTTACCCGGCAAATCCTCGTCATAATCAGAGTTAACTGAAATTCAGCGCGGCGTCTCGTCGTTAGAATGGAATGAAACAGGAGGGCAGCCATGCCCTCCAGGACCAGGAAAGTCTTCGGAATACGCCCATGAAAAAAATTCTTCTTATTGTCGCGCCTTTATTGCTGTCAGGATGCAGCGTCTACAACCAGTTCCTTGAGCGTATGCAGACCGATACGCTGGAGTATCGCTGCGATGAAAAACCGCTGACCGTGAAGCTGAATAATCCACGTCAGGAAGCCAGTTTTGTTTATGACAATAAACTGCTGACCCTCAAGCAGGGCATGTCGGCCTCCGGGGCACGTTATTCCGACGGTATCTACGTCTTCTGGTCGAAAGGGGATAGCGCCACGGTCTACAAACGCGACCGCATCGTGCTGAACAATTGCCAGCTTGAAAATCCGAAGCGTTGAGATTTTTACAGGGGCGGCGCACAATAGCGCCACCCAATCTCAACGTCAGCTAACGCCATGTCAGATAACGACGAACTGCAGCAAATTGCGCATCTGCGCCGTGAATACACCAAAGGCGGCCTGCGTCGCCAGGATCTTCCCGCTGAACCCCTCGTGCTTTTTGAACGCTGGCTGAAACAGGCCTGCGAAGCGAAACTGGCCGACCCAACGGCCATGGTTGTCGCAACGGTAGATGAAAACGGTCAACCGTATCAGCGCATCGTCCTGCTCAAGCATTATGATGAGAAAGGGCTGGTGTTTTATACCAACCTCGGCAGCCGAAAAGCGCACCATTTAGAAAACAATCCGCGCATCAGCCTGCTGTTCCCCTGGCACATGCTGGAACGTCAGGTCATGGTCACCGGCAAAGCGGAACGTCTCTCGACCCTTGAAGTGGTGAAATATTTCCACAGCCGTCCGCGTGACAGCCAGATTGGTGCCTGGGTTTCAAAACAGTCCAGCCGAATCTCTGCCCGCGGTGTCCTGGAGAGCAAGTTCCTGGAACTGAAACAGAAGTTCCAGCAGGGGGAAATCCCACTGCCAAGCTTCTGGGGCGGCTTCCGTATCCCGATTGAGCAGATTGAGTTCTGGCAGGGCGGTGAACATCGCCTGCACGACCGCTTTTTATACCAGCGCGAGAATGGCGGCTGGAAAATCGACAGACTGGCACCGTAATCCCCGAAATTTGTTGATTTAAGCGCTAGCGCACACCGCGCTTGCGCTTTATTCTATGGTCCTTTCGCATCAGGCGAAAAGTCGTGTACCGGCAAAGGTGCAGTCGTTTATACATGGAGAATTTGATGGCAAGCAGTAACTTGATTAAACAATTGCAAGAGCGGGGCCTCGTGGCCCAGGTGACGGACGAGGAAGCGTTAGCAGAGCGACTGGCGCAAGGCCCGATCGCGCTCTATTGCGGCTTCGATCCCACCGCTGACAGCTTGCATTTGGGGCATCTTGTTCCATTGTTATGCCTGAAACGCTTCCAGATGGCGGGCCATAAGCCTGTTGCTCTGGTGGGTGGTGCAACCGGTCTGATTGGTGACCCAAGCTTTAAAGCCGCTGAGCGTAAACTGAATACCGAAGATACCGTGCAGGAGTGGGTGGATAAGATCCGCAAACAGGTTGCACCGTTCCTTGACTTCAACTGCGGCGATAACGCTGCCATTGCTGCCAACAACTATGACTGGTTTGGCAGCATGAACGTGCTGACCTTCCTGCGTGATATTGGCAAGCACTTCTCTGTTAACCAGATGATTAACAAAGAAGCGGTGAAGCAGCGCCTGAACCGTGACGATCAGGGTATCTCCTTTACCGAGTTCTCCTATAACCTGCTGCAGGGCTATGACTTTGCTTGCCTGAACAAACTGCATGGCGTTTCCCTGCAGATTGGTGGTTCTGACCAGTGGGGTAACATCACGTCCGGTATCGACCTGACCCGTCGCCTGCACCAGAACCAGGTCTTCGGCCTGACGGTTCCACTGATCACCAAAGCAGATGGCACCAAATTCGGTAAAACGGAAGGCGGCGCGGTGTGGCTGGATCCGAAGAAAACCAGTCCGTACAAATTCTACCAGTTCTGGATCAACACGGCGGACGCCGATGTTTACCGCTTCCTGAAGTTCTTCACCTTCATGGATATTGCAGACATCAATGCGCTGGAAGAAGAAGACAAAAACAGCGGTAAAGCACCGCGTGCACAGTATGTGCTGGCCGATGAAGTGACCAAACTGGTTCACGGTGAAGAAGGTCTGGCGGCGGCGAAACGCATTACGGCAAGCCTGTTCAACGGTACGCTGAGCGATCTGAGCGAAGCGGACTTCGAACAGCTGGCGCAGGACGGCGTGCCGATGGTTGAGATGGAAAAAGGGGCTGACCTGATGCAGGCGCTGGTGGACTCCGAGCTGCAGCCGTCTCGCGGGCAGGCGCGTAAAACCATCGCGTCTAACGCGATCACCATCAACGGTGAGAAACAGGCTGACCCGGAATACACCTTCGTTGACGGCGACCGTCTGTATGGACGCTACACGCTGCTGCGCCGCGGTAAGAAAAATTACTGCCTTGTTTGCTGGAAATAATTAACAGTCTCCAGGGGCGTGGGAAACCACGCCCTTTTTGTTTTTTCAGGGTTTGGTAAGAAAAAGATGAAGAACATCCTCGCCATTCAGTCCCACGTTGTTTTTGGCCATGCGGGCAACAGTGCAGCGGAATTCCCGATGCGCCGCCTCGGTGCTAACGTCTGGCCCCTCAACACCGTGCAGTTTTCCAACCACACGCAGTATGGTAAATGGGCCGGCTGCGTGATGCCGCCCTCGCACCTCACCGAGGTGGTTCAGGGCATTGCGGATATTGACCAGCTCAAACGCTGTGACGCCGTTCTGAGCGGTTATCTGGGCTCAGCCGAGCAGGGGGAGCACATCCTTGGCATTGTGCGTCAGGTGAAAGCAGCGAACCCGGCGGCAAAATACTTCTGCGACCCCGTCATGGGACACCCGGAGAAAGGCTGTATCGTAGCGCCCGGTGTTGCAGAGTTTCACGTTCGCCATGCGCTGCCTGCCAGCGATATCATTGCGCCAAACCTTATTGAGCTGGAGATCCTCTGCGAGCACCCGGTTAACAGCGTAGAAGAGGCGGTAAGCGCGTCTCGCGAGCTGATAGCCCAGGGGCCAGAGATTGTACTGGTAAAACATCTCGCCCGCGCCGGGCTGAGCCAGTCGCGTTTTGAGATGCTGCTGGTGACGAAAGATGACGCCTGGCATATTAGCCGTCCGCTGGTGGATTTTGGCCTGCGTCAACCAGTGGGAGTGGGGGATGTGACCAGCGGTCTGCTGCTGGTGAAACTGCTGCAGGGTGCAACGGTCAGAGACGCGCTTGAGCATGTGACTGCGGCGGTGTACGAAATCATGATTGCGACGAAAGAGATGCAGGAATATGAACTTCAGGTCGTCGCGGCACAGGATCGTATTGCGAAGCCGGAGCACTATTTCAGCGCCACCCGGCTTTAAACGATGCCGGGTGGCGCTGCGCTTACCCGGCCTACAAAATCCGTAGGCCCGTGCAAGCGAAGCGCCGCCGGGCGATATTAGCTAAGACCTTCCGCTTTCAGCGCCGCAGCCACAGCAGGGCGCTCCGCCATACGGGTCATATACGATGTAATATGGTCTAAGCCTTCCATATTGAGCTTAACCGCCCGCGCCCAGCGCAGCACGGTAAACAGATAGGCATCGGCAATCGTGAAACGGGAACCACAAATCCACTGATCGTCTTTCAGCGACGCGTTTACATACTGCAGCTTTTTCTCAAGAAGCGCGCGCAGGGTCGGTTTGTACTCTTCCGGCGTATCCGGGCGGAACAGGGGAGTAAAGCCTTTATGTAACTCGGTAGCGATATAGTTTAACCACTCCAGGGTCTTATAACGTGCAATGCTGCCGGTGGGGGCAAGAAGCTGGCGATCCGGTACGTTGTCCGCCAGGAATTGCATGATGGCAACGCCTTCTGTCAGCAGAGTTCCGTCATCCAGCAACAGCGCTGGAACTTGTCCCTTCGGGTTAATGGCAAGGAAATCATCACCATTCTCCAGACGCTTTTTCATCAGATCAACGCCATCGAGCGTGAAATCTTTGCCGCTCTCGCGCAGGGTGATATGGGAAGCAAGAGAGCACGCGCCCGGTTTGTAGAACAGTTTCATCGGTAACTCCTTTTTGCTGAGGTTTCAGCTATGTTAGTGCGCGAACAGGCAAAAAAAAAGCCGCTAATGCATTAGCGGCTTCTCAACAGTCGTTTCTCAATAATCTTACGCAGTCGCGGTTTCGCTTGCCTTGGCCGTCTTGTCGTCGTCCTGAGTCATACGATTCAGTTTCGGTGCGGTCAGCAGCATCAGAACTGCAATCACCGCTGTCGCGATACCAATCTGCATGAACACGGTGCCGTAGACATTCAGGGAGACCAGTGGGTCAGTGACGTTTTCCGGCACGGCCATCAGGTTCGCAATCTTACCTGCGATAATTGCTGCACCGGCAGTGGTCAGGAACCAGCTACCCATAATGAAGCCCATCAGACGCTGTGGAACCAGCTGTGCCACCATCGCCAGACCCAGACCGGAGATCATCAGTTCACCGATAGACTGCAGCGCATAGCTCAGAATCAGCCAGTTTACGGAGACGATACCGGCGTCGGTCGCAAATTTGGTACCCAGCGGCAGTACCAGGAACGCACCGGAGCACAGCACCATACCAATCGCAAACTTGTGCGGCATTGGCAGACGGTCGCCCATCTTGTTATAGATAGCCGCCAGAATCGGGCTGCCAATCATGATCCAGAACGGGTTCAGCGCCTGATACTGCTCCGGCTCGAACGCGATACCCAGGATAGAGTGCTCAACGTTACGAATGGCGAAGAAGTTCAGAGAGGTTGGCATCTGGCTGTACAGTACGAAGAAGATAATCGCTTCCAGCATCAGAATGAAGGCCACAATCATCTTACGGCGCGCAGCACCCTGCATCGCGAACGCTTCTTTCGCGAAGATAACCACGATACCCAGCGCAACCACGCCCAGCACCGCACGTGCGATACCCTGGTTGTGCAGCAGCCAGGTGGCGATTGCCGCCAGAATCACAACGCCCACGATGGTCGCCAGCAGTTTGCCCATATGGACGGGTTCGAAATCGGGTTTTGAACCGTAGTCTTTGACCCAGTTGCGGCAGAACAAGAAGTTCACTACGGTGATCAGCATGCCCACGAAGCTCAGCGCAAACGCCACGCTCCAGCCGAATTTAGCGGCCAGCCATGGTGTTGCCAGCATGGAGAAGAATGAACCGATGTTGATGGACATGTAGTACATGGTGAATGCACCGTCCAGACGTGGGTCATCTTTGCTGTAACAGGTAGAGAGCAGGGAAGACGGGTTCGCTTTAAACAATCCGTTACCGACCGCAATGGTCGCCATACCCATATACACCACTGCGGCGTCATGGCCAGACCATGCGACCAGCCCATAGCCAATCGCCAGAACAATGGCGCCCAGCATGATGACACGTTTGGTGCCGAGAACTTTATCACCCAGCCAGCCGCCGATTGCAACCAGGCCGTATACGAGGGCACTGAAGGAGGAGAACAGCGTGATGGAATCGGCTTCGGACATACCCAGCTGTTTTACCAGGTAAACCGCCATGATCCCTTGCAGGCCGTAGTAACCAAAACGCTCCCATAACTCGATAGAGAAGATGAGATAAAACGCTTTCGGTTGTTTAAAAGCGTTAAGACTCACGCTTTCATCTGTTGGTTTATTGTTTGCAGTCGACACATATACCTCTTTTTTTACATCCCATATTAACGGGGGTGTTCATAGCGTGATGGCCGTAGTCCATCCGCCTTATAGTTATATTGGGAGGAGAAACGGCGGGTAATGTTCACTATCCTGACCCGTCTGGCAATACGTTTGTAATAATCTGTTACATTTATCTGGGGTGGTATAATCGTAGGTTCATGCAAATGTTATTCAGCGTTAAATTTCATACGGTGAGTAAAGGTAGTTTTTTCAACTGGTATTCCCCCTCTCCGATCGGCTTTTGGCGATATGTTCTGCTATTTGCCGTTTGTGGCAGTGATATAGCCCATATTCTGAAAAATAGCTGGTCTTATCTTCCGGTTATGATCGGTTATATCTTGTCTGGCAAAGGCTTTGGGATGATTTTGACAACAAAAAATCAACATGAAGTTATCAGAGTGATCGCGATCACAGATGTATAGAAATTTTTGGCTATGAAAAAAGTATTAACCTGTTTGAGCGTTAACGCGCCGAACAAGTGACAAGTCAGCAGGGGCAAGAGGCGGATGATTTATGGTCAGGAGAGGGACGTTTGGAAGGCCTTCTCCTGATGTGGGATTGCGATTGTTCAGACCAGCAATTCAGGGATAAACCTTTTCTTTGTATTCGCAGAGGTCTTCAATAATGCAGGAGCCGCAACGAGGTTTACGGGCGATGCAGGTATAACGGCCGTGCAAAATCAGCCAGTGATGGCAGTCAACCTTGAATTCGGCGGGCACCACTTTTAACAGCTTCTCTTCGACCTGCTCAACATTTTTACCGGGGGCGAAGTTGGTGCGGTTAGAAACACGGAAGATATGCGTATCCACGGCGATCGTCGGCCAGCCGAACGCCGTATTAAGCACCACGTTCGCGGTTTTGCGTCCTACACCCGGCAATGCTTCCAGCGCTGCGCGGTCTTCCGGCACCTCACCGCCGTGCTGTTCCAGCAAGATCCGGCAGGTTTTAATCACATTCTCTGCTTTGCTGTTAAACAATCCGATGGTTTTGATATAAGACTTCACGCCTTCCACGCCGAGCTCCAGCATCGCTTTTGGCGTATTAGCGACCGGATAGAGCAGGGCGGTCGCTTTATTGACGCTCACATCGGTAGCCTGTGCAGAGAGCAACACGGCGATCAGCAGCTCAAACGGGGAGGTAAAATTCAGCTCCGTCGTCGGATGCGGGTTCTCGTCCCGCAGACGGGTCAGGATCGCAATGCGCTTTTCTTTATTCATGAGGCCTTCTCGGGTATCCCTTCCTGGACGCTACGCTCTGCTGCGCGGCGCTTACGTTTTTCATCAATCAGGTATTTTACTGCCAGCATCATGCCAAGGCCAATAAACGCGCCAGGTGGCAGCATCGCCAGCAGGAATGGCGTATCGGTATGGAACACCTCGATACGTAGCGATTTGGCCCAGCCGCCCAGCAGCGCATCGGCACCGTCAAACAGCGTCCCGTTGCCGAGGATCTCGCGCAGTGAGCCGAGCACGAACATCGCACCGGTCGCACCCATACCAATCGAAAAACCATCCAGCGCCGACATGGCCGGACTATTTTTCACGGCGAAGGCTTCCGCACGCCCGACCACAATACAGTTGGTGACGATCAGAGGGATAAAAATCCCGAGCGACTGATACAGACCGAAGGCGTAGGCGTTAATCAGCATCTGGACGATACTGACCACCGACGCAATGATCATAACGTAAATCGGAATACGGATTTCCGACGGGGTCCAGCGGCGCAGGGCGGAGATGGAGAGGTTGGTCAGAGTCAGCACCAGCGTCGTTGCCAGACCGAGACCAAGAGCATTGGTGGCCGTTGACGTCACGGCCAGCAGTGGGCACATCCCCAGCAGCTGAACCAGCGCGGAGTTGTTCTTCCACAGTCCCTGGACAATAACCTCTTTAACCTGGCTCATGATCACTCTCCACAGGCCGGAAGATTGTTGATTTGCGCGGGTAGCGTTTCAGCATACAGCCCGGCCCGTTTTACGGCGTTCACCACCGCGCGCGGCGTGATGGTCGCGCCCGTGAACTGGTCAAACTCCCCGCCGTCTTTTTTCACCGCAAACGCGGTGTCACCTTCACCATGGATCACTTTACCAGCGAAAGCTAAAATCCAGTTGCTCAGACGGGTTTCAATTTTATCGCCCAGGCCCGGCGTTTCATGATGTTGCGTCACGCGGGTGCCCAGTATGGTGCCGGAGAAATCGCTGCCGACGAGCAGCTGAATGGCGCCGGAATAGCCGTCGGGCGCCGTCGCCTCCATTACCGCGCCGACCGGTTTATCCCCTTTGCGGGCGATAAACAGGCGGTGTGGGCCTTTTCCAAGCTGCGGCGCGTCTACCACGAAGCAGCTCTTTTGCAGGTCATTATCGTAAAAATCCGACGGGATCACCTGATCGAACAGCGCTTTTTGCTGCTTCACCGCTTGTTCATCAATGGTCGATTTGGTCAGCTCATTCACCAGCGCCGTCATTCCGGTGAGTACGGCGGCGAAAACGGCCAGCGTGACGCCATGTTTTTGCATTGTTTTCAGCATCGCGACACCCTTAACGATGGCCGTACACGCGCGGGCGCGTGTAATAGTCGATGAGTGGAACGGTGATGTTGGCGAGCAGGACGGCAAACGCCACCCCGTCCGGATAACCGCCAAAGCTACGGATGAGCCAGACCAGCAGTCCTGCCAGCGCACCGAAGATCAAGCGACCACGGTTAGTTGTAGACGCCGTCACCGGATCGGTCAGGATAAAGAACGCGCCCAGCATCGTTGCACCGGAGAGCAAATGCATCTGCGGGCTGGCCAGCGACTCAGGGGAGAAGACCCAGCCAAGGGTGGCACAAACCGCCAGCGTCACGAGGAAGCTGACCGGAATATGCCAGCGGATGGCCTTCTGCTGCAGCAGGAACAGGCCACCCAGCAGATACGCCAGGTTAACCCACTGCCAGCCT
Organism: Enterobacter cloacae complex sp. HYC080_NIDB; assembly: GCF_056673325.1. Classification (NCBI taxonomy): domain Bacteria; kingdom Pseudomonadati; phylum Pseudomonadota; class Gammaproteobacteria; order Enterobacterales; family Enterobacteriaceae; genus Enterobacter; species Enterobacter cloacae complex sp. HYC080_NIDB. The sequence goes on along the minus strand of NZ_CP114212.1, from coordinate 2,525,450 downwards.
GCACCCGCGAGCATACCGCTGTAGATGGCGGATTTCATGATTTGCTCGACGCTGTGCCCGGCATGCAGGGACGTTTTGAACGTATCGAGCGGCGTCGCCTGGCTGATGCCGTCCACGCCCATACGCAGCGCGTTCATATCCGCGCCGAGCGCCGTATGGCCGGTAAAGATCACGTGCAGGGCATCCATAAAGCCTGGCACCGTGGCGGCAATGTCATGCGGTGGCAGCCAGCTGGTCATCTGTACCGGGAAGGAGATCAGCAGCACCACATAGCCGATCATCGCCGGGTTAAACGGGTTATGGCCGAGCCCGCCATACAGCTGTTTGGCAATAATCACGGCAAAAACGGTACCGAGGACGACCATCCACCACGGGGCAAACGGCGGAATACTGATGGCCAGCAGCAGGCCGGTCAGCAGCGCGGAGTTGTCGGCAAGAATGCGGGAGACCGTCATCTTGCGAAGCTTCAGCACCAGCGCCTCTGCCGCTACGGCGCTGATACAGCCCAGGGCTATCTGGAACAGGGTTCCCCAGCCGAAAAACCAGCACTGAACGGCAATACCCGGCAGCGCGGCCAGGCAAACCAGCATCATAATACGCGATGTCTGACGCTGATTATGGGTGTAAGGGGAACTTGCGATTCTGAAAACCATTTAATCCTCGTTAACGGCTTGCTGTGCGGCTTTCTTCGCCTGAACGCGCGCAATCGCGGCAGCGACGGCGGCCTTGCGCGGGTCATCGTTAGCGGCCTGCGGCTGCTCTTCCTGCTGCGCTGCTTTACGGGCTTTGGCGCGGGCTATCGCCGCTTCAACGGCAGCTTTACGCGGGTCAACCGGTGCTTCTGGTTCTGCTGCAGGTGCCTGCTGCGCCGCTTTACGCGCTTTGGCGCGGGCAATCGCGGCTTCAACAGCGGCTTTACGCGGATCAACCGGTGCTTCTGGTTCTGCTGCAGGTGCCTGCTGCGCTGCTTTACGCGCTTTGGCGCGGGCAATCGCGGCTTCAACAGCGGCTTTACGCGGATCGACCGCGTCCTGTTCAACCATCACCTGCTGATCCCCGGCCTTACGGGCTTTGGCACGGGCAATCGCCGCCTCGACAGCGGCTTTGCGTGGATCGACCTCCCCATCCGGTTGCACTGTTTGCGCTTTTTCTGCCTGACGTGCGCGAGCCGCAGCCTTGCGTGCTTCACGCGCGGCGATGGCTTCACTGTTGTCGGGCTTCTCGCCTGCAGGGATCACCACCGTCTGGGCAGCATTGGTTTTTTTCTCGCGAACGCGCGCCAGGGCGGCGTTAATGGCATCCTGATCTTTTTCGCCAGGCTGGACGGCGGCCTGCTTATGACGCTCCTGACGGGCCGCTTTTTCACGTTCCAGCCGTGCCTGACGTGCTTCAAAGCGCGCTTTGGCTTCTGCTGCACGTTTTTCTTCCATGGAGATGGCATAAATTTCGGCCTTCTCCTGGCGGAAGTATTGCACCAGCGGAATATTGCTTGGGCAGACCCAGGCGCAGGCGCCGCATTCGATGCAGTCGGCCAGGTTATGCGCTTTGGCTTTATCGTGTAGCTGGCCTTTGCTGTACCAGTAAAGCTGCTGCGGGAGCAGATCCGCCGGACAGGCATCGGCACAGGCGCTACAGCGGATGCAGCCTTTCTCTTCCTGCACTTCGCCCATCTCGGTGGAAGAGGGAGCAAGCAGGCAGTTCGTGATTTTGACTACCGGGACATCCAGCCATGGCAGGGTAAAGCCCATCAGAGGGCCACCCATGATCACCATCTGATCGGTACCCGGGCAGAATTCAGCCTGCTCCAGCAAATGACGCACCGGCGTACCGAGGCGCGCCCAGACGTTACCCGGACGGGAGACCGATTCGCCAGTCAGCGTCACGACTCGTTCGGTTAACGGCTCGCCGTCAATTACCGCACGTTTCACGGCATAAGCTGTGCCGACGTTTTGCATCAGCACGCCGATATCCGAAGAACGTCCGCCGTGCGGCACTTGCTTCCCGGTGAGGATTTGCGTCAGCTGTTTTGCGCCGCCAGACGGGTACTTGGTCGGAATGACGCGCAGGGCGATATCATGGCTACCCGCCAGCACGGCGCGCAGCATGGAGATAGCCTGCGGTTTATTGTCTTCGATACCAATCAGCACTTCTCGCGGCTGCAAAATATGCGCGAGGATACGGATGCCTTCCACTACCTGAGCGGCGCAATCCTGCATCAGACGATCGTCGGCGGTGATATACGGCTCGCACTCTGCGGCATTGATAATCAGCGTCTGGATTTTATCGCTACCGCCGCGCAGCTTGACGCCGGTAGGGAAGCCCGCGCCGCCCAGCCCGGCAACGCCGAACTGGTGAATGCGCTCGATAAGCGCTTCGCGGCTCTGGCTGCGGTAGTCGCTCCAGCCGTCACGTTCGATCCAGCGATCTTCGCCGTCGGCTTCAATGATCACGCTCAGCTCTGACAGTGCCGACGGATGCGCCACCGTATGAGGGGCAATCGCGATCACTTTACCGGACGTTGGGGCGTGTACAGGCAGCATACGTCCGCGACCAAAGGTCAGCGGCTGACCGCGAAGGACGGTATCACCTTCTTTTACGCACAGCTCACCTTCCGCGCCGATATGCTGCTTGAGCGGCATGACGTAACGCGTCGCCAGCGGAATCTGGCGCAGCGGCGTGCCGTTAGACTGGGTTTTCATCTCCGGCGGATGAATACCGCCGTCAAAGTCCCAGATCTTCTCTTTTCTGAAAGCAGAAAATAACTTAAGCATGTTGTTCCACAGGAATGTTGCGAACCGGAATGGTTTGAAGATCCCACTTCCAGCTTTCGGTAGTCGCTTCAACCGGGCGCAGCGTAATACATTGCGTCGGGCAGGGGGCTACGCAGAGGTTACAGCCGGTGCACAGATCCGCCACGACGGTGTGCATGGCGCGGGTGGCACCCACAATGGCGTCAACCGGGCAGGCCTGAATACATTTAGTGCAGCCGATGCAATTCGCCTCGTCGATCACGGCGAGGGCGCGGACCGGCTCCTGCACATCCGCATCGCCATCAACGGGCTGTGGGTCAACGTTAAGCAGGGCCGCAATTTTCAGCATCACCGCTTCGCCGCCGGGCGCACAGCGGTTAATTTTCTCACCCTGAATGCCCACCGCTTCAGCGTAAGGGCGACAGCCAGGGTAGCCGCACTGCCCACACTGGCTTTGCGGCAGAAGCTCATCAATTTTTTCTACAACGGGATCGTCCTCTACCGCGAAACGGCGGGAGGCGTAACCGAGGATAAGGCCAAACGCTAACCCCAGGACGCTAATAGAGGCGATGGCAATCCAGATAGCATTCATTACAACTTCACCAGACCACTGAAGCCCATAAAGGCCAGAGACATTAAACCCGCGGTGACCAGCGCAATCGCGTTACCGCGGAAAGGCGCAGGGATATCCGCAGCGGCCAGACGTTCGCGAATCGAGGCGAACAGGACCATTACGAACGAGAAACCGACGGCTGCGGAAAAACCGTACAGCGCCGACTGCATAAAGTTATGGCCAAGGTTGATGTTCAACAGCGCCACGCCGAGTACCGCGCAGTTGGTGGTGATCAGCGGCAGGAAGATACCGAGCAGGCGATAGAGCGCCGGACTGGTTTTACGCACCACCATTTCGGTAAATTGCACAACAACGGCAATGACCAGAATAAAGGCCAGCGTACGGAGGTAGATTAACCCCAGCGGGATGAGGATCCAGGTATCTATCAACCACGCGCAAATCGATGCCATCGTCATGACGAAGGTGGTTGCCAGCCCCATGCCCATCGCCGTTTCCAGCTTTTTGGAAACGCCCATAAACGGGCACAGGCCAAGGAACTTCACCAGAACGAAGTTGTTAACCAGCACAGTGCCGACAAAGAGCAGTAAGTAATCGGTCATTATTTAGCCTGAAATAAAAAAGCCGCCTATTATCGGACAAACCGGGTCAGGCGACAACAGGTTATCTGTAAGGTTATTACGGGTTCACGAAGGTGTTTTTTACCCGCGTCGACCGTTTGAAATAGGGCACCAGCAGCGCCGCGGCCAGTAACGGGAAAAGTAGCTGGCGGACCGCAAGCACGTCAGACACCGGCGAGAACGCAAACGCCTTGACTGCCAGCAGGACTGAGATTAACAGCCAGATAATATAGTGCTTAGGCACCCCTTTGCGGCGTTTGAAGAAGGCGATGGTCAGCCACAGGGTGTAGTACCACATGCCGATCGCGAAAACGAAGGACACAAACCACATCGCAATATTAAGCACACTTTGCGACATCAGGGTCTGAATAGCGTGAGGGGTGATCAGTGCGGTAGTATAAAGCAGCAGCGCAAGCGATGCGCTTAACAAGGCAACCAGCAGCCATGCCAGTGGGGCGATTAACCAGCCTCCAATGCGTTCTCCAGGCGTTGCGGTCATGAACTCTCCCATAATCTGCGCGAAATGTTGTACAGCCAGTTTGCAGGGCGGAGAGTATATAACATTTCGCGCGGATGGCTACTTTCTTATAAAACGTAACGCCAGACAGACTTAGGCACTTCACCGACGTTGAACAAACGACCGCCGGAGACCAGCTCCGCACGGCGATGATCGGCGGCGCGATACATATTGATGATGTCCTGATTATCCGACAGGGTGTAGTTCAGGTGGTCAAACAGTTTTTCCAGGCTCTCAAGCGAATTGATCTTGCGAAATTTTAATAAATAGTCCTGAACTGTCATATTAATAAGTTTCCATATAAAAGTGAGTAATACCCGTTAAGGTAATTCGTTCGAATAATAAACGGATTAATAAAGACGTAAACAGCCCACTCAGGTAACGCGACGAAATTAGGAGTTTTCTTTGCTGAAATTCAGGCATCAGACGATGCCTGGAAGAGAAGGTTAACCGTGTTCACCTGGGCTGGCAATATGTAACTGACATAATATGTCACTCGTTATTGCAGTAACCGGTTACTTAGGTTGGGCGACTGTGACAGGCTCCGGCGGCTGGTAGTTATCGATGTGGCTGGCAACGCCGAGCAAAATGACCGATACCCCAAGAACAATCCATCCCGCTAATTCAATGATTCGATTAATAATTGATGTCATGACTCGTAATTGTACTTTATCCATAAATACAGGGCGCAAATGTTACAGCGAGGCCTCACCAACGGCAAGCGCTTTGGGAACGGTTCCCTTAAACAAAATCAGAAGGTTAATACTATGTAACGAAAACAACCGCCACAACCTGCTATTTTAAGTCATACGGCACATTATTAATCTGCGCTTATGCCAGGCTTGCCAGTGTGAAATAAGAACGTCATAAAAGAGGACGGCACTATGAGTGATAATATCCGCGTCGGTCTGATAGGTTATGGGTACGCGAGCAAAACGTTTCATGCACCTCTGATAGCCGGAACGCCCGGAATGATGCTGGCAGCAGTATCCAGTAGCGATGCTACCAAAGTCCATGCCGACTGGCCTTCCGTGCCGGTTGTCTCTGAGCCAAAACATCTCTTCAACGATCCGAATATTGATTTAATTGTCATCCCTACACCTAACGACACGCATTTCCCCCTGGCAAAAGCCGCGCTGGAAGCAGGAAAGCACGTCATTGTTGATAAACCTTTCACGGTGACGTTGTCACAGGCGCGTGAACTGGACGCGCTGGCAAAAGGCCTGGGCAGACTGCTTTCCGTTTTTCATAACCGCCGTTGGGACAGCGACTTCCTGACGGTAAAAACGCTACTCAGCGAAGGTACGTTAGGCGAGATCCTCTTTTTTGAATCGCACTTTGACCGTTTTCGCCCGCAGGTAAGAAACCGCTGGCGGGAGCAGGCCGGTCCGGGGAGCGGCATCTGGTACGATTTAGCCCCTCATCTTTTGGACCAGGCTGTCAACCTGTTTGGTCTGCCGGTGAGCATGACGGTCGATCTGGCCCAGCTCAGACCCGGGGCGCAGACGACCGATTACTTCCACGCGGTGTTAAGTTATCCGCAGCGCCGCATCGTGCTGCATGGAACGATGGTCGCGGCCGCGGAATCTGCCCGTTATATCATTCACGGCACGCGGGGAAGCTATGTGAAGTTTGGCCTCGATCCACAGGAAGACCGTCTTAAAAACGGTGAGCGTTTGCCGCAGGAAGACTGGGGCTATGATATGCGCGACGGCGTGGTCACGCGGGTTGAAGGTGAGGAACTGGTTGAGGAAACGTTGCTGACGATGCCGGGCAACTATCCGGCCTATTATGCGGCTATTCGCGATGCGTTGAACGGAACAGGAGAAAATCCGGTTCCGGCCAGCCAGGCGATTCAGATTATGGAGCTGATTGAGCTGGGTATCGAATCTGCCAAACATCGCGCCACGCTCTGTCTGGCATAGGGTTCAGATACTGTAGGCCGGGTAAGGCGCAGCCGCCACCCGGCAAAAAGGCTTACGCGGTTGCCACTTTATTCCGCAGAGCCTGCTTCTCTTCCGGCGTCAGGAACGCAATTTCCAGACCGTTGATCTGCGCCTGACGGATCTGCTCGCGGCTCAGACCCGCCTGCGGTGCGGCGTTATTGTACTCGTGGATGATATCCACGCCCTGTACCGCCGGATCGTCAGTGTTCAGCGAGGCCAGCACGCCGTGTTCCAGGAAGGTTTTCAGCGGGTGCTGCGCGAGCGTTGCCACGGTGCTGGTCTGAATATTGGACGTCAGGCACGATTCAATCCCGATACGCTGTTCTGCGAGGAAATCCATCAGGGCGCGGTCTTCTACCGCCTTCACGCCGTGACCGATACGCTCGGCGCCGAGCTCACGAATGGCCTGCCAGATACTTTCCGGGCCTGCCGCTTCACCCGCATGAACGGTAATGTGCCAGCCGGCATCGCGTGCGCGGTTGAAGTGAGAGAGGAACAGACTGCCCGGGAAGCCCAGTTCATCACCGGCGAGATCGACGGCAGTGATGGCATCGCGATGGGCCAGCAGCGCCTCCAGCTCCTGCAGGCAGGCCGCTTCGCCAAACGTACGGCTCATAATACCAATCTGACGGGCCTGGACATCGTAGGTTTCACAGCCCTGGCGGACGCCTTCAATCACGGCTTCCACCACGCCTGCAACGGGCAGGTTGTGGGTCATCGCCATATAGCCCGGCGAGAAGCGCAGCTCAACGTAGTGCAGGCCGTTACGGGCCGCATCTTCAATGTTCTCAAACGCCACGCGGCGGCAGGCATCCAGCGAGGCCAGCATCTTCACGCCCCAGTCGAGTTTGCTCAGGAAGCTGACGAGGTCAGGTTCATTTGAGGTGACCTGAACGTGCGGAATAAGAGACTCAAGCGTCTGAGCGGGAAGCGTTAAATTGTACTGGCGGCCAAGATCGAGGATGGTTTGGGCACGAATGTTACCGTCAAGGTGACGATGAATATCAGTTAAAGGCAGGCGTGTATCAATCATGGTCGCACTCTTTTCTGGTTAAAGTGCGCCATATTATAAAAACAAAACGGGGTAAAAAGCTATTTGCGCAAGGGAATATTCCGTTGCGCAAACTGATTACAGGAGCGTGTTAATCCCGGCAATGAGGCGTTTCACCCCTTGTTCCAGCTTGCTGCGCGGGCAGCCTGCGTTCAGGCGCACGAAACCGTTACCTTCGTTTCCGTAGGTATATCCCGGCATGATGGCCACTTTTTGGTGCTCAATCAGTACTTTTTGTAGCGCGCGGTCATCAATATTTAGCGGGCGCAGATCAACCCAGGCCAGATAGGTGGCCTCCGGCGGCTGCCAGTTCAGTTTCGGAAAAGCACTGTTTAATTCCTGCGCGATATACAGCAGATTTTCTTCGAGATAGTGCCTTAGGGCATCCAGCCACGACGCTCCCTGCTGGTAGGCGGCGATATGCGCCGTCAGTGCCAGTACGGAGGGGGAAGGGAGTCCGTCCCGGCCTTTTAAAGCACTGAGATAGCCGTTACGGCTCTCTTCTTCACCTATCAGGCCGTAAGCGCCCGTCAGCGCCGGGATATTAAAGCTTTTCGAGCCGGAGGTTAGCAGCGCCCATTTGCCGCGCGCCACCTCATTCCATGGCGTGTGACGATGCCCACCCCACACCATGTCCATATGAATTTCATCGCTGATGACCGCAACGTTATGGCGCGCGCACAACTCTGCCATGTGGGTCAATTCTTCGCGGGTCCAGACCTTACCGGTTGGGTTTTGCGGGCTGCACAGGAGCAGGATTCTATTTTCCGGTTTCGCCAGTGCCGCTTCCAGAGCAGCCATATTGCCCAGCCAGCCAGAAGCATGCTTTTCCATCTCAACCGGCACCACATGACGCCCATTGCCTTCAATGGCTTTGTAAAACGCATCGTATGCCGGGGTGTGCACCACCACGCCGTCGCCAGGAGCGGACCAGAGACGAATCAGCTCGGACACCATGTAGATGACGGAAGGGCCATACACGATGGTTTCGATATCAATGTGGCTGTTAAAGCGCTGGTGGAACCAGTGCGCGACGGCGGCGAGAAATTCATCGTTTTTCCAGCGGCTGTAGCCAAACACGCCGTGGTTGATGCGCTGATGCAGCGCATCAGTAATGCAGGGGGCGGTGGCGAAATCCATATCCGAGATGGTGAAGGGCAGCAGGTCGGGCGCGCCAAAACGGTCGGCGACGTAGTCCCACTGTGTACACCAGGTGCCGTGACGATCCACGACGGTAGAGAAATCAAACATCACGTGAGTCCTTAAAGTAAAACCCCCTCAGAGCGAGGGGGCGGGGCATCAGGCTTCTACTGTTCGCATCAGGGTTGCCAGCTCATCTTTCACCGACTGTACCTGCGGGCCGATAACCACCTGCAAATTGTGCTGATTTAACTGTACCACGCCGATCGCCCGGTTGGCTTTCAGGGCGTTGGTATCCACTTTTGACATATCCGCCACCGACAAACGCAGGCGGGTAATGCAGTTATCCAGCGAGGTAATGTTATCCGCACCGCCCAGCGCCGCCAGAATGGCAGGGGTGTTATAGCCGGATTTGCCCACGGTTCCTGCAACTGCCTGTTCGACGCTGGTGGCTGTTTCAACATCACGGCCTGGCGTTTTCAGGTTGAAGCGGGTAATGGCGAAGCGGAAGATGCCGTAGTACACCGCAAACCAGATGGCCGCCACGACCGGTACCAGATACCACTTGGTGGAAAGACCATGCAGGATACCGAACACCACGAAGTCAATCACGTTGCCGTCGGTATTACCGATGGTGACGCCCAGCACCGCCATGACGGTAAAGCCCAGACCGGTCAGCACGGCGTGGATGAGATACAGCACCGGCGCAACAAACAGGAACAGGAATTCGATAGGCTCAGTGGTCCCGCCGACGACGCAGGCGATCACGCCGGAGATCAGCAGCCCTTTAATTTTATGGCGGTTTTCCGGACGCGCGCAGTGGTACATCGCCAGTGCCGCACCCGGCAGGCCGCCAAGGAAGGCTGGCATTTTACCCTGAGACAGGAAGCGGGTGGCGCTTTCAGAGAAGCCATGAGTGGTCGGGCAGCTCAGCTGCGCCTGGAAGATGGTCAGCGCGCCGCTCACATCGTGACCGCACACCTCCATGGTTCCGCCCGCTTCGGTGAATCGAATCAGGGCGACCAAGATATGCTGCAGGCCAAACGGCAGCAGCAGACGCTCACCGGTACCGAAGATCATCGGACCAAAATCGCCCGCGCCGTTAATGATGCGGCCAATACCGTTGATGCCCATCGCAAAGACTGGCCAGATCAGCGGAATGATCAAACCAAACAGACCCATCACCACCAGGGTAATAATTGGTACAAAGCGGGTACCGCCGAAGAAGGCCAGGGCATCCGGCAGGCGGATATTGTGGAAGCGTTCGTGCAGCATCCAGATAATCACCCCGGCGATCACCGCGCCGAGGATCCCGGTATCAATCGACTGGATACCAATCACGCTCTGAATGTTATTGGCTTTCAGCACGGCAGCGTCGGTGGTCGGCAGAATGCCTTTCGCGGTCAGCCAGAAGTTAACCGCCAGGTTCATCACTGCGTAACCCACAAAACCGGCAAACGCCGCCACACCTTTGTTCTCGCGCGCCAGGCCCAGCGGGATAGCGATACAGAACATCACAGGCAGGAAGCTAAATGCGAAGGAGCCGACTTTACTCATCCAGATGAAAATCGCCTGCAGTATGGGGGTACCGAGGAACGGGATTAGGGTAATGACGTCTTTACTGCTCAGTGAGCTGCCGATCCCGAGCATGATCCCACAGAACGAGAGGAGTGCCACGGGCAGCATAAAGGTTTTACCCAGTTGCTGGAAAAACTCCCACAGCGATATTTTTTGTGCTGCTTTCGCCGTCATAAAACGACTCCTTTATTGTTAAAATCAGTTTATCTGCTTCAATGCTGCGAGAAGATAAAACGTTTTATCAAAGTTTAGTGCGCGCTAAATCACATTCTCAGGCTTTAACTGGTAGTATAAAGATAACGTATTGATAAAACGTTTTACCGATCTCATTTCAGGGAGTCACGCCGACACATGGCTGTAGCGAAAAAAATCACCATCAACGATGTCGCGCTGGCGGCGGGGGTCTCCGTCAGTACCGTTTCTCTGGTGCTGAGCGGAAAAGGGCGCATCTCGCCTGCCACCGGGCAGCGAGTTAACGAGGCGGTTGAACAATTAGGCTTTGTGCGTAACCGCCAGGCGTCGGCGCTGCGCGGTGGACAAAGCGGGGTGATTGGCCTGATTGTCCGGGATCTGACGTCTCCGTTTTATGCAGAATTGACCGCCGGGTTAACCGAAGCGCTTGAAGCGCAGGGGCGGATGGTCTTTCTGCTGCACGGCGGACGCGAAGCCGATCAGCTCCTTTCCCGGCTGGATATGCTGCTCAACCAGGGCGTGGACGGGGTGATCGTCGCCGGGGCGTCGGGCGTGGGTAGCGAACTGTGCGAGCGTGCCGCCGAAAAAGGCGTGCCGCTGGTCTTTGCTTCGCGCGCCAGCTACCTGGACGAAGCGGATACGCTGCGCCCGGATAACATGCAGGCCGCGCAAATGTTGACCGAGCATCTTATTCGTCGCGGTCATCAGCGCATTGCCTGGCTGGGGGGTAAAAGTTCGTCCCTGACCCGCGCCGAACGGGTCGGCGGCTACTGCGCGACGTTGATCAAATACGGTCTGCCGTTCCACAGTGAATGGGTTGTTGAATGTGAATCCAGCCAGAAGAAAGCGGCTGAAGCGATAAATGCGCTGTTGCGAAGCAACCCGACGATCAGCGCCGTGATTTGCTACAACGATGTGATTGCTATGGGGGCCTGGTTTGGCCTGATCCGCGCCGGGCGGCAGAGCGGTGAGGGCGGGGTGGAAACCTTCTTTGGCCACCAGGTCTCGCTGGGGGCGTTCGCCGACGTCGGTGAAAACGCGCTGGATGACCTGCCGATCGTCTGGGCCACCACCCCCGCGCGGGAGATGGGTTATACGCTGGCGGACAGAATCATGCAGCGCATCGAGAATACGGATGTCCAGGCCGGGCACCAGATTGTGGCGGCGCGCCTGGTCACCGTGAAATAGACGCCTCTGCACATCGCCCGGCGGCAACGGCCCCCGATCGTAGGCCGGGTAAGCGTCAGCGCCACCCGGCAATAAAAAACCCCTCATGCGAGGGGTTTTGACGTTTACTGCTGCGGTGCCGCCGGTTCGGCTGGCGCTGCGGGTTCAGCCGGTTCCGGCATCCCCAGCGTCGGCATACCAAACATGCCGACGAAGTCTTCCAGCGGCATTTTGTCGCCGTTGAGCGTAACCTGACCATTGGTGTACTGCAGGCTGGTGGAGATGGTATTGTTTTCCACCTTCGTGATGCGGAACATCTGGCCCATCGCCGCCAGGCCTTTCACCTGCTGGTTCGCCAGTTTACCGGCGTCTTCGTCGCCGTAGCCTTCCAGCTTCGCAATCTGGGTCATAAACTCGGTTGCCATATCCATCGGGATAGTCAGCTTGCTGTCGAGGGACTTCACGCTGCGATCCACTTCCTGCGCCAGCGTCTGCGGTTCACCCGTTGCGGTTGCCGGATCTTTCAGGAACAGAGACAGGTTGAAGTTGGTTTCGCCTTTGCTGTTTTTCCAGCTCAGCGGTGCAACGGTTACCACCGGCTCGCCTTTCAGCAGGATCGGCAGGTTGTCGAACAGCACCGCCATCGCCTGCTGCTGATACGCTTCCGGGTTCTGTTGCAGAGCGGTATTGGTCAGCAACGCCTGGCTCTCTTTGCTGTATTTCTGGCTAAATTCATGCCACGCCTGGCCGTCGATATTGCCGATCTTCAGCGAGAGTTTGCCGGTGCCCAGATCCTGGTTCTGGACCTTCAGGCTTTTCAGCGTGTAGTCCAGCTGAGTGTTGATGCTTTTACCGTCTTTGGAAACGTCGGATTTGCCGTTGACGTCCATGCCTTCCAGCACGGCCATCTCTTTACCTTCAATCGCGATAGCAATCTTATCAACGGAGAGCGTCTGATCGCCGATACGCTCTTTAAAATCGGTCATACGGCTGTTGCCGTCGGCCTTCAGCTTATTAAAGGTGAGCTGAACTTTTTGGTTGTATTCGTTTACGGCGTTGACCAGGCCGCTTTCCGCTTCACCCGTCAGGGAGAAGACATTGCCATCCCGATCCGCGTCGACTTTGAAATTGCCGCCGCTGAAGGCGACTTTCTCATTCTCTTTCTCATAGTTCAGCGCTTTTAGGGCAATATCGGAACTGGTATCACCGGAGTAGCTGATGCGGGTGTTAATGTCGAAAGGGGATTCATTCTTTGCCAGGTCAAACAACGGTTTAGTGACGTCGTTATTCACCAGCACGGTGTGAACTGATGCCATGGACGGTATCAGATTAAACGATTTCAACTGTGCCAGCGGGAGCGGACCGTGGCTGACCACTTCATCCAGCACCACGCTCTGGCCTGGCTTCAGCCAGCCGTTTTCATTACCGGCCACTGGCTTCACCACCAGCTGCATATGGCTGGTGAACACGCCGCGCTGATAGTTCTGATAGCTCAGTTCCAGACCTGCTTCCGGCGCGCTGCGCTTAATCTCTCCATTAGCCTGTGCCACCATCTCAGCCAGACGGCCTTCCAGCTGTTTCCCGGTAAACCAGGAGGCACCCGTCCAGACCACGCCTAACGCTACAATCACTCCAACCGCTACGACCGATTTTTTCATTGCGACTATCCCTAAAATGAAACCAGGCGGTAAAAACCGCCCGGAGATATTAAGCCTGCAACTAGCTTAGCAAGAGTTGTTAAAAAATTCAGTAAGTGCTTAAAGCTTATTGAAAACGCGCGCCAGGCGACCGGTGCCGCTTACGCTAACCGGAGACTCATTCGCTGCAACGAACGCTGACTCACCGGGCTTAAGTACCAGACGCTGTTCACCTTTGTGCAGCGTGGCTTCGCCTTCGACACAGAACAGGATTGCTGCACTCTCCTGCGCAATGGTGGTTTCGGTCGGGCTCAGGTCGTGCAGGGAGAAGGCAAAATCGTCCACCGGGATCGGGAAGTCCAGCTCTGCACCTGTTTTGACAGGCTGGGTGAGCAGCTCACCTGCCGGTTTTGCCACAAACTTCACGTTGGCAACCAGCTCAGGAATATCGATATATTTCGGCGTCAGGCCCGCGCGCAGCACGTTATCGGAGTTGGCCATCACCTCCAGCGCCACGCCCTGCAGGTAGGCGTGCGGGGTTTCCGCGAACAGGAACATCGCTTCGCCCGGGTTCAGTTTCACCACGTTCAGCAGCAGGGGAGAGAACAGGCCGCTGTCGTCCGGGTAGAACGCGGAAATCAGACGGATGGTTTCCCACGGTTCACCGTGCTGGCTGTCCAGCGTCGCTTTCAGAACCGCCAGCGCGTGAGATTTCTCTTCACCCTGCATATTCAGCAGGCTGGCAAACAGCTGGCTCAGCGCGTCGGCATTCGGGTTTTCAAGGAAGTGGGCGATAGCCTTGTTAGCGCCCGCGACCGGTTGCAGCAGGGAAACGATCTCGGAAAATTCGCGGAATGCGTTCATCGCCAGGAACGGGGTCAGCGCAAAGACCAGTTCCGGCTTGTGATTCGGATCTTTGTAGTTACGCTCGGCAGCATCTAACGGGATACCCGCCGCGTTCTCTTTCGCAAAGCCGATTTCAGAGGCTTTTTTGTTCGGGTGAACCTGGATGGAGAGCGGCTGGTCGGCACACAGGACTTTAAACAGGAACGGCAGTTCACCGAAGCGCTGAGCAACGTTGTCGCCCAACAGCGCGGATTTATCGGCGTCGATCACGTCACGCAGGCTGCGTACCTGGCCGCTGGCGTCTGCAATTTTTGAGCTGCTCTTCGGGTGTGCCCCCATCCACAGCTCTGCCATCGGCAGATTGTTTGGATTAGCGATACCGTAGAGATCCGTTAACGCAGTTTTACTTCCCCAGGCGTAGTTTTGCACTGAGTTAATGAGTTTTTGCATTATCAAGCCCTGATTCAATTGTGGAATTAACTTCGGGTATTAAAGCAATAAACCACATGGAAGTAACCTGTGGATGTAAAAAGTCGTACTAGTCTCAGTTTTTGTTAAAAAATTGTGTAGGATAAGCTGACTCGCTTTTAAGCCGGGCAGCGGAACATCTGCCCTGAATAAACAGACCGAAGCAGTAAGTGAGAGAACAATGTCGAATAAACCCTTCCATTATCAGGATCCTTTCCCCCTCAGTAAGGATCAGACCGAGTATTACCTGTTAACCCGCGATCACGTCTCCGTTTCTGAGTTTGAAGGACAAGAGATCCTTAAGGTGGATCCGCAGGCGCTGACGCTGCTGGCGCAGCACGCTTTCCACGACGCCTCGTTTATGCTCCGTCCTGCGCACCAGCAGCAGGTTGCCGATATTCTGAGCGACCCGGAAGCCAGCGAGAACGATAAATACGTTGCCCTGCAGTTCCTGCGTAACTCCGATATCGCGGCGAAAGGCATTCTGCCAACCTGTCAGGACACCGGCACGGCGATTATCGTTGGTAAAAAAGGCCAGCGCGTCTGGACCGGCGGCGGTGATGAAGCGGCGCTGGCCCACGGTGTTTACAACACGTATACCGAAGATAACCTGCGCTACTCGCAAAACGCGGCGCTGGATATGTACAAAGAGGTCAACACCGGCACCAACCTGCCCGCACAGATAGATCTCTACAGCGTCGACGGTGATGAGTACAAATTCCTCTGCATCGCCAAAGGCGGCGGTTCGGCCAACAAAACCTATCTCTACCAGGAAACCAAAGCGCTGCTCACCCCGGGCAAGCTGAAGAACTACCTGGTCGAGAAAATGCGTACTCTCGGTACGGCTGCATGCCCGCCGTACCACATCGCGTTTGTGATTGGCGGTACCTCGGCTGAGAGCACGCTGAAAACCGTCAAACTGGCCTCAACCAAATACTATGACGGTCTGCCAACGGAAGGTAATGAACACGGCCAGGCATTCCGCGACGTGCAGCTTGAGCAGGAGCTACTGGAAGAAGCGCGTAACCTGGGGCTCGGCGCACAGTTTGGCGGTAAATACTTTGCTCACGACGTGCGCGTGATCCGTCTGCCGCGTCACGGTGCATCCTGCCCGGTCGGCATGGGCGTTTCCTGCTCTGCGGATCGCAACATCAAGGCGAAGATCAACCGCGAAGGCATCTGGATCGAAAAACTGGAAAACAACCCAGGCAAATACATCCCGGAAGAACTGCGTAAAGCGGGTGAGGGGGAAGCGGTTCGCGTTGACCTTAACCGTCCGATGAAAGAGATCCTGGCCCAGCTTTCTCAGTACCCGGTGTCGACTCGCCTCTCTCTGAACGGCACGATTATCGTCGGCCGTGACATTGCGCACGCGAAGCTGAAAGAGCGTCTGGATAACGGTGAAGGGCTGCCGCAGTACATTAAAGATCACCCGATCTACTACGCAGGACCGGCCAAAACGCCTGAAGGCTATGCTTCCGGCTCGTTAGGTCCTACCACGGCGGGCCGTATGGACTCCTACGTTGACCAGCTGCAGGCCAACGGCGGCAGCATGATCATGCTCGCAAAAGGCAACCGTAGCCAGCAGGTAACGGACGCATGCCATAAGCATGGCGGTTTTTACCTGGGCAGCATCGGCGGCCCGGCGGCGGTCCTTGCGCAGGGCAGCATCAAGAGCCTGGAATGCGTGGAATACCCGGAACTGGGTATGGAAGCCATCTGGAAAATTGAAGTGGAAGATTTCCCGGCGTTTATCTTGGTGGATGACAAAGGTAACGACTTCTTCAAGCAAATCCAGTCGTCCCAGTGTTCAGCGTGTGTGAAGTAAGTTAAAACCTTGTCGGGTGGCGTTAGCGCCACCCGACTCCAAGAAGAGCGCACAAAGCGCCATAACGTTTCTCAGAAGTCATCAATACTTATCTCTTAAGCATGTGAGCAATCCCGACAGTGTTATCAAGGAGAAAGTAATGACAACGGTACGCCATGAGAAAGACTCTATGGGCGCAATCGAGGTTCCGGCTGACAAGCTATGGGGTGCGCAAACCCAGCGTTCGCTGGAGCACTTCCGTATTTCGACCGAAAAAATGCCCGTCTCGCTGATTCAGGCGTTGGCACTCACCAAACGTGCAGCGGCAAAAGTAAATCAGGATTTAGGCCTGCTGGGCGCAGATAAAGCCACCGCCATCATTAATGCCGCCGACGAAGTGCTGGCTGGTAAACATCCCGACGAATTTCCCCTCGCCATCTGGCAAACCGGTTCCGGTACCCAAAGCAACATGAACATGAACGAAGTGCTGGCGAACCGGGCAAGTGAACTGCTGGGCGGCGTGCGCGGCATGGAGCGTAAGATCCACCCGAACGATGACGTTAACAAAAGCCAGAGTTCCAACGACGTCTTCCCGACGGCGATGCACGTAGCGGCGGTGATCGCGATCCGCGAGCAGCTTATTCCGCAGCTCAACGTGCTCAAAACCACGCTCAACGAGAAAGCGCAGGCCTTCCGCAACATCGTTAAAATTGGCCGTACTCACCTTCAGGACGCTACGCCACTGACGCTCGGTCAGGAGATTTCCGGCTGGGTGGCGATGCTGGAACATAACCTGAAGCATATCGAGAACAGCTTGCCCCATCTGGCGGAGCTGGCGCTCGGTGGCACGGCGGTCGGTACCGGGTTAAATACGCATCCTGAGTACGCGGTGCGCGTGGCGAAGGAGCTTGCGGCCATTACCGGCCAGCCATTCGTCACGGCGCCCAATAAATTCGAAGCGCTGGCGACCTGCGATGCGCTGGTTCACACCCATGGCGCGCTGAAAGGTCTGGCGGCTTCGCTGATGAAAATTGCCAACGACGTCCGCTGGCTGGCCTCAGGGCCGCGCTGCGGTATCGGTGAAATCAGCATTCCGGAAAACGAACCGGGCAGCTCCATCATGCCGGGTAAAGTCAACCCGACCCAGTGCGAAGCCATGACCATGCTCTGCTGTCAGGTGATGGGCAACGACGTGGCCGTTAACCTGGGCGGCGCGTCCGGCAACTTCGAGCTGAACGTCTATCGTCCTATGGTGATTCACAACGTGCTGCAATCTGTTCGTCTGCTGGCCGACGGGATGGAGAGCTTTAACGAGCATTGTGCGGTGGGCATAGAGCCAAACCGCGAGCGCATCAGCCAGCTGTTAAATGAGTCTCTGATGCTGGTCACCGCACTCAATACCCATATCGGCTACGACAAGGCCGCCGAGATCGCCAAAAAGGCGCACAAAGAGGGGCTCACGCTGAAAGCTGCCGCTCTGGCGCTGGGTTATCTAACGGAGGCGGAATTTGACGCCTGGGTTCGCCCGGAAGCGATGGTCGGCAGTCTGAAATAATCATCCCGCCACATACAGGTGCAGCCGCGGAATAATCAGCTGTAGCGGCTGCGCCTGAGGCCGATAACGGTGCTGAACATTTTCAGCGTCGTAATTCAGCAGCTCACCAATATCCGGCACGATGGCGCCCTGATCGGCATCATAAAGCGCAATCATCGGCGTCGGGCAGGCATATTGTACCTGTTTTTGCTGACCGGAATACCAGACGCGAGCGATAGGCTGCACCTTTACCGGACGCTTAATTTTGAGGCGCGTATCCGCCGGTAACGAGGCGATGCTGTGATACTCCTGCTCCAGACGCTCAATCCACTGTTCACGCGACCACGGTGCAACGGTACGCGGTGCCTTAAGACTTTTTTCCAGCTGCGCCAGCACCTCATCCCGGGTGAAGTTTTTAATGATGTGCTTATTCGCCCAGCCGAAGCGTAGCGTGGCAGGGTGACGCAGTACGGTCAGCGTGCGGTAGGCATTAAGGGTAATTAATCCCGGAAGCTGGCGGTGCACCCACTCAAACCGGGCGGCCGGAGCGAGGCCGGACTCTTCGGTCACAATCTTCTCAAACGTTGCTTTCAGGGCGTTGATATGCGCAATCTGGTTTTCCAGCGCCTCGCGCGTGGTGGCATCGGTTTGCAGGCAGATCACGCCCGGCAGGCGCACCGCCGCCTTGCTGCTGCGCTGTTCCGACTGCTGCTGAATAAAAAGGTGGCGGTAGTGCTTCAGGGCCAGCTCAAGCGCGGCGCTGCCGATATGCTGCTTCACCTCAATGGCGTCGAGCGGATCGTGCTCCGCGCCTTTGGCGATATCGGGCAGGGTAAAGACGCGCGCGGCCAGCAGGCGGCAGGTTTGTAAACGCGCGGTCAGCGTCAGCAATTCGTGTTCTATTTCGCGGAACGTGCTGTTCAGCCGTTCGATGAGATCGTAGGTTGCCATAAACACTCTCATTAGTTACAACATACTTATCATATAGCACAGCACGCCGGGTCAGGCCAGCGTGCGGTTAAGGTCAGACAGGGACGGGAAGGGCGATGTTATGGTACACCGGCCAGTTAAAGCAGAAGCGTGCGCCGCCGAGTTCGCTCTCCTCACAATGCACCGTGCCGCCCATGGCCTGCGCAATAGAGTAAACAATGGCCAGCCCCAGTCCGCACCCGCCGGTGGCGCGATCGCGGCTGGGATCGAGGCGGACAAACGGTTCAAATACGGTTTCTCGTGCTTCCGGGGCAATTCCCGGTCCATCGTCTTCAACTGTCAGGCTTGCCTGGTTACCCTGCAAATCCAGTCCAATCTGAAGCGTACTTTCGCTGTAGCGCATGGCGTTGTTCAGCAGGTTATCAAGCACGCGCTCCATCAGCCGCATATCGAGCGCGCCGTAATCGCCGGGCGTGACGCGCGTCAACAGCGTGCGTTGCGGGTTCACGCTCTGGACATCATCAATATGGGTTTGCAGCCAGGCGGGCAGATCTGGCGCACTGAGGTTCAGCTCGTTTTGTGGGCGGTCGAGGCGCGCGTAGGTGAGCAGCTCTTCAATCAGCGCTTCAAGCTGACCAATATCGCGGTTTAGCGCGAGTGACTCCGCTTCTGTCAGATTCTCGCTCATCTCCAGACGATAACGCAGGCGAACCAGTGGCGTGCGCAGCTCGTGGGCAATACCGTCGATTAGCTGTTTTTTACTGGCGATCAGGGCATTGATGTTATCGGCCATCTGGTTAAAGGCCACGCCCAGCCGTTCAAAGCTGGAACCGCTGTCGAAGTGAATGCGCTCGGTGAAATGCCCCTCGCCAAAACGCTGTGCGGCGGATTCCAGTTTCAGCATGTCCTGCCAGTGGGGACGCATCCAGATAAAGACCGGAAACGCGAGCGAAATGGCGATAAAGGCCATCAACGCCATGTCCAGCAGGCGCATCTGGTGAAGATAATAGAGATAAGGAACCGGCCCTACAGCCAGCACATAATGGCTGCGCGGAATACGCTGGATAAAGGTGTATTTCTCATCCAGCGCCACGATATCGCCATCGCGCAGGCGCTGCATTGCGGGCGGATCTAACTCGAAATCTTTTAATGGCTCGATGCGTAAATCAAATGACAGGTTCAGATCGAGTTCTTTGAGGGTGTTCGCCCAGTCGTGCGGCGGGATCTCTCTGAGTTCGCTCCGCATCAGATACAGCGAGCTTTTCATCAAATCGTCCAGCGACTGCCTGCCCGCACGTTCGGCGGTAAATTTATAGACCAGCCCGACCAGCATGGTCATGACCAGGAAGCAGACAAACAGTAAAAGATAAAACTGCACAAACAGCTTTTTCATTCCATCTCACCGGAAAAACGCGATAGGCAGAATATACATGAAAAACCTCACCTGTTTTCATGTCTGTGACGCCTCTTACATTGCGTGCGCACTTCTTTTGACCTTGGCGATGAGTTTTTCCGTGACGGCCAGGCCTTCCGCAATGTGCGTATCAATCACGTCCGTTCCGAAGTCCCTGATTAAGTCCAGGAGCATTTCGTAAGACTGAATCAGTTCCAGCAGGTCAAAGAGCGCTTTTAGGTCGGTACCTGAGGGGGAGGATTGCTTAAAGGTTAGCTGATTAACAATCCATTCAAGATTGGTTTTGATGGCTTCTACTTCATGGTAGCTATACATATTTCATAGGCTTAAATCCTCACTTCAAGATTTCATGGGAGGGAATGTGCGGAACAGGTGTAAGCAGGTAGCGGGGCCGGTGCGGCCTGAAGAAGAGACAATTGAACTTTAATTATGGATTAGATAGCGTGCTTAGCAAGTATTTGTTGCGCAAACGGGTAATTAAACGCGAGAAAGAGAAGGCATCGCGATGTAATGCCTTCATTTCGAGCATGTTTGGTTAGCCGGTGAGCGTAATCAGGTTTCCCAGGCGTGCGGGGCAAACAGATAACCTTTGTTACGCACGGTTTTAATGCGGTAGGGCTCGGTGGCATTATCCTGCAACTTTTTGCGCAGGCGCGAAATCGCAACGTCGACGCTGCGGTCCATGCCGTCATAGCTCACGCCACGCAGGTTTTTCAGCAGCGCGTCACGGTCCATGATTTGCCCGGCATGCGTTGCCAGTTCCCACAGCAGGTCAAAGTCGGCGGTGGAGAGGGCGATAAGCTCGCCGGAAAGCAGCACCTGGCGGTTGATCGGATCGATAGACAGCGTACCAAAACGCATCGCTTTGTGCGGCGTCAGAGAGGGGGCGGGCGATTCGCGTTCGACACTCGCGTGCTGGCGCAAATGCAGGCGCAGACGGGCAAGCAGAACGGCAGGCGGTGTGGTTTTCAGAATGTAATCGTTGGCACCCATCTCCAGCGACAGGATATGGTTCATATCGCTGTCCAGAGAGGTGAGCAACACGATAGGACCTTCCCAGCGGGCGCGCAGGTCGCGGCAGAGGGTCATGCCGTCTTTGCCAGGCAACATGATATCCAGCAGCACCAGGTCCGGGTTTTCACGGACGACCACCTCTTCGGCCCGATCGCCGCGAGGCTCAACAATGACGTCCATATCATGTTTGCCCAGATAGGCGGCGATCAACTGCCCGACTTCGGGTTCGTCTTCAACATAAACAATCTTATTCATACAACGTCTGTTTTCGTGAAAAAAGCCAACATACACCGCGGAACCTTAACCTTCCATTAATCTTTCAAAATTAACGCCGCTTCCGTTATTCTGGCTCATATTGTTATTTGATTGTTATAGGAAAAAGTATGGGGCTGGTGATCAAAGTGGCGCTGGGAGCGCTGGTGGTGTTACTGATAGGCATTCTGGCAAAAACCAAAAACTACTATATTGCCGGGCTGATCCCGCTTTTCCCGACCTTTGCGCTTATTGCCCATTATATTGTGGCGTCTGAACGGGGAACCGAGGCGCTACGCACCACCATTGTGTTTGGTATGTGGTCTATCATCCCCTATTTTCTCTACCTGCTTTCGTTATGGTATTTCACCGGTTTTCTACGGCTTCCCCTGGCGCTGGGCGGGGCAGTGGTTTGCTGGGGGCTCAGCGCCTGGGTGTTAATTTTCTTCTGGAGCCGCTTTCACTAGCGTAACGGGCGGCCGCCGTCCACGGCAAAGGTTCTGCCGGTGACATAGCAACTGGTGAGCAGGTAATCCACAAGGTCGATCACCTCTTTCTCGCCTGGGGCTATTTTCATGAGCGACTTATTGAGCGCCTGCTGGCGATACTCCGCATCATCGTTTTCATTAAATAAAATCATCGCCGGAGCGATGGCATTCACCTTCACCTCAGGCGCGAGCTTGCGGGCGAACGAACGCGTCATGTTATCCAGCGCGGCTTTACTGGCCGCATAGGCGATGTGCTTGTCGCTGCCGCGTTCCACTACATAGTCGGTGAAGTGAATAATGTCCCCCGCAGCATGACCATGGCCACGCAGCAGATCCTGCAGGGCGTGGTTAAGCAGATAAGGGGCATTGACGTGGATCTGCAGCATCGCGGAGAGCGTTTCGCTGAGTGACGTGCCGGGTTTCTCGGCCCGCCAGGCGCTGGCGTTATGGATCACGGCGCGCAACCCCGTGGTGGTGGCTTTCACCTTCTCAGCAAAGGCCAGAATGCCCTCATCAGTGGAAAAATCGGCCTGAATACAGACGGCTCCGGCTTTGCGCAAACCCTCAATTGACGGGTATTCCGTACGGTAACTTACAATGACCGGATGGCGAAGGTTGAGAAAATGATGGGCGAGGGCGAGGCCGATACGGCGGCCTCCACCCGTGATCAGTATTGGGCGAAGCGGTGTATTTCCCATCGTATTCTCCTTTACAGTTCAACAATGGGAAAGACGAGGGCTATCCCATTAACATCCAGGTTGCCGGAACGGCAGCAACCAGTAACAGTCCGATTAAGGCCATCTCACGCCGTCTCAGCGCGTTCTCCAGCTGATGCGTACGGCGGGCGTAGATAAACACCAGCAGACCCGGCGCATACAGCACTACCGACAGCAGCAGATGCATAGGCCCGGAAGCATACAACAACCACAGACCGTAAATACAGGCCCCGATACCCACGATATAATGCGCCGGACGCGTGGCGATTTTTAACAAATACGCGCCCACTAAGAAATAGGGTACCAGAATCATCTCTGAGGCGATGGTCAGCAGGGTGTTATAGTCTGAACCTGTGAGCCAGATCAGCACCAGACAGACCTGAACGCTAATATTGGTCAGCCAGAGAGACGCTGAAGGGGCATTATTTTGGTTTTGACGGGCAAACAGGCGTGGAAACGCTTTGTGCGTCGCGGCCAGGAACGGCACTTCAGCCGCCATGATGGTCCAGCTCAGGTACGCGCCGCAGACGGAGACGATCAATCCCGCGGCAAGCACAACGTCACCCCACGGGCCAAGCATTTTCACCATCAGCCCGGCCATTGACGGGTTACGCATTTCGGCCAGTTCAGGACGCGCCACCACGCCCAGCGACAGCAGCGTGACCAGCAGATACACGCCCAACGCTGCCAGGACAGCCAGCAGCGTGGCACGGCCCACATCACGTTTGTTACGCGCGCGGGCAGAGACCACGACTGCCCCCTCAACGCCGATGAATACCCACAGGGTGATCAGCATCGTGTTTTTCACCTGCTCCCAGACCGGAACGCCCAGCGCAATGCCGCTGAAATCAAGCGTAAACACATCAAGACGAAACGCAATAAAGGCCAGTACGATAAACAGGCCGAGCGGCACCAGTTTCGCCAGCGTTGCCACCAGGTTGATGCTGGCGGCGGTCTGGACGCCGCGCAAAATCAGCCAGTGAACGACCCAGAGCAGCACCGAGGCACCGACAATTGATTGCCAGGTATTGCCGTCACCAAACAGACGCAGTTCAGGCGTATCGGTAAAGAAGCTGAGCGCTGAGAAAACGATCACCAGATAGGAGACGTTGGCGATCACCGCGCACAGCCAGTAGCCCCAGGCGGAGCAGAAGCCGATCAGCTCGCCAAATCCTTCACGCGCATAGGTGAAAATACCGCCGTCCAGATCGGGGCGAATGCGGGTGAGCAGCAGCATGGCGAACGCCAGCAGCAATATCCCGACGCCGGTAATCCCCCAGCCGATGAGTAACGCGGCGGGGCTTGCGACGGCAGCCATGTTCTGCGGTAAACTGAATACGCCCGCACCCAGCATTGAGCTTAAAACGAGTGCAGTCAGAGCACTCAGGCCAAGTTTCTTTTCCATTGGCTTCCTGTTATGAAAAGTCCAAATCCAGAATAATTATTTCGCTGCGGCGCATAAAAATGGTGGATTACACTAAGGCGCGGGATTTTACGGAGTGTCACGTAAGCATGCAATGATGTGTGGCAGAAATTCGAAAAAAGTAACAAAAAAAGGCGGCATTGCGCCGCCTTTGGTCAATGATTTTGTTACTTGTACAGATCGGCGCTGATGGTCACGTTGTTACCACGTTCCTGCCACTGGCGGGTGATATGGTAATACTTCGCCCCTTTCTTCGCCGCACGCTTCGCGACCTGGTAAGAGACTTCCGTCATGTTGCCGTAGTTGCCGGTAAACTTGATGCTGTCGAACGGCACCATCTGTGCAGCAGTGGCTTTGTTCAGCTCTTCAATTTTGGTGCCGTCTGGCAGCGTCACGGAATAGCGGCCACCTTTCGTGGATTGCGTTTCAAAGAAACGGCCCACTTCAGCGCTTGGTGCCGCAGTCGTCGCTACGCCTGGAATTTCAACTTTCTTCGCTTCTTCGCCGCCTTTCGCTATCGCCGCGCGACCCGCTTCGGAGTCAGCAGGGATGGCATCCGGGCTCTGCAGAACGCGTTTCTTCGCATCTTCTTTATAGATGAATGCGGTAATACGCTGGTTGCCGCCCTGGTTAGCATCCACCTGGCGCACGATATAGAACGAGTAGGCCCCTTTCTCTTTCGCGGCTTTGGTGATGGCATCGTTCACTTCAGGCTGGCTGCGATAGAAGCCCTGAACGGTAACGGTGTCGTACGGTTCCAGCTCAATCGCCTGATCTTTTGGCAGCTCAACGATACCGTTAATCACACGGTTTTTCGGTGCGTCTGCTTTTGGCGCATTGTCTTTATACAGCGCAATGGTTACGCGCTGGTTGCCGCTGTTGCCATAATCAGACTGGTCAACAACGTAAAACGAGGCCGCCCCGTTTTTATCAGCGGCTTTTGATGCGGCGGCGACGGCATCGCCAATAGAATTATAACGACCCACAATGACCGTATGGTCAAAAGGTTTTAACGCTGCCGCTTGCTCTGGCGTTAACTCTGTTGCGGCATTCGCAGACAGGGCGGTCGCACAGAGAAGTGCGGACGCCAGGAGTGTGTTCTTAAGCTTCATAAAAATAATCCTTCGCCTTGCGCAAACCATGTACTGGTATTGTTGTTAATTTGAGACGGCCCCGATTATGGCATTTAAAACCCGTCGCTGTCTGCGCCATTTTTCACTGCCTGTGCTCACTGAATTAACGAATTCGATAACATTTAGTGATATGTTGAAAAAACAGGCGTTTGACAAGTAAAACTGATAAAGCATATGACTTTTACAAGTTAATTTAATGTTAATAACTTGTTCTCTTATGGCGCTATATCATGTTTTTACCGCTTCGCTTGCGCTATTTATCGGTTCTGGCGATGAATTTAAGGTAAATATCACTGTCAGTGACGCCGATCGCTTATTTTTCACAGATAAAGTAAGAAATAGTGTTTTCTGGCGGTAGATCACGGGCGCTATTTTCAGTAGGTTATAGACAGTTTGTTACTGTTTTATTTTCCGGGGTTAATCATCTCTCATCGCTATGAGAATGGCGAAAATTGATACAAACCGCGGGCATTTATCGACAAACCATCATCAAAAACCGATGGAAGGGAAAACTATGCGTATTGGGGTACCAAAAGAACGGTTAGCCAATGAAACCCGCGTAGCGGCAACACCGAAAACGGTGGAGCAACTGCTTAAGCTGGGTTTTACCGTCGCGGTTGAAAGCGGCGCAGGCAAACTGGCGAGTTTCGATGACGAGGCCTTTATCCAGGCGGGTGCGGAAGTGGTGGACGGTGCTGAAGTCTGGCAGTCGCCGGTTATTCTGAAGGTTAACGCACCGGAAGAGAGTGAGATTGCGCTGCTGAATCCGGGCACCACGCTGGTGAGCTTCATCTGGCCTGCGCAAAATCCAGCGCTTATGGAGAAGCTGGCTGCACGTGGCGTGACCGTGATGGCGATGGACTCCGTGCCGCGTATTTCGCGCGCGCAGTCGCTTGATGCCTTAAGCTCCATGGCTAACATTGCGGGTTATCGCGCGATTGTGGAAGCGGCTCACGAATTTGGTCGTTTCTTTACCGGTCAGATCACCGCGGCGGGGAAAGTCCCTCCGGCAAAAGTCATGGTGATTGGTGCGGGTGTGGCAGGGCTTGCCGCAATCGGTGCGGCAAACAGCCTCGGCGCTATCGTGCGCGCATTTGATACCCGTCCGGAGGTGAAGGAACAGGTCCAGAGTATGGGTGCCGAATTCCTTGAGCTGGACTTCAAGGAAGAAGCGGGCAGCGGTGACGGTTACGCGAAAGTCATGTCCGAAGCCTTTATCAAAGCCGAAATGGAACTCTTCGCCGCTCAGGCGAAAGATGTCGACATTATTGTGACCACCGCGCTGATTCCGGGTAAACCTGCGCCGAAGCTTATCACCCGTGAGATGGTGGATTCCATGAAGCCGGGCAGCGTGATTGTCGACCTGGCGGCGCAAAACGGCGGTAACTGTGAGTACACCGTTGCTAATCAGGTGACGACCACCGCCAACGGCGTGAAGGTGATCGGCTATACCGATCTGCCAGGCCGCCTGCCAACGCAGTCGTCTCAGCTGTACGGCACCAACCTGGTTAACCTGCTGAAGCTGCTGTGCAAAGAGAAAGACGGAAACGTCACCGTTGATTTCGACGATGTCGTGGTGCGTGGTGTTACCGTTGTCCGTGATGGTGAAATCACCTGGCCGGCACCGCCGATTCAGGTTTCTGCTCAGCCTCAGGCCGCGCCGAAAGCGGCACCAGAGCCAAAAGAACCCGCTAAACCGGCGTCTCCATGGCGTAAATACGCCATCATGGCGCTGGTCATTATCCTGTTCGGCTGGCTGGCTGACGTCGCGCCGAAAGAGTTCCTCGGCCACTTTACCGTCTTCGCGCTCTCCTGCGTGGTCGGTTACTACGTGGTGTGGAACGTCTCCCACGCGTTGCACACGCCGCTGATGTCGGTGACCAACGCCATCTCCGGGATTATCGTGGTCGGGGCGTTACTGCAGATTGGTCACGGCGGCTGGATCAGCTTCCTGAGCTTTATTGCGGTGCTGATCGCCAGTATCAATATTTTCGGTGGTTTCACCGTGACTCAGCGCATGCTGAAAATGTTTCGTAAAGGCTAAGGGGTAGCATATGTCTGGAGGATTAGTCACAGCCGCATACATTGTTGCTGCAATCCTGTTTATTTTCAGTCTGGCGGGGCTTTCCAAACACGAAACGTCTCAGCAGGGGAATAACTTTGGTATCGCCGGGATGGCGATTGCGCTGATCGCCACCATCTTCGGGCCGGACACCGGCAACGTGGCGTGGATCCTGGTGGCGATGATCATCGGCGGCGCGATCGGTATTCGCCTGGCGAAACGCGTTGAAATGACCGAGATGCCGGAGCTGGTTGCTATTCTGCACAGCTTTGTGGGTCTGGCGGCCGTGCTGGTGGGCTTCAACAGCTACCTGTATCACGAACCGGGTCTGGAACCGATTCTGGTCAACATTCACCTGACCGAAGTGTTCCTCGGCATCTTTATTGGTGCGGTGACCTTCACCGGCTCAATTGTGGCGTTCGGCAAACTGCGCGGTAAGATTTCGTCTAAACCGCTGATGCTGCCAAACCGCCACAAGCTGAACCTGGCGGCGCTGGTGGTATCGTTTGTGCTGATGGTCATCTTCGTGCGTACCGAAAGCGTGGGCCTGCAGGTGCTGGCATTACTGGTGATGACCCTCATCGCGCTGGCATTTGGCTGGCACCTGGTGGCGTCTATCGGTGGTGCGGATATGCCGGTGGTGGTCTCCATGCTGAACTCCTACTCCGGTTGGGCGGCGGCGGCGGCAGGCTTTATGCTGAGCAACGACCTGCTGATCGTCACCGGTGCGCTGGTGGGTTCATCTGGTGCGATCCTGTCTTACATCATGTGTAAGGCGATGAACCGTTCGTTTATCAGCGTTATCGCCGGGGGATTTGGTTCTGACGGCTCCTCTACCGGTTCTGATGAAGAAGTGGGTGAGCACCGTGAGATCAGCGCGGAAGATACCGCAGAGATGCTGAAAAACTCGCACTCGGTCATTATCACCCCGGGCTATGGCATGGCGGTGGCGCAGGCGCAGTATCCGGTCGCAGAAATTACTGAGAAGCTGCGCGCGCGTGGGATCAAGGTTCGCTTTGGTATTCACCCGGTGGCGGGACGTCTGCCAGGCCACATGAACGTGCTGCTGGCGGAAGCGAAAGTGCCTTACGACATCGTGCTGGAGATGGACGAGATCAACGATGATTTCGCCGATACCGACACCGTGCTGGTCATTGGCGCTAACGACACCGTTAACCCGGCGGCGCAGGACGATCCGCGCAGCCCAATCGCGGGTATGCCGGTTCTGGAAGTATGGAAGGCGCAGAACGTGATTGTCTTCAAACGCTCTATGAACACCGGCTATGCTGGCGTGCAGAACCCGCTGTTCTTCAAAGAGAACACCCACATGCTGTTTGGCGACGCCAAAGCCAGCGTGGATGCGATTCTGAAAGCACTGTAATTTCGCTTCACCCTGACAAACCGCTCTTCGGGGCGGTTTTCTTATTTCTGCGGTCAGCTTTTCTCCTCTGTCTATACTTTACCCTTTGTGTAAGACGAGGAGGTGTAATGCAATTTCTGTCCCGCTTCGACATCATCGCGTTGATGATGACGCCGACATTTTGGGTAGGCGTCGCCACGGTTGTCTTTGTCACGCTGCTGGTGTACTGGCTGCTGACGCGCCTGATCGCGTTCGTTAAGAAAGGGATCACCACCTGGGGCGACAAACACCCGACCACCAACCGGATGCGTTTTATCCTGAGCGATATGCTTAACAGAACGAGTCGGATCCTGCTTTTTGTCGTAGCACTTCTGTTCAGCCTGCGTTTTGTTGACTTACCCGATCATCTTTTTGGCACGGTCAGCCATGCCTGGTTCCTGGTTTTCGCGATTCAGGTGGCACTGTGGATGGATCAGGGCGTTGTGTCGTGGCTACGTCACGTCATGCTGGCACCGGGAAGTCATAAAAACCCGGTTACGCTGGTGATCACGGGGCTTATTCTCCGTGCCATTGTCTGGTCAGTGATGCTGCTGTCTATTCTTGCTAACGCGGGCGTCAACATCACTGCTCTGGTTGCCAGCCTTGGGGTGGGGGGGATTGCCATCGCTCTCGCCGTACAAACGATCCTGAGCGACGTGTTTGCCTCCCTGTCCATTGGTTTTGATAAGCCGTTTGAAATTGGTGATTTTGTGGTGTTCAACGACGTGGCGGGGACGGTAGAGCACATTGGCCTTAAAACGACCCGCATACGCAGCCTGAGCGGGGAGCAGATCGTCTGCGGCAACGCCATTTTGCTCCAGCAAACGCTCCACAACTACAAACGTATGCAGACACGTCGTATCGTCTTTACCTTTGGCGTGGCCAGCGACACGGCGCCTGATAAGCTGCGCTACGTGGGGGATATGGTCAGGCAAATCATCACCGATGTGGGTGAGACAAAATTCGATCGTGCCCATTTTCTCGGATTTGACCGCGACCGTCTGACGTTTGAAGTCGTTCATATCGTCAATACCGCGGATTACAACAAATACATGGATATCCAGCAGGAGATCAATATCCGTATTCTTGAAGGGCTGAATGCTCAGGAGATTAAGCTGGCACTGCCGAGCATGGTATTGCACGCGCCGTGGATGCAGGATGAGCCGGGTGAACAGCCGAAGCCGGTGATGGAGAGCTGAAAAAAAAAGCCCGCCGGAGCGGCGGGCTGACAGGGTTATATTAATCGTCTTCCGGATCGTCCAGCTCAATCGGCGTCTGGAACTCATCTGGCTTAATGACCAGCAGGTCACAGCGCAGATGGTCGATCACCTGTTCGGCGGTATTGCCGAGGAACGCGGCAGAAATACCGGTCCGGCCAATGGTCCCCAGGACCACAATCCCGGCCTGCAAATGTTCTGCTAAATCCGGGATCACCTCTTCAGGCAGCCCTTTCTCTACGTGCGTCATGTTCTCGTCAATGCTGAACTTCTGGCGCAGCGCTTTCATGGCCAGCAAATGCTGGCCGCGAATGGCGTCGTTATAGACGCTGGGGTCAAATTCAGGCAACTCAATGGCGATATTGATTGGGGTGACTGGATAGGCGCCCACCAGATGCACTTCAGTGTGATTGACCTGGTCAGCGAGCTGGATGGTTTCCTTCACCAGCTTCTCGTTGAGTGAATTATGATAATCCTCTTCGCTGGCGAGGTTTACCGCCACTACGGCTTTCCCGCCCTCCGGCCACGGCTGGTCTTTCACCATCCAGACCGGGCAAGGGCATTTACGCAGCAAGTGCCAGTCGGTTGGGGTGAAGATCACGGATTCCAGCTTGTCGTGCTGGTGCGCCATCTTCAGCAGCAGGTCGTGTCCACCAGCAACGACTTCCTGGATAATGGCTTCAAAAGGTCGGTTATGCCAGACCACTTTGATATCAATAGGAACCCCCGCTTCAAGGTAATACTTCGCCTGTTCACGGATCCACGCGGTACGCTGACTGATGACGCCCTGACGCATAGCGGTGCGCTCGTCAGGCGACAGAAGGGTGGTCATCTCATACGAGAAGTCATAGATCGGCAAAAACGCTTTGATTTTGCCGCCAATCCGTTGATGTAGATACACAGCACGTCGTAATGCCGGCTGATCGTCCTGATTAGGATCGATAGCTACCAGCATGTTTTGATACTTGGCCATACAGGTCTCCTTACTACTGTCACCACAGTCTGTAAGTAAAAGAGTAACCTATATATCCTGAATGAAACAGAGGAGAGCTTTTGTCAGATCAATAATTCATGAAAATTTATCAGAGGAAAAGCACCGTGGTTGTCACCGCGATAAACGCAATAAACAGCAGCACCATCACCGCTATTGCAAACGTCGTGGAGTCCTGCACGTAGGTTTTTTCCTCCCCCTTCATTGGGCCGACAAGCATGATCCAGATGAAGATAAAGGTCACTGAGGCAATCACGACTGAAACGAAAAACAAACTTTCTCTCAATTCATAACCTCAACGACAACCTTTCAGGCGCTGTGTGGGGATGTGCTACGGTGAAGACGGCTTAAAGCGGAAGTGATTATACCAGACTAATAAATCATGTGAATTTATCAGTCTGGTGATCAACATGCGGAGAGTTATGCCACGTTGCGGGCATGACCGGCAAGCACGGCCAGTGCTTCACCGTTTTCGATAGTGATGTATTTACCCTTAACGGCCAGCATCCCGCTTTTCTGGAAACGACCCAGCAGACGGCTGATGGTTTCCACGGTCAGGCCCAGGTAGTTACCGATATCACCACGGGTCATGGTCAGACGGAATTCGCGCGGCGAGAAACCCCGTTCGGCGAAGCGGCGAGAGAGGTTGTAGATAAACGCGGCCAGGCGCTCTTCTGCATTCTTTTTAGAAAGCAGCAGAATCATGTCCTGATCGCCTTTGATCTCACCGCTCATCAGACGCATCATCTGCTGACGCAGGTTAGGCATCTTACCGGACAGGTCGTCCAGCGTTTCAAACGGGATTTCGCAAACCATAGAGGTTTCAAGCGCCTGAGCAAAGCTCGGGTGATGGCCTGTGCCGATGGCATCAAAGCCCACCAGGTCACCCGCCAGATGGAAGCCGGTGATCTGCTCATCACCCTGTTCGGTGATGGTATAGCTCTTGATGGTGCCAGAGCGGATAGCATAGAGCGATTTCAGTTCGTCTCCGGCTTTAAACAGCGTCTGCCCTTTCTGAATAGGCTTTTTGCGCTCGATGATATTATCAAGCTGATCGAGTTCATGCTCATTCAGGGTAAACGGGATACAGAGCTGGCTGATGCTGCAATCCTGGCAATGGATAGCACAACCGCCAGACTGAATGCGTCGTATAATTCGCTTTTCCGGGATCATAGGTTTGCTCAAGCCTTAATTGATATTGGTCAATTTTAACATCTTTTTGGTAAGTACGTAAGCCTGACAAACCATCAATAAGGACAAGAGACGGCAATGTGTCGCCATCTTCTTGAAATTCCACAGCTTGATTATGGATTTTTAGCCTAACCGGTAGAAAATTAAGCACAAAAAGCCTGGGATCTACAGCAGAAGATATCCTTCGTGACGCAGCAACCACTCCTTGCGCTGCACGCCACCGGCATAGCCGGTCAGGGTACCGTTGCGTCCGATGACGCGATGGCAGGGAACGACAATACTAACGGGATTAGAGCCATTGGCGGCCCCCACCGCACGCGCGGCGCCTGCGCGGCCCAGCTCCTCCGCGAGCTGGCCGTAATGCATGACCTGCCCGCAGGGAATGGCCCGCAGCGCCTGCCACACTTCACGCTGGAAAGGGGTTCCAGCCGTGGCGGTGGGGAGTGTATCGATGATGCTGAGATCGCCCTCGAAGTACGCCGCAAGCTTATCGCTCAGCCCACCCGGATTGGTGGCGCGGATACGTTCAAAACCTTGCGCCCGATAATGAATGTTCAGCAGCTCTTCCATGCGGTCGCTGTGCTCTTCCCATTCAACGGCGCGCAGACAAGACTGCTCGTCCGCGATCACCCACAGCGGCCCAAGCGGCGTCGCAATTTTATCTTCGAGTAATCTCAGCATCCTCATTCCTTTAGTTCAGCCTCGGGTAGATCCCCGGCCCAATCGGCAGGCCGACAAGATACCATGCCACCAGCATCACCAGCCATACCCCTAAAAAGATAAGCGGGTAGTGCAAAACCAGCGAATAGTAGGTACCCAGTTTTGCCTCGGGTTTATAGCGCTGCAGAAAGCCTAAAAACAGCGGGACAAACGGCGAAACCGGTGCAAGCGGGATCACTGACGAATCGGCGATGCGGAACAGGATCTGCGCAAACGCCGGATGGAAGCCCAGCATCATAAACATCGGCACGAAGATGGGGGCCAGAATCGACCAGATGGCGGAGCCGCTGGCGATGAACATGCACAGCAGGGACGACAATAGCGCCAGGCCGACAAACGCCGGTACGCCGCTTAATCCGGCAGCTTCCAGCGCGTCGGTCAGGCCCACGGCCATAAACTTGCCCATGTTGCTCCAGTTAAACATCGCCACAAACTGCGCCAGCGGGAACACCATGACGATAAAACCCGCCATCTCTTTCATCGGTTCGATCATCAGCTGCGGCAGATCGCCCTGACGGCGAATTTTGCCGGTGGCGATACCATAAGCGAGCGAAACGACAAAGAAGAAGAGAATGATCAGCGGCACAATACCCTGTATAAACGGCGAGGGCAGGACGGTATGTTTAACCGGATCGCGCAGAATACCGTTTTCCGGCACTACCATCAGCGCGACCATGGCGATGAATATCAGCGAGACAATACCGGCCACGCGCAGGCCGAATTTCTGCTCTTTGCTCAGCGTCTCCAGCGTTTCATCGCTACGGCCTTCCCATTTGCCCAGACGCGGCTCGATGATCTTGTCGGTAATCAGCCCGCCGACAATCGTCAGAACAATCACTGAGCTGGCCATAAAGTACCAGTTGTCAATTACGCTGACGTGCATTGCTGCGTCAATGGTTTTCGCCGCCTCCGTGCTGATGCCCGAGAGCAATACGTCGGTGGTGACAATCAGCAGGTTGGCGGTAAATCCGCAGCCGACACCCGCAATTGCCGACAGCAGGCCCGCCACCGGGTGCCGCCCGACGGCGAGGAAGATCAACGCCCCCATTGGCGGCATGATCACCAGCGCGGCGTCGGAGGAGATATGGCTGAAGAAGGCGATAAACAGCACCATATAGCTGGCGTAACGTGCGCTGACGTGGGATGCCATTTTTACCATCAATGCAGGCAGCAAACCCACGCGCTCTGCCAGCCCGGCCCCTAATACCAGTGCCAGAATGGCGCCCAGCGGGGCGAAGCCGCTGAAGTTTTTTATGACGTTAGGTAAAAACCAGTGCAGCCCGTCAACGCTGAGCAGGTTTTTCACCGCCACCAGGCTGCCATCGGCCGGACTTCGCACGCTCACGTCAAAGGCGGAGAGCACGGCGGTGGCAACCATCAAAATGACAATCAGATAGATAAACAGCAGGAAAGGGTGTGGCACTTTATTGCCGATCCTTTCAACCCAGCCATAGAGCTTACCGGATGGGGAATGCGAAGGTATGGATGACATACTCATGGGCGTTCCTCGAGAGTGTTGTGTTGTTGTGTTGTGTTTTTTTATTTTAAAGGTGACGGTGTCACGCCCTGTGGGATCGGACACACGTACGGTTTTTCTTGTATTTGTTGTTCGAACTCTTCACGACATTTTTTTAGCAGGGCTGCATCCTGCAGCAGATTCAGTGCCGTGGCGCCCATGACTTTCCCGGCCAGCAGCATGCCTTTGTGAGCAATGGAGGTTCGCCCCTGTGCCACCAGTTGCCAGGTATGCAGCGGCGTCCCCACGGTAAAGCAGGGGCTGAAGCACTGGGCGACCGGCATTTTCCAGCTGACGTCACCCACATCCGTTGAACCCGCCAGCACGTTGTCGGTAATGGCATAGGGCGCAATCTCATCCACCAGGAGTGTCTCCTGATGACGGCGGGCAAAGGCTTTACCGGCGTCTCCGCCCGTGGCGGCTATATTTTTGAGGCTGTTCTGCAGGTCGTTGGGCGTGAGCGTAGCGCGGATCTCACGGGCAAAGTCGCGCTCTTCAGCAGTCCACGCCGGCGTGCCGTAGTGTTGTAACGCCCGATACATTGCCGCCTCAAGCGTGCGGTTTGGCAGGTAGCTGGAGCAGGCTTTATCAAAGCGACACTCCACGGTGGTTTCGGTCATCATTGCCGCGCCCTGGGCGATTTTCTCAATGCGTTCGTAGATCTGCTGCGCATCGGCCATTTCCGGGGCGCGGATCAGGTACAGCACTTCGGCCTGGGCCTGCACCACGTTGGGCGAAATCCCGCCGGTATCGGTGATGGCGTAATGGACACGCGCTTTCTCAATGATGTGTTCATTAAGGAAGTTGGTGCCGGTCGTCATCAGCGTCACGGCATCCAGCGCGCTGCGCCCCAGATGAGGGGAGTTGGCCGCATGCGCCGCCACGCCGTGAAAACGCCAGGCGGCCTGAATATTGGCCAGGGTGCTGACGTTAAACATGCCGGCAAAGGCTTCCGGGTGCCAGGTGACGGCGGCATCGACGTCATCAAACAGTCCTTCCCGCACCATAAAGGTTTTGCCGGAGCCGCCTTCTTCCCCGGGGCAGCCGTAAAAACGCACCGTTCCGCTACCGCCATGCTGTTCAAGCCAGCTTTTTACCGCCACCGCACCGGCCAGCGCCGCGGTGCCGAGGAGGTTATGCCCGCAGCCGTGACCATTCGCTCCCGGCGTGGCGGATTGCGCGGTTGCACAATGCGCCTGCTGGCTTAGCCCGGCCAGCGCATCGTATTCACCGAGCAGGGCGATAACCGGTTTCCCACTGCCGTAGCTCGCAATAAAAGCGTTTGGAATACCGCCCGCCTCGCGAGTCAACGTAAAGCCTTCGGCTTCCAGCGCCCCAGCGAGTCGTTCGGCGGACCAAAATTCTTCAAAGCGGGTTTCAGGGTGATCCCAGATGGCATCGGCTATATCGGTTAGCGTCTGACATCGCGTATCGATGGCATCGGCAATAAAAGCGTAGTTCTCCTGCATTACACACCTCGCGTCCACGGAAAATTGAGCGCAGTACGCGCCAGCGTTTCGATGGCGATAGCCATAACCTGTTCATCGAAGTCGAATTTTTCGTTGTGATGGCCGGCGCTCAAATCCGTGCCGAATACCATATACGACGCCATGCCGCCGTTTTGCTGCACGCGGGCCATCATCAGCGTGGCGTCTTCGGAGCCGGCGGGGGCTTTGACCTTATCGATAGCGCGATCAATGCCGGAAACCTGGCTCGCCTGTTCGCGCAGATAATCAACCCAGGCCGGTGTGGGCGCGCTGGAGGTGGCGGCCCCCATCAGACGCATCTCCGCCTTCACGCCGTAGAGTGCGGCCGCCCCGGTAATGACGGCCTGCGCGCGTTCAAAGACATACTGATTTATGGCTTCGCTTTCCCCGCGGGTTTCCACTTTGATGAGCGCATTCGCGGGCACCACGTTGCGGCCGCTTCCGGCCTGCATGACCCCGACGTTGACGCGGGAAGCCCCTTCACTGTGCGGTGCGATGCTGTGTAAGGCGAGAGCGGCCTGCGCGGCGGCGAGCAGGGCGTTTCGCCCGTCCTCCGGTTTTCCGCCTGCGTGTGCGGCAACGCCCGTAAAACTCACGTCGAACTTGGTGGTCGCCATAAAGTTATCGCTGCCGCAGATCGCCGTTCCGGCAGGCACGCCGGTACCGATATGGATGGCAGTAAAATAGTCCACGCCATCCAGCGCCCCGGCGGCAACCATAGCGCGTGCGCCGCGCGTCCCTTCTTCGGCAGGCTGAAAGATGAGCCTGATGGTGCCGCTGAGCTGCGCTTCATTCTGCTTAAGCACCTGCGCCAGTCCCAGACCAATGGTGGTATGGCCGTCATGCGCGCAGGCGTGCATCATTCCCGGGTTGCAGGAGGCAAAACCGTCGCGGAACGGGCGATGGCTGTTGTCCTGCGCTTCGCTTAAATCAAGGGCATCCATGTCTACGCGAAACGCCAGGGTTGGCCCCGGGCGGCCGGTCTTAAGGGTCGCCACAATGCCGGTAAATCCGCCTTCAAACGGAGCCAGCCATTTTTCGGGTGCGCCTTGCGCACGCGCTCGGGCAAATTCTCGCGCCAGCGTTGCGTCATCGGGCAATCCCATTCGGCTTTCGGCATCCACCACATCACGCCCCATCGCCAGTTCGTACCCCAGCGAATCAAGAATTTCAGCGACTTTCGCTGCAGTTCTAAACTCTACCCAGCCGGATTCCGCAAAATGGTGAAAATCGCGACGCCACGCGCTCAGCTGCGGCGTTAATGTCTGGATGTACTGCGCCAGTGTGTCCATATCTCTTCCCGTCATCATTAAAAAATGTGAACTGCTTCACGCTGTGATAGTTTTTACTTATCACTAACCGATTTTTCACAGTTTTAACCGTTCAGGAATTACCCTCGCACATCCCTTTCCATTAAAGTAGATGACAGTTTCTTTACTCTGATAAACAACGGTTATCGGTCGGGCTATGACATTTCAGATTAAATTTCATCAAATCCGGGCGTTTGTTGAAGTCGCGCGTCAGGGCAGTATTCGCGGTGCCAGCAGGACGCTGAATCTTTCGCAGCCAGCGCTGACCAAATCGATCAAAGAGCTGGAAGAAGGTATGGCGGCACAGCTTTTTGTGCGCCGGAGTAAAGGTGTTGCCTTGACCGAGTGTGGCGAGGGCTTCTACCAGCGCGCCAGACTGATTCTGGAAGAGTTGCGTGCGGCGCAGGATGATATTCGCCAGCGGCAGGGGGAACTGGCCGGGCAGATCAATATCGGGATGGGCGCCAGCGTTTCACGCAGCCTGATGCCCGCCGTTATTACGCGCTTTCATGCACAACACCCCCAGGTCAAGGTGCGGATTATGGAAGGGCAGCTGGTGTCGATGATCAATGAATTACGCCAGGGTGAGCTGGATTTCACCATTAACACCTATTATCAGGGGCCTTACGACCATGAATTTACGTTCGAAAAGTTGTTTGAAAAACCGTTTGCGGTATTTTGCCGGGAAGGGCATCCGGCGACAGGGGCAACATCCATTAATGAACTTTTGCATTATAACTGGACAATGCCGACGCCGCGGGGAAGCTATTATAAGCAATTAGAAGATCTATTTCGCCACCGCTCGCAAATACCGCGAATTGGGGTGGTGTGTGAAACATTTTCGTCCTGTATAAGCCTGGTTGCGCAAAGTGATTTTTTAAGTATCCTGCCGCAGGAGTTGGGCTCTGACCCGCTTCTGGCGCACCGTCTCGTCATTCTGCCGGTTGTCGAATCGCTTCCAAAAGCCGCGTATTATTTAATTCAGCGACGTGATTCACGTCAGACACCTCTTGCCGAATCCTTAATTACGCAATTCAGAAGGGAAGCGAGAAAAATAGACGCAGCGGAAAATTCAAAATAAAAAAACAGAGTCTGCCCGACATCAGACAGACCCTACAGTACACACAGCAGTACGTCCTTTTGCCAGTCCTGAGTATTATTTCCATGGGGCAGGTTTATTTAGTTATAACACCTTTTCCGAAAAAAGACAGGTTGACGAGTGATTGATTTCACGAATTTTTAACGTAAATCACTTATTTTACCTTCACTGGAGTTTTAGTTAAGTCTGGTTTAAGTGCGTATCACCCTTATTATATATTCGCCGGGTAAATATATATGCCGTGAGTGGGCCGCTGACGGTTATTGAGACACATGTCTGGCACAGGTATAGTACCTCCCTCAGAAGTAGCCGGAGGATCCCCATGAACCCTGACGACAAATCACTTTTTCTTGACGCCATGGAGGATGTCCAGCCCATGAAGCGCTGCTCGGATATCCACTGGCAGCCGATGAGAAACGCACGGGCGCGGCAGGAGATGGATACTGAACAGCTGGACAACTTTCTGACGCTGGGGTTTCTGGAACTCCTGCCCCTTGAAGAACCGCTGGCGTTCCAGCGCGAAGGGGTACAGCAGGGCGTTATAGAGAAGCTGCGTTCGGGGAAATACGACCGACAGGCCAGCTTAAACCTGTTGCGTCAGCCCGCCGAACGCTGCCGACAGATGCTGTATTCCTTTATCAGTCAGGCCCGTCGTGACGGATTACGTAACCTGATCATCATTCACGGGAAAGGGCGCGAACAGAATTCGCATCCCAATGTGGTGCGCAGCTATCTGGCACGCTGGTTAACTGAGTTCGAGGAAGTGCAGGCTTTCTGCGTGGCGCTGCCGCATCACGGCGGCAGCGGGGCATGTTACGTTTCACTGCGGAAATCCGATGAAGCGAAACAGGAGAACAGGGAACGGCACGCCAAGCGCAGCCGTTAAGGCGGTTTTCGCGGGCGAGGCGATCGCCCGCCTGTGACTCAGAAGGTTTCCCAGTGACTGTCAGGCGTGGCGTTAGCCGTTGCCGGACGCAGTAGCTGCGGCGTTTTCACATTTGCCGGACGTGAGGCGACCGCGTGTTCTTTTCCGTTCAGACGAAACGCGGCCACAGCCTGACGCAGCTGTTCGGACTGATCTTCCAGTGCCGCCGCCGCCGTCGCGGACTGCTGCACCAGCGCGGCGTTTTGCTGCGTCACGCTGTCCATTTGCGAAACGGCCAGGCTCACCTGTTCAATACCGCGGCTCTGCTCATCGGAGGCCGACGAAATCTCACCCATGATATCGGTTACGCGGGTCACGGCGGCGACAATCTCCTTCATGGTCGCGCCCGCTTCGCTAACCTGCTCAGAACCGGTATTCACCCGGCTGACGGAGTTCTCGATAAGCCCTTTGATCTCTTTCGCCGCCTGTGCACTGCGGCTCGCCAGCGTACGGACTTCGCCTGCGACGACCGCAAAACCACGCCCCTGTTCCCCGGCGCGTGCGGCTTCTACCGCGGCGTTAAGCGCCAGAATATTGGTCTGGAACGCGATGCTGTCAATCACGCCAGTAATGTGGGCAATCTGCTGGGAACTGTCGGCAATTTCGGTCATGGTGCGAACCACGTTATCCACGACGTGGCCACCACGTGCTGCGGTTTCAGAGGCATTCTTCGCCAGTAACGTAGCCTGACGGGCGTTATCGGAGTTTTGTTTAACCGTCGCGGTCAGCTCTTCCATGCTGGCGGCCGTCTCTTCGAGCGAGGCGGCCTGCTCTTCGGTGCGAGCGGAAAGATCGTTGCTGCCTGCGGCAATTTCACCTGCGCCGGTGTAGATGGAGTCGGTACTGCCGCGCACGGCGCTGACGGTAGTCACCAGAGATTGTTGCATCTCATGCAGGCCTGCGGCCAGTTGACCCATTTCATTGCGGCCAGAGAGCGCGATATTCTGCGTCAGGTCGCCCCCCGCAATGGCGCGAATATGGTTCATAATGGTGTTGAGTGGTTTTAACAGCAGGTGTTGTAACCCCTGCCAGATGACCACCAGCACGGCGATA
This sequence comes from Enterobacter cloacae complex sp. HYC080_NIDB, assembly GCF_056673325.1. NCBI lineage: Bacteria > Pseudomonadati > Pseudomonadota > Gammaproteobacteria > Enterobacterales > Enterobacteriaceae > Enterobacter > Enterobacter cloacae complex sp. HYC080_NIDB. Next base: position 2,485,286 of record NZ_CP114212.1, on the reverse strand, counting down.
ACGGCCAGGAAAATGACTGCCAGCGTCCACTGCATTTGCGTAAAGCTGCTTTGGTTCTCTTCGGTTGCCGCTTTCAGCAGCGTGTTGTTTTCGGCGCGCCAGCGGTTATAGACCGCTTCCATATCATCCTGAGCCTGCTGAGCATCCAGATCGCCATAGGCCTGGTAGTTGTCGGCGCGAAGATACTGAATCGACAAACGCATGACCTCATGCATCTGATTCCAGGATTTTTGCATCTCGTCAGTTAACGCCGCATTCTGGCCGTTAACCTGCGGCAGTTTCTGCCACGCTTTGTTATAGGTTTCTGCTTTAGCCAGCGAGTTACTTGCGGTATCAAGCAGTTTGTTGATCGCGGCAAGGGAAGCCGGATCGCGCTGGTTTTTCAGGTAGCGGATCGCCACGCGGGTCACGGTGACGCGCGTTTTTACCAGCGTGTTTACGCTGTCGCTCAGATTTTCCTGCTGGGCATTGAGCACGCCGGAGTTCTGGAAGTTATGGCGATCGTTGCTGACGGCGGAGTAGAACAACCCTCCCGTGACAACTTGCAGCAGACAGAATATGGTAAGGGCAAAGATAATACCGGTAATCACGTGCAGATTTTTCAGCATAGCGGTCGTCCGTTAGAGAAGAGGCAGAGGTACACCAATACTATCGTCGTATAGAATTTAAACTTTAATTTAACTCGCGCTTAACGAAGGGCTCCGGTCAGGAACCTGTTGTAAATCCGGATCATTTTTATGAGGAAGGTCAACATGAGCAGCATTGATAAAAGCGGGACGTACGCGCTCGGTACGCGGACGGTTAAACGACTGGGGTACGGCGCGATGCAGCTTGCCGGACCGGGCGTATTTGGCCCTCCGAAAGATAAAAATGCCGCGCTGGAGGTGTTACGCGAAGCCGTGGCGGCGGGGGTGAATCATATCGATACCAGCGATTTTTATGGTCCCCATGTGACCAATCAGCTGATCCGCGAGGCGCTTCATCCGTACCAGGACGATCTCACTATCGTCACCAAGATCGGGGCCCGCCGCAACGATAAAGGTGCCTGGCTGCCGGCCTTTTCCGCGCAGGAGCTGACTCAGGCGGTGCATGATAACCTGCGTAATCTGCAGGTGGATGTACTGGATGTGGTGAATCTGCGGATCATGTTTAGCGCTCATGGCCCGGCAGAAGGATCGATTGCTGAACCGCTTTCCACCCTCGCAGAGTTACAGCAGCAAGGGCTGGTACGCCACATTGGTCTGAGCAATGTCACGGCCACTCAGGTTGCGGAAGCGCAGAAGACGGTGCCTGTTGTCTGCGTGCAGAACATGTACAACATAGTGAACCGCGGCGACGATGCGCTGGTGGATTTACTGGCGCAGCAGGGGATTGCCTATGTGCCGTTTTTCCCATTGGGCGGCTTTACGCCACTGCAATCCAGCGATCTGCAGGCCGTCGCGGATTCCCTTGGCGCAACCGCGATGCAGGTTGCGCTGGCATGGCTGCTGCAACGTTCCCCGAATATTCTGCTGATCCCCGGCACCTCTTCCGTGGCGCATTTGCGGCAAAATCTCGCAGCAGGAGAACTGCAACTGCCGCCTGACGCTCTGGAAACGCTGAATACGCTGGTAGGCCGATCGTTGAACTAAATCCGTTCAAACTTCAATACGTTCGGCTTCACCGCCGGAAAGCATCTTGATCCTGGCCCATAATCCGTAATACTGTATTTATATACAGTATTACGGCAGGAAAGCATTTATGGGCACTCTCTTTTCTTATCACTCTAATCAAGTCATTGAATTACCTCTCTTTCTGGAGCGCGTCGCCTGCGGCTTCCCCAGCCCGGCGCAGGATTATGTGGAGGATCGTCTCGATCTTAACCGGCTGGCGGTCAGGCACCCTAGTGCGACCTACTTTATAAAAGTGAGTGGTGACTCGATGATTGGGGCTGGGATCGGCGACGGCGATCTGCTGGTGGTCGATCGTTCGTTAAATGCCGAACATGGGGATATCGTCGTGGCGTCGGTTGCCGGTGAGTTTACGGTGAAAGAGCTACAGACCCGTCCGGTTTTGAGGTTGCTGCCGCATAATGCCCGCTATCAGCCGATTACCTTCCAGTCAGAAGAGGAGCTACAAATCTTCGGCGTTGTCACTCACACCCTCAAAACGTATAAACATGTTCGCACTGGTTGATGTGAATAGCTTTTATGCCTCCTGCGAGAGGGTGTTTCGCCCCGATCTGGAGGGCAAACCCATCGTGGTGGTCTCGAACAACGACGGCTGCATTATTTCGCTGTCGCGGGAGGCCAAACAGTTCGGCATAAAAATGGGTGAGCCCTACTTTAAATTCAAGGAGAAGGGTTATCCGGCGCGGGTGTATGTTTTTAGCTCGAACTATGCGCTGTATGCCGATCTCAGCAGCCGGGTGATGCAAACGCTGACCGATCTTGCTCCGGCAATTGAGATCTACTCGATTGATGAAGCCTTCGTGAACGTGTCGGGCGTCAGCCGCTGCATGTCGCTGGAGGCTTTTGGCCATCAGATGCGCAACCAGGTCGCTAAAAATACGGGGTTGACCGTTGGGGTCGGTATTGCCCCGACCAAAACGCTGGCGAAGCTGGCCAACTATGCGGCGAAGCGGTGGTCTGCCACCGGCGGCGTGGTCGATCTATCGGATCGCGAACGGCAGCGTAAGCTGCTGGCGAAGGTGCCGGTAGAGGAAGTGTGGGGTGTCGGGCGACGCATCACGAAAAAACTCAACGCCATGGGGATTACCACGGCGCTGGAGCTGGCGGAAGCGTCCTCCTGGGTCATTCGCAAACATTTTAACGTGGTAATGGAACGCACGGCGCGCGAGCTTCGCGGTGAGCCTTGTCTTGATCTGGAAGAGTTTACCCCGACGAAGCAGCAAATTATCTGTAGTCGTTCGTTTGGACACCGTATTACGCAATACGAAGAGATGCACCAGGCCATTTGTGCCTACGCGGAGCGTGCCGCCGAAAAACTGCGCGGCGAGCATCAGTATTGCCGCTTTATCAGCGTGTTTGTGCGCACCAGCCCGCATGCCGACAACGAAATTTATTACGGCAACCAGGCCTCAGTCACCCTGATGACACCCACTAATGACACGCGCGATATCATCCGTGCTGCCACGGAGGCGCTGGGGCGTATATGGCTTGACGGGTATCGCTATATGAAAGCGGGGGTGATGCTGGCGGATTTTTTCAGCAGCGGCGTCGCCCAGCTGAATTTGTTTGATGATAACCGCCTGTGTGCCAATAGCGCAGCGCTGATGGAGATAATCGACAGCGTAAACCATTCCGGCAAAGGGAAGATATGGTTTGCCGGGCAGGGGATTGAGAAATCCTGGGCGATGAAGCGTGAGATGCTGTCACCGGCGTATACGACGCGGTACGCAGATTTGCCGGTGGCAAGGTAGGATATTGTCATAAACGATCGCCGCGTTATACTCACGGCGTTAATAAGAATGTATGACGGGGCAGGGATATGTACGAGAGCCTAAAAATGATATCAGTCGCGCTGCCCCTCATTGCGCTTTTCATCCTGTTAAGATTTGTTGTCAGACGTATTCGCCAGGCAAAGCGCCTTATTTCAGATCATAACGGGATGAAAAAGATATCTGCTAACCCCTCAAATTTTGGTGGGAATGCAGGTAAAACATGGTTTTATGATGACCAGTTTTTATATGAAGTTAAAAACAACGCCACCCGTAAGATTGCGCTGGCTACTATCATTAAAATCGGGCCGGGGAATACCGAGATAAATAGCCGACGGGTCTGGATTGTTATTTACCGTGACGGTGCTAATGAAAAGCAGGTGCAGTTTTATAATAATCTCACCCTCTGGAATCATAACTTCACGGCTTTTCTGGCCGCGATAAAAAGAGCCAATCCTGACGCTGTCGTTAAAGAGCGCGCAATCCTCAATTTGTGAAAAAGGACCGCAGACCGTCACGGCCGCGCATCCGCCAGTTCATAACACAGCGCCCCAATCCGCTCCACGGCATTCAGCAGGCGGGGCGTCGGTTCGTTTGCGCAGTTTAGCCGCAAAAAGTGAGACAGCTCTGCGGCAGGGGAAAACAGCGGGCCGGGGCTGACGCCAATACCCAGCGCCAGCGCGCGACGATGTACCTCCAGCGCGTTGACCTGCAAAGGAAGTTCTACCCACAGCAAGTAACCCGCGGCGGGCGCGTTAACACGCGTGCCGGGAGGAAAACTTGCCTCGACCCGCGCCACGACGGCGTCTATTCCCTCCGCAACGCGACGCTTGAGCCGCCGCAGATGGCGATCGTAATCGCCGCTCGCCAGGACTTCGCTGGTTGCGGCTTCCAGCAGCGGAGCGCCTGCCCAGTCTCCGGCCATGCGGGCCTGTAAAACCTGCGGAAAGTAGCGTCCGGCGGCAACCCAGCCGATTCGCCAGCCGGGCGCAAGCGTTTTAGACAGGGAGCTGCAATAAATGACATTTCCACTCTGGTCGAACGCTTTACAGGCTGGGGGACGTTGCCCCTCGCCGACAAGATCGCCGTAAACATCATCTTCAATGAGAGGAATATCTGCCGCGTCAAGCAGGGCAACGAGTTCCTGCTTACGCGTGACGGGCATACTGGCGCCCAAAGGGTTTTGCACCGTAGGGGAGGCCAGAACGGCGGCCGGGCGGTGGCACCGAATGGCGTCCGCCAGCGGTTCCAGCAGCAGGCCCTCAACAGGATCGGTGGGGATCGATAAGGCCTTCAGACCCAAATCCTCCAGCAGCAGGAGCGTACCAAAGTAGGCTGGCTGCTCAATCGCCACCACATCACCGGGCTGGCACACGGCTCGTAGCGCAAGGCGCAACGCCTGCGTCGCACCTGCGGTGATAATAAGGTCATCCGCGCTGAAACGGGCTCCCCACTGTGCAGAACGCGCGGCAATCTTGCTTCGCAAATCACGCCTTCCCGGCGGCAGGCTATAGCTCTGACCGTGCGCGTCCAGACGTCGGCCCGCGGAGTGCAACGCCCGCTGTAGCGTCTCGCCCGGCAGCCACGCAGGATCGGGCAGGGCTGCACCCAGAGGCACCAGACGGGCTTCTGAACTGCTGAACAGCGACCGGGCCATGGCCGACAGGGTGACGGGAACCGGGCCTGGCGGAGAACGAGAAGGCTCCACAGGCTGCGGAAGGCTTGTCTGGTGGATGTAATAACCTGAACGCGGACGTGCAACAATCAGCCCCTCGGCCTCAAGGCAGCGCAGCGCTTCAAGCGCCGTCGGAAGACTGACATGCTCGCGTTCGGCCAGTTTACGCGCGGAGATGATCTTGTCACCGGCTCGCAACGCGCCAGACGTAATCGTAAGACGCAGCATATCCGCAATACGGCGATAGTGAGGAGAGGACGGGGATGGGGCAGACATGGTATCTGTTCAGGCTAATTTTCGATAAAACTGACTATACAGCCAATAATGCACGCCATCTATAGTGTCCGACATGTTCAGGACAAGGAGGCATTATGCACAGCGATAATTTTGATATTTCCACGTATTTCAAACGCATAAACTACACCGGCCCCGCGGCTACCGATACGGGTACCCTGCATGCGCTTATGCGTCATCAGCTTTTTGCAATCCCGTTTGAAAATCTGGATGTACAGGCGGGGAAAATTGTCTCGCTGGCACCTGACGATATTGCCGATAAGCTGTTAACACCTGGGCGCGGCGGCTACTGCTATGAGGTGAACGGGCTGTTTGCCATGGCGCTGGAGGCGTTAGGTATTCCTTACCGTTTTGTGGCGGCACGCCCGATGTTCTACCCCGTACGGCGGCCAAAAACCCATATGGCGTTAATTGCTGAGGTGGAGAGCCGACAGTGGCTTTGCGACCTCGGGTTTGGCAGCTATGGGATTCGTGCGCCAATGGCTCTGGACACGCTTGATGTTGATATCGCACAGGATTTTGACACATTCCGGCTTAGCCGCAGCGCTGAGGGCGAATATCTGCTTCAGGCGAAGGTGGCGGGAGAATGGGCCCGTCAGTACGGCTTTGATCTCACCCCACAGGAGTGGATTGATTTCGTTCCGGCCAACTATCTTAACTCCACGCACCCGGATGCCATTTTTGTGCAGAAGCGTGTGGTGGTGCAGCATCGACCGGAGGGACGCGAGATTTTACTGGGGAATATGCTGAAAATCATTACGGCGAAGGGCACGGAAACCCGGCAGCTGGCGGAGGACGACATCCCCCGTATTCTGAAAGAGCGTTTTGCGTTGATCGCGGCGTAAAGCAGAAGGGGGCCTGTGCCCCCTGAGCCTCCCGCACCGCGGTTGAAGCATTACTTCTTCTTGTTCATCATCGCTTTTAAATCGGCAAACGGGTTAAACGTGGCGACGCCCACGTCTTTTTGCGCGTCTTCCCCGGCGACCACGGTGGTACCGTACTGATCCGCTTCGGTGTATTTCGAATGTTCGTGATCGTGGCAAAACAGGCACAACAGCTCCCAGTTACTGCCATCTTCCGGGTTGTTGGTATGGTCGTGATCGATATGGTGAACCGTCAGTTCGCGCAGATTGGAATAGACAAACTCGCGCGAGCAGCGTCCGCATACCCAGGGATAGATTTTTAACGCTTTTTCGCGATAGCCACTTTCAAGTCTCGCGTAGTTTTTGGGGATCAGAGCCATTGCTGGTTTTACCTGTGATAAAAATAGTGTGCCAATATATCCCATCAGGCACGGTAAATGTACAGGACCTTCCTCCGCTAGAGCGAGAATGTGCCTTCAAGCGTCATCACGCAATTTCCGCCAACGCGAACCACCGCCTCTCCCGACGAGGCATCGTATCCCGCGAACAGCACGCTTGCTCGTCCCATATCAACGCCCTGACTGACGTTAAGGTTAAGCGTTGTTTTATTGCGGTGCAACGCCAGCAGCGCTGTCGCAGCGGCAGTCGCGCTGCCTGTGGCAGGATCTTCTGTCATGCGGGGAGTAAACATGCGGGCCTGCACATCATGAGGTTCATCAGCATTCGTATCCAGGGTGTAGGCATAGAGGGAAACGGCGCCATCCAGCGGTAAGGTCGCGCGAAAACCCTGTAAATTCGGCACGCATCGACGAAGCGCCTCACGAGAAGCCAGCTCGGCTATCAGAAAGGGCAGACCTACCGACGCGACCACAGGCCTATGTACCTCGGTACGGATATCTTCCGTGTTCAGGGATAAGCAGGCAGCCACGCTTTCCGGGCTGACTTCAGAGCGGCACGAGAGTGCCTCAGGCACCAGGAGTTCTGCGCCAGTGACCGTATCGTTGTCGCGCAACAGACGAACGGGCACCACACCAGCTATTTCCTCGAAGTGTAGCGTATCAGGCAGGCGCTGATGATTCATCGCGGCGTAATGGGCAAGCACGTAAGCCGTTCCAACATTCGGGTGCCCGGCGAAGGGGATCTCGCGCGAGGGCGTAAAGATTCACACGCGTGCTGTATGGGAAGGATTGTCTGGCGGCAAAACGAACGTGGTTTCGCTGTAGCCAAATTCAACGGCGACCTGCTGCATTTGTGCTTTGTTCATGCCTTGAGCATCGAGTACGACGGCAACAGGGTTACCCAGAAACGGAGTGTCAGTAAAAACATCCGCAACAACATAGCGTCTTTTCATTTTCTGTCCGATGTAAAAGTCCTGATATAGAGATGTAACGTTAAATCAAACCGATAACCAGCCGTTTTTCACCCGACGGACCTGAAAAAAATTCAATCAATTTATTTGAATCATTCCGTTAAAGAAACGCCATTTATTCTCCACAGGTAATGCGTACAGTAGGGAGAACGCAACGCATTATCAGGACACAGGATTATGAAAAAGATCGGCTTTTTATCGTTTGGTCACTGGACGCCTTCTCCGCAGTCCGGCACGCGCTCGGCAGCAGACACCCTGCTGCAGTCCATCGACCTGGCCGTAGCAGCCGAAGAGCTGGGGGCGGACGGCGCCTATTTTCGCGTGCACCACTTTGCTCGTCAGCTGAGCTCTCCGTTCCCTCTGCTGGCCGCAATTGGGGCCAAAACGAAAACCATTGAGATCGGTACCGGCGTGATTGATATGCGCTATAAAACCCGATGTACATGGCCGAGGATGCCGGTGCGGCGGATCTGATTTCCGGCGGTCGTTTGCAGCTTGGCATCAGCCGGGGCTCCCCGGAGCAGGTCATTGATGGCTGGCGTCATTTCGGCTATGTCCCGCAGGAAGGTGAAAACGAATCAGATATGGCACGCCGTCATACCGAGGTGCTGCTTGAGGTTCTGCGCGGCGAAGGATTTGCGAAGCCGAATCCACAGCCGATGTTTCCGAATCCACCGGGGCTGCTGCGACTGGAACCCTATTCCGAAGGGCTGCGCGAGCGTATCTGGTGGGGCGCCGGTTCGAATGCGACCGCAGTATGGGCCGCTAAGCTCGGCATGAATCTGCAAAGTTCTACGCTGAAAGACGATGAAACCGGTGAGCCGTTCCATATTCAGCAGGCAAAACAGATCCGCGCGTACCGCCAGGCGTGGAAAGAGGCAGGGCATACGCGTGAGCCGCGCGTGTCGGTCAGCCGCAGTATTTTTGCCCTGATGGACGACCGTGACCGGATGTACTTCGGTGCCAGCCGCAACGACAGCGATAGCGTGGGGTATCTTGACGAGAAAACGCGCGCGATCTTCGGACGCAGCTATGCGGCGGAGCCGGACAAGCTTATCGAACAGCTGAAAAAAGACGAGGCGATTGCTGAAGCGGATACGTTATTGTTGACCGTACCGAACCAGCTCGGTGTGGATTACAATGCGCATGTAATTGAGTCCATTCTCAAACATGTCGCACCGGCAATGGGCTGGCGCGAGTAGTCGACGCGCTGGGATAAGCCCCGTCGCCGCACGTGGCGTGAATCTTCATTTGTAACTATTCGGGCGCTTATCGCGAAGACAGGAGGATCTATACATTCCTCCTGTCAGCGCTATTTCTGGCTCATATCGCTCAGCAGCACGGCGATGCTTTGTCCGCCCTCGGTCTGTTCCAGACCAATCTTCACAATGATGGTCAGCGGAACGGAGAGCAGCATACCGACGGGACCGAGCAGCCAACCCCAGAAAATCAAAGACAAAAAGACGACCAATGTGGATAGCCCCAGCCCGCGTCCCATCATCCGTGGCTCAAGAATATTGCCGAACAGCAGGTTAATGGCCAGATATCCGGCCAGCAGAACCAGCGCATCATACAGCCCGCTGAAAACCAGCACCTGAAGGATAGGGGGGATCGCTGCCAGCACGGAACCGATGTTGGGAATGTAGTTGAGCGCGAAGGCCAGTAATCCCCAGACGAACGCGAAGCGGACGTCCAGCGCCAGCAGCATCACCCAGACGACACCACCCGTAACCAGGCTAATGGCGGTTTTCAGCACCAGATAGCGTGAGACGCTGTCCAGCGCGCGTTGAATCGCCCCCATGCCCTCAACCGGACGGACCATTATCTGCTGCAGCTTTGCCGGCAGTTGAGGCACCTCCAGCAGCATAAACACCACCGTTAGAAACAGCAGAAAAATGGAGGTCATGGCATTCGAAAGCTGCGCCAGCAGGCTGGTGACGATCGTCATGGCCGCATTGGGGTCGATATATTTAAGGAGTTCCTCAACCGAGACTTCAATACCTGCGCGTTGCAGCCAGGGTTCAAGCTGCAGCAGCGGTATCGCCAGCGACGATCGGTACTTCGGTAACGTGCGCGCCAGTTCATTCAGCGAGGTGCCGAGATAGGCAACCAGTAATACCATGGCAACAATAATCACGCTGATGAGCAGCGTAATCGCCAGCACGCGCGGGATGCGTAGCCGCGTCATGCGCCGTACCAGCGGGTTAAGGATCACCGCAATGAACAGCGCCAGAATAAAGGGCACGATGATGTCGGCTGCAAATCGCACGCCCGTCAGTATGATCACCAGCATGCCCAGCATGATGACAATTTTTAACCCGTTCAGGGTAATAATGGGTTTAGCCATGGTGACTCCGAAATACGCTTTTTATTTATAATAAAGGCGAAACGCGTTGCAATAAACTAACCAAAATCAAACGGTATGGGTAAAGAATTGCAAAGACTTTGAGTAAAATCCTGGCTTATGGTACAAATTTAGCGTGTTTAACTACCGAGGACAATTTTCATCCGCAAAGACGAGAAGCAACAACGCGGATAATTGTAATTTTATGGACAATGTGTTCAGGACGTATTCTTCAAACAACACCGCTGTATTTTTCACCTCCTTCTGCCTGGTTGCTGGTGAGCAACACTGGCGCACCGCCCTATAGTTATCTCTTCTGCCTGAGCTGGCGCTAAGCGCTTAGCTGTCTGATTTAATTTCATATTTTTTTTGGTTTGCCGCATGCGGCGGGCCACGATGGATTATATTCTCAAGCAGGAGAAAAACATGTTTTACTGGATTTTACTCGCTCTGGCTATTATCGCTGAGATTACCGGCACGCTGTCGATGAAGTGGGCGAGCGTCAGCGATGGCAATACCGGTTTTATTTTAATGCTGGTGATGATTTCACTTTCCTATATTTTCCTCTCATTTGCGGTGAAAAAAATTGCGCTGGGTGTGGCGTATGCGCTGTGGGAAGGGATCGGTATTTTATTGATTACGCTCTTCAGCGTCCTGATATTTGACGAAACATTAACAACAATGAAAGTCGCCGGGTTAACGACGCTGGTCGCGGGTATTGTGCTGATTAAATCAGGTACCCGTAAACCGAACAAACAGCAGAAGGAGCAGAACCATGCAACAGTTTGAATGGGTTCATGCGGCCTGGCTGGGTTTCGCCATCGTGCTGGAAATTTTCGCCAACGTTCTGCTGAAATTCTCCGACGGTTTTCGTCGTAAAGTCTATGGCCTGATGTCGATAGCCGCGGTTCTGGGGGCGTTCAGCGCCCTGTCGCAGGCGGTCAAAGGTATCGATCTTTCGGTGGCCTATGCGCTGTGGGGCGGTTTTGGTATCGCCGCCACCCTTGCCGCCGGTTGGGTACTGTTCGGCCAGCGGTTAAATAACAAAGGCTGGATAGGACTGATATTGCTGCTGGCGGGTATGGTCATGATAAAACTCGCCTGATAACCCGTTACCCCTTTTTCTCCCGCAGCCGCGCTGGCTTACTCTTGAGCCAGCGCTTCCAGCTTATCGCGAAAACCGGTGACGGATAAGGCCCGGTTATCGGCTCGCCATCGGTCTTTCGCCGCCGGAGCGGAGCTTTGAACACCAATCAATTGCCAGCCGTTATCGGTTTTCAGCATCAAGGGCGAACCACTGTCACCCGGTAATGTATCGCACTGGTGCGACAGCACGCTGGTTTGTGCCCAGCCCGTTACAACACAGTCGGTATGGGTGTAAAGCGCATCCAGATGATCGACCGGGTAGCCTGACTGCGTGACCTTACGGTCGGCGGCTTTCAGCGCGGCGGTGAGCGCCGCTTTATCTCCGTCGAATAACGGCAGTGGCGTAATGCCTGAAGGCGGGTAGCGCAGAATGATCAGGCCAAAATCCCATGACGCTGCCGCGGGCGGCACTATCCAGCCATCACCATCCGGTTTCAGTCGTTTACCCAGAGAAGGATCAACCCGGCCTTCGATGCCATGGATTTCATAGCGCCAGACACCTTTTTGCGACACAAACCGTAAGGCTACCGCTTTGTCTGGCTTTCCGTTAGGGGGCGTCAACAGGCAGTGGCCTGCCGTCAGGGCTAATTGCGGGGTGATCAACGTCGCGGTGCACAGATTGCCGCTGGCGGTTTCCAGTTGTCCAATAGCATCCCAGGGGGCCTGTGTTGGGTCGGTGACGCGAGTACGATCGTCATGACCGAAAAAAAGCGTCTTAAGCTCTTTCGCGCTAATGGCGTCATCGCCGCCATCATCCGCCTGTGAAAATCCAGAAAAAAGACCAAACGTTCCCAGCAACAACACAACAGATTTACGCATATCACACTCTGGTGGGGGTAATTATGATTATTAAAAGTGAACCCTATGAAAATACTATAGACGGGACAGCACGAAAGTGGGAGTAAAATCAGCGTGCTACAATCAGGAAAGATAAAAATGGCTTGCGATGAGCGCGCATAAAATAAGCAGGAACAGAATGAGCTCAAACCGATAGCGTCGCAGCATACGCCCTCCGGATAAAAAAACGGCGCAGAACCTTTTCCGGTTCAGCGCCGGTTTACCAACGTGCCCCGAAGGGCACGGTTAAGCTTGTACCTTACGCAGCTGGCTGAGCAGTTGGTTTAGCAGCTTCGTGTTTTACTGCTTTTTTGTGATGCTTTTTAGCGGCCTGGGCTTTCTGCTCTACAGCAGGTTTAGCGGCTTTTTTATGGTGCTTTTTAGCGGCCTGGGCTTTCTGCTCTACAGCAGGTTTAGCGGCTTTGTGGTGTTTTTTATGATGTACAGTTTTTGCTGGCGCAGCAGTGGTCGTTGCAGTTGGCGCAGCGGCCGCTGGTGCAGCAGTGGTTTCAGCAGCAAACGCAGCAGAAGACAGACCCATAGCAGCGGCAACAACCAGAGCTAATACTTTTTTCATGTTCATACCCTCGAATTTGGTTTTTCATTTAACCCCACTGCGGGGCCGTTGAAATAACTATATCCCTGTAAATTCGAGGTTTCCGTGAGTGATTGGTATCGGCGTGTAACCATATGTACAACGCCGGGGGAGTCTCCCCGGCGTTGTTATTACAAATAGCGCGAGGTGAGATGTTCGCGGAAGTAGCGGATATTCAGATCTTCGCCCGTTGCCTGGGTGATTAATTGCGACGTGCTGAAGCGGCTGCCGTGCTGCCAGATGTTCTGACGCAGCCACTCAAACAGCGCCGAAAAATCGCCCTCGGCGATAGAGGCCTGTAGTCCCGGCAGGGCGGTTTTTGCGGCATGGAACAACTGTGCAGCATACATAGCGCCCAGCGTGTATGACGGGAAATAACCAAACCCACCGTCGGTCCAGTGGATATCCTGCATACAGCCGTTGCGATAGTTGTCTTTGGTTGATAACCCGAGCCAGGCCTGCATTTTTTCATCCCACAGGGCGGGAATATCGTCCACCTCGATCTCGCCGTTAATCAGCGCACGCTCAATTTCATAGCGCAGCACCACGTGGGCCGGGTAGCTCACTTCGTCTGCATCAACGCGGATGTAACCTGGCTTAACGCGCTGATTCCATGCGATAAAGTTCTCTTCGCTGAAGGCGGCCTGGCTACCAAAGCGGGCGTGAACGGCAGGGAGCAGATGCTTCAGGAAAGCCTCGCTGCGTCCCAGCTGCATTTCAAAAAACAGGCTCTGAGATTCGTGGATGGCGGTTGAACGCGCCAGCGCCACGGGTTGTCCTGCCCAGGCTCGCGGCAGGTTTTGCTCGTAGCGCGCGTGTCCGGTTTCGTGGATCACGCCAAACAGCGCGCTGAGCAGCTCGTCCTCGTCATAGCGCGTGGTGATACGCACATCTTCCGGCACGCCGCCGCAGAACGGGTGGGCACTGACGTCCAGACGACCGCCATTAAAATCGAAGCCGAGCATCTTCATGGCTTCCAGTCCGAGTTCACGCTGGGTAGCCGTCGGGAAAGGGCCTTGTGGCGGGACGAACGACCGCTGAGCCTGTTTTTCCACCACGTTCGCCAGCAGGTCCGGCAGCCAGGTTTTCATATCACCAAACAGCACGTCCAGGCGCGCGCTGGTCATGTCCGGTTCGAAAATATCCAGCAGGGCATCGTACGGGGTACAGCCTTTGGCCTCGGCGCGAAGACGGGCTTCTTCACGGCTGAGTTTGACGACGTCTTTTAGATTGGCGGAAAAACCCTGCCAGTCGTTAGCGGGACGCTGAGTACGCCAGGCGTGCTCACACTTGCTGCCCGCCAGCGATTTGGCTTCAACCAGCGATTCCGGCAGCAGGGTCGCCTGCTGGTAGTGGCGCGTCATTTCACGCAGGTTAGCCTGTTCGACGTCATTCAGATCTTCCTCTGCCGCTGCGGTCAGCCATTCGCCCACTTTTTTATCGGTAAGGAGCTGGTGCTGCAGGACGCTCATTTCCGCCAGCGCTTCACCGCGCGCGGCACTGCCGCCGGGCGGCATCATGGTAAACATGTCCCAGCTGGCGATGGAGGAGAGATGCGAGAAGCGGGAGAGGCGCTGGAAGGTTTTCACAAGTGACTGATAGGCGGATGGATTTTGCAATTCTTATTTCCTCTTGCCAGGGATGTGTTTCAGGGAGCATACAATGAAACAGGCCAAATTCCCCAACATTTCCCACACGGAGGAAATCAATGCAGATCTCCTCCGTTGAAACCGTCGCCCGAATGCCACAGGACGGTTCTCAGTGGGCACTTATGCCTTATCACGCATAACCTGTTGCAGGATCGCCAGCGCCTGGGTGAACTGGGCATCCGGAATGGTCAACGGATAAAGGAAGCGGATCACGTTTCCGTACTGGCCGCAGATCAGTAACAGCAGGCCCCGGGAAAGTGCCTTTTGCTGAATCTCCTGCGCGATGGCGGCCGACGGTTCACGGCTCTCGGGATCAAAAAACTCTGCCGCAATCATCGATCCTCTTCCTCTAATCGCCACGAGCGCAGGGAAGGTACCCTGAATCTCCTCCAGCGTGGCGCTCAGTCGATCGCCCAGGTGACAGGCGCGCGCGCACAGTGACTCGTTGTCGATAATATTCAGCACCGCGTGCGCGGCGGCCACCGCAAGCGGATTGCCTGCATAGGTTCCCCCGAGTCCACCGGGGGCTGGTGCATCCATGATCTCAGCGCGGCCCACCACGCCGGACAGCGGCATTCCGCCTGCCAGGCTTTTGGCCATCGTCATCAGGTCAGGCTTGTCAGCGTAGTGGTCCATGGCAAACAGCTTACCGGTACGGGCGAAACCGCTCTGCACTTCATCGGCAATCATCACGATCCCGTGCTCATCACAGATGCGGCGGATGGCGGCCACCAGCTCTGGCGGCGCGACGTTGAATCCGCCTTCACCCTGAATGGGTTCAAAAATAATCGCCGCTACCTGTTTCGCCTCAATATCTGCTTTGAACAGGCGCTCAATCGCCGTGATGGCATCCTGCGTCGTGATGCCGTGCAGCTCGGAGGGATACGGTACGTGATAAACCGACCCGGGGAAGGGGCCAAATCCCAGCTTATAAGGCGCGACCTTGCCGGTTAACGCCATGGCCATATAGGTTCGGCCGTGAAAACCTCCCCCAAAGGCAATCACGCCAGGCCTGCCGGTGTGGGCCCGGGCGATTTTAATGGCATTTTCCACCGCTTCCGCGCCCGTCGTGAAGAACGCGGTTTTAGCCGGGCCCTGTACCGGGGCCAGCTCGTTAAGTTTTTCGGCCAGGGAAACGTAGCTTTCATATGGCACAATCTGGTAGGCCGTGTGGGTGAACTGGTGCAGCTGTTTTTCCACTGCGGCCACCATTTCAGGATGACGATGGCCGGTATTCAGTACCGCGATCCCGGCGGCGAAATCAATATAGTCATTGCCTTCCACGTCGGTAAGCGTGGCATTCTCCGCCGTGCGGGCAAAGAAATTACACATTACGCCTACGCCGCGCGGGGTGGCCGAAAGTCTGCGCTGATGAAATTCCTGGTTACTCATGTCAGATACCCTTTTGTCGAATGATCAAACGCCAAGACGATCGCGCAGGCTGTAATACGCCGCGCCCATCGCCGTAAATGGAATCCGCAGGCTGCGACCGCCCGGGAAGGGGTAGTGCGGGAGGTTGGCAAACGCATCAAAGCGCTCTGCGTCACCGCGCAGCAGTTCCGAAATCAGCCGTCCGGCCAGGTGGGTGCAGGTCACGCCGTGGCCGCTGTAGCCCTGCATGTAGTAGATGTTTTTATCCAGACGACCAAACTGCGGCATGCGCGACAGGGTCAGCAGGAAGTTGCCCGTCCAGCGGTAGTCGATTTTGACCCCTGCCAGCTGAGGGAAGGTTTTCAGCAGCTTTGGCATCACCAGACGCTCGACATCGTCCGGATCGCGCGCGCCATAGACTACGCCACCGCCGTACAGCAGGCGGTTGTCGGCGGTGAGCCGGTAGTAGTCCAGCAGGTAGTTGCAATCTTCAACACAGTAGTTATTGGGGATTAGCGTGCGGACGACCTCTTCCGGCAGCGGGGCGGTGGTCACCACCTGGGTCCCGCAGGGCATGCTGCGTTTTGCCAGTTCTGGTTCGACCTTATCGCCCAGATAGGCATTTCCGGCGACGATCACATAGCGGGCCGTCACCTGACCATGCTGCGTGCTTACCACAGCCGGGCTGGTGTGCTGAATGGCGGTCACCGGGGATTGTTCATACACCCGCCCGCCGTTAAGGCGAATGGCGTCCGCTTCGCCGATCGCCATGTTGAGCGGATGAATATGTCCCCCGCTGCGGTCCAGCAGCGCGCCGGTATAGCGTTCGCTGTCGACTTCCCGGCGGATCGCGCTGGCATCCAGCAACTCCAGCTGCGTGTTGCCGTAGCGTTCCCAGTTGGCTTTTTGCTCTTCCAGCGTCTCCAGCTGCTTATGGTTCAGGGCAACAAACAGCCCGCCGGGACGATAGTCGCATTGGATCTGATAGCGCTGAATACGCTCCCGGATGATTTCCCCGCCTTCAAACATCATGCTCCCAAGGACTTTGGCAGCATCGGGGCCATAGTTTTTCTCAATCACGTCGATATCGCGGCTGTAGGAGTTAACCAGCTGGCCGCCGTTGCGTCCGCTGGCACCGAAGCCGATCCGCGCCCCTTCAAGGAGCACCACGTCGTAGCCCATTTCAGCGAGATGCAGTGCGGAGGAGAGGCCGGTATAGCCGCCGCCTACCACGCACACGTCACAGCTGATTGATTCGCTAAGCGTCGGGAATGGTTCGTACGCGTTCGCGCTGGCCGCATAATAGCTGGTGGTATGTTCGGTCATGATTGAGGCTCCAGGGCAATCCAGATGGTTTTCAGTTCGGTAAATTTTTCCAGCGCGTGCAGAGACTTATCGCGGCCGTTGCCGCTCTGCTTATAGCCACCAAACGGTACGGTCATATCCCCGTCGTTATAGTTATTGACGAAGACCGAGCCTGCTTTCAGGCGACGGCTCATGCGGTGTGCGCGGGAGAGGTCGCGTGTCCATACCGCCGCGCCAAGCCCATATTCACTGTCGTTGGCCAGCGTTAAGGCTTCCTCTTCGGTTTTAAAACGGGTGACGACCAGAACAGGCCCGAAAATCTCTTCCCGGCACAGCGGGGAGGCAGGGTCGATGTCGACAAAAATGGTTGGACCTACCGCAGAAGGCCAGGATTGTGCCCGCCCGTCCAGCAGCAGCGTACCTTTCCGGGCGCCCTCGCGAATAAACGTGTGAACGGTATCGGCGTGCGCGGCGTCGATGAGCATTCCCATCGTGCTGTCGGGATCGAGCGGATCGCCCGGCTGCCAGTGGCGGGCCTGCACTTTCAGCTTTGCCAGAAAGTCATCGGCGATGCTCTCCTCAAGCAGCAGGCGGGTCCCGGCGATACACACTTGCCCCTGGTTATAAAAAATCCCGGCGGCGGTCGCGCTCACGGCCTTGTCCAGGTCCGGACAGTCGGCAAAGACAATGTTGGCGCTCTTGCCGCCAGCCTCCAGCCAGACGCGCTTCATGTTGCTTTCGCCTGCGTCCTTCAACAGCTGTTTGCCGGTACGGGTAGAGCCGGTAAACGTCAGCACCTCAACGTCCGGATGCAGAGCCAGTGCCTGTCCCGCTTCGTGGCCGTAACCGCTTATCACGTTCAGCACGCCGTCCGGCAGGCCCGCCTCTTTCGCCAGCCCGGCCAGCCGCAGGGCGGTGAGGGGCGATTTTTCGGACGGTTTCAATACCACGCTATTGCCCGCGATCAGCGCCGGGCCCAGCTTCCAGCAGGCCAGCAGCAGCGGGAAGTTCCAGGGGACGATGGCGGCGACAACCCCGATCGGCTCGCGCACAATCATCGCCAGCTCGTCCGGCCCCGTAGGCGCCACTTCGCCGTAGACTTTATCCGCCGCTTCGGCGTACCAGCGAATGGCGCGCGCCGCGCCGGGAATATCGTCGCGCAGGCTGTGGCGGATGGGTTTACCGGTGTCCAGGGTTTCCAGTAAGGCCAGCTCTTCGCCGTGGCGTTCCATCAAATCGGCGAACTTATTGAGAACGTATTTGCGCTGCGCCGGAGACGCCTGCGACCAGTCGCCACGGTCAAATACCTCACGCGCAGCCTGAACCGCGCGGTCTACGTCCGCCTGCTTGCCCCGGGCCACATTCGCCAGCGTCTGACGGGTAGCGGGGTTGACGGTTTCAAACGTGGCCTTATCGGCGGCGTCACAATAGGCACCGTTAATAAATAACCGGGTCTCAATGGCACTGTTTTTTGCTTTATCCTGCCAGTAAGTCAGGTGCTGAAAATGCATATTCACTCCTTTCTTTCGCAATCAGATAAATAAAGGCATGGCCGTTTCAGGCAATACGAAGCCGTGAGGCATCCCGGGGATTAACCCGTAAAATGCCGACATTGATCGTTTTTATTTGCCCCGGCGTAAGTCTTTACGCCGGGGCTGAGTGGTCATCAGAACGTGGTGGGGGTGTGGGCACTGATAATGCGGCAGATGCCTGCCGAGGTATTGCTGAAGCTGTGCGGTATGCCGGTATTAATGGCATAGCTTTGCCCCGCAACCAGGTGATAAGGCTGGCCATTAATGGTCAGCACAATTTCACCTTCCAGTATCGTACCGATCTCCTCACCCTGATGTTTGATCCTCTCTCCGGTCGTGGTTCCAGGCTGGTAAGTTTCAAAAATCATCGCCAGCGTACGGTTCGGATTTCCGTTGTGAACCAGCTTCATCGAAACCCCCTGACTGCCTATTTCGATAAGGTCTTCCTGATTAATAACCACCTGCGGTTCATCAGGTTTTTCCGGTTCCGAAAAGAATTCCGAGAGCGACAGCCCATAGACTTTCAGCAGCTTCTGAAGCGTACTGATGGCAGGACTGACTTTATCCTGCTCGATGGTGCTGATGGCACTGTGTGTTAACCCAGACAGTTCGGCGGCACGCCGCTGCGAGAGACCCAGTTGCTGGCGGATCTCAGACAGACGTTTCCCTGGCGCCAGTCCGTCATCGCTCATAGTTGCATTTCCTTTACGGTAGTGGTCAAAGTCGTTGCTTCTCGGCAATGTGGCTTTGACAGGCGGTGATAAAACCTTCAAACAACATACGTGACAGGGCGTACTCGCTGCTGTTCCATTCGGGGTGCCATTGCACGCCGAGGGCAAAAGGATGGTCATGCACGCTGACCGCTTCAACCAGCCCGTCCGTCGAGCGGGCCTCCACGCGAAGCCGTGGTCCTAACGTTCGTGCACCTTGCCCGTGTAACGAGTTTACCCAAAATGTGTTACAGCCTGGTATTAATTGAGACAGCAGTCCTCCCTCCTGAACCTGAACTTCATGAGACGGGGCGTATTGTAGCTCAACCGGCAGTTCAGGATCTTCCCGGTGCTCAAGCAGGTCATTCTGCTCGAACAGGCGACGATACAGCGTCCCTCCCGTCGCAACAACCAGTTCCTGCAGCCCCCGGCAGATGGCGAAAATGGGGATGCGCCTTTCGAGCGCGGCGGCAATCAGCGCCATACTCAGAAGATCACGCCCGGGATCGGCGTCAGGCTCATCGCCGTTTTCACCATAAAGGTGCGGCTGCACGTTACTTGGGCTGCCCGGCAGGTAAATCCCGTCCAGGGTTGGCAGCAGAGTGGTAAGCAACTCTGGCTCTGCCAGCGCATGCGGTAAGGCAATGGGTAAGCCCCCCGCATTGATAATGGCATTCAGGTACTTTTCTTGCAGGGTCTGGGTCTCATGACCCTTAAGCCTGTTTCTGCACATCACCACGCCAATGACTGGCTTGTTCATTATATTTTCCATGATCGCCCTCACAAAGTGGACTAAATTTAGGCCAGTTTCACCTGTAAAACGGCCTTTTCGTTCAATATTTTCTCAATCTAGCAACGAGATCTGCCTTTTGCAAACTTAATTTAACATTTGACAAACAATTTATTTGCATACAGATTCGATAGGGTGGACATTATATTTGACAGTCCTGAGCAGCGAACGCAAATCCCAAAAACGGTGGTAAATCATGGAAACCAATATCGTAGAAGTTGAGAACTTTGTTCACTACACGGATGAGAGGCGGGGCAGCGCCTTTACGCAGGAGGTGAAGCGCTATTTAGAACAGTATCCGAACACCCAGTTTATTGATGTCCTCCTGACCGATTTGAACGGCTGTTTTCGCGGTAAACGTATTCCGGTTGCCGGACTGAACAAACTCGAAAAAGGCTGCTATTTCCCGGCGTCGGTGTTCGCCATGGATATTTTGGGTAATGTGGTGGAAGAGGCGGGCCTGGGGCAGGAGCTCGGCGAGCCTGACTGTGTTTGTGTGCCGGTGCCGGGCACCCTGACACCGTCCGCCGCGGACCCGGAATACATTGGTCAGGTGCAGCTCACCATGGTCGATGAAGATGGCGCTCCCTTTGACGTTGAGCCGCGGAACGTACTCAACCGGCTCTGGCAGCAGTTGCGCCAGCGCGGTCTGTTCCCCGTGGTAGCGGTAGAGCTGGAGTTCTATTTACTTGATCGGAATCGCGATGCCGAGGGCTATCTGCAGCCACCCTGCGCGCCGGGCACCGACGTGCGTAACACGCAAAGCCAGGTCTACTCGGTTGATAATCTCAACCACTTTGCTGACGTGCTGAACGACATTGACGAACTGGCGCAGCTGCAGTTGATCCCCGCGGATGGCGCAGTGGCTGAGGCCTCGCCGGGTCAGTTTGAAATTAACCTGCACCATACGGAAAACGTGCTTGATGCCTGTGATGATGCGCTGGCGCTAAAACGTATCGTCAGGCAGATGGCAGAAAAACATAAGATGCATGCCACGTTTATGGCGAAGCCGTATGAAGAGCATGCGGGCAGCGGGATGCATATCCACATCAGTATGCAAAACAACAGAGGCGAAAACGTGCTCGCGGACGCCAGCGGCGAGGATTCCGCGCTGCTGAAACGCGCGCTGGCCGGGATGATCGACCTGATGCCAGCGTCCATGGCGCTGCTGGCACCGAACGTCAACTCGTACCGCCGTTTCCAGCCGGGTATGTATGTGCCGACGCAGGCGTCATGGGGACACAACAACCGCACGGTTGCCCTGCGTATTCCCTGCGGCGATCGCCATAACCATCGTGTCGAATACCGGGTGGCAGGGGCAGACGCGAATCCGTATCTGGTGATGGCGGCGATTTTTGCCGGCATTCTGCACGGGCTGGATAACGATTTACCGCTGCAGGAAGAGGTTGAAGGCAATGGCCTGGAGCAGGACGGCCTGCCGTTTCCGATTCGTCAGAGTGATGCGCTGTGGGAGTTTATGCAAAACGATCGCCTCCGCGAGCGGCTGGGCGAGCGTTTCTGCCACGTGTATCACGCCTGCAAAAATGATGAATTACTGCAGTTTGAACGCCTGATTACCGAAACAGAAATCGAGTGGATGTTGAAAAACGCCTGATAACGTGCCCCGGTAAGGGGCCGCTTTGTTTCATCTCATACGTATCACCATACGGCCTGCGCGGAGCCTGGCCGAACTGTTCGCTGGCACGCCAGCTATCTCCCGGGAGTCGCGTTATGGAGCGCAGGCGGCACAGGGACTTTCTTAACGACACTGTGTGACGAGGTAGGAAATGATGCAGATGTTCAACTATCCGCAGGGCGAAGGAGGCCAGTCAGGCTTCCATGGTGAATGCGAGCCAGAGACGGTGCGCTGGTACGGTCGCGTTTGTTCTTCACAACTTCCCCCTTTGCTAAGCAGGTTTGCGTTAAGGTCAACGCGATTGCAAACCACGGTAAGCATGGGGGGGACGGTGTATGGCGACTAACACGTCTCTTGACGCGCCGGGCATGGCCGGCAGAACCCGACTGCGCAGTTCCCTTAAGCTCTGGCAGGTGGTGATGATGGGGCTGGCTTACCTCACCCCCATGACCGTGTTTGATACCTTCGGTATTGTGTCCGGTATCAGCAACGGCCACGTGCCCGCCTCGTATCTCCTGGCGCTGGCTGGCGTCATGTTTACCGCCATCAGCTACGGTAAACTGGTACGGCAGTTCCCGGAAGCGGGCTCCGCGTATACCTACACGCAGAAATCGATTGGACCCCACGTGGGCTTTATGGTCGGCTGGTCATCGTTGCTGGACTATCTCTTCCTGCCGATGATCAACGTGCTGCTGGCGAAGATCTACCTTTCCGCGATGTTCCCTGAGGTCCCGCCGTGGGTCTGGGTGGTGGGGTTTGTGACGATCCTGACGCTGGCGAATCTGAAGAGTGTTAACCTGGTCGCCAACTTTAATACCCTGTTTGTGCTGGTGCAGGTCGCGATTATGGTGGTGTTTGTCATCCTCGTGGTGCATGGCTTGCACAAGGGAGAAGGGGTCGGCACCGTCTGGTCGCTGCAGCCGTTTATCAGCGAGAACGCACATCTGATCCCTATTATTACCGGCGCGACCATCGTCTGCTTCTCTTTCCTCGGCTTTGATGCGGTTACCACGCTTTCGGAAGAGACGCCAAACGCGGCACGGGTCATTCCCAAAGCCATTTTCCTGACCGCGCTGTACGGCGGGCTGATATTCATTATTGCCTCGTTCTTCATGCAGCTCTTTTTCCCAACCATCGCGCGCTTCAAGAACCCGGATGCCGCGCTGCCGGAAATAGCACTGTACGTGGGCGGTAAGCTCTTCCAGTCGGTGTTTTTATGTACCACCTTTGTCAATACGCTGGCTTCGGGCCTGGCCTCGCACGCCAGCGTCTCGCGGTTATTGTATGTGATGGGGCGTGACAACGTCTTTCCGGAGCGGGTGTTTGGTTATGTGCATCCGAAATGGCGTACCCCGGCCCTGAACGTCATTATGGTGGGGATAGTGGCCCTGTCGGCGCTGTACTTTGACCTCGTGACCGCAACGGCGCTGATCAACTTTGGCGCACTGGTGGCGTTTACGTTTGTTAACCTCTCGGTGTACAACCATTTCTGGCGGCGTAAGGGGCTGAACAAAACGTGGAAAGATCGTTTCCACTATCTCCTGCTGCCGCTTATTGGGGCGGTAACGGTCGGCGTGCTGTGGATAAACCTCGAAGCGACGTCCCTGACGCTTGGCCTCATCTGGGCGGCACTGGGGATCCTTTACCTGACATGGCTAACGCGCCGTTTCCGAAAACCGCCTCCGCAGTTTGAAGCCGGTAAGATAGAGCAGGCCTGGGATTCCTGAACGATAAACGGCACCAGTACGCTGGTGCCGTTTAGGTCGCTCGTACGTCTTACCGGACATCAGCCCGCACGTTTATTATCTCAACCGTTGATGAAGACTTGCCCCCACCAGCAGCGCGGCACAAAGCATCAGGGCGATAAACCCGCCCACGCCGTTCCAGCCGTAGTGATGCCAGAACACGCCGCCCAGCGTCCCGGCGATGCTGGATCCCAGGTAATAGCTAAACAGGTACAGCGACGATGCCTGTCCTTTGGCTCGACGCGCGCGCGGGCCAATCCAGCTGCTGGCGACCGAGTGCGCGGCGAAGAACCCGGCGGAGAAGAGCAGCATCCCGGCAAAAATCAGCCACAGTGAGGAGAAGAGCGTCAACAGCAGGCCGAGCAGCATTACCGCTGTGAAGACCAGCATGACCGGCCCGCGGCCGAAGCGTGCGGTCATCGCCCCGGCTTTCGGCGAACTCCACGTGCCGGTGAGATAAGCCACAGAAAGCAAACCGACCATGGCCTGATTCAGATGCCACGGCGAAAGCATCAGGCGATAGCCAATATAGTTAAACAACGTGACGAATGACCCCATCAGCAGGAAGCCCATCAGGAACAGGCGTGGCAACCCTTTATCACGCCAGTGCAAACGGAAGTTAATAAACAGCGTTTTCGGGCGCAGAGAAATCGGGCGGAAATGGCGTGATTCCGGCAGGATTTTCCAGAACATCAGTGCAGATGCCAGCGCGAAACACCCGATAACCGCCAGCGCAATACGCCAGCTAAAGAAGTCCGTAAAGACCCCGCTCAGCAGACGCCCACTCATGCCGCCAATTGAATTCCCGCTGATGTACAGCCCCATCGAAAAGGCAACGAAGCTCGGATGGATCTCTTCGCTGAGATAGGTCATCCCGACCGCGGCCACGCCGCTGAGCGACAGCCCGATCAGCGCTCGCATCACCAGAATGCCGTGCCAGCTGGTCATCATGGTCGAGAGCAACGTACAGACCGAGGCCAGCATCAGGGCAGTGACCATCACCGGTTTACGGCCAATGGCGTCGGACAAAGGGCCGGTAAAGAGCAGGCCAATTGCCAGCATCGCGGTTGAAATCGAGAGCGAAACGCTGCTGCTGGCGGGCGATACGCCAAACTCATGGGAGAGAACGGGGAGGATCGGCTGAACGCAGTAGAGCAGGGCAAACGTGGCCAGACCGGCCGAAAAGAGCGCCAGGGTAACGCGCATAAATTGGGGAGTACCACGTTTAATGAACTGAACCGGCTGCGATGCTACGGGTAAATCATTGATATCGCTGGCCGGAGAGATATCAATGGAGGTTGTACGACTCACACAGTTTCCTTGCTTAAACATCCCCGTGATTTCGGGTGACGGGTATGACCACACGATCAGGGTAGGAAAATGTAAATATTCTGTCTAATATATTAATTATCTCAAATGATACTTTAAAAATATGAATATCGAACTGCGTCATCTTCGCTATTTTGTCGCCGTTGCTGAGGAGCTGCATTTTGGCCGCGCGGCGGCACGGCTGAATATCTCTCAGCCCCCGTTAAGCCAGCAGATTCAAATCCTCGAACAGCAGGTGGGCGCGCGCCTTCTGGCCCGCACCAACCGCAGCGTGAGCCTGACGGCGGCGGGTAAGCAGTTTCTGACCGAC
This sequence comes from Enterobacter cloacae complex sp. HYC080_NIDB, assembly GCF_056673325.1. NCBI lineage: Bacteria > Pseudomonadati > Pseudomonadota > Gammaproteobacteria > Enterobacterales > Enterobacteriaceae > Enterobacter > Enterobacter cloacae complex sp. HYC080_NIDB. Next base: position 2,460,347 of record NZ_CP114212.1, on the reverse strand, counting down.
AGCCGACAAATCCTGAGCATGGTTGATGACGCCGCCGCCCGTGCAGAGCGGCTTTACCTCGGAGAAGCCGGTGAGCTGCGAATCGGGTTCACGTCGTCCGCGCCCTTTATCAGCGCCGTCTCCCAGACGCTTTCCTCATTCCGCCGCCATTTCCCGGATGTGCATATTCAGACGCGCGAAATTAATACCCGCGAGCAAATTGCACCGCTGAATGAAGGCGCACTGGATTTGGGGTTGATGCGGAATACGCAGCTGCCGGACACGCTGGCGTGGCAGGTGATTCTGCATGAACCCCTGATGGCTATGATCCCCCTTGACCACCCGCTGGCCTCGCGTCCGGCGGTATCGCTCGCAGAGCTGGCAAAAGAACCCTTTGTCTTTTTTGATCCTCAGGTCGGAACGGGCCTGTATGACGACATTCTGGGACTGATGCGTCGCTACGATCTTGCTCCGGTTATCACCCAGGAGGTGGGCGAGGCGATGACCATTATTGGGCTGGTCGCCGCCGGACTGGGGGTCTCTATTCTTCCGGCCTCCTTTAAACGGGTACAACTGCGCGAAATGCGCTGGGTTCCCATCGCCGAAGAGGATGCCGTTTCCGAGATGTGGCTGGTCTGGTCAAAACATCGTGAACAGAGCCACGCCGCGCAGCGCTTCAAACAGCAGTTAATCAGCGCTTCAGGTGGGCAAAACCGGTAGGGAAAAGGGATAAAAATGTGCGGTAAATCACAGAGCTAAGTAAATATTTGACGACAGCTATGGAAGTGCTTCACCATAGCCCAAAGTTTATTTCGAAGCTCGAAAATAAGGGAGTACGAGGTGGTTGCTGATAGTCAGCCAGGGCACATTGATCAGATTAAGCAGACCAACGCTGGCGCGGTATACCGCCTGATTGATCAGCTTGGTCCGGTTTCGCGTATCGATCTTTCGCGCCTGGCACAGCTGGCACCTGCCAGTATCACCAAGATTGTCCGTGAAATGCTGGAAGCGCACCTGGTCCAGGAGACGGAAATTCAGGAGCCGGGCAGCCGTGGCCGTCCGGCGGTCGGGCTGGTGGTTGAGACGGAAGCATGGCATTACCTGTCACTGCGCATCAGTCGCGGGGAGATCTTCCTCGCGCTGCGCGATCTGAGCAGCAAACTGGTGGTGGAGGATCGGCTTGAGCTGCCGCTCAACGCGGAACAATCGCTCCTCGATGCCATTGTCTCCCATATCGATAACTTCTTTATCCGCCATCAGCAGCGGCTGGAACGCTTAACGGCAATCGCTATCACCATGCCGGGCATTATTGATACCGAAAACGGCATCGTGCACCGCATGCCGTTTTACGACGATGTCAAAGAGATGCCGCTGGGAGAGGTGCTGAAAAACCATACCGGCGTGCCGGTCTATATTCAGCATGACATCAGTGCCTGGACCATGGCGGAGGCCCTGTTTGGCGCGTCGCGCGGTGCGCGTGATGTGATTCAGGTGGTGATCGACCATAACGTTGGGGCGGGTGTCATCACCGACGGACGTCTTCTTCACGCCGGGAGCAGCAGCCTGGTGGAAATCGGGCACACTCAGGTCGACCCATACGGGAAGCGCTGTTACTGCGGGAACCATGGCTGCCTGGAGACTATTGCCAGTGTAGAAAGCGTGCTGGAGCTGGCGCAGGTCAGGCTCAGCCAGTCCATGAGCTCCTCGCTGCACGGCCAACCCTTAACGGTCGATTCCCTCTGCGCCGCCGCGCGTCAGGGAGATTTGCTGGCGAAGGATATTATTACCGGGGTGGGGAATAACGTTGGCCGCATCCTGGCGATTATGGTGAACCTCTTTAACCCGCAAAAAATCCTGATTGGCTCCCCGCTCAGCCAGGCGGCGGAGATCCTCTTTCCGGCGATCTCGGCCTGTATCCATCAGCAGTCGCTTCCCGCCTACAGCAAGAATATTGTGGTGGAAAGCACCCAATTCTCTAACCAGGGCACCATGGCAGGTGCGGCGCTGGTCAAAGATGCCATGTATAACGGCTCGCTGCTTATCCGCCTGCTACAGGGTTAACTCTTTTCCGCAGATGTACGAAAAATTGCGCTATCTCAAGCCGGGTAGCGCACGCATCCCGTAGACTTCCTCCACTGAATTATTTACCTGGTTTATATTTTCGAAGCATACCCAAGAGGTGGAGTGAGTCATGCTTAAGCGTTTCTTTGTTACTGGTACAGATACCTCTGTCGGCAAGACCGTCGTATCCCGCGCATTGCTGCAGGCGCTTGCAGCAAGCGGTAAACGCGTGGCAGGGTACAAACCGGTCGCAAAAGGGAGTAAAGAGACGCCAGAGGGATTGCGTAATAAAGACGCCCTGGTGCTGCAAAGCGTCTCGTCGCTGGAACTGCCTTATCAGGCGGTCAATCCCATTGCCTTAAGCGAAGAGGAGAGCAGCGTGGCGCACAGCGGTCTGATTAATTATCCCCTGCTGTCCGATGGGCTGGCGAACCTGAGCGAGAAGGTTGATCACGTGGTGGTCGAAGGGACGGGCGGCTGGCGCAGCCTGATGAATGATTTGCGTCCGCTCTCTGAGTGGGTCGTCCAGGAACAGCTTCCGGTGGTGATGGTGGTGGGTATCCAGGAAGGGTGCATCAACCATGCGCTACTGACAGCGCAGGCGATTGCCAATGACGGCCTGCCGCTGGTGGGCTGGGTGGCAAACCGTATTAACCCGGGCCTGGCGCACTACGCGGAGATCATCGACGTGCTGAGCGCCAAACTGCCTGGGCCGCTGGTGGGTGAGCTGCCTTATCTGCCTCGTGCCGAGCAGCGCGAGTTAGCGCAGTACATCGATCTCTCTGCCCTCGGCGGCGTGTTGGCCGTAGATCGAGTCGTGGCGTAACGTCCGCGACAGCACGGACGCCACCACACAGGCGACCAGTAAACCGGGCAGTAAAACATACTGTCCGGTCATTTCACAGACCATCAGCGCCGACATAATGGGCGCATGCGTGGTCGCAGCAAGTAGCGTTGCCATTCCCGCCAGTCCCAGCAATATTGCCGTCTCTGAACCCGGTAACCACAGCGCGAAAAGCTGCGCAAACAGCATCCCCGTCGCCATGCCGACAAACAGCGTGGGCGTAAACACGCCGCCTGGCGCACCCGAACCGCTGCTGGCCAGTACCGCCAGCAATTTACAGATAAACACTCCGGCAATCACCGACAGCAGCGGCGGGGCGAGCAGAAAAGCCTGAACCACGCTGTAGCCATTCCCCCATACCTTCGGCGTAATGAGGGACAGCAGCCCGACGATCAACCCCCCCAGCGCCAGCTGCCACGGCGGCGAAAGTTTGAGACGCAGAAACAGTCCGTGGCTAAACGTCATCAGCCACATCAACAGGGGGCCGCAAAGACCTGCCAGCAGACCCATGGCGACCAGCAGGGCATAATCTGTCGCGGTCAGTATGCCGCTCAGATGGACTTCATAGAGCGTGCTGGCGCCGGGTGCCAGCACGCGGGTGGTCAGAAGCGCCACCACCGCCGCAATAACCACGGGGCCGAGTGAGGCCAGCATGAGCGTGCCAAACAGAATCTCTGCAATAAACAGGCTTCCGGCTAAGGGGGCATGATAAGCGCTGGACATCCCGGCCGCGGCACCACAGGCGATCCAGAGCTTCCATTCGGATTTGGGCGTAAAACGGCGAGCGAAAAAGGAGGCGGCGAGAGCGGCAAGTAGGATCATGGCCCCTTCGCGCCCGATGGCGCTTCCGCTGGCGACGACCAGCAGCGACGCCAGGGATTTTACAAGGCTGGCACCGTAATCAAACTGGCCGTCCCCGGTCTCCAGCGCCTCCATGTAATCGGTTGGTGCGTGAGGGCGCTGGGCGGTCAGTCGTTGCCATCCCCAGAGCAGTACCCCGGCGGCCAGCCCACCCAGCGCAGGCGTCAGCGCGCGCCGCCAGGACGAGAGCGATGCGGCGGCATTCACCAGGCTATCGCTGTCGTTGCTGAGAAGCAGCCACTCCAGCAGGTACATGCTGTGACGAAACACCGCAACGGCCAGCGCCGCCAGCACGCCGGTGACGGTGGCAATCAACAGTCGGCGAAACATCGCCCGGATGTCGGGGTAAGCATGAAGACGTTGCATGGGTCGCGATTACAGGGGAACGATACAATATTGTGGCGGGAAATCGCGGGGTTAGCAAAAGGTATGCGTGCGAAAGCGCCGGGCGAGGCCCGGCCAGAAGGGTTAACTGTCGCTATGAATATTCAGTGCCCGACGCGTACGCCCGGAACTCAGGTACTCGGCAATATAGTCCTGCGAAATCTCGCCGTTGTAACGCCCGTCCTCATCCACGATCGGCATCCAGCTGGTATTGCTTTCATACAGACGTGACAACACGACGCGCAGGTTGTCTTCCGCCTTGCCGGTCATGCGGAACGGATGCAGGATGTCGGCACAGGTACCGCTGGCGTTGCGCGCTTCGCGACGTTTCACAAAGCCGAGCGGTTTTCCGTGCTCGTCGACCACGGTAATTGCGCGAATGTCATTGTCGTCCATCGTGGCAAAGGCTTCAGGAAGCGGCGTAGAGCTCCGCGCCGTAATGGTCGGCTGCTGGTCGGTGACGTCGCCTGCGGAGACCAGCAGCAGCCGCTTCAGCGTCCTGTCCTGACCAACAAACGAGCCGACAAATTCATTGGCCGGTTTTGCCAGCAGTTCATCCGGGCTGGCGCACTGCACGATTTTCCCCTGACGGAAGACTGCGATTCGGTCGCCGAGCTTCAGGGCTTCATCAATATCGTGGCTGACCAGCATCACCGTTTTCTTCAGCTTGCGCTGCATCTCCAGGAACTGGTTCTGGATCACCTCGCGGTTGATTGGGTCCACCGCGCCGAACGGTTCATCCATCAGCAGTACCGGAGGATCCGCCGCCAGGGCGCGGATGACGCCGATACGCTGCTGCTGGCCGCCGGACATCTCGCGCGGATAGCGGCTAAGAAACTTACGCGGATCCATTGCCACCATATCCATCAGCTCTTCGGCGCGGGTTTTGCAGCGCGCTTTATCCCAGCCCAGCATGCGCGGTACAACGGTGATGTTCTCTTCGATAGTCATGTTCGGGAACAGGCCAATCTGCTGGATCACGTAGCCAATATTGCGGCGCAGGGTCACCGTGTCCATCCCGCTGGTGTCTTCACCGTTAATGAGGATTGTTCCGCTGCTGGGTGTGATAAGGCGGTTAATCATCTTCAGGGTCGTGGTTTTCCCACAGCCGGAAGGGCCGAGCAGGACACACATTTCCCCTTCGGGGACGTTCAGGTTGACGTTATCGACGGCCTTAAAGGTCTGGCCATGCTTCTGTGAAAAGTGTTTGGTGAGGTTTTCCAGTTTTATCATTATCGAATCCCCTTTGGAGTCAGAACCACCTGCAAACGGTGCAGCAGCCAGTCGAGCACAATAGCTAAAAGACAAATCATCAGCGCGCCCGCAATCAACATGCGAATATCACTTCCGCCAATACCGTTGAGCAGCAGCAGGCCCAGGCCACCCGCGCCGATTACCGCGGCAATCGCCATCACGCCAATATTCATGACGACGGCGGTACGGATCCCACCGAAAATTACCGGCAGCGCCATCGGGATTTCCACCCAGCGCAGACGCTGCCAGAAGGTCATGCCGATGCCCCGTCCGGCTTCACGCAGCCCCGGCGGCAGGCTGTCGAGCGCCGTATGGGTGTTACGTACAATCGGCAGCAGCGAGTAGAGAAACACCGCCGTAATCGCGGGCAGGGCGCCGATACCCTGACCGATCAGCGAAAAGAGCGGGATCATCAGACCAAACAGGGCGATGGACGGAATGGTCAGCACGATGGTAGCGATGCCCAGTACTGGCGTTGCCAGCCATTTATGACGGACAATCAGAACGCCCAGCGGGACGCCGATGAGGATGGCTAAACCCACGGCCAGCGCCACCAGCCACAGGTGCTGCAGCGTCAGGGTTAACAGATAGTCCCAGTTATCCAGGATGTAGTGAACGGTATCCATAGCGCCTCCTACAGCAACTGTTTGCTACGCAGGAAATCACGGGCGACCTGCTGCGGTGACTGATGGTCGATATCCACCTTCTTGTTCAGGTCGGTGATAACGTCGTTGTTGAGCTGGGCGGAGAGGGTATTGAGCGCCTCTTCCAGACCCGGATTAGCCTCCAGCGTGTCTTTACGCACCACCGGAGTGACCGCATAGCTCGGGAAGAAGCCTTTATCATCTTCCAGCACCTTCAGGTCAAAGCCCTTCACGCGCCCGTCGGTGGTGTAAATCAGACCGGCGTCGACAAAGCCGTCGCGCACCGCGTTATAGACCAGTCCCGGGTCCATCTGACGGATCTGCGGGCGGTCCAGCGTCATGTTATAGGCGGCCTGCAGCGGCTTCATGCCGTCGCTGCGCCCGGCAAATTCCAGGTCCAGGCCCAGCAGCCAGTTTTTGTCCGGGTTGGTTTGACGGATCTGCTCAATCTTCGCCACCATCTCTGACATGGTGTTGATGTGTTCCGCCTCGGCGCGCTTGCGCTGCATGGCGAAAGCATAGGTATTGTTCATGTCAGCGGGCTTAAGCCATACCAGACCGTGCTTTGCGTCCAGGCGTTTCACCGTCTCGTAAGACTCCTGCGGCGACATGCGTTTGTTGATGTGGTTAAAGATGATTAATGACGTGCCGGTGTACTCCCAGGTCATATCGATCTGTTTGTTGATCATCGCGTTACGGGAAATCACCGTGGCGATATTGGTTTGCGGCTGTACATGGAATCCTTTCTTCTGTAAATACTGCACGGTCATTGCCGAGAGAATATGCTGCTCGGTAAAGCTTTTGGTTGCCAGGATCAGCGGGGCTGCCATTGCCTGGCTGGTGAAGAGCGCCGCGGCGCACAGCGCCGTCAGGCCGGAAAACAGTCTCATAAAAGCTCCTTGTTATTGTTATTGAGCGAGATGGGGGCTCATCACGCGACCCAGCGCCGCCAGCAGGGTGTCGAGGATCAGGGCGAACAGGGCGGTGGCCGCCGCGCCGAGGATCAGGGTCGGAAAATCGTTCAGGTAGATGCCGGGGAAAATCAGCTCACCGTAGCTGCTGGCACCAATCAGGAAGGCCAGCGGCGCGGTACCGACGTTGATGGCGGTGGCGATGCGGATCCCGGAGAGCATGACGGGCCAGGCGTTGGGCAATTCAACCTGAAGCAGACGCTGCCATTTGGTCATCCCGATCCCGTTTGCGGCTTCAAGTAACGATGCCGGAACGGAACACAGTCCCGCGTAGGTATTGCGCACAATGGGCAGCAGCGAAGCAAGAAACAGCGCGATGATGGCGGGCGTATCGCCGATGCCAATCACCACCATCGCCAGGGCCAGCACGGCCAGCGGTGGCAGCGTGTTACCCACGTTGAAAATTTGCATCACATATTCGGCGATACCCCGCGCGGCCGGGCGGCTCAGCAGGATACCGGCCGGAATACCGACCAGCAGGGCAAAAAACATCGACGAGAAAACCAATATCATGTGCTGTTGCCCGAGATAAATCAGGTCAACCTGACGCGCCTTGATTGTCTCAAGTCCGATCCCCCAGATGAGAAGGGCAAGAACCACGATAATCGCGCCAACAAACAGCAGCGAACGTTTGAGTAATGGGTGCATTGCGGTGTGTCTCCCTGTGCGCATGCGTTATAGCAACCACCGGTTGCCTGTTGTTATGCCATGTTTCGGCAGGGGTAATTGACCTATAGCAAGCGTTTGGGAAGGGTTCCAGCGAAGGGGGAAAATCAGTAACCCTATGAAAAGCGTGACAACCTTAAGTCAGGCCCTATGGCGTAAGGGCTGAATATGGCGCAGGCAGAATAGTCCTAAAGCGCAGCCCATAAAGTGACAGGGTCACGTATCACGATGTTCCTGTCACCCTGCCTGAGAGCTTTATCTGCTGAGTAGGGGGCGTACACGGCGAACACGCACTGAGATACTGATAATCGATACGGTCGCGACAACGGAGAGCATCAACCCGAGCGCCAGCATGGCGTTGAAGCCAACCCATCTGAAGAGCAGTAACCCGGCGATACCCCCGGTAATGAACGAGAAAAGGGTGGTTAAGTGGGTTTTCAACTGACTTTTTTGTGCCGCGGTATCTTTGGAGTAATCCCTGCGAAGCATGGCAACCGTGACGGAGGCCAGGGAAATTCCCGCGTCCGTCAGCGTGCCGGTAATGTGCGTCGATCTCACCCGTCCGCCGGAAAGCTGTGTGGAGGTTGAATTATGAATGCCCATCAGACAGCACAGGAAAATAATAATCTCGCGGTTGCTGGTGAGCGCATGGAAATACATCTCGTAGAGAGATACGCCGGTTAATAATATCCCTTCGACAAAAAGGATTTGGCAAAAAACCAGCCTGACATTATGGATAATGCCCCATATCACGATAAGACGCGCAAGGATTGCACCCGCCACAAAGGAGAGAATAATCGAGCCAAAGAAAATGATATCGCTCAGATCGGTGGAGGAGACTTCGCTGGATAATTGTGAGGTGTTGCCGGTCATATGAGAGGGGAAAAAGCCAAAGGCCCCAAGGGCGATGGCGTTGAGTAAACCTGCTGAGGTCGCCAGCCAGAGAGCAAGCCGGCGATCCTCCTGGTGCGTTCGTTCTTTCTTGAGTTTAATCAGCAAGAATACCTCCGGGGTGAGCTTTGCCTGAATAATCAGGCTAGCAAAGCGTGTCGACGGGCTGTCCAGGATATTGCTTAATTATTATTCCCTCTGGCGACGTTGAGGGTTTAGTAATTAAATAAAATATCCTTACGAAAAGTATTCCAAACTGAAACCTCACGCTACGCCGTTATTTTCATGAGGCGCTTTCGCGGAGGCGTGAAAGCATAAACGTCAACGCAGCCGCACAAAGCAGCACTATGCCGCTCAGGGCAAACGTGCTCTGCCAGCCGAGGCGATCAAACACCATACCGCCCGCCGTTGAACCCAGTGCAATGGCGAGTTGGATCACCGCGACCATTAACCCTCCGCCCGCTTCGGCATCCTCCGGTAGCGTTCGGGCGACCCACGCCCACCAGCCCGTCGGTGCTGCCGTCGCCAGCATTCCCCACAAGCCTGACAGCAGGGCAACAATCCACACGTTATGCCCGGTCAAAATCAACGCGCCAGCGATGGCGGCCATCAGCAGTGGAATCGCTATTAACGTCAGGTAAAACGCCGCGTTCAGAACCAGAGTAACGAGAAGGGTGCCAACAAATCCGGCAATGCCGATGGCGAGCAAAATCAGCGATAGCCCGGAGGCGCTGACGTGCGTGACGGTCTCGAGAAATGGGCGCACATAGGTAAACAGCGCAAACTGTCCCATAAAGAACAGGCTGCAGGCTATCAGACCGACGGATACGACAGGCTGGCGAAATAACCGAAAGACGCCTTCACCTGACGCACCGTTTTTACGCCCGCTCATATTTGGCAGGCTAACGTACTGCCACAGGAATGCCGCGATTGCCACGGGCACCAGACAAAGGAAGGCACCGCGCCAGCCAATGGTTGCACCCAGGTAGCTGCCTAGCGGGGCGGCCACGACCGTTGCCAGCGCGTTACCACCGTTGAAAATAGCCAGCGCGCGCGTGACCTGATGATGGGGAACCAGGCGAATAGCCGTTGCCGCCGACATGGACCAGAACCCGCCGATGGCGATACCGATCAGCGCGCGACCAGTCATATACGTCTGATAGTTCTGGGCGAAGGCAATAATGAGCCCCGAGAGCGCCATCAGTATCGTCATGCCCAGCAGAAGGTGTTTACGATTCATATTCCCGGCAAGCCGGGAGAGGAAGAGGCTGGTCAGTACTGCCAGCGCGCCGGAGATAGCAATGCCCTGGCCTGCAAGCCCCTCCGTCACGCCTAAATCTGCGGCAAGTGGGGTGAGCAGGCTCACGGGCATAAATTCCGAGGCAATCAGGACGAATACGCAAAGGGTCATGGCAAAAATGCCTCCCCAGTACGCATGTTCCTCATGCTGTGAAGTGGTGTGGTTTAATGTGGACATCGTCTGATTTCGCGAAGAGAGCCGCCCGTCGAAACGGGCAGCAGGGAGGTTTATTTCAGGCTGTTTTTAAAGAATTGTTCAAACTGAGCGAATGGGATCTTCCCGGCAGCATTGTCGTAGAGATCGACATGGTTGGCGCCCGGGACAATCACCAGTTCTTTCTGCTTGCTGCCGACCGCGTTAAACGCATCTTCGGCGAAATAACGGGAGTGCGCCTTTTCGCCGGTCACGATAAGCGTCGGGATAGCGATCTCTCCGGCATAGCTCAGCAGCGGCATGTTCATGAACGAGAGCGGCATAGTTGCCGTCCATGCGCCGGTTGAGTTGACGGAACGCGCGTGGAAGCCACGCGGCATGCGGTAGTAGTCATAAAACTCTTTCAGCACCGGATTCGGGTTGGCGGGCAAGGCTTCTGGCAAAATACGTTCTGATGCGGTCACTTTGCCGTTCTCGTCAACATAAATGTCATGGCCGCCCTGTGCAAAGGTGCCGTTCCCGGCATCCTTCCAACGCTGTTCATTCAGGTACTGCAGCACAGCATGGCGATCTGCCGAAGAATAACGATCTTTGCCGTCGCCTACGCCGTGACCCATCGCCCGGCTCATGTCATACATTACGCTGGTGGCGACAGCTTTGATGCGCGTATCCATGGATGCCGCATTCAGCGCCATACCGCCCCAGCCGCAGATCCCAAGGATGCCAATGCGCTTACGGTCGACCTCTTTCTGCACGCCCAGGAAATCAACCGCGGCGCTAAAGTCTTCGGTGTTGACGTCCGGTGACGCGACGTTGCGCGGCTGACCGCCACTTTCGCCCGTCCAGGAAGGGTCGAACGCCAGGGTTACAAACCCTTTTTCCGCCAGGGTCTGCGCGTAGAGACCGCTGGACTGTTCTTTGACCGCGCCAAATGGCCCGCTGACGGCAATCGCGGCCAGCTTACGGTCGCCACGGTTTTTAGGAAGATAGAGATCGCCTACCAGGGTAATACCGTAACGGTTCTGGAAGGAGACCTTACGGTGGTCAACCCGGTCACTTTTGGCAAAGGTTTTGTCCCAGGTTGTGACCATCGAGACGGGGGCGTTAGGATTGGTGGCTTCTGCATAACTCATGGTTGTCACTCCACTTAATGATGCGCATAGCAGCATCGCAACAGACAGTTTTTGGGTGAATGTTTTCATGTATCGATACCCTGCGGTGTTGTGTTGCGGCCATTATAGTTAGCAGGATGAGTGATGATTAGAGGCCATAATCTGCTAAAATTAATATCAAATTGTTATGAATTGCGGGGCGTGATGGCGAAGCGAGAAAACTACAATGAGCTGTATCTGTTTATGCAGGTGGTGCGGGAGGGAAGTTTCACCGCGGCTGCGCAGCGGCTTGGGCTGGCGCAATCCGGGGTGAGCCGCTCGGTGCGCGAGCTGGAGGAGCGGTTGGGCGTCCAGCTTCTCGTTCGCACCACGCGTAAGCTGTCGTTAACCCACGCCGGAGAGCAGCTCTATCAGACAGCCGAATCCGCGTTCGATGCACTTGATTCGGGTCTGGCGATCCTCGCACATTATCGTCAGACACCGTCCGGCACGGTGCGCATTAACGCCAGTCAGCACGCCATCGACAAATGCCTGCTGCCAAAGCTCGCCATTTTTAAACAGCGTTACCCGGATATCAGGCTGGAACTCATAAATGAAAGCCGCTTCGTCGACATCATCACCGAGCGGTTTGATGCGGGTGTCAGGCTGGGAGCTGAGGTCAGTCAGGGAATGATTGCGGTGCGCATCACGCCCGATATGGAAATGGCCGTAGTGGCTGCACCGGGGCACTTCAGGCGTTATGGTTTTCCCCAGACGCCAGCTGATTTAGTGGCGCATCCCTGTATTGCCTATCAGTTTGCTGATGGAAGTGATTATCAGTGGGAACTGGTCGAGGACGGGAAAAAAATCACCCATCGGCCAGAAGGGCAGTGGGCATTGTCAGACAGCTATATGGAAGCCCAAGCCGCCCGTCTTGGGCTTGGGCTGGCTTATGTTCCGCTTGAGCTGGTGGCTGATGATCTTGAAAAAGGAACGCTTATCCGCGTATTGCAGCGCTATAGCCTGCGCATGGACGGGCTGTATCTTTATTATCCCCACCGCAACGTGTCGCCGGCTTTGAGGGCCGTTATTGATACGCTGAAAATGTAATTTCTGTGAACGTGTTTTTCTTCGACATGTGAACTGCAGGCCCCTGCTTGCTTAAGTCAGGAAAAAAACTTAGGCTAACGTCAAGATCTGCTTGCTCAACAAAGGCTTAAAAATGGAAAAAATAATCCCGGAATATACGGCTGTTAATTTATCCCGTTGGGCAAGAAAGGAGCATTTTGAGGTATTTCAGGGGTTTGCTCAATCGACGTTTAACCAGACTGTGTTGGTCGATATTACCGTGCTGCTAAGCCATATTAAAAACGTTGGCTGGAAGTTTTATCCGACGATTATTTTTCTCGTTGCTAAAATCGTTAACCGTCACCCAGAATTCCGTATGGCCATGAAGGACAATGAGCTTGTCATATGGAATGAAATTCATCCAAATTATACGATTTTCCATAATGAAACAGAGACCTTTTCATCATTATGGAGTCATTACGATGGCGATATACAGCACTTTCAGAAAACCTATTCTGAAGACATGGCTCGCTATGGCGATAAACTTGCGTATTGGCCAAAAGAAGAATCCAGGGAAAATATCTTTTTTATATCCGGCATTCCGTGGGTAAGTTTTACGAGCTTCAGCGTTAGCGTGGCTAATATGAAAAACTTTTTTGCCCCTATGTTTACGCTTGGAAAATATTACGAGCAAGAGGGCAGGGTATTATTACCTCTCGCCGTTCAGGTACATCATTCTGTCTGCGATGGTTTCCATGTGGCAAGGTTTTTTAATGAGTTACAAGAGGTCTGCGATGCGTTACCACAGCAGACCGGGCAACAGGAATGATGATGTGGCCATCAGGCCGCTTTAACCGCCCTGATTTTTTTACTGTCAGCTGCACCTGACTCGGTTTTATCGTCAGCAGGGGTATCAAGAGCCGGGAGCTTACTGGTTCGCAAAATATGCTGCACGGCATCTTTCTGCTCGGCGAGATACAGGCCAAGATCTTCAGCCTGCGTTTCATCCATCTGCATTCCGCTTTGCAAAAGCCAGTCGGTAAACGCCTCTGCCATATCAAGCAGTTTGTCGTGAGCGTCAGCCTCTTTCTTACTGGCAAATGTCATTTTCTCTTCACCTTTTCTTACGACAACATATTTTGTTTCAACAGCCATCATGCACCTCTCATACTGTATTTATGTACAGTATAACAGAGGCCGGAAAAAGTTGCAGCAAAATGTGCGTTACGTGTGCGCCTGCTGGGTTTCACGGCAGGCCACACTGCGCCGCCATGCGCCTGGAGCCTGGCCATATTGCCGTTTAAAACTGCGGTTGAAGGATTGCTGAGAGTCAAAACCCAACGCGATCGCCACGTTCAGAATCGGTTCGTCGCTGTGGGTTAAGCGCTCAACGGATTTTTGCAGCTTTTGCGCGCGAATGTACCCGGCGAGAGGGTAGCCCGTATGTTCTTTAAACAGTCGCTGAAGGTGCCATTTCGAATAGCCGGAGCGCCTGGCGACGGACTCAATATCCAGACGGCTATCAAGGTTGTTGTCAATCCAGTCGAGTAAATCATGCATAAATGCGCCCGTGTTCATCGGGTTACCTCCACGCAGCCTGTTAAATGGTATCTTTATCTGTTGCATTTAAAGGTGGCGCGTTTTTGCAGTAATTGCAAGTTTTATTGTTGCATTTAAATCCTTACCTGAAACGGGCCTTTTTAACATCCGAACGAATAGCACATAAAGTGCAACAATTATTCTTGCACTTAGTTAAGCGCCTTCCTACAATCGCCGCGAATAGTGTATTCGCAACTGTTACAGTTTTGTGGCGATGAACGACACAAATGGCCTTAAGCCAGCCCGGACAAAGGAAGTGGCGCGGTGCCTCCTGCCGCGTCTTGCCCGGCGGCTACAATTACCGGAATAAAAATAATGAGCCTGCAAAAAACCTGGGGAAACGAACCTCTGCATGCGCTGGGAGCGATGTTGCTCTCCCTGTTGCTTGTCGGATGTGATAACAGCGTCGCGCAAAATGCTGCACCCCCTGCGCCCGCCGTCAATGCTGCTGATGTGGTTGTGAAATCCATTAGTCAGTGGGATAGCTTTAACGGCCGGATCGAAGCCGTGGAGAGCGTTCAGCTTCGCCCCCGCGTCTCTGGCTATATCGACAAAGTGAATTTCACCGACGGCCAGGAGGTGAAGAAGGGTGAGGTGCTGTTCACGATTGATGACAGAACCTATCGTGCCGCGCTGGAGCAGGCGCAGGCGACGCTGGAGAGAGCCAAAACGCAGGCCAGCCTGGCACGAAGCGAGGCTAACCGTACCGATAAACTCATCAATACCAACCTGGTATCCCGTGAAGAGTGGGAGCAGCGCCGTGCGGCCGCCATTCAGGCGCAGGCCGATATTCGCGCCGCGCAGGCTGCGGTAGACGCCGCTCAGCTTAACCTCGATTTCACGAAAGTAACGGCACCGATTGATGGCCGCGCCAGCCGCGCGTTGATCACCAGCGGTAATCTGGTCACGGCGGGCGACAGCGCCAGCGTGCTGACAACGCTGGTCTCGCAGAAGACGGTGTACGTCTACTTTGACGTGGATGAGTCAACCTACCTCCACTATCAAAACCTCGCCCGCAGCGGGCAGGGGGCGTCCAGCAATCACACTGCGCTACCGGTTGAAATTGGCCTGGCGGGTGAGGAAGGGTATCCCCATCAGGGCAAAGTGGATTTCCTGGATAATCAGCTGGCGCCGAGTACCGGTACGATCCGTATGCGCGCGCTGCTGGATAACGCGCAGCGTCAGTTCACGCCGGGTCTCTTCGCTCGCGTTCGCCTGCCGGGCAGCGCTGAATTCCAGGCCACGCTTATTGACGACAAAGCGGTGCTGACCGATCAGGATCGCAAATATGTTTATATCGTGGATAAAGAGGGCAAAGCACAGCGACGCGATATTACGCCAGGGCGCCTGGCGGACGGCTTACGCATCGTGCAGCAGGGGCTGAAACCCGGCGATAAAGTCATCGTCGATGGTTTACAAAAAGTGTTTATGCCGGGTATGCCGGTTAACGCGAAAACCGTCGCCATGACCGCCAGCACCGCCCTCAACTGATCATCTGACCTGAGAATCCTACCCATGGACTTTTCCCGCTTTTTTATCGACAGGCCGATTTTCGCTGCCGTCCTGTCGATTCTGATTTTTATCACAGGATTAATCGCCATCCCGCTGTTGCCGGTGAGCGAATACCCTGATGTCGTACCGCCAAGCGTACAGGTGCGCGCGGAGTACCCGGGCGCCAACCCGAAAGTGATTGCTGAGACCGTGGCAACGCCGCTGGAAGAGGCGATCAACGGCGTTGAGAACATGATGTACATGAAATCCGTCGCGGGTTCTGATGGCGTGCTGGTGACGACCGTCACTTTCCGTCCTGGAACCGACCCGGATCAGGCGCAGGTTCAGGTACAAAACCGCGTGGCGCAGGCCGAGGCGCGTCTGCCGGAGGATGTGCGCCGTCTGGGCATCACGACGCAGAAACAGTCTCCTACGCTGACCCTGGTGGTGCATCTGTTTTCGCCTGGCGGTAAATACGACTCTCTGTATATGCGCAACTACGCCACGCTGAAAGTGAAGGACGAACTGGCGCGTCTGCCCGGTGTCGGCCAGATCCAGATTTTTGGCTCAGGCGAATACGCGATGCGCGTCTGGCTGGATCCCAATAAAGTAGCGGCGCGCGGGCTGACCGCCTCGGATGTCGTCACGGCGATGCAGGAGCAAAACGTGCAGGTTTCGGCCGGGCAGCTGGGCGCCGAGCCGCTGCCGAAGGAGAGCGATTTCCTGATCTCCATTAACGCCCAGGGGCGTCTGCATACCGAAGAAGAGTTTGGCAATATCATTCTCAAAACGTCTCAGGACGGGTCGCTGGTACGCCTGCGCGACGTGGCGCGTATTGAAATGGGATCGGGCAGCTATGCGTTGCGTTCGCAGCTTAACAATAAAGACGCGGTCGGGATCGGTATCTTCCAGTCTCCTGGCGCAAACGCCATCGATCTGTCTAACGCGGTGCGCGCTAAAATGGCGGAACTGTCCACCCGTTTCCCGGAAGATATGAAGTGGGCGGCACCTTACGATCCGACGGTATTCGTGCGCGATTCCATCCGTGCGGTGGTGCAAACGCTGCTGGAAGCGGTAGTGCTGGTCGTACTGGTAGTGATCCTCTTCCTGCAAACCTGGCGTGCGTCGATCATTCCGCTGATCGCGGTGCCGGTTTCGGTCGTGGGGACGTTCAGCGTTCTCTACCTGCTGGGCTTTTCGCTTAATACCCTGAGTTTGTTCGGGCTGGTATTGGCTATCGGTATCGTGGTGGATGATGCCATCGTGGTGGTGGAAAACGTCGAGCGAAATATCGAAGAGGGGCTTGCTCCGCTTGCGGCGGCGCATCAGGCGATGCGTGAAGTGTCCGGGCCGATTATCGCGATTGCGCTGGTATTGTGCGCGGTGTTTGTGCCGATGGCGTTCCTTTCTGGCGTCACCGGCCAGTTCTACAAACAGTTTGCGGTAACGATTGCCATTTCGACGGTGATCTCCGCTATCAACTCGCTGACGCTCTCGCCAGCGCTGGCTGCTCTGCTGTTAAAACCGCACGGCGCACCGAAAGATTTCCCGACCCGGCTTATCGATCGTCTGTTCGGCTGGATTTTCCGACCGTTTAACCGCTTTTTCCATCGTAGCTCGACTGGCTATCAGGGGCTGGTGGGTAAAACGCTCGGCCGACGTGGCGCGGTGTTTGTGGTGTATCTGCTGCTGCTGTGTGCCGCAGGCGTCATGTTTAAAGCGGTTCCCGGTGGCTTTATTCCGACACAGGATAAGCTGTACCTGATTGGTGGCGTGAAAATGCCCGAAGGCTCGTCGCTGGCGCGTACTGATGCGGTGATCCGCAAAATGAGCGAAATCGGGATGAATACCGAAGGCGTGGACTATGCGGTTGCTTTCCCGGGTCTGAATGCGCTGCAGTTCACCAATACGCCGAACACCGGGACGGTCTTCTTTGGCCTGAAGCCGTTCGACCAGCGTAAACACAGTGCTGCGGAAATTAACGCTGAAATCAACGCGAAAATTGCGCAAATCCAGCAGGGCTTTGGCTTCTCCATTCTGCCGCCGCCGATTTTGGGGCTGGGGCAGGGGTCGGGCTATTCCCTGTACATTCAGGATCGTGCCGGTCTTGGCTATGGCGCATTGCAGAACGCGGTGAATACCATGTCCGGTGCGATTATGCAGACGCCGGGGATGCATTTCCCGATCTCGACCTACCAGGCCAACGTTCCACAGCTGGACGTGCAGGTTGACCGTGACAAGGCGAAAGCGCAGGGCGTGTCGCTGACCGATCTGTTCGGTACGCTGCAAACCTATCTGGGCTCGTCTTATGTGAATGACTTCAACCAGTTCGGGCGTACCTGGCGTGTAATGGCGCAGGCCGACGGACCGTACCGCGAGAGCGTGGAGGATATTGCGAACTTACGTACCCGTAATAACCAGGGTGAAATGGTGCCGATTGGCAGTATGGTTAAGATCAGCACCACCTACGGGCCGGATCCGGTGATCCGCTACAATGGCTACCCGGCGGCTGACCTGATTGGCGATGCCGACCCGCGCGTACTCTCGTCCGCCCAGGCGATGACGCAGCTGGAAGGTATGTCTAAGCAGATATTGCCGAACGGAATGAATATTGAATGGACGGATCTGAGCTTCCAGCAGGCGACACAAGGTAATACGGCGCTGATCGTCTTCCCGGTTGCGGTGCTGCTGGCCTTCCTGGTGCTGGCGGCACTGTATGAAAGCTGGACGCTGCCGCTGGCGGTGATCCTTATCGTGCCGATGACAATGTTGTCCGCGCTGTTTGGCGTCTGGCTGACCGGTGGCGATAACAATGTGTTCGTGCAGGTAGGGCTGGTGGTACTGATGGGGCTGGCGTGTAAAAACGCGATTCTTATCGTGGAGTTTGCCCGCGAGCTGGAAATTCAGGGCAAAGGTATCATGGAAGCCGCGCTGGAGGCCTGCCGCCTGCGTTTACGCCCGATTGTGATGACCTCCATTGCCTTCATCGCCGGAACCATTCCGCTGATCCTTGGCCACGGCGCAGGCGCAGAAGTGCGCGGTGTCACCGGGATTACGGTCTTCTCCGGGATGCTGGGCGTCACGTTGTTTGGCCTGTTCCTGACGCCGGTGTTTTACGTGACGCTGCGTAAATTCGTTACGCGCGGTAAAGAGGAAAGGGAGGTTCTGCCTGCATAGGGATGTTGCAGAAAACAAAAAAGCGCCTTCACAGTAAGGCGCTTTTTTTTCACATCAGATCAACCGTTAAAACGTTTCTTTATACTGGGCCATAAGCTCAGGTACCGGATCGCAGCCGCTGCTATCGGCTTTTTTGACCTCTTCCAGCGCGCTTGCCACGGTGTGTCGGGCTAATACCGCCAGCGAAGCCTGCTCAGCTTCTTCGGATACCGATTTAAAGTACCAGCAGGCGTTAGCGCTGACCACACAGCGAGCCGGTACGTCAGGACGCGACGCCCACAGCTTTTTATCTTCAGTGACCGAAAGGTAGATGTCACGCAGGGTGATCTCTTCCGGCGGGCGCCCAAGATGAATGGAGCCGTTGCGGCCAAGCGTGGAGACGATAATTCCGTCACGCGTAAGGGGAACCATCAATTTGCGGATAAAGCTCGGGTTGGCTTCCAGGCCGTAGGCCAGAACGCCACTCGTCGAACGTTTACCTAATTGCTCCGCCATCGCTACGCTGAGGACCATCTGCAAAGCTGTCGGGAAGCGGTAATCTAACATTTCTCTGTCCTGGGTCGCGGTGAATCTTGTTCTTTTTGGCACCGCAGAGGTGAATAAGCAATAAACAACAATATAACAAATAGGGTAATTTTTTTGAAGCAATCTGCGGCATTTGCGATCAAACACCCTGTTCTGGTTTAGCTAAACGTGCGGTTCGGGAAGGCAACCGTCACCAGGAGGCCACCTTCTGCGGACGCACTCAGGGCTGTACTTCACGGCATTTTCAATCAGATTGTCTATCAGCGATATCAAACTTTGCCTGACGCCGCTAATCCGGATGTTCTTCTCGGCGAAGAATTCCAGTTCAATTCTGCGCGCTGAGGCTAACGGTTCCAGCTCGGCCATTCGCTCCGGTATGAGCGACGTTAGCGGCACGGACTCCGTCGCGGTGTCAATGCGCGCCTCACTGTGCTGTGGTACGGCTTTTAAGGGGGAGAGATCGTCAGGTGTGCGTAAAATGCGGTAACGCTGGCGCTGACCGGCAGTTGGGGCTCCAGCAAGTATATGCAAACGTATTACGGCGTGAGCGATGCCCAGTCGGCGGCATCGGGGTTTGCCCGACATGACGCCGGCGCAGGGATTTACGCCTGGTCGATGGATCTTGACTGGAACCACAAGCTCACCGCCCGCTGGAGCGTGCTTGCCGCAGCGGGCGTAACGCAGTTGACGGGAGAGGCAGGCGATAACCCGATTGTGCAACGAAAAACGTCGCCCACGGGGAGTTTGAAAGTGACGTATCTTATCTCATTAATACCTGAAACAGCTGAACAAAGATATATATTGTCGCTGCCACTTGTATCGTCCGGAACCCCCATCTGAAATAGCGCCATTCATGGCGTTCTCTGGCATCAGCTGCTTCAATAGCGGGGTCAGAACATTTTCTTTTCCTGGCCCTGAATGCACTGATTATGCACAAGATGAGAAGAAAGATGACGATGGTTTTCTCAAGGATTGGATTACCCACAAAATGTGACTCCGTCCTGCCCGCGGTTACAAGCAGGATGGATGAACTACCTTCACATAGCAACCACTAAATGTAGGGGTAATATTCGTTTTCGCTCTGGTGGATTTGCAGTGATTCCGTCACGAGATGTTTTACTCGTAAAATTCGACTTATATTTTGCCAAGCAAAATATTCAACATCCGGCGCAACGGTTCTGCCGCCCCCCATAATAGCTGATCGCCCACCGTCAGAACCGAGTAAATAGGGTCATTATTCAGGGACATTTTTTTGTAACGGCCAACGCTAACTTGCAGCGAACCGCTGATGTAAGCTGGGGTCAATCGACTGACACTTTCATCCTTGTTATTGGGTACGTAGTTAACCCAGGGGTGGGAATGCGTTACTAAGCTTGCGAATTCTTTTTCGCTGACTTCACGCTTGAGCTTCAGGGTGATGGCAGCACTATGGCACCGGATCACGCCGACACGAATACACAAACCGTTTACCGGGATTGTACCTGGAGAAAGCCCAAGAATCTTGTTCGTTTCTGCCTCACCTTTCCACTCTTCGCGGCTATTCCCATCGCCTAAATCGCTATCAATCCATGGAATGATGCTGCCCATAAGAGGTACGCCGAAATTCTGGATGGGCATGTCAGCACTGTTAATAAGCTCACTAACTTTATTGACTAAAGGAAGCACCGATCCTGATGACATGAGTTCATCTGAGGATAAATGCTGACTGATATATGCGCTTTGAGCGATTAATTCTCTAACATATTTAGCCCCTGCACCTGATGCAGACTGATACGTCATTACGCTCATCCATTCGATTAAGTCAGCCTTTATCAGTCCAGCAAGCCCCATAAGACTCAGGGTGATGGAGCAGTTGCCACCAACAAAAAGTTTAATTCCTTCTTTGATTGCACGATCAATATTAGAACGATTGACGGGGTCGAGAATAATACAGGCTTTCTCATCCATCCGTAACGCTGAGGCCGCATCAATCCAGTAGCCTTTCCAGCCATGATCAATCAAATCAGGATATATTGCTTTAGTATAATCACCGCCCTGACAGGTTATAATGATATCCATTTCGGACAGGGCATTGATTGAATTAGCATCTTTTAGCGTATAGCCGACGCCACCAATGACAGGACCGGCGACACCTGCACTTGAAGTACTGTAAAAATGCACAGAAATACCGTCGAAGTCGTTCTCTTCGACCATTCGCTGTAACAAAACAGAACCTACCATTCCTCGCCAACCGACGATGCCAACCTGCTTCATTTGCTTAACCTTTGTAATGTTATGATATTGTTAACTTGTGTTCGGGGGACGTTATATCGCATCTAAAGTTGAAGGTCATTACGTATGGCATCAGATTTAATCATTATTAAAATGTTTCATACGGCATCAGTGATTTTTATAGCTAAATCAGACAAAAAATTCACATTCACCGGGTATTAAATAAATAATCATGGGCTGGCGCGTCATACATAAGTAATGA
This sequence comes from Enterobacter cloacae complex sp. HYC080_NIDB, assembly GCF_056673325.1. NCBI lineage: Bacteria > Pseudomonadati > Pseudomonadota > Gammaproteobacteria > Enterobacterales > Enterobacteriaceae > Enterobacter > Enterobacter cloacae complex sp. HYC080_NIDB. The sequence continues at coordinate 2,438,915 of NZ_CP114212.1, read as the reverse complement.
GCGTTAAGCATTTAGAACAATTGCGGACATACGAGCCACACATATTACGTCGCTTTCATTAAGGGCTAAGAAGGGCTCTGAATGGTTAAGGTTGAGGAAATAAAAATGAGGAATTCACCTGCCTGGATGAAGAGGTTTATCTGTTATCTTTTTTTAAAAATCCGCTTCCGGCACAAGCAAGACCGCAAGCGGACAATCTCAACACCTCATCACATCCCTTAGCGATACAGCGTCTTTTCCGCAACAGGGATAACCAGCGCGGATCGCCAGTCCGCCAGCGTCAGCTGCGCAAGCCTGCCCAGCGCGGTGTAAAACGGATGACCCGCATTGTCGACAAATACCGACAGGAAGCGGGTACTCCACGGCAGCAGGTGCCACGCCAGGAGCTGGTCGCACTCCGAATCGCGGCCATTCTCAATCAGCCACGCCGCCAGCAGCAGCAGGGTACCGAAATGATCTTCCGGTTCGTTCTGCTGCATCTCAAAAGCGATGCCGTTTTCACGCATCCACTGGCGCAGCGCAAGGGTTGAGTCACCAAACAGCACGGATTCGCGATCCAGCCATACGGAACCCCACGGCGGCGCGGGCAGGGCATAAGGGCCAATAAACAACCGTTGCCAGGCGTCCGTCAGCGGCTCATCGGAAGACGTGGCAAAGGTATCGGCAACGGGCTGCAGCGTTTCCGGAGACAGGGGCCAGTCCTGAACCCATTCGCCAGCGATAAGAGCCTGTACCAAGGGCGCAGTCTGCTCGCTGTCAGGAGCGAAATAAAACAGCGCGCCCAGCACCCGGGCGCTGAACGCGAACGATTCACGCTGTAAGACGTCTTTCATTAAACCTTCCTTGCTTGCGCGGGGCACGCCCGCGCGACTGTGTTAATCAGTAATACACACCATAGAATAAACCACGGCCATCCGTTTCACCCCTTATACCTTCTCAATCTGTACCAGGTTGGTGTGCTGCGGGTTGCCCTTGGCCAGCGGAGACGGGCGATGGGTCGTCAGGGTGTTGATGCAGGAGCCGTGGTCGATACGATCGCCATTCATATTGGCGTCATGCCAGGCGCCCTGGCCCATGGCACTCACGCCGGGCATGATGCGAGGCGTGACTTTCGCTTCAATTCTCACCTCACCGCGATCGTTAAACACGCGCACCGTATCGCCGTTCTTAATGCCGCGTTTTTCGGCATCGAGAGGATTAAGCCAGACCTCCTGGCGGCAGGCCGCTTTCAGCACGTCAACGTTACCGTAGCTAGAGTGGGTACGGGCTTTGAAATGGAAGCCAAACAGCTGCAGAGGATACTGCGCGCGCGCGGGGGCATCCCAACCGTCAAATGTTGAGGCATAGACGGGAAGAGGGCTGATGGTTTCGTCTTTTGCCAGTTCCCAGGTCGCTGCAATTTCAGCCAGCTTACTCGAGTAAATTTCAATCTTACCCGATGGCGTTTTCAGCGGATTGGCTTCCGGGTTTTCGCGGAACTTTTTATACGCCACAAAGTGTCCGTTCGGATCTTTGCGCTTATAAATGCCCATTTTCTTCAGCTCATCATAGGACGGCAGTTGAGGGTCTTTTTCGAGCATTTTGGCATACAGATACTGCAGCCATTGCGCTTGCGTCCGTCCTTCGGTGAATTTCTGATGGATATCCGGCCCAAGACGTTTCGCCACTTCACTCATGATCCAGTAGATGGGCTTGCGTTCAAACTTCGGTGCGGTGACGGGCTGGAGAAAAATCAGGTAACCCATGTTCCCGGCGTAATCGTTAGGAATAATATCTTCCTGCTCGACGGTCATTAAATCCGGCAACACGATATCGGCATACTTGGCTGACGACGTCATGAAATTATCGATGACGACAATCATTTCGCACTTGCTCTCATCCTGCAGGATATCGTGGGTTTTATTGATATCGGAGTGCTGGTTGATGATGGTATTACCCGCGTAGTTCCAGATGAACTTAATCGGCACATCCAGCTTATCTTTACCGCGCACCCCGTCGCGCAGGGCAGTCATTTCCGGTCCGCGGGCGATGGCGTCCGTCCAGCTAAAGCAGGAGATCTGCGTTTTGACCGGGTTTTCCGGCAGCGGCATCCGTTCGATGGTGATGGTGTACGTCGACTCACGCGCGCCGCTGTTACCGCCGTTGATCCCTACGTTGCCGGTCAGGATCGGCAGCATCGCGATGGCGCGGGACGTCAATTCGCCGTTCGCCTGACGCTGTGGACCCCAGCCCTGGCAGATATAGGCTGGCTTCGCAGAACCGATTTCCCGGTCAAGCTTAACGATGCGATTGGCCGGTATGCCCGTAATGCGCGAGGCCCACTCCGGGGTTTTCGCCGTTCCGTCATCGCCCTGGCCGAGAATATACGCTTTGTAGTGCGCGTTAGCCGGCGCGCCTTCCGGCAGCGTTTTTTCGTCGTAGCCGACGCAGTACTTGTCGAGGAAAGACTGGTCGACCAGATTTTCGTTAATCATTACCCATGCCAGACCGGCCACCAGCGCGGCATCGGTCCCTGGACGAATCGGGATCCATTCATCTTCACGTCCGGCTGCCGTGTCGGTATAGCGCGGATCGATGACAATCATACGCGCGTTGGACCGCTCGCGAGCCTGCTCAAGATAATAGGTAATCCCGCCCCCGCTCATGCGCGTTTCCGCCGGGTTGTTGCCGAACATCACCACCAGTTTGGTGTTTTCGATATCCGAGGTGCTGTTACCATCATTGCTGCCGTAGGTGTAAGGCATTGCACAGGCGATTTGCGCCGTGCTGTAGGTGCCGTAGTGGCTCAGGAAACCGCCGTAGCAGTTCATCAGGCGCGCCACCAGCGACGCGTAAGGGGAGGAGCGGGTAATATTGCCGCCGACAATCCCGGAGGAGTAGTTGATGTACACCGCTTCATTGCCGTATCTGGCGACCACGTCTTTCAGGCTGGCGGTGATGGTGTTGAGCGCTTCATCCCAGCTGATACGCTCGAACTTGCCTTCACCGCGTTTGCCCACGCGCTTCATCGGGTAGTTCAGACGGTCAGGGTGGTTGATGCGACGGCGAATAGAACGTCCGCGCAGGCAGGCGCGAACCTGGTGATTGCCGTAGATATCCTCGCCGGTGTTATCCGTTTCGACCCAGTACACCTCATCGTCGCGGACGTGCAGACGCAATGCGCAGCGGCTGCCACAGTTAACCGAGCAGGCGCCCCAGACGACTTTATCGTCAGCAGGTTTCGTGGCGCTTTGCACTGCGGCGGCAACGCGTTTCACGCCAAAAGGCAATGAGACGCTACCGGCGGCGAACGCCAGCGATCCTATCGCCGTAGATTTCACGAGTGTTCGACGGCTAATCCCGCCGTGATGTTCGATATCGGACATGGCTCACCCCACCAATGTAATTGCGTATTATTTTTCCCGAAATGATAACCGGGCTAATGGTGGGGTGAGTGTTACTGATTTAGGGGTAGTAAATATTAATCCTTATCAAATCAAAGGGGATTGAGGGGAAATTACTGCGGTTCAGTTGGCGCATTATCCTGACTGGCGGATGCCGCTCCGCTCCGTGTGCGGGTGTAGAGAATTTTAAAGGTGTCGTTGGCACAATGGCCTACCACCTGTGCGTCCGGCTGATCGGCCTGATCGTTCGGCACAATGTTCAGCGTGAATCCTGACTCCGGCACGCCGTTGTTGATGATCTTCTGCTGAATATCGCTTTTCACGCGCTCGCAGGAATCGGGTGCCGCCAGGGCGGCCGTTGAAGCACTCATTAACAGCAGGGCGGTAATCCAGGGTAACCGTTTCATCTGTCGCTCCTTTTCTCTGTGTGTAGACATTAATTTTAGCAGGCTTCGTGTAAACAACTGTATTTGCTAATATGATTGGGAATAATCTCTCTGTACGGTAATCAATGTGAAGAAATATGCAGCGATAACGCTCCTGGCAGCCACTCTCGTGGGGTGTGACAACAACTCCGCACCGCTGTCGTTTACGCCGGAGATGGCGAGTTTCTCGAACGAATTTGATTTTGACCCCCTGCGCGGCCCGGTTAAAGACTTTACCCAGACGCTGTTCAACGAGAAGGGCGAAGTGTCTAAACGGGTGACGGGCACCGTGTCGACAGAAGGGTGTTTCGATACGCTGGAACTGCACGACCTGGAGGCCAACACCGGCGTGGCGCTGGTGCTGGATGCGAATTACTACATTGATGCCGAAACCCAGCAGCGCAAAGTGAAGCTGCAGGGGAAATGCCAGCTGGCCGAACTGCCGTCAGCCGGGGTGACGTGGGATACCGACGATAACGGTTTCGTGGTGGCGGCGCACGGCAAAGAGATGGAAGTGAAATACCGCTATGATGCCGATGGTTACCCGTTGGGCAAAACCACCGTCTCCGGGGATCAGCATCTGTCTGTCCAGTCGACACCGTCTAAAGACGTACGCAAAAGGATGGATTACTCGGCAGTGAGTTTGTTAAACGACAAGCCGCTGGGTAACGTGAAGCAGAGCTGCGACTACGATCGACACAACAATCCGGTGAGCTGCGATCTGATCATCACCGATGACAGCGTCAAGCCCGCCGTTGAGCGCAAGTACACCATCAAAAACACGATTGAATACTACTGAGCAATGTATTGATATTATTGCACAATGTAGGCCGGGTAAGCGCAGCGCCACCCGGCAAGGAAGACGGCGCAATTGTTGATGACAGGGGTTGTCATCAAACTCACTGCGCGGTTGGTTTCAGCAGGCTGGCGCCTGAGGGTTTATGCCCGGCCAGGTGCTGATGCTGGAAGATGCACATGCGGATGGTATTGCGGTATTCACCGTTGATAAAGAACTCGTGAATCAGCTCGCCTTCCACCATAAAGCCCAGCTTGCGGTAGATATGGATCGCTTTCTCGTTCTCTTTGTCCACAATCAGGTACAGTTTGTAGAGATTCAGAACGTTGAATCCGTAATCCATCGCCAGCTTCGCCGCACGTGAGGCCAGACCTTTCCCCTGGTGCTCAGGCGAAATGATGATCTGGAACTCTGCCCGACGGTGAACGTGGTTGATTTCAACCAGCTCCACCAGCCCGGCTTTTTCGCCGCCACACTCCACCACAAAACGACGTTCACTTTGATCGTGAATGTGTTTGTCGTACAGATCCGACAGCTCGACAAAGGCCTCGTAAGGCTCTTCGAACCAGTAGCGCATCACGCTGGCGTTGTTGTCGAGCTGATGGACAAAGCGCAGGTCTTCACGCTCCAGCGGACGGAGCTTAACGTCACACGAAGCCGACATTATGGGGCTACCGTACGGCCAGTGCGGCGGTCCAGGCAGCGCAGGGTGTTAGGCTCCCAGTAGGCATTGACGTTTGCACTTTGCTGACACTTATCGCGTGCGTCAAAAGCGACATCTTCTTTATCCCACTCTTTTTCAGCGCGTTTGTTGACCTTCTGACGAAGGCTACGGGTGTCATTCCATTGTTCTTTGTCCATGGCGGCGTTCTGGCGGCTTTGCGCGCTGTCACCAGACTCAATAATGAGTTTGCTGGTTTCCGCTGTCGCAGAGGCGGCAAAAGCGAACGATGACAGCGCCAGCAGGGCTGTCAGACAAAGGCGTTTGCTTAATGTTGTCATAGCGTTTCCTTTTAAATGGGTGCAGATAATCAAGTAACCCCTTACAGATTCTACACCAAAGCGAAAAGACGGCATACCCGCAGCGCAGGTATGGAAAAGTTATCGCCATCATCGGGTATGATGTTTAAATAAATCCTCACCTGAAGTGAAATATGCTCAAAACCACGCTGCTTTTTTTTGCCACCGCGCTCTGCGAAATCATCGGTTGCTTCCTGCCCTGGCTCTGGCTGAAGAAGGGAGGTAGCGCATTATTGCTAATCCCGGCGGGCGTCGCGCTGGCCCTGTTTGTCTGGCTCTTAACGCTGCATCCGGCGGCAAGTGGGCGCGTCTACGCGGCCTACGGCGGTGTATATGTCTGTAGCGCGCTACTGTGGTTACGCGTGGTGGACGGCGTCAGGCTTAGCGCATATGACTGGGCCGGCGCGCTAATTGCCCTGTGCGGGATGCTGATTATCGTGGCGGGATGGGGGCGGGCCTGAGCCCCTGGTTTTGTGATCGCCAGCTGATTTTATGATCATTATACTTGTATGGTAGTATTGCAATTGAGTAAATTTCCGACATCACAACGAACGATGTAAGGAAAGGAATTATGAAGATTGTCGCGGCTGACGTGTTTGTTACCTGCCCGGGGCGGAACTTTGTCACCCTTAAAATCACCACCGATGACGGGATTGTCGGCCTCGGTGACGCTACGCTGAACGGACGCGAGCTTTCCGTCGCTTCGTACCTGAAGGATCACCTCTGCCCGCAGTTAATTGGCCGCGACGCGCACCGTATCGAAGATATCTGGCAATTCTTCTATAAAGGCGCCTACTGGCGTCGCGGACCGGTGACCATGTCGGCCATCTCCGCCGTTGATATGGCGCTCTGGGACATCAAAGCCAAAGCGGCCAATATGCCGCTCTACCAGCTGCTGGGCGGCGCCTCCCGTGAAGGCGTGATGGTCTACTGCCACACGACCGGTCACACCATTGACGACGTGCTGGAAGATTACGCGCGTCATAAAGAGATGGGCTTCAAGGCGATCCGCGTGCAGTGCGGTGTGCCGGGTATGAAAACTACCTACGGCATGTCGAAAGGAAAAGGGCTGGCCTACGAGCCTGCCACCAAAGGCGACTGGCCGGAAGAGCAGCTCTGGTCGACCGAGAAATACCTCGATTTCACACCCAAACTGTTCGACGCGGTGCGCAGTAAATTTGGCTTCAATGAACACCTCCTGCACGATATGCACCACCGTCTGACGCCCATTGAGGCGGCGCGCTTCGGTAAGAGCATCGAAGACTTCCGCATGTTCTGGATGGAAGATCCCACGCCTGCCGAAAACCAGGCCTGCTTCCGTCTTATTCGCCAGCACACCGTCACGCCCATTGCGGTGGGCGAGGTGTTTAACAGCATCTGGGACTGCAAGCAGCTTATCGAAGAGCAGCTTATCGACTATATCCGCACCACAATCACGCATGCGGGCGGCATCACCGGCATGCGTCGCATCGCTGACTTTGCGTCGCTCTACCAGGTACGTACCGGTTCGCACGGCCCGTCGGATCTGTCGCCGGTGTGTCATGCCGCCGCGCTGCATTTTGACCTGTGGGTACCGAACTTTGGCGTGCAGGAATATATGGGCTATTCCGAACAAATGCTCGACGTCTTCCCGCACAGCTGGCGCTTTGATAACGGCTATATGCACCCGGGTGACAAGCCAGGGCTGGGCATTGAGTTTGACGAGAAGCTGGCGGCGAAATACCCGTACGATCCGGCGTACCTGCCGGTGGCACGTCTTGAAGACGGTACGCTGTGGAATTGGTAAACGAGGAGCGAACGATGAAAAGCATAGTCATTCAACAGCCGAACCAGCTGGTCATTGAAGCGCGTCCAAGCCCGCAGCCAGGTGCAGGCGAAGTGCGCGTCAAAATCACACTCGCCGGGATCTGCGGTTCGGACAGCCACATCTACCGCGGCCATAACCCGTTTGCGAAGTATCCGCGCGTGATTGGCCACGAGTTTTTTGGCGTGATCGATGCCGTTGGCGAGGGCGTGGATCCGTCCCGGTCAGGAGAACGCGTGTCGGTTGACCCGGTGATCAGCTGCGGACACTGCTACCCGTGCTCCGTCGGAAAACCAAACGTCTGCACCTCGCTGGTGGTGCTGGGCGTTCACCGCGACGGCGGTTTCAGCGAATATGCAACGGTACCCGCAAAAAATGTCTGGCGCATCCCGGATGCGATCCCGGATAAACACGCCGTCATGGTTGAGCCATTTACCATTGCCGCCAACGTGACGGGGCAGGCCAACCCTGGGGAACAGGACGTGGCGCTGATCTACGGCGCAGGCCCGATGGGGCTGGTCACCGTGCAGGCGCTGAAGGGCGTCTATAAGGTGAAACAGGTGATTGTGGTTGACCGCATAGACGAACGCCTGGCAATGGCCCAGCGCAGCGGCGCGGACTGGGTCTTTAATAACGGCGAGCAGTCGTTGCAGGCCGCGCTGGACGAAAAAGGCATCAAACCGACGTTAATCATTGATGCCGCCTGTCATCCGTCCATTTTACAGGAAGCGATAACCCTGGCCTCGCCGGCGGCGCGCATCGTGCTGATGGGCTTCTCCAGCGAACCGAGCCAGATTGTTCAGCAGGGCATCACCGGCAAAGAGCTGGCGATTTTCTCCTCGCGCCTGAACGCCAATAAATTCCCGGTCGTCATCGACTGGCTGACAAAAGGACTGATCGACCCGGAAAAACTGATCACCCATACCTTTGACTATCACCATGTAACAGACGCCATTGAACTGTTTGAGAAAGACCAGAGGCAGTGCTGCAAGGTCCTGCTCACGTTCAACCCAGAATAATTCACGCGGTGAAGAGCCCGCGAAGACGGGCTCTATGTGGTACGCATCTTACCTTTCAGAGATAGCCATTATGACGCAAGCACAACCTCAAAGAACCACCTCCGATCTGGTGAAAGCCGCCGTTTCAGGCTGGCTGGGCACCGCGCTGGAGTTCATGGATTTCCAGCTCTACTCGCTGGGGGCCGCCCTGGTATTTCATGAAATCTTCTTCCCGGAACAGTCCGCTGCGATGGCACTGATCCTGGCGATGGGAACCTACGGCGCAGGCTATATCGCGCGTATCGTCGGCGCCTTTATTTTTGGTCGCATGGGCGACAGCATTGGCCGTAAAAAGGTACTGTTTATCACCATCACCATGATGGGGATCTGCACCACGCTGATTGGTGTGCTGCCCACCTACGCACAGATCGGGATTTTCGCGCCCGTACTGCTGGTGACGCTGCGCATCATTCAGGGACTCGGGGCAGGGGCAGAGATCTCCGGGGCCGGGACCATGCTGGCGGAGTACGCACCGAAAGGTAAACGTGGCATCATCTCGTCGCTGGTGGCGATGGGGACTAACTGCGGGACGCTGAGCGCGACCGCTATCTGGGCCGTTATGTTCTTTGCCCTCGACCGCGAACAGCTGCTCGCCTGGGGCTGGCGCGTGCCGTTCCTCGCCAGCGTCGTGGTGATGATCTTTGCCATCTGGCTGCGTATGAACCTCAAGGAAAGCCCGGTCTTTGAGAAAGTGAACGATGCTCAAACCGCGCAGCCGGACACATCGTTAGGTGCCATGGTGAAAAGTAAATCTTTCTGGCTGGCGACCGGTCTGCGTTTCGGTCAGGCGGGCAACTCGGGTCTGATTCAGACGTTTCTGGCCGGTTATCTGGTCCAGACTCTCCTGTTCGATAAAGCCATTCCCACCGACGCGCTGATGATAAGCTCCATTCTTGGGTTTATCTCTATCCCGCTGCTGGGCTGGCTGTCCGATAAAGTGGGACGCCGTCTGCCGTACATTATCCTTAATATTTCCGCCATTATTCTGGCGTACCCGATGCTGTCGATCATCGTCGATAAAAGCTATGCGCCGGGAACCATTATGCTCTCCATCATCGTTATCCATAATTTCGCGGTACTGGGGCTGTTTGCGCTGGAAAATATCACCATGGCGGAGATGTTTGGCTCGCGAAATCGCTTTACCCGGATGGCTATCTCCAAAGAGGCGGGCGGTCTGGTGGCGGTGGGGTTTGGTCCGGTGCTGGCGGGGATCTTCTGTAACATGACCGGTTCCTGGTGGCCGATTGTGGCCATGCTGGTGGCTTACTCAGTGATTGGTCTGGTCTCGGCCTGCCTGATGCCCGAAGTGCGGGATCGTGATTTGAGCGCAGCGGAAGATGCTGCGGAGGCCACGCCAAAAGAGCCTGTGGCCTACGGCACGGTATCGTCACGGCGGTAATGGTATACAGCCTGCGTGACTTGTCACACAACCTTGCCTTTGTGTCACACCACCTGAACAAAAGTTAATATAAATCAAAATCTCAAATGGCAGTATCAGTATGGTGGATGGCAGAGATTTTTTACCCCAACTGCCATTCTAGTTGGTGTAGTCAGCAGACGCTGCCGCTTTATAACAAGCGGCAGCGATCCACAGCTTTCTAATTAACGAGTCTTAATCATGGAAAACACGTTATTACAGGCCAAAGCGACGCTGCCTCAGTACAATCGCGACAGCCTTAAAGCACGCATTGTTCATTTAGGATTTGGCGCTTTTCACCGCGCGCATCAGGCGGTGTATGCCGACATCCTCGCGTCTGATTATGGCAGCGACTGGGGCTACTGTGAGGTCAACCTGATTGGCGGCGAGCAGCAAATTGCCGACCTGAAGGCGCAGGATAATCTCTATACCGTAGCGGAGATGTCCGCCGATGCGTGGACATCCCGCGTGGTGGGCGTGGTCAAAAAGGCCCTGCATGCGCAGGTTGACGGGCTGGAGACCGTACTGGCAGCGATGTGCGAACCGCAGGTGGCGATTGTTTCACTGACCATTACCGAGAAGGGCTACTGTCACTCTCCCGCAACCGGGCAACTGATGCTCGATCATCCATTCATCGCCGCCGACCTGCAAAACCCGCATCAGCCGACGTCCGCACCGGGTGTGGTGGTGGAAGCGCTGGCGCGTCGCAAAGCGGCGGGGTTACCGGCCTTTAGCGTGATGTCCTGCGACAACATGCCGGAAAACGGTCATGTGATGCGCAACGTAACCTGCTCCTATGCCCGGGCGGTAGACGGCGAGCTGGCGGACTGGATCGAGGCTAACGTCACGTTCCCGTCAACCATGGTGGATCGCATCGTACCTGCGGTCACGCCTGATACGCTGGATAAAATCGAACAGCTCACTGGCGTGCGTGATCCGGCGGGCGTGGCCTGTGAACCCTTCCGCCAGTGGGTGATCGAAGATAACTTTGTGGCGGGGCGTCCTGCGTGGGAAAAAGCCGGGGCCGAGCTGGTATCAGACGTCATTCCGTTTGAAGAGATGAAGCTGCGCATGCTTAACGGCAGCCACTCCTTCCTGGCTTACCTGGGGTATCTGGCCGGTTATCAGCATATCAACGACTGCATGGAAGATGAGAATTACCGCGTTGCGGCTCACGCGCTGATGCTCCACGAGCAGGCGCCGACCCTGAAGGTGAAAGGCGTCGATTTAGGACATTACGCCGATCTGCTGATTGCCCGCTACAGCAACCTGGCTCTGCGTCATCGCACCTGGCAAATCGCGATGGACGGCAGCCAGAAGCTCCCGCAACGCATGTTAGATTCCGTGCGCTGGCATCTGGTGCATCAGAAACCTTTCCCCCTGCTGGCGCTGGGCGTGGCGGGCTGGATGCGCTATGTCGGCGGAGTGGATGAACAGGGTAATGCCATCGAGGTGAGCGATCCGCAGCTGGCGGTGATTCAGGAGGCAGTGAAGGGAAGTGCTGAAGGGGAAAGCCGCGTGCGTGCGCTGCTCGGCATTGAGTCTATCTTTGGCAAAGAATTACCGCGTGAGACCGTCTTTGTTGATGCTGTGATGACCGCGTACCGGTCTTTGGTGCAAAAGGGCGCGAAAGCTACCGTGGCGCAGTACGCGTCTCAACGGTAATTCAGTACATGCCGCCGTGCGCGGCGGCATGTCAGCGCACAACTTAGTGCATACCCAGACGAATCAGCTCAATCGGCTCGAACTTACCTTCGCATCCTTCCACTTCCACCGTTTTGCTGCGGCGCACCTGCGCGGCATCCAGCCCGTCGCTGTGGATCGCTTTAATCACGCCAGTTTTGCCTGTGCCGCTAATCATCACGCGGCTGCCAGTGGTAATTGCATTGCGGTTACGGTCGTATGTCATCATGGTATTTTCTCCTCTCTAACTTATCCGTTACGGCGGTATTTCAGGTTTCACCGTTCACGGGGCATATAAATACGCCTGTCTGCAAGTGATGTTTTTGTTTTTGATCAAAGTCACACTTTTTTCTTAATGACATGAGGTGCTGACGGTTCGCGACAGCAATTTACAAAGCAGACCGTTATTTTCATTTATTGATAGTTTCAACATGGAAGCGTTTAGGGTTGGTTTATATTCCTGCTGCCATTCTGGGTACAGGAAATAACCCTTTCATCGGAATAAGGAGTCAGGCTTATGTATAAGAACATTTTGATGCCTGTAGATGTGTTTGAAATGGATTTGAGCGACAAAGCGGTTCGCCACGCGGCAAGCCTTGCAAAGGCAGAGGGGGCATCAATTACCCTGGTCAACATTCTGCCTGCAAGCAGTCGGTCTCTCCTGCGCGGGTTCAATGCCGATATCAAAAAGTTTGAAGAGTATATGACCGCGGAATCCGCGAAGAAAATGAACGAATTAAAAAGACTGTTTGATATTGCCCCAGAGAATATTCACAGCATGGTTCGTTTTGGCAACGTTCGCGATGAAATTATCAAGCTGAGCAAGGAGGGGAAATACGATGCGATTGTCATCGGGTCGAAAAACCCGAGCATCACCACCCATCTGCTGGGATCGAATGCGGAATCCATTCTGCGCTACGCCACGATTCCGGTGTTAGTCGTTCGCTAAACCCAACGCCGTGCCCAACAGGGTGCGGCGAATATTATTCCTCGCTAAACCACTCGCTGTTTTCCTGACGAATAAGCTGCACGGATTCGCTGATTTCCTGCAAATGCAGCGTCATCGCTTTCTCCACGCCGTCCGGGTCGCGTTTTTCCAGCGCGCTAAAAATATCGTGATGCTGTCTGAGCAGCATTTCCGGCGGGGAGACATGATCGAGGCTCATATAACGCACGCGGTCGATGGTGGCCTTGATGTTCTCAATGGTATCCCAGGCCAACTGACAATCCGCTATTTGTGCCAGTTTCTGGTGGAATTCATCATCGAGCTGGAAGAAATCGTTGAGCTGCTTACGGTCGATCGCTATACGCTGCTGATGCAGGTTCTGCTCCAACAGGTAACACTGGTTGTCATTGATAAGCGTTGCCGCCCGGCGGGCGACCGCGCATTCAATGGCCTGGCGAACGAAACAGCCGTTACGCACCTGAGAAAGTGAAATTTTGTTTACGTAGCTGCCGCGCTGCGGGCGGATCTGAATCAGGCCGTTTTCAGCAAGCTTAATGAACGCTTCACGCACCGGCTGACGGGAGACGTCAAAACGCACCGAGACCTCTTTTTCAGAAAGCGGCGTTCCCGGCGGAATCAGGCAATGGACAATATCACGTCGCAAAATGCGATAGATTTGCTGGTTTACGGGCTGGGTGGGATTGAGTTGCGATTCAGCGGCCATGAGTTGTCATTTCTCAGAGAGTTAGCCTGAACATACTACCATTCTTTTCGAACCCGAAACAGACCCGGCCCGCAGGCCGGGTGGGGCTTATTTAGCCACGATGGACGTTAAGTCCGGCAAAACTCTGGGTGACTGGCATCATTTCTACGGTATTGATGTTGACGTGCTTAGGCAGCGTCGCCACCCACCAGACCGCTTCAGTGACATCTTCCGGCGTCAGCGCGTTAGCATTTTCGTAGGTTTTATCCGCTTTCGCATCGTCACCCTTGAAGCGCACGTTGGAGAATTCGGTGCCGCCCACCAGACCCGGCTCGATATCGGTAACGCGAATGGCGGTGCCGTGCAGATCGGTGCGCAGGTTCAGGCTGAACTGACGGACAAACGCTTTGGTCGCACCATAGACGTTGCCGCCCGCGTAAGGCCAGCTCCCGGCGGTAGAACCAATATTGATAATGTGACCGCGATTACGCTCAACCATGCCCGGCAACACCGCGCGAGTCATATAGACCAGCCCTTTGTTGTTGGTGTCGATCATGTTTTCCCAGTCTTCAACGCTGGCTTTGTGCGCGGGCTCCATGCCCAGCGCCAGTCCGGCGTTGTTGACCAGCAGATCAATCGCGCGCCACTCGGCAGGCAGGTTAGCAATCATCTCTTCAATGGCTGCGCGGTTGCGCACGTCCAGCTGTGCGGTCAGGATGCTGTCACCTAATTCGTCTTTCAGCTCCTGCAGGCGCTCCTGACGACGGCCCGTTGCAATCACCTTGTGCCCGTTGGCGACGAAGCGACGCGTGATGCATTCACCAAAACCCGCCGTTGCCCCGGTAACTAAAATAATCATCTCACTGTTCCTCAACGCTTTTTGTGTTGTACTAACATAGCACGGCCGCAGAGGGTGCGTTAAGGCAACATTTGTATGACAGCATTGCAGGTGATGGCGGCCTGGCCTACTCTGGGAAGATATCCGTTCTGAGGAGTGAAAGATGACGGCCACGAATCCTTTTTTTGAAATCAGTCTGTTGCCTTACCAGGCACCCCATTTTGATCAGATTAACGACAGTCACTATCGTCCGGCGTTCGATGAAGCGCTGCGTCAGAAGCGGGCGGACATTGATGCGATTGTCTCGCAAACCGCCGCGCCAGACTTCAATAATACCGTGCTGGCGCTGGAGAAAAGCGGCGTTATGCTCTCGCGCGTCAGCAGCGTCTTTTTCGCCATGACCTCTGCGCATACCAATCCGTACCTGCAAGAGTTAGAGGAGCAGTTTTCCACTGAACTTGCCGCGCTGGCGAATGACATCTGGCTGAATGACACACTTTTCGCCCGCGTTGAGAGCGTCTGGCAAGATCGCGGTGCGCTGGATGCCGAGTCCCGTCGGCTGGTCGAGGAGACGTACCAGCGGTTTATTCTGGCCGGTGCGCGTCTGAATGAGACAGAAAAAGCCGAGCTGAAGGCGCTGAACACCGAGGCAGCCTCCCTGACCAGCCAGTTTAACCAGCGTCTGCTTTCCGCCGATAAAGCGGGTGGGCTGGTGGTGGATTATGCGCATCAGCTTGAGGGGCTCAGTGCAGAAGAGATCGCCGCCGCCGCGCAGGCGGCCGCGGAAAAAGGGCTTAACGACCGCTGGCTGATCTCGCTGCTGAATACGACTCAACAACCTGCGCTCTCTGCGCTGCGGAATCGGCAGACGCGTGAAAACCTGTTCAACGCAGGCTGGACGCGTACCCAGAAAGGGGATGAAAACGATACCCGCGCGCTGATCCTGCGTCTGACGGCGCTCCGTGCGCGTCAGGCTCGCCTGCTCGGCTTTGAGGATTACGCCAGCTGGAGTATTGCCGACCAGATGGCGAAAACCCCCGACGCCGCGCTGGCCTTTATGCGCGGCATTGTGCCTGCCGCCCGTGCCCGAGCGGAGCGCGAACAGGCCGATATTCAGAAAGTGATTGATGACGAGCAGGGCGGTTTCACCGTGCAGGCCTGGGACTGGACCTTTTATGCCGAGCGCGTGCGCCAGGCGAAATATGCGCTTGATGAGTCGCAGATCCGGCCCTACTTTGCGCTCAATACCGTGTTGCATGACGGCGTGTTCTGGGCGGCCAGCCAGCTGTTCGGTATCCGCTTCGTGGAACGCTTCGATATTCCGGTTTATCATCCGGACGTTCGCGTATGGGAAATTTTCGACCATACCGGCGAAGGGATGGCGCTGTTTTACGGCGACTTCTTTGCCCGCGATTCCAAGCAGGGCGGAGCCTGGATGGGCAATTTCGTCGAACAATCTTTTGAGTTTTCTGCCCGCCCGGTTATCTACAATGTCTGTAACTACCCAAAACCGGGTAACGGGGGCACCGCGTTACTCTCCTGGGACGACGTAATTACCCTGTTCCACGAGTTTGGGCATACCCTGCACGGTCTGTTTGCCCGCCAGCGCTTCGCCACGCTGTCCGGTACCAATACGCCGCGTGATTTCGTTGAATTTCCGTCGCAGATCAATGAACACTGGGCCAGCCATCCTCAGGTATTTACCCGCTACGCCCGTCACTACGAAACCGGTGAACCGATGCCGGATGCGCTGCGGGAAAGCATGCTCAACGCGACCCATTTCAACAAGGGTTATGACATGACGGAGCTGCTGGGTGCGGCATTGCTGGACATGAACTGGCACGCCATCAGTGAAGCCGTATCTGACGTTGAAGCCTTTGAAACGGCAGCGTTGAAAAAAGAGGGGCTGGACCTGCCCGCGGTACCCCCGCGTTATCGCAGCAGCTATTTTTCCCATATCTTCGGCGGTGGCTATGCGGCGGGGTATTACGCCTACCTGTGGACGCAAATGCTGGCAGACGATGGCTATCAGTGGTTTGTCGAGCAGGGCGGGTTGACGCGTGAAAACGGACAGAAATTCCGCGAGGCGATTTTGTCGCGCGGGAACAGCACTGATTTAGGTGAACTTTACCGGAGCTGGCGCGGGCACGATCCGAGGATTGAACCGATGCTGGAGAATCGTGGGTTAAGTGAATAGTGTCCATTTGGGCTGAAAAAAAGAACCGGGCGTGAAGCCCGGTTTTTTATACCCTTTAATCAGCGATATTTTAGCATGCTTTTGAAAGATAACCGGTGAAATTGAACGCGCCGATAAAAGGATTTTTTATTAACAGAGACAAAGCTCTACATTCGAGAACTGTTAATAATTTGATCTGGCTTGTAAGAAATAAAATCTTCTTTCAAATGTCTTTTTTAATTCTAAATTTTTGCCCTTTTATGCCGATAAATGAGGATAACAAAAAAATCGACGTTATAGCAGTTAAGAAGGCGAAAGATGACCCTACCTCTGACCACTCCTGGCTTTACGGATGCTGAGCATTCTAAGAGGCTGATAAATAAAACCTTTACCTATGTTGTAACGTTGCTGATCGCTATTTTTGCGGCGGCAATAATTTCTTTGTTGATAATAAAAAATAATGTTAATGAAATCAGCGATTCGCATGATGATTTCTTACTAAGAAAAGCGTTAGATACCCGACAGGAGAGCATCCGTAGCCATTTGAAAGACTATGCGGAGTGGGGGGATGCCTACAAACATCTTCATCAGAATGTTGACATGCACTGGGCATGGGATAAGCAGAATCTTGGCAAGTCTCTGTATGATAACTTTGGCTATGAGGGGGTGTTTGTTCTCTCTCCGGAAGGCGCCACGCGCTACAGCGTGATTTCCGGGAAACGGATACCTGAAGATCTGGAGCGTTGGTTGGGTCAATCCACAAAAGACCGTTTACTCAGTGAACTGAGCAGAAAAAAGGGATTGCCGGTGTCTATGCTAACGCTTATCGACGGCATACCGGCCATTGTTTCTGCTGAATGGATAACAACGGGTGATGATTCGAGTGTGCAACCGTTACCGGGCAGGCCTTCAGTCATGGTGTTTGTCGACAAATTAACGGCTAAAAAACTCCTTGCGATTGGGCATGATGCCGCCATCAAAAATGTTCGCATTTCACCCAATGAAGTTAATAATCAGACGTCATTGACCATAAGCACGCCAAATGGTGATGTGCATATTTTATGGGACAGTGAAAATCCTGGCCAGGCGCTGATCGTTTATTTCCTGCCATTACTCATTCTTTCCGTACTGCTGACAATATCGATGACGGTGATCCTTATGCGTCATATTATGCACAAGGCGAGAATTCATGACGAAAATGCCTTTCTCCTTGAGCAGGCACGATTGAATCTTATCACCAGTGAAAAACGATTCAGGGATGTCAGTGAAACAACCAGCGACTGGTTCTGGGAAACTGACTTATCGTTAAAGATTACATGGCTATCAGGTCGTTTCTCAACGGTAACGGGATATGAACATAGTCAATGGATAGGCCGCAGGCTGGATGAGCTCTTTCCGTCGACAAGTCACTTACTTCATGATCGTGTCCGCCACCGGGAATTAACTGGACGCTTCGAATTTAAGAATTGCCCTTATATTAACTATCAGCAATCCACGTCCTACTGCACGCTTCTGGCTAAATTTTCTTCTCAGCCTGATGGTTCGGTGGTTTTACGGGGCGCGGCAACAGATGTCTCTCTGGAAGTGGAAGCAACTAAACGTGTGGAATTTCTGTCACGGCATGATGAATTAACGGGGCTTCCAAACCGGTATCATATTAAGGAGTTTCTGGCGGGCCGGTTAGCGAATGAAGGCGTCAATAATTATCCCTTTGCAATGATTTGCCTGGATCTGGACAAGTTCAAACCCGTCAATGACATTTTTGGGCATTCCACCGGCGACGCTCTGCTTGGCGAAGTCGCCTTACGTCTTAAAAGCTGTATTCGGAGCGGTGATTTTGTTGCACGACAGGGCGGGGATGAATTTATGCTGCTCCTCGGTAACACCAGCCAGACGGACCAGATTGAAGAGGTGTGCCAGCGCATCGTGTCAGAACTCAACCGTCCTTTCACCATTGATGGCAATGATGTGACAATAGGGGTAAGCATGGGGATTGCACTGGCCCCACAAGACGGCAACAGCGCAAACGATCTTCTGCGCTATGCTGACATTGCGCTTTACCAGGCAAAACAATCCGGGAGAAACCGATGGGTCTATTATCGCCAGGATATGTCGGAAAAGCTGACCGAACGCAGAAAACTCGAACTGGAGCTGAAGACCGCCATTCGCGAAGACCAACTCTATCTGGTTTATCAACCGCGTTATAACCTCCGATATTCGAAAACAGATGCCGTCGAAGCGCTGGTCCGGTGGCAACACCCTGATCGAGGAACCATGATGCCCGATCAGTTTATCCCGTTGGCTGAAGAAACAGGGCTGATTATTAGCCTCAGCAACTGGGTCATTCGTAAAGCGTGTACGGAGGCCAAAGATCAATTGCCAGGGTTATCGGTATCAGTCAACATTTCGGCTATTGAATTCCAGGCGAGCGATCTGGCTGAAAGAGTAAAAGAAATTCTTCACGAAACGGGACTTGAACCCACCAGGCTGGAAATAGAAGTGACTGAAAATGTCACGCTTTCCGATCCAGAAAAAACGTTGCACACCATGAAAGCCCTCAAAAAAATGGGCGTACGGATTCTGATCGATGATTTCGGTACCGGCTATGCCTCTCTGAGCTATCTTCGAAAGTTTCAGTTTGATGGGCTAAAGCTCGATAAAAGCTTTATTTTTACCTTAGCGGATTCGCCACAGAACCAATCGGTAGTCGAGAAGATAATCGATTTGGGTAAAGCCTATTCCATGGAAGTGACCGCTGAAGGAGTGGAGACCAGCGAACAGCTGGCTTTTCTTAAAAAAAATAAGTGTGATGAAGTTCAGGGGTATTTACTTGGAAAACCCGTCGCCATTGCCGATCTCAATTTAAACGGCAACCTGGTGAATACATAAACGCGTTTTTGCATCTTCCGCGCCCCCTGAAACAGGGAAGCGTCAGCGAAAAAAAAACCGGGCTTTTCGCCCGGTTTTTTATCTTACGACCAGCACAGGGCATTTTGCGTGGCGCACCACTGCCGCCGCATTTGAACCTAACAGATACGTTGATATGTCCGGTTTATGGGAGGCGATGATGATCAGGTCGGCGCCGATGGTGTCCGCGAGTTTAAGGATCTGATCTTTTGGCGATCCCGTAACGGCGTGCGTCTGCACTTTTTCTGGCGGAATTTTAAATTGCTTAACGATTTCATCCAGTTTTTCTAAAGCCGTATGCTGGAACTCTTTTATCTTCGGCATCTCCACGGAGTAGGCCAGGCCTAAAGAAGAATAATAAGGTAGCGAAGGAATGACCGTAAGAAAATGGACTTTAGCTGTGTTAAGTGCGGTATGAGCCTGAACGAAAGGAATCACCATATGCGTCAGGCTATCTTCGGAAATATCAATTGGAACCAAAATTGAATTGTACATGTGTCCCTCCTGAGTGTTTTTTACACAATTCAGGTTAGACCGTTAATTCCAGGAAAACAGAGAGCAGGTTGTCATAACGGAGACAAATTTCGGTTCTGTGATAGCTATACAGGCGAACGTTCCCGGCATGGGGTCAATGACGCGTTCAGCCTGTCGTGACGATGAACATCCTGGCCTGCTGGGCTAGCTGGCGTTCAGCCTTAATCGGCGCATACTTTTCTGAATGATAGAAAGCAAGCGCCTGATCTAAAGTCGGGAATTCAAAAATGCCAGCATAGGGTAACGGGGCTTCATCGCCTTCGAGTACTTCTGCAACCGAACCAAAATGCACAATTTTCCCTCCCGCTTCCTCTAACGCTAATGTGAAGCGGGGGGCAAGGCTGGCCTGTCGCGCAGGGTCAATAATACGTAAGTTGATGTGGACGAATGCGGGCATCACTTTTCCTCAAATCTGATTAATAGTGTATATACAGTATTTGAGATTGTATTGATTGTCGAGATGAAAAGATGAACAACATCGATGTGGCGCTGCTGAAGACCATTCCGGAAGTCTGTCCTGTGTTTCAGGCGCGAGCCACTGCCCGGGCTATTACACGCTATTACAACGCCTGCTTAAGACCGTTTGGTCTGACCGCAGAGCAGTTCAGTCTTTTGGTTGGGATCGGAGGTGCACCCAATGAAACCGTTACAGAACTGGCCGCAAGGGCGGGGGTAGATGCCACCACGCTGAGTCGAAATATAGGTAGTATGGTGTCCCGCGGCATTATCGACGCGGTGGGAGGCCGGGGGCGTGCCGGTAAACGACTCACCCTCACAGCAGAGGGCTGGAGCCTGCTCGAACAGGTCATTCCGGTATGGAAGGCAGCTATGGAAGAACTGTCCCATCGAATGGGGAGCGAACAACTTAGCATGACGACGAATATGATGAGAAGCCTGGGCAAAGCCACCGCTTCGTTATGACGCGAACTGCACGACAATCCGTACCTGTAACGCGACGTATCAAACCGCGCAATGCCGGGTATACTACGTTTTAATTTTTTCAGGCGACCCTTTGTAAAGGCAGGCAGTATGTCTCTTCGTTCGCTGCGGGCGTTATGCCTGACCAGTTTTTTCATTGCGGATGTCCGCGATGGCCTCGGCCCTTTTCTCGGTATTTTTCTCACCGAACGTCACTGGACGCCTGATGATATTGGTATTCTGATGACGGCGGGTGGGCTGGCGGGTTTACTGGCCACGCTCCCGGCGGGATTCATCACCGACACCTCCCGAAACAAACGCGCTGTACTCGCGCTGCTTTGCCTGTTGATCACCCTGAGCACGCTTCTGCTCTGGTTTAGCCAGCAGAGCGGCGTTGTCGCCGTTTCACAAATTATCACCGGCATCTGTGCGGCGTTTGTGGGGCCATTGATCACCGGAATTACCTTAGGGCTGACCGGCCAGAGTGGGTTCAGCGCGCAGATGGGCAAAAATGAGGCGTTTAATCATGCGGGCAATTTTATGACCGCACTGATGGCTGGCGGCATTGCCTGGTACTGGGGCGTCGGCGGAATTTTCCTGCTGATGACCTGTACGACGTTGCTAACGTTGTGTGCGCTGCTTGCCATTCGCAATAAGGATATCGACAACAATGCCGCGCGCGGGTTGTCCTCTCCAGCGAACCTGCCTGTTCCGGGCTTTGCGGTGCTGATTAAAAACCGGGCGCTGTTTGTTACCGGATTGACGCTGCTCCTGTTTCATCTGGCGAACGCTGCGCTGTTACCGATGCTCAGCATGAGGGTTGCGGCGGCACCCGCCTCAATCAACCCCGGCTTGTATGCAGCGGGCACTGTCATTATTTCTCAGGCCGTGATGATCCCCGTCGCCATTTGGGTCGCACGGAGAATAGAACACTACGGCTACTGGCGATTAATTATGCTGGCGCTGCTGGTGATGCCGGTGCGTGCGGCGCTGGCGGCGTCCACAGACGCGCCGTTGATGATGATCCCGGTGCAAATTCTCGACGGGCTGGCCGCTGGCATCCTCGGCGTCGTGGTACCGTCGTTTATTGTTGTGCTGTTGCGAGGGAGCGGGCACGTCAATGCCGGGCAGAGCGTGGTGATGTTGATGCAGGGCGTTGGGGCATCGATGAGCCCGGCGTTAACCGGCACGATAGCCGGGCATTACTCCTTTGCGACGGCATTCAGCGTGCTGAGCGCGATTGCGCTGGTGGCCGTCCTGCTCTGGTGGCGCGTTGCTCACCGAACCTGGGAAACAGACAGTACGCCGGGTGGGGCATAGCCGCCACCCGGCGTCATACTTATGCCAGCTCGTTAGGGCAGGTTTCGCCTTTTTCCAGCTGCTGCAGGTTACCCAGCGTGGTTTCTGAAATGCTGATCAGCGCTTCAGCCGTCAGAAACGCCTGGTGACCGGTAAACAGGACGTTATGACAGGCAGACAGGCGGCGGAACACGTCGTCCTGAATCACATCGTTGGACTTGTCTTCAAAGAACAGATCGCGTTCGTTCTCATACACGTCCATCCCGAGTGCGCCAATTTTCTGGGTTTTCAGCGCTTCGATAGCGGCCTGAGAGTCAACAAGGCCACCACGGCTGGTGTTGATGATCATCACGCCGTCCTTCATCTGGTCAAACGCCGCCTGGTTCAGCAGGTGATAGTTTTCCGGCGTCAGCGGGCAGTGCAGGGAGATCACATCAGACTGCGAGAACAGGGTCGGCAGGTCAACATATTCCACGCCCATCTCCAGCGCCGCGGCGCTTGGATACGGATCAAACGCCAGCAGACGCATGCCAAAGCCTTTGAGGATCCGCAGGGCAGCGACGCCAATTTTCCCGGTCCCGATCACCCCTGCGGTTTTACCGTACATGGTAAAGCCGGTCAGCCCCTCCAGCGAGAAGTTGGCATCACGGGTGCGCTGATAAGCGCGGTGAATACGACGGTTGAGCGACATCATCATGCCAATCGCATGTTCCGCGACGGCTTCCGGGGAGTAGGCCGGAACGCGCACCACCTTCAGCCCCAGCTCTTTCGCCGCATCGAGATCCACGTTGTTAAAGCCTGCACAGCGCAGGGCGATATACTTCACTCCCTGTTTTTTCAACTCTTCCAGCACCGGACGACTGCCGTCATCGTTAACAAAAATGCAGACGCCTTCACAGCCGTGCGCCGTTTTGGCGGTTTTTTCGGAAAGCAGAAAGTCGAAAAATTCAAGCTCAAACCCGTAAGCTTCGTTAACATGTTGCAGATACTTTTTGTCGTACTGCTTTGTGCTATATACCGCGAGTTTCATAAGACTTTCTCCAGTGATTTTGCATTCACGTTAGCATGATTAAAATTATCTTACAATTTCTAAAATATTATTGAATTCAATAAGTTCTATGAATTATTCTAGAGCATCTTGTTACCCTAACTCCATGATATTCTTAATGCCAGAAACATCAGGAATCGGGTGGATTTTCAGGCAGAGATGGAGAGTAATGTATGCCGTTACAACTGGAGTTGTCTTTATCCCCGCCAACGTTGCCTGCCTTGTACTATTTCATTATATCTATTGCGTTTTTATTGTTGCTGTACAGAGGTAAACTCAAAGTTGAAAGAGCTAGAAAATATCCTCTTTTCATTGCTTACACCTTGTTTGTGTTAGCCAGTGCTGCCATACAACTCAACGTGTTCGCCAATGGCCAGGACTTTGTGAGCGGTTTTCTGCATATCATCTTTGACCCATGGCGGTATGACTCCGTGTATTGGGGGTCATTAATATTTGCCATGCTTTACCTCTTGGCGATACCTCGTAACAGGTACTAGCTTCGCAACTTAACGCTACAGCTTCTATCCTTAAACTTGCCTTTGGCTTCAATTGACCCGCTAAACATGCGACAATGTTCAGCATTGCTGGCTTAATTCTTTCGCTAAATCAGGATATTAACTGCCCATGAAGGGTAAATACAAAGCCGCACTTGCGCTTTTACTGCTGTTCATTTTATTGCCGCTGACGCTGCTGATGACGCTCGCTCAGTGGGTACCGACGCTTGCCGGAATCTGGCTTCCCGTCGGGACGCGTATCGCTTTCGAAGAGAGTCCTAAACTGACTCGTCATGCGCTGGTGATCCCCGATCTCCGCTATCTGGTAGAAGAGTGCGAAATTGCTCGCATTGAGAACGTGACGCTGTCACATCCGAGCCGCTGGCAGCTGGATATCGGCGCGCTGGATCTTAACGCCGTCTGCCTCAGCAAAATTCCCCAATCCGCGCCGTCGACCGTTGCCCCCAAAACGCTGGCGCAGTGGCAGGCGGTGTTACCGAATACCTGGCTGACCATTCACCGTCTCACCCTCTCGCCCTGGCAGCAGTGGCAGGGTGAGCTGAAGGCCTCGCTGACCCCGTCCAGCCAGGAGATAGCCTATAAAGGCGAGCGGGTGAGCATTCAAGGAACGCTTCGCGGCCAGACGCTTTCGGTCAGCCAGTTCGATGTTCAGCTACCCGATCAGCCGCAGCCCATCAAACTGGTGGGGGAGTTCACTCTGCCGCTGGTGCCGGATGGCGTGCCGGTAAAAGGCCACGCGGTGGCGACCTTTAACGTGCCACAACTGACGTCTCTCGTCGATGCCGATCTGGACTGGGAAGACAACCGTGGACAACTGGTGGTGATGGCACGAGACAACCCTGATCCACTGCTCGATCTGCCGTGGCAAGTTACGGCGGAACAGCTGAACATCAGCGACGGGCGCTGGAACTGGGATCTGTCCGGTATGCCGCTGAGCGGACGCGTTTCGCTTCGCGCCGATAACTGGCAGCAGGGGCTTGAGAAAGCCACCCTGACCGGGCGTTTGAACGTGCTTACCCATGGTGATGCGGGGAAAGGCAACGCGGTACTCAATATTGGGCCCGGCAGGCTCAGTATGGAAAACAGCGACATGCCGCTGCATCTCAGCGGTGAGGCGAAGCAAAACGACCTCATTCTTTATGCCAAATTGCCGGCAACACTGACCGGCAGCGTATATGAACCGCAACTCGCCTTTGAACCGGGCGCACTGCTTCGCTCGCGCGGGCGCATCATTGACTCGCTTGATATCGATGAAATCCGCTGGCCGCTGGCAGGTGTGAAGCTGACGCAGAAGGGGGTGGACGGGCGTTTACAGGCTATCCTGCGTGCCCATGAAAACGAGATGGGCGATTTTGAACTGCATCTGGACGGGCAGGCGAACGACTTTTTACCCGACAGCGGTCTCTGGCAGTGGCGCTACTGGGGAAAAGGGAGTTTTACGCCGATGCATGCCCGCTGGGATGTCGCCGGGAAAGGCGAGTGGCGTGACAAACTCATTGAGCTCACGGCGCTCTCCACCGGTTTTGACAAGCTCCAGTATGGAACCATGGAGGTCGGCACGCCGCGTCTGGTGCTGGATCAACCCGTGCGCTGGTTCCGTGACGCCGAAAAGCCGACGTTCAGCGGCGCGCTGGCGCTCAATGCCGGGCAAACCCGTTTCTCCGGTGGCAGCACGCTGCCACCGTCGGTGCTGACCTTTAGCGTCGACGGCACCGATCCGACGGTGTTCCAGTTTAAGGGCGACCTCCATGCAGAGAAAATCGGCCCGGTACAGGTGAATGGTCGCTGGGATGGTGAACGTCTTCGCGGGCAGGCCTGGTGGCCGAAACAGTCGCTCACCGTGTTCCAGCCTCTGATCCCTCCGGACTGGAAAATGACGCTGCGTGACGGGGAACTCTATGCGCAGGTGGCTTTCTCGGCGGCGGCCGATCAGGGCTTTGAGGCGGGGGGGCACGGCGTGCTGAAAGCCGGTAGCGCCTGGATGCCGGATAACCAGATCAACGGTGTCGATTTTGTGCTGCCGTTCCGCTTCAGCAAGGGGACCTGGTCCCTGGGCACGCGCGGCCCGGTTACGTTGCGTATTGGCGAAGTGGAAAACCTGGTGACCGCGCGCAATATTACCGCCGATCTACAGGGGGATTATCCCTGGACGGAGGACAATCCGCTGCTGCTTACCAACGTGAAAGTGGAAACCCTCGGCGGGAAGATTACGATGCAGCAGTTGCGGATGCCGCAGCACGATCCGGCGCTGCTCCGCGTGGACAATATCTCGTCAAGTGAACTGATCGGCGCCGTCAATCCGAAACAGTTTGCCATGTCAGGCCCGGTAAGCGGGGCGCTGCCATTCTGGCTGGACAATGAAAAATGGATCATTAAAGATGGCTGGCTGACCAACCCTGGCCCAATGACGCTGCGTATCGACAAAGATACGGCGGATGCCATCGTGAAAGATAATATGGTTGCGGGTGCCGCGATCAACTGGCTCCGCTATATGGAAATTTCTCGTTCGTGGACAAGAATCAATTTAGATAACCTGGGTGAATTAACCATGCAGGCGACCATCAAGGGAACCAGCCGTGTGGATGGCAAAAGCAGCTCCGTCAACCTGAACTATACCCATGACGAGAATGTCTTTACCCTCTGGCGCAGCCTGCGTTTTGGAGACAACCTGCAAACCTGGTTTGAGCAACACGCGGCGATACCCGGTCTCCGCAGTTCGACTGGCAAGGAAAGTGAGGAACAACAATGAAAAAGATGGCTGGTGTACTCACCGTTGCCGTTGCTGCGCTAATGACCGGCTGTACGCCGCGTATTGAAGTCGCTGCGCCGAAAGAGCCGATTACCATCAATATGAATGTCAAAATCGAACACGAGATCCACATTAAGGTCGATAAAGACGTTGAAACCCTGCTGAAATCGCGCAGCGATCTGTTCTGAGGATGCCATGAAACGTTTAGCTCTGATTCTACTGGCTCTGGGGATGAATGCGCAGGCGGCTGTGCTGACCTTAAATGATGCCCGGGCGCAGGGGCGCGTGGGGGAAACACTCAGCGGGTATATTGCCCCGATCCAACAGGATGCAGAAACGCTGGCGCTGGTAAACCGTATTAACGCGGCACGCACCGAGAGCTATCAGAAGCTGGCCGACAGCAATAATTTACCGGTCGATGAAGTGGCGAAAATGGCGGGGCAAAAACTGGTTGCCCGCGCGCAGCCGGGCGAATACGTGAAGGGAATTAACGGCAAATGGCTGAAAAAATAGCTAGCGGTGGCGCTTGCGGTATTCGCCGGGCGAGACGCCAAAACGCTGCTTAAAGGCCGTTGAAAAATGGCTATGGTCGGTGAACCCCCAGCTGTAGCCAATTCCCGCCAGCTTTTCATCATCCCCGGCAGAGCGCAGCACCTGCGCACAGAGATCCAGCCGACGGTTTTTAATGTACTGCGCGACCACCAGCCCCTTCTCGGCAAACATGCGGTAGAGGCTGCGCACGGACATCCCGCTCTCGGCGGCAATCCACTCCGGACGCAGAGAGTCAGACTGAATATGATCGTCAATCAGCGCCACGACATGCTGGAACTGGCGTTCCTTGCGCGGCTGAATCACGTCGCGTTGCTGAAACGCGGGGCGCAGCAGGCAGACCATGGCTTCGAGCGCGGCTTCGCTCTCCCGGTCACTCAGGTCGGCGTTGTTCATGCTTTCCATCAGCAGGCGATGGCTCAGCTGTACCGTTGGCAGCGAGCGAGAGAGGGCGAGCGCGCAGCTAATCTCATGGAAACGACACTGTTGCTCAATAATCTGGCGGGGTACCAGCAGCGAAATCTGGCGGGATTTTTCCTGCCAGTTGATTGAGCAGGGCCGGGAGGCGTCAAGCAGCGTGATATCGCCTGTTCGGAGCACAGCGCGACGGTCATCCTGTTCAATTTCCGCACTGCCCTCAAGCTGGAAGACGGTATAGAACCAGGCATCATTACTCTGTTTGATCTCCTGACGGGAGCGGAACAGATTTACGCCGCCGGCGGTGACGGTGCTGAGCTTCAGGCTGCGCGCATAGCTGGTCTCCAGTTCGCCGACGAATTTTCCCCCGGTGGGCTGTGCATTAAAACGCCCGCACACCTGGTTAATCTGCGCCAGCCACTGCTGATACTGTTCCTGCTCGCTTGCACACGCCATCGTTTCTCTCACTGCACCGTCAATGTTTTCGCATTGTTGCATTTATGTTGCGTTTTGTCAGAGCTCTGGGCTGACTATAGGAAAGAACACTCATCGGGAACAGCGATATAAGGTGGAATTATCACGATTTGCGGCACCTGTCACAGGTGGCAAAGCGAATGTCACAGAGACAAAAGCGAGAATGCGAAACCCCTCTTAGACTGGATGAACACCCTGCGAATAATAACGAAGGAGTATCCTATGTCCGAATCCCAGGTGGCTATTCAGCCTGCCGTGCAGCAGTTTTTAGACCGACATCATGGCCTGTGGATTGAAGGGCGTCAGGCCGCGTCGGACAGCGAAAAGCGGCTCAACGTCTATAACCCGGCCACGGGCGAGGTGATTGCCTCGACGGCCGATGCCAGCGTCGATGACGTTGACCGTGCCGTCATGTCCGGCTGGCGTGCTTTTGTTGCCCGCAGCTGGGCCGGAAAATTACCGGCGGAGCGCGAGCGGATCCTGCTCCGTTTCGCCGATCTGGTTGAACAGCACAGCGAGGAGCTGGCCCAGCTTGAAACGCTGGAGCAGGGGAAATCGATTAACATTTCCCGTCTCTTTGAAGTGGGTTGTACACTGAACTGGATGCGCTATACCGCCGGGCTGACCACCAAAATCGCAGGCAAAACCCTCGACCTTTCTATTCCCCTGCCACAGGGGGCGCGTTATCAGGCATGGACACGTAAAGAGCCGGTTGGCGTGGTGGCCGGGATTGTGCCCTGGAACTTCCCGCTGATGATTGGGATGTGGAAAGTGATGCCTGCGCTGGCGGCGGGGTGCTCGATTGTCATCAAGCCATCAGAAACCACGCCGCTGACCATGCTGCGCGTGGCGGAACTGGCCAGCGAAGCGGGCATTCCGGACGGGGTATTCAACGTGGTGACCGGGAGCGGCGCGGTGTGCGGCGCAGCGCTGACCTCGCATCCGCATATTGCAAAGGTTAGCTTTACCGGCTCAACGGCGACGGGCAAGCAAATTGCCCGCGCGGCGGCAGATACCCTGACAGGCGTGACCCTGGAACTGGGGGGCAAAAACCCGGCTATCGTACTCAAAGATGCGGACCCGGCGTGGGTGATCGAAGGCTGATGACCGGGAGCTTCCTGAACCAGGGGCAGGTGTGTGCGGCGAGTTCCCGTATCTACATTGAAGCGCCGCTGTTTGACACGCTGGTCAGCGGCTTCGAACAGGCGGTGAAATCCCTGAGCGTCGGGCCGGGTATGTCCCCGGAAGCATTTATCAACCCGCTGGTGTCGCGTGCGCATTGTGACAAGGTGCAGACTTTCCTCGATGAAGCGCAATCTCGCCACGCAGAGCTGATTGTCGGTAACCGTGGCCCGGAAGGGAAAGGCTATTACGTTTCGCCGACGCTGGTGGTCAACCCGGATGCCGCGCTGCGCTTAACCCGCGAAGAGGTGTTTGGCCCGGTGGTCAATCTGGTGCGCGTTGCCGATGGTGAAGAGGCGCTTCAGCTGGCAAACGACACCGAATATGGCCTGACCGCCAGCGTCTGGACGCAGAATATCAGCAAGGCGCTGGAGTACACCGACAGGCTGCAGGCGGGCACCGTCTGGGTAAACAGCCATACGCTGATCGACGCCAACCTGCCGTTCGGCGGCATGAAGCAGTCCGGCACAGGTCGCGACTTTGGCCCGGACTGGCTGGACGGATGGTGTGAGACGAAGTCGGTTTGCGTGCGGTATTAAGAAACAAGCCGGGTGGCGGCTACGCCTTACCCGGCCTACTTTCTCTGGTTTTGTAGGCCGGGTAAGCGCAGCGCCACCCGGCATTATTCAAAGCGACCACCGATCCCGCCCGGCCTCTTTCGCCCGATAAAGCGCCGCATCGGCGCGGGCGATTATTTCGGTGCCGGCTAACCCCTCCGTCATGCCGGCAATCCCCATGCTCACGGTCACATGGTCGCTGACAGTCGAGGCGCCATGCGGTATGGCCTCCGTGCGCAGCCCGTCCTGAATACGCATGGCAACCTTTTCTGCGATGTTTAGCGGGCAATTGAAAAGGATCACCACAAACTCCTCGCCGCCGTAACGTGATACGACGTCGTCCGGCGTTCGTACCGACTGCTTCAGCACCCGCGCCACGCGCGTCAGGCAGTCATCACCCGCCTGGTGGCCGTAGGTGTCGTTGTAGCGTTTGAAATAGTCGATATCCAGCATAATCAGCGAGAAAGGTTTCTTCTGCTCGACCGCGTTTTCCAGCACCACCTCCATTCTCCGGCGGTTGGCGGTTTTGGTTAGCGGATCCTGATGCGCCAGCGCATCCAGCCGTGAGATCAGCAGTTGATTTTGCTGATTACGACGCCAGGCTTCATCAAACCAGCTCAACAGGATAAAACGCCCGCAGATCAGAATCAGGGTAAACACGCTCCAGATGATGACAAAGTGAAGGTTGAGGCCATCGTTAAGTATCCAGCTTGCGACCGGCAGGGTGATCCAGAGCGGAAGCACAAAGGCGAGTAATCCCTCAGGGTAAAAGTAGAGCGCCGTTAACCCTGCGAGTAACAAAATCACGCACAGCGGCCAGACGTGGGGCAGCAGCAAATAGGTAATAAACAAAAAACAGGATACCGACCAGATGGCGCTACAGATAAAGAGCACCACGCTGATACCCGCAATACGCCGCCAGGCCATCAGGATCAACGCGGCAGAGAGGATAATAATGCCGAGCATCGAGGCATCGACCAGGGTCGTCAGTTGCGGTATATGAGGATAAAGCGGATCGCTGGCCTTAAGCAGGACGTGTCGCAGCAGGATCATCACGGCGAAGCTGACGTTGACGAACGCCAGCCAGGGCAGGTTCATCGCCAGCCCATGCATGACCATCGCGTGGCGCGTCGGCCAGGTAGCGCGTTCCAGTGTCGGTTTTTTTCTTTTTTCCATAAAGCCCTTTCCCGTCCGGGGGATAAATCATGCAGGTGAGATATCTGTAACTATAAGCAAGCATGGACGATCCTCAAACGGCAGGGCAAAAAAAACCGGGCGATTGCCCGGCGGTGGGTTATTTTTCGTCTTTTTTCTTTCCGAGCGTTGGCGTCTCGTCGAAGAAGTTCCACGGTTTAAGCAGGGCATGCACCCATTCCGTTGGCATGATCGGCCACTCTTCCGCGCGGGCGACGTGGGTCGTGCCGGTGGTCATCCAGACTACGTCATCCTGATCGTTAAGTGACTCGTTATCTTTGCTGTACTGCCCCAGTCCCGTGTCGTGGATGGAGCGGTTAGGGAATTTACCTTCCGGATAGCGTTCATCCGGGTGGTAACGGGTCACCCACAGCTGTTTATCCATAAAGCTCAGGCGATGGTAGATCCACTCATCCGGGGCAAATTTCGCGCCGGTTGCCACCGGATGGGTGCCGCCCGCGTAGGGAATAATCTGATACGAGACCGGGTTGCCCATGCGGTTCTCTTTACGGGTGTTGCTCAGCAGGCGAATAGTGCCCGGGTCAAATTTCTGTGCCGCCTGCTGTTCGGTATCAATGTCGTACTGATTGACCTGCATGGTACTGGTGCGCGGGCCACCGGCGGTATTAGGTTTCACTTCCGGATCCATCGCCACCAGCTTGTTGTTAATACCATCGACATCCATATCAAGACGGAAGTTATAGATGTGCTGGTGCGTGGTGCCCACAATGTTGTGGTCAATCAACGTGCCGTATCGGGTATCGTCTTTGGCGGTGGCGTCATGCATGGTTTTGGCCTGAACGCCTTTCACGGCTTCGATACCCGTCGCGCCAGCATCAATGCCGAGGGTGCCGTTCTCATGGAATACCCAGTCGAAGATGTAATCGTAGTTACCGACGGTACTCACCCAGCGCACCACCAGTTCACGACGCTCGGCGCTGACGTTTGGCTGACCCATCTCCTGATGCTTGTATTCCGGCCCCGCATAGCGTTCGAAAATGGCGATTGCTCGCGGGATCTCCATCGGCGCGCCGGTATAGTCCGGGATGGTTTCATTGAGCATCACGGCGTTGGACGGCACGTCTTTACCCCGCACCAGCGGCGAGGTCAGGGTGCCCATGCCGTAGTCGCCGGAGTCGAGATAGGCTTTAAAGTACCAGCCCACGTCCGGATCGCCGTAAGGGACAATCATGCCGCCGAGCGACCCCTGATACATCACCTGACGTTTCTTGCCGTTGTCGTTATACGTGACGGTTGAGATCATCGGGCCCACGCGCGAGTCCAGGCTCAGATGGAAATCCCAGTTCTGCCAGTGCACTCTGTCGCCGGTTATGGTGTAGTTCTTGCCTTCCGGTTCAATAATGTCGAGCGGTTTTTTGGGTGTCTCTATGCGGTCGCGGCCATCATAGGGACGTGGGGTCAGAGGAACCGGGATAACGGCGCCTTCTTCAATCTTCTGGATCTTCTTTTGCTCAAGGTCGACCACCGCCACCAGGTTTTCAATCGGATGTGCCCAGTAGTTGCCGTCGCCGACATCCAGATAGCTCACCACTTTCAGCAAACGGTCTTCCTGCTTAAGGCCATCTTTACCGTCGAAATAGCCGACGGTCAGCGGCGTGGTAATCACTTTTTTCGGGTCGGTTATGCCGTGCTTTTTAAGCACCTCAGCAAATTCAGTACTGTCGTTAATGATCTGCTGAACCGCGGTGAAATCATCCAACAGCACCATGCCGTGCGCGTCTTTGACCGGTTCCCAGCGCAGAATTTTTTTATCCTTCAGATCCACCAGGCTCTCGATGACATGCTTTCCGTCGAGCATGACGATCTTCGCCTGGCGAGGGGCATCGACTGCCGTACCGTTGAGCACATAGTCCCACACTTTGGCTTTCTCTGGCTCCGCAAGGGCGATCTGGGTAAAGCGGGTACTCGAACTGGCACGCAGCGGTGCGCCTCTGGCCGTCACGGCATGCTTTCACGGGACGCTTGATACCCGCACCCCTGCTGAGAAAGGGGATATCAGGGGCAAGGTCGCTGTGTTAAATGGGGCCGATGATCCGTTTGTTTCCGCAGAGCAGATAAAAGCTTTTGCCGGTGAAATGGCGTCCTGCGGATGTGACTTTCAGCTGACGAACTATGCCGGTGCGGTTCACTCATTTACCTATCCTAAGGCCGATGTTCCGGGCAAAACGCATTACAATGCGGCTGTCAGCAATCATGCTTTCAGTGTTGTATTTACGCTGTTGAAAGAGGCGCTGGGCTGATGCCCGGCGCCGTGCGGGTTTACTTTTTGGTGGCAGAATCGGGTTCAGAAATGATGCGGTGACGCTGAGCCTTATGTGACTCACTCATCATTCTGTTCATCACCTCGCTCTCATACTCGGCATACTCACTGCCATAGACAAATTCGTGTCCTGTCATCAGGGCATACCAGGCACGTTTTGCCACTTCTTTCGGATCGTCCTTTTTCATCGAACCTACGGTCGTGCTGGCCTGTCCTGCATTTTTGAAAAAATTGGTCTCCGTTGCCCCAGGCATCAGAAGCGTCATTGATAAACCGCTCCCCATCAGCTCGTTACGTATGGCGTAAAAAAAGGAGTTGACGAAAGCCTTTGACGCCCCGTAAACCGCTTCGAAAGGTATGGGCGCCGAGCCGGAAAGCGACGAAGTGATAAGAACGTGCCCGTTACCCTTCTCTACGAGCCGCGGGATAAATATTTTAGAAAGATGTACCACAGCATCAACGTTGAGCCGGATTAATCTAAGCTCTTTTTCAAGATCGGTACCGTCGATAAACGCGCCGCCGAGCCCCTGACCGGCGTTGATGACCAGTGCATTAGGGGCTAAACCGGCCTCATCCATTCTGACCTGGAGATCTGTTATCTGGTCATACTCACTCAGGTCAGCACTGAACGCGTGTACGTTAACTGAAAAACATTTTTGCAGGTTTTCACCCGCGGCTGAAAGTTTTTTTTCATCCCTGGCGACGATGACAAGATCGTATCCGTTAGCTGCAAATTCTTCAGCAAGTGCAAGGCCGATACCGTTGCTCGCACCAGTTATCAGAGCCAGCTTTTTCTCACTCATATGATTCTCCGGTTAAAGGGGTAACCGGCCCTGTACAGGCCGGTGGCAAAATGAGGGGGCAATTAGCATCACACGCTATCGGTCCAGCGATGCGCAGGACGGTATCCCAGGACGCGCATTGCCTTTTCGCTGCTCAGCACGGATTCATTACCTGCTAATTTTTTACGCTGTTCAACGTCAGGATAGTAACGGTCAAGAAGTTCCTGTGTAGGTGTCCGCATACAGGTGACATCGCTGGTAATAAAGAACTCATCTTTGCCCCTGACATCATATTCAACAGCTTTTTCAATCGCCTGAGCAACGTCCCGAACGTCCACGTAGGTCCACATGTTCCATTGCCTGACGGCAGGTTCGTCCTGCCAGCTTTCAAACTGCGCGTATTCTTCCGGTGCCATAACGTTAGAAAGTCGCAGACAGGTAATGCGTATGTCAGCGTTATTAAGGCAGAACTGACGGGCCATCTCTTCACCCAGCACTTTAGTTAGCGCGTAAATGCTTAATCCGCGGGTAGGGTAGTGCTCATCCACCGGAACATAGGGGGCATCCCACTTGTCGTAAGGCACGCCGGTAGGAACTTCGCTCGACGACCAGATAATATTTTTTATTCCCAGCCGCCTGGATGCCTCAAACACGTTGAAGGTGGCCAGCATATTATTTCTGAACTCGTCAGAATCAGGGATCATTCGGGGATGAGGAATACTGGCAAGATGAACCACGGCATCAAAGGCTGCCGCTTCGGGTCGTGAATAAACGTCCTCCCCCACGGAGGAAAGTGCATCAAGCGTTGCACCAAAATCCTCTAAATCCGCGATCATAGCTGGATGAGCATCGGTGACGGGGTCTTTTTTATCGATGAGAAACAGTTTATAACCCGCTTTCTCAAGCCACTCTACTGTAACCCTGCCAATTTTCCCTGAAGCACCGGTTATGGCTACACGTTTTTTATTTGACATACTTTGTCCTTATGGTTGAGGTGCAAATCAGCCCTAAGTTTTGTCGACAAAAAACAATATGTGATTAGCCAGACTAAAAGCTTCTGTTAATTCAATTCATCAATCCAGGTTTGTTTACAGAACAGGTGAATCCGTGAACTGACAAGGTTGATTACACTGAGGTCTCCATAAGGGAATATCTGCTTATCGCTCAAAGCAGACCTGAAGACCAGCCAGCCTGGCCTCTGCGAGCCAACAGCAGACGTTAAGCGTTAGTTGACGGATCATACTCCCACTGCGATTCGTCACTGTAAATCGTACCATCATCATCCATTACTTGGGCATTAAGGTGTCTTGCAATCCGCAACATCTTTCTATACAGGTAGATACGTTAGCGAATGCTGATAAGCATCATCTGATGCTCAGGCTTATGAACCATGTTTATGTCGTTGATATGATTTTCAGAGCCAACATTACTGGCCAAAAGCACCAATACACCGCGTTAAATACGCCAGAAACCCCGACTGCAGACGAGCTTCTGACAAAGATGTTTGAATGCACTAAATGGTATATTCAACACGTCGGTATAATAATGAACACGTCTGATCTTTCTGAAATCGTTAAATTTCGTTTCGTCGATGGTGGGTATGGTGAAATGAAGGCAGGA
Source organism: Enterobacter cloacae complex sp. HYC080_NIDB (assembly GCF_056673325.1). Taxonomy (NCBI): domain Bacteria; kingdom Pseudomonadati; phylum Pseudomonadota; class Gammaproteobacteria; order Enterobacterales; family Enterobacteriaceae; genus Enterobacter; species Enterobacter cloacae complex sp. HYC080_NIDB. The sequence continues at coordinate 2,403,640 of NZ_CP114212.1, read as the reverse complement.
GATATGCTTAATCATGTCCTTTTTCACGGTTCATATCATCGCGGCGCGGTGGGCTGGATGCTTTCAGAAACGGGAATAACCCCTCCTAAGGATGTGTTAACCGTTTTCCTGAGGGATCATCACTCGTGATTCAACCTGTGGGTTAACCAGATTTCACGCCGAACCGTTTCTCTTTTAAGGATGCCAGTATGACGAATTTTCATCAACTTACCGCCACCAGCCTGGATGGCCGTCTTATCTCAATGGACGACTATGCGGGTAAGGTGGTTTTGGTCGTGAATACTGCCAGCCAGTGTGGCTTCACGCCGCAATACGCGGGCCTTGAAGCGCTCTACACGAAATACGCCAGTCAAGGGTTAGTGGTGCTTGGCTTTCCCTGTAACCAGGTTGGGAAGCAGGAGCCCGGCGGCGCCGATGAAATCTCGAAGACTTGTTACATTAACTACGGCGTAAGTTTCCCCATGTTCGAGAAAGTTGAGGTAAACGGTGGCGCAGCGCACCCGGTGTTTCGTTATCTGAAAAAGGAATTGCCTGGCGTGCTGGGAGGACGGATCAAATGGAATTTCACGAAGTTCCTGATCGGACGCGATGGGATACCCCTCAAGCGTTTTGCACCGATGACGACGCCCGAGAAAATGGAGGATGCAATTCTTGAGGCACTGGGGAGGTGAGCGCTTTGGTAGTGATTTAGCGTGCATGATGAACGACGACATCGCAGGTTATTATCCTTGCGCCATAAAAAGGTTCATTGGAAGCATCGGGTTGTGTGAAAAATTGGTAGTTGAAACATGACCAGTCAATACAGAAAAATAGATCACTATTTCTGATGCTTAAATGGACTGAGAGGCAAGAAGTGAGCGTGTCTGAAACAATAAAGAAAATTGTTATGGTGGCATTAGTGGTGAACATGGTCGCAGGATGTGCGCCGTTACATCCTTCTGGATGCCATAAGACCACGGCAACGGGCAGTTGCAGCTCAGGACGCTGGGACGATCAGGATGAGTGGGGCGCGCAAGCGCGGGCAATCAGGGCGGCAATAAATGCCAAACTGGATGAGCCGCAAAACTGGAAAGGGAAAAAATGCAGGCTGCATATTGAATTTGCTCAGGATGGCACGCCTTTAAACATATCCACCAGCAACGGCAATAAAGCCTATTGTGAAGCGATAAAATCAGCAGCCCAAAAAGCCAAATTCCCGGCATTCAACAATCCGGAAGTCTACAGAGATTTTCAAAAATCCGGTTTCGATATGCGCGGGTAACATGCTAACCGCCCTTTGTAAGGTAGCGTCACTCTGAGCTAACACTCACTATGTCGGCCCCGGTTTCACATTTACACACAGATACCGGTTCTTCTGATAGCTGTGTGCAACGTGTTCATTCCTGATGTTCAGGGATCCGGGCGATAACCTTTATCTCAAAATCAAATCCCGCCAGCCAGGTAACGCCCACGGCTGTCCAGTTCGGATACGGTGGCTTAGGGAAAAGCGTTTGTTTCACCTGCATAATGGCTGGAAATTGATTCTCCGGATCGGTATGAAAGGTTGTCACATCAACAAGATCGGCAAACGTACATCCTGCAGCGTCAAGCGTGGCCTTGAGATTATCGAAGGCACGCTCTACCTGCATTGCAAAGTCGGGTTCGGGTGTACCGTCTTCCCGGCTACCCACCTGTCCGGAAACAAACAGTAAATCACCAGAGCGGATCGCTGCAGAATAACCGTGCTGCTCATACAGCGCGTGGCGATTTGCAGGGAAAACGGGTTTCGGTTGGTTCATAACGGATCCTTTCTTTGGACAGGGACAGTGGATGCGCGGCATAAATAAATGAATTAAGATACGCGGCGTATGTCAACTTAATCACACATACGCCGCGTATGTCAAACGACTTGCGTGGTGTAGATTGCAAGGAGTTCTTATGGCAGCCAAACGCCGCGCCGAAACGATGGAAGAAACCCGCACTAAATTGATTGCGGCTGCACGTAAAGCCTTTGCCGAAAAAGGGTTTGCCGCAGCCTCGATGGATGATTTAACCGCCAGCGTGGGCCTGACGCGCGGGGCCCTGTATCATAATTTTGGCGATAAAAAGGGGTTACTTGCCGCTGTCGTTACCCAGATTGATTCTGAAATGGCGCAAAGCGCCAAAAGTGCAGCGGCGCATGTGAAGGATGACCAGCAAAAGCTTCTGGCAGAAGGGATAGCCTATATCGAGATGGCGTTGGATGAAGAAGTCCGTCGCATCGTTCTGCTTGATGGTCCGGCTTTTCTTGGGGACCCGGGAAAATGGCCGAGCCAGAATAACTGCCTCGACGCTACGCGTAAGAGCCTTTCCGACCTGATTGAACGCGGCTTAATCGAACCGGTAGATGTTGATGCCACCGCCTGGCTGTTAAACGGTGCCGCACTGAATGCCGCCCAGTGGGTGGCCGCCAGCGAAGATCCGCAGCAGGCATTACCAAAAGCGATTCAGGTTTTTACCCTGCTGGTAAATGGCCTGGTGAAGGGCGTCATACCTCCCGAAGCCACGGCGTAATCGTTAATCCCGTAAGCAAGCCCTCCGGGCTGAGCAGGCGGGTGACGGTTTGCCCCCATGGTTCTGTGCGGTTTGCCACCAGCAACCGATAGCCTTTTTCAGTCAAAATACGGGTAGCCGAGTCCAGGTCCTGAACCTCGTACTCAACCCATCCTTGCGGTATCGGGTGCTCAGCGGGCCATTGTTCTTCTCCAAAGCAGGACATTGCCGCCTGTGTAAGCGGCCAGACGGCGAAATGCTTCACGCCTTTCAACTGGCCCACTTCTGCGAGCAGATAATCACTGTTCCCCTCCATCGGCTTAAGCGGAAGGCCGAGTGTATGGATATAAAACGCGGCGCTGGACGCTGTATCCCGTGAAATGGGCCCGAACCCAGCGACAAATAAAACATCAATTTCCGGTAACGCTTGCGGCATATCCCCTCCTGTATGACGTAACACTCACGCTGAATTTATCTTACGACCAGTTGAAATACGACTCTCAATTCTGGCATCGCTTTCACCGTGTCTACACGTTCCCGACGGGTTTAAACTTCAACGCGATGACGATCAGCAGCACCACTCCCGCACTCATCACCAGCCAGGCGCTGGTCAATGAAACCGCACTGTCGCGAACAATCCCCGCGATTAACGGCATCAGCGCGGCAATCATATATCCGCCCCCCTGAACTCTGGAGAGTAACTTCCCGGCCTCAGCGGGCGTGCGGGCGTGATCGAACGTGACGATGAGCGACAGTGGGAAAAGGGCGCCGATCCCTGTGCCAAGCAGCAATGTGGATACTACCGGCGTTGTACCCGGTGCAAAGACCAGACACAGTAATCCTGCCAGCAGTAGCGAGAGCACAGCGATCAGCGGCACACGGCGGTCAGGGCATTTACCAATCAGCGCGGAGACGGCAAACCCGGCGACCACTTCGGTCAATGTCAGCCAGGCCAGCATATAGCCACTGCTGCGTGCGTACCATCCCGCCTGAATATAGAGTGGGGGCAGCCAGGCTAAAACCAGCGTGTAGGCGCCAGTTCCCACACCGAAAAAGAGCAACAGTAGTCCTGTCCGGGAGGAGGAGAGCGTCACGGTTTCGTGTACCGTTTGTTCTTGCTGAGGGCGCTTAACGAGGGCCAGCCACAGTATCAAAGCAAGCAGCGCTAATACGCCTGCCATCGCCAGCGCGGGCTTCAGCGTGAGCCATGAAAACAACGGCTCGGCACTGGCGGCGGCTAATGCCGCGCCGGCCATAATGCCCGTGCTGAAGAGCGACATCACCGTGCTGGCCGTTTGCGTATAGTCCTTTTTTATCAGGGCAGGCATTAACGCCTGGATCACGCCTATGCTGGCCCCACCCAGTAACGCGGTACCCATAAGGCTCGCCAGTGAAGCGCTAAAACCCCGTAATAAACAGGCCGCAAGCAGGATGAAGAGTCCGAACGCGATCCCCCGGACGGCGCCGATCCTGGCTAAAAGCCAGGGGCCGCATAAGGCGGCCAGGCCCATCATCGCGACCGGCAGGGTGGTCAGCAGGCTGAATTCCGTGGCCGACAGCCCAACTTCATGCTGCAGCACGGAGAACAAGGGGCCGACAGAAGCCAGGACAGGGCGCAGGTTCAACCCGACGATAAAAGCAATAACGGCGAAGAGTAAAGGTGACGTGCGTTTCAACGTGGAATCCTTTTCGATTGTGTACGGCCAGGGCAAAATGCCACAAGCATTTATCTTAACGTTAAGATAAAATCCTTTTTTGTGTAAGATGTAGCGCACAACACGATAAATAACCACTCAACACGGGGGGAAAATGAAAGACCATGTAGATTTTGTTGTCGACCAGTGGAGTCGTGCCATGCCTGAGCTGGACGTCTCGTCGATGAAAATTTTTGGACGAATGCTCAGGCTGATAAAGCATCTGGCAAAAGCGCGCGCGCAGGCCATGGCGCAGTTTGGTTTTCGCGAGGGGGAGTTTGACGTCCTCGCCACGCTGCGTCGCGCCGGTGAGCCGTACTGCCTTTCGCCCACGCAGCTGTACAAAGCGTTGCTGATTACGTCCGGGGCGATGACGAACCGGCTCAGCCATCTTGAACAGCAGGGGCTTATCAGGCGAATCGCCGACCCGAAGGATAAGCGCAGCACGCTCGTGAGCCTGACGTCCAGCGGGAAGGATCATATTGAACAGGCGTTGCTCGTTCACACGGAAACGCAAAATGCAGTATTGAGACATTTATCTGGTATGCAACATGCGCAGCTTGAATCCCTGCTCAGGGAATTACTGCTGACGTTTCCGACTGAGGAACGGGGTGAATAGTCCCCGGGTGCCGATAAAAAAGCTACATGATTCAACCTCATCGAAAGGGAAAATATGTCATTACCGCCACTGTACGCGCTACGCGCGTTTGAAGTCGCCGCGCGGCTGAACTCCTTCAGCAAAGCCGCTGAAACCCTGAATATCACGCCGGGAGCGGTCAGCAGGCATGTTAGGACGCTTGAACTGTGGTTTGACTGCGAGCTTTTCAAACGGCAGGGGCCGAGAGTGGAGGTCAATGAAGCCGGACGTATTCTGGCCGGACAGCTTGGCGAAAGCTTCTCGAATATGGAGTGGGCATGCCGGGCATTCAAAAGTGAAAATCACCTTCTGCGCCTTAAAGCTCCCAGCACCCTTACGATGAGATGGCTCCTGAATGTGCTTAAATCTTTCCGCGAAAACCATGCGAAGCCTAAAATCGAAATCGCCAGCGTCTGGATGGACTTCGATACCGTTGACTTCAGCCGTGAGCCATACGATTGCGCGATCCTCCTCGGTAATGGCTATTTCGGCGAGTCAACAGAAAGCCGGCTGCTCTTCAGTGAATGGCTCATTCCGGTTTGTCCCCCGTCTTTGCTTGAATCTGCCCGGCACCAGCTTGCTCAGTGCGATCTTATTCATCCCTCACCGGACAGACGGGACTGGAAACGCTGGTTGAAAAGGACAGGGTTATTCCCCGGGCTCGACATGAGCGGCGGGCTTGTGTTCGACACCCTGGAGCAGGGCAGCCTTGCGGCCATGCACGGTCACGGTGTGGCGATGGCTGACCTTCGACTCACGCTGGACGCACTAAAAAGTGGCCTGCTCGCACTGCCCTTCAGGGAAGCGATAGCAACCGGGGATGGCTACTATCTTGTCTGGCCGAAAAATTCGCTCAGAAGACAGAGTATTGAACGTTTGCTGGCGTGGCTTAACCTTAACGCGCCTGTGGTGCCTTCTTTGAATATCGTCTGTCTTGATTACGATGATAATCAGGTTTAATAAATAGCGGAATATTAATTGTGGGGTATTCCGCATCCTGAACGTATTTATGCGTAGGGAATATTCGCCATCTTTTTATATCTTTCCGGCAGGGCGCTGTTCAGGCTAAGTAATTTATCCAGAATATAAAGCGCAGGCGTCCCCTTTGCGCGCTCTGCGTCGATCAGCGCCGTGCGTAACAGATTGGCAGCCGAGGTCATGTCACGGAAATACTCCTCCGATTCACGCGTTTGATCTTCGCCCGACGCGGCGTAACGCACCTTTGGCCACTCCGCAAAGTCAAGCAGCGGAAGGATCCCATCTTCTTTTGGTAAATGCGCTGAGAGCAACTCTTCGGCGTTACCCGGATTGCTTTGGGCGAAAGCCAAAAGATGCAGTCGATGGATGAAAGGCGATAGCGCTTCTGAGCTTTCCTTTTCTGCTGAAAGTAACGTTATCAACTCATGCAAATTTGCATTGAGGCTATATTTATGAGGCGAGATAATATTCAATACAGGGAATAAAGCATCGAGTGTCATAGCTGCTCCATACAGGCTTAATATTATTTATTTTTTCTATCCCAGGGATGAATGGATGGTATTGCAGGGCTATCGCTTTTGAAAAACGATAAATAGTGGGAATAAATGTGAGTTTTACTCAACGTTGCGCTTTGGAGTGCGATCACGCACATCCTCACGCTGCAGCGTTTTGTTTCACAAACGCCATCGCTCATCGACCGTCCAGAATGGTATAACGTCGTGCGGCTAAAGGGTGGCCGCCCGCTGACTCCATTCACAAAGGTGTATATGAAACAAATTACGTTCAGTGACCTGCAGCAACAAAGCGAGCAGGCTGCCAATTCTCCTCGCTTACGCGCGCACCGCAATTTACATCCCGAACTGAGCGACCCGGTACAACGCCTGGCTATCGCGATGGAGCCAGGTACCTATGTTCGCCCTCATCGCCACCCGCACACGTTTGAACTGCTGACGGCTCTGAGCGGTCGCTTTCTGGTGTTGAATTTTGATGACAGCGGTAACGTGACCCAGCGCGTGGTGTTAGGTGAAGACTGCAAAGTGCTGGAGATGGATGCCGGTACCTGGCATGCCGTGCTGTCGCTGGATAAAGGCGGCGTCATTTTTGAGGTGAAACACGGCGGCTATCAGCCTGTTCCGGAGCACGATACCGCTCCATGGTCACCGGCTGAGAACGCGCCCGGTAGTGCGGAGCTGATGAAATGGTACGCTCAGGCACAGGTGGGTGATGGAGGTTTTACCCTGTAATTTTCTCTACTTTTCCCGACGCGCGGAAAGGCGCGCCGGGATAGAGAGAGACGCTCCCGCCAACTCAACTGACCGTATTAAAATGCCAGTCGCAGGCAGTCGACAGCATCACGAACGGGCCGGCCAGCGTGCTGTTGTGATGCGCAATGATGTCAGTGGCGGGTAAATGTGCGTTATCCATTGTGGTATGCGCATCTGAAATCAATATCGTCCTGAAGCCCAGCTCCGGCGCGGCCCGGCAGGTGGTGTCGACACAAAATTCTGTTTTCATCCCGGCAATGACCAGCTGTTTGATGCCTCTCTGATTAAGTTCACGCAGCAATTCGGTATCCCGAAAACAGCTGGGATGGCGCTTGGTGAAAACAACATCCTGCTCCTTCACGTCCAGCTCGGGTATCAGCTGCGTCAACGGCCCCTGCGCTGAAAAGGGCGAGTCGTCTGGTCCAACATGGCGGGCAAAAAAGACGGGTACCTGAGCGTGGCGCGCGTTGGCTATTAACAAACGGATATTTGCCAGAACGGCATCGGCGGAATAGGGTGAGACCGGGCCCCGGAAGAGGCCCTGCTGCATGTCGATAATTAAGAGAGCATTGTCAGAAATCATTTTCTTTCTCCATTCAGAGGGCGGTGAACGGAGAGGTATTTCCCCGTCCAGTTAGGCGGGGATTGAGGTTCTGTTTGTCAGTCGTTTGCTACAGATACGCTCATGCCGCCGAAGGTGCCGGTGGTGGTGAGGGTGGTTGTTGGCTGAACTGACTGATACATGGAATGACCTTTGTTTATTCATTACGCTATATGCGGAATTATCACGTTAGTTATAGCGTTGATTAACTCATTGCTTCAAGACACCAACTTGAGTAGGGGTACGATGCAGCGGCAGGAAGCTGTCAGCAAAGGCTCGTAACCTGCTGTGCACGCCTTTGCTGACTGAATAGCCGGGATTATTTAAGGCCCTCTAGTCCCTTCAGGAACTCCTCCACCTGCTCAGGCATCGCCGTGTCTGCCTGGTAAAGAATATCGAGTTTGACGTTCTTCAAACCGCAGAAGCCGAAAATGCCCTCGACTATTTGAGTCTGAATCGCCGTCGAATAACCATGTTTATCGAAACCGTTAAGATCGCTGCCAGCAGTCGCAATAAGGCGAACGGGAACGTCGCGCAAATTGCCCACAATCCGGCCGTCTTCTGCCACTTTATACGCCCAGTTCAGGGTTAATACGCGATCGAACCAGCCTTTCAACAGGCCGGGAACGGACCACCAGTACACCGGGAAAACGAATACCAGCATATCCGCCCGCTCGACCCGCTGCTGCTCGCGCAGAATATCTTCAGAAAGGGCGCTCGGATCGCCGTGGTACAAATCAAGATCGGCGCGGGACATGGCCGGATTAAACCCTTCGGCATGCAGATCGGCCATCTCCACCTGCGTACCCTGTTCACGCAGTTTCCCGGCAATGCGGGCGGCCAGCGCATGGGATAACGAATTGTCGACAGGGTGAGCCGTCACGATCAGTGCATTATTAATGGCATGTGTAGCAGACATAGCGACCTCGAATGGGTGAGAATTGACGTTTATATTACTATTGGTAACTTAGCTGTCAATCCGCACCCAACGATCATTTTGTGCTATTCACGTAGGTCTCCAGCACCCCGGTGATGGCGCCGCTGAGGGTATCTTCCGCAACATTTCGGGCGAGCACGCCGTTACACGCGGCGGTGCTGAGCGCGTCCGCCGCACCAATGATGGCCGTCAATACCGCTTCTCCCTGAACGCCTTTCAGGACGACAAAAGGGGAAAGCGCGGTACGCAGGCAGTCGGCGCATTCGGCAACGCACGCCTCACGAAACGACTGCAACGCGCGAGAGCTGGACAGCGCCGCGGCGATGGGCCCGGTTTCGGGCCCGGCGGTCATGGCGCAATCAATATAGGCGGCGCTGAAAAAGCGGATCGTCTTGTCCAGCGTTTTGCTGTCTACCGCCAGCGTCTCACGGAATTTCGCCAACTGCCGATCGCTATAATCCTGATACAAGGCCATCAGCAACCCTTCACGATCGCCAAAATGGTCGTAGGGGATAGGCTTGGTCACGTTGGCCCGCTCCGCCAGGTAACCCAACGTCAGTGCCTCCGTGCCTTGCTGGCGGACAATTCCGCGCGCCACTTCCAGCAGCTGTACGCGGCGATCCTCTTTTCTTAAGCGCTTAACAACCATGCTTTCCTCGGAACAGTTATCTACTTAGGGTAGTTTACACGTTTTCTGCCGGGGACTGCACGCGCTGTTCCGCAGGGCGGATCCGGAACCAGATCGCATACATCGCAGGCAGGAACACCAGCGTAATGGCCGTACCGCCTAAGGTTCCGCCAATCAACGTGTAAGCCAGGGTTCCCCAGAATACCGAATGCGTCAGAGGAATAAACGCCAGCACGGCGGCAAGTGCCGTCAGCAGTACGGGCCGGGCTCGCTGAACCGTCGCCTCGACCACCGCGTGGAACGGATCGAGACCGTCCTTCTGGTTATGATCGATTTGCCCAATCAGGATCAGCGTATTGCGCATAAGAATGCCTGAAAGGGCGATCAACCCCACCAGCGCGTTGATGCCAAACGGCTGATTGAAAATCAACAGGGTCGGCACCACGCCAATCAGCCCCAGCGGCGCGGTAAGGAACACCATCACCATCGCCGAGAGCGAACGCACCTGCAGAATGATGATCAGCAGCGTCAGCGCAATCATTATCGGGAACAGCGGAATCATTGCCTGCGTGGCTTTGCCCGATTCCTCAATCGAACCGGCCATCTCAATGCGGTATCCGGCCGGCAATGTATCTACAATCGGCTGGAGCTGTTTCATGATGGCGACCGATACATCCGGTGGCTGAAGATTGTCGGCGATATCACCCCGCACGGTAATGGTCGGAGTGCGGTCGCGGCGGCGCAAAATCGGGTCTTCCATACCGATCTCAATCTTGCCAATTTGAGACAGCGGAACGCGCTGCCCCGCATTGCCGACGAGGGTAAAACCCTCAATTTTTGCCGGGTCGAGACGGATATCCCCCGCGGCACGCCCCATGACCTCTACCGAGCGAATATCTTCCCGCACGGCGGTAATTGGCACGCCTGAGAGCAAGAACTGAAGCTGCTCAGCCACGGCACTGGACGTTAATCCGGTGGCCTGCAGACGGTTTTGATCGAGGGTGAAATGCATTACCGGAACGCGTGATCCCCAGTCGGTATTGACGGTACGCATCATTGGGCTTGCCTGTAGCACGCCTTTCACCTTGTCTGCAATATCGCGTAAAGTACCGACATCCGGCCCCGAAACGCGCCAGGCAACCGGGAAGGGCGAGTACGGGCCAAAGACCAGCTGCGTCACCCGCACGCGGGCGTCAGGCGCAAGGCCGCTGGCGACAGCCTCCCTGAGCCTGAACTTGAGCGCTTCGCGTGACGTCTCGCTGTCCGTCAGGATCACGATTTTTGCAAAAGACGGGTCAGGTAATTCGGGGGCCATCGCCAGGTAAAAGCGGGGCGATCCCTGGCCAATATAGGCCGTCACGATGTTGGCCTCAGGCTGCTGGCTCAACCATGCTTCTATTTTTGCGGTTGCGGCACGGGTCTGTTCGATTGAGGTGCCATAGGGCATCTGCACTTCAACCAGCACTTCCGGGCGATCGGATGTCGGGAAAAATTGTTTTTTTACCAGTCCCATGCCGAATATGGCGAGGATGAAAATAGCGACCACGGCACCGGCCACCCGCCATTTTCCGGCGATAACGCGGCTCAGCATCCCGCGAAAACGGTTATAACGCGGCGTGTCATAGATGGCGGCATGGCCTCCTTCCACTTTGGGAATGGCCGGGAGGATCTTCACCCCAAGATAGGGGGTAAACACCACGGCGACAAACCACGATGCAATCAGGGCGAGGCCGACAATCCAGAACATATTGCTGGTGTATTCCCCGGCGGTTGACTGGGCAAAACCGTTTGGCATAAAGCCAATTGCCGTCACCAGCGTACCCGCCAGCATTGGCGCGGCGGTATGGCTCCAGGCGTAGGCGGAGGCTTTGATCCGGTCGTAACCTTCCTCCATTTTGACCACCATCATTTCGATGGCGATAATGGCATCATCAACCAGTAAGCCGAGGGCAAGGATCAGGGAGCCCAGCGTGACGCGGTCAAAGTTTATCCCCGCGGCTTCCATCACCACGAAGACCACCGCCAGCGTCAACGGTACCGCCGCTGCAACCACCACCCCCACGCGCCAGCCCATGCTGACAAAACAGACCACCATCACCACCAGCAGGGCGACGAAGAATTTGATCATAAACTCATCCACCGCCGAGCTGATGTTCACTGACTGGTCGGTGACTTTGCTCAGGGTCATGCCCAGCGGCAGACGCGCGTTTATTTTTGCCGTTTCGGCATCCAGCGCTTTACCCAGTGCCAGACCATTCCAGCCCTCACGCATGACGATACCCAGCAGAAGGGCGGGTTCATGCTGGTTACGTATCAGCATCGTAGGGGGATCTTCATAGCCCCGTTCAACCGTCGCCACATCGGACAGCCTGAGCGTTTTGCCCTGAGCTACAACGGGTGTATCGCGGATCTTCTGCAACTCATCAAACGCGCCGTCGAGGCGGATAAATATCTGGGCGCCCCGGGTCTCAATAGAGCCCGCTGCTTTTAACGCGTTCTGATTGTTAAGGGTGTTGAAAATATCCTGCGGCGAGAGACCCATCGTGGCCAGTCGGTCATGAGAAAAAGCGATGTATATCCGCTCCGCCTGTTCGCCGATAATGTTCACTTTCTTCACGCCGGGTACGTGCAAAAGTTGCTGGCGCATAGCTTCTGCATCACGTACCAGCTGCCGCTGGGGTTCACCTTTCGCTTTCAGGGCAAAAAGGGCAAAGGTGACATCGGCAAATTCGTCATTGATCATCGGGCCGATCGTCCCGGCAGGGAGATTCAGGGATTCGTCTCCCAGCTTTTTCCGCGCCTGATAGAACTCCTCTTGCACTTCTGCGGGGGGCGTTTTGTCTTGCAACGATAAGGTGATAAACGCCATGCCGGGGCGGGTATAAGTTTCCGTCCGGTCATACCATTTGAGCTCCTGGAGGCGTTTTTCCAGCGGTTCGGCGACCTGATCCTGCATCTCCTGCGCGGTTGCGCCGGGCCAGACGGATATCACCGTCATTTGCTTCACCGTAAAAGGGGGATCTTCCGCGCGGCCAAGCCCAAAAAAGGCGTAGATACCGGCAATCGTCACAAGGACAATCAGAAACAGGGTGATGGAGCGCTCGCGCACGGCAAGCGCTGACAGGTTGAAGCGACTTCCGCTCATGGCGTGTTCTCCGCCAGCGCGGCATTGCGTTGTTCTGCAAGCCTGACGATTTCACCCTCGTGCAAAAGGTGTGCGCCCAGCGCCACAATCTTCTCGCCTGGCTTCACGCTGCCCGTGACCTGCGCGGCATCTTCACCCACGCTCAGCACCTTCACCGGCGTCCAGGTAACCTTTGCCGGCCTGGCGGAAATGCGCCAGACACCGGGGCCTTTGCCAGCATCGTAGAGTGAGGCGAGCGGAACCTGCATGACCTGACGTTCCGCTTTTGGGTCCTGAACGTTCAGCGTGACGGTTGCCCCCAGCGGCGCGTTTGCCAGGTCACCATTCAGCACGTAGCGGGCTTCATAGGTGCGGGTTGTGGCATCGGCTGAATCAGACAGCAGGCGCAGCGTTGCGCTGACCGGGTGTTTTTCATTGCCATAAAGTGTGGCCAGTGCAGGGCTGCCAACGGCAGGGCGCAGGGTCTCCGGGAACTGCACGAGCGCTTCACGTTGTCCCGCCCTGGCGAGTCGGATCACCACTTGCCCGGCACTCACCACCTGACCCGGCTCGGCGAGGGTTTCCATCACTACCCCGTCTGAATCCGCCAGCAGTACGGCATAGCCCGTTGCGTTTTGCGCCACGTTAGCCTGCGCCCGGGCTGCGCTGAGTTCCGCTCTGGCGGAATCGGCGGCGGCTTTGATCTGATCATACTCCGAGGCGGACACGGCGCCGGACGCCACAAGACCGCGATAACGTGCCTCATCGCTGGACGCTTTTCTCGCACGCGCCTGGGCAGCATCCACCGTGCGCTGCTGTGCCTGGGCCTGTAATTTCAGGTCAGCCGGATCGAGGCGCAGTAACGGCTGACCCAGTCTGACGGTTTGCCCGGTATCGACGAGTCGCTCAAGGATTTTCCCCTGAACCCTGAAACCCAAATCACTTTGCGTTCTCGCCACCACCACGCCGGTAAAGGCGTGAGCAGTATTGTTCGCAAGCTCGATGGCGGCGGATCTGACAAGAGGTGGCTTTGTGCGCGGATCGTCACTCGCAGAATTATCGCCGCACGCCACGAGGACAAACGGCAGAAGGCTAACGGCAAGGCGGGCTGTATTGAGCCTGAGCATGGGAAACCCTTATAGAAGTAACAGGACAGTTTCCGCATTCTCAGTCTAGTGACCAATAAAGTCAATGGTCACCAATCAGGGGGCCAGGCTTCTTAATACCAGCGAAGAGAGAAGCACCGCCGCAGTGGGGGCCGTTTCGAGGTTATATTGCAGCTGTATGGGATTGATATAAGGGCACATCACCATGTGGATAGCCTGCGTGACCTCATCCAGCGGCGTTTTTCTTTCGAATTCACCCGCCTGCCTGCCTTCAATAATGATGCTCTCAATCAGCTTCATCAGGCCGTCTGTATATCTTTCAGTAGACGGCCATTTGTCCCGAGCGGCGACGGCGGCAATGTCGTAAAGCTTCCGATCGTGGAAAAACAGCTCGCTTCCGGCCTCGGTAAGCGCTTTGAAAAGACGGCGTAATTTTTCGCTGGCTGACGGCGCATCCTCGATGGCAGAAAGCACCGCCGCCATGATCAGCTCCAGGCGGTTAGCGCAGATCACTTCGCCAATAGCCTGTTTGGAATCGAAAAACTTATAAATGTAGGACTTAGAAAAACCGATGGATTTCGCCAGTTCGGCGACGGTGGTTTTTTCATAGCCGTAATGCCCGAAGTGCTCAAAAGCCGCTTCGACGATTTGCTCTCTGACAGAATGGTCAAGTGGACCACGTATTGATGGGGCGTTCATATTTTTAGTCATTATTTAAGCTTAGCGTGACAGGCCAGGATTGACAACGAGTGACCATATCGTAATTTGGTTACTGTTGTTTCCTCATGAGTTCAAACGGGAAAACCCACCCGGTGGGGTAAGTGTATCACTGTTTTTCGCGCATTAAGGCATCTATCTGTCAGCGTTTCAGGGCAATCCTTTGCACTGAAATGACACGGTTTTGCTTAAGTCGATCGTGGACGCAATATTTTTTCAGCGATGAGTAACAGACGCTTACGCGTGACAAACCGGTATAACTGCCCCAGAAGCCAGTTACTGCATCCGGTGATCAGGTAGTTACGGTTGGTATCGACCGCCTTCAACGCCAGCGTAACCACCTTATCCGCTGGCATCCTTTTACCCACCGAGGCTTCTTCCGCATTCACCACATCAAAAAAAGCCGTATCCGTTGCCCCAGGGCAAAGCGCCAACACGCGAATGCCCTTTGCACGGTACTCTCCCCATAGCGCATTTGAAAAGGAGAGCAGGAAGGCTTTGGTCGCGCCATAAATTGCCATATAGGGGTCCGGTTGTATCGCGGCCGTTGAGGCCACATTAATTACCACCCCGGCACCTTTGCGGAGCATTTCCGGTAGCATAGCGTGAGTCAGTGCCACGGGGGCCACGCAGTTCACGTATATCTCATCACGTTGCCTGTCGATCGACTGCGCTTCGAAGGGGCCATAGGTGGCGAACCCGGCGCAGTTAATCAGAATGTCGGGGAAGCGCCTCAGGATCCCCAGCCGTTCCGCGATGCGGGGAACGGCATCTGATTCCACTAAGTCCTGCACGATAATAGTGATTGATACGCCATGCTTTTTGGCCAGCTCTGTGGCAAGCGTCTGTAGCTTTGGCTCCGAGCGGGCAACCAGGATCAACGACACGCCGCGGGCAGCGAGTTGCCTGGCGAAATCACGACCTATTCCCGACGATGCCCCGGTAATCAACGCTATTTTTCCCGAATAATTAAAAATATTCATACCTCAAATCCCGTTTCCCTGATATGTGTATCTCAGGATAAACCGTGCACTTTAGTACACGGTCAAGCGTGATTTTGAAAAGGGGAGGACAACGCGATGCGCATTGGCGAACTGTGTGTGAAAACGGGCTTATCGAAAGAGACGGTCCGTTACTACGAAAGGCAAGGGTTGCTGGAGAAAATCCCGCAACCGAATCGCAGCAATAACTACAAAGTCTACTCCGCCGTCGATTTACAGCGTTTGAAAATGATCAAGCATGCCAAAATGCTGGGCTTTACCCTGGCCGAAATTTCGGATGTTTTAGCTGTCTGGGTCGACGATAAATTTACCGCTGAGCAAAAACAAAGCGCGCTGCGCCGCAAGTTGCAACAGCTGGGAGAGAAGGAAGCCGCATTAACTGAACTCAGATCCAGGCTGGTCAACGCCCTGGAAAAGGTGGGTCAGCCTTGTGTCGATGAATTTTAAGCGGGTCTAACCAACATTCACGCTACCGTTTTTTTAGCCAGTCGAGAAAAAACTGGCTAAACGCCGTGACCTGAAGCGGCTGCAGTTTACGCTGCGGGTAAACAAACTGTAGCCCGACATCTTTGCGGTCGTATCGGCTAAAACCGGTAAAACTGTCAGCAAACAGGACGGTGAGTCTTCCGGCCTCAACATCGTCCTTCACATCCCACCAGGATTTCCCCGCAATGCCAGCGCCGCTGAGCGCCCACTGACGAAGCAATGCCCCGTCGTCGCACACCATGGCTGGCTCTACGCGAACGACACTTTCCTCGCCATCTTTTTCAAAGCGCCATTCGTTCATCACCACGCCCTGAGACTCAAGCGCCAGGCACCGGTGATGGGCTAACTCCGTAAATGTGGCGGGGACGCCGCGGTTGCTAAGATACGCCGCAGAGGCCACCAGCACCCGATGATTTGGGCGGATGTTTCTGACGACCAGGCTGCTGTCCGGCAGGTTACCGAAACGCACGCTCATATCCAGCCGGTTAGCGACCAGATCTTCAACATGTTCTCTTAACGCGATGAAAAATTTCACGTCAGGATGGTGTCGGGAAAATTCCACCACGGCGGGGCTAAGATACTGTCTGCCAAAATCCGAGGGGGCAGAAAGGCGAATATTGCCGCTGAGGACGCCCTCTTTTTGCGTCAGGAGCGACTCGGCATGGCGCATCTCTTCCAGCACGCGCAGCGCGGCATGATAAAACTCTTCTCCGGCACGGGTCAGCGTGATGGATCGCGTTGAACGGTGAAACAGGCGAGTCTGGTAACGTTCTTCAATCGCCTTCAGTCTGGCCGTCATGGTCGCAGGAGAGAGCGACAGCCGTCGTCCGGCGGCGGAAAGACCACCAGCCTCGGCCACTTCAACCAGCAATGCCATATCTTCAAGCTTGCCCATTATTCATATTTTCCGAAAAGTGCATCAGTTTTCAGTGTAATTATCAAAATGCAATACCGCCTGTAAAGTGATTTCATCCAAACGATAAGGGATGAAAACATGAACCGTTCCTCACTTTTTGACCGTTACCGGTTGGGTCAGCAGGACCTGAAAAATCGTATCGTTATGGCGCCAATGACCCGAGCGCGTTCCCTTCAACCAGGCAATATTCCCTCGTCGCTGATGGCGGAATACTACCGGCAGCGGGCCTGCGCGGGATTAATCATCACCGAAGCCACCCAGATCTCCCCGCAGGGCCAGGGATACTCCTGGACTCCCGGCATCCATTCGCCGGAGCAGGTTTCAGGATGGCAACTCACGACGGGGGCCGTGCATCAGGCGGGCGGGGTGATTTTTTCTCAGCTCTGGCACGTCGGGCGAATGTCGCACGCCAGTTTTCATCAGGATGGTCTGCCCGTGGCCCCGTCAGCGCTGGCACCGGACGCGAAAGTGTGGGTGGTGAACGAAAAGGGCGAAGGCCAAATGGTTGACTGCCCGCAGCCAAGAACGCTGACGCGCAAAGACATTCACGGCATCATCGCGGACTATCGCCAGGCGGCACTGAATGCCGTCCAGGCCGGCTTTGATGGCGTGGAAGTTCACGGCGGAAACGGCTATTTGATTGACCAGTTCCTGCGTCAAACCTCCAATAAACGCACGGACGAGTATGGCGGCACGCTTGCTAACCGGATCCGCTTTGCCCAGGAGGTCTTGAACGCGATTGCGGAGGCCATTGGGCCCGAGCGTACGGGCATCCGCCTTTCGCCGTTTATTACCCAGCGGGGGATGAATGACCCGCAGGTGATCGATGGCATCCTCGCTCTGGCGGCCTGGTGCGAACAACACGGGATAGCATTCATCCACCTGGCGGAAGCCGACTGGGACGACGCGCCGCAGGTACCCGACACTTTCCGTCAATCCCTGCGCGAGACGTTTAGCGGAACCCTTATCGTCGCGGGCAACTATGATCTTAACAAAGCCGAACAAATACTTACGGCTGGCTATGCCGATTTGATTGCCTTCGGACGGCCATTTATTGCCAACCCGGATTTACCCCACCGGCTGGCGCACAAGTTGCCGCTGGCCCAGGTGCGCGATCCCGCCACGCTGTTTGGTGGCAGTGCGACGGGATATACCGATTATCCCACCTTGCCGTTATCCTGATAAATGATTGAGAGAAAATGATGAACTATTCAACCTCTTTTCGTTCTGTTTTATTGCCGCTTATTATTATCGGTCTGTCGGGCGCCGCTTATTCGGCGCAGGAGGAGTGGGTGAAACCACAGCAGCTGATTGTCGATAAAAGCCTGCCGCAGGCGCAATTAGCCGCGAATGAGGTTGCAGCCAGAAAATATGCAACGTTCTGGAATACGGGGACGCCGTCTCTGGCGCGTGAAGCGCTTGCGGTTAACTTTATTGATAAAACGCCGCCGGAAGGGCGTAAACAGGGACCCGAGGGCGCTATTTTAGCCTCCCGGGCATTTCGTACTGCCGTACCTGATTTACGCTGTGACGTTGAGCAGATGATTATTTCCGGTAATCGTGTGGTCTCCCATTTACATTTTCACGGCACGTTTACCGGAACATTTGGCGAGCTGAAAGGAAAGGGGCAGAAAATAGATTTTATCGCCACGGATATCTATGAAATTAATGACGGTAAAATTGTGGCTAACTGGCATATTGAGGACAACCTGACGCTGATGAAACAGCTGGGCGCACTGTAAATTCATCACTCCGGGGGCGCCCCGGAGTGATGCGAAAATCCTATAACCCCAGATCGCTCAGCGAGGGGTGATCGTCCGGGCGTCTGCCCTGCGGCCAGTGGAACAGTCGCTCAGATTCTTTTATTGGCATATCGTTCACGCAGGCAAAACGACGCTTCATCAACCCGTCCGCTTCAAACTCCCAGTTTTCATTGCCGTAGGAACGGTACCAGTTGCCGGAATCATCATGCCATTCATAAGCATAGCGCACCGCGATCCGGTTATCCGTAAATGCCCAGAGCTCCTTAATCAGGCGGTAACCCAGCTCTTTTTTCCACTTCCGTTCCAGAAACGCCTGCGCTTCTTCACGGTTGGTGGCGAATTCTGCGCGGTTGCGCCATTGGGTATCCAGCGAATAGGCCAGCGCGACTTTTGCCGGGTCGCGACTGTTCCAGCCGTCTTCGGCGAGTCTGACTTTTTCGATGGCGCTTTCACGGGTGAAGGGCGGTAAAGGAGGGCGTGTATTCATGGCGATTACCTCAGTGTGATATTATGTAGACAGATCTGTCTGCTTGCGTTAATCTATGCCTGAAAAATAACGTTGTCAACATCCCTTTTTGAGGCTGCCGAAAAATGAAAACAGAACCCGCAAGCAACGAGACAAAAATCAGCGTCAGGGATAAAATATTACGTACCGCTCACGACCTCTTTTATTCCACGGGCTTCAAGGCAACGGGCGTGGATACGTTGATTAAAGAGGCGAAAGTGACCAAGGTAACTTTCTATCGCCACTTTCCGAGTAAAAGTTTATTGATTCTCGCCTATTTGCACTATCGACATGAAATATGGATGAACTGGTTTGAAGCCTCATTGCGGCGTAATCTCAACGCAGGTCAGACATCGTCAGAGGCATTATCTGCCACGCTTTACGAATGGTTTGTTTCACCCGAGTTTCACGGCTGCGCGTTTATTAACGCCAGTACAGAGGCGAAGTCTGAAGATATTGAAAGTGAAATAAAGGCGATATGCCGTGACCATAAATCAGAAACCAGGAAAATCATTTTGCTGCTGACGGGGATAACTGATGAGCAGATCGTCAATCAAATAATGTTGCTCATTGACGGTGCCATTATTCATGCGCAAATGGGCATGGATACCGATGCAGTAATAAGCCCGTTAAAAGCGGGTATCCGATTGCTGACAACGCGGATGTTGTGAGTGCCGCCCGGCGGCGCTACGCTTGCACGGGCCTACAAACGGCTCAGAATGGTAGGCCGGGTAAGCACAGCGCCACCCGGCAGGAAGGGGCGGGTTTTGGCATCAATGGTCCTTCACATCCCGCTGCGCCAGAGACAGCGCGCTGGCGCTGGCGGGATCGAACAGTGAGAGGCTCTCTATCTGATTGAGTAAAATCACCTTTCGGAATGACATAGCGCTGCGGGGTTCGGAGTCGAGCGTAATGTCATGCTCCGCATACCACTTGCTGTAATTATTCTCGATGCGCAAATTCATTGTCTTCTCGTCTCTGTACCCGCTTAACATCGGTATCAGCACAATATTGGCCGTGTTTTCGTATTCCAGCGTCGCGGTGTGGATCATGCCGATATATATCCGCCGCGACCGAAGCGTCACCTGCGCCAGCTCGCCTTGCTCCATACACTGATAGAGCAGTTGTTCAATACCGCTCGACTGGGCAAGCCGTTTGTAGAGCTTTTTCCGGCTTTCACCGTCCAGCCTGGCGCTGCCTGCCCAGTTGGAGCGATAGAGGCAAAACAGGATGGCAAACGCCAGCATCACTACCACTGGCGCCTGAATGCCTAAAAAACTCCAGTTCATAAAGTCGATTTGCCAGTCGGTATATTTCGGTGAGGCAAAGTGAAAGGCGTTATTGGCGGCAGAAAGGGCGAGAAGCAGGAGCCAAAGCAGTCCCGTGGCAACCACGCCCTGCAGCACGAAAATACAGCCATAAAGCGCAACAAGGAAATAGACGTCCCAACCGAAAGAGCGCTTGATTTTAAAGCGCGTCGACAGATCGCGACTGGTGTACCAGTACCCGCACACCATCAGCACCATAAATATCGCCGTTCCCATATCAGGCCCTCTTCAGCGCGTTGACGTGCCGCAGAAAATCCTGCCGTACCTCATTGCTTTTGTAGTTCACCGATGCATTCCCGTCCTGGTCGATGATGATGCGGTCACCATCCTCCACGGCTTCGATGATCTCCTGCTGACTCATCACCTGCAGCAAGGATTCAGGGCTTGAGAAAAGAGAAAGAAAAACGCGTTTCATGTCGGGCATCCTGATGAATTTAAAAGGATAAGCCTGGAAGAGGATGGGGGAATTTGCCTTAAGGTTAAACTGAAAAAACAATGCCTGGTGGCGGCTATGCTTTATCCAGTCTACAAAATCTACTGTTTTGGGTGACAATCAACTTATTGATAAATAGGCAAAATAAAAAATATAGTTGCACAAACTTGGACAAATAACGTTAATTGTGTAAGTTTTAATTATGCGATTACGCCACGTTGTTTACAGCCAGGATGTGACCCATGAGCACTTTGCCCTCTGTCGTGAGTCGGTTTGTTGAGTACTACAGCGCACTGGATAGCCAGCCGCCCTCCGCACTGGTCGGGCTTTATCATTCGGATGCCACGCTAATCGATCCGTTCGGCGAGCACGACGGTATCTTTGCGCTTCAGCGCTATTTCACCCATCTGCTGGCGAATGTCGAAAACTGCCGTTTTACCATCGATCCACCGCTGTGCAGTGAAAACCGCTTTGTTGTGACCTGGGTGATGCACTGGTCGCACCCGCGCATCGCCGGAGGGGACCCGCTCGAACTGCCGGGCTGTTCGGTGGTGGACACGGAAAAGGGGCTTATCACGCGTCAGCGTGACTACTACGATGCGGGAGAGATGATCTACGAACATCTTCCGCTGCTGGGCTGGGCGGTACGCGGCGTGAAGCGGAGGGTGAAATCATGAAAACGGTACTGATCACCGGCGCAAGCTCGGGTATTGGCGCCGGGCTGGCGACCTCCTTCGCCGCGGAGGGCTACCACGTGATTGCCTGTGGGCGGGATCCTGCGCGCCTTGAAGCCTTGCATCAGACCTGCCCCAATCTCACGGTTCGCCTGTTCGATATGACAGACAGGGACGCCTGTCGCCAGGCGCTGAGCGGCGTTTACGCCGATCTGGTTATTCTCTGCGCCGGTACCTGCGAGTACCTCGATCGGGGCGTAGTGGACGCGGCGCTGGTGGAGCGGGTTATGAACACCAATTTCCTCGGCCCGGTGAACTGTCTTGCCGCGTTGCAGCCGCAGCTGGTTGCCGGCAACCGCGTGGTGCTGGTGAGTTCGATGGCCCACTGGCTTCCGTTCCCGCGGGCAGAAGCCTACGGCGCGTCTAAAGCCGCGCTGAGCTGGTTTGCGGACAGTCTGCGCCTGGACTGGGAGCCCAAAGGGATTGCCGTCACGGTGATCTCCCCAGGCTTTGTCGATACCCCCCTGACGCGCAAAAACGATTTCGCCATGCCGGGCAGGGTGAGCGTTGACGAGGCGGTCAAGGCGATCCGTTCCGGACTGGCGAAAGGGAAAATGCACATCGCGTTTCCCACCCGGTTCGGCTTCATTTTGCGGCTGCTCTCCAGGCTACCCGCGTTTTTGCAGCGCACACTGCTGCGCAGGATGGTACGTTCATGAAGATTGCGATTATCGGCAGCGGAATTGCCGGGCTGACCTGCGCCTGGCGGCTGGCCGGTCACCATCAGGTGACCCTGTTTGAAGCGGGCGCCACGCCTGGCGGCCATACCGCAACGGTAGATGTCTCGACGCCACAGGGCACCTGGGCGATTGATACCGGCTTTATCGTCTACAACGACCGGACCTATCCGCGCTTTATGGGCCTGCTCAGCGAGCTCGGCATCAGCGGGCAAAAAACGCAGATGAGCTTTTCGGTGCACAACCCCCAGACGGGGCTGGAGTACAACGGACACACCCTGACGTCGCTGTTTGCCCAGCGCCGAAATCTGGTGAATCCGGCATTCTGGCGTCTGCTCGGAGAGATCGTCCGCTTTAATCGGCTGGCAAAACAGGCGCTCGAAGGGGACGTGGATCCGCACGCCACGCTGGAGACGTTTCTGCAACAGCATGGTTTCACGCCGTTTTTTGCGCGCCACTACATTCTGCCGATGGGCGCCGCCATCTGGTCGTCGTCGTTGCAGGAGATGAAGCGTTTCCCGCTGCCGCTCTTCCTGCGCTTTTTTAATCATCATGGTCTGCTGGATATTACCCATCGTCCGCAGTGGTACGTGGTACCGGGCGGCTCGCGGGAGTACATCCGCGCCATGCTGGAAAAGCTGGGCGACCGCCTGACGTTACGCCTGAACGCGCCGGTGCAGCGTGTCAGCCGCCACAATGACGGGGTCACGCTTCAGCTCGAAAACGCCAGCCATACCTTCGATCAGGTGATTTTTGCCTGCCACTCCGCCGAGGCGCTGGCCATGCTTGAGGCGCCGACGCCAGCAGAGCGCGAGGTGCTGGGGGATATCGGCTGGCAGCGCAACGAGGTGATTCTGCACAGCGATCCGCGCTGGCTGCCGGTACGCAAGCGCGCGTGGGCCAGCTGGAACTACCGCCTGAGCGAACATGAGCAGGCCAGCGCCTGCGTCACCTACAACATGAACATTCTGCAAGGGCTGCCAGAGGGGAGCCCGCTGTTCTGCGTCACCCTGAACCCGGAAACGCCGGTGGATGAACGCTTCGTGTTACAGCGCTTTGTTTATGAACATCCGCTGTTTAACCCGCAAAGCTGGCGGGCGCAGGCGCGTCGCGGTGAGATCAACGGTCACCAGCGAAGCTGGTTCTGCGGGGCTTACTGGTACAACGGTTTTCACGAGGATGGCGTGCGCAGCGCGCTGGACGTGGTCAACGCGATCGCGGCCGGAGAGGGGAACTGAGATGAACAGCTGCCTCTATCACGGCGTATTACGCCACCGCCGCCTCCAGCCGAAAACCCACGAATTTCGCTACAGCGTCTTTATGGCCTGGCTGGATCTGGATGAACTGCCACTGCTGGCTGACGTCGGCGTACGGCGCAATCGCTTCGCCGCCGCCGCGTTTTATGACACGGACTATCCGCTGGGTACGCCGCTCAAAGAGAACGTCCTCAACACGCTGGAGGGGCTCACCGGAGAACGTCCCGGCGGACGAGTCATGCTCCTGACGCAGCTGCGCTATTTCGGGTTTCATTTCAATCCGGTCAACTTTTACTACTGCTATGACGAGAAGGGGACGTTGGGCTGGGTGCTGGCGGAGGTCCGCAACACGCCGTGGAACGAGCGGCATTACTATGCCGTCAACGGACAGGACGCGCAGCCGACGGAAAAAGCGTTTCACGTTTCCCCCTTCAACCCAATGGACATGATCTACCACTGGCGCTTCAACAACCCGGATAACACGTTGCATATGCACATTGAAAATCATCAGGACGCGAAGGTGTTTGACGCCACGCTGGCGCTACGCCGGGAGCCTCTGACGCGTCCGGCACTGCGTGCGTTACTGCTGCGCATTCCACTGATGACCCTGAAAACCGTTTTCGCTATTTACTGGCAGGCGCTGAGGCTGTGGCTCAAGCGCGTGCCGCTGCATAACCATCCCGTCAGCAGGAGTGAACGCTCATGACCGATCCCGTCTTTGCGCTAGAACCCGATATCCCGCGCAACGTCCGCATTGCGCGTTGGCTGCTTTTCCGTCTGTTAAGCGGTATTCGTGGCGGCTCGCTCACGCTGCGTGAAGGGGCACAGACATTCCATTTTGGCGAGACATCCTCCGCGCTGCACGCCGACATTCAGATCCTCGCGCCCGGCGTCTACTGGCGCGTCTTAACGGGCGGGAGCCTTGCCGCCGCAGAAGCCTGGATGGATGGCGAATGGGAAACCACGCAACTCACGCCGCTTCTGGAAATCCTGGCCCTTAATGGCGAGGTGCTTGGCCGTCTGGAGAAAGGGTTCCGGCTGCTCGGTAGACCGCTGGAGCGGCTGCGCCACTGGACGCGGCGCAATTCCCGGGCCCAGGCGCGTGAAAATATTGCCGCGCATTACGACCTGGGCAATACCTTTTATTCACATTTTCTGGATAAGGAGCTGCTTTACTCCAGCGCGCTGTTTACTGCGGATGAGCAGGATCTCACGGCGGCGCAGCAGGCCAAAATGGCGCGTCTGTGCGAACAGCTGGCGCTGTGTGAGTCCGATCACCTGCTGGAAATCGGTACCGGCTGGGGGGCGATGGCGGAATACGCGGCACGTCACTACGGCTGTCGGGTAACCACCACCACGCTGTCGCAGGAGCAGTATATCTGGGCAACCGAGCGGATCGCCCGCGCCGGGTTGCAGGACCGCGTTGAGGTTCTGCTTTGTGATTATCGCGACCTCACCGGGCAGTACGACAAGCTGGTCTCGATAGAGATGATTGAAGCCGTCGGGCAACGCTATCTGCCCGTGTTCTTCCGAACCTGTCAGGCGCGGCTGCGCCCGGGTGGCCGGATGGCGATTCAGGCCATTACCATTCAGGACCAGCGCTACCGCGACTACAGCAAAAGCGTCGATTTTATCCAGCGCTACATTTTCCCCGGCGGCTTCCTGCCGAGCATCACAGCGATGAATGAGCTGATGACGCGCCATACCGATTTTGTGGTCCGTAACCTCTTTGACATGGGGCCAGACTATGCCCGCACGCTGGCCCACTGGCGGCAGCGCTTTGTTCATGCCTGGCAGGAGATTGAAAAGCTCGGCTTCGACGAACGGTTCCGCCGTATGTGGCTGTACTACTTTGGCTACTGCGAAGCCGGGTTTAACGCCCGCACCATCAGCGTGGTGCAACTGACCGCCGAACGCGTATGAGACGTTATCTTCAGGTCTTTCTGCTGGCCGTCGGGTTCGATCTTTACTGGGCGCTGGTGGTGATCTTTCGTGAGCAGGGCCTGATTATCTGGCTTGCGCTGGCGGTGCTCGCCTGCCTGTTTTTGCCGCCGGTATACCGCCTTTACGCCATCGGTCTGGCTGCAGCGGGCAGCGTACTGGATGCGCTCTGGGCGTTGACGGGGCTGATTGCCTTCACCGGCGAGTCCCTGATGCCGCTATGGATGGTGGCATTGTGGCTGATGTTCGCCACCGTCTGGACACAGCTTGCTCGCACGACCACGTTACCCGGCTGGCTGCTGACGCTGCTGGCCGCCGTGGGAGGGCCGGTGGCGTACCTGATTGGCGAGCGGCTGGGTGCTATCACTTTTCAGGAGCCGACCTTTATCGTCGTCAGCTGGATGGTGCCGGGCTGGCTGGTATTAATGTTGTTTTTCCACCTGCTGATGGGGAGACAAAAATGAGAGCAGCGGTTTTCCTCCTTTGGCTGACGATGGTGATCCCTGCGGCCCACGCCGCCGACTGGCTGGCCTGGCGTAAGGTGGGTGACGCCACGCTCACCTGGGGCCCGTTTACGGTTTATACCTCCCAGCTGCGCACGCCGGACGGTCGCTACCGCGCGGCGGATCAGGATCAGGCGTTGATTATCACCTACGCGCGCGACATTGAACGTGATGAACTGGTGGAGGCCACGCGCGATCAGTGGCAGGCGCAGGGGATTTTGCAGCGGGAGCCGCAAAGCGAAGGCTGGTTACAGATGCTTCGTTCGCTGTGGCCGGATGTCCGGCCGGGCTCACAGCTGGCGTTTGTCCTCGATGATAAGCAGGGACAGTTCTGGTACCGCGCGTCAGCAACGCAGAAAAGCTTTATTCCACTTGGCCCGCGCCAGTCAGAAGCATTCAGCACGCGCTTTCTGGCCATCTGGCTCGATCCCCGCACGCAATATCCTGAACTGCGTCAGCAGTTACTTGGAGGACAAAAATGAAACGTTTCCTGATGATGGTGCTGGCATTGACCATGCTGCTGGCAGGCTGTAGCACAGAGGTGGCCGAGTATCGCCAGCAGCAGCCACGGCTTGATATCTTCGACTACTTCCAGGGGAAAACCGAAGCGTGGGGCATGGTGCAGGATCGCAGCGGTAAACAGATCCGCCGCTTTCACGTGGAGATTGCCGGGGATGTTATCGGCGATACGCTGACGCTCAATGAGCACTTCGTGTATGACGATGGCGAGAAGCAACAGCGGGTATGGCACATCCGCAGGCTGGGGAACGATCGCTACGAGGGAACGGCGGGGGATATCGAAGGGGTCGCTACGGGGCAGGCGGCAGGTAACGCCTTTAACTGGCATTACAGCATGAAAGTGAAAGCCAACGGCAGTAGCTGGCTACTGAAGTTTGACGACTGGATGTACCTGCAGGATGAGACCCATCTGTTTAATAAAACCGAGATGAAGAAATTTGGCGTCACCGTCGCCACGGTGACGCTGTTCTTCACCCGGAAGACGTGAGTCTAGTCGCGGGTGCTGTAGATTTTGCTGCTCGAGTAGATGAAATACAGTGCAATCCCAAGGCAGATAACCGCGCCCAGACGGCTCGGCGAAAAGGGAATAGCGGGATTACCCAACCAGCCAAAGTTATCTATCAACATGCTCATGGTGAGCTGGCCGAATATCACCGCCACCGTGGCGACGGCGGTGCCGATGCGCTGTACGGCAAGCACCATAATCACGATATAGGGCACGCCAAACATCGCGCCGAGGAGCTGCCATTTGGGTACGTCCAGCAGCGTGACCGCATGCTTAGGCTCAAAGAAAAATATGAGCAGGGCGGTCACCAGTGCGCCGACGGAAAAGGTCAGAAACGCGCTTTTGAATACCCCCACGCTGCTGCCGAGCTGTCCGTTAATCGCGGCCTGAATGCTCAGCGTAGCGCCGCCGCAAACGGCGAGAAGAATCATAATCAGTGTCATACGTTACCCCTGTGCGACCAGAACCAGTGCTGCAATGATGAACCCCAGTGCAATAATGCGCTTCGCATTTATCTTTCTGTGCGGCGAGCCCAGCAGACCGTAGTGGTCAATGATCAGGCTTTTAAAGACCTGACCGGCCAAAATCCCAATCATGGTCATTGCGATGCCGATGGCGGGTGTCGCAACGGTCAGGATGACCACGTACACCGGGCCGAGCACGCCGCCGAGCAACTGCCAGCCGGGCTGGGCAAAAAACGAGGGGCTGTTACGCGGGCTAAAAAACAGCATCAGTAAAAACGTCAGTGCGGCACCGACCCCAAAAATGCTGAACGTGGCCCATAAGTCGCCCACTTCGCCCCCCAGTGGCCCCAGTAATCCCGCCTCAATGGAGAGACCCATCCCTCCGGCTATCACCAGTAAAATCAACACAAACTGCATAACGCTTCCTCCGTTTTAAGGCGAAGAAGATTACGTCGGTCGTCCAGTGAGAAAAATGCCATAATGCAGGAAACACCTTTGCAGGAAATGCATTAATGTTCGATGCCAGTAATATCAACGTCCGCGCGCTGCTGATCTTTATTGAGGTCTATGAAGCGCAGAATTTCTCCATCGTCGCGCGGCGGCAGGGGATATCAGCCTCACAGATATCGCGCGTTATTCACCAGCTTGAGGATGCCCTCGGTCAGCAGCTGTTCTACCGCAATACGCGCGCAGTGATCCCCACCGAAAGTGGTCATCTGTTTATCCGCTATGCCCGGGCGATGGTCGAAAACGTCGAAGAGGCGCGGCGTGAGCTGGATGAACGTTCGTCGGAACCATCCGGCACAATCCGCATTAATGGGCCGGTATTTTTTGGGCAGAGGCATGTTGCGCCAGGCCTGGCGGAGCTGACCGAGCGTTATCCGCGGTTAAACATTGAGCTCACACTGACCGATGACTTTATCGACCCGCACCGGGATGCGGCCGATCTTATCTTTCGCATTGGCATGTTGACGGACTCGACGTTCCACGCCCGCATTTTTGGTCAGCAGCGTTACCACCTTGCCGCGTCGCCCGCGTATCTGCGCAAACACGGTGTGCCGGACGATCCGGCCACGCTGAGCGATCATCAATGTCTGGTCTATCGCGGTTCGTCCGGGCCTAACCGCTGGCTGGTGCGTCGCGAGGGGGAGAACTGGATACACTATCCGGTGGT
This sequence comes from Enterobacter cloacae complex sp. HYC080_NIDB, assembly GCF_056673325.1. Taxonomy (NCBI): domain Bacteria; kingdom Pseudomonadati; phylum Pseudomonadota; class Gammaproteobacteria; order Enterobacterales; family Enterobacteriaceae; genus Enterobacter; species Enterobacter cloacae complex sp. HYC080_NIDB. The sequence continues at coordinate 2,375,237 of NZ_CP114212.1, read as the reverse complement.
GGCGCGGATGACATCCAATAATGCGGAGTCGTTGCTCACTGCCGCGCTGGGCGGGATGGGGATCGTCCTGTTTCCGGACTGGCTGATTGGCGACAGGCTCCAGCGGGGAGAGCTTGTCGCACTTCTGCCGGAAATGGCGTGTGCGATCAACACGGAGCCGCTGAACATTGCGGCGATCTATCCACATGCACGTCATCCGCCCCTGAACGTCAGGGCGGTGATTGATTATTACGTCGAACGCTTTGGTACGCCGCCGTACTGGCAAACGTAAAGGATTACGCGCCGAGCTCTTTGCGGATAATCTCTGCGCCTGCGCTGAGGGCTCTCAGCTTACCGTTTGCGACGTGACGGGAAAGGGGGGCCATGCCGCAGTTGGTCGAAGGGTAAAGCTTGTCGGCATCGACAAACTGCAGCGCTTTACGCAGGGTATCGGCGACTTCCTCCGGCGTTTCAACGGTGTTCGTTGCCACATCAATCGCGCCAACCATCACTTTTTTACCGCGGATCAGCGCCAGCAGATCCATCGGCACGCGGGAGTTGTGGCACTCCAGAGAGATAATGTCGATGTTCGAGGTCTGCAGCTTAGGGAAAGCCTCTTCGTACTGGCGCCACTCAGAGCCGAGCGTTTTTTTCCAGTCGGTATTGGCTTTGATGCCGTAGCCATAGCAGATATGGACCGCAGTTTCGCACTTCAGCCCTTCAATGGCGCGTTCCAGCGCGGCGATGCCCCAGTCGTTGACCTCGTCAAAAAAGACGTTAAATGCCGGTTCGTCGAACTGGATAATATCCACGCCTGCAGCCTCTAGCTCCCGCGCTTCCTGATTGAGGATTTTGGCGAATTCCCAGGCCAGCTTTTCGCGGCTTTTATAGTGCGCGTCGTAAAGGGTGTCGATCATGGTCATCGGTCCGGGGAGGGCCCATTTGATCGGCTTATCCGTGAGCTGGCGCAGGTACTTTGCATCGTCGACGAATACCGGTTTCTGACGTGCCACAGCAGAAACCACGGTCGGCACGCTGGCGTCATAACGGTTACGAATGCGTACCGTCTGGCGGTTTTCAAAATCCACGCCGCTCAGGTGTTCGATAAAGGTGGTGACGAAGTGCTGGCGGGTCTGTTCGCCGTCGCTGACAATGTCGATTCCCGCACGGATCTGCTCATCCAGTGACAAACGCAGCGCATCCTGTTTTCCTGCCAGTAATTCCTGATCCTCTAATTTCCACGGAGACCACAGCGTTTCAGGTTGTGCAAGCCAGGTCGGCTTAGGCAGGCTGCCAGCCGTAGACGTCGGGAGCAATGTTTTCATAATAAAAGACCTATTTTGATGAATTAAAGCGTGTAGTTATCAGACCACTGCTCAAGAATGTGTTTATAAGGCTTAATAAAGTATTCTTCGGTGAATCGACCCTGTTCAATCGCCAGACGGCTTCGTTCTTCACGGTCATAAACAATTTTGGTGAATGAGTGATCCTGCTGGTTCAGATCCGGTCGGAAGCACAGTCCCGCCGACGAGTTGGCGTTATAAATTTCTGGGCGATAGATTTTCTGAAACGTTTCCATCGTGCTGATGGTGGCGATCAGTTCAAGATTGCTGTAATCGTTCAGCAAATCACCGGTATAAAAGAACGCAAAAGGCGCCACGCTGTTTTCTGGCATGAAATAGCGCACCTTCAGGCCCATTTTGGCAAAGTACAGTTCCGTTAATGACTCGCCATCCGGCTGATACTCAATGCCAAGTACAGGATGCTGGTTGCCGGTGCGGCGGTAGGTGTCTTTGCTGGAAACGCTGAGGCAGATCACCGGTCCTTTTCTGAAGTTCTCTTTGTATTCCGGCGAACTCACAAAATGGCGGAATATGTTGCCGTGCAATTCACCAAACTTTTCCGGAACGCTGAAGTGCTGTTGGTTCTTGTTATGTTCCAGCAGCAGAACGCTGAAATCATAATCCCGCACGTAAGACGAAAAGTTATTGCCGACAATTCCCGGGATACGCAGGTTGTTTTTCTTGTCGACGATGGTGGTTTGCAATATCTCAATGGCCGGGAACGGCTTATCCGCACCAATGTTCAGATCGACGGAGATAATTTCAAGCTCAACCGCGTAGCGATCGGCGTTGGGGTTATCCCAGCGCGCCAGTGCGTTGAAGCGGTTATTGATCATCACCAGGGTATTGCGCAGGTTTTCCTGACGCTTTTCTCCGCGCGCCAGGTTGGCAAAGTTGGTGGTGGTACGCGTATTTTCTGACGGGTTGTAATTCTCATCGAAGCAACTGCGCTTAAGGGTATAGGTGAAAGCTTTGCTCATTGTCGTTATGCATCCTAAGTTCATGTTGCTAAGAAGTTACCGATGCATAATTTATGCCTGACCCCGCGGCGCAGGGGAAGTGACTTAATTTCACTGCAACATGAGCGAAGTTCATGAAGCGTGATACTCGCCTGTCGCTGCCTTCTTGCCGGGTGGCGCTGCGCTTACCCGGCCTACGGTTCAGCGTCGTATATGTGCTTTGCCGTTGCCGTTAACCCGCTGTAGAGGATTGGCATTTTTTTATTTCTGTTCAATTCCCGCTATAATCCCCAAAATTTCCAACCGGTTTAGAAACGATCATGACAAAACTCACCTTACAAGAGCAGATGCTGAAAGCGGGCCTCGTTAGCAGCAAGAAAGCGGCGAAAGTGCAGCGTACGGCAAAGAAATCACGCGTTCAGGCTCGTGAGGCGCGCGAAGCAGTGGAAGAGAATAAAAAAGCGCAGATCGAGCGTGACAAGCAGCTCAGCGAACAGCAGAAGCAGGCCGTGCTTGCAAAAGAGTTTAAAGCACAGGTGAAGCAGCTGATTGAGATGAACCGCATCACCGTGGCGAAAGGCAATATCACCTTTAACTTCACTGACGGTAATCTGATCAAAAAACTCGACGTCGACAAGCAAACCCAGACTCAGCTGATCAACGGCCGTCTGGCGATTGCCCGTCTGGTGATTAATGCCAACGGCGACTGTGAATACGCGATTATCCCGGCAGTCGTGGCCGATAAAATTGCCCAGCGTGATGCCGACTGCATTGTGTTAAACAGCGCGCTCAGTCAGGAAGAGCAGGATGAAGACGATCCCTACGCGGACTTCAAAATCCCTGACGATTTGATGTGGTAAACCGCCGTCAGAATGGGGCGGTGTGACGGGCAGTAACCGGCTCGCCGCTCACCGGATGAATAAAATTCAGCTCGCAGGCATGCAGCATCAGCCGGGGCGTGATTTCCGCCCCCGGCGCGTCAAGACCGCCATACAGATCGCAGCCCAGAATCGGGTGCCCCATCTGCTGGCAATGAATACGCAGCTGATGGGTTCGCCCGGTTTCCGGGGTAAGCGTCACCCGCGTTAACGGCACTCCCGTTCCCTGATAAAAACGTTCCACCACCCGATAGCGGGAGCGGGCGGGTTTACCGTTAATGGCGCAGATTGACATCAGCGGGAACAGCGCCGGATCTTTGGCAATCGGGGCATCTATCACGCCCTCATCGTTTTCCAGATGTCCGCAAAGCAGGGCGCTGTAAACTTTCTCCACGCTGCGCTGGCTGAACTGCTGGCAGAGCGCCGCATTGATCGCTTTATTACGCGCAATCACCATCAGCCCGGACGTGCCGAAATCGAGACGATGTACCAGCGTGCAGCCCGGGAAAGTCTGAACCAGACGATAATGGACAGAATCAAGGTTTTGCGGATTTTTCCCCGAGAGGCTGAGCAGACCGGAAGGCTTATTGATCAGCAGCAGATGTTCATCCTGCCAGAGGATCTCGATGTCGTCATGACACGGTGGGGCAATAAAAGAATCAATAATCGCAGACATCAGGCCGCCCGGCTGGAGAGTGGGAGCGGATGATAACGAAATGTGGAGAAAAGAAAAACCCTCCCACCGGGCGGTGAGAGGGGGAAATCTTAGGCGGCAACCAGGTTGTCGATCGCGGCTTTCGCGTCGGTCTGCGCTTTCGTCGCCACTTCAGGACCGTAAGCGATGCCTTCCGCGAACACGAAGTTCACGTCAGTGATGCCGATGAAGCCCAGGAACAGGCTCAGGTACGGCGCAACCAGGTCGGTTGGGGTGTCTTTATGGATACCGCCGCGGCTGGTCAGTACGATCGCACGCTTGCCTTTCACCAGACCTTCAGGGCCGTTTTCAGTGTAACGGAAGGTTACGCCAGCACGCGCCACCAGGTCGAAGTAGTTCTTCAGCTGAGTAGGGATGTTGAAGTTGTACATTGGGGCGTTAATCACGATAACGTCGTGCGCCTGCAGCTCAGCAATCAGTTCGTCGGACAGGGCCAGGGCTTCCTGCTGACGCGGGCTCAGCGGAGCATCGCTCGGACGCAGCGCGCCAACCAGTTCACCGTCCAGCACAGGAATAGGGTTTGCCGCCAGGTCGCGCACGGTGATTTCGTCAGCGGAATGCTGTTCACGCCATTGTTCAACGAAATAATCAGACAGCTGACCAGACTGAGAGTACCCTGCCAGAATACTGGATTTCAACACTAATACTTTGCTCATGGGTGATTCCTGTTTTTGCATTTGATTGAAGGGGGTTGCCCCGTTGCTTGTTGACACTCTATTCACAATCCTGCCACAGAGATAGCGCAATATATCGAAGCCTATGTTCGAATTTTTTGAATAAGGCGCAGAAAGCGTCAATGTGGTACTCTATAGCAATCATTAAAAAGAGATTTTACCCGGCAGAGCACTGCCCATTAACGTTATGACAGAACACCAAAAAATCACCTTCCCGATGCTCTTGCAAAGGCTTGATGCCCTGATGCTGCGCGATAAACAGCGGTTTGCGCGTCGTCTGCACGGTGTGAAGAAGGTTAAAAATCCTGATGCACAACAGGCCATTTATCAGGAGATGGCGAAAGAGATTGAACAGGCAGCAGGGAAAGTTGTGCTGCGCGAAGCTGCACGTCCGGCAATTACCTACCCGGAAAACCTGCCTGTCAGTCAGAAAAAACAGGACATCCTGGAAGCCGTGCGCGACCACCAGGTGGTAATTGTCGCAGGGGAAACCGGTTCGGGGAAAACCACCCAGTTGCCGAAAATCTGCATGGAGCTGGGGCGCGGGGTGAAAGGTCTGATTGGCCACACCCAGCCGCGTCGTCTGGCGGCGCGTACCGTGGCGAACCGTATTGCCGAAGAGCTGCAAACCGAGCCGGGCGGCTGCATCGGTTACAAGGTGCGATTCAGCGACCACGTCAGCGATAACACCATGGTCAAGCTGATGACTGACGGTATCCTGCTGGCGGAAATCCAGCAGGATCGCCTGCTGATGCAGTACGACACCATCATCATCGACGAAGCACACGAGCGCAGCCTGAACATTGACTTCCTGCTCGGTTACCTGAAAGAACTGCTGCCGCGTCGTCCGGATCTGAAAATCATCATCACCTCCGCGACCATCGACCCGGAGCGCTTCTCGAAGCATTTCAACAATGCGCCGATAATTGAAGTGTCAGGACGCACGTACCCGGTGGAAGTGCGCTATCGCCCGATTGTCGAAGAGGCGGATGATACCGAGCGCGACCAGCTCCAGGCCATCTTCGACGCTGTCGACGAACTGGGCAACGAAAGTGCGGGCGACATTCTGATCTTTATGAGCGGCGAGCGCGAAATTCGCGATACCGCCGATGCGCTCAGCAAGCGCGATCTGCGTCATACGGAGATCCTGCCCCTGTACGCGCGCCTGTCGAACAGCGAGCAGAACCGCGTGTTCCAGCCGCACGGCGGACGCCGCATTGTGCTGGCGACCAACGTGGCGGAAACCTCGCTGACCGTACCGGGGATCAAATACGTAATCGACCCGGGCACAGCGCGTATCAGCCGCTACAGCTACCGCACCAAGGTGCAACGCCTGCCAATAGAGCCGGTTTCTCAGGCGTCGGCCAACCAGCGTAAAGGCCGCTGCGGTCGTGTGTCGGAAGGGATCTGTATTCGTCTCTATTCCGAAGACGATTTCCTGTCGCGCCCGGAGTTTACCGACCCGGAAATTCTGCGCACCAACCTGGCGTCCGTTATCCTGCAGATGACCGCCCTGGGGCTGGGCGACATCGCGGCGTTCCCGTTCGTGGAAGCGCCGGACAAACGCAACATTCAGGATGGTGTCCGTCTGCTGGAAGAGTTGGGGGCCATTACCACCGACGAGCAGGCGACGGTCTATAAACTGACGCCGTTGGGTCGTCAGCTTAGCCAGTTGCCGGTCGACCCGCGTCTGGCGCGCATGGTGCTGGAAGCCCAGAAGCACGGCTGCGTGCGCGAGGCGATGATTATCACCTCTGCGCTCTCCATTCAGGATCCGCGCGAGCGTCCGATGGATAAACAGCAGGCGTCAGATGAAAAACACCGTCGCTTCCACGACAAAGAGTCCGATTTCCTCGCCTTCGTGAACCTGTGGAACTATCTCGGCGAGCAGCAGAAAGCGCTCTCCTCGAACCAGTTCCGCCGCCAGTGCCGCGTGGATTTCCTCAACTACCTGCGCGTGCGCGAGTGGCAGGATATCTACACCCAGCTGCGCCAGGTGGTGAAAGAGCTGGGCATTCCGGTGAACAGTGAGCCTGCGGAGTACCGTGAAATTCATATCGCGCTGCTGACCGGCCTGCTCTCCCACATTGGGATGAAGGACGCAGAGAAGCAGGAATATACCGGCGCGCGCAATGCCCGTTTCTCCATCTTCCCCGGTTCCGGCTTATTCAAGAAGCCGCCGAAGTGGACCATGGTGGCCGAGCTGGTGGAAACCAGCCGCCTGTGGGGACGCATTGCCGCGCGGATCGACCCGGAATGGGTTGAGCCAGTCGCGCAGCATCTGCTGAAACGCTCATACAGTGAACCACACTGGGAGCGTGCGCAGGGGGCAGTGATGGCGACCGAGAAGGTTACCGTTTATGGCCTGCCGGTGGTGGCCGCGCGTAAGGTCAACTACAGCCAGATTGACCCGGCGCTCAGCCGCGAGCTGTTTATCCGCCACGCGCTGGTGGAGGGCGACTGGCAGACGCGCCATGCGTTCTTCCGCGAAAACCTGAAGCTGCGCGCCGAGGTGGAAGAGCTTGAGCATAAATCCCGCCGTCGCGACATCCTGGTAGATGACGAGGCGCTGTTCGAATTTTACGATCAGCGCATCAGTCACGATGTGATTTCCGCCCGCCACTTTGACAGCTGGTGGAAGAAGGCCAGTAAAGAGACGCCGGACCTGCTCAATTTTGAAAAGAGCATGTTGATTAAAGAGGGGGCGGAGTCGGTCAGCAAGCTCGACTACCCGAACTTCTGGCATCAGGGCAATCTCAAGCTGCGTCTGACCTATCAGTTTGAACCGGGGGCCGATGCGGACGGCGTGACCGTCCACATTCCGCTGCCGCTGTTAAACCAGGTCGACGAGAGCGGGTTTGAATGGCAGATCCCCGGCCTGCGCCGCGAGCTGGTCATTGCGCTGATTAAATCGCTGCCGAAACCGATGCGGCGTAATTTTGTGCCTGCGCCGAACTACGCGGAAGCGTTTTTGGGCCGCGTCACGCCGCTGGAGCTGCCGCTGCTGGACGCGCTGGAGCGAGAATTCCGCCGCATGACAGGCACCACCATTGACCGCGAAGACTGGAACTGGGAACAGGTACCCGATCACCTGAAAATCAGCTTCCGCGTGGTGGATGATAAAAACAAAAAGCTGCTGGAAGGGCGTTCCCTGAGCGAGCTAAAAGAGGCGCTGAAGGGGAAAGTCCAGGAGACGCTCTCTGCGGTGGCGGACGACGGTATCGAGCAGAGCGGGCTGCATATCTGGAGTTTTGGTCAGCTTCCGGAAAGCTACGAGCAAAAACGCGGTAACTATAAGGTGAAAGCCTGGCCAGCGCTGGTGGACGAGCGCGACAGCGTGGCGATCAAGCTGTTTGATAACCCGCAGGAACAGCAGCAGATGATGTGGCGCGGGCTGCGTCGCCTGCTGCTGCTGAACATTCCGTCGCCGATTAAATATCTGCACGAGAAGTTGCCGAACAAGGCCAAGCTGGGTCTGTACTTTAACCCGTACGGCAAAGTGCTGGATCTAATTGACGACTGCATCTCCTGCGGCGTGGACAAACTGATCCACGAGGCGGGCGGTCCGGTCTGGACGGAAGAGGGCTTTGCTCAGCTTCATGAAAAGGTCCGCGCGGAGCTCAACGACACCGTGGTGGAGATTGCCAAACAGGTCGAGCAGATCCTCACCGCCGTGTTCAACATCAACAAGCGCCTGAAGGGGCGCGTGGATATGACCATGGCGCTGGGGCTGTCGGACGTGAAGGCGCAGATGGCGGGGCTGGTGTATCGTGGCTTTGTCACCGGCAACGGCTTCAACCGTCTCGGCGATACGCTGCGCTATCTGCAGGCAATTGAAAAACGTCTGGAGAAAATGGCCATCGACCCGCACCGCGATCGCGCGCAGATGTTGAAAGTGGAAAGCGTGCAGCAGGCGTGGCAGCAGTGGCTGAACAAGCTGCTGCCGGCGCGCCGCGACGATGAAGACGTGCAGGCGATCCGCTGGATGATCGAGGAGCTACGCGTCAGCTTCTTTGCCCAGCAGCTCGGTACGCCGTATCCGATTTCGGATAAGCGTATTTTGCAGGCGATGGAGCAGATCTCTGGCTAAAAGCCTTGCCCGATTTTCTCCCTCTCCCTGTGGGAGAGGGTCGGGGTGAGGGCATCAGCCCGCACAATTTTCACCCGTTCACAATCGCCAGCGTAAACCCATCCCATCCCTTAACCCCCACCGTTTGCAGCGCGGTGGCGGTTAAGCGCGGGTTATCTCCAGTCATCTCGATAAAACGCCGCACGCCCTGCACGCGCGCGTCGTCGCTTTGCCCGTTAACGACTTCACCCTCGCGCACCACGTTATCGCCGATAATTACCGTACCGGGACGGGAATAGTGCAACGCCCACTCCAGATAGCCGGGATTGTTCGGCTTATCGGCATCAATAAAGATCAGGTCGAACGGCGGAACGTCACCAAAATTTTCGAGCGAGCTCAGCGCCGGGCCTTCAATCAGTTCAATGCGATCGTTCAGCCCCGCGAGGTGAATATTCTGACGCGCAACGTCGGCATGACTCGGGTCGGCCTCCAGCGTGATCAGCTTTCCGTCAGGCGGCAGGGCGCGCGCCATCCAGATTGAGCTATAGGCACCCAGCGTCCCGATCTCGAGAATGCGTCTTGCCTGCGTCATGCGCACGAACAGCGCCAGCAGCTGCCCCTGGTTGGCCGCCACGTCGTGTTCGGGCAGCCCGGCGTGCTTGTTGTTTTCCAGTACCTGACTGAGTACGTCATCGTTAGGGATCAGCGAAGAAATCATGAAATTATCTACTGCAGACCACTGTTGTTGCATAGATTGACTCCTTGGGAAGGATTGCCGGGTGGCGGCTACGCCTTACCCGGCCTACGGGTGCGAAATCCAGGACCGGTAAGCGACGCGCCACCGGGCAGGATTTCAGGCACTGCCCCAGCCGCCGCCCAGCGCCCTGTATAAATCAATCTGCGCCAGCAGCAGGTTATTTTTCACCTGCACGACGCTGGTCTGGACCGAGAACAGCGTGCGCTGCGCGTCCAGCACGTCCAGATAGGAAGAATAGCCGTTGCGATAGCGATTCTGCGCAATGCGCAGCGTCTCCTGCGCCACAGCCTGCTGGGCGAGTAGCTCCGTCAGCTGTTCCTGATAGCGCGTAATGGCATCAAGGCTGTTGTTCACTTCCGCAAACGCGTTACGCACGGTTTTTTCATAGGCGTACAGCGCCTGGTTACGCTGAGACTGGGAAATATCCACCTGCGCATTCAGCGCCTGGCGGTTCAGCAGCGGGGCAAGAATACTGCCCCCGGCGCTCCAGAGCTGAAGCGGATTGTCCAGCAGGCCAGAAAGGGTGCGATCCTGAATCGATCCGGTGGCGGTCAGGTTGATCGATGGCAGCAGGCTGGCGCGAGACGCGGCAAGGGAGGCATCCGCCGCCACCAGCTGGCGTTCAGCCTGAACGATATCCGGCCGACGGTTCAGAAGCGTGGAAGGCAGCTGCGACGGCAGCTTCAGCGGCGTTAGCCTTGCAAAGCTTTCGCTGCGCGCTACCGCGCCGGGATTGCTTCCCAGCAGCAGGCTAAGCGCATTTTCCTGCTGCGCAATCTGATGCTGTAACACGGGCACCTGCGCCCGCGTTGAACGTAATTCGGAGTCAGACTGCATCAGCTCCAGGCGCGAACTGTAGCCGGTTTCAAACTGACGTTTCGCGAGGTTAAACGCCTCCTCGCGGGACTTCAGCGTGGATTCGGTCACGCGCAGCTGTTCGTCAAGTGAGAGCAGGGTGACGTACCCGGAAGCCACGGACGAGGCGACAGTCAAATCCGCGGCGGCAGCGGCGGCTTTTTGCGCCTCCAGCGACGCCTGAGCGGCATTCGCCGTGCTGCGGTTGACGCCCCAGATATCAACGTCGTAGCTCGCCGTCAGGCTGCCTCTGTACACCGTACCGTAGACGGGCAACCCGGTCGCAGCGGATTGCGAACGGGCGCGCGTCCCCGTGACGCCCGCGTCAAGCGAGGGAAACAGGCTGCCGTCGGCCGCAAAGACCCGCGCCTGATACTCGTTTATCCGTTCGCGGGCGATCAACACGTCACTGTTATTCTTAAGCGCCTGGCCCACATAGCGGTTCAGGTGGTTGTCATGAAAGTTACGCCACCAGAGCTGTTCCGTCGGGCTGGCTGGCCCCGAGGTGGCCCGCCATTGCGCAGGAATGTGCAGCGTGGGCTGCGCCGGTTTGACGTCGACGGACTGGCATCCGGCCAGCATCACCGCCACGACCAGTCCGGCTATCGGACGCAGGATCATGGTTTCGCCTCCCGCGTATCAATTGTTACCTGCACCGACATGCCCGGACGCAGCAGGGCGGATTCCTCTGGCTTACCGAGTACCTCAATGCGCACCGGAATTCGCTGGGCAATTTTGACAAAGTTACCGGTGGCGTTATCCGGCGTGATCGCGCTGAATTCCACGCCGGTTGCGGGAGAGATGCTCTCCACGCGGCCCTGATACGCTTTGTCGTTCAGGGCATCGACGGTGAATTTCACCGGCTGACCGACGCGCAGCTCCGCGAGCTGGGTCTCTTTGATATTGGCAATAACCCAGTGCTGGGGGGGCACAAGGGTGGTGAGATGGGTCCCGGCGGTCACATACGCCCCGAGACGCACGGCAATCTGCCCCAGCTGGCCATCACGCGGGGCCACAATGCGGGTGTTTTGCAGATCGATCTGCGCCAGCTCCAGCGCCGCTTTGGCGTTCTCAACGTCCGCCTCCAGCGCCCCGCGATTGACAATCACCGTCTGCAGATCCTGACGCGACATCTCAAGCGTTGCTTTCGCCTGGTCGATATCGGCGCTGCCCTGAGCCGCGCTTGCCAGGGCGGCATCGCGTTCGCGAACGGAAAGTGACCCATCCGCCGTCAGATCCTTCACGCGCTTCAAATCCGCCTGGGTTTTCAGGCTCTGGGCGCGGGCATTTTTCAGCGCGGCTTCATTTTTGGCAATCGTCGCTTCGGCGCTTTTACGCTGCTGCAGGTTATTATTCAGGGCGGCAATTTTCATCGCCAGCTGCGCCTCGGCCTGATGCACCCGCTGACGGTAGATGCGGTCATCAATCTGCAGCAGCAGATCGCCTTTTTTGACCTGCACAAAGTCCTGAACCTTCACCTCTGTGATATAGCCATTCACCTGCGGGCTGATAAACGTCGTTTGTCCCCGCACGTAGGCATTGTCGGTAAACTGCACGTGTCGGGTAAAGGGGGGTAACTGCCAGGCGTAAAGGATCACCAGCACGCCGACAAGACCGATGGCAGCGGCGGTGAAAACGGAAACAATGCGCACATTTTTGCGGGTGTTGGCCTGCTCTTTGGCGGCATCCTGCTGACTCATAAATTCTCCAGAACTCTTTCAATTACTTGTTGCCGGTGGCGTTCTTCAGCGCCATACGGGCAGTGATGCGCAGACGCAGCAAGCGCCATAAAATCCAGACCAGCGTGGCGGCAGCGATGCTTGCCGTCAGAAGATAAGTATCGTTGTAAGCCAGAATGTTTGCCTCAAGGGCGGTGACGCTTTGTAGTTGGGTAATTGCCTGAGTCCCCAACAGCGAACTGTCACCGATCAGGCTTTTATACATCTGGGTATAAAGCTGAATGCGCTCGTTGACCAGCGGGTTGAGCGTGGTGAGCTGGTCTGCCAGCAGGCTGGAGTGGTACTTCTCACGCCAGGTCTGGAAAGTACCGAGGATCGCCGACCCGAGCAGACCGCCGAGATTCTGGCTCATGCCAAACATGACCGAGAAGCTGACCAGATTACGCGGGTCGGCGATCACTCCGCCAATGGCGGCCAGCATGGCCGGGGCGAGGAAGAAGGCGCTGCCGAAGCCCAGCAGGAACTGGCTGACCATCAGCTGGTCCGGGCGGGTCAGGTTATTGGACTGGCTGTCCAGCAGCGAAGCAATGATCATCAGCGCCAGGGAGGTGATAATCGGCCACGCCAGTTTTGTGGGCTTGATGGTGAGACAGCTGGTGACGATCCCGCAGACGATCCCGGCGAAAATGGACCACGCCAGATGGGTCATCTGCTCATTCTGTAATCCCACATACTGTAACCAGCCAATCACCCCGGTATTTTGCTCCGCCAGCACGATGCGGATCAGCAGCATAATCAGTCCCAGACGGACGATGCTGCCGCTCGACAGCCAGCGGGTATTCAGCAGTGGGTTAGTGCGGTTATGTTCAAAGACGATGGCGGACACAATCAGCACCAGCGATAACGCCAGCGACCAGCCGATCCACGGCGCTTCAAACCACCAGTCCAGACGTCCCAGCGACAGCACCGCGCACAGCAAGGCCATGCCCGGCGCCAGCAGAAAGAAGGTGACAAAGTCTTTCTTCTCAAAGACCTTGCGTCGGTCGCCCGGCGGCAGCTTCAGTGCGATCACGCAGGCCAGGGAGATCAGCGCCAGCCCCAGTTCAAAGAAATACAATCCGCGCCACTCGTCCAGCTGGAGCAGTTCAGTCGAAAACAGCCGCGCCAGCGGAATGGCGAGTGACGAGCCGGTAATGCCGATGGTCAGCGCCTTCAGGCGATGTTTCGCCGGCCAGGCCTGGATCTGGTAGTAAATCCCCAGCGAGCTGAGCGCGGCGGCCACCATCCCGTGCGCGGCGCGCACCATCAGCGCTGAGCTGAGATCGTTAACAAACAGATGGAAAAAGGTGACCAGCACATACAGCACCAGAAACCCTTCGGTGAAGGCGCGCAGACCGTACTGCTGGCGGAATTTGACCAGCAGCAGGTTGATGGAGATGTTGGTCATCACATAGACCGCGGGCAGCCAGGCGATTTCCGTTGACCAGGCGCCGAAGGTGCCCTGCAGGTTTTGCAGATTGGCGGTCACCACCGCATTACCCAGCGCCCCCGTCAGGCACACCAGCAGGCCCACGACGCCGTAGGCAATCCGTTTGGGCGTGCTGTGTTCAGGTGTGGAAGGCGACCCCAGCAGAGCGGGTTTCTCATGTGGCTGCCACTCGCGAGGAGCATAAGGATCGCGTTCGGGCAGGCGCATAACGTTGTTTACCTTAGAAATAATGGAAAAATGTGTCGACTGGCGATTCTACGTCTGCCGCAAATGATAATTCAAGTGAATATGATTTACGCATGTTAATCAAATGTTGAGAGGGCTTTTAAGGAAAAAGAGCGGCACAGCACCCCCGTTGTGTTGATAAGTCGAAGTCGCTACCCTGAGGTAACACTGAGGAGGAGTTCACCATGGTTCAGCCCCATTTCCCCGTCCTGCCGGACGCTACGCTTACGGCCATCAATACTGTCGGTGAATGGCTGGCGCAGGACGATCTCCGCGGCACGTCTCAAACCCCGGATGTTGATGGGGTGATTCTGGCAGGAAACGCGGTGATCACGACCATTGAAGCAGCCTGCCGAATTGCCGCAGAAAAGCAGGTTCCGCTGCTGATTAGCGGCGGTATCGGCCACTCGACAACGTTTTTGTATGATGCGATCCGTCACCACCCCCGTTATCACCCACTGCCGGTGTCCGGGCGGGCGGAAGCAAGCATTCTTGCCGACATTGCGCGGGAGTTCTGGCAGATCCCCGAGTCGCGCCTGTGGGTTGAAGATCGCTCCACTAACTGCGGAGAAAACGCCCGATTTAGCTGGAACATGCTGAAACAGCACCAGCGAACAAGCGGACGAATGCTGGTGGTTCAGGATCCGACGATGCAGCGCCGTACGATGGCGACATTCGCCCGCGTTTGCCGCGATGAGCCCGTTTCTCCGCAGTGGATTAGTCACCCGGGAATGACGCCAATACTGCAAAACGGCAAAAACGGCGTGGTATTTAGCGAGGGTAACGCAGGGCTGTGGGCCGTTGAGCGTTACCTTTCGCTGGTGATGGGGGAACTGCCGCGTCTGTATGACGATGAGAACGGCTATGGCCCGGCCGGGCGGGATTTTATCGCGCACGTCGAATTCCCTGAGGCTGTCACCGAAGCCTGGAAACAGCTTCAGCAGGATCCGGTCCTGAAGGTGGCGCGTAAAATCATCTGAGCACGGGGCAATCCCCTCGCCCCTTTGGGGAGAGGGTCAGGGTGAGGGGGAATTTCACAGCGCGGCGAACTTATCCAGCGTACGCACCAGCTGCGTCACGAAACCATACTCGTTGTCATACCACGCGACGGCCTTCACCAGTTGCAGGTCTCCCGCTTCCGACACCTCCGTCTGTGTGGCGTCGAATACCGAACCGTAGTGCGAACCAATCACGTCTGACGACACAATTTCATCATCGGTATACCCGAACGATTTATTCCCCTGGGTCGCCTTTTTCAGCGCAGCGTTGATCTCCTCAACGGTAACTTTCTTGCCAAGAATGGCGACCAGCTCGGTGACGGAGCCGGTTTTTACCGGCACGCGCTGCGCGTGGCCTTTCAGCTTGCCGCTGAGCGCAGGGATCACCAGGCCGATGGCTTTTGCCGCACCGGTCGTGTGCGGAATAATGTTCTCAGCTGCTGCCCGCGAGGCGCGTAGATCTTTCCCGCGCGGTCCATCGACCAGCGCCTGGGTGCCGGTGTAGGCATGGATGGTGGTCATGGTGCCCACTTTTATTTCAAACGCATCGTGCAGGGCTTTTGCCAGCGGGGCCAGGCAGTTGGTGGTGCAGGACGCGACGGAAATAATGGTGTCACTGGCGTTAATCGTGTCGTCATTCACGCTATAGACGATGGTTTTCATGTCACCTGCAGGTGCCGAAATCAGCACTTTTTTCGCACCTGCGTCCAGATGTGACCGGGATTTCTCTTCAGAGGTGTAGAAGCCGGTGCACTCCACGACAATATCCACCCCCGCCGTTTTCCATGGAATATGCTTTGCCTCTTTCTCCGCGTATACCGCAATGGTCTTACCGTCGACGATCAGCGCATCTTCAGTGAAATCTACGCTCCACGGGAAGCCCCCGTAGTTGGAATCATGTCTTAGCAGGTAAGCCAGTACTTTCGGGGAGGTGAGGTCGTTGATGGCGACGACAGTATTACTGTCCTGAGTTTCAAGAAGGCGGCGCAGAACAAGGCGTCCAATGCGTCCGAATCCGTTAATGCCAATTTTACTCATTGTGTTCTCCTGTGAACATGTCGATACGACAGTTTGAACTCATCCAGGCTTAGACCATCACGGACAGGGCGGCAATTGAAGATACTTCATCCGCAGGGAAGTGACTGAAAAGTCATACAGAAAAGTTAATGAATTTTTAAGGAAAGGAGATTATGTTGGCGCGGTGACTGTTTTTTTTTCAGGAAATCCCATGCGTACTAAATATTCAAGCCTGCAGATTGCGATTCACTGGCTGGTGTTTTTGTTAGTTGTCGTCGCCTACTGCGCGATGGAGTTTAGAGGCTTTTTCCCGCGTACCGATCGCCCGGTGATAAACATGATCCACGTCTCCTGCGGGATCTCGGTGCTGGTGCTGATGGTGGCGAGATTGCTCATCCGCCTTAAATATCCCGCACCGCCTATTCAGCCGAAACCCAAAGCGATGATCACCGGTATGTCGCACCTTGGGCATCTCATCGTTTATCTGCTGTTTATTGCGCTGCCGCTGATTGGCATTGTGATGATGTATAACCGCGGAAACGACTGGTTTGCCTTTGGCCTGCTGATGCCGCATGCGGCGGAAGGGAATTTTGATCTGGTGGATATGCTGAAGGAGTGGCACGAGACGCTCGCCAATCTCGGCTATTTCTTGATTGGTCTGCACGCGGCGGCGGCGCTAATGCATCACTATTTCTGGAAAGACAATACGCTGCTGCGCATGATGCCGAAAAAGCGTCAGTAGTCTTTTCGCCCGGCGGCGCTTCGCTTGCACGGGCCTACAAACGGCTCAAACTCGTAGGCCGGGTAAGCGCAGCGCCACCCGGCTTGTTTTTTAACGCAGCAGAGCACGCTCTTCAGCCGTTAACGCCAACGTCTGCGTTATCCCGGTCTCTGATGATTTCACCGCCGCTTCCAGCACAGCCATGACCGCTAACGCCTCGACAGGGTGAACAGGATGGGGGATTTCCCCGCGCAGCGCATCACGCACGTGGATGTAATACTGGCGCTGGTCGCCTTTCGGCGTGACAACCGTCTGCGTTGCACCGTCTGCCCCGAAGAACACCATGCTGTCGCTGTCTTCTCCCCAGGTTTCGCTGCCGGGGATCACACCCGCAAGCAGTTGTGCTTCCTGCTGATCGATTCTGGCCTTCACCACGCTGCCTTTATCCCCGTGAACGGTAAAGCGCGCCGTCCCGCCAGCGACCAGCATGCTGGCGTGCAGAATAACCTTGTGCGCCGGGTAATTTAAAACTACATGCGCCCAGTCGTCGATCTCCGCACCCTCGCGCAGCGTCGCGATATTCCCCTGAACCGACTCAGGCAGGCCAAACAGCTGTAGCGTCTGGTCGATCAGGTGCGGCCCCAGGTCAAACCACAGACCGCTACCGGGAACGTTCTGCTCGCGCCAGCGCACGCGGACTTCCGGACGGAAGCGATCAATATGCGACTCCAGGTGCTTGACCTTGCCGAGCGTGCCTTGCGCAATAATCTGTTTAATGCCGAGGAAATCGCTGTCCCAGCGGCGGTTATGAAAAACAGAGAGCAGGAGCTGTTTTTCATCCGCCAGCGCGATCAGGTCGCGGGCTTCCTTCATGTCGAGGGTAAAAGGCTTATCCACGACGACATGTTTCCCGGCGTTCAGGGCCAGCGTAGCCAGCGGGGCGTGAGTGGCGTTAGGCGAGGCAATCACCACCACGTCGATATCAGGATGCTGAATAGCCTCTTCCGGTGTCGCGACCACAAGCACATCCGGAAGATCGCGTTTTACCTTCTCTTCATCACGGGAAGAGACCACCGCCAGCCTAAGCCCGTCCACGGACTGGATCAGCGGAGCATGGAAGGTTTTACCCACAAATCCATACCCGATCAGCGCAATGTTGATTGTTTGAACTTTACTCATGACCTTCTCCACGTTATTGCGCGCATACGGTGACCTGTAATGCGCCAGGGTCCCCAAGCTCAGGCCAGGGACGATCTAAAAAGAGTTGATGAATGTCGGATAACCCCGAAACCAGATACGGTTCACAGCGGTTAACTTTCAGATGGTCGGCCACGATCCAGTGTTCATGGCTTGCGGCGAGCATCGCACGTTTCACCTCAGCATCGGCCTCTTTACCGGCACTCAGACCGAGTTCGGCATGAATGGCGCACGCCCCAAGAATGGCGATATCTGCCCGATAGCGGGAGAGCAACGACAACGTGGCGCTTCCGGCAAACAGGCGCTGTTTCGGGTCCCATTTCCCGCCGAGCAGGATCAGATCAATGTCTTCCCGGTCGCTAAAATGCTGGGCGATGTCCAGCGAAGTGGTGATCACGGTGTGAGGCCCCTGAAGAAAGGTCGCGACGGCCATCACCGTGCTGCCGGCATCCAGAAAGAGGGTGGAACCGGCTGGAACCGCCTGCGCGACCTGTTTCCCCAGGCGTTGCTTGGTTTCAGGCAGCAGCGTGTTGCGGCCCTGACGATTCATGGCGGAAAGATTAAGGGCGATAGCGCCACCGTGGTTCTTCTGGGCCAGCCCCTGATTTTCCAGGTCGGTGAGATCCCGACGGATGGTATCTGCTGAAACCTGCAGCTTTTCTGCCAGCTCAGTAATGCTGGCCTGACCTTGTTCGCTCAAAATATCAAGGACATAACGTTGACGTGCGGTCTTGTGCATGGCTGCACTCCTGCAAAATGTCGCAATAATTCGCATAATACAGCATTTTTGCGCAGAGGGAAGCAGGGGAGTGGGGTAAGCGGTCGGGAGGTGCAGTCATTCCGTTAGGTGATTATTACATTTGTATTAAGCAGATATCATTAAGCCGTTTTGAATGTTAACCACAGTGTTATTGTTATGTTTTATTTAATGATTTGGGTTATGTAACCATTATAATACCATTGCATGGAATAAAACTCTGTAAATAAGATTTATAATGGCGATTAATCTCTTACTTTAGTTTTTTAATGGATTTTTATTTTGGCGTGAGGTCGGTAATAACTTAAATTGACACTTCTTTGAAAATCTTTGTGTCTGACGCTCCTGGAAATTAACGCAAAAATGTACAGAGAGTAGATTAGGAATTTTCCTTAAATAACAGAGGGTTTATATGTTTCATTTGAAATACCCCTTTTATGGTTTTGTCCAGAAACCCCATCTTTTTTCTTATTTGTAACACCACATTAACATTGTGGGTGTAGTGGCCTATACCACATTTTGTTATGCTGCAAATCAGTTTAAGAAATAAGTAAATTCTTAATTGAAATAAGACGACGGACTTTCTCACTTCCAATGGAAATGGGTATGGGGGAGTTTTACCTGAAATTCAGTGAGGACGCTAAAGAAGATATTTGTCTAATTATCTATACCTCTTTTTGGGTAATTGCCTGAGTTTGGCTCAGAGTCAGGGAGATAAAAATGACGATATTGCGAAAGCCTATGTTACGCCGATTTACAACAGCACTGGCATTAATTTCATTCGCCATAAATACGGCTTATGCCAATAGTCACCAGGCAGGGATTGCCGCAGTGGCAAAGACGACCTTAAAAGAAAGTATTCTTTTTGCTATCGATCGCGATCCCTCAATTAGTCAGCAGGCCGCGCAATTAGGTATTGGTCAGGCGCAAATAGATGAAGCGCGTAGCGGCTGGATGCCACAAATCGCGTTGAACGGGAGCACGGGTCATAGCCAGACCACCGATTCCAGCGGATCGCTGAAGAATTCTGCGGCCTGGGGGATTAGCCTGACCCAGCTGCTGTACGATTTCGGGAAAACCAATAACAGCATCAGCCAGTCTTCCGCCCAGCGCGATAGTTACCGCTACCAGCTGATGAGTACGCTCTCTGATGTGGCGGAGAAAACGGCACTCAGCTACGTGGAAGTTAAACGCTATTCCGATCTGCTCCAGGCGGCAAAGGACAACGTTCAGGCGCTTAAAAATGTTGAGCAACTGGCAAAACTGCGTGCGGATGCAGGGGTGAGCTCCACTTCCGATGAACTGCAGACCCGCACGCGTATTGCTGGCATGCAGGCAACGGTCGCGCAGTATAACGCCGCCTTAAACAGCGCCCGCGCAAGGCTTGCGGTCTTAACCGGGATGCAGGCTGATGCTTATTCGCCCGTGCCTGCGAACCTCGCCGTTGAGCCTGATTCGCTTAACCGCATTGATTATTCCTTGATACCCACGGTGTTAGCGGCGCAGAACCGGGAGCGTTCGGCCCAGTACGGCGTGGAAACGGCGAAGTCCCAGCACTGGCCGACCTTAAGCCTGAAGGGGGGGCGTACCCGTTATGAGTCGGACAACCGTTCTTACTGGGACGACCAGATCCAGCTCAATATTGATGCACCGCTATATCAGGGCGGCGCGGTCTCCGCACGTGTGCGTCAGGCAGAAGGCGCACGGGCTATGGCCTCTTCTATGGTTGATCAGGCGCGCTTCGATGTTCTGCAAAAAGCCTCCGTTGCGCAGGCTGACTGGACCGGTGCACGGGGAAGAATGGAAGCCGGTAAGCTGCAGCTGGAAAATGCACTGCGTGCCCGTGATGTTTATAAAAATGAATACACCCTGAGCAAGCGGAGCATTAATGATTTGCTTAGCGTTGAGCAGGATGTCTGGCAGGCCACGTCGGCAAAAATAATCGCTGAGTATGATGGGTGGAGTTCGGCAATTAATTATGCTTCCGCGGTTGATAATTTAATGTCGCTTATTGGAATAGAGAAAAACGCTGCCGCAAAATTACCCGATTTGAGTTAAAAAAAGACGCGCATAGCTGCGCAAAATAAGACTGAAAATAATGGGTGTTTTTTCCCAGGGATAGCTACATCCATCTGGTGGACATATCCACAGGAATCCGCACACCTGCAAGGAGAAGAATATGAGTAACGTAAAGGTTGTTGATGTCATCATTCGCAAAACGGCAGAAAAAACGAAATTAACCGGAGACGGAAATCTCTCGGTATCCATTTCATCGCCGAGTGTGATTGAAATCCAGGGCTCAGCTCAGGATGTGGTGCGTTATGTCCGCCAGGGTAAAGACCTTCTCATTTATATGAAAGATGGCAGCGTTATTCGCTGTAATAACTATTTTGTCGAAGATCCTGAAACCCATCATCAGTCAGAGCTGGTATTCAACGATCATCAGGAACTGACGCATATTTCTTTTGCCGATGCCGGGGAAGTGTCTGGCGCTGCTGTCACTGAGTTAACCGCCCAGGCCACACCCATTAGCAGCATTGAACCTTTCCTTGAGCAGGAAAGTGTCCTGAGCGATGCGCCGTGGGGCTGGATTGCGGGTGCTGCCTTAGGCGGTGGCGCCATCGGGGCGCTGCTGGCCAACGGTGGTGACGGCGAAACGAAAACGAAAGTCATTGATAATACCAAAGAAGTGGAAAGTGCCACGCCGACCTTTTTGCTGTCGGACAAGGTGGGTGACAAGCAGGGTGTGCTGAGCGCGAACGCGATCACGGACGATAACACCCCGACCTTTAGCGGTAGCGGCCAACCGGGCGCGACCATTCAGATCAAAGACAGCAGCGGAAGCACCATTGCCAGCGCGATGGTGGGTAAAGACGGCACCTGGACGGTGAAACTCCCGACCCAGTCTGACGGAGAGCATACGTGGTCGGTCGTGCAGATCGACGGCAGCAAAACCACCTCTGCAGGCAGCATCACGGTAACCGTCTCCACGGCCGAGGCCACCATTACGCTGGCGACAACGGCGGGTGACAACGTGATAAACGCCAGCGAGCAGTCTGCCGGTTTTACGCTGTCCGGCAGCAGCCAGCATCTGGCGAAGGGAACCGACGTTTCCGTGACGCTGAACGGTAAAACCTACACGGCGGAAGTAGGGGCCAACGGCGCGTGGAGCGTAAAAGTGCCAGCGGCAGACGCGCAGGCGCTGGGCGATGGCACCTGGACGGTCAACGTCAGCGGCAAAGACGCGGCGGGGAATACCGTGAGCGGAAGCCAGACGATTGGCGTGGATACCGCTGCGCCAACGCTCTCTGTCGATACGCTCGCGCAGGACAATATCATCAATGCCGCCGAGCACAACCAGCCGCTGACGCTGACCGGTAAAACCAACGCGGAAGCCGGACAAATTGTGACGGTAACGCTGAACGGCAAAAACTATAACGCCACGGTGGGCAGCGATGGCACCTGGTCCGTCACGCTTGCCGCCAGCGAGGTGCAGGCTCTCAGTGAGGGCAACCACACCCTGACGGTGAACGTCAGTGACAAAGCGGGTAACGGTACATCAGCGACGGCAGATTTCTCGGTTCATACTGCGGCGCCGGTCATTACCATTCACACCGTGGCGGGCGATGATATTCTCAATACCAGCGAGCAGGGCCAGGCACAGATTATCTCCGGCCAGGCGAGCGGTGCCGCCGCAGGCGATGTGGTGACCGTGACCGTGGGCGGTAAGACCTTCACCGGCGTGGTGCTGGCAGACGGCAGCTGGAGCGTAGGCGTCCCGGCGTCCGTTGTGGGTGCGCTGGGAGAAGGCCACCACACCCTTTCGGTGTCCGTGACCAATGCGGCAGGCAACACCAGCAGCGCCACGCACGGCATCACGCTGAGCGGCAACCCGCCGGAATTCACGATTGACGCCATCAGCCAGGATAACGTGCTGAATGCCCAGGAGACGATGCAGCCGCTGAGCCTGTCCGGCACCAGCAATCTGCCTGACGGCAGCACCATCACCGTCACGCTGAATAACGTGAATTATCCGGCCACCGTCGAAAACGGTATCTGGTCCATCCAGGTGCCGGTTTCCGACGTGTTGAATCTGGCGAACACGCTTTACACCGTTACCGTTAGCGGCACCGACAGCGTGGGCAACAGCGGTTCTGCCGAAGCGAATCTGCTGGTGGATACCGTGCTGCCGCAGGTCATTATCAACACCTTTGCAGGCGACAACCTGGTCAATAACGCCGAAGCGGGCGTGGATCAAACCCTCAGCGGTCGCGTTACCGGCGCGGCGGCGGGCGATACGGTGTCTGTTACCGTGGGCGGTAAGAGCTACAGCGCCACGGTAGGCAGCGATCTCACCTGGAGCGTCACCATTCCGTCGGCGGATCTTCAGACGTTCGGCGATGGTGATTTAACCTTCACCGCATCGGTAACCAACGGGCACGGTAATACCGGCACCGGCGAGCGTGATATCAACATCAACGCTCAGCTGCCGGGTCTGCGCGTGAACACCATTTCCGGCGATGACGTGATCAACGCCATCGAACAGCAGCACGATCTGACCGTCACCGGTGCCAGCACCCATCTGGCTGCGGGCACACAGATTGTCGTTACCATCAATAGCGTCGAGTACGTCACCGCGGTTAACGCCAGCGGCAACTGGCAGATTGGCGTTCCGGCTGCGGATCTTCAGGCCTGGACGGCGGGCGAGGTGACGGTCAACGTCAGCGCGAAAGATGCCTGGAACAACACCGTTTCGGCAGAACACCCGATTGAACTCGACCTCAACGCCGTGGCGGTCACCATTGATACCGTCTCCAGCGATGACATGCTCAACGCGACAGAAAAAGGCAGCGATTTAACCCTGTCCGGCCAGACGCAGGGCGTGGAAGCGGGGCAGACCGTGGTGGTGAAATTCGCCGACCAGACCTTCACCGCCCAGGTGCAGCAGGATGGCTCCTGGAGCCTGACCGTACCGGCCAGCGCGATGGACACGCTGATCGACGGTCGCGCACAGGTGAGCGTCAGCGTCACCAACATCAACGGTAACACTGCCGACGCGTCGCGCGTGGTCACGGTGGATACCCTGCCGCCAGCGATTACCCTCGATAACCTGACCGCGGATAACATCATTAATGCGGCCGAAGCGCAGCAGGATTTAGTCTTAAGCGGCAGCAGCACGGCAGAATCGGGCCAGACGGTCACCGTAACGCTGAACGGCAAAACGTACCAGACCACGGTCCAGACGGACGGTACCTGGCAGTTGAGCGTTCCGGCGGCTGACGTTGGCGCTCTGGCCGACGGTATCGTGACCGTGACGGCCAGCGTGAGCGACGTGGCGGGTAACACCAGCAGCGCCGATCGCGTCGGTCTGGTAGACGCAACCGTGCCGCAGGTGACCATCAACGACTTTGTCACCGCCACCAACACCATTAACCAGCTTGCCCATTCTCAGGCGCAGATCCTGAGCGGCTCCGTGACCGGCGCGGCAGCGGGCGACCGGGTGACCATCACCATCAACAATGTGGATTACACCACCGTGGTGGATGCGGCGGGCAACTGGAGCCTCGGTCTGCCAGCGTCCGTGGTGCAGGGGCTGGCCGACGGTACCTGGACCATCGACGTCTCCGTGACCGACAGGTCCGGTAATACCGGAAGCAGTTCGCTGGATGTGGTGGTGAATACCGTGACGCCGGTCATCGGTATTAGTACCCTGGCAGCAGATGACGTGATCAATGCGACCGAGAAAGGTCAGGATCTGCAACTCTCCGGTACCAGCAACCAGCCGGAAGGAACCCGTATCACCGTCACCCTGAACGGCATCGACTACACGGCTATTGCAGATGCCAGCGGTAACTGGAGCGTCACCGTACCGGCGACGGCGGTAGGTGCACTGGGCGAAGCGCATTACACCGTGACGGCGAACGTGACCGACAGCGTGGGCAACAGCGCCTCTGCAAGTCACGATGTGCTGGTGGACAGTTCGCTGCCGGTTGTGACGATCAATACCCTGGCGGGCGATAATATCGTTAACGCAGCGGAGGTTGCGGCAGGGCAAACCCTGACCGGTAAAGTGACTCACGCGGCGCCAGGTGACACTGTCACGATTATCCTTGGCGGCCCGACATACACGGCCACCGTGCAGGACGATCTCACCTGGAGCCTGCCGTTAAGCGAGGGCCAGTTAACCGCGCTCGGCAATGGCGATTTGACGCTGTCAGCCAGCGTCACCAACGCCCACGGTAATACCGGCTCATCCTCTCTGGACTTCACCATCGACGCCCAGCTTCCTGGACTGCGTATTGACACCGTGGCGGGCGATGACGTGATTAACATCATCGAACACGGTCAAAACCTGATTGTG
Source organism: Enterobacter cloacae complex sp. HYC080_NIDB (assembly GCF_056673325.1). Lineage (NCBI taxonomy): Bacteria > Pseudomonadati > Pseudomonadota > Gammaproteobacteria > Enterobacterales > Enterobacteriaceae > Enterobacter > Enterobacter cloacae complex sp. HYC080_NIDB. The sequence continues at coordinate 2,350,564 of NZ_CP114212.1, read as the reverse complement.
TCCGGCTCCAGCACCGATCTGGTCGCGGGCAGCACCGTCACGGTAACCATTAACGGCAGCAACTATTTCGCCACCGTGCTGGCGGACGGCACCTGGAAGGCGGCGATCCCGGCCGCGGATGTGTCGCAGTGGGCGGAGGGTGCGCTCGATATCAAGGCAAGCGCACAGGATACCTCCGGCAACCCGGTGACTATAGGCACCGTTGTGGATGTCGATCTCGCGCCTGTCGCCATCACCATCAGCAGCGTGACCGACGATAACGTGCTCAACGCGGCGGAAAAAGGTCAGGATCTGCTGCTTTCCGGCACCACCTCCAATGTGGAAGCGGGTCAGACCGTGACCATTACCTTTGCGGGTAAAACCTGGACCACGACCGTAGATGCCAACGGCGACTGGACGTATACCGTACCGGCAGCCGATCTGAGCGGCCTGAAAGACGGCGACGCCAGCGTGCAGGTTAACGTCACCAACGCGAACGGCAACGCGGCATCGTCCGCGCAGGAATTCAGCGTCGATACCACTGCGCCAACGGTCAGCATCAACACCATCAGCAATGACAATATGCTCAACGCGGCTGAGGCGGGGCAGGATTTGACCCTGAGCGGCTCCACCACGGCCGAAGCCGGCCAGACGGTGACGGTCTCGTTCAACGGCAAGCAGTACACCGCGCAGGTGCAGGCGGACGGCAGCTGGACACTCAACGTGCCGGCGGCGGATCTGGCAGGCATCAGCGACGGTAACGCCACGGTCACGGCATCGGTTTCCGATAAAGCCGGTAACCCGACAAGCGCGGATGCCTCCGTTCTGGTGGATACCACCGTGCCACAGATTAGCTTCAACATCGTCGCGGGCGATGACATCGTGAACATTGCTGAGCACGGTCAGGCGCTGATCGTCTCCGGTAAGGTGACGGGCGCGCAGGCGGGCGATGTCATCACGGTGACCCTGAACGGGAAAGACTACACCGCAATGCTGGATGCGTCCGGGAGCTGGAGCGTGGGCGTTCCGGCAACGGACGTGGGCGCGCTGGTGAACGGCAACCTGACGATTGCGGCGACACTCACCGATAAAGCGGGTAACAGCACCACCGCAACGCATGACGTTGAGGTCTCCCTGACCGCGCCGGTGATTGCCATCAATACCCTGGCGGTTGACGACGTGATCAACGCGGCCGAAAAAGGCCAGGACCTGCTGGTTTCCGGCAGCAGTAACCAGCCGGACGGCACCACCATTACGGTGACCCTGAACGGCATCAGTTACACCGCCATCACGGACGCCAGCGGCAACTGGAGCGTCACCGTACCGGCGGCAAACGTCTCGGCGCTGGGCGAAGCGAGCTACGCCGTGACGGCAAACGTGACCGACGCGGCAGGTAACAGCGCGAGTACCAGTCACAGCGTTGTGGTCGACAGCGCGCTCCCGGTGGTGACCATTAATCCTGTCGCCACGGATGATGTGATTAATGCGGCAGAGGTCGCCGCAGGCCAGACCCTGAGCGGGAAAGTGAGCGGGGCAGTGAGCGGTGACACTGTCACTATTTCCATCGGTGGCAATATCTACACCGCCACGGTACAGGACGACCTGAGCTGGTCGGTCAACGTGCCGTCCACGGTCTTAACCGCCATCGGTAACGGCGATCTGACGGTGTCCGCCAGCGTCACCAACGGCCATGGCAATACCGGCACCGGCGAGCGCGACATCACCATCGATGCCAGCCTGCCCGGTCTGCGCGTCGATACCGTCGCGGGCGACGATGTGATTAACAGCATCGAACATGCGCAAAACCTGATTATCACCGGGTCAAGCGATGGCCTGGCAGCCGGTTCGGCACTCACGGTAACCGTCAACGGAAAAACCTACGCGGCAACCGTGCTGGCAGACGGCACCTGGGCGGCGGCGATCCCGGCGGCAGACGTTAGCGCGCTGGGCACAGGCACGGTCACCGTAACGGTTAACGGCCAGAGCACGGCGGGCACGCCGGTCACCATCAGCCACGACGTGAAGGTAGATTTGGCCGCAGTCGCCATCAGCATTAACCCGATTGCCACCGACGACGTGATTAACGCGACGGAAAAAGGCGCGGACCTGGTCCTGTCCGGCTCCACCACCAATGTGGAAGCTAACCAGACCGTCACCATTACCTTCGGCGGCAAGTCGTACACCGCGACGGTCGATGCCAGCGGCAACTGGACGACCACCGTACCGTCTGCCGATTTGGGCAGCCTGAAAGACGGCGACGCCAGCGTACAGGTGAGCGTGACCAACGTGAACGGCAACAGCGCGTCAGCTGGCCGTGAGTACAGCGTGGACGCGACGGCGCCGACGGTCTCGATTGACATCATCAGCGACAACAACATCATCAATGCGGCCGAAGCGCAGCAGGATCTGGTCATTAATGGCGTGACCAACGCCGAAGCGGGCCAGACGGTGACGGTCACGCTGAACGGTAAAGACTACACCACCACCGTAGCGGCAAACGGCAGCTGGAGCGTAACCGTGCCGTCTGCGGATCTGGGCGCGATTGCTGACGGTAACTACACCGTCAGCGCCGCCGTCGCGGATAAAGCGGGCAACCCGGCCTCTACCGATCGCGACGTGCTGGTTGATACCACCGTTCCACAGCTGACCATCCACACCGTATCCGACGACGATGTGATCAACAGCGCCGAACATGCGCAGGCGCTGATTGTCACCGGTTCTGTGTCCGGCGCGGCGGCGGGTGATGTGGTCACCGTGACGATCAACAACAAATCATACACAGCCACTCTGGATGCCTCCGGCAACTGGAGCGTGGGCGTACCGGCGGCGGATGTGACCGCGTTGACCGCGGGAGATTACACCATCACCGCGGCGCTGACCGATAAAGCGGGCAACAGTAACAGCACCACACACAGCGTGGAGGTAAACCTGAGCGCGCCGGTGCTGACCATTGACACCGTTTCCGGTGATGATGTGATCAACAGTTCAGAGAAAACCCAGGATCTGACGATCTCCGGTACGGCTTCCGGCCTGGCGGCAGGCGCGGCGGTGACCGTGATGCTCAACGGCAAAGCGTACGGCGCAACGGTGGACGCTAACGGTAAATGGACGACCACGGTTCCGGCGGATCAGGTCGGTCAGCTGGGTGAAGCGCTTTACACCGTTACCGCGTCAGCAACGGACGGCGTTGGCAACAGCACCAGTACCTCTCATACCGTGAATGTCGAGTCCGTTCTGCCGGGTGTCATTATCAACACCGTGGCGGGCGATGACGTCATTAACGCAGCTGAACTGGCGGCAGGCCAGAGCATCAGCGGCTCGGTAGTCAATGCCGAAGCAGGCAACACGGTTACCGTGACTCTCGGAGGCAAAACGTATACCGCGACGGTCCAGAGCGATCTCACTTGGTCCGTTAACGTGACGCAAGCCGAACTGACAGCGCTGGGCAACGGCGAGTTGACCGTATCTGCCAGCGTAACCAACGGCGTGGGTAACAGCGGCTCCGCTGAGCGCGATATCACTATCGACGCTAACCTGCCTGGGCTGCGCGTCGATACCGTCGCGGGCGACGATGTGATCAACAGCATCGAACATAATCAAAACCTGATTATTACGGGTACAAGCGACGGGCTGACGGCGGGCACGGCGCTGACCGTCACCGTGAACAATAAAACCTACCCGGCGACCGTCCTGGCTGACGGCACCTGGAGTGCGGCGATCCCGGCGGCGGATGTGGGTGCCCTGGCGGCAGGCACGGTGACCGTTACCGTGGCAGGCCAGAACGGTGCGGGTAACCCGGTTTCCATTAATCACGATGTGACGGTGGATCTGGCGACCGTTGCCATCAGCATTGACGCCATCGCTTCAGACGATGTGATTAACGCGGCCGAGAAGGGCGCGGAGCTGGTGCTCTCCGGCACCACCTCGAACGTGGAAGCAAACCAGACCGTCACCATTACCTTTGGCGGCAAGAATTATACCGCCACGGTGGATGCTGAGGGTAAATGGACCGCCACGGTGCCAGCGGGCGATCTGGCAGGTCTGAAAGACGGCGACGCCAGCGTACAGGTGAGCGTCACTAACGTGAACGGCAACAGCGCGTCGGCGGGCCGCGAGTACAGCGTGGACGCCACTGCGCCGTCCGTGACCATCAACACGATCGCGGGTGACGACATTCTCAATGCGGCCGAAGCGAAGAGTGACCTGATCGTGTCCGGCACCAGCACCGCCGAGGCGGGCCAGACGGTGACCGTAAGCCTGAACGGTAAAGACTACACCGCAACCGTCAGCGCGGACGGCAACTGGACGCTGAACGTTCCGGCGGCGGATGTTGCGGCGCTTGGCGACGGCAGCGTGACCGTGACCGCGAGCGTGAGCGACAAAGCGGGTAACCCTGCTTCCGTTGACCATAACCTGACGGTAGATATCACCGTGCCAGCGGTCACCATCAACACCGTGGCGGGCGACGACGTGATTAACATCGCGGAGCACGCTCAGGCGCAGATTATCAGCGGTTCCGCCACCGGGGCGGCAGCGGGCGATAAGGTCACCGTCACCCTCGGCGGCCAGACGTACACCAAGGTGCTGGACGCGGCGGGCAACTGGAGCGTGGGCGTCCCGGCGAGCGTGATTTCCGGCCTTAGCGACGGCACCGTAACCGTCACGGCGTCAGTCACCGATGCCGCAGGCAATACCGGCACCGGCAGCCATAACGTGACCGTCGATACCGGCCTGCCGTCGGTCGGCTTCAACACCCTCAGCGGCGACAACGTGCTGAACGCGGTGGAGAAAGGCCAGGACCTGAGCGTCAGCGGCACCAGCGCCAACCTGGCAGAAGGCACCGTGGTCACCGTGACCCTGAACGGCAAGCAGTACACCGCCACCACGGCGGCGGACGGCAGCTGGAGCCTGACGGTTCCGGCGGCAGATCTGGCGGGTCTCGGTCAGGCCAACTACACCCTGAGCGCGACGGCGACCAACGGCGTGGGCAACAGCGTCAGCAACACCGCGAACCTGCTGGTGGATACTGCGCTGCCGACCGTCACCATCAACACCGTGGCGGGCGATAACGTTATTAACGCGGCGGAAGTGGCGGCCGGGCAAACCCTGAGCGGTACCGTGGCGAATGCCGAAGCGGGTAACACCGTGACCATCACCCTTGGCGGCAATACCTACACCGCGACGGTACAGAACGATCTGAGCTGGTCCGTAAACGTACCGTCTGACGTGCTGACCGCGCTGGGCAACGGCAGCCTGAGCGTGACGGCGACCGTGACCAACGGCCACGGCAACACCGGTTCCGGCGAACGCGAAATCGTTATAGACGCTAACCTGCCGGGCCTGCGCGTCGATACCGTGGCGGGCGACGACGTGGTCAACAGCATCGAACATGCGCAAAACCTGATCGTCACTGGATCCAGCGACGGACTGGCGGCGGGCACGGCGCTGACCGTCACCGTTAACGGCAAAGATTATGCGGCTACGGTGCTGGCGGACGGCACCTGGAGCGCGGCGATCCCGTCTGCCGACGTGAGCGCGTGGCCGGAAGGCAGCGTGAAAATCAGCGTCACCGGCGACAGCGCGGCGGGTAACACGATTAGCATCAGCCACGACGTGACGGTGGATCTGGCGACCGTTGCCATCAGCATCAACGCCATCGCCACCGACGACGTGATCAATGCGGCGGAGAAAGGGGCAGATCTGGTGCTGTCCGGTGCGACCACCAACGTGGAAGCCGGGCAGACCGTGACCCTGAGCCTGAACGGCAAGATCTACACCACTACCGTTGATGACAGCGGCAACTGGACGTATACCGTACCGTCCGCGGATCTGGCACACCTTAAGGACGGCGACGCCAGCGTGCAGGTGAGCGTCACAAACGTTAACGGCAACAGCGCCTCGGCGGGCCGCGAGTACAGCGTGGACGCCACCGCGCCGTCCGTGACCATCAACACGATCGCGGGTGACGACATTCTCAATGCGGCCGAAGCGAAGAGCGATCTGACCGTGTCCGGCACCAGCACCGCCGAGGCGGGCCAGACGGTGACCGTAAGCCTGAACGGTAAAGACTACACCGCAACCGTCAGCGCGGACGGCAGCTGGACGCTGAACGTTCCGGCGGCGGATGTTGCGGCGCTTGGCGACGGCAGCGTGACCGTGACCGCGAGCGTGAGCGACAAAGCGGGTAACCCTGCTTCCGTTGACCATAACCTGACGGTAGATATCACCGTGCCAGCGGTCACCATCAACACCGTGGCGGGCGACGACGTGATTAACATCGCGGAGCACGCTCAGGCGCAGATTATCAGCGGTTCCGCCACCGGGGCGGCAGCGGGCGATAAGGTCACCGTCACCCTCGGCGGCCAGACGTACACCACGGTGCTGGACGCGGCGGGCAACTGGAGCGTGGGCGTACCGGCGAGCGTGATTTCCGGCCTCAGCGACGGCACCGTAACCGTCACGGCGTCAGTCACCGATGCCGCAGGCAATACCGGCACCGGCAGCCATAACGTGACCGTCGATACCGGCCTGCCGTCGGTCGGCTTCAACACCCTCAGCGGCGACAACGTGCTGAACGCGGTGGAGAAAGGCCAGGACCTGAGCGTCAGCGGCACCAGCGCCAACCTGGCAGAAGGCACCGTGGTCACCGTGACCCTGAACGGCAAGCAGTACACCGCCACCACGGCGGCGGACGGCAGCTGGAGCCTGACCGTTCCGGCGGCAGATCTGGCGGGTCTCGGTCAGGCCAACTACACCCTGAGCGCGACGGCGACCAACGGCGTGGGCAACAGCGTCAGCAACACCGCGAACCTGCTGGTGGATACCGCGCTGCCAACGGTCACTATCAACACCGTGGCGGGCGATAACGTCATTAACGCGGCGGAAGTGGCTTCAGGCCAGACCATCAGCGGCAGCGTAACGAACGCGGAGGCGGGTAATATCGTCACCGTGACCCTTGGCGGTAACAGCTACACCGCGACGGTGCAGAACGATCTGACCTGGTCCGTGAGCGTGCCGGAGTCTGTTCTGACGGCGCTGGGCAACGGCGATTTGACGGTGTCAGCGACCGTGACCAACGGCCACGGCAATACCGGGGCGGGCGAGCGCGAAATCGCTATAGACGCCAGTCTGCCGGGCCTGCGCGTTGATACCGTCGCGGGTGACGACGTGATCAACAGCATCGAACACGGTCAGAACCTGATCGTTACCGGCTCCAGCGACGGGCTGGCGGTGGGAACCACGCTCACCGTGACCGTCAACGGCAAAACGTATGCCGCCTCCGTGCTGGCAGACGGTACCTGGAGCGCGGCAATCCCGGCGGCAGACGTGGGTGCGCTGGCAGCAGGCACGGTCACCGTTAACGTGGCAGGCCAAAGCACCGCGGGTAACCCGGTCTCCATCAGCCACGATGTGAACGTGGATCTGGCCGCGGTCGCCATCAGCATTGATGCGATTGCTACCGACGACGTGATTAACGCGGCGGAGAAAGGCGCGGATCTGGTGCTTTCAGGTAGTACGTCGAACGTTGAGGAAAACCAGACCGTTACCATCACCTTCGCCGGGAAGACGTACACCGCGAAAGTGGATGCCGACGGCAACTGGACGGCTACCGTGCCTTCCGCAGATCTGGCGGGCCTCAAAGACGGCGATGCCAGCGTGCAGGTGAGCGTGACTAACGTGAACGGCAACAGCGCCTCTGCGGGCCGCGAGTACAGCGTGGATGCCACCGCGCCAGCCGTCACCATTGATACGGTCGCGGGCGATAACGTGATCAACGCCAGCGAAGCGTCCGCAGGCGTGGCCATCTCCGGTACCACCACCGCGGAAGCCGGGCAGACGGTTACCGTGACGTTGGGCGGTAAGAGCTACACCGCGCAGGTGCAGCAGGGCGGTATCTGGAGCGTCAACGTGCCGGGCACCGATCTCTCCGCACTGGCGGATAACGGCTATACCGTGCAGGTCAGCGTGAGCGACGCGGCGGGTAACCCGGGCAGCGCGGGTAAAGCGATTACGCTTGATACCACGCCACCGACCGTCAGCGTTAACGTTGTGGCGGGCGATGACGTGATCAACAGCGTGGAACACGGACAGGCGCAGATCGTCAGCGGCACGGCAACCGGCGCGAACGTCGGGGATAAAGTGGTCATTACGCTGGGTTCGAACCAGTACACCACCACCGTTGACGCCAGCGGCAACTGGAGCGTGGGCGTGCCGGCCAGCGTGATTTCCGCCCTGACCGACGGCACAGTGACGCTGAGCGCAACCATTACCGACAGCGCGGGCAACAGCAGCACCCAGACGCACGACGTGGTGGTCAACACCGCCTCCGTGGCGTTGACGGTAAATACCCTCAGCGGCGATGACGTTATCAACGCGGCAGAAGCGGGTAATGCGCTGGTGATTAATGGCTCCAGCGCCCAGTTTGCCAGCGGTACGCAGGTGACCGTGACCCTGAACGGCAAGACCTACACCGCCACGATTCAGAGCGACGGCACCTGGACGACTACCGTCCCGGCCGCCGACGTAGGCGCACTGGCCGATGGCGCACGCTATCAGGTGTCTGTTTCGGCGCAGGACAGCGCGGGTAACAGCGCCTCGGCAACGCACGACATCAGCGTAAATACCACCGCGCCGGTGGTAAGCATTGCGACGCTGTCGGGTGACGATGTGCTGAACGCGGCAGAAGCGCAGCAGCCGCTGACGGTTCACGGTGCCTCCAGCGCCGAGGCCGGCCAGACCGTTACCGTGACGCTGGGCGGCAAAACCTATACCGCTACCGTGGCCAACGACGGCACCTGGACGGTGGACGTACCCGCGGCGGATCTGGCCGCGCTGAGCCAGGGGGCGCTGACGATGACCGCCTCGGTCAACGACAAAGCCGGGAACAGCGGTCAGACGACGCACACCTTAACGGTGGATACCGTCGCGCCGACCGTGACCATCAGCACCGTGGCCGATGACGACATCGTTAACAATGCCGAGCAGCTGACGGGCCAGACCATCAGCGGTACCACCACGGCGGAACAGGGCCAGACGGTGACCGTCTCCTTCAACGGGCACAGCTATCAGGCCACCGTCGGGGCAGACGGATCGTGGTCGGTCTTCGTGCCGGGCCGTGACTTCCTCGGCCTGAGCGACGGGCAGTACGCGATTACCGCCACGGTGAGTGATAAAGCGGGTAACCCGGGCAGCGCAACGCACGACGTAACGCTGAACGGTGACGTCCCAACTATCACCATCAACACCTTTGCGGAAGATGACATTGTCAGCGCCGCCGAACACGGCACGCCGCTGGTCATCAGCGGCACCACCGACGCGCCTGCGGGCCAGACGGTGACCATCACGCTGAACGGTAAAACCTACACGGCGACCGTTCAGAATGACGGTACCTGGCGCTATACGGTCGGAAGCGCAGACGTGACCGCGCTGGCGGACGGCGGTTCGTACGTCATTAACGCGCAGGTCAGCAACACCATCGGCAACAGCGGCAGCGATAACCACAGCGTCACCGTGGATCTCACCGCGCCGTCGATGGGCATCAGCATTGATTCTCTTCAAAACGACACCGGCCTGAGCGCGAGTGATTTCATCACCAACGACGCTCAGGTCGTGGTCAACGGCTCGCTGACCGCGCAGCTCGGCAATAACGAGAAGGCGCAGATCAGCCTCGACGGTGGCACCACCTGGATTGACCTGACCGTGACCGGCACCACATGGCGTTATACGGACGGCCGCACCCTGACCGACGGGACCTATCAGTATCAGGTGCGGGTGATTGATAATGCGGGCAACGTGGGGTCAACGGACAGCCAGGACGTGGTCATTGATCTGACGAAACCGGCGGCAACGACCATTACCGTGGATTCCGTTTCCCAGGATACCGGCCTGTCCGACAGTGACTTCATCACCAGCGACAACCAGATCAGCCTGAAAGGGACGCTCGGCGCGGCGCTGGGCAGCGGTGACCACGCGCAGATCAGCCTCGACGGCGGTCTGACCTGGACCGACGTCAGCGTCAGCGGGCTGAGCTGGACGTATGTCGATGACCGTACGCTGGCCGACGGAGATTACAACTACCAGCTGCGCGTGATTGACGACGCGGGGAATATCAGCGCCACCACCAGCCAGGTAGTGACCATTGATACCGTCGCGCCGGACGCCAGCAAAACCATCGTCATCGACCGCATCAGCGACGATACCGGCCTGAGCAGCAGCGACTTTATCACCAACGATACGTCCCTGACGCTGCACGGCTCGCTCGGCGCGACGCTGGCTGACGGCGAGTACGCCCAGATCAGCATCGACGGCGGCGTCACCTGGCAGAACGTGATTGTGACCGGCAACAGCTGGTACTACGTCGACAGCCGCACGCTCGGGAACCAGACCTATGACTACTACGTTCGCGTGGTGGATGCGGCGGGCAACGTGGGGGCCAGCGCTCATCAGCAGGTGACCGTTGATACGGTCGCCCCGGATGCGGCGATTACGGTGACCGTGGATAACATTACCGTCGACACCGGGTTTGACAACAATGACTTCCTGACCAGTTCGACCTCGTACACGCTGCACGGCACGCTTGGCGCAGAGCTGGGGGCGGGTGAGTTCGTTCAGGTGAGCATGGATGGCGGCACCACCTGGGTGTATGCCACCGTGAGCGGGACCCAGTGGAGCTACAGCGATACGCGTACCCTGACCGACGGTAGCCATAACTACCAGGTGCGGGTGATTGACCAGGCGGGTAACGTCGGGGCAACTACCTCGCAGGCGGTGACGGTGGATACTCAGGCGCCGCAGTATGGCATCACCATCGACAGCATCAGTGAAGATACCGGTCAGTCCGGGAGTGATTTCATCACGATGGACACCACGCTGACCATTAACGGCTCGCTGGGCAACGCGCTGGCAAACGACGAGCGCGTGCAGATAAGCCTTGACGGCGGGAATACCTGGTCTGACGCCACGGTCACCAACCAGCGCTGGAGCTACACCGATACCCGCGATCTGGCGGACGGCGATTACACCTACCAGGTGCGGATCATAGACCAGGCGGGCAACGTGGGCTCTACCGCGTCGCAGGTGGTGACGGTGGATACCACGCCGCCAGACACGGTGGGAACGGTCGTGAGCTATACCGACGTTGAAGGGGAACGTACGGGCACCTTTGGCAGCTCGGTCGCCACTGACGATAACTCACCGGTGATCAACGGGACGCTCAACCGCGCCCCGGACGACGGCGAGATCGTCCAGCTTTACCGCGATGGCGTCTTGCTCGGCCAGGTGACCATGAACGGCAGCGCAAGCTGGTCCTTCCAGGATAACGGCCTGAGCGATGGCAATCACACCTACATTGTGCGTGTCACCGACAAGGCCGGTAACTATACGGAATCGGACGGCTTTGTGCTGAGCGTGGATACCAGCATACCGACCACCACGGCGGCGATTACCGCGCAGACCACGTCGGATACCACGCCGATCGTCAGCGGGACCGTCTCCGCCGATCTGGTGAACGGTGAGTATCTGGTGGTGACGGTGAACGGGAAAACCTACACCTCTCAGACGGGCGGTGCGGTGGTGGTCGATCCGGATCACAACACCTGGTATCTGCAGATCCCGGACAGCGATGCGCTGAACGTCGCGAGCTACAGCGTGACGGCGCAGGTGAAGAGCAGCGCGGGTAACGGCAATACCACCGGGACGACCACCGGCAGCCTGGTGATTGACACCACCACGGTGAATACCGACTGGGCAACCACGGCGGGGAACAGCAACAACTCCACCATGACCCTTGGCATGAACAGCAGCGGTCTGTGGAATATCATTGCGAACGGCCAGTCTTACTCCAGCAGCGATAGCTCGACCTATGCCGGAAATACGCTGACCAACACCCGTAATTACTACGTGGTGAGCCAGACCGCCGCTGACTTTGACCGTAACGGCACGCAGGACATTTTCGCCACGGAGAACACCTACGCGGGATCCACGCAGGTGATGTGGACCTACGATGGTAGCACCTATAACGCCAGCCAGCTGGGAATGGGCACTACCATCTGGTACGGCGGCGTGATTGCGTACGACAAAACCGGTGATGGTTATCTGGATTTGGCCTACGGCGATGCGGGTGCAGACTCCATTACATACCTGATCAACAACAACGGGGTACTGTCGCCCGACGGCACCAACGGCGGCGCAGGTTTCTGGGGACAATTCACCACCATGCGTGAAATCTCCGGCGTTGACCTGAACAACGACGGTACGGTGGATATTGTTCAGCACACCAACCGCAGCGGCGCGTACTCGTTAACCGTAATCAACAACAACGGCAACGGCACGCTCTCTATCGGCCAGAACCTGACCAACGTGTTTGTGGTCAACGCCGCGAACACCACCACGGCGGCGTCCATGACGTGGGCAGACTTCAACGGCGATGGCTACATGGATCTGTACCTGGGCAGCAGCTACAACAACAACGGCGGGGTGATCTACTACAACGACGGCACCGGGAAGCTCTCAACCACCAAGAGCGCGGTGGAAGCCTCTAACGCGTCGGCGGGGTATCTGTCGGTGGCGGTGGACTGGAACGGCGACGGGCAGATGGACATCATCAAGCTCAGCACCTACGGCGCGTCACAAACGGCGACCCTGTTCACCAACAACGGGTACGGTTCCACCTGGACCTCCAGCCAGCTGGCATCCGGTATCGCCTACGCTACCGGCGTGGCCGCGGTGGACTACAACTGGGACGGCGCGAAGGATCTGCTGGTGTCTCAGCAGAACGGCAAGGTGGTGCTGGTTCAGAACAGCAAAACCATTGCGGACGGCACCGCGATGCATCTGCACATTGTCGATAGCGAGGGTATCAACGCTTACTACGGCAACACGGTCAACCTGTATAACGCCGCTGGCGTGCTGGTGGCCTCGCAGATCATCAACGCCCAGTCCGGTATCGGGTCGAACGATACCTCTGCGCTGGTGAGCTTCTACGGTCTGGATCCGAATGAAACCTACTCGGCAGAGATTGTGAAGATCACCAACGGTGTGTCGGATAACGTCACGTGGAGCGGTCTGGACGCGGGCAACGGCAAAGAGGGCTACGTCCTGACGGCCGAAGCGGCGACCGGCGGCCACAGCGGGACAATCACCGGGACCGGGTATAACGACACCTTCATTGCAGAAGATGGCACCTATACCTACAACGGCTCCGGCGGCTGGAATACCCATTCCGACTACGACACCTGGAGCAACACCGGTGGGATGGACGTGGTGGATTACCGCAATGCGACCTCCGGCGTGACCGTTGACCTGCGCCTTTCAACCGCACAGGACACTGGCTTTGGTACCACACGGCTGTTGAATATTGAAGGCATTAACGGTTCGGACTTCGACGATGTTATCACCGGCAACAGCGCTGATAACCGGTTCGAAGGCCGCGGCGGGAATGACACCTTCAACATCGGCAGCGGCGGTCACGATACGTTGCTCTACAAGCTGATCAACGCGTCGGATGCCACGGGCGGTAACGGTCACGATGTGGTGAACGGCTTTACCGTCGGCACCTGGGAAGGGACGGCGGACACGGACCGTATTGACCTGCGCGATCTGCTCTCAGACAGCGGCTATACCGGCACGGGCTCAGCGAGCTATGTGAACGGCGTGGCGACGCTGGACAGTAGCGCGGGCAATATCACCGATTACATCCGCGTGGTGCAAAACGGCAGCAATACCGAGATCCAGGTTGACCTGGACGGTACCGGCGGCCAGTTCTCGCCAACCACTCTGGTGACGCTGAACGGCGTGCAGACGGATCTGGCGACGCTGCTGGCAAATCATCAACTGTTAATTGCGTAAAACCCTGCCGCGGGGAGCGATCCCCGCGGCCTTTTGGCATTTCTATACACGAATAGCGTTAACCCGGAGATTATGAAGACACATCCACAGTACGAACCCTGGCTGCAGGGCATGCTGATCATCGCGAAGCACTATCGGCTGGACTTTTCCGCGGAACATGTTCGGGTCACGATTAACCATGAAAGTCAGTCTCCGCGCCAGCTGGTGCTGGAGGAGATGGCGCGCCAGCTAGGGCTGGGGATGCGTGTAGTGGCGGCGGAAGCGGTCTCTCTCGATCCGTGGCGTTTACCGCTGCTGGCGGAATTCACCGGCGGACAAATCGCAGTGATTACCCGCATGGACAACGAAGGCAACGTCAGCCTGCAGTTTAGCGGAGACGGTGGCCTGGAGACGACGCTGACGCTGGAAGCGCTCGGGACACGGTTAAAAACCCTGCTGGTGCTGCGCCCGCTGGAGTCCACACCGGATGCCCGCGTGGACGATTACATTAAACCGTATGAGAAAAACTGGTTCTGGCAGCTGGCGCTGAAAGACTGGCGACGCTACAGCGACATTATGCTGGTGGCGCTGGTGGCTAACGTACTGGCTCTCTCTGGCATGGTCTTTTCCATGCAGGTGTACGACAGGGTCGTACCGTCGCAATCAGAAGCCACGCTGTGGGTGCTGTTTGGCGGCGTCATGATTGCCATTGTCTTCGAATTCGTAATGCGCATGCTGCGCGTGCATATATCTGACGTGGTGGGGAAACGCGCCGACCTGCGCATTTCAGAGCGTGTGTTTGCCCACGCGCTGCGGATTAAAAATGGCGCACGCTCCAAATCAACCGGTTCGTTTATTGCGCAGATCCGCGAGCTGGAGTCGGTGCGTGAACTCATCACCTCCACTACCATTGCGGCGATCTCCGATCTGCCGTTCTTCCTGCTGTTCGTCTTTATTCTGTGGATGATTGGCGGCCCGCTGGTGCTGGTGGTGCTGCTCGCCGTGCCGCTGTTGCTGATTCCGGGCCTGCTGGTGCAGCGCCCGCTGGGCAAACTCTCCAGCGAGGGGATGCGCGAATCCGCGATCCGTAACGCCACGCTGGTGGAGGCGGTGCAGGGCATTGAGGACATCAAGCTGATGCGCGCCGAGCAGCGTTTTCAGAACCAGTGGAATAACACCAACGATGTCGCCGCCAGCGTCGGCATGAAGCAGCGCTGGCTGACGGGCCTGCTGCTGACCTGGACCCAGGAAGTGCAGTCTATCGTCTATGCGGTAGTCCTGCTGGTGGGCTGTTATCTGGTGATCAGCGGGGATATGACCACCGGTGCGCTGGTAGGAACCTCAATTTTGGCGTCGCGCACCATCGCGCCGCTGTCGCAGATCTCAGGCGTGCTCTCCCGCTGGCAGTCGGCAAAAGTGGCCCGTAAGGGGCTGGACGACCTGATGCAGCGACCGATTGACGATCCGCAGCACGGGAAGAAGGTGCATAAAGCCCATCTGCGCGGCGACTACGTGCTGGAGGACGTCGGGTTTTACTACGATGAAGAAGAGAAACTCAGCGTGCTTAACATCAGCAAGCTACAGATCCGTGCCGGGGAGCGCGTGGCGGTGCTTGGCCGAAATGGCTCCGGCAAAAGCACGCTGCTGCAACTTCTGGCGGGCATGCAGGAGCCGCAGCAGGGCAGCATCCTGCTGGACGATATCGCGCTTAACCATCTGGACCCGGCCGATCTGCGTCGCGACATGCAGTTGCTCAGCCAGCAGGCGCGGCTGTTCTTTGGATCCGTGCGGGACAATATCCTGATGGGTAACCCACTGGCGACTGACGAAGAAATTCATCAGGCGCTGGTGAACAGCGGCGCGCTTGAGTTTGTGCGCAAGCAGAAAATGGGGCTGAACACCCTTATCAATGAAGGCGGCACGGGGCTGTCCGGCGGGCAGCGTCAGGCGCTGCTGCTGGCGCGCGCGCTGATCACTTCTCCGACGATTCTGCTGCTGGATGAGCCTACCGCCTGGCTGGATGAAGTGAGCGAGAAGCAGTTTATTCAGCATCTTCACCAGTGGCTGGGCAAGCGCCGGACGCTGGTGGTGGCCACCCACCGCCTGCCAATTCTGGACCTGGTTGACCGCATCATTGTGCTGGAAAACGGCAAGGTGGTGATGGACGGCCCGCGCGACGCGATCCTGCATCAGCACGGTATGGCGACGCCAAAAGCCGCGCAGCGCACCGTGACCATGAAAGCGGCGGCGGTTGCAGAGGAGGGTGTGGCATGAATGATTTAACCCGTTTTAATAGCCGTCTGAAAGAGCCACGCCTGCCGAGGTCGTCGCTGGTGGCATGGGCGCTGTTCGCCCTGCTGGCGGTATTTCTCGCCTGGGCGAGCCTGTTCGAGCTTGATGAAGTCACCACCGGCAGCGGCAAGGTGATTCCGTCTTCGCATGAGCAGGTGATTCAGTCCCTGGAAGGGGGCATTATTCACAGCCTGATGGTGCGCGAAGGCGACATTGTCGAACGCGGTCAGCAGCTTGCGCAGTTAGACCGGACAAAAACCGAGTCCAGCGTGCTGGAGAGTGAGTCCCGTCTGAATGCCGCGCTGGCAACGGCGGCGCGCCTGAAGGCCGAGGTCAACGACACGGCGCTGATTTTTCCCGAAGAACTGGATGACGACGTTGAGCTGGTCAAACAAGAGACGGCGCTCTATCAGTCCCGTCGCGAAAGCCTGGAAAAAGGGCTGGCCGGCCTGCGTCAGGGGGCTGAACTGGTGCAACGAGAACTGTCGTTAACCCGTCCGCTGGTGACCCAGGGGGCGGCCAGCAAGGTGGAGGTGTTACGTCTTGAGCGTCAAAAAAATGAGCTTGAGAATAAAATCACCGAGATGAAAAACCAGTATTACGTTCGCGCCCGTGAAGAACTGGCAAAAGCCAACGCGGAAATTGAAGCTCAGCGTTCGGTGATGAAAGGGCGTGAGGATTCCCTGACCCGGCTGACCTTCAATGCGCCTGTGCGTGGCATCGTGAAGGATATTGACGTGACGACCGTGGGAGGCGTTATCCCGCCGAATGGCAAGCTGATGAGCCTGGTGCCGCTGGACGATCAGATGGTGGTTGAGGCAAAAATCTCCCCGCGCGACGTGGCATTTATCCATCCCGGGCAGAAAGCGCTGGTAAAAGTGACGGCCTATGACTATTCCATTTACGGTGGGCTGGAAGGGGAAGTGACCATGATTTCACCGGATACTTTGCAGGATGAGGTGAAAAGGGATGTTTACTACTACCGCGTTTATATCCGCACCGACAGTAACCATCTGACCAATAAGCAAGGTAAGGAATTTCCTGTCTTTCCGGGGATGATTGCGACGGTGGATATCAAAACCGGCAGTAAAACCATTCTTGATTATCTGTTGAAGCCGCTCAACAAAGCGAAAGAAGCGCTGCGGGAGAGATAAGGGCAGGGCGTTCGGGGAACCGAACGCCATTTTTATTATACCGTTAATGTGACGTTGTTGGGGTGGCGTCGTTCTTTCGGTACCACGTTAATGTAATGGGTGACATACGCGAAATAGAGTCCGGCATAGTTTTCGACCAGTTCGAGAAAAGCCGGATACACCGACAGGCGACCGTCACCGCGATCTTTCAGATATCCTGCCTCTTGCGCTGTTTTGATAATCCGGTTGACGTGGATCCGCGAAACAAAGAATTCTTTCGCGAGCGTGCTGGCAGAATAATCAATCACTGCACCATGAGCAGATTTGTTTTTTATGGCCTGCAGATAAAGATAAAGCATAATCATGCGTCCGCCATCTTTATCGATAAATAATCCTACCTCGGGTAACACTTTCCTGAAGGTTAATCCCCGGAAGAGATATTCCGCTGCGCGGCGGAAAAAATTATTTCTCAATGTGTCATTATCCAGCAGGTTTACATCAATATTAAACGTCGGATAAAGAATGCTGACGGGCAAAAATGCACCGGACATATAGCGTTTAAGCTCACTCAATCCTTTTTCGGTCGGGGCTATTCGTGTTTTTCGACGGTCATCCGTACAGCGCCAGGTCCTGATGCGCCCCGTGGTTCTGAGAAGAGTAATGATCGCAATCACACTATTAGGGCTGGATATTTTATAGCGGGAGCATAGCTCTTTAATCTCAGATACTGACTCGGCCTGATTGCCAAATATAAAACAACACATGGCGAGAATAATGTTGAACCGCGCTTCCTGAAGCATTGTCTTGTAGAACAAAGGTTGTTTTTTATAGATGGTGTCATTAATTGTGTAGTGCTCTAATATTGCCTCACCAAATCGTGGGTTACTCTTTATAACATCCCGTCGATGTAGCAAGGCCCTGGATGAGATGTGATTATCCATAGCATTTTTCTCGTGTTTGATGAACCGATAGATGAAGTATCCAGTCTTCTTTTTCGGAATTTTCATTATACCTGAGAAACAGTGTTTTGCCGTCGTTATTTGAAAAGAAAGATATATTTACATTTGTCGACAGAAGAGAGAGTGATTAACGCAAAAATGTTCCGGTGCGGAACGTTGATAACAGTATCTTAACCTGATGGCGTACTGTAAAATTATTCTATACACCAGCTGTATTACATATTCCGTATTCATAATAAGAATGGCGATTTTGTGCCCAGGAGCAGGTTATGACCCACAAAATTTCTCACAGAAATGTTGCTCGCGACGATCGGCGGTTTGTCATCTCAACCTGCGGTTTTACCTTCCAGGGGTATGCTTTGCTCCTGAAAAAGTACGGCATAGACGCTTCGCATATCCACTTTGAGGGAGATGATGTCTGCCAACGGGATGGAGAAAATATCCTTAATAATCAACAAGCTCACATTGTTGTGTTTCCGGGTAAAGGGATTGTCACTCTGCTGGAAAGTCTGACTCGACTGGCATCAGTTCTGAATGCATTGCCTGTTATCCGATGCGTGACCCTCTATAGTGATATACCTGACAGCTGGTTATATCGCACCCTGGGTAGCCTTTTACATAACAACCATCAATTATCACTTATTCGGATCGCCAGCGTTTCTGATGTCATCAACTGCTTCCACACCCATAATAAGGGGTTTAAAGACCACTCGCGATTATTACGCGATCACTGTCTGGGGTATTCTCCGCAGGAAAATCTGAAATGGCTAACAAGAAGAGAAATTGACGTTTTATTAAATTTCTACCGCGGTATGTCCGTAAAAGATCTGTGCGAAAAGCTGGGGCTTTCAAATAAAACGGTTTATACCCATCGTAAGGAAGGTGTGCAGAAGTTACATTATATTAAACGATGGTTAAACGATCCGCATAACTTCAAAGCGGAAAGAAGTCACAAAAACCATCGTCTTAAAGCAGAATTCACGGATAAAGAAGCAGATATTTTTAATGCTCTGGTGAAAAGGGAGATCTTCCCGGCCTACCAGATCATTACCGATCGCGACAAAAAAGGGGTGGGCTTTGAGATACTGATCCGCTGGAATAAAAACGGCAAAATAGTCAAGCCAGCCTGTTTTCTTAATGACATTTCAAATCACGAGATATGGTTAAAAATAACGGCCCTGGTGATCCACGCTGCCGTGTCCGGGATTAATAAATATAATGGGAAATTCTATTTTTCAGTCAATATTCCGCCTCGTCTCGCTTCCGGGAAAGCGTTGCCGGAGATGGCCCGAAAAGCCATCGGCATGTTGCTCAAACCCCAGTGGGCGGAAAAGCTTGTCTTTGAATTTGCAGAAGATATCGATGTGACTAAAGACAAGAAGATCCCTGAAACCATGCGGCATCTGCGTAATACCGGGTGCAGACTGTTTCTGGATGACTGCTTCTCTAACCATCACACCATGTTTCCTGTCAGGCAGGTGCATTTTGACGGGTTGAAACTGGACCGCGACATCGTCGAGCATTTTGTGGCGAACGACAACGATTATAATCTGATTAAAGCGATTCAGATATACAGCGACATGACCGGAACGGACTGCATTGCTGAAGAGGTGGACAGTGAAGAGAAATTTGAAAAATTAGTCGAGCTGGGTGTGAAAAACTTTCAGGGATATTATCTCTCACGGGCTGTGAAGGAGGAGGAATTAGATCGCATGGTAAGACAGTTTAGCTAAAAATAAAGCCCCGAAGGGCCTTGATTATTTACGACCCAGTAGCAGGCCGAGAACAATACCGACGGCACCGGCGGCGATAAGGCCGGTTAGCGGGTTATTTCTGACCGCTTCTGTTACATCAGAAACCGCATCGCTGGCCTGTGCGGCATATTTTTTAGCCGCGCCTTTTACCTGGTGCTTTGGTGAATCGACGAATTCACCAAACTGCTGCTGTGCAGAACCTGCAATTTCATCGAGCTTATTTTTTGCTTTATCTTCAGCAAACTGGGTGTTTTTATCAGTACCGAAATCAGACATCTTTGCCTCCTTGTGTTGATAATTAAAGGATAGCCGCTCTTTGCAGATATGAGAGACGAAAGGTTAATTTCGGCACCTGGCAGGGCTGTTTTCGGATATATCTCTGTGCGAAAGGACTCGCACAGAGAGACGCTGTTATTCGGCAAAACTCAGCAGCGCGTCGCCATCAAGGCGATAGCGCACCCATTCAGACTGCGGCAGCGCGCCAATGCTCAGGTAAAAATCAATGGCGGGCTGGTTCCAGTCCAGAACGCTCCATTCCAGGCGACCACACTGCCGCTTTACCGCGAGTTGCGCGATATGTTTCAGTAACGCTCTTCCCGCACCTTTACCGCGATACTCCGGGGAAACGTACAGGTCTTCCATATAGATCCCGTTGCGTCCGAGCCAGGTTGAATAGCTGGTGAAGAACACGGCATAGCCGATGATGTTGCCTTCATACTCAGCGATCAACGCTTCGGTGTTACTTCCCGCGCCAAAGAGCGTTTCACGGATCTCCTCTGGCGTGGTAACCACTTCTTCCGGCGCTTTTTCATAGACTGCCAGCTCGTAGATCATGGCGTAAATGGCCGCGGCATCTTCGGGACGGGCCTGACGAAGGATAATGCTCATTGTTATTCCTGCTTTCTGTCTGTTTCGCGATTGATGGCGTTAAGCATACGGAGTATTGTCCGAAGAATTAAGTGCAATGAAATCAACAAATGATGAATATTATGCATCCGACTTTACGACGTCTTGATTTAAACCTGTTGCCCGTTTTCGACGCGATTTACCGCCATCGTTCTGTTCGTCTGGCAGCCGATGAGCTGGCGATGAGCACATCGGCACTGAGCCATGCGCTTTCGCGTCTGCGCGCGACGCTGAACGATCCGCTCTTTTTCCGGGAAGGGCATCGTATGTCCCCCAGCGTGTATGCTTCTCAGCTCGCACCTTCCATCGCTTCCGCACTGTCATTCCTGAATCATGAGCTGACCCCGCAGCCGGAGTTTGACGCCCCCAGCAGTACCGAGAGCTTACACATTGCGATTACGGATTTTACCGCGCTTTGCGTTTTTCCGACCCTGATGCACTCCTTGCAGCATGCTGCCCCTGGTTTGCGTTTTGAATTGCGTTATTTGCCCCACAGCCCGGCGCTGACGGAACTATTAGCCGGGGAAGTGGATCTGGCGCTCGGGTTCAGTACCTCGGAGGATATTCGTCATCCGGAACTGGAGGAGATAGGCTGGTTCGAAGATGAGTATGTGGTCATCAGTAACGCCAGCCGGACACGGCTGACGCTGGAGGATTATCTCGCGGCCCGACATCTGGTGGTCACGCCCTGGAATGAGAAACAAGGGGTTCTGGATCTGCGGCTTGAACAGTTGGGCTATACCCGGCACATAGCGATCAAAACGCCGTCGATGCTCAGCGCCCCGTTTATCGTTGCACAAAGCGATCTGCTGATGGCGATCCCGCGGTTTGCGGCTGAGAAGCTGGTCGCGGCTGCGGATCTCAGGATATTTGCTTTACCGTTTTCAATCCGCGCGTTTGAAGTGAAAATTTACTCGCATAAACGCAGCGGCCAGCGGGGGGCGACCCGCTGGCTTAAGGAGGAGCTGCATAAACTGGCGCAGGCGGTAAGACGTTCAGCTGATGGCGGGGGAAGTCATCCGTCTTAATTTAACGGCAGATAGATATCCGTTTGCAGCGCATGTTCCGGCACCTCGTGGACAAAATTGAGGTAGTGGAAAAATACCGGTGCATCGCGCAGCGTTTCGCCGCTGTCTGGTAGCCAGTCGCGGAACATCGCCCATACCGTGTTGGAGATCGTATCCAGCGAGCCGGTGTGACGCCCGACAGCGTATCGTCCGCCTTTGATTTCACCATTGGCAACCCCGAACGCATTTTCTGGTACTGCCTCCGTAACGCTGCCACAAATATCGAAGCGAAAGGCATCGGCAGGTGTGGTTGCCGGGTCGTCCCAGGCGATGCCAAACGTGCTGCTTTCGCGTACTGGCGATAGCCCCGTGGCCTTACGCCAGGCGATAAATGTCGCCGCGCTGTCATTAACCCGATCCGGGCTGCCACGGTGTTGCAGCATGGCCACGTGAGTTTGGGGGAAATCAACAATCTTAACGTCCATCGATTTTTGCTCCTGAAAGGTCATTTTCGGTACGCGCTGGTGCCAGCTTAGCCAGTCCGGCTGCTGCCGGAACTGACGCGGGCTCTTTCCAAACGCGGTTTTGAAGGCGCGGCTGAACGATTCGGGGTTCTGGAAACCGGCATCGAGCGCAATATCAATCACCTTATCCTGCGGATTAAAGGCCAGTCGCCAGGAGGCTCGGCGCAGGCGTAGCCACTGGATATAGCGATACAGCGGCTGACCACTGAACGCCAGAAACTGACGATGAAAATGATAAGGTGAAGAGCTGGCTATCGCGCTGAGCTTTTCCAGCGTGAGCGGTTCATCCAGGTGGTGGGCAATATAGTCGCACACCCTATATAAGCGCTCACGGTATGCCGATTTGGCTGCATCGTTCATGACATCCTCCTGATGACCTACTTTGCCTGCGCGGTCGGGCAGGATCCTGACCGATCTTGCTTATCAGATTCATTATTGACGAAGTTTTTTCATGACAGTGCGATTATGGGGGGATTCCAGCAGCATAACATTGCACGGGAGCAATGACCCTCTCATCAAAGATACTCTGTTCAAAATGATGACTCGCAACGGTGACGGGAAAAATTTCCATTAAGCAAAAGGTTCGTCATGGCTATCTTTAACGAAGGCCATGATAACAAACGGCACAAAAGCGCTTGATTAGAAGCGAGAATGTGCTATTTGAGGGAATATTGCTTGCGTTGAGGTGTTAGTCACATATAACAAATGACAGAACAACTATTAGACATTGAAAATATAATATTTCCTTTGGTTAACAATTCCACCATGGCCGTTAAAATGTTATCTTAAATCCTCCTCATCATACGGACTAAAGGACTATCTATGTCTTGGCAAGGTGTACCGTTCAAACTTCTAAATGTAGGCGATGTTGAACAATTTTTTTTAAAAGTTTCGTCTCTTCCTAAAATAACTATCGATACGCCTACTGATTACAATCAACTCTGGTTAACGGTTGGTGCTACGTTCCTTGGTGGTATAATTCCAGCTTTGATCGCGTGGAGAACATTTCATGTAAACGCAGAAAACGTTAGAAAAGAAAGAGACGAGCAGCAGCGTTTCTTAAAGTCTGAAAGGGCAAAGCAGCAGCTATTTATGATGGGTGAGCGTGCCTCGCAATTTGCCTCATTGAAAGAAGAACGTGAAATACAAAAAACGCTTGCTCAAAAAACAATTAATGCTCAAGTAATCTCAACCAATAGGCAAAAATGGATTAATGATTTTCGTGATAATATCGCCGAATTTTGTTTATTAATATTCAGTCATTACGATGCCCGCTCAAGTTATCTGATTACTGAGCGTAAGTTACGGACAATAGCTGATATATATAAAGAAACTAATTATTCTGAGGATTTTAGAGTTCGTTATCAGGAGGCAAGTGACGAATTTTCACGTTGTCTGGAGAAATCGCAGTCAACTCATAATGCTATGGATAAAATGAAGTTTCTCATATTGCTAAGTATGAATCCACAAGAAAAAGAAACTCAAGAAATTAAACGATTGATTAATTTTTTAAAAACGTCGATTAATAAATTAATTATTGATGACGTTTCGGGGGGATTAGCCAATGTTAGAGAGGTTTATGCTGAATTATTAAACGGTTCGGAAGAATTAATGGGGGTAGTAGGGGGCATTCTAAAGAGAGAGTGGGAAAGAGTGAAGTTATGTGAATAAGACGTACGCACGTATGAGGGTTCAACGTGGGTTTAAAAATTTCGAGTAAATGCGTAATAACCCTATATAACTTACTGTTTACAGACAGTTGATTGTATTGATACCATACCCCCCTATAGTATCAGGAGGGCGTATGCCGCATTCACCCGAAGATAAAAAACGTATTCTTACTCGCGTCCGTCGCATTCGGGGCCAGGTCGATGCCCTTGAACGCGCGCTGGAGTCGGGCGATCCCTGTCTGGCTATCCTGCAGCAAATTGCCGCCGTGCGCGGTGCTGCCAATGGCCTGATGGGCGAAATGGTAGAAATTCATCTCAAAGATGAGCTGGTGACGGGAGAGACAACTCCGGATCAGCGAGCCGTGCGCATGGCAGAAGTCGGCCATTTGCTGCGCTCTTATCTAAAATAAACCCACACACCTGACAAAAAGGGAAGACCTATGAAATCTCGCGCTGCTGTTGCATTTGGCCCCGGCCAGCCGCTGAAAATCGTTGAAATCGACGTCGCACCACCGAAAAAAGGCGAAGTGCTGATCAAAATTACCCATACCGGCGTTTGCCATACCGATGCGTTCACGCTGTCCGGCGACGATCCGGAAGGTGTTTTCCCGGCGGTACTGGGACACGAAGGCGGCGGGATCGTTGTGGAGGTGGGCGAGGGCGTGACCAGCCTGAAGCCTGGCGATCACGTTATCCCGCTGTACACGGCGGAATGCGGCGAGTGTAAGTTCTGTAAATCCGGCAAGACCAACCTCTGCCAGGCCGTCCGCGCCACGCAGGGAAAAGGGCTGATGCCGGACGGGACGACCCGTTTCTCTTATAACGGCGAGCCGATTTACCACTACATGGGCACCAGCACCTTCAGCGAGTATACCGTTTGCGCGGAGATCTCTCTGGCGAAGGTGAACCCGCAGGCGCCGCTGGATAAAGTCTGCCTGCTGGGCTGCGGCGTGACGACCGGCATTGGCGCGGTCCATAACACGGCAAAAGTCAAAGAGGGGGATACCGTGGCGGTGTTCGGTCTCGGCGGCATTGGTCTGGCGGTGATTCAGGGCGCGGTGCAGGCGAAGGCCGGGCGTATTATTGCGGTCGATACTAACCCGGAGAAATTCAAACTGGCGGGTGAAATGGGCGCGACCGATTTCGTTAACCCGAAAGATCACGAAAAACCGATTCAGGATGTCATTGTTGAGATGACCGACGGCGGCGTGGACTTCAGCTTTGAGTGTATCGGCAACGTTAACGTCATGCGTTCCGCGCTGGAATGCTGCCACAAAGGCTGGGGCGAGAGCATCATTATTGGTGTGGCCGGCGCGGGTCAGGAGATTAAAACCCGTCCATTCCAGCTGGTCACCGGACGCGTGTGGCGCGGCTCCGCGTTTGGCGGCGTGAAGGGCCGTACCCAGCTTCCGGGGATGGTTGAAGATGCTATGGTCGGTAAGATTCAGCTCGATCCGTTCATTACTCACCGTTTGCCGCTAGAGCAGATCAACGAAGCGTTTGATCTGATGCACGACGGAAAATCTATCCGTACCGTTATTCATTTCGGCGACAAGTAACTCTTCTGCCAGCGGTTTTTAGCCGCTGGCATTTCTTTAATAATCTTCTCTAAAGTGTGACCAGTGCGGCGTTTTTAGCCGTAATCTAAATCTCTGCCGTGCCGATGACTATCTAACAGGCGTGTTTTTACGCATCTTACCTATAAGAGAGTCGACGGTCATGGACAACACTACTTCGATGCAGGCGCAGCGTAAGCTGGGCTTCTTGCATCACATCAGGCTGGTTCCGCTGTTTTCCTCCATTCTCGGTGGCATTATTTTGCTGTTTGCCTTGAGCTCGGGTCTGGCGGGATATTTCCTGCTGCAGGCCGATAACGATCTGCAGGATGTCACATCAGAGATTCAGGTGCGTATGGGGCTGTCGAACAGCTCAAACCATCTGCGCACCGCGCGTATCAATCTGATCCACGCCGGCGCGGCAAGCCGTATCGCAGAGATGGATGCGATGAAGCAGAATATCAGCGAGGCGGAAACGCGTATCAAGCAGTCCCAGGATAGCTTTAACGCGTATATGAATCGCTCCGTGCGTACCGCTGAAGACGAAGCGCTGGATGCTGACCTGAAAGCGCGCTACGACGCCTATATCGCGGGCATGCAGCCGATGGTCAAATTTGCCAAAAACGGCATGTTCGAAGCGATCATCAACCACGAAAATGAAACCGCGCGCCCGCTGGATGACGCTTACAATGCCGTGCTGCTGAAGGCGATTAAGATCCGCACCGACCGTGCCAATGCGCTAACGGCGCAGGCGCACAGCCGCACGCAGCTGGGGCTGATGTTTATGGTGGGCGCGTTTGTGCTGGCGCTGGTATTGACCGCGATGACCTTCGTTGTGCTGCGCCGCACGGTCATTCATCCGCTACAGCGTGCCGCGAAACGTATCGAGAATATTGCAAAAGGTGACCTGACGATGCCGGACGATGTGGCCGGACGCAGCGAAATTGGCCGTCTGACGCGCGATCTGCAAACCATGCAGCACTCCCTCGAAACAACGGTTGGCACCGTGCGTCAGGGCGCGGAGGAGATCTATCGCGGAACCAGCGAGATTTCTGCCGGTAATACTGACCTCTCTTCGCGCACCGAGCAGCAGGCCGCGGCCATTGAGCAGACCGCCGCGAGCATGGAACAGTTAACCGCCACGGTGAAACAGAACGCTGATAACGCGCATCATGCCAGCAAGCTGGCGGAAGATGCCTCCGGAAAAGTCAGCCGTGGCGGCCAGATGGTCTCCGGCGTGGTCAAAACGATGGGCAACATCTCCAGCAGTTCGAAGAAGATCTCTGAGATTACCGCCGTGATTAACAGCATTGCTTTCCAGACCAATATTCTGGCACTGAACGCGGCGGTAGAAGCGGCGCGCGCGGGTGAACAGGGGCGTGGATTTGCGGTGGTAGCCAGTGAAGTGCGTACGCTGGCAAGC
This sequence comes from Enterobacter cloacae complex sp. HYC080_NIDB, assembly GCF_056673325.1. Lineage (NCBI taxonomy): Bacteria > Pseudomonadati > Pseudomonadota > Gammaproteobacteria > Enterobacterales > Enterobacteriaceae > Enterobacter > Enterobacter cloacae complex sp. HYC080_NIDB. The sequence continues at coordinate 2,323,537 of NZ_CP114212.1, read as the reverse complement.
CGTAGCGCCAACGCGGCAAAAGAGATCGAAAGCCTGATCAATGAGTCGGTTTCCCTTATCGATCAGGGGTCGGGTGAGGTGGTGGCTGCGGGTAACACCATGAATGAAATCGTCGACGCGGTTAAGCGCGTGACCGACATCATGCTGGAAATTGCCGCCGCATCGGATGAGCAGAGCCGCGGTATTGTGCAGGTCAGCCAGGCGATTTCGGAGATGGATAAAGTGACCCAGCAGAACGCCTCGCTGGTGGAAGAAGCATCTGCAGCCGCGGCATCCCTGGAAGAACAGGGCGCTCGTCTGACCGAGGCTGTGGGGGCATTTCGTTTAAGCGGCGCGAAGCCTGGCCGCGCGGTGACGTCTGTGCCAGTGGCGAAGAACACGCCGTTGCGCCCGGCGGCGACGGTTTCCGGAGATAACTGGGAGACGTTCTGAGTCGCCAGCAATGTCGGGTGGCGCTTCGCTTACCCGACCTACAAAATCGACCTACAAAAAAAAGGGACCCTTCGGTCCCTTTTTCACAGCTTATTTCTTATCAGGTAACGCGTATGCGATAACGTAATCACCGCGATCTGGTGACTGGCGAGCGCCCCCGGCGTTAATGATGATGTACTGTTTACCGGTTTTCGGTGAGACGTAAGTCATCGGGCCGGACTGGCTGCCAACCGGCAGTCGGTCTTTCCAGATCTCTTTCCCGGTGGCGGTATCAAACGCACGCAGGTAGAAATCCTGAGTACCGGCGAAGAACAGCAGGCCGGACTGGGTTGAGAGCGACGCGCCCAGCGTTGGCATCCCGATTGGGATAGGCATGTGCATGCGAATGCCCAGAGGGCCGGTGTCTTCCACCGTACCGACAGGCACCTGCCACACCAGTTTGCCGGATTTCAGATCGACCGCGGACATGGTGCCGAACGGCGGTTTCTGGCACGGAATGCCGAGCGGTGACAGGAAACGTTCACGCATTGCGCCGAACGGCGTGCCGTCCATCGGGACGATGCCCATCTCAATGCCGCTGGCGTCTTTCGCCACGTTAGCGCGCGGCACCATGTAGTTTGCCAGTCCGAGGCGCATATCGTTGACGAACATCAGGCTGTTGTTCGGGTCAACCGAGACGCTGCCCCAGTTCATTCCGCCCAGCGAGCCAGGGAACTGCAGGGAACGGTCAAGACCCGGCGGGGTGAAGACACCCTGATGACGCATCTCTTTAAACTGAATACGGCACAGCAGCAGGTCGACAGGCGTCGCGCCCCACATGTCGGATTCAGTCAGCGTCTGGTTGCCAATCATCGGCATGCCGACGGAATACGGCTGGGTGGGTGAGTAGCGTTCACCTTCAACGTTACCAGCCGGTACCGGACGCTCTTCTACCTTCGCGACCGGCTTACCGGTTTCGCGGTTGAGCATAAAGATCATGCCCTGCTTGCTGGTCTGCACCAGTACAGGCGTGGTGCCGCCTTTGCCGTCAGGCAGGTCATACAGCAGCGGCTGGGAAGGCAGGTCGAAGTCCCACAGATCGTGGTGGGTGGTCTGGAAATGCCAGCGCACCTGGCCGGTGGTGGCATCAACGGCGACGATAGAAGAGCTGTATTTATCGTCCAGCGCGGTACGCTCACCCGCCCAGAAATCCGGGGTGGCGTTGCCGGTTGGCAGATAAATCAGGTTCAGTTTGGCGTCGTAAGACATGGCCGACCAGACATTTGGCGTACCGCGGGTGTAGGTCTGTCCTTCCGGCGGCAGGCCGGTCAGGTTCGGATTACCCGGATCCCACGCCCAGGCCAGCTTACCGGTGTGAACGTCATACGCACGTACCACGCCCGGGGGTTCGCCGGTGGAGAAGTTATCCGCGACGCGACCGCCGACGACGACCACGTTCCCGGCGACCAGCGGCGTGGAGGTCTGCTGATAATATCCCGGCTTGATCTCACCCATACCGATGCTCAGATCCACGGTGCCGTGGTCGCCAAAATCTTCGCAGACCTTGCCGTTATCCGCATTGATGGCAATCAGGCGGGCATCGGTGGTCGGCAGGAACAGACGGCGAGGGCATGCGGCAGGCTGCGCGGTTTCCTGTGACGTTGTCACGTTCTGGTGGTCTTCAAAATAGCCCAGACCGCGGCAGCGCTGCCAGTTAGGCGCGGTGGCTTTAGAATCGTAGCGCCATTTTTCTTTCCCGGAGTCCACGTCCAGCGCCAGCACTTTACTGTACGAGGTACAAACGTACAGCGTATCGCCAATCTGTAAAGGCGTGTTTTGGTCTTCCGCGCCAGAGCCGTTGCTCTGTGGAATATCGCCGGTATGGGCAACCCAGGCGACTTTCAGTTCGCTGACGTTTTGCTTGTTAATTTGATCCAGTGCGGCGAAGCGGTCACCGTGTGTGGTGTTGCCCCAGTGCGCCCAGTTCTTTTGCTGCTCACCGGGTGCGACGGGTTTAACCGGAACGGGTTCATTCGCCGCCACGAGAGTCTGGGGCTTAAACATCCAGCCAAGGCTAACCAGCATCGCCACGGCCAGGACCGCCGCAACGCCAAAAGCAGGCGCCTTGTTGGGGGAATTGTGGTTTGCTCCACGCAGGTAAGGCCAGACGATGGCACAAAGGAAAGCCAGTACGGCGAAGGTAAACAGGCGGGAGAAGAGCGGCCAGAAATCCCAGCCCGCATCGCTTACCGCCCAGACCAGCGAGGCAATAAACGCGATGCTGTAAAGGACAATCCCGCTGGTGCGATTGAGGAAAATCAGGATCGCGGCAATCACCATTACCACGCCCATTATCAGGAAGTAACAACTTCCGCCCACGGTGGCGAGCTTAAACCCCAGCCCGCCGACGGCCAGACCGATGAGCAACATCAGTCCGGCAAGAAGCCACTGCAGGATACGCGGTATCCCACGTGGCGCGCTGCCAAATGCCATTTCTGTCTCCTTAGATCCCGCCGCTATGCCGGGTGTACCAGTTGGGTAATAAAATCGGCGGGAATAATGATTAACACGGGTGAATTCATCTTTATCAAAAGATTTACGAACCATTTGGTGAATTCGTGGCTATGATAAAACTGTTAAATTGTTTTACGCAATTGTTAATGAATCATTCCGCATTATTTGATTAGCGCACAGGACAGATCCCTCGCCCCGTTGGGGAGAGGGTTAGGGTGAAGGGAAGAATTCACACCGGCATGGATTTACGGATGGCGCTCAGCAGCGTCTGCGCACCCGTTGAGAGCGGCGTGTCTACGCGGGTTAAAATGCCGATAGGTTCACCGGCACCCGGGGCGGTCACCGGCAGAGCGGTCAGGGTTCCCTGACGCAAATCATCTTTTACCGCACCGGAGGGAACGAACCAGACGTAGTCATAATCGAGGGTGAGCTGGCGTGACAGCGAGGCCGACAGCGTTTCGATACACCCTGAGGGTAGTGTACATCCCTGCATTTGCAGCAAGTTTTCGGCGGCCTGGCGCGGGACGGTGCCTTTCGGGCAGACCACCACGGGCCATTCCATGACGCGGCTTAACGTCACGGTATCCTGCAGTAAAGGATGGTCGGGACGCACCACCAGCTTCAGGGATTCCAGAAACAGCAGTTCGTAATTGAGACCGCCCATCAGTTCAGGGTCAGACATACGACCGATACCCAGATCCAGTTCCCCCGATTTGAGCCCCGCGAGCAGCATGGTGTTATTCATGGTGGCAACCTGAATCGTGGTATGCCGTTGCTGCTTGTGGAATTGACCAATCACGGGCGGCAAAATGCCCAGCGCCGCGGTAGGCAAGGCACCCACACGTACCACGTCACTGGTGTGCTCTTCTTTTCTGTGCAGGGACTGGCCTGCGGTGTTGAGCGCATCCAGCACCTTAACGGCGTGCGTCAGGAATTGTTCGCCCACAAGGGTAAGCTGTGCGCCCAACCGACCGCGATCGAAAAGACGGGCGCCGGTGAGCTGTTCCAGCTCGTTAAGGGTTTTTGAGAGCGCAGGCTGGCTCAGATTAAGGGTTTCAGCCGCTCGCCCCAGCGTTCCCTGCTGAGCGACGGCCACAAATGTATGCAAATGGCGCAAGCGTATGCGCTGACTGAACAGACCATTTTTTTCCATAGGCGATGTTAAAAACAGAGCGATGCGGGTGACAAGTTAAGTTGTTTAATTTTGATAACCTGATAGCAAAATATTTTTAACATTTGATCTGTTTGAGTTACAACATGTTTTTCAGGAGGGGCTGCAGGCGAACGTCCTTGTTCATTTATTGCTCATTGCTGAGGGGTTACATCAGTAACCCATTAGATCACGCCATCCCCGCCGTCAGAACACCACACCTGACCGGACGTATAGGAACACGCATCCGAGGCCAGCGTGACGTACAGCGGAGCAATTTCTACCGGCTGACCCGGACGCCCCAGTGGCGTATCGCCGCCAAACTCCTTCACTTTTTCCATTGGCTGACCGCCGCTTGACTGCAGTACCGTCCAGTACGGTCCAGGCGCCACCGCGTTGACGCGAATGCCTTTTGGGCCCAGCTGTTTGGCTAAGGATTTAGTAAATACGGCCAGACAGGCTTTCGTCTGGGCGTAGTCCAGCAGCACGGGGCTGGGCTTCACTGCCTGAACCGAGGAGGTGTTAATGATAACGGACGACGCCTTCAGATGGCGCAGCGCCGCCTTGGTGATCCAGAAGGGGGCATAAACGTTGGTTTTAAATGTCGCGTCAAAGTCTTCGGTGGTGAGCTCTTCCAGAGACTCCCGGTACTGCTGACGGCCCGCGTTATTGATCAGAATATCCAGGCCACCCAGCTTCGAGACGGCTTCCTCGACCAGATTCTGACAGAAGGTTTCATCCCGGATATCCCCCGGCAGCGCGATGGCTTTGCGTCCTTCCGCTTTGATCAGCGCGATCACCTCTGCGGCGTCTTTTTCCTCTTCAGGCAAATAGTTGATGGCAACGTCAGCCCCTTCACGGGCATAGGCGATAGCCACCGCGCGACCTATCCCGGAGTCACCCCCGGTGATCAGCGCTTTTTTGCCGGTAAGGCGGCCATGCCCTTTGTAGCTTTTTTCCCCATGATCGGGTACAGGTTGCATCTCTGATGCCAGTCCCGGCGGCGTTTGCGGCTGTTCCGGGAACGGGGGTTGCGGGTAAGCGTTCGTACGTTGTGTAGTATCACTCATAGCTAACTCCTTAAGCCAAGGGGTGAGATTTGATGGATAGTTGCAGCGTTAACGCTTCGCTGAATTATTTCTGCAAACGATCAACACGGACGACGGCAGGAGATGATTTTTTATCAAGCGAACCGTTGATACTGATCATCTGGTCGGGTTTTACCGTTCTGCCGTCGAAGACTGCCTGGGGAATAATAACGTCGATTTTTCCGGTTTTATCCTGGAATACAAACTTATCGCCGCTACCGTCAATAAGATTACCGCGTAATGAAATTGTCGCACCGTCATGCATTTGTTTTGCCTGATCGATGGTCATAATACGCGCATCATCGGTTCCACGATATCCGCTATCCAGCGCGTGAGGTGGGGGCGGCGCGTCACCTTTTTGTAACCCGCCGTTATTATCTGCCCATGCTGATGGAACCAAAAATATCAAAAAAGCGGAAATAAGTGATAATTTCATCTGATATCCTTCATTTTTGGGTGTCTTGACTTATTAAGTATTGTTGCTATTCCTTTATGTGGCAAATGTGATAAGTCTTAAAAACAATCTCTTTTGAAATCAAAACACTCATAAAATAAGCGAAACGGTGACGACAACCATGAAGCGTGAAAATGAAAAGTTACCCGGGATAGATGAGAGTTATCGCTTGCTCAGGTTTGAATATGCATTTCGCCAGGTGGGTTTTGTGCTGCTTTTAGGTATTATCATCGCAGCGATGGCCGGTCTGTTTTCCAGCGGCATGGTGAGCGACACGTCCAGGACCAATTCTGCTAAATCTCTGACCATTCACTATGAACGCTTTGGCCGTCGGGAGACCGAGTCAAGGATGCAATTTACGTTTCCGGTGAAAACGGCGGGTCACTTCACGCTCAGCATCACCAGCGAGCGCAGCGACGTTTACGAACCCGGCAGCGTCTGGCCGCAGCCGGACAGAATGTATAGCCGTGGGAAAACCCTCTATTTCGTCTATAACACGCTCCAGAAGTCAGACAGGTTCTCCGTGTTGTACTTCACGACCCCGACCCGGGCCGGTAAGTGGAATACTGTCATCCGCGCAAACAACGAGCCGGAGATCACCGTCTGGCAATTTATTTACCCGTAGGAGGCTGATATGGATATGGTCTTTCGTGCGCTGGCGATTTATCTGTTTCTCGTGGTGGTATTTAAAGTGGCGGGGCGACGCGCGCTGCTACAGATGACCAGCTTTGATCTTATTCTGCTGTTAATTATTAGTGAAGCCACGCAGCAGGCGCTTCTGGGGCAGGACTTTTCTGTCACCGGGGCGATGATAACGATTACCACGCTGGTGGTAGTGGATATTCTCTTTGGGTTGATGAAGAAATATTTTTCCCCGGTGGAAAATATTCTGGATGGTAATCCCGTCATTCTGGTCGAGAATGGTGTGCCTTTAGCGGATAAACTTAAAAAAGTCGACGTATCCTGTGATGATATTCTGGTGTCAGCGCGTCAGAATAATGGCATTACAAAAATGAGTGAAATCAAGTATGCCATATTCGAACGTAATGGGCATATTTCAATCATTCCTTTTGAGAAATAAGAGGCGGCAAAATGAGCAATCTGTTTCACGACGATCATTATACCGTAAGTGAATTAACGAAAAAGCTGGCGAGTAAATTAACCGATGCCGGGCTGCGCTTAACCACGGCGGAATCCTGTACGGGGGGAAAGCTCTCGGTCGCGTTGTGCGCAGAAGAGAACACCGCCGATTTTTATGATGTCGGGCTGGTGGTGTTCAGCGATGAAGCAAAAGCGCGGATCCTCGGCGTGCGTTCTGAAACGCTGGCGCGCTATACCGCCGTCAGCGAACCGACGGTGGGCGAGATGGCCGCCAGTATCCGCGATATGGCCCAGGCGGATATCAGCATTGCCATCAGCGGATACGCAGGCCCTGAAGGGGGCGACGATGGGACGGCGGCAGGGACGGTCTGCTTTGGCTGGAATATTTGCGGCGAGACGAAAACCCGGACCGTTCTTTTCTCCGGTGACTGTCAGGACGTGGTGGAAAAAGCGGTGCATTTTGCGCTGGCTGAACTGGTAACAACCTTGTCGGACGACAATATCGGGTAAATTCACGTGGAGGTTGTATGGCTGTCATAGTGATTACTGGCGGGACGGCGGGCGTGGGAAAAGCCACGGCACTGCACTTTGCAAAGGCGGGCTACGATGTGGGACTTATCGCCCGCGATGAAGCCAGCCTGCACTCCACTCAGGAGGAATTAAAGCGCTTTGGGGTCAATGCCCACGCGGTGCAGGCGGACGTCGCCGACAGTCAGGCGGTGGTGGATGCGGCTAACGAGATTGAGTATCGCCTTGGGGCGATTGACGTGTGGGTTAACAATGCCATGGGCGCCGTGCTGGCACCGTTTCGCACCCTTACGCCGGATGAGTTTCGTCGTGTGACTGACGTGACCTACCTCGGCTTTGTCAACGGCACTCGCGCCGCGCTGGAGCTGATGGTGCCCCGCGACAGAGGCGTGATTATCCAGGTGGGATCCGCGCTGGCCTACCGTTCCATTCCTTTGCAGTCCGCTTACTGTGGCGCCAAAGCGGCGATCCGCGGCTTCACCGATGCGGTGCGTACCGAACTGATGCATGAAAACAGCCGGGTTCAGCTTTCGATGGTTCAGATGCCGGGGCTTAACACGCCGCAGTTCGAATGGGCGAGGAATAAGTTCGCCTGGGCGATGCGCCCGGTGCCACCGGTTTTTGAGCCCGAAGTCGCCGCCCGCGCCATCTTTAAGGTTGCACAAAAACCGGTACGGGAACTGTGGGTGGGAAGCAGCACGATTCAGTCGATCGTCGGGCAATTTCTTTTCCCGGGTTTACTTGACCGGCTGATGGTTAAAAAAGCCTGGGAAGGTCAGATGACCGACGATCTGAACGCACCGGATCGCCGGGACTATCTTGACCAGCCGGTTAATGATCTGCACAAAATCCATGGCCGTTTTACAGACGAGGCGAAGAACCGAGCCCCGTCTGTCACCTCCGGTATGCCTGGCAAGGTGGCACTGGGCGCCCTCGCGGTGGCGGGGATTATGCTGACCCGCCTGATAATTCGAGGGAGAAGATAATCAGCGCAGCGCGCTACGGTGGGTCCAGAACCAGCGGTAACCGTAGCCGCCAAGAGTGAGCTCGACGGTTTTGCCGCACACCAGCGCGTCGTCGTAGCGTTTGTCCGCGAGACAGGCAGTCCAGGTGGCATTGCGGATCCCTTTTGCGGCGAACTTCACCGGCTGGTCGCTGAAGTTGACGAAGGTCAGGATGCTGCGTTCATCGGTCTCGTAATACAGCCCCAGCACCGCGTCGTGATCGAGGGTAATGAGACGAAAGGGCGCAACGGCAATTTCGGGGAACTCTGAGCGGGTATTGGCAATATCCATGATGCGGTGCAGAAGCGAGTTGCGGTGAAGCAGCGAATCAGCGACGTTGATTTTCTGATAGCGATACGGGCCGCGATCGATGATGGGGGCAATAAATTTTTCCGGGTTGGCCGCGGAAAAACCGCCCCCCGCCGATCCGGCCCACTGCATCGGCGTACGAACGGCGTAACGCTCTTCCAGTTCCAGGTCGTCGCCCATGCCGATCTCATCCCCGTAGCGCATCACCGGGACACCCGGCAGGGAAAAGAGCACGGCGTGACAGAACGCCAGCCGCTTGTGATCGCCATTCAGCATCGGCGCCAGGCGGCGGCGGATCCCGCGCTGATAGACGTTCATCTCTTCGTCAGGGGCGAAGGTATCAAGGACAAACTGCTTATCTTTCTGACTAATGCCCTCCAGATCCAGCTCGTCATGATTGCGCAGCCAGTTGGCAAAACAGCATGAGTCGGGCGGGACGATCATCTTTTTCACCGCATTACGCAGCGGACGGGCGCTTTTCCTCGCCAGGCTGACGTAAAAATACTTATTGAGCCAGAAATTGAGCACCAGATTCAGGCGTTCGTTATTGCCGAAGTAGTCTTTATACGTCTTGACGTCGACGTCGACTTCACCCAGCAGGATCGCGTCTGGATTACGTTGCTCAATAAGACGGCGCATATGCTCCAGGATCCACAGCCCCTTTTTTTCGTCACCGTTTCCTGCCTGTCTGGTGAGGTGGGTGGCGGCGTCCAGGCGAAAGCCCGACACACCCAGCTTAAGCCAGAACAGAATGATGTTCTCAATCTCTTTAAGTACCGCAGGCGAGGTCAGGTTCAGATCCGGCTCATGGCGGTAAAACATATGCCGGTAGTACTGTCCCGCCTCGTCGTCCCAGCTCCAGACGCTCTTTTCCACGCCGGGAAACATTGGGGGCGTGTCGTCATCGTCGTTGTCCGACCAGAGGTAGTAATCACGATAGGGGGATGCCGGGTTTCGGCGGGCCTGCTGGAACCACGGATGCGCGTCTGAGGTATGCTGGATCAGCAGCTCAATTATGACCTGCATGCCCAGCTCCCGGGCCTGTTCGATAAAGGCGATGATATCGGCCAGTTTACCGAAGCGCGGATCCACCTGCAGATGGTCGCTAACGTCGTAGCCTTCGTCCAGAAAGGGGGTGAGGTAAAATGGGGTGATCCAGATAACCGTCGCGCCCATGCGGCGGATATAACGCAGCTTGGCCGCAATTCCGGCGATGTCTCCACAACCATCGCCGTTCATATCATAAAACAGTGCGGTATCAATTTGATAAATAATGGCCCGTGTATGCCAGTCTGTCATAGCGTTCCTCAGTGATAGCCTTCAGTATCCGACACTTTGCCCCGGAAGACGTAGTAGCTCCAGGCGGTGTACACCAGAATCACCGGAATGATCAGCAGGGTGCCGACCAGCATAAATAGCTGGCTGGCGGGCGGTGCCGCGGCTTCCCACAGGGTGATATGGGGCGGAATAATGTTTGGCCACAGGCTGATACCCAGGCCGCTAAAACCGAGGAAGATCAGCCCCAGCGTGAGCAGGAACGGACGCGAGTGGCTTGCCGGGTTGCGGGTCAGCCGCCAGATCAGCACCGTAAACAGCCCTACCAGCAGGGGAACCGGCAGGAACCAGAAGAAGTTGGGCAAGGTAAACCAGCGGTCGGCCACGTACTGCCAGCCAAGCGGCGTCCAGACGCTGACCACCGCAATAACCACCACCAGTGCCAGCAGCACGTGGCGCGTCAGCTCGCGCATGCGGTTTTGCAGTGCGCCTTCACTTTTCATTATGAGCCAGGTGGTCCCCAGCAGCGTATAGGCAACGACCAGCCCGATGCCACAGAAAAGATTGAAGGGCGTCAGCCAGTCAAGCGCAGAGCCGACAAAGCGCCGGCCTTCCACGTCAAAGCCATTGATCACTGCCCCTACGACGATCCCCTGGCTGAAGGTGGCGAGCAAGGACCCGCCTGCGAAGGAGTAGTCCCAGAATTTGCGGTGTGAGGGCGTCGCTTTAAAACGGAACTCAAAGGCGACGCCGCGAAAGATGAGGCCGATGAGCATGGCGGTGAGGGGGATGGTCAACGCATCAATAATCACCGCGTAGGCCAGCGGAAACGCGCCGAACAATCCCGCGCCGCCGAGTACCAGCCAGGTTTCGTTACCGTCCCACACCGGGGCCACGCTATTAACCATCACATCGCGTTCCCTGGCATCGCCCACGAAGTTGAACAGCAGACCGATGCCCAAATCAAAGCCATCCATAATGATGTACATCAGCGTGGCAAAGACGATGATGGCAAACCAGATAACAGCGATATCAACGCCCATCAGATTCTCTCCTGTTCTGAAACGGACTCCGCGGCAGACAGCGGACGGGCGGGAGTGCCCGACGTGTTTGACGTCAGCGTATCGACGGGCTGCGGACCTTTGTTAATCAACCTGATGAGGTAAACATACCCCACGCCGAACACCGACGAGTAAACAACGAAGAAGGCCAGCAAGCTGATGCTCATTTGCAGAGTACTGTGCAGGGAGACCGCATCAATCGTGCGCAGATAACCATAGACCACCCACGGTTGACGGCCCACTTCGGTGGTTACCCAGCCGGCGAGCAGCGCCAGCAGCCCCGCTGGCCCCATGCAGAGCGCAAACCAGTGGAACGGGCGCGAGTGGAAAAGCCGGTGACGGTAGCGTAGCCAGAGGCTGAGCAGACCGAGGGTAATCATCAGCAGCCCCATCCCGACCATGATGCGGAACGACCAGAAAACGATGGTCGAGTTTGGGCGATCTTCTTTCGGGAAATCTTTCAGGGCCGGAACCTGTTTATCCAGGCTATGCGTCAGGATCAGGCTGCCGAGCGCGGGGATCTCGAGGCCGTATTTGGTGCGTTCCTCCTCCATATCCGGCAGGCCAAACAGCAGCAGTGGGGTGGCCTCGCCGGGCGGATTTTCCCAGTGTCCCTCAATGGCGGCGATTTTGGCGGGCTGATGCTCAAGCGTGTTCAGGCCGTGCATATCGCCCACCACCGCCTGGATGGGGGCGACCAGCAGTGCCATCCACATGGCCATCGAGAACATGGTTCGGATGGCGGGCGTATCGTTACCGCGCAGCAGGTGCCAGGCACCCGACGCGCCGACAAACAGCGCGCTGCTCAGAAACGCGGCAATAGCCATATGAATCAGGCGATAAGGGAAGGAGGGGTTAAAGACGATTGCCAGCCAGTCTTGCGGAATGACCTGTCCGTTCTCGATGGTGAACCCCTGCGGCGTATGCATCCAGCTGTTGGAGGCGAGGATCCAGAAGGTCGACATTAGGGTGCCGAGCGCGACCATGCAGGTGGAAAAGAAGTGCAGGCCCGGTCCAACCTTATTCCAGCCGAACATCATCACACCCAGGAAACCGGCTTCCAGGAAGAAAGCGGTTAAGACTTCATAGGTGAGGAGTGGACCGGTGATACTGCCCGCGAACTGTGAGAATCCGCTCCAGTTGGTGCCAAACTGGTACGCCATGACCAATCCGGAAACGACCCCCATACCGAAGTTAACGGCAAATATCTTTAGCCAGAAGTGATACAGCGATCGCCAGACGTCGTTTTTGGTGCGCAGCCACATGCCCTCCAGCACAACCAGATAGCTGGCGAGGCCGATGGTGATCGCAGGAAAAAGGATATGAAACGAGACGGTAAAAGCGAACTGAATTCTGGCCAGATGGAACGCGTCGAGTTCGAACATGGTCCGTACCTCTGAAACGATGGGGCACGAGAATTGCCGGGCAGTTTATGGCTGCCCGGCAAAACCGATTACGGTTTAGTCTTACCGGCACCCAGCTCGGCACCGGTCAGCGGGTCGGAATGTGGATCGGACTTCGTACGGGCAGACATCGCCTTGACCAGGGTTGCCTGTTCGGTCGTGAGCGTGACGCTTGCGCTGCCATCGCCGCCGTCAACCGCAGGCTGGGGGGACTCAACGTAATCGAAATGTTTATCGCTGTTCCAGCTTCCGCGAACCTCTCCACCTTCAGACATATTGTAGTACTTGTTGGTGAATTCCTCGATTGGCGGCAATTTTCCCGGTGGGAAATTATTACGGATGGACTGCAGCGCCTTCTCAAAGGAGAGCTGATGCGCCGCCTCGCGCGTCATCAGAAACGCCAGGGCATCCTTTACGCCGGGATCGTCGGTCACGTTGATCAGACGTTCATAGATGATTTTCGCTCTGGCCTCTGCTGCCACGTTTGAGCGCAGGTCCGCCGTTGGCTCGCCGATGGTGTCCACGTAGGCCGCCGTCCAGGGCACGCCCGCAGAGTTAGTGAGCGGGGTGCCACCACCGTAGAGCAGGGAGGTAATATGGCTGTCATTGCCGTTTTCGGTCATGGACCGATACAGCTCGGCCTCGTTTTCCACCCCTTCCGCCAGCGCGCCTTTCGCGCCTTTATTCAGCATGCCCACCAGGGTACCGATGATTTCGAGGTGGCTTAACTCCTCGGTCGCGATATCCATCAGCATATCTTTACGGCCCGGATCGTCATCGCTCAATCCTTGCGTAAAGTACCGGCAGGCGGCAGCCAGTTCGCCCTGCGGCCCACCGAACTGTTCCAGTAAAAGATTGGCGAGGCCTGGGTTCGGTTCAGCAACGCGAACCGTGTATTGCAGCTGTTTAACGTGTCGGAACATGGCGATTCTCCCTGATTATTTTTTTGCTTCGACGCCCGATGCGTCTGAACGCAGCAGGAACTGTTCCGTGGTCTGCGGAATATGACGAATCAACCAGTCGGCCATTTCGCGCTCTTCGGCGAGGATCGTTTCAATAGCGGGTATCGAGGCGGTATCGCCCGCTTTTTTCGCCGCCGCGAGCAGGGAGGTATAGCAGGCGATTTCAAACTGTTCGAAAACATAGCCGCTGATCGACCCCTTAACGATCTCATCAGACGGGAACATGCCGCCGATGGACTGCCCCAGCGCCGCCATTTTGCTCATCGAGTCTTTTAAAACTGAACGAGAAATATCATTCCGGTCGAGGATTTCTTCCAGCAAGGTTATTTGCCGTTTTGTCTCATTAATATGCTGCTCAATTCTGGCGCGAACATCAGGATAATTATCAATACGGCTGGCCATGGATTCCAGCATAGATTCGGCTTGCTTTTCCATCGCATGGGCATCGCGTAGCCAGTCATGGTAGTGTTCTACGTGATTCATCATTGTATCCTCATTAGGGTTCGCTTATTTAGTCTCACTTTCAGCAGCCTGATCGGCACGCGCGGCACTGTAGCCAGACAAATGGCCGACAATATTAGCGTAGATGCTGATGATAATGACCCATAGTACGCTGCTCTTCCACCATATTACGGAAGGGATAGCGAGAATGAACCATATTATAGCTGCCGTTAAATGGCACCGTTTAATTGTCCTGGGACTGATGCTCATTTTATTTAACCTGTGTTATAGCGTCATTTTTGCGCTTTTTGGTTAATATTCCCTACGGCCAGATCGGTGAGTTTAAGGTCGGTCTCTTTTTCTTCTTCCAGTGTTTCTGCAAGAAGCTTAACGGCTTTTTTATAGCCAAGCTGCTCTGCCAGGGTGGCAAGGGTACCGTAGCTGGCAATTTCGTAATGCTCCACTTTTTGGGCTGCGGCAATTAACGCGGCATCACGCACTTCATTTTTTTCCGTGCTTTCGATGACTTCGTTCGCCTCTTCAATTAAGCCTTCCATTGCCACGCATTTCATGCGCTTGAGCTTGATACCGTCTTCCTGCTCGATAATCTGATCGATGCGTTCGATCTGACCCTGCGTCTCCTCGAGGTGTGCGGTAAAGGCGGCGCTCAGTTTCTCACTGGACGCGGCCCGCGCAAGCTTGCTTAATGCCCGGGTAAGTTGCTTTTCTGCGCTGTAGGTATCCGACAGAAGATGAATAAATACATCCTCTACACTTTTCATATTCATAATTATTACGCTCCGGTAAAATAAAGAAAGGGTACTGCGAGCTTTTCAGCCCGCAGCATGCTCTCTGGTTTTATTAAAAGAGTACTAAATAAGATCAGGAGTTATCAGATTTACGGCCTCCGCCGTGACTGTTCTGTCCCCCTTTCTTACCCGCTTCAGATGCGCGTTGCGGATCGTTTTTAAAATTACCACCGCTGTGCTGGCCACCTTTACGACCAGCTTCTGATGCTTTTTCACGGTCTTGCGCGAAATTACCTGAACCACCACGATGCTCTGCCATATTAAACCTCATGTTCATATATTGGTTATGTCAGTACGATACGAATATATTTCGTATCACTCGTCGTTCGAGTAATAACTCTAGTCGCTGAGCGCCATTCGTCAAATGCGCTTTGCTATTTGCGGTATCGTTATTTTGAAATAATTAAGGCTTTACGCTTCGCTTACCTTGAAAATATGAAGAGGTGGGAAGGACTTGTAAGCGAAGGGTGGGATTAGTCCTAAGTTTGCACTAAAAATTTGAAAGCTGAGGGTAAAAACCACGGTATGCTCAATCCGATTATTTTACAGACGGTAAGACCTGAAAAACGTACTCCTTTATAGCTATAAAACAGCACCAAAAATAATTATAGGGAAATTCCAGAGAAAAATAACGAGGCGGCAGAACCGTCCTGATAAGGTCTGCTCAAGCTCCGGTAGCACACGGTTTGACCACTGTCGTCTTAAGATCACAAATCAGAAATTCTTCCCCCCGGAAGGAACGGGTTTCTCTACACTCCAGGTAATATTCACTGGAGGCATGACATCATGGCGAACACCATCACGGCTGATGATATTCGGGAACATTTTTCGCAGGCTATGTCGGCGATGTACCAGCAGGAAGTTCCGCAGTACGGCACGTTGCTCGAACTGGTCGCGGACGTAAACCTGGCGGTTCTGGAAAATAACCCGCTATTACATGAACAACTGGCGAACGCCGATGAACTTGCCCGTCTGAACGTGGAGCGCCACGGCGCGATCCGCGTCGGCACGGCGCAAGAGCTTTCCACCCTGCGTCGTATGTTTGCCATTATGGGCATGTATCCGGTCAGCTATTACGATCTCTCTCAGGCGGGGGTGCCGGTTCACTCAACGGCGTTTCGTCCGGTAGATGATGCGGCGCTGTGCCGGAATCCGTTTCGTATCTTTACCTCACTGCTGCGCCTTGAGCTGATAGAAAACGTCCCGCTACGCGAGCGCGCGGCGGAGATCCTTGCTCAGCGGAACATTTTTACCCCGCGCTGTCTGGCACTTCTCGATCTCTGGGAATCAGAAGGGCAGTTTACTGACGTCCAGGCGCGTGAGTTTGTTCAGGAAGCGCTGGAAACCTTCCGCTGGCACCGCCATGCGACGGTCGATCAGGAAACTTATCTGGCACTGCATAACGAACATCGCCTGATTGCGGATGTGGTCTGCTTCCCGGGGTGCCATATTAACCACCTCACGCCGCGCACGCTGGATATTGACCGGGTGCAGGAGCTGATGCCGAAGTATGGTATTGAGCCCAAAATTCTGATCGAAGGGCCGCCGCGTCGTGACGTGCCCGTGTTATTGCGTCAAACCAGCTTCAAGGCGCTCGAAGAGCCGGTGCTGTTTGCCGGTGAACATAAGGGCACCCACACCGCCCGCTTCGGTGAAATAGAACAGCGCGGCGTGGCGCTGACGCCGAAAGGCCGTGAACTGTACGATAGCCTGCTGGCTAAGGCCGGTACCGGCAAAGATAACCTGACGCACCAGCTTCATTTGCGTGAGATTTTCAGCGCCTTCCCGGACAGCGAGCTGTTAATGCGCCGCCAGGAACTGGCTTATTTCCGCTACCGTCTGACGCCCGCCGGGGAAGCCCATCGTCATGCGTTCCGTCCCGGCGACGATCCGCAGCCGCTGATTGAGCGCGGGTGGGTCGTTGCCCAGCCGATTACCTACGAAGATTTTCTTCCGGTCAGCGCCGCCGGGATTTTCCAGTCCAATCTCGGGAATGAAACTCAGGCGCGCAGTCACGGTAATGCCAGCCGCGACGCGTTTGAAGCCGCGCTCGGCTGCCCGGTGTATGACGAATTCTCCCTCTATGAGGAGGCTGAAACGCGCAGCAAACAGCGTTGCGGTTTGCTCTGAAACCGTTACTCTGCAGGGGTGTGATGGAAAAAATAAGGTCGTTATGCAAAATCCTTCCGCCCCTGTGGTTGAAACGCGCCATGGCGCACTGACTGGTTTAACCGATGAAAATGTCCACCGCTGGTGCGGTATTCCCTATGCTGCACCGCCAGTGGGTGACTGGCGCAGGCGCTCACCGCGTCCACCAGAACGCTGGGATGGCGTTCGCGATGCCACTGCATTTTCGGCCTCAAGTTGGCAAAGCAGCGAATATTGTCAGGAGCTGGGCGGGGGCGATCCCGGCCAGTTCTCTGAAGACTGTCTCTATCTGAATGTCTGGTCCCCCGTCGACCGCCCGGGATCGCTTCCGGTGATGGTCTGGCTGCACGGGGGCGGGTTTACGATTGGTGCCGGTGGCTTGCCACCGTATCACGGCAAATCGCTGGCCGCGCGCGGCGTGGTTGTGGTCACGATTAACTACCGTCTCGGCCATCTCGGCTTTTTCGCCCATCCCGCGCTGGAGGGGGAAGAAGAGCGGGTAGTGCATAATTTTGCTCTGCTTGATCAGATTGCCGCGCTTGAATGGGTGCGGGAGAATATCACCGCGTTTGGGGGCGATCCGCATAACGTGACCCTGTTTGGTGAGTCCGCTGGCGCCCGCAGCGTGCTGTCGTTGCTGGCCTCGCCGCTGGCGGAAGGGCTGTTCCATAAGGCGATAGTCCAGAGTGGATATACCTTGCCCGACACGCCGCGCCAGCTGGCACTGCAAAAAGGGGAAGCACTGGCCGCCCATTTTGGACTGGAAAACGCGACGGCAGAGCAGCTGCGCGCGATCCCGCCTGAGTCATTCTGGCCGCTGACCGCGCCACTCAACATCGCCCCGGCGCCGATCGTCGGGGATTGCGTACTGCCGGAGGCCATGCTGGATGTTTTTTTCGCTGCCCGCCAGCACCCTGTGCCGGTGATGATAGGTTCTAACAGCGATGAAGCCAGCGTCATGGCGGTGTTTGGCATCGATCTCGCCGGGCAAATCCAGAAACTTCGCCGGGAGCGCCGTTTTGGGCTGGGGCTCATCAAGCTGCTTTATCCGGGTGTGAAAGGCGACGAAGAGCTGGGCAGACAGGTGTGTCGCGATATGGCGTTTACCACCATGGGCTATGTCGTGATGCAGGCGCAGCAGCGTGTCGGCGGGCTTTGCTGGCGTTACTGGTTTGACTATGTCGCTGAAGCGGAGCATGCCACCTATATCAACGGCGCGTGGCATGGCAATGAAGTGCCCTACGTGTTCGATACCCTCGGCCAGGTGGAGCCTTCACGTCAGTATGTCAACGAACGGGATTTACAGTTTGCTGCCAGGGTAGCCGATTACTGGGTAAGCTTTGCGCGCGATGCCGGAACGCATGATAGCCTGTCGGGGCCGACGCACTGGCCCGCGTGCCGCAAAGGACGGGACGTGCTGCTACGTATCGGTGTGAATAAACATGCAGGTTTCAGGCTTGAAAACCGCTTTATGCGCGCGCGCATGAGCCTCTTTAAACGGGTGATGAAGCACCACGTCAGCCTCGATTAAGTAAACAGGCGCGAAACGCCGCCAGACCATTTTCTTCGTCAGGCGTTTCGCGCAGCACCAGCCGGTAGCTCGCGCCGGTTTTTACGCTTGTCTCATAGGGCCGCATCAGCCTTCCGGCACCCACATCTTCTGCCACCAGCGTTTCGTCGGCAATGGCGACGCCCAGCCCCTGAATGGCGGCGGTAATGGCGAGATCCATCGTATCGAAGTGTTGATTTTTGTGCATAACAAACCCGGGACCTTCCTGCTTCGCCAGCCACAGTGACCAGTCGGTCTTATCCCGCGTCGGGTGAAGGAACGTCAGTGAACCCAGCGTTGTACCTGCCCGCACCGGGCTGATGACCGGCGTGAGCGCCTCTTCGAACAGCAGATCGCCTGCGCTCATATGCGTGCCAAACACAATGGCCGCGTCGTAAGATTCGGTTTTGAAATTGACGTTATGATCGGTGGTGGTCGTCAGCGCGATCTGCAGATCCGGATGCGCGTGCTCCACCTCCAGCAGGCGCGGTACCAGCCAGCGCATGGCGCAGGTAGGGGCCTTAAGCCGGATCACGGTATGCTGGCTACGGGCCTGGTCGGCCACGGTCAGCAGCTGTTCGAAAGTGGATTGCAGCTCCGGAAGCAGGGCGCTGCCCTGCGGTGAGAGGCGCAGCCCGCGGGCGTGGCGCTCAAACAGCGGAAAGCCAAACCACGCCTCAAGGGAGGCGATCTTACGGCTCACGGCCCCCTGGGTCAGACACAGCTCTGCGGCGGCATGGGTAAGATTCAGATGACGCGCGGTGACTAAAAATGCGTCGATGGCGTTAAGGGGGAGCGAACGGCGAGACATTGAAACACCTCAGCTATGCATTTTTCTCATGGCTATTATGACAACAATTCGATTGTCCCGGCAACGCACTTGTTGTTTGAATAGTTATGCAATGTCCATGAGAAGGGAAAGAGGATGACTTTACGAACGCCGGTACAAACGCGCTCCAAACTGCCAGATGTGGGGACCACCATTTTTACCGTTATCGGCCAGCTTTCGGCACAGCATAACGCCATTAACCTTTCTCAGGGCGCACCGAATTTTTCCTGTGACCCGAAACTGATTGCAGGCGTCACCCGAGCGATGGCGTCAGGGCATAACCAGTACGCGGCGATGACCGGCCTGCAGCCGCTGAAAGAACGCATTGCCGATAAAATTGCCACGCTCTACGGCACGCAGTATGACCCTGCCAGCGAGGTGCTGGTGACCGCCAGCGCCAGCGAAGGGCTCTATTCAGCGATAAGCGGTCTCGTGCACCCCGGTGATGAGGTGATCTACTTTGAACCGTCCTTTGACAGCTACGCGCCGATTGTCCGTCTGCAGGGGGCTACCCCGATTGCTATCAAACTCACGGTGCCGGATTTTGCCGTCAACTGGGATGAGGTGCGTGCCGCGATCACCCCGCGCACGCGCATGATCATCATTAACACGCCGCACAACCCGAGCGGTCAGGTCTTCTGTGCCAATGACCTGCAACAGCTGGCGGCGCTGACGCGCCAGACCGACATCATTATTTTGTCTGACGAAGTGTACGAACACGTGGTTTTTGACGGTGAACCGCATCATGGAATGGCCACGCACCCGCAGCTGGCGGAGCGCAGCGTGATTATTTCATCTTTCGGAAAAACCTATCACGTCACCGGCTGGCGCGTAGGGTATTGTGTCGCCCCGGCGGTACTGATGGATGAGATTTGTAAAGTCCATCAATTTTTAATGTTCTCTGCCGATACGCCAATGCAGCACGCCTTTGCGGAGCATATGGTCGATCCGCAAACCTGGCTGTCGCTGTCGGCGTTTTACCAGCGTAAGCGCGATCTGCTGCACGGTCTGCTGGCCGATTCGCCGTTTACCCTGCTACCGAGCGCCGGGTCGTTCTTCATGCTGGCGGATTACAGCGCGTTCAGCGATGAGCGCGACAGCGAGCTGGTGAAACGGCTGATCGTGGAGTACGGCGTTGCCACTATTCCGCTGTCGGCGTTTTATGCGGACGGTAAGGATAATAAATTGATTCGTCTCTCTTTTGCGAAAGATGAGGCGACGTTACGGGCAGGTGCCCAGGCCCTGTGTCGGGTTAAATCACGCTGAGGAGTATAAGATGAAATTACGCGCGTTAGTCGTCGGCATGGGATTGCTGTGTACCTTTTCGTCCTTCGCGGCGACCGAGCTGCGTTATGGTCTGGAAGCGGAATATCCGCCGTTTGAAAGCCGTAATGCCTCAGGCGAACTGGAAGGGTTTGACGTTGAGCTGGGGAATGCCATTTGCAAAGCGGCAGCGCTGAAGTGCAGCTGGGTGGAAACCTCGTTTGACGCGCTGATCCCGGGCCTGGTGGCGAAGAAATTCGACGCCATTAATTCGGCGATGAATATCACCGAGCAGCGCCGCAAGAGCATTGATTTTACCCAGCCGATTTACCGCATTCCGTCGCAGCTGGTCGGCAAGGCCGGTACGGCGGTAGAAGCGACCCCAGAAGGGCTGAAGGGGAAAACCATCGGCGTGCTGCAGGGCTCAATTCAGGAAACCTATGCGAAAGAGCACTGGGAAAAGCAGGGTGTCACCGTGGTGTCTTATAAAGATCAGAATATGGCCTGGGGCGACCTGCTTAATGGCCGTATCGACGCCTCGCTGGTGATGTCCGCGGCCGGGCAGGCAGGTTTCCTCAGCAAGCCGCAGGGGAAAGGGTTTGGCTTCATCGGCAAACCGGTGTCTGACGACACTATCCTCGGGAGTGGGATCGGTTTTGGGTTGCGTAAAGGTGACGAGGCCACCAAAAAGCAGCTTGATGCCGCGATTGATAAAGTGCGTGCCGACGGCACGATCGCTAAACTCGCTGATAAGTACTTTCCGGGTATCGATGTCAGCGTAAAATAACCGCCTCATTTGCCCCGGCGATCGATGTCGCGTCGGGGCATTTTTCTACACATTTTCCAGGCTTTCTTTACACCACTTTCGGGCCGTTCTGGTCGACAGAAAATATTTCTCACTTTGTTCATATAATCACCGGCCAACAATTGGATTCTTAACCATTTTTGTTTAGGCTGTGCGTTCTTTCTTGCCGTCATTTCGCCGAGCGCGAAACACATTCACACGACCATAAGGACGTTTTTCCAGGCATGAATCGCAGACGTTTTCTAAAAGGCTCGCTGGCAGTGGCAGCCCTGAGCGGCACCTCTGGCCTTGCTTCCCTGTTTTCCAAAGCGGCATACGCTGCTGACTCTGACATCGCTGACGGTCAGAGCCGTCGTTTTGACTTCTCCGTACTGCAATCCATGGCGCATGACCTGGCGAAAACCCCGTGGGGTGGTGCGCCACGTCCGCTGCCGGACACGCTGGCCACCATGACGCCGCAGGCGTACAACGCCATCCGCTACGATGAGAAGCAGTCTCTGTGGAACAACATTGAAGGGCGTCAGCTGGACGTGCAGTTCTTCCATATGGGAATGGGGTTTCGCCGCCGCGTGCGGATGTTCTCGCTGGACCAGTCGACCTCTATGGCGCGTGAGATCCACTTCCGACCGGAGTTGTTCAGCTACGGTGAAACCGGTGTGGATACCAAACAGCTGGAAGGGCAAAGCGATCTTGGCTTTGCAGGCTTCCGCGCCTTTAAGGCGCCGGAACTGGCGCGTCGCGATATCGTCTCTTTCCTCGGCGCAAGCTATTTCCGTGCGGTTGACGATACCTACCAGTACGGCCTTTCCGCGCGCGGTCTGGCGGTAGACACCTTTACTGACACGCCGGAAGAGTTCCCGGACTTCACCTCCTTCTGGTTTGAAACCGTTAAGCCAGGTGACACCACGTTTACCGTCTATACGCTGCTGGACAGCCCGAGCATTACCGGTGCCTATAAGTTCGTGATCCACTGCGAGAAGAGCCAGGTGATCATGGAGGTGGAAAACCACCTCTATGCGCGTAAAGACATTAAACAGCTCGGCATCGCGCCGATGACCAGTATGTTCAGCTGCGGCAATAACGAACGACGCATGTGCGACACCATTCACCCACAAATCCATGACTCAGACCGTCTGGCGATGTGGCGCGGCAACGGAGAGTGGATCTGCCGTCCGCTGAACAACCCGCAGAAGCTGCAGTTCAACGCCTATATGGACAAAAACCCAAAAGGGTTTGGTCTGCTGCAGCTGGATCGTGATTTCTCGCACTATCAGGACGTGATGGGCTGGTATAACAAGCGTCCAAGCCTGTGGGTAGAACCGCGCAACGACTGGGGTAAAGGCGCGGTTGGTCTGATGGAGATCCCGACCACCGGTGAAACGCTGGATAACGTGGTCTGCTTCTGGCAGCCGGAGAAAACGGTGAAAGCGGGCGACGAGCTGGACTTTAAATATCGCCTGTACTGGAGCGCAATGCCGCCGGTGCGTTCCCCGCTGGCTAATGTTTTCGCCACCCGCACCGGCATGGGCGGTTTCCCGGAAGGCTGGGCGCCGGGTGAAAATTACCCGAAAGTGTGGGCGCGCCGCTTTGCTATCGACTTTGTCGGTGGCGACCTGAAGGCCGCTGCGCCAAAAGGCATCGAGCCGGTGATTACTCTCTCCAGCGGTGAGGCGAAGCAGGTTGAGATCCTGTACGTAGAACCGTTTGACGGTTATCGCATTCTGTTTGACTGGTACCCAACCTCGGATTCGACCGAGCCGGTAGATATGCGCCTGTTCCTGCGCTGTCAGGGGGATGCCATCAGTGAAACCTGGCTGTATCAGTATTTCCCGCCAGCGCCGGATAAACGTCACTACGTTGATGACCGGATAATGCGTTAATCCTTGTGGGATTGTGCCGGGTGGCGCTAACGCTTACCCGGCCTACAAATGCGTCCAGAGTAGGCCGGGTAAGCGTTAGCGCCACCCGGCAATTGAGGGGCACCATGTCTGCAGAAATTATCCCCGTTACCCAGAATATCGAGCTTCGCGCCGTCGAAGAGCGCTATACCGCCGATCTCCATCACCTCGTCGTCAAAAACAAAACCTGGCTGCAAACTGCCTTTGAATGGGCGCAGCACGTGGGCGCGGAAGAGGATACCCGCCGCAATGTGCTAAGTAACCAGATGCTGCACCAGCGCGGCTACGCCAAAATGTTTTTGATCTGGCGGGATGATGCGCTGGTCGGCGTGCTGTCGTTTAATTCGATAGAGCCTGCCAACAAAGCGGGTTATATCGGTTACTGGCTGGACGAGGCGCACCAGGGGAAGGGGATCCTCTCTCAGTCATTGCAGGCGTTTATGCGCTATTACGCTGAGCGCGGCGAGATCCGCCGTTTTGTGATTAAGTGCCGGGTGGCGAATCAGAGCAGCAACAACGTTGCCCGGCGCAACGGTTTTACGCTGGAAGGGTGCCTGCGGGAAGCGGAATACCTGAATGGCCGCTTTGAAGATGTGAACATCTACGGGAAGATTTTTACCCTATAGCGCCCCCAGCAGCGGTGTGCGGGTGATGCGCTGGTCGCCGTTAATCACCTTTTCGCCACGCAGGTGAATGCTCTCACCCGAAAAGGCTTCAATGACTGCATCGTCGGTGATTTCAACCCGATGCTCGATCAACACATCGCCGCTGATCCGGGCGCGTCCCTGAATCACCACTTTATCGTCAAGCATGATCGGCCCCCCGCGCAGCCATGCCTGACCGCCGATCAGGACGTGGTGCTTAATGACGCAGTTGCCTTCCACGACGGCATTTTCCGCCACCTGCGAACTGTAGCGCACGGTGGGGATGGCGTCGTCGTCGAAACCGGCAATCAGACGGGCGTTACCGTATACCTTTGCGCAGTCGCACACCCAGACGTTATTGAGATCGTTCCCTTCGAGGATCGCACTGTCGAATACCTCAGCGCGGTGTTCAATAAACGCATTGTTCACCATCGCTTCGCCGTAGATCTGTGCCTGATGCACAACGCGCGACCGGCTTACCGTCGCTTTGTCATAGATTTGCAGGATCTGGTCGTGGTCCGGCGTCAGTCCTTTGGCGGCGATGATGACGCTGTTATGCAGGATGCGCGCGTCGCCGAAGATGTGGCACTCACCCCGCACGCAGGAGTGCTGAATGGTGACGTTGTCACTTATCCGCGCGCCGTGACTGACTTCGGCGCTGTCCAGCCAGCAGTGACCGCTGATGCGGGCGTCATGGCTGACGGTACAGGGCAGGGTCAGGCGCGCGTGATCCGACACGGTAGCACCGGCGAACACCACGCTGTTCTCGTCATAGATCCAGCAGTCTCCATCCTGTGACAGGGCGCGCGCGTCATCAATCCAGCCACCTTTCGTACCGGCCGTGACATCGTTAAAATCTGCCGTGGCGATGATCTGCCGTAAGGTTGTCGTGTGGGTTGTTTCGCCGCTTTTCCATTGCCAGAGGCGGGTTTCATCGCTGAGCCGATACTTTTTCATCGTGTGATCCCTGATAAGCGTCTTCACTAAACGTAGCAAACTTTTGGTTTTTCGTTGTGCTGGCATCCGTTGCGGAAACCCCTTAAAATGGCATTTAAAATACATTTTAAAAATTAAAATTAATGGATAAACTCAATCCCCCTCAGAAAGTGCTTAACTTGCCCGCTGGGTATTTTGGCATGGTGCTTGGCATCATTGGCATGGGTTTCGCCTGGCGATACGCCAGCACGCTCTGGCCGGTGACACGGTGGCCGGGTGATGCGCTGGTGGCCCTTGCCGTTACGTGCTGGTTTTTGCTGACGGTGGCCTTTATCACCCGCGCGATCCGTTTCCCGCGCAGCGTGCTGGCAGAGATGAGGCATCCGGCGATGAGTAGCTTTGTCAGCCTTTTTCCGGCGACGACGATGCTGGTCGCCATCGGTTTTGTGCCCTGGTGCCGCCCGATTTCAGTCGTGCTTTTTGGCGTGGGGGTGGTGATACAGCTGTCTTATTCCGCCTGGCAAAGCGCGGGACTCTGGCGCGGCAACCATCCGCAAGAAGCCACGACGCCGGGTTTATATTTGCCAACCGTGGCGAATAATTTTATTAGCGCCATGGCGTGCGGCGCCTTGGGGTTTAACGACGCTGGTTTCGTGTTCCTGGGGGCGGGTGTCTTCTCCTGGCTCAGCCTGGAGCCGGTTATACTTCAGCGCCTTCGCAGTGCCGGAGAACTTCCGACCGCGCAGCGCACCTCTTTGGGGATTCAGCTTGCGCCCGCGCTGGTGGCCTGTAGCGCCTGGTTTAGCGTTAACGGTGGTGAAGCCGACACCTTTGCCAAAATGTTGTTCGGTTATGGCCTGTTGCAACTGCTGTTTATGCTGCGTCTGTTGCCCTGGTACGTATCCCAGCCGTTTAATGCCTCTTTCTGGAGTTTCTCCTTTGGTATATCCGCACTGGCAACCACCGGGCTGCATCTGGGGCACAGCAGCCCGTCGGGCTTTTTCCACGTGATTGCCGTACCGCTTTTTATCTTCACCAACGTCATCATTGGGATCCTGTTGGTCCGTACTTTTATTCTGCTGTTTCAGGGCAAACTTCTGCTGCGCACTGAAAAAGCACTGCTTATGCAATCTGAGGAAAAATAATGTCCGTCGATGAAAATTACTTCACAGAGAAATATGGTTTAACCCGTACACACTCAGAGGTGGTGTACAGCGCGGGGATCGTGAAACCGGGTAAAACCCTGGATCTGGGCTGTGGCAATGGCCGTAACAGCCTTTATCTGGCGGCCAACGGGTACGAGGTCACTGCCTGGGATAAAAATCCGATGAGCATCGATAATATCGAGCGCATCAAAGCGGCAGAAGGCATTGAGAATCTTCACTCGGCCATCAAGGATCTCAACAACCTGAGCATTGACGGCGAATATGACTTTATTCTGTCTACCGTGGTGCTGATGTTCCTGGAGGCAAAAACCATTCCGGGTCTTATCGCCAATATGCAGCGTTGCACCAAACCTGGCGGTTATAACCTGATCGTTGCCGCGATGGACACGGCGGATTATCCGTGCACCGTCGGCTTCCCGTTTGCGTTTAAAAGCGGTGAACTGAGCAACTACTATGAAGGCTGGGAGTTGCTCAAATACAACGAAGAGGTTGGCGAACTGCACCGCACCGATGAACACGGCAACCGCATCAAGCTGCGCTTTGCTACGATGCTGGCGCGCAAGCCTGCTTAACGCGCGGCCAGCAGGCAGAGTTGCAGGGCAGTGTGGTAAGACGCCTCGAACGACGACAGCGGCAAGAATTCAAACTTCGAATGGAAGTTATGCGCGCCGGTGAAGAAGTTCGGGGTGAGCAACCCTTTTGCCGAGAGCGCTGCGCCGTCTGTACCGCCGCGCATCGGCGTCGGTTTTGGGGTGATACCCAGTGATTCCATCGCCGCAAACATCAGATCGATGGCACGCCTGTCTTCGCCAATCGCATTGCTGATATTGCTGTAAGTCTCTTCAATGCGGTAGTCCACTTTTGCCGTCGGATACCGGGCGGCGATCCGGGCGGCGACATCAGCAATCTGCTGCTTGCGGGAAGCAAAGTTGTCCTTGTCAAAGTCCCGAATATTGGCCTTCAGAACGGCCTCGTTCTGCCCGGCCTGAATGCCGTTAAACCAGATGTAGCCTTCACGGCCCTCCGTGCACTCTGGCGTTTGCTGGCGGTCAAACTGGTTGATAAAGTCGGTCGCCATTAATAACGGGTTTACCAGCACCCCTTTAGCAGACATCGGGTGCGCCGTTACGCCGGTAAAGCGGATCTCAGCGGCTGCTGCATTAAAATTCTCATAGACAATCTCCCCCAGCTCGCAGCAGTCGATGGTCCAGGCAAAGTCGACGTCAAAGCGTTTCAGATCTAACGCTTTTGCCCCCTTAAGGCCAGTCTCTTCGTCGGGTACAAACGCGACCACAATGTCGCCATGTTTATGCTCAGAGGTCAGGTTTTCCAGCACGGTCATGACCACGGTCACCGCTGCTTTATTATCTGCGCCTAATACGCTGGTACCGTCGCTAAAAATAATCTCTTCATTCGGGTAAGACAGAATTTCCGGATGCTCACTTACCCGTAGCCAGATCCCTTTCTCTTTATTCAGACAGAGATCTTCACCGGTAAACGTTAATATTTGTGGATGAATATCTGGCGATAATCCCACGTCCACGGTATCAATGTGAGTAATAAATCCAATGCGCGGTGCGCCGGGTACATTACCTTTTTTAACCGCCGTTACCGTGGCGAATTCGTCGATCACAATGTCGTCTAAACCCAGCTGTGCCAGCTCCTGCGCCAGCTCTCGTGCCATCTCGTGCTGCCCCGGTGTTGAGGGTAAGGTTTTGACGCTGGGATCGCTCTGACTGGTGATGGCGAGATAACGGAAAAAGCGATGTGTTAATTGTCTGGAAAGCGGCGTGCCCATAGTGTTTTCTTCCTTATTTATTTTTCGGGTGTTTGCCACATCACTTTAATGTTATTTATGAAATGGCAAAAGAATTAATTAGCCGTCGAATTAAAAAGACAGGAATAAATGATGACAAGCAAACGCACAACATTAATGCTGGCACTTGCTGCGCTTACGGTCAGTTCCTCCGTTGCCGCGAAAACGCTGGTGTATTGCTCCGAAGGGTCACCGGAAAATTTTAATCCTCAGTTATATACCTCAGGCACCAGCGTGGATGCCAGCGCCGTACCGGTCTATAACCGGCTGGTCGATTTCAAACCCGGCACCACAGAACTGGTGCCGAGCCTGGCAGAGCGCTGGGAGGTGAGCGATGACGGTAAGGTTTACACCTTCCATCTGCGCCAGGGCGTGAAATTTCAGAGCAATAAATCCTTCACGCCGACCCGGGACTTTAACGCCGATGACGTGATCTTCTCGTTTATGCGCCAGAAAGACGTCAATCATCCTTATCACAACGTCTCTAACGGCAGCTACTCCAACTTTGAAAGCCTGGAGTTTGGCAGCCTGATAACCGCCATTGATAAAGTCGATGACCACACCGTGCGCTTTACCCTGGCACACCCGGAAGCGCCGTTTGTCGCCGATCTGGCCTGGTATTTTGCCTCGATTCTCTCTGCCGAGTATGCCGATGCGATGCTGAAAGCAGGCACGCCGGAGAAGGTGGATATGGAGCCGATCGGCACCGGGCCGTTTAAGCTGGCGCAGTATCAAAAAGATTCCCGCATCCTGTTCACGGCGTTTGCCGACTACTGGCAGGGCAAATCAAAGCTGGACCGGCTGGTGTTTACCATCACGCCGGATGCCTCCGTACGTTCTGCCAAAATTGAAAAGAACGAGTGTCAGGTAATGCCGTTCCCGAACCCGGCGGACCTGCCGCGCATGAAAGCCAATAAAAATATTAACCTGATGAGCAAAGCCGGGTTGAATACCGGTTTCCTGGCGTTTAATACGCAAAAACCGCCGCTGGATAATGTGAACGTCCGCCGGGCGCTGGCGATGGCCATCAATAAGCCCGCCATTATCGACGCGGTGTTCCACGGCACCGGAACCGTCGCGAAAAATCTGTTGCCGCCCGGCGTCTGGAGCGCCAACAGCGAGCTAAAGGATTACGCGTACGATCCTGAAAAAGCAAAAGCGTTGCTGAAAGAGGCGGGTCTTGCTAACGGCGTGAGCATTGACCTGTGGGCGATGCCGGTGCAGCGGCCCTATAACCCGAATGCGAAACGTATGGCCGAGATGATTCAGGCTGACTGGGCGAAAATCGGCGTACAAACCCACATTGTCACTTACGAATGGGGAGAATACCTCAAGCGGGTGAAGGGCGGGGAGCATCAGGCTGCGCTGATGGGCTGGACGACCGCAACGGGCGATCCTGACAACTTCTTTGGTCCGCTGTTTACCTGTACGTCGGCAAATGGCGGCTCCAATTCGGCGAAATGGTGCTATAAACCGTTTGATAACCTCATCGCCGAAGCAAAATCGATAACCGATCACGATAAACGTGTGGCGCTGTATCAAGAGGCCCAGCAGATGATGCATGACCAGATGCCGGCGGTCATGATTGCCCACTCAACGATTTTCGAGCCGGTGCGCAAGGAGGTGAAAGGCTACGAAATCGATCCGTTTGGCAAACATATCTTCTGGCAGGTGGATATCAATCCGTAATTTTTCGCTGCCCGGTATGAAGCCGGGCCTTCTTTTTGCAATTTGTGCTACTTACATCATTTTTTGTCACAACAAACCCGCCTGACTTTTGCTATAACTTCAAATGCATACTTGCAGATAACATGGAAAACTATCATGCGTACTCAAACTTTTTTTAAAGTTGCAGTGCTTACTGGTTTATTGGCCCTGGCAGGCTGTTCTTCAAAAGTCGCCGCCCCCGAACAATATTCAGGCTTTTTAAAAGATTACTCCGGCTTGCAACAGACGACATCTGCGACGGGTAAACCGACGCTGCGCTGGGTCGATCCTAATTATAACGAAGCGAATTACGACAGTATTATCTGGACGCCGATTACCTATTACCCTACGCCTAAACCGACCACTCAGATTGGGCAGAAAACCCTTGATGAGCTGTTGAACTACACCAATACCAAAATGAAAACGGCTATTGGTACTCGTAAGCCTATAGTGGCGACACCAGGTAAACATAGCCTGATTTTCCGGGGTGCCATTACAGGGGTGAGTTCGCAGAAAGAAGGCCTGCAGTTCTACGAAGTGGTGCCTGTCGCGCTGGTGGTGGCGGGGACGCAGATGGCAACCGGCCATCGCACCATGGATACCCATCTCTTCTTTGAAGGTGAGCTGATCGACGCAGCCACCAACAAACCGGTGATGAAGGTGGTTCGTAAGGGCGAAGGTAAAGAGCTGAGCAACGAAAATACGCCAATGACCTTTGCGACACTGAAGCAGGTTGTGGATGATATGGCGACGGATGCCACCATGTTTGATGTGAAAAAAACCACGAAATAATGTAAAACGGCCTGCTCTGCGCAGGCCGTTTTTTTATGCTGTTCGTAAGCGCCTGAACCAGGTTTCGGGTTTAGTGAACATCACCATATTCCCACCCAGAATCAGCAGTAAACCGACGATACCGTTGAGATGCCAGACGTAGCCCTCATACACCGTTGAGATGGAGAGCGCCACCAGCGGGAAGAGTAGCGTGCTGTACGCCGCTTTCCCGGGGCCAATACGCCCGACCAGCGTGAAGTAAGCGCCGAAAGCGATCACCGAACCAAACAGAGCCAGATAGAGCAGTGCGCCGATGTAGGTTACCGTCCATTCCGGAGTAAAGCTGTCCCCTCTGAAGAGGGCAATGCAGCCCATCACCAGCGTACCGTAAAGCATTGCCCAGGCGTTGGTGGTCATGGTTTCCAGGCCTCTGCGCTGATGGCGCATGCTGATCATGTTGCCCAGCGAGAAACCATAGGTTCCGAGCGCAGAAAGGCCAATGCCCGTCAGAAGCGATACGCTCCAGCCGCTGGCAAGCAGATCGTCCCAGAAAAGGGTAATAATCCCGACCAGACCCAATGCCGCCGCCGTCCAGAAACGCGCGGGCGGGCGCTGCCCAAAGAAAATAAAGCTATTAATGGCGTTATAGAGCACCGCCATGGAGAAGATGACTGATTCCAGCCCGGTATTGATGTGCGCGGCCGCGGTATAAAAGCACCAGAAGTTAAAGCAGAAAACGCAGCATCCCTGAAGCATGCAAAAAAGGTGATCCCGTAGCGCCAGCTTACGCAGTCGACGCAGGGCAAGTAACACCACCATCATCGTGGCGCTGGCCACGGCGAAACGCCAGAAAATCGACACCGGGGCCGCCACGGGACCTTGCTGCAGGAAAATGGCAATCCAGGTGGTTCCCCAGATGACCACGACCAGTCCGTATAATAATGCGTTCATATCATTTCTCTTCTCAAACCACGAAAGCCCGCAGTATGGCGCTGAAATGCGCCGTGGGCTTTCACCGGCTTGCGGCAGACTTGCAAAATCTTGCGCTTTTTTCTCTCCGGGGGACTGGCAACGGGGAACAACAATTCTTAGACTGACAGTTCGATCACTCACGCGCTAACGGTTATGTCTCACGCTTACGATACCTTTGAAACGCTTAGTCAGCAGAATGCCGTCCTGCGGGAGACGGTCTCGCTGAACTCGGGTATTCAACTGGCGGCGTGGTACAACAAGCACGATACGATAACGGTTAAAAGCAATCATCACACCCTGAGCCTGTACGTGGCCGACGGTTATGAGAGCTATCAAAAAACGCCGGGCGGCTGGAAGAACGGCGGGGGACCGGACCGTTTCTGCCTGATGCCGAAAGAGAGTGAATCGACGTGGGATATCCGTGATGACCTGTCGTTTGTCCATCTCTACTGCACCGATGAACACCTGCGCGACGTGGGCGAAAAAATCTGGGATAAGCGGCCGCTGTCGCTGACGCTGGACGAACGCATTTTTGGCAGTGACCCGAAGATCACCGCGCTGTATCGCCAGTTTTTACTTGGCTGCGACTGGCAGCAGCAGGCCAATCAGCTCACCCTGAGTACAGCATCCACGTTGCTGATGACCCATCTGCTGCAAAACTACTCCAACGTTCAGTGGAAGCTGCCGGTCGTCACCGGCGGGTTATCGCCTTTCGTTCTGCGCAACGTGCTGGCCTTCATAGAAGAGCATCTTGGCCAGCCGTTAACCCTGGCCGAGCTGGCGGCGCAGGCAGCCCTCAGCGAATACCATTTTGCCCGCATGTTCCGCCAGTCGACGGGGCTGGCACCGCATCAGTACGTGATGCAGCGACGCATGGAAAAAGCAAAAAACCTGGTGCAGCATAGCGCAATGCCACTAACGGACATCGCGCTGGCCTGCGGATTTAACTCCGCCAGCCACTTCAGTAACCGTTTCCGCAGCGTGATGGGTATGACGCCGTCCCAGCTGCGCGCGGCGAGCGCGTGAAAACAGGGCATAGCATATCCCGCCCAGCACCAGCCCCCAGAATGCCGAACCGATGCCCAGAAGGGTGACGCCGCTCGCGGTCATCAGAAACGTGACGATGGCTGCGTCACGTTCGGCTTCATGATTCAGGGCCTGAAATAAACTCCCGCTGAGGGTTCCAAGCAACGCCAGCCCTGCCAGAGTCTGGATCCAGCTCAGCGGCAGTGCAGCCATGATCCCGGTAATAGACCCGCCGAAAACTCCAGCCAGCAGATAAAACCCACCGGCTGCAATGGCCGCCAGCCAGCGTTTAGTCGTATCCGGGTGGGCATCAGCGCTTTGACAGATGGCGGCGGTAATGGCCGCGATGCAGATGGAGAAGACGCCAAAGGGGGAAAGCAGCAGCGCCAGGCCACCGGTAACGATGATGAGCGGTGAGACCGCCAGCGAGTAGCCGGAGGCTTTCATCGTGGCGAAGCCCGGCGCATTCTGTGAGGCCATGGTCACCAGGAAGAAGGGCAAACCGATACTCACCAGGCTGGTAAAAGTAAAGTCGGGGGCAATAAACTCAGGCATCACAACGGAGAGGCTGACTTTATCGGTGGCAACGTCACCACTTATCCATGCCACGAGACCACCTGCCAGCAGCGTAACCACGATGGCATAGCGCGGCGCCAGCGCTTTTGCCAGCAGCCACGCGGCAATCATGCTACCGCACAGCAGAAAGTGGCCGTCAAGATGTGCAAACGCGTGCAGGCCAAACTGCAGAAGCACGCCTGCCAGCATGGCGGCCGCGAGCGAATGGGGGATCAGCGTCATCAGACGAGCGAAAAGCCCCGTAATACCGCAGAGTAAAATAAGCGCGTTAGCGAAGATAAACACACCGATAGTTTCAGACAGCGTCACCCCTTGCAGGCTGGTGGCGAGCAGGGCGGCTCCGGGGGTTGACCAGGCCGTCAGTACCGGCGCTTTAAACCACCAGGAGAGCGCCAGCGTGCTGACCCCCATCCCAATCCCCAGCGCGGTCATCCAGCCCGCGATTTGCTGCGCGCTGGCACCTGCCGCGGCGGCGGCTTGCCAGATAATGGCGGCCGAACTGGCATAACCCACCAGGACGGCGACAAATCCAGCCAGTGTGACTGGAATAAGATGAGAGGAAGGGCGCATGGCAACTCCGTTGTGCGTTATAACGTCCGTATTACGGTAGCACTGTGCGTTATAGCGTACAAGTGGTATGATCATCGGCACCAGGAGGGAACATGGACATCACACAACATCTTGCAGCAACACTGAAAACACTGCGTCAGGCCCGCGGCTGGAGCCTGTCAAAGCTGGCGGACGAGGCCGGTGTGTCGAAAGCGATGCTCGGCCAAATTGAGCGCAATGAATCCAGCCCGACGGTATCGACCCTGTGGAAAATCGCCACCGGGCTGAACGTTCCGTTTTCCGCGTTCATCACGCCAGAGGCAGACAGGCAGGCTGTGTTTGATCCCCAGCAGCAGGCGATGGTCGTCAAACCGCTCTTTCCGTGGGATGAGACCCTGAGGTTCGATCATTTCTCTATTACGCTGGCGGCGGGTGCCCTGAGCGAATCCACGCCCCATGAGGTGGGCGTGATTGAACATGTGGTGGTCATTAGCGGAGAACTGGAGATGAAAATCGACGGCGAATGGCAGACGGTTTATGCCGACTCGGGCGTCCGTTTTGCCGGTGATAAACCGCATGCCTACCGCAACAGCAGCGACCGGCCGGTGCATTTTCACTCTCTGATCCATTATCCCCGCTGAGGCTACGCAAAACTGTTTCGCTGTCGTAGACTTCTGACTACAATAGCCGCCATTTTGACCATAACGGATAACGACGAAGTATGCGCCTGCAATCCCATCATCTTGAACTTTTAAGCCCGGCCCGTGACGCCGCCATTGCCCGTGAAGCGATCCTTCACGGCGCGGACGCCGTCTATATTGGCGGCCCTGGCTTTGGTGCCCGCCATAACGCCAGCAACAGCCTGCGCGATATTGCCGACCTGGTGCCGTTCGCCCACCGTTTCGGGGCGAAAGTGTTCGTGACCCTGAACACTATTCTTCATGATGATGAGCTGGAGCCTGCGCAACGACTGATCGCCGATCTCTATCAGACCGGCGTCGATGCCCTGATTGTTCAGGACATGGGGGTTCTGGAGCTGGATATTCCGCCGATTGAACTGCACGCCAGTACCCAGTGTGATATCCGCACGGTGGAGAAGGCGAAGTTCCTCTCCGACGTCGGCTTTTCGCAGATCGTTCTGGCCCGTGAGCTGAACCTGAATCAGATCCGTGATATCCACCAGGCGACAGACGCGACGATCGAGTTCTTTATCCACGGCGCGCTGTGCGTGGCCTATTCCGGTCAGTGCAACATTTCCCACGCCCAGACGGGCCGTAGCGCCAACCGTGGCGACTGTTCGCAGGCCTGCCGTCTACCGTATACCCTGAAAGACGATCAGGGCCGCGTAGTGGCGTTCGAAAAACACCTCCTCTCCATGAAGGATAACGATCAGACCGCCAACCTGGGCGCGCTGATTGATGCGGGCGTCCGTTCCTTCAAGATTGAAGGGCGTTATAAAGACATGAGCTACGTGAAGAATATCACCGCGCACTACCGTCAGATGCTGGACGCCATCATCGAAGACCGCGGCGATCTGGCGCGCGCGTCGGCAGGTCGTACCGAGCATTTCTTTATTCCGTCGACGGACAAAACCTTCCACCGCGGCAGCACGGACTATTTCGTGAACGCCCGTAAAGGCGATATCGGCGCGTTCGACTCACCGAAGTTCATCGGTTTACCGGTCGGTGAAGTGCTGAAGGTGGCGAAAGATCATCTTGATGTTGAAGTGACGGAGCCGCTGGCGAATGGCGATGGCCTGAACGTGATGATTAAGCGTGAAGTGGTGGGCTTCAGGGCTAATACGGTCGAAAAAACCGGTGAAAATCGCTATCGTGTATGGCCGAATGAAATGCCTGCCGATCTCTACAAGGCGCGTCCGAACGCGCCACTTAACCGTAACCTCGATCATAACTGGCAGCAGGCGCTGCTGAAAACCTCCAGCGAGCGTCGTATCGCGGTGGATATCGAGCTTGGCGGCTGGCAAGAACAGCTGATTCTGACCATGACCTGTGAAGACGGTATCAGCGTGACGCATACGCTGGATGGCCTGTTCGAGGTGGCAAACAACGCGGAAAAAGCGCTTAACAGCCTGAAGGATGGCGTAGCGAAGCTGGGGCAGACGATTTACTACGCGCGCGCTATCGAGGTTAACCTGCCGGACGCGCTGTTTGTGCCGAACAGCCTGCTTAACCAGTTCCGCCGTGAAACGGCAGAGCTGCTGGATGAAGCGCGTCTGGCCCAGTATCCACGCGGTAGCCGTAAAGCGGAAGTGGTTCCGGCCCCGGTATACCCGGACACGCATTTATCTTTCCTGGCAAACGTCTACAACCATAAGGCGCGTGAATTCTATCATCGCCACGGTGTGCAGCTGATCGACGCGGCCTATGAAGCGCATGAAGAGAAGGGCGACGTGCCGGTGATGATCACCAAGCACTGTCTCCGCTTCGCCTTCAATCTGTGCCCGAAACAGGCAAAAGGCAATATTAAGAGCTGGAAAGCGACGCCCATGCAGCTGGTCAACGGTGATGAAGTCCTTACCCTGAAGTTTGACTGCCGTCCCTGCGAAATGCATGTTATTGGCAAGATGAAAAACCATATTTTCAAAATGCCGCAGCCGGGCAGCATTGTCGCTTCCGTCAGTCCTGACGATCTGATGAAAACCCTGCCAAAACGTAAGGGGAGCTAACTACCTTACGTGCGTCTCCGGTTTGCGCGATTTCTGCCACAGGTGGTGTTCGCGCAAACCCTCCGCTGACTCTTCCGCTGCGCTGCGTAATTCATCGCTGTCGGCCTCGTGCCGCAGCTGATGCCCCACATTCTTTACCCATACATATTCATGCCCTTTGTGCCCGGCCATAAGCTGCCCTGAAAACAGCGCACAAATAAGCATGACGAGAGATAACCCTTTTTTAATCATGGTTTCACCGCTGAGTGACGTTGCGGGGATAATCATGGCGATTATTTCTTAGTGTTATTATTCAATAATTCAAAGTACGGCAAAGAAAATGTCAAATAGTGTTGGCTCAGAATTGTTTTTAAGAAATATCCTAAATGCGCCTAAAGCACTGTCAACTACCACTTCTGGACCATAAACAGGCGTTTGAATTAGGGATAATCCTATATAATAGGGATTCTCTGGCTAAGGAATGAGTCTTAATAAATGAAAAAAATAATCGCGTTTGCGCTCCTCGTGGCTGCCGTGGGTGCTACGGCAGGGGTTCGCTATATCGGGAATGACGAACCAGAATATATTCAGTCCGCAGAAACTCGTGTTGGTTCATATTTAACCAGCGATTACGGGCGTGTAGCCTGCAATAGCAAAAAAGTAGACGATCAACGCTGGGAATTAGATTGCCTGCATCAGGCAAGAGGAAAAGTATTCCAGTTTGCGGTGTATCCTTCTGAAAAAGCCCCCTATGGTGTTTCGCGTTCGTTTTATCTCGAAGCGATTAATGATGAAGCAAAACAGAGCGCCGAACAGGGTCTGATGCGTTATTTGCAAATCAACACGAAGGCGAGTTAATAGAGCTGTTTAGCTTTCGTTAAGTTAATCAGTGTTAGTTTGTAAGGGATCCGCAGCCCGACCATGGAGCGTCGGGGACGTAGAGACCAAAATACAAATCTATCCATGCAAGCATTTACCGCCAGATAATGGCGGTTTTTTTTTGCCATTTCGCGTATGTGCCCCCTCATCCCAGCCCTCTCCCTCAGGGAGAGGGGGCGTCTGTGTCGGTATTATGTTGTGGGGATCCCTCAGCGGGCAGGACCTGGACGCAAAAATTGCTTGCGGTACTGGGCCGGCGAAAGGGCAAATTGCTGACGAAAGTGGTGGCGCAACGTCGCCGCCTGTCCAAAACCGGTCTGTTCAGCGATGCTGTCGATGCTCATCCGACTGCTTTCCAGGTAATCTTTTGCTCTCAACAGACGCTCATTGATCAGCCAGCGCGACGGTGTCGTTCCCGTTGCCGCCTCGAAGCGACGAAGGAAGGTACGCTGGCTCATGCCCACCCGACGCGCCAGCGAGTCGACGCTGTGCGGTTCAACGAGATGGTTGTGCAGGAAATCAAACAGCTGTCCCAGACGCTGGCTCTCCCGTAGCTGTGCCACCGGGCGGCTCAGCTGTTGCGGCTGCGAACCATCCCGGTGGGGAGGAATAACCAGCCGACGCGCCACGCTGTTGGCGGTTTCCATGCCATAATCCCGGCGGACGACGTGCAGACAGAGATCGATGCCCGCCGCGCTACCAGCAGAAGTCAGAATATCCCCCTCATCCTGGTAAAGTACGTCTTCAACCACGTCGATGTCAGGGTGGCGGGCTTTAAGCGCCTCGATGTAGCGCCAGTGGGTTGTGGCTTTGCGCCCGCTCAACAGTCCCGTTGCGGCCAGCACAAACACACCCGAGCAGATGGACAGCAGCTGGCATCCACGAGCGCTGGCCTGGCGCAATGCGTCGCACAGTGCCCTGGGAACCGGCGCGTCCAGCCCCCGCCAGCCGGGAACCACGATCAGATCCGCAGACTCAAGCAGGCTCAAATCACCATCAGTCACCATGCGGATCCCGCCCGTCGCCCGCATTTCTCCGCTATCCACACCTGCCACAGCAAAGCGATACCAGGCGTCGCCCAGCTCAGGACGTGGCAGGCCAAAAATCTCAACCGCCACGCCAAACTCGAAGGTACAGAGGCCGTCATACGCCAGCACCACCACCTGAGGGCGGGTAACCTGTCTTAAGTTTGTCATCTTTTTGCTGTTTTCTGGCATAAGCAAGCGCATTCATGGGCTGAATTTGTGGATAGATTAGTGTTAACACAAACGCCAAAGATGAGGAAGGATCATGAGCTATGTTACTGAATTTCCGGCTGCCGAGCCGCAGGAAGCCGTTACCCATTTTCTGCGTCGCCTGAGTGTCGAAACCGACTGTGCCGATGTGCATCATGCCATCGCCAGTCATGAGCAGGACTTCGTGCTGCTGCATGTGGTAGGGAGTGCGGAACAATTCGCCCGTCGTCATGTCCCCGGGGCACTGCACATGCCGTGGAGCCAGATTACTGCTGAACGCATGGCCCGGTGGCCGGACGGCACGCTGTTTGTCGTTTACTGTGCGGGGCCGCACTGTAACGGCGCGGACAGGGCTGCGCTGAAGCTGGCGCGACTCGGGTTGCCGGTCAAAATCATGCTGGGCGGGATCACCGGCTGGGAAGATGAACGCTACGCGTTTGCCAGTCAGGGATCCGTTTCCGCCCTGTAAAGATGAATTTTTTTCAACACCCGTGAAATTTTCTCGTTTGCCGGAGCCGGTGAGGTATGACATCTTTTTTGGATATTTAGACGTCCAGAAGTCTAAAGATTCAAATAATGAATTATCACTGCCGGCAATTATTACCGTCAGACAGAGGAGATTTCCATGCAACGACAGCACGCCCCATACCGCGCCGATGTAGTAGGCAGTTTTTTACGTCCGGATGCCATTAAACAGGCCCGCCTGAAGTTCGCCAGCGGTGAGATAGATGCCGGACAGCTTCGCGCGGTGGAGGACGATGCCATTCGCCACGTCGTCGAGCAGCAGTGTGCGTGCGGTCTGCATGTGGTGACCGACGGTGAATTTCGCCGTGCCTGGTGGCACTTCGATTTCTTCGATGGCCTGCAGGGGGTTGAGCGTTACGATTCGCAGCAGGGTATTCAGTTCAACGGTGTACAGACCAAAGCCCACGGCGTGCGCGTCACCGGCAAGCTGGGCTTTGGCGATCATCCGATGCTGGACGATTTCCGCTATCTGAAAAGCATCAGCGGTAATGCGCAGCCGAAGATGACCATTCCCAGCCCAAGCGTGCTTCATTTCCGCGGCGGCCGCAAAGATATCGACGCGACGGTTTACCCGGACCTGAACGTCTATTTTGACGATCTGGCGACCACCTGGCGTGACGCTATCCGGGCCTTCTATGATGCAGGCTGCCGTTACCTGCAACTTGACGACACCGTCTGGGCCTACCTCTGTTCGGACGATCAGCGTCGTCAGATCCGCGAGCGCGGCGATGATGCCGATGAGCTTGCGCAGATCTACGCCCGCGTGCTGAACAAGGCGCTGGAAGGTAAACCGGACGATCTGACCATCGGGCTGCATGTCTGCCGCGGCAACTTCCGTTCAACCTGGATTTCGGAAGGGGGATACGAGCCGGTGGCGGAAGTGCTGTTCGGTACGGTGAACGTAGATGCCTTCTTCCTGGAATATGATAACGACCGCAGCGGTGATTTTGCGCCACTGCGCTTTATTCGCCCGGGCAAGCAGCAGGTGGTGCTGGGTCTGATAACCACCAAAAACGGAGAGCTGGAGAACCCGGAAGGGGTTAAAGCCCGTCTGGAAGAGGCGGCAAAATACGTGGCCAAAGAGCAGATCTGCCTCAGCCCGCAGTGCGGCTTTGCCTCGACCGAAGAGGGCAACAGCCTGAGTGAAACTCAGCAGTGGGACAAAGTCCGTCTGGTGACACAGATCGCCAGTGAAGTCTGGTAAAAACACCGTCCCAGCGCTGCATTATAAAAGTGCAGCGCTGTGCCATTCTGAGTCGTTCTCTTTACATCCCGCGTTCAATCTCCCGCCATAGCGTAATGTTCATTCTGGCATCCTTTTTGCTCCTGCTTCGCTGACACATTTTTTTTCCGCGTCCATGCCGTAACGGACGTTTTTGCACAGCGTTCTTTTTCAGGAGTGAAAATATGCAGCGTCGTACCTTATTAAAAGCCTTTGCGTTATCCGCGTCCGTCGTGGCGATGGGAATGAGTTTTGGTGTGCAGGCGGCCGATACCATCAAAGTGGGGATCATGCATTCTTTGTCCGGCACGATGGCCATCTCCGAAACCCCGCTGAAAGATGTCGCGCTGATGACCATTGACGAGATCAACGCCAAAGGGGGCGTACTGGGGAAAAAACTGGAGCCGGTGGTGGTGGATCCCGCTTCAAACTGGCCGCTGTTTGCCGAGAAAGCGCGTCAGCTGCTGAGCCAGGATAAAGTCGCGGTGGTGTTTGGCTGCTGGACCTCCGTTTCGCGTAAATCGGTGCTGCCTGTCTTTGAGGAACTGAACGGCCTGCTGTTCTATCCGGTGCAGTATGAGGGTGAAGAAATGTCACCCAACGTCTTTTATACCGGTGCCGCACCGAACCAGCAGGCCATCCCGGCGGTGGAATACCTGATGAGCGAAGACGGCGGCGCGGCGAAGCGCTTCTTCCTCTTGGGCACCGACTACGTCTACCCGCGCACCACCAACAAGATCCTGCGCGCGTTCCTGCATTCGAAAGGCGTTGAGGATAAGGACATCGAAGAGGTTTACACCCCATTTGGTCATAGCGACTACCAGACGATTGTCGCCAACATCAAGAAATTCTCCGCAGGCGGCAAAACTGCCGTAGTCTCGACCATCAATGGCGATTCCAACGTGCCGTTCTATAAAGAGCTGGCAAACCAGGGGCTGAAAGCAACCGACGTGCCGGTAGTGGCGTTCTCCGTTGGTGAGGAAGAGCTGCGCGGTATCGACACCAAACCGCTGGTGGGTAACCTGGCGGCGTGGAACTATTTTGAGTCCGTGGACAACCCCACTAACCAGGCCTTCGTGGCGGATTACAAAGCCTATGCGAAAGCACACAAACTGCCGAATGCCGACACTGTCGTCACCAACGACCCAATGGAAGCCACTTACGTAGGGATCCATATGTGGGCGCAGGCGGTGGAAAAAGCGGGCACGACCGACGTAGATAAAGTGCGTGCCGCAATGGCCGGCCAATCGTTTAAAGCGCCTTCCGGCTTTACGCTCACCATGGATGCCACCAACCATCATCTGCATAAGCCGGTCATGATCGGTGAAATTGAAGGCAACGGCCAGTTCAACGTGGTGTGGCAGACGGAACAGCCGGTCCGCGCGCAACCGTGGAGTCCGTTCATCGCCGGGAATGACAAAAAGCCCGACCAGCCGATGAAAACCGCCAGCAACTAAGCCATCACCTCAGGGAGACAAGCCATGAACGTCATGCGCACGATCGTCGCTCTTATATGGCTTACCGGACTGCTGCCAGGGATGGCGCAGGCATCGGATGCCGATCGTTTCGTTGCCGCCAGCCGCACCCAGCAGGCGGAATTACTGACGCAGTGGGCCGCCGCGCCGGATGCCGCCAGGCTGACGCTGCTTCAGGCGTTGCAAAAGGAAAACCTGTATACCGACAGCCAAAAGCACGCTTTTGCGCAGCGTAATGGCGGAATGGTTCCCCTCGGTGAAGCAAAGGCGACTGAAGGGCAGACAAAAGCGGTCCGGCTGACGAACCGACTGCGCGTACTTGCTGCCACGGCTATCGCTACGCATCAGCTGGTCAGTGACAGTGTCACGGAAAGGCGGGCGGCGGCCCGTCAACTGCAGCGAGATGCGCAACCTGCGATGCTCGCTTTTCTGGAAAATCGGGTAAACCGTGAAACGGATGCGGTAGCGCGTCAGACGCTGCTGCTGGCGGTGGCGAATCTCCAGCTGGCAAGCCCGCAGGCGGAGGTGCGTCGCCACGCTGCTGAACTGTTAGGCCAGTCCGACGATCCGGACGTGGTGTCCCGACTCACCCCGTATACCCAGGCGCAGACCGAGCCGGACGCCGGCGTTCGCGCCGCTGCCGAAGAGAGCCTTAACCAGATAACGCACCGCCTGATGTGGGGCGATCTGCTGGGTCAGGCGTTTATGGGGCTTTCCCTCGGTTCGGTGCTGCTGCTGGCTGCGCTGGGGCTGGCTATCACCTACGGCCTGCTGGGCGTCATCAATATGGCGCACGGTGAAATGCTGATGCTGGGCGCGTATGCCACCTGGATGGTGCAGCAGGCCATGACCAGCCTCGCGCCACAGTGGCTGGCGCTCTATCCGGTTATCGCCTTACCGGTCGCGTTCTGCCTGACGGCGGCAATCGGAATGGTGCTGGAGCGCACCGTGATCCGTCATCTGTACGGTCGTCCGCTGGAAACGCTGCTGGCAACGTGGGGCATCAGCCTGATGCTTATCCAGCTGGTGCGCATGACGTTTGGCGCCCAGAACCTGGAGGTGGCGAACCCGGCATGGCTTTCCGGCGGGGTACAGGTTTTCGCCAACCTGACGCTGCCGTGGAACCGTATTGTGGTGCTGTGTTTTGTGCTGCTGGTACTGTTCTTTACCTGGCTGATTCTGAATAAAACCCGTCTGGGGCTAAACGTGCGCGCGGTGACGCAAAACCGCAGCATGGCTGCCTGCTGTGGGGTGCCGACAGGGCGTGTCGATATGCTCGCATTCGGGCTGGGCTCCGGCATTGCCGGGTTAGGCGGCGTGGCATTATCGCAGCTGGGTAACGTCGGACCGGAGCTGGGCCAGGGATACATCATCGACTCGTTCCTGGTGGTGGTGCTCGGTGGCGTGGGCCAGCTGGCAGGGAGCGTGGCCGCGGCCTTTGGTCTGGGCATTTTCAATAAAATCCTTGAACCACAGATGGGCGCGGTGCTGGGCAAGATCGTGATTCTGGTGGCGATCGTGCTGTTTATTCAGAAGCGTCCTCAGGGGTTATTTGCGCTGAAAGGGAGGGTTATTGACTGATGAGCCAGCCGCTTACCTTAACGCTGGCGCGCAAAGCGCCACGCACAACGCAGATCGCAGGCAGCCTGCTGGTGGCGTGTCTGCTGATATTACCGTTTTTCGCCTTACTGCCTGCAACGCATCCGCTGGCGTTATCGACCTGGATGCTGACGCTGACGGGCAAGATCCTCTGCTATGCCACCGTTGCGGTGGCGCTCGATCTGGTG
Organism: Enterobacter cloacae complex sp. HYC080_NIDB; assembly: GCF_056673325.1. Lineage (NCBI taxonomy): Bacteria > Pseudomonadati > Pseudomonadota > Gammaproteobacteria > Enterobacterales > Enterobacteriaceae > Enterobacter > Enterobacter cloacae complex sp. HYC080_NIDB. The sequence continues at coordinate 2,280,584 of NZ_CP114212.1, read as the reverse complement.
TGGGGCTATGCCGGTATGCTGTCTCTTGGGCACGGTATCTTTTTCGCACTCGGCGGTTATGCGATGGGCATGTATCTGATGCGCCAGGCGGCGGGTGACGGTCTGCCCGCGTTTATGTCATTTCTCTCCTGGAGTGAGCTGCCGTGGTTCTGGTGGGGCACCCAACACTTCGCCTGGGCGCTGGTGCTGATTGTCATGGTGCCGGGGCTGCTGGCGCTGGTGTTTGGCTGGTTTGCCTTCCGCTCGAAGATCAAAGGGGTCTATTTCTCGATTATGACCCAGGCGCTGACCTATGCCGGGATGTTGCTGTTCTTTCGCAACGAGACCGGTTTTGGCGGCAATAACGGCTTCACCGGCTTTACCACGCTGCTCGGATTTTCGGTGACGGAAACCTCCACGCGTATTGCACTGTTTCTGGCGACCGTACTGTTGCTGCTCCTGGCGTTGGGGACGGGATTTGCGCTGGCAAAAAGCAAATTTGGCCGAATCCTGACCGCCGTTCGTGACGCAGAAAACCGTCTGACGTTCTGTGGTTACGACCCGCGCGGGTTCAAACTGCTGGTCTGGACGCTCTCCGCGGTGCTGTGTGGCCTGGCGGGGGCGCTCTATGTCCCGCAGGTGGGCATTATCAACCCCGGTGAAATGTCACCGACGAACTCGATAGAAGCCGCCATCTGGGTGGCGCTGGGCGGGCGCGGCACGCTGGTGGGGCCGGTGATTGGCGCGGCGCTGGTGAACGGGGCGAAGAGCTTTTTCACCGTCGCCATGCCGGAGTACTGGCAGCTGTTCCTGGGGCTGATTTTTATCGCCGTCACGCTGTTCTTACCACGCGGTGTCTACGGTCTGTTTCGTAAGGGAGAGAAATAATGCAGCCAACGGAAGGGTTATTTACCCGCCAGTTGCCCGGCGACCGCTACCGTGACCAGACGGATCCGGTGCTTCAGCTTGAGGCCATTAACGTCAATTTCGACGGTTTCCAGGCGCTGACCGATCTCTCGCTGAATATCGGCGTGGGCGAGTTACGCTGCGTGATTGGCCCCAACGGAGCCGGTAAAACCACGTTGATGGATGTGATCACCGGCAAAACGAGACCAAAAAGCGGGAGGGCTATTTACGATCAATCGATCGACCTGACCGCGCTGGAGCCTGCGGCCATAGCCCGTCAGGGGATCGGGCGAAAGTTCCAGAAACCCACGGTCTTTGAGGCGCTGACGGTGTGGGAAAACCTTGAGATCGCCATGAAAACCGATAAATCCGTCTGGGCGAGCCTGCGGGCAAAACTCAACGGTGAGCAACGCGATCGCATTGATGAGATGCTGGTTTTACTGCGTCTTGGCAACGAACGCGATCGCCGCGCCGGGCTGCTGTCGCACGGTCAAAAGCAGTTTCTGGAGATAGGTATGCTGCTGGTCCAGGATCCGCATCTGTTGCTGCTGGACGAACCCGCCGCCGGGATGACCGACGCAGAGACGGAATACACCGCCGAGTTGTTCAAAACCCTGGCGGGTAAACACTCCCTGATGGTGGTGGAGCACGACATGGGCTTTGTCGAAACCATTGCCGACCACGTGACGGTATTGCATCAGGGGCGCGTGCTGGCCGAAGGCTCGCTTCGCGAGGTGCAGGCCAACGAGCAGGTGATTGAGGTCTATCTGGGGCGCTAAGGAGAGAAGATGTTACAGGTTAACGAACTGAATCAGTATTACGGTGGCAGCCATATCCTGCGCGGCGTCAGTTTTGAGGCCGCCACCGGAGAAGTCACCTGCCTGCTGGGGCGCAACGGCGTCGGGAAAACGACGTTGCTGAAGTGTCTGATGGGGCTGATCCCGGCGAAAACCGGGGAGGTCATCTGGCAGGGTAAGACGATCACCCACAGCAAACCGCACCAGCGGGTACAGTCTGGCGTGGCGTATGTCCCGCAAGGACGCGAGATTTTTCCGCGCCTGACCGTGGAAGAAAATCTTCTGCTGGGGCTGTCGCGCTTTTCCGCCCGCGAGGCGAAGCAGGTACCGGAGGAGATCTGGCAGCTTTTCCCGGTGCTCAAAGAGATGAAGCACCGCCGCGGAGGCGATCTCTCCGGCGGACAACAGCAGCAACTGGCGATTGGCCGTGCGCTGGCAAGCCGCCCGCAGCTGCTGATTCTGGATGAACCGACGGAAGGCATTCAGCCTTCGGTGATAAAAGAGATTGGCCAGGTGATCCGCACGCTGGCGAACAGAGGCGATATGGCGATCCTGCTGGTCGAGCAGTTTTACGACTTTGCCGCCGAGCTGGCCGATAGCTATCTCCTGATGTCGCGCGGCACCATTATCCAGCGTGGACGGGGGGAAAACATGGCGCAGGAGGGCGTTCGCGGGCTGGTTGCGATTTGAAATGTTATAATATAACATTCTCATTCTTATAAAACGGGATGAGGGGGTTATTTTGGCTGCACATGCTGGTAAATGGATCATGACTCTGGGGGCGCTGCTGGTCAGCGGCCAGCTGTTAGCGCACTCGCACGGTCATCAGATGACCGAAGCGGAGCAGAAAGCGGCGAACGGCGTGTTTGAGGATAAAGACGTGAAGGACAGAGCGCTGTCTGACTGGGACGGTACCTGGCAGTCCGTTTATCCTTTCCTGCTGGATGGATCGCTGGATCCGGTCTTTAAACAGAAAGCGCAGAAGGATAAAAGCAAAACCTTCGACGAGGTGAAAGCCTATTATCGTAAAGGCTATGCGACGGACGTGGATGCCATTGGCATTGAAAATAACGTGATGGAGTTCCACAAGGGCAAAGCGGTTAGCCGTTGCCATTATAATTACAGCGGCTACAAAATTCTGACCTATGCGTCAGGCAAAAAAGGCGTTCGCTATCTGTTTGAGTGTCAGGATGCCAGCAGCACGGCGCCGAAGTTTGTGCAGTTCAGCGACCATACCATCGGGCCGAAAGCGTCCTCGCACTTCCATATTTTTATGGGCAACACTTCCCACGAGGCGTTGCTGAAAGAGATGGATAACTGGCCGACCTATTATCCGAATGAGATGTACAAAGAGCAGGTGGTAGAAGAAATGTTGCACCACTGATGCTTTATTGCCGGGTGGCGGCTACGCCTTACCCGGCCTACAAGTTGCTACGCTACCTTGGGTGACTCGCACCACGCCTTCACGCTCATCCCACGCAAAATCATCAGCCACGCAATGACGATGGCGACCATCATAATCACAAACAGCGACCAGTGCGGCAGGTTGGTCAGGATAATCCCGGTGATCATCGGGTTTGCGGCCGCGCCCAGCCAGCCCAGCGCCTGTGCGGAGAAATAGCTTGCCTTCATACCCGGCGGGGCGATGTTGTCGATCAGCATGTATTCACCCGGCGCATAAATAATCTCACCCAGCGTAAAGATCGCGGCAGCGATACCCCAGTAAATCAGATTCTCCCCGGAGAACATAAAGCCCCCCAGCCCCAGGATAAAAAACAGCGTCGCGGCGGTCATCAGGGGGCGAATATTGCTGGCGGAAATCTTGCGCCCAAGCGCGTATTGCAGCGTCACCACCACGGCGGCGTTAACGGGCAGCACCACGGCGACGACCTTCTGCGCGAAATCGCTGTCGGCGTGGGCGGCCAGAACATACTGCGAAATGCAGCTGGCGAACGATCCGCCCACGTACGACGCGAGCAGGCCGGAGAGGGTGAACCAGAACAGGGCGCGGTCTTTCAGCAACACCGACGGCTGCCAGGGCATTTTTTCCTCGGCGGTATCCAGCGCGACGCTTTTTTGCACAAAGAAATGGATAAACGCGAGCGGCAGCGCGGCGCAAAAAGCGGCCAGCCAGAAGGGCAGCTGTAAGCTGTACATCACCAGCAGGGTGCCGATGGGCGGGCCGACCGTCCAGCCAATGTTCAGGAAGCTATAGTTGAGCGAGAAAACACGCGCTTTTTGGCTTGAGGTGAGCACGTCGGAGAACCAGGCTTTCAGCACCGTCGAAAATACGGAGTAGGCGCAGTTGATCAGGGAAAAGAACAGCACCACCAGCGTGACGTTATCCACCAGCGGGATCGCGACAAATCCGGCAATAAACGCCACGATCGCAATCAGCATGTAGCGTTTTTTATCAAACTTATCCGCCAGAATGCCAAATCCCAGGCTGAACACCACGCCGATGGTCAGCGCAATCGTCAGGGCATAACCAATATTCTCGACGCTCATGTTGTAGACGCGCGTGAGATAAATGGTCATGAACGGCAGCGTCGCTCCCCGACCGATGGTTAACAACAATGACGATGCCAGCAGCGCTGCGGTTGAGCGCCTGAGAGATGGTTTCATATTTCTGCCCGACAGTTGCTTATGCTTTTATTAGAGGTGTGTTAACAGGATTACCATGACATAAGGGGCTTGTATAGCACCTGGTTTATCCGTAAGTGCTTCAGCTGCCTGCCAGAATTAATGATCTTCTCGCAGCGTCCTTTTTTCTGTTACCTTGAAGTGTTAACAAATTATTAATAATTCAGGGGCAGGGTATGACGCGTAGAGACGGACTGCTGGCGTTGCTGGTGGTCGTAGTATGGGGGCTCAATTTTGTCGTCATTAAGCTGGGATTGCACAATATGCCCCCGCTTATGCTGGCCGGTTTGCGTTTCATGTTAGTGGCGTTCCCGGCGATCTTTTTTGTTGCGCGTCCAAAAATCCCGTTCAAATTACTGCTGGGCTATGGCCTGACCATCAGCTTTGGCCAGTTCGCGTTTCTCTTCTGCGCCATCAAGTTTGGTATGCCTGCCGGTCTTGCCTCGCTGGTTTTGCAGGCGCAGGCGTTCTTTACCATCATTCTCGGTGCGTTCGTATTTGGCGAACGTTTGCAGGGCAAACAGCTGGCGGGGATTACGCTGGCGGTGTTTGGCGTACTGGTGCTGATTGAAGCCAGCCTGAATGGTCAGGATGTGGCGCTGCTGGGCTTTATGCTTACGCTGGCGGCGGGGCTGAGCTGGGCGTGCGGGAATATCTTCAACAAGCTGATTATGCAGCACGCGGCGCGGCCGCAGGTGATGTCGCTGGTGGTCTGGAGCGCGTTAATTCCGGTCATCCCGTTTCTGGCGGCGTCGTTTATTCTGGATGGCCCGGATGTGATGCTGAGAAGCCTGGTCGATATCGATTTGACCACGATCCTTTCTCTGATTTATCTGGCCTTTGTCGCCACGATTGTGGGCTATGGGATCTGGGGTTCGCTGCTGGGGCGTTATGAAACCTGGCGCGTGGCGCCCCTGTCTCTGCTGGTGCCGGTGGTTGGGCTCGCCAGTGCGGCGCTATTGCTGGATGAAACGCTGAGCGCGCTGCAGTTGCTGGGGGCCGTGCTGATTATGGCGGGGCTGTATATCAACGTGTTTGGCTTGCGGGTACGGCGGGCGGCGCGCGTCAGAGGCTAGAGCATAAAAAAGCCCCGCAGTGGCGGGGCAAAAACGAATCAGAAGCCGTGCTGATTATAATAAGGCACGCCTAATTCGTCGGATTTGTCGCTACCAGTCCCCATGTGGTTGAAATCATAGGGTGACTGGTCATGTGCTGACGGCAAAATCATCGTGCCACGATTATTTTGCTGCGTTGCACCTGGGGTTTGCTCCGCGAAGGTCTGGCTGGAAAACAGCACCAGCAAGGCGAGGGCGGCGGAGGCGATAACTTTCATGATTTCCTCGGTTACGTCTTTTACAGGCGATGATTAACTACAATGTTTTAACGGATACAGGTATCGGGATTCTCCGGGTACGCTGGTGATTCGGTACTTATGAGGCGGCACGTCAAAATAGTTCTTAAACGTACGCGTCAGGGTTTGCTGTGATTCAAATCCGTAACGCTCTGCCAGATAAAGGATCGGCTCATTGCTTTCTTTCAGTTTCTGGGCAATTTCCGTCAGCTTGCGACTGCGAATATATTGACCTAGTGAATGGCCGGTCTCTTTTTTGAACATCCGTTGCAGGTGCCATTTGGAGTAACCTGAACGCTCTGACACTTTTTCAAGGGAGAGCGGCGATTCCAGGTTATCTTCGATCCAGTCCAAAATGCTATGAATGGTGATAGCGTCAGTATTGCGTCTGGACATCGTCATACCTCTTTTCTGTTTACGGCAGTATTTTCTTCAGCAAAAGCTCAAGGGTTGCCACTTCATCTGCCGTTAAGTTTTTTGTTAGTTCCTGATGCAGTGTTTGTCCTACTAATTGATGACATTGCTCGCACATGGCCGCGCCATCGCAGGTGAGCTTGACCAGCACGCCGCGTTTGTCATTCGGGTTAGGGCTTCGTTCTACCCATCCTTTGCAGACGAGACGATCCAGCATGCGGGTTAACGCACCCAGATCGACAGAGAGCACCTTTTTCAGCTCAACCGGCGTGATACACACTTCGCAGCGAATGGAACACAGCACTTTGAACTGTGTTGCGGTGATATCCAGCGGTGACAGATAGTCATTGAGCAGGCGATCTTTTTTCTGGTTAACCATATGAATAAGACGACCCAGCGGAACAACGTCGTTAAAGATATCACTGGTGCTTTTCACAATGGTTGCCCTGGCAAGTAGTTTAGTCACGGCAGATATTATTGCTCAGGCAAGTATAAGTCAACTGAATGAATCAGCCGATGCCACGAATTGCTAAAACGTTTCATGAACTTTTTTTGAACGCTTTCAAATCATATAGATAACTCAGGGTTATCCTTACTTACGGAAAATAATCGTTACGTTGCGCAGATGGCTTAACGTCACACTTTCCCCCTATACTTGCGGGGATGAATATGGATAAGGACGACGATGCATTATGTTGGATTTAATTAAAGCAGTGAGTCTTGGGCTGGTGGTGCTGCTGCCGTTGGCAAACCCGTTAACGACGGTGGCGCTTTTCCTCGGGCTGGCAGGGAATATGAACAGCGCCGAGCGTAACCATCAGTCAATGATGGCTTCCGTCTATGTGTTTGCCATCATGATGGTGGCTTACTATGCGGGGCAGGTGGTGATGAACACCTTCGGGATTTCCATCCCTGGCCTTCGCATCGCCGGGGGACTCATTGTCGCCTTTATCGGTTTCCGCATGCTGTTCCCGGCGCAGAAAGCGCATGAGTCGCCGGAAGCCAAAAGCAAATCCGAAGAGCTGGAAAGCGAACCGAGTGCAAATATTGCCTTTGTGCCGCTGGCTATGCCGAGCACGGCGGGGCCGGGTACCATCGCGATGATCATCAGTTCCGCCTCTACGGTACGTGATAGCGCCACCTTCCCGGACTGGGTCCTGACGATTGCGCCACCGCTGATTTTTGCGATTATCGGGATCATTGTGTGGGGGTCACTGCGCAGTTCCGGTGCGATTATGCGCTGGGTAGGCAAGGGCGGTATCGAAGCTATTTCACGTCTGATGGGCTTCTTACTGGTCTGTATGGGCGTGCAGTTTATTATTAACGGCGTGCTGGAGATTATTAAAACTTACCACTGAGGTGATTGCCGGGTAAGCGCAGCGCCACCCGGCACAAACCAACGTCACCCGTGCTGACCTTGTTCCTCCAGCGCCACCGGCCATTTGCGGAAGATGAGCACTGACCAGATAAGCGCGACCAGGGCCGGAATAGCGCCCAGATACCCAATCGCCGACATCGAGACATGAAGGCTAATCTGATTTCCCACCAGCGCGCCCGCGCCGATGCCCAGATTAAATATCCCCGAGAACAGTGACATGGCAACGTCCGTCGCGTCCGGTGCCAGCGCCAGCACTTTTACCTGCATGCCAAGGCCGATGATCATGATCGCCACGCCCCAGAACAGGCTCAGGATCGCCAGATGGTTTTCGCTGCCCGCGGCGGGCATCAGCAACAGCAGGCAGGCGAGCAGCAGGCCAATGGCGCCGCTCACAAGCAAGGAAGCATGCTGATTACCCAGCTTGCCAAACAGCACGCTGCCGATAATGCCCGCACCGCCGAGGATGAGCAGTAACAGGGTGGCAAAATTGGCGCTAAAGCCTGCCACCACCTGAACAAACGGTTCAATGTAGCTGTATGCCGTGTAATGGGCGGTCACCACGATTACGGTAAGCAGATAGATACTCAGCAGCGCAGGGCGACGCATCAACAGCGGCAGGCTTTTCAGCGAGCCAGAGTGTTCGCTCGGCAGCGCGGGCAGCAGCTTAATCAGACACACCAGCGTAACCAGTGCCCCCATGCCGATCGCGAAGAAGGTCGTACGCCAGCCGAAGTATTGCCCCACGATACGGCCAATCGGCAGACCCAGCACCATCGCCAGCGCGGTGCCGGTGGCAATCAGGCTCAGCGCCTGGGCGCGTTTACCCGCCGGGGCCAGGCGTATAGCCAGCGACGCGGTGATCGACCAGAACACCGCATGGGCGAATGCAATGCCAATCCTGCTAATGACCAGCACCGTAAAGTTCCACGCCATAAACGACAGAACATGGCTGGCGATGAACAACACGAAGAGACCGATCAGCAGTTTGCGCCGCTCCATCTGGCTGGTCAGCAGCATAAACGGCAATGACATCAGCGCCACCACCCAGGCGTAGATGGTCAACATAATGCCCACCTGAGCCGTTTCCATCTGGAAACTGTCGGCAATGTCAGACAACAGCCCAACCGGAACAAACTCTGTGGTGTTGAAAATAAACGCGGCAATGGCCAGCGTGACCACGCGTAGCCACGCAACCCTGCGGGAAACTGTGTTCGTTGTCATAGGGATGTCGGAGATTCGTTGCTGGAAAGAAGAGGAGACGATCTTAAAACGTCAAACGGCGAAAACTCAACCATTATGTGACGCAGATCTCAATGTTTACCTTGTGAAAGCGGTAGCCGGGGAGGGTGTTTTCATTGAATATAAAAGAACAACACAACAAAAACAGGCGGTAAGACAATGCAGGAGATTGATTTTTATCTGGTAGATGCGTTCAGCGATACGTCGTTTGGTGGCAATCCGGCGGCGGTTTGTCCGCTGAAAGAATGGTTACCCGATGAAACGCTACTGAAAATGGCGCAACAGCATAATCAATCGGAAACGGCCTTTTTCGTCTGCAGCAAAGGGGGCATTGAGCTACGCTGGTTTACAACGCTCACCGAAGTCAATCTCTGCGGGCATGCCACTTTGGCCGCCGCGTACGTCCTGTTTCATGAACTGGATTACCCCGACTCGCGGATCCACTTCGACACCGCATCTGGCCGCCTGACGGTCAGCCGGGAGGGAGAGTGGATGACGCTGGATTTCCCGGCGTGTCCGACACATAAAGAGACGCCACCGCCAGAGATGATCGCGGCGCTGGGTATCCGCCACTACGTTGACGCCCGTAAAGGGCGCGCGTGGGTGATCGTCCTGGAAAACCGCCAGCAGGTTGAAGCCCTTATGCCGAACCTGTCTGCGATGACACCGGGTGAGCACAAAGTTAGCGTGACGGCACCGGGCGAGGGGGAATATGACTTTGTCAGCCGCTTCTTCTCACCGGGCGTTTCCGTCCCGGAAGATCCGGTCACCGGGTCCGCGCACACGATGCTGATCCCCTACTGGAGTGAAACACTGGGCAAAACGACCCTGTTTGCCCGTCAGGTGTCGGCGCGGGGCGGTGACGTGCGTTGTGAACTGAGAGGGGAACGGGTGCTGATGAGCGGTCAGGCGTCGTGCTACCTGAAAGGCACGGTGTATCTGCGCTAAAAACTGATAACAAGAGAGGGAGAGACAATGCAGGAAATTGATTTTTATCTGGTGGATGCCTTCAGCGACAGGGCGTTTGGCGGTAATGCGGCGGCGGTTTGCCCGCTGGAGGAGTGGCTGCCCGATGAGACGCTGCTTAAAATGGCGCAGCAGCATAATCAGTCTGAGACCGCCTTTTTTGTGCGAACCGACGACGGGTTTGAACTGCGCTGGTTTACCACGCTGCACGAAATTAACCTGTGCGGACACGCGACCCTCGCGGCGTCACACGTGATTTTTGAATATCTGGATTATCCGCATACCGAAATTCACTTTACCACGCGCTTCGTGGGCGAGCTGACGGTCAAGCGCAGCGGCGACTGGCTGACGCTGAATTTCCCTGCGTGGCCGACGGAGGCCGTCGATAATCCCCCGGCAGCGTTGTTCACCGCGCTGGGCATCACAAAGGCGAAAGAGGTACGCGCCGGACGAGACTATATCGTGGTGCTGGAGAGCCAGCAGCAGGTGGAGGCGCTCACGCCGGATATCGCGGCAATGGTTCCGCTGGGGAAAATGGTCTGCGTAACGGCGCCTGGAGAAGACTATGACTTCGTCAGCCGCTTTTTCTGCCCGGGCGAAGGGGTGCCGGAAGATCCGGTTACCGGATCCACGCACAGCATGTTGATCCCCTACTGGAGCGAAAAGCTGGGAAAAACGTCACTGAACGCACGTCAGGTGTCGTATCGTGGCGGCGATCTGCGCTGTGAACTGAAGGGCGATCGCGTGTTGATCGCCGGTCAGGCCACGTTGTATCTGAAAGGCCGTATCTTTTTGCGCTAGCCGGGCAGCGCGATAAGTTAATACTATGAAGCACCATGGCAGAGCTGCGCTATTTTAAAATAAAAAACAGCAAGGAGCCTGCCATGTATTCCATTACCTCTGAATCCGCTCGTCATCCGGACATCCTCACACTGATTGCAGCCCTTGACCGCTATCAGAGCGAACTCTATCCCGCAGAGAGCAATCATCTTCTCGATCTTTCAGCGCTGCCCGACGCATCGCTTATCCTGATGATCATTCGCGACCAGCAGCTTCAGGCCGTTGGCTGTGGAGCCATCGTGCTTAACGGGGATGGAACCGGTGAGATGAAACGGGTCTATATTGACCCGACCCACCGGGGACAGCATCTGGGAGAGAGGCTGCTGGCTGCTCTTGAAGATGAGGCCCTGAGCCGTCATTGCCACACGGTACGGCTGGAGACAGGGATAAAACAACACGCCGCGGTTCGTCTGTATGAACAGTGCGGGTACGAACTGCGCCCGGCATTTGCCCCCTATGTTGACGACCCGCTTAGCCTGTTTATGGAGAAGGCGCTGGTTGAAGACGTTCGTTTAGCAGCGCTATAAACGCTTCCAGCTGGCGGGTCATCGCCCCCCGTCGCCACACCAGCCAGGTGGTGAGCCAGCGCCAGTTTTCAGCCAGCGGCCAGGCCTCAATCTGATGATGTCCTGGCATACTTTCCAGCATGGAGCGCGGCATCAGCGCGATGCCCGCGCCCGCAATGACGCAGGCGAGCATGCCGTGATAGGACTCCATCTCGTGAATGCGGCCAGGCGTCGCGCCGTCTGCATGAAACCAGCTCTCCAGATGTCGGCGATATGAGCAGTTGGCGCGAAAGGCATAAACGTCACTGCCGCTCACCTGCGTGGCGCGTGTGACCTCCGTATGCCCGGCAGGCGTGACCAGCATCATCTCTTCCCTGTAGACCGGCATCCCCTCCAGTTCCGGGTGTGACAGCGGTCCGTCAACAAAGGCGGCGCTCAGCGTTCCCTCCAGTACACCCTCTATCATCGTTCCGGAAGGGCCGGTAGAGAGGGCAAACTGGATGCGCGGATAACGCTGGTTAAACTGCGCCAGCGATTCAGGGATGCGCACGGCAGCGGTGCTTTCCAGCGCGCCAAGAGCAAATAACCCCTGTGGTTCATCCCCCGCGACGACCATGCGCGCTTCATCCACCAGCGCCAGAATCTGTCTGCTATAGCGCAGGAAGTTATGCCCGGCGGGAGATAACCGCAAACGCTGGTTCTCACGAATAAACAGCTCAACGCCGAGATCGGCTTCCAGCTGGCGGATTCGTGTTGTCAGGTTCGAGGGAACGCGATGCACCTTCTGCGCCGCCTGGGTGATGCTCCCCGTCAGCGCGACGGCGTTAAACATTTCAAGCTGGGTTAAATCCATAGCATTCTCATTTCGTGAATAAGGTGGTTAGTATTATTCATTTCTAAGAAATAGCAGAGTGAGCCACAATTAATCAACCGAAATGCGTGGAGAACATCATGACTTATTCATCTGCTACACATGCCCTGTCTGTTAACCCGGCTACGGGTGAAACGATCGCCGCGTATCCGTGGGCGACAAAGGAAGAGGTTGAACAGGCTATCGCCCGGGCTGATGCCGGTTTTCGTCAGTGGCGGAGCGAAAGCGTCGCCCGGCGGGCGCAGAAGCTGCGCGATCTCGGTGCTGCGCTGCGTCATCGTGCGGAAGAGATGGCCCGGATGATGTCCCGGGAGATGGGCAAACCGGTTCTGCAGGCGCGGGCGGAAGTGGCAAAATCTGCGGGTCTGTGTGACTGGTATGCGGAACACGGCCCGGCCATGCTGAATGCAGAGCCAACCCAGGTGGAAAACCACAACGCGGTTATTGAATACCGCCCGCTGGGACCGATTCTGGCGGTGATGCCGTGGAACTTCCCGCTCTGGCAGGTACTGCGCGGGGCGGTGCCGATCCTGCTGGCAGGTAACAGCTATCTGCTTAAGCACGCGCCGAACGTGCTCGGCTCGGCGGATCTAATCGCGCAGATTTTTGCGGATGCCGGTTTCCCGGAAGGCGTTTTTGGCTGGGTTAATGCCACCAATGACGGCGTAAGCCAGGCGATTAACGACCGTCGCATTGCGGCGGTGACCGTGACCGGCAGCGTGCGTGCCGGGGCCGCAATTGGTGCCCAGGCTGGCGCAGCGCTGAAAAAATGCGTGCTTGAGCTGGGCGGCTCTGACCCGTTCATCGTGCTCAACGACGCTGACCTGGATCTCGCCGTGAAAGCGGCGGTGGCGGGTCGCTATCAGAATACCGGGCAGGTGTGCGCGGCCGCCAAACGCTTTATTGTTGAAGAGGGTATTGCGGATATCTTTACCCAACGCTTCGTCGCGGGCGTAGCCGCCCTGAAGATGGGCACACCCGATGAAGAAGAGAACTACATTGGCCCGATGGCGCGTTTTGACCTGCGCGATGAACTGCATCAGCAGGTTCAGGCCACCCTGGCTGAGGGGGCCACGCTGCTGCTGGGCGGAGAGAAAATCAGCGGCGAGGGGAATTATTACGCGCCTACCGTGCTGGCGAACGTCACGCCGTCGATGACGGCCTTCCGCCAGGAGCTGTTTGGTCCGGTAGCGGCTATTACCGTCGCGAAAGATGCTGAGCACGCCCTGACGCTGGCAAACGACAGCGACTTTGGCCTCTCTGCTACGGTCTTCACCGCCGACGCCGCGCTTGCGGATAAATTCTCTCGCGAGCTGGAGTGCGGTGGGGTGTTTATCAATGGTTACAGCGCCAGCGATGCGCGCGTGGCCTTTGGCGGTGTGAAGAAGAGTGGTTTTGGCCGCGAGCTTTCCCATTTCGGCCTGCATGAATTCTGTAACGTGCAGACGGTGTGGAAGAACAGAGTGTAATTCGTTTGTAGTGGCCCTCAATTTGAGGGCCACTGTCATTTCTCTGCAATGGTTCTGTCATTTTCGTTTCGTAGACTCGCACGCGTCTAACGTCTTGTTACTGAAGAAAATCATGAACCTAACGCAAATTTTTCGTCGTATTGCGCAGCGCTGTATCCCACGTCAATTTGGCCTGCTGACGGGTATCTTTTGTATTATTGGCCTTTTCTCCGCACTGCAACTCTCCTCATCTTTTCTGCTTAACGCCTCCCTGAAGGACGCTCAGCGCAACGAGCAGCAAAATCTGCTGGCGTATCAGCAACAGAGCAAGCTTGATCTGGCGCGTGTCTCCCTGCTGGCGGCAAGCGATCTGCTTAACCGCTCCGGCGTCTGGTTTATGCAGGATAAAGAGACCGGTTCAGAAGGAAGCTGGCACAGTCTGATGGATGAGGCGCAAGCGTCGCTGGCGGTTTCTCAGCAGGCGTGGCAAGCCTGGCGGGCACTCAATCCGCCGGAAGATGAGGCCCTGGTGAACAGCTATCAGCTTTTCTACGGTGCCATTAAAGAGCAATCGGAAGCGCTTGTCAGAACCCACACCATTGATGCCTTTTTTGCTGTCCCGGCCCAGGCGTTTCAGAACGACTTCAACGATAACTACGCCCGTTATCAGCAGGCCAGCGAGAAGCAGGCCATGCAGGGGCGTCAGGGACTTATGACGCAGCTTTCAAGGCTGCAAACGTTGTTCCTGTTTGCGCCGGTTTTACTGCTCGCCATCGCGGTTGCCGTCTGGTTCGGCATGTCCAGGTGGGTGATCACGCCGTTACGTCGACTGATTGCGCATATTAACCAGCTGGCAGCCGGAGATCTTTCCGGTACGCCGCCTGCCGTCAGGCGTTTTAATCGTGAGACGGGGCAGCTTAGCGACAGTATCGCCACCATGCAGCACGGTCTGCAGCAGTTGGTGACCCAGGTCAGCCATGCCACGACCGCAATGGTTGAAAATATCGGCTCCCTGGCGCAGGGGAATCAGAAGCTGTATCAGCAATCGGCGCGTCAGGCAAAAGAGCTGGAAGAGGTCACGACCCATATCGCGACGCTGGAAACGCATGTGGAAGGGAATACCGGCTACGCCAGACTCGCCAGCTCGCGCGCGGACGAAGCGCGTCAGGCCGCGGTAGGCGGTGACCAGATGATGTCGACCGTGAATGCGTCCATGCAGGCGATCGTCGAGCGATCTTCTGAAATGCGCGGGATCGTGGCGATGATCGACAGCGTGGCGTTTCAGACCAATATTCTGGCGTTAAACGCCGCCATTGAAGCCGCCCATGCCGGTAACCATGGACGCGGGTTTGCCGTTGTCGCCCGGGAAGTCGGCCTGCTTGCCAGAAAGAGTAGCCACTCAACGCAGACCATCCAGGAACTTATCAATCGCTCTTTGCAGGGCATTGAAGATGGATCCCGGGCGGTGAATTTAATGGAAGACAATTTGCAGCAGGTCACCGGTCTGGTCGGTAACTTAAGCAGTTTGCTGAATGAAATCTCAACCGCTACGCTCAGCCAGGGGGAGAGTATTCACCAGATGACGCGTCAGCTTCAGGCGCTGAATCAGGTTTCCCGCCAGACGGATCTGCTGGTTTCTGACGCCTCAGAGGCCTCTGAGCGACTGCAAAAGCAATCCGATCTTTTATTGCAGGCCGTTTCGCGTTTTCGTCTTAGCGCCTGACGCAATACATAAGCCTCTGTTATACTCGCAGCCCGTTTTAGCCTGAGGGCAAGGAGCAAAGAGTGGCTGCGGTCATCCATAATCAGATGCTGGACGAGATTCTGGCTCAGGTTCGTCCGTTATTGGGAAAGGGTAAGGTTGCCGACTATATTCCGGCTCTTGCCTCGGTCAGCGGGAATAAGCTGGGGATTGCTATCTGTACCATCGACGGACAGCGATACCAGGCAGGGGATGCCACTGAACGTTTTTCGATTCAGTCAATTTCGAAAGTGCTGAGCCTGGTTGCGGCGATGCGCCAGTACGAGGAAGACGAGATCTGGCAGCGTGTCGGTAAAGATCCGTCCGGCCAGCCTTTTAACTCACTGCTTCAGCTTGAAATCGAGCAGGGTAAACCGCGTAACCCTTTTATCAATGCCGGGGCGCTGGTGGTCTGCGATATGCTGCAAAGCCGTCTCAGCGCACCGCGTCAGCGAATGCTGGAGATTGTTCGTCAGCTCTCGGGCGTTGACGATCTTGCCTATGATTCGGTAGTGGCCCGCTCGGAGTTTGAGCACTCCGCCCGTAACGCGGCCATCGCCTGGCTGATGAAATCCTTCGGCAACTTTCATAACGACGTGGCGACCGTACTGCAAAACTACTTCCACTACTGTGCGTTGAAAATGAGCTGCGTTGAGCTGGCCCAGACGTTCCTGTTTCTGGCGCATCAGGGGCACGCGCCGCATCTCGATCAGGACGTCGTTTCCCCACTGCAGGCGCGGCAGGTCAACGCCCTGATGGCGACCAGCGGCATGTATCAAAACGCGGGCGAGTTTGCCTGGCGGGTTGGGCTTCCGGCCAAATCCGGCGTTGGCGGCGGGGTCGTGGCGATTGTGCCGCATGAAATGGCGATTGCCGTCTGGAGCCCGGAGCTGGATGAAACGGGAAATTCACTTGCCGGTGTGGCGGTGCTGGAGAAACTGACCCAACGTCTGGGACGTTCCGTATACTGATGTCCGATCTGGATCCGCTTTTTTCCCGCCTGGCGCGATCGACGTTTCGCTCGCGCTTTCGTTTAGGCAATAAAGAACGGCAGTACTGCTGGGACAAAGGACCCGACACCATTGACCAGCATGCCGCGGATTTCGTTAAAAAACGCCTTGCACCGGCGCAACCTGCCAACGACGGTAAACAGACGCCCATGCGCGGTCACCCGGTATTTATCGCCCAGCATGCCACGGCGACCTGCTGTCGGGGCTGTCTGGCAAAATGGCATAATATTCCCCAGGGCGTGCAACTGACTGCGCAGCAACAACATTATATCGTCAGCGTGATCCACCACTGGCTGGTGATACAGATGAACAGCCAAATTTGACGAGTTATGATCCTGTTGTAATTGTGTTATAGATGCAGGTTAAGTTAGTCCCGATCATGCTGACGACCGCAATATTTGCCATAAGCATTCATATGGAATGATATTTAATGCGTTCTGCTCTCACCGCCTTCAGGTTGTTCCAACCCGACACGCCGCTGCGTAATGCCTCGGCGATATTTATTCTCACCACTCTCTTTTATTTTGTGGGCGCGGAATTGCGGCTGGTCGAGGCCTTATCCCTGTTCTGGCCACTGAATGGCGTTATGGCAGGGATCTTTGCCCGTTATGTGTTTCTGCATCGCCTGCATTACTACGCGGTATGTTATGTCGCGATGCTGATGTACGACGCGGTGACGACTAACTGGGGAATGGCCTCGGTGGTCATAAACCTGTCTAACATGATCTTTATCGTCGTTGTCGCCGTGCTGGTTCAGCGTGACAGACGGTTGATGAAGAAAACCCCCGATCCGCTCAACGCATTACGGCTGTTTAACTACTGCCTGATTGCTGCGCTGCTGTGTGCCTTGCTCGGTGCGTTCGGGTCCGTGGGGATAGACAGTCATACCTTCTGGCCGCTGTTTGCCGACTGGTTTAGCGAACAATTCTCCACTGGCGTACTCGTTGTGCCGTGCATACTTACCCTCGGTTTGCCGGTGCGGGAACTCAGGGTAAATCTGGAGAAACTGTTACCGATCATCGCGCTGGTTGTTTCGGTGGCTGCCTCGGTGGTGATTGGCGGAGCGGGAAGCCTCGCATTTCCGCTGCCTGCGCTTATCTGGTGTGCGGTACGCTACTCGCTGCCTGCGACCTGCCTGCTGACGTTTATTACAGGGGCGATTGAAATCATTCTGGTCGCCAACTCCATCATAAATATCGCCGTGGCGACGCCGCTCTCGACCCCGATGATGTTTTCTGCGCGGCTGGGTATTGCCACGATGGCGATCTGCCCGGTGATGGTCTCCGTCAGCATGGCGGCGATTAATTCCCTGATCCGTCAGGTATCCCTGCGGGCGGATTATGACTTTCTGACCCACGTCTACTCGCGTTCCGGGCTTTACGAGGCGCTAAAACGCGAAGAAACGCACCGTCATCCACGTTTTCTGACCGTCATGCTGCTCGATATTGATTACTTCAAAAGCATCAATGATAACTACGGTCATGAGTGCGGCGACCGCGTGCTGGCATCCTTTGCCCGCCAGGTTCAGCAGGTCGTTGGTGAAGACGGGATGGTGGCCCGCATGGGGGGAGAGGAGTTTGCTGTGGTCGTTAATTCGGGCGATGAACAACACGGCTATGCACTGGCGGAACGTATCAGGAGTACCGTGGCCAGCCATCCTTTCACCTGGCGTCAGCAGACGCTTTATCTGACGGTCAGTATTGGCCTTGGAAGCGGAAAGGCGGAGTCATGGCAGTTGACGGAGGTCTTCAACAAGCTGATGGCCGAGGCGGACGATCATCTTTATCGTTCAAAAAAGGCGGGTCGAAATCGTACCAGCGCCCGGCTGGCGGATGAGCAACTTGCCGCCAGTGCCGGGAGTGAAACTGAGCTGCGTTAATCGTTATAAGGCATTGACGTGAATTAGATAGCGGCTTAACAGGATATTCGCACACTGACAATGTCTCTGTTTAAGCTACGCTTTGAGTAACGCTTTACGTCAGGAGACATTATGAAAGCACCTGCAACACCTGAAAATGAAACAGACCGACTTCACTCGCTGCGCGAATCGGGTCTGCTTGAGATCGACAGTTCCCCGGCGTTTGACCGCTTAACGCGCCTGGCGAAACGCTTTTTCCAGGTGCCACTGGCGATGGTCAATCTTATTGATGAGCACTCGCTGATCGTGAAATCGGCGGATGGACAGGCACCCGGTTCCGTTCCGCGTAACATATCTTTCTGTGGCCATACGATCCTCGCTGAAGCTCCGCTGGTGGTAGGGGATATGCGTCAGGATGACCGGTTCGCGGATAACCCGCTGGTGGCCGGTGAGCCCGGCGTGCGTTTTTACGCGGGCTTCCCGCTGCGCTTACGAGACGGCGCAAGCGTTGGCTCGCTTTGCCTGATTGATTACGCTCCTCGCGAGTTTTCAGCGGCCGATCTCGCCGTACTGGGTGACCTGGGCGCGCTGGCTGAGGATGAGTTTGCCGCCATCAGCGCGGCGACCACGGATGAGTTAACCGGGTTATTCAACCGACGCGGCTTTAATCAGCTTGTGCGGTTCACGCTTTCCATTGCCCGACGCCGTGCTGAGCCGTTGACGCTGGGCTGGCTGGATCTGGATCGGTTCAAGGAGATTAACGATCGTTACGGGCATGAGGAGGGGGATAAGGCGCTTAAAGTCATGGCGCAACTGATGCGTACCTCTTTCCGTGAAGCGGATCTGCTGGTTCGTTTCGGTGGCGATGAGTTTGCGGTGCTGTTTGCCGACACGGATGAGCAGGGGGCGTGGATTGCCATGCAGTATCTCGCCGAGCAGGTAGAAAACTACAATGCGCGCAAGTTACACCCATGGTCGCTGAAGTTCTCCTGGGGGCTGAGTGAATTTGATCACAACAGTAACGACCTGCAAAAGTGGCTCAACGATGCCGATGCAAAAATGTATGCCATGAAGCAGCAGCGGCAGCGCGGGCGGTGATATAACAAAAGCGTATGACTGACCCGATTGCGTTAAGAAAATGTTAAATGCAAAGTGTGGGTATTCAACGTAAGGACAAACAATGAATACCTCACTGCATATCCAAAACTTCACCCGTGACGACATTCTCACTCATCTTGATGCGCTGGCCGGGATCCTCGAAAACTGCGTGACCGGCGGCGCATCCGTCAGCTTCATGTTGCCGTTTAGCCTCGAGAAGGCTCGTTCATTCTGGCTCGGTATTGCTGAACGCGTAGGGCGCCATGAGCGCCTTGTGCTTGCCAGCATTGATCCCCAGCTGGGCGTTATCGGAACGGTGCAACTGATTACTGATCAGCCTGAGAATCAGCCTCATCGTGCCGATGTGGCAAAACTTCTGGTACATGAAAAAGCGCGTCGCAAAGGGGCCGCGATGGCGCTGATGGAAGCGCTTGAGGCTGAAGCCCGCGCCAGAAATATTTCGGTTCTGGTACTCGATACCTCCACCGGCAGCGGCGCTGAGACGTTTTATCAGCGTGCCGGCTGGCAAAAGGTCGGTGAGATCCCGCGCTACGCCCTGATGCCGGACGGTGCCATGACGGCGACGTCCGTGTTCTACAAATTCTTATAATTTTCGTCACAACCACGCCGTGAATTGATCGAAACAGGGTTCCTGGTCGGAAAGTTTTGATAAGTTATCGTACCAATCTTATCAGGCTGTATGACTAATCATAAAAGGAACCCATTGTGAACACGCTTAACCGTCGTGATTTTCCCGGTGCTCAATACCCTGAACGCATCATCCAGTTTGGTGAAGGCAACTTCCTGCGTGCGTTTGTCGACTGGCAAATTGACCTGCTCAATGAACATACCGATCTCAATGCCGGTGTGGTTATCGTTCGCCCCATTCAGAGTGCTTTCCCGCCCTCGCTGAGCACCCAGGATGGCCTCTATACCACCATCATTCGCGGCCTGAATGAGCAGGGCGAAACGGTAAGTGAGAGCCGTCTTATCCGCTCGGTTAACCGGGAGATCGACGTCTACAGCCAGTATGATGCGTTCCTGAAACTGGCCCACAACCCCGATATGCGTTTTGTCTTCTCGAACACCACCGAGGCCGGGATCGGCTATCACGCGGGTGACAAATTCGACGATGCGCCTGCCGTGAGCTATCCGGCGAAACTGACGCGCCTGCTGTTTGAGCGCTTCAGCCACTTCAATGGTGCGACCGATAAGGGCTGGATCATCATTCCGTGTGAGCTGATAGACTACAACGGAGACGCCTTGCGTGAACTGGTCTTGCGTTATGCGCAGGAGTGGGCGCTGCCTGCCGCTTTCATCCAGTGGCTAAATGAAGCAAACCATTTCTGCTCAACGCTGGTTGACCGTATCGTGACCGGCTACCCGCGCGATGAAGCGGCCGCGCTGGAAGCTGAGCTGGGATATCACGATGCATTCCTGGATACGGCAGAACACTTCTACCTGTTTGTTATTCAGGGACCAGCATTCCTTGCTCGAGAACTGCGTCTGGATAAGTATCCGCTTAATGTGCTGATTGTGGATGACATCAAACCCTACAAAGAGCGCAAAGTCGCCATCCTGAATGGTGCGCATACGGCACTGGTGCCGGTAGCGTTCCAGGCGGGGCTGGATACGGTCGGTGAGGCGATGAATGATGCCGATATCTGTGCTTTCGTCGAAAAAGCGATTTATCAGGAAATTATTCCGGTCCTCGATCTGCCACGTGATGAACTGGAATCGTTCGCCAGCGCGGTAACAGGGCGTTTTCGGAACCCTTACATCAGACACCAGTTGCTCTCGATTGCGCTCAACGGCATGACTAAATACCGCACCCGCATTCTGCCGCAGCTGTTGGCCGGGCAGAAGGTCAGGGGGCAGTTACCACCCCGTCTGACGTTTGCGTTAGCGGCCCTGATTGCGTTTTATCGCGCGGAGCGTAACGGGGAGGGCTATCCGGTACAGGATGATGCGAACTGGCTGGAATGTTATCAGCAGTTATGGGCGCGGCACCGCGATAATCAGATAAGTACCCGTGAACTGGTGCAGGCTGTGTTGAGCGAGAGAGAGCACTGGGAGCTGGACCTGACGCAGGTGAACGGCCTGGTGGACCAGGTGACGCTGGATCTTGATGCCATTCTGCTGAAGGGAATGCGCGCAGCGGTGAAGCCACTTTGCTAATCACGTCACCCGGCTGCGGCCGGGTTTAAATAGAATCTGTTTTAGTTACAACATACTATTTACTCCGTTTTTAAAAAAGAGAATCAGCACCGTGCATATTTCGCTTTGCAGAGGGGAAAATGCAATGTCCCGTTAACATGCTTGCAACCGTGAGGGGGATCACGTTTAATAGCCACGCTCTTTTCTTGCCTGAAACTCACTATGATTGTTCGTCCTAAACAGCACTGGCTACAACTGATTTTTGTCTGGCACGGTTCGGTACTTCCCAAAATCTATACCCGACTGCTGCTCAACTTCCTGCTTTCTATCGCCGTGATCCTGATGCTGCCGTGGTACACCTCGCTGGGCATCAAATTTACCGTCGCGCCCTTCAGCATTCTCGGCGTGGCGATCGCTATCTTTCTGGGTTTCAGAAACAACGCCTGTTATTCACGTTACGTCGAGGCTCGACTGCTCTGGGGGCAGTTGATGATAGCGGCACGCTCGCTGTTTCGCGAGGTAAAAAACACCTTGCCTGACGATAAACATCTGGGTGAGTTTGTCCGCCTGCAGATTGCCTTTGCCAACTGCCTGCGAATGACCTTGCGCCGGGAACTGAACGCTGACGAACTCGCTCGTTATCTTGCTGCGGATGATTTACGGCACGTGATGGCTGCCAACTCGCCGGCCAACCGTATTCTACTGATCATGGGGGAGTGGCTTGCCGTGCGGCGGCGTAACGGACAGCTTTCGGACATCCTTTTCCATAGTCTGAACAACCGCTTGAACGACATGTCCATCGTCCTTTCCGGCTGCGAGCGTATCGCGACGACGCCAGTGCCGTTTGCCTATACGCTGATTTTGCACCGCACGGTATATCTGTTCTGCATCATGCTGCCGTTCGCGCTGGTTGTGGACCTGCATTACATGACACCGTTTGTCTCCGCGCTGATCTCTTACACCTTTATCTCGCTGGATACTTTGGCAGAAGAGCTCGAAGATCCGTTTGGTACGGAAGATAACGACCTGCCGCTGGACGCCATCTGCAACAATATGGAACGCGATCTGCTGCAGATGAACGATGAAGAGAACATTCCTGAAAGGTTGATGCCAGATAAGCATTATCAGCTGACCTGACGGGCGTTCCACTCGTCGCGGGTGATCTCCCACAGTTCGGAGTCAAGCATACCGCTGACGTAGGCTTTCTTTTCCGTTCTGACAAGCCGCATGCCGCTGCTGTCTGAAATACGACGTGAGCGGCTGTTGGCGGCGGCCTTCGGCGCACGCAACACCGCTTTGTTCAGCGTATTGAACCAGTAATCCGTCGCCGCAATGCTCGCCTCCCGCATATAGCCTTTACCCTGAAACTCCGGTGCCAGCCAGAATCCGCGGTTGTTATCTTCAATATCGTACAGGCAGATAATACCCATGAGTTCATCCGGTACTTCGCGACGTCGGATGCTCCAGAACCAGGCAATCCCTTTTGCCATATCGGGCAGCGCCACGTTGTTAACATAATTTTCCGCACCGTTATCCGGGTAAGGCCAGGGCACCGAAGAGACCATATAACGCACGATCTCCCACCGCGGATATAGCTTCTGTATCTGGACAGCATCTTCGGCAACCAGCGGTTTTAACAGTAAGCGTTCAGTCGTGAGCGTAGGTATTGTCATCCGCGGATCTCCGTATTTAAGCGTTATGTTTTTGTTTGGGTTCTGGTATTTTTATCTCTATCACATTCCAGTGCGCTGCGCTGTGGTTATTGACCACCAAAATCGTTTCCTTTTATTTGATGGTGATATTTTTGATGAGATTGCTGCCACTTTTAAACGGACGCGTTTTCTGTGATCTCCTGCATCATGGCTGGGAGATTGAGAAGACTATCGCCCGAGGCGAGGCTCATCTATTGAACCATTCCACTCCCGAGCTTGAACGTTATTTTTCCCGGCCGGTCAATGAGCTTCCACGTCAAAACCCTTATCCGGTCGCGGTGCTGCTTCCCCTGTTTTTAGTGGCTTTTGCATTTAATCTTCTACCGTTTCTCCATGCGTTTCCGGGCTTATCACCTTTACACCATGCACTGAGCTTTTTCTTACCGTCATTGGTCATGATTGGCGCGCTCATCATCACAAGCGTACTTCTGGCTCGGGGATTAACGTCAGGGTTAGCTGGATTTCTGGCGCTGTTCTTTATTTTGCTGATAATAACCGTCGTTCAGGCGGTATATCTCTTGCTTGCCCATCACGGAAGTAGTTGGCCACTGGTCATTGCCTTCTTCGCGTTGGTACTTTGCAGATTGGTGATGAATGGAAGAGGGTTCGTGCTCTTTACGCTCTACTGCCGTACGCAGCGTCTTGCCCGTCTGGCCCGCAAAATGCGATTAAAAAGGTGATAAGACCCTACGCTGTTTCGATATGGCAATTAACAGGTATTGCGAGGAACACATGGCAGTTAAGGTAAGACCGCTACGCGAAGATGATTATTCTCAATGGCGACCGCTGTGGGATGGCTATACCCATTTCTATGAGTGCTATCTTGAGGAATCCGTTACCGCATCAACCTGGGAGAGGGCGCTCTCAGCGCAATCGTCGATGTTCTGCCGCGTGGTAGAGAAGGACGAAAAAGTGATCGGTTTCGCAATGTGTATTCTGCACGAAGGAACCTGGTCAACAGCGCCCATTTGCTACCTGGAAGATCTGTTTGTTGATGCTGCTGAACGCGGCGCGGGGGCGGGCAAAGCGCTTATAGATGCCCTGATTGCAGAAGGTAAGCGTGAAGGGTGGTCAAAACTGTACTGGGCCACCCGGGAGAATAACCCGGCGCGTAAACTCTACGATCAATACGGTGAGGCCGACGATTACGTTCGCTATCGCCTCTCCCTGTAAAGCTAAAACGCCTGTGTTTGTATCACACTGTATCTGTTTTCCTGATACATACACAGGCTTGCAATAAACCCGCTTTCGCACATATCCGCTATACATAGAGGTGTTGTTATATCCCCGTGAATTGTACTCAATCGGAGATACCAATATGTTCAGCAAACTCGCTTACTCAACCCTTGCACTGACCGTTTCTCTTGGCACCGTGATGTCCTGTCAGGCCGAAGTCACCGGCACCAGCTTCACGGCAGCCTTTGACCACCCGCAGCAAATTAACGCCGGCGACCTTAACGTCGGGTATGTCGACATCGGCCCGAAAGACGGTCAACCGGTCATTTTATTACACGGCTGGCCCTACGATATTCACAGCTATGCTGAAGTCGCTCCCGCACTCGCGGCAAAAGGTTACCGTGTCATTGTGCCTTCTCTGCGCGGCTACGGCACCACTCGCTTCCTGTCAGCTAAAACCCCGCGCAACGGCCAGCCGTCTGCGATGGCGAAAGATATTGTTAATCTGATGGACGCCCTGAATATTAAACAGGCCGTATTTGCAGGCTACGACTGGGGTGCCCGCACCGCGGATATCGTTGCGGCGCTGTGGCCAGAACGCGTTAAGTCGCTCGTTTCGGTGAGCGGGTATCTCATCAGCAGCCAGCAGATTGGCAAACCACCGTTGCCGCCAAAAGCAGAGCAGCAGTGGTGGTATCAGTTTTACTTCGCCACCGAGCGCGGTGCGGAAGGCTACGCTAAAAACACGCATGACTTCGCCCGTTTGATCTGGTCGCAGGCCTCACCGGACTGGAAATTTAGCGATGCAACCTTCAACGCCAGCGCCAAATCGCTCGATAATCCGGATCACGTCGCGGTGACGCTCAGCAATTACCGCTGGCGCTTAGGGCTAGAAAAAGGTGAGCGCAAATACGACAGCTACGAGCAAAAACTGGCCACGTTGCCGAATATCACCGTACCAACGATCACCATCGAAGGCGGAAACAACGGGGCACCGCATCCGGCACCACAGGCCTACGCGGGTAAATTTACCGGTAAGTATGAACACCGCACCTTTGGGGCGACTGTGGGTCACAATCCACCTCAGGAAGATCCGCAAGATTTCGTTAACGCTGTGGTCGACGCAGATAAACTCTGAAATGTGCTATTTTCAATACGTTACCCTTCAGTCTGGAGATTTCGGTGGAGCATATTGACCATATCCTTGTCGTCGATGACGACAGGGATATTCGTGAACTGATTGTCGACTATCTCGTTAAGTCCGGTTATCGCGCCTCCGGCGCGGCCAACGGCAAGGAGATGCGCGCCGTGCTGGATAAACAGCATATCGACCTGGTGGTGCTGGACGTCATGATGCCCGGCGATGACGGTCTTACGCTGTGTCGGCAACTGCGTGTCGGCAAACATAAAGATCTGCCTATCCTGATGCTGACGGCGCGTAATGAGGAGACGGACAGGATCCTGGGGCTGGAGATGGGGGCGGATGATTACGTTGTGAAGCCTTTTGTTGCGCGCGAATTGCTGGCGCGAATCAAAGCGATTTTACGCCGTTTTCGTACAATGCCGCCCAATTTACAGGTAACAGAAGCAGGGCGACTGGTGACGTTTGGTGAATGGGAGCTCGATACCGTTGCCCGCCACCTGATAGACCCGGAAGGGGTGATTGCGGCGCTCAGCGGGGCGGAGTATCGCCTGCTGCGCGTTTTCCTCGATCATCCTCAGCGCGTGTTGACTCGCGATCAGCTGCTCAACCTGACGCAGGGGCGCGACGCCGAACTGTTTGAACGTTCTATCGATCTGCTGGTCAGCCGGGTACGTCAACGCCTGAATGAAGATGCGCGTACACCCGCCTATATTAAAACCGTGCGCAGCGAGGGCTATGTGTTTACCATGCCGGTCACGATCAAAGAGGCGAACGAATGAGGTTCTGGCCACGCTCACTGTTGGCCCGTTTGCTGATCATTGTGCTTCCCGGCCTGTTGCTGGCCAACGCCCTGAGCCTGACGCTGGTCATGATAGAACGAATGCACAGCGCCCGCACGGTGATGCTCGGTAACCTGGAATACGATGTCGCGACCAGCGTGGCCATTTTAGACCGCTTGCCGGCCACTGAACGGGCGGCCTGGCTGCCGCGCCTTGAGCGGGGTAACTATCGTTATATCCTCGGTCCGGGTGAGCCGGGCAACGCACCGACGGATAAGCGTTCCCGGGATGCCATCCGTACCCTAAAAGCGACACTGGCAGCACAATACCCGCTCAGCTTTACGGCTGTTCCTGGCGCCATTTCACATATCCAGGCGCATCTTACGTTACACGACGGCGCGCCGTTGACCATTGATCTGATCCCGCGCATGCCACCGGTCGCCAGCTGGCTGCCCGTTGTTCTCATCCTGCAACTGTTGCTGCTCGCGGCCTGCTCCTGGTTTGCCGTGCGGCAGGTAGTGCGGCCTTTTTCACAGTTTACCCGCGCGGTTGACGCCCTGAATCCGGCGGCCAATACGCCAATGACCGAGAAAGGGCCGCTTGAGGTACAACGGGCTGCCCATGCCTTCAACGCCATGCAGGCACGTATTCAGTCTTATCTCCGGGAACGTGCGCAGATTCTGGCCTCCATTTCGCACGATCTCCAGACGCCGATTACCCGCATGAAGCTGCGGGTCGAAATGGCGGAACACCCTGAACTGCGCGACAAGCTCATGGATGACCTTGATAATATGTCGCGTCTGGTGCGCGAGGGAATTGCCTATGCCCGGTCATCAGAATCACTGGAAGAGACATCGCTGAAGCTGGAACTTAATGCCTGGATAAACAGCATCGCCTGTGATTATCAGGACATCGGTAAAAACGTGCAATTTCAGGCGGGCGAATCCCGTTTGCCGATTGTCACGCGTCCGCAGGCGCTTCGCCGGGTGATGACCAACCTGCTGGATAACGCCCTGAAATTTGGCGAGCGCGCCAACATTGTCATTGATGATTCATCCGCCAGTGAGGTGGTGATCCACATTATTGATGGCGGCCCGGGAATACCCGATGCCGAACTGGAGGCCGTATTGCAGCCGTTTTATCGGGTTGAAACATCGCGCAACCGTGATACCGGTGGAACCGGACTGGGTCTGGCAATTGCTGCGCAACTGACCGCACAGCTGGACGGCAAGCTGAAGCTGGTGAACCGCGCCGAGGGCGGGCTGGATGTCTCCGTTACGCTCCCACGACGTTAATTGTATGGCTTTGTATCTGCCTTCCGGGAAGATACAGAGCCAGACAAAACCCGCGCTTTTACACATATCCTGAACACATCCGCACGATGAAATAGCCTCACTGCAGCGTCGCAGGACTTGTATCGTGAGGTCTCTATGTTTTTGATAATTGCTTTTCTGGGCGGGATGATAAGCCTGCTCAGTCCATGTACGCTCCCGGTTATTCCCCTCCTGTTTGCCGGTTTTCAGGGGCAAAGACGACATATTATGGCACTGCTCGCGGGGATGATCGTGATGTTCACCCTGGTTGCGATGGTTGTCACCGTCGCCAGCGAGTGGATAGCTGAAGCCACCGTCGTTGGACGCTGGATCGCGCTTATCATTCTGGCTACGGCCGCGCTGGCGTTAATTTTTCCCTCCTTTGCCCAGCGAATTGCCGGGCCAGCAGTCAGCGCGGGAAACGTCCTGAACACCCGAAGCGGACAAACACGCGGCATGGCATCTGCTTTTCTGGCCGGGCTGGCGGTCGGGTTGCTCTGGTCCCCCTGCGCAGGTCCCATTCTGGGGGCGATATTCAGCCTTAATATTGCGGGACATTCAGCCATCGCGACAGGGGCGTTACTTGCCGCCTACGGCAGTGGATGCGCGTTAATGCTGGGTTTACTCGTTCTCGGAGGCCGCACGCTGATGGCACCACTGAGAGCAAAATCGGCGCTGATGGCGAAGCTTCGCCAGGGGGCTGGCGTGGTGATGTTAGCGGCTGTCGTCTTTAACGCGACCGGAATGACGTCTGTTCTGAAAGGCGCAAATGGGGTGGCGGACCGTCTTGAAACCACGCTGCTGAATCTGGCAAAACCCGCTACACAAGCGGTGAAGCTCCAGCCGGTGGTGATGACCGAGCCGAGTAGCCAGCTGCCGTCGTTGAGCGGTGGAACAGGGTGGATAAACGGTGACACTGTCACGTCTGAATCACTGCGCGGGAAGGTGGTCCTGATTGATTTCTGGACCTGGGACTGCATTAATTGCCAGCATACGCTTCCGCATGTGCGCGACTGGGCCACAAAGTATCAGTCGCAAGGTCTGGTCGTGATTGGGGTTCATACCCCGGAATATCCGTGGGAGAAACCGATTTCGTCGGTAAAAAATGCGGTGAATAAATGGCAGCTGCCGTATCGGGTTGTGACGGATAATAATTACCAAATCTGGAATGCTTTCGGCAACCAGTACTGGCCAGCGCATTATTACTTTGATGCTAAAGGGCAGCTGCGCTACACCTCCTTTGGGGAGGGAAATTACGATGAACAGGAACAGGTGATCCAACAACTGCTGAAAGAAGCCCGTTCCTGACTACCACCTCAGGGTTGACGCTGAGCAACCATAAACAACCGAGGAAAAGCCAGCAGTATCTGCCCGTTTTCCTGGAGCGGATACTGCTCTTCCAGTAGTTCATGGTAGCGTTTCAGGAAACGTTTCTGTTCGTGCTCGTTCAGTTCCTGGAGCCATGGGCGTAACACGGTGGCGCTGACCCAGTCAATGATGGCCTGATGCGAGCGCATTTTATGGAAATAGGTCGTCCGCCAGATATCCACCTCACACCCGGCTTCGGACAAAATGTCATAGTAGGCATGGACCCCAGGCAGCGGTTCTCTACCGCGGTCAGGATAGTCTTGCTCCAGGGCCACTTCGCGCATGGCTACGTGAGTAGGCTCAAGCCAGTTGTCCGGCATCTGGATCGCCAGGACGCCATTAAGCGCGAGGAGAGAAACAAGGTGAGGCAGGAGATCGTAATGGTCCGGAACCCATTGCAATGACGCATTGGCATAAATCAAATTCAGCGCCTGGTCCGGCTTATACTGGCGGATATCGGACTCAACAAAGCGGCAGCCCGGCAGCGCACTGCGCGCCTCTTCCAGCATGGCAGGCGAGTTATCGACCCCGGTAATCTGTGCGTTCGGCCAGCGATGGCGCAACAGCGCCGTGCTGTTTCCCGGACCACAGCCCAAATCGGCGAGGGTGGCGACGTCATCCAGTGGGATTCTGGCGAGCAGCTCAGCGGCAGGACGCGTGCGTTCAGCACCGTATTGCAGATAAAGAGAAGGGTTCCAGTCGGCCATCTTTAGATCTCCTTTTTGCGTGTACCAGCAAGGATAGCACAGGCCGGCACCTGCACCGGGACAGGTGCCGCAACAAGGTCAGATTACAGAATGCCTTTCAGTGCAACATGATAGAGCAGCATGATGGTTTTCCCGTCGACAATCATGCCCGTTTCAATGCCCCGCAAAGCGTCCTCAAAGGGGAGCTCCAGCACGTCGATATCCTCACCCTCCGCTTTGATACCGCCGCCTGCGCTGGTTTTATCCTTTGGCTGATATTCGGCAAGGTAGAAGTAGAGTTTCTCCGTAACGGAACCCGGGCTCATATAGGCTTCAAAGATTTTCTGCACGCTCGACACCTTAAACCCGGTCTCTTCTTCCGCTTCTGCCTTTATTCGGCTCTCTGGATCCATATTGTCGAGCAGGCCCGCAGCAGCCTCGATCAGATCACCCTGATGACCATTGATAAAGACCGGGAAACGGAACTGGCGAGTCAGAATCACCGTTTTTTTATCACGGTTGTAGAGCAGAATAGTCGCGCCATTCCCCCGGTCATAAACTTCACGCGTTTGTCGCTGCCATTCGCCATCGCGTCGTTGATGGTCAAAGGTATATTTTTTGAGTAAGTACCAGTTATCTGACAATATTTCATCGTTAATGATGCGCACATCTGCACGTTTCGATTGCACGTTTTGTCCTCCTTACGTAGAGTAACGATCAATAACAGCATTAACGTGCAGTTTCAAGATTTATCATGCAATATCAGGAATCCAGAATGCTCACCAGTCAGCGAAAACAATTGATACTTGAGAAGCTCGGCGCCGAAGGCCAGGTCCAGTCTAAAGCGCTCAGCATTCTCTTTGATGTCTCTGAGGACACCATCCGGCGTGATTTACGCGAGCTGGCGGCAGAAGGGCGTTTACAGCGTGTTCACGGCGGTGCGCTGCCGTCGTCTTCCGCTATTGTGCCTTTTGCGGAGCGTCAGTCCGTTAAAATGGATGCCAAAAGAAAGGTGGCGCAGAAGGGCGCGCAGCTGATTTCTTCGGGCCAGGTAGTGATCATTGACGGTGGAACGACCACCTCTGAACTGATTACTTTCTTACCGCCTGATTTGCGTATTACCGTGGTGACGCACAGTCCGAGCATTGCTCTGGGGCTGGTTAATCATCCCGCTATTGAAGTGATTCTGATTGGCGGCCGTTTGTATAAACACTCGATTGTTGCAGTCGGCGCGGCGGCCATCGAAGGTATCGAAAACATTCATGCCGATCTGTTCTTTATGGGCGTGACCGGGATCCATCCGGAAGCAGGGCTGACCACGGGCGATTTCGAAGAGGCGTGCATCAAACGTGCATTTTCCGGCAGAGCGGCCGAGACGGTTGTTCTGGCTTCACCGGAAAAAATCAATACGGCGTCATCGTTTGTGATTGGGGACGTATCCTTAGCGAATACGCTTGTCGTCGAAGACGATACCGATCGTGGCTGGGTGCATACGCTATCCGAAAAAGGGGTATCGGTCGTACTGGCTTCCTCATGAGCCAGTCAGATGACTGACTGGCACGGTCATCGTTAAGCCTGAGGAATGCTCTCCAGCGTAGTATAAATCGTGAGGCCAAGTTCCCTGGCCACTTCAATGTCCATATCCGCCCCCTTAGACGCACCGGCAATCCGATAAATCGCATCGCATTTAGCGATGAGCCGGTGAGCTACGGGGTAAAGCATTGATTCTGCGATGTCATCTCCCAACGATGTCGAGCCTGCGGCCTTCGCCAGTGGCAGAGCCAGCCATTCGCCAATGACCGGAACGTGACCACGCTGGTATACGGCTAATGCGGCGTTTTCGAGACGCGCAAGATTCTCATCAATGCGCGCCTGAAGGCCATCGGTGCCGCTTCGATAGGGGCCGGCAATTAAAATGAGCTGTTGTGTCATAGATACCTCTGTCAGTGTGATTGCATGAAGTTGCACGTTTGCAGACAATATCTTACGAGATTACCGCTGCGTTATGAAATGTTTTCGTGCATTTACGTGCAAAAACATGCATAACAAAGCATGTAATCACTTAGGCAGAAGGGCTATTGCTACGAAGCCGAACGCCTCCGTCCAACGAACATCCAACGCAGGTAATCGTATAGCCAGTTAAACAGCATTGTGTATGGCAGGAAAAACAGCACCAGCCCAATCTCAACGAAAAAGGCCTCAGTGATGGGTAAATCCAGCATAACCATCGCAACGGGGATTAAGGTGATGATCAGTCCTGTTTCAAAACCCACCGCATGGATAGCACGAACAAGGAAGGTTCGTTGAAAGCGGTATTTTTTCTGCAGCGAGTCAAAGAGTTTATTAAAAACAAAATTCCATGCCGTCGCGGTCAGTGCAGATATCACGGACAGCGAGCCAGACTGGAGTATCGAAACGTTCATCAACCAGGCAAGCGACAGCGCGATGATAACGTTAGCTAGGACTTCAAAAATGACAGCATGGAAGATTCATTCTTTAACGCTTTTATTTAATTCAATTTCCATTTGCTTAGGGCTGCGTTTTCCAAAAGCCGAAGTATATCAGGCATCGTTCAACTCTTTCTAAATATGCAGGATTGAAACTCTGAGCAAAAGCGGAAGGCACTGTGAGATGGTCAACGGAGACGCTTTCAGAGACTATCAGCATTCAGGACAATGACAGCCACATAACGCCAGATTTCTCCTTACTTAATGTATGTCTAGCCAATGTTGAAATGTCGTGCTGAAAACAAAGCTGACCTGACGTCAGTGGAGAGTCTGGACAATGCCTTTTTAAGGTTGAGTCAGGCTTTGGAGGAAGAACGTGGTTGCCAGGTTTTCTCGGCTATCATCAGTTTACGTACGGTCTCTTTTGAAATCCGGACACCGTATTCTGTGGTCAGAATTCGCCAGATGGCTGACGGATTCATACCCCGGCCGCGTGAGCGAATAAGCTGCAGTGCCTGATCTCTGATGGTGGTGTTTAACTGATGATTGCCGGGCTTTCCACGGCGCCGGCTGACCAGACCGGCTGGCCCCAGCTCGCGATAGCGCTTAATCAGGCGGGAGCACTGACGACGGGTGAGCTCCATGGACTCTGCCACTTCTGCCAGCGTGATTTCCCGCGCCATATAGGCTTCAATCAAATCCAGGCGTAGCGCTTCGTGAAGTGTCAGGAGCACTGGTTTGTTGTCGTCCATTTTTCTCTCATCTGTCGGCCATATCAGATCCACAGGTGAGGGAAGGGCTCATCGCTTCAGGCTGGGGATAAAATCCTGCGGACTGGCCAGCACCGGGTTGATCGCCCTGAGCTCTTCCAGTGCACGCTCCTGAGCGCGCCTGCGGGGCATTTTTGTACTGCGCATTCGCTTTCCTTCAGCCTCCAGCTCGTCCTGTTTCTGCTGTGCCAGCCTCAGAACGGCACCCAGTCGTTTGTTATCAACAACCGCCCCCTGATCAACGCAGGTCAGTTTATCGAAAATCTTATAACCCAGTGGCCGGTGCTGATGCCGGAAAGTAATGCTTCCGTCAGGGTAATCATAAACGGTAATTTTTTCACCTGCTATGCGCGTATTTTGTTCGGTGGGTTCAATGATATACATGACTTTATCATACTGAAAAGTCAGTGCTTTCGATAAGGTCCGTAGCTCCTGCCAGGCGAAGATATCATTCAGCTCCAGTGGACTCTGTGTGACCGCACGGTGCAGATCTTTAGGGTATTTTGCCGGCCGGGAGAAACGACGGTTAAAATCAGACATGAAATGTTCAATCCACTGATTGGCTTCAGCAACCGAGCTGATGTTCTGCAGGCGCATCTCTTTAATCAGTCGATCCTGGAGCGTTTTATTTACCCGTTCCACGCGACCTTTTGCCTGGCTGCTGTTGGCACAAATCAATTCGATCGCCAGTTCCCGGAGAGCCCGTCCGAACTGGGTTGTGCCGGTACGTCGGCTCTCGGGTCCGCTGACCCTGAACACCGCATGCTTGTCGCTGTAAAATGCGACAGGTTTACCATGTTTATCAATGTATTGCCGGGTAGCCATCATGTAGTCAAACGCGTTTTCTGAATCACAGAATCGCAGGTGCATCAGGCGACCTGTGGCGTCATCCATGAAGACCAGAAGACAGCATTTTGGGGCTCTTCCTTCGAACCAGTCATGGTGAGAGCCATCGATCTGAACCAGTTCGCCGAAACAGTCGCGACGATAGCGCGGCTGGTAAACCCGGGTTCGCCGGCGGGAATGAGGACGCCAGAGACCGTCGGCTGTCATCCAGTTACGGATGGTTTCAACGGAGAGATATATATGATGGCGTTCAGCCAGTTTTTCGGTTGCGAGCGTTGGGCCAAAATCTGAATAGTGGCACCGGATCAAATCCAGGGCTTTACAGCGTGTTTCTTCATCGATCCGGTTGTTTGCAGGACGTCCACGGCGGGAAGATGCAAATGCGGTTGCGCCATCTGTCCGGTACAGACGCACAAGACGCTGCACCTGACGAACACTGAGCTTAAGTATGTCTGCTGCGTCGCGCTGAAGCAAAGCCCGGTCAAATACTCGCTGAATGATGCCAAGCCGGTAAAGTTCTTTGTCTGTCATAGTCACCAACATAAGATCGCGGTCCTGTGCTGAGCAAAATGAAGGCTTAGCGTACACGACGCGTGTGAATTGTGCTGAGACGACAATAACGCTTTGTGCTGACAAATGTAAATGCGCATAATGTATATTATGTTAAATATGGTGGGTTTGCTCTTAAGTTCATGAGTCCCTCTCTTTCAGGAACTTACCGATGAATCAGTCAGTTGCCAAAGTTTAGTTGTGGACTTACGATGACTTCATAACACAAAAATTACGGGGCATCCGCTAAGTTCATGGCATATACCATCTTACATTTATCGAGGAACAACCAGAGAACTCATCTCATAGTTGATGATGTGACTACCCTACCGGTCATGTTCGCCACAATTTATGGAATGAATGAACTGAGCAAGAAAAGCCTAGGGACTCAAGAAAACATTTTGTGTTCGCTGCGTTTCTTTTACGTCTATTACTATAAGAAGCATAAACAAACATTTGACTACGATTTCTATCGGTCTGGCTACAATATCTCCTGTTTTATCAGGGAGCTTGATGGCTTCTTTACTTATCTGCTCGGGAAGCAGCACCTGAGTGACGAGACCGACATAATCTCTAACGGGTTTTTACATTCGGCACTCTCCAGAACCAACAAGTCCACCTATGGTAACCACGTCAGAAACGTTGGCCGATTCCTTAAGTATCTCAACTATAGATATATGAATCTGGCATACCAAGATATGTCACCTGACCTGCCCCCAGAGTTAGATACAACCTTCAGTTAGTAATGTCGGTTGGTTTTTCTTCATATTTCCCGTTTCGCCAGCCCGCTGCAAATTCAGCCGGCGTCAGGTAATTCAGTGATGAATGTGGTCGACACTCGTTATAATCCAGTCGCCAGTCATTAATGATCTTCCTGGCGTGAACAATATCGCTGAACCAGTGCTCATTCAGGCATTCATCACGAAAGCGTCCGTTAAAACTCTCAATAAATCCGTTCTGCGTTGGCTTGCCGGGCTGGATAAGTCGCAGCTCCACACCATGCTCAAAAGCCCACTGATCGAGTGCGCGGCAGGTAAACTCCGGGCCCTGATCGGTTCTTATCGTAGCCGGATAGCCGCGAAACAGCGCAATGCTGTCCAGAATACGCGTGACCTGCACGCCTGAAATCCCGAAGGCAACAGTGACCGTCAGGCATTCCTTTGTGAAATCATCCACGCAGGTCAGGCACTTGATCCTGCGACCTGTGGCCAGTGCGTCCATGACGAAATCCATTGACCAGGTCAGATTGGGCGCCATCGGGCGGAGCAGCGGCAGACGTTCTGTTGCCAGCCCTTTACGACGTCGTCTGCGTTTTACACTCAGGCCATTAAGTTGATAGATGCGGTAAACCCGCTTGTGGTTAACGCAAAGACCTTCACGTCGCAGAAGCTGCCAGATACGCCGGTAACCAAAACGGCGGCGTTCAAGTGCCAGCTCTGTGATGCGTAGAGACAGCTGCGCGTCAGCAGCCGGACGCTGAGCCGAATATCGGCAGGTTGACAGGGACAGACCTGCCAGCCCGCAGGCACGACGTTGCGACAGACCCTTAGCCTCGCACATGACTTCCACGGCTTCCCGCTTCTGGTCTGTCGTCAGTACTTTCGCCCAAGAGCCACCTGAAGCGCCTCCTTATCCAGCATGGCTTCAGCAAGCAGCTTCTTGAGTCTGGCGTTCTCTTCCTCAAGCGACTTCAGGCGCTTAACCTCAGGCACCTCCATACCGCCATACTTCTTACGCCATGTGTAAAAGGTGGCGTCGGAAATGGCGTGCTTACGGCAGAGCTCACGGGCAGAAACGCCGGCTTCGGCCTCGCGGAGAATACATATGATCTGTTCGTCGGAAAAACGCTTCTTCATGGGGATGTCCTCATGTGGCTTATGAAGACATTACTAACATCACGGTGTATTAATCAACGGGGAGCAGGTCAAACAAAACCTTCATAGTTGCCTTCCCTTCTACTATCGCTTATCGAGATACTTATTAAAAAATGCCGTGATGCTCTTGAACGGAATCTTTTCCATACGATCATATAAATCAACATGTGTGCCTAATCGCTGAGTATTCAAATGTTTAATGTTTTATCCCGTCGACTGCAACACTGTAACAAGGTGGCCGTCAACATAAACAATGCCGCCCCGACGCAGCTGCAACAGATCAAGACGCAGCTGGCCGAAGAAATGGGTAAGCCTGTAGGCCTACATACCATGGGTATTCCGGCGGCGGTCAGTACGCTCGGGGTGATTGTCAGTTTCGCCATTCCGCAGCTGTGGCTGGGTTACGGCATACTCACCGCACTCGACCAGCCAGCCGAGCGCGTATTCGTGTGGGTTGTGCTGGTCGCCCTGCTGTTCGCTGGCCTTAACGGTGTGACGATGTTTATGATTGGCAAAGGCAGCATGCGCGCTGTGCGGTTACATTTTACGCTGACGGTGATAAGCCTTTTGTTAACAGCAGCTTATCTGCTTGCCGCGCTGAGCGAGAGTACTTCTCCGGGCGTCAGTCTGACCGCGGCGCTAGTGAGTATCGTCATGTTACTGCTTAGCGGCAGCTGTATTTTTTCCACCGCCTTTTATAAGATGCTGCTGTTTACTCTGCATAACAGAGCCTGGCGCAAGCTTATCAGCCAGGCGCGTTAAGCATTCATCTCGTAAAAATCCCGCCATTACAGCGGGATTTTTTTATGGCTTTTTATGCCTGCGCAACCAAATCAACTTGTAAGCCGCAGGAATGATAAACAGCGATAACAGCGGCGCTGTGATCATCCCGCCGATCATGGGTGCCGCTATCCGGCTCATAACTTCCGAACCGGCACCAGTCCCCCAAAGTATTGGCAGCAGGCCCGCAATGATCACCGCGACGGTCATGGCCTTTGGCCGCACACGGAGCACGGCACCATGATAAAGTGCTTCATCAAGCCCTTGTTCTGTGAACGTTTCCCGATGGGACAGTTCCGGTTGCGCTTCAATGGCATGACGTAAATACATCAGCATAACGACCCCAAATTCCGCTGCGACCCCGGCCAGGGCGATAAATCCGGTTCCGGTTGCGACTGACATATGGAAACCCTGCCAGTAGAGAAACCATATTCCACCGACCAGGGCGAACGGCAGACTCATCAGGATCAGCATTGCTTCATCCACGCGACGGAACGCCAGGTACAGTAAAATGAAGATGATCATCACCGTCATCGGTACCATCAGTTTCAGCTTCTTATTGGCATGTTCGAGAAGCTCAAATTGTCCGGAGAAAGACACGCTGGTATCTGGCATCAGCTTCACGTTCTGACTGATGGCCGTCTTAATGTCGTTCACCACCGATACCATATCCCTGCCCCGTGCATCAATGTAAATCCAGCTGGCTGGCCGGGCATTCTCCGTTTTCAACATCGTGGGGCCGGAAACAACCTTAATATCAGCCACATCGCCCAGCGTGATCTGCTGTTTCATCGGCGTCAGGATAGGCATCTGTTTTAACGCATTCGGGCTGTTCCGGTAGTCCTGAGGATAACGAATATTGATCGGGTAGCGGGCGACGCCTTCCACCGTTTCACCTACCGTTGCGCCGCCAATGGCCGAAGAGACAAACAGCTGCACATCGCCCACCGTCATTCCGTAGCGGGCGGCTTTTTCCCGGTTAATATCCACATCAATGTAACGCCCGCCCTCCAGACGTTCCGCCAGAGCAGACACCACGCCAGGCACCGTTTTGGCGACCGCCTCGATGCGCTGCGCCGTGGCGTCGATATCAGACAGAACGGTACCGGACACTTTGATACCTATCGGGCTTTTGATCCCGGTGGAGAGCATATCAATGCGGTTACGAATAGGCGGAACCCACAGGTTAGCCAGGCCTGGCAAACGAACGGTGTTATCCAGTTCGTCAATAATCTTGTCAATCGTCATGCCGGGCCGCCACTGATCCTCTGGTTTGAGCTGAATCGTGGTTTCCACCATTTCAAGCGGTGCGGAATCCGTTGCCGTTTCTGCCTTACCTGTCTTGCCGAAAACAGACGCCACTTCAGGCACCGTTTTGATGAGTTTGTCCGTGGTTTGCAGGAGCGCCGCCGCTTCTGCCGGAGACACACCGGGCAAGGTCGAGGGCATATACAGCAGGTCGCCTTCGTTGATCTTCGGTAAAAACTCACCGCCAACCTGGCTCAGCGGCCAGATAACCGTGAAGATAAATAAGGCTGCAACCAACAGGGTGGCTTTTGGCCAGTGGAGAACCCTGATCAGCAGCGGATGATAGGCGTTAATCAGCAGTCGGTTCAGCGGGTTACTGTTCTCTGCGGGGATTTTTCCGCGGATCCAGAAGCCCATCAGGATGGGGATAACGATGATGGCGAGCATGGCCGCCCCCGCCATGGAGTACGTTTTCGTGAAGGCCAGTGGACCAAACAGTCGCCCTTCCTGTCCCTCAAGGGTAAAGATGGGAATAAACGATAAGGTGATGATCAGCAGGCTGATAAACAGTGCGGGCCCCACTTCCACAGAGGCATTGGTGATCACCTTCCAGCGGGTGGCGTTGTCGATCTGCTCTTCCGGATGCTGATGATCCCACTCTTCCAGCCGTTTGTGCGCGTTTTCAATCATCACAATGGCCGCATCCACCATCGCACCGACGGCAATGGCAATGCCCCCCAGCGACATGATGTTGGCGTTCAGTCCCTGAAAATGCATCACAATAAAGGCAATACACAGGCCGAGCGGCAGAGAGACAATCGCCACCAGTGCAGAGCGGACATGCCAGAGGAACAGCGCACAGACGATGGCCACCACGATAAACTCTTCAAGCAGCTTGCCGCTCAGGTTATCGATAGCTCTGTCGATTAACTGGCTGCGATCGTAGGTCGTCACAATCTCGATGCCTTCCGGCAGGCTGGCCTTTAACGTTTCCAGCTTATACTTCACCGCCGTAATGACTTCACGCGCATTTTTGCCCGAGCGCAGGATCACCACGCCACCCGCCACTTCCCCCTGCCCGTTCAGCTCAGCAATACCGCGGCGCATTTCCGGCCCCGTTTGTACGCGAGCAACATCGCGCAGGTAAATCGGGACACCGTTCTCACCGGTTTTCAGCACGATATTATTGAAATCGTCTATCGTCTGAAGGTAGCCGCTGGCGCGGACCATATACTCCGCTTCCGCCATTTCAACCGACGATCCCCCTGCTTCCTGGTTCGACGACGCAAGAGCCTGCTTAACCTCCGGCAGGCTTATGCCGTACTGGGCCAGTTTTAACGGATTGACCTGGATCTGATACTGCTTAACCACGCCGCCAACCGATGCCACTTCAGCCACGTTGGGGATGGTTTTTAACTCAAATTTCAGGAACCAGTCCTGCAGAGAGCGCAATTCTGCGAGATCGTGCTTACCGGAACGATCGACCAGCGCATATTCAAATATCCAGCCCACCCCCGTGGCATCCGGGCCGATTTGTGAACTCACGCCAGCAGGCAGTTTACCCTGAACCTGGTTCAGGTACTCCAGTACGCGCGACCGGGCCCAGTACAAATCAGTACCGTCTTCAAAAATGACATACACATACGAATCACCAAACTGAGAAAAACCGCGCACCGTTTTGGCACCGGGTACCGACAGCATGGTGGTAGTGAGCGGATAGGTCACCTGATTTTCAACTATCTGTGGGGCCTGGCCAGGATAGCTGGTTTTGATAATCACCTGAACGTCAGACAGATCGGGCAAGGCATCGACCGGTGTGTTGATGATGGTCCATGCGCCCCAGATGCTAAGAAACAGCGCCCCCATCATCACCAGGAAACGGTTGGCGACGGACCGCCGGATAATCCATTCAATCATCATCGTCCCCTTAATGACCTGAATGCGTGTTGTCTGCTGTTTCAGCGTGACGCATGCGCTCCAGCGCGCCGGTAATATTGGCCTCGGAGTCAATCAGGAACAGGCCGCTAACCACCACCGTCTCCCCTTCGTTGAGGCCTGAACCAATACCGGACTGCTGCTGAGATTCATGCAGAACGTGGATCGGTTTCGGCACAAAATGCCCCTCTGCATCGACGGTAATCACGCGCTGTTCCTTTCCGGTATCAATAACGGCCTGGGACGGGATCAACAGCATCTCCGGACTTTGCGTATTCAGTTTGAGATACGCATTCATGCCCGGTTTCAGACGCTCGTCTTTGTTGGAGACCTGCAGGCGCACCTGCAGCGTACGGGTGCTGGGATCCACACTCGGCAGAAGGTTCCATTTTTCAACCGAAAAGGATTTATCAGGGTAAGCGGGTACTGAAATCTCAAACTGCGACGTGTCTTTCAGCAGATAAGCAATAGACTCAGGGACCGCCGCGCCGATCCAGACCGGATCCATCCCCTGAATTTGAGCGACCACCTTATCTTTTGAAATATTCATGCCGGTGCGCAGGTCAAACGCCGTGATAACCCCGTCAATGGGAGCCTTAATGGTAAATCGGGTCTGGATAGTTCGGGTCGCCCGTAGCTTCTGAATATCTTCATCCGGCATCCCGGCCAGCCGAAGACGTTCAAGTACGCCTTTGATTTGCACAGGCGTTCCACCGGTACCGGATAGCAGCAAAAACTCACTCTGCGC
Organism: Enterobacter cloacae complex sp. HYC080_NIDB; assembly: GCF_056673325.1. Classification (NCBI taxonomy): domain Bacteria; kingdom Pseudomonadati; phylum Pseudomonadota; class Gammaproteobacteria; order Enterobacterales; family Enterobacteriaceae; genus Enterobacter; species Enterobacter cloacae complex sp. HYC080_NIDB. The sequence continues at coordinate 2,240,007 of NZ_CP114212.1, read as the reverse complement.
CTCTACCCAGTCCGGAATGGTGATATCAATCAGCGGCGTGCCTTTCCTGACATGGTCGCCGGTCGTCAACGGGTATACTTTCTCAACGAAACCTTCCGCGCGCGCCTGCACAATAACAAACTGATAGTCGTTATAACTGACATTGGCTGGGATCGTCTGGCTATAATTCAGCGTTCCGCGAGTGACTTTTTGCGTTTTTAACCCCAGGTTCTGGACCTGCGTGGGGTCAATGCGTATTCCGGCACCGCTTTTATCATCATTTTCATCCGCATATTTTGGCACCAGATCCATATCCATAAACGGTGATTTGCCAGGTTTATCGAATTTAACGTCTGGCTTCATCGGGTCTTACCAGAAAAGTACCTTTCTTTCAGAAACCTGATTTTCAGGTTTTGCAGAGGCGTGAATATGCTGCCATGCCGTGACGGATATCAGCCCTCCTGCAATAAGGCTGCTGACTATCATGGCAGCGTATTTTATTTTTAAAGATGCCATGCTACTTCTCGCTATTTAATGCTCTTCAGTAAAGAGATATTGCCCTGCTGGACAAACGAAAAATCAACGTGGCTACCGACTTTCAGGGCCGAAATACTCTCGTCAGCCTGAAGAAAGGTGAAACGCATCGTCATCGCGGGCCAGCCCACCGCCGGGATAGCATCATGGGCAATAGTGACTTTTTTACTCGTGAGATCAATATCCTTGATAATGCCGGTCCCCTTAATAATCTGCTCTGAGGTTCCTTCACTGGCAACATTCATTCCTGCGTGCTGATGAACCTCGGCCTGAAGGCTGGCAGAAAACATTACGGCGATCGCACCGAGGACAACGGTTTTAAGTGAATTACGCATTTTTACTTTCCTGTTTAATTAAATGAATTTATTCGACCCAACCGCCACCCAGTGCGGTGAAGAGCGTAATTTCATTCACCTGACGGGCATAAATAAGGTCGAGAAGAGTTTGCTGCGTGGAGAACAGAGAACGTTCTGCATCAAGCACTTCGATATAGCTCACCGCACCGCTGGAATATAACCCTCTGGCACGTTGCAGGGTGATATTTAGCGAATCAAGATACCGCTGCTGGGCATTAATTTGCTGGTTAATGCTTTCCCGCAGCGCGAGCGCGTCAGCAACCTGTTTAAAGGCGGACTGAATTTTTTGTTCGTAATTCACAACCGACTGCTGCTGGCGAATTTCAGCCAGCTTCAGGTTGGCTTTATTTCTGCCTGCATTAAACAGGGGGATATCAATTTTAGGGATAAAATTCCACATCCCACTGCCCGTCGTGAAAAGGCTGGAGAGTTCCGTGCTGCCCGTTGAAAGTCCGCTGGTCAGTGAAATGGACGGGAAAAAGGCAGCACGTGCCGCACCGATATTCGCATCGGCCGCTTTAAGCTGATACTCCGCCTCCATAATATCCGGGCGCTGCAGCAGTATCGCTGATGAAAGATGAGGCGGCAGCCTGACCGGCGCAATATCGCTGGCGTTCATGCCGCTGTTGCCCGGCAGTGCGCGATACGTTCCGAGGACCAGCTGCAGGGCATTATTGGCCTGCGCCAGTTCACCCTCTCTTTTGGCTATCTCTGCCTGAGTGCTTTCAATCTGCCCCCGGGCCTGCTCCAGCGCCAGGACGTTTGTACTGCCGGTCACCAGCTGTTGCTCAACGAACGCGTAAGATTGCTGGTAATTCTTCAGCGTCTCCTGCGCAATACGGCGTTGTTTATAGGCCAGCTGCTGGTTGAAATAGCTCTGCGACACGTTAGAAATGAGCAGAATATGCACCGCACGACGGGCTTCTTCGCTGGCAAAAAAGTTTTGTTTGTCAGCCTCGCTCATGTTCCTGAGCCTGCCGAAGAAATCGAGTTCATAGCTTATTACTGCAAGACCTGCGTCGTACTGCTGCGAGGCAGGTTTGTCACTTTTCAGACCGCCGCTATAGGTGATACCCGAGGAGGCATTCAGCTGAGGATAACGATCCGCATCCGTCACCGTGAACTGCGCCCGGGCTTCTTCAACCTTCAGGGCGGCCATTTTTAAATCGCGGTTGTTTTCCAGGGCTTCGCTGATCAGCCCAACGACCTGGGGGTCGACAAAAAAGTGACGCCAGCCGGTATCCTGATACCCCGCCACCGCAGGTGTCAGGCCATTTCGGGATAACGAAAACTGCTGGGGCACCGGTGACGCGGGTCGCTGGTACTCAGGCGCCAGCGAGACGCAGCCTGTCAGGAAAAATACCGTACTGATGCTAAGTCGTTTTAACAGGAACATAATGGTTCAAATGAAGTCCAGAGTATTTTTAGGGTCACTCTACTGAACGCATCCTGTTTGACGGGTGACAGGATAATGACAATGTTGTCATTTTTAACGTAAGTCATTGTTAACGGCCGCGAGCACAATAGAATGTCGTCAGCAGCCAGTCAGGGGAGCAAGATGAAGATACTGATCGTCGAAGACGAAATGAAAACCGGTGAATACCTCAGCAAGGGACTGACTGAAGCGGGGTTTATCGTCGACCACGCTGACAATGGCCTCAACGGTTACCATCTCGCCATGACTGCGGAATACGATCTGCTGATTCTGGATATTATGCTTCCCGACGTGAACGGCTGGGATATTGTCCGCATGCTGCGTTCGGCCGGGAAAGGAATGCCCATACTGCTCCTCACTGCGCTCGGCACCATTGAACACCGGGTCAAAGGGCTTGAGCTGGGTGCGGATGATTATCTGATTAAGCCTTTTGCCTTTGCTGAACTTCTCGCCCGGGTAAGAACGCTGCTGAGGCGCGGAAATACGGTGATTGCGGAAAGCCAGCTTCAGGTGGCAGACCTGACGGTTGACCTCGTGTCGAGAAAAGTGAGCCGGGCGGGGAATCGCATCCTGTTAACCAGTAAGGAGTTCAGCCTGCTGGAGTTTTTCCTTCGTCATCAGGGAGAAGTGCTGCCCCGCTCCCTGATTGCCTCTCAGGTGTGGGACATGAACTTTGACAGCGATACGAACGCCATTGATGTGGCGGTAAAACGGCTTCGGGCAAAAATCGATAACGATTATGAACACAAGCTGATCCAGACGGTGCGCGGTGTGGGCTATATGCTGGAGGCGCCGGATGCGCATTAAGCCTTTCCGGCGCCCTTTTTCGCTGGCTCTTCGGCTGACCTTTTTTATCAGTCTCTCCACGATCCTGGCGTTTTTCGCCTTCACGTGGTTTATGGTGCATTCCGTTGAAAAGCATTTTGCTGAGCAGGACATCAGCGATCTGCAGCAAATCAGCACCGCGATGCACCATATCCTACAGTCACCTGCCGAACCCGAGCGGAAGAAAATCAGTAAACTCAACGAGTCGATCGCCAGTTACCGCAACGTTGCCGTTCTGCTTGTGGATCCGCAGGGAAATACCCTGTTCAGCTCGGCACACGGGGCAGCATTACGCCCTGCGATGAATACACCGGATTTTAACGTGCACCGTCGCACCCAGGATGTCTTTCTGTGGACGGTGGAGGACTCTGCTGCTTCCATGCACGCGGGGCCCGACATGAAAATGGACACGTACCGGATTATCGCCTCGTCAGGCACGGCGACATTGCAGGGCAAATCGCAGGACTACGTGATGCTGATTGGCCTCTCCATTAATTTTCATCTGCACTACCTGGATGCCCTGAAGAAGAATCTCTTCGCGATTGCCGCGGCAATCAGTCTGCTGATTATTGTTGTCATTCGTATTGCGGTACGCCAGGGCCATCTGCCTCTGCGTAACGTCAGCACCGCCATTAAAAATATCACCTCAGAGAATCTCGACGCGCGACTTGAACCGTCCCGCGTGCCCGTTGAGCTGGAACAGCTGGTGATCTCTTTCAACCATATGATTGAAAAAATAGAAGATGTCTTTACCCGCCAGGCCAATTTTTCCGCCGATATCGCGCATGAGATCAGAACGCCTGTTACCAATCTGGTGACGCAAACGGAAATTGCGCTGAGCCAGAACCGTTCTCAGAAGGAGCTGGAAGATGTGCTGTATTCCAGTCTCGAAGAGTACAACCGAATGACCCGGATGGTCAGCGACATGCTGTTCCTGGCGCAGGCGGATAATAATCAGCTCATCCCGGACCGGGCGATCTTTGATTTGCGCGCTGAAGTCATGAAAGTGTTCGATTTCTTCGAAGCCTGGGCGGAAGAACGTAACGTCACGCTGAAATTTAACGGAATGCCCTGCCTGACAGAAGGCGATCCGCAGATGTTCAGAAGGGCGATTAACAATCTGTTATCCAATGCCCTGCGCTATACGCCGGAAGGAAAAGCTGTGACCGTCTCACTCAGAGAGCAGGAAAACAATGTTGAACTGGTGGTTGCCAACCCCGGCGCGCCGATCCCGGAAGAACATCTGCCAAGGCTGTTTGACCGCTTTTACCGGGTGGATCCATCAAGACAGCGTAAAGGCGAAGGCAGCGGCATCGGCCTTGCCATCGTGAAATCCATCGTCAGCGCCCATCACGGAAAAATCCGTGTGGAATCCGATGCGGTATCGACGCGCTTTATACTTTCCGTGCCGAAGAAAACCGTTTAAGCGGTCAGCGAACCGGCCGACATACTTCCAGCACCTTCTCCCTGAGCCACCGGTGCGCGGGATCCTTTTCCATGCGCGGATGCCACATCTGTGAGACGGTAATGCTCCGGGTTTTAAACGGCAGTTCAAAGACGTGTACGCGTTCTGACATGGGCTGATTGAGCAAATACAGCGCCGGGACCATGGCAATCAGATCGGAGGCCAGCGCCACGGATAACGCCGTCGGGAAACCAGGCACAACGCTGGCGACGTTACGTTTCATCCCGCGTTCCGCCAGCGCGTCATCGACAAAACCGTGTAACGATCCGTCGGGCGAGGCCACCACATGCCCCCAGGAGATATAATCCTGCAGGCTAACTGACGGGCGCGAAGCCAGTGGATGCCCCTGGCGCACTGCGCCAACAAACCTGTCCTGAAACAGCCGTTGCAGACGTATTTCAGGCCCCATATTGCTCTGCACGCCGATTTCCAGATCGACAAGCCCCTCTCGCAGATAGCGCGATGTTTTTTCAGGTTTCGGGGAGAAACGGATACAAACGTCGGGGGCAACACTCGCGACTGCGGCAATAAGCAATGGCCCAAACGCCACCACAAAACCGTCGTTGGCTCTGATGGTGAACAGGCGCGCCAGATTCTCGACCTTCAGCGTATCGCTGGAGGGCTGGAGCACCGCCCTCGCCTCGTGTACGGCGTTGCGGGCGCGATCCCGTGTGGCTTCCGCCCAGGGGGTCAGCACCATCTGACGACCCGCCCGAACCAGAATAGGATCGCCGGTGACCTCCCGCAGCCTGCTCAGGGTTCGGCTCATGGCGGAGGTGCTCAGGTTTAAGCGTCGCGCCGCGCCCGCCACGCTGGCTTCGGCCAGCAGGACATCGAGCGCGACAAGCAGATTAAAGTCAGGATCGGTCACGAGGAATCCTCAGATAAGGCGTTATATGCAACGATTAAGTGCAAATGCTGCGTCTTCCGCCCTGTATACCTGATGATTATAGTTTCGTCATTACTATTCTTTTCTGGAGTAACGACGATGACGCTATTTTCAAACCTGCCCGGCGATGAAGGTTTATCCGGGCATGAGCGCGCCCGGGTCCTGGCCGCCGTGATGACCACCACGCTGATGGGGGTCTTTGACGGGACGATGATCAACATCGCGCTCCCCTCCATGGCAAGCGCAATGCAGGTTCCTGCCAATGTTGCTGTCTGGTTCGCCAACGGTTATTTGCTGTCAGCGGCCATGACCCTCGCCATCTTTGCCGCGCTGGCGGCGCGCGTGGGCTATCGCCCGGTGTTTCTGGCCGGGCTTGCTACCTTTACGCTTACCTCTCTCGGCTGCGCGCTGGCGAAGACCCCGGATGTGCTGATCGGAATGCGTATTCTGCAGGGCATCGGCGGCGCGGCCACCCTGAGCATCGCCCCGGCAATCCTGCGATCCGTTTTTCCCGGCAGACTGCTTGGCCGCGTTCTGGGGCTGCACGCCCTGCTCATCGCCTCCAGCACGGCGATAGCCCCGGTGCTGGGCGGAACGATTCTGAACGCGCTGAGCTGGCAATGGCTGTTCGCCATTAACCTTATTCCAGGCTGCATCGCCCTGCTGCTGGCATGGCACGCTTTACCGAAGGAATCAGCGGGTGATAAATCCTCCTTTGATGCGCCAGGCGCGGTGCTCTCCGCAACATTTCTGGGAGCCACGATCATGACGGCCAACAGTCTTCAGCGCGTCACGCAGCACATTAATCACGAAGCCATCGGCTGGGGACTTCTCGCGCTGATGAGCGCCCTCGCCTTTATCTGGCGGATTCGGCGGGCAAGTCACCCTTTATTTCCGCCCGTCATATTCCAAAACGGACGCTTTACCCTCGCTGCGCTAACCTCGCTGGCCTCGTTTGTGAGCCAGGGCATCACCTTTGTCGCGCTGCCGTTCCTGTTTCAGAGCGTGTATGGCTACAGTCCGGTGGTTTCTGCGCTGCTCTTTACCCCGTGGCCGATAGGTATTGTGCTGATTGCGCCGCACGCGGGGCGTTGGGCTGATACGATTTCCGCGCCGCTGATTTCGACCCTTGGGCTGATGATATTTGTCGGTGGGTTGGTTCTGCTGGCGACCCTGCCGGAAAGCCCATCCGTATGGAACATCTGCCTGCGCAGCCTGGTTTGCGGGATAGGGTTTGGCTGCTTCCAGAGCCCCAATAACCGGGAAATGCTCGCTAACGTGGCGCGAGACTATGCCAGCTATGCCTCCGGCGTGTTGTCTATCGTCAGGACATTCGGCCAATGTCTCGGCGCCGCTACGGTGGGCGTGCTGCTGGCGGCAACAACCGGCCAAACCCTTGATGACCGGATCGTGCATGTTGCGCTGTGGATCGCCGTCATAGCCTCGACGGGCGCCGTGTTGTTTAGCGCGAGCAGGCTGCGCCCGGCGGCGCTACACTTGCACGGGCCTACAAGATAATATGCAATATATTGATTTTAATGAACAATGTAGGCCGGGTAAGCGCAGCGCCACCCGGCAAGAAAGGCGTCTCGTTTATTTACTCCAGCGCCAGCAGCGCAAAGCTCGCCAGCCAGTGCCCGCCGCTGTAGTGGCTGCCGACAACATGCTCTACGCTTGCCATCAGGTGTTTCGCCACCGAATCACGCAGCGCCTGCTGCGCCGGATGGTTTGCGGGAAGCGCTTTTGCGATATGCTTCATACACCAGGCGCGGCTCAGGTTTAACCCGTCCAGATGGGCAATTTTCGGGTCGGTACGGTCACTCACTTGCGCCGGGCTCATCAGGGCTGCAACGGCGCCCACCTCCGGCAGAAACGCGTCGAACCAGGCCGGGAAGTCATCTGCCACCTTGCTCATCAGCAACGCTTCTGTCAGCGCACCGGAAATATACTCATCACCGCCGGGCTCGTAGTGCGCCGGGTAGCGCGTGTCGGCGAGATAAAACCGTTCCGCTGATGCCAGAATAGCCTGCTCAAGCCCGCTGTCACTCACTGTACGCGCATAGTCGAGTGCCAGCGCCAGAGCAAACGCCGTGTTGTAATGCGTCCCGACGCGGATCGGATAGGTGAGCTTGCCGAGGTAATCCACCAGACGATTGCGAATATGCTGCGTTAACGGTTCAAGCGTCTGATACCAGCCTGCGGCGTGCGGCAGCGAAGACTGTTTCAGTTCCTGGGCCAGCGCCAGCAGCCAGCCGTAGCCATACGGGCGCTCAAACGAGGCGCGGAACGGCGCAGTAAAATAGGCCAGTTCCTTAGCCACGTTCTCTTCGGTCAGGTGCTCGTCGAATAGCGCGACGATTTCATCCCGGCACGGCAATTCGGGATAGAGACGCACGCAGCGCAGCAGCAACCAGTAGCCGTGCACGGCCGAGTGCCAGTCAAAACAGCCGTAGAAAATCGGGTGCAGTTCGCGAGGCGGCAGAACATCACCATCATCATTCAGCAGGTGCATGATGTGGTTCGGGTATTCCTGGCGCAAATAGGTTAAAGGCATTCGGGCAAACGCGTCAGCCTGTTGTTGCGTTAATTTCATAACCGCTCCTTAGCGAAAAACGAGGAAATACATTAAGAACACGTTCACCACCAGCAAGGTTAACGCGGTCGGGATCTGGATCTTGATCACCTGATATTTGTCTTTCAGCTCCAGCAGCGCGGCGGGCACGATATTGAAGTTCGCGGCCATCGGCGTCATCAGCGTGCCGCAATACCCTGCGTACATGCCAATCGCCAGCAACGGCGCCGGGTTACCGTGATGCACGTTAATCAGGAACGGTAAGGCGATACCGGCACTCAATACCGGGAAAGCGGCAAAGGCGTTACCCATGATCATGGTAAACAGCGCCATCCCCACGCAGTAAATCACCACCAGCATGAAGCGGTTATCCGGGTTCACAAACAGGCTCACTACCTTTTGTACGGAGTCACCGGTATTGGCCGCCACGAATACCCCACCCAGCATGGCCAGCATCTGCGGCAGGATCACCGCCCACCCGATGGTATCGACAAGACGGCGAGACTGGCGAATCGCGTGCAGCGGCGTGCCCTTCGTCAGCCACCAGCCGGTGAGGATCGCCGCGACGCAGGCCACGCACAGCGCCGCAAGGGTGAGCTGTTTCTGGTCGAGAAGATAAACGCCGCCAATCGACACGCCCTTCAGGAACAGCGTCCCGATCACCGTCACCACGGGGATCATCAGCGCGGGCAGGAACAGCCAGTTTTTGAGCCGGTTTGACGAGGCAACCCGTTCCTCGTCAGAGGCCATTTTGTAGTGCCCCTTTCCGACAAGACCAAAGCCCGCCAGCAGCGCGATAACGATAACGCTGCCGCCGATGATTCGGTACGCCAGCGATTTGCCGAGCTCCTGAACCATCAGATCACCGAACAGGAAAATCCCGCCGAATAAAAACCAGAAAAGCGCGGTGGTGAAACGCTTCGGATTCGCGCGATCGCGCAGGGTCATGACCACCAGCAACATCACGACGAAGCCAATCAGGTAGTACACGCGGTTAATGGTGATAAGCGTCATCATTGCGCGGCCCCCTGCGTTGCCTGCTCTGCACGCCAGGCCATCACGTCACGACGGATACTGGCATCCAGGCGCAGCAGGCGTGTCATATGAATAATCAATGCCGCAATGGCCGTCGGAATGGCCCACAGGCCGATATGCAGCGGTTCAATCCCCTGAATGCCGTTCTCTTTCAGGAACGCGTCAATCAGCAGCACTGCACCAAAGGCGATAAAAATGTCTTCCCAAAGAAGACCGCGATATTGTCACACGCGGCGGCATGGGCTTTGATTTTGTCGCGGATATGCTGCGGCAGTTCACCATACTCGTTCAGAGCGGCCCCTTCAGCCATCGGCGCCAGCAGCGGGCGTACCGTCTGGGCATGCCCGCCCAGCGACATCAACCCCAGCGCGGCCGTGCCTTCACGGGCGACAAAGTAGAGCATCAAAATGCGCGCCGAGGTGGCGCTGGCGATCTTCGCGACCCAGGCCTGGGCGCGCTCTTTTAGCCCGTAATATTCCAGCAGACCAATGACCGGCAGGATCAGAATGAAGGTCGCGAGCGATCGGCTATTGACGAACTTCTCGCCAAAGGTCTCGAGCAGCATGCCGAAATCCATACCGACCAGCAGACCCGTCGCCAGCCCCGCCACCACGACCACCAGTAGCGGGTTGAAGCGCAAAGCAAAACCAATAACCACGATCGGTATCCCGATCAGCGGCAACAGCGTAGAACCGTCCATAACGTTTACCCTATCGAAAGTGAGCGTTGCGCGCCGACGGCTATTTTTTTAATTTGCGGCGAGCGATGTTGTGTTTTCGTCAGGCTTTGCAAAACCTGCGCTAAAAAGCTATATCTGAACCTCAAAAACATGTAAACAATTTATCAATAAAATGTTCTTATTTTATCGATGAGTTTACATTTCTGACTAAGGAACGTTATGACCTCAGAAAAGCGTGCTTCACCCCATCACGACGACATCAACGATGGCCGGATCGTCTCGTCCCGCCATCTGGTGTCCGAGCGCTGCGCGGAACTGTCAGAGCTGGAATACGCGCTGATCATGACCAGCAACGCGTTCAACAAATGGATGGTGCGCTGCATGACGGCTGCCGGCGAACCCGATATGGGCGCCTTTGATGTCTCACTTCTGCACCATGTGAACCACCGCGACCGCAAGAAAAAGCTGGCTGATATCTGTTTTGTTCTCAACGTGGAAGATACGCATGTGGTGACTTATGCCCTGAAAAAGCTGGTTAAAGCAGGCTACGTGACAAGTGAGAAAGCGGGAAAAGAGCTCTTTTTCTCCACCACGGAGGAAGGGAAAGCGTTATGTATGAAATACCGCGACGTGCGGGAGGCGTGTCTGATCGCGATACATGCGGAGAGCGGCATTGCAGGAAAATCCATTGGCGAAACCGCGCAGCTGTTACGCACGATTTCCTCCCTGTACGACACCGCCGCCAGGGCGGCGGCATCACTGTAAACTCAGGGCCGTCGGAAAAGAGTAATGCTGCGTCCGGCCAGCTCGAATTCTACCGCTTCGGTGATCGCCTTCCCGGTCACGGCGTCATCGGCTGTAGACAGCTCCAGCACCCATCCCCCTTCACCAAACTGTGGGATCTGGAATGCCACGCTGCCTTCAAACGGGTTGAACAGCATGAGCACATCGTGCCAGATCCCCTCTTCCTGTTTGAGATCGGGCCTGCTGATGGACACCCCGAGCGTCGAGCCCTCATCCCACTGCTCTGCCTGCTGCGGACCGCCGCCGGCGTTAAACCAGCGGATCTCCAGCCCGTCGCGCCAGCTTTCACGACGCAATAACGGTTGCGCGGCACGAAGCGCAATCAAACGTCGGGTAAACTCGCGCAGCGCGGCGTCGTTCTCGGAGAGTCCTTTCCAGTCGATCCACGAGATCTCACTGTCCTGGCAGTAGCCGTTGTTGTTGCCCTTCTGCGTGCGGCCAAACTCATCGCCGGCCAGCAGCATTGGCGTACCATGGGAAAACAGCAGCGTGGTCAGGAAATTACGCTTCTGCCTTTCGCGGGTAGCAATAATATCCGGGTTCTCCGTCGGCCCTTCTTCGCCATAGTTGTATGAACGGTTATCGTTATGGCCATCATTATTTTCTTCCCCGTTGTCGGCGTTATGCTTCTCGTTGTACGACACCAGGTCATTCAGCGTAAAGCCGTCATGGGCGGTGATGAAATTAACGCTGGCCCAGGGGCGACGCCCGCGCAGATCGTACAAGTCACCGGATCCCAGCAGACGGGCAGCAAAGTCGTTAGAGACGTTGTCCCCCTTCCAGTACTCGCGTACGGTGTCGCGGTATTTGTCGTTCCATTCACCCCAGCCTGGCGGAAAACCGCCCACCTGATAGCCGCCGGGGCCGATATCCCAGGGTTCACCAATTAGCTTCAGTCGGGATAAAACCGGATCCTGGGTCATGGCGTCGAAAAAGCCGCCGCGCGGATCAAACCCTTCCGGCTCGCGGCCCAGTATCGTTCCCAGGTCGAAACGGAAACCGTCAATATGCATCGACTCCGCCCAGTAGCGCAGCGAATCCATCACCATCTGCAGCACACGCGGGTGAGAGGTATTGACCGTGTTCCCCGTTCCTGTGTCGTTGATGTAATACCGGTGCTGGTCAGGCAGCGTGCGGTAATAGCTGTAGTTATCAATGCCTTTAAACGAGAGCGTGGGGCCAAGCTCATTGCCTTCCGCCGTGTGGTTATACACCACGTCGAGAATCACCTCGATGCCCGCATCATGATAAGCGCGCACCATATCGCGAAAGCCCTGGATCCCCGCCGGGCCGAAGTAGCGCGACGCCGGCGCAAAAAAGCCCAGCGTGTTATAGCCCCAGAAGTTTTTCAGACCGCGGTCGAGAAGATGTTGATCGTCCGGGAACCAGTGAACCGGGAGCAGCTCCACCGAGGTGATGCCGAGGCTTTTGATGTAGTCCACGGAGGCTTTATGCCCCATCCCCTCAAAGGTGCCCCGCAGTTCGGGAGGAATTGCCGGGTTCATCTGGGTAAACCCTTTTACGTGGCTTTCATACACCACGGTGTTCGGCCAGGGGATAGTGGGTCGGTTAGTGTCCTGCCAGTCACAGGCGTTCGGGTCGATAACCTTACATTTTGGCGTGAACGGGGCGCTGTCACGGGTATCAAAGCTCAAATCTAATTCGTCATGCCCCAGCGCATAGCCGAAATGGGCCTCGTTCCAGTCGATATCACCCACCAGTTCGCGGGCATAGGGGTCGATAAGCAGTTTATGCGGGTTGAAGCGATGACCGTTTTCCGGGTCATAGGGGCCGTAGACGCGATACCCGTAAAGCGTACCGGGCTTCAGATCCGGCACATAGCCGTGCCAGACTTCGTGGGTATATTCAGGAAGCTCGAGCCGGGCGATTTCCGTTTTCCCGGAGGGGTCAAACAGACAGAGCTCCACCCGCTCAGCGTGAGCGGAGAACAGCGCGAAGTTGACCCCCTTCCCGTCATAATTTGCACCCAACTGCTGGCCATGACCGGCCCGAATTTCAAACGTTGTATCCTTTGCCATTTTCGTTCTCCACGATTATTCGCAGGTAAGCAGAACCAGTACACATCCCTTTTCTGACGTTAAATCCAGCGTCTCTTGCAGCATGCGGCTTTCACCGCTGAACAGATCCCGATAGCGTTTTCCTGCCAGCGCCTCGGGTATCGCCACCGTGGTATTGCCCCACAGCGTGCGGTGATCGGTGACGCCAAAAACCAGTCGCGGCACGGCAACAATCAGCACCTCGCCGTCTTTCACCCGCGCATAGACAATCAGATGCTCCTCCCGATCGCCGGACACTTTAAGCGGCAGCCAGTCGCCATAGCGAAACAGCCCGGGATAGTGTGGACGCAGACGCAGGAGCGTAGCGGTGACAAACTGCTTCACCCTGCCGTCCTGCCAGCACGCCGGGTTTTCAAACATACCGGCATTCGCCACGCTGAGGTTTTGCACCAGCGTCGGAAAGTCCGGCTCGCGGCGGTTATCCGGATCGACAAGGCTAACGTTAAGCGCCTCGCTGCCCTGATAGATATCCGGCACGCCGGGCGCCGTCAGCTTAATCACCGTCTGGCTGAGGCTGTTCATCAGTCCGGCGCGGATAAAGGGCCGCATGGACTCGCTGAAATCATGCAGAAACAGCGTGTTGTCAGGTGAAAGCAGGTGCCGGGCATAGCGCAGCACCACGCTCTCATAGCTCTCGTTGCTGTCGATCCAGTCTGTGCGCTGTTTCGCCTCGCGCAGCGCTTTTTCGAGGAAAGTGATAAAACGCGCCTCCAGCGAGGCAAGCCCGTCGGCGTCGTCCGGCGACAGCGTGGCCGGCCAGACGCCTGCCAGCGCCTGATAGATCATCCAGGTGTCGGCGGCGTTTGGCGCGGTACCGTCATTGAGAAACCGCACCTGGGTCTGGTTCATCTGGCGCCAGCGGGCCAGATTTTCGCCCCACTGTTCCGGGGCCTCCGTCAGGGTGTAAAGCCGGGCCCGGGCATCTTCCCCGCGCTTGGTATCGTGCGTTGAGGTGCCCAGCAGCGCATCGGGCTGACGGGCCAGACGAATGCGCATCTCCTGATGAAAGCGGGATAGCGAGAACGCGCGCAGCGTCGGGTCGGCGCCCACTTCATTAAGCGCCAGCTCCAGGTTATGACGAAAGAATAGCGTGTCTTCAACGGACTTCGCCATCAGCGGCCCGGTCAACTGCTGAAAGCGGGTTCTGAAAAGCGCGGCGGACTCGCGGCACTCTTCCGGCAAATCGCCGGTAAGAATGCGGACTATCAGGCTCAGGGCGGCTTCGGATGTCTCGACGCTGGCGACCACGCGGTTAAGCAGCGCGACATCTGGCGGGGTTAACCCCTCCCGGGTGCCGTAGGTGCGGTACACCGGAAAGGCGATAAGCAGCTCGCGTAACGCGTGGCGAATATCATCGCGCTGCAGCGCAACGTCATTACGGCGGGCCAGATCGTCTGCAAGATTAAGCAGCGTGGTGAACTCGCCCTCAAAATTACGATCGGTCATCAGGCCTTTCGCATCGCGCAGTTCCGCGTGGCGATCGACCGTTACCCCCAGCGTCTCGTCGTGAATTTTTTCCAGACGCGACAGGTTATCGTCGTCGACCAGCACTTCCGCCAGCGAAGCGATAAATTCGTACCCGGTAGTACCGGAGACGGGCCACTCGGCGGGAAGCTGTTCTCCTTTAGCGAGAATTTTCTCGACCGTGATATAACAGTCCGGTCCGGTTGCCTGCCGCAGGCGCTGCAGATAGCCCAGCGGATCGGCCAGACCGTCGATATGGTCGATCCGCAGGCCATCCACCACACCCGCGTGAACCAGTTCAAGGATGAGGCGATGCGTATCGTCGAATACCGCGTCATCTTCAACACGCACGCCCACCAGACCGGTAATCTCAAAGAAACGTCGCCACGAAAGCTGTTTCGGCGCTTCCCGCCAGGACATCAATCGCCAGCTTTGTGCTTCGTGCAGTTCCGCAAGGCTCTTATCCTCGCTGAACGTGCCCGGGTTGAGCGGATATGCGGTGTCGTAATAGATCAGAGCGGCTTTGTTTGTGACAGGGTCACGTTTTAAAGTAATGGCTCCCTTCTCCAGCTCCGCCTCAAAGGTGTCCCCGAGAAACGGCAGCGTCAGCGGGCGAGACCCGTCGATATCGAAATAGCGGAAATAGCGGCTCTGCTGTCCGTACTCAATCACGTCCCGCCACCAGGTGTTTTCCAGAGAAGTCGACATATGGTTAGGGACAATATCCAGTATCAGCCCCATGCCGGCCTGCTTAAGCGCCGCGGACATGCGGTCGAAACCTTCGCGTCCGCCGATCGCAGGGTCTATTTCATTCGGGTTGGTGACGTCATAGCCGTGCGTGGAACCCGTTGTGGCAGTAAACACCGGGGAGGCATAAAGGTGGCTGATGCCGAGGTCTTTCAGATAGGGTACCAGCCCGACAACGCGATCGAAGGTCATGCCATTACGGAACTGTATACGGTACGTGGCGGAAGGGATCATAACGATGCTTCTCCATCAGCAAAGCGAACGACAATACTGTTCGGCGGCAAAATGTCGGTTACCTCCGGCCAGGCGAAACGCGTCTCCCCCGGGAGAGCGGGCGGTTTGACAGATTTATTGCCGATATTGAGCGCCAGCGAAAGCGTTCCGGACGGGAAGCGCCAGCTTACGGCCACCATCCCGGGCGCCGTCCCGATCACCTTGCCATCGACGCGACTTCCCTCGTGCAGAAGCGGAACGATATAACGATGACGCAGCGTAAGCAGATGGCGCGTGAAGCGGAGCCACGTTTTGCCGTCGTCGGTGGCAATTTTGTTCCAGTCAAGCTTTGAGCGGACAAAGGTGTTCACGTCATTCGGGTCCGGGACAGCGTCATCATGCCCGGCATGGCCAGTAAACTCTTTTGCGCGCCCTTCCCGCACCGCGTCGGCCAGATAGCCGTGAAAATCGGTGAAGAACAGGAACGGATGTGATTCACCAAACTCCTCGCCCATAAACAGCAGCGGGATATGGGGGGAAAGCAGCAGTGCAGCAAGCAGCACACGGGTTTTATTGGCGCCCGCGAGGGTGATAAGCCGCTCACCCTGGGCGCGATTCCCGGTCTGATCGTGGTTCTGAATAAAATCAACAAAGAACTGCGGTGGCTGCGTGTGACACTCCACCCCACGGGACTGGCCGGTTTGCAGCGAAACCTCGCCCTGGTAGACAAACCCTTCTGCCAGCGCCCGGGCGAATTTTTTCTCTGGTTCAAACGCAAAATCCTGGTAGTACGCATGCGTCTCACCGGTGGCAAACACGTGAGCCGCGTTGTGGAAATCATCATTCCACTCAGCGGTAAACAGCGGCGTATTGCCGTGCTCATCACGCGGATGCAGGAAAATGACGTTGCGGCTGTCTTCCGTGGTCAGGTGAACATGACGGTTCGGGATCGCCTCGCGGATCTTCTCTGCAATTTCCTGGAGAATATGCGTCTTCGAGCTGTCTTTAATCTGGTCGATGGCATCAAACCGCAGGCCGTCCAGGCGGTACTCGGTCAGCCAGTAGAGCGGCGCATCGGTAATGTACTGTCTTACCGGCTCGCGTTCGTAGGCGATCCCGTTGCCCCAGGGCGTCATCCGCTCTGCATCGAAAAAGGCAGGCGACAGCAGCGGGAGATAGTTGCCTTCCGGGCCGAAGTGGTTGAGTACGATATCCAGCACCACGGAAAGCCCGAGCCCGTGCGCAGCATCAATTAACGCGTGGAAATCCTCTGGCGTACCGTATGCGGCGTGCGGAGCATAAAGCAACACACCGTCGTACCCCCAGCCGCGGGATCCGCCAAACTGAGACACGGGCATAACTTCAAGCTGGGTAATACCCAGTTCTGCCAGGTAAGGGAGTTTTTCAATCGCGGCCCGGAAGGTCCCCTCCGGGGTAAACGTGCCGATGTGCAGTTCATAGATAACCGTCTCTTCCCACGGCCGCCCTGACCAGTCCCGGTTAACCGGCTGATAACGTCGGGGATCGATAACGATGGAGGGGCCGTTAACGTCTCTTGCCTGTGCGCGAGACGCGGGATCGGGCACCGTCATGCCGTCCTGCAGGACAAACTGATACTCTGTGCCGTGCGTAACGCCCGGAACGTCTGCCTGAAACCAACCGTTACCCACTGCCGTCATCGGCACGTCGGTGACGGCCAGACGTAGCGTCAGCGCTTTCTGTCCTTCTGCCCAGACGCGAAAACGTACAACGTCATCGGAAATAAACTCAGCACCCCACTGCTTTTGAAATGTCCTGAATTCCATTCAATGTCCTCGAATGACCCACATTTTACGCGGAACGAAGTACAAGCTTAGTTCAGGATTAAAAGTGTGTTGGCTCAGCGGATTTAACCGCTTCGTCTATTCTTTATGAACTCACTCACTACCGGGAATATTATGCAGATTCGAAAAGGATTAAATACCGACCTCGTACGCCTCGAATGTTGTGACTTCTCTTTCACCGTTAACCACATTGCACGAGAGCCTTTTCTCCATTGTGATTTGCATATTGAAGCTATCGCCGAGCCCTGGATAAAAACCTACGAGCTCGATATCCAGACACTTGAAAATCATTGTGTTAACCCGGACGCCATATTTCTTGTTGCAGAAACGAACGAGGGTGAAATAGCCGGTTTTATTACTGCATCAATTGGCTGGAATAAGTTTATCTCGGTGGATTACATAGCCGTAGATCGTACAAAACGCAGAACCGGCGCAGCACAAAAATTGATGGCCGCCGCGCATGTATGGGCGCGAAGCGTAAACGCGCCGGGACTGCGGCTTGAAACCCAAAATGTGAACGTCTCGGCCTGTCTGTTTTACCGAAACTACGGTTTCACCCTGGGCGGATACGACCGTTATCTGTACAACGCTTTACCGGAAAAAGACGAAGTTGCCCTGTTCTGGTATTACATGCTTGTGTAGCGAAAACTCGCTGCTCTACGGCCGCTATGAGTAAGATGAGCACTTTCAAAGGAGACGCGTATGCTTACCATGAAAAAACTTGCTCTTTCCACGCTGATGTCCAGTTCACTGCTTTTCTACCCTGTGCTGCAGGCTTCGGCAGAAACGCCCCAGCACGTCGTTAAACAACCGGCGGGCGGTTACCGCGTGCAGGTCGGCGATGTCATTGTCAGGTCTTTTACCGACGGAACCGTCGCGCAGGATCTGCATAAGCTGCTGCGCCGGACAACGCCGCAAAAGATTGATGCGCTGCTCGCGAAAAATTTCCAGACCAACCCGGCCGAGGTCTCCATTAACGCGTTCCTGATTGCGATCCCCGGACATAAAATTCTGGTGGATACCGGCTCGGGCCAGCTCTTTGGTCCTGATGCGGGTGGACGCCTGGTTGAAAGCCTCGCCACGCAGGGGGTTAAACCCGAGGACATTACTGAAGTCCTGCTGACCCACGCCCACTCCGATCACGCGGGCGGTCTGGTCAAAGACGGCAAGGTGGTATTCAGCAACGCACGCGTTTTCGTTGGCAAACCCGACGTCGACTTTTTCTTTAACGACGATAATCAAAAGAAAACCGGCTACGGCAAGAACTACTTTGACGTCGCGCAGAAGACCTTAAAGCCCTATCTTGACGCCGGTAAAGTGGTGCCTTTTAGCGGCACGGCTGAGATTCTTCCGGGGCTGACCGGCACGGTTCATCCCGGCCATACGCCGGGTTCAGCCTTCTACACGCTGACAAGCAAAGGCGAGAAGATCACCTTTGTCGGCGACATCATTCATGCCGGGGCGGTCCAGTTCCCGCAGCCTGGTGTGACCATCACCTACGATGAAGATCAGGACAAAGCGGCAAGCGTGCGCGAACAGGCGTTTGCGGACTTTATGAAAAACAGAGACCTGATTGCCGCGCCCCATCTGCCGTTCCCGGGTATCGGCTATGTCACCAAAGGTGAAAACGGTGGCTATGCCTGGGTTCCCGTTACCTATACCAACCGGGACGCCAGCAGCGTGAAATAAGCGGATGACGCCGTCAGGTGCGATCGAGGGTCATCAGAAATTTTTTAAGCACTTCTGAGCGAATAATTCGGTGGCACACCAGCGTCAGTTCGCTTTCCCTGAGACGGTCGAGAATGTCCACGTAAACGACATTCTCGACACTCACTGCCTTTGCTGACGCAGGCAGCAACGCCAGACCAAATCCCGCGGAGACCAGGCTTATCACCGTGGGAACATCCGTCGCATTCTGCACTACGTCCGGCTGGAAACCCGCCCCGCTACAGACGTCATAAAAGTACTGCTCCAGCCCCACGCCCTCCGGATCGCGCAGCGAGATCCATTTTTCATCCTTCACTGACGCGAGCGTCAGAGCGGAAGAGTCGGCCAGAGGATGCTGGCGATACAGCGCCAGCACCGTTTTTTCTGAGGTGAACGGCCGGCTTTGCAGATCGTCAGGCAGCGATGGCAGCGGTGCCCGAATAATCGCCACATCCAGCTGGTTACTTTGCACGGCGGCATAGAGCGTCTGCACATTGCCCGTCATCAAAGACATGGTTATCGCCGGCCAGCGGCTGTGCATCTGGCGCAGTGCAGCGGGCAGCTTACCGTCGAACATCGCACTCGACACGCATCCCAGGTTTAACACCCCCTGCTCGCCTCTCGCCGTTTGCCTGGCGTCCAGTACCGCCTGCTCAGTCAGGGAGATGGCGAGCCTGGCCTTCACCAGAAACGCGTCGCCCGCGGGCGTCAGGGTTAAGCGACGGTTCGCCCGGCTAAAGAGCGTGACGCCTAAACGTTCTTCCAGCGCCTTTATCTGCTGGCTCAGCGCCGGTTGCGCCATGTTTAAACGCTCGGCGGCCCGGTGCATGTGGAGTTCTTCGGCAACGACAATGAAATGGCGCATCTGACGAAACTGCACGGGAGACTTCCTTTTTTGATAATAAATTCATTATCAATTTAGCAGTAATGATGCAATTGATGCTATGGGTCATTGTCGTAAAAATGGAGGTATTCAACCGAGGGAGGAAAATATGGAAAACCCAGTCAACGATCTCAGAAGTGCCATCGCCTTACTGAAGCGCCACGAAGGCCAGTATATTGAAACCGATCATCCCGTCGATCCTAACGCAGAGCTGGCAGGTGTGTATCGTCATATTGGCGCGGGCGGTACGGTAAAACGCCCGACCCGCACGGGGCCGGCCATGATGTTCAACAGCGTGAAGGGCTATCCGGGCTCGCGCATTCTGGTGGGCATGCACGCCAGCCGTGAACGCGCGGCACTTTTGTTAGGCTGTGCGCCTTCTGAACTGGCAAAACATGTCGGTCAGGCGGTGAAAAAACCGGTCGCACCCGTTGTCGTCCCGGCCTCGCAGGCCCCTTGTCAGGAGCAGGTCTTCTACGCTGACGATCCGGACTTCGATCTGCGCAAACTGCTGCCAGCACCAACCAATACGCCGATTGATGCAGGCCCGTTCTTCTGCCTGGGACTGGTGCTGGCAAGCGATCCGGAGGACAGCTCGCTGACGGATGTCACCATCCACCGCCTTTGCGTGCAGGAGCGCGATGAGCTATCCATGTTCCTGGCCGCCGGTCGCCATATTGAAGTCTTTCGCAAAAAAGCGGAAGCGGCCGGAAAACCGCTGCCGGTGACGATCAACATGGGGCTCGATCCCGCTATCTATATCGGCGCGTGTTTTGAGGCCCCCACCACACCGTTTGGTTACAATGAGCTGGGCGTCGCCGGGGCGTTGCGCCAGCAGCCGGTCGAGCTGGTACAGGGCGTGGCGGTAAAAGAGAAAGCCATCGCGCGGGCGGAAATTATCATTGAAGGCGAACTGCTTCCCGGCGTGCGCGTAAGAGAAGATCAGCATACCAACACCGGCCACGCGATGCCGGAATTCCCGGGCTACTGCGGTGAGGCGAATCCGTCTCTGCCAGTGATCAAAGTGAAAGCGGTGACCATGCGCCACCAGGCAATCCTGCAAACGCTGGTGGGCCCCGGAGAAGAACATACCACCCTGGCCGGTTTGCCGACGGAGGCCAGCATCCGCAATGCGGTTGAGGAGGCGATTCCGGGCTTCCTGCAAAACGTCTATGCGCATACCGCGGGTGGCGGTAAATTCCTGGGTATTTTGCAGGTGAAAAAACGCCAGCCGTCAGATGAAGGACGCCAGGGCCAGGCAGCGCTTATCGCGTTAGCCACCTATTCGGAGCTGAAAAACATTATCCTTGTCGATGAAGACGTGGATATTTTCGACAGCGACGACATCCTGTGGGCGATGACCACCCGTATGCAGGGCGATGTCAGCATCACGAATATTCCGGGGATCCGCGGTCACCAGCTGGATCCGTCTCAGTCGCCGGATTACAGCACCTCAATTCGCGGAAACGGCATCTCCTGCAAGACCATCTTTGATTGCACGGTGCCGTGGGCGCTGAAGGATCGCTTCGAGCGCGCGCCGTTTATGGAGGTTGACCCGACACCGTGGGCACCTGAACTGTTTAAAGACAAAAAGTAAACGAACGTTCCTCTTTCTTCACCCCTCGGGGGTGAAGAATTTCACGCTTAAATTGCCGCTTCCCCTGCTTTCTTGTACCCTTTCACCGGTAACCCTGCCCCCACAAAAATTGAGACATCTGAACACCTATGACTGCACACATTTCTAACGATCCTTTGCATGGCGTAACGCTGGAGATGATGGTCAACGCCCTGGTGGCGAAATATGGCTGGAGCGAGTTGGGTGACCGCATCAAAATTAACTGTTTCAGAAAAGACCCCAGCGTTAAATCGAGCCTGAAATTTCTGCGCCGTACCCCGTGGGCACGCGCGGAGGTCGAAGCCCTGTATCTGGATTCCCTCCACGACGAGGGACATAAAGAACAGGAGGCGCCCGCCTTTAATCCCTGGGCTAACAGTCGGATTATCAAGAGCTAATACGCAAATGACGCGACACGTAAAACGGATCGGTGCGCTGGCTGGCTGCGCACTTTTACTTGTAAGCTGCTCCTCAAAACCACCAAAATCATTAGTTACCCCGCTCCCCACCGTCAGCAAACCGACCCAACAGGCAAACGAGCCGATGCGCGGGATCTGGCTTGCGACCGTCTCTCGCCTCGACTGGCCGCCGGTGGCCTCGGTGAATGGCTCCAGCGCTGACCAGCGCATCGCAATGCAAAAGCAGGCGCTTATCGCCAAGCTCGATAACCTTAAACACCTTGGGATTAACACGGTATTTTTCCAGGTAAAGCCGGACAGCACGGCACTCTGGTCATCAAAAATATTACCGTGGTCAGATATGCTGACGGGCAACATCGGCGAATATCCGGGATACGATCCGCTTCAGTTTATGCTGGATGAAGCGCACAAGCGCGGTATGAAAGTCCATGCCTGGTTCAACCCGTACCGCGTGTCGACCAACACGAAGCCGTCAACCATCGCTGCCCTGAACCGGACGGCGTATCAGACCCCGTCGAGCGTCTATGTCCAGCACCCGGAGTGGGTACGCGTCTCGGGCGATCGCTTCGTACTCGATCCCGGCATTCCGGAAGTGCGCGACTGGATAACCCGTGTCGTCACGGAAGTCGTGGCGAACTACCCGATAGACGGCGTGCAGTTTGATGATTACTTTTATGCTGAATCACCGGGATCCGCGCTGAATGATTCTCAGACTTACCGGCAGTACGGACAGGGATTTGCCTCTAAGGCCGACTGGCGAAGACACAACACGCATCAGCTGATCGTCCAGGTTTCCCGCGCGATAAAACAAACCAAACCCGACGTTGAGTTTGGCGTCAGCCCGGCTGGCGTGTGGCGTAACCGCTCCTTTGACCCGGCAGGCTCGGACACCCGGGGTGCCGCCGCCTATGATGAATCCTACGCCGATACGCGTCAGTGGGTGCAGCAGGGCCTGCTGGACTACATCGCCCCGCAAATTTACTGGCCCTTCTCCCGGGATGCCGCGCGCTATGACGTGCTGACCAAATGGTGGGCCGACGTCGTGAAGCCGACCCACACGCGTCTGTACATCGGCATCGCGTTCTACAAAGTGGGCGAACCGTCGAAAAATGAGCCGGACTGGACGGTTCAGGGCGGCGTGCCGGAACTGAAAAAACAGCTCGATCTCAATGATTCACTGCCCAACGTCAACGGCACCATCCTGTTCCGGGAAGATTACCTGAACAAGCCGCAGACGCAGCAGGCGGTCAACTATCTCAAAGGACGCTGGGGTAGCTAACCGGACGGCCGAGCAGAAACGTCCTGTTTCTGCCTGCGTTCTTTACGGCTTCGGCCCGAACATCGCTTCAAGCTGCTGCGCGTCCGGCATCCCGACAACCTGCTGCAGCTCGTTTTCCGCGTTCATATAGTAAATGGCCGGGGTGGCGTTGGCCCCCAGACTGTCCATCAGCGCCTGGTGTTTCTGCAGGATCGCTACCGTTTCGCGAGACCCTTCCCCCTCAGGCTTCGGTAACTTTTTGCCACCGGAGAGCTCGTACTCGCGCCAGGCCGAGACCGGATCTTTCGCATTCAGGATCGCGGCAGCGTTACGTCCGCTGTTAGGGTTAAGAAACGCCACCAGCAGCGTATTCAGCTGGACCTTGCCCGCCTTGACCCACGGCTGCGCCTCTGACCAGAACTGCTTGCAGTACGGACAGAACGGATCGGCGAAGACGAAGACTTTGCGCGGCGCGTTATCCGCCCCTTCCTTCAGGGGATGCGCCGCGTTGAGCGTCTTCCACATTTCGCGTCCCATAGGGGCATAGATCTCTTTCTGGAAATACCCCTCGCTGAGGTTTTTCCCTTTGTCATCGTACAGATAGCCCGAAATCACGTGCTTGCCGTCCGGGGTTAAAAAGAGCGTCACCCCCATGTCCTGATATTGCCCCAGCCAGGCCGGCGCGCCGCCGGGAGCATCCAGCTTCTTGATGATTGTAATGTTCTGCTGCTCACTGAAGTGCTTAACCACATCCGGTATAGCGTCAGCAGCCTGGACCAGCCCTGAGGTCGCCAGTGCCGAAAGTAACAGTAATTTTTTCATATCCCTCTCCGGTTTATCGGGGGCATCACGCCCCCTTCAGGTTAGCGGTTTTTCAGCGCGTCGCTGACGATTTCATCGAACTGTTCAAAAGGCACCCAGCCGGGCAGCAATCCCTCACCAATCAGCGTGGCGGGCGTACCCTGAATGCCCATTTTTTCCGCGACAAGCAGGCTGCGCTTGATCGTCATCAGACTCTCCTCATCAGGCGTGGTAACGCTGACCCCTGCCCGTTTTTGCGCTTCCTGAATGCTGGCGTCATCGTGGTACCCCTTTTTGGCCATCAGGGTATGGTTCAGTTTCATAAACGCCCCGGGATCCTGACGCCAGAGCGTGAGCGCATCGCGCGCGGCGGTCAGCGAACTTTCCGAGCGGTAAGGTAAAAACTTAAACACCACGGCGACATCGGGATGTTTTTCTACGATCTTCTCCAGATAGGGGTCGAATTTCTTGCAGTACGGGCAGTTGTAGTCGGTAAACACCACCAGGGTGAGTTTCGGATTTTTCGCGCCGATACGCGGGGAATTCGGATCGTTAAACAGAAAATCTGCGATCATCTTCTGCGCACGTTGCTCCTGATCTGGCGTCAGCGGCTGAGCGGCCATCACCTGAGCCGAGGCCAGCAGGAGCATCAGCGTGATAAGGAATTTTTTCATAATACGTTTAGCCTTTTGCATTGTTCAGGGTGGTGACCAGGGTGCGTTTATCCAGCAGCGGTGAGAGGATTTCGCCCTCCGGCAGACCAGGGCCATATACCGCATTAAACGGAATAGCGTAGCGGTTTCGCTTCGCCAGAAAATCCGCGATAAAGGCGGACGGCTGGCTCCAGTCACCGCGCAGCGCCACTACGTCCGGCTGACTCAGAGCGGAAATGATGTCTGGCTGATTCAGGACCCGATGCTCGTTAACTTTGCAGGTCACACACCAGTCCGCCGAAATATCCACAAACACCCGTTTCCCCTGAGAAAGCGCCTGCTGGATGGCGTCTTCACTCAGTGGCTGCCACGGGATGGTCTCAGCGATATGTTGCGCCGGAGCGTCCGGCGGCGAGGTAAACACTCCGCGCAGCTGATACCCGCCAAACGCCGACAGCGCGATGACCACGATCCAGAACAACGGCGAGGAGGTTTGCCCCTTCAACGCGAACAGCACCAGCGCGACAACAATCAGCACCAGCACCACGATCTGACTCACCATTGCCCCCAGATGCAGGCTCAGCAGCGTCGCCAGCCAGAGGCTGGAGGCCAGCATCATCAGGCCCAGGATCGCTTTAAGCGTGTTCATCCAGCGGCCAGGCTTCGGCAGCAGCATGGCCGTTTTGGGCACCAGGGCGACAAACAGCCACGGCAGGCTCATGCCCACGCCGAGCATCAGGAAGATGAGCCACAGGGCGTGCAGCGGCGCGCCAAGGGCAAAGGCAACTGCGGTACCGAGGAACGGTGCGGAGCACGGCGTGGCCAGCAGCGTAGCAAACATCCCTTCGCAGAAACTGCCGCCAAGCCCCGCCCCGCCTGCCGTAGCCAGTCGCCCGGTAGCGGCAGAAGGCAGCAGCATCTCAAACGTTCCAAACAGGTTCAGCGCAAAGAGGAAGGTCACGGTAACCATCAGCCCGATAAACCACGGGTTCTGGAACTGAATGCCCCAGCCCAGGGACGCCCCGGCCAGCTTCAGCCCGGTGACCATGGCGGCCAGCAGCATAAAGGAGGTGAGGATCCCGGCGCTGGTTGCCAGGAAGCGCAGCCTGATGACGCGTCTGTCCGAACCCGCCTGCAGAATACTGTTAAGCTTCATTCCCATCACCGGCAGCACGCACGGCATCAGGTTGAGGATCAGCCCGCCCAGCAGGGCAAAGAGCACCATTTTGCCCGTCCCGGCTGGGGCGGAAGGCTCGGCGGGCGTAGCGCCAACGGTCATCGTGGTTTGCTGTGCGTCACTGCCATTGGTCAGCACAAATGACAGCCTCTTTCCTTCCAGCGACGTGGGCTTATCGCCCCATTCGTCGGTGACGGGCACCGTGACCCGAAGCGTATTGCCATCGTGCTTAATGGCCGGCTCGCCGGGCAGAATATCCCCCTCCAGCGGGTCAAAGTAGATCCCCGGATTATCCCATTTCCCGTCGGTCGTTCCCGTCACCACCAGGTTGCCGTCAGAGAGCCAGGCGGACAGATCGGCGGAAACGCCAGACGTGCCCGGCACGGCCTGCATCGCGCGGTCAAAGGCGTGATGGAAACCGTCATCCACCGGCTGCGTAAAATCGAGGTGCAGCGGGTAGTCCGTCAGCAGACAAACGTTACTGCACGTGGAGAGCGTGAGCGTGCCGTCGAGCGTATCGCCCTTCACGCCGTCGAGCACGATGGGGATCGTGACCTTATCGTGATAGCCCTGCGTGGTCATACCGGAGATATCGAATCGCGACGGTACCGGCCAGGACCAGCTATCCGTAACGCCCTGCGGCCAGGTGATTTTTGGCGCGACGCCACCCTCGCCCGGCGACCGCCAGTAGGTTTTCCAGCCGGGCTTTAGCTCAACGGTGAGCAGGCCTGTAATGTGCGTTTGTTCCCTTTCCGCCTGAAAGCGGATGCGGGCGTGATCGTTTTGTGGGGAGACCAGCCAGCCGGTGTCCGCCGCATGGACAATTCCGATGCAGGACAGCCACAGGAAGACGAATCCCCTGAAGAGGTTAACCATGTTTTACTCCGTGAACAGTGAAAAATTATCGTGTGATGACGATGATTTTCATTCACGGAAAACGCAGTTTTTAAGGTGTATTCGGGGAGGCGGTGCCTGAACGGGCTGTTCCACGGGCGCAAATGCCCGCCCTTGCGTAAACAGCTGCAGCAGCGCGAAGAAGATAATAATGGCCGGTAGCGCGCCGTCGAAGAACAGCGGCTGCGCGCAAAGCAGGGAGTGCGCGCCTAGCTGACAGGGCGATGGCCCTGACTCCCCGGCGTTGCTTTGCGACGGGGCGTCTGCACTCAGGGCGATCTGCGGCTCCAGTCCCTGTAAAAAATGGTTGAGCATGACCGCACGCTGCACGAGGCAAAGCGCCATCGCGAGACAGGTAACGATCAAAAGCCATTTTCCGAGGAGCTGACGGTTGCGCATAACATTCCAGAGTGACAAGACGCCCCGATCATAAACGATAGTGATGAATCTACAAGTACCGGAAGTGTAAGGTTTTGTCTGAGGCCGCTATTCGCCCGTCAGGGCATCATAGATATCCCGCAACCGCGTGCGCAGAAACAGCACCGCCTTGTGCTTGCGGGATAACAGCGCCTGTTCGCTGGCCCCCGTCTCCTCTGCCAGCATTTTAATGCTGTAGCCGTGAAGCTCGGTCTTTTCAAACACCTCGCGCTGCGGCGGCGGCAGTTCAGACAGGGCCTGCCCCAGCTCTTCCCACAGCAGCGTTTTGAGATACTCCTCTTCCGGCGTCTGCGGGACACCGAACAGGGTTTCGGCCAGCTCGTCCTCCGGGAAGCCCTCCTCCTCTTCATCCGTAAAATAGCCGGAGAGCGACACCTCGCGTTTCTTACGCGCCCGGTCGGTCATCTCGTTACGCGCCGCGCGGAACAGCCAGGCGGCGACGTTTTCGACCGGCTGCTCCACCTTCATCAGCTGATAGGTCACTTCCTGCAAAATGTCGTCTGCGTCGTCGCGCACGGACGTTCGTCCGCGAATAAAGGCCTTCAGCCGGGCGCGGCAGGCGTTGAGCGCCGACATCAACAGGGATCCGCCCACCTCTCCGGCTTTCATCTCGCTCACTCTGCGTCCGGCGCTTTTGGCGTAGCGTCATCGCGCTTATCGTCACGATGACCGTGCCAGCCGCAGTGGCCACGCCCGTGGCGGCCAAACCCTTCACGACGCTGCTGAATAAACGCCTCGCGCTGTTCGGGCGTCATGTTCATCCAGCGCTCGTGCATCCGGCGGTGTGCGCCAAACATGCCGGGACGGAAGCCCAGTCCGCCAAAGAGAATGCGGCTAAGCACCAGAATGCCCAGCGCCTGCCAGAAACCAATGGCTTTCACGCCAAGGATTGCCGGGAGCAAGGCGTTCCACAGGGACATCACCAGCAGGCCGAGCACGATGAAAATCACCGCGCCGATGACTAAGCCCTTGCCCATACGGTGACGACCGAATCCGCGCCCGTGACTTCTGCCGTGCAGTTCAAAATCTCTCATGGTGTTACCTCGTTTATCGTAACTGATTATGGCTTGTGATGAGGTAGACGGATGAGGGAGGGAAATATTGCTGGGGGGAATGAAATAATTTTTACGGATGCGCAATCGCAGCGAGTGCCCGGCGGCGCTAACGCTTGCACGGGCCTACAGATTTCGTAGGCCGGGTAAGCGTCAGTGCCACCCGGCAGATTCAAAGAATTACGCCTGCACCGGCAACCTAAAACTCGAAATACTCCGTGAAAGCTGCTGCGCCTGCTCTTCCAGCGAGGCAGCCGCCGCAGCGGACTGCTGCACCAGCGCGGCGTTCTGCTGGGTCACGCCGTCCATTTCGGTCACCGCCTGCCCGACCTGGCTGATCCCACGGCTCTGCTCTTCCGAAGCCACGGAGATCTGCTCCATCAGCGTATTCACTTTGTTCACCGATGAAATAATCGAGTCAATCACCTCGCCCGAGCGGTTGACCAGCTCCGCACCGTTTTTCACGCTGGAAACCGACTGCGCAATAAGGCTTTCAATGTCTTTGGCCGCCACCGCGCTTTTCTGCGCGAGGGTGCGCACTTCACTGGCCACTACCGCAAAACCGCGGCCCTGCGTACCGGCGCGCGCCGCTTCCACCGCTGCGTTCAGCGCCAGAATGTTGGTCTGGAAGGCAATGCTGTTAATCACGCTGGTAATGTCTTCGATGCGCTTCGAATTCGCCGCGATGGTATTCATCGTGTCGATCACCTCGCGGGTCACCGCTTCGCCGGTATGGGCATTGTGCACCGCGTCCTGCACCAGTTTTCCGGCCTGATACACGTTATCGGTATTGTTCGCCACCGTCGCGCTCAGCTCTTCCATGCTTGCCGCCGTCTGGGTCAACGCGGAAGCCTGCTGCTCGGTACGTGATGCGAGGTCGATATTGCCGGAGGCAATCTCCTGCGCCGCGTGCGTCACGGTGTGGCTCGCATCGCGCACCTGAGCAATAGTGGCCAGCAGTGCCTGACGCATCTGCTCCATCGAGCCCATCAGGTGGTCGATTTCATTATGCGAACTCCCCTTCACCGGCACCGGAATGTCGAGCTTGCCCGCGGCGATCTGGCTGCAGTGCTCGCGCGCCAGGTTGACCGGCGCAAAGACGAAGCGCTTCATGAAGAGGCTGACGGCAACAATTACCAGCACAAACAGGCAGGCGATAACGGCAATCATCACCAGGCCGGAGACGAAATTACTGTTCGCGTCTTCGTTCAGGCTTTTGGCGTATTTCTGGTGGACGGAAAGGACCTGGTCGAGAACGATTTCGTACTGGCGGTCGAGGCGGGAAACTTCCGGGATTAGCGCGTTAAATTTAGCAACATCGTGTGCCTCAGCGGCATCGATCAGCGGCGCCAGCCCCTGGTTACGGTAGTTTTGCCAGGCATCCTGATAGGCACTCACCAGCGGCGCTTCATCCGTGAGTCGCGGCGAAGCCATAAAGGCCGCAAAGGCGTGGTCCGCTTTGGTCAGCACCTCTTTCACGGCGGCAAGCTTCGCCGCCCCGTCTGCCGAGTTGCCCGCTTCCACCATCTTCACATACTCCATCACGCGAACGCGCAGCGTACGGCTATGGTTGATGGGGTCAATAATCGACAGCACAACCTGGATCTCTTTGTTGACGTTATCCAGGGAATTATTACTTTTAATGATGAGGCCAACGCTGGTGACGGTGCTGACCACAAAGAACAAAAGCAGTGAGAACAGGACAATCAGGGATGACTTTTTCAACGACATAAACCAATACCTCAAGGAGAATTATTCCTTATGGTTATCGGCGCATCCAAAACTTAAATTAATTAAAGTTATTGATGTATCGAACGAGGCTATACCGCTGACTTATAGCGCCGCTGCAGGGTGGCATTGAGCTTGCGCTGCAACGGCTGCGGCGTCTCCCCTTCGATCAATTTGCCAATCAGATCAAAGCAATGCCACGCCAGCTGGCGATTGTCCTGGCGAATGGTATCCACCGGGATCGTCAGCGAATCGTAGAGATAGTGATCGTCAAAGCTGGCTAATCTGATATCACTTTGCATCAGGTTATGTTGACCCATATAGCGCAGTACCCCTTCCAGCAGCCCGCAGGCGGCGGTGAACAGGGCTTTCGGTGGGCGTCCCAGACGGGCGCAGAGTTCGGCGAACATTTCGTAGCCGGAGCTCGGGTGGTAGTTGCCGTGAATGATCCACTCGGGGCGCAGTTCCACACCGGCCGCTCGCAGACCTTGCTTAAACCCTTCCAGACGGTCGCGAGTCGGAGAAAGGCGCGGCTGTCCGCCCAGAAAATAGAATTCATCCGGATGCTGGCGGGCAATATCCGCCACCAGTTCCGTCGTTGGGGTGATGGAATCGGTGATCACCAGCGGCAACGTGCTGTCGTTCATATGGCGATCAAAAAGCACCACGGGCAGCTGCTCGCTGAGTTTTAGGTAGTCCGCATCATTAAGCATGCTGGAGGCGACAATCAGTCCGTCGACCTGACGCGCCACCATGTTGTTGACGACCACCGTCTCCTGCCCCGGATTTTCATCGCTACAGGAGATCAGCAGCTGGACGCCCGCCTCGCGGCACAGCGTTTCCAGCTCGTGAGAAAAGACGGCAAAGCCGTAGTTGGTGATCTCCGGCACCACCAGACCAATGGTGTGGCTACGGTTATCGCGCAGTGACCGGGCGTGAATGCTGGGCTGATAATGGTGCTCTTTCGCAATCGCCAGCACGCGTTCACGCGTCTCTTCCGCCACGCGAAGCTCTTTGCTGCGCCCGTTCAGGACCAGGCTGGCGGTGGCTTTTGACACACCCGCCAGCTCCGCGATGTCTTTAATGGTGACGCGTTTTGTTTTTCTCACAACGACTTAGATCCGGCTGCCAAAACCCTCATTCTATCATGCAGGCGCGCAGCGACCAGTAGCGTAATGTGATATCGGACGCACCTTCGAAGCGCACCCAGGCCGGATGGTCAGGAAAATAGCGGCTGCTCATCACCCCTTCGCCATGATTGATGAAAATTTCAACGCTGGAGCGGTCGCACAGGACGCGTAAATGGTGGACGTCCCCCTGCCAGTAGCGGGTCAACGTCTCACCGGTTTTCAGGCTTGCGCGTTCCAGCCGCACGCCCTGCTCATCAACCGTGAGGCGCAGCGCGCCCGCAAAATCGACGTTCACCTGCGAGGCGCTTAACTCAAACTCCAGTCGCGCGGCATCCAGAACGGGCGCATCGCTGGCACGTCCCTGCCAGTGCTGCTCCTCTTCACGCAGCGCCGCCAGCTCACGCACCGGAGTCTGCCAGAGCTTGCCGTCGCGATACTGCAATTCGCGCGGGCAGGTCATCTGGTGCATCCAGCCGTGCGACCGCGTCGGCTGAAGCATCTCTTCCCCGTCCGGTACGCCCATCCAGCCAATCAGAATGCGTCGTCCATCTTCCGCCAGCGTCGTTTGCGGGGCGTAAAACTCAAAGCCCGCGTCAAGCTCGTGCAGCTCGCCGTGCGCAAACGTGCCGCGTTCATAGCTAAACGCCCCACTCATCCAGGCGGCCGGATAGGTGTTGAGATAGCGATAAGGCTCGCGCGCCAGCCCCTGCGGACAGCAAATCAACACGTGCGTACCGTCGAGCGCGAACAGGTCCGGGCACTCCCACATATAACCTGCGTCCTTCAGGCCGTTGACCCCGTGACCAGCGATTTCACCGCAGGAAGCCCAGGCATGTAAATCAGCGGATTTAAACAGCAGCACTTTGCCGCGCTTTTGCAGATCCTGCGCGCCCAGCACCATGTACCACAGCCCGTCGTGTTGCCACACTTTCGGGTCACGCACATGACCGGTGTAGCCCTCCGGCAGCGCCAGCACCGGCCCCTGCTTTTTAAAGGTGCCGTCCGGCTGTTCCTCGGCCAGGCACTGCCAGGCGGTACGGCTGCCGTCATCGAACTTCACGTTGCCGGTATAGCACAGCGTCAGCACGCCCTGGTTATCCACGGCGCTACCGGAGTAGCAGCCGTTGCGGTCATACTCTTCGTCGGGCATCAGCGCCAGCGGCTCATGCTGCCAGTGGACCAGGTCCGCAGAACTCCAGTGCCCCCAGCATTTAAAACGATGCTCACAGTCCAGCGGATTCCACTGATAGAACAGATGGTAGCGACCGGCAAACCAGATAAACCCGTTGGGATCGTTCATCAGCCCCGTCACCGGCGCGGCGTGCCATTGCGGATAATGGCTGTCAGCCTGCGCGCGCGGCTGCCCTTTCATAACGGCCTGCAGAATCGCAGGCCAGCGGGAAGGTAACGTCATTATTCAGAGTCCGTTTTATATTTCAGCAGCAGCGAGACGGTAAACGCCACGCCGAAGGCAATCACCATGCCGATAATATAGTTGAGCAGCGAGCTGGCCTGCACGATGGCCATACCCGGAATGGCGGTCAACCCGACGGCAGTCATGTAGACATGCACAGAGACCACCCAGGCGCCCCCCACCGCGCCACCAATCAACGCGGCAATAAACGGCTTAACGAAACGCAGGTTGATACCAAAAATGGCCGCCTCGGTGATGCCCAGCATCGCAGAGAACGCCGACGGTAACGTAATGGCTTTGATTTTGGCATCGTTGGTTTTGAACCACACCGCCAGACAGGCTCCGCCCTGCGCCACGTTCGCCATGGCCCAGATCGGCAGCAGGAAGTTCACGCCAATCGACGGGTTGCCCAGCAGCCCCGCTTCAATCGCGTGGAAGCTGTGGTGAATACCGGTGATCACAATCACCGAATACAGTCCGCCAAACAGCAGCCCGGCCAGCCAGCCCGCGTGGGCGATAAGCGTGCTCAGGATAAAGGAGATACCATCCCCTAAGGCGCGTCCCGCCGGACCAATAATCAGCAAGGCGATAAAGCCAGAGATCACAACGGTGAGGAACGGCGTCAGGATCAGGTCCAGCGCATCCGGAATCACGCGGCGCAGGTTTTTCTCCACGATGCTCATAAACCAGACGGCCAGCAGCACCGGAAATACCGTGCCCTGGTAGCCAATCATCGCGATCTCCAGGCCGAAGAAGTTCATGGTGTGGAAACCGGACGCCACGCCCCAGGCGTTAGTCAGCGCCGGATGGGTCAGGATGCCGCCCAGCGTCGCGCCCAGGTACGGGTTACCTCCAAACTCCCGCGCGGCGGTAAAGCCGATCAGGATCGGCAGAATGATAAACGCCGCCGAACTGCACATGTCCAGCATGATATAGATAGCGTTGTCCGCATTGACCCAGCCGTAGGTTTTCACCATGCCGAGCAGGCCCATCAGCAGGCCGGACGCCACAATCGCGGGAATGATCGGCACAAAGATATTGGAGAGCAGACGCGCAATGCGCTGGAACGGGTTCAGCTTGCGCGCCGCCAGGTCCGCCGCCTCAGACTTGCTGGACTCGCTAATCCCCGCCGCCTGAATAAACGCGGCGTAGACTTTATTCACCACGCCCGTACCAAAAATCACCTGCATCTGCCCGGCGTTACGGAAACAGCCTTTAACGCCGTCGACCTTGCCGA
Source organism: Enterobacter cloacae complex sp. HYC080_NIDB (assembly GCF_056673325.1). Classification (NCBI taxonomy): domain Bacteria; kingdom Pseudomonadati; phylum Pseudomonadota; class Gammaproteobacteria; order Enterobacterales; family Enterobacteriaceae; genus Enterobacter; species Enterobacter cloacae complex sp. HYC080_NIDB. The sequence continues at coordinate 2,206,703 of NZ_CP114212.1, read as the reverse complement.
TCGCCTGCTGATCGGCCAGCGCGTCATCAACCAGCACCAGACGAAGACGCGTTGCGCAGTGCGCCGCGCTGGCGATATTTTCCTTGCCACCCAGCAGCGGAATAAGCTCGCGGGCGATTTGATTAAAATCCATAGATACCTCTGCCTGACTTCTTTTTTATGATGTGCGAAACGCCCCCGCCAGGCGGGAGCGTGATGGGTTAAAACCAGGTTTCCATCTGGACCCCAAAGTTCCATTCCCCGCCGGCGTTGAAACCGCTGCTGCCAAAGGCATCATCGGTGGCGTAATTATCCAGTTTGCTGCTCCAGTCCATCCAGGTGGCGAACAGGCGAAGCTCCGGGCGGCTGAAGAAATCGCCGATTTTGCTCGCTTTTAACGTCGGAGCAAAGGTCAGCTTGTAGAAACTGCCGTTGACGGCGTTTCGGTCTTTATAACCTTCCGGGTTTAAGTCCATGTACTGATAGCTTCCCTCAAACGCCAGCGCGAAATTCTGGGTCACCTCTTTAATCAGGCGGGTGTTGAGCGTGACCCACTCATAGCTGTCGCCTTTGACGTAGCGATCTTTACTGCTCTGCGCCAGGATGGCAGGCGCAATGCTCCAGCCACCGCCAATTGGCGTGACACCGTAACTTGCAAAGCGCCAGGTATCCGCCTCGGACAGCAGTGCGCCATCCGAGCCGATGCTTTTCACTTCCGCCCCCAGCCCGTGACCATACAGCAGCGCGGTTTTGGCCGTCCCCTCCCGCAGGCCGTAGAAGCTCTCGTTGTGCAAGCCCACCAGGGCATGAACGCCCGTGTTAGCGGCATCCGTTTTGATGAGATCGCCGTTCGCGTCTTTACGATCGTCATTATCTTTAGCCCGCAGGCCGCTCACCATCAGCTGGAGCGGCCCGGCGAAGTGGTTCATGCTGAGGATATAGTTCTGAACGTTATTGTCGGTTTGCTCCACGCTGCCGAAGTTGCGGCCATAGAGGGAGAAGTTACTGCGCAGCGAATCGTTCCATTTCACGTCGTAGACGCCACCACCGGTACCGGCCAGGAACACCACGTCGGAATCCAGCCAGTGAATATCAAAGTTATCGCGGTCGAAGCGTTTACCTGCCCAGAATGTACTGCCCTTCAGCGCGCCGGTGAAATCAGGGAGATTGCCCAGCTCCGCAAAGGCCTGACGAATATTGAGATCGCTGGTATCAGCTGACCAGTCGTTATAGGTTCTCTGGCCGTCGGCCAGCATCGCTTTAAAGCGCGTCGTCGCCCCGTTATCCAGGGTCTGTTTGTGCTCCAGGTTCAGCTCAACGTAGGTGTCGGCTTCATTACCCAGACGCCCTACTGCACCACCGGTTTCGCCGGCTGGGGTCAGATACGGACCGCTTTTGCTGCTGGAGGCCGCGTCATTCATCAGCAGGCCGGAACGAGCGTAGCCGTGGAACTCAAACCCGCTGCTTTGATCCGCTTTCTTCTCCAGCGCAGTGGTGCGCTGCGCCACCGCCTGGGTTGTCGACTGCGTCTGCTGCTGCGCGGCAACGAGCTGCTGCGTTTTTTGTTCTGCTTCCGTGGCGCGTTTCTCCGCCCTCTGCGCGCGCGTCTCTGCGTCCTGAAGGCGTTGTTCCATTGCGGCAAGCCGCGCTTCGATACTTGTCATATCCGTTTGGGCAAAAACAGAGGTACTTCCGGCCAGCATGCCTATCATCACGGCAAGTCTGCGTTTTTTATACATTTTGTCGCATCCCTCAAAGAAGTCATTAAACGTGCTAAATTGCTAAACCGGTTTAGGTTGCTGATACTAAACTGGTGAATTTTGGATCGGCAATCTTTTTTGCTAAACCGTTTTAGTAAGTGTGATCGGGGCGACAATTCAGGCCGTCGACCGACGGCCTGTAAAGGGAGAAATTACAGCTCGTGCTGCCAGGGCAAGGCGGTCATCGCCCCTTTCGCGGTGGTGGCTAGCGCGCCGCAGCGCTGGGCTAAGGTGATGGCGGGAACCAGTTCAAGACCGGCGGCCAGCCCGTAGAGCAGACCGGCGACGAAGGCATCCCCCGCGCCGGTGGTATCTACACACTTAACCGGGGTTGCCGGATAGTGGTTCACGGTGCCTTCATGCCAGGCAATAACGCCCTCTTTACCCTGCGTGACGAGCACCCGCCGCGCCGGACAGCGACGCATGAGTGCAGCCAGACCGGCGTGCACCTGCTCCTCACCGGTTAAAAATGCCAGTTCCTCGACGGAGAGTTTCACCACATCAGCACGTTGCAGCGCCTCTTCAAGGCTGCGTCGAAGTGCGGTTTCATCCGGCCAGAGATCCGGGCGTATATTGGGGTCAAAACTGACGTAACCGCCCGCCTTCCTGATGGCATCCATCGCCTGAAAGGCCGCACTGCGGCTGGGTTCAGCGCTTAGCGCGATGGAGCAGACGTGCAGCCATTCACCCTGGCTGAAGGTAGGCAGATCGGCAGGTTCCAGAAACAGATCGGCGCTCGGGCGCACCATAAAGGTAAACGAACGTTCGCCCTGTTCGTCGAGATCGACCACCACCGTTGAGGTGCGGTGTGCCGGGTCAAGGCGCATCCACTGCACATCGACCCGCTCGTCAGCCAGTGTGTGAGCCATAAAGCGCCCGAAAGGATCGTCTCCAACTCTGCCGATAAACGCGCTACGCCCCCCCAGGCGGGCAATACCGACCGCAACGTTTGCCGGGGCGCCACCCGGACATTGCAGTAATCTCCCTTCTCCATCAGGCAGCAGATCCACCACCGCATCACCCAGTACCCAGATTTTTTCCATGTGAACCTCGAAGCTAAACTATGTTAAACCGTTTTAGCTATTTAAGCACAGGCAGGACGACGGGGAAATAACGCGAGTGGAAAATTGCCTTAACGCACCAGGTGCGGCCAGTGAATATCTCCGACGCCGTTAAGCAGCGGGCGGGCAAACAGGAAGCCCTGGAAGCGGCGGATCCCGGCAGATTCGAGCCAGCACCACTCCTCTATTTTCTCGATACCTTCCGCCACCAGGGTGATTTCGAGATCGGAGCAGCAGCTAATAATCGAGCGTACAATCGCCTGTTTCGGACCGCTCAGGTGAATATCGCTGATAATCTCCCGGTCAATCTTAATTTTATCCGGCTGGAAGCGCGTCAGCAGAGAGAGACCGGCATAGCCGGAACCAAAATCATCAATCGCCATGCCAACCCCCTCACCGCGAAGTTGTTTAATGGCGCTGTTGAACTGATTCAGTCCGGATATCATCTCGTTTTCAGTGATTTCCAGCACCACCTGCTCTGGCTGAAGCCCGTGTTTTTTAATCTCACCGACCAGAAATTCCACTGCGCCAGGGACATTCACCAGCGACATCGGCAACAGGTTGACCGCAATTTTGTGGCTGCCAATCCCCAGCTTTTCCGCCAGCGCAAAGGCATAGGCTTTCGTCTGGAGATCGACCTGATAGAGGGTGTCCGGGTCAAGGGCGCGGAAGAACTGGTCCGGACTGCCGCCGTCATTGCTGCGGATAAGAGCTTCAAGGGAGCTGATCTTGCCTTCCGAAGGCTCAACAATCGGTTGAAGCGCAAATTGACAGGTTTGCGCGGCAATCAGGCCCAGAGACTCGCCAAAGGGTAAGGTTTCGGGTTCGAGCGCCCACTTTGCCGGATCGTAACGTCCACCCGACGGGTTCGGACGCTTATCTGTAATAAACGTCTGAATAAATTTGAATACGCGGTCATCGGAGGCCAGGTAACTGTCGAGTTTGCTGTAACGCAGCACCGATTGCAGCACCTCTTTCGGCGACTGCGTCTGCAGATCGAACAGCAGCATCCCGACGTTTTCGAATCGTCTGCGCGGGCCATAATCCCGCATCAGTTCAACCACTCCGCTGTGCCGCTTGTCATCACGGATTTTATTGAAGAGCCTGACCACGCCCTCTTCGGAACCTTCAAGAATTTGCAGAACGTCATCCCCTTTAGAGAGGAGCACACCGGTTATATTCAGCTTCGCGTTACGGCGTCTGGCGCGCTCCACCACCTCCCGGAGTTCGGTTGACGGGTGGGATAAATTCAACTGGCTTCGGTAAATGAGAGTCGTCAGCACAAAACGGGTTCCGATGAGAGAGGTGCCTTGAAGGTATTATTTAACATACTTAATCATTGCGACCTAACATATTCACACAACAGAAGAACGTTACTTTTTCTCATCCCCGATTCGGCTGTTGATCCTCTCCTCCATGTAGCCGTAGAACGAGTTTGAGGTGACCCGCATAAGCGCCTCTTTCCCGACGCTCAACACAGAGGTTTCCCCCCAGAGCGCTATCGTCCCCAGGCTAATGCCGTAGCGGTTTTTCACGTCAGGCTCCCGGCCATAGAGATCGTCATCCTGCGGGAACGGCACCGCAACGTGCGACAGGGAATAGACATCCTGCGGCCAGGACTGCCCAAGCGGCACGACCGTCTCGTGAGTGCTTCCTGCCGGCGTGATTTTCGCTACCGTTGAGAAACTGTGTTCATTCGCATTGGTAATAACCGTGACAGTGTAACGTCGATCGACAGTAGGCAGCAGCGCTGAGGTGGCCGTCCAGGACGAGGGCTTGAACAGCGGACGGAAGCTCGCCGCCTGGTTGATATCAAATACCACCAGCTCGCTGCCATTTGCCGGAAGCTGATCAAACAAGCCGCTCACCACCGCGCGGGTGCTGACGGTGGAATCCATCACCGACTGGAATGCCAGAACCGGCGGCAGCGTTGCCAGCCTGTTTTCCCGCGCCTCCCGGCCAATCTGCTCCTGCAGCGCCTTCGTCAACAGCCACGACTGGCGGGCGGCGTTCACCGGGAACGAGTTGTATTTATACGGGTTATATTCCGGGGAAATATTCAGCCACGCCGCTTTGGCAAACGCCGGGAGCAGCGCCGGTAACCCGGCGAAACCGGCGAATCGCGCGAATGCCGTCACGCCGATCATCGGCGACAGCAGCACCAGTTGCTGCGGCTTACGCAGCGATGGCACGTCAAGTGCATCGAGGGCATATTTCATCGCCAGCGCCCCGCCGTTGGAATAGCCCACCAGATGCAGGGGCACATTTTCTCCCGCCAGACGCGTCGCTTCCCGAACGGCAAGGCGCGTCGCCGCCAGCCACATCTCCCAGTCAACGTCCGTCAGCGCGCCAGGCGCGGTGCCGTGTCCGGGCAGGCGCGGAACCACGGCCACAAAGCCGTGGGCCTGATAATTCTGAGCAAGATGTCTGACGCTATAGGGTGAATCCGTCAGTCCATGGAGCAACACCACCGCGCCGCGCGGCTTTCCGGCTGGCATGAGTACAAAAGAGCGGTTGGCATCCGGTGAAAACTGACCCGGCCAGACCAGGCTCTGGCGGTAATAGCGGTTTAGCGGCGTTTGTTCCTCATGCTCTGTTTTTGCCGTCACCGCGGTATTAAGATCGGCGAAAATGGCATTTTCGCGGGCAACATACCCGGCAAAGTCGGCGCCATCGAGCTCGCGTACGGACATCTCATCTGCCCGCCAGGTATGCCAGAGATGCAGTTCAGGCCCCTGCTGCGAGAGATAGACCCGCACTGCCAGCAGGACGACCAGTACGATCCCCACCACCATCGCTATTTTCTTAACAAGCACCATCAGATGCTCGCTGACTCGCCAGGGCCAATTCGCCATGCCGGGATCCCTTTCATGTCTACTGTGTTTCTATCTTATCAAAAATGTGAACGGGCTGACGTATTCACCAAATTCATACGTGCAGATTCTGTCACTGCACCAAAAGTGAACTACGCTGCACAAATGTTGATCATCCGTTAACTAAATATTGCATGAAGTTTGCGGCAGAGCAGGCATTTCCTCGCCTGTGATCATGGCACGCGTCATGCATTGTTAACGAGGTAACACTAGATCGGCTTTTGACAGCGTGTTAACAGCGAGGCGGTATGACGACGAAACCTGAGATGTTGAGCCGTATCGAAACGATGTTTAGCCAGTTCACGCCCAGCGAAAAACGGGTCGGAAGCTGGTTGCTTGCCCACGCCGCGCAGATACCGTTTGAAACGGCTGAAAGCGTCGGTCAGGCGAGCGGGACGAGCGGGATCACCGTGGGACGCTTTCTGCGCAAGCTGGGCTACCGCAACCTGGAGGATGTCAAAAAGAGCCTGCGCGATCCGTATCAGCCCTGGGGTATGAACGAACGTCTGGACTCCTGGCAACAGCAGCGCCCCCTGCCCAACCGCCTTCAGCACGCCCTTTCGCTGGAAGTGGACGCCATCACGCAGGTGTATCAGCTCGCGCAAACGGACGTCTTCCGCCAGGTCGTACACAACCTGGCCCATGCGGATGCGGTGTTTGTGCTGGGGATCCAGTCCACCCGCGGGATTGCCAACGCCTTCTTCAGCCACCTTGAGTACCTGCGCCCGCGCGTGAGCTATTCGGAGGGGGCATCCGGAAGCTGGGTGGAATCCCTCAACTCGGGGTTTTCGCAACCTTATGTCGTGCTGACCGATACGCGCGCCTACTCCGCGATGGCCCGCCAGTACTGCCGCGTCGCGAGCGAAAAAGGCATTCCGCTGGCCTTAATCACCGACATCTGGTGTCCGTGGGCGCGGGATTATCCGATGGACTTACTGCAGGTGAAAACCGATACCGGTCATTTCTGGGATTCACTTGCCCCCGTGAGCTGTTTGTTCAACCTGCTGCTGTCGGGCGTGGTGGAAGCGTTGGGTGATGCGCTCCCGGCACGTCTGGCGGTAAACCGGCAATTACAACAAGAGTTTGGTCAATTCGAACGCTAAAGGAGCGGAGCTATGCCCGAAGAGAGTGAACTGATTGATGTGGCGAAGACATTTCCCACGCTGCATATCGATCTGAAGTACGCCACTGCCGACAACATCACCGGTCGCCCGATCTACCAAGAGGCGCTGTGCCTGCTGCATACCGACGCCGCCACCGCGCTGGCAAAAGCCATCAGCATTGCCACGCTGGCCGGGCTGAAGCTGGTGGTGTACGACGCCTACCGACCGCAGCAGGCGCAGGCCCAGCTGTGGGATGCCTGCCCGAACCCGGAGTATGTGGTCGACGTTGCGATTGGCTCCAATCACAGTCGCGGCACGGCCATCGACGTCACGCTGATGGACGAACACAATACCGTGCTGGATATGGGCGCCGGTTTTGACGAAATGCACGACCGCTCGCATCCGTATCACCCTTCCGTACCGCCGCACGCCCAGCGCAACCGTCTGCTGCTGAATGCCATCATGTTCGGTGGCGGTTTTGTCGGTATCAGCAGCGAATGGTGGCACTTTGAACTGCCGAACGCCGCCAGCTACCCGCTGCTTGATGACCGTTTTGCCTGTTTTCCCCTGACGCACACCCCTCTTTAAACCTGGAGCACTGCCATGAAAACATCGCTTCTCACGACCCTGATCGCCGCCACGCTGGTAATGAACGCTCCGCTGGCGCTGGCTGCCGTCCCGAAAGACATGCTGGTGATTGGTAAAGCCGCCGACCCGCAAACGCTCGACCCTGCCATCACCATTGATAACAACGACTGGACCGTCACCTATCCGTCCTATCAGCGTCTGGTCAAGTACAAGCCAGGCTCTACCGAGGTGGAGGGCGATCTCTCGACAGGCTGGAAAGCGTCCGACGACCAGAAAGAGTGGACCTTTACCCTGGCGGATAACGCGAAATTCTCCGACGGCACGCCGGTCACCGCCGAAGCGGTAAAACGCTCTTTTGAACGCCTGCTGAAGCTCGGCCAGGGGCCGTCTGAAGCCTTCCCGAAAGATCTGAAAATTGATGCGGTAGATGACCATACGGTGAAATTCACCCTCAGCCAGCCGTTTGCCCCCTTCCTTTACACGCTGGCAAATGACGGGGCATCCATCATTAACCCGGCAGTGCTGAAGGCAAATGCCGCGGACGATGCGCGCGGTTTCCTGGCGCAAAACACCGCCGGTTCCGGGCCGTTTATGCTCAAAAGCTGGCAGAAAGGCCAGCAGCTGGTGCTGGTGCCTAACCCACACTGGCAGGGTGAAAAACCGCACTTTAAGCGTGTATCGGTAAAAATTATCGGAGAGAGCGCCTCCCGCCGATTGCAGCTTTCCCGCGGCGATCTGGACATTGCCGACTCCCTGCCGGTCGATCAGCTCTCGGCCCTGAAGCAGGAAGGAAAAGTCGCCGTCGCGGAATACCCGTCCCTGCGCGTGACCTATCTCTACCTCAACAACAGCAAAGCGCCGCTCAATCAGGTGGATTTACGTCGAGCCATTTCATGGGCGACGGACTACCAGGGCATGGTGAAGGGCATTCTGAGCGGCAACGGCAAGCAGATGCGCGGCCCGATCCCGGAAGGCATGTGGGGCTTTGACGCCACGGCAATGCAGTACAGCTTCGATGAGGCCAAAGCGAAAGCGGCCCTGGAGAAGGTCAAAGACAAGCCCGCCAGCCTGACCTTCCTTTACTCGGATAACGATCCGAACTGGGAGCCTATCGCCCTCTCAACCCAGGCCAGCCTCGGCAAGATCGGCATTAACGTCAAGCTTGAGAAACTGGCGAACGCCACCATGCGCGACCGCGTCGGTAAAGGCGATTACGACATTGCGATCGGTAACTGGAGCCCGGACTTTGCCGACCCCTATATGTTCATGAACTACTGGTTCGAATCAGACAAAAAAGGGCTGCCGGGCAACCGTTCGTTCTATGAAAACAAAGAGGTCGACTCGCTGCTGCAGGCCGCGCTGAAAACCACCGATCAGGCAGAACGCACCAAAGATTACCAGCAGGCGCAAAAAGTGGTGATTGACGAGGCGGCCTACGTTTATCTGTTCCAGAAGAACTATCAGCTGGCGATGAACAAAGAGGTTAAAGGCTTCACCTTTAATCCGATGCTTGAGCAGGTGTTCAACATCGCCACCATGAGTAAATAACGAATTCGCCGGGGGAAAGTGTATGACGTTCTGGAGCATCGTGCGCCAGCGCTGCTGGGGATTACTCCTGGTGGTGGCCGGTGTCTGTATCATTACCTTTATTATTTCACACATGATCCCCGGCGATCCGGCCCGTCTGCTGGCCGGAGACCGTGCCAGCGACGACATCGTGCAAAACATCCGCCAGCAACTGGGGCTGGATCAGCCGCTGTATATCCAGTTTGGTCGCTACGTCGATGCTCTCGCCCATGGCGATCTCGGCACGTCCATTCGTACCGGACGTCCGGTTGCACAAGACCTGAAGGCCTTTTTCCCTGCCACGCTGGAGCTGGCCTTTTGCTCCCTGCTACTGGCGCTGGTCATCGGCGTGCCGTTGGGGATTTTGTCGGCGGTCTATCGCAACCGCTGGCTGGATCATCTGGTGCGATTAATGGCGATGACCGGCATTTCCACACCAGCCTTCTGGCTCGGTCTGGGCGTTATTGTGCTTTTCTACGGGCACCTGCAGATCCTGCCGGGCGGCGGCAGACTGGACGACTGGCTCGATCCGCCGACGCACGTCACCGGGTTTTACCTGCTGGATGCCCTGCTGGAGGGCAACGTCGAGGTCTTTCTCAATGCGCTTCAGCATCTGATTTTACCCTCGCTGACGCTGGCGTTTGTTCACCTGGGCATCGTGGCGCGTCAGGTGCGTTCCGCGATGCTGGAGCAGCTTAGCGAGGACTACATCCGCACGGCGCGCGCCAGCGGCCTGCCTGGCTGGTATATCGTCCTGCGTTACGCTCTGCCCAATGCGATGATCCCGTCGATTACCGTGCTCGGGCTGGCGCTGGGCGATTTGCTGTACGGTGCAGTACTGACCGAAACCGTCTTTGCCTGGCCGGGGATGGGTGCCTGGGTGGTGACGTCCATTCAGGCGCTCGATTTCCCTGCCGTGATGGGCTTCGCTGTCGTCGTCTCTCTGGCCTACGTATTGGTGAATCTGGTGGTCGATCTGCTTTATCTGTGGATTGACCCGCGAATTGGGCGCGGAGGTGCCGAATGATGTTAACGCAGGAAACGCCCGTCCCGGTTAAAACTGCAAGACAACGTATCAACTGGGCAAAACTGTTCTGGATGCTGCGACAAAGCCCACTCACGATAGTTGGCGGCGTGATTATGATTGCGATGCTCCTGGTGATGGTGACCTCACCGTGGATTGTGCCGCATGACCCGAACGCGCTGGATCTGACCGCCCGTCTGCAGGCACCGTCCGCACAACACTGGTTTGGTACCGATGAAGTGGGACGCGATCTGTTCAGCCGCGTCCTGGCAGGCAGCCAGCAGTCGATCGCCGCCGGGCTGGCGGTGGTGGTGATTGCAGGCGGAATTGGCTCGCTGCTGGGCTGTTTGTCCGGCGTACTGGGTGGGCGCGGCGACGCCATCATCATGCGGGTGATGGACATCATGCTCTCTATACCCTCTCTGGTGCTGACCATGGCGCTGGCTGCCGCGCTCGGCCCGAGCCTGTTTAACGCCATGCTGGCGATCGCCATTGTCCGCATTCCGTTTTACGTCCGTCTGGCGCGCGGCCAGACGCTGGTGGTCCGCCAGTTTACCTACGTGCAGGCCGCCCGCACGTTTGGCGCATCGCGCTGGCATTTGATCCGCTGGCATATTCTGCGCAATGCCCTGCCGCCGCTGATTGTGCAGGCTTCGCTGGACATTGGTAGCGCTATTCTGATGGCCGCGACGCTGGGGTTTATTGGCCTGGGTGCACAGCAGCCGACCGCCGAATGGGGGGCGATGGTGGCCGTTGGCCGTAACTACGTTCTCGACCAGTGGTGGTATTGCGCCTTTCCCGGTGCGGCCATTTTGATTACCGCCGTGGGTTTTAACCTGTTCGGTGACGGTATCCGCGACCTGCTGGATCCGAAGTCAGGAGGGAAACAGTCATGACCGAATCGGTATTACGCATTGAAGACCTGCACCTGAGCTTCCCGATTTTTCGCGGTGAGGTCCACGCGCTGAATAACGTCTCGCTGGAGATCAAAAGGGGTGAGATCGTCGGCGTGGTGGGCGAATCGGGATCGGGGAAATCCGTGACCGCAATGCTCGCCATGCGGCTGCTGCCGGAAGGCAGCTACCGGATCCATCAGGGCCAGGTGATGCTACTGGGTGAAAATGTCCTCGCGGCATCTGAGAAACAGCTCCGCCAGTGGCGCGGCGCCAGAGTGGCGATGATTTTTCAGGAGCCGATGACCGCCCTCAATCCGACGCGACAGATTGGCAAACAGATGGTGGAGGTGATCCGCCAGCATCGACCACTTTCCCGGCGGGAGGCGCAACAAAAGGCGATTACCCTGCTGGAAGAGATGCAAATCCCGGACGCGCACCAGGTGATGGCGCGTTATCCGTTCGAACTCTCCGGCGGCATGCGCCAGCGGGTGATGATCGCCCTTGCCTTCTCCTGCGAGCCGGAGCTGATCATTGCCGACGAACCGACCACCGCACTGGACGTTACCGTCCAGCTGCAGGTACTGCGCTTGCTGAAGCATAAGGCGCGGGCCAGCGGCACCTCTGTGCTGTTTATCAGCCATGATATGGCCGTGGTATCCCAGCTCTGCGACAGAATGTATGTGATGTATGCCGGTAGCGTGATAGAGAGCGGCGCCACGCAAACGCTGATCCATGCCCCAGTTCATCCCTACTCCATTGGCCTGCTGAAGTGTGCGCCGGAGAACGGTCAGCCCCGCGATCTGCTCCCGGCCATCCCCGGCACCGTCCCCAACCTCAGCCAGCTTCCGCAGGGATGCGCATTCCGCGATCGCTGCTTTGCCGCCGGGGCGAAATGCAGCGAAACCCCGCGCTTACACCCCCATGGCGCAGAAGGCCAACAGGCCGCCTGCTGGTATCCGCAACAGGAGAAACCCCATGTCTGATGTGCTGCTGGAACTGGATAGCGTGCACGTAAACTTTGCGGCACGTAAAAACTGGCTGGGCCGCGTCACCGAGCAGGTGCATGCGCTCAACGGACTCGATCTGCAGATCCGCCGGGGAGAAACGCTGGGCATTGTCGGGGAATCCGGCTGCGGTAAAAGCACGCTGGCCCAGCTGCTGATGGGCATGCTTAAGCCCAGCGCCGGGGCATACCAGCGGGTAAACCACGCGGGCGGCATGCAGATGGTGTTTCAGGACCCGCTCTCGTCGCTCGATCCGCGCTTGCCGGTCTGGCGCATCATCACCGAGCCGGTGTGGGTGCAAAAACGCAGCCCCGAACGGGAACGCCGACAGATGGCGGAAAACCTGGCGTTGCAGGTTGGCATTCGTCCGGAATATCTCGACCGGCTACCGCACGCCTTTTCCGGTGGCCAGCGCCAGCGCATCGCCATCGCCCGGGCTCTCTCGTCCGATCCGGACATCATCGTGCTCGACGAACCGACCAGCGCGCTGGATATCTCCGTGCAGGCGCAAATCCTCAATCTGCTGGTGACCCTGCAACAGCAGCGTAATCTGACTTATGTGTTAATTTCGCATAACGTCTCGGTGGTCCGACACATGAGTGACCGCGTGGCGGTAATGTACCTCGGGCAGATTGTGGAGCTGGGCAGCGCCGCGCAGGTGCTGGGGGAACCGCGCCATCCTTATACCCGTCTGTTGCTCGATTCGGTTCCCCGCACCGGTGAACCGCTGGATGAAACGCTGGCGTTACGCAAAACGGAGCTTCCCGGAAACCGTCACCTGCCCAAAGGCTGCTTTTTCCGCGACCGTTGCCCGCTGGCCACGCAGGGGTGTGAAGATCCCCAGGCTTTACAGCCCTCTCACGAGGGCCGTCACGTTCGCTGCTGGCGCAGCCTGGGTTAGATTTGCGCCATCCCGCCGTCCACAAACAGCTCGGTGGCGTTAATAAAGCTGGCCGCATCGGAGGCCAGGAACGCCACCGCTTTCCCTACTTCACCCGGCGCGCCTAAACGTCCGAGCGGGACCTGCGCGGCCAGCGCATCGTACAGCCCCTGACGGTGTTCTTCCGGCACCAAATCACCGAGCCCCGGGGTTTTGATTGGGCCCGGACTCACCACGTTGACGCGGATCCCGCGGCCCTGCAAATCCAGCGCCCAGGAGCGGGCAAAGTTGCGAACGGCGGCCTTACTGGCGCTGTAGACGCTAAAGTTTGCCGTCCCCTTAATGGAGACCGTCGAGCCGGTCAGAATAATCGACGATCCGGCGGATAACAGCGGCAGCGCCTTCTGCACCGTAAAGAGCACGCCGCGGACGTTAGTACCGAAAATACGGTCAAACTGCTCTTCGGTGATCGCGCCCAGCGGCAGCATATCACCGCCCCCCGCATTGGCGAACAGGATATCCAGACGGCCTTCCTCTTTTGCAATCCGGGCATAAACCTCATCCAGATCGCCGAGTTTAGAGACATCCGCACGAATGCCCACTGCCGTTGAAGCAATTTCAGCCACCGCCGCGTCCAGCTCGGCCTGACGACGTCCGGTGATGTACACCTTCGCCCCCTGAGCCGCCAGCTCCTGCGCCGTGGCAAGACCAATACCGGTGCTGCCCCCGGTTACCAGTGCAATTTTTCCTGAAAGAGTCGTGTTCATGTCATTTACCTTTTGTTGGGTTTGATTTGCGCGCTTTCGCTCGCGTTGAACAAACTTTAGCCCTTGCAGCATTAATGAAAAATGGGCAAAAATGAAAATGACTATTCACATACAGAAATAATCAGAGGGCCTGATGGACCAGTTAATGGCAATGCGTGCCTTTACGCGGGTGGTGGAATCCGGCAGTTTTACGCGCGCGGCGGATTCGCTGAATATGCCGATAGCCACCCTGAGCAAACTGGTGAAATCTCTCGAAACGCATCTTGAGATCCGCCTCCTGCACCGCACCACCCGCCGGGTCGTCACCACGCCTGAGGGGGCGGAATACTATGAAAAAGCACTCAGGGTGCTGATTGATATCGAAGATATTGACACCTCTTTTCGCGTTTCTCGCGCGACGCCAAAGGGGCATCTGCGCGTCGACATCGGCGGCTCCACCGCCCGCGACGTGCTCATCCCCCTGCTACCACATTTCATGCAGCGCTACCCGGATATCCGGATCGATCTTGGGGTGGCCGACCGGCCCGTAGACTTAATCAGCGGTAACGTAGACTGTGTTATTCGCGGCGGCCCGCTGAACGACTCAACACTTATTGCCCGACATCTCGGCAATGCTGAAATGGTTACCTGCGCGACGCCGGGTTATCTGAAGAATCATGGCGTCCCGGCCTATCCGCAGGAGCTGCGCAACGGCCACAAATTGATAAGCTATCTCTCTCCGGTCACCGGGCGGGCCTTTCCGTTTCGCTTCAGACAGGATGGCGAGGCGCTGGAAATCAGCATTCCACACTATCTCGGCGTCAATGAAAGCAATGCCCATCTCGCTGCTGCCGCGGTGGGACTTGGGATTGTTCAGACTTTTGAGTATTCGGCAAAGCACTATTTGCAGACGGGAACATTGACGGCAATCCTGAGCGACTGGCGCCCTGCTGCCTATCCGTTTCATGTGGTTTACCCCCAAAACCGGCATTTAACGCACCGCCTGAAGGTATTTATTGCCTGGCTGGCGGAGGTATTCCCCGCCGCGCTGAAGGGATAGCCGGGCGCGAGCCCGGCTGGGGCTTAGTTGAGTTTGTAATCGAGCGTGATGTCGGCTTTCAGCAGCTGCGACACCGGGCAGCCTGCTTTCGCTTTCTGAATGATGCCGTCAAACTGCTGAGGCGCGATGCCGGGAACAGTCACCTTGCTTTTCAGCGCAACCTTTGTGATAGCAAAACCGCCGTCGGTTTTATCCAGCGAGACGTCTGCAGTGGTATCAATGGAATCGGCGGTATAGCCCGCCTCACCCAGCATCAGCGAAAGCGCCATCGAGAAACAGGCGGCGTGTGCCGCGCCAATCAGCTCCTCAGGGTTGGTCCCCTTTTCACCCTCAAAGCGGGTGTTAAAGCCATAAGGCTGCTGATTGAGAACGCCGCTCTCGGTAGAAACCGTTCCTTTCCCGCGTTTAATGTCGCCAGACCAGTGTGCTGAACCGTGCTTATGAATAGTCATTCTTGCTCTCCTTTTGGCTTACAAAGGGTTAAGTATAGAAGGCTACTCAGATTCTGCGGCGAAGACAGAAGAGTCTTAGCCACTGAACACATGTTGCGCCAGTGCATCAAGGAATGCGCGCAGTGCGGCAGGTTGATATTCTCGGGACTGGTAAATGCCATGGATGGCAAGCGGTTTCGGCTCCAGCATGCTCAGAACCGGCACCAGTAATCCCTGCGCCAGCGCGTCAGATGCCTCACGCTCCGGCAACATGGCGATACCGCAGTGGTTAATCGCGGCGTCCATCAACAGCGATGAGATGCTGGCGCTCAGGTTGCCGCTGACGGCCACGCTCAGGCTTTCACCTTCCGGCGTAAGAAAATGCCAGGACTGCCCGGCGAAAAAGCTGTAGTGCAGGCAATTATGCTGCGCTAAATCTTCGGGACTGACGGGCGTTCCGTGCTGAGCAAGATAGTCCGGCGAAGCGCAAAGGACTGAACGACACTCCCCCAGTCGGCGGGCGATCATGCCCGGTTCGGGGGTGTCGGTAATGCGTACGGCGACATCAATACGCTCCCCTACCAGGCTCACCGGGTGGTTGTTCACATCCAGCTCGATGCGCAGCTGCGGGTAGCGCGCGAGCAGCCCGGGGAGCACCGGCGCAATCAGGTGCATGGCGGTAAAGTGTGCACAGGCGACCCGCAGCGTGCCTGACGGCAAATCTTTCTCCGACTGGCCCTCAATCTCCTGCGAGAGCTGCGAAAGCGTCCGCGTTTTCTGCAACACTTTTTCGCCGGCTGCGGTCAGCGTCAGCTTGCGCGTGGAGCGGTTAACCAGGCGTGTTCCCGCCCACTTTTCCATTTGTTCCAGGTAGCGGCTCACCATCGGGCGCGAGATCCCCAATGCGCGGGCCGCCGCGCTCAAACTTCCCAGCTCGCATATCCGGTTGTAGACCTGAGCGGCAATAACGCGATCCATATACGCTCCATTTGCTCGATTTATGAAACTAAGCATGTCTTGTTTCAGGAATTCTGGCAAATACAAATATCCGTACAATAGAGACTTTCCTGAACCACAGAGACATGATGATGAAGCTTACTCGCCTTGCACTGCTTTGCGCCCTTTTCACACCGGCTGTTTTTGCCGCGCCGTTGACGATTGACACGTATAACCCGCAGGAAAAAGGCATTTTCGCGGTCTCTTCCACGCTGGTCTCTGGCCCGAAAGAAGCCGTTCTGTTTGACGCTCAGTTCAGCGTGAAAGATGGCGAAGCGCTGGTGGAGAAAATTCGCCGCAGCGGTAAAACGCTGAACAAGATTGTGATCACTTCCGGCGATCCGGATTTCTATTTTGGTCTGCAACCGCTGGTAACAGCCTTCCCGAATGCCAAAGTGGTGGCCACGCAGCAGGTGGTTGACCATATTAAGGCCACCAAAGACGCTGGTCGTTCCGCAGGTGCTCGCCTCAACCACGTTTATGGTTGACGGGGAAAAAATCGACATTGAACAACCAGACAGTTACGCGGCTTACGTGTGGATCCCGTCTGCGAAAACGATCCTCGGTGGCACCGGTGTCTCCTGGGGTATTCACGTCTGGACGGCAGATACCCAGACGCCTGCTCGCCGCCAGCAGTGGCAGCAAACCCTGGACAATATGGCTGCGCACAAACCTGAACGCGTGATCCCGGGTCACTATCTTGGGACTCCGCCTGCCGGAACGGGCGCGATTGATTTTACGCGTGGCTACCTGCAGCATTTTGAACAGGCTTTATCCGCACACAAAGACTCCGCGGGCGTTATCGGCGCGATGAAAAAACAGTACCCGGATCTTGCCGAAGAGAGCTCCCTGGAATTAAGCGCCAAAGTAAATACCGGCGAAATGAAGTGGTAAGTTAAAAACGGCTCCTGCTATATTTCCCCCATAGCAGGAGCACCGCCCAAATATCCTCGTTGCCCAACGTCAATTTATCCCCACGTTTTAAAAGTGCATAAAAGCATGCACTTATGACATTTTCGTTTCTAAGATGAATCTTAGCCACAACGGGTAAAATATTTGCCATTCTGTTTATGAATTACATTTTTTGCGAGCCGTACCATTAAACAGACAACGACACGGAGGCAGCATGTTTACTTATTACCCGGCTAATACTGCAGCAGCACAACCTGAACTCGTTAACGCGATTGCGCAGGGTCTTCACGCCGAACACGGTGCTGTGACTGAAGATGACATTTTGATGGAACTGACCAGGTGGGTGGAATCCACGGATAATGACATCCTCAGTGACATCTACCAGCAGACCATTAACTACGTCGTCAGCGGGCGAAACGCACCTTTGTAAAAACCTGCTAAGCTGGATCTGCAACCTAAGGGGTTACATTTCGTTTGCGTAAGCAAACTGGTCCTTAAAACTATCAACAGGATTGAGGAGTTAACATGAAATCGAACCGTCAGGCACGCCACATTCTGGGACTGAACTACAAGCTTTCTAATCAGCGTAAAGTGGTGATTGAAGGCGACCACGAAACGCAAGTCACTCACGCCACCGGCAGAAAACGCCACGCGGGCAAGTAAGTTCCAGACTGAGACAGAGAACACCATCGGCAAAACCGATGGTGTTTTTGTTTATGTGTTGCGGTAATTAATATTCAGCTCCTTTATAATACCGCCCGACCGCACCCCATCGCACAGGCCAGAAAGATGACAAACAGCAGTGTCAGGGACGGATCTTCAAAAAAAGAGTGAGTGACATGGACAACAAACTGAAAAAACATCGTTCCTTATATATCCCTTATGCCGGACCGGTTTTACTCGAATTCCCCCTGCTCAACAAAGGTAGCGCCTTCAGCATGGAAGAGCGCAGCAGCTTCAACCTGCTGGGTTTACTGCCCGAAGTGGTTGAAACCATCGAAGAACAGGCAGAGCGCGCGTGGATCCAGTATCAGGGCTTCAAAACCGAAATCGACAAGCACATCTACCTGCGCAACATTCAGGACACCAATGAAACCCTCTTCTACCGCCTGGTGCAGAACCATCTGGAAGAGATGATGCCGGTGATCTATACCCCGACCGTGGGTGCTGCCTGCGAGCGTTTCTCTGAGATCTACCGTCGCTCCCGCGGGGTATTCATTTCTTACCAGAACCGTCACAACATGGACGATATTCTGCAGAACGTGCCTAACCACAACATCAAAGTCATTGTGGTCACTGACGGCGAGCGCATTTTGGGTCTGGGTGACCAGGGCATCGGCGGGATGGGTATTCCGATCGGTAAGCTGTCACTGTACACCGCCTGTGGCGGCATCAGCCCGGCGTATACCCTGCCGGTGGTGCTGGATGTGGGCACCAATAACCAGCAGCTGTTGAACGATCCCCTGTATATGGGCTGGCGTCATCCGCGTATTACCGACGAAGAGTACTACCAGTTTGTCGACGATTTCATCCAGGCCGTGAAACACCGCTGGCCGGACGTGCTGCTGCAGTTCGAAGACTTTGCGCAGAAGAACGCGATGCCGCTTCTGAACCGCTATCGCGATGAGATCTGCTCCTTTAACGACGATATCCAGGGCACCGCAGCCGTGACCGTGGGTACGCTTATCGCCGCCAGCCGCGCAGCCGGCAGCCAGCTGAGCTACCAGAAAATCGTCTTCCTCGGTGCAGGCTCCGCAGGATGCGGTATCGCCGAACAGATTATTGCCCAGACGCAGCGTGAAGGCCTGAGTGAAGAGCTGGCCCGCTCCCGCGTGTTTATGGTTGACCGTTTCGGCCTGCTGACCGACGGTATGCCGAACCTGCTGCCGTTCCAGACCAAACTGGTGCAGAAACGCGAGAACCTGAAAAACTGGGATACTGACAACGAAGTCCTCTCCCTGCTGGACGTGGTGCGCAACGTGAAGCCGGATATTCTGATCGGCGTTTCCGGACAAACCGGCCTCTTCACGGAAGAGATTATTCGTGAGATGCACAAGCACTGCGAGCGCCCTATCGTGATGCCGCTTTCCAACCCGACCTCCCGCGTAGAAGCGACGCCGCAGGACATCATCGCCTGGACCGAAGGTAACGCGCTGGTTGCGACCGGCAGCCCGTTCGATCCGGTGGTATGGAAGGATAAAACCTATCCGATTGCCCAGTGCAACAACTCCTATATCTTCCCGGGTATTGGTCTGGGCGTGATCGCCTCCGGCGCGTCTCGCATTACCGATGAGATGCTGATGTCCGCGAGCGAAACCCTCGCGGGCCACTCGCCGCTGGTCAATGATGGTGAAGGGCTGGTTCTGCCTGAGCTGAAGGACATCCACAAGGTGTCGCGCGCTATCGCGTTTGCGGTAGGTAAAATGGCGCAGCAGCAGGGCGTGGCAGTGAAAACCTCTGCCGACGCGCTGCAGCAGGCTATTGACGATAACTTCTGGATGCCTGAATACCGCAGCTATCGCCGTACCTCGATTTAATTCGCTCCGACCGTTCCCTCTCCCCGTGGGAGAGGGTTAGGGTGAGGGCATCAGACCGCATCATCGAATCCCACTAGCCAAACCCCCTTTCCCCCGCTACACTCCTTTCATCCATTAACCTACTGAATATATAAGGAGGCCAATTATGCTGTACTGTGAAATTTTCAATGTTTCACATACATTTGGTGATCGCACCCGCTCAAGCGTTATCGGTATCGTGCTGCGATAACTTCTGCTTGAGCGAAGACACCAACCCCTGAAATCCCTTCTCTCGGGCTTACTGAGTTATCGTCAGCGATGTTTGACGAGGCATAAACATGCCTGTAACTCTTGGGTAAGCAACAATGAGCACTTTACTCACTGCACAATTTTTACGTGTTGATACGGCGTTTGGCACGCTCTTCGACTCCCTTTCTTTTACGCTGAAAAAAGGCGACCGCATTGGCCTACTGGGCGATAACGGCTGCGGAAAAAGTACGCTTTTAAAGGTGCTGGACGGCACAGACTCCCCCGCCGCCGGTACGGTAGCGCTGGCCGGGCACTGCCTGATGGCGCGCATTGAGCAACATCTTCCGGACGCTATTTTCCCGCTGACCATGCTGGATGCCGTACTCGCACAGCTGCCTTTAGCTGAGCGCGATAGCCTGCGCTGGAAAGCCGAAACGCTGCTGGCCGGCATGGGCTTTACCCCGCAGGATATGACGCTGCGCTCCGCCACGCTGAGCGGCGGGCAACACACCCGGCTGCTGCTGGCGCGGGCGTTGATTCACGAGCCGGATCTGCTCCTGCTGGATGAACCCAGTAACCACCTCGATTTGCCGACCATGCTCTGGCTGGAACATTTTTTACAGAACTGGTCAGGCAGCTTCGTGCTGGTCTCGCACGACCGACAGTTGCTGGATGCCGTCACAAACGGCAGCTGGATCCTGCGCGATAAAACGCTGCACTACTTTGCCCTTCCCTGCACGGCCGCACGCAAGGCGCTTGAAGCAAAAGATGAAAGCGACACGCAGCGCCACAAGGCGGAGCAAAAGGAGATCGATCGCGTGACCGCCAGCGCGAAGCGGCTGGCGACCTGGGGCAAGGTTTACGATAACGAAGACCTGGCCCGGAAAGCCAAACAGATGGAAAAACAGGTCGAACGGCTGAAGGAGAGCCAGACGGCGCTTACGGCTGGCAGCCAGTGGACGTTAACCCTGCGCGGCGATGCGCTTCGCGCCGACCGACTGCTGGAGATAGAAAACCTCGGCGTGCCGCCTGCGCCGGGACTTTCTGAGCTGTTTAACATCGACATCGCGCGTCTGAAAAGCGGCGATCGCGTGGCGATTGTGGGTCGTAACGGCTGCGGAAAATCGTCTCTGATGAAGCTTATCTGGCGCTGTTTTAGTGATGAGCAGAGCGATACGGGGCTGAAACTTCATCCACGCGTGTCAGCTGGCTATTACGATCAGACGCTGAACCAGCTGCCGGATGACGCCACGCTGTTTGACGCGCTGGAGCCGTTCGCGCCCGACCCGCAACACAGAAAAATGGCGCTCATCAGCGCCGGATTTCCGTGGGCGCGTCACGGACAAAACGTCAGTACGCTCAGCGGTGGCGAACGCTCTCGACTGCTGTTTGTCGGCCTGACGCTTGCCCGCTATAGCCTGCTGATGCTCGATGAGCCGACCAACCATCTCGACATGGAGGGCAAAGAGGCGCTGGCGCAAACCCTGCAGCAGTTTGAGGGCGGCGTCCTGCTGGTCAGCCACGATCGTCAATTAATTAGCCAAAGCTGCAACCGTTTCTGGTTAATTGAAGAGGGAAAGCTGAGCGAATGGCATGATGCAGAATCGGTATTCGAGCGGCTGCGTGAAAGCGCGGGACTGGTAACATCCCCAGCTCCCGTCGACGCCACGACCATGCCTGTATCCCCCTCTGACGATCTGCTTGAACGGCTTGTCGCGCTGGAAACATTGCTGGAAGACGATCTCGCGCGGAAGCCAAAGCATCAAAAACCGCAGCTTCAGGCACAATGGCGTAAAGAAATTAAGGAGATAGAAGCACAGCTGTAACGCTGCGCCCGGCGAGCCTCTCGTCGGGCCAGTATTTTCCCCCTTAATTATTAGAGGAACATCCTTTTCTTAATCTGAAATCACCCTAAATGATGACATTATGTTGCGGGCACCTTGCATTACAGCGCTTAAGCATTAATCCTTGAGGAGTATTACACCTGCTATGCAGATACTCATCATGAACAAGGAGATACACATGAAGGCTGCTGTTGTTACTCAGGATCATCAGGTTAACGTTACCGAAAAAACCTTGCGCCCGCTCAAGCACGGGGAAGCCCTGCTGAAGATGGAATGCTGTGGCGTATGCCATACCGATCTTCACGTAAAGAACGGTGACTTTGGCGATAAAACCGGGGTGATCCTGGGCCATGAAGGGATTGGCATCGTCAAAGAAATCGGCCCTGGCGTGACGTCGCTGAAGGTCGGCGATCGCGCAAGCGTAGCCTGGTTCTTTGAGGGCTGTGGTCACTGTGGATACTGTAATACCGGCAACGAAACCCTGTGCCGCGATGTAAAAAATGCCGGTTACTCCGTTGATGGCGGCATGGCGGAAGAGTGCATCGTCACCGCCGACTACGCGGTAAAAGTACCGGATGGCCTGGATTCTGCTGCCGCCAGCAGCATCACCTGCGCAGGTGTCACCACTTACAAAGCGGTGAAGATCTCAGGTATTAAACCGGGCCAGTGGATTGCCATTTATGGTCTGGGTGGGCTAGGCAACCTTGCGCTGCAGTATGCTAAAAACGTCTTTAACGCCAAAGTCATCGCGCTGGATGTTAATGACGAACAGCTGAAGCTTGCCGCCAGCATGGGTGCGGATTTGACCATCAACTCCCGCAGTGAAGATGCCGCTAAAATTGTGCAGGAAAAAACCGGCGGCGCACATGCTGCTGTCGTCACTGCCGTCGCAAAAGCGGCCTTCAACTCCGCGGTGGATGCCGTGCGCGCCGGTGGTCGCGTGGTCGCGGTTGGTCTGCCACCGGAAGCGATGAGCCTGGATATTCCGCGCCTGGTGCTGGACGGCATTCAGGTGGTGGGTTCACTGGTTGGTACCCGTCAGGATCTGCAGGAAGCGTTCCAGTTTGCGGCGGAAGGTAAAGTGGTACCGAAGGTGACAATG
The DNA here is from genome assembly GCF_056673325.1 of Enterobacter cloacae complex sp. HYC080_NIDB. Lineage (NCBI taxonomy): Bacteria > Pseudomonadati > Pseudomonadota > Gammaproteobacteria > Enterobacterales > Enterobacteriaceae > Enterobacter > Enterobacter cloacae complex sp. HYC080_NIDB. The sequence goes on along the minus strand of NZ_CP114212.1, from coordinate 2,184,113 downwards.
CGTCCAATCGAAGATATCAACGCCATCTTCAAAGAGATGGAACAGGGTCAGATCCGTGGCCGTATGGTGATTGATTTACGCTCATAAGCGCTCATCATTTATCACCGCTCCCGAAAGGGAGCGGTTTTCATACAGCCGTACGAGCCTTAACGTGTGACTGTCTTGTCCGCAGATATCCGTACAACAGCAATGCGCTCATGGCCGAGAATGAGAGTATCGCCGCTGGTAGCGTGACGTAACGCCAGCTAAAGCCAAGGGTAATCATCATCCCGCCAAAGTACGCGCCAATCGCACTGCCGAGATTAAATGCCATCTGTCCCCCTGCCGCCCCCAGCATCTCACCGCCCTTCGCATTTTGCAGAAGGAGGATTTGCAGCGGCGCAGAGAGCGCAAACAGCCCGGCACAGCAGATAAAGCCCATGACCAGCGAGGCCGTTTTCTGTTCGCCAGTGGCAAAAAGCAGCAGCAGTGAGGCGACAATCACCATATCGGTGGTGGCGGCAATGCGCAGTGGGCTAAAGCGACCAGAGAGTTTACCGCTTAACAGATTGCCCAACACCATCCCAAGACCCATCAGCATCATGATGGCGGTCATCACCCCTTCCGAAAAACCGGAGACGTTAACCATAAAGGGCTTAACGAAGCTGAACCACGCAAATACACCGGCGTTACCAAACATAGTGGCGGCAAAAATCAGCCACGGTTCTGGTCTTTTCAGAAACTGGAACTGCTCGGTCAATTTGATTTCTGATTTGTCATGGAGGTGTGGCACCCAAAGGATAACCGACAGGATCACCAGCGCATCGAACACCGCAATCAGGAAAAAGGTATAGCGCCAGTTAAATGCGTGCCCCAGCCAGGTACCCAGCGGGACACCGACCAGGTTAGCCACGGTCATACCGGCGATCATCCCGGCCACGGCAACCGTTACCTTCCCCGGTGGCGCTATTTTAGAGAGGATAATCGCCCCGACGCCAAAAATGGCCCCGTGCGGAAAACCAGAAATTAAACGCCCCAGCGCCAGCCAGAAATAGGACGTGGAGAAAGTAAACAGCGCATTGCCGACAGCGCACATCGCCACCAGGAACAACAGCGTGGTTTTTAACGAGAACTTGCCCGAAAAGAGCGCCACAATCGGGGCACCAATCACCACGCCGAAAGCATAAAACGAAATCATATTCCCGGCCGAGGGAATAGAAATGCCGGTATCGTGCGCCAGTTCGGTGAGCACACCCATAATGCCAAATTCAGCCATCCCCAGGCCAAACGTGCCAAGCGCCAACGAAAAAATTGTCTTTTTCATACCACGACCACAGGTTAAAAACTCGCGACGGGCATTATTGAACAAACTTGTATGGTGAGCCAGTTCAAATCAGCTGGCTGACACGTTAATCCATTAATTCAGGTGGATTACACTTCATAGTGCGGCCTCGCTTTTTCCCGCGCCGGACAACCTGAGGATGACAATCATGGGAAGCAAGAAGAAAACCAGTGTCGCTGTTGATGTCGAAAAAAATGCCCCGCTGAAAACCAAAGAGTACGAAAAAGAGCTTCGTCGCCTCCACGTTGAACTGGTGAAGCTCCAGCAGTGGGTCGTCGCCAAAGGGTTAAAAGTGTGTATTGTTTTTGAAGGGCGCGATGGCGCCGGTAAAGGGGGCACCATAAAAGCGATCACCGAGCGCGTCAGCCCGCGCGTTTTCCGCGTTGTTGCCCTTCCCGCCCCCACCGAGAAAGAGAAAACCCAGCTCTATTTTCAGCGTTATGTTCCCCATCTGCCCGCTGCCGGGGAGATCGTGATATTCGACCGAAGCTGGTACAACCGCGCGGGCGTCGAGCGGGTCATGGGGTTCTGCACGCCGGAACAGGTGGAGAAGTTTCTCGACGGTACGCCGGTGATGGAAAAAGCGATGGTTGATTCCGGGATTATTCTGCTGAAGTACTGGCTCGAGGTGACACCGAAAGAGCAGGAGCGCCGTTTACGTGACCGTATTAACGACGGTCGTAAAATATGGAAGCTCTCGCCGATGGATATTAAATCGTTTAACCTGTGGGATGAATATACCGTAGCGCGCGATGCCATGTTTGCGGCAACCGATACCGCCTGGGCACCGTGGTATGTGGCCCGTTCGGAAGATAAAAAACGCGTGCGGCTGAATATTATTTCGCATCTCCTGACGCAGATCCCGTATAAAGAAATTCACGTTGAAAAGGTGGAATTACCGAAACGTAAAATTGGCAAAGTGAAACCGACGAAATACCCGTTCCGTTATGTGGAAGAGCGGTTCTAAGATTACTGGAAGACGGCTCGCAGAATGTAGATTACCAGGGGAAAAGGTATTGTTTTTTGTTGGCTGCGGTTGATAATGGCCGCACCAACAAAGGAGATACGAATGAAACACACAGTTGACCACACCCTCTCGCGAAGCATTAAACCAACAGTACCGTCGAGCCATACCTCACCAGACTCCGTTGCGCCGTGTCAGTCATCAGATGCGGATCGTTCATTCATTCACTCAATGAATGAGTTTGTGGAAAAACATGGAACTATTACTGATGATGAGTTTTTCAGGGTGCTTTAATGCTGAGACAATTTAATGTTTACCGGAATACCTCTACAGCAACCAGGGATAAGCTGCCTTACTATATGCTCATTCAGGATGATTATTATGATGATCTTGCCACGCGCGTAATTGTGCCACTTGCGAGAGTGAATAAATTACCGTTATGGCAGAGTCAGCTGGCACCAGCCGTAAATATCGATTTTGAAACGTTTCTAATTTATTCACCCATGATAACCAACCTTAACAACAATAAAATTAACCCCAAAGATTTTGTTTGTAATTTACGTAACACACGTCATGATGTTATAGCCGCAATTGATCGTTTATTAACTAATACATGACGCCAGTCGGCCAGGCATTTGTCCTGCCCGCGCAAGCGCAGCGCCGCCGGGCAAAGCCGACGGCGCAGGTCTTACTTCATCCCTTCCGTACTTTCCTGTTTCGCTTCCAGTCGTTCCACATCGCGATACCAGCGCGGGTGATGTTTCTGCGCCCAGCGACGACTCACCTTCCCTTCAATCATTCCTTTAATCGACCCCTTCACCCAGAACGCCATATACATATGGATCAAAATGGCATGGATCAGAATAATGGCTGAGGTGGCGTGGATCAGCAGCGCGTAGCGCACCACCTGAATCGGGAAATACGAGGCAAAATACGGACGCCAGATAATGACGCCCGTCACCAGCAGCACAAAAATCATGCTCATGATGGTCCAGAACATCATCTTTTGTCCGGCATTATATTTGCCTACTTTCGCCACTTTATGCTCGTTGCCCTTCAGCACTTCGACAATCCCTTTTAGCCACGGAATGTCCTGCTTATCCGGGATATTGTGATGGACGAAGCGCACGAACATAAACATCAGCACCACGAAAATCAGCACGCCGAAGAACGGGTGCAGAATGCGTCCCATCTGCGGGGTGCCGAAAGTTTCCGTCAGCCACTGGAGCGTAGGGAAGAAAAACGAGATGCCGGAGACCGCCACCAGGAAGAAGCAAATGACCACCGTCCAGTGACAGGCGCGGTCGACAAACTTCGTGCGCACGATCATTTTCGACTTACTCATGATGCTCCTCCTCGTCGTCATCCACCTCTTTATTTGGCCCGATACCAATGTAGTGATAAATCAGCCCGGCAAAGGTGGCGATAAAGCCCGCTGCAGAGAGCGGTTTGAGCGCCCCTTTCCACAGGTTGATTGAGGTGTCGATCGCCGGATCTTTCGGCAGATTGTGATACAGCTCCGGCTGGTCGTTATGGTGCAGCACGTACATAACGTGCGTACCGCCCACGCCCTGCGGGTTATAAATACCCGCCTTGTCGTAGCCGCGCGCTTTGAGTTTGTCCACCCGCGCCTGCGCCACATCAAGCATCTCTTTCTTGGTGCCGAAGTGAATCGCCCCGGTCGGACAGGTTTTCACACAGGCAGGCTCCTGCCCGACGCTCACGCGGTCCACGCACAGTGTGCATTTATAGACCCGGTTATCCTCTTTATTGAGGCGCGGAATATTAAACGGACAGCCCGCGATGCAGTACCCACAGCCGATGCAGTTGTCCTGCTGGAAGTCTACGATCCCATTGGCATACTGAATAATCGCCCCCGCGGACGGGCATGCCTTCAGACAGCCCGGATCCTCACAGTGCATGCAGCCGTCTTTACGGATTAACCACTCCAGCTTGCCGTTCTGCTCGGTCTCGCTAAAGCGCATCACCGTCCAGGATTTGGCGCTCAGATCCGCCGGATTATCGTAGACCCCGACGCAGTGCCCCACCTCGTCGCGGATATCATTCCACTCCGAACAGGCCACCTGGCAGGCTTTACAGCCCACGCAGGAAGAGACATCGATAAGCTTAGCGACTTCTGCCTTATAGTCCCGCGCACGAGGCGCGGGGGTAATCGGGTTGGTCGCGGAGCGTTTAATAATGTCTTGTGTTTCCATCGCCATTTAATCGCTCCTTACGCTTTCTCGATGTTGACCAGAAACGCTTTGTACTCCGGCGTTTGCGAGTTGGAATCGCCAACGTTTGGCGTCAGGGTATTGGCGATGTAGCCTTTCTGCGCCACCCCTTCAAAGCCCCAGTGCAGCGGAATACCGACCGTCTCCACCTGCTGACCATGAACGTTCAGGCTCTGCAGACGACGGGTCACCACCGCCACCGCACGGATAAAGCCACGCTTGCTGCTCACCTTCACGCGGTCACCGTTGGCAATCCCCTTCGCTTTCGCCAGCGTTTCGCTTATCTCCACAAACTGTTCCGGCTGGGCGATGGCGTTAAGCCGCGCGTGCTTGGTCCAGGTATGGAAATGCTCGGTCAGGCGATAGGTTGTACCCACATACGGGAATTTGTCCTTTTTGCCTAAGCGCAATTCGTCGTCTTCATAGATCCGCACAACCGGGCTGGAGACCACGTTCGGGTGCAGCGGGTTAGTGCCGAGCGGCGTTTCCATCGGCTCGTAGTGTTCCGGGAATGGCCCTTCTGCCAGCTTGTTGAGCGCAAACAGGCGACCCAGCCCTTCCGGCTGCATGATAAACGGCCCGGTGTTGCTGCCCGGCGCGGCGGTGTTGTAGTCCGGGATATCATTCCCTGCCCACTTCGAGCCGTTCCACTGGATCAGCATGCGTTTTGGATCCCACGGCTTGCCGTTCACGTCGGCGGAGGCGCGGTTATACAGCACGCGGCGGTTCAGCGGCCACGCCCAGGCCCAGCCCAGCGTATTGCCCAGCCCGGACGGGTCGGCGTTATCGCGGTTCGCCATCTGGTTACCCTGCTCCGTCCAGCTGCCGGTGTAGATCCAGCAGGAAGATGCCGTGGTACCGTCATCACGCAACAGCGCGAAGCTGTTCAGCAGCTGGCCTTTTTTCGCCACCAGGCTACCGTTGGCATCATAAATATCCGCCAGCGCAACGCCGTTGTTCTCTTTCGCCACTTCTTCTGACTCTGGACGATCCGGCTGCTTATAGTTCCAGCGCATTTTCAGCAGCGGCTCAGCGCCTTTACCGCCCTCGGTGCGATACATTTCGCGCAGACGATGGTAAATCCCGGCCAGGATCTCACCGTCATTCCGCGCTTCACCCGGCGCCTCCTGGCCTTTCCAGTGCCACTGCAGCCAGCGACCGGAGTTCGCAATGGAGCCCTCTTCTTCCGCAAAGCAGGTGGACGGCAGGCGGAACACCTCGGTCTGAATCGACGCCGGATCGACATCGTTCGCTTCACCGTGGTTCTGCCAGAAGGTCGAGGTTTCGGTCACCAGCGGGTCGATGACGACCATGTACTTCAGCTTGCTCAGGCTGCGAACGACTTTGTTCTTGTCCGGGAAGGACGCTACCGGGTTAAAGCCCTGGCAGATATACCCCGTGACGTTCCCCTTATCCATCATGTTGAAATACTTAATGACGTCGTACGCCTGGTCCCACTTCGGCAGCCACTCGAAGCCCCAGTCGTTCTCCTTCTGCGCCGCGTCGCCGTAGAAGGATTTCATCAGGCTGACGTAGAACTTCGGATAGTTGCTCCAGTAGTTCACCTGATCCGGCAGCGTCGCTTTTGGCGTGTTGGCCTCAAGATACGTTTGCAGATTTGCCTGCTTTTCCGACGGCAGCGTCAGGTAACCCGGCAGGCTGGTGGAGAGCAGGCCGAGGTCGGTGAGCCCCTGAATATTGGAGTGACCGCGCAGCGCATTCACGCCGCCCCCTGCCATCCCCATGTTGCCGAGCAGCAGCTGGATCATTGCCATGGTGCGGATGTTCTGCGCACCCACGGTGTGCTGCGTCCAGCCCAGCGCATACAGGAAGGTCGTTGTTCTGTCTGCCGCACTGGTGGAGGCCAGCACTTCGCACACTTTCAGGAAGTCCGCTTTCGGCGTACCGCAGATGTTCTCCACCACGTCCGGCGTATAGCGGGAAACATGCTGCTTCAGCAGGTTCCATACGCAGCGCGGGTGCGTCAGTGTTTCATCGCGCATCGCATAGCCGTTTTCGTCGAACTGATAGTTCCACGAGGACTTGTCGTACTGACGTTTTTCCGCGTCATAGCCGCTGAACAGCCCGTCGTCGAAGGCAAAGTCATCCCGCACCAGCAGGTTTGCGTTGGTGTAGTGCTTAACGTATTCCGCGTTAATTTTGTTGTTTTCGATCAGGTACAGCAGTACGCCGGACAGGAACGTAATGTCCGTGCCGGAGCGGATCGGCGCATAGATATCGGCCACCGAAGCCGTGCGCGTAAAGCGCGGATCGACGACGATCAGCGTCGCATCGTTGTTGTTTTTCGCTTCCATCGCCCAGCGGAATCCCACCGGATGGGCTTCAGCGGCGTTACCGCCCATTACCACCACGACGTTAGCGTTTTTGATATCAACCCAGTGGTTGGTCATCGCACCGCGACCAAATGTTGGAGCAAGACTTGCTACCGTTGGTCCGTGTCAGACGCGCGCCTGGTTATCAACCGCCAGCATGCCGAGAGAGCGCACAAATTTTTGCGTCAGCATGCCGGTTTCATTACTGGCCGCAGAGGCACATAACATACCGGTGGAAAGCCAGCGGTTGACCGTCACCCCCTCTGCATTCTTTTCAACAAAGTTGGCGTCGCGGTCGGCTTTCATCAATTTTGCAATACGGGAGAAGGCCTCATCCCAGGAAATACGCTGCCATTTGTCCGAACCTGGCGCACGGTATTCCGGATAACGCAGGCGGTTTTCGCTGTGAACGTAGTCCAGCAGACCCGCGCCTTTCGGGCATAACGCCCCACGGCTCACCGGATGATCCGGGTCCCCTTCAATATGATAAATCGCTTCTCTGGCGTTCTTCGCGCCATCACCCAGGCTGTACATCAAAAGCCCACAACCCACGGAGCAGTATGTGCAGGTGTTACGGATCTCTTTCGCGCGCAGCAGTTTATAGTTGCGAGCCTGAGCCAGCGCCATTTTAGGAGCGAATCCCAGCATAGCGGCTGTTGTTCCGGCCATACCGCCCGCGCAGATTTTAAAAAATTGTCTGCGGCTGACGTCCATTGTTGTCCTCGTGTTCAAATAAGACTTCGCGCCGCAAACTAACAGCAAAACCCCTTTTTTTTTTGCGTCAAATCAAGGTCGCGTGACTTCGCCCTCTTAATGGTCACCGCTCGCGCCTTCAAATAATCCTTTAGGGTTAAACACATGCGAGAATAATTCGCAACAGCGTCAGGATTAATGCTATATCTTTTTCCTTTAATTTTTTTAGCGATGAAGACGTAATGGACAGAAAGAGAGCAACGCTTATCGGGCTGGCAGCGATTCTGTTGTGGAGCACAATGGTGGGCCTGATTCGTAGCGTGAGTGAGGGGCTGGGACCCGTCGGCGGTGCGGCGATGATATACACCCTCAGCGGATTATTGTGTCTGGTAACGGTGGGATTTCCTGATATTAAACGCTTTTCACCCAGGTATCTTATTGCTGGCAGCGTACTTTTTGTCAGTTACGAAATTTGCCTTGCCCTGTCGTTAGGCTATGCCGCCACGCGAGCGCAGGCCATTGAAGTGGGGATGGTCAATTATCTCTGGCCGAGCCTGACGATCGTCTTTGCTATTTTGTTCAACGGACAGAAATCAACTCTGTGGGTTATCCCCGGCTTAGTCCTTGCACTGCTCGGTGTATGTTGGGTATTAGGGGGTGAGCAAGGATTACACCCTGATGAAATAATACGCAATATTGTATCGAATCCACTCAGCTATGCGCTGGCTTTTGCCGGGGCATTTATCTGGGCGGCCTACTGCACGGTAACCCGTAAATTTGCTAACGGGCAAAACGGCATTACCCTGTTTGTTTTGCTGACGGCACTGAGCCTGTGGGTGAAATATGCGCTGAGCGATCAGCCGGAAATGGTCTTCACTGTTCCGGTTGTCGTGAAACTCGTTATGTGTGGTGTGGCGCTAGGGTTAGGTTATGCCGCCTGGAATGTTGGCATTCTGCACGGTAACGTCACGGTGCTGGCCGCCGTATCCTATTTTACTCCCGTACTCTCTGCCGCGCTTGCCGCCGTGCTGCTGAGTTCCCCCCTCTCTTTCTCGTTCTGGCAAGGCGCGCTGATGGTCTGCGTCGGGTCATTGCTTTGCTGGTACGCCACCAAAAAATAATTCCGGGTCAGCTGTCGGGTAATATTCATCCCGACAGCAAAAAATTAACATAAATTTAATATTTGGGCGCGCGTTTAACTTCTGTTTATATTACCTTCTTTTCGTAAATTTGCGTCTCTTAATATTGACACAAACTGACACCGCTATGTGATTAATTGCCGTCAAATACTCACAATATTAATAGCACAAAGTGCAATAGTATGTTTCTGTGTGTTTCTGTCTAAGCAACGGAATTTCCGTGCAATTAAGGGCGCAAGGCCGCCACTTTCGGTTAAATACACTCTACCACTCCAACCAAAAGAACGGCATTACCGATAATTAACATATTTTATAACAACCCAATGAAACTATATTGACGGAAATAAACCCCACCCAAAATTGATTAAATACTCATCATTTCAGGCTATTTTTAGGCCATTTATCCGATCTCGATCACACTAAATGAAATTATTATTAATATTTTGAAACTTATTATTGAAAGAGGACTACAAGATTTTTAAAAATAACGTGCCATTGACGAGCAGCCTCGTTTAAAACTCGTTCAAAGTGGCTCAGGAAATACCTAAGAAAATTATAAGGAATATTTAAGATGAAACTTAAATTAGTTGCAGTGGCAGTGACTTCCATGTTGGCAGCAGGCGTTGTAAACGCGGCTGAAGTTTATAACAAAGACGGTAACAAGCTGGATCTGTACGGTAAAGTAACAGGTCTGCACTATTTCTCTGATGACGCTGGCAACGACGGCGACAAAACTTACGTTCGTCTGGGCTTCAAAGGTGAAACTCAGATCAACGATCAGCTGACCGGTTACGGCCAGTGGGAATATGAGTTCAAAGGCAACCGTTCTGAATCCCAGGGCACTGACGGCAGCAAAACGCGTTTGGCCTTCGCAGGTCTGAAATTCAACGAATTCGGTTCTTTCGACTACGGTCGTAACTACGGTGTTGCTTACGACATCGGCGCATGGACTGACGTTCTGCCAGAGTTCGGTGGTGATACCTGGACGCAGACTGATGGCTTTATGACTGGCCGTACGACTGGCGTTGCAACCTACCGTAACACCGACTTCTTCGGTCTGGTTGACGGTCTGAACTTCGCTGCTCAGTACCAGGGTAAAAACGATGACCGTAACATCACCGAAGCGAACGGTGACGGCTGGGGTCTTTCTTCTACCTATGAAATGGACGGCTTCGCTGTCGGTGCTAACTACGCGAAATCTGACCGTACTGACCGTCAGGTTGCTGCAGGTCGCGTAGCCAATACCGTTAACGCTGGCGGTGAAAACGCAGAAGTTTGGGCTGCTGGTCTGAAATACGATGCGAACAACATCTACCTGGCAACCACCTACTCTGAAACCCGCAACATGACCAACTTCGGTGACGGTTATATCGCGAACAGAGCTCAGAACTTCGAAGTTGTTGCTCAGTATCAGTTCGACTTCGGTCTGCGTCCATCCATCGCTTACCTGAAATCCAAAGGTAAAGATCTGGGTTCATACGGCGACCAGGATCTGGTTGAATACGTTGACGTTGGCGCGAGCTACTACTTCAACAAAAACATGTCTACCTATGTTGATTACAAAATCAACCTGGTTGACGACAACAGCTTCACCAAAGCAACTGGCGTTGCTACCGACAACATCGTTGCTGTCGGCCTGACCTACCAGTTCTAAGATTTGTCACGCTAAAAAGCCAGCCCATGTGGCTGGCTTTTTTTATACGGATTTCTGGCGTCAAAAAGGAGAACGCCATGCACCTGTTCAAAGGACGCTGCTTATGCGGAATGAGTCAGTTCAGCGTGAGCCTCAACCATTTTGATGTATATGCCTGTCACTGTACGCAATGCCAGAAGTGGTCAGGCGGCATTGCCATGTATCTTGAGACGCAGGGCGAGCCCCTTGTGGAGCAAGATTCCATTGCTCCGTCTCATTTCGCCTCATCCGCACGCGGAGAACGCTGGTTTTGTCCAGGCTGCGGCTGCCCGCTGTGGTTCAAACTGACCGCAACGGCGCGCTATTTTATTCCCTGGACGCTGCTTGAGATGAGCGAAGATGAACGACGCCGGCTGGTACTTGCAGCAGAAATCTATACTGAAACCCAACCCGCGTTTTTTGGCCTGACCGGGCAATACGCACGCTATAGCGGTTCAGAAATTGAAGCACGAGATGAACACTGCCTGCTAACGCCCTAAACTGCTGCCCGGCCAGCCTGCGCACCAGGCTTGTCTACTGCTTTGGCACCTTCGCCAGGCTAAACCACATTCCTGCCGCCAGCAGCAACAGCATGACCCCCGCACTCCCCAGCGCCACGCTGTGGGAGGTAATAAACGCACTTTTCGCCGCCTCCGTCACCGAAACCGCCAGTGCTGGCGTGAGATCCTGCGCCACCTTCATCGCCTCGCCGATGGATGAAGAGGCTTTGTCGACGAGAGACGCATTCAGCCCCTGCGGCAAATCAATCGACGCAGAGAAACTGCGGGTCAGCAGCAGACCAAAGATAGCGATCCCAAGCCCGGCCCCCAGTTCATAAGACATAGTTTCAATCGCCCCGGCAGCGGCGGCCTTTTCTTTCGGCGCGGCGGCCATGATTGCAGAGGTCGAGGCCAGCAGCGCGCTGGCGGCGCTGAAGCCCAACAGCACCATCAGGCTCCACGCCTGCCACTGCTGCGTGCTGAAATCAAGCATCGAGAGGCCAATGAAACTGACCGCGCTGAGCCCCATGCCACCCGCAGCGACAATGCGTAGCCCCAGACGCCCCACCAGTACTCCGGCGATCGGCCCGCTAAACCCGCTCGCCACCATGACCGGAAGCATAAACATGCCGGCTTCGAATGGCGTAAAGCCGTGAACGAATTGCAATTCCTGCGCCATCAGCAGCTCAAAGCCCACCAGCGCGATCATCGCCGTCATCGCCATCACCACACCGCTGAGAATGATGCGGTGACAAAACAGGCGCATGTCGATCATTGGCACGCGGGCGCGCAGTTGAATACGCACGAAAATCAACAGCATCACAGCCCCGGTAAGCAACGTACAGGCTACCAGCCACGGCGACAGCACGCCTTTCAACGCGGTTTTGGCGCTGTAGACCAGCAGCAGGATCGCCACAATCAGCACGATGGCATGGCTGATATTCAGCGGCTGCTCAGGACGCCCCTGTTGACGGGGTACAAAACGCGCGGCCAGCGACACCACCACCAGCACGATCGGGACGTTGATCAAAAACACCGATCCCCAGTAGAAATGCTCAAGCAGGATACCGCCAATCAGCGGACCAAATGCCGCCCCACCTGAACCCACGGCCGCCCAGACGCCAAGCGCGATATTACGATCCCGCGCGTCGGTAAACAGCGTGCGGATCCCGGCCAGCGTGGCCGGAATGATCATCGCCGCGCCGATTGCCAGCGAGGCGCGCGCCGCAATCAGCCACCCGGCTGACGGCGCAAAGGCTGCCGCCAGGGACGACACCCCGAACAGCATGCTGCCGATCATTAACAATCGTTTAAACCCCATGCGGTCACCGAGTGCGCCCATCGGCAGCACCATACCCGCCATCACCAGCGAGTAGATGTCGATAATCCACAGTAATTCGTTACCGCTGGCGCCCAGCGTCATGCTCAATGTCGGCGCCGCCACGTGCAGCACCGTCGCGTCGATCGCGACCGGGATATAAACCAGCACGATAATCACTAACGCTAACCACTGACGAAACATAAATTTCCTTTTCATTTTAAACATGGACACATGTCCAGAATGCGATCCTACCTAAAGTTGAACGAGTGTCCAGCTTTTTGTTACACTCGTTTCATTCCCATTGAGAGTGAGTAAACATGCGATATCTGAGCAAGGATGAACGGCGGGAAGCAATCTTACAGGCCGCCATGCGCGTGGCGCTCGCCGAGGGGCTGGCGGCGATGACGGTGCGGCGCATTGCGACTGAAGCGGGCGTCGCTACCGGGCAGGTGCATCACCACTTTGCCTCCGGCGGTGAGTTGAAATCGCTGGCATTCGTTCGCCTGATCCGCGAGCTATTAGATGCCGACGTAGCGGATGAGCGTGCCACCTGGCGGGAGCGGTTGCACAGCATGCTCGGCAGCGACGACGGTAAGTTTGAGCCTTATATCCGACTGTGGCGGGAAGCGCAAATTCTCGCCAGCCGGGATCCCGAGATCAAAGCGGCTTATGTCCTGACCATGGAGATGTGGCATCACGAGACGGTGGTTATTATCCGTGCCGGGGCGGAAGCAAGGGCATTCACACTCACCGATCGGGCGGAAAATATTGCCTGGCGTTTGATAGGGCTGGTTTGCGGCCTGGATGGGATCACCGTATTAAATATGCCTGAAATGGACGATGCGGCGCTAAATAAACATCTCGACAAACTTATCACGCTGGAATTGTTTTAATACTCCTTCCGGAGTATTAATTCCCGCAACACTTACAATTGGTAACATATTAAGCGCTCCGCAATTTCCATTCTCACCTCAGGGGCGCGCTTTTTTATCTATCCTTTCAGATGTATCCCAAAACATCCAATAAATCCAACAGCAAATTCTCACTCATCTTTTTGTTTTTACTTCTTTTTTCTTTCCATTAAGGTAAGCAAGAGGGCGCTATGTCGCAACAAAGTGAAAAGAATAATCCGCATCTGTTGAGTAACTGGAAACCTGAAAACGCGCAATTCTGGGAGAATATAGGAAAACATATCGCACGAAGAAATCTATGGATTTCTGTGGCTTGCCTGCTATTAGCGTTTTGCGTCTGGATGTTATTTAGCGCCATCGCCGTCAACCTGAATAAAGTCGGATTTAATTTCACCACCGATCAGCTTTTTATGCTAACAGCATTACCTTCTCTCTCCGGTGCGATATTGCGCGTCCCCTACTCATTTATGGTACCGATATTCGGTGGGCGTTACTGGACGGTATTGAGTACCGTCATCCTGATTATCCCCTGCGTGTGGCTGGGAATTGCCATTCAAAACCCCGCGACGCCGTACTGGATCTTTATCATCATCGCCCTGCTCTGCGGTTTTGCTGGCGCTAACTTCGCATCGAGCATGGGCAACATCAGCTTTTTCTTCCCGAAATCCAGACAGGGCAGCGCGCTGGGCATCAACGGCGGGCTGGGCAACCTGGGCGTCAGCGTGATGCAGCTGGTTGCGCCGCTGGTCATTTTCCTCCCGATGTTCACCTTCCTCGGGGTGCACGGCGTGCCACAGGAGGATAGCTCGACGATGTGGCTGGCAAACGCGGCCTGGATCTGGGCCCCCCTCCTGCTGCTGGCAACCATTGCGGCGTTTTTTGGCATGAACGATATTGCCAGCTCAAAGGCCTCCATCGCCAGCCAGCTTCCGGTCCTGAAACGCTTTCACCTCTGGCTGCTAAGCCTGCTCTATCTGGCGACCTTCGGCTCGTTTATCGGTTTCTCGGCGGGCTTTGCCATGCTGTCGAAAACCCAGTTTCCGGACGTGAACATCCTGCACCTTGCCTTCTTTGGTCCCCTGATCGGCGCGCTGGCCCGCTCGGCGGGCGGGATGATCTCCGACAAACTGGGCGGCGTGCGGGTGACGCTGATCAACTTCGTCTTTATGGCGATTTTTAGCGCCCTGATTTTCCTGACGCTTCCGGGCTCCGGTTCAGGCAGTTTCTTCGCCTTCTATCTGGTGTTTATGGGGCTGTTCCTCACTGCCGGGCTGGGCAGCGGCTCCACCTTCCAGATGATTGCGATTATTTTCCGCCAAATTACCCTCGACCGCGTCAAAAAGCAGGGCGGCACGGACGAGCAGGCGCAGCATGAAGCGGTGACCGAAACAGCGGCCGCGCTGGGCTTTATCTCTGCCATCGGCGCCGTGGGCGGCTTCTTCATTCCCAAAGCGTTTGGCACCTCGCTGGCGATGACCGGATCGCCGGTCGGGGCCATGAAAGTGTTCCTCGTGTTTTACATCGTCTGTGTCCTTGTCACCTGGCTGGTGTACGGCCGCAAATCGTCACAAAAATAATAACGACCTCTTTGCCGGAGCGGGATGCAACCCCCTCCGGCCATGCTATCGAAGCAGGAGAAATGTCATGAGCAAACTGTTGGACCGCTTTCGTTACTTCAAAACTAAAGGCGACAGTTTCGCCGATGGGCACGGACAGGTGTATCACACCAACCGCGACTGGGAGGACAGCTATCGTCAGCGCTGGCAGTTCGACAAGATTGTGCGCTCCACCCACGGCGTGAACTGTACCGGCTCCTGTAGCTGGAAGATTTATGTCAAAAATGGCCTGGTGACCTGGGAAACCCAGCAAACCGACTATCCACGCACCCGCCCTGACCTGCCCAACCACGAACCGCGCGGCTGCCCGCGTGGCGCAAGCTATTCCTGGTATCTCTACAGCGCCAACCGACTCAAATATCCGCTGGTGCGCCGCAGGTTAATTGAACTCTGGCGAGAAGCGCTGGCGCAGCATACCGGTCCGGTGCTGGCCTGGGATGCCATTCAGAACGATCCGCAGAAAGCGCAGAGCTACAGGAAAGCGCGCGGAAAAGGCGGTTTTATCCGCTCAAACTGGAAAGAGCTGAACCAGCTGATTGCCGCCGCCAACGTCTGGACCATCAAAAATTATGGCCCCGATCGCGTCGCCGGTTTTTCCCCTATCCCGGCGATGTCGATGGTCTCTTACGCCGCCGGGACCCGCTATCTCTCGCTGCTGGGCGGCACCTGCCTTAGCTTTTACGACTGGTACTGCGATCTGCCTCCGGCCTCCCCAATGACCTGGGGGGAGCAGACCGATGTGCCGGAGTCCGCAGACTGGTATAACTCCAGCTACATCATTGCCTGGGGCTCGAACGTGCCGCAGACGCGTACCCCGGACGCCCACTTTTTCACCGAGGTGCGCTACAAAGGCACCAAAACCGTCGCCATTACGCCGGACTTCTCGGAAGTCGCGAAGCTGAGCGACCAGTGGCTGGCGCCTAAACAGGGCACCGACAGCGCCCTCGCCATGGCAATGGGCCATGTGATCCTTAAAGAGTTCCACCTCGATAACCCGAGCGACTACTTCCTCAACTACTGCCGCCGCTACACCGACATGCCGATGCTGGTCCTGCTGGACGAACAGGCCGATGGTCGCGTCGTACCGGGGCGGATGCTGCGGGCCTCAGACCTTGTCGACGGGCTGGGTGAAGCCAATAATCCTGAATGGAAAACGGTCGCCTTTGATATTGCCGGGAATCTGGTGGTGCCAAACGGTTCCATCGGCTTCCGCTGGGGAGAAAAAGGCAAATGGAACCTGGAGCCCCGGGCGGCAGGCCATGAAAGCGAGCTGACCCTCTCCCTGCTGATTACGCACGATAGCGTCGCAGATGTCGCCTTCCCCTACTTTGGCGGTAATGAGAACCCGCATTTTCGCAGCGTGAAGCAGGAGCCGGTGCTGACGCGCCGCGTGCCGAGCAAAACCCTGACGCTCGCCGACGGTCGCGAGAAACGGGTAGTCAGCGTTTACGATCTGGTGCTGGCGAACTACGGCCTCGATCGTGGTCTGCAGGACAGTAACGCCGCAGACAGCTATGACCAGATCAAAGCCTACACTCCCGCATGGGGAGAGCAGATCACCGGCGTACCCGCGTATCTGATTGAAAAAATCGCCCGCGAGTTTGCCGACACGGCGCACAAAACGCACGGGCGGTCGATGATTATCCTCGGTGCCGGGGTGAATCACTGGTACCACATGGACATGAACTACCGCGGGATGATCAACATGCTGGTCTTCTGCGGCTGCGTCGGGCAGAGCGGTGGCGGCTGGTCGCACTATGTGGGCCAGGAGAAACTGCGTCCGCAAACCGGCTGGCTGCCGCTGGCCTTTGCGCTGGACTGGAACCGCCCGCCACGTCAGATGAACAGCACGTCATTCTTTTACAACCACGCCAGCCAGTGGCGCTATGAGAAGCTGACTGCGCAGGAGCTCCTCTCCCCGCTGGCGGATGCCACCCAATTCACCGGGCACCTGATCGACTTCAACGTTCGCGCCGAGCGCATGGGCTGGTTGCCCTCGGCGCCGCAGCTCAACCTGAACCCGTTGCACATTAAGGCACGTGCCGATGCGGCGGGCATGACGCCGCAGGACTACACCGTTCAGGGGCTAAAATCGGGTGACGTTCGCTTCGCCTGCGAGCAACCCGATAACGGCAAGAACCACCCGCGTAACCTGTTTGTCTGGCGCTCTAACCTGCTTGGCTCGTCCGGGAAAGGTCACGAGTACATGCTGAAATACCTGCTCGGCACCGAGAGCGGCATTCAGGGTGAAGATTTGGGTTCCACAGACGACGTGAAGCCTGAAGAGGTCGAATGGCAAACTGCTGCCATCGAGGGCAAGCTCGATCTGCTGGTGACGCTCGACTTCCGCATGTCCAGCACCAGTCTGTTCTCCGATATCGTCCTGCCGACTGCCACCTGGTACGAAAAAGACGATATGAATACCTCGGACATGCACCCGTTTATTCACCCGCTCTCCGCCGCCGTCGATCCGGCGTGGGAATCGCGCAGCGACTGGGAGATCTACAAAGGCATCGCCAGGGTCTTCTCCGAGGTGTGCGTCGGTCACCTGGGCAACGAAACCGACGTGGTTCTGCAACCGTTGCAGCACGACTCTCCGGCGGAACTCTCTCAGCCGTTTGATATCCAGGACTGGCGCAAAGGTGAATGCGATTTGATCCCCGGCAAAACCGCGCCAAACATTGCGGTCGTTGAGCGAAACTACCCGGAAACTTACGAGCGCTTTACGTCTCTTGGCCCTCTGATGGACAAGCTCGGTAACGGCGGAAAAGGCATATCGTGGAATACTCAGAACGAGGTCGATTTCCTCGGCAAGCTCAATTACGTCAAGCCCGACGGCCCGGCAAAAGGTCGTCCGCGGATTGAAACCGCCATTGACGCTTCAGAGGTGATCCTCGCCCTCGCGCCGGAAACCAACGGTCAGGTGGCGGTTAAGGCCTGGCAAGCGCTTGGGGAGTTGACCGGACGTGACCACACGCATCTGGCGCTGAACAAAGAAGACGAGAAAATTCGCTTCCGCGACATCCAGGCGCAGCCGCGCAAAATCATCTCCAGCCCTACCTGGTCCGGTCTTGAGAGCGAGCACGTCTCCTATAACGCGGGTTATACCAACGTTCATGAGCTCATCCCCTGGCGCACCCTTTCCGGTCGTCAGCAGCTGTATCAGGATCACCCGTGGATGCGTGCTTTCGGGGAGAGTCTGGTGGCCTACCGTCCGCCGATTGATACCCGTAGCGTGAGCCATATGCGCGAGATCCCGCCGAACGGCTTCCCGGAAAAAGCGCTTAACTTCCTGACGCCGCATCAGAAATGGGGCATTCACTCCACCTACAGCGAAAACCTCCTGATGCAGACCCTGTCGCGCGGCGGGCCGATTGTCTGGATAAGCGAGACCGACGCGCGTGAGCTGGGCATTGAGGACAACGACTGGATCGAAGCCTTTAACGCTAACGGCGCCCTCACCGCCCGCGCGGTAGTCAGCCAGCGCGTGCCGCCGGGCATGACCATGATGTACCACGCTCAGGAGCGCATTCTGAACATTCCGGGCTCTGAAGTGACCGGCCGTCGCGGGGGGATCCACAACTCCGTTACCCGCGTCTGCCCGAAACCGACGCACATGATCGGCGGCTATGCGCAGCTGGCGTACAGCTTTAACTATTACGGCACCGTCGGCTCGAACCGCGACGAATTCATCATGATCCGCAAAATGAAAAACATTAACTGGCTGGATGGCGAAGGTCGGGATCAGGTACAGGAGACGAAAAAATGAAAATACGCTCACAGGTTGGCATGGTTCTGAATCTCGATAAATGCATCGGCTGCCACACCTGCTCGGTCACCTGTAAGAACGTCTGGACCGGGCGTGAAGGCATGGAATATGCGTGGTTCAACAACGTCGAAACCAAGCCGGGCATTGGCTATCCAAAAAACTGGGAAGACCAGGATGAGTGGCAAGGCGGCTGGATCCGAGGGATCCACGGCAAACTGACCCCGCGTCTCGGCGGCAAAATGGGCGTTCTGTCGAAAATTTTCGCTAACCCTGTTCTGCCGCAAATTGACGATTACTATGAACCCTTCACCTTTGATTATCAGGACCTGCATCGCGCCCCGGAGGGGGATCATCTCCCTACCGCCCGCCCTCGCTCGCTGATTGACGGCAAGCGGATGGATAAAATCGTTTGGGGGCCTAACTGGGAGGAGCTGCTGGGCGGTGAGTTCGAAAAGCGCGCCCGCGACCGCAACTTTCAGAAGATCCAGAAGGAGATGTACGGCCAGTTTGAAAATACCTTCATGATGTACCTGCCGCGCCTGTGCGAGCACTGTCTGAACCCGAGCTGCGTCGCCACCTGCCCGAGCGGTGCCATCTACAAGCGCGAAGAGGACGGCATTGTGCTGATTGACCAGGACAAGTGCCGCGGCTGGCGTCTGTGTATCAGCGGTTGCCCGTACAAGAAAATCTACTTCAACTGGAAGAGCGGTAAATCCGAGAAATGCATCTTCTGCTACCCGCGCATTGAGTCCGGCCAGCCGACCGTTTGCTCAGAAACCTGCGTCGGGCGCATTCGCTATCTCGGCGTGCTGCTGTACGACGCGGACCGCATTGAAGAAGCGGCCAGCACCGAGCACGAAACCGATCTGTACGAACGTCAGTGCGACGTGTTCCTGAATCCGCACGATCCGGCGGTCATCGAAGAAGCGCTGAAACAGGGTATTCCGGCGAACGTCATTGAGGCAGCGCAAAAATCGCCTGTTTATAAAATGGCGATGGACTGGAAGCTGGCTCTGCCGCTGCACCCGGAATACCGCACCCTGCCGATGGTCTGGTACGTGCCACCGCTGTCACCGATTCAGTCCTACGCGGATGCCGGCGGCCTGCCGCAGAGTGATGGCGTACTGCCTGCTGTCGAAAGCCTGCGCATCCCGGTGCAGTATCTGGCAAATATGCTTAGCGCAGGTGACCTAGGCCCGGTGCTGCGAGCTCTGAAACGCATGATGGCGATGCGCCACTACAAACGCTCCCAGACCGTGGAAGGCGTGACCGATACTCGCGCCATCGAAGAAGTCGGCCTGACCGAAGCGCAGGTTGAGGAGATGTACCGCTATCTGGCTATTGCGAATTACGAAGATCGCTTCGTGATCCCCACCAGCCACCGTGAAATGGCGCGCGACGCGTTCCCGGAGAAAAACGGCTGCGGCTTCACCTTTGGTGACGGTTGCCACGGCTCCGACACCAAATTCAACCTCTTCAACAGCAGCCGCATCGATGCCATCAACATTACCGAGGTGCGCGAACATGGGGAGGGAGAATAATGCAGATCCTCAAGATCGTCGCGCTGTTGATTGAGTATCCCGATGACACGCTGTGGGAGAACCGTGATGAAGCGCTCTCGTTGATTGCGCAGGACGCGCCCATGCTGCTGCCGTTTGCCCGACAGCACCTGAGCGCCCCGCTGCTGGATAAACAGGCCGAGTGGTGTGAAGTGTTCGAACGCGGGCGCGCGACTTCGCTGCTGCTGTTCGAGCACGTTCACGCCGAATCCCGCGATCGCGGCCAGGCGATGGTTGACCTGATGAGTCAGTATGAAAAAGCGGGCCTGGTGCTGGACTGCCGTGAACTACCGGATTACCTGCCGCTCTATCTGGAATATCTCAGCATCGTAACCGACGACGAAGCGCGTGAGGGATTGCAGAACGTCGCGCCAATCCTCGCCCTGGTTGGCGGTCGTCTGAAACAGCGCGGCGTGGCGCATTATCAGCTGTTTGACGCCCTGCTCGCCCTCGCCGGAAGCCGCCTTTCAAGTGACAGTGTCACTCAACAGGTGTCAGGCGAGAAACGCGACGACACCCGCCAGGCGCTGGATGCCGTGTGGGAAGAGGAACAGGTGAAGTTTATCGAAGACAACGCCACATCGTGCGACAGCTCGCCGATGCAGCACTATCAACGACGCTTTAGCCAGGACGTCGCGCCGCAGTACGTGGACGTCAGTGCCGGAGGCCCAAAATGACACATTACCTGAACGTGTTTTTCTATGACATTTACCCCTACATCTGCGCCACCGTTTTTTTCCTCGGCAGCTGGCTGCGTTACGACTACGGGCAGTACACCTGGCGCGCCTCGTCGAGCCAGATGCTCAGCAAACGCGGTATGAACTGGGCCTCTAACCTATTTCACATCGGGATCCTGGGGATTTTCTTCGGCCACCTGTTCGGCATGTTAACCCCGCACTGGATGTATGCCTGGTTTTTGCCCGTCGCGGTTAAACAGCAGTTGGCCATGATTGCGGGCGGGATTTGCGGCGTGCTGACACTCATCGGTGGGTCAATGCTGCTGATCCGCCGCCTGTTCAACCAGCGCGTGCGTGCAACGTCCACCACGCCGGATATCATCATCATGAGTATCCTGCTGATCCAGTGCATTCTTGGGCTGTCGACCATTCCGTTCTCCGCTCAGTATCCGGACGGAAGCGAGATGATGAAGCTGGTCGGCTGGGCACAGGGGATCGTGACGTTTAAGGGCGGCTCGTCGGAGATGTTAAGCGGCGTCGCACCGATCTTCCGCGTACATCTGGTGCTGGGGATGACGATCTTCCTTATCTTCCCGTTCACCCGCCTGGTCCACGTCTGGAGCGCGCCGTTTGAGTATTTTACCCGGCGGTATCAGGTGGTGAGATCGCGCCGCTGAGTGTGTCGGGTGGCGAGGTAAACGTAAAACGGCAATCTTCATTGCCGTTTTTTATGTTTGCGCCTTCTCCCCGTGGGCTGACGAATCCCCAATAATTTTTTAACCTGAAGCGATTTATGTGACATCAGGATTATGAATGCCTTACAGCGATGCCCTGGCACGTTCACCGGTCATGTCGTTACAGAGTAGCAAGGAACATAAAGTGAACGGAATGACCGCCAGAGCCGTATGTTCCCCCTCACCCCAACCCTCTCCCTCAAGGGAGAGGGGGTCGTCTGTGCGGGTATTATTTTGTGGGGATCCCTCAGCCTTTGGTAGAGGGCCCCGCGTGCACGGTACGCTATCCCCTATTTTCCTGCCTGCGGATGCGTATCAAACCCCGCCATCACCGCCGTCAATTCTGCTAGTGTAAAGCCGTGCTTCGGATCGTCAACCCCAAGACCAAACCGCGACTGCATCAGCTGATACAGCGCCTCTGCATCCGGCAAATGGATCTGCTCCTCCACATGGCCATTCTGCCAGTGGGTGAAGTTGAAGTTGGTCAGCGTCAGCTTGCCGCCGTCCGGCAGATGGCGGCACATCAGCAGATGATGGCGGAAATGCGATTGCGGCCAGTGCGCCGACCAGAAGTTCCCCATAACATAATCACTGAAATATTGCGTCGTCAGGTCAAAGTGATACATCGACTGCCAGTGTTCATGATGGCGGAACTGCAGCACCCAGTCGTTCCCCTCGCTCAGCAGACGATACTGCCCGTGCGGCGTTTCCTGTTCTTCGTTAGCCAGCAGACGAATCGGCGCCGTCAGCGTCTGGCCGCCAAACCCAACGTCAGCAATCCAGCGTTCACCGTTAAGCTCGACCAGCAGCAGGCGGTGCGTACGCGGCGGCATCTGCGACGGATTCGCCAGGACCACGCGCCCGAGCACGCTGCGCACCTTAAACCCGACGTCACGCAAGACTCGCTCAAAAAGGCCGTTTTGCTCAAAGCAATATCCCCCACGGCGCGCGGTCACCAGTTTGTCCTCCAGACATTGATCTTCGAGATGAATTTCGCGCGGCAGGACGACATCAATATTTTCGAATGGAATGGCGCAGTTGTGGTGTAAATGCAGCGCGCGCACGGTATCGATATCTACCCGTGTGGGTTGCGTCCAGCCGATACGCGCGAAATAGCCAGTCAGAAATGGGGACATGCATCAGTTTCCTTTGAGGGTGGTGTTCTGTTTATAAACTAATTTTGCGCATTCATTTTGATTTACGTGCTTTTTCGCCATACTCATCGTGTAGATGAGGAGATCCTATGAGCCACTTTCGCCCTGTTGAATTGCGTCATGCCAGCCGCCTGCTGAACCACGGTCCTACCGTACTGATTACCAGTCGGGATGAATCTCTCGACAGACGCAACGTGATGGCCGCCGCATGGTCAATGCCCGTGGAGTTTGAACCGCCGCGCATCGCTATCGTGGTGGACAAAAGTACCTGGTCGCGCGAGCTGATTGAGCGCAGCGGGAAGTTTGGGATTGTCATTCCCGGCGTAGCGGCGGCCAACTGGACTTACGCGGTCGGCAGCGTCAGCGGGCGCGACGAGGACAAATTCAACTGCTACGGCATTCCGGTCGTAAACGGCCCTGAACTCGGCCTGCCGGTTATCGAAGAAAAATGTCTGGCGTGGATGGAGTGCCGGTTATTACCCGTTACCTCCGCGGCGGAAAAATATGACACATTGTTTGGCGAAGTGGTTTCGGCGGCAGCAGATGAGCGCGCGTTCGTCGCCGGACGCTGGCAGTTTGACGGGGATAAACGGAATACGCTGCATCATCTTGGGGCCGGGACGTTTGTGACGAGCGGGAAGATGGTGAAGGCTCTGGATTGAATTCATCAATGTCATTGCATTAAATTATAATAATTTTCTATGACATTTTATGTTTATCATAATCCTGTAAATCGGAGGATATTTCTGGAGTTGCTGCGGATGCAAACTCTTATTGAGGAAATATCAATGTCATGGAATAAAGAAGGCGCAATCTCCTATGCGAAATCGCACGCACAACCGAAGAGCACGGGTTATTGTGCTCACTACGTCACCGAAGCAATCAGAATGGGTGGGAGATTAAAGATTCCCAATACGCGTCTGGCAAAAGATATGGGACGGACATTGGTCAATGCAGGTTTCCGCTTAGTGTATGATCAACCCCACGCCGGAGACGTAGCCGTTATTCAGAATATTGTTGGTCACGATAGCGGGCACGTTTGCATATACGATGGTCAGCAGTGGATTAGCGATTTCATACAACGCACCCTGTATCCAGGGCAAGCATACCGTACTATGCAACCCCATTATGAACTGTTCAGGCACGACTAATGAAAATACTCTTCTTTGTTCTTTTCGCCCTGTCTCCTTTCGCGGTCGCAGAGAGCATCTCTGCACCGGAACAGGCTGCGCTTAAATTCAATCAGTGGTATATCGCGCAGTTAAATCAGAATAAACCGCCAGTACTGAATCCCGACATCATGAATGATTACGTTACCTCAGGAACAATTGCAGCAATTAAAAAAATGTACTCAGGCGACAGCAACGAAAAAGATATGCCCGATGCGGATATGTTCATCAAGTCTCAGGATTGGGACGAAGACTGGAATCAGATCACCGTCTTGCATTCTGAGTTTGATGCGGTTTGCACAAACGTTTATATCGCGTTTGGTAAAAAACAAGATCACGTTGTGGCAGATTGTCTCGTTCAGGAGAAAGGTAAATGGAAAATCCGATCGGCAACGCTGATTAAGTAAAAGATGATACAAGGAAAAGACACATGGTAGCCCAGGGACTACCATGTGCACTTCATTAACTCTTCGCGCGCTTCGAAATAATCTCATCCGCAACATTCCGCGGTGCTTCCGCAAAATGATGGAACTCCATCGTATACGTCGCGCGTCCCTGGGACATCGAGCGTAATGTCGTGGCGTAGCCAAACATCTCGGCCAGCGGCACGTCAGCGCGGATAATCTGGCTGCCGTACTGCTCTTCCATGCCCTGCACCATGCAGCGTCGGGAGGAGAGATCGCCCATGATGTTACCGGCGTACTCTTCCGGTGTTTCCACCTCCACGTGCATGATCGGCTCAAGAATCACCGGATCCGCCCTGCGAGCGCCCTCTTTGAAACCAAGGATTGCCGCCATGCGGAACGCCATCTCCGAGGAGTCGACATCGTGGTACGAGCCAAACGTCAGCGTCGCTTTAACATCGACAACCGGATAGCCCGCCAGCACACCGCTGTTCATGGCCTCCCGCAGCCCTTTCTCAACGGACGGGATATACTCGCGTGGCACCACGCCGCCCTTGGTCGCATCCTCAAACGTAAAGCCACTGCCAGGTTCTGTCGGCTCCAGGCTCAGGACAACATGGCCATACTGCCCTTTACCACCGGACTGACGGACAAACTTACCTTCGATATCCTTCACCGCCTTACGCAGGGTTTCACGGTAGGTCACCTGTGGACGACCAATGTTCGCCTCGACGCCAAACTCACGCTTCATACGGTCGACGATAATCTCCAGGTGTAACTCACCCATTCCGGAAATAATGGTCTGACCGGACTCTTCGTCAGTATGCAGACGGAACGACGGATCTTCCGCTGCCAGACGCTGCAGCGCGATCCCCATTTTCTCCTGATCGCCTTTGGTTTTCGGCTCGATTGCCAGCGAGATAACCGGATCCGGGAACTCCATGCGTTCAAGCGTGATAACGGCGTTCGGGTCGGTGAGCGTATCACCTGTGGTCACGTCTTTCAGCCCAACGCAGGCCGCGATGTCCCCGGCGCGCAGTTCATCCACCTCGTGACGGTCGTTGGCGTGCATCAGCACAATACGCCCGATGCGCTCTTTTTTTCCTTTCACCGGGTTATAGACCGCATCACCTTTACGCAGCACGCCAGAGTAAACGCGGATAAAGGTCAGTTGCCCGACATACGGGTCGCTCATCAGCTTGAATGCCAGGGCGGAGAACGGCTCATCATCGCTCGGATGACGCTCCGCGTGCTGCCCTTTTTCATCCACGCCATCAATGGCCGGCACGTCCAGCGGGGACGGCATCAGCTCAATCACCGCATCAAGCATGCGCTGCACGCCTTTGTTTTTGAACGCGCTGCCGCACAGCATCGGCTGGATTTCGCCAGAAATGGTGCGGATACGCAGGCCTTTAATCATGTCCGCTTCCGTCAGATCCCCCGTTTCGAGGTACTTATCCATCAGCTCATCGCTGGCTTCTGCCGCGGCAGAGACCATTTTTTCCCGCCATTCCTGGGCAGTACTGACGAGATCGTCCGGCACGGGTGCATAGGTAAACACCATGCCCTGAGTGGCATCGTCCCACAAAATGGTGCGCATCTTGATGAGGTCCACCACGCCGGTGAAGTGCTCTTCCGCGCCAACCGGAATCACAATCGGCACCGGGTTGGCCTTCAGGCGTTCCTGCATCATCCGCACCACGCGGAAGAAATCGGCCCCCGGGCGGTCCATTTTGTTAACAAACGCAATGCGAGGAACTTTGTATTTGTTCGCCTGACGCCAGACGGTTTCCGACTGTGGCTGCACGCCACCCACGGAGTCATACACCATGACCGCGCCGTCGAGCACGCGCATGGAACGTTCGACCTCAATGGTGAAATCCACGTGCCCCGGGGTGTCGATGATGTTGATCCGGTGCGGTTCAAACCCTCTGTCCATGCCTGGCCAGAAGCAGCTGACCGCTGCGGAGGTAATCGTGATCCCGCGCTCTTGCTCCTGCGCCATCCAGTCAGTGGTTGCCGCGCCATCGTGTACTTCACCCAGCTTATGGCTCATCCCGGTATAAAACAGGATGCGCTCAGTGGTGGTTGTTTTACCGGCATCGATATGCGCGGAGATACCGATGTTGCGATAACGTTCGAGAGGGATGGGTCGGGGCATACTATTTCCTTAAGTCTTTCTGACTTGTCTGTGACGACCGGGATGGTCGTGTATTCGTTCGTTTGCTATAATAGTCCTATTGTACGAGTATTATCGAACTATTTTTTACGGGTTGACCTATTGTTGATATAGCTCAATCTGACGCCATACGCAGGAAAACGATGATCCCAAACCACCCTGAAACTGAACAAATACTGCTGGAAAATGTGCTGTTTGCCCTCGGCAACCCGCTCCGGCTGTCAATTATCCGCCGACTTGCCGACGGCGACGAACTCAGCTGTAACGCGCTTCGCCCGGAAGATGTGGTGAAATCCACCATGACCCACCACTGGCGCGTATTGCGGGACAGCGGCGTAATCTGGCAGCGTCCGCAGGGACGAGAAAACATGATTTCTTTGCGAAGAGACGATCTGGATACCCGTTTTCCAGGGCTGATGGAGATACTTTTGCAGGCTAAATGATAAGAGTACGTCTGGTTTAATGCCCCTTAAAAATTTAAGGGGCACACGGACAGCGAAGGGATTTATCTTACGTGCATACGATATTCAATCATCCCGCTTTTTTTCGCAATCCAGTCGTACAATCGTTGCGCGCGATAATTGGCTTCATGCGTATGCCAGTAAAGATGGCTGGCGTGATGTTTTCTTGCTTCTCTCTGCACATATTCTATTAACTGTTTGCCCGTGTGTTTGCCCCTTGCTGCATCGCTGACATATAAATCTTCGAGGTAGCAATAATCGCTCTCGGACCAGGTCGAACGGTGAAAAAGATAATGCGCAAACCCCACCACCTCTCCATTGCATCGTGCCACTACGCAGAATACTGGCTCAACGGGGCTGAAAAATCGTTGCCAGGTTCGTTCTGTCACTGCCCCGGATAGATCGACGTTGTAAAATTCCTGATATTTTCTCCATAGTGGCATCCAGCTTTCAAAATCACGTTCTTTAACTGCCTCAATGGTCACGCTCGTATTATTCATATTGCCTCTGTGCTTATCCCGTATTTGTTTCAGGAAGAGTGTATTCGCTGAATGGCCCGTTTTGCCCCGCCAATTCTCATCATAAAGGCAGACCAATTTTTCATCCTGCTACATGCACTATTGCTTTAGAATCAAGGGATACAGAGGGAAAAGTGGACAACATAATGTTTAAGCACGCGCAGCTTGAAACGGTTAAGGCATGGATTTCCGACCCTGCAAACGGTTCACTACCGCTTCATGAAAGGATCCAGAGAGCGATACGCACATTGATACTTGAAGGGACCTTGTCGCACGGTAAGGCGCTTCCTGCTTCACGTGCGCTGGCTACCTCATTGAATGTTTCGCGGGATACGGTTGAAGCAGCCTATTCCAGCCTGCATGCAGAAGGTTTTATTGAGCGGCAAACAGGCAGAGGGAGCTTCGTCTCTTCCAGCGCCCGGTTTTTAAAACCACGTATCCGACAGCATCCGCCAACCGCGGAAACACGAAAAGCAAAACTTAGCGCCCGTGGAAAGGTCATCTATGAAAGTGGCGGGATCCGCGAGTTTTCTTCGCCACGTCCGCTGGCGCCCGGTATCCCCGAAACCCGCCTGTTCCCCATTCCAACCTGGGAGCGTCTTCAGCGGCAGGTCCTGAAGGAATATCAGCACAAAATACTGGAGCAAAGTCCACCGCAGGGCATGGAGCGCTTACGGCGGGCCATCGCGGAATATGTCAATCTTGAGCGCGGGACACGTGCGAGTGCAGAACAGGTGATCGTTCTGACAAGTTCTCAACAGGCGCTAGCGCTCTGTTCACACGTGCTGCTGGACAACGGGGAGAGTATTGTCATTGAAGATCCCACCTATCAAGGGGCACACAAAGCGTTTAAGGCTGCCGGACTGCACCCTGTCCCGGTTCCTCTTGATGAAAAAGGCATATCCGTTGACGCACTTAATTCGCTAACCGAACCTGCCAGAGCTATCTACCTTACGCCTTCTCATCAGTATCCAACCGGGGTGACGCTCTCTCTTGACCGACGACTGGCCGTCATTGACTGGGCAAACCGTCACGCCGCCTGGATCATTGAGGATGACTATGACAGTGAGTTTCACTATGAAGGAAAGCCTATGGCCTGCCTTCAGGGGCTGGATGCTTACAACCGGACAATTTATATCGGCACGTTCACCAAGTCGCTGTTCCCCGGGCTACGTATTGCGTACATGATCGTCCCCTCAGAACTGACCGAGCCCTTTACCATGGCCAGGACATTAATGGACGGCCATACCGCATCAATAACTCAACTGACGCTGGCTAAATTTTTGGAGGGTGGCCATTTTGGTGCCTATATTCGCAAGATGAGGAACGTTTATGTTGCTCGTCGCGACAAACTGGCCAGCCTGATGGACGAGTATCTTTCTGATTATGTTGTGTACGCAACGCCAGCGGGTGGCATGCAGATGCCTTGCCACCTGAGGCACGGGTTATCCGAGAAGGATATTGCCGCCGCGGCCCGTCGCGCTGATATTGATATATTAGGACTTACCGGCTTATATGCAGTCAGCCCGGTATCCACCGGTTTTTTAATGGGATTTGCCGCTTACACCGAAAGGGAAATAGAAGACGCGGTAAAAAAGCTGGCCGCAATTTTCCGGTCATGTTGTTATCTCTCGCCACTGTAGATACTCGACAGCAGCCCTGGTGGCCTGCGGACTATGCGCCGTACCGCAGGCCCTCACCGCATGGTGAGGGCAGGATGCTCCCTTAGTGCTGGACGCCCGAGCGGTCAGTAAGCTCGTCGGCGGAGAGAATATCAGCTCGCGATGCCACGCTCTTGCGGCGGGCGTACCTGTCCGGCTGGCCTTCCGGGCGCGTTTTGAAGCGTCGGTGGAGCCACATATACTGCTCCGGTGCCATCAGCACGGCTCGCTCGATAGCCCTGTTCATCTGCGTTGCAACCGTCTCTTTGTCAGCACCCTGCAACGACGCGCTGATATCCTCAAGAATAATAAGTTCGTAACCGGTACCGTCCGCCCTGCGACGCGGCACGAACGGAATCACGGCGGGCTGAGCGCTTTTTACCAGCATATAGCTCCCTGCCGTGGTTGCGGCATCCGGGACAGCAAAGAAGGGTGCAAACACGCTGTTAGCCTTGCCATAGTCGTGATCCGGGGCGTACCACAGAATCTCATTCTGCTTCAGGGCGCGGATCATCCCTTTTAAATCATGACGGTCCAGCATGGTTTTATTAGAACGCAGACGCCCGCGCGTCTGAAGCCAGTCCAGCAACGCATTATTATTCGGACGATAAACCCCAATCCCCGGGTTGAGCATGCCAAAAATCCGCGCGCCCAGTTCAAGGGTGAGAAAATGCATGCCAACCAGCACCACGCCCTTTCCTTGCGCCCTGGCCTGCTCCATATGCTCATACCCGCGCACGGTAAAGCATTTACGCACCCGCCACTCGGGCCAGAACCACGCCATGCCGGTTTCAATTACCCCCATTCCCACGGATTCAAAGTTACGCTGCAGCAAGGCTTCACGCTCCTCTGCTTTCATCTGCGGGAAGCATAGCTCAAGGTTGCGGCGGGCAATCGCCACGCGGCGAGGGAGAAGGCGCATAGCCAGCCGCCCGAGGCGATGTCCAATTCTGAATAACAGCGGATAAGGCAGTAGCATAATGAGCCATAGCGCGGCGATGCCTGTCCAGCTTAGCCAGTATCGAGGATGGAAAAAGGCAGGTGAAAACCGGGGTAATTTTGTCATGAGAAAATTATCCTTTAACGTTGCTGTCCTTAATTGATTCTGTTGTCGATCTTTCCTAAGGATTTATAAAATGTCAGTCAGGAACGTAAAGTGTACCGGATAAGATTAAACTTATTTTTATCGTTTTTTGCGGAAAGAAGGCTGGAGAGGCAGACAAAGCCGGGTAAGACGAAGCGGCCACCCGGCATAAAACTTACATTGAATATCCCGGTTTCTTAATCAGGTCATCCATCTTCGGGGCGATCTCGGTATCCCAGACCTGGGCTTTCCAGTCTGCTTCCTGAACTTCATTCAGCGCTACCGAAATGGAACGGTCTTTACTGTTAAGATGGCGCGTAATCACTTCGGCAATATCGGCCGCCAGCGCGGTTTTTTGTTCGTCGTTGAGATCGCGGGGAAAGTATTTGATATCTACGTGTGGCATATGCAGGTTTCCTGTTGTGGTTGAGCGCTTCACGTTATCAGATAATAGTATTTGCCTTTAACACCTTGTGCAGTTCTGGCAGCTGACAGACGGTATCGGCGATCGCTGTAAATTTCGGGGTATTGGCAGCAAACCAGTCGTGACGAGGCCCCCAGGTGCGCGCCACGGCAATATACACATCCAGCAGCGTCAGTCGTTCTCCCAATGCAAACGGCGCGGCTTTAAGCTGACTTTCGAACCATAAATAGAGGGATTTCCGGTACGCAATGCAGTTTTTCTGCAACTGTTCCGGTGCGTCGGGCGCCCAGCGTTCGGGATAATCTGCAAACGTAAAAGTGGGATAGACGTTAGCCACAAACCAGATAAGCAAACGCTGAAACTGCTGGCGTTCGGCCTGCCCCACGGGCGGCGCAAGATCGGGACAACGGTCGAGTACCATCAGGGCAATCGCCGCCGTTTCGGTCATGATGGCGCCATTTTCCAGCGCCAGCGTGGGCACCTGACA
This sequence comes from Enterobacter cloacae complex sp. HYC080_NIDB, assembly GCF_056673325.1. Lineage (NCBI taxonomy): Bacteria > Pseudomonadati > Pseudomonadota > Gammaproteobacteria > Enterobacterales > Enterobacteriaceae > Enterobacter > Enterobacter cloacae complex sp. HYC080_NIDB. The sequence goes on along the minus strand of NZ_CP114212.1, from coordinate 2,153,129 downwards.
CAGCGGATTGAGCTTTTGCAGCAACTCACGCTGCGGACCAGGCTGGTCAAACCCGTCCACGTTCACAAACTGATAAGGGATATCGGCCAGGGTCAGCATCACTTCACTGATTGTCGAGCCCCAGCCGGGTACGCCATAAAGTTTCATCATGTTGCCCCCTCAGGGATGAAAACCCTAAGTGTAGAGCACCATTAGTAGGTTATCCCAGGCGGGTTGACCTCCGACTGCGTGACCGCTTCGCCCTGTTCACCCCAGCGCGCCAGCACCTTCTGGTACTCACCCCGCGCAATCGCCCCGTCCAGCGCGGCCTGCAGGGCGTACACCAGCCCATTCCCCTTTTTCGTGGTCGTGGCGACAAAGGCTTTCTTTGGGCCTAACCCCACGACACGCGTTTTTCCGGTGAGCGCCGCTTTCCAGGACGAAACCGACTGCGGACCAAATAACACATCCGCCCGGCCAGACTGAATATAGAGATTGCCCGAGGCATCGTCGTGGAGATAGACCGGCAGCGCAGGTTCGCGTCCCGCCTTTTTATTCTCCTCGTTCCAGCCCAGCAGGATGCGCTCCTGATTGGTCCCCGAGCCGACAATCACCTTTTTCCCGGCCAGATCTTCCGGGCTTTTGATCGACTGAATCTCGCTGGTGGATTTCACCGAGAACGCCAGCGAATCGACGCGGTAGGTCGCAAAATCAAACTTCTCTTTACGCTGTTCGGTCACCGCAATGTTCACCAGCGCCACGTCGTAGCGTCCGGAGGCGATCCCCAGCGGCCAGTCTTCCCACGCCGTCGGTATCAGCTTCAGCTTGAGCCCCAGGCTACCCGCCAGCAGGCGGGCGATATCCGGATCGCTGCCGATGCGCGTGCGATTGTCGCTGGCCAGCAGCGCCAGCGGTGGAGAGTTCAGCATGGAAACGGCAACCGTAAGCGTTCCCGGCTCAACGAACCTGTAGTTCGCGGGGATCTTCGCCACCGCCTGCCGATCCACCGTCACCGGCAGCGGCTGCTCGTTGGCCTGCACATCAATCCCGGCGTGGCTCACCGTCGTGAAGAACAACCCAACCAGACATCCATATTTCATCTGCGCTCCTTACAGCACTTTAGAGAGGAACTGGCGCGTTCGCGGGTGCGACGGACGGTTTAAAACGTCGTCGCTGTTGCCCTGCTCCACAATTTTCCCGTCGACCATAAATACCACCTGATCCGCCACTTCCCGGGCAAAGCCGATCTCATGCGTGACCACCACCAGCGTGGTGCCAGAGCGGGCCAGCTTTTTGATGACGTCCAGGACTTCCCCCACCAGCTCCGGATCCAGCGCCGAGGTAGGCTCGTCAAACAGCATTACGCGCGGACGCAGCGCCAGCGCACGGGCAATGGCAATGCGCTGCTGCTGGCCGCCGGAGAGATGGCGGGACCAGGCGTCCGCTTTATCCCTTAGCCCCACCACATCCAGCAGGCTATATGCCCATTCCACCGCCTCTTTCCTGCTGAGCTTTTTATGCGCGATGGGCGCCTCAATCAGATTTTCCAGCACCGTGAGATGCGGAAAGAGATTGAAGTTCTGAAACACGTAACCCACGTTGACGCGCTGCCTGAGGATCTCGTTCTCTTTCAGTTCGTAAAGCCTGTCACCCTGACGACGGTAGCCAATGTAGTCCCCGTCGATCTGGATGAAGCCTTCGTCGACGCGCTCCAGGTGGTTAATGGTGCGTAGCAGCGTCGATTTACCCGAGCCGGACGGCCCGAGGATCACCGTTACGGAGCCCGGCGGGATCTCAAGCGTGACGTTGTCGAGCGCTTTATGGCGGCCAAAATATTTGCTGACGCCGGTAATTGAAATATGTCCTTCAGGAGAGGCTTGCATGGACGGGCTCCTGTGCTGGCGTGGTGGTGACAGCGCGGCTACGACGGGTGGCGCTGTTCTGGTTCACGGCGGAGCGGCGTTCGCTGCGGGCGAGCCCGCGCTCAACACCATACTGGATAGCGGACAGAACGGTGGTGATCGCCAGGTACCACGCGGCACCGACCATCAGCAGCGGGATCACCTCCTGCGTGCGGTTGTAGATCATCTGGATGGTATAGAACAGCTCCGGCATCGCCAGGACATACACCATCGCCGTACCCTTGGCGAGACTGATAATTTCATTGAACCCCGAGGGCAATATGGTACGCAGCGCCTGGGGCAGAATGATCCGCACCGTGCGACGCCATGCGGGCAGGCCGAGCGCGGCGGCAGCCTCATACTGGCCGTGATCGACCCCGAGGAATCCGCCACGAATGATCTCGGCGGTATAGGCACTCTGAACGAGGGTTAACCCCACCACCGCGGTAGAAAATTGCCCGAGCACGTTGATGGTTTCAAAGCTGCCCCAGGTGATGCCGGTGAACGGTACGCCGAGCGAGAGCGTGTCGTAGAGATAGGAGAAGTTGTAGAGGATGATCAGCACGACTATGAGCGGCAGCGAGCGGAACAACCAGATGTAGCCCCACGCCAGGCTGCTTAACAGCCAGGAGGAAGAGAGTCTCGCCAGCGCCAGCAGGCCGCCAATCACCACGCTCAGCGCGGTGCCGATCAGGGTCAGCAGCAGGGTCTGCCCGACACCTGCGAGGATCACCGGGTCAAAGAACCAGCGGGCAAACACCGCCCACTCCCAGCGCGGGTTAAAGGCCACGGACTGGATCACAACGGCCAGGATAAACAGGGCCACCACGGCGCCGACGGTCCGCAGCGGATAACGCGCCGGGACCACCTTAATGGTTTCAACGTTGCTCATCGTCGTTCCTCATGCGGTTTTACTGAACGCTTCACGTACCAGCGTTTTGGTGAAACGCAGCCGACCGTCAAACGGCGGCTGGCTGTACTCTTCCGGATCACGGGTGAGATCGAACTGCGGCTGGTATCCCTGGCTGAGATAGAGCCGCACCGCTTCCGGCTGACGAAAACCGGTCGTCAGGTAGATCTGGCTGTAACCCGCCTGCACCGCCCTGCGCTCCAGTTCCTGCACCACGCGGGCAGCAAGCCCCTGCTGACGCAGGGATTTGTCCGTCCAGATGCGTTTAATTTCGGCGGTCCGTTCATCAAAGGGTTTGTACGCACCGGTGGCGATAATCTTCTCGTCACGTTCCAGCACGATAAACAACCCCTGTGGCGCTAAATACCACGCCGTGAGCTCCACTTCCGCGTCCTTAGAGAAGTAGTCGCCGTAGCGGGCGGCATATTCACCGAACAGCCCCTCGATAATCGGCTGCAGTTCGGCATCTTCCGGCGAAACATCACGAAATTGTTCACGCATAGCGCCTCCTTAATCTCCCAGACCTGCCGGGTTCACCTCGGAATGAGCAATGCGCTCAACCCCTTCTCCCCAGCGGTTTAGCACTTTGTCGTAATCGCCGTTTTTGATTACGCCATTAAGCGCGGTTTGCACCGGCTCGACCAGGCCGCAGCCTTTTCTCAGCGTGACCGCGATGTGCGCCGCTTTCGGCCAGCCGCCGTCCACGCTGCCGACGAGTTTGGTTTTGCCGTTGAGCGCCGCTTTCCACGCGCCTATCACGTTCGGGCCAAAGTAGGCATCCGCGCGCCCGGACTGCAGCGCCAGCGTTTGCGCCGCATCGTCTTTGGTGTAGATCGGAGTAAAGGGTTTCAGCCCTTTCCTGAGGTTCTCGGCATTCCATGCCAGCAGAATGGCTTCCTGATTGGTACCGGAACCCACAATAATCCTGAGCCCGGCGATGTCCTCTGCTTTTTTAAGCGAGGTAATCGGGCTGGTCGATTTCACGTAGAAACCGAGGGAGTCCTTACGGTAGGTGGCAAAATCAAACTTCTCTTTGCGCGCTTTGGTGACGGTAATATTGCTGATGGCGGCATCGTATTTCCCGGACGCCACGCCCAGCGGCCAGTCTTCCCACGAGGTCGGCACCACGTTCAGCTCCAGCCCGAGGCTGTCAGCCACCAGGCGAGCGACGTCAACCTCGCTTCCCAACAGCGTTTTGTTGTCATCGGAGAAAACCGTAAGCGGCGGTTGATTCAGCCCCGCCACCGCCACGGTAAATTTCCCGGGCACGGCAAAGCGATAATCCTTCGGTAGCTGCGCCACCGCATCACCGTTTTTGACGGTGTTGATCGGCGTTTTATTGGCCTCAATACTCACGCCAGTGCCGTTAATCGTGACATTCTCTGCCCGGACGACAGGGGTAAAGGCCAGCGCGAGCGCCAGAATAAGCGATGTTTTCTGCATAGCGGTGTTCTCGTTTATTGTTGTGTGAACGTGTTTTTCGGTTGATCCAGACCTAAGCTGTCGCGCAGCGTGGTGCCGGGATAGTCGGTACGGAACAGCCCGCGGGCCTGCAAAACGGGCACTACCTGGTCAACAAAGCGCGGGAAGGTATCCGGCGTGCCGCCCTGAATGATGAAGCCGTCTGCGGCATAGCCTTCAAACCAGGCCTGAAGGCCGTCTGCAACCTCTTCCGGCGTGCCGGAAAAACGCGGGCGCGGCGACGCGGCTTCCAGCGCCACCTGGCGCAGGGTTAAGTTGCGTTCGTGGGCGTTACGCTTAATTTCATCGGTGGTGCTGCGGAAGCTGTTTTTGCCTAGATCGCCGATATCCGGGAACGGCTCGTCAAGCGGGTACTGACTAAAATCGTGATGCTCAAAATAACGTCCGAGGTAATTAAGGGCATCGTTAATCGACACCAGCGCCGCCGTAGTCTGGTACTGGTTTTCCACGTCTTCGGCATCGCTGCCAACGATGACGCTGACGCCCTGGAAAATATGCAAATCTGACGCGCGCCGACCGTTCGTTTCCAACTGCTGCTTCACGTCGCGATAAAACGCTTTTGCTTCTTCGAAGGTGTCATGGTGGGTAAAAATGGCGTCGGCATGTTTTGCCGCCAGTTTTTTCCCGTCATCCGACGCACCGGCCTGAAAGACAACCGGACGTCCTTGCGGCGTGCGACCAATATTGAGCGGCCCGGCGACCTGGAAGAAATCCCCGTGATGATTCAGGGGGTGCAGTTTAGCCGGGTCAAAAAACTGACCGCTCTCTTTATTACGGATAAAGGCATCCTCTTCCCAGGAGTCCCAAAGTCCTTTCACCACGTCCAGATACTCATCGGCAATGCGATAGCGCAGCGCATGTTCCGGGTGTTTTTCGCGGGAAAAGTTCTTCGCTGAACCTTCCAGCGGCGAAGTCACCACGTTCCAGCCAGCGCGTCCGTTGCTCAGGTGGTCGAGGCTGGCGAACTGCCGTGCCGTGGTAAAGGGCTCGCTGTAGGAGGTGGATAAGGTTCCCACCAGCCCCAGTCGCGAGGTAATACTTGCCAGCGCGGATAACACCGTTAAGGGCTCAAACCGGTTTAAAAAATGCGGGATCGATTTTTCGTTAATATAAAGACCGTCGGCAACGAATAAGAAATCGAGTTTGCCCTCTTCCGCTTTCAATGCCGTCTCTTTAACGAAATCAAAATTGATACTGGCATCCGCGATGGCTGCCGGGTGACGCCAGGCGGACATATTTCCGGATGCACCATGCAAAATGGTCCCGAGCCGCAGTTGACGATGTGCAGACATATTTACCTCATGATTAATCAGACGTGTTGCAGGGCGTGTTCCGCAAGCTGGGCAAAATAGCGGGCAGCGGGTTCAATTAAGGCTTCATCCGGATTAAATGCCGGGTGGTGTAAACCAAACGGACTGTTGCTGCCGATGCTGACAAACGCGCCGGGCACAGACTGGAGATAGACTGCGAAATCTTCTCCGCCCATATGTAGCTCGGCGTGATGGGTTTCATACCCCGCTTCACGGGCGACCGAGGTGGCGAAATCGGCCCAGCGTTGGTCATTGACCAGCGCAGTGGGCCCGGCAAACCAGGTGATATCAATCTGCGCGCTAAAGGCGCTGGCAAAACCGGCCGCAATTTCCCCCACGCGGGCCTTCACGTTTTGCTGCACTTCCGTGCGGTGAGTGCGTAGCGTACCTTCCAGCTCAACGCTTTCCGGCAGCACGTTCCAGGTGTTGCCCCCGGCGATGCGCGTCACGCTCAGCACTACCGAATCCAGCGTATTCACATTGCGGCTGGCAACGCTTTGCAGCGCGGTCACCAGCTGGCTGGCCAGGAGAATAGCGTCGTTGCCTTCATGCGGGCGCGCGGCGTGCGCGCCTTTACCGGTAATGCGGATCGCGAAGCGGTCGACGTTGGCATAGAACGGCCCGCCACGGGTCGCGAACTTCCCCACCGGCAGGCCGGGCTCGTTGTGCATCCCAAAAATCGCGCTGACATCCCGCAGGGCACCGGCCCGCACCATGCTCTTCGCCCCCCCAAAGTTCTCTTCGGCTGGCTGAAACAGGATACGCACCCGCCCCTTAAGCGAGGCTTCCCGCGCTTTCAGTTTTAACGCTGCACCGAGGATCACGCTGGTATGGATATCGTGTCCGCAGGCATGCATCACGCCGGGCTGCTGCGAGCTAAACGGCACGCCGCTGCGCTCCTCAATGGGCAGGGCATCAATGTCTGCCCGCAGCGCGATCAGTTTGTTACCGGTCCCGATCTCCGCCACCACACCGGTCGGCAGGTCGTAAGGCAGCGGCGTGATGCCCGCGGCTGAAAGCCACCGGCGCAGGCGCGCCGTCGTTTCCACTTCCTGGCCGGACAGCTCCGGGTTCTGATGCAGCTCGCGACGCCAGGCAATCAGTTGTTCACCAAAGCTCATACGGTAACCTCCCTGTTCAGACGCGCCTCGGCCAGCAAACGCAGGGACTGCACGCGCGTTGCCCCCTCCGCAACCGGCGTGTCGATGATAAATTCGTCGATCCCCCACTGCGCGTGTAGCGCGTTCAGCTGTTCCAGCACCGACTCCGCCGTCCCCGCCAGCAGCGACTGGGCGCGACGGGCGATGCGCACCGGCTCGCTCCCGGCCTGACGGGCAAAGGCATAGGCCTGATCCTCGCTGGCGACGGTCACGCGCTGGCCGTTTGCCAGCTCAACACCCCACACTTCGACCTTCTGCGCCAGGGCTTCGGCCTCAACCTGGGTCGGTGCGATAATCGCCTGCACCGCCACTATCACCTCCCGCGCGCTGTTCTTACGCCAGGTCGAAACCACCTCGCGTAACAGTTCCGGATCTCCGTTCAGATGCGCGGCAAAGACAAAGTGCCAGTCGAGTGATGCGGCGAGCAGCGCGCTTTCCGTGCTGGCGCCCAGCAGAAAACCCTGTGCAGGTACCGGCGGCAGCGGCGTGGCGCGAACGGCTTCCTCCGCTGAGTGGTTTTCAGGGCGGATCCAGCGATCGAGCTGGGCCAGCTGTTCGGCAAAGCTGCCCTTTTCCTGCTGATCCAGCCCCAGCTGCAGCGCGCGGGTCGAGAGCGGTAATCCCCCAGGCGCTTTTCCGACGCCAAGATCCACGCGGCCGGGCGCCAGCGCGGCCAGCACGTTGAAATTCTCGGCGACTTTATAAGGGCTGTAGTGCTGGAGCATGACGCCCCCGGAACCGACCCGGATGCGCGTTGTTTGCCCGAGGATCCAGGCAATCAGCAGCTCCGGCGAGGGACTGGCAAGCTGAGGGGTATTGTGGTGTTCGGCAATCCAGAAGCGGTGATAGCCCAGATTTTCTGCCTGCTGCGCCAGCGCTAAGGTACGCGCCAGTGCATCGGCAGCCGTTTCGTTTTCAGCGATGGGGCTTTTGTCCAGAATGCTGATTCGCCATGACATGTTGCGTTCTCGTTTGACTTAACATGTCGACATTATTAAAGGCGTATTTCACCACTGAGAAACAATTAATTTACATTTAGTTTTCTGGAAATCAGATATACAGCGCCCTGCTAGGGATGAGTTTTCAGCGAAGCAATCAGCGCATCCGCCTCCTGGCGATGGGTGATGCGAACAAACTGAATGTGGGCGTATTGCGGGTTTTTCATATCAGCGTCGTAACGCTCGCGGTTAATGCGCCAGGTTTTAAGGGTCCAGATGATGATGGATTCCCGGCTGAAAAATGAGCGGCGGAAGCTTTCGCAGTTTCCGGTGCCAGGCCACAGTTCCTGTTGGTGCCATGCGCGTTTTAACGCGCGCGTCACCGCCTGCCAGAGCGTACGGATAAAACCGCAGTCCACCCACACGACCAGATCAACCTCACGCCATTTCACCGGGCGCGTGCGGTTGTAGTTGCCATCAAGCACCCAGCCGGGTGTGGCAGCAAGCGTATTTGCCAGCGTCTCCAGTAGCTCCTCATCGGGCGTTCCCTTCCATTCAGGGCGCCAGTAGAGCCTGTCCATCTCAATATAAGGGAGCGACAGTTCCGTCGCGATGCGCCGGGCAAGCGTACTCTTTCCGCTCCCGCTGGTACCGATAATATTGATTTTCACCGTTCCGCCTGGCCATGCTGAAGAAAACATTTCGGATCATATCGTTTTATTTTTGTTAATGAAATGCCCGTGACGCGCTGCCTCATTGCGCGCTACCTCAACGTAATTATTAAGGATTTCTGATGATTAAAGCAGCACTTCACTATTAGTTCTGTCTAAAAACTCGCCACGATTCAGCGTGTTGTAATCCTCATCTGCTCTGACCACACGATTTCCTTCGACCTGCATCACTTTCGACACGGTTATATTTTGCGTCGCTTATGAATTGCAGGTAGGATGCCTCGCCATGTTTCGCCTTATCCATACGCAGAATGACTGGGAAGGCGACATGTGTTTGCGCAGAAGCAATCGTTTGTATCGCTCTCTGCCAGGCAGGACTATCACGATAATGGTTCAGACAGGCAAACAGGTAACTCAATGAAAACAAGCAATAAAAGCGCAGCCGATCATCACGCTGCTAAACGTCGCTGGTTGAACTCCCACGAAGAGGGCTACCACAAAGCGATGGGCAACCGTCAGGTGCAAATGATCGCCATCGGCGGCGCTATCGGAACAGGTCTGTTTTTAGGTGCTGGTGCGCGTCTGCAAATGGCTGGCCCGGCTCTCGCCCTGGTGTATCTGGTGTGCGGGATCTTCTCTTTCTTCATTCTTCGCGCACTGGGTGAACTGGTGCTGCATCGTCCGTCCAGCGGGAGTTTTGTTTCCTACGCCCGTGAATTCCTCGGTGAAAAAGCGGCCTACGTGGCAGGCTGGATGTACTTCGTCAACTGGGCGATGACCGGTATCGTCGATATCACCGCCGTTGCGCTCTACATGCACTACTGGGGCGCGTTCGGTGACGTGCCGCAGTGGGTCTTTGCCCTTGGTGCGCTGGCGATTGTCGGCACCATGAACATGATCGGCGTGAAGTGGTTCGCCGAAATGGAGTTCTGGTTTGCGCTGGTAAAAGTGCTGGCGATTGTGATTTTCCTGGTCGTCGGGACCGTGTTCCTCGGCAGCGGTAAGCCGCTGGATGGCAATGCCACCGGCTTCCACCTGATAACCGATAACGGCGGTTTCTTCCCGCACGGTCTGCTGCCTGCGCTGGTTCTGGTTCAGGGCGTCGTGTTTGCCTTTGCCTCTATCGAACTGGTGGGTACCGCAGCGGGTGAATGTAAAGACCCGCAGACCATGGTGCCGAAAGCCATTAACAGCGTGATCTGGCGTATCGGTCTGTTCTACGTTGGTTCCGTGGTGCTGCTGGTTCTGCTGCTGCCGTGGAATGCCTATCAGGCTGGTCAGAGCCCGTTTGTCACCTTCTTCTCTAAGCTCGGCGTGCCTTACGTTGGCAGCATCATGAACATCGTGGTACTGACGGCGGCACTCTCCAGCCTCAACTCCGGCCTTTACTCTACCGGTCGTATCCTGCGCTCTATGTCGATGGGCGGTTCTGCGCCGAAGTTCATGTCGAAGATGAGCAAGCAGCACGTACCGTATGCCGGTATTCTGGCGACACTGGTGGTGTATGTCTTCGGTGTATTCCTGAACTATCTGGTGCCGTCTCAGGTTTTCGAGATCGTTCTGAACGTGGCCGCACTTGGAATTATCGCCTCCTGGGCCTTTATCGTGGTTTGCCAGATGCGCCTGCGTAAAGCCATTAAAGAAGGCAAAGCCGCAGACGTCAGCTTTAAGCTGCCGGGCGCACCGGTGACCTCATGGCTCACCCTGCTCTTCCTGTTTAGCGTGCTGGTACTGATGGCGTTCGACTACCCGAACGGTACCTATACCATCGCCACCATTCCGCTGCTGGCCGTATTGCTGATCGCAGGCTGGTTCGGCGTACGTAAACGCGTTCACGAAATTCACAGCACCGCGCCGGTTCATCCTGATGATGAAAAACACGACGCACCGCTGGTGGAAGAGACCTCGCGTTAATAAAAAAGCCGGGTGGCGGCTTCGCCTTACCCGGCCTTCATCTTATCGTTTTTGCAGGCCCGGTAAGCGCAGCGCCACCGGGCAATTCCCACATTAGAGTGCAATACGAATCACATCGTCAGGCTGAGTGGCTTCCTGCTGGCGAGTGGATTTTTGTTTCACCGTCACGTACAGGATTTTGCCATCGGCAGACAGCGCCAGGCTATTCGGGTAGACAGGCGTGTCGAAGGTTTTTGTCACCTTATAAGACTTCGCGTCAATCACGCTCACTTTACCGGCTCCACGGTGCGTCACGTAGGCTTCATTGCGAGCCGGGTTAAACAGAACCGCCAGTGATTCAGGCGCCGCAATTTTCTCAATCACGCTGCCGTCTTTCAGGCTCACCACCAGCACTTCCGGCTGTTTTGAGTCGGTCAGGAAGGCACGCTGACCGGCGGTGTCCAGGCTCAAATTCAGGTAGAAGTGTTCTTTGCCGTCGTCCTGCACTTTTTTGCGGCTGAGGATGGTGTTGGTGGCGGTATCAATGGTGACCAGCTCGCCGTCCGCATTCGTTGTATACAGGCGTTTCGCCCTGGCATCAAGCGCCAGCCCGGTGCTGTAGGTACCCGTATTTGCGATGGTTCCTTTCAGCTTCAGCGTGGCGCCATCCACCACCCAAATCACGCTCTCTTTGCCCACCCCGGTGATGTAAATCGTGTTGCTCGCGTCATCTGCCACCAGCTGTCGCGGCTGCAGCGGTTTCACCGTTTCGCTGCGCTGGCGACTATCGAGCACCAGACGCCCTTTCACGTCGCCCGTTTTCGCATCAATGGCCGTCACCGCACCGTTGATCGTGTTACCCAACCACAGGGTTTGCGTCGCGCCGTCGAGGGTTGCACCAAAAGGTTTGAGATCGCTATGAATGGCCTGCGTGACCTCCAGCGTGGCAGGATCAAGACGATAGATAATCCCACCCTTGTCAGTTTTACGGCTTTGCGACGTCGCAACCCACAGCGCATTCTCCTGCTGGCTGACCGCCATTTCATAGGCACCTTTACCCACTGCTTTACGCAGCATCTCTTCGGCGGCATGCACCTGGAAGGTTCCGGCAAACAGTAAAGCGGCAGACAGCAGAGAGGTGCTCAGTCGCGGTGAGCACAGATGGCGTAAAGACATAACAATTCCTTTTTTGAAAAATGGGAGTACGGCTGACATCGCTTCCGGCTGGCAACGTCATGGCGTCGCCGTTATGATAATGAGAATAGTAATCATTAATGAGTTAAAAGTGGAGTTTTTCTTTCCCTTCTCGCCTTTCATTAACGCAATGTGCGGTTATAGTTTTCAAAACATTTACAAAACCTTTAACATGTATGGACATGTTCCATTTGGTTCGTTTACACACCACAACCGGTTTTACTCATGAAAATCATTTCTGCCCGTAAGGCATCTCTCCCGCTGCTGCTGGTCCCCGTTGTTTTTGTGCCGCTTAGTGCGATCGGCGCAGAGGAACAAACCATGATCGTCAGCGCCACGCCGCAAACCGTATCAGAGCTTGATACCCCGGCGGCGGTCAGCGTCGTGAATGGCGATGATATGCGTCATGCCACGCCACGCATTAACCTCTCTGAATCGCTTGGCAGCGTTCCCGGGCTGCAAATCCAGAACCGGCAGAACTATGCCCAGGATCTCCAGCTTTCAGTGCGTGGGTTTGGTGCCCGATCAACGTTTGGCGTGCGCGGCATTCGCATGTATGTCGACGGTATCCCTGCCACCATGCCGGACGGACAGGGCCAGACGTCTAACATTGATCTCTCCAGCATTGACAGCGTTGAAGTGCTGCGTGGCCCCTTCTCTGCCCTGTACGGTAACGCCTCTGGCGGCGTGATTAACATGACTACCCAGACCGGGCAGCAGCCACCGACCCTTGAGGCGAGCAGCTATTACGGCAGTTACGGTACATGGCGCTATGGAATGAAAGCCACCGGCGCCATGGGTGACGGAACGCATGCGGGAGACGTGGATTACACGGTTTCGACTACCCGCTTCACCACCAAAGGCTTCCGCGACCACAGCGGCGCGCGGAAGAATCTGGCTAACGCCAAACTGGGTGTACGCATTGACGACGCCAGCAAGCTGACGCTGATTTTCAACAGCGTGGACATGAAAGCCAACGATCCGGGCGGGCTGAGCTATCAGGAGTGGCAAAACAACCCGCGTCAGTCTCCGCGCGGCGATCAGTACAACACGCGCAAGACCATCAAGCAGACCCAGGCCGGTCTGCGCTATGACCGTCAGCTTAGCGCTCAGGACGATCTGAGCGTGATGATGTATGCCGGTGAGCGTGAAATGACGCAGTATCAGTCGATTCCTTATCAGCCGCAGCTGCGACCTTCTCACTCCGGCGGCGTGATTGATATGCAGCGCCACTATCAGGGCGTTGATACCCGCTGGACGCACCGTGGTGAGCTGCTGGTGCCGGTCACCTTCACCACCGGTCTGAACTATGAAAACATGAGTGAAGATCGTCGCGGGTACGAAAACTTCGTGATGAACAACGGCGTGCCGGATTACGGCGTTAAAGGCGATAAGCGTCGTGATGAACGCAATCTGATGTGGAACGTCGATCCTTATCTGCAAACCAGCTGGCAGTTAACGCAGAAACTTTCCGTCGACGCGGGCGTGCGTTACAGCTCGGTCTGGTTCGATTCCAACGACCACTACGTTACGCCGGGGAACGGCGATGACAGCGGTGACGCGAGCTATCACAAATGGCTCCCGGCAGGCTCGGTGAAATATGCGGTGACGGACGCGTGGAACCTCTATGCGGCCGCAGGACGTGGATTCGAAACGCCGACCATCAACGAACTTTCTTATCGCGCCGATAATCAGGGCGGCCTGAACATCGGCCTGAAACCTTCCACGAACAACACCTATGAAGTGGGCAGCAAAACCCGCATCGGTAATGGTCTGCTGACGGCAGCGCTGTTCCGCACAGACACAGATGATGAGATCGTGGTAGATGCCAGCGCTGGCGGTCGTACAAGCTATAAAAATGCCGGGAAAACTCGCCGTCAGGGAGTAGAAGTCTCTCTCGATCAACAGTTTGCTGAGAACTGGAAACTGAAAATGGCGTGGACGTACCTGGACGCCACCTACCGCACCAACGTCTGCGGCGATGCCGACTGTAATGGCAACCGTATGCCGGGCATTGCCCGCAATATGGGCTTCGCGTCGTTTGGCTGGCAGCCAGAAGAAGGCTGGTACGCGGGTTCTGACGTGCGCTATATGAGCGACATCATGGCTGATGACGAAAACACGGCGAAAGCGCCGTCGTACACGGTGGTTGGGCTCAATACCGGGTATAAATTTAACTATGGCAACTGGGGAATGGACGTCTTTGGCCGCGTAGATAACCTGTTCGACAAAGAGTATGTCGGCTCCGTTATTGTTAACGAATCGAACGGGCGTTATTACGAGCCCGCACCTGGCCGTAACTACGGTGTTGGTCTGTCGGTCTCTTATCGCTTCGAGTGAGAAAAAAAGTAAAGTTTATTTTATAAATGAAATAATGCTCCTGATGGCAATAAGCCATCAGGAGTTATTCACCAGATAAATAATTAGGTGCGGGATATAGTCGCTCTGCTAAATAATCTCTTAGTTAAAATATTGTCGCTGTAAAAGCGTATTCGCTTCATCAATCAACTTATCAATGGCCTTCTGGCTGGCATCAACATCTCTTCTCTCAAGGGCTGAAAGCAGCTCGTCATAGTGATAAGTCGACACTTTGATGTCATCAAGCTCACGGTGAAGATAGTTAATACACGGGCCGATGCGCACCCATAGCTGTTCAATCAACGCATTCAGCGTCGGCATTTCGGCATACTGATAAAGCGTAAACCGGAAAACGCGATTCGCATGGAGCGCCTGCTGGACGTTCCCGTTGCGCATGGCCTCATGAAATACGTCCGACAATTTGCGCAACGTCTCCAGCTTTTGCTCAGACATATTCTGACAGGCTGCGGCGACTGCCATGGGCTCAAGCTGTTTGCGAATGGCGTTAATTTCGTTATAACGATCTAGCGTGACCTCTGGCACCAGAAAGGCCTGCGCGGGCGTAGCGTGTAACGCCCCTGCCGACACCAGACGCAGCAGCGCTTCGCGGACCGGCGTAATACTGGTTCCCAATTTATCGGCAATCTCTTTCGTAATCAGCCGTGCGCCAGGTTTGAGGGAGCCTGTAATTAATGCTCCTTTCAAACTGAGTTCAACTTGCATGGTAAGACTGATCCTTTGGGCTTTTTCTAAGTGATCCAAATCAAGCATGTTCAATTCCTGTAGCTAAAACTTAATGCTATTTTTAAGCGTCGGTTTAATAAAACGACGCTGCTTCGATATATCCTGTATCGTCATGCCTGGTGGTGGGAAGTACGTAAAAACAGCAAAAAAAGCAAACTGTGATTTTTTATCGGCTTCGGGCGCATCCGGGATGATGGCGCGAAAAACCATGTCCGTTAATTAAAGACAATATATCGTATCTTCACAAATAAATATGGCGGGAAACCCCGCCATCATGCTTTTTATTTATTGTCACCCGCGACGCGAATCACGACTTTGCCGAAATTTCGACCTTCCAGCAGGCCAATCAGCGCCTCGGGCGCGTTCTCCAGCCCATCCGTGACCTGTTCACGATAGTGAATTTTACCTTCCTGCACCCAGCGCCCCATCTCGTCCTGGAACGCCTTAATGTGGTGGCCATAGTCCTGAGCGATAATGAACCCCTGCATCCGAATACGTTTCTTCAGAATTGTGCCCATCAGCAGCGGCAAGCGATCCGGTCCTTCAGGCAAGCCCGTCGCATTGTAGCCACTCACCAGGCCGCAAACCGGCACGCGCGCAGAGGTATTCAGTAGCGGCAGTACGGCGTCAAAGACTTTCCCCCCGACGTTTTCATAATAGACATCAATCCCTTTCGGGCAGGCGTGCTTCAGCTGGTCGGCAAAATCCGCCGCGTGGTGATCGAGACACTGATCAAACCCAAGAACATCAACGGCATGACGGCACTTTTCTGCCCCACCGGCAACGCCCACTACCCGGCAACCTTTGATTTTGCCAATCTGCCCAACGGTGGCGCCAACCGGACCTGTCGCCGCAGCGACCACCAGCGTTTCACCCGCTTTCGGTTGTCCGATATCCAGTAACCCCATATAGGCGGTAAAACCAGGCATACCCAGAATACCCAGCGACCAGGAAGGATGAGACGGATTGTCGCCCAGCTTGACCAGGCCGCTGCCGTCCGAAAGTTCATATTCCTGCCAGCCGCTGTAGCCCAGCACCCATTCACCGGGTTTGAAATCGGGATGGTTTGACTGCTCAACGCGGCTGACCGTTCCCCCGACCATCACGGCACCCACCTCTACCGGAGGGGAATAGGATGGCGCATCGCTCATGCGACCCCGCATATACGGATCCAGCGACAGCCAGACGGTACGAAGCAACAGCTGCCCCTCAACGGGCGTGGGAACAGGTTGTGTTTCCAGACGAAAATTTTCCGCGACCGGCGCGCCCTGTGGACGAGAAGCCAGCACCCAGCGGCGATTTTGCGAAACAGCGTGATTCATCAGGATCTCCTTCTGCTACAAATGTCATTACAGCCTGGCTCATGAACGGCGTTATCGCTTCCTTTACGAGCCCGACTGGTTAAGCCGTACAACCAGATAGACACAGCTTTCATTCGTTTCGTTGATGAAACGGCAGTCATTTGGCGGCCCAAGTTCAAGACAGTCACCGGCCTGCATCTCGTGGCGTGTGTCGCCTTCCTGAAACACCAGCTCGCCGGACTGCAGCCAGATGAGCTGACGAGCCAGCGCGTAAGACGATGCGGGCATCGGCACATCGCTCCCGGCAGGCAGTTCTACCTGAACAAGGTCGATGGGCAGATCGGTACGGGGAGAAACATGACGGCGGAGATAGTGCGTTTGCGGGTCGCGCCAGACAGGCTGATTGGCAAGGCGCAGGAGTTTACCTTCCTGCATCTCCGCGCGTGCAATCAGCGTGGACATGCTGATGCCAAACGCGCCGGACAGGCGGGCAAGAAGAGTCGCTGTCGGGCTGCTGTCTCCGCGCTCAATTTTGTGGATCATCGCGCGCGAGACCCCTGCCCGGTCAGCCAGCTCGCTCAGGGACCATCCGCGGGACTCGCGTTCAAGACGAATTCTTGCACTAATTCGTTGATTCATTGTGTCTGTTATTGTGTTCATGACGTCATACTATAGTGTATGAATGGCATTTCAATGGGGTTCTGATAACAAAAAATAAGGCTTATGGCATAGCGCCCGGACGATGCAGTTGTGTAATATCGTATCTACAACGTAATACTATAGTGAACAACACACAGAGGGAACATCATGATCGTTCGTCATGCCTGCAAAGAAGACTGCGCTGCGATAGGAGAGATCTATAACCACGCGGTGCTGCACACTGCCGCGATCTGGAACGATAAAACCGTCGATACCAATAACCGTATCGCGTGGTTTGAGGCTCGTACACTTGCAGGCTATCCGGTTCTGGTGAGCGAGGAAAACGGTGTTGTTACCGGATACGCCTCTTTCGGTGACTGGCGAGCCTTTGATGGTTTCCGCCATACGGTAGAACATTCGGTCTATGTCCATCCGGATCATCAGGGCAAGGGGATTGGCCGCACGTTGATGAAAGCGCTGATTAACGAGGCCCGCACCCTCGGTAAACATGTGATGGTGGCCGGTATTGAAGCGCAAAATCAGGCCTCCATTCACCTTCATGAAACCCTCGGTTTCGTGACTACCGGACAAATGCCGCAGGTGGGAACCAAGTTTGGCCGGTGGCTGGACTTAATATTTATGCAGCTGCAGCTTGACGAGCGCAGCGACCCGGACGCTATTCCATGAATCAATCACTGACGCTGGCATTTCTGGTGGCGGCGGGAATCGGTCTGGTGGTACAGAATACCTTGATGGTGCGCATCACCCAATCCTCCTCCACCATTCTGATCGCGATGCTGCTCAACTCGCTGGTCGGCATCGTGCTGTTTGTCAGCATTCTGCTGCTGAAACAGGGCGTCGCCGGGTTTAGCGAGCTGGCCGCAACGGTGCGCTGGTGGACGCTTATTCCGGGGCTGCTGGGTTCGTTTTTCGTCTTTGCCAGTATCAGCGGATATCAGAACGTTGGCGCAGCGACCACCATCGCCGTACTGGTGGCCAGCCAGCTGATCGGTGGGCTGGTGATGGACGTTCTGAGAAGCCATGGCGTTCCACTCCGCGCCCTGGCAGGCCCGGTGTGCGGTGCGGTGATGCTGGTTGTCGGGGCCTGGCTGGTCGCACGACGCCAGTTTTGAGGCTACAGAATCGTGCCGCCTTTGGTCAGCTGTTCCTGCCGCGCGTCCATTTCTTCTTTATGCTGCTTACCGTGATGCGAAATCGCGGTACGCAGACGCTGCTGCTGGGTATAGCGTTCTTCCCGGCTGAGCTCGGCATCATCGCTCAGTTCAATCAGCAGTTCGTTCATATGGGCAATCACGCTCTCGTCGATGGCGGCATCCACGCGGGCGATCACGTCGTTTAAATGTGACATTGTCACTCCTCCTCACGTGCCCGGTGGCGCTACGCTTACCGGGCCTACGGGTGCAAAATGTAGGCCCGATAAGGCGTAGCCGCTACCCGGCAATAAAATGCTTAGTTCAGCTTCGCTTTTGAAAAATCACTGCCCATCAGGCTCACGCTGTACCCGGTCACGTTGCTGCGGGTCGCATAGAACGTTTTGCCGTTTGCCAGTGCGATCCACGGAGCCTGCTGGTAGAAAATCTCCTGCGCCTGGCCATAGAGCTTCGCACGCTCAGCCGGATTGCTGGTCAGCTTCGCTTTTTGTACCAGGGAATCATAATCTTTATCGCACCAACGTGCGGCATTTGACCCGGTTTTAATGCTGTTGCAGCCCAGCAGCACATCGGCAAAATTGTCCGGGTCACCGTTATCGGACATCCAGCCAAACAGTGCGGAATCATGTTCGCCTTTACGCATTCCGGAGAGATATTCGCCCCACTCGTAAGAGACGATTTTTGCCTTTACGCCCACCTTCGCCCAGTCGCTCTGGATCATCTCCGCAATGCGACGCGAGTTTGGGTTATACGGACGCTGAACCGGCATTGACCATAGCGTAACGTCTGCGCCCTTCTCCAGCCCGGCCTGCTTCAGCAGCGCTTTCGCTTTTTCCGGATCGTAGCTGTAATCCTTCAGATCGTTATTAAAGCCCATCATATTGGGTGGGATCGGCGATTTTGCCACCGTCCCCGACCCCATAAAGACCGCGTTAACGATAGCCTTTTTGTCGGTCGCGTAGTTTAGCGCCTGGCGCACCAGCACGTTATCAAACGGTTTTTTCTCGGTGTTAAACGCCAGATAGCCGACGTTCAGCGCATCAACCGAGTGCAGCGTCAGGTCTTTGTTCTTCTTAATCACCTCAAACTGCACCGGAGACGGCGCGGGTATAATCTGGCATTCGTTGGTCTGCAGTTTCGCCAGACGCGTCTCCACATTTGGCGTGATGGAGAAGATCAGATGTTTGGTCGGCACCTCGCCATCCCAGTAGTTCGGATTAGCGACGTAGCGGATCAGTGAATCCACTTTGTACTGCTGCAGCACATAAGGACCGGTACCGATCGGCCAGGTGTCCACGTTTTCAGGCGTACCTTTTTTCAGCATCGCATCGGCGTATTCTGCGGAGAGAATCGAGGCAAAATCCATCCCCCAGTCGGCCAGGAACGCGGCGTTGGGTTCACTCAATGTGAACTGAACGTGGTAATCGTCGACTTTTTTGACGTCCTGAATCAGCTTATCAAGACCCACGTCGTTAAAGTATTCATAGTTACCCTGGGACACGTTGTGGTACGGATGCTTAGGGTCTTTCTGACGCATAACCGAGAAAATAACGTCATCGGCGTTAAAGTCGCGGGTCGGCTTGAAGTATTTGTTGCTGTTGAACTTCACCCCTTTGCGCAGGGTAAAGGTATAGGTCTTACCGTCCGGTGAAATCGTCCAGGATTCCGCCAGCGACGGAACCGGCGTGTTTTTCACCGGGTCGAAATTGATCAGGCGGTTGTACAGTACCTGAGAACTGGCGACAAAAGAGGGGCCGGAACTGGCGATTTGCGGGTTGAACGACTCGGGTGATGCTTCAGAACAGTAAATTAAGGTGTCGTTGTTTGCCGCCCACGCGGCACCGGCTGGTAAAAGCGCGCTCAGCGCAAGGGCGAGCAGTGTTTTCCCTGTAGACATGGTTATAACCCTGACAGTTTTATTATATAGGACAGTAATAACAGCACAGCCGTTATGACCTGGCAAATAACGAAACACTATCAGGTTATTCTAAAGCCGCGTTTTTTGCTGGTTTTACGGTCAGCATCCGAAAAGATGATTTGCCTTAAGTGCCATTATCCGTCAAGCACAACCGTCACTTTCTATGCCGCAAGAAATCGGCCCTTTTAGCGTCTCTTCCTCCGTTTGTTTTCTTCCTCGTTTCGTTAAAGTAACGGCGTGAAGAAGTATATGGGATCAAATCGTGGCTAAAACTCTTTTACGCAGCGGTAACCTGGATGATTTTCAGGCCGTGGGCGGCGGCGGACAAGCCGTTTTCGAATCAGCGTTACAAATCCGGGAAGCGCTCCGGTTGCGCAAACAACAGGCTATCGTTGACTGTCTGGCGATTCCGCAGGTCAACGACAGCGGCGACCGCGTGGACTGGTATTCCCCGGTGGAGGGAAACGTCACAAGCTGGAAAGCGGCTGATGAGGACGACCGCTATCGCGCCCTGCGCTATCTGGAAAACACCCTTGCAAGCGTAGAGTCGTTAAGCAAGAAATGTCTTCAGTCGCCGAAAACAGCGCAACAGCTCTTCGGCTCGCTGCTGTCGAAAGCATTTCAGTTCCCTGGGGAAAATTTCGTTTTTCTCGTCGACGGAAAACCGATCCTGTGCTTCTGGGGTTTTGTGAACCTGAATGAAAATGCGCGTGACGATGTCCTCGACTGCCTGCGTGAATCGCTGATCCCTGAGCCCGCCCCTATTGTGATTGAAGATCCTGAACCTGAGCCCGAGCTAGTGCCCGAACCGGCCATCACCTTTGAAAAAGCTGACGAGCCGCTGATTGCCCCGGTCGCCGCGATACGGATTACGCCGGAAGACCTGTATGCGCCCGAGCCCGCACCGGTTGTTGCGCAACCTGCGCCTGAACCCGCACCTGTCGTCATCACGAAGAAGCGTCGCGTTCCCCTTTGGACGCTGCCGGTCGCGGCGGTGATCGTTGCCGCTATTGCCGCCCCGCTGATGTGGCCAAAACCGGCCCCTTCTGCAGAGCCCGCGCCTGCGCCGGTCCCTGAGCCCGTGGCTATCGCCCCAAAACCGATCAAAGCCGTTGAGCCACTGGCGATGAATTTACCCCTGCATCAGGCTGAGGTGGTGGCGAGCAAAGAAAAAGAGCCTGAACCCGCTCCCGTGGTGATTGTCGCGATCCCGAAAGATGCCATGGTAATGGAGGCCGGTCAGGTGAAAGCCGGATCGACACGCTTCCTGAACGGTACCTGGCGCGCGATTCTCGACGTGAAAGACCCGGTCACCGGCAAGCCACCGTCAATGCGCTATCAAATCCAGAACAATAAAGGTTTCGTCCGCATAGTCCATGGCGACAATATTGTCTGCCGCGCGGAGATCTTCTCCGGGCTACACAGCAATGGTGAGCTGATGATCA
Organism: Enterobacter cloacae complex sp. HYC080_NIDB; assembly: GCF_056673325.1. Classification (NCBI taxonomy): domain Bacteria; kingdom Pseudomonadati; phylum Pseudomonadota; class Gammaproteobacteria; order Enterobacterales; family Enterobacteriaceae; genus Enterobacter; species Enterobacter cloacae complex sp. HYC080_NIDB. The sequence goes on along the minus strand of NZ_CP114212.1, from coordinate 2,132,114 downwards.
AGAGTCGCGGCACGGCCCGCTGCACCGACGGTTCCCGCTACCCGATGCCGGAAGTCGCCTGTAAAGCCGGCACCAGCGATATCGCAGAATGTCGCGCCCGTTATGATGCCAACACCGTCGTCCCCCTGACGTTCAAGAAAGCAGGTGCCTGATCCTATGCTGGTAAATCTTTGCGACTATAAACAAAGCGTTACGCTTATTGCCAACAGCGGCGTGCAATTCCTCGATTTCGGGCTGACGCCGCAGGACACCGCCAGCCACGGGCGCTTCGTACGTAAGACCGCCAACGGCCCTCTTTTACGCCTCGATTTCGATCTGGTTAACGGGCGCTATACCGTGCCGGGAACGCACGGCGGCCAGCCTGAAGTGGTTAAACCGGAAACGACTATCCCGCTGCAGCAGTCCCTTGCGGTGCTGGACGGCGTCTGGCTTCCCGTCCCGTTTCTGCGTTTCAACCCGCCGCGCACCTTTGTGGAGGGGCCGGATAACTGGGCCCGCGTGCAGGTCCGCAAGCTCGACACCCCCGACACCGCAGGCAATACGCACCGCGTGACCCTCGCCCTCGACAGCCAGATTGCGGAACATGCCACCTCCGCGCTATCGCCGGTTGAAAACGATATCCTGAACGGCACCCGTTTCGCACTGGCCTGGCGCGATAGCGAGGTTGAAAGCTTCCTCGACCAGACCTGGATTGACGGCTGGCTGCGTGAAGCATTTACCCAGTATGCTGACGGCGTTGAAAATCGTTCTGAACGTGACCTGCATCAGGCGATGCGCAGCTTTGAATATCAGGCCCACTGGCTTAACCTGCTGACCATGCTCGGTGAACAGCTCACCGTGCCGGAAGTGAAATTTGTTACCCATACCCTCAGTACGCCAGCGATTCCGGTCGACCTGATCCTCGACGTCGGTAACACTCACACCTGCGGCGTCATTATTGAAGACCACGGCGATGCGAACGATGGACTGCGGCAGACCGCCGAGTTGCAGGTTCGTTCATTGAGCGAGCCGCAATTCCTCAATGAGCCTCTGTTTACCAGCCGTCTCGAGTTTTCCGAAGCACGCTTTGGCAAACAGCACTTCTCGGTTGAAAGTGGCCGCGAAGATGCGTTTGTCTGGCCGTCGATCGTTCGCGTGGGTGATGAAGCCCGCAAGCTGGCGATGCAGCGTCTGGGAACCGAAGGGAACAGCGGCATCTCCAGCCCGCGTCGCTATTTGTGGGATGAAACACCGGTGGTGCAGGACTGGCGCTTTAGTCAGATGAACGGCAAAACCCAGCGTGAGCCGCTTGCCACGGCGTTCCCGCTGATGAACCTGATGAACGATGACGGTGAACCGCTGTTTACATTACCGCAGGACGAGCGACTGCCGGTCTTCTCGCCGCAGTACAGCCGCAGCACCCTGATGACGCATATGCTGTGCGAGCTGCTGGCGCAGGCGCTGGGTCAGATCAACAGCGTCGCCACCCGCCTGCGTCTGGGCTTCCCTGCCTCGCCACGCCAGCTGCGCACCCTGATCCTGACCCTGCCCTCGGCAATGCCAAAGCAGGAGCGCGAGATTTTCCGTCGCCGCATGTTCGAAGCCATCGCCATCGTCTGGAAAGCGATGGGCTGGCACCCGCAGGATGAGGATTTTGCCACCCGCAAACAGCAGGAAAAAAGCGTGGTGCCGGTCCCTGAAATCCAGATGGAGTGGGATGAGGCCAGCTGTGGTCAACTGGTCTGGCTGTATAACGAAGCGATCTCCCATTTTGGCGGCCAGACGGAAGCCTTCTTTGCCTCGCTCGCCCGCACGGATCGTGAGCCTGAGCCGGGTGTGCAGCCCGGCCGCGCATTGCGCGTCGCGTCTATCGACATCGGTGGCGGCACCACGGATATGGCGATCACCCATTATCAACTGGATGACGGCTCCGGTAATAACGTCAAAATCACGCCGCAGCTGCTGTTCCGCGAAGGGTTTAAAGTGGCGGGCGATGATACCCTGCTGGACGTGATTCAGCGCTACGTGCTGCCCGCCCTGCAAACGCAGCTGCAGAAATCCGGGATTGCGGACGCCTCGCTGCTCATGGCGTCGCTGTTCGGCGACTCCGGGCGTATTGATACCCAGGCCGTGCTGCGCCAGCAAACGGCGCTGCAGCTCTTTATGCCGATTGGCCACGCCATTCTTGCCGCGTGGGAATCCAGCGACGTTGACGATCCGCTGGCTGGCCTGCATGCCACCTTTGGCGATCTTCTGCCGCAGAAACCAACCCGCAACGTCATGAATTATCTGCAGCAGGCGATTGATCATGCCCTGCCTGCGGGCTCAGAAGCGTTCGACCTGTTCGCCGTACCGCTGCACGTCAATTTCCGCGAGATGCAGGATGCGATGCTGGCCGGTCAGTTTACGCTGACCTCTCCGCTTCACGCAGTCTGTGAAGTGATTTCCCACTACAGCTGCGATATTCTGCTGATTACCGGTCGCCCAGGCTGCCTGCCAGGCGTTCAGGCGCTGATCCGTCACCTGCAGCCGGTGCCGGTCAATCGCATCGTCTGGCTGGATAAATACCAGGTACATGAGTGGTATCCGTTCAGTCAGCAGGGGCGCATTGGTAACCCTAAATCAACCGCCGCCGTGGGTGCCATGCTGTGCAGCCTGGCGCTCGACCTGCGTCTGCCGCGCTTCAACTTTAAAGCCGCGGACATTGGCGCGTATTCTACCGTGCGTTATCTCGGCGTGCTGGATAACACCGTCAATACCCTGCGTGAGGAAAACGTCTGGTATCAGGATATCGACCTCGATAAGCCGGGCGCAAAACTCGACGCACGCCTGCACTTCCCGCTACGCGGCAACGTCACCCTCGGCTTCCGCCAGCTGGCGAACGCACGCTGGCCTGCCACGCCGCTTTATACGCTCAGCATCAATTCGGCTGAACTGGCGAAAGCGATTGCCGGTGACGGCGTGCTGAACGTGCGGCTTAAGCTCTGCGGCGGCAGCAAGCAGGAAGGTCCTGAGTCCTTTGAACTGAGCGATGCCTGGCTACAGGACGGCACACCGGTAGCGCCTGACGCCTTAACCTTCAAACTGAATACTCTGGCCGATCGCCGACACAGCGGCAGCCACTACTGGATCGACAGCGGGAGCGTATACCTGAAATGACAGCGACGACCACCACCACTCAGGCGTTAATCGGGTGGATTAATGAGACGCGCATGAATGCCCCTGTGCTGGACAACGATGCTGACGCCCTGCTTGCCCGCATCAACGCGGCGCAGGCGCGAGAGCAGGCTATTGAACGTGCCCTGATCCGCCAGAGCAGCATTGGACTTTACGGTCATTCGCAGAGCGCAAAAGCACACCTGCTGCTGTCGCTGTGCGGCAGCGGTAATGGACGGCTAAACGTTACGCCAGGCCAGCGCACCTTTGACTATTTTTCGCATATCAATCCGGGTCATGCCCTGACCAACATGGCCGTCCGCTTTACCCGGGAAAACCGGGAGGTGGTTGATGAGGCGTTTCCGCTACGTCTGAGTCTGATCACCGAGGCCGAACTGGTACAGCTGTTTATTGCCCGCACGACGCTGCATCCGCAGATGCGCGCAGTGGATAAGGCGGTCATTGAGACCCGTCTTGAGAAATGGCGTGGCCTGCGTCAGCCGCAGGGCGTACCGGGTATCACGGCGCAGGAAGTGGGTGCCATCGCCCGCTTCTGGCAGTGCACAATACCCACTGCGAAACAGCAAATTGATGATGCCCTGTGGTATGAGCTTGCCCAACTGGTGCCTTCACTTGATCTCAGCACCCGGGCAAGCGTCTGGTCGCTGCTGTGGGGTGAGCAACAGGAATTCACCCAACAGTGGCTGAAGCTCGCCCATGTTCTGCATCAGACCAGCCATGCCAGCGAGCTTGCTGCTCCGCTGAGTCTGCTGGTAGATAGCTTTGGCCTGCCGGGTGAAGGGTTCCTGACGCATGGCACCTTAACCCAGCAGGACGCACAGGAGACGCTGCTGCATCCGCTGAATAACGGCGACATGCTCAACGCCATCAGCCTCCCGGTTGACGTGCTGGCCTTCCTGACCCGCGAGCTGGTCCTGCCGGTTGAGAGTGGTGCGCTGGATAACGTTGATATCATTGATATTCCGGTCTTTGAAGACAGCAGTGCCGATCCGTTAGCGAAGGCAAAATGTCAGTGGCTGCTCGACCATTACCGCCAGCAGCTACAGCCTGACGTGCTGGTTATCTGCAATGCGACAGCGCAGCACGAGCAGACGGCCAAAAAAGCAAAAGTGTTAATGAACTGGGTCAAAGAGACGCAGCCTGCTGAAGAGTCTGCCCTGCCGGGGCTGGTGTGGGCGATTACCCCGCATGACGCCCGCTTTACCACCCGCCAGAATCTTGATGAAGCCGTACAGCATCTGCTCGGTAATCCGGGTTTACGCTGGGGCACGCTGCAGGCGCTGGATAGCCACAGCATGCAGCGCGTCATTGAGTGGTTGTCTCAGGCCACGCTCTCTGCGCAGCGGCAGAAGCGCCTTGGAACGCTGAAAAGCTTGCTTCGCCAGGAGCTTTCGGCGCTAATGCGCAGCTATCTCGCCCCGCTGGTTGAGGAACCGGCTACCCGACGCGCCCAGGCCGAAAACATGGTGCGCACCCTGCAAAGCAGTGCCGCCCGTCACGGCGAGCTTCTTGAAGGATTGATGCCGCCGATGAAAGCGTTTGAAACGCTGCTCGCCGTCCAGCAACCGCGCGAGGAGCAGGTCAATGGGCTGTTTACGGATACCATTGATCTGTTTACCGATAACGCCCAGGAAAGTGCTGGTCAGTTCCAGACGAAGGACAAGGCGCGTCTGGCGCACAGAGTATGGATAAATCATCTGCGTCAGTGGAGCCGTAATGAGGCCACGGCCGCCCGTCTCGGTCTGGAACCCGCAGTATTACAGCAAATCGCGGATGTTCTGGTGGTCACCAGCTACCGGCTTAATCTGGCGCAACAGCTTCAGCGTATTGTCGAAGCGGATAAGAGCAGCGCCGCGCAACTGCACGCCGTGATGGGCAATTTCGTTGGCTGGCTGGGGTATGACCAAACGCCTTCAGCAGAGCGTCCGGCAAGCCGCATCCGCAAGGGACAGGCTATCTTCGTTACGCCCGTCGTCAGCAGCGCCGCGCCACGTCTGACGCGTCTGGCGGAACAGCCAGTCCATGCGGCCACCGCGTACGTTTACGACTGGCTGGTTGCCCTCTATAGCCGGGCGATAGAGAACATTGATTACCAGCATCCGCATGATATTCAACCTGACGCACGTCAGGCATTACGGGCTTTAATCATGTAGTTGCCATTCTTGCCGGGTGGCGCTGCGCTTACCCGGCCTACATTCCGCCATAATATCAATACATTGCAAAATTCATCGTAGGCCCGTGCAAGCGTCGCGCCGCCGGGCGAAACTTTTGCGCACATCACTCCGTCATACACCCGGCTAACGTCTGAGCCAGTGCTGACGGATTTTCCCACGACATAGAATGCCCCGCCGCAGGGATAATTTTTACCTCAACGCCTTTCTGCTTCAGATTATCAACATCGTCGTCAGGCAGAGAATGTTCGCCGAAGATCAGCGTCACCGGGCACGAGAGCGACAGGAATTGCGTTTCCCATACCGGCATTACACCCTCAACCAGGCTCTTTGCTCCGCGCCAGACTGCATACGGCGCATTGCTTTGCAGACACCCCGCCCACGCTGAGGTTTCTGCGCTGAGCATGGCGTCATAACCCTGTTCCAGAAACTGCTGTTCGGTTTGCGCCGCAATCGAGCGGCTGAACATCCCACCACCCGCGTGAAAATTAGGTTCCGACACCATCAGTCCTTTAACACGCGTTCCCAGCATTGCCGCCGTTTCAATCGCGATACTGCCGCCCATGCTGTGGCCGTATAACCAGAAGGCATCCAATTCAAGATGGTCAATCAGCTCTGCCACCACGCGGGCCTGGTCAGTGGTGTGATAGCTGTAATGCTCGGGTTTATCGCTGTAACCGCTGCCGGGCAAATCAATGAGAATGGCCCGGCGTGCGCCAAACTGAAGATCACGGACAACGTGGGGATATTCATAGGAAGAGGCACACCCCAGCCCGTGGATGAAGACCACGGGCTCGCCTGAACCGGGCAAATCATGCCAGCGCACGGTGCAACCCGCCTGCTGCGAGTAAAAACTGTTCATAAGCACTCCTTTTACGATGTACTGTGTATTTATACAGCTATCGAATCAGGAATGCCATGTTCATCTGGAAAAAGTGGAAGCGTGCTTCAGAAAAGCGAGATCAGGAGCGCAACGGGGAAGCTCATCGGCCAGGTCGACCCCACCAAAAACGCGCTGAGCAGGCGGATGCGTTTGCGATCTTTTGAAAGGAACCAGGTAATTAATGCACAGATGGAAGCCATCACTGCGTAAAAAACCAACATCTTTTGATACAACGTCATTCTGTATACCAGAGCCGAAAAAATAACCGCACGCAATATGCGTCATATGTTGATACAGATCAAGTTTTTTCGTTACATAATAACCACTTAAATATTATGGCTAATAACAATGGAGTAGCTTGCTTTACACGCAGGGCGAAGAAGGAGAATGCCCGGCCGCGCAAGCGGCCAGGCAGGATGGCTTAGTGTTTGATCATCACATGCCGGACGACCGTATAATCCTCAAGCCCGTACACCGACATATCTTTGCCGTAGCCGGATAACTTCATGCCGCCGTGCGGCATTTCGCTCACCAGCATAAAGTGGGTATTCACCCAGGTACAGCCGTACTGCAACCGCGCACTCAGACGATGAGCACGGCCCACGTCTTTGGTCCAGACCGATGACGCCAGGCCATACTGTGAATCATTCGCCCAGGCCAGCACCTGCGCTTCATCGTCAAATTCAGTGACGCTCACCACCGGCCCAAACACTTCGCGCTGAACAATGGCATCGTCCTGTTTTGCCCCCGCCAGCAGGGTCGGCTGGAAGTAGTAGCCAGCCCCCTCCTTTTTGCTTCCGCCCGTCACAACGCTGATATGACCGAGCGCTTTCGCCTGATCGACAGCCTGACAGACGCGTGAAAGGTGAGCGGCCGAGCTGAGCGGCCCCAGTTCAGTAGCGGCATCTTCCGGCGCCCCCATTTTGAGGCTGGCGACCGCAGCACCCAGCTTTTCAACCAGCGCAGGATATATGCCTTTCTGGGCATAAATGCGGCAGGCCGCCGTACAGTCCTGCCCGGCATTGTAGAAACCAAACGTTCGCACCCCTTCGACAACCGCGTCCAGGTCAGCATCATCAAAAACGATTACCGGAGCCTTACCGCCCAGCTCCATGTGGGTGCGCTTAATGGAGGACGCCGTATGGCCGATGATATGCTCGCCGGTGGCAATTGAACCGGTCAGCGACACCATGCGGACTTTGTCATGCCCGGTGAGCGGATCGCCAACCGTCTTACCGCGACCAAATAACACGTTCACAACGCCTGCCGGGAAGATATCTTTCGCCAGTTCTCCCAGTTTTAACGCCGTCAGCGGCGTGATTTCAGAGGGTTTTATCACCACGCAGTTACCGGCAGCCAGCGCGGGTGCCAGCTTCCATGCTGCCATCATCAGCGGGTAGTTCCACGGCGCAATCGATGCAACTACACCCACCGGATCACGGCGGATCATCGAGGTGTGCCCCTCAAGGTATTCACCTGCGGCCAGACCGTTCAGGCAGCGGGCCGCCCCGGCGAAGAAACGAAACACGTCGACCACCGCCGGAATTTCATCCCCCAGAGCACAGTGGAGCGGCTTCCCGCAGTTGAGCGATTCAAGCCTGGCAAATTCTTCACCCTGCGCCTCAATGGCGTCAGCCAGTTTCAGCAGACATTCCGCACGCGCTTTGGGCGTGGTCTGCCCCCAGTCGATAAAAGCCCGATCGGCGGCCTGAACAGCCGCGTCAACTTGCGCGACAGAGGCTTCAGCAATCTCCAGCAGTACTTCTCCGGTGGCCGGGTTATATACCGGCTGCTTTTCGCCTTGTCCGGCGACCAGTTCACCCTTTATCAGCAGATGTGTTTGCATAGCATTGTCCTGTTCAAATCAATGTTATTTCCCGCTGCCGGCGATGTTCTCGCCATCGCGGGTTAGCCACCAGGCACCCAGAATGGGGAAAGTTGTCACCAGCATGACCAACAGTGCAACAACGTTGGTGACCGGCACGTCGCGAGGACGGCCGAGCTGATTGAGCAACCACAGCGGTAACGTGCGCTCGTGTCCCGCCGTAAAGGTTGTGACGATGATTTCGTCAAACGACAGGGCAAAGGCCAGCATTCCGCCCGCCAGAAGTGCTGAACGCAGATTGGGCAACACCACATAGCGGAAGGTTTGCCACCCGTCGGCCCCGAGATCCATTGACGCCTCCACCAGACTCCAGGAGGTGCGTCTGAACCGGGCAATGACGTTGTTGAACACCACCACCACGCAAAATGTGGCGTGCCCGACAACGATGGTGAAAAAACCCGGTTCAAGGTTGATCGTTTTAAATGCGGTCAGCAGCGCCAGACCGGTAATGATTCCCGGTAAGGCAATGGGCAACAGCAGCAACAGTGAAATGGCGTTTTTGCCAAAAAAGTCGCTTCGCCACAGTGCCGCTGCAGCAAGCGTGCCAAGCACCATGGCAATGGCGGTGGAGAGCGCGGCAATCTGAAGTGACAACGTCACGGATTCAATGATATCGCCACGCCCCGCCGCCACGCTAAACCACTTGAGCGTCAGCCCCTGCGGCGGGAAGCTGAAGGCAGCATCTTCAGTATTAAAGGCGTAGATCGCGATAATCAGCAGCGGGAAGTGCAGAAAGATGACGCCTCCCCATGCCGCCACTTTCAGGAACAACGGTGCGCGTTCAGAGTGCATCGAATGCTCCCAGACGTTTCACGAACGCCAGATAAAGCGAAATCAGCACAATGGGAACCAGCGTGAACGCAGCCGCCATGGGCATATTGCCGATAGCGCCCTGCTGAGCGTAGACCATGTTACCGATGAAATAGCCCGGCGGCCCCACCAGCTGCGGGACAATGAAATCCCCCAGCGTCAGGGAAAAGGTGAATATCGAGCCCGCGGCAATTCCCGGGATCGCCAGCGGCAATACAACATAGCGAAAGGTCTGGCGGGGGCGCGCGCCGAGGTCGGCAGAGGCCTGCAGTAACGACGCTGGCAGACGTTCCAGCGCGGCCTGCACGGGCAGGATCATAAACGGCAGCCAGATATAGACAAAGACCAGAAAGCGCCCCAGCCCGGAGGTGGATAACGTGTTACCGCCTATCGCCGGGAGCGTAAGAAGTGAGGTGAGGATCGGTTCCAGCCCCATATGACTGAGAAACCATTGCGCCACACCATCCTTCGCCAACAGCAACGTCCAGGCGTAGGCTTTGACAATGTAGCTCGCCCACATCGGCAGCATCACGGCGATATAGAAGAACGCTTTCCACTTGCCGCAGGTGTAACGCGCCATATACCAGGCCATCGGGAATGCCAGAATGGCGCTGGCCAACGTGACCGCGATCGCCATCGTTAAGGTGCGCAGGATGATGTCGTAATTTGCCGGATTGAAGAGCGCCTGAATATTCGCCAGCGTCAGGTCCGGCGTGACCGTCATGGTGAAGTCGTCAAAGGTGTAAAATCCCTGCCACAGCAGGGTCAGCAGCGATCCGAAATAGACGATGCCAAACCACATCAGCGGGGCAAGCAGCAGCAGGAACAGGCCGAGCGACGGCTTACGCCAGAACAGTGCCGTCATGCGGCTCAAGCGGCCGTGCGGTGCGGGAGGATGAGCGACACTCATATCCATTTCACCTTTCCTCATGCAGGCGAATCATCGCCTCGCGTGACCACGAGGCCATCACCGCCTGCCCCGGCGCAATGCCGCTCAGCAGCGAGACATCGCTGAGGTTGGCCTGGCTGACCAGCAGTTTGGCCCCCTCGGCAAGCTTCAGCTCCAGGCGCGTGGCGGCTCCCTGATACTGAACGGCCTGCACGATACCCTGAACCTGAACCTCACCGCCCTCGTTCAGGCGAATATGTTCCGGGCGCAGGGAATAGATACCTTCCATGCCGCAAATTTTCTGCGCAAGCGCTGCATCAAAGACGTTGGACGTGCCCACAAAACCGGCGACAAACGGCGTGCGCGGACGCATATAGAGATCGCGCGGGGTATCCACCTGCTCGATGCGGCCGTTATTGAATACCGCCACCCGGTCCGACATGGAGAGCGCTTCGCCCTGATCGTGGGTGACGAAAATAAAGGTAATGCCGAGTTCCTGCTGAAGTTTCTTCAGCTCGAATTGCATCTGTTCGCGCAGTTTGAGATCGAGCGCGCCCAGCGGTTCGTCCAGCAGCAGGACGCGCGGTTCATTGACCAGCGCCCGGGCGATGGCGACACGCTGGCGCTGGCCGCCGGAAAGTTGCGAAGGTTTGCGGGCGATGGCAAAGCTCAGCCCTACTTTTTCCAGGGCATCACGCGCCTGGGCATGGCGTTTCTTCTTGTCGACGCCTTTCACTATCAGCCCGTAGGCGACATTATCGAGGATCGACATATGCGGGAATAGCGCATAATCCTGAAAGACGGTATTTACATCCCGCTCCCATGGCGGTAGCGCGCTCGCCTCTTTGCCGAAAATAGAAATCGTGCCGCCTGACAGCTGTTCAAAACCCGCTATCAGGCGCAGGCAGGTAGTTTTGCCGGAGCCAGAAGGCCCCAGCATGGAGAAAAACTCCCCGTCGCGAATGGCAATGGTCACCCCGTCCACCGCCCGCACGTCGCCATACAGCCGGGAAACATTGTTAAATTCTACTGCGTACGTCATGTTCTGCTCCCGGGCGATTATCGTCCACCCATGATGGCGATGTAATCCTGCGTCCAGCGGCTGTACGGCACGAATTTGCCACCTTGAGCGGTCGGGGTTTTCCAGAACAGGATTTTGTCGAACTCGTTATAACCGTTTGTTTCACAACCTTTATCACCCAGCAGCGTACTGGCTTTACACCCTTCAGGCACGACGGGCAGTGAGCCGAACCATGCCGCCAGATCGCCCTGCACTTTTGGCGTCAGCGACCAGTTCATCCATTTGTAGGCGCACATCGGGTGTTTTGCCTGGGCGTGGAGCATGGTGGTATCCGCCCAGCCGGTTACCCCTTCTTTCGGGAATACGGTGGCGATGGGCTGGTTCTCAGCCTTCAGCGCATTTGCCTGATATGGCCAGGCGCTGGAAGCCACAACGCCTTCATTTTTGAAGTCGCTCATCTGGACGGTGGTGTCATGCCAGTAGCGGTGGATCAGGGCATGCTGGTCGCGAAGCACTTTCAGCACCGCGGCATATTGTTCTTCGGTGAGCTGGTAGGGATCGCTGATGCCCAGCTGTGGCTGGGTGGCTTTGACGAACAGCGCCGCATCGGCGATATAAATTGGACCGTCATATGCCTGCACGCGACCCTGATTGGTTTTACCGTCCGGCAGATCCTGTTTGGTAAAGACCACACTCCAGCTGTCCGGTGGCGTCGGGAAGGTTTTGGTGTTGTACATCAGCAGGTTTGGCCCCCACTGATAGGGCGTACCGTAGACCTTGCCGCCCACGTTAAACCATTCCCCCTTCACAATGCGCGTGTCGAGGGTTTTCCAGTTTGGGATGAGTTCGGGATTTATCGGCTGAACGCGTTTGCCCATGATCAGGCGAAGCGATGCATCGCCTGACGCGGTGACCAGATCGTATCCCCCTTTCGCCATCAGGCTGACCATTTCATCTGACGTGGCCGCCGTTTTCACGTTAACGGCACAACCGGTCTCTTTTTCAAACTGGGTGACCCAGTCATAGTTTTTATCGGTCTGCCCACGCTCGATATAGCCCGGCCAGGCAATAATATCCAGACGACCTTCCCCGTCACCTATCGCCTTAGGTGGTTCTGCGGCGTGCGCTGTCATGATAGTCATGCCGAGCGCACACAGGCTGCTGCGGGCAAATTTTTTGCTCATAAGAATTACTCCTGTCGCAATGAAATTTAGCGGCAGCCGTGCCGTAAAAATATCTCCCTTATTAAACGTAGACCGCGCAATTGCGCCGCACCGTTTGGCTTCAGGAAATTTCATCAAGGTGTGACCGAGGGCGCATTCCCCGTTAACTGGATTATAGACAAGGGGTTAGCGGCGCGAGGCAGTATGCAGATTTCCTATGACCGGGCACTGCGAAATATTCGTAGCGCCGTCATCAGGATAAGAAATGTTTATTTAAATAAGGGGAAAAAGATTATTTCAACATCGTGCTAATTAATTTTCCTAACTGAATCACCGCCTGCTCTTCTCGCTCTCCCCACGCCCAGGAGGTATTAAAACGGAAGAACGGTGTCCATGCGTCAGAGGTGGAAAACATTTTTCCTGGCGCAATGCTGATATGGTGCGTTAAGGCCTTTTCACTTAGCAGCCCGGCATCCAGCTGTGCCGGAAGCTCCAGCCATAAAAAGTAGCCGCTGTCGTTATGGTGAATTTTGACCCCGGCGGGCATATGGCGCAGCAGTGACTGCCAGGCTTGCTGTTTTCGCTCAGCGAGCGTTCGTCGCAGGCGGCGAAGATGGGCGTCGTAGCGTTTAGTCGCCAGGTAGTCCACCAGCGCAAGCTGCATAGGGGAGCTGGTCGATAACGTGCTCATCAGTTGCAACTGCTGAATGCGTCGCGCATGTTTTCCGGCCGCCACCCAGCCGATACGAAATCCCGCCACCAGACATTTTGAAAAAGAGGAGCAGTGAAGCGTCATGTCGTCCCGATCCCAGGCTTTTGCCGGAAGCGGTTTTTCGCGGCCGAAATAGAGCTCGCTGTATACATCGTCCTCAATCAGGGTGACGTTATGCTTCGTCAGGAGGGCGACCAGACGGGCTTTTTTCTCTGCACTTAGCGTAAAACCAAGCGGATTCTGGCCGTTGGTCATCAGCCAGCAGGCTTTTACCGGATAGTCATTCAGCGCCTGTTCAAGGGCGTTCAGGTCTATCCCCTCCCGGACGTCCGTGGCGACCGACAACGCTTTGAGCTTCAGGCGTTCCAGCGCCTGCAGCGCGCCATAAAAGCAGGGGTTTTCGACAATCACCCAGTCGCCAGGCTCCGTCACCGCCTGCAAACTCAGATTCAGCGCTTCGAGCGCGCCTGCGGTAATGACAATTTCGTCCGGCGAGATGTTCATCCCCTGCTGCGCATAGCGGCGCGCAATGGCGTGGCGGAGTTCAGCGTTACCCGGCGGCAGGTTTTCAATCACGCTCATCGCAGTCGCCGTTTTGCTGACGTTAGCCAGCGAGCGGTTGAGCTGCTGAAGCGGGAAAAGCCGGGGATCGGGAAAGGCGGATGCGAAAGGAACAACAGAAGGATCGCGGCTGGCCTGAAGGACATCGAAGATATAGGTGTTGATATCCACCGCTTCGTCACGCATCACCTGGGCAGGCGGCACAGGCTGGTGCGTGGTCGGGCGCGAGGCAACGTAATAGCCCGATTGTGGCCTGGCGACAATGCGTCCCTGACTTTCCAGCATCTGATACGCGTGGCCAACAGTCATGAAACTCATGCCGCTGCTCGCCACCTGCTCTCGCAGGGAAGGCAGTTTATCGCCCGGCAGCCATATGCCAAGCTCAATTTGCGAGATAATTTGTTGCGCCAGACGCTGGTATTTTTTCATCAGATTCTCCTTATTGCCGACAGTGTATATCAGCAGGAGAAAAAGAGAAGATTTTGCTAACTGTTATGAAAAACCGGGTAGATTACTTACGGTACTCGGTGGTGTGATTCATCGCGGAACGCGCAGCAGCGAGGTAGTCGAGCGTGATCATCGACGATTTGCAAAAAATGCATTTTGCGCCGAATGGGTTTTTCTCAGACACATCAAAGACTGAAGTGCGGTACTGCGAGCCATGACAGCATGGGCAGCGGAAATGGATATAAGAAGTCATAGGATTCTCCTGTTAACGTAAAAACGTAAATTACTAATGGGCCGATTGGGCAATATTGGTTTTAAACAAAACGAATCGGAATGTAGATAAAGACCCAAGAGAGGCTGCGGAGAGGCACAACGTGATGAGAACTGCTTTATAAAACTACGTCAGATATTTTTTTGGACTCAAAACCAGAAATCCATTAACGCATGTTGCTGACGGCAAAGCAAGCGGATTGATGCGTAAAATGCATAAAAATAAATTTTTTATTCACCCATGCTGAGCACAGCGTTACATATAGACAAAATCAATTCTACAAGAAAGACTTATAAATCAATTAAATATAAATTTTTTGCATGACATTTTATGCCTAAAAATCTTATCAGTTCGGGAGTATTACCCTTCTTACAGATACAAACTGTTAATGAAAAAAGGAGTATAAAATGGCAATTCCGGCATACCTATGGCTTAAAGATGACGGCGGTGCAGATATTAGGGGCGCTGTTGATGTACAGGAACGCGAGGGCAGTATCGAGGTGTTGGGATTCGGTCATGGGCTACATTTGCCAACAGATAACATGACGGGAAAAATTACTGGCACGCGTATCCATTCAGCGCTTGTCTTTGAGAAAGAATTTGACAGTTCAAGTCCATATCTCTACAAAGCCGTCGCAAAAGGTCAGACTCTAAAAAGTGCCGAATTCAAATGGTATAAGATCAACGATGCCGGACAGGAAGTTGAATACTTCAATATGTTTTTGGAAGACATTAAAGTCGTATCCATATCTCCACTCATGCATGATATCAAAAACCCAGCAACAGAGAGACATAACCATCTAGAAAGTATCGCATTGCGTTACGAAAAAATAACCTGGAAGCACTGTGACGGTAACATTATTTTTTGTGACGAGTGGAAAGACAGATGATTCGCTGCACTTTTCATTTGAATGGCAATCAGCTTTCTACATTGAGCTGTCCCGGTTTAGGATTTTTCCCCGCGTTTTCTGGAAATGCGGGTTATAACAGAAATAATCCTGATGCCGTTGCAACTGCGGAAGTAGGCCCCTTACCTCCGGGACTCTATTATATTGTTACACGTCCACGAGGCGGGCTTGGTACCCACTGGCATGACGCAATAAAAGGTTTAGAGAGTGGATCTAATCGTGATTTTTGGTTTGCCCTCTACCGCCACGATAATCGCATTGATGATAGAACGTTCATCAATAACGTTGAGCGTGGATCTTTCCGCTTACATCCTGCTGGTCAGTCTGGAATTAGTAATGGATGTATAACCTTACCTAACCACTCTCATTACAGAATACTCATGCATGGGTTACTCGCTTCAGGTACGGTAAACGTTACTGCTGGATTAAATGCGCTTGGAACAATACAGGTATATTGATGAATGCAATAAAGCATGCCCTTACCTGGGTCGTACAAACATTGATGTTGTTAGTGACCTGCCCCCAGAGTTAGATACAACCTTCAGTTAGTAATGTCGGTTGGTTTTTCTTCATATTTCCCGTTTCGCCAGCCCGCTGCAAATTCAGCCGGCGTCAGGTAATTCAGTGATGAATGTGGTCGACACTCGTTATAATCCAGTCGCCAGTCATTAATGATCTTCCTGGCGTGAACAATATCGCTGAACCAGTGCTCATTCAGGCATTCATCACGAAAGCGTCCGTTAAAACTCTCAATAAATCCGTTCTGCGTTGGCTTGCCGGGCTGGATAAGTCGCAGCTCCACACCATGCTCAAAAGCCCACTGATCGAGTGCGCGGCAGGTAAACTCCGGGCCCTGATCGGTTCTTATCGTAGCCGGATAGCCGCGAAACAGCGCAATGCTGTCCAGAATACGCGTGACCTGCACGCCTGAAATCCCGAAGGCAACAGTGACCGTCAGGCATTCCTTTGTGAAATCATCCACGCAGGTCAGGCACTTGATCCTGCGACCTGTGGCCAGTGCGTCCATGACGAAATCCATTGACCAGGTCAGATTGGGCGCCATCGGGCGGAGCAGCGGCAGACGTTCTGTTGCCAGCCCTTTACGACGTCGTCTGCGTTTTACACTCAGGCCATTAAGTTGATAGATGCGGTAAACCCGCTTGTGGTTAACGCAAAGACCTTCACGTCGCAGAAGCTGCCAGATACGCCGGTAACCAAAACGGCGGCGTTCAAGTGCCAGCTCTGTGATGCGTAGAGACAGCTGCGCGTCAGCAGCCGGACGCTGAGCCGAATATCGGCAGGTTGACAGGGACAGACCTGCCAGCCCGCAGGCACGACGTTGCGACAGACCCTTAGCCTCGCACATGACTTCCACGGCTTCCCGCTTCTGGTCTGTCGTCAGTACTTTCGCCCAAGAGCCACCTGAAGCGCCTCCTTATCCAGCATGGCTTCAGCAAGCAGCTTCTTGAGTCTGGCGTTCTCTTCCTCAAGCGACTTCAGGCGCTTAACCTCAGGCACCTCCATACCGCCATACTTCTTACGCCATGTGTAAAAGGTGGCGTCGGAAATGGCGTGCTTACGGCAGAGCTCACGGGCAGAAACGCCGGCTTCGGCCTCGCGGAGAATACATATGATCTGTTCGTCGGAAAAACGCTTCTTCATGGGGATGTCCTCATGTGGCTTATGAAGACATTACTAACATCACGGTGTATTAATCAACGGGGAGCAGGTCATATCTGGCACATCGCGGCGTAAGCCTCAGTTGATGGAATTCGTTCATACCCGCGCCCGCTGCAGCGCTTACAATCGGTCAGAACCGGAACGCCCTGCCGTTCTGTAAGAGCCTGATTAACGGCTTTCCCGCGTCCATGGCAATCTTTACAGGCGCAACTTACAACCTTCTTACCCTTACACTGAGGGCATAGAACGCGCGCTACCTCCCTGACCTGCCTCCGAACCTCATACTCAGAAGGTCGAATATCTTCGACACCCATACTCAGCGACATCTTCACGAATTTCTTCTCTTTTGCCGGAGTGTGGGACTTCATGCTGAAAACCTCAGCGTCAATAAACCCTGCCCCTTTGCAGCCATCGCACTGTTTCACGCTGGCGGCGCTGCGAGAATAATCCTCAAAAGCGAAGGCGGCCAGTTGGCGCATTACCAGTGGCTTAACCGCATCGTCCAGCTTGCGCAGCGCGGCAACCTTATCGCATTTGGTTAACGCGTACTCAGCCAGCAACTCAATCGCCCTTGCCCGATCGTTGTAACTGATGCCCATCTTGCCGAGGAAGGCACTGTATCCCATGGCGGCGCGTTCCTGCGTCATGCCCATAGCGGCCATGATATCCGTTCCGCTTAATGAGTCTGACGCCGTAGCGCGCGGAGAGTCGCTAATAAGCGTCGACTTGGCGAAGTGGTATTTCACGGTGTTTTCGAGGTTCATTAGGCTGCTCCTGCTGAATGATAGATACGAACAAAATTACGAAGAATGCGGTAATCCACCAGCACCGATCCCCGGTAGCGGTAAATGCGAAGGCGCTGCCAGCGCGCCCGGAGTATCTCAAGCGTTTCTGGCTTCATCTGGCCTCCTCGATAATGATCTGCCCTGTTTCTCCCCAGATTTTGGTAACCCGTCCGTCCCAGACATGGCTATCCTCGTCAAACACTGCATCCAGCAAAGCTTTTTCCAGGTTGTCTTTGTCCGGCTTTTGTTGATGAGGCTGGCCGACATATTGCGCCCGCTTTGTCTTGCTCCAGCTCTTTGGCATGGGGATGACAAACGTGACGTGATATCCGGACTCTGGCAGGCGGATGCCCAACAGCCTGACCTGTTCTTTGTATGCCCAGTACGCTGCTGTTGCTGGCCGTTTATGCCATCGGTCACGCTGAGTCATTCGGGGCTTGCCAATCGGCGTAATTTCGTAAATTTTCATGCGGGCACCACCAGCCCGCGGCGGGCAACTTCAATCACTGTCAGAACAATCGCACGGTCCATAAGATGCCGGCGCTCTTCCCTGTTCAGCTTATTCCCGTTATCAATGCTCTCATGACAGCAAACGCAGAGCGCAGCTGTCGCACAGTCATCAGTTTTTAATCCCATGCCTTTTCCTTCGTTCCGGTGTGCCACCTGCGTTCCCCATGCTCCACAAAGAACACAACGCTCGATCTGCCCCACGGCGGCGAGCCATTTTTTGCTGCGATAAATAGCCATGCTCACCCCCATATCCGGTTTTGCCACCGGCGATTTATACGCGGCGGTTTATTGCCTTCAGGCAGCCGGGCGCTGACGGTCCAGGTGAGATAATCGGAGTTCAGGCTGCGCTCTACCATTACGCCGCGGCGCTGGTATTCCGCCATGAGCTCTTCGGCCTGCTGGGTTGTGCAATCGGTATGATGGAACCAGCTATGTTTCATCCCCATCACCCCGCAAAGCCAAGCAGTTGAGCGGCGACGTTTTCGGCCTCATCACGACTGCGGAATGAACGGGACAGGACCCAGCGCCAGAGGACATCGAGCGCAGCTTTATAGAGCTGCTGAAATTCGAGTTCGTCCATGTTAGCGAATGAGATGCTACGAGGATGCTTTTTGAGTGTTCCGTCTGGCAGCTGAATGGCATCAAAGTGCCCTGCCTCAACGATTACCCATGAGCGGTAATCCCAGAAGCAACAAACAGGGACGCACTGTGCGTACCGTGAATAACTATATATCGCTACTGTGCTCCCTTCTTCGGTTTGCACACAAATCAGGCTTTATCAGTGGCAAGCCCTTCGAAGGGATCAAGAAATTACACAAAGGGAAAGTAAAACCGGATCCTTTAACGAAGAAGGAATTTAGTTTGCTTGCGGAATCCGAGCGTGGCCAAAGCCTTAATATGTGGACGTTCGCAGTTTATACCGGTGTCCGTCATGGAGAGCTCGCAGCTCTTGCCTGGGAAGATATCGACTGGGAAAAAGGTACGGCTCATATACAGCGCAATCTTAATGCGTTGGGCATGTTCGGCCCACCAAAAACCGAAGCAGGTAACCGGGTTATCACCCTATTAGAGCCGGCACTTGAAGCCTTGAAAGCACAGCGTAAGCTGACAGCACTACAGCCTAAAACCGAAATTGTCTTTAATCATCGCGAGTATGGCGCAGTGGAAAATCAAAGCCTGCGATTCGTTTTCATACCCCGGATGCGCAAAGGAGAGCAGAAAGCCTACTACTCTTTATCAAGCATCGGTGCGAGATTCAACGCAGCTGTAAAACGTGCTGGTATTCGCCGCCGGAATCCGTACCATACGCGGCATACTTTTGCCTGCTGGCTTTTATCTGCCGGCGCTAACCCGTCTTTCATAGCCAGCCAGATGGGGCATGAAAACGCGCAAATGGTTTATGAAGTCTACGGTGCGTGGATTGAAGAAATGAATGGCGAACAGGTGCTGATGCTTAACGATAAGCTCGCACGCTGAAAAATTTTTGCCCCTATTATGCCCCTATCGGCTCCGAAGGTAGTAATAAATGCAACAAAATCAAGAAATTAACAAGAAAGAGCAATACAACCTGAACAAACTGCAAAAGCGTCTGCGCCGTAACGTGGGCGAAGCCATTGCAGACTTCAACATGATTGAAGAAGGCGACCGCATCATGGTTTGCCTGTCAGGCGGTAAAGACAGCTACACCATGCTGGAGATCCTGCGCAATCTTCAGCAAAGCGCGCCGGTTAATTTTTCGCTGGTAGCGGTCAACCTTGACCAGAAACAGCCGGGCTTTCCGGAACACATTCTGCCGGAATACCTGGAAAACCTGGGCGTTGAGTACAAGATCGTCGAAGAAAATACCTACGGCATTGTGAAAGAGAAGATCCCGGAAGGGAAAACGACCTGCTCGCTTTGCTCCCGTCTGCGCCGTGGCATTCTCTATCGTACCGCGACGGAACTGGGTGCGACCAAAATTGCGCTGGGCCATCACCGCGATGATATCCTGCAGACGCTGTTCCTGAATATGTTCTACGGCGGCAAGATGAAAGGCATGCCGCCTAAACTGATGAGCGATGACGGCAAGCACATTGTGATCCGCCCTCTTGCCTACTGCCGCGAAAAAGACATTGAGCGTTTTTCACAGGCGAAAGGGTTCCCGATCATTCCATGTAACCTGTGCGGCTCTCAGCCAAACCTGCAGCGTCAGGTGATTGGCGACATGCTGCGCGACTGGGACAAACGTTACCCGGGTCGCATCGAAACCATGTTCAGCGCGATGCAAAACGTGGTCCCTTCACACCTCGCTGATGTTGAGCTCTTCGACTTCAAAGGCATCAACCATGATTCAGAAGTGGTGAATGGCGGTGACCTGGCATTTGACCGGGAAGAGATCCCCATGCAGCCTGCGGGCTGGCAGCCGGAAGACGATGATAACCAACTGGACGAACTGCGTCTGAACGTGCTGGAAGTGAAGTAATCGGTTAGCGTCTCAGAAAGAACTTCTGAGACGCTTTATGCCTTATTTCAGTAGACGAACGCGGCAGGTTTTACCTTTAATTTTGCCATTTTGCAGCTGCTTCCATGCCTTATGGGCAACTGCCTGACGCACGGCCACATAAACATGCGCCGGATGAACCGCAATCTTACCGATATCCGCCCCTTCCAGACCGATATCGCCAGTTAATGCCCCTAACACATCACCCGGACGCATCTTGGCTTTTTTGCCGCCATCAATACACAGCGTCGCCATTTCGGCCTCCAGCGGCACGAGTTTAACGCTGCCCGGTGCATTCACCCAGTTCAGCGTGATCTGCAGCATTTCAGCGAGAATATTGGCGCGCTGCGCCTCTTCCGGCGCACAGAAGCTGATGGCAAGACCGCTGTTTCCTGCACGTGCGGTACGGCCAATACGGTGGACGTGGACTTCGGGATCCCATGCCAGCTCAAAGTTCACTACCAGCTCAAGGGATTTGATATCCAGACCGCGCGCCGCCACGTCTGTCGCCACCAGAACACGGGCGCTACCGTTGGCGAAACGCACCAGGGTCTGATCGCGATCGCGCTGTTCCAGATCGCCATGCAAAGATAAGGCGCTCTGCCCCGCCGCATTCAGCGCATCACACACCGCCTGACAGTCTTTTTTAGTATTACAAAACACCACGCACGACGCAGGCTGATGCTGGCTCAGCAATTTCTGCAGGAGCGGGATTTTTCCCTGCTGTGAGGTTTCAAAGAACTGCTGTTCGATGGCCGGGAGCGCGTCGACGCTGTCTATCTCGATAGTGAGCGGATTTTTCTGCACGCGACCGCTGATTGCGGCGATGGCTTCAGGCCAGGTCGCAGAGAATAGCAACGTCTGGCGATCGTCCGGCGCGAAGCGGATCACTTCATCAATGGCATCACTGAAGCCCATATCCAGCATTCTGTCCGCCTCATCCATCACCAGCGTGCTTAATGCATCCAGCGAAACGGTGCCTTTTTGCAGGTGATCCAGCAGGCGGCCAGGCGTCGCGACAATAATGTGTGGCGCATGCTGGAGCGAATCACGCTGTGCGCCGAACGGCTGTCCACCACAGAGCGTCAGGATCTTGGTATTGGGCATAAAGCGCGCCAGGCGACGCAGTTCACCCGCGACCTGGTCTGCCAGCTCGCGGGTCGGGCACAATATCAGCGACTGAGTCTGGAACAGCGACGCGTCAATATGCTGCAGCAGACCAAGACCGAAAGCGGCCGTTTTCCCACTGCCGGTTTTCGCCTGCACGCGTACGTCGCGGCCCTCAAGGATAGCGGGCAGCGCGGCCGCCTGAACAGGCGTCATCGTGAGATATCCCAACTCGTTGAGGTTGTCGAGTTGGGCGGCAGGCAGAACATTCAGGGTAGAAAAAGCGGTCACAGTAGTCTCTCGTGGTGATCTTTACGGTCAGATGGCGCGTATCCTCGCAGATCTCAGGGTTCGATGCGACAATTTAATCGGTTCTTCATCCGGCGGCGGATCGGGCATCGGCTGCGGACGCGGTATGGGATCGGGCATCGGCACGGGATCGGTGGGAACAGGGTCGGACTGACGCGATTGTTGCACGAGCAGAGCGAGTAAAATGCTCATCTTTCCCTCCAGGCTTGGTTGTCGTCCCTTTTAGGGTAGACGCTGAGAAACAGGAGGCAAAAAAAAGCCGACTATTAAAGTCGGCGTCGTACGAATCAATTGTGCTATGCAGTAATTCAAAAAAAGGAAGTAAGACAATATGGAGCGCAACGCCCATCGCTTGACGTTGCATTCACCTGCGGGAGTAATATTGCACCTTGCCGGGCTGATGTTTATTGACTTCGCTCAATTAAAAGAGCGTTTTAATCTCAGCAAAAGGGCAAAAAAACGTAAATTTACAGCCATTTACTACGATGCAACCACCATGCAACACCTCCAATCAAAACAACTAACATGACGCAAAACGCGGTGAAGCCGTAATGGTAAGCACCACCGGGGATCCCCCCCAGATTGACGCCAAACAGCCCTGTCAGGAAGGTACTGGGTAAGAAGACCATCGCCATCAGAGACATCGTATAGGTTCTTCTCGCCAGCGACTCCTGCATCACCTGAGCAATTTCATCCGCCATCACCGCCGTTCGCGCGATACAGGAGTCGATCTCATCGAGTCCCCTGCCGAGTCTGTCAGCTATGTCCTGCATTCTGCGGCGCTGATCGTCATTCATCCAGTTGAGTCTTTCGCTGGCCAGACGGGCATACACATCCCGCTGCGGTGTCATATAGCGACGCATCACGATCAATTGCTTACGCAATAACGCCAGAAAGCCGCGCGGCGGGATCTGTTGATCGAGCAGGTTATCTTCCAGGTCGATGATTTTATCGTGCAGCTCTTCAATAAACTCGCTCGCATGATCGGTCAGGGCGTCACAGACGTCCACCAGCCAGCTACCGCAGTCGACCGGTCCGGTTCCCTCTTTGAGATCGTTCACAATGTCGTCCAGCGCCAGGACCTTCCGTTGGCGGGTGGACACAATCAGCCCGTCGTCCATATAGACGCGCATCGCCACCAGTTGATCGGGACGTTCATCCGTACTGCCATTTATGCAGCGCAGGGTGATAAGCGTTCCGTCACCCATTCTGCTCACACGTGGGCGCAGGCTTTCTCCTGCCAGGGCGTCGCGCACATTGTTGGGCAACAACGGGGTCGTGGCCAGCCAGTCAGCACTTTCCGGATGGGTATAGTTGAGATGTAGCCAGCAGGGATGCTCTTTATCAATGACATCATTATCTTCCAGCGGCCGGGCACCGCCGCGACCGTCCAGCACCCACGCAAAAACTGCGTCAGGAACGTTAAGTTCTGATCCTTTAATGCTCTCCACTGCGCCTCCCCCCTGTTTAGCTCTTTCGATGTCAGTCTAGCTTCCGTCGGGGGTTAAGCAACAACTATGTCTCGCATGGCGCTGAAATCGCTCAGGAATTGTACATACTGTGTTTCAGGAGAAGAAAAGCCTGGCATGCCAGGCTTTGAAGTGCTGTCAGAGCGAGTGCTCGGGCCGCTGGAGGAAAGGTGCAGGGCCGGTCAACGATGACGGCGAGTGTCCCTGCTCAAGCCTGAAATTGCGTGTCCGCGTTTGCAGTTCAATCACCTGATTACGCAGGACATCAGAGGAACCATTGAGTTCCTCCGCCATCGCGACGTTACTTTGCGTGACCCGCTCCAGTTCAGACAGCGCCAGGGTGATCTGGTAAATGCCTTTCTCCTGCTCAGCGGTCGAGGTAGAAATCTCATCCATCAACCGGCTGACATTGCCGGAACCGGTCACGATTTCATGCATATTCTTTTCCGCTTCCGACACGACGCTGGCACCCTGGGTAACATTACTGCTGGTGACGTCAATCAGCGTCTTGATGTTTTTCGCGGCCTCCGCACTGCGGTGCGCCAGGTTTCTCACCTCCTCCGCGACGACGGAGAACCCTTTGCCGTGATCGCCCGCCCGCGCCGCCTCAACCGCCGCGTTAAGCGCCAGGATATTTGTCTGGAATGCAATCCCGTCGATTAGGGAGATAATTTCCGTCATCTGCTGCGCGCACTCGGTTATGGATTGCATATTGCTGGCAACCTGCTCCATCAGCTCTCCTCCCTTACGCGCCTGCAATGTCGCGACGTTTGCCTGCTCGCTCGCCAGACGGGTGTTATCGGCATTGTTTCGGGTACTTGCCGCCATCTGCTCCATACTGGCAGCGGTTTGCACCAGAGAGGCAGACTGCTGCTCGGTTTTCACCGAGAGCTGAGCGCTACGGGCAGAGAGTTGATCCGACAAGGTCATGGCGTTTTGAGATGACGCCCTGATCTCACGCACCAGCGTCGCAATGTTACTGGAAAGACTATTAATTCCGGGGATTAATCGTCCCGCGCAGTTATTGCCAAACTCAGGGATTGAGACACCAAGATTACCTGCGGTCACTTCTTCAATACTTTTTTTCACAGTATTGATCGGCGTCACAAGAAACTTCGTCATATAACTCCAGAGCAAAAACAGCGCAACGAAATTAACCAGATTAATCGAAATGAAGAGAGAGAAATTGCTGGAAAATAGAGCAACGATACCTGCATTTACCAAAAAAAGGCATAACAGGAACCAGGCAATGAAGGTCCTGACACTAATATTTCTTAGCATGATTTTACCCACAACTTATATTTTGGTCGGCATTAAGACTTATAGCATTCACTTTTACGTTTGTCCTCACCTAACGCGCTGGTTTCTCGTTTCGCCGTTACGCACCCGATATTTAGCTTAAGTCAGGTAAAAAAAGCGTATTAGTAAAAATGTGCTGCGCCGAATGCTGTGATACTGGTTCACAACCACGTTAAGCGATACCATCACCTGCGACGAGACGATTCGTTCGTCCACGTATTTAAGGCGCTTTGCTAGTGATAGTGGTCTATGTTTAGCAATGCTTAATAAGTTAAAAACGAGAATATATTTTATATTCCCGGTGAGTATAGAGTTGTTATATGACTGGTCATTTTTCACGATAAATAACTAATATGGTTTGAATGCGCATTTTCGTTGCCCGATAAAAATGTGCCGGCAGGCGAAATCGGTAACCCTCTCAGGCGTGGGATTGCATAATGCTCAATATATCGTGGGACCCTGTGTTGATTGCTGTCTCTTATCTGGTGGCGTTTATCGCCTCCTTTGTAGCTCTGGACAGCGCCGGGAAAATTCCCCTTTCCAGCCGAAAAGCGGCTTTGTTCTGGCGGATTGCCGGAGGCGTAACGCTGGGCATCGGGATCTGGTCAATGCATTTCATCGGCATGCTGTCGATGCAAATGCCCATGATGATGAGCTACGACCTCTGGATAACCCTGGCCTCACTTGGTGCGGCGGTTATAGCCTCCACAACGGCCATTAATATTGCCGTTACGGGCAAACACCTCTCCCTGTTTAGACTGACAGTCGCCACGATCATTCTCAGCGCTGGCGTGGTCTCGATGCACTATATCGGTATGGCCGCATTGATGCTGGAGGGAAGCATCCTCTGGGATCAGCGGATTGTCGGTTTGTCCGTGGTAATTGCGGTTGTCGCCTCCGGTGTGGCGTTGTGGCTGGCTTTTCGTCTCCGGGATAAGCACAAAGGGGTCTTTGTAAATCGCATTCTCGCGGCCTTAGTCATGGGTGCCGCCATCTGCGCAATGCATTATACGGGCATGAGTGCCGCGCATTTCCATGAGATGGCACGCACGCTTCCCGGCGGGATCGGCGAGCTGGGATTATCCATATGGGTTTCCGTCACCACACTCTCACTTCTTGGCGTGATGTTAATTATTTCGCTAATCGATTCGCACTGGCGCACCACCCGGCTGACTGACAATTTGCGACAACTCAATCGCCAGCTTGAGCTTCAGGCTCGCTTCGATGCCCTCACCGGGCTCGCAAACCATCATCAGATGGATATCCGAATGCAGGACTGTCTTCGCAGCGCCTTGCTGAGCAAGAGACAGTTTGCCGTGATCTTCCTGAATGTCGATCACTTCAAACGCGTGAATGATACCTGGGGCCACAGCGTGGGTGATGAGTTACTAATCACTATTGCCCAGCGCATTACGTCCCGGCTTACCCGTGAGATGACGCTGGCCAGACTGGGCGGGGATGCTTTTATCCTGCTGGTTACCGAATGTGATGATGAAAAGCTTAATACCCTGCTCACCACCCTCCTCGCGGATATGCGCCGCCCGCTTTCACTCTGCGGTCACACGCTAAACACCACCATCAGCGCGGGGATCAGCCTCTATCCGAAAGATGGCGAAACGCTACATGAACTGAAGTTTAAGGCTGATGCAGCCTTACAACATATTAAAGAGGATGGACGTAACGGCTGGGCAATTTACCGTCCGGAGATGTCAACAACAATGCCGGCGCAACCGGGTTTTCTTCAGGCGCTTTCTCAGGCCCTGGAACGCGATCAGTTTGAGCTCTGGTATCAGCCAACCTGGCACGCGGAAGATAAGACGATCCACGGTTTTGAAGCACTTCTCCGCTGGCGTCATCCGGAGCAAGGCGTTTTGCTGCCGGGACTGTTTTTACCCACGCTGGAACAAACGGGTTTGATTATTCCGGTTGGCAACTGGGCGATTGAGGCCGCGTGTCGGCAGCTTCATTTCTGGACGGAACAGGGTTTCAGTCAGTGGACATTGTCGCTCAATTTATCCCCCGTTCAGTTCGAACAGCCGGATATCTTTCACATCGTCTCGTCGATGCTGGAAAAATATAATCTGTCTCCCTCCCGGCTGATTCTGGGGGTAACAGAGAGTACTGCGCTTAAAAACCTCGACCGCAGTATCGAGCTCCTGAACGCCTTTAACCATGCGGGTGTCACCGTCTCTATTGATGATTTTGGTACTGGCTATTCTAACCTGCTGATGTTAAGCGTTCTCCCGGCAAAAGAGCTAAAAATTGATAAGAGTTTTGTCACCTCTATGCTGGAAAACGAGAAAAGCCGTAAGCTGGTGGAAACCATTATTAATATCGCCCGGACCATGGAGATGAATGTCGTTGCTGAGGGCATTGAAACGGACGAACAGCAGGCGATACTGACCAGCCTTGGCTGTGACTATCTGCAGGGGTTCCTTTTCTCCCGCCCATTGCCTGCGGAACAGGTTCCGTGGCTGCTGCTACAGAAAAATTCAGATAAACAAATTATACCCATGAGTAAAATTCATACGGATCCCGCATTTATTTCACAAAAAAATCATGCCTGACAGGATTGAATAGCGTATGTTTCAGAGGAGTGGACGCGAGTTAATCTGACGTGATTGTCAGGCATAACATGCCGATGAACAGGAAATGCCTATGTCGCAAAATGGTTTTGATGCGCTGAATGCAATTAAAACGCCCGTGTGGCTCATATCTCCTGTTTCAGAACAGATCATTTTTGCCAATGTGGCCGCAACACAGCTGATGGGTAATAAAACACTGGATGGCTTGCGTAAAGGCACCTGTTCCGCAAGTGCGCAAAGCGTGTTGTCGATGTATGTTCCTGAACTGAAAAACGATCACGATATTGTCGAGATCTGGACGATTAGCCGTGCCGGGCAAGATACACCGTTAAGCTGCCGCCTCTCTCTCTCCCACTTCACGCCTTATGGCGATGTTATCGTTTTTGAAGGGATTTCTTCTCAGACCCCATCAGGCCTGAAAGCCAGCCGTTCCACAACCTATCAGCGTAAAAAACAGGGTTTCTACGCCCGTTTTTTCCTGACCAACAGTGCGCCAATGCTGTTAATCGACCCTGCCCGCGACGGGCAAATTGTCGATGCAAACCTGGCCGCGCTCAGCTTTTATGGCTATTCGCATGATGAAATGTGCAATAAACACACCTGGGAGATAAATACCCTGGGGAGAGGTGTCATGCCCATTATGACGGAGATTGCCGCACTGCCCGGCGGACATAAGCCGTTTAATTTTGTTCACCGTCTTGCCGATGGCACCACCCGCCATGTCCAGACCTACGCGGGGCCCATTGAGATTTACGGTGACAAACTGATGCTGTGCATCATCCATGATATCACCGAACAAAAAAGGCTCGAACTGGAGTTGGAAAATGCGGCGTTACGTGACTCAATGACAGGCTTACTTAACCGACGCCAGTTCTACAATATTATCGATCAAACCAACCTGAGCCACCTTTCCGCGCAACAGCAATTTAGCCTGCTGCTGGTGGATACCGATCATTTTAAAAACATCAACGACCTCTTCGGCCATCTGAAAGGTGATGAGGTGCTTATCGCCCTTTCCCGCACGCTGGAAGCCTGCAGCAGGCAGGATGACCTCGTGTTTCGCTGGGGAGGGGAAGAGTTTGTCATCCTGCTGCCGCGCACCTCTCTCGACACTGCCATGAAGATTGCCGAATCCGTCCGCGCGGCGGTAACCCGTATCACCATACCCGGATTACCCCGTTTTACCGTCAGCATTGGTGTGGCAAGGCATGAACCGGAAGAGAGTATTGATGAGCTGTTTAAACGCGTAGACGACGCGCTCTATCGCGCCAAAAACGATGGACGTAATAAAGTCCTTGCGGCATGAGACTGGAGTATACAGGAAAGCGTCGTTACAATGCCCCACTTATGTAAATCACTGACAGGTGGGTAGTCGCTACAATGGGAAAGACTGAAATAATACTCACCTTAATTATTTTCATCCTTATTATATTTGGCTTGTGGTTTATTTTTAGCGGTGAGATCTGGTATTTCGTTGAATATCTGGAAAATACCCTCTACCCGACCTTCGATGCGCTGTAGTGCAATAATTCATTTACTTATTTTGCCCGTGCTCTGACGGGCTTTTTTATTTCCGGCAATTGAGCCATACCAGGCTATATCTTAAATCATCTCTATAAATAAGGGTGAGGAAAGATGAGCAAGAAAATCCTGATGTTGGTTGGCGATTACGCCGAAGATTATGAAACCATGGTCCCGTTTCAGGCATTACAGATGATTGGTCATCAGGTGGATGCCGTTTGCCCCGACAAACCGAAGGGGGACTACATCATTACGGCAATCCATGACTTCGACGGTGCCCAGACCTACAGCGAAAAGCCCGGCCACCGTTTTGTCCTCAATGCTGACTTTTCCGCCGCACGGGAGCAGGACTATGACGCACTGCTTATCCCAGGCGGCAGAGCGCCAGAATATTTGCGGTTAAATGACGATGTGCTCAAGCTGGTGCAGGCATTTGACGCGGCACGTAAGCCAATCGCCGCCGTGTGCCATGGTCCGCAACTGCTTGCTGCTGCCGGCATACTAAAAGGCCGAACCTGCAGCGCCTACCCGGCGTGTGCGCCTGAAGTGCGTCTTAGCGGTGGACACTACGCCAGTATCGGCATCGACCAGGCACATGTAGACGGTAATCTGGTCACCGCCCCCGCCTGGCCCGCTCATCCACAGTGGCTGGCGAAGTTTAGCGCTTTGCTGGAGTAACAGTGGTGCGGCCCATCAGCGGCACGCGCGGGCATAAGTAAAAACTGGCGCCAGAGTGCGCCAGTTTTCAGTGCGACAAGGTTATTCTCTCCCGTCAGTGCTTCTCAATATACATCGTCCGGCTATACGCCACGTCTTCCGGATTATTAATAGGATAGCCTTTCACCCACGGCTTAATCAGGCGGCCATTGGTGTACTGATAAATCGGCGCGATAGGCGCTTTCTCCGTGAGGATTTTTTCCGCCATGTTGTAGTCCGTATTGCGCGCTTTCGCCGTGGTTTCCAGCGTCGCCTGGTGGATAATTTTATCGTAGGCCGGGTCGTTGAAACGCGAGATGTTACCGCTGTGGGTTGAGGTCAGCAGCGAAAGGAATGTCGATGGCTCGTTGTAATCGCCCACCCAGGAGGCGCGGATCACGTCAAAGTTACCGGTATTACGGCTGTCAATGTACGTTTTCCACTCCTGGTTTTGCAGTTTGACATCCACACCGAGATTTTTCTTCCACATGGACGCCACCGCGATGGCAATCTTCTGATGATTTTCTGAAGTATTGTACAGCAGGGTCAGCTTCAGCGGACGCTGAGGGCCATACCCCGCGGCCTGCAGCAAGGTTTTCGCCTGGGCGTTCAGCTCCTGCTGCGACATCTGTTCAAATGGCGAGGCCTCCGGGGTGAACCCGGCCGTCACGTCAGGCGTGAAGTGCCATGCGGGCTTCTCTCCCGTGCCTAACACTTTTTCCGCCATAATGCGGCGATCGATGGTCATGCTCAGCGCCAGGCGAACGCGGGAATCGGCCGTTGGGCCCTTTTGCGTATTGAACGCATAGTAATACGTGCCCAGCTGAGGCGGTGTGTAAACCTGGCCCGGAATATCCTTCAGGAGCTTCTGATACATGTTTTTTGGGAACGATTCGGTAATATCAATATCACCCGCCAGATAACGTTTGGTGGCCGATGATTCCTGGTTAATCGGTACGAAAGTGACCTTTTGCAGGACGGTTTTTGCATTGTCCCAGTAGTGGGTATTGGGGACGACAACCAGTTTTTCATTCACCACGCGGTCATTCAGGACATAGGCACCATTGCCGACCAGAGATCCCGGACGGGTCCACTCTTTACCACTTTCTACGTTGGCTTTTTGCACCGGGTAGAAGGCAAAGTTAGCCGTCAGATTACTGAACCACGGCAGCGGTTTGTCCAACTGGACGCGTAATGTTCTGGCATCGACCGCCGTTACGCCAAGCGTATCGGGTGCAGCTTTACCATCAATAATGGCCTGCGCGTTGTTGATACCCGCCAGGGCAGCAAACCAGGCAAACGGAGAGGTCGTTTTCGGATCAACCAGACGCTGCCAGCTGTAGACAAAATCCTGGGCGGTGACAGGCGAACCGTCGGACCACTTCGCGTTATCGCGTAGGGTAAATGTCCAGATGCGGTTATCGTTGCTCTGCCAGCGCGTTGCCACTCCCGGCGTCAACTCCCCTTTCTCATTCTGATTCACCAGACCTTCGAAGAGATCGCGAATCACCTGAATCTCTGGCAGCCCCACCGCTTTTGCCGGATCGAGTGAAGCCGGTTCGTCTTTAATGTGTCTGACCAGCTCCTGTTTTTGCGCCAGTGCCGTACCCTGTGGCACATCCGCAGCGAAAGAGAGTGAAGAGAGTCCGCACAGGCACAGTGCGGCAAAAAGACGCGAAACAGGATGCTTCATAAGATCCCCTTTAATGAATTCAGGTAACAAGCAGATGCGTAATTATTTGTTTCGACAAAAAGAAATGCAAACAACTTACTCCCGAATAGTGATTTAAGGCAATTCTCAACCATTTCGGAAACTATTTGATTAACCGCGTGTTTTGCACAACACTGCGAGTAGTGATCTTTTTATCAGGATTTCGTATGACAACCACCCGACCGAGAGCGGAACGCGGCGCCTTTCCGCCGGGCGCTGAGCAATATGGCCGCTCATTTTTAGGCGCATCGTTGATCTGGTTCCCCGCCCCCGATGCCGACCGCGACAGCGGCTTGATTCTTGCCGGCACGCACGGTGACGAAAACTCCTCCATCGTGACGCTTTCATGCGCGCTGCGGACACTAACGCCCTCATTACGGCGTCATCACGTGATTCTGGCGGTTAACCCGGACGGCTGTCAGCTCGGTCTACGCGCCAATGCGAGAGGCGTGGACTTAAATCGTAATTTCCCGGCAGCAAACTGGCGCGCCGGAGAAACCGTTTATCGCTGGAACAGCTCCGCCGAGGAGCGTGATGTGGTTCTGCTGACGGGAGATAAACCGGGCTCGGAGCCTGAAACCCAGGCGCTGTGCCAGCTCATCCATAAGATCCACCCTGCATGGATTGTCTCTTTCCACGATCCGCTGGCGTGTATTGAAGATCCGCGTCACTCCGAGCTGGGCGCCTGGCTGGCGAAAGCATTTTCCCTGCCACTCGTCACCAGCGTCGGCTATGAAACGCCAGGATCATTCGGTAGCTGGTGCGCCGATTTGAGCCTGCCCTGCATTACCGCTGAATTCCCGGCGATCTCGTCCGACGAAGCCAGCGAAAAGTACTTAAAAGCCATGATGGAGCTTTTACGCTGGCAGCCTCAGAGATGAAGCACGCCGCTGGTAAAATTAAGCGCGGGTGACACATCAACCGCCAGCCACGTCGGGCCATCCAGATCGGCGAAACGGACCTGATTAACCAGCGGTAGCGCCGCGCCGATCGCCCGGGACGTGCAGAGCATGCAGCCCAGCATCAGCGCAAATCCCTGCGCCCGGGCCTCTTCCGCCAGGGCCAGCGCCTCTGTCAGGCCGCCGGTCTTGTCGAGCTTAATATTGACCATCTCATAGCGCCCCTGAAGGTCGCTCAAACGTTCCCGGGTATGGCAGCTTTCATCCGCGCAGACGGGCAATGGATGGATAAAATTATTCAGCGCCACATCATCTTCTGCTGGCAGAGGCTGCTCCAGCATGGCGACCCCCAGGTCGGCCAGCAGCTGACATCGTGCGGCCAGCCCTTCCGGGTGCCAGGATTCGTTGGCGTCAACAATGAGCGTGGCGGCGGGAACCGCTGAGCGAATAGCGACCATTCGCTCGCTGATCAGGCGATCGTCGAGTTTCACTTTCAATAGCGTTGCCCCGGCGTCATAGAGCGCTTTTGCGCTGGCGGCCATCTGTTCCGGCTCACCGATTACCACCGTTTGCGCGGTAACCACCGATTCCGGCAGCACCACGCCCAGCAATGACGTCAGCGATGTTTGCTGTTTCGCCGCTTCCAGGTTCCAGAGCGCACAATCAATGGCGTTGCGCGCGGCCCCGGCGGGTAAACGGTGCTGGAGCGCCTCGCGAGAAAGTCCGGTTTGCAGGTCCGGAACCAGCGTCATGATATGCGCCATGACCGACGCGAGACTTTCCCCATAGCGCGGATAAGGCGTGCATTCACCCACGCCTTTAAAACCGTCCTCTTCGATTTCAACGACCACCACGCTGGCTTCGCTTCGGCTGCCGCGAGAGATCACAAACGGGGTATGCAATGGCCAGGCTTCTTCATAGACCTTAACGCTTCTCATCACTGACTCCTTGCGGCCCGGAAAGGCGAAAAAATTGGTTTGCCGTGTTATCTGCTGATGGCATACACTAGCCCCGACGTTAACTATATGTAAACAGGAAGATATCTATGTCACAACTCGTTCATTTCCAGGGCAACCCGGTTGCTGTTGCAGGTTCCATTCCGCAGGCTGGCAGCAAAGCGCAGGCTTTTACTCTGGTGGCTAAAGATCTGTCTGACGTCACACTGGCTCAGTTTGCGGGTAAACGCAAAGTGCTGAACATTTTCCCAAGCATTGATACCGGCGTTTGCGCTGCCTCCGTGCGTAAATTCAACCAACTGGCCACCGAAATGGACAACACCGTGGTGCTGTGCATTTCCGCTGACCTGCCATTCGCCCAGTCCCGCTTCTGCGGCGCTGAAGGCCTGAGCAACGTTATCACCCTCTCCACCCTGCGTAGCCCGGATTTCCTCGAAAAATACGGTGTTAGCATCGCGGAAGGTCCACTGAAAGGTCTGGCTGCACGCGCTGTACTGGTTATTGATGAAAACGACACTGTCCTTTTCAGCGAACTGGTTAACGAAATTACGACCGAGCCGGATTACACCGCCGCACTGGATAAGCTTAAAGCATAACAGTGACTTAGCAATTTATACTGCGTTTTCAAAACCTCGCGATGGCGGGGTTTTTTATTACCCACACGCTGAATCGTTAAAGCATAAATATGATAACTTCACAGTATTTATGCAATTCAATATCAGAAACTCAACAATAACGCGATCTTACCCACATAATACTGGTTAATATTTATCATCTTCGCCCTCAGTGAAGCACATCACATTTCCCTTTACGGCAAAACATTAGATTTGCTTACGAAATCAAATAATCGTTTCAGCAAAAAGGGATCAAAATGAAAATAAAACTGGCTTTAACGCTCCTTGCGGTAATGGTTTCTGGTCACGCCGCCGCAAAAACGTGGGTGCTGACCAGCGCTGAAAGCAGCGTAGAAAAAGGAAACTGGAAGATTTCCAGCGATGAGCTGAAAATTAACGACCAAACGTTCAGCATTGAGCAGAAAGTGTTGCACGGCGGAAAGCAGGAAGGCAGTAAAGTTATCATTATCAGCAGTAAAAACGGTCTGACAATTACCCTCAGCCCGACGCGTGGAATGAATCTTCTGCATGTGGAAGGTTTTGGTACCCGACTGGGGTGGAATTCTCCCGTTAAAGAGGTCGTTAACCCGGCGTATATAAATCTGGAAAGCAGAAACGGCCTCGGCTGGCTGGAAGGATTCAATGAGATGATGGTCCGCTGTGGTTATGAGTGGACGGGACACCCGGTCACGGCTGACGGCCAGATTTATACGCTTCACGGCAAGGCCGGTAATACCCCGGCTTCTCAGGTCGAAGTTGACGTTGCGGATACCGCCCCGTATGAAATTCGTATTCGCGGGTTAATCAAAGAGAGCACGTTTAAAAAAGCGGATCTGCAAACCATGACCGAACTGCGTTACGTTCCAGGAACTAACCAGTTCAGCCTGCATGATGTCCTGACAAACCATGCCGATTACCCTCATGACTATCAAATCATCTATCACAGTAACTTCGGGACGCCGATCCTCGAAGAAGGCGCACGCTTCCTTGCTCCGGCGGTAAGCGTGAGCCCCTTCAACGATTACGCTAAAGCGGGCGTAGACAACTGGCAAACCTATGCCGGGCCGACAAAAGGCTTTGATGAGATGGTCTTTAACATCAAACCGCTTGCGGACAACAACCACGAAACCCTCGCGGCGGTGGTCAACAAAGCCGGCGATAAAGGCGCGTCAATTCAGTTTGATACACGCCAGCTACCCGTGCTGACCTTATGGAAAAATACCGATACGCCAAAACAGGGGTACGTTACGGGGATTGAGCCGGGTACGAGCTACGCCTACCCCGTGACCATAGAACGTGAGCAGAAACGGGTTAAGCAATTACAGCCTGGAGCCAGCGCGCAGTTTGATCTCACCTATACCCTGCTTCATAGCCCACAACAGGTGAAAGAGGTTGAAAACAGGATTGCGGCCATTCAGGGAGAGACAAAAACAGAAATCGTGACCACACCGCTGGCGAAGGAATAAACATTAAAAAAGCCTCTTTATAGAGGCTTTTTGCTATTCGTCACCTTTCTTATGATTCAAACCATACTCACGCAGCTTATTCGCAATCGCGGTATGCGATACGCCAAGCCGTTTTGCCAGTTTGCGAGTACTTGGATAGCTGCGATAAAGCTGCGTCAGGACGGAGCGTTCAAAGCGACTGGTAATATCATCCAGCGACCCTTCCATCGCCTCTTCACCTACCGATACCGTTCCGGCGTCGTAATCAGGCAGCAGAATATCCTGCGGACGTAGTTCATACCCTTCAAGCTGGGTAAGTGCACGATAAACGGCATTTTTAAGCTGACGGATGTTGCCCGGCCAACCGTAGCGCATTAACACCGTGCCGAGATCGGCAGAAAGCTTCGGACGCGGGACGCCCTGCTCGTCGGCAAAGCGGGCGACAAACAGTTCCGTTAACGGCATGATGTCCTGCGGACAATCGCGCAGCGGTGGAATGTTCAGCGTAAGGACGTTAAGGCGGTAATAGAGATCCTCGCGGAATATCCCCTTTTGCACCAGTTCCACCAGGTTTTTCTGGGTGGCACAGATGACGCGCACGTCCACATGCACCTCATGATCTTCACCAACGCGGCGGAAGGTTCCGTCGTTCAGGAAACGCAGCAGTTTGGCCTGCATGCGCGGCGACATTTCACCGATCTCATCCAGCAGCACGGAGCCGCCGTTAGCCTGCTCGAAGAACCCTTTCTTGCCTTCCGGCGCATGTCCAAACAGTTCGCTTTCGACAGCATCTTCCGGGATAGAGGCGCAATTAAGTGCCAGATACGGTTTTGCCGCACGCGGGCTTGCCAGATGCACAGCGTGAGCCAGCAGATCTTTCCCGGTACCGGTATCGCCAGTAATCAGCAGCGGCGCGGTCAGACTGGCGAGCTTGCGCGCCTGGTCAACCACATGACGAATTTTCGGGCTGACGGCAATAATCTGGCTGAATGCGCCGACATCCTGGCTGGAGAGGTTTTGCAGCTGGCGGCCCATACGTAAAGTCGAGCGCAGCATGATCACGGCACCGGTCAGTACGCGAGTGTCGCTTTCCCCTTTCAGATAAACCGGTGTGATCTCCATCAGGAAATTCTGCCCGTTTATCACTACATGCTCGCTATGGGTATTCTGCGGGTTGCTGTCCAGCCAGCGCTGGAAGTTAAAACCCGGGACCAGCTGTGCGGCATGTTGATTGCTGAGCTTCTCCTGGCTCTGTGCAAATAGCTGACAGCTTGCGTGGTTAACGCGCTCGACTTTACTTTTCAGATCCAGAGAGAGGAACGGTTCAGGCATGGCTTCCAGCAGCGCGCTCAGTGCCAGGTGCTCACGCTCGGAGGGCATCCAGGGGATAGTGCGTACATCCGTAACGCCAGCGATACGACGGATTTCCGCCATCAGACTGCTAAAGGTATTGAATTCAATTTCGGCAAAATTGAGGTAAATTCGCCCGACAGGATCGATCTCAATGCCACGTAAATCAATGCTACGTAAAACAAGAAGATCAAGTAACTCGCGGGTCAGACCGAGACGGTCTTCACAGAAGACTTCAAGACGCATGGGAAATTCACCGTTTTAAGCCAGTAACGTTAAAATGATATGTCAGAACACGGTGAACCGGAAGATGGCTGTCAACAAATATTGACAGCCAGCACGATAAGTGAACAAAACCTCACGGAGCAGGTTTTTTATTGAGCGTCTCTTTAAGCTGGCCGATCAGTTCGCGCCGAAAATCCCCCAGCCGTGGCTTATCGCCATCGATCCACGGCAGCGGTCGGCACACTTCCATCGCCTTGATACCCAGACGCGCCGTCAGTAAGCCCGCGCCAATACCCTGCGCAGCGCGAGCCGAAAGACGCGCAGCCAGATCCTGCGACATCCAGTCCATGCCCACTTCACGCACCAGTTCGCTCGCACCAGCAAAGGCGATATTGAGTAACACCAGCTTGAACAGTCTGAGTCGACTGTAGTAACCCAGCTCGATACCGTAGAGATGAGCGATACGGTTAATCAAACGCAGGTTACGCCAGGCGATAAACGCCATATCCACCAGCGCCAGCGGGCTGACGGCAATCATCAGCGTGGACTCTGCCGCAGAACGGCTAATCTCGCGTCGCGCCTGGGCATCCAGTACCGGCTGAACCATATGGGAATAGAGCGTTACCACTTCCCGGTCATTCTGCGTTTCATGGATGGCGGCATACCAGCGCTGAAGCGCCGGATGCGACTGATCGATACCGGCCTGGCTGGCCAGTTTCTCACAAAACGCGCGGCCTTTGCCGGTTCCGTGGCTGTGGAGGAGATCCCGCGCTTCATCACGCTCATGCGCGCGCTGTCGCAGACGCCAGAGACGTCGCCACTCCGTCGCAACAGACCCCACGCCCGCGCCAACTATCAGCGCACCTGCCGCACATCCGCCCAGTGCGACCCAGTCCTGCGTTTGCCAGGCGTTCATCGCCCACTGGACGCCCTGCCCGACCACGCTGACGCCGAACAGTGCCAGACCGGCGGTGACCATTCTGCGCCACACACTGCGTTTTGGACGCAAAGCGGCCTCCACGACCGCCTCCGCTGGCCCCTCCTCAACCGCGGGATCGTCCGGCAGTGCCGGGGCAAAGTTCTCTGCCTGCGTACCGCTGAACGTCTGCGCCGTTTTAAACGCTTCGCGATCCGCCTGCTCAAGCGTTCCGGTAAAATCTATGCGTGGTTTTAACGGTTCCGTCATCGCAATTTATCTCCAATCAAAAACTCCAGCGCCGCATCCAGACGGATGTGTGGTAACGGCCGATCGACGCTCATGGCCTGAGGGCGGAAGGCTTCAAACTGGAAACCCTGGCTCTGCCAGAAGGCCTGGCCCGGCAGCCTGGCAGGCACTTCGCCCGGATAGACCGTAAGCGGCTCACCGTCGCTGAGGCGATTCCCGCGCAATGCCGGTATTTTCTCGCCGTTGAGATCAATCAGCCCGCTCTGCGTCGCCTGGACGGAGGCCAGCCCAAGACAATCCATGCTAATCCCTTCAAACGCGGCATTTTGCCACGCATCCTGCACCAGCTGCTGCAGCAGAGAAACCATGTTGGCATGCTGATCGACCGTCACGTGATCGGCTTTCGTGGCTGCGAACAGCAGCTTATCGATCACCGGCGAGAAAAGACGACGGAATAGCGTCCGCTGCCCGTAGTGAAAACTCTGCATCAGCTGGGTCAGCGCGAGGCGCATATCGTTAAATGCCTGCGGCCCGCTGTTAAGCGGCTGCAGGCAATCTACCAGCACAATCTGGCGGTCGAAACGCAAGAAGTGGTTTTTATAAAATCCTTTGACCACTTTTTCGCAGTAGTAATTGTACCGCTCGCGCAGCATCCCGGCGTTCGTGTGTTTACCGGCCTGGGCCAGCTTCGATTCACCGGCGCCGTCCACATCTGGCCAGGGGAAGAACTGCAGCGCGGGCGCTCCGGCTAAGTCCCCCGGCAAGACAAAACGCCCCGGCTGGATGAAGTGCAGCCCTTCCTGTTTGCACTGATGAAGATAGTCCGTCCAGGCCTCGGCAATCGCCGCCAGACGGTTTTCATCCGCTGGTGCCAGCGGATCCAGACCTTCACACAGCGCTCGCCATTTCGTTGACCACGCAGCGCGTTGTCCCTGCAGCAACCCTGTCATCTGACGGGACCAGCTAAGGTAGTCCTGCGCCAGCATCGGCAAATCGAGCAGCCATTCGCCCGGGTAATCGACGATTTCCAGATACAGGGTGGAGGTATCCTTGAAGTGGCGCATCAGGGATTCATTTGAGCGGAAACGCAGCGCAAGGCGAATTTCACTCACGCCTCGCGTCGGCGTCGGCCACGCGGGCGGATCCCCGTAGAGCTGTGCCAACCCTTCGTCATAGGTAAAACGAGGAATACCAAAATCGCGCTGAGGGACGCGCTTAACGCCCAGCAGACGCTCTTCTCTTACGGCGCTGAGCAACGGCAGGCGCGCTCCGGCGTGCAGGTTCAGGAGCTGGTTTACCATCGCCGTTATGAATGCCGTCTTGCCGCTGCGGCTTAGCCCGGTGACGGCCAGGCGCAGATGTCGGTCAACGCCACGGTTCACCAGTGAATTGAGTTCGTTCTTAAGTCGCTTCATCGCCATCCTTCATTGCCCGGAAGCCTGGAATGCATGGCTTCAGAATACAATAAATGGGGGCAGATCGTTGATTATCAATTCTTATTTATTGCTATTGCCGTTTTCTCTCCAGTAAGATGAGCGGCATTGCTGTCAGTCCGGAGTGAGTAAGGTGTATGTCACCCACCATCTATGATATCGCACGGGTTGCGGGCGTATCGAAATCAACCGTATCCCGCGTTCTGAATAAACAAACGAATATATCCCCCGAAGCACGTGACAAAGTGCTGAAAGCGATAGACGAATTAAATTATCAGCCCAACAAACTGGCCCGCGCACTGACCTCTTCTGGCTTCGATGCCATTATGGTTATTTCGACCCGCTCGACCAAAACCACAGCCGGTAACCCTTTTTTCTCTGATGTTCTTCATGCGATTACAACAAAAGCGGAAGAAGAAGGTTTTGACGTTATTTTGCAAACATCCAAAAGCAGCGAAGACGATCTGCTGAAATGTGTGAGCAAAATAAAGCAGAAGATGATCAAAGGCGTCATCATGCTGAGTTCACCGGCAAATGAATCGTTTTTCAGCACGCTGGATGCGTATGGCGTACCCGTCGTCGTCATTGGCAAAGTGGAAGGTGATTATCAGAATATCTATTCCGTCGATACGGATAATTTTAATGACAGCGCCACGCTGACGGATAACTTCATTAAAAATGGGCGACGGAAAATTGCCTGTCTGCATGCACCGCTTGATTACCACGTTTCAATTGATCGTCTGGCGGGCTATAAAGCCAGTCTGGCAAAACATAATATTGCTATTCATTCCGACTGGATCATGGATGGTGGTTATACCCACGAGAGTGCTCTCGCTGCGGCGATTACATTATTATCCTCGCCAGTTCCTCCTGATGCGGTATTCGCCACCGACAGCATGAAGTTGCTAAGCCTCTATCGTGCTGCGGATGAGTTAAATCTGATGATCCCTGAGCAGGTCGTGATAGCCGGATACAGTGACCCGATGCTCTCTCTCATTCTCACGCCAGCGCCAGGCGGGTTTGACATCCCCACTCGCAAGCTGGGTGAAGAGAGTTGCAATCTGCTCTTCAGGCGCATTGGTGGTCAACCTGCCCCGCAAAAAGTGCTTGTCGACACCCACTTTGTGTTAGCGGCTTCTCTGCGCTAATACCAGGGGCGGATCGCCCCTGGTAAGTGATGTATCAGAACGCGTAATTCACACCTACGCCCGCATAGTGGAAGCGGTCGCTCTCGCCCTCATCGTGGTTTTCCCATTCGTAAGCATATTCCAGCGTCATGGATAAACCGTTGTTGAAGTCATAGGCATACAGCATACCCAGGCGGTTGAAATCATGCCCTTCGCGCGTCGGATCGTCCTGCCAGTCCCAGTTTGACCAGCGGTCAAGACCCAGGCGGGTGTAAGGCGTTAAGGTTGTCTGGCCCAACGAAACAGGCAGATAGGCGCGAATTTCCTGCGTGGAAAACTCGCCGTTATTACGTGAGCTGTCCATATTGAAACCGCGCTCTAAATAGTAACTTACTTTGGCGGAGACGGTTTCATTGATAGTCCAGGTAAAGCCCGTTTCGGTCTCAACACGGCTGTCAGCATAACCGGTTTTTTCCAGATCGTTAGCAAACTGATACATAGCAAGCCAGCCACTAAAGCGCCAGTCATCGGTTAATTTAATATCCCAGTCTGGCTGTACTTTGTAGCGCTGCATATTTGCGCTGCCGTCTTTGGCACCGTGCTCATCTTTAAAGTGATAACCATAATTACGGAATCCTCCGGTCAGACCAAAAGTAAAATCATCTGTTCCAATAAAGCGATAGCGTAATTCAAATTCCGGACGGTCAAAATAGGTTCCGCGCGTCATGCTGCTGTAATCAACGGGCCCTTCCTGATACATCGCCAGAGAAATTGTCCAGGCATCCCAGGTCGCATTAAACCACACGGAAGGTTCATATAATCCATCTTTATCGTCGCCCTGACCTTCGACGTTTTCAATTTCATACATGGCCCCGATATTAAATTCCCACTGTTTCGCAGTTTCTGCCGCTTGCGCACAGCTAACCCCTGCGCACAGAACGAGCGCAGCACTTTTTAGTAGAGTACTCATGAGATATTCCCTTTCTAATTAACCAACAAAAAAACCGGAAATTTGCATTTCCGGCAAACACCTTTCTTATCTAATAGCCGCTTCTGTATCAGCGTCGAAGAAATGGCACTTATTCATATCGAACTGGATGCCAATATTATCTCCGGCGACGTAGTCATTCGCTGCACCTGCACGGACAACCAGTTCATGCCCCCCTACGGTGGCATAAAGCATAAATTCAGCGCCGGTCAGTTCAGCCACGCTGACTTTCGCCGTGATGTCTTCTCCGCTGCTCTGCAGGGTAAGAATGTCTTCCGGACGGATACCGAAGACGACCGCTTTACGCTGGTAACCTTGCGCATTCAGTTCGGCCAGCTTGTCTTCAGGGATCTCCAGACGCAACGTTTCCGTGACGAAATAACGATCGTCGATA
Source organism: Enterobacter cloacae complex sp. HYC080_NIDB (assembly GCF_056673325.1). Lineage (NCBI taxonomy): Bacteria > Pseudomonadati > Pseudomonadota > Gammaproteobacteria > Enterobacterales > Enterobacteriaceae > Enterobacter > Enterobacter cloacae complex sp. HYC080_NIDB. Next base: position 2,090,490 of record NZ_CP114212.1, on the reverse strand, counting down.
GCACCCCGAATGAAGTTCATCGCCGGTGAGCCAATAAACCCTGCGACAAACATATTTGCCGGCTCGTTGTACACCTGCTTCGGCGCCCCGACCTGCTGAATAATGCCGTCTTTTAAAATCACGATGCGGGTGGCCATCGTCATGGCTTCCGTCTGGTCGTGCGTAACATAAATCATGGTGGTATTAAGCTTCTGGTGCAGCTTGCTGATTTCAGCACGCATCTGTACGCGAAGCTTGGCATCAAGGTTGGACAGCGGTTCATCCATCAGGAAGACACCGGCTTCACGCACGATCGCCCGGCCTAACGCCACGCGCTGGCGCTGACCACCGGACAGTGCGCCTGGCTTACGCTTGAGATAATCACGTAACCCCAAAATCTGCGCCGCCCAGTTAACACGCTCCTCAATCACCGCAGGCGCTATTTTTTGCATTTTCAGGCCAAACGCCATGTTGTCGTAGACCGTCATATGCGGGTAAAGCGCGTAGTTCTGGAAGACCATCGCGATATCGCGAGATTTAGCGGGGACATCATTCATGCAGACCCCGTCAATGATCAGCTCACCGGCGCTGATCTCCTCCAGCCCGGCAATCATGCGCAGGGTCGTGGATTTACCACATCCCGATGGACCAACGAACACAATGAATTCTTTGTCTTCTATTTCGAGGTTGAAATCTTTAACCACATGGACCTGGTTATCGTAGATTTTCTGAATATGTTTTAGAGACAGTTGAGCCATAATTTATTCCTTATCAATACGCCGGGTTGCCCAGAATTCAGTCAGGCATGTCCAGGTCAGTTCCTGCGTTGAATGAAGTTGTAGTCCTGCATGGTTAAGGCCAGGCCCAATCCCTACCGACAACATCCCTGCGGCGTTGATTGCCTGAACGCCCGCAGCGGCATCTTCAATGCCGATAGCCTCTTCAGGACGTACATCCAGACCGGCACAGGCGGCGAGGAAGATCTCCGGGTCTGGCTTTGAGCGGTGAATGCGGGAAGCATCCGCGCAAAAATCGAATGCCTGATGAATGCCCAGCGCGTGCAAAATCCCCGGGGCATTGAGCGATACGGACGCGAGCCCAATTTTGACTTTCGCTGCACGGATCTCCGCCAGCACGTCTCGAATCCCCGGAAGCAGCGAATCCTGCGTCAGCGATGCCAGCGACTGGACATAACGCGCGTTTTTTTTCGTCGCAAGCGCAAGGCACTGCTCATCGCTAAACATCCCCTCTTTTCCGCCATGCTTCAGAATGCGCAGAAGAGAATCCATACGGCTTATTCCCTTCAGCTGTTCGTTAAAGACTTCGTCGAAGGTGATGCCAATTTCCTCCGCCACGGCTCGCCAGGCCAGAAAGTGGAGGTGTGCGGTATCGGTGATCACACCGTCCAGATCGAATACAACAGCCTTAAGCGCCATGGTGCCCCTCCGTGGTAGCGGTCCCATCTTCAGATGCAAGAAAGTCCTTACGGGTGATAACTTTTCGCGCCGACACATGTAGCGTTTTGCCCCACAGCGTTAGCTTGGCAGGTGCGGTCGTTTCAATGGTTAACACCTCGTTTTCATAGGTGAAATGCAGGTTTGCGTTGCGCCACCGCAGTGGGAATGCCAGTTTCTGCCAGTGAGCAGGCAGTTTCGGCGCAAGATGCAGTTCCCCTTCGATAATTTGTAGGCCAGCAAACCCCTGAACCGCGCCAGACCAGATCGCACCGGTGGCGGCAGCATGTATCCCTTCATCACTGCTGTGCGGATCGTCACCCAAATCAATGCCGATGCCATCACGCCAGAAGGCATAGGCCCCCTGCGTGTCACCGCATCGCGCGAGAACAATCCCGTGAATGGCTTTGCTAAATGACGAATCATGGATCGTGCGTGGCTCATAAAACGCCAGATTGGCGGCACACTGCTGCGGCGTAAACCGTTCCGGCAGCAGGTAGTTAAGCATCACCACATCGGCCTGTTTCAGGATCTGCATCTCGTTCACTTCCGCACGGGAATAATCGAGCAGAATCGTCTGCTTACCCGCTTTGGCTTTATAGCGGTTCAGATCAATGGCAGGTTTTGACATGAAGGAGTCATCCTGCGGGATCACACCCTCTGCATCGGCCTCTGGCAGCCATAAGCGCGCCAGGAACTGCGTGGCATTCTCCGTAAAACGCGCATCTTCACGCCCAAACATCGCCATAAACTGACGGGCACAGGCAACGTTGTGCCAGGCCAGATAGTTGGTGTAGGCATTGTTATTCACATGCTCGGTGTATTCATCCGGCCCTATTACGTCATGGATTTCGAGACGACCATTGATTTCCGTTGCGCGTCCCATCCAGAACGAGGCGGTTTCCATCAGCAGCGTCAGACCCTCATTACGCATAAAGGCATCATCATGTGTCGCCTGCCAGTAAGCGACGACTGCCCAGGCGATATCTGCCACGATGTGATGCTCAGCAAGCGCGGAGGCCACCTTCTGGCGTATCCCGGTACGGATGTTGATAGCGGCAAACTCTGGCGTTTCTTCCTCCCCACTCGCCGCGCTTTCCCATGGGAACAACGCGCCGGGCCAGCCGTTACGACGGGCTTTCTCCCGGGCGCCAGCAAGATTAAGCCAGCGATAACGCAGCAGGCTGCGGGCAATCTGCGGGCGAGTAAAGAGATGGAAAGGCAGCAAGAATATTTCGGTATCCCAGAATACGTGGCCTTTATACCCCTCTCCCGTCAGCCCTTTCGCGGCGATACTGCTTCGCTCGTCATGGGCAGGCGTCATCGTGGTCAGGTGCCAGACCGCATAATCCAGCGCCATCTGATCCTGAGGTTCCGCAGACGTCACTTCCACACGAGCGTCACGCCAGACGGCTTTCCAGGCATACGCTGAACTTTCCAGCAAGGCGTCGTAGCCTCTTGCTGCGCAGACTTTGAGATCGGCCAGCGCGTTGCGAGCGAAAGACTCCTGCGACAGCGCTTTATCACTGCGATGGGTTACCCAGACAATTTTTTCAAGCGTGACAGTGTCACCCTGCGCAATCGTCAGGGAATGGTGCACGTTGAGACGACGATTTTTGGCGGTGAAACAGCTGTCGCTCTTCGTTGAGAGCTGACAAAACGCCGAAACGACGACGTCTGACGCCCGGTCCTGCGTTTCATACACGCCCTGCATGTAGTGCTGGTCAAAGACTCTGACCGAGATTTCATCCAGATGCTGTCTGCCGCTGTTCGTTTGCGTTGCATCAATACCGGTTTTCAGCACGGCCTGCGAAGCAGCATCAAGCGGTGTGATCGAAAGCTGTATGGCCACCAGAGGCAACTGGTCCAGCGACACAAAACGACGGCTTTCCAGCCGGTAACGGTTTCCGTCGGGCGAACGCCAGACAACGCGACGATGCAGCTCGCCGTTGGCAAAGGCCAGCTCGCGCTGCCACTCCAGAATCTCCCCTGCAAGGAGCGTGAAATTGACGCCATCCAGCTCAACATCAATGCCCGTGATATCGGGCAGATTGACGAGCTCGGTGGTTTCGTTGCGTCCCGCACGATGATACAGACCCGCAAGGTACATGCCTCTGGTTTGCAGGGTGTAATCTTCTTCATGCGCAGCGCGAATGCCCATGTAGCCATTGCCGCAGGCCATAACAGAGGCGTATTTATTCAGGCTGTGAGGACAAAAGCCCGGATCAGTTAAGACAGACACGTTCAGCATAATGTCACGCGTTCCCCTGTTTCTGCTGATTCATAAAGCGCGGCGACAAGCTGCTGAATAACCAGGCCCTGTTCTGCATCCGCGATCATGACGGGCTCTCCCTGCACATGGCGTACGAAGGCATCCATACTGCGTAAATGTCGCTGGTCATCAGCCTCTTCACGCTGCGCGAGGGTGACTAACGCCCCGGCTTCGTCGTTATAGATGTGCGCCGGGAACAGCGTTGCTCCCGCTTTTTCGCCGCAGAAAGCGACATTCATGATGGACTGCTCGCGGATGTTAAGCGCAAAGGAGGTGTCCAGACGCAGAATGCCGCCGTTACAGAATTCAATCGTGCCAAACAGGGCATCCTCAACGGTGTATTGCGTAGGATCCCACTCGCCAAACTGGCCGGTGCTTTTGCGGTTTCCCAGCCTCTGAAAGCTGTGCGCGGTCACACGCTTTACCGCAGGGAAACCCAGGACATACATGGCGGCATCAAGCATATGAATGCCGATATCAATCAGCGGTCCACCACCCTGTAATGATTTATTGGTAAACACGCCCCACCCCGGCACACCGCACCGCCGCACCGCCTGCGCCGATGTGAAGTAAACTTCACCGAGCGTGCCATTCATTACCGCCTCTCGCAGTTGCTGGGTATCCAGGGCAAAGCGGTGGTGAAAATCATAGGCCAGCACTTTGCCTGCTTTACGCGCCGCGATGCGCATCTGGTCGGCCTGTTGCGGCGTCATCGCCGGAGGTTTTTCACACATCACATGACACCCCGCTTCGAGGGCCGCCATGACATGTTCAAAATGGAACCGGTTAGGCGAACAGACGCTCACCACGTCCGGCTTCACCGTTTGCAACATCTCGTGAGCGTCCTGCCATGCCGATGGAATAGCATAACGTTCCGCGAACGCCTGTGCCTGCTCAAGGCGGCTGTCCATGACAGCCACCATGTGAACATCACTGCGCGTGGCGTAATACGAGGCATGCACTTTGTCCGCGACCTGCCCGGCGCCAATAATGGCGACGCGCAGAGGCGAAGGTGTAGTAGCACTCATCACGCTCGTCATCCTTAGCATTCACGCAAATAAGTGAGTGAGTCCTGATAAGCCTGAGCCGGATTGTCGGCGCGAACGCGGCACTCATACACCACATAACCCTGGTAGTTATCGGCACGCAGCTGATCGAACAGGCTGGCGAAATCGAGGCTGCCGCTGCCCGGTTGATAGCGGTGGTTATCAGCAATATGCACATGCCCCAGCAGATCGCGGTTCTGATGCAGCGCATCCGTCAGCGAGTCTTCTTCAATGTTCATATGATAGAAATCACCGATGATCTGCACGTGCTTGAGATCGTTCTCTTCGATATAACGACGCGCGTCTGCCAGGGTATTGATCATATGATCCTGGTAGCGGTTCAGCGGTTCCAGGTAGACGGTCGTACCGGTGCGTGCAGCAACTTCATCCAGCCAGCGCAGCGACGCGCTTACCGCTTTGCGGTCACCGTCCTGGCTGCGTGGGGAGGTCATTGGCGGCAAACGGAAGGTAAACATTCCCCAGGCCGCAGGCACGATAATGCCCTTTCCACCCACTTCCGCCAGGGCTTGCAGAATGCGTTCGATCTGCTGCAGCCCGTTGAGACGACGCTCTTCGATAAAGTCACCGATCCAGCCATCGTATCCGCCACATGCCGTCGTCACCGGCAGACCCGTGGCTTTGATAGCCGCTTTCACTTCGTCGAGGTTTTCAACCAGCAGTTTGCCGTCAATTTCGTAGCCATCAAAACCCATCGCTTTGATGTACTCGAATTTTTCCATGATGTTGGCTGGGAAAAAGGCCTGGTTTTGCGTTGCGATTTTCATGATTTGCTGTCCTTAGCTTAAAAAGTGACGCCCATTTTGATACTGAGTTCCGGATGCTGATCGACATACTTCATGTAGCTTTCCGGGCTGGTGGTGAAGGTCACGACCGGGTCAATCAGATCGTCACAGTTGAGATAACCGTTCATCAGCAATTCCCAGCAGGTCTCCTCGATACGCTTGCGGCTCCAGCGCGGGTAGTCCGGGTTGGGTTCGCTGCAGGCGCGGGAGAAAACAATCTTCGCGTTATTGAAGTGTGCTTCGCGGCCGAGGTTGAAACCCGCGGCAAATGGTTTAGCGAACGCAACGTAGGAGATGGTGCCGCCGTAGGCAAGTCCACGCAGCGCAGACTGCAGTGCATCCGCAAAACCGCTGGTCTCGATGATCACGTCCGCGCCCTGCTTGCCGGTCAGCTTTTTAATTTCCAGACCCACATCGGTACCGATTGGGTTCAGACAGTGATCTGCGCCATGACGGCGAGCGATCTCACAGCGGTGCTCGATAGGATCGACACCGATGACCACTGACGCACCGGCTTTTTTTGCCAGCTGAATGGCAATCTGTCCGATGGCGCCCAGACCGACCACCACCACAAAGTCGCCTACACGGACATTGGCATCACGCACGCCGCTCATGGCGAACTGCGCCGGATCGTAGCAAACAGCGTTTTTCCAGGATGCGCCCTGCGGCATTTTGCGCAGCTTGTAGTTGTTAACCGCATTGACAATGACCGTCTCCTGCAGTGGACCATAGCAACAGACGCTGTCGCCTGGCTGGTATTCCGTTACGTCAGCACCACATTCAATAATGTCGCCGACGATCATGTTCCCCAGCTGGAATTTACCGAATTCGATACCGCGCGCAGCGCCCTCTTCACGCGGCGTAAACATCTGCCACTCCGCGTTGAACTCTTCATCAATAAACGGGCTTGCCGCACGGAAATCCACAACTTCGGTACCGTGTTTTGGTGCACCAAAACGGGCACGAATTTTCACTTCATGTGCTTCCACAGCACGATCTTCATATTCCACGAGCGCCGCCACGCGAGGCGCTGTCGCAACTAACTTTTTCATAACTTGCTCCTGATAAAAAATTGGCCGCCTCAGCCCTTAACGCCACCGGCGGTCAAACCACTTTTAATAAAACGTTCAGAAAGTGCGTACATGATGACCACCGGAAGCGCCGTCACCAGCGATGCCGCCATCATGCGACCCCAGATATAATCTGGTGTGCTAAAGAGCGTGTTCAGACCGACCGGCAGCGTAAAGTTGCTGGCGCTGGACAGGAAAATGGAGGCAAACAGATAGTCGTTCCATGCCACCATGAAGCAGTAAACAAACACCGACACGAGTCCGGAAATCGCCAGCGGCACGGTAATGCGGAAGATGATTTGCAGGCGGTTCAGGCCATCCATCATCGCGGCCTCTTCTATTTCGTCCGGGATGGTGTCGAAATAGCTGCGCAGCATGAATACCGCCGTAGGCAATGTCTGGGTCACCATGGTGATGATCAGCGCCAGCTCCGTGTCATAAATGCCGAGCGCGGTGATGATCTTGAATAGCGGCACCACCAGCAAAATCCCGGAGAACATATAGACGGTGTAGAAGCTCGCATTGATCGTCGTGCGTCCTTTAAAGCGCAGTTTGGACAAGGCGTAAGCCCCCAGCGTGCCAAGGAACACCGCAATCACCGACGAGGTCAGCGATACCACCATGCTGTTGCGGAAGTAATCCACAAACGGGAAAATCAGCGGGTTAAAGATGTCGACATAATGCTGAAGCGTCCACGCCTGCGGCAAAATGGTCGGGTGCAGCGATATAGCCTCTTTCGCACTCTTAAACGACGTCATCAGCATCACGAAGAACGGGAACAGCGTGATGATCAGAAATACCGCCAGCCCCAGATAAAAACCAATACGGCTAAGTACGCGTTTATTTGTTGCCATTGAGGTTTACCCTTTTTCTGGTCAGCAGAATCACAGCGAAGATGATCACAAACAGCACCACAGAAATCGCTGCTGCTTTACCCAAGTCATTGAATGCGAATGCGGTTTTATAGAGATAGACGCCTAAAATATCGACCTTCGTGGTCAGCAGGTAGACATCCGCAAACATGTAGAACATCCAGATGGTTCGCAGCGTCACCACCGTAGCCAGCACTGGCATGATGGCGGGCAACGTCACGATACGAAAACGCTGCCAGGCGTTAGCCCCGTCCATCTCTGCGGCTTCGTACAACGATTTGTCTATGGTCTGCAAAATCGCCAGGAATGAAATGAAGGCGTACGGGAAGTAGCGCCAGATGGCGAACAGCACGACCAACACAAAGCTACTGCCGGGGTTGTCGAACCACAGCGGTGCCTGGTCATAAAGGTGCAGCAGATCAACGCCCAGGTAGTTCACAATGCCGTAGCCGTTGTTGAACATATATTTCCAGGCAAACACCAGGGAAATAGACGGCGTCACGTAGGATAAAATCACCAGTGAACGTGCCGTTTTGCGCATCCGAAATTCGCGATTAAAGAAGATCGCCACGGCCAGCCCCAGCCCGGTGCTGCCCATCACCACCAGCGCCGTGTACCAGAACGTCATCCACAGCGAGTGCCAGAATGCCGCATCACTGAGGATGCGAATATAATTGTCCAGCCCAACAAACACAGCGCTAATACGCGGGTTAAGCGGCAGTCGTAAGAAACTGATTTCAATATTGGAAATCATTGGCCAGGCCACCAGGCCCCCCAGCAAAATCAGGCTGGGGGCCAACAGCAGCATGGCGAAAGGCATATCTGATCGACCAGAAAACAACGTCTTCATAATTTCCTTCCGCAAAGCGCTCCTATCGTTGTGAAATCAGGTCAGTCAGTCGCTTCTGGCTATTGCTGAGCGTGGCGCTGAGATCTTGTTTACCCACCGTGACGTTATGCACCATGGAACTAATAATGCCGGACCCGGTGACATCGCCCATGCGGGTAAAGTTCTTGTCGCCCACAGCGCCAAACACCTGCACATTTGGGAACTGAGCAATCAGCTCATAAGGCAGTTGCCCAAACGCTTTAATGACCTCGTTGTTTTTCCAGGTATCCGTACCTACCACCAGCTTGTTCACCGGTAGCGCCGCACCAGGTGACATCATGACCCAGTCGGTTGCGTTTTGAGCCTGCTCCATCCACGTCACAAACTTTTCAGCCGCCTGCGTTTCACCTTCAGATTGCCCCGTGGTGATCGTCAGCGATGTGATCATGCCGTAGACTGCAGAGGTCTTTTCGGTAGGGACTACGAAGCCAAGATTGGCAGGGTTTCCATCATGGAATACCGCAGGCAGGATGTAGGTGGAATAAACCGCCATTGGTGCGGAACCGTTCATGAAGGCATCTTTGATCTCCATGACGTCGTTCGAGCCCGGCATGGTGGTCGCGGCCAGCGCTTTATAAAAAGAGAGCGCTTTCGCCATCTCAGGGGTATCGATTTCGACGCTCCCGTTGGCATCAAAAACGTTCGCGCCGCCGGAAAGTGCAAACTGAGAGAATGCCTGCTCGGTCATGACGCTTTCCGCGGTAGGCAACGCAATGCCGTAATGTTTTTTGGCCGGGTCGTTAAGTTTCTCACTGGCCTTCAGCAGTTGTTCCCAGTTGTGAGGCTCCTCAATACCCGCAGCAGCCAGCACATCTTTGTGATACCAGACGCCGGACAGCCAGGCACTCATTGGCACGCCCGTCCAGGCGGTACCGTCTTCGGTACGGACTACGCGCAGGATCCCGTCATAGAATGTGTTTTCGCCTACCGCTTTAATGGCTTCGCCAATCGCCTTGCGATCCAGCAGCTGTTCCTTATCCATGACTTTTGCGTAATCATGGCTGACTTCAATCACCTCAGGCAGCGCCCCGGTTCTCGCGAGCGTAATCACCTTGGTGTTGTAGGCGTCTTCTTCCACCGGCACCTGTTTCACCGTGATGCCAGGGTTCTCTTTTTCAAATTTCTCGATCAGTTTCGTAATAACCGCCTGACGCTCCTGCTCTACTGAAGAGTGCATAAACTCAATGGTCACAGCAGACGTTTTATCATCCTTACAGCCTGATAACAGGGCGCACGAAACCAGTGCTGATAACAGCACAATTTTGGGCATTTTCATTTAAGGGTCCTTTTTTAGTTTTCTTTAATCCACATAACCTGCCATGGATTGAGGGTCAGTTCCGTACCGTCAATAGCCTGTCCTGATAGCAATTCCACACCGGAAAGTACTTTCTCGTAAACGGTATGAACGTTATGACTAAAATTAAATAGCGCGGTAATTCTTTCACCATTATCAGCCACGCGAACAATTTTAAGAATCTGTTCATCAAGTGATTCAAACATTGCCTGAGCATCAGGATGAAATGCGCGTTCCCCACGACGAATAGCAATAAACTCGCTTAAACGGGAATAGATTTTATGGCGAATGCTTTGTTTATTATTGAGCTCAAGGTCAACCTGACCGGCGGTGTATTTCTTGCGGTTTATCGCGCGGTTATAGCCGAGGCGTTCAACGCCTTCATAATCGTTACGCGAGCCAAGAATGCTTTGAATATATACGGCAGGTACACCCGGGAAACTCAGCAGTACAGCATGCGCCAGAATAAACCGCGCAATACGTTCATCATCCGGGCTGTCTTGCGAGCTTAATGCGTCCAGATAGGTCACATTGATTTCGTAAGGACTGCGCGTTCCGTCAGGATTATTTTTCCAGTTAACCAGCGCCCCTTCCTGCTGAAGTTTTTCAACCAGTGACAGTATTTCTGACTCCGGAAGAATGCCGCGTAACGGGTTCAGGCCGATACCGTCATGAGACGACAGGAAGTTGAACCAGGTCGTTTTTGTTGAAGGCAGCGCCAGCGACCCCGCCCACTGGCAAAGCGCTTTTACATCCTGACGATGAACAGCATGCAGCACCAGCGGTGGCAAGGAGAACTGATAGACCATCTGGGCTTCATTTTCACCATCACCGAAGTACGAGATATTGTCTTTATGCGGGACGTTTGTCTCGGTAATGATCACCGTGCCGGGTGCCACAGCGTCGGTAATCGCACGGAAAAGCTGGATAAGGCAGTGTGTCTGCTCAAGATGGATGCAGCTGGTTCCTGGTATCTTCCACATAAACCCAACGGCGTCGAGGCGAATGTAACGCGCCCCTTCCGCCAGGTAATGGAGCAGTACGTCAACCATCGCAATCAGTACCTGAGGCGAGGCGAAGTTGAGATCGATCTGGTCATCACTGAACGTGGTCCAAAGATGACGCACGCTTCCATCATGCAGCTTAAATGGCGTCAGCAGCGGTAATGCACGAGGCCGCGTCACGGCAGATAAATCAATTTCAGGATCGACAGAAATAAAGAAATCGTCAAAGCCCGGCTTCTGCGCAAGATAATTAGCAAACCATTCACTTTTTGCTGACATATGGTTGCACACGAAGTCAAACATTAAGCTGGCAGACTGTTTTAATTCAGCAACATCCTGCCAGCTTCCGGTTTCAGGCGCGACGCTGTGGTAATCAATAACGGAAAATCCGTCATCAGAGGACCACGGATAAAAAGGTAAAAGATGGACATGGGAAAACGTGCGGGCAAGCCATTCATTATAAAAGCGGGTAAACACCGGCAACGCTTTCTCCCCTTTCGCGGAGAACTGATCGGCGTAAGTAATCAGGACAACATCTTTTTCATCCCAGCCTGATTTGCGCTTTTCTGTAATATCAATAGCGGCTTGCTCAAGCTTTGATAATAACACGTCTAAATGTGCGTCAGAAAATGATTCACCGTAGATATGATTGATAAGTTTTTTAATTTTTGCGTTCACTTTATTTTCCATGGTAGCGGTCCCACGAAGGGCAATCTACTCCCATGAAAAATATCTGTCAACGAAGCGGGAGGCTGAAAAACGCAATTCCAAAGCGGCTCTGCTCAGTATTGTGAGCTGCCGCAAAGAAAGCACATTAAAGGGAGGGAAATGTTTGAGACGGCGCCAGCCCTTATCTGGGAAAGTAGGGGCTGACGCGCGTGTGAATTAGCGAGATAAGTAACGGCGCGATAGCCGTTTTGCCACTTTTTGCAGCATTGGTTCGAGCGCTACGGCCAGCAACATTCTGACCGGCTTACGGGCAACAGATTTGATCGCCCAACCCGCCACACCTGCCGGGCCGTAACGTAATGCCGTCATCAGAACCAGCTTACCTGCGATTTTCAGGCCGGGTTTTACCTTATGACCGGCCTGTTGCCAGTTTTGCTTCATATAAATTCTCTCTTAAAGCTGACGAAAACGACTTCTCAGCGTAAAGGTATCCGACGTGACATAACGTTCCATTTCACGTAACCGCTTCTCCCCTGCGGCCAGTTGCTCGTCAACCGCGTTCAGAAGATCGTTACTGGTTGGCGCACTTTCTGCGGCCAGTTCTCCGTCGGGCATGGGATCAAGGACAAACGACAGTACGATGTATGCCACGAACGTGATAAACGCCAGACCGAAGAAAATAGACAGTACCGTCACTACACGAACCAGTTTTACTGGAACGTCAAGATAGTGTGCCAGCCCGGCACAAACGCCACGCACCATCCCCTGCTGTGGGATTCGCCACAACTTTTTGTTCAGATTCAGTCCGGTCATTAACGATCCCTCCAGTTTGGATGTTCTGCATCCAGGATCGCTTCCAGCGCCTGAATGCGGTCACGCATCTTATTCGCCTGTTCGGTAAGCTGCGCAAGACGTTGCTGTTCACTCTGGGAAAGATCGCCTTGTGAAGAACGGTTGCTGTAGTGCAGCCATAGCCAAATCGGCAAAACAAACAGCACGAAAATCGTCAGGGGAATGGCCAGAAAAAGCGCGCTCATGTGTACTCCTTGTCTTAGGATGCATAGCGGCACGCTCAGGTGCCGCAACAGTATTATTGGTTATCTTGCTTCATTTTGGCTTTCAATGCCGCCAGCTGCTCGCTGATTTCATCGTCCGCTTTCAGGTCGGCAAACTGTTGATCCAGTGACTTTTGCTTCCCGATGCTGTGGCTTTCTGCTTCCGCTTCCATCTGATCGATGCGACGCTCGAAGGACTCAAATCGCGCCATGGCCTCATCCAGTTTGCCGCTGTCCAGCTGACGGCGTACGTCGCGGGAAGAGCTGGCCGCCTGATGACGCAGCGACAGCGCCTGCTGACGTGCGCGGGTTTCGCTCAGTTTATTTTCGAGCTCACCAATCTCTTTTTTCATGCGGGTGAGCGTGTCATCCACCAGCGTCACTTCATGCTCAAGCGTCGCGACCATGTCCGTCAGCTTCTGTTTTTCAATCAGCGCCGCACGAGCCAGATCTTCTTTATCTTTACGCAGGGCGAGTTCCGCTTTTTCCTGCCATTCATTGAGCTGGGCGGTAGCCTGCTCAATCCGGCGCGTTAACTGTTTTTTCTCAGCAAGCGCGCGAGCAGAGGTAGAACGCACTTCAACCAGCGTGTCTTCCATCTCCTGAATCATCAGACGCACCAGCTTTTGCGGGTCTTCCGCCTTTTCCAGCAGTGAGTTGATGTTGGCGTTCACGATGTCGGCAAAACGAGAAAAAATACCCATAATAAAAATCCTCTTATTTCTGTGGTCGGGCAATGCCCTGCTGTTGAGATAATACAATTCCCGTGCCAGTTTTTTATCCTATTGATTTTGCTTGATGTGTTTGATTTATACGCAATGAAGAACTATGCTGACCTGGTGAATATCGCTAAGGAGTGGTTAATTTCATCATGGCTGGATACAAAGACAATTTACTCGGGGAAGCAAACAGCTTTCTGGAGGTGCTGGAACAGGTGTCCCGCCTTGCACCGCTCAACAAGCCGGTGCTGATTATCGGCGAGCGCGGCACGGGTAAGGAACTGATTGCCAACCGCCTGCACTATTTATCCGGACGCTGGGACGGCCCCTTTATCTCGTTAAACTGCGCGGCGCTAAATGAAAACCTGCTCGATACAGAGCTTTTCGGCCACGAAGCAGGCGCCTTTACCGGCGCCCAGAAGCGCCATCCGGGACGGTTTGAGCGCGCCGACGGCGGTACGCTGTTTCTTGATGAACTCGCCACCGCGCCCATGCTGGTGCAGGAAAAACTGCTGCGCGTCATTGAGTATGGCGAACTGGAGCGCGTCGGCGGTAGCCAGCCGCTGCAGGTTAACGTGCGTCTGGTGTGCGCCACCAACGCCAATCTGCCGGAGAGGGTCGCGGAGGAGAAATTCAGAGCCGATCTGCTCGACCGCCTGGCCTTTGACGTTGTTCAGCTTCCCCCCCTGCGCGAGCGAAGAAGTGACATTATGCTGCTCGCAGACCAGTTTGCGATTCAGATGTGCCGCGAGCTCGGCCTGCCTCTGTTCCCCGGCTTCAGCGATTATGCAAAGGAGACGCTACTGGCCTATCACTGGCCGGGAAATATTCGCGAACTGAAAAACGTCGTGGAGCGCTCTGTCTACCGCCACGGCAGCAGCGAGGCGGAACTGGATAACATCATTATCGATCCTTTTCAGCGTCATGCGCCGCCGGTCACCGCCCCCTCATCGTCTGACCACGCCCCCGCCCTCCCTCTTGATTTACGTCAGTTCCAGCACGACCAGGAACAACAATTGCTGGAGCAAAGCCTGAAGACGGCGAAATATAACCAGAAACGGGCGGCTGAACTCCTGGGTCTGACCTACCATCAGTTACGGGCATTGCTCAAAAAGCATCAAATGCGCTGACAATATCGGCACTTACCCGCAGACATTTTTACGAAGCAGGCGTAAGTGCGATACACTTTGCAGATCGAACCTAAAAACCTTAAAAATTATGCGTCTGGTTTTATCGTCCTTTTTTGCACTCGGTCTGTTCAGCAGCATGGCTTTTGCCGCGCCGGGGCAGACTTCGCAGCCTGACATCCGTGACAGTGGCTTCGTCTATTGCGTGAGCGGCCAGGTGGATACCTTCAACCCGCAAAAAGCGGGCAGCGGCCTGATTGTCGATACGCTTGCCGCGCAATTGTATGACCGTCTGCTTGATGTCGACCCGTACACCTACCGTCTGGTCCCTGAGCTTGCGGAAAGCTGGGAAGTGCTGGACAACGGTGCAACCTACCGCTTCCACCTGCGCAATGATGTCGCGTTTCAGCGCACGCCGTGGTTTACCCCCACGCGCAAGCTGAATGCGGACGATGTGGTCTTTACCTTCCAGCGGATCTTTAACCGCAATCACCCGTGGCATAACGTCAACGGGGATCATTTCCCTTACTTCGACAGTTTGCAGTTTGCCGACACGGTTAAGAGCGTGCGTAAGCTGGATAACCGAACGGTTGAATTTACGCTAACGCGCCCGGATGCCTCCTTCCTCTGGCATCTGGCGACCCACTATGCGTCCGTCATGTCAGCTGAATATGCGTCGCAGCTTGCGAAAAAAGATCGCCAGGAGTTGCTCGATCGCCAGCCGGTGGGCACCGGTCCGTTCCAGCTGGCGGAATACCGTGCGGGGCAATATATCCGCCTGCAGCGTCATGAACATTTCTGGCGCGGCACGCCGCTGATGCCGCAGGTGGTGGTTGACCTCGGCTCCGGCGGAACGGGACGTCTCTCAAAACTGCTCACCGGGGAATGTGACGTGCTCGCCTGGCCTGCCGCCAGCCAGCTCACTATTTTGCGTGACGATCCGCGTCTGCGTCTGACGCTACGCCCGGGAATGAACATCGCTTATCTGGCCTTTAACACGGACAAGCCACCGTTGAACAACCCTGCCGTCCGTCATGCCCTGGCGCTGGCGATTAACAACCAGCGTCTGATGCAGTCGATCTACTACGGCACGGCGGAAACCGCGGCCTCTATTTTACCGCGCGCCTCGTGGGCCTACGACGGTGAAGCTAAAATTACGGAATACAATCCGGCAAAAGCACGCGAACAACTGAAAGCGCTGGGCGCGGAAAACCTCACCCTCCAGCTTTGGGTGCCGACCAGTTCCCAGGCGTGGAACCCGAGCCCGCTGAAAACGGCCGAACTGTTGCAGGCAGATATGGCACAGGTGGGCGTCAAGGTGATCATCGTGCCGGTTGAAGGCCGTTTCCAGGAGGCGCGCCTGATGGACATGAATCACGATCTTACCCTGACCGGCTGGGCTACCGACAGTAACGACCCGGACAGTTTTTTCCGGCCGCTGCTGAGCTGTGCGGCGATCAACTCGCAGACCAACTACGCTCACTGGTGTAACCGGGAGTTTGACGCCGTGCTGCAAAAAGCGCTCTCTTCCCAACAGCTGGCCGCACGCATCGATGCTTATGATGAAGCGCAGAAAATCCTCGCCGAGGAGTTGCCCGTGCTGCCGCTGGCCTCTTCCCTGCGTCTCCAGGCCTATCGCTATGATATTAAAGGTCTGGTGCTGAGTCCGTTCGGCAATGCCTCGTTCGCGGGCGTCTCACGCGAAAAAGAACAAGAGGTGAAAAAACCATGATTATTTTTACCTTGCGCCGACTCCTGCTGCTGCTGGTGACGCTCTTTCTGCTGACCTTTGTCGGTTTCAGCCTGAGCTATTTTACGCCGCACGCCCCGCTTCAGGGCTCATCGTTGTGGGATGCTTGGCTGTTTTGGTTTAACGGTCTGCTGCACTGGGATTTCGGGGTGTCCAGCATCAACGGGCAGCTTATCTCCGACCAGTTGAAAGAGGTTTTTCCGGCCACGATGGAGCTATGCATTCTGGCCTTCGGTTTTGCCCTGATGGTGGGGATCCCCGTGGGTATGCTGGCCGGGATCTATCGCAACAAATGGCAGGATAAGTTCATCAGCGCCCTCGCCCTGTTAGGCTTCTCCATCCCGGTATTCTGGCTGGCGCTGCTGTTAACGCTCTTCTTCTCGCTGACAATGGGCTGGCTACCGGTCTCGGGGCGTTTCGACCTGCTCTACACGGTGAAAACGGTGACGGGTTTTGCCATTATTGACGCCTGGCTGTCCGATTCAGTGTGGCGTCATGAGATGATCGTCAGCGCCGTGCGCCATATGGTGTTGCCGGTACTGACGCTGGCCGTCGCCCCGACCACGGAAGTAATTCGCCTGATGCGCCTGAGCACCATCGAGGTGTTTGACCAGAACTATGTCAAAGCCGCCGCCACGCGGGGTTTGTCACGCCTGACCATCCTGCGCCGCAACGTTCTCCATAACGCGCTACCGCCGGTGATTCCGCGTCTGGGGCTGCAGTTCTCCACCATGCTCACTCTGGCGATGATCACCGAGATGGTCTTTAGCTGGCCAGGGCTGGGACGATGGATGATCAACGCTATTCGCCAGCAGGACTACGCCGCTATTTCAGCGGGTGTGATGGTGATTGGTTCGCTGGTGATTATTGTTAACGTGTTGTCCGATATTTTGGGTGCGATGGCTAACCCGTTGAAGCATAAGGAATGGTATGCCTTACGATAACGTATACAGTGAAAAGCGCACACCCGGTGCGCTGCGTACCGTGTGGCGTAAGTTCTATGGTGACACCACGGCGATGATCGGCCTTTATGGCTGCGCCGGGCTGGTATTACTCTGCCTCTTTGGCTCGTGGTTTGCCCCGTATGGCATTGACCAGCAGTTCCTCGGCTATCAGCTTCTGCCGCCTTCCTGGTCACGCTACGGCGAAGTCTCTTTCTTCCTCGGCACCGACGACCTCGGACGTGACGTATTGAGCCGCCTGTTAAGCGGCGCTGCTCCGACGGTGGGTGGTGCATTTGTGGTCACGCTTGCGGCGACAGTCTGTGGACTGGCGCTCGGTATTTTTGCGGGATCCACGCATGGCCTGCGTTCGGCGGTACTGAACCACATTCTGGACACCCTGCTGTCGATTCCGTCTCTGCTGCTGGCGATCATTGTGGTTGCTTTTGCCGGACCGCATCTGTCGCATGCGATGTTTGCCGTCTGGCTGGCAATCCTGCCCCGCATCGTGCGCTCGGTTTACAGCATGGTGCATGACGAGCTGGAAAAAGAGTATGTCGTCGCCGCCCGTCTGGACGGCGCGACCACCTTCAACATCCTGTGGTTTGCCGTTCTGCCGAATATCGCCGCCGGGCTGGTCACCGAGATCACCCGTGCGCTGTCGATGGCGATTCTCGATATTGCTGCGCTCGGCTTCCTCGACCTTGGCGCCCAGTTGCCGTCACCTGAATGGGGCGCAATGCTCGGTGACGCGCTGGAGTTAATCTACGTGGCGCCGTGGACAGTCATGCTGCCGGGGGCGGCGATTATGGTGAGCGTGTTGCTGATCAACCTGCTGGGCGACGGTATTCGCCGTGCAATTAACGCGGGGGTGCAATAATGCCACTTCTTGATATCCGCAACCTCACCATCGAATTCAAAACCGGTGAAGGCTGGGTTAAGGCCGTCGATCGCATCAGTATCACGCTTGCTGAGGGTGAAATTCGCGGGCTGGTGGGTGAATCTGGCTCAGGGAAAAGCCTGATCGCCAAAGCTATCTGCGGCGTGGCGAAAGACAACTGGCGCGTGACCGCCGACCGTATGCGCTTCGACGACATTGACCTGCTGCGCCTCTCCCCGCGCGAGCGGCGTAAGCTGGTTGGTCACAACGTCTCGATGATCTTCCAGGAGCCGCAATCCTGTCTCGATCCGTCCGAGCGCGTGGGTAAACAGCTCATGCAGAACATCCCCGGCTGGACCTATAAAGGCCGCTGGTGGCAGCGTTTCGGCTGGCGTAAACGTCGCGCCATCGAACTGTTGCACCGCGTCGGTATCAAAGATCATAAAGACGCGATGCGCAGCTTCCCGTATGAGCTTACCGACGGTGAATGTCAGAAGGTGATGATTGCTATCGCGCTGGCTAATCAGCCGCGCTTGTTGATTGCGGATGAACCCACCAACGCGATGGAGCCGACCACGCAGGCGCAAATTTTCCGCCTGCTGTCACGTCTGAACCAGAACAACAACACCACCATTTTGCTGATCAGCCATGACCTGCAGATGTTAAGCAAATGGGCGGACAAAATTGATGTGATGTACTGCGGGCAAACGGTCGAAACCGCCCCCAGCGAAGACCTGATCAACGCCCCGCATCATCCGTATACGCAGGCGCTTATCCGGGCTATTCCTGATTTTGGCAGCGCCATGCCGCACAAGAGCCGCCTGAATACCTTGCCAGGGGCGATTCCGCTGCTGGAATCCTTGCCGATAGGCTGCCGTCTTGGGCCTCGTTGCCCATATGCTCAGCGTAAATGTATTGAGACACCACGCCTGACCGGCGCCAAAAATCATCTTTACGCCTGTCATTTCCCGCTGAACATGGAGAGAGAGTGAAATGGTCGAAACCTTACTGGAAGTCCGCAACCTGAGTAAGACCTTTCGCTATCGTACGGGGCTGTTTCATCGTCAGACTGTCGAGGCGGTAAAGCCGCTAAGTTTTACCCTGCGTGAAAAACAGACGCTGGCGATTATTGGCGAAAACGGTTCCGGGAAATCGACGCTGGCGAAGATGCTTGCCGGCATGGTAGAGCCTACCGCTGGAGAAGTGTTGATTGACGATCATCCTCTGGCGTTTGGGGATTACTCTTTCCGCAGCCAGCGTATCCGCATGATCTTCCAGGATCCGTCAACCTCGCTCAATCCCCGCCAGCGTATTTCGCAGATTCTGGATTTTCCTCTGCGTTTGAACACCGAGCTGGAGCCCGAGGCGCGACGAAAGCGCGTCTTTGAAACGCTGCGCATGGTGGGACTGTTACCGGATCACGAAAGCTACTATCCGCATATGCTGGCCCCCGGCCAGAAACAGCGCCTGGGTCTGGCGCGCGCATTGATTTTGCGCCCGAAGGTAATCATTGCCGACGAAGCGCTTGCCTCGCTGGATATGTCGATGCGTTCGCAACTGATTAACCTGATGCTGGAGTTGCAGGAAAAACAGGGTATCTCCTATATCTACGTTACCCAACATCTCGGAATGATGAAGCACATCAGCGACCAGGTGATGGTGATGCACCAGGGGGAAGTTGTCGAGCGTGGCAGCACGGCGGATGTGATGGCCTCTCCGCTTCATGAGCTGACGAAACGACTGATTGCCGGTCATTTCGGTGAAGCGCTGACCGCCGATGCGTGGAGAAAGGACCGCTAAGCACAACGGTAACCCCCCCGCTAAATCAAGGATTAAATAACCTGCGTACGTTATTTAATCCTTTTAATTTTCGTCTCCATCCTTGCTCCATATTTTACGCAATATCCATCAACAGTTCTTCTCCAGAATATCAGGACATTACGGAGGAGAAAAAATGATCACCGCCACTTATGTTCTAAAATACACTGAGTATCTCATCAGAAAATGTCGTTCATTTTTAATGACGGACCTGCACTTCCATACTGTGAGGCTCAGGAGAACAACCGGGAAAACCCCTGACATTAAATCACCCTCGACGTTGAGTGAAAAAATATGCCATCGTCTGGTCTATGACCATAATAACGTCTATACAATGCTTGCCGATAAACTCGCCGTTCGGGAATACGTTTCTTCCAGAACTACGCGCGTGAAAACGGTGCCATTACTTGGTGTTTATACCAGGGCGTCGCAAATTGATTTTTCAGTACTTCCTGACAAATTCGTCCTTAAGTGCAACCATGACAGTGGTAGCACAATAATATGTACCGACAAAGCGCACTTTAATGACAGGGAAGCCTGTAAAAAACTGAGCCTCGCGTTAAAGAAAAATCTGTACTACACCACGCGCGAATGGCAGTACAAAAACATTACGCCGAGTATACTTTGCGAGCCATTTGTCGATCTCTTCGACGATGCTGACAGGAATACAACGCCCGAAATGTTGAGGATCCATTGCTTTCATGGCGTTGCCCACTATGTTGAAGCGGATTTTACGGATGATAACGGGAAAGGGTTTATCAACGTTTATGACAGGCACTGGAACTTACAACCTTTCCAGATGGAATATCCGAATACTTCAGCAGATCCTGGCGAACCGCTTTTATTCCGAGAAGCATTGTTGGCCTCCCAGGAGCTGGCGCAGGGAATTGATTACTGCCGCGTTGATCTTATGCTAAAAAAAGATGAAATCTATTTCAGTGAAATAACCCTAAGCCCGAGACGCGGTAAACTGACGATTACCCCACAGGAATGGGATGCTAAGCTAGGACAAATATGGCATTTATCGCCAGCAAGCACATTTAATCTGCCGCTGAAACTCACGGGTCGGGCCAGGTGAGTTTAAATATTGAGTGGTTTTGCTTTGATAAGGTATAAGTGACATCGCCACCATGGGCCAGCATGATGGCTTTTACCACCGATAAGCCTAAACCACACCCTTCAGGATTCAATGCCCTGGCGCCATTATCCCGCTGAAAAGGCTGAAATAAAAAATCGTGGAACGCCTCAGGGATGCCCGGTCCGCCATCCTGAATAAGAATATAATTGCCTTTATCAGACACGCCATTTTTGACAATGATCGTCCGAGAGGTTGAATAGTGTAATGCGTTGTCAAACAAAACGGCCAGACACTGGTTGATACGCAACGGATCGAACACACAATGCTGCTCCCTCAACGCTGTCTTTATCGTAAACTGATTACGTTTAAATTCGGGCATGAACGTATCAAGCGCGTCCTGTATTGTCCCTTTGAGATCCGTTCTGGATTTAGACAACGTATAACCCGCCCCACCGTCAGAGCTGACAACCCGTAGATCTTCAATCAGGCGGGTTAACCCCTCGGTCTGCCTGAGAAGATTATTAAAAAGCACCGGATCCGGTTCAAAAACGCCGTCTACCAGACCCTGAAGTCGTCCGCGTAAAATCGTGACCGGGGTTCTGAGTTCATGGGCAATGGCGGCATTCCAGGATTTACGCTGCATATCCAGCGTCTGCAGTTTTTCCGCCATTTCATTGAAATCCATGACCAGGTGATTGATCTCTCCCAGCCTGGAACTGGCACAATAAGCCCGGGCATCCAGTTGGCCCTGCGAAATTTTTTTCAGGCTGGACGCGACCGCGTTTAGCGGGGTGAGTATCCGCGAGGAAAGTTTGATCGTTAAAAAAACCGCGAATATCAGACTGATTGTTGTTGCTGTCCCGATCCACACCCAGTCCCACAGGGTCATCTGCTCGTCTTCCCCCGCCGCAGCGCCGCCGGGGAGGTGATCCAGAATAAAGGAGTAAAAAAACCAGGAACCCAGTATTGAAATGGCAATGATCGTAAACGTCAGCAACATCATGTACGTTAAGATCTGACGACTCAGGACAGACTCTCTGTTCATTTTTTCTCCCCAAGCCGGTAACCCATGCCCCTGATGCTCTCAGGGACGCCGTAAAGCCCCGCGAGCTCAAGTTTTTTACGCAGCTTGCTCATATGGCTATCTACTGTTCTGTCGAGGGTATCACCTTCCGGAAGACATGCGTTGAGTAACTCTTCGCGGGAGCAGACCTTTCGCGGATATCTGACCAGATACGTAAGAAGCTTAAATTCCGTCGTCGTTAACACCGGGGAGATCACCTCAGGTCCCACGGTAACCTCAACGTAGAAATCATCGGGATAGACCGTAATAAAAGGCGTCCTGAGAGGCGCGGCCCCCGCCTGCTGAATAGCGGGTTTGGTTCTGCGCAGCACCGCTTCAACCCGCGCGACAACTTCAGAAGGGTTAAAAGGCTTGATAACGTAATCATCTGCGCCAAGCCTCAGCCCCATGAGTTTATCTACGTCCTGATCGAGGGCAGAAACCATAATGACGGGCACGGAACTTTCCTGACGAAGCGTCGTGAGGACGCTCCAGCCGTCGCATACGGGCAGATGAATGTCCAGCAAGATGAGATCCGGTTTATGAAGGCGATTAAGCGCTATCGCCTGCTCGCCCTGTCTGGCCCTCAGCGTTTTCATCCCTGAACGCTCTAAGTAACTCATCAGTATTTCAGCAATGTCGTCTTCATCTTCAACAACAAGGATTAGAGTATTTTTGTTCATTTTATCTCCGCGGGTGAAATCCCTTTGAGCACGCTATCAGATATCTTTAGCACAATAAGACACAGCCTCCGGGAAAAAGTGCCGTAGCCATGAAAATTTCCAGCACTAATTTAAATGTCCGGCCATGCCTCCACACAGCCTACACATTCAGTCAATAAAGACTCGACAATGCCTGGCCAGAATAGCTATTCGGGCAGAACCCTTCTTTCATAGAACGGTGAGAATTAACCCTGTCGCTTTAAGGCTTTATGAATCTGGCTGAGATAATGAACATGGACTTTTCGAAATATTTCTCTACTAAGAAAATCGGTATATATACGCTGTTCCTGCTGCTGTCGTGGGGATTACTTTATACCTGGCTGGTGTTGATGCATAAAATGGATGAAAAAGTTGCCGCGACGCTGCCCTCCTCTCCCATTATTTATGGTTGCATCGCTTTGTCGGTTGTCTCTCTGATAATACAAAACAAAGCAGGTGCATTCACTGAATTACTTGTCATCGCCTTCTGGCTAATGGTGATTTTTATATATCTCATAATTACGTTCACTGTGCTGCTGAACGCTACGCCAGATTTCGACGATTTGGTGTTTTACTACGAGTGTTATTTAATTCTTTTTTTCTGCGGTTCGCCGTTGTACCTCATTATGAGAATGATTTGAACAACCGCACGGTTGCGCTCCACACTCTCTCCATAAAACTGCCATTTCCGCTAAACAGGCGAGTTGTAGACTTCCTGCCAACCCTTATTGCTCAAAATACACTCACTTAAAGAGTCTGAAACCTGTTACCCAGAATGAATAACCTTAATAACAATCGTCGTTCTCCAGATACAGCTGGCGTTATGTACTCACTTAAAAAACTCGCGGTACGTCACCGGAAAAAACTGGTTGTGACTTTTTTCCTTGTCGTGGCTGAAAACGTGATGTTTTTGCTGTATCCCGTTCTGGCAGGCATCGCGATTAATGCCATTCTTGCGGGTAAGACACTTAACGCCGCACTGTACGGACTGATGGTGCTCTGTATGTGGATCATAGGTGCGACAAGACGGAGTGTTGATACACGAACGTTTGCTCGTATTTATGCCGGGCTTGCGGTCTCCGTTGTGCTTTCACAGCGGAAATACCAGCTTAACCATTCGGCTATCGCCGCCAGGGTCACACTCTCGCGCGAGTATGTGGATTTCTTTGAAATGCACTTGCCCCTGCTTATTACCTCGCTGAGTTCTCTCTTTGGTGCGGCAATCATGCTGTTATTTATCGAATTCTGGGCCGGCATCATGTGCTGTGCAATCGTCATCATTCTGATGGGATTTGTCTCGGAATATGCCCGTAAAAATGAATGGTTATTCATGCGCCTGAATAATCGTCTTGAGAAAGAAGTTGATTATGTTCATAAGGCAGGCACCGCCACCCTTCACCGCCATTACGTCACGCTTGCACGTTTACGCATTGCGTTATCGGACCGGGAGGCGTGGGGCTATTTATGGGTGGGTATACTCGTTGCCCTGCTTTTTACGCTGACCATTATCTGGATGACGCAATCGGCTGGCATCACCGCCGGACATATTTATTCCGTGATGACATACATGTGGATGTTCGCGACAAGTCTCGATGACGCCCCGCAGCTTCTTGAGAAATTTTCTCAGCTCAGGGATATCGGTAAACGCGTATCAGCCGATGACGAAATTCACGTATCTGGACGTTAATTTAATGCCTCATTTTTTTATTGAACGCCCCGTATTCGCCTGGGTAGTGGCGCTTTTTATTGTCCTGACGGGTGTCCTGTCTATACCCCGGTTGCCGGTTGCGCAGTATCCGGCGGTGGCACCGCCGGGGATCATTATTTCTGTCACTTATCCGGGGGCCAGCCCCGATATCATGAATACGTCCGTGGTGTCGCTCATCGAGCGTGAAATATCGGGCGTGGATAATTTGCTCTATTTCGAATCATCCAGCGACACAACCGGTTCTGCATCTATTACCGTGACCTTTAAGCCCGGCACAGACATTAAGCTGGCACAGATGGATCTTCAAAACCAGATCAAGATTGTAGAGCCACGTTTGCCGCAGGCGGTCAGGCAAAATGGCATCAACGTCGAGGCGGCCAATTCCGGATTTTTAATGATGGTGGGGTTGAAGTCCACAACCGGCAAATTTGAAGAGGCGGATTTAAGCGATTATTTTGCCCGCAACGTCAGCGACGAACTACGCCGTGTGCCGGGAGTCGGAAAAGTCCAGCTGTTTGGTGGCGAAAAAGCGCTGCGCATCTGGCTGGATCCCATGCAGCTGCACAGTTACGGGCTTTCGGTGAGCGATGTTCTTACCGCTGTAGGTCAGCAAAATGCCCTTGTTTCGCCGGGGAAAACGGGAGACGAACCGGCAACTGCAGGACAAGGCGTAACCTATCCCATCACAGTGAAAGGGCAACTCACTTCTGTAGAGGCTTTCAGAAACATTACCCTTAAAGCAGATGCGTCTGGCGCAAGGCTGAAACTGTCCGACGTTGCGCGGATTGAGTCTGGCCTGCAAAGTTACGCTTTCGGTATCCGTGAAAATGGGGTGCCGGCAACGGCTGCGGCAATCCAGTTGTCACCAGGCGCCAATGCGATGAGCACGGCGTCAGGCGTACGTGCACGTATCGACGAACTTTCTCAGGTGTTGCCGGAAGGAATGGCGTTTACGGTTCCCTTCGATACCGCACCGTTTGTAAAGCTGTCCATCATGAAGGTGGTGCAAACCTTTGTGGAAGCGATGGTCCTTGTCTTTCTCGTTATGCTGCTGTTTTTACATAAGATACGCTGTACGCTTATCCCCTCGATTGTGGCCCCCGTCGCGCTGCTGGGCACCTTCACAGTGATGCTATTGAGTGGATACTCGATCAATATTCTGACCATGTTCGGCATGGTGCTGGCGATAGGGATTATCGTGGATGACGCCATTGTGGTCGTGGAGAACGTTGAACGGCTGATGGAAGAAAAAAACCTTTCTCCGCGCGACGCTACCCGGGAGGCCATGGCCGAAATCACCCCGGCAATTATCGGGATCACGCTGGTACTTACCGCTGTCTTTATACCCATGGGTTTTGCTGAAGGGTCCGTAGGCATTATTTATCGACAATTTTGTATTTCCATGGCGGTATCCATACTGTTGTCGGCATTTCTTGCCCTCACGCTGACTCCCGCGCTTTGTGCGACGTTGCTTAAGCCCCACAGCGCGCAAAAACACGGTGGCGGCAGGTTCGCGGTAGGCTTTAACGCCCGTTTTCATACCCTGACGACATGGTACGAATCCGGCCTGGGCGCGGTTCTGAAACGAACCGGCCGAATGCTGCTTCTGTATGTTGCGCTTTGTGCTGCGCTATTTTTTGGATTGTCTTCGCTGCCCTCATCCTTTCTGCCGGACGAAGATCAGGGCTATTTTATGTCCTCTATTCAGCTTCCCTCTGATGCCACAATGCAGCGCACCCTGAAAGTAGTAAAAACATTTGAACAGGAAATTGCGACCCGACCGGATATTGAAAGCAACATTATGATCCTGGGTTTTGGGTTTTCAGGATCAGGACCGAATTCGGCCATGGCGTTCACCACGCTGAAGGACTGGAAAGAAAGGCACGGCTCTACAGCCGAGGATGAAGCCGACCATATGCAGGCCAGTATGGCAAACGTCTCTGATGCCGTAATGATGAGCCTGCTCCCGCCTGCCATTTCGGATATGGGCACCTCGTCGGGCTTCACCTGGTACGTGCAGGACAGAGCGGGACTGGGCTACGAGGCGTTAAAGCAGGCGGCCGATGCGCTGGTGCTGAAAGCGAATCAACGCCCTGAACTGAGTGGCGTGTATATCGACGGCCTGCCGGAAGGCACTAGCCTGGCGCTTCAGATTGACCGGGAAAAAGCGGAAGCTCTGGGCGTCTCATTTGATGAAATCAACCAGACGCTCTCCGTCACCATGGGTTCAAACTACGTTAATGACTACACGAACAATGGGCGTGTTCAGCAGGTGATTATCCAGGCCGATGCGCCTTACCGAATGCAACCTGAGCAGATCCTGAAATTATCCGTTAAAAACCGCCAGGGGCAGAGGGTGCCAGTGTCAACGTTTGCGACGCTCTCCTGGAACGTTGCACCGCAACAACTAACGCGTTATCAGGGGTATTCTGCTATCCGCATTACCGGCAGTGCGGCCACAGGTGAATCCAGCGGTACCGCAATGAAAGTTATGGAGAATTTGTCCAGGGATTTACCTCAGGGCTTGGCGGGAGAATGGGCCGGGAGCTCATTGCAGGAAATAAAATCCCAGTCGCAGCTCCCGGGTCTGATCGTCCTGTCGATTCTGGTGGTGTTTATGGTGCTCGCTGCCCTGTATGAGAGCTGGTCAATACCTTTTGCCGTCATGCTGGTGGTGCCATTGGGACTGATCGGTGCAGTCATGGCCGTGTCTGTTGCCGGCATGACGAATGATGTTTTCTTCAAGGTCGGCCTTATCACCCTGATAGGCCTGTCTGCCAAGAACGCCATATTGATTGTGGAGTTTGCCAGACAGTTGCATCGTGAAGGGAACCCTCTGGTGGCGGCAACGATACAGGCCGCAAGCCAGCGCCTGCGCCCTATTCTGATGACATCGTTAGCCTTTACGTTGGGAATGGTTCCCTTAATGCTGGCCAGTGGCGCAAGTGACAGCACACAACACGCCATCGGCACCGGTGTCTTTGGCGGCATGATTAGCGGTACGCTTCTCGCGATCTTCTTCGTCCCGGTTTTCTTTATTGTCATCGCGCGTTTCATAGAAAGCGACAGGAAAGGGTCACTATCGTGAGGGATCGCGCATCCACGCTGGTTGGATGAGGCGAAGCTGCTGCCGGGTGATATACTGGACGAATGCTGAAATTTTGAACCCACGCCTCACCTTCTGGGGCATTCGTCTTTGGCGATCGGCGAGAAATATCGTGACATAAGGGGCTGTGAGTGGGCTATAATTTCGAGCTAATTTCGAATGATTTTGAAATACTGCCTGTAACGCTATGAATTACAAGGCAAAATAAGCAATGAATATAAGGATTAAAGCTATGGGTTTTCTTTCCGGTAAGCGCATTCTGGTGACTGGCGTTGCCAGCAAACTGTCCATCGCATACGGCATCGCACAGGCAATGCATCGTGAAGGCGCTGAGCTGGCGTTCACCTACCAGAACGACAAGCTGAAAGGCCGTGTTGAAGAGTTTGCCGCGCAGCTGGGTTCCAGCATCGTTCTGGAATGTGACGTTGCACAAGATGAAAGCATCGATGGCATGTTTGCTGAGCTGGCAAAAGCATGGCCGAAATTCGACGGTTTCGTTCACTCCATCGGCTTCGCGCCTGGCGACCAGCTGGACGGTGACTATGTGAACGCGGTTACCCGTGATGGCTTTAAAATCGCTCACGACATCAGCTCCTACAGCTTCGTTGCGATGGCTAAATCTTGCCGCGCGATGCTGAACCCGGGCGCAGCGCTGTTGACCCTGTCCTACCTGGGCGCGGAACGTGCTATCCCTAACTACAACGTGATGGGTCTGGCTAAAGCGTCTCTGGAAGCCAACGTACGCTATATGGCGAACGCAATGGGTCCTGAAGGTGTGCGTGTTAACGCCATCTCCGCGGGTCCTATCCGCACCCTGGCGGCGTCCGGCATCAAAGATTTCCGTAAAATGCTGGCGCACTGCGAAGCGGTTACCCCGATTCGTCGTACTGTTACCATTGAAGATGTGGGTAACTCTGCTGCATTCCTGTGCTCTGACCTGTCCGCGGGTATCTCCGGTGAAGTGGTTCACGTTGACGGCGGCTTCAACATCGCTGCAATGAACGAGCTGGAAATTAAATAAGCTCAGACTCTCTTCCCGCACGGGAAGAGAGTTTTCCCCCGCACCATCCCCTCGTTATTCCGTTCTGCTATTTGTTATCACCTAACAATATTTTTCCCTTTATCTGCGTTACGCCAGGATATTGATCGCCATTTTGAGATCAAGGAACGCCCATGGAACAACGCCGTTTTTCCGGCAAAGGCCACTGGTATCACGAAACCCAGTCAAACCACGCGCAGTCGGATGCGCTGCCCCTGGTGCCCGAAGCCGCTAACGTTGACGATCGTTTTTTGCTCGATTTAGCCCTGCCCGATGAGATTGTCGCCGCCTGTACCGGCTGGCTTGCCCCTGCCAGAGCCTTATGCCATCAGCTGTTTCCCCTCTCACTTCCCGTCAATCGTCTGCGAACGCTCAGCGCCTATGACCGGTTAAGTACCGCGTTGACGGTTGCGCAGGCCTGTGGCGTTCAGCGGCTATGCAACCATTATGCCGCCCTTCTTGCTCCGCTGCCGGGTCCTGACTCCTCCCGCGAAAGTAACCGGCGGCTGGCGCAAATCACGCAGTATGCCCGTCAGCTCGCCAGCTCACCGGATGTCATTGATGACAAGGCGCGAAACCAGCTTGATGAGGTGGGTCTCTCTACCTATGACATTGTGGTGATTAACCAGATCATCGGCTTTATCGGTTTTCAGGCGCGCGTGGTTGCGGTCTTTCAGGCTCTGCTTGGCCATCCCGTTCGCTGGTTGCCGGGCCATCATATTCAGCCGCACGCCCTGCCAGCGTGCGCCGGTAGGTGGATAGCGCTTCTTCCCGTGGTCGAGCTTCGCTATGCTAGTGCGCATCAGCTTGAGTCCCTCTCCCGCTGGCAGGCAGAACCTGCGCTTGAGGCGCTGACACCCGTCCTGTGCCATGAACCGACCTTGCTCGACCTGACGGGAGAGATCCTGATAAACAGCCGGGAAGAGAGTGCGCTTTCCCCGCCGTCGCTTTTGGCAGCAGTCGACTTGCTGACACGCTCGCCGGACCGCTTTAGTGCCGCGCAGTTTACCCCACTCATGGAAGAAGGACTGACTGTCGCCCAGGCGATCAACCGCCTGTCTCAAAGCGCGTTTGAGGGCTGGCTTAATCGACTAAAAGTCGCGGCTGGCAAAGCGGAATAACCACACGCATTCCCCAAAGACCGCTTGCTGTAGAAGTGAGAATCGCGTAAAACTGTCAGCCGCTCAATGGCTACGAAAATAGAACATTATGTTTCAGGACAACCCGCTGCTAGCGCAGCTTAAACAGCAACTGCATTCCCAGACGCCGCGTGCAGAAGGGGTCGTGAAAGCCACGGAAAAGGGCTTTGGCTTCCTTGAAGTTGACGCGCAGAAAAGCTACTTCATTCCGCCACCGCAGATGAAGAAAGTGATGCATGGCGATCGCGTCATGGCCGTCATTCATACAGAGAAGGAACGTGAATCCGCTGAGCCGGAAGAACTGATTGAACCGTTCCTGACCCGCTTTGTCGGTAAGGTACAGCGAAAAGACGATCGTCTTTCTATCGTGCCGGATCATCCCCTGTTGAAAGATGCCATTCCCTGCCGGGCCGCCCGCGGCGTTGAGCATGATTTTAAAGAAGGTGACTGGGCCGTAGCAGAAATGCGCCGTCATCCTCTGAAAGGCGACCGTGGTTTCTATGCAGAACTGACGCAGTTCATTACCTTTGGCGATGACCATTTCGTCCCGTGGTGGGTCACGCTGGCGCGCCATAATCTTGAAAAAGAAGCGCCGAACGGCGTAGCGACTGAAATGCAGGACGAAGGTTTGACGCGCCGCGATCTCACTGCGCTGGAATTTGTCACCATCGACAGCGCCAGCACAGAAGATATGGACGATGCGCTCTACGCTGAAGAGAGCGCCGATGGCAAACTGCATCTGACCGTCGCCATTGCCGATCCTACCGCCTGGATTGCACAAGGCAGTAAACTGGACGAAACGGCCAAAATCCGTGCGTTTACCAACTACCTGCCAGGCTTTAACATCCCGATGCTGCCGCGCGAACTGTCAGACGATCTCTGCTCGCTGCGCCCAAATGAAGTGCGCCCGGCTCTCGCCTGCCGCATGACCATCGCCGCGGATGGGACGATTGAAGACGATATCGAATTCTTTGCCGCCACCATCGAATCCAAAGCCAAGCTGGCCTATGACAATGTCTCTGACTGGCTGGAAAACACCGGCAGCTGGAAACCTGAATCCGATGCCATTGCGGCGCAGATTCGTCTGCTGCACCGTATTTGCCTGAAGCGTGGCGAATGGCGTACAACCCACGCCCTGGTGTTCAAAGATCGTCCGGACTACCGTTTTGTTCTCGGTGAGAAAGGCGAAGTGCTGGATATCGTAGCCGAGCCGCGACGCATTGCTAACCGCATCGTCGAAGAAGCGATGATTTCCGCCAACATTTGCGCCGCACGCGTGCTGCGCGACAAGCTGGGCTTTGGTATTTACAACGTTCACACCGGATTCGATCCGGCCAATACCGAAGCGCTGGCAGCCCTGCTGAAGAATCACGATGTGCATGTTGATCCGGAAGAAGTCCTGACGCTGCCAGGATTCTGCAAGCTTCGCCGCGAGCTGGACGCACAGCCATCCGGTTTCCTTGATAGCCGTATTCGCCGCTTCCAGTCCTTCGCTGAAATCAGCACCGAACCAGGCCCGCACTTCGGCCTCGGTCTGGAAGCTTACGCCACCTGGACATCCCCAATTCGTAAATATGGCGACATGGTTAACCACCGTCTGCTGAAAGCGATTATCAAAGGCGAAACGATTGCACGCCCTCAGGACGACACGACCGTGCAGATGGCAGAGCGTCGCCGTCTGAACCGCATGGCGGAACGTGACGTTGGAGACTGGCTGTACGCGCGTTTCCTGCAGGATAAGGCCGGAACCGACACCCGCTTCGCTGCGGAGATTATTGATATCAGCCGCGGCGGGATGCGTGTCCGTCTGGTGGATAACGGTGCTGTCGCCTTTATCCCTGCCCCATTCCTGCATGCCGTTCGTGACGAACTGGTCTGTAGCCAGGAAAGTGGCACCGTGCAGATTAAAGGTGAAACAGTTTACAAAGTCACTGAGGTGATTGACGTAACTATCGCTGAAGTCCGCATGGAAACCCGCAGTATTATCGCGCGACCAGCTGTCTGATAACCCGCTAAATTGTCGGCCATTTCCGTTCGGGAAGGCCGACAATTTTTCTTTTTAACCCGCCCCACAAATTCATCATTTTTTCTGACTATTTTCCGATTCCCCCCGCCCAAAATGGCCATAATTATCTACAGTAAAAGAGTGCCGTCATATTCGGTCACCTGAATAGCTGGATGCTCAGTATTCTTTTTTGGCAGACTCGTTTTATTATAAGAAAGCAGGGAAAAACAATACGTTCACTTCGGTTTTACCGCTGTTTCACAACGGAAAAGTCGACTGCAAATGAATAATTTGTGCGCTAATGAGTAGCAGCGGGAGAAATCATGATCGACGATCTTGAGCAGAATTTGCTGTTTCGTTACATGGGTACTCACAGTCCGTGGTGGCGATTGTCGGCAGACAGCAACGCTCTGCACCTTGCCGCCAGCGAAAATGCCGATGCGACTCAGGTGGTGACGCTGGACGATGAACAAGCCACGTTGATCCGCCAGTTAACGGTAATTACCTCCAGCATTTCAATGAACCTCTCCCTGTATGGCGAAGAGGTTCCCGTGCATCTTGTCGGCCGCAAAATCACCCGAAACGAGTGGGCCGGCACGGCATCGGCCTGGAACGATACCCCCTCCGTAGCACGCGATCTCGCTCAAGGACTCTCCTTCGCGGAACAGGTGGTTTCGGAAGCGAATTCCGTCATTGTGATTCTCGATCAGCACGGCAATATTCAGCGTTTTAATCGCCTGAGCGAAGAGTATACCGGTCTGAAAGAGCAGGAAGTGATCGGTCAGAACGTGTTCAAATTGTTTATGAGTCGCAGCGAGGCGGCAGCCTCGAAGCGAAATATCACCGGTTTCTTCCGTAACGGCAGCTCCTACGAAGTTGAACGCTGGATCAAGACGCGGAAAGGACAACGCTTGTTTCTGTTCAGAAACAAATTCGTTCACAGCGGCAGCGGTAAAAACGAAATATTTCTTATTTGCTCCGGCACCGACATTACCGAGGAACGTCGGGCGCAGGAGCGCCTGCGCGTGCTGGCCAATACCGATACCATCACCGGTTTACCCAACCGCAATGCCATCCACGAACAGATCTCAGACGCCATCAACCATCGGGGCGAAACGCAGGTTGGCGTGGTGTATCTTGACCTGGATAACTTCAAAAAGGTCAACGATGCCTACGGGCATATGTTTGGCGATCAGCTCTTACAGGCGGTTGCACTCGCCATTCTGAGTTGCCTTGACGAGGGGCAGGTTCTGGCCCGGCTCGGCGGCGATGAGTTTATCGTGATGGCCACGAATACGTCTCAGGGCGCGCTGGAAGCTATGGCGTCGCGCATTCTGACCCGCCTGCGCCAGCCGTTCAGAATCGGGCTGATTGAGATATATACCGGCTGTTCTTTGGGGATCGCCCTCGCGCCGCAGCACGGGAACGATCGGGAAAGTGTGATTCGCAATGCCGATACGGCCATGTACACCGCCAAGGAAAATGGCAGGGGTAAGTTCTGCGTCTTCTCCCCTGAAATGAACCAGCGCGTATTTGAGTATCTTTGGCTGGACACCAATCTGCGTAAAGCGCTGGATAACGATCAGCTTCTGATTCACTACCAGCCTAAAATGACCTGGCGCGGTGAGGTCAGAAGTCTTGAGGCGCTGGTCCGCTGGCAGTCGCCGGAGCGCGGCTTGATCCCACCGCTGGAATTTATCTCTTATGCCGAAGAGTCCGGTTTGATTGTGCCGCTGGGGCGCTGGGTGATGCTCGACGTGGTTCGTCAGGTGGCGAAATGGCGTGACAAGGGGATTAACCTGCGCGTGGCCGTGAACGTCTCTGCACGTCAGCTTGCCGACCAGACGATTTTCAGCGATTTAAAGCAGGCGCTTAAGGATCTGCATTTTGAGTACTGCCCTATCGACGTCGAGTTAACAGAGAGCTGTCTCATCGAAAACGAAGAGCTGGCGCTTTCGGTGATCCAGCAATTCAGCCGACTCGGGGCACAAATACATCTGGATGACTTTGGTACGGGCTACTCTTCCCTTTCCCAGCTGGCGCGTTTTCCTATTGACGCCATTAAACTCGATCAATCTTTTGTCAGAGATATTCATAAGCAGTCCATCTCCCAGTCTCTGGTACGCGCCATTGTCGCAGTGGCACAGGCCCTGAATCTGCAGGTGATCGCCGAGGGGGTGGAGAATGCAAAAGAAGACGCCTTTCTGACTAAGAATGGCGTCAACGAACGGCAGGGTTTCCTTTTTGCTAAGCCGATGCCCGCTGCCGCATTCGAGCGATGGCTAAAACGCTATCAGGCGCGACAACAGCGCTAGCTGGCCTTGCGTAAGCCCGCCGCATGATGGCGGTTTTGCAGCATCACCAGACGCTCCATGTAGGCGATATCTTTCGGCTCAAGGCAGAATGCGGCATCGACCCAGTCTTCGGTAATATCCATCAGCTCACTGCGTGGCAACTGCAGAACGCGCGTACGAGCACGCAGCATGGCTCTTACGCCGTTCAGTTTTGGCCGCAATGTGTCGATGAAGGTCCTGACCGAGACGTAGCTTTGCCCGGGTTCATACAGCACATCCACCAACCCGTGCTGCTCGTACCATTCTGCCGTGTGGGACTCCCCTTTGTAGATGAGCTCCTCCGCCAGCTTCATGCCTGAACGTCGTGCGACCAGCGAATACCCCCCCATCCCCGGGAACAGATTAAAGGCAATTTCCGGGAAACCTAACCGGGCATCACGCTGAGCCAGGACAAAATGGTGCGCCAGCGCTGCCTCAAATCCGCCGCCTAATGCGCTGCCTTCGACCATTGCCAGCGTGATGGCCCCCGTATCAAACCCTCTTGATGCCGCATGGACGCAATCAACACAGGCGCGGGCATAGGCCCGTAACGCTTCACGCCGCCCGTTCTGAATGCACTCGACGAAGAACTGCAAGTCCCCTCCCACGTTGTACATTTCAGGAACAAGCGAGCCGGTAACCCAAAAATCGACCGCAAAACCCGACTGACGGACCAGCCAGGAAAGGTTCATGATCTCCTCAATTAAGGCATGGTTGAAGCAAGGACGCGGCTGAGCCCGCAGCATCATCCAGACGGTGCGTCGCTCCGCCTCGTAATACCCTGAGAGCTGCGTGAAACGTTCAGTATCGGTAAACAGTGTACAGGTAGGCTGATTGATAACTGTCATAGTCCAATTCCTCATATAAAAAAGCGCCTTGCGCGCAGTTTTAGACTAATCCACCGATTAAGCCTGCTATATGAGGGGGAATAAATTTATCACTTTCATTTATGTAATTTCGTTATCGCATTTTTTCCCTTCTCTTTTGACCCCATTTTCTGCATCATTGAAATTATTCACTTTTCGCTCCCGGGGAGAGATTATGTCTACTATTGATCCACAAGCTGTAGCACAACGTATTGATACCGTGCTGGATATTCTGGTGGCGGGTGATTATCACTCTGCGATCCGTAATCTCGAGATCCTGAAGTCTGAACTTCTTGCTCAGAATGGCGCTGACAACGCCCCCGAAAACAAACAGCCAAAAGCGCCGTGGGAAGTGTAATCCCACCGTTTCCGACCTCGTTTCGCTTTATTAAATGGATGCTATGAATTCCCGACAACAACTCATTTTGCAGATGGTCATCGATCAGGGGCGTGTAAGCGTGGTCGATCTCGCTAAAACCACCGGCGTCTCCGAAGTCACCATTCGTCAGGATCTTAATCTGCTGGAAAAACAGAGTTACCTGCGCCGTGCGCATGGTTATGCCGTGCCGCTGGACAGCGACGACGTTGAGACGCGCATGATGAATAACTACGCGCTTAAACGTGAACTGGCAGAGTTTGCCGCATCACTGGTAAACCCTGGCGAGACGGTCTTTATTGAAAACGGCAGCAGCAACGCCCTTCTGGCACGGACGCTCGCGGAACAAAAAGACGTGACTATCATCACTGTCAGCAGCTATATCGCCCATTTACTCAAAGAGACGCGCTGTGAGGTCATTTTGCTGGGTGGCATTTACCAAAAGAAAAGTGAAAGCATGGTGGGCCCGCTGACCCGGCAATATGTTCAGCAGGTGCATTTCAGTAAGGCCTTTATCGGCATTGACGGCTGGCAGCCGGAAACAGGTTTCACCGGCCGGGATATGATGCGCACTGACGTGGTGAATGCCGTACTGGAAAAAGAGTGTGAAGCCATTGTGCTCACTGACAGTTCCAAATTTGGCGCCGTCCATCCTTACACAATGGGTCCCGTCTCACGCTTCAGTCGCGTCATTACCGACGAACGGTTAAGTGACGAGCATCGTAATAAGCTGGAAGAAGACGGTCTGATTGTCGATATTATTAAAACTTCCGCCTGAGTCCATTTCGCGCCCGTCATTCGGGCGCATGCATATCCCTTCGTCTGAGACGATTCCTAACGCCCCTTTAAGAGTTTTTACCTGTTTAACCCGCATTAAAGTCGTAAAATTAATGTTAGCGATATAACAGGAAGTGACTATCACTTGCGTGATTACGTAACGCCTGCGCGACCAGCTTTCACGGAAAAAAGAATAATTAGGTATTCGTTTTGTCTATACTTAACGTGTACCTCTTTCCGTGAATCGATAATTCAGGAGAAAGTATTATGACCTTAACCAGCAAAAAATTAGCCGCCGCTGTTCTGGCAATCACTGTAGCAATGTCCCTGAGCGCATGCTCTAACTGGTCTAAACGTGACCGTAACACCGCCATTGGTGCCGGTGCAGGTGCACTCGGTGGTGCAGTCTTAACAGATGGTAGCACGCTGGGTACATTGGGTGGCGCTGCTGTCGGTGGTATTATCGGTCACCAGGTTGGCAAATAATTATTCTATAAGCCTTCCCGACATCGCGATTTAGCGTCGCATTTCAGGTCTGACTTACGCACGTATATATCACGAGCCACGGCATTTGCCGTGGCTCATTTATTTTAACCGCCTGCCAATTTGACTTTCATGCCCTTTGCTTCAAGCAGCGATTTAATTAAATCGCGTTTATCACCCTGAATTTCAATAATGCCGTCTTTCACGGCACCACCGCAGCCACATTTCTTTTTCAACTCAGCCGCCAGTTTTGTTAGCTCAGCATCATCCTGGTCAATTCCTGAGATAAGGCAAACCCCTTTCCCTTTTCGTCCACTGGTTTGACGCTGGATACGCACAATGCCGTCGCCCTTCGGACGTTCAACTTTGGTTTTCGGCTCATCTATGCGCCCGCCCTCCGTTGAGTAGACCAGACGACTGTTGGAATCGGTCATTACGCCCCCTTTTTCAATGATGCGTTAATTGCCTTGAGCGTCTCTGCCGGGTTAGCAGACTGCGTTACTGGCCGCCCGATAACCATATAATCCACACCAGCAGCCAGCGCCTGCTCAGGCGTCATAATACGGCGCTGATCGCCCACGTCGCTGCCAGCCGGACGAATACCCGGCGTGACCAGTTTAAAATCTTTGCCCAGTTCTGATTTGAAGCGGACCGCTTCCTGTGCGGAGCAGACGACGCCATCCAAACCGCAGTTCTGCGTCAGACGCGCAAGACGCTCGGCATGTTCGGCAGGTGACAATGTCACGCCAAGATCGCATAAATCACTTTCGTCCATACTGGTCAATACGGTCACCGCAATCAGCAATGGCGCATCTTTCCCGAACGGCAGGAGGGCTTCACGTGCGGCAGTCATCATTCTCGCTCCGCCCGACGCATGGACGTTGACCATCCATACACCCAGCTCTGCGGCGGCGGCAACGGCGTGCGCCGTGGTATTCGGGATGTCATGGAACTTGAGATCGAGGAAGACATCGAAACCACGCTGCTGCAGATCGCGGACGATTTGCGGTCCAAACAGAGTGAACATCTCTTTACCAACTTTCAGACGGCAATCGCGAGGATCGATACCGTCGACAAAGGCCAGTGCAGCGTCACGCTTATTGTAATCAAGCGCAACAACAACAGGAGAATCCGTAATAACGCGGGAAGTGGAGGAAGTAACAGACGTCATGACCAGCCCTTTTCGTCTATGGGCGCGCAGCGGCGCGGAACAGATAAACGGCCAGCATTCTACCTGCCGCCGCCGCAAATTGACAGAATCCATTTGCGCCCCTGCCAGGCTGGCACACCGCACGGTGTTAAGGAAGGGGTAAAAATCATCAGTATGTTGTAACTAAAATGGGGTGTTTTAAAAAATTACTGGCCGTCAAGACCACGGATTGGCTTGATGGTGGACCAGGCCCGGCAGGAAGGACAATGCCAGTAAAGCGTATACGCGGTAAAACCACACTTCTGGCAACGGTAGCGCGGTTTACTCCGCACCTGCTCGCCGACCATGTCGCGCAGCACCATCAGGCTCTCTTTGGCGCGCCCTTCTTCTGCGTCGTTCAGGTGGTAATCCATCAGTTTATGGAATACCCGCATCGTCGGATGACGCTGTAGCTGACGGGTAATATACACCTGTGCGGTGTCGGTCCCTTCGTACTGCTCAACCACGTCTGAGAGCATCAGCTCTGCGGTTGCGCCGGTATTCTCTTCCACGCAACGGCGCAGGAATGCTACCCACTCTTCTTGCTTACCCAGCTGTTGATAGCAGGTTTGCAGCATCTCCAGCGTTTCACTGACCAGCTCTTTGTCCTGGTCAATCACCCGAAGCAGGCTTTCAACGGCTTTGGCGTAATCGCCACTCGCCATAAAAACGCGTCCCATCATGATAGAGATACGCGCGCTATTACGATCTGCTGCTGCACCTTTCTTCAGCAACGCCATGGCTTTGTCCATGTCGTCGTTGCCCATCTGCTGAAGGGCAAGTTCACAGTAGAAATGGGCTATCTCAACACGCTGCTTATCTTTACCCAGCTTCACCAGCCGCTCGGCAGTATCAATGGCTTTTTGCCATTCGCTGGTGGCCTGATAAATTTGCAGTAATTGCTGCAACGCACCGATACGGAAATCCGTTTCATCAATCAGCTGCGAGAACATATCTTCAGCGCGGTCGTACAGCCCGGCAGCCATGTAATCGCGCCCCAGCTGCTGGACCGCGAGGAGACGTTGTTCGTAGGTCAGCGAGGCGCTTTCCATAAGGGTCTGGTGGATACGGATGGCACGGTCAACCTCGCCACGCGAGCGGAACAGGTTACCGAGCGTGAGATGGGCTTCGACGGTCCCCGTATCCTCTTTCAGCATATCGAGGAACAGGTCTACCGCTTTGTCCTGCTGATTGCTCAGGAGGAAGTTCACCCCCGCAACGTAGTCGCGAGAGAGACGGTTAGCCTCATCCTGCTTTGTTTGTTGCGCACTTCTGCGGCCCATATACCAGCCATAGGCAGCGGCTACAGGCAAAAGCAGAAACAACAACTCCAGCATCGTCGATTATTCCTTCACGACCGGCACACCAGAGCTTTCCGGAATGTCGGACGCAGGCGCAATGTTATGCTCAAGTCGTTTAATTTTACGTTCAGCGCGTGCAAGAGAAACACGGACTTTCAGCCAGAACAGACCGCAAACCAGCCAGCCAATGGCAAAGCCTGCAGCAAACAAGACCGCAAGCAGACTTGATACGCGATACTCGCCCTGCGCCAGCAGATAGTTAAACGTCACCTGTTGATCGTTTTGTGCACCCAATGTGACTGAAATGACAAAAATCGCCAATACCAGTAAGAAAATGAGTAAATATTTCACATTACTTCCCGTTATGTGGTTCAAGCGAATAAAGTGTGTTCAACTTACCGCAATCAGCCTTATAAACTACCATTTTAGCGACGGGCGCGAAACGGAAAAAGTGACGCACACGTCATGGATTTATGGGCGAAATGCGCAATATCAACCGTCAGGCGTCGCTTTGGTCCCTTTCGGCGATTTCTTCTTTCTCTTCAGGCGGTGGCGTAAGCGGGCCACAGAGTCGTTCCGCAAGCCAGGTTGCCAGCGTCACCAGCAGCCATGAGATCAGCGTAGCGACCACCAGGTCCCGTGGCCAGTGCATCCCCAGCAGCAAGCGGCTGCCCATCACTCCCGTTGCCCAGATCAGTAATATCCCGATGGTAACCGTTCGACGTCGTGGCCAAAGCAGCCCAACAGCCAACAGCGCCCAGCTGGCCGCAAACATCGTGTGGCCGGAAGGAAACGCGAAGCCCGTCTCTTTTTGCCAATGTTTACGCAAGAACTTCGGAATATCCTGCTGTTCCGTAAGCTGTTCTTTCACCAGTGCACCGCGATCTTTACGCTTTAAATTGTAGAACTCATCTACCGGAATATGGTGTGTTTTTTCCAGCCAGACGACAAACGGTCGTGGCTCCTGAACATGGTCTTTCACCCAGGACTTAACGCCCTGACCAATAACAATCGCGCCACCCAGGATAGCAAAGAGCATCAGCGCCGCGCGCAGACGAAAACGCAGGCACCACAGGAACCAGCCACAGAGAATGATATGGGTGATAATTCCCCACGGTTGCGTGACCGTCTCCGTTACCCAGTACAACGTTTTCAGCCACGTGGCATTCTGCCCGGGCTGCCACATCCAGCCGGAGACCCATACGGTCAAAGGCATAATCAGTAAAATGGCCGCGCCTGCTGCCGTACGTCTGGCGATTGAAAGCATGTCTTCTCCTTTTACGCTAAGCCTCACAATCATAACTGAAATTCATCCGATGGGTGGAGATGTCGGATCGTGCGTTTAACGTTCATATAGCATGGTGCCCATTAGGCGAACGTGCTGAGCTTGTGGCAAAATGAACAGATACAGAAAGTAAAACAGGCGCAAGACACGAAACGTGTCAGCCTACTCTGGAGAATCACATGCAGCTTAAACGTGTGGCAGAAGCCAAACTGCCAACCCCATGGGGCGATTTCCTGATGGTGGGGTTTGAAGAACTGGCAACCGGACAGGATCATGTTGCGCTGGTCTACGGCGATATTTCAGGGCAGACGCCGGTGCTGTCCCGCGTCCATTCGGAGTGTCTGACCGGCGATGCGTTGTTCAGCCTGCGCTGTGATTGCGGTTTCCAGCTGGAAGCTGCCCTTTCTCATATTGCCGAAGAAGGCCGCGGTGTGTTGCTCTATCACCGTCAGGAAGGTCGTAATATTGGCCTGCTGAATAAAATCCGCGCATACGCGCTGCAGGACCAGGGCTACGATACGGTAGAAGCCAACCATCAGCTCGGTTTTGCCGCCGATGAACGTGACTTCACCCTGTGTGCGGACATGTTCAAGCTGCTGGGCGTCGACGAGGTTCGTCTGCTGACGAACAACCCGAAAAAAGTGGAAATCCTCACCGAAGCGGGAATCAACATTGTCGAACGTGTGCCGCTGATTGTTGGCCGCAACCCGAAAAATGCCCACTATCTTGATACTAAAGCCGCCAAGATGGGCCATCTGCTGAAAGAGTGAAAGTAAAAAGCCCGGCATAAGCG
Organism: Enterobacter cloacae complex sp. HYC080_NIDB; assembly: GCF_056673325.1. Classification (NCBI taxonomy): domain Bacteria; kingdom Pseudomonadati; phylum Pseudomonadota; class Gammaproteobacteria; order Enterobacterales; family Enterobacteriaceae; genus Enterobacter; species Enterobacter cloacae complex sp. HYC080_NIDB. The sequence continues at coordinate 2,049,606 of NZ_CP114212.1, read as the reverse complement.
CCGGGCTTTTTTATCAATCGAGCATCTTACGAATCACATAGTGTAAAATGCCGTCGTTCTGGTAGTAGGTAAATTCGGTTGCCGTATCAATACGGCACCGGCAGTCCAGTACCTCCGTCTTCCCGTCAGCTCGCGTCAGCTTCACCGGCACCGTTTTACCCGGCTGCAGGTTTTGCAGACCACTAATATCAATCTGCTCTTCTCCGGTCAGCCCCAGCGTTTTACGGGTTACGCCCTGCGGGAACTCAAGCGGCAGGATCCCCATGCCGATGAGGTTCGAGCGGTGAATACGTTCAAACGATTCGGCGATCACCACACGAACGCCCAGCAGCCGCGGCCCTTTCGCCGCCCAGTCACGGCTGGAACCGGAACCGTACTCTTTCCCGGCAATCACCGCCAGCGGCGTACCTTCCTGTTGATATTTCACGGCTGCATCGTAAATCGACACGACGTCCGTCCCCGGCAGATGGCGCGTCATCCCCCCTTCCACCCCCGGAACCATTTCATTACGAATGCGAATGTTGGCAAACGTGCCCCGCATCATGACTTCATGGTTACCGCGGCGCGAACCGTAGGAGTTAAAATCGCGGCGCTCCACTCCCCGGCTTTGCAAATAACGGCCCGCCGGGCTGTCGGCTTTGATACTCCCCGCCGGAGAGATATGGTCAGTGGTGACAGAATCCCCCAGCATGGCCAGGATGCGCGCCCCATGAATATCTTTAAGCGGCGCAGGCTCGGCGAGCATCTCATCAAAGAACGGAGACAGACGAATATAGGTCGAGTCATCCTGCCAGTCATAGGTGTCCGACCCCACGACATTGATGGTTTTCCATTCTGGCGTGCCTTCGAAGACCTCCGCATACTCTTTGCGGAACATCTCGGTAGAGACCTTTTCAACGGCCATCGCAATTTCACGCGAGGACGGCCAGATATCTTTCAGGTAGACGGGATCGTTCTTGCGGTCGTGACCAATCGGATCGGTCACCAGGTTAATGTTCATGTTCCCGGCCAGCGCATAGGCCACCACCAGCGGCGGCGAAGCAAGCCAGTTGGTTTTGACCAGTGGATGAATACGCCCTTCAAAGTTACGGTTGCCGGAAAGAACGGCGCCTACCGTCAAATCGCCCTGCTTGATCGCCGTTTCAATGGGCTCAGGCAGCGGTCCGGAGTTACCAATGCAGGTCGTACAGCCATACCCCACGAGGTTAAAGCCCAGCTCATCAAGATAAGGCGTCAGCTTAGCCTGCGCCAGGTAATCCGAAACCACTTTGGAGCCCGGCGCCAGCGAGGCTTTGACCCACGGTTGAGGTTTCAGACCCAGTTCAACCGCTTTTTTCGCCAGCAGACCGGCCGCCATTAAAACACTGGGGTTTGAGGTGTTGGTACAGGAGGTGATGGCGGCAATCACAACCGCCCCGTCCGGAAGTTGATATTGATGGCCGTTCAACACATAGTCGATGGGACGATGGTCTTTCTTCGCCACGTTGACTTCCAGCTCATTGCTGGCCGCAAAGGCTTTCGGCACGTCTGTCAACGCGACGCGATCCTGCGGACGTTTTGGCCCGGCGAGGCTTGCCTCAACGCTGCCCATATCAAGCTCAAGCGTACTGGTAAATACCGGTTCATCGCCCGGATTGCGCCACATGCCCTGCGCTTTGGTATAGGCCTCTACCAGCGCCACCTGCTCTTCGCTGCGTCCGCTCAGACGCATGTACTCCAGCGTGACGTCATCAATTGGGAAAAAGCCACAGGTTGCGCCATATTCTGGTGCCATGTTGGCAATGGTCGCGCGGTCAGCCAGGGGCAGCGAATCCAGCCCGTCCCCGTAGAACTCAACAAATTTGCCCACCACCCCATGCTTGCGCAGCATTTGCGTAACGGTAAGTACCAAATCGGTCGCGGTAATGCCTTCTGACAGTTTTCCTGTCAGCTTAAAGCCCACGACATCCGGAATCAGCATGGAGACCGGCTGACCGAGCATGGCGGCTTCCGCTTCGATTCCGCCGACACCCCAGCCCAGCACGCCGAGGCCGTTAATCATGGTGGTGTGGGAATCTGTACCCACCAGCGTATCCGGATAAGCCACCCACTCTTTGTCCTGTAATTCGCTCCAGACAGCTTTACCAAGATACTCAAGGTTAACCTGGTGGCAAATACCCGTGCCCGGTGGAACCACGCTAAAGCGGCTGAATGCCTGCTGGCCCCACTTCAGGAAAACATAACGTTCGTGGTTACGCTCCATCTCCAGACGGACGTTCTCGCCAAAGGCATCGTCATCACCGAAATGGTCAACGGTCACGGAGTGGTCAATCACGAGGTCAACGGGGGAAAGCGGGTTCACTTTGGCCGTATCGCCGCCGAGGCGTTTAACCGCCTCGCGCATCGCGGCGAGATCCACCACGGCGGGCACACCGGTAAAGTCCTGCATCAGGACCCTTGCCGGGCGGTAGGCGATTTCTCTGTCGGCATGGGCATGCTTCAGCCACCCCGCCAGCGCCTGGATATCATCGAGCGTGACGGAATCACCGTCCTGCCAGCGCAAGAGGTTTTCCATCAGAACTTTCAAGGACTTGGGTAAACGCGAAATGTCCCCAAGCGTTCTGGCAGCCAGCGGCAGGCTATAGTAATGCCAGGTTTTATTTTCTGCCTGTAATGTGTCCTTACTGGCTTCGCGTAGGGTTAACGACATAAGCTCCTCCTTAATTACAGAGATGTCCTGACAATCATCAGGGCCGTAATTAAAGATAACACAAAGATGTCGTAACGTTTTGATAACAACCCGAATTGATAAATTTAGGAATGGTCCAGAGGACGTCAAAACAAAAAACCCCGCCGCAGCGAGGTTTTATCATTTAGCGGATGGCCAGCCAGATGAGCTGACTCCAGAACAGGATCGACAGGGTAAACACGCCAATCCATGACCAGTATTTGTGAGACGTCATGTTATTCATCATAGGGACACCAGGCATTATTTATTAAACATTCCGAGGCAGGTCCTCAGTGCGATATTGCTGATGTGTATTTATTAAAGAGTACAAAGGTGCATAGTCGTTATTCAGACCCAATGCATCATTACGCAAAAAACTAAATTATTGTTTTTTGGGTTCGTCTTCCGCGAACACATCAATAAAGGCTTGCTGCTGCGGCGTCAGTTTCCAGGATGCAGGCACAACTGTCGCAGGAGCCTTACGTCCTTTGTGGACAGTGTCATGACGCTGACACATCTGTTTTACCGTTTCTGTACGTACCGTCACTGCCATATTCAACCCCAATATTTCCAGGCCAGGAGAGCAACCATCAGCCAGAACAGGGCGGAGACGAGAAAGACCGCCAGCCAGGCTTTACGCTTGAGCGCAGGATCCCTTTGCGGTTCTTCACTTCCTGAAGGCATTGCTAACCTCATACAATCGATATCGCTTATCATTTAGGACCAAACAATTGGTACAATTAATCATCTGTTGAGATAAATCCTAAAGAAACTTTAGCCGAAAAGCCAGTGAATTTACGCATCCGGAGGTATGAAATATTCATTCTTTTGACCACAAATAAATATTTGAAAAGAAAAATTTGCATAGCCGTTAATTAGTTTCTATTTTTGTCGCCAATTCACGACATTAAAACCATACAAAATAAAAGGATAATGACAATATATGGCAGGGAGAGCGCAGATGATGATAATTCTAATTTAGCTTTAAGGCGGTATTTCGGTATCTTTCCGTTAGGGAAAGATACCGGGTGTGATTATTTTGCGGGGAGTTTGATGTCTTTAAACATCTCTTCAATATCTTCATTTGAGCGTAATGCAACGGCGGTATCCACCACGTCACGCGTTAAATGCGGGGCAAAGCGCTGAATAAAATCATACATATAGCTACGCAGGAAGGTACTGCGACGGAAGCCAATTTTTGTGGTGCTGTGGCTGAAAATATCGTGTGCATCAAGACGTACCAGATCAGGGTCTGACACCGGGTCGACCGCCATGCTGGCAATAACGCCCACGCCCAGACCAAGCCGTACGTAAGTCTTGATGACGTCGGCATCGGTAGCGGTAAAGACAATGCGTGGGGTTAACCCGGCACGGTTAAAGGCGGTATCAAGCTCGGAACGTCCGGTAAAGCCAAACGTATAGGTGACTAACGGATATTGCGCCAGCTCTTCAATCGTCACCGACCCTTTCCCCGCCAGCGGGTGATCGGGAGTCACTACGATCGATCGGTTCCAGTGATAGCACGGAAGCATTACCAGATCGTCATACAGGTGGAGCGCTTCCGTCGCGATGGCAAAATCGGCATTCCCCTTCGACACCGCTTCAGCGATTTGCGTCGGTGACCCCTGATGCATATGCAAAGAGACGCGCGGATAACGCTCGATAAAGCCCTTAATGACGCCAGGTAACGCATAGCGCGCCTGGGTGTGCGTGGTGGCAATATACAGCGAGCCTTTATCTGGCCAGGTATGTTCTCCTGCAACAGATTTAATCGCATCGACTTTGGAGAGGACTTCACGCGCAATGCGAATAATTTCCTGCCCCGCTGGCGTCACCTGCGTAAGGTGCTTACCGCTACGGGCGAAAATCTGAATACCTAATTCATCCTCCAGCATGCGAACCTGCTTGCTGATGCCCGGTTGCGAGGTATATAGCCCCTCGGCAGTAGAAGAGACATTAAGGTTGTGATTCACCACCTCAACGATATAACGAAGCTGCTGTAATTTCATGCCAGACCATCCGATTTAGCGCATGCGGTCAATCGCTTAAGACGATTTGATAATAAGAAATGGGTTAACTATAACCACTATATCATTTATAGCCTGACTGTATAGTACGGAACAAAAAATAATAATAGGGTAATAAAAAAGGGCCGGAAGTCCGGCCCTTTCACAGGTAAGTGACGGTCAGGCAAGCTTATTTCTTGCCTTCAACCCATTTGCCATCGACAAAGAAGGCGGACCAGCCGGTCGCTTTGCCCTCTTTCTCTGCCGCCACGTACTGCTGCTTCGTTTTACGGCTAAAGCGAACCACCGTCTTATTGCCTTCAGGATCCTGCTGTGGCGCATCGGCCAGGTAACGCAGTTTTTCTGGCAGACGGTCACGGAAGCGGTGCAGTTCTTCAACCAGCGGCGCACGTGTTTCACGCGATTTCGGGAAGGTGTTGGCCGCCAGGAAGACACCCGCAGCACCATCACGCAGCACGAAGTACGCGTCGGATTTTTCACACGGCAGCTCTGGCAACGGAACCGGATCTTCCTTCGGCGGAGCCACTTCACCGTTGCGCAGAATTTTGCGCGTGTTTTTACACTCGTCGTTGGTGCACGCCATGTACTTCCCGAAACGCCCCATTTTCAGGTGCATTTCAGAGCCACACTTCTCGCACTCCACAATCGGGCCGTCATAGCCTTTAATGCGGAATTCACCTTCCTCAATCTCATACCCGTCACACGTTGGGTTATTACCGCAGACGTGCAGCTTACGTTTAGGATCGATCAGGTAGCTGTCCATCGCCGTGCCGCATTTTTTGCAGCGGCGTTTAGCACGCAGAGCGTTGGTTTCCGCATCCTCACCTTCCAGCACGTTGAGAACTTCGTTCTCCGGCACCAGGTTGATGGTGGTTTTGCAGCGCTCTTTTGGCGACAGCGCATAGCCGGAACAGCCAAGGAAGACGCCCGTGGTTGCCGTACGAATACCCATCTTGCGGCCGCAGGTTGGGCAGTCGATGCTGGTCAGAACCATCTGGTTAGGCAGCATGCCGCCCTCTTCAGGATCTTTCTCCGCTTTTTCAAGCTGGTTGGTAAAATCGCTGAAGAAGCTGTCGAGAACCTTCTTCCACTCCGCCTTATGGCTGGCAACCTCGTCGAGGCTGTCTTCCATTTGCGCGGTGAAATCGTAGTTCATCAACTCGCGGAAATTAGCTTCCAGACGGTCGGTGACGATCTCACCCATTTTTTCCGCATAGAAACGACGGTTTTCAACTCGAACGTAGCCGCGATCCTGGATCGTCGAGATGATTGACGCGTAGGTCGATGGACGACCAATACCGCGTTTTTCCAGCTCTTTCACCAGCGACGCTTCACTAAAGCGCGCAGGCGGCTTGGTGAAGTGCTGAGCAGGAACGAGATCAACCAGAGAGAGCTCATCTCCCTTGTTCACCGCTGGCAGCGTACGGTCTTCATCACCTTTACGCAGCGCAGGCATGACTTTTGTCCAGCCGTCGAAACGCAGGATACGACCGCGCGCTTTGAGACGGAAGTCGCCCGCACCGACGGTCAGCGTCGTGGAGTCATACTTCGCAGGCGTCATCTGACAGGCGACAAACTGACGCCAGATCAGCTGATACAGCTTCTGGGCGTCGGCTTCCATATCTTTCAGCGACTCGGCTAACACAGAGACATCAGAAGGACGAATCGCTTCGTGCGCTTCCTGAGAGTTCTCTTTGCTGGCGAATTGATTGGCGCTTTCCGGCAGGTATTTTTTACCGAAGTTATCACTGATATAACCGCGTACCATGTTTACCGCATCCTGGCTCAGATTCGTTGAGTCAGTACGCATGTAGGTGATGTAACCCGCTTCATACAAGCGCTGGGCCATCATCATGGTTTTCTTCACGCCATAGCCAAGGCGCGTACTCGCCGCCTGTTGCAGGGTAGACGTGATAAACGGCGCGCCAGGTTTACTGCTGGTCGGTTTATCTTCACGTTCCAGCACCTGATAGCGTGCTTTTTCCAGCAACGCGACGGCAGCCATGGTCTGGTCACGGTTTTCAGGACGGAAAGGCTTATCGTTCTGATGGCTCACCTGCAGTGGCAGAGCGTCACCGCCCGGCGTGGTCACATTGGCGTCAATTTCCCAGAATTCTTCCGGCACGAAGGCTTTAATTTCGCGTTCACGCTCAACGACAAGACGCACGGCGACGGATTGCACACGTCCTGCGGACAGGCCACGGGCAATCTTTTTCCACAGCAGTGGAGAGACCATATAGCCTACAACGCGGTCCATAAAGCGACGCGCCTGCTGGGCGTTGACACGGTCGATGTTCAGCTCGCCAGGCTTCTCAAACGCCTGACGAATCGCATTTTTTGTAATTTCGTTAAACACTACGCGACTGTAGCGTTTGTCATCGCCCCCGATCACTTCCCGCAGGTGCCATGCAATGGCTTCCCCTTCGCGGTCAAGGTCGGTTGCGAGATAAATGTGGTCTGCTTTTTCAGCCAGCTGCTTCAGCTCGTTAACGACTTTCTCTTTTCCGGGCAGCACTTCGTATTGTGCATCCCAGTTGTGCCATGGGTTAACACCCATGCGGTTGACAAGCGCGCTACGTTCATCCTTTTTAGGCTTTTTAGCCCCTTTGGTGGAGGTAGAGTCTGCGCTCTTTTTGCTGGCTGAGCCACTGGTCGGCAAATCGCGGATATGACCCACGCTGGACTTAACCACGTAGTCATTACCCAGATACTTATTGATCGTTTTGGCTTTTGCCGGGGACTCAACGATGACGAGAGCTTTACCCATATTCACCTTTACCTAATTTAATTCTTCCAGGAATACGCCGCACGTTGATTTCCCTTCCGCTGACGACGAGCCAATGATATTGCGGCTGCGTCAGGAGATATCAACCCCTTTGTCCTACCGGGTGTCTGAGGAAAGACGCCCAGGTGATTGAGTTATCGGGTATTTTTCTAACACCTCGTATAATTCGTGACGAGTTCCCGGTCGAATGTCAAGCAATTCTGTTGCCAGAATGACGAAAGCGCACACTCTACCTGATAAAATTCGTTACGCAACTTTATTAGCATGCAAAAGCAAATCCCGCCAACCTGCCCCCTGTATCTTATCCCCTCACAAAACAGGGAAAATTTGCCCCCAAAGCGCCCCCGGCGTAGACTATTGTCACTGTTTAAGGAGTGGATTATGCAGAATACGACCCAACCTATTGACCGAGCCTCTCTGCTTATCGAAGCAAATAAGCTTATCCGTGACCACGAAGATACCCTGGCGGGCATCGAAGCCACCGGTGTAGAGCAGCGTAATGGCGTGCTGGTTTTCAGCGGCGAATACTTCCTTGACGAACAGGGATTACCTACCCCAAAAAGCACCGCTGTGTTTAATATGTTTAAATACCTGGCGCATACGCTTTCTGAAAAATATCACCTGGTCGATTAATGCAAAACGCGAGGCATATGCCTCGCGTTTTTGCTTACAGCAGCGGTTTTTGTCCGCGCTGTAGCCAGCGAAGCAGCAGGCGATCTGCGCTTTCCGCTGCACTGTTGGTAAAGCGGTCCATCAGGCGCTTACGCTGGGTGAACCGCACGCCTATCAGCTCCCTTCCGTCCATCAGGTTGAGCAGCAGATCGTCGCTGGTCCCCACTTCATCTACCAGCCCTTTTTCCTGCGCCTGAATACCGTACCAGTGTTCGCCTGTAGCGACCTGCTCAATATCCAGCGTTGGGCGCATACGGTGTACGAAATCTTTAAACAGGTGGTGCGTTTCGTTGAGATCCTCACGGAATTTTTGGCGCCCTTCTTCCGTATTTTCCCCCAGCAGCGTCAGGGTACGTTTGTACTGACCCGCCGTGTGCAGTTCGATATCAATCTCTTTATTCTTCAGAAAACGGTTAAAGTTTGGGATCTGTGCGACCACGCCGATAGAGCCAATGATGGAGAACGGTGCCGCAACAATTTTGTCCGCTACGCAGGCCATCATATAGCCACCACTTGCCGCGACTTTATCTACCGCCACGGTAAGCAGGATCTGCTTTTCTCGCAGACGCTGTAGCTGAGAAGCGGCCAGTCCGTAGCCGTGCACAACGCCGCCTGGGCTTTCAAGACGCACCACCACTTGATCCTGCGGAGTGGCCACGGCCAGAACGGCAGTCACATCTTCCCGTAGCGAAGCGACTTCATGCGCATCCATACTGCCTTTAAAATCGAGTACATAGACGCGAGGCTTCGCGTCAGACTGTGGCGTTGCAAGCTTAGCTTTCGCCTTTGCGGCTTTGGCTTCCTGCTTGTGCTTTTTCTTCTGGGCCTTCAGCCATGCCTTCTGTTGATGGCTATCAAGCAGTGAGAGGGACATGTCTTCCTGCATCTCTTTGTACTGCTCGCTCAGACGGGTAATGCGTAACTCCCCACGCTGACGTTTGCGCTGCGTGAGATTGACAATCAGAACGGCAACGACCGCAATGGCAATCACCACCGTCGCGATTTTAGCCAAAAACAACCCATATTGAGAAAGTAATTCCACGCGTTCCACCTTGATTTAACCACGAATCTTTCACGGCAGTGTACAACAGCCCTGCCTTTGCGTCTCGCCCGTGACATTACCTGTGCGAGCCATCTTCAGGAATCCCCGGCCGACGGTTTAAATATTTGCAAATTGTTAATTTTACAGTAATACGTCCTGTAGACTGATTGAATTCTCACGCTAATTCGGGCATAAAGCCGAAAAGTCATTATGAAGGCGCCATTGAGTCACCGTGCGCCTGAGGAGTCACCGTGCACTATCAACCGCAAAAAAACCTGCTGCAGAACCGGATCATTCTTGTCACCGGTGCCAGCGCGGGTATTGGTCGCGAAGCGGCCCTGACGTATGCTGAATATGGCGCGAGCGTTATTCTGATCGGTCGCAACGAAGAAAAACTCAAAGGTGTCGCTCAGGAAATTGAAGCGGCAGGTGGCATACCGGCCCCCTGGTATACTCTTGATTTACTGACCTGTACGCCAGCGGTATGTCAGGAATTAGCCCAACGTATCAGCACCCATTATCCACGTCTGGACGGTGTGCTGCATAACGCCGGGTTGTTAGGCGAAGTTCGTCCAATGGATGAGCAGGATCCTGATATCTGGCAGCAGGTCATGCAGGTTAACGTCAACGGCACCTTTTTCCTCACCCAGGCCTTGCTTCCTTTATTACTCAAATCCGAGTCAGGCTCTCTGGTCTTTACCTCTTCCAGCGTAGGCCGTGAGGGGCGCGCAAACTGGGGGGCATATGCTGTCTCTAAATTTGCGACCGAAGGTATGATGCAGGTGCTGGCGGAGGAATATCAGAGCCGCCATCTGCGCGTAAACTGCATTAATCCGGGCGGAACACGCACCAAAATGCGCGCCAGCGCGTTCCCGACAGAAGATCCGCAGAAGCTGAAAACCCCGGCCGATATTATGCCACTCTATCTCTGGCTAATGGGCGACGACAGCCGTCGCAAAACCGGAATGACTTTTGATGCCCAACCGGGCCGTAAACCGGGGATTTCGCAATGAGTGAAGAACGTCACCAGCAGCGCCAGCAGCGTCTGAAAGAACAGGTTGATGCGCGCATTGCGTCAGCCCAGGACGAGCGAGGGATCGTCATCGTATTTACCGGCAACGGCAAAGGCAAAACCACCGCCGCGTTCGGCACCGCCACCCGCGCCGTCGGACACGGGCAAAAAGTGGGCGTAATCCAGTTTATCAAAGGCGAATGGCCCAATGGGGAGCGCAATTTGCTGGAACCTCACGGCGTTGAGTTTCAGGTGATGGCAACCGGTTTTACGTGGGACACGCAGAACCGGGAAACCGACACCGCAGCCTGCCTTGCTGTCTGGGAGCACGCCAAAAGAATGCTGGCCGATCCGACGCTCAATATGGTGCTACTGGACGAGATCACCTATATGGTCGCCTACGACTACCTGCCGCTGAATGCCGTGCTGGATGCACTGAAAAACCGCCCTGCACATCAGACGGTAATCGTCACGGGTCGTGGGTGTCATCGGGATATTCTGGAACTGGCAGATACCGTCAGCGAGCTGCGTCCGGTCAAGCATGCATTTGATGCAGGTATCAAAGCGCAGCCTGGGATTGATTACTAAAGAAAAAAGCCCGGTGCGTTCACCGGGCTTTTAGATTAACCGTTGTTATTCCGGCTGCCAGAGCGACGGTTGCTGCTGTTCACCTGGCTATGGCGTTTCACCGCACGACGGATCTGGTTCGCCTTCATACGACGACGATCTTTCTCTACCGCCACTTTTGAGGTGGTTTCCGGCGTTAGCCCCACCAGCTCGCGCAGGTAGTTGGTCTGGGTCAGATCCAGTTCGGTATAGCCGCCACGCGGCAGACCTTTTGGCAGCAGAATGTCGCCGTAACGAACGCGAATCAGGCGGCTAACCTGAACCCCTACCGCTTCCCACAGACGACGCACCTCGCGGTTGCGCCCCTCTGTCAGGGTGACGTTGTACCACTGGTTAATCCCTTCACCACCGGTAAATTTGATGGTTTTGAATGCTGCAGGACCGTCTTCCAGCTGAACGCCACGCGACAGGTCGCGCAGTTTATTTTCATCAACCTGGCCGAAGACACGCACAGCATATTCACGTTCCACTTCACGGCTTGGGTGCATCAGACGGTTTGCCAGCTCACCGTCGGTGGTAAATAGCAGCAGGCCGCAGGTGTTAACGTCCAGACGACCCACGGCAATCCAGCGCGCACCTCGCAGTTTAGGCAGACGGTCAAACACCGTCGGGCGACCTTCCGGGTCGTTGCGGGTACACAGCTCGCCTTCCGGCTTATAGTAAGCCAGCACGCGGCAAATCTGTTCAGCAGACTCTTTCACGGAGATAAGATGACCGTCGATGCGGATCTTAAGCCCCGGTACGATTTCTACGCGGTCACCCAGCGTGGCGATTTTACCGTCCACACTCACGCGGCCCGCTTCAATAATGGCTTCGATTTCACGGCGCGAACCGTGGCCGGCGCGCGCCAGCACTTTCTGTAACTTCTCGCTCATTGAGCTTCCTCAGGTGTCGCCTTCACAGGCGTCGAATCAGGTCAAAAGAGGGCCTGGCCCTGCTTTGATGGCCGCGTAGTATATCTGCTTACACCTCTACAAGAAAGGCTTAACATCGCCCACGCCTTCACGAATCACTTCTGGCGCATCTTCGGTTAAGTCGACCACGGTGGTCGGTTGCTGACCAAGATAGCCGCCGTGAATAATCAGCTCAACCACCTTCTCCAGACGATCTTTGATCTCTTCCGGGTCGGACTCGGTAAACTCACTTCCCGGCAGCATCAGCGAAGTCGAGAGCATCGGTTCGCCGAGGGTTTCCAGCAGCGCCTGCGCAATCGGGTTGGAGGGCACGCGCATCCCGATGGTTTTCCGTTTTTCCTGCAACAGGCGGCGCGGAACCTCTTTCGTCCCTTTCAGGATGAAGGTGTAGTTACCCGGCGTGTTGTTTTTAATCAGGCGAAACGCCACGTTATCAACATACGCATAGGTCGACAGCTCAGAGAGATCGCGACACATCAGCGTAAAGTTATGGCCGTCCGGAAGCTGGCGAATACGGCAGATACGCTCCATCGCCCCTTTGTCTTCAATTTTGCAGCCCAGCGCGTAGCCAGAATCGGTCGGGTAAACAATCACGCCGCCTTTGCGGACGATCTCCACGGCCTGATTGATCAGACGTGGCTGCGGGTTATCCGGATGAATATAGAAAAACTGACTCATACTTCCCTCTCTTCAATTTGCTGCGGCTGTTCCCAGAGCTGCCAGACCGGCTCAACGCCTGCCGGTAACCAAAGCTTGCGCCCCAGTTCAATCCAGGCGCAGGGCTGATGGAAATCAGAGCCCTGCGACCCTGACAGGCCGAACTGGCGAGCATAAGTCGCAAGCTGCGCACGCTCATTGGGTGCCTGCTGACACTGGGCGACTTCCATCGCCTCGCCACCGCATTCAGCAAAGTATGCCAGCAGTCTTTTCAGCCATTTAGCAGAAAGATTATACCGCCCCGGATGGGCCAGCACGGCCTTACCGCCTGAATGATGAATCACATCAATAGCTTGTTTTATTGTACACCACTGTGGCGGAACGTATCCGGTTTTCCCGCGCGCCAGATACTTTTTAAAAACATCCGCCATGGTCGTTGCCTTGCCCGCTTCAACCAGAAAACGGGCGAAATGACCGCGCGTGACTGCCCCACCGTTCGCGAGCGCTTGTGCCCCTTCCAGCGCGCCCGGAATATGCGCCTTTTCCAGACGCTCGCCGATCATCTCCGCTCGCTGGTTGCGGCGCGTTTTTTGTTCTTGCAAAAACGTTACAAGTGCCGGATGTTCTATATCGATGTTCAGACCAACGATATGAATTTCATGGTTTTCCCAGACGGTTGAGATCTCAACCCCGGCGACCAGATTCAGCGCCAGCCCGCTGCGGGCAATCTCAGCGCGCGCTGCCGGAATGGCATCAGTGGTATCGTGATCGGTTATCGCCAGCGTGCCGACGCGCATCTCAACCGCGCGATGAACCAGGGCTTCGGGTGTCAGCAGACCATCAGAAGCCTGCGTATGGCTGTGTAAATCATAAATAATGGCGTAGGTGGTATCGCTCAAAGCACTTCCCATAACAGGTTGGAGACATCCGAAACCGCCATGATACCGACTTAACGCGAAATTCTGAAATCAAGGGTTGACAACTCGCCACTGAACCAGTTAACTAGTACGCAAGTTCACACGAGAAAGGTATCTGAAAATGACAGCACATTTCACTCTGCACGGTTGGTGGCGCACTTCCTGATTTTCGGGCAGTGTCACGCGTCTGCGAAATGCAAACAGATACCCAGCCCGCTACCCAGCGGGCTTTTTTTTGAACAAAATAAATGAGAACAACAACATGCAAACAGCCAAACCCCATCTCGACCTGCTGACCTGCGAGGCGGCCTATCGCCACAACCCGACCGCGCTGTTTCATCAGGTGTGCGGCGCACGTCCGGCAACGCTGCTGCTGGAGTCTGCAGATATCGACAGCAAAGACGATCTTAAAAGCCTGTTGCTGGTCGACAGCGCGCTGCGCATTACCGCTTTAGGTGACACTGTCACCATCAAGGCGCTTTCTGACAATGGCGCATCGCTGCTGCCGCTGCTCGATGCTGCCCTGCCTGCGGGCATCGAGAATAAACGTCACCCGGACCAGCGAATTCTGCATTTTCCTCCGGTAAGCCAGCTGCTGGACGAAGATGCCCGCCTTTGCTCGCTGTCCGTTTTCGACGCTTTCCGCCTGCTGCAAAATCTGGTCACCGTGCCGGAAGATGAGCGTGAAGCGATGTTCTTCGGCGGACTGTTTGCATATGACCTGGTCGCCGGGTTTGAAGATTTGCCGGAAACCGAGCAGGGTAACCGCTGCCCGGATTACTGCTTCTATCTGGCCGAGACCCTGCTGGTGATCGACCATCAGAAAAAATACACCCGCATCCAGGCCAGCCTGTTCACGCCGTCCGCGGCTGAGAAAGAGCGCCTCGAAAATCGCATCGCTCAACTCCAGCAGCAAATGACGGAGGCGCCCCCTGCGCTGCCGGTACAGCGCGTCGAGCAGATGACGTGTGAGGTTAACCAGACCGACGATCAGTACGGGGCCGTGGTTCGCCAGATGCAAAAAGCGATTCGCGCCGGGGAAATTTTCCAGGTGGTGCCTTCCCGTCGTTTCTCTCTGCCCTGCCCGTCGCCGCTGGCGGCTTACGATGTGCTGAAAAAGAGTAATCCGAGCCCTTACATGTTCTTCATGCAGGACAATGATTTCACTCTGTTTGGTGCGTCACCGGAAAGCTCACTGAAATACGACGCTACCAGCCGCCAGATTGAGATCTACCCAATTGCAGGCACCCGCCCCCGCGGCCGTCGTGCCGACGGTTCACTGGATCGCGATCTCGACAGCCGCATCGAACTGGAAATGCGTACTGACCACAAAGAGCTCTCCGAGCATCTGATGCTGGTTGACCTGGCGCGTAACGACCTTGCGCGTATTTGCACGCCGGGTAGCCGTTACGTGGCCGATCTGACCAAAGTCGACCGTTATTCCTTCGTCATGCATCTGGTCTCCCGCGTGGTGGGTGAACTGCGCAGCGACCTCGATGTGCTGCACGCCTACCGGGCCTGCATGAACATGGGCACCCTGAGCGGCGCGCCGAAAGTGCGTGCGATGCAGTTGATTGCCGCTGCCGAAGGTCGTCGTCGCGGCAGCTACGGCGGCGCGGTGGGTTACTTCACCGCCCACGGCGATCTCGATACCTGCATCGTGATCCGCTCTGCCTACGTTGAAGACGGAATTGCCACCGTCCAGGCCGGCGCCGGGATTGTTCTCGACTCTGTTCCGCAGTCTGAAGCTGACGAAACCCGCAGTAAGGCTCGCGCGGTATTGCGCGCCATTGCTACCGCACATCATGCACAGGAGATTTTCTGATGGCTGACATTCTGCTGCTCGATAATATCGACTCCTTTACCTATAACCTGGCAGATCAGCTGCGTGCGAATGGCCATAACGTCGTTATTTACCGCAACCACGTACCGGCGCAGACCCTGATTGACCGTCTGGCGACCATGCAAAACCCGGTGCTGATGCTCTCCCCGGGTCCGGGCGCGCCAAGTGAAGCAGGCTGTATGCCGGAGCTGCTGACCCGCATGCGCGGCAAGCTACCGATTATCGGCATCTGCCTCGGTCACCAGGCGATCGTTGAAGCCTACGGCGGCTATGTCGGCCAGGCGGGCGAGATCCTGCACGGTAAAGCCTCCAGCATTGAACATGACGGCCAGGCGATGTTTGCCGGGTTACCGAATCCACTTCCGGTTGCGCGCTATCACTCGCTGGTCGGGAGTAATATTCCCGCCGGGCTGACGATTAATGCCTCGTTTGAAGGGATGGTGATGGCGGTACGTCACGATGCGGATCGCGTCTGCGGCATGCAGTTCCACCCGGAATCGATCCTGACGTCACACGGTGCCCGTCTGCTGGAGCAGACCCTCGACTGGGCGCTACAGAAGCTGGAGCAGACCAATACCCTGCAACCGATTCTGGAGAAACTGTACCAGGCGCAGACCCTTAGCCAGCAGGAGAGCCACCAGCTCTTCTCCGCCGTAGTGCGCGGCGAGCTGAAGCCTGAACAGCTGGCCGCAGCGCTGGTGAGCATGAAAGTGCGCGGCGAAAGCCCGCAGGAGATCGCCGGTGCCGCCACGGCCCTGCTGGAAAATGCCGCCCCGTTCCCGCGCCCGGACTATCCGTTTGCCGATATCGTCGGTACCGGTGGTGACGGCAGCAACAGTATCAATATTTCGACTGCCAGCGCCTTTGTGGCGGCGGCATGCGGGATGAAGGTGGCGAAACACGGTAATCGCAGCGTTTCCAGTCGGTCTGGCTCCTCCGATCTGCTGGCCGCGTTCGGTATTAACCTCGACATGAATGCCGAACGTTCCCGAGAAGCGCTGGATGACCTGGGCGTCTGCTTCCTGTTCGCGCCGAAGTACCACACCGGTTTCCGCCATGCGATGCCGGTGCGCCAGCAGCTTAAAACCCGCACGCTCTTTAACGTGCTCGGTCCGCTGATTAACCCGGCCCATCCGCCGCTGGCATTGATTGGCGTATACAGCCCTGAACTGGTCCTGCCGATTGCCGAGACGCTACGCGTCCTGGGTTACCAGCGTGCCGCCGTGGTACACAGCGGCGGTATGGATGAAGTTTCTCTCCACGCACCGACGCTTGTGGCCGAGCTGAACAACGGCGAAGTGCTTAGCTATCAGCTGGAGGCGTCTGATTTCGGCTTAACACCCTATCATCAGGACGCGCTGGCGGGCGGCACGCCGGAAGAAAACCGTGACATTCTGACGCGCTTACTACAAGGTAAAGGTGAGGCCGCGCATGAGGCCGCCGTGGCAGCCAACGTCGCCATGCTGATGCGTTTGCACGGTGAGGAAGACCTGAAGGCTAACGCCCAAAAAGTTCTGGATGTACTGCACTCCGGTGCAGCTTACGATCGCGTTACCGCACTTGCGGCAAGAGGGTAAAGAATGCAGACCGTTTTAGCGAAAATCGTTGCCGATAAGGCCATCTGGGTGGAAGCCCGCAAAGCAGAGCAGCCGCTTGCCAGTTTCCAGAATGATGTTGTTCCCAGCAGCCGTCGTTTCTATGACGCCCTGCAGGGCGCACGCACCGCCTTTATTCTGGAGTGCAAAAAGGCCTCTCCGTCAAAAGGCGTTATTCGTGACGATTTCGACCCGGCGCGTATCGCCGGTATTTATAAGCATCATGCGTCCGCCATCTCCGTGCTGACGGATGAGAAATATTTCCAGGGCAGCTTCGATTTTCTGCCCATCGTCAGCGGCATCGCGCCGCAGCCGATCCTGTGCAAAGACTTTATTATCGACCCGTATCAGATCTGGCTTGCGCGTTTTTACCAGGCTGACGCCTGCCTGCTAATGCTCTCGGTACTCGACGACGAGCAGTATCGCCAGCTGTCTGCCGTAGCGCACAGTCTGAACATGGGCGTGCTGACCGAAGTAAGTAATGAAGAAGAACTGGATCGCGCCATCGCGCTGGAAGCCAAAGTGGTCGGCATTAACAACCGCGATCTTCGCGACCTGTCGATTGACCTGAACCGTACGCGCCAGCTTGCGCCGCGTCTGGGTTCTGGCGTCACGGTAATCAGCGAATCCGGCATTAACAGCTACGCTCAGGTGCGCGAGCTGAGCCACTTCGCCAACGGTTTCCTGATTGGTTCCGCCATGATGGAACATGACGACCTTAACGCCGCGGTACGTCGCGTCCTGCTCGGTGAAAACAAAGTGTGTGGCTTAACTCGCGAACAGGATGCCCTGGCCGCGTATGACGCGGGGGCCATTTACGGCGGCCTAATCTTTGTTGACGCCTCGCCTCGTGCCGTCAGTGAGGAACAGGCGCGCAATGTGATCGCAGCAGCGCCACTTAGCTATGTGGGCGTGTTCCGTAATGCGGATATCGCAGACGTCGTGGCAAAAGCCGAAACGTTATCCCTGAGTGCGGTGCAACTGCATGGCGATGAGGATCAAGCCTACATCGATAAGCTGCGTGCAGACCTCGCCCCTCAGGTGCAGATCTGGAAAGCACAAAGCGTGGGTACCACCCTGCCCGCACGTAACCTGAATCATGTTGATAAATATGTGCTCGACAACGGCCAGGGCGGTACGGGTCAGCGTTTTGACTGGTCACTGCTAAATGGCGAAAAGCTGGACAACGTCCTGCTGGCGGGTGGATTAAGCCCGGATAACTGCGTGGAAGCCGCCAAAGCGGGCTGCGCAGGCCTCGATTTCAATTCAGGCGTAGAGTCACAACCGGGTATTAAAGATGCCAGCAAACTGGCCTCGGTTTTTAACACTCTGCGTGCATATTAAGGAAGAGAAGATGACGACATTACTTAACCCGTATTTTGGTGAGTTCGGCGGGATGTACGTCCCGCAAATCCTGATGCCCGCCCTGCGCCAGCTGGAAGAGGCGTTCGTCAGTGCGCAGAAAGATCCGGCATTTCAGGCGGAATTTACCGACCTGCTGAAAAACTATGCGGGCCGTCCGACAGCGCTGACGAAATGTCGCAACCTGACCGAAGGCACAAACACGACGTTGTATCTCAAGCGTGAGGATCTGCTGCACGGTGGCGCACATAAAACTAACCAGGTTCTCGGCCAGGCGCTGCTCGCGAAGCGTATGGGGAAAACCGAAATTATTGCTGAAACCGGTGCAGGCCAGCACGGCGTAGCCTCTGCGCTCGCCAGCGCCCTGCTCGGCCTGAAATGTCGCATTTACATGGGTGCGAAAGACGTTGAGCGTCAGTCTCCGAACGTGTTCCGTATGCGCCTGATGGGGGCGGAAGTGATCCCAGTGCACAGCGGCTCCGCGACGCTGAAAGATGCCTGTAACGAAGCGCTGCGCGACTGGTCTGGCAGCTACGAAACCGCGCACTACATGCTCGGTACCGCGGCGGGTCCGCACCCGTTCCCGACCATCGTGCGCGAATTCCAGCGCATGATCGGTGAAGAGACCAAAGCGCAAATCCTTGAAAAAGAAGGTCGTCTGCCGGATGCGGTGATCGCCTGCGTCGGCGGCGGGTCTAACGCCATCGGCATGTTTGCTGATTTCATCGACGACACCCGCGTGGGTTTGATTGGCGTCGAGCCTGCCGGTCACGGCATTGAATCGGGTGAACATGGCGCACCGTTGAAGCATGGCCGCGTGGGGATCTACTTCGGTATGAAATCGCCGATGATGCAAACCGAGGAAGGCCAGATTGAAGAGTCCTACTCTATCTCTGCGGGCCTGGATTTTCCGTCAGTTGGACCCCAGCATGCGTATCTGAACAGCACGGGTCGCGCGGATTACGTTTCTATTACCGATGACGAAGCGCTGGAAGCCTTCAAAACGCTGTGCCGCAGCGAAGGGATTATCCCGGCGCTGGAGTCTTCCCACGCCCTGGCGCACGCGCTGAAAATGATGAAAGAGAACCCGGAAAAAGAGCAACTGCTGGTCGTTAACCTGTCCGGTCGCGGTGACAAAGACATCTTCACCGTTCACGATATTCTGAAAGCACGAGGGGAAATCTGATGGAACGCTACGATAATGCATTTGCCGAACTGAAATCCCGCCAGGAAGGCGCGTTCGTTCCCTTCGTTACGCTGGGCGACCCTGGTCCGAAGCAGTCGCTGAAGATTATCGACGCCCTGATTGAAGCGGGTGCCGACGCGCTGGAGTTGGGTATTCCGTTCTCTGACCCGCTGGCGGATGGCCCGACCATCCAGAACGCCACCCTGCGCGCGTTTGCCGCAGGCGTGACGCCCACTCAGTGCTTCGAGATGCTGGCGGCGATCCGCCAGAAGCATCCGACGATCCCGATTGGCCTGCTGATGTACGCCAACCTGGTGTTTAACCGTGGTATTGATGAGTTTTACGCCGAGTGCGCGCGCGTGGGTGTCGACTCCGTTCTGGTGGCAGACGTACCGGTAGAAGAGTCTGCGCCGTTCCGTCAGGCGGCGATGCGCCATAACGTGGCACCTATCTTCATCTGCCCGCCAAACGCCGATGATGAACTGCTGCGCCAGATTGCCTCCTATGGTCGCGGGTATACCTACCTGCTCTCCCGTGCGGGTGTAACCGGCGCGGAGAACAAAGCGGCGCTGCCTCTGCATCATCTGGTCGAAAAGCTGGCTGAGTACCATGCTGCGCCTCCACTGCAGGGCTTTGGGATTTCATCTCCCGACCAGATCACCGCGGCGATTGACGCTAACGCAGCCGGTGCAATCTCAGGCTCCGCTATCGTTAAAATCATTGAGAAGAACGTGGACAAGCCAGAGCAAATGCTGGCTGAGCTGAAAACCTTTGTCAGCGCAATGAAAGCGGCAACGCGCAAAGCGTAACCTCTCCACCGTCTGGCTTCGCCGCCAGACGGTGTTTCTTTAGCGCCGCCATTCCGGGCACTGCCACGCACATTCGCCTGCTTTTATCGCCTGGAACGAATTTGAAAATAAAGTTACTGACCGCAACAAAATAGCTCGGTGCGGCTTACGATTCAGGTCGTGGACTTGCCTGTGCCGGATATGCCATTATATGATTTGGTTAAATCTTTGTATTTATCTCCTGAATGAGGTTAATACAAAATGGCATACGATTCAGGCGATAAGCGGTGGTGTACTTGGATTATTTATTAACATTCATAGAAAGCAATCCGGCTCTGGCCATTGGATTTAATCTTATTCTGCTGGTCATCTCTGGTTTCTTTGCGCACCTGATGTGCAAATTCCTGCTCATAAAAATCGTTCGTAAGGTCTTCTTTTCCAGCCATAAACAGGATGTCCCTCTGGAAAAAGATCGTCGTATTGCCGAGAAGCTGTCGAATTTCATTCCGGTTATTATCGTTTATTACGTCCTGCAGTTTATGCCCAATATGCCGGCATCGCTGGTGACGGCAATAAATACCATCTGTGGGATTTTATTCTTTATTTTTCTGTCGGTTTTCTTCAATGAGATGCTGGATATTGTCAACAGCTCTTATTTACGCAAGACGAAGCGTAAAAATCACTCTATCAAAGGCTATATTCAGATAGGGAAAATATTTATCCACATCATCGCTGCGATCATGATCCTTGCCGTCATGTCGAATAAATCCCCCGCGATCATTATTTCCAGCCTCGGGGCCGTAGCAGCCGTACTGATGTTAGTCTTTCAGCACACCCTGCTTTCGCTCGTGGCCAATATCCAGCTTTCGTCAAATGATGTCCTGCAGTTGGGGGACTGGATTGAAATGCCCGATAAGAACCTGAGTGGCGAAGTGACCGACATAGCGCTGCACACCATTACCATCCGTAACTGGGATAACACAATCTCGCGTATCCCGACCAAAAACTTCCTGACCGAAACGTATACCAACTGGCAGGCCATGTTTTCGTCAGGGGCGCGCCGGATTATGCGCAGCACCACTATCGATCAGCACTCCGTTAAATTCCTCACTCAGGAAACGCTGGCCCCGATGCTGGCCCTGCGCGGCACGAATGAACCGCTGGCAAAGCTCATCGACGGGCGTGATCCCATGGGCGTACCGGACAGTTGGTTTATGGATAATGGCCTGACAAATTTAACGCTTTTTCGGCACTACCTGATGGCATGGCTCGCCGATCGGCCTGATATTATCAAAGAAATGTATATTGTCGTGCGAACGCTAAAGCCTACGCCGTCGGGTATTCCCCTGGAAATTTATTGTTTTACCTCATCCGTACTGTGGATGGAGTATGAAAATACCCAGTCAGCGATATTTGAATACATCACCGCTGTCGCCGGTCAATTCTCGCTCCGCTTATATCAGCATCCGGCTGGTCATGATTTCTGGCGTTTATCACAGGAATACAGCCTTCGGGACCGCATCCCGCCTCCGGGTGAAGGATAATTGTCTCTGAAAACAGGTCGGCAAAACAGAATAACAATTTTCCTGGAGCCATAAAAAAACCCGCACTCGGCGGGTTTTTTTGTTATCAGTGAAGCTTAACTGCTCAGACTCGCGTCTTCATCGCTATCGTAAGGGTCATTGATAACAGGCGCGACTTACAGCGGAGAAACATTACCCGCTGCCGGGCCTTTAGCGCCATTTTCAATGGTGAAGGACACTTTCTGGCCTTCATCAAGCGATTTGAAGCTGTCGCTCTGAATAGCAGAGAAATGTACGAATACATCTTTGCTGCCGTCGTCAGGCGTGATAAAGCCAAAACCTTTATCAGCGTTAAACCATTTTACTAAACCAGTCATTTTATTAGACATAGATAATTCCTTATTTTTTGAGCCACTAAGCGCGGCGATGATGGCCTGTATTTAGAGAGTAACTTATTTGGCACTTAGGAGGAGGCTCACGAAGAAGAGTATCTATTGATAACACCTGAACTGAGGACTGCTTTACTAAACTGCTTTTATAAGGTCTGTATTCCAAACCGATGACGCTATTTAGGCACAGAAAATTTTTTTAAGCAAAGTTTTTATTTTTTATTATAACCGCTTAAACACCCGGACGGCTGAATGGCTATGAAAACTAAAGCCGCTGGGGCCATGTATTCGCATCCTGTGATAGCCAAAGCATATTGCCTCTTTAGTGACGGAGAGCTCCATGAAAGGGGGGATCTTATCGGCACAGAGTGAACGCACCCTCGCTAAGTAGCTCAATATGCTTAAAATTCATGCCTATAGCGCACAAAGTGAAATAGATTTTCGTTCGAAGCCACTTATCATAGGTGTTTTGAATGAAAGTGGTGGTGTTAATGTCTGTGCTCAAAAGCTTTTTCTTCTTTCTTTTCGCGTCAGCAGCCTGCTCCTTGCCCGTACTTTGTCTGTGGGCGGATATCTCTTTATTTAATCTGGATATACCGGAGATATCGCTGACCGAAATTGTGCAGGAATCGGTTTTAGTGAGCATCGTATTTATTCACTTCCTCCTGGCGAAGAAATGGGAATTCATGCGCTATTGCAACATCCTGATCGGTGGCTTTTTCCTCTCCATGCTGATTCGCGAACTGGATGCATTTTTTGATCTTCTGGCTCATGGAAGTTGGGTGTGGTTTGCACTACTTTCCGCCATTTGCGCTTTGCTTTATCCCGTTATCCATTTCCGACTTACTCTTACGCAACTGACCCACTATACCCGTACCCCGTGGTACGGCATGATGCTCAGTGGTCTGCTGGCAGTCCTGGTTTTCTCCCGGCTGTTTGGAATGCACGAATTATGGTACGCGATACTCGATCAAAGCTACGTCAGGGTGGTCAAGAATGTCGTGGAGGAAGGCAGCGAATCATTCGGGTATATGCTCTGCCTTATCGCATCTGCAGGGTACTACTGCTCTTTCCGTTCCCTCTCCCGCCAGAAATGATTCGGGCATTCGAACAGGTGATAAACGAAGCTCCGGTGTGTAAAACCGGAAGCCTCGTTTTGGCTACGCAAGCTTTGCCAGCGCCTCGCCGATGCTTTTTGCTCCACCGTAGAGATCGTGGCCGCTGATAATGTGCTCAGTGCTGTCAACCGTAACCAACAGCAGCGGAACCCCCCTGAAACCTTTTTGATTCATAAGACGCTTTACGTCAGCGATCCTGTCGTCCGTCAGGCTGCGAAGCGCGTTATCGGCATCAAGCCGGCCGGCAAAGTCATTAGGGTTGAGGTCAACGTTATTTTCCCGAGCCCAGGCGATACCGATCTCTTCCACCACATCACTTTGCGCGGTATCACGCCCCAGTACATAGCGGGCATGTTGCAGTGCACGAAGCAGCCCTGCCTCTGCCGCCGGGCTGATTTCATGAAAAGCCGTAAGTGCCCGGTTCATAAACGTCGAATCAAAGCGTGCACCTGAGTTCAGGAGCTGGTGATAGCTCTCACTGAATGGCTGACCGGTCAGCGAAGCGATACGCCGATCGTTTGTCCACGCATATTCTGCCCATTGGGCGGTGATGTGCCGGGCCCCCTCATCACAAAAAAGACCGCTGGGCATTAACGTGAGTTTTTCGATGTAATGTTGTGCCAGATAATTCAGGGCGGGCGAGCTGGCATAACACCAGCCGCAAAGTGGGTCAAAAAAATACTGTAGATTGTCAATGCGCATGTGGTATCCCCTGGGAATCATTAGCCCTCATCATAATGAGATTCCTCAATGCGAAAAACAGCCCTCCAGTAAATTCAGTGTTTCATAGAGCGTACGAATGGACAGTATGTCTCTGCCCGAATGACCCCATCAGGCCAGGTCATTGGCGTCCGGTTTCTGCGCGCGGTGGATCTTGTCACGGATCTTATCGACTGATGCTTTGATGTCAGCAATGATGTCGGCGTCCATCCCCAGGGTATCCACAATACAGCGCGTGATAGTGCTGGTCTCGCTTTTCAGCGCCTCCCCCTTCTCCGTCAGGTGGATAAGCACTTCGCGCTCATCCTTCGGATTACGTGTCCGGGTGATCAACCCCGCAGTCTCCAGCCGCTTCAGTAAAGGGGTCAACGTGCTGGACTCAAGAAAAAGAATTCCACTCAGTTCCTTCACTGTTCGCCCATCCTGATTCCACAAGGTAACCATCACCAGATACTGGGGATAGGTCAGGCCAAGCTTATCAAGCATGGGACGATAGAGCTGAGTAAAAGCATGTCCCGCAGAGTAAAGAGAGAAACAGAGCATACCGTGCACATCTGGCAGGGAATCCTCGGAATTAGTGTGTTTAGTCATATGTCCTCCAGTCCCCTTAAAATAATTTGCATACGATTTAATTGCAAGCGATTGACAAAGGCAAAAAGGGCTGCCATATTCATTTGCACACAAACAAATCGCACACAAACAAATAACGCAACACATAACAGGAGTACAAAATGACAACTTTCATCACCAAAGACGGAACAGGCATTTTTTACAAAGACTGGGGTTCAGGTCAGCCTATCCTCTTCGCTCACGGATGGCCGTTATCGTTTGATGCCTGGGACCAGCAAATGCTGTTTTTCAGCCAGAATGGTTTCCGGGTCATCGCGCATGACCGTCGCAGCCATGGGCGTTCAGACCAGACTTTCCACGGCAACAATATGGATCAGTATGCGGACGATCTCGCTGAGCTGATTGAGTCGCTGGATCTGAAGGATCTGATTTTAGTGGGTCACTCCACAGGGGGCGGCGAAGTTGCACATTATATCGGCCGTCATGGTACCTCACGCGTGGCTAAAGTCGTTCTGGTCGGCGCAGTCCCTCCTCTTATGCTCCGGACGGATGCCAATCCAGACGGTACTTCGATTGAGGTGTTTGATGCTATCCGCGAAGGCACGGCCAAAAACCGCTCACAGTTTTACTTTGACCTGACAATTCCGTTCTATGGCTTTAACCGTGACCATGTCCCCACCAATGACGGGTTACGGGAAAACTTCCGCAGAATTGGCCTGCAGGGCGGCATTAAAGGGCAATATGACTGCATCCATGAGTTCTCTGAAGTCGATTACACACGCGACCTGCAGCAGATTGATCGCCCTACGCTGATTATTCATGGCGACGATGACCAGATTGTCCCCATTAAGGCATCCGCACACCGCGCCGCTGAGATCGTTGCGAATGCGACGCTGACGATATATGCCGGCGGTTCACATGGACTGGCGGAGACAGAGGCCGATCGCTTTAACGCTGACGTACTGGCCTTTATTCGCGGCTAACCAGGTGGCCTGTTTCAGACAGGCCACAATCCCCCCTACGCATACCCTTTAAACTGTATTGAAAAGAGGAATGATCATGTCCAAATTTGCTGCCTCCCTTGCCGTTGCCGCCGTTCTGCTGTCTGCCAGCGCAATCGCCGAAACCGCTAAGCCGACCGTTGTCCTGGTTCATGGTGCCTTTGCCGACTCTTCTAGCTGGAATGGCGTTACCCGGATCCTGCAAAAGGATGGATACAATGTCGTTGCTGCCGCGAATCCGCTGCGCAGTGTTTCGGGTGATGCGGCTTACGTCTCTTCTGTGGTGAACAACATTAAGGGGCCGGTCGTCCTTGTCGGGCATTCCTATGGTGGCCAGGTTATTACGAACGCGGCCCGTGATACAAACAATGTCAAATCGCTGGTTTATGTCGCCGCATTTGCTCCGGACGCGGGTGAAGCCGCGGCCGACCTGGCAGGGAAATTCCCTGGCGGCACGCTTGGCCAGGCGCTTGCCACACCGGTGAAGCTAGCTGATGGTAGCGTCGATCTCTCCATCGTTCGGGCGAAGTTCCACCAGCAATTCGCGCATGACGTTTCAGCTGAAGAGGCGGCGCTGATGGCCGCAGGGCAAAGACCGATTACCGAAGCGGCTTTAACTGAAAAATCGGGTGTGCCAGCCTGGAAAAAACTGCCCTCTTACTTCATTTACGGTGACGGCGACAAGAATATCCCCGCCCAGGGTTTGCGATTCATGGCTGAACGCGCGGGATCAAAACACACCGTTGTGATTAAAGGCGCATCCCATGTCGTGATGGTTTCACATCCACAGGATGTCGCCACACTTATCGAGGAAGCGGCGAAGTAAACATCACTCTCCCGCCCCGAAAGCCACCCCTCGCCTGAGGGGTGGCCATATCCGTAATGCCCAGGTTTTAATCCCGCGCAAAGTACAACGTATATTGGGTTCATCCTTCCCCCGACTCACCAAAACGTAGCGAAATATCCACGCCTTCAGTAACAAGGTCCGGCAGCATAGGGGGCGGCAATGCGCAGGGTTCCACTCAGCGCATCACCATTATCTGCGGTCCGCCGCTGCAACGGCGCTCAAGCCTTCGTAGCTATCACCCATGAACTTTAACGACGACTTTCCCCTTTGCATGCCCGCGAGCCAGATAGGTGAAGGCGTCGCTCGTTTCGGCAAAGGGGTAAACCTTGTCGATTACGGGCTTGATGAGTTCAGCGTCCATGAGTTCACCGATTTGGCTGAGCTGGCTGCCATCAGGGCGAACAAAGAGAAACGAATAGGTCAAACCTCGCTTTTTTGTCAGCCGCATGATTTTGCGGCTCATCAGCCCTAATACGAAACGCAGGAAAACATTAAGGTGTCGTTCCCGCGCGAAAGCAGCATCTAACGGCCCGATCAGGGAAATAATTTTCCCTCCCGGCTTAAGGATTTGCGTGGATTTCTCAATCGCGTCACCTCTGATAGTACCGAGGACAATATCGTAGCCGCTCAGCACTTTTTCGAATTCCTGCTTTCTATAGTCAACGACGTCATCTGCACCAAGGCGGCTCACCCAGTCAATGTTGGCTGCGCTGGTGGTCGTCCCAACCGTTGCGCCAAAGTGTTTCGCCAGCTGAATAGCAAAACTGCCGATTCCACCGGATCCGGCAGGGATAAATACTTTCTGCCCCGCTCGCAGCATCGCGCGTTCTGTCAGCGCTTGCCAGGAGGTGAGACTGACCATAGGAAGTGACGCGGCCTGTACGAAATCCAGACTGGCGGGTTTTAACGCCGCAAGGCTTTCTGGCACCCGGACAAATTCGGCCAGCGACCCCGTTCCCCTGTCAAAAATACTGGCGAAAATCTCGTCGCCTGCCTTGAATCGCGTTACGCGACGTCCTGTGGCAACGACAACGCCGGACACATCACTGCCCAAGGTCGCGGGGAGACTGAAATGCAGAACGCGTTTGAACATGCCGGTCGGGATCATGTTATCGATTGGGTTCAGACCTACTGCATACACTTTGACCAGAATTTCATCATCACCGGGGGACGGAAAATCGACGTCATCGATCCCCAGTCCCGGGGATTTACCATAGCGTTTAAACGTAAACGCTTTCATCGTCTTCTTATTCATTTGTCTTTTACTCTGCCGGGTTTGCCTGTGGCATGTTTCTTAACAACGCTGTTGCTGAGTGAAAAAACGATACTCAGTCCTATGCCGAATCCCCCCTGACTACACTTTGTAGCGCTCTGCCACGTTAGCCTGGTTGATGTCCGCAAGCAGAGCCTGACGCGTCCTCTCCAGGTCATCCCAGTGGGCAGCGTGTTGTAAAGGAGGGATGGTGACGAGTTCGCGACGGTCAAAGCCCGCCAGGGCTGCGTCAACTAACTGATCCACTTCCATCATCTCGGG
Organism: Enterobacter cloacae complex sp. HYC080_NIDB; assembly: GCF_056673325.1. NCBI lineage: Bacteria > Pseudomonadati > Pseudomonadota > Gammaproteobacteria > Enterobacterales > Enterobacteriaceae > Enterobacter > Enterobacter cloacae complex sp. HYC080_NIDB. The sequence continues at coordinate 2,021,770 of NZ_CP114212.1, read as the reverse complement.
CGCCTTACTGATATCAATACCGGCACGTTCCCAGATTTCGGTGTAAGTGCCGGCCGGAAGTACCGCCTGGACGTAAACGCCTGCGGAGGACAGCTCAAGATGCAATCCCTGCGACAAGAAAAGCACAAAGGCTTTGGTTGCACCGTAAATCGACATGCCAAATTCCGGGGCAAGCCCAACGACTGAACTGATATTGACGATCGCACCTTCTCCGGCGTTGACAAACCTTGGTGCCGCGGCACTGGCAAGTCTCGTCAGCGCGGTGACATTCAGGGCGATAAGACGCTCAATTGCCTCGGACGTCTGGCCGATAAAATGGCCCGACTGTGCGATGCCGGCGTTATTGATCAGCACCCCTATTTTTTCGTCTTCACGAAGACGCGTTTCCACCGTCGCTAACTCCGCTGCCTGAGTGAGATCGGCAGGCAGGACATCTACAGAAACGCCCTTCTCCTGTCTCAGACGTTCGGCAAGTGCGTCTAATTTTGTTTTATCCCGGGCAACCAGAATCAGGTTATGTCCACGGCTTGCAAACCTTTCCGCATAAACAGCACCAATACCCGTCGATGCGCCTGTAATGAGAACTGAAGTTTTCGTCATGTGTGATCTTCTTTATCAAATGTTAAACAGAATCTGCACCGTTCGATGCAGGTAAATCCGGGAGATATCCGGCTCTCTTTGCTGATCTCAGCCAGACTGACAGAGCGTGCCTTTCTCTGCGAAGCGCTGTCGGAGACACGAATTTAATGATGATGATCATAATCTATAAAGTCAATTGGTTTGATTATGATCATCATCAATGTATAATTGAGCCTTGTTTTATAGGGGGTGGGCAGCATGAAAGTGTCAAAAGAGCAGGTCCGGGAGAACCGGATGCGCATAGTTGAAACGGCATCCGAACTTTTTCGTGAACGCGGCTATGACGGCGTGGGCGTGGCGGAGCTGATGTCTGCTGCGGGTTTAACCCACGGCGGATTTTATAAGCACTTTGGTTCGAAGGCCGACCTGATGTCAGAGGCCATGAATTGCGGGTTTGTGCATGCCGCTGAAAACCTGGCGGGTGTAGATCGAGACAAATTCATTGAATATTACCTCTCCCGGCAGCATCGCGATGATATGGCCGGAGGTTGCGTGATGTCTGCCCTGGGCACGGACACCGCACGCCAGTCCGAGTCCATCAAAGAGACATTTGCAGCCGGGGTTGAACGTCAGCTGGCAATGTTAAGCGACGAAAATGTCTCACGTGCTGACCTGATAAATACCTTTGCACATCTTGTCGGGGCTCTGGTGTTGTCCCGTGCCTGCCCGGATAATTCCGCGCTGGCTGACGAAATTCTGGATGTCTGCCGCTCTCGCATTATGAGTAAGGCTCCGCGAAAGGAATGAATATTTTGCAGCCGGGGGTGTGATTGTCGGGAAATAACCGGAAGATTTAATGACGGAGGTCATAAAAAATGACGCTATCCCGGAGAGTAGGTTTGGAGAGGTTTTAGAGTAAGCCAAAAAGTTATATATTCCGGCCCGTTAAACCCAAATACACCTTCTGAGTTCAGAGGCTTACTCATGTCATGGCAATACTTCAAACAGACTTATTTAGTTAAGTTCTGGTCACCTGTTCCGGCCGTTATCGCGGCAGGCATTCTCTCTACTTATTATTTCGGCATTACCGGTACCTTCTGGGCCGTGACCGGCGAGTTTACCCGCTGGGGTGGTCAACTTCTGCAACTCGCTGGCGTGCATGCCGAAGAGTGGGGCTACTTTAAACTCATTCACCTGGACGGTACTCCGCTTACCCGCATCGACGGAATGATGATCATCGGAATGTTCGGCGGCTGTTTCGCTGCGGCGCTGTGGGCAAATAACGTCAAGTTGCGCATGCCCAAAAGCCGCATCCGCATTATGCAGGCGGTCGTCGGCGGGATTATTGCCGGATTTGGTGCTCGCCTGGCGATGGGCTGTAACCTTGCCGCGTTCTTCACGGGTATTCCGCAATTTTCACTGCATGCCTGGTTCTTTGCCGTCGCCACCGCGATTGGCTCTTACTTCGGTGCAAAATTCACCCTGCTGCCGCTGTTCCGTATTCCGGTAAAAATGACCAAAGTTAGCGCGGCGTCGCCGCTGACCCAGAAGCCGGACCAGGCGAAACGCCGTTTTCGCCTCGGTATGCTGGTCTTTTTTGCCATGATCGCGTGGGCAATCTGCACAGCGCAGAATCAACCGAAACTCGGCCTGGCGATGTTGTTCGGCGTAGGGTTCGGTCTGCTGATCGAACGCGCGCAGATCTGCTTTACCTCTGCGTTTCGCGATATGTGGATCACCGGACGAACCATGATGGCAAAAGCGATCATTGCCGGTATGGCGGTGAGTGCCATCGGCATTTTCAGCTATGTACAACTCGGTGTTGAACCGAAAATCATGTGGGCCGGTCCTAACGCGGTGATTGGTGGCCTGCTGTTTGGCTTCGGAATTGTGCTGGCAGGCGGGTGTGAAACCGGCTGGATGTATCGCGCCGTCGAAGGCCAGGTGCATTACTGGTGGGTCGGCCTTGGTAATGTCATTGGTTCAACCATTCTGGCGTACTACTGGGATGATGTCTCACCTGTACTCGCAACAAACTGGGATAAGGTCAATCTGTTGAGCACCTTCGGTCCGCTCGGCGGCCTGCTGGTAACCTATGCCTTGCTGCTGGTCGCTTTTTTACTGGTTGTCGCGCAGGAGAAACGTTTCTTCCGTCGCACCACCGCTAAACCTGAAACGCAGGAGAACGCTGCATGAAAGAGATCGTGCCTGATTATCGACTGGATATGATCGGCGAACCTTGCCCTTATCCGGCAGTGGCTACCCTTGAAGCGCTACCGCAGCTCAAAAAAGGGGAAATTCTGGAGGTGGTGAGCGACTGCCCGCAATCCATTAACAACATTCCGCTGGATGCTAAAAACCATGGCTACACGGTGCTGGATATTCAGCAGGACGGGCCAACAATCCGCTATTTGATTCAAAAATGAACGTTCAGGCCTCGTCAGAGGCCTTTATCGCATTGAATTATAAGACCTCTTGATCGAGGGCAAAGCCGCCGCATCTGACTTAAGTAAAATCTCATATCCATTTTGAAGGAGGTTTTCGCAGTTTGATGTATTTACGAGCTTTACTGGTTTTCGCCTTATTGATTCCCTTTCACGTGCTGCCCCTGAATTTCTCTTCCACCTTCCTGCGCCTTAACTGTCCGGAAAGAGGACTTGTCGAGGTTATTCTGCACGTTTACGACCATACGCAGGAACGCTGGCGAGATCATTTTGAAACCGGGGCGGGGCACAAGCGCGCGGGTGACACGGAAATTATCCCGTTTGCCAACGGTGATATTCTGTTCCATTCGGTGTCCAGCGATGCATTCAGCTATTTATATGATGGGGAAACGCGCCTCAGGCACTGCCTTAAGCTGGACGAACGACCGGTTTATCCGTCGTTTTAAGAGTGCGATGCAAACTGGCCACCGCGTGGCCAGTTTAACCGGGGGATTAGAAACGATACCCCGCAGAGAACATAAACACCCACGGGTCCAGTCTCGTGTTGATACTTTGCTGCTCACCGCCCGCTTTAAAGCGTACGTCTGTATCAATGTCCATGTACCAGACTGAGGCGTTGATCAGCCAGTCACGGTTAATCAGGTAATCCAGCCCCACCTGTCCCGCCATACCCCATGAATCTTTCAGGCTGAGGTCAGTCAGACCGGCCTCTTTACCGGTATCGTTAAATTTCTCATCGAAGAAGGTGGTGTAGTTTACACCGGCGCCAATATACGGACGCACCTTGCTGCTGGCATCGCCAAAGTACCATTGCGCCATCAGCGTTGGCGGTAAATGGTGAACGGTGGCGATATCACCGGTTGCCCCCAGACCGACGCGATGACGGAACGGCGTTGCCGCCAGAAGCTCGACACCAATGTTATCCGTCGCCATATAAGTGAACGTTAAGCCTAACTGGGTGTTATTACTGACGTTAAAACCGCCCATACCCAGCACGTTATCAGAGCCCTCAGTTGGGCGAACCGTGGCCGAACCGGCACGAATAAAGAATTCACCTGCTTCGTGCGCATACGCGCCGCCAGAGAGACTGCTTAATACAAGGGCTGCCACCGCTAATTTTTTCATATCCGCTCCATCGTTGTGGTTTTAATAGCGGGTGAGAATATACTCACAAAAGAGTAATAAGTGATCTGCCACAGATCACATTAAAACCAGTAAGTTAACATTCATTGATCTGGGTTAATTTTTTGTGGCACTTTGAAAAACATTAAGTTGTTTCCATGTCAATTTTTGGCATTTCACAGTTACAAAATTTTCTCTTTTCCCCCTCTTGCTCTTGCTCAGGCGGCTGGCTAATTTATCGCTCTCACAAATTGATTTGATGCGTTCTTTTTTGCAGGTGTGCCATGAGTGAAGTTAACCCGTGCATGACGTGCGGAGCCTGTTGTGCGTATTTTCGAGTCTCTTTCTACTGGGCCGAGGCCAGCGATGGCGGCGGTACCGTTCCGGTTCATCTCACTGAGCCGTTGACCCCTTTTCTGCGCTGTATGCGCGGCACGAACCAAAAACAAGCCCGCTGCGTCGCGCTACAGGGTGAACCCGGGGTCTCAACCCGGTGTTCCATCTATGAGGATCGCCCCAGCCCCTGCCGGGAATTTGCTATGTCAGGGGAAGACGGGCAGGTCAACGACGCCTGTAATCGCGCCCGCGCACGGGTCGGATTACCGCCGCTTTACAAAGATATGCTTTTCCATACAAGCCTTGATGCTGCCACAGCAGGTGCATCCGGTGTACAATTGCCGGCTAATTAACACCTGCAATACTCAAGGAGAGTGCATGTCTATCACGGCGAAGTCTGTCTACCGTGACACGGGAAACTTTTTCCGCAATCAGTTCATAACTTTTTTACTGATCGCGTTGCTTTGCGCCTTTATCACCGTGGTGCTGGGCCATGCCTTCTCACCGAGTGATGAACAGATTGCCAGCCTGAGCCAGGGTGACAATCTGGCAGGAAGCGTCGGGTTGTTTGAACTGGTGCAAAACATGACGCCAGAGCAGCAGCAAATCCTGCTGCGGGCTTCAGCCGCATCGACGTTCTCTGGTCTCATTGGTAATGCGATTCTGGCGGGCGGCGTTCTCCTGATGATTCAGCTGGTGTCAGCGGGCCATCGGGTCAGTGCCTTACGCGCGATTGGCGCCAGTGCTCCCGTTTTGCCGAAGCTGTTTATCCTGATCTTCTTAACCACCCTGCTGGTGCAGATGGGGATTATGCTGGTCGTGGTACCGGGCGTGTTGCTGGCTATCGTGCTCTCTTTTGCCCCGATCATGATCGTGCAGGACAAAATGGGGATTTTTACCGCAATGCGCAGCAGCATCAGGCTCGCATGGGCGAATATGCGCCTGGTGGCCCCTGCCGTGATCGGCTGGCTGCTTGCGAAAACGCTTCTGCTCCTGTTTGCGCCAAATTTTGCGGTTTTAACACCTAATGTTGGCGCGGTAGTCGCGAATACGCTGAGCAACCTGATTTCAGCGGTACTGCTGGTCTATCTGTTCCGCCTGTATATGTTAATTCGTCAGTAATCCTGATGCCGGGAGCATGACCCGCTTCCCGGCTCAACAGAGAGATGGAATCACAGAATGAAGCAGTTTCTTGATTTTTTACCGCTCGTGGTCTTTTTCGCGTTTTATAAGCTGTATGACATCTATGCTGCGACCACTGCGCTGATTATCGCGACCGCGGTTGTGCTGATCTACAGCTGGGTACGTTACCGTAAAGTTGAAAAAATGGCGCTGGTCACGTTCGTGCTGGTCGCTGTTTTCGGCGGGCTGACCCTGTTCTTCCACAATGATGAATTCATCAAGTGGAAGGTCACGGTGATATACGCGCTGTTTGCAGGCGCATTGTTAATCAGCCAGTGGGTTATGAAAAAACCGCTTATCCAGCGCATGCTGGGTAAAGAGCTGACGCTGCCGCAGCAGGTCTGGTCCCGACTGAATATCGCCTGGGCGGTGTTCTTTATTCTTTGCGGTCTTGCCAATATCTACATTGCCTTCTGGTTGCCGCAAAACATTTGGGTCAACTTTAAGGTCTTTGGCCTGACCGCCCTGACGCTGATTTTCACCCTGCTCAGCGGCGTTTACATCTATCGCCATATGCCGCAGGACGATAAGCACTAACTGCTGGTTGACCAGAACGTGTTCGACAGGCGTTCTGGTCTATTCTCTCCGCTGTGAAATCATAGTAGCATCCCGCCTGAAGTCTTCCGTTACGAGTTAAAACAATGACAACAACTAACGCCCCTCAGGGCGAACTGGTTTTACGCACACTGGCAATGCCCGCTGACACCAATGCCAATGGCGATATTTTTGGCGGCTGGCTGATGTCGCAAATGGATATGGGCGGCGCAATTCTGGCAAAAGAGATAGCTCATGGACGCGTGGTAACCGTGAGGGTCGATGGGATGACCTTCCTGCGCCCGGTGGCGGTAGGTGACGTGGTGTGCTGTTACGCGCGCTGCGTCAAACGCGGCAATACCTCCATCTCTATCAACATTGAAGTCTGGGTGAAGAAGGTCTCTTCAGAACCGATTGGACAGCGCTATAAAGCTACTGAAGCACTGTTTATTTATGTGGCAGTGGATAGCGAGGGTAAACCTCGTCAGCTTCCGCAGGCCTGATTATCTGACAAAAAAGCCTCCATCCGGAGGCTTTTTTTATTCCATCTGCGCCCCGCCGTTCAGGCGGAAGACAATGTTCACGATCAGTCCGCTACCCGGTTTACCGGCTTCGTAGCGCCATCTGCGCATCGCCGATTTCACTTCGCGTTCAAACATATTAGAAGGCTGAGCGGACAAGATTTGCACGTTATCAACGCGGCCATCTGCGGTAACGTCAAATTTCACCCGCACGCGGCCTTCAATGCGTAAAGCCTGCGCTCGCGCCGGATACTGAGGCTGGTTTCGGCTCAGTGCTCGCGGGCCCGCTGGCGCGGCAACCGTTGGTTTTGGCGCCGGTGCGGAGTTGTTCATTACCGGACGTGAAGGTGCGGCATTCTCAACCGTCTGGGTCGCGCGTGGCTCAACCGGACGTTCTTCGCGTTTCGGACGCTCCTCGACCTTCTTCACCGGCTTTGGCTTCGGCTTAGGTTTGGGCTTCGGTTCAAGTTTATGGATCACCACCGGGGCTTCCTTCGGTGGCGCCGGAACAGGCTCGGGCTCTGGCTCCGGTTCAGCAACCGGCTGTGGCGGTGGCGGTGCGACCTGCGGCGGCTCGAGATCCGCAGGCGATACCATGGTCACCGAAATCGGCTGCGCGGGTGCGGGCATTTCAATAACCTGATGAACCGAGGTATAGAGCAAACCCGCCACGACAGCACCGTGAATCACGACGGAGAGCAGCGTCGGCCAGGGAAAGCGGCGAGGTAAATCAAGGGTCATCGAAGTCATAGTCATCAACGTTAAAAAATCGAACCCTGATTTTAAATGCAAATAGCAATCATATTCAATAAGACACTTTGTTCTGGCGCAATTTAAGCGTCAATGTGGCCAAAAAAGGGGCATTCAGATCAGGGTATTAACATTGTTTTTATCTTTACATTGCAGTCAGTTGCCCTTTCACATAACGTAACTGACACTTTAAAACGCTTAAGGAGCTTCACCGTGCTTTACGTGATTTACTCTGAAGATGTCGCTGATTCACTTGAGAAACGCCAGTCTGTCCGCCCTGCTCACCTGGCACGCTTACAATTGCTACAGGATGAAGGTCGTTTGCTGACCGCTGGTCCAATGCCTGCTGTCGACAGCAACGACCCGGGTGCAGCCGGTTTTTCGGGCTCCACGGTTATTGCAGAGTTTGAATCTCTGGAAGCGGCGCAGGCCTGGGCTGACGCAGACCCGTACGTTGCGGCGGGCGTGTATGCGAAGGTAACGGTGCGACCGTATAAGAAAGTGTTCTGATATAACTAAGGCTCCCTCAGGAGCCTTTCTTCACATCAATGCAGTGACGCTAACCGCGCCGCAAATCCGACAAACAGCAGCCCTATCAGCCCGTTCCCCAGCTTTGCCAGTTTCTTTTTGGTTTTCAAATAACGCGTGACAAACGCACCGGAGAAGATCAGGAAGCTCATGTACATAAAGCTAATCAACTCAAGCGTGGTGGCGAGAATCAGAAAAGAGGTCCCGGTATTTTGTGCATTCACGTCAATAAACTGCACAAAGAACGAAACGTAGAACAGAATCGCTTTTGGATTCGTCAGGCTCAGTACCAGGGCGCGTTTCATGATCATACTGGCAGGTTCAGTTCCGCTCTCATGAGCATGATTCTGACGGTTAATCACCGACCAGAGCATTTTGCCGCCCAGCCAGAGTAAATAGAAAGCACCCAGATAGCGTACGATATTAAACAGTACAGGCGTGGTCTGGATTAAAGCCGCGACACCTGCCCAGGCGAGAAACATCAGAACCGCATCGCCGATAAACACACCTGTGGCGGCAAGATATCCTTTTTTAACGCCGTGACCGATCCCGGTCTTCAGCACAAACAGGGTATTCGGGCCCGGCACCAGCACAATAAAAAATGCGCCAACAACATACGTCCAGAAATTCAGTACGCCAAACTCCGCAAACACCTCTCCCTCCTTTTGCTAAACATCACCGGAATATCGCAGCAATAACGATATTCTCTAAATAAGACACTATAAAATCAGCGGGCACCTTGCGGTGCCCTCAGGGTTTTCAGATATCCTGGACGGCGAACAGCAACGCGTTGCGGTGCCTGTTCAATCCACATTTTCTGATGGCGTGGATACGCATATTGCGGCGGGATTGTGCTTCCAGCCAACGAGCCTTACGACGACTCACCTGTCGCAACATGCGCCAGCGCCCTACTTCTGTTCTACTGCGCTTCATGTCTACAACTCTTTCTCAAACAGAGCCGCCATTATAAACCCAACCCGGCAGCAAACCAGCGCTTTTACCTGGCGTTTTTATTTGCCAGATGAATCCTGATGCGTACACTCATAACAATACGCTTTCAAAAGGATTTTTTAACCATGACAACCTTCTACACCGTGGTGAGTTGGCTGGTCATTTTGGGATACTGGCTGTTAATCGCGGGTGTGACATTACGCATCCTGATGAAGCGCAGAGCCGTACCCTCTGCCATGGCCTGGCTTCTGATCATTTACATCCTCCCGCTGGTGGGAATTATTGCCTATCTCTCTTTCGGTGAGCTTCATCTGGGTAAACGCCGGGCCGAGCGGGCGCGTGCCATGTGGCCTTCCACCGCGAAGTGGCTTAACGATCTTAAAGCCTGCAAACATATCTTTGCCGAGGAGAACAGCAGCGTAGCCTCCTCGCTGTTTAAGCTCTGCGAACGGCGTCAGGGGATTGGCGGCGTTAAGGGGAACCAGCTCCAGCTTCTGACCTCCTCCGATGACGTGATGCAGGCGTTGATCCGCGATATCCAGCTTGCTCGCCATAACATTGAGATGGTGTTCTATATCTGGCAGCCCGGCGGCATGGCCGACCAGGTCGCTGAATCCCTGATGGCGGCCGCGCGTCGGGGGATCCACTGCCGTCTGATGCTGGACTCCGCAGGCAGCGTGGCGTTTTTCCGCAGCCCTTGGGCAGGCATGATGCGTAATGCCGGTATCGAAGTGGTTGAGGCGCTAAAGGTAAATCTCCTGCGCGTCTTTCTGCGTCGGATGGACCTTCGCCAACACCGTAAAATGATCATGATTGATAATTATATTGCCTATACCGGCAGTATGAACATGGTTGACCCGCGCTTCTTTAAACAGGACTCCGGCGTCGGGCAATGGGTGGATCTGATGGCACGAATGGAGGGGCCGATTGCCACCTCGATGGGTATCGTTTACTCCTGCGACTGGGAGATAGAGACCGGCAAGCGTATTCTGCCCCCACCGCCAGATGGCAACATCATGCCGTTTGAAGAGGCCAGCGGTCATACTATTCATACCATTGCCTCCGGGCCGGGATTCCCGGAGGACTTAATTCATCAGGCGCTGCTGACGGCTACCTACTCAGCGCGTGAATATTTGATCATGACGACGCCCTACTTCGTCCCCAGCGATGACCTGCTGCACGCGATCTGTACCGCAGCGCAGCGTGGTGTCGATGTGAGTATCATTTTGCCCCGCAAAAATGACTCGCTTCTGGTGGGCTGGGCCAGCCGCGCCTTCTTTAGCGAACTGCTGGCCGCCGGGGTGAAAATCTACCAGTTTGAAGGCGGGCTGCTGCACACCAAGAGCGTGCTTGTCGACGGCGAGTTAAGCCTGGTGGGCACGGTAAACCTCGATATGCGCAGCCTGTGGCTGAACTTTGAAATCACCCTGGTGATTGATGACGCCGGATTTGGCGGTGACCTGGCGGCGGTGCAGGATGATTATATCTCCCGCTCGCGGCTGCTGGATGCCAGGCTGTGGGTAAAACGCCCGCTGTGGCAGAGAATAGCTGAACGACTGTTTTACTTCTTTAGTCCGTTGCTGTAAAACGTGCCCAACGATGTTAAACAGGTAGTCATCATGGAAATGGATCTGAACAATCGCCTGACCGAAGACGAAACGCTCGAGCAGGCCTATGACATTTTTCTCGAACTGGCGGTTGATAACCTCGATCCCGCGGACGTGATCCTCTTTAATCTGCAGTTCGAAGAGCGCGGCGGTGCCGAATTGTTCGACCCTGCAGAAGACTGGGCTGAACATGTGGATTTCGACCTGAATCCTGACTTCTTTGCCGAAGTGGTGATTGGGCTGGCTGACGAAGATGGTGGGGAAATTAACGACATTTTCGCTCGCGTCCTGCTCTGCCGGGAGAAAGACCACAAGCTGTGCCACATTCTCTGGCGCGAATAATAAAAAAGGCTGCGATGGCAGCCTTTTTTATTTACTTCGGTAACTCGCTCCCACATCGGTTGCAAAACCGCGCGCTCTGCTCATGCTCACCCTGATGACAGCGCGGACATTTACGCTGCGCTTTATGGCTTTGAAATGCACTGCTCATGTGCGTGGTAATTAACCCCGTCGGGATAGCAATCACCGAATACCCAATCAGAATGAGCACGGATGCCACTATGCGCCCCAGCGGCGTATGGGGTGTGATATCACCGTACCCCACGGTCGTCACGGTCACGATGGCCCAGTAGACGGAGGCGTTGAGCGTTGTGAAGCCGTATTTGGGCCCTTCTATCAAATACATCAGCGCGCCGAAAACAATCATCACAATGGCAATAAACGAGTAAAACAGAATAAGCTGATGTCGTGCGCTAACGATGGCACTCCAGAATACGCGCAGCGACGGCATAAAACGCAGCAATTTAAGAATTCGCAATACGCGAATCACGCGCATGGCGCGCCAGGCGAAAACATAGTTGAGACTGATTTCTGGCCATAGCCACATGACATAGAGCGGCAGGATAGTCGCTAAATCGATAAAACCCCAGAAGCTGAATACGTACTTTGCCGGATTGGGCCAGCAAACGACCCGCAGAATATACTCAGCGGTAAAGACCAGGGTGATCGCCAGTTCAAGCCAGACAAAGGCATGCCATTCATCAAAAGTCAGGTGATATTGTGTCCCGACACCGGATTCAATAAAGATGACAATGACGCTAAGTAACGCAAACAGCGCGCAGAGTCCCTCAAAACGGCGTCCCGATACCGTTTCTGGATCGAATAAAAGATGATAGAGCCGTCGACGGGCTGAAGTGAATAAACGCGACACGGTAACCTCGCAATAAATAAGGGCTGACATCATGTCAGCCCTTGCGATTATAACGGGTCTACTTTCAGGCAGGAAACCGCATGTCGGAAACTGCCTTCCAGAACCGGTCGTGTTTTCGCACATTCCGGCCCGGCCATCGGGCAGCGCGTACGGAACACGCAACCTGACGGCGGATTAATCGGTGAAGGCAATTCTCCTACCAGAAGCTGGATCGTTTTATTTTTCTCCAGATCGGGATCGGGGATGGGTACTGCAGACATCAGTGCTTTGGTGTAAGGGTGCAGCGGATTGTGGTACACCTCATCATACGTGCCCAGCTCCACGGCATGACCCAGATACATCACCAGCACACGGTCAGAAATGTGTTTTACGACGGCCAGATCGTGCGCAATGAAGATCAGCGACAGCCCCATCTCGCGCTGCAGCTTCTGCAGCAGGTTTACCACCTGCGCCTGAATGGAAACGTCCAGCGCGGAAACCGGTTCATCACAGATAATCAGCTTCGGCTCAAGGATCAGCGCACGCGCAATACCAATACGCTGACACTGACCGCCGGAGAATTCGTGCGGATAACGGTTAATGAGGTTAGGCAACAGCCCCACTTTCAGCATCATCGCCTTTACGCGGTCACGGACTTCCTGACGCGGCATCTTAGGATGATAGGTGCGCAGCGGCTCGGCAATAATCTCTCCGATGGTCATACGCGGGTTAAGTGATGCCAGCGGATCCTGGAAAATCATCTGGATGTCGCTTCGCACGTCCCGCCACTCGTCGGGCTTCATCCCCAGCAGGTCTTTACCCAGCCACGCCACTTTTCCATCGGTAGCTTTGACTAGGCCGATAATGGCACGTGCGAAAGTGGATTTCCCACAGCCGGACTCGCCCACGACCCCCAGGGTCTCCCCCTCGTACAGACGCAGGGTGACGCCATCCACGGCTTTCAGGGTTTTCGGCGGCTGCCAGAACCACTGTTTACCATCCTTAATATCGAAATGCACCTTAAGGTCAGCGATTTCGAGCAGCACATTGCGTTTTTCATCTAATGCGTTCATACCAGCTCCTCCTGCGGCTTAAAGCAGGCGCGCAGACGGCCTGGTGCAAATGCTTCCAGCGGCGGCGCGCTGTTGCAGATTTCCATCGCATGCGGACAGCGCGGCTGGAACGGACAGCCTTTTGGCAGACGCAGCAGGTTTGGCGGGTTGCCCGGAATGGTGAGCAGGGATTCCCCTTCCGCATCAAGCCGCGGCACCGCGTTCAGCAGGCCAATGGAGTATGGATGGGCAGGCTGATAGAACACGTCCCGCGCTTTGCCGTATTCCATCGTACGACCGGCATACATCACCAGCACTTTGTCACAGATACCGGCAACAACACCCAGATCGTGGGTAATCATGATAATCGCCGTGTTGAACTCACGCTTAAGCTCGTTCAGCAGGGTCATGATTTGCGCCTGAACGGTAACGTCCAGTGCGGTAGTCGGTTCATCGGCAATCAGCAGTTTTGGCCGGCACAGCAGCGCCATAGCAATCATCACGCGCTGACGCATACCGCCGGAGAATTCGTGCGGGAACATGCGCATGCGCTTACGCGCTTCCGGCATTTTTACCGCATCCAGCATTTTGACGGATTCCTCAAACGCTTCCGCTTTCCCCAGACCTTTATGCAGCATCAGGACTTCCATCAGCTGCTCACCGACGCGCATATACGGGTTCAGCGAGGTCATCGGGTCCTGGAAAATCATCGAGATCTGCTCGGCACGCAGCTTGTTCAGCTCGTGCTCCGGCAGGTTGAGGATTTCGCGACCATTGAATTTTGCGGAACCGCCAATCACACCGTTAGATGCCAGCAGGCCCATCAACGCAAAGGCGGTCTGGGATTTTCCGGAGCCGGATTCACCGACAATCCCCAGCGTTTCACCCGCGCTCAGGTTGAAGTTGAGATCGTTGACGGCGGTAACATCCCCGTCAGGGGTTTTAAAGGTCACACGGAGGTCTTTTACGTCCAGCAGAAGATTGCTCTGCTGTTGCGCCTGTGGCGCAGTGGCCGTTTCAATAATTGTCATGACGGCGCTCCTTAACGGTCTTTCGGGTCGAGGGCATCACGCAGGCCATCGCCGATAAAGTTGAAACAAAACAGTGTGACCACCAGGAAACCCGCCGGGTAGAGCAACAGCCACGGTGATACTTCCATCGAGTTTGCACCATCGCTCAACAGCGCGCCCCAGCTGCTCAGTGGTTCCTGCGTACCCAGCCCCAGGAAGCTGAGGAAGGATTCAAACAGGATCATGCTTGGCACCAGCAGTGAGGCATAGACCACAACCACCCCCAGCACGTTAGGAACAATATGGCGAACCACGATATTTCGGGTAGATACGCCACCAACCTGCGCGGCTTCGATAAATTCTTTACGTTTCAGGCTCAGCGTCTGGCCGCGTACGATACGCGCCATATCCAGCCAGGAAACCATCCCGATGGCCACGAAAATCAACAGAATGTTCTGGCCGAAGAAGGTCACCAGCAGAATGACGAAGAACATAAACGGGAAGGAGTTCAGGATTTCCAGCAAACGCATCATCACTGAGTCCACTTTGCCGCCAAGGTAGCCGGAAAGTGAGCCGTAGAGCGTACCCAGAATTACCGCCACCAGCGCGGCGGCGATACCGACCATCAACGAGATACGCCCCCCAATCGCGACGCGCACCAGCAGATCACGGCCGGATGAGTCGGTCCCGAAATAGTGACCGGATTCCATATCCGGCGCGCTGGACATCATGCCCCAGTCCGTATCGAAATAGGTAAATTGCGACAGCATCGGTGCCAGGGTCACAAACAGCGCGATGATCACCAGAACCACCAGACTGGCGACGGCGGCACGGTTGTGCATAAAGCGACGGCGTGCATCCTGCCAGAGACTACGACCTTCCACTTCCAGTTTTTCACTGAAGTTTTCCAGCGCCTCGCTGTTTTTCTTACTCAACATCATGGCGTGCTCCAGTTAGTAACGGATTTTCGGGTCGATGACGGCATACAGCACATCAACGATCGCGTTAAAGAGAATGGTGAGCGCACCAACGAGGATCGTCAGGCTCAGTACCAGCGAATAGTCGCGGTTGAGCGCGCCGTTAACGAACAGCTGACCAATGCCCGGCAGGCCGTAGATGGTTTCGATAACCATCGAGCCCGTGATGATCCCAACGAATGCAGGCCCCATATAGGAGAGCACCGGCAGCAGCGCCGGCTTGAGCGCATGGCGGAAGATAATCCGGCGCATCGGCAGCCCTTTCGCGCGCGCGGTGCGGATGAAGTTCGAATGCAGCACTTCGATCATAGAACCACGGGTGATACGCGCGATACTGGCGATATAGGCCAGAGATAATGCCACCATTGGCAAAATCATGAACTTCAGCGCCCCGCCGTTCCAGCCGCCGCCAGGCAGCCACTTCAGCGTAATGGCAAATATCATCACCAGTAATGGCGCGACAACGAAGCTGGGTATCACTACCCCGGTCATTGCCACCCCCATTACGGCATAATCCCATTTGGTATTTTGTCTGAGCGCGGCGATAACGCCTGCGGTGACCCCGAGAACGACGGCCAGAATGAATGCCGCAGCACCCAGTTTTGCCGAAACCGGGAAGCTGGAGGCCACCAGGTCGTTTACGGAATAGTCTTTATATTTAAATGACGGTCCAAAATCACCGTGCGCCAGCTGCTTCAAATAATTGAAGTATTGGGTAGTGATGGGATCGTTTAAGTGATACTTCGCCTCGATATTCGCCATAACTTCCGGCGGCAGCGTACGTTCACCGGTAAATGGACTTCCCGGTGCGAGACGCATCATAAAGAAGGAAATCGTAATTAGAATAAATAACGTTGGTATCGCTTCTAGACAGCGACGCAGGATAAATTTCAACATTGCCCGTACCTTCTGGCGTGTGCCTGATGAATGTTACAAAGTAGACACAGTGGGGCAAGCCAGGCTCACCCCACGTATTGCCATTAATGCTTGATAATATAAAGATTCTTAACGGAAATATTATCCAACGGGTCTTTACCGGTATAACCCCCTACCCACGGTTTCACCAGACGGGCGTTAACGTAGTAGTAAACCGGTACGATTGCAGAGTCTTTATCGAGCTGCTCTTCAGATTTCGCGTACAATTCTGCGCGTTGCGCATCGTCAGACACTTTCAGCGTATCAGCGATGATCTTGTCGAACGCCGGGCTCTTATAGTGCGCAGTGTTGTTTGAACTGTCGCTGAGCATCGTGTTCAGGAAGGAGGTCGGTTCGTTATAGTCCGCACACCAGCCTGCACGCGCCACGTCGAAGGTCCCCTGATGACGCGTATCGAGGAAGGTTTTCCACTCCTGGTTTTCCAGCTTAACGTTGACGCCCAGGTTTTTCTTCCAGATAGACGCGACGGCGATAGCCAGTTTTTTATGCAGATCTGACGTGTTGTACAGCAGGTTAAACGTTAATGGCTTATCGGCAGTGTAGCCCGCTTCAGCCAGCAGCTTTTTCGCTTCTTCGTTACGTTTTTCCTGAGACCACTTGAACCATTCAGGCTCAACCAGTTTCATTCCATCGGTATAAGGAGGGGTGTAGCTATACGCCGGGAGATCGCCCTGGTTTTTCACTTTGTTCACGATAATATCGCGATCCAGTGCCAGCTTCAGCGCAGTACGAACGCGTACGTCGGTGAACGGTGCTTTCTGGTTGTTGATTTCGTAGTAATAAGTGCACAGGTATGGGTCGACGTGAACTTCTTTCGGGATCTCTTTTTTCAGCTTCTGGAACAGTTCAATCGGCATGTTGTTATAGGTCATGTCGATTTCACCGCTACGGTAGCGGTTAACATCCGTTACTTCAGAAGAGATTGGCAGGTAGGTGACCTGATTAATCACGGTCTTCGCGTTATCCCAGTATTGCGGGTTACGCTCCAGGACCATACGTTCGTTGACCACCCAGTCTTTCAGCTTATAGGCACCGTTGGTCACGATATTGGCAGGTTGCGTCCATTTTTCACCAAATTTTTCCACAGCGGATTTTGGTACCGGGGAAACGGATGGGTGAACCAGCAACTTATAGAAGTACGGAACAGGTTCGCTCAACGTCACTTCAAAGGTATTGGCATCGATCGCTTTCACGCCCAGGTCGGTGACCGGCTTTTTACCGGCGATGATGTCATCGATATTGGCGATGTGGCCATATTGCAGATAGCTCGCATACGGAGAGGCGGTATTTGGATTCGCCAGGCGCTGCCAGCTATACACGAAATCTTCGGCGGTAACCGGCGTACCGTCGGACCATTTGGCATCTTTACGCAGACGGAAGGTCCAGACTTTAAAATCTTTATTTTCCCACTTTTCTGCCACACCCGGTGCCGGGTGGCCGTCAACGTCAGTCACCAGAAGACCTTCGAACAGGTCACGGTTAACGTTTGACTCAGGAACACCTTCAATTTTGTGCGGGTCAAGAGACTGAACTTCCGCACCGTTGTTACGCACCAGCGTCTGTTTCTCCGCCAGTTGTACTCCTGCAGGAACGTCCGCAGCCATTGCAGCATTGCCCGCGATTAGCGCAGTTAAAATCCCCGCCGCTACCAGATTTTTTTTTGTGATGATGGACATTGTGTTGGTACTCCACTCATTATAATTACTGGCTTTCGCCAGCTGTCTATTCCCCTGTTGGGGCCTGTACAGCGCAGGAGTTTTTTTTGCTGCTGTCAGGTTCTTCTTTTACTACTTGCTATCACCGACTTTTTTTATTACTGACTGCTCGTATGGCCGTCTTGCGTCGATTCTTCACAGGCCTCCCCTGTTTGAGACCTGAGCTGGATATCTGAGAAGAGAGCTATATGAAAATAATTCTCATCTGATTGTTTTATGCTGCAAAATAATAGGCCGGAAAGTATCAAATGGCGTAAACGCGCGCCAATACATTTTGCAAATTTGTTAAGCAATTCTCTTTTACGAAGTACGTCGTATCGTTGGGGGCAGCCCTGCCAGACATCGAAAGCCGGTAAAAACACCGGGTATTCAATAAGGTAGAGAAAACTTCCTCTACTCGCGCGTCGCTGCGCTACTTTTGAGTGATTTTGTACAAAAATTTAACAACTGATCATTATTTAGCACATTCCTCTAAGGGAAAGTTGAAATTACTAATAACATTTCGGTTATCTCTCAGCAAGCCCCAGAGTATCGTGTGAGTAAAATAACAGAGCGTTCGAAGATTTTCTGTGCAGGCGGGATTGTGCGAAATTCATAACTCTTTGAAATAAAAGAGATGAACATTATTAGTAGAATTTATTATGATATGTGAGCATTTCAACTTTAGTTATATGATTTGCTGATATTCACGTAAAAAAAACGGAGCCGTAGCTCCGTTCTTTTCATTCGAAATATTAGTGTAGCAAGCCGGGGAAAATGCTTTTAATACCGGTGACAATGAATTCGATCCCTAACGCCATCAACAACAACCCCATAATACGGGTGATGACGTTAATCCCCGTCTGTCCCAGCAAGCGAACCAGCCAGGGCGCCATACGAAATACCCCCCAGCAGCAGAGCGCGAAAACAGCAATGGCGACAGAAAAACCAATCAGGTGCATGAGGCTATGGTAACGCGTACCCCAGACAATGGTCGAACTGATAGCACCGGGACCGGCCATGAGCGGTAAAGCCAGTGGCACCACGCCGATACTTTCGCGTATCGCGGTTTCTGACTTCTCCTGCTTGTTCTGTTTATCCTCGCCCAGCTTACCGCTGATCATCGACATGGCGATGGTCACCACCAGGATCCCACCCGCAATGCGGAAGGAGTCGATGGAGATACCGAAGACCTGGAGAATGGCATCCCCCAGGAAAAGCGAGGTGAGCAAGATGATCGCCACAGACAGGTTAGCGGTGAGATTGGTTTTGTTCCGGGCCGCCGCCGTCTGGTAACTGGTCATACTAATAAAGACAGGAATGATACCCACCGGGTTAACCAGGGCAAACAAACCGATAAAAAATTTGAAATACGTTGGAAAATCAAAGAGCGTTTGGATCACGTTTTGCTCCGCCTTTGCACATGCCCGGGACTGACAACGTTGTCATGAAAAATCGCGCTGAAGATACGCTTTTTATTAGCATACTTCACCAGAAATCTGTGCCAAAACGTTAGCATTTCAGAATGTTAAACATATGTTGAATCATTGATGCCACCACTTCCAATAGTTACTTAATTAATTAACAGTGGAAAAATATCCATGAAATAACCCTGCTGAAAGGTATCAGCTTGGGGAGAAATTGACGCAGATCATGATTTCCGTACTCAGAAGTGAGTAATCTTGATTACGCCCCCCAGGAAGGTCACCTGTCAAAAAGGGATGATGCTAAGGTAAGGCTCTTTTAGTAAATTAGTGTGCTGGAGCATAAAGTAACCCATTGTTTTACTTTATGTAACGCAAGTCGTATTGGCACTGTCTATACTGTCTGACGTATCGAGCGCTGGTTTACTAAAAGAGTTTAAACATTATCAGGAGAGCATTATGGCTGTTACTAATATCGCTGAACTGAACGCCCTCGTCGAGCGCGTTAAAAAAGCCCAGCGTGAATATGCCAATTTCACCCAAGAACAGGTTGATAAAATCTTCCGCGCTGCCGCTCTGGCTGCTGCAGATGCTCGAATCCCTCTCGCTAAAATGGCCGTTGCCGAATCTGGCATGGGTATCGTTGAAGATAAAGTGATCAAAAACCACTTTGCTTCAGAGTATATCTACAACGCCTATAAAGATGAGAAAACCTGTGGCGTGCTGTCTGAAGACGACACCTTCGGCACGATCACCATCGCTGAACCTATCGGTATTATCTGCGGTATTGTTCCAACGACTAACCCAACTTCAACGGCTATCTTCAAATCTCTGATCAGCCTGAAGACCCGTAACGCAATTATCTTCTCTCCACATCCACGTGCAAAAGATGCGACCAACAAGGCAGCAGATATCGTTCTGCAGGCTGCGATTGCCGCAGGCGCACCAAAAGATCTGATTGGCTGGATCGACCAACCTTCCGTTGAGCTGTCCAACGCACTGATGCACCATCCTGACATTAACCTGATCCTGGCGACCGGTGGTCCTGGCATGGTTAAAGCTGCATACAGCTCCGGTAAACCTGCCATCGGTGTTGGCGCGGGTAACACCCCTGTTGTTATCGACGAAACTGCTGATATCAAACGTGCCGTTGCTTCCGTACTGATGTCTAAAACCTTCGATAACGGCGTTATCTGTGCATCTGAACAGTCTGTTGTTGTGGTTGATTCCGTATACGACGCTGTACGCGAGCGTTTCGCCAGCCACGGCGGCTACATGCTGCAGGGTAAAGAGCTGAAAGCGGTTCAGGACATCATTCTGAAAAATGGCGCGCTGAACGCCGCTATCGTAGGTCAACCCGCCTATAAAATTGCTGAACTCGCAGGCTTTACTGTTCCGGCAACCACCAAGATCCTGATCGGTGAAGTAAAAGTTGTCGACGAAAGCGAGCCGTTTGCTCACGAAAAACTGTCTCCTACGCTTGCCATGTACCGTGCGAAAGATTTCGAAGACGCGGTAGAGAAAGCCGAGAAACTGGTTGCCATGGGCGGTATCGGTCACACCTCTTGCCTGTACACCGACCAGGATAACCAGCCTGAGCGTGTTGCTCACTTCGGTCAGATGATGAAAACTGCCCGTATCCTGATTAACACCCCTGCTTCTCAGGGTGGTATCGGTGACCTGTACAACTTCAAACTCGCACCTTCCCTGACTCTGGGTTGTGGTTCCTGGGGTGGTAACTCCATCTCTGAAAACGTTGGTCCGAAACACCTGATCAACAAGAAAACCGTTGCTAAGCGAGCTGAAAACATGTTGTGGCACAAACTTCCGAAATCTATCTACTTCCGCCGTGGCTCTCTGCCAATCGCGCTGGATGAAGTGATTACTGATGGCCACAAGCGTGCGCTCATCGTGACTGACCGTTTCCTGTTCAACAACGGCTACGCTGACCAGATCACCTCTGTTCTGAAAGCGTCTGGCGTTGAAACTGAAGTGTTCTTTGAAGTTGAAGCTGACCCAACACTGAGCGTGGTGCGTAAAGGTGCTGAACTGGCGAACTCCTTCAAACCAGATGTGATTATCGCTCTGGGTGGTGGTTCCCCAATGGATGCCGCGAAAATTATGTGGGTTATGTACGAACATCCAGAAACCCACTTCGAAGAACTGGCGCTGCGCTTTATGGACATCCGTAAACGTATCTACAAGTTCCCGAAAATGGGCGTGAAAGCGAAAATGATCGCCGTCACCACCACTTCCGGTACGGGTTCAGAAGTTACGCCATTTGCAGTAGTAACTGACGATGCAACCGGTCAGAAATACCCACTGGCTGACTACGCCCTGACCCCAGATATGGCTATCGTTGATGCCAACCTGGTTATGGAAATGCCGAAATCACTGTGTGCCTTCGGTGGTCTGGATGCCGTGACTCACGCTCTGGAAGCTTACGTTTCTGTTCTGGCATCTGAGTTCTCTGACGGTCAGGCTCTGCAGGCACTGAAACTGCTGAAAGAAAACCTGCCAGCGTCTTACAACGAAGGTTCTAAGAACCCTGTAGCGCGCGAACGTGTCCACAGTGCAGCCACTATCGCCGGTATCGCGTTTGCGAACGCCTTCCTGGGTGTTTGCCACTCTATGGCGCACAAACTGGGTTCACAGTTCCACATTCCTCACGGTCTGGCGAACGCCCTGTTGATCAGCAACGTTATCCGTTATAACGCCAACGACAACCCAACCAAGCAGACGGCTTTCAGCCAGTACGACCGTCCGCAAGCGCGCCGTCGTTATGCTGAAATCGCTGACCACCTTGGTCTGAGCGCACCGGGCGACCGCACTGCTGCGAAGATTGAGAAACTGCTGGCATGGCTGGAAAGCCTGAAAGCTGAGCTGGGTATTCCTAAATCTATCCGTGAAGCAGGCGTTCAGGAAGCTGACTTCCTCGCTCACGTAGACAAGCTGTCTGAAGATGCATTCGATGACCAGTGTACTGGTGCTAACCCGCGCTACCCACTGATCTCCGAGCTGAAACAGATTCTGTTGGATACCTACTACGGTCGTGAGTTCAAAGAAGGTGACGTTGCTGCTGTGAAAACAGAAGCACCTGTCATTAAAGCTGACAAGAAAGCGAAGAAAAGCGCTTAACTGACAGCCTGATGAAAAAACCCGCCTTCCAGGCGGGTTTTTTTATGTCTGAATACCAAAGAGGTTATTTTCTGTTGTCGTGCTGAATCGCCGTCAGAGAGCCGACAGATAACGCTTCTTTATAATGCTTACGACAGACCGAGACATAGCGTTCATTGCCGCCTATCACCACCTGCTCCCCATCTGCATAAGGTTTTCCGGCCTGATCGAGTCGAAGCACCATGCTGGCTTTACGTCCGCAGAAGCAGATAGTTTTCAGTTCCACGAGCTTATCTGACCAGGCGAGCAGATACTGGCTCCCGGCAAACAGCTCCCCGCGAAAGTCCGTACGCAGTCCGTAGCACAGAACGGGAATATCCAGCTCATCCACCACTTCGGAGAGCGCATGAACCTGTTCACGCGTCAGGAACTGGCTCTCATCAACCAGAACGCAATGAATAGGCTCTGACGCATGCGCAGCGCGGATGTCATTCAGCAGGTCAGTTTGCGGGTTAAACAATCTGGCTTGCGAAGACAGGCCTATTCTTGAACTCACCTTTCCGGCACCGAAGCGGTCGTCGATTTCAGCGGTATAAACAACGGTACGCATCCCTCGTTCCTGGTAATTGTATGAGGATTGCAGCAGTGCGGTAGATTTGCCGGCATTCATTGCCGAATAGTAGAAATAAAGCTGTGCCATTGGCCGTAAAACCCTAATCAATGTGTAATATTACCGATGATTCATTGTACCATATTTTGTCTGGTCTTCCGCGACAGGCCGCACAGAAGATGCCTTGCTGAAAGGTGTAAAACAGCTACTTCTGGCGAAAATAATCCGTTAAAACAGAGAGTAAAGATAAGCTCATTTGTGAATATGTTATAGGGTGAGCCAAACATAACACTTCTTTTTATAGTGGCATCAGCGTTCATTAAAATTCACTATTTATTAACTATTCCTGCCTTAACACCCCAGCCTGGAACTAATACAAAAGGCTGATATTTATCCGCCGAAACTATAATTCCTGCGGTAAATGTCACAAAAAAAAGATGCAATCGGCGGGGTTAAGCAGGTTAACGTGATAACAAGCGACACACAGTCGAAGAGGAAATTTAAGTTAGCGTAATTAATAATAGCGGCTTTATTTAGTATTTTTTGAATTCCTTACATTCCTGGCTATTGCACAACTGAATTTATGGCTCTATTATTAGGACAACAAACCACCCCCCATTATAAGTTTGAGATTACTACAATGAGCGAAGCACTTAAAATTCTGAACAACATCCGTACTCTTCGTGCGCAGGCAAGAGAATGTACCCTTGAAACGCTCGAAGAAATGCTGGAAAAATTAGAAGTTGTAGTTAATGAACGTCGCGAAGAAGAAAGCGCTGCTGCTGCTGAAATCGAAGAGCGTACTCGTAAACTGCAGCAATATCGTGAAATGCTGATTGCTGATGGTATCGATCCAAATGAATTGCTGAACAGCATGGCTGCAGCTAAAACCGGTACCAAAGCAAAACGCGCTGCGCGTCCTGCTAAATATAGCTACGTTGATGAGAACGGCGAAACTAAAACCTGGACTGGCCAGGGCCGCACTCCTGCTGTAATCAAGAAAGCTATGGATGAGCAAGGTAAACAGCTTGATGACTTCCTGATCAAGGATTAATCACGCCGAATTCAGAAAAATCCCGCTTCTGGCGGGATTTTTTTTGGCCGCAATTTATTGCAAACATCCTCTTACACAACGTCATAAAGCGTTATTCATCGATATAGCTATGCTTACAATCAGGCACCCCGGGGCGTTTTATGGGCATAAAAAAACCGGTGGGCAACGCCACACCGGTTTCAGACATTTACACCGGGGGGTTATTTCTTAATACCCATACTCTCATTGAGCCAGGCTTTAAATTCTTCACCCAGTGAATTGTGGCGAATGCCATATTCAACGAAAGCCTGCATATAACCGAGCTTATTACCGCAGTCATGGCTCTTACCTTTCATATGGTAAGCCTCAACGGTCTCTTTCTCGATCAGCATATCGATAGCATCGGTCAGCTGGATTTCATCCCCTGCGCCTGGAGGCGTTTTCGCCAGCAGAGGCCAGATTTCAGCACTCAGGACATAGCGACCCACAACCGCCAGATTAGAAGGCGCTACGTCGGCTTTAGGCTTCTCTACAACGCCAACCATGGGTACGCTTTCGCCTGGTTCAAGGTTAACGCCTTTGCAGTCAACCACGCCGTAAGCCGTCACGTCATCAACAGGCTCAACCATGATCTGGCTGCTACCCGTTTCATCGAAACGCTTGATCATCTCTGCCAGGTTGTCCTGGGAAAGATCGGATTCGTATTCATCCAGAATAACGTCAGGCAGAATAACCGCTACCGGCTCATCACCGACAACCGGGTGTGCACACATCACCGCGTGACCCAGGCCTTTAGCCAGCCCCTGACGCACCTGCATAATGGTGACGTGCGGAGGGCAAATAGACTGAACTTCTTCTAACAGCTGACGCTTAACACGTTTTTCCAGCATGGCTTCGAGTTCAAAACTTGTATCGAAGTGGTTTTCGATAGAGTTTTTTGATGAATGCGTAACCAGCACAATTTCAGTGATGCCGGCTGCAATACACTCATTGACGACATACTGAATTAATGGCTTATCAACCAGAGGCAACATCTCTTTAGGAATCGCCTTAGTTGCTGGTAACATCCTGGTCCCCAATCCCGCTACCGGGATGACGGCCTTTCTGACTTTCGAATTTAGGGCAGCCATTCAAATTCTCCTGATTTGTTCAAGTTTTGAACTTTTATGCAATAAATAACGCGTTGAGTATATCAGCCTCGCCCTACAGTCCGGGTCTGAAAAGAACGCGTTGCCGATCAATTAGGACAAATACGCATGATTCTGGGCTGCGATAGTAGCACTCCCGAGAAAACAGAGGTAAAGCAATCTTAAAATTACGCTCCAGTTGCTTATTCCGTGGACAACATTAAGCGTAGCCTTCCCCCAGCCCCCCAAATTTGGCACTGCCATGAGGAACAACGGTGGCTAATTTGATTAAGATACGCCGTACCCAGTGTTCCAAGCGGTACACCGTTACTCACCTGAATATGGTGTTCGCCCGTATTCAGTGACGCATTCAGACCTGCTGAAACGAGGATAAGATTTTTTAAACCGCTATGGTAATAACCCACCAGCAGCGGGAACTGTCCCGGTAAATTGGCCTGACGAAAAAGCTGGTTTACTTGTTTGAGTAAACTGCCTAACTCAGGAAGCCGTTGTCCCTGATGCGATAACTGTTCCTGCAATAAACCGTTAAATAGCGCACGAAGTAACAACGCGGCTAATACGCCATTATCCCCTGCACGGGTTACGTCCAGAGAATAAAACGCGAGATCAGAGTCAGACAGTGGCGCAATATCCAGCACCAGCCCAGGCTGGTCAGCCGCCACCAGCTGGCGATAATTTACGCGGCAGTGTGAAATAGTCTGCTGAACGGGTGGCTGAAGTTCTTGCAACAGTTTGGCTGCCGCAGGCGGATCACTTACCAGCGCGTCCCAGTCCTGGAAAAGACGTTCCTCTTCCTCAACGCGGGAATTAAACATATTCGGATAGAGGCACGCTAATACCGTTTCACGTAACCGGTTCAGATCTTTAACGGGTTTAAGCAGGATATCCTGGACGCCAAGGCGCAATGCTTTGGCGATATCCGCCATATTTTCTGTCGCAGAGATCACCAGAATGGGCATCTGGTCACCCTCGTTACGCAGATGTTCAACCAGTTTCAGTCCGTTCATGCGCGGCATCGCGATATCGCAAATCATCAGATCGGGCGCAATGCTGGTCATTTTTTCCAGCGCGTCGATGCCATCTTCAGCCAGTAACGTGTTTGCGCCCAGTGAGGATAACCATGAATCCAGTAGCGATCGGAAAACGGGCTCGTCTTCAACAATCAAAATGTGTTTTCCGGCCAATGGCTGCGTCATGGTTCCTCCCCTGGCTGATAGTTACTAAATAGTGGCATGCTATCGGTACTATCGCCTGTCAGATTTTGCTGAAGTAGTCAAAAAAAGGTGCTTAACGTGCTGTTCGCACAAAAGGCAGCAACTCGTCTATTTTCTTTTCGACGGCTAATGAGCCCGCTGCGATGGCGGCCTCAGCCCGATGGAAATCAAGGGTAGAGATTTGTGGACAGTATGGCTGAATAAGAATATCCGGAGGATCGCCAGCCATACGGTTACGTTTAAGGCGATTCTCAAGAACCTGAATAGAGGTGGTCATGATTTCCATCGCCGTCGGTGCGGCGACCGAGCGTCGTGCGGCCAGACGCCCAATCCTTCCACGCAAACGCGCGTGCCAGGCAAGCTTCTCGCCTTCGGCATCTTCGCTCTGGAGATTGACCGGCATAAGGTCTTGCTGCATCAGGTGAGCATCGTGCTGCAAATCCACGGCAATCACGAAATCGGCCCCCATGGCACGCGTCAGAGAGATGGGAACAGGATTAACGACGCCACCGTCGACAAGCCAATAACCGTTATGGGGGACAGGTGCCATAAGCCCGGGAATGCTGCATGAGGCACGCACCGCAAGGTGAATATCTCCTTCGGTCAGCCAGAGTTCGCGTCCGGTGCTGAGATTCGTCGCGACGGCACCGAAAGGCATCTGACAATCCGTGAAGTCCTGAAGAGGCATAACCTGGCGGAACTGGTTAAAGACGCGTTCGCCGCGCAAAAGTCCACCGCGCTGCCAGGAGAGATCCATCAGGCGAAGCACGTCCCAGTAGCTGAAGGAACGTACCCAGGTTTCGAGTTCCGGGAGTTTGCCGCACGCATACGCGGAGCCGACAAGCGATCCTATGGAACATCCCGCAACGATATCGACGTCAATGCCCATCTTGTTTAAGGCATTAATCACGCCGATGTGGGACCATCCCCGGGCTGCACCTGAGCCCAGCGCCAGTCCAATTTTAACCTTTCTCATTAGCCCTGTTTTACTTCCCCTGGATTCCTGACATAGCGTCAACGCAACAGCTCAGTTAACATAGTGCTACCCGAGGCGTTTAACGCCCTTATTTTTTATTCCAGGAAGAGAATCGTGTCTCAACTCTGCCCCTGTGGTAGCGCTCTGGAGTATAGCCTATGTTGCCAGCGATATCTTTCTGGCAATCAGGTTGCACCGGACCCGTCACACCTCATGCGTTCACGGTATACTGCTTTTGTGATCAAAGACTCAGACTACCTGATAAAAACCTGGCACCCATCCTGCCACGCCGCCGACTTCAGACAAGAGATCGAAGCCGGGTTTACGCATACCCAATGGCTAGGACTTACCGTCTTTGAATCGTCACCCGGCAGTCACGACGACGAAGGCTTTGTCAGCTTTGTCGCCCGCTTTACCGAAAACAATAAACCTGGCGCCATTATCGAGCGTTCCCGGTTCTTAAAGGAAAGCGGGCAATGGTATTATATTGACGGTACGCGCCCACAGTTTGGTCGTAACGATCCCTGCCCTTGTGGTTCAGGTAAAAAATTTAAAAAGTGTTGCGGGCAGTAACGCCTGACAACCCAGACTTCGCAAATACAAACAGGATTTCCCGGCGATGCAATCATTACAACGTAAAGTTCTGCGCACTATCTGTCCCGATCAAAAAGGGCTGATCGCACGAATTACCAACATTTGCTACAAACATGAACTGAATATCGTGCAGAACAACGAGTTCGTTGACCACCGTACCGGTCGTTTCTTCATGCGAACCGAACTGGAAGGTATTTTCAACGACACCACCCTGCTTGCCGATTTGGACAGCGCGCTGCCGGAAGGTTCGGTGCGCGAGCTGAATCCAGCGGGCCGTCGCCGCGTTGTGATTCTGGTGACTAAAGAAGCTCACTGCCTGGGCGATCTGCTAATGAAAGCCAATTACGGCGGTCTGGATGTTGAAATCGCCGCGGTTATCGGCAACCACGAGACCCTGCGCACGCTGGTTGAACGGTTTGATATTCCGTTTGAACTGGTGAGCCATGAAGGCCATACCCGTGAAGAGCATGACAACCTGATGGCTGAAGCCATTGAAGCGCATAATCCGGACTACGTGGTGCTGGCGAAATATATGCGCGTGCTGACGCCCTCTTTCGTGGCGCGTTTCCCGAACAAGATCATCAACATTCACCACTCATTCCTGCCAGCCTTCATTGGTGCCCGCCCTTACCATCAGGCGTACGAGCGCGGCGTGAAGATCATCGGCGCGACCGCGCACTACGTGAATGACAATCTGGACGAAGGCCCAATCATCATGCAGGACGTCATTCACGTGGATCACACCTACACGGCTGAAGACATGATGCGCGCTGGCCGTGACGTTGAGAAGAATGTGTTAAGCCGTGCGCTGTATCAGGTGCTGGCACAGCGTGTCTTTGTCTACGGTAACAGAACGATTATTCTTTAATCGACAATGAAATGAACTGGTTAGCTTTCCAGCTTTGCGCGTAAAAATCAGGCAACCAGTTTATTTTTATTGTGGTAACGCTTTACAGGGGCGTGTCATTTGATATGATGCGCCCCGCTTCCAGCAGGAAGCGGGCCAGTAAATAGCATTACCCCGTGGTGGGGTTCCCGAGCGGCCAAAGGGAGCAGACTGTAAATCTGCCGTCATCGACTTCGAAGGTTCGAATCCTTCCCCCACCACCATCTCTCAGCATTACCTCAAAATGTGAATTACCCCTGGTGGGGTTCCCGAGCGGCCAAAGGGAGCAGACTGTAAATCTGCCGTCATCGACTTCGAAGGTTCGAATCCTTCCCCCACCACCATCATTCCCCAACATAAAAAACCGAATCCGCCGTTGTAGGCCGGGTAAGGCGCAGCCGCCACCCGGCGACAGGCAGCTACATCGGCGGCAATCGTCGCTTCACCGGCGAACTCTTCACAATCGACGTATTACACTGCGCATGTTCCGCCAGCCCGTCCAGCAACACATCCAGTTGCTCAATCGAGCGCACCACCAGCCTGATCACGAAGCAATCTTCCCCGGTCACTTTGTCGCTCTCAATACACTCCGGCATCGCCTGAATGTACTTATCCACTTTATGCAGCAACCCAGGCAGCGGCCGCACGCGCACCAGCGCCTGCAGCGTATATCCCAACGCCGCCAGATTCACCCGCGCACCATATCCCTGAATCACACCGCGTTCTTCCAGCCTTTTCAGCCGTTCTGCCGTGCTGGGTGAGGTCAAACCGATACGGCCACTGAGCACCTTCAACGACATGCGCGCATCTTCAACCAGGCAGGTTAATATGTGTCTGTCGATCTCATCGAGAAGGCTTTCCATCGATTTTGCCTCATTTTAAAAAGTCATTACTCTCTTTCACCTTATATCACCCCTGTAAAACCCGACAGCGATTTTCGACAATAAGGTCATTAAATCAGGAGGTGGATAATGCGTGATTTCCATAAAGGCGTCTGGCAAATGAGCCTGGCGATGTTAATTTCCGGCTCTATCGGTGCGTTTGTTTTACTCTCCGGTCTGCCCGTCACGGAAGTGGTCTTCTGGCGCTGTCTTATTGGGGGCCATAACACTTTTTATTTTTATCCGGGTCAGTCAAAAGCCCTTTAGTCCCCTCACCCGCACCACGCTGATGCTTGCGATTCTCGGGGGTGTGGCATTAGTTGTGAACTGGCTACTGCTTTTCGCCGCTTACGAACGTATCTCTATTGGCCTGTCTACCGTGGTATATAACACCCAGCCGTTTATGCTGGTATTGATGGGGATGTTTTTAGGTGAGCGCGTCAGCCTGGTAAAATGGGGCTGGCTGTTCCTCGCCTTTGGCGGAGTGGTGATATTGCTCTCCAGTGAGCTGACCGGAGCCCATAACAGTAAATGGCTCGCAGGGGTTGGTCTGGCCATGGCCGCGGCCTTCTTCTATGCGCTGACGGCAATCATTGCGCGCAAACTCAAAACAATCGCCCCACAGCATATCGCTTTTATCCAGGTGCTGACCGGCGTGGTGATGCTGCTGCCTTTTGCCAGCCAGCCGTCACTCTCCGGTGATTTTCCCTGGCCAATCTTGCTGACGCTGGGCATCGTCCATACCGGTATTATGTATCAACTGCTGTATAGCGCGATCCAGAAACTGCCAACGCCGGTGACCGGCTCCCTGTCGTTTATCTATCCGGTGGTGGCAATTATTGTAGATAATCTGGTGTTCGGACACGCATTGAACCTGACGCAGCTGGCGGGTGGTGCGTTAATCCTGTTTGCCGCAGCGGGCAACAACCTGGGCTGGGGCGAAAAAAAACCCCGCGAGTGCGGGGTTGGTATTAAAACGGTGAATTAGCGACGGGCACGCACAATCTGATACTTGCGCGTCAGGTACTCCACCGGCGCGCTCCAGATGTGTACCAGACGGGAGAACGGGAACAGCACAAACAGCGTCATCCCCAGCACCAGGTGAACGCGGAAGATAAACGCCACGCCGTCCAGGTGTTCGGACGCGCCACCGTGGAAAGTCACCACGGACTGCGCCCAGCCGACCAGCTTCATCATTTCACTGCCGTCCATATGCTGCGCCGAGAACGGAATGGTCAGCAGACCCAGCGCGCATTGCACCACCAGCAGGGAAAGGATCAGGATGTCCGCCGCGGTGGTCGTTGCCCGCACACGCGGGCTGAACAGACGACGTTTCAACAACAGCAGGCCCCCGACGAGGGTCATCACGCCGCAGGCACCGCCCGCGATCATCGCCATCTTCTGTTTCACCTCAATCGGCAGCCACGCTTCGTACATCCAGTGCGGGGTCAGCATCCCGAGGAAGTGCCCGGCAAAAATCCCGAGGATCCCGATATGAAACAGGTTAGACGCGACGTGCATCCCCTTACGATCCAGCATCTGGCTGGAGGCAGCACGCCAGGTGTACTGGCCGTAGTCATAACGCAGCCAGCTTCCCACCAGGAACACGGTGCCCGCGATATACGGGTAAATGTCAAAGAAGAACATATTCAGGAAGTGCATTAGTGCCGTCCTCCGTTTGAGATATCCAAATATTGCGGAGCGACCGCCCCGGCAAAACGACGCTGGTGAGCGGAGATTTCAGACTCGCCGCAGCTCTGCTCAGCAAAGAATTTCACCTGCTCTTCCTCCCAGACCGCATCCAGCGCTTGCGGGGTATCATCGCGGGCTTCATCCGCGATTTTCTCCGCCACTTTTTCACTGTCGACAGCGGCGTTTGCCAGCTTCATCAGCAGGTCGAACAGCACCGCATAGCGGCTCTCACGCTGCTGAAGACGCGCGCTGAGCAACGCCAGGATCGGCGCGATGTCCTGCAGACCGCCCAGCGCCTCGTCTTTCGGCAGTTGAGCCAGATACTCCAGGTACAGCGGCAGATGGTCCGGCAGCTCGCGGCTGTCGAGCATCAGGCCGTGCTGCTCGTACTGAGCCATCAGGTCCACCATCGCCTGACCCCGGTCGCGGGATTCACCATGAACGTGTTCGAACAGCAGTAACGACGTTGCACGGCCACGGTCAAACAGCTGGCTGTAGTCCGCCTGCGCGTCGAGCAGATCGCGCGCTAACAGGTCGCGGAGGAAAACGCCCAGCGTCTGGGCATCCTCTTTATCCAGGTTTTCAGATGACGCGAGTGCATCAAAAAGCTCCTGCTGATGCTGCGCAAGCGCAGCATCCGGATACTCGAGCAGACGCGAAACAATGACGAGTTCAATCATTGGTGCGGCTCCGTTTTGCTGGTCACATCCATGGCGTCGATGCGGCGGCTGTTAAACAGGTTGAATTTGCTGTCTGACCCATGGCAACCGTCGCCAAAACTAAAGCCACAGCCATTTTTCTCCGGGAAGGCCTCGCGAGCCAGTTCACGGTGGCTGCTCGGCACCACGAAACGGTCTTCATAGTTGGCAATTGCCAGGTAGCGGTACATCTCCTGGGCCTGCGCTTCAGTCAGACCGACCTCGTCCAGCGCGCGGGTATCGTTAACGCCATCAACGGTTTCCGCACGCTTAAAGTGACGCATCGCCAGCATACGTTTCAGCGCCAGCAGTACCGGTTGGGTATCCCCTGCGGTCAGCAGGTTTGCCAGATACTGAACCGGGATACGCAGGCTCTCGACGTCCGGCAGAATGCCGTTGCTGCCCAGCTCGCCTGCATCGGCAGCAGACTGGATTGGCGACAGCGGCGGCACGTACCAGACCATCGGCAGCGTGCGGTATTCCGGATGAAGCGGCAGAGCCAGCTTCCAGTCCATCGCCATTTTATACACCGGCGACTGCTGCGCCGCGTCGA
This sequence comes from Enterobacter cloacae complex sp. HYC080_NIDB, assembly GCF_056673325.1. Lineage (NCBI taxonomy): Bacteria > Pseudomonadati > Pseudomonadota > Gammaproteobacteria > Enterobacterales > Enterobacteriaceae > Enterobacter > Enterobacter cloacae complex sp. HYC080_NIDB. The sequence goes on along the minus strand of NZ_CP114212.1, from coordinate 1,989,532 downwards.
TAACGCTCTGTGGAATACCGTCCCTCAGCGCCTGCTCAATGACTTTCGGATCGTTCGGGTCAAGGAACACGTCAAGCTGACGCTGATACAGATCTTTCTCGTTCTCGGTACTCGCGGCATTTTCAATCGCGTCTGCGTCATACAGCAGCACGCCGAGGTAGCGGATACGGCCTACGCAGCTTTCGGAGCAGACGGTTGGCTGACCTGCTTCGATACGCGGGTAGCAGAAGATGCATTTCTCTGATTTCCCGCTCTTCCAGTTGAAGTAGATTTTTTTGTACGGGCAGCCGGTGATGCACATACGCCAGCCGCGGCATTTGTCCTGGTCGATCAGGACGATGCCGTCCTCTTCACGCTTGTAGATGGCGCCGCTTGGGCAGGTCGCCACGCACGCCGGGTTCAGGCAGTGCTCGCAAAGGCGCGGCAGATACATCATGAAGGTGTTTTCGAACTGGCCGTACATCGCCTTCTGCATGTTCTCGAAGTTCTGGTCTTTGGCGCGTTTTTCGAACTCGCCGCCCAGAATCTCCTCCCAGTTTGGACCGCTGGTAATTTTGTCCATGCGCTTGCCGGTGATCAGCGAGCGAGGACGCGCGATCGGCTGGTGTTTGCTTTCCGGCGCGTTGTGCAGGTTCTGGTAGTCATAGTCAAACGGCTCGTAGTAATCCTCAATGCCCGGCAGATGCGGGTTAGCGAAGATTTTCCCCAGAAGCATCGCGCGGTTACCCATGCGCGGCTGCAGCTTGCCGTTGATTTTACGGATCCAACCGCCCCTCCACTTCTCCTGGTTTTCCCAGTCGGTCGGGAAGCCGGTACCCGGCTTGCTTTCCACGTTGTTGAACCAGGCGTACTCCATACCTTCACGGCTGGTCCAGACGTTTTTACAGGTGACCGAGCAGGTGTGACAGCCGATGCATTTATCCAGATTCAGCACCATGCCGACTTGTGAACGAATTTTCATTTTACGCTCTCCTGTACCTGGTCATTACCTTCGCCGTCTAACCAGTTAATGTTCTTCATCTTACGTACCACCACGAACTCATCGCGGTTCGATCCTACGGTGCCGTAGTAGTTAAAGCCGTAGGCCAGCTGCGCATAGCCCCCGATCATATGGGTCGGCTTCGGCGTAATACGGGTCACGGAGTTGTGGATCCCGCCGCGCTGTTCGGTGATTTCTGACCCCGGCAGGTTAACGATACGTTCCTGCGCGTGGTACATCATGGTCATCCCGGCCGGTACGCGCTGGCTCACCACCGCACGCGCCGTCAGAGCACCGTTGCTGTTAAACACCTCGATCCAGTCGTTATCTTCAATACCCAGATCTTTGGCATCCGTCTCGCTCATCCAGACAATCGGACCGCCGCGCGAAAGCGTCAGCATCAGCAGGTTGTCGCTATAGGTCGAGTGGATCCCCCACTTCTGGTGCGGCGTCAGGAAGTTCAGCGCCTTTTCAGGGTTACCGTTGGATTTCGCGCCCATAACTGCGGTTACGGAGCGGGTGTCGATTGGCGGACGGTACACCAGCAGGCTTTCACCGAAGTCACGCATCCACTGGTGATCCTGATACAGGGACTGACGACCGGACAGCGTGCGCCATGGGATCAACTCGTGAACGTTGGTGTAACCGGCGTTATAGGAGACATGCTCATCTTCAAGTCCTGACCAGGTCGGGCTGGAGATAATCTTGCGCGGCTGGGCCTGAATATCGCGGAAGCGGATTTTCTCCTCCTCTTTATTCGTTGCCAGATGCGTGTGGTCACGACCCGTAAACTCGCTCAGCGCTGCCCACGCCTTCACCGCCACGTGGCCGTTGGTTTCCGGCGCCAGGGTCAGGATCATCTCTGCGGCATCAATCGCCGTGTTCAGCATGGGCTGGCCTTTCGCCGGGCCGTCCGCTTTGGTGTAATTGAGCTTACGCAGCAGATCCATTTCGCTCTGGGTATTCCAGGCAATCCCTTTCCCGCCGTTACCGATTTTCTCCATCAGTGGACCGATAGAGGTAAATCGCTCGTACGTCGCCGGGTAATCACGCTCCACCGGAATGATGTGCGGCGCGGTCACGCCCGGGATCAGGTCACATTCGCCTTTTTTCCAGTCTTTGACGTCCAGCGGCTGCGCCAGCTCGGCCGCAGAGTCGTGCTGGATTGGCAGCGTCACCACGTCGGTCTCTTTGCCCAGATGCCCGACGCACACTTCAGAGAATTTCTTCGCGATATCTTTGTAGATATCCCAGTCGCTTTTCGACTCCCACGCCGGGTCAACCGCGGCAGACAGTGGATGAATAAACGGATGCATATCCGAGGTATTCATGTCGTCTTTTTCGTACCAGGTCGCGGTTGGCAGCACGATATCGGAATACAGGCAGGTACTGGACAGACGGAAGTCGAGGGTCACCACTAGATCCAGCTTGCCGTCCAGACCGTTGTCTTTCCATTCCACCTCTTCCGGCTTCACGCCACCCTGCCTGCCGAGATCTTTCCCCTGGATACCGTTCTCGGTACCGAGCAGGTATTTCAGCATGTACTCGTGACCTTTACCGGACGAGCCCAGCAGGTTGGAGCGCCAGATGAACAGGTTACGCGGATGGTTTTTGCCGTTCTCAGGCTGTTCAGCCGCGAAACGGATTGAGCCGTCTTTCAGGGACTTAACGGTGTAATCCACCGGTGACATTCCAGCTTTTTTCGCCTCTTCCGCGATGCGCAGCGGGTTAGTACCCAGCTGCGGCGCAGACGGCAGCCAGCCCATGCGCTCAGCACGGACGTTGAAGTCAATCAGGTGGCCACTGTAGCGGGATTTATCCGCCATTGGCGACAGCAATTCCTGCGCGGTAACCGTCTCGTAGCGCCACTGGCTGGAGTGGTTATAGAAGTACGAGGTACTGTTCATGTGACGTGCAGGACGCTGCCAGTCAAGGGCAAACGCCAGCGGCTGCCAGCCGGTCTGCGGACGCAGTTTTTCCTGGCCTACGTAGTGGGCCCAACCGCCGCCGCTCTGACCGACACAGCCGCAGAAGATCAGCATGTTGATCAGGCCACGATAGTTCATATCCAGGTGATACCAGTGGTTCAGACCCGCGCCGACGATGATCATTGAGCGACCGTGCGTCTTATCCGCGTTTTCTGCAAATTCACGGGCGATACGGGTAATCTGTGCGCGAGGAACGCCGGTGATCTGCTCCGCCCATGCCGGGGTGTAGGCTTTTACGTCGTCATAGCTGGTTGCGCAGTTTTCATCATTCAGACCCCGTTCCAGACCGTAGTTCGCCATGGTCAAATCGTAAACGGTAGTGACGAGCGCCGTTGAGCCATCAGCCAGCTGCAGGTGTTTAACCGGCAGTTTATGCATCAGAACATTTTTCAGTTCAACCTTGTTGAAATGCTCTGATCCTTCGCCTCCAAAGTACGGGAAGCCGACCTCGGCGATCTCGTCCTGGCTGCCCAGCATGCTGAGACGCAGTTCCGTCTCTTCACCGGTGGTACCGTTACGCTGTTCGAGGTTCCACTTGCCCTTCTCACCCCAGCGGAAGCCGATAGAGCCGTTAGGTGCCACCAGCTCGCCGTTGCTGTTATACGCAACGGTTTTCCATTCAGGGTTATTTTCCTGGCCCAGCGCGTCCACCAGATCGGCGGCGCGCAGCGTACGGCCAGCGGCGTAGTAACCGTCACGCTCTTCCAGCATCACCAGCATCGGCATGTCGGTGTAGCGACGTACATAGTCGGTGAAATACTGGCTTGGTTTATCGAGGTGGAATTCGCGCAGCATAACGTGGCCCATCGCCATCGCCATCGCGGCGTCGGTACCCTGTTTCGGTGCCAACCACAGGTCACACAGTTTAGCAATTTCCGCGTAGTCCGGGGTGATCGCAACGGTTTTGGTCCCTTTGTAGCGGACTTCGGTAAAGAAGTGCGCGTCCGGGGTACGGGTCTGCGGAACGTTAGAGCCCCAGGCGATGAGGTAGCTTGAGTTGTACCAGTCAGCAGATTCCGGCACGTCGGTTTGCTCGCCCCAGGTCTGCGGAGACGCAGGCGGCAGGTCGCAGTACCAGTCGTAGAAGCTCAGACAGGTGCCGCCGATCAGTGACAGATAGCGCGCACCGGAGGCGTAAGAGACCATCGACATCGCCGGGATCGGCGAGAAGCCTGCCACGCGGTCAGGGCCGTAGGTTTTGACAGTGTAGACGTTAGAGGCGGCAATCAGCTCGTTCACCTCTTTCCAGGAGGAACGAACAAAGCCACCGCGGCCGCGAGCCTGCTTAAAGCTTTTCGCTTTATCCGCATCTTCGATGATGGACGCCCAGGCATCAACCGGATCGCTGTGCTGCACTTTCGCTTCACGCCACATTTTCATCAGACGCTTACGCATCAGCGGGTATTTCAGACGGTTAGCGCTATAGAGATACCAGGAGTAGCTGGCGCCACGCGGGCAGCCGCGCGGTTCGTGGTTCGGCATATCCGGGCGGGTGCGCGGATAGTCGGTCTGCTGCATTTCCCAGGTCACCAGACCGTTTTTAACGAAAATCTTCCAGCTACATGAGCCAGTGCAGTTTACGCCGTGGGTAGAACGGACAACTTTGTCATGCTGCCAGCGTTGACGGTAACCGTCTTCCCAGTCCCGGTTGGTATCCAGAACCTGGCCGTGCCCATCGGCAAAAGTTTCACCCTTCTGTTTGAAGTAGCGAAACCGGTCCAAAAATTTGCTCATCGGGTATCTCCTGTGTGGAGCCTGTGGCTCTCTAAATCGACATTGCTGATTTGCAGCGAAGGTAACGCTCTGAAAGAGGAGGAGAATTGATAACGATCAAGACGACGAGGGACTTTCAGGGGTGGGGTTAGGCCAAATACCACCAAAGCGGTAGATTTTAAAAATTCATAATAATATGATTTTTAATGATATTTTCATTTCATCGTACAATAACCACGGCAAAATTTAACATCTCAGGTATTAAGGGGTAGACCTCCCTGCAAGGCGACGGCGATCACAGTGTTACCGGCGCGCTTCTGTGCAAACCCATCAGTATGTTGTAACTACTTCCAGAACAAAAAAACGCGGCCCCAAGGCCGCGCAAACGGATAATCACACTTACTTATTTTTCTTGGTATTACGGCCATATACCAGCCACGTAATCACAACGCAGGCGATATAGAACACAAGGAACACTTTCATCGCACCCGCCGGGGAACCGGTCAGGTCAAGCGAAATACCGAACGCTTTCGGGATAAAGAAGCCGCCAATGGCACCGATGGCAGAGATAAAGCCCAGCGCAGCAGCGGTATCCGTCGCCGCTTCACGCATCGCCTGCTCTTCGCTTCCACCCTGCGCTTTCACGCGATCCATCGTCAGCTTACGGAAGATCACGGAGATCATCTGGAAGGTGGACGCACTCCCCAAACCGGCCGTCAGGAACAGCACCATAAACACGCCGAAGAAGGCGATGAAGTTACCGCCCTGTCCGTCCGCTGGCAGCGTCAGGAACAGCAGCGCACAGAAGACCGCCATCACGACAAAGTTCACCAGCGTCACGCGGGTACCGCCCAGACGATCAGAAACCATGCCGCCCAGTGAGCGAGCCAGCGCGCCAATAAATGGACCAAAGAAGGCGAATTGCAGGATCTGCACGTCCGGGAACTGGGTTTTCGACAGCATGGCGAAACCGGCAGAGAAACCGATAAACGACCCGAAGGTGGCCAGATACAGCAGTGCCATCACCCAAAGGTGTCCACGTTTCAGCACCGGCAGCTGTTCACTCAGTGACGCCTTCGACGCAGACAGATCGTTCATAAAGAACCACGCTGCCAGGGTGAAGACCACCAGGAACGGCACCCAAATCCAGGCGGCGTTCTGCAGGTAGAGGGAAGAACCATCCGCCTGTTCAACGCCACCGCCACCAAAGGCAGCAAAAATGGAGACCGAGATCGCCAGCGGCGCGATCAGCTGCATCACGCTCACGCCCATGTTGCCCAGACCACCGTTAATGCCCAGCGCGCCACCCTGTTTCGCTTTCGGGAAGAAGAAGCTGATGTTCGCCATACTGGAGGCGAAGTTCGCACCCGCAAAACCGCACAGCAGGGAGATGATCACGAACACGCTAAACGGCGTGGACGTATCCTGCACCGCGAAGCCGAGCCACACGCAAGGCACGATCATGATCCCGGTACTGAATGCCGTCCAGCGACGGCCACCAAAGACCGGCACCATAAAGGCGTAAGGAACGCGCAGCAGCGCGCCAGACAGTGACGGCAACGCGGTCAGCATAAACAGCTGATCGGTTGTGAACGTAAACCCAACTTTTGGCAGATTTACCGCCACTGCACTAAACAACATCCATACGCAAAACGCTAATAACAGACACGGAACGGAAATCCACAGATTCCGGCTTGCTACACGATGGCCGCGCTGTTGCCAGAACGCCGGATCCTCTGGACGCCAGTCTGTAATAACGGCACCATTTTCCCTTTCGGGAGCGGATGAGTGACTCATAGACACCTCTGATTCTCGAATGATGCTGCAAACATTAGGGTTTTAGGGCGGCGGTAAGTTGATATAAATCAAAGGAAAAGTGCGAGGATTTGCGGCGCGAAAAAAGGTCTTATCCTTAGTGAGTAGGCAATTCTGGTCAAAAAGACGTTGTTTTTCACGGCGCTGACGCGTCCCTGCTCCCCCTACCCTCAGATGCATACTCCACTGGCAATTTAGGAGTAATCATTTATAGGTATGGGTATACTCCAGGGTATGCACCAGAATAGCGCCATTCCTGCAAGCAGGCCACGTCAGGAGCCCGGCAACTCTATGTTAAAAAGATGTTTATCACCGCTGACACTCGTCAATCAGTTAGCCCTGATCGTTTTGCTGTCCACCGCACTCGGCGTGACCGGCATGGCGATTTCCGGCTGGCTGGTACAAGGGGTACAGGGTAATGCGCATGCCATCAATGAGGCAGGCTCGCTACGCATGCAGAGTTACCGTCTGCTGGCGTCGGTGCCTCTGACGCAGGACGACCAGCCTCTCATTGATGAAATGGAGCGCACGGCTTTCAGCCCCGAACTGGAAAATGCAGCCATCCGCGCCGGTCAGCAATCCCAGCTTAAAGCCCTTCAGGGCTACTGGCACACCCAACTGGAACCCGGACTGAAACAGGCACAAAGCCCGGAGACGGTCGCGCAGGACGTGGCGGGTTTTGTCTCACGCATTGATGCCCTGGTCTCCTCTTTTGACCAAACCACTGAATTACGCATCGATCGGGTGGTGATGGTACACCGTGCCATGGCGCTGTTTATGGGCCTGCTGCTGATCTTCACCATTATCTGGCTCCGCGCGCGGCTGCTGAATCCGTGGAAACAGCTGCTGGCCATGGCCCGGGCGGTAACCGCCCGGGATTTTACCCAGCGCACGCACATCAGCGGACGCAACGAAATGGCGATGCTCGGCCAGGCGCTCAACACCATGTCGGCAGAGCTCTCCGAAAGCTACGCGGTGCTTGAGCAGCGCGTACAGGAAAAAACGGCCGGGCTGGAGCAGAAAAACGAAATTCTCTCTTTCCTGTGGCAGGCCAACCGCCGGCTGCACATGCAGGTGCCGCTCTGTGAACGCCTCTCCCCGGTGCTGAATGGCCTGCAAAATCTGACCCTGCTGCATGACCTGGAACTGCGCGTTTACGACGTGGAAGATGAAGATAATCATCAGGAGTTTACCTGTCAGTCCGACATGTCCTGTGATGATAAAGGCTGTCATTTATGCCCTCGCGGCCTGCCGCCGTCGACCACTGGCGGCACGACGCTGAAATGGCGACTAACGGACAGCCATACCCAGTACGGTATTCTGCTGGCGACCCTGCCCGCCGGGCGTCACCTGAGCCACGATCAGCAACAGCTGGTTGATACGCTGGTTGAACAGCTAACGGCCACGCTGGCGCTCGACAGGCATCAGGAAAAACAGCAGCAGCTGATCGTTATGGAAGAACGCGCCACCATCGCCCGCGAGCTGCATGACTCAATCGCCCAGTCGCTCTCCTGTATGAAAATGCAGGTAAGCTGCCTGCAGATGCAGGATGCGCAGATGCCGGACAGTAATAAACAGCTGCTCAGCCAGATACGCAACGAGCTGAATACGTCCTGGGTACAGCTGCGTGAGCTGCTGACCACCTTCCGCCTGCAGCTGACCGAGCCGGGCCTGCGTCCGGCGCTGGAAGCCAGCTGTCAGGAGTTCAGCGCCCGGCTGGGGTTCCCGGTGAAGCTGGATTACCAGCTGCCGCCGCGGTTTGTCCCGTCACATCAGGCCATTCATCTACTGCAGATCGCCCGTGAAGCACTCAGCAACGTGCTTAAACACGCGGAAGCGACGGCGGTCACGGTCACCGTCAGCCAGCACGCTAACCAGGTCAGACTCACGGTTCACGACAACGGCCGCGGCGTGCCGGAAAATGCCGAGCGCACGAACCACTATGGTTTAATCATTATGCGAGACCGCGCCCAAAGCCTGCGCGGTGATTGTCAGGTTCGCCGGAGAGAGACGGGTGGCACGGAAGTCGTGGTCACCTTTATTCCCGAAAAACCGCTTACAACTTCTCAAGGAGAAACCCATGACTAATCAGGAACCGGCATCCATCCTGTTGATCGACGACCATCCGATGCTGCGTACTGGCGTAAAACAGCTGGTCAGCATGGCACCCGATATTACCGTGGTTGGCGAAGCCAGCAACGGGGAACAGGGCATTGAGCTCGCCGAGTCCCTCGATCCCGATCTGATCCTGCTCGATCTGAACATGCCCGGGATGAACGGCCTGGAGACCCTCGACAAGCTGCGGGAAAAATCGCTTTCCGGACGCATCGTCGTCTTTAGCGTCTCGAACCATGAAGAAGATGTGGTCACGGCGCTGAAGCGCGGCGCGGATGGTTATCTGCTGAAAGATATGGAGCCGGAAGATCTGCTTAAAGCACTGCAGCAGGCCGCGGCGGGCGAGATGGTGCTGAGTGAAGCCCTGACGCCGGTGCTGGCCGCCAGCCTGCGGGCCAACCGCGCCACGTCTGACCGTGACGTCAGCCAGTTAACACCGCGCGAACGCGATATTCTCAAACTAATCGCCCAGGGGCTGCCGAATAAAATGATCGCCCGCCGTCTGGATATCACCGAAAGCACGGTCAAAGTGCATGTGAAGCATATGCTGAAGAAAATGAAGTTAAAATCCCGCGTTGAGGCCGCCGTGTGGGTACATCAGGAACGCATTTTCTAAGGATTACTCATCCGGCAGCAGCTTCCAGCGCGGGTCGTCGTCAGGTATAGCGATCAGCGGCTGCACCACCGCAAGCGTGATCTCATTGGACGAGACGCGCTGGCCCTTCTCATCTTCCACTACCGCCGAAAGATGCCAGCGGTTTGTCGCGCCTTCTGCCTCATTCCAGGCAGGCATAATCACGCTCCAGCCGTCGCTGCTGTTACCCTTCCCGGGCGACGTCAGGCTCAGTGCCTGGGTATCGCCCTGCCAGTGGATCTGACGGATGCCGTGCGTGCTACGAATCTGTAGCTTCAGCATGACGGTTTCCCCCCCTTTCAGATCCCACGGTGGCGTAGCCAGCCAGACGGACAGCGTTTTACGCTGGCGGAACTCCATAATCGGAAGGCTGTTGCGCTCGGGGGAATCATAACGGCTGCCACGCAGAGAACGCGTGGCCGCAACTTCACTGGCGGAGAGTTGCTTCACCAGCGGCACGCCAAAGCGGTAGTTAAGCTTCAGGCCGAGGTTATTCTGGCTTTCGCCGCTTTCACCCTGCTTATGCGCGGCGGTCAGCGTGACCAGCGGAACGGGGGTATAGTTAAGCCCAAGATTGACCGCCACCGGGTTGTGATAGCCGGTTCCGCTGTTGAAGAGATCAACGTTGTCGCCAAAATACTGCTCGACGCTGACGCTGGTGTTCAGGTGATGAAACCACGGCAGCCAGGCTTTGGCGGTGACATCATATCCCCGCGCCATTCGCTGTTCCTGAACATCAGATCTGTCGCGCCATCCGGCAAACGGCTGGTAATAGTTCGCTGACAGGCGCAGATTCTCCCCCCACACCTCGGCGCCCAGTCCAGCACGCTGCAGGTTTTCGTCCAGCAGATTATCGTAGAAGGTGTTATAGCCCAGCAGCCATTTTCCGGCGACCCAGCGCTGGCCGATTCCGGCGTTACTGACCAGGCCATCCGTCTGCTGCGTCAGGCCAAGCTGGCTCCAGCTCAGGTAACGGTTGTTATCGTTCCAGGGGATAAACCAGCTCCCGCTGCTGCCGTTAAATTTGCCCTCGTTATCCACCAGTAAATTGACGCTGGCGTTCCCCCAGGGCGACAGCCAGGACTCAATCTGCTGGTTCACTTCGCCGCTCACCGCGTCGCGCACCTGACCAAAGGCAAACTGACGCGCCTGCTCGCCCGTTGTCAGGCCGTTGTCGGTCATACTGGCTTCACCAAAGGCTTTCGCCATTTCGGCCAGGTGCTTTTCCCCTTCCCCTGAGGGAGCAGCCATACCCAGGTCGGGCAGATTATCCCCGTTATTATCGAAAGGATTTTGTGCCTGCTGGATAAAGGAACGCGGCGCACCGTGAACGGCTCCGGCCGTAAGAAGGGGGAGTAAGAGCAGAAAACGAATGCGGGACGATACAACCATCAACGTCGTAAAAAAGAACCTGTGTTTATGGATAAACTCTTATTATGTTAACGCGATAAGCCTGGAAATGCAGTTCTGGCGGAAATTTCAGGATTATCCTGAAACTGATTGTCGGGTGGCGGCTACGCCACCCGACGCCCTTACACCATCATCCAAACAGTCCTTTCAACTCCGAAACGCAGGAGCCACAGTTCGTGCCGCACCGTAACGTTGCCCCCAGCGCGGCGACGCTTTCGCACCCTCCGGCTATCGCCTCCCGAATCGCATTTTCTCCGACGCTGAAGCAGCTACAGATAATGCGTCCCTGATCCACCATCTCCTCCACACCCTGCCCGTTCAGAAGCGCATGACGCTCTGCAGGCGTCGTGGGGGGCGAGCGAAAAGCAGCGTCAATGATCGGGTGTACCAGCTCCGGTAACGTGGTGCCTTCCCAGAAGCCGAGCATCAGCTGACCTTCATGCCAGGCCAGCACGCTACTGCGTTCGCCGGTTTGAGCAACCTGTAACTGCCAGCCCCGGCTGCTGGCGTAGTTCATGAGCCACGACAGCAACGGTTTATCTCCTGATACCGTCAGATGCGAGGCTTTACGCCACCAGTGAACCCAGGATGGTAACGCCGGCTGTTCGTGGGTATAGAGCACCCCTTGCCAGACGGGCAGCCAGGGCATGATCCGAACGGCGGTTTGTTTGCTCTCCGGCTGGCCAGACGCCGGATCGCAGCGCCCTTCCACCAGCGCATTCACCTTTCCCTGACGGGCAAACACGGCGTTCCAGTGCATCGGGGCAAACGCCTCGCCTTGCCGGATGCCGCGGTTGACTCGCACTCTGGCGACCATCACGCCGCGCGGCGAACTGATCCGCGCCAGCTGGCCATCACACAACGAGAACCGCACGGCATCGCTGGCGCAGACCTCAACAAACGGCTCCGCGATATGCTGCATCAGCCGGGACACATACCCCGTCCGGGTCATGGTGTGCCATTGATCGCGGATGCGTCCGGTATTGAGGATCACCGGGTACAGCGTGCTGACCGCCGCACCGTGCTGGACCGGATCGACCGGCACCAGGTTTCGGCGCGGAAAATCCCCCGTTGACCACTGATACGGCTCCAGCCGCTCCCACGCTTCCCGGGTAAGTTCAGCCAGGTCATGCAGGTTCAATGCCCGCGTGCCGTCATTTTCAAAGGCCGTCAGCGCCGCGTGCTCGCAAAAAATCTCGTGCGGATGTTGCCAGGCAAAGGCGTCGCCGTGCCCCAGCCGTTTTGCAATCTGCGCGACGATCCACCAGTCCGGTTTTGCCTCTCCCGGAGCAGGCAGAAAGGCGCGCTGGCGCGAAATACGCCGCTCGGAATTGGTCACAGTGCCGTCCTTCTCCCCCCAGGCCAGCGCCGGAAAACGGATATGGGCGAACCGGCTGGTATCGGTATCGTTCATGACCTCAGAAACAATCACCAGCGGGCAGCCTGCCAGCGCCTGACATACGGCGTGACTGTCCGGCAGCGAGACCGCTGGGTTGGTGCCCATGATCCACACCGCCTTCACTTCGCCACGGGCAATGGCATCAAACAGTTCAACCGCCATCAGGCCTGGCGTCTGCGCCAGCCTTTCCGTTCCCCAGAAACGCGCCACCCGCGAAAGGTCGTCCGGCTCAAAGCTCATGTGCGCCGCCAGCTGATTTGCCAGCCCGCCCACTTCTCGTCCGCCCATGGCGTTTGGCTGTCCGGTCAGCGAAAACGGACCGCAGCCCGGGCGGTTGAATTTTCCGCTGGCAAGATGGACGTTGATGATGGCATTACACTTGTCGCTACCGCTCGATGACTGGTTGATCCCCATGGTGTAGAGCGTGATCGCGCGTGGCGCGGTGACAAACCAGTCATAAAACACACCAATATCCTGCACAGGAAGATCGCAAAACGCCGCCACGCGGGCCATCGGCCACGCGTCGGTTCCCTGGATCACATTGAGCAACCCCACAAACAGCCCCGCATCGCTGCCGGGTTTTAGCGCCAGATGCAGGTCAGCGATATCACAGGTAGCCGTTTCACGCGGGTCAATCACCACCACCTTCATCTGCGGATTGGTTTGCTTTGCCTGCACCAGCCGCTGGTACAGAACAGGGTGCGTCCAGGCGGCATTCGAGCCCACCAGTACCACCAGATCGCTGTTCTCCACGTCCTTGTAACTGCACGGCACCACGTCCTCACCGAAGGCACGTTTATAACCCACCACCGCTGACGACATGCAGAGCCGGGAGTTGGTATCAATGTTCGCCGCCCCGATAAACCCCTTCATCAGCTTGTTAGCGGCGTAGTAATCCTCGGTTAACAGCTGGCCGGATGCGTAGAACGCCACCGCCTGCGGCCCCCATGTGTCGATAATGAGCTGGAGCCGTTCACCTGCCGTCTCCAGTGCCTGCGTCCAGTCCACCTCATGACCGTCGAGGACCGGGCGCAAAAGCCGCCCCTGTAAATCGGTTGTCTCCCCCAGGGCGGACCCTTTCACGCACAGGCGACCAAAATTCGCCGGATGGGTTTCATCCCCCCGAACGCTGACCACGCCGCCTTCCACGCGGGCGACCACGCCGCAGCCCACCCCGCAGTAGGGGCATGTTGTCCGGGTTTCTGTCATGAAGCCTCCGCACGCATGACAAGGGCATCGTTACCGACCCACACTTTGCCGTTTTCGATTTTCACCGGCCAGGCGCGTACCGCAGGCTCACCATTTTCAACCTGACAGCCATCGCGCAGACGAATGCGCTGTTTATAAAGCGGAGAGATCACCACCGGCTCCCCCGCCGCATCGCCAAGAATGCCGCGAGAAAGCACGTTCGCACGGCTTCCTGGCTCCAGGTCATCGAGGGCATAAACGGTTTTGCCAAAGCGGAACAGCGCAATCGCGTTGTGACCGAGACGCGCGCCAATGCCCGCCTGTTCGGGGATATCCTCGATACCGCAGATTTCCTGCCAGCGTTTGCCTTGCTCTGCGGCAGTGTCGTTCACAGCGGTGCGGAACAGCGCCAGACGGTTGGGATCGTTGAGCGTGGTCTGCCATTCGCACTGGTAGGTTTCCACCACCCGGGCCATCTCCTGCTCCAGTTCGTGGGCAATACCCAGACTGTCCTCGAGGATCACCTCGCGCAGATAGTCGAGGCCGCCTTCCAGGTTGTCCATCCAGGTGCTGGTGCGCTGCAGGCGATCCGCCGTGCGGATGTAGAACATCAGGAACCGGTCAACGGTACGGATCAGCGTTTCATCGTCCAGATCGCTGGCGAAGAGATCCGCATGGCGCGGCTTCATGCCGCCGTTGCCGCACAGGTAGAGGTTCCAGCCTTTATCGGTGGCAATGACGCCCACGTCTTTGCTCTGCGCCTCGGCACACTCGCGGGTACAGCCGGAAACCGCCATTTTGATTTTGTGCGGCGCGCGCAGGCCTTTGTAACGGTGCTCCAGTTTGACCGCGAGGCCGGTGGAGTCCTGCACGCCATAGCGGCACCAGGTCGACCCAACGCAGGATTTCACCGTGCGCAGAGATTTCCCGTAAGCGTGGCCGGTCTCAAATCCGGCTTCCACCAGCGCCTGCCAGATCTCCGGTAGCTGTTCCAGAGTGGCGCCAAAGAGGTCAATACGCTGCCCGCCAGTGATTTTGCTGTAAAGGCTATAGCGCTTTGCAATCTGGCCGATGGCGATCAGCCCGTCGGCGGTCACTTCCCCGGCGGGCATACGCGGCACGATTGAATAGGTTCCGTCCTTCTGAATATTGGCAAAGTAACGGTCGTTGGTGTCCTGCAGCGGCAGATGCGCCGGTTTAAGCAGATACTCGTTCCAGCAGGAAGCCAGCACGGACCCGACCAGCGGCTTACAGATTTCGCACCCGTGTCCCTGACCGTAGCGGCTGATGAGCTGGTCAAAGGTGCGGATATGGTTGACGCGCACCAGGTGGTAAATTTCCTGGCGTGACCAGGGGAAGTGTTCACAGATATCCTTTTTCACCTCCACGCCCTGTTCAGCAAGCTGAAACTCCATCACCTGCTTCACCAGCGCACTACAGCCCCCGCAACCGGTCGCCGCTTTAGTGCACTGTTTGATGGCACCGATATCCGTTGCGCCCGCGCTCACGGCCTGGCAAATATCGCCCTTGCTGACGTTATAACACGAACAGATCTGCGCACTTTCCGGCAGCGCCGCCACGCCCAGCGCTTTTGGCGCGCTGCCTGAGGATGCGGGTAATATCAGGGTTTCCGGCGCTTTCGGCAGGCTGATTCCATTGAGCATCATCTGCACCAGCGTGGCGTATTCGCTGGCGTCCCCCACCAGCACGCCGCCGAGCAGCGTTTTGCTGTCGTGGCTGACCACGATTTTCTTGTAGATTTGCTGCGGGCCGTGCGTCCACTGGTAGCTCAGCGCCCCCGGCGTGCGCCCGTGAGCGTCGCCAAACGACGCCACATCCACGCCCAGCAGCTTGAGTTTGGTGCTCATATCCGCGCCGGTGAAGGTTTTATCCTCCCCTGCAAGCGCGGCGGCGGCCACGCGTGCCATCTGGTAGCCCGGGGCAACCAGTCCAAAGATTTTCCCTTCCCACAACGCGCATTCGCCAATGGCAAACACGTCACGGTCGGAAGTCTGGCAGCCATCGTCAATGCAGATCCCGCCGCGCTCGCCGATAGCCAGCCCGCTGCTGCGCGCCAGCGCGTCCTGCGGACGGATACCGGCAGAAAAGACCACCAGGTCCGTTTCCAGCGCTTCGCCATCGGCAAAGCGCAGCACCAGCCCGTCATCCGTCGACGCAATTTCCGTGGTGGCTTTAGCGGTGTGAACGCCCACGCCCAGCGCCTCGATTTTCTTGCGCAGCATCGACGCGCCGTCGTTATCGAGCTGAACCGCCATCAGATTGGGCGCAAACTCCACCACGTGAGTGTCGAGCCCGAGTTGTTTCAGGGCGTTTGCTGCCTCCAGCCCCAGCAGCCCGCCGCCGATGACGACCCCGCGACGCGCACCCGCCGCATGGGCCGCAATGTTGTCGAGATCGTCGAGCGTGCGGTAGACAAAACAGCCCGGCAGATCGTTACCCGGTACCAGCGGGACAAACGGGTATGAGCCGGTCGCCAGCACCAGTTTATCCCAGTGTGTTTCATGCCCACTGGCGGTACGCACCACGCGCGCGTCGCGGTCAATGGCGACAATCTGCTGCGACAGGCGCAGCTCAATGCCGTTATCAGCAAAAAAATCCCCTGCCACCAGCGAGAGCGAATCCGCACTGCGGCCGCCAAAATACTCGGACAGATGCACGCGGTCATAGGCGGCATAGCGCTCTTCACCAAAGACCACGATCTGATACTGCTGATGTAAGTTGCGGTTAACGCAATCTTCGAGAAAATGATGGCCGACCATACCGTGCCCAACCACCACCAGAGTAGGTTTTGTCATAGCGTTCTGTCCTGCAACCTGTGGTTGCGTAGTGAATCGATCGAACAGCCAGTCCGCGTGTGCGGGCGCAGCCGTTGCCCGTAAATCGGTAAATGTCGCCGCGTGGCGGCAATCTCCCATCAGCAGCACGCCAGCCAGCGTCCCCTGATGGATCAGTAAGCGACGATAGTGACGCGTCAGCGGATCCCATGAACGCCAGACCACGTCGCCCTCCTGCTCCGCCGCGCGACCCAGGCTGAACAGCTCCACGCCGGTCACCTTGAGGCGCACACCGTTGTCGGTGAGGGTAAACGGCGCAGTGGTGTCGCCCGCCAGCCGTGCGGCGAGGATATCGGCCTGCGCCAGACAGGGGGCGACCAGGCCAAACGTCTGGCCATCAATTTCGCAGCACTCGCCAATGGCATAGATGTCCGGCGCGGAGGTCTGCATCTGGTGATTCACCACAATCCCGCGCGCGCAATGAAGGCCGCTGGCCTTTGCCAGGTCAATGTTGGGCTGCACGCCGGTCGCCAGCACCACGCGCGCCGCAGCAATACTGCGTCCATTGAGCAACGTCACGGTGTTGTCGTTAATCGCCGAGATGCCGGAGGCAAGCTCACAGCGCACGCCCCGTTCCGCCAGCGCCTCCTCCAGCAGCGCGCCAGCCTGTTGATCCAGCTGTTGTTCCATCAGCCACGGACCGCGATGAACGAGCGTGACGTTGTCACCTGAGCGTGCCAGTGCTGCCGCAGTCTCAACCCCAAGCACGCCGCCCCCCAGCACCACCGCCGGACCGGAAATTGCCTGAATGGCGCAGGTATCCTCCAGGGTGCGGAACGTGAACACCTGCGGCGCATCACCGCCGGGGATCGGCGGAACAAAAGGCGTTGAACCGGTGGCAAATACCAGGGCATCCCAGCCCAGCGTGCGGGTGGCGGTTCGCACTTCCCGTGAGACCACGTCCACGGCAAGCGCCCTTTCGCCCCGCAGCACCGTAACGCCACGTACCCGGTACCAGTCCTCATCCTGAAGACAGATATCCGCTGCCGCTTTCTCGCCCCCCAGCACCGGCGAAAGCTGAATGCGGTTATAGGCATGCTCAGGCTCATCACCGACGACGGTGATAGCAAAACGACCCGAGGCCCGCCCGGTTAGCCCGTCAATCAGCCGGGTGGCCGCCATTCCATTCCCGATAATGACCAGTCGCATCAAAGCCCCCTCGTTACGCCGCTTTCGGCTGTTTTTCGTAGAGGAAATGGAGGATCTGCTGACGCATGTGGTGGTAGCGGCTGTCGTCCGCCAGCTGAACCCGGTTGCGCGGACGCGGCAGATCAACGCGCAGGATCTCTCCGACGGTCGCCGCCGGGCCGTTGGTCATCATCAGCACGCGATCGGAAAGCAGCACTGCCTCATCCACGTCGTGGGTAATCAGCACGATAGTGGTGTTCAATGCCTGCTGGATCTGCATCACCGAGTCCTGCAGATGGGCTCGCGTCAGCGCATCCAGCGCGCCGAACGGTTCATCCATCAGCAGCACTTTTGGCTTCATCGCCAGCGCGCGGGCGATGCCCACGCGCTGCTTCATGCCGCCGGAGATCTCCCCCGGGCGCTTATGCAAGGCATGCCCCATCTGCACGCGGTCGAGGTTGTGCTCGATCCACGCTTTACGCTCAGACTTGCTCATGGTGTGACGGAACACCTGATCCACCGCCAGGGCGACGTTGTCAAAGCAGGTGAGCCATGGCAGCAGGGAATGGTTCTGAAACACCACCGCGCGCTCGGGGCCCGGCCCGGCAATTTCGCGGTTGTCGCAGATAAGCCCACCTTCCGTCGGCAGCGTAATGCCGGCAATAAGGTTCAGCAGCGTCGATTTGCCGCAGCCGGAGTGGCCGATCAAACTGACGGTTTCGCCCTCGTGAATATCAAACGAAACGTTTTGCAGCGCCAGAAACTCGCCGCTGGCAGTAGAAAAGCGCTGGCTCACGCCCTGGACCTGAATTAATGGTTTCATCTTCGCTCCTTATTTTTCCTGCCAGCTAAAGCGACGGGCAATCAGCATCAGCCCCTGCTCCAGCAGCAACCCGACCACGCCAATAATGACGATGGCGATGAGAATGTTTTCGACGTTGAGGTTGTTCCACTCGTTCCAGATCCAGAAGCCGATGCCTAAGCCTCCGGTGAGCATCTCGGCGGCGACAATCACCAGCCAGGCAATACCGATGGAGAGGCGTACCCCGGTCAGCACCGCAGGCAGCACGGCAGGAAAGAGAATGCGGCGCATGATGGTCCACTCAGAGAGTTGCAGTACCCGGGCGACGTTGAGGTAGTCCTGTGGAATACGGCGCACCCCTTCCGCGGTGTTGATGACCATCGGCCAGATGGAGCAGATAAAGATGGTCCAGCTTGATGCTGGCTCCGCTTTCTGGAACAGCAGCAGGCCGATGGGCAGCCAGGCCAGCGGGCTAACCGGCCGCAGGAGGGCAATTAGCGGGTTGAACATGCGCGAGAAAAAGGTGAAGCGGCCAATCAGAAAGCCCAGCGGAATCCCCGCCAGCGCTGCCAGACCAAAGCCGATGGCGACGCGCTGCAGTGACGCAAGCACGTTCCAGCCTATGCCCATATCGTTTGGCCCGTCGCGATAAAACGGATCGGCGAACAGGGTTATGGCCGAGTCGAGCGTGCTGAGCGGCGTCGGGAAGCCTTTGCTGTTTATCGCTGCCAGTTGCCAGAGCACCACCAGCAGCCCCAGCCCCAGAAACGCCGGAATGACGCGCTGTAAAACATCATTCATTCGACGCGCCAACGCAGGCGTACGACGACGAACCTGTAACGGTGGCAGGACAATCACCTCCCCGCTCTCAGGCTTCTCTTGTGGTTTTGTGTTTTGCAGATGCGGCATAATCAGGCCCCTTTACGGTGAATGGCAAAACGGTTGGCGTACCCTTCCGGATCGGTTCCGTTCCAGACGGTACCGTCCATCAGCGTGCTGCTGCGATACGGTGATGAGGGTGTGGAGAGTCCGCCGACGGCGGTGGCAGCATCCTGCCAGACCGCGGTCTGGTTAATGCGCTGCGCAATACCCACGTAATCCGGCGCGGCTTTAAGCAAGCCCCAGCGGCGGAACTGGGTTAAGAACCACATGCCGTCGGAGAGGTACGGATAACTGACGGCACCCTCGTTGAAGAAACGGATCGGGTGCGCGTCCTGCCAGCGCTGCCCCAGGCCGTTGTCGTATTCCCCGAGCATTCGCCCGGTGAGATACTGTTCTTTGCAGTTGAGCCACGCCCGGCGCGAGAGGATCTGCGCGGTTTCACGTTTGTTTTCCGGGGACGCCTCAATCCAGCGCGCGGCTTCCATCACGGCGCTCACCAGCGCCCGGGCGGTGTGCGGATTTTTCTCCACCCAGTCGCGACGCGTACCGAGAATTTTTTCAGGATGATCTGCCCAGATGGACTGCGACGTGGCAGCGGTGAAGCCAATGCGGTCGTTAATCGCCCTCGCGTTCCACGGCTCACCGACGCAAAAGCCCACCATGTTGCCAATGCGCATGTTCATCACCATCTGCGGCGGCGGCACCACCACCGTGCGCACGTCATCGAAGGGGTTAATGCCTGCGCTCGCCAGCCAGTAGTAAAGCCACATGGCGTGCGTTCCGGTCGGGAAGGTGTGCGCGAAAGTGTAAGTGCCAGGCGCCTGCTGCCCGACCAGCGTTTTCAGCCCGTCAAGATCGCGAACCCCCTTCTCCGCCAGATCGCTGGAGAGCGTAATGGCCTGACCGTTCTGGTTAAGCGTCATCAGGTTTGCCATTTGCTGCGGCTTGCCTGCAATACCCAGTTCAAGCCCGTACAGCAGACCGTAAAGAATGTGCGCGGCGTCCAGCTCCCCCGCCACCAGCTTGTCGCGTACCGCTGCCCAGCTCGCCTCTTTGGTGGGGACGATGGTGATACCGTATTTTTTATCAAAGCCTTTCAGGGCTGCGATAACCACCGGCGCACAGTCGGTCAGCGGGATAAACCCGATACGTACCGTCTCCTGCTCCGGTTTATCCGAGCCTGCCGCCCAGGCAGCCTGCATGACACCCGGTAATAACACTGCGCCACTCGCCAGCATGCTGGCCTGCAAAAACCGCCGTCTCGACAAATCCGCCATGACCACTCCTGAAAAAAAGCCAAAAAAAAGCGCCCACAGTGCCGAAGCACCGCTGGACGCCTTTATCCCGAAGACTGATGCACCGCCGTTGGCGCACCGTCAAAAATGGTTAATTCAATAATGCAAAGTCAATGCCAGGTTTGAACACCCTGTTTCAGGGCCGAAAGCCGGGTTTTGCTCGCCATTACGCACCCCAATCAGGCACAACATGCCCACTGATTGTGCAGCTACTCCTTTGGGGTTATCTGCCACACGCTTTTCACCGTAAGCAGCGCCCGGGCGATATCCACCATGCGCTGATTCTTGTCCATCGCCATTTTGCGCAGCGTTGTCCAGGCCTGCTCCTCACTCATATTCTGGTGGGTCATCAGCACGCTTTTTGCTTTATCAATGGTTTTTCGCTCCTCAAGCGTATCGCGCAGCGACGCAAGCTGACGGGAGAGCTGCTCAATCTCGCGCGCCTGCTGGCGAACCAGAGGCAGCAGGGGTTTATCCGGGTAATGCGCCAGCGGGTCCTCCAGTTCATCTGCAGGATGCAGATAGACCTCGTCACGCTGAATCCGCTCATCCACCGCGACCATCAGATCGGCGATGATTGTCTCCTCCAGCGCGCGCAGATGCTCCAGCCGCGCCGTCTGCAGCGCAAACCACGCCAGCGCGGTATGGCCATTATCCGCGGCAGGCTGGCGGGTACAGGCCACGCGCCGGAGTTGCTCCGTCTCACGGTCGGGCTGGCAGTTGAGGGAGAAAGTGGCCTGAACGTCAGCCTGACTGTGGGAGAGGAAGATCTCAAAGCAGGCTTGCTGCCCGTCAATGCGATCTACCAGTCTCTGGCGGGTAACGTCATCAAAAAAACCCTGCGTGAAGCCTATCGCCCCCAGGGCCCGCTCTTGTCCCGCCAGCTCTTTCCCCTGCATCAGGCTGTAAAGTGCGACAAACCGGCCCGCGATTTGCGGATCGTCAATGCTGTCATTGAGTTGCGGCACGATACTGAGCAGATGGCGAAGCATGCGGGAGTAATGTTCCATGGCCTGCGGGGCCGTCAGGGTTTGTTGACTCACCCCGTCACGCAGCGCGGGAAGTGTGTCCAGCGTATGCAGTGCATTACCGATACGTTCGCAGACGGCGCTCCCCGGGAGGAGGGACTGCTTGCCAAGTATCGTATTCAGCGCAGCAAGATTTTCGTCTACCAGTGCCCGGCTGGCTTTGCATTCAGGCGCGTAGAGCTTACCCTGTGAACAGAGCCAGACGTTGGATGCCCCGCGCTCGCACTGTAGCATATGGACCAGTTGGCTAATGCCGTGCACCAGCACGTTCAGCTCTGCCAGCTTGCTGAGCTGCTCCCGGCGCATCAGCCTCGCGCGCTGAAGCCATTCGGTTGCACCTGGCGAAATGCCAGCCATTAATGTCATGCTTACTCTCCCGGACAGCGAAACTCCGGAGAACTAAGCAATATTCGTGCCTTTATAAGAACAGGAGTCAACATGCAGAAGATTGTGATCGTCGCCAACGGGGCGGCCTACGGCAGCGAATCTCTTTTTAACAGCCTGCGTCTGGCCATTGCGCTACGTGAAAAAGAGAGCGACCTGGCATTACAGATTTTTTTAATGTCGGATGCCGTCACCGCCGGGCTGAAGGGCCAAAAGCCGGCAGAAGGCTATAACATTCAGCAGATGCTGGAGATCCTGACCGCGCAAAATGTGCCGGTGAAACTGTGCAAGACCTGTACCGACGGACGCGGGATTACCACTCTGCCGCTGATAGAGGGCGTAGAAATCGGGACGCTGGTTGAGCTGGCCGAATGGACGCTGACCGCAGATAAAGTATTAACTTTTTAATAATAATCCCTTAAAAATATTATTTTCTTATGGACGCGGTTTCAGCATCAAGTTTACCTGCGGGGTTGCCGATAGGCATGGAAACAACACAGCAGGTATTTCACTTATGTTCAGATCGATTCGCGCACGTATTATCGCCACGACGACAGGTTGCCTTGTCGTCGCCCTTCTTCTCAATACCGTTATTAACTTCCAGGTCACGCGCCAGGATAACCAGCAGTCACAGCGCGATATATTGACCAGTACCAGCGCCAGCCACAACATGGCGATTGCCGACTGGGCCAAAAGCAAAATGACGGTGATTACCTCCGCACAAAGCGTCGCGCTGGCTGACGACCCGGTTCCGGTGTTTAAACAACTGGCGCAGGCGGGGGGATTCACTAACGTCTATGTGGGTTATGCGAGCAAGACGGCGAAGTTTTCTGAACCTGCGGGTGTCCCGGCGGATTATGATCCGACCATTCGTCCCTGGTATCAGCAGGTGGTGAGCACGGACGGCCCGGTAGTGACCGCACCCTATGTTGATGCCGGTACCGGAAAGCTGGTGGTGACGTTTGCTGTACCGGTGAAAGAAAATGGCGTCCTGAAAGCGGTGGTGGCGGGCGATGTCGCCATGGATAGCGTCGTGGCAAACGTGCGCGGCATCCACCCAACACCCGCCAGCAGCGGGCTGCTCCTGAACAGTGACGGTACCGTGATTGCCGCCAACGATCCGGCTTTGACCCTGAAGCCGTTTGCCGAGACGATCAAAGGGATCGACTTTGCGGCGCTGAAGCGCGGTAATCCGGTCGACGGAACCCTGAATGATGTAGACAAAACCTTCATTGCCTCAGCCGTGCCGGGCACAAACTGGCTGCTGGTCGTCGCGCTCGACAACAGCGATGCCACCTCCGGCATGCGTTCCCTGCTGAAAGCGTCGGCGATTTCGCTGGTGATCCTGGCACTCCTGAGCGGCGCCATTGTTCACGTCCTGATTGCCCGTCTGCTGAAGCGCCTGTCTGACATTCGTGATGCGATGCATAACATTGCCAACGGGACCAACGATCTGTCCCAGCGTTTGCCGGACAGCGGCAATGATGAAGTGGCGCAAATTGCGCAGGCCTTTAATGCCTTCAGCGATAAGCTTTCCGTCGTGATGGTACAACTCCGTGACGCCAGCGCGTCGGTGAAAAATGCCGCGCAGGAAATTGCGGCTGGCAACCAGGATCTTTCCGGGCGTACCGAGCAGGCGGCGTCCAGCCTTCGCGAGACCGCCAGTGCGGTGGAGCAGATCACCGCCTCCGTCACGCAATCGAATGAATCGGCAGCGGAAGCGAACGATCAGGCAAGCAAAGCGTCTGCGGCTGCCGCGCGCGGTGGTGAAGTGGTTTCTCAGGCCATCAGCACGATGCAGTCCATCGAAGTGGCGTCCGCAAAAATTGGTGATATCACCAGCGTCATCGACGGTATCGCCTTCCAGACCAACATTCTGGCGCTGAACGCCTCCGTCGAGGCGGCGCGTGCCGGTGAGCAGGGCCGCGGATTTGCCGTGGTGGCAGGGGAAGTGCGTAACCTCGCCAGTCGTAGCGCCCAGGCGGCGAAAGAGATCAAATCCCTGATTGATTCCACCACCGATAGCGTGGCGACTGGTTCGCGCTATGTGCATCTGGCCGGTGAAAGCATGGATGAGATCCGCTCCAGCATCGGCAGCGTCTCCGGCATCATGCGCGAAATCTCCATCGCCACCAGCGAACAGATGAAAGGCATCCATGAGATAAATCACGCTGTGACGCATCTCGACAGAATGGTGCAGCAGAACGCGGAGCTGGTGGTGCAGTCCGCCGCCGCCGCGGGAGCCCTGCAGAGCCAGGCGGGCGACCTTGCTGAAACGGCCGGCCATTTCCGCATTTAATGTTCCCCCGGCGCGCGTTTCGCGGGTAAAACGCGCGCCAGCCTCACTTTTGAGGGATTTTGTCATTTTTGTTTAATCGTTATGCCATTTTTTGATCAAAATCAGCATCCCGACTCTCCCCCTTTGGTGTTATGCAACGAGTGAATTGTGAACAACATCACGCTCGGATATGGCTGCAGGGAGAGCGTTGTTTAAGACTACGGGGTAAAAAATGGCACTGGTAAAAACAAGTTTGAAACTGTTCGGCGGGGATACGGTAGTGGTGCGTTGCTCAGAACGCTGCCGCATACATCTCATGAGTTCAAAAGCGCAAAAGCAATCCCAGACGGATATTCTGACCGTGCAGGATGATAAAGCGTGGCTTACCGTGCCGTATACCGGCACATGGGATGTGCTGATCGACAGCCACAGTCAGTCGCTGGAGCATTCCGTCAGCTACGTGGCAGCATAAGA
This sequence comes from Enterobacter cloacae complex sp. HYC080_NIDB, assembly GCF_056673325.1. Taxonomy (NCBI): domain Bacteria; kingdom Pseudomonadati; phylum Pseudomonadota; class Gammaproteobacteria; order Enterobacterales; family Enterobacteriaceae; genus Enterobacter; species Enterobacter cloacae complex sp. HYC080_NIDB. Next base: position 1,965,165 of record NZ_CP114212.1, on the reverse strand, counting down.
GTAAACGCCCGTCCAGCCGGGCGTATTATCAGGCAAAACCCGGTCGCAGCGAGCTGTTGACAGGGTTCCCTTCCAGCAGCGCCCTCACCTTTACCACCAGCTCATTCAGACAATCGTCCTTCATGCCGAGGCGGGTCAGCTCCTGATCGAGGGAGAAGAGATACTGCGCGTTGGTGCCCAGCGGCCCGCTGGCGGCGGCAATCAACGGGGCGATGACCTGCGTGCGGGTATCCGCTTCATACAGCGGATGGCGTGGATCCATAATAAACACCAGCGCATTGACGGTACGTCCATCGTCAAGCTCCAGCTTGCACCAGCTCGGCATATAGCAGCCGGTGATCATCTCGCGCTTCCAGAGCAGCGTCAGCTCCTCTTCGAGCGTGGCATCCGGGAGGCGATACGCCACGCCCGTGGTGCGTCCGCCCTCTTTCAGTGCAAGCATGCGACCAGGCTGACACGCACTGCCGCGTCCGGCCGTCAGGCGCAGACAAAATGCGCGGTGCCAGCCAGGCAGCGTTCCCGTTGCCGATTCGACAAATTCCAGAGCCGGGTTCCACATCAGCGAACCGTAGCCAAAAATCCATACCGGGCCATCATCCGGGCGGCAGGCAAGCGTGGCAGCAAGCGACGCCGCACGTTGTTCAGCTGACCAGAGAAGCGATTCCTCAATAGCACCAAATGCCGTCTTACAATCTGCCTTCATTAAGAAATCACGCGTTAACACTTTACACCTCCGCCACTGCATGCTTCCTTGCGACATCTGTAATGCGCCTTCCCAGCATTTTTTCTCTGGTCATTTTGCCAGCAGTGAAATAACGATAAGCAATTAGCGGACCAGTTGCAATACAACGGAAGTTCAACCGCCTGAAAAGTCAAAATGAAGGCAGCGAATTATTTCACGGCTATTTCTTTTTATGCCATTTATCATCGTCTCCTTTCTCGTAGTCATGTTTAACTGCGGCCCAGGCGACCTTATGCGCCGTCTCTTCCCGGCTGGCATCATCCCGGCGATCGTCTTTATCTTTGTACTGATCCCAGGCGCTGTTAAACGCTTCCTTGTAGATATCCTGCGCGTGTTCAGGCAGGACATTTTTCACGTTATCAGGTAATTCGCGTTTCGTTTTGTAGGGCATCACTAACCTCTCTTTTCGGTAAAGAGATAAGTGTGGACGACGATATGCCATGGTGCCACCCAACAATAATTAATGAGTAAATTAAAATTATAATTCATTGTTATTTAATATTTATTTATGAGAGATATGGCATTATAGACTTCAAAGAAGAAAAACATCACAAATGGTAAAATTAAGTAAAAATTAGAAGGTATTTAACAGATTTCTGTTAATTTAATCTCCTTAAAATCTATCTATAATTACAAGCACCTGCATTGATGGAGAAGCACATGACAGCAACACACGAGGCGGTAAAGACCCGCCACAAGGAGACGTCACTCATTTTCCCGGTTCTGGCACTGGCTGTGCTGCTCTTCTGGGGAAGCAGTCAGTCACTGCCAGTGGTGGTTGGTATCAATATTCTTGCCCTGGTCGGTATTTTAACCAGCGCATTTAGCGTCGTTCGCCATGCGGACGTATTAGCCCACCGTCTGGGCGAGCCGTACGGTTCGTTAATTCTGAGTCTTTCCGTTGTTATTCTCGAAGTCAGCCTGATTTCCGCGCTTATGGCGACCGGCGATGCTGCCCCGACGCTGATGCGCGATACCCTCTACTCCATCATTATGATTGTGACAGGCGGCCTGGTGGGCTTCTCGCTGTTACTGGGCGGACGTAAATTTGCGACCCAGTACATGAACCTGTTTGGCATTAAACAGTACCTGATTGCCCTCTTCCCGCTGGCAATTATCGTGCTGGTCTTCCCGATGGCGCTGCCAGGTGCAAACTTTTCCACCGGTCAGGCGCTGCTGGTCGCGCTGATTTCCGCAGCTATGTACGGCGTGTTCCTGCTGATTCAGACCAAAACGCACCAGAGCCTGTTTGTATACGAACATGAAGATGACGGCGACGACGATGACCCGCACCACGGTAAGCCGTCAGCACACAGCAGTGTGTGGCACACGGTTTGGCTGATCGTGCATCTGATTGCGGTCATTGCGGTCACCAAAATGAATGCCAACCCGCTGGAGACGCTGTTGACCGAGCTGAACGCCCCGGTGGCCTTTACCGGTTTCCTGGTGGCGCTGCTGATCCTGTCCCCTGAAGGACTGGGGGCGCTGAAAGCGGTGTTGAACAATCAGGTGCAGCGTGCAATGAACCTGTTCTTCGGCTCCGTGCTGGCGACCATATCACTCACCGTACCGGTGGTGACGCTGATTGCCTTTATGACGGGGAACGAACTGCAGTTTGCGCTGGGCGCGCCGGAGATGATTGTGATGGTGGCCTCGCTGCTGCTGTGCCAGATCTCCTTCTCCACCGGACGCACCAACGTGCTGAACGGCGCGGCACATATGGCGCTGTTTGTGGCGTACCTGATGACGATATTTGCCTAGCCTCTTTGTCCAGCGGCGCTTCGCTTGCAGTGCCTACAGGTTTTGTAGGCCGGGTGAGCGCAGCGCCACCCGGCAATATGTCCTATAAAAAAACCCGCCGAAGCGGGTTTTTTTATTAGTTGCTGGTATCCAGCTCGTCGAAGTTCTTCACCAGATCGTCAATCGCTTTGATCTGCTTCAGGAACGGCTCCAGCTTATCCAGCGGCAGTGCGGAAGGACCATCGCATTTCGCGTTAGCCGGATCCGGATGCGCTTCAATGAACAGACCCGCCAGACCCGTTGCCATACCGGCGCGCGCCAGCTCGGTTACCTGTGCGCGACGACCGCCAGACGCGGCACCAAACGGGTCACGGCACTGCAGGGCGTGAGTCACGTCGAAGATCACCGGAGACTGGTTAGAGACGTTCTTCATCACGCTGAAGCCCAGCATATCCACGACCAGGTTGTCATAACCGAAGTTTGCACCACGGTCGCACAGGATAACCTTGTCATTACCGCCTTCGATAAACTTGTCGACAATGTTCCCCATCTGGCCAGGGCTCACGAACTGTGGTTTTTTCACGTTGATGACCGCGCCGGTTTTCGCCATCGCTTCCACCAGGTCCGTCTGACGGGCCAGGAATGCCGGAAGCTGGATCACGTCTACCACGTCCGCTACAGGCTGTGCCTGCCAGGACTCATGCACGTCGGTGATCACTTTCACGCCAAACGTCTGTTTCAGCTCCTGGAAAATCTTCATGCCCTCTTCCAGGCCCGGGCCACGGTAAGAGTGAATGGAGGAGCGGTTGGCTTTGTCAAAAGAGGCCTTAAACACGTACGGGATGCCCAGCTTCTGGGTCACGGTCACGTAGTGCTCGCAGATACGCATGGCGAGATCGCGGGATTCCAGCACGTTCATACCGCCAAACAGCACGAACGGCAGGTCGTTTGCTACCTTGATATCACCAATGCTAACCACTTTTTGTTTCATAGGATCGCCTTATTCAGGTGTGAATCGGAATTAAGATTAATGCAGTGTAATTTGTTTGTGCGAGATCGCGTTGATCTGCGCGCGAATCATTTCGCTAATCGGATCTTCCGGGCACTGCTCAACGAAATAGCTCAGATCGTTCAGCGCAACGTGTTCGCAGTCGAGCTGGGCATAGATAAGCCCGCGGTCGCGAATTTCGTAGGGATCTTCCGGATTAAACTGCAGCAGCACTTCGCTGGCACGCAAGGCAAGCTCCATCTGACGCTCTTCCATCAGCGCTGATTTCAGCGTATCCAGCAGCTTGCGGATCACTTCGGCGTTATCGGCCTCGTCGAGATCTTCGTTAAAGAGCTCGGCGACCGGGCTGATGTTGCCTTTCAGCCAGACGTCCAGCGTATGCTCATCCAGCGTATCGCCGTTAAACGGATTAATGAGCCACATCTCGCCGTCCAGCCACTCCGCCCGCAGGATCATCTGCGTCGGGAAAATGACCGGCACCAGTGGAATATCCAGACGGTGCGCGACCCACAGCAAAATAGAACCCAGCGCAACGGCGCTGCCCTGACGATTTTTTAAGACCTGGTCCAGCCATAATGCGTCAGACAGGCGATACACGCCACGCGTGTCGCAGAAACCCCATTCGCCGTAGAAAAGCTCAAGCAGCTTCTCTAATTGCCAGTCCTGCGGGCGCGCCTGATTGATCTCTTCACGCGCCAGGCTGACCAGATTCTCCAGTTCATCGTAAACGTACTGCGACGTAAAATCGTCGCGTATCATCTCCGAAATCAGGATCATGCCATCGCAAAGCGGCACTTTATTAAATTCGAAATCGGCTAAGGACTTCATGACTTACCCCAGTAACGCCCGAACGTACAGCTACCCCCGGGCGCGATAAAACTCAAAACAATGTAGATGATAACGCCAAACCGCCTTTCAGTCAGCCTTACGCCTTTATCAGTAAATGGCAGATAGCCTTGCTTCACGCCCACTGGCCTAGCGTCAACCGTTCATTACCGCCGTAGTCGCGGCAGGTTTCCACTGCGGTATAACCCGCTTGCGTAAACAGCGCACGTACGGCTTCCCCCTGCGTCCAGCCATGTTCCACCAGCAGCCAGCCGCCGGGAAGTAAATGTTGCCGTGACGTTGTCACTATGTGATCAAGATCGGCTAACCCTGCGTTAGCCGCAACCAGCGCCGTCAATGGCTCGAAACGAACATCGCCCTGCGCAAGGTGCGGGTCGTGTTCGTCAATATACGGCGGGTTACTGACGATCATCTCGAACGAGCGAGTCTCCAGCGCGCTAAACCAGCTGCTTTGCAGCACGGTCACGTTAGTCAGCCCGAGACGCGCCACGTTACGCTGCGCCAGGGTCACCGCGTCAGGCATCACATCCACTGCCGTCACATCGCAATCCGGACGCTCGCTGGCAAGCGCCAGCGCAATAGCACCCGTTCCTGTTCCGAGATCGAGAATGCGGCTGGCCGCAGCCGGCAAACGCGCCAGCGCCTGCTCCACCAGACATTCGGTATCCGGGCGCGGAATCAGCGTTGCCGCTGAGACATAAAGCGGGAGCGACCAGAACTCACGTTCACCGACAAGATGCGCCACCGGCTCACCGTTTTTACGGCGGGCAAGCAGCGTAGCGAGCTGCGCTTGCTGCTCAGCGGTCAGTGGCGTCTCACCGAATGCCAGCAGATACGTACGGGCTTTACCCGTTACATGCTCCAGCAAAATTTCGGCGTCGCGTTTTGGGCTTTCGCTTGCGGAAAGCTCACCGGCGGCCTCACGTAACCAGCGCTGAAAATCCATTATTCCTGCTCGGACAGCGCCGCCAGCTGGTCGGCCTGGTATTCCTGCACGATAGGCTCAATCAGCATATCCAGCTTCCCTTCCATCACCTCGTCCAGACGGTAAAGCGTCAGGTTAATGCGGTGGTCGGTCACGCGGCCCTGCGGGAAGTTGTAGGTACGGTTACGGTCGCTGCGATCGCCGCTGCCCAGCAGGTTACGACGCGTCGATGCTTCCGCCTGCTGGCGTTTCGCCATTTCGGCCGCGTGGATACGCGCACCCAGCACGGACAAGGCTTTGGCTTTGTTTTTATGCTGCGAACGCTCGTCCTGACACTCCACCACAATACCGGTTGGCAGGTGAGTAATACGGATAGCGGAATCGGTGGTGTTAACGTGCTGGCCGCCCGCACCAGAGGAGCGGAAAGTGTCGATGCGCAGGTCCGCCGGGTTGATGTCCGGCAGTTCCGCTTCCGGCAGCTCTGGCATCACCGCCACTGTACAGGCAGAGGTATGAATACGCCCCTGAGATTCCGTAGCAGGCACGCGCTGCACGCGATGACCGCCAGATTCAAACTTCAGACGACCATACACGCCGTCGCCGCTGATCTTGGCGATAACCTCTTTATAGCCACCATGCTCGCCGTCGTTAGCGCTCATGATTTCCACGCGCCAGCGACGCGATTCAGCGTAGCGGCTGTACATGCGGAACAGATCCCCGGCAAACAGCGCCGCTTCGTCACCGCCGGTACCGGCGCGGACTTCCACAAACGCGTTACGCTCGTCGTCCGGATCTTTTGGCAGCAGCAGCACCTGAAGCTGTTGCTCCATCTCTTCAGAACGCGCTTTCGCATCCTGTAACTCTTCCTGCGCCATCTCGCGCATTTCAGGATCGTCGAGCATCATCTGCGCGGTTTCGATGTCTTCCTGAACCTGTCGCCAGTCGGTAAAGCATTTAGAAACATCACTTAACTGCGCGTACTCACGCGAGAGTGCGCGAAAACGTTCCTGGTCCGCAATGGTCCCGGCATCCCCGAGCAGCGCCTGGACTTCTTCATGGCGCTCGTGCAGAGCTTCCAGTTTAGCGACGATAGAAGGCTTCATAGGCGTAAGTGCACCTTGTCTTAGAAAATGGGTATAGGGCGCTATTCCAGCCCGAGGCTGTTGCGCAGAATAGTCAGGCGTTCATCATCCCCGTCACGGGCAGCCTGTTGAAGAGATTTGGTTGGTGCATGGATCAGGCGGTTGGTCAGTTTCCACGCCAGATCCTGCATAATGGCCTGTGCGTCGCCGCCCTGTTCAAGGGCCGCTAACGCTTTGGCAGTCAGGTCATCACGCACCTGCTCCGCCTGCCCGCGATACTCGCGGATGGTCTCGCTGACGCTTTGCGCGCGCAGCCAGGCCATAAACTCGCTGGTTTCCTGCTCAACAATGGTTTCCGCCTGTACCGCCGCCGCTTTACGCTGAGCGAGGTTGTGCGAAATGATGCTTTGCAGGTCGTCAACGCTGTAAAGATAGGCGTTCGCCAGTTTACCGACTTCCGGTTCAACATCACGCGGGACGGCGATATCCACCAGCAGCATCGGCTGATTTCGACGCGACTTCAGCGCGCGCTCCACCATCCCTTTACCGATGATTGGCAGGGGGCTGGCGGTAGAACTGATAATAATGTCCGCCTCTTTCAGACGTTCATCGATGTCGCTCAGCGCAACCACTTCTGCGCCCACCTCATCCGCCAAAACCTGCGCACGTTCGCGGGTGCGGTTCGCGATAATCATCTTTTTCACTTTATGCTCGCGCAGATGGCGCGCCACAAGTTCGATGGTTTCGCCCGCGCCCACCAGCATCACGGTGACGGTGGAAAGGGACTCAAAGATTTGACGTGCAAGGGTGCAGGCTGCGAAAGCAACAGAAACCGCACTGGCACCAATGTCGGTTTCGGTTCGCACACGCTTCGCCACGGAGAACGACTTCTGGAACATACGCTCCAGTTCACTGGCCTTCAAATGCCCTTTTTGCGAATCCGCAAAGGCTTTTTTCACCTGACCGAGAATCTGCGGCTCGCCCAGCACCAGTGAATCCAGACCGCTGGCGACGCGCATCAGATGGCTGACCGCATCATTGTCCTGATGCCAGTACAGGCTGTTACGCAGCTCGTCTTCGTTGAGATTGTGGTAGTCACATAACCAGCGGATCAGCGCTTCATGCAGATTATCCTGCTCTTCCACGCTTAAATATAGCTCGGTACGGTTGCACGTCGAGAGCACCACACCCCCTTGCACCATGGGTTGGGCAAGCAGGCTGTCCAGCGCCAGGTCAAGCGTATCCGGCGAAAACGTAACGCGTTCTCGCAGCGAAACCGGGGCCGTTTTGTGGTTAATACCGAGTGCTAATAGGGTCATGTTGAGCGGGAGTAGTACCAGCGTTAATAAGGTTAGCAGGACGCATCATACAGGATGCGCGAGATCAATAAAAGAGACCGCCTCCTTTCGGAGTAATAGCTTACGCATTGCTTTGAGATAATTTGAACGTAGACGGTGAGACTGCGGGACGCTAGCATTAACAGTTATAACTGCAACGTATCTCAAGGATTTGTCCTCATTATGACCCGACTGATTCGCCTGCTGCCTCTGGCGGCACTGGTTCTGACCGCATGTACTGTCACCCAACCAAAAGGCCCGGGCAAAAGCCCTGATTCACCGCAGTGGCGTCAGCACCAGCAGGACGTCCGCAATTTGAGCCAGTATCAGACCCGCGGCGCCTTCGCCTATCTCTCTGATGAGCAAAAAGTGTATGCGCGTTTCTTCTGGCAGCAAACCGGGCAGGACAACTATCGCCTGCTGCTGCTGAACCCGCTCGGCAGCACCGAACTGGAGCTTATCGCTAAACCGGGCGAAGCGCAGATCACCGACAATAAAGGCCAGCACTACACCGCGACCGATGCCGAAGAGATGATTGGCAAGCTGACCGGGATGCCGATCCCGCTGAACAGCCTGCGCCAGTGGATCCTCGGCCTGCCGGGTGACGCCACCGACTACACCCTGGACGATCAATACCGTCTGAGCCAGGTCAACTACACCCAGAATGGCAAAACCTGGAAAGTGGTATACAACGACTATGACAGCAAGAGTAAACCCTCGCTGCCATCGAATATGGAGCTGACACAGGGCAGCCAGCGCATCAAGCTCAAAATGGATAACTGGATCGTTAAATGATGACCCACTGGCCTTCTCCGGCAAAACTGAACCTGTTTTTATATATCACCGGTCAGCGTGCTGACGGCTACCATACCCTGCAAACGCTGTTTCAGTTTATTGACTATGGCGACACGATCGCCATTGAGCCGCGTCAGGATGGGCAGATTTGCCTCCTGACGCCGGTCGAAGGCGTGGCGCATGAAGACAACCTGATTGTGCGTGCCGCGCGCCTGCTGATGAAAGCGGCGGCGTCGTCGGGGCGGCTGCCCGCGGGAAGCGGTGCGGACATCAGTATAGAGAAGCGCCTGCCGATGGGCGGCGGTCTTGGCGGCGGCTCATCTAACGCCGCCACGGTGCTGATTGCCCTGAATCACCTCTGGGGCTGCGGGCTGTCGCAGGACGAACTGGCCGCCCTGGGCTTGACACTGGGCGCGGATGTTCCGGTGTTTGTTCGCGGTCATGCGGCCTTTGCCGAGGGCGTGGGGGAAATCCTCTCCCCGGTCAACCCGCCTGAAAAATGGTATCTGGTTGCTCACCCCGGCGTGAGCATTCCGACCCCGGTCATCTTTAAAGATCCTGACCTGAAAAGAAATACCCCGATTCGGTCAATAGAAACGTTATTAAATTGTGAATTCAGCAACGATTGCGAGGATATCGCAAGAAAACGTTTTCGCGAGGTTGATGCGGTGCTTTCCTGGCTGTTAGAATACGCGCCGTCGCGCCTGACTGGTACAGGGGCCTGTGTCTTTGCTGAATTTGACACCGAATCCGCCGCTCGTCAGGTGCTTGAGCAAGCGCCGGATTGGCTGCATGGTTTTGTAGCGCGTGGAATGAACATCTCCCCTCTACAGCAGGCCATTCTGGCGCAGACTGAGTTTCGGTGACAACGTCACCCTGTTCCAGACGTTGCATCGCGCTCTTTAATACACCGCCTGGATAGCCTTCGCCTGGCCCGCACAGTTTGCGGCGAACGCTATCCACCACTGGACGCATGCCTGAGGTTCTTCTCGTGCCTGATATGAAGCTTTTTGCTGGTAACGCCACCCCGGAACTAGCACAACGTATTGCCAACCGCCTGTACACTTCCCTCGGCGACGCCGCTGTAGGTCGCTTTAGCGACGGCGAAGTCAGCGTACAAATTAACGAAAATGTACGCGGTGGTGATATTTTCATCATCCAGTCCACCTGTGCTCCAACGAATGACAACCTGATGGAACTGGTTGTTATGGTCGACGCCCTGCGTCGCGCTTCCGCAGGCCGTATCACTGCTGTAATCCCTTACTTCGGCTATGCCCGTCAGGACCGTCGCGTCCGTTCCGCGCGTGTGCCAATTACCGCTAAAGTCGTTGCTGATTTCCTCTCCAGCGTCGGCGTTGACCGCGTACTGACCGTTGACCTGCACGCAGAGCAGATCCAGGGCTTTTTCGACGTCCCGGTTGATAACGTATTCGGCAGCCCAATCCTGCTGGAAGACATGCTGCAGCTGAACCTGGACAACCCGATCGTGGTTTCTCCGGACATCGGCGGCGTGGTACGTGCCCGTGCTATCGCTAAGCTGCTGAACGATACCGACATGGCGATCATCGACAAACGTCGTCCACGCGCTAACGTTTCTCAGGTGATGCACATCATCGGTGACGTTGCTGGCCGCGACTGCGTGCTGGTTGACGATATGATCGATACCGGTGGCACGCTGTGTAAAGCCGCTGAAGCGCTGAAAGAACGTGGTGCGAAACGCGTATTTGCTTATGCAACTCACCCGATCTTCTCCGGTAATGCGGTAAACAACCTGCGTAACTCCGTCATTGACGAAGTTGTGGTATGCGATACCATCCCACTGAGCGACGAGATCAAGGCACTGCCAAACGTGCGTACCTTGACCCTGTCCGGGATGCTGGCCGAAGCGATTCGTCGTATCAGCAACGAAGAATCCATCTCTGCAATGTTCGAACACTAATCGAACACGGCCGAAAAACCCGCTGCGGCGGGTTTTTTTGTCTTTAGGTTTTATTTGTATGATTAATGCCTCCTTCACCTGCCATTCATATGACAGATGATGCGCACTCGGATGATAGATAATTGTGAAAAACGTAGCCTCCTCACATGTTCTGCCCTTTCGCGCCCTCATCGACGCTTGCTGGAAAGAGAAGTACACCTCGTCACGTTTTGTCCGTGACCTGATTGCCGGGATCACCGTCGGCATTATCGCCATACCGCTGGCGATGGCGCTGGCGATTGGTAGCGGCGTTGCACCACAGTACGGCCTCTACACCTCGGCCGTTGCCGGGATTGTCATCGCCCTGACCGGTGGTTCACGCTTCAGCGTCTCCGGCCCGACCGCCGCTTTTGTGGTGATACTCTACCCGGTTTCGCAACAGTTTGGTCTTGCAGGCCTTCTGGTTGCCACCCTGATGTCAGGCCTTTTTTTGATTCTCTTTGGCCTGGCCCGCTTTGGCCGGCTGATTGAGTACATTCCCCTTTCCGTCACGCTCGGGTTCACCTCAGGGATCGGGATCACCATCGGAACCATGCAGATCAAAGATTTTCTCGGTCTGCAGATGCCTCACGTACCGGAACATTATCTGCAAAAAGTAGGCGCGCTGTTTATGGCACTGCCTACGGCCAACCTGGGCGACGCTGCCATCGGGATTGTGACGCTGGGTACGCTGATCGTCTGGCCTCGTTTAGGGATTCGTCTGCCGGGTCACCTTCCCGCGCTGCTGCTGGGTTGCGCAGTAATGGCAATCGTCAATATGTTCGGTGGTCATGTCGCGACGATCGGCTCGCAGTTCCACTATGTGCTGGCGGACGGTTCTCAGGGTAGCGGCATTCCGCAACTGTTACCGCAACTGGTACTGCCGTGGGACATGCCTGGCTCCAGCTTTACCTTAAGCTGGGATTCCCTGCGCGCCTTGCTTCCCGCCGCATTCTCTATGGCAATGCTGGGGGCCATTGAATCTCTGCTCTGTGCCGTCGTGCTCGACGGCATGACCGGCACCAAACATAAAGCCAACAGCGAACTGGTCGGTCAGGGGTTAGGCAATCTCATCGCCCCGTTTTTTGGCGGTATTACCGCAACGGCAGCCATCGCCCGTTCAGCGGCGAACGTGCGCGCGGGAGCAACCTCCCCCGTTTCGGCGGTTATCCACTCCGTGCTGGTGATCCTCGCTCTGCTGATCCTTGCCCCGCTGCTCTCCTGGCTGCCGCTTTCCGCTATGGCCGCGCTGCTGCTGATGGTGGCCTGGAACATGAGTGAGGCGCATAAGGTGGTCAACCTGCTGCGTCGTGCACCAAAAGACGACATCATCGTAATGTTGATCTGTATGTCGCTGACGGTGCTGTTCGATATGGTTATCGCCATCAGCGTCGGGATCGTGCTGGCTTCCCTGCTGTTTATGCGCCGCATTGCACAGATGACGCGCCTTTCGCCGGTCAACGTAGAGGTGCCTGATGATGTGCTGGTGCTGCGCGTAATTGGCCCGCTGTTCTTCGCCGCGGCGGAAGGCCTGTTCAGCGAACTGGAAACTCGTATCGCGGGCAAACGGATTGTGGTATTGAAATGGGATGCCGTACCGGTGCTGGATGCCGGGGGCCTGGACGCCTTCCAGCGCTTCGTACAACGTCTGCCGGAAGGCTGCGAGCTGCGGGTGAGTAACCTGGAATTCCAGCCGCTGCGCACCATGGCGCGCGCGGGCGTACAGCCGATCCCTGGCCGACTCTCTTTCTACCCTAACCGGGAAGCGGCGTTAGCGGATCTGTGATTCACCTGATGCGGAGAAACGTTTCTGCATCATTATCCCGATGGCCTGCTGGAGCCATGCAAGCACAGCAGGCGACATCCATGTTCCTTTCATCAGCTGCGGCTCCTGCTGCATGGCCGCGCGAAACTTTTGCTGGGTTTCCGGGTTTGTTCCCGCATACGACTGGAATAACGCCAGCCAGTTTTCAGCCAGCTTTTGCGCCTCCTCACAGGCAGGATCGATATTTTTCCGCTGCGCCTGATGCAGTTTCGCCACCAGCGGCGGCCACTCCATCATGCGGTCAAAATAGTGTGCCCTGGTAAAGGCCATCTCTTCGGCGGTGAGATACTTCTCCCATATGTTGAGCTTAGATTCAGCAAACGCCCGGGTAATGTAATCCGTCATCTCCGGCGTGATGCCAGTCTGCGCCTGCATTTGCGGCTCAACGCTGTGCATTTCGTTCAGCCGGGTAAGAAACTCCGGCTTGCCCGCCGTGTCCTGCTCCAGGCGTTCCATCCAGCGCGTCGCCAGCTCCATGGCTCGCGCATCCGTAACGGGGATATGTTGCTCCAGAAGTATGTTGGCCTCTGTAACCAGCCCTGACCAGATAGCCGCCAGTGCCTCCTTCTGCACCGCAAACGGCAGCTGCTGTAACTCTTCTTTGCTAAACCAACGATCGTACATATTCATTAACTCCAGCGTCTGTAGCCAGGATTCCAGATCCGGCGTCGCATCGTCGCGAAGCCCGGTGCGCAGTTCCACCAGCCGGTCGCGCAGCGTATGTATGCTGCAAAGCTGTTTATCCAACAGCGTGATTTGCGCATCGAGTAACTCGGTTAACGACAGCGACGCCTGTTCCAGAAAATCCCTGATTTCAGCAAGTTCCAGCCCCGCTTTTGCCAGCGTCTGGATCATGTGCAGACGCTGGACATCTGCCAGGTTGTAAAGCCGGTAACCTGCCGCACTTCTGGCAGAAGGCAGCAACACCCCTGTTTGCTCATAGTGATGCAATGTCCGCACGGTGATCCCGGCCCGTTTCGCAAGCTCACCCACCTGAATCAACATAATTGCTCCTTTTTACTTTGCCAGTGCACACACTCTGGAGCCTTACGTTACGTGAGGGTCAATACTACATGCAAAAAAAAACGACTCCCTTGGGAGTCGTTCGGTGTTCTTTATCAGGTACTAGCTGTGCTTATGCTGATCCCTGCGACAACGTTTATCATAATGGCGCACCCACCAGTATTTATCGCAGACTTCCTCATGTCCGCTCACGCGCGCCCCGGCAAGCCACAATACTGCACCGAGGAAAATGCTCAGTACCGCGCCATGCGCGAAGTATTGCGGGAGATCAAGCTGCGGCAATTGGTTTAAAATTGAATAACCCACGCCGACAACCATCACGAACAGCCCCAACCCCATCAGCACGTTACCGAGTAACGAAGCGTTTTTGCGTTTCATGTGTCACCTCCGGAACTTTGGGTTGTCAGGGGAAAAGCCCCTAATCCTTGTGTGTAAAGTATAGACAACGCCCCTTTTATGAGTTGCGTGAATGATCACATTTACGGATAACTCCCAAACAAAAGTTTACAAATAAGGCGTTGAACAGCTTGAAATTCTAATTGTTCAGATGAGTAATTATTCGACTTTCACCGTGACGATTGCAGAATTTTGTCAAGCGGCGCGCCAGACAGTAAACTACGCGCCAGATCTGGAACCCATTAGGAATTGAATCGTGACGATTAAACTGATTGTCGGCCTCGCCAACCCGGGCGCAGAATATGCGGCCACTCGCCACAATGCCGGGGCATGGTATGTTGATCTGCTGGCCGAGCGGTTGCGTGCTCCCCTGCGCGAAGAACCTAAATTCTTCGGCTATACCTCACGTATCAACCTTGCTGGCGCAGATGTACGCCTGCTGGTACCCACCACCTTTATGAACCTGAGCGGTAAAGCCGTGGCGGCAATGGCAACGTTTTATCGCATCAATCCGGATGAAATTCTGGTGGCTCACGATGAACTGGACCTCCCACCCGGCGTGGCAAAATTCAAACTGGGCGGCGGGCACGGGGGCCATAACGGTCTGAAAGATATTATCAGTAAGCTGGGCAATAACCCGAATTTCCACCGTTTGCGCGTAGGAATCGGCCATCCGGGCGATAAAAACAAAGTTGTTGGTTTTGTGTTAGGTAAGCCCCCGGTTTCTGAGCAGAAACTGATTGACGAGGCGGTAGACGAAGCGGTGCGCTGCACTGAAATCTGGCTGAAGGATGGCTTAACCAAAGCGACAAACCGCCTGCACGCTTTCAAAGCGCAATAATCCGCCCGATACGGCTTTTTTACCGCGCGTGATGCGGGTTACGTGTATAATAGGCAGAGTAATTTACTTTTCATCAATCGGTTATCGTTAACGGATTGATTATCAAGATATTAAGGTGATTTAGAAATGGGATTCAAATGCGGTATCGTCGGTCTGCCAAACGTGGGCAAATCCACCCTGTTTAACGCGCTTACCAAAGCGGGTATCGAAGCGGCGAACTTCCCGTTCTGTACCATCGAACCGAACACCGGGGTTGTGCCAATGCCCGACCCGCGTCTGGACCAGCTCGCGGAGATCGTGAAGCCACAGCGCATTCTGCCGACCACCATGGAGTTCGTTGACATCGCGGGCCTGGTAAAAGGCGCCTCCAAAGGTGAAGGTCTGGGTAACCAGTTCCTGACCAACATTCGTGAAACCGAAGCGATCGGCCACGTTGTGCGCTGCTTCGAGAACGACAACATCATCCACGTCAACAACAAAGTGGATCCGGCTGACGACATCGACGTCATCAACACCGAGCTGGCGCTCTCTGACCTCGACACCTGCGAACGCGCGATTCACCGCGTGCAGAAGAAAGCCAAAGGCGGCGATAAAGACGCGAAAGCGGAACTGGCTGCGCTGGAAAAATGTCTGCCACAGCTGGAAAACGCGGGCATGTTGCGCGCGCTGAAAAACCTGACGGAAGAAGACAAGGCGGCGATCAAATACCTGAGCTTCCTGACCCTGAAGCCAACCATGTATATCGCCAACGTCAACGAAGACGGTTTTGAGAACAACCCGTACCTGGACAAAGTGCGTGAGATCGCCGCGGCGGAAGGTTCTGTCGTTGTGGCGGTATGCGCTGCCGTTGAATCTGACATCGCCGAGCTGGACGACGCTGACCGTGAAGAGTTCATGGCCGAGCTGGGTCTGGAAGAGCCGGGCCTGAACCGCGTAATTCGCGCAGGCTATGAGCTGCTGAACCTGCAGACCTACTTCACCGCTGGCGTGAAAGAAGTGCGTGCGTGGACGATTCCTGTTGGTGCAACTGCGCCTCAGGCGGCCGGTAAGATCCACACCGACTTCGAGAAAGGCTTTATTCGTGCGCAGACTATCGCGTTTGAAGACTTCATCACCTACAAGGGTGAGCAAGGCGCGAAAGAAGCAGGCAAGATGCGTGCGGAAGGGAAAGATTACATTGTTAAAGATGGCGATGTGATGAACTTCCTGTTTAACGTTTAATTTGTTTGATCGAAAAAAATCCACGCCCTGGCGTGGATTTTTTTATTGTGGGGTTAAAACACATTTTCTAATAGTTCTGTTTTCATGCTGGGTTCAAAGGGAATGATTTCAACAGTCGCTAGCTTTAACGCCTGAAAAGGATCCTCGCGCAAGCGCTCTTCAAGAGAGGCAAGACTTTCACACTTAGCGAGAATGACCCCACCGTTTCTTGGGATCCGTCTACCGGATGCCAGGAAAATCCCCTCTGAATACCCCTTTTTTAGCCACTCAACATGAGCATGTATCGCTGCGTCAATCTCTTCGAGTGGTTTGATATAGGTTAAAATGACAATGTAAACCGTGCTCATCCTTTGCCTCTTAGCTCTGTTTTAAACCGCTTGTTGGAACTGCTTATGCAGCCCTCTTTTGCCACCGGTTATTGTTATCATTTTCTGGCGCTTTTGATGTTAATACGCAGGGCCCGATAGAGACAACGCGTTACGCTTCATATCACAGGAATAAAACCAATCATGCCAGCCGTTTTGCTTTTCCGCATAGCTACAGACTACAACCACTTCTTTTGACCGGTTGAATGTTAAGTAATAGAAAGCCGCACCTTCAGGAAGTGCAGACCAAAATAGTTTTTCGCCTGAGCATTGAAAATGGTCAAAACGGTTGGTAGTGGCTTTGGCTCAGTTAACGTAAAGACTAACTGGCGTGTTGAGTCGACCATTGCGAGATCTAAGCAAGGTATACTTATGCGTAAGCTTCTTGTACAGCATATCCACTCGAGCACCTCTTTTTCTTTAATAAAATTGAAGTCAGCGATCATCTTAGCTCTTAATAAATATTTTCATTTAGTTTATAAGAAAATTTCAGATCATCTCGATATGTTATAGTTTGAAGCCCGAAATATTATATAAAGCGTCACTTACCAAAGCGTTCTGGAGATGCCGAAGAGATTTGACTTCTTTATTTTTGAAAACGACATCGCAATTTAATTTAGGGGTAAGTATTTTATCCGAATAATAACAAATGTTCATCTTTTCCGTCCTAGATGATTTTGCTCAGCCTGTAATTATATCTTTTCAGAAGCAAGGATTTTATATCTCTAATTACGGCCCATAAAAATGCATCAATGTGTTAAGATCATCTAAATTTTGTTTAGTTGGTTTATTTTTCTCCATTTTATCATATTCATAAATTATTCCTTTCATAGGAATACCAGATTCATGATTAAGTGCTATATCCATTAATAAATCAATATCAGACTGTTTTTTTAAAGTGCTCTTTAAAACTTTATGGAGAAGTTTTTCAGCATCTTTTCTTTCTAAGAAATACATAACATATATCCCGTAACATTTCAATTAAGTAAATGAGTATCATTACCATCTTCATATACTAGCAAAATGCAATCTTACAATGATCTGAATATTTTAAAGTTTCATACCAAATTAAGAATAGCAGGATGAGTGAGTAGATCAATTTTTAGAATCAGTTATAAACCATGCTGGCAGCAATGGCCATGAGCAGACAGTTTTAGTACTAATCTAAATCAAGAACCACAAGGACAACAAAGCCTCAAAAGGACAGTGTCTATCATCATGGTTTAGTGTAGGAAGCTGTCAAAAAATGGGACAAGACTGCTTCGAAGGTTAATTTCGTCAGCACACAGGTGGATTGATTGAAGCTGGCTTCGGTTTTAGTACATTTAGCCGGTAAATAGTAATTCTTTTGAGTTCTTTTATTAAAAATTGTCTGTCTTTGTTGTCGGCGTGAGAATTTTAAAAACAGACAAATGCTTAAATATAGTCTCGAAAAAAATATTCCTTCTTTTTGTGAAAGATCACGGCGTAATTTTTTTGATATCAAGTGCGTAATTAACAACATCATCCAATAGCTTTTCTTCCCTGAGGGAAAAGTTTGCGTATTGAGACATTGCTCTGCATGTTGACAGACTTTCAACGACTTCAAATGGAATTTTATCTCCGAAATTTATTATCTGATCATAACGAGTTTGAAAAAAATTGGCCGATTCATGTTTGCCATTGGCATTAAGTTCAAAAATTATTTGTTCAAGTGCATTTTTTAAGTTATTTAAATTCATTGCCAGGGAACCCCTAAAGTTTTAACCACCCATGCTCTTGGAAGATTGGACACCACAGCCTGGTATCCCATCCCAGGATAACCTGCCCCTTGAGCTGCAGCAGGACCTTCACTCACCCAAGTTCCCTTAGGAACTTTGAACTCTGATACATTAGTAATATTTACACCCCAATCATGGCGAATAGCTAGTTTTTCTCGCAAAACCTCCTCGGGATTATATTTTTCATTTGTAAGCCAAGAAATTTTTCTTCCTGTTCGATTATTTACACCATGATATTTATAAAAAGTCTCATCTGTTTTCAGCTGCCTATTTTTATAAACGCTTTTATCAAATATTTCAGCAATTCCCCCAGGAAGTTGCGGCCCTGGTTTTTTTCCTGTACTGCATCTCGATAACCCCCACGGATCCACCCACCCCAGAGCATTCGGTGCATACTGGTAAAGGTTTATCCCCCCCGCCAGCCCTATCGGGTCCTGCTGCGTAAATCGTCCGCAGTCCGGGTCATAATACCGGAACAGATTGTAGTGCAGCCCTGTCTCACGATCCAGATATTGACCCTGCATGCGCAGGTTCTGAGAATATCCTGATACCTGCGTTTCGCTTTCCCGAAGCAGCTTGCCCCAGGCGCTGTTCACTCCTTCCCAGCGCACCTGCCCTTCGATATCCGTCATCCGCTCCGGCGTGCCGTTGGGCTGACAGTGGAACCAGAAGATTTCCGGGGCATCCACGCCGTCGATACGCGCCAGCGGATCGTAGCTGTCCTGATCGCTGTAGACGTAGGTCAGCGGCACATCCCCGTGCACTTCCTGCAGCAGGCGGAACCCCTCCCAGACAAAACGGGTAGTGACCGGCTTGCCGGTTGGCTGCCCGCCCAGCATCTGGCGACGCGTTTTGCTGATCCGCCGTCCGAGCGGATCGTAGCGGAAGTTGACCTGCGTCTGCGGTTTGTTGCGATCCCGCGGCTGGCTGATGACCTCCGTCAGGCGGTGCTCGCCGTCGTAGCGGTAGTGCCAGCGGGTCTGGCCGTTATCCTTCTCCACGGTGCGGCCGTGAATGTCATAACGCCAGCGAATGCCGTTCAGATGCGTCAGGCGGTTATGCGTGACCTTCTCAGCAGAGTCTTCCAGCGGGTTACCGGCGGCATCCCAGCGCCACTGCTCCTGTCCGGGCAGCGAGCCGTCCTGAACCAGCAGGCGCCCGGCGCTGTCATACTGCCAGCGGTACCAGCTGAACGGATTATCGTCCCGCTCTTCCCGCACCAGATTATTGCGGTCGTCATAATCCCAGCGGCGGGACCAGCGGCGCGGCGACGGGCGGTGAGCATTGCCGGTAAAGACGTCCCGGCGATGCAGTCGTCCAAGGCGGTCGTACTCGCTGCGGGTGGTCAGCAGCCCCTGGGTGCGCCTGGTTTCACGGTGGAGTTCGTCGCGGGCAAAGTCGGAGACCGACAGCTTATTGAGAACAAGGTGAGCAAGGCAAGAAAGAATCAGGCAAGATGCGTGAGAAAGAGAAAGATTACATCGTTAAAGATGGCGATGTGATGAACTTCCTGTTTAACGTCTGATTTGTTTTGAATGAAGAAAATCCACGCTTTAGCGTGGATTTTTTGGCGAGGTTAAAACACATTTTCTAATAGTTCTGTTTTCATGCTGGGTTCAAAGGGAATGATTTCAACAGTCGCTAGCTTTAACGCCTGAAAAGGATCCTCGCGCAAGCGCTCTTCAAGAGAGGCAAGACTTTCACACTTAGCGAGAATGACCCCACCGTTTCTTGGGATCCGTCTACCGGATGCCAGGAAAATCCCCTTTGAATACCCCTTTTTAGCCACTCAACATGAGCATGTATCGCTGCGTCAATCTCTTCGAGTGGTTTGATATAGGTTAAAATGACAATGTAAACCGTGCTCATCCTTTGCCTCTTAGCTCTGTTTTAAACCGCTTGTTGGAACTGCTTATGCAGCCCTCTTTTGCCACCGGTTATTGTTATCATTTTTTGGTGCTTTTGATGTTAATACGCAGGGCCCGATATAGACAGCGCGTTACGCTTCATATCCCAGGAATAAAACCAATCATGCCAGCCGTTTTGCTTTTCCGCATAGCTACAGACCACAACCACTTGCTTTGACAGGTTGAAAGTTAAGTAATAGAAAGCTGCGCCTTCAGGAGGTGCTGACCAAAATAGTTTTTCACCCTGCGCATTGAAGATGGTCAAAACGGTTGGTAGTGGCTTTGAGTCGCTTAACGCAAAGACTAACTGGCGTGTCGAGTCGACCATTGCATAGTCTATAAATGGCATACTAATCAGTATGTTACTTTCGCCACATATCCATTGAAGCCGGTCATTTTCTTTAATACAAATGAGATTTTCAATCATTAGTAAATCTCTACTTTTAAAGTTTGAACTGTTTCAAATCACCGTCAAAAAGCCCCACAAGATATACCCGGTATCGGGCTGGCTGCACTTCTTTATACGTTAATACAGTGGAAAACTCTTTTAAACACTTTGAACATGAGTTTTTCGAAACATCTAATTGGCTTTCATCATAGCTATATTTCTTATTTTCACTAACAAGCTTTACACCTCTCATTTTCTTAACCAAAAAGCATTTTACCTCTTCAGAGAGCGTGTCAAACTCATATGAGTTTACGACAGAGTAGACTATTACGCCCTCGCATTCAGGGCATGCTATTTTTGCGCCGTAATCTATAAAGTCATTATCAATACCATCCAGCACTAATATCTTCTTCTTCAGTCGATTAGTTAATTTCATTTTTATTGAGCCTTTAAGTTATTAATAGAAAAAGTAAGGCAAGAAGAAAATGAGGGATTTTATTAATTAATAACATTATTTATGTCAAACATTCCATTTGATATAAAAACCACAATCGAAGCTTTTTTTCATTAGACTGTACAACAATACTTCCCCATTCATGCGCCCATTGAAATCCATATGGGGGATTGGTAATTTTAAGCTTAGGCTTTGAGGTTATTTCACTCTCAACCCATGATGTCAAACGCTGCTGCTCATCCGATAAATTACTTTGACTTGCCCTTTTACCCCAATCATTTAGCGTTTTATAAAAACTTCCATCCTTACTAGTAAGGAATAATGATGGGGTAAAAGAAAATGCTGAAGGCCTTAGTTCCAAAATGAAAATTTGACCTTTCCATTTAACATTATCGATAGCGAAATAAAAAGAACCTATTTTAGTCAATGGCGAGAAGAACTTGTAAAATGCGGAATGTTTAAAAGTATCAACATCTTTTAATTCGATTGGGTAGTTGTTAATTGCTACAAATCCAGTATGAACATCAAGTTCCATTTCTAACATATCTAAACAACCTTGCCTGGAAGTGACTACGTTATATTCCAAACTATATATATCCCATGATTAAATGACTTTGTTTCATATGAGACTGAAACCCGCCCCCACTCAAAGTTCCACCTAATGATGTCTGTTTCCGTGGTATCAGGCGTGTCCAGGTTTAGTGATTCTTTCAGCCAATCAGACAAACTTTTCACTGATTCATTTAGCATGCGAATATTAGTTCGAGCGTTCCAATCATTTAATGCGTTATAGTATTGACTGTTTTTATCAACAAGATGAAGCATAAAAGGAAAACCATAGCACACTGTGCGTATAGTAACTTGAAATTCTTTGTCGAAAAACGCTACTGAGTCAACAAGGTAGTGATTAGGCATGGTTTTCTTTATAGCTTTGTACTTAACTAATTCGTAGTATAAATCACATTTACAAAAGCCTTCTTTAGTATCAATTTCCAAAGGCAAACCATCAAAATTTAGTTCACCTGTAATCGGTTTAAATTTTAATTCAATCATGTTGCCCTGTTCTACTTTTGAATGCCTAACACGAGATTGTAACTAAATCAACTACAATATGATGGCATCCATATAAAGAAGCATTTCCGCGTACAGATTACACGTGTTATATGCAAGGCTCACACTGCATTTTCCACTACGCAACTAAAATACACCTGCATCAATTATTGCATTACGCCACACCGTTATAACCATTTCAATCTAATCTACATGACAATAAATCCTTATTGCCAATGGTGTAATAAATCAATCCACATTTCTTTTTCTCCAGAGATAACTTTAATGTTATCCCTATTTTCTTTTACATACTGCATGTACGTTTCATAAATGGCTCTTATAGTCACGGTTTTTTCAGAGCGAGAACCTTCAATCAGAGTCATTAGTTTTTCTAAATAAATTAATGAATCCACTCTTTCGTTGAAAAAAACCTTGAGGTAATCGAGCACTTCATTATATGAATCGTAATTCATTATTCCTCCGGAAGAATATCAATTTTATCGAAAATAATTGTCCGTTTTTCTGCATGCATTTGTTCTACGCCCCCCTTTCCGTATTGCGGATAGGCATGCGTAAATTGTTCTAATGGTGCACCAATTTCATCTCCAAACATTCTTGGATGCCTCACTTGTGGAGTACCATTTTCGTAAAGTTGCAATGTATCAAACGTTCCTCTAATCCTTGCATCACTCCAAGAGACATCCGCTGGTAACGTCGGATCAACTTTATCGGGACCTTTTATCTGAAACGCATCACGAGCCGCTTTACCCGTTTCAAATTTTTCGAATCCAAAATACGTTACGGGCGCTTTTTTTGTTTCGAGAAGACCAGGAGCCCATTTATCTAAACTGCCATCGTCATTCAAGTATCGAACATAACGATAAGCAGTTGAAGGCATTGTAGCGCTTGGTCCCGCTGGACCGACATAGAAATCAGGTTTTGTTTTACCGCTACACTCACGGCTCAACCCCCACGGATCCACCCACCCCAGCGCATTCGGCGCATACTGGTAAAG
This sequence comes from Enterobacter cloacae complex sp. HYC080_NIDB, assembly GCF_056673325.1. Lineage (NCBI taxonomy): Bacteria > Pseudomonadati > Pseudomonadota > Gammaproteobacteria > Enterobacterales > Enterobacteriaceae > Enterobacter > Enterobacter cloacae complex sp. HYC080_NIDB. Next base: position 1,942,487 of record NZ_CP114212.1, on the reverse strand, counting down.
GTTTATCCCCCCCGCCAGCCCTATCGGGTCCTGCTGCGTAAACCTTCCGCAGTCCGGGTCGTAATACCGGAACAGATTGTAGTGCAGCCCTGTCTCACGATCCAGGTATTGACCCTGCATGCGCAGGTTCTGAGAATATCCTGATACCTGCGTTTCGCTTTCCCGCAGCAGCTTGCCCCAGGCGCTGTTCACCGCGTCCCAGCGCACCTGCCCTTCGATATCCGTCATCCGCTCCGGCGTGCCGTTGGGCTGACAGTGGAACCAGAAGATTTCCGGGGCAACCACGCCGTCGATACGCGCCAGCGGATCGTAGCTGTCCTGATCGCTGTAGACGTAGGTCAGCGGCACATCCCCGTGCAATTCCTGCAGCAGGCGGAACCCCTCCCAGACAAAACGGGTAGTGACCGGCTTGCCGGTTGGCTGCCCGCCCAGCATCTGGCGACGCGTTTTGCTGATCCGTCGTCCGAGCGGATCGTAGCGGAAGTTGACCTGCGTCTGCGGTTTGTTGCGATCCCGCGGCTGGCTGATGACCTCCGTCAGGCGGTGCTCGCCGTCGTAGCGGTAGTGCCACCGGGTCTGGCCGTTATCCTTCTCCACGGTGCGGCCGTGAATGTCATAACGCCAGCGAATGCCGTTCAGCTGCGTCAGGCGGTTATGCGTGACCTTCTCAGCAGAGTCTTCCAGCGGGTTACCGGCGGCATCCCAGCGCCACTGCTCCTGTCCGGGCAGCGAGCCGTCCTGAACCAGCAGGCGCCCGGCGCTGTCATACTGCCAGCGGTACCAGCTGAACGGATTATCGTCCCGCTCTTCCCGCACCAGGTTATTGCGGTAATCGTAATCCCAGCGGCGAGACCAGCGGCGCGGCGACGGGCGTTGGGCATTGCCAGTGAAGACATCCCGGCGATGCAGTCGACCGAGACGGTCGTACTCGCTGCGGGTGGTCAGCAGCCCCTGAGTGCGGCTGGTCTCCCGGTGGAGTTCGTCGCGGGTGAAATCAGAGACCGACAGCTTATCGAGGGCAATGCCGAGCAGATGCCCGCTGCCGTAGTAGAACTGTTTCAGCTCGCGGCCATCGGGCAGCGTGAGGGAGGTGCGGTTGCCCAGCGCGTCATACTCCCACGCCAGCTCGCCGTGTTCGCCCGCCTCGCGCGTCACGCGACCGAGCGCGTCATAGTCAAAGGCAAGCTCCTGCTCGGCCTCGGTGGTCCACGCGTCGGCTGAAAGCTCAGGATGCAGCCCGATCCGGCTTAATAGCCCGGACGGTGTGTAATGATAGCGAGTCTGCCCTTCCGGCGTGGTGCGGGCGACCAGCTGGCCGCTTGCGCTCCAGGCGAAGGCGTGGGTGATTGCCTCCGGGTGACCGGCGGCAAACGTGCGCGCTATCGTACGCCCGCAGGCGTCGTAGCGATACTGCGAGGCCACGCCATCAAGCCCTGTCTCTTCCAGAAGCAGCGAGTCCGCGCCCCAGCGGAACCGGTACGCTTCGCCGTTTTCGTTTTCCAGGGCAACCAGACGCCCGCGGCTGTCCCAGCGGCGGCGCACCTCTTCCCCCTGAGTATTGCGGGTGGCGGTTAAGCGCCCTGCGTCATCGTATCTGAACTCGCTTTCTTTTCCGTCAGCGCCCGCATGCTTCACCGGCAGGCCGCGCTCGTTCCATGCAAGTGACTCCGTCCAGCCTTCCGGACGATCGAGCTGTACCGGACGTCCTGCCGCGTCGTAGCGATAGCGCGTCTCTTCGCCGTCGGCGCCAGTCTCGGCCACCAGCCAGCCGAGCGGATGATAACGGTAGCGGGTAATGCGCCCGGAACAGTCCGTCGCACGTACCATCTGCCCGGCGTCGTTATACTCCTGATAGCGGCTGTTTCCGGCGGCATCGACCTCCTCAACCACCTGACCAAACTCATCCCGGTGCAGGAGCGTGGTCTGCCCCATCGGGTCGACCACGCGCTTCAGGCCGTGATGTTCGTCGTACCAGAAACGGGTCGCGCTGCCGTCGGCTTCGATAATTGCCGCCGGAAGCGCGCGGTGCTCCAGCCAGGTGGTGGTACGGGTATTGCCGTCGGCGTCGATCTCCTGCACCCGGTTGCCCATTTCGTCGTAGACAAAGGTAACGGCATTGCCGAGGGGATCGACGCGACGGGTCAGAAGTTCGTTATCATCCCACTCGTAGCGCCAGTTTTCACCGCGCTCGTCAACGTAACGGACAATCAGATTTTGCGCGTTCCAGTAGTGCTTACGCGTCTGGCCGTCGTCGTGCTCGACGGTCGTCAGCCCGGCGGCTAAATCATAGCTAAAGCGGCACCCGTCGCCGGTGCTGGTGCGGTTTTCCACCACGCGCCAGTGGTCGAATTTTTGCCAGCGGTATTCACTTTCCAGCCCACCTGGCAGGCGGTGCCAGACCATCAGGCCGCGGTCGTTATAGCGGTATTCACGCGTTACCACGCCGGAGGCATCTGTCGCGCTCGCCAGTTGGCCGCCCGCATCGTAGCGCCACTGCATCAGCGGCCAGGAACGGTTGCCATCGAAATGGCTCGCCGACGTCACGCGCTGCGGGAAACGTTCATCTTCATAGCGCAAAGTAACATCTATTGCCCGTGGCTCGTCGTGAAGACCAACCAGCCTGCCGTGCTCATCCCACGTCGTCAGCAGCGCGTTGCCGTATTCGTCGCTGAGAGATGCCAGACGCAGAACAGCAGGGTTTGCCCGGGTTGGTTTGTACAGACGCCACACCGCACCGTCGTCATCAGCTATCGCCACGTCGCCATTTTCATTACGGCGGATAATGATGCCTTCGCTGATGCTGTAAAACGCGCGGTCGACAGGCGGCAGCTCGAAGCTCAGCTCACGCCCGGTTTCGTCGAACCAGGTGGCGTTGTTTTCTTCCAGCGTCAGATAGCTGTCAAAGGGGGTTGCCCAGCCCAGCCCGAACAGCCCTTCGCGGGTGGTCAGGCTGTTATAGCTGCGCTGCCAGCGAAGCGGGAAGCGCCCCGGCAGCGAGAAATCGAGTTCATCGTCGTCATTCAGTACCTTTACGCCGGTGGCGGCGTGAACCGGATGCGAGGAGCCAAACACGGCATTCACGGCCATATCGGCCAGCATCCCGCCGCCGGCCGCCGCCAGCGCGCAGGGCATGTTTTTCAGAATCTTGCCCGGACGTCCGCGCAGCAGGGAGAGCGCAATCATCCCCAGCGCCAGTCCCGGCGTTTTACCGCTTTTGATATCGCGAACCGTAAGCGTGTCGCCGCCAATGATCACGTTCGGGGAGACATCGTCGGAAATGGTGCCTTCGCAGGTGGTGCGATCTTTCGCGCGCACCGCAGGCTGTCCGTTGATAAAGACGCTTTTGGAGCCTTCCGCCAGATACTGCGGCCCGGAGTGTTTTTCGCACGCCACCTTGTCTTCTTCCAGTGGCGAGGTCCCCGCCACGGCAGAGGCCACGCTCGGCTGCCACATTTCGCTGCCAAATTGTCCGGCGGCGGAAAGCAGCATCCCTGCGTAATCGGCAAAACTGCCCGGAGACTGCGGTTCAGGGGAAGGGGTATCCGCAGGCGTCAGCGTTCCGGCCGCGCGCGCGGCGGGGATCGCATTCGTCAGAACGTTATTCGAACCGGTGGTAATTTTGCCCGCAGGCGACGGAGGGAAAAGCGCATTGCCCAACCCTTCCGCGGCATTGCTGATATCGTCAGTGATCCCTGCCACGTTCGCCAGCACGCCGCCGATAATCCCGCTTAACAGACAGCTGGATCCAATTGCCGCCACGCCTGCTGCCGCGGCCCCCGCCCCCAGCAGTGGCGCCGCTACGGTTGCAGCAGCGCCAACCGCCGCACCGATCACCGCATAGGCGGCACCTTCCGCCACAATGCTGGTGATGTCAGCAAAAATGCTGGAGTGAATAATCTCGTCGCCCTTACGGGCCGCGTTGTTATCGCTCATGCCTTACACATTCCGGTTGTCGTTTAGCGTCAGACTTTGCTTAAGCGCGCTCCAGCGCCCCTCGTCCTCTTCGGTGAACGCTCTGAGTGCCGAGAGGGTAAAAATCATCAATACCGGTTTGCCCGGCGTCTGTACGGCCAGCTGTTTTTGCCACAGGCGTTGCCCGTTACTGTCGAAGGTGGTCTCAACTTCCAGCCCATTAATTTTTCCGTCAGGGCCGGCTTTTACATTCCGGAATTCGCTCTGAGCAATTTCGCCCATCTGAGGACGCAGCACATCCCACTGGCGGTGAAACTCTTGTTCGTAGTCACTGCCGTCCGGAATGACGCCGCGGCTGACCACCACGGATAATCCGCTTTCGTCATCGCGAATAATATTCATACTGTTATCCTGCCAGGCAGCAGGATAAAGGGAAAACGAACCTTCCTGGAGGGTGTATTTCATAAGTGAACTCGGGATGGTTAATATTGTGAGAAACAAGAAGGCCAATCCATGCTGGCCCTTTGGGCTGGCTGTTTTATTATTTACGCCATTGACCTGACTGTTCGACTAAAACCTGGCTGCCTTTGCTGACAACCAGTTTCGCGGGTGCATACGTCACGGTATAAACGATTTCGCCATTCTTGTACGTTGAGCCGATTATTTTACCTGCGGAGTCGCGCAACGTTTTTCCCCTTAAGGAGATCGTGCTGTTATCGCTTTTGCGCACGCCGAGATAAACCATCTGGGCACATTCGCTCTCGAAATGGCCGCACTTGTTTATCAAAGAAATAGCGAATTTTTCGGTTTCCAGTTTTCTGGATTCAGCGTGATGATCCGAATCGGCTTTATGTAATGTATAACGCAGCGGAGCATAATCATTGCCATGTTGAGGAGGCGTTACTAAACGCCATTCCATTTCATTCCCCTTTACTTCCAGAGCAGCCCGCCCACCTACACCGCCAAACGATGAATTGATCTCAACAGTGGCACGATTGCCAGCAATCGTACCGCTAAGATTACGCTCATCATCCTCGGGGCAATCAATGCGGTTTCCTTTCCGGGAGATATAGCAATAAGAGCCGGTGATACGGTTGCCTGACCGAGCTAACTGCAGGGTTAACGTCGAGTCGCTCTCGAACTCGCCTGCCCATACCCCGTCAAAGGCGAGTCCTGATTGGCTGTTCGATGCAAACTGCAGCGTATTGAATCTGGCAGCCCATTGCTGAATATCGGCATGAATAACCGGTCTATTATCTGAAGACTGGTAATGAATAACGTCCGACTCCGGAACCACCCAGGCCGCAAAGATTTTGCCGTCAGGATTGATGACCAGCGCTGACGCATTCTCCAGGTAGAGATCCTTTAGCCAGCCTTCAACAAACAATCCGCCACCTGTGGTGGTATGCGGTTCACCAAAGACATCAAAGTTATCAATAAAGGTTTGGTAATGCTTTCCTAGCGTCTTCCTGAGACTGTCTGTCACTTCGCTGTCGTTAACGATGCTGCTCACCGTATCAAGCTTATTGTATTGCGATAATTCAAGCGCCGATGACGTTTCAACGACGCCTGTCAATAAAGCGGTGAACAATGCGACTGCCAAATATTTTTTGGTCATAAATCACTCTGAAGTACCATTTTCGTAATTCATGGTTATTTTCACAACCTGACTGTCTATAACCTTAAAAGAGAGCAATTTCTTACCCAATTCATAGGAAATCCACTTCTCCCCGGAATCATTTTCGAACTGACCATCGCCGTACGCATTGTTCAGCTCTCTGATTGTTGAACCCACATGAACGCCACGCGGCGTTAAAATATCTGAGGCAGTCAGCGTAATCTGGGACACGATATAATCGTCAACGCTTCTTTCTGCTTTATCCCACCAGAGATTGGAACTGAATATTTCTAACCCAGCCTTTTGATGCTGGTAGAATTTATAGTTTGTTCCGTCAAAAGGAACTTCACCGACAAAATGGCCTTCCAACGGCACGTCAATTTTACGGGCAATATCAGGAGTCCATCTGTCGCCCAATGCGACAGGCTTGTCTTTAATCTGCACAGAAAAATCCCGTTTTGTCAGAACGGAAGGCATCACCTGAGCCAAAACCACATTGCTGCTCAGACAGGTAAACATCAGGGCAGAAAAAAGAAATACCGGAGTGTTTTTTTTCACGTTAATTGTCATTCAATGAATATTTATTGCGCTTCTCACCACTGGAAACCCCGTCAGGACATGGGAACTGTGTTTCTTATTCGGCGCTTATGACGACAGAATCCAGACAGTCAGGTTTTTTCACGGTGAAACTGAAGCTCACCTTTTGTCCATTAGTGTCTTTTGGCGCGGTATAACTGGTCACTTCATTCTCAGAGCGGCCTTGCGGATAGTCAGTGAGCACCAGTTGCGGAAAGTGCATTTTAACGGTATCAAGCGTTATGCATTGACCTGACGGTGAAAAATTCAGTAAAGGCGCCATGTCGCCGTTATCTTTGCTTAAACGTAAACCAATTTCGGTAATGCTCGCTCCATCATCCAGTTTGAAATCGTCAGCATTGTAGAAATTGATATATTCATTTTGTCTGGTGATCTTAAATGACAACGGCGCATTGCTTAGGCTTGTAACGGATAATGATCTGAGTGATGCGCTCATCCCGGAAATGAACTTCCAAAGATCCTGTTTCTGAGCGCCTCCTTCAGCCATTCCCGTAGTTAATAATGCGATAAGCACCGCACCGGCCTTACTCATCTTTTGGCGTAAATTTCGCCTGCACAGCCGCATCAATATCCCCTTTATGCCCCGATCCCGGTGCCGTAGTGCCCGGCTTGGTTCCCGAGGTATTCAGGTGCAGCTTACCGCCCGTGGTGATATAACCATCCCCTTCCACGAAGAAGTTAAACTCTTTACCGATCAGGTTAATCTTGCCGTTAGCATTCAGCTCAATGGCGCTTTCCCCTGAGACCAGCCGCAGCTTCGTCCCGGAAGCAATGACGTACTGCTCCACCGCCGCATCCAGCTTGCCTTTGCCGGTCAGGATCTCAGTCCCACCTTTGACGGCCTGCGTCTGGTTAGCTTCCACACGATGCAGTTCATTTTTCTTAACGTAATGGCTGCGCTCGCCACCGACGCTGTGCGTTTCATCGTTTTTAACGCTGGTGTCCATGTTGCGCTCGGCCTGGATCCACACCTGCTCTGCACCTGCTTTATCCTCAAAGCGCAGGGCGTTGGCATTGTCCACGGAGCCGTCCTTCGTGCGGCTCATAAAGCCCATCTGCGTCGCCGCCGCCGGCAGCGCCCACGGCGGCATGCTCGCGTCGTTGTACACGCGCCCGGTAATAATCGGACGGTCCGGGTCGCCGTTGATAAAGTCCACCACCACCTCGTCGCCGACGCGCGGGATTTGCACCCCGCCGTAGCCCTGGCCCGCCCACGCGCTCGACACGCGCACCCAGCAGGAGCTGGTGTCATCCCCCTTCGCCAGACGGTCCCAGTGGAACTTCACCTTCACGCGACCGTATTTGTCGGTCCAGATACTCTCGCCGTTCGGGCCCACCACCTTCGCCGTCTGCGGGCCGTAGGTGCGCGGCCACGCCGTGCTCTGCGCCGGGCGATAAGAGACCGACGCCGGGATGACCGTGAAATCGGTCCTGTGAACAGTTTCACCTTCGCCGCTGGCGTAACGGTTCTCTTCGAAGTGGTAGCCCGCCGCCGTCACCAGATACTCGCCGTTATCGCTGAAGAACGGCGCGTTGGTCAGGGTGAAGGTGTGGCCCGGCGCAATCCCCGCCGCCGTGGCGGTGGCCTGAATCTGCTGGTGCTCAACCTGCCAGCGCTCCTGGCGAATGCGGGCGTAAAACTCCGCATGCCCGGTCTCCACAAAGCGTCCCGGCCAGTCGTAGACGTCAATGCTGCCCGGCTTCGGCGACGCCGGGTTCTGCTGGGCCTGGAACAGCCACGCGTTCGGCTTGCGGAAGTCATAGTCGTCGAGGCTGTAAATCCCCGGCGTCACGCTGTCCTCCAGCGCCCACTGGCTGATGCCCTCTTCATCCGTACTGCCGCCGGACGGCGTCTGGTGGTAAGGAATGACCTCATAGCCGCTGAACGGCTGATGCTGGGTGGCGGCGTCGGTGAGCACCAGGGTGTGCTTGTCGGCCTCGTGGCTGAAGTGATAGGCAATCCCTTCCAGCTCCATCAGGCGGCTGATGAAGTCCAGGCTCGACTCCTGATACTGCACGCAGTAGTCCCACACCCGGTAGCTGCCGGTAAGTTTATCCTCCACGTTGACCTGATGTTCAGCCAGCAGGGTTTTCACAATCTGCGGCACCGTCTGGCCCTGGAAAATACGCAGGTTACGGTCGCGCTTCATCGGCCACAGGTCCGGCTCCACCGTCAGCTGGTACACCGCATAGCGAGTGCCCGTCAGCTCAACGGCGCTCACCGCCACGCGGGTAATTTTTCCGTTAACATAGCGGGACGTCAGCAGGTTCTGCGTCGGAATGGTCACCGTGACCGGCTGGCCCAGCAGTTTGCTGCGGTCAATGCGCGCGTCCGTGCCGAGCACGGTCAGCGTCAGCGCGAACGACTCGGACATCGCCTCGCGCCCCGTCAGTTTCCAGAACAGAAGCCCCTCCACCGGGAGCTGAACGGTAATTCGGTTGAGCATAATTTTTATTCCATCTAGCTTATGCGATTTAGAAAAGAGGTTCGCATCTACGCATCAGCGTCATTTATATATCAAAGTGAATGATTTCTTTTTCTTTTGCCCATTAAGTAAACAAGAGAATATATTTTTAGCAGTTCCGAGATAACGAACAATCCTAAATTTACCCAGACACTTGTAATACCAAACACACTTACCAAAAGTGGGAAAAAAGAAACCGAACATCTGAACGAAATTAGACGGAAAACTTCCTGAGCAAGGGCAAATTTAATCGCAACGTCTTTTCTCTTAAAAAACAACCAGGCCGAAATAAAAAGTGAAAGTAACAAGAGCAAATCAAATATAAAAAAGAGTGTTACGATAAAGTTGTAACCGCCTCCTGAAACTACATCTGAGGTTCCTGTGAACGCGATTAAATCTGAAATCAAGGGGATCCTGTCCTGACGAAGTGAGTTTACAGAATAAAGCAAAAGAGCCAGTACATCCATGCTTCCCCAGAAATACCATAATTTACTTTTTAAATTCATAATCCTCTTCTCTGACTCCAGGTATCCATTGCCATGATTTACCACTTACTGCCCAGGCATCATCACTCTCAAGGTATTTCTGATAAATGGATCGTTGTTCTCCGTATCGTCTGATGACCGATTTCTTAGATATAAACACGCGCGATTCTCCATCCAGATCTCCGGGTAGCGCTGTCCAGCGCTGAATTTTATCGCGCGACGTATTCATGTAATCTTTACCGTCCGATCCAAATACTCGTCCCTCATCCCCCATGCTCGTCAGTCGATTAATCGCCATAATCACAACATTTTTTGTGCCATGATAATCATCTTCAACAGTTTTCCAGTAACCCGGCCCGTAATTATTGGTAGAGGGAACGAATGAATCACGCGTTGGGGCTGGTTTTCCAAATAGAGCGACATTATTTCGGTAACGTTCGAGGACGTAATTCACAAAAGCTGAGTTGTAGATCGTCTCATCAACACAAAACAACTCCCCTGACTCAGAGATGAAAAAGGGATATAGGGCTTTTGTCCGTTGACGGTGATCTATTAAGACCACCTCCCCTGAATCAATTAACCGCTGTATTTTATTAAGATTTTGCGCATAGAGGGGATCAAAAACGGCATTAGGATTAAATTCGAAGCGATGTCGTAACGTTAAACCATCAATGCTGTGAAATGGATTTGAAACGCCTCGCACCACAACAAACTCACGCCCTACGTCGCTCCGTGCATAGACAGGAGAGACAATCTTTTCGAATTCCTTTGGACGAAGCCTTTGGCTTCGAAGATCGTACACTTCCATAGTATCTCCTGTTTAAATTCCTACGGATTCACCAGCCAGGTGCCCGGCTTGGCAATATCCAGCGTCTGGCTGCGCGTTTTCCCGTTGCCCTGCAGTTCAATCTTCACCTCACCGGCGGGCAGCTTGAGCGATGCATAGCCGTTGGTCGCCGGACGCAGCGCTTTTGGCTCGCCGTTCACTTTCAGCGTTTCACCGTCCTGGATACGGATATAGACCAGCGCAACAGGGCTTTCGACAGGCGGTGGCGTTTGTTGCGCCGTCGCCTGCTCGCTCACCTTCGCCGTTTCTGGCTTCACGTCTGGCGCGTTCGCGGCGGTTTCCGTCGGACGCGTCTCTGCGGGTGCCTGCGCAGCCTGCTCTGGCGCATCCTTGCCACCGCTGAACAGCATCGCTCCGGCGACCACACCCACCAGCACGCCTGCGGCAACCATGCCCGGGATTTTGTAACGACGCCAGTCGAGTGCTGAAGCCGGCTTTTCCTCTTCCACCGGTACCAGCATGGTGCCCGGTTTTTTCGCCGTCAGCACATCGTTTATGCCCGCAACCGGCATCTCGATCAGCGCGGCGAATTCGTCGATAGACTGCGGACGGTCTTCCATGTGCAGCGCCAGCGCGCGGTCGATGGCCTGCAGCAGCGGGATGGAATAGCCCTGCGGCATAATTTCCACCAGCGGCTTGCAGGTATCCTGAATAGAACGCACCACGCTCACCGGCGGCGGAGAACCCACGATCAGGGTACGCAGCACGGCGCCGAGGGCGTAAATATCCGTCCACGGTCCCTGCTCGCTTTCGTTGTCGTCGGTGTACTGCTCAATCGGTGCAAAACCCGGTCGCAGCATGGTTTCCGTTTCGTCAGAAAGGTTACCGATGGTGCGGCGCGCGGAGCCGAAATCAAGCAGTACCGGCAGGCCGTTATCCTGGATCTGGATGTTATCCAGCGAGATATCACGGTGCAGATAGCCTTCGTCGTGGATGGTCTTGATGGCGCCAAACAGCATCGGCAGCGTGCGGCGGATCCAGGCCTCGTTGATCAGCTCCGGTTTTTCTTCGCGCAGGCGCGAAAGCGTGGTGCCGCTGTAAAACAGCGTTCCCATGTAGGCCGTGTCGTTTTGCACCCAGAAACGCAGGACATGCAGCAGGTTCGGGTGGTTAAAGCGCGCCAGCAGACGGGCTTCCTGAATGAAGCTGTTCAGGCCTGCGGAAAACGCTTTGCCAAAGCGCTCGCTGCGCAGCACCAGGGTCATGTCGTCGCCGCGCACGGCGAGCGAGGAAGGCATAAATTCTTTGATAGCGATAGTGCGTTCGAGCTGGTGATCCCACGCGCGATAAACGATGCCAAAACCGCCGCCGCCGATCACCTCTTTGATTTCAAACTCGTTGAAGCGGTACCCGACCGGGAGCGCGTTTGGGACAGTCCGATTGTTATCATTATCCGTCATCTTTTACAGTTCTCTTGATGATTATTACGCGGCAAACTGACAGTGAAACTCGCCCTGCTCGCAGGTGACATGCAGACGTCGGTACTGCTCGTCGCTGCGGCTGGCGGTAAGTAAGATCTGGCTCATCTGAGGCAGCAGGGTGTTGGTCAAAATAGCATCTACCATGCGGCCACCAGACTCCACCTCGGTACAGCGCTGAACAATCTGTTCCACCACGCTGTCGTCAAACTCAGAAATGATATTGTGATTCTCTTCCAGACGACGCTGAATGCGCTTGAGCTGCAGGCGAACAATCTGCCCCAGCATCGCGTCGCTGAGCGGGTAATACGGCACCACCAGCAGGCGGCCCAGCAGCGCAGGCGGAAACACCTCCAGCAGCGGCTGGCGCAGCGCGCCGCTTAAGGCGTCCGGTTCCGGCATCAGTTCCGGATCGGCACACATAGCGCTGATCAGGTCAGTGCCAACGTTGGACGTCAGAATAATAATGGTGTTGCGGAAATCGATGTGGCGTCCCTCACCGTCCTCCATCCAGCCTTTGTCAAAGACCTGGAAGAAGATTTCATGGACGTCCGGGTGCGCTTTTTCAATTTCATCCAGCAGCACGACGCTATACGGACGGCGGCGCACGGCCTCGGTTAAGACACCGCCTTCACCATACCCGACGTAGCCCGGCGGCGCACCTTTTAAGGTGGAAACGGTGTGCGCTTCCTGGAACTCACTCATGTTGATAGTGATAACGTTCTGCTCGCCGCCGTACAGCGATTCCGCCAGCGCCAGCGCGGTTTCCGTTTTACCGACGCCGGATGGACCGCAAAGCATAAAGACGCCCACCGGTTTGTTGGGATCGTCGAGTTTTGCCCGCGAGGTTTTCACGCGACGGGCAATGAGATCCAGACCGTGACGCTGGCCGATAACGCGCTGGTTCAGCGTGTCGGCGAGATTCAGCACCGCGTCGATCTCGTTTTTCACCATCCGCCCCAGCGGGATCCCGGTCCAGTCGGAAACCACTGCGGCAACCACGTTTTCATCTACCGCCGCAAACAGCAGCGGCTCATCGCCCTGCAACGTTTTCAGCGCCAGCTGCTGTTCCGCCAGCTGGCTGTGCAGCCCGGCGGACTCCTCCTCGCCCGCGGCAAACAGCGCGGCGCGCAGGCGGATAATCTCCTGCACCAGACTGCGCTCCTCTTCCCAGCGCTGGGTCAGGGCTTCACGTTTGCTTTCATACGCATCACGTTCTGTGATTAACGCCGTTACGCGCTCATAAACGCCTGCACCAACGCGCGCTTCGCGTTCGGCTATCTCAATCTCCACGTCCAGCGCGGCAAGATGGCGCAGGCAATCTTCCAGTTGCGCCGGTGGCGCGCTCTGGCTGACCGCCACGCGGGCACAGGCGGTGTCGAGCAGCGCAACGGCTTTATCCGGCAGCTGACGCGCCGGGATATAGCGATGCGACAGCTTCACCGCCGCGCTGACCGCTTCGTCGAGCAGCAGCACCTGGTGGTGGGTCTCCAGCGGCGATACGGTACTGCGCAGCATCAGAATGGCTTTCGTTTCGTCCGGCTCGTGAACCTGCACCGTCTGGAAACGACGGGTCAACGCCGGATCTTTCTCGATGTATTTTTTGTATTCCGCCCAGGTGGTGGCGCCGATGGTACGCAACTGTCCGCGCGCCAGAGCGGGCTTCAGCAAGTTCGCCGCATCGCCGGTCCCCTGCTGGCCGCCTGCGCCAATCAGGGTGTGGATCTCATCGATAAACAGAATAATCGGCGTGGCGCTGGACTGAACCTCGTTGATCAACGCCTGCAGACGGGCTTCAAACTCGCCCTTCATGCCTGCGCCAGCCTGCAGCATGCCGATATCCAGCAGCCACAGCTGAATATTTTGCAGCGGCTCCGGCACGTCGCCATCGGCGATACGCAGCGCCAGCCCTTCCACCACCGCCGTTTTCCCGACCCCGGCCTCACCGGTCAGCAGCGGGTTGTTCTGGCGGCGACGCATCAGGATATCGACCATCTGGCGGATCTCTTCATCACGCCCGACGACCGGGTCAATCTTCCCTTCGCGGGCGCGGGCGGTGAGATCCTGGCCGTACTGAGCCAGCGTACCCTGCGCTGCCGGTACCGCACCCGCTGGCGCCTCGACGGTGGCCGCAGCCTGCTGCGTCTCTTTGCTGTTGGCGCAAACCGTATCGAACTGCTCGATCAGCACCTCGACGTTAAGACGGGTGAACTGCGCCGAAATGCTTTTCAGCACGTTTGCCAGGTTCCAGGTTTTGAGCAGGCCGATCAGCAAATGGCCGCCACGTATGCGGCTGACGCCAAACTTCAGCGAGCCATAGACCCAGGCGCGCTCTACGGCGCTGTCGATATGTTCGGAGAGATCGGAAACGGAACTCGCGCCGCGCGGCAGCGCATCCAGCGCGGCCACGATATCGCGCGTCAGTTGCTGTTCATCGAGGGCAAAGTGGCGGATGACCTGCTGCAAATCGCCATCCTGCTGTTGCATCAGTTGATGCAGCCAGTGCACCAGCTCAACATAGGGGTTACCGCGCAGCTTGCAGAAGGCAGTCGCGCTTTCCAGCGAGGTAAATAACAGCGTATCCAGTTTGCCGAAGAGCACGGCACGGCTAATTTCTGACATGTTAGTTTCCATTAACAATGATTCGGTATACGGAAGGATTACCGCTCTGCGCGATAGACCAGATCGCCACGCGGGACAGGCTGCGGCTGAAGGCCCAGCCAGGTGTTGTAGCCTAATTGCCCATTGCTGCCGAGGGAGGTACCCTGCACCGCGCTTTCATGCAGGATCACCCGCGTTTCCCATTCAAACTCCACCCCAATGTACTGGCGCACCCAGTCGCGCAGTTCGGTGACCCACGCTTCGCCAGGTAAAAACCGGTTGTACTCTTCAGCGCTCAGCGGGCCGATTTCAATACGAAACTTATGCTGTACGTCGCGGACGGCGACGCCAAGAAAGGCGGATTCCCCCATGCGCGGCATACGGCGACCTTCCCCCAGCTGTGCCTGCTCATGCGTGGAGAGCGGCATCCACTGCGGCACGTTGCTTACCAGCCTGACCGGGGCGTTAAAATAGTTGCGCAGGATCTTCTCCAGCCCCTCCGGATCCCGACCGTGACGGGTCAGATGCCCGGCGTGGGTAAAGCGGGCATGGGCGCTCAGGCTGCCTTTATTCATCTGCCCCGGTTGTCCCATGCCAATCAGCGAGGCCAGGTAGCCCTCAAAGCGTTTGTTGTCAGCGCGATCAAGGGAGACGGCAGGCTGCGCATCCGCCCAGGCGCGGTAAAACAGCAGCGTCAGACGATGATGAAACAGATCGACAAACGCGCTCAGGCTGGTGTCCTGATGATGATGAATACGCTCGCGGGCATATTCGGTCATGTGAACCGGCAGCGGGCCGTTCGGACCAAACAGCCCGAAGCTGAGGATAGACACCTCATGCAGCCCGCTCTCTTCCCGCAGGCTAACCTCGGCCAGCGTCGACGGCGCAAAGCTCATCGACGGCTGCTGGCCGATGCGCAGCGGCTCAAATTTCGGCAGCGGCGCGCGTCCCAGCGGGTAGCGCTCGCCGCCCTGGGCATCAATACGCCTTAACAGCTGAAACAGATCGTAGCGCCAGGGCGTTTGACGGACCCCGTGCCAGAACGTCTCCGGCAGCTTCGTCAGGCGATGCACGCGCAGCGGTGCAGTGGCAGCGTCACTCATACCAGCGCCCTTTTACCCATTCTCGGTGCCCAGTAGCCGATCTCGCCGCGCTGCTGACTCTTCAGGGTGAACTCAGTAAAACTGTTGATGGATACCAGTCGGGCAAACAGGCGTTCCAGCACGCTGCCGAAAAGCCACGGGCTGGCACCGGAAAACGCCCGCTCGTCTACGGTCAGGGTAATGCCGATTCCGCGGGCGAAAACGACCGGACCGGGTTCAGGCACGCGGCGGTGAACCGGCTCCAGCACGCAGTGGCGAACCCCCTCCACCTGACGCGCCACGGCCGTTTCGGCCAGGTTGGCATACAGCCCTAACAGCTGACGAAGCGCGGCAGCCCCCTCTTCATTCTCGCTGTCCATCAGGCTGAGGTAGTTCATCTGCAGCTGGCTGATAAGCCGCCAGGTGCTGAACCCTTCTGCCAGCGCCGGACGCGGTGGCGTCGGGCCTTTACGCAGGGTCAACGATTTCACCGGCATGGAGTCGGCCATGATGAACTGCCCAAGCTCCTGCTGTAGCATCAGCGGCAGGTCGCGGCTGGTGCAGAGCACCTCGGCAGAGATGTAGCGCAGGTTTTCCTGCCACGGGGCGTGCTGTTCATCCACCAGCGAAACAAACACCTCTGAACCGATATAGCCGGTACGGGTGCCGTAGCGCTGGGCATGCTCAGAGAGCACGCGCTGTTCCCGGCGCAGGGAAAAATAGGCTCCGTAGTTGCCCGCATCCCCGCTCCAGGTGCTCCAGAAAGGACGAAACGTCTGGTCGTCACGCTGACCGTCCGCGCTGCCGAAGATTTTATTCACCGCGTAAATTTCATAATCCAGCGGGCGGATGTTATCGACCACCAGATGGTATTCGTGCTGGCCTTCATTCAGCTTTTGACGCGCCGCCACCTTCGGGAACAGGTTGATGACTGGCGTGCAGTGCAGCGCCAGATGGCTGGCATCCACCACGCGCTCCAGCTGTTCATCTGATTTATCCAGCAGGATGAAGATATCGAAGGCTTTTTCGCCTTCACAGCGCTGGAGCAGCGTGCTCAGGCCGCTCAGGCTGATGAAGCGGAAACGGGCTGGGAACGCGAAATACTCCTGCAGCAGACGATAACCGTCAAAGTTGCGCAGATCGTCCGGGAGCAGTGCCTGATCCGCGGCAAAGCCCTCCTGACACAGGGCATCCGACGCCAGCAGCTGTCGCTGAGGTTGCGGGCTGACCGTCTGGCAGACGATCCCGGCGTGATGTTCCATCACCAGCTCCAGCAGCTTCAGCGCTTCAATGTCCGGGCCGCTGAGGAAAAACGTCAGCTGGTCGAAATTCAGATGGCCGAGGTTTTGCGGGCCGTCGCAGGCAATGCGGATCCGCAACGCGCTGTTGATCCCCCGCTGGCTTAACCCCAGCTGTGCCAGCGGCAGGTCAGCAGGCACGCCGCCCAGCTCCACGTTGTCAATTTTCAGCGGCAGCAGATTAACCTCGTGCGCCGTAGTATAGCTGCAGGTTACGCCGGTCTTTTTCAGCGCCAGGCTGTCCATCATGGTGCCGCGCGGCACAATAAAGCCATTGCTCAGGTCGCCCCGGCTGCTGTCGGGCTCGATTTGCGCAATCGCCATTGATGGGGTTGGCGCGAGGTAATTCGGCGCGATCATCTCCAGCAGACGCTGGGAGAAACGCGGAAACTCGGCATCCATTTTCATCTGCACGCGGGAGGTCAGAAAAGCGAAACCTTCCATCAGGCGTTCCGTGTACGGGTCCGCCACTTCAATGCCGCGCATGCCCAGTCGTCCGGCGACTTTTGGGTAGCGCTCGGCAAACTCGGCCCCCATTTCACGCAGGTAGGCCAGCTCACGGTTGTAGTATTCGAGCAGTTTACTTTCCATGATTACCCCGCATCTTTCAGTTCAAAATGGCCGTTTTCCAGATCGACATCGGTGCGAAACAGAAACTCCAGCGGGTACGGAACACACCATAAACGCCCTTTTATCTCAATGGAGAGCACGTTGTGCAGATCCAGCGAGGAGGTATCCGACACGCAGCGCACCTGCAATCCCTGCGGCAAAATGCGCGGTTCAAAATTGATGATGGCCTCGGTGAGCTTGCGCTGAATATCGTGCCATTCGATATCTGACATTCGCTTACCTGCGAGCGGCGCGACGCCGAAGTTGATCACCGAGCGGCTCACCTGCGGCAAGGCGCTCAGATCGCCGGAGGCATCATGGTTGATGGTATTAAACAGCCACTGCAAATCCCGCAGGACATTGCGACGCAGCGCAGCGTGGGTGATCAGATTACTGTTGGCTGGCTCACGCTTTTTTTCCGGGTCGTTATCCGTAAGGCGATCCAGCAGCGAGGGCTGCATTTTGTCGCGCGCCCCCACCTTATCCTGCTTGCTGCGGGCCTGCCAGCCGCTGCGCAGCAGATCGCCTTCGCCAGCGGGATTACTCATCGGCTCCGTCCGTCGCAAACGTCACGAGGCTTAACGACAGCAGCGGGCTTTCGCTTTGCTCGCTCAGCCAGGCTTTTTGACCCAGCCCTTCATACAGCGTTCCGCTCTCATCAAGCGGATGCCACTCGGTAGTGCGCCCCAGTTTGACCGCATCCGGGGCATCAGCCGCAAAAGGATAGCGCGCCGGGATCTGGCACACCTGCTCGGTACCGTCGGTAAGACGGACCAGCGCATGACGCCAGACCAGATCGGTCACGCTGGCGGGCGCCTGGAAACGGATCTCCGCAATAGCGTTAAACGGCAGCCAGAAATAGCGTCCGTTAACAAGGGTTTCGCACACCGGACCAAGACGGGCATCACCGTCCATCAGCCAGTCAAACGCCTGCGTCTCCTCGTTTTCAAGGATGATGTGTCCCGCCGTTGCCTGCGCCTGTTCAAGGGCTTCCAGACGCAACGCCTGGGCACGCTCGCCCTCTTCGTTAAGCGCGGCGGCAAGCGTGGTCAGCCACGGCCACTGAGATTCAGGCATGGCTGGACGCGCCTGGCCCGCCATCACCTGCGCACGCTGCAGCTCACCCTGAATGGCCTGCTCCAGCAGTGTGACGGTCGGCTTCGCCTGAGGCTTCAGCGCCAGCCAGCTTTTCAGCTGGGTCAGCGCCCGGGTCCAGTTGCCGCTGAGGGTTAAAAACTGCACGAACGCGGCGCGAAGGTCGGCATCTGCCGGACGGGCTTTGATCCCGGCTTCCAGACGCGCCAGCGCGTCATTGAGCGTTTCACCCGCCAGCTGTTGATAGAGCGTATTCATAACCATTCCTTAATTCGCCGCGCGCCATGCGCCCACGGCCGGATCGCGCAGCTGAGGGCGCAGGGTGTCAATCAGAACGATATTCAGTGAGGTGCCGGGTGCGACCCAGGCGCTCCAGGTTTTCTTCACCGCCGCAATACGCGCCTGCAGCTTTGCATCATCGCTGGCGGTTTCACGGGAAATCTCTACTGCCACCGTGCCGTTACTTTTCCAGCCGTTGAGCGCGTTATCGTAAGGCAGGATCATCCAGCTCTGGTCGCTGTTTGGGGTGCTGAACACCATGCGCTCTTTGTTGACGGAGGTGATCAGCGCGTTTTCCGGGTCAGCGTTTTGATTCAGCCCCATGACCGGGAAGCCATGAATGTACGTCACAGCCATCTCTTTTTGCCCGCCGTTGCGGGACTGGGAGATCACGGTGTGACCGCTGAGCCAGCTGCCATTGCCGCAGCGGGTGGTATCAGAATCCGGAATAAAGAGCGCCGGTGCGGACGCGCCGCCTTCCCAGAAGGTGCGCAGGTGACAGCCGTCCTGGAGGGTAAACTCCTGCCACGGCGTGCGGTCAGCAGCAACCGTATGGGTTGCAACGTTTTGATCCGGCGGCATTAACGCGCCGCTGGCAGTGGTCGTCGTCACGGCTGGCGTCGCCTGCTGCTGTTTCACCACCAGCGCCCACTCCTGCGCTTTGGCGGCGGTTCCTTGCGCCAGCGTCGTTCCCGCCGGATCGTTGAGCGTCCAGCTGAGCGTGTTCACTTTGCTGCACTGGTGTTCCAGCAGTGACCCAAGACGTGGCACGAAGTTTTCCAGCACAGAGACATCCTTCTTGCCGTTCGCCACGATGCGCAGTGCCACCTCCGGCTTACACCAGCTTTGCGGGGTGTTGTCTTTGATGTTGTCGATCCAGATATCCAGCTTCTGCGCAGGAGACTGCACGATGCGGAAATTCTCAGCCTGCGCGGTGGAGGTCACCGCCAGAAGTGCCAAACCCGATAGCCAAAGTTTCATATCGTTCCTTGTGTGTCTAATCAGTTCCGCAGGGAAGAAATTGTGCTGCATCAGAGAGGGTATGCAGCAAAGTGGTGTCCTGAGGGTTGCCCATCCATACCGCCAGGGCGGTGTAGTTATCCTGCGCATTTCCCTCCTGCTCGCCATTCTTTTGAATGATTTGGTTCATTAAGGTCAGCCATTCCTGGGGCGTATTGACCATATGCAGCGATTGCTTCATTTGCTCTTCGCTGACGCCGTGCCAGAACCCGTCGGTGCAGAGCAGGAATGCATCGCCGTCTTCGACCTGCACGACATCGCTGTAGCTCGCTTCCGGCCCACCGTTTTCAATCCCCAGCGCCAGATAGAGCAGATTACTGTTCAGGTTGTCGGTCTGGTGCCCGGCATCTTTCATCTGCTGCACCAGGCTGTGGTCGGTGGTGACATGCCACAGCCATCCCCGGCGAAACAGATACAGACGGCTGTCTCCGGCATGCGCCCAGTAGGCCAGGCCATAATCACGGTCAATAAACAGGCTGACCAGCGTCGTGCCCATCCGGCGATAATCCTGAACGGCCTGCTGTTCGCTGAGAATGGTGCGATTCGCGGTCTGCACATAATCACGGATATGCTGCGCGTTAAGGTGTTTGTCGCCATCGAAGCGGGAAATAATACTGTTGCGGGCCAGTTCAGCGGCCACCTCACCGCCCGGCAGGCCAGCGATGCCGTCACAGACGACAAAGCAGGCTGAACGTTCCCCTATGGTTTCTCCCGTCTGATCCTGGTTGCTGGCGCGCGTCCCCTGGCGGGAGAGAGAAGCCGTTGCGATATTCATTTGTCTTCCGATCCGCTCTGTGAGTCTTTGTACTGATTCACCTCCATGTCATACGCATGAAGGAAGGCTTCGCCGAACAGGGTGTGGAAGTCATCCTCAATCTCGCCCGCCGTCTCGCCATAGCTGCGAACAAAATAGTCCCACAGGGCGGCTTTACGGCTGCCCGGCAGCGCCAGACGCGAGGTCATGCCGTTTTGCTTCGCCTGCTCTTCCAGCTGTTCGGGATTGAAGGACTGCAGCATCGCGGCAATAATAGCGCGGATGCCGGAGATCATGCCCAGCTGGTGCGCCTGCAGATCGATCAAGGCATCGCGCACGGATTTCGTTGGCGGCATAAAGCCCGGCATCGGGGTGCCGAACATCTGGATCAGAACCGTTTTCCCGGTCGGCAACAGCTTGAACGGGTTGTTGGCATCGTCCAGCACCATGGTCATATCGGCTTTTACGCCGCGTTTAAGAATAGAGCGCGAGGAGAGCAGCGCCACGGTGCCCTGAGAGAACATGCCGAGGATCTGCCCCAGCTGACGCATATTTTCCCGGTCAAACTGCGGGACAGGCTGCATTTCGCTCAGCCCCATCCCTTCCAGCAGTGCCTGCAGCAGTTCCCCCTGCAACACATCGCCCTTCTCTCCAGTGTTCGCGGTAGCCGATGGCGAGGCAGCGTTATTAACCGGATCGATACGCAGTCGGCCCCTAGGGGTCTGAGCGCTGCTGCGCGCAACGGCCTGCGGCGTAGGCATCGTGAAACCTGCGTAATCTGGTCTCACCGGCTCCTCTTCTGCACGCGGCGTTTCCTGCGGCTCAGGGGCAAAAAGCGGGGAACCGGCAAGGACGTCTTCCTCCTGCTCAGGCTCAGGCGCTGGCTTTTCGTCAGTGATGTCATCCGGATGGGTTAACGGCGCCCCGCCCATCAGCCCGAGCGGGTCATCATTGCGTGCAGCCGGCGCGCTGGCCTTGCCACCAAATAGCGCCAGCGGATCGAGTTCATCTACCGCCTCTTCTTTAGGGGCGGGTTGAGTCTCAACAGGTGGCACCAGTGTGGAAGGCGTCACGTCGTCGAAAATGCTCTCTTTTTTGAACAGCGTTTCTTCGCCGAACAGCG
Organism: Enterobacter cloacae complex sp. HYC080_NIDB; assembly: GCF_056673325.1. Lineage (NCBI taxonomy): Bacteria > Pseudomonadati > Pseudomonadota > Gammaproteobacteria > Enterobacterales > Enterobacteriaceae > Enterobacter > Enterobacter cloacae complex sp. HYC080_NIDB. The sequence continues at coordinate 1,921,284 of NZ_CP114212.1, read as the reverse complement.
TGTCCGGGTCGACATTCTTACGCTCAAGCGTGGGATCGCTGTCGTTGAACATCGCCAGCGGATCTTCAGCATTACGCTCCGGCGCCGCAGGCTGAGAGAACGGATCCTGCGAAGCCGCTGACTGCGGTTTTGCACGGTTGCTGGAGATGCTGTCGGAGATAGAAAACTCCTGCATCAGGCTATCCCAGATTTCCGACGGCACGGCAGTCGGTTCCGCTTTACCGCGTGGCGCAGGGTTCGCAGGCTTCGGTTGCGATGCTGGCGCTGGCGCGGCTGTCGGATGCGCCTGCTGCTGCATGCTGGCGGCCATGCGGCTCACCGGCTGCGTGTCGTGGATAAGTTCGGCCACTTCGATACGGTAGTCATCAATACCGAGAATGTCGCCATCCTGCAGTTCAACCTGACGCCCCCGCTCCAGCGGAATATCATTTAATACCACGCGGGTGACGCTGCCACGGTTAGTGACGCGACATTCACCATTGGCGTCAACGTGAACAATGGCCTGCAGGCGCGAGATGGTGCGGTCATTGTCCGGCAACACCAGATTGTTATCCGTACCGCGCCCAATGGTGCCGCCCGGGGCATAAAAATCACAGCTGCTCTGCGGCGGCTGATGACCGGGTTTCGTAGAAATAATCGTGAATCGCATGGCGTATTCCTGCTGGTATGATTAGCGCTCAAACGCTGCCGCTCTCGGGGGTGAGAACGGCGGCGTTTGAGAAATTGAATATCAAAACTATTTAATGAAGGTGATAAAATATAATCCAACAATTAGCCATAGAGTGAATATTAATGCCTGTAGCTTATAACGACGATGTAACTTTAGTATCCAGCCAATTCTTTCTTCAGGTAACGACTGCACATATTTATAAGCTTCTTCCTGAACAAGCCTTTCACGCGTAAATTTCATTTCAATGCCTTTATAAAGGCGAACGAACCAGATTATTTTTTGATAATTAGCCAGCGAACCAAAAAAAGAAGCATAGTCGGTTACAAGATCCAGATCATATCCTTTGCGCCGATAGTCTGAAAGTAACTGATTATAATCAGCCTCGTGTTTTTTGAAATAACGAGAACTGAGCAGATCCATAATTATAACAATCAACAATAAAACCACGATAAGAAATAATAGTAAATTCTCTATATTCACCATATTTTATCCATCATATACTCAGTCGCTCCGCCCGCTATCTCACCACCAACGTATCCACCTGCAGCTGCCCCGACAATGGAGCAGGCGAGCAGTCCTACGCCCCCCGTCGCAACACCAAGCGCAACGCATACACCAGCACCTGCCATGGCTCCGTATTTACCACCGTAAATACCCCCTGCCAGGCTTGCACCAAAGCTGCTGTATTTTTTCACAGCAACTTTAGAGCAACTCTGCTCTCGTCCCGCGGTGCAGGCATTGTAAACTTCATTAGTGGTATTTGCACCTGCAAAACCTATTGCAAGCCACCCTCCCGCTTTAAGAAAACGAGCGGCCTTAGAGGCATTATCGATATATGTTGAATAACCACGAATAGAAGCGACTCCGGCTGTACTCCATTCATGTACAATGGATCTGCTTGACAAGCCTAATGCATGCTTCAATTCGTTATAAGGTTTCATCTTTAAGGTCAGACGAGACAATTTGTTTAATAAACCATCCAACTCAGAAAAGAGGCTCTGACGCTCAACAAAAAACTGTTGGCTTATCAATGTCCCTTGTGCTCTGTACTGATTCTGGTAAGCCAACTCAATGGATTTAAGTTTTTTTTCTATTTCACTAAAATATTTTTCGCCTGCATCAGCAACGACACCAAGGGACTTATCCATAAAATTAGTGACTGCAGCTATAGTACTAAAATGTTGGTTAAAGAAATTCGCTTCTCCAGAGTTAAGATCGGCCAGAGCACCATTGACTTTCTTTTTAGCAAGCTGTAATTGCTTAAGTTGCACAGAATTATTACTTCCCGGCACATCTAGAATCAACATCTGCCCAGGCTTTGACCACTGCGCATCACTATTAACCTGCATGAAATAACGTGCAGCATCACTATTTGGATTATTGAATAAAAGCCTTGCCTGGAAATCCAGGGTTCCGGGTTGCTGAACAATACAATATCCCGGATTAACTAATGATTGACTAGCCATATTCATTCCCATTGATTTTCACAAATAAGCACTCGCATTCAAATAAAAATGGAGGTGAACCAGCATCCAAACGTTGATGTTTTCTTAAAAAACGGCAACGTTTAAAAACTCTCCTACTCTGTTTTGGCTAGCGATAACTCACCTCTGGCATTTACACTGAGAATAAAGCGAGCCGCATAGCGAAGTTCCGTATTATGAGTTCTCGCCTTCAATACCACATCATATTCCCCTGACTGCCAGTCCACTTTATCCCAGCGAAGACACTCTTCAGAGTTTAAAATGTGGGTGGAAGGAAATGTTCCTGGAGAGAAAGCAATTTCCCATTTGTTACCTACACGTCGAGATATAGAAGGTTCGTAAACTAACACAGGCTCACTTAGCCTCATGTCATTCGAAATCCCAAAACAGGGTACATTTTTTTCCACCTTAACAGTTAAACTTTGAAACTGAACAGGGTGGGATATGCAGGCGCTACATGATAATACAATGGGTATAACCGTTAACGCTCTTTCCATCGCAAAAACACGCCGAATAGTGAACCAATCATAATGGCCGGGGAAAACTCCCCGGCCACATGCGCAATTACGCTTCTTTGTTTTCTTTGATGTTCCAGCCAGCGCTGCTTTCAGCACCTTTACCACCGGCAGTGGTCTGCTCCCAGTACTGCTGTTTCACTTTCGCAGCCTGGAACGCGTAGGTCACACCAACGGTATCGCCGTTGTCTGCACCGGTGTACTGAACAGAAGTCACGAGCACATCTTCCAGCGTGATGCGGGTATATTCCACCTGCTGACCACCGGCTTTACAGACGGACAGTTCAACTTTGGTCAGGTGTTTACCGCTGGCGCAGTGTTTCAGGATTGCAGTGGTGGATTTGTCGATCAGAGCATTAACGTGCAGATCGTTAAAGTTTACTTTACCGGCACCGCCGCCACCGCCAACGCTCATATTACCTGGCTGGGAAGCGCCCCAGGAGAAGGAGGTAATATCAGTCCAGCCGGTGTGGTTAGAATCTTTAGATTCGCCCGTAACACCCTCGACCTTCAGAAACATATCAATAGCCATAATATCTACTCTTCGTGGATGAACAATATTGCTTTCGAAAAAGCACTTATATGGCAAACAGGAAAGCATGGGGCTGAATAAAACCGTCCATATTTTACCTCTGCCTCATATCAAATGACCCGTGTCATTTGACAGTCTTACATTCCCCCTGAATAAATGGAAAGAATGTGAAGTCTTTACTACTGCGGGTTATCCTGAAGCCAGGTGCGGTCAGGATTGCCGATAATTAATTGAGGTGCAAGTTTATTAAGTTCGTCGCTATGATAAAGACGTAGACAGTTTAACGTTACGCCTTTGACATCGGGTTTTATCTCAGAATGAAAGGCATTAGTTGCGCCTTTATATTTATTAATAAGGGCATTAATTTTGTCATTGCCATTTTCAATATCGAAAGGTATCCATTCCAGTAATGCATTACTGCTTCGGGCAGCATCCAGAGAAAACTGGCTTTTATCATCTGAAACTTGTGCCAGGCAGCGAGAAAAAACAACGTCTTTAATAACTTGCTTATAAGGCATTTTTTTGACAAAGAACACCGGATCGTCAGTTGCATAAACAGAGGCGGAACTGGTGAGCAACAGTAGACTGGCAATTATTTTTTTCATGGCAACTCCCAAAAATTGGCTTTGGTCGTCGTGTAATTCGTCTCCGGTGCATTGAAATAACAGTGATCTGAACAGGTTAAACCATTCCAGAATGTGGCATGACCTGCGGCGTCACTCCAGCCCTGTACCTCAAACAGAATTACGCCCTTTTTGTTGGCTAATTGCTGAACGGGTAAGGAAGGATAACTCACGACCATGTCAGGTTTTCCCCACTGACGCGTCAACCAGGCAATGACATCCTTTACGCGGTAGAAGTACCATTTATTATCAGCACCGGATACCGTGAGATTTGCAATACGCGGAACGGGATGTCCGGTATAGTTAAGAACATAACTCATGCGTACGGCACAACTATTTGACCACCCGCCCTGATCTTGCGGTATTTCGAAGTTGTGCTTAACCTTGCCGCCGATAACTTGCTTAACTTTGCCGATAGAATCATTTGCATCGTAAATACGTGTTGCCGCCGCCCAGGCAGCAACAAACGAAGGTCTCGCGGTCATATTTCCTCTCAAATTTCCATGCTATAAAGCAAACGCCGGGCATGGCCTCCCGGCGGCACTCATCATCACGCGTCTTTCGTCTTCAGCGACGGCAGTTTAGAAACCAGACGCAGGGAAACGGTCAGGCCTTCCAGCTGGTAGTGTGGACGCAGGAAGAACTTCGCGGCGTAGTAACCCGGGTTGTCTTCAATCTCCTGCACCTGCACTTCCGCAGCCGCCAGCGGTTTACGGGACTTGGTTTCCTGAGAGGAGTTCGCCGGGTCACCGTCCACGTAGTTCATTACCCAGTCGTTCAGCCAGCGTTCCATCTCTTCGCGCTCGCGGAAGGAGCCGATTTTGTCGCGCACGATGCACTTCAGAAAGTGGGCAAAGCGGCAGCAGGCGAACAGGTACGGCAGACGAGAGGCCAGACGCGCATTCGCAGTGGCATCCGGATCGTGGTACTCGGCCGGTTTTTGCAGAGATTGCGCGCCAATGAAGGCGGCAAAATCAGAGTTTTTACGGTGAACCAGCGGCATGAAGCCGTTTTTCGCCAGCTCGGCTTCGCGGCGGTCGCTGATGGCGATCTCGGTCGGGCATTTCATGTCCACGCCGCCGTCATCGCTTGGGAAGGTGTGGCACGGCAGGTTTTCGACTGCCCCACCGGACTCCACGCCGCGAATCGAGGTGCACCAGCCGTACTCTTTGAAGGAGCGGTTGATGTTGGCCGCCATCGCATAGGCGGCGTTCGCCCACGAATAGCTGTTGTGGTTTGCGCCGTCGGTCTGCTCTTCAAAATCAAAGCTGTCGACCGGGTTAGTGCGGATGCCATACGGCAGGCGCGACAGGAAGCGCGGCATCACCAGCCCCAGGTAGCGGGCATCTTCAGATTCACGCAGTGAACGCCAGGCCGCGTATTCGGTATTCTGGAAGATTTTGGTCAGGTCGCGCGGGTTAGCCAGCTCCTGCCAGGACTCCATCTGCATCACGCCCGGTGCGGTACCGGTGATGAACGGACAGTGTGCCGCAGAGCCGATGCGCGCCATTTCGCCCAGCAGCTCAACGTCCTGCGGGCTGTGGTCGAAGTAGTAGTCGCCCACGATGCAGCCAAACGGCTCGCCGCCAAACTGACCATACTCCTGCTCGTAGATTTTCTTGAAGATCGGGCTCTGGTCCCAGCCCACGCCCTTGAAGCGCTTCAGGGTACGGCCCAGCTCCTGCTTGGAGATGCTCATAAAGCGGATCTTCAGCATCTCGTCAGTTTCGGTGTTGTTCACCAGGTAGCTCAGACCGCGCCAGGCGCTCTCCAGCTTCTGAAACTCTTCGTGGTGAATGATCTGGTTCACCTGCTGAGAGAGCTGTTCGTCGATACCGGCAATCAGGTTCTGAATGGTGCGATAGGTATCGTTAGAGAAGGTAACGGTATTCTCCAGCGCCTGCTGTGCCAGGGTCTTGACCGCGCTTTCAACGGCAGAACGCGCCTGATCGGTTTTCGGGCGGAACTCTTTGTTCAGCAGCGCGCTGAATTCATCCTGGCTGAAGGCCTGACCCGCCTGCTGCTCATGTTGTTGAGTCTGGTTGCTCATCGATTATTCCTCGCTACCTTTCGCACTGTCGTCATTTTTCGGCAACTGGCTCAGAGATTTGAGCAGCGTCGGATCCTGCAGAATTTTTGCGATCAGCTCTTCCGCGCCGTTTTTGCCGTCCATGTAGGTCAGCAGGTTGGAGAGCTGAGTACGTGCTTCCAGCAGCTTGTTCAGCGGCTCCACCTTGCGGGCCACCGCGTCCGGCAGGAAGTCGTCCATGCTGTCGAAGGTCAGATCGACGTTGAGCTTACCTTCGCCGGTAAGGGTATTATCCACCTGGAACGCCACGCGCGGCTTCAGCGCCTTCATGCGTTCGTCAAAGTTGTCGATGTCGATTTCAAGGAATTTGCGATCGTCGACCGCCGGCAGGTTTTCCACCGGTTTACCGACCAGATCGGCCATGACGCCCATCACAAACGGCAGCTGAATCTTACGTTCTGCACCGTAGATCTCTACGTCGTACTCGATCTGCACGCGGGGGGCACGGTTACGTGCGATGAATTTCTGCCCACTGTTACTCATTGCCATGATGTTCTCCATCAAAGATGCGCGGTGAAGGTGAAACGGCAGGCTCCATGCCTGTCGTCATAATGCCTGGACGCGTTATTCGCGGCGTCCAAAGATGTTTTCCAGTTGGTTAACGCCGTCTGGCGCCAGGTCGCGAATAATGTCCATAAAGTTAAGTTCTGACAGCCGCTGCACCCGTTCAATCATCAGCGGTGCGGGGTGGCTCGGTTCGTACTGCGCAAAATACTGTTTTGCTTTTTCCAGCATCAGCTGCGCATCGGCACGGCTGGTGACCTGCACGCTGCGCCAGTCGGTAACCGGCTGAGCGGGTTGCGTTGCCGCAGGTTGATGATCGGCTTGCGGTTCAGCCTGCGCCTCACGGCCCGGCAACAGTTTGCTGATGTCGGTCACCTGACAGGCACTGGCGACCAGTCCTGTGGTCTTCAGCAGTTGCTCCATCTCGGGTACACCGCTTTCACCGAGATATCCGGTAAGCAGCGCGCGGATGGCCAGCAACCGCTCGTTAATCACGATTACCGCGGCAGTCCCTGGCTGATCGCCGCGGGCCAGTTCGTCAATCAATCTTGGACGGCCCCCCGGATAGTCCGGGCATTCAGTTTTACTGCCGTCCAGCAGTGCCTGGGCGTCCCGCAGCGAAATTTCATCGCCGTTTGAACGCAGCAGCGAGGCGTTGCGTACCGCAATGGTGAGTTCAGATTTATCGCTCAGCCCCGCCAGGGCATTAATCCGATAGAACGGGTCGGTTTCGCCATACTCCTCCAGAAGCGGATAGAGCGGCTCCCAGTAGCGCGCGAGCGCCTCCTGCACCAGCAGCAGCCCGTCTGCGTAGCCTGCCAGCCCGCGGCGGCGTGTCCACGCATGGGTTAGCGCCAGCATCACGCGCAAATCTTTCGTGCGCGCCAGCAGGCTGGTGGCGTATTTTTCTACCGTGTTCCAGTCAGCAGGCTCTGCCGGGATAATGGTGTCGCCAAACTGCTGTTCCGCTTTCCCCTGGCTTGCCTGGTTCATCACCTGGAAGTCAGCGTCGTATTCCAGATTGTCGCCACAGGGTTTATCCGGGCTTATGGGCGCGAGAAATTCTTCGATATTCATGAGATCCCTGCTTATTCAAACATGGGCGGATAAAGACCGTGACGTCCCGGGCGGGCGCCCCCTGCCGGGTCGAACAGCAGGGTGAAAAGCTGCCCGGTAAAGTTGCCGCTGTGGACATGGGTGTACAGCGGGTAACCGTCGCAGCGGTTGGTCCACCAGTAGCTGGTCTGACGCAGCGGGTCAAAACACTCTGCCGCCTGCGGCCAGCCCAGCGTGCTCTGACCGTCCTCGTCATAGCCAATCACGTCAAGGATGTCGGAACGCTTTTGCGGCTCGACGGGCTGCGGAGCAGGAATGGACATCAGCATCTCATCCAGCTGCGAGGCGGAAAAACTGTTGCGCACCGCGTGCAGTCCCAGACGACCTATCTGCTGATACCAGCTTTCCGCCTGGCTGAGCAGGCTGGTCGACCACTCTGACGGGGCGAAGCTCAGCTGGATGCACACCGGGTATTGTCGGCCAACGCTGTCCCGACCGGGCAGCAGGCAGCCCATCTGGATCATCTGGCTGCCCAGCATTGGGGGGACAACAAAATTCCACACCGGCGCTTTGGTGAACGGGCGTTCTCCGCTACGCTGCTCTTCCTGCTGCCAGGCAAGCAGGCCAACCTGAAACCAGTGCGACCACTGGCGCTGTAAGGTGTCAGGAAAGCGGCGCTGCAGGAAATCTCCGGCGCTGGGTAATTTGCCATACCAGCTGTAGCGGTTCATCGCAGGGGTATTCGTCATACGGCTGTCCTTGCGGTTATGGGCATGAGAAACGGGGTAGCTGGAACGGATTGCGAATGCTGTTTGGCGCAAACTCCAGCGTGACCTGATGTCCGTCGACGTTGAAGGTGGCCTGACGGCTCAGGCTACCGGCGCCCGGGCTGGTGCTCGCTTTGTCGAAAAAGCGGTTGAGTGCCCAGGCACCGTTGGTCACCAGCGTCGCCGTGCTGCCGTTAGCCAGCCCCAGCTGCATGCGGACCTGGTTGGTGCCGCCCGGCCCCGGCCAGTTCATGATTTGAACGGCTTGCGGACCGTGGCTGTAGCGCAGCAGCTGGCCGTCAACGTCCAGCGTCAGGTTCAGGATGGTGTTATCCATTCGCACGGTGCGTACCGTGACCTTGAAAGACGGCGTGGTGGCACCATTCGCAAAGAAAGCGTCGCGAATCGACTGGGCCTGCTGGAACGGTCTCAGCAGCCCTTCACTTCCCGGCAGCGTTTTACCGTCGATGCCCGGCATAAAGCGCCAGTTTGCCTGGGTGGTATCGACTTTATTGGTCAGGTTGTCGCGAAAGAAGTTGTCCATCAGCCCGGTACCTGGCGCAAACATGCGGGCGAGGTCGTCTGGGGTAACTTCCATGCTGGCGCTACGCACCAGCGGATAACGCCCGGCAATTGCCTGGCGGCAGAACCCGCCCACTTCGACGTTAATCCGCTTACGCACGTTCTCCAGATCGCGGCGCTGGGTATCGCTGCTGGCACCTACCGCCATATTGCTGAACATGGTCTGCAGCCCACCCGGCAGACGACCGGCGCTGGCCTGCAGACGGCTGATCGCCTCGCCGCCCGGCGCTGGCATGCCGCTGTTGGCGGCATCCTGTACGGCGGTCAGGTAACGATAAAGCTCATCCACCTGCTTAAGAAAATCATCAAAGACGATGGTCTTGCCCCCCTTCTCCAGCGGCTGGGCCAGCTCAATCATCGGGGCGTAGTGGTCCGTCACCAGCTGTTCCGGAGCCTGGGTAACGGCAGCGGCCTGCGTCGGGGCAGTGTCATTATTGCTGAACAGCGCTTCCAGCGTGCGGGTGGCACGGTTGCTCTGCGCCTGCGCTTTACCGGCGTCTTCCGGGGCTGGCGTATCGCGCGACAGCGTCAGCACCTGGCTCAGGTTCTGCACCAGACGGCGCAGGGGTGAGTTTGCGCCTGAGAGCAGACGCGCTGTATTGATGCGCTGGGAAAGATCGGCGCTGTTGTTAAGCTGAATGTCGGCGAGAAAGCGATCCCAGGTAGCGATAAAGTCGCGCATGTAGAGCTGACGCACGGCGTTGTCAATCTGCTGTTTATCCTCCTGCGCCGTCGCGGCGCCCAACACCCAGGCGTCGTCTTCATGCAGTGCGGTGGTCACGCTGTCGATCTGGCTGTTAAAGCTTTTCCAGTAACCGTCTGGCGTATAAAGACCCGGCACGCCGTCGCTTACCGACTTGCCGCTTTTGCGTGAAAACACCAGCTCGCTCTGCGGTCCGCCCAGGTCGGAAAGGGAGACCGGCTTAAGGTTTTCGTCATGCTCCAGCAGACGCTTAAGACGACCATACACGCGAGTGGATAACGGCTGCTGATTGATCAGCGCGCGTTCACGCGCCACCAGGGACGCGTCCTGCGCGTACGGCGAAGCCTGAATTTTCGGCTCCAGCAACTGCGTCAGGTGCCATTCAAGCTGTTGCAGCTGCGCTTTCGTCACGTTCTGCGGCAGGTTACGCTGCAGATTGAGCATCACCCATGAATGCAGGAATTTGCCGTCGTAGTGCTTCGGCTGGTAAAGCATCTGATAGGCTTTCAGCGCTTCATAGCTGTACTCCACGTCGCTGCCATTATCGTTGCGAAGCCAGGTGGTGATGTGCATGGCGACCGCTGGCAACAGCAGCTGATCCAGCGCTTTCTGGTACAGAGACTGAGAGGCATCGCTGACGTCATCTCCGCGGTAGAGCCCCATGCGACGGGAAACCGGCGGATCGTTTACATCAAACGCATCGCTTTTTGGCAGATCAACCAGACCATTCATCAGCGGCAGCAGATCGAACAGATCGCGCTGCGGCTGGTTCTGCAAGGCTTTGCTCTGCTGATCCAGCAGCGGCACCTTCGCATCCACCTCTTCCAGATAGGCCTTATTTTTGGCATAGCTGGTCAGCCACAGCCCGCCGAGTATCACCAGCAGGGCCAGCAGCGCCGCATAGCCGGACCAGATCACCGCCCGGTTACGCAGTTCCCACCAGCGGTTTTCTCCGGCAATGCCGGCTTCCTGGAAAATGACGTTTTGCAGCAGGTTTTTAATAAAGAAGCTTTGGCCTTTCGCCCCAGGGATCGGCGCGTCTTTACTTACCGAATCCCAGTTATCACTCTCTCCCCCTTCCGGCAGAGAGAGCGCACGGTTCAGTTCGCCCATTACGCGGTCAAACGGCATCCCTTCCTGGGTGCCGCTGGCAAAGTAGATCCCACGCGGAGAGAACTCGGTTTCAAAGTTGGAGCGGGCGAAGACCGTGCTCAGGTAATCCGCCAGCAGCGGACGCAATGCGGCGAACTCCTGCGGGAAGAGATACGCTTCAGCACGGGTTTTCGCGTCATGCTCTTTCAGCATGGTTTCCGGCAGCCCGGCATCGAGGCGCTGCTGCAAGAGCGAGAACTCTTGCTGGAAGTTGCCCATCAGGTCGTAATCGGCGTGTTTAGTCTGCTCCCACGGCAGCGTAAAGCCCCAAATCTGGTCCCGCTGCGCTTTGTCGTAGTCGGCAAACCACGCACGGAAACCTTTGAGCAGGTCAGCTTTGGTGACCATCACGTAAACCGGGAAGCGGATACCCAGCTGTTCATGCAGCTCAGAAAGACGCTGGCGCAGATTCACCGCCTGCTGGCGTGACGCCTCCGCAGACTGGGTGAGCAGATCAGAGATGCTGATGGTGACAATGACGCCGTTGATCGGCTGACGACGACGGTACTTACGCAGTAACCCCATGAACTGCAGCCATTCACCGGCATCCTGCACCTGCTCGCTTTCTTGCGTGGTATAGCGGCCCGCCGTGTCGAGCAGCACAGCCTCGTTGGTGAACCACCAGTCGCAGTTGCGCGTACCGCCGATACCCCGCAGCGCGGTCTTACCGAAGCGGTCAGCCAGCGGGAATTGCAGTCCGGAGTTAACCAGCGCCGTGGTTTTACCGGAGCCCGGTGCGCCAATAATCACGTACCATGGCAGTTGATACAGGTATTGCGTGCTGAAGCGTTGCGTCCACTGGGCGCCCTGTCCTGCTTTGCTGAAGTGCGCTTTTTTGAGCATCTGCGCGGCTTCATCGAAACGGCTGGCAAGGATTTGCTCCTCGCTGTTCAGGCGTTTCTGCGGATCCGCCGCTTCCGGGCTGGTGGTGTTCTCGTTGAGCTTGTCCATCAGCTTGCGGTTCAGCCAGGCGTTATAGAGACGCGGCAGAATGTGTCCCTGCGCCCAAAGCAGATAGACCACAGCAATACTGATAATGCGGTTCTGTTCAGATTCCAGGGGTCGGGTATCCACAATGGACAACAGCGGACCAATCATCCAGATCACCGCCGCAAGCGCGGTTACGCCCAGGAAGCTCCACAGAATGCGGTTGGTCAGAATGGAAAGAAGTGTAGTCAGCATCCTTAGTTTCCTTGCGGCAATCCGTTCAGCTCAGCCTGAGTGTTTTCAGGCGACACCAGCAGAGTAATTTCCACACGGCGGTTACGGGCGCGGTTTTCCGGCGTCGTGTTCGGTGCTACCGGGTTAATCTCACCCCGCCCTTCCGCTTTCACGCGGTCTGGCTGAGAGAGGCTTCCTTGAAGCATTTTCTGTACCGAGCGGGCGCGTTCCAGAGAAAGCTCATAGTTGGAAGCGAAGCGCGCGCTGCGGATTGGAACGTTGTCGCTGTATCCCACCACCAGAATTTTGCCGCTGACGTTGTTCATCGCCTGCGCTATGCGGTTAACAACCGGTTCATAACGGTCACGCACCACCGTCGAGGCGGAGGCAAACAGCCCGTCTCCTTTCAGGATAACGACGCTGCGATCCGCTTCATCTTTTACCGCGACCAGACCTGCCTCGATTTCAGGCTTCAGGAAGCCGCGCAGGTTTAGCACTGCGGGCAACTGACGGGCCGGTTGCTGAATGGTGGTTTCCGGCAGCTGGGACTGATAAATCTTCGCCAGGACCGGACTGGTGTTATCGCCAAGACGCCAGTTAAGGACGATATAAAACAGGCAGGCGATAAACCCGGCCAGCGCCACGCAGGCCCACAGGGGAACCATCGGCCGCCACAGCTTACGCAGCACCGGGCGATCTTCCGGGTGGGGAGACAGCGGTGGCGGATAGCTGCCCCGCACGCCGCGAATCATCTGCCACAGCCGCTGCTTGATGGTCTCAAGCTGGGTGCGACCATTGTCCAGCACACGGTAACGCCCTTCGAAACCGAGCAGCAGGCAGTAGTTGATCATCTCCAGCAGCAGGATATGTTCGCGCGGGTTCTGCGACAGACGCGCCAGCAGCTGGAAAAACTTCTCGCCGCCCCAGGTTTCGTTATGGAACGTCACCAGCAGGCCATTGCTTGACCAGACGCCGCTGCTGCCCCAGGGGGTAAGCGCAGCGGCCTCATCCAGCGCCGTGCAAAGGCAGTAACGCGCCCCGACGATCACTTCGTAGGGTAGCCCCGCCTGCTGACAGCGGACTTCAAAACGGCGAATCTCATCGATCAGGCGCTGGCGTAACGCCACCTGATCGTCATGTGAAACCGAATGACGGATCTGCGGAATCGCATTGAGCAGCGGATTAGCGGCCGCCACCAGCTGATTGTTGCTACTGGCTCCGGTAAACGCGGCATCACTGCCGGTATCCTGTCGTTCCTGCATATTAAGCGCTCGCTTTATTATTCTGTCGGGCTACGGATGGCCCAAAACTCCATATCCAGCCCCGGGAACTCCCCTGCCAGGTGCAGGGCGAAGGCGCCGGACTTATCCATCTCGTGCCACAGCTCGCTGCCCTTCTCCAGCTCGAAATAGCTGTAGCCTGCATGCCACGGGATCTGCGGCGGCGCGACCGGCATGGCGCGCAGCATAATGCCCGGCAGCTGAAGCTGGACCAGATCGCGGATTTTCGACACCGGCGCGATTTTCATCTGCGCAGGGAAATGGGTTTGCAGGTGTTCGCCGGGCACATTCGCTTTGACGGCCAGCACGAAGCCAAACTCGCGTACCATGCTGGTTTCAGGAACGGTGGCAATGTTAAGACCATGCGAGCGCTCGTTAAGCGGCAGCTGAATAGCGTGGTCTTCCATCACCAGCGACAACCCCTGACGCAGCATCAGCATCAGCTTACTGAAGCAGTTCGCCAGATCGTCGTGATCGTAGACCGGCAGCACGCTCTCCGTGGTCCGTTGTGGGGTCCAGGTGGCAAGCTCGGACGCAAACGGCAGCCAGCTGCGCCAGAGGGTTTCCGGGTGCAGCAGCGGCAGCGTTTTTAAATGCGAAACCTCGCCAAGATGACGGTTCACCAGCGACAGTAACGTAAATTCAATCAGTTCCGAGGTGTTAAAACGGCCAGGCTGGCGCAGACGGCCGCCGATCTGCTGGCTGCGCTGCACCAGTAAGCCGTGCAGATCGTTAATCATGCTGTAGATCTGCGGACTGTTATTGGCGTTCAGCATCGGCGGGATGTAGCTGTTATCGAGCCGGACGTGGTTGTCGTGGCGTTTTTCAGTGACAAACGCCACGCCGATGGCGGTCCATTCTGCCGTGAGATCTTTTTCCAGCATCAGCGTCAGGCGCAGGCGGCCAAACTGTACGGTGGCATCCCCCACCGACATGGCGTTGTCGTCTTCGACCTCTTGCTCGAACGCGATGAAGCGCGCCAGCGAGGCCGGCTCTTCGCTGAAGATCACCTCTTCCCGCTCGCCACGACGTACCGGCAGTGCGAGCACCACCTTTTCGTTGGTGAGATTGTCAGGGATTTTAAGCGGCACAGGACCATTGCGTCCGTTGCGTACCTGGAAGAAAGTCCCGTCTGGCAGAAGCCCACTGCAGTAGCTCAGGGCAATGCATCCCTGACGAAGCATCGCTTCGTCGAGTTCAACATCAAGAAAGCCCCAAAGATAGGAACGCTGCAACGCACCCCATTCACGAACGTGGTTGAGCAGATAACTTTCAGTCCGCTGAAAATGGTGTGGACGCAGGAACATGCCTTCGGTCCAGACGACCTTTTCTGCTTTCGTCATGATGATGTGTTTCCTGTTGTGAAGCGCGTTACTGGCTGATGACCCGAATGCCATTTACGTCGAGAAAAACGTTGGCCTGGAGTTCATCCGCGGACCATTTCCAGAACTGGTAGATATGATTTTCGCCTGGCACAGGCAGAGGGAGAGACACGCGCCATTTTTTACCATCCAGCTTCTGATATTCCGCCATCACGCCGATGTAGCGAGCCTCGGGATCGCTCTGACCGCTGAGGGTTTTCGACAGCTGTCCCGGCATCAGGAAGAACACATCGCTGTTCAGCAGATTCGCGCCAAGGGTTGCTGACGCGTTGTTCTGCAGGGAATAGAAGTCGCTGGACATGAAATCCGCATCGGATTTCAACAACAGCACACGGACTTTAAGCGGCGCAGAATCATTGATTTGTGGATGAGCCTGAAACTGCAGATTGTAGCGGGAGGGGTCGCTGTGTGAAGACGACGTACAACCACTCACAAGGGCGAAAACCGCCGCGTAAAAGACCAACCACAGCTTATGAAAATTTTTATTATTCATAAAAATACGCCCACGAAAGCCGTTTAGTTCAGGATCCAGGTACCGTTAGCGCTGTCTTTGCAGGCTTTGCTGTTGCCATCGACATCAACGCAGGTCGCTTTTTTACGCGCCTTAGGACGAATGGCCTGTTTACGGACGGTCGCTTCATACTGGTCGGCTTTGATAACCGCACGCATCGGGACGTAACCAATCAGC
Source organism: Enterobacter cloacae complex sp. HYC080_NIDB (assembly GCF_056673325.1). Lineage (NCBI taxonomy): Bacteria > Pseudomonadati > Pseudomonadota > Gammaproteobacteria > Enterobacterales > Enterobacteriaceae > Enterobacter > Enterobacter cloacae complex sp. HYC080_NIDB. The sequence goes on along the minus strand of NZ_CP114212.1, from coordinate 1,906,096 downwards.
TGGTCATTACCCTCATCGGCAAGCGCCATCCAGTAGTGTTCAACCTGACCCAGCACCACGTAGGTTTTTCCGGTTTCCAGCGTACGGATAACCTTTCCGCCAAAGTCAGGACGGCTCATCAGGGAAGCCGGATACATGGCACGATAAGGCTCGTTGAGCGGAGTGAATTCCGTCGGCGGCAACACGGCGTGACGGTGCGTTAAGGTGACACCGTTGACCTGACTGGTCACGATCGTGTCGTCGTTGATTGCAGGTTTCTGTGGCGCTTTACAGCCCGCCACCGCCATGACAAACAGAAGTGAAAACAGTACGCGCATTTTCATATGCTTTTCCGTAGCGATATTTCGATAATGGAGATAAGGGGATGAAATTTGACTTAGGTGCTATTGTTAAAATAGTCAGGATAATTTCGGGGTGTTACTATCTTGAGGGCATAGCTACCGCACGAACCTTTCAGAATAAGGCCCAGCGTCTTCCTGACATATTTTGACAAACGGTAAACAAGTTTACATGAGCTTCGCATCAATTCAATATTTACCGCTACGTAAGTGGCGGTTAATGAAGCAGTCGAAACATTATAGGATTTATCTGATAAAAAAAACCCGACATGGCCTACTTTCACTTATTTTCACTCCACACACAGACGTAAGTTATTGTTTTAAAAATAAAAAACACAAAAGAGAACGACTTTCATTAACGCAATAAAGCTATTATCGCCACTACCATAATTAGTAGAATTCTCCTATTGGTGATGTCAAAACAATATATCGCCGATGAATTATTTGTTGCACTAACAGGGTATCTTTAATATTAACCGTACTGCCCGCTCGCAGGACGCCTATTTCACTTATGACGCGGGCGTTAATTTTACTACTCAAAATAACTTTATATTTCACGCTGTGATAATTACCGCATAAGACTTCAAAACAGTCATTAATCATTAAGCCAGAATAAACATTCAGGTCCCTATTTTAATCCTGAAGGTGCTATACCCCCTGCCAGCCGTGGCATTTCTGTTTCTGATCGACCTGAGCCTTCATTCGAAATTTTATCGGTGCTACATCCTTCCTCGCCCACCGCTATCTATCCCACCTACTGGATGATAGATATAATTTATTATTAAAATGATAAAAAAACGTTATAATTTCATTAAATATTTAAGCCGCCTGTCAAGTAAGCCGCTGTAATAAATAGCATTTAAGATAAGCAATTATGTTGCGTCGCGAGCACTTCCCCACCCGGCCCTCATTGCTTTAACTTATTGCCCTTTTCAGTGGATTGGCGGGCGCATGCGCGGTATGACCGAACAAGTCAGGAGTAGGTATGAACAAGAAAAGACGCTCAGTTCCCGGTATCAGACACTATGATGGCCCTGCCGGCGGCTGGGGTGCGCTAAAAGCGACAGCCATTGCGGTACGAACCCAGATGGATACCTTTGATGCCCCCGCCACGCTGCTGCGCACCAACCAGCCTGATGGTTTTGACTGCCCGGGCTGCGCGTGGCCCGATAAAGAACACAAATCGACCTTCCAGTTTTGTGAGAACGGCGCCAAAGCGGTAACCTGGGAAGCCACCAGCAAACGCGTTACCCCCGCGTTCCTGGCGGAAAACACCGTCTCTTCTCTGCTGGCTAAATCTGACTTTGAGCTGGAAGGGTATGGTCGTCTGACGCATCCTCTGCGCTATGACCGGGTAAGCGACACGTTCAAACCGGTTGAGTGGGACGAGGCGTTTCAACGTATCGGCGAGGTGTTGCGCGAGCTTGAACCGGACCAGGTCGAGTTCTATACCTCCGGGCGAGCCTCTAATGAAGCGGCGTATCTTTTCCAGCTGTTTGCACGCGAATACGGCACCAATAACTTCCCCGACTGCTCGAATATGTGTCACGAGGCCACCAGCGTCGGTCTACCCCGCTCCATCGGGATCGGGAAAGGCACCGTCTCACTGGACGACTTCGATAACACCGAGCTGGTGATCTCCATCGGCCATAACCCCGGCACGAACCATCCGCGGATGATGGGTACGCTTCATGAGCTGGCGCGACGCAACGTGCCGATTATCGTCTTTAACCCGTTACGCGAGCGCGCCCTGGAACGTTTTGCTGACCCGCAAAGCGTCATTGAAATGGCAACCTATAGCTCAACGGACATCGCCTCGACCTACTTCCAGGTGAAGGCCGGAGGCGATGCCGCCGCGCTGAAAGGTATGGCCAAACACCTGCTGGAAATGGAGGCCGAACGCGGTAACGTGCTCGACCACACGTTTATCGCAGAACACACCCAGGGCTTTGATGACTTTGCCGCCGACATCGCGCAGACGCGCTGGGATGACATTGAGCGCGAGTCCGGGCTCAACCAGGCTGCGCTCAAAAAGGTGGCCGAGGCCTATGCGAAATCCAACGCCACCATCATTACCTACGGGATGGGGATTACCCAGCACAATAAAGGCACGGCAAATGTCCGGCTGATCGCTGATGTGCTGCTTCTGCGCGGAAATATCGGCAAGCCCGGTGCGGGAATATGCCCTCTTCGCGGCCACTCTAACGTTCAGGGGAACCGTACCGTCGGGATTAGCGAGAAGCCCACCCCGGCCTTCCTGAACCGTCTGAAAGAGGTGTTTGGCTTTGAGCCCCCTTCTCACCATGGGCATGATGCGGTGCAGGCGACCCAGGCCATGATCGACGGTCGGGCGAAAGCGCTTATCTGCCTCGGCGGTAACTTTGCCGTCGCGATGCCCGATCACGAGAACGGCTTCCCGGCAATGGGTAACCTTGATTTGAGTGTTCACGTTGGTACTAAGCTGAACCGTACCCATCTGCTGGTGGGTAAAGAGACGTTTATTTTCCCGTGCCTTGGCCGTACCGAGCTGGATGTTCAGGCCACCGGTCGTCAGTCCATCACCGTCGAAGACTCCATGTCGATGGTGCACGCCTCCTCCGGCAAGCTGAAACCCGCCTCACCGTTACTCCGTTCAGAACCCGCCATCGTCGCCGGCATGGCGAAAGCCACCCTGCAGGAGACCCGCGTGGACTGGATGACGCTGGTTGAAGATTATGACCGTATCCGCGATCTGATCGAGCAGACCATCCCGGGCTTTGAGGACTACAATGCGCGGATCCGTATTCCGGGCGGCTTTCGAATGCCGCTTCCCCCAACGAAACGCGTCTGGCCAACGGCGACGGGAAAAGCGATGTTCTCCGTATTCGACGGCGTACACGAGAACGCCAGCGGCGAAGGCGAGTATGTTCTGCGTCTGATTACGCTGCGCAGCCACGATCAGTACAACACCACCATTTATGCTCTGGACGACCGCTATCGTGGCGTGTTTGGCCGCCGCGACGTGCTGTTTATGAACGAAGAGGATATGGCCCTGTCAGGGCTGGAACACGGCGACCGCGTGGATATCGAAACCGCCCTGCCCGGCAGCGTTCAGCGCCTGGAAGACATTACCGTAGTGGCATACAACATCGCGCGGGGTTCAGTCGGGGCTTATTACCCGGAGGCCAACGTGCTGGTGCCGCTCGATTATCTGGATAAGGACAGCGGTACACCGTCTTACAAATCCGTTCCGGTTCGCATCATCCTGCGCTCGAAAGAGATCCGCATGCTGTAAGGCTGTTCGCGAAGAGTAACCCATGGATATCAAACAGTTAAAATACTTAATTGCGCTCGACGAGACCCGCCATTTTGGTAAAGCGGCCTCGCAGTGCAACATCACCCAGCCGACCCTCTCCATGCGCATCCGCAACCTGGAAGAGGAGCTCGGTCTGGTGCTGATTGCGCGCGGGCAGCGCTTTGAGGGTTTTACGCCAGAAGGCGAACGGATCCTGGCGTGGGCGCGTGCTCTGCTTGCCGCTCACGACGGACTCCAGGCGGAAGCCGCGCTGTGCAAAGGCCAGGTGGTGGGTGAATTACGCCTGGGGATGGTTCCGCTGGCGAGCGTCGATCCGATGATCTTTATCCGCCAGCTGACGCAAAAATACCCGGAGCTGACCTACAGCCTCTATTCCATGTCCTCTGCACACATTGCCGATGGCGTCAGCCGCAACCAGCTGGAGCTGGGTATTTGCTATCTCAACAGCATCGATACCAGCCTGTTTGACATTATTCAGTTGCCTGAGACGAAGATGGGCCTGCTGCATGATATTCGTCATTTCCAGCTGGACCCGACGCCGCTGACCTGGCAGGACCTGACGGATTTTCCGCTGGGGTTCCTGACAAAAGGGATGCATTACCGGGCGCATATGGAGGCCAGCTTTGCCGCCGCCGGAATCGAACCCAGATCCGTTTTCGAGAGCGACTCTACGTTCCAGATCATTCAGGCGGTTCAGAGCGGCGTTTGCTGCGCCGTGATGCCGCTGAACAACGGGCTTGAGGCGCTAAACAACCATTTCAGGATAGTCCCCATCGCCGACGCGAACATTGAGGCGCCCATCGGCCTGATAATGCGCAGGCAAAAACCCCTCTCCTCCCTGGCGCTGCGCTGTTTTACCGACGCGCAGGAGATTTATCATGCGGACAATAACGCATAAGCCTGGCGCGTGACCACGCTAAACCCGCCGATCAGCACCGCATCACAGACCGCCCGGTGCTCCGGGACGGTTACCAGCGCGTGAAGCGCATCGCGGATGGCGTTAAGCGCGTCAGGAGGTGTATGAGGCGACGTGATTAAGGGCAGGCCCGGCGTTAGCGGAGTTTGGTCAATCACCGTCAGACCCGCCAACGCTTCCGGCTCATGACGCTGCAGGAGTGCCCAGGTGACACAGTCGATAGCGGCGATATCACCCTTGCCGCGTTTGACGTCAATCAGCGACTGACGGTGGCTGCCGCTGAATGACGTTTGCGAAAAGAAAGGGTCGCGGGTCACCCACGGTGCCACTTTTTTTCGCAGCGCGTGATAGCCGGACTGCGAGTCAGGAGAATTACAGACCGCCCGGCGTCCGCGAAAATCCGCCAGCGTAAGAGGCCGATCCTCCGAGCGCGTCACCAGAAAGCTGCGGTAGTGGCTCCCTTCGCATCCCGCTGCCGTGTAGTGAAAACAGCCCACCACCTGCACCTCCGGGAGCTGCGTGACCAGCGGGTAGCCGCAGGTCTGGCTGAGAATCAGCGCCGGCTGCTGCCAGTGGTTCAGCAGGTCCGATTCGGGCCAGCGGGGGTCACGCTCAACGTACACGCCCCGGTCGGCCAGACGTTGTTGTACCGCCAGCCAGAGCGCGCGAGTGTCGGCGCGATCAACGGCATACATGGGAAACGCCAGCAGGTTACTCATATCTTTCCTCTTGTGTTCCGGGGTGAACGGTGACCGCCACTGGCCGGGTCAAGAACTGGCGTAGCCATTCGCCATAGCCCCTGACCACAAAACCGTGGTTACGCTGCCGGTACGCCTCGCGGTTTTGGTGGTAGATCGTCTGTAACCCATACCAGGGAACGCCCGGTAAATCGTGGTGAATGGAATGGTAGTTGAGATTTAAAAACAGTACCCGCCAGAATAGCCCAGCCTCGTTAATGACGGAACGCGCCAGCGGATCGTCCGCCGCGCGATGTTCGTAAAAGGAACGGACCTTGGTCAGCGCCAGCGCCGGATAGCTTACCGCCAGCACAAACCAGACGGGTGAAAAGCCGTTATGCGTCATCCAGGTGAAAAGCGCCGCCAGAAGCACAGCGTGAACCAGCCACATCGCCATCGCCCGCCGTTGACGCTGACGAAAGGCCGCCACGGCGATCCCCAGCGTCTGCAAAATATCCAGCAGCGGTGCCAGCACTATCCGCCCGCAGAAGGTATTGCGGGCCTGGATCATGCGCTTCTGCCAGGGAGAAAAGCGCGCCCAGCTCGCCTCTGTAAAATAGTACGACTCCGGGTCATCCACCGGGATGGTCAGACTGTCGTGACGATGATGCGCCAGATGGGAATCCCGGTACAGGCCATAGGGATACCAGACCGCCAGCGGGAGCGTGCCAAACAGCTGGTTAAGCCAGGCAAAACGCGTGGGATGCCCGTGGATCAACTCATGCTGCAGGGACATGTACCAGGCGGTAAACCAGATAAGCAGCAGCGTGGCGGGCAGCAGGCCGAGCGTTTGCCAGAACGTCAGCGTGGTAAACCAGCCAGCGTAAATCGTCAGGATCAGCAGCCATGTGGGCAATTCGCTTCGCCACAGAAATCCTGATGCAAGATGGTGGATGCGATCGCGCTGTTGCGCATGCAAATAGAGAGATCTTCGTTTACCCATTCCTTCAGACGCCGTTTCGCCAGAGACACTACCCTGACGATCGGGGATAACGTCTGAAATGACAAAGAACTTAAATCGCTTTGCTTTGCCAGAAACAGAGGCCCACGCTCGGCTTGACTTATTCTGTGATAAAGGTACTTTTCAGGACATGAAGAAGATCTTAATTATCGTCCCTGACGGCGGCATGCTGTTTGAAGCCGCCGGTATCGCCGACATTCTGATGCAGGCTAACCGGCTGCACCCGGAAGGGCTTGCGCACCCCCGCTACCGCATTATTATCGCCACCACGCAGCCGCACCAGGTGATCCACGGTCAGTCCGGCCTGAATCTGCTGGCGGATTATCGTCTGCCTGAACTGGATCCGCGTGAACCGCTGGACACCATTATCATCACCGGACGCGGGATGAATGAGCAGGAGAGCACGGCGGTGGTGGACTGGCTGCACCTTGCTGCGCCGCATGCCCGGCGGATAGCCTCCATTTGCGGCGGCGCGATGCTGCTGGCCCAGAGCGGCCTGCTGGATGGTCGTCGCGCAACCACCCACTGGCGGTTGCTGGAGACCATGCAAACCCAGTATCCGGCTATCCGCGTCGAAGGCGGTCCACTGTATATTCAGGATGGTCCCGTCTGGACCTCCGGCGGCGTGAGCTCGGGGTTTGATCTCACTCTGGCGCTGGTGGAGGATGACTATGGTTTCACCCTCGCCCGCGACGTGGCGCAGGATATGGTGATGTACCTGCGCCGCCCCGGCGGTCAGCTGCAGTTTAGCCGCTATAGCCTGCAGCCGTCCGGCGCGTCCGGGCCAATAAGCGACCTGCAGGCCTGGATACTACAGAACCTCACTGCCGACCTGTGCGTAGAAAATCTGGCCGAGAAAGTGGCGATGAGCCCGCGCAATTTCACCCGGGTCTTTACCCGGGACGCAGGCGTTCCACCTGCCCGCTACGTAACCGAAGCGCGCCTGGCCGCCGCCAGACAGCTGCTTGAGCAAACCCGTGATTCCCTTGAGCGCATTGCTGAGCAAAGCGGGTTTGGCACCAGCATTAACCTGCGCCGCGTGTTTGAGAAACAGCTCCACCTTACCCCGGGCGAGTACCGCCAGCGCTTCCACTGTCGCAGGATGGCGTAATCTGATCCTTTTTTGTCGTTTACGCCAATCGGCCTGACGCCTACAGTGACTCCAGACAACAGAGATAAGGAGTGCACCATGGTTAAGGTCGGTATTAACGGTTTCGGCCGTATCGGACGTAATTTCCTGCGCGCAGCGCTGGGTAACCCGGATCTTCAGATTGTGGCCATTAACGATCTGACGGACAGCAAAACCCTCGCCCACCTGCTGAAACACGATTCCCTTCTGGGTAAATTGCCCGCACCGGTTGAAGCGGCCGACGGCGCATTGCAGGTTAATGGCCAGCGGATCGTGGTGTTTAGCGAACGCGATCCGGCAAATATTCCGTGGCGTGAAGCTGGCGTGGATGTGGTAATTGAAGCCACCGGCTTCTTTACCGAGCGGGAAAAAGCTGCGGTGCACGTCACGCACGGTGGTGCAAAGCGCGTCATCATCTCCGCGCCCGGCAAGAACGACGATCTGACCGTCGTCATGGGCGTGAACCACGATCGCTATGACCCGGCTCAGCACGTTGTCGTGAGTAACGGGAGTTGTACCACGAACGGTCTGGTTCCGGCCGCGCAGGTACTGCATCAGCAGTTCGGGATTGAGCATGGCCTGATGAATACCACGCATGCCTATACCAACAGCCAGGCGCTGCACGATCAGCCGGAAAAAGATCTGCGCGGTGCACGCGCGGCGGCGCTGTCGATTGTGCCCTACTCCAGCGGCGCGGCAAAAGCGCTCGGCAAAGTCATCCCCTCTCTGGACGGTAAGCTGACTGGTTATTCCCTGCGCGTGCCGGTTCCGGTGGTATCGATCGTCGATTTGACGGTCACCCTGAGCCGTAACGTGACTGCCGAAGAGGTGAATGACGCATTTCGCAGTGCGGCGGCCAGTGGGCCACTGAAAGACATTCTGGGGTATAGTGATGAACCGCTGGTTTCCAGCGATTATCAGGGCGATCCGCGCTCCTCCATTATCGACGGGCTTTCCACGCTGGTGATTGGCGGGAACATGGTGAAGATCCTGGCGTGGTATGACAACGAGTGGGGATTCTCCAACCGCCTGGTGGACCTGGCGGTGCTGATGGATAAAAAAGGGCTGTAAGCCTCAAGCCGGGTGGGATAAGCACCCACCCGGCATAAAATCACGCCGCTTTGACCTTCACGCCCATAAATACAATGACCATCGCCGTCACCAGCAGGAAACCACTTCCGGCAAACACGCCGCTTGCCCCGTTGAGGTCAAACACCACCCCGCCCCCGGCCGCGCCAGCGCTAATCGCCAGCTGAATGGACGCCACCAGCAGCCCTCCGGCACTTTCCGCTTCATCCGGAACGGTGGTGGCAAGCCAGGTTGACCAGCCCACCGGCACCAGACCGAACGCAAAGCCCCACAGCGCCACCAGTAATCCGTCCAGCATCGCCAGATGACCAAACGCCACCATCATCAGCGCGAGTATGCCCATGCCGAATGGCACGAGGGCCAGCGTCAGGCGCAGATTACGGGCCAGCAGATGCCCAGCAATGGAGGTGCCGACAAAGTTGGCAAGCCCGAAGCCCAGCAGGATCAGCGAAATGGTTTCAACATTTGCCTGTCCGACGGTTTCAAGGAACGGGCGCAGGTAGGTAAAGAAGGCGAAATGGCCGCTAAAGATCAGAATGGTCGCCAGCATGCCGCCAATCATGCCAGGACGGCGCAGCACGCGGAACAATGTGCCAAGGCTACCGCTACTCTCTGGCTTCATGGACGGCAGCACCCAGATCTGCCACAGCAGCGCTAGCATGCTCGGCAGAATGCAGAGAATAAAGACGTTGCGCCAGCCGATCAGGCTTCCCAGATAGCTCCCCAGCGGGGCCGCGACCACGGTGGCGATCGACACGCTGGAGAAGATCACCGCCAGCGCTTTCGGCACTTTGTCCGCCGGAACCAGACGCATTGTTGTGGCCGTCGACATCGCCCAGAACCCACCGATGGCAACCCCTAACAGCAGACGGCCCATCAGCAGAACGTGCAGAGTGGGCGCAAAGGCTACCAGCAGGCTGGAGATAATTTGCAGCACGGAAAAAAACATCAATACCCAGCGACGATCGATTTTCCGGGTCGCCGGGGTGATCAGCAGTCCGGTGACTAACGCCACCAGCGCCGTGGCGGTCACGGCCTGCCCGGCCATCCCCTCACTGACGCCCAGGCTCGCGGCCATTGGCGTCAGCAAACTGGCGGGCAGGAACTCCGCCGTTATCAAACCAAAAACCCCCAGCCCCAGTGAATAGACGGCTCGCCAGGCGGGTTTGGCAGGCGCGACGGCCTCTCTCGCCTCGACACATGCATTCATCTGTTGATCTCCCGTTATAAAAGTGTGACAACTGTCGCAAAAGCATAGAGGGTTCACCCTGGACGATCTATGACATATAATCTCCACTTATTGATTATTCGTCCGGAGTTACGCCATGACCGCACAGTCACCCGATTTGATCAGCGAACTTTTACGCGGCATGCGTCTGTCGGGGGTGAAATACCGCCGGATTGAAGCCAGTGCACCGTTTGGCGTCGCGTTCCATCAGGCACCAGGCAAAGCGCAGTTCCATTTTGTGAGCCACGGCAACGCCCTGCTGCGAATGGACAGCGGTGCAACCTTCGAACTGAGCAGCGGCGATGCGCTTTTTATTCCTGGCGGTAATGCCCATGCCCTGCTCTCTGACGAAAAGGCAACCATCACTCCAGTCAACGCTTTCCCCAGCGAGCCCATCTGTAGCTCGGTCTGTGCCATTACCTGTGAGCCCTGCCCGGAGAGCGAAAACACCATCATCTTTAGCGGGTGTATGGATTTTGAGCTGGGCGGCATGCAGCCGCTGATCAAAGCGATGCCGGAAGTGATGATGGTCAGCCGGTTGATGTCCACCTGGCCGGAAATTCATCCGCTACTGGCCGCGATGGAGCGCGAGTCAATGACGCGTCAGGTCGGATTTGCCGGGATCCTCGCCCGTCTGGCTGACGTGGTGGCGGCATTGATTGTTCGGGGCTGGGTTGAAGCAGGCTGTGGTAAAGCGACGGGCTGGGTGCAGGTCTTACGTGATCCGCGTCTGAGCCGGGCCATCTACGCCATGCACCAGCAGCCGGGCCTGAACTGGAGCGTGGCGGATCTGGCGAAAGAAGCGGGCACCTCCCGCTCCGTGTTCGCTGAACGGTTTCTGGCGGCGACGGGGACGACGCCGGCAAAATATCTCAGCGAGCTCAGAATGCGACTGGCTATTCAGTATATTCGCCATGAAAATCAACCGATTGAAACCGTCGCGCTGCGGCTCGGTTACGGGTCTCTGGCGGCGTTTAGCCGGGCATTTAAGCGCATCATCGGCCATGCGCCGGGCACGCTTCGGGAAGTCAGCCAGACCCCGGAAGAGGTCTGACCGACTGACAGGACATCAGAAATAGTATTTAAAGCGCACGCGACCACCGTAGCGATCGTCATTTTTATTGTCACCCTCTTTCGGGGAGGCATTGACCCATGACGCATACGCGCCCAGATAGATGTTGAAGTTTTTCATCTTCATGACGTTCGGGATCAGGTACGAGGTATGAATAGTATGGATGTCATACTCGCCCGGGTCGGTTATCCAGCAGTCGTTTTCACACTCTGCGTCAAACGTTGAGGTATTAAACTCGTCGATTTCGTTATGGGCATAGATGTAACCCAACTCAAAATTACGCCAGAGGGCATTAATAGCTGAGGTAAAGTCGGTTTCGCCCGTCGCGTCCAGATAAGCCGTGTTGAGATTCATGACCACTCCGTTTTCCGGATCGGTTTTGAGCCCGTCCCAGGTCATCGTGAACCCGTAGCCCGTTCTCTCTGACTGGTCTACCCAGCGCCCGGCATCGTCGCGATAGCCATAAGCGTTGTTGACCAGGTTGGTCTCCATGGCAACCGCGCTGGAAAACGGCCCATTCTGCCACGAGATGACCGGGCGCACGTAGGCCACATTTTTGTCGTTCTCAAGTTCTGCACCGTGATAACGCTGGTCGACATACAAATCGCTGCCGTCTTTAAACAGGGTATTCAGCTCAAAATACCAGTTATCCAGCGTCTTGTTCATCAGGAAGTTGCCCCCGCTGTCGGTTCGCCCGCGCCCCTCCTTCAGCATATAGATATAGCCATAGCCGTCGCTGTAGAGATCGTCTGCGGTATTCCCGGAGTATTCCACAAACGTATCCTGATTGAGCGGGAACATGTCATAGGCCTCAAAGCGTCCGACTTTTATTTCCCAGTCATTCTCAGTGCCAAAGAAGAATACCGCATCATCCAGGTACATTTTCCCGGCGAGGTCGCCGAGCGGCTGGACGGAGAACCCGGCGAAATTGCCGTTATCCATTTTACGATAACCATCAAAGCCTAATAAAATACGCCCATTAATATCCCAGCGTTCTTTATCGCCCGGCGCCCAGTCACTATTAGCACTTTGCTTAACAGACGTGAGGCTACCCGTTTTACTGGCGGCATCCATATTAAATTCCACATCACCGTAAAATTTAATATCACCAAACCCTGAGAGCGTCAGTTTTGGCGGAGCGGTTTTGCTCACCGGCTCTTCCGACTGCACCACAACGGCTGGCGAAGCCTGCTTCGCGACGGCCTGCTGCTGTTTAAGTTGCTGAATTTGCGCTTCCAGTTGCGCCAGCTTTTCTTCCACGTTCATCGAGGGTTGTGCCGCCAAAAGTGCGCCGGAATAGAATGCGCTTATCAGAATTACCGTTTTCTTTAATTGCATAGAATCCATCCTGATTATAAAAGTGAATACCCAAATATCGAGCACAGCCATTTCCACCAAATACCCTCAACGGTGCTATTATGTTTTTTCACAACGTAATTATGATTTTTAACTTGTGTGATCGGCACAGAGAAAACTTGCGGTAATGAAGAGAAGAAAGACCACCCGCTTCACACTCTTATTTCATTAGGTTTATGTATATTTTAACGTGCAATATATATGATTATTTAAAGGCATAATTCTTTTAATTTCATTTGCACAACAAATTTCTCCCGACAGGCCTGGACGGGCGAAGCGGTAAATTGTCTGGTTCTGCGCAAAATGGGATATTGAACACGCGAAGCGGGCGATATTCGTCTAAGGTTTTCAGGTGATTGATAACAGCGGTCACGCTGCTGAGCGAATACAGGAGACGAACAGATGATAAGACCTCGCACTTTACGCCCTGCTCTTTTGCACCTCGCGCTGGAAGGCGCGCTGCTCGGTGCGACGACATTGAGTTATGCTGATGAACAGCCTGCGTTCCAGAAAAATTCCCCCGATATTTTACTTGGCCCTCTCTTTAATGATGTGCAAAGTGCCAAACTGTTTCCCGATCAGAAAACCTTCGCTGATGCCGTCCCCAAAAGCGATCCGCTGATGATCCTGGCGGATTACCGGATGCAGCACACCCAGTCCAGCTTTGATCTGCGCCACTTTGTAGAGATGAACTTCACGCTGCCTGCGGAAGGCGAAAAGTATGTTCCGCCCGCAGGACAAAGTTTACGCGAGCATATTGACGACCTCTGGCCCGTACTGACGCGTACCACCGATAAAGCCAGTAATAAATGGGATTCCTTGCTGCCGTTACCGAAGCCTTACGTTGTGCCCGGCGGACGCTTCCGCGAGGTCTACTACTGGGACAGCTATTTCACCATGCTGGGTCTCGCGGAAAGCGGCCACTGGGACAAAATCAGCGATATGGTGGATAACTTCGCCTGGGAGATTGATACCTTTGGACATATCCCCAACGGCAACCGCAGCTACTACCTGAGCCGCTCCCAGCCGCCGTTCTTCTCCATGATGGTGGAACTGCTGGCGACGCACGACAGCGATGCGCTAAAGAAATATCGCCCGCAGATGGAAAAAGAGTACGCCTACTGGATGGAGGGCGTGGATTCTCTTCAGCCAGGGCAAGCTAACCAGCGCGTGGTGAAGCTGGATGACGGTTCGGTGCTCAACCGCTACTGGGATGACCGCGATACTCCGCGCCCCGAGTCCTGGCTTGACGACGTCAATACCGCCAAAAACAACCCTAACCGACCCGCGACTGAGATCTACCGTGATTTGCGCTCCGCAGCGGCTTCGGGCTGGGACTTTAGCTCCCGCTGGATGGACGATCCGCAAAAACTCGGCACGATCCGCACCACCAGCATCGTGCCCGTCGATCTGAACGCACTGATGTTTAAAATGGAAAAACTGCTCGCGCGGGCAAGCCAGGATTCAGGCGACAGCGCCGCGGCGAGTCAATACGAGGCGCTGGCAACCGCGCGTCAGAAAGCCATCGAGAACCACCTGTGGAATGATAAAGAGGGCTGGTATGCCGATTACGACCTCAAGAGTAAGAAGGTGCGTAATCAGCTTACCGCGGCCGCTCTCTTCCCGCTCTACGTGAAGGCGGCGTCGCAGGAGCGTGCCGATAAAGTTGCCGCGGCGACCTCCGCGCGCCTGTTGAAACCGGGCGGCATTACCACCACCACGATCAACAGCGGACAGCAGTGGGATGCGCCAAACGGCTGGGCTCCGCTGCAGTGGGTGGCGACGGAAGGGTTGCAGAATTACGGGCAGAATAAGGTGGCGATGGATGTCACCTGGCGCTTCCTGAAGAACGTGCAGCACACTTACGACCGCGAGAAGAAACTGGTGGAGAAATATGACGTATCAACAACCGGTACGGGCGGCGGCGGTGGCGAGTACCCGCTGCAGGATGGGTTCGGCTGGAGTAATGGCGTGACGCTGAAAATGCTGGATCTGGTCTGTCCGAAAGAGAAACCGTGTGACAGCGTACCGGAAAATCAGCCTGCGGCGAATGACGAGGCGGCGCCGGTAAAAGCTGCGGCGCAGTAAGGGAGTATTGCCGGGTGGCGGCTACGCCTTACCCGGCCTACGTTGGGTTTGTAGGCCCGGTAAGCGCAGCGCCACCGGGCAGTCAGAAGCTGTAGCTCGCTCCTAGCTGATACGTCCTGTCACGCCCAATCCAGCAGTTGGTTGCGTCGTAGCAGGTCAGCGTCTCTTTATTGGTGATGTTCTGCATACTCGCCTTAAGCGTCAGTCCCGCCAGCGAAGGCATGATTTCGCCCATCCGGTACGAGGCCGCCAGATCGTACTGCGTGGTGCCGCCCAGCTTACCCGCATCGTTAGCCGGTGAAATTTCCATAGGACCGGTGTAGCGTGCCCCAGCCCCCAGCATCAGCCCTTTCAGCGGCGTACTCTCGAAAGTGTAGTCCCCCCACAGATTGAAAGCGTTCTCCGGCACCTGAGTTGGACGTTTACCCTGGTATTTATCATCTTCGGTATTGATCGCATGGGTGTAGGCATAGTTGGCAATCAGCGTCAGGTTGTCCGTCGGCCGGCTGATGGCGGAGAGCTCTGCCCCTTTGGATTCCACTTCCCCGGTCTGACGATAATTCAGGAAGCCCGGATCGGAGGTGACAACGTTTTTCTGCCGGATGTTAAACACCGAGGAGGTAAAGGTGGTGGCGTATTCAGCCAGCAGATATTTTACCCCGCCTTCCACCTGCTTGCTGGTGGTCGGTTTGACGTCTTTTGCCGTGAGCGTTCCCTGCGGTGACACCGGTGCAAAACCTTCGGAATAACTGATAAACGGTGAAATACCGTTATCGAAGGCGTAAAGTGCGCCCAGACGTTTGGTGACGCGGTCCTGCGATACCCAGGCTTTATCCCCGTTTTTCAGGTAATCGGTGGTGACGGAGCGGTAATCGTCGTAGCGCAGGCTACCCAACAGATTTAAGCCACCGAATTCCACCTGATCCTGCAGGTAGTAACCGTTCTGCTGATAGCTGAGGCGATTCTTCTGGGCAGTGTAGAGCCCCAGTGCGCCTTCGCTGATTTGCGCATAGTCAGGATCGCGCATATCCATGCCTGGCGTGGCCGACGCGTAACGGTAGTGGAAATGCGAGTTCATCTTCTGATAGTCAAACCCGGCCAGCAGATGGTGCTGCCATTCACCCAGCGCAACGGTTTTCGTCACCTGGTTGTCGATGTTGAAGCTCTTAAGATCTTCATCGGTGGTGTAAGCAAAGCGGTTGAGCTGATAAACCTCACTCCCCGTTCCTGTCGCATAGACGCTGCGCTGGTGGGTATCGACGTCAAAATAGCGCGCTTTCTGGTTAAAGCCCCAGCCGCTGTCAAACTCGTGTTCAAAGCTATAGCCCAGCATCCACTGGCGCTGCTTAAACCCACTCCATTCATCTCCGGCGTAATCACGGCGATCGGCATATTTCGAGCGCAGATAAGACAGCGGGAGCGGATTTGACGGCGTCAGGCTCGGGGAGTTTTGCGCCAGCGCATCCAGCGTGAGACGGGTTTTGCTGTCGGGCTGCCAGGTGACGGACGGGGCGACCAGGTAATTTTCATACCGGGTGGTGTGCGGCTGATCGTCATTCTCCGTCGCCTTGCCCAGCAGACGGTAATTCCAGTCGCTGTCGGCTATCTGCCCCGTTGAGTCGAGATAACCCTCTTTCAGGTTGCGGTTACCGGTATTAAAACCGACCTCCGTTCGCGCTTCCCGCTGCGGTTTTTTACTTTGAATATTCACCAGCCCGCCCGGCGAACCACCGCCGTAAAGCACCGATGAAGGCCCTTTCAGGATATCGACGCTGTCAATCAACAGCGGATCGATACGAGCCTTGGTATTGCCGGTGACGTTATAGGGCAACTGCAATCCGTTATAGAACTCCTGATCGACGGTAAAGCCACGAATTTTGTATTCGCTCATGTAGGAGGTATTACCGCGCACCTCGGTTGAGACGCCCGGGGCATAGCGCAGGATTTCATTCACGGAGTTCGCATGACGCTTTTCAATTTCCGGGGCAGAAAGCGTATTGATGACCTGGGGCGTTTTACTTTCGGCAACGGCCGATTTCGTGGCGCTGTTCGTCCAGGCCGGCAGCGCGCTGCCCTGCTCTGAGCCCGTGACGACGATGGTAGATTCTTCGGCGAAAGCCTGGACCTGCAATGCCAGCGTGACGGCACCGGCCAGAGCGCATAACGTAAAACGTGAGGAGTTCATAATGTCGTCTTGTTGTTAGATGCAATACGGAACGACAATTATTATCATTTCGATTAACAAATCAAGATTCAGGCAAAAAAAACGGCCCTCCGCAGAGAGCCGCTATGTCATTTTAGGCTCGTCGCAGTAACCTGAATATGCCCAGCACAACAATGGCGCCGACGACAGCAACGAGGAAACTGTGCATGTCAAAACCACTGATGTTGCCTCCAAAGCCAAACATCGTCGCCAGCCAGCCGCCCACAACCGCACCAACAACCCCGAGAACACAGGTCAAAATGAAGCCGCCGCCATCGTTTCCCGGCATGATGAGTTTAGCGATAGCGCCAGCGATAAGACCAAAGATAATCCAGGCGATGATACCCATAGCGATGCCCTCTTTCAGGTTTAACGCATGTGCAGAAAACCTTCTGCGCAGCTAAGGTAAGTATAGGTCATCAGCATAAAATCATTTTCCTCTCACCGACTTATCTTGCGTGCAGCAATAAAAAAAACTCACCGGTTTGTATTAAGTTTGAGTGTGGATTGCCGATAACGCTCAGACAGTCTGTCATTAATCAAGGAGCCATCCGGCGTGAGTCATTACAGTGAGCAGTTCCTCAAGCAAAATCCGCTGGCTGTATTAGGGGTATTACGCGACCTGCAAAAAGGCGAAGTGCCGTTGCGCATCAGCTGGTCAAATAATCAGTTTATCAGCAAGATCCTTGACGTTTCGCAGGAGCGACTGATTGTAGACCTGGGCAGCCAGGAGTATGAAAACCGCGCTGCGCTCAGAGCGGAACATATTGCGGTGATGGCCGAAACCCATGGAGCCAAAGTGGAGTTTGTCCTGCCGCGACTGGAACTGAGCGAATATCAGGGACTTCCCGCTTTTGTGACCCCTCTTCCGGGCAACCTCTGGTTTGTCCAGCGTCGTGAATACTTCCGCATCAGCGCCCCGCTTCACCCTGCCTATTTTTGTAAGGCCAAAATGCCGGACAAAAAAGAGCTTCGTTTCCGTCTCTTTGACCTGTCGCTGGGCGGAATGGGTGCGTTGCTGGATTCAGCGAAACCGGACGGACTGGTAGAAGGCATGCGTTTTACCCAAATTGAGCTCGATATGGGCGGCTGGGGTCGCTTTTATTTCGATGCACAGCTGATTGCCATCAGCGAGCGCACGGTGGTGGACAGCAAAAACGAAACGATTACCACGCCGCGTCTGAGCTTCCGTTTCCTGAACATCGGGCCAGGCGCTGAACGCGAGCTGCAGCGTATTATCTACTCGCTGGAGCGTGAAGCACGGGAACGTGCAAATAAAGTCCTGTGAAAAAATCGGGCAGCGCAACCGCCGCCCGTTTGCGGCATTACATGGCATCCATCGCTTTCTGTACTTTCCAGATATAACGAGGCGCCTGTGGTGCCGGATGATTCTTCGCGACATGCTCGACGAACTCATCTTTGTCCATGCCGTTGATCTCGTCTATCGCCTCTTTGCGGTCAGAGGAGAAAGTTCTGAGCAGCGCCCCTGCACCGTTCACGTATGAGACCACCAGCGCGTATTGCATCACTTCCGGATCCTCGATGCCCTTCAGCACGCCATGTTCCAGAATGCTCAGATACGCGGTACCCATGGAAATGTTGCGTTCCGGGTTCTTCAGCTCGCTGGTCGACGGCTGTCCGCTCCAGCCCATGTAGCGGTAGACCTCTCTCCCCGCCGTTGAAGCCTTAAGCTGCATCAGTCCCACCGCGTTGGATTTGCTGACGAGCGTAGGATTACCGCCGGACTCCACCGCAATAATCGCGGTGATCAGACGCGGGCTCACGCCCCAGGCCTTCCCGGCTTGTTCACTGATTGGCATCCACTGCATAGCCCGTTTCACCGGCACTTCCGGGTTCCAGGGCGGGTTTTGATAATCATGTTTTGAACTACAGCCAGCCAGCAGCACAATCAAAAAAGCAAACCATCTCAATTTCACGTCATCTATCCTTATAGCCGGTCATCGCGGTGCGCCGCCCTTGAAGCAGGCAGCGTATACGCGGCATGATATAGACAATTAGTTTCTCATTCAGCAAGGAATTGCCATGTCTCAGTTTCATCTCATCGCGCCGTCGGGCTACTGCATTAACCAGGACGCGGCACAGCGGGGCGTTCAGCGCTTACTGGAATCTGGTCATCAGGTAGAAAATCAGACAATTATCCCCCGCCGCCAGCAGCGTTTTGCCGGAACGGAAGCGCAGAGGCTGAATGATATCAATAGCCTGGTGAGTCTGAAGGGTAAGGATCGCATCGTCCTTGCCGTGCGCGGCGGCTACGGGGCGAGCAGGCTGCTGGAGAGCATTGACTGGCAGGGTCTGGCGCAGCGCCAGCAGCAGGATCCGCTGCTGATTTGCGGCCACAGCGATTTCACCGTCATCCAGCTAGGTCTTCTGGCCCTGCACAATGTCATCACGTTTAGCGGCCCAATGCTGGCCGGTAACTTCGGCGCGCCAGAGCTGGATGCGTTTACCATGGAACACTTCTGGCGCGCGCTGCGTAATCCTGCCTACAGCGTGGAGTGGCAAGGCAACGGACCGCACTGGGAGTGTGAAGGTCAGCTCTGGGGCGGAAACCTGGCGATGCTGGTCTCGCTCATCGGCACGCCGTGGATGCCGGACATCGAAGACGGCATTCTGGTGCTGGAAGATATCAACGAACATCCGTTCCGCGTCGAGCGCATGCTATTGCAGCTTTATCATGCCGGTATTCTTGCGCGTCAGTCCGCGATTGTGCTGGGCAGCTTTAGCGGCGCTGCCCCCAATGACTATGACGCGGGCTACTCGCTGGAAACGATGGTCGATTTCATTCGCTCCCGGCTGGACATTCCCGTCATCACCGGGCTGGATTTCGGCCATGAGCAGCAAACCGTCACTCTTGCGCTGGGGGCGCACGCCAGGCTGAAGCATGATGATGGCGGAAGCCAGCTCACCATCAGCGGCCATCCGGTCATAAAGGGGTAAAAAATCCGTTAAACCGCCTTAATAAAACGCTGTTACCGACGTTAATATGTTAGGGTTTTAGTAACAGCGTTAACATTGAGGTGGGAGTAAGAGAACATTGGATGCCGCAGCGATAATCAGCCTTTTCATTTTGGGTTCTGTCCTTGTAACCAGCAGTATTTTATTAAGTTCATTTTCATCGCGTCTCGGCATACCTATTCTTGTTATTTTCCTTGCTATCGGCATGCTGGCTGGCATTGATGGCATCGGCGGTATCCCATTCGATAACTACCCTTTTGCCTACATGGTGAGTAACCTCGCCCTGGCGGTGATACTGCTTGACGGCGGCATGCGTACGCAGGCGAGCTCCTTCCGCGTGGCCCTGGGGCCTGCGCTTTCACTTGCCACGGTCGGCGTGTTAATTACCTCTGGCCTCACCGGGATGATGGCTGCGTGGCTTTTTCATCTGAATATCATGGAAGGTTTGCTGATTGGCGCGATTGTCGGCTCAACCGACGCGGCAGCCGTATTTTCCCTGCTCGGTGGAAAAGGGCTTAACGAACGTGTCGGCTCAACGCTTGAGATTGAATCCGGCAGTAACGACCCGATGGCGGTGTTCCTGACCATCACGCTGATCGAGATGATCCAGCAGCACGAGACCGGGCTGAGCTGGATGTTCGCGTGGCATATCCTGCAGCAGTTCGGCCTGGGGATACTGATAGGTCTGGCGGGGGGATACCTGTTACAGCAGATGATTAACCGCATCTCGCTCCCCTCGGGGCTGTATCCACTGCTGGCGCTGAGCGGCGGGATCCTGATTTTTGCCGTCACCACCGCTCTGGACGGCAGCGGTATTCTCGCGGTCTACCTCTGCGGATTCCTGATGGGTAACCGCCCTATCCGCAACCGTCACGCTATTTTGCAAAACTTCGACGGTCTTGCCTGGCTGGCACAAATCGGCATGTTCCTGGTGCTGGGCCTGCTGGTTACGCCCTCGGATCTGCTGCCGATTGCCATTCCGGCGCTGCTGCTGTCTGCGTGGATGATCTTCTTCGCCCGTCCGCTGTCGGTGTTTGCCGGTCTGCTGCCGTTTCGCGGCTTCAACCTGCGCGAGCGTGTCTTTATCAGCTGGGTGGGCCTGCGTGGCGCGGTGCCGATCATCCTTGCCGTCTTCCCGATGATGGCCGGGCTGGATAACGCACGACTTTTCTTTAACGTGGCGTTCTTCGTGGTGCTGATTTCACTGCTGTTCCAGGGGACGTCGCTCGGATGGGCGGCGAAAAAAGCCAAAGTAGTGGTCCCGCCCGTGGGCTGGCCGGTGTCCCGCGTGGGGCTTGATATTCATCCGGAGAACCCGTGGGAACAGTTCGTCTATCAACTGAGTGCCGACAAGTGGTGCGTAGGGGCATCGCTGCGCGATTTGCACATGCCGGCCGAAACGCGGATTGCCGCGCTGTTTCGCGATAATGTCCTGCAACACCCTACCGGCAGCACCCGGCTTCGCGAAGGGGATATTTTGTGTGTGATTGGCCGCGAGCGCGATCTGCCCGCGCTGGGCAAGTTGTTCAGCCAGTCGCCTCCGGTGGCGTTGGACCAGCGTTTCTTCGGCGATTTTATTCTGGAAGCCAGCGCCAAATTTGCGGATGTGGCGCTGATTTACGGTCTGGATGAAGGTGCTGAAGACGGTGATAACCAGCAAACGCTGGGCGAAATCATCCAGCAACGACTTGGCGCTGCGCCGGTCGTCGGCGATCAGGTGGAATTTGCCGGGATGATCTGGACCGTTGCCGAAAAAGAAGATAACGCGGTGCGGAAAGTCGGTTTGCGGCCGATGGAAGAGGACGCAGAGTAGCGGGTTTATGCCGGGTGGCGGCTTCGCCTTACCCGGCATAAGAACACGTTACACCGTTACAACTGGCACTCTAGGCGCCAGGGCGCACATCAATTCATACCCCACCGTTCCCGCCGCCGCGGCCACGTCATCAATTTTGACTTCATTGCCCCACAGCTCAACCGGTGAACCGATGCCCGCCTGCGGACACGGCGTGAGGTCAACCGCCAGCATATCCATTGACACGGTCCCCACCGTGCCCGTACGGACGCCGTCCACCCAGACAGGCGTACCGGTTGGCGCGATGCGCGGATAGCCGTCGGCATACCCGCCTGCCACAATACCAATTCGCTGTTCGCCCTGCGCCCGGTAGCGGCTGCCATAGCCCACCGTGTCGCCCGCCTTCAGCGTCTGCACGCCGATTATCTCACTGCGCAGGGACATCACCGGCTTCAGGCCGCTGTTGGCGATATCCTGCCATTGACCGGACGGGGATGCACCATACAGAACGATCCCCGGACGCACCCAGTTATAATGCGCTTCGGGATGCCAAAGCGTCGCCGCAGAATTCGACAGCGAGCGCGGACAGTCCAGCCCTTCTGCCGCCTGCTCAATGCGGACCATGGCATCGGCAATGCCGTCCGGTTTTTCCGCATCGGCAAAGTGCGCCATCAGCGTCATTTCGCCCACATTTTTCAGGGCGCGCAGCTGTTGCCAGACCGTATGCACCCGCTCAGGCTGAAAGCCCAGTCGGTTCATGCCGCTGTTTACCTTGAGATAGATATCCAGCGGCGCGTGGAGTTTTGCATCCTGAATCGCTTTAATCTGCCAGTTGCTGTGAACGCTGGTGGTCAGACGATACTTATCCAGCAAGGGCAGATCCTCGGGGTGGAAGAACCCTTCCAGCAGCAAAATCGGCCCTTTCCAGCCGCGTTCGCGCAGCAGGATAGCCTC
The DNA here is from genome assembly GCF_056673325.1 of Enterobacter cloacae complex sp. HYC080_NIDB. Classification (NCBI taxonomy): domain Bacteria; kingdom Pseudomonadati; phylum Pseudomonadota; class Gammaproteobacteria; order Enterobacterales; family Enterobacteriaceae; genus Enterobacter; species Enterobacter cloacae complex sp. HYC080_NIDB. Next base: position 1,883,962 of record NZ_CP114212.1, on the reverse strand, counting down.
TTCCAGATTGAGCAACGCAAAACCGTCGGTGGCGCTGAGCGCGCTCCAGATACGGTCAATACCGTGGCCGTAGGCATTCGCTTTGACTACCGACCAGACGCGCGAACCAGGTGCTGCCCGGCGAACAATTTGCAGGTTTTCCTTCAGGGCCTGCAGATCCAGCTGAGCCAGAACAGGACGGGACATGACAACTCCTTAGTTATGCGCGCCGTGCAGATGCTGTGGACGCGATGGCGTGAACCCTGATTGATAGCGCGCCGCACTTAAATCGTCAAATGGAATGGCTGGCGTGCGCCCGGAAATCAGGTCGCTCAGCAGCTGACCGGATCCGCAGGCCATCGTCCAGCCCAGCGTGCCGTGTCCGGTATTGGTCCACAAATTTTTAAACGGCGTACGGCCAACAATCGGCGTACCGTCCGGGGTCATAGGACGCAGACCGGTCCAGAATGTCGCCTGCTCAACAAAGCCCCCGCGCGGGAACAGGTCCCCCACCACCATCTCCAGCGTTTCACGACGCGGCTGCAGGAGGTCGGTGTTGAAGCCGACAATTTCCGCCATGCCGCCCACGCGGATGCGGTTATCGAAGCGGGTAATGGCGATTTTGTAGGTTTCATCCAGGATGGTTGATACCGGGGCGCCGCTCTCTTCTTTCACCGGAATGGTCAGCGAGTAGCCCTTCAGCGGATAAACAGGAATATCGAGAATGCCTTTCAGCATGGCGGTGGAGTACGAGCCAAACGCCATCACGTAAGCATCCGCTTTGATCACCTCGTCGCCACACTTCACGCCGTAAATTTTTTCCCCTTCCGACAGCAGCTTGTCGACAGCGGTGTTAAAGCGGAATTTCACCCCCGCCTGCTCGCACATGTGCGCCAGACGCTGGGTAAAGAGCTGACAGTCGCCGGTTTCGTCATTAGGAAGACGCAGGCCGCCCGTCAGTTTATGCGCCACTTCCGCCAGGGCAGGCTCCACCTGCCCCAGCTGGCTGGCCTCCAGCAGTTGGTAAGGTACGCCGGCATCTTCCAGCACGGCGATATCGCGGGTGGCGTTTTCATACTGTTGCGCGGTGCGGAACAGCTGCAGCGTGCCGCCCTGACGGCCTTCGTACTCAATGCCGGTCGACGCGCGCAGGGTCTTAAGACAGTCACGGCTGTATTCCGCCAGGCGCACCATGCGCCCTTTGTTTTCCATGTAATGGCGGGTATCGCAGTTGCGCAGCATCTGCCACATCCACTTCAGCTGGAACGGCGTGCCGTCAAGGCTGATGGCCAGGGGCGCATGGCGCTGGAACATCCATTTGATCGCCTTCAGCGGTACGCCAGGGGCTGCCCACGGCGCCGCATACCCCGGAGAGATTTGCCCGGCATTCGCCGCACTGGTTTCAAGCGCCGGGCCGGATTCACGATCGATAACGGTAACCTCATGTCCTGCCTGACTTAAATACCAGGCGCTGGTTACGCCAACGACACCACTTCCCAGTATGACAACACGCATAGCCACTCCATAATGTGCAAAAGAACAATCTTCTAATTACAGATTGATAACCTAGTTGAAAATATTATTCAACATACGACTTTTTTATGGTGACTTGCCTCACACATCCCCCAGTATCAGGGGATGGTGCTAATTTGGGATCTCATGCTGAGCTTTATTTTTAACCAGCATAAAATGCTGAAGGAGTCGCTTATTTTGCCGTATCAAAAACGGGAAATCGCAAAGAAAAAATTTCTTGTCGGGCACGCTTTTTAACACGTTGATCTATGCTTGAAAGGAGGCTCTCCAGACAGAGAGAGCACCCACAACGAGGGCGCGCTAATGGCTACTATTGATTCCCTGAACAAGGACAACACACGTCTGAGCGATGGACCCGACTGGACCTTCGAGCTGCTGGATGTCTACCTCGCCGAAATCGACCGGGTGGCAAAACTGTATCGCCTGGATACTTATCCCCATCAAATTGAGGTGATTACCTCTGAACAGATGATGGACGCTTACTCCAGCGTCGGGATGCCGATCAACTATCCGCACTGGTCGTTTGGTAAAAAATTCATTGAAACGGAGCGCCTGTATAAACACGGTCAGCAGGGGCTGGCGTATGAGATTGTGATTAACTCCAATCCGTGTATTGCGTATTTAATGGAAGAGAACACCATTACCATGCAGGCGCTGGTGATGGCCCACGCCTGTTACGGCCATAACTCGTTTTTCAAAAATAACTATCTCTTCCGCAGCTGGACGGATGCCAGCTCCATCGTTGATTACCTGATCTTCGCGCGTAAATACATCACCGACTGCGAAGAGCGTTATGGCGTGGATGAGGTGGAGAAACTGCTCGACTCCTGCCACGCCCTGATGAACTACGGCGTGGACCGCTACAAACGGCCGCAGAAAATCTCCCTGCAGGAGGAGAAAGCCCGACAGAAAAGCCGCGAAGAGTATCTGCAAAGCCAGGTGAACATGCTGTGGCGCACCCTGCCGAAGCGTGAGGAAGAGAAAGCCGTCGCCGAGACGCGTCGTTATCCCTCCGAGCCACAGGAAAACCTGCTCTACTTTATGGAGAAAAACGCCCCGCTGCTGGAGCCGTGGCAGCGTGAGATCCTGCGCATCGTGCGCAAGGTCAGCCAGTATTTCTATCCGCAGAAACAGACGCAGGTGATGAACGAAGGCTGGGCGACATTCTGGCACTACACCATCCTCAACCATCTGTATGACGAGGGGAAAGTGACCGAGCGGTTCATGATGGAGTTTCTCCACAGCCATACCAACGTCGTGTTTCAGCCGCCTTACAACAGCCCGTGGTACAGCGGGATTAACCCGTATGCGCTTGGCTTTGCGATGTTCCAGGATATTAAGCGTATCTGTCAGTCGCCAACGGAAGAAGACAAGTACTGGTTCCCGGATATCGCCGGTTCAGACTGGCTTGAAACGCTGCATTTTGCGATGCGCGATTTTAAGGACGAGAGCTTTATCAGCCAGTTTATGTCGCCGAAGATCATGCGTGATTTCCGCTTCTTCACCGTACTGGACGATGATCGTAACAACTACCTGGAGATTTCTGCGATTCATAACGAAGAGGGGTACCGCGAGATCCGCTCACGGCTCTCTTCTCAGTACAACCTGAGCAATCTTGAGCCCAATATTCAGGTCTGGAACGTCGATTTACGCGGTGACCGTTCTCTGACGCTGCGTTATATCCCGCACAACCGCGCGCCTCTGGATAAAGGACGTAAAGAGGTGCTGAAGCATGTTCACCGCCTGTGGGGCTTTGACGTGCAGCTGGAACAGCAGAATGAGGACGGCAGCGTAGAACTGCTGGAACGTTGCCCGGCGCGGTTGAATACGTTGTAATGTTTTTTGCCGGGTGGCGGCTACGCCTTACCCGGCCTACGGGTTTGTAGGCCCGGTAAGCGAAGCGCCACCGGGCGAAAAAAAACCTCTCACTTGAGAGGTTTTTCTTTCAGCGACTCTGAATCGCTAAATCGCCCGGCAGCGTTTTTTGCATGCGATGCCAGATTTCACCGGAATCATGACCGTAGCGACGCACGGTTTCATAAACCTGATCGTGCAGCCCTTCAGTGCAGAGCTTGCTGAGCTTATGGTAGAAACCCAGTGCCAGACTGCGCGCTTCGGGATTGGCAAAGTAGTGACGACCAATGCGGGTATAGAGCCCTTTCATCCCGTTGAGGATAAGACCGTAAATCGGGTTGCCGGAGGCAAACGCCAGACCGCGGAAGACGTTGTAATCGAGGGTGGCAAAGGCATCGGCATGATCTTCGACCTCGTTTGCGCTGGCCAGCACTGCAAGCGCATCTTCCGGGTGCTGACGGAAAGCGGTACGAATAAAGATCGTCGCGATGTTGGTACGCACTGAGAGCAGATTATCAATGAGCTGCGGTACGCTTTCGTGGTCGAGGCGCGCCAGCGTTTCAAGAATGTTCAGCCCCGAGGTTTCCCAGAAGTTGTTTACTTTTGTTGGCTTGCCGTGCTGGATCGTCAACCATCCATCACGCGCCAGTCGCTGAAGCACTTCACGCAGCGTGGTGCGAGTGACGCCAATCAGTTCAGAGAGTTCGCGTTCAGCCGGAAGAATGGACCCTGCAGGGAAGCGATTATTCCAGATGCTTTCAATGATGTATTCTTCCGCGAAACCCGCCGGGCTCTGCGCCTTAATGACCATAGTGAGATTTCCATTACACAGCTTTAGCAAATTGCACTCATCATACCAGAGGCATGCAGCGGCAGGTAGCGCGGTAAAGAGAGAAAAGAGGGATCGCCGTTTCATTTTTATGAAATTTACAATGCTCGCTTATCCGCCGCCGGGCCGCAATTTTGCGTATACTGATGTTTTGTTTTACGTGACGGGGAAGGACGTCTGTTGTGGAAATTTCTTTTGGGCGCGCGCTGTGGCGCAATTTTTTAGGTCAGTCTCCTGACTGGTACAAACTGATACTGCTGGTTTTCCTGGTCGTTAACCCCCTTATTTTTAGCGTGAACCCGTTTATCGCCGGATGGCTGCTGGTGGCGGAGTTTATCTTCACCCTGGCAATGGCGCTAAAATGTTACCCTCTGCTGCCTGGCGGTCTGCTGGCTTTTGAAGCAGTGGTCATCGGGATGACGTCTGCTGAGCATGTAAAAGCAGAGCTGGCGTCAAATCTGGAAGTGCTCCTGCTGCTGATATTTATGGTGGCCGGGATCTACTTTATGAAACAGCTGCTGCTGTTTATCTTCACTCGCCTGTTGCTCAGCATTCCGTCTAAAACGGTATTGTCGCTGGCGTTTTGCCTTGCTGCTGCCTTTCTTTCGGCCTTCCTGGATGCCCTGACCGTTGTTGCGGTGGTGATCAGCGTCGCCGTCGGGTTTTACGGGATTTATCACCGCGTGGCCTCGTCCCGCCCGGGCGAAGACTTGCAGGATGACAGCCACGTTGAGGCGCATAACCGTGAGGTGCTGGAGCAGTTCCGCGCGTTTCTGCGCAGTCTGATGATGCATGCTGGCGTAGGGACTGCATTGGGCGGCGTGATGACCATGGTGGGTGAGCCGCAAAACCTGATCATCGCCAAAGCGGCTGAATGGCATTTTGGCGAGTTTTTCCTGCGCATGGCCCCCGTGAGCGTGCCTGTCCTTATCTGCGGGTTAGCAACCTGCATTCTGGTCGAAAAGTTCAGGGTATTCGGCTACGGCGCGCAACTGCCTGAGCCGGTCCGCAGTGAGCTGCATAAATTTGACGAGCAGAGCCGCAAACAGCGCACGCGGCAAGAGACGCTGCGTCTGATTGCGCAGGGTATCATTGGCGTCTGGCTTATCGTCGCGCTGGCATTGCATCTTGCAGAGGTGGGGTTGATTGGCCTCTCCGTTATTATTCTTGCGACCACCTTTAGCGGCGTAACGGATGAGCATGCTATTGGCAAAGCGTTTACGGAAGCCCTGCCATTTACCGCGCTGCTGGCCGTCTTCTTCGCGGTTGTGGCGGTGATTATCGACCAGCATCTGTTTGCCCCCATAATTACCTTTGTGCTGCAGGCTGCACCAGACGCGCAGCTTACGCTCTTCTATCTGTTCAACGGCCTCCTGTCGTCCATCTCCGATAACGTCTTTGTCGGGACGGTCTACATCAACGAAGCCAAATCCGCGATGGAAGAAGGCATTATTAACGCAGGACAGTTTGAGCTGCTGGCCGTGGCCATCAATACCGGCACTAACCTGCCGTCGGTAGCGACGCCAAATGGACAAGCCGCCTTCCTGTTCTTGCTGACCTCTGCCCTTGCGCCACTCATACGTCTTTCTTATGGAAGAATGGTCTGGATGGCGCTGCCCTATACGCTGGCACTCACAATTGTGGGATTGCTTTGCGTCAAAATTACCCTCATTCCCTGTACGCAATGGCTGATACAAGCGGGTATACTTGCGGCGCACTAAATGAGGCCTCTCGGGCAGTTCGCTGCCCGTTTGCCTTTTCGCACGATAAACATCCGATTACGTTTTATTTCGTCAGGTACAGGTGGCGCGAAAAACGAATTCGTTTACACTGCGCTTTCTAAGCATGTTCCAGGGAAATGATTATGTTGAGATTTTTAAACCAGTGCTCTCGCGGTCGCGGAGCGTGGTTGTTGATGGCCCTGACCGCCTTTGCGCTGGAAATGGTCGCGCTGTGGTTCCAGCACGTGATGGGGCTGAAACCCTGCGTGCTCTGTATCTACGAGCGCTGCGCCCTGTTTGGCATTATGGGTGCGGGCCTGGTAGGCGCCATCGCCCCGAAATCGCCGTTGCGCTACGCGGGTATTGCAATCTGGCTGTACAGCGCCTGGAAAGGAATTGAACTCTCCTGGCAGCACACCATGATGCAGCTGCATCCGTCACCGTTTATGACCTGTGATTTTGCCGCCCGCTTCCCGAGCTGGCTGCCGCTGGATAAATGGCTGCCGCAGGTGTTTGTCGCATCCGGTGACTGCTCTGTCCGTCAGTGGGAATTCCTGACGCTGGAGATGCCACAGTGGCTGGTGGGGATTTTTGTCGCCTACTTCATCGTGGCGTTGCTGGTGCTGATTGCCCAGCCGTTCAAGCCGAAGAAACGTGATTTGTTCGGAAGGTAAAAGCAAAACGGCAACGTCAGTTTTGTAGGTCGGGTAAGCGCAGCGCCACCCGACACAACAGCGCATAATAAAAAACCCGCCGAGGCGGGTTTTTTATTATCACCGATTAGGGTGATTCATAATATGGTCTTCCCAGTCCCGCACCTCGGACTCTTTCACGGCGATGTGGCGCACCGAAATGCGCTCGCCGTGCATCGCCGCTTTCGAACCGGTCAGCAACGGATGCCAGTCTGGTAACCCTTTCCCTTCCGCCAGCAGGCGATACGCGCAGGTATGCGGCAGCCATTCAAAGGTGGGCAGATTATCACGGGTTAATTTGATGCAGTCCGGCTCAAATTCGAACCGACGTTCATAGTTGCGGCACTGGCAGGTTTTGATGTTCAACTGCTTGCAGGCCACGTTGGTGAAGTAGATTTCGTCCGTATCTTCATCCATCAGCTTATGCAGGCAGCACTGCCCGCAGCCGTCGCACAATGATTCCCATTCCGCGTCAGTCATGTCGTCAAGAGTTTTGCTTTGCCAGAAAGGGATGTCGTTCATCAGGATGTCCACACGTCAAAAGAAAGCGCACCTTATAACGAGTCTGGCACGTTGTTGCAAGTTTTGCCGCCCTCTTCAGGCGGCAAGATGTGGTTACAGCACGCGGGTTTTCAGCGACAGGCCGTTAAAACCGACCTCCAGTTCATCGCCGCTGAGGAGCGGGCCAACCCCTTCAGGCGTACCGGTCAGGATCACATCTCCGGGTTTCAGGGTGAAGAAGCGGCTCATGTAGGCGATCAGCGGCACAATCTTATGGATCATGTCTGCCGTGCTGCCCTGCTGGCGGATGTCACCGTTCACCTTCAGGCTGAGCGGCGTGTTCTGTGGATCGGTGGTAAATTCACTGACCGGAATGAATCCCGAAATCGGACACGCGTTGTCAAAGCCTTTGGCTTTTTCCCACGGCTGCCCGGCCTTCTTCATTTTTCCCTGCACATCACGCAGCGTCAGATCCAGCGCGACGCCGTAGCCAGCAATCGCTTTCTGGACATGCTCTTCGGAGGCCTGGCGCAGCGTGGCGCCGATCAGCACCGCGAGCTCAACTTCGTGATGCACTGACCCCAGCCCCTGCGGCAACGCCAGCGGCTGGCGGATATCGCAAAGCGCCGTCTCTGGCTTAATAAACAGAACCGGCTCTTCTGGTGTTGCGCTGCCCATCTCCTGAATATGCTTTGCGTAGTTACTGCCCACGCAGACCACTTTGCTGACGGGATAATCCAGTAACGCACCTTGCCAGTTATGATGTTGATACATGCTCGACCCCTAATCGGTTGATGTGATGCGCCCGAAACAGCTGAGACTATTTTTTCCCGTTCGCCTCAAGGTGCTGTTTTAATAAATTCTCAGGCGGTGGTGGAAGCTGTAAATAATAGCCTTGCTCGGCTAATGCCGTTTTCACTTTATCCAGATCGGCATTGACCAGTTTCTTACGACCATCCAGCGGCAGCAGCATCGCCAGCTGTGGTCGGCCAAAGCTCTTCATTAATTCTTCAGGCACGCGTGAAAAATCGTCTTTCTTTTCGACATAAAGATAGGTCTGGTCACGGCTTGTACTTCTGTAGATCACACAAAACATGTTTTTACTCTGAATTAATGGGTGGTTGCTTGCCTCAATATACTCCTGACTATAACATGCCTGATACTCTTCGGAATATCGCAGCGAATGGTTGCGGTTAATAGCAAATTGAGTAAGGCCAGGATGTCAAACACGCCCATCGAGCTTAAAGGCAGTAGCTTCACCTTATCAGTGGTACATTTGCATGATGCAAAACCCGAGGTTATTCGTCAGGCGTTAGAAGACAAAATCGCGCAGGCTCCCGCTTTTCTGAAACACGCCCCTGTTGTTATCAACGTGAGTGGTCTTGAGGCTCCGGTTAACTGGAAACTTCTCCAGCAGGCCGTCTCCTCTACTGGCCTGCGAATTGTCGGCATCAGTGGCTGTAAAGATAGCGAGCTGAAAGCGGAAATCGACCGTGCCGGGCTGCCCCTTCTTAATGAAGGTAAAGAAAAAGCCCCGCGTGCAGCCTCTGCTGCCGTGCAGGCGCCCCCTCCAGTGGTGCAAAACGTTACTCCCGTCACAAAAACGCGAATGATTGACGTACCGGTTCGTTCCGGTCAGCGCATTTATGCACCAAACTGTGATCTGATTGTTACAAGCCACGTCAGTGCTGGCGCAGAGCTTATTGCAGATGGCAATATTCACGTTTACGGTATGATGCGTGGACGTGCGCTCGCAGGCGCAAGTGGCGATCGGGACGCGCAAATATTTTGTACTCACCTGACGGCGGAACTGGTGTCCATCGCAGGTGAATATTGGCTGAGCGACAAGATCCCAGCCGAATTTTATGGCAAAGCGGCTCGTCTGCGACTGGCAGACGACGCGTTGACCGTTCAACCGTTGAATTGATCCCTTTTTAACAAGGAATTTCTATGGCACGCATTATTGTTGTTACTTCGGGTAAAGGAGGCGTTGGCAAGACCACCTCCAGCGCGGCCATCGCTACTGGTTTGGCCCAGAAGGGAAAGAAAACCGTCGTTATCGACTTCGATATCGGCCTGCGTAACCTCGACCTGATTATGGGATGTGAGCGTCGCGTCGTGTATGACTTCGTCAACGTCATTCAGGGCGATGCCACGCTGAACCAGGCGCTGATTAAAGACAAGCGCACCGAGAACCTCTACATCCTCCCGGCCTCTCAGACGCGTGACAAAGACGCCCTGACCCGTGAAGGTGTCGAAAAGGTACTCGAGGAGCTGAGAAAAATGGAGTTCGACTTCGTTGTCTGTGACTCCCCTGCCGGCATCGAAACTGGTGCCCTAATGGCACTCTACTTTGCTGATGAAGCGATCATCACCACCAACCCTGAAGTCTCATCCGTGCGTGACTCCGACCGTATTCTCGGCATCCTCGCCTCCAAATCCCGTCGTGCGGAAAATGGCGAAGAGCCGATCAAAGAGCACCTGCTGCTGACCCGTTATAACCCGGGTCGCGTCAACAAAGGTGACATGCTGAGCATGGAAGACGTACTGGAGATCCTGCGCATTAAACTGGTGGGCGTCATCCCGGAAGACCAGTCCGTGCTGCGCGCCTCTAACCAGGGCGAGCCCGTGATCCTTGATACGACGGCAGATGCAGGTAAAGCGTATGCTGATACTGTTGACCGTCTGCTGGGAGAAGAACGTCCTTTCCGCTTCATTGAAGAAGAGAAGAAAGGTTTCCTCAAACGCCTGTTCGGAGGATAAGTTATGGCATTACTGGACTTTTTTCTCTCGCGGAAAAAGAACACCGCCAACATCGCAAAAGAACGTCTGCAAATCATCGTTGCGGAGCGTCGTCGTAGCGACGCCGAGCCTCATTACCTGCCGCAGCTGCGTAAGGACATCCTGGAAGTGATCTGTAAGTACGTACAGATTGACCCGGAGATGGTCACGGTGCAGCTGGAGCAAAAAGACGGGGATATTTCGATTCTGGAGCTGAACGTGACGCTTCCGGAAGCGGAAGAGTCGCGCCCGTAGGGTTGTGATTTTGTAGCCCCGGTAAGCGCAGCGCCACCGGGGGAATATGCCGGGTATATCGCCCGGCATTTTTTTTACCGCGGATACCCTTCCAGCAGGGTATTCAGACGATCGGCCATCAATTCCCCACGCCAGCCCGCCATCAGTTCCGGCAGGCCATTCTGCGGTTTCAGCTTCCAGTGCCAGTTCAGCAGCTGGTTAATCTGACGACGCGATGCCAGCAGCTCAGCACTCAGCTTACTTTCAGTGGCGACGTTCTGCACCAGCGCTTTGATATCCTTAAACGCTTTGCGGTAACCCGGCATATCCATCAGATTCAACAGCGGTTCCGGCAGCGCATCTTCCGGCAACGCCTGCGCTTTTGCGACCAACGCCAGCAGGGTTTTACCGTGGAAACGGATCTCACTGCCCGAAAGCCCAATGCTGTCCAGCTCCCCCAGGCTACCCGGCATATAGCGCGCAACTGCCCAGAGATGTTCCTCGCGCACCACAAAGTTAACCGCCAGATCGCGCTCGCGCGCTTTGCGTAAACGCCAGTCCGCTAACAGCTGCAGGCACGCCAGCTGACGCGTACGCAGCTGCCAGGCGTTGCTGATATCACGCCAGGCGTCTTTCGGATCAACCACTTCCTGGCGACGCAGCTGCGTCATACGACACTCGTCCAGCGCGGCAGAGAGCCAGCCGGAGGCCTCCGCCTCTTTCATCAGTTGTCCGGCAATCGGCAGCAGGTAAAACACGTCTGCCGCCGCATATTCCAGCTGACGTTCGGTAAGCGGGCGCGCCAGCCAGTCAGTACGGGATTCACTTTTGTCCAGCGTCAGGCCCGTATACTCCTCCACCATGGCGGCAAAGCCCCAGGAGAGCGGACGACTGCTAAAAGCCGCGAGGATCTGCGTATCGATCAGCGGCTGAGGCATGATGCCAAAGGTATTCAGAAAAACTTCCAGATCTTCACTGCCTGCGTGCAGGTATTTCGTTACTGCCGTATCCAGCAACAGGTCACGCATCGGCGTCCAGTCGGTGATGCCGAGCGGATCGATCAGCGAGACGTGCTTGCCGTCATACATCTGAATCAAACCCAGCTGCGGATAGTACGTCCGGGTACGGACAAACTCGGTATCCAGAGCGATGGCAGGAAAGTCGCGCGTCACTTCGCACAGCGAAGCCAGCTCGTCGTTGGTCGTGATCATCTGGTAATTCAAATCGGATTCTCTTTTGTTTGCGCCCATAAAAAACGCCGGCTTAACCGGCGTCAGGGCGATTAACGTGAAGCTCAGGCCTTATTGTCTACTTTGGCACGGGCTTCGTCACGTAATTCTCGTCGTAATATCTTCCCGACGTTGGATTTCGGCAGCTCATCGCGGAATTCCACCAGCTTCGGCACTTTATAGCCCGTCAGCTGACGACGACAGAACGTTATCAGCGCTTCCTCGGTGAGTGAAGGATCTTTTTTGACCACAAATATCTTCACCGCTTCCCCGCTGCTGCCGGAAGGCACGCCCACCGCCGCAACTTCCAGCACGCCGCTGTGTTGCATGACCACGTCTTCGATTTCGTTCGGATAGACGTTAAAACCGGAGACCAGAATCATATCTTTTTTGCGATCGACGATGCGCAGGAAGCCTTCGTCATCCATCACCGCAATATCGCCGGTATGCAGCCAGCCGTCTTTAATGATTTCGTCTGTTGCATCCGGGCGTTGCCAGTAGCCCAGCATCACCTGCGGCCCTTTCACGCATAGCTCGCCCGGTTCGCCCGGCGCGACTTCGTTATCGTTGTCATCGACCAGTTTGGCCTCCGTGGAGGGAACCGGCAGGCCAATGCTTCCGCTGTGGTAGTCAATGTCATGCGGGTTGACGCTGACCAGCGGTGCGCATTCCGTCAGGCCATAACCTTCCAGCAGATACTGCCCGGTGAGTTTCACCCAGCGCTCGGCGACCGCCTGCTGAACCGGCATACCGCCTCCCGCAGAGAGGTGCAACGTTGAGAAATCCAGCTGCTGAAATTCTTTGTTGTTGAGCAGCGCGTTGAACAAGGTATTTACCCCGGTCATGGCGGTGAAGGGGTATTTTGCCAGCTCTTTCACCAGCCCCGGAATGTCTCGCGGGTTAGTGATCAGGACGTTTTGACCGCCCAGCTCGATAAACAGCAGGCAGTTCATGGTCAGCGCGAAAATGTGATACAGCGGTAGCGCCGTGATCACCAGTTCTTTGCCCGGATGCAGCAGCGGCCCGTAGGTGGCATTGACCTGTTCAAGGTTTGCCAGCATGTTGCGGTGGGTTAGCATCGCCCCTTTGGCCACGCCGGTTGTGCCACCGGTGTATTGCAGAAAAGCGAGGTCCTCAGAGACCACTTCCGGTTTGACGTATTGCATGCGATAGCCCGCATGCAGCGCGCGGCGGAAGGAGATGGCATCCGGCAGATGGTATTTTGGCACCAGGCGCTTGACGTATTTAACCACAAAGTTAACCAGCGTCCCTTTGGCGGTGGACAGCTGATCCCCCATGCGCGTCAGGATGACGTGTTTAACCTGGGTTTTGTCGACCACTTTTTCCAGGGTATGGGCAAAGTTAGAAACAATAACTATCGCCACCGCACCGCTGTCGTTGAGCTGGTGTTCCAGCTCGCGCGGGGTGTAAAGCGGGTTGACGTTGACGACAATCATCCCGGCACGCAGGATGCCGAACAGCGCGACCGGGTATTGCAGCAGGTTCGGCATCATCAGCGCGACGCGGTCTCCTTTTTGCAGCCCAAGCCCTTCCTGCAGATAGGCCGCAAACGCCCGGCTACGCTCCTCAAGCTTACGGAACGTCATTACCTCGCCCATATTCACAAATGCGGGCTGGTCTGCGTAGCGCCTTACCGAGTGTTCAAATAATTCAACCAGGGATTGATAACGGTCAGGATTGATCTCGGCAGGAACATCTGCGGGATAACGGTTAAGCCAAACCTTTTTCAATGCATCACCTCTGAAATGAGTGTTCGTCGTCATCACAACCCCGATAATAAACAGTTTGTTAACATTATATTAACTCAGCGTACCAGTTTATTAATTGTTCAGATTTAAGGTTGCGAAGCGCGTCACTCTTTTTTTTCGTATTATCCGTAAAAAAACAGAGACAGCGGCTAAGCCGCTGTCTCTTTCCTAGCAATAACAGTAAGTTACTCAGTTACGATCGTCTGGACCTGCGCAGGACCGGGGTTATACCAGCCCCAGCCCGGGTAACCATAACGATAAGGATGCGGACCCCACATCCACGGGTCAATCGGCTGAGGCGGCATGATCACCTGCTGTGCCAGACGCCAGCGTTTATACCCATTGACCTGCATGGTCATGAATTTATAAGGCGTGTTGCCGATTTTACCCTGCACGGCGCCGGTTATCGGTCCGACGACGGTCACCAGTTGCCCACGGAAATCAACGGGATCGAGGAAACCACTGACATCCGCATAGATGCGTCCCCGGGAGGCCTCACCAAGTACGGGTCGCACACCGCTGTCCAGCGGCACGGTAGCAATCTCCAGCCGGGTTTTCCCCTGCTGGTTCTGCACCTCGATCACTTTCCCGCCGAAGCGCGCTTCCTGGCCGACGTAAAGCTCAGGCGCATTCATCACCCGAACCAGATCCTGCTGGGGCGTCGGGCTACTGCCCTTGATCGCATCAGGGACGGATACGCATCCGCTCAGTGCTATGGCAACCGCGCCTGCCATAAAAAGGCGTACTACTTTAGTCTGAACCGCCATGATGCGACTCCTTTTTCTCAGTTCCTGTTACTGAGATTCACTCGCGGCCCGGAAGTTTCTTCCACGCGACGGTGTTTCGCAAATAAACCGGCTCCGCGTGTTCAACAGCAACGGTTTTTCCTGCTGCGAGCAGCTGAGTGGCAATCGGAAGCATGTCTTCCGCCGCTGGCAGCAGCATGTTGCCGTCCACCAGCGTCACGCCAGTGTCGTTCGCCATGTCTGGCCATGCCGGCCAGCCCGTCCCCACGGTCGCCCACTCGCCGGACAGTTGCTTAAGACGTTCAGTGACCGCGTCAGGTTTAAGTACCGCTTCCGTCTCTTCGCCGTGCCAGACGCCGTTCTCATCACGGGTATATTCCGCCCAGTAAACTTCCCCCATGCGGGCATCAATGGCAGCCAGCACGCGGGTGGCGCCCGTCATACGCCAGGCCCCCTGCGCCATCGTCGCAAGCGTAGAGACGCCGATCATCGGCAGGTCAGCGCCCAGCGCCAGTCCCTGAGCAATGCCAATACCAATACGGACGCCCGTAAAGCTGCCGGGCCCGCGGCCAAAGGCCAGGGCATCAAGGTCGGTTAAGGCGGTGTTGCCCTGAGTTAAAATGTCTTTTACCAGGGGCAGAATACGTTGGGTGTGTTCCCGTGGGCACTCTTCGAAATGAGCAGAAACAGCACCATCACTCAGCAGAGCAACAGAGCAAGCCTCTGTTGCGGTATCAATAGCCAGAATTCGCATCAGTCGTCGCGCTCTCGCAAGGGTCAGTCACAAAATGGCGCGCATCTTAGCACACTCCGGGGCAAATTACTCCGCCGTTGGGTTTGCCAGAAAACGCACCGCGCGTTTTATATCCCGCGTCCGTGGCGCTGGAGGGAGGCTCGCAAGGAAGGTTGCGCCGTAAGGGCGCATGACCAGCCGGTTATCGCAGATAACCAGCACGCCGCGATCGGTCACGTCGCGGATTAAGCGCCCTACCCCTTGCTTGAGCGTGATGACCGCCTCAGGCAGCTGAACCTCGTCGAACGGATCGCCTCCGCGCAGGCGGCAGTCTTCCATCCGCGCTTTCAACAGCGGGTCATCCGGGGAGGTAAACGGTAGTTTGTCGATAATGACCAGCGAGAGCGTATCGCCACGCACATCCACCCCTTCCCAGAAGCTGCTGGTCGCCACCAGCAGGGCATTACCGGCGCTGACAAACTGCTGGAGCAGTTGTCCTTTGCTGGTTTCCCCCTGCAACAGCACCGGCAGGGTCATGGTGGCACGGAACTGCTCGGCGAGGTCACGCATCATGGCGTGCGACGTGCAAAGCATAAAGCAGCGGCCGTTGTTGGCCTCAATCATGGGCTTTAGCATCGCCGCCAGATGACGCGCCGCACCCGGCTGGTTTGGCAGCGGTAAATTGCGCGGGACGCAGAGCAGCGCCTGCTTTTCATAATCAAACGGGCTTGGCAGCAGCAGCGACTCCGCCTGCTCAATGCCGAGGCGCTCGGTAAAGTGGTGCAGATCGTCATTCACCGACAGGGTTGCCGAGGTAAAGATCCAACTTCCCGGTTTCTGCGCCATCACCTCTTTAAATTTATCGGCCACGGTCAGCGGCGTAAGCGCCAGGGTGAAGTGGCGCGAGGTGCATTCATACCAGTAGCTGTACCCTGGCTGGTTGATTTCTTTCAGCCGTTTCAACCGTCCTCGGTACAACGTGGCGCGTTCGAAGGCGGCATCCAGCAGTGCGGAGCGACCAAGCGACAGCTTCGCGACGTCATAACAGAATTCAAGGGCATCATCGAGCAGCAGCAGCGCGCGCTGGATGTTTTTGTCCGCCAGCAGCTCGCGCAGGTTGCCGCGATAGCCGGGTTCACCAAGCTGTAAACGGAAATCCTGCGCGCTTTGCGCCAGGCGGTCGGCACACTTCTGCAGCTGCTGGGTATCTTTGAGTTCGGTCCGGTAGGCGATGGTGAAATCTTTTGCCAGGTCCTGCAGCTGGCGGCTGGAGAGCGACTGGCCAAAATACTGGCTGGCGATATCCGGAAGCTGGTGGGCTTCATCGAAGATCATGACATCCGCTTCAGGGATCAGCTCACCGAAGCCGCTGTCCTTAACCACCATATCTGCGAGGAACAGATGGTGGTTGACCACCACCACATCGGCATCCATCGCCGTTTTACGCGCTTTCACCACAAAGCAGTCTTTATACAGCGGACAGTCGCTGCCGAGGCAGTTGTCGTTGGTGCTGGTCACCAGTGGCCAGGCAGGAGAGTCTTCCGGCACGCTCGCACAGGTGCTGATATCCCCCTCTTCCGTCTGATTGGCCCAGGCGCGAAGGATAATCACGTCGCTCAGGGTCTGAACCGGCAGATCGCCGCCCGCCAGCGCCTGCTGTTCAAGGCGCTCCAGGCAAAGGTAGTTAGAACGGCCTTTCAGCAGCGCCAGTCGGCCCTTGTATTTCAGCGCTTTCGCCACGGTGGGCAAATCACGGCTGTAGAGCTGATCCTGCAGCGCTTTTGAACCGGTGGAGATAATGACCTTCTTTTTCGCCCGCAGCGCCGGAGCGAGGTACGCGTAGGTTTTCCCCGTGCCGGTACCGGCCTCGACCACCAGCGGCTGCGCCTTATCGATAGCGTGCGCTACGGCATGCGCCATCTGCCGCTGAGGTTCACGCGGTTTGAAGCCGGGAATCGCTTGTGCTAACTGACCTTCAGGGGAAAAATCGTCTGCCACGGTGCTCTCTCACTGTATTTTTGCACAGGGATTATGTCAGTCCCGCCTCTCCAGTGCCACCCCAAATAGTGACGACGCCGGCACAATATGGCAGTCTTGCCGCCTGATGACGAAAAATAACGAGGAAACGTTTATGACGATTAAGCGCATTGATGCCGAAGCCCGCTGGTCTGATGTGGTGATCCACAACCAGACGCTCTACTACACTGGCGTACCGGCTAACCTGGACGCGGATGCCTTCGAGCAAACGGCCAACACGCTGGCGCAAATTGATGCCGTGCTGGAAAAACAGGGCAGCGATAAATCCCGCATTCTGGATGCGACCATTTTTCTGGCCAATAAAGATGATTTTGCGGCGATGAACAAAGCCTGGGATGCATGGGTGGTGGCGGGTCACGCGCCTGTACGCTGCACTGTACAGGCCACGCTGATGAAACCGGAGTATAAGGTCGAAATTAAGATTATCGCGGCGGTTTAAGCCCGATCACTCCTCTTGATCTTCTGGATCATCATCTTCGAATCGCGCCACAATCCGCTCGCCGGAATGACTGGCGCGAATCTCCTGAGCGACGACGGTAATCGCCTGTCCGCTGCTCATTCCCTGGGACATCAGTTCCTGAATTCGCTCAACCGCTTTCTGCTGCTGTTCATGGCTCAGAGAAGGTAAACCTGCAAACATCGTCAACTCCTGCTAAATTATTCGCGCTAATTATTTCACGCTGCCCGGTAGTATGCCACACATGAACATGCGCTTCCCCACTGTATTGACGTTGCCCTGGCGTGCTGACGCCGCGGAGTTCTGGTTTGCCCGCATAAGCCACCTTCCCTTTGCCATGCTGCTGCATTCTGGCCATGCGGATCACCCCTACAGCCGCTTTGATATTCTGGTTGCCGACCCGCTTAAAACGCTGACAACCGATGACCTGGCGCCGACGGACGATCCCCTGATGCAGCTTCAGCAAGCGCTCAACGCGTTAGGCTTATCCGCTACACCAGACCCGGATCTCCCTTTTCAGGGTGGCGCGCTTGGTCTGTTTGGCTACGATTTGGGTCGCCGTTTCGAAACGCTGCCCGAGCATGCGCAGGCTGATAT
Organism: Enterobacter cloacae complex sp. HYC080_NIDB; assembly: GCF_056673325.1. Taxonomy (NCBI): domain Bacteria; kingdom Pseudomonadati; phylum Pseudomonadota; class Gammaproteobacteria; order Enterobacterales; family Enterobacteriaceae; genus Enterobacter; species Enterobacter cloacae complex sp. HYC080_NIDB. The sequence continues at coordinate 1,866,270 of NZ_CP114212.1, read as the reverse complement.
TTCCCTGCCAGACATGGCCGTGGGGCTGTATGACTGGGCGTTAATTGTCGATCACCAGAAAAAAACGGTTTCTCTGCTGAGCCATAGTGACGTGCAGGCACGACTGGCCTGGCTTGAAGCGCAACAGCCCGCCCCGGCCCAGACGTTCAGGCTGACCTCCGGCTGGCGCTCGAATATGAGCGAGACGGAATACGCTGAAAAATTCGCGCGCGTTCAGGCGTATCTGCAAAGCGGCGACTGTTATCAGGTGAACCTTGCCCAGCGTTTCCAGGCGACTTATCACGGAGATGAGTGGCAGGCGTTTTCCCGTCTTAATGCCAGCAACAAGGCGCCGTTCAGCGCATTCGTACGTCTGCCTCAGGGCGCTATCCTCAGCCTGTCGCCAGAGCGCTTTATTCATCTGGCCGAAGGGGTCATTCAAACCCGCCCGATTAAAGGCACACTACCGCGTCTGGCGGACCCCAACGCCGATCGCCAGCAGGCGGAGAAACTCGCCGCATCGCCGAAAGATCGCGCCGAGAACCTGATGATCGTCGACCTGATGCGTAACGATATTGGCCGCGTCGCCGAACCCGGCAGCGTGCGCGTGCCGGAGCTGTTTGTCGTCGAGCCTTTCCCGGCGGTACATCATCTGGTCAGCACCATTACCGCGCGCCTGCCCGCCACGCGCACCGCCTGCGATCTGCTTCGCGCCGCGTTTCCGGGCGGCTCCATCACCGGAGCCCCCAAAATTCGCGCGATGGCGATCATCGACGAACTGGAACCGCACCGCCGCAACGCCTGGTGCGGCAGTATCGGCTATATCAGCCTGTGCGGCACCATGGATACCAGCATCACCATTCGTACCCTGACGGCCTGCGACGGCAATCTGTACTGCTCTGCAGGCGGTGGCATTGTGGCGGATAGCCAGGTCGAGGCGGAATATCAGGAAACCTTTGATAAAGTTAACCGTATCCTGAAACAACTGGAGAACTAACGGTGGAGAAAGAGAACCTGACGCTGGATGATTTTCTGTCGCGCTTTCAGCTTTTGCGACCGCAGGTCAACCGCGCCACGCTGAATCAACGTCAGGCGGCGGTGCTGATCCCGGTGGTGCGCCGGGAGCAGCCGGGGCTGTTGCTGACGCAGCGCTCGCCGCATATGCGTAAACACGCCGGTCAGGTTGCTTTTCCCGGAGGCGCGGTGGACAGCACCGATGCGTCGCTGATCGCCGCCGCGCTGCGGGAAGCCCAGGAAGAAGTGGCCATCCCGCCTGAGGCGGTCGAGGTGATAGGCGTGCTGCCGCCGGTCGACAGCGTGACCGGTTTTCAGGTCACGCCCGTGGTGGGGATTATCCCGCCGGGCCTGCAGTATCACGCCAGCGTCGATGAAGTGTCAGCCGTGTTTGAGATGCCGCTTGAAGAGGCGCTCCGGCTCAGCCGTTATCATCCGCTGGATATTCAGCGTCGTGGGCATGATCATCGGGTCTGGTTGTCCTGGTATCAGCATTATTTTGTCTGGGGCATGACGGCGGGGATCATTCGTGAACTGGCGCTGCAAATCGGCCTGAAACCTTGACTATACTTTACATTCCATCCTTTTTTGCAGGTTTGCGATCCGCGTCGCGCTATTAGCAAAACCCATCGTTAACCATTAGTTTAATTCATGTGAATAGTTAAGCCGAGGTCGGTGTTCCCTCTTACACTATGCGCAGTTATAACATCGTTACTGGAACCCCGGTAACCCTGTCAGGAGTGTGAAAGTGATTAGTATATTCGACATGTTTAAAGTGGGAATTGGCCCTTCGTCTTCCCATACTGTTGGGCCTATGAAGGCCGGTAAACAGTTCGTCGATGATCTGGTCGAAAAAGGATTACTGGAAAGCGTTACCCGTGTCGCCGTAGACGTTTACGGATCACTGTCATTAACGGGTAAAGGCCACCACACCGATATCGCCATTATTATGGGTCTGGCAGGCAATATGCCGGACACTGTTGATATTGATGCCATCCCGGCATTTATCCGCGACGTGGAAACGCGCGGACGCCTGCTGCTGGCTAACGGCCAGCATGAAGTGGATTTCCCGCAGGATGACGGCATGCGTTTTCGCAGCGACAACCTGCCGCTGCATGAAAACGGCATGACCATTCATGCCTGGAGCGGTGAAAAAGAGATTTACAGCAAAACGTACTACTCCATCGGCGGTGGCTTCATCGTGGATGAAGAGCATTTTGGCAAAGACAGCGTTGGCGACGTCAGCGTCCCGTATCCGTTTAAGTCGGCTACCGAGATGTTGGGGTACTGCAAAGAGACCGGTCTTTCCCTGTCCGGTATGGTTATGCAGAACGAACTGGCGCTGCACAGCAAAAAAGAGATTGAAGACTATTTTGCTAACGTGTGGCAAACCATGCGCGCCTGTATTGACCGCGGGATGAACACCGAAGGCGTATTGCCTGGGCCACTGCGCGTGCCGCGTCGTGCCTCTGCCCTGCGCCGTATGCTGGTGACCACGGATAAATTCTCGAATGACCCGATGAACGTGGTCGACTGGGTAAACATGTTTGCCCTGGCGGTTAACGAAGAGAACGCCGCCGGTGGCCGCGTCGTTACGGCGCCAACCAACGGTGCCTGCGGTATCGTTCCAGCGGTACTGGCCTACTACGATCACTTTATTGAGCCTGTCACGCCCGATATCTACATCCGCTATTTCCTCGCGGCAGGGGCCATCGGCGCGCTGTACAAGATGAACGCGTCCATCTCCGGTGCGGAAGTGGGCTGTCAGGGTGAAGTGGGCGTTGCCTGCTCGATGGCTGCCGCCGGTCTGGCTGAACTGTTGGGTGCAAGCCCTGAACAGGTTTGCGTGGCGGCAGAGATTGGTATGGAGCATAACCTCGGTCTGACCTGTGACCCTGTCGCGGGCCAGGTACAGGTACCGTGCATTGAGCGTAACGCGATTGCCTCTGTCAAAGCGATCAACGCCTCACGCATGGCGATGCGCCGTACCAGCGAACCGCGCGTGTCGCTGGATAAGGTCATCGAAACCATGTACGAAACCGGCAAAGACATGAACGCGAAGTACCGTGAGACGTCTCGTGGTGGTCTGGCTATTAAGGTGCAGTGCGACTAATACTCGCTTTCGCCCATCTGCAACGGATGGGCGAATTTTCCCCCTCTTTCTCGTCTCCTTTCGCTTTCCCCACTACACTTTTACTGTTGCGTCCGGCTTTTGGGGCTGGTGGCTTATCAGGCGACCGTTCATGCAAACTGCACAAACGATCATTAAACACTACCGCCGAAAACGCGTTATCGTCTGTGTGACGGTTGCGATCCTTACGCTCATTCTGACCCTGGGCGCTCGCTTTATTTCTCAGCGCAACGTTAACCAGCAGCGGGTACTCGACTTCAGCAGCCATACCGTTCGCTCTCTGGATAATCTTCTCCTTTCGCTGGAAAAACGCCGCAGCGTGTTCCAGCAGCTGGTGGGTCAGCCCTGCCCTCAGGCACATTTGGCCCTGCGAAAACAGGCGGCCATTTTGCAAACGGTACGCTCCATTGCCCTGATTAAAGACGGTATCCTGTATTGCTCCAGTGTTTTCGGCAGCCGTAATATTCCCATCCGCGACTTTCTCCCGGAATTACCCGCCAGCACGCCGAAGCTGATTTTATCGACCGATCGGTGGCTGATGAAGGGCAGTCCGATCTTGATCCAGTGGAACCCGGTGTCCCAGGACGGGGAAGATGGCGTCATTGAGATCATTAATATTGATTTGATCACCAGAATGATACTGGAGCCCGAGCGTCCACTTATTGATGATGTGGCGTTATCCGTGGGCGATCGTTTTTTGCGCTATGGTCAACGGGTCACCGATAGCCTGACTTTCGGAAAGACTGGCGCGCTTGTTCAGCTGTCATCCCCCCACAACCCCTTCTCCATCATCGTCAGCGGGCCAGGTCCAGGAGAGCTGGCCCTGAAGACCCTGCCCGCGCAGCTTCCGTTGGGTCTTATGCTGAGCCTGCTGCTGGGCTATCTCGCCTGGCTGGCGACGGCGAACAGGATGAGTTTCACGTGGGAGATTGATATGGGCATTGCGACCCGGGAATTCGAGCTTTTCTGCCAGCCGCTGGTGAATGCCCGTACGCAGGCGTGCGTCGGCGTTGAAATTCTGCTGCGCTGGAATAACCCGCGACAGGGGTGGATCTCCCCGGAAGTGTTTATTCCTCTGGCGGAAGAACATAATCTGATTGTCCCTCTGACACGCTATGTCCTCGCCGAAACCGTACGTCAGATAGGCTACTTTCCTTCCAGCGCCGGTTTTCACATCGGCATTAACGTCGCAGCCAGCCATTTCCGTCACGCGGTGTTGTTACAGGACCTGAACCGCCTCTGGTTCAGCGCTAACCCGCGTCAGCAGCTGGTGATTGAATTAACGGAACGGGATGCCCTTCCGGATGCGGAATATCGTATTGTGCGCGAACTGCATCGCAAAGGGGTGAAGCTTGCCATCGACGATTTTGGTACCGGAAACAGCTCCCTCTCCTGGCTTGAAAAGCTGCACCCGGACGTACTAAAAATCGACCAGTCGTTTATCACCGCCATTGGCACCGACGCCGTGAATTCAACGGTGACGGATATCATCATTGCACTGGGTCAGCGACTCAATATCGAACTGGTGGCTGAAGGGGTCGAAACAGAGGAGCAGGCGCGATATCTGCGCCGCCATGGTGTATCGGTCCTGCAGGGATTTTACTATGCGCGGCCGATGCCGCTGAGAGACTTTCCACAATGGCTGGCGGGAAGTGCTCCCCCGCCAGCACAGCATAACGGACACATTGTGCCCTTAATGCCCCTGCGTTAAGCAGAGCTATTCTTCTTCATCGTGGACAGATTGTTCTTTAACAATACGGACCATATCAACGCGATAGTCGTTGGCTTCAACAATGGTAATGTGCAGCGGCGGCAACTCAATCACATCCCCGATACGCGGGATTTGCCCGTTCACGGCGATAACCAGACCCGCAACGGTCGCGATGTCTTCTTCATCGTTGACCACGTTTTCCACCCCGAGCGTGTGCGAGAGCGCGTGCAGGTCGGTCGTGCCTTTAACCAGCCAGCCTTCGCCGTCGGCGACGATCTCAGGCGTTTCGTCGGCATCCGGGAACTCACCGGCAATCGCTTCCAGCACGTCCAGCGGCGTGACCAGCCCCTGCACCACACCGAACTCGTTGGTGACGATAACGAAGCTGCCGCGTGCTCGTCGCAACACGCCCAGCAGGTTGATCGGATCCAGCGTTTCCGGCACGACAATCGCAGGCGATGCAGCCGCAATGGCTTCGACGTTGACGCCCTCTTCCAGGGCCACCAGCATCTCTTTCGCGCGCACGACGCCGATGATCTCATCCAGCTCACCGCGACACACCGGGAACAGGCTGTGCGGTGAAGAGAGCAACTGCTGACGAATTTCATCCACGCTCAGGTTCGCATCGACCCAGCTGATTTCCCCGCGCGGGGTCATGATTCCGCGCAGCGAACGGGAAGCAAGGGAGAGCACGCCGTTGATCATATAGCGCTCTTCTTCTACAAACGCCCCTTCCGGAACCGGCACCGGATTACGGTTTTCAGTATCAGACTGAACGTTCACCTGGCGACGACCGCCCATCAGACGCAGAATGGCATCCGCGGTACGGGCACGCAGCGGCTGATTCGACTGCTGCTTAATAAAGTTCCGGCGCGCAATCTGGTTGAACAGTTCAATCAGGATCGAGAAGCCAATTGCGGCGTACAGATAACCTTTCGGAATATGGAAGCCAAAACCTTCCGCTACCAGGCTCAGACCAATCATCAGCAGGAAGCTCAGACAGAGCACAACCACCGTCGGATGTTGGTTGACGAAACGCGTCAGCGGTTTCGACGCCAGCAGCATGACCGCCATGGCAATGACCACAGCCGCCATCATCACCGGGAGATGGTTCACCATGCCGACCGCCGTGATTACCGCATCCAGCGAGAAGACCGCATCCAGCACGACGATCTGCAGCACCACCACCCAGAAACTGGCGTAGCCCTTACCGTGTCCATCGTCGTGCTGACGGTTTTCCAGCCGCTCGTGGAGTTCCGTGGTCGCTTTAAAGAGCAGGAATATCCCCCCGATCAGCATGATTAAATCACGCCCGGAGAAGGTGTAATCCATGACGGAGAACAGCGGTTTTGTCAGCGTGACCATCCAGGAGATGACGGAAAGCAGTCCCAGTCGCATGACCAGCGCCAGCGAGAGGCCAATCAGACGCGCTTTATCACGCTGTTTTGGCGGCAGCTTATCCGCAAGGATGGCGATAAACACCAGGTTATCGATGCCGAGAACGATCTCCAGCACCACCAGCGTGAGCAATCCCACCCAGATTGACGGGTCCATTAAGAATTCCATGACAAGCTCCTGCTAAAGGAATGACGAAACGGTGCCCCACTCAACGTGGGCAAAACAGAGGAAGACAGAGTCGGTACATGGCGAGGATCGCCGGTGAAAAAGGCGCAAATTGGCCTGAAAGATGACTGACGTCGGTGACGGTCCATATAGTGGGCTGTAGCCCTATACTCCTGAACAGGTAAACGGAGGCTAAACATATCAGAGACACCAGGTTTTAAGCAAAGATTTACGTTCTTTTGCAAAAACGCAATAAGACTAAATTTGTGTTGAGAATTTTCTCGATCGGGAAAGCTAAATTACGGATCTTCATCACATAAATTATTTTTTCACTGTCTAAAATAATTCGCGGAAGTCTTAGTTTTTTGAACTCTAACCCTTATCTGAATCGATTCGGTTCGCCAATACGATTCTCAGTACGTCTGCCCGGCAGGCGTATTAATGATAATAAAAGGAGGTAGCAAGTGACCATTGCTATTGTCATAGGCACACATGGTTGGGCTGCTGAGCAGCTACTCAAAACGGCAGAGATGCTGTTGGGCGAGCAGGAAAACGTCGGCTGGATCGATTTCGTTCCCGGTGAAAACGCCGAGACGCTGATTGAGAAGTACAACGCTCAACTCTCGAAGCTGGATACCAGCAAAGGCGTGCTGTTTCTCGTTGATACATGGGGCGGCAGCCCGTTCAATGCTGCCAGCCGTATTGTCGTCGATAAAGAGCATTATGAAGTCGTCGCTGGCGTTAACATTCCCATGCTGGTGGAAACCTTTATGGCGCGCGACGACAACCCGACGTTTGATGAGCTTGTCGCCCTGGCGGTTGAAACGGGCCGTGAAGGCGTGAAAGCCCTGAAAGCACAACCGGTTGAGAAACCCGCTCCCGCGGCAGCAGCACCGAAAGTGGCTACACCGGCAAAACCCATGGGTCCGAATGATTATATGGTCATCGGCCTTGCGCGTATTGATGACCGCTTAATCCACGGCCAGGTGGCAACGCGCTGGACTAAAGAGACCAACGTTCGCCGCATTATCGTCGTCAGCGACGAAGTTGCTGCCGACACCGTACGTAAAACCCTTCTGACTCAGGTTGCTCCTCCTGGCGTCACCGCGCACGTGGTGGATGTCGCCAAGATGATCCGCGTTTACAACAACCCGAAATACGCGGGTGAACGCGTAATGCTGTTGTTTACTAACCCGACTGACGTTGAGCGCATTGTTGAAGGCGGCGTGAAAATCACCTCCGTGAACATTGGGGGTATGGCGTTCCGTCAGGGCAAAACGCAGGTCAACAACGCCATTTCAGTCGATGCGAAAGATATCGAGGCATTCAACAAGCTGAATGCGCGCGGTATTGAGCTGGAAGCCCGTAAAGTTTCCACTGACCAGAAACTGAAAATGATGGATTTGATCGGTAAAGTTGGGAAATAAGCCCGCGCCGGTTTTTCACATAAAGCTTATGTAATAGGAGAAGTACAATGGAGATTACCACTCTTCAGATTGTGCTGGTGTTCGTCGTCGCATGTATTGCGGGTATGGAATCCGTACTTGATGAATTTCAGTTCCACCGTCCTCTGGTGGCCTGTACGTTGATTGGTGCCGTACTGGGTGATATGAAAACCGGTATCATCATCGGGGGTACGCTGGAAATGATCGCCCTCGGCTGGATGAACATCGGTGCTGCCGTTGCGCCAGATGCCGCGCTGGCCTCCATCATTTCGACCGTTCTGGTTATTGCCGGTCATCAGAGTATCGGTGCAGGTATCGCTCTGGCCATTCCTCTGGCCGCAGCAGGCCAGGTTCTGACCATTATCGTACGTACCATCACCGTTGCTTTCCAGCACGCGGCGGATAAGGCGGCCGAAAACGGCAACCTTACGGCACTCTCCTGGATCCACGTTTCATCCCTGTTCCTGCAGGCGATGCGTATCGCCATTCCGGCGGTTATCGTTGCGATCTCAGTCGGTACCAGTGAAGTCCAGAGCATGCTGAACGCCATTCCAGAAGTGGTCACCGGCGGTCTGAACATCGCGGGCGGTATGATCGTGGTCGTTGGTTATGCGATGGTCATTAACATGATGCGCGCAGGCTACCTGATGCCGTTCTTCTACCTCGGCTTCGTGACCGCAGCATTCACCAACTTCAACCTGGTTGCACTGGGTGTCATTGGTGCCGTCATGGCAATTCTCTACATCCAGCTCAGCCCGAAATATAACCGCGTTGCGGGTGCCCCAGCGCAGGCTGCTGGTAACAACGATCTCGATAACGAACTGGACTAACAGGTGAGCGAAATGGTTGATATGACAAAAACTACCACCGAGAAAAAACTCACTCCGGGTGATATTCGTGGCGTGTTCATCCGTTCTAACCTGTTTCAGGGTTCATGGAACTTCGAACGTATGCAGGCGCTAGGCTTCTGCTTCTCCATGGTACCGGCGATCAAGCGCCTGTACCCGGAAAATAACGAAGCACGACGTCAGGCGATTAAGCGTCACCTGGAATTCTTCAACACCCATCCATATGTAGCCGCGCCGGTTCTGGGCGTAACGCTGGCGATGGAAGAGCAGCGTGCCAACGGCGCAGAGATTGACGATGGTGCGATCAACGGTATCAAAGTCGGTCTGATGGGTCCTCTGGCCGGTGTAGGTGACCCTATCTTCTGGGGTACGGTTCGTCCGGTCTTTGCCGCGCTGGGGGCGGGTATCGCCATGAGCGGCAGCCTGCTCGGTCCTCTGCTGTTCTTTATCCTGTTCAACGCAGTGCGACTGCTGACACGTTACTACGGCGTGGCCTACGGCTACCGCAAGGGCGTGGATATTGTTAAGGATATGGGCGGCGGCTTCCTGCAGAAACTGACCGAGGGGGCGTCAATCCTCGGCCTGTTTGTGATGGGGGCACTGGTGAACAAGTGGACGCACGTGAACATCCCGCTGGTGGTATCGACCATCACCGGCCAGGATGGTCAGACCCGCGTCACCACCGTGCAGACTATCCTGGATCAGCTGATGCCGGGCCTGGTACCGCTGCTGTTGACCTTCGCCTGTATGTGGCTGCTGCGTAAGAAGGTGAACCCGCTGTGGATCATCGTTGGCTTCTTCGTCATCGGTATCGCGGGCTACGCTGTCGGCCTGCTGGGTCTGTAAAGCAGTAACGTGAGACGCCGGGGGCTTGCCCCCGGTTTTTTATCGGTTATCCGGAGGATGAATGACTGTCACGGACATCGTACTGGTTTTATTTATTGTTGCCCTTCTGGCTTACGCTATCTATGACGAGTTCATTATGCCTCGCCGCCACGGCGAGACGCTACTGGCCCTTCCCCTCTTACGCCGCGGACGCACTGATGCGTTTATCTTCGCGGGTCTGGTGGTCATTCTGATCTACAATAACGTCACCAGCCACGGTGCAATATTAACCACATGGTTATTATGTGTGCTGGCATTAATGGCGATTTACCTTTTCTGGTTCCGTTCGCCAAAACTCATTTTTAAAAAACACGGATTCTTCTTCGCCAACGTATGGATAGAATATAACCGCATTAAAGAGATGAATTTATCCGAAGACGGTGTGTTAGTGATGCAATTAGAACAACGCCGCCTGCTCATCCGGGTCAAGAATATTGATGACCTTGAGAAAATATACACATTACTCCTTAAAACTCAATGAGTTAAATTTATAGCATCGGCTATATATTACGCTATTTTCTCACCACGAATATAGCCGTTGCTATATCTGCCTTCCTCTTTTTACTTATATTCATTAACGATATTTTCACGCATAAACCTAAATGAAAATCGTTATCAAGAAAGCGAGTAAATTAAGCCTTCCTCGATGTTGTTTTATATTCTCAAAATATGTTAAGGTTGCGCCCGTCGTTGGGGAGTAGCCGATTTCCTGCACGCAGGAAATGTACGTGTCAACATACTCGTTGAAAAACGTGGCACGTACGGATCGCTTTCAGCACGCTTACGGTGCAAAAGAGATCAGGCGAGACCATAGATACATCAACTGCTGTTTACTGGGGGCAGTGATGTGTCATATGGATATCCCCGGTCTGGACGCTGTTATGAATATCTCCGCTACGATCCTTCTCGCTTTTGGCATGTCCATGGACGCTTTTGCTGCCTCCATTGGCAAGGGTGCCACGCTCCACAAACCTAAATTCTCAGAAGCACTGCGTACCGGGCTGATTTTTGGCGCCATCGAAACGCTGACACCGCTCATCGGTTGGGGTCTGGGTATGCTCGCCAGCCAGTTCGTGCTCGAGTGGAATCACTGGATCGCGTTCATTCTGCTGGTGTTTCTCGGTGGCCGAATGGTCATCGAGGGTTTTCGCGGCGGGGATGATGAAGGTGCGGAACCGCAATACCGCCATGGATTCTGGCTGCTGGTGACAACCGCTATCGCCACAAGCCTTGACGCCATGGCCGTCGGGGTGGGTCTGGCTTTCCTGCAGGTTAACATTATCGCCACTGCGCTGGCCATTGGCTGTGCAACACTGATTATGTCCACGCTGGGCATAATGGTCGGACGCTTTATCGGCCCGCTACTGGGTAAACGCGCCGAGATCTTAGGCGGTATCGTTTTGATCGGCATTGGTGCCCAGATCCTCTGGGCACACTTCGCGGGTTAAGCGTCGCGCTGCCAGACATGGATACTGAAATCTGTCTGGCAGCTAAACGTCGTCCGGGCCGCTAGCGCCGCCCAAACTTCCGGTTTTGCCCGCCACGCGAACGGCGTCATCTGCAACAGTGCTACCGCCTCCTGCCCCTCCAGATCCATTTGATACGCCACTGACTGCTCCTGCTTCAGCGTAAAACCTGCCAGCTGTTCAGAATGGGGGGCATGCAGACGCACTTCGTCGTAGATCAGCCCTTTCAGCTCCATCAGATGACGCGGGCCCGGCGTTACGGTGACCACCCATCCGCCCGGCTTCACCACGCGAGCCAGCTCTTCCGCCTTGCAGGGCGCATAAATGCGGATAACAGCATCCATACTGGCATCGTCAAACGGCAGCCGGTGGCTGGATGCCACGCAGAACGTCACGTCCGCGTAACGCTTTGCCGCCGCGCGAATGGCCACTTTCGACACGTCGAGACCGAATGTTACGGCCCCCTTCTCACGCACCACTTCCGCAAACCGCGCGGTGTAGTATCCTTCTCCACAACCGATATCCAGCATGGCGGACGCCGAATCAGGCAACATATCATCCAGCATCTGCGCAACTGTCTCCCGCAGCGGCAGATAGTGTCCGGCATCGAGAAATGCACGGCGTGCCTGCATCATCTCCGCACTATCGCCCGGATCGCGGGAGCGCTTATGCTGCACCGGCAGAAGATTCACATATCCTTCTTTCGCCATATCAAACTGATGTCCCTGCGGACAACGATAACTTTTATCTGAGCGCATCAACGACGCATGACAAAGGGGCAACTGAAGGACATGGCAACTCCGGGGCATAAACCAAAGGGCGAAGTGTACCGCTATTCGCCCCGCTATAAAACGGCTGGATTACCGCATGACGATAAGGTGGTCAGAACCGGCCGGGAGGCCATCAGGTTTTATATTCTCCAGGCGCAGCACGTTGCCCATGATTTCGCTGAAAACCGGCGCTGAAACCGCCCCACCGTAGTACGCCCCGTTTTGAGGATCGTTAATCACCACGACCAGCGCAAAGCGCGGATCGCTCGCAGGCGCGACGCCCGCGGTATAGGCGACATATTTATCGACATATTTGCCGCTGTCATCAATCTTCTTCGCCGTACCGGTTTTTACCGCCACGCGGTAATCACGCACAGCGGCCTTAACGCCACCGCCACCGGGTAGCGCAACGCTCTCCATCATATGCTCCACCTCATGCGCGATCTCCTCCGGCATAACGCGGTGCCCGATAACGGGGGGATCGATGCGGGTGATCGACAGGGGACGCTCCAGTCCAAATCCGCCAATCGTCGCATAGACGTGGGCAAGCTGGAGCGGCGTCACCATCAGGCCATAGCCGAAGGCAAAGGTCGCGCGGTCGAGCTGGCTCCAGTACTTACGCTGTGGCAACAGGCCCGCGCTCTCCCCCGTTAAGCCAAGACCCGTGTTCGTGCCAAAACCAAAGTTCCGGTAGGTATCAAGAAGGTGCTGTATGGGCATCGCCAGCGAGAGCCGGGAGACTCCGGTATCGCTCGATTTCTGCAGGATCCCGGTCATCGTCAGCTCCGGGTAGTAGCCCACGTCGCGAATACGGTGTCCATCAAGTGTATAAGGATGGGTGTCAATCACGCTGTCCGGCTGGACCAGCCCCTGCTGCAGCGCCGTCATCAGCACCAGCGGTTTAACGGTCGAACCGGGTTCGAACGTATCGCTAATAGCCCGGTTACGAAAATCGTTAATTGTCGCGCCTTCCCGGTTATTGGGGTTGAAGTCCGGGTAACTCGCCATGGCGAGTATTTCGCCGGTTGGGATATTGATCAATACCGATGCCCCTGACTCGGCCTTATTCCAGGCCACGGCATTATCCAGCGCGTCTTCGGTAATGGTCTGTAGCCGCTCGTCGATGCTGAGCTGAATGTTATGCGCTGGCGTGGGCGCAACTTCCGTCAGGTTTTCAACCACCCGGCCGTAGCGATCCTCCCTTACCTGTCGGACACCCGCTTTACCCGTCAGCTGAGTATTAAAGCTTTTTTCCACCCCTTCAATGCCCTGCCCGTCAATATTGGTGAAGCCAATCAGATTGGCCGCCACGTGGCCTTCCGGGTAAAAACGGCGCGATTCATCACGCAGGTTAATTCCCGGCAAATTCAGTTTATCAATCCATTTGGCCTGCGCAGGATCAACCTGACGAGCCAGGTAAATGAACCTGCCCCTGGGATTGGCGTTAATGCGCGAAGAGAGGGTATTCAGGGAGAGATGAAGCGCGCTCGCCAGCGCCTGCCAGCGATCGTCAAAACCAACGCCCCCTTTTGCGAGTACCGTTTTAGGGTCGGCCCATACGGCTCTGACGGGCACGCTGACCGCCAGAGGTCGGCCTTCACGATCCGTGATCATCCCTCGTGGAGCATCAATCGTCAGCTGACGCAGCGATCGCATATCTTCCTGCTTCACCAGGTTGTCTGGTTTGATGATTTGTAGCCAGGCAACACGACCCAGTAAAAAAGCCAGACTGCAGAAAATAGCAAAACAGAGCAGCGCAAAACGCGCTGGTGTAAAATTGCCAGCGCTCATAATTAATTTCTTTTTCACCTGAACCCCAGAGCTGTTAAACAACGCTCTGATTTAACGGGAAAAGATGCGCTGAGGGAGGCGAAACTGTGCTTCTAACCTCGCAGCTTTGCAACAAGTTGCTAACGAGACAGAGGATAGTCATATTTTGAAAGATAGGGGCATAAAAAAGCCCCGCATTGTGCGAGGCTTTATGTCTGAGATTGAAGTGCTACGCGCTTCAGTCAGCAGCGGTTCGATCAGATAGCAGTTACGTTAACTGCAGCTGGGCCTTTCTGGCCGTCCTGAATTTCGAACTCAACGTTCTGGCCTTCAGCCAGAGTTTTGAAGCCGTTACCCTGGATTGCAGAGAAGTGTACGAACACGTCTTTGCTGCCGTCAGCAGGAGTAATGAAACCAAAACCTTTAGACTCGTTGAACCACTTAACTTGACCTTTAATCTTTGCCATTTGCAAAATTCCTTAGAGTGTTTTCTTAGCCCGCAGGCATTGACTGAGATAAAACTGAGACATTACTGCATGAGGCACTAATATAAGGTTCGGCAGAGAAGCGGTATTCAACGACAACGTGTTTACTCAGGACTTCTTTACTGAAAATGCCACACATAAACAGAACTGTACCTCGTTTGACCCAAAACGTGTTATCACACACTATGTTTAATATGGCAAGCCATTTTTAAACATGTCTCGATCCGCCGCACAAATTCGAACACTGTCTGTAAGGATTTGCACAATTATGCGCGATACACACAGACAGCTTAACGCTCTTACACAGGCTCTACGGTGCTTTCGCAAGCACTGTAATCTAAGACTTTTTTAACATAGCTCATTCATTACAATGCGTCCAGCAACCGTGAAAAGAAATCTTCGGAATTGATTGAGTTAGAACAAATTGTGAAAACTTATGCTTAAATCATTGCAACGGGGGGCGTATTGTTTCAGGAAAAACTCGATGTTAATAATCCGCACCGAACTGTATTAAAATGCAGCAGGTAATAAGGAGGGTTATGCACCAAAATAATGAAATTTTTATGACGCTGCATCAAAACAAGGCAAGCAAAACGTTTCGATAAAAATAAAACATTTTTGAGCGTAGATACATACAGAATATATGCAACAATTCATCGCTTCGTTTATAAGGATAAATAATCGCCAGTTTTCAGTATCCTGAAAGTACTATTAACTGGTGCTAAATTATCTGCCTTGCCACTTAACGCGTTTTCAGGGAGGGATTACACCTGGACTGAACCAGACCACAGTCCCTCCCGGGACACGGCAATCAGCGCTCAGCCACCAGACGGATAAAATCGTCCTGATCCTGGTTGTTTTCAGCGACAGCCTCTTTTGACTCGTCTTTCCCTTCCGGTTCGTTAGCCTCGCACAGACGACGCAGCAGCGCATTCTGACGCTTTTGCTGATCGAGCAGCGCTTCCAGCAGTTCAATCTGTTCGTTTGTACGGGAACTGGCACGGTTCACGAAAAACCAAATGACCAGACCCACCAGCAGAACAACCAAAGAGATCATCAGGGATGCTACATTCAGCAACCCTGAGTTCAGTAACTCACCCATTTCACCACCTCAATAAAAACGCCTATTTTACCACTGGTGCGAAGGAAGGAAATCACCTTAAGAAAAAATGCGTGCTACCACGGGATAAACTTATTGATTGCGCAAACGCCGCTAAAAAACTGTACATCCTGATCGCACATCACATTGATCGTCTGCGTCCATAACACCACGCACGCTATCAGTACGACAATCAGAATCACCCAGCGTATTTTTTTCACTCCACACTCCGTCTAAAGACCTGATACAACCAGGTTATCACGGTGACCTTAAACAAGGACTAACTGTACCAACATCAGGTCTTTTTCAGAATCCTGCACTTGTTTCATTACGTAAACCGTTTAGGCTAGCATCATGATAACAACGATAAAAGAGGTAACAATGCGCGTAATCATTCGAACGATTATAGTACTGGCGATACTCTGGATTGGACTTTTGTTAACCGGCTACGGTGTGCTTGTGGGAAGCACCGAAAATGCAGCAGGCTTAGGTATTCAGTGTAAGTACGTAACAGCACAAGGCGTAAGCACGGCGCAGTATCTCCATTCTGATAGCGGCATCATTGGTTTAACCAACTGCCCGGTACTGAGAAAGATGTCCGTCGTGGTTGATAATGGCTAACTGGCCTGGTTAACCACTGACGAAAAACGCCGCAGAAGATGCGGCGTTTTTTTATGCTAAAACGCGTTAAAAGGGATAGTCGTGATAGCCCATCTGCTCGGAAATCTTACGCGCGGCAGTGTGCAGAATAGCCACATACTCGTGCAGACGCTCTTCTGAGAAGCGCAGGGTTGGGAAAGAGATACTTAAACCCGCGATCACCACGCCAAAACGGTCAAACACCGGAACGCCGATGCAGCGCAGCCCTTCTTCCTGCTCTTCGTTATCTTCGCCGTATCCTTGTTCACGCACCTTGTCGAGTACCGTTAACAGTTCATCAGTATTGGTAATGGTTCGTTCCGTACTGCGTTTATATTCCACGCCATCAAGGATCTGCTTCACCTCTTCGCGATCGCGCCACGCCAGCAGAACCTTGCCAATTGCCGTGCTATAAAGCGGGTTGCGGCGGCCAATGCGCGAATACATACGCAGGTTGTACATGGAGTCGATTTTATGGATGTAAACAATGCTGTCTTCATCCAGTGCACCCAGGTGGATGGTCTCTTTGGTCAGACGGGAGATCTCACGCATCTGAATGTCCGCGCTGCGGATCAAATCAACGTTTTGCAGCGCCCGGGCCCCCAGTTCGAACAGCTTTAGCGTCAGAGAGTATTTTTCAGACTCTCCTTCCTGCGCTACATAACCCAGTGACTTCA
The DNA here is from genome assembly GCF_056673325.1 of Enterobacter cloacae complex sp. HYC080_NIDB. Taxonomy (NCBI): domain Bacteria; kingdom Pseudomonadati; phylum Pseudomonadota; class Gammaproteobacteria; order Enterobacterales; family Enterobacteriaceae; genus Enterobacter; species Enterobacter cloacae complex sp. HYC080_NIDB. The sequence continues at coordinate 1,849,788 of NZ_CP114212.1, read as the reverse complement.
TGGTTTGCAAAAAGCGGTAAACGGTGCTTTTCGACATCATCACACGCTGCGACAACTCTGTAATACCAATTTCACGCTCTTCTCCGAGCGCCTGTAAGATGCCAAACACCTTCAGCACGGAAGAAACAGAATCTGGCTGCTTATCCAAATCCGCAATTGCCATTTACCACCTCATAGAGAGTGTTTTATAAAAATCAGAACCGGTTTTTATTATAAATTCCTGTGATGTTACCTGCAATCAATGCGCGTTTGTTTCGTTACAAATCTGCGACATATAACGGCGTTAACAGTGCTAAAATCGTTACCCTGAGAATAATTTCACCCTGAGCTTTTTATCCCCGATGGAAAAGAACCTTTCCGATGGTCTGCCTTTGCCCCTGCGGTATGGCGCCATTGCTACGATTATTATTGGGATCTCAATGGCCGTCCTCGATGGCGCGATTGCGAACGTTGCCCTGCCCACTATCGCCAGCGACCTGCAGGCCTCCCCGGCCAGCTCGATATGGATTGTTAACGCCTATCAGATTGCGATTGTGATTTCCCTGCTCTCCTTCTCTTTCCTCGGCGACATGTTCGGCCACCGTCGGGTCTATCAGTGCGGCCTGGTAGTGTTCACCTTTACCTCGCTGTTATGCGCCCTGTCTGACTCATTGCACACGCTGACGCTGGCGCGCATAGCGCAGGGCTTTGGCGGTGCGGCGCTGATGAGTGTAAATACGGCATTGATCCGCTTGATCTATCCGCAACGCCACCTTGGACGCGGGATGGGGATAAACTCGTTTATTGTCGCGGTTTCCTCCGCCGCCGGACCAACAATTGCAGCAGCCATACTTTCTGTTGCCTCATGGCAATGGCTCTTTGCCATAAACGTGCCGCTGGGTATCGTGGCTATCTTCTTTGCCCTGCGTTTTCTTCCTGCTAACGGCCCCAAAAGTACCATGCCGCGTTTTGACGTCCCCAGCGCAGTGATGAATGCACTGACCTTTGGTCTGCTGATTACAGCCCTGAGCGGCTTTGCTCAGGGGCAATCCATGGCGCTTACCGGCATCGAGCTTATCGCCCTGCTGGTAACAGGATTCTTCTTTGTTCGCCGTCAGCTCGCCCTGCCCGTTCCTTTGCTGCCGGTAGATCTGCTGCGTATCCCCCTCTTTTCGCTCTCCATCTGTACGTCCATTTGCTCGTTCTGCGCTCAGATGCTGGCGCTGGTTTCTCTGCCCTTCTTTCTGCAAAGCGTGGTAGGACGTTCGGAGGTGGAGACCGGGCTGCTGCTAACGCCCTGGCCACTGGCGACGATGGTGATGGCGCCGCTGGCGGGTTACTTAATTGAACGTATCCATGCCGGTTTGTTGGGTGCGGTGGGACTGGCCGTCATGGCAACCGGCCTTTTCGCGCTGGCACTGTTACCGTCATCACCCAGCGATCTGGACATCGTCTGGCGCATGATCCTCTGTGGTGCGGGGTTCGGCCTGTTTCAGTCCCCCAATAATCACACCATCATCACCTCTGCGCCCCGTCACCGCAGTGGCGGCGCCAGCGGGATGTTGGGAACTGCGCGCCTTCTGGGGCAAAGCAGCGGCGCGGCGCTGGTTGCCCTGATGTTTAACCTTGCCGGGCAAAACGGTAACCACGTTGCGCTGCTCACCGCCGGCGCGCTTGCCACCCTCGCGGCCATCGTCAGCGGTCTGCGCGTTACCCAGCCCAGGGTTCAGGCATAAAAAAAGCCGGGCGGAGAATACGCCTGCCCGGCTTATTGTGACGCTTCGCGTTACTTCAGGTATTCCCCACTGCGCAGCGCTTCAATACGTTTATCCAGCGGCGGGTGAGACATAAACAGCTCACTGAGCGACTTTGATTTACCGTTGATGCAGAAGGCCATCATGCTGTTCGCTTCCTGCGGCTCGTAGCTGGTTTTCAGGCGCTGCAGGGCAGCAATCATCTTCTCGCGTCCCACCAGTTTCGCAGAGCCGGCATCCGCGTGGAATTCACGGTGGCGCGAGAACCACATGGTGATAATACTCGCCAGAATACCGAACACCAGTTCCAGCACCATCGACACGGCGAAGTAGATCAGCGGGTTACCGTTGCTCTCTTCACCTTCATCACGGTTGCCACCCATAAAGCCCGCCGCAATCTGCGCCAGGATACGGGAGATAAAGATAACGAAGGTGTTCACCACTCCCTGAATCAGCGTCATGGTCACCATGTCGCCGTTGGCAATATGGCTGATTTCGTGAGCGATGACCGCTTCGGCTTCGTCACGGCTCATGTTTTGCAGCAACCCGGTGCTGACAGCAACCAGCGATGCATCACGACGGGCACCCGTGGCAAACGCGTTAATATCGGGCGCATGGTAAATGGCCACCTGCGGCATGGCGATCCCGGCCTGACGGGATTGCTGAGCCACCGTATTCATCAGCCACTGTTCCATATCGTTACGCGGCTGCTCAATCACCTCACCGCCGACGGATTTCAGCGCCATCCACTTTGACATCAGCAGGGAAATGAACGAGCCACCAAAACCAAACAGCAGCGCCATAATCAACAGACCCTGAACGCTGCTCGACTGAATTCCTGTCAGGCTTAGCACGAGCCCGAAAACCACCATCACCGCCAGGTTGGTGAGCAGGAAGAGCGCGATTCGCATCATAATTTTCTTTTAACCTCAGTTTAACAAAGCGCACTATGCGATTACCCACATCGTATGGGTATTGCGGCTATTTTCAAGCATCCGGAGGGCGTAAGTCACCAGAAAGACACAACTTTACACAATTGGAAATCTGCCTGACGGAAGGATGCGGAACAAAAAGAAACAGGCACAATTTCTTGTGCCTGTTGGGGGATTATTTCGCCGGAGCGGGTTGCTCAGCAGGCTTATCTTTTTCCAGATTCGCCAGGTCGAGGGCGATATGCACCGTCTCGTCCAGGTAAGGATCCGGCTCCTGGTAATCTTTTGGCAGATCGTCCAGTTTCTTGAGCAGAGGCTTACCTTCACGCTTGAAGCGGTCGTTGATACGGGCCAGACGCGTGGCATCGTCTTCGTTGTTCTCTTTCTCACGCTGGGCGTAGTTCAGAGAAACAATATTCCGTTTATCCTTCAGGGCATTGAAACGCGCAATGTCCTTCATGATGTACTGGAATTCCGGATCTTTCGCGATGCGGTCGTTATGCGCTTTCAGCAGCTCAGGGCCAAATTGCGTCATATCACCCGCTTTCACGTAGGTCGCAGCATTGATGCTGTCCCACGGTAACGCGTTATCTTCAAACTTCTCGCCCGTTTCGGTCTCTTCCGTTCCTGTCGGCATCATGATGTCCGGCGTGACACCTTTACGCTGCGTACTGCCGCCGTTGACGCGGTAGAACTTCTGAATGGTGTACTGCACTGAACCCAGCGCAGGCCATTCCGGACGCAGCATCTGATCGTAGATACGGTTCAGCGATCGATACTGCTGAACGGTGCCTTTACCAAAGGTTGGCTCACCCACGATCAGCGCACGGCCGTAGTCCTGCATTGCCGCGGCAAAGATCTCAGACGCGGACGCACTGAAGCGGTCGACCAGCACGACCAGCGGGCCTTTGTAGTAGACCACACCGTCGTTGTCGGCATCTTCACGGACTTTACCGTTGTTATCACGCACCTGAACCACAGGGCCAGACGGGATGAAGAGGCCAGAGAGCGATACCGCTTCTGTCAGCGCACCACCGCCGTTGCTGCGCAGGTCAATGATGACGCTGCTGACGTTCTGTTTCTCAAGTTTCTGCAGCTGAACCTTCACATCGTCGGTCAGCCCTACGTAGAAGCCTGGGATATCCAGGACACCCACCTTCTCTTTACCCACGGTTTTCACCGACATTTTCACCGCGCGGTCTTCCAGACGGATACGCTCACGGGTCAGGGTAACGATACGGGTTTTAGTGCCTTTACCCGCTGGCAGAATTTCCAGACGAACTTTGCTGCCTTTCGGACCTTTAATCAGCGCAACCACGTCGTCAAGACGCCAGCCAATGACATCGACCATGCCTTTACCGGTTTGTCCGACCCCGACAATGCGGTCACCTACGCTGATCGCTTTGCTTTTGGAGGCCGGGCCACCCGCCACCATGGAATTGATCACGGTGTAATCATCGTCCATCTGCAGTACCGCACCGATACCTTCCAGAGACAGGCTCATTTCGGTATTGAACTGTTCGGTGTTGCGAGGGGAGAGATAGTTGGTGTGCGGATCGATTTCGTGCGCAAAGGCCGTCATTGCCAGAGAGAAGACATCCTCACTGTTGGTCTGCGCCAGACGACGAATGGCAAATTTATAACGACGCGTCAGCGTGTCACGGATCTCTTTTTCATCTTTGCCGGTCAGCTTGAGACTCAGTTCGTCGTATTTGACCTTTCCGTCCCACAGCGCATTCAACTCGGCTTCATCTTTCGGCCACGGCGCTTTGCTGCGATCAAGATTAAAATTGTCGTTGCCGGTGAAGTCCATCGGACGTTCGAGCACTTTCAGGGCGTACTGATAGCGTTCAAAGCGGCGCTTTTGCGACAGGTTGTAGAGGTCGTAGAAAAGATCCAGCTTGCCTGACCGCAACTCATCACCCACCTCGGATTTGCGCTTAGCGAACTGCTCGACATCACTGGCGAGCAAAACGTTATGGCTGTAATCCAGCAAGTTCAGATAGCGGTCAAAGATTTTGGCCGAAAAGGCCTGATCGAGATCGAACTGACGATAGTGCGAGCGGGTGAAACGAGACGTCACGCGCTCGCTCACCGTCGCGTGCTGCGTCTCTTCCTTGAGTACCGGAATTTGATCAACACGCGTGATATCGTCCACTGCGAAAGCATGGCCTGTTATAGCAAACAGACCCGCCAGCGCGGTGAGCTTAAAAAAAGTGTTCATGCCAGGCTTGGCCTCCGTTTCAGAACAACAAGTGTTCTGCGCGTACAATCATTGACATACCAGAAGTCAGCTGTACACGAACGCCATCTTTGGTGATTTCCAGTACGGTGGCGTCCATAGCATTGTTGCCCGCTTTGACCTTCAGCGCCTGACCCACGCTCAGCGAGTTGATGTCAGAAACCGGGGTATGGCGCGGCTCTTCACGAGGCGCACGTGGGGCTTTTGCTGCTGGTTTGTCTGCACGCGGTTTGCGATCGTTATTATCGTGACGACGCGGCGCAGGGCGCGGTTTACGCTCACGACGAGGCGCTTCTTCCTGGCCGTTTGCCGCTGCGGCTTCGCGTTTTTTCGCTTGCTGTTCTGCACGTTGTGCCTGAACGCGTGCTTTGGCTTCTTCAAGCTGCTTGCGTGCGTGTTCAACGTGCTGCTCGTCCAGCTCACCACAAGGGTTGCCGTCGAGATCCACGCGAGTCGCGCCCGGTTTGATACCGTACAGGTAACGCCAGCTCGAAGTATAAAGACGTAAGGCAGAACGCAACTGAGTTTTGCTGAGGTTCATTTCCCCCTCAACGCGCGCTACCAGATCCTGAAAAATACCGACTTTCAGGGGACGAGCTTCACCTTCCGCGCTGAAGCACTGCGGGAAACGCTCGGCCAGAAATGCGATAACTTCTTTACTGCTATTCAACTTAGGTTGATTTTCCATGAAATTTCCTGATTACAACGGACGTTGCCAACAAGCGCAGGCATGAACAGGCGTCATTATAATGACGCTATCAGTAAATGCTACGTTATCCGTTGATTATCCTGCGACGCTCGCAAAGAATTTTTGATAATCGGTGCCGGCAAGGACGTTTTCCAGATTCGCCACCAGCTCGCGCAGCCCTTGCTCGTCCTCGGTTGTGAAGCGACTGAAGACGGAGCTGTCGATATCCAAAACGCCAATAATCTGATTTCTTACCACCAGCGGCAGTACGATCTCAGAATTACTGGCGGCATCACAGGCGATATGCCCGTCAAACGCATGAACATCTTCCACACGCTGTACCTGATTCTCGGCCACCGCAGTACCGCATACACCGCGCCCGACCGGAATACGCACGCAAGCCAGTTTGCCCTGGAACGGGCCAAGTACCAGCGTGTCACCTTCCAGGAGGTAAAAGCCAGCCCAGTTCACGTCAGAGAGACGTTCGAACAACAATGCGCTAGTATTTGCCAGAGTGGCTAAGAAGCTGGTCTCACCCGCCATCAATGCCTTAAAATCGCGGTTCAGATCCGCGTAGAATTCTGTTTTGTTCATTATTCAATCACTTAGTTGTCTTACAAAATTACCGCATAGCCTATTAAAATAAGCATTAAATGCGCTCATGCTCAAGATGAATCCGTTCATGAGTTAATATAACGTTCAACAATACTTATTTGTGCGCAGCTGATGGCCTTAAAAACAACCAAAATTACGCCGACAAAAAAGATAACGGTCCATACGGTAAGAGACGCTTTGCCTCGTGCACATTATCAGCGTTGCCCCCAGTGCGATACGCTTTTTATGTTGCCGAAGATGAAATCGCACCAAAGTGCCTTTTGCCCCCGATGTGACGCGAAAATTCGTGACGGCCGAGACTGGTCGTTAACCCGTCTGGCCGCCATGGCCGTCACCATGCTGCTGCTGATGCCCTTCGCCTGGACCGAGCCCCTGCTGAAGCTCTACCTGCTTGGCGTACGCATTGATGCCAACGTGCTGCAGGGGATCTGGCAGATGACCCGCCAGGGCGATCCGATTACCGCTGCCATGGTGCTGTTTTGCACCGTTGGCGCGCCACTGGTGCTGGTTGCAGCCATTGCCTATCTGTGGTTTGGCAACATCCTGGGGATGAATCTTCGCCCGGTGCTGCTGATGCTGGATAAACTCAAAGAGTGGGTGATGCTGGATATCTATCTTGTCGGTGTGGGTGTGGCATCAATTAAAGTGCAGGATTATGCTTTTCTGCAGCCGGGCGTCGGGCTTTTTGCCTTTATCTGCCTGGTGCTGCTCAGCATCCTGACGCTGATCCACCTGAACGTTGAGCAACTCTGGGAGCGTTTTTACCCTCAGCGCCCTGCCACCCGTCCGGATGAGAATCTCCGCGTCTGTCTGGGATGCCATTACACCGGGTTGCCCGATCCCCGGGGGCGCTGTCCGCGCTGCCACATACCCTTGCTGCATCGACGCAATAACAGTCTGCAAAAATGCTGGGCGGCGCTGATTGCCTCCCTGGTGTTCTTGATCCCCGCCAATATGCTGCCGATTTCCATCATTTACGTGAATGGTGCCCGTCAGGAGGATACAATCCTCTCCGGCATTATCTCCCTGGCACACAGCAACGTTGGGGTGGCGGCCATCGTCTTTATCGCCAGTATCCTGGTTCCTTTTACCAAAGTCGTGGTGATGTTCACCCTGCTCATCAGCATTCACTTTAAGTGTGAACAAGGATTACGAACCCGAATACTGCTTCTGCGATTTGTCACCTGGATTGGCCGCTGGTCCATGTTGGATCTGTTTGTGATTTCGCTGATGATGTCGCTAATAAATCGCGACCAGTTACTTGCTTTTACTATGGGACCCGCAGCTTTTTATTTCGGCTCTGCGGTGATATTGACTATTCTTGCTGTGGAATGGCTGGATAGCCGCTTACTTTGGGATGCACATGAGTCAGGAAACCCCCGCTTCGCCGACTGAAGCGAGAATTAAAACTAAACGCCGCATTTCGCCATTCTGGTTGCTGCCTGTCATCGCCCTGATGATTGCAGGCTGGCTTATCTGGACGAGCTATGAAGATCGCGGAAGTACCGTCACCATTGATTTCCAGACCGCCGACGGCATCGTCGCCGGACGAACCCCCGTTCGTTTTCAGGGGGTTGAAGTCGGTACGGTTCAGGACATCTCACTCGGAAAAGGGCTGAACAAAATTCAGGTGCGGGTCAGCATTAAATCGGACATGCAGGACGCGCTGCGCAGCGAAACGCAGTTCTGGCTGGTCACGCCGAAGGCGTCTCTGGCGGGTGTCTCGGGGCTGGATGCGCTGGTTGGTGGTAACTACATCGGTATGATGCCAGGCAAAGGCGAACCGCAGGATCACTTTGTCGCGCTGGATACGCAGCCAAAATACCGTCTCAATAACGGCGATCTGATGATCCATCTGCAGGCGCCGGATCTCGGCTCACTGAACAGTGGCTCGCTGGTCTATTTCCGAAAAATTCCGGTGGGTCGCGTTTACGATTACGCCATCAATCCGAACAAACAGGGCGTGACCATCGATGTGCTGATCGAACGCCGATTCACCAACCTGGTGAAAAAAGGCAGCCGCTTCTGGAACGTGTCTGGCGTAGATGCCGACCTCAGCCTGAGCGGTGCTAAAGTGAAGCTGGAGAGCCTGGCCGCGCTGGTAAACGGGGCGATTGCCTTTGACTCCCCGGAGAACTCCAGCCCTGCTGCTGCCGATGATACGTTCGGGTTGTACGCTGATCTGGCGCACAGCCAGCGAGGGGTGATCGTCAAACTTGTTCTGCCCGATGCGAAAGGTCTGAAAGCCGGATCAACACCGCTGATGTATCAGGGTCTGCAGGTAGGTCAGCTCACCAAAATGACGCTCAACCCTGGCGGCTCGGTGACGGGCGAAATGACCGTCGACCCCAGCGTGGTCGATCTCCTGCGCGAGAAAACGCGTATCGAGATGCGCAGTCCGAAGCTCTCTCTTAACGATGCCAGTCTCAGCACTTTGCTGACCGGCAACACGTTTGAACTGATCCCCGGTGAAGGAAAGCCAAGCAACAACTTCGTGATCGCCCCGGCGGATAAAGCCCTGCTGCAAAAACCGGGCGTTGTGACGGTTACGCTAAACGCACCCGAAAGTTATGGTATTGAAGCCGGTCAGCCGCTGATCCTCCACGGTGTCCAGGTGGGTCAGGTTCTGGAGCGAACGCTTTCCGAAAACGGCGTGAGCTTCTCGGTAGCGATCGATCCGCAATACAGCAACCTCGTCCATGGCGACAGTAAATTCGTGGTGAACAGCCGCGTCGATGTGAAGGTAGGCCTGGACGGCGTAGAGTTCCTTGGTGCCAGTGCCAGCGAATGGGTTAACGGCGGCATTCGCATTTTGCCGGGCGATAAAGGCCCCATCCGCGAAAATTACCCGCTGTATGCCAACCTGGACAAAGCGATTGAAAACAGCCTGAGCGATCTGCCGACGACCACGCTGACCTTGAGCGCCGAGACGCTACCGGACGTCCAGGCAGGTTCTGTTGTGCTGTATCGCAAGTTTGAAGTCGGGGAAGTGATCGCCGTTCGCCCGCGTGCGGACGCGTTTGATATCGAACTGCATATCAAGCCGGAGTATCGCAAGCTGCTGACGCCAAACAGCGTCTTCTGGGCCGAAGGCGGCGGGAAAGTTCAGCTTAACGGTAACGGGCTGACCGTGCAGGCCTCCCCGCTCTCACGCGCGCTGCGCGGCGCCATTAGCTTCGATAACCTCAGCGGTGCAGGCGCAAACCTGCGTAAGGGCGATAAGCGTATTCTCTTCCCGTCCGAAACCGCCGCGCGTGCCGTGGGTGGGCAGATTACCCTGCATGCGTTTGATGCCGGTAAGCTGGCGGAAGGCATGCCGATTCGCTACCTGGGCATTGATATCGGCCAGATCCAGAAGCTGACGCTGATCACCTCCCGCAACGAGGTACAGGCCACCGCGGTGCTCTACCCGGAATATGTGCAGACCTTCGCCCGCACCGGTTCCCGCTTCTCGGTGGTGACGCCGCAGATTTCGGCCGCAGGCGTTGAACATCTCGACACTATTCTGCAGCCCTATATCAACGTCGAACCCGGCCAGGGAAATGCACGGCGTGATTTCGAACTGCAGGAAGCCACCATCACCGATTCGCGCTACCTCGGTGGCCTGAGCATTGTGGTGGAAGTCCCGGAAGCAGGCTCACTAGGCATCGGCACGCCGGTTCTGTTCCGCGGTATTGAGGTGGGTACGGTAACGGGTCTGACGCTTGGAACGCTCTCCGATCGTGTGATGGTGGCGTTACGTATCAGCGACCGTTACCAGCACCTGGTACGAAATAACTCGGTATTCTGGCTGGCATCTGGCTACTCGCTGGACTTCGGCCTGACGGGGGGCGTGGTGAAAACCGGTACCTTCAACCAGTTCATCCGTGGCGGTATTGCGTTTGCCACCCCGCCGGGCACGCCACTGGCGCCAAAAGCGCAGTCGGGGAAACACTTCCTGCTGCTCGAAAGCGAACCGAAAGAATGGCGTGAATGGGGAACGGCCCTGCCGCGTTAATCTGAAAGGCTCCGGTGTCAACGCGCCGGAGCCTTTATGTTACACTGCGCACCTGAACTTTTCCCTGTGGTGTGCACGTGGCTCAAAACTCCGTATTTCTTCCTGAACAATTCCTTGCGCAAATGCGCGAGGCGCTTCCCTCTCACCTGTCGTTAGATGATTTTATCGCCGCCTGCCAGCGTCCGTTACGCCGGAGCATTCGCGTCAACACGCTGAAAATCAGCGTCGATGATTTTCTGACGCTGGTTTCCCCCTACAACTGGCAGCTTATGCCGGTGCCCTGGTGTGCAGAGGGGTTTTGGATCGAGCGCGATGACGAAGATGCCGTGCCGCTGGGAAGTACCGCAGAACATCTGAGCGGTCTGTTTTATATTCAGGAAGCCAGTTCGATGCTGCCGGTTGCCGCCCTGTTCGCAGAAGGCAACACACCTGAACGCGTGATGGACGTTGCCGCCGCGCCCGGCTCGAAAACCACACAAATTGCCGCCCGGATGGGTAATCACGGGGCGATTCTTGCCAACGAATTTTCCGCCAGCCGCGTGAAAGTCTTGCATGCCAACATCAGCCGCTGCGGTATCCAGAATGTCGCCCTGACGCATTTTGACGGACGCGTGTTTGGCGCCGCCTTGCCGGAAGCGTTCGATGCCATTCTGCTCGACGCCCCCTGCTCCGGCGAGGGGGTGGTGCGTAAAGATCCCGATGCGTTAAAGAACTGGTCTGTGGAAAGCAATCTTGAGATCGCTGCCACGCAGCGCGAACTGATCGACAGCGCCTTTCACGCCCTGCGCCCCGGCGGCACGCTGGTGTACTCCACCTGTACCCTCAACCGCGATGAAAACGAAGACGTCTGTCTGTGGTTGAAAGCGCAATACCCGGATGCCGTTGAGTTCCTGCCACTTAACGATCTGTTTGCCACGGCAGATGAGGCCGCCACGCCGGAAGGTTTCCTGCACGTGTTCCCACAGATTTACGACTGCGAAGGGTTCTTTGTGGCTCGTCTGCGCAAAACTCAGGCGGTGGCTCCCCTGCCAGCCCCGAAATTTAAGGTCGGCAATTTCCCGTTCGCCCCGCTGAAAGGCCGCGATGCTGTGCAACTTAAAGCCGCCGCCAATAAGGTTGGGCTGATCTGGGATGAGAATCTGCACCTCTGGATGCGTGATAAAGAGATATGGCTGTTCCCGGCACCCATTGAGCCGCTTATTGGTAAAGTCCGTTTTTCACGTATCGGGATCCGCCTGGCGGAAGTGCATAATAAAGGGTACCGCTGGCAGCACGAAGCGGTCATCGCCCTGGCGGACAGCGATAACACGTTTGAACTGACGCATCAGGAAGCCGAAGAGTGGTATCGTGGTCGCGACGTTTACCCGGAAACTACCCCGTCTCAGGATGAGGTTATTGTGACGTATCAGGGCTTCCCGTTGGGTCTGGCGAAAAAGGTCGGCTCGCGGCTGAAAAATAGTTATCCGCGGGAGTTGGTCCGCGATGGCCGGTTGTTTACGGGTAACAGTCCCACCGACTAAAAAAAAGCGCATTTTTTTACTGGCGATTTTGCTCTCCTTGTCTACGATCAAAAATGGATGCCCATACTGGTCATACCAGATTCTGAAAACCGACCCGGAGAGCACTATGACGAAAACCAGCGTGCGTATTGGCGCTTTTGAGATCGACGACGCAGAGCTGCGCGGCGAAGCACAAGGCGATCGAACGTTAAGTATTCCCTGCAAGTCCGACCCGGATTTGTGCATGCAACTCGACGCATGGGATGCGGATACCAGCGTCCCGGCGATACTTGATGGCGAACACTCTGTTCTTTACCGTGAGCATTACGATAGCAAAACCGATGCCTGGGTCATGCGCCTTGCCTGACCTAAAGAGAACCCGCCCGAAGGCGGGTTATTTATTACTGTAGCTGTGCCAGCGTGAAGTAACCGTCGAACACCGCTCCGGTATCAATATAGTGCAGGTTATCAAAATCATACCGCCTGTCGACGGGCGTATGCCCGAACCAGAAATGATCCGCACCGCTAATCCCCTGCCCTTTGCCCACCATAAAGCCCATCAACCTGTCGCGATCCCACAGCACGCGCTGGGCGCTCACCGGTTTTTGCCAGCGGTATTCCGCGGCGGGGTAATCTGCGTGCGCAATAACATTGAGACCGTTTGCACAGGTTATCTCGATAATATGCGGCAATTCGCGGCAGGCGTTTAGTAACGTGCGCGCCAGCGCCTGCTGCTCGCGATCAAGGCGCGTAAACCACACTCCACCATTCATCGCCCACAGCGCAGAATCATTATTGTCCAGACTATCCATTGCCATTTGCTCATGGTTACCCCGCACGGCTCTGAACCATTTCTCATTGATGAGCTGCAGTGTTTTTACGCTGTCAGGACCGCGATCGATCAAATCGCCAACGGAAATAAGCAAATCCTCATACGGATTAAAATGGCGGCGTTTCAGTTCGTCCATAAGCCACTGATAACAGCCATGTATATCGCTGACAACCCAGACGTGACGCCACATCCCACCCTCTATTCGCTGATACATAAGGCCTCCTTTAAACAGTATAGCCGCCGTATAAAATGCAAAAGACGGGAGCGGTCCTTACAAAGTCAAACAAACGGTAAACCAACCAGAAATAAAGATCCTCACGCTATTAATCCCTTATTCCTGGCTCCTTAGAATAGAGGCAGAAAAAAACGAGGGATCTTCACGTGTCTAATACACACCTGCATAACGATGTGTTCTACCCACATCGCACAAATATTATTTCCGAGCTGGTGAACGGCGAACGTGTCCCGGGACCCATCTGGCGAAAACGCGATTATCGGCTGAAGTTCCTTTTACGTTCGCTTCTGTTCTGGTCTTCCACCCGTCGCATGCTGGAAGCCCTTTCAGGGCGTGACGATTTCGACAAACTGCTCGCCGCTCAAATTACATTGCCCAGCAAGACCCATCGGCAGTATCTGATGCGTGGCCTGACCGCGAACGATCGCGCCGACGCTATCGTTAACCATTATTACTGGATCGATAGCCTGAAAGAGCGCGCCCTCGCCCAGGCGCTGACCAGCCCGCAGGAACAAACCGTTGTTCAGTTCCATGCAAAAGAGGGCGTGATCTATACGGTTAATGCATCCTCTGCCGGGAAAGCCGAGCGCGAAGGTGAGAGCACGCTGTGGCTGCGCGATAACGAGGATACGCTGCTTGCCAGCCTGACCTTTAGCGTAGCCCGCAGCAACGGACAACGCGTAATAGTGATTGGCGGGCTTCAGGGCCCCCGCCGCTGCGTGTCGCGGGACGTCATTAAACAATCCACCCGCGCCTGTCACGGCCTGTTTCCTAAACGCGTGCTGATGGAAGTTCTTTTCCAGCTGGCCTTACAGTCATCTGTTAAGGCGATTTTTGCCGTCAGCGACGAGGGACACGTTTTCCGCGCATTGCGCTATCGCCTCAGCAAAGGCCGCCATTTCCACGCCAGCTATGACGAATTCTGGGATTCTCTGGGCGGTAAAAAGGTCTCCGGCTTCTGCTGGCAACTCCCGCTGCAGATGGAACGCAAATCTCTCGACGAGATCGCGAGCAAGAAGCGTGCGGAATACCGCCGTCGTTTTGAATTGCTTGATGAAATTGAGGCGTCGGTAAAATCCCGCTTTTAAGCACGGCGCTGACTTTCCTTAATTGCTCACAAAAATTTAACAAAACAGGCAAAAAGGGCTGGACTTCCGCCTGCGGTGTTGTGATATGTTTTACGAAGTCGCACAGGATGCATCCGCTGTATAAAGATGATAAAAGACCTAACGTATTGTCTTTCATACAGATAAAAAGAGACCGAATACGATTCCTGTTTCCGTCACAACCAGCCTTTTTTGATTTAATTCAAACGCTTACGCTTCAGAAACCCGTTAAATTCGGGTTTCAATGCTTACCAATACATCCATTCAAGATCAAACCGTTGCCATCTTTTTCGTGTGGTCGACGAGTGAACTTCGGGATCGCTTCGATCCGAAATCTCCCAAACTTTGCGTAGCTCCTTCCAGTTTCGCAACTTGCCGCTTTACGCCTTCCCATACCATCAGCATAATCCCCACCGATCCGTTTGTAAGACTTATCAGGTGCTCACTTATTCTTACATCACAGGACAATCATCAAACTCACCAGAAAGAGCATCGTTGATGCAGTACGTGATCACCCCAAACACCGGCCGCGATGTATCCGACACATCGTCTTTCATCGGTAACGGCTCCCTCCTTCCATTTTCTGGGTTTTCCAGGCAGGGATGCGGTAGCGTCCTGTAGCGCATAATCCTGAACTCACCATCAAAAGCACAGACAAGCAGAGAACCATCCTTCGGCGTCAGCGACGAATCGACGATAAGCATAGCGCCCTTCATGATCCCGGCGCGCAGATATGTCGTGCCGGCTACCATCATGTACGTGGCTGCGGGATGAGCGATAAGACGCTTATCGAGTGATATGCGCTCTTCAACGTAGTCTGCTGCAGGACTCGGGAACCCCATAATGCACCTCCGATAAATACTGTATGAACATACAGTATAATTAATCATTGGGGGTGATCAATGGTTGATCAGGTGATAAACTTCAGACCTTTCCGAATTGACTGATTTATATAATGTTAAAGCTCTTTGCTAAGTACACATCAATCGGCGTCATAAACACGCTCATTCACTGGGTAGTTTTCGCTATTTGCATATACGTGTTTCACACAGGTCAGGCACTTGGAAACTTCGCCGGTTTCGTCTTGGCGGTGTCGTTCAGCTTCTTCGCAAACGCCAGGTTCACCTTTAAGTCTTCGACAACTACGATGCGCTACATGCTCTACGTTGGATTTATGGGAACACTAAGTGCTGCTGTAGGTTGGGGCGCTGATAGATCTGGCATGGCCCCTATTATCACGTTAATCATCTTCTCCGCCATCAGTCTGGTGTGCGGTTTTATCTATTCAAAGTTCATTGTCTTTAGGGATGCGAAATGAAAGTTTCTCTGGTCGTTCCCGTCTTCAACGAAGAAGACGCCATACCTATTTTTTATAAAACGGTTCGGGAATTTGAAGGGCTTCAGCAGCATGAAGTCGAGATAGTCTTCATAAACGATGGCAGCAAAGACGCTACAGAATCAATTATCAACGCGCTTGCTGTTTCCGATCCGCTTGTGGTCCCGCTGTCATTCACAAGAAACTTCGGTAAAGAGCCTGCGCTATTCGCTGGCCTGGACCATGCAACAGGTGAGGCAATAATCCCAATTGATGTTGACTTGCAGGACCCAATTGAGGTCATTCCACACCTGATAGAGAAGTGGCAAGCCGGGGCTGATATGGTCCTTGCTAAACGCTCTGACCGCTCTACTGATGGACGACTCAAACGCAAGACCGCTGAGTGGTTCTACAAGCTGCACAACAAAATAAGCAACCCGCAGATAGAGGAAAATGTTGGCGACTTTCGCCTGATGTCTCGGGATGTTGTTGAGAATATCAAGCTAATGCCTGAGCGAAACCTTTTCATGAAAGGTGTACTGAGTTGGGTTGGTGGCCGCACTGACGTTGTTGAATATGCCCGTGCAGAACGTGTTGCCGGGAATTCTAAGTTCAATGGCTGGAAGCTGTGGAACCTTGCATTAGAGGGCATTACCAGTTTCTCAACTTTTCCACTGCGCATGTGGACGTATATCGGCTTGTTCGTTGCTGGCCTGGCCTTCATCTATGGTGCATGGATGATAATTGACACGATTGCTTTCGGTAACCCGGTTCGCGGCTATCCATCAATGCTTGTTTCAATACTTTTCCTTGGTGGGGTTCAGTTGATAGGCATAGGTGTTCTTGGGGAGTATATCGGAAGGATTTATGTTGAAGTTAAGGGAAGACCGCGATACATCATCAAAAATTATGAACCAACAAACAAGTCTTAAGGTGTTAAAATGCTTCGTTTCAATTTAGACAAAAAGCTTTTTTCAATGATATTGCTTATATCATTGATATTCTTCTTACCAATTATCTTATCAAGTCACTATTACGTTGATGATTTAGGTCGTTCTATTTACGGATATTCAAAGTGGTCTGAGAACGGCAGGCCTCTTGCTGATCTTTTATTCCTATCTTTGAGCTTTGGGCCTCAGTTGCCAGACATATCTCCACTACCGCAATTGCTTGCCTTGAGCATCTTATCGCTGAGTGTTTACTTTTCTGCAAAAGCATTTCTCACTGAATTTGATGGGTACGTTGCTGCCATCATTTCAATGGTTGCAATTTCAAGTCCATTCTTGTTGGAAAATCTATCATATAAATACGATGCTTTCCCAATGTCGATATCCGTGTTGTGTGCAATAATTCCTTTTGCATTCAAAGCGGTAAAATTAAAAAAACAATTTCTATATTGCTTCACTTCTGTAATTTTAATTTTGTGCATCTATCAGGCATCAATTAACATATATATAATATTCGCTATTTTATACGTATTAAATCTATTCAGATTGGGCGAAACTCGCAATGGATTGTTATCAATAGTAGCATCCATTGGCGGATTAGGTATTAGTTATCTTATATATTCAACTTTCATTTCACCATATTTTTTAGTTGGTAGTTATAATTTAAGGCATAGTGAACTTGCAACTTCAGGAATAAATGATGCCTTAACGGTTATATCACGCAATATTTCTGAATTTGGAAATTTGTTAAGTCTTGTTGTTACCACACCATTTATAATATTTTCTGTAGTAGTGTTAACATTATCTTTAATTGCATTAATAAAAATCGCATTAGTTAAATGTAGCTCCTCTTACCTTGAGAAAATAATGAAGCTTTTAGTCATTGTATTTTCTCCATTGGCAGTTTTGTGCATGATAACAGGCCCAATGATGCTCCTAAGGGACCCAGTACTGTCTCCTAGGGTTCTAATGGCATTTGGAACAGCATGCTTCTTCTTTGGGGTACTTTCTACGTGGGCCTTCTCTCGCACAAAAGTTTATAAATTAATATGCGGAATTTTGTTTACAGTCTATGCTCTATACTCTTTAGGGGTTACCTATGCTTACGCTAACTCACTTAACAACCAAGAAAAGTATGAGAATGCGATAATTCAATTAATGATGTCTGACTTAAATAACCTTGGTTTGAACAGTTATCAATTTATTGCTTTCAGAGGGGGGGTGTCGTTATCGCCTGAAGTTCGGATGGCAGCAAAAAAATACCCAATAATTTCAAAGCTTATACAACCAACAATAAATAATCAATGGGTCTGGGGTCACACCCAAATGATGCATTTTGATTTGGATAAGAAATTTCAAAGCTTTGATTATCACATGTCCCTTAAATCGAGTTTATGCACATTTAAAAATGTCAGAAACTCTAACAACTATAACATTTTAGTTGATAAAGAAAGCTCAACTGTTGTATTTGATTTCACGAAGACAGAGTGTAAATAGCTTTTGAAAGCCCCCCCTCCAGATACTGGGGAGGGGGAGTGTATTTATATTCTACTTGTATAAGTAGCACCGGAAAATAGGTATTTTCCATACCTTGTTTTGCTCCAATCCCCTTCCAGCCTCATAGGAAAGAGAGGTATTCAGGTTATGCGCGCTCGCACCATCAACGGATGTGAGAAGATCAACGCTACATGGGATATTGTGAAAGCTTGGCGTTGTTTTAATTACCCACCAGAGTTTTTTGAGCAGTTGTACCGATTGAGAGGTGTTCCGTTCAAAGCCAATATGCTCAAGCCACAATACTTAGGGCATCTTGTAAACAATATAACTTATGACCGTATGGCACCTGAGCTCAGAAGCGCATTAAAAGAAGAAAGAGCAAAAACCAAAAAATCGGGGCAAAAATGCATCAATTTTTAACCAATGGAACAGGATACAGCCTTCTCCAGAAGAGGCTCACAGGAGTCACAACGCTGATGCAAGCCAGCGATACATATGAGGGCTTCTTAGAGTTACTTGATAAAGTACATCCTCTTATGAAAATAGAAGAGAGTCATGATATAGATTAACCCATCACTCAGTCAGACAACTACCCGGCCCCCAAGCCGAGTTCTTTGTTTACAGAGCCTAGAAAGCACATTTGGCTGAGTTCCTGATAGTTCGCCAGGTTGGCCTTTAGATTTTACTCGGTTAATATTCCCCACGTTTGCTCGGGCATGAACACTGAGCAACCAGCCGCCGCCCGTTCTTTCTTAAGTCGGACGGCGGTTTTATTAGCGAAGCCGTTTCAATATGCTGTCTTCAGGTATATCAAGCTCCACCCTGTTTTAGCTCATCAACCTGTTTACTAAGTTCTGCTACCTTTGCGTTAAGTGCCTTTATGGCTGCAAGGGCATCCATCATCAGTGGGTTAAGGTCAAGCGTCATTTTCCCTACACCCTCAGCAGAGTGAACATATTCCTTGTCGATTTGTTCGATCTGCTGAGCAATTACGCCACGGCGCTCTGTCTGCTCATCATCATCAAGATAGTAGAATCGCTTAAACTCCATTTGACAGATGTTTTCAAGAGAATCAGCAACATCGAGATCGCCGTTGACGTGTTTAAAATTAATATCTGATGTTCCAACAGACTGCATCTGTGTCCATGGAATGGTGGACGAAGGAGTATTCATAGCAGCACTACCCAGGTTCCTGACAAAAAGATTGCCGGATACTCCTGTAAATATCTGCTGTCGGCGCGTAGGGTCATACCCGCATACAATTCCCGATCCTGCTTGCGGCGCCCAGGAAGTACCAGAGCCGTCAATGCCATAAAACCCTGATTCGGTATTTCCTAAGACGTTAACAGTTGGAGTTCCGAAACCGAAATAGCCCACACCTAAAACATTACCAGTATTGGGGCCAACATCCTTGGTGGCGGCACTTCCTAAACCAAGGTTTGTACGAGCACCTGCTGCTGTCTTATCACCGGTTCCACCCTGGGAAATGCTTAGCGCGGTAGTCAGCCCGGAAAGACTGGTGATGTCACTGTTTGCCCCTTTCTTCGCCAGCGATTTCTGCCCCGGTACGGTGACGGGCACACCGTTAATCGTGATAGTGACGTCTGTAGTACCGTTCATCACATCAGCAAAGCCGCTCATGTAGCGCTGGTACATCGTGAAGGTTTCAGCAATGTCCTGCGCCAGGCCATCCACACTCAGGCTGTCGCTCAGAAGAATGGCATATTTGGTTCCAGCAGGGATAGCAGGGTTAGCAGCTGGCGTAACGGTGAGAGAGGTTGCGCTTCCAATCGCGGTAATCTGGAAAACCTGCGCCGGGCTGGTCAGCGCGATGACGGTACAGCCGTTACGAATCAGCGAGCCAGCTGCAGTGAAGTTTGTTCCCGTACCTGTAAGGGTACCCGGTTCACCTCGGCAAAGATGTCCTGCTTTATGGAATTGATCCGGACGTTCAAAACATAGACTGGTCAGGATTCTATGGCCCGCGCGGAAATATGGGCGCGCCGTCCGTTCCGGAAGTCGTCGAGTGGGCGAAGACCGGTCGGGGGGGGAAGGTTTACGACCTGGTGAAAGCGAGCATAGACGCATCAGTTTGTTCGTCTCGTTATGGACTCTGTGAGTGAGGATTAGTGATGACTGGAAAATATTCTCTTATTTACGCTGATCCTCCCTGGTCTTACGGCAACACCAGCAGTAACGGGGCAGCCGCCGACCACTACTCCACCATGAAGTTAATCGACATCAAGCGCCTGCCAGTATGGGAGCTTGCCGCCGAAAATGCAGTGCTGGCGATGTGGTACACCGGCACGCATAACCAGGAGGCCATCGAACTGGCCGAGGCCTGGGGATTTACCGTTCGCACAATGAAGGGCTTTACCTGGGTGAAGCTGAATCAGAACGCCGAGCTGCGAATCAACAAGGCGCTGACAGAGGGTGAAATCACCGACTTTTACGACTTCCTCGATTTGCTTAACACCGAGACGCGCATGAACGGAGGCAACCACACCCGGGCCAACACCGAAGATCTGCTGATTGCCACCCGTGGCGCCGGGCTGGAACGTAAGCACGCCGGGATTAAGCAGGTGGTCTACAGCCCGCTCGGAGCACACAGCGAAAAGCCGTGGGAAGTTCGCCACCGAATGGAGCTGCTTTACGGCGATGTACCGCGCATTGAGTTATTCAGCCGAAGCGCAGCGCCAGGCTGGCATCACTGGGGAAATCAGTGCGCCACCGCCGCGGTTGAATTGCTTCCCGGCTGCGCCATCCAAGTCGTGAAAACGGAGGCCGCATGACGCCAGAAACAGACAACGCCATCCGCGCCGCCTGCCGCCGCTGCACCGAAGAAATCCAGCAGGCCATGCGCAAAAAGCCAAAGCCTAACTGGAACGAAACGGTGCCTCCCATCATCAACAAGCATCACAAGAAAATTGGAGCTCTGGGAGTTAGCCTCCTGGAGTTCGTCGTATACACAGGGCGGCTTAATCGCCGCTTCGGAGTTGAATCGTGAAGGTTGAAAAAAGCGATGTTCTGGCGTTTACCATTTCAGATGTTGAACGCCTCGACCCTGTCAGGGTGATGATTGAAAACTATGAGCCCGGTAAGGGTCGCATCACAATCACCTGCTTCGGTAAGGCGTGGACCGGAGCCTGGTTTGCTATGGGCGGTGATACCGTGCAGGAGTTCATTAAGCGCGTCAGCAATGATTACCTAATCGGCTATTTTGACCCACAACTGCAAAGCACAGTGGACGATGATAATGACGCCAACCTTGCTTTCGTGAAGGGTGAGATTATCCGGCTGCGTCGTGAGCATGAAATTGACGGCAATGAAGCGCGATCAATGTGGGATGAGGCTGAAGATGCTGAAGATGTGAAGGCGAGCTGCTGCAATTATCTCGTCGGCGACAAGTTGCTTAACCTGCTAGGTGATGATCCATGGTACGCAAAATGGCCGTCAGTGCCGAACCATCATTATCAATACCTCGAACGCATCATTGATGCAGTGCGCGGTGGGCTCGCAGAACTGGAGTGCGCCGCATGAAGGCACTAATCACCAGGTCGCTAAAGCGGCCTTTTTTATTGCTGGTGTTCACATTCAACAGAATTAACAGACAGTTCCGGGAGCATTGACCATGGATATCATCGATACCGCAGCAGAGATTGAAGAGCTTCAGCGTAACGCTGCCCTTTCCGCTCACCGAGTAAACCGCAACGTCGTATCAGCTGAACGTTGTGAAGAATGCGACGAACCAATTCCCGAGCCGCGGCGTGCTGCCGTCCCCGGCTGCCAGACGTGCGCCAGTTGCCAGGCTGATTTGGAACTTATCCGTAAGCAAAGGGGCTCCTGATGGATTACACCAAACTCAGTGACGGTGAAATAAGTGTAAGGCTCGCATATTTCCTGAAGCCAAAGTACACCGCCACTATTCACCCGCATGAAAAGACCGGTGCCAATTTGTCGTGGAACTGGTTTAACACGGTACAGAACACCGCCTGGTTTCCGTTACGTCGTGCCGAAGAGCTCTACCCGGCAATGAAGAAGCATCGAATCGGTCTGGTACCATTAGGTAAGACCGTGTGGCAGGCAACTCATGAGTCTGGTGTCAGCTCGACTCACCGTAACCCGCTGCGCGCTGTGGCAATCGTCTACCTCCTTTTGCAGGAGTCAGCCAATGTTCAGGATAATCCAGCCTAACACCTGGTACGCCGATGATTTCGGCGCACCCTGCAAAATCCTCCGCGCTACCCACGAAGTAATCCACTACATCCGCAACGGTCGCACCTGCATCGCCAGCATGGGCCGCTTTCAACACGAATTCGAACCGCTGACCAAAGCACAGGCCGAGCGGATCGCCGAAGAAATCGAAACAGCAGAGCACCTGAAGAAGCTGCGCGCCCAGCGTGCGGCATGAGGAGAGATTATGAAGAGAAATTCGGCCGCTCGGCGGCTACTTGGGATGGATCACTGGCGTAGTAATACGCAGCTCATGTCGTACTCGCATTGGCATGTAGCAGTAAAGAAAGGGAGGTCTAACCCTAGCTGGGTTGCTGTTCGAACACGAAGTTATGACTTCTCCAATTTCGATGAATAACGCAACTGATAGCCAGTTATGAGCTGGCTATTGGGTGCGAAAGCACTGCCACGTTATCCCTTTTGCCCGGCCCCGCGCCGGGCTTCTTTTTACAGGTGACAAAATGAAAAAAGGTTTACTGCTCCTGGCTGTTCTGGCGCTGTCAGCGTGTGATGTGAATGATGCGGATGTGGCCAGCCGCAACGTCAGCAAAGCCGCGGACAATTTCGAAGCTCAGCGTCGCTTTGTTTTTTATAACGGCATTACCGGCGAATTTATGCTGGAGATCACCGGACTTTGCTCCAAAGACAATACCAGCACCGATCGTACCCTGGGCGTCATCTGCAAGACCGGGCCGGGCGTCTACAAAAAGCACATGCTCGGCCTATCAGATAACGTGACCTGGTTCATGGAAGATCTGAGCGGCACGAACGCCAGCGTGAACCATTATCGCGTCACCTTCAAACCTTCCGTAATCATCCCTGACATCGATATCCGCTAACCACTTTTACAGCAGGAGCGCCCCATGCAATCAAACCCCATGACCTGGCTCATCGCCGCACTTATGGCGCTGGGCGCTCTCATCTCATTTCTTCACGAACCGGAAGGTGTGCAATGGCTGCTTTTAATGTGGGCGCATTGATTTACCATCCTGATTTCGATTAATCAACACGTCAATGCGGCCTCGCATATAATGCCAGGTGGCTAAGGAGTTCTCATGGCTAAGCTTCTCAATTTGCAGGAATGGGCTGCTGAGGTCTACACGACTCCACCCTCCATTTCTACTCTGCGTCGATGGACGCGGGATGGGCGAATTTATCCGGCGCCGGAACTGCACGGAAAGGAGTATAAGGTTCAGCCTGACGCTATCTACGTGGATCCGCGCAAGAAGAATCGGCGCGCTAAACCGAAACACACCAAACTGCCGTCCGGCGGCACCTTACTGGAGAGACTGACTCATGGCGAAAAGGCCAGTACGTTACGACGCTAACCTGCCACGTAACCTGACCTATCGTAAAAGAGACAGGCTTTACAGCTGGCGCAATCCAGTGACCGGGCAGGAGATTTCTCTTGGCCGGATTGATCGCAAGGACGCCGTTGCCCAGGCCATCGAGGCCAACAACTACATCGACCAGAATTACCTTCCATCTTCTCTCCTGGATCGCATTAAGGACGTGCCAACATTCACAGTGGCCGCATGGCTGGAGCGTTACGAGGTAATTCTCGAGCGGCGCGAGCTGAAACCAAACACGATGAAGGTCAGGCGAAACCAGATCGCCACCATAAAGGAAGAGTTCGGGAAAATTCCCCTCGCTTCTGTCACGACAAAGGACATCGCCTCATTCCTTGAAGCGTACATTCTCTGCGATAAAAAGAGCATGGCTTCCGGGCTCAGGTCTGTGCTGATGGACATCTTCAGGGAGGCGATTGTGGAAGGACATGTCGACAGGAACCCGGCAGAACCGACGCGAACGCCGACACCGAAAGTTAAGCGAGAACGCTTACTGCTCGAACAATTCACGGTCATCCGCCAGGCAGCGTTAACTCATTCTGAATGGGCGCCAAACGCATGCGATCTGGCACTGGTCACCGGCCAGCGGCGGGAGGATATCTCACTGTTCAGGTTCAGTGACATTAAAGACGGGAGGCTTTTCGTTACTCAGGAGAAAACAGGTCACAAACTGGCGCTTCCCCTTGATTTGAGGCTGGACGTCGCCGGGCTTGTGTTGCAGGATGTCATTGATCGATGCCGGGTGAATAACCCTTCCGACTTCATGCTTTACTCTCCGGTCCGCCGCGGGGGAAGAAAGCCGGGGCCGCTAACGCCTGACGGTCTTACCCAAGCCTTTGCAGAGATAAGGGATTCGACCGGGTTAAAATTCGGACCTAATCCACCTCCTTTCCATGAGATCAGAAGTCTGGCGAGCAGGCTCTATGAAAAGGAGCGCGGGGAGGAATTTGCTCAGCGCTTACTCGGCCACAAAAGTTTAACAATGACCAAAAAATACCTGGACGCACGCGGTGCAGAGTATGTTATGGTTTAGACAGGATATGGAATATTCGAGTAATTTTCGGGGGATTTCGTGTTAATACCGAAAAAACCTTTGAAAAACAAATAGATAAAAAGAGACCGAATACGATTCCTGTATTCGGTCCAGGGAAATGGCTCTTGGGAGAGAGCCGTGCGCTAAAAGTTGGCATTAATGCAGGCTAAGTCGCCTTGCCTTTTAAGAATAGATGACGACGCCAGGTTTTCCAGTCCACAGTTAAAGCGGCCAGAAAAAAAGCGTTAAATCATCATCAAAAACAAAAAACCGCAGTGCTTTCGCGAGCATCTGCGGTTTTTTATTGGAAACCTGAACGCTAGCAGAGCTTGTCAGCGCGTTCGATAAACGGTGTCAGGCTCATCTTCTGCCCTGGGTGAGCCGGGTCATCAATCTGGATCACGCTGATGGGCTGGCCGCTGCTCTTGCCGCTGGCCACCTGCTGCTCTGCAACCTCATTCAACGGGTATTGCACCAGCGTACTCGGGTTGATCGCGTATAACGCATGGCCCGGACGACAGGTCAGCATCACCTCTTCGCGATTAAACGCCCACTTGTCTTTACCCACTTCAAAACGGCTGACGGTGATCACCTGCGGCGCGGCCAGAGCGCTCCCCGTGCAGGCCAGCAATAAGAGCGAAAGTACTGTTTTTTTCATATGTTAGTTAACCTTGTCAGAAGGGTTCCCAGGTGGCGAACAGGCTGACCGCTGCCAGAACCAGCGCTCCCAGCACCACTTCTGCCTGTGTCATCCTGATAAAAAGCTGTTGTGCCCTCCCGGAATCCGGACGAAACCGTGGCACCAGAAAATACCGATTTGCCAGCGCAATTGCCACCATCAACGCCACCAGCGCACATTTGAACAATAAAAGCTGCACGTAGCCAGCCTGCCACGGAATATGGACGCCCAGAATCAAGAGCGAATTGATCGTCCCTGTGAGCAGCACGCCCGCGACGGCATAGTGGCCTACGCGCGAGAAACGCATCATGGTGTAGATGGCCGCGTTCTGCCAGCGCCCTTTTGCCAGATGCATGCAGAACAGCAGCGGCAGTAATCCGCCGAGCCAGGTTGCGGCACATAACAGATGAACGGCATGATTGAGACGCTGCACAGCCCCCAACGGACCTTCGTTCATCGTCGCGTGGCCTACCCCTGCCAGCAGCACAAACTGCCCCATTGCGAGCAGTAGCAGCCGGGAGCCTTTCAGCGGCGCAAGCCACGCGGCAGCAACCGTAATGGAAGCAAGGATAATTTGCCACAGCCAGACGCTGCCAAACTGCGTCCCCAGTACGCCGTGCCAGACTTGCGGGTTAAACACATCTCCCCAGCCGTCGCCCATTAATCCGCCCTGAAGCATGAACATCAGAAGCGCAGCGGCCAGGCTGATTAAAGATGCCACCCGCTGCTGTAGCGCGAAACGCAGAGCCATCAGACGGTGGAGAGAGGAAGGCGCCAACCAGACGCTGTATAGCGCATTACCAAAAACGAGCATCAGCGCCGCGAAATGGATAAAGCGCAACCCAACATAGACCAGTGCCAGCATGCTATTTCACGCTAAAGTGATAGCTGCCTTTGGTTTTGTGGCCGTCGACGGAAACCACATGCCAGTCCACCTGGTAGGTTCCGGTCGCCAGCGTTTGCGCCAGCGGAACGATCAGTTGAGCCTTGTTCTTTTCGTCTCGCGTTACGGCTCCCGTTTTGACGACCTGCTTGTGCGCATCCGTCACCACCACACCGCTAAATCCCGGTTCGATACCTTCCGAAAAATTCAGCGTCAGTGACTGCGGAGCGCTCACCACGCTGTCTGCTGCCGGGCTCTGCTGTTTAAGATGCGCATGCGCCAGCACAGTAGGTGAGATAACGACTGATGCCAGAAAAACCAGCGCGCATACCGTGCGTGAAGTGGATAATCCCATCGCGATCATTCCTTTTTGTTATGTCTGTATGCTAAAGAATAACGCTGTATAATAGACGAGTCGAGGATCATCCCACCTCCGCTTGTCATCGTCGCGCAATCGCGGTAACGTTGCCGCCGCATAAACAGGAGAAGGAAATGAAAATCAATCTGGCCGCCCTTCCTCAGGACGAGATGGATAAAGTGAATGTCGATCTCGCAGCCGCTGGCGTTGCGTTCAAAGAGCGTTACAACATGCCCATCGTGGCTGAAGTTGTGGAACGGGAACAACCCGCCCATTTGCGCGACTGGTTCCGGGAAAGATTAATTGCTCACCGTCTCGCTTCGGTCAACCTCTCTCGTCTGCCGTACGAGCCTAAAGTTAAATAAGCTTAACGAGTCGTTACACTTCCTTACGCGAAATCTGGCAGGATAAGAAAACCCTGATTAAATTAGGTGTATTCTTAAATCCCTGCGACTCAGTGTATAAGGAAGTCACGATGTCACAATGGAATATAGCGGCAGCCCAGTATGGCGGGCAGTATCACAGTGTTGATGAACACGTTACCCACCACCTACGCTTCATTGCCGAAGCGGCACAGCAGCAGTGCGATCTGCTGGTCTTCCCGGAACTCTCCTTAACCGGCTCAGGCACAACGACGTTACCTCCCCCACCGTGCGACGCGCAGCTGGAACCCTTGCTTGATGCGGCACATTTTTACCAGATTAGCGTTATTGCCGGGCTTCCCCTTGAGCGGAATGGCCAGCGTCAGAAAGGTCTCGTGCTCTTTACGCCCTCTCGGCCGAGCATCGTGCGCTATCCGCAAGGCGGCGGTGCGAGCCTGGTTCCGGGGGATAAACAGCTCACCATCATTGATGCGCAGGGCGATTCCCCCAATCTCGATCCGCAAGCAACGCTGTTCACCAGCAGCCAGTCGGTAAGGGACAACCGCTGGCGGCAGTCCATCAGCACCCTGCAACGCTTTGCACACAAATATGCCATTGCGGTATTAATGGCGAACGCCAGCACCGGCAGCGCATTATGGGATGAAAAAGGCCAGTTGATCGTGCGGGCGGATAAAGGCGAGCTGCTGTTGACCGGCACGCTTAACCGACAGGGTTGGCAAGGCGATATCATTCCTTTAGGCTAAGCGTTTTAAGCTCAGGAGATTTTCATGCTGCGCGTCATTGATACCGAAACTTGCGATCTTCAGGGCGGAATTGTGGAGGTGGCCTCGGTCGACGTCGTTGACGGAAAAATAGTCAACCCGATGAGCCATCTGGTGCGGCCCGATCGCCCTATTAGCCCGCAGGCCATGGCTATCCATCGCATCACTGAATCAATGGTGGCGGATAAACCCTGGATAGAAGACATTATCCCGCACTACTATGGCAGCCCGTGGTATGTCGCCCACAACGCCAGCTTCGACCGTCGGGTTCTCCCCGACATGCCCGGGGAATGGATTTGCACCATGAAGCTGGCGCGTCGCCTGTGGCCGGGGATCAAATACAGCAATATGGCGCTGTATAAATCCCGCAAGCTCAGCGTCAGAACGCCTGAAGGGCTGCACCATCACCGCGCCCTGTATGACTGCTATATCACCGCTGCGCTGCTGATCGATATTATGAATACTTCCGGCTGGACACCGGATGATATGGCGACGATTACCGGCCGTCCTGCACTGCTGACGACGTTCACCTTCGGAAAATACCGCGGGAGAGCAGTATCGGATATTGCGGATAAAGATCCGGGCTATCTGCGCTGGCTGTATAACAACCTCGACAAGATGAGCCCGGAGCTACGCTTAACCCTGAAGCATTATCTGGGTGAAGCTTAACGTTCAGCCTGGCCTGGAAGCGTATCCTGCGCCAGGCCGATCAAAAAGGCGTATTCCAGCGCCACCCCTTCATAAGATTTAAACCGCCCCGACTTCCCTCCGTGCCCGGAGTCCATATCGGTACAGAGCAGCAGCAGGTTGTCGTCGGTTTTCAGTTCCCGCAGCTTCGCCACCCATTTCGCCGGTTCCCAGTACTGCACCTGTGAATCGTGCAAACCGGTGGTCACCAGCATGTGCGGGTAGGCTTTCGCTTCCACGTTATCGTACGGGCTGTACGCTTTCATATAGCGATAATAGATTTCATCCTGTGGATTCCCCCACTCTTCAAACTCCCCGGTCGTGAGCGGGATAGATTCGTCGAGCATGGTGGTGACCACATCGACAAACGGTACCTGCGCAACGATGCCCTTAAAACGCTCGGGACGCTGATTGATCACAGCGCCCATCAGCATGCCGCCCGCGCTGCCGCCCATGCCAAAGCAGAGCTGCGGATCGCCATAGCCTTGTTCAATTAAGGCGTCGCAAACGTCGAGATAATCATTGAACGTGTTTTGCTTTTTCAGGAATTTCCCGTCTTCATACCAGTGCTGGCCCAGCTCACCGCCGCCGCGAATATGAGCGATGGCAAAAACAAAGCCGCGATCGAGCAGACTTAATCTGCTGCTGCTGAAGTCGGCATCCATGCTGGAACCATAGGAGCCGTAGCCGTAAACCAGGACAGGGTTTTTACCTTTCTGAAAATGCGCCTTGTGATACACGAGCGAAACCGGCACCTCGACACCATCGCGCGCGGTAACCCACAGGTGTTCGCTACGATAATTGTCGGATTCAAATCCCTTCACTTCTGTTTGCTTCAACACCTGGCGCTGGCCGGTATCCATATCCAGTTCGAACAGCGTGTCCGGCGTGGTCATCGACGAGTAGCCATAGCGCAGCCGGGACGATTCAGGCTCAGGGTTAAAACCAATCCAGGTGACGTAGGCCGGGTCGTCGAACGCGATCCCTATCACCTCGCGCGTTTTGCGGTTGATTTGCCGGATACAGGTCAACCCCCGCTGACGCTCTTCCACCACCAGCCAGTCGGTAAACAGCGTGAACCCTTCGAGCATCACCTGTTCCCGCGCGGGAATAAGCACCTCCCACTTGCGCTCGTCGCGCACCTTGGTCTTATACAGGCCAAAGTTTTTCCCCTCGCGGTTTGAGCGCAGATAAAAGCTGTGCTGGAAGTGATCCAGACTGTACTCATGGTCTTTTCGGCGCGGCAGAAAGCAGAGCGGCTGGGCATCAGGCAGTTCGGCATCCAGCAGTAGCACTTCTGAGGTGGTAGCGCTGGCAAGGAAAATAATCACATAGTGGCGTGAGGACGTTTTATGCAGGCTGACATAAAACGTTTCGTCTTTCTCCTCATACACCAGTTCGTCATCGGCGGAGTCCGTGCCTACACTGTGGCGCCACACCTGATAAGGCAGCAGCGTGGCGGCGTGCTTTTTAACGTAATAGACCGTCTCGGAATCGTTCGCCCAGACAAAATCCGGGGAGACGTTTTCCAGCATTTCCGGATACCAGTTACCGGTTTCAAGATTGCGGAATCGCAGGCCATACTGACGACGGGAGAGATAATCCTCCGCCAGCGCCATAATGGTGTTATCCGGGGAGATGGACATACCGCCCAGCGTATAAAACTCGCTGTGGGCGGCACGCTGGTTGGCATCCAGCAGAATATCCCATTCATCCCACTCGGCGCTTAATACCGACTGTCGCTGATAGATGGGATATTCACTGCCGGGCTCGTAGATATGCCGATAACGATAGCCGTTTTTGGTCCAGGGCGCGGAGATATCGCGCTGAGGAATGCGCTGCACCATTTCGTTCAGCAGCTGGTCCTGAAGCGCCTGCTGGCTGGACATGACCTTGCGACCGTAATCGTTTTCTTCATGCAGGTAGTCGAGTACCTCTGGGCGGGAACGTGAATCGTCCCGTAGCCAGTAATAGTTATCTATACGCGTATCGCCATGGGTGGTAATCGCATAAGGAGTACGTCGGGCTTTCGGTGGCATGACATCATTCTTTTAAGTTTTACACCCTATAAGGTTGGCAAAACCCGCGCATGATGCAAGCGAAACATGGCTACATCAGCGATAGCTAGCCCTGTAGCATCTGTTTTTGCTCCCGGATATCCTGCTCGATCCCCTCGCGAACATCCTGAGGAATTTTCAACGCATCGCCCAGGGCGTTGAGATAGCTGCGTTCCATAAAGTGGTCAATATCAATGGCGGCACAGCTCAGGAAATAGAGTTCCAGCGCCTCTTCCTCATTCTGCACGCTTTGCGCCAGACGCTGCGGATCGAGCGGCTGCTCAATGGCCTGCGCCACCAGCGTTCTGCCCTGCTCCTCCACGCTGGCTTCTCGCATCTGCTGCTCGATAGCCGCTCGTTCTTTATCATCAATATGCCCGTCGCTTTTTGCGGCAAACACCAGCGCAAGAATGAGCCGCTCCGTACGCAGATCCAGCGGCGAAGTCTCCTCCCCAAAGTGGGGTTCATCCTGGTGCGCCGCGCGTACCCTGTCCTTGTACTTGTTCCACAGCACGGTACCGGCGATAGCGCCGCCACCGGCCAGCAACGCGCCGGTACCGTACTTTGCCAGCAGCTTACGTGAGGATTTATTGGCGACCAGCAGCCCTGCCAGCCCTCCGAGCGCCCCCGGTACCAGCAGTTTGCTGAGCCCCTGGTCGCCGGAACCTGATGTTTTCTGCCCTAACATGGATTGCAGTTGATTTAACCAGCCTGACATGGTTTCCCTCACTTAACGGTTAACATTTCCACAGCGTAAGCGAGCAGGCGTCAGGAAATGTCCGTCGAGGCTAAAGAAGCGCAAATTTCTCGTCGGCCCTTTTGCCCTGCGCAAGACAGACGCAAACGTTTTCGTTTATACTGCGCGCATCTTTTTCAGGGGGAATGTTATGACTCGTTTAGGAACCGCGCTGCGACCTGCGGCGACGCGTGTGATGCTGTTAGGATCGGGCGAGCTGGGGAAAGAAGTCGCCATTGAGTGCCAGCGTTTAGGGGTAGAAGTGATTGCCGTAGACCGCTACGCCGACGCGCCCGCCATGCATGTTGCCCATCGTTCTTATGTGATTAACATGCTGGACGGAGAAGCTCTGCGGACACTCATCACGCAGGAGAAACCGGATTTTGTGGTGCCGGAGATTGAAGCTATCGCGACCGATACGCTGATCGCGCTTGAGCAGGAAGGTCAGCGCGTGGTGCCTTGCGCCAACGCAGCGAAACTGACCATGAACCGCGAAGGCATTCGCCGCCTGGCGGCAGAGGAGCTGGGGCTGCCCACTTCAAGCTACCGTTTTGCGGGCGATAAAACCGCATTCCTGCAGGCCGTCGATGAGATGGGTTACCCGTGCATCATTAAGCCGGTGATGAGCTCCTCCGGAAAAGGACAGAGTTTTATCCGCGACAGCAGCACGCTGGACAAAGCCTGGGATTATGCGCAACAGGGTGGCCGTGCCGGAGCTGGCCGCGTGATCGTCGAGGGGGTGGTGAAGTTTGATTTCGAAATCACCCTGCTTACCGTCAGCGCCGTGGATGGCGTCCATTTCTGCGATCCGATCGGTCACCGCCAGGAGGATGGCGATTACCGCGAATCCTGGCAGCCACAGCAGATGAGCGCCCTGGCGCTGGAACGTGCCCAGGATATCGCCCGTAAAACCGTTCTGGCGTTAGGTGGTTACGGTCTGTTCGGCGTGGAGCTGTTTGTCTGCGGCGACGAGGTGATTTTCAGCGAAGTCTCCCCTCGCCCGCATGACACCGGTATGGTGACGTTGATATCGCAGGATCTCTCCGAGTTCGCCCTGCATGTTCGCGCCTTCCTTGGCCTGCCGGTTGGCGGTATTCGTCAGTACGGCCCGGCGGCCTCGGCGGTGATCCTGCCGCAGCTGACCAGTCAGAACGTGACGTTTGATAACGTCGAGGGCGCAACGGGCGCCGGGTTACAGGTACGTTTGTTCGGTAAGCCGGAGATCGACGGCACCCGTCGTCTGGGCGTGGCGTTAGCAACCGGGAATAACGTCGACGAGGCCATCGCACGCGCTAAAGCGGCGGCAGCGAACGTTGAGGTAGCAGGATAAAAAAAACGGGCCGAAAGGCCCGTTTTTCATACGATAAAAAACTTATTGCTTCGCGCCTTCAACCGCTTCGCGAGCCAGTTTCGTGATGCGATCCCAGTCGCCCGCTTCCAGCGCATCCGCTGGCACCAGCCATGAACCCCCGATGCACAGCACGCTTTTCAGCGCCAGGTAGTCACGGTAGTTCGCCGGAGAGATACCGCCCGTCGGGCAGAAACGCACCTGAGAGAATGGACCTGCAATCGCCTGCAGCGCTTTGGTGCCGCCGTTGGCTTCTGCCGGGAAGAATTTGAACTCTTTCAGGCCGTAGTCCATACCCAGCATCAGTTCAGACACGGTGCTGATACCCGGGATCAAAGGAATAGTGCCTTCGGTCGCTGCTTTCAGCAGCGGCTCGGTCAGGCCAGGGCTGATAGCGAACTGAGCTCCGGCCTCCGTGACTTCTGCCAGCTGTTGCGCGTTGAGAACAGTGCCCGCACCGATGATGGCGTCCGGCACTTCTTTGGCGATAGCGCGAATCGCATCCATCGCGCAGGCGGTACGCAGGGTCACTTCCAGAACACGAACGCCACCCGCAACCAGCGCTTTCGCCATTGGCACAGCGTGCTCCAGCTTGTTTACCACGATAACCGGCACGACAGGGCCAGTGGTCAGGATTGCTTCTGCACTTGTTTTCCAGTTTTTCATCAGAGTTTTCTCTCGCCAGATCGTTAAAATCAAGTCGTCTTAAAACGTAATACAGGTCGCGCCCTGCTCCGCACCGGAGAGTTTCTCACGCAGCGCGCTGAACATTTCGCGTCCGGTCCCCACGCGCGATGCGCTCAGGTCAGGAATATGTGGCTGACGTGCCGCCAGCTCTGCCTCATCCACCAGCAGGGTTAACTCACCTGTCTGACCGTTCACGCGGATCATGTCACCGTCGCGCACTTTCGCCAGCAAACCGCCGTCATAAGCTTCCGGCGTGACGTGGATGGCTGAAGGCACTTTGCCGGATGCACCGGAGAGGCGTCCATCGGTCACTAACGCAATTTTGAAACGGCGGTCCAATAATACACCAAGTGGTGGCATAAGTTTATGTAATTCTGGCATGCCGTTCGCTTTTGGCCCCTGATGACGCACTACCACCACACAGTCTTTATCAAGCAGACCCGCGTCAAAAGCGGGTAATACGTCGTGCTGGCTTTCAAACACCACAGCCGGCGCTTCAATAACCTGGTTCTCTTCCGGTACAGCAGACGTTTTCATCACCGCACGACCGAGGTTGCCGCTCAGCACTTTGGTGCCACCATGAGGAGAGAACGGATTGTCGATGGTGGCAATCACCTGCGCATCGAGAGATGCGGTCGCCCCGTCGCGCCAGTCCAGCTCGCCATTGTTCAGCCACGGCTCCTGGGTATAGCGCTGCAGGCCAAAGCCTGCCACGGTGTTGACGTCTTCATGCAGCAAACCGCCTTTCAGCAGCTCGCGCATCAGCAGCGGTACGCCACCCGCAGCCTGGAAGTGGTTGATGTCCGCCGGACCGTTCGGGTAAAGACGTGCCATCAGCGGCACCACGGAAGAGATCTCAGAGAAATCATCCCAGTTGATCAGAATGCCCGCCGCGCGCGCCATGGCTACCAGGTGCATGGTGTGGTTGGTCGAACCGCCGGTGGCCAGCAGAGCCACGATACCGTTGACGATCACTTTTTCGTCGACCATTTTGCCCATCGGCATCCATTCATTGCCGTTTCCGGTCAGACGCGTCACCTGACGTGCTGCGGCCTCAGTCAAGGCCTGACGCAGAGGTGCATCCGGCTGGATAAAGGACGAGCCCGGCAGCTGCATGCCCATAAATTCCACCACCATCTGGTTGGTGTTGGCCGTGCCGTAGAATGTACAGGTACCCGGCGCATGGTAGGACGCGGCTTCCGCCTCCAGCAGCGCCTGACGGTCTGCTTTTCCTTCCGCATACAGCTGGCGAATACGCACTTTTTCTTTGTTCGGCAGGCCGCTTGCCATCGGGCCAGACGGCACAAAGATCGCGGGCAGATGGCCAAACGACAGCGCTGCCATCACCAGTCCCGGAACGATCTTGTCGCACACGCCCAGGTACAGTGCGCCATCAAACATGTTGTGTGACAGGCCTACTGCAGCAGACATCGCAATCACTTCGCGGCTGAGCAGCGACAGCTCCATACCATCCTGCCCCTGGGTCACACCGTCGCACATTGCCGGCACGCCACCCGCGACCTGACCTACCGCATTCACGCTGTGCAGCGCGTTACGAATGATATTGGGATAGACCTCATACGGTTGGTGGGCGGAGAGCATGTCGTTATAGGAGGTAATAATGGCGATATTGTTACGCAACATGCTTTTCAGGGAGGCTTTATCATCGGGCTGGCAGGCCGCGAAGCCGTGCGCCAGGTTACCACAGGCCAGCTGGGAGCGATGGACGGTATTGCTCTTTGCCTGTTCAATCCGGGCGAGGTAGGCCGAACGGGTCTCCTTCGAGCGCTCAATAATGCGTTGTGTTACGCGTAACAATGTCGGATTCATAAAAGCTCCTCTAATTTATCTGTCCGGGCTCAGGAGTTTACAACGTCGCTGGCAGTTGTTAACACCGCTGAAACGCTTGCCGTCCGGAGCTCTGGGGCAAAATCACTTCCGGCAGTGTAATAAAAAAAGCGCCGCGGGGAAATCCACGCGGCGCTTAAAAGAATAAAAATTGTGCCACTAGCTGTGTTAGATCATGTTACCGGTAAAATAACACTTTCGGGCTAGTGGATTATCCTACTCAAACTCGTTCCAAGAGCGGCCATCACGGGTGATCATGGCCACCGATGCAACCGGACCCCAGGTGCCCGCCTGATACGGTTTTGGCGCATCCTGATCGGCTGCCCAGGCTTCGGTAATGGAATCGACCCATTTCCACGCCTCTTCCACTTCATCACGACGCACGAACAGCGCCTGGATACC
Organism: Enterobacter cloacae complex sp. HYC080_NIDB; assembly: GCF_056673325.1. Taxonomy (NCBI): domain Bacteria; kingdom Pseudomonadati; phylum Pseudomonadota; class Gammaproteobacteria; order Enterobacterales; family Enterobacteriaceae; genus Enterobacter; species Enterobacter cloacae complex sp. HYC080_NIDB. The sequence continues at coordinate 1,814,706 of NZ_CP114212.1, read as the reverse complement.
ACGCATGGTTTCCAGCAGCAGACGCTCATAAGCATCCGCGAGGTGCGTCTGGTTGAAGGTTTCGGAGTAGCTCAGATCCAGTTTGGTGGTCTGCAGGTTATGCTTGTGATCCAGGCCCGGCACTTTGTTGAGGATCTGGATATCAACCCCTTCGTCCGGCTGCAAACGAATGGTCAGTTTGTTCTGCGGCAGTTCCTGCCAGGACTCTTTAAACAGGTTCAGTTCCGGGTTTTTGAAGTAGACGACGACTTCGGAACATTTGGTTGGCAGACGTTTACCGGTACGCAGGTAGAACGGCACGCCCGCCCAGCGCCAGTCATCGATGTCCACGCGGATCGCTACAAAAGTCTCGGTGTTGCTGGATTTGTTCGCGCCCTCTTCTTCCAGGTAGCCCGGCACTTTTTTGCCTTGCGCAAACCCGGCGGTGTACTGGCCGCGAACGGTCTTCTCACGCACGTTGGAGCGGTCAATGCGGCGCAGCGACTTGAGCACTTTGACTTTGGCGTCGCGAATGCTGTCTGCCGTCAGGTCAGACGGCGGTGACATGGCGATCATGCACAGAATTTGCAAGAGGTGGTTCTGGATCATGTCGCGCATTTGGCCTGCCTGGTCAAAGTAACCCCAGCGGCCTTCGATACCTACCTCTTCCGCCACGGTGATTTCCACGTGGTCGATAGTGCGGTTGTCCCAGTTATTCACAAACAGGGAGTTAGCAAAACGCAGCGCCAGCAGGTTCAGTACCGTCTCTTTACCGAGATAGTGGTCGATACGGTAAACCTGGCACTCTTCGAAGAACTCTCCCACCTGGTCGTTGATTTCACGCGAGGTTGCCAGAGAGGTACCCAGCGGCTTCTCCATTACCACGCGCGCCGGTTTGGCGTTCAGTTTGGCTTCGCCGAGACCTTTGCAGATGGCGCCGAAAGTGCTTGGTGGCATGGCGAAATAGTTAATGGTGACACGGTTTTTCTGATCCAGCATGGCGCCCAGGCGGTTAAACGCGCTGACGTCATTGACGTCCAGGTTGCAGAAATCAAGTCGACCGCTCAGGGTATCCCACAAACTTTCATCAATTTTTTCCTTCATGAAAGTTTCGAGCGCCTCGCGGACGACTTTGGTATAAGCGTCCTTATCCCAGTCGGCGCGCCCTACCCCCAGGATACGGGTATCCGGATGAATTTGGCCCGCTTTCTCCAGTTGATACAGGGAAGGCAGCAATTTTCGGCGTGCAAGATCGCCTTTCGCGCCGAAAATGACCAGGTCACATGCCTGGGCTGTTTGCGTTACCGCCATGTCATTCTCCTCAGTTGGATCACCTGGTACTTCTGCCAGGTATCGTTGTAATTTTATTACAATGCACTGTACTGCTTTTACGTCATTCCCGAAACCATTAGCACTTATCCTCTCGTGCGATACGGCAATTTTTCGCCTTGCAGCCGATTAAGGGGGCATTATGACGCAACAAGCGTCGATAATTTGCGCAACAGGGTCATAGCAAAACCCGACATCGATCAAGTAATGAAAAAAAACAACAACATTATCTTGTCGACTGTTACCCTTTATGGAAGCCACAGGGGTAATATCGGCTAATCGAATGAAGATTTCATCCATTTATGAAATCGTTTCCACCCCCACGAGCGCCCTGTTAACAATGAATATGCTTGAAAAAATCCAGTATCAACTGGAACACCTTAGCAAATCCGAGCGAAAAGTGGCTGAAGTCATTCTTGCCTCTCCCGCTCAGGCGATTCATTCAAGCATCGCCGCGCTGGCTCAGGAAGCAGGCGTTAGCGAACCGACCGTTAACCGCTTCTGCCGTAGCCTGGAAACGCGCGGCTTTCCTGATTTTAAACTGCATCTGGCACAAAGTCTGGCAAACGGCACCCCTTATGTTAATCGTAATGTGGATGAAGACGACAGCGTAGATGCCTACACGGCGAAAATTTTTGAGTCAGCTATGGCCACGCTTGACCACGTTCGTCAGTCTCTGGATATGAGTTCGGTGAACCGTGCGGTGGATTTACTTACCCAGGCCAAGCGGATCGCGTTCTTCGGACTTGGGTCGTCGGCCGCCGTGGCGCACGATGCCATGAATAAATTCTTCCGCTTCAACGTGCCGGTGATTTATTCCGATGACATTGTGCTGCAACGCATGAGCTGTATGAATTGCAGTGAAGATGACGTCGTGGTACTCATTTCGCATACTGGCCGCACCAAAAGTCAGGTGGAACTGGCGCAGCTGGCCCGTGAAAACGATGCCATGGTGATCGCCCTCACCACCGCCGGTACGCCGCTGGCACGAGAGGCGACGCTCGCCATTACGCTGGACGTCCCGGAGGATACCGATATGTATATGCCTATGGTTTCCCGTCTGGCACAGCTCACGGTTATAGACGTGCTGGCGACCGGTTTTACCTTGCGCCGGGGCGCAAAATTCAGAGATAACTTGAAGCGAGTCAAGGAAGCGCTGAAGGAATCGCGTTTTGATAAAGAATTGCTCATAAAGAGCGATGTTTCCTTAAAGTAGATAACGAAGACGTAACCAATAATTACGATGTAATGATTTACGGCATTCGGTCCACTCTTTGCTGCCTTGCGGCAGATGAAGGCCGATTCAATGTTCACGCAACACCAAAGTTGTTTCAGTCAACGGAGTATTACATGTCCAGAAGGCTTCGCAGAACCAAGATCGTTACCACCTTAGGCCCGGCCACCGACCGCGATAATAACCTTGAAAAGATTATCGCCGCGGGTGCCAACGTGGTGCGCATGAACTTCTCTCACGGTACGCCAGAAGACCATAAATTACGTGCCGACAAAGTGCGTGAGATCGCCGCTAAACTGGGCCGCCATGTCGCTATCCTCGGCGATCTGCAGGGTCCTAAAATTCGTGTCTCCACCTTCAAAGAAGGTAAAGTTTTCCTCAATATCGGCGATAAATTCCTGCTGGATGCCAACCTGGGCAAAGGCGAAGGCGATAAAGAAAAAGTCGGGATTGACTATAAAGGCCTGCCAGCTGACGTGGTGCCTGGCGATATCCTGCTGCTCGACGACGGACGCGTACAGCTGAAGGTGCTCGAAGTTCAGGGGATGAAAGTGTTCACCGAAGTCACCGTCGGCGGCCCGCTCTCCAACAATAAAGGTATCAACAAACTGGGCGGCGGCCTCTCTGCGGAAGCGCTGACCGATAAAGACAAAGCGGACATCGTTACTGCGGCTCTGATCGGCGTTGACTATCTGGCAGTCTCCTTCCCACGCTGTGGCGAAGATCTGAACTATGCACGCCGTCTGGCCCGTGATGCAGGCTGTGATGCCAAAATTGTTGCCAAGGTTGAACGCGCGGAAGCCGTTTGCGATCAGGACGCCATGGACGATGTGATCCTGGCTTCTGACGTGGTGATGGTGGCCCGCGGCGATTTGGGTGTGGAAATCGGCGATCCTGAGCTGGTTGGTATCCAGAAAGCGCTGATTCGTCGCGCACGTCAACTGAACCGCGCGGTGATCACCGCGACCCAGATGATGGAATCCATGATCACCAACCCAATGCCAACCCGTGCGGAAGTGATGGACGTCGCTAACGCCGTGCTGGATGGTACCGATGCGGTAATGCTGTCTGCGGAAACCGCTGCGGGCCAATATCCTGCTGAAACCGTGGCCGCGATGGCGCGTGTCTGCCTGGGCGCAGAGAAGATCCCAAGCATCAACGTCTCTAAACACCGTCTGGACGTGCAGTTCGACAACGTGGAAGAAGCGATTGCGATGTCTGCCATGTACGCGGCAAACCATCTGAAAGGGGTTACCGCGATCATCACCATGACCGAATCAGGCCGTACCGCGCTGATGACTTCCCGTATCAGCTCCGGTCTGCCGATCTTCGCCATGTCCCGTCATGAACGTACGCTGAACCTGACGGCGCTGTACCGCGGTGTGACGCCAGTGCACTTCGACAGCACCAATGACGGCGTGGCAGCCGCGCACGATGCCGTCAATCTGCTGCGCGACAAAGGTTACCTGGTGTCCGGTGATATCGTTATCGTGACGCAGGGTGATGTGATGAGCACCATTGGCTCAACCAACACCACCCGCGTTATGACCGTCGAGTAACAACGTCTGTGTTAAAAAGCCCTCTCCAGATGGAGAGGGCTTTTTTTATTTCCTCGGATAAAGCTCTTTACGCTTATAGGGCTCCGTTTCACCCGGCTTTCGCGTTTTAAGCAGCTTCAATATCCACGTGTACTGTTCGGTATGCGGCCCCACCAGGATTTCCACCTCTTCGTTCATGCGACGCGCAATGGTGCGATCGTCAGCGGTCAGCAAGTCATCCATCGGCGGGCGGACTTCAATGCTCAGACGGTGCGTTTTACCATCATAAACCGGGAAGAGTGGGATCACGCGGGCGCGACACACCTTCATCAGGCGGCCAATCGCGGGAAGTGTGGCTTTGTAGGTCGCAAAGAAGTCGACAAACTCACTGTGCTCCGGTCCGTGGTCCTGATCCGGCAGATAGTAGCCCCAGTATCCCTGACGTACGGACTGAATAAACGGCTTGATACCATCGTTACGCGCATGCAAACGACCGCCAAAACGACGACGTACGGTATTCCAGACAAAGTCGTAGATTTTGTTGCCCTGGTTATGGAACATGGCCGCCATCTTCTGACCCTGAGAAGCCATCAGCATCGCCGGAATGTCGACACCCCAACCGTGAGGAACGAGGAAAATCACCTTCTCGTCATTGCGACGCATTTCGTCAATGATTTCCAGCCCTTTCCAGTCAACACGGTCAACGATTTTTTCCGGCCCTTTCAGCGCCAGCTCTGCCATCATTGCCATTGCCTGCGGCGCGGTGGTATACATCGCATCGATGATAGCCTCGCGCTCGGCATCGCTTTTTTCGGGAAAACAGTAATAGAGGTTGATCTGCGCACGGCGACGCGCGCTTTTGCCTAAACGCCCGGCCAGACGGCCAATTTTCCCCAGCAGGGGATCGCGCAGCGCAGCAGGCAGCATAGCGATGCCTGCAAAGGTGTAGACCCCGAGCCAGGCGCCCCAGTTGCGCGGATGGCGAAAGGATTTTTCAAACTCAGGAATGTATTCAATATTGTTTTTTTTTGTTTCCATGCTGGTTCCAGGGTCTGGTGACGCAAAATTTTATTGATAGTGTAGCGAGGCAGTCGTCCACGCACAAAAGAAAAAGCCGGCGCATACTGACACCGGCTTTTTTCACAAAAACAGAAGGCTTAGTTTAAGCTCAGCTGCGGTATCACCTCTTTCACCTGCGCCAGGTAATCAGAACGATCTTTACCCGTCAGGCCTTCGGTGCGTGGCAGTTTCGCCGTCAGCGGGTTTACGGCCTGTTGGTTAATCCACACTTCATAGTGCAGGTGCGGGCCGGTCGAGCGTCCGGTGTTGCCGGAGAGCGCGATACGGTCGCCACGTTTCACTTTCTGTCCAGGTTTAACCAGCAGTTTACGCAGGTGCATATAGCGGGTGGTGTAGGTACGACCGTGACGCACCGCGACATAGTAGCCTGCGGCACCGCTACGTTTAGCCACGACCACTTCACCATCACCCACAGCCAGCACCGGCGTGCCCTGCGGCATGGCAAAGTCAACGCCACGGTGTGGTGCGACGCGCCCGGTAACCGGGTTCAGACGACGCGGGTTAAAGTTAGAGGAAACGCGGAACTGTTTAGCCGTCGGGAAGCGCATAAAGCCTTTCGCCAGTCCCGTACCGCTGCGGTCGTAGAACTTACCGTCTTCGGCACGGATGGCATAGTAATCTTTGCCATCAGAGCGCAGACGTACGCCCACCAGTTGGCTCTGCTCACGCTTGCCGTCGAGCATTTCGCGAGACATCAGCACGGAAAACTCATCGCCCTTCTTCAGCTTGCGGAAATCCATCTGCCACTGCATGGCTTTGATCACCGCACTGATTTCAGAGCTGGTGAGGCCGGCATCACGGGCGCTGGAAACGAAGCTTCCGCCTACTGTGCCTTTCATCACGCTGTTCACCCAGTCGCCCTTCTGCATTTCACTGGTCATTTTGAAACCGTTTGCAGTGCGATCGTAGGTGCGGGTTTCACGGCGGGACATCTCCCAGGTTAACCGCTGGAGATCGCCATCCGCCGTTAAGGTCCAGGAGAGCTGTTGCCCTATTTTCAGGTTACGCAGGTCTTTATCTGCAGCAGCGAGCTGACTGATATTCCCCATGTCGATACCGTACTGGTTGAGCACGCTGCTCAGCGTGTCACCGGTAGAGACAACATACTCGTGGATCCCGGCCTCGTTCTCGATTTTATCGTCCAGTTCATCCTGGGGAATCGCTTCATCTTCCTGAGCAGCCTGGTCGATAGGCTCACTGGCTTCAGGCAGCAAAGAACGGATCTCGCTCTTTTCAAGCTCGATGGTTTTGATGATAGGCGCAGAACTCGGGTGGTAAACATAGGGCCGCCAGACGGCGACCGCTAAGGTGAGTACTGTAAGCGACCCCAGCATAACGCGGTGGGGTCGAGGCAGATTGTTAAATGCCAGGGCGACAGAGCGGGCTATCTGTTGCACGTATTCACTTCCTCGTTAATCTCCTTTCAGGCAGCTCGCATACTGGTTCGCCAGTTGGCTGAGGAACTGCGAATAGCTCGCTTTGCTCAACTGGATATTCGTTCCTAGCGGGTCAAGGGTCCCCATGCGCACGGATGTCCCCCTGGCCACGGCTTCTACGACCGCTGGCCTGAACTGTGGCTCAGCAAAAACGCATGTCGCTTTTTGCTCAACCAACTGTGTTCTGATTTCATGTAAACGCTGCGCACCAGGTTGAATTTCAGGGTTGACGGTGAAGTGCCCAAGCGGGGTCAAACCATAGTGTTTTTCATAGTAGCCATAGGCGTCATGAAAAACGAAATACCCTTTTCCTTTCAACGGTGCGAGCTCATTACCTACCTGCTTATCGGTTGCGGCTAATTGTGCCTCAAAATCCTTCAGGTTGGCGTCTAGTTTGGCTCGACTTTGCGGCATAAGTTCCACTAATTTGTCGTGGATTGCAACCGCTGAAAGCCGCGCTATCTCTGGGGAAAGCCAGAGATGCATGTTGTACTCACCATGATGGTGATCTCCATCACCTTTTTCACCCTCTGCCGCGTGATGGTCATGTTCATCACCGTCGTCATCCGTGCCTTTCATGAGCAACGGTTTCACGCCGGAAAGCCCGGCAATCGCAACCTGTTTATCGCCTGAAATCTGTTTGGCCGACTTCTGCATAAACGCTTCCATCTCTGGTCCAATCCAGACGACTAAGTCCGCGTTTTGTAAGCGTTTTACATCTGAAGGGCGAAGAGAATAGTCATGCTCAGAGGCCCCGTCAGGCAGCAAAACCTGGGTTTCCGTCACCCCATCGGCAATGGCCGACGCGATGAATCCAAGCGGTTTAAGCGAAGCGACAACCGCCGCGTTAACATCTTGTGCGGTTGTACCCCAAAGGGCAGCGGATAATGCTGCGAAAAGAAGCGTATTTTTATGTAACATAATGCGACTAATCATCGTAGTGAATGCGTGGAATGTGATATTATAACATTCGTTGACTTCTTCAAGCTTAAACTGACATGACGACACTGGTTTCTCTCGATAATATTTCGGTCTCTTTCGGCCAGCGCCGCGTCCTCTCTGACGTGTCGCTGGATCTGAAGCCCGGCAAAATTCTGACGCTGCTTGGTCCTAATGGCGCAGGTAAATCCACGCTGGTACGGGTTGTACTGGGTCTGGTGACGCCCGATGAAGGTGTTATCACCCGCGAGGAAAAATTGCGTATCGGCTATGTGCCTCAGAAATTACATCTGGACGCCACGCTGCCTTTAACGGTGAGTCGCTTTCTGCGTCTGCGCCCCGGCACGCGGAAAGCCGATATTCTCCCGGCGCTGAAACGCGTACAGGCGGGCCACCTGATTGACGCGCCGCTGCAAAAACTTTCCGGGGGTGAGACGCAGCGCGTTTTGCTGGCGCGCGCGCTGTTGAGCAGCCCGCAACTGCTGGTGCTTGATGAGCCTACCCAGGGGGTGGACGTTAATGGTCAGGTCGCGCTTTATGATTTGATCGATCAGCTTCGCCGTGAACTGAATTGCGCCGTGCTGATGGTCTCCCACGATCTCCATCTTGTCATGGCGAAAACGGACGAAGTGCTGTGCCTTAACCATCATATTTGCTGTTCCGGCACGCCTGAAGTGGTCTCGATGCACCCGGAGTTTATCTCCATGTTTGGCCCTCGTGGCGCTGAACAGCTGGGTATTTACCGTCATCATCATAATCACCGCCATGATTTACAGGGACGAATTGTCCTGCGCCGGGGAAATGGACACTCATGATTGAACTGTTACTGCCCGGCTGGCTGGCCGGGATTATGCTTGCCTGCGCCGCGGGTCCACTCGGCTCGTTTGTGGTCTGGCGCAGAATGTCCTATTTCGGTGATACCCTCGCGCACGCCTCTTTGCTGGGCGTGGCTTTTGGTTTACTGCTGGATGTGAATCCCTTCTACGCGGTGATTGTCGTCACCCTGCTGCTGGCAGCCGGGCTGGTCTGGCTGGAGAAACGTCCGCACCTCGCCATTGATACGCTGCTTGGCATTATGGCCCACAGCGCGCTCTCGCTGGGTCTGGTCGTGGTGAGTCTGATGTCGAATATCCGCGTCGACCTGATGGCCTATCTGTTTGGCGATCTGCTTGCCGTGACGCCGGAAGATTTAATTTCCATCGCCTTCGGTGTGGTGGTGGTACTCGGTATTCTGCTCTGGCAGTGGCGTAACCTGCTGGCGATGACCGTCAGCCCGGACCTGGCCTTCGTCGACGGCGTGAAGCTGCAGCGGGTTAAGCTACTGCTGATGCTGGTGACGGCATTAACCATCGGCGTGGCGATGAAGTTCGTCGGGGCGCTGATTATTACCTCGCTGCTGATCATCCCTGCCGCCACGGCGCGCCGTTTTGCCCGCACGCCGGAGCAGATGGCCGGTGTGGCCGTGATTATCGGGATGATTGCGGTAACGGGTGGGTTAACCTTCTCGGCGTTTTATGACACGCCTGCGGGGCCGTCAGTGGTGTTGTGTGCGGCGGTGTTGTTTATTTTTAGTATGATGAAAAAACAACCGAATGCATGAATGAGCGATTACCGCTTTCATAGAGGGTCACGCTTCGCTTCATGCGCTGTGATCAACGCATGGCGGGACTTAAACCTCTGGAGTGCGCCCATGTTGGGTGCCAACGTAAATAAGCACCGATAAAATTATCGGTGCTTATTTTATTACCTGGTACACGTTGCTAAATGCAATTTGGCACCAGGGACGTTTATCCCGCCTTCCATATCAAGACACTTGACAATACCATCGGTATCAACTTTTTTCAGCTGTCCGTTAACATAGTCCCAATGACTCGCAATAGGTTCATATTCGCGTATATAAACTTTGCCGCTTGCTGGTGCGAAGGCATATTCTGGATATGTTTCCAGCATCAGCATCCCATTCATAGCGAAATTGAGCTCACGAATATTCTGCAATTCTGGATTAGAACCACATGGCTCCATCACCGCCTGCTGGTAAGCAATGCCAGTCATACATAATTTTCGTCCGTTACTGGTATTTTCAAGTTTATTATCCACCATTTTCCATGTTTGGGTTCCGGAAATAGCGGCATTCGCGGCGCCAGACAAAGCCGCCATAGTCAGAGCGGCAATAGTCAGAGCCGTCATTGTTTTCATTTTGTTATTCCTGATGTGATGATGAAATTTATTCATAGCATGGATATCGCTATAAATTCATCATAGAGGGAATAAGCGAATTATCTAAAATGATAGGTAGGATAAATTTATCCAAAATAATATGGATGATAATTCAGATGAGGTAACTAATCGGTCAGCGTCGCAGGCGAAATTTAACATCCCGCCTGCTCATCATTACGGCATTGACGGTGGCGTAATGCCGAAATGATTCCACGCCCGCACCGTCGCCATACGACCACGCGGCGTACGCTGTAAGAATCCCTGCTGGATCAAATACGGCTCCAGAACATCCTCGATAGTTTCACGCTCTTCACCGATCGCCGCCGCCAGGTTATCCAGCCCGACCGGTCCGCCAAAGAATTTATCCAGCACCGCCAGCAGCAGTTTGCGGTCCATATAGTCAAAGCCTTCGGCATCGACGTTAAGCATATCCAGCGCCTGGGCGGCAATCTCTGCCGAAATGGTGCCATCGTGCTTCACTTCGGCAAAGTCGCGCACGCGACGCAGCAGGCGGTTGGCAATACGCGGCGTACCGCGCGAACGCTTCGCCACTTCAAAAGCGCCCTCTTCGCTCATCTCCAGCCCCATATAGCGCGCGCTACGACCGACAATATGCTGCAGGTCCGGCACCTGATAAAACTCCAGACGCTGCACGATACCGAAGCGGTCGCGCAATGGAGAGGTCAACGATCCGGCACGGGTCGTTGCGCCAATCAGGGTAAACGGCGGCAGATCGATCTTGATGGAGCGCGCAGCCGGGCCTTCACCAATCATGATATCCAGCTGGTAATCTTCCATTGCCGGATAGAGCACTTCCTCTACCACCGGAGACAGACGGTGGATTTCATCGATAAACAGTACGTCATGCGGTTCAAGGTTGGTCAGCATTGCCGCCAGATCGCCGGCTTTCTCCAGCACCGGGCCGGAGGTCGTGCGCAGGTTGACGCCCATTTCATTGGCAACGATATTCGCCAGCGTGGTTTTCCCCAACCCTGGCGGGCCAAAAATCAGCAGGTGATCGAGCGCATCGCCGCGCAGCTTTGCCGCCTGGATGAAAATCTCCATCTGGGAACGTACCTGCGGCTGGCCGATATACTCATCAAGCAGTTTCGGGCGGATCGCACGATCCACCACGTCTTCTGCCTGAAGGGTGCCTGCCGATACCAGGCGGTCTGCTTCAATCATCCTTTACCTCACAATGCAGCGCGCAGCGCTTCACGAATCAGGGTTTCACTGCTGGCATCCGGTTTGGCAATTTTGCTTACCATCCGACTGGCCTCCTGAGGTTTATAGCCCAGCGCCACCAGCGCGGCAACCGCTTCCTGCTCAGCGTCATCATCTGTTGACGGCGCCCCAGATGACGTCAGAACCAGATCGGTGGCTGGGGTGAACAGATCGCCATGCAGACCTTTAAAGCGGTCTTTCATCTCAACAATCAGACGCTCGGCGGTTTTCTTACCAATCCCCGGGAGTTTAATCAGCGCCGCAGGATCTTCGCGCTCAACGGCATTCACGAACTGCGGAGCAGACATACCGGACAAAATCGCCAGCGCCAGCTTCGGCCCCACGCCGTTGGTTTTAATCAGCTCGCGGAACAGAGTACGTTCCTGCTTGTTGTTGAAGCCGTAAAGCAACTGAGCATCTTCACGCACCACGAACTGTGTAAAGACAATCGCCTCTTTACCCGCGTCCGGCAGCTCGTAGAAGCAGGTCATTGGCATGTGGACTTCATAGCCAACGCCACCCACTTCCAGCAGCACTAACGGGGGTTGTTTTTCAATGATGATGCCTCTGAGTCTGCCTATCACGTGACGCTCCTGCGTTCTGGAAAATGTTTGACTGGCGACATAATAAAAAAAGGCTGGATGTTTATCCAGCCTGATTTCTCTTTATCGTAACCTGCCTCGCGCCAGATTGAGCCGCGATTCACTCATTTGCATCGCGTTCTGGCTGACGTGACAGTGGGTAATCGCAATGGCCAGCGCATCGGCTGCATCGGCCTGCGGGTTCGCGGGAAGCTTCAGCAAGGTACGCACCATATGCTGCACCTGGCTTTTCTCCGCGCTACCTATCCCCACCACCGTCTGCTTTACCTGACGTGCGGCATATTCGAACACCGGAAGATCCTGGTTCACGGCGGCAACAATTGCCACGCCGCGCGCCTGCCCCAGCTTTAGCGCCGAATCGGCGTTTTTTGCCATAAAGACCTGCTCAATGGCAAAAAAATCAGGCTGAAACTGGGTGATGATTTCCGACACGCCCGCATAAATCAGCTTCAGGCGCGACGGCAGATCGTCCACTTTGGTGCGAATACAGCCGCTGCCGAGGTAGGTTAGCTGGCGTCCCACCTGGCGGATAACGCCATAACCGGTGACGCGCGAGCCGGGGTCAATCCCAAGGATAATCGACATCACGCGTCTCCCGTAAACGGCTTATACGCTCTCATCAGAGAGTCGCTGCAACCTCATCAGAGATTTCACCGTTGTGATACACTTCCTGCACGTCGTCGCAGTCTTCGAGCATGTCGATCAGACGCAGCAGTTTTGGCGCAGTTTCCGCATCCATGTCCGCTTTGGTGGATGGGATCATGGAAACTTCAGCGTTGTCCGCTTTCAGACCCGCGGCTTCGAGTGCATCGCGCACGGCGCCCATCTCTTCCCACGCGGTGTAAACGTCAATTGCGCCATCATCGTAGGTCACCACGTCTTCCGCACCGGCTTCCAGGGCGGCTTCCATGATCACATCTTCGTCGCCTTTCTCGAAGGAGATGACGCCTTTTTTGCTGAACAGGTAAGAAACGGAACCGTCGGTACCCAGGTTGCCGCCGGTTTTAGTGAATGCATGGCGCACTTCTGCAACGGTACGGTTACGGTTGTCGGACAGACACTCAACCATTACGGCAGTACCGCCAGGGCCGTAACCTTCATAAATGATGGTTTCCATGTTCGCGTCTTCATCACCGCCTACACCACGTGCGATGGCACGGTTCAGGGTGTCACGCGTCATGTTGTTGGACAGCGCTTTATCCACCGCCGCGCGCAGACGCGGGTTAGAGGCCGGATCGCCGCCGCCCAGACGTGCCGCTGTCACCAGCTCACGAATGATTTTGGTAAAGATCTTACCGCGTTTGGCATCCTGTGCCGCTTTACGGTGTTTGGTGTTGGCCCACTTACTATGACCTGCCATAAAAAGTTCTCCAAAAATCGCGCCTTCTCAGGCAGCGTTAATTACAAATTCTTCAATCGCCTGCCGGTTGCTCCACGACTTGGTCAGTGCGGCGGCATCCGTCGCATCCACCCAGCGGTAGTTCAGGTGTTCGGTAAACACGATCTCCCGCTCATGGGGGAGCGCGAGACAGAACCACGATTCCGTATTGCGCTCAATGCCCGGCGCGTAGCGATGACGTAAATGGCTAAAAATTTCAAACTCCACCGTGCGCTGACAGTCCTTCAGGGTCAGTTGCTCGCGAGCAACATCAATGGTGACCTCTTCCTTTACTTCACGCGCGGCGGCCTGCGGCGCGGTTTCCCCCTCTTCCAGGCTGCCGGTAACCGACTGCCAGAAATCAGGATCGTCGCGCCGCTGCAACATTAGCACCCGCTTCGTGTCCTGGGCATAAATGACAACTAAGACAGAAACGGGAAGCTTGTATGTCATATCAGTTTTTCTCTTCCTTCTTCACCACCTCAATGCCCAGCTCAGCCAGTGCAGTCGGGTTAGCAAAGCTTGGCGCTTCGGTCATCAGACACGCTGCGGCAGTGGTTTTCGGGAAGGCAATAACATCACGAATGTTATCGGTACCGGTCAGCAGCATGGTCAGACGGTCAAGACCGAAAGCCAGACCTGCGTGTGGAGGTGTACCGTATTTCAGGGCGTCCAGCAGGAAGCCAAATTTCTCGCGCTGCTCCTGTTCGTTAATGCCCAGGATGCCGAACACGGTCTGCTGCATTTCGCCGCTGTGAATACGCACGGAACCCCCACCCACTTCGTAGCCGTTGATCACCATGTCGTAGGCGTTTGCCACCGCATCTTCCGGAGACGCTTTCAGCTCTGCCGCCGTCATGTCTTTTGGCGAGGTGAACGGGTGATGCATCGCGGTCAAGCCGCCTTCGCCGTCGTCTTCAAACATCGGGAAGTCGATAACCCACAGCGGTGCCCATTTGGTTTCGTCGGTCAGGCTGAGGTCTTTGCCCAGCTTCAGACGCAACGCGCCCATCGCATCGGCAACCACTTTCTTGTTGTCTGCGCCGAAGAAGATCATGTCGCCATCCTGCGCGCCGGTGCGCTCAAGAATCGCTTCCACGATGTCCGCATTCAGGAACTTCGCAACCGGGCTGGTGATCCCTTCCAGACCTTTCGCACGCTCGGTTACTTTAATATAGGCCAGACCTTTCGCGCCGTAGATCTTAATGAAGTTGCCGTAATCGTCGATCTGCTTACGGCTCAGTGCCGCACCGCCCGGTACGCGCAGGGCTGCAACACGGCCTTTCGGATCGTTAGCCGGGCCGGCGAATACCGCGAACTCAACGGATTTCACCAGGTCTGCAACATCCACCAGCTCCATCGGGTTACGCAGGTCTGGTTTGTCGGAACCGTAACGACGCTCGGCTTCGGCGAAGGTCATGATCGGGAAATCGCCCAGCTCGACGCCTTTCACGTCATTCCACAGGCTACGCACCAGCGCTTCCATCACTTCACGCACCTGCTCGGCGGTCATGAAGGAGGTTTCCACATCGATCTGGGTGAATTCTGGCTGACGGTCAGCACGCAGGTCTTCGTCGCGGAAACATTTGACGATCTGATAGTAGCGATCGAAACCGGACATCATCAGCAGCTGTTTGAACAGCTGTGGAGACTGTGGCAGCGCGTAGAATTTGCCTTTATGTACGCGGGATGGGACCAGATAATCGCGCGCACCTTCCGGTGTGGCTTTGGTCAGCATCGGGGTTTCGATATCGAGGAAACCGTGGTCATCCATAAAACGGCGCACCAGGCTGGTGATTTTCGCACGGGTTTTCAGGCGCTGGGCCATCTCCGGACGACGCAGATCCAGGTAGCGGTATTTCAGACGCGCTTCTTCCGTGTTGACGTGGTTGGAGTCCAGCGGCAGCGCTTCAGCACGGTTAATGATAACCAGATCGGACGCCAGTACTTCAATGGCACCCGTCGCCATGTCTGCGTTGACGTTTTTCTCGTCACGCGCACGCACGGTACCGGTGACCTGAATGCAGAACTCATTACGCAGCTCAGAAGCCAGCTTCAACGCATCCGCACGATCCGGGTCGAAGAACACCTGAACGATACCTTCACGGTCGCGCATATCGATGAAAATAAGGCTACCAAGATCACGACGACGGTTGACCCAACCACACAGGGTGACCTGCTGTCCGACGTGGGACTGACGCAGCTGCCCGCAATATTCTGTACGCATGAGATATCCCTTAATTAGCCGCAGGCTAAATGTCGCCTGGAATGCAGGCTACTATGTCGCAGCTTTCTGTATGTCACAACTGGATGAAAAAAGGCGGCTATTATACTGGAAATTCCGCCGGACGATAAGAGCGAACCACGGCCTGACGGTCGTTTGCTGCACTCTTATTGCGCATTCTCACAAAAATTAACAAAATTATCCGACCCATTACAGGTCATCACGTCGTATGGTGTTACGGAAGTGATTCATTTAACGGGAGTAACGATGTTAACACTGGATGCCAGCAAAACCGCGCTTGTGGTGATTGATTTACAGGAAGGGATCCTGCCCTTTGCCGGTGGCCCGCACGCTGCGGATGATGTGGTTAGCCGCGCCGCTCGTCTGGCGGAAAAATGCCGTGCCAGCGGTGCCCCTGTAGTCATGGTGCGCGTCGGCTGGTCCGCTGATTTCGCCGAGGCGTTAAAACAGCCCGTTGATGCACAGGCGCCCGCCCATGCCCTGCCGGAAAACTGGTGGACGTATCCGGTGTCGCTGGGCAAACGCGACAGCGATATCGAAGTGACCAAACGTCAATGGGGCGCATTCTACGGAACCGATCTGGAACTGCAGCTCCGCCGACGTGGTATCGACACCCTTATTCTGTGCGGCATTTCCACCAACATCGGCGTGGAGTCTACCGCCCGTAACGCCTGGGAGCTGGGCTTTAACCTGGTCATTGCGGAAGATGCCTGCAGCGCGGCTTCCGCGGAACAGCATCAGGGTAGCATGACCCATATCTTCCCGCGTATCGGACGCGTGCGCAGCACGGACGAGATCCTCAGCGCACTATGATGTATGTGGGGTTACCCCAGTGGTCGCACCCGAAATGGGTGCGCCTGGGCATCACCGGCCTGGAAGAATATGCCCGACACTTCAACTGTGTCGAGGGCAACACGACCCTCTACGCGCTGCCTAAAGCGGAGATTGTTGAACGCTGGCGGGAGCAAACGACCGACGATTTCCGGTTCTGTTTTAAGTTTCCGGCGACCATCTCCCACAACGCCGCGCTGCGCAACTGCGGGGATTTAACCGAAGAGTTCTTTACGCGCATGTCGCCACTGGCGAACCGGATTGGGCAATACTGGCTCCAGCTTCCCGCTACGTTCGGCCCGCGCGATCTGCCTGCCCTGTGGCAGTTTCTGGATAGCCTGCCCCGCGAGTTTACCTACGGCGTGGAGGTCAGGCATGCTGAATTTTTTGCCAAAGGTGAAGCAGAAATAGCGCTCAACCGCGGCCTGCTGGAACGTGCGGTCAACCGTGTCATTCTTGACAGTCGCCCCGTCCACAGTGCAATCCCGCACAGTGAAGCGATTGTGGATGCACAACGCAAAAAACCGAAAGTGCCGGTCCACGCCATCGTCACCGCGCAAAACCCGATGGTCAGGTTCATCGGTAGCGACAACATGCTGCAAAATCAGGCGATGTTCGCCGTCTGGCTGCAAAAATTAGCAAAGTGGGAGCAAACCACTACGCCCTATCTCTTTTTGCACACACCGGATATTGCGCAGGCACCCGAACTGGTCGATGCTCTCTGGCAGGCCTTGCAGGCTGCGGTTCCCACCGTGGGCAACGCCCCCTCCATTCCACAACAATCTTCTCTTTTCTGATATCACCCCCTATCATAGTGAAGTGCCATCTGCCAAAAACAGGGAGTTTGTATGGTCAGCGCGCTGTATGCGGTGTTAGGTGCATTACTGCTGATTAAGTTTTCATTTGATGTTGTGCGTCTGAGAATGCAGTACCGTGTTTCTTATGGTGACGGCGGTTTTTCGGAACTGCAAAGTGCTATCCGCATTCACGGCAATGCAGTCGAATACATCCCCGTCGCCTTGATTTTACTGCTGTTTATGGAGATGAATGGCGCAGAAACCTGGATGGTTCACGTCTGTGGCCTGCTTCTGATTGCTGGCCGGCTTATGCATTATTATGGCTTTCACCACCGCTTATTCCGCTGGCGTCGTTCCGGCATGAGCGCGACCTGGTGTTCGCTTTTGCTGATGGTGCTGGCTAACCTTTGGTATATGCCGTGGGAGTTGGTTTTCTCCCTCCATTAGCGCACAATACGCCACTTTATTTTTCCCGGATTTTTACGTTATGTCAGATCGCGACACGCTTTTTTCCGCGCCTATCGCCAGCCTGGGCGACTGGACCTTCGATGAACGGGTAGCCGAAGTCTTCCCGGATATGATCCAGCGCTCTGTTCCCGGTTATTCCAATATTATCTCTATGATCGGTATGCTGGCTGAGCGCTTCGTTCAACCCGGCACGCAGGTCTATGACCTGGGCTGCTCGCTCGGCGCGGCAACGCTGTCGGTACGTCGTAACGTTCATCATGAAGATTGCCGAATCATTGCCGTCGACAACTCCCCGGCGATGGTAGAACGCTGCCGTCGCCATATTGATGCGTATAAAGCCCCTGTACCGGTGGACGTCGTCGAAGGCGATATTCGTGAGATTGAAATTCACAACGCGTCGATGGTCATCCTGAATTTTACCCTGCAGTTCCTGGTGCCTGAAGACCGTCAGCTGCTGCTGGACAAAATTTACCAGGGGCTAAATCCCGGCGGCGCGCTGGTGCTTTCCGAGAAATTCAGCTTTGAGGATGCCGACGTTGGCGAACTGCTGTTCAATATGCACCACGATTTTAAACGTGCGAACGGTTACAGCGAGCTGGAGATCAGCCAGAAGCGCAGCATGCTGGAAAACGTGATGCTGACAGACTCCGTAGAAACCCACAAAGCACGCCTGCGCAAAGCCGGATTTGAGCATAGCGAACTGTGGTTCCAGTGCTTTAACTTTGGCTCACTGGTGGCGCTAAAAGCCGGAGATGCAGCATGATTGAGTTCAGTAATTTCTATCAGCTGATAGCTAAAAACCATCTGTCTCACTGGCTGGAAACTCTGCCCGCGCAGATTGCCGCATGGCAGCGCGATCAGCAGCACGGCCTGTTAAAGCAGTGGTCAAATGCGGTGGAGTATCTGCCAGAGCTGACCCCGCATCGTCTGGACCTGCTTCACAGCGTCACCGCAGAAAGCGAAGCACCGCTCCCGGCCGGGCAGATCAACCGCATCGAAACGCTGATGCGTAACCTGATGCCCTGGCGCAAAGGGCCTTTCTCGCTCTACGGGGTGAACATCAACACCGAATGGCGCTCCGACTGGAAATGGGATCGCGTTCTGCCTCATCTGTCTGACCTGACCGGGCGCACTATTCTGGACGTGGGCTGCGGCAGCGGTTACCACATGTGGCGCATGATTGGCGCAGGCGCGCATCTGGCAGTCGGTATCGACCCAATGCAACTGTTCCTGTGCCAGTTTGAAGCAGTGCGTAAACTGCTGGGCAACGACCAGCGCGCCCACCTGCTGCCGCTGGGAATTGAGCAACTTCCTGCCCTGAAAGCGTTTGATACCGTGTTCTCCATGGGCGTGCTCTATCATCGTCGCTCCCCGCTTGAACATCTGTGGCAGCTGAAAGATCAGCTGGTCAGCGGCGGCGAACTGGTACTGGAAACGCTGGTGATCGAAGGTGACGAACATGCTGTTCTGGTGCCGGGCGATCGCTACGCCCAGATGCGTAACGTCTACTTTATCCCGTCCGCGCTGGCATTGAAGAACTGGCTGGAGAAGTGCGGTTTTGTGGATGTGCGGATTGCCGATGTCAGCGTGACGTCACTCGAGGAGCAGCGCCGCACCGACTGGATGATCACCGAGTCGCTGGAGCAGTTCCTTGACCCGGCCGACCACAGCAAAACCATCGAAGGCTATCCGGCACCGATGCGTGCGGTATTGATCGCGACGAAGCCGTAACCCTTTAGCCGGGTGACGGCTACGCCTTACCCGGCATACGCGTCGCACGTTTTCTCCAAAATAGTTCAAGTTGCAGCAAGGCGGCAAGGCAGCGAATCCCCGGGAGCTTACATCAGTAAGTGACCGGGGTGAGCGAGGCGGCCAACGCGGCTGCGGCTTGAAATATGAAGGAGAAAAAAAGGCCCCTGTGTAATTTGCAGGGGCCTGGTACAAGCAAGCATCATATTGGGCGACATGATGCGCGGTAAAAATCGGTACGTTGCTACACGTGATAGCGCTCAATCAGCGACTTCATTTCCGCAACCGACTCTCCATCTACACCGTAGCGTGAATACTCATCCGCTTCAGCATCCGTCGACATTGACAGCCCTGTATTGCGATAACGCATGGGTGAAGGTATCCATTTCCCCGCAGAGCTGTGAAGCTCTTCCACCCCGGCGTTTAAAAACCGTTCCAGATTGCCGGCACGGACTCCCGCACCCGCCATTATTATTGGAACACCGGAATGGGCTTTTAGTTCCGTAATTAATTGCAGACCTTTTTCAGCAGAAGACTGTTGCCCTGATGTCAGAACGCGCGCCACACCCAGTTCGGCAAGGGTATCAAACGCTTGCAGTGGGTTTTTGCACATATCAAACGCACGATGAAACGTCACGGCCATTCCTTTTGCGGCGTCCATCACCTGACGCATACGCGGCAGATCGACCTCACCGTCTTCATCCAGCAGGCCGGTCACCAGCCCGGGGAACCCGAGGTCACGAACAAGGGCGATATCTTCAAGCATGGCACTGAACTCACCCGACGTATAACAAAAATCACCGCCGCGAGGACGAATAATGGGGTGTACCGGAAGGGTGACGGCCTTACGGGCCGACGTCAGCACGCCGTATGAGGGCGTTAACCCTCCTTCTTTCGGGGCGGCGCACAGTTCAATGCGATCGGCCCCTTTCCGTTGCGCGGTGACGGCACACTCCACGCTATAACAACAAATCTCCAGCAGCGCCATCGACTCCTCCTTAAAATCGGCTTAACGCGCCATCATGGCACGCCTCTTGTTTTGGGTCTCAGCGACGAGTCACAACTCTCAGGCTTCGCTGGCAACGATCTGCTCAATGGTCCACGGATGAAATTTCACCGTCACCTGCCCGTCAGTCACGGCCAGCGTCGGATTAGGCAGACGCTCACGCTCGCCTTTGGGCGAACTTGTCTTCACAAAAATGCCCGGCTGGCTTAATCCCTCGTCTGAGAGCAGGGCCAGCGCGCGCGCGTTCAACGTTTCCGGCTCACCCGGCAGGACGATTTCGATATGCTCCCAGCCTTCGTGCGGGTAACGTTTTTCACCCGGCCATGGCAGTTCTACAACGGTGAATTGCCAGTGCGCCACGCAGACCGGTTCATGCAGTTTGAACAGACAAATGGGACGACCATTAATCATGTTCTCAGAAAGCAACTCACCACACTGTTCAAACCCGCGACGCCAGCGCTCGGCAGTCGCGTTTTGATGGCAGCGCAAAGAGATGTGATCGGCCTCAAGCGGCGCGATATCCAGACCAAGACGGGTGGCAAGTTCTGTGAACGCCTGGGTGAAGCGCGGTAAATCTGCGGAAATATCATGCAGTTCGTCAATGGATTGCCAGTTCGCCATACGTCAGTCTCTTTTCATGTCGCAAAGCCGCTAATTTACTCTGTTGCCCTGTTTCGACCAACCTCTGAATCGCGGTTTTTACGACTGCATGTTTATGCACCTCTTCTCTGGCTGGATTCTGAGCAATCTTCGGGCCCCGCAATGCTGACGGCAGAAGGCATTTGCAGTATACTCCCGCCCTAAATTCTTTAACTGGCGCGGGCGGTTGTAGGCCCGCATCAAAAACGTAAGGTATCCAGGTGAATATTCAGGCTCTTCTCTCCGAAAAAGTCAGTCAGGCACTGATTGCCGCAGGTGCGCCTGCGGATTGCGAACCACAGGTTCGTCAGTCAGCAAAAGTACAGTTTGGCGACTATCAGGCTAATGGCGTGATGGCAGTGGCTAAAAAACTGGGCATGCCGCCGCGACAGCTCGCTGAGCAGGTATTGACGCATCTGGATCTCACCGGTATCGCCAGCAAAACCGAAATCGCTGGCCCGGGCTTTATCAACATTTTCCTGGAGCCTGCATTCCTGGCAAGCCACGTTGACGCGGCGCTGAAATCAGACCGTCTGGGTGTCTCCCGACCACAAGCGCAGACGGTGGTGATCGACTACTCTGCCCCGAACGTGGCGAAAGAGATGCACGTTGGCCACCTGCGTTCCACCATCATTGGTGATGCCGCGGTGCGCACGCTTGAGTTTCTCGGTCACAAGGTAATCCGCGCAAACCACGTTGGCGACTGGGGTACCCAGTTCGGCATGCTGATTGCTTACCTGGAAAAACAGCAGCAGGAAAACGCGGGCGAAATGGCGCTGGCGGACCTGGAAGGGTTCTACCGCGAAGCGAAAAAGCATTACGACGAAGACGAAGCCTTTGCCGAGCGCGCGCGCAGTTACGTCGTCAAGCTGCAGGGCGGGGATCAATACTTCCTCGAGATGTGGCGCAAGCTGGTGGACATCACCATGTCCCAGAACCAGCTTACCTATAACCGTCTGAACGTGACCCTGACCCGTGATGATGTGATGGGTGAGAGCCTTTATAACCCAATGCTGCCGGGCATTGTGGCGGACCTGAAAGCGAAAAACCTGGCGGTTGAGAGCGAAGGTGCAACAGTCGTGTTTCTTGATGAGTACAAAAACAAGGAAGGTGAACCGATGGGCGTGATCATCCAGAAAAAGGATGGCGGCTATCTCTACACCACCACCGATATCGCCTGCGCGAAGTACCGTTACGAAACCCTGCATGCTGACCGTGTGCTTTACTACATCGACTCCCGTCAGCACCAGCACCTGATGCAGGCCTGGACTATCGTGCGTAAAGCCGGTTACGTACCGGATTGCGTTCCGCTGGAACACCACATGTTCGGCATGATGCTCGGTAAAGACGGCAAGCCGTTCAAAACCCGTGCGGGTGGTACCGTGAAGCTGTCTGACCTGCTGGATGAAGCGCTGGAGCGCGCCCGTCGTCTGGTGGCAGAGAAGAACCCGGACATGCCTGCCGACGAGCTGGAAAAACTGGCTAACGCCGTCGGTATCGGCGCGGTGAAATACGCGGATCTCTCTAAAAACCGTACCACCGACTATATCTTCGACTGGGATAACATGCTGGCGTTTGAAGGCAACACGGCGCCTTACATGCAATATGCTTACACCCGCGTGCTCTCGGTGTTCCGTAAAGCGAACATTGATGAAAACGTGCTGGCGAATGCGACCGTGACCATCACGGAAGATCGTGAAGCCCAGCTGGCGGCGCGTCTACTGCAGTTTGAAGAGACGCTGACGGTTGTCGCCCGTGACGGTACGCCGCACGTTATGTGCGCTTACCTGTACGATCTGGCGGGTCTGTTCTCCGGCTTCTACGAGCACTGCCCTATTCTGTCTGCGGAAAATGAATCGGTCCGCAACAGCCGCCTGAAGCTGGCGCAGCTGACGGCGAAGACCCTGAAGCTGGGTCTGGATACCCTGGGTATCGAAACCGTAGAGCGTATGTAATACAAAAAACCCGGCAGCCGCCGGGTTTTTTATTATCAGAAATACTTCCGCAAATACTCCGTCAGACACAGAATCGCCATGGCCTGTCCATAGGGCATCGACGTCAGCGGGATTTGGCGATAAAACGCCAGGTCGCTGCCCATCCCCGTGCCGAACGACGTTTGCAATAACTCCCCTTCCGGCGAGATATTTTTCACGATGCCGCGAATCGCTTTTTCAGCAACGTCAGCATACGCAGGCGCAACATAGCGCTTACGCACCGCTTTCAGGATCCCGTAGGCAAACCCGGCCGTCGCGGACGCCTCCAGGTACGAGCCCGGATCGTCCAGCAGAGTATGCCACAAGCCGCTCTCGTCCTGACACTTTTCCAGCGCGGCAATTTGCGCATTCAATACCTGCACTAGATAACGGCGCACGGCGTTGTTTTCCGGCAAATCAATCAGTTCGAGGAAATCCGGAATCACGATGGTGAGCCAGCTGTTGCCCCTCGCCCAGCGGGCACGGGCAAAGTTATGGTTGCCGTCGTAACTCCAGCCGTGGAACCACAGGCCCGTCTCCCGGTCCATCAGGTTCTGCACGTGCAGCAGGAACTGATACACCGCCTCTTCAACGTACTCCGGTTTGTTGAGCAGTTTGCCGATTTTCGCCAGCGGCAACACCGTCATCATCAGCGTGTCATCCCACATCTGCTGATGATTCTCTTCCGCCAGGGTGATGTGCTGCATGCCACCGTGATCGGTGCGCGGCATCTCGGTCATCGCCCATTCCGCCCAGCTTTCCAGCCACGGCAGCCAGGCCGGGTTTTTGGTCTCTTCATAACGACAGGCCAGCGTCAGGAACGGCGACATCGTATTAACGTTTTTGGTAGTGGCACCTTCAGCAAAACGGTCAGCAAACCAGCTGTCGATAATCTCGCGCATGCCTGTGTCACCGGTCTGGCAGTAATACTGCCAGATACCGTACAAACCGACGCCGTGCGTCCATTCCCATCCGCCCCAGCCTTTGGTGTCGATCACGCGCCCGTCGTCCAGCCGCAGCAAAAACTCACCCGTCTTGTCGTGGATATTGACCAGGTTATGCGTCACCTTTTGAATCAGTGCTTTCAGCTCATCTCTGGCGATAAAGCGTTCAGGTTGACGCAATAACGGGCTATGTTTGACAGGCCAAACTTTCATCATCTTAACCTCTGTTGTATGTCGAATTCAGTACTGCACGATCCTTCAGCGAAGGTGCGGCTGGCTTATTACGATTCAGATAACCGATGTTGTTATTACCCCACAGTGACGCATACGGCATACCGGCCAGCATCTCGACAGTGGCGCGGGCGTGCGGCGTCGCTGATTCCGGTATCGCATGACCCCACGCACGCATTTTCGCGGTCTCCTCGCGCAGCGTGCTATGGGTCTGTAAATTCAGTCTGAAGCTCAGGGAAACGAGGAATCCGCAGAACAGCACCAGGAGGGTGCCCACACTCAGGATCATCAAAATGGTATGGCTCACTTCCGCAGGCTGCACTTTCTGACCGCTGACAAAGCCGGACATCTGCATCACGATGCCCACCAGCATCACCGCACCGGCCTGAGAGGCTTTACGGGTGAGGGTCATGATGCCGGCGAAGATCCCTTCGCGGCGCTGACCGGTGATCACTTCGTCCACATCAGCGATGTAGGTATAGGTATTCCACGGCACGTAGTTGATACCGCCGCGGCCAAGACCGGCAATGGCAGAAACCAGCAGCAGCAGAGAATAGATGTCGCTCAGCCCGGCATAATAGAGGACGGCGTAAGAAAGAGAGGCCAGGCCAAACAGTACCACCACCATGCGGTAGGACGGCGCAGGACCAAAGCGAATGCACAGCGGGATCATCCCGAGCACGGCGAGAAACTGGAAGATGGCCATCGTACCGAGCAGGTTAGAGGCCATTGAGGCTTCCTGCATCAGCACAAACACCACGTAGTAGGTGAAGACCGCGTTAAATACATCCTGCGCAATGTAGCCGCCGAGATACATGCCCAGATGCTGGCGGAAAATTTTAATTCGCAGCGTAGAACTCAATTCCACGAACAGACGATTAAGGCTCTGGCCCAGCGTCAGCTTCTTCTTCTCTTCTTCAGCCCGCAGCGCCGCTTCGGACCATTCCTCACGCGGACGTTCCCAGGTAAAGCACCAGACGAAAATGAGCATCAGGGCGCACAGAACGGAGAAAACCAGGCTTGCATAGAAGAAGGAGACCGCATTGTCTTTACCGAAATGCGTGAGCAATATCCCGGGCAGAAAGGAGGCCAGAATGGCGGACATCTGCGCCATGGAAATACGCGCCCCGGAGAACTTGGTTTTCTGTTTGAAGTCATCGGTCATTTCCGGCACCAGCGTCTCGTACGGCACCAGAATCATGGTGTAGACGATATCAAACACCAGATAAGTCAGCAGGTAATACCAGAAATTCATGTCCCCCACCCACATCAGCGAGTAGCTGAACACGCACGGGATCCCCAGCAGAATAAAGAATTTACGTCGACCAAAGCGCTTTCCGAGCCAGGTCGTACCGAAGTTGTCCGTCAAAAACCCCATTAACGGACTGACAACGGCATCCAGTACCCGTGCCGCGGCAAAAATGAACGTTGCTTCAATCGGTGTGAGTCCACAGAAGGTGGTGTAAAAATACAAAAGCCAGGCCGCCGTCAGGGCGGTGGTACCCGCCCCGAGGAAATCACCTGACCCGTATGCAAGATAATTTGCGAGTCCAATTTTACGTGTTTTCATTGCCGTCAACCCTAATCAATGTTGGGAGACTCCCTGTAAGCAAACCTCGTCCGGGAGCTTTTACACGGCTACAGTAAAGGCATCGACTTCCTGATACCTTTCTGTTTCTGCCATCACACAGGGGGGGAATGGCAAAAATGCAAAGAGTATCGTCACGCGTGTCACTGATTTATAAAACAGCGTTTCTTTTTCATCAAAAGGTGAGGTCAGTTTTGCGAGCCAGCCATCAGTATTCCCTGATGGCTGGTGAAAAAGCGGGCAGTTAGCGGTAGTTTACAATGACAGAATTGCTCTGCACTTTTAGCGCCGGGATCAAACGTCCCCCGCCCGGCACTTCCCAGATAAAACGCAAAGGTTCAATGGCGGGCACGCCGTTGAACGCCTGCGTCGTGCCATTCTCTCCGTCGATTTCCGTACAGCGACTCTGGGAGCAGAGCCGCACCCGCAGTCCGGCTGGCGTTGGGCCAATCAGTCTGTAATTCCAGACCACCATCCCCATCAGACCGGAAACCGCTTCAGAGGGCGACAGCGGAGTAGAAGACATGGCGACACCCCGGTTGCTCAGGGTCACGCCCATGCTGCTTGCCTGCCAGGCGCCTTCCCCGGCCGCCTGTGCCGCCAGCGGGAAGAGCATAATCCAAAGCCATTTAGCCATTATTTTCCTCCAATCGTCGCCGTCATGCGGATATGACGGTTATCCGACAACTCCATATTCGACAGCACCACCAGCTGGTTCAGGCTGCGACGCAGGAAGCGCGACAGCAGCGGACGCAGCGCATGGTTGACCAGCAGCACCGGTGGCGCCCCCAGCATCTCCTGACGTGCCAGCGCCTCCTGGGTCTGCTCCAGCAGGCGATCCGCCAGACCTGGCTCCAGGCCGCCCCCGCCCTGCAGGGCCTGCAGCAGCAGACGTTCAAGCGGCGTGTCGAGGCCAATCACCTGCACTTCTCCGGTTCCCGGGAACCACTGCTGCGTGATTGCACGCCCCAGCGCCACGCGCACCACCGCCGTCAGCTCGTGCGGATCGCTTTGCAGCGGCGCATGCTCGGCAAGGGTTTCCAGAATGGTTCGCATATCGCGGATCGGCACTTTTTCCTCGAGCAGGTTTTGCAGCACCTTGTGCAGCGTGGTTAACGTCAGCACGCCCGGGACCAGATCTTCCGTCAGCTTCGGCATCTCCTGCGTCACGCGGTCGAGAAGCTGCTGCGCTTCCTGACGACCAAACAGCTCTGCCGAGAATTGCCCAATCAGATGATTAAGATGGGTTGCCACCACGGTACTGGCTTCGACTACCGTATACCCCTGGATTTGCGCCTGCTCTTTCAGCGCACTTTCAATCCAGATGGCCGCCAGACCAAAGGCCGGATCGACGGTTTGCTCGCCCGGCAGCGTGCCTGCCGCGGTGCCAGGGTTAATGGCCAGCCAGCGACCCGGGTAGGCATCACCGCTGCCAATTTCGACCCCTTTCATCAGAATACGGTAGCGTGCAGGCGGCAGATCCATATTGTCACGGATGTGAACCACCGGCGGCAGGAAGCCCATATCCTGAGCGAATTTTTTACGGATACTGCGGATACGGCCAAGCAGCTCGCCATCCTGCTGAAAATCCACCATCGGGATCAGGCGATACCCCACTTCCATTCCCAGGGAATCTTCCAGCTGCACGTCGTTCCACGTCGCCTCGACGGCCTGAGTATTCTCCGGCATTTTCACCGGAACCGGATCCGCCGCCGGTTGGGTTTCACGGCCACGCATCCACCAGGCAAGGCCCAGCAGACCCGCCGTAAACAGCAGGAAGACGAGGTTTGGCATGCCCGGTACCAGACCAAGCAAACCCAGAACGGCAGCGGCCAGCAGCATTACGCGCGGGTTACTGAAGAGCTGGCCAACCATCTGCTCGCCAACGTCCTGATCGGTACTCACGCGGGTGACAATCACGCCCGCCGCCGTGGAGATGACCAGCGCCGGGATCTGCGCGACCAGACCATCACCAATAGTCAGCAGCGTGTAGCTTTCCGCCGCGTGGCCCATGTCCATGCCGTGCTGCAATACCCCCACCAGCAGGCCGCCCACCACGTTAATCACCATGATCAGAATGCCCGCGATGGCATCACCGCGCACAAACTTACTCGCACCGTCCATGGATCCGTAGAAGTCCGCTTCCTGAGTGACTTCCGCACGGCGTTTTTTGGCTTCATCTTCCGCGATTAACCCGGCATTCAGATCGGCGTCGATCGCCATCTGCTTGCCCGGCATCCCGTCCAGCACAAAACGGGCGCCCACTTCCGCAATACGTCCGGCACCTTTGGTGATAACCATAAAGTTGATGATCACGAGGATAACGAATACCACGATACCGATAGCGAAATTACCGCCGACCAGGAAGTGGCCGAAGGCCTCCACCACTTTACCTGCTGCTGCCGCGCCGGTGTGTCCTTCCATCAGAATGATACGCGTGGACGCCACGTTCAGCGCCAGTCGCAGCAGAGTGGTAAACAGCAGAATGGTCGGGAACGCGGCAAACTCCAGGGTCCGCTGAGTGAACATCGCCACCAGCAGCACCATAATGGAGAGCGCAATATTAAACGTGAACAGCAGATCGAGGATGAATGCCGGGAGCGGCAGAACCATCATCGACAAAATTAACAGGATGAGAATCGGCCCGGCGAGGATCTGCCATTGGGTCGATTTCAGGTTGCCGGGCAGGCGCAACATTGCCACCAGATTAGCCATCAGTGTCCTTCTCGTTCATAAAATCCAGCGCGGCAGGCACCGGAAGGTTCTCAGGTTTCACAGGCCGTTGACCCCCGGCCAGACGCCAGCGTTTCAACTGCCATACCCAGGCCAGCACTTCCGCCACCGCGGCGTAGAGTTGTCCCGGGATCTGTTGTCCGATTTCCGCATGGCGGTATAAGGCACGCGCCAGCGGTGGAGCTTCCAGGATCGGCACGCGGTTTTCGGTGCCAATTTCCCGGATACGAAGTGCGATCAGCCCCGCCCCTTTCGCCACCACTTTCGGCGCGCTCATCTTGTTTTCGTCGTAGCGCAAGGCAACGGAATAGTGTGTCGGGTTGGTGACGATGACATCCGCCTTCGGCACATCCTCCATCATGCGCCGACGAGCGGCAGCACGTTGCATCTGACGGATACGCCCTTTAACGTGCGGGTCACCTTCCATCTGCTTATATTCGTCACGGATATCCTGACGTGACATTCGCAGTTTCTTGAAATGGCTATAAAGCTGGAAGATAACGTCAAAACCGACCATCGGGATAATGCTGAGCACCACCAGCAGCGCGCAGAGTCCAACCAGATTCAGGGCGTTACTCATGGCAGTAAGGGGCGACTCGCTGATGAGGCGCATCATTTCGGGCCAGTGATACCAGAGGAAGAACCCGGCAGAACTGCCCATCAGTACCGATTTGAGAATAGCCTTGAGCAGCTCGGCCCCGGTCTGCGCCGAAAACATTTTCGCAATGCCCGGCAGTGGGTTCAGCTTCGAAAATTTGGGCTGCAGTGATTTTCCGCTAAACACCAGACCGCCCAGCATGACTGGAGAGACCAGCGCCACCAGCACCACGCCGGTAATTAAGGGCAGCAGCGCAACCATGGCCCCTTTTATTAACTGAATAATCTGGCTGAGGATCAGATTCGGGTCATTGACCATAGTGTGGTCAAAACGTAAGCCAGTTGAGAGCATTCCCGCCAGCTTGCGGGCGAGCGACTCCCCACCCCACCAGATAATGCACACCCCTACGACAAGGATCAGCAGGGAGGTCAATTCTCGGGATCGGGGGATCTGCCCTTCCTCACGCGCTTTTTCAAGTCGGTGGGGTGTGGGGGCTTCCGTTTTGTCGTCGTTCTCTTCTGCCACAGTGCATGCTCAGCCCATTACGTCACGGTTATCTTGCCACGGGAGGTTATCGCCAATGGGTAGATAAACCCCTATAATTATGCCCTGTTAACCACTTTAACGATTAAACGCTGTAGCGAGGCTGTTTGCCGTTCAAAAAACGCACAACTCAGGTTTGGCAATCACTTTTTAATACTGATTATTTTTTAAAAGTGTTTTTAATAAAAATAAATATAAAATTTTTAAAAACTGAGTTGGCCGGTTTCATCATCAAAATACGTCTATTTTTTGATCAAAATATACTTATGGATAATATTAAATCGAAAAAATTATAATTGATTTATATCAATGATGGTTTTTCTCCAGTATTAAAATATTTTTCATAACGGTTATAATAATTAATATTAATCTTGACCCGCAATTACTTGAAGGAAATTACCCGCTATACTTCTGCACGGTGTCAATTGAGCCAAAATATTAAATTGAATACCTAACGTGTTTTTAAACTCAGGAGTTTTTGCAGATGGATTTCAAAAATAACTTTATGGCTGGCGCAGTACTTGCGGCCATTTCGATGGGCAGTTTTGCTGCCGAAATGAATGCGGGGACGGTCCACTTTACGGGAGAAATTATTGAACCGAGCTGCACCATTCAGGGTGATAGCGGCACGGACAGTACGGTCCCTCTGGGGACGTACCCTAAATCTCTTTTTAAGGCGGTCGGAACTGAATCTTCCCTGACCCCGTTCTCGATTACGCTCGCAAACTGCCCGGTAAAGAGCGATGGGCTGCCGGCAGTACAGCTCACCTTTAACGGCACGACGACCCTGACCAATACCTCTACGCTGCTGGATGTCAGCAAAATCACCACCACCGGTGAGACCGCCGCTACCGGTATCGGCGTCGCCGTTAGCCCGGCGGGCAAAGACACTCAACTTATCACCATGGATGGGGCAGAAGGACAGGTTTATATTCAACTGGCCACCCGTACTACCGATACCATTAAAGCCGACTTTAACGCCCGCTATAAGTCATTTGCCGCAACGGTGACCGCTGGCCCTGCCGATGCGGATATGACGGTGAATATTTTATACCGTTAATACCTGTTTATCTAATATTCAGCATGCCACTGATTAGATAATGACACGTAATGCGTCATGCTCCGATAATAGTCCGAAAGCGGACTATTATCATTATTTCAACCTGCTCCAATAAGGGTTTCCCGTGCGCACATCCCTGCTGTTTTTATTATGCCTTCCCGTTATAACAAGTTCGTTTTGTCACGCCGCGGGAATACAAATCGGCCGCACCCGCATAATTTACGATGCTGCAAAAAAGGAAGTTGCCCTGCCGCTTACGAACAGTGAAAAAGAATTGCCCTGGCTGATCCAGACCTGGACAGACACTGGCGATGGCAAAACGCGTGGGCCCTTTATTGTCACGCCCCCCCTCTTTCGACTCGATCCTCAAAAAGAGCAAAGCCTGCGAATCACCTGGAACGGCAGCCCGTTACCGAAAGACAAAGAGACGCTGTTTTATTTGAATGTACGCACTGTGCCCGCAACAGCCGCAGAGGATGCCGATAAAAACGTGCTACGACTCATCTACAAAACGCGCCTGAAGCTGTTCTGGCGTCCCGTGGGGCTCAACGGGACACCGGGCGAATCCTGCAAAAATCTGCGCTTCGTGCGCCATGGGCAGCAGCTTGCGGTGATAAACGACGGTGCGTTTTACACCGTTTTTGACTCTCTCTCGCTCGGCTCGCAGAAGCTCGACAGTGCCGATATGGTGGGGCCAACATCACGTGTTGATATCCCTCTTCCCGATGCTGCACCGGCGGATGACGTCAGCTGGCGGTGCATTACCGATTACGGCAATGCCTCCGAAAAATATACGTTCCATCTGACCAGGGGATGAACGACAGAATGATTGCAGGACGTAATTTCTTGCCTGTTTGGGGAACCTTTCGGCTGAATTCGGTTACCCGCTGTCTGGCAAGCACCCTTATGCTAGTGGTGTTTTCCGCAGATGCCCGGGAGTATCTTTTTTCCCCTTCCTCGCTCGAAGGGGACATGCTGACGCAGCAGGATATCGACCTCTCGCTTTTTACAAAATCGAATGCCCAGTTGCCCGGCACCTACTCTTCCGTCATCACAATCAACGATCGCAGGCTGAAGGATGCCAACATTCGCTACGTCAGCAGATCTGACGGGCACCTGATCCCCCAATTGAGCCCCGCGATGCTGCGCGCCTGGGGCATTAATATCGACCGTTATCCTCCGTTGCTGAAGCGTCCGGCGGAGGAAACGCTCCCAGAGTCGCTGGATAACTATATTCCACAGGCGTCTGCAGAGCTTGATTTCTCAACAATGACGCTTAGGTTGAGCATCCCCCAGGCCGCGCTGGCTGATAACGGTCGCGATTTTATCGATCCCTCGCGCTGGGACGATGGTGTTCCCGTCCTGTTCAGCGATTATTCGCTGTCGGGCTCGCAAAGCAAAGAAGATCGCGAGGACAGCACAGAAAGCCGCTATCTGAATTTGCGTACCGGGGCGAACCTGGGCGGCTGGCGTCTTCGAAACTACTCAACGTGGAGCAAATCGGACGGCGATTCACAGTGGGATAACATCAACACGTTCCTGCAGCACGACATCGACGCGCTGAGAGCGCAGTTCACCGCGGGCGAGAGCAGCACGCATGGCGAAGTGTTCGACAGCCTGCAGTATCGGGGCGTCAATCTCGCCACGGACGAAGAAATGTTGCCCTATAGCCAACGCGGTTATGCACCGGTCATTCGCGGCGTCGCAAGCTCGAATGCGGTCGTCTCGGTGCGCCAGAACGGATATCTCATCTACCAGCAGAACGTTGCCCCCGGGGCGTTTGAGATCAACGACCTTTACTCCACCACCAACAGCGGCGACCTGGAAGTGACGGTGAAAGAGGCCGACGGCACCGAACATCACTTTACTCAACCCTACTCAAGCATCGCCATTATGCAGCGCCCGGGACACATGAAGTATGAATTGACGGCGGGCCGTTATCGCGCAGACAGCGGGAGTGACCAAAAGGAGCCCGACTTCCTTCAGGGGAGCGTCATCTACGGCGTCAACAATCTGCTGACCTGGTTTGGCGGGCTAACCCTTTCGCAAGACTATAGTGCCCTCAATACGGGCGCTGGCATTGCGCTGGGGCCGCTGGGTTCGCTCTCTACAGACGTCACCGCCGCCGATACCACGCTTGACGACGGCAGCAAGCATGTCGGCCAGTCCTGGCGCGTACTCTATTCGGGGAAAATTGACGCCACCGATACCAATTTCACGCTTGGCAGTTATCGCTACTCGAGTCGCGGGTATTACAGCTTTGCTGACTCTAATCAGAAGCAGGACGGACACGATAGCGATTTGCTCTTCCGCTATAACAAACGCAACCGCGTTCAGGCCAGTATCAGCCAGAACCTTGCTGGCGTCAGTCTCTATCTTAACGGCTACCAGCAGGACTACTGGGGGACGTCGAAAAAAGAACGCAGCCTGTCGTTAGGTTTTAACACCGTTCTGTCTGGGGTGAGTTATCACCTGGCATATACCTACAGTAAAACGAACGACGAGGAGGCCGACCGGATGGTCTCCTTCGGCTTTAGCGTGCCGCTAACTCGCTGGCTCCCCCGCGCGTGGAGTAGCTATAACATCAGCAACACCAAAAATGGCTACACCCGACACAATATCGGCGTCAACGGAACGCTGCTGGACGACGAACGTTTAAGCTATTCGCTGCAGCAAAGCCATTCTAATCACGATGGGGAGGATACCAGCAGCGTATATGGTACCTATCGTTCTCAATACGCCAACCTGAATGCCGGTTATTACGCCTCTTCCGGCAGCGCGGAGCAGATGAACTACGGGATCAGCGGGGCCATTGTTGCACACCCGCGCGGCGTTACGCTGGCGCAGCCGTTAGGGAGCCAGTTTGCCATTGTCAATGCCAACGGCGCCTCCGGTGTACGCTTCCAGAACCAGCAGGGTATTCAGACAGACTGGCTGGGTAACGCCGTTATCCCGTCCCTGACGCCGTATGAGGAAAATGCGATTCGTATCGACACCGCAAGCCTGCCCGAAAACGTGGAGAGCAGCGATACGTCAATCCGGGTGATCCCTTCACGTAATGCCGCCGTTGAAAGCCGGTTCGATGCGCACGTTGGTTATCGAATGCTGATCGCGTTAACCCGCCCCGGCAATCAACGCGTCCCCTTTGGCGCAATCGTCACCAGCGCGAACGCGGACCTGAGCGGCATCATGGACGATACCAGCACGGTATACCTGGCCGGCGTCGGCGAGCCCACACAGCTCACGGTGAAATGGGGAAAAGCGCCAGACCAACAGTGCGTCGCCCATATTTTACAGCAGGCAGAGGGATACACGGAGAGCCCTAACGGTATCCGTTCAACCCGCGCGCTTTGTCAGCAGGAAACAGCTTATGCTCACTAAAATGAAAAGACGAACCCTTACGGTTTCTCTGACCAGCACGCTGATGCTGGTATCGACGGGGTCTTTCGGCGCCGTCACGGTACTCAAAAATTGTTTCGGAGCCCCACAGACGTATTCCATTGATTACCATCATGAATTTACATCGACGGAAAACGTTGCAAACAACGATTATGATATTCCGGGTCACCTGGTCGGCGCAGGTGCCGACCTGGAAGCAAACTGCACGTGCCCGGGAAACATGTTTTCGTCAAGCACCGTCTACGAAAAAACCCTGGCTGGCAGTCCCCTTAACCCCGGCACCAGCGGTACTGGCTATCTTACGGATAAAGTTGATGCCCACATTACTGGCTATGCTGATGCGATTAACTCCCCGGACGGCAGCTCGCTCACCCCAATCCCGATCAATGAGTACCCGACCCCGCGGGGAAATATGCTTACCGTGCTCGAATCGAGCCTGTCTAAAACAGAAGAAGAAAGCGACGTATGCAGCAATGACTCCCGGCCTGACGGTGGTGCCGCATCGAAACGCAAGTTTCGCTGGAACGTCGTGGCCGTGCTGCTGCACATAAAAAAACCGATACTGGGTGAAGAGGTGATCCCGGCGACGCTCATCGCCCAAAACTACGCCTGCCTTTATATTGGCACCGGTGGAAGCTGCGACGCCACTCAGGCAGAACACGTCTCTGATATCTGGTTTGGCGGCACCCTTTCTGCACCGCTGAGCTGCACCATCAACGCAGGCAGCACGATTGAAGTCCAGTTTGGCAGCATCGTCAGTAAACAGTTTACCCGCAAAGGGCAACCGCCTCAGGGCTATGCCCTAAAAAGCGTCGATATTAACTACCACTGTGACGATAACGCCGTTGGTAATAATGACCGGATAAAGCTCACCCTGACGGCCGACCAGGGCATAGTGGATAGCAGTACGCCCTACATTGCTAAGCTGCTTGAAAGGGACGATCTGGGCGTGCGGGTGTACGACGAAAATAGCCAGAACGTGGCGCTGGATGGGACTTATGCATTTCCAGTAAACCTGGACGAGCAGGGAAACGGCAGCGTTAAAATACAGGCGGTTCCCGTCAGCACTACGGATGCCACGCCCGCACCGGGGAGCTTCGAAGGAAACGTCACGGTGAAGATGGAGCTGCGCTAGAACAGACCCTCAGGTTACGCAGGCAACCTGAGGGTAACGGCACCAATCAGAAGCCGAGGCTGTCCAGCAGATCGTCAACCTGATCCTGGCTTGCCACCACGCCCGCTTTGCTGGCGTCGAGCTGTGGGCCATTGAGCAGGCTTTCGTTCTCGCGTTTTGGACGGGCTGCCGGTTCCGGGATGTTCTCCAGCAGAACCATCAGCAGCTGGCGTTCAATCTCCTGAATCACATCCATCATGCGCTTGATCACCTGACCCGTCAGGTCCTGGAAATCCTGCGCCATCATGATATCCAGCAGCTGGGCGTTGGTGAAGCTGGTGTGGCCCGGCACATCCCCCAGGAACTGACGGGTATCGGTCACCAGCTCGCGGGCATTCGCCAGCTCGATCGGGTTCTCGAACCACTCATCCCAGCGTTGGGTCAGCGCTTTCGCGCCCTTTTCCATCGCATCCTGATGGGGCTGCGACGCTTCAACGCTGTTCAGCGCACGTTCTGCCGCCTGGGCGGTCATCTGCACAACGTAGTCCAGACGATCTCGCGCGTCAGGAATCGCTTCCGCCGCTTCCGCAATCGCCTGATCCAGACCCAGCTCACGCAGGCTGTCACGCAGCATGCGCGTCAGGCTGCCAATACGGACGATGATATCGCTCGGCGAGTGTTCTTCAACGGGTTTCATAGCAGGTTGCAACATTTCCATCACCTCACATGCCGAGTTTCTCGAAGATCTTACCGAGCTTCTCTTCCAGGGTTGCCGCGGTGAATGGCTTCACCACATAGCCGCTTGCGCCCGCCTGTGCAGCAGCAATGATGTTCTCTTTTTTCGCTTCTGCGGTGACCATCAGAACCGGCAAGGACGCCATTCCCGCATCGGCACGAATGGTTTTCAGCAGCTCCAGACCGTCCATGTTTGGCATGTTCCAGTCGGAGATAACAAAACCAAACCCACCCGCCTGCAGTTTGTTCAGCGCATCAACGCCGTCTTCTGCTTCTTCAACGTTGTTGAAGCCCAGCTCTTTCAGCAAGTTGCGCACAATGCGACGCATGGTGGAAAAGTCATCCACAACCAAAAACTTAAGCTCTTTATCCGCCATAAAATAATACTCCTGAGTCAAATACGTATTGCCTGTCCGGCACTGATTTTCGCCAGCATCTGCTGGCTTACCTGGCTAAGATCGACCACTTCGCTCACGCCACCCATATTGATGGCCTCGCGCGGCATGCCGAACACCACACAACTTGCTTCATTCTGCGCAATCGTCCAGGCGCCAGCCTGGTGCATTGCAAGCATTCCGGCGGCACCATCGTTGCCCATCCCCGTCAGGATCACCCCAACGGCGTTGCGCCCCGCATGTTTCGCCACCGAATGAAACAGCACATCCACCGACGGACGGTGCCGCTTGACCGGCGGTCCGTCATGAATTTTGATTTGATAGTTTGCACCGCTGCGCGCCAGCTCCATATGCTTATCACCCGGGGCGATATAGGCATGTCCCGGAAGCACGCGCTCGCCGTCTTCCGCCTCTTTCACGCTGATCTGACACAGCTTATTCAGGCGTTCGGCGAACGAGCGGGTAAAGCCTGGCGGCATATGCTGGGTAATCAGAATACCCGGACTTGAAAGCGGCAATGGCTGGAGTACATGACGAATTGCCTCTGTTCCTCCGGTTGACGCCCCAATAACCAGCAGTTTTTCCGAGCTGAGTAACGGGCCGGCCTTCAGGGTTGCCGGGGCGGCCATTGGCTTATGGGCCGCCAGTTTTGCCCGCGATGCGGTACGAATTTTCTCCGCGATCATCTCGCTATACGCCAGCATCCCCTCGCGAATACCGAGCTGCGGTTTGGTGACAAAATCTACCGCCCCCAGCTCCAGCGCGCGCAGGGTGATTTCCGATCCTTTCCCGGTCAGGGAGGAGACCATCACCACCGGCATCGGCCGCAGCCGCATCAATTTCTCCAGGAAATCGATGCCATCCATGCGCGGCATCTCGACATCCAGCGTGAGCACGTCGGGGTTATATTTTTTAATTAAATCCCGCGCGACCAGCGGATCGGGCGCCGTTGCTACCATCTCCATGTCGCTGTGGCTATTGATGATTTCAGTCATGATCTGACGCATCAGCGCTGAATCGTCGACAGACAATACCCTGATTTTACTCATGCTTTTTCCTTACTCAGCGCATATACCGTTTGCCCACGCAGGCTAAACTCTCGCGCGAGGTTGCTGAAGTTTTCCGAGTGCCCGGCAAACAGTAAACCGTCAGGCTTGAGCAACGGAACAAACCGACGCAGAATGTCCTGTTGCGTCGTTTTATCAAAATAAATCATGACGTTACGGCAAAAAATGGCGTCGAATGGCCCCGGCACGTTGTACTGCTTGTCCAGCAGGTTAACGGGCGCGAATTCGACGCAATTCGCCAGCTCCTGGCGTACGCGTACCAGGCCTTCATGTGGGCCTGTCCCACGCATGAAATATCGCTGCAACTGCTGCGGCGACAGCGTTTTCAGTTCGTCCTGGCGATACACGCCGTTGCGCGCCTTCTCCAGCACCTCGGTGTCGATATCGCTGGCGTAAACCTTCCAGCGCCCGGGCGCCATCCCAAGCGTGTCGGCAAGTGTGATTGCCAGCGAGTACGGCTCTTCACCGGTCGAGGCGGCCGCACTCCAGACGCGATACTCCCCGGTACGACGCCGCGCGTGCTCGGCCAGTACCGGGAAGTGGTGGGCTTCGCGGAAAAAGGCCGTCAGGTTAGTGGTTAACGAGTTGATAAAAGCCTGCCACTCTGCGCTGTTCTGGTTGGCTTCGAGCATGCTCAGATAGCGACCAAAATCATCCAGCCCCAGCGTACGCAAGCGCCGCACCAGACGGTTGTAGACCATGTCCCGCTTATGATCCGCAAGCACGATCCCTGCACGCTGGTAGATTAACTGACATATCCGACGAAAATGCGCGTCGGACAGCGCGAGGCGCTGTGTCATCTGCAACAATAATGACGTTTGCCCAGGGGGCATTGGTGATGTCATAGCGCCTTCTTAATTACATTCAGGATACAACTGGCACGGCCTGCGACCGCCCGACTTCTGTTACTGCTTCAACGTGCTCTTTCACATTAAATACCGCGACCAGCCCGGTGAGACGATCCGCCTGGCTGGCCAGCTGATCGGTTGCCGCTGCCGCTTCCTCAACTAACGAGGCATTCTGTTGCGTCACCTGATCCATCTGGCTGACGGCCTGAGCAACCTGCTCAATGCCGCGACGCTGTTCGTCCGACGCAGACGCAATCTCGCCCATGATGTCGTTAACCCGCGTGACGGAGGTGACGATCTCATGCATGGTATGCGCCGCCGTATCCACCAGGGCTGAGCCTTGCTGGACGCGTGATACCGACTCTTCAATCAGGACCTTAATCTCTTTCGCCGCGTTGGCGCTGCGGCTGGCCAGGTTACGCACTTCCCCCGCCACGACCGCAAACCCACGCCCCTGTTCACCGGCGCGCGCCGCTTCAACCGCGGCATTCAGCGCCAGAATGTTGGTCTGGAACGCGATACCGTCGATCACGCTGATGATGTCACCAATCTTTTGCGAGCTGGTGGCAATCTCCTGCATGGTGCTGGCAACGTGAGAGGCCTGATCGCCCCCTTTTTTCGCCGTCATTGCCGCCTGTTTTGACAGGTCAGACGCCTGACGCGCGTTATCGGCGTTCTGGCTGACCGTCGCGGTCAGCTGCTCCATGCTGGCCGCCGTCTGCGCCAGCGAGGCCGCCTGCTGCTCGGTGCGGGAAGAGAGATCGTTGTTGCCTGCCGCAATCTCTGAGATCCCGGTGTGCATGGCATAACTGCCCTGACGCACATCGGAGACGGTTTCCCGCAGGGCACCCTGCATCGCCTTCAGGCTGGCAAAGATCGCCGAAATTTCGTTCTTACCGAACACCGCCACCGGACGCGCCAGATCGCCCTTCGCAATACTGTCGAAGTGGCTGCTGATAATCGCCAGCGGCTGCACAATCATTTTGCGTGACCAGAGCAGTGCCCCACCGGTCAGTAGCCCCGCCAGAATCACGACGACGCCAAAGATCACACCCGACATGTGATAGCTGATACGGCTGTCTTCCTCTGCACGTTGAACAGACTGGTTAATATCCTGCTGCCACGCGTTAAAGCTGTCGTCGAACGCATCCTGTGAGGCCTGCACCGGCGCGGTCATAAAGTCCGAGAGCTGGTTGTTCTCAAGCCAGGTCGCCTGGTGGTCCAGATCGCTGTACCACTGTTCAAAGTTCTTCTTCATGGCGGCTTTCAGCGCGTGCTCTTTCTCGCTGCCCGCCGCCTGCGCCGTGAAAGCGTTAAACTGTGCGCCAGCCTGTTTCAGGCTGCTTCGCGCGGTGGCCATCAGCGCTTTAATGTCATCCGGCGGATAGCTCAGCGCGGTTAAGGTGCCCGCCTTGTTCAGCGCAGTGCTTGCCTGCAACAGCACGGCACGCGTTTGTGCCAGTGCGGAGCGCTGCTGATTACTCGCCTCAACATCCTGCAAATTCTGATAGCCATCGCGAAACGCCCAAAAAGACAACCCGTTACTGCCAACCTGCAACACACCGCAAAGGATCAGAATCAAAAACAGTGTGGTCGAGATACGAATACGATTTAACATCCACGCTCCCATCAAGCGGCAAGCAGCCGCGGTTTAATTGTCAGTCAAAATGTTTCCCAGTTTTCATCTTGTCCGGCCGGTGCAGCACGCAGGCGAGTTGCCGTCGATTCGGCGGCAGGCGCTTTATACGTGGCTTGCGCAGTGACCGTATTTCCAGCGAGTGAAGCGAGACGAAACGCCGAGACGGCCATCTTCAGACGGCTCGCCTGGTCTTCAAGTGCAGCGGCCGCGGCCGCGGACTCCTGCACCAGCGCGGCGTTTTGTTGTGTCACGCGATCCATTTCCGATACCGCCAGGGCAACCTGGTCGATACCACGACTCTGCTCATCAGATCCAGAGGCGATTTCACCCATGATGTCCGTTACGCGGGTAACAGCATTCACGATGTCATTCATGGTCTCCCCGGCGCTTTCCACCAGTACCGAGCCGGTATCCACGCGGGAGACTGAGTCTTCAATCAGGGCCTTAATCTCTTTCGCCGCGTTGGCGCTGCGGCTGGCCAGGTTGCGCACTTCCCCGGCAACCACCGCAAACCCGCGACCCTGCTCACCCGCCCTCGCCGCTTCCACGGCGGCGTTCAGCGCCAGGATATTGGTCTGGAAGGCGATGCCGTCGATGACGCTGATGATGTCGGCAATTTTCTTCGAGCTGTCGGCAATTTCGTGCATGGTTTTCACCACGCCATCCACCACGCGGCCGCCGCGCTGCGCCGTCTCGGAGGCGCTTTCAGCCAGCTGAGAGGCCTGACGGGCGTTATCGGCGTTCTGCTTCACGGTTGCGGTGAGCTGCTCCATGCTGGCAGCGGTCTCTTCCAGCGCGGACGCCTGCTGCTCGGTACGGGATGAGAGATCGTTATTCCCCATCGCAATTTCGCTGGTGCCGGTATAGATGGCATCCGTGCCGCTACGCACGTTGGCGACGGTATCGATGAGCGAGCGCTGCATATGGTCAACGCTGTTAGCCAGTTCGGTAATCTCATTGCGCCCGGAAACGGCCAGCGTTTTGGTTAGATCGCCACCGGCAATTTCACGAATGTGGGCAATGACGCGACCGAGAGGATTCAGCAGGATGTGGCGAATGCCGTACCACACCGCGACCAGGACAATAACCAGCGCCAGCGCCATCGCCGCCATCTGCCATTTCGCAAAGCGGTAGTCATTCTGGCTTTCCGTAAAGGCCGAGTGATACAGATCGCCACTGGCCTTCGCATATTCCCCGAGCGCGGCGCCGAGTGCGTTTTGCATCCCCTGCGTGGGCTGTGCGAAATAGGCGTCCATGTTGCCGCTCTCCAGGAACTGGATCAGCTCCGTCAGGCCAGCAAAGTATGCAGTGTATTTTTCATCAATATTCTGGCTAACCTGCGCCATAGCAGGCTGCGGCGCGATCTGTTTGAAGGCGGCGTAGTGTTTTGCGGCGTCAGCCAGGGTGGCGCGGGCATTTTTCAACAGATCGGTCTTCGCGCTGCTCTGCTGATTGTTAGGGTCCATCATCATGCGCGCGGACGAGCGGCTCAGGTTGATACGCGTTTGCAGCATCAGATCCCACGTCGAGGTGAGTTCACTCTGCTGCAGGCGAAGATCGTTCGAGGCGGCGAAACTGTCCTGGTTCTGTTTTAATGACGAGAAAAAAAGCCCGCCGGAGATAAGCTGAAGTAGTGCGAAAATGACCAGCACCATCATAAGCATTGTGACAACGCGGATACGGTTCAACATACAACACCTTCTCATAGATTTATTAACGGTGTTATCGGCACAGGCCA
This sequence comes from Enterobacter cloacae complex sp. HYC080_NIDB, assembly GCF_056673325.1. Lineage (NCBI taxonomy): Bacteria > Pseudomonadati > Pseudomonadota > Gammaproteobacteria > Enterobacterales > Enterobacteriaceae > Enterobacter > Enterobacter cloacae complex sp. HYC080_NIDB. Next base: position 1,773,410 of record NZ_CP114212.1, on the reverse strand, counting down.
CAGGAACTTTACATTTGCGAAAGGGAAAAGCGTGGACTAAAACGCGACGTCAACAATCAGCGTATCGGTGTAGGTGCCAGCGGGCGGCGTAGTCTGACTGGTCAGGACCTTCGCGGTGTAGTTGTAGGTGCGCAGTAAACCGTCGGTGCTGACCTGGGACGCGGTCGCGCTGGTCCAGCGTTCGGCACCGCTGCCGCCCCAGCGGTTGGTGGTGGCTTCTTTATAAATATCATAACTGAGGAAGTTGCTGCCGCTCACCATACGCCGTACGTTGTTCAGGGCGTTGGCACCATTATTAATGCCAATGGTGTAGGTGCTGCCTTTAGTACAGGTCACGGCAATGGCTTGCGAGACGGTGGGGAAACTTTGCACCAGCGGCGCGCTGTTAAAGTTCACGTCCGGCGTGGTCATGGCGCTGCAGTCATTGGTGACGGTCATGTTCAGCAGAATACTGGTTGTTGCGGTTCCCGACTGGGGAGACGTACAAAGGCTTCCAAGACCGACAGCACAGACGTTGTAATTGATGCTGAAGGTCAACAGCACCTGGTAAGGCCCGGCCGTCACGTTTTGCCCGGCGACGGTGCGAAAATAGAGCGGTATGTTGTACCGCTTTGAGCCAAGCAACCCCAGCAGGGTGTTACCGCTCCAGGTATACGATTTACTTATCTGCACTTCGCTACTGCTCGCACAACCCGATAATCCACACAGCCGGGTGGGGATCACATCAGTAATACTCGTGTCGTCGGTGCGTTTCAGGTTGGCGCGGCTGTTGCCCGAAACCGACGCCGCGGTGTAATTCAACGTCACCGAATCGTTGGTCAGAACATTCAGTACCGCATCGCATGCCACTACCAGCGTACCGGTGGTTTCCACCTCCCCGGTTCCGCTAAGCGCAAACGACGTGACGCTACCAAACGAGGCATTGACCGTACTGATGGTACACGCCGCCCAGCCCCCGCAGGAGAACAGCAGCAGCATCAACAGCAGCCAGCGTTTCACGGGCCCTCCCGACACACCAGCGGACCGTAGGTTTGCAGCTTATGCTGCGGATTAGGCCCCACGTTCAGGTCGCCGTGCAGCGCTTCCCGGCAGGCGTGATCACCTCAAGCGGATTGACGTCGCTGAGATTCTCCAGCTAGGCGATCCCGTCATAGCCCACCACCGCATTACTGCGCGAGGCTCGCCGCACCTGGCTTCCAACCGGAATCGCTTGCCCGCGCGCATCATGCAGAATGACGCTTGCCACTCTCTCCTGCTCCATCGGGAAATCCACCAGATAACCGCTGTGACGACGGATGGCAATCCGCCGCTCCGTCTCTTTCAGCCGGGTATCCGCAGGCAGATTCAGCGTATCAATCCGGTAGCTTGCCGGGTAATACGCCGACACCCCGCTGACCAGCAGGTAACCGTTGTTATTCGTTTTACCCACGGGCTGGTTCTCATAGCTGACGGGCACGTCCGGATGACCGTCGGTGCTGATCACCACAAACGCATCGTTGATTTTGTTCGCCGCAAACAGCTCTCCGTCCATCAGGACAATCGCGCCCATTGCCTCGCCCCACCAGGTCATGGTGTCTCTTTCGCCGTAGCCGCCGCCCTGCAGTTCGATGTTGTTATTGCGCCAGCCCAGCGTACCCTGCTGATAATCACTGGATTTTGACTGATTTGCCCAGGCCATGTTCCAGCTAAAACCACCGTCAGAAGGCATGGAGTGGTTATAGTTAATCCGCTGCGTGCTGCCCGCATCCGGGGTGTTCTCAACGGTGACGGCAGCGCTGTCGCGTGCGCCCAGCGGCACCTGCAGCGAGAGCGCAACCGTCCAGTCCCCCCGCTGCTGGTCCCGGCTGCCGGCCAGGTAAATACTGCTTGCGCCCCACAGATTTCGGCTCCATGAGAGATTCAGCAGCTCCGTTTTTTGGCCGTCAAAGCTCTCTACGCCGATCCAGGCCGCGCCAATATTGCCGTACTGCCCCATATTAAACGTCAGGGAATACTGGTCCGTATTGCGGCTAAAGCTGGCGATGGGTTTGTCGTTTTCGTCATACACCGTCGGCTGGTCATAAAGGGCAAGATTGCCAAAACCGCGATCGCGACGCGTGTGCTGGGTGGCCACGCTGAACTCGCTGGTATTGTACTGGTAACCCCAGTTGATTTGCCCGCCGTTGTCTCCGCGCATGCGGCTTTGTGAGTAAGAGGTGTTCACTACGCCAAACTGGCCGAGTTTGATCACCGTCCCCGCCCCGCCCAGGGCCAGCTCCTGCGCCCCTTCCGCATGGCCCTCCAGCGTCAGCCAGTCGGTCACCCCGTAGCGATACGAGCCGCTACCGGCAGCAGGACCGTAGTCAAAATTCCTGATGCCATAGCTCCGGCGCAGGCTGCCGAGCGTCACGGCGCCGTCACTCAGCCCTTGTTTGAGCAAATCGCTGGTGACATAAAACGGTAGCGTGGTACTCACCTGACGGCCCAGCGCATCGGTGGTGACCAGCACCGCATCCCCGGCACCGTTGATATAGGGCAGATTGGTCAGGGTGAAGGGGCCAGGCTGAAGCTGGGTTGAGCCAGAGCGATAGCCGTTGATAAACAGATCCACCGAGGTAGGCACCGCGGCTTCACCCGAAAACTCCGGCAGCGGCCATGTCACAAGGTCCGGGCGCAGGGAGAAATCACGTCCGTAGCTAATACCGCCCATCCGCACGCTGGAGGTCCAGCTCAGGGCATCGCTGATCACGTCCCCCGCGCTCAAGGTGGTCGCGTCATCCTCACGGGTTATCAGCAGCGTCGTGTCATAGCGAACATACCCTTCCTGTTGACCGTCGTTTCCGGTGAAATTTTTCCGGGCGTAGCCGGTGGAGGAGAACGAGCCGTTCTCGTTGAAGTAGCGGAATTCATGCCAGAGCGACGCCTGACCGCCAATATGTTCCGTGTGGTTGGTATACAGATCGTAATTCAGCAGCGCCCCACGCCCATAGTGCGGTTTGGTCTGCGCCGTTTGGGCACTGAAAGGCGTCACCCGGGCACTGATCCAGTCGCGGGGAACGGTCAGCAACAGGCGCTGTGCGGCACTGTCATACGCCACACGAACCTGACTTAGTGAGGCGAGATTCACCTCGCCGGCGGGCACATGTTCCGGGGGGAGCCCCGCGCGCAGCAAATCGGCGCTGGAGATAAAGAAAGCGCCGTTACGTTGCGTCACGGGTACCACCAGACCGGTGTCGTAGTGGTTGAGCACGAGGGCAAGCTGGAAAACCGCCTCATCATTTACCGCCTGCGCCTGAGGAGGCGGCGGTAAACTGTCGTCACCGGGATCGGCCCAGGTTGTGGTGCTGACGCAAAGCAGTAGCATCATTGCCGGCTTCAGTTGACGGGCGTCGACTGCCATTGTTCATCCCTGGCATTAATCTGCGCGCTCATCCGGTCCGGCTGACGAACGCCAGCGGGAATTGGCCAGCTGCGGGTGCTGCCCGGGAGGACGTAACCCAGTAATCCCTCCGCTACGGTGCGTTTCTGTCCGCCCTGATCCAGTGACACCTGACTTAATCTGACGTGCACATCCCCCTGATTACGTACCTGTAATGCAGGCTGTCCTCCCTCGTGGGTCACGCGCCAGCTCAGGTTTCGGGTCTCGGCCAGGGCATGATGCGCCCCCTCTTTAAGGGTCGGGATACCCTGTCCGTAGACAAACAGCGGAATGGAATAGCGCATCTGTAATTTAAGGCCGATGGAGGGTTCGGCTTTCGCGTCGGGCTGGGGAATTTCATCAACAATAATGCGGTAGGCTTGTTCGACCCCGACAGGGACTGCGCTCTGTTTGATAAGGCGAATCAGCTGTTTATTGCCTTTCTGAATGGTGACAATGGGCGGGCTGGCGACCACGTCCTGCTGCGCGCTGTAGCGTTCGTATCCCCCTTCCTGCTTCCAGCGCACAATACGCACCTGCATCGTCGTTGCGCTGTTTCCCTGGTTCTGGATCCACAGCTCCGTGGCGTTGGCATCTGCGGCAAGCCAGGGATCGATGGGCCAGAGCAGAATGGTGGCCGCCGCCTGCGCCTCGCCTGTGGCCGCGACGCCTGATAAAACACCCGCCAGACACAACTGCCGGAACAATGGCTTCATCGACTCTCTCCCTTTATTACCATGACAAGGTCACGGTGAGCTGATCGGAATAGGTTCCTGCCGGGCTAAAGCCGGTCAGTAGCGCCACGCCAAAAAGCGGCAGCGCGATGTTATTGCTGTTGGTATAGGTCACCGGTATTGCCTGGTTAACGCCAATTTCGCTGTTGGCGGCCAGCGAGCTGCTGCTGTAGAGCCGGTACGGCACCAGTTCTGTTCCTCCGGACCGCTTCATCCGACGGACGGATGAATAATTTTGACCGCCATTAATGCTCATGCTCAGCGCCACGCCAGGCGTACAGGCGATAGACAACGCCCCGTTTGGCACAAAGCTGGTACTGACTGGCGCGCTTTCCACCCCGTTATGGGTGCCAAAATCCAGCGTACCGAGAAGCCCCCCGCTACCGGTGGCCACCGCGCAACCCGGTACAATGGTCGCGCTGACCTTAAAGGACTGCGATGTCACCGCCCCCGCAGCAGGTATCAGCAACAGCCCGACGATCAGCGCGAAAAAAGGCTGCACGCTTCCCTCTGCGCGTTTGCGCAGACCTGTAAAAGGGGCCTTCATGGCAGTGCAGATCTAATAGGTCACGCTGACGTTAATCGTGTCGGTATAGGTCCCGGGTACCACCGTTACGCTGTTCCCGCCTCCGGTAATGCGGCCGTACAGGGTATAACTGTCGACCCCACCTGCCGTAGACGCGATCGGCAACGCGGTGTTATTGGCAATCACAGAGTTGAACCCGCTGTCGCTGTACAGGCTATAAGCCACGCCCTGTGCCGCGTTGGCCGTATTGACCAGGTAGCGCTCAGGCGTCCCTGGCGACCCCACCACGGATCCAGGGGCGGTGGAATGGGTATTGCCGGTTATCGCGACCGTATAGCTGGCGGTCGTACACTGGACGGTAAAGGTGTTTCCGCCGCTGGCGCCGCTCAACTGCGTCGTAAGGGTGGAAAACGTTGCGGGATGGGTACCAAAATCGAGCGTCCCGAAGTTAATACCACTTTGCGTGGGCGATCCGTTTATCAGGCAGCCGTTTGTCAGCGTCAGCGTCGCCCCGATGGTGCCGCTACTGGTAACGGCCAGTGCCTGATTAACTACGGTCGTAGTCAGTAATGTGCCTGCACAGATCAAAAGGAGTTTTCTTTTCATTTACCACCCTCCAGAAGACGTCTCCGTTCCCTTGCAACATTTTATTTTTAACGTTCAAGATGTTAGCCCCGCTTAACGTTCCTCTGAGGGGGTTATTGAGAATTTAGTTTACGGATATCGCTTCGACCACCCGACGCAGGGTAGTCACAACCTATGTCTTATTGACAGCATTTATTTTTTAAAAACAGAAAGTTAAACCGAAATAAAAGAATATTCGGGCGCGAAGCCTGAGGATATATCCGCAAAAGTGTGATAAGCGTCACAATATATCGTCTGCACATTAACAACAAAATTAATAAAACTTAAAAACTTGTTGTATCCCCCTACGCTTTGCGTCAATTTATGTGCCGAATAATTTCCCGCGCAGTAATAAAAAATCTATATGTATCGGCGCGGGCGACATCTAAAGCGCATAGAGGGTCTTTTTTCGTGGCAAGTGCAAACAAACTCACACTCTTCATCGTGATATTCATGATGGCGGGTATTCTTTCAGGAGCAGCAATTCATGAATACGCATCTGCGGATGCCATTAAAGCCTGGTCGGATAATATTACCCTGCTGACCGACATCTTCCTTCGTCTGATCAAAATGGTTATTGCACCCTTGGTCTTCAGTACGCTGACCGTCGGCATTATGAAACTGGGCGAAACCTCCACCATTGGCCGCGTTGGCGGTAAAGCGATGGTGTGGTTTATCAGCTCATCGGTGCTCTCCATTCTGGTCGGACTGTTTATCGTCACGCTGGAGCATCCGGGAAGTGGCCTGAACCTGACGATCCCAACCGAGGCGGTAGATACCGGTCTGGCCGTTGGGGGCATGACGCTGAAAGCGTTTCTGTCTCACACTATTCCAACCAGTATCGCAGGCGCGATGTCGAACAATGAGATCCTGCAGATTGTGGTGTTCTCAATGTTCTTCGGTATCGGCGGTGCGTCGCTGGGGCAGAAATTCAACGCGCCGCTGGTTGCCGCGCTGGATGTGGTTTCCCATATCATGCTGAAGGTAACCGGTTACGTGATGTACGTTGCGCCGCTGGCCATCTTTGCGGCGATCTCCTCCGTCATTGCCACTCAGGGCTTAGGCATTCTGTTGAACTATGCCTCCTTTATTGGCGGTTACTATGTTGCCATCCTTCTCACCTGCCTGGTATTGCTCGCCGTGGGCTATATGGTTTTGAAAAAAGAGGTGTTTCGCCTGGTCAGCATGTTGAAAGACCCGGTGCTGGTGGCGTTCACCACCAGCAGTTCTGAAGCCGCCTACCCTAAAACGCTGGAGCAACTGGAGCGTTTTGGCTGCTCACGCAATATCGCCTCTTTTGTTCTGCCAATTGGCTACTCCTTCAACCTGGTGGGGTCGATGGTGTACTGCTCGTTCGCGTCGATGTTTATCGCCCAGGCGTATAACATTCACCTGAGTTTCTCAGAGGTAACGGTACTGATGTTAACCCTGATGCTGGCGTCAAAGGGGATTGCGGGCGTACCGCGTTCGTCCCTGGTGGTGCTGGCCGCGACCATTCCAAGTTTTAATATCCCGGTAGCGGGCATTCTGCTGCTGATGGGGATCGACCATTTCCTGGATATGGGGCGTTCAGCCATTAACGTGCTGGGGAACGGGATTGCGACCGCGATGCTGTCGCAGAATGAAGGGGCGCGGGAAGCGGAAGCTGAGCTGGTAAAGCAGGAAGCGTAAGGATATGAAAGGGGTGAGGCCTGATGCCCTCACCCCGACCCTCTCCCACAGGGAGAGGGAGCAAACATAAAAAACGGCAACCGGGTTGCCGTTTTGCTTTTACCTACGCTACGTGATTCGCCGCGATATCCAGCAGCGCCATCTCTTCGCTGTTCAGCAGCTTCTCAATGTTCACCAGAATCAGCATACGCTCGCCGAGCGCACCCAGACCGGTCAGGTATTCGGTCGACAGGGTGACCGCAAACTCCGGCGCAGGGCGAATCTGGTCAGAGGTCAGAGAGAGCACGTCAGATACGCCATCCACCACGATACCCACCACGCGCTGCCCCAGGTTCAGGACGATCACCACGGTGTTGTCATTGTAGTCAACGTCGCCCTGGCTGAACTTCACGCGCAGATCGACGATGGGCACAATGACGCCGCGCAGGTTGGTGACACCTTTAATAAAAGCAGGTGTGTTAGCGATGCGGGTAACCTGATCGTAACCACGAATTTCCTGCACTTTAAGGATATCGATGCCGTACTCCTCATCGCCTAAAGTGAATACCAGGAATTCCTGTCCTGATGGCTCGCCCGCCAGTTTCGTTACATTACTCATACCGGTCATGTTTTTACCTTCTACTTAATCAGGCGGCTGTGTACGCCACACGTTGTTCACGATTTAATCCCTGAAGCGCCGACACATCGACGATCAGCGCCACGCTACCATCACCCAGAATGGTCGCGGCAGAAATACCAGGCACTTTGCGGTAGTTGCTTTCGAGGTTCTTCACCACCACCTGATGCTGACCAATCAGCTGATCAACCAGCAGCGCATAGCGACGGCCCGCACTTTGCAGGATCACAACGATGCCCTGCGTGGCCTCTGTCTTCGCGCCGTCCACTTCGAACACTTTCCACAGTTCCACCAGCGGCAGATATTCCCCGCGCACTTCGAGCACGCGCTCACCGCCCGCCAGCGGATGCAGATCTTCTTCACGCGGCTGCAGGGATTCCATCACCGCGTTCAGCGGAAGAATGAACACTTCGTCTGCCACTTTCACGGACATCCCGTCGAGGATCGCCAGCGTCAACGGAAGCAGGATGCGAATGGTGGTGCCGGAACCCTGCTTAGACTGGATCTCAACGTGGCCGCCCATCTCCTGGATGTTACGTTTCACCACGTCCATGCCGACGCCGCGCCCGGAAACGTCAGTCACCTGCTCTGCGGTAGAGAAGCCGGGCGCGAAGATCAGCATCCCCACTTCTTCATCGGTCATGTTTTCGTTGACCGCCATGCCCTGCGAAATCGCCTTCGCCAGAATACGCTCGCGGTTAAGACCCGCGCCGTCATCGGTCACTTCGATGCAAATATTCCCGCCCTGATGTTCCGCAGAGAGAATCAAATTGCCCACCGGCGATTTTCCGGCAGCAATGCGGTTTTCCGGCAGTTCAATACCGTGGTCGAGGCTGTTACGCACGAGGTGCGTTAACGGGTCGATAATGCGCTCGATCAGGCTCTTATCCAGCTCGGTGGAGCTACCCATCAGCGTCAGTTCAATCTGTTTATTCAGTTTGCTCGCGAGATCGCGTACCAGGCGCGGGAAGCGGCTGAAGACATATTCCATCGGCATCATACGGATGGACATGACCGATTCCTGCAGATCGCGGGCGTTACGTTGTAACTGACCCATACTGGTGATCAGATCGCCATGGGTAACCGGGTCCAGTTCATTAGAACGTTGTGCCAGCATCGACTGGGTGATCACCAGTTCGCCCACCAGGTTGATCAGCTGGTCAACCTTCTCAACGGCAACGCGAATGCTGGTGGATTCGCTGGAGCGCGCGGCCGGTTTTTCACCACGTGCAGGTGCAGCAGCGTCTTTTGGCACCGCTTTCAGCGCCGGGGCCGCAGGCGCGACAGCCGGGGTCGGAGCCTGAGCGATGACGGCCACCTCTTCCTGCGCTACTGGAGCTTCCGCTTCGGCGGTTTCGGTTTCGGTTTCGGTTTCGAAGGCAATCTGGTCGGCTTCAATCACAAAGCACAGCACCGCCACGATATCGTCCTGACCAATCCCGTCATCAAGCGTAGCGGCGAGGCTGTCTTTGCCTTTCACGACATTGCTTAACGTCGCCAGGTTACCCAGCTCTTCTTCCAGCAGGTTAACCTCATTCTCTTTCAGGCGTGAAAGCACAACACGCAATTTGCCCGCTTGCGCAGCGGCTGGCGCGGTTTCACCGGCACCAACCGCATCGACAACGCTCAGTTTTGCAGCAGGGACAACGGCTGCTGCGACCTCACCTTTTGCTTCCAGGGCGAGCTGGCGAAGCGCATTGCAGATATATTCAAAGCTGGCGGCATCAGGCTCTGCCGAACTTTTATAGGCGTCGAGCTGTTCCTGCATAATATCTTTGGTTTCCAAAAACAGGTTGATAATGTCGGTATTGAGCTGCATCTCACCGCGTCGTGCTTCATCCAGCAGGTTTTCCATTAAATGGGTTGTTTCCTGCAGGATGGTAAATCCAAACGTTCCGGCTCCGCCCTTAATGGAATGCGCCGCACGGAAGATGGCATTGAGCTGCTCGGAGTCCGGTGCTTCGGGCACCAGGTCGAGCAAATGTTGCTCCATATCGGCCAACAATTCGTCGGCTTCATCAAAGAATGTCTGGTAAAAATCGCTAATATCCATGCTCACGCTATCACCTCGGATTGGCTGGTGGCGATGTTGGAACGGCAGCCGAAGGAACGGCCCCAGGCTGTTTTAAATCGTCCAGTGACTCATTCTGACTTTCGGCGTTTTCATGCAGGATGGCCTGCTCCGCCTGCTGGTTCAGCACTAAAAGACTGATACGACGGTTGATGGCGTCATCCGGCCCGCGGTCGGAGACGCGCATGGTTGCTGCCATGCCGACCACGCGCAGTACCTTGCCATCATCAAGCCCACCGGCCACCAGCTCGCGACGCGAGGCGTTGGCACGATCGGCAGAAAGCTCCCAGTTGCTGTATCCCTTCTCCCCACTGGCGTACGGGAAATCATCCGTGTGGCCTGACAGGCTGATTCGGTTAGGAATGCCGTTCAGCACCGGTGCAATAGCGCGCAGAATATCGCGCATGTACGGCTCAACCTCGGCGCTGCCGGTTTTAAACATCGGACGGTTCTGGCTATCAATGATCTGAATACGCAACCCTTCCTGCACCAGATCGATTTTCAGGTGCGGTCGCAACGCACGCAGTTTGGGGTCAGCCTCAATCAGCTGATCGAGATCGCCACGCAGTTTTTTCAGACGCGCCTGTTCCATCTTCCTCTTCAGCTCGTCGATGTTCGGCTCTTTTTTCACCTCACCCTTCTGCTGGGTGTAATCATCACCGCCGCCAGGAATGGGGCTGTCGCTGTTAGAGATACGCGGCCCACCGGTCACTGCCGTCGCCAGCGGCGTACGGAAATATTCGGCAATCTGGATCAGTTCTTTCGGGCTGGAGATGGAGATCAGCCACATCACCAGAAAGAACGCCATCATTGCAGTCATAAAGTCGGCGTACGCGATTTTCCACGAGCCGTGCGCGCCATGCCCACCGCCCTTGTGCTTGCGTTTTTTTACGATGACGATCGGATGGGACTGGTTTTTCATGCGTCCTCAGTTGTCGTCTGTTGGTTTGGGTTTTTCACCGCGCGCACGTGTTCTTCAAGTTCGATAAACGACGGACGCTCGCTGGAGTAAAGCGTTTTACGGCCAAATTCAACCGCGATCGGCGGCGCATAACCGTTGAGGTTTGAGAGCAGCGTGATCTTCACGCACTGCATCATTTTGGTGGTTTCCGCGCTCTTCTGGCGCAGGACGCTGGCCAGCGGAGAGATAAAACCATAAGCCAGCAAAATACCGAGGAAGGTCCCTACCATCGCATGGGCAATCAGCGCGCCCAGTTCGGCCGCCGGACGATCCGCCGACGCCAGGGCATGTACCACCCCCATCACCGCCGCAACGATACCGAAAGCCGGAAGCGAGTCACCCACCAGCGCCAGGCTGTTGGCCGGCACTTCAGATTCGCTTTCGTGGGTTTCGATCTCTTCATCCATCAGCGCTTCGATTTCGAAGGTATTCATATTGCCGCTAATGATGAGTCGCAGATAATCGACGATGAAATCCAGCATCATGGCATCAGCCAGAATGCGCGGATAGCTGGCAAAAATTTCGCTCTCTTTCGGGTTTTCAATATCCCGCTCAAGAGAGAACATCCCCTGCTGACGTGACTTCGCCATCAGGCGATAGAGCAGAGCCAGCAGATCCATATACATGCTTTTGGTATATTTCGAGCGACGGAACAGCAATGGAATGGCTTTCAACGTGCCCTTGATGGATTTGCCGTTGTTACCAACGATAAAAGCCCCTACCCCTGCGCCGCCGATGATAATAAGTTCAGCCGGTTGATAGAGTGCTCCAAGGTGCCCGCCGGTCATCATGTAACCGCCGAAAACTGTACCGAGAACTACCAGGTAACCTAATAAGATAAGCACGACATCATCCTTCCGCTAGTGACTATGGCAAGGACGTTCAGTTCGTAGCGTTTACCGTTTGAGGGGTAAAAAAAAGCAGCGGTAATGACTTACCGCTGCTGGAATCTTGCCCACACGTTCGGGTTAAACAGCTTGTTCGATCTGTTCATCCAGCAGTTGTGGAATAATATCGGCAGCATCCCGGGAAAGTTTACGTCTTTTTACTGCGCGGGATGGAGGCTGGCATAAACTACAGGCGAAGCTGCCAACAGGCTGATGAGCATGGGTAATAAAATTGCCATCGCAGCAATTACAGCGCGACAATTCAAGCATTCCGCTCTCAACAAAACGTACCAGCGTCCATGCGCGGGTCAGTGCCAGCAGGGGGCCTTCGTCCTGCTGCGGGCATTGTTCAAGGTAAAGTTTATACGCTTTGATCACGGCGTCGACGCCGCTACACAAACCGGTTTTCAGAAGGTATTGCCAGGCGTTACAGAACATCGATGCGTGGATATTTTGCTCCCACGTCATAAACCAGTCTGTCGAAAACGGCAACATGCCTTTCGGCGGGGGACTACCACGTAACTCTTTATACAGTTTAATGAGGCGACCACGGCTCAGCTGAGTCTCGCTTTCCAGCATTTGTAAACGAGCACCCAGCGTAATCAGCTCCATGGCAAGCTGTATGTCACGCGCTTCCTGAACAATGCTTTTCTCGCTCATTGCTAGGCCCTTTTCTTACGGGCTGCGTCATCAGGCTGGCTGATTTCGTTAAGCAAGCGAGTGGAGAGAAGAATACCGGTATGGATCTGTTGCAGATCGTCAACACGGGATTCCTGCGTCAGACGCGTGATCGTCTGCGGATTGTCAAAACGGAACTGGCAAACCAGTTGATTCGTTTCGGCCAGTTTTACCATCTGCGGGAGGGTTAAACCACCCAGCATGGTTGCCATTTCTTCGTTAATACCCAGACGAAACATCGCGGACGCTTTGTCCTGACTAATTAAACGCTGCGCGAGCAGTAAATATGACAAATTGATGTCATAGATATGTTTTAGCAACTCGGATGTATGCATTGTTCCCATCCCGAATAACCAACTATTATTTTTATGCGGAAAGACCGCACCCCGTGATGTCGCCGGGAAATCACCCGGTATAAAAAGAAAAGGCTAAATGCATAGTTGAATCTAGGTTTGTATTCATCGAAACGCGCAAGAGTCGAAACGCAGTAACGTCTCTTACGTGGTTTATCATTTCTTACAAATAACTAAGATTTTTCCTAATTCGACGCAAACTCTACTCGTCAGATTTGCCACATACAATGCAGCCACCCTCAAATTTAAAAAAATGTGATCCACGTCACACAATTTAAGTGAATATCCTCCATAAATCCATCAGTATGACTTGTAGTTTGTTCATTTTTTGCCCATTTGGCACAGTTTTGTATTCTTAATCGACGAATAGTCATGCAGAAGGGTGAAGCGAACTGGCATGTATCGTGCTTTTCCTGCCGTGAGCGCGCCCCGGAAACCTTCACAAGATGCTCATCTTAAGGAAACATTTTTCTTACCGTGAAAAAACATAGAGTTATGCAAGCCGCCCATAAAAATTGTTTCAGAGCGTGATCATTCGAAATATGTTTATAACGGGTTAAAACGATTTAACGGCAAAAGAGGGAAATTGTGTGATTTACGTTAAGTTGTTAATTTTTTTCATTTAGACGCGTTTTTCAGTTATTCTTCTTATAAGAATAATTAATGAATAATTATGATAAGCTTCACACTAATGTCGTAATCCCCTCTTGCAGATCCTGGTCATTCGCGGTAATGGTGATCACACGCTGTCTTTCAGACATCTAAGGAGTGCGACATGAGTTACTCCCATCTGCTTGTATCTGTTGCTGTTTCCCCCGAAAGCCATCTGCTTGTTTCCCGGGCCGTGTCCATCGCCAGGCCCAGCAATGCGCGCATTAGCCTCATCACGCTTGCAGCCGAACCCGAGATGTATAATCAGCTGGCAGCCCCCATGCTGGAAGATATTCGTGAGGTATTGCAGGAAGAAACACAGCAATTTCTGCGAGAGTTGGTAGAAAAGGCACAATATCCTGTTTACGAGACCGTAATTGCGACCGGTGAACTTAATGCTCATATTCTCGACATGTGTCGCAAACAGAATATTGATTTAGTGATTTGCGGGAACCATAACCACAGCTTTTTATCTCGCGCAGCTTGCGCGGCAAAATCTATTGTCGCGTCAAGCCAGGTTGATGTGCTGTTAGTGCCGCTTGGGGGGTCGTAAACCCCCCGGAGGAATATCAGGCGAGTTTAGGGAATGTTGCGATCTTTTTTTGCAGATCGCCTTCATGGCTTTGCGGCGTTATTTCGCGGAGATCCTGAATAAAACGCGCCTGCCAGTGATTAATATCGTTCTTACGGATCGTTTCCATCATCTCAGCATGGCGTGAAATGCGCTCCGTCAGCGGCATGGTCAACGCGCGGTTGAGGGCATTAGCCACGTCATCCCTATCGTAAGGGTTCACGATAAGCGCTGACGTGAGCTCATTCGCCGCCCCGGCAAACTGGGAAAGCACCAGTACCCCCGGGTCCGCCGGGTCCTGAGCCGCCACATACTCTTTTGCCACCAGGTTCATCCCGTCACGTAACGGGGTGACCAGCCCGACGTCTGCATAGCGGAAGACTTTCATCAGGATTTTGCGGTCAAAATGCTGATTCAGGTAAAAGAGCGGCGTCCAGCCAAGCTGACCATAGCGACCATTGATGCGCCCCGCTTCCGTTTCCAGCTGGTGACGAATATCCTGGTAGGCCTGAACTTCACCGCGCGACGTTGGCGCTATCTGGGTATAACGAATTTTACCGTGGTGCTGAGGGTATTTATCCAGCAGCGTTTCATAGGCCAGGAAGCGTTCCGGTAGTCCTTTGGAATAATCCAGACGCTCTACCGAGAAGATATTCTTCACATGCTTGAGTTCATTCTTCAGCTGCGCCAGCTTCGGCGGCAGCGGGCCGGAAGCCTGATCCGCAATCTCGTCGGGTTCAATCCCAATCGGATACACTTCGGTGTGGAAGGTTTTCCCCCACGCCGTATGGGTCTTGCCGCCTTTTGTCATCAGTCGCGTTTTACCTGACACCGAATCCAGGAACGCGAGGCGGTCATTTTCGGTCTGGAAGCCCAATAAATCGTAATCACACAGCCCCTCCAGCAGCGCTTCATGCGGCGGCAGTGCGGTAAAGATCTCCGGCGTCGGGAACGGTATGTGCAGGAAGAAGCCAATCCGGTTGTTTACTCCCCTTTTACGCAGCTCTCGGGCGAAGGGCAGCAGGTGGTAATCGTGGATCCATAAAATATCGTCTTCCTCTATAAGAGGCAGCAGTTTATCCGCCAGTAGCGCGTTGACGCGCGAATAGCCTTCGAAGGATTCACGCTGGAATTTGACCAGGTCAAGACGATAATGAAACGCAGGCCACAGCACGGCGTTGGAGAATTGCGAGTAATACTCGTCATAGTCTTTCTCTTTCAGCGCAAAGGATGCCCACGTGATATTCCCACGCGTCACTTTGTTAAGCGGTTTCTCTTCTTCACTGATTTCACCACTCCAGCCAAACCACAGCCCACCAGCAGCTTTCAAGGCACCTAACACCCCTACCGCCAGGCCACCTGCACTGGATTTTTTATCATCAGGCGGTGCAATTCGGTTAGAGACGACGACTAAGCGACCCATAATGGTTTCCCCCTTTGTTTTGCGCTATTTGTTGTTGTTGCTGGTTAGCGATATCAGATATCCACTGCCAGACGGCGTCGACATTTGCCAGACGCCATTCTGCGACAGTGTTACCAGGCCCCACCTTAACGGCGATCCCTCCGGCCTGATTCACCACGCGAAATCCGGCCTCGTCGGTCAGATCATCGCCTAAAAATACCGGTATACGTCCCTTAAATGGCGGTTCCGCCATAAACGCCGCAATAGCAGCACCTTTATTAATGCCCTCAGGTTTTATCTCAACGACACACTTCCCCGGCTGCAGCGCGAGCTGCGGGTGTGCATCGGCCACGCTACGGGCAATCGCAAATATCGCTGCTTCGTGATGCGGTGCCTGCCGATAGTGCAAGGCGAATGCCATGCCTTTCGCTTCCAGTTCCGTACCCGGGAGTGACGCCAGCGCCGAGGAGAGTTCAGTGTGTAACGCCTGAATTAAGGTATCGGGGAGTGATACAACATGCAGTTGATCATGGATATCGCGGCGCTCCGCTCCGTGTACACCGGCTAGCGGAAAGTGGTAAGGACTGGCGAGCACATCCAGCTCGGCCATTGAGCGCCCTGAAATCAATGCCAATGCGCCCTCGTTCAGTCGAGAGAGCTGCTGCAAATTCTCTAGCACCGTATCCGGTACGACCACGTCGTCAGGATGCGGCTGGATCCCGGCGAGCGTCCCGTCGAGGTCAAAAAAGAAAGCATATTTTCCGGGCAGTACAGGCGGTGCGGTTAACGAGTCAGCCACCCTTTTCCTCCTTACAGTTGATGAGAGGTAAACGCCTTTACCTCTTTCATAGCCATGTAAGTATAGACAGTGTGATGGGGCTCGCCATTTGACAACCGCCCCGCCAGCAAAACTGGCGAGGCGGTTCAGGGGTCAACTATGGTTATAAGTTGAGCAATAAAAAGTCAGCGTCGGGGTTACACGGTACGCTTCGCTTTTTGCTTGTAACGGTCGAATATCACCGCCGCCAGCAGGATCAGACCACGCACCACGTACTGAGAGAACGGTGAAATATTCAGCAGGTTCATGGCGTTCTCTACCGTCCCTAAAATCAGGATACCGGCCACCACATATGAGATTTTTCCGATGCCACCCTTGAGGGAAACACCCCCTAAAACGCAGGCAGAAATGACGATCAGCTCATAACCAATCGAGGTCATTGGCTGACCGCTGGTCATACGCGAGGCCAGAATAATCCCGGCGGCGGCAGAAACCAGTCCCGAGAGGACAAAGATAATAATCTTAGTGCGCACCACCGGCACACCGGCCAGACGTGCGGCTTCTTCATTGCCCCCGATAGCCAGAGTATTGCGGCCAAACGTGGTCCGGTTGAGCAGGAAGCCGAACAGGATCAGGCAGGCCACGGTGAGCCAGATTGGCGCAGGCAGGCCCAGCCAGTTGGCGTAACCTAGCGTAAAGAAGCGCTCGTCTTCAATCCCGACCGCTTTACCGTCGGAGATGATATAGGCCAGACCTCGCACAATTTGCATCGTCGCAAGCGTGGTTATCAGGGCGTTAATCTTCAGACGAGCAATGACAAAACCGTTCACCAGGCCGCTAAGCACGCCGAGTAACAGACCCGCCAGCACGCCAATCCACAGGCTTTCTGTCATGTTGATCACCACGGCGGTGGTCACGCCCGCACAGGCGATAACAGAGGCCACCGACAGGTCGAAATCACCGGAGGCCAGACAGAACAGCATACCGCAGGCCACCATGCCGGACATGGAAATGGCCAGGCCCAATCCTTTCATATTAATGAAAGTGGCAAAGTTAGGGACGAAGATCGCACAGGCGACGAAAAGTGCGGCAAAGACCACCAGCATGCCGTACTGATCCCAGATACGACCAAAACTAAAAGCCGACTTCGGCGCTCCGGATGTAGTAACAGAGGACATCATTAACTCCTTACTCAGGCGACTGCCTGGCTGACTTTAGGCATGGCGAGGTTCAACGCCTGTTGTTCATTCGCCTGTTCATGAAGTAATTCACCGGCGATTTCGCCTTCACGCATCACCACAATGCGGTCGGCAACGCCAAGCACCTCCGGCAGATCGCTGGAGGCGAAAAGTACCGCCACGCCGCGTTTTGCCAGTTCATAGATCACGTTATAAATCTCGTGTTTTGCGCCCACATCGATACCGCGCGTCGGCTCATCCAGCAAAATGACCTTCATGTCTTCCGACAACCAGCGGCCTAAAATGGCCTTCTGCTGGTTCCCCCCTGACAAATTCATAATCAGCTGTTCCGGGCCGGGCGTTTTAATATTCAGCGAGCGAATATGGTGGTCGGCATTGCTCGACTCCCAGCTGTCGTTTATCAGGCAACCCGCGCGAATAAACTTACGGCGGGCGGAAATATTGATGTTGTCACGCACCGAATGCACCGGAATGATCCCTTCCGCTTTGCGGTCTTCCGGACAGAGCATCATTCCTGCCCTGATCGCGTGGGCGGGTTTCTGGATATCAACCTGCTCACCGTCGATGGAGACCCGCCCTGCGGAAATGCGGGTACCCCCGAACAAGCCTTTCATTAATTCGCTGCGCCCCGCCCCTACCAGGCCAAACAGCCCGACGATCTCGCCGCTGCGGACGGATAATGAAACCGGTGTTCTCACGCCTGGCGCTTTCACGTTTTCCAGCCGCAGGCGTTCAGGGCCATACTCGCGCGGCTTCCAGTGATAGATATCGCCCAGATCGCGCCCGACCATCGCCTGAACAAGCTGGTCATGGTTAACCTGCTGCATATCGCTAAAGGTGCGCACATAGCGCCCATCTTTAAAAACGGTAATGGCATCGCTCAGGGCAAATATCTCTTCCATGCGGTGCGAGACATACAAAATGGTGCGTCCTTCCTGTCGCAACTCGCGGATCACGCGGAACAGGTTTTCGATTTCACGCTTGGAGAGCGAGCTGGTGGGTTCATCGAAAGCAATAATTTTGGCGTTGCGCGCCAGCGCCTTGGCAATTTCAACCATCTGCCACTGGCCGATGGAGAGATATTTCAGCGGCGTCTGGGGATCGACATCCAGACCAAGATGTTTAAGCTGCAGCCCCGCTTCATAATTAAGTAGCGAACGGTTCACCACGCCGCCTTTGTGCGGAAGCTGGCCTAAATAGATATTTTCCGCCACGGTCATCTCGGGAATAAGGTGCAATTCCTGATAGATAATGGCCACCCCGGCATTAAGCGCCGCCGTGGTATCGGCAAAGGCCATCTCTTCGCCGCGAATAGCCAGCGTGCCGGTTGTTGGCGCGTAGTTGCCGCTGAGGATTTTTAACAGCGTGGATTTCCCCGCTCCGTTTTCCCCCATCAGGGCGTGAACCTGTCCGGCATAGCAGTCAAAGCTGATATCGGTCAGCGCATTAACACCGGGGAACGTTTTCCCGATGCCGCGAAAAGAGAGATAGGGATGAGACTGTTGCATAACGACTCCGTGATTCCTGTAGTCTGTACGTCTGGCCCCTTACGGCGAGTAAGGGGCACAATCACAGCGTATTACTTACCGCCCAGTCCTTTTTTCGCCAGTTCCTCTTTGAAGTTGTCGCGGGTGATCAGCACCACGTCGGTCACTTCGGTAAATTTCGGCGGTTCAGCGCCTTTGGTTACCCAGTTGTAGAGCATTTCGCTGGATTTGTAGCCGTGGACATCCGGGCTTGGCAGCAGAGAACCGTAGAAGCCGGTGGCCTGCGCTTTGGAAAGCTCACTGACGGCGTCAACGCCGTTGATGCCAATTCCGATCACATCGGGCGCTTTAAAGCCCTGGCCTTCTGTCGCACGGACCCCACCCAGCACGGTGTTATCGTTCATACCGACCACCAGCCAGTGCTTCACTTCCGGGTGCTGAACCAGCATGGAGTTCGCGGCGTCAAATGCCCCCGGGATATCGTTGGATTTGGTCGGGACTTTATAGATCTGTTTCTCCGGGAAACCGGCCGCTTTCAGCGCGTCCATTGAGCCCGTCGTACGACGACGTGCCGTGTCCAGCTCATCAGCGGTAATGGCCATGACGGCGGTCTCTTTCACATCCCAGCCGCGTTTCTGCATTTCTTTATAGAGTTCCTGACCCTGACGTTCGCCGATTTTGGTCGCCGCCATCATGACCAGCGGCACGCTGTCCATCGGTTTGCCTTTGGCATTCACGAACTGATCGTCAACGGCAATGACTTTCATGTCGTAACCGCGGGCTTTCGCCGCAATGGCGGACCCCAGTTTCGGATCCGGTGTACAGATAACAAAACCTTTTGCACCGCTGGCCGCCAGGCTGTCGATGGCGTTCAGCGTTTTCTCACCGTCGGGCACGGCGATTTTAATCACTTCAAAACCTAAATCTTTCCCGGCTTTATCTGCGAATTTCCACTCGGTCTGGAACCAGGGTTCTTCGGGCTGTTTTACCAGAAAACCGAGTTTTAAATTCTCAGCGATAGCGGATTGTGACATAACGGCAGCCAGACCGATGGCCGCCAGCGCTTTAGTAAATTTGTGCATGGTAAACTCCAGCTTTAGCATTCTTTTCTGTAGGGAATATTTGCGTGCTTCTTATTTAATCGGACTTAAAACAAGGCATTAGCGCTTACCTCGTCATAAGCGTTATTGCTGGTGATAGTTTTAGCGGGAAATTAATCATCCATAAGAGAGCCCCATCACACCGCAGAATTACAGTAATTGCGTACATAAATTCAGCGAAAAATGACATAAAAAAGGCAGGATTTGTCAGACAAATAAAAGAGGGGTGAGCAGAATTATCCATAAGATTAGCTAAGAAGTCCCTGATGCCATTAGACCTGTCACGCCGGGGCTAAGGGTTGAAAGGAACACCCTGCTTTCCATCAAAAAAACACACTCGCGCTGAAAATATATTTCCCGGCAAAAATTGATTTAGCACAATTTTAATGAAACATCATATATGCGAAATGAATTATCTGTATTTATTGCTTTCCCAGATAATTATTCCGGCGCAATACCCCCGAAACACAAACCGCAGCACTAAAAACAGACTATCCCTTTGTTATTAGTAAGATAGTGAGATTTCATTTCATGGGAATCTATTTGCATATTTGTACTATATTAAATTTTGTAATGTATGGTAAAAACAGCGGGATTAAGACTTTTCTTAAATTAAAGACAACGGTATGCTTATTTATATCGAACACAGGAAGTGAATTTCGGTCAGCTTTGGCACTGCAGAATCTCTTTTTCTGCTCTATTTCTTCGTATTTGCCTGGCGCTCAGGTTAAGCAACGGACATCACGTCCCACAGTCTATAAGGATATGAGTATGGCTACCCAAACGATGATGCAAAAACTTAACGCGCAGATGAACCTTGAGTTTTACGCCTCAAATCTGCACCTTTACCTCAGTGCGTGGTGTTCCGAGAAAAGCCTTACGGGCTCTGCCACGTTCTTTCGTTCACAGGCCCAAAGCAACGTCACCCACATGATGCGCGTCTTTAATTTCCTGAAAGCGGCGGGGGCAAACCCGGTTGTTAAAGCCCTGGAGGGGATCAACGATAATTACTCTTCTCTGGAAGAATTGTTTGAAAAGACGCTGGAAGAGTATGAACAGCGTTGCACGACACTCAACAAGCTGGCCGATGAAGCCAGAGCGCAGCATGACATGACCACGCTGAAATTCCTGCGCGATATGGATAAAGAGCAGCAGCAGGACGGAATGCTGCTGAAAACCCTTGCGGACGAGATCCATAATGCGCAACAGGCAGGTTTGTGCCCGGAACAAACCGATCGCCACCTGCTCGACATTGTCACAGTGCAGCATCACTGACGCTTTTGACCTGCTCCCGTTCGGAGCAGGTTACCTTCCCTGCGCCAACCTTCTGCTTTTGCTGAGATTTAACAAATCAGATCTCGCTCCCAATGATTAACCACACAACATGTAATGATTTATTTAATTACATAATCATTGACGAGGGAGCAGCATGATCACCATTGAGTTTATTGTCATTCTCCTCTGCCTGCTGACGGGTACACGTTTCGGCGGCATGGGGCTTGGGTTAATCAGCGGGATTGGCCTTTTTATTTTGTGCTTTGTCTTTGGTCTCCAGCCCGGCAAGCCGCCGGTTGACGTGATGTTGACCATTCTCGCCGTGATTGGTTGTGCAGCCACCCTGCAAACTGCCGGCGGGCTCAATGTCATGATGCAATTTGCCGAACGCCTCCTGCGCAAACATCCGCAGCACATCACGCTTCTCGCCCCGTTTACCACCTGGATGCTGACCTTTCTCTGCGGTACCGGCCATGTGGTCTACACCATGTTCCCCATCATTGCGGATATCGCCCTGAAAAAAGGGATCCGACCCGAGCGCCCAATGGCCGTGGCATCGGTAGCATCGCAGATGGCAATCACGGCATCACCGGTTTCCGTCGCCGTCGTGTCGCTGGTCTCCATCCTGGCCGCCCAGCATGGGATCGGTCACGCGTGGGGGATCCTGGAAATACTCGCCGTGTCGGTTCCCGCTTCACTTTTTGGTGTCGCCATTGCTGCCCTGTGGAGTTTACGCCGCGGGAAAGATTTGTCTGACGACAGGGAGTTTCAGGAAAAACTAAAAGATCCAAAGCAGCGTGAGTTTATCTATGGCGGTACGGAGACGTTAATGAATCAACGTTTTCCGAAGCAGGCTTACTGGTCGACCTGGATTTTCTTTGCCGGTATTGCCGTGGTTGTCCTGCTCGGGGCCTTCCCTGAACTGCGCCCCGCCTTCGAGCTGAAAGGCAAAATGACGGCGCTGTCGATGAACCTGGTCATTCAGATGATGATGCTCATTGCCGGTGCCGTGATGCTGATGGCCTGCAAGGTCAATGCCTCAGCCATTTCTAACGGCGCGGTATTTAAGGCCGGTATGGTGGCGATTTTCTCGGTGTTCGGGGTGGCGTGGATGAGCGATACCTTTTTCCAGGCGCATCTGGACGAGTTAAAACTGGCGCTGGAAGGCGTGGTGAAAAGCCATCCGTGGACGTATGCCATCGTGCTTTTCCTGGTGTCGAAGCTGGTGAACAGCCAGGCGGCTGCCCTGACGGCCGTGGCGCCAATGGGGCTGATGCTGGGGATCGATCCAAAAATGCTGATCGCCTTTTTCCCGGCGTCATACGGCTATTTTGTTCTGCCGACCTATCCCAGTGATTTAGCCTGCATCGGCTTCGATCGCTCAGGAACCACCCGCATCGGCAAATTCATCATTAACCACAGCTTCATTCTGCCCGGATTAATCGGTGTGAGCTGCGCGTGTGCGGCGAGCTACCTGCTGGTACAGACTTTCTTTTAAAGGCATCAACGGGCGACTTACGCGGTCGCCCGTTTGCAGATATTAATGCGACTCGCCCTGCGGGGTGAAGCGCAGCTCAATCAGCGCGATGGCTTTCTGGATCGCACGAAGCGTCACCGGGTCAGCGGCGGCAGGATGGCTGGTGAAATCAATGTTTCTCAGCTGCGTGGACATCTTCTCGCGGACTTCAACTGGGGCAATAACATCCAGAACATCAAGGATTTGCTTAATAACCAGCTGACAGGCAACAACGTCAGAGACCAGTTCCTGATCGGCGCTCAGGT
Organism: Enterobacter cloacae complex sp. HYC080_NIDB; assembly: GCF_056673325.1. NCBI lineage: Bacteria > Pseudomonadati > Pseudomonadota > Gammaproteobacteria > Enterobacterales > Enterobacteriaceae > Enterobacter > Enterobacter cloacae complex sp. HYC080_NIDB. The sequence continues at coordinate 1,750,647 of NZ_CP114212.1, read as the reverse complement.
TTTGTGACATGGGGCTTCTCCTTATTTAAAGGCCGCCATAGTATCAAAACGCAGCCCCTGACATCTCCCCTTCGTCACCAGCAGGAACAAAAAAACCCGCCGAAGCAGGTTTTTTTTTATCAGAACATGGCGCCCGGCGGCACGTCTTTAAAGGTGCGGCAGTAATTGGCCCACATACTTTTGAGGATTTTGCGCAGTTTCATTGTGATGCTCCATTAACTTGTCATACAGCTTTATCGTCAATGCGCCTATAATATGACCACCATCACAAAAATCAATGTTTTTGCGATGTGCGTCACAATTAAATTTACTGCAACACCTGTTAGCCAGCAAAACCGCGAACAAAATCAAAGAGAGAAGGCAGATCGTCCGGCTATTCCTGGCATTGGGCTACGTCTCTGCGGGTACGATAACGTATCTCCATCCACTCAGAGCGAACCATGAAAAGAGTCATCGTAGCCGGTACGATCCTGCTGCTCGCGGGATGCAGCGTTAACCGTCAGGCGGAAATCAGTAGCCTCGACGCACCAAACGGCATTGTCCGCCTCGATTACGGTCAGGCCGTGCTGCAAAATGCCTGGTCTGACGAATATGTAAATAACGGCACCGCAGTGAAAGCCTGCCAGGGTATGGGGTATGCCACCGCGTCTGCCTACGGGCAACCCGTCAAAACCTGTACGCTGATAAGCGGCTCTTTGTGCCTTAACGAAAGCGTGACCATTCAGTATAAATGCATGGGTTATGCCGTTAACCCTAAGTCAAATAATCCCTGGTATTAATCCAAGCTGCCAGCGTTTGCTGGCACTTTATTTAACTAAGAACAAAAACAATTCGCATTAATATAAAACCGACAATGCGTTTTATTCCCATTCGTATTTTGAAGTAATGAATATTTATTTTACGTTTTGCAAATAATTAAATAACAAATTATAGTGTCGCTCATTGTGAACCAGTAATAATAACCCGGAGCGTCACCATGCTGAAAACTGAAATGATCGACAAGCTCAATGCGCAAATGAACCTTGAGCTCTTTTCATCCCTTCTCTACCAGCAGATGAGCGCCTGGTGCAGCTACCACAGCTTTGAAGGTGCGGCCGCGTTTCTGCGTCGCCATGCGCAGGAAGAGATGACCCACATGCAGCGCCTGTTTGATTATCTGACCGACACCGGCAGCCTGCCGCGCATTGAGACCGTGGCCTCGCCTTTTGCCGAGTATAATTCTCTCGATGAACTGTTCCGCGCCACCTACGAGCACGAACAGCTGATCACGCAGAAAATTAACGAACTGGTTCATGCGGCAATGACCAGCCAGGATTATCCAACCTTTAATTTCCTGCAATGGTATGTGGCAGAACAGCATGAAGAAGAGAAGCTGTTTAAATCCGTGCTGGATAAATTATCCCTGGTGGGTAAATCAGGTGAAGGTCTTTACTTTATTGATAAAGAACTTTCCACTCTCGATACACAGAATTAATTTCAACGCGGTGCGGGTTTCCTGCACCGCGTTAATTTACATACATCCTGCGCAGCTGGTACAGCGCCAGTCATGGGGATTGACGGCCTGATAAAAATAGCGGTAGCTGGCCGTCTCAAGCGGAATACCCACCTCGAAAAACAGGTCTGTCAGCCAGTCAACGTTTTCAATAATCCACTCATCTTCCTGTAAGCCTTGTGCAAAGGTTTCATCTTCAGGATCAATAACCGAATAGATTGCCCAGGTGCCCATATCCTTTTCGCGGCGGGACTCAGGCAGCGTCAGAGGCTGGTTCTGCCAGCTCATTATCCAGTGTCCATGGCACAACAGATTGCCTCCCCGGCTCCATGCCGCTTTAAATGGATTCTCCCCCGCCATAAAAAACCCTCACATTATTTTATTATTTGCACGAGTTGTTTACGTTACGCCTGAAATTTGCGCCGTGACATTGCTCTTATGAAGTAGGCATCGCCCCATCAAGGATCACAGCATGCCTAATCTGTAAAGATTTTATTACACACCTTGTAACGGTGATTTGACGAATTACGGCTTTTCCCTTACTCTGCGCCGCAGAAATTGTCGCGATTCACCATCGTTGTAGAGGAAAGCGTGAGAAACAGAACCCTGGGAAGTATTTTTATCGTCGCCGGAACGACGATTGGCGCAGGAATGCTGGCAATGCCCCTGGCTGCTGCAGGTGTGGGATTCGGGATGACGCTGCTGCTTCTTGGCACACTCTGGGCGCTGATGTGTTACACCGCGCTGCTACTGCTTGAGGTTTACCAGCACGTGCCCGCCGACACCGGTCTGGGTTCACTGGCGGCGCGCTACCTGGGACGCTACGGTCAGTGGATAACCGGCTGTAGCATGATGTTCCTGATGTACGCCCTGACTGCCGCGTATATTAGCGGGGCCGGGGAGCTCATCGCCTCCAGCGTCAATGACTGGTTTGGCTCTGACATTACCCCGGCGACGGGGGCAATCTTCTTTGCGCTCATCGGCGGCGGCGTGGTCTGCGTGGGGACCTCGCTGGTCGATCTGTTCAATCGTTTTCTCTTCAGCGCCAAAATTCTGTTTCTGATTGTCATGCTGGTCCTGCTGGCACCGCATGTGCACAAGGTTAATCTGCTGACGTTGCCGCTGGAAAAAGGGCTCGCGCTTTCCGCTATCCCGGTGATTTTCACCTCGTTTGGCTTCCACGGCAGCGTACCGAGTATTGTCAGCTATATGAACGGTGATATTCGCAAGCTGCGCCGCGTGTTTGTTATCGGCAGCGCGATCCCGCTCATCGCCTATATTTTCTGGCAACTGGTGACGCTGGGCAGCATTGACTCTTCAACCTTTATTGGACTCATGGCGCAGCACGCTGGCCTGAATGGTTTTCTGCTGGCACTTCGCGAGGTCGTCACGTCTCCTCACGTGGAGCTGGCGGTCCACCTGTTTGCCGACCTGGCGCTGGCGACCTCGTTCCTGGGCGTGGCGCTCGGCCTGTTTGATTACCTGGCCGACCTGTTCCAGCGTCGCAATACGGTTAGCGGGCGGTTGCAGACGGGGGTAATTACTTTCCTGCCGCCGCTCGCGTTTGCGCTGTTTTACCCACGCGGGTTTGTGATGGCGCTGGGTTACGCCGGCGTGGCGCTGTCGATCCTGGCACTGTTACTCCCTTCCCTGCTGGCATGGAAGAGCCGCCAGCAGCATCCTCAGCAGGGGTACCGCGTGGCGGGAGGAAAACCGCTGCTGGGCATTGTGTTTAGCTGTGGGGTGGTGATTATTCTGGTGCAGGTATTGATTGCCGCCGGCATGTTGCCGGAAGTGGGTTAAATAAAAAAAGGGGCTATCTTTAGCCCCTTTTTTATCAATGCAAACAGCAGCTCTTAAACTTCTTCCCGCTGCCGCAAGGACACGGATCGTTACGCCCGACCTTCGTGCCGTTCACAATCGGCTTCTTTGCTTCCGGCTGCTGCGGGTTATCTACCCAGTATTGATATAAACGCAGTGCCGCTGGCTGGATGCGCTCAATGCTGGCGATATAGTCTTCTTCGCTCAGTTCATCAAGCTTCTCGCTGTTCTCTTCCGTACCGTGCAGGGCAATCACCTCGAGATCGGCCTTCAGAGACTCCGGCAAGGCTGACCAGTCCGTCAACGCCACGCCGCGCATATAGCCATAGCACCACTCTTCCACCACGGTGTAGCTCTCACCGTCGACGTCGTTATATCCAAACATCGGCTCAAACTGGTCCGGGTATTCGCTCAGCCGCTCAGCAATGTCGTTCATATGCTTAAAGCAGAGATCGATAAAACGGTTCATTTCACGATCGTTTTTCCAGCGCGGAATGTATTTCTCCCCGCCCCACACGGCCACCAGCCAGGTATCTGGCTCAACGACAACAGGGCCGGAAAGCACTGCGGTAAGCATGCCGTCCAGTTCGGATACATCAATCACGGACGCATCGTCATGGCCGTAAGACATGAGAGTCTCTTCCAGCCATGCCATTTCGCTTTCATTTAATGGACCTTCCGTCATCGCGGACACTCCTGATAAAAAGGAAAAGATCCTAACACAGTTCTTACGCCGTTCCCGGCTGAAGTTTAGGTCTTCATTGCTGCAAAAGTGTGCAAATCGTGACCCTTGCACAACTTATGGGCTTTAATGTTAACGATATGTGATCTCCGCTGTAATTTCTTCTCCTGCCGCAGGGCGGCAGAACGCGGCGCTCTATACTCAAAGATGTCATAACCCCGTCAAGGGGTTAACCATTCTGGCAACGTTTTTGCTTGCTGTTCTTCGCGCGACGCTGCGCATGGAAACCTCGCCGTATCATGCAGGATGCCGTTCGTTTAGTGCATTTTGTTCTTGCCCGTGTTTTGGATTGGCTGCGCCCTGGGCGTTCAGGTTTACGCCGTGGTGCAAAAACCTCTTTGCTAAGGAACATAATAATGTCGCTGAAATTAATCAGAACTCCCCTGTCTCTTGTGTTAGCTGGTTGTCTGGTGACGGCGTTTTCCGCCCGGGCAGATATCGTGATTGGTGTCGCCGGGCCGTTTACGGGACCCAATGCCACCTATGGCGATCAGTACTGGCACGGCGCAACGCAGGCCGCTGAAGATATTAACGCTGCCGGCGGGATTAACGGTGAGAAAATCAAGCTGGTTCAGGGTGATGATGCGTGCGAGCCTAAACAGGCCGTGGCTGTCGCCAACCGCTTAGTCGACCAGGATAAAGTCAACGCCGTTGTCGGCCATTTCTGCTCCTCATCGACCATGCCCGCCTCTGAGGTGTATAGCGATGCGGGGATCATTTCCATTACCCCCGGCTCGACGAACCCGCTGATCACCGAACGCGGTATGAGCGATATGTTCCGCATGTGCGGCCGCGATGACCAGCAGGGCCAGGTTGCCAGCGACTTCATCATTGATAAGCTGAAAGCCAAACGCGTGGCGATCATTCACGATAAAGACACCTATGGGCAGGGGCTGGCAGACGCCACCAAAGCGGCACTGGCGAAACGCGGGATCAAGGATGTGATGTACGAGGGGTTATCGCGCGGTGAAAAAGACTTTAACGCGCTGGTGACGAAGATTGGCGCGCAAAAACCGGACGTGGTGTTCTTCGGTGGCTGTCACCCGGAAGCCGGTCCGCTGGTTCGCCAGATGCGTGAACAGGGCGTGCAGGCGAAATTCTTCTCCGGCGACTGCATTGTTAATGAAGAGATGGTGACGGCGGCGGGCGGTCCACAGTATACCAACGGCATTTATATGACTTTCGGTAAAGATCCTCGCCTGATCCCGGACGGTAAAGCAGTGATTGAGAAATTCCGCGCCGCTAAATTTGAACCGGAAGGTTACACCCTCTACTCCTATGCTTCCGTGCAGGCCATTGCTGCTGCGTTTAAAGCCACGGGCGGCAAGGACTCCGCCAAAGCCAGCGAGTGGCTAAAAGCGAATACGGTCGACACGGTGATGGGTAAAAAAGCCTGGGACAGCAAGGGCGATCTGAAAGTCTCCGACTACGTGGTTTACCAGTGGGACGACAAAGGAAAATATAAGGAAGTGCAGTAACGGGACGGAATCACGCTCAACGTCGGCGGGCCTGCCTGCCGGCGCGTAATAAACATCAGGCTGCACACCATGTGCAGCCTATAAAACGAGCGCGCTAAGATGAGTACATTCTTCCTGCAGCAGTTAATCAATGGCTTAACGCTGGGCTCCGTCTACGGCCTCATCGCCATCGGCTACACCATGGTGTATGGCATTATCGGGATGATCAATTTCGCCCACGGCGAAGTGTATATGATTTCCGCTTACCTCTGCGCCATTGGCCTGGCGCTACTCTCTTTCTTCGGCCTGCAGTCATTCCCCCTGCTGATACTGGGAACGCTGGTATTCACCATTGTCGTTACGGGGGTGTACGGCTGGACCATCGAGCGTATTGCTTATAAGCCGTTGCGGAATTCTACGCGCCTGGCGCCGCTTATCTCTGCCATCGGGATGTCGCTTATCCTGCAAAACTACGCGCAGCTGAGCCAGGGGCCGCGCCAGCAAGGGGTGCCAACCATGCTCGACGGCGTACTTCGTCTGCATCTGGGCGAAGGTTTTGTGCAAATAACTTATACCAAAGTATTTATCCTGGTCGCCTCGTTTGCCGGCATGCTGGTGCTGACCTGGATAATCAACCATACCCGGCTGGGGCGGATGTGCCGCGCGGTACAGCAGGACCGTAAAATGGCCTCCATTCTGGGGATCAACACCGACCGGATTATCTCCCTGGTCTTTGTCATTGGTGCGGCCATGGCGGGCCTGGCAGGTGTGCTCATCACCATGAATTACGGCACCTTTGATTTCTACGTCGGGTTTGTGATTGGCATTAAGGCGTTTACCGCAGCGGTGCTCGGCGGGATTGGCTCCCTGCCGGGCGCGATGCTCGGTGGGTTGATTCTGGGCGTCGCCGAGGCGCAATTTTCCGGCATGGTGAACTCCGATTATAAAGATGTGTTCTCGTTTGGCTTGCTGGTCTTGATCCTGATTTTTCGCCCTCAGGGTCTGCTTGGCCGCCCGATTGTCGCCAAAGTGTGAAGGAGAATACGATGACCTCTCACGGCTTTTCGCTTAAGCGCTGTATTCTGGACGCCATTTTTTCCGGCCTGATTGCGTTAATCATTTTTGGCCCGATTGCCGGCGTGGTGCTGGACGGATACAGCTTTAACTTCGCCGGGCAGCGACTCGCATGGATAGTCGGCATCGTTATGCTGGGTCGTTTTCTGCTGAGCGCTTTTTTAAGTACCGCCCCAGGTGCACGTTTTCAGGCACGTTTTGAAGCCGACAGCGCAGGTGTTTATGTCCGGCCACCGGAATACAAAAGCCGCATGCGCTGGATTATTCCCCTGGTGATTGCCGTTGCCATTTGCTTCCCGTTTGTCGCCACCAAATATGTGCTGACCGTCGCCATTCTCGGACTGATCTACGTGCTTCTCGGGCTGGGGCTGAACATCGTCGTGGGTCTGGCGGGTTTGCTGGATCTGGGGTATGTCGCTTTCTATGCGATTGGTGCGTACGGCCTGGCGCTGGGGTATCAGTATCTCGGCTTAGGCTTCTGGAGCATGCTGCCGCTGGCGGCCATTATGGCCGCTGCCGCGGGCGCCCTGCTCGGTTTTCCGGTACTGCGCATGCACGGTGACTATCTGGCCATTGTCACCCTCGGGTTCGGGGAGATCATTCGCCTGATCCTGAACAACTGGCTGACGTTCACCGGCGGGCCTAATGGCGTGTCGGCCCCTCCTCCTACCTTTTTCGGCCTTGAGTTTGGACGACGCGCAAAAGAAGGCGGCGTGCCTTTTCACGAGTTTTTCCACCTCACCTATAACCCGAACATGAAGTTTATCTTTATCTATACGGTGCTGTTTCTGGTGGTAATGCTGGTGCTCTATATCAAGCACCGCCTGACGCGGATGCCGATCGGCCGGGCGTGGGAAGCCCTGCGGGAAGACGAAATTGCCTGTCGCTCCATGGGGCTCAATCATGTGCTGGTCAAGCTGTCGGCCTTTACGCTGGGCGCATCGACTGCGGGCATCGCCGGGGTATTCTTCGCCACCTATCAGGGGTTCGTGAACCCGACATCGTTTACCTTCTTTGAATCCGCGCTGATCCTCGCCATTGTGGTACTGGGCGGCATGGGGTCTACGCTTGGCGTGGTGCTGGCCGCCTTTGTGCTGACGGTCACGCCGGAACTGCTGCGCAGTTTTGCCGAGTACCGGGTCCTGCTGTTTGGCATGCTGATGGTGGTGATGATGATCTGGCGTCCACGCGGTTTGATCCGCATTAACCGCAGCGGATTTGCCGTGCGTAAGGGCGTCGCGCCATGAACGAAACGATATTGCGCGTTGAACATCTGATGATGCACTTCGGCGGGATTAAGGCGCTAAACGACGTCAACCTGGACGTGCAGCGTGGTTCCATTACTGCCCTGATTGGGCCAAACGGGGCGGGAAAAACCACCGTATTTAACTGCCTGACAGGCTTCTACAGAGCCTCCGGCGGCAATATTTTATTTACCAGCCGCAATAAGACGACCAACGTCATTCAGGTACTCGGGCAAAAATTTCAGCCGGGTGACTGGATTAACCCCGCGCAGTTCGGGCAGCGTCTGTTCTATAAAATGTTTGGCGGAACCCACCTGGTCAACCGCGCCGGGCTGGCGCGCACCTTCCAGAATATCCGTCTGTTTCGCGAGATGTCGGTCGTGGAAAATCTGCTGGTCGCACAGCATATGCGCGTTAACCGTAATCTGCTCGCCGGGATCGTTAATTCCCCGGCCTACCGTCGGGCTGAAAGCGACGCCCTCGACAGAGCGTTCTACTGTCTGGAAGCTGTCGATCTGGTGGACTGTGCCAATCGCCTGGCGGGGGAGATGTCGTACGGTCAGCAGCGGCGCCTGGAGATTGCCCGGGCAATGTGTACCGGACCGGAGATGATCTGTCTCGACGAACCTGCCGCCGGGCTAAACCCGGTTGAAACGCATAAGCTGAGCAGCATCATTCGTTTTCTGCGGGATCATCATGACATCACGGTATTACTGATTGAGCATGACATGGGGATGGTGATGGAGATTTCGGACGATATTATCGTGCTCGACCACGGTGACGTGATTGCCAGGGGGAAACCCGCGCAGATCCAGCATGATGAAAAGGTCATTGCCGCCTATCTTGGCACGGATGAAAGCGAGGTCACCCTATGAGCGAACCGCTGCTGGCCTTCCGCGAGGTGGATGTGTTTTACGGCGTGATTCAGGCGCTGAAAGAGGTCTCACTTGAGGTGAATACAGGAGAAACCGTGGCGCTGATTGGCGCAAACGGCGCGGGTAAATCGACATTACTGATGTCCATCTTTGGCCAGCCGCGTATCCGCAACGGACAGATCCTTTATCGCGGCGAAGACATCAGCCATAAATCCACCCACTACGTCGCCTCCGGCGGCATTGCGCAGGCACCTGAAGGCAGACGTATCTTTCCGGATATGACCGTCGAAGAGAACCTGCTGATGGGGACCATCCCGATTGGCAACCAGTTTGCGGCCGAAGATATGCAAACGATGTTCGATCTGTTCCCTCGCCTGAAAGAACGGCGTAAACAGCGCGCGATGACCCTGTCCGGCGGAGAACAGCAAATGCTGGCTATCGCCCGGGCGCTGATGAGCCGTCCGACGCTGCTGTTGCTGGATGAGCCCAGCCTGGGCTTAGCCCCGATTGTGGTGAAACAGATTTTCCAGACGCTGCGCGAGCTGGCCCGCAACGGGATGACGATCTTCCTGGTGGAGCAGAATGCGCACCACGCGCTGAAGCTTTCCGATCGCGGGTATGTGATGGTTAACGGGCAGATCCGCCTGAGCGGCAGCGGCGAGGAGCTGCTGGGCAATCAGGAGGTGAGGAAGGCGTATTTGGGTGGGGTGTGACGTCGGCTTAAGCGGGTCCCAAAGGGCAAAAATAAAATTTGCTTATTAGCCCATCCCATGCCTTAATGATCGCGTTGGTTCGATACAATATTTTATATGCGGTATTTTTCCAGTCAGTCCTCTTAACCAGGCGCTATCTCTGATATCCCCTCCTTTTGAGTTCATACGTATACGTTTATACGTTCCCTATCATAACGTTGTTATTCTAAACGTCTTCAAATGGAGTATTTTATGTCATCCAGGATCTTAGGTCTGGTCAAGTGGTATAACGAAGATAAGCGCTTTGGATTTATCTCCCCTCTCGATGGAAGTAAAGATGTATTTGTTCACTTTTCTGCCTTACAGGAAGAAAGTGTCAATACGCTTTTCGAAGGCCAAAAGGTCGAATTCGCTATTATTGCCGGTAATAAAGGCCCAGCGGCAGCCAACGTAATGCTCTGCGATAAGTAATATTATCATTGCGCTACGACGACGATGAGACCTTTAGCAAGCAAACGGCCCTTTGTGGAAAAATATAAATAGAACCCCATTGGAAATTTGCGGCTTGAAAAACAACGACAAAATACAAGGTGATATATGAAAAAAGTGATCGTTTTTTTTAATGGAAAACCTTGCATAGCTATCTCGGTACTTAAAGGGGTTACATCAATACGTGAAGCGTATCCCAACGGAGAAGAAGTCAATCTACAGATCATGTCGGCAGGTTTCCCGTCCTTAACAGGTGACCATGAGGTTATCTATGTTGCATCTGATCGGGAACTGGCCTCACAGGAAATCTTTGATGCAGCCTCTAAATATTTGTAACTATCGGATTTTACAGTTCTAATTTTAGAAAACTGTTACGCTTTACCATCATTATAATAACTATGCATCATTCTTATCGCCTGCTTTATGTAGGCTTTTTTTTATGAAGCCTACCGATACACCAGTGTTGCCTCGACTCCTGCCGTTTTTCATCATTTCACCAGCAGTAACATAATCACATTTACGTAACGGCATAAGTAAAAAGACATAGTCCAGAAAGCACTTCATGATTGAAGAGTAAAAATGGTGCGGTAGGCAGGCGGGGAAAAAATGACAATTACTAATAAGTAACATAGATTTCAAACACAAAAAAACCACCTTTCGGTGGTTTCACGACACTGCTTATTGCTTTGATTATTCTTTGTTTCCCATGGTAGCCGGAGTGGGACTTGAACCCACACAGCGCGAACGCCGAGGGATTTTAAATCCCTTGTGTCTACCGATTCCACCATCCGGCCAGGGAAGAAAGTGGAGGCGCGTTCCGGAGTCGAACCGGACTAGACGGATTTGCAATCCGCTACATAACCGCTTTGCTAACGCGCCGTAAAACTTTTCTAACTGACACCCGCTATTGCGCATGTCTTTAATCTGGAGCGGGAAACGAGACTCGAACTCGCGACCCCGACCTTGGCAAGGTCGTGCTCTACCAACTGAGCTATTCCCGCATGTCATCAAGTCAACTTCTAAACACTTGATTTCATTATCGTCCGGCTTGCTGTGCCGCCGTTCGATGCGTTGCATTCTACTGATATGACGTTATGAGTCAACGTTATTTTTTGCTTCCCTGGATCGTTTGCTGAAAATTACGGCGAAACGATCACTGATCAAGCAAATCCCCGCGCGCAGCGTTCAAATATTGCAGCATTGACCACAGCGTCAGCACTGCCGCTACCCACAGCAGACCAATTCCCGCCCACTCAACCCAGACGTTTGGACGCCAGAGCATCCAGACCAGCGCCGCCATCTGTGCGGTCGTTTTCACTTTCCCGATCCAGGAGACCGCCACGCTGCTGCGTTTACCCAACTCCGCCATCCACTCACGCAGCGCAGAAATGATGATTTCACGGCCGATCATGGTTGCCGCAGGCAGCGTCACCCACCAGGTATGATAGTGTTCAGCCACCAGCACCATCGCGATAGCAACCATGACCTTATCCGCTACGGGATCGAGAAACGCGCCGAAGCGGGTGCTTTGATTCCAGCGACGCGCCAGATAGCCATCAAACCAGTCCGTTACCGCTGCGATAAGGAAGATCAATGCGCAGGCAAAAGGTGCCCACACAACCGGCAGATAAAACGCCAGCACGAAGAACGGAATGAGTACAACACGAAAGAGAGTGAGCAACGTAGGGATATTATATTGCATAGTGACGGTAACTATTTGTTGTCAGTAAAATTTAGCTCTATGTTGCTACAGAGCCCTCAATGTTTCAACGAGTAGTAGATCTTTTCTGCCAGCCCTTGCGAAATACCCGGCACTTTTGCAATTTCCTCCATGCTGGCGTTGAGTAATCCTTGCAATCCGCCCATATACTTCAGCAGCATCTGGCGACGTTTTGGCCCGACGCCCTCAATGGTTTCCAGAGTACTGGTATTTTTCACCTTCGCCCGTTTTTTACGGTGCCCGCTGATAGCATGGTCGTGCGATTCATCGCGAATATGCTGGATAACATGCAGCGCCGGAGAGTCTGGCGGCAGACTGAAGCCCTCACCTTCCGGTTCGAAGAACAACGTCTCCAGACCCGCCTTACGATCGGCCCCTTTCGCCACACCTAACAGCAGCGGATGGTTTTTGTCCCACTCAACGTCGAGCGATTCAAATACCGCTTTCGCCTGGCCAAGCTGGCCTTTACCACCGTCAATCAGGATCACATCCGGGATCTTGCTCTCTTCAATCGCTTTACCGTAACGACGACGCAGCACCTGATTCATGGCGGCATAGTCGTCCCCCGGCGTAATGCCGGTGATGTTATAGCGTCGATACTCGGCGCGCAGCGGGCCATTAGCATCAAACACGACGCAGGATGCTACCGTCTGCTCACCCATCGTATGGCTGATATCGAAACACTCCATACGTTTCACTTCCGGCAACTTCAGGAGCGTTGCCAGCGCGGTTAACCGCTGGCTGACCGTCGATTGCTGAGACAATTTTGTGGTCAGGGCCGTCGCCGCGTTGGTCCGCGCGAGCTTCAGATAACGCGCCCTGTCGCCGCGGGGTTTGGTTTGTACGTTGACCCGACGGCCCGCCAGCTCGGAAAGCGAATCGGCCAGCAGGGTTTTATCGTCAAGGTTGAAATCGAGCAGGATCTCCGAGGGGAGCGTGCGCATCTGGCTTCCCTGTAGATAGAACTGGCCGACAAAGGTTTCCACCACTTCCCCCAGCTCGGTACCACCAGGCACTTTGGGGAAATAGCTGCGGCTGCCGAGTACCTTGCCCTGGCGGATAAACAGCACGTGAACACAGGCCATTCCGGCGTCAAAGGATACGCCGATAACGTCGAGATCGTCACCGGTATTCGAGACAAACTGTTTCTCGGTGACCCGGCGCACCGCCTGAATTTGGTCACGGATCCGTGCGGCCTCTTCAAACTCAAGTGCGGCGCTGGCTTTTTCCATCCGCGCGATCAGCTGGGTTAACACCTGATCGTCTTTTCCGGCTAAGAACAGGCGTACATAGTCCACCTGCTGGGCATACTCATCTTCACTGACCAGCCCGGCAACACAGGGGCCCAGGCAGCGACCAATCTGGTACTGCAGACACGGACGCGAGCGGTTACGGTAGACACTGTTTTCGCACTGACGAATCGGGAAGATTTTTTGCAGCAGCGCGAGCGTCTCCCGCACGGCATAGCCATTCGGGAAAGGACCAAAATATTCCCCCTTCGCGTGTTTTGCACCACGGTGCATCGCCAGACGCGGATGAGTATCGCCACTGAGAAAGATAAACGGATAGGATTTATCGTCCCGCAACAGCACGTTATAGCGCGGTTGATAGAGCTTTATATAATTGTGCTCAAGCAGCAGGGCTTCGGTTTCGGTATGCGTGACGGTGACATCAATATTATGAATGAGAGAGACCAGCGCTTCAGTCTTACGGGAGGCAAGGTTGCTGCGAAAATAGCTGGAAAGGCGTTTTTTAAGGTCTTTCGCCTTCCCCACATAGATAACCGTACCGCCAGCGTCATACATCCGATAGACGCCAGGCTGGCTGGTTACCGTTTTCAGAAATGCTTTTGAATCGAACACATCACTCACTGACTTAACAACGTCTCCGCATTACATAAACCATGTCGGATGGCCAGATGAGTCAGTTCAACATCACCATGAATGTTCAGTTTACTGAACATTCGATAACGATAGCTGTTCACCGTTTTCGGGCTGAGGTTCAGCTGTTCCGAGATCTCATTTACCTTCTGACCTTTCGTGATCATCAGCATAATCTGCAATTCGCGCTCAGACAAACTGGCAAACGGGGACTCGTTTTTCTCGGGTTCGATCTGGCTCAAAGCCATCTGTTGCGCAATGTCAGAGGCGATGTAACGCTGCCCGGCAAACACGGAGCGGATGGCATTGACGACCTCCTGCGGAGCGGCACCTTTGCTCAGGTAACCGGCCGCACCCGCCTGCATCACTTTCGCAGGCAGTGGATTTTCAGTATGCACGGTCAGCATGATGACTTTGGTATCTACGAAGGTACGCGCAATTTTGCGCGTTGCCTCAAGGCCACCGATGCCGGGCATGTTCATATCCATCAGCACCACATCGGCGGAGTTTGTGCGGCACCATTTTACGGCATCTTCCCCACAGCACACCTCTCCGGCAACTTTAATCCCTTTTATATCTTCAAGAATGCGTCGTATCCCTGCGCGCACCAGTTCGTGGTCATCAACAAGAAGGACGTTGATCAAAGGAAATGTCTCCAGAATAGGGATAACGCTACTGAGTGGTAATTTGGTTTATATTAACGGTTTTCCTCACAAGATTAAAACGTTAAAAAATCGGCTATTCGATTTTGCTCTCGTTTTTGGAAATTAGCCTGTACAGTCCGTGGAAAGAGAGTCCTTGCCATCAGGGCTTTTGCGCTTTTTTTTAAGCATCCGTATTCAAAAAGTTACAAAAACCTTGCTCCTTTTCCTCGGGGAAAACAGTTTTCAGATTTTTGTAACAATAATTAACGGTAAGCAAACCACTCATAAACAATTAATAGTCATACCAGGGCATCAGTCTACCGCCTGGCGGAGTTTACGCAAATAAACAGCGCAGTAAAAGTACGAAAAACAACCGCTGCATTTTTTGCTTCAGCTTGTGGTATACTCCGCCGCCTTGACTTTCGTCGTCGCGCTTTAGCGCCGTTTAATAATGAGGAAAATAAATGAGCACACCTGAATTTGCCACTGCGGAGAATAACCAGGAACTGGCACAGGAAGTAAACTGCCTGAAAGCACTGCTGACGCTGATGCTGCAGGCGATGGGCCAGGCTGATGCTGGTCGTGTGATCATTAAAATGGAAAAGCAAATCGCGCAGATGGAAGACCAGGCGGAATCGGCTGTATTTGCAAACACCGTTAAGCAAATTAAACAAGCGTACCGCCAGTAACAAAAAACGGCTGGATGCACTGCATTCAGCCGTCCGCTCGTCTGTCACGCAGAACGTACTCTCTAATCAGATCAGTCCCGTTGCCGCCGCGTAACAAGCAATCTGGGTTTTGTTGGGTGCATTGAATTTTTTCTGCATATTCTTCTGATGGAAGTTAACCGTATTCTCTGAAATGGAGAGAATGATCGCTATTTCCGCTGACGTCTTCCCTTCCGCAGTCCATTTCAGAATTTCCCGCTCACGCTTGCTGAATTTCATCTCTGGCGGCATCACCATCCCATCTTCAAAACGCAACAGCGTGGTTAATGCCATTTGCACCAGCATTTGCAACCGTAGTTCTATTTCTTCCTGCCTGTACGGCACATCCTGCACACTCGTACGGGAAACCGAGAGGAAACCGAGCGCGTGATTAGGCAGCATCAGACACTGCGTTATTCCCGTGCGTAAACCGTGATCCTGTGCGTTATGCCATAACTCCTGCGCATCCGCGAATAATGCGTCCGTCCAGGGAAGATGACCCTGAATGAAATTCTCCGGCTTTAAAACCGGATCAATCGCGAAATAGTTCGCGGATTGATATTGCGCCATCCACTGCTTTGGATAAGTGGTTTGCAGCGAGACCTTGGGTCGCGTAAATGGCACGGGATGGCGCACGCAGAGCGCGTAATAATCGAATTCAAGCGCCTGCGTTTGTCGCTGAAGTTCCTGATATACCTCGTCGGCACAGGTCAATTCCTGAAACCGGAGGAAGCAATCCCGTCGCCAGGTGAAAAAGTCTGAATCCTTCATACTTACTAAAAGAAGCCTCTGAAAAGATAATCATTATTATGGTGAATATAACCTAACACATAAAACTTATTTCTAACCACAAAATATCGGCAATAACACAATTAACTTTACTATTGATAAGGCTTATCTGCTTCGGGTGGAATAAAAAAGCAGACGCCCGGGGCAACAGGGAGAATAATTTGCTCCAGAAAAGATTTCAGGAGCAAATAAGGACAAAAATGCTACTGCATGAGGAATTTTTCAAGGAACTGACGGGTTCGCGGCTGTTGAGGATCCGCAAATAAACTTTTCGCCGGCCCCTGCTCCACAATCCGCCCCTGGTCCATGAAAATGGCCCTGTCCGCCACGTCACGAGCAAAGCTCATTTCATGGGTCACGATGACCATCGTGCGCTTTTCCTGTGCCAGCTGCCGAATGGTGTTCAGCACCTCGCCCACCAGCTCGGGGTCGAGCGCCGAGGTCGGTTCATCAAACAGGATCACGTCAGGGCGCATCGCCAGCGCACGCGCTATCGCCACGCGCTGCTGCTGGCCTCCTGACAGGCGGCGCGGATAGCTGGTCTCTTTACCTGCCAGCCCAACTTTAGCGAGCAGCTCGCGGGCACGCGCCGTCGCGTCCTCTTTTGGCTCACCTTTTACGATGACCGGCCCTTCAATAATGTTTTCCAGTACCGTGCGGTGCGGAAAAAGATTGAAGTTCTGGAACACAAAGCCCACATGCTGACGCAGACGGCGAATTAATCCTTTCTGCTGGCTGATGGATTTACCGGTATCAATCGTAATCTCCCCGACCCGGATGGTGCCCCCTTCCGGCTGTTCAAGCAGGTTAATACTGCGCAGCAGCGTCGTTTTTCCCGACCCGCTCGGCCCGATAATCGCCACCACTTCGCCCTGCTCCACTTCCAGATCGATCCCGTGGAGCACCGTTTGACCATGGAATTTTTTCACCAGGTTTTTAACGTCGATAGCACTCATTTTGGATCACGCTCCTGGCGGTTAAGCTGGTTTTCAAAATAGTTTTGCAGAGCAGACAACACCGTTGCCATCACCCAGTAAATCAGCGAGGCAGCCAGATACATGGTGAAGACTTCAAGGGTGCGCGAGGTAATAAGCTGCGCCTGACGGAACAGTTCAGGCACCTGAATCGTTGCGGCCAGAGAGGTATCTTTGACCAGGCTGATGAAGCTGTTGCTCAGCGGCGGAAGCGCCACACGCGCAGCCTGCGGCAAAATAGCGCGACGCAATGTTTGCCACGGCGTCATCCCGATACTGGCCGCCGCTTCCCACTGACCTTTATCAATGGACGAGATTGCCGCGCGCAGGGTTTCAGAGGTATAGGCCGCCGTATTGAGCGACAGACCAATCATCGCCGCCGGGATCGGATCCAGCTCGATACCGAATTGCGGTAGACCGTAGTAGATCATAAAGAGCTGAGCAATGAGTGGCGTACCGCGAAACACGGAGATATAAAAACGCGCCAGCCAGCGTACCGGCAGAATGGGCGACATACGCATTAAGGCCAGCACGAAGCCCAGCACGAGGCCGAAGAACATCCCGCCAATACTCAGCTGGAGCGTAAATACCGCACCTTTCAGCAGATACGGCAGGGAATCAATAACCAGTTGTATACTTTCTTGCATTATTATTTTTCGACCTGATTTTTAGACATGAGGATGATAAGCAAACAGCGCGGGCGCCCCGCCGGTGTGCACAAATAAAATCGGCCCTTCATCCTTAAAGCGTTTCTGCGTAATGCCATCTATAAGCCCGGCCATCGCTTTACCCGTATAGACCGGATCAAGCAGTATACCCTCAAGGCGCGCCAGCAGTTTAACCGCCTCCATCCCCTCTTCATTAGGCGTGCCGTAGCCCGGCGCAAAATAGTCATCCCAGAGCAGAATATCGGCTTTTGCCTTAAGCGCCAGCTGCTCTGCCACCGCCTGCTGTAACGTGACCACTTTCGGCTTTTGATCCGCAACGCTGCGGGACACCGTCACGCCTATCAGTTCCACCTCGGGCATAAGCTGCTCCAGCCCCACCGCCAGCCCGGCGTGCGTGCCTGCACTGCCAGACGCGACAACCACGGAGGAGAGGCTCACCGCCCCCTCACACTGCTGCGCGATCTCCAGCGCACTTTCCACATAACCCAGCGCGCCCAGCGCATTCGAACCGCCGACAGGGATAACATAAGGACGGAAACCCTGCGCTTCGAGGCGCGTAGCCAGTTCGTCGAGCTGGGCAGTCGGGTCGGTCAACGCATCGACCATCTCCACCTGCACATTAAACAGATCCAGCAGCAGACGATTACCGTTTGTGAGATAATTTTCTGCCCGCGTGCCAATTGGGTTTTCCAGCAGTGCCACGCAATGGAGACCAAGCTTCGCCGCGACTGCCGCCGTCTGACGAACGTGGTTGGACTGGATTGCCCCGGCGGTGATGAGCGTGTCCGCCCCTTCACGCAGTGCATCCGCGGCCAGAAACTCCAGCTTACGCAGCTTGTTGCCCCCCATCGCCATCGGCGTCACGTCATCGCGCTTAATGAAAATATCGCGTCCTACGTAATCAGAAAATCGCGGCAGATACTCCAGCGGAGTCGGCGCGCCGATAAACTCCAGGCGGGGAAAGCGCGTTAAATTCTGTAGTGACATGGGTTCTCCGGTAACTCAGACAAAATGTGATATTTTTCATTATGCACGCAGACGCGTAAGAAATAAAAAAGGCGCTTTTAAAAGCGCCTTTTTTTCACGTCAAAGACTTATTTGGTGACGTCTGCGCCGAACCACTTCTCGGAGAGCGCCTTCAGGCTGCCGTCTTTTTGCATATCAGCAATCGCAGCGTCGATCGCTTTCACCAGGTCTTCGTTACCTTTACGGACCGCAACACCGGATTCCTGACGAGAGAACGCATCACCGGCAACCGCCAGAGTGTTGTTGGTTTTCTTCACCAGATCCAGCGCGGCCAGGCGGTCAACCAGAATGGCGTCAATACGACCTACGCGCAGATCCTGGTATTTCGTCGGGTCATCATCATAGGTACGGATGTCCACGCCCTGAACGTTCTGGCGCAGCCACTCTTCGTAGTTCGTGCCCAGGCCGACACCCACTTTTTTGCCTTTCAGGTCGGCCGCGGTTTTGATGGTGCCTTCGTTACCTTTCTTCACCAGCGCCTGAATACCGGACACGGTGTACGGCGTGGAGAAGTCATACTTCTTCTTACGCTCGTCAGAAATGGTCACCTGGTTAATCACCACGTCAATGCGTTTGGAATCCAGCGATGCCAGCATACCGTCCCATTTGGTCGGTTTCAGGGAGGCTTTCACGCCGAGGTGTTTTGCCAGTTCTTCGGCAAATTCCACTTCAAAACCGGTCAGTTTGCCGTCGTCGCCCTGGAAGCTGAACGGAGGATAGGTTCCTTCCAGCCCAACCAGCAGCGTTCCGCGCTCTTTTACTTTGTTCAGCAGATTTTCTGCAGCGAACGTTTTCACGCTCATACCCGCAACCAGCGCCACGGCCATAACGCCCATCAACGCCTGACGACCCAGAAGTGCTAATTTCATAAATACCCCGATAGCGTAGAATTTTTACGTAGTGTAGAGAAATCGCCTGCGACGTCAAAGGCGACTGCGCTACATCTTATTCTTTTTTAATATATATCAGAAGTTGTTCCGGCGTGGCCTTTCTGCTTCATCGCGCCCGGCATTTGTACCTTATATTGCGCATACTTGCGCAGCGCAATACGGTAGTTGTTGGTGCTGGTGGCAGGCAGCCACGGCTCCAGATTCTCATCCAGATAACCGGTTTTTAGCAGATCGCGAGAGATGTTGTTAACGGTCAGATGCTGTCCTAGGCGGCGCAGGCGAACCACATATTCGCGCACGGTGCCGTGGCTCATCTCCGTTTGTTCAAACAGGAATTGTTTGAAGCCGATAATGTCGAAGAAGTCGCTTTGCTCTTTGCAATGGAGATCGCCACAGAAACGGCAAAGCGCCACCCACTCTTTCTGCTCTTCGAGCCACGCCGCTTCGTCCATCAACGTGTCGAGGCGAGAGATCGCGATTTTATTCACGATCTCGCCACGGCGAACCAGCGTGATACGATCGAGTAGTTTCTTACAGTGGGCGCAATGCGTCTGGCTGTGTTTAAAGTCTTTCAGGTAGCGGCTTAAAGGCCGTCTTTTTGATTGCTGCACCGTCATGATAACTCCTGGTTGTCAATACGTTGTGCGGCATTTTTCGGGTGAAAAAATCACCTATAACTTACCCAGCTTGGTTCGTAAGCGTTTAATGGCCTGGCTGTGCAACTGGCTCACCCGCGACTCCCCCACCTCCAGAACAGCGCCAATCTCTTTGAGATTAAGCTCTTCCTGGTAATAAAGGGTCAACACCAGCTGTTCGCGTTCAGGCAGCGCTTCAATCGCTTCCATTACGCGCTGGCGTAAATTCCCTTCCATTAAATGGTGTAACGGGTTTTCCTGCTGGTGTTCATCCGTCACCAGCTCGATGCTATCGCCATGCTCTTCGCGCCACTCGTCATAAGAGAAGAGTTGGCTATTATTGGTATCGAGCAACATCTGACGATACTCTTCAACAGCAATGCCAAGACGTTCCGCCACTTCGGTTTCCGTTGCGTTGCGTCCCAGTTCCTGTTCCAGCTGCCCCATCGCATGCGCCACTTCGCGGGCGTTGCGGCGAACACTTCGCGGCACCCAGTCACGGCTGCGCAGTTCGTCCAGCATCGCACCACGAATACGCTGAACTGCGTAAGTCGTAAATGCCGTTCCTTGCAGAGCGTCGTATCGGTCAACTGCATTCAATAACCCGATACCGCCCGCCTGTAGCAGATCGTCAAGTTCCACGCTCGCCGGCAAGCGCACCTGGAGGCGCAATGCTTCGTGACGCACCAGCGGGACATAACGCTGCCACAGCGAGTGTTTATCCATTACACCTTCAGCGGTATAGAGTGAATTCACGATAAACAGCCCTGCGTTAATTGAGTTATCGGCATGATTATCCGATTCTGCAGGGGTTTCAATCGGGTGAATAGTGAGTGAAATGAGGGGTTATTTGGGGGGTTATGCGAATAGCGCTAAATAAAAAACCCCGCCGAAGCGGGGTTTGAGCATTATCAGGCGATTAGCCCTGCAGCAGAGACAGAACCTGCTGAGGAACCTGGTTAGCTTTGGACAGCACGGAGTTACCGGCCTGCTGAACGATCTGCGCTTTAGACATATTGGACACTTCGGTCGCATAGTCGGCGTCCTGAATACGGGACTGCGCTTCAGACAGGTTGGTGGTGGTGTTGTTCAGGTTGGTTACCGCAGAGCTCAGACGGTTCTGTACCGCACCCAGAGAAGAACGGAATTTATCAACAGAAGCGATAGCTTTGTCCAGCAGAGCCAGAGGGTTCTGAGTTGCAGTACCTTTCAGCTCAGCAGTTGCAGCCGCGCCGCTCAGTTGCAGAGTACCGGTAGCAACACCAGTAGTTGGCGCTGCTACGCCGCTGTTCGCCAGAACGTCGGTGCCGTTAGTACCAGCCTGGTAGTTTTTGCCCTGGATGGTTACGTAACCAACAGCTGCGCCAGCAGAGTCGGAAGTTACTTTGATCAACTGACCGTTCTGAGTTGCACCAGTAACACCGTTGGTAGCGTCATCATAGGTCACGTCAGTGGTGTTCAGGTTAACTGCACCAGAGGTGGCGTCTACAGACACAGAGTAGTTGTCGGAACCAGAAGATACTACGAATGTACCAGTACCGTTACCCGCAGAGTTCTGAACTTCGTGCAGGCTCAGGGTGCTTGCATTCACGCCCAGTTTAGTTGCAACTGCGCTCAGGTCCACATTCTTCGATGCAGCAGTGGTATCGCCGATCGTAGTGATAGAATCGCTCAGTTTCAGGGAGTTCTGAGAAACAGAGAAGCCGCCCAGGCCCAGAGTAGAAGAGTCGATTTTCTGCAGGTCGATGTTGATGGTCTGGCCATCGTTTGCACCAACCTGAATCGCCATAGAACCGTTTTTAGCCAGTACGTTCACGCCGTTGAACTGAGTCTGACCCGATACGCGGTCGATTTCAGACAGACGGGATTTGATTTCGTCCTGGATTGAAGACAGGTCAGAATCAGAGTTAGTACCGGTGGTCGCCTGAACGGTCAGTTCACGAACACGCTGCAGGTTGTTGTTGATTTCAGACAGCGCGCCTTCAGTGGTCTGCGCCAGAGAGATACCGTCGTTAGCGTTACGTGCAGCCTGAGTCAGACCTTTGATGTTAGACGTGAAGCGGTTAGCGATAGCCTGGCCCGCAGCATCATCTTTAGCGCTGTTGATACGCAGACCAGAAGACAGACGCTCGATAGAAGAAGACAGAGCAGACTGGTTCTTGTTGATGTTGTTCTGAGTGATCAGCGAGAGGCTGTTGGTATTAATGACTTGTGCCATGATTTCGATTCCTGTTGTTCATCAAATCTGTTTGGTTAGATTTGGGTTTCCACCCTTCGGCTTCATCGCCGTCAAAGGTGTTATCGTCTGGTCCAAAACAACCTTTAGATTTTTTTTCAGGATCTCGATAATTTTTTTAGCCACGGAAATACTCTTCTCTATTACCGTTATTCCCGCCATTAAAAAAAAGAAATTAACCGTAAACTTTCCCCCATTAAGGCCGATAACCCCACTATTCGTTCTACGTGTCGATAGATTA
This sequence comes from Enterobacter cloacae complex sp. HYC080_NIDB, assembly GCF_056673325.1. NCBI lineage: Bacteria > Pseudomonadati > Pseudomonadota > Gammaproteobacteria > Enterobacterales > Enterobacteriaceae > Enterobacter > Enterobacter cloacae complex sp. HYC080_NIDB. The sequence continues at coordinate 1,728,351 of NZ_CP114212.1, read as the reverse complement.
AGGAATAAATATGGCAAGTATTTCATCATTGGGGATTGGTTCGGGTCTTCAGTTAGCAGACATTCTGGATAGTCTGACCAAGGCCGAAAAAGAGCAGCTAACACCGATTTCCAAACAACAGTCATCTTATACCGCCAAGCTGAGCGCTTACGGCACGTTGAAGAGTTCACTGGAAGCGTTTCAGACCGCCAACACCGCGCTGAATAAAGCCGACTTGTTTACGGCCACCAGCACGGCGAGCAGCACCACGGCATTCAGCGCCACCACCTCCGGCAGCGCGATTGCGGGTAAATACACCATTAGCGTGTCGCAGCTGGCGCAGGCGCAAACGCTGACCACCAAAAATACCCAGGCGGATACTAAAACCGCTATCGCCACGACAGATAGCAAAATTACCTTTACCGCAGGCAACGGTAAAAAACCGGTGACGGTAGATATCAGCGCGGCCAACTCCTCGCTGAACGGCATTCGTGATGCCATTAACAAAGCGGATGCCGGTGTCACCGCCAGTATTATTAACGTCGGTAATGGTCAGTATCGTCTGTCCATCACCTCTACCGAAACCGGGGCGGACAACGCGGTCAGCATCAGCGTGAGCGGCGACAGCGCTCTGCAATCCTTTATGGGTTATAACGGCACCAGCACCGACGCCAGCAACGGGATGACGGAAAGCGTCACCGCGCAGAACGCGAAGCTGAAGGTGAACAACGTAGATATCGAAAACAGCAGCAATACCATCAGCGATGCGCTGGAAGATATCACCCTGAACCTGAACGATGTCACCACAGGCAACCAGACGCTGACGATCACCAAAGATACGTCGAAAGCGGAAACGGCAATGAAAGCCTGGGTGGATGCCTACAACACCCTTCAGGACAGCTTTGCAACATTAACCAAATATACGGCGGTGGATGCAGGTACAGATGCACAGGATGCCAGCAACGGCGCCCTGCTCGGTGACAGCACGCTGCGTACGATCCAGACCCAGCTGAAAACCATGCTGAGCAACACCGTCGGCGGTACCACTTATAAAACGCTGTCGTCACTGGGCATTACCTCGGACCCAAGCTCAGGAAAACTGGAGCTGGACAGCACGAAGCTGAAAAAAGCGCTAACTGATAACCCAACCGCCGTAAAAGATCTGGTTGTGGGCGACGGTAAAGCCACCGGTATCACCACCACCATGGCCACCAATCTGACTGACTGGCTCTCCAGCAAAGGGATTATCCAGGCGGCAAAAGATGGGGTCAGCAAAACGCTGAACAAGCTGACGGATCAATACAACTCAGTCAGCGATCGTATTGATGCACGTGTGGCACAGTATAAAGCTCAGTTTACCCAGCTGGACGTACTGATGACCTCATTGAACAACACCAGTAGCTACCTGACGCAGCAGTTTGAAAATACGTCCAGCAACAAGTAGTAAACGCTAATCAGACCCGAGGGGGATAACATGTACGGCGCAAAAGGTACACAAGCCTACGCAAAAATAGAGGTTGAAAGCGCGGTGATGAGCGCCAGCCAGCAACAGCTGGTTATCATGCTATTTGATGGAGCCCTCAGCGCGCTGGTTCGCGCGCGTCTGTTCCTGCAAGACGGCAATATCCCGGCAAAGGGACTCGCGATTTCGAAAGCGATCAACATTATCGAGAACGGTCTGAAGGTCGGCCTGGTGGAAAGTAATGGTGATGAGCTCACACAAAACCTGATCGCCCTTTATGCCTATATGGTTCGTCGCCTCCTGCACGCCAATGTGAATAACGACGCCAGCGCCATCGAAGAGGTGGAAACATTGCTGCGCAATATCGCTGACGGGTGGAAGGAGGTTGCCGGTACCCCACAACTGATGCAGGACGCCTTCTAATGAGTAATGCACCGCAGCTCTATACCCTTTATCAGCAACTCCTTGAGCAGAGCCAGTTGATGTTGCGACTGGCCCGGCAGGGGCTATGGGATGATCTGATCATCTGTGAAACCGACTATGTTAATGCGGTGCACTCACTGGCTCGTCTCACTCAGGAAAGTGAACCTTCGATGCAGATTCAGGAGCAGCTTCGCCCGACGCTGCGGGTGATCCTGGACAACGAAGGCCAGGTAAAAACATTGCTGCAAGCCAGAATGGATGAGCTGGCGAAGCTGGTTGGGCAATCCTCCATCCAGAAAACCGTTCTCTCCACCTACGGTAATCAAGGCGGCCATGTCCTGGTTCCGCAAAGTAATAGCGATATCAGTTAGCCATTTAACTGGCGTACGAGCATTAACCGTTTCGTACGCCAGCATTTCTGCCAAACCTGCGCCATACTTGAGTTTCGCGACCTCATGGAGATGGTGCATGCGCAACCCAACACTTTTACAATGTTTTCACTGGTATTACCCTGCTGGCGGTGAATTGTGGCGAGAAGTCACGGCGTTAGCCCCTAATCTTAATGAAATCGGCATCAATATGATCTGGCTTCCCCCCGCGTATAAAGGTGCGTCCGGCGGGTATTCGGTTGGCTATGACTCATACGATCTGTTCGATCTCGGCGAATTTGACCAGAAAGGCAGTATCGCCACGAAATACGGTGACAAAGCGCAGCTGCTGGAGGCCATAGAGGCGCTGAAAAGCAATGATATCGCCGTGCTGCTGGACGTCGTGGTGAACCACAAGATGGGGGCAGACGAGAAAGAACCTGTCCGCGTTCAGCGCGTGAACGAGCAGGACCGCACGCAAATTGATGATGAGATCATTGAGTGTGAAGCCTGGACACGCTACACCTTCCCTGTCCGTGCCGGGCAATATTCTCAATTCGTCTGGGATTACAAATGCTTCAGCGGCGTGGACCATATTGAAAACCCGGATGAAGACGGCATCTTTAAAATCGTCAACGACTACACCGGCGAAGGCTGGAACGATCAGGTTGATGATGAGATGGGTAACTTCGATTATCTGATGGGCGAGAATATTGATTTTCGCAATCACGCGGTCACCGAAGAGATCAAATACTGGGCCCGCTGGGTCATGGAACAGACGGGCTGCAACGGTTTTCGTCTGGATGCCGTCAAGCATATTCCCGCCTGGTTTTATAAAGAGTGGATTGAGCACGTCCAGGACGTCGCTGACCAGCCGCTGTTTATTGTGGCGGAATACTGGTCCCATGAGGTGGATAAGCTGCAGGCCTATATTGACCAGGTCGACGGTAAAACCATGCTCTTTGATGCTCCCCTGCAGATGAAATTCCACGAAGCTTCTCGTCAGGGACGGGATTATGACATGAGCCAGATCTTCACCGGTACGCTGGTGGAGGCGGATCCGTTCCATGCGGTCACTCTCGTCGCTAACCACGACACCCAACCTTTGCAGGCGCTGGAAGCACCGGTAGAAGCCTGGTTTAAACCGCTGGCGTATGCGTTGATCCTGCTGCGGGAAAACGGCGTGCCGAGCGTGTTTTATCCGGATCTCTTCGGGGCGAGCTATGACGATACGGGTGGAGATGGCGAGACCTACCACATCGACATGCCGGTCATTGAGCAGCTTCATGAACTGATCCTCGCCCGGCAGCGTTTTGCCCACGGCGTGCAGACCCTGTTTTTTGACCATCCTAACTGCATCGCCTTCAGCCGCAGCGGTACGGAAGACGATCCCGGCTGTGTGGTAGTGATGTCGAACGGCGACGACGGCGAGAAAGTGATTTGTCTTGGGGAAAATTACGGCGACAAAACGTGGCGTGATTTCCTCGGCAATCGCGAAGAAACGGTCACTACCGCGGCAGATGGCGAAGGCACCTTTACCTGTAATGGAGGGAGTGTCAGCGTTTGGGTAATAGAAGATGCGCTGTAGAAACAATGCCGGGTGGCGCTGACGCTTACCCGGCTTACGGGACGGTACTTTTGTAGGCCGGGCCAGGCGAAGCCGCCACCCGGCAACAAACGGCTACGGTAGTTTACTCTCCAGCGGGTTTTTGCTCAGGTAATCAGTACATTCCACCGTTGGGCGGTCAACCTTCTGCAGCTCCATCCCGTCATACTCAAGCGTCGCGCCATCACGCTCCAGCGGATAGATATCCAGCTTGCGGGTAACGTTGTAGTAGCTGTCTGAACGCAGCATGATTTTACCCGGCACGGCAATCACGCGCTGCCACTGGCGGCAGTCCAGCGTATCGCCCTCTTCGGTCACCACCAGCGTGGCAATCGCTTCAGGACTGACCAGGCTACTCTGCGGTCCTTTTGACTGCCAGTATCCCGCCATATGCGCCGGGACAGGATGCTTGATCACATCCTGATAGTTATCGACCTGTACGCACCCGGTCAGTGCCAGCAGCGCGCCAGCAATTGCTTTTTTTTTCATCATCTTTCCTGCTTTCGAAGAAAAAAATATTGTGGCATTAAAGCGCTGCGGCTGCCAGCGAAGATAAAGGGCTTAAACCTGCATGCCCATCACTTCCTGATACGCCGACACCAGTTTATTTCGCACCTGAATCCCCATCTGGAGGGAAACCGTGGCTTTCTGCAAATCGGCCATCACATCATTCAGCGCCACGCCCGGCTCACCGAGGGTGAATTTCTCCGCCTGGGTACGCGCCGCGGTCTGGGTATCGCTGATACGGTCAAGAGCGGCATGCAGTTGCCCCGCAAAGCTGATGGTCGGCTGTTGTTCTGCCACATTCTGATTACGGGCCGTCATCGCCGTTGCCTGCAACTGACTGATTACCCCTTCAATGCCCTGTATAGCCATGACTCTCCCCTGGATGGTTTTTTACGCGGTCAAGACTAACAGCTTGTCAATAAGATAATGGCGGTAAATAGCGTGAAAAAACCAGGTTATTTGACGCATAGAAAATCCGGAATCATCAAATAATGGCAGGGCCATCAATATGGAACTTTTGTCGTGTTTGCCGACCCGGGAGTCAGTTTTGTTTCTCTACACGAATAACGTAAACCACCAGGATTTAAGAGGTGCGCAATGAGTGCAACTGCATCGACAGCGCCGCAAAATAAATCACTCGAGTGGATGAACCGCCTTCGCGCGAATCCTAAAATCCCGTTGATCGTGGCAGGCGCTGCCGCTATTGCCATCCTTGTAGCGATGGTTTTATGGGCAAAAAGCCCTGATTACCGCACGCTCTATAGCAACCTTTCCGATCAGGATGGCGGTGCCATCGTCACCCAGCTTACCCAGATGAACATCCCTTATCGCTTTGCCGATAACGGCGGTGCCCTTGAGGTGCCTGCTGATAAGGTCCACGAGCTGCGTCTGCGTCTGGCTCAGCAGGGCCTGCCGAAGGGCGGTGCGGTCGGTTTTGAACTGCTGGATCAGGAAAAGTTCGGTATCAGCCAGTTCAGCGAGCAGGTGAACTACCAGCGTGCGCTGGAAGGTGAGCTGGCCCGCACCATTGAAACGTTAGGCCCGGTGAAGAGTGCCCGTGTGCATCTGGCGATGCCTAAGCCTTCTTTATTTGTTCGTGAACAGAAATCCCCTTCAGCTTCCGTGACCGTGAACCTCGAACCTGGCCGCGCGCTGGACGAAGGGCAAATCAGCGCGGTGACGCATCTCGTCTCCAGCGCCGTCGCCGGTCTGCCACCGGGTAACGTGACGGTGGTCGATCAAAGCGGACACCTGCTGACCCAATCCAATACCGCCGGGCGTGACCTGAACGACGCGCAGCTGAAATATGCCGCAGACGTAGAAAACCGTCTCCAGCGTCGCATTGAAGCGATCCTCGGCCCGGTTGTCGGTAACAGCAACGTGCATGCGCAGGTGACCGCGCAGATTGACTTCTCTAATAAAGAACAAACCGAAGAGCAATACAGCCCGAACGGCGATCCGGCTCAGGCGGTGATGCGCTCGCGTCAGATCAACTCCAGCGAACAGGTGGGCGGCGCCTACCCTGGCGGCGTGCCGGGTGCGCTCTCTAACCAGCCGGCTCCGGCAAACGCGGCACCGATTTCCACGCCGCCGGCCAATCAGCAGAACGGTCAGCAAAATAATCAGCAGACCACCTCAACGACCAGTAACGCCGGTCCACGCACCAGTAGCCGTAACGAAACCACGAACTACGAAGTGGATCGGACGATCCGCCACACTAAACTCAACGTGGGCGATATTCAGCGTCTCTCTGTTGCAGTGGTGGTGAACTACAAAACGCTGGCGGATGGCAAACCGTTGCCGTTAACCGCCGAGCAGATGAAGCAGATTGAAAACCTGACCCGCGAAGCGATGGGCTACTCCGAGAAGCGTGGCGACACCCTTAACGTGGTGAACTCGCCGTTCAACGCGGTTGAAGAGACCGGCGGTGAACTGCCGTTCTGGCAACAGCAGGCGTTTATCGACCAGCTGATGTCCGCAGGACGCTGGCTGCTGGTGCTGATTGTCGCGTGGCTGCTGTGGCGTAAGGGCGTTCGTCCACAGCTCCAGCGTCGTGCTGAAGCAGAAAAAGCCGCTCGCGAACAGATGTCTACGCGTCAGGAAACGGAAGAAGCGGTTGAAGTTCGCCTCAGCAAAGATGAGCAGATGCAGCAGCGTCGGGCTAACCAGCGCATGGGCGCCGAAGTGATGAGCCAGCGCATTCGCGAAATGTCAGATAACGATCCGCGCGTCGTGGCGCTGGTCATCCGCCAGTGGATGGGTAACGAACATGAGTAATACGCTTACAGGCACCGATAAAAGCGTCATCCTGCTGATGACCATTGGCGAAGACCGCGCGGCAGAGGTGTTTAAGCACCTCTCCCAGCGGGAAGTGCAAATCCTCAGTGCGGCCATGGCCAACGTGCGTCAGATCTCCAATAAACAGCTGACCGAAGTGCTGTCGGAATTTGAGCAGGAAGCCGAACAGTTTGCCGCGCTCAACGTCAACGCCAACGACTACCTGCGCTCCGTCCTGGTCAAGGCGCTGGGCGAAGAGCGTGCCGCCAGCCTGCTGGAAGACATTCTGGAAACGCGCGATACCGCCAGCGGGATCGAAACGCTTAACTTTATGGAGCCGCAGAGTGCCGCCGACCTTATTCGCGACGAGCACCCGCAGATTATCGCCACCATCCTTGTCCACCTCAAACGGGGTCAGGCAGCCGATATTCTGGCCCTGTTCGAAGAGCGTCTGCGTCACGATGTGATGCTGCGTATCGCAACCTTCGGTGGCGTCCAGCCGGCCGCGCTGGCGGAGCTGACCGAAGTACTGAACAACCTGCTCGACGGTCAGAACCTCAAGCGCAGCAAAATGGGCGGCGTGAGAACGGCGGCGGAAATCATCAACCTGATGAAAACGCAGCAGGAAGAAGCGGTTATTACCGCGGTTCGCGAATTCGACGGCGAGCTGGCACAGAAAATTATCGACGAGATGTTCCTGTTCGAAAACCTGGTCGAAGTGGACGATCGCAGCATCCAGCGCCTGCTCCAGGAAGTGGACTCCGAATCGCTGCTTATCGCCCTCAAAGGTGCCGAACAGCCGCTGCGCGAGAAGTTCCTGCGCAACATGTCTCAGCGTGCGGCGGATATCCTGCGCGACGACCTTGCCAACCGCGGTCCGGTTCGTCTGTCTCAGGTGGAGAACGAACAGAAAGCCATCCTGCTTATCGTTCGTCGTCTGGCGGAAACCGGCGAGATGGTGATTGGCAGCGGAGACGACACCTATGTCTAATGAGCTGTCGTGGAAGCGCTGGACGCCAGACGATCTGGCCCCTCCCCTTTCTGAATTCACGCCCGCGAAGGTCTCACCCGCTGAGCCTGACGTCGACGTCGGGCAGCCCGAGCTGAGCGAGGAGGAGAAGCAAGCGCAGATGCTGGCGCAGCTGCAAATGCAGGCGCATGAGCAGGGCTACACTGCCGGTCTGAATGAAGGCCGCCAGAAAGGTCACGATCTGGGCTATCAGGAAGGTCTGGCGAAAGGATTAGAGCACGGTATCGACCAGGCGCGTCAGCAGCAGGCGCCGATCCACGCCCGCATGCAGCAGCTGGTCAGCGAGTTCCAGCACACGCTGGACGCGCTGGACAGCGTGATTGCGTCCCGTCTGATGCAGATGGCGCTGGAAGCTGCGCGTCAGGTCATTGGCCAGACGCCTGTGGTGGATAACACGGCGCTGATCAAACAGATTCAGGGGCTTTTGCAGCAAGAGCCGCTGTTCAGCGGCAAACCGCAGCTGCGCGTTCACCCGGACGATCTGCAGCGCGTTGAAGAGAGCCTGGGGGCAACCCTCAGCCTGCACGGCTGGCGTCTGCGCGGCGATCCGTCTTTACACCACGGCGGCTGCAAAGTCTCTGCCGACGAAGGTGACCTGGATGCCAGCGTCGCCACTCGCTGGCAGGAACTGTGCCGTCTGGCGGCTCCGGGAGTCGTCTGATGACCGCACGCCTCACCCGCTGGCTCAACACGCTCGACAACTTTGAGACGAAGATGGCGCAACTGCCCTCCGTTCGTCGTTATGGACGACTGACGCGCGCGACCGGTCTGGTACTGGAAGCCACCGGCCTGCAGCTTCCGCTGGGCGCAACCTGTGTGATTGAGCGTCAGGATGGTCAGGAAACGCGTGAAGTCGAAAGCGAAGTGGTTGGGTTTAACGGTCAGCGACTGTTCCTGATGCCGCTTGAAGAGGTGGAAGGTATTCTCCCCGGCGCCCGCGTCTACGCGAAAAACATCAGCGGCGACGGCCTGCAAAGCGGGAAACAGCTGCCGCTTGGCCCGGCCCTGCTCGGCCGCGTGCTCGACGGCAGCGGGAAACCGCTGGATGGCCTGCCCGCGCCGGACACCACCGAAACCGGGGCGTTGATCACCCAGCCATTTAACCCCCTGCAGCGTACCCCTATCGAGCATGTGCTGGATACCGGCGTACGGCCGATTAACGCCCTGCTCACGGTAGGACGCGGACAACGTATGGGTCTGTTCGCCGGCTCCGGCGTGGGTAAATCGGTCCTGCTCGGCATGATGGCGCGTTATACCCAGGCCGACGTGATCGTCGTTGGGCTGATTGGTGAGCGTGGCCGTGAAGTCAAAGATTTCATCGAAAACATTCTGGGTGCGGAAGGCCGGGCCCGTTCAGTGGTAATCGCCGCCCCGGCGGATGTGTCCCCCCTGCTGCGTATGCAGGGTGCCGCCTACGCCACCCGTATTGCCGAAGATTTCCGCGACCGCGGCAAGCACGTGCTGCTGATCATGGACTCCCTCACCCGCTACGCGATGGCGCAGCGTGAAATTGCGCTGGCTATCGGTGAGCCACCGGCCACCAAAGGCTACCCGCCTTCGGTCTTTGCCAAACTTCCTGCGCTGGTTGAACGCGCAGGGAACGGCATCAGCGGCGGTGGCTCCATCACTGCATTTTATACGGTACTGACCGAAGGCGATGACCAGCAGGACCCGATTGCCGACTCCGCGCGCGCCATTCTCGACGGTCATATTGTGTTATCGCGTCGTCTGGCTGAAGCCGGACACTACCCGGCGATTGATATTGAAGCATCCATCAGCCGCGCAATGACGGCGCTGATCACCGAGAAGCATTACGCCCGCGTGCGTAACTTTAAACAACTCCTCTCCAGCTTCCAGCGCAACCGCGATCTGGTCAGCGTGGGGGCGTATGCCAAAGGCAGCGATCCTATGCTCGACAAAGCGATTAGCCTGTGGCCGCAGCTGGAGGCGTTTTTACAACAGGGCATTTTTGAACGTGCCGACTGGGAAGATTCAATCCAGGCTCTGGAACTGATTTTCCCGCAGGTGTAACACAGGTGGAGGGCGAAGGTCATGGCGCAAAACAGCGCGTTATCAACGCTGAAAGATCTGGCTGAAAAAGAAGTTGATGATGCCGCATTGCAGCTTGGCGCAATGCGACGCGGGTGCCAGCAGGCTGAAGAACAGTTGAAGATGTTAATCGACTATCAGCATGAGTATCGCACCAACCTCAATACCGATATGACCCAGGGCATTGGAAGCCAGCGGTGGATTAACTATCAGCAGTTTATCCAGACGCTGGAGAAGGCGATAGAGCAGCACCGCCAGCAGCTTAACCAGTGGACCCAAAAAGTCGATACCGCGCTGAATTTCTGGCGTGAGAAAAAACAGCGGCTGCAGGCCTGGCAAACCTTACAGGACCGGCAGATCGCAGCCGCGACCCTGGCGGAAAACCGTCTGGATCAGAAAAAAATGGATGAGTTTGCCCAGCGCGCATCAATGAGGAAACCGGAATGATCACACTGCAACAACTGCTGATGAGCGACAGCGACCTGTCGGGCGGGATGCAAACAGGGAAAGGCACCGACGGTGCGCAAGACTTTCTCTCCCTGCTGACGGGTGCCCTGACGGACGCGACGGGCAAGGGCAAAGATGCGCCGCTGACCCTGGCTGACCTGAAAGCCGCTGGCAGTAAGCTGTCAAAAGTCGCTCAGGACGCCAAAGGCGATACCGCGCTGCAGGCCAAAATTGCCGACCTGCTCGCGCGTCAGCCAGCCCTGAGTGGCGATGAAACGGCGCAGCTTGCCACGCCTGAAACCCTGATTTCCGGGCTGGTGCCGCTGTCAAAGGGCGATGCCCTGAAAACGCTCAATGCGGCCAACAGCAAGGATGACAGCAAAAGCGAACTGAGCGAAGAAGAGCTGGCCGGATTAAGCGCGCTGATGGCAATGCTGCCGCACCAGCAGACCAGCACGCCTCACGCGGCGGGCAGTAACGGCGTTTCCGCAACCTCAACATTGAGTTCAGCGACGCTTTCGCCAAACGCAGCGGGCCACTCCCCCCTGAACGCGGCAGCGGGAGACCACGATAAAGCGCAGCTTTCCGCACCTTATCAGAGTCAGGCGAAAAACAACGGCCCGGATCTCTCCGCCAATGCGCCAGTCACTCCGGTCGTGGCCGCTGCGGCAGAGAAGCAGGAATTCGCCAGTTCCTCTTCATCATCCTCACCCACGGCTACCCTGGCGCCGATCATGTCCAGTCATGCCACCAGCCAGCCTGCCGCCACCGTTGCCACCGCGCCGGTGTTAAGCCAGCCGCTGGGTACTCACGAATGGCAGCAGTCCCTGAGCCAGCACATCACGCTGTTCACTAAGCAGGGGCAACAGACTGCGGAGCTGCGCCTGCACCCGGAAGATCTGGGCCAGGTGCAAATCTCGCTTAAACTGGATGATAACCAGGCGCAGCTGCAGATGGTCTCGGCACACAGCCACGTGCGCGCGGCGCTGGAAGCGGCACTGCCTGTCCTGCGGACGTCACTGGCAGAGAACGGTATTCAGCTCTCTCAGAGCAGCGTCAGCAGCGAAAGCTTTGCCGGGCAACAGCAATCCTCATCGCAGCAGCATCAGGCTTCACGTTCCGGTCACAACGGCGGATTTAATGAAGAGAGCGAGGAGCTACTGCCCACCCCTGCCGCCCTGCAATCCGCGGCGCGCGGTAACAGCGCCGTAGACATCTTCGCCTAAACGCCAGAGGTAGCGTGATTATCCCCGTCTTTTCCACGCTTTGACGACGGCAGGACACGGGATAATCACCTTATTAAGCTGTACCGAAACAGGAAGCTCGTATCAGATGACAGACTCCGCTATCACCAAAAAAAGTAAGCGTTCCATCTGGATCCCGCTGCTGGTGTTGATCACGCTCGCCGCCTGCGCTACCGCGGGCTATAGTTACTGGCGTATGCAGCAGGAACCTTCAACCGCTGCCGCCAAAGCCGAACCCGCACCGCCGCCGGCGCCGGTCTTTTTCCCTCTGGACACCTTCACCGTTAACCTCGGTGATGCGGATCGTGTGCTGTATGTCGGTATTACGCTGCGCCTGAAGGATGAAGCCACCCGCGCGCGCCTGAATGATTATCTTCCGGAAGTGCGTAGCCGTCTTCTTCTGCTGTTCTCTCGTCAGGACGCCTCCGCGCTGGCCACCGACGTGGGTAAGCAAAAGCTGGTCGACGCCATCAAAGAGACGCTGGCCACTCCGCTGGTAAACGGCCAACCTAAGCAGGAAGTCACTGACGTTCTGTATACAGCCTTCATTCTGCGGTAACGACATGGGCGACAGTATTCTTTCTCAGGCAGAAATCGATGCGCTGCTCAACGGCGACAGCGATAAAAACGATGATCCGCAACCGGGCCTAACGGGTGACGACAATATTCGTCCCTATGATCCGAATACCCAGCGCCGCGTAGTTCGTGAACGTCTGCAGGCGCTGGAGATCATTAACGAACGTTTTGCACGTCAGTTCCGTATGGGGCTGTTCAACCTGTTGCGTCGTAGCCCGGATATCACGGTCGGTGCGATCCGCATTCAGCCGTATCACGAGTTTGCCCGCAACCTGCCGGTGCCAACCAACCTTAACCTGATTCATCTCAAGCCGCTGCGCGGCACCGGTCTGGTCGTGTTTTCGCCAAGCCTGGTGTTCATTGCGGTGGATAACCTGTTCGGCGGCGACGGGCGTTTCCCGACCAAAGTAGAAGGTCGTGAATTCACCCACACCGAACAGCGCGTCATCAACCGCATGCTGAAGCTGGCGCTGGAGTCCTACAGCGACGCGTGGAAAGCGATTAACCCGCTGGAAGTGGAATACGTTCGTTCCGAGATGCAGGTGAAGTTTACCAATATCACCACCTCCCCGAACGATATCGTCGTCAACACGCCGTTCCACGTTGAGATCGGTAACCTGACCGGCGAGTTCAATATCTGTCTGCCGTTCAGCATGATTGAACCGCTGCGCGAGCTGCTGGTTAACCCGCCGCTGGAAAACTCACGCAACGAAGATCAGAACTGGCGTGAAAACCTGGTTCGCCAGGTCCAGCACTCACAGCTTGAGCTGGTGGCTAACTTTGCCGACATCTCAATGCGGTTATCCCAGATCCTGAAATTACAACCCGGCGACGTTTTGCCGATAGACAAACCCGACCGCATTATTGCCCATGTGGATGGTGTCCCCGTGCTGACAAGCCAGTACGGCACGATTAACGGTCAGTATGCGTTACGCGTTGAGCACTTGATCAACCCGATTTTGAATTCGCTGAATGAGGAACAGCCCAAATGAGTGACATGAACAATCCGTCCGATGAAAACAGCGGAGCACTGGACGATCTGTGGGCTGACGCGTTAAACGAACAAAAAGCGACCCCAACGAAAAGCGCAGCGGATGCGGTATTCCAGCAACTCGGCGGCGGTGACGTCAGCGGCACGCTGCAGGATATCGACCTGATTATGGACATCCCGGTCAAGCTGACCGTTGAACTGGGACGCACCCGGATGACCATTAAAGAGCTGCTGCGCCTGACGCAGGGTTCCGTCGTGGCCCTTGACGGTCTGGCGGGTGAGCCGCTGGATATTCTGATCAACGGTTATCTGATTGCCCAGGGTGAAGTAGTGGTGGTTGCCGATAAATACGGCGTGCGTATCACGGACATCATCACCCCGTCTGAACGTATGCGTCGTCTGAGCCGATAAGTATGAAAACCCAGGCAACACTATCGCAACCGTCTGCCGTTCCCGGTTCCCCGCTGCTCCAGGTGAGCGGGGCGTTGTTCGGTATTATTGCCTTTATTCTTATCGCCGCCTGGCTGGCGAAGCGTTTTGGTCTGGCGGGTAAAACCGCCGGCACCCGCGGCCTGAAGGTGAGCGCCAGCACCACGCTGGGGCCGCGTGAACGCGTGGTTATCGTCGAGGTGGACGATGCGCGTCTGGTTTTGGGTGTCACCGCCTCGAACATCAACGTATTACATAAACTGCCGCCCGCCCCTGTCACGGTGGAGGAGCGCGCACAAGCCCCTGCGGATTTTCAGTCCGTCATGAAGAGTTTGCTTAAGCGTTCCGGGAGATCCTGATGCGCCGTTTGTTATCCCTTACGCTTGCGGGCATTGGCCTGTTTGCTCCCGCGGTTTATGCGCAACTGCCCGGTCTGGTCTCAACGCCCATTGCCGGTGGCGGTCAGAGCTGGTCGCTCCCGGTGCAGACGCTGGTATTCATCACCTCGCTGACCTTTATCCCGGCCATCCTGCTGATGATGACCAGCTTCACCCGCATCATTATCGTCTTTGGTCTGCTGCGAAACGCGCTCGGTACCCCTTCCGCGCCGCCAAACCAGGTGCTGCTGGGGCTGGCGCTGTTTTTGACCTTTTTCATTATGTCGCCGGTCATCGATAAGATTTATACCGACGCGTACCAGCCGTTCAGCGAAGATAAAATCTCCATGCAGGAGGCGCTGGATAAAGGCGCACAGCCGCTGCGGGAATTTATGCTGCGCCAGACGCGCGAAGCGGATCTGGCACTCTTTGTCCGCTTGTCCAATACCGGCGAATTGCAGGGGCCGGAAGCGGTACCCATGCGCGTTCTGCTGCCTGCCTACGTCACCAGCGAGCTGAAAACGGCGTTTCAGATTGGCTTTACCATCTTTATTCCGTTCCTGATTATCGACCTGGTGATCGCCAGCGTCCTGATGGCGCTCGGGATGATGATGGTGCCGCCCGCAACCATTGCCCTGCCCTTTAAGATCATGCTCTTTGTACTGGTCGATGGCTGGCAGCTGCTGGTCAGTTCGCTGGCGCAGAGTTTCTACAGTTAAGGAACGGCAATGACACCCGAATCGGTCATGATGATGGGCACGGAAGCGATGAAAATCGCCATTGCCGTTGCCGCTCCCCTGCTGCTTGTCGCGCTGGTTACCGGTCTGATTATCAGTATTCTGCAGGCCGCCACGCAGATTAACGAAATGACGCTGTCCTTCATTCCGAAAATCATCGCCGTATTTGTGGCGATTATCGTGGCCGGACCGTGGATGCTGAACCTGTTGCTGGACTATATGCGCAACCTGTTTACCAATCTGCCGTACATCATCGGCTGACCTGACGATGCTGCACTTCACCAGCGACCAGTGGGTTCAGTGGCTCGGCGTCTATTTCTGGCCGATGCTGCGCATTCTGGCGCTGATCACCACCGCCCCGATTTTCAGCGAGAAATCGATCCCAAAGCGTGTCAAAGTGGGGCTGGGCATTATCATCACCATCATCGTCGCCCCTTCCCTTCCCCCGGTGGATATTCCGATCTTCTCGGCGAATGCGGTGTGGGTGGCATTACAGCAGGTGATGATTGGCGTTGCCGTAGGCTTTACCATGCAGCTCGCCTTTGCCGCCGTTCGCACGGCCGGGGAGCTGATTGGCCTGCAGATGGGCTTATCGTTCGCCACGTTTGTTGACCCCGGCAGCCACCTCAACATGCCGGTGCTGGCACGCATTATCGATCTGCTCGCCATGCTGCTGTTCCTGTCGTTTAACGGTCATCTGTGGCTTATCTCCATGCTGGTGGATACTTTTCATACGCTGCCGATTGGTGAAAACCCGGTCAACAGCAATGCCTTTCTCGCGCTCACCCGCGCGGCGGGGCTGATCTTCCTCAATGGCCTGATGCTGGCGTTGCCGATTATCACCCTGCTCCTGACCGTCAACCTGGCATTAGGTCTGTTGAACCGCATGGCACCGCAGCTCTCCATCTTTGTGATCGGTTTTCCGCTGACGTTGACGGTCGGAATTTTATTAATGTCATTACTGATGCCACTTATCGCCCCCTTCTGTGAACACTTATTCGGCGAGATATTCAATCTGTTAGCAGATATTGTCAGCGAGCTGCCACGTAAATAATAGTCCTCACGATTGATATTGTCTTTCTGAGGATATTCCTAAAATAAAACATGAAAAACATCTTCCAGGATATATCTGACGGGGTTTAATTGTTTCTAACCACCTCACAATACTTAATATTTACTTTACTTTAAGAAGATTCCTGGCAAATTATACGTAACTTTACGGGATAGTGAGTCCGCCTGAAAGTCTTTGTCATGCTCACAGGTTTATTATTTTTTTCCATCCCGTATGGCTGTTTTGAGCTCTCAGGCAGATGGTGAATTATCGTTACGCATTGAGTGAGGGTATGCCATGTCAACGATCATTATGGATTTATGCAGCTACACCCGGCTAGGGTTAACCGGGTACCTGGCAAGCAGAGGGGTAAGAAAGAGAGACATCAACGATGCACACACCGTTGACGAACTCGCAGCCGCTTGTGACGAACTAAAACCAGGCGTGGTGTTTATTAATGAGGACTGTTTCATTCACGATCCAGCCAACAGTCAGCACATTAAGCAAATCATTAATCAGCATCCAAAAACTCTGTTTATTGTTTTTATGGCGATCGCGAATATCCATTTCGATGAGTATTTGTTGGTCCGTAAAAATTTATTGATCAGTTCTAAGTCGATTAAGCCCGAGTCGCTGGATGACATTCTGGGTGATTATTTGAATAAAGAAGTTAAAAATGTAGGAGCGGTTAACTTACCCACCCTATCATTAAGCAGGACTGAATCAAGTATGCTGCGAATGTGGATGGCAGGACAAGGAACTATTCAGATCTCTGACCAGATGAATATTAAAGCAAAAACCGTTTCATCACATAAAGGAAATATTAAAAGGAAAATTAAAACGCATAATAAGCAAGTGATCTATCACGTGGTACGTTTGACCGATAATGTGACGAACGGGATTTTCGTCAACATGCGTTAGTGGCTTAAACCCCTTTGCACCCTACCTTTGATCTCTGGCCAGGCCAGAGATTTTTGCTTATGTGGGCGTTGTCGGGCAACCGCAATGCCACCCGACGCTGTGTTACTCCGCTTTTTCGACAAAAATGCCGTCCGGATGCCCCAGTTCATTAAAAAACCAGATGCCGAGCGGGTAGTCTTCCAGTGATACCAGGTACATTGTCCCCTCACTGAACTCTTCAATTGCCAGTACCACCCCCGGGCGGCGCGGCCCACCGTCCGTTTTAACGGTAACCCGATCGTTGACCTTCATACATTCCTCCTCTGGTTTTGAGCCAGTGTAGAACAAAACGCATGCGCTGACATCGCTGACGGATGCGAATGCCGTTTTTGTGTGCGGTCTATACTTAACCGTGGACACGTTTATATGAGGTACCCCGTAATGAAGACCAACAAAGCGTATAGCGACACCATCAAGCGCGAAGTCGAAGTGGATGTCGATGCCCTGCTGGCCGCCATCAATGAGATCAGTGAATCCGAAGTACGTCGCGCAGAGGATGATTCCGAGAGGGTGATGGTGAACGGGAGGGATTACCATACCTACCGCGAACTGGCGGAGGCCTTCGAGCTTGATATACACGACTTTAGCGTGTCTGAAGCCAATCGATAGCGCGAAAAAAATCCCGGTCATGGGGATGGCCGGGATCAAAACTTGCTTATGCAAGAAGCACTTGAAAATTCGTTACACCAGGAAATCTGATGTACAAACCACACTATCCCCAACGATTTTGTCTGACAAGCATATATTCTTACGGCGAATATAATATTTTTAACATAATCATTTTTGTTATGAGCAATAACGCACGGTGAATGCGGCTTTGGCTGAATCGCGTCTTATAAAGACGGTTTTCCCTTCAGTATTTTTTTAAGAATATTCTTAGGTAGAGGCGCGTGCGCTTTCAGGAGTCATCATGCTTTCACTTCAGGGTCCCCTGCTGGTTTTTTCCGATCTGGATGGATCGCTTCTGGACATTCATACCTACGAGTGGCAACCCGCGATGCCATGGCTGGACAAACTGCAGGATTATCAGGTGCCGGTGATTCTGTGCAGCAGCAAGAGTGCCGCAGAGATGCTGGATATCCAACAGGATCTGGGCCTGGAGGGGTTACCTTTTATTGCTGAGAACGGCGCGGTCATTCAGCCTGATGTGCGCTGGGAGAGGGGGCAGCGCCAGATCACAGGGATGACGCATCGGGAAATTCATCCGCTTATTGAGCAAATCCGCCAGCAGGCAGGCTTTAAATTCGTCACGTTTGATGACGTGAACGAACGCGTCATCAGCGAATGGACCGGGCTGACGCGCTACCGTGCGGCGCTTGCACGCAAACACGACGCCTCTGTCACGCTCATCTGGCGTGACACCGACGAGGCAATGGCCCGCTTTGAAGAGGCGCTGGCGCAAAAGGGTCTGAAATGTCTGCAGGGGGCTCGTTTCTGGCACATTCTGGATGCACGCTGCGGTAAAGACGTGGCGGTTAACTGGCTGATTGCGCAGTACCGCGAGCAGGAAGATATTATCCCCACCACCCTGGGGCTGGGGGATGGCCCAAACGATGCGCCGCTGCTGGACAGCGTCGACTTCGCCGTGGTGATTAAAAGCATAAACCGCCAGGGCATTACGCTACAGAATGATAGCCCTGAACGGGCTTATCACACGCAGCAGAGCGGTCCCTTAGGCTGGCGGGAAGGGATGGATCACTTTTTCTCCTGATCGCTCCAGCACACCCGGTTACGCCCGCTCTGCTTGGCCTGATACAGCCTGTCGTCCGCGGCAGACTGCAGCTGTTCAAAAACATAGTTCTCTTTTTCCTGCGCGCTGGCGACGCCCAGGGAGGCGCTGATGCGTACAGTCGTGCTCTTTTTCACCAGGATCTCCCTGCTATTGATGCGTGACCGGATGCGCTCCGCGACCCTTCTCCCCTCTTCCAGGCTGCTCCCCGGCAGGACGACGCAAAACTCTTCCCCGCCCACGCGCCCGGCAACGTCATTTTTGCGCAGCACGCTGGCAATCAACCCTGCGGCATGGGACAGCACTTTGTCACCCGCCTGATGCCCATACTGGTCATTAATGCATTTGAAATGGTCAAGATCGATCTGTATCACCGTAAACGGCTGCCCCTGTTGTCGACAGTTCTCCGCAATCACTTTTGCGCGCTCAAACAGCGCGCCGCGGTTATTCAGACGCGTGAGGGGATCGTGCCAGGCCTGCCACTGCAGGGAGTGCTGGAGGGTGTACATATTGCTGACCATCCTGCGGATGACCAGCCATGAAACAAGCAGCATGGCGGTAAAGAGCGCCCACAGCAGGGCCAGCACAATACTGATACTGCCAAAGTCACCCTGTACGCCTTCGTGCAACGTATGAACGCGTAAGATCACCCCGTCAAAATGATCGAGTCGCTCCCAGCTAATAAAACGGCTTCCAAGGCGAATACCGCCTCGGGTGTCGTGCTCAATCGCGTGAGCAATTTGCGCCGTTTCAACCTCGTCAAAGCGGTTCACCTGACTGCCGTCCACTTCTGACGTGGCAATCATGTTCAGACGCGTGTCATACAGTTGATACTCGCCCTCCGTCCGGTCCTGCGTCGCCTCAGTCAGCAGGCGTTTCATGGTGTGTATGGAGAAATCCATCGCTACCACGCCATACCAGTAATGCTCAAAATAGATGGGCACGCTCGCCGTTATCGTGCGCTCCCCATTGCTCCAGGGCGACGGCGCCGAAATAAACCAGCGCACCGCGCGCGCGCGATTGTGGCGTTCTGAGTGTAAGGTAAACCAGGGTTGAGTCACCAGAAAGTAATAGCGGGCGCTGATATCGTCAGCCATGTCAGGCGTGTCTGTCGAAAGATAAAACCCCGCGCGGGAAACGTAGATTATCCGCTCTTCACTTTGCACACCCGACGAGGCCAGGCGCAGTAAATACCCCACTTCCAGCGCGGCAGAAATCTCATTACTGATACGCTCACTATCACGGTTAAGGAGCGTGGACTTTGCAACGAAGGCATCTGACACGCCGTTCAGGGGAAGGGTGCGTTTTTTATCAACGGCCAGCTGCCAGGTTTCATCCGTCCGCACAGCGCTAAAACGAGACACCGCATCGTGCAGGACATCAAACCCCAGGGGGGTCAGTAAGGCATCATGCATGCTGGTGCGAAAAAACAGCATTTTGTCCACGCTGTACTGCAGCTGACGGTCCAGCGACGTGGCGACCGTTTCGAGATGGTTACGCTGGCTGGAGATATACGCCTCTTCCAGGACCACTACCTCACGCCAGGTCAGGAGGGTGGAAAAGACAAGGACGACAAGAAAACAGAGATTAACGATTAACCCCGGATTGCTACGCTTATGCAGCCATTGCAGAAAAGATTGTTTTACAACAAAGGTATCGCGCTGCACACACACTCCCTGATTACTGCCTTACACCCGGTACATGAGATAAAAACGCCCGGCAAAGCCGGGCGTTATGTGATTAAGCCTTGTCCCGCTTGTGCTGCCCGTCGCCCGGCTGAAGCTCATCTTCACGAAATGCTTCCCGCTTGATGCTATAGCCATCGTGCCACCGACACTCCACCATTCCGCTGGAATACCCGGTGACAATCATACGTGGGCCACCTTTCTTAGGCTTAACTTCATCACTGACCAAAAAGACCATACCTGCCTCCTGTATCAGGGTGAAACTGTTTCAATTTAGACGAGGAATAGTCTTTTTGCATACCACAACAGGTAACAATTAGTGCGCCGAACCGCGCATTTTCTCGACCAGTTTCACCGCCGCCACCACGATAGCGCCAACGATAAAGCCCAGCACAAGATTAAGCAGCGTCGGCAGAATAGCGGCCACCACGCTCCCCTGCGCCGAGGAGAACTGTTCGATCGCATGGTGCAGCGGAGCAATGCCGTGGACCACAATACCGCCCCCCACCAGGAACATCGCCAGGGTGCCAACCACCGACAAGCTCTTCATCAACCACGGTGCCAGCGTAAGTAAGCTTTTACCGATGCCTTTTGCCACCGCGCTTGATTTCTCCTCCAGCCAGTAGCCGATATCATCCAGCTTAACGATCAATCCGACCAGACCGTACACGCCGACGGTGACCAGAATGGCGATGCCGGAGAGGATCAACACCTGATTGAGCAGCGGCGCATCGGAGACAATGCCCAACGTAATGGCGACGATCTCTGCCGAGAGAATAAAGTCGGTCCGAATGGCGCCTTTGACTTTATCGCGCTCGAAGGTTTTCGGATCCTGCGCGGCCAGCGCGTCCAGACGCTGCTGGCGCATCTCCGGCGTGTCGTTCTGCTTGCGTGCGCTGAAGGAGTGCAGGACTTTCTCCACGCCTTCAAAGCATAAAAATGCCCCGCCAATCATCAGCAACGGCGTGATGGCCCAGGGAATAAATGCACTGATCAGCAGCGCCAGCGGCACCAGGATCACTTTATTCAGAAACGAGCCTTTTGCCACGCCCCACACCACCGGCAGTTCGCGGTTAGCCCGTACACCGCTCACCTGTTGAGCGTTAAGCGATAAATCATCCCCCAGCACACCCGCGGTTTTCTTCGCCGCCAGTTTCCCCATCACGGAAATATCATCCAGTAAGGTGGCAATATCATCCAGCAATGTTAATAAGCTACTTCCTGCCAAAATCGTGATCCTTCTTTTTTTGGTAATTAAGTGAATAGTATGGAGCAAAAGCGCAAACGCGGAAACAGGCACCTCACGTCAACAAAAAATTCACATCAACTACACAATTAAAGGGCTCGCCAGCACGATAGTTTTCGCGTTTACTATCAGCGACCTTTTTATTTCGTCGTGAGGGATTATGCGTTTCCGGCAACTGCTACCGCTCATCGGGGCACTTTTTTCGCTTTATATCATCTGGGGTTCGACCTACTTTGTCATTCGCATCGGCGTGGAAAGCTGGCCGCCGCTGATGATGGCGGGCATTCGTTTCCTCTCGGCGGGCGTGTTGCTGCTGGCCTTTCTGCTGCTGCGCGGTCATAAGCTACCGCCGCTGCGCCCGATGCTCAACGCCGCCCTGATTGGCCTGCTGCTATTGGCGGTAGGGAATGGGTTTGTGACCATTGCCGAGCACCAGAACGTACCGTCGGGGATCGCCGCCGTGGTCGTTGCCACCGTACCGCTGTTTACCCTCTGCTTCAGCCGTCTTTTTGGCATCCGTACCCGCAAGCTGGAATGGCTGGGGATTGGCATCGGCCTGGCGGGCATTATTCTGCTCAACAGCGGCGGTAACCTGAGCGGCAATCCGTGGGGCGCGATCATTATTCTTATCGGCTCAATGAGCTGGGCGTTTGGTTCGGTATACGGTTCGCGTATCGAACTGCCAACCGGCATGATGGCGGGGGCGATTGAGATGCTTGCCGCGGGGATCGTGCTTCTGATTGCCTCTATGCTGACGGGGGAAAGGCTGACGACCATGCCGGATCTGTCGGGCTTCCTGGCGGTCGGGTATCTGGCGCTGTTTGGTTCGCTCATTGCAATCAATGCCTACATGTTCCTGATCCGCAATGTGTCTCCGGCGGTTGCCACCAGCTATGCCTACGTCAACCCGGTCGTGGCCGTGCTGCTCGGTACCGGGCTCGGCGGGGAAACGCTCTCTCCGGTTGAGTGGTTAGCATTAGGGGTGATTGTTTTTGCCGTCGTGCTGGTCACGCTGGGCAAATATTTACTGCCAGCGAAGCCCGTGATTACGCCTTGCGGGGTGGAGAAACCGTAAGCGCGTGGATCCCCTGTGTGTCGATCTGCGCGGTGTGTCCGCCGCCGCAGATCCACTCTTCCAGCCGTTCGCGCAGATCGGCATCGTTCAGTTTTCGCCGCCCTCTCAGCGCACACTCCCAGACGATCAGCACGCGCCAGCCCTGCGCGATAAGCGTGGTGAGATCCCGCGCGTCGCGCGCAACGTTCTTGCCAATCTTCTTCAGCCAGAAATCGGTGCGCGTTGCCGGAACTTTAAACAGGTAACAGTCGTGATGATGCCAGAAACAGCCGTGGGTAAAGATAATGCACTGATACGCGTCGATGACGAAATCCGGTCGCCCCGCCAGCGCGGCATCCTGCACGCGGAAATCAAACCCCGCCTGCGTCAATAATCCGGCCAGACGCTTTTCAATGGCGGTATCACGCGTGCCGATGGCACGCATGTTTTTGCTGCGCGTTGCCTTATCGTGAACGTCCGTCATTGACGGCCTCACTCTGGCGGAGTGCCACCGCCTGCCGGATACGTGAGGCCAGCAGTTTTGCCACCGCCGCAAACGCGGGCACCACCACCGAGTTACCAAACTGACGGTATGCCTGAGTGTCCGACACCGGAATACGGAAACTGTAGCCTTGGGGCGTTTCAAAGCCCATCAGCCGGGCACATTCCCGTGGCGTGAGGCGTCGTGGACGGTGGAGCTGGTTTTGCGGATCGTCGAAATCCCTCTCGCCCAGCGCTTTATCCCAGCCTCTGTCGATCAGGATTTCCGCGCCGTCTTTATAATAACGGGCGGACAAGGTGCGGGTCACGCTGTGCGGATCGTGAGGATTAACCATGCCAAATCCAAAGCCGTTGCCTTTTGCCTGATGCTTTTTGGCATAGCGGTAGAGGTATTTCCACAGAACGGGCGTAAGGATAAATTTCGCGTCGACCACAGGCTCCAGCAGGTCGGCGACGGTTGGACGACGCTCGGGATACAGAGACGGGATATCCCGCAGGGTAAAATCTCCCTTCAGATTGAGATCGCGGCGGAAGCCGACCAGCACAATGCGCTCGCGATGCTGGGGCAGGAAATGTTTCCCGTCAATGATTTTTGGGTCATCCGCGCCCATATCCTCAGAATCGGCCACGTCGTAACCCAGCTCATCCAGGGTCTGCATAATAATGCGGAAGGTTTTTCCGCCGTCATGGCTCTTTAAGTTTTTGACGTTTTCCAGCACAAAAATGGCCGGACGGCGGGCGTCAATGATGCGGGCCACATCAAAAAACAGCGTTCCCTGCGTATCGCAGGCGAAACCGTGGGCGCGACCGAGGGCATTCTTTTTCGATACGCCGGCCAGCGAGAAAGGCTGGCAGGGGAAGCCAGCCAGCAGCACGTCGTGCGCCGGGATCGTCTGACGAATATGCCCGGCGGCCTGTTCATCCGTGACGCCGCTTTTATGGCTCAGGGTGACATCACGGATATCGGCGTTGAAGTGATGTTCGTGCGGATCGCAGTACCAGTTCGCTTTATAGGTGCGTACCGCATGTTTGTTCCACTCGCTGGTAAACACGCACTGACCGCCGATGGCTTCAAAACCGTGCCGGATCCCACCGATACCGGCGAACAGATCGATAAAGCGGAATGCATAGTCCGGGTGCGCGGCAGACGGACGCGGAAGCAGGTTTTGCAGATAAGGAAACTCACCGTCGCTCAGGCGGCGCCCTGCCCGCTCGCTGGTCAGCAGTCGCTTAAGGATGGCCGGGCTCCAGTGGCTCTCACCGTGCGCTATCAGCTGGTTCGCCAGCGTTTTGACATCATAAATATCCAGCAGCTGGCGCAGTAATGCCTGCACCGTTGCCGTTGATTTCTCAGCCTGCTCTGGCGCGGGCCCTGTCACTGATCGATTTTCCTGCATTCTTTTAACCGGAGAATAAAGACTGGGAACAGATTACCACAGTTCAGTTGGGCAAACTGCGACAGAAGCGGTGCTGAATCTGGCTATCCAGCCCGATGCAGTCGCCCTGTAATTCGGCACTGAGTTTCGCCATAAAGTGAACGAGAAAATCGGCGTTATGTTGCGCGAGCTCGCGCCCGACGTCGGTTTGCATTGTATCAGGCAAGCGCAGCAGCTTAGTCTGAAAATGATCGAGGGCAAATGCCCGGTCATCCAGCGGGCGCGCATCGGCAAAGGGATCTTCCGCGTCAAACAGTGCCACGCCCAGCCCACCCGAGACGGCAAACACGCGCGCCAGGCCAATCGCGCCCAGCGCTTCGAGACGATCGGCATCCTGGACAATTTTGGCCTCGATACTTTGCGGCGCAATACCCGCGCTGAAACTGTGCGCCTCGATGGCGTGCTCCACGCCGGCAAAGCGATCCGGCGGAAAGTCCGGGAAATCGCGGTGCAGAATGTCCCGCGTTTTGCGCGCCGCCAGACGCGATGACTGACTGCGTTCAGGATGATTTTTCGGCAGGCTAACGATGTCGTGAAAATAGCAGGCGGTCAGAACCACCAGCGGATCGGCCTGATGATGAATCATTATTTTGCGGGCCGTCATCCAGACGCGTCGGAAGTGCGAAATATCATGCGCACTGTCTTCGCTGGCGTGATGTTCATCAAGCCAGGATTCAAAACGCTGCTGCCACTGTACGAGTTCCATCATTCTATCCTGTGACGAAAACAGGCTGTGGATTATAACACAGCCGAATTAAATGATTTAAAAAATAGAAATGAGAAATACTTAATAATAATTATGCGCAATGTATTCAGTTCATTAATTCACATGAAAAATAATGAGAGCTTTAGAAAAATTTTGCAATATTTTTACCGATTTAATTACATTTATTTTTGAACCAAAATAACAATCCATAGAATAGTATCAAAATCGTAATTACGGAGGGTGATTACATATATTCATATAAATTATCTTTAAAGGGAATATATAATGAAAAGAAAAGTTCTGGCAATCCTGGTACCCGCATTATTAATGGCTGGCGCAGCAAATGCGGCTGAAATCTATAATAAAAACGGCAACAAAGTTGACCTGTATGGCAAAGTTGATGCGCGTCATACCTTCTCTGACAACCCTGGTGACGACGGCGATGAAACCTATGTACAGGTGGGTTTCAAAGGCGAAACTCAGATTACTAATGAGCTGACGGGTTACGGCCAATGGGAATATAAAACCTACGCCAACGATACTGAAAACGCAGGTGGTAACTCTTTCAACCGTCTGGCGTACGCTGGCCTGAAATATGGCGAATACGGTTCATTTGACTATGGCCGTAATTATGGCGTGGTGTATGACGTTGAAGCCTGGACCGATATGCTGCCAGTATTCGGCGGTGATTCTTACACCTGGACCGACAACTTCATGAACGGCCGTGCTAACGGTCTGGCAACCTACCGTAATAGTGATTTCTTCGGTCTCGTTGAAGGTCTGAATTTCGCGCTGCAGTATCAGGGTGCGAATGAAGGTGCTAACGCGAATGAAGATCAGGAAGGCACCAAAAACGGTCATAGCAAAGTACGTTTCCAGAACGGTGACGGCTTCGGTATGTCTACCTCCTATGATTTCTCTGGCGACCTGTCCGGCCTGAGCCTGGGTGCGGCGTACTCGTCTTCTGACCGTACCAATGAGCAGGTTGCAAACGGCAAACGCTTTGAAGGTGTCGGGTTTGCGGATGGCGAAAAAGCCGAAGCCTGGACTGTTGGCGCGAAATACGATGCAAACAGCATCTACCTGGCGATGATGTATGCGGAAACCCGCAACATGACGCCATTCGGTGACGTTGGTGTCGCAAACCAGACTCAAAACTTTGAAGCGGTTGCACAGTACCAGTTCGACTTTGGTCTGCGTCCTTCCCTGGCATGGGTTTACTCAAAAGGTAAAGACCTGGATGGTCAGGGCTTCAACCAGGATCTGGTTAACTACATTGACCTGGGCATGACTTACAGCTTCAACAAAAACTTCTCCACCTATGTTGATTACAAAATCAACATGCTGGATCAGGATGAAGCGCTGTATGATGAGTACGGTATCTCTACCGACGACATCGTTGGCGTAGGCATGACCTACCAGTTCTAATTCCCCAAAAATACTAAAGCCCGCACTCGCGGGCTTTTTTTCATTTATAAGAGCCGAATTTACGGCGCTTCCTGCAACGCCACGCGAATAAACCCGTTATTCTGCGCCAGCAGTTCGTGGGCTTTCCATGCATCCAGCCCGGTCAGTACCATCAGGACTGCCGTTTTACAGTTATGGTTACAGCTCTCCAGCGCGGCTTTTGCCTGCGCCCGGGTGCAGCCCCCCGCCTCCATCACAATGGCAATTTGTCGTTCGGCCCATTTGGTATTGCGTGCCTCCAGATCCACCCGCAGGTTGCTGTAAACGCGCCCGGTCCGCACGGCCAGCCCCGTGGTGACCATCGAGAGGATCATTTTTTGCGCAATACCCGCTTTGGTATTGCTAAAGCCTGCCACCACATCAGCCCCCAGCGCCGGGGCAATCACCATGCTTGCCAGCTGCGCCGCTTCACTTTGTGCATCACCGGTAATGATGGCGACCATAGAGCCCAGCGACCATGCATGGCGCATTGCACCCCAGACCCACGGCGTTTTTCCGCTAACGGTGACCGCCAGCATCATATCGTGTTCACCAAACTTAATGGCCTGCAGATCGGCAACGCCACGCTCGTAGCTCCCTTCCCCTTCCTGTGCCGTCACGGCAATCACAGGGGTTTTGCCCGGCGCATATTCATCGGCAGCCTGTTGTGCGACACGGCCAGACGGCCCCGCCCCGACAATGACCAGACGGCCCCCGTGACTAAGCGTCGCCGCGGCGTTATCCACCACGCGGGCGATCGTCGTTAAACAGGGGGATATTGCAGCGGAAATGAGTGCATCTTCCTGGTGAATGACCTTCAGCATGTCCAGCGTGGACAATCTATCAATATTCATCGTGCTGGCGTGCCGTCTTTCCTTGACCGAACCGGTAAGCATAATGCTCATAAACAGCCTCCTTATTATGAGTACCCACACACTATAAAGTGTTTTATATGGATGACCTGCGAGGAGGGTCACGAAAAGAGGACCAAATCCACGCCTTTACATGGCTTTAAGAAACGCGCGTCATCAGCGATAATTACCCCTTTGTTAATCATCGCGGAGTATTGATGAGCGATTTGCAGCCTTTCCTTCT
Source organism: Enterobacter cloacae complex sp. HYC080_NIDB (assembly GCF_056673325.1). Taxonomy (NCBI): domain Bacteria; kingdom Pseudomonadati; phylum Pseudomonadota; class Gammaproteobacteria; order Enterobacterales; family Enterobacteriaceae; genus Enterobacter; species Enterobacter cloacae complex sp. HYC080_NIDB. The sequence goes on along the minus strand of NZ_CP114212.1, from coordinate 1,700,940 downwards.
GACGCGCAAGCGCCCCATGAAACTGAACACGCTGGTCACGTTGATGGTATGCGCGATTATTGCCTCTGTGCTGCTTCTGGTCTTTGCGCTCTACTCCGTTCAGATCACCCGGGCCACCCGCGATGATGTCAAAGACACCGCACTGGGTATCGCCCGCACGCTGGCCGACAGCCCGGAGATCCAGCGAGGCCTGATGCAGTCCCCGCAGGCCGACATCATTCAGCCCATCGCCAAAGCGGTCACCCAACGTAACGATCTGCTGCTCACCGTGGTGACCGACATGCGCGGTATTCGCTACTCGCACCCAAACGAAGCACTGATTGGCCTGCATTTTATTGGCAACGATCTGGAACCCGCCCTGGAAGGTAAAGAGAACGTCTCGGTTAACCGGGGCGCCCTCGCCGAAGCGCTTCGCGTCTTTACCCCGGTTTATGACAGCCAGCACGATCAGATCGGGGTGGTGGTGGTCGGTATCTCCCTCAAAAAGGTGGAAGACCAGATTGCCCGCGGGCGGCTGAATGCGCTCTGGACGATATTATTCAGTATCTTTATGAGTTCGATGGCGATTTGGGGCCTGGTGCGGGTGCTGAAGCGCATTCTGTTCGGCCTCGAACCCTACGAGATATCCGCCCTTTTCGAACAACGTCAGGCAATGCTGCAGTCGCTTCGCGAAGGCGTACTGGCCGTCGATATTCACGGGCGCGTGACGATGATCAACCACACCGCCAGAGAAATTTTACTCCTGCCCTCCGGCAAGCAAACGGAAAACGCCAGCGCACCACTTTTAGCCAGCCTGCGTGAGATTTCAAAAACCGGCGTCGCGCGCCAGGATCAGGAGATCAGCTGTAACGGTCGGTTGTTGCTGTGCAACATGGTGCCGGTCAAAAGCCAGGAGCAGGTCATCGGGGCGATCGCCACCTTCCGCGATAAAACGGAAATCAGCCAGCTGATGCAGCGCATTGATGGCATGGTCAACTACGTCGATGCCCTGCGCAGCCACACGCACGAGTTTATGAATAAACTGCATGTGATCCTTGGCCTGCTGCATATGAAGCGCTACGACAAGCTGGAGGAGTACATCATCCAGACGGCGCATAATTACCAGACGGATATCGGTACGATCCAGAGCAAGGTAAAATCGCCGGTCATTGCCGGGTTCCTGCTGGGTAAAATCAACCGGGCAAAAGAGGCGGGCGTCACCCTGACGCTGGCGGACGAAAGCCAGATACCGGATACCGCCAGCGAAGAGCAGGTCGCGGTGTTGATCACCGCGCTGGGTAACCTGATTGAAAACGCGCTCGACGCGATGGAAGGACAGCAGGAAGGCGAGATCGGCCTGCTGCTGCATTATCAGAATGGCTGGCTCAGTTGCGAAGTCAGCGACGATGGCCCCGGCATTGATCCCACTCAGCTGGAGGCTATTTTTACTAAGGGCTTCTCAACGAAAGGTGAAAACCGCGGCGTTGGGCTGTTCCTTGCTCGCCAGCAGATTCAGAACCTGGGCGGAGAGATCTCCGTGGAGTCTGAGCCTGGCGTCTTTACCCAATTTTTTGTTCACATCCCCTGGGATAGCGAGAGGAATATCGCGTGATAAATGTATTAATTGTCGATGATGACGCCATGGTGGCCGACCTCAACCGTCTGTATGTCAACCGTGTTGAAGGCTTTAGCTGCTGCGGTGTCGCCTCCACGCTCAACCAGGCGAAGGCCATGATTAACGACCCCGGTCAGCCGGTCGATCTGGTGCTACTGGATGTCTATATGCAGCAGGATAACGGGCTGGATCTGCTGCCCGTGATTCGCGCGTCCGGCCGCCCGATCGATGTCATTATGATCTCCTCGGCCGCCGATGCCGCCACGATCCAGACCTCTATCCATTACGGCGTGGTGGATTACCTGATCAAACCCTTCCAGTTCCCGCGCTTTGAAGAGGCGCTCAACGGCTGGAAAGCGAAGCATAACCTGATGGAATCGCATCCGTATTATGAACAGGCCGACGTTGACCGCCTGATCCACGGCGGAGCGCCGGAGCTGGCGGACAGCAAAAAGCTGCCGAAAGGGTTAACGCCGCAGACGCTGCGCACGATCTGCCAGTGGATTGACGCCCACCCGGAGATGGAGTTCTCCACCGATGACCTGGCGAGCGCGGTGAATATCTCCCGCGTGTCGTGCCGCAAGTACCTGATCTGGCTGGCGCAAATCAACATTCTGTTCACCAGCATTCACTACGGTGCCACCGGGCGGCCAGTGTATCGTTACCGTCTCCAGCCGGAACAGACGGGGCTGCTTAAGCAGTACTGTCAGTAACGCGGTAGGTATTATCCAGCAACGTAAAGCGGAAGTGGTGCATCGATGAGATCACCACTTCTTTTGTTTTGGTCACAAAAATGGCTTCAATATCCGGGCGAGAGCGCAGCACCGCGCAGCCCTTCTCTATGCCCATGCCGTACATCAGTGTGGTCCAGATATCGCCGTCGATAGACTCTTTTGACACGATGGTGACGCTGTCCAGCGCGTTGTCCAGCGGGTATCCGGTGCGCGGATCGAGAATATGGTGATAGCGCTTGCCGTTTTGCTCAAAGAAGCGCTCGTAGGTTCCTGACGTCACCACGGAGCGGTTTTCCACCGTCATCGCGCCAATCAGCGCGTCGTTGACGAACGGTTTTTTCAGCCCGACGCTCCAGCCCCCTTCCGGTGAGCCCAACGTCTGGATATTTCCCCCCAGGTTGATGAGTCCCCGCTCGGTCCCCTCTTTGTGCAGGTAATCCCGCACCCGGTCAGCGATATAGCCTTTGGCGATGGCGCCCAGGTCGATCTCCATGCCTGCTCTCGCCAGAAACACGCTGCTCTGCGCCTCATCAAGGATGACATCCTCAGGACGGGTAATCGCCAGCAGCGCCGCAATGTCATCAGCAGGCGGAACGCTGTCACCCCGGAAACCAATTTTCCAGCGCTTCACCAGCGGGCCTATCGCCAGGTTAAAGGCGCTGTCCTTGAGCAGGCTTGCCGCTTTTGCACAGCGGATCAGCTCGAACACCGGTCGGCTGACGATGACCGGATGCTGCCCAGCCGCGTGGTTGATGTCCATCACCTGCGAGTGGGCACGGTTGACGGTAAGCAGATCTTCATACTGTTTGATGAGTCGAAACACGCGGGAGGCGAGGGCTTCGTCATGGGAGAAGAGTTTCAGGAGGATGGGGGAACCCATCAGGACGGCGGAGTAACTGTAAACACGGTTATCTGACATGCATGTTTCCTCAGATGTAGCCCCGGCAAGCACCGCGCTGCCGGGGAAATCGCCGGATAACGTTGCGTTTATCCGGCCTACAACACAGGTGCTTTATGCCATTTTTGCGCGCATCGCCGCCTGATGTCCGGCAAGGGTACCAAAAATAATGATGTCTGCCACCGCGTTACCGCCGATACGGTTACCGCCGTGGATCCCGCCGACCACTTCACCCGCAGCAAATGCCCCTGGCAGCACGTTGTGGTTGCTGTCCAGCACGCAGGTTTCAGTGTTGATGGTCACACCGCCCATGGTGTGGTGCACGCCCGGCGCAATCTGAATGGCGTAGAACGGCCCTTCATTGATTGGCGCACGCAGCGCGGTGGTACGGCCAAAATCATCGTCGTGCTGTTTCTCGACAAAGCCGTTGTAGCGTTCCAGCGTTGCCAGGAAGGCGTGATGATCCATGCCCAGCGCTTCGGCCAGGGCTTTTGGTGAGCTGGCGCTGGTCACGAACCCTTTGGCGATGTACTCATCCGCAGCTTTGTTTTTGGCGCGTACGTGTTCATCAAAGACGATGTAAGCGTATTTCTCTGGCAGCGCGATGATCTGCGCGGAGACTTTGTCGCGGGTCGACATTTCGTTGTAGAAGCGCTCTCCTTTCTGATTGACCAGAATCGCCCCGCCGCCGCGGATGGATTCGGAAATCAGGTACGAGGTTTTCTGCTCCACGGTGGGGTGAATCTGAATTTCGCCCATATCCACGGTGCCCGCCCCAATGCGCTCCAGCAGTGCGATACCGCCGCCGGTGGCCCCTTTATGGTTGGTGGTGACGAATCCTTCCAGGTCCGGACGGTATTTCACCACCATCTGGCTGTTGGCGCTGAAGCCGCCGGTCGCCACAATCACGCTTTTGGTTGCCACGATGACGGTTTCATTCTCTTCGGTCGTCAGGCGCACGCCGGTCACTTCGCCGTTTTCGAAAATAATGTCACTGACGGAGGTATCCAGCATCACCTCGATGTTGCGTTTGTTGACGTTACGCACCAGACCGCTGATCAGATAGCCGCCTACTGCAGAACCGTCTTTTGGACGGTGAGTACGGTCGATGCTCATCCCGCCGGTGGTGGTGATGTCGTTGAGCATAATGCCGCGGGTTGCCAGCCACTCAATTGCTTCCGGTGCGTTCTCGACAAAGCGACGCAGCAGTTCCGGGTTGTTCTTGTTACCGCCGCCTTTCAGGCTTTCCTGGTAGAACAGTTCTTTGCTGTCCTGAATACCCTTCACGCGCTGGAAGCGAGTTTCAGCGGCGTTCATCCCGGCAGACGCTTTGATGGTGTTACCGCCGATGGTTGGCATTTTCTCGACAATCAGCACGCTTGCGCCTTCGTCGTGCGCCTGAATCGCCGCCGCCAGACCGGCACCGCCGCTGCCCACGACAACCACGTCAACGCTGCGGGTTTCGTTCGGGTCAACGCCCTCCTCTGCCGCCAGCGCTTTACTGGATTTCAGCATCGCTTTAGAAACCGCTTTTTTCACCGCTTCACTCTGGCTGGTTGCGCCGGTGATGGCATCTACGTGCGGGGTGTTGGCATCCAGAATGCGGGTACGGATCTCTTCGAAGCTGGTCACAAACTCAACGTCTTCGCTTGGGCCGGAGGCCAGCGCGATGTCCGCAATGCAGTCGGTTTCCAGGCTGACGTTAATCACCAGCTCGTTAGCGTCGTCCTGCACTTTCTCGACGAAGGTGCCCGGTTTGAATTTAGACTCGGCCATGCTCATGTCGCGGATCATCGCTTCCACCAGCGAGAAGCGCCACAGCGGTTCTGGGATGTTCAGTTCCTCGCGTTTGGTGCTGTCCATAAACAGCTCAAGGCTTTCGCCAGCCGCGATGCGGTCTGTCCAGTCCGGATAAGCTATGGTGGCGCGGCCAACGGCAATCAGGTCGTAACCGTGGTCCAGCGCGTCATTCACGTCTGAAGCATTCACCACGCCGCCCACGCCCATGACCGGAACCTGCGCCAGCGTTTCTGAACGCATCGCGCAGTATTTTTCGATGAGCGGGGTCGGGTCCTGGGTGTCGACAATCGAAGGACGCAGGGTTGCACCGACGGAGAAGTGCAGGTAATCCACGCCGCGCGCGGCCAGTTTCTCCAGCAGGTACATGGTGTCTTCAAAACGGATGCCCGGGACTTCCAGCTCTTCAGGGGAGAAGCGGTAACCAATGATGAAGGCATCATCCGCGTACTGGCGCACCATTTTGTGCGTAATGTCCAGCACTGCCAGCGGGAACTTCGCGCGGTTGTCGCGGCTGCCGCCCCACTCGTCATCGCGCTGGTTAGAGTTCGGTGAGTAGAACTGCTGAATCAGGTAGGTGTTGGCCCCGTGGATTTCCACGCCGTCGAAACCGGCCTGAATGGCGCGACGCACAGCTTCCCCAAACTTGCCGATCATTCCTTCTACTTCTTCGGCGGTCAGTGCAACCGGCGTTGCGGCACCGTCACGCGGTGCGGCCACCGCGCTTGGGCCAACCGGGGTACGGCCACCAATCAGTTTTGGGTCAACCATACGGCCGCCGTGGTAGATCTGCAGCAGCGCTTTCGAACCTTTGGATTTAATCGCCTCTGCGATTTTCGCCAGCCCGGCAATTTTCTCGTCGTTATCAATACCGATGGCGCCCGGGAAGGCGAGACCGAGATCGTCAACGAAGCAGCACTCCACGATGATGGTACCGATGCTGCCGGAGCGAGCCCGGTAGTACTCCACCAGCTCACTGGTGACAGTACCGTCATAGTAGCCGGTACAGGTGGTCATCGGGGCCATTAACAAACGGTTTTTCAGTTCAGTGCCATTCGGTAATGTGAAGGGGCTAAGAATGCGTTCGTTAGTGCTCATAATAGAAACTCCAAACTTTTAAAATTAAGAATTCGTTATCGGGTTTAATTTTTAAATTGGTTGTTTTTTGCCGATGTCATGATACTAATATAATGATTTTTTTAGTTTCAAAAGCCATTACGTTAGTTAAAAAACTATTTAATCCCTGAGATAACAGAAATAACACAATGGTGTTAGCGATAATAATTCACCCGTTTACAATAATTTAAAATACGTTAAATAAATATTGGTCATACCAATTTCACTTAACCATAAAAAAATCAATAAAATCAAGCAATAAAAATAATACCATATTTTGGATTGTTACAAGAATGATAAAGAAAACGATAAAAATAAATAATAACCCCATACGCCAGAGTGGTTATTAATAAAAGCACGAAAATAACGCTGCACTTCTGTTTTTTTGATCCTGATCAATAGTTGCAGCATCCAAAAGCGCAATATAAAAACATCATCAATTTTTAATTTAACGCACACAGAAAAGCGTTAAATCGTTATTAATGAAAAAACCAAACCGCAACTTTAATAACTAAAAAAAGCAAAGAAACTTAAAAAAACACATTTGGTTTTTTCTGCACCACCGAATTTTTGACAACTTAAGACGTGAAACTATGAATACAAAAACTGCTGTAACGCCCCCAGTGGCGAACCAGGCATCAAATGGAAAAGCGAAACGACTGCTGATGATGGCGTTGCCCGTCATCGTCGCCGTACTGCTGCTGTTTGTTCCGGTACCGGAAGGTTTACCGCCTTACGCGTGGCACTACTTCGCTATCTTCGTTGGCGTGATCGTCGGGTTGATCTTCGAACCACTGCCTGGCGCGGTGATTGGCCTGACCGGCGTGGTCGCCATTGCGCTGTGTAGCCAGTGGGTGCTCTTCAGCCCGGACCAGCTGGCAGATCCAAAATTCAAGCTGGCAGGCGCCTCCTTCAAATGGGCGGTGAGCGGGTTCGGTAACTCAACGGTCTGGTTGATTTTCGGTGCCTTTATGTTTGCCGCAGGCTATGACAAAACCCGCTTCGGCCGCCGTCTGGCGCTGATTCTGGTAAAATATCTCGGCCGTCGCAGCCTGACGCTCGGGTATGCTATTACCTTTGCGGACCTGCTGCTGGCACCATTTACCCCGTCCAACACGGCGCGCAGCGGCGGGACCATCTACCCGATTATCGCTAACCTGCCGCCGCTGTACGGCTCAAAACCCAACGACCCAAGCGCGCGCAAAATTGGTTCTTATCTGATGTGGGTGGCTATCACCGCGGCCTGTATCACCAGTTCTATGTTCCTCTCCGCTCTGGCGCCGAACCTGCTGGCGCTGGCGCTGGTGAAAAGCACCGTTGGGATTGATATCTCCTGGGGCACCTGGTTCCTCGCGTTCCTGCCGCTGGGCATCCTGTTGATTCTGACCATGCCGCTGCTGGCCTACTGGTTCTACCCGCCTGAAGTGAAAGTGAATAACGAAGTACCGCTGTGGGCGACCCGCGAGCTGGAAAAACTTGGCAAACTGTCGCGCAATGAGATCCTGCTGCTGGTCTTCGTGTGCTGTGCGTTGCTGATGTGGATCTTCGCCGCCGCGTGGATTGAACCTGCCATGGCTGCCCTGTTAATTGTCGGTCTGATGCTGTGGACCGGTGTGCTGGAGTGGAACGATATCACTGGTAACAAAGCCGCGTGGAACACCTTCGTCTGGTTCGCCACCCTGGTGGCGCTGGCGGATGGCCTCTCCTCTACCGGCTTTATCAGCTGGTTAGGTAAAGAAGGCGGTCTGCTGATGAGCGGTATCTCTCCGGGCGTGGCGACTATCGTCCTGCTGCTGGCGTTCTACCTGCTGCACTACCTGTTTGCCAGCACCACCGCACACACCACCGCGCTGCTGCCCGCGATGCTGACCATCGCCTCCACCATTCCGGGCATGAATATGGAAGTGTTCGTCCTGCTGATGGTGACCTCGCTGGGTGTAATGGGGATCATCACCCCATACGGTACCGGCCCAAGCCCGATTTACTACGGTAGCGGCTACCTGCCAACCAAAGACTACTGGCGCCTGGGCACTATCTTCGGTGCCATCTTCCTGGCGGCCCTGCTGCTGATTGGTTATCCGTGGATGTCGATGATGTTCTGATTTCTGACCGCCGGGGTCTTCCTCCGGCGGTTTTATTTTTGTGGAGCAAGCTATGTCAAACAAACCGTTTATCTACCAGAACCCCTTCCCTCTTTCCCATGACGACACCGAATATTATCTGCTCACCAAAGAGCACGTCTCCGTTGCCGAGTTCGAGGGGCAGGAAATCCTGAAAGTCGAGCCGGAAGCCCTGACGCTGCTGGCGCAGCAGGCCTTCCACGATGCCGCCTTTATGCTGCGTCCTTCTCATCAGAAACAGGTTGCCGCCATTCTTAACGACCCGGAAGCCAGCCAGAACGATAAGTACGTCGCCCTGCAGTTCCTGCGCAACTCTGAAATTGCCGCAAAAGGCGTCCTGCCGACCTGTCAGGATACCGGCACCGCGATCATCATGGGCAAGAAAGGCCAGCGCGTCTGGACAGGCGGCGGTGACGAAGCCGCCCTGAGCCAGGGCGTGTATAACACCTACATTGAAGACAACCTGCGTTATTCCCAGAACGCCGCGCTGGATATGTATAAAGAGGTGAATACCGGCACCAACCTGCCCGCGCAGATTGACCTCTACAGCGTGGACGGTGATGAGTACAAATTCCTGTGCATGGCAAAAGGCGGCGGTTCCGCGAATAAAACCTATCTCTATCAGGAAACCAAAGCGCTGATTACCCCTGCGAAGCTGAAAAACTACCTGGTGGAGAAAATGCGTACCCTGGGCACCGCCGCCTGCCCGCCTTACCATATCGCGTTTGTGATCGGCGGTACCTCCGCAGAAGCCACGCTGAAAACCGTGAAGCTGGCCTCTACCCGCTACTATGACGCGCTGCCAACCGAAGGTAACGAACATGGCCAGGCGTTCCGCGACGTTAAGCTGGAAAAGGAACTGCTCGAGGAAGCGCAGAACCTCGGCCTGGGCGCACAGTTTGGCGGTAAATATTTTGCCCACGACATCCGCGTTATTCGCCTGCCGCGCCACGGCGCGTCCTGCCCGATCGGCATGGGGGTTTCCTGCTCCGCAGACCGCAACATCAAAGCGAAAATCAACCGCGACGGGATCTGGATTGAAAAACTGGAACACAACCCGGGCCAGTATATTCCTGAATCACTGCGTCAGCAGGGTGAAGGCGACGTGGTCAGCATCAACCTGAACAAGCCAATGAACGAGATCCTGTCCCAGCTCTCCGCGCACCCGGTCTCTACCCGTCTGTCGCTGAACGGGACCATCATCGTGGCGCGCGATATTGCCCATGCGAAGCTGAAAGAGCTGCTGGATAACGGCGAGGAACTGCCGCAGTACGTTAAAGATCATCCGATTTACTACGCAGGTCCGGCAAAAACGCCGGAAGGTTACGCCTCTGGCTCACTCGGCCCGACCACCGCGGGACGTATGGACTCGTACGTAGACTTACTGCAATCCCACGGTGCGAGCATGATCATGCTGGCGAAAGGCAACCGCAGCCAGCAGGTGACCGACGCCTGCCATAAGCACGGCGGCTTCTACCTCGGCAGCATTGGCGGTCCGGCGGCGGTGCTGGCGCAAAACAGCATTAAGAGCCTGGAGTGCGTGGCGTATCCTGAACTGGGTATGGAAGCCATCTGGAAAATTGAAGTGGAAAATTTCCCGGCGTTTATCCTGGTGGATGACAAAGGCAACGATTTCTTCCAGCAGATCCAGAATCAACAGTGCAAAGGCTGCTCACAGCGCTGAGGCCTTCCACAACGCCGGTAACAGCGACAGCGTTTCGTTGATAAGCCCGCGCTTGTCGCTACCCGGTTTCCAGATGGTCACCATCGTCTGAGCTATCCCCTGGCTGCCCACCTCGGTGGGCAGCCTTTTTACATCCTTCCACTGCGCCGCATGAAGATGCGTCGGCAAAAATCCCCAGCCGCACCCCTTTTCCAGCAGACCGCGCAGCATCTCAAGTTCATTGGTAAAAAGGGTATGTCCGGAGATTTGCAAACGGCGAGCGACCGGCTCGTCAGACGCCGCATGCATAATGACCTGCGGCACCAGAGAGAGATCGAGTAGCGAAACCGGGGAGGCGTTATCCCTGAACAGCGCTTTCGAGGCGTAAAAATCCATCTCAATGGACCCTAACGCCCGCCATTCCATCTCATTGCCTACGCTGCGATTACGTGCCTGACAGATCCCCACATCGGCCTCACCGCTGGCGAGCATCGCTTCCGCTTCATCACGCGAGGTGCTGGTCAGGCTCAGCCGAATATTCTGGCTCGCCATTTTTGCTATCAGCGCCTGCAAAAAAGCGCGCGGGGTGAACGGATCGTAGACGAGCGCAATATCCTGCGTCGCGCTTTGCGGAACGGCTCTGGCGAACGCCTCAAAGGCTTTTACCTGACGCATCAACAGATGCGCCTGCCGCTGTAACTGCTCCCCCTCCAGCGTTAACCGCAGGGTTCGCCCCTCGCGCAGGAACAACGCGTAACCCAGACCATCTTCCAGAAAATCAATCAGATCGCGCAGGGTCGTGCGGTCTTTACCCAGTTTAGTGGCCGCCTTCACCAGACTGCCATGTTCAGCCACGGCGGTGAACGCCTCAAGCTGGGCAAACGAATAGATCAATGACGCCACGCGATCCTCCACAGTTCCTTTTCGGGGGATTTTCCCCCATAACGCGTTTTTTATTATAGGCCGCGGGTTCGTAAACTGAAGTCCTCCCTGAGCCATACGAGAAAAACATGAAAAACAAAACAAACCGCACTCTGCTCGCGGCGCTGATTGTCAGCAGCCTGCTCTCTCCTGCCGCCATGGCTGCCTGCAACGGTACCGTTCTCGACACCTGTCCTGCCCCTTTTGATACAAAACTGCCGGACGCACATACGATGCTCACCTGGAGCCAGGCCGACCGCGTCGTGGGTTTCCGCAATGACTACCGCAACTATGCGGGCGACGTGTTCCATCACGGCAACGCCTCGCCGTTGCTGGCCGCAGAAAAACCGCTGACCGATGCCCGCTATCAGGTGAATGGCAAGACCTACGATCTTCATGATTACCTGAAACGCCAGAACGTCAGCGGCATGCTGGTATTAAAAAACGGCCACGTTGCCTATAAGTATCTGGGTGAAGGGAATACCGACAGCACGCTCTGGACCTCACGCTCTGTCGGTAAATCGGTGGTCTCTGCGCTGGTTGGGGTAGCGATTAAAGAGGGAAAAATCCACTCCCTCGACGATCTTATTACCCAATATGAACCTGATTTGAAAGGCACCGCCTGGGACGGTGTGACGCTGAGACAGCTTATTACCCACACCTCCGGCGTGGCGTGGAATGAGGACTACACGAATCCGGGATCCGATTTCGCAAAGCTGACAGAGTGCGAAGCCAAACCGGGCACCTATGACTGCGTGCGGACATTAGTAAAAGGGTTACACCGCGCACACCCTGCGGGCGAAAACTGGTCCTATTCCTCGGGCGGCGCGTGGCTGCTGGGTGACGTGCTTGAACGCGCAACCGGCATGACGCTCGCGGCGTATCTGGAGAAAAGTATCTGGCAACCCTACGGCATGGCCAGCGACGGCGTGTGGCATGCCTACAGCAAAGGCCAGCATGATGTCGGCGCCCACGGCTTTAACGCCACGCTGGAAGACTGGGGCCGCTTCGGTCAGTTCATCCTTCATAACGGCACATTGCCCGGCGGGAAGCAGATCCTGCCCGAAGGCTGGGTAAAACAGTCCTCAGACTGGACGCAGGCAAAAGGTTCGGTGTCCGCCGCGCATCCGAACGGGTTGTATGGCTATCAGTGGTGGAACAACGAAGTGCCGGTTAATGCCACCGACGTCGCGCCAAAGGTCGACAACTCACTTAAAGGGTCGCTCTGGGCGCTGGGGATCTTTGGACAGATGATTATGGTGAATCAGAAAGAAAACCTGGTTATCGTCCAGTGGTCCACCTGGCCGCAGGCGGAACCGTCCTTCAGCGCTCAGCCGCTGGAAGCATCGTTAATGTTTAGCGCAATCGCGAACGCGCTACGCTGATTTTAAGAGCCAGGCGCTGCCTGGCGTCTCCTCTGCGCGATGTCACAAAACAGCGATATCAGCAACTTAGCGAATTAGAGTGAATGAAATATCACAAGATTGTTAAGTTATTGTTAGGTATGTAAATCCTGGTCAACATCCTGTCATTGATGCACAACGCGCATCAGTCCATTCACTCTTTGCGCTTATTAATTTCCGTTTCCTGATCCAGTTTTCAAAAACAGACGAGCATAACGTCACGATAAAAACTGGAGATAATCATGGTTTCCTCAACCTCACCTGCAACGGTCCGTGCGAAAGCGGGCGCGATTTTTCGCGTCACCTCGGGCAACTTTCTTGAGCAATTCGACTTCTTTCTGTTCGGCTTTTATGCCACCTACATCGCGCATACGTTCTTCCCGGCGAGCAGTGAATTTGCCTCGCTGATGATGACCTTTGCCGTCTTTCGTGCGGGCTTTTTGATGCGCCCGATCGGCGCTATTGTGCTCGGCGCTTACATCGATAAAGTGGGTCGTCGTAAAGGGCTGATTGTCACCTTGTCGATCATGGCTGCCGGAACATTCCTGATTGTGCTTATTCCGTCGTATCAGAGCATTGGGCTGTGGGCACCGCTGCTGGTACTGACGGGCCGTTTGCTGCAGGGCTTTTCCGCCGGTGCGGAGCTTGGCGGCGTCTCGGTCTATCTGGCAGAAATCGCCACGCCGGGCCGCAAAGGTTTTTACACCAGCTGGCAGTCCGGCAGCCAGCAGGTTGCCATTATGGTCGCCGCGGCGATGGGCTTTGCCCTGAATGCCCTGATGGAGGAGAGCGCCATTCGCGAGTGGGGCTGGCGCATCCCGTTCCTGTTTGGCTGTTTAATCGTGCCGTTCATCTTTTTCCTGCGTCGTAAGCTGGAGGAGACCGAAGCGTTCAGCGCACGGCGCAATCATCTCGCGATGCGCCAGGTTTTCAAAACGCTGCTGACAAACTGGCAGGTGGTGGTCGCAGGTATGTTGATGGTAGCGATGACCACCACCGCGTTCTACCTGATCACCGTTTACGCGCCAACCTTCGGCAAAAAAGTGCTGATGCTGAGCGCGTCGGACAGCCTGCTGGTCACGCTGCTGGTGGCCGTCTCTAACTTCATCTGGCTGCCGATAGGTGGAGCCCTCTCGGACCGCTTCGGGCGTAAACCGGTGCTGGTTGTCATGACGCTGCTGGCGCTCGCCACCAGCTACCCGGCACTGACGATGCTGGCGGCGGCCCCCAGCTTCTCCATGATGCTGAGCGTCCTGCTGTGGCTCTCTTTCCTCTACGGCCTGTATAACGGCGCGATGATCCCGGCGCTGACGGAAATCATGCCTGCTGAAGTCCGCGTGGCGGGGTTCTCGCTGGCTTATAGCCTGGCTACCGCCGTCTTTGGCGGTTTCACCCCCGTGATGTCCACCGCGCTGATTGAATACACGGGTGACAAAGCCTCGCCGGGATACTGGATGAGCTTTGCGGCGGTCTGCGCGTTGCTCGCAACGCTCTACCTCTACCGTCGCCGCGCGGCATCACTGCAAAACACCGTTAAGTCACAGGGGGCCGCATGAAACGTACGTCTCGCTCTACCGCCATCGCGCTAATGGCAATGTTCCTGAGCGTCAATGCCTGCGCAGAGGACGTGAAGGTCATGATTTCGGGCGGATTCAAGGCCGCCCTGGAAAAGCTGGCTCCGGAGTATGAACGCCGGACCGGGGATAACATTGTGATCATCCCCGGTCCCTCAATGGGCACTACGCCGCAGGCAATCCCAAACCGGCTCGCGCGCGGAGAGAAAGCCGACGTGGTGATTATGGTGGGCAATGCACTGGCGAAGCTTGAACAGGCCCGTCTGACCCGGCCGGGTACGCGGACTGAACTCGCGGACTCTCCCATCGGCATGGTCGTGAAAAAAGGTGCGGATATCCCTGATATCAGCAGCGAGACGACGCTGCGTAATACCCTGCTGCAGGCTCGCTCCATCGCCTACTCAGACAGCGCCAGCGGCAGGTATGTCAGTGAAGAATTGTTCACAAAGCTGGGGATTGAAAAGGAGGTGACGGGCAAAGCGACAAAAGTCGAGCGCATTCCGGTCGCATCAGAAGTGGCGAAAGGAAAATACGCCGTCGGGTTTCAGCAGGTCAGCGAGCTGCTGCCGATTCAGGGCGTCACCTTTATCGGTAAAATCCCGGATAATTTGCAATACATCACGCGCTTCGCTGGCGCGGTCACCCGTGACGCGGAACATCCCGCGGAGGGAAAAGCGCTGCTCAACTATCTCGCCTCACCGCCCTCAAGGGAAGTCATCCGCGAGACGGGGATGATCCCCGTTACGTCCGGCGATACTGCTCGGTGATCTGTTTTTCAAGCTCAGCCGCAATATAGGACTGGATGCGCCCCCGGCGCCGGATAAGCCCCACGGTACGCTTCACCTCCGGCGCCACCAGCGGCAAAGGGGTCAGCAGCGTGTGCTCTGACGTCGGCATCGACATGGCGGGAACGGCAGCAATGCCGATCCCCGCCTCTACCATACCGAGCATCGTGGTGACATGACGCGTTTCGCAGACGCTGGGACGCTCGGGAATGATATCCCCCAGCAGACGATCGAGCAGGTTGCGATTGCCGGACGTTTTATCGAGAGAGATGTAATCCTGCTGAAAAAATGCCTGCCACGTCAGCTGGCTCTTCTGCGCCAGCGGGTGATCCCTTCTGCATGCTGCAACATACACATCCTCCACCAGCGGGAAGAATTCGATTTCAGACGACAAGTTTCCTGCGAAGCAAATACCAAAATCCGCCTGGCTTCGGGCCACGGCGTCCATCACGTTGCCCGCGCTACTGTCGATGAGCTTAATGCGAACGCGCGGATAGCGAGACTGAAAGCGACGGATCACATCGGGCATAAAGTAACAGGCTGCGGAAGGTACCGTGGCCACCGTGATCAGCCCCGTCCGCTCTTCGCTGGCTTTATCGACATCAGCCAGCATTGACTCTACGTTATCGAGCAGCTGCGTGGAGCGTTCAGCAAAGTTTTGCCCGTATAACGTCAGGGAGACGCGGCGGGTGGTTCGGTCAAAGAGTCGGTTCCCCAGCGCGGCTTCCAGCTTTTCAATCCTGCGGCTCAGCGCCGACTGGGACAGACAGATAGATTCAGCGGCGACACGGAAGTTACCGTATTCCACTAACGCTCTGAAGGCATAGAGATCGTTGAGGTCGAAATTCACGGGCATAGTGTCTGGATGTCCTGTCAGGGGTCAGAGTTCGTTGAGATTAAGGCGGATGTACTCAGCGCGTTCGGCAATGGCCTGCCGCTCCTCGTCCTTCATGTCCGCAAGCTGTTTAAAAACAATGCCCAGCCGGGGATTGTGACCCAGACGCGCCTGGTTACGCAAAAAGAAATCCCAGTAAAGCGCATTGAAGGGACACGCCACCTCGCCGGTGCGTTGATTGTGTTGATACCGACATCCCTGACAGTAGTTACTCATCTTATGGATGTAAGACGCGCTTGAAACATAAGGCTTACTGGCCAGTAAACCGCCATCGCCAAACTGGCTCATGCCGAGAGTATTGGGCAATTCTACCCACTCAAACGCATCAATATAAACGCCCAGATACCATTCATGTACCGCCTGCGGCGAGAGACCGCCGAGCAGGCTAAAATTCCCGATAATCATCAGGCGCTGGATATGGTGGGCGTAAGCCTCAGTGAGCGACTGTCCAATGGCGTGCGCCAGGCAGCGCATTTGCGTCTTGCCCGTCCAGAACCACTCCGGCAGCGGGGTGTGCTGCTCTAACGCATTCAGCTCCCGATAGCCCGGCATTTGCGACCAGTAGATCCCGCGCACATACTCCCGCCAGCCAAGAATTTGCCGGATGAACCCTTCGACAGCAGGCAACGGCGCATCACCCGAGCGCCATGCCTGCTCGGCGGCGGCAACCACTTCCCGGGGATTGAGCATTTTAGTGTTCAGCGCAAATGAAATTAAAGAGTGGAAAAGAAAAGGTTCTTCCGTGTGCATTGCATCCTGCCAGTTACCAAACTGGGGCAGGACGTGCGAAATAAACGCATCCAGCCGGGCTTTAGCTTCAGCGCGGTCGACTGGCCAGCGAAAAGTGTTGGCCCGCGGTTCGCCAAAGGTGCGTACGCCGCAGCGTTGGATCTCTTCCCATAATGCTGAGCGATCGTGGCAGATGCGAGAGTCATCCGGAGCAGGCGGTTCACCGGACCAGCGCTTGCGGTTTTCAGCATCGAAATTCCATTTCCCCCCTTCTGGCTCGCCTTCCGGAGTCAACAGCACGCCATGCTGACGACGCATTTCCCGGTAAAAATATTCCATTCGCCAGCTTTTACGCGATGCAAAGAACGCGCTCACCTGCTCCCGGGAGGTGAAAAAATGCTCGCTGCTGACGCAGGTCGTTTCGACGGTCGCCGTTTTCGCCCACGCCTGCAACTGCGCATCAAGACGCCATTCATCAGGCTCCTGCCACATCACCCTGCCAGCATGGTAATGTGCGATAAGCGCGTTGAGATTATCTTCCAGCGTGCCGCGGTTTGAACCCTCAGAGAGCCGGACATACCTTACCCGATGCCCCTTCTCTTTTAACTCAGCGGCAAACGCGCGCATGGCCGCGAAGATAGCGATGATTTTCTGAGCGTGATGAAGGACATACGCGGTTTCCGCCCGCAGTTCCAGCATCACGTAAATGACATTCGGGCTACAGGTATCAAACCAGCTGTGATGTGGATTGAGCTGATCGCCCAGAATCAGGCGTAGTTCGGTCAACGGTGGCTCCTGCGACAGCGCTCAGAACAGTATTTGACCTCATCCCAGCATTTCGCCCACTTCTTGCGCCACGTCATGGGCCGCTGGCAGTGCACACACGCCCGACTGGGCAGGTTCTGCTTGTTACCTTTGAAATCACTCATCTTTTCAATACCGGACTGATTTATTCACTCGGGCTGCGGATAAAGGCTACGACAGACATCACAAAATGAAGGTGATGCCTGCAAAGCGCTACCCACTGCTCTGTACGAAATGATAGTTTATTCAGGCTGGAAGTGTAGAAATAAGCCATTTTCTGGCATCTTAACTGAACCTGACTTTCCCATTTTTGTTCAAGTGACGAGTTTGCGAGCAAAGCGATGATTAAGTGGCCCTGGAAAACGAATGAGGCTGGCCGGGATATGGCGCTGCCGTGGGATGACGCGCTGGCGATCCCTGTTCTGGCGAATCTCCAGCCGGACGAACAGTCAAAACTGGTTCAGCTGGCGGATCGTTTTTTGCAGCAAAAACGCCTGGTTCCTCTGCAGGGCTTCGAGCTGGATCCCCTGAAAAACGCGCGTATCGCCCTGCTTTTCTGCCTGCCGGTGCTTGAACTGGGTATCGAGTGGCTGGACGGCTTCCACGAAGTGCTGATCTACCCGGCGCCCTTCATCGTCGACGATGAGTGGGAGGATGACATCGGCCTGGTACACAACCAGCGGGTGGTACAGTCCGGGCAAAGCTGGCAGCAAGGGCCGATTATCCTGAACTGGCTCGACATTCAGGACTCGTTCGACGCGTCAGGCTTTAATCTGATCATTCATGAAGTGGCGCATAAGCTGGATACCCGCAACGGCGACCGCGCCAGCGGTGTTCCGCTGATCCCGCTGCGTGAAGTCGCAGGATGGGAGCACGATCTGCATGCGGCGATGGATAACATCCAGGACGAGATCGATCTCGTGGGCGAAAGTGCCGCCAGCATTGATGCCTACGCGGCGACCGACCCCGCAGAGTGCTTCGCGGTGCTTTCAGAGTACTTCTTCAGCGCCCCCGAACTCTTCGCCCCGCGTTTCCCGGCGCTATGGCAGCGTTTTACCCAGTTTTATCAGCAGGATCCGCTTAAGCGTCTGCGTCAAAATGAGGCGGTCGGCCCTTCCCCTCACCAGGTACATTAATTTTTTTCGACAGGGGTGCGCCCGGTTAACCGTACCCCGATGCTCAGTACGAAAAACAGCAACGCCATTCCCCCTGCCGCCATCGTTAAATACTGCTCACCGAAAAAGCGCGTGACTACGGGCACCAGCAGCGCGCTGATGCCGTAGCCTAACGTATGGCTGGTGGCGATCGCGCCCGCGCCTTTCCCCGTGGTCAGCCGATCGTTCAACAGTAGCTGATAGCCCGGTGTAGCCATCGCCGCGCCGAGCGAGGTGACAGCAATTCCCACGTAGAACAGCGCCAGCCCGGCAATACACATCAACCCAAGTCCTGCCACCATCGATACCGCCGCCATACAGAGCAACGTCAGCGGGCTGAAGTGCTGCGGGCGAACAATCAAAAATTGCGCCGCGAGCGTGGCCAGCGCGGCCAGGCTCAGCAGGAGCGCAACATGGTGGCTGATCTCACGGGCGTTGCCCTCCAGCAAGGGGCTGAGATGCGGCGTGAGGCCAAGCTGCATCAGGCTCACCAGCGCCGCCAGCAGCATCGCCAGCAGCAGGAACGGCAGCATAGAGACCTGCAGACGGGTCGCCTGATGCGCCACCGGCGGCAGCGGAGGGTCTGCCACTTCTCTCAGCACCAGCAGCAGAGCGATAAACGGCGCAATCGCCATGAGCCAGAGCGGTGCCACCGGGTTAATGCTGAGCATCAATGCTGCCAGCGGTGGCCCCAGCAGACGGCCGCAGCTCAGGCCGGAGCTGATGGTGGCCAGCGCCGCCATGCGTTTGTCCAGCCCCGCACGCTGAATAGCCCAGGTCTGGGCGGCAGGCACCATCCCCGACACGGTTAAACCGTAGAGCAGGCGCGAAAAGATCAGCCCCGCCAGCCCCCAGCTGCTCTGGAGCAACCCGGCCGCCATTGCCCAGACCACCACGGCCATCACGGCGAAGCTGGCAAGATAGCCGCTGAGCGAGGCCACCATCACGACCTTACAGCCGCGTCGCTCGCTCTGACGCCCCCACCAGGGCGATGCCGGTAAAAAAAGCATGGAGCCGAACATTAACAGCCCGGCCCAGACCGAGAGCGACAGCCCGGTCAGGTTCACCAGCTGCGGGAGCATGACCAGCAAACCGTTCTGCCCGATGCCCAATAAACCTGCACAGAGTGCCAGCGGCCAGTTGGCTTTAGAGGTGACGTTTTCAGTCAGCGTTTCTGAATTAGCGCGCATGAGAATGTGAACATAGTGTCAATAAATGTGTGGAAATTATGAAGTTTATGAAAACAAATATTGCAAAAATGGTTGCGAGTGTAAATAGAATGAATATCATAACGAGAATTATTATCAATCATGGAATGAGGTACATCTATGCGTACTCTGCCCCGCTCCGCCGGTACAGACGTTGCGGCCCAGTGTTTTTTAAACGCCCTGCTGCGCGAAACGACGGACTGGCGCTATCTCCCCGCAGCCGCTGCGGATGAGCTGGCGCATATTCATATCCCGCTTTCTCCCGCTCAGGCCCTGCGGGTTCCGGTACGCTATTTCTCCCCCACCCAGCACCATCAGTACTGTTTCCCGGCAATGCTTATCCAGAGCGATAGCGACTGCGGTGACGCCGTCACATATACCCAACTGGTTGATTTACTTCTTGAAAAACCATCAGTAAAAGGCGTTCTTGATGCCGATACGCTGGCGCGTTTTAAGCAACGCGTGCTGGAAAGTCATGCGCATACCTGGCAGGCGATCGACCTGCGCCACAGCTGGTCCACGCTGCGTGATAAACCGCTGACGTTTGCTGAAGCAGAACAGGCGCTGCTGGTCGGCCACGCATTTCACCCGGCACCGAAGTCGCACGAGCCATTCAACGAAACCGAAGCGCGACGCTATCTGCCTGATTTTGCCTCCCGTTTCCCGCTGCGCTGGTTTGCCGTTGAGAGCACGCGCATTGCTGGTGACAGCCTGAACGTCTCCCTGCGCGAACGTCTGCTGCGCTTCGCCGCCCAGAGCGCGCCTGAGCTGCTCGGCCACTTCACCGACACGCGCTGGCTGTTGCCTATGCACCCATGGCAGGCAGAGCATCTGCTGGGTCAGGCCTGGTGCCAGCGTCTGGTGGAAAACGGTTCATTGCAGGATCTGGGCGAAGCGGGCGCACAGTGGCTGCCCACCAGCTCGTCCCGCTCGCTGTACTGCGAATCCAACAGCGACATGATTAAATTCTCCCTCAGCGTGCGCCTGACCAATTCCGTCCGCACGCTGTCGGTGAAAGAAGTTAAGCGCGGGATGCGCCTGGCGCGCCTGGCGAAAACGGAACGCTGGCAAACGCTTCAGGCACGCTACCCGACGATGCGCGTGATGCAGGAAGATGGCTGGGCGGGGTTGCGTGACGAAAACGGCGTGGTGCAGGAAGAGAGCCTGATGGCCCTGCGCGTCAATCTGCTGTTTGACACGCCGGACACGCAGACCAACGTGCTGGTCAGCCTGACCCAGGCTGCCCCGGATGGCGGTGACAGCCTGCTGGCTGCGGCAGTGCGTCGTCTGAGCCAGCGTCTGGATTTACCCCTCGCTCAGGCCGCACGCTGCTGGCTGGACGCCTATTGCGACCGCGTGTTACTTCCCCTGTTCAGCGCCGAGGCGGACTACGGCCTGGTGCTGCTCGCCCACCAGCAAAATATCCTGGTTGAGATGCAGCAGGATTTCCCCGTCGGGCTTATCTACCGTGACTGCCAGGGCAGCGCCTGGACCGAAGGAGCCGACGGGTGGCTGAAAGAGGCGGGTGAAACTGACGTGGAAAACCGCTTCGGTGAGAGCCAGCTGCTGCGCTACTTCCCTTACTACCTGCTGCTGAACTCCACCCTTGCGGTGACTGCCGCCCTTGCCGCCGCCGGTTTCGACAGTGAAGAGCGCCTGATGGCGCGCGTACGTGACGCGCTGGTCGCGCTGCGCCGTACGGCGATGCAGACCCGCTGCCTTGACTACGTGCTGGACAGCCCGACCTGGAACTGCAAAGGCAACTTCTTCTGTTATCTGCACGATCGCAACGAAAACACCATCGCCGATCCGGCGGTGATCTATTTCGACTTTAGCAACCCGTTCTACAAGGAGAAGGCGTAATGGCCATCGCGAATATCGTCCATTCTGGCTTCGGCTTTCGCTGCACCGCAACGGATACCGCGCTGCCGCTGACGTTAGGTCTCGACGGCAGCGCGGTGCTGGAGCGTCTCGGGGCTATCCCGGCGGGCTGGCTGGTGGAAGCGCTGGATCAGCTGTTTGTCGCCGCCCCCGCGCTGACCGGCATTACGCTGCCGTGGGCAACCTGGCAGGATGAACCTCAGGCAAAGGCGCTGTTTAGCCTGGCCCACGGGGATTACCTGGCGCGTGAAACCTTCTGGCAATTTCCGCTCTGGCTGAAAGGCGAACGACCGCAGGCGAGCAACGGTATGCAGTTTGATGAGAGCCGTCAGCTGTACTTCCCGCAGCGCCCTCGCCGCCCGCAGGGTGAGGTGTATCGCCGTTACGATCCGCAAATTAAACGCACGCTGAGCTTCCGCGTGGCCGACGTGGCGCTGGACGGCGAACGATTCACGCAATGGATGAACAACCCGCGCGTGAACGCCTTCTGGGAGATGGCCGGCCCGCAGGCCGAACAGGAAAACTATCTGCGCCGTCAGCTTGACTCGACGTACTGCTACCCGGTTATCGGCTGCTTCGACGACCAGCCGTTCGGCTACTTTGAACTCTACTGGGCGCCAGAAGACCGCATTGGCCGCCACTACCGCTGGCAGCCGTTCGACCGCGGGCTGCATATGCTGGTGGGCGAAGAGCGCTGGCGCGGCGCGCAGTACATCCGCAGCTGGCTGCGCGGTCTGAGCCACTACCTGTATCTGGATGAACCGCGCACGACGCGCATTGTGGCCGAGCCGCGCTTCGACAACCAACGCCTGTTCCGCCACCTGGCGTCCGCCGGTTTCGACACCGCAAAAGAGTTCGACTTCCCGCACAAGCGCTCGCGCCTGATCGTGAGCGAGCGTCACCGCTTCTTCCATGAGGTGGAACTGTGAACGCGCTCTGGCAGAAAGTAAACCGCGAGATGGTGGCGAAGATCCTCGCCGAACTGGAATACGAACGTACCCTGCGCGCTGAGTGGGTTTCGTCGGACGGCTGGCGCATTACCATGGGCTCGGAGTCCTGGCAGTTTCGCGCCACACGCGGGATCTGGGGCTGGCTGCATATCGATCCTGATACCCTGACCACCGCCAGCGGCGCCGCCGTGGAAGCGGAAAGCGCGCTGCTGCAGCTGGCGACCGTGCTGGAGATGAGCGACGCGCAAACGGCGGAGCATATGGAAGATCTTTACGCCACGCTGCGCGGTGATATTCAGCTGCTCCAGGCGCGTGAAGCGCTGGATGCCGACGCGCTGATCCACCTCGACCCGGATGAATTACAGTGTCTGATGAGCGGTCATCCTAAGTTTATTTTCAACAAAGGCCGCCGCGGATGGGGGCTGGATGCCCTGCATCAGTACGCGCCTGAGTATCGCGGACGTTTTCGTCTGCACTGGGTTGCCGTTCAGCGTGAACACCTGGTCTGGAGCAGCGACGCCGATTGCGACATTCAGAATCTGCTTGCCAGTACCATGGACAACGCCGAGCGCGTCCGGTTTGAGCATCGCTGGCAGGCGCTGGGGCTCGACGAAAGCTGGCTGCCCGTGCCGCTACACCCGTGGCAGTGGCAGCAGAAAATTGCCATTCACTTCCTGGCGCAGCTTTCGCGTGGTGAGATGGTGGAGCTGGGCGAGTTTGGCGATGAATATCTGGCGCAGCAGTCCCTGCGCACGCTCACCAACGCCAGCCGTCGCGCGCCGTTTGACATCAAGCTGCCGCTGACCATCTATAACACCTCCTGCTATCGCGGCATTCCGGGCAAATACATTGCCGCCGGGCCGCTGGCCTCACGCTGGCTGCAGCAGCAGTTCGCCTCTGACGCCACGCTGATTCGCTGCGGCGCGCAGGTACTGGGTGAACCCGCCGCCGGATATCTGTCGCATCCGGGCTATGCCGCATTACCGAAAGCGCCCTACCGCTATCAGGAGATGCTGGGGGTGATCTGGCGCGAGAATCCGTCCTGTTATTTAGAAGACGGTGAACAGGCGGTGCTGATGGCGGCGCTGATGGAAACCGATAACGTCGGGCGTCCGCTGATCGACGCGTGGATTAAACGCTCGGGGCTAAGCGCCGACGCGTGGCTGGAAAAGCTGTTTGAGGCAACGGTGATCCCGTTCTATCACCTGCTCTGCCGCTATGGCGTGGCGCTGATCGCCCACGGCCAGAACGTGACGCTGGTGATGAAAAACTACGTGCCGCAGCGCATCCTGCTGAAGGATTTCCAGGGTGATATGCGTCTGGTGGACGAAGATTTCCCGCAGGCGCAGAGCCTGCCGGCGCAGGTGAAGGACGTTACGGCACGTCTGAGCGCGGATTACATCATCCACGACCTGCAAACCGGCAACTTTGTAACGGTGCTGCGCTTTATCTCGCGTCTCACCCTGCAATGCGGCGTGAGCGAAATCCGTTTCTATCAAGTCCTGGCGGGGGTATTGCGCCGGTATATGGCTGCGCACCCCGAGCTTGCGGAACGTTTCGCGATGTTCGACCTGTTTAAGCCGCAAATTATTCGCGTGATCCTCAACCCGGTCAAACTGACCTTCTCCGAGCATGACGGCGGCAGCCGCATGCTGCCGAACTACGTTACCGACCTTGATAACCCTCTTTTTCTGGCCTCCCGGGAGTCAGCGCAATGAAAACCTATGATTTCATCGGCATTGGTATTGGCCCGTTTAACCTCAGCATCGCCGCCCTGGCAGAAGGGCTGGACGGTTTTAGCTCGCTGTTCCTTGAGCGCAAGCCGCACTTCTCCTGGCACCCGGGGATGATGGTGCCGGACTGCCACATGCAGACCAGCTTCCTGAAGGATCTGGTCAGCGCCGTGGAGCCGACCAACCGCCACAGCTTCCTGAACTACCTGGTGCAGCGTAAAAAGTTCTACCGCTTCCTGACCACCGAACAGCGCACGGTGTCTCGCGAAGAGTTTGCCGATTACCTGTGCTGGGCGGCAGAAAACCTCACCAACCTCACCTTCAGCCAGCAGGTGCAGCAGGTGAGCTTTGATGAGACACGCGGTCTGTTTGAGGTGATGACCCAGCGGGATCGGTTCCTTGCCCGCCACGTCTGCGTGGGGATTGGCAAACAGATTAACCTCCCGGATTGCGTGACGGTGCAGGACGACACCTGTTTCCACGCCAGCGAGATGATGCTGCGCACGCCAAATTTAGCGGGCAAGCGCGTGACCGTCGTCGGTGGCGGCCAGAGCGGTGCCGACCTGTTCTTAAATATCTTCCGCGGGGAATGGGGCCAGCCGCTAAGCCTGAACTGGGTGTCGCGCCGTAACAATTATAACGCGCTGGATGAAGCCGCCTTCGCCAACGAGTACTTCACGCCCGAGTATGTGGACAGCTTCTCCACGCTCGGCGAAGAGACCCGTCGTCAGATGCTGCACGAGCAGAAGATGACCTCTGACGGTATTACCACCGAGTCCCTGCTGGCAATTTACCGCGCCATGTATCACCGCTTTGAGGTGCTGCGTGAAAAACCGTGGGCGCACCTTCTGCCGTCCCGCTCGGTGACGTCACTGGCGCGTCAGGAAAACGGTCAACGTCTGAGCATACAGCATCATCTCGACGGCGGTCGCGAACAGCTGGATACCGACGTGGTGATCTTTGCCACCGGCTATCGCGCCGTGCAGCCTGCGTTCCTTGCCCCGCTGTCTCACCGCCTGCATCTGGATGCGGATGAAGCCTTCTGCATCAACAACGATTTCACCCTCGAATGGGACGGCCCGCAGAGCAACCGCCTGTTTGCCGTCAATGCCGGGATGCACCGTCTCGGCATTGCTGAACCCCAGCTCAGCCTGATGGCCTGGCGTGCCGCACGCATTCTTAACCGCGCGCATCCTGACGAGCCATTTGAGCTGGCTACCACACCCGGCGTTATCCACTGGCGCACCACCGCCAGCCAGGACAGCAGCCCGGTTTTTAACGCGTTAGAGAAAACGACCGAGTACTGACACACACAATCAGGATCAACATAACAATGAAACGTTCTCATCTTTGGGTTTTAAATCCTTGCTTGCTTGCAATGCTTTCTACCTCTGCGTGGGCGGAAGAACAAAAGGAAGAAAATATCGTGGTCTCCGCCAGCCGTGCACACCGCAGCGTGGCCGAGATGGCGCAGACCACGTGGGTTATTGAACGGTCTGAAATTGAGCAGCAGGTTCAGGGCGGAAAGGAGATTAAAGAAGTCCTGGCGCAGCTGATCCCGGGCATGGACGTCAGCAGCCAGGGGCGTACCAACTACGGTATGAACCTGCGCGGCCGCTCGATGATGGTGATGGTGGACGGCGTGCGCCTGAACTCCTCCCGCAGCGACAGCCGCCAGCTCGACTCCATCGATCCGTTCAACATTGACCGTATCGAAGTGATCTCCGGCGCCACGTCCCTCTACGGCGGCGGCAGCACCGGCGGCCTGGTGAACATCGTCACCAAAAAAGGCCAGCCGGAGACCGAAGTTGAGTTCCAGACCGGAGCAAAAAGCGGCTTTAACAGCCACAACGACCACGATGAGAACGTGTCGGCGGCGGTCAGCGGCGGCAACGACAACGCCTCGGGTCGTCTGTCGGTGTCGTATCAGCGTTACGGCGGCTGGTATGACGGCAACGGCGACGAGGTGATCATTGATAACACCCAGACCGGCTTACAGTATTCCGACCGTATTGATGTGATGGGGACCGGCACCCTCAACATTGATGAACACCAGCAGCTTCAGCTCACGACGCAGTACTATAAGAGCGAGTCCGACGGCAAGCATGGCCTGTACCTCGGGAAAAACTTCTCGGCGGTCACGGGCGATGCGACTGCCTATAACAAAGGTAATCTCGATTCTGACCGTATACCGGGTACCGAGCGTCATCTGATTAACCTGCAATACTCCAATACCGACTTCTGGGGCCAGGATCTGGTTGCACAGATTTACTATCGTGACGAAAGCCTGACCTACTACCCCTTCCCGACCCTGACCAAAGGCGTCGTGAGCAGCATCGGTGCGTCGCAGCAGAAAACCGATTTTTACGGCGGCAAGCTGACGCTGAACAGCAAACCGATGGATGATTTAACCCTGACCTGGGGTGTGGATGCCGACCATGAAACCTTCGATGCCAATCAGCAGTTCTTTGATCTGAGCAAAGCAGCGGCGAGCGGCGGCATGGAGCTCGATAACGCCTATAACGTGGGCCGCTACCCGGGTTACAGCATTACCAACCTCGCCCCGTTCCTGCAGGCCAGCTACGACATTGACGCCATCACCCTGAGCGGCGGCGTGCGCTACCAGTACACCGAAAACAAGGTGGACGATTTTGTGGGTTACGCCCAGCAGCAGGCCATTGCAACCGGGAAAGCCACCTCCGCAGACGCGGTGCCGGGCGGGAAAACCGATTACAACAACTTCCTGTTTAACGCCGGGATCCTCGGTCGTCTGACCGAACAGCAGCAGCTGTGGTTTAACTTCTCCCAGGGCTTTGAAATCCCGGATCTGGCGAAGTACTACGGTTCCGGGACTTATCAGCTCAGCAACGGTCACTATCGCCTGCTGAACAGCGTGAACGTGAACGACTCGACGCTTGACGGCATCAAGGTCAACGCTTACGAGCTGGGCTGGCGCTACACCGGCGATAACCTGCGTACCCAGGTCGCGGCGTATTACTCGCTCTCGGACAAAACGATCACCATCAACAAGACGGACATGACCATCAACCTCGAAGACGACAAGCGTCGTATCTACGGGATTGAAGGCCAGGTGGACTATTTCTTCACCGACAGCGACTGGAGCACGGGCGCGAACTTTAACGCCATTAAGTCTGAAACCCGCGAAAACGGCAAATGGGAGAAGCTGACGGTCGACAGCGCCAGCCCGTCTAAAGCCAGCGCATGGGTCAACTGGGCGCCGGGCGACTGGACCCTGCGCGTGCAGAGCACGCAGACCTTTGACGTGTCAGATGCGGACGGCAAGAAGATCGATGGCTATAACACGGTCGACTTCCTGGGCAGCTACGCCCTGCCGGTGGGTAAAGTGAGCTTCAGCGTGGAAAACGTGCTGGACAAAGACTACACCACCGCCTGGGGTCAGCGCGCGCCGGGGCTGTATAGCCCAACCTACGGTGCACCAGGTCTGTATACCTATAAAGGCCGTGGCCGTACGTTTGGTCTGAACTACTCCGTACTGTTCTAATCCTGCGCGCCGCCTGCGGGCGGCGCAATTTGCTGCGTAATTTCAGCGCGAATTTGCTATAAAATCAGCGATTTGCTGAAATTGTCGGCAAACGAACGAAAAGTACGTTTTCCCCCTTTGACAAGACGAACTGAGGTCGCTACCATGCGCCTCGTTCACACGATTCCTCTGTAGTTCAGTCGGTAGAACGGCGGACTGTTAATCCGTATGTCACTGGTTCGAGTCCAGTCAGAGGAGCCAAATTTGAAAAGCCTGCTTTTAGAGCAGGCTTTTTGCTTTTCTGTTAGCCGTTACTTTCCACAGTCCCTGTCAACTGACGCCAGGCCGCCACTTCCTCATCCAGCCACTCACTAAAGAGAGCCACCTCCGGTTTCGCTTCCGTTAACTGCGATGTCACCAGCCAGTAAGGCCAGGGATAAGGTGCAGTGAAAGGGGTAAGCTGGACCAGTTCGCCCCGGGTGATGGCATCCTGTACCAGAGAGCGACGTTCCAGCGCGATACCTTTACCGAGTCTGACAGCCTCAAGGACTAAATTTGAGTCGTTAATGCATAACCCGCCGGGCACAATATCTTTTTCCAGTCCCGCATTGAAACACCAGGTTTTCCACGACTCCATGGAGAATATGATTTTACTCTTTGCCACCTCTGCTGGCGTTGCCGGGAGGATGCCGCCGTTATAACCGGGTGCTGCAACCACAATCAGTTCATCTGAAAACAGATAATGGCAGTCGCTTCCTTCCCAGTTACCTTTCCCCATGCGTATCGCCACATCTATCCCTTCCTGCTGCATGCTGGTGATCGTCAGACTGGCCTGGATCCGCAGCGTGATGTGTGGATATTTTTCCCGAAACCGCTCCAGACGCGGCAACAACCAGTGACAACCAAAAGACGGCACCATCGCCAGCGTCAGTTCCAGTATTCTCGGTTTCACCTGCACTAACCGGGTAGCATCTGCGATATGATTCAGCGCTTCGCGCACCTGTAACGCGTAGAGACGCCCCTCTTCGTTGATCTGCACCCCTCGCCCATGACGGATAAACAGCTTCACCCCCACCATTTCCTCCAGCACTTTAATCTGCTGGCTGATGGCGGAATGGGTAACGTGAAGCTCTTTCGCCGCAAGCGTTACGCTGCCAAGGCGAGCCACAGCTTCAAAACTACGCAAACTTGCGATAGGTGGAAAATCCGACATGAAACCACTCCCTCATAGACTGAATCTGATAAACGCTAACCGGCCAATCTGTCAGTAATACTAACTCAGGCCGTAAGATACTGATGATATTCGCCATAACGAATTTATTGTAATGTCTGTTTATCATCTTCAATGAAGCGTTTTTTCACACAGACAGGAAAACTGGAATCATGATAAAGCTGATTGGCATGATGGATTCTCCTTATGTACGCCGCGTGGCGGTCTCCCTGGAACTTTATGGCGTTGCGTTTGAAAGCCAGCCGTTGTCCGTATTCAGCACATTTGAGGAATTTTCCCGGATTAACCCTGCGGTAAAAGCGCCAACGCTGGTTCTGGAGAATGGAACACGTCTGATGGACTCGTCTCTCATACTGAATTATTTTGAGGCTCAGGCCGCGCCTGAACGGAGACTCCTGCCCGTGACGCCGGATGCACTGGCGAACGATCTCCAGACGCTGGGCTTTATCCTCGCCGCCGCGGAGAAAGCTGTGCAAAATGTGTACGAACACAACCTGCGCCCGGCGGAGAAACAACATAATCCGTGGATAGAACGTATTACCGTCCAGCTGCTGGCTGCCTGTCGGGAATGGAACGCGCTGCTGGAAGCCCGTCCGGAAAATGCGGTGGCCGATCAGGTTGCTGTCACCAGTACGGTTATCTGGACATTTATTCAGTCAATGATCCCTCACGTCGTTAACGCCGGGGATTTTAAAAAGATTCAGGCGGTTGCCGACGTTTTCGAAAACCAGGCGGCATTTAAAAAATACCCTTTTAGTTAACGCTTCGCTCGGCGTGTTATGGGGCTTTTCAGCCCCTTTTTTTTAGGCAGGAATCGACAGACCCGCGGTGGTGGCATAGCGACCGTTGAAAAAGATGAGCGGTTCACCTTCAGTATGTAACGAATCCACCACCTCACCGATGAATATCCAGTGATCGCCACCGTCTACCTGACGCCACATTTTACATTCAAGATGCGCGAGTGCCCCGTCAATCAAAGGCAGTTTAAAGCCGCTGACCCGGTGGTCTACGCGATGAAATTTGTCGCTCCCCGCGCTGGCAAAAATATCGCTAACCTGATGCTGATGGCCCGACAGGACATTTATCGCAAAGGCGTCCGCCTCCAGAAAATGCTGAGCGTACCAGGATTGCTTGCGCAGGCTCCAGAGCACCAGCGGGGGTTCCAGGGAGACGGTGTTAAAGCTGCTGATGGTTAGCCCATGGAAATTGTTATCTTTATCCATCATGGTCACGACACACACGCCAGTTGCGAATTGACCAAATACATTCCGTAATGTTCGGCTATCAAACTGCGCCATATTATTTCACCTCTGCTAAGCCTGAAGACGCGACCTGCTGCAGCGCGCCGGCAAAAATTGTCAGCCCTTCATCCAGAACGCTGTCTTCAATCGTTAGCGGCATTAAAAAGCGGATAGCATTTGCCTGTTTGCCGCATTTAAGAAGAATAAGCCCCTCACGGGCACAGCTTTTGACTAACCGATCGATAAGCCCGGTCGCCGGCGTTCGCTCTCCATGCTCCAGAGAAAAAAGCTCCAGCGCAATCATGGCGCCAGTCCCGCGTATCTCATAGCCAATCGACAGAGGGCTGACAATGGACACTAAGGCGGAGCGCAGACGTTGACCCAGACGCCGGGCTGCGCCCAGCAGGTCCGTCTCTTCAAAGAGCTTAAGTACCGCCAGCGCCGCCGCGCAGGAAAGCGGGTTGCCTGCCCAGGTTCCACCAAGACCGCCCGGTGCCACCTGGTTGATAAGCGACTCACGGCCCACCACGCCAGACAGCGGAAGCCCGCCGGCAACGGATTTACCGAACACAATTAAATCGGCGTCAACACCGGTTTGTTCCATAGCAAAGAACGTCCCCGTGCGTCCCGCGCCAGACTGAACTTCATCCGCGATTAACACGATGCCTTCCCGGTCACAGAGTTCACGCAGAGCACGCATAAACGCAGGCGGCACGACGTAAAACCCGCCCTCTCCCTGAACGGGCTCGATGACGATGGCGGCCACATCCTGGGGGGCAATGTCGCTCGTTAATATCGTCTTGAGGCCCGCCAGCGCCTGAGCAATATCACGCTCCGTCTCTCCCTGCGGGAAGGGTGCCCGGAAGACCGGGCCGGGCATAATCCCCATCCCCTGGCTGTAGGGCGCAATTTTGCCGTTCATCGCGAGGGTCATAAACGTACGCCCGTGATAGGCACCGCTGAAAACAATCACACCGCTTCGCCGCGTGGCCACGCGGGCAACCTTAAGCGCGCTTTCCACCGCTTCGGACCCCGTCGTCAGGAGAAAACTCCGTCGGTCAAAATCTCCAGGCATTAAGGCGTTAATACGTTCACACACCGCGATATACGATTCATAAGGGGTGGCGGCAAAACAGCTGTGGGTAAACTGGTGCAGTTGGCGCTCAACGGCCGCGATAACGTTGGGATGAAGATGGCCGGTATTGAGCGCGGCAATGCCGCCGGAAAAATCAATGTAGCGACGGTTGTTGACGTCATACATCACCGCATTTTCCGCTCGTTGAATATAAACCGGATGCATCTGGTTAATACCACGGGCGACGGCACCCTCCCGTCGCTGCAAAAGCTGCTCGACTACAGTATCCATAACGCTCTCCTCAGGGGGCGGTCGGAACAACCGCCCGTCAGGTTATTGATGACGCGCCTGTTGCAACATGGCATCTGCATGCTGGTTTAACTGCTGACGATCGCCATAGCGGTAAGGATCGAGGAAATCGAAACGGACCGGTTTATCTCCGCGGTCGAACAAGTGCCCGATTCCGCCAGGCGCGTTATGAGCCCAGTAGAACAGAGAATCGGCAAATTCCTCCGTTGCCCGGGACAGGTAACGATTGGTGAAATCAGAGAAATCGATGGGGAAATGCTCGCGGTTGTCAGCAAAAAGCGAATGAAGCGTAGCAATCACCTCTTTTTCTGGAAGGTTACCGGCGCGATAGGCTTCCATTGTTTCGCAGGCCTTATCGAAAATAGCCTCATAGTAAGGGCTCTCAATGGAAAGATGTCCCGGATAGGTTGCGCTTTCAAATTCCTTCTCAAGCCGCTCGTCATCACCGTGCTGCTGATAGTCGCTGAGGATTTTACGCAGACGCAACACGCCGATGTAACTGCCGCTAATCCAGATACGGAACCACGCATTCCACAGTGGGAAGCTATCAAATGCGGTGAATGAATTTGCCACCAGCCTGTCGTTTACCTTCACCACTTCCAGGCTGTAATCCTGATAGCTGGCGAAATTCGCTGCTGACCAGTCATCCTGTCTGACGGCACGAACAATTTTAGGCGCGACGCGCAGAATCGATTCGAACGTATTCACCAACCCGCGCGAGAACAGCGGATCGACAAAGCCCACTGCATGGCCTAAAAGGCAATAACGCTCCCCTACGCTTTCGCGGCTGGTGTAATTCAGACGAGGTGCAACGGTCCATTCGCGTACCCGTGCCGCGCTCTCAAAGTGACGGGCAACGGAGGGGTGCTCATCGAGAAAACGGGTAAACTCTTCTTCCGGATCGCCTGCGGGACCATGTTTATCAATATCGAACTGCAGGCCGACGCTGCATAAGGTATTGGTCGAATAGGGGTGGTTGTTGAACGGAATAATCCACAGCCATCCGCCTTCAAACATGTGGTGCAGCGTGCTCTGTGAGAGCGGGGTCGGCGAACCGGTCACGTCCGTTGAGGCGATGACGTCTTCATACAGTTTGACCCCTGTCATATGGGTGAACAACGAACGCGTACGGCTCTGCATCTCACGTGCACCCTCGCGCAGGCCAAACTTATCGGCAACCGGTGAACGATAGCCTGCTGCATCCACGACGTACCTGGCTTTTATCTGCTCTTTTCCCAGATCCAGCAGCATCCCGTCGCCGGTTTCTTCAATCGACTGGATGCGGGTTTGCTGGCGAATATCGGCCCCCAGACGTGCGGCCAGCGCCAGATAATAGGCATCAATATCCTGACGGAACAGATGCGCTTCCGGCGACAATACCGGTGTCGAGACAACGTCCTGGGGATTATGCGCTTTATTCTTACCGTTCCATGCAAAGCTGAACGCCAGTTTAATACCGGCGCTCGACGTACCAATATTTTCCATCAGCGCGTGAATTTCCCCCGGCCACGCCAGCTCAGGAATATTGTACTGACGCGCCAGAATTTTCAACAGTACAGCACTTTCCGGCACCATCGATTCCCCGACGGCAAAGCGAGGATGGGTACCGGCATCAATAATTACCACGTTTAATTTCTGTTTTGCCAGAATAGCGCCGAGCATGGTTCCTGCAATACCGCTCCCGATGATGGCCACATCATAATGACTTTGTTTCATTGCTTTACCCTTAATAATATTACTGAGTGACTAACTGAGTTGTTATTTCGATTTCATGTTCACGCGTTTGATCTGCCTGAATCAGAAAAAGATATGTTGCCTGTTGTGTTAACCATTCTCTCGCCAGAGACAGGGCAATTTCTTTGCCAGTGCGCTGCGGCATTGTCAGTACCATGGTGGGTCCCTGAAAGCGATAGCGCGTACAGCAAATGGAAATAGGTGCCCCAACATTGGCATTAATAAAATCGACCGGAGAGACGCGCGATTTTATTGCCATGTCATGAATAATTTTCTCGCTGGTATTCACCGGGAATGCCGTGCCAAACTGAATAACCCCGACGCTTTCAAGATGATTATCCAGCAATCCCTTGTGCTGTTGATAAAGTTCATCGACAGTAAACAGCACATTTAAAGACAATGGGTCGGCTGTTTTTAGCCCCCGGCGCAAGGTCTCATCTAAATCTGACCAGATTAATGAGCGTGCGGTACTCGTAGAAACGATCTTCATTAGCTGCCCCACCTTTTACATTACGGTAAATATCAGGCAGGTGTTAAAACCACCAAACCCGATCGTCATGCTTAACCCGGTCTTTCCCGTTAAGGGCTGAGGCTGCGCGGCAGGTAAATTAAAACGCAGGCCATCAATCGGCTTTTTCAGTTCATACACCGGAGGGATCGTGCCCGCATTGAGGCTATGAATGAGCGCGATGGCTTCCAGCGCCCCTGTCGCCCCCAGCGTATGGCCAAAATTGCCCTTCGTCGCGAAGACCCAGGGACGATGTGTGAAAAACTGGTTATAGGCATTGCTTTCAACCCGATCGTTGGTCAGGGTACCCGAACCGTGCGCATTGATAAGCGCAATATCGCCAGGTTCAAGTCCCGCCTGCGTCAGGGCACGCTGCAATGCCAGGCGGATGCCATTGCCTTGCTCATCCGGCGCGGTCAAGCCTGCCGCATCGTTAGACGCCCCAGCACCGACAAGCCTTGCCAGCACGCGTGGTGCAGAGCCGCCTTCTCGTTGCAGCACCAGAAAACCGGCCCCTTCTCCGAGAATGGTTCCTTCGTGTGTAGCATCGAACGATTTCAGGGTAGAAAGTGAGAGCGTGCCTAATGCGCTATGGGCCAGACGTTTTGAATCAGTAAGAATATCGGCGCCGCCGCACACGCACAGATCGGCTTGCCCCGTTGCAATTAAATGCGCCCCCAGAAGAAGAGCATCCGAGCCCGAGGAGCAGGCGGTAGAAAGGGCTATCCCTTCCATTCCCAGCGACTCCGCCACCTCGTTGACCCAGCCGTCGAGCGGCTCCCGGCAAAACGCCTCGCTGTCGAGGCGGAATCCCAGACTGGTTCCGACAATCAAAAAGCGTCGCTCCTCCGGCACAGGTTCTGCTGCACCCGAATCCTCTAGCGCCTGGCGGGCCGTGCGTTTCGTCAGAGCGATCAATTTTTCGCGCATTTCGGCAGGCCATTCACCCGGCAGCATGGCGGCCAGATCGGTACGCAAGCTTCGATCCGATGGCGCAGGCGCAATACCGGTTTGTTTTTCCAGTAAAGTCTGGAAAACATCCTCGATACGATCGCCAGACGCAGTTGTCCATCCCATGCCGACAACATTGGCGACATACGTTGTAGTAGTCATCATTTTTTCCCTTTACCGCAAAATAGTACGGTAAGCTGGTTAAAGTGAATTAACGATATATCAGTGGAACGCGCGCAAAAATTCGTTTGAAGGTTTATCTTCAAGCGGAGAAGGAGAAAAATTATCTTTAATCTCGCCTGCCGTTAATTCTATCTTTCGTTGATAAGGTTCTTTTTGTAGCCAGCGTGGACTTTCAATAAAATCAAATGCGATGTCCGTCGCATCAAATCCTTCGAGCTCGGCAGGCTTAACCACTTTCCTTCTTTTACGGTCCAGAACCTGTGCATAAGCAGAAATATCAAAATATCGAATGCGATCATCTTCCACCACTGCATTAATACAATGCCAGGGGCGGGGCAAATAAAGATAATTCACAAAAATATTCCGAAGAGAATACACTGGCTTGTTGATTATCTGGCTATACAGTATTGCCGAGACATCGGCCATTTCCGAACAGAAGCAGGGCAAGCGCTGTGTTTGACCCAGCATTTCACGAAGATAATCCTGAGGTGTCAGGTTACGTATGACCTCGTCGCGAAAATGCTCGTAACGTGAAATATAATAATCCCAATGCTCCTCAGGAAATTTGAGGCGAACGATGTCTGCCGGCCATGTTTCAAACACATCTGATTCCTGAAGGACATGGCACATTGTTTTTGGAACTTCACGTAGAATATCATCAAGGCTCGCCAGGTGATATTTTTCAATGACTGCCCGTGCCAGTTCCCGAAGTTCATCATTCATAACATCACCTTACTTATATTGTGTTAAAGAGGCCGCGCCACAATAAACAAAGTTTATATTACGTGGCCGTTCGTGGCGTTTGAGTTTTTTCAGCAGGCTGGCACTGTGCTGCTGGCAATTGGTTTCATTGATCACTGATTCATCGCAGGTCAAAACAATATCGAATCCCGCAATTTGATCCCCTTCATTGACAATTTGGGTCTTGCAGGTCATCACCCCTTTAATTTCCCGGCACAGCTGCTTAACGGCGCCGATATTGACTTTCTCATCCCTGATAACAATAAAATCACTGATTCTGCCTTTGAAAAACAGGAACCCATCAGCGTCCTGGAAGAAGATGTCTCCGGTGCGAAGCCAGCGTTTGCCATCAAGCTCAATGAACGTTTGTCGGTTACCGCGCCCAATGCGCTTGACGAGCAACGTATCAGAACTAATTAGCAACTCCCCCTGCCCGTCCTGGCCGTCTGCACCGGGCAGGATACGAACGTCCGTCTGGTCAATAGGACGTCCGGCTGACGCATAATATCCTCTCCCCAGCAGATGAGCCGGGCATGTCGACACCCGCGGTCCGGCCTCACTGATGCCATAAGTCAGATATAACTCAAGCCATGGCTGTCGGAGTAAAAAGGCTTCCACCTCATTCGGCGCAGCCAAATCGCCCCCAATCGTCAGTTTGTTTAACACCGGCGGAAGCGTTGTTTCCCAGGCGTTCAACTGTCGCAGCAATACGGGCGTGAGCGAACTGAGGGTCACGCCGTATCGCTGTAAATCATCCAGATAATGGGGTACAGAAAACGGAGGTCCACTGATAACAATTTCGCAGCCCGTCTCCAGGGCAGCAATCATCTGGGCAACCAGCGCGGTGGAATAGCACATCGGCAAACTGATCAATACCCTGTCGCTGGCGCTCATGCCGATACTTTTGGCATGACGCAGCGCGTTACGCCGCAGCGAATCAAAATGATGGACACAGCCGCTGCTGAACGACGACGACGTGCCGGACGTGGCTATCACGACCTGCCCCGGCTGTGTCTGTACGGGTCCGCCATCACGGCATTTTCCCACCTGCCAGCGCCCGAGGGGTTCAGCTGCGCTTACGCCCAGCTCCTGCCATCGTCCTGGCTGAACCGGCGTACGCACCAGCGCCCCCGCCGCAAAGTCCTCAAGCATCTGCAGGATGCGTTCTGCTGGCGTGAGCGGCGGGATCAGCGCAGGCACAAAGCCACTGTTGAGGACAGCAAAGAACATATACATCAAGTCCGGGCAGTTCGGCATCGCTATCAGCACCACCCGACCGGGTTCCAGACTCTGCCGCTGCCAGTAATCGACATAGTATTGATAACTCTCTCCTTCAGTGCCGCTGGTCCCCACCGCAGACGTTGCCTGCACCGGAGAAAATAAACCGGCAGGCTCATAGGGAACAAATGCGGCACATTCTTCTGCTCGCGTTAACATTCTCAGGCTCCAAGCTTATTCATAATGAAACGCGAAAGGGTTTGGCACGAATAAAAATTCGCGGGCGAAAACTCTTTATCTTCAACTTTAATATTAAACTCTTCCTCACACTGGAAGCGTAATTCTACAAATCCAATAGAATCCATTCCTACCATTGAGGCGAGACCGGTCTCGTCAGCAATATTTTCGCGCTCGACATCCAGACCAATACGTTCAGCGATGATTTCTTTAATACGATCGACAATTACAGGCATATCCAGTTTCATAATTTTACCCTTTAATGTTTTCAAGTGTTTTATTTACTACAGCGGAAGATGATTCTTTATTTAACCAACGTAATATTGGCGGTGTGGTTGCCGTTACCACGAGCGCCACGATGACCATAATGGAGTAGACGCGTTGTGAAATAAGATGCAATTCGAGCCCGATAGACAGCACAACCAGCTCCATCAGACCACGCGTATTCATGAGCGCGCCAATCATGGAGGCTTCACGAAGGGAATATCCTGAAATACGCGCCCCGAGCAGAGCACCACTGAATTTGGTTATAAATGCCAGTAAGGTGAACCCGATTATCCAGGCAATGTCCTGCGTTGCCATACTGAAGTCGAAATGCGTTTTCAGACCGGCGCTGACAAACAACACGGGAAGTAAAAGATAGTGCATGAAACCGTTCATACTCGCATGCCATTGCTTCGCTAACCCGGGGATCCGCGCGAACATGCTGCCCGCCAGCAAGGCACCGAAACCACTGTGCAGGTGAAGATACTCCGCTCCCCACGCGCTGACCAAAATCCAAAAAATGATCGCCGGAAATCTCATCTCCGGCCTGTGCGCATACCGTATAAGCAGGGGGACCACGACTTTGCCGGTCACCAACCCATAAAGTACCAGGGCTGCCGTCACGACCGCCAAATACGACCACAGCGAATCAGATTTTCCTTCAACCGCGGCAAATACGCTGTCCAAAGCCAAAATCCCCCAGCCTGCCACATCGGTAAGAATGGCAGCGGTAATGACGGGAGGAATGATGGCCAGGTGTAGCATTTTTAAATCTTCAATGATTCGCACAATAACCGGCAGAGCGGATACCGCCAGCGCCGTTCCCATAAAGATATTAAATAAAAGACGATCGGTTTGTGGCGCCAGTTCGGCATGTACCGAATTTCCCGCTAACATGCCACCGATAAACGGCAGCAGCATGCCCAGGAACGCTATTTTCAATGCAGCGATAGTCTGCTTTCGACGGCCATGATTATGACCATGAAAATGCGACAACCCAATATCGAACATGAGCAGAATCATGCCCAGATTCGCCAGCTTATCTATGGTGGTCAGCGACTCCTGGCTAAATAAAGACGTTTGAAATGAGAACAGAGACATTATTCCGGGAAAGAAAGTCGGTCCCAATAAAACGCCTGCAGCAATATGGCCAATAACCTGTGTTTGACCTATTTGCTCCATAAGTTTGCCGACGACATAGCAGGCAAAAACAATGACCGAAAGCTGAATAATAAACATGGGTATCCCCGCCAATGCTAGCGTTGAGTTTATTGATATTAAAAGTGTTTAGTTCGAAACGTGGGCGACGCTGTTCTCGTTAAAATACCCCATCGCGGTGGTTATCATCGCTATCATGACCATAACGAGGCTCAGCAAACAGATGCCCTGCCAGTCCCACCTTTCATAAACCCACGGACCGGTAACGGATCCGGCTGCGCCCAATGCATAATAAAAGAACATATAAAGCGCATAGAGGCTGCTTCTTTTATCCGGATGTAATCCGAGAACACGCGTCTGGTTAGCCACCTGCGCGGCAAAACACCCTAAATCGAATAATATAATGCCCAGCGTAATTCCCGGTAAGGACGCAGGAAAGAGAAACAGTATGGCTATTCCCGCAACCACAAATACCATTCCGCCAAAAATCACGCTGCGACACCCGAAGCGGTCAGCCAGTTTCCCCGCATAGTTCGCCAGTACAAGACCGACGATACCCGCCAGGCCAAATAATCCGGCTGTTCCCGCTGGCAGATGGAGTGGCGGTCTTTGCAGATGAAGCATGATGGTCACCCATAACAGGCTAAAGACGAAAAACCATGCCCCTCCGGTGACGGCAGATTCAATAAGCCGCACGTTACGCAGCAAGCCCGGCAATTGCACCATGACGCTCAGATACCCCGTCTCCCTTGCGGGTTTGACATCAGGCAGGCATCTGATGGCCAGTAGCGCCATGGAGGCCATAACGGCTGCGAAGATGGCCAGCATCCCTCGCCAGCCAAGCGCATCGGCCAGACTGCCGCCCACGAGCCTCGCGAGCAGTATTCCTGCCGAAATGCCCATGGTGATCAGTCCTACCGTAGCGCCTTTTGGCGTAATGTGAAATCCAAGCGCATTCAGTTGCACTGCGCTTGTCGCCATGGCGCCTGTCACTATTCCCGCGCTAAAAAGGAGCAACGGCTGACGGGTCAGGGAAGCGGCGAAGAGCGCAAGTGAGAGGAGAATAAACTGAGAAATAATCAGTTTCTTACGGTTAACGCTGTCTCCAAGCGGAACAAGAAACAGTATTCCCAGCATATAACCTATTTGCATGCTCGCCGCAATGAAGCCGGTATAAAACAGAGGCAACTGCAAAGATGCCGCGATAGCGGGCAATACGGGCTGAAGAATATAGTTATTTGCCATAGCCGTACCCGCCGCGATACTGGCGAACCAGATAAATAACGGCGAAACCGGATTTTCTTGCGCGATATCACTCATTAATCGCCCCCTGTCTTTTTTTTGCCACAATATCAATTGCTACTTTCATTTTTTTCTCGGGAAACGGTAAGACATGCAATAACGTAAATGCAGGTCGGGAATCACGGAAATAGTGCCCATGGATACGCGCTACTTGCTGCCATTCTTCAATTTCAGTCAGATACAGCCTGCTTTGTATTACATCGTCTATTGCATAACCACTGGATTCAAGTATCCCCTTGATCTTATTCAGAACGCATTCCGTTTGCAGTGAGATGTCATCAGATTCAATCTCACCACAAGAATTAAGAGGTCCCGTTTTCGAAATATATAGCCAACCGTCTGCTTCTACCGCTCGCGAGAAACCGAAAGCCTCCTCCCAGCTGCTGCCAGAAGTAATAAGTCTTTTTGATTCCACAATGTCATGCCTTTCATCACAGGGTGAAACAAACATATTACAACCCAATCAAATTTGTCCAGAAAAAATAACAAAAAATTGACCTGAAATTTAGCAGGTAATTAAGTAAGCATTTCCTGGATAAGCTGTAAGCACAGCTAACCAATCAATATCTAAATTAATAAAATTAAATGATAAATAAGGCAGAAAATTTCCCGCAGATAACGTCAATTAAATGAGCTGAGTATTAAAATAATGACTCTTTTATTTAACCGCGAGTTTTTACCGCACGCAAATATTAACCTCACCTAAAAGAATCATATTTCGTTATTTATTTTTATATGTAACTCAATGGAAAATATGAGAAATATTTAAATATAAGACAACCTTATGACGTCACAGAGTATCGTTGTTAATCAGGGTATTCTTAAGAATAAGCGGTCAGGAAATTAAACGGTTTCAATAAAAAAGCCTGCTTTAATTGCAGGCCTTTGCTTCTTGTCGACGGAGACGGGTGCTATAAAGGGCTTAAATCTGATAATCAATCGCCACTTCTTCTGGCTCCATCACCTGACGTTTAATCTCATCAACGGACAGCCCGGCGTTGCAAAGTTCGATAAAGCGCCACACATAGTTGCGCTGCAGCTGTCCACGCTTCAGGCCGAGCCATACGGTATTGGCATCAAACAGATGACGTGTATCAAGACGCACCAGATCTCCCCCCTCGCGTTCGCCACTGGACTGTTCTGCCACCAGACCTATGCCCAGCCCGAGCTCGACGTAGGTTTTGATTACATCAGAGTCCTGTGCGCTCAGCACCACGTCCGGCGTGAGCCCTTTGCGGTTGAAGGCTTCATCAATGCGCGAGCGTCCGGTAATGCCCTGGCGATAGGTAATCAGCGGCCATTTGGCAATGTCTTCCAGCGTCAGGGGCGAAACCTGATTCAACAGATGATCGGCGGGGAGCAACAAACTGTGATACCAGCGGAACCAGGGAAAAGCCACCAGCAGCGGGTCGTTGCTCAGGCGTTCGCTGGCAATGCCGATATCTGCCCCACCATTTTGCAGCAGCACTTCAATTTCCTGCGGCGTCCCCTGGATAAGCTCCAGGCGGACGTCAGGAAAAAGTTCACGGAAGGCTTTAATCACTGGCGGCAGGCTGTAACGCGCCTGGGTGTGGGTGGTGGCGATGGTGAGGACGCCCGAGGCGTCATTCGTGAAGAGATCCGCCAGGCGGCGCACATTGCTGGCTTCGTTGAGGATCCGCTCCGCAATGGTCAGCAAGGCTTTGCCCGGCTCCGTCATGCCAAGCAGACGCTTGCCGCGACGGATAAAAATCTCTATCCCCAGTTCTTCTTCCAGCTCGCGGATATGGCGACTGACGCCGGACTGAGAGGTATAAAGCATATTGGCGACCTCGGTCAGGTTGTAATCCCGCCTGGCCGCCTCACGGATAATTTTAAGTTGCTGGAAATTCACGATTCACTCCGGCGCATCTGACATAACGCTATTGTTAGAGTCAGCCGCACTGCAGAACAAATAATAAAAACCCGCAACTTATGCTTTTATGGAATATCAGCTCACGAGCTGGAGTTCACGGTTCTCAAGCGATGGCTTGCTGACCAGCGACATCAAAATCTCTTTTACCGCCTGCGCCTGTGGCGTCAGCGAGCCGCGTGCGGACATGTTGAGCGACAGCGGCAGGCTCATCGAAGGCGTGGTGATCCGTGCCATCCAGCCATTTGCCGCACTGCAGAGCGAGCGCGCTGCAGATTCTGGCAACACGGTTACGCCCATTCCGCTGGCAATGGCCGCGGTCAGCGTGGAGAGTGAGTCGATCTCGCCGATGATTTTGGCCGTCAGGCGACGCAGGGAGAATGCTTCATCCACGCGCACACGCACGGCGCTGTAATCACGCGGCAGATAGAGGTTCATTTCTGCCACGGCGGTAAGATCGACGCTCTGCCCAGGACAGTCGCGGGTGCCCACGAGGTAGAGATCTTCTTTCAGCAGCGGCTGGCTGGTGATCCCGGCGACCGGAGAACGATCGTAAAGGACCGCCATATCCAGCTGGCCATTGAGCAGTTTGTCATTGAGTACCGAACCGCTGTTCTCGTGCAGATAGACCAGTACTTCCGGTAGCTCAGCACGAACGGCCTGCAGCAGCGGCATGGTGATAGAAGACGCCGCAGTGCCCGGCGCAAGACCAATGGAAACGTGCCCGCTGAGGGTCTGGCCGACGTTGTTGACCGCCAGTTGCGCCTGTTCGCACTGGCGCAGAATAGTGCGGGCATGGGTATAAAGAATTTTTCCGGCTTCCGTTGGCGTGACGCCGCGTTTGGTACGAATCAATAATTGCTGATCCATCTCGCCTTCCAGAGTAGCCACCTGCTGGCTCAGCGCAGGCTGCGCGATATGCAGCACTTCTGCCGCTTGAGTCAGGCTGCCGATATCGACGATTTTTACGAAGTATTTCAGTCGTCTTAAGTTCATTTTGCCCCCTGTTCGAAATGCTTTGCCGGTACTGGCTATCGTTGTTGAACAGGTTTTGCAATATGAATGCCACTTTTACAGGGCGGTCTGAATTCCTCGCTAAGCGCCTGAAAATAAGGAAACCTAATCATGGAGGGGGGTTTTATTACTGAAACAGCAGTTTATGATCTGCCCCATTAGAGGTATATACGCACCAAAGCGGTGCATTACGCTGTCAAAAACATCACATTGCCGATTTTGTCAGCAAACGATCAAAAGGCGTTGATCCACCCTTTGACAAGCGCGGCTGACGTCGATAATATGCGCCCCGTTCACACGATTCCTCTGTAGTTCAGTCGGTAGAACGGCGGACTGTTAATCCGTATGTCACTGGTTCGAGTCCAGTCAGAGGAGCCAAATTTGAAAAGCCTGCTTACGAGCGGGCTTTTTGCTTTTCTGCATCTGGTAAAATTGTCGGGTGGCGGCTTCGCCTTACCCGACCTACAAAAACCTCGAATCGTAGGCCGGGTAAGGCGAAGCCGCCACCCGGCGAAAATCACCTCACATACCGATCTTAACCGGCATCCCCGACCGACGTTCCAGCTCCGCTCCCGCGCCCTCGTTAATCAACTGTGTCCGCTGCGCGGCCGAAATGGGCAGAGGCACTTTCCGGGTTGACTCGAATTCCGCCCGATTGCGTGATAGCGGTTCGTGAACCTCCACCCACCGGCTACCGTCCGGCTCTGTCGTCACTTTAACGGGGCGATCGATAATCTGCACACGGGTGCCCACGGGAACATTATCGAAAAGATATTTGATATCGGCGTTACGCAGACGAATACATCCCTGGCTAACCCGTAGCCCGATACCGAAATTCGAGTTGGTGCCGTGAATCGCATACAGCCTGCCGATATATATCGCATACAGGCCCATCGGGTTATCCGGCCCGGCGGGCACGAAGGCCGGAAGCGTTTTCCCCTCTGCCGCATAGGCGCGACGCGTATTCGGCGTCGGAGACCAGGTGGGCCCCTCCTGCTTACGCTCAACGGCCGTTACCCAGTTTCGCGGAGTTTCACGCCCGGCCTGACCGATGCCGATGGGCAATACGTCAACGGTATTACTGCCCGGTGGATAATAGTAGAGACGCATTTCCGCCACGTTAACGACAATCCCCTCGCGGACGGTGTCGGGCAAAATCAGTTGCTGGGGGATCACCAGCCGGGTGCCGGACTTAGGCAGAAAAGGATCCACGCCCGGGTTTGCTTCCAGCATATTGCTTAGGCCCTGTCCGTAGCGCGCGGCAAACGCCTCAAGCGGTAGCGTATTGCGATCCGGCACGGTGATGACCTGCGAGCTGCCCACCAGACGACTGCCCGTCGGTGGTAAGGGATAGCTCACCGCCTGCACGCTGTGGCCGATCAGTAATGCAGCAAGACAACCCAACACCTCTGTACGACGCATCTTCCCTTCCTCAGTCGCTTCGCTATTTGTTAAGCATAGCGTAGCCGTTTTGCATTACCCATCAGGAGATAAAATCAGTTTGCACAGGCTGCCTGTCGCGGTAGTCTCATAGGTTCCGTTTATATGACGGCTGCTATGTGAGTGACCTTTTCTTATACCAATAATTAAAATCAGTATGGACAGGACAACTATGGACTCCACCCTCATCTCCGAACGTCCCGGCGAGGAGACCCCTTCGCTCA
The DNA here is from genome assembly GCF_056673325.1 of Enterobacter cloacae complex sp. HYC080_NIDB. NCBI lineage: Bacteria > Pseudomonadati > Pseudomonadota > Gammaproteobacteria > Enterobacterales > Enterobacteriaceae > Enterobacter > Enterobacter cloacae complex sp. HYC080_NIDB. The sequence goes on along the minus strand of NZ_CP114212.1, from coordinate 1,656,758 downwards.
ATCGTGCCCGTCGCGCCGCCCTCGGCAGCTTCGCGGGCGCCGTCGTCGACTGGTATGATTTTCTGCTCTACGGTATCACCGCCGCGCTGGTGTTTAACCGTGAATTCTTCCCCCAGGTCAGCCCCGCGATGGGCACCCTCGCCGCATTTGCCACCTTCGGCGTCGGGTTCCTGTTTCGTCCGCTTGGTGGGGTGATCTTCGGCCACTTCGGCGACCGGCTGGGCCGCAAACGCATGCTAATGCTTACCGTCTGGATGATGGGGATTGCCACTGCGCTGATTGGCATTCTCCCTTCGTTTTCCGCCATTGGCTGGTGGGCACCGGTATTGCTGGTGACACTGCGCGCCATCCAGGGCTTCGCCGTAGGCGGCGAATGGGGCGGCGCGGCGCTGTTATCCGTTGAGAGCGCACCGAAAAACCGGAAAGCGTTCTACAGCAGCGGCGTACAGGTGGGATATGGCGTGGGGCTGCTGCTGTCGACCGGGCTGGTGTCACTCATCAGCCATTACACCACCGACGAGCAGTTCCTGAGCTGGGGCTGGCGCATTCCGTTTATCTTCAGCATCGTGCTGGTCATTGCCGCGCTGTGGATCCGTAATGGGATGGAGGAGTCGGCAGAATTCGAAAAGCAGCAGGAAAAGCCTTCCGTCAAAAAACGCCTTCCGGTTATGGAAGCCCTCGTCCGGCACCCTGGCGCTTTTCTGAAAATTATCGCCCTGCGCCTGTGTGAGCTGCTGACGATGTACATCGTCACCGCGTTTGCCCTGAACTACTCGACGCAAAATCTCGGTCTGCCGCGTGAGCTATTCCTGAATATTGGTCTGGTGGTCGGCGGGATCAGCTGCCTGACGATCCCCTGTTTCGCCTGGCTGGCGGACAAATTTGGCCGCCGTCGCGTCTATATCACCGGCGCGCTGATTGGTACCCTCAGCGCCTGGCCGTTCTTTATGGCGCTGGAGGCGCAGTCTGTCTTCTGGATTGTCTTCTTCGCCATTATGCTCGCGAACATCGCTCACGATATGGTGGTCTGCGTACAGCAGCCGATGTTTACCGAACTGTTTGGCGCGAGCTATCGCTACAGCGGCGCGGGCGTGGGCTACCAGGTTGCCAGCGTGGTCGGCGGCGGTTTCACGCCATTTATTGCCGCCGCGCTGGTGACCTTCTCCGGGGGAAACTGGCACAGCGTGGCGATTTATCTGCTGGCTGGATGCCTGCTGTCAGCGGCGACGGCGCTACTGATGAAAGAGACGCGCCACAGCTGATCTCCCTTTTGTTTCACAGGCGTGTGACATACTATCGGGTAGAGTCGCACACCTGTGGAACAAGGAGACAGAGATGAATAATAAGGGCTCCAGCCTGACCCCGGCTCAGGCGCTGGAAAAACTCGACGCACTGTATGAACAGTCCGTCAACGCGCTGCGCAGCGCCATCAGCGAATATATCGAAACAGGGAAACTTCCCGACGAAAAGGCCAGAAGTGAAGGCCTTTTTGTTTATCCATCGCTCTCTGTGACCTGGGATGGCAGCGCCAGCACGACGCCAAAAACCCGCGCCTATGCCCGTTTTACCCACTCCGGCTGCTACAGCACCACCGTCACCCGCCCTGCACTGTTCCGCCCTTATCTTGAAGAGCAACTCACGCTGTTATACCAGGATTACGGCGCACACATTGCCGTAGAACCTTCACAGCATGAGATCCCGTATCCTTACGTGATTGACGGTTCGGCGCTAACCCTTGATCGTTCCATGAGCGCGGGACTGACCCGCCATTTCCCAACCACCGAGCTTTCACAGATTGGCGATGAAACGGCAGACGGGATTTATCACCCGGCAGAATTTTCTCCCCTCTCGCACTTTGATGCCCGCCGGGTGGATTTCTCGCTGGCACGCCTGCGCCACTACACCGGCACGCCCGCCGAGCATTTCCAGCCGTTCGTGCTGTTTACCAACTACACCCGTTACGTCGATGAGTTTGTCCGTTGGGGCTGCAGCCAGATCCTTGACCCGGAAAGCCCGTACATCGCGCTCTCCTGTGCGGGCGGGATCTGGATCACCGCAGAGACTGAAGCGCCCGAGCAGGCCATTTCCGACCTGGCATGGAAAAAGCACCAGATGCCTGCCTGGCACCTGATCACCGCCGACGGCCAGGGCATCACGCTGATCAACATCGGCGTGGGGCCGTCGAACGCCAAAACCATCTGCGACCATCTGGCGGTACTGCGCCCGGACGTCTGGCTGATGATCGGCCATTGCGGCGGCCTGCGCGAAAGCCAGCTGATTGGTGATTACGTGCTGGCCCACGCCTACTTACGCGACGACCACGTTCTCGACGCCGTGCTGCCGCCAGACATTCCGATTCCGAGCATCGCTGAAGTGCAGCGCGCGCTGTATGACGCCACCAAAGAGGTGAGCGGCATGCCCGGTGAAGAGGTTAAGCAGCGCCTGCGCACCGGTACGGTGGTCACTACCGATGACCGTAACTGGGAGCTGCGTTACTCCGCCTCCGCGCTGCGGTTCAACCTGAGCCGTGCGGTGGCGATTGATATGGAAAGCGCCACCATTGCCGCGCAGGGGTATCGCTTCCGCGTGCCTTACGGCACCTTGCTCTGCGTGTCCGATAAGCCGCTGCATGGCGAAATCAAGCTGCCGGGTCAGGCCAACCGCTTCTATGAAGGGGCGATATCCGAACACCTGCAAATTGGCATTCGTGCCATTGATTTGCTGCGGGCGGAAGGTGACAAACTGCATTCCCGCAAGTTGCGTACCTTCAACGAGCCACCGTTCCGCTGATAACAATTAAGGAAAATGCATGTCCACCTCATCACCCTTAGCGGCCCTGCGCCGGTGGCTTCAGGAAAACCATCTCGACGGGATGATCGTCCCGCGCGCGGATGCCTGGCAGAGTGAATACTGCGCGCCGTATGATGAAAAACTGGCCTGGCTGACGGGCTTTGACGGCTCGGCTGGCCTGGCGCTGGTTCTGAAAGACAAGGCGTTGCTGTTCGTCGACGGGCGCTATCAGGTGCAGGCCCGTGTTCAGGTCAACCTGGATGAGATTGAAATTCATCATCTGCACAATGAACCGCTGGCAGCATGGCTGGCGGCAAACGTTGAGCCCGCCACGCGCATCGGTTTTGATCCACTGCTGATGACAAATACCGAGTTTACGCAACTTTCTGCCACGCCGTGTGAGCTCGTCCCGCTGAATGCCTCACCGTTTGACACGCTCTGGATCGATCGTCCTGCCGCACCGGCGGGGCAGATCCGTGAAATGCCGTTTGCGGTAAGCGGTGAAAGCAGCGAAGACAAACGTCAGCGCGTTGCCGCTGTGCTGGCCGCGAACAATGCTGATTATCTGGCGGTTACGCTGCCGGATAACATTGCCTGGCTGCTCAACGTACGCGGGTCAGATATCCCCACCAGCCCGGTACCGCTCTCTTTTGCCCTGTTGCGTCGCGACGGTCACGTGGAGTGGTTTGTTAACGACACTAAGCTCAGCGCCCTGCCCAAAGCCGTGCGTAACACGCTCGCTACTGCGCCACAGGACGCCTTTATCGAACGCTGCCGAGAAATTGCGGAAGGTAAACGGGTGATGGTCGATGCCGATTCCGCACCGGTAGCCCTGCGCTTCGCCATTGAACCACAGGGGGAGATCGTCTGGCAGACCGATCCGATCACCCTGCTGAAAGCCACCAAAAACCCGGTCGAGCTGGCAGGGTATCGTGAATGTCATCACCAGGACGGCGCCGCGTGGGTCAACTTCCTGGCCTGGCTGAGCCGTGAAGTGCCGCGACGTGAAGCGGCTGGAAATCCGTTAACCGAGCTCGAAGTACAGGCGCAACAGCTCGCGTTCCGTAAACAGCAGCCCGGCTTTATCGAGCAGAGCTTTGCGACCATTTCCGCCTCTTCGAGCAACGCGGCGATGTGCCACTATCACTCCAGCGAGGCCAGCAACAAACCCATCGGCCACGATCATTTTTACCTGAATGATTCTGGTGGTCAGTACACTAACGGCACCACTGACGCCACGCGCACGCTTGCCTGGGGTCATGTTCCCCCGCAGCAGCGTATGCATTATACCGCCGTACTGAGAGGCTTCCTGTCGCTGATAACCCTGCAGTTCCCATCCGGCACACACGGGCATCAGCTGGACGCTTTCGCGCGACGTCCGCTGTGGGAAATGGGACTGGATTACGATCACGGCACGGGACATGGCGTGGGGCATCAGCTTCTTATCCATGAAAACCCACACCGCATCGCCAAAAAGGTTAACCCCTGGCCACTGGTGGCGGGCAATATCATGACCATTGAACCGGGGTATTATCTGGGCGGCAGCCACGGTATCCGCATTGAAAACCAGGTGGAAATTGTTGAAAGCCGCCCGGGGTTCTGCACGTTTTCTTCGCTAACGCTGATCCCGATTGATTTAAGCCAGGTGGAATTGCAGCTGTTGACCGGGCAGGAAAAGCAGTGGCTGGATGAATATCATCAGCAGGTTCGCGAGGCGCTGTCACCGCTGGTGAATAGTGAAGCGCGTCCGTGGCTGGTTGAGGCGACGGCGCCGATTAGCATGTAACATCGTGCGGGCTGGTGCCCTCACCCCATCCCTCTCCCACGGGAGAGGGTGCAAACACTAAAAACGGCAACAAGGTTGCCGTTTTGCATTTACCTTACGCAGAAAAGCAAAAAGCCTGCTTTAAAAGCAGACTTTTTAAATTTGGCTCCTCTGACTGGACTCGAACCAGTGACATACGGATTAACAGTCCGCCGTTCTACCGACTGAACTACAGAGGAATCGTGTGAACGGGGCGCATATTATCGATGCTCCCCCGGGATGTCAAAGGCAGAATGCAGATTTCCGATCGTTTGCCGATTTATTCTCCATTTCGCGCATTTGTCAGGCATTTTGTCGCGGATATTTCCATAGCCAGCGCCCGCTGACCATACGCCAGTAGAACAGCGCCCCGCGCACGGCCCAGTCAAGGAACATTCCCAGCCAGACACCCACCACGCCCCAGCCAAGCACCACACCTAACGTATAACCCGCCACAACCCGACATCCCCACATGCCGAGCATCGACACCCACATCGCAAAACGAGCATCACGCGCCCCTTTCAGACCCGCGGGTAGCACCCATGAGGCCGCCCAGATGGGCATAAACGCGGCATTGAGCCAGATAAGGATCTTAACAACCTCTTTCACATCCTGTTCATGGGTATAAAACGCGGCCATCAGCCCGGCAAAGGGGGCGGTTCCCCAGGCGATCGCCGTCAGGCCAATCGTTGACAGCCAGAACACGTGGCGCAGCTGACGTTCCGCCTGGCCTATCTGCCCTTTCCCGAGCCGTTTGCCCGTGATGATGGTCGAGGCTGAACCCAGCGCGTTACCCGGCAGGTTAATCAGCGAGGCGATGGAGAAGGCGATAAAGTTACCGGCGATAACGTCGGTCCCCATACCGGCGACAAACATCTGCGTCAGCAGCTTACCGCCGTTAAACAGCACTGATTCAATACTGGCGGGAATACCAATCCCCATCACTTCCCAGATAATGGCGAAGTTAAAGGGTCGGAAGTAGCTTTTCAGCGTAAGCCGCAGCGAAGGCGTGATGCCCGTCATCAGCACCCCGATAATCGCCGCAGCACCAATGTAGCGAGAAATGGTTAGCCCCAGACCAGCACCGACGAACCCCAACCCTTCCCATGAAAACACGCCGTAGATCAGCACGCTGCTGATGATGATATTCAGGATATTCATCCCGCCGTTGATCAGCAGCGGGATTTTGGTGTTACCCGCCCCGCGCAGCGCGCCACTGCCAATCAGCGCGATGGCTGCGGCCGGATAGCTTATGACGGTCATTTCGAGGTAGGTTAGCGCCAGGTCCTTCACCTCGTTCGTGGCTTCCCCGGCGACAACGTCGATAATCTCTTTACCGAAATAGTGGATCACCGCCGCCAGAACGATCGAAAAAATGGTCATGATCATCAGCGACTGGCGAGCCGCCTCGCGGGCCCGTTTGGGGTCAAGCTTGCCGAGGCTGAAGGCCACCACGACGGTTGTCCCAAGGTCGATAGCCGCGAAGAAGGACATCACCACCATGTTGAAGCTGTCCGCCAGCCCAACCCCCGCCATCGCCTCTTTCCCCAGCCAGCTGACAAGGAAGGTGCTCAACACCCCCATCAGCAGTACGCAGGTATTCTCCAGAAAGATAGGCACCGCAAGGGGGGTGATTTCACGCCAGAAGAGGACACGATAGCTTTTACGTTTTGCGTACCAGGGCGTGCGCATGATCGCCTGGCGCAGAGGAGCAGTGACGTTCAAAATGGACCTTAGCGAGAAAAGTTGAAACTCCATTTCAAATGATGGGGGAGAAATGCTCATCCTGCAAAGTATTTTCCTGAAAAAGATGTGTGGATTTACAACAAACTGACGACAGATTCAGCAGTCAGTCGATTTTCTCTAAGATCAGGTTTGACAAAAGTTTTTTCGCCGCTAAGATAAGCCTCCACAACGATTCCTCTGTAGTTCAGTCGGTAGAACGGCGGACTGTTAATCCGTATGTCACTGGTTCGAGTCCAGTCAGAGGAGCCAAATTTAAAAAGCCTGCTTTTAAAGCAGGCTTTTTGCTTTTCTGTGCCTGATAAAATTGTCAGGTGGCGGCTGCGCCTTACCCGACCTACTAAAATAAAAAAGGCTCTCTGTCACCAGAGAGCCTTTTTCACCATTCACTGCGATTACTCGCTTTTTGCTTCGCCGTTTTTGATTTCGCCCATCACTTTCAGCTTTTTAGAGATATCGCGACGCTCTTTGGACAGCTCAGCATTTTTGATGATGTAGTCATCCACGCGGTCTTCATAGTCGCTCTTCATGCTGGCGATGATGCCCTGAATAGCTTCAACGCTCATGCCTGGCTTGATGTAGTCGCTCAGGTTGTCGAGCAGCAGGACACGTTTCTGGTTGTCACGGATCTTCTTCTCAACGTCCTGGATTTCACGCTGCAGTTTGTTTTTGCGGCGGAACAGGCGGACGAATTCCAGAACATCCTGGAACGAAGGCTTGGTAGTTTCCATTTTTACACCCCTGATAATGTGAGATTCGGATTCGTTAAAGCAACCGTTGTATCAATAACCTTACTGACAGCGGCTGCGAATGACAATGACTATATCGTTTAACGCTATCATAACCCCAATTGCTGCTGAATCGAAGCAGCAGGCGTCACATCCGCGTTTTATTTGCGCAGCGCCCGGCAAATGAGGTGCGATAACAGTTCAAGCTGCCGAGCCAGTTCCAGGCTCAACCAGACATAGCCATGAATGGGCGTTTCCGCCACGTTATCACCCTGCCGCTCGCTAATAAGCGTTTTCAGCTCCGCCACAATGTCATTCAGACGCTCGCTGTTCGCCAGTATCGGCTGCGGGTTGCCTTCATAGAGCGCATGAGCGATGGTCAACAGGGTTTGCTGCGTCATCTGCTGTGTCTCTTTCAGCGTATGTGCGTTGAGCATCAGCAGATGGCTTGGGCGAGAAGCCCAGTGCGCGTTAATCTGCAGCTCAAGCATGCAGACCAGATTGCGGCTTACGGTCTGAATAGCCTCAAAAATCGCTTTCTGAATATGGGTCTCTTTGCTCGCGGGGGTAATCAGGCCGCGCATTTTGACCACGTCATTAAGGATGGTTTGCAGATGCTTTTCCAGCCGTGGGCGCTCAACCAGATTGGGGGAGAAACCGGCCTGGTAAACGCGGTTAAACGCGGTGACATAGCTGGCCATCTGGATACGCCAGTGCAAAAAAGCACGCTGCGGCCAGATGCCGGTAAACAGCATGGCAAGCAGCGAGCCCAGGATGACATCCCCGCTTCGCCAGAGCGCCGTGGTCATATCCCCGGCCGGTGCGCCGACCACCACTGCAAGGGTGATACCAATCAGCAGCGCCTGATAGGGGCGTTTGCCCAACGCCAGCCAACCGCAGAGGAACATGGCCGCACCGCACCATGCCAGCATGACCGGAAATGAGATAAGCTCCAGCTTCAGGGCAATAAGCCCCAGCGCAGAGCCAAGAACGGTACCGCCGATCCGCTCGAAGGCGCGAGGAACAACGTTCCCCCAAAATGAGATAGGCCCCATCACCACCACCAGCGTGATCAGCGGCCACGTCCCCTCCGGAACATCCAGCAGTCGGACCAGTATAAAAGTCAATACGAACGCCAGCGCAATGCGGCACCCATGCACCACGCGGTAATGTTTGTATAGACGAATTTCAAACGGCGTTAATGATTTGTCGGGACGCACACCCGCTCTCCAGCTACACGGCAAATCACAATTGTACTGTGTTTTCAGCCGGGCGGATCACACCCGGCTGAAAAACCCTTCATTTAGCAGGCTTAAGCCGTTTTGTGCTCTACCGCGATAAACATTTCGATATCCCAGTAACCGTCCGCGTTGCCATCATTGAGATAACGTTCGAAGCAGGGTTTGAGCGCCATCTGATATTTATTGTCCTGCAACAGGGAATTGAAGAACTGATACCACGGTGTCGCAAAGTCGTAGTTTTCCACACGCGCCGTGGCCACGGCATAATCACCCGCCGCGATTTCCGTCATCATGACGCCTTCGCTGTTATCCGGGATAACAAAATCCTCCGGTACCGTAACGGCCGTATCACAGCGCAGTTTTTCCGCCGGGACCTCATCAGGATTATCGTAGTAGACCGCCACCCACTCCAGCGGCTCAATGTGACGTCCGTCCACCCACATGACCAGCTGTTCAAATCCCTGCTTAACCGTTTTTTCCCACGGCCCAACAAGATGAAAACCCGCAATCTTACGCTTCTGTTGCTGCTTGATGCTGTAGTCCATACTGCCTCCGCTTATTACTGTATATTTATACACTATAAAACAGGAACAATATTATCGGCAAACGAGGAGTGTTTATTATGTGAGCAGACTCGCAACCCTGCCAGTCTGCTCAGAAAGGTTAAATTTTTTGATGCAGGTAATCACTGAGGCGAGAGAAAATCCCACCCTTATCAACACGTTCCAGGGTGACCAGCGGCCAGTGTGCCACCACTTTGTCGCGGTCATAGAGCTGGATCTCCCCAACCCGCTGATGTGCGGCAATCGGCGCTTCCAGCTCTTTTTTATCCAGAACGTATTTCGCCTTAATGTTCGCCACTTCCGCTTTCGGTAAAGCCAGCCAGAAGTCCTGATCCGTACCCAGATTTACCTGTTCTTTATCACCGTACCAGATACGTTCTGTCCCTACTTTTTTACCGCTGTGCAGAATCTGCACCGTATCGAAATTCTGCTGACCCCAGTGCAGCAGTTTCCGGGCCTGGTCTTCGCGCCCTTTCGGGCTGTCCGCCCCCATCACCACCGCGATTAAACGGCGCTGACCGTCAACGGCGGAAGCAATCAGGTTAAAGCCCGCGCCAGAAGTGTGCCCCGTTTTGAGGCCATCCACGTTCATGGTTTTATCCCACAGCAGGCCGTTACGGTTTTGCTGGGTGATCCCGTTCCAGGTGAGACTCTTTTCGCTGTACATATGGTAAAACTCAGGCTCACCGTGAATGATAGCCCGGGAGAGAACGGCCAGGTCATAGGCCGAGCTGTGTTGACCCGGCGCATCAAGCCCATGGACGGTTTCAAAGTGCGTATCGCGCAGGTTCAGCTTCTGCACATAGTCGTTCATCATCTTCACAAACTGCGGCTGCCCACCCGCAACGTGATCGGCCAGCGCCACGCAGGCGTCGTTGCCGGAATCCACAATCAGCCCGCGGCTTAAGTCCCGCACGGAGACGCGATCGCCCTCTTTCAGGAACATCAGGGATGATCCGTCAAAAACCGGGTTCCCTTTGGCCCATGCGTCACGGCCTACGGTGACAATGTCATCCGGCGTAATGCGATGGCTATCAATGGCCCGATCAACCACATAACCCGTCATCAGCTTAGTAAGGCTCGCCGGATTACGTTGTTGATGTTCGTTGCCCGCCGTTAAGATCTGACCAGTCGTGTAATCCATCAGCACCCAGGAGCCCGCCTGAATGGCCGGAGGCTGCGGGGAAAAATCCAGCGGTTCGGCCGCAAAAGCAGATGAGATACTCGAAGCGAGTAAAGAAACAGCAATAAACAGACGGCGTTTCAACGGTATATCCTCAGGTCATTAAAAATCGATGACCTTTTTACGGGAGTTCTGATGTCGTTACCTGGCTTAATTGCAAAAATATGTGACAGAACGCAGGTTTCACGCTGAATCTGTCTCGCAAATTTGCACCACGGCGGCGCTTTTTATTCGGTCTGACCCGCACGATCGTTTACCATAGTGGCGTCATTTTTTAACAGGATGGTATTACTGGTGTCTGACTCTGCCGCAAGCCCCACTTTTTTATTCCACGACTATGAAACCTTTGGCACGCACCCGGCGCTGGACCGACCGGCGCAGTTTGCCGCCATCCGTACCGACGACGAATTCAACATCATTGGCGAGCCTGAGGTCTTTTACTGCAAACCTGCTGATGATTACCTGCCGCAGCCAGGCGCGGTCATGGTCACCGGGATCACCCCTCAGGAAGCACGGGAGAAAGGGGTGAACGAGGCGGAATTCGCACGCCGCATCCACGATCTGTTTACCGTCCCCAATACCTGCGTGGTAGGTTACAACAACATCCGTTTCGATGACGAAGTGACCCGCAACGTTTTCTATCGCAACTTCTACGATCCGTACGCCTGGAGCTGGCAGAACCGCAACTCGCGCTGGGATCTGCTGGATATCATGCGCGCCTGTTATGCCCTGCGTCCTGAAGGCATCAACTGGCCGGAAAATGAGGAAGGTCTGACGAGCTTCCGCCTGGAACACCTGACGCGCGCTAATGGCATTGAGCACAGCAATGCCCACGACGCAATGGCGGACGTCTATGCCACTATTGCCATGGCGAAGCTGGTGAAAGCCGCGCAGCCCCGGCTGTTTGAGTATTTGCTGAGCCATCGCAGCAAGCAGAAGCTCATGACCCTTATCGATGTGCCGCAGATGAAACCCCTGGTGCATATCTCCGGTATGTTCGGTGCCTGGCGCGGCAATACAAGCTGGGTGGCACCGCTGGCGTGGCATCCGGACAACCGTAACGCCGTTATCATGGTGGATTTAGCGGGCGATATTTCGCCGCTACTGGAACTTGACAGCGATACCCTGCGCGAACGGCTCTACACCCCGAAAAATGAGCTTGGTGACCTGCCCGCGGTGCCGGTCAAACTGGTGCATATCAATAAATGTCCGGTACTGGCGCAGGCGAATACGCTGCGCCCGGAGGATGCTGACAGGCTGGGCATTAACCGTCAGCACTGCCTGGATAACCTGAAAGTGCTGCGCGAAAATCCGCAGGTACGCGAGAAAGTGGTCGCGATCTTCGCCGAAGCGGAGCCGTTTGTGCCGTCGGAAAACGTCGATGCACAGCTCTACAACGGCTTCTTCAGCGATGCCGACCGTGCAGCGATGAATATTGTCCTGCAAACCGAGCCGCGGAACCTGCCGGCGCTGGACATCACTTTCGCCGATAAACGCATCGAAAAGCTGATGTTTAATTACCGCGCACGTAACTACCCCGGTACGCTGGATGAAACAGAGCAGGAGCGCTGGCTGCAGCATCGTCGTAACGTGTTTACGCCAGAGTATCTGCACAACTACGCCCAGGAGCTGGAGATGCTTTACGGTCAGTACGAAGGGAATGCAGAGAAACAGGCGCTGCTGAAAGCGCTGTTTCAGTACGCGCAAGAGATAGTCTGAAAATCAGACATAAAAAAGCGGAGACGATGCTCTCCGCTTTTTTTTGCCCGGTGGCGCTTCGCTTACGCGGGCCTACAGGAGTGTTGTTTTGTAGGCCGGGTAAGCGCTAGCGCCACCCGGCGAGTCATCACGCAACGTCTTCGTACTGAGGAACCGGGTTACGGAAGCTCTTCGTTACGCAGGCCAGGTAAACCAGGCCGATACCGCCCCAGATCAGCCCCAGAATCATAGAGCTCTCTTCCAGGTTAATCCACAGCGCACCCACCGTCAGCGCACCACACACTGGCAGCACCAGATAGTTGAAGTGGTCTTTCAGCGTTTTGTTGCGCTTCTCACGGATCCAGAACTGCGAAATCACCGAGAGGTTAACGAAGGTGAACGCCACCAGCGCACCGAAGTTAATCAGCGCAGTTGCAGTCACCAGGTCGAATTTAATCGCCATCAGCGCAATCGCGCCAACCAACAGCACGTTCCACGCCGGAGTACGCCATTTTGGATGCACATAACCGAAGAAGCGAGTCGGGAACACGCCGTCACGGCCCATAACATACATCAGACGAGAAACGCCTGCGTGTGCCGCCATACCGGATGCCAGTACGGTCACGCTGGAGAAAATCAGCACGCCCCACTGGAACGTTTTACCCGCAACATAAAGCATGATTTCAGGCTGCGACGCATCCGGATCTTTAAAGCGAGAGATATCCGGGAAGTACAGCTGCAGGAAGTAGGAGGCACCGATGAAGATCAGGCCGCCAATCAGCGCCGTCAGGAAAATCGCTTTCGGGATCACGCGCTCAGCATCTTTGGTCTCTTCTGACAGAGAAGAGATACCGTCAAAGCCCAGGAACGAGAAGCACAGAATCGTCGCACCGGTAATCATCGGCACAACATGTGCGCCTTCAGACCAGAATGGACGCGTGCTGGTCAGCGTGCCCGCACCTTCACCGTGAGAAACACCGTAGATGATCAGGCCGACGATAACTGCCACGATGCCCATCTGCAGAATAACAATCAGGGTGTTGAAGTTTGCCACGGTCTTGATGCTGCGCAGGTTAGAAATGGTCATAAAGGCCACCAGCGCGACAACAAAGATCCACGACGGCACGGAAGGCACCAGCGCTTCAAAGTAAATTTTTGCCAGCAGAATGTTGATCATCGGCATGAACAGGTAGTCCAGCAGAGATGACCAGCCCACCATAAAGCCAACTGCCGGGCTAATGGATTTCTGAGCATAGGTGTACGCAGAGCCTGCTGACGGGAAACGGCGGACCAGTTTTCCGTAGCTCAGCGCGGTAAAGAGGATCGCGACCAGTGCAAAGGCGTACGCCGTCGCAACGTGACCGTTGGTGAGGCCCGATACGATACCGAATGTATCGAACAGCGTCATCGGTTGCATATAGGCAAGGCCCATCATAACAACCGGAATCAACGTAAGCGTTTTACGTAATTCCACGCGAGAGGTGTTTGGAGTTGCGTTATGCGACATAGTTATTCTCCTTTACGGTGATAACCGCCACGTAAGCGAAAAATTGCCCCATTTCTTTCTTCCTCAGCGACAACAACTGTCGGATTTTAGTAAATATCTATCCGGTACGAAGCCCGGCCTCTTGGTTTTTAGTTTCGTTTCGTACATGCAAAAAAAAATAACCGACGCCTTTTATATCGTCGATTATTCATTTGGTTGCAGCGGCGGCATTTTGCCCCACATCGGATACAAAAGGCAATACTTTGCAACGCACCGGGCCGTTTTCTTTCTGCTAACTGGCTGATTTCTGGACGCCGGGCTGAGAGTAAATTGCCGCGATAGCACTATTTGCTAAAATTTCATCCCGCCACCAGGCGCTCGCAAGCCCGGCGGTTTGTTCATTCCAGCCCATCCATACCGATTCGTTACTGCTTTGAGCAAGTACCTGTTTTTCAACAAGCGCACCGCTATCAATAAACCGCTGCGCCAGATAGCGCGGTAAGTAGCCGCAGCCTAGTCCACTAATTTGCAGTTCCAGCTTAGTTTTAAAATCAAAAACCGTGATGGCTTCCTGCTCATCAAGCAGTTGCGAGGAAACCGAACATTCCGGGCGAACGCTATCCCCCACCACGATGGCGCGATAGCCTTTAATCACGCGACGGTTAAGGGGCTCAGGCTCCTGAGCCAGCGGATGATGGGGCGCCACGGCGAACACCTGCTCCAGCACGCCAAGTCGGGCAAAGCCAAATTCACTCAGCTGGGGAGGCTCATGCAATGCCCCGACAAAAATATCTGCCCTGCCCTGCGTTAAGGCATCCCAGGAGCCGCCAAGCACACCGTTGATGAAGATAAGCCGGGTGACGCTGTGATGTTGATAAAACGCTTCGATCAGCGGGGTCAAAAGAGAGAACGGAAAGGTATCATCCACGCCAATGACCAGCTCGTTCTCCCATCCCTGGTGGAGCTTGACGGCCTGTTTTTCCAGTTCACGAACGGTGTGCAGGACTTCGCGGCCTTTTTCCAGCAGCATCTGTCCGGTACGGGTAAAACGCGCGCGATGTCCGGTGCGATCGAGGATTTGGATATTAAGATCGCTTTCCAGTTTTTGAACGGTGTAACTCAATGCCGAAGGGGTTTTATAGAGCTTTGCTGAAGCAGCCGCAAAGCTCCCCTCTTTTTCCAGTGCATCCAGAATAATAAGAACATCCAGCAGCGGTTTCATGCTCGCCCCCTTCCGGTGTGCGATCGTTTCCGCTGCGGGACTTATTCCATGGGCATCACCAGCGGATCGGGATATTGATACTCAAACCCCAGCTCATGACAAATGCGATTGCCATCAACAATTTTGCCTTTGCTTTCGTCCTTTGCCTCAGCAAAAACCGGCGGAGCCAGGCCAAGCTGACGCGCCATCAGCGGGTAAAACGTGCTGCGCGCAGGATGAGAAGGTGCACATATATTATAGATGTGTCCACCTTTTGGAGCTTTTAAGAGTAGCTCAATCGCGCCAATAACATCCTCAAGATGAACAAGATTGACGACATGCTGCCCGTCCGGCGCGGATTTCCCGGCAAAAAAGCGTCCCGGATGCCGCCCGGGGCCGACCAGCCCCGCCAGACGGACGATATCCACCTGCGTGCCGGGCAAATTATGCAGCCAGTCTTCCAGCTCTTTAAGGACCTTGCCACTCGCGGTCACCGGACGGCGCTCAGTTCCTTCTTTCATTACGCCCGGAGCATCGCCATAGACCGACGTCGAACTGGTAAAAATGATACGCGGAACATGGTGCGCAAGGGCACTGTCGACAATCTCCTGCATCGCCTGCAGATAGAATGATTCACCCGGGCCGCTGCGCCGCGCGGGTAGCGTAATCACCAGCGCATCGACGTTCATCAGCGTGTCCAGATCGTCCGCATCACACACCAGCTCCGGTTCCAGACGCAGTTCAACGCCATCAATACCGCACATGCGTGCCGCTTCGACCCCATCCCTCGTCGTTTTGCTCCCGGTCACCTGCCAGCCTTTCGCGGCTAATGACATCGCCAGCGGCATTCCCAGCCAGCCCAAACCGACAATCGCGACCTTTTTCATGCGAATTCTCCTGACTCTCACTCGTCTTTCATAAGGCTACGCCAGCCTGGCAGAACACACAATTCATAGCATCAATATGAAATGAATTAATGATCAAAAAAAGCCCTTGCAATCTGTCACACAACTGGTTTAGGTTAAAAGACATCAAATGAATAAGCATTCATCGAGAATTTATATGACACGCGTTCAATTTAAACACCACCATCATCACCATCATCCTGACTAGTCTTTCAGGCGATGTGTGCTGGAAGACGTTTGGATCTTCCAGTGGTGCATGAACGCATGATAAAGCCCCCGGAAGATCTTCTTCCGGGGGCTTTTTTTTGGACCAAATTCAGACAGGTTAAAACAGGTTAACGAGGAATAAAGAATGTTAGATAACTCACGCTTACGCATAGCTATTCAAAAATCAGGTCGTTTGAGTGATGATTCACGCGAACTGCTGGCCCGCTGCGGGATTAAAATCAACCTGCACACCCAGCGCCTGATTGCTCTGGCTGAAAACATGCCGATCGACATTCTGCGCGTGCGTGATGACGATATTCCAGGCCTGGTCATGGATGGCGTCGTTGATCTCGGGATTATCGGTGAAAACGTGCTGGAAGAAGAATTGCTGACCCGCCGTGCACAGGGCGAAGACCCGCGTTACTTCACCTTGCGTCGTCTGGACTTTGGCGGCTGCCGCCTGTCGCTGGCAACGCCGGTTGATGAACCCTGGGACGGTCCGGCCGCGCTGAATGGCAAACGTATCGCCACCTCCTACCCTCACCTGTTAAAGCGTTATCTGGATCAGAAAGGCGTGCAGTTTAAATCCTGCCTGCTGAACGGCTCGGTTGAAGTGGCACCGCGTGCGGGTCTGGCGGACGCTATCTGTGACCTCGTCTCTACCGGCGCGACGCTGGAAGCGAACGGCCTGCGCGAGGTCGAAGTGATTTACCGCTCCAAAGCGTGTCTGATCCAGCGTGATGGCGATATGGCCGATGCCAAGCAGCAGCTCATCGACAAACTGCTGACCCGTATTCAGGGCGTGATTCAGGCACGTGAATCAAAATACATCATGATGCATGCGCCGACCGAGCGTCTGGATGAAGTGATTGCCCTGCTGCCGGGCGCAGAACGTCCAACCATTCTGCCGCTGGCGGGCGATCAGCAGCGCGTGGCAATGCACATGGTCAGTAGCGAAACCCTCTTCTGGGAAACCATGGAAAAACTGAAGGCGCTGGGCGCAAGCTCCATTCTGGTGCTGCCAATTGAGAAGATGATGGAGTAACGGCCATGCGTTTTAACACAATCATCGACTGGAATACCTGTAGCGACGCACAGCAGCGCGAGCTGCTGATGCGCCCGGCGATTTCCGCCTCCGAAAGCATCTCCCGCACCGTGGCGGAGATCCTTGATAGCGTCAAAACGCGTGGCGATGACGCGCTGCGTGAATACAGTGCAAAGTTTGATAAAACCGAAGTTGACGCGCTACAGGTCACCGGGCAGGAAATCGCGGAGGCGGAAAGCCGCCTCGGTGACGACATCAAACAGGCGATGGCCGTCGCGGTGAAAAACATTGAGACCTTTCACGTCGCGCAGAAACTGCCGACCGTGGACGTGGAAACCCTGCCCGGCGTGCGTTGTCAGCAGGTGACGCGCCCGGTGGCGTCAGTCGGGCTTTATATCCCTGGCGGTTCAGCGCCGCTGTTTTCAACCGTATTAATGCTTGCAACCCCGGCGCGTATCGCCGGATGCCAGAAAGTGGTGCTGTGCTCTCCGCCACCGATTGCCGATGAGATCCTTTATGCGGCAAAGCTGTGCGGCGTACAGGCAGTCTATAAAGTGGGCGGTGCCCAAGCCATTTCGGCCCTGGCGTTCGGGACTGAATCCATTCCGAAGGTCGACAAAATCTTTGGACCGGGCAACGCGTATGTAACCGAAGCCAAGCGCCAGGTCAGCCAGCGTCTGGACGGTGCGGCAATTGATATGCCAGCCGGCCCTTCTGAGGTACTGGTGATTGCCGACAGCGGCGCAACGCCGGATTTCGTAGCGTCTGACCTGCTTTCACAGGCAGAACACGGCCCGGACTCCCAGGTCATTTTGCTGACACCGGACGCCGATATGGCTAAACGTGTGGGTGAGGCCGTTGAGCGTCAGCTTGCCGACCTGCCCCGTGCCGACACGGCACGCCAGGCATTATCCGCCAGCCGCCTGATTGTGGCGCGTGACCTGGAGCAGTGCATTGCTATTTCCAACCAGTACGGCCCGGAGCATCTGATTATTCAGACCCGCAACGCCCGCGATCTGGTCGACAGCATTACCAGCGCTGGCTCGGTGTTCCTCGGCGACTGGTCACCGGAATCCGCGGGCGACTACGCTTCTGGTACCAACCACGTTCTGCCGACGTATGGCTATACCTCAACCTGTTCCAGCCTGGGCCTGGCAGATTTCCAGAAACGGATGACCGTGCAGGAACTTTCCCGAGAAGGGTTTGCATCGCTGGCTTCAACTATTGAGACGCTGGCCGCCGCCGAACGTCTGACTGCCCACAAAAATGCCGTTACGCTGCGCGTTGCAGCGCTGAAGGAGCAAGCATGAACATTGAAGAATTAGCCCGCGAAAATGTCCGTCGCCTGACGCCTTATCAGTCCGCGCGCCGCCTGGGTGGCAAAGGCGATGTCTGGCTGAACGCCAACGAATTCCCGACGGCGGTACAGTTTGAGCTGTCGCAGCAAACGTTGAACCGTTATCCGGAGTGTCAGCCGAAAGCGGTAATCGAAAACTACGCCCAGTACGCAGGCGTGAAGCCGGAGCAGGTGCTGGTCAGCCGTGGGGCAGACGAAGGCATTGAACTGCTGATCCGCGCGTTCTGCGAGCCGGGAAAAGACGCAGTAATGTACTGCCAGCCGACCTACGGCATGTACAGCGTCAGCGCCGAAACCTTCGGCGTGGCGTGCCGCAACGTGCAGGCGCTGGAGAACTGGCAGCTGGATCTGCAGGGGATTGCCGACAATCTTGACGGCGTAAAAGTCGTGTTTGTCTGCAGCCCGAACAATCCAACCGGGCAGATTATCACGCCACAGGATATCCGTACCCTGCTGGAAATGACGCGCGGTAAAGCGCTGGTGGTGGCGGACGAAGCCTATATTGAGTTCTGCCCACAGGCGACGCTGACAGGCTGGCTTGAGGAGTATCCGCATCTTGTTGTGCTGCGCACACTGTCAAAGGCTTTCGCCCTCGCGGGCTTGCGCTGCGGATTCACCCTGGCGAATAAAGCGGTCATCGACCTGCTTTTGAAAGTCATCGCCCCGTATCCACTCTCCACACCGGTTGCGAATATTGCGGCCCAGGCGTTGACGCCTCAGGGCATTAATGCGATGCGCGAACGCGTGGCGCAGATCCTGGAAGAACGCCAGTACCTGGTCACCGCCCTGAAGGATATTGCGTGCGTGGAGCAGGTGTTTGACTCGGAAACCAATTACATCCTGGTGCGTTTTACCGCCTCGAGTGCCGTATTTAAATCTTTGTGGGATCAGGGCATTATCTTACGAGACCAGAATAAACAACCTTCCCTGAGTGGCTGCCTGCGCATTACCGTAGGCACCCGCGCAGAGAGCCAGCGCGTGATTGACGCCCTGAAAGCGGAGAAAGTATGACCCAGAAGATCCTTTTCATCGATCGTGACGGCACCCTTATTTCGGAGCCACCAGCCGATTTTCAGGTCGATCGTTTCGACAAACTGGCTTTTGAACCGGACGTGATACCGGTGCTGCTTACGCTGCAAAAAGCCGGTTATAAGCTGGTGATGATCACCAACCAGGACGGTCTGGGTACCGACAGCTTCCCGCAGGCAGACTTTGACGGCCCCCATAATTTAATGATGCAGGTGTTGACCTCTCAGGGCGTAGTGTTCGATGAGGTACTGATTTGCCCACACATGCCAGCCGATGAGTGCGACTGCCGTAAGCCAAAAGTGAAGCTGGTTGAGCGCTATCTGGCTGAGGATATGCTGGATAAAACCAACAGCTATGTCATCGGGGATCGCATCACTGATATTACGCTGGCGGAAAATATGGGCATTGCGGGGCTTCGCTACGACCGCAACAATCTTAGCTGGGCAAAGATTGGCGAACAGCTGACAAAACGTGACCGTTACTCGCACGTTGAACGCAACACCAAAGAGACACAGATTGATGTGAAGGTCTGGCTGGACCGTGAAGGCGGCAGCAAGATCCACACCGGTGTCGGTTTCTTTGACCATATGCTGGACCAGATTGCCACGCACGGCGGTTTCCGCATGGAAATCTCGGTGAAGGGTGACCTTTACATTGACGATCACCACACCGTAGAAGATACCGGTCTGGCGCTAGGTGAAGCCCTGAAGCTGGCGCTCGGCGACAAACGCGGCATCAACCGTTTTGGTTTTGTTCTGCCGATGGACGAATGTCTGGCGCGCTGCGCGATGGACATCTCCGGTCGTCCGCACCTGGAATACAAAGCCGACTTCACCTACCAGCGCGTGGGCGATCTCAGCACCGAAATGGTGGAGCATTTCTTCCGTTCCTTGTCCTACACCATGGGCCTGACGTTGCATCTGAAAACGAAAGGCAAAAACGATCACCACCGCGTGGAAAGTCTGTTTAAAGCCTTTGGCCGTACGCTGCGTCAGGCGATCCGCGTGGAAGGTGACGCCCTTCCCTCGTCGAAAGGAGTGCTGTGATGAACGTGGTGATTCTGGACACCGGATGCGCCAACCTGAACTCCGTCAAATCGGCCATTGCACGCCACGGCTACGAGCCGGTGGTGAGCCGTGATCCGGACGTGGTATTGCGCGCCGACAAGCTTTTCCTGCCCGGCGTAGGCACCGCCCAGGCGGCGATGGATCAGATCCACGAGCGCGAGCTGGTCGATTTGATCAAAGCCTGTACCCAACCGGTACTGGGGATTTGCTTAGGCATGCAGCTTCTGGGTCGCCGCAGCGAAGAGAGCAACGGCGTTGACCTGCTGGGCATTATTGACGAAGACGTACCGAAAATGACCGACCACGGCCTGCCGCTACCGCATATGGGGTGGAACCGCGTTTACGCGAAAGCAGGTGACCGTCTGTTTCGCGGCATCGAAGACGGTGCGTATTTTTACTTCGTGCACAGCTACGCCATGCCGGTGAACGCCCATACCATCGCCCAGTGCAACTACGGCGAGGCATTTACTGCCGCGGTGCAGAAAGACAATTTCTTCGGCGTGCAGTTTCACCCGGAACGTTCGGGCGCCGCGGGCGCGCAGTTGCTGAAAAACTTCCTGGAGATGTGATGATCATTCCCGCTTTAGATTTAATTGACGGCACGGTTGTCCGTCTGCATCAGGGCGATTACGGCCAGCAGCGTGACTACGGGAACGACCCGCTGCCGCGTCTGCAGGATTATGCGGCTCAGGGCGCGCAGGTATTGCATCTGGTGGATTTGACGGGCGCGAAAGATCCGGCGAAACGCCAGATCCCGCTGCTGAAAAACCTGGTTGCTGGCGTTAATGTGCCCGTACAGGTCGGCGGCGGCGTGCGTACGGAAGAGGACGTTGCGGCACTGCTGGATGCAGGCGTGGCGCGCGTGGTGGTAGGCTCAACCGCGGTCAACGATCCTGAGACCGTGAAAGGCTGGTTCCGCCGCTTCGGCGCCGATGCGCTGGTGCTGGCGCTGGACGTTCGCATTGACGAACAAGGTAATAAGCAGGTGGCGATCAGCGGCTGGCAGGAAAACTCCGGGGTAACGCTGGAAGAACTGGTCGAGATGTATCTGCCCGTTGGCCTGAAGCACGTGCTGTGCACCGATATCTCTCGCGACGGTACGCTGGCAGGCTCTAATGTCTCGCTGTATGAAGAGGTTTGTGCACGTTATCCGCAGGTGGCGTTCCAGTCTTCAGGCGGCATCGGCGATATAGACGACGTGGCTGCGCTGCGCGGTACCGGTGTAAAGGGTGTGATTGTAGGCCGTGCCCTGCTGGAAGGTAAATTTACTGTAACGGAGGCGATTCAATGCTGGCAAAACGGATAATCCCTTGTCTTGACGTACGCGACGGTCAGGTTGTGAAAGGCGTGCAGTTCCGCAACCACGAGATTATTGGCGACATCGTTCCGCTGGCAAAACGTTATGCCGATGAAGGCGCAGACGAACTGGTCTTTTACGATATCACCGCCTCAAGCGATGGTCGCGTGGTCGACAAAAGCTGGGTCGCGCGCGTGGCGGAAGTGATTGATATTCCGTTCTGTGTCGCGGGCGGGATTAAGTCCGCTGACGACGCGGCCAAAATTCTCTCTTTTGGTGCCGACAAGATTTCCATCAACTCCCCTGCCCTGGCCGACCCGGAGCTGATTACCCGTCTGGCCGATCGCTTTGGCGTGCAGTGCATTGTGGTTGGGATCGACACCTGGTATGACGCTGCAACCGGTAAATATCACGTCAACCAGTATACCGGTGATGAGAGCCGGACGCGTGTCACCCAATGGGAAACGCTGGACTGGGTGCAGGAAGTGCAGAAGCGCGGCGCGGGTGAGATTGTGCTGAACATGATGAACCAGGACGGCGTGCGTAACGGGTATGACCTCGAGCAGCTGAAAAAAGTCCGCTCGGTCTGCCACGTGCCGCTGATTGCCTCCGGCGGTGCGGGCACCATGGAGCACTTCCTGGAAGCTTTCCGTGATGCGAACGTAGACGGTGCGCTGGCGGCGTCCGTGTTCCACAAACAGATTATTAATATTGGTGAGTTAAAGACGTACCTGGCCGACCAGGGCGTGGAGATCAGGGTATGTTAACAGAGCAACAACAGGCGCAGCTGGACTGGGAAAAAACTGACGGATTACTGCCGGTGGTTGTACAGCATGCCGTCTCAGGCGAAGTGCTGATGCTGGGGTATATGAACCAGGACGCGCTGGCGAAAACGATCGACAGCGGCAAGGTGACGTTTTTCTCACGCACGAAACAGCGTCTGTGGACCAAAGGTGAAACCTCAGGTCATTTCCTGAATGTGGTCAGCATGGCGCCAGACTGCGATAACGACACCCTGCTGGTGCTGGCCAATCCGATCGGGCCGACCTGCCACAAGGGCACCAGCAGCTGCTTCGGTGAGGCGAGCCACCAGTGGCTGTTCCTGTATCAACTGGAACAGCTGCTGGCAGAGCGTAAAACGGCGGATCCTGAAAGCTCTTACACTGCGAAGTTGTACGCCAGCGGAACCAAGCGTATTGCGCAAAAGGTAGGGGAAGAAGGCGTTGAGACTGCGCTGGCTGCGACGGTGCATGACCGCGAGGAGCTGACCAATGAGGCGTCGGATTTGATGTATCACCTTCTGGTACTGCTGCAGGATCAGGAGCTGGATTTGACGGCGGTGATCGAGAATCTTCGTAAGCGCCACAAATAAAAAAACCGGGGAATTTCCCCGGTTTTTTTATATCCAATGTGGTTCAGGATTTGGGTTTGTAGTTACGCAGTGCATTGCGGCCCAGTACCACACCAGAACCAATAATCCCGCCCAGCAGAACCGCCAGAATTAAGGTGATCGCCTTTTTCGGGCTATCACGACGGACAGGGAGATCCGGCTTCATGACGTAACGATAGACGTGAATCGTGTCTGGATTCACATTCAACTTCTCGATATCCAGTAAGTTTTGTTTCGTCTGATAGTAAGCAGGAGAGAACACTAACGGGCGAGACGCTTCGTTATCAATCATCGATTTCAGCGCTTCACTACCCAGCAGGAACATAGTTTCCTGGGTCACATCCTGAGTTTGCTGGATCTGTGGGGTCGCGATTTTTGCAGCTTCCGCATTTTTAAGCGCCTCAGTGATCTGTTTGATTCGCAGATCTTTCTGCTCCTGAGCAACCTTTTCCTGGTTTTCCAGAGAGTCATTTAGCGTGGTAATTTGCTGCTTGATATTATCTTTGAGGTCGAGAGAAAGTTCTTTCGCTGTTTGCTGATCAACCTGCTGTATGTATTGCGCCAGCTGTTTTTGAGCCGCTTCTGCAGACTCCCCCTGATAGGAGACGCTTAACGGCAGCGGTTGCCCCTTAACGGTGGTGTCGATAGTCAGCTTTTCTGGAATGTCCTGGTTTTCGAGAGCCTGAGCTAAAGCAGAAAACGAGGAATTGAAACGATTAATAGCACGGTTCTGGATATCCAGCATTGAAGGTGCAGCGCTACCGTAAAGGATATTCAGTGCATTGGCGTAAGTGGCGATCTGCGCCGCATCTGGCTGAGCAATAATGGCGGAGGAGGTCCATTTCTCTTTCGCGACTGTAATGTATACGCCCGCTAATACGATAAAAACCGCAATAAATGCCCCAATTACCCACTTTCCGCGCCAAAGTTGCAGCACTAAATCAAGTAAATCAATTTGCTCCGGGTCAGTACTGCGCGTGACCAGGCTATTGTTGTTTTGCGTCATACAATCCCTAACAGATGAAAAAGGGCAAAAAAAATTATGTTTACGTAGTTTATCTGTTGCTGAGGATTTTTCTATAGGAATTCGATGAGTTATATCGGAAAGATGGGTTATGTATCGGGTGTGCTACGCGCTATCATAGACAAATTCGGATGCCCTATGCATCACAAGAACGAAGCGTTAACGAGGAAAGATATGAAATTTTTGGTAACGGGCGCAGCAGGTTTTATCGGTTCACATGTCAGCAAGCGACTGCTGGACGCAGGCCATCAGGTTGTCGGTATTGATAATCTGAATGACTACTATGACGTCAATCTTAAGCTGGCACGTCTGGACTTGCTCAAATCTGACAATTTCTCTTTCCATAAACTTGATTTAGCCGACCGTGAAGGGATGTCTGCGCTCTTCGCCGATGAGAAGTTTGACCGTGTGATCCATCTGGCCGCGCAGGCTGGGGTTCGCTACTCGCTGGATAATCCACATGCTTATGCAGAAGCCAACCTGGTGGGTCATCTCAACGTGCTGGAAGGCTGTCGCCATAATAAGGTTCAACACCTGCTTTACGCCTCATCCAGCTCCGTTTATGGGCTCAACCGTAAGATGCCTTTCTCTACGGACGATTCAGTGGATCACCCTGTTTCGCTGTATGCGGCAACTAAAAAGGCCAATGAGCTGATGTCGCATACCTATTCTCATTTGTACAACCTGCCAACGACCGGCCTGCGCTTCTTTACCGTGTACGGCCCGTGGGGGCGACCGGACATGGCCTTGTTCAAATTTACCAAAGCAATGATCGAAGATAAGCCGATTGATGTTTACAACTACGGCAAGATGAAGCGCGACTTCACTTACATCGACGACATCGCCGAAGCCATTATTCGTCTGCAGGGTGTCATTCCTCAGGCCGATGCAGACTGGACCGTCGAGACCGGTTCCCCGGCGACCAGCTCCGCGCCTTATCGCGTTTACAACATTGGTAATAGCTCTCCGGTCGAGCTTATGGATTACATCACGGCGCTGGAAGAAGCTCTCGGCAAAGAAGCAGAGAAAAACATGATGCCGATTCAACCGGGTGACGTGCTGGAGACCAGCGCGGATACGAAAGCGTTGTATGACGTTATTGGCTTTAAACCGCAGACGTCGGTCAAAGACGGAGTGAAGAACTTTGTCGACTGGTATCGCGCTTTCTACAAGGTCTGAAAATAAAAAACCCGGCTACATGGCCGGGTTTTTTACGTGCGTTAAGAGTAATCAATCGCTTCCGAACAGATCGCGGGTATAGACTTTATCCGCCACGTCCGCCAGCTCTTCCGCCATGCGGTTAGAGATGATCACGTCCGCTTCCTGCTTGAATGCATCCAGATCGCGAATCACGCGGGAGTGGAAGAACTCATCTTCCTGCATCGCGGGTTCATAAATAATAACCTGCACTCCTTTAGCCTTAATGCGCTTCATGATGCCCTGAATGGAAGAGGCACGGAAGTTATCTGAACCGCTCTTCATGATCAGACGATACACGCCCACAACTTTAGGCTGACGCGCAAGGATAGAGTCAGAGATGAAATCTTTACGCGTGCGGTTGGCATCTACAATGGCTGAAATCAGGTTATTCGGTACAGCCTGATAGTTGGCCAGCAACTGTTTGGTATCTTTTGGCAGGCAGTAGCCCCCGTAACCGAATGACGGGTTGTTATAGTGGTTGCCGATGCGAGGGTCGAGGCACACGCCTTCTATGATCTGACGGGTATTCAGGCCCAAACTCTCTGCGTAGCTGTCCAGCTCGTTGAAGTACGCTACACGCATCGCTAGATAAGTATTGGCGAACAGCTTGATGGCTTCGGCTTCCGTGGAGTCGGTAAACAGAACCGGAATGTCTTTCTTGATTGCGCCTTCCTGGAGCAGCGCGGCAAAACGCTCCGCCCGCTCAGAGCGCTCACCGATCACGATACGCGAGGGGTGCAGGTTATCGTATAGCGCCCTGCCCTCGCGCAGAAACTCTGGCGAGAAGAAGACATTATCAATACCCAACTCTTCTTTAATCGATTTGGTGAAGCCTACCGGAATGGTCGACTTAATGATCATCACTGCTTGAGGGTTGATTGCGATAACGTCTTTGATCACGGCTTCAACAGTAGAGGTGTTGAAGTAGTTGGTTTTGGGATCGTAATCTGTTGGTGTCGCGATGATGACGAAATCTGCACCACGATAGGCATCTTCTTTGTCCGTCGTCGCACGAAAATTCAGAGGTTTGTTGGCAAGATAGTCCTGGATCTCTTTATCGACAATCGGAGACTGCTTCTGATTGAGCATATCTACTTTGGACTGAACGATATCCAGCGCCACCACTTCATGGTTTTGTGCAATCAGGATGCCGTTTGAAAGCCCAACATAGCCCGTTCCGGAGATAGTTATTTTCATTCGTTCAACTTCTTCAAGTTTTGAGTTTCAGGAGGCATAAACACCCCACCGCAATAAACAACTGTTGAGGTTTTTACCTCTTATGTTGAGCGGCTGTCAAGGCGAATGCCTGGCTACAGAAATGAGAAAATGCAGTGGTTTATATGGTGTTAAACGATGCTCGTTGAGCAAAGCAAGTCCACATGGGCGTAAGCGCGATAAAAAAAGCCCGATGAGGTTCATCAGGCTTTGTTATCAGACGGAGTTAAATCAGATTAATCCAGCCATTCGGTATGGAACACACCTTCTTTATCAGTGCGTTTGTAGGTATGCGCACCGAAGTAGTCACGCTGTGCCTGAATCAGGTTCGCCGGCAGTACGGCAGCACGGTAGCTGTCATAGTACGCCACGGCAGCGGAGAAGGTCGGAACCGGAATACCGTTCTGTACAGCGTAAGCAACCACATCACGCAGCGCCTGCTGATATTCATCCGCAATTTTCTTGAAATACGGAGCCAGCAGCAGGTTCGCGATACCCGCGTTTTCTGCATAGGCATCGGTGATTTTCTGCAGGAATTGCGCACGAATGATGCAGCCCGCACGGAAGATCTTCGCGATTTCGCCGTAGTTCAGATCCCAGTTGTTCTCGTCAGACGCTGCACGCAGCTGTGAGAAGCCCTGCGCGTAGGAAACGATTTTACCCAGGTACAGAGCGCGACGAACTTTCTCAACGAATTCCGCTTTGTCACCCGCTGGCTTAGCCTGCGGACCAGAGAGCACTTTAGATGCCGCAACGCGCTGCTCTTTCAGAGAGGAAATGTAACGTGCAAACACAGATTCGGTGATCAGGGACAGAGGTTCGCCCAGATCCAGAGAGCTCTGGCTGGTCCATTTACCGGTACCCTTGTTCGCTGCTTCATCCAGAATCACATCAACCAGGTATTTACCCTCTTCATCTTTTTTAGTGAAGATATCTTTGGTGATGTCGATCAGGTAGCTGTTCAGCTCACCTTTGTTCCACTCGGTGAAGGTTTCAGCCAGCTCTTCGTTAGAAAGGTTCAGACCGCCTTTGAGCAGGGAGTAGGCTTCTGCAATCAGCTGCATATCACCGTATTCGATGCCGTTGTGAACCATCTTAACGTAGTGGCCCGCACCGTCCGGACCGATATAGGTCACGCACGGTTCGCCATCTTCGGCAACCGCTGCGATTTTGGTCAGGATAGGTGCAACCAGTTCGTAGGCTTCTTTCTGACCGCCAGGCATGATTGATGGGCCTTTCAAGGCGCCCTCTTCACCACCGGATACACCGGTACCGATGAAGTTAAAGCCTTCAGCAGAGAGTTCACGGTTACGACGGATGGTGTCGTGGAAGAAGGTGTTGCCGCCATCAATGATGATGTCGCCTTTATCCAGATACGGTTTCAGGGAATCGATAGCAGCATCGGTACCTGCGCCCGCTTTCACCATTAACAGGATACGACGAGGCGTTTCCAGAGACTCAACGAACTCTTTAACCGTATAGAAAGGAACCAGTTTCTTGCCTGGGTTTTCGGCAATCACTTCTTCAGTTTTTTCACGGGAGCGGTTGAAAACGGAGACGGTATAACCACGGCTTTCGATGTTGAGCGCCAGGTTGCGCCCCATCACTGCCATACCGACAACGCCGATCTGTTGCTTGGACATTACATACTCCTGTCTTAGGGATAATCACTGCGATGCGATGCAGTTTGAATGTATCTATGATGTTAACTCATGCATGTGAGTTTTAGATAGCCTTTGGTGCGCTTACCACTGCGAGATAAGCAAACTGGCTATCAATTAGTCAAAATACACGGCGTCGGCGAAGGGCTTACCCTCTCGATCCTTGGATGAGAGCACAGGTAACTCACCCTCGGTAAGAGGCCATGTGATCCCGATAGAATCATCGTTCCACAATAAAGAATGCTCGGACTGCGGGTTGTAATAATCAGTGCATTTATAGACAAACTCTGCACTTTCAGACAAAACGTAGAAGCCGTGAGCAAAGCCTTCAGGGATCCAGAGTTGTCGTTTGTTTTCGGCGGAAAGAATAACGCCGATCCACTGTCCGAAAGTGGCTGATGATTTTCTCATGTCGACCGCAACATCAAATACTTCTCCACTGACGACGCGGACTAATTTACCCTGCGGATTTTGAGTCTGGTAATGTAAGCCTCTCAAAATGTTCTTTGCAGATTTCGAGTGATTGTCCTGCACGAAGCTGCGATTACAAACCAGCTCACAAAACTTTTTCTGTTGCCATGTTTCCATGAAGAAACCGCGTTCATCGCCAAAAACAACTGGCTCAATGATTTTGACATCAGAAATTTCAGTATCAATAACTTTCATTATTCACTCTTTATTTACCTAATACTTCAACAACCACGCGCTCAACCCCTTTTTTCCAGTCAGGAAGCTTCACGCCAAAAACACGCTCAAATTTTTCGTTAGAAAGGCGTGAATTCAATGGTCGGGTAGCCGGTGTTGGATATTCGCTGGTCGGTATGCCAATAACATCATTCACAGCAAGCGATTCACCGTGAACCTTAGCGACATTGAATACAAAACTGGCATAATCAAACCATGTCGTTTCCCCGCTCGCAACCAGATGGTAGCTACCGGCGACATTTTTATTACGTTGCTCTTCACGAATGGCCAGAGCAGTACAATCGGCAAGCAGTTCAGCACTTGTCGGAGCACCGTGCTGGTCGTTGATAATAGAAAGGGTTTCTTTTTCACGCGCTAGGCGCAGCATCGTTTTCGCAAAATTATTCCCGCGCGTGGCGTAGACCCAACTGGTGCGGAAGATAAGATGACGAGGATTAAGACGGGCAATCGCTAATTCTCCCGCTAATTTGGTCTCACCATAAACATTCAGCGGTGAGGGGTTCTCATCCTCTAAGCGATAATGTTCACCCTCTCCGTCGAACACGTAGTCAGTAGAATAATGGATAAGAAGCGCACCGATCTTCGCTGATTCCTCAGCCAGCACTGCGACGCCTTTATGATTCAGTAATTCTGACAACTCGCGTTCTTGCTCCGCTCTGTCAACGGCAGTATGTGCTGACGCATTAACAATAACGTCAGGTTTTACGGTTCGAACCGTCTGTGCGATGCCCGGTAAATTCGTCAGGTCACCACACAAATCCTTATCAAAATAATCGACTGCGATGACGTCGCCAAGGATAGAAAGAGAACGTTGTAATTCCCATCCGACCTGACCATTTTTTCCAACAAGTAATATTTTGAGTGCCATAACCGATTATTGTCCAATCAACATTTTCAAATACTGACCATAGGCGGTTTTCTGAAGCAGTTCGGCCTGGATAGCTAATTGGTCAGCACTTAACCATTTATTCCGGTAGGCAATTTCTTCAAGACACGCCACTTTCATACCCTGCCGTTTTTCGATGGTGTGGATAAACTGAGAAGCTTCAATTAAGCTGTCATGCGTGCCTGTATCAAGCCAGGCAAAGCCACGGCCAAGAAGTTCAACATCAAGCTTACCGAGATCAAGATACATTTGATTCAATGTGGTAATTTCAAGTTCGCCGCGCGCAGAAGGTTTGATTTCTTTAACCATATCCACAACATTGTTATCGT
This sequence comes from Enterobacter cloacae complex sp. HYC080_NIDB, assembly GCF_056673325.1. Taxonomy (NCBI): domain Bacteria; kingdom Pseudomonadati; phylum Pseudomonadota; class Gammaproteobacteria; order Enterobacterales; family Enterobacteriaceae; genus Enterobacter; species Enterobacter cloacae complex sp. HYC080_NIDB. The sequence continues at coordinate 1,627,004 of NZ_CP114212.1, read as the reverse complement.
AGAAATAAAGCCCCGTCACTGCCCAGTTAGATTTTGGCTTCAGCGGTTTTTCTTCAATAGATAACGCTTTGAAATGTTCATCAAACTCGACGACACCAAAACGCTCGGGATCCTGAACCTGATAACCAAACACAGTCGCGCCTGTAGTTTTCTTAGCCGCTGCATTTAACTTCATTCCAAAACTTTGGCCAAAGAAAATATTATCACCAAGAACCAAAGCACAAGGATCGTTACCAATAAACTTCTCACCGATAGTGAAAGCCTGAGCCAGACCATCAGGTGAAGGTTGGACTGCATAAGTGAAATTTACGCCAAACTGAGAGCCATCTTTCATTAAGCGTTGAAAAGCAGGCATATCCTCAGGCGTCGTAATAATCAGGATATCCCGAATACCGGCAAGCATAAGCACCGATACTGGATAGAAAATCATAGGTTTGTCATATATTGGAAGCAACTGCTTTGACACACCTTGGGTAATGGGGTACAAACGCGTGCCTGAACCTCCAGCTAAAACAATGCCTTTCATAACTCTGTACCTCGATTATTTATTCAGTCCAAGACGTTCGCCAGCATAAGAGCCATCAAGAACGCGCTGCCACCAACCCTGGTTGTTTAAATACCAGTGAATCGTTTTTTCAATCCCGCTTTCAAACGTTTCGAGAGGTTCCCAGTGAAGAGCATTCTTCATTTTGGTAGCATCAATGGCATAGCGAAGATCGTGTCCAGGGCGGTCAGCCACAAAAGTAATAAGGTCGGCGAAACTGGAAATTTCTTTGGGTTTTTTATCGATAATTTTATCAAGTATTGCACAAATGGTTTTTACAACATCAATATTTTTTCGTTCGTTATGGCCACCTATACAATAGGTTTCACCATTCTCGCCCTCTGTCGCTACTTTATACAGTGCCCGGGCATGATCCTCGACATATAGCCAGTCACGAATTTGCTCACCATTCCCATAAACGGGAAGCGGTTTTCCTGCCAGTGCGTTAAGGATGATGAGAGGAATTAATTTCTCCGGGAAGTGGTACGGACCATAGTTATTCGAACAGTTAGTGATCACCGTTGGTAAACCATAGGTACGGTTCCAGGCGCGAACTAAATGATCGCTTCCCGCTTTGGATGCAGAGTAAGGGCTACTTGGCGCATAAGGTGTCTCTTCAGTAAAGAGGTCATCTGCATCGTGCAGGTCACCAAATACCTCATCGGTAGAAATATGATGGAAACGAAAAGCCTTTTTACGCTCATCATCAAGTGATGCATAATATTGGCGTGACGCCTCAAGCAGAATAAATGTGCCGATTACATTGGTCTGTATGAAAGCTGCGGGTCCATCTATCGAGCGGTCAACATGACTTTCGGCCGCTAAATGCATTACGATATCGGGCTGAAAGGTATTGAAGACATCTGCCACACCTTTTGCATCGGTAATATCAGTTAGAGAAAATGAATAGCGTGGATTGTCCTGAACCGGAGCCAGGGACTCTATGTTTCCGGCATACGTTAAACAATCAACAACACAAACCACATCCTGAGTATTGTTTATTATATGACGGACCACGGCTGAACCAATAAAACCCGCACCACCAGTGACAAGAATTTTCATAATTTTCACTTTCAATTAGTTAATTTTAAGATTATGCAATCATCATATTGCTATAAAATAAATAAGGAAAATACAAGAATTACATTTTTCTTAGTAATTTATCTACATGTAACGCGAGTATGTCTTCCGTACGGGCAAAATCACATTTCGCTTTAAATACCTTCAAGGCATTTTTAGACATTTGCTCTACCAACGCCGGATTATTATTCAACTGTTCAAGAGCTCGCAACCACTCACTCTCTGAATTGTTTCTAATATAAATACCGCAATTTTCTTTCTCGATATCGACGTACCAGTATGGATTATAGGTTGCTATAACTGGAACTCCCAGAGATATTGCTTCAATCAACGAAGATAATCCGACACAATAATTTACCTTAGAAAGTTTAAGCGGAATTATCATACATTTTGAAGCACTTACTTTTTCAAGTAATTCTTTATATTCCCATCTTCCTTTATTTACATCAACCTTTCCTGTTGCATTAACATAACTATCCTGTAATGACAAATCGCTGGTATAAATATCTATCGTAACGTCGCTATTTTTTAACGCATTCATTACTGCCGGGAGATCCCTATTCTCTCGCCCTGTAGAAATGATTTTATCATCATGGCGCATTTTAACAAAGGGGGCGTAAAAATTCGCCTCCCCCCCCCAGGGAACAAAATGACATCGGTCCTGAGGAAGCTGTCTTGATAGAATGATTTCTTCGCGAGTTTTATCAGAAAGAAAGAAAATGGCATCAATGCGTTTAACATATAGCTGCAAAAAAGGCAGCAGCAGTGAATGAATCATTCTTTTGAGTCTGGAACCTGGTGGCGAAAAGACGTCGAGATGCATCCAGCCCGCGAATTTTGTTGGGAACATGAAAATTTTTGCCAGAATGAAATAGAGCATCGTCTTTCTTTTGAGAAATGGCATAAAAAACAAGTCAGGCTTAAATTTCCAGAAGGAGACTAAATCTTTGAATAAGCGTCCTTCGCCAACCTTTACCTCAAATCCCATTTTTTCCAGTTTTGATACACCATACACAAACTGTGCAGGTATCTCATTTTTAGCATAGCGACAATAGGCCGCACCATTATCATTAACAAAAACAAAAGCTTTCATTAAAACTCCGTATTACCGATCACATCCAGGTATGAAAATTAATAAGCACCTTTTCTAAAAAGAACCACGCTAACCGTTTTAAACAAAATCACTATGTCATTCCATAGAGACCAGTTTTTGACATACCAGGAGTCAAAATAGACACGGGTTGTGTAATCTACGTCGTTACGGCCACTGACCTGCCATAGCCCGGTCATTCCTGGCTTAACCATCAGATAATAATCAACATCATCAGCATATCGTTCCAGCTCTTCATGAATGACTGGACGAGGGCCAACGAGACTCATTTCCCCTTTGAGCACATTGAACAATTGAGGTAATTCATCGAGGCTGGTTTTACGAATAAAGTGGCCAATAGGTGTAATCCGGGGGTCGTTTTTGAGCTTAAAATCTTTTTCCCATTCCGCCCTGGCTTCTGGGTCATTTTCTAGCAAACGCGCAAGAATTTCTTTCGAATTGATATTCATCGAGCGGAATTTGTAACAGTCAAATTTTTCACCCCGACGACCTATCCTTGTATGTGCATAGATTGCAGGGCCGCCGTCGCGGGAGACTTTATACCAGAGATAAACAAACAAAGGTGACGAAACAACGAGAATACCCAGACTACAGACAATATCGAACGTCCGTTTGATGAAGCGTGACGTTGCTTTGGAAAGATTATTGTGAACCTGCAACAGTAATACTTCATGACTGAATATAAAGGACATACTAGTGCCATATAAAGGGAATCCTCGCAGGGAAGGAATAATAATCACATTTCGGCACTTATGTTTCGCCAGGAACCTTAACCAGTTTTCAAACTTATCTTTTTCATCAAAATCACACGCCACAACAAACTGCGTTGAAAATGAATTATAAGATGTGAGTAATGTCTCCTCGTCTTTGACTATGGGACATTCTTCCATCATATCGTCAGTTGCATCAAAATCACAAAACGCATCAATTTTAAAACCTGAGACTTCGTGGCTCTGTAAAGCAAAATAGGCTTCACGCGCATTCCTGCCTGAACCTAGAATAACCGTACGTTTTTTCCAGTAGCCCAACTTGTTAAGAATAGATTTGGTGATTTCACGCGATAATGGAACCATGATAATGGCGTATAACCAGCAATAGGCCCAAATATAGCGAGAAAAATGCCATTTGGAGAATGCAACCAATGCAAGATCGAAGATCGAAAAAATGACGATAGTTCGTAATGTTTCTTTTAGCTCTGACCAGAACGGCTTTTTTTGTGCATAGTGGCGAAGGCGGACGCCAAACCAGAAAACACACAACGCAGTGAGAATAACGTGTGATAAAACACGCACATCTATCTGACGGATCGGCATGAAGGTATTCAGGTCGCCAATAAAGAACATGACGGTTAGAAACGAGAGGGCTTTGTTGAATAAATCAGATTTCGGGTAAGTCTCCCCCGTAGCGGGTTGTGTTTTCAGGCAATACGCACGCTTTCAGGCATACCTGCTTTCGTCATTTTGTTCAGCGCTCGTACCAGGGCCATAGCCTCTGCAACCTGACCATCGTAGTCACGCAGTGTCAGTGAACCCCCGAACAGCTGTTTTACCCGGTACATCGCCGTTTCCGCTATCGAGCGACGGTTGTAATCTGTTGTCCATTTCCACCGCGCATTACTCCCGGTCATTCGCTGATTAGCCACTGCACGGTTACGGTCTGCATATTCACCGGGCCAGTAACCCGCACCTTTTCGGGGAGGGATAAGCGCGCTGATTTTCTTACGCCGCAGTTCATCGTGACATAGCCGGGTATCGTAAGCGCCATCGGCGGCGGCTGACCTGATTTTCCGGTGGGTTTGCCGGATTAACCCGGGGAAGGCCTCTGAGTCCGTAACGTTGTTCAGCGACAGGTCAGCGCAGATGATTTCATGTGTTTTACTGTCAACGGCGAGATGCAGCTTACGCCAGATACGGCGGCGTTCCTGGCCATGCTTTTTGACTTTCCACTCGCCTTCACCGAAGACCTTCAGCCCGGTGGAATCAATTACCAGGTGTGCGATTTCACCCCGGGTGGGCGTTTTGAAACTGACATTAACCGACTTTGCCCGCCTGCTGACACAGCTGTAATCCGGGCAGCGTAGCGGAACGTTCATCAGAGAAAAAATGGAATCAATAAAGCCCTGCGCAGCGCGCAGGGTCAGCCTGAATACGCGTTTAATGACCAGCACAGTCGTGATGGCAAGGTCAGAATAGCGCTGAGGTCTGCCTCGTGAAGAAGGTGTTGCTGACTCATACCAGGCCTGAATAGCTTCATCATCCAGCCAGAAAGTTATGGAGCCACGGTTGATGAGGGCTTTATTGTAGGTGGGCCAGTTGGTGATTTTGAACTTTTGCTTTGCCACGGAACGGTCTGCGTTGTCGGGAAGATGCGTGATCTGATCCTTCAACTCAGCAAAAGTTCGATTTATTCAACAAAGCCAAACGAGAGTCCTAAAGAAGCATTTAGCCAAAAAAAGTCTGACGCCATTAGGGCGCTACGGCAAATAAATTCTTTCTTTTGATCTTTAAATACGCTGATTTTCATTATTTAATCCCTGGCATAAATCATTTGATCTATGCCGTGGTCATTATTTTTCCGAATGAGTATAGCTGTTCTGTAGTCTTGCAGCCTGAGTATTAATTAAGGACTCAGAGTATTGCGCCCAGGCGCTTTCAACATATTGACTAAGTTGGTCACGGAAGCGCTGCTCCGAGAACGTTAAAGCATGTTCGCGACAATCTTCCGGCTTAATCTCGCTCGCATATTTTTCAAAGGTATTCACTGCTTCACAAATGGCATCTGCGGTTTGTTCAAAGAAGAACACGCCGGTCGCTTTCTTACTACCCAGTGGTTTAACCGTTTCGAGGCAACCACCTTTACCGTAGGTGATGACCGGAGTGCCGCTTGCCTGCGCTTCAACAGGTGATATGCCGAAATCTTCTTCTGCGGCAAAAACATATGCCTTAGCACGCTTCATAAAATCAACTAGTGCAGCATCGTCCTGATATCCCAGAAGCGTAACGTTATCCGTAGCCAGCTGTTTAATCTTCTCCATTTCAGAGCCGTCACCGATAACAATTAATTTCTTTTCTGGCATATTAGCAAATGCGCTAACAATGAGATCAACCCGCTTATAAGGCACCATACGACACGCGGCCAGGTAGAAATCTTCTTTACTATCGCTAAATTCGAATTTTTCAGTATTTACAGGAGGATAAATAACATCAGCTTGTCTTCCATAAACTTTGTTAATACGCCGTGCGATAAAATTCGAGTTGCCAATAAAATGATTAACACCCGCAGCAGTACGGTAATCCCAAATACGGATTTTATGTAGCAAATATTTTGCAAGTAAACCCTTCAGACCCTTATCCAGTCCAGATTCGCGCAGGTATTGGTGTTGGAAATCCCATGCGTAGCGGATAGGAGAATGAACATATGAAATATGAATTTGATCCGGCCCAGTGATAACCCCTTTAGATACAGCGTGGCTGCTTGAGATAATAACATCGTATTCAGACATATCAAGCTGCTCAATTGCCAGCGGCATTAATGGAAGATATGACTGGAATTTTTTAGATGCAAATGGCAAACGCTGGATAAATGTTGTGGTGACCTTTTTATTATTTAAAAAGTGGCGGTCATTTGGTTTTAAGAAATCACAGACAGCGAACACATCCGCATCAGGATAGCAATGAAGGATTTGCTCAACGACTTTTTCAGAACCTGCATAGGAACTGAACCACTCATGTACGATTGCTACTTTCATTACGCTTCTCATCAATTAACTTGAACATTTTTTCAGTGCGTGACTGGTATGTATATTCCCGAGCGAGTTCCTGACACTTTTCTACCGAAATCCGGTTTCCAGAAGTGATATCTTCTAGCGCAGAAATAAATTCAGAGGGAGTGTGGGCGATACGAACATAGTCCGTAAAGTCACAAAGCGAGGCTAAATCCACACTCACTACAGCTTTTCCCGCAGCCAGATACTCAAAGAATTTCATTGGGAACATCGAAGCTGTATATTCATTTAGGTTATTCGGAAGCAATGTCGCCGTAAATCCTTTCAGATAACCAGGCAGTTCCTGATAGGCTCTCGGTCCAAGAAGATGAATATTTTTATGCCGAGTAAGCTGTGTTGCGTCGGTGTCTGGATCCCCCTCTCCTATATCCCCAATCATCACTATTGACCATTCAGGATGAGCTTCCGCAATTCTTTCAAGTAACGAGAAATTTACCTTATAGCCACTGATTGCACCGATAAATCCCATTCGTGGTTCTGGAATGTTGCTCAAGTCGACAGGTATCGGCAAATGTTCATCCAGCGCCTTTGAGAAATGGTTATAATCCGCGACGTTGGAGAAGTAATAGACTTCATCACTCCATTTCTTCCTTGTTTTAAGCAACGTCAATGACGTAACAAACGTAATATCAGCGCGTCGCACTAATTCTTCTTCAGCATTTTGAAGAATGTCAACTGGCATCCCAGGTTGGGCCTTAATTTCATCAACGCAATGGTATACTACGTAACTGAAATTATCGGGTTCAAGAAAACGCGTTGTCAAAGGATTATAAGTCCATAGCGTTTCATTCTTGAATTTTAAGCGCCAACACCAGTACTTAAGAGCACTACTTAGAATGAGTTTGTTTAGCTTGCGAACAAATGCATAGCTGTTGAACGGGATAGAAATTGGCGACCATACCCAAATATTATCGCGAACTTTTCGCGGCGCCTTAATTGCTTTAATTATGCGGCGAAGAATTCGCGATAGATCTTTCTTGTTTACGCTGGGTCGACGTAATCCCAAAGATTCAATATAAAGAACACGATGACCACGTTTCGCCAGTTCTAAAGCAACATGCTGTTTGTTGGTCCAGAAAGGATTATCCCAGTCAGCAGTAGATAAAACGACAATATCTTTAATGTCTGTATTTTTCTTCATAAATTATTACGCTATCGTAGTCCTTTCTTAGTGAGAATCCCTTTAATACCATTTCTGTACATAGGGAATGACATAGCCCATATTAAGCTAAACATCACGAAAATTGAACCATTCATCATTATCCGGAGAATCACATTATCTGGTTCAACTAAATAATGCCCAAATGCAAGAATGAGTGATGTATAAACAACAAGACCAATAGATATTATAATGAGTACCGGGAGGAGATCTTTTGCAATTTTCAAATAACAGGCGCTAAGAATGAACATCATTAAACTGTAAATTGAGTTCCCCAAACCTAAACCGAAAGCGCCCCAGACTTTGTAAGTCACCAGATTTACAATAGCATTACTGAGCAGAGCAACCATCATAACAATTAGTACCTGCTTATTTTTAAGGTGCGCACTGAGTGCTTTTATAAATATATAGCCAATTACCTGTGCCCAGAGTCCTATACACATACCCTGGATAATATCTGTAGTCACCGCTACAGAATGGTGGTCGAAAGCACCGCGCATAAACAGGAGGATAACAAGGTCTTTCGCATAGAAAAAGATGAAAAAAGATATGTTAATTACTAATAAAGCCAACCATTTATAAATAACTTTGATCTTGTCCCTGACAACCTCTGGTTTCTGTGAGGACCATTCGGACAAGCCCGCAAAAGCTATTGGTACAGATAAAATAAAAACGACAGTATCGGTGATAAAACGCGCATAATCTAGACCAGATACCACATCAATACTAATAAATGATGCAAGGGCTCTTTCAAGAGTAATATTTCCCTGCAAGATTAACGGCAATATAAGCAAAGGTCGCAGAGTTATCCAAAAGCTCTTCGTTACCAACTTAACTTCTACAATATCAAAATGGTGTGGGAGAGTTAATATGGTACTTTTTCTGGCACGTAAAAGTGCCCATATACTGAAAATGATATAACTGCCGGTAAATCCCCAGGCTAAATATAAATAATTGCGAAAATAGTATGCAGCGACCACCCCTAACAGCATTCCAACATTCTGGATAGAAGCTCGCATCGATATGGGTTTGTAGTCCCCATGTGCCATTGAGAGGTAGTTTATTAATGCTGAAAAAAGATAAAATGGGCAGCAAATTGCCATTATCTTTAGTAGTTCGGTCGACATCTCACGTGCGTTCCCGCTAATTCCAGGTGCCATGATGCCAACCCAATAGTCTGACAAAAAGTAGAGAACTATAAATATCGCTATCGATACCAACGCAAAGAAAATAAACATACATAACTTGAATGTTGATGCACGAAATTCATTTTCTGTTAAATATTTTTTGTATAAGGGAATAAACGCTGAATTAAGGCTATCACTTGTCATAAAATTAATTGGCACTAAAGTTCCTGTCTGGGCAATACGGTAGGCCCCATTAACATCACCTGTGCCAAAAAACTTAGCCATTAAAACTTCCCTGACTAATCCAAGTACCTTTGAGAGCATATTTCCACTAAGCAATTGGCTTATGGCTTTTTTCATTTGGATGCTCTAAGAAATAATGAAATGTATTCGTTAACCGCATGACTTAATGTATTCTGCTTGGATATATATGATTTTCTTTCTTTACAACTAATCATATCTATATAACCTAATAAATCATTAATTGATATCTCACTCGGATTGCACTTAAATACTTTCTCTCCAGCAGTGAAAGTGAGATGTTCAGAGATGACAATTGGTACCCCAGCACTCATGGCTTCCAGCACGTTTAAAGGTAACCCTTCAACCCTTTTCGTCAGGAATAAAAATATATCAGCACACTGCATAAGCTTCGCTAAATCATAGCGACTTTTAGCGCCAAGGAACAATACGTCATTGTTCAGGGAAAGGTCATCAACTCTCTTTCGCAATTGTGGTTCGTAGGGACCGTTGCCACATATGAGAAGTTTTGCATTAGGTTTTGATTTTTTAATTTTCGCAAAAACATCAATATTGTTATCGATACCTTTCTGCTCATGTAAGCGTGAAGCCGAAAGAAACACCAACGCATCAGAATCGATTTTCAATTCTGCCCGCAATGCCGCTCGATTTGATGTTTCATCAGAGAATAATATTTCATCAATGCCATTCTCGATCTTTACAACTTTTTCTTTTTGGCAGATCAGCGTAGTAGGAAAATGTGTTAAATCAGTCTTTACCGCTTCACCGACAGCAACAATCCAGTCAAACTGAGAATAATGTTTTGCATCAGCATAAAAACCTAAAATATTTTTTACACTGGACAGAATTTTTTTAAGCTGTCGGGTTTTGAGCTTTGAAATCATCTCACCTACAGATGTTCCGTGCGCCTGCATGATAAACTTAGCATTCTGGAAGCATTTTTTATGCTGCAAGACACTGAACGCACCTGCGCTGATACTTATTACAGCAACTACGTTATCTTTATTACGCCAGGAATTGGCCAGTTTTTCAGTCTCAGACCACCACTCCTTAGAATAGACTGCCTGCGGGATATTTTTAATCTTGATTATTTCAGGACTGTTTACTGGTAATATTGTTTCCGCATCAAAATTAGTTGTAACAACTTTTACATCAAATCCTTTTGCTTGCAACTCAACAGCTAAATCCCATGCCACCACTTCCATCCCACCAAGATGATGAAATGGAAGAGAGCGGGAAAAAATAATTACTTCTTTAGCCATGAATCAGTTCCTGGTAAATTTTTTCTAATTTCAAGGTTTGTTCTGAGAGATTAAATTTTTCGCGAATAAAGTTGCGCGCATTATCGCCCATTTCAAAAGATGTTTGTTCGTTGTTCAATAAGTAGTCTATTCTCTCAGCAAGCTGATTAGCATCTCGTTCCCTGACCAAAAATCCAGTGTGCTCGTCGATTATCGCTTCAGGAATGCCTCCATGCCGGGTACCAATAACGGGTACACTTGTCACTGCCGCTTCGAGAAGTACCATCCCTAATCCTTCTGCATCCCCTGTCTTCGCTGTAATGCTTGGTAGAACCAACATACTTGCTTTACGCATCCACGTCATCACGTCACCGTGCGAAAGCGCACCAGTGAATGTCACATTCCGTTCGAGCCCTAGCGATGAGACCTGAGCTTTAAGCTCCCCCATCAAAGGACCATCACCGATGATAACGAGTTTTACGTCAGCATTTCGTTCTTTCACATGCTTAATGGCGTTGATTAATACGGCAGTGCCTTTCTTCTCAACCAAACGAGCTACATGCAGGATGATACCTTGATAGTCTTGTCTTTCACGCGGCTTATATTTGTCAATGTCGATACCAATGTAGTGCTGAACGATCTTATTTTCAGGGAAGCCATGGCGCAAAGCCTGTTGGGCAATAAAATCAGAAACACAGATAAATTTATCACCCTGATTTTTAAGTTTCTTCTGATGAAGAAAATAGCTAATCCAGGCTGGAGACCGTGATGTTAGTAAATCTTTGTTACTCACGGTCACATCAAATCCATGCAGCGTCGTACACAGTGGGATTCCTTTCAGCTGCGCCAGTTTTAACGCATATAGTCCATCTATCGCAAAATGTGCATGAATAAGATCAAGGGGTTGAGCTTTTAGCACTGTTTGATAGGGCAGCGCGGAGGTTGTGAATGCGTTCGCAATCTCAGAAATTTTACCCGCAAGGTCTCCGCGTTCATTTAAAACGTGTGCGACAGCCCCCTCTGGTTTTTTGCCAATGACTCGTCTGCCGATATAGCACTTTTTGAAATTCTCGAGGGCTTCTGCCTGCTGTTGGATAAAAACTTCAGAACCCTTGAATAGTTGATTTCTGAAAATACCGACCGTGTTCATTCCTGTACCCTAAAATTCCTGTTTATCGGTAAATTTCCTGCCAGACAAAGCCCAAGCATTACTGCAAAAACAACCATCTGGTGTTGCTCACCAATCAAACCAAAGTTCTCACCAAAGCCATGTGCGAATAGCCATGAGATCACCATTAAAAATGAAAATCCGATGTTTTTCTGCTTTTCATCGATGCTTCGTATCGCCCGAAGGGCAATTCGAATGCAGCACAGAATAAAGCCGAGCCCCAAAAGAGAGGCGATCAAGCCTGACTTTGACCAAAGATAGATAAGTGTATTATGCGGTGGAAGGAAATAATCAGTATGTTTACTGTAATCGGCTTCCCATCCACCAAATCCTTGTCCCATCATTGGATTATCAGTAAACGCATTAAAAGCATAACTCCATATCTGGTAACGCGTTTCAGCGGTATCAGTTGATTCCTGTAAAAATCCGTTTTGTCCGATTACGCTAAAGATAACGCTGATAGCAATTAAGACGATGGCAAAAGAAGCGCCTGCTGTCACCACAATGACCTTAGTCGAGCGCTGCAATGTCAGGTAGAAAACGAATGCCGGGATAAGAATGGCAAAAAGGATGCCAGCTTTGGAGCCAGTAAAGAAAACAGTGGCCCACAACAGGATAGCCATTAATAGCGTTATTTTCGCCTTTGAAACTTTATAGATACCCCATGCCATAAACGAAGAGATACCGACGTAACAGGCTGCCGCATTGGCATTGACGAACAACAGTCCCCCAGATTTTACCGGGTCGTAAAAGTTGTTTCTGGCACCATCTAACAAGCCCTGCAGCGTGTTCATCCCCATCGTAAACTTACTCACAGGTGAAAGAATAACTGCTAATTCAAGGGACTCATTAAACCGGAAAATGATTACTGTTATAGCCTGCAAGCAAACAAAGAACAGCATCAAATTAATAATCTTATATAATGCAATGCGATCTTTTAATGCCAGAACATAGATGGCGTTGGAAATAACGATAAACTCACACAAATAGGCAATATCACGGATGCCCATTGATTTCTCAACTGACCATGCCAGGCTTAAGAGGCTAATACCAATCAACCCAAGCAGCATCACATTTGCCGGTTTGCCTAAGAACCGATTGGCGTTAATGATAAATTCAGGAAGGAGTATAGCGGGCAAAAGAAAAGCCAGCGGGACATCCGCCCCACTTAATTGCACCAGGTAGAGCTGCGGGATGCTGCATACAAGCACCAGCAACAATCGGGTTCGTAAGGACAGCGCGAGGAAAACAAAATATACGAGTAAACCTACGACTGCTGCTAATAAGACTTCAATCATTAATTTTATCCCACGAGATTTAGCAACCCAAAACTATCTATTTATCAGCCCTAATAGTTCTTCTCGCTTTGTTTCCATTAATCTCTGATCTCCATTCGATTCAACATTCAGACGAAGCAGAGGCTCGGTATTCGATGTACGGATATTAAATCGCCACTCAGGAAAAGACATACTCAAGCCATCCGTATAGTCAATATCGGTAGCTTGTGAGGCATAGCGCTCCTCGATATCAGCGATTAATCTCGAAGCATTTATAACTTTTCTGTTTATCTCACCCGAGACAGGGAAACGCTCAATTCGCGTCTCAACCAATGAGCCAAGAGAGTGGCCTGTTGTTAATACCAGTTCTGCCACAAGCAGCCAGGGGATCATGCCACTGTCGCAGTATGCAAATTCACGGAAATAATGATGGGCACTCATTTCTCCACCATAAACCGCGTTCTCAGCACGCATGCGTTCTTTAATGAAAGCGTGGCCTGTTTTAGACATTACAGGGATACCCCCAGCACTCTGGACGATATCAACCGTATTCCATGTGAGTCGTGGGTCGTGGATGATTTTTGACCCAGGCTCTTTGTTGAGAAACGCCTCAGCTAACAAGCCAACAATGTAATAACCTTCAATAAAATTGGCTTTTTCGTCAAAAAAGAAGCAGCGATCAAAATCACCGTCAAACGCAATCCCCATATCGGCCTGAGCAGCTAACACAGCATTAGCCGTATCCTGTCGTGCTTCTGGTAAAAGCGGATTGGGAATGCCATGTGGGAAGGTACCGTCCGGATCGTTATGAACTTTTATAAATTCTACCGGTACACCGGCCTGTTTGAAGCGTAGTTCGATTGCATCAATGACATGCCCTGCCGCACCGTTGCCGGAGTTAATGACTAATTTCATCGGTTTGATACGGAAATTATTGAGATTCACATAGCTTAATAAATGATCAACATACTCCCTGAGAATATTAATCTTCTTATAATTGCCTTTATGCTGTGTGGGCGCAAAATCATTCATTTCCGCTACGTGCTGAATCTCTTTTAAACCCGTATCACCACTGACAGGTCGCGCACCGCTACGAACAAGCTTCATCCCATTATAATCGATGGGATTGTGGCTCGCGGTGACTTCAATACCGCCGTCGACGTTCAAATGAAATGTGGCGAAATAGATCTCTTCTGTGCCCGACAGTCCAATATCAAGCACGTCGCATCCGCCAGCCATGAGCCCCTCAGCCAGAGCCAGCTTTAATGACTCACTGGTCAAACGAACATCCCCTCCAACGACAACCTGTTTCGGAGCAAGACATTGTGCGTAAGCACGGCCAATACGCCAGGCAATATCTTCATTAAGTTCTTCGCCCAATTTCCCACGAATATCATAGGCTTTAAAACAACTTAACTTATTATTATTTTTATTTACCATCATGAAATCCTTAGTACGTCATCTTCGCCTAAATAACTACCAAACTGAATTTCCAGAACCTCAAGATTTATTTTTCCTGGATTCGAGAGCTTGTGTTTTTTTCCAACTGGAATCGTCGTTGATTCATTCTCGGTAAGATAGATTTCGTTTTCTTCAACACCAATAAGCGCGGTTCCAGTGAGCACAACCCAGTGTTCAATGCGATGGTGATGCAACTGAAGGGAAAGCTCACCACCGGGTATAATAGTCACACGGTTAACTCTATATCGTGCGTCCCGAACCAGCGTTTCAACGTGGCCCCAGGGCATATAACGGGTAGTATGTTCACGGCATTCACTACGTGAATTGGCTTTTAGGTGTTCAACAACGACTTTCACATCCTGGACACTATCTTTATGGGATACCAGCAATGCATCTTTCGTATTGACAATAATAAGGTCTTCTAAGCCAAGTGCTGCCGTTAATTTATCCTCGCTACGGATATAACAATCCCGAGTTTGATGAGTAAAGATATCACCGATCAACGCATTACCTTCAGCATCGTGGGCAGACGTTTCCCATAGCGCTGACCATGACCCTACGTCATTCCAACCTGCATCCATTGCGGTCACAATCCCCAGTTCAGTATGTTCCATAACCGCATAGTCGATGGAGTCTGAAGGGCAACGGCTGAAAATCTCTTTGTCGAGCTTAATAAAGTCGAGATCGTTAACCGGCTGCTGCATAGCATTTTTACATGCTTCCAGAATCGACGGACAAAACTTAGCCACTTCGTTCAGATAGGACGAGGCCCGGAACATAAACATACCGCTGTTCCAAAGGTACTCTTTGCTTTCAAGGTAGGACATGGCGGTCGTCAGATCCGGCTTTTCCACGAATCGTTTGATTTTCCATGCTATAGACTGACCCGCATGCTGCACTTCACCGCGCTGAATGTATCCGTACCCCGTCTCTGGTTGCACAGGCACGATGCCAAAGGTAACCAGTTTACCCTCTTCAGCGAATGGAATAGCGTTGCTGATAACCGAATGGAAAGCCGCAGTATTCGCAATGAGATGATCGGCAGCAAGAATGAGCATGACAGGATCGTTGCCGGTTTCCAGCGCATGAAGAGAGGCAAGCGTGATTGCTGGCGCTGTATTTCGCCCAACGGGTTCGAGGATAATATTACCGGCCAGTTTATGCATTTGCCTTAACTGTTCGGCCACCAGAAAACGATGATCTTCATTACAGATGACAATGGGGTCGGCTACTTCCAGGCCATCAAGACGCGAGATCGTATTTTGAAGCATCGACCCTCCCTGATGGAATGAAAGAAATTGCTTGGGCTGCAATTCTCGAGACATCGGCCATAGTCGACTCCCTGTTCCTCCTGCGATCACCACTGGAAGTAACATCCTGCTTCTCCTGCTTTGCTCAATACGGTTTGTGTGTAAAAAAGCATGCTACCGCCCCTGGCCTACGCTACCAGAAGCAATACTCGCCATTAAAACTCTCGGACTGCATGTCGTTTCAGCAGTTGACGAGATGAATAATAAGTTTTTGGGCTGCTGTTTCGCCAGAAACTGAAATCAAATTTATTGGGTTTATATAAGACAAAAGACCACACTGATATTTCAGGGTAGTCTCCTGTTTTACTGGACTATCAAAGCTGACAATCAGTCATGCGTATCTAGCAGCTTTTTAATGGTCTCGCGGAACTTATGGCCCTCTTTGAGGTTACGCAGCCCATAGTTCACAAACGCCTGCATATACCCCATTTTCTTACCGCAGTCATAGCTGTCACCCGTCATCAGCATGGCATCCACAGACTGCTTCTTCGCCAGCTCAGCAATCGCGTCAGTCAGCTGAATACGGTCCCAGGCACCTGGCTCGGTTTTTTCCAGTTCCGCCCAGATATCGGCATTCAGAACATAACGACCCACCGCCATCAGGTCGGAGTCCAGCGTCTGCGGCTGATCCGGCTTTTCGATGAACTCAACGATGCGGCTCACCTGCCCTTCCGTCTCCAGCGCTTCTTTCGTCTGAATCACAGAGTACTCAGAAAGATCGCCCTTCATGCGTTTCGCCAGCACCTGGCTGCGACCGGTTTCGTTGAAACGCGCCACCATGGCCGCCAGGTTGTAGCGCAGCGGATCGGCAGACGCGGTATCAATGATGATGTCCGGAAGAACAACGATGAACGGGTTATCACCGACGACCGGACGGGCACACAGGATGGAGTGGCCCAGCCCCAGCGGCTGCGCCTGGCGCACGTTCATGATGGTCACGCCAGGTGGACAAATAGATTGCACTTCCGCCAGCAGCTGGCGTTTGACGCGCTGCTCAAGCAACGCTTCGAGTTCGTAAGAGGTGTCGAAGTGGTTTTCAACCGCATTCTTGGACGAGTGCGTAACCAGGACGATTTCTTTGATCCCTGCAGCAACAATCTCGTCGACGATGTATTGAATCATCGGTTTGTCGACGATCGGCAGCATTTCTTTAGGAATGGCTTTTGTGGCTGGCAACATATGCATGCCCAGGCCTGCTACCGGAATGACTGCTTTCAAATTAATCATTATTTCTTCCACCTTAAAATGGTTGACGAATTATAGCTCTTAAACCTGTTTTCGCCAGCATGATTTGCCGTAATCCTGAGGTAATGTTACGCCTCAGCATCACAAATTTCTGTAGTTGTAATCTGATTCGATCGCGCTTTTGTGCCAGGAATAGTCTCAAAACAGACGATCGTCGATTATTTGCGCGGAAGTGGAAAGTTCAGCCTTTCCACATTCACCACCTGCTGGTCCACCCGGTCAATATCCACCGAGCTCTGCCCCTTCTCATTCACCGCTTTTATGTTCGCCAGTGACAGCAGGGTCTCATCTTTGGCCATAAATTTGCCCCGCACATCCTTACGTAAGTCAAAGTTTATCTTCAGCGCAGGACCGATAGCAGCCTCCTGCATCACGTTGATATTACGTAAGAACAGATGCTGCGGCTTATTGTGCAGCTCAAGCGTAGCGCGCTTCATCTCGACGTTGGTGATCGCCACAAAGGAGGTGGCATTGCCGGATGATATTTGGATTCCGCGCAGCTTATACGCAAGCTGGCGATTATCCAGATGAATATTGTTTAGCTTGAAGTTCTGGGGAATGGACAAATAATCGCCTTTAATGACCCCATAGCCAATTAGCATTCCGGCACTATTGACCATATCGACATTATCAATAATGAAATTATCACAGCCATAAATAGCTACCGTGGCGTTATCTATTCCCGCCTTTTTACTGAAGTCGGGGGTAATATTTTCGGCCTTTATATTGCGGATAACAAAGTGTTTACCGTTTTCAACATGCACCAGCTGGCGACAGTTGCTGCCGGTGATGTTGGCCACCACGAAGTTCTTAACGGTCTGTTTTTCAGGATAGTCGTTGTCGTAGGTGCTCCCGGCGAGGCCAATACCGATACCCCAGTTGATCTTGCCGTTGGTGCAGTTGATGTTGTCGATGACGTGATCGGAGATCAGGATATTGCGGTCATTGATCGCCACATTCCACTCAATCGCATCGCCCTGCAGGTGGCTGAATTTGCTGTTGGTAATACGGGCCCCATCGATTTGGTTATGAAAACCCTGACGCAGGATAGCGTAGTTAGCCTGGCTCACGCTGATATTATCAATCAGCAAATTGCGCATCACTTTGGGTTTCTTACCGCCAATGTAGATCTGCGTTACCGGGCCAAATCCACTCATTGCCAGCCCTTTAATCACACAATCTGAGCCACGAACGTCGAGCGTAATGTTCTCCGTGCGCCCTGCCCCTTCGCCAATGACCTTGCAGCCTTCCTGCAGAACAAAGCGGCCGCGCCCGTTGCCGGTTAACGCCCCGCGGATCAGCAGCGTTTTACCGTCAGGAATGAAAATGCCCGTATTGATGTTCTCGCAGGTGAGTCCCGCCGGGACAACGACGATGTCACCTTCTTTAAACGCCTGCTTAAAGGCAGCGATCCAGTCGTTGTTATTGTACTGATTAACTGAGACCGTCTTTCCACCTGCCGCCCGCGCGAGGCGGGACGACAGCAGCGGCGTGGCCGCCAGAACGGACAGAGAAGAGACAAAAGTGCGTCGGGTAATCTTTTTCAGCATACAACCTCGGCGTTACAGCGTTTGCAGCAGGCTCGCTAACTGGCGATTAATCACCTGCTGGTTAAAATCGGTTTCTACTTTTTGTCTGGCATTGTGAAGCACGGGCTCCAGCGCCTGCTGGTCGATGTCGCTGAAGGCCGCTAACCGATCAGCAAGGGCCATCGCGTTATTCTCCGGCACCAGCCAGCCGGAATGGTCAGATTTAATCAGCTCCGGGATCCCGCTGTGCAGGGTCGATACTACCGGAATACCCACGGCCATCGCCTCCATCAGCGCCACCGGAATGCCTTCCATGTCACCATCGGCGCCCGTCACGGAGGGCAGCAGGAACACGTCCGCCTCATCGAGCATGGCCTTAACTTCATGGCTCGGCTTAAAGCCCGGCATCTCCACGACATCGTCCAGCTGATACTGTTCGATCAACGTGCGCAGACGACGTTCCCACGGCCCAATGCCGAGAATGCGATAGTGGAACGCCACCCCGCGCGCTTTTAGCTGACGGCAGGCCTCAATGGCCACATGCAGACCTTTCTTTTCGGTCAGACGTGCCACAGAGATGATCTGTAGCGGTTTTCCCGGCACCTTCACCGGACGACGCGTAAAGCGCGTTAAATCGACGCCCATGCGCGAAACGGCAATCTTCTCACCCGGGCAGCCCATACTTTTCAGGCGTCCGGCCCACAGGTCGCTGATGGGCAGCATCATGTCACCGCGGCGGAAAAGCTGCTGATACTCTGGCGTATAGTGGTTCAACACTTCACGGCTTGAGATGTCGATTCCGTGGAAAATAGTCGCAATCTTGCCGTCTATTACCCCCAGTTCGCGCAGCTTCGCGGCAGTGACACCCGCCGGGCCGAAGTGGGCGATAAACACATCGGCACGATACGGCTGCGCCGTTTGCCCGCAGATGGCCGACAGGATCAGATTGCGAGATTCGGACCCATAACGGGAAACATTCAGCGCCCGCCAGGTCGCCGGCCGATGGATCCCGCGTAAGGTCTGGCTGGCACGGTGGCGCAGCTTGCTCAACTTCCCGGAAGGCTCATCCTGCAGCCAGCGGGTTTTCGCCTCCAGCCCATACTGGGTATAGGCCGCATGGGTGTTTTGGGTATCGCCCTTTTGCAGGGCGATAATCTCCACGTCATATCCCATATCGATAAACGCGGTAATTTGGTTCAGCACAAAGGTCTCGGACGACAGCGGAAATTTCAGTAAGAAGAAACCAACCTTCATTTCCCCTCCCGTAAGCGGTCGAGTACCGATTTCACCATGCCAATGCCCTTCTCGCGCTCGGCTTTCACCGCCACGGCCAGCCGTTCGTTGATGGCGGGCAGTTGACCCAGCGTGTCCCCCACCATCGCACCAAGCGAACCATCCAGCAGATGACGAATATCCACGGCCATTTCCGGCATGCCAAGCTGCTGCATAATCCCGGCGGATTTGTGTTCGTAGTTAATGGCGATGGCCGGCGTACCGAAGTTCATGGAGATAATGGCCGAATGCAGGCGGGTGCCGACGGTCAGGTCACAGGCGCCGAGCAGCTTGCCCATTTCAAGGTCGTTCAGCTCATCCATCACAACGTGATAACGCGACGGATCGTTAACCAGGTTGCGCAGGTTCAGCGCCACCATGCGGTCATCTTTGTTGTAGCTGTCGATGCCGGTACAGGTGGAAAGCGCCAGTACCTGATAACCGCTGTCCAGCACGCGGTTCACCACGTCGGCAAAGGCTTTCTCATACGCCGCCTGGGTGGTGCCTAGCCGTTTATCAAAGGGAGCCAGTTCACGCAGCGTGATGGCGACCGTTTTTTGTTTTGCCGCCACGTCCAGCCAGTGCTGTACCGCGTAGCTTGCCTGGAAGCTGTCATCCTGATGATCCACCAGCCAGGCGGTGTCCACGCCGTGTTCTACTTTAGACGTGTCAATTTCGCTGCGCTTCATCATATCCAGACTCACCGACTCACGCAGGATCAGCGCGTCGCAGTGCCCAAAGACATAGTTCGCCAGCTGGTTAAACTGCGGATCCTGGAAAGGTCCGACGCTGTGGCCAATCATAAACAACGGCTTTTTGGCCATAAACGTGCAGAGCGCATGTTCAAACTGCGGTACGCCGTAGAGATCGACGAAGAACGAACCGCCAACCTGAATAATCGCGTCGTAGCCGGACAGCAGCCGCACGAAATCGGTAAAGCCCTGCGCAATCGCAATGTTGCGCAGCTTGCCGGTATCCGTCACGCGGGAAAGTAGCACCTGGTGCTGGTAACGACGACGCAGGACTTTCTTGACCCGCCCCATCACGCCTGCGGCGTTGTTATGCTGTTTCATCTGGCTGTAGAGCGGGTCGCCCATTACCGGGCGGTTCAGTAGCCAGGATGAGCTGACCGGATAACGGCTCATCACGTCCACTTCGGTCTCAGGCTTAAGGGTGTTAATTGCATCCAGTAAACCGCGCAGGATGGCGCTGTCGCCACGGTTGCCGCAGGTATGGTTGCCAAGAATTAATAATTTCATAATGGCCTCTTAAATAACTAGCCTGCGCGAAGCAGCGTTTTCATTTTTTCGTTACGGCAAAACTGGCGCTTCATTTCGACCACCAGCGCATTGCGTGACAGCACAATCATCACGCCAAATGCCAGCGCGCCGGCGGCCACCTGCACCGCCAGCAGTGCGGCCAGCGGCAGATGGCCGCGAAGGATAATGCCCAGACCGTAGCTCACAGCCAGGGTTGGCAGTGAGAGGTAAAACGGCAGCCACAGACTCAAAATGTACTGACGGTAGCTGGAGCCCAGCACCGGCTTAATCATGATGAAGTAGCTCAGAACGGTATTGACTACCTGCACCAGCAGGAAGCCCAGCGTGACGCCGATGGCGCCCGCCATATGGCCACCGACGATAATTGCCGGAATAAACAGGAAGGTTTTGAACACGTTGAACTTGAAGCTGATATCCACCCGTGCCTTCGCCATCAGCAGCGAACCAATCGGATTCCCCACGGAGCGCAGCAGCCCCACCACGCAGAGCAATTGCAGGATCGGGATAATGCCGTTCCACTTCTCGCCAAACACCAGCGGTACGAAGTTGCTCGAGACCACCATCAACCCCAGCAGCACCGGGAAGTTGATGATCCCTACCACGGACAGCAGCTTGTAAAAATTAACGCGGAGCTTTTCGGTATCGTCCTGAATCTTGGCAAACGCCGGGAACAGGACGCGGGTGATAATCGGGTTCAGCTTCATCGGCGGTACAACCGCAACGTTATAGGCCAGGTTGTAGCCCCCCGCGACGCTCGCCCCAAGAATACGTGCCAGCACCAGTGTTGAGAGGTTGGTATTCACGTAGTTAATGATGCTGTCCGCCGTCAGCCACGCGCCAAAGCGCAGGTTAGACGAGACGGACGCGAGAGAGAAATGCAGCCCCGGGCGATAAATTTTGCGGCCAAAATAGCCAAACAGCAGCGTACGCACGGCGGAGTTGACCAGGTAACCGAGGATGGCCGTCATCGCCAGCGGCCAGAAATGGGCGCTGACCACGGTGAAGGTAAAGCCCGCCAGCACGGCGCTGGTTTCGATCATGCCGATTTTGTTGAACTCCAGCTCTTTCTGCATCAGCGCGCGGAACTGCTGCCCGTGTGGGATCACCACGAAGGCAAAGGACAATGTGCGCATCAGCGGGGCGAGATCCGGGTTGTGCAGCACGCTGGCGATAGTACCGCTCAGCAGAAAGACCAGCACAAACACGAAAATTCCCAGCCCCACATTCAGCCAGTAGAGCGTGGTCAGCTCCAGATGGCTGATCTCTTTACGCTGGATAATCGAGTTGGCGATACCAAAGTCCGACAGCGTGTCGGCCAGCGCAATAATCACCAGCGAGACGGTCAGCAGGCCGAACTGGTGATTATCAATAATGCGCGCCAGCACCGTCATCTGCACCAGGCCGAGGCCAATGATGACGATGGTCGCCATCGCTGACCACTTGGCGCCGCTGATGGTTTTTTCACGTAAGCTCATCTTAGTACGCCGCTTTGTTCACGAAGCCTTTGAAAATGGTCAGAAAAACAATCTTGATATCGAACCAGAGGCTCCACTCGCGGATGTACTCCAGATCGAACTCGATGCGTTTTTCCATTTTTTCCAGCGTGTCGGTTTCACCGCGCCAGCCGTTGATCTGTGCCCAGCCGGTGATGCCCGGCTTCACCTTATGGCGCAGCATGTAGCCTTCAATCAGCGAGCGGTACTGCTCGTTGTGCGCCACGGCGTGCGGACGGGGGCCAACAATCGACATGCCGCCGGTAAAGACATTGATAAACTGCGGCAGCTCGTCCAGCGAGGTGCGACGCAGGAAGTTACCTACGCGGGTGACGCGCGGATCGTTCTGCGTCGCCTGGGTGACCACCTTGTCGTTCTCCATCACCTTCATAGAGCGGAATTTCCAGACCATGATCGGCTTACCGTCCATGCCGTAGCGGGTCTGACGGAAAATGACCGGGCCGGGGGAGCTCAGCTTCACCGCCAGAGCGATGCAGCACAGTACCGGGGAGATGAGGAGTAAAATCAGCGAAGAGAGCACGATATCTTCCACGCGCTTGAGCACGCGGTTAATGCCCGACAACGGCGTATCGTACAGCGGTACCACCGGCACGCCGTTCACCTCTTCAATACGGGAATGCAGAATGTTGAAGGTAAACACATCCGGGATGAGGATCACCGAGCAGGTGGTATCCGCCAGCTCGCGCATCAGCTGCTTAATGCGGGATTCGTCTTTCATCTGCATGGCGATATAAACGTTGTGAATTTTTCCGGCTTTCGCGTCTTCAATCAGCTGGACGTAATTCCCCGCCCAGTCCGACGGCACGCCGCCCGGTTTCGCGTCGTGATAAATGCCCACCACTTCAAACCCTAACCACGGCTCTTTGCGGAAGCTCTCGAGCAGAACCCTTCCAACCGGCAAATCCCCTGCCACCGCCACAAAGCGACGGTTATAACCGCGGTTACGCAGCCAGCCCGCGCCAAAGCGGATCAGGGAGCGGCACACCACCATGCCGACGCTGGTCAGCAGATACCAGCTGAGATAGGTCACGAGGCGATTATCGAAATCATGGCTGAACGCTACCAGGCCCGCGCTGAAGATCAGACTCAGGGTCCAGTTCTGCAGCAACAGCATCAGTTCGGTAGTCATTTTCACACCGCGCCACGAGCGGTAGAAATCGGTCATTCCGCCGATCATCTGAAACACGACCAACGCAATCAGCGCCATCAGCAGATGCATATATAAAAACGGCAGCCCGCCGATCCGACACACCGCCCACAGTCCGCCGACCATGATGGTGATATCAGAAAAACGCTGCACCATAGAGATTAACGATGCATTCGTTCTCGCTCGTTCGCGTTTTTTTAGATTCGTCATCGTTGTTCCTGTATTCGGTTTCCCCTCCTCCCGGAGGGGCAATTGTTACTGATTCAACAGCGCCAGAATGTCCTTCGTTCGGGCTTCCATCAGCGCCGTATCCGCGCGGGATTCCACGTTCAGGCGCACCACCGGCTCGGTATTAGAAGAGCGCAGGTTAAAGCGCCACTGTGGAAACGCCATGCTGATGCCGTCGGTGCGGTCAACTTCCAGCGCGTGAATGGCAAAGTGTTGCTCCACGCGGGCAATCGCCTCGGCGGGATGCGCCAGCTTGCTGTTGATCTCCCCGCTCGCCGGGAACGCCGCCATGCGGTCGCGCACCAGCTCACCCAGCGTTTTCCCTTTCAGACACAGGAGTTCAGTCACCAGCAGCCACGGGATCATCCCGCTGTCGCAGTAGGCAAAATCACGGAAGTAGTGGTGGGCGCTCATCTCGCCGCCGTAGATAGCGTCTTCTTCACGCATGCGCTCTTTGATAAAGGCGTGACCGGTTTTGGACATCACCGGCGTGCCGCCTGCCGCTGACACCACATCGACGGTGTTCCAGGAAAGACGCGGGTCATGAATGATTTTCGCACCCGGTTTTTTCTCAAGGAACGCTTCCGCCAGCAGGCCGACAATGTAGTAGCCCTCGATGAACTGCCCTTTCTCGTCGAACAGGAAGCAGCGGTCGAAATCGCCGTCAAAGGCAATGCCCATATCCGCGCCGTGCTCAATCACCGCGTTACGGGTGTCGTCGCGGCACTCCGGCAGCAGCGGGTTAGGAATACCGTTCGGGAAGTTGCCGTCCGGGGTGTTGTGCACTTTGACGAAGGTCACCGGCACGTTCAGCGCTTTAAAGCGGGCTTCCAGGGCATCCACCACCGGGCCGGCCGCGCCGTTACCGGAGTTGATGACCAGCTTCAGCGGCTTGAGGTTCGCCAAGTTGATGTAGCCCAGCAGGTGATCGATATACTCTTTTTGCAGGTTGATTTGCTTATAGCTGCCGCGTTTCGCGTCGTTCACCGGCGGGAAATCGTTGGCTTCCGCCAGACGCTGCACGTCGCGCAGGCCGGTGTCGCCGCTGATAGGACGCGCACCTTTGCGCACCAGCTTCATGCCGTTGTAGTCCATCGGGTTGTGGCTGGCGGTCACTTCAATACCGCCGTCCACGCCCAGGTGGAAGGTGGCAAAGTAAATCTCTTCGGTCCCGGAAAGTCCGATATCCAGCACGTCCACGCCCGCGTCCTGCAACCCTTTCGCCAGCGCCAGCTTCAGGGATTCACTGGTCAGACGCACGTCGCCGCCCAGCACGATGGTCTGCGGCTTCAGGTATTCGCCATAGGCGCGGCCAATGCGCCACGCGATATCTTCATTCAGCTCTTCGCCCAGCTTGCCGCGAATATCGTAGGCTTTAAAACAGGTTAATTTTTCCATGATGACCCCTTTTTCAGGCAACAGTCGGCCCTGACCACTAAATGGCCAAATTGATTTTTTTGTCATTCGTAGGCCCGGTAAGCTCAGCGCCACCGGGCATATTGCAGAGTGCTACACCCGGCCGTAGCGATCCTGGAAGCGCACGATATCGTCCTCTTCCAGATACGAGCCGGAACGCACCTCAATTAAATCGAGAGGAATTTTCCCCGGGTTCTCCAGACAGTGCGTGGCCCCCAGCGGAATATAGATGGACTCGTTTTCACCCAGCAGTTTGACTTCACCGTCGATGGTAACTTTAGCCGTGCCTGCCACCACGACCCAGTGCTCGGCGCGGTGATGGTGCATCTGCACAGACAGCCCTTCGCCCGGCTTCACGGTAATGCGTTTCACCTGATAACGCTCACCTGCATCGATGGAGTCATATTTGCCCCACGGACGGTACACTTCGCGGTGAATGTGGTGTTCGTGTCGGCCATCGGCCTTGATTTGCTCGACCACTTTTTTAACGTCCTGCACGGCGTTACGGTCGGCAATCAGCACGGCGTCTTTGGTCTGAACAACCACCAGATCTTTCACCCCAACCGTGGTCACCAGGCCGGACTCGGCGTAGACGTAGCTGTTTTCCGTTTTGTGGCTAATGACATCGCCGTGATGGACGTTACCCTCCGGGGTATGGGCGCTGATCTCCCACAGTGAGGACCAGGAGCCCACATCACTCCAGCCCGCATCCATCGGAACCACAACGGCGTCGGCCGTGCGTTCCATCACCGCATAGTCAATGGACTCTTCCGGGCAGGCGAGGAACGCCTCCTCATCCACGCGGATGAAGTCGAGATCCGGGTCCACCACTGCCATCGCCTTCTCACAGGCATTCAGAATATCCGGACGGTATTTGCGCAGCTCTTCCAGATAGCGCCCGGCACGGAACAGGAACATCCCACTGTTCCAGTAGTACTCACCGCTGGCGACGTAGGCCTGAGCGGTTTCCAGATTCGGTTTTTCGACAAACTGCGCCACATCAAACGCCACGCTGTCGCCTTCGCCAGGCGTCACATTACCGCGGCGAATATAGCCATAGCCGGTTTCTGGCAGATCCGGCACGATGCCGAAGGTCACCAGTTTGCCGCTTTCGGCGTAAGGGATCGCTGCACGCACCGCCTCGCGGAACGCCTCTTCCTGCTGGATAACGTGGTCTGCCGCCAGCACCAGCATCAGCGGGTCACAGTCAGGACTGCTGCGTTTTGCCGCCAGCGCCGCGAGGGCGATAGCAGGCGCGGTATTACGTCCGGCAGGCTCCAGAATGATGTTTTCTGTGAGTTTATTCAGCTGGCGCAGCTGCTCGGCAACAATAAAGCGGTGCTGTTCGTTACAAATCACCACCGGGCTTTCACACTCCACACCGTGCAGACGGTTTACCGTCGTCTGCAGCATGGTGAGGTCACCCTTCAGGCACAGAAATTGTTTTGGATAAAGCACGCGGGACAGTGGCCACAACCGGCTCCCGGATCCACCCGCCATTACGACCGGATACAAAGTGGTTTGACTCATGATTTATCCCCGTATATCTGCAATAAATTGACTCAGCACGTTCTCTTTCTCGAGCGTGCGTTCGGCATATTCACGTGCCACCGTGTTCACTTTTGGCATGGCAAGTGCCTGTTCAATGCCGGTGACCAGTGCCGGGACCGATTCCGGTTCGACGCACACGGCAATCCCCGGATAGCTGTCACACAGCTGGCCTAATTCA
The DNA here is from genome assembly GCF_056673325.1 of Enterobacter cloacae complex sp. HYC080_NIDB. Taxonomy (NCBI): domain Bacteria; kingdom Pseudomonadati; phylum Pseudomonadota; class Gammaproteobacteria; order Enterobacterales; family Enterobacteriaceae; genus Enterobacter; species Enterobacter cloacae complex sp. HYC080_NIDB. The sequence goes on along the minus strand of NZ_CP114212.1, from coordinate 1,600,121 downwards.
GTTTCGGCTTCTGCCGTGATCACCGCGTTGCCGCCCACCGCCAGAATGTTTGTCAGCTTGGAAGGCAACACCGCATCCGCCGCGCCACGTTTTTGTACCACCAGATGGCAGTCGCCCATCTTCAGCAGCGCAGGTAACGCCTCGTAAGACTGAAGCGGGAAGAATTTCACGTTGCTCAGGCCGCGTTCGCTGACCATCTTTTCCAGCCGCGCTTTCCCGCCGCCCTGCCCGACAATCACAAACATCCACGGATGCTCGTTAAGCTGCTGAGCCGCTTCAATCACGCTTTCCAGCCCTTGCTTTTCGCCGATGTTGCCTGAGTAAAGAATGATTTTTTGGTCTTCAGGCAAACCGAGTTGGGCGCGTAGCGTCTGAGCGTCCTGCTCCGTCACGTCGCGAAAACGCGCCACTTCGGACCAGTTCGGGAAGAAGATCACCTTCCGGGCAGGTACGCCCTTCTCCTGCGCCTTGTTCATCATCGAGCGTGAGATGGTCGAAACGTAATCCACGTTATGCAGACCGCTACGCTCAAAGGCGCTGGCGAGCTTCGCCACTTTTCCACCCTTGCCTTTGCCTGCCATCCCCAGGCCCAGCATGGCGTCCACTTCATAATCCTGTATGTGCAGCAGGGTGCGTGCGCCGGAGAGTTTGCCCAGCAGGCGCATGCCCGGCGTGCAAAACAGCGTCGGCACCACACCAATGATGCGATCCGGCTTCCAGCGACGCTGCGCCATCAGCGGGAAAAAACTGCTCAGGGCAAAGCTGCCGAGATGCAGTAGCCGTTTCAGCGTCGAGGGCTGCTTAGGTACATAAAGCGGGCAGCGCCAGACGGTTGCCGCCCCCTCTTCACGACGGTAGCGCCAGCTTGAGTAGCGCTCACCGACTTTCCATTCCGGGTAGTACGGCGGCGCGGTAATGACCCGCACGTCATGTCCCTGGCTCGCCATCCACTCGACCATCTCGCCGGTATATTTTCCGATACCGGTTAATTCCGGCGAGTAGTTAATTCCGTATACGAGGATTTTCATATGCCTGGCACCTCGGCCTGACGATCCGCCAGGAAATACGCCCGACTGTTGTCATGGACGTTCTCGCTTGCCAGAAGCGGCTCCGGTGCCAGCCAGCGGTAGTCGTCATGCTGAGCATCAGGCAGACGCAGGTCTGCCTGAGTCACCTTCAGGCGGAACCCCAGCACGATGTAGTGCGTGGTGAACCCGGTGCCTGAAAAGTTATCGTCATAGAAGTGCTGCCAGACCCCGTAAAACTGGCCCGCCGCCATCGGCAGCTGGAGGCCCAGTTCCGCCAGAGTGAGACGCTCAAACGCATCATGAAGCGTCTCATCCTTCTGCACGCGCCCGCCGGGCACGAACCAGAAGCCCTGTGCAGGACGGTTGGTTCGTTTCCCCAGCAAGAACTCGCCGCGTTCGTTCTCCACGATCAAATCAATCGAGATGAGCGGAGTGGAACGCACCACCGTGGCAAAATCTTCCTGACTTAAAAACATCGTTACCCCCGGAAGCGGTGCTGGTTTTCGAGGAACCACTGGTAGGTGCTGGCCAGCCCCTGCTCCAGTGATACCTCGTGATACCAGCCCAGCTGATGCAGACGGGTCACGTCCAGCAGTTTGCGCGGCGTGCCGTCCGGTTTCGTCGCGTCAAACACCACGCGGCCTTTGTAGCCCACCACCTGCGCGATGGTTTGCGCCAGCTCGCGAATGGTGCAGTCCACGCCGGTTCCCACGTTGATGTGCGACAGCATCGGCTCGGTGTTCTCCTGCCACACTTCGCGATCCAGCTCCATCACGTGAATGCTGGCGGCAGCCATGTCGTCCACGTGCAGGAATTCGCGCATCGGCGTGCCGCTGCCCCACACCACCACATCCGGTGCGTTCTCGGCGGTCGCCTCGTGGAAGCGACGCAGCAGCGCCGGGATCACGTGCGAGTTGCTCGGGTGGAAGTTGTCGTGCGGTCCGTACAGGTTGGTCGGCATCACCGAGCGATAGTCGCGGTTGTACTGACGGTTGTAAGATTCGCAGAGCTTAATCCCGGCAATCTTGGCAATCGCGTAAGGCTCGTTGGTTGCCTCCAGCGTGCCCTGCAGCAGTTCGCTTTCCGCGATCGGCTGTTTTGCCATTTTCGGGTAGATGCAGGATGAACCGAGGAACAGCAGCTTATTCACGTTGTGCAGGTGCGCCGCGTGAATGATGTTGCTCTCAATCATCATGTTCTCGTAGATGAAATCCGCCGGGTAAGTGTTGTTGGCGACAATGCCGCCCACTTTCGCCGCCGCCAGATACACCTGGTCAATGTGTTCGTTAGCAAAGAAGTCCTGCACCGCACGGCTATCGAGCAGGTTCAGCTCGTCGCGCGTGCGGACAACCACTTCTACGTCACCGCGCTGTTCCAGCTGTCGAACAATCGCGGAACCCACCATTCCGCGATGACCAGCGACAAAAATACGTTGTTTTGTCATTCTCAGGACTCCAGCGCGATGGCAACCTCGTAGCCATGAGACTTGAGCAGGGAGTGTTTTTTCGCTGCTTCAAGATCTTTGGCGACCATCTCGGAAACCATCTCCTGCAGAGTGATTTCTGGTTTCCAGCCCAGTTTCTCGTGCGCTTTGGTTGGATCGCCCAGCAGGGTTTCCACTTCAGCAGGACGGAAGTAACGTGGGTCAACCTGGACAATGACGTCGCCTGGTTTCACGCCTGGCGCGTCATGGCCGGTTACGGAAACAACGATACCTTTCTCTTCTACGCCGGTACCTTCGAAACGCAGCTTGATGCCCAGCTGTGCAGCGGCCATCTCAACGAACTGACGCACGGAGTATTGAACGCCGGTCGCGATCACGAAGTCTTCTGGCTGTTCCTGCTGCAGCATCATCCACTGCATTTTCACGTAGTCTTTCGCATGGCCCCAGTCACGCAGGGAGTCCATGTTGCCGAGGTGCAGGCACGATTCCAGACCCTGGGCGATGTTCGCGATAGCGCGGGTGATTTTACGGGTAACGAACGTTTCACCGCGACGTGGGGATTCGTGGTTGAACAGAATGCCGTTACAGGCATACATGCCGTAGGATTCACGGTAGTTCACGGTGATCCAGTAGGCGTACAGTTTTGCGACCGCATACGGAGAACGTGGGTAGAACGGCGTGGTCTCTTTCTGTGGGATTTCCTGCACCAGACCGTACAGCTCAGAGGTAGAGGCCTGATAGAAACGGGTTTTCTTCTCCAGACCCAGGAAGCGAATCGCTTCCAGCAGACGCAGAGTACCCATGGCGTCAACGTCAGCGGTGTATTCCGGGGATTCGAAGGAGACCGCCACGTGGCTCATCGCGCCCAGGTTGTACACTTCATCCGGCTGCACTTCCTGAAGGATACGGGTCAGGTTGGAGGTATCGGTCAGGTCGCCGTAGTGCAGGTGGAATTTCGGGTTTGCCGCGTGAGGATCCTGATAAATATGATCGACACGTTCGGTGTTGAACGAAGAGGCACGACGTTTAATACCGTGTACTTCATACCCTTTTTCCAGCAGGAACTCTGCCAGATAAGAACCATCCTGCCCGGTAACGCCGGTGATGAGAGCGACTTTAGACATGTTTATATTCCTCTACTTATGAATTTAATCAGTTTCAACGCGTTCGCGTATCACCACTGCGGGGTTGCCACGGCAAACTTTATTTGCCGGTAGCGATTTAAAAACGCTGCTGCGGGCACCCACTACCGTGCCATCGCCAACAGAAACACCTGGTGCAACAAAAACATCCGTTGCCAGCCAGCATTTTTCACCAATCACAATAGGCGAAGCGGTAATATCAAAATGCTGACTCATAAAATCGTGGCTGCCGGTGCACAAATAACACTTCTGTGACACCACCGAATTTGCGCCAATCGTAATTTCGCCAAGGGTATATAACACCACGTCATCCCCTACCCAGGCGTAATCCCCAAGCGTTAATTTCCAGGGGTAGGTAATTTTTACCGAAGGTCGAATGACTACGTTTTTTCCGATTTTTGCGCCAAACAGACGCAATAAGAATGCTCGCCAGCGGTACAATATTTGTGGTGACCAGGCAAATAACGTTGCCTGAACGGCCCACCACAGCTGCACTTTAATACCGTTGCCGCCCCGAAAGCCTTTCGGCACGGAGAAACCCTTCAAATCCTGCATTGCGTTTCCTTATATTCAGGCTTTGTTAGGCTTTGTTGAATAAATCGAACTTTTGCTGAGTTGAAGGATCAGATCACGCATCTTCCCGACAACGCAGACCGTTCCGTGGCAAAGCAAAAGTTCAAAATCACCAACTGGCCCACCTACAATAAAGCCCTCATCAACCGTGGCTCCATAACTTTCTGGCTGGATGATGAAGCTATTCAGGCCTGGTATGAGTCAGCAACACCTTCTTCACGAGGCAGACCTCAGCGCTATTCTGACCTTGCCATCACGACTGTGCTGGTCATTAAACGCGTATTCAGGCTGACCCTGCGCGCTGCGCAGGGCTTTATTGATTCCATTTTTTCTCTGATGAACGTTCCGCTACGCTGCCCGGATTACAGCTGTGTCAGCAGGCGGGCAAAGTCGGTTAATGTCAGTTTCAAAACGCCCACCCGGGGTGAAATCGCACACCTGGTAATTGATTCCACCGGGCTGAAGGTCTTCGGTGAAGGCGAGTGGAAAGTCAAAAAGCATGGCCAGGAACGCCGCCGTATCTGGCGTAAGCTGCATCTCGCCGTTGACAGTAAAACACATGAAATCATCTGCGCTGACCTGTCGCTGAACAACGTTACGGACTCAGAGGCCTTCCCCGGGTTAATCCGGCAAACCCACCGGAAAATCAGGTCAGCCGCCGCCGATGGCGCTTACGATACCCGGCTATGTCACGATGAACTGCGGCGTAAGAAAATCAGCGCGCTTATCCCTCCCCGAAAAGGTGCGGGTTACTGGCCCGGTGAATATGCAGACCGTAACCGTGCAGTGGCTAATCAGCGAATGACCGGGAGTAATGCGCGGTGGAAATGGACAACAGATTACAACCGTCGCTCGATAGCGGAAACGGCGATGTACCGGGTAAAACAGCTGTTCGGGGGTTCACTGACACTGCGTGACTACGATGGTCAGGTTGCAGAGGCTATGGCCCTGGTACGAGCGCTGAACAAAATGACGAAAGCAGGTATGCCTGAAAGCGTGCGTATTGCCTGAAAACACAACCCGCTACGGGGGAGACTTACCCGAAATCTGATTTATTCAACAAAGCCGCTTTGTTATATAAGGTTTTCGTTTTACCTGTCGTCCGCAGGCGCAATAAATAAGACAATTCCGCCCAGAACCCCGGCACGCGTAATATTTTGCGCTGCACGTTTTTGGCATCCTGGCACAATTCCAGATTATTCGATGTTGACACGCCACCCATTGAGAATTCAGAGACCAGCCCTTTAATTCGGCGGAACGGATAGCCTGATTTATACAGGCTGGCGGCCAGGGCATAATCCGATGACACTTTATACTGCAAATCGTATGGCTGTTTTTTCAGACCGTTTACCGGGAAGAAAATGGCCTGATGGCTGGCGGGCAAACTGTGGTAGATATACCAGCCTGGCTTTGCGCTACGGCACACTTTATGCCCATCACCAAAATCAAGCAGTGCATCGCCGATATACATGGCCTCCTCTTTCTGACGCGCCAGCTGACGGGCAAACAGCGCCACGTCATCATGGAAAACATCGCCAGAATTGAGGAAGATGGCATAACGACCCTGGGCCATGTTAATGCCCTTGTTCATCGCATCGTAAATGCCTTTATCTTTCTCGCTGATGTAACGTAAGTTGAACTCACCGTTGAGTTTTTCCAGAAACTCCGCCGTGCCATCGTTCGAGCCGCCGTCGACCACAATCCACTCAAAAGTGAGGCTTGGATCGCGCGCCAGGTTGCGCAGCGAGCGCCAGGTTTTTACCACCCCTTCGTAATTACGAAAAGCGACAGTAATGACGCTAAGAAACATAAATCACCTCATTTCGTCATACGTTCGTAATATTAAGCGCTTTGCGCAAAATAAACGGACAGACAATCAAGAAAGCATATTCCGGGCTAAATATTGACCCGGTAAAAAACAGCGACACCGGTGTAAACAGATAAAGTTGCACGCGAAAGTTCTGGTTATCACCAAACGCGTTAATCATCATTTTGAAAACTTTAAACAGATACCACAGCGTCAACAGTACGGCGAACCACGAAAAATAAATAATTAACAGATACAGACCATTGTCTATGGTTTTACCGACATCCGCACCGTTAAAGATTCCGAATGATGCAACATATTCGTAAAGTGAGCCGAATCTTACTACACCATCAATATGGGTTAAGGAATAACCCACCATCACCAGCGGACCAATGATGCGATAATAGGACGATGAGCCTTCTGTTCCCAAATCTCCCAGACGTTCTGAGATGTACGGGAACGCAAATATCACGCCGACCAAAAATACCGTCAGGGAGATAATCGCCAGCGGCAGTTTTTTCTTAATCGCATCTTTGTTCAGGTACTGGAACGCCCACTCCAGCAGGTAAAACAGGATAAATGTCATTACCCCTGAGAACGATCCAGACAGAACAATTCCTGCAAGAATCATAGCATCGGTCTTAGGTGTTTTGATACCAAACTGTTTGATGCTGAGCCAAATTGAGATTAACGCCAGAGCGAAGAACGCCGGTTCAAAATAGAGGGCCGTGGTACGTTTTCCGCCAAACTTAATGAAGTTCAATACATAGCTGTTGCTGTAAATGAGATATTTCGAAATTATCTCCATCAGGCTGCTGCCACCGGTGAGAATAATTTGCGCCATTTCCAGTGCAGCAAGCATAACAATTAACGCAACGGCAATATAAAAGAACCTGAGGATTTTCCGATAATTGTGCGGAGAAATCGTTTTAAACCGAATACTCCAGACCATGCCGATAATAATGACAATATAGACAAACAGCATGGTGGAGGTGACGTATTTACTGGCATCCAGTGACTGGCCAAAGATGTAGTTAAACAGCGTCAGGCCCGTGCCCAACCCCAGGGCAATCATCAGCTTCTTCAGGTTGATTTTATCGACATACAGCAGAAGCAGAACGGGCAAGAAAGTGACGATGGTTATCGGGAAGCTTTCGCCAAGCTGGGCAATTTTGACGTTGACCAGCAGGTAGATCAGCGGCAGCAGCAGATAACTACAGATTCTGATAGAACGAGACATACTCCTCCAGCATCTGTTGTCCACTGTAGGCCTTGCGGCTGCGGTTGCGGAACGATTCCAGGTCAGTGCCAAAAACAGTCTCAGCGATCTGCGCTTTCGGCATCTGCACCAGCGGCAGCACTTCCCCTTCCGAGAACGTTTTACCGCCCGACTTTTCCAGCACTTCACGCGCGGCATCGCTGTGGGTGGCAATCACCGGCACGCCGATGGAAAGCGCTTCGCAGAGGATCAGCGGGTAGTTATCCACGCGGGAGCTGAACACCAGCGCATCCATGCCGTTCAGCGCGCTCATCAGTTTGCGCTTGTCGGTTTCAAACCCGTGGTTCACGACGTTCGCCCCTTCGAACGGGGAAAACTTGCCGAAGGTATGCAGTTCAATCTTGTCACCGAGCGCCATCATGTCGCGCACCAGCTGCTGGTTGGTTTTGCCGTCGTAACGCAGGTCATGCGCAACGATGGCGATTTTCGGTTTACCCGCGGTGTCCGCCACCGGCGTCAGCTCCGCCAGAATGGCTTCCGTCGCCACGTCGATACCGTTGTTGATAATCTGGCAGCGCCCTGCCCCGTAAAGGCTGTTGAAGGCATCGGCCACGTGCTGGCTCGGGGAGATAAACGTGCAGCCGAGCGAGAGCATGTCGCGGAACAGTTTGCGCTTGCCGGTTACCAGCTGGTGAGCACGATCCACTTTCACCGGCGGGTAGTTGCTTAACGTCGGGCATTTCTGGCAGTTATCCTTCCAGCCTTCGCAGCCATCGGTAAAGGCGCAGCGTCCGGTCACGCTCCAGTGATCGTGCAGCGTCCAGACGAAGCGTGTATCAGGCTTGTGCGCCTGCACCTTCTGACAAAACGCCACCACCTCTTCCAGATTCAGCCAGTAGCTGTGCAGGACGTGGAAATGCAGTACAACCGGGCCCGTGGTGCGGGTCACAGTGCGATAAAGATTATTCAGGTTGCCAAACAGATCGCGGTTAAACAGGCGGAACAAGGCAATGTTGGCCATCGAGGTCAGACGCGGCGTGTGCTTTTGCACCTGCGGGAAGTTATCGTGACTGACGCTTTTCTTGCCGCCTTTGCCGTAGCCATAAATAAAACGAGACTGAAGTCCTTTTTGCAGTGCGCGCTGGTGCAGATCCAGGGCCACGCCTGCCGCTCCGCCTTCAGCGAGGCGGACGTTAAATTGCAGAATGTTCATTTAATCACCTTCACGCGGGCCTTTTCTCCCACCACCAGCGCGTTGTCCGGAATGCTGTCCAGCACCACGCTGCCCGCACCAATCGTCACGTTGTTACCGATGGTAATGTCACCAATGATCACCACGTTCGCGCCCAGCTCGACGTTATTGCCGATAACCGGGCAGGCCAGGCTGTCTGGCCCTCGGTTGCCAATGGTGACCGCATGACGAATGGTGAAATCATCCCCGGCGACCACGAACTTATTGATCACCACCGCATAGCCGTGGTGAATGGTAAAGCGGCGGCCAATGGTGGCAGCGGCCTGAATTTCATAACCAAAAAAGCATTCAGTAATAATGCGGTACAGCACCAGAACCGGCGCTGCCCAGAGGTTGTTCAGCACGTTTTTCTTGCGCCACACCGAACAAAAATGCGCGATACGGTACGCCAGGACCATGCAGCATGGGCGCAGGCTCCAGCTGTTTGCGCGGCAATCTTCAAGAAACATTATTTCCCCCGAAGTCCATCAGCCAGACGTTTGCCGTTACGGACGGACAGCAGCGTCAGCAGCGTGCGCCAGTTCATGCGCTTATTGCGGATCTGATAGAGGGTAAAGAGCTGATACTTCCGGCTGGCACGGTCGAACTTGTCCTTGTGCTTGCGGTAAAAATGGAAGTAGCCCGAGAACTTCTTCGGCGAGGAGGTAATTTGCATCTCCCCGTGATTGATGTGCAGGATCTGCGTGGCCTCTTCCACTTTCCACGGTTCGCCATACTCAACCACCATCCGCAAGAAGATGTCGTAATCCTGCGCGGCTTTCAGTTCGGTATCGAACAGGCACTCCTTAAAGCGCCATGCCCAGGTGAAAACCTGATTGCCGATAATGTTGCGCTTGTAGAACAGGCGGCGAGAATAGGGTGATTTCGGGTACAGCGGCAGACTGGCAGGCTGCGAATAGACTTCACCCTGACAGACATAGTCGTTGGCATACAGGAACGCATGCGTCACCAGCTGTGCTTTATGTGAAAGGAAGACAGACAGTCGGTTCGGGGTCCATTCGTCATCGTCGTCGATGCCGGTCAGATACTGCCCTTTGGCCTGCATAATCGCCTGGTTACGCACCGCGCATGCCCCGGAGTTAATCGGGTTATGGGTGTACATCACGCGCGGGTCATTGAGATCGGTGACAAATTTTTGCAGCTGTTCATACGAAGAAGAACAGTCATCCACGATGATCAGTTCCCAGTTGTCATAATCCTGACGTAACACCGACTTGATTGCGCGGATCGCCAGCTGCTGACGATTCCATGTCGGCATATAGATAGAAATCAAAGGGCGTTGTGTGGTCATTTCTTTCTCCTACCCCTCACCCCGGCCCTCTCCCCTGAGGGGATAGGGTGAAAGCGGCACCGAACAATCCCCTCTCCCCTCAGGGGAGAGGGTTAGGGTGAGGGGTGTAAGGGTATGTTTTGGCTGTTATTTATTGTCAGACTTATATTCGTACTCGTAATAACCGTAATCCTGATACCCGGTCGCGCGGCGGAAGATGGAGTTCAGGATCACCCCTTTCACCTCAATCCCGTTCTGCTCGAAGCGGCTCAGGCTGGTTTCCACTTCTTTCAGGGTGTTCACCGCGTAACGTGCCACCATCAGGGTGGTACCCGCATGGCGGCCTACCACGGCGGCATCGGTCACGGCCAGAATCGGCGGCGTATCGATCAGCACCAGGTCATAGTGTTTGCTCGCCCACTCAATCAGCTGGGTGAAGCGTTCGCTCATCAGCAGTTCCGACGGGTTAGGCGGTATCTGACCACGTGGGATCAGATCGAATCTCGGAATCGAGGTCGGCTTGGCGCTCTGGCTAATCTCCCCCTGCCCCAGCAGGATTTCCGACAGACCGTTAACGTTGTTGGTGCCCAGCAGCTCGTGGGTATAACCCTTGCGCATATCGCAGTCGATCAGCAGCACGCGTTTGTTGGTCTGGCTGACGACGGCCGCCAGGTTGGCGCAGACAAAGGTCTTACCGATTGACGGACTGACACCGGTTAACATCAGGACGTTGTTTTTGGCCTGCATCATGGCGAAGTGCAGGCTGGTACGCAGGCTACGTATCGCTTCAATCGCCAGGTCCGTCGGGTTACCCACGGCCAGCAACTGGCTCTGTTTGTACCGCTTAACGCCTTTAATGGTTTTGACGCTGTCACGGGATTTTTGCCACTCGGAAAGCGGGATACTGGCATAGACGTTGATACCACTCTCTTCCAGCGCCTGCGGGCTTTCAATTCCGCGGTTGAACAGCGAGCGCAGCAGCACACCGACAATGGAGAGCATCAGGCCGAGAATAATGCTGCCGAGAACGATCAGCGCTTTCTTCGGCTTCAGCACGCCCGGCTGGGTAATCGCCGGGTCGACGATGCGCACATCACCCACGGTACTGGCTTCGGTGATTTTCAGCTCCTGCTGTTTGTTCAGCAGCTGCATGTACACCTGCTGACCAGATTCCACGTCGCGGGTCAGACGCACAATTTCCTGCTGCGTTTTCGGCATCGCGGTTACGCGGTCGTTCAGCTTCGCCTTCTCTTCTTCAAGCGTGCGACGTTTTTCCAGCAGCGTCCGGTAGGCCGGGTGGCGTTTGGTGTACAGCTTGGAAATCTCCGCCTCTTTGAAGGTCAGCTCGTTGAGCTGGGCGTCGATGTTAACCATTGAATCAAGAACAGACTTCGCCTCCAGCGGCAGGTCGACAGAGTCTTTATCCTGACGGTAAGCGTTCAGTTTATTCTCGGCATCATCCAGACGGGCCCGCACTTCCGGGAGCTGTTTAGCAAGGAAAGCCAGGCTTTTCGCCGCTTCCGCCGACTTACGCTCAACGTTCTGCTCAAGATAGTTGCGGGTGATGCTGTTCAGGATGTCGCGGATTTGATCTTTATCTTCACCGGTAAAGGTCATGCTCAGCACGCCGGTGTCCTTACCGTTTTCAGTCACGGTGAGGTTGTTTTGCAGATTGTTGATCATTCCCAGCGTGGAGAATTTGGTCACGGTGAACTCGCCGCCCTCCTGGGCATGAATGGCGCTCACCATCATGCTGACGCCATCTTTCGTCAGCATCTGGCCCACTTCGCCGCGGGCGCTGAATCCCGCATCGCTGGTCAACTGGTACTGTTTCGGACCCAGCACCGTCAGGGTAAAGGTTTGATCGCCCGCCCCTTTCGGCAGCACAAAGTCAGTCACCTTTACCGTATCGTTGCTTCGTCCCATCAGGCGATCCCAGCCGGCACCAAAGATCGGGAAGGTATTTTTGGTGACGGAGATATCGAGACCGAGGTCGTGAACCGTTTTCCCCAGTACCAGACGTGACTGAATCAGCTGAATTTCAGCGTCGGATGCCGGTGGTTTGTTCGCCAGCGCAGAGCCAATATCCTGCACCAGCGAGTTGCCGGTATTTTGCTCAATCTGCACCAGCGCGTCGGCGCTGTAGATAGGCGTGGCGAACAGCGTGTAGACGACGGCTGCCGCGGCAAACACAGCGGTAATGCCAAGCACCCACCACTTTGCCTCGATAACCGTGCCGACCAGGCGACCAATATCAATTTCATCACTGCCCGAAGTCGGGGCGGCAGAAGGTCTTGTTTTTTCTGTCATTGTTATCCCTGCTGAGCTTTCAGTGCCTGCGCCCACTGTTGGGCAGACTGGTCAAGTAAGGTGTAAACCGCCTCGAACGCCTCATGGCTTTTGCGATACGGATCGGGGATTTCGCGTTCATTGTCCCAGTGACCAAACAGCATCACCTTGCCGCGCATCTCCGGTGCGATATCGCATAGCGCATGAATATGGCGTTTTTCCATTGCCAGGATCAGGTCATATTCCCGGCACATGCGGCCGGTGACCTGGCGGGCAATATGCCCGTCAAGGGAGAGGTTATGATCGCGGGCCACGCTCGTTGCGCGCTCATCGGCCGCTTTACCGACCAGCGCGCCAAGGCCTGCGGACTCGACGGTCAGTTCAGGCTGGTAGTGTTTCAACAACCGCTCTGCCGTCGGGGAACGGCAAATGTTCCCCACGCATACCACCAGAATTTTGTTAAACATCGCGGATTACCAGGTATGAATGTCGCGCGCCGTATCCGTCATGTAGCGAACGCCACTGATGGTTGGCAGCAACTGGTTGATCAGACGGTTCCAGCGGGCAACCGGCGCGGTAGTGACATACACCACATCGTATGGCTGGAGGCGGAACGACGTTGCCATCACCAGCGAGGTGGCGTCGGACATATCGAGCTGGTAAATGTTGGCAATCTTGCCTTTGTTGCTGGCGTCGTCCTTAAGTGGGCGAATCACGAAGATGCCGCTGGCGTTGGAGGAGGTCAGATCGATGCCTTCCGCATTGCCCAGCGCTTCGGTCAGCGTCATGCCGCTGAAGTCCATTTTGAGGGTGCTCTGTTTCTTCACTTCACCCATCACGAAGACTTTCAGATCGTCATTACGCGGTACGTAGAGAATATCGCCCGGATAGAGCAGGCGGTTCTGGGTCAGATCGCCGTTTTGCATCAGCGCCTGCAGTGAGATGCGCTGCTCTTTGCCGTTGTGGGTCAGGACCACGTTGCGCCAGTCGGCACCGTCGGTTAACCCGCCTGCGGCGTTAATGGCATCCAGAACGGTTAACGGTACGTTGGTGATGGCCTGCTGGCCGGATTTATTGACCTGGCCGGAAATGTAGGCTTTTTGCGAGCGGAATGCGGCAATATTAACGTCCACCTGCGGATCGGCGATGTACTGCGCTAAGCGGCCGGTAATATCACTCCGGATCTCGGCAAGGGTTTTCCCGGCAACATGGACTTTACCAATGTAGGGGTAGAACATCGTGCCATCTGACTGTACCCAGTTCCCGGTGTCGCTTGAGCTACGATACTGGCCCGCTGGCGTGGTCAGTTCAGGGTGGTCCCAGACGGTCACGTTGATCACGTCACCCGGCCCCACGCGATACTGATAAGCGGCGATTTCCTGGTCCAGAGACATATTCGGCTGAGCAACATTCGGACGTGGGCGTAATTGTTCGACCAGACGTGGCGTAAGTGGATAAACATTCACCATTTTGTCGAGATCAAAATCGGCATCCTGTTGCTTGATCACATCCTTACCCATTGTTGACATATTGCTGCCGGGAAAGACCGTGCAACCACTCATCAAGGTCACAGACACCAATAATGGCATCAATTTCATTTTGGATTTCATCATTGATTATTTATCACTTTGGCAGAGTAATTATCCTGTGCAATTTAAATAAGCTTGGGTCGTATTGGGTTTCAGCATGCAGTTAATCAAATAGAAATATAACTGGCATCAGTCCTAAAAAAAGCTTATTCATCCATTGGCTATTGACAGAATAACCGAGGCTGATTCACACGCTTTCAGGCACGCTACCGCCCTTGGCTTTCAGTTACCAATCCACTGACTAAACAATGTGTTATGGATAGACACCCTCTTGAGCAAGGCCTACTGGAAATATATCAGCCGGGTGAGACACCCAACGGATAATGAATAACCATCCCGGAAGACCAAAACAAAAATAGCAACAACAAGATTTAACATTTGATGCTGGGAGAATTGTTGCAGCTAACCTAATAGCAGGCAAGGAGACAACTGTCCTAATATCTGTTTTTAAGATTAATATTAAGAGCAAAGTTTTAACCTTTTAGGATTTTCTTTATATTGACAAAACGGGAGTGAAAACCATTATCTGCGATATATCCTAAAATGTTCTCTTTATAATTAAATATACGTAATTTGCTTATTTACACCCCGATGAGTTTGCTCTCTTTTAAGCGTTTCGTATTAAGAGAAATCTCAGCCCGGCATTGCAATTTTCCCCGGCTTTATCCATGATCGAAGTGTGACAATCGTCATATAACAGAAGGTATTGCTATTACTATGGAATGGATTGCCGATCCATCAATCTGGGCCGGGCTGGTGACGCTGGTCGTCATCGAATTAGTGCTCGGGATTGATAATCTGGTCTTTATTGCCATCCTCGCTGAAAAACTGCCCCCTTCCCAGCGCGATCGCGCGCGCGTAACGGGCCTGCTGCTGGCGATGGTGATGCGTTTACTGTTGCTGGCCTCTATCTCCTGGATGGTCACACTCACGCAACCGCTGTTCTCCGTTCACGGCCTCAGCTTTAGCGCCCGCGATCTGATCATGCTCTTCGGCGGGTTATTCCTGCTGTTCAAAGCCACGGTAGAGCTCAATGAACGGCTCGAAGGTAAAGACAGCGAGAACCCGACCCAGCGACGTGGCGCGAGATTCTGGCCGGTGGTAGCGCAAATCGTGGTGCTGGATGCCGTCTTCTCCCTGGATTCGGTGATCACCGCCGTCGGGATGGTGGACCATCTGGCCGTTATGATGGCAGCGGTGATTATCGCCATCACGCTGATGGTGATGGCGAGCAAGGCACTCACCCGCTTTGTGAACAGCCACCCGACCATCGTGATCCTCTGCCTGAGCTTCCTGCTGATGATTGGCTTTAGCCTGGTGGCCGACGGTTTTGGCTTCCACATTCCGAAAGGCTATTTGTACGCCGCCATTGGTTTCTCCGTCATGATTGAAGCGCTTAACCAGCTGGCGATATTTAACCGCCGTCGCTTCCTTTCCGCTAATCAGACCCTGCGTCAGCGCACGGCCGACACCGTTATGCGCCTGCTGAGCGGTAAAAAAGAGGATGCAGAGCTGGACGCCGAATCTGCTGCCATGCTGGCCGATCACAGCGACGGGCAGATCTTTAACCCGCAGGAGCGCCTGATGATTGAGCGAGTGCTTAACCTTAATGAGCGCACGGTCAGCAGCATCATGACTTCCCGGCATGACATTGAGCATATCGATCTGACGGCACCCGAAGAGCACATCCGCGCCCTGCTGGATAAAAACCAGCACACGCGCGTGGTGGTAACCGGCGGTGAAGAGGAAGAAGAATTACTGGGCGTCGTGCACGTTATCGACCTGCTCCAGCAGCAGCTGCACGGGGATGCGCTCAATCTGCGCGCCCTGGTACGCCAGCCCCTGGTCTTCCCGGAAGGATTGCAATTGCTCTCTGCCCTTGAGCAATTCCGAAATGCGCGAACGCACTTTGCCTTTGTGGTGGATGAGTTTGGTTCGGTTGAAGGGCTGGTCACGCTCAGCGACGTGATGGAAACCATTGCCGGTAATTTGCCAAACGAAGTGGATGAGATTGATGCCCGCCATGATATTCAGAAAAACGCCGACGGCTCGTGGACGGCCAACGGCCATATGCCGCTGGAAGACCTGGTGCAGTATGTGCCGCTGCCGCTGGATGAAAAGCGGGAGTACCACACCATTGCGGGCCTGCTGATGGAATACTTACAGCGTATCCCGCAGCCAGGTGAAGAGGTTCAGGTGGGTGACTATCGGCTTAAAACGCTGCAGATTGAAAACCATCGCGTGCAGAAAGTGCAGCTCATTCCACTGCGGGATGAGGAAGAACTGGATTTTGAGGTGTAAAAAAGCCGGGTGGCGTTGCGCTTACCCGGCCTACGACGTCAGGCTTTTGTAGGCCGGGTAAGGCGAAGCCGCCACCCGGCACAACTGGCATCAAAGCTTATCCAGCAGTTTCTTCACATCCTTACCGTTCTGGGAATCTTTATTACGATCTGCCCAGCTATTAAGCCGACGTTTCGCTTCATCCTGCAGATGCTTACGCAGGATCTGATCCACCTGAAGGCTGTAATTCAGCGCCTGCCATTTACCATAGACGCTAAGCGGCACTGGCGTCTCTTTCAGGAAATCAATCAGCTTACTTTCGCCCTGCCAGCCGGAAAGTACCCGGACGTTAAAGCGCGTGTCCGCCGTCTCTTTGACCAGATCCAGCGAGCCTTCTCCGGTCAACGACAGCATAGAAGAGGTTCCCTGCATAGCTGCCAGCGTCAGTTGCCCGTTATCCAGCGTCAGATCCGTGGAGAAACTGTCGAGGCGCGTGACGCTATCGTAGTTTTCCTGCGCTTTGACGTCACTGCTGCGCTCCACTGCCTGCTGTACCAGCTGCTGGAAGTTAAGACCGTCCATACGGGAGTCTTTCAGGTCCACGTGCGCCTCGCCCTGCCATTCACGGCGGAAAGCTTCGGCATCAATTTTTGTGCCTGAGAAATCCCCCGCCAGCGTCAGCTGCCCTGTCAGGGATATCGGATAGTTAAAGGCTTTGAGGATGGTACCAATCTCAACGTTGTCGAGACGCGGCTGGAATTGCGCGCGGGTTTCGTCCTTACGCACGTCCAGCGTGCCAGGCAGTGAAAGATGCCCTGCCCCCATTTTGCCGCTCAGCTCGGAGATCACCAGCAACCCGTTGTGGTTAAACATCTGGCCGCTCACGTCGGTGAAGTCCATACCGCGCCAGCGCAGGCTGTTGGCTTTCAACAGGATATCGGCCGTGAATCCGCGCAGAGCGTTATAGTCAGGTTGATCAAGATTCGACGAGATAACCGGACGCGACACCGGCGGCTGGCTTTGTCCTGTCTGCACAGCATCGCTGTCCGTTGTGCCAGCCGGTAGCGGCGGCAGGATGTTCTCCAGGTTGAGCTTGTCAAACTGCAGGTTCAGCACCCATTTCGGCTTCTCTTCGAGCGTGACGCTCGCCTGCCCCTTCAGGCTGCTGTCATTGGCCTGCAGGTTGAGGTTATCCAGCTCCAGCTGTTTTTGTTCTTCGCGCCAGACGGCCTGCATCGTCCCCTGCCCGGTGATCCCCTGGGTCGGAAGATCTGCGCCCGTGAGCTGCCAGTTGAGCTGCTGAATATCGGCCGTCAGCTGATGGGGATAATCTGACGCATTGACCCTGGCATTTAGCGAGAGGGTCAGATCGCGCTGGTCGCGATTCATTCGCCCGCTGAATTCCAGCGACGCAAGATGATGCGCATCCTGTTCCATCTGCAGATTAATATTGCGAACCGTAACCTGCTCTTGATCCTCATGCTGGAATACCAGCACGCTATCGGCAACTTTCAGTTTGGCAATATCAAAGGACCAGCCCGTATCGGACGGCTCATCCGGTAAGGTATTCTCACGCGGTGCAACCGGCGCATTCGCGTTGCGCACGGCTTCAGTCTGCTGGGTAAGCTGAATGACCGCCCCTTTGAGCATCACCTGGTTTACCTGCAACTGGTGAGAAATGAGGGGGATGAGCGCCACATCGAGACGCATGTTGTCCGCAGACACGATCGGCTGGGCAGCGCCCGGTGCCGTTAACGACATGCGGCCAGAGAGAATGCTGAGCTGTGGCCAGACGTGCCAGCGTAGCGGCCCGTCGAGCTTCAGTTGGTAACCACTGCGCGCCTCGACCTGCCGCACCATGTAAGCGCGGAAATCGTTAGGGTTAACCAGCAGAACCAACGCCGAAAGGCCAGCAACCAGCACGACCAGCAAAATCATCAGCGTTGTCAGAACTCTTCTCATGGCATCCTCAATGGACTAACGATCAGTCTTTATCAATACGGCTGGCAACCGCACCCTGCTGGTCGCGGTATTTTGCGTCCTGCCGGCGGTTATAAGGCCTGTCTGCCGGGCCGGTTAGCGGCTCAAAGCTTAACGCACCAATCATCATGCCGGGGCGCAGCGCCAGCGGCAGTTTGCCGGCGTTGAAGAACTCCAGCACGATACGGCCCGACCAGCCGGGATCGATACGGTGCGCGGTCACGTGCACCATCAGCCCCAGACGGGCCAGAGAAGAACGGCCGTCCAGCCAGCCGACGAGGTCAGCAGGCAGGGTCACAGATTCGAACGTCACCGCCAGCGCCAGTTCACCTGGATGCAAATAAAAAGCGTCACCTTCGTCAATGACGATTTCGTCACTCATCACGCGATCGAGCGCGGCGCTGACTTCATCCTTCGGCCCGCTGAGGTCGATGAACGGTGCAGTATGGCCACTAAAGGTGCGGAATTTATTCCCCAACCGTACATCAACGGTCACCCCATTGATACGCTCTACAGGAGGACGTGGGGTAATAGACAAACGGCCTTCATCCAGCCAGGCTTCAATATCGCGATCACAAAGACGCATGGCACTTTCTCCTTTCATGCATCGACCCCTGAGACCTTAACATCTCAGGGTAAAACCAGGTTATCTCTGAACGGTACACAATTCGCGCGGCTTATTCAAAAAACTGGCTGATTTTCGCTTTTAAGATATCAATGGCAATGCGGTTTTTGCCTCCGCGCGGCACGATGATATCGGCGTATTGTTTGGAGGGCTCAATAAACTGCAGGAACATCGGACGGACCGTTTTCTGGTATTGCGCCATGACGGAATCCATCGAACGGCCGCGCTCGTTAACGTCTCGCTTGATGCGGCGCATCAGGCAAATATCCAGCGGGGTATCGACGAAAATCGAGAAGTTCATCGATTCACGCAGGCGAGCATCGGTCAGGAGCAGGATACCTTCAAGGATAATCACCTTTTTCGGCTCGATGCGGATCGTCTCCTGGGTGCGGGTGTGTTCTACGTAACTGTAAACGGGCAGCTCAATCGCCTGGCCGCTTTTTAGGGCTTCTAAATGCTGGAACAGTAAACTGTGATCCATTGCATTCGGGTGGTCATAGTTGGTTTTTACGCGCTCTTCCATCGACAGATGGGATTGATCTTTGTAATAGCTGTCTTCGGGAATGACGCCGATGTGCTCATCACCTACTTGTTCACGCAGTTCGCGATAAAGCGTACTGGCAATTAGACTTTTACCTGAAGCCGATGCGCCGGCGATGCCTATAATGACGCACTGATGAGACTTATCAGTCATAAATTTAGCGACCTGATTAACCTGAGTGTTAAGGAAGGACGACGCCGGAGCGTCAAACGCGGCAATTATAGGGATTTCGCGGGCGTGATACCAGTCGAAAGCGCAGGTAATGCGAGACAGCCTGTAAAGTTGCGAATTGTTCCCTGAGTGAAATTTTAATGCGCGTTTTTTCAGCGTTTCACAGCGATTTTTTAACCTGTAACTATTTAATAAGTCTATGATGTCAAATTATGAGCAGTCGCCATATGAATTGTAAATTGTTTGTACTAGCATAAACCAAATTATCAAATTCACTCGTACGGACTTCTCTCCTGACGGCACGGCGTCTCTGGATAAAGCGGTAATGAATAAACAATACCAGCGGGTTTTGGTTACCACCCCACATCCTTTATTACGACTTGTCTGTCTGGGCCTGGTCACCTTTATCTTTACCTTATTTTCGCTGGAGCTTACCCGCTTCGGCACACTGCTGGCGCCGCTCTGGTTCCCCACCGCCATCATGATGGTGGCGTTTTACCGCCACGCGGGAAAAATGTGGCCGGGCATTGCCCTGGCGTGTTCGTTCGGCAATATTCTGGCCTCGTGGATGTTGTTCTCGTGGGGGGCGATTAACCTCACCTACACCGCCATAAATGTGATTGAGGCCGTCGTCGGTGCATTACTACTGCGCAAACTGCTCCCGTGGTATAACCCGCTGCAAAATTTAAGTGACTGGATCCGTCTGGCGATGGGCAGCGCGCTGGTGCCGCCGCTGGTAGGCGGTATTCTGGTGATTTTTCTGGTTCCCGGTCCTGAGCCACTGCGCGATTTCATTGTGTGGGTGTTATCTGAATCCATTGGCGCGCTGGCACTGGTGCCGCTGGGATTACTGTTTAAACCCCACTACCTGCTGCGCCACCGTGATCCGCGACTGCTGCTGGAAACGCTGCTCACAATGGCCGTGACGTTGGCCCTGAGTTGGGCAGCCATCACCTGGCTTCCATGGCCATTTACCTGCGTGATCGTCCTGCTTATGTGGAGCGCCGTGCGCTTACCGCGAATGGAAGCGTTCCTGGTGTTTCTGGTCACCGTGATGGTCGTGTCCCTGATGATTGCCCATAACCCTGAGGCGCTGACCACGCAACACGAAGGGCCGATGATCAACGCGCCCTGGCTGCCGTTCCTGATGCTGCTTCTCCCGGCGAACGTGATGACCATGGTGATGTATGCCTTCCGTGCCGAACGCAAACACATCACTGAAAGCGAAGCGCGTTTTCGTAATGCGATGGAGTATTCCGCCATCGGGATGGCGTTAGTCAACATTGAGGGGCAGTGGCTACAGGCCAACAAAGCGCTGTGCAATTTCCTCGGTTACAGCCAGTCCGAACTACAGTCACTCACTTTCCAGCAGCTCACCTGGCCGGAAGATTTGCACACCGACCTCGAACAGCTGGAGCAGCTGGTCAACGGCGACATCAACACCTATACCCTTGAAAAGCGCTATTACACGCGCAACGGTGAAGTGGTCTGGGCGCTGCTTGCCGTCTCCGTTGTGCGCCATACCGACGGCTCGCCGCTCTATTTTATCGCCCAGATTGAAGACATTAACGACCTGAAGCAGACCGAGTGGGTCAACAAACGCCTGATGGAGCGCATTACGCTGGCCAACGAAGCGGGCGGCATCGGCATCTGGGAGTGGGATCTGGAGCCTGACATCATCAGCTGGGATAAGCGGATGTTCGAACTGTATGAAATCCCACCGCACATCAAGCCCACCTGGCAGCTCTGGCACGACACGATGCTGCCGGAAGACCGCGCCCATGCAGAACAGGTGCTGCGGGATTCACTGATCTCACGTCTGCCGTTTAAGCTGGAATTCCGTATCCGCGTGAAGGAAGGCGTGCGCCATATTCGCTCCCTGGCAAACCGGGTGTTGAATAAAGAGGGTGAAGTCGAGCGTTTGCTTGGCATCAACATGGACATGACCGAGGTTAAGCAGCTTAACGAGGCGCTGTTCCAGGAAAAAGAGCGTCTGCACATCACGCTCGACTCCATCGGCGAAGCCGTGCTCTGTACCGATATCGACATGAACGTCACCTTTATGAATCCGGTCGCCGAGAAGATGAGCGGCTGGCTACAAACCGAGGCTATCGGCCAGCCGGTTCTCAAGGTATTACACATCACGTTTGGGGAGCGAGGGCCGCTGATGGAGAACATCCACAGCGGGGATATGTCACGCTCAGATATCGACCAGGACGTGGTGCTGAACTGCCGCACGGGTGGAGCGTTTGACATCCATTACAGCATTACGCCACTCAGCACGCTGGATGGACAAAGTATCGGCTCGGTTATTGTTATTCAGGATGTCACCGAGTCGCGCAAAATGCTGCGTCAGCTGAGTTACAGCGCGTCGCACGATGCCCTGACCCACCTGGCAAACCGGGTCAGCTTTGAAAACCACCTCAAACGACTCCTGCAAACGGTTCGTGAGACGCGGCAGCGTCATGCGCTGGTCTTTATCGATCTGGACCGCTTCAAAGCCGTCAATGATACCGCAGGCCATGCGGCGGGCGATGCCCTGCTGCGGGAACTCTCTTCCATGATGTTAACCATGCTGCGCTCCAGCGATGTGCTGGCGCGTCTGGGGGGTGATGAGTTTGGGCTGTTGCTGCCGGACTGCAATATTGAGAGCGCACGCTATATCACCGGTCGTCTGGTCCATAGCATCAACGACTATCACTTTATGTGGGAAGGCCGCCTGCATCGAATTGGCGCCAGCGCCGGGATCACGCTGATCGATGAACATAACCACCTGGCGTCAGAAGTGATGTCACAGGCGGATATTGCCTGTTATGCCTCGAAAAATAGCGGGCGCGGCATCGTGACGGTTTACGAACCGCAGCAGGAGCGGGATCACAGCACGCGCAGCATGATGTCGCTGGACGAACAATGGCACATGATCAAAGACAATCACCTGATGATGATAGCCCGTAGCGTCGCCTCCCCTCGCATACCGGAGAGCTGTAATTTCTGGCTGATTTCGCTGCGCCTGTGGACCAGCCAGGGCGAAGTCCTGGAGGAACACGCCTTCCGTTCTGGCCTGGCAGAGCCGGAACTGCTGCACGCCCTCGACAGACGCATCTTTAGCGACTTCTTCCGGACATCTGCCGCCAGGATCGCCAGTAAAGGCATGGGGATCGCATTGCCGCTTTCGGCAGCCGGTTTAGCCAGCGTGACGCTGGTCGACGAACTTCTCGATCTTCTTGATAAAAGCCCAATGCCGGGCCGTCTGCTGCATCTGGTGATCCCTGCCGGCGTGGTGTGTGATTCGGATGAGAATCTGCAGCGGGGTTTACAAAAGCTTCGCCTGGCGGGCTGCCGCGTGATCCTCAGCCAGATAGGCCGCGACATGGACATTTTCACCCACCTGAGTCCGAACATGGCCGATTACCTGATGCTGGATGCCGAAGTCGTGAGCAACGTCTATGGCAACCTGATGGATGAGATGATGGTGACCATCGTTCAGGGCCATGCCCAGCGTCTGGGGATGAGAACCATCGCAGGCCCCTGCAACCAGCCCATCATGATGGATACGCTTTCCGGCATTGGCATTGATTTTATCTATGGTGACACCATCGCCGAGCCGCAGCCGCTGGATCTACTGCTCAACACCAGTTATTTCGCCATCAACTGACGGCGCCCAGCCGTCGGTATACCAGATGTGCAGCAGCGCGTAGGAACGCCACGGCTGCCAGCGCTCGGCATAGCGACGAATTTGCGCAGGCGTCATCCCGGCGAAACGTTGCTTAATCAGATAATCATCCGGAAGAAACACATCTTTTGCCTGCCAGCCGCGAAGGGCGAGGTAATTTGCCGTCCAGCGGCCAATACCCGGCCGTTGTTGTAACGCCTTCATGCCTGCCTCAACGTCCTCAGGCGGCGTGAGCGGAAACGTCCCGTCGACGACCGACTGTGCCAGATGAATCAGCGATTCCGCGCGTTTGACCGGCATCCCGAGCGCTTTGAGCGCCAGCGGGTCGGCAGCCGCCAGGGCTTGTGGGGAGGGAAAGCAGACATAGCCCGGCGCATCCTTGACCGGCTCGCCGCACAGGGCGACAACGCGTGAAGCCAGTTTCGCCGCCATCGCCACGCTGACCAGTTGACCCAGAATGGCGCGCACGCCCTGTTCGTAGGCATCCATCGCCCCGGGCAAACGCAGGCCTGGCCGCGCGGCGCCGAGATCGCCCAAAGTCCGGTGGACGTCCTGCGGATCGCAGGCAAGATCGAACAGACGCCCGATACGCTCAAGGCAAAGTCCGGCCACCGGCGTTAACCCCGTGCTAAGCGTGACCTGTAGCGTATGGGTTTGCGTGTCCGGCGTAACGCGGAAGATCCCCTGATGCCCTTCACAGGCAAAACTGCGCTCGTAATAGCTTTCCGTGACCGTCTCAACCCCCGCCACCGCACGGGCGCCAAGAAAGCCAAACATCCATTGCCAGTCGTAAGGGGGGTGCCAGGTCAGGGTATGCATTGTCGCTCCTTTTTTGTTCCCCTCAGGATAAACTGAAAAAGCGTGTTACGCCTTGCTTTCATATTCCTGTTGTCGCCGGACAGGCATTCCGCTAAAGTCTCGCCCCTTCTCACTGGCATGGGGATTTATTGTGTTTATCGGATTCGACTACGGTACGGCAAACTGCTCGGTTGCAATTATGCAAAACGGGCAACCACAGCTCCTGAAAATGGAAAAAGAGAGCACGCTGCTGCCGTCAATGCTCTGCGCGCCGACGCGTGAAGCGGTGAGCGAGTGGCTGTTCCGCCATCATCAGGTTCCGGCGACTGCGGCAGAAACCCAGGCGCTGCTGCGCCGGGCGGTCAGCTTTAACCGCGAGGAAGATATCGACGTTACGCCTTCCAGCGTGCAGTTCGGCCTCTCTTCACTCGGGCATTACATTGAAGACCCGGAAGAGGTCTACTTTGTTAAATCGCCAAAATCTTTCCTCGGGGCCAGCGGCCTCAAGCCGCAGCAGGTGGCGGTGTTTGAAGACCTGGTATGCGCCATGATGCTGCATATCCGTCATCAGGCGCAGACGCAGGTCCCCGAGACGATTACCCAGGCCGTGATTGGCCGCCCGATCAACTTCCAGGGGCTGGGCGGCGATGAGGCCAACCAGCAGGCGCAGGGGATCCTTGAGCGCGCGGCGCACCGGGCAGGCTTTCGCGACGTGGTGTTCCAGTATGAGCCGGTTGCGGCGGGGCTGGACTTTGAGGCCACGTTGACGGAAGAAAAACGGGTGCTGGTCGTGGATATCGGCGGGGGTACAACGGACTGCTCGCTGCTGCTGATGGGGCCGCAGTGGCATCACCGCCGCGACCGTGAAAATAGCCTGCTGGGGCACAGCGGCTGCCGCGTGGGCGGTAACGATCTGGATATCGCCCTGGCATTCAAGAGCCTGATGCCGCTGCTCGGCATGGGCGGGCAAACGGAAAAAGGCATCGCCCTGCCGATCCTGCCGTGGTGGAACGCGATTGCCATCAACGACGTCCCGGCGCAGAGTGATTTTTACAGTACCGCCAACGGCCGCTTCCTGAATGACCTGATGCGTGATGCGCAGGACGCCGATAAAGTCGCCCTGCTGTATAAAGTGTGGCGTCAGCGCCTGAGCTACCGCGTGGTACGCACCGCCGAAGAGAGCAAAATTGCCCTTTCAAACCGCGCTGAACATGCGGTGTCCTTGCCATTTATCAGCGACGATCTGGCCACGGCGATTTCACAGGAGGGGCTGGAGACCGCGCTCGCGCAGCCGCTACAGCGCATACTGGAACAGGTGCAACTCGCGCTGGAGAACGGCAAAGAGAAGCCGGACGTCATCTACCTCACCGGCGGAAGCGCCCGTTCACCGCTGATCAAAAAAGCGCTGGCGGAACAGTTGCCGGGTATTCCTATTGCCGGTGGAGATGACTTTGGTTCCGTTACCGCGGGGCTGGCGCGCTGGGCGCAGGTGATGTTTAGCTAGTGCCGCTGTGCCGGGTGGCGGCTTCGCCTTACCCGGCCCACAAAACCCTCGCACCGTAGGCCGGGTAAGCGAAGCGCCACCCGGCGAAAAAAAGCACCACACTCAGACAATTCCAGACAGTCTTCCATATTTCCTCCATTTTTCCGCTGTGTTGCCTGACTAAACTAGTATCATTCCCCGAAGTAATCAGGATGAGAACGTATAACGATGAAAGGCCGTAATAAATCCCGCTGGGCAATCGCCGCTGGCATCATTGTGGTGGCACTTGCCGCCGCCTGGTACTGGCACAGCCAATCCGCAAACTCTGGCGCCCCCGCCGGTGCCAACAGCGCATCACAGCGCCCGGCAGGTGGCGGCCGTCACGGTATGCGAGGCGGTGCGCTGGCGCCGGTTCAGGCAGCTACGGCGGTGAGTAAAGCCGTTCCGCGTTATCTGACGGGGCTCGGAACCATTACCGCCGCTAACACCGCCACGGTGCGTAGCCGCGTCGATGGTCAGCTCATTGCGATCCACTTCCAGGAAGGTCAGCAGGTTAAGGCCGGTGACTTACTGGCGGAGATCGACCCAAGCCAGTTTAAAGTGGCCCTCGCCCAGGCGCAGGGACAGCTCGCGAAAGACAAAGCCACCCTTGCCAACGCCCGGCGTGATTTAGCGCGCTATCAGCAGCTGGTAAAAACCAATCTGGTCTCCCGCCAGGAGCTGGACACACAGCAGTCGCTGGTCAGCGAAACGCAGGGCACCATCAAAGCCGACGAAGCCGCCGTGGCCAGCGCCCAGTTACAGCTCGACTGGAGCCGCATCACCGCACCGATTGACGGGCGGGTTGGTCTGAAGCAGGTCGATATCGGCAACCAAATCTCCAGCGGAGATACCACGGGCATCGTGGTGATCACCCAGACTCACCCGATTGATTTAGTCTTTACCCTGCCGGAAAGCGACATTGCGACGGTCATTCAGGCGCAAAAAGCCGGGAAAGGCCTGGTGGTGGAAGCCTGGGACCGCACCAATAAACAGAAGCTCAGCGAAGGTAGCCTGCTCAGCCTGGATAACCAGATCGACACCACGACCGGTACCATTAAGCTGAAGGCCCGCTTTAACAACCAGGACGATGCCCTCTTCCCGAACCAGTTCGTCAACGCGCGAATGCTGGTCGCGACCGAAGAGAACGCGGTTGTGATCCCCACCGCCGCGCTGCAGATGGGTAACGAAGGCAACTTTGTCTGGGTACTGAACAGTGAAAACAAAGTCAGTAAGCATCTGGTGAAAACCGGGATTCAGGACAGTCAGACGGTGGTAATCAGCGCCGGGCTTTCCGCTGGCGACCGCGTGGTCACCGACGGTATCGACCGTCTGACCGAAGGGGCGAAAGTGGAAGTGGTTGAACCTGCGAAACAGGGAGCGGCCTCCTGATGCAGGTTATGCCTCCCGTCGCTACAGGTGGGCCGTCACGCCTGTTTATCCTCCGTCCTGTCGCCACCACGCTGCTGATGGTGGCGATCCTGCTGGCCGGGATTATCGGCTACCGCTTCCTGCCCGTCTCGGCGCTGCCGGAAGTGGATTACCCCACCATTCAGGTGGTGACGCTTTATCCCGGCGCCAGCCCTGACGTGGTGACGTCCGCCATTACCGCCCCGCTGGAGCGCCAGTTTGGGCAGATGTCGGGCCTGAAGCAGATGTCCTCCCAAAGCTCCGGCGGGGCCTCTGTCGTGACGCTACAGTTCCAGCTGACGCTGTCGCTGGATGTCGCCGAGCAGGAAGTTCAGGCCGCCATCAATGCGGCCACCAACCTGCTGCCGTCGGACCTGCCTAACCCGCCGGTCTACAGCAAAGTAAACCCGGCGGATCCGCCGATCATGACGCTTGCCGTCACCTCCTCCGCCATGCCAATGACACAGGTGGAAGACATGGTCGAGACCCGCGTGGCGCAAAAGATTTCTCAGGTCTCAGGCGTCGGTCTCGTCACGCTGGCAGGCGGGCAGCGCCCGGCGGTGCGCGTTAAGCTTAATGCGCAGGCGATTGCCGCACTGGGGCTGACCAGTGAAACCATCCGCACCGCCATCAGCAGCGCCAACGTTAATTCGGCAAAAGGCTCGCTGGACGGCCCAACCCGCGCCGTCACGCTCTCTGCCAACGATCAGATGCAGTCCGCGGATGAATACCGTCAGCTGATTATTGCTTACCAGAACGGCGCCCCGGTGCGTCTGGGCGATGTGGCGACGGTGGAGCAAGGGGCGGAGAATAGCTGGCTTGGCGCATGGGCGAACAAGCAGCAGGCGATCGTAATGAACGTCCAGCGCCAGCCGGGCGCCAACATCATCGAAACCGCCGACAGCATTCGCACCATGCTGCCGCAGCTGATCGAAAGCCTGCCGAAGTCGGTCAGCGTGAAGGTGCTTTCCGACCGCACCACGAACATTCGCGCGTCGGTCACCGACACTCAGTTCGAACTGATGCTGGCGATTGCCCTGGTCGTGATGATTATCTACCTGTTCCTGCGCAACGTCCCGGCTACCATTATTCCCGCCGTCGCCGTGCCGCTCTCGCTGGTTGGCACGTTTGCGGTGATGGTGTTCCTCGATTTTTCAATCAACAACCTGACGCTAATGGCGCTCACCATCGCCACCGGCTTCGTGGTGGACGACGCCATCGTGGTTATCGAGAACATCTCGCGCTATATCGAGAAAGGCGAAAAACCGCTGGCGGCGGCGCTGAAAGGGGCGGGTGAGATCGGCTTTACCATTATCTCGCTGACCTTCTCGCTGATTGCCGTGCTGATCCCGCTGCTGTTTATGGGCGATATCGTCGGGCGACTGTTCCGCGAATTTGCCGTCACGCTGGCGGTGGCCATTTTGATCTCCGCCGTGGTGTCATTGACCCTGACGCCGATGATGTGCGCCCGGATGCTGAGCCACGCGTCCCTGCGCAAGCAAAACCGCTTCTCGCGCGCCTCCGAGCGGATGTTCGAACGGATCATTGCGGCGTATGGTCGCGTGCTGGCCAACGTGCTGAACCATCCATGGGCCACGCTCGGCGTGGCGCTTGGCACGCTGGCGCTCAGCGTGATGCTGTGGATTTTTATCCCGAAAGGCTTCTTCCCGATTCAGGACAACGGCATTATTCAGGGAACCCTGCAGGCGCCGCAGTCGGTCTCCTTCGCCAATATGGCGCAGCGTCAGCAGCAGGTGTCTGAGATCGTCATGAAAGACCCGGCGGTAGAGAGCCTGACGTCCTACGTTGGCGTAGACGGCACCAACCCGTCGCTGAACAGCGCCCGTCTGCAGATCAACCTCAAACCGCTGGATGAGCGTGACGATCGCGTCAATGCCGTTATTGAACGGCTGCAAAGCGCCGTCGCTCGCGTCCCGGGCGTGGAGCTTTATCTGCAACCGATACAGGATTTGACCATTGATACCCAGGTCAGCCGCACGCAGTACCAGTTTACGCTGCAGGCCACCACGCTGGATGCTCTCAGCACCTGGGTGCCGCAGCTGGTCGATAAGCTAAAAACCCTGCCGCAACTTAACGATGTAAGCAGCGACTGGCAGGACAAAGGGCTGGCCGCGTATGTGAACGTCAACCGCGACACGGCAAGCCGTCTCGGCATTACCATGGCGGACGTGGATAACGCCCTGTATAACGCGTTTGGGCAGCGACTGATCTCCACCATCTACACCCAGGCGAATCAATACCGCGTGGTACTGGAGCACAACACGGAAAATACTCCCGGTCTGGCCGGGCTGGATTCGGTGCGCCTGACCAGCAAAGACGGGGGGATTGTGCCGTTAAGCGCTATCGCCACGGTGGAAGAGCGCTATACCCCGCTGTCGATTAACCACCTGGATCAGTTCCCGTCCACCACGATTTCCTTCAACGTGTCGGACAATTATTCGCTCGGCGAAGCGGTGGAGGCGATCCAGGCGGCTGAAAAAGCGCTCAGCTTCCCGTCCGATATTCAGACCCAGTTCCAGGGCAGCACGCTGGCGTTCCAGGCCGCACTGGGCAACACCATCTGGCTGATTGTCGCCGCCGTCGTGGCAATGTACATCGTGCTCGGCGTGCTGTACGAAAGCTTTATCCACCCGATCACCATCCTCTCTACCCTGCCGACGGCAGGCGTGGGGGCGCTGCTGGCATTAATGCTGGCGGGAAGCGAGCTGGACGTGATTGCCATTATCGGCATCATCCTGTTAATTGGGATCGTGAAGAAAAACGCCATCATGATGATCGACTTTGCGCTGGCCGCCGAACGCGAGCAGGGCATGTCGCCGCGTGAGGCTATCTTCCAGGCTTGTCTGCTGCGTTTTCGTCCGATCCTGATGACCACGCTGGCGGCCCTGCTTGGCGCACTGCCGCTGATGCTCAGTACCGGCGTCGGGGCGGAGCTGCGCCGTCCGCTGGGGATAGGCATGGTCGGCGGTCTGCTGGTGAGCCAGGTATTGACCCTGTTCACCACTCCGGTGATTTATCTGCTGTTTGACCGTCTGGCGCTGTGGACGAAAAGCCGCTTCCCGAAACGTGAAGAGGAGGCGTAAGTGAAGTTTTTCGCCCTCTTCATTTATCGCCCGGTGGCGACGATATTAATCTCGCTCGCCATCACCCTCTGCGGCGTGCTCGGTTTCCGGCTACTGCCGGTGGCCCCCCTGCCGCAGGTGGATTTCCCGGTGATCATGGTCAGCGCCTCGCTGCCGGGCGCCTCACCGGAAACCATGGCGTCATCCGTCGCCACGCCGCTGGAGCGCTCGCTCGGGCGGATTGCCGGGGTCAACGAGATGACCTCCAGCAGTTCGCTCGGCAGTACGCGCATCATTCTGGAGTTCAGCTTCGACCGGGATATTAACGGCGCGGCGCGCGACGTGCAGGCCGCCATCAACGCCGCGCAAAGCCTGCTGCCGAGCGGGATGCCGAGCCGTCCGACCTACCGCAAGGCCAACCCGTCCGATGCGCCGATCATGATCCTGACGCTGACCTCCGATACCTATTCTCAGGGGCAGCTTTACGACTTTGCGTCCACCCAACTGGCGCAGACGATCTCACAGATTAACGGCGTGGGTGACGTGAGCGTCGGCGGCAGCTCCCTGCCCGCGGTGCGAGTGGGATTAAACCCGCAGGCGCTGTTCAATCAGGGCGTGTCGCTGGACGATGTGCGATCCGCCATCAGCAACGCCAACGTGCGCAAACCGCAAGGGGCGGTTGAGGACAGCAGCCACCGCTGGCAGATCCACACCAACGACGAGCTGAAAACTGCAGCTGAATATCAGCCGTTGATTATTCACTACAACAACGGCGCGGCGGTACGCTTAAGCGATGTCGCCAGCGTGACGGACTCCGTGCAGGACGTGCGCAACGCCGGGATGACCAACGCCAAACCGGCTATCCTGCTGATGATCCGCAAGCTGCCGGAAGCGAACATTATTGAGACGGTGAACAGCATTCGCGCCCGCCTCCCTGAATTGCAGGAGACTATCCCGGCCGCGATCGATCTGCAAATTGCCCAGGATCGTTCCCCGACCATTCGCGCCTCGCTTGAGGAGGTGGAGCAGACGCTGGTGATCTCCGTCGCGCTGGTGATCCTGGTGGTATTCCTGTTCCTGCGCTCCGGTCGGGCGACGCTGATCCCGGCGGTGGCCGTGCCGGTGTCGCTTATTGGCACCTTTGCCGCCATGTACCTGTGCGGGTTTAGTCTCAATAACCTGTCGCTGATGGCCCTGACCATTGCGACGGGTTTTGTGGTGGATGACGCTATCGTGGTGCTGGAGAACATTTCCCGCCATCTGGAAGCGGGCGTGAAGCCACTTCAGGCCGCGCTGCAGGGGACGCGCGAGGTGGGCTTTACGGTGCTCTCCATGAGCCTGTCCCTGGTGGCGGTGTTCCTGCCGCTGCTGCTGATGGGCGGCCTGCCGGGTCGGCTGTTGCGGGAGTTTGCCGTCACGCTTTCGGTCGCCATCGGCATCTCGCTGCTGATTTCGCTGACGCTCACGCCGATGATGTGCGGGTGGATGCTCAAGCGCAGCAAGCCGCACTCCCAGCCGCGTCGCAAAGGCTTTGGCCGTTTCCTGATGGCGATGCAGGAAGGCTATGGCAAATCGCTGAAGTGGGTGCTCAACCATACCCGGCTTGTCGGCCTGGTGCTCATCGGCACCATTGTGCTCAACGTCTGGATGTATATCACCATCCCGAAAACCTTCTTCCCGGAGCAAGATACCGGCGTGCTGATGGGCGGCATTCAGGCGGACCAGAGCATTTCGTTCCAGGCGATGCGCGGCAAGCTGCAGGACTTTATGAAGATCATTCGTGAAGACAACGCGGTGGATAACGTCACCGGCTTTACCGGCGGATCGCGCGTCAACAGCGGGATGATGTTTATCACCCTCAAACCGCGCAGCGAGCGCAATGAAACCGCCCAGCAGGTGATCGACCGCCTGCGGGTCAAGCTCGCCAAAGAGCCGGGGGCCAACCTGTTTTTGATGGCCGTTCAGGATATCCGCGTCGGCGGGCGTCAGGCTAACGCCAGCTATCAGTACACGCTGCTCTCGGATGATTTGGCCGCCCTGCGCGAGTGGGAGCCGAAGATCCGCAAGGCGCTGGCCGCCCTGCCCCAGCTGGCGGACGTGAACTCCGACCAGCAGGACAACGGCGCCGAGATGGCCCTGACCTACGACCGCGAAACCATGTCGCGGCTGGGCATCAACGTTGAGGCCGCCAACAGCCTGCTGAACAACGCCTTCGGCCAGCGCGAGATCTCGACCATCTACCAGCCGATGAACCAGTACAAGGTGGTGATGGAGGTGGATCCGCGTTATACACAGGACATCAGCGCCCTGGACAAAATGTTTGTGATTAACAACGACGGCAAGGCGATTCCGCTCTCCTACTTTGCCAACTGGCAGCCAGCCAACGCGCCGCTGTCGGTAAACCACCAGGGGCTGTCAGCGGCGTCGACCATCTCCTTCAACCTGCCCGCCGGTTCGTCGCTTTCTGAAGCCAGCGATGCGATCAACCGTGCGATGACGCAGCTCGGCGTGCCGTCCACCGTGCGCGGCAGTTTTGCCGGCACCGCGCAGGTGTTCCAGGAGACGATGAACTCGCAGGTGATTTTGATTCTGGCCGCCATCGCCACGGTCTACATTGTGCTGGGTATCCTGTATGAGAGCTACGTTCACCCGCTGACTATTCTCTCGACGCTACCCTCCGCGGGCGTGGGGGCACTGCTGGCGCTTGAGCTGTTTGGTGCGCCATTCAGCCTTATCGCGCTCATCGGGATCATGCTATTGATCGGTATCGTGAAGAAAAACGCGATTATGATGGTCGACTTCGCGCTGGACGCCCAGCGTAATGGCAATCTCTCCCCGGAAGAGGCGATCTTCCAGGCGTGCCTGCTGCGTTTTCGTCCGATCATGATGACCACCCTGGCGGCACTGTTTGGTGCGTTGCCGCTGGTTGTCTCGGGCGGCGACGGGTCTGAACTGCGCCAGCCGCTGGGGATCACCATTGTCGGCGGCCTGGTGATGAGCCAGCTGCTGACGCTGTACACCACGCCGGTGGTCTATCTTTTCTTCGACCGCCTGCGGCTGCGTTTTTCGCGTAAAAACAGATCCACGGTGACCGAGTAAATGACCGACCTCCCCGCTAACGTTCGCTGGCAGTTATGGATAGTCGCCTTCGGCTTCTTTATGCAGTCGCTGGACACGACCATCGTCAACACCGCCCTCCCCTCCATGGCGAAAAGCCTGGGGGAGAGCCCGCTGCATATGCATATGGTGATTGTCGCCTACGTGCTGACGGTTGCCGTCATGCTGCCTGCCAGCGGCTGGTTGGCGGACAAAGTGGGCGTGAGAAATATCTTCTTTACCGCCATCGTGCTGTTCACCACCGGCTCGCTGTTTTGCGCTCAGGCCAGCACCCTCGACCAGCTGGTCATGGCGCGCGTGCTGCAGGGCGTTGGCGGGGCGATGATGGTGCCCGTCGGGCGGTTAACGGTGATGAAGATTGTCCCGCGCGAGCAGTACATGGCGGCGATGACCTTTGTCACCCTGCCCGGCCAGGTGGGGCCGCTGCTGGGCCCGGCGCTGGGCGGGATGCTGGTGGAGTACGCCTCGTGGCACTGGATTTTCTTAATCAACCTGCCGGTGGGCATCATCGGCGCGATTGCCACCCTGGCGCTGATGCCGAACTACACAATGCAGACGCGTCGCTTCGATTTCTTCGGTTTCATTCTGCTGGCAGCGGGCATGGCCACGCTCACCCTGGCGCTCGACGGACAAAAGGGGCTGGGGATCTCTTCCCTCATGCTCGGTGTTCTGGTCACCCTCGGCATCACCGCGATTCTGTGGTACCTGTGGCATGCCAGAGGAAACGATCGGGCCTTGTTCAGCCTGAATTTGTTTAAAAACCCGACCTACCGTCTGGGACTGCTGGGAAGTTTTGCCGGACGTATTGGCAGCGGCATGTTGCCGTTCATGACCCCCGTTTTTCTGCAAATCGGGATGGGATTTTCACCGTTTCACGCGGGCCTGATGATGATCCCGATGGTGCTCGGCAGCATGGGCATGAAGCGCATCGTAGTGCAGGTGGTGAACCGTTTTGGCTATCGTCACGTGCTGGTGGCCGCCACGCTGGGGCTGGCGCTGGTGAGCCTGCTGTTCATGGCCGTGGCGTTAATGGGCTGGTTCTACGTTCTGCCGCTGGTCCTGTTCTGCCAGGGGATCATCAACTCCATGCGTTTCTCGTCGATGAATACCCTGACGCTGAAAGATCTGCCGGACGAACTGGCGAGCAGCGGCAACAGCCTGCTGTCGATGATCATGCAGCTCTCCATGAGCGTGGGGGTGACGATCGCCGGACTGCTGCTCGGCATGTACGGCCAGCACCATCTCAGCGTCGATACGCCGGTGGCGCATCAGATCTTTTTATATACGTATCTCAGCATGGCGGTCATCATCGCCCTGCCCGCATTCATCTTCGCCAGAGTGCCGGATGATACCAGCAAGAACGTCGTGATTAGGCGCGGCAAAAGGAGTGGCTCATGAAATTCTGGCGACCGGGAATTACCGGCAAGCTCTTTGTGGCGATCTTCGCCACCTGTATCGTCCTGCTGATCACCATGCACTGGGCCGTGCGGGTCAGCTTTGAGCGGGGTTTTATTGATTACATTAAGCACGGCAACGAGCAGCGTCTGCAGGGCTTAAGCGATGCGCTGGGCGAGCAGTACGCCCAGCACGGCAACTGGCGTTTTCTGCGCAACAATGACCGATTTATTTTCCAGATCCTGCGCTCGCTGGAGCACGATACCGGGGACGATCGTCCCGGCCCGGGCATGCCGCCGCACGGCTGGCGCACCCAGTTTTGGGTCATTGACCAGGAGATGCGCACGCTGGTTGGCCCGCGCGCGCCGATTCCGCCGGACGGTACCCGGCGGGCGATTAAGGTCAATAACGCCACCGTCGGCTGGGTTATCGCCTCCCCGGTGGAGCGCCTGACGCGCAATACCGACATCAACTTTGACCGCCAGCAGCGCCGGACCAGTTGGCTGATTGTCGCCCTCTCCACCCTGCTCGCCGCGCTCGCCACCTTCCCGCTGGCGCGCGGTCTGCTCGCCCCGGTAAAGCGGCTGGTGGAAGGGACGCACAAGCTGGCCGCCGGGGATTTCACCACCCGCGTCGATACCCGTAGCCAGGACGAACTCGGCCGGCTGGCGCAGGACTTTAACCAGCTCGCCAGCACGCTGGAGAAAAACCAGCAGATGCGACGCGACTTTATGGCCGATATTTCTCACGAACTGCGCACGCCGCTGGCGGTCCTGCGCGGCGAGCTGGAAGCCATTCAGGACGGCGTGCGTCAGTTTACGCCTGAATCGGTGGCCTCTCTGCAGGCGGAGGTGGGCACACTCACCAAACTGGTGGATGACCTCCACCAGCTCTCTATGTCCGACGAAGGGGCTCTGGCTTACCAGAAGGCGCCGGTTGATGTGATTAACGTGCTTGAAGTTGCCAGCGGCGCCTTCCGGGAACGGTTTGCCAGCCGCAACCTGAAGATCGATCTCTCCCTGCCGGACAGCGCGGTGGTGTTTGGCGACAAAGACCGTCTGATGCAGCTCTTCAATAATCTGCTGGAAAACAGCCTGCGCTATACCGACAGCGGCGGCGGGCTGCATATCTCCGGCAGACAAGAAAACGGGCGCTTTGCCCTCACCTTCGCCGATTCCGCTCCAGGGGTGCAGGATGCACAGCTGGACAAGCTGTTCGAACGTTTTTACCGGACCGAAGGCTCCCGCAACCGCGCCAGCGGCGGATCCGGCCTGGGGCTGGCGATTTGCGTTAACATCGTCGAGGCGCATAATGGGACGATCCGCGCCGCCCATTCGCCTTTTGGCGGGGTTAGCATTACAGTAGAGTTACCTCTGGAACGGGATTTATCGAGAGAAGCATGACCGAGTTACCGATTGACGAAAACACGCCACGTATTTTGATTGTCGAAGACGAACCCAAGCTGGGGCAACTGCTGATCGACTATTTACGCGCGGCCAGCTATGCCCCGTCACTGATAAGCCACGGCGACCAGGTATTGGCGTACGTGCGCCAGACGCCGCCGGACCTGATCCTGCTGGACCTGATGCTACCGGGTACCGATGGCCTGACCCTGTGCCGGGAAATTCGTCGCTTCTCCGACGTGCCGATCGTCATGGTCACCGCCAAAATTGAAGAGATTGACCGCCTGCTGGGGCTCGAAATCGGCGCGGACGATTACATCTGCAAGCCCTACAGCCCGCGTGAAGTGGTCGCCCGGGTGAAAACCATTCTGCGCCGCTGCAAACCGCAGCGCGAACTGCAGGTGCTGGATGCACAAAGCCCGCTTATTGTCGACGAAAGCCGTTTCCAGGCAAGCTGGCGCAGTAAGCTGCTGGACCTGACGCCTGCGGAGTTCCGCCTGCTGAAAACGCTCTCTCATGAGCCCGGGAAGGTATTTTCCCGAGAACAGCTGCTGAACCACCTGTACGATGATTACCGCGTGGTGACTGACCGCACCATCGACAGCCACATCAAAAACCTGCGCCGTAAGCTGGAAGCGCTGGACGCCGAACAGTCGTTTATCCGCGCGGTGTATGGCGTGGGGTACCGCTGGGAAGCGGATGCGTGCAGGATAGCCTAGTCAGCCGCGGGTCAACGTAAGCCGGGTAAGGCGAAGCCGCCACCCGGCACAATCACTTTACCTCCCTGCCCCTCAGCGCTACAATGCCCGCCCTTAAAGTGGGGGATCTCCCCTTACCGCTGCACCTGGTGCATGCGGATCTGACCTGTCATCAGAACGAGAACAAACATGTTTAAACCGGAACTCCTTTCCCCGGCGGGAACGCTGCAAAATATGCGTTACGCTTTCGCCTATGGTGCCGACGCCGTTTACGCGGGCCAGCCTCGCTACTCGCTGCGCGTGCGTAACAACGAATTCAACCACGAGAACCTGCAGCTCGGCATCAACGAAGCGCATGCCCTTGGCAAAAAATTCTACGTGGTGGTCAACATCGCGCCGCACAACGCCAAGCTGAAGACGTTCATCCGTGACCTGAAGCCGGTGGTGGATATGGGGCCGGACGCGCTGATCATGTCGGACCCGGGTTTAATCATGCTGGTTCGGGAGAACTTC
This sequence comes from Enterobacter cloacae complex sp. HYC080_NIDB, assembly GCF_056673325.1. NCBI lineage: Bacteria > Pseudomonadati > Pseudomonadota > Gammaproteobacteria > Enterobacterales > Enterobacteriaceae > Enterobacter > Enterobacter cloacae complex sp. HYC080_NIDB. Next base: position 1,563,299 of record NZ_CP114212.1, on the reverse strand, counting down.
CCGGAGATGGATATTCACCTCTCGGTACAGGCTAACGCCGTCAACTGGGCGACGGTGAAGTTCTGGAAGCAGATGGGGCTGACCCGCGTTATCCTGTCTCGTGAATTGTCCCTTGAAGAGATCGAAGAGATCCGCACTCAGGTGCCGGATATGGAAATCGAAATCTTCGTTCACGGCGCGCTGTGCATGGCCTACTCCGGCCGCTGCCTGCTTTCCGGCTATATCAACAAGCGCGACCCGAACCAGGGTACCTGCACCAACGCCTGCCGCTGGGAATACAACGTCCAGGAAGGCAAAGAGGACGACATCGGCAACATTGTCCACAAACATGAGCCGATCCCGGTGACCAACGTTGAGCCGACGCTGGGCATCGGCGCACCGACCGACAGCGTGTTTATGATTGAAGAAGCCAAACGTCCGGGCGAGTACATGACCGCCTTTGAAGACGAACACGGCACCTACATCATGAACTCGAAAGATCTGCGCGCTATCGCCCACGTTGAACTCTTGACCCAGATGGGTGTGCACTCCCTCAAGATCGAAGGCCGCACCAAATCCTACTACTACTGCGCGCGTACCGCGCAGGTCTACCGCAAGGCCATCGACGATGCGGCAGCCGGTAAACCGTTCGATACCAGCCTGCTGGAAACCCTGGAGGGTCTGGCGCACCGCGGCTATACCGAAGGCTTCCTGCGTCGTCACACTCACGATGACTACCAGAACTATGAGCACGGCTACTCCGTTTCCGAGCGTCAGCAGTTTGTCGGTGACTTCACCGGCGAGCGTAAGGGCGCACTGGCGGCCGTGGCGGTGAAAAATAAGTTCACCAAAGGCGACAGCCTGGAGCTGATGACCCCGCAGGGCAATATGAACTTCACGCTGGAGCATCTGGAAAACGGTAAAGGCGAAGCGATTGAGGTTGCCCCGGGTGACGGTCATACCGTCTGGCTGCCGGTTCCGGAAGAGGTGGAGCTGAAATTCGCGCTGCTGATGCGTAATTTCAACGGTGAAAGCACCCGAAACCCACACGGTAAATAGTTAATCAGGGGAATTTTTTCACGGTGGGATAATTCTTAGAATCGGATCACATACCGCTTCGTTCAATACGGGTATTATCCCCCCGCTGAAAAACATAACCCATAAATGCTAGCTGTACCAGGAACCACCTCCTTAGCCTGCGTAATCTCCCTTACGCGGGCTTATTTTTTGCCTTTCATCCTGTTCTTACCCGCTTTTTTCCGCTCTGCTATACACTCTTACTAACGCTAAAAAAGGGAGCAGCGCGGATGGCAACCTATCCAGACAGTTTATTGATTCTCAATGGCAAAAGTGCAGGCAACGATCTGTTGCGTCAGGCAATTCAGGAGTTGCGTGACGATGGCGCACGTATCCACGTGCGGGTAACCTGGGAAAAGGGTGACGCGGCACGCTATATTCATGAAGGCTTAACGTTAGGCGTCAGCACCATTATTTCCGGCGGCGGCGATGGCACCATCAATGAGATCGCCTCTGCGCTTATCGACCTTCCCCCGGCTGACCGCCCGGTGATGGGCATCTTACCGCTCGGCACCGCCAATGATTTCGCCACCAGCGCCGGGATCCCGGAAGATTTAGAGAAAGCACTCCAGCTGGCCATCCTTGGCAAAGCCACCGCGGTAGATATTGCCCAGGTGAATGACAAAACCTGCTTTATTAATATGGCGACGGGCGGATTTGGCACGCGCATCACCAGCGAAACGCCGGAAAAGCTGAAGGCGGCGCTGGGCGGCGTGTCTTATCTGATCCACGGTCTGATGCGCATGGATACCCTTAAGCCAGACCGCTGCGAAATTCATGGCGAGGATTTTCACTGGCAGGGAGATGCGCTGGTGATTGGGATTGGCAATGGCCGTCAGGCAGGCGGCGGACAGCAGCTCTGCCCGGAGGCGCTGATCAATGACGGTCAGCTCCAGCTACGTATTTTCACAGGTGACGGCCTGCTGCCCGCGCTGTTTACCACGCTGACGCAGCCCGAAGAGAGCCCGAATATTATTGCCGGGAAATCGGCATGGTTTGAGGTGAATGCCCCGCACGGGATGACCTTTAATCTCGACGGCGAACCGCTGAGCGGGACGCAGTTCCGCATTGAGGTATTGCCCGGCGCGCTGCAGTGCAGATTGCCGCCGGACTGTGTGCTTTTGCGCTGATTGTATTGCCGGGTGGCGGCTACGCCTTACCCGGCCTACGTTTCGTCCTCAGATCAGGCAATCGTTACTTTGCTGTCCAGATAGACGTCCTGAACCGCATTGATCAGCTTCACGCCGTCGGCCATCGATTTCTTAAACGCCTTACGGCCCAGGATCAGCCCCATGCCGCCCGCGCGTTTGTTAATAACCGCTGTACGCACCGCATCTGACAGGTCAGTGTCGCCCCCTGCAGCCCCGCCGGAGTTGATCAGCCCCGCGCGGCCCATATAGCAGTTCGCCAGCTGGTAGCGCACCAGGTCGATTGGGTTTTCGCTGGTCAGCTTGCTGTAGACGCGATCGTCGGTATAGCCGAAGTTGACCGCTTTATAGCCACCGTTATTCTCGGCCATTTTCTGCTTCACAATATCCGCGCCGATGGTCGCGGCCAGATGGTTCGCCTGCCCGGTCAGGTCAGCGGAGACGTGGTAATCTACCCCGTCTTTTTTGAACGCTGAGTTACGCAGGTACGCCCACAGCACGGTGACCATACCCAGCTCGTGCGCACGCTCAAACGCCGCAGAGATCTCTTCAATCTGACGGCGGGACTGTTCAGAGCCAAAGTAAATCGTCGCGCCAACGGCCACCGCCCCCATATTGAACGCCTGCTCGACGCTGGCGTAGAGGGTCTGGTCATATTCGGTTGGGTAGCTGAGGGTTTCGTTGTGGTTCAACTTCACGAGGAACGGAATGCGGTGGGCATAGCGACGCGAGACGGAGGCCAGCACGCCGTAGGTGGACGCCACGCAGTTACAGCCCGCTTCTATCGCCAGTTCAACGATGTTCTTCGGATCGAAATAGAGCGGATTCGCGGCAAAGGAGGCACCCGCCGAGTGTTCAACGCCCTGGTCTACCGGCAGAATAGAGAGATAGCCGGTGCCACCCAGTCGTCCGGTGTTATAGAGCGTTTGCATATTTCGCAGAACCGCTGGCGGACGGTTGTTATCCACCATCACCCGGTCAACATAGTCATGACCAGGCAGGTAAAGCTGGTCGGCTGGAATGGTCATACAACGATGCTGTAAAAGGCTGTCGGCGTCTTTGCCAAGCAACTGCGCAATATCAGTCATGTGATACTCCCGTAAATCCGACATCGTGTCGGTGTGTGTTTATCCCGTCCCATTTTTTATGGGCAGACTAAGCCTGGTACCGACTTAACCGATTTTCCACCCTTTGCATTTTTTTTCAGCACAATCTGCTGGCTCGATTCGTGTACAACAAAACTGTTACATTGATCAAACAATCGCCACAAAGGTATTTAAAAGGTATTATTGAGTGGTATGTTAAAGGCGTACCCTCACTGACATGCAGGATTAAAAAATGAAAACGAAAGTCCAACTGTCATTCATGATGTTCGTTGAATGGTTTATCTGGGGCGCCTGGTTTGTGCCATTGTGGCTGTGGCTGAGTAAAAGCGGGTTTACCGCCGGGGAAATCGGCTGGTCTTATGCCTGTACCGCCATTGCCGCTATTCTCTCGCCTATTCTGGTCGGCTCGCTGACGGACCGCTTCTTCGCCGCCCAGAAAGTGCTGGCGGTACTGATGTTTGCCGGTGCCATTCTGATGTACTTCGCCGCGCAGCAAACCCAGTTCAGCACCTTCTTCCCGCTGCTGCTGGCTTACTCCCTGACCTATATGCCCACCATCGCACTGACCAACAGTATCGCCTTCGCCAACGTGGGCGATGTCGAGGCCGATTTCCCGCGCATCCGCGTGATGGGAACGATCGGCTGGATCGCCTCCGGGCTGGCGTGCGGATTCCTGCCGCAAATGCTGGGCTATAGCGACATCTCGGATACCAATATTCCGCTGCTGATGACGGCAGCCAGCTCCGCCCTGCTCGGTGTCTTTGCCCTGTTCCTGCCAGACACGCCGCCGAAGAGTACCGGCAAGCTGGATTTCAAAGTGATGCTGGGTCTGGATGCCCTTATCCTGCTGCGTGATAAAAACTTTCTGGTGTTCTTCTTCTGCTCATTTTTATTCGCCATGCCGCTGGCCTTCTATTACATCTTCGCCAACGGCTATCTCACCGAAGTGGGAATGAAAAACGCCACCGGCTGGATGACGCTCGGTCAGTTCTCCGAAATCTTCTTTATGCTGGCCCTGCCGTTCTTCACCAAACGCTTTGGTATTAAGAAGGTCTTACTGCTGGGTCTGATTACGGCCGCCATTCGCTATGGATTCTTCGTTTACGGCGGCGCGGAACAGTACTTCACCTATGCCCTGCTGTTCCTCGGTATTCTGCTGCATGGCGTGAGCTACGACTTCTACTACGTCACCGCCTATATCTACGTGGATAAAAAAGCGCCGGCGCATATGCGCACCGCCGCGCAAGGCCTGATTACGCTGTGCTGTCAGGGTTTTGGTAGCCTGCTGGGTTACCGCCTGGGCGGCGTGATGATGGAAAAAATGTTCGCCTACAAAGAGCCGGTGAATGGGCTGACCTTCAACTGGGCCGGAATGTGGACATTTGGTGGGATCATGATTGCCGTGATCGCCGTGCTGTTTATGCTGTTTTTCCGCGAATCGGACAAAGAGATCACTGCAATTGAGGTGGTTGATGGCGATGCCGCGCTGACACAAGGGGAAGTTAAATGAAGCAAAACCGTATTCTCGGTGCCCTTTACGGGCAGGCATTAGGCGATGCGATGGGCATGCCGTCAGAGCTGTGGCCGAGAAAGCGCGTTAAGGCGCACTTCGGCTGGATCGACCGCTTTTTACCCGGCCCGGCAGAGAATAATGCAGCCTGTTATTTCAGGCAGGCCGAGTTCACCGATGATACCTCGATGGCGCTGTGCCTGGCGAATGCGATTATCGAATGCGACGGACAGATTGATGCGGATGTTATCGGCAAACATATCCTGAACTGGGCGCTCGATTTCGACGCGTTTAATAAGAACGTACTCGGCCCGACATCGAAAATCGCGCTAAACGCGATCCGTGACGGTAAACCGGTCAGTGAACTGGAAAACAACGGCGTGACCAACGGGGCGGCGATGCGAGCCTCCCCTCTGGGCTGCCTGCTCCCGGCCACGCGTCTGGAACATTTTGTGGAGCAGGTGGCACTGGCCTCCAGCCCGACCCATAAATCGGATCTTGCCATCGCCGGTGCGGTGGTGATTGCCTGGGCGGTTTCCCGCGCCATCGACGGGGAACGCTGGCAGAACATCGTCGATGCCCTGCCGGGTATCGCCCGCTATGCGCAGGAGGCGAAAACGACCACCTTCAGTGCATCGCTGGCAGCGCGTATTGAGCTGGCGCTTAAGACAGTGCGGGAAGCTAACGGCATCGACTCCGCCAGCGAGCAGATTTATCAGCTCACGGGCGCGGGAACCAGCACCATTGAGTCCGTTCCGGCGGCCATTGCGATGGTCGAACTGGCGGGAACCGACCCGAACCGCTGCGCGGTCCTGTGCGCCAACCTGGGCGGCGACACCGACACCATTGGCGCGATGGCAACAGCCATCTGCGGGGCGTTGCATGGTGTGCAGGCGATTGATCCGGCGCTCAAGGCCGAGCTCGACGCCGTCAACCAGCTCGATTTCGGCCACTATTGCGAAAAACTGCTGCACTACCGGGAGCAAAGGGAGGGCGTATGAACTCGTTTGCCCGACGTCTCGAAACCTTGTATGCCACACGCCCGGTGACGGTGCTGGGCGCGGCGGTGATTGACGTCATCGCCGACGCCTACGCCCTGCCCTGGCGCGGGTGCGATATCGAGCTTAAACAGCAGGGTGTTAATATCGGCGGCTGCGCGCTGAACATTGCCATCGCCCTGAAACGACTCGGCATTGTGGCACAAAACGCCCTTCCCGTCGGCCACGGCGTGTGGGCGGATATTATCCGCAACGCGATGGCAAAACAGGATCTGCACAGCGCCGTGGAGGCCGAAACCGGCGACAACGGCTGGTGCCTGGCGCTGGTTGAGCCTGACGGCGAGCGCACCTTTTTGTCGTTTAGCGGGGTGGAGAACCAGTGGCAGCCGGGCTGGCTTGATACGCTGTCTGTACCATCACACAGCCTGGTTTATTTGTCCGGATATCAGCTGGCCTCACCGTGCGGTGAGCTGCTGACGAGCTGGCTGGAAGGGTTACAGGAGGTGACGGCATTGATCGATTTCGGCCCGCGCATCGGGGATATTCCCGCCCCCCTTATGGCGCGGATTATGGCCTGCAGGCCGATCGTGTCGCTTAATCGTCAGGAAGCAGAAATTGCGGCGGAAAGACTGGGGGTGAAGCCTGAAAACCTCGGCGCGGAATGGCAGCGGCGTTTCGGCGCCGCGCTGATTGTCCGTCATGATAAAGACGGGGCGGCCTGGTATGACGGTGACGCTTCAGGCGTTGTTCCGGCGTTTCCGGCCACGGTCGTGGATACCATTGGCGCAGGCGACAGCCATGCGGGCGGCACGCTCGCCGGGCTGGCGGCAGGGTGGTCACTGGCAGATGCCATTCTGTTGGGGAATGCCGTGGCGTCCTGGGTGGTCAGCCACCGCGGCGGTGATTGCGCTCCCACTCGCGAGGAACTACTCCTCGCACACAAAGACGTATAGATCGCTACGACAGTAGCTGATGCTGTACTCAATCGGCCGGTGTTGCTGGTCAAGCGCAACCTGCTTGATCACCAGCACCGGTATTTTTTCGTCCATCTTGATGTGCGCCTGAAACTCGCTGTCCGGCATACGGGCGCTCACCCGTGAACGGGTACGCTGCGGGAAAATATTCTGACTGCGGAAGTAATCGTACAGCGAAATACCAATCGCATCCGGATCGGGAATTAACCCGACCGGCACCCAGGACTCTTCAATCGACACCGCGTCGTCGTCAACATAGCGAATGCGTTTCAGCATGAACACCTCGCTTTCAGGCTCGAGCGACAGCTGGCTGGCCACCTCTTCCGGGCATTTTACCACCCGTTTATTGACCCACAGCGTGTTGGGCGTTTTACCGCGCAGCACCACCTGCTGAGAAAAACCGCGCGCCTCTTTCAGCGAATATTCGAAGATGTTGTGGATTTGCGTTCCGTAACCCCGGGCACGCGTTACAACGCCCTCAGCTTCCAGCGCCTGCATCGCTTTGCGCACGGTGATGCGCGACACGCCGGTTAACTGGCTGAGATCGCGTTCGCCGGGCAGAATATTCCCGTGCTCCAGCACCCCGCTGCGCACCGCGTTTTTTACCGTTTCGGCAAATTTCAGGTACAGCGGTGTGTTATCAGCCGCGGCGATCCGTTCATTCAGTTGAGCGATTAATCGGGTATGCGCTTGTTCCATCTCTGTTTTCTCAGACGTGGTGTTTCCTGCCAGTATACTGGCTTACCACCATGCATGAAAATGATGAACCGGCCCAATACCGTGACCGACTTCCAGAGTATCGGCTTTTGCCAGCGCCGCCGAGAGCCAGGTCTTCGCTTCGCGTACCGTATCGGCCCAGTTGTCATGCCGTGGACGCAGCGCCGCCAGCGCGGCAGAGAGCGTACAGCCCGTGCCGTGGGTATTTTTTGTCTGTACGCGCGGGGCGGTAAAACGCACTTCTCCGTCGCGGGTAAAGAGCCAGTCAGGGCTTTCAGCATCATCGAGGTGCCCACCTTTCATCAGCACCGCGCCACACCCCATCGCCAGCAGCGCGTTTCCCTGCGCTTTCATTTCACGTTCAGTTTGCGCATGCGATGTGCCTAACAGCGCGGCGGCCTCCGGCAGATTAGGGGTAATGAGCGCCACCTGCGGCAGCAATTTCTGGCGCAACGTCTCAACCGCGGAAGCGGAAAGCAGAGGATCGCCACTTTTTGCCAGCATCACGGTGTCCAGCACCACGTTTTGCACCTGATAACGCTTCAGTCGTTCTGCCACCGCTTCAACAATGTCCGTTTCGGCCAGCATGCCGATTTTGGTGGTATCAATGCGCACGTCGCTGAACACCGAATCAAGCTGCGCGGCAACAAAATCCGGTTCGATTCGGTAAACCGACTGCACGCCGCGCGTATTTTGCGCCACCAGCGCGGTAATCACTGAACAGCCGTACGCGCCGAGGGCCGAGAAGGTTTTCAGGTCAGCCTGGATACCCGCGCCGCCGCTGGGGTCGGTACCGGCAATGGTCAGGGCGTTAATCCGTTTCATGCCTGCTCCTCCAGCGTATAAAGCGCATCAAGGAACGCGCTGGCAAAACTGCCTGGCCCGCGAGCGTGCGTAACGGCAATCGTTCCGGCACGCTTCATCCATCCGCAGGCGGCGGCAACGTTATCCAGCCTGTCGCCCGGCAGCGAACAGCAGGCCGCGACGACGGCGGAGAGCGCACAGCCCGTACCCACTACGCGGGTCATCAGCGGGTCGCCGCCCGCAACCGTTCGGGTGCGCTGTCCGTCAGTGATGTAATCTATTTCCCCCGTCACCGCCACAATGGTATTAGTCTGACGGGCCAGCGCCTGTGCAGCTGGCACCGCGCTGACCGCGGTATCGGTGGTATCAACGCCGCGCCCACCGGCGCTCATTCCGGCAAGGGCAAGGATTTCGGAGGCATTGCCGCGAATGGCGGCCGGTTTAAGGGCAAGAATTTGGTGGCAAAAGCGGGTGCGGAACATCAGCGCGCCCACGGCCACCGGGTCCAGCGTCCAGGGCTTTCCTGCCGCCACCGCGCTTTCAATCGCCCGACGCATCGACTGGGCGCGTGGCGAGGTCAACGTGCCGACGTTTATCAGCAGGGCATCGGCAATCCCGGCAAACTGTTCAGCTTCTTCGGCCTCAATCACCATCGCAGGGGATGCGCCAAGCGCCAGCAACACGTTAGCCGTGAAGGTCTGTACGACATCGTTGGTCATGCAATGGGTAAGCGGAGAACGGGTACGGAAATGATGTAAAACGTGTAAATCGAGCAGGTCAGGCTGCATGGGTTCGCTCCTGCCTTGCGTGAAGAAGCGATGACCGGTGAGGCATCTGACTTCCCTACGCTGGCATTATCCAGATCAGGTAATACGGGTATTTCTCAGCCTTCACAAAGAAGGGCACCCCGAGTCAAAATACTTTTAAAACAATGAGTTAATTAACGCTTATTGCTGTTGTTTAGTGTAACCGCGGCGGCGTGCCAGGCGCAAGGGGTTTCGATTTATCGCGGTACTCATCACAGCAGAGACCGGGAAAGGAATCACCTGTTCATCTTCGTTTATTACTCTGTCAGAGCAGATCGGCGGTGAGTAAAGAAGCAACGTAAAACAAAGGCGTCGCCTGTCGCCTTTTTATTTGCAGACCATACGGATTATGACGTCAGGAAATTCAGGACGTTATTCCTGACGTCATTCGTTTACCCTAATTGCCATGCTCCGGCATCGATAAGCGAAGCGGCCCCGGTCCACGCGAACAACGCCAGTTCGCGACACTCTGCATCAGGGTAAATGCGGCTGCTCAGGCACGCCTCCCCTTCATTGACAAACACTTCCACTGACGAGCTGTCAACGAACAGGCGCAGGCTTAGCGTGTCGTTCAGGTTCAGCGCGACGCTTCGGGTACCGCACAGGCCATACTGCGGATAATAACGCTCCAGCACCAGGCGCTGCATCTGCGCATCAACATAGACGCGTAAGCCATCTCCAAAACGAATGCCGTATTGCTCTGCACCGCTGTTGGCGCAATCCCACTTCAGCATGACCTCCATCGCGTCGCAGTGTTCCACCAGAGTAATCTGCTGGTTTTTAAGAGTACTTACTGGCCAGGGGAACCACTCTCCCCGGAGGCCTTCGACCTCTCTGGCCGGTCGCATTTGCAGGCGGTTATCCGCACTCAGCGTCAGTTCACGCGGTAAAGAGAGCATGCCAGCCCATCCATCTTCCTGCTCCGGCAGTGGGGATTCCCACATGTCCAGCCAGCCGATAACGATACGGCGGCCATCAGGGGTCAGGAAACTTTGTGGCGCATAGAAATCATGTCCGCGATCCATCTCCACAAACTCACCTTCTCGCACAAAAGGCTGACCAGGCTGCCACTCGCCCAACAGATAGCCACTCTGAAATAGATTACGATTTTTGTATCCTTCAGCCACCACTCCCTGAGGTGAAAACATCAGTACGCGCTTGCCATTGAGAGTGAAAAAGTCAGGGCATTCCCACATATACCCCATCTCTTTTTCTGCCACCGCAAGCACGCCCATATCCTGCCACGCGTGCAGATCTTCAGAGCGATATACGCGCACCTGACCCGTTTCGCCGTCCCGCGCACCGACGACCATGTACCAGCTCTCCCCCTCACGCCACACTTTCGGGTCACGGAAGTGATGCAGGCCAGGCGGCGTGTCAACAACCATGCCTTCCCGGCTAAAATGAATACCATCACGGCTGGTCGCCAGACACTGCACCTGGTAGAGATTTGCCTCATCATCAGGATCGCCGTGGAATTTATGTCCGGTGTAAATCAGCGCAAGCGTATCGCCATCCACCACTGCCGATCCGGAAAAACAGCCATCCTTGTCTTCTGCTCCTTCTGGCGCCAGTGCAACCGGGAGATGTTCCCAGTGAACTAAATCATTGCTGCGCGCATGGCCCCAGTGCATCGGGCCCCACTGGGTCGAATACGGATGATGTTGATAAAAGGCGTGGTACCAGCCATCAAACCAGACCAGGCCATTAGGGTCGTTCATCCAGCCAGCGCGTGCAGCGAGGTGGTAACGCGGATACCAGCGCAGATTAAGCCCCTCGCGTCTGGACTGAAGTTCCTGCTCTGCTTTCGTAATGGAATACGTCATTGCTCTACTCTTTCGATCAGATAGTGGAAGGTTGCGGCATGAGCGGGTCAGAAGAGGACTTACCCGAGCGCAAAAGGAAGATGGAGATAAACGTGGTGCTGAACACTAACAGCCCCATAATCAGATAAGACTGGGCAAAACCGTATTTCTCATAGCTGTAACCTGCCAGCGGCGACAGGACTGAGGCAATTACCGAGCTTGTACAGGCGAAGCCCACCAGATAAAGGGTGGAAGAGAGCCGCTTATCAAAATGTAAACTGTTGTATTTAAAGATTGAGACCAGCAAAACAGGCAGTTCTACTGCGTGCAATAGTTTGGTTATGGAGATCAATACCGGCCCCTCAACCAGACCCGATGCCACCATACGCATCGCCATCACCATTCCCGCGAAAATCAGGCCATTCTTCGCGCCGAGGCGATTCACCAGCCAGGGGGCGCAGAACATCCCCGCCGCTTCAAGGAAAACCTGGAAGGAGTTGAGGTAGCCGTACATGGCGTTCCCTTCCTGCAACGTCGGGAACTGGGAGGAGAAATAGACCGGAAACTGCTGGTCGTAAACGCCGTAAATACAGGTCCCGATTACGAAAAACACCAGCGCCCAGAAGCGTGGCAGCGTCAGCAGGCGCAGCGCGTCTTCCAGCGTGACCTTGCCGCCGGAGACCGCTTCCTGCATGGCGTGCGGTGCGGAAGAGACCCTGAGACGCGCCAGCAAAATAAAAAACACCAGTCCTGCGCAGCTCGCGACAGCGAAATTCAGCTTCGGATCGATGTTAAACAAGAGTCCCGCAAAAAAGGTCGCCACTGCCCAGCCAAGCGATCCCCACATCCTCGCTTTGCCGAATTCAAACTGGCTTTGGCGTGCCACGCGCTCGGTATAGGATTCCAGTACCCCTATCCCGCCGTTAAACGTCAAACCGATAAAAACCCCGCCGAAAATACTGCCGAGTAAAACGTTAATCTGCAGCAGATAACCAAACAGCAAAAACGCCGGACCCGAAAGAATGAGCAGACTGGTCAAAAACCAGAGCAGGTTTTTTCGCAGACCGAGCTTGTCCTGAATGAATCCATAGCAGATTTGAGCAAACAGCGCAGAGACTGAAAGCACGGCATAGATAATGCCGGTATCCCCTGCCTTTAAGCCCACTTCCTGGTGGAGCCAGATAGAAAGCAACGAGCCGGAAGACGACCAGGTCACAAAAAAGAAAAACAGTAATGCGCTCAATAAAGGGTAGCTGTGAGAGTGATGCGTTTTCATCATGACATTCTCATGTTGGAGTAATGACGCAATGGTAACGTTAACATAATTTTATTCTCATGCTGTTTGACTAAGGTTTATGATGTTAATCACGAAAGTTAACGTTAACATTGAAGGAGTGCGATCGCGATCAAATATTCATCTGTGATCGCTGCACGACACTACCCCAGAACAGGATTTCCTTTTACATCATTTACTTAGTTGTATATTCTCTCTTACAGATCATTGACGGAGTAAGAAAATGGCTTCCCTGAAGGACGTCGCAAAGCTGGCGAACGTGTCTCTGATGACTGTATCACGTGCGCTTAACAGCCCGGAGCGCCTAAAACCGGAAACGCTGGCGCGCGTACATCGGGCCATCGAGCAGACCAACTATGTGCCCGATCTGTCCGCCAAGAAGATACGTGGTGCACATGCCTCACCTAAAACCATCGGCGTGCTGGCCCTTGATACGGTGACGACACCTTTCTCGGTGGAGATTACGCTGTCCATTGAAGAGACCGCCAGGATGCACGGCTGGAACAGCTTCGTGATGAATATGTTTAGCGATGATAACCCGGACGCCATTGTCGACCTTCTCCTGTCTCATCGGCCTGACGGGATTATTTACACCACCATGGGGCTACGTCAGGTTCCTCTCCCGGCTAAGTTGCTTACCCTACCCTGTGTGTTGGCCAACTGCGAAAGTGACGGTGAACGGGTAGCCAGCTATATTCCAGATGACGAACTGGGGCAGTACACCGCCGTGCGCGCGTTGCTTGCGGAGGGCTATCAACAACCACTCTGCCTGCATTTGCCTGCGGGCCACCTGGCCACAACCCGACGCCGTCAGGGGCTGGAACGCGCATGCCTTGAAGCGGGAATCGACCCGGATAGCCTGGAGCACAACTATATGGCGCCCGGCGATGAGCACTATCGTGACATTCCCTCAGTGTTGCTGGCGCGCATCCAGAATGGTGTCCCACGGTTCGACGCCGTGATCTGCGGCAACGACCGCATCGCGTTGATGGTCTATCAGACGCTACTGGCGCAAGGGCTTCGCATTCCCGAGGATGTCGCGGTTATCGGCTACGACAATATGGTCGGCATTGGGGAACTCTTCCTCCCTCCGCTCTGTACAGTTCAGTTGCCGCATTATGAAATTGGTCGCCTGAGCGCCCTGCATATTATTAACGGTGAGCAACACCTGGAAACCACACGTGTTGAAAGTCCATATTTAAAGCGTGATTCCGTTGCGCATGCATCCTGACCGCAGCTTTTTGCACAGGTCGCAGAAATAAGCGTGCAAAGGAGGCGGCTTACCTCCTTTTCATCAAGCGAATCGCACAATTTGCCACACTCTTTTTTATGATTTTACAATCAGGGCGTAAAGTACGTAACAGGCTGTTTTTATTTACCATAAAGTGTAATTTCCTCTCCTTAAACGGGGATAAACCCGCCCCTGTAACCCATGTCACAAAACAGTAAACAAATTAACCATTGAGCCCCGTGGCAAAAGGCTCTATATTGGCGGCGTTTTTTTCAGGCCCCATCTGTTTTTTAACTTTTTATTCAATCGTGGCTCATAACGAAGCGGCGGTTGTAGGAGTGATATGATGACGGATAAAGTCCGTATTGACACTGTAGATGCCCACAAAAGCAACGAAACCTATCTGGCCCGTCAGGCCGAGTTTGAATCTAACGTCAGGAGTTATCCGCGCAAACTGCCTTTAGCGATCACTAAAGCAGAAGGCGTGTGGATCACCGATGCAGATAATAAAGAATACCTTGACTGTTTAGCAGGTGCAGGGACCCTTGCGCTTGGACATAACCATCCTGATGTGCTGAAAAGCATCCAAAATGTCATTACCAGCGGCTTGCCGTTACATACACTGGATCTGACGACGCCTCTGAAAGACGCGTTTTCTGAATACCTGCTCTCTCTGCTGCCGGGTCAGGGCAAAGAGTACTGCCTGCAGTTCACCGGTCCATCCGGTGCTGACGCCGTTGAAGCGGCGCTGAAGCTGGCGAAAAAAGTGACCGGCCGTAGCGGTATCATCAGCTTCTCAGGTGGTTACCACGGGATGACCCACGGCGCACTGTCCGTGACGGGTAACCTGTCTCCGAAAGAAGCGGTTGACGGTATGATGCCAGAAGTGCAGTTCATGCCTTATCCGCACGAATACCGCTGCCCACTGGGTATCGGTGGTGAAGCGGGTGTTAAAGCGCTGACCTACTACTTCGACAACCTGATTAACGACGTTGAAAGCGGCGTGCGTAAACCTGCTGCGGTGATCCTCGAAGCCGTTCAGGGTGAAGGCGGCGTGAACCCGGCTCCGGCTGAGTGGCTGCAGCGCATCCGTAAAGTGACGCAGGAACATGGCATTCTGCTGATCCTCGACGAAGTTCAGGCAGGCTTTGCCCGTACCGGTAAATTCTTCGCCTTCGAACACGCGGGCATTGAGCCAGACATTATCGTGATGTCTAAAGCCGTTGGCGGCGGTCTGCCGCTGGCCGTGCTCGGTATCAAAAAGCAGTTCGACGCATGGGCACCGGGTCACCACACCGGCACCTTCCGCGGCAACCAGCTGGCGATGGCAACCGGTCTGACGACGCTGAAAATCCTGAAAGACCAGAACATCGCAGGCAAAGTGGCTGCACAGGGCGAATGGCTGAAAGGCCAGCTGAAAGAGATGGCGAAACGTTATCCGGTCATCGGCCACGTTCGCGGTCTGGGCATGATGATCGGTATTGAGATCGTTAAGCCACACGAAGCGGCTGACCACATGGGTTGCTTCCCGGGCGACGGCGAGCTGTCTGCACTGATTCAGAAGAAATGCTTCGAAGCCGGTCTGATTCTGGAACGTGGTGGTCGCAACGGTATCGTTCTGCGTCTGCTGCCTTCTCTGCTGATCAGCGATGAAGAGCTGAAAATCTTCCTGGATAAATTCGAGCAGGCACTGCTTGCTGCGGGCGTTCGCCCGGCGTAACCGGAGTAGTTGATTACGATGTCAGATTCAAACCCAATTTTGTTCTCCTCTGCGCAGAGCATTGACGCTTATCAGCAGGCGATTGAACAAAGCACTCAGGCTGTGATGCAGTGGCTGAAACAGCCTGAGATGTACCAGGGCAAAACGGTCGCGGAACTGCGCGACCGTATTAAGCTGGATTTCAACCCAAAAGGGCTGGGCAACGAAGCGGCGATTGAACGCGCCGTGGAGTTCTTCCTGAAAGACAGCTTGTCCGTTCATCACCCACAGTGCGTGGCGCACCTGCACTGCCCAAGTCTGGTCGTAAGCCAGGCGGCAGAAGTGCTGATTAACGCCACTAACCAGAGTATGGACTCCTGGGATCAAAGCCCGTCCGCAACCATCATTGAGATCAAACTGATCGAATGGCTGCGTACCCGCGTGGGTTATCAGGCTGGCGACGCAGGTGTTTTCACCAGCGGCGGCACTCAGAGCAACCTGATGGGTCTGATGCTGGCCCGTGATGCGTTCTTCGCGCGTCAGGGTCACTCCGTTCAGCAGGACGGTCTGGTGGGCGATCTGCGTAAGATCCGCGTACTGTGCTCCGAAAACGCGCACTTCTCCGTGCAGAAAAACATGGCGCTGATGAGTCTGGGCTACCAGTCCGTGGTGCAGGTGAAAACGGATGAATTCTCCCGTATGGATCTGTCCGATCTGGCGGCGAAAATTGCGCAGTGCAACGCGAACGGCGAGCAGATTCTGGCGATCGTCGCGACAGCCGGTACCACCGATGCCGGTGCTATCGACCCGCTGCGTGCGATTGCTGAACTGGCGGCGAAGCAGAACATCTGGGTACACGTTGATGCGGCCTGGGGCGGCGCGCTGCTGATGTCTGAGCAGTATCGTCATTACCTGGACGGTATTGAGCTGGTGGATTCCGTCACGCTGGACTTCCACAAGCAGTTCTTCCAGACCATCAGCTGCGGCGCGTTCCTGCTGAAAGAAGCACGTCACTATGAACTGATGCGCTATCAGGCTGCCTACCTGAACTCTGAGTTCGACGAAGAGGCGGGCGTGCCAAACCTGGTGTCCAAATCTCTGCAGACGACCCGTCGTTTCGACGCGCTGAAGCTGTGGATGAGCCTGGAAGCACTGGGTCAGGAGCAATACGCCGCGATCATCGATCACGGCGTGACGCTGGCGCAGCAGGTTGCCGCCTACGTGAAAGAGCAGCCTGCTCTGGAACTGGTTATGCAGCCACAGCTGGCAAGCGTGCTGTTCCGCTTCCGTGGCCAGGTGCAGATGGACGATGCGGGTATCGCCCTGCTGAACCAGAAAATTGGTGATGCGCTGCTGGAGTCTGGTCGCGCGAACGTCGGTGTGACCGAGCATAACGGCGTTACCTGCCTGAAGCTGACGCTGCTGAACCCAACCGTGACGCTGGAGGATATCAAAACCCTGCTGTCTTTGGTTGAGCGCACCGCGCAGGAAGTTCTGGCTAAGTAATCCAAAACCCCTCTCCCGCCGGGAGAGGGGTTATTTTTACAGACCTGCCCACCACATCCTGACTTTTAATCCCCAGTAGCTCGTCCAGCCCGTTGTAGTACTGACCACATTCCCCTTCGATACAATCACCAGCGTCGGCGTTACGCTCACCTGCCACTGTTGTGACACCGCACCGTTTGGATCGTTAATCACCGGCATACTCAGGCTTTTCTTCTCGACCCAGCGAGCCAGCTTCGCATCATCACCAGAACGCATGGCAATACTGATGACGTTACCGCCCTCTTCTGCCAGCTTATCCACCGCCGGTGTCGTATAACGGCAGATGCTACACCAGGTGGCCCAGACGTAGATCAGCAGTGGCCGCTCCTGGCTGAGCGCTTCGATATCGTGGCGCTTTCCGTCAATGCTTTGCATTGGTGTGGCGCTAAAACTGGCGGGGAGTGTGGGCTTGCGGTATTGATCCACGCCCCACATCACGGCCAGCGCGAGAAGGAAGAAAATGATCCCTTCCCGCGCCCAACGGCGCAGTCGACTCAATTTACGGTTATCCATTATGACCTCTCGTTGTAACGGAGGTCATCTTAACGGGCTGTTCGGCGCGGTGCTGTAAAGAAGTGTCGCGCCACGCTTATTCCTGAGTGTAACCGTAGTCGTAGTGGCTATAGCCCGAGTTGTAATAGAGCGCAGCGGATTTCACGATATCGTTGAGGATAGCGCCATTCACCTGCACGCCCGTTTGCCGCAGACGCTTCAGTGAGTGCTCGACCTCTTTACCGCTGGTTTTTCCAAAACGGGCAACCAGTAGCGTGGTGGCCGCGGCTCTGGTGATCAGCAATGCATCCGTCACGGCAAGTACGGGTGGGGTGTCGATAATGACGATGTCATAAAGAGTGTCGATCCGTGACATTACCGCCTGGAAGCGTTCACTCATGAGCAAATCAACGGGATGTGAAGGCCGGGGTCCGCAGGTCAGGACATCAAAACCGCCTTTCTCAAAGCGTTGAACCGCGTCCTGCCATTCTACGTTTCCTCCGAGCACGCTGGACAATCCAAGATGATTGTTCAGTTTGAAAATATTGTGGACATACCCCTTGCGCATATCCGCATCAATAAACAAGACTCGCTGTCCCGCCTGAGCCGCAATCGACGCCAGTGAGGTACTGACCAGGGTCTTTCCGCAGTCCTGCGTAGGGCCTGACACCACTACGATTCGGTTTGTTGCATCCATCATTGTAAAATGCAGACTGGTACGGAGCCCGCGCACCGCTTCGATAAACATATCGGTCGGCCGGTCAACTGGCAGGAAAGGTACGTTTGATGTTCTGTGTTTCCAGTGGGAAGCAAACAGGTTCCGCCTGCGCAGATGCGTCTTTTTCCAGAGCCAGACTGAACGCGGGAGCGTCGCCAGAAGCGGTATTCCCTGCATTTCAAGTTGCTCAGATGACGTAATGCCCCGCTTAAAGGCCGAACGCACGAAAACCGTTCCGGTCGAGAGCATTAACCCCATCAGCATGCCCAGCACAATAATAAGCGCTTTACGCGGTTTAATCGGAATGGGCTGCGTCACGGCCGGGTCAATGATCCGCACGTTTCCAATCGCGCTGGAGCGGGAGATATTCAGCTCCTGCTGCCGCGTCAGAAGCTGCAGGTAGATGGTACGCCCGGATTCCACGTCACGACTCAGGCGTAATATTTCCTGCTGCGTGGAGGGCATGGCTGAAACGCGTTTGTTGAGGCGCGTACGTTCCTGCTCGAGCGTTTGTTTCTTTTCCCGTAACGCGCGGTAAGTGGGGTGATCCTTCTTGAAAAGCTGAGAAACCTCTGCTTCACGGAATGTCAGCTCGTTAAGCTGGTTTTCCACATTAACAACCTGATCAAGAACCGACTTTGCCTCCAGAGACAAGTCGACAGAATCACGCTTCTCTCTGTAGGCATTCAGTCGTGCTTCGGCTTCATCCAGCTCCCGACTGATCTTCGGTAATTGAGTCTGTAAAAACGTCAGGCTCCGGGTATCTTGAGCTTCCTGACGCGCAATATTCTGGCTGAGATAATTTTCAGCAATCGTATTAAGCACTCTGGCGATCTTACCGGGGTCTTCACCCGCTATGGTTAACGCGATCATACCGCTCTGTTTCGCCGATTCAGCAACCGTAAGCCTCTTTTGAATGGCGTTGATCGCTTCAAGTTTCGTGACGGTTTTGAGGATAAATTGGGTACCCGGAACCGAATCGAGGGATGTCACCAGCAGAGATACCCCATCTTTAACCAGCGCTTTTCCCACAACGCCGTCTACAGCCAGCGTCTTTCCCTCAAGATGAAATCGCCCCTGGTCCTGTACGGTGAGTAAAAGCGTTTGTGGCTCACCTTCCAGAAGCGGAATAGTCAGTGCGCCAATCGTTATTTCATCAGATTTTCGTCCCCGAATCTGTTCCCACACAGGACCGATAACAGGGAGTACGCGCCGCTTAACGTGGTATGTTAGCCCGAGTTGATCAACGGTCTCTCCCAGAATCATCCTTGATTTAAGGAGTAGAAGTTCTGGGGCGACATCAGGGGAGAGATCGGACCCGAACTGGCTTAAGCTTTTAAGTAGCGAGTTATCCTGCTTCGCCTCGACCTGCACCAGGGCATCAGCCTGATAAACTGGCGTGGCGCTAAATGCATAAATCCCCGCACATACCGTGAACAGGAGTGTGATACACGCAATCATGATCCGGTGATCAAACATCTCAGCAAGCAACTGAATGAGATCGATTTCATTATTCTGCGGTGTCGCAGCACCAAATTTGTCTGATTTAGAAGACGACATTACTGCTTCATTCCTTGTTGACTCAAACGACGAGCCCATTCCTGACTGGCTTTTCCCAATTGGTTGAAAACATATTCGAAGGCTTCACGACTTTTATGATACGGGTCGGGAATGTCCTTGGTTTCCAGCCATTGTCCAAATAGCAGCGATTTTCCCCGGTTCTCCGGGGCCATAGTGGCGATAAAACGAAGGTGTTTCGGCTCCATCACCAGAATCAAATCGGATTTTTGTAACAGGCTACGCGTCACCTTGCGGGCAACATGCCCCTCCAGCGAAATACCATGACGCCAGGCCACGGCCTGCGCAGCGGCATCCGCCGGGCATCCTTCGAGACCGAAAATACCTGCCGAGGTCACCTGCCTGCCGGGTAACTGCTGGCGCAACAGCCGTTCACCCATTGGCGAACGGCAAATATTGCCTGTGCAAACCACTAAGATTGAATTGAACATTATTGCGGCCACGATCTGATATAGCGGACGGTTTCGGTCAGATCGTGAACACCTGTGATAGTCGGCACCAGTTGGGTAATGACGCGATTCCAGCGTGAAAGCGGTGCGGTGGTCACATAGACAATGTCATACGGCTCCAGCTGAAACTCCGTGCTTAGTACCGTGGCTGACGCATCTTCTGCATTCAGTTGATAGATGTTGGCAATTTTGTCCGCGTCGCCTTTTTTCGCTACCTGTCGAATAACAAAAATGCCGGTGGCATCGGCCATGTTCTGGTTTAAGCCGCCAGCATTTCCCAGCGCTTCGGCCAGCGTCATGCCGCTACGATCCATTTTAAGGGTGCTCTGTTTAACCACCTCCCCCATCACGAACACTTTCAGCGCGTCGTTTCGGGGAACAAACAAGATATCGCCAGGATAAAGCAGCTTGTTTTGCGTTAAATCGCCGTGCTGCATCAGGGCATAGAGGGAAAGACGTGAGTCCTGACCATTATGCGTGAGTACCACATTCCGCCAGTCGGCATCCGCAGATAGCCCACCAGCAGCGTTGACTGCATCCATTACCGTCAGTGGAATATTGGTAATGGGCTGCTGGCCCGATTTCTCTACCTCACCAGTGATATAGGCTTTTTGCGAACGGAAGGAGGCAATGCTGACATCCACCTGAGGGCTCTCAATGACCTTATCCAGTCGCGCGGTAATCTCTTCACGTATCTGTGAAACTGTTTTGCCCGCTACGTGCAGCTTACCGACATAGGGGTAAAAAAGCGTACCGTCGGCGTTGACCCAGTTGCCCGCATCGCTCGCGCTACGATACTGCCCGGCAGGCGTCGTTAATTCAGGGTGATCCCAGACGGTGACCGTCAGGATGTCGCCTGTGCCAATACGGTATTCCCAGTTTTTGAGCTGCTCATCCAGATTAGGATTCGCCTGAGATTTCGACACGGGCGGACGCAGTTTTTCAATCAACCCAGGGGTCACTGGAAAAATTTCTACACGTTTATCCAGTTGATGATTAATTCCTTCACTCGGCGTAACTTTTTTTCCAGACAGACTTAAGTGCTGACCCGGTGAAAATACACACCCTGTTAACTGGCTAAGAAAAAGAAAGAGTAGTGGGAATGCAGTTGTGTTTTTCATTTATATAAAATGTTGGTTTATCGTTGCGCCAGGCGTTACATCTGCAAAAAGAATGCAACTAACACCATGAAATATAATTAGTTATTATTTTAATGGCATTACCATGAAATCCTAAAAAACGAATACATTCACTTTGAAAAAACTGAGCCGATGCACAATCGCCTAATAAAATCAAAAGTAATATCACTTCATCCGAAGGCGATACTAAAGGGTATTCCTCAGTAAAGCATTCGCTTAACCGCGCAATTTTGATGCTAAAAGTTATTTTCAGAATAGATTAATAAAAATAACAAATACTAGTAATGGTAAATATCGACCACGCAAATAAGACCCACACGGTTCGACTACACAAAACTGTCCATTTTTGTTACATTTTTTTCATACACGGCTTGCGTTGATCCTTAAAATGGACTGTCTGCCTTGCTTCATACGCGCGCCCGCAGACAAAACATCTGTAACGATATCACTGGAGAAAAAATGGCTAAGCGTAAATTGCTGCTTCTGGGTGTATTACTGTCTCTGGCGGGATCCGCATTTTCTGCCCCGCAAACCGCCGCTGCGCCATCAGGCATCAAAGCCTATGAGGAACAAGAGTTCATCGCTGATTTCACTAAGTTCAAAATCGGCGATACCGCACCGGCGCAGTATCAAACGCCCGAATACACCATCAAACAGTATCAGTTGCGTAACCTGCCGGCACCGGATGCAGGGACCCACTGGACCTACATGGGCGAAAACTACGTCCTGATTGGCGATGCAGATGGCAAAATCTACAAAGCCTATAATGGGGATATCTTCTATCATCGCTGATACGATCGTCATCCGTCCGTGGCAGGAGAGCGATCGGCCTTTCCTGCGCACGCTCTATCTCCACGCCCGACGCGATGCCTGGCCCTGGCTTGATGACTCTGGCTGGCATCTTGAAGATTTCGACGCCGCTACCCGGGACGAAGCCATCTGGGTTGCGGAGCAGGACGGCCATCGCCTGGGGTTTGCTTCCGTCTGGACCAACGATAATTTTCTGCACAACCTGTTTGTTGATCCGCAGTATCAGAGCCTGGGTGTCGGACATCTGTTACTTGAGCACGTACAGAAAACGTTTACCAGCACGGGTGCACTGAAGTGTCTGGTGAAGAACAGGCGGGCTATTGCGTTTTACCAGCGACATGGCTGGCACATTGAGGCAACGGGTGATTCTCCGGACGGAGAGTACTATCTGATGCATTATCGGCTGAGTTAACGTCGGGTGGCTGCTTCGCCTTACCCGACCTACGTGATGGTGCCATTTGTAGGCCGGGTAAGCGAAGCGCCACCCGGCATTAAAGTGCAGAGGAGTTACACCGCGCGGAAGGCGATTTCACCCGGGATCACTTCGCCCTGCCAGTAAAGCTGCGCCGCAACGCGCCCCGCCAGCTGACGATACATATCCGCAAATTCGCTGTCCGGACGGCTAACAACCGTCGGTTTTCCGCTGTCCAGATCTTCGCGCAGGGTGATATGCAGCGGCATCTGACCCAGCAGTTGGGTATGATACTGTTCGGCCAGCTTTTCTGCGCCACCGGTACCAAAGATTGGCTCGTGGTGCCCACAGTTGCTGCAGATGTGCATGCTCATGTTCTCAACGATACCGAGTACCGGCACCTCCACTTTTTCGAACATGACGATGCCTTTTTTGGCGTCGATCAGCGCGATGTCCTGCGGTGTGGTCACCACCACAGCGCCCGTTACCGGAATGTTCTGCGCCAGCGTCAGCTGGATATCACCGGTACCCGGCGGCATATCCAGCACCAGATAATCGAGATCCGGCCACATGGTTTCCTGCAGCATCTGCATCAGCGCTTTGCTGGCCATCGGGCCGCGCCAGACCATGGCGTTATCGTCAGTCACCAGGTAACCGATTGAGTTGGTCGCCAGCCCATGCGCCACGATCGGCGCCATATGCGTACCGTCCGGCGAGGTTGGACGCTGGTTTTCCGCACCCAGCATGTTTGGAATGGACGGACCATAGATATCGGCATCGAGAATACCCACCTTCGCCCCTTCCGCCGCCAGCGCAAGCGCCAGGTTTACTGCGGTAGACGATTTGCCCACCCCGCCTTTACCTGAGCTCACGGCGATGATGTTTTTCACACCGTTCACGCCAGGCTGATTCTTCACACGCTTCAGCGTGGCGATGCTGTGGCTCAGCTTCCAGTCGATCGCTTTCGCTCCGGTAATGCGCAGCAGCTCAGAGCTGGTCTGCTCTTTCAGCGCATCAAAGGCGGTGCTCCAGACGAAGGGCATCTGCAGCTCAATGTGCAGCGTATCGTCCAGCCACGCAACGTGGTGTAACGCTTTCAGCGTCGTGAGATTATGTTTCAGGGTTGGATGCTGAAAGTTAGCCAGCGTCCCGGCGACCATTGCTCGTAAGGCTACCGGTGATTTGGCCTGGGATTGAGAACTCATCCCGACTCCTTTGTTCTTGTGAATAAGACCTTAGACAACAAGTTTACCTGAAAGGCCGCGGTTTGTGCTTACTTAATAATGCCCCTTTTGGTAATATCGAAAACCCTTTTCACAGTTAAAAGAAGTAATGCCTACTATGACTCAAGTCGCGAAAAAAATTCTGGTAACGTGCGCCCTGCCGTACGCCAACGGCTCAATCCACCTCGGCCACATGCTGGAGCATATCCAGGCTGATGTCTGGGTCCGTTACCAGCGAATGCGCGGCCACGAGGTAAACTTCATCTGTGCAGACGATGCTCACGGCACGCCGATCATGCTGAAAGCGCAGCAGCTGGGTATCTCCCCGGAGCAGATGATTGCCGAAATGAGTCAGGAGCATCAGACCGATTTTGCTGGCTTTGACATCAGCTATGACAACTATCACTCCACCCACAGCGACGAGAACCGTGAGCTGTCGGAGCTAATCTACACGCGTCTGAAAGAGAACGGTTTTATCAAAAACCGCACCATCTCTCAGCTGTACGATCCGGAAAAAGGCATGTTCCTGCCGGACCGTTTCGTCAAAGGCACCTGCCCGAAATGCAAATCACCGGATCAGTACGGCGATAACTGCGAAGTGTGTGGCGCAACTTACAGCCCGACTGAGCTTATCGAGCCGAAATCCGTGGTGTCAGGCGCTACGCCTGTGATGCGTGATTCCGAGCACTTCTTCTTTGACCTGCCATCCTTCAGCGAAATGCTGCAGGCGTGGACCCGCAGCGGCGCGCTGCAGGAGCAGGTGGCGAACAAGATGCAGGAGTGGTTCGAATCCGGTCTGCAACAGTGGGATATCTCCCGCGATGCGCCGTACTTCGGCTTCGAAATCCCGAACGCACCGGGCAAATACTTCTACGTCTGGCTGGACGCACCCATCGGCTACATGGGCTCCTTCAAGAACCTGTGCGACAAGCGTGGCGACACCGTCAGCTTCGACGAATACTGGAAGAAAGATTCCACTGCCGAGCTGTATCACTTCATCGGTAAAGACATCGTTTACTTCCACAGTCTGTTCTGGCCGGCAATGCTGGAAGGCAGCAACTTCCGCAAGCCGACCAACCTGTTCGTGCACGGCTACGTGACGGTTAACGGCGCGAAGATGTCTAAATCTCGCGGGACGTTCATTAAAGCCAGCACCTGGCTGAACCACTTCGACGCGGATAGCCTGCGCTACTACTACACGGCGAAGCTCTCCTCTCGCATCGACGACATTGACCTGAACCTGGAAGATTTCGTCCAGCGCGTGAACGCGGACATCGTCAACAAGGTGGTGAACCTGGCGTCCCGTAACGCAGGCTTTATCGCCAAACGCTTTGACGGCGTGCTCTCCGCAGAGCTGGCCGATCCTGAGCTGTATAAAACCTTCACTGACGCCGCCGCTGCGGTTGGCGAAGCGTGGGAAAGCCGTGAATTCGGTAAAGCCATTCGTGAAATCATGGCGCTGGCAGATGTTGCCAACCGCTATGTAGACGAGCAGGCGCCATGGGTGGTTGCCAAACAGGAAGGCCGCGACGCCGATCTGCAGGCGATCTGCACCATGGGTCTGAACATGTTCCGCGTGCTGATGACCTGGCTGAAACCGGTTCTGCCGCAGCTGGCCGCGCGTGCTGAAGCCTTCCTGAACACCGAACTGACCTGGGATGCTATCCAGCAGCCGCTGCTCAGCCACAAGGTGAACACCTTCAAAGCGCTGTATAACCGCATTGAGATGAAGCAGGTTGAAGCCCTGGTCGAAGCCTCTAAAGAAGAGGTGAAGGCCGCTACAGCACCGGTGACCGGCCCGCTGGCGGACGATCCGATTCAGGAAACCATCACCTTTGACGATTTCGCCAAAGTTGACCTGCGCGTAGCGCTGATTGAAAACGCGGAATTCGTGGAAGGCTCTGACAAGCTGCTGCGCCTGACGCTGGATCTGGGCGGCGAGAAGCGCAACGTCTTCTCCGGCATCCGTTCAGCCTACCCGGATCCACAGGTGCTGATTGGCCGTCAGACCGTGATGGTGGCGAACCTGGCACCGCGTAAAATGCGCTTCGGCATCTCTGAGGGGATGGTGATGGCCGCAGGCCCCGGAGGGAAAGACATTTTCCTGTTAAGCCCTGACGAAGGCGCGAAGCCGGGTCAACAGGTGAAATAACAAAAAAGCCGGAGATTATCTCCGGCTTTTTTGTTCTCCCTCTCCCTGTGGGAGAGGGTCGGGGTGAGGGCATCAGGCCGCACCCATGCCGTCTTTACGCTTTAGGGTGATGCACCCGGTGGGTCAGCCCGCGCAGAAAATTACGCAGAAACTGATCGCCGCACTCGCGGTAGTTTTTGTGGTCCGGCGCGCGCATCATGGCAGTCACTTCCGGCACGGATACGCGGTATTTTTGCTCCGTCATGATCGCCACAATATCGTCCGTTTTCAGCGAGAACGCGATGCGCAGCTTTTTCAGTACCGTGTTGTTGTTCACGCGACGCTCCAGCGCCAGCTCCGGGGCGGACTCATCTTTGCCACGCTTGTCATAAATCAGACCGTTCAGGAAACCCGACAAAATGATGTCGGGGCAGCGCACGAAGCCCTCTTCATCCTCTTTGGTCATCCAGGTGTCAAAGCCTGCAGACGTGGATTCCATGTCGGACAGTGCAAGAATGCGCACCATGTCGTTGTTGTTTGCTTTCAGGGTGTAGCGCAGGCTACGGAGAATATCGTTACTGAGCATAGAGCCTTCGAATGTCGATGATGCAATGGCGCGCAGTGTACCAGCTTTACAGGCCAATCGCCTCTTTCAAACTTTTCAGATAGCGGCGGCTGACGGGAACAGTCTGCCCGGCGCGCAGGACCAGCTCGGCCTGGCCGTTGTCTTCCAGGCGGATCTCTTTCAGATGCGCCATGTTCACCAGATACTGGCGATGACAGCGGATCAGCGGCGTGCGGCTCTCCAGCGTGCGCAGAGTCAGTTCGGTAAATCCTTCGTTTCCCTCTGCACTGGTGACAAACACGCCGCTCAGTCGGCTACTCACGAAGGCCACATCATCCATCTGCAAAAGATAGATTCTGCTATGCCCGGTGCACGGGATAAATTTCAGCGGCTGCTGGTTCTCTGGCAGCAGCGTGACATCCTGGACGGTTCGCTCCTGGCGTAACCGGTTCAGGGTCTTTTCCAGTCGCTTCTCTTCAATCGGCTTGAGTAAATAATCAAACGCGTGCTCCTCAAAAGCCTTAACGGCATACTCGTCGAAGGCCGTCAGAAACACGATGTAGGGACGATGCGCCGGGTCGAGCATACCAACCATCTCCAGCCCGCTGATACGCGGCATTTGAATGTCGAGGAACAGCACGTCAGGGCGCAACTTATGCACGGCACCAATGGCCTCAATGGCGTTCGCACACTCTCCCACAACCTCAATATCTGGCTGCTCCTGCAGCAGAACGCGCAGGTTTTCCCGTGCCAGCGGCTCATCATCCACAATCAGCACTCTTAACATGCGTTTTCCTCCAACGGCAGTCGAACGGTAATACGGGTAAATCGGTCCGGCTCACAGGCCACGGTAATACCGCAGTCGTCGCCAAAGTGGGCACGCAGACGTTTATCCACCAGGCTCATCCCTAGCCCGCCCGACGTGGAAGGCTGATAAAGCCCGGCATTATCTTCAATATCCAGCACCAGATGATGGTTAAAACGGCTGGCAGCAATCGTGATCTCTCCGATCCCGAGCAGCTGCGAAGTTCCATGTTTGATGGCATTTTCCACGATAGGCTGCAGGGTAAAGGCCGGAAGATGCTGATACGCCAGGTCATCCGGGACGGAAAGCGACACCTGCAGGCGAGACTGGAAACGCGCCTGCTCAATCTGCAGATAGGCGTTCACGTGCTCAATCTCATCGGACAGGGTCACTATCTCTGACGGACGTTTCAGGTTCTTGCGGAAAAAGGTCGACAGAAACTGCACCAGCTGCGCGGCCTGATCGCTGTCGCGGCGGATCACCGCTTTAAGCGTGTTCAGGGCATTAAACAGGAAATGCGGATTAACCTGCGCATGCAGGAGCTTAATCTCAGACTGCGTTAACAGGGCTTTCTGCCGTTCATACTGCTCGGCGAGGATTTGCGCTGACAGCAGCTGAGCGATCCCCTCCCCCAGCGTGCGGTTGATGGAGCTGAACAGGCGGTTTTTCGCCTCATACAGCTTGATGGTGCCCATCACCCGCTGATTTTCACCGCGCAGCGGAATGACGAGCGTGGAGCCCAGCTTACACTGCGGATGCAGCGAGCAGCGATAAGGCACTTCGTTACCATCGGCATACACTACTTCGCCGGTTTCAATGGCCCGCAGCGTATAGGTTGAGGAGATAGGTTTGCCCGGCAGATGGTGATCGTCTCCGGTGCCGGTAAACGCCAGCAGCTTTTCGCGATCGGTGATGGCGACCGCGCCGATATCGAGCTCTTTGTAGAGCACCTGCGCCACCTTCATGCTGTTCTCCTCGTTGAACCCCTGGCGCAGGATCCCTTCGGTCGAGGCGGCAACCTTCAACGCCGTGGCAGAAAAGGCCGAGGTGTACTTCTCAAACATGGCGCGTTTATCAAGCAGAATGCGCATAAACAGCGCCGCGCCGACAGTGTTAGTCACCATCATCGGGGCCGCAATACTGCTGACCAGGTGCAGCGCATCGTCAAAGGGACGGGCAATCAGCAGGATGATCGCCATCTGCGCCATTTCGGCCACAAAGGTGATCGCCCCGGCAGTGAGCGGGCTAAAAACTTTATCCGGGCGACCACGCTTGATCATGTAGCTGTGTACCAGGCCGCCAAGCAGCCCTTCCACGATCGTAGAGATCATACAGCTGAGCGCCGTCATCCCGCCCATGGAATAACGATGCAGCCCGCCGGTTAACCCCACAAGGCCACCGACGACGGGGCCGCCAAGCAGCCCGCCCATCACCGCGCCGATCGCGCGCGTATTGGCGATAGAATCTTCGATATGAAGACCAAAATAAGTCCCCATTATGCAAAAAATAGAGAAGGTGACGTAGCAGAGCAGCTTATGCGGCAGACGTACGGTGACCTGCATCAGCGGGATAAAAAGACGCGTTTTGCTCATCAGCCAGGCGATGACCAGAAACACGCACATCTGCTGAAGCAACAGCAGCACCAGATTAAACTCGTACATACTCAAAACCGCACACGCTAAAAACGCGTAACATACACTGTTGCAGGTTTGCTTTCTTTGAAGCATCCCAAAAAAGCGCAAAATCGTGTCCGTTATCACACCTTTTTCCGATCATCGCGCATCCTTCGCATTATTTGTTCAAAAATCAACCAATCCTTCCTGGTTCGGCAAAGTGGGTCTACAGTTAAGCTGGGAACGCGTAAGCCAGGGGGCAAATATGGCGCTTTACACGATAGGTGAAGTGGCACTCCTTTGTGATATCAATCCCGTTACCCTACGGGCGTGGCAGCGACGGTATGGATTGCTTAAACCGCAGAGAACGGACGGCGGACATCGCCTGTTCAACGATGCCGATATCGACCGGATCCGCGAAATTAAAAGCTGGATAGACAACGGCGTGCAGGTCGGTAAAGTGAAGTCCTTGCTGAGCCACGACGACCCGGACACGCAGCACCTCTGGCGCGAACAGCAGGAAACCCTGCTGCGGCTCCTGCAGGCGGGTAATGTGCAGCGCCTGCGCGCATGGATCAAAGAGCAGGGCCGCGATTATCCGGCACAGACGCTCATCGCCCATCTTTTCATTCCACTCCGTCGACGCCTGCAATGCCAGCAGTCCACCCTGCAGGCGCTGCTCAGCATGCTCGACGGTGTGCTGATTAACTACATTGCCGTCTGCCTCGCCTCGGCGAAGAACAAGGCCGGAAAAGATGCGCTGGTGGTCGGCTGGAACGTGCACGACACCACCCGCCTGTGGCTGGAAGCGTGGATTGCCACCCAACAGGGCTGGCGCGTGGATGTCCTTGCGCACTCGCTGGCGCAGCTTAAGCCTGAGTTTTTCGACGGCCAGACTCTGCTGGTCTGGTGTGGCGAAGTGCCGTCCGCCACGCAGCAACAGCTGCTGACGGAATGGCGTGAGAATGGGTATCCGGTTTATTCCCTTGGCCCGGATGAGCCATAACGCATTTAATGGTTCATTAACAGCTGCGCTTCACCGTATAATTGTTCCGTTAACAACAGGAGCACATGATGAAGGCAACCAAACTGGCCGTGATTACCCTTTTTGTCCTGATGGCCGTAAGCGGTATCGGCGGCGTAATGCTGGCAGGGTACTCGTTTATTGTTCGTGGCGGTGTCGGCTGAGGTACATCGCCAGCCGCTCAAAAAGGCGGTCGACGACGATAGCCGCCAGCGCGACCAGCACCGCCCCCTGCACAATATAAGCCGTGTTAAACCCGCTTAAGCCGATAATGATCGGCGTTCCCAGCGTATTGGCCCCCACCGTAGACGCAATGGTCGCCGTCCCGATGTTAATAATCACCGACGTGCGGATCCCGGCAATGATAACCGGTGCTGCAAGCGGCAGTTCCACCTTGCGCAGCCGCTGCCAGCGACTCATCCCCATCCCTTCTGCCACGCTTAACACCGATGCCGGGACAGCCGCAATACCCGCCAGCGTGCCCTGCAGAATGGGCAACACCCCGTATAAAATCAGCGCGATAAGCGCAGGCTGCTGACCAAATCCCATGACCGGCACCGCAATGGCCAGCACCGCCACCGGCGGAAACGTCTGTCCAATAGCCGCGATGGTTTCCACCAGGGGACGAAACTCCCGCCCGGCAGGCCGGGTCACCGCGATACCCGCACCTGTGCCCAGCACAATCGCGACAGAACTGGAGATCGCCACCAGCCAGAGATGCGCCACGGCGAGATTAATAAAGCTCTCCTGCTGGTACACCGGGCGCGGCAGCCCAGGGAAAAGTGCGCTGAACAGTACCGCGCTGTGAGGCATCAAAAACAGTAAGGCGACAAACAGCGCTACCAGCCAGAGGAGCGGATCACGCAGAGCCTTCACGCGTCACCTCCCCGGCCAGCAGATCGCGAAAATGTAAGCTTCCGCACGGTGCCCCCCGGGCATCCGAAACGGGTAGCACTTCACACTGGCGCGCCACAAACGCGGAGAGAGCATCCCGCAGGGTCATTTGCGCCTGTAGCGGTTCACCGGCGAGCGACGTATCCTGTCGACGCATATAATCACCGACCGTGCGCAGGGAGAGCAACCTGACGCCCAGCTCGCTGCGGCCAAAAAACTCACGCACAAAGTCGTTCTTCGGGCTGGTTAGCAGCGCGAGCGGCGCGCCCTGCTGCACCACTTCGCCGTGATCCATCAGGACCAGATGGTCGGCCAGGCGCAGAGCTTCATCAATATCGTGCGTCACGAGGACAATCGTCCTTCCGAGAATGCGGTGAATACGGGTCATTTCCGTCTGCAGCGCCCCGCGCGTCACTGGATCCAGCGCACCAAAGGGTTCGTCCATCAGCAACACCTGCGGATTGGCCGCCAGCGCGCGCGCCACGCCCACGCGCTGCTGCTGCCCACCGGAAAGCTGGTGCGGATAGCGGTCGCGCAGGGCAGGCTCTAACCCCAGCAGAGACATCAGTTCCTCCACCCGGTCAGCCGTTTTAGCCCGCGACCATTTCTCCAGCTGCAGCACGGTGGCAATGTTTTGCGCCACCGTCCAGTGGGGAAACAGTCCGATGGACTGAATGGCATAGCCCATCCGACGGCGCAACTCCAGCACCGGCAGACTGCGGATCTCTTCCCCGGCAAAGCGGATCAGCCCACTGTCATGCTCGACCAGACGGTTGATCATCTTCAGCGTGGTGGATTTTCCCGACCCTGACGTACCAATCAGCACGGAAAACGCGCCTTCGGCAAAGTTCAGGTTGAGATGGCTCGCCGCCGGGCGACCCGCAAAGGTTTTACTGACATCATGAAATTCAATCATTGGCGCTTCTCCTGAGCAGCGCGAGCCATAAGGCAAACAGCGCGTCGACAACCACCGCCAGCGCAATCGTGGGCACCACGCCCAGCAACACCAAATCGAGAGCACTGCTCAGCAGTCCCTGGAACACCAGCGCACCAAAGCCACCCGCGCCAATCAGCGCGGCGATCACCGCCATGCCCACGGTCTGAACGGCGACTACCCGCAGGCTGCGCAGCAGCAGGGGTAGCGCCAGCGGGAGCTGTATCTTCCAGAAACACTGCCGCGCGCTCATCCCCATGGCATGGGCGCTTTCCAGCACATCCGGCGCGACCTGGCTTAACCCCGCGACCACGCCGCGCACCAGCGGCAACAGTGCATAGAGCACCAGCGCGATAAGCGCCGGGGTTAATCCCGTTCCGGCGATGCCTGCCGCGCCCAGCACCGGAAACGACTTCACCAGCCCGGCCAGCGGGGCAATCAGCAGGCCAAACAGCGCAACGGAAGGAATCGTCTGGATGACGTTGAGCACGGCAAAAATGCTGCCCTGGCGGGAAGGATGGCGGTAACACCACATGCCCAGTGAAATCCCGAGCAGAAGCGCCGGAAGGAGCGTGCCGAAGAGGATCGTCAGGTGTTGCGCCAGGGCATCATCAAATACCTCCTGGCGGTTGGCGTACTCTTTTAACAGCGAGAGGTTGTTCAGCTCCCCGCTGAACAGCAGGAACAAGGGTATACACCATATCTGCGCATTCAGAACCCAGCGCCAGACGGCACTCGAGATGAGTCGACGAATCGCATCGCTGCAGGCCAGCAAACAGAGCGCCAGCCACAGCCAGAGGCCGCTGCCTATAGAGGTCCTCGCCAGTGGACTTTCCGCCGACGCCATATGCGTCGCCGCCAGTCCGGCGCTCCAGAACAGGAGAATAAACAGCCCTTCGGAGAGGAGCAGCGTCAGCCACTGCGCCGGGCGTCCCTGACAGAGCGACAGGATCACCCACGCGCCCAGCGACGCCGCCAGCCACCCCGGCGTAAACGACCAGACCTGCCAGAGCGCTTTTCCCTCCCCCGACATCAGGCGGTTAGGGGCGACATTCACAAACGGTAACGCGACCGCCGCGATGGCCGTGCAGGCCAACAGCAGCAGTACGCGGTTATGACATTTTATTGGCACAGCCCTTTCCCGTTACTTCACAAGCCCTTGTTGTTTCAGGAAGTCGGCGGCCACTTTTTTGGCATCCAGTCCCTCGACGGCAATGCTGGCATTCAGCTGCTGCAGCGTTTTTTCATCCAGCTTTTCGAAGACCGGCTTGAGCCAGTCGGCAATCTCCGGATGGGCTTTCAGCACCGCCTCACGCACGACCGGGGTCGGGGCGTAAATCGGCTGAACGCCTTTAGGATCGGTCAGGGTCTGCAGGCCGAGCGCCGCCACCGGGCCATCGGTACCGTAGGCCATGGCCGCATTAACACCCGAGGTTTGCTGCGCTGCGGCTTTGATGGTCACCGCAGTATCCCCGCCCGCCAGAGAGAGCAGCTGCGCCTGGTCGAGTTTGAAACCGTAAGCTTTTTCGAACGCGGGCAGCGCGTCCGGACGCTCGATAAACTCTGCGGACGCCGCAAGCTTAAAATCACCCTTCTCTTTCAGGTAGCGGCTAAGATCCGTCAGTGAGGTCAGCTTACCTTTCTCCGCCACATCTTTGCGCACAGCGATTGTCCAGGTATTGTTGGCCGGAGCCGGGGTCAGCCAGACCAGTTTGTTCTGTTCCGCGTCGAGTTTTTTGACTTTCTCATACCCGGCTTTGGCGTTTTTCCATGCCGGATCGTTTTCATCTTTAAAGAAGAATGCCCCGTTGCCGGTGTATTCCGGGTAGATATCCAGTTCGCCGGAGGTAATCGCCCCGCGCACCACGGGCGTGGTGCCGAGCTGGACTTTATTGACGGTTTTCAGACCGTGGCTTTCCAGCACCTGCAAAATAATATTCCCGAGCAGCGCGCCTTCGGTATCGATCTTGGAACCCACTTTTACCGGCTCCGCCGCCTGTAACGGCACACTCAGCGCCGCCAGTAATGCCGCCGATCCCAACATCCCCTTAATAATCGTCATTCCGCTATCCTCATTTTTTTGCTGCCTTTTTCAGAGGCTTGAGAGAAAAGCGTAGCTTAAAACGGCAGAATTAACCGTCAAAATGCCTTTTTAGCATAAGGTAAGATGCATCCCCCGCAGGACGGGGGGATGCAAAGACAGGAAAGGTTACAGCAGTTCGAACTCGCCTTTATTCACGCGAGCGGAGTCCACCCCGATAAACACGTTAAATTTGCCGGGTTCCGCATCGTATTTCATCTGCTGGTTCCAGAACTTCAGCGCATCCACGTCAATCGGGAAGCTGATGGTTTTGGTTTCACCCGGCTTAAGGTCAACCTTTTCGAAACCACGCAGCTGCTTCACGGGACGACTCATCGACGCAGTGACATCCTGCACGTA
The DNA here is from genome assembly GCF_056673325.1 of Enterobacter cloacae complex sp. HYC080_NIDB. Taxonomy (NCBI): domain Bacteria; kingdom Pseudomonadati; phylum Pseudomonadota; class Gammaproteobacteria; order Enterobacterales; family Enterobacteriaceae; genus Enterobacter; species Enterobacter cloacae complex sp. HYC080_NIDB. The sequence continues at coordinate 1,529,379 of NZ_CP114212.1, read as the reverse complement.
CATCTGAATCACCGTTGCCCCTTCGCGCTTGCCGGTGTTGGTCACCTCGACGCTGGCGGTCACTTTGCCATCACGCTTCAGGGTCGGGGCCGACATTTTCACCTCGGAGACCTTGAAGGTGGTGTAGCTCAGACCATAACCAAACGGATACAGCGGGCCGTTGGCTTCATCGAAGTAACGTGACGTGTACTTGTTCGGCTTGTCGGCGTTGTACGGGCGACCGGTGTTCTGATGGCTGTAATAAACCGGGATCTGCCCGACGGAGCGCGGGAAGGACATCGGCAGCTTGCCGGACGGGTTGTAATCGCCAAACAGCACGTCGGCGATAGCGTTACCGCCTTCGGTACCGGCGAACCAGGTTTCCAGAATGGCATCTGCCTGCTGGTCTTCTTTCACCAGCGCCAGCGGACGACCGTTCATCAGCACCAGCACCAGCGGCTTGCCGGTGGCTTTCAGGGCGGCAATCAGATCGCGCTGACTCTGCGGAATAGTGATATCGGTACGGCTGGAAGCTTCATGCGCCATCCCCTGCGCTTCGCCCACGACCGCGACAACGACGTCCGACTGCTTAGCCGCGTTTACCGCTTCGTCGATCATCTCTTTCGGCGTGCGCGGATCGACCTTCACCGCTTCCTCGTACTGGTTGAGGAAGGTGACGATGTCTTTATCATTAGTGACGTTTGCCCCTTTGGCGTACACCACTTTGGCGTTTTCACCGACGGCGCTCTTGATACCGGTCAGCACGGTCACGGACTGATCGGCGACGCCTGCCGCAGACCAGCTGCCCATCACGTCGCGTTTGCTGTCAGCCAGTGGGCCCACCACGGCAATGGTGCCGGATTTTTTCAGCGGCAGCGTGTCGAGGCGGTTCTTCAGCAGCACCAGGCTTTCGCGCGCCACATCACGCGCTTCTTTGCGGTGCAGGCGGCTTTCAGCATTGGTGTCCGCCGGGTCGGAATCTTTTGGTCCCAGGTGGCTGTAAGGATCGTTAAACAACCCCATGTCATATTTCACGTTCAGCACGTGGCGCGTGGCATCGTCCAGCTCCGCCATCGTCACCTTGCCGCTCTTCACCAGCCCCGGCAGGTATTTGCTGTAGTATTCATCGCTCATGCTCATGTTGATGCCAGACTTCAGCGCCACGCGCACGGCGTCTTCCGGGTCGGATGCAGTGCCGTGTTTGATCAGCTCTTTAATCGCGCCGTGGTCAGACACGGTGATGCCCTTAAAGCCCCACTGGTCACGCAGCACGTCTTTCAGCAGCCACGAATCGGAGGTCGCCGGCGTGCCGTTCAGCGAGTTAAGCGCCACCATCACCGCGCCGCTGCCTGCATCCAGCCCTGCCTTGTACGGCGGCATATAGTCGTTGAACAGGCGCTGCGGGCTCATGTCGACAGTGTTGTACTCTTTACCGCCCTCCACTGCGCCATAGGCCGCGAAGTGTTTGACGCTGGTCATCACCGAATAGCGGTCTGCCGGGCTTTTGCCCTGCATCGCTTCCACCATGGTTTTGCCCATCGTGGCGGTTAAATACGTATCTTCACCGAAGCCTTCCGATGCGCGGCCCCAGCGCGGATCGCGCGAGACATCGACCATCGGAGCCCAGGTCATGTTCAGGCCGTCATCCGCCGCTTCATAAGCCGACACGCGACCGACGGTTTTCACCGCATCGAGGTTAAAGGAGGAGGCCAGGCCGAGACTGATAGGGAAGACGGTGCGCTGGCCGTGTACCACGTCATAGGCGAAGAAGAGAGGGATCTTCAGGCGGCTAAGCGCCATCACCTGATCCTGCATTTTGCGGATATCCTGGCGGGTGACGGTGTTAAAGATGGCGCCCACCTGGCTTTCTTTGATCATCTCCCGGATGGCCTCTTTCGGGTTATCCGGGCCGACGCTTATCAGACGCAGCTGGCCGATCTTCTCATCAACCGTCATCTTTTTAAGCAGTTCCGTGACAAATGCGTCCCGGGCTTCAGGCGTAAGCGGGTGATTGCCAAACAATTCATCTGCCAGCGCAGGCTGCAGCGCCAGGCTGACGGCGACACCTAAAGAACATATCCATCTCATGTCGTTACTCTCTCATCATTAACCGCCGGAAGAAGGCCACCGGTCCGGGCGAAAAGCGCAGTGTGCCATAAACCCTCTTTTGCTTGCAGGGTTATTCTCTGATTTTTCTCATGAATAGTAGACCGCGAAACTGTTAATCGCGCTATGCTTTACAGCGAGAAATTTGCCCCACCACAAGGAGTGGAAGATGTCTTCTGTTCGAACTGACGATAACAAAACATTCATTAACGAACTGTCGCGCCTGGTTGGCTCCTCTCACCTGCTTACCGACCCGGCTAAAACCGCCCGCTACCGTAAGGGGTTCCGCTCCGGTCAGGGCGAGGCGCTGGCGGTGGTCTTTCCGGGCACGCTGCTGGAACTGTGGCGCGTGCTGAGCGCCTGCGTTGCCGCCGACAAGATTATATTAATGCAGGCGGCCAACACCGGCCTGACCGAAGGTTCTACGCCGAACGGCAACGATTACGATCGTGACATCGTGATTATCAGCACTCTGCGCCTCGACAAGCTGCATCTGCTGGATAAAGGCGAGCAGGTACTCGCCTTCCCAGGTACCACTCTTTACTCGCTGGAAAAAGCGCTTAAGCCGCTGGGACGCGAACCGCATTCGGTGATCGGCTCCTCCTGCATTGGCGCCTCGGTCGTCGGTGGGATCTGCAATAACTCCGGCGGCTCGCTGGTGCAGCGCGGCCCGGCTTACACCGAGATGTCGCTGTTTGCCCGTATCAATGAAGACGGCAAGCTGACGCTGGTGAACCACCTGGGTATCGACCTGGGCGTAACGCCGGAACAGATCCTCAGCAAGCTCGACGACGATCGCGTGAAGGATGAAGACGTTCAGCACGATGGCCGCCACGCGCATGACCATGACTACATTACCCGCGTGCGCGATATTGAAGCCGATACGCCGGCGCGCTATAACGCCGACCCGGACCGTCTGTTTGAGTCCTCCGGCTGTGCGGGCAAGCTTGCCGTTTTCGCGGTGCGTCTCGACACCTTCCCGGCAGAGAAAAAGCAGCAGGTGTTTTATATCGGCACCAACCAGCCTGAAGTGTTAACCGAAATCCGTCGTCATATTCTGGGCGAATTCACCCACCTGCCGGTGGCGGGCGAATATATGCATCGGGACATTTACGACATTGCCGAGCGTTACGGCAAAGATACGTTCCTGATGATCGACAAGCTCGGCACCGACAAAATGCCGTTCTTCTTCACCATGAAGGGCCGCACCGATGCGATGCTGGAGAAAGTGTCGCTGTTCAAACCTCACTTCACCGACCGCTTTATGCAGAAGCTGGGCAACGTTTTCCCGGCGCATTTGCCGGAGCGAATGAAAACCTGGCGTGATAAGTACGAACATCATCTGCTGCTGAAAATGGCCGGGGACGGTATTGCCGAAGCGCAGGCCTGGCTTACCGACTTCTTCAAAACCGCCGAAGGGGATTTCTTCGCCTGCACCCCTGAAGAGGGCAGCAAAGCCTTCCTGCACCGTTTTGCCGCGGCGGGAGCCGCTATCCGTTACCAGGCAGTACACTCCGACGAGGTGGAAGATATCCTGGCGCTGGATATTGCCCTGCGCCGTAACGACACCGAGTGGTTTGAGCATTTGCCGCCGGAAATCGACAGCAAGCTGGTGCATAAGCTCTATTACGGCCATTTTATGTGCTATGTCTTCCATCAGGATTACATTGTCAAAAAAGGGGTTGATGCCCACGAACTGAAAGAGCAGATGCTCGCCCTTCTTCACGAGCGTGGCGCACAATATCCTGCGGAACACAACGTCGGGCATCTTTATAAAGCTCCTGACGCACTTAAGCAGTTTTATCGCGAGAATGACCCTACAAACAGCATGAACCCCGGCATTGGTAAAACAACGCGGAAGAAATACTGGAAAGAGAGCCCAGACGCGGAGCAGCACTCAACGCAAGCGTCTGATTAATTACTACAGCCAAATTTGAGAGATTGTTTAGCGCTTGTTAATCGTAATAGAGTAGCGGTCTGTCGCCGGAGAAACGTTTCTCCGGCATGCGATCACGAGGAGCAGGCACATCATGTCGGCTGTTGACGTTTTATCCGAAACCGAACTGGAAGTGCGCGACGCCCTTCCCGATGATGTGCATGCCATCACCGCAATTTATGCCTGGCATGTGCTTCACGGACGCGCGTCCTTTGAAGAAGTCCCCCCGACTATCGACGAAATGCGCCAGCGTATGAAAAGCGTGGCTGAGAACGGTTTACCGTGGCTCATCGCGCTGTATCGCGGCATCGTGGTGGGTTACTGCTATGCCAGTCCTTACCGACCGCGACACGCCTACCGCTATACCCTGGAAGAGTCGATTTACGTGGACGCCAGCACCACCGGCCGCGGTTTTGGCACGGCATTAATGGATGCGCTTATCGCACGCTGCGAACAAGGCCCGTGGCGGCAGATGATTGCCGTAGTGGGAGATGGCAATAACAATGCCGGTTCGTTGCGGCTGCATAAAAAGCATGGCTTCGAGATTGTCGGTCAGCTGCGCAGCGTGGGATACAAGAAAGGCGACTGGCGGGATACGGTGATTATGCAGCGCCCCCTCAACGACGGGGACTGGACGCTGCCGGAATAAAAGCAAAACGGTAACCTGGGTTACCGTTTTTAGTGTGTTCTCCCTCTCCCTGTGGGAGAGGGTTGGGGTGAGGGCATCAGCGCGCGCAGGTACTTAATCGTTCTGCGCCGTCGCCATCTGCTCCGCTTTCTGCTTTTTATACGTCAAAGCCGCGGCCGGTACAGGCTGCACTTTCCCGGTCTCAATCCAGGTCCGCAGGCGGCTCGCATCCGCAAAGTGAGTATATTTCCCGAAGGCATCCATCACCACCAGCGCCACCGGCTTACCGTTAAACACGGTACGCATCACCAGACAGTGTCCTGCCGCGTTGGTGAATCCGGTTTTCGTTAGCTGAATGTTCCAGTTATCCCGGTAAACCAGATGGTTAGTGTTGCGGAACGGCAGCGTATAGGCCGGGTTGGCAAAGGTCGCCATCTCTTCACGGGTCGTGCTGAGCTGGCCAATCAGCGGATACTGCTTGCTGGCAATCAGCAGTTTCGTCAGATCGCGGGCCGTCGAGACGTTGTTAATCGACAGACCCGTCGGTTCAACATAGTGCGTATTGTTCATCCCCAGCGCTTTGGCTTTGGCGTTCATCGCGCGAATAAACGCGTCGTAACCGCCAGGATAGTGGTGTGCTAGGCTCGCGGCCGCACGGTTTTCGGATGACATCAGCGCCAGCAGCAGCATGTTTTTACGGCTGATTTCGCTGTTCAGGCGCACGCGAGAGTAGATCCCTTTCATCTCTGGCGTGTGGCTGATATCCACTTTCAGTTTTTCGTCCAGCGGCAGATGGGCATCAAGCACCACCATCGCGGTCATTAATTTGGTTATTGAAGCGATCGGGCGCACCAGGTCCGGATGGCTGGCGTAAATCACCTTATTGGTGTTGAGGTCGACAATCATCGCGCTGCCGGATGCAATTTGCGGCTGGGCAGCAGCAGTGGTCACCGCGGGCGTTTTAGCGACGGCTGGCACAGCAGCGGACGCCCCCAGCAACAGCGCCAGGCTAAGTAAAGAGACTCGGAATTTCAGCATGGTGAGACTTCTGATAATTATTCACGCACGTAATGACGTACACCGCCTGCGTCGACGGATAAACGCAGGCTGGCTTCGGCATCATAGCCGTCACAGTGCTTTGTCGCCAGCGGATAATCGTGAACAGATGCTGCATTGCTGGCATTTACGCCAGCAATGCAGTGAGCTTAGAAGAGACGGTATCCATAACCCCAAAGAATAACCGTCAGTGCCAGTAACGCCTCCAGCACCAGCACACCGATAGCCAGTGTGGAGCTGGAGAAGCTCAGCCCCTCTTCTTTGTTGATATTCAGGAAGGTTGGAACTCCCAGATACAGCAGATAACCTGTGTAACAGAGAGCAATCGTACCGATCAGTGCGCACAACCAGACCAGTGGATACAGTGCAACAATACCGCTTAAGAACAGCGGGGTCGCGACGTATCCAGCGAAGACCATACAGCGCGCCAGCGATGGACGTTGCGGATAGTTACGTGCCATCCAGTGAATGACACGCCCCATGACCGCCACGCCCGCCAGCATCAGGCCATAAAAGAGAATGGCAAGATAAAGCCCGGTAAACCAGGAAAGCTGAACCACGGTGCCGTCACCGAAATTCCAGCCGATTTGTGTTGTGCCAATAAACGCGCATATTACCGGCACCGCGGCCATCAGCAACACATGGTGGGAGTAATGATGCGAGACCGTTTCGTTCTCACTTTTGATGACATGCATTTCACGATCGGGATGGGAGAAAAGTCCCCAGACATGGTTCATAGCGCCCCCTTGTTGTCGGCCCGTCAGCGATACCTTAAGTATAATGCAGGCTTTAGATTATTTTATGTACAGTGGGAAATTTCCGTTGATTTCCCCGCTGTTGATTCATGGGGTATATGATTAAACGAGGTACGCTGAGGGAGATAACATTTACGTAATGGATATTAACGCACTCATTGAACAATATGGCTATGCCGCGCTGGTCATTGGTAGCGTGGCAGAAGGTGAAACCATCACGCTGTTAGGCGGCGTCGCCGCGCATCAGGGCTTACTGAAATTTCCGCTGGTCGTCGCTGCGGTCGCGCTGGGCGGCATGATTGGCGATCAGCTACTCTACTTTCTGGGTCTGCGCTTTGGTCCGACGCTTCTCAAGCGTTTCGCTAAACACAAAAAGAAAATTAACCGCGCGCAGCGCCTGATCCAGCGCCACCCTTACCTGTTCGTTATAGGCACCCGTTTTATGTACGGCTTCAGGATAATCGGGCCGATACTGATTGGCGCCAGCCGTCTGCCCCCGAAAATTTTCCTGCCGCTGAATATTCTTGGCGCCGTTGCCTGGGCGCTGATCTTTACGACGCTCGGTTACGTGGGAGGCGAGGTGATAGGTCCGTGGCTGCATAATCTCGACCAGCATCTGAAGCACTGGGCATGGTTGCTTGTCGTGGTTGTGGCGGTGATTGGCGTCAGGCTGTGGCTGAAACATCGGGAAAAGGCGCGGGATGAGGCGTAGCCGGATGCGGCCTGATGCCCTGCCCCTCACCCTCTCCCACAGGGAGAGGGCAAAAAGTAGCTATCCCTCCGGCTTAAACTGCGGATTCGCCAGCATAAAACCCCCGTCAACGATAAACGATTGCCCGGTGGTATAAATGGCGTCGCTGTCGCACAGCCACGCCACCAGGCTGGCGATTTCTCTCGTATGCCCGGGGCGCGCCAGCGGGATTTCCGGCATTGAGCCTTCTTTCACTTCGCTGTCGTTCATATCGTTCATGGGTGTGGCAATGGCACCCGGCGCAACGGCGTTCACCAGAATGTTGTGCTTAACCAGTTCTATCGCCATGGATTTGGTCAGGCCGCCGAGCGCATGTTTCGCAGCGGTGTAGGCGCTGGCCTCCGGCAGCGGCGTGTGCTCATGCACCGAGGTAATGTTGACAATTCGCCCTCCTTCCCCCTGCTTCACCATCTGCCGCGCCGCAATCTGCGAACAGAGAAACGCACCGTCCACGTCGACGGTGAAGATGTTCCGCCAGTCGTCAAACGGCATCTCCAGGAAGGGCGCTTTGGTCATCGCCCCGGCATTGTTAACCAGCACGTCCAGCCGACCGAAACGCGCAATCAGCACGTCAATGGCTTCAGCACCTTCCGGGAGCGTGCTTAAATCGAGATGGACAGCCTCTGCTCGCTGCCCCTTCGCTTCCACTTCACGGCAGGTTTCCAGCGCACCTTTTTCATCAGAATGCCAGGTAATGCCAATATCAAACCCGCGCTCTGCCAGCATCAGGGCCGTGGTTTTACCAATCCCGGAATCCGATGCGGTAACAATCGCTACTCTGGTCATACTCACCTCCTGAAAAACAGCAAAGAGATAAGTATAGATAACGCATCTTTTTAGCCGTGATGATAGCCGCCCCCCAGCGCCGACGTCAGTTGCAGCGTGGCGTCGATATACTGTCCTTTCAGCATGACCGTCTCAAGGTGTTCTTTAAGCGCCGGGATTCTGGCTTCGCTGACCCGCGACCCCGCAAGGATACCTGCCCTAAAACGAGCCTGCGCCAGCGCCACTACACGTGCCGCGTCTTTTTCGACCTGCTGCTGGTGACGGTTTTTTGCCGTCAGGGTTTCGACTTCGCTGGCCGTACGCGCCACCTGATTCACCGCCTCCACCACCGCTTTGTTGTAGTTCGCGACAGAGAGGTTATTCTGCGCCTGGGCACTATCCAGATTGGCGTTCAGCCTGCCGCTGTCGAAAATCGGCAGGGTCAAACCGGCGGTCACGCCCATCTGCTGAGCGGAGGAGCGGAACAGATCGCTGAGGTGCAGGGCATCCTGCTGTAAGAAGGCCATCAGATTCACGTCAGGATAGAACGCGGCTTTGGCGGCCTCCACCTCGCTCAGGGAGGCTTCGATATACCAGTGCGCCTCCTGAAGATCCGGACGGCGCGCCAGCAGTTCATATCCCAGCGTTGAAGGGAGCGAGGCTTCTGTCGCAGGCAACGCATGGCGCGTAAGCGCTATGGCCGATGTACCGGTCAACGCAGTCAGTCGCGCCTCAATGGCCTTCATTTTGCCCTTCACGTCCGCTAACTGTTCATCCGTTTTGCTGGCATAAATATCGGTTTCGACGCCCTCTACCGAGGAGGTAATACCGTGCTGATACAGTTCACGATCGGCATCGATAATATTTTTCTGCTCCTGCTTAATTTGGGAAAGGACATCTCCGGCAGCGGCCTGGGTCTGCCACGCCCAGTAAAGGCGCGCAACGCTGCTGGCAAGCAGCTGGCGAGTCTGCTCCAGCTCCGCTTTTTGCGCATTCACTTTACCGATACGCGCGGCAATCCGGGCGCGATTTTTCCCCCACAGATCCAGATCCCACCCCGCCGTGAGGCCAAAAGTGCCATTGGTGTACCATGGGCCGGTCGTTCCCGCCGCCGGATCGGTCAGCGCGAACGGGCCCATCAGGCCTTCTGCCGACATTTTCTGCCGTTCAACATCCGCAGAAAAATCCAGTTGTGGGCCATCGGCAGCAATAGCGGCCTTCGCCTGTGCTTCCGCGAGCGTAATACGTTGCCGGGCAATTTGCATATCCGGGGCATCCGCTATCGCTTTCGCAATAAGCGCATTCAGCTGCGGGTCGTTATACTCTTTCCACCATTCGTTTTTCGGCCAGTCCGCATGTTTAAGTCGGGTATTTACAGATGCAGCTGTCGCCTGCGTTTTTATTGGCGCTACCGTGGAATGTTCCGGTGCGCACGCAGCCAGCATAAAAACAAGGGGAGCACTCAGAGATAAAATAAGAAAACGTTTCATTACGCCATGCACTCAAAAAATAAAGGCGCAACTTACGCTTGATGACTTTCCGTTTTTTAGTAACGCGTGGCAATCCGCAAATTGTTATACATTTACATAATCAGCAAAATATTCACCCAGTGAATTATTTAAATTTAAATATTACCGCTAGTTATTTTGAGTGAATGACCCGCGCAATTTCAGCCGACGTCTGGAGCGTGCGGATCGCCTGAAATAACCCCAGCGCTTCGCTGTATTCTTTACGTAAATAGCTCAGCCACTGCTTGATGCGCGCGACGTGATACAAACCGGTATCACCCTGCTTTTCCAGACGGCTGTATTTTTGCAGCAGCGTCACCACGTCAGCCCATGGCATACGCGGTTCGTTATATTTCACGACGCGACTGAGGTTGGGCACGTTAAGCGCACCGCGGCCAATCATCACCGCATTGCAGCCCGTCTCTTTCAGGCATGCCTGTGCGCTTTCGTAATCCCAGATTTCGCCGTTAGCGATCACCGGAATAGTGAGCCGCTTGCGGATCTCGCCAATCGCCTGCCAGTTAATCCGCTCAGCTTTATAACCATCTTCCTTGGTGCGGCCATGCACCACCAGCTCGGTGGCACCAGCCTGCTGCACCGCATCGGCAATTTCAAACTGCTTATCTCCGCTGTCCCAGCCCAGACGAACTTTCACGGTGACCGGCAGATGCGAGGGTACCGCCTCGCGCATGGCTTTTGCGCCGCGATAAATCAGCTCAGGATCCTTGAGTAGCGTTGCCCCGCCGCCGCTGCCGTTGACCAGCTTTGACGGACAACCGCAGTTGAGATCGACGCCATACGAACCCAGCGCCACGGCCCTGGCGGCGTTTTCCGCCAGCCATTCAGGATACTGGCCTAACAGCTGGATCCGCACCAGCGTACCGGAAGGGGTCCGGCTCTGGCGGTGCAGTTCAGGACAGAGACGGTAGAATGACTTTTCTGGCAGCAACATATCGACCACGCGCAAAAACTCCGTCACGCAGAGATCGTAATCGTTCACCTCGGTAAGCAGCTCGCGCACAAGAGAGTCGAGCACGCCTTCCATCGGGGCCAGTAAAACACGCATTCTGAGTACCTGTGAAAAAAGACGCGCTATAGTAGCTGCTCTGTATGTATGTGGAAAGCCCGGCGTTCCATTCCGGAATGTCTGGTATGCTCAAAATTCATGATGTGATCCGTGGCACATTTTCAGGTTTAATTGTATGATGAATGCGTTTCATCAAGGACTATCACCATGAGCAAATCATTGAACATTATCTGGCAATATCTGCGCGCATTCGTCCTGATTTACGCCTGCCTGTATGCCGGGATTTTTATCGCGTCGCTGCTGCCTATCACCATTCCTGGCAGCATTATCGGCATGCTGATCCTCTTTGTTTTACTGGCGCTGCAAATTCTGCCCGCAAAGTGGGTTAACCCCGGCTGTTTCGTCCTCATCCGCTATATGGCGCTGCTTTTCGTGCCCATCGGCGTCGGGGTCATGCAGTATTTTGATTTGCTCAAAGCCCAGTTCGGCCCGATTGTGGTCTCCTGCGCGGTTAGCACGCTGGTGGTTTTCCTTGTCGTGAGCTGGAGTTCACATCTGGTACATGGCGAACGTAACGTCATCGGGGAGAAAACAAAAAAATGATGGCTAATATCTGGTGGTCTCTGCCGTTAACCCTGCTGGTCTTCTTCGCCGCGCGTAAACTTGCCGCACGCTTCAAAATGCCGCTGCTCAACCCCCTGCTGGTGGCGATGGTGGTAATTATTCCTTTCCTGCTGCTCACCGGCATCCCTTACGAACGTTACTTTGCCGGCAGCAAAATTTTAAACGACCTGTTGCAGCCCGCCGTTGTGGCCCTCGCCTTTCCTTTATATGAGCAGTTGCACCAGATCCGCGCCCGCTGGAAATCCATCATTACTATCTGTTTTGTGGGCAGCCTGGTGGCGATGATAACCGGCACGTCGGTGGCGCTATTGATGGGCGCTTCGCCACAAATTGCGGCCTCTATTCTGCCTAAATCGGTGACCACACCTATCGCAATGGCGGTAGGCGGCAGCCTCGGCGGGATCCCGGCCATCAGCGCGATGTGCGTCATTTTCGTCGGTATTCTCGGCGCGGTGTTTGGTCACACCCTCCTGAACGCGATGCGGATCCATACTAAAGCGGCGCGGGGATTGTCGATGGGCACCGCCTCGCACGCCCTGGGTACCGCCCGCTGCGCGGAGCTGGACTATCAGGAAGGGGCTTTTAGCTCCCTGGCGCTGGTGATCTGCGGGATTATCACCTCCCTGCTCGCCCCGTTTATTTTCCCATTGATTCTGGCGGTGATGGGCTAAAATTTGCGATGCGTCGCGCAAATTTCATTTTGATTTCATAAGTTGCATACATAATGAGAAGTGGATCACATATAAAGCCCCAGCGGCTCCGTAAACTACCGATCCATTAACCTTTATGAGGCAAACGCCATGCACCCACGTTTTCAAGCTGCCTTCGCTCAGCTTGCAGAGAATTTGCAATCAGCCCTTGCTCCCGTCCTGGCAGATGCACATTTCCCCGCCCTGCTGACGGCAGAGCAGGTCACCATGCTGAAACAAGCAGCGGGACTGGATGAAGACGCGCTGGCTTTCGCACTGCTGCCCCTGGCTGCCGCCTGCGCGCGTGCCGATCTCTCCCACTTCAACGTCGGCGCTATTGCGCGCGGCGTCAGCGGAACCTGGTACTTCGGTGGAAACATGGAGTTCCTGGGCGCAACCATGCAGCAAACCGTTCATGCGGAGCAAAGCGCTATCAGTCACGCCTGGTTGCGCGGTGAAAAGGCCCTGAGCGCCATCACCGTGAACTACACGCCGTGCGGACACTGCCGTCAGTTTATGAACGAGCTGAACAGCGGGCTGCAACTGCGCATCAACCTGCCGGGACGTGCGCCACACACGCTGGGCGATTACCTGCCGGATGCCTTCGGCCCGAAAGATCTGGACATTAAAACGCTGCTGATGGACGAGCAGGATCATGGTTTCGCCCTGTCCGGCGATGACCTTAGCGAAGCGGCCATTCGTGCGGCTAACAAGAGCCACACTCCGTACAGTAACGCCCCAAGCGGCGTGGCGCTGCAGTGCCGCGATGGCCGTATCTTCACCGGCAGCTATGCGGAAAACGCCGCGTTTAACCCAACGCTGCCGCCGCTGCAGGGTGCGCTCAACCTGCTGAGCCTGAACGGCTACGACTACCCCGACATTCAGCGCGCAATTCTGGCCGAAAAGGCCGATGCGCCACTGATTCAGTGGGATGCCACCGCTGCGACGCTCAAGGCGTTAGGCTGCACGACGATCGACCGCGTACTGCTGGCATAAATCCTTCCGGCGGACTGAAATGTCCGCCACATTGCTGAAAAACCCCTCAGTTGAGTCGCTGTTTCTTGCGCTAACCAGACGGGTAAAGTAGCCTGAGTGAACTTTCATCCACGAACGAGCCATCTCCATGTTAAAGCGCGTTTTTTACAGCCTGTCTGTCCTGGTCGGCATACTGCTGTTGATCGTGCTGGGTCTCGACCGCTGGATGAGCTGGAAAACCGCCCCTTACATCTTTGATGACCTGCAGGACCTGCCCTATCGCCAGGTGGGCGTGGTACTCGGCACCGCCAAGTATTACCGAACCGGGGTGATCAACCAGTATTATCGTTACCGAATTCAGGGCGCGCTGAACGCTTACAACAGCGGCAAGGTGAACTATCTGCTGTTAAGCGGTGATAACGCGCTGCAAAGCTATAACGAACCGGTGACGATGCGTAAGGACCTGATTGCCGCAGGCGTGGATCCTGCCGACATCGTGCTCGACTACGCAGGCTTCCGCACCCTCGACTCCATCGTGCGCACCCGCAAAGTGTTCGACACCAACGACTTCATCATCATCACCCAGCGTTTCCACTGCGAGCGCGCGCTGTTTATTGCGCTGCATATGGGTATTCAGGCGCAGTGCTACGCGGTGCCGTCGCCTAAAGATATGCTGAGCGTGCGCGTGCGCGAATTTGGCGCGCGTTTTGGCGCGCTGGCGGACCTCTACATTTTCAAACGTGAACCGCGCTTTTTAGGCCCGCTGGTGCCGATTCCGGCGATGCATGAAGTACCGGAAGACGCGCAGGGTTACCCGGCTGTGACGCCGGAGCAACTGCTTGATATGCAGAAGAAAGAGAAAAAATAGCCCGCCTTTATACTTTCTTTACGCCGGGCCTGCTGCTTTTTATCCCCCGTTTACGCCGCCCCATTTAAGCTGAGTTCACTACCGCTACGGCTTCATTGAAGAATGACTATGAACTCGATAATGAATGCGTTTTTCCTCAAAAGTATCCGTCCGTATTTTAGCTTTCCCGGTTTATCACTCCCCGGCGCACTCAACTCAGGTCTGTGGCTTGATGAAAAAATTGATGCCCTGCAGCACAACATTTCCGTGGAAGTGGCGGATTATCTGGAGCGTTACCCGCAGACAAAACATGTTGACGTTTACCTCAACGATATCAACGGCATTATGCGCGGCAAGCGTCTCTCGGTAGAGAGCATGTTGAATCTGGAAAAAGGCTGCTACTTTCCCCTCTCTGTCTACTCGATGGATCAGAAAGGGAAAATAGCCGCCCTGCTGAATGATGAACCGGATCGACTCTGCATTCCTGTCGCCGGTTCCCTGCGCCCCTCAGCACAAGATCCGCAGCACAACGCGCAGATCCTGCTGACGATGAAAGACAGCGACGACGCCCCCTGCCCGCTTGAGCCGCGCGTGATACTGCAGATCGTGCTGGCCCGCTTCCACCAGCACGGGCTGTTCCCGGTGATTGCCCCGGAAATTGAGTTCTACCTGACGGGGCAGGATACTCATGAGCCGCAGAATCAGGGCTGCTTTCATATGGATACTTCGGCAGAACATACGGCGCTGTTTGACGAACTGGAACAGCTGGCACACCTTCAGCGCATCCCGCTGACAGGGATCGTCGCGGAAGCCGAGTCCGGGCAGTTCGAGTTAAACCTGAAGCATAGCCACTGCGTCGTTGAGGTCTGCGATAACGTACTGGCCCTGCGCCGCCTGACCCGCTACGTTGCTGAAAAGCACGGTCTGCAGGCCAATTTTATGGCCAAGCCTTTCAGCCAGCAGTCCGGCAGCGGTTTGCATTTTCATTTCAGCCTGAACAATAGTCGGGGCGAAAACGTCTTCGCTTCACCAGTGAATGCGCTTAACAGCATGATGCGTTTATGTATCGCAGGTCAGCTGGCGCTAATGCCCGCCTCCATTGCCATTCTGGCGCCTGGTGTCAATGCGTTTCGCCGCCTGCGTAAAAACCTGACGGAACCCGTCTTTAACTCCTGGGGCTATAACACCCGCTCCGCCGCATTGCGTATTCCCTGCTCGGATGACAGCAACCGTCGTATTGAGTACCGACTGGCCGGAGCTGATGCCAATCCGTATCTGGTCGCCGCAACTATCCTCACCGGCATGCTGTACGGGCTGGAAAATATCGAGGAGGACGATTTACCTGAACCTCAGCATGATGAACCCGCACTGCCGTTGTTTCAGCAGGAGGCGATTGAGACATTTTCCCGCTGTCAGTATCTCACCGACAGCCTTGGAGACGCCTTTTCTGAACAGTGGGTGGCCTGCAAGCTTTCAGAGCTCGACTGGTTCGAAAGCATTGTAACCCGTGAAGAGTCACGTCTTGCGTAGGACAAAAAAAAGCCCGCTCGATGAGCGGGCCAGGTAAAGCACGTGACGATTATTTCTTACGTGCGTACTTCAGTGAATCCAGCGCAACGGCGAAGATAATAATCGCGCCTTTAATGATGTACTGCCAGTACGGGTTCACGCCGATGTAGGTCAGGCCGTAGTTGATCACGGTGAAGATGATCACACCGGTGACCACACCGAGAACGGTACCCACGCCGCCGCTGAAGGAGACGCCGCCGACCACACAGGCTGCAATCGCATCCAGTTCGTACATAAAGCCGAGGTTGTTGGTTGCAGAACCGATACGACCCGCTTCCAGCATCCCACCGAAGGCGTAGAATACCCCGGACAGGGCATAGATCATCAGCAGGTTCAGAGCCACGTTGACGCCGGAGACTTTCGCCGCTTCCGGGTTACCGCCGATAGCAAAGATGTTTTTACCAAAGCGCGTTTTGTTCCACAGGATCCAGACGAACGCCACCGCAATCAGCGCATAGAAGGTGATATACGACAGGCGGAAACTGCCCAGCGCGATAAACCCTTGCGTGAAGGTTGAGAAGCCGCTGTCAAAGCCCGAGATAGGAGACGCGCCCACGAAGTCGTAGTAGAGGGAGTTGATACCGTAAACGATGATCATCGTACCCAGCGTGGTGATAAATGGCGTCACGTTCAGGTAGGCGATGATAATACCGTTGATCAGACCAATCACCGCACCGATGGCGCAGACAATCAGGATCACCACGAAAATCGGCATGGTCGCCATTTCCGGGAAGACCTTGTTGGCGTTTTCCATCGACTGCAGCAGGGTTGCCGCAATAACCGCCGCCAGGCCGACCTGACGACCGGCAGAAAGGTCAGTACCCTGGGTGACGATAAGGCCTGCCACGCCCAGCGCAATGATAATACGCACGGAAGACTGGGTCAGAATGTTACTCAGGTTCAGCAGACTTAAGAACGTAGGGTCCTGAAAAATGATAATGGCCAGCAGGACTAAAAGAACAACGTAAATTCCGCCTTCTTTCAGGTAAGTGAGAAAATTTTTTTTATTTAACGCACTCATGAGGAGCCCCTGATCTTAAAGGTGCAAAGACGCAAGACGCAAAATTTCGTTTTGCGTTGTCGTTTTGGTGTCAACAATACCGGCAACGAGACCATTGCTCATAACCAGAATACGGTCTGTGATCCCTAACAGTTCCGGCATTTCGGAAGAAATAATAATGATCCCTTTATTCTTTTTCGCCAGCTCGGCAATCAGCTGATAAATTTCAAACTTCGCGCCGACGTCAATGCCACGGGTAGGTTCATCCAGCATCAGAATTTCTGGCTGGGTTAATAACCAACGTCCGATAATGACTTTTTGCTGGTTACCCCCCGAAAGCGAACCAATTTGCGTGCGGTGACCAGGCGTCTTCACGCGCATGGAGTCAATCACCCACTGGGTATCGCTCTTCATGCGGGAGTTATCCAGCAGTCCGACTTTATTTTTGTAATTACGAATATTAGAAATTAACGAGTTAAAGTTAATATCCAGATAAGCATAAATACCCGTCGAACGACGCTCTTCCGTTACCAGCGCAAAACCGTTATTAATGGCTTCGTTGGCATTGTGGTTGTTAATTTTCTTTCCGTGCAGCGTAATGGTGCCCTGGGCCTTCTCACGGATACCAAACAAGGTTTCCACAATGTCGGTACGCTTTGCCCCCACCAGACCGGCAATCCCCAGGATTTCGCCTTTGTGCAGGTCGAAGGAGACATCGCGGATGGACGGCTGACGCAGCGAGGTGAGATTGCGCACTTCAAGAATCACTTCACCCGGCTTGTTCTCTTTGTCCGGGAAGCGCTGGTTGAGGGAGCGGCCAACCATCATGGCGATGATCTTGTCCATATCCAGACCTTCCAGCGGCTGCGTGGCAATCCACTGGCCGTCGCGCAGGATGGTAATCTCATCGCACAGCTGGAAGATCTCTTCCATTTTGTGAGAGATGTAGACAATGCCGCAGCCACGTTCTTTCAGCTTACGAATAATGGTAAAAAGGTGATTAACCTCTTTTTCCGTTAATGACGACGTCGGTTCGTCCATGATGACGATTTTCGCATCATAGGAGAACGCTTTGGCAATTTCGATCATCTGCATTTGTGAGACGGATAAGGTTCCCACGCGAGCGCGCGGATCGATATCAATATCCAGCTCATCAAAAATCGCTTTGGTGTCACGATACATTTTGTCCTGATCGACAAAGACACCTTTGGTTGGATAACGCCCCAACCACATGTTATCCATAACGGAACGTTGCAGTACCAGGTTTAATTCCTGGTGAACCATCGAGATACCGTTTTCCAGTGCTTCTTTCGCTGAATGGAAATCGATCTCTTTCCCCTGAAAAAGAATGCTGCCAGAATCTTTTTGATAGATCCCAAAAAGACATTTTAATAATGTTGATTTACCCGCACCGTTCTCCCCCATTAATGCATGAATAGAGTGAGGACGGACTTTTAAATTAACATTATCGAGTGCCTTAACACCGGGAAATGACTTGTTAATACCGTTCATTTCCAACAAGTATTCACCGGTTGACTGAGTAGTTGTGCTGACCATAATTATACCTTGTTGGCCTCGCATATCGCGTTATAAAAGGGCGCAACGAATTGCGCCCAGTGGAGACAGGTTAACTCACTTATTTACCGATAAACTCAGCCAGGTTGGACTGGTCTACGCCCACGTAAGGTACGCGAACGATTTTGTTGTCAATTTTCCAGCTGGTGCCATCTGCCGCGCCTTTACCGTCAGCGAGGTTTTTCGCCAGATCGAAGGTGGCTTTCGCCTGGTTATTGGCATCGTTCAGAACGGTACCGGCCATCGCGCCAGATTTAACCAGCGCCAGCGCTTCTGGCAGGGCATCCACACCGAATACCGGAATGGACGATTTATTGTGGGCTTTCAGCGCTTCTACCGCACCCATTGCCATCGCATCGTTGTTGGCGATAACCACTTCGATTTTGTTCGCGTTAGGGCCGGACAGCCAGGCATCCATCTTATCTTTCGCCTGGGCGGTATCCCACATCGCGGTATCTAATGCCAGCTGCTGGGTTTTCAGGCCCTTATCATTCAGCTCTTTGATAACGTAAGTCGTACGCGCTTCAGCATCCGGGTGACCAGGTTCGCCTTTCAGCAGAACGAACTGGATCTGACCGTCTTTGTTCAGGTCCCAGTTCGGGTTCGCTGCCCAGTGTTTCGCGATCAGATCGCCCTGAATAATGCCGGACTCTTTGGAGTCAGTACCGACGTAATACGCTTTGTCATAGCTATCCAGCGCTTTACGGGAAGGTTCTTTGTTGAAGAAGACGATTGGCACATTCTGGCCGCGCGCTTTTTCAATTACCGTGCCTGCTGCAGCCGGGTCAACCAGGTTGATCGCCAGGGCTTTCACGCCTTTCGCCAGCAGAACGTCGATCTGGTCGTTCTGTTTGGACTGGTCATTCTGGGAGTCATTCATCAGCAGCTGTACGTCTGGCGCTGCTTTCGCATCTTTCTCGATAGCTTTACGTACAACAGACATGAAGTTGTCGTCGTATTTATAAATCGTCACACCAATACGGGTATCTGCAGCGTGCGCTGCTGCACCAAAAAGCATGCTTGCCATTACAGCAGACAGGGTCAACACCTTCTTATTCATGGTATCTCCGGTTTTTTTTATGCAGGGTAGTTCTGGTGAATAACGAGCGGCAGGCAGATGTTAATAAAACGTTACTGACAGCCGACGTTCACTTATAAAATTTCTCTCTTCCGTGGTCGGTAACGCTCCAGAAATGCGTTTTATTCGTTGTTTGCGGCACATTGGCTACTGTTAAAGTGAATAATCACCGTTACATAGCGTTTCAGCTGCTAAAACGCTGACATCATAGTCAGCGCCTTGTTAAGATACTGTGAATTTACTCACAGATTGAAAACGGTTACATCACCTCATGTAATCAGTTAGTGATCGGAGCCACAATTTGCCGCGACGCGACGGAATGTCGACGCACCAGGGTTGGCATGAAGCAATGCGTCGCCCCAGGATCCAGCAGCCCTGCGGCTCCCTGTAACGCCAGTTCAGTAGCCAGTTTTGCCATAGAAGCAATGGGATAGCGCACCGTGGTCAGCTGCGGGTCGGTGTAACGGGCGATCGGAATGTCGTCAAAGCCAATCAACGACAAATGCTGCGGCACCGCAATGCCGTTATCTTTCAGTGCCGTCAGCGCGCCCGCTGCCATGCTGTCGTTATACGCAAACACCGCAGAAAGCTGCAGATTGCGGCCCAGCAACTCCACCATTGCCGCCTCACCGCCCTGCATGTCAGGCGTACCGGTGCCGATCCAGCTCTCTGATGCGGTAATGCCGTGTTCTTTCAGGGCGTTTTGCCAGCCCTCACGCCGGTACGCGTCATCTTCAATTTGATGGCTGGAGGCAAGATAACCGATCCGCTGATGGCCGTTATTGATAAGCATTTTGGTGGCCATCATGGCGCCGCTGACGTTATCCAGCCCAACACAGCGGTGGGCATAGCCCGGCACAATCCGGTTAATCAGCACCATGCCCGGAATCTGTTCCATAAACCCGGCAAGCTCTTCATCACTTAAGGCTTTGGAGTGAACAATCAGGGCGTTACAGCGCTGGCGAATCAGTACTTCGATGGCATGACGCTCTTTCTCCGCCTCATGATAGCTGTTGCCAATCAGCACATATTTTTGATGCTGCTGGGCAACCACATCGACCGCTTTCACCAGCGCACCGAAAAAGGCGTCTGAGACATCCATCACCACCACGCCGATGGTATCGCTGACCTGCGTGGCAAGCGCCTGCGCGTTGGCATTTGGCCGGTACCCGAGCTGGGTCACGGCTTTCATTACGGTTTCACGGGTTTCAGGGCTCACCAGCGCACTGTTGTTCAGCACGCGGGAGACGGTAGCCACAGAAACGCCCGCCAGACGGGCGACATCACGAATGGTGATCATATTCACCATCCTTCAAAGGATTGCAGCAACTCACAGACACCCCCTGTGTTTAGCAAGGTGGCTATTTTGGCAGCGAGAGAAAAGGGACTACGTGAAGAAGCTCACAGTCATGAAAACGCTTACATCCGTTTTGTTAATGATTGTGATCCAGATCGTTATCTGGATGTATTACTCAATGATACCCCTGAAGCATGTGCGGTTAACTGACGCCACACCCACTCCAGCGGCCCCTGACGGAAATAACGCAGCCAGATAACGGAAAACGCCAGATTAACCGCCCAGATCGGAATAACAAACGCCAGCAGCCCGAGGCGGTCGAATTTCATAAACAGGCCAAAGCGATAGAAAATCGTGGTGCATATCAACGTTTGCAGGAGGTAATTGCTTAACGCCATGCGCCCGACGCAGGCGACTGCGCTGACAAGCCACAGGCGAGAAAGCTGCGGCCAGAAGCCATATATTAGCGCCGCGTAGCCGATGGTCTGGAATGGCGCGCTCAGTTCACGCGGTACCTGGAGCAGGAAAGCGCACCAGCGATAATCCCAGTGAATGTGCCACTGTATCATCACCGACGGGAGGTTTATCAGCACGCCGAGCAGAACCAGCCCCGCCCCGGTGCGACGATAATGACGCAGGCTGAACTCCCCTTTCAGCCACCCGGTGCGCATCAATGACGCCCCCATCAGCATCATCCCTGCCAGCTGCCAGCCGTATTGCGCCCCCAGCGCAAGAAGGTTATCCCCCAGCATATCCGCCCGGTTGCTAATGGCTTCCGTACCGCCTTTTAGCTTCCAGAACTGCTCGTACTGGAGGTTTGCAGCATCCGGGATCCAGGAACGGTTGGTCGCTTCGCCAGAGATCATCCCCAGCAGCAGCAGCACCCCAAGCCCCATGAGGTAGAGCATCACGCCGGTGTTAAACAGGCTTTTCACGCTGTGCGCATCACGAATGAGACGCCAGCAGATAAGCCCGACTAACCCATATGCGAGAAGAATATCGCCGTCCCAGAAGAACAGACCGTGGATAAAACCGAGGATCACCAGCAGGGTTAAGCGCGACTGGATCCAGCGGGTGCCGCGTTTAAGCAGAAGCTGTAGTCCTGCGCCAAACAGCAGGGCAAAGAGCGTGAGGAATTTAACCTGGGCAAACAGATCAAGGATTGCCCAGGTCCAGGCATCGCTTCGGGTGATATCGCCGTACCAAGCGGGATTGAGATAAGCGGCCTTCGGCAGACCGAAGGCGCTAATATTCAGCAGCAGGATACCCAGTATGGCGACGCCGCGAACAAAATCGAGCGTGACGTTTCGCTCCATGGTCCCTGCCCTGTGAGATTAGTTGTGGTGACGCACGGCGCGCAGGAACTCCTGGCGGGTGTTCTGGCTCGATTTAAACAGACCGCCCAGCGAAGTGGTGGTGGTTGCACTGGTCGCATCACGTACGCCGCGAGCTTTCACGCAGTAGTGAACGGCATCGATAGAGACCGCCACGTTATTGGTGCCCAGCAGCGTTTGCAGGGCAATCAGGATCTGCTGCGTAAGACGCTCCTGAACCTGAGGACGCTGCGCGAAGAACTGCACAATACGGTTGATCTTCGACAGACCAATCACCGTATCTTTCGGGATGTAAGCCACGGTCGCTTTACCGTCGATAGTGACGAAGTGATGTTCGCAGGTGCTGGTCAGCGTGATATCACGTACCGTGACCATCTCGTCCACCTTCATCTTATTCTCGATAACGGTAATTTTCGGGAAGTTGGCGTAATCCAGGCCAGAGAAAATTTCGTCGACGTACATTTTCGCGATGCGCTTAGGCGTCTCCATCAGACTGTCATCGCTCAGATCGAGATTCAGCAGTTGCATGATCTCGGTCATATGCCCGGAAATCAGACTTTTACGGGTTTCATTGTCCATATCCTCAACGGGCGGACGCAATGGCGTTTCGAGACCGCGCGCAAGCAGGGCTTCATGGACCAGGGCAGCTTCTTTACTGAGTGATGACATTTTCTTCTCCTGCAGGTGTGGCGTCTTTCGCCCTCGTTGTGGCAAAAGTATGCGCTCATTGTGCGTGAGGCGACGCACATAATCCAGTATTCACGACGATAATTATTGCAATTGCTGTTGCCTTTCAGCGTGACGATTCCAGACCAGCGCGCCGCCGATGAACAACGCGACGCCCGCCAGCCCCAGCGCAGGCTCCAGCCGGTGGGTTAGCCAGGTCGATAACGCCGACGTCACCGGGCCAATCAACTGCCCGATGGCATACCCGGTGGTGAGCAGTCCCGCCATATAACGCGTGTGGTTCGGTGCCAGCTCTCGGCCGTATAAAAGAGAGAGCTGCACGGCGCAAAGGAACCCACCACCTACCAGCAGCCCGCCCGTCAGCAAACCGCCGATGCCCGGCAGCAGCCAGGCCGCCAGGACACCCGCGCCCTGAAGCCACAGCACGATAGCCAGCCTGCGGTTAGCCGTGGAGATATGTCGCAAGGCAATGCTGAGCGCAATCCCCACCACAGCGGCGAGACCAAAAATCGGCCAGACAAACTGAGCAAACAGGCTGCCGGGAAAGCGCACGGCGGCCATTTGCGATAAAAAGGTCGCCGGAAGGATATAGCCAAATCCCGCCAGGCTGTAGCTCCAGACCAGGCGCTTTAAATCCGCGGTCAGCCGCAGCGGCTCAGGCGCAGTCCCCGGGCGATGAAGCTGACCCGCACGCGGCAGATAGCGTGCCACCAGCGCAATCAACACGAGCGCCAGCACGCCGTAGATCTGCCACGCCGCACCGGCCGAAAGGGATTTCGCCTGAATATAGACCGCGAGCAGGCCGCTCAGGGCGATACCCGCGCCGGGGCCGGCAAACACCGCAGCACTGAGCCCCGGTTTACCCAGTTGCCCCAGCCGCTCGTTGGTCCAGGCGGCAATCAGCACCATTGACCAGCCACTCATGCAGCCGATCGCAAAGCGCAGCAGGCCGTGTATGACGGCGTTATCCGCCGCCGCGGAGAGCAGCGTCAATGCAACCGCACCCGTAATGCCGAGCCAGAGCCGCGTTTCAACAAAGCGGCGCGCGCGCATGGCATCCCATGCTCCCACCAGATAGCCAAGATAATTCATCGCCGCCACCAGGCCTGCGCTGGTGAGCGTGAGTTGCCCGGCGGCAATCATCAGCGGTACCTGAGGCGTAAAGGCAAAGCGCCCTATCCCCATCGCCACCACCAGCACGACAAACCCACTAAGCGCAATACGCAGCGCCATGACCGCTCCAATTGTTAAAGAAAAGTAAATTTATGATGCAACATCTTGCCGTTCCGCGAAAGTGAAAGTTGCTCACAGGTAAATGAAAACGCTGTATTATGATGCCAATGAATAGCTATTCTCATTAAGGAGCCTTGCATGGAACTGCTCGAAGAGCACCGTTGTTTTGAAGGTCGACAGCAGCGCTGGCGGCACGACTCCACCACGCTGAACTGCGCCATGACGTTCAGTATTTTCCTGCCTCCGGCAGAGAATCCGCCTGTTCTGTTCTGGCTTTCTGGCCTGACCTGCAACGACGAAAACTTCACAACCAAAGCCGGTGCGCAGCGTATTGCGGCCGAGCTGGGTATCGCGCTGGTGATGCCCGATACCAGCCCCCGTGGGGACGATGTGGCGGATGATGCAGGATACGACCTGGGTAAAGGCGCCGGGTTTTACCTGAATGCGACCGAGCAGCCGTGGGCGAGTCATTATCGTATGTATGACTACATCCGTGACGAGCTGCCTGCGCTGATTCAGGCCGAATTCGCGGTAAACGATCGCTGCGCCATCAGCGGACATTCCATGGGCGGACACGGGGCGCTAATCATGGCGCTGAAAAACCCCGGGAAATATACCAGCGTCTCTGCGTTCGCGCCGATTGTTAACCCAACGCAGGTACCGTGGGGACAAAAAGCCTTCACCCACTATCTGGGCAAAGATGAAACGAAATGGCAGGAATGGGACAGCTGTGCGCTGATGCTGGCGAGCGACTCAGCGAATGCGATCCCGATGCTTATCGATCAGGGCGATGCGGATCAGTTCCTCGCCGGGCAAATCCAGCCCGCCGTTTTAGCTGAAGCGGCACGCCAGAAGGACTGGCCGCTCACGCTGCGCATTCAGCCAGGATATGACCACAGCTATTACTTTATGGCCTCCTTTATTGAGGATCATCTCCGCTTCCACGCGGCGCATTTGTTCGCGTAATTTTCGCTATTTGCCCGATAGCCTCTCGCCTGTCGGGCTTTTACCCTTATTGACATAATCCTATCCGCTTGAATCCAGGCTATTTTCTTGCCAACACATCAAACACAAATGATTTCAATTATCATTTGTGTTTACAATTATACATTCTTTTGTACAATTCCAGACTCTTCTCCATCACAAAGAGTTCTTACAAGACAAATACATACAGTTCTCAGGGTTATCCCGATGGAGTTTTTTTCTTTTTATATGGAATGTACAAATGACAAAACCACGCGTTAAATTGCTGGCCGCTGCCATTGGCGCCGCCACACTTTCCTCCTTCGTTCACGCAGCCGATCAGGACACCGTTGTCGTCACTGCGACGGGTTTTGAACAAAAAATCCAGAATGCCCCCGCCTCCATCTCGGTGATTTCAAAACAGCAGATTGAAGATAAAGCCTACCGTGATGTCACCGATGCCCTGAAAGACGTCCCGGGCGTCGTCGTTACTGGCGGCGGGAGCAGCAGTGATATCAGTATTCGCGGCATGGCGCCGCAGTACACGCTGTTCCTGGTGAACGGCAAACGCGTGAGTACGCGCAGTACCCGCCCAAACAGCGACAACTCGGGCATTGAACAAGGCTGGCTGCCGCCGCTGGAGTCCATTGAGCGTATCGAGGTTATCCGTGGCCCGATGTCCTCACTTTACGGCTCTGATGCAATGGGTGGAGTCATCAACGTCATTACCAAAAAAGTGTCGAACACCAAAGCCTGGACAGGTTCGTTGCATGGCGATGCAACCTTCCAGGAAAACAATGATTCCGGTGATATCTTTCAGACCAACGCCTACGCTTCAGGTCCCCTGATTGACGGGCTGCTTGGCGCAAAAGTGACGGGGCTTTTGTCACGCCGCGCAGAAGATAAGATTGTGAACGGGTATAACGAGCAGAAAATGCGTAACGGCGGTATTACGTTGAATTTCACGCCGGACGAGCAAAATGATTTCGACCTCGACTTTGCCCGTGAACTTCAGGACAGAAACAGCACGCCGGGGATGTCGAAAGCGACGGAAACCTGCCGTGGAACAACCTGTACGCCAAATACCAAAAGCGAAACCCGCTATGAACATACCACCTACTCATTAACCCACAGCGGTTATTACGACGACTTCAATACCACCAGCTATATCCAACAGGAAGAGACGAATAACCCGGATCGTGAAATGCGCTCGTACAACACCACCTTCAACAACCAGAACCAGATCTTCCTCGCCGATCATACCCTGACTCTCGGCGGGCAATATCGCTATGAGAAACTGCGCGACAACGGCAATCAGCTGGAGGCTGCCGATGGCCTGAACAAACTGACACGCTGGAGTTGGGCACTGTTTGCCGAAGATGAATGGGCAATGACGGAAAGCTTTACGTTAACCGGCGGCCTGCGCATGGACAAAGACCAAAACTATGGTACTAACTGGACGCCACGTGGTTACGGTGTATGGCACCTCGCCGAGCAGTGGACATTGAAAGGCGGGGTTTCTGCGGGCTACCGTGCACCGGACCTGCGTCAGTCGTCTGCCAACTGGGGGCAGGTAACGGGTGGTGGCCGTCTTGACGGTATCATCGTTGGCAACCCGGACCTGAAACCAGAGAAGAGTCTGAGTGAAGAGATCGCCCTGCTCTGGGATAATAACGACAATCTTAATGCCGGTGTGACGCTGTTCAATACCGACTTCAAAGACAAAATTACTGAAGTTCGCCGCTGTAACAGCAGTTCCGATCCCGCCTGTACGATTGGCGATCACAGCTATGATTTCGTGAGCGATCGCGTCAACGTGGACAAAGCCAACATGCGCGGCGTGGAGTCTACCTTCGGCTGGAAAATCACGCGCGATGTGAACTGGACTGCCAACTACACTTATACGGAATCCGAGCAGAAGAGCGGCCAGTTCTCCGGTAAGCCGTTGAACAAAATGCCAAAACATATGTTCAATACCACCCTGGACTGGCAGGCGACACCAGACGTCGGCTTCTGGAGTCGTCTGAACCTACGCGGTAAAACGTCTGAGTATCTGAGCCGTACATCAATGTCCCAGGGTACACCGTCCTATACCCAGGTGGATGTGGGTCTGCGCTACAACGCGAACAAAAACCTGCTTGTGACTGCCGGTGTGTATAACGTGCTCGATAAGCAAATTGATTACGATACGTATGACACCGTGCTTGATGGGCGTCGTTATACCGTTGGCATGACTTACAGCTTCTAACCGCCCCATAAAAAAGCCCGCTCGAATGAGCGGGCTGAAAGAGAGGAATTGCGGTTATTGTTTAAATCGTTCCGGGAATTCCATTTCACTGTAGCGAACGAAGTGTGTTCCTTTCGTCAGTTTGTAACCAAACCAGATGATCAGGAACAGCGGAATACCAATGTAGGTTGCCGTGACGGCGCCCCAGTCGATAGTATCCGCGAGGAACGCTTCATAGTTCTGGCCCAGCGTAATAATCAGACACAGAATGAAGGCGAAAATTGGCCCCAGCGGGAAGAACCCTGAGCGATACGGCAGGTCGTTCAGATCATGACCTTGCATTACGTAACCGCGACGGAAGCGATAGTGGCTGATGGCAATGCCCAGCCAGGCGATAAAGCCCGTCATCCCGGAGGTGTTAAGCAGCCACAGGTAAACCGTCTGGTTGCCGAACATAGAGGTCAGGAAGCACAGACCGGCAATCACCGTGGTGGCATACAGAGCGTTACGTGGCACACCACCGCGAGACAGTTTAGCGAAGATGCGCGGCGCTTTACCGTCGCAGGCCAGGGTGTAAAGCATACGGGTGGACGCGTACATACCGGAGTTCCCCGCAGACAGCACTGCCGTCAGGATCACCGCATTCATTACCGCCGCCGCAGAGAGCAGTCCCGCGTGCTGGAAGACCAGAGTGAACGGGCTGACGCTGATGTCTTTCACATCGTTACGCAGCAGGCTTGGATCGGTATACGGAATGATCAGGCTGATAATCAGGATCGCGAACACGTAGAACAGCAGGATACGCCAGAAGACCTGACGCACCGCGCGCGGAATGTTCTTCTCCGGGTTTTCAGATTCACCGGCCGCAATACCAATCAGCTCAGTGCCCTGGAAAGAGAAGCCGACAATCATCGCAACGCCAATCATGGCCGAGACCCCACCGGCAAACGGCGCATCGCCTATTGTCCAGTTGCTCCAGCCCGCAGGCTCTGCCCCTTTGAAAATACCAACGATCATCGCCACACCGACGACGATAAAGATGATGACGGTTGCCACTTTGATCAAAGAGAACCAGTATTCTGCTTCACCAAACCCGCGTACGGAGATGTAGTTCAGCAGGAAAATGACGACCAGGAACAACGCGCTCCAGATCCAGCCCGGCGTGTCCGGGAACCACCAGGTCATCACCAGCTGTGCGGCGACGAGGTCAACGGCGATGGTAACAGCCCAGTTGTACCAGTAGTTCCAGCCCAGCGCGAAGCCGAAGCCTTCTTCCACGTATTTTTGTCCGTAGGTCGAAAACGAACCGGATACCGGCATGTATGCCGCCAGTTCACCCAGGCTGGTCATCAGGAAATAGACCATCAGGCCAATCAGGATATAAGAGAATAATGCCCCACCCGGGCCGGCTGCCGAAATCGTTGCGCCAGAGGCAACGAAAAGACCTGTACCGATGGAGCCGCCAATGGCGATCATCGTCAGGTGACGCGCCTTGAGTTCACGACGTAGCGTGGGCGCTTCTGTGGTTTTAGTTTCTGAAACCATGTGAAAATGCTGTCCATTCAATAAATGAGGCGCGATTGTAGCAGACGATCGGCGTTCCTTCCGGCAGAAATACTCAGTTATAAGAGAGCTTCATGACGCGGCCAGGATTATAAGTAAAGCATCATTTTTCCCTCCCCCTTTTGGGGAGAGGGCCAGGATGAGGGGCAATTTCACATCTCGCAATAGCGCAGAAAACGCTGCAGCGAACTGGAAAGGTGTTTCTGACGATGATGGATGCACCACAGCGTGCGCACCAGTTTCGGCAATGGAACAGGAATTTCCACCAGCGATCCCGTCTCAAGCTGTTCGGCAATCACGCGTCGGGAAAGGCAGCTGATACCCAGTCCATGACGCACCGCATGCTTAATCGCCTCCGAGTTCCCCAGCTCCATTCCCAGCTGGAAATGCGGCAAATGAGACAGCAGCAGGTAATCGACAATTTCACGCGTGCCGGAACCCTGCTCGCGCAGGATCCACTGAGCCTGCGCCAGGCGCTCCAGCGTCACCTCGCCCTGTAATAAAGAAGAGGCCGGGGAGGCAAACACCACCAGCTCGTCTTCCAGCCAGGGCTCAGCGATGATATCGACGTTGTGGCACGGACCTTCAATGAGACCGATATCCACGCGAAAATCGATCACCGCGTTGATGACGTCCTGGCTGTTACCCACGCTCATCTCCAGCGGCAACGAGGGAAAATCCCGGCGATAGCGGGCAATCACTTCCGGCAGGATGTAGTTACCGATGGTACTGCTGGCAAAAACGCGGATCGCGCCGTTGTCTTCGCGGAACAGCTGTTCAATTTCGATAGCCTGCTCCAGCAGGGCCAGCGCGCGCGGGTAAAGCAGGCGGCCATGCTCATTGACCACCAGACGCTTCCCTACCCTGTCGAAAAGCTGAACGCCTAACTGTCCTTCAAGATCGGTCAACGCCGCGCTAACGGCAGACTGAGAGAGCGCCAGCATTTGTGACGCCTGAGTCGTAGAGCCGCTCTTCAGCACTTCGGCAAACACTTCCAGCTGACGCAATGTAATGTGCATGGTTACTTACCACTTATATAGATTAATTATAAGTATATAATCAATTTTATTTTTAAGCCAGAACGCCGTAACCTTTAGCCAGACAAAGGAGAAGGTTATGTCAGAACTCACCTTACAACATCATCGTACAGTTTGGCACTTCGTGCCGGGTCTCGCGCTCAGCGCCGTCGTCACCGGTGTGGCCTTATGGGGCGGCAGTATACCGGCAGTGGCCGGTGCCGGGTTTAGTGCCTTAACGCTGGCTATTTTGCTCGGCATGGTGGTCGGGAATACCGTCTACCCGCACATCTGGAAATCCTGCGACGGGGGCGTCATTTTCGCCAAACAACATTTATTACGTCTGGGCATTATTCTTTACGGCTTCCGCCTGACCTTTTCGCAGATTGCGGATGTCGGCGTGAGCGGGATTGCCATTGATGTCCTGACCCTTTCGAGCACCTTTATGCTGGCGTGCTTTATCGGCCAGAAGGTGTTTGGCCTGGACAAGCAGACCAGCTGGTTAATTGGCGCAGGCAGCAGCATTTGCGGTGCGGCAGCGGTACTGGCAACGGAACCGGTCGTTAAAGCTGAAGCCAGTAAAGTGACGGTGGCCGTCGCGACGGTGGTCATCTTCGGTACGCTGGCAATCTTCCTTTATCCGGCTATGTATCCGCTGGTGGCGCACTGGTTTAGCCCGGAAACCTACGGCATCTATATCGGTTCGACGATGCACGAGGTGGCGCAGGTGGTCGCGGCAGGTCACGCCATCAATCCGGAAGCGGAAAATGCCGCGGTCATCGCCAAAATGCTGCGCGTCATGATGCTGGCCCCGTTCCTGATTTTCCTGGCCGCGCGGGTTAAGCAACTGGCTCCGGCAGGTGGCAGCGAGAAAAGCAAAATCACCATTCCGTGGTTTGCGATCCTGTTCATCGTGGTCGCTATCTTTAACTCGTTCCACCTGCTGCCAAAAGCGGTCGTGGATATGCTGGTGACGCTGGATACGGTGCTGCTGGCCATGGCGATGGCGGCTCTGGGTGTGACCACGCACGTCAGCGCCCTGAAAAAAGCCGGCGCAAAACCGCTGCTGATGGCGCTGGTGCTCTTTATCTGGCTGATTGTGGGCGGCGGCGCGATTAACCTCGCCGTACACAGCCTGATGGCATAAACCCTCTCGTCGTTCTCCTGTTAACCCGTTATGATAAGCGTTTCGGGTTAACAGGAGTCTTTTTATGAAATATGTTGGAGCGCACGTCAGCGCTGCAGGTGGCCTTGCAAACGCCGCCATTCGCGCCGCCGAAATCGAGGCAACCGCTTTCGCCCTGTTCACCAAAAATCAGCGCCAGTGGCGCGCCGCACCGCTCACCACCGACGTGATTGATGATTTCAAAGCCGCCTGTGAAAAATACCACTACGGGCCGGGCCAGATCCTTCCCCACGACAGCTATCTGATTAACCTCGGTCATCCGGTTCAGGAAGCGCTGGATAAATCCCGCGAGGCGTTCCTTGATGAAGTGCAGCGCTGTGAACAGTTGGGGTTGACGCTGCTGAACTTCCATCCGGGTAGCCATCTGATGCAGATCGACGAAGACGCCTGTCTGGCGCGTATTGCTGAGTCCATCAACATCACCCTGGAGAAAACCAACGGCGTGACCGCGGTGATCGAAAACACCGCCGGTCAGGGCAGCAATCTCGGTTTTAAGTTCGAACATCTGGCGGCGATCATCGACGGCGTGGAAGATAAATCCCGCGTGGGCGTGTGCATTGATACCTGTCACGCGTTTGCGGCTGGTTACGATCTGCGTACAACCGAGGCAACGAAAAACACGTTCGATGAGTTTGAGCGCATCGTGGGCTTCAAGTACCTGCGCGGTATGCACCTCAACGATGCGAAAAGCGCCTTTGGTAGCCGGGTTGACCGCCACCACAGCCTGGGCGAAGGCAATATCGGTCACGATGCATTTCGCTTTATTATGCAGGATGCCCGTTTCGACGGTATCCCCATGGTGCTGGAAACCATCAATCCGGATATCTGGGCGGAAGAGATCGCGTGGCTCAAGGCACAGCAGACCGCTGAACAGGCGGCATAAAAAAAGCCGGGTTGCTTAGCACCCGGCTTTTTTGTTGCTTATCGCTTACGCTGCTTTTGCAACCCCTTCCGCTTCCGGACGTTTCAGCACCGCGTAAGAGAGACCCGCCACCAGCGTACCGGCAATGATTGCCAGCAGGTAACCCAATACCGGGGTGATTGCGCCAGGGATCAGCAGGACGAACAGACCACCATGTGGTGCCATCAGCTTCGCGCCAATCGCCATGGAGATGGCACCCGTCACCGCACCACCCACGATACAGCATGGCAGCACACGCATTGGATCACGCGCCGCGAACGGGATTGCACCTTCGGTGATGAAGCACAGACCCAGCACCAGCGCCGCTTTACCGCCTTCCTGCTGCGCTTTGTCGAACTTACGACGGGCGATAATGGTCGCCAGGCCGAGCGCCAGAGGTGGCACCATACCGGCCGCCATGATCGCCGCCATCGGCGCATAGGTCTGGGTACTCAGCAGGCCAACGCCAAACGCGTATGCCGCTTTGTTCACCGGACCGCCCATATCGGTACACATCATACCGCCGAGGATTGCGCCCAGCAGAACCGCGTTCGCCGTACCCATGGTTTGCAGCCAGTGGGTCAGACCCGTCAGGATGCCCGCTACCGGTTTACCGATGAGGTAAATCATCGCCAGACCCACCACCAGGCTGGAAATCAGCGGGATGATGAGAATCGGTTTCAGCGCTTCCATACTCTGCGGCAGCTTCAGCTTCGAGCTGATCAGCTTCGCGACGTAACCGGCCAGGAAACCGGCAATGATACCGCCGATAAAGCCGGAACCGGTGCTGACGGCCAGCATACCGCCGATAAGACCCGGCGTCAGGCCAGGACGGTCAGCGATGGAGAAAGCGATAAAGCCTGCCAGAACCGGCACCATCAGCGCGAATGCTGACCCCCCGCCGATCTGCATCAGCGCAGCCGCAAGCGTACCTTCTTCTTTAAATGCTGTAATACCAAACGCAAACGACAGCGCGATACACAGACCACCCGCCACCACCATCGGCAGCATGTAAGACACACCCGTCAGCAGGTGACGGTAGGCCCCCGCAGACTCTTTCTTCCCTTCGGTGGCGGTTTTAGCCGCACCGGTAGCCTGGTAAGGTTTGGCTTCCGCCAGCGCTTTATCAAATTCCTGAGCGGTCTTTTTCAGCGCCAGGCCGGTTGAGGTGCGGTACATCGGCTTACCGGCAAACTTCGCCAGATCGACTTCGATATCGGCCGCCACAATCACCAGATCGGCTTCCGCCACTTCTTCCGGGGTGATGGCGTTACCGGCACCCACGGATCCACGGGTTTCGACTTTTACCCACCAGCCGCGTTTTTTCGCTTCGGTTTCAATGGCTTCAGCCGCCATAAAGGTATGCGCTACCCCAGTTGGACACGCCGTTACCGCCACAATGCGTTTCGGCCCGGTGGCTGCAGCCGCGGTCGGTGCCGTCGCGACAGGTGCGCTGTAAACCGACGCGTGGCCTTTCGCTTCACTCAGGAACAGTTCTGGATGTGCCACCGCGCGATTAATATCGCCCAGCCACACTTTTTTGCCGTTCAGCGCACTGTCCGCAGGGATTTTATCACCCAGAACAATCGCCAGTTCAGCATCACCCGGGTTATCAATGATGTCCAGGTGTGCTTTTTGTGCCGCCGCGCCCAGCAGGGTCTTCGCCATATAGGCGCGAGCCTGTCCGAGACCGGAGTCAATGATCAGCAGCGTTTTCATTATTCCTCTCCTGCTGTTAGTTAAAAGGTTTTAAGTCAACGCGCGCCATCATCGCGGCTAACTGGGTACGATCGGTAATACCGACATTGCTCTGGCTCACAGCCAGGGCTGCAACGGCGGTGGCAAGACGTAACGTATGTTCACTGGATTCACGCATCAGCAGGCCGTAAATCAGGCCGCCAACCATCGAATCCCCAGCGCCAACGGTACTCACAACTTCCATTGACGGCGGTTTGGCAATCCATTCGCCAGAAGCGTTAACCCACAACGCGCCTTCTGCACCCAGCGAGATCACGACGTGAGCGATACCCTGCTCACGCAGCGCATGGGCTGCATCAATCACATCTTTTAATTCTGGCAGCTTACGGCCAGCCCAAATCTCCAGTTCGCGGCGATTCGGCTTCACCAGCCATGGAGACGCTTTCAGACCCGCAACCAGTGCGTCACGGCTGCTGTCGAAAATAATGCATGGGCACTGGCTACGCAGGCGCGTCATCCAGTCGGTAAACGCTTCCGGGCTCACGCCGGACGGCAGGCTGCCGCTGACGCACACCATGTCGAACTGACCGAGCCAGGTGAGTGAGTCGTTAACAAAGCGCTCCCAGTCTGACGGGGTGACTTCGAAGCCAGAGAAGTTCAGGTCGGTTACTTCACCGTCTTTCTCCGTCAGCTTGACGTTGATACGGGTACGGCCCTGAACGACCTGGAAGCGGTTGGCAATGCCCAGCTCGCTGAACAGCTGCTGGAAACCGTCCTGGTTATCTTTACCGAGGAATCCACCCACGGTGACATCGATACCGAGATCCTTGAGCACTTTCGCGACGTTAATCCCTTTGCCCGCAGCATGCAGGCCAGTGGTACGCACGAGGTTTACTTCGCCGCGCTCAATCTCCGGGCAAAACCCCACCAGGTCATATGCCGGGTTCAGCGTAATAGTCGCAACACGTCTGCTCATTATGCGCCCTCCCCCAGACCTGCCGCGATGGCGTCGCCAATCGCTTTCAGCGCCTGTTCAGCATCAGCACCCTGCGCGGTGAAACGCAGACGGTGACCTTTCTTCACGCCCAGCGCGACCACTTTCATCAGACTACGGCCGTTAGCCGGTTTGCCCGTGCCATCAAGGTTAGCCACGGTGATCTCACTTTCGAATTGTTTAATGGTATTCACCAGCATGGTGCCTGGACGGGCGTGCAGGCCGTGTTCGTTACGTACCACGAACTCAGCGGTCAGCAGGTCATCCGTCAGCGCATCATCACTGGTCAGCAGAGCCAGCACGGTGGCAGCATCCGCATTCAGCAATTTTTCAGCTTTATTATTCAGCAGCAGATCGCCCAGACGCTTCAGCACCGACACTGGCTGCTCATCGTTCATCGCCACGGTGACCAGCATGGCGGCAGGCTCACCCTCAACGTCAAACGCTGTGGCTGCGCGGCTCACCGCGATAGCACTGCGCAGGTTGCCTTCAGCACTGTCGTTCAGCCAGATACCCTGGCCAAGATTCAACGGTTTGTCGTTAATCACGCGTGTCACAAAGGTGGCATCAGCCGCCCCGGCTTCTTTAAGACGACCCGCGTTCAGCGCCTGCAGCGTGACCAGATCCGAAGCCACAACATCCAGCGTCAGCGTGTCATTATCCAGTTTCAGCGCTTCACTCTGTTTTTCACCCATCAGCAAGGCACGCAGCTCTTCAGCGGTTGTCGCTGACTTCAGCTGTTCTGCCACGGCGTCATCACTCAGGACATGCGTTAGCTGACGCAGCAGACCCAAATGTTCGTCGCTGCTGGCCGCAATGCCGATAGCCACATACGCTACCTGACCTTCGCCCCAGAGCACGCCCTGCGGGAACTGATAAACCTTCACGCCGGTTTTCAGCACCTGGTCGCGGGTGTCTGTTGTACCGTGCGGAATGGCAATCCCATTACCGAGGAAGGTGGAGGTCTGCTGCTCGCGCGCCAGCATACCGTTTACGTAGCCGTCCGCGACGTTGCCTGCCTGCACAAGGGCAGCGGCAACCTGACGAATAGCCTCTTCTTTATCCCCGGCCTGAGCGCCCGGGTGAATATCCTGAACAGATAACTGGAACATGGTTCTCCTCTCCTGCTGAAAGTGAATCGTTTCAGCTTACATGAGAAAAAATACGCTAGCCTGCTCCGTTTGCTAAAACAAGATAGCGCTGAAACGTTTCAAAAAGTCTTGCGCTTTCTGCAATGTCTTGCAAGAAAAGTCGTATTTCCGATCTCAGAATTTAGAGATGCAGCACATTTCTTCCGCATTCAGCTGAATTTTGCTGAAGTTCAGCAAATCAGTTTCAGCTAAGTTCAGCCAGCAGGATGAGAAGTTGAAATGCCATTTTGATTTTTCGTGGCATCATTGACCTCGTCCACTGTTTATTTTTTAGCTAACGGCGTAAACTCCGCCCCTCTCTGTTACTCGCTAATTATAAAACATGCATAACACCCCTGCGGCCACCTCGCCGAAGCCCTTCGATTTGACGTCAACGGCGTTCCTGATTGTTGCCTTCTTCACGGGCATTGCTGGCGCGTTGCAAACCCCAACGCTGAGCTTATTCCTGACCAACGAGGTTCACGCCCGTCCTGCGATGGTTGGCTTCTTTTTTACCGGGAGCGCCATTATCGGCATCCTGGTAAGCCAGTTCCTGGCGGGCCGTTCCGACCGAAAAGGCGATCGTAAAAGCCTGATCGTTTTCTGCTGCCTGATGGGCGTCCTGGCCTGCGTTTTGTTTGCCTGGAACCGTAGCTACTTCATTTTATTGTTCGTGGGGGTTTTTCTGAGCAGCTTTGGCTCAACCGCCAACCCGCAGCTGTTTGCCCTCGCCCGCGAGCATGCCGACCATACCGGGCGTGAAGCGGTGATGTTCAGCTCGGTCCTGCGTGCTCAGGTGTCGCTGGCGTGGGTGATTGGCCCGCCGCTGGCTTACGCGCTGGCGATGGGGTTTGGCTTTACGGTGATGTACCTGAGCGCGGCGGTCGCGTTTGTGGCGTGCGGTGCGATGGTGTGGTGCTTCCTGCCGTCAATGCGCAAAGAGCCCAAAGTGGCGACAGGCGTCCTGGAGGCCCCGCGCCGTAATCGTCGCGATGCCCTGCTGCTGTTTATTATCTGCACGCTGATGTGGGGCACCAACAGCCTGTATATCATTAACATGCCGCTGTTTATTATTGATGAACTGCATCTGCCGGAGAAACTGGCCGGCATAATGATGGGCACCGCTGCTGGTCTGGAGATCCCAACCATGCTGATAGCGGGCTATTACGCGAAGCGTTTCGGAAAACGTTTTTTGATGCGCATCGCGGCCGTCGCCGGGCTGCTGTTCTACATTGGTATGCTGACGGTCCATACACCGGAGTTGCTGCTGGCTTTACAGCTGCTGAACGCCATCTATATCGGGATTCTGGCGGGGATTGGCATGCTCTACTTCCAGGATCTGATGCCGGGCCAGGCAGGCTCAGCGACCACCCTTTATACTAATACCACGCGCGTGGGCTGGATTATTGCAGGCTCCATGGCCGGGGTCGTTGCTGAGATCTGGAACTACCACACGGTGTTCTGGATTGCGCTGGTGATGTGTACGCTGACCATTGGCTGTCTGGCGAGAATCAAAGACGTTTAAGGCGCGGTGAGCGCTTCCAGCTCAAGCAGATAGAGCATCGCCTGCGCGCGCGAACTGCCGCACATCTCGACCCCAGGCTGTAGCCCGGAGCAGACCTTCGGGCGCAGGGGCGAACCAAAGATCATACACAGGTTGGATTCAGAGAGCTGAACACAGCGGGTATTGGCGGGCTTGCCCTCCGGCATTCCGGGTATCGGGCTTGAAATGGACGGAGCGGTACAGCACGCGCCGCAATCTGGACGACAATCCATACATGCTCTCTCAGTGACGAAGCCCGTGCAGTCGGGCATCGGGCGCACAGTAACACCTTTTGTGCGTTGATAGCAAAAGCCACGAATTCCGCTTGCCTGAAAGGCCGCGCACGAGTAATTTGGCGCGATATTTTTTACCTCCCGTAAACAGGATTATTGCAATGCCAAGAGCGAACGAAATTAAGAAAGGTATGGTACTGAATTACAACGGCAAACTGCTGATTGTGAAAGACATCGACATTCAGGCTCCCAGCGCCCGTGGTGCTGCCACGCTGTACAAAATGCGTTTTGCCGATGTGCGTACCGGCCTGAAAGTGGAAGAGCGCTTTAAAGGTGACGATATTGTCGATACCGTGACCCTGACCCGTCGCTATGTTGATTTCTCTTACGTCGACGGCAACGAGTACGTGTTCATGGATAAAGAAGATTACACCCCGTATATCTTCACCAAAGATCAGATTGAAGAAGAGCTGCTGTTCATCCCTGAAGGCGGTATGCCTGACATGCAGGTTCTGACCTGGGATGGCGTGCTGCTGGCGCTGGAACTGCCTCAGACCGTCGATCTGGAAATCGTTGAGACGGCACCTGGCATCAAGGGCGCATCCGCAAGTGCCCGCAACAAACCTGCCACTCTGACCACCGGTCTGGTTGTGCAGGTGCCGGAATACCTCTCCGCAGGCGAGAAAATCCGCATCCATATCGAAGAAAAACGCTATATGGGTCGCGCTGACTGATCGCGGCGTTTGTCGGGTGGCGGCTTCGCCTTACCCGACCTACAAAAACACAAAAACCGGCTCTCAGGCCGGTTTTTGTGTAGGCCCGGTAAGCGTAGCGCCACCGGGCAACAGAACTTAAAGAAGCTCCGGGTATTTCGTCATCTTCAGCGCCAGCTCAACGCCGCGCACTTCCGCCATCCCTTTCAGTCGGCCTATCGCCGAATAGCCTGGGTTGGTTTTCTTGCGCAGATCGTCCAGCATCTGGTGCCCGTGGTCCGGGCGGAACGGAATAGGACGGACATCGCCAGCCTGCTTACGACGCGCCTCTTCTGCCAGGATGGCATCGACCACCGCGACCATATTGACGTCTCCGCCCAGGTGCGCGGCCTCGTGGAAGGTCTTAGGATTATCCTCCCGGCAGGTTGCGCGCAAATGCGTGAAGTGAATGCGATCGCCAAAGGCTTCAATCATCTGCACCAGGTCGTTATCCGCGCGAACACCGTAGGAACCCGTACACATGGTAAAGCCGTTATAGATGCTGTTGACCGTCTCTTTCAGCCACTGCATATCTTCGATAGTGGAAACGATGCGCGGCAGACCGAGGATAGGACGCGGTGGATCGTCCGGATGCACGGCCAGACGCACGCCGACTTCTTCCGCAACCGGTACGATAGCGCGCAGGAAATAAGCCATGTTTTCACGCAGCTGGTTCTTATCAATATCGCCGTATTCCGCCAGACGCGCGCGGAACTGGTCCAGCGTGTATCCCTCTTCTGCGCCCGGCAGGCCCGCAATGATGTTGCGGGTCAGCTTTTCAATATCCGCTGCACTCGCGTCATTAAACCATTGAAGCGCCTGCTGCTGCTCTTCAGCGGTGTAATCCGCGTCGGCGCCAGGGCGTTTCAGGATGTGCAGCTCAAATGCAGCAAAGGCAATCTGGTCGAAACGCAGCGCTTTTGAGCCGTCCGGCATCGGGTATTCCAGATCGGTCCGCGTCCAGTCCAGAATAGGCATGAAGTTATAGCAAACCGTATCAATGCCGCAGGCCGCCAGGTTGCGAATGCTCTGCTGGTAGTTCGCAATCCAGGTCTGGTAATCCCCGGAATGGGTTTTGATATCTTCGTGGACCGGAATGCTCTCCACGACAGACCAGGTTAATCCCTTCTCCGCCAGCAGCGCCTGGCGCTGTTGAATTTCCTCAACCGGCCAGACCTGGCCGTTAGGAATGTGATGCAGCGCCGTCACGACACCCGTTGCGCCAGCCTGACGCACATCATCAAGAGAAACCGGATCGTTCGGCCCGTACCAACGCCAGGTTTGTTCCATTGCCTCACCCTCTAAAGTTGTTATACCAATATGTGTTACTGCAATGACGACTACCATACATGTTTAGCGTACAGGGTCAACATACCGCCACACGTTGATTGATCTAACTCACAGAACGGGGATATTTACGGCTCACCAATTTTATTTGCTGTCATATAACTTTACACTGGCATTGTTAATTAATGGTTAATCAGGTGTGTATTTCATGAAGACAATTGCCTCCACCTCGCTTCCTGCCCATGTTCAGCAACCTCGCTACGATCGCAAGCAATTACGCTCCCGGATCGTCCATTTTGGCTTTGGCGCATTTCACCGCGCGCACCAGGCGCTGTTAACAAACCGGGTGCTGAATGAAAAAGGCGGCGACTGGGGGATTTGTGAGATTAGCCTCTTTAGCGGCGATGTGCTGATGGGCCAGCTGCGCGGGCAGGATCATCTGTTTACCGTGCTGGAGAAAGGTGCTGAAGGAAATCAGCCAATCATTGTCGGCGCCGTTCATGAATGCCTGAATGCAAAGCTTGACTCGCTGTCCGCCATTATTGAGAAATTTTGTGAGCCCCAGGTGGCGATTGTATCGCTCACCATCACTGAGAAAGGCTACTGCATCGATCCCGCGACCGGTAAGCTGGATCGACAAAACGCGCGGATACAGCACGACCTGGACAACCCCGCCGAACCGCATTCTGCGCCTGGGATCCTGGTCGAGGCGCTACATCGCCGCCGCGAGCGAGGTTTGCCAGCGTTTACCGTGCTTTCCTGTGACAATATTCCTGACAATGGCCACGTGGTGAAAAATGCCGTGCTTGGCATGGCGCAGAAACGTTCCCCGGCGCTGGCGGAGTGGATCGAAGGCC
The DNA here is from genome assembly GCF_056673325.1 of Enterobacter cloacae complex sp. HYC080_NIDB. NCBI lineage: Bacteria > Pseudomonadati > Pseudomonadota > Gammaproteobacteria > Enterobacterales > Enterobacteriaceae > Enterobacter > Enterobacter cloacae complex sp. HYC080_NIDB. The sequence goes on along the minus strand of NZ_CP114212.1, from coordinate 1,489,610 downwards.
ACGTGAGTTTTCCGGGCACGATGGTCGACAGAATTGTTCCCGCGGCGACGGAGGCCTCGCTTGCAGAAATCGCCGATGCGCTCGGCGTCGACGATCCGTGTGCCATCAGCTGCGAGCCGTTTATTCAGTGGGTGGTGGAAGATAATTTTGTTGCCGGGCGTCCGGAGTGGGAAGTGGCAGGTGTCCAGATGGTGCAGGACGTTCTGCCGTGGGAACAGATGAAATTACGCATGCTCAACGGCAGCCACTCTTTCCTGGCGTATCTGGGATACCTGGCAGGGTACGCGCATATTAATGAATGTATGGAGGATGCCGCCTTCCGTGAAGCCGCTCGGCGGTTAATGCTGGAGGAGCAGGCGCCTACGCTGCGTATAAAGGATGTGGACCTGACCGCCTATGCCGACAGCCTGATTGCGCGCTTCGCCAACCCGGCGCTGCAACACCGGACCTGGCAGATTGCGATGGACGGCAGCCAGAAACTGCCGCAACGGATGCTGGATGGCATCCGCATCCACCTTGAGCGAAACACCGACTGGCCTCTTCTGGCACTGGGCGTTGCCGGCTGGATACGCTACGTCAGCGGTATCGACGAACGCGGCAACGAGATTGATGTTCGCGATCCCCTCAGCGATAAAATTCGCGCGATTGTCGGGGCCAGCCGCGACGCTGACCGCGTTAACGCGCTGCTGGAGCTGAGCGAGGTCTTTGGCCACGATCTCCCCCAGAATAGCGTATTTGTTGAGGCGGTAAGCGAGGCATACGCGCGCATCACCCGCCACGGCGCCCGTCAGGCTGTTATAGAAACGTTAAATATTTAACGATTATTGCGCTTAACGCGAACGGACGTCGCCTCCGTTCGCCCTTCCCCTTCTCATTGGGTACGTTTTTCGCCAGGATAAGAGAATAGTGTTATAGCATCACAATTCTCGACTGGAGTGCATGTGACCAAAACGAACCTCATCACCGGTTTTCTCGGCAGCGGTAAAACCACCTCAATTCTCCATCTGCTGGCGAATAAAGATCCGGCAGAGAAATGGGCCGTACTGGTCAATGAATTTGGCGAAGTGGGCATTGATGGTGCGCTGCTGTCAGAGAGTGGCGCAATGATTAAAGAGATCCCCGGCGGGTGCATGTGCTGCGTCAATGGCCTGCCGATGCAGGTCGGGCTCAATACGCTGCTGCGTCAGGGTAAACCGGACCGCCTGCTGATTGAGCCTACCGGTCTGGGCCATCCGAAGCAGATCCTCGATTTGCTGACCGCACCGGTCTACGAGCCGTGGATCGATCTGCGCGCCACCCTGTGCCTGCTCGACCCGCGTCTGCTGCTTGATGAAAAAGCGGTGGCCAATGAGAACTTCCGCGATCAGCTCGCCTCGGCGGACGTTATTGTCGCTAATAAAGAAGATCGCGCAACGGCGGAAAGCCAGGCCGCGCTTGAGGCGTGGTGGCAACATTTCGGCGGCAATCGTACCCGCGTGCAGACCACCCAGGGAAAAATCGATAGCGCCCTGCTCGACCTGCCTCGCCAGAATCTGGCGGAACTCCCGGCCAGCGCGGAGCATGCTCATCACCATCCCGTTAAACAGGGATTGGCGGCGCTTAGCCTGCCAGAGCACCAGCGCTGGCGGCGTAATCTGAATAGCGGCCAGGGATATCAGGCCTGCGGATGGATTTTCGATGCCGATACGGTTTTCGACACCATAGGCACCCTTGAGTGGGCCAGACTTGCGCCGGTTGATCGCGTAAAAGGCATTATGCGCACGCCAGACGGGCTGGTGCGGATCAACCGCCAGGGCGAGGATTTCTTTATCGAAACGCAAAACGTCGCGCCGCCGGATAGCCGAATAGAGTTAATTAGTGCGGTTAACGCCGACTGGAATGCCCTGCAGTCCAGCCTGTTGAAGCTTCGTTTAAGTTCAGGCGGCTAACGTTGCCCCAGTTTTCACTCTATGCTGAACGTTATGACAACTCGATTTCCCCTGATATTACTGCTTAATGTCGCCGGTCTGGCGCTCTTTTTCTCCTGGTATATCCCGGCGAATCACGGTTTCTGGTTCCCGCTGGATTCAGGCCTGTTTCATTTCTTCAACCAGGCGCTGGTGAAGAGCGATGCGTTCCTGTGGCTGGTGGCAATCACCAACAACCGCGCCTTCGACGGCATTTCCTTGCTGGCGATGGGCGGTCTGATGCTCTCTTTCTGGCTCAAAGAGGATGGCACAGGGCGTCGCCGTATCCTGATCATCGGTCTGGTGATGCTTCTGGCTGCGGTGGTTATTAATCAGCTGGCGCAACATCTGATGCCGGTAAAACGCGCCAGCCCGTCGCTCTCTTTCCCGAATATTTACCGCGTCAGCGAATTGCTGCATATTCCAACGAAAGATGCGTCGAAAGACAGTTTTCCGGGCGATCACGGCATGATGTTGCTTATTTTTTCAGGTTTCATGCTGCGCTATTTCGGCAAGAAGGCATTCACTATTGCCCTGCTTATTGTGGTGATATTTGCCTTCCCGCGCGTGATGATTGGCGCTCACTGGCTGACGGATATTGTCGTGGGTTCTCTTTCAGCAGTGCTGATTGGTCTGCCGTGGGTGCTGATGACCCCCTTGAGCGATCGCCTGATTGCCGTTTTTGATCGCTATCTCCCGCGCAGAAAGCAACAAGTATTAAACAAATAACTACCGTTTTTTAACGTTAACCGTCAGGGATCATTGCGATCCCTGATAGATCACGTCCCCCGATCCTTTCACGCTGTCATATTCTCGTCATCGTATTCATGATAAAAATGAAGCAATTGCGCGATAACGCTGCGGATCTGCCGCTATTTTGAGCAATTGCCCATTTTTACTTTCTGTATCACAATTTCTTATAAAAAAAACGGTTTTTTTACTCGCAATACCCCAGGCAATCGGTTAATCTCGAACTCGTTTTGCCCCATAGGGATAATTATTTCGATGGTGAATAATTTTGTGCGCTGTGCCACAAATGTCATCAGAAACAATTGTCTCATTGTGTACAGATAATTAGTCTCGTCACGTTTGGCATTTTTATAACGATATTTGTCGTTAAGGACTTCAAGGGAAAATAAACAAAATGGTCAAATCTCAACCGTTTCTGAGATATATCTTACGGGGGATCCCGGCGATAGCAGTCGCGGTACTGTTATCTGCATGTAGTACATCGAACACCGCAAAGAATATGCATCCTGAGACGCGTGTTGTGGGAACGGAAGATTCCTCTTCACTGCAAGCTTCTCAGGATGAATTTGAAAATATGGTACGTAATCTGGACGTGAAGTCTCGTATTATGGACCAGTATGCTGACTGGAAAGGCGTGCGTTATCGTCTTGGCGGCAATACTAAAAAAGGTATTGACTGTTCCAGTTTTGTACAACGTACGTTCCGTGAGCAATTTGGATTAGATCTTCCGCGTTCGACCTACGAACAGCAGGAGATGGGCAAGTCAATTTCCCGCACCAAACTGCGCACCGGTGACTTAGTTCTGTTCCGTGCTGGTTCAACAGGTCGACACGTTGGCATCTACATTGGTAATGACCAGTTTGTACATGCCTCCACCAGCAGCGGCGTCACCATCTCCAGCATGAACGAACCGTACTGGAAGAAGCGCTACAACGAAGCGCGCCGCGTACTGACACGCAGTTAATATCATGATTGTATCGCTGGTTATCCCTTGGCTGGCGATATAATAAAAAAAAGCACTGCTTAGGCGGTGCTTTTTTTTGCCCGTTACACTGAATATAATCAGCGGCAATTCAGGAATCACGACGTTTATGCTCACCCGCTACTTCGCCAGTCATCGCAAGATACTGTTTTTCAGCATTATTACCGGCCTGATCGCGGCTATCCTACTGGGCTCATTGCAATTTTTCTGGAGCTACCATAAGCGGGAAATCCGATTCGATACGCTAATTAAGGATGTGAGCATCTACATGGAGAACTATTTCGAGGAGCTGAAAACCTCGATCGACGTACTCCAGCCGCTCACGCTGAATAATTGCCAGGACGTTAACGCGGAGATTACCTCGCGCGCGGCCTTCAGCATCAACGTGCGCGCCTTTCTGCTGGTCAGAAACAAAATGGCGTTCTGCTCGTCAGCCACAGGGCCGATGAATGCGCCGATGGAGGAGCTGATACCCGAACTGCACATCAACAAGCAGATTGATATCGCGCTGCTGCCCGGCACGCCCATGCTGCCCAACAGACCCGCCATTGCCATCTGGTATCGTAATCCGTTAGTGAAGGACGGCGGCGTATTCACCTCGGTGAATCTCAACCTGACGCCGTACCTGCTTTATACCGCGCGCCAGGAAGAGTTTGCCGGCATCGCGATTATCATCGGCGACAATGCATTATCCACCGCCTCAAGCACCCTCGTCAGGGCGAGCGATTTACATCAAACGCCTGCGCGCACCGCGACGCTCACAGAGGTCCCTCTGACCATCAAACTGTACGCCAGGGAGTGGACAAGCGATGAGATTCTTTTCGCTCTGTTCTTCGGACTGTTATGCGGGATTGCGGCAGGGTCGCTTAACTTCTACATCCTCACCCTGCGTCTCAACCCGGGCAAAGAAATTCTGAGCGCCATCAAGCGCGGTCAGTTTTATGTGGTTTATCAGCCAGTGGTGGATACGGATGCACTGCAGATGCGGGGCGTTGAAGTGCTGATGCGCTGGAAACACCCGACCATGGGTGAGATCCCACCGGACGCCTTTATCAATTTTGCCGAAGCGCAAAAGCTGATTGTCCCGCTGACGCTGCATCTGTTTGACCTCATCATTCGCGATGCACCGGTGTTACAAACCGTGCTGCCGCCGGGCGCAAAACTGGGGATCAATATCGCGCCGGGGCATCTGCATGCGGAAAGCTTCAAAGATGATATGCGCACCTTCAAAAGCTTACTGCCGCCAGATTACTTCCAGATCGTGCTGGAGATCACCGAGCGCGACATGCTTAACCATCGGGAAGCCAGCAGCCTCTTCGAATGGCTACATAACGAAGGATTCGAAATCGCCATTGATGATTTCGGTACCGGCCACAGTGCGCTGATCTATCTTGAACATTTCACCATGGACTACCTGAAAATCGACCGTGGGTTTGTCAACGCAATTGGCACCGAAACCGTCACCTCTCCGGTGCTGGATGCTGTGCTGACGCTGGCAAGAAAGCTGAATATGTTAACCGTTGCGGAAGGGGTGGAAACGCCGGAACAGGCAGCCTGGCTGCGCGAGCATGGCGTCCACTTCCTGCAGGGATACTGGATTAGTCGTCCTATGCCACTGGAACAGTTCCGCACCTGGCAAAATAAGGTGTCGTCTCAGGCCGAATAATTTCACATTGCCTGTGACGTCACTTATTATTCAGCTTAACTGAGCCGGTCTGTAAAAAAGGGAGCCGCCGCGAGATGTTTATGCGCTTCATGTTGCTTTTGTTGGTATTAGCAAGCCTGTCGAGCCAGGCGCAAACCATCAAAGAAAACATCGCGTTCGCCGTGATTGGCGAGCCAAAGTACGCGGTCAATTTTACGCACTTCGATTACGTCAATCCTGCCGCCCCCAAAGGCGGAAAGGTCACGCTCTCCGCCACGGGAACATTTGACAACTTTAACCGCTTCGCCCTGCGTGGCGTCGCCGCGGCGCGAACGGAATCCCTTTACGATACGCTTTTTGTGACCTCCGATGATGAACCCGGCAGCTACTATCCGCTGATTGCTGATAATGTCCGCTATGCAGATAACTTCGCCTGGGCCGAAATTTCGCTCAACCCTCGGGCCCGTTTTCACGATGGCTCGCCGGTTAAGGCCAGCGACGTGGCCTTTACGTTTCATAAATTTATGACCGAAGGCGTACCCCAGTTCCGCATTGTGTATAAAGGCGCAACGGTGCGCGCCATTGCCCCCCTGACCGTGCGCATCGAGCTGAGCGAGCCGAATAAAGAGAATATGCTCAGCCTGTTTTCGCTGCCGGTTATGCCTGAATCGTTCTGGAAAAAGCATAAGCTCAGCGACCCGCTCTCCACGCCGCCGCTGGCCGGCGGCCCCTACCGCATCACCGACTGGCGCATGGGGCAGTACGTGGTCTATTCCCGGGTGAAAGATTACTGGGCGGCAAACCTGCCGGTAAACCGTGGGCGCTGGAATTTCGACACCCTTCGCTATGATTACTACCTTGACGATAATGTCGCATTTGAAGCGTTCAAAGCGGGCGCCTTCGATTTACGCGTGGAGAGCAGCGCGAAAAACTGGGCGACCCGTTATATCGGCAAGAATTTCGCGAAAGGCTATATCGTCAAAGACGAGCATAAAAACGAATCCGCCCAGGACACGCGCTGGCTGGCGTTTAATATTCAGCGTCCGGTATTCGCTGACCGCCGCGTTCGGGAAGCGATTTCCCTGGCCTTTGATTTTGAATGGATGAACAAAGCGCTGTTTTACGGGGCTTACAGCCGTGCGAACAGCTATTTCCAGAATACGGAATATGCCGCGCGTGATTATCCGAAAGCCGACGAACTGGTTCTGCTGGCCCCGCTGAAGGCGGAAGTGCCGCCGGAGGTGTTTACCACGGTCTTTCAGCCCCCGGCCTCAAACGGTGACGGCTACGACCGCGACAACCTGCTTAAGGCCAGCAAGCTGCTGGATGAGGCGGGCTGGCACCTTAAAAATCAAAAGCGCGTGGATGCCAAAACGGGTAAGCCTCTCAGCTTTGAGCTGCTGCTCTCATCCGGGGGCAACGATCAGTGGGTACTGCCGTTTAAGCACAACCTGGAGCGACTGGGGATTACCATGAACATTCGCCAGGTCGATAACGCGCAGATCACCAACCGCATGCGCAACCGTGATTACGACATGATGCAGCGTCTATGGCCGGCTCAGCCGTGGCCGAGCTCGGACCTGCAAATTTCCTGGGCTTCCAGCTACATCGACTCCTCATACAATGCGCCAGGCGTAAAAAGCCCGGCGATTGATGCGCTGATTGCGAAAATTGTGGCGGCACAGGGCGATAAAGAAAAACTCCTGCCGCTCGGCCGTGCCCTCGACAGGGTCTTAACCTGGAACTACTACATGCTGCCCATGTGGTATATGGGCGAAGACCGTCTGGCTCGCTGGGATAAATTCTCCGTACCTGCCGTGCGCCCTGTCTACTCGCTGGGCTTTAACACCTGGTGGTATGACGTTAATAAAGCCGCCAGACTGCCCGCTGAGCGGCGATAAGGAATCATCATGGGTGCCTATCTGATTCGCCGTCTGCTGCTGGTCATTCCCACGCTGTGGGCCATCATCACCATTAACTTTTTTATCGTGCAAATCGCCCCCGGCGGCCCGGTGGATCAGGCGATTGCTGCTATTGAGTTTGGTAACAACGGCGGCATACCCGGCGGCGGCGGAGAAGGCATGGGCGCGAGCCATGCGCGTACCGGCGTGGGGAATATCAGTGAAAGCCACTATCGCGGCGGGCGCGGGCTTGATCCTGAGGTGATCGCCGAGATCACCCACCGCTACGGCTTCGATAAGCCCATTCACGAGCGCTATTTCAAGATGCTCTGGGATTATATCCGCTTTGATTTTGGCGATAGCCTGTTTCGCAGTGCGTCAGTGTTAACGTTGATCAAGCAAAGCCTGCCGGTTTCGGTCACGCTGGGGCTGTGGGGAACGCTGATTATCTACCTGGTCTCTATCCCGCTCGGGATCCGCAAAGCGGTTTACAACGGCAGCCGCTTCGATATCTGGAGCAGCACCTTCATCATCATCGGCTATGCCATCCCGGCGTTCCTGTTTGCCGTCCTGCTGATCGTCTTCTTTGCCGGGGGTAGCTATTTCGACATCTTCCCGCTACGAGGTTTAGTCTCCGCCGATTTCAGCACGCTGCCGTGGTATCAGAAAATCACCGACTATCTCTGGCATATCACGCTGCCGGTTCTGGCAACGGTGATCGGTGGGTTTGCCGCTCTGACCATGCTGACCAAAAACGCGTTTCTCGATGAAATCCGCAAGCAGTATGTTGTCACGGCCCGCGCCAAAGGGGTCAGCGAGAAGCAGATTATGTGGAAACACGTCTTCCGCAACGCCATGCTGCTGGTGATTGCCGGATTTCCCGCCACGTTCATCAGTATGTTTTTTACCGGCTCACTGTTGATAGAGGTGATGTTTTCGCTCAACGGTCTGGGGCTGCTGGGCTATGAGGCCACCGTGTCGCGTGATTATCCAGTGATGTTTGGCACACTCTATATTTTCACCCTGATTGGCCTGCTGCTGAATATCGTCAGCGATATCAGCTATACGCTGGTCGATCCCCGAATTGATTTTGAGGGCCGCTGATGCCGCGTTTAAGCCCCGTCAACCAGGCCCGCTGGGCCCGTTTTCGCCACAACCGTCGCGGCTACTGGTCGCTGTGGATTTTTGCCGTCCTGTTTGTCCTGAGCATGTGTTCGGAGCTTATCGCCAACGACAAACCGCTGCTGGTGCATTTTAACGACCGCTGGTATGTGCCGGTGCTGGCTAACTACAGTGAAAGCGACTTTGGTGGCCCGTTTGCAACACCGGCGGAGTATCAGGATCCGTGGCTGCGCCAGCAGATTGAGCAGCACGGCTGGGCCCTCTGGGCGCCGGTGCGTTTTGGTGCGAACAGCATAAACTTTGCCACCACGACCCCCTTCCCTTCCCCACCCTCGACGCAAAACTGGCTGGGGACGGACGCTAACGGTGGTGATGTGCTGGCACGCATCCTCTATGGCACACGGATTTCAATTCTCTTTGGGCTGATGCTGACACTCTTCTCCAGCGTGATGGGCGTGGTGGCGGGTGCCGTTCAGGGCTACTACGGCGGGAAAATCGACCTGTGGGGCCAGCGTATCATCGAAGTCTGGTCCGGTATGCCAACGCTATTTTTGATCATCCTGCTGTCCAGCGTGGTACAGCCGAACTTCTGGTGGCTGCTCGGCATCACCGTTCTGTTCGGCTGGATGGCGCTGGTGGGTGTCGTGCGGGCGGAGTTCCTGCGCACCCGTAATTTCGACTATATTCGCGCCGCGCAGGCGCTTGGGGTGAGCGACCGGGGGATCATCTTCCGCCATATGCTGCCTAATGCCGTCGTGGCCACGCTCACCTTCCTGCCGTTTATTCTGTGCAGCTCCATTACCACCCTCACCTCGCTGGATTTTCTGGGCTTTGGCCTGCCGTTGGGCTCACCGTCGCTCGGCGAACTGCTGCTGCAGGGCAAGAATAACCTTCAGGCACCGTGGTTAGGCATCACCGCCTTTCTTTCCGTGGCCGTGCTGCTTTCGCTGCTGATTTTTATTGGCGAAGCCGTGCGCGATGCCTTTGACCCCAATAAGGCGGTATAAGATGACCCAGCCTCTTCTCAGTATTGATAACCTGTCGATTGCTTTCTCGAAACAGGGTGAGACGCGCACCGTGGTCACCGATTTGTCGCTGCAGATCCAGCGAGGTGAAACGCTGGCCCTGGTGGGGGAATCCGGTTCAGGTAAGAGTGTTTCAGCGCTCTCTATCCTGCGGCTGCTGCCTTCACCACCGGCGAGCTATCCGCAGGGGGATATTCTTTTTCACGGCAGTTCACTGCTTCATGCCGACGAACATACCCTGCGCGGTATTCGCGGCAATAAAATTGCCATGATCTTCCAGGAGCCCATGGTCTCTCTCAACCCCCTGCATACCCTGGAGAAACAGCTCTATGAAGTCTTGTCTCTGCACCGGGGCATGCGCAAAGAGGCTGCGCGGGGGGAAATACTGGATTGTCTTGAACGGACGGGCATACGCAATGCGGCCAAACGGCTGAATGATTTTCCGCATCAGCTCTCCGGCGGTGAACGCCAGCGAGTGATGATTGCCATGGCTCTGCTCACCCGGCCCGAACTGTTAATTGCCGACGAGCCGACGACGGCGCTGGACGTGACGGTGCAGGCGCAAATATTGACGCTGCTGCGGGAGCTGCGCGACGAGCTGAACATGAGCCTGCTGTTTATCACGCACAACCTGAGTATTGTGAAAAAGCTGGCGGACAGCGTCGCGGTCATGCAAAACGGCCGATGCGTTGAACAGAATAGCGCATCCACGCTGCTGAACGCGCCACAGCACCCTTATACGCAGCGTCTGCTCAACAGCGAACCTTCCGGCGACCCGGTTCCGCTCACGGCGGACAGCACTCCGCTGCTGCGCGTTGAGGATTTGTCCGTCTCCTTCCCGATCCGCAAAGGCATTCTGCGGCGTATCGTCGACCCAAACCCGGTCCTGAAAAATATCCGCTTCTCGCTGCGTCCCGGTGAATCCCTGGGGCTGGTGGGCGAATCCGGTTCGGGTAAAAGCACCACCGGTCTGGCACTGCTGCGCTTAATTGCCTCTCAGGGCGAGATCCTTTTTGACGACATGCCGCTGCACCGCTGGAACCGCCGCCAGATGCTGCCGGTGCGCCCGCGTATGCAGGTGGTGTTTCAGGATCCCAACTCCTCGCTTAACCCGCGCCTCAGCGTGTTGCAGATTGTCGAAGAGGGTTTGCGCGTTCACCAGCCCGGCCTGAACGCGCAGCAGCGTGAGCAGGAGGTCATCCAGGCGATGGCCGAAGTGGGCTTAGATCCCGATACCCGTCACCGTTATCCGGCGGAATTTTCCGGCGGGCAGCGCCAGCGTATCGCCATCGCCCGTGCGCTGATCCTGAAACCGGAGCTGATTATTCTGGATGAACCCACCTCCTCTCTGGACAGAACTGTCCAGGCGCAGATTCTGGCATTGCTGAAAGGGCTACAGGAAAAGCATCGGCTGGCCTATATCTTCATCAGCCACGATCTGCAGGTGGTGCGGGCGCTATGCCATCAGGTGATTGTTTTGCGACAGGGTGAGGTGGTCGAACAGGGGGAATGCCAGCGCGTATTTACTGCGCCAACGCAGAGCTACACGCGCCAGCTGCTGGCAGCAGACTAGCGCTCAGAACGGGTACTGGCCGGAAAAAGGCTCAGCAATCGCAACACCAAAGTTTTTCAGACGGCAGGTGGCGGCAAATTCATCCTGGCTTTTAACAAACAGGCACGGCTCGCCTTCGCACTCCAGTACGGAGCTGTCCACTTCGATATCCGTCAGGGCCTGACTGAGACGCTCCATCACCCGCCACGCATTTTCGTCGCTTGGGCTCAACAGTTTGAGCGCCACGAGGCAATTGTCACTGCCCGCGCCGTTTTGCGGAATCGGTTCAACTTTCGAACCTGCAAAACCCGCCGACCAGCGATAGCTCTGGGGCAAGCGATGGACAATGGAGAGTTGTAATGTATTCACGTTCGTTCCCCGGAAGCAAAATTTACTTCACAATTTATTTACATTTATAGTAACACATCATCGCTAACCTGCACTATTCAGCGCTTTTTTATCGGTATAGAGGTTCGCGTCGGCGCTATATGTACCCGTTTCTGCGATCTAACTCAACCTTTTTGAATACAATGATGTGACTTTTTACATAAATAGATTTTACATAAAATAAACAAACACGGGATAAACGAACGCGGGTTTGGTTGATATGTATCAACAAAAAAGGCCCTGTCGGGCCTTATCTGCTCATCAATGAGCCGCTTTCCGTGGCCGGCTGGCATAAAGACAGAAGAGGACGGAGCTGGTTGCGCAAAACGCCATCGCCCATAGCATAGGCCAGGCCGTGGTGAAGGTCGCCATAGACAGTAATGCCCCGACGATGGCGCCAATGCCGAAGCGGAACGTCCCCGCCAGTGACGATGCAGTTCCCGCCATATGCGGGAATTCATCGAGGATCACCGCCATCGCATTTGAGGATATCATCGACACGCAGCCCACAAAGGCCGCCACGCCAATCACCAGCGCCCAGAAGCCCACGCCCAGGAATGCACTGACCACCAGCCAGACAGCCATCACAAACTGGATCCACAGCCCGGCGCGGAACATGTTCAGCGCGCCGACCCGCCGGACAAAGCGGCTGTTAATAATAGTCAGTACAAACAGGAAGACGATATTGAGCGCAAAATAATAGCCGAAGTGCTGCGGAGAAACATGGTTCAGCTCGATATAAACAAACGGCCCGGCGCTCAGGAAGGAGAACATCCCGGCGAAGCTGAACCCGCTTGCCAGCATATAGCTCAGCACGCGCTTGTGGCGAAACAGCGAGGCAAAGTTACCTATTGTGGTGCGAATGTGGAATTTCTGACGGTGCTCGGCAGGAAGCGTTTCATCAATAAAGAAGAAAATCATTGCAGAGGCCAGCAGTGCAGCCAGCGCCAGGATCCAGAAAATCGCATGCCAGCTAAACCACACCAGAACCGCCCCACCGGCCATCGGAGCCACCAGCGGCGCAATCGTCGTCACCAGCATGACAAACGACATCATGCGGGAGAACTCTTCTTTCGGGTAGATATCACGCATCAGGGCGTTGATCACCACACTCGCTGCAGCAGCGGCCAGACCGTGCAAAAATCGCATGAAAATCAGATGATCGATGGTTTGCGCCAGCGCGCAGGCCACCGCCGCCCCGGCAAAGACCAGCGTTCCGCCCAGAATAACCGGTTTGCGCCCCAGGCTGTCGGCCATCGGGCCGTACAATAACTGGCCGAGAGCAAAGCCGAGAATATAGGTGCTGAGCGTCATCTGTGCGCTGCCTGCCGGTACCCCAAACTGCGCGGAAATGACCGGCAGCGCGGGCAGATACATATCAATAGACAGCGGCATCAACATGGCCAGCAGGCCAAGAATGAAGACAATTTTGAACGACGAGTGTGGCCTGGTGGTCACAGAAATCTCCTGAAATTAGTGCGAAGGCAGACCGACGCTGGCGATCTCTTCTTCCGTCAGCGGGCGATATTCGCCAGGCGCCAGGTCGGGATCGAGCGCGATTGCGCCAATACGTTCGCGATGCAGACCGACAACGCGGTTACCCACTGCGGCAAACATGCGTTTAACCTGATGGTAACGCCCTTCGCTGATGGTAAGACGGACTTCCGTCGGCGTGATCACGTCCAGCACCGCCGGTTTAGTCAGGTCTTTTTCATTATGCAGCTGAACGCCTTTCGCGAATTGCTCTGCAGTGTCATCCGCAACCGGCGACTCCAGCGTGACCAGATAGGTTTTCTCGCAGTGGTGACGTGGGGAAGTAATACGGTGTGACCACTGCCCGTCGTCGGTCATCAGCACCAGCCCGGTGGTGTCGATGTCGAGGCGGCCCGCGGCATGCAGCTTATGCGCCACCGGTTCGTCGAGGAAATAGAGTACCGTCGGGTGATCGGGATCGTCCGTTGAGCAGACGTAGCCTTCCGGCTTGTGGAGCATGAAGTAGCGCGGGCCGTTCTGCTGGGTCAGCGGATTGCCGTCGTATTCAACCTGATGCTCAGGTTGAAGTTTGAAAGCGCTGTCTCTCACAATGTCGCCATCCACGGTAACGCGGCTGGCGCGAATTTCGCGCCCGGCAATAGCGCGGCTTACGCCGAGTTGCTGAGCGATAAACTTATCAAGTCGCATGAAATCTTTTTAGCCTTAATGGTGCTGGAAGTCGGACCGTGAGTCCGAAAAAGAAGCAGTCAGGAACGGTTCAGTATAATGGTCTGGTTGCGCCACTCAAGGGAAAAAGTTTCGTGGCATACTATATGCGGATTAACGAAACTGAGACACCATGACTTTTACACTTCGTCCCTATCAGCAGGAAGCCGTTGACGCCACCCTCGCCTGGTTCCGCAAACACCGGGAACCGGCAGCGATTGTCCTCCCGACCGGCGCAGGCAAAAGCCTGGTCATTGCCGAACTGGCCCGCCTGGCGCGTGGCCGCGTGCTGGTGCTAGCGCACGTCAAAGAGCTGGTCGCGCAAAACCACGCCAAGTATTGCGCGCTGGGGCTGGAGGCCGATATTTTCGCCGCCGGGCTCAAGCGTAAAGAGAGCCACGGTAAGGTTGTCTTTGGCAGCGTGCAGTCGGTCGCTCGCAACCTGGATCTGTTTCGCAGCGAATTTTCGCTGCTGATTGTCGACGAGTGTCACCGCATCAGCGATGACGACGACAGCCAGTATCAGCAAATCCTCACGCACCTGAAAGAGGTGAACCCTCACTTACGCCTGCTGGGCCTGACGGCAACTCCGTTTCGCCTGGGCAAAGGCTGGATTTACCGCTTTCATTATCACGGCATGGTGCGTGGCGATGAAAAAGCGCTGTTCAGCGACTGTATCTACGAACTTCCGCTGCGCTACATGATTAAACACGGCTACCTGACGCCGCCCGAGCGGCTGGATATGCCGGTGGTACAGTACGACTTCAGCCGGTTACAGGCGCAGAGCAACGGCTTATTCAGCGAAGCGGATCTCAACCAGGAGTTGAATAAGCAAAAGCGCATAACGCCGCATATCATCAGCCAGATTGAGGAGTTTGCCGCGACGCGCAAAGGGGTGATGATCTTTGCCGCGACAGTCGAGCACGCGCGAGAAATTACCGGACTGCTCCCCGCTGACGACGCCGCGTTAATTACCGGCGAAACGCCCGGCCCTGAGCGTGACAGGTTGATTGAGGCGTTTAAAGCCCAGCAGTTCCGCTATCTGGTGAATGTTTCCGTGTTAACCACCGGTTTTGACGCCCCGCACGTCGACCTGATTGCGATTTTGCGCCCGACGGAATCCGTCAGCCTGTATCAGCAGATTGTCGGTCGTGGTCTGCGCCTGGCACCGGGCAAAACTGACTGTCTGATCCTCGATTACGCCGGTAACCCGCACGATCTTTACTCTCCCGAAGTGGGCACGCCAAAAGGCAAAAGTGACAACGTGCCGGTACAGGTGTTTTGTCCAGCCTGCGGGTTTGCCAACACCTTCTGGGGGAAAACCACCGCCGACGGCACGCTGATCGAACACTTTGGCCGCCGCTGTCAGGGCTGGTTTGAAGATGATGAAGGGCATCGCGAGCAGTGCGATTTCCGTTTTCGTTTCAAAAACTGTCCACAGTGCAACGCCGAAAATGACATTGCCGCCCGCCGCTGCCGTGAGTGCGACACGGTGCTGGTCGACCCGGACGACATGCTGAAAGCGGCGCTGAAGCTGAAAGATGCGCTGGTGCTGCGCTGTTCCGGCATGGCCTTACAGCCGGGCGCGGATGAAAAAGGCGAGTGGCTAAAAATTACCTATTACGACGAGGACGGCGCTGACGTCAGCGAGCGGTTCCGGGTACAGACGCCAGCCCAGCGCACGGCATTTGAGCAACTGTTTATCCGCCCACATACCCGCACGCCTGGCGTGCCGCTGCGCTGGATCACCGTGGCGGATATCGTGCATCAGCAGGCGCTGCTGCGCCATCCGGATTTTGTTGTCGCCCGCAAAAAAGGCCAGTTCTGGCAGGTACGTGAGAAGGTCTTTGACTATGAAGGTCGCTATCGTCGGGCAAATGAATTGCGTGGTTAGCAGGACTTTTCATTGATGTGGACAGCGTTTGAGTATAAAATGCCGCCCGCTTCACATCCGTGGGGCAGAACACTCACCTGCTGCTGGGTCGCCTGTAGTAGGGTTTTAAATACAGAGAGAAATCAATGTTCACTATCGAAGCAGAAGTACGTAACGTGCAGGGTAAGGGTGCGAGCCGCCGCCTGCGTACCGCTAACAAGTTCCCGGCTATCGTTTACGGTGGCGAAGCTGCTCCAGTTGCAATCGAACTGGATCACGACAAAGTATGGAACCTGCAGACCAAAGCTGAATTCTACAGCGAAGTTCTGACCATCGTTGTTGGCGGTAAAGAAGAAAAAGTGAAAGTTCAGGCTGTTCAGCGTCACGCGTTCAAGCCAAAACTGACTCACATCGACTTCGTTCGCGCGTAATCGCAAACCTGTCGAGAAAAACCCCGCTTCGGCGGGGTTTTTTATGGTGGTTATTTACCGCCCGAGGTGCGACGCTGAAGCTGATCGCGCAGGTTTGGCGGCGTGCCTTTGATGGTCAGCGTATCGGTGGCAGGATCCCAGAAGATACGTTCCCCCAGCAGCATGGCATCGAAGTTGATGGTTAACCCACCGCCGCTCCCGGCAAATTTGGTTAACTGACGCAGCGTACTGCGATCCGCTGGGAAGCTCTCTTCAAGCTCATAGCCTTTCTCTGCGGTGAACGCCTGGAAGCTGACTTCGCTGACGCCCGCCAGCTCTTTTGAGAGCGACTCCAGCTCAATCTCTTCCCCCGCCTGCAGCTGTTCGTTGCAGTAGCTGTAAACCTGCTGACGCACGTTCTGGCGTTCAGATTTATCGAGCTGCGCCTCAGCCGTAAAGTCATCTACCGCCTGCAACAACCCTTTGTTCTGCGCTTTGGCGTTAAGTCCTTCGCTGGCGCCGAGGAAATCCATAAAGAAATCGGCCACTTTGCGGCCCACACGCCCTTTCAGGAAGGTCAGGTAGCGGGTCGATTCCGGGTTGGTTTCCCACTCGGTCAAATCAATCCGCGCCACAATATCCGCATGGTTGATATCCAGATAATGCGTCGAGCTGATATCCAGTTGCTCATTCACGCGCATACTGCTCAAGTTGTTCAGTACGGTAACCAGCAGATACTCTACCGCCAGGTAGCGATAGTGGCAGAACAGGACGATGCCGCCGTCGGCGAAGGGATATTTTGCCAGCTCGTCGCGCAGACGCCCGGTGGCCGCGCGGCTAAACGCCAGGAAATCCTCTTCCCCCTGACGCTGCAGGCGCAGGCTATCAGCCAGTTCACTCTCTTCGCTGAACAGACCATAGGCTTTATTTTTGGCGCTGTAGACGCGATGCAACTCAGCCATCATTTCCACAACGGTCGCCGTGGGTTCCAGTAACGAATCGCGTAGCACCACTTCAAGGGTTTGCTCATCACGCTTGATAAGCTGGTGCAAGGC
Organism: Enterobacter cloacae complex sp. HYC080_NIDB; assembly: GCF_056673325.1. NCBI lineage: Bacteria > Pseudomonadati > Pseudomonadota > Gammaproteobacteria > Enterobacterales > Enterobacteriaceae > Enterobacter > Enterobacter cloacae complex sp. HYC080_NIDB. The sequence goes on along the minus strand of NZ_CP114212.1, from coordinate 1,472,763 downwards.
AATCTGGTTGATTTCCAGACTCATGATAAACTCTCCTTTTAGACCGGGCGGTATTCAACCACCACCAGGACATGTGTGCAACAACAGATAAAAAAGGGGAAAAAAAGCTGTTGCTACGGTAATATGTTGCCCTTTCATCAACAAACTGATTTTGATTTATGCCACAACATTCCCGCTACAGTGATGAACACGTTGAACAACTGCTCAGTGAGCTGGTCAACGTACTGGAAAAACATAAAACGCCGACCGATCTCTCCCTGATGGTTTTGGGAAATATGGTCACCAACCTTATCAACACCAGCGTTGCTCCGGCTCAGCGTCAGGCGATCGCAAAATCTTTCGCCCAGGCGTTACAGTCATCCGTCAGCAACGACCAGGCCCATTAAGGGAAACGAACAACAGTTTATGGTGACGAATCGTCAGCGCTACCGTGAAAAAGTCTCCCAGATGGTCAGCTGGGGACACTGGTTTGCCCTGTTTAACATTCTGTTAGCGGCGGTGATTGGCTGTCGTTATCTGTTTGTCGCAGACTGGCCAACCACGCTAACCGGGCGTATCTACTCCTGGATAAGCGTTGTCGGTCATTTTAGCTTTTTGGTATTCGCCACCTATCTGCTGATCCTGTTTCCTCTGACGTTTATCGTCATGTCGCAGCGTCTGATGCGGTTCTTATCCGCAATCCTTGCCACAGCAGGGATGACGCTGCTGCTTATCGACAGTGAAGTGTTCACCCGTTTCCACCTGCATCTTAACCCTATCGTCTGGGAACTGGTGATCAACCCTGACCAGAACGAAACGGCCCGTGACTGGCAACTGATGTTTATTAGCGTCCCGGTGATCCTGCTGATTGAGATGTTGTTCGCCACCTGGAGCTGGCAAAAGCTCCGCAGCCTGACCCGACGCCGCCACTACGCGAAGCCCGTCGCCGCACTCTTTTTCATCTCATTTATCAGTTCGCACATCATGTACATCTGGGCGGATGCGAACTTCTATCGCCCTATTACGATGCAGCGTGCCAACCTGCCGCTCTCGTACCCAATGACGGCCCGTCGCTTCCTTGAGAAACACGGCCTGTTAGATGCCCAGGAGTATCAGCGTCGTCTGGTCGAACAGGGTAATCCGGAAGCGGTCAGCGTTCAGTATCCGCTGAGTGAACTGCGCTATCGCGATATGGGCCGCGGACAAAACGTCCTGCTGATTACCGTCGATGGTCTGAACTATTCCCGTTACGAGAAGCAGATGCCTGCGCTGGCCGATTTCGCGAGTCAAAACGTCTCGTTCACCCAGCATATGAGTTCCGGGAACACTACCGATGCGGGCATCTTTGGCCTGTTCTATGGCATTTCTGCCGGATATATGGATGGCGTTCTGGCTGCACGCATTCCTGCGGCGCTAATTACCGGACTGAATCAGCAAGGCTATCAGTTAGGGTTGTTCTCATCCGATGGCTTTAACAGCCCACTCTACCGCCAGGCGCTGTTGTCTGATTTCTCGCTGCCTGCTGCGCAGAGCCAGTCTGATACCCAGACCGCAAACCAGTGGATAAACTGGCTGCAGCGCTACGCCCAGGAAGATAACCGCTGGTTCTCGTGGGTGGCCTTTAACGGCACCACGCTTGACGACAGCAACCAGACTGGCTTTGCCCGCCGATACAGCCGTGCGGCCAGCAATGTTGACGCGCAGATCGGCCGCGTTCTTGACGCGCTACGCGAATCAGGCAAGCTCGATAACACTGTCGTGATTGTGACCGCAGGCCATGGTGTACCGCTCGGCGACGATACGAAGAGCATGAGCTGGTCACGCCCGAACCTGCATGTACCGCTGGTGATCCACTGGCCGGGAACGCCGGCGCAGCGCATCAATATGCTCACTGAACATAAAGATGTTATGACGACCCTGATGCAACGCCTGCTGCACGTCAGTACGCCAGCAAACGAGTATTCGCAGGGGCAGGATCTTTTCAGCGCCGCGCGCCGCCATAATTGGGTGACATCAGCAGACGGTAACACGCTGGCGGTGACCACACCGACGCTGACGCTGGTGCTGAACAGTAACGGAAATTACCAGACGTATAATCTACAGGGTGAACGGTTGAAGGACCAGAAACCGCAGCTGAGCCTGTTGCTGCAGGTCCTGACGGATGAGAAGCGCTTTATCGCTAACTGATTAATTATAAACCAGTTAGCGACAGATTCTCTTGCATTCGAAACGGAATCGAGTAGTATCTTTTTATGCGTCGGCACGTAGCGCAGCCTGGTAGCGCACCGTCATGGGGTGTCGGGGGTCGGAGGTTCAAATCCTCTCGTGCCGACCAAAAACACACTGAAAACCAGCCTCTTACGGCTGGTTTTTCTTTACTGTTTTTTGTGCGGGGAATAACTGGGGAAAAACCGGGGAAATAATGCCTAAGTATAGCGGCTCTGCCTGTTACTGGGCTAAGGCTTTGAGCCTAACCTTAAGCCCCCTCTGAGGAACAGTTTCATTGAAGATATCCGGTTGTTCGCAATTACCTTGTGTAAGGGGTCAGTTCTTAATTTTCACAAATAAAAAACTCGCAAATTAACTCCATCACTACTTGGATACTTCTATTTTAAACATATTGGACCAGACGTTGACACTCTCAGATGCAATCATGAGATTCTTGCTTCAACGGAAGTTTAAGTAACCTTCCTCGACAAGCAGAAACGACATGCCCTGCCGCATAAATTTCATCATTTAGTACTACATCATCTCGAAAACAGGCGTTACTAGGCTAACTCTCGGCGAATAACTTCACCACCCAGCCACTCTTGTTTGTAAATTAGCTGTCTGACAAATTCGTATCTCATGCTCAGAGTGATATCATTTTTATCCGATACTGAATCCATCAAGCTCAAAACCTCAACAACTGCGTGTTTTTTACAAATTGCTGTAGTTACTTTATGGATGTTATCTAGCCTGCACCTAGCTAACCTTGCCTTTATCCTGTCAATTTTCCCTTTAGTTTTCAACCAATTACTGCTGTACTTAATTCTTCTGATTAATATTCTATTAAGTCGGGCTAATTTTTTTACTTCATCAAGCTGATGAGAACTATCCATGCTGCTATCCAACCGGATAGGAAACTCACACTGATCACTAAGTACAATTTTTGTTTTGATATCAGAAGGATGCATTGGGTCAGGGACCATACTCTCTGTATTAAAACTGATGTACCACTTATCTTGCTTCATGGAAATGGTTACGTTTTTTAACTCTCCAATGATTTCACGACTTTTTCGATATTTTACCCAACCGACTTTGGGGAGAGACACCATTTTCTTATCTTGATCTACTCTAACCCTTTGACATGGAATACGGAAGGAATCATGCCGCCCTTTCTTTTTAAACTTTGGATATTGTGCTTTTCCGGAGAAAAAATTCCGGAAAGCTCTATCTAAATCTCTTAGAGATTGCTGCAAGCACTGGGAAGGAGAAGCTTTCAACCAGGAAAGGCTTTCTTCACTTTTCCACTCAACTAACTCTGTAGCTAGTTGATTGTAACCCATGAATTTCTTGCCAGAATGGTAATTATCGTTGAGAAGAGCAAGGGCTTTGTTATAAACAAAACGACAGGAACCAGCAAACATAAAAAAGTCAGACGACTGGCTTTTATTAGGTTCAAGCCGGAATTTGAACGCCTGTTTTTTAATCACAAATGGACCTGCACGAATGGAATGAAAGTGCTCAAATACTAAATCATATTATGAACTTTGATTGAGGGATTTGACTAGTTATAACCCCTATATTCCACAATTTAAAAAGCCCCAAATATGGGGCTTTAAAGCTTAATATGAAATTAGCCTTGCAGCAGAGAAAGAACCTGCTGAGGAACCTGATTAGCTTTCGACAGTACGGAGTTACCGGCCTGCTGGATGATCTGCGCTTTAGACATATTTGACACTTCGGTCGCATAGTCGGCGTCCTGAATACGGGACTGCGCTTCTGACAGGTTAGTTGTGGTATTGTTCAGGTTGGTTACCGCAGAGCTCAGACGGTTCTGCACCGCACCAAGAGAAGAACGGAATTTATCAACAGATGCGATCGCATCGTCGAGTGCTCCCAGAGGACTGGCTGTTTTAGTGACCGAATTATCATTCACAGCATCTGTAGAAGTAGTTACTACAGCCTTAGCCGCAGCCGCTTCAACAGGAGGAGTAGCTGTTGGGTTTGCTGCCACAGCTGCTGTAAATGCAACTTGTGCTTTGGTGTAGTTACCATCAGCATCTTTGGTAGCAAATTGAGTATCACCGGCGGTATCTTTATAAGTATAAAGCTTGACAGCTTCCCCAGCAGTATCCTTCACGTCAGCGCTAGCAACTGTTACATCTTTATTAGAACCATCTTTACCTGTTAACGAAGAACCAACTGCAGTAAAGCCACTTGCAACATTAAATTTATCAAGACCCAGAGAAGTTGAGTCTATTTGGCTGAGATTAATGGAGATGGTCTGGTTGTCATTCGCTCCTACCTGAATTTTCATTTCGCCATTTTTAGACAGCACGCTCACGCCGTTGAACTGAGTTTGCTGAGAAACTCGATCAATTTCGTCCAGACGGGATTTGATTTCGTCCTGGATTGAAGACAGGTCAGAATCAGAGTTAGTACCGGTGGTCGCCTGAACGGTCAGTTCACGAACACGCTGCAGGTTGTTGTTGATTTCAGACAGCGCGCCTTCAGTGGTCTGCGCCAGAGAGATACCGTCGTTTGCGTTACGTGCAGCCTGAGTCAGACCTTTGATGTTAGAGGTGAAGCGGTTAGCGATAGCCTGGCCCGCAGCGTCATCTTTAGCGCTGTTGATACGCAGACCGGAAGACAGACGCTCGATAGAAGAAGACAGAGCAGACTGGTTCTTGTTGATGTTGTTCTGAGTGATCAGCGAGAGGCTGTTGGTATTGATGACTTGTGCCATGATAGTTGTTCCTGTTTGACTGGTCGTAATTTAAGTTTACGGCTTCCACCACTAGGCTCTTGCGCCGCTAAATTTACTATCGGCAACCATTGCAGATCCTTTAGAAAAAAAATAAAAAAACAATATCCTGCTGTTTTATAACTTGTTTATCCTGAATCGTACATACCTAGATGCACGACATTTTCTTCACTCGGTAGTCGTCATCACTCCCAAAAGACTATCAGATGTTCAACATAGTCAGTAGCTGGCGAAACTAACCCCATCAGAATACCCTTCCCATGTTACGCAGGATCCAGTATCAGTTCTCACTTCCGTTTGTTGTCCTATCGTGACCTGCCCCCAGAGTTAGATACAACCTTCAGTTAGTAATGTCGGTTGGTTTTTCTTCATATTTCCCGTTTCGCCAGCCCGCTGCAAATTCAGCCGGCGTCAGGTAATTCAGTGATGAATGTGGTCGACACTCGTTATAATCCAGTCGCCAGTCATTAATGATCTTCCTGGCGTGAACAATATCGCTGAACCAGTGCTCATTCAGGCATTCATCACGAAAGCGTCCGTTAAAACTCTCAATAAATCCGTTCTGCGTTGGCTTGCCGGGCTGGATAAGTCGCAGCTCCACACCATGCTCAAAAGCCCACTGATCGAGTGCGCGGCAGGTAAACTCCGGGCCCTGATCGGTTCTTATCGTAGCCGGATAGCCGCGAAACAGCGCAATGCTGTCCAGAATACGCGTGACCTGCACGCCTGAAATCCCGAAGGCAACAGTGACCGTCAGGCATTCCTTTGTGAAATCATCCACGCAGGTCAGGCACTTGATCCTGCGACCTGTGGCCAGTGCGTCCATGACGAAATCCATTGACCAGGTCAGATTGGGCGCCATCGGGCGGAGCAGCGGCAGACGTTCTGTTGCCAGCCCTTTACGACGTCGTCTGCGTTTTACACTCAGGCCATTAAGTTGATAGATGCGGTAAACCCGCTTGTGGTTAACGCAAAGACCTTCACGTCGCAGAAGCTGCCAGATACGCCGGTAACCAAAACGGCGGCGTTCAAGTGCCAGCTCTGTGATGCGTAGAGACAGCTGCGCGTCAGCAGCCGGACGCTGAGCCGAATATCGGCAGGTTGACAGGGACAGACCTGCCAGCCCGCAGGCACGACGTTGCGACAGACCCTTAGCCTCGCACATGACTTCCACGGCTTCCCGCTTCTGGTCTGTCGTCAGTACTTTCGCCCAAGAGCCACCTGAAGCGCCTCCTTATCCAGCATGGCTTCAGCAAGCAGCTTCTTGAGTCTGGCGTTCTCTTCCTCAAGCGACTTCAGGCGCTTAACCTCAGGCACCTCCATACCGCCATACTTCTTACGCCATGTGTAAAAGGTGGCGTCGGAAATGGCGTGCTTACGGCAGAGCTCACGGGCAGAAACGCCGGCTTCGGCCTCGCGGAGAATACATATGATCTGTTCGTCGGAAAAACGCTTCTTCATGGGGATGTCCTCATGTGGCTTATGAAGACATTACTAACATCACGGTGTATTAATCAACGGGGAGCAGGTCAGAAGATTTATACTCGTAATCATATCGATTGGGTTATTGTTCCTCATGGGGAAATAAAAACCGGATGACTATAAAACCTTTCTACTTCATTAGTTTTTAACTTAGATAAGTTATTCATAAGGTATAGGGCTGAGATTAATTGAGTTAAAGCCCTATACCAAAAAATATAATCGTGAACTACTTTTTCCCATGAAATTTATCAGTAATAGCGTTCATTGCGGAAATGTATCTTTCCAACCCTCCATAGCTATCTATCATTCTAAAAGAATTTCGATGTGCAGCCATTTTTACATCTTGCTGAGTAATCCCACACCAACCACAAACCTTACTATCGAAATCTAATGGCTCATGACATTTTTTACATTGACGAGAAACAGCTTCTATCTTCCCATCAACAAACTGGTGTGATTTAAGATTCTTAGACAAAAGAAATGGTGCGGTAGTTGTTTTACCTATTACCATCTCAAAATACCTGCACTTAGCCTTTTTAGCTAAATCCTGAATTTTTTGCTTCAACGCATCATTTGATTTGTGCCCAACTATGACGCCCGTTATACAAGTAATTGGTACAGGAAGTAGCATTAGCCAGTCGTTTGGTTTGGTAAGCGCTTTCTCATCAATTATCACTCGTCTTTCTTGCTCATAACTCCAGCAAGTTTGCTTAGTCAAGTATGCTGCTCTTCTAACATATGAAATGAGCAAATAAATATAACGAGGCTTACAGATATGAAATGCTCTTGCCAGAACATCTTCAATGCCTTCATCTGGAGAGTCCATATACTCAACATCTGCTATTGCGCAAAGTTCTTTGAAGCCGATTTCATTCAAGAAGTTTTTAAACTTCTCTTCGTTAATTTCTATCACAAATCCAGATGAATTGCCTGCATAATGCGCCCACATTGGGGATATTACAGGACTTTTTGTAAAGCAAGTGGCCGGTTGCTTTGTAAGCATGCTGATCATTTCATTGTAAAAAGCCAATTCATCAGGACCGCGGTTAAAATCAATTGTGAGGAAAAACTCATATGGGTCATTGTATTCATGCAAGTGAGAAAATTTTATACCAATATGATTTTCATCTATCATTAATTTATCGGCTATATCAGCACCCATGAACTTATACAAATTGGTCATATACTCTTCCTTATTAAGTAGACAAATTATGTAAATCCTATACTCGTGTCCACCTAAAATCTAGTAGGGTTGTTTGACCAAACTAGATGGGGAAAATCCACTCCTAACTCATTGATGTTTAAGGCGCGGATTTTGCAGAAAAAGCACTGTTTGTTTATACATACGCAACCGAGATAACATCAGTAACGACGCGGCTTTCAGCGATTTAACAACGGTGTCATGGGGTGTCGGGGGTCGGAGGTTCAAATCCTCTCGTGCCGACCAAAAACACATTGAAAACCAGCCTCTTATGGCTGGTTTTTTTTATGCATAAAAAAGCCACCCCGCAGGATGGCTTCCTTATCGCACGTCGGCGCTTAGTGCTTCTCACGTCCACCCAGGAAGAAAATGCCCAGCGGGATGGCAAGCAGAACGGTGAAGACAAGGCTGTAAACGAAGATCATCGCCGATTGCAGAACATACATGCTGGTGGTCCAGGCGGAGAGAGGAATGTTGTACTGTTCGATAACGCCAACAATGGTTGCCCGCCCCACGCACGCGGCCGCAATCATAAACACAACCAGTAGCGCCAGGAGGAACTTGCGGCCTTCAGGTGTTTTCAGTTTTGCACGAACCATCTCTCTTCCCTTTACAGATGAATAACATTATGTGGCGTTCAAAATAACACGATCTGCCGCCAGATACCATTTCAGCACAAAAAACTGGATTTATAGTTCAAGTCAGGTTCATTACACTACTTATATTGAAAATGTAAGTAAATGACGCTAATCATTCATAAGTGTTATGCTAATCTGATTCGGCTCGTTTTGACATAAAGGAATGACAATGAAAAACGCACCTAAATTTGCCATCGCCCTGATTGCCGCGTGCATCAGCACCGGCGCTTTCGCCAGTGAAACCCAAAAAGAGCAGCCGCTGGAAAAAGTTGCCCCCTATCCGAAAGCGGACAAAGGGATGAAACGTCAGGTGATTCAGCTACCGGTTCTGCAGGACGAAGCGAACTACAAAGTGGAGCTGTTGATTGGTAAAACGCTGGAAGTGGATTGTAACCAGCACCGACTGGGCGGCCAGCTGGAGAGCAAAACGCTGGAAGGTTGGGGCTACGATTACTACATCTTCGACAAAGTGACCTCCCCCGTCTCCACCATGATGGCGTGCCCGGACGGCAAGAAAGAGAAGAAATTTGTAACGGCATATCTGGGTGATAACAGTCTGCTGCGCTATAACAGCAAGTTGCCTGTCGTGGTGTATACGCCTGAAAACGTAGAAGTGAAATACCGCGTATGGAAAGCGGATGAGAATGTCGGACAAGCGGTAGTACGTTGAAATTAAGTCGGGTGGCGGCTTCGCCTTACCCGACCTACAACACTAAAAACGGTAACGAATGTTACCGTTTTGCTTTTACCTTACAGGGCGATATCCGCAACCGGTTTGTTTTCAGCCTGAGGCTTCAGTTCCGCCTTTGGCGCAGCATCCGCTGCCTGCGGCTTCACATATTGCAACTGCAATACGCGGCTGGTGTATTCCAGCTCCTGCTCCGTCGCGTCGACATTCCCGTTCAGCTTCGTACCGTAGGATGGAATAATCGTTTTCAGCTTCGCCTGCCATTCCGGGCTGGCAACTTTATCTTTAAACACTTTTTCCATCAGGTGCAGCATGATTGGCGCAGCAGTAGATGCACCCGGTGACGCGCCCAGCAGCGCGGCAATCGTGCCATCCTTATCGCTCACCACTTCCGTACCCAGACGCAGCACGCCGCCCTCTTTCGGGTCACGCTTGATGATCTGAACGCGCTGTCCCGCCTGCCACAGACGCCAGTCTTCTTTCTTCGCCTGCGGATAGTACTCTTTCAGCGCCTCGAAGCGTTCCTCGTCAGAGAGCATCACCTGGCTGATGAGATATTTCACCAGATCGAAGTTATCCAGACCCACGTCCATCATCGGCTTGACGTTAGAGGTGGTCGTGGCGCTGAGCAGATCCCACAGGGAGCCATTTTTCAGGAACTTGGTAGAGAAGGTCGCGAACGGTCCGAACAGCACCACGCGCTTACCGTCAAGCATACGGGTGTCGATGTGCGGAACAGACATCGGCGGTGCACCGACGGAAGCCTGACCGTACACTTTTGCCAGATGACGATTCACCACTTCCGGGTTCTCGGATACCAGGAACTGACCGCCAACCGGGAAGCCCGCATAGTCGTCAGCTTCAGGAATACCGGACTCCTGCAGCAGTTTCAGCGCCGCCCCACCGGCACCAATAAAGACAAACTTCGCCTTGATGACGTGCTCGGCTTCGTTGTTTTTCAGATCGGCAACGGTCACGCTCCAGCTGTTATCCGCGTTGCGCTTAAAACCACGCACTTCGGTGCTGAGCTGCAGGTTGAAGTTCTCTTTCTTCTTCAGAGACGTCACCAGCTGACGGGTAATTTCGCCATAGTTAACGTCGGTACCAATTTCGGTCCGGGTCGCGGCCACTTTCTGGTTCGGGTCACGACCTTCCATCACCAGCGGCGCCCACTCTTTGATCTGAGCGTGGTCTTCAGAGTATTTCATCCCACGGAAGAGCGTGCTCTGCTGCAGCGCAGCGTAACGCGCGCGCAGGAAGTTGACGTTCTGCTCGCCCCACACAAAGCTCATGTGCGGTACGGTGTTAATGAAGGAGTGCGGGTCATGCATCACGCCGCTGTTGACCTGGTGAGACCAGAACTGGCGTGAGATCTGAAACGCTTCGTTGATCTCTACCGCCTTCTCGATACTAATGGAACCGTCCTTTTTCTGCGGCGTATAGTTCAGTTCCATGAGTGCCGAATGTCCGGTACCGGCGTTGTTCCAGCCGTTCGAACTTTCCTGCGCCACGCCATCAAGGCGCTCGACCATGGTCATGGACCAGTCCGGCTGAAGTTCTTGCAGATAGGTTCCCAGCGTGGCGCTCATGATACCGCCACCAATTAAAAGGACGTCCGTTTCCTGCTCTTTAGGGGTGTCAGCTTTCGCCGCCATAGAGACGGTGTTAAGCCCCACGGCCAGAGAAAAGAGCATGGCAGTCATTTTTTTCATAATTTATGCCTTAGTGTAAAAGTGCTTGATGCGTGGAAATTGCAGGTGAAAAAAGCTGCGGAGGCACGGTAACAACTTTTAAATATTGTTTAAAGGTTACGAAATTATTGTAATTGTGAAATTTAATGGTGGGTTGTTTGTAAGGAATTATCGATGTGGCTGGTAAATCGTGGGTTTACTGGCTAGTATGTGGCGTTTTGTGATCGCGCGCACGGAAGCCTGCCCTAATCTGCGAAGAGTTATGTCCTTACCCCATTCTGCTGTACCCGGCGAAGACCGCGTCACCACGGTCCTTAGCTCGCCAAAACTTCTGGTGCGTGAAACGCTGGCGGGCGTCATTACCGCCCTGGCCCTGGTCCCTGAAGTGATCTCATTTTCGGTGGTTGCAGGCGTTGATCCCAAAGTCAGCCTGATCGCCTCCGTGGTGTTGTGTTTTGCTTTGTCTGTGCTGGGCGGTCGTCCGGCGATGGTCACGGCGGCGGCCGGTTCCGTGGCGCTGGTTATTGGCCCGATGGTGCACCAGCACGGCGTGCAGTACATTCTTCCGGCGGTTCTCATGGCGGGGGTGATCCAAATACTGTTTGGCGCACTGGGCATGGCAAGGCTGATGCGCTTTATCCCTCAGTCGGTGATGACCGGGTTTGTTAACGCCCTCGGCATCTTAATTTTCTTTGCTCAGGTTCCGCACTTCTGGAGCCGAAGCCCGTTAATCGTCGGCCTGTTCGTGCTCACGCTGCTTATCGTGCTGTGGGTGCCGCGCTATATCAAAAGCATCCCTTCCCCGCTGATTGCGATAGTGGTGCTCACGTTGTTCACCGTTACCAGCGGGCAAATTCTGCCGACGGTGGGTGATGAAGGCTCGATGAGTGGCGGGTTACCGGGACTGACGCAACTGCTGGTCCCCCTGAACATAGAAACGTTAAGCATTATCTGGCCGTGCGCGTTAAGCATTGCGTTCGTCGGGCTGCTGGAGTCACTGCTGACGGCGAAGCTGGTGGATGAACTGACCGTCACCCCGTCCAGTAAACGCCGTGAAAGCATCGGGTTGGGCGTGGGCAATATCCTGGCCGGGCTCTATGGCGGGATCGCAGGCTGCGCGATGATTGGACAAACCATCGTCAACGTGGAGATGGGGAAAGGCCGAAGCCGTATTTCAACGTTAGCGGCTGGTATCGTTTTACTGGTGCTGGTGACGGCGCTGAGCGACGTGATGGCTAAAATTCCGATGGCGGTGCTGGCAGGCATTATGGTGATAGTCGCCATCAAAACCTTCAGCTGGCACAGCATTCAGCCCGCAACGGTAAAAAATGCACCGGTTGCGGAAACCGTCGTGATGCTGGTGACGGTCGCCGCAACGGTATCAACCGGTAACCTGGCGATTGGCGTGCTGGGGGGGATTATCCTCATGGCACTGCTTCCCGCCCGCATTAAACGTCGTCTTAAAGCAGAAAAAGCGTTGCAAGCCCAAGAAAAATAAAGAAACCACCGGTATCGGTGATGGCAGTGATCATCACGCTCGACCCCACCGCGGGGTCGCGCCCCAGTTTGGTCATGGTCAGTGGAATAATGACCCCCATCATCGATGCCACCAGTAAATTCAGCACCATCGCCAGCATCATCACCCCGCCTAAGGCCATATCGTCATACAGCCACCAGGTGATGCCCCCCATAATGCCGCCCCACACCAGGCCGTTGATCAGCGCCACCCCCATCTCCCTGAAGATCAGAAAGGCGAAATTGCCGGGCTGAATATTTTCCAGCGCCAGCGCGCGGACGATCATCGTGATGGTCTGGTTTCCGGTATTGCCGCCAATCCCGGCCACAATCGGCATCAATGACGCAAGAGCCACCAGCTGTGAAATGGTGTGTTCAAAGCCATCAATTACGCGGGAGGCGATAAAGGCGGTACACAAATTAATGGCAAGCCACGCCCAGCGCGTTTTCACCGCCTTACCGACGGAGGCGTGGACGTCATCTTCGGCGCTGATCCCGCCGAGCGCGCGCAGGTCGTTATCGGTCTCTTCGTAGACCACGTCAACGATCTCATCAACCGTCAGACGGCCCATCAGCTTGCCGACGGAATCCACGACGGCCGCACTCACGAGGTCGTCACGTTCGAAGGTACGTGCCGCTTTTTCAGCATCGTCTTCCGGAGAGAAGACCATCGGCTCGTTTTCCATCACCTCACTGACTCGCCGCTGGGTGCTGTTAAGCAGGATCGTTTTCAGCTCCAGCTCGCCCAGCAGGGTTTTATCCCGCGAGGTAACGAACAGTTTATCGGTGTTATCCGGCATCTTGCCCAGGCGACGCAGGTAGCGCTGCACGGTACCGAGCGTGACGTCCGGACGCACCGTGATAACGCCAAACTCCATGATCGCGCCGACGCTATTTTTCTCGTAGTGCATCACCTGACGGACACGGGCGCGCTCATCGGCAGGCAGGGAGGCCAGCAGGCGACCGGTCAGGTTACGCGGCAGGTGTTGTACAAGGTAAATCTGTTCGTCGATATCCAGCGTTTGCAGCGCATCGAGGATGTCCCGGTCGCTCATCTCGTCGATCAGGTCATCCCAGACGTTTTCCGAAGCTTCAAGCAGTACCTGCCCGCGCTCGTGATCCTGCACCAGACGCCACAGGGCGTGACGCTCTTCGGAGGGAAGTGCTTCGAGCGTATCCGCCAGATCCGGCGGGGGTAAATGAGCAACCAGCGCACCTACCTCAGCAATATCGTCGGCTAAAGTGCCGACATCATATTGCTCAGCCAGGGTCAGTTTGCCTAATAACGTAGAAGTGACCGCTTTATCGGTCGTGAGAAGCCAGATGAGTCGCGCACGCTCCTGATCGCGCTGCCTGGCGCTGTTTTTCTTTAATACCGACATCAATCATAAATCCATTAAATGAGTTGGCGTTAAGCATAGCGCAAGGATATGTAAATAAGAATAAACAACGGGACGGGATGAAGAAAAAAACGGCATTACGGCCACGATCTATCCCCTCTCCCTGTGGGAGAGGGTTAAGGTGAGGGCATCAGGCCGTGCGCGCCACCGCATCACGCGAGGCCGCCGCACGCTCGTCACCGGTCAATTCGCTCAGCTTGCCATCGCGCATCTCCAGCAGACGGTCGGCGTGAATGAAGTAGTGATCGTCGTGGCTAATGGCGAAAATGGTTTTGCCCATCTCCTGCATCAGCGGCAGCAGCACCTGATAGAACTCACGGCGGAAGTGAGGATCCTGATCCGCCGCCCATTCGTCCAGCAGAATGATATCGCGCTCTTCCGCCAGCGCCAGCAGCAGCGCCACGCGCTTCTTCTGCCCTTTAGAGAGCTTCAGGTTGAGAATTTTACCGTCCTGAAGCTCCAGCTTGTGCGACATCTGCAGCTGTGCCAGCCATTTTTCCACCAGCACAGGATTGGCCTGCTGCCCTTCAGGGCCGAGCAGCCGATCGAACAGCCAGACGTCGGTAAATACCGCCGAAAAGAGCTTGCGGTAGTCCTCAGGTTTCCCGGCACTCAGCGCCTTACCGTCCAGCAAAATCTCGCCCGACTGCGGCTGGTAGAGTCCGGTGAGCAACATCGCCAGCGTGGATTTACCGCTGCCGTTACCGCCGATGAGGAACAGCAGTTCACCGCGGTGAATCGTCAGGTTGACCGGCCCCACGGAGAAGGCGTTGTCCTGATAGCGGAACGTCACGTCGCGCAGCTCCAGCGTATGCCAGTCCGGGAAGGCTTGCGGGCGCGGGAATTCCGGCTTAAATGGCGCGAGGTCGAATTTTTTGAGCTTGTTAAACGCCACCTGTGCACTCAGCAAGGTGGGCAATGCGCCGACCGCCGAGAGCAGCGGCGTGCGTAAAAACAGCAGCGTCAGTGAGTAGGTTGCCGCCACGTTGGTGTCCGCCCAGCCCAGGCTGTTCGCCATCCAGAATACCAGGCCAATGGCACCCAGCATCATGATATTTGACCAGTTCACCGCGCTCAGGTGGAAAGTATCGGCGCGGATGATGTGATGCCGATATTCGCGCGCGTCCGGGATATAGAGGTGATTGAAGATATACTCGGCGCGCTCGCGGTTCAGGGTCAGCTCCTTGCGCCCTTCCAGCACCGTCTGGTAATCGTTATACAGTTTATCTTCCGTTTCGCGCAGCACCGCCATGTGTTTATAGACGCGTGACACCAGCACAAAGCCGCCCCAGATGGTAATGGCAATCCACAGAGCGGTCACCGCCAGCATTTTACTGGAGAGCCAGGCAAGATAAGCCGCCGAGCCAAAGGTCAGAATGATCCCCTGCACCAGCTCCGGCAGACGAACAAACGCGATGGTGATAGCCCGCACGTCACTGGTCAGCCCCGCCAGCAGGGAGGCGCTGCCAAGTTGCTCCACCCGTTCAACCTGAGTGTCCAGGATCCGCTTGATAAATTCGCTGCGCAAACGGAAAACGAAATGGTGGCCGAGCGCGGTTAGCGCCAGCTGAGAGCCAAGCGTAACCGCCATCAACAGCAGCAGCAGGCCGAGAAACTCTGGCAAAACAGAGAGTGAGGTATCGACCATTTCAATCAACCGCACGTTAATAAACGCGATCAGGCCAATACCCAATGCGGCGCTGGCAAGGCTTAACGCCATGACGGCAATGAAGGGCCAGCGATACTGACGCCAGACAAGGAGAAGTAGTTGCATGCAGGCAATCCGGACAATAAAAATCAGCCAGCAGTGTAAACTGCCCGGCGTGTACATCAAGAATAATTCTTATTTTTGTTTACTAAACCCTGCCTGGCGAAACGTCAGGTTAAAACGGTACTCGCCCGTGAGGGGATGCACCCCGGGTTTCAGAGGCTGAATGCCGTGATAATACAGCCGCGATTCCCTGCCCCACACCACCACGTCGCCATGCTCCAGCATAATGCGTTTGAGCGGATCGTTACGGCGTAATCCGCCAAACTGGAAGACGGCAGGAAGCCCTAACGATACCGAGACGATGGGCGCGCGGAGATCGGGTTCATCTTTATCCTGATGCAGGGAGAGTTTCGCGCCAACGGCGTAGCGGTTAATCAGGCAGGCATCCGGTCGGAAGTCAGGATAATCAGCGGCAACGGCAGCCTCGTGGCAGAGAGCCTGAAAAACCGCAGGCATCGGGGGCCACGGCTGGCCGGTCGCGGGATCGTTCGGCGCATACAGGTAGCCTCGTTCATTCGTCGCCCACCCTAATTCGCCACAGTTCGCCATGGCCACCGACATCGTGTAACCCCCCGGCGTGACCATATGGCGAAACGGGGAAACCGCCGTCACCTCTTCTATACCCGCAAGCAGCGTCGCCGCACGGGAGAGCGCGAAGCGACGCAAAATAACCGCCCCCGGTGCCAGTGGTTCCTGCCAGGGTTCCGCATCTGCAAAAAGATCGAGCATTATCCCTCCTGGCGTTTCGCCTCACGTTTTAGCAATAGCGCTTTTCGCGCCGTCCCCCATCGGTAACCCGACAGTGCGCCATCGTTACGGACAACGCGGTGACAGGGGATCACAATCGCCAGCCTGTTTGCCGCACAGGCTCCCGCGACGGCACGTACCGCGTTGGGTTGTCCAATCGCCTGCGCCACCTGCTGATAACTTGCCGTTTCACCGCAGGGAATTTCACGAAGGGCCTGCCAGACTCGCTGCTGGAACGCGGTTCCGCGTATATCCAGCGGCAGTTCAAGCGGCGCTGCGCGGTTATCAATACTGGCAATCACCTGGCGGATACGCTGCGCGAAGGCATCTTCCTGCGGCGCGGGCTCAGCTTTTGGAAACAGCGTCGCCAGCTCCCCGGCTAATTCGGCATCGTCGTCACCGAGCAATATTGCGCAAATCCCCCGCTCGCTTTCAGCGACCAGACAGCGTCCTAATGAGCAGTCATCGATGGCGTATTGCACCGCCACGTCGCCTTTGCGGTACTGTTTCGCCGTCATACCCAGCGCATCCGTGGCTTTACGATAATAGCTGCTGCTGTCGGGAAAGCCTGCGGCCAGCACGGCATCGGTAACGGTATCCCCCTGGGCAAGCGCCGTGCGCAGACGTTGACCGCGCGCCGCCTGCTGCCAGGCTTTTGGCGTCATTCCGGTGACGGACTTAAACAGCCGGTGGAAGTGAAAAGGACTCATGGCCACCTGCTGCGCCAGACCGTCCAGCGTTAACGCAGGATCCTGCTCCAGAAGGCGACAGGCGTGCTCCACTTTCGCCAGCTTCTGCTGCTGCGGATCGCGTTTATCCGGCATACAGCGCTTGCACGGGCGAAACCCTGCCTCAATGGCATGGTGAACATCAGGATAGAAGTGGACGTTTTTACGCAGGGCGTGACGTGCCCGGCAGGACGGACGACAGACAATCCCCGTCGTTTGCACGGCAAAGACAAACTGATCGTCAGCACGCGGATCGCGAGCCAGTACAGCCTGCCAGCGATCCTCATCGGTCATATAGGTTGGATTTTTCATCATCAGCTCCTCTTACAAGCATACCTGTAGCGTGCCTGAGTGCCACTGATAAAAAACCCGCAACCTTGCTTTTTAATTTTTGTCGCTCACCAGGAAACTCTTGAACTGCGGCGAGCTCCAGGTTTTAAACTCGTCGCCCTCTTTGGTGATCATATACACCGCCAGCCCTTCCTGACGAACCACCTCTTTCGCTTTTTCCGGGCCGAGGACCATTAAGCCGGTATCCCAGGCATCGGCTTCCAGCGCCGTCGGCGCAATCACCGTCACAGAGACCAGATTATGCGCGATCGGCCGCCCGGTCTGCGGATCAATAACATGCGAGATGCGCTTCCCGTCAAGCTCGTAATAGTTACGGTAACTCCCGGAGGTGCTGATGCCATGTCCGTTGATATCGACTATCGCCTGCACGGCATTTTGCCGATCGGTCGGTTTTTGAATCGCTACGCGCCACGGTTTATCGCTGGCGTTCATGCCCCGGCTGACTAACGCGCCGCCCACGGAGACCAGATAGCGCGAAATGCCTTCCTGCGTCATCAGCGCGGCAAGGTGATCCGCCGCGTAGCCTTCCCCTACCGTCGACAGATCGACAAACAGATCGGGGATATCTTTTTGCAGGTACTGTTGGCCGTACTGATTGATCACCGTCAGATGCTGCAGCCCTGTCCGGGCACGGGCATCATCAATAGCCGCCTGATCGGGCGTCGCCACCGGCTGTTTATTCGGGCCAAATCCCCAGAGGTTCACCAGCGGCCCGACGGTCACGTCCATCGCACCGTTGGTTTTATATCCCACGCGAATGGACTCGGTGACGATATCAGCCATCGCTTCACTCACCGGCCACAGAGACGTACTGGTGGAGAGGTTAAAGCGCATCAGCGCCGAGTCATTTTTGTAGGTCGACAGCAGCTGATCGTCGGCGTCCAGCTGAGCCTGGATTTTGCCGCGAAGCTCTTCCGTGCGCGTTTTATCGAGATTCATCACGCTGACGCGCCAGAAGGTGCCCATCGTTTTGCCTTCGAGCACCGTGGCAGCGGGTGCGTCGGTTTTCGCCACGGGGGCGGGATCGTTACATGCGGTCAGGAAAAAAAGCATAGCCAGAAAGCTGGCGCGTAAAAAAGTCATATCCATTCATTATTATCCTCATGCCAGGGCGGCAAGAGTACACCAAAACGGGTCAATTGTGAGATCCAAAAACACGCACAAAAAAGGGGCCATCAGGCCCCTGAGTCATACTACGACGCGATTAGAACTGGTAAACCAGACCCAGCGCGACGATATCATCAGTACCGATACCGGCCTGACGGGTGAACTCATTTTCATCAACCAGGTTGATTTTGTAATCCACGTAGGTAGACATGTTTTTGTTGAAGTAGTAAGTCGCACCCACATCAACATATTTCAGCAGATCCTGGTCGCCATACCCTTCGATGTCCTTACCTTTAGACTGCAGGTAAGCCACGGATGGACGCAGGCCGAAGTCGAACTGGTACTGAGCAACCACTTCGAAGTTCTGCGCTTTGTTAGCGAAACCGTAGATATCGCTGCTGCTCTGAGAGTTGCCGAAACGTGTTGCGTTATAAGTCTGAGAGTACTGCGCGGCCAGATAGATGTTGTTGGCATCGTATTTCAGGCCACCCGTATAGACTTCGGCATGATCGCCTTCGCCTTTCAGGGCTGGGTTAGCCGTGTTGTTCTGATCGGCGGTACGTTTGGAAGAAGACATTGCACCACCGATGCTGAAGCCTTCGCCCAGGTTATAGGTCAGGGACGCACCGTAACCGTCGCCGTTCTGTTTCAGGGTGCTACGACCGGTGTCGTTTTCACCGCTTACGCTACCGTTTTTACCCTGATACTGCAGAGCAAAGTTCAGGCCATCCACCAGACCAAAGAAGTCCTGGTTACGGTAGGTTGCCACGCCGTTAGCACGAGATTGCAGGAAGTTGTCTGCACCGTAGGTATCACCACCAAATTCTGGCAGCACGTCAGTCCAGGATGTTACGTCGTAGATCACACCGTAGTTACGACCGTAATCGAAAGAACCCGCTTCAGCGAATTTCAGACCAGCAAACGCCACACGGGTCCAGGCCTGGTTGTCGCTTTCTGTTGTGTTGCCCTGGATCTGGTATTCCCACTGGCCGTAACCGGTCAGCTGATCGTTAACCTGAGTTTCACCTTTGAAGCCAAGACGCATGTAGGTCTGGTCACCGTCAGCACTCTTGTCGTCAGAGAAATAGTGCAGACCATCAACTTTGCCGTACAGATCTAATTTGTTGCCATCTTTGTTATAAATTTCAGCCGCATTTGCTGCGCCTGCTACCAGCAGTGCTGGTACCAGGAGGGACAGTACTTTAACTTTCATTTTATTAACCCTCTGTTATATGCCTTATAATTGCCACTGCTTACTGGCTAACCCTCATTAACCAGTCGGCAATTTCATTCTCCGCAAAATTACAGAATAATCCAATGCGAATATGATACGAAAACTTTGAAGATGTTTCATTCATCTATCAACATGT
The DNA here is from genome assembly GCF_056673325.1 of Enterobacter cloacae complex sp. HYC080_NIDB. Lineage (NCBI taxonomy): Bacteria > Pseudomonadati > Pseudomonadota > Gammaproteobacteria > Enterobacterales > Enterobacteriaceae > Enterobacter > Enterobacter cloacae complex sp. HYC080_NIDB. The sequence continues at coordinate 1,453,126 of NZ_CP114212.1, read as the reverse complement.
TTCAGAATGTTAATATCAAGGAACTTTTACAAAGCACAAATAGCTTAGAAAATTAGCATTTATTATCAAAATTAATATTATTCCATTAAATTTCAATGATTTGGGATATAAATCGTTACAGCACTGAATGACAAAACAAGATCGCTCCTAATCTCTAAAATAGCTCTCGCTATCATCATTAACTTTATTTATTACCGTCATTCAGTTTTGAATGTCTGTTTATCCCTAATTGAGCCGAATGCATCGCATTCGGTTTTTTTTTACCCTTCTTTACGTAACTTTTCTTTTTATGTGCTACCAGCACGAAATTGTAAAGACTATTAACTAATCCCGTTACGATGGTCAACCAACGTGAAAAAATTCAGCAGAAACTTAATTTCTTGTTAATTCGTGCTATTTACTGGCGAGAAGTTTCTTTTATTTGTACACGCATCGTGAACTTGTACACTTTTAACGCACATCGCCTCTTCCTCAGTGTTCCCTGAAAAAGTCGCCTGTTCCAGGCCAGTGGCGCTGGAAATTCAGGTATTACCCTTTATACTGCCCTATCGCCACAGAGCACGACCATTACGGGTTAAAGATATCAATGAGTCAGACTGAAACTACCGCCCCGAGCAAATTCTCCCTTCTTCCCGGGAGCATCACCCGTTTCTTTCTTCTTTTGATCGTTGTGTTATTAGTCACCCTGGGCGTGATGGTGCAGAGCGCGGTAAACGCCTGGCTGAAGGACAAGAGCTACCAGGTGGTTGATATCACTCATGCCGTCCACAAGCGCATTGATACCTGGCGCTACGCCACCTGGCAGATTTACGACAATATTGCCGCAGCGCCTGCAAGCGCATCGGGGGATGGGCTTCAGGAGACCCGGCTTAAGCAGGATGTCTACTATCTCGAAAAACCGCAGCGTAAGACTGAGGCGCTTATCTTTGGCTCTCACGACAGCGCAACGCTTGAGATGACGCAGCGTATTTCAACCTATCTGGATACCCTCTGGGGTGCCGAGACGGTGCCGTGGTCGATGTACTATCTGAATGGTCAGGACAACAGCATGATCCTGATCTCGACGCTGCCATTGAAAGATCTCTCTTCTGGTTTTAAAGAGACGACCGTTGGCGGCATCGTCGATTCCCGCCGTGCAGAAATGCTGCAGCAGGCGAATGCCCTTGATGAGCGTGAAAGTTTCTCATCGCTGCGCCGCCTGGCCTGGCAAAATGGTCACTATTTTACCCTGCGTACCACGTTCAACCAGCCGGGACATCTGGCGACGGTCGTGGCGTTTGATTTGCCTATTAATGATTTGATCCCGCCGGATATGCCACTCGACAGCTTCCGTATGGAGCCAGACAGCAGTACCCAGAACATGCGCGCGGCGTCGGACAAAGAGGCCGCAGAGAGCGTCACCATCTCCTTTAACGGCTCGAAAATTGAAATTGCCTCGTCACTGAACTCAACCGGCATGCGCCTGGTGTGGCAGGTACCGTTTGGCACCCTGCTGCTCGATACCCTGCAAAATATTTTGCTGCCGTTGCTGCTGAATATCGGCCTGCTGGCGCTGGCCCTGTTTGGCTACAGCACCTTCCGCTTCCAGCCAGGACGTCAGAGCGACGCCTCTGCGGTCACCGCGGGCAACACGAATGAACTTCGCGTGTTACGCGCGCTCAATGAAGAGATTGTTTCCGTGCTGCCGCTGGGCGTATTAGTCCACGATCAGGAAGCGAACCGCACGGTGATGAGCAATAAAATTGCAGACCATCTGCTGCCGCATCTTAACCTGCAGAACATCACCACCATGGCGGATCAGCACCAGGGGGTTATTCAGGCCACCATCAATAATGAACTGTACGAGATCCGTCAGTTCCGCAGTCAGGTGGCCCCACGCACGCAAATCTTCATTATCCGCGACCAGGATCGCGAAGTGCTGGTGAATAAGAAACTCAAGCAGGCGCAAAGGCTGTATGAGAAGAACCAGCAGGGGCGCGCCGCCTTTATGCAGAATATTGGCGACGCCTTCAAACAGCCATTAAAAACGCTGGCAACCCAGGCGGCTGCGTTAAACACCTCTGAAAGCCACCAGCTTGCCTGCCAGGCCGACTCGCTGGTTCGTATGGTGGATGAGATCCAGTTAGCGAACATGCTGGAGAATGATTTCTGGAAAGGTACGCCTTCCCTCTTCTCCATTCAGGATCTGATCGATGAAGTGGTTCCGGAAGTCCTGCCGGTGATCAAGCGTAAAGGTCTGCAGCTGCTGATCAACAACCATTTACCGGCAAATGACGAACGCCATGGCGATCGCGAAGCGCTACGTCGCATTCTGCTGATGATTATTCAGTATGCCGTGACCACCACGCAGATCGGCAAGATCACCCTCGAAGTGAGCACCGACGAGTCGGCAGAAGATCGCCTGACGTTCCGCATTCTGGACACCGGGGAAGGCGTCACGACGAGTGAAATTGATAATCTGCACTTCCCGTTCCTGAATGACACACAAAGCGATCATTACGGTAAGGCTAACGCCCTGACCTTCTGGCTGTGCGATCAGCTGGCGCGTAAGCTCGGCGGCCACCTGAATATCAAAGCACGTGAATCGCTCGGCACCCGCTACTCTCTGCACGTGAAAATGGCCGTCAATCCGCAGGAAGAAGATGAAGAGCGCCTGCTGGATGACGTGGTGGCGATGGTGGATGTGACCTCAAACGAGATCCGCAACATCGTGGTGCGTCAGTTAGAAAACTGGGGCGCGGCCTGCATCACGCCGGATGAACGACTGGCAAGTCAAGAATTTGATCTGTTTTTAACGGATAATCCGTCTAATCTTACTGCCTCGGGCTTGCTTTTAAGCGATGATGAGTCAGGCGTGCGGAAAATCGGCCCTGGCCAGCTGCGCGTCAACTTTAATATAAGCAATGCGATGCAGGAAGCTGTACTACAACTAATAGAAGAGCAGCTGGCGCAGGATGAGATAACGGAATCCCCGTTAGGCGGCAATGAAAACGCCGAGCTTCACGCCAGCGGATACTATTCACTCTTTGTTGATACAGTACCAGATGATGTTAAGCGGTTGTATACTGAGTCCGCTGCGAATGATTTTGCAGCGCTGGCGCAGACAGCACACCGGCTTAAAGGGGTGTTTGCCATGCTTAATCTGGTTCCCGGCAAGCAGTTATGTGAAACGCTGGAACATCTAATTCGTGAGAAAGATGCCTCTGGCATTGAAAAATACATCAGCGACATTGACGACTACGTCAAAAGCTTGCTGTAGCAAGGTAGCCTTATACATGAACAATATGAACGTAATTATTGCCGATGACCATCCGATTGTACTGTTCGGTATTCGCAAATCGCTTGAACAGATCGAGTGGGTGAATGTAGTCGGTGAATTTGAAGACTCTACAGCACTGATCAATAACCTCCCAAAGCTTGATGCGCACGTGCTCATTACCGATCTCTCCATGCCTGGAGATAAGTACGGTGATGGGATTACGCTCATCAAATATATCAAACGTCACTTCCCGGACATCTCGATCATTGTTCTGACCATGAACAACAACCCGGCGATCCTGAGCGCCGTGCTGGATCTGGACATCGAAGGGATTGTGCTGAAACAAGGCGCACCGACCGATCTGCCAAAAGCGCTCGCTGCGCTGCAGAAAGGCAAGAAGTTCACGCCTGAGAGCGTCTCTCGTCTGCTGGAAAAAATCAGCGCGGGTGGCTACGGTGACAAACGTCTGTCACCGAAAGAGAGCGAAGTTCTGCGCCTGTTCGCTGAAGGTTTCCTGGTGACCGAGATTGCCAAGAAGCTGAACCGCAGTATTAAAACCATCAGCAGCCAGAAGAAATCCGCAATGATGAAGCTGGGTGTGGACAACGATATTGCCCTGCTGAACTATCTCTCCTCCGTGACGCTGAGCGCAACGGACAAGGATTGATCACCGCAGTAAATGCCGGGTGGTGTTCGCGCAAGCGAAGCGCCGCCGGGCAAATAAAAAAGGCCCGAAAGGGCCTTTTTTATATCCTCGTTTTCCTGACGCGTTCCGCATAGACCGACAAGGTCTGCTTCAGCACGTCCAGCGTGACCGGTTTCGACAGACAGCTGTCCATGCCTGACTCCAGGCATCGCTGTTTCTCTTCCGCCAGCGCGTTCGCCGTGACGCCCACCACCGGCAACGTCAGGCCAAGCTGGCGGATACGTTGCGTCAGACGGTAGCCGTCCATGTTAGGCATGTTGACGTCACTGAGAACGATATCAATATGATTTTTACTCAGCACATTCAGCGCGTCCACACCGTCATTGGCCGTTTTGCACTGGTAGCCAAGCGACCCGAGCTGGTCTGCCAGCAGTCGGCGGTTAATCGGATGGTCATCCACGACCAGAATCATCATATCGTCATTCACTGACGCCAGACCTTCCGGTGACGGCAATTCACCGGCTCCGTCGTTCTCTTCCAGCTGCACTTTGTAGATGCGTGCCAGCAGGCTCAACAGCTCATGCGGCGTGGCGACACTGTGCACCCACTCTCCCGGCGCACGTTCAACCGGTATGCCAATGTGGCGACGACAGAAGAGTACGGTTCCTCTCCCCTGCCACGCCTGTTCCGGCATCTCGTCGGCGATCAGCACGTCATCCGCGTCCGGCGTCTGGTCTTCATAGCGGCACACCCTCACGCCGCTATGGGTAAGCAGCGCCGTCAGGTAATCATTCAGCGAAGCGTTATTCACCGCCAGCCAGCAGCGCTTATCGCTCAGCCCGTCAACCGTCGCTTTTGCCGGATACTGCGCCGAATAGAGCGGAATACGGATGGTAAACTGGCTGCCCATGCCGGGCTCGGTATCCACCGAGATATCACCGTCCATCATGCTGACGAGCTTCTCACAAATCGCCAGCCCCAGACCGGTGCCCTGGAAGTTACGCTGCACGCCGGTGCCGACCTGGAAGAACGGGTCGAACAGGCGAACCACTTCTTTCGCCGGGATGCCCACCCCCGTGTCACGGACGCGAATGCTCAGATAATCCCCCGCTCGGCATACGTGTAACACGATACAGCCAATATCGGTGAATTTGATGGCGTTGCTGAGCAGGTTAGAGATGACCTGCTGCAGGCGCATCGGATCGCCGTGCAGCGTCAGCGGCACATCCGGTTCAATAAAGCAGTAGAGACCCAGCTGTTTACGCACCACCAGCGGCAGATAGTTGGCGCTGATGTGGTTCATCACCTCACGCGGCGAAAACTCCCGCGGTTCGATTTTCAACTGCTCAGACTCAATTTTAGAGAAATCGAGAATATCGCTGATGATTTTCAGCAGCAGACTGGAGGAGTTGTTCATCGCCGTCACCAGCCTGTCGACCCCTTTCGGCAGCTCTTTCGTCTGCAACAGGTCGAGGTTACCGATAATCCCGTACAGTGGCGTACGCAGCTCGTGGCTGACGGTGGCAAGGAACATAGATTTCGACTGGCTGGCCTGCTCCGCCGCCTGCGCCATCTCCTGCAATGACTCCTCCATCTTCACGCGTGCGGAGACATCCACCAGCACGCAAATCGCCACGTTTTCATTACGATAGCGGGAGTGAACAAAGCTGATCTGCAGGTTGGTATGGGTGCTGGTGAGCACGTCGACAAAGTTTACCTGCTGACCGCAGATGATTTGCGTCAGCCTTTGACGATCCTCATGCGTCAGCATGTTCAGATAGTTGTGCGCCAGCTCGTTACTCAGGATGTTGGTCCCGTCCTGAGTACGCAGAATACAGATCCCCACCGGTGCGGAGGCGACTATCTTACGGTTAAACTGCTCGTGCTCTTCCAGACGCTGGGCGTCGCTTTCGGCGGGAATAAAGATTCTTCGCTCATACATGCGCGCCAGCGTAAACAGCGCCCCTCCCACCAGCAGGTTGAGCAGAATTGCATTCATAATCAGAATGCGTATCCGCTCCAGTACCATATCGACCGGCAGCGAGTAGACGATACTCAGCGACGACGGTGGCAGGCTTTTTTTCAGCACCAGCTCACGAAAGCCGGAGGTGTAACCAAACCACGAGCGTTCCTGCATCCAGTGCGGATCGACGTTCAAACGGTTATCCGGCCCGGCAAGCGAGATCAGCTGATGTCCGTTTTCATCCAGAATGGTCACACCCATCGGCAGGCTGCCTGGGGTGAAGAAGTTTTCCATGCGGATGGTCTGCTCAATGCCCAGCAGCGCCTGCAGGCGGTTACCGAGGTAAACCGGCGTCAGCGCGTAGAAATAGCCCACGCCCATGCGCGGCCCCTGGCTAATCCAGAAGATGTTATTCCCGCGCTCGTCCTGCGGCGCATTGCGATATTTCACAATACGCTCATGCAGGCTTTTCAGCGCATCATCACGCTCGACGGGCACGTCGCGCAGGCCGAAGTCAGCCATGCAGAGATTTTCGCTGCCAATCAGGAAGACGCGATTGAGATCGTAGGCGGCGGAAAAATTGTCGCGCCAGTAGCGCATAAACCAGGCGAGGGATTCCAGCGACCCGCGCCAGGTGTTGCTCATGGTGGAGCAGTCGGAGTCCGGGAACAGCGGCTGGAAGTCCGGCACTTCGGTTTTGTCATTACGCCCGCGAAGCGCCAGGATGCCGTTTTCCGCCGTCAGTCGGTTTTCGGCAATATACTTCAGCTCCTTCATCACATCAGATGTTCGCTGAATGTAACGCTGGGCCTGATCGGAGCTTAAATTAAACTCCTGGCGGATCTCCGCTTCTTTCTTGTGCAGCGCGTTGACGATGTAGAACACCGACAGCAGGACCACCAGCAACCAAAGCAGGAGCGCCAGCGCCCGGAACAGATAGCGAGAAACTTTCAGCGTGGTACGAAAGGAGACGAGGTATTTCAAAGGGGCGAGGCTCCGCCGTCGGGGTCAAAAGAATGTGGTTAAGGTAGCGGTAAACGCGGCTTGCCGCAACGTTCACTTGTCTGCTTACGTAAAAGAAAAGGGCCGGAATCCGGCCCTTTTTGCGTCAGGAGACATTACTCGTCAGCGTCATCCGCTGCATCATCGTCGGTGTCCGCTTCCGGCGCGATTTCATCGTCACCTTCCGCAACGCTACCGTCGATGGAATCGAGCTCTTCGTCATCCACCGGCTCAGCCACGCGCTGCAGACCCACCACGTTTTCATCTTCCGCAGTACGGATGAGGATAACGCCCTGGGTGTTACGACCCACCACGCTGATCTCAGATACGCGTGTACGCACCAGCGTACCGGCATCGGTGATCATCATGATCTGGTCGGCATCATCGACCTGTACCGCACCCACAACGGAACCGTTGCGCTCGGTAACCTTAATAGAGATAACGCCCTGCGTGCCACGTGATTTGGTCGGGTATTCGCTTTCCGCGGTACGTTTACCGTAACCGTTCTGGGTAACGGTCAGGATTGCACCTTCGCCGCGAGGAACGATCAGGGAAACAACGGAATCTTCACCCGCCAGTTTGATACCGCGTACACCGGTCGCTGTACGACCCATTGCGCGCACGGCGTTCTCTTTGAAGCGCACCACTTTACCGGCCGCAGAGAACAGCATGACTTCATCAGAACCGGAGGTCAGATCCACACCGATCAGCTCGTCGCCTTCATTCAGGTTCACCGCGATGATCCCGGCGGAACGTGGACGGCTGAACTCGGTCAGCGCGGTTTTCTTCACGGTACCGCTGGCGGTCGCCATAAAGACGCTCACGCCCTCTTCGTACTCGCGTACCGGCAGAATGGCGGTGATACGTTCGTTCGCTTCCAGCGGCAGCAGGTTGACGATTGGACGACCACGCGCGCCACGGCTCGCTTCAGGCAGCTGATAGACTTTCATCCAGTACAGACGGCCACGGCTGGAGAAGCAGAGGATCGTGTCGTGGGTGTTGGCCACCAGCAGACGGTCAATAAAGTCTTCTTCTTTAATACGTGCCGCAGACTTGCCCTTGCCGCCACGACGCTGTGCTTCATAGTCGGTCAACGGCTGATACTTCACATAGCCCTGGTGAGACAGGGTGACCACCACATCTTCGCGGTTGATCAGATCTTCAATGTTGATATCAGAGCTGTTCGCGGTGATTTCGGTGCGGCGCTCGTCGCCAAACTGGTCGCGGACCAGCTCCAGCTCTTCGCGGATCACTTCCATCAGGCGCTCTGCGCTGCCCAGAATGTGCAGCAGCTCAGCAATTTGCTCCAGCAGCTCTTTGTATTCGTCGAGCAGTTTTTCATGCTCAAGGCCGGTCAGTTTCTGCAGACGCAGATCCAGAATCGCCTGGGCCTGCTGTTCAGTCAGGTAGTACTGACCGTCACGTACGCCGAACTCAGGTTCCAGCCACTCAGGACGCGCCGCGTCATCACCCGCACGCTCCAGCATCGCCGCCACGTTACCCAGATCCCACGGACGGGATACCAGTCCGGCTTTTGCTTCTGCCGGGGTTGGCGCGCGACGGATCAGTTCAATGATCGGGTCGATGTTGGCCAGCGCAACCGCCAGCGCTTCAAGGATGTGCGCACGGTCGCGCGCTTTGCGCAGTTCAAAGATGGTACGGCGGGTCACCACTTCGCGGCGGTGACGCACGAACGCGCTCAGGATCTCTTTCAGGTTCATGATCTTCGGCTGACCATGGTGCAGTGCCACCATGTTGATACCGAAGGAGACCTGAAGCTGAGTCTGGGAGTACAGATTGTTCAGTACAACCTCACCCACCGCGTCGCGTTTGATCTCAATCACGATGCGCATACCGTCTTTGTCAGACTCGTCACGCAGCGCGCTGATGCCTTCAACACGTTTTTCTTTTACCAGCTCGGCGATTTTTTCAATCAGACGGGCTTTGTTCACCTGATACGGGATCTCGTGAACAATAATGGTTTCACGGCCGGTTTTAGCGTCCGCTTCCACTTCGGCGCGTGCACGGATGTAAATCTTGCCGCGACCGGTGCGGTACGCTTCTTCAATACCGCGACGACCGTTGATGATCGCCGCCGTCGGGAAGTCCGGGCCCGGGATGTGCTCCATCAGCCCTTCAATGCTGATGTCTTCATCTTCGATATAGGCCAGGCAGCCGTTGATCACTTCCGTGATGTTGTGCGGCGGAATGTTAGTTGCCATACCCACGGCGATACCGGACGAGCCGTTCACCAGCAGGTTAGGGATTTTCGTCGGCATGACGTCAGGGATTTTTTCCGTGCCGTCGTAGTTATCAACGAAATCAACCGTCTCTTTTTCCAGGTCGGCCATCAGCTCATGGGCAATCTTCGCCAGACGGATTTCCGTATAACGCATTGCCGCGGCGGAGTCGCCGTCGATAGAACCAAAGTTACCCTGACCATCTACCAGCATGTAACGCAGCGAGAATGGCTGCGCCATACGGACGATAGTGTCGTACACCGCGGAATCACCATGGGGATGGTATTTACCGATTACGTCACCAACGACACGGGCAGATTTTTTGTAGGCTTTATTCCAGTCATTGCCCAATACGTTCATGGCGTATAGTACGCGACGGTGTACCGGCTTCAGGCCATCGCGGACGTCCGGCAGCGCACGGCCAACAATGACCGACATCGCATAGTCCAGATAGGAGCTCTTCAGCTCTTCCTCGATGTTAACCGGTGTAATTTCTCTCGCAAGGTCGCTCATCTAACCGCTATCCCTCTACTGTATCCCGGATTCAAAGGTCGCAAATTATAACACAGCCGCGGTGATTGAGGTAAACCTATACGCTTTATTCATGGGGATTGCCTGATATACTCCTTTGTCTTGCTAAATAAGGAGTAAAAGCGCCCATGAATGCCGAAAAATCCCCGGTGGCTCACAACGTTGACCACGAAGAGATTGCCAAATTTGAAGCGGTGGCGTCCCGCTGGTGGGATCTCGAAGGTGAGTTCAAACCGCTGCATCGCATTAACCCGCTGCGTCTGGGCTATATCGCGGAGCGTTCCGGCGGCCTGTTCGGTAAGAAGGTGCTTGATGTCGGCTGCGGCGGCGGCATCCTGGCGGAGAGCATGGCGCGCGAAGGCGCGACGGTCACCGGTCTGGATATGGGCTTTGAACCCTTGCAGGTGGCCCGTCTCCATGCGCTGGAGTCAGGGATCCAGGTTGAATACGTGCAGGAAACCGTGGAAGAACACGCGGCAAAACATGCCCACCAGTATGATGTGGTGACCTGCATGGAGATGCTGGAACACGTTCCCGATCCGCAATCCGTGGTGAACGCCTGCGCAAAACTGGTGAAACCGGGCGGTCAGGTCTTCTTCTCAACCATCAACCGTAACGGTAAAGCCTGGCTGATGGCCGTCGTCGGCGCGGAATATGTGCTGCGCATGGTGCCAAAAGGCACGCACGACGTGAAGAAATTCATTAAGCCTGCTGAATTACTGAGCTGGGTTGATCGGACGTGGCTTAAAGAGCAGCACATTACCGGCCTGCACTACAATCCATTGACCGATAAATTCAAACTCGCCCCGGGCGTGGATGTTAACTATATGTTGCATACAACCGCCAAAAACGACTAACGTCATTCGTTATTCTTATAAAGATTGCGCGACATCATGTTGCGCAATTCTGCCCTCCCGTTGAAGAAATCAGCACTCGATCAAATTTTGAATTTTTTTTCTTAATTATTGACATGTCGTCCAGGCCTTACGGTACGAGGACTTAGCCTTTTTTACCCTTTCACAACCTCAATTTAACGTCAAAATCAACCCTTGTGCTGAAAAGATTCGATACTAGAATACTCACCATATAGCGTTTTTCTTATCGCAAACCCCCTATATGTAGTATTTATCCACAGACTTAGTCACAAGACGATTCTGTGGATAAGCGGGGGATATTTTTTATTTCACGGACAGGTAAAACCCACATGAATCAGAGTCTGCTGGTGACAAAGCGCGACGGGACGACCGAGCGTATCAATCTGGACAAAATCCATCGAGTTCTCGACTGGGCAGCAGAAGGACTGAACAACGTATCTATCTCCCAGGTTGAACTGCGTTCCCACATTCAGTTCTACGACGGCATCAAAACGTCTGATATCCACGAAACGATTATCAAAGCAGCGGCAGATCTGATCTCCCGCGACGCACCGGATTATCAGTACCTTGCTGCACGTCTGGCGATTTTCCACCTGCGTAAAAAAGCCTACGGCCAGTTTGAGCCGCCTGCGCTTTACGATCACGTGGTGAAAATGGTTGAGCTGGGCAAATACGACACGCATCTGCTGGAAGACTATACGGAAGAAGAGTTCGAGCAGATGAACGGGTTTATCGATCACTGGCGCGATATGAATTTCTCCTATGCGGCGGTGAAGCAGCTCGAAGGCAAATACCTGGTTCAGAACCGCGTTACCGGTGAGATCTACGAAAGCGCCCAGTTCCTCTATATTCTGGTGGCCGCCTGCCTGTTCTCAAACTACCCGCGTGACACCCGTCTGGATTACGTGAAGCGTTTCTACGATGCGGTATCGACGTTCAAGATTTCTCTGCCAACGCCAATCATGTCTGGCGTGCGTACCCCTACCCGTCAGTTCAGCTCCTGCGTACTGATCGAGTGTGGCGACAGCCTGGATTCCATCAATGCGACCTCCAGCGCCATTGTGAAATACGTCTCCCAGCGCGCCGGTATCGGCATCAACGCCGGTCGCATCCGTGCACTGGGCAGCCCGATTCGCGGCGGTGAAGCGTTCCACACCGGCTGTATCCCGTTCTACAAGCACTTCCAGACGGCAGTGAAATCCTGCTCTCAGGGCGGCGTGCGCGGCGGTGCTGCGACCCTGTTCTACCCGATGTGGCACCTGGAAGTGGAAAGCCTGCTGGTGCTGAAAAACAACCGTGGCGTGGAAGGCAACCGCGTGCGTCACATGGACTACGGCGTACAGATCAACAAACTGATGTACACCCGTCTGCTGAAAGGGGAAGACATTACCCTGTTCAGCCCGTCCGACGTCCCTGGCCTGTACGACGCGTTCTTCGCCGATCAGGACGAGTTCGAGCGTCTGTACACCAAATATGAAAAAGACGACAGCATCCGTAAGCAGCGCGTGAAGGCGGTCGATCTGTTCTCCCTGATGATGCAGGAGCGTGCCTCTACCGGCCGTATCTACATCCAGAACGTTGACCACTGCAACACCCATAGCCCGTTTGATCCGGTGGTTGCGCCAGTACGCCAGTCTAACCTGTGCCTTGAGATCGCCCTGCCGACCAAGCCGCTGGAAGACGTGAACGACGAAAATGGCGAAATTGCGCTGTGTACGCTGTCTGCGTTCAACCTGGGTGCAATTAAAAGCCTGGACGAGCTGGAAGAGCTGGCCGTGTTGGCGGTTCGCGCGCTCGACGCCCTGCTGGACTACCAGGATTACCCAATTCCGGCCGCTAAACGTGGCGCGATGGGTCGTCGTACCCTGGGTATCGGCGTGATTAACTTCGCCTACTGGCTGGCGAAAAACGGTAAGCGTTACTCCGACGGCAGCGCCAATAACCTGACGCACCAGACGTTCGAAGCCATTCAGTATTACCTGATGAAAGCGTCTAACGAGCTGGCGAAAGAGCAAGGCGCATGCCCGTGGTTCAACGAAACCACCTATGCAAAAGGCATTCTGCCGATCGACACCTACAAGAAAGACCTGGATGCGATCGTCAGCGAGCCGCTGCACCTTGACTGGGAAGGCCTGCGCGAGTCCATCAAGACTCACGGTCTGCGCAACTCCACGCTCTCTGCCCTGATGCCGTCTGAGACCTCTTCGCAGATCTCCAACGCCACTAACGGTATTGAGCCGCCGCGCGGCCACGTCAGCATTAAAGCGTCGAAAGACGGCGTGCTGCGTCAGGTGGTACCGGACTACGAAACACTCGGGAACAACTACGAGCTGCTGTGGGAAATGCCAAACAACGACGGCTACCTGCAGCTGGTGGGTATCATGCAGAAGTTTATCGACCAGTCGATCTCTGCCAATACCAACTATGACCCGACGCGTTTCCCGTCTGGCAAGGTACCGATGCAGCAGCTGTTGAAAGACCTGCTGACCGCCTACAAATTTGGCGTGAAAACGCTGTACTATCACAACACCCGTGACGGTGCAGAAGACGCGCAGGACGACATGGTACCGTCAATTCAGGACGATGGCTGCGAAAGCGGCGCATGTAAGATCTAAGCACTTCGCCGGGTGGCACTAAGCTTACCCGGCCTACGGTTTTGTAGGCCCGGCAAACGCAGTGTTGCCGGGCAATAAAATCTCAACAGGACTCACCGCAATGGCATACACCACATTTTCACAGACGAAAAACGACCAGCTCAAAGAGCCGATGTTCTTTGGCCAGCCGGTCAACGTGGCACGCTACGATCAGCAAAAATATGACATCTTCGAAAAGCTGATTGAAAAGCAACTCTCCTTCTTCTGGCGTCCGGAAGAAGTAGACGTCTCCCGCGATCGCATTGATTACCAGTCGCTGCCGGATCACGAAAAGCATATCTTCATCAGCAACCTGAAGTACCAGACGCTGCTGGATTCCATTCAGGGCCGTAGCCCGAACGTGGCACTGCTGCCGCTGATTTCCATTCCCGAGCTGGAAACCTGGGTGGAAACCTGGGCATTCTCCGAGACGATTCACTCCCGCTCTTATACACACATCATCCGCAACATCGTGAACGATCCGGCGGTGGTGTTTGACGATATCGTCACCAACGAGCAGATCCAGAAGCGTGCGGAAGGCATTGCGCACTATTACGACGAACTGATTGAGATGACCAGCTACTGGCACCTGCTGGGTGAAGGTACGCATAACGTGAACGGTAAAACCGTTACCGTGAACCTGCGCGCGCTGAAAAAACAGCTGTACCTGTGCCTGATGAGCGTCAACGCGCTGGAAGCGATCCGCTTCTACGTGAGCTTCGCCTGCTCCTTCGCCTTTGCCGAGCGCAAGCTGATGGAAGGCAACGCCAAAATCATCCGTTTGATCGCCCGTGACGAAGCCCTGCACCTGACCGGCACCCAGCACATGCTGAACCTGCTGCGCAGCGGTACGGATGACCCTGAAATGGCGGAAATCGCCGAAGAGTGCAAGCAGGAGTGCTATGACCTGTTCGTGCTGGCGGCTCAGCAGGAGAAAGAGTGGGCAGACTACCTGTTCCGCGACGGTTCCATGATTGGCCTGAACAAAGACATTCTCTGCCAGTACGTTGAGTACATCACCAACATCCGTATGCAGGCTGTCGGTCTCGACCTGCCGTTCCAGACGCGTTCTAACCCAATCCCGTGGATCAACACCTGGCTGGTGTCCGATAACGTGCAGGTTGCGCCTCAGGAAGTGGAGGTGAGTTCTTACCTGGTCGGTCAGATTGATTCTGAAGTCAACACTGACGACCTGAGCGACTTCCAGCTCTGATGTCACGCGTCACGTTAAGTCTTTCCGGCACTGAGGTGCTGTGTCGGGAGGAGCACCCTTCTCTGCTGGTGGCGCTTGAGGCGCATCAGGTAGAAGTAGAGTACCAGTGTCGTTCCGGCTATTGCGGCTCCTGCCGCTGCCGTCTGGTCGCCGGCCAGGTGGACTGGCTGACTGAACCGCTGGCCTTTATCAACGAAGGGGAAATTTTGCCCTGCTGCTGCCGGGCAAAAGGCGATATTGAGATCGAGATGTAATTGCCCTGGTTCCCTCTCCCTGTGGGAGAGGGTTAGTTCGTAGGCCGGGTAAGGCGCAGCCGCCACCCGGCAATTCCAGTGTTAATCCTTCAAAAAACTCACTGCTTTATCCGGGAAATCCGTAAACAACCCGTCCACGCCCGCCTGGTTATACAACACCTCATAAAGCTGATTCACGTCCGTGGCATACGGCGGCAGCTGGTCTGCGCGCACGGTATACGGATGAACCTGCATCTTGCTGGCATGCGCCTCTTTCACCATCGCCGTCAGCTTCACGTGACCCGGCGTGGAGCCTTCTGCCACCAGCATGTGGTAATCCGGTCCGATGCCGTCAGCGTACTGAGCAATCTGCTTCATCGCGCCCGGCTTAAACATCCAGTCGTAGTTGTAGTTCACCCACTTCCCGTCCGGCTGTTTCTCCTGGGTTTCATTCCAGTCGGTGTAGGCAATCAACTGCACCAGATTGAGCTCCATCCCCATCTTCGGCTCCAGCTCGGTTTTAATGCGCTTCAGCTCGGCGGCGTCAAAACACTGCAGGTAAACTTTGTCCTTCTTGCTGGTGTAGCCGTACTGTTTCAGGACCTCCAGGGTTTTCGCGGCAATATCCTTCCCTTCCTGATGATGGAACCACGGCGCTTTGATTTCCGGGTAGATACCGATATTTTTACCGGTCGAGTGGTTCAGCCCCTGAACAAACTCTATCTCCTCCTGGAAGGTGTGAATACGGAAGTCAGATTTGCCCATCGGGAAACGTCCCGGATAGACCTGTACCTTCTTGCCGTTTTCAATCTCGAACCCTTCGGTAAACTTCAGGGAGCGGATCTCCGCCAGGGTGAAATCAATGGCGTAGAAACGACCATCTTTACGCGCGCGGTCCGGGAAACGCTCCGCTACGTCCGTTACGCGGTCAAGATAGTGGTCATGCAGGACGACCAGCTGGTCGTCCTTCGTCATTACCAGATCCTGCTCCAGATAATCCGCGCCCTGCGCATAGGCCATCGCTTTCGCCGGCAACGTATGCTCCGGCAGATAGCCGCTCGCGCCGCGGTGGGCAATCACGATTTTATCCGCCGCCAGCGCGGAGCCTGTCATCAGGCCCGCCAGCAGCAGACCGGTGGTTAAATGAGATAATTTCATGGGCATGTTCCTTATTGACGACGCGCCAGCACTTCAGCGTGGTGACGTTTCTCACCGATCATTACGACAATCAACAGCAGTACCGCCAGCACGCTACCGCCAATCATCACCATAAAGCCGCCGTCCCAACCGAAGAAGTCCACGGTGTAGCCCACGATGGCGCTCGCCGCGACTGAACCGCCCAGGTAGCCGAACAGGCCGGTAAAGCCTGCCGCCGTGCCCGCCGCTTTTTTCGGTGCCAGTTCCAGGGCATGCAGGCCAATCAGCATGACCGGGCCATAAATCAGGAAGCCGATGACGATCATACAGGCCATGTCTACGCCCGGGTTGCCCGGCGGGTTGAGCCAGTACACCACGGTGGCGATGGTCACCAGGGTCATGAAGAACACGCCTGTTGCACCACGGTTACCTTTAAACACTTTGTCCGACATCCAGCCGCAGATCAGCGTGCCCGGGATCCCCGCGTATTCATACAGGAAGTAGGCCCAGGAGGATTTATCCAGCGCGAAGTGCTTCACCTCTTTCAGGTAGGTCGGTGACCAGTCCAGAATGCCGTAACGCAGCAGATAAACGAACACGTTGGCCACCGCGATGTACCACAGCAGTTTGTTAGGCAGCACGTACTTCATGAAGATCTGCTTCGCGGTCAGCTCTTCTTCGTGCTTCTCGCTGTAATCATCCGGATAGTCGTCTTTATACTCTTCAATCGGCGGCAGGCCGCAGGATTGCGGCGTATCGCGCATCAGCGCGAAGGCAATAATCGCCACCAGAATGGCGCCAAACGCAGGCATGTAGAGCGCAGCGTGCCAGTCGTTGAACCAGGCCATCCCCAGCAGGAACAGCAGCGGCGGAATACCGCCACCCACGTTATGCGCGCAGTTCCACACCGACACAATGCCGCCGCGCTCTTTCTGCGACCACCAGTGCACCATGGTACGTCCGCATGGCGGCCATCCCATCCCCTGGAACCAGCCACAGAGGAACAGCAGCACGAACATAACGGCAATGCTGGAGGTTGCCCACGGCACAAAACCCATGAACAACATCACCGCAGCCGCCAGAATCAGACCGGCGGGCAGAAACACGCGCGGATTCGAGCGATCTGACACGGACCCCATAATGAACTTGGAAAAACCATACGCGATAGAGATCCCCGACAGCGCGAACCCCAGATCGCCGCGTGAAAAGCCCTGCTCCACCAGATACGGCATGGCGAGCGCAAAGTTTTTACGCACAAGATAGTACGCCGCGTACCCGAAGAAGATCCCCAGGAAAATTTGCCAACGCAGACGACGGTATAGCGGATCAATCTCTGCCTCTGGCAGACGCGCCCGATGCGGCGCGGGTTTGAAAATACTGAGCATGACAGCCTCCGTGGCCTTGAATTGAATGAGCAGGTGGCTCGCACCTGAATTCCAGAGCCGGGGATGTTAAGAAATCATGGTGATTGTTACTGTGAATCAACGCACAGATTGTTACAGAAATATGACAGAATGCGCAAAAAAGCGCATGAAATCACGTTTCACTTTCGAATTTCGCGCGTTTATGTTCGAAATCAAACAAACCACAGTTTTCATGTGGCTAAATGATAAAAAAACGAACATTAAGGGAAGACAATGACAATTCACGATCCTCGCTACAGCGATGTGATTATCATTGGCGGTGGTGCCACCGGCGCCGGTATCGCTCGCGATTGCGCCCTTCGCGGATTAAGCGTCACGCTTCTGGAACGCCACGATATTGCCACGGGCGCGACCGGGCGTAACCACGGCCTGCTTCACAGCGGCGCACGATACGCCGTCACTGACGGTGAGTCGGCACGGGAATGTATTGCGGAAAACCAGATCCTCAAGCGTATCGCCCGCCACTGCATTGAACCGACCGATGGCCTCTTTATCACCCTTCCCGAAGATGACCTCGCCTTTCAGGAAACCTTTATCACCGCCTGTAACGCAGCAGGTATTCAGGCGGAGGCCATGGATCCGGCGCGGGCACGGCAGCTGGAACCGTCGGTCAACCCGGCGCTTATTGGCGCAGTGAAAGTCCCGGATGGCACCGTCGATCCGTTCCGCCTGACCGCCGCCAATATGCTGGATGCCCGGGAACATGGGGCGCGCATTCTGACCGGACATGAAGTGACCGGACTTATCCGCGAAGGCCATCGCGTCTGCGGCGTGCGGGTGTTTGATACGCAATACCACGAACACAGCGAGCTGTTTGCCTCCGTCGTCATTAATGCCGCGGGGATCTGGGGGCAGCGCATTGCAGAATACGCTGACCTGTCGGTGCGCATGTTCCCGGCGAAAGGCTCGCTGCTGATCCTCGACCATCGCATCAATAACCATGTGATCAACCGCTGCCGCAAACCGTCTGATGCCGATATCCTCGTGCCGGGCGATACCATTTCGCTGATTGGTACGACCTCAACCCACGTCGACTACAGCGACATTGACTACAACCGCGTGACCGCCGAAGAGGTGGATATCCTGCTGCGTGAAGGCGAGAAACTGGCCCCGGTGATGGCCCAGACGCGTATTCTGCGTGCCTACGCGGGCGTGCGTCCTCTTGTCGCCAGCGATAACGATCCGAGCGGACGTAACGTTAGCCGGGGCATCGTGCTGCTCGACCACGCCGAACGCGACGGCATGGACGGATTTATCACCATTACAGGCGGCAAATTAATGACCTACCGCCTGATGGCCGAATGGGCCACCGATGCAGTCTGCCGCAAGCTGGGGAATACCAAGCCGTGCGTGACGGCAGAACAACCGCTGCCAGGATCGCGTCAGTCCACCGAAAAAACGTTGCAAAAAATCATCTCCCTGCCCGCCCCGCTGCGCGGTTCCGCGATTTACCGCCACGGGGACAGAACGCCGGTCTGGCTCGGCGAAGGTCGGCTGAGCCGCAGCCTGGTGTGCGAGTGCGAAGCCGTCACCGCGGGCGAGGTGCAATACGCGGTGGAGAACCTGACGGTCAAGAGCCTGCTCGATCTCCGCCGTCGCACCCGCGTCGGCATGGGAACCTGCCAGGGTGAACTGTGCGCCTGCCGTGTGGCGGGTCTGCTGCAGCGTTTTCATACCACGACTGCCACCCAGTCGCTCGATCAGCTCAGCGCCTTTTTAAACGAGCGCTGGAAAGGCATTCAGCCTGTCGCCTGGGGCGATGCCCTGCGTGAGAGCGAGTTTACCCGCTGGGTCTACCAGGGGCTTTGCGGTCTTGAGAAGGAGCAACACGATGAAATTTGATACCGTGATTGTCGGCGGCGGGCTGGCGGGCTTGCTCTGTGGCATCAAGCTCACGAAGCAGGGGCTGCGCTGCGCCATTATCACCCGGGGGCAGAGTGCCCTGCACTTCTCGTCGGGATCGCTGGATCTGGTGGACGACACGTACCGCGACAAACTGCCGCCGGAGCACCCGTATCATCGGGTTGGCGCGCAGCATATTGACCGCTTTGCGCTGGAAACCGAAGCGCTGCTGGCTGACTGCGGTGCGCGTCTGAAGGGGAGCGCCAGGCAAAATCATCAACGCATCACGCCGCTTGGCACCCTGCGTTCCGCATGGCTCAGCCCGGAGGAGGTCCCCGTTGCCCCTGTGAGCACAGGACGGGTACGGGTCGTGGGTATTAGCGGCTTTCTGGATTTTCAGCCCCATCTTGCGGCGGCGTCACTGTGTCGCCAGGGCGTGAACGCCGAGACGGCAGAGATAGAACTGCCTGAACTGGATGTCCTGCGCGAAAACCCGAGCGAGTTTCGCGCGGTGAATATCGCCCGCTTTCTGGATAACGAAGACAGATGGCCGCTGCTGTATGAGGCGCTCAGACCGCTCGGTGAAACCTGCGATACGCTGTTGATGCCTGCCTGCTTTGGACTCAGCGATAACCGCCTGTGGCGCTGGCTGTCGGACCGTCTGCCCTGCTCGCTCGGCCTGCTGCCAACGCTTCCCCCTTCCGTGCCCGGCATTCGCCTGCATACCCAGATCCAGCGCCAGTTTGTGGCGCAGGGCGGCGTGTGGATGGCGGGTGACGAGGTGAAAAAAATCACCCTGACGGACGGCGCGGTGAGTGAAATCTGGACCCGCAACCACGGTGATATTCCGCTTCGCGCCCGCTATACGGTGCTGGCAAGCGGCAGTTTCTTCAGCAACGGGCTGCTGAGCAGCCGGGAGGGCATCCGGGAAGCCATTATGGGGCTTGATGTCCGGCAAGGCGCGTCCCGCGCGGACTGGTATCAGAGTGATTTCTTCTCGCCGCAGCCCTGGCAACAGTTCGGCGTGATGGTTGATAACCAACTGCACCCGCAACTGTCCGGTAAGCCCGTCAGGAATCTCTTTGCCATTGGCTCGCTGTTGGGCGGGTACGATCCCATAACTCAGGGGTGCGGTGGCGGGGTCTGCGCCGTCACGGCGCTGTATGTGGCAGAGCAGATTAGCCAGCGCGCGGAGGCGGAACAATGAACGATACCCGTTTTGAAAGCTGCATTAAATGCACGGTCTGCACAACCGTCTGCCCGGTCAGCGGCGTGAACCCGCGCTATCCCGGACCGAAACAGGCCGGGCCTGACGGCGAGCGTCTGCGCCTGAAGGACGGTAAGCTGTACGACGAGGCGCTGAAATACTGTATCAACTGCAAACGCTGCGAAGTTGCCTGCCCGTCGGATGTGAAAATCGGCGATATCATCCAGCGCGCCAGGGCGCGCTACAGCACGCAAAAGCCGTCCCTGCGCGATGCCATGCTCAGCCATACCGACCTGATGGGCAGCGTCTCAACGCCGTTTGCCCCGCTGGTCAATGCCGCGACCGCCCTCAAACCGGTGCGCCAGCTGCTGGATGCCACGCTGAAGATAGACCATCACCGCAGCCTGCCGAAATATTCTCACGGCACCTTCCGCCGCTGGTACAAATCCGTCGCGGCGGAGCAGGCGCAGTACGCCGACCAGGTGGCCTTTTTCCACGGCTGCTATGTGAATTACAACCACCCGCAGCTGGGCAAAGATCTGCTGAAGGTGCTAAACGCCATGGGAACGGGCGTTCAGCTACTGAACAAAGAGAAGTGCTGCGGCGTACCGCTGATCGCCAACGGGTTTACCGATAAAGCGCGCAGGCAGGCTCAGAGCAATGTCACGTCACTGCGCGAAGCGATTGTCGATAAAGGTATTCCGGTGCTGGCGACCTCGTCCACCTGTACCTTCACCCTGCGCGATGAGTACCCGCATCTGCTGGACGTGGATAATACCGGCCTGCGCGAGCACATCGAGCTGGCGACACGCTTCCTGTGGCGCAAGCTCGATAGCGGGCAGACGTTGCCGCTGGGGAAATTGCCCCTGAAAGTGGTGTATCACACCCCGTGTCATATGGAGAAAATGGGCTGGTCGCTCTATACGCTTGAGCTGCTGCGGTTAATTCCCGGACTTGAGCTGACGGTGCTGGATTCGCGCTGCTGCGGGATTGCGGGAACCTACGGCTTTAAGCGCGAAAACTACGCAACCTCCCAGGCGATTGGCGCCCCGCTGTTCCGACAGATCGAAGAGAGCGGCGCGGATATCGTGGTGACCGACTGCGAAACCTGTAAATGGCAGATCGAGATGTCCACCAGCAAGCGCTGTGAGCATCCGATTACCCTGTTGGCGAACGCGCTGGGCTGAACATGGCCGGGGCGAACGCCCCGGCACAAACATTACTCGACGAACAGCGACTCAACAACGTTAATCCAGCCGTGCTCGCTGGCGACCTCTTTGCCATTGAGCCAGCGGCGCAGCATATTCAGCGCCATCATGGCGCAGACTTCCTGACGCACCGCCAGACTGTGGCGAGTGATGCTCATTTTGACCCTCAGAGCCCAGGTCCCCTCCGGCGTCGCCAGCGCGACGTTAAGGTGTTCCTCATCCAGCCCACCCACGAACAGCGCCAGACCGGCAAAATGTTTAACCCGTCGCTCCGAGGCCCAGCGGGCGGTTTGCGCCAGGGTCTCCTGCTGGAACGGCACCACTTCGCTGGCCAGCAGCGGCGCGCTGACGCGCGACAATTGCAGCGCCAGCAGGCCACCGGTGAACTGCTCGCTTAAGGTCACGCTCAGCTGACGATCCTGCAGGTGCTTCGCAATCTGCGCAGGCAACCCCTCCGTCCCTTCAAAGATCAGGCTTTCGCCCGCCACGCGCTGCACTTCGGGCCACAGGGCCAGCATCGCCGCTTTCTGCGTCGCCGGTCCTGTCAGCTTGAGCTCAATGATCGGCATAGAGGAGCGATAGCCCATGGACACGCCCGGCGGCAATTGCAGGTGGTCAAGACTCTGGGCCAGATCGCTTTCAGAACGGCCAAACGTGGTCAGTCGCAGGCACAGCGGAGGTTCAGGCAGGGTAAAACGGTCGCGAAGGCGCGGCAGGATCTTCTGCTCAACCATCACTTTAAATTCGGAAGGTACGCCGGGCGTGAAGAACATCAGGCAACGGTTCAGCTGCAGGGCAAACCCGCACGCGGTGCCGACCGGGTTATCAACCAGCTCAGCACTGGCGGGGATTTCAGCTTGCTTGCGGTTGCTGGGGGCCATAACGCGGCCACGTTCGGAGAAAAAGCGTTCCATCTGTGAAAGCCATGCCTCATGCAGCACCAGCCCTTCACCTTTTGCGGTTGCGGCGGCCAGCGCGCTGAGATCGTCACTGGTAGGACCGAGTCCGCCATTCACGATCAGCACATCGCAGTGTTCGCTCCGCTCACACAGAATGCTGACCAGCGACTCAAGATTGTCGCCTACCGTATTGCGACGCGTTAACGGTAATCCTTGCTCAAAGAAAAGATCGGCAAGCCAGGCAGCATTGGTATCAATAATTTGTCCATGCAGCACTTCGTCGCCGGTGGATAACATCTCCACGTTAATCATTGTGTTCTCCCGCTTATTTGGTGAAAACACTATAGCGCAAACGCGGGAGGGAGAAGAGAGAAACTGGCGCGACGGAACGCCGCGCCGACAGGATTAGAAGCCTGCGCTTACGCCCACATAGGGACCGTCGGCCAGCGCGTTGTCGCGGTTGCCGTCTTTGCCCGCCAGGTTCAGGTAGCGATAGCCCGCCTCGATGGTAATCGGACGCATGATGGTCCAGCGCGCGCCGGCGTTGGCTTCTTCATAGCTGTCGATACCGCTGGAGAGCGAGTCCGGAGAGTAGTAATACTCGCCAAACAGACCGAAGCTGTCGCCAATTTTCCACTGCAGGCCGCCACCCACCGCTGCCGCATACCCTTCGTCACCGTCGTTCGGGTTGGTATAGATACCTTTACCGCCGACGGTCGCCAGGAATGGACCAAGAGGAATGTTCAGACCCAGACCGAGGCTTGCCGCATCGCCGTCGTCATCGTTATGCGTCCAGCCACCGGTCATCGCCAGACCGGAAGTCTCTGTTCCCAGGCCAAAGCCCAGGTGGGTATAGTCCTGACCCGCCGAGCCGTTGAAGCTGATGGCGTTAGCCGCCGCAGATACAACCATCAGGCCGAAGCCCAGTAATGCCACTTTTTTCATTGTCATGATCCCGCGCAATTTTATAGAGAAGTCCCAAAACCGCGAGATTTTAACCTGAGTCTCCCGGGGATCAAGCACTCTGCGTGCGGCGGGGGGGAAGATTGTAACGATTTGAAACTTGCGGCTTTTTTATGCAAGCAACAGAAAGCGCATTTTGACACACAGGCCACCCAGGGATTCACTGCGGTTGAGTTGCAAATGGCTGCGGTGCAGCCGGGCAATGTCACCCGCCAGTGCCAGCCCGATCCCGGAACCGGCAGCGTCCCCAACGTTGTTCAGGCGGTGGAAAGGGAGCATTGCCTGGTGAATTTGATCCTCTTCAATACCGGGGCCGCTGTCTTCAACGCGCAGCTCAACGGCACCGGCCTCTGCGCGCAGGAAAACGGTCACGGTCCCGCCTGCTGGGGTATATTTAATCGCGTTCTCCAGCAGGTTAGCGCACAGTTCGCCCAGCAGGACGTCATCGCCTTCGATCATGACCGGCTGCTCCACACCGTCATAACCCAGATCGATCCCTTTGCTCCGCGCCTGCGCCAGTCGGGAGAAGCAGCAGTTCTGCACCACCTGAACCAGATCCACAGGCGAGAACTGACGATCGCCCTGCTCTCTCCCCTTCACCGCCGAAAGCTGCAACAGCCGCTCGGTGAGTACGATAGTCTCATCCAGCGTGGCGTTCATTGCCCGCAGACTCTCCTGCCACAAAGCGGGATCCTGGCGAGTAAGCGCGACAGACACCTGTGTTTTAAGTACCGCCAGCGGCGTTTTGAGCTGGTGCGATGCATCCGCGTTGAAACGTTCCTGACGCGAAAGCACGCCGCGCAGACGGTCGATATAGCGGTTAAAAGCCACAATCAGCAGCCGGGTCTCGGACCAGGGCAACAGCTCCGGCAGCGGTGCCAGCAGGCCCGGCTCGCGCCGCACCATCAGCGAGGAGAGCTGGCGCATCGGACGCAACACGCGGCGCAGCATCCAGGCGGTTAGCACCAGCGTCAGCAGCACCAGCAGCCCCTGCGAAACCCAGGATGAAAAGAGCAACTGGCTGGCGAGATAGCGGCGTGACTGGAGCGTCTCCGCAACGTATATTTCCGCCATGCCAAAAATAGAATCTTGATTCACGGGCTGCAGCAGACGCGCCACCCGAATCGCCTGCCCGCGATATTCGGTATGGTAAAACCACGCCAGCGCGGGGTAGAGCGTGGTACGCGATGTTGCAGGCGGCATCTTCGGCAGATCGTCATAGCCGGAGATCACCCGCCCGTCGGGGTCGACCACCTTGTAATAGAGCCGGTCGTTCATGTTGAGCTCAAAGCTATCAAGCACCACCCAGGGCACGTCCACCGCCAGCTTGCCGTCGCGTACCTCCAGCCGTTCCGAAATGGTGCGGGCAGAGGATAACAGCGTGCGGTCGTAAGCCTGCGTGGCCGCCTGCAACGCGCTGACGTAGCTGTTAAAGGCTGACAATCCCCACAGCAACAGTAGCGGCAGGCCAAGGAAAAGCAGCAGTTGCAGATAGAGCGACTGCGGCTTAAACCCTCTCATCGCCGCACTCCAGCACGTATCCCAGCCCCCGTAACGTGGTGATCCGCACGCCGCTGCCGGTGAGCTTCTTTCGCAGGCGGTGAATATAAAGATCGATACTTTCAGGGCTGACGTCGTCGTTCAGGCTGAACACCTGGTCAAAAAGCTGCTGCCGCGAAACCGGACGGGTGCGGCGGTGCATCAGCACTTTCAGCAGAGAGAGCTCGCGCGGCGTCAGGGAAAGCGGTTCATCGCGGAGCAGGAAAAAGCCCTCGTCGTCATACTCCAGTTCCCCAAGACGCTGGCGTTCCTGCGTGCGCCCCTCGCTTCTGCGCAACAGGGCACGCAGCCGGGCGTCAAGCTCCTCCAGCTCAAACGGTTTTGGCAGATAATCATCCGCCCCTGCGTTCAGGCCCTTTACCCGGTCCGCCACGTTGCTGCGCGCAGTCAGGAACAGGACGGGCAGCGTCTGCCCCCGTTTTCTGAGGCGATGGACCACTTCCAGGCCGTCAAAACCGGGCATGCCGATGTCCAGAATAGCAACCGCGTAATGTTCTCCCTGCAGCAGATGGTCGGCGGCACGCCCGTCAGACACGCAATCCACGGCGAAGCCCTCCTGCACCAGTGCTTTCTCCAGCCAGTGAGCCAGCTCACGATTATCTTCTGCCAGTAAGAGACGCATGTCACATCCTGTAAAGTTGGTTCCCCATTGAAAGGGAAATGAAAGGTTATTGTTTTAACAATCACGCAACGGAACCGCTACAAGGCGGTTCACATAATCAGAAAAAAGACCCATACCCGTACCCCCGGCGTGAGGATAAACGATGAAAAAACACTTACTTTCTACCCTTGCTGCAAGCGCATTCCTGTTGAGTACCTCTGTCGTTCAGGCGCAGGACGCCCCGTCCCGTACCGAATGTATCGCCCCGGCCAAACCGGGTGGCGGTTTCGATCTCACCTGCAAATTGATTCAGGTCAGCATGCTGGAGACGAAGGCCATCGAGAAACCGATGCGCGTGACCTACATGCCCGGCGGCGTGGGCGCGGTGGCCTATAACGCCATCGTCGCACAACGACCTGCGGAAGCGGGGACGGTGGTGGCCTTCTCCGGTGGTTCACTGCTGAACCTGTCTCAGGGCAAGTTTGGCCGTTATGGCGTGGATGACGTGCGCTGGCTGGCGACCGTCGGTACCGACTACGGGATGATTGCCGTGCGTGCCGACTCACCGTGGAAGTCCCTGAAAGACCTGCTCACCGCCATGGAAAAAGATCCGAACAGCGTGGTGATTGGCGCAGGCGCGTCGATCGGTAGCCAGGACTGGATGAAAGCCGCCCTTCTCGCGCAACAGGCGAAGGTTGACCCACACAAAATGCGCTACGTGGCCTTTGAAGGCGGCGGCGAGCCGGTTACGGCACTGATGGGCAACCATGTTCAGGCCGTTTCCGGCGATCTCAGCGAGATGGTGCCTTACCTGAACGGGGACAAAATCCGCGTGCTGGCGGTCTTCTCGGAAAACCGTCTGCCGGGACAGCTGGC
The DNA here is from genome assembly GCF_056673325.1 of Enterobacter cloacae complex sp. HYC080_NIDB. Lineage (NCBI taxonomy): Bacteria > Pseudomonadati > Pseudomonadota > Gammaproteobacteria > Enterobacterales > Enterobacteriaceae > Enterobacter > Enterobacter cloacae complex sp. HYC080_NIDB. The sequence goes on along the minus strand of NZ_CP114212.1, from coordinate 1,426,814 downwards.
TAACGTGCCGACCGCCAAAGAGCAGGGTTACAACCTGGTCTGGCCGATCATCCGCGGGTTCTTCGTCGGGCCAAAAGTGACCGATGCCGAGTACCAGTGGTGGGTCGACGCGTTCAACAAACTCCAGCAGACCGAAGCGTTTAAGAAACAGCGCGATTTGCGCGGGCTGTTTGAATTTAACCTGACCGGTAAGCCACTGGATGAGTACGTCAAAAAACAGGTGAATGACTACCGCGAGCAGGCGAAAGCCTTTGGCCTGGCGAAATAACCGGAGGCGCTATGAGCGATCGTATTTTTGCCGGGATATGGCTGCTGCTCTGCGTTGGCGGGATGTTTGTCGCCTGGCAGATCCACAGCGAATACAGCTATGAACCCGTAGGGCCACGCCCCTTCCCGATGGGCATTGTCGGCCTGATGCTGCTCTGCTCGGTGGCGCTGCTGTTGCGCCACCCGGACACCGTCGAGTGGCCACCGCGTCGCATTCTGCAGCGTCTGCTGGTGATGGTCATTGTCCTGCTGATGTACGCCTGGGGCTTTGAATGGCTCGGCTTCCCGGTGGCGACCGCCATCCTGACGATGGTGATCGGCATGCTGTTTAACGCCACCCTTCCCGCGGCAGGGATCTCAGGCGTGGTGATGGGGATTTTACTGTGGTACGCCTTTGACCGCCTGCTGGACGTGACGTTACCGCTCGGCGCCTGGCTTAATTAACGGAGCACGCTATGGATACCTGGATTTACCTCTCACAGGGGTTCGCCGTGGCGATGACCCCGGAAAACCTGGTGATCGCCCTGATCGGCTGTTTCGTGGGCACGATTGTCGGCCTGCTGCCGGGTCTTGGGCCGATCAACGGGGTAGCAATTTTACTTCCGCTGGCCTTTGCCCTGCATCTGCCTGCGGAATCGGCGCTGATCCTGCTGGCAACGGTCTATATCGGCTGTGAATATGGCGGGCGCATCTCGTCGATCCTGCTTAACGTGCCGGGAGATGCGGCGGCGATCATGACCGCGCTGGATGGCTATCCGATGGCGCGACAGGGTCGCGGGGGCGTGGCGCTCTCCATTTCAGCGGTCAGTTCGTTCTTTGGCTCGCTGGTTGCCATTGGCGGCATCATTCTGTTTGCGCCTGCGCTGGCCCAGTGGTCGCTGGCTTTTGGTCCGGCAGAATATTTTGCCCTGATGGTGTTTGCCATTGCCTGCCTCGGCAGCATGATGGCGCAAAATCCGCTCAAGTCGTTTTTGTCCGCGCTGATTGGCTTAGGGTTAGCCACCGTCGGCGTGGATGCCAACACCGGGGTCTATCGCTTTACCTTCGACAGCGTTCACCTGTCCGACGGCGTGCAGTTTATCGTGGTCGTGATTGGTCTGTTCTCTGTCTCTGAAATCTTACTGATGCTGGAACATACCAGCAGCGGGCAGACGCTGGTGCGCAAAACCGGCCGGATGCTCTTTAGCGCTAAAGAAGGCGCGCAGTGCATCGGCACCACGCTGCGCTCATCGGTAATTGGCTTCTTTGTCGGCATCCTGCCGGGCGCCGGGGCCACCATCGCCAGTGCCATTACCTACATGACCGAGAAAAAGCTCAGCGGCAACAGCGACAGCTTTGGTAAAGGCGATATTCGCGGCGTGGCGGCGCCTGAGGCGGCCAATAACGCCTCGGCCTGTGGCTCGTTTATCCCGATGCTGACCCTTGGCGTACCGGGCTCCGGCACCACGGCGGTGATGATGGGCGCCCTGACGCTCTACAACATCACGCCGGGACCGGCAATGTTTACCGAGCAGCCGGATATTGTCTGGGGGCTGATTGCCGCCCTGCTGATCGCTAACGTGATGCTGCTGGTGATGAATATCCCGCTGATTGGGCTGTTCACCCGCATGTTGACCATTCCCCTGTGGTTCCTGGTCCCGGCGATTGCCGCCGTCTCTGCTGTAGGGGTGTACGCGGTGCACAGCACCACGTTTGACCTGGTGCTGATGGTGGTCCTGGGCGTGCTGGGATACATACTCCGTAAGATGCACTTCCCGATGTCACCGCTGATTCTGGGGTTCGTGCTTGGCGAGATGCTGGAGCAGAACCTGCGCCGCGCGCTGTCCATCAGTAACGGCAATATGTCGATCCTGTGGGACAGCAGCGTCGCGAAGGTCCTGTTAGCGCTGGCAATCATGGTGATTGTGGTGCCGCCGGTATTACGCCTGCTGCGCCGTCGCCAGCGCAAACCGGAGCCGGATATCGGATAATTACGCCGACAGCTGGGCATTCACCCACTGTTTTAACGCCTGGCGGGAGATCTTAATCCCGCCATTTTTTAGCTCCGCCGGCAGTACCAGCCAGTGGACCGGCTGCTCAAAGCGCGCCAGTCTGCCCTGGATCCAGTCAGGAAATTGCGCGATATCCGTTCCCGGCTCGCACTCCACCACCGCCACCGGACGTTGTCCAAACTCGGCATCGTCCAGCGGGACGATAAACACCTGGTTAATCTGCGGGTGTGCGGCGATAACACGTTCCAGCGATTCCGGCTGGATCCCCTCTCCTCCGCTGAAAAAGAGATTGTCTATGCGGCCTAAAATCGTCAGTCGCCCGTTATGCCATTCCCCACGGTCGCGGGTGGCGAACCATCCCTGCGCATTGGTCAACGGCATCAGCGCACCGTCCCGCCAGTAGCCGGAAGCCATACTTTCCGCCCTAATCCAGACTTCACCTTCAACGACCTGCACCTCTCTGCCCGGCAGCGCATACCCTACGTCCGGCTCGCCGTCTGCCTCTTTCGCACAGACGGTAGAGGCAAACTCGGTGAGGCCGTAACCGCAGAAGGAGTGAATACCCTGTTCGCGCGCCTGCTGTGTTAAATCAACGGGGATTGCAGCCCCGCCCAACAGCACCGCTTTCAGTACAACAGGCTTGTGACGATTAAGCAGACGCCAGAGCTGGGTCGGCACCAGCGAGGCGTGGGTGCAGCCGCGTAACGCCTGTTCCAGAGGTTGTTTCTCGCGCACCGTTAAGCGTGCCCCGGCCACCAGCCAGCGCCATAAAATTCCCTGACCGGAAACGTGAAACAGCGGCAGCGAAAGGAGCCAGTCGTCGTTGTCCCCATAGGGCATCAGCGACAACACGCCGCGTGCGCTGGCAAGATGGGCGGCACAGGTATGCACCGCCGCCTTCGGTAGCCCGGTCGAGCCGGAGGTGAGCGTCATCGAGGCCAGCCGCGCCGGTTGCCATGCAACGCGGTATGCATCGGCTGGCTCACGCATGCTCAGGGCAGGAAGAGCGTCGTAGCTGCCGTCCAGCACCAGCGCAAAGCGCAGAGTCATCTGGGGGAGCAGCACGTCCAGCAGCGGAGGCGGCAGCTGTGGATTCACTGGAAGAATACGCGCGCCGCACTGGAGCAGCGCCAGCCATGCCATCAGCGTTTGCGGGTGGTTATAGGCCAGCAGCAGAACACCGTCACCCTCCTCCACCCCCTGCTGATGAAAGCCCGCGGCAAGGCGATCGATACGCGTGCACAGCTGTTGCCAGCTCAGCGCGTCGTCGTTCAGCCTGAGAGCAGGTTTGTCGGCAAACTGCGCACACCAGTGCCGCCATGGCCAGTCGGTAAAACTCATAGCAGCGGCTCCAGCGCCTCAACGCTGAGGCACGGCAGCGCGCTGTCCGGCCACTGGCGGAGAAGCTGAGCCTGCATCAGGTTCAGCGTATCGAGGCCGGGGACAGCGTCAGGCGTTAACCAGGCGGCAATACGTGCCAGCTGGGTCAGCCCAAGGCTGGACTCAATCGACGAACTGATCACCGCCGTCAGACCCAGCGCATGCGCCGCGGCAACCTGCTCGCGGACCTTCGCCAGGCTGCCGGTTAACGTCGGTTTAATCACCACTGCGCTGACGCCCGGCTCGGCAATAAATTCAAAATCGTCTTCGCGCAGGCTTTCATCCCAGGCGATAGCAATCCCCGTTTCACGAGCAAACGCGCGCGAATCGTCGCGGGTTTTGCACGGCTCTTCCAGGAAGGCGATGCGGCTGCGGTACGCCGGGTTGACGTATTTCGCAAACTGCTGCGCCTTAAGCGGCGTCCAGGCGCGGTTTGCGTCAAGACGCAGGTGCAAATCGGGAATCGCTTCCAGCAGCAGGTTGGCGACCATTCCGTCGCGCACCGCTTCGTAGAGACCGACCTTAATTTTCGCCACTTTCTCGCCCGGCATGGTGGAGAGCAACGTAAAGAGCTCGTCCGGGTCGCCCGTGCACAGCGGTGCCGCGCGGTAATTGCCCTCTTCCGGCAGGCTGCCCTCCAGTTCTGCCAGCGCACAGCTGATACCAAAGGCCGCAGAAGGCACGTCCGGGAACGCCGGGTTCGCGCCCTCGCGCCACGCACCTGCCCACGCCAGCAGCGCAGCCTGTGCATCATCGAGCGATTCCAGGCTAAAGCCCGGCAGCGGCGAAATCTCGCCCCAGCCTTCTCGCTCACCCTGCTGGAGATGCACAAAGAAGCCATCACGGGTTTTTAACCGCCGTTCACGCAGCACCACGCCCGCGTCCATCGGTATCTGCCAGCGGTAAACCTGCGCGCGACGCATTACGGGTTCCGTTTGTATTTGCTGAAATCAGGCTGGCGTTTTTCGTTAAACGCGTTGCGTCCTTCCTGACCCTCTTCGGTCATGTAGAACAGCATGGTGGCGTTGCCCGCCAGCTCCTGCAGGCCCGCCTGACCGTCACAGTCAGCGTTGAGTGCCGCCTTCAGGCAGCGCAGCGCCATTGGGCTGTTTTGCAGCATTTCACGGCACCAGCGGACGGTCTCTTTTTCGAGATCGGCAATCGGTACCACGGTATTCACCAGGCCCATATCCAGCGCTTCCTGGGCGTTGTACTGACGGCACAGGAACCAGATTTCACGCGCTTTTTTCTGCCCGACGATGCGCGCCATGTAGGAAGCGCCCCAGCCGCCGTCGAAAGAGCCCACTTTCGGACCGGTCTGGCCGAAGATGGCGTTCTCGGCGGCAATGGTCAGGTCACACATCATGTGCAGCACATGACCGCCGCCGATGGAGTAACCCGCCACCATCGCCACCACCGGTTTCGGGCAGGTGCGGATCTGGCGCTGGAAATCAAGCACGTTCAGGTGATGCGTACCCGCATCGTCCTGGTATCCGCCGTAGTCACCGCGCACTTTCTGATCGCCACCGGAGCAGAAGGCTTTCTCACCTTCGCCGGTCAGGACAATCACGCCGATGTTATCGTCATAGCGAGCATCCGCCAGGGCCTGGATCATCTCCTTGACGGTCAGCGGACGGAAGGCGTTACGCACCTGCGGACGGTTGATGGTGATTTTGGCGATGCCGTCAGCGGATTTGTGGTAACGAATGTCGGTGTAGCCTTCGGAGCAGTCTTGCCATTCGACCGGCGCGTAAAGCATGTTTTCATCAGGATAGATCATAGAGTGTCCTTTGTTCGAAGACGCAGTATCTGAGCCAGACTCGCGGCGACCGCAGCGGGGTTTTCCCGGTGGGCGTTGTGTCCGGCGTTTGGAATTGCATGGCTAACAGCGTGCAGTTCGGCGGCAAGGTCCGCGAACTTTTTATCACGTTCGCCATAGAGGTAATCAAAAGAGAAATGGCGGGTTCTGAGCGCGGGACGTAAATCCGGCTGCCCGGCCAGCGAGGTCGCTTCAAGCATTTTCGCCAGCGTTATGCCGTTGTTTTGGCTGCGCAGGGTAATAAGCGCCTTCCGCTCAGCGTCCGGGAGAGAGGCAAACACCGGCTGCTGGTACCAGTCAGCAAAGACCTTATCCAGCGGTTCGGTGCGAAAACGTGTCGCCCAGCGGTGGTCGGATACCCGCCGCGCATGGCGATCGTCGGCGTTCTGCAGGCCCGGATGTCCGCCCTCAACCATCACGCCCAACAGCCCCTTCGGCTGCTGGCAGGCGTGAAACATCGCAATGCGGCCGCCGAGGGAGTACCCCACCATCCAGTAGTTAAGTATGTTGTAACTAATCAGAGTTCGGGTAAGTAACGTACTCATCTCCTCGAACCCCGTCACGGTAATATTCCGGGATTCACCGTGCCCCGGCAGATCAAGATAGAGCCGGGGATACTCGCTCAGCGTCTCCCCGACAACCTGCCACTCGCGGCAGTCTCCGGAAAAACCGTGCAAAAAGACCAGCCAGGGATAGCCTGGTTCTCCGGTCTGCTGCACGCCTGCGAGGATCACAGCTGGCTCACCTGTGCCAGCAGGCTTTGCAGGCTCTGTGCACCGTCGGCATCGTTCACGACCAGCTCAATCAGCGTCGCGCCCGGTTGCTTCCAGGCGCTGCTTAGCGCTGTTTCCAGCTGTTCCCAGCTCTCCGGGCGGTGATATTTCAGGCTGAACATTGCCGCAGCATGTTCAAACTGCACGTTCTGCGGCATCAGATAGAAACGCTCACGCTCGCTCTGGGGCGTTGGCAACAGAGAGAAAATCTGCCCGCCGTTGTTGTTCACGACGATCAGCACAAACGGTGCGGAAGCCTGACGCAGCAGCGCCAGCGCGTTGAGATCGTAAAGCGCGGAGAGATCGCCCACGATCGCCAGCGTCGATTTCGCGCTGGCGCGCTGCACGCCCGCCGCCGTCGAGATCAGCCCATCGATGCCGCTGGCACCGCGGTTGCTGTAAACCGGGTAGCCCGCAGGCAGCTTCGAAAAGGCGTCAATCAGACGCACCACCAGGCTGTTACCGACAAACAGCTGGCCCTGTTCAGGCAGATACTGACGAATACGGTGCGCCAGACCGGCTTCGCTGAATGTCTCACAGTGCGCTTTGGTGATTTCCCACGCCTGACGAGACAATTCGGGGATTGCCACCGCCCAGGGTTGACGTTTTTCCGCCGGATGCAGTTCCAGCCAGCTCTCAATGTTGCTCACCAGACGGCGGCCGCGATGGTGAGCCGGGTCAAGCCGCCCTTCCAGCGGGTCGACCAGCCAGTACTCTTCCGGCGTGCAGGTCGCCTGCCACTGCAGCAGGCGTTTCCCGGTCAGGCTGGCGCCGATCTGGACCACAATCTGCGCCTGTGAAAGCTCAGTGACCGCCTTTGCATTCCCGAGCCAGAGATCGGCGCACGGCAGCGGCTGACCGGTCTGGGAAAGCACGTCGCCAATCAGCGGCCAGCCGAGGGTTTGCGCCCATTCGGCGACCCGCCTGCCTTCGGCGGCGCTCATGCGCCCGGCAATAACCACGCCGCGTTTTTGGCGCCAGAAGAACCAGTCGCGCTGTTTCGCGCTCTCAAGATGCGTTTGCCCGCGCAGCCACGGTTTTTCACTCTGCCACCAGTTACCGAGGGAGCGCTGCCAGTCAATGCCGGTATCGTCCAGTTCGCCATACAGCGGCTCGGCAAATGGACAGTTAATGTGCAACGCCCCGCTGCGCAATGTCTCCATGGCGTGATCGACGGTGGAGACCAGCCAGCTTGCCGGAATATCCTGGGTAGGACGCGGCAGCGAAACCGTCTGCGAAGGATGCGAAGAAAAGAGTCCCGGCTGACGAATGGCCTGATTCGCTCCGCAGTCGATAAGCTCAGGAGGACGGTCGGCCGTCAGCAGGATCAGTTTTTCACCGGTTAGCCCGGCTTCAATCAGGGCCGGGTAGAGGTTCGCCACGGCGGTACCGGAGGTGACAATCACCGCCACAGGTTCTTTGCTGACCTTTGCCAGCCCAAGCGCCAGATGCCCAAGGCCACGCTCATCAAAATGGGTGTGATGAATCAACGCCCGATTTTCGGCGGCCGCCAGCGTCAGCGGCGTTGAGCGAGAACCCGGTGCAATACACACGTGCCTGACGCCATGGCGCGTCAGGGCTTCAAGGATCACCGCCGCCCAGCGTCGGTTAAAAGAACTTACTGACATGAGATTGTCCGGTATCAAGAATGCGACACAGTATAAATAATAGAAAAAATTGGAATTTTGATATGAATCGGGATTGCGCGAATCAGTATTAATCCCTAAGGAGCAGAGAGCGCAAGCCAGCGGCTTTATTTTCGATCTCCTGCCACTCCTGCTCCGGGTCAGATCCGCTGACGATGCCCGCCCCGGCGTACAGCCGCAGGGCGTCATCCTGGACGCGCGCCGAGCGCAACGCCACACAGAACTCGCTTTGATCGGGCGATAAATACCCGGCCGAACCGGCGTACCATTCGCGGTTGAAAGGCTCAACGTTGTGGATAAACGCACGCGCGGGCTGTCGCGGAAGCCCGGCAACGGCGGCTGTCGGCTGGAGCACATGCAGACACAATTCGTCATCGGCCTGTTTTAGCTCCGTCCAGATACAGCGTCGTAAATGCTGGACTTTACGCAGCCGGACGACCTGAGCAGGCAATACCTCAAGCGTCTGCGTATGGTGCTGAAGACGCTGGCAGATATCTTCCACGACCAGCATATTTTCACGCTGGTTTTTATCATCATTCAGCAACCACTCGCCCAGGCGCTGCGCCTGTTTATCATCCGTATGGCTGGCGACGGTGCCCGCCAGCGCTTCGGTGCGCAGCAGCTTGCCACGTCGCCGCCAGAGGCGCTCGGGCGTGGAGCCGAGGAACGCGTTGCGGGCGTCGAATACCATGCAGAAATGATAGCAGTTGAGATTCAGGGCGCGGCTGGCGGCCATCAGTGCGACAGGATTAACCCGCTGTTTACACTGCAGATCGGTGGCCCGGGCAAGCACGACCTTTTCGAAATCGCCGCGCGCGATAGTCTCCGTCGCCTTGCCGATCAGGGTCAACCATTCCGGTTTTTGCGGCAGATGCGTTTCGCGCTCAACCTGGACAGACAGCGGACGAATGGCTCTGGCTGGACGGAGTTGCTGGAGTAATTCCAGGGCAGTGCGCGCGTCGTCCTGAAGCGAGCTATCGCTCCACAGCTGCAGGCGGAGAGTGGCGTTGCCAGCGGTACGTCGCCAGAGCAGGCGCGGCAGAAAAAGACTGCCCTGCTCCGGGCTGAATGCGTTGAGGCCGCAGATGCGAGTCTCTTTTGGCGCATGTTCTGCACGCAAAAACTGTGAGGCCAGCGCCAGAGAGGAAAATTGGGTGACCGCCCCCAGCGCAGCCAGCTCTTCATCACCGTTACGCTGCTGCCAGTAAAATTGCGGATAGCACTGCTGCTCGCCAAGCCAGGCGAGAGGATCGAAGGCGTCGTTTAACGGGAAAGAGACGTCGAAATGACACAGGCCGGGTGTGGCGGGTAACGCTTGCGAAAGCTGGGTATGCAGTTGCTCCAGCGCAAGGAAAATCGAATTCACGCGAACCTCTCCCTGTTAAAACCGCATATTATACGGGGTACTGAACATAAATAGCAGTACCCACGTATAGGGAGTGGTTAAGCGGCTTAACGACGGGCCAGCAGCAGACCCAGCACCAGCCCTACGGCAGCACCCACCCCAATGCCCTGCCACGGTTTTTCATGGACATAGTCATCGGCACGATAAACCGCTTTTTTGGCACGGTAGTAGTAAGTATCAGACGCATGGCTGACGCGGTTTTTCACTTCATGCAGCGCCTGTTCAGCACGGGCTTTTAACTCAATATATTTCTGATCGGCAGGGTCGCCCGAGGAACGTAACACCTCTTCCAGCGTTTCGCTCAGCAAAGCCAGGTCGTCGTCGATACGGGTATCCCAGGATTGAAATGACATATTTTTCTCCATGTTAGTACACCAGTCCGCTAACTATAGACAACGACGTGCCATTACGCCTGTTTCACTTCCCGTGCCATGCCGATGTGCGGGATGCCATCTTCGTCATAAACGTCGGTAACCGGCGTAAAACCAAAATGGCCGTAGAAGGGTTGCAGGTGCGCCTGCGCGCCCAGGTGTAACGCCTTGTCCGGCCACTGTTTCCGGCACGCATCCAGCGTTTTTTCCATCAGCTGATAGCCGAGTTTTTCGCCCCGTGCTTTGTTGCTGACAATGACGCGACCTATCACAACGGGCTCAAAATCGTCCTCGCTTTTCAGAATCCTCGCATACGCCACCAGCTCGTTATCCTTCCAGCCGAGGATATGGCGGTTTTCCCCTGTGAGATCATCACCGTCGATATCCTGATACGGACAGGTTTGTTCAACCACAAACACTTCGCAGCGCAGTTTGAGCAACGCGTAGAGCGACTGAACGGTGAGCTCACTATGGTGTAAATCTTGCCACTGGATCATCTCTTTCTCCTTCCTGGGGTTCATCACGTTATACTAAACCCCTCCCCGTTCGGCAAAGGGCTGATTGCATTATGGAACTGATTTTTCTGGGGACGTCTGCTGGCGTGCCAACCCGATCACGAAATGTGACCGCGATACTGCTGGATCTTAAACATCCCACCCGTGGCGGACTATGGCTGTTTGACTGTGGTGAAGGGACACAACATCAGCTTTTACATACCGCTTATCACCCCGGCAAGCTGGATAAAATTTTCATCACTCACCTGCATGGCGACCATCTTTTTGGCCTTCCCGGTTTGCTTTGCAGCCGCTCAATGGCCGGTAATGCCAACCCGCTGACGATTTATGGGCCTGTGGGGATCCGGGAATTTGTTGAAACCGCGCTACGCCTCAGCGGCTCCTGGACCGACTATCCGCTTGAGGTCGTTGAGATTACCGAAGGCCTGGTTTTCGACGATGGGAATTATCAGGTCACCGCCCGACCGCTTAATCATCCGGTGGAGTGCTATGGCTACCGCATTGAGGAACACGACAAACCCGGCGCACTGGATGCCGCCGCGCTCATCGCCGATGGCGTAAAGCCTGGACCGCTGTTCCAGCGCCTGAAGCACGGACAGCACGTTACGCTGGAGGACGGGCGCATCATCAACGGCCAGGATTATCTCGCCGCACCGCAGCCGGGCAAAAAACTGGCCATTTTTGGCGACACGGCACCGTGCCCTGCCGCCGTTCAGCTTGCTCAGGGCGTGGACGTGATGGTGCATGAAGCCACGCTGGAGACGGCGATGGAAGAGAAAGCCAACAGTCGGGGCCATAGCTCAACGCGTCAGGCGGCGCTGCTTGCCCGTGACGCAGCTGTCGGCAGGCTCATTATCACCCATGTCAGCTCGCGTTACGACGCTCGGGGGTGCGAAAGCCTGCTGGCAGAGTGTCGGGCGCTGTTCCCGGAATGTGAGCTGGCCGAAGATTTCGCTAAGGTCAGCGTTTAGCCCTTCATTTTTCCCTCAGGATGCCGATAACGATTAAAAGGCCAGCATTTCTCTCGAGGGTAGAATGGATAATTTCCAGAAAGATATTGATGACAGGGCGAATCTGACCCTGTCGAACCGTTTTGAACTGTTGCTGTTCCGTCTTGGCACCTCTCTGAACGACAACAAATCCGAGCTGTTTGGTATTAACGTTTTCAAGCTGCGCGAAATTGTACCGATGCCGGAGTTCACGAAACCTGCCGGCATGAAGTCTCCGCTGATGGGGATGGTGAATATTCGCGATCAGGTGATCCCGGTGATCGATCTGGCCGCCGTGGCGGGCTGTAAACCCACCACCGGGCTGAACATCCTGCTGATTACCGAATATGCCCGCAGCGTGCAGGCGTTTGCCGTGGAGTCGGTTGAGAACATCATGCGTCTGGACTGGAAGCAGGTGCACGCGGCGGAAACTGCCGTCAGCGGGCGCTACATCACCAGTATTGCCTGCCTGGACGAGAAGGCCGATACCAACGAACTGGCGATGGTGCTGGACGTTGAGCAGATCCTGTATGACATCACCCCGGCGAACCACGACCTGCACGCCACGAATCTGAAGACCACTAAATTCAACATCAAGCCGGGTTCTGTGGCGATTGTGGCGGAAGATTCCAAAGTGGCGCGCTCGATGCTTGAGAAAGGTTTGCAGGCGATGGAGATCCCGGCGCAGCTGCATATCACCGGTAAAGATGCGTGGGAAAAAATTAGCCTGCTGGCCGCTCAGGCGCAGGCCGAAGGTGTGCCGATCACCGATAAGATTGCCCTGGTGCTGACCGACCTCGAAATGCCGGAGATGGACGGTTTTACGCTGACGCGCAAAATCAAAACCGACCCGGTACTGAAGGATATTCCGGTGGTGATCCACTCTTCCCTTTCCGGCAACGCCAACGAAGACCATATTCGCAAGGTGAAGGCGGACGGGTACGTGGCGAAGTTTGAGCTGAACGAGCTGTCGTCGGTGATTGAAGAGGTGCTGGATCGCTCGATGAAGAAGATTGATGGGCCGTTGATTAGCCGCAAGCAGCTGGCTTAGGTCTGGTGCGGGCTGGTGCCCTCACCCCGTCCCTCTCCCACAGGGAGAGGGAGAAAACCATAAAAAAAACCCGCCGAGGCGGGTTTTTTGTTTTTACATCAACGGCATCGCTCGCTGCACGATATCAATCAGCGGCTGCGGATAGATACCGAAGATCAGCACCAGCAGGGCTGAGATAAGCACTACGATACCACCGGCGCTGTACTGCCAGTTAGATGGCGCATCGCGGTTGAGCTGCTGAGGCGCGCTCAGGTAGAGGCTCACGGCAACGCGCAGGTAGTAGTAGAGACCAATCGCGGAACCGATAACCACACCGGCAGTCAGCCACCACAGGTGTGCCTGCACACCGACGGCCAGCACGTAGAATTTACCGATAAAGCCCAGCGTCATCGGGATACCCGCCAGAGAGAGCATCATCACGGTCATGACCGCGGACAGGATCGGACGGTGCCAGAACAGACCACGGTAAGAGAACAGTGAGTCGGCATCCGGGCCACGGTATGGGCTGGACATCAGGCTCACCACGCCGAAGGCGCCGAGGCTGCTGAACAGGTAACCGGCCAGATACACGCCCACGGCTTCCATCGACATTTCACCGCTCTGCAGCGCAATCAGCGCCACCATCAGGTAGCCCAGATGAGAGATGGACGAGTAGCCCAGCAGACGCTTGATGTTGGTCTGGCTCAGCGCCATCAGGTTACCGAAGATGATGGAGACGAACGCGATGATGCCCAGCACCACGCGAACCGCTTCACTGTCACCCACCGGCGCGTACAGGAACAGACGCATGACCACACCGAAGATAGCGATTTTGCTCGCTGTCGCCAGGAAGGTCGACACCGGCGCAGGCGCGCCCTGGTATACGTCTGGTGTCCACAGGTGGAACGGAACCAGTGAGAGTTTAAAGCCAAGGCCTACAATCATCATGCCCAGACCCGCCAGCAGCATGTTGTTGCCTGCAGCGAAGTGCGCTGGCGCCAGTTCCACCATTTCGCGGAAGTTCAGCGTGCCCAGTTCGTTGTAAAGAATGAACAGCGCGAAAGCGAGGAAGACGTCACCCACGCGGGTCACGACGAACGCTTTCATGGCCGCTGCGCCATTCTTCGGCTCGGTGTAGTAGAAGCCAATCAGCAGGTAAGAACACAGACCCACGCCTTCCCAGCCCAGATACATCAGCAGCAGGTTATCGGCCAGCACCAGAACCACCATGCTGGCGATAAACAGGTTGGTGTAGGCGAAGAAGCGGGAGTAACCCTCTTCACCGCGCATATACCAGGAGGCGAACATGTGGATCAGGAAGCCAACGCCGGTGACCACGGAGAGCATGGTCAGAGACAGACCATCCAGCACCAGGTTGAAGCCGATGTTGAAATCACCGACCGACATCCAGGTCCACAGCGGCACGCTGAAAGGCTGACGTCCGTTGTTAAAGAAGTCGATCCCCGCATACGCTGTGACCAGCGCAGCCAGACCGATTGAGCCAATGCCCACGGTCGCAGACAGATTCTCAGACCAGCGGCCGCGAGAAAACGCCAGCAGCACGAAGCCAATCAGCGGAAAAATAATGGTTAAGGCAAGCATGTTCATCCACGCAACTCACTTACTGAATCGATGTTCAGATTCTGGCGGCGACGATGGAGCTGCAGCAACAGCGCCAGGCCAATACTCGCTTCGGCAGCCGCGAGGCTGATGGCGAGAATGTACATCACCTGACCATCGGTCTGGCCCCAGTAGCTTCCGGCGACCACGAAGGCCAGCGCGGAAGCGTTAATCATGATTTCCAGACCGATCAGCATAAACAGCAGATTGCGGCGGATAACCAGACCGGTCAGACCCAGAACGAATAAAATCGCAGCGAGGATCAGTCCATGTGTTAAGGGGATCATGCGCGCTCCTCCGTTTTTCTTTTCGCGCGGTCGTCAGTGCGGTTGCTCAGCACCTCGCCAGCACGCTCTTCGCGACCAACGTGGAAAGCAACCACCAGGCCTGCCAGCAGCAGCATAGAGGCCAGTTCCACCGCCAGAACGTATGGGCCAAAGAGCGTGATACCCACCTCTTTAGCGCCGATCGGCGTGCCGTCGATGCCCTGATCGTTCACGCCCAGAATGGCGTAAACAATCACCACCAGCATGATGGCCGACAAAATTGCCGGGCCAATCCACACCTGCGGTTTTAACCACTGACGTTCCTGCTCAATTTCAGAGCCGCCCAGGTTCAGCATCATCACCACGAACACGAACAGCACCATAATGGCCCCGGCGTAGACGATGATTTCCAGCGCACCGGCGAAGTGCGCGCCCAGTGCGAAGAACACCCCGGAGATAGCCAGCAGCGAGATGATTAAGTACAGCAGCGCATGCACCGGATTGGTGTGCGTAATCACTCGCAGCGTAGCCAGGATGGCGATAAGGCCACAGATATAAAAAGCGAATTCCATTGCCCTCTCCTTACGGTAACAGGCTCTTGACGTCGATAGGCTTAGCTTCGTTCTCTGCTTCGCCCTTATCTTTGCCGTCGATTGCCATACCCGCCATCCGATAGAAGTTATATTCCGGGTATTTGCCCGGACCGGAAATCAGCAGATCCTCTTTCTCGTACACCAGGTCCTGACGCTTGTACTCACCCAGCTCGAAGTCTGGAGTCAGCTGAATCGCCGTGGTTGGGCACGCTTCTTCACACAGACCGCAGAAAATGCAGCGTGAGAAGTTGATGCGGAAGAACTCAGGGTACCAGCGGCCATCTACCGTCTCTGCTTTCTGCAGAGAGATACAGCCGACCGGACACGCTACCGCACACAGGTTACAGGCAACGCAGCGCTCGGAACCGTCCGGGTCGCGCGTCAGCACGATACGGCCACGGTAGCGCGGCGGCAGATATACCGGCTCTTCCGGGTACATCCGGGTTTCGCGTTTGGCAAACGCGTGCAGGCCGATCATCCAGATACTGCGTACCTGGGTACCGAAGCCTACCAGTAATTCTTTTAAGGTCATGGTCTATAGCCCCTTATGGCTGCTGCCAGAGAATGGCAGCTGCCGTTACCAACAAGTTGACGAGCGTCAGCGGCAGGCACACTTTCCAGCCGAAGGACATTACCTGGTCATAACGTGGACGCGGTAACGCTGCGCGAATCAAAATGAACATCATCATGAAGAACGCGGTTTTCAGCGCGAACCAGATGAACGGCGGTAAGAACGGGCCATGCCAGCCACCAAAGAACAGCGTTACCATCAACGCGGAAATGGTGACGATACCGATGTACTCGCCCACGAAGAACAGACCGAACTTCATACCGGAATATTCGATGTGGTAACCGTCGGCCAGTTCCTGTTCGGCTTCTGGCTGGTCAAACGGGTGACGGTGACACACTGCCACGCCCGCGATAGCAAAGGTAATAAAACCAAAGAACTGCGGGATAACGTTCCAGATGTCAGCCTGGTTGTTGACGATGTCGGTCATGTTGAATGAACCGGCCTGCGCCACCACGCCCATCAGGGAGAGTCCCAGGAACACTTCGTAGCTCAGCGTCTGCGCGGAAGCACGCATCGCACCCAGCAGCGAGTATTTGTTGTTACTGGACCAGCCTGCGAACAGGACCGCGTAAACCGCGAGGCCTGCCATCATCAGGAAGAACAGAATGCCGATGTTCAGGTCAGCGACCACCCAGGTCGGGCTAACGGGAACGATAGCAAATGCCAGCAGCAGCGAGGTGAAGGCGATCATCGGAGCCAGCGTAAAGATCACGCGGTCCGAGAAGCGCGGGATCCAGTCCTCTTTAAAGAACATCTTGATCATGTCCGCGACCAGCTGGAGTGAACCACCCCAGCCCACGCGGTTCGGTCCGTAACGGTTCTGGAACAGACCGAGCAGACGACGTTCACCGAAGCTCATGAACGCGCCGCAGGTGACCACCACCAGCAGGATAACAATCGCTTTCAGAATGCTCAGCAGGATGTCGATAAGATCCGGCGTTAACCAACTCATGCTTTTGCCTCCTGCAGATTATCAAGACGCGCACCCGCCAGAACCGGCGCGATGCCTGGCATACCCATCGGCAGACCCACCTGCCCTGCTGTCAGACTTTCAGAGATAATCAGCGGCAGGCTGATGGTCTGGCCGTCATAGCTAAAGGCAATGTTCGCACCCGCGTTAACGCCAAGCTTTGCGGCATCCGCCGGGTTGAGCTTGATGTACGGCTGCGGCATACGGGTCTGGAAGACAGGTGAACGCTGGGACAGCTCGTCGCTACCGAAGAGATGGTAGTACGGCGCAATACGCCAGCTACCGTCCTGGGCCTGGAAGCTTGCTGGCACGGTCGTGAAGAAATCCAGACCGGTTTCAGACGCTTCAATCAGACGCACGCCCGGATCGCCGTGGCGCAGGGAACCGCCCACTTCAGCCTGGAACTTGTTCCACGCCTGCGGGGAGTTCCAGCCCGGAGCCCATGCGAACGGGATTTGCGAACGCGGCGCAGACGGCTGGTTGTTCCCTTCCATTGAGAAGGCGAACATGGTGTCTTTATCCTGCGGCTGACGCGGTTCGTGTACGCTGATGTTGGCACGCATTGCGGTACGGCCACTGTAGCGGTGCGGTTCACGTGCCAGTTTCTGGCCGCGAATACGGAAGCTTGCTTCAGGGGCTGCATCTTTAATGCCCGCCAGCTGAGGCAGTTTTTCCACCACCGCGTCGATAACGTGGTCAAGCTGCGTCCAGTCCACTTCACGGCTCTGTACGGTGCTGTGCAGGGAGTGCAGCCAGCGCCAGCTTTCCAGCATCACGGTGTTGCTGTCGTAGTACGCCGGATCATAGACCTGGAAGAAACGCTGTGCGCGACCTTCGTTGTTGACAACGGTACCGTCACTTTCTGCGAAGCTTGCCGCAGAGAGCACCAGGTGTGCTTTGTCCATAATCGCGGTGCGCTGATGGTCGATGACCATGACCAGCGGCGCTTTGGAGAGCGCGGCGTCAACGCGAGCGGCAGAAGCATGGCGATGCAGGTCATTTTCCAGCACCACAACGGCATCCGCAGAACCAGACTCCAGTTCGCTTAACGCCGCTTCCAGCGAGCCGCCGCCAATAATACCCAGACCGATGCTGTTCACCGCACGGGCAATCATGGTCACACCAACATCTGCACCACGGCCTTTCAGCGCTTTAGCCACGTTAGCTGCCGCCTGAATGATCTCCGCGCTACCGGCGTTGGTACCGGAAATAATCAGCGGTTTCTTCGCACCTGCCAAAGCCTGAACAATCACGTCAACCTTGTTTTGCAGATCGCGATCCAGTTCAACGGCGGGAGAGTTGTTGTCCAGCGCGTGGGCGATGGCAAAGCCAAGGCGTGCCTGATCTTCAACCGGCGCGCAGTAGGTCCACGCAGCGATATCGTCCAGACGGGTGTTGTCGACGTTGGTCACAAACAGAGGATGCTTCGCACGCTGACCGATGTTCAGGATCGCCGCAATCTGCCAGTCAGCCACTTTCTGCGCCGCAGCCATTTCACGTGCTTTTCCTTTCACCGCCTGACGAACCGCCAGAGCCGCGCGTGCGCCGGTCTGAGTCAAGTCTTCACCCAGCACCAGAACCGCATCGTAGGATTCAATTTCGCGCAGCGCAGGGGTATGAATACCGCCTTCACGCAGCACTTTCAGAACCAGCTGCAGACGTTCCTGCTCGCCCTCGGCGATGCCGGTATAGAAGTTCTCAGCCCCAACCAGCTCACGCAGCGCGAAGTTGCTTTCGATGCTGGCGCGCGGGGAACCGATACCGATCACTTTCTTAGACTGACGCAGAATATCTGCCGCGCCCTGCATCGCCTGCTCAGCGTTCAGGGTAATGACATCATCGCCACGGCGCTGAACCGGCTGACGCGGACGGTCTTTCAGGTTCACATAGCCATAGCCGAAACGACCGCGGTCGCACAGGAAGTAGTGGTTAACGGTACCGTTGTAACGGTTTTCGATACGACGCAGTTCGCCGTAACGCTCACCCGGGCTGGTGTTACAGCCGAGGGAACACTGCTGGCAGATGCTAGGCGCAAACTGCATGTCCCATTTACGGTTGTAACGCTCGGAGTGGGTTTTATCCGTGAATACGCCGGTCGGGCAGATTTCTACCAGGTTACCGGAGAACTCGCTTTCCAGCGTTCCGTCTTCCGGGCGACCGAAGTAGACGTTGTCATGCGCGCCATACACGCCCAGATCCTGACCGTCTGCGTAGTCTTTGTAGTAACGCACGCAGCGGTAGCAGGCGATGCAGCGGTTCATTTCGTGAGAGATGAACGGCCCCAGATCCTGGTTACGGTGGGTACGTTTAGTAAAGCGATAGCGACGGAAGCTGTGACCGGTCATTACGGTCATATCCTGAAGGTGGCAGTTACCGCCCTCTTCACAGACCGGACAGTCGTGCGGGTGGTTGGTCATCAACCACTCCACCACGCTTTCGCGGAACTGTTTGGCTTCTTCGTCATCAATCGAAATAAAGGTGCCTTCGGTGGCTGGCGTCATACAGGACATCACCAGGCGACCACGCGTGTCTTCCGCGTTTTGATATTGCTTCACCGCACACTGGCGGCAAGCACCGACGCTGCCCAGCGCCGGATGCCAGCAAAAGTACGGAATATCGAGGCCAAGAGACAGACAAGCTTCCAGAAGGTTGTCCGCCCCGTTGACTTCGTATTCTTTGCCGTCTACATGAATCGTAGCCATTAGCATGCTTCCAGTTGGCTCGGTCGTAACCGAGCGTTAATCAAAATTCTGTCTTTACCAGCGTGCTTTCAGCAGGTTCGGCTGAATCCCATTGATAGAATGGGTATTGCTGAACGGCTGCTTGATGCCTGCTTCGAATTCGTCGCGGAAATATTTAATCGCGCTCTGCAGCGGCTCGACGGCACCCGGTGCGTGGGCACAGAAGGTTTTACCAGGGCCAAGGAATCGACACAGTTGCTCAAGTGTCTCGATATCGCCCGGCTGACCTTCGCCGCGTTCGATAGCACGCAGGATCTTCACGCTCCACGGCAGTCCGTCACGGCAAGGTGTACACCAGCCGCAGGACTCGCGGGCAAAGAACTCTTCCAGGTTACGCACCAGCGAAACCATGCCGATCTCGTGGTCGACGGCCATCGCCAGCGCCGTACCCAGACGGCTGCCTGCTTTACCAATGCTTTCGAATTCCATTGGCAGGTCAAGATGGGCTTCGGTCAGGAAGTCTGTCCCTGCCCCACCTGGCTGCCAGGCTTTGAATTTCAGGCCATCACGCATGCCGCCCGCGTAGTCTTCAAGAATTTCGCGTGCGGTGGTACCGAACGGCAGTTCCCAGACACCCGGGTTTTTCACGCGACCGGAGAAGCCCATCAGCTTGGTACCGGCATCCTTACTTGAAGAGATGCCCTGATACCACTCCACGCCGTTGGCGAGGATAGCCGGAACGTTACACAGGGTTTCAACGTTATTGACGCAGGTCGGTTTACCCCATACGCCGGAGCTTGCCGGGAACGGTGGCTTGGAACGCGGGTTCGCGCGGCGGCCTTCCAGGGAGTTAATCAGCGCGGTTTCTTCACCGCAGATATAACGCCCTGCACCGGTGTGCACGAACAGTTCAAAATCAAAGCCAGTGCCCAGGATGTTTTTACCCAGCAGGCCGGCTTCGGTGGCTTCGGCAATCGCGCGACGCAGGTTTTCCGCCGCTTCGATGTACTCACCGCGCAGGAAGATGTAGCCACGGTAGGCTTTCAGCGCAAACGCGGAGATCAGCATGCCTTCCACCAGCAGGTGCGGCAGCTGTTCCATCAGCAGGCGGTCTTTATAGGTGCCCGGCTCCATTTCATCAGCGTTACACAGCAGGTAACGGATGTTCATGGATTCGTCTTTCGGCATCAGGCTCCACTTCAGACCGGTGGAGAAACCTGCGCCGCCGCGGCCTTTCAGACCCGACTCTTTCACCGCGTTAACGATGTCGTCCGGCGCCATGCCGCCAAGGGCTTTACGCGCACCGGCATAGCCGTTTTTGCTCTGGTATTCGTCAAGCCATACCGGCTGTTTGTCATCACGCAGACGCCAGGTCAGCGGATGCGTCTCAGCAGTACGAATTACAGTTTTCATTTGTACTGCTCCAGCAGGTCAGGAATCGCTTCCGGCGTCAGATGGCTGTGAGTATCCTCATCAATCATCATGGTCGGCCCCTTGTCGCAGTTACCCAGGCAGCAGGTTGGCAGCAGAGTAAAGCGACCATCGAACGTGGTCTGGCCCGGCTTGATATTGAGTTTCTTCTCAATGGCAGCCTGAATGCCCTGATAACCGGTAATGTGGCAGACCACGCTGTCACAGTAGCGGATCACATGGCGGCCCACCGGCTGACGGAAGATCTGACTGTAGAACGTGGCTACACCTTCTACGTCACTGGCCGGAATACCCAGCACTTTTGCGATCGCGTAGATCGCCCCATCCGGCACCCAACCACGCTGTTTCTGTACGATTTTCAGCGCTTCAATGGACGCCGCACGCGGGTCTTCGTAGTGGTGCATCTCGTGCTCAATGGCGGCACGCTCTGCGTCACTCAGCTCAAAAGCCTCGGTTTGTGGTTGTTGATTCTCGTGCATAATTAGCGGTCCACATCTGACATAACAAAATCGATACTACCCAGATACACAATCAGGTCGGAGACCAGACTGCCGCGAATAGCGGACGGGATCTGCTGCAGGTGCGCAAAGCTCGGCGTACGCACGCGGGTACGGTAGCTCATGGTGCTGCCGTCACTGGTCAGGTAGTAACTGTTAATACCCTTGGTCGCTTCAATCATCTGGAAGGATTCTTGCGCCGGCATGACCGGGCCCCAGGAAACCTGCAGGAAGTGAGTGATCAGGGTTTCGATATGTTGCAGCGTGCGCTCTTTCGGTGGCGGCGTGGTCAGCGGGTGATCCGCTTTGAACGGGCCTTCCGGCATATTGTTGAGGCACTGCTCAAGGATGCGCAGACTCTGGCGCAGTTCTTCCACTTTCAGCATCACGCGGGTGTAGCAGTCGGAAACACCGCCGCCCACCGGGACTTCAAAGTCGAAGTTCTCATAGCCAGAGTAAGGACGGGCTTTACGCACGTCGAAATCAATACCGGTCGCACGCAGACCTGCACCTGTCGTCCCCCACTCCAGCGCTTCTTTTGCGCCGTAGGCAGCAACGCCCTGGGAACGGCCTTTCAGGATGGTGTTGCGCAGTGCGGCTTTCTCGTAAGAGGCCAGACGTTTTGGCATCCAGTCAAGGAATTCACGCAGCAGACGATCCCAGCCGCGCGGCAGATCGTGTGCCACACCGCCGATACGGAACCAGGCCGGGTGCATACGGAAACCGGTAATCGCTTCCACCAGATCGTAGATTTTCTGACGATCGGTAAAGGCGAAGAAGACCGGGGTCATCGCGCCGACGTCCTGAATGAACGTGGAGATGTACAGCAGGTGGCTGTTAATACGGAACAGTTCTGACAGCATTACGCGAATCACGTTAACGCGATCCGGCGTAACGATACCCGCCAGTTTCTCAACGGCCAGCACGTAAGGCATTTCGTTGACGCAACCGCCGAGGTACTCGATACGGTCGGTATACGGAATGTAGCTGTGCCAGGACTGACGCTCGCCCATCTTCTCAGCACCACGGTGGTGGTAACCGATGTCAGGAACGCAGTCGACAATCTCTTCGCCATCAAGCTGAAGAATAATACGGAATGCACCGTGCGCAGACGGGTGGTTCGGACCGAGGTTGAGGAACATGAAGTCCTCGTTTTCGGTACCACGCTTCATGCCCCAGTCTTCCGGCTTGAAGGTCAGTGCTTCCATCTCCAGATCCTGCTTGGCTTTGGTCAGCTCAAACGGGTCGAATTCGGTTGCACGTGCCGGGTAGTCTTTACGCAGCGGGTGGCCGGTCCAGGTCTGCGGCATCATGATGCGCGTCAGATGTGGGTGGCCGTCGAAGGTCATGCCGAACATTTCCCAGGTTTCACGCTCATACCAGTTCGCGTTCGGGAAAAGTTTGGTGATCGTCGGCAGATGCATGTCGTTTTCAGACAATGCCACCTTGAGCATGATATCCGTGTTGCGGTCTATTGAGATCAGGTGGTAGAAAACGGAAAAATCCGCAGCAGGGAGACCCTGGCGGTGAGTACGCAGACGCTCATCCATGCCGTGTAAGTCAAACAGCATGACGTAAGGTTTTGGCAATTTCTTGAGGAAATCGACCACTTCCAGTAATTGTTCACGCTTCACCCAAACAACGGGTACCCCGGTGCGGGTCGCCTGAACGGTAAAGGCATCCGGCCCAAAACGGTTGCGCAGTTCGCCAATGACGGGGTCATCCAGATGATCCCGTGTCTGCCATGCGGCTTCTTGCGCGGTTAAGTCGGTCATATTGTTCACCATTGCAAATGGTCCGTGGTGACTGTTAAGCCTGGCTTCGCGCTATTTGAGTAGTGATATGCGAAGGTGTTCTCCAGGCCCACAGGCGCAAATTAAATTTCGTCAGGCGTACGCAGGTTGGTGACGGCAATACGTTCACCACGTTTACG
Source organism: Enterobacter cloacae complex sp. HYC080_NIDB (assembly GCF_056673325.1). Lineage (NCBI taxonomy): Bacteria > Pseudomonadati > Pseudomonadota > Gammaproteobacteria > Enterobacterales > Enterobacteriaceae > Enterobacter > Enterobacter cloacae complex sp. HYC080_NIDB. The sequence continues at coordinate 1,404,066 of NZ_CP114212.1, read as the reverse complement.
CTCGCGCTCAGATTGCATGTTCGCGCGGTAGACACCCTGATCGCCAACAACCCATGAAAGCGGACGACGCTCTTTACCGATAGACTCCTGCAGCAGCATCAGCGCCTGCATATAGGCTTCTGGACGCGGCGGGCAGCCCGGGATGTAAACATCCACCGGAATGAACTTATCAACGCCCTGCACAACGGAATAAATGTCGTACATGCCGCCAGAGTTTGCACATGCGCCCATGGAAATAACCCATTTTGGCTCCAGCATCTGGTCATAAAGACGCTGAATAACAGGTGCCATCTTGGTAAAGCAGGTACCGGCTACCACCATCAGGTCAGCCTGACGCGGGGATGCACGCAGTACCTCGGCGCCAAAACGCGCAACGTCATGCACCGCAGTGAATGACGTCACCATTTCAACGTAGCAGCAAGAAAGGCCAAAGTTGTAGGGCCAGATAGAGTTCTTACGACCCCAGTTGACCATATCGTGCATGGCATGTTCGAGTTTGCCCATGTACACGCTTTTGTTGACTTCTTGCTCCAGGGGGTCGGTTACGATCTCCTGTTTTTGCAGGGGGTAACGGTCATTCTCACCGTTAGGATCTATGCGGGTGAGCGTATAATCCATCTTATTGCCTCGCTGTTACTGCTGACGATTAGAGATACTGTTTTCCGGGTTGATGTGTTCACGACGTGAACGCACAGGCGTCCAGTCAAGCGCGCCAATACGCACCAGATAAACCAGACCGGCCAGTAACACTAAAATGAAAATTGCGGCCTCGACAAAGCCCACCCAACCACTTTCGCGGATGGAGGTCGACCATGCGAACAGGTAGAGCGCTTCCACGTCGAAGATGACGAAGAACATCGCTACCAGATAGAACTTGGCAGACAGGCGTAAGCGAGCGGAACCTACTGAATCAATACCTGATTCGAAAGGTGTGTTTTTGTGCCTTGCACGGGCGCGACCGCCCAGGAACCAGCCGCCGACTAACATCAGGCAGCACAGGCCAATGGCTACAATAAGAAAGATTGCGAATGCCCAGTGATGAGCGATGACTTCTGTGGATGTTGACATACTCATTGCTTACTCATCAAAAGTGATACCGACGACACTGCTCTTGCTGGCAGATAGGCATCACATCGATTCATGGGGAGGAACAAATAACCTTACACAAACTGTCTGAAATGAGACGTAGACAGCAAAATGATGGGGTTTTTTACTCCTTTCTATAACCTTTTGTCAACTTTAACAAAGGTTTCTTCACATTAAATTACATCGAGCGATTCTCATTAACATTTGGTGCCCTTTAACCCTGGTGGGTACATGACTTTCCGTCAAATGCAGGTTGTTGAATCGTGTCCGTTTTGGAAGTAAAAAAAATAACCCTCCTATTTTGACAGGATTTGCCAACGATTCCTCCCCCCAAATAGGAGTATTTTCTTGATCTGAGACACGCTTTTGTTAATTCAACCAAAAAACCAGCAACATATTTGCTGTTTTTTTAACATCGTTAGGTTATGGATGAAGTTAGAACTGAAAACGAACAGAATTTAAGCAAAAGCATTTATGGCATTGATAAATAGACTCTATTTATGAAGCCCCTTCGTCAAACAGGGATAATATTGACAAAAAAAAGCCACTGCGTGCGAAAACGACACGAGTGGCTTTTTTTTACACTTACATTTTGTTACCAGAATTTTGAGCGTTTGATCACTCAAAGTCACCTTCAACGATCAGGGAATCATCCCCTCCTTCGGAGGTAACATGCTCGTACTGCCACGGGTTATGGTAGTTTTCCATCGCCTCGAACACCACTTTCGCCAGCTCGTTATGACTGGACGCATTATGGCAAAGCAGATACTCAGTATCTGGCAGCGCAGGAAGACCATCAGATTTACCGAGAACGCGCAGGTCAGGGCTCATCATCTCCACCGGACGGGCCGTTACGCCAAGTCCTGCTTTGACGGCGGCACGCACCGCAGGCAGCGTGGACGCTACATACGCCAGACGCCATGGAATATTGGCTTCATTTAATGCTGTCAGCACCATATCGCGGAAAGGGCTCGGATCGTCCAGTAAAACCAGTGGAACGGGCTCCCCTTTTTGCAACACATATTCAGCCGCGCAATACCAGTGCGTCGGCGATCTGCGCAACGTCAGGCAATCAAACTGCCCGGGACGATGCGTGGTGACCACCAGATCGACCTTATTCTCATTTAACATCTCAACCATAAAAGCATTGCGCTTGACGCTCACATCCAGCGCAAGTTTCGGATAAACCGAACTAATTCGGTTGAGAAGAAACGGTAATATTGTATCCGCTGACTCATCAGATGCCCCTAAGGTTAACACCCCCTGAAGGTTGCTAAACATAAGTGACATACATGCTTCATCATTAAAGCGAAGAATTTTCCTGGCATAACCCAGTAGCTGAATACCGTGTTCCGTTAAGAGCTTATTGCGTCCGTGACGGGCAAAAAGCTCTTTACCGACCAGTTGCTCCAGCCGCTGCATTTGCTGGCTAACGGCGGACTGAGTTCGGCAGACGGCGGCAGCAGCTGCTGCAAAAGTGTTGAGATCGGCGACCGCAACAAACGTTCTCAGCAGATCGAGGTCGAGATTCATTATCGGACGATTTGCATTTATCATATCTATTCACTTTCAGGTTGCTCGTGCGGAGCTGCCCGGGTTGAAGCTGTGTGTGTAACAGTTAAGCAATTCCCTCTGAAGATTTTCCCTCGCATCCCGGCCCGGCAGACTGCCTGACAGATAGTTATTGTGCTGCTTTATATCAACAGTCAGAAAGCACGTTTCATGACGATATTTTTATTCTCTTAAACGTTCAGGATATTTAGATGTTCGCAGGTTTATGTAAATTACATTAAAGGCGTGACACCTTTTCTGCCATCTTTATCGCAGCGCTGTCAACGTAGCAGGAGATGTTTTACACATTCCAGCCAGAGATAACTCTAACAATAACAATCAATTAAATCGGAAAACCAGTTTCAGATATACAACATTTGGGTATCTTTCATCTGCTTTACCTAAAGACATCTTAACCCAAATCCACTTTATTTATAAGTCTTATTGCAATATTAAGGAGTAAAGCGCTTTGTTAAGCTTCTCAACTAATTTTATTAAAATTAACTAAAGTTGCATTTTGTTGGTTAATAATAAATAAATTTTAATTTCGATTAAGGTCATTCATTAATAACACTTAACATTATTTTCACATGAGTAACTTTTAGCCGCTGCAGGCTATTACTGCAAGATTTTTTCAACACTCAGGTTTTACGAAAAGTCACGCAGCGTGACTTCTGTCTCTCCTCTACGGGTCATTTATTTTCCACCGGGATAATATCCATTTTTTACAATTATTTTCAGCACAATCCCCCTTAACCAGCGCATTTGACCTTACGTTACGACAGTAAAAGCGTCAACAAACAGCAAAAAAGATTCACCAGAATTTCACAACATGCACAAAATCTTCTACTGCACACCCTTCAAAACGAAGCGTGGGGGGAGTACATTATTCCGTGCTGACTTCCACGGCAGGGAGTGGCAATAATAGCGAAAAGGTTAAAGGTTCATGTCCCCTATCGAAAAATCCAGCAAGCTAGATAACGTCTGTTATGACATCCGTGGCCCGGTTCTGAAAGAGGCAAAACGCCTTGAGGAAGAAGGCAATAAGGTTCTGAAGCTCAACATTGGTAACCCTGCGCCATTTGGTTTTGAAGCGCCGGATGAGATTCTGGTTGATGTGATCCGCAACCTGCCCACAGCGCAAGGCTATTGCGACTCAAAAGGACTTTATTCCGCACGTAAAGCCATTATGCAGCACTACCAGGCTCGCGGCATGCGTGACGTTACCGTAGAAGATATCTACATTGGCAACGGTGTCTCTGAACTGATCGTCCAGGCCATGCAGGCGCTGCTGAACAGCGGTGACGAAATGCTGGTTCCCGCGCCAGACTATCCGCTGTGGACGGCTGCCGTATCACTGTCCAGCGGTAAAGCTGTCCATTATCTTTGCGACGAATCCTCTGACTGGTTCCCGGATCTGGATGATATTCGCGCGAAGATTACCCCTCGCACGCGCGGCATCGTAATTATCAACCCGAACAACCCGACGGGCGCGGTCTACTCAAAAGAGCTGTTGATGGAGATCGTTGAGATCGCCCGCCAGCACAACCTGATCATTTTTGCCGACGAAATTTACGACAAGATCCTCTATGACGCGGCGCAACACCACTCCATTGCCGCGCTGGCCCCGGACCTGTTGACCGTTACCTTTAACGGCCTGTCTAAAACCTACCGTGTGGCCGGTTTCCGCCAGGGCTGGATGGTACTCAACGGCCCGAAAAAGCACGCCAAAGGCTATATTGAAGGGCTGGAAATGCTGGCGTCTATGCGTCTTTGCGCCAACGTGCCGGCACAACATGCAATCCAGACCGCGCTCGGTGGCTATCAGAGCATCAGCGAGTTTATCGTCCCTGGAGGCCGCCTGTACGAACAGCGTAACCGCGCGTGGGAGCTGATCAACGATATCCCGGGCGTCTCCTGCGTGAAGCCAAATGGGGCTCTCTATATGTTCCCGAAAATCGACGCGAAGCGCTTCAATATTCACGACGATCAGAAGATGGTGCTCGATTTCCTGTTGCAGGAAAAAGTGCTGCTGGTTCAGGGGACGGCATTTAACTGGCCGTGGCCGGACCATGTGCGTATCGTGACGCTGCCGCGCGAGGACGATCTCGAAATGGCTATCAGCCGCTTCGGGCGATTCCTCTCAGGTTATCATCAGTAACGTAGCCATTCTGCCGGGTAGCGCTGCGCTTACCCGGCCTACAAAATCCGCAAATTTGCATCTTGCCTCCCCTCCCCGCACAATGAAGTCCTGTCGCAGTGAAGACAAAAGGTAACCTATGAGTCAGAGTCATTTCTTTGCCCACCTCTCCCGCCTGAAACTCATCAACCGCTGGCCGCTGATGCGCAACGTGCGCACAGAGAACGTATCAGAGCACAGTCTTCAGGTTGCCATGGTCGCGCACGCGCTGGCCGCCATTAAAAACCGCAAATTTAACGGGCAGGTGAATGCCGAGCGCATCGCATTGCTGGCGATGTACCACGACGCGTCAGAAGTGTTAACCGGTGATCTGCCGACGCCGGTGAAATATTTCAACTCACAGATTGCGCAGGAATATAAGGCCATTGAGAAAATCGCCCAGCAGAAGTTGATCGACATGGTGCCGGAGGAGCTGCGCGATATCTTTGAACCGCTCATCGACGAGCATCAGTATACGGAAGATGAAAAGTCGCTGGTCAAACAGGCCGACGCGCTGTGCGCCTATCTGAAGTGTCTTGAAGAGTTGTCTGCGGGCAATAACGAGTTTTTACTGGCGAAAACGCGTCTGGAAAAAACCCTGGCATCCCGCCGCAGCGACGAGATGGATTATTTTATGCAGGTATTTGTGCCGAGCTTCCATTTATCGCTGGATGAGATTAGCCAGGATTCACCGTTGTAATTTTAGCCGGGTGGCGGCTTCGCCTTACCCGGCCTACGTTTCTGCGCTCACGCTAAAACGGGAATAAAACCGGAATTAACACCACGCACACCACCATCACCAGCACGGTGAATGGCACGCCAATCTTCACAAAATCGCTGAATTTATAATTTCCTGGCCCCAGCACCAGCGTATTGACCGGGGATGAAACCGGCGTCATAAATGCCGCTGAAGCCGCCATCGCCACCATCATCGCAAACGGGTAGGGTGACACGCCCATGGATTTCGCCATCGCCAGCGCAATGGGCGCCATCAGCACCGCCGTGGCGGTATTGGAGATAAACAACCCGATCGTGGCGCACATAATGAACAGGCACACCATCATCAAATACGGTCCGTACCCGCCGCCCATGTCCATGAGCCCTTTAACGATTAAATCTACCCCGCCGGTTTTTTGCAGCGCGAGGGCAAAAGGCATCATCCCCACGATAAGAATGATGCTCGGCCAGTGAATGGCTTTATAAGCGCTCTCGGCGTCGATACAGCGGAATTTCCCCATCAGCAGACAGGCAATGATGGCGGCTATGGGGTTTGGAATTTCATCGGTCAGCATCAGCGCGACCATCAGCACCAGACAAAAAATCGCGTGCGGCGCCTGGCTGTGCGCCGGAGACGCATCGCTCTCCTCAACCGGCATGTTGAGCACCACAAAATCACGCCCTTTTTGCCCGAGTTGGCTAATCAACTTCCAGTTTCCCACCACAAGGAAGATATCCCCCAGCAGGATCGGTTCATCCACGACGGCCCCTTCCATCGCCACGCCGTCGCGCTTCAGCCCCACGACGTTCAGGCCATACCGGGTGCGGAACCCCATTTCGCGCACGGTTTTGCCCAACAGTTCGGACTCGGGGATCAGCGAGACTTCAGCCATACCGACATCCAGCGCCTGATCGGAGAAATACTCCCCGCGCAGCACCATTGGCTCCAGCAGTTGTTCGCTGCAGAACTCGCGCAAATCCACATCCGCAGTGGACATATCGATCAGCAGGACGTCACGCGCCCGAAATTCCGATACGCCATTGACGTTGACGATCACCCGGCGAAAACGGCGCCAGCGTTCCACGCCGATCACGTTCGCCCCATAGCGCTCGCGCAGTTTCAGGTCGTCAAGACGCTGGCCGACCATCGGCGAGCCGGGGCGAATGGCCAGACGCCGTGCCCGCCCGGTGAGGCGGTACTCTTTGATGAGATCGCGGAAAGTGCGCCGCTTCCACCCGTCTTTGTTTCTGTCCTGGTTCTCGCCTTTCAGGGCAAAACGGGTCAGCAGCATATAGACCACGCCCATCGCCAGAATCACCAGACCCAACGGGGTGACGCTGAAAAAGCTGAAGCCCTGAAAACCTTCCCGCAGCAGCTCACTGTTTACGACCAGGTTCGGCGGCGTCGCCACCAGCGTCATCATACCGCTTATCAAACCGGCAAAACTCAGAGGCATCATCAGTCGCGACGGCGAGCTTTGCATCCGTATGGAGACGCTCAGTACCACCGGGATAAAAATAGCGACCACGCCCGTTGAGCTCATAAACGCCCCCAGCCCGGCAACCGTCAGCATCAGATAGATCAGCATTTTGGTTTCACTGCTGCCGGCCACTTTAACCAGCCACGCGCCCATGATGGTCGCCACACCGGTGCGCACCAGGCCGTCGCCAATAATAAACAGGGCGGCAATCAGGATAACGTTAGGATCGCTGAACCCGGAGAAAGCTTCCGGTAGCGTAAGCGTGCCGCTCAGCACAAACGCGACGATGACAAACAGGGCAACGGCATCCATGCGCACCTTACCTGTGGCGAAGAGAATAATGGCGATTAAAAGCAGGCTCAGGACCCAAATCAGTTCACCGTTCACAACCTATCCTTGTCAGTGGAAGATGAGGAATTTTGCCATAAAAAAGCCCCAGCAACGTGGGGCTAAATCATGGGATTACATTTTTAGCGAGACGGTTACAACGCCATCGGGCGCCTTAGACACTGCCAGTGCCGTCAGGGAATCCAGCACAAAGTCCGCCTCACTCAGCCGGGGAGACCCCGCCGGAACGTTAACGGCAATGACGTGACTCCCGGCGTTCAGCCCGGCCAGCACGCCTGCCGCCGCGTCTTCCACGACCACGCACTCAGCGGGAGCGAGGCCCAGCAGTTCAGCGCCAAGCAAAAACGCGTCCGGCTCTGGCTTGCCGCGCTTAACGCGTTCAGCGGTAATGAACACCTCGGGCTTCGGTAAACCGGCCGCTTTGTGACGGGCATGCGCGACCGGAACAGAGCCGGACGTGACGATAGCCCACGGGATCTGCGCTTCGTTAAGATGTTCAAGCAGTTCGCGTGCGCCAGGCAGTGCAGTGATACCCTCCGTATCGGTGGCCTCAATCTGCTCCAGGTATTTGAACTCCGCCTGAATCTCCTCCTCAGAACGCCCCGCTAAGAAGTGCCGCAATGAGGTTATGGCCTGCTTGCCATGGATGAAATTCAGTACGTCCTGATGGTCGATACCCTGTCTGTCAGCCCAATGGCACCATGAACGCTCCACAACCGGCAGCGAATCCACCAGCGTACCGTCCAGATCAAACAGAAAACCTCTACACTGCACACGCACCTCCGTCAGGCATTAATGATTTGTTGAATTTCGTTGCTGCTTAAATGGTACTGACGCGGGCAGGCGTGCCACGCGCTCAGCATGCGCTGGTATTTATCCCACATTGGGGTCTGCGCGTTAAAGCCGTGGGTACCCGCATCGAAGTGGGTATAACGCCCTTCGGTATTCACCATAAAGCGGACATAGCTCAGATAACGCGCTTCCGTCGCTGCATCAAAGCCTAAGAAGGTGACACGGCGCTCGTCAATGGACTGCTGATCTTTGAGATTAGTCCAGGAAACATGCAGGGCGTGGTACATCTCCATAATGTCGATCACGATGCGGCAGGTTTCTTCTTTCAGCTCACCAAACTCGCGGTCCAGTTCGCGCATTTGCAAACCAAACCCCCGTTCGACGATAGTCTGCAGGCGGCTGTAGCGCGCAGCGTTATCGGGATCAAGCATTGTCATCATTTTGTACTGGTTAGACAAAATCAGACGTTGAGCATGGGTCATTTCCATCTTTCGACTCCTGTAGCGCATTGCACTGTAAAAAAAAGACACGGTAACGGTTTGTTACTGTGCCTTTTTTTGTTGGTCGTTTCGATGATCAATCACAAGTCATCGAGGAATGTTTTATCCAACTGCTTAAAAGCGCGCTTTAACGTGTCCGCCAGCGCCTGGTAATCTGGCTTGCCTTCAACCGGAGCAAGCGCCTGCCCGGCCTCCTCCAGTTTTCCACGGACTTCATAAAACCAGTGTAAAATAGAAGGTGGCAGTGGCGTGATGGACCGTTTTCCTAGCCACCACAGCCCCTGCATCGGCAGGCTTAACGCAAAGAGTGCTGTCGCCACGGCCGGGCCAAGCTGTCCGCCTAACGCTATTTGCCAGCACAGGGTAAAAATGGCGACAGGGGGCATAAAGCGAATCGCGTAGCGCGTGGCGCGGATGGTGCGATTCTCAATAAACATTGGCGCAAGGCGCTTTTCCATCGGCCACGTCTTTGCGTAATGCTGTCCCCGACGAAACAGACTGAAGAAATTCACGGTAGGGGTTTCGGGTGTCGACATGGCTGTACCTCAACTTCACGTATAAAAATTAAAATTTTTGTGCAAAACCACAACAGGCTATGACAACGTTCAAAATATTTTGTCATCGCTACCCCGTATCGGGTATCCTGTGCCAGCCTGATTGGGCCATAGACGAGAATCATTCACTCGTCAAATTATCGCACATTATGCCATTGGCTGAAAATTGTGCAAAATGGCATAAAATCATAGTTATTTCTTCCATCATGCCACAATGTTCGTTTGGCATGATGTTAATCATAAATGTCCGAGTCATCATGCGTTACGCTGTTAGACTCACTGACGTTTTTTTAGCCACGTATCAATAATAGGTACTTCCATGTCGAGTAAGTTAGTACTGGTTCTGAACTGCGGTAGCTCCTCACTGAAATTCGCCATCATCGATGCGCTCAACGGTGACGAGTACCTCTCTGGTTTGGCCGAATGTTTCCATCTGCCTGAAGCACGTATCAAGTGGAAGATGGACGGCAGCAAACAAGAAGCGGCTTTAGGTGCAGGCGCCGCTCACAGTGAAGCGCTGAACTTTATCGTTAACACTATTCTGGCACAAAAACCAGAACTGTCTGCTCAGCTGACTGCGATTGGTCACCGTATCGTCCACGGCGGCGAAAAATACACCAGCTCCGTCGTGATCGACGAATCTGTTATCCAGGGCATCAAAGATTCTGCCTCTTTTGCTCCGCTGCACAACCCGGCGCACCTGATCGGTATCGCTGAAGCGCTGAAATCCTTCCCGAATCTGAAAGACAAAAACGTGGCCGTGTTCGACACCGCGTTCCATCAGACCATGCCGGAAGAGTCTTACCTCTATGCCCTGCCATACAGCCTGTACAAAGAGCACGGCGTACGTCGTTACGGCGCGCACGGCACCAGCCACTTCTTTGTGACTCAGGAAGCCGCAAAAATCCTGAACAAACCTGTTGAAGAAGTGAACATCATCACCTGCCATCTGGGCAACGGTGGTTCTGTTTCTGCTATCCGCAACGGTAAATGTGTTGATACCTCCATGGGTCTGACCCCGCTGGAAGGTCTGGTGATGGGTACCCGTTCCGGTGACATCGACCCGGCGATCATCTTCCACCTGCACGACACTCTGGGCATGAGCGTTGACGACATCAACAAAATGCTGACTAAAGAGTCTGGCCTGCTGGGTCTGACCGAAGTCACCAGCGACTGCCGCTATGTTGAAGACAACTACGCAGAGAAAGCAGACGCTAAACGTGCAATGGACGTTTACTGCCACCGTCTGGCGAAATACATCGGTTCTTACACCGCGCTGATGGACGGTCGTCTGGACGCGGTTATCTTCACCGGTGGTATCGGTGAGAACGCGGCTATGGTTCGTGAACTGTCCCTGGGCAAACTGGGCGTTCTGGGCTTCGACGTTGATCACGAGCGTAACCTGGCTGCGCGTTTCGGCAAGTCTGGCTTCATCAACAAAGAAGGCACCCGTCCGGCTATCGTTATCCCAACTAACGAAGAGCTGGTCATCGCGCAAGACGCACACCGCCTGACTGCCTGATTCCACACCGCCAGCAATGCTGGCGGTGCTGTTTTGTAACCCGCCCCGTGTCGGCGGTAACGAAAGAGGATAAACCGTGTCCCGTACTATTATGCTGATCCCTACCGGAACCAGCGTCGGCCTGACCAGCGTCAGCCTTGGCGTAATCCGTGCTATGGAACGCAAAGGCGTTCGTCTGAGCGTCTTTAAGCCAATCGCCCAGCCTCGTGCCGGTGGCGATGCGCCTGACCAGACCACCACCATCGTTCGCAAAAACTCCAATCTGCCTGCGGCTGAACCGCTGAAGATGAGTCACGTTGAGTCGCTGCTCTCCAGCAATCAAAAAGACGTTTTGATGGAAGAGATCATCGCCAACTACCATGCAAATGCGCAGGACGCAGAAGTGGTGCTGGTTGAAGGTCTGGTCCCGACGCGCAAACACCAGTTTGCTCAGTCTCTGAACTTTGAAATCGCGAAAACCCTGAACGCAGAGATCGTTTTCGTCATGTCCCAGGGCACTGATACCCCGGAACAGCTGAACGAGCGTATCGAACTGACACGCAGCAGCTTCGGCGGCACGAAAAACACCAACATCACCGGCGTGATCGTGAACAAACTGAACGCCCCGGTTGACGATCAGGGCCGTACTCGCCCAGACCTGTCTGAGATCTTCGACGACTCTTCCAAAGCGAAGGTCGTCAAAGTTGATCCGGCGAAACTGCAGGATTCCAGCCCGCTGCCTGTTCTCGGCGCGGTACCCTGGAGCTTCGATCTGATTGCCACCCGTGCAATCGATATGGCGCGTCACCTGAACGCGACCATCGTTAACGAAGGCGATATCAATACCCGCCGCGTGAAGTCCGTGACCTTCTGTGCGCGTAGCATTCCGCACATGCTGGAACACTTCCGCGCAGGTTCCCTGCTGGTAACGTCTGCCGATCGTCCTGACGTGCTGGTTGCAGCGTGTCTGGCGGCGATGAACGGCGTAGAGATCGGTGCCATCCTGCTGACCGGCGCTTACGAGATGGACCCACGCGTGAGCAAGCTGTGCGAACGCGCGTTTGCCACTGGCCTGCCGGTCTTCATGGTGAATACCAACACCTGGCAGACCTCCCTGAGCCTGCAGAGCTTCAACCTGGAAGTGCCGGTTGATGACCACGAGCGTATCGAGAAAGTTCAGGAATACGTTGCAGGTTACATCAACGCAGACTGGATCGAATCCCTGACCGCGACCTCCGAGCGCAGCCGCCGTCTGTCTCCTCCAGCATTCCGTTACCAGCTGACCGAGCTGGCGCGTAAAGCGGGCAAACGCGTTGTTCTGCCAGAAGGTGACGAACCACGTACCGTTAAAGCGGCGGCTATCTGTGCAGAGCGCGGCATCGCGACCTGTGTGCTGCTGGGTAACCCGGATGAGATCAACCGCGTTGCGGCGTCTCAGGGCGTTGAGCTGGGTGCGGGCATCGAAATCGTTGACCCTGAAGTGGTTCGTGAAAGCTACGTTGCCCGTCTGGTTGAACTGCGTAAGAGCAAGGGCATGACCGAAGCCGTTGCGCGCGAGCAGCTGGAAGACAACGTGGTGCTGGGTACGCTGATGCTGGAGCAGGACGAAGTTGACGGTCTGGTTTCCGGTGCAGTTCACACCACCGCAAACACCATCCGTCCACCGCTGCAGCTGATCAAAACCGCACCGGGCAGCTCTCTGGTCTCCTCCGTGTTCTTCATGCTGCTGCCTGAACAGGTTTATGTTTACGGCGACTGCGCGATCAACCCGGATCCAACCGCAGAGCAGCTGGCTGAGATCGCTATTCAGTCCGCAGATTCCGCGACTGCCTTCGGCATCGAGCCGCGCGTTGCGATGCTCTCCTACTCCACCGGTACTTCTGGTGCAGGTAGCGACGTAGAGAAAGTGCGTGAAGCGACCCGTATTGCTCAGGAAAAACGTCCGGATCTGATGATCGACGGTCCGCTGCAGTACGACGCCGCCGTGATGGCTGACGTGGCAAAATCCAAAGCGCCGAACTCTCCGGTTGCAGGTCGCGCTACCGTGTTCATCTTCCCGGATCTGAACACCGGTAACACCACCTATAAAGCGGTACAGCGTTCAGCAGACCTGATCTCCATCGGGCCAATGCTGCAGGGTATGCGCAAACCTGTGAACGACCTGTCCCGTGGTGCGCTGGTTGACGATATCGTCTATACCATCGCGCTGACGGCGATCCAGTCTTCGCAGCAGCAGTAATTGTAAGGTCTTGCCGGATGGCGCTTCGCTTATCCGGCCTACAGGACCGTAGGCCCGTTAAGCGCTAGCGCCACCGGGCAACAAAAAGGCGACCACAAAGGGTCGCCTTTTTTATTACAGCAGCTCTCGCGCCGCCGACACGATGTCATGTGCCGTCAGGCCGTACTCCTTCTGCAGGAAGTCCTGCGTCCCCACCTGACCGTAACGCTCTTTCACCCCCACGCGGCGCATTGGCACCGGGCAGGTTTCCACCAGCACTTCCGCCACCGCCGAGCCAAGACCGTTGTGAATGCTGTGGTTTTCACAGGTCACGATGCGCCCGGTTTTCTCAGCGTAGTTTTTCACCAGCATGCGGTCGATGGGCTTCAGGGTGAACATATCAATAACCGCTGCACTGACCCCCTCCTGCTCCAGCTGACGCACCGCCTCCAGCGCTTCCGCTACCATAATGCCATTGGCGATAAGCGTAATATCGCTTCCCTCACGCAGCACGTTGCCTTTACCGATGGTGAAGGTTGAGCCCGGCGCATACACGCTCGGGGCCTGCTTACGGATGGTGCGTACCCAGTAGAAGCCTTCCAGATCGATAAGCTGGCGCAGCACATCGTCAAACATCACCGCGTCGGTCACCTCCAGCACCACCGAGTGCGCCAGACCGCGCACGATGCCCATATCCTCGAACGACATATGCGTCCCACCGTTGTGACAGGCCGTCACGCCAGCATCCGAGGCTATCACCTTCACGTTGTTACGCTGATAGTCCAGGGACATAAACAGCTGGTCGAAGCAGCGTCGGCTGGCAAACGCGGTGAACGTATGCACGAACGGTTTGCGACCGGTGAGCGACAGCCCGGCAGCTGTACCGATCACGTTGGCCTCCATGATGCCGCAGTTAATCACGTGCTGCGGATAATCGCGCGCCACGCCGTCCATCGCCATCGAACTCATCAGGTCCGCTTCCAGGGCGATAATCTCGCTTCCGGCCTCAATCTGCTTTGCCACGAAGCCCGCGTAGACCTTACGCATCTCAACGGCGTCTTTCTGTCCTGCCGGTGCAACCTTAATCATGTGAAGCCTCCAGTTGGCGAATCGTCTCGTTGAGGGCCGCTTTGCTCTCCGCGGTCAATCGCAGGTGGTGCGAATTGCTGAGCTGTTCGAGATACGGCACCCCCTGCCCTTTGATGCTGTCGAGGATCACCACCTGCGGGCGGGCGTCTTTCGCCGGCACGCGCGACGTCACGTCCAGCAGCGCCGAAATGTCGTCTCCCTTCACGGTCACCACGTCAAAACCAAAGGCACGGAATTTCCCTTCGAGGTCAAACGCGCAAATGATTTCATCCAGTTCGCCATCCAGCTGCTGTTTGTTCCAGTCGACGAATACCGTCAGATTGTTCAGACGATGGTGGGCAATAAACTGGAAGGCTTCCCAGCACTGTCCCTCGTTCAGCTCGCCGTCACCGACAATGCAGAAAACCCGATTCGGTCGCCCCGCGAGCTTGTGCGATAGCGCCATCCCGCCAGCAATGGAAATCCCCTGCCCCAGCGAACCGGTGGTCGCATCCACGCCGCGCGTTTTCAGGCGATCCGGATGGCTCGGCAGGCGCGTACCGTTCTGGTTCAGGGTGCTCAGTTCCTCCACCGGGAAGTAGCCCTTGATCGCCAGCGTGCTGTACAGCGCCGGGCCCGCATGGCCTTTCGACAGGACAAAGTAGTCGCGCTCTGGCCAGTCCGGATCCGCCGGGTCGATTTTCATCACCGCGCCGTACAGCACGGCCAGCGTTTCGACCACCGACATGCTGCCGCCGTAGTGTCCAAATCCGAGCTGCGTCAGCGATTTCAGCGTCTCAAGGCGAATCTGGCGCGCCAGCTCGGTTATCTCATTCTCATTCATGATTTGGCTCCGGTATTTTCCTGCGCGTTACCGCCCGCAGGTTTGTTTTTCGCAAACAGGTTGTAGGCCACCAGCAGCGCGAACAGCGCCACGACCAGCCCGGTGATGGCAAGCGGTGACAGGAAGCGCGCCAGGTTACCTAGCACAATCCCCACCGCGCCGAAATCGGCGTCCGAGAAGGTGGTGTTAGCAAAGCCAATCGCGCCCAGCACCGGCAGCAGCAGAACCGGCAGGAAGGTAATCAGCAGACCATTGGCGAAGGCGCCTATCATCGCCCCGCGACGTCCGCCAGTGGCATTACCGAACACGCCCGCCGTTGCACCGGTAAAGAAGTGCGGCACGACGCCCGGGAGGATCAACCCCCAGCTGAACTGCCCGCAGATGAACAGCCCGACAATCCCCCCGAGGAAGCTGAACAGGAAGCCAATCAGCACGGCATTTGGCGCATACGGGTAGACCACCGGGCAGTCCAGCGCGGGACGTGCGTTCGGCACCAGTTTTTCAGAGAAGCCGGTAAAGGCCGGGACGATTTCCGCCAGAATCAGGCGCACGCCCTGCAGGATGATGAAAACGCCCGCCGCGAAGGTGATCGCCATGATAATGGCGTAAACCAGGTAGTTCTGACCGCCGCTGAAGGTGGCTTCGACGTACTCCCGCCCGGCGCTCACCGCCATGATCAGGTAGATAATCATCATCGTCAGGGAGATAGAGATCGAACTGTCGCGCAGGAAGCTCAGGTTCTTCGGCAGGTTCATCTCTTCGGTTGAACGAGAGCCTTTGCCGACCTTGCTGCCAATCCAGCCAGACAGCACGTAGCCCAGGGTGCCGAAGTGGCCGAAGGCGATCTCATCGTTACCGGTGATGCGCTTCATGTAACGCTGCGCAATGGCCGGGAAGAAAGCCATAATCAGGCCGAGGATCAGCGATCCGGTAAAGACCAGCCCTACCCCCTCAAAGCCCGCCACGGTGAGAATTACGCCAATCATGCACGCCATGTAAAACGTGTGGTGCCCGGTCAGGAAGATGTACTTCAGACGGGTAAAGCGCGCGACGATAATATTCGCTACCATCCCAAACGCCATAATCAGCGCGGTAGAGGCACCGTATTTTTCCAGCGCAATCGAAACAATCGCTTCATTATTGGGAATGATGCCCTGAATATTAAAGGCGTGCTCGAACATCCCCCCCAATGGATTTAATGACCCCACCAGCACCGTGGCGCCACCACCCAGCACAATAAAACCAAGAATCGTTTTAATGGTTCCCTTCACCACATCTGAAAACGCTTTTTTCTGCGCAACCAGACCGATCAAGGCAATTAATCCGACCAGCACCGAAGGGACTTTTAAAATATCAACAACGAAATTCAGCGTTTCAAGGATAAACATATCCACCTCGCCTTATCAGGATTATTGTCTTTCGAACCAGGCGCGCAGTTGCGCTTCAAGTTCGTTGATATCAATGATGTTATTGATCACCACCAGTTGGCTTTCCGGTACGCTGGCGCTGGCGGCAATATCTTTTGCCATCACGAACAGGTCAGCCGCGCCCGGCGTGGCGGAGGAGAGATCGGAGTGTTCAACCTCGGCGTCAATTTCCAGCTTTTTGAGCACCTTTTTAATGTTCATTTCGACCATAAAACTGCTGCCCAGGCCAGACCCACAAATAGCCATGATTTTCATTGTTGTCCCCTTTTATGAGTAGAGCACGCCCCATCACGCTGGCGCGTAATGTTGTGAATAATCGGATTAAAGAATTAAATCAGAAGCGGTCAATAATGGTTTTAATGTCCTCCAGGGTATTCGCCTGATGTAATTTTTCCATATCTTCGTCGCTGGAAAATAACTCTGCCAGCGATGAGATCATCTCGATATGGCTATGTTTGTCCGGTGCCGCGAGCATAATAATGACATCGACAGGGTCAAACTCCCCGGCACCAAAAGAGACACCCTGTTTTAGTTTTAGTAATGACAACCCCAGTCCTTTGGCGCCTTCTTCCGGCCGCGCATGCGGCATGGCCAGCCCTGGTGCCAGCACATAATACGGTCCTAAAGCATGGTGCTGCTGAATGATTGCCGTCACGTATTCCGGTTCAATCACCTGCAGCTCCAGTAACGGTTTCGCGCATATCTCCAGCGCCTGAGGCCAGCTTTCAACGCTCTCCTGAAGCGTGATGGTTGTATCATATATCCACTTTTTGAGCACTTTTCACTCCGTCGTCACGCCAAAGATGAGCAAACTTTATTCAACCCATCAATCCTTGACTGCGATCCCGGTCACAAAGATAGCGCTACCAACGATTAACATGCAGAAGTGTGATAGCGCTATCAAAATGCCATCATCGTGTGAAATCACAGCAAAAAAAGGGATTTAAGGCGTATACTGCCTGTCACCTGGAGTGAAGGAATAAGAACGCGTCTGGTCAGCAGGAAGGTGTATGTCTTTAACCCGAAAACGGCGCAGTACCGGAAAAGTCACGCTCGCGGATGTCGCACAGCTTGCCGGAGTTGGCACGATGACCGTCTCCCGTGCGCTCCGCACGCCGGAACAGGTTTCCGATAAACTGCGTGAAAAAATTGAAGCTGCGGTGCAGGAACTGGGTTATATGCCCAATCTCGCCGCCAGCGCACTGGCATCGGCGTCGTCATGGACGATCGCAATGGTTGTTCCTAATCTTTCCGAAGCTGGGTGTTCAGAGATGTTTGCCGGGCTACAGCAGGTGCTTCAGCCTGCCGGATACCAGATCATGCTGGCCGAGTCTCAGCATCGTCTTGAACAGGAGGAAAAGCTGCTGGAAACGCTGCTGGCGTCAAATATTGCCGCCGCGATCCTGCTCAGCGTGGAGCATACCGACACCGTTCGCCACTGGCTGAAAAATGCCTCCATCCCGGTGATGGAGATGGGTGCTATGCGCGCCGACCCGATTGATATGAATATCGGGATTGATAACGTGGCGGCCATGTATGAGCTAACAGAAATGGTTATTAAGCGCGGCTACCAGAATATCGGCCTGCTGTGCGCCAACCAGGAACAGTGGATTTTCCAGCAGCATTTGCAGGGCTGGTACAAAGCGATGCTGCGCCATCATCTGTCGCCGAACCGGGTAATTAACGCCGCCATGCCGCCGAGCTTCTCGACCGGTGCGGCGCAGCTGCCTGAGTTTCTGCTGGCGTGGCCGGAGCTGGATGCGCTGGTATGCGTTTCAGACGAACTGGCCTGCGGTGCGCTGTATGAGTGTCAGCGTCGGCGAATCAAAGTGCCGGACGATCTTGCCGTCGTAGGCTTTGGGGATAGCGACGTCAGCCGCGTCTGTCAGCCGCCGCTGACGACCATGGCGGTACCGCATCGAAAGATTGGAATTGAGGCCGGGAAAGCGTTACTGGAACGTCTGAATGATGGAGACTGGCGCGACCATAAACCTATCGCGTCCAGCCTGTGTCTGCGGGAAAGCTGTTAAGGCTTATTCAGCCTCTTCCTCTTTTTCCGCTTTATTTTCCGGCTTAGCGGATTCGTTTTTGGCGTTGCGGGTCATCCATAGCGCCAGTGCTTTTAACGAATCCGGCGTGAACTCGTCGCAACGCGCGGTAATCTCTTCCGGCGTCATCCAGCAGACTTCGCTCACTTCTTCTTCCTGCAGGGCGAAAGGCCCGTGGGAAACGCAGCTAAACAGTCCGCCCCAGACGCGGCAATGTTCGTCTTCGAAATAGAACTGCCCGTGTTCAGCAAATGGCACACCGGCAATCCCTAACTCTTCTTCCGCTTCACGACGCGCGGAATCCAGCAGCACTTCATCGGCCTGCACGACACCACCCGCTGTGGCATCCAGCATACCTGGGAGAAAATCTTTCGTGTCCGTGCGACGCTGAACCAGAATCTTGCCCATGCCGTCATGCACAACAATGTAGGTTGCACGGTGACGCAGACGCTCTGCACGCATTTGTTCGCGGCTGGCCTGCGCGATCACTTCATTTTCTTCGCTGACAATGTCAACCCATTCAGTACTTGCCAAATGATTCTGCTCCACCATCGGGAAACCTTCTCGTCTAAGCGCTCTTTCGGCGCGTTTGCAGTTGGGGTGTAACTTACGGATTAATCGCTACCTGCGCAATAACTTGCTGATCATTAAGTGCGATTACGCTCAGGGTATTTCCATCCAGCATGCCATAGCTCGCAGGATATCCGCCTTTGGGTATGCTGACCGACCCCGGGTTAACGTGATAAATTTCACCGCGTTTTTCAGCCACCGGAATATGAGTATGACCGTAAACCAGGACATCGCCAGCCGCGAGTGCCGGGAGATTATCCGGGCCGAAAAGGTGCCCGTGGGTCAGGAACAGGCGGCTGTTTTCCAGCAGTACCTGTTGCCACGGAGCGGTAAGGGGAAAGTGCAGTAGCATCTGGTCGACTTCGCTGTCGCAGTTACCGCGCACGGCAATGATGCGCGAGGCAAACGGATTAAGCTTCTCCGCGACCTGCGCAGGGGCATAGCCTTCTGGCAGCGCATTGCGCGGGCCATGGTTTAACACATCCCCCAGAATCACCAGCCATTGCGCGCCGCTTTGCGCAAACAGAGAAAGCACGCGCTCGGTCGCGGGCAGCGATCCATGGATATCCGACGCAAACATCAATTTCATTCGTCTCTCCCTCGGAAAACTCACTGCCCTTATCATACCTGAAGCGTCAGGGCTTATCAGCCCGCGCGCTTAGCGGAGAGTGCCACATAGCGCTGCACAGAGGCGCGCTGCCACTGGAACGCTGCATAATCCACCAGCAGCTGAGGGACTTCATCGCCGTTGAGGATCAGGCGGTTCAGCATCAGCGCCAGGTCGGTATCGGCAATGCACCATTCACCAAACAGGTTCGGATTGCCGTGCGCGAGAAGCGACGTGGCCGTTTCAATCAGTTTTTGGGCGCTGTGCGTACCTTCCGCGCTCAGAGCTGGCTTTTTCACCCCGGCAAACACGACATCTGTCGAGCGCTCTACACGAATCGGCACCAGGTCGCTACGTAGCCACGCCTGGATCTGCCGCGCACGGGCGCGTTTTTGCAGATCGTGAGGATAGATCCGTTCCCACTCGGGCGGCGCAAAACGATCTTCCAGGTATTCATCGATCGCTGATGATTCGCTCAGCGCAAAGCCGTCAACCTCCAGCACCGGCACGCGTCGGGTGAGATCGTAACCCTGCCACTGCGGTTTGAGATGTTCCCCGCCGTCGAGATCAACGGTCTTCAGCGTAAAAGTAAGCCCTTTTTCAGCCAGCGCAACGTACACGCTCATGACATAGGGGGAAAAGAAATTCGCATCGGACCACAACGTGATTAGGGGCTGGTTCATAACATCCTCATCGGCTGATCGGTTTTTTACTCAACATATAATCTCTTTGCCCCGCTGTCACTTGATGAAAACTCACGATTTACAACAATTACCTATACTCAGTTGTCGTGGCACTACTATTCGCATGGACAGGAGTTGAGAATGATTGACCTTTATTACGCCCCTACCCCAAACGGCCATAAGATCACCCTCTTTCTCGAAGAAGCCGAACTGGATTACAGAATCATTCGCGTGGATATCAGCAAAGGTGAACAGTTCAGTCCTCTCTTTCTGGCTATCTCGCCGAACAATAAAATTCCGGCCATTATTGACAATCAGCCGGCCGACGGAGGAAGACCGTTGAGCCTGTTTGAATCCGGCGAAATTTTGCTCTATCTGGCGGAGAAAACCGGCAAACTCCTGAGCGGGGAGCTGCGTGAACGTCACCATACCTTGCAATGGCTCTTCTGGCAGGCGAGCGGACTTGGGCCCATGCTGGGACAGAATCACCATTTTACCGCTTACGCCCCGCAGCCCATCCCTTATGCGATAGAACGCTATCAGGTGGAGACGCAACGTTTGTATGGCGTGCTAAACCAGCGGCTGGAAAAAACGCCGTGGCTTGGGGGAGATCATTACAGCATTGCCGATATCGCCTGCTGGCCGTGGGTGAATACCCATGAAAAACACCGGATTGATCTCGCGTCCTACCCGGCGGTGAACAACTGGTTTGAACGTATCCGTACCCGCCCGGCCACCGAACGTGCACTGCAAAAAATCCAGCAGATTTAACCTTATAGGAGGCTGTGTGCCTGCAAGCCTCTCATGTATTATGGGCGGCAATTACTGACACGGAGAAGACCTGCAATGTCACAGCCAGACGCTATTATTCGTATAAAAAATTTACGCTTGCGTACCTTCATCGGTATCAAAGAGGAAGAGATTGCCAACCGTCAGGATATTGTCATTAATGTGGTTATTCACTATCCCGCCGACAAAGCGCGGGCCAGCGAAGACATCAATGACGCGCTGAACTATCGCACGATAACCAAAAACATCATTCAGTACGTGGAGAACAACCGCTTCTCTCTGCTGGAGAAATTAACTCAGGATGTGCTCGATATCGCACGCGATCATCACTGGGTCACTTATGCTGAAGTAGAGATCGATAAACTTCACGCCCTGCGCTACGCCGACTCCGTCTCTATGACGTTAAGCTGGCGATGCCAGGGATAAACCTGGAGGTTGTATGAAGATTTTGCTGACCGGCGGTACGGGTCTGATTGGTCGCCATCTCATTGCGCGTCTTCAGGCGCTGCATCATGACATCACCGTGGTGACGCGCAGCCCAGAAAAAGCGCGTAAGGTGCTGGGCGCAGGCGTCGACATCTGGAAAGGGCTGGCTGAGCAGCAGAATCTGGACGGCTTTGATGCCGTCATCAACCTCGCGGGTGAACCCATTGCCGATAAGCGCTGGACCGAAGAGCAGAAACAGCGGCTCTGCAGCAGCCGCTGGAACATCACCGAGAAGCTGGTTGAGCTGATTCGCAACAGCCACACGCCGCCGTCGGTGCTGATTTCGGGCTCAGCGACGGGCTATTACGGCGATCTTGGCGAAGTGGTGGTGACCGAGGAAGAGCCGCCCCACAACGAATTTACCCATAAACTCTGTGCCCAGTGGGAACGCATCGCCTGTGCGGCGCAAAGCGATCGTACCCGCGTCTGCCTGCTGCGTACCGGTGTGGTACTGGCGCCGAACGGCGGTATTTTGGGCAAAATGCTCCCGCCTTTTAAGCTGGGACTCGGTGGACCGATTGGCAACGGCCGTCAGTATCTGGCGTGGATCCATATCGACGATATGGTCAACGGCATTCTCTGGCTGCTGGATAACGATCTGCGCGGACCGTTTAATATGGTCGCGCCATATCCGGTGCGTAATGAACAGTTTGCTCACGCTCTGGGGCACGCCCTGCATCGCCCGGCGATATTGCGCGTACCTGCCACGGTGATTCGCCTGATGATGGGTGAAGCGTCCGTGCTGGTATTAGGCGGACAACGGGCGCTCCCCAAACGGCTGGAAGCGGCGGGGTTCGCGTTCCGCTGGTATGACTTAGAAGAGGCGCTGGGGGATGTTGTATAAAAAATCAATTATTAAATATATCATTTAAGCCTCAATTGTAAGAGTAATTTAACTGAGGCTTAATTCGTTTTTAATGTTAATTAATAAGCCCCAACTCAAGCCAACACTCTTTGTATTTAGCCTTGAAGCTAGCCTCAGTACAACTTAATATATGTAATGACATATAATAATTTAAAAGTATAGATAACTGCTGTTCCAAATCAATCTCATTTGGAGGTGAAGAAGCCATTGGTGTGAATATGAATTTATCAACCCAACGATTGAATGACGAACCAACACTTATATTTAATGGTATATCCCTTTCGCAAACGGATATGTCGCTGTAATATTCGTTATAGCACGGGATTAATTTTCTCGTAGGTGATTCAGTAATATTCAATTGAATTTCTTTTTTTAATAATGATGACGGACATGTAAAAGTTTTTAATCCATCATTTTTAAATTTGAATATAAAGCCAACACCATCATCTTCATCATATCTTTCAGATTCTTCAAAAGGCAAATCGCCATAGTATTCCTCAACAGCTAGAGATAATGGTTCTCTTTTGAAAATACCAGATAGTATATGCATAACATTTAGGTCAATGTCATTGAATTTTGTGTTATATAAAAAACCATACTTGTGTGCATAAACAAAAAGATCGTTTTCCCCATTTATATATTGCTCTAATTTCACCCCATTTATTTCATATTGTTTCCATTCATAATTAATAGACTGCCCAGTCACAGAATATAAATAAAAATCAGACAACTTATCATCTTTAGTATTTTCTCTTAAGTTTGAAGAATGAGTTTTAAGTATATGATTTATAATATCTTCAATTTCTTTATGCCTGTCTGTTCGACCTTTTTTTCGATCTATCGTTAACCAATACCCAGCACTATTTTTGAAAATATCCAATTCACCAACTAAGCATTTAACATTAAAGCTTGTGTCAAACTCAACGCTTTTATATTTGAAGATTAAATTAGCGAAAATATAATCTTCCAAGTTTATTTTTATGCTAAAGTCTGCGCCAAGAGAATAGTCTGACATAAAAACATCACCGTTTTTATTTTCAACATCAACTCGCCTTTCTAATTTAGTTCCGTTGATTATTAATGAAATATGGGACTTTTTAAAATCAGAGGTTAGCATCTGCATTACATTTTGATAAAAATCGTTTTTTTGTTCTAAAAGCAATGGATCGTCATGGTTGTCAATCCGGCGACCTCTGTAATTTATAAAGTATCCATCTTTGCTTTTAAAAATTGATTTAATTTCAGTTCCTTCAAATCGTCTATCATCCAATTCTTTTATTGAGATATCAAAGAATTCATTATCGGCATTATTTATAACCTTTATTTCATAGCAAGGGTTTTCCTTTTTCCTAGTTTTAATTACAACCTCGTCACATAATTTGAAAACTGTCTGAAGGCCAATACCGAAGTATCCAGACGGTTTTGCCCAATCTGGCATTGTTCTATTTAATTTTTTTATTAATTCAACTGAATCCGATCCTACGACTAGAATCTTCCTTATATCATTAATATCCATACCAAGAGCAAAGTCTTTAATAATGAAACTATTAAATTTTACACCTTCCTCAACTTCATACTCTTCTATTAACAATTCTATTTTATATTTTTCTAATTCTTTTTTAAAAATCTCTCGATCTTTTACATCATCATGAAGTAAACTGCTATTAGAAATCAACTCATCCCAAACTTTATAATATGTTGCATCAATAGAATTTTGTAATAACTCACGAACGAAAGGATATTTTTCGCTATATATCTGAGACCCAGTAATATATTCATAAACACGTTTAGGGTTTAATGTTATTTTTGGAACTTTACCATCAATAGCTATATAGTCTTTTATTCTACACTCAAGTATACCGATGGTTGGCAAAGCCCTGAAATCACTATCAGGAACTATTTCATTCCAAACCCTTTTCTGATAATCGAATTCATTTTGTATATAATTAAACCAGCCTTGTTGTGCATGATATGCCCCATATTGTTCGCACTCAGCTTTTATTTCAATTACTTCGCTATTTATTAATAAATGTTTTATTGATGCATGCTTTTCTTGATGGTTTTTAGAGGAAACAGGTACATTCCCAATATTTGCAAGTAAAGTAGGACAAAATCTGCCATCATCAATATCGAGTAGATCTCCTATTCTTAATAAAGCTGCTATATATCGAGGATGAGCATAATCTTCTGCATCCATTCCATCGTTATACTTTGCAAGCTCCAAAATTGCATCTGGATTTCTTCCATGACATTGAACTATTTGAGCCACAAAATTAAAAAGCCTTTGTGGAATAAGTGAAGTTCTAGGTGAAGATACATTTATCTTTGATGGTTCATTGACAAAGTTTCCTGATCTATCCGCGTGCAATTTTCTGAAATAATCAGCCAAAACAAATGTCAAAGAATTCGATATAGAAAGTGCTTTTACGATATCATTTTCATTTTTACTTTGTAATATTTCTTTTGCATGTTTCGATAGTTCACTTTCTTTATGGGATAACTCTTCAAGATAAAAATGAAATAAAGGATCTCTTAAGAGCTCTTTTTTTTCTTCATTAGTAATCACCATACCGGCATCATGCCAATAACAAGACTCCAACAGCAACCAACAATCTGTCGCGGTCAATTTATAAATATTTGGGGAGATAACTTTCTCTATTTGTGTAATTATTGTGGATGAATGTGACGCATCATGCAAACTGTAATGTGGAAAATCTCTTGATACTGTATTAAGAGCCCTAGATAATAATTTTTTGTCAAATTCCCACTGTGCCCATAATAATGAGTAATTAGGATTAACTTCTGCAAGTTGCTTTAATCTCTGCTCTATTCTCATGACTCAATTCCTAATTAAATTTTTATTCATTAAAATATGTGTAAATATACTCAGCCAAATCATCCTCAATCGTATAAAAATAACAAACCGGTATACTCAGCACCTCAGCTAACTTGCAAGCCAGTGCAAAGTCAGGCGTGTGGATCCCCTTCTCATACTGGTTCATTCGTGCGCTAGCCGTTGCTTCATCAATCCCCGCAAGGATCCCAAGTTTTTGCTGTGATAGTCCGGCCTTCAGTCGCGCCGCTTTAAGTCGATGGGGAAGCATGATGACTCTTCAAAATCTGGAAGTAGAGTCATGATTCTGGTATCCCGTTATTGAAATTGTACTAAGTATTACTTAGTATTTGTGTCTGCAATTTGAACAAAATCATATATAAAGGAAAATGTATGAATAGAGATCAGGACATGCACCCGGCAGATATCATCGCCATGCTCCACAAGCGTAAGCTCTCACTGGCTGCTCTTTCTCGCCAGGCGGGTTTGAGTTCTTCTACACTTGCAAACGCGCTCTCCAGGCCGTGGCCCAAGGGGGAAAAGATCATCGCGGAGGCTCTAGAAAAAGATGCGGCGTCGATCTGGCCCAGTCGCTATTACGATCAATATGGCAACTATGTCGATCGTTCAAAGTTAATGAGGACCAAACGCTAAACCACATCATCAGAATCCATTCTGTTCG
The DNA here is from genome assembly GCF_056673325.1 of Enterobacter cloacae complex sp. HYC080_NIDB. Taxonomy (NCBI): domain Bacteria; kingdom Pseudomonadati; phylum Pseudomonadota; class Gammaproteobacteria; order Enterobacterales; family Enterobacteriaceae; genus Enterobacter; species Enterobacter cloacae complex sp. HYC080_NIDB. The sequence goes on along the minus strand of NZ_CP114212.1, from coordinate 1,378,237 downwards.
CCAGTTTCATTCCGGTGTTAAGGTAATAAGCCAAATTCATCGGAATGGCGTAACAATGGCAACCATCACCACTCCCCGGCTTCATCTCACCCCTTTCGAACCCACCGACTGGGCCTTCTTCCGCTCGCTGCGTGAAAACCGCGACATCATGCGCTATATGTCCGCCATCGCGCCGGAAAAAGAGACCCGACGCGTGTTTGCCGCGCGCCTGATGGCCGAGCATGTTTTCGTGATCCGTTTTCGGGATGAGGAGACCCCGCTTGGCGATATTGGCCTGCAAATCAGCCCGGCGAATCATGAAGAGGCAGATATCGGCTATACGGTTGTGCCTGCTGCGCAGGGGAAAGGTATTGCCAGCGAGGCGCTGCGCGCGGTGTGTGATTACGCCTTTAACCAGACCGGCGTGAAGGCCATTAACGCGTTTGTGCTGGCGGATAACGGCGGGTCAGTGCGCGTGCTGGAGAAAGCCGGGTTTGTGCGTACGCAGGTACTGGAAAAGGCATATGAAATTAATGGGGTGCGGTATGACGACTGGCTCTATCGGCTGGAGTGTGGTGCGGTCTGAATGCCGGGCGGCACTGCGGTTTTTGTAGGCCCGGTAAGCGAAGCGCCACCGGGCGATTGGGCTGTACTGCGGTCTGATGCCCTCATCCCCGCTCCTCTCCCACAGGGCTGAGGGATCCCCAGTAATTTTTTTCCTGAAGCGATGAACGTTTCTTATGAGAAATGAATAACTTACAGCGACGCCCTGGTCCGGCTGTAAATCGCTGAGGCGTTTCCTGTAGGCCGGGGCGAGGCGCATGGATGCGCCGAGAGGGCGGGCTTTACAGGGACGTTGCCTCCGCCCGTACCCGATAAGCCGGAAGGAATAAGCCGAGGGCACCGCGAAGCGGCGATTTACCGCCGGGAGCCCGGGTCGCCAGGGTGGTGGCGACTGAGCCACCCTGGCACGTTCACCGGTCATGTCGTTACAGAGTAGCATGGTACATAAAGTGAACGGAATGACCACTACAGCCGTATGTTCCCCCTCATCCCAGCCCTCTCCCTCAAGGGAAAGGGAAAACCCCCGCTATTTCAGGGAGCCTTTCAGGAACTGCTGCAGACGCGGGCTTTGCGGATTCGCTAAGACGTCGTCCGGATGGCCCTGCTCTTCAATTTTGCCCTGATGCAGGAAGATGACGTGGTTAGAAACGTTACGGGCAAAGCCCATCTCGTGCGTCACCACCACCATCGTTTTGCCCTCTTCGGCCAGCTTCTGCATGATGCGCAGCACTTCGCCAACGAGTTCAGGATCCAGCGCTGAAGTCGGTTCATCGAACAGCAGCACTTCGGGTTCCATCGCCAGCGCGCGGGCAATGGAGACACGTTGCTGCTGACCGCCGGAGAGGTGCACCGGGTATTTCATCTGCTGACGCTCGTCGATACCCACTTTCGCCAGGTATTTCACCGCGCGCTCGCGGGCTTCCTGTTTGCTCAGGCCCAGCACCTGAATCGGCGCTTCCATCACGTTCTCCAGCACCGTCATATGGCTCCAGAGGTTGAAGTGCTGGAACACCATGGTCAGACGCGTGCGCAGCAGGCGCAGCTGATTCTTATCCGCCACCTTCAGCTGGCCGTCTTTATCGCGTATCAGATTAATATTCTGCCCGCTCACCACAATCGAGCCTTCACTCGGTTTTTCGAGGAAGTTAATGCAGCGCAGGAAGGTACTTTTACCCGAGCCGGATGAGCCGATGATACTGATTACGTCGCCTGCATTCGCCTGCAGCGACACCCCTTTCAGCACTTCATGTTCGCCGTAGCGTTTGTGCAAATCAATAACGTTTAATTTGTTCTCAGCCATCATCTTTCTCAGTGCGTCGAAGAAGGTTTTATATGCTGCAACCAGCGTTTTTCAGCCTTGCGGAACAGGCTAATCAAGACATAAGAGATAATTAAATAGAGCACCGCAGCAATGCCAAACGCGGTAAACGGCTGATAGGTCGCGGAGTTAATATCGCGCGCGATTTTGAGCAGATCCGGCACCGTCGCGGTAAAGGCAAGCGCAGTGGAGTGCAGCATCAGAATCACTTCGTTGCTGTACGCAGGCAGCGCAATACGCAGCGCCGATGGCAGAATAATGCAGCGGTAAAGTTTTACCGACGAAAAGCCATACGCCCGCGCCGCTTCAATCTCACCATAAGGCACGGAACGAATAGCCCCGGCAAAGATCTCGGTGGTATAGGCACAGGTGTTGAGCGTCAACGCCAGCACCGTACAGTTCAGGCCGCTACGGAAGAACGCATTCAGCATTTCCGTGCCTTTTACGATTTCCAGCGTGTACATGCCTGAATAGAAGACCAGCAGCTGCACGTACAGCGGCGTACCGCGAAAGACGTAGGTAAACAGCCAGATGGGGAACTGAATAAATTTATTGTTCGACACGCGGCCAATGGCGAGAAACACCGCCAGAATGCCGCCCATCACCACGGATGAAATCAGCAGCCACAGCGTGATCGCCACGCCGGTAAAGCGATAGCCATCCGTCCACAGCAGGGATTTCCAGTATTCCTGAATAATCTCAATCACAGGTCAGCCCTCTTCACACCCACGGAGTAGCGACGCTCAAGCAGAAGCAGCACACCATTGGAGACGGTCGTAAAGACCAGATAGATCACGCCACAGACCACCGCAAAGTAGAAGGGCTCCCAGGTGCTTTTACCCGCCAGCTGAGTGGCTTTGACCACATCTTCCAGACCGAGCAAAGAGACCAGCGCCGTCGCTTTGAGGATAACCTGCCAGTTGTTACCAATGCCCGGCAGTGCATAGCGCATCATGGCCGGGAACATGATCCGGCGAAACGTTTGTGAAGAGGTAAAACCAAATGCGGTTGCCGCCTCAATGTGACCTTTCGGCACGGCCATATAAGCACCGCGGAAGGTTTCGGTGAAGTAGGCACCGTAGATAAAACCGAGGGTAATAATACCGGCCACCATCGGGTCGATATCAATTTGTCCCAGTCCCATCGCATCCGTTACGCTGTTTAACGCAATCTGCAGACCATAAAAGATGAGCAGCATCAGCACCAGATCGGGTACGCCGCGAATGAGCGTGGTATAGCCTTCAAAAATGAGCGCCAGCGGTTTGTTAGCCGAAAGCTTCGCCCCTGCGCCCGCCAGACCTATCAGCACCGCCAGCACCACGGAGCTGATAGCCAGCTCAAGGGTGACAAGCGCGCCCTGTAAAATGACGCCAGAAAATCCGTACAGCATACCGCGAGCCCTGTCGTATCGTGAGTGGTGAAACCGTGTCTTTTCCCCTCCCGCATCGGGAGGGGCCGCACGTTATTTGACGGAGCGATTAGCCGCCGTACACATTGAAATCAAAGTACTTTTTCGCCAGCTTGTCATAGGTACCGTCAGCGCGCATTTCCGCAAACGCTTTGTTCAGCGCTTCGCGCAGTTCGTTGTCTTCTTTGCGCAGGCCCATACCGGTACCCACACCAAACAACTTCACATCCTTAATGGACGGACCGCCGAACTTGTAATCTTTGCCCACCGGCGTTTTCAGGAAGCCTTCGCTTGCCGCGACTTCATCCTGGAATGCCGCATCAATACGGCCGGCCGTCAGGTCTGCGTAAATATTTTCCTGGCCCTGATAGGAGACAATTTCGATCCCCTTCGGCGCCCAGTGTTCGTTACCGTAGGTTTCCTGGGTGGTGCCCTGCAGCACGCCCACGCGTTTGCCCTTCAGCGACTCAAGCGTTGGCTGAATATCAGAAGACTTTGCCACCACCAGACGTGAATCGGCCGCGTAGAGTTTGTCGGTGAAGGCAATCTCCTGCTGACGTTTTTCAGTGATGGAGAGCGAGGACATAATTACGTCGATTTTTTTTGCTTTCAGGGATGGGATCAGCGCGTCCAGCGGGTTCTCAACGTAGGTACATTGCGCTTTGATGCGTTTGCACAGCTCATTGGCCAGATCGATGTCAAAACCCACCAGCTCACCCTTTGAATTCTTCGATTCAAACGGCGCATAGGTTGGATCGGTACCAATACGGATTTTCTGCGGAATGGCTGCGAATGCCGCGGTGGCGCTGGAAAAGGCCAGCACCAGAGATAGTGACAACACGAGTTTTTTCATATTTGTCCTCAACAAACTGTCTTCATACGGGATTTTTACGACGACTGGGTGGTGCTAATGTGCCATTAATCCCCACCTTCAGGCAAAGATTAATGCCTTCGGGCCGGGATATGTTGCATTATAAATGCGTAAGTATGCACAAAGCGATCCAATATAGTGCATTTAACGCACCATACTGGATCACCCCTTCGCCTGATGCCTCTTTTCAGTGCATCACCGTCAGGTCTCAGTCACCGTAGACGTTGAAGTCGAAGTATTTCTTCGCCAGTTTGTCGTAAGTACCGTCTTTACGCAGCTCTGTAAACGCTTTGTCAAAGGCGGCTTTCAGCTCGGTATCATCCTTACGCAGGCCAATACCGGTGCCGTCACCAAAGTATTTTTTGTCTTTCACGGACGGGCCTGCAAAAGCATAGTCTTTCCCGGCTGGCTGCTTCAGGAAGCCTTCGCTCGCGGCGACTTCATCCTGGAATGCGGCATCCAGACGGCCCGCCGACAGGTCAGAGTAAATCAGATCCTGATTCTGATAGGCAACCACGTCGACCCCCTTCTCGCGCCAGTTAGCATTGGCATAACCTTCCTGCGTTGACCCCTGGAGCACGCCAACATGCTTGCCTTTCAGGGAGTCGATGGTCGGCTGGATCGGGGAGCCTTTAGCGGCAATCAGACGTGAATCAGCGGCGTAGAGCTTGTCAGAGAAGGCAATCTCCTGCTGACGTTTTTCGGTGATAGAGAGAGAAGAGATAATGGCATCGATTTTCTTGGCTTTCAGCGACGGAATTAATGCGTCAAAGTCGCTGCCCACCCATGTGCATTTTACCTGCATGCGTTTGCACATTTCATTTCCCAGATCGATATCAAACCCCACGAAATCGCCTTTCGCATCCTTGGAAGAGAATGGCGCGTAGGTTGCGTCTGTACCGATACGAACCGTCTGTGGAAGCGCTGCATAGCTACCTGCCGCCGCACTTAACCCCACCAGCAAAGACAGAGCCAGAACCGTCTTCTTCATACATTTACCCTCAAGTACCGTGATTTTATTATGTATTGTGTTGTGTGTTGTGTTGCAGGCTTCTCTTGCAGGTCTTATGCCACATTGCCGTCTGGTCAAAACTTCGACGTTAAATATGTTAATAAAACGTTGCGATATTGCCTTAATGGTGAAAGATAGCAGGTCTGCCGAACGAACCGGAGAGAGAAAAAGGGAAAAAACGAATTAAATGTCGAGGATATGATCGCCGTTGCATAATTGCCCTGAAACAGGGCAACGTCTCTTTTCATGCACAGCATGTGTGCACAGAATCAGGCTCCCTGCCAGCGGGTGAAGAGATCTTCCGGCAGGTCGATATCAAACTGATCCAGCACGCGGTTGACGGTCTGGTTGATCACATCATCCAGCGACTGCGGGCGATGATAAAACGCCGGTACCGGCGGCATGATCACGGCGCCCAGCTCGGCGGCCTGGGTCATCAGGCGCAAATGCCCCAGATGTAGCGGCGTTTCCCGCACGCAAAGCACCAGCGGGCGACGTTCCTTCAGCACGACATCCGCCGCGCGCGTCACCAGCGTGTCGGTATAGCTGTTCACAATGCCGGAGAGCGTTTTAATTGAACAGGGCAGGATCACCATGCCAGCTGTTTTAAACGAGCCTGAGGAGATGCTGGCGGCGATATCGCGCGCGTCGTGCACAACGTCGGCCAGTGCCTGAACATCACGCAGGGAGAGATCGGTTTCAAGGGAGAGGGTTTGTCGCGCCGCCTGGCTCATCACCAGATGGGTTTCGACTTCCGCTACGTCGCGCAAAACCTGCAGCAGACGTACGCCGTAAATGGCGCCACTGGCACCGCTGAGCCCAACAATGAGTCGTTTCATGATTTTCGCCCTTACTGATTTCAGGGCAGACTGTGCAGGATTTCGCGGGGAGTTGCAAGTGAGGGCGAACGCCCTCACCTGCAGAGAGATCAACCTTCGTTGTGCATCTCTAAACTTTCGAGATCGTTTTGCAGCTGAACGGCTTTCGCATCGTCGTTGCGCAGCGAATCAAGATAGTCAAGGTACTGCTGGTCGACGTCTTTCGTCACATAGACGCCGTTAAACACGGAGCATTCGAACTGTTGAATCTCCGGGTTCTCGGCGCGCACCGCGTCGATAAGATCGTTCAGATCCTGGAAAATCAGGCCATCGGCGCCGATAATCTGACGAATTTCGTCCACTTCGCGACCGTGGGCAATCAGCTCATTGGCGGTTGGCATATCGATGCCGTACACGTTCGGGAAGCGAATTTCCGGTGCGGCAGACGCCAGATACACTTTCTTCGCCCCCGCTTCGCGCGCCATCTCGATAATCTGCTCAGAGGTGGTACCACGCACGATGGAGTCATCCACCAGCAGAACGTTCTTATCACGGAATTCGGCGCGGTTGGCGTTCAGTTTACGACGTACAGACTTACGGCGCAGGTGCTGGCCCGGCATGATGAAGGTGCGGCCAACGTAGCGGTTCTTCACGAAGCCCTGACGGTAAGGTTTATCCAAAATACGGGCAATTTCCAGAGCGATATCGCAGGAGGTTTCCGGGATAGGAATAACCACGTCGATGTCGAGATCGTCCCATTCGCGAGCAATCTTCTCGCCGAGCTTCGTGCCCATATTTACGCGCGCGCTGTAGACGGAAATCTTGTCGATGAAGGAGTCCGGGCGGGCGAAATAGACGTATTCAAACAGGCACGGGTTGCTGACCGGGTTGTCGGCACACTGACGGGTAAACAGCTGGCCCTTCTCGGTGATATACACCGCTTCGCCCGGCGCAACGTCACGCAGGAATTCGAAGCCCAGGGTATCCAGCGCCACGCTCTCAGAGGCAACCATATATTCGGTACGGCCATCGCCAAGGTCGCGCTTGCCCAGCACCAGCGGACGAATGCCGTTTGGATCGCGGAAGGCAACCATACCGTGACCGATAATCATCGCCACGCAGGCGTATGCACCGCGGATCTGGCGGTTGGTCGCAGCAATGGCAGCAAAGATATTGTCTGCTTCCAGCGGGTAGTGACGGAAGTTATCCAGCTCGCTGGCGAACACGTTGAGCAGGATTTCAGAATCAGAGGTGGTGTTAATGTGGCGACGTTTCTCTTCGAACAGCTTTTTACGCAGCTCATGGGCGTTGGTCAGGTTGCCGTTATGGGCAAGGGTGATGCCATACGGTGAGTTGACGTAGAAAGGCTGTGCCTCAGAGGCGCTGGAACTGCCAGCAGTAGGATAACGAACGTGACCGATCCCCATATTACCTTGCAGACGCTGCATATGGCGGGCTTCAAACACATCGTTTACCAGGCCATTCGCCTTACGTAAACGGAAGCAGTTGTTTGCATCAATGGTGATGATACCCGCAGCATCCTGCCCACGGTGCTGAAGCACCGTTAACGCGTCATAAATCGACTGGTTTACCGGCATGAAACCGGCGATACCGACAATACCGCACATTCGTCTTTTCCTCGTTAAGCCACATCTCAGGGTTTATGCCCTGGGCAAAAAACTCGACGAGCTTTGCAGATAGTCAAAGAACCATCTGATGATGAAGCTAAACTCAGGAATGAGCTGCGATTTCTGCCAGTCTTCACTTTTGGAGAACCCGGTGAAGGTATCCAGGAAGAACAGGATGGCGGCCACAATCAGCACACCTCGCAACGCCCCGAAACAGATCCCGAGTACCCTGTCCGTTCCTGACAGACCGGTTTTCTCGACCAGCTGACCTATCACGTAATTGACGATAGCACCAACAATCAGCGTCGCGATAAACAGCACCGCGATGGCGATTCCATTTCGGACCAGTTCATCTTCAAAGCCCGTGAACCAGACAGACAGGTAAGTGTAGTAATGACTGGCAACAAAGAAAGCACAACCCCAAGTCACCAGCGATAACGCTTCACGAACAAAGCCACGGATCAGGCTAACCAGACAGGAAAAACCAATCACCGCAATGATGGCGTAATCAATCCAGACCATATGTGTCCCACGATTTAACGCCCTGTCATCCAGTTCGGGGCGAATTCTAACAGAAAAAGAAAACGTTTGCGTAGGGATTTCCTTCCCGCGCGTAAATAAAAAAGGCGCTGAAAAAATAATCAACGCCACGGTCCTTTTGACATCTCTGTGGACGTCTTCTCCCCCTCACCCCGGCCCTCTCCCTTGAGGGGCGAGGGTTAGGGTGAGGGGGAGATCTTATCAGTTCGCGCTATAGTTCATCACCACACCGCTCAGACCGGAGATCTGCTTCAGCTCACCCAGCGAGCCTTTCAGCTTATCTTTAGACGCTTCCGGCCCCACAAGGATACGGGTAATTTTACCCTGCACCGGCGTGGAAGGTGAAGTGTAAACACGATAGCCCGCGCTGCGCAGTTTACCCACGACCTCGTTAACTTTATCGGCGTTTTTCAACGCGCCCAGTTGCACAACATAGGCTTTGCCGGTCGGGGCTGCGTCTTGCTTCGCTGGCGGAGGGGTTTCTGACGCTGCAGCCAGTTGCTCTGCCGCTTTATCACGCGGTGGCTTCGGCTGCGGTTTCTCTACCGGCTTCGGTTTTTCAACAGGCTTAGGCTTCTCTACCGGTACCGGATCAATCTCGATGTTGTTATTCGCCGCCAGACGCGACGGGTCGAGCGACGGCGCAGCGGCATCGCCCGCGCGAACTTCTTCAGCCGCCCCTTCCGGCGGCTGGGCAGGCAGCGCCTGTGTCGCCGCAGGCAGCATATCCGGTTCATCACGGTCGCCCGGTTTCGGCACCAGCGGAATGGCTGCAAACTCGTCCTGATAATGCTTTTTCTGCCCGTCGAGCAGCCCGGGAAGAATAATCACCCCGAGCGCGACCAGCACAATGGTTCCTGTTAAACGGTTCTGAAACTTACTCGCCACCGGTTCTCCCCGCGTCCATCACTTCCATGACATGTGCCACCGTGTGGAAAGAGCCACACACCAGCACGGTATCTTCTGGTTTAGCATCCGCCATCGCGGCATGCCAGGCCTGAGCCACGCTACTATAGATTGCGCCTTTGCCGAGATGTTCCATCAACTGCTCGGCCGTCGCACCACGCGGCCCCTCAAGAGGAGCACAATACCAGCTATCGACCACACTCTCCATGCAGGCCAGCGTGCCACCGATATCTTTATCATGAAGCATACCGATAACCGCCAGCACGCGCCCGGTTTTTGGTAACGATTTGAGACGTCCTGCGAGGTACGCCGCTGCGTGTGGGTTGTGCGCCACGTCTAGGATCAGGCGCGGTGACTCACTCACTATCTGAAAACGTCCCGGCAGCAGCGCATTCTGAATGCCGTCGCGGATAGCCTGATCGCTGACCGCTAATCCGCTGGCGCGCAATGCCGCCAGCGCGGTTGCCGCGTTAGGCTGTGGCACCTGCGGCAGCGGCAGGTTGTCCAGCATTCCCTGCGCATCGCTAAAACGCCAGCCGTTATCCTGAACCTCATATTGCCAGTCAACGCCACGGCGCAGCAACAGAGCGCCCTTCTCCTGGGCCACGTCAGCAATAGTGTGCGGCATATCCGGCTCACCGACCACGGCGGGTTTATTCGCCCGGAAAATTCCGGCCTTCTCGCGACCAATGCTTTCACGATCCGGCCCCAGCCAGTCGATATGGTCCAGCGCGATACTGGTGACCACCGCCACGTCCGCATCCACCATATTGGTGGCATCAAGCCGCCCGCCAAGACCCACTTCCAGAATCACCACATCCAGCTGCGCCTGTTTGAACAGCCACAATGCCGAAAGCGTGCCGTACTCGAAATAGGTTAACGAGATATCGCCTCGCGCGGCTTCGATTTCCGCGAACGACGCCGTATGCGCCGATTCCGGCAGCTCGCTGTTCTGCACGCGAACCCGCTCAGTGTAACGTACCAGGTGTGGTGAGCTGTAAACGCCTACCTTGTAACCCGCCGCCATCAGGACGGATTCCAGCGTACGGCAGGTAGTACCTTTACCGTTGGTGCCTGCGACGGTGAAAACGAAAGGCGCAGGTTTCAGCACGCCCAGACGCGCGGCAACCTGGCTTACGCGCTCAAGCCCCATATCAATGGTTTTACTGTGCAGGTTTTCCAGATAAGAAAGCCACGCGGCCAGGGGCGACGTGGCTTGAGGAATGCTTTTATTTTCCATGATGCCCGGTTGTCATTAGCAGGTTATAAAGCAAAAGGGCAGCGCCATCTGGCCCTGCCCTTTTCAGTTATCAGGCCTCGGGTTCCTGATCCGGTACCACCACGCCTTCGCGCGGCTCATCCGGGTTTGGCGCGGGCAGATTCATCAGCTTCGCCAGAACGCTTGCCAGTTTCAGGCGCATTTCCGGACGGCGGACGATCATATCGATGGCGCCTTTCTCAATGAGGAACTCACTGCGCTGGAAGCCCGGCGGCAGTTTTTCACGAACGGTTTGCTCAATGACGCGAGGACCAGCGAAACCGATCAGTGCTTTTGGCTCAGCAATGTTCAGATCGCCCAGCATCGCGAAGCTTGCAGAGACGCCACCCATGGTTGGGTCGGTCAGCACGGAAATGTAAGGCAGACCGCGTTCCTGCATTTTCGCGAGCGCCGCAGAGGTTTTCGCCATCTGCATCAGAGACATCAGCGCTTCCTGCATACGTGCTCCGCCAGAGGCAGAGAAGCAGATCAGCGGGCAGTTATCTTCCAGCGCTTGCTCAACGGCACGCACAAAACGTGCACCCACGACAGAGCCCATTGAGCCACCCATAAAGGAGAACTCAAACGCCGCGGCGACAACCGGCATTTCATGCAGGGTGCCTTTCATGACGATCAGCGCGTCTTTCTCGCCAGTCTCTTTCTGTGCAGAGGCAAGACGATCTTTGTATTTTTTGGAATCGCGGAACTTCAGCACATCTTTTGGCTCAAGCTCGCTGCCCAGTTCTACCAGTGAACCTTCGTCCAGCAGGCTATGCAGGCGGTTACGCGCCGACATACGCATATGGTGGTCACACTTCGGACACACTTCAAGATTGCGTTCCAGCTCTGCACGGTACAGAACCTGGCCGCAGCTATCACACTTCGTCCATACCCCTTCAGGAATGCTCGCTTTGCGCGTTGGGGTAATGTTGCTTTTAATTCGTTCAATCCAGCTCATTGATAACCTTTCTGCCTGAACCTGGTCGTATGCCAGTTTTGCTATAAGAGGCGAATAATGCCATTTTTGCCTCCAACAGACCATGAATGTTGCACATTAAAACATAACAGCCCGAAACTTTGGATAAAAAAGTGGTCGAACCGCCAGCGTGCATTTACTTCGCTTGCTTTGCCGCCGCGCGTTTGTGACGAATAATCTCAATAACGCCAGGCAGTACGGAAAGCACAATAATCGCTACAATCAGTAACTTAAGGTTTTCCTGAACCACCGGCAAGTCGCCAAACAGGTAGCCTGCATAGGTAAACAACAGCACCCACAGCAGCGCGCCCACGACGTTATACATCGCAAAATGACGATAGGACATATGCCCCATTCCCGCCACAAACGGTGCAAATGTGCGCACAATAGGCACAAAACGCGCAAGGATAATGGTTTTTCCGCCATGACGTTCATAAAACGCATGGGTTTTATCTAAATAGCTGCGACGGAAAATTTTAGAATCAGGATTGCTGAACAAGCGCTCACCGAACACCCGGCCAATGGTATAGTTGACGGCATCCCCGATAATTGCGGCAATCACCATCAACACCACCATCAGATGCACGTTCAAATCATTGGTCGGTAGGGCCGATAACGCACCCGCAACAAACAGCAGGGAGTCCCCCGGCAGGAAGGGGGTAACGACCAGACCGGTTTCACAGAACAGAATGAGGAACAGGATGGCATAAACCCAGACGCCATACTGCGCGACCAGTTCCGCCAGGTGAACATCAATATGCAGAATGAAATCAATCAGAAAACGTATTACGTCCATATTGTCTAAGCCTTAATTGCACCTTTGTTTAGTCCGCTAAAAACAGCGGGCCCATTGGCGGTTTTGGCAGGTCAAACCGATCCGGATAGTCTACCGCAACCAGATACAGTCCTTCTGCTTTCGCCGTGGCTGCCGCAAGCGTTCTGTCCTTCGCTGCCAGCAGGTCTGCAATCCAGCTCTCCGGCTGGTGTCCGGCACCCACTTCCATCAGGCTGCCTACAATATTCCGCACCATATGATGTACAAAGGCATTGGCTTTGATATCCACCACCACATACGCGCCAAAACGGCTGACGTTTATGTGCATAACGTTACGCCACGGCGTACGGGACTGACATTGCACCGCACGAAACGACGTAAAGTCATTTTCACCAATCAGACACTGCGCCGCACGATGCATGCGTTCAGCATCGAGCGGTTCATAAAAATGCGTTACGCCCTGGCTTAGCACCGCCGGACGCAGACGCTGGTTGTAGATGACATAGCGGTAGCGACGCGCCGTCGCGCTGAAGCGCGCGTGAAAATCATCCGGCACAGCTTTCACCCAACGCACCGCAATGTCACCAGGTAAATTCGCATTTACACCCAGCGTCCAGGCGGCATCTTTGCGCACGGCAGTGGTTTCAAAGTGGACCACCTGCCCGGTACCGTGAACACCCGCATCCGTACGGCCTGCGCACAGAACGTTAATCGGCTCGTTTGCCACCTGAGAGAGCGCTTTCTCCAGCTTTTCCTGGACGCTACGCACCTCATTCTGACGCTGCCAGCCATAATATTTACTGCCATCGTACTCGATACCGAGGGCAATTTTATGAACCGGCTTTTGTTCCACTTCTGACATCAGTACAGGTACTCCTGCACCAGTTTCTCAGCAATTTTGACCGCCATCAGCGCGCCGCCAAAACGAACGTTGTCCGCAACGGACCAGAATTGAACCTGCTCCGGCATACCGTAATCGTTCCGCACGCAACCGACTGAAAGATGGGCGCTACCGGTGGCGTCACCGACCTGCGTCGGAAACTCGCTCTCTTCGGAAAGTACGATATCTTCACCGCGGCCAAACGCATCGCGCGCTTCTTCCGCCGCCAGCGGGCGCAGGGCTTCAAAACCTACCATCTGCGCGTGACCGTAGAATACCGGCGACTGCACGACGTTTGCGGAGATCATCAGCCCCTCATCCTGCAGAATTTTGCGCGCTTCGTCGACGATACGGCGCTCTTCGCGCACGGAACCTTCACGATCCGGCAGCAGTGGCAGCATGTTGAACGCCAGTTGGCGACCGAAGAAATCATCCTCATCAATCGGGATACCGTTCAGCAGCTTCGCGCTCTGCCCGGCCAGCGCATCGACGGCCTTTTTGCCATTTGCGGAGGCAGACAGCAGGCTGGTGACGGTGATACGCGACAGGCCACCGTCGTCAATCAGCGGTTTCAGCGCGGTCAGCAGCTGGCTGGTCAGACTGTTCGGTACCGCGATAATATTACGGTTACGGTAGTCAGCCAGGACATACGGGTTGACGTCCGGCACCACCAGCGGCACGTCCGGCTCCATGGCGAACAGACCGCTCAGGTCGATCACCAGGCAACCTGAATTGGTCGCCTCTTCGATGTAAGACGCCGTGGCTTCAGCACCTGCGGCGAAAAATGCCAGCTGCGCCTGGGTCCAGTCAAACGCAGCCGCATCCTGGACCATGACGGATTTACCGTTAAAGCGCAGATGCTCACCCGCGCTATCGGTACGCGCCAGCGCATAGATATCGCCCACCGGGAACTGACGCTCAGCAAGGGTTTCGAGCAGGGCTTCGCCCACGGCACCGGTGGCACCTAAAATGGCAATGTTCCAGCCTTCAGACATGGTGGTTTACTCCAGAAATAAAAAAGCGTCCCTGCCGGAGTATCCGACAGGGAGCATTAAGAAGACATTAATGCGCCGGGTGATGAACGGCGTTAAAACCCAGTTTTTTCAGCAGCGTCGCGGCCGTTGCGTCGTCGCACATCACATACAGGGACGACCACTCGCGGCGCTCAACATAGTTCTTACGCAGCTTGTCAAATTCACCCGGGATCCCCGCCACTTTACGCAGCAGCGCATCATCGCGGCGCACATCATACACCAAATGCACCAGCCTTTTCAGCGTTGCCTGATCGAGCGGGCCATGCAGGGTAATGCGGCCAAATTCAGGTGCGGGAAGTAAGGTATCCAGCGCCACCTGCTGCGGATGGCCAATAAACGCGCTGTAGGCTTCAAACACCTGCGTTGTGCCGCGGGCTTTGCCTTCAAGCGTATAGCCCGCGATATGCGCAGTGGCTACGTCCACCTTGTTAAGCAGTTCAACGTTAAGATCCGGCTCCGGCTCCCAGACGTCCAGCACAACGCGGAGGTCTTGTCCTTCATTCAGACATTTCAGCAGCGCGGCGTTGTCCACCACCGGGCCACGGCAGGCATTTATCAGAATAGTGCCAGCCTTCAGACGACGGATCAGTGCTTCATCGGCAAGATGCAGGGACGTATAGGGACCCTCTTTAAACAGCGGCGTGTGGAACGTCAGGACATCGCACTGTTCAACCAGCTCATCCAGCGAGCGGAAATCCCTTTCCTCACCGTTGTCTTTACGCGGCGGGTCGCACAGCAGCGTGCGAATACCTAACGCCTCCAGGCGCTTTTGCAGGCGTCCACCCACATTACCCACCCCGACGATCCCCACGGTGCGGTCTTTCAGCACAAAACCGTCGCGCTCGGCCAGCATCAGCAAAGAGGAGAAGACATATTCCACGACGGCAATAGCATTACAGCCGGGCGCGGCGGAAAAGCCGATCCCCGCCTGCTTCAGCCATTGGTCATCCACATGATCGGTCCCTGCCGTTGCGGTTCCGACAAACTTAATCGCTTTTCCGGCGAGCAACGACGCATTTACTTTGGTCACCGAGCGCACCATCAGCGCGTCTGCGTCATCCAGTTCGTTGACCGGGATCGGGCGACCAGGGACAGCCTTAACATTACCCAGGCGGCTAAACAGCTCACGGGCATAAGGCATATTTTCATCAACGAGGATTTTCACGTCTGAGTACCTGTTTGAGAGGAAGTAAACCTGCCAAGTGTGCCATAATCTGGCCGCCAGGCATATACGTCTGCCAGGTTTACGCTGAGTTTTGACTTTAAGGATTTTTGACGATGCAGCCCATTTCAGGTACGCCGCCACGCCCTCCGGGTGAAGGCCCTGTCACGCCAAACGTTGCCGGTGAACAACCGCTATCCACGCAACAGCGCACCGTGCTGGAGCGACTGATCACGCGCCTGATTGCGCTGACTTCGCAGCAAAACGCGGAAGTCTGGGCCGGGGTAAAGCATGATTTAGGCGTAAGGAACGACGCACCGCTGCAGTCGCGACATTTCCCTGCTGCCGAGCAAAATCTCAACCAGCGTATTACGACCGCACAGCAGAACCACACCACGCGGCAGATTGTCACGCAACTGACCGAGCTGCTCGGCCAGGGAAATAACCGTCAGGCGGTCAGCGACTTTATTCGCCAGCAGTATGGCCAGACTGCCCTGAGCCAGCTGACGCCAGACCAGCTTAAAACCGTGCTGACGCTGTTGCAGAACAATCAGCTGTCTATCCCACAGCCGCAGCTGCGGCCAGCGACCGAGCGTTCGCTGCTGCCTGCTGAGCACAACACGCTGAATCAAATGGTGACCAAACTGGCCGCCGCCACCGGCGAGTCAACAAAGCTTATCTGGCAATCCATGCTCGAACTGTCCGGCGTAAAGGCGGGCGAGTTGATCCCGGCCAAACAGTTTCCCCATCTGGTGACCTGGCTACAGGCGCGCCAGACGCTCAGCACCCAGAGCGCCCCTACCCTGCATACCGTTCAGGCTGCGCTTAAACAGCCGCTGGAACCGCACGAGTTCGAGGCGATTCGGGATTACGCCCAGCAGAACTGGCAGGCGACACCGCAAACGGTACTGACCACCGCGCAGGTGCAGGATGTGCTCAATCAGATCTTCGTGCGCCGCGCCGAGCGGGAAGGCGGCGTACCGGAGGCAAGAAACATTCAGCCGATCTACAGCCCGCTTTTTGCGCCCGTTGTGGAGACGTTCAGAACGCTTTCTGCCCGTCCGGGATTGTTGTTTATTGCGTTACTGATTGCACTGGCGATTTTCTGGCTGGTTGCTTAACACTGCCGGGTGGCGGCTTCGCCTTACCCGGCCTAAGGCCAGTGCGGTTGTAGGCCCGGTAAGCGAAGCGCCACCGGGCAAAAACTACGACCGGCGAAACGCCACCAGCGTCACCACAATACCCATCACTGCAGAAACAGCACCGGCCAGGAAGACGGACGGATAGCCAAACGAGGTGGCCAGCAGTCCGGCCAGCGGTCCGGTTACTCCGTATGAGATATCCTGAAACGCCGCATAGCCGCCGAGTGCTGTACCACGCACCTGCGGGGCCACACGCTTCACGACTTCCACGCCAAGCGCCGGGAAAATCAACGAGCAACCGCAGCCGGTGAGTGCTGCGCCAATCAGCGCGACAGAGGCGACCGGTGCGTGCCACAGCAGCAGCAGGCCAACGGTCTCTATCATCAGCGATGCCACCGCCACCTTCACGCCACCAAAGCGATCCGGCATCCAGCCGAAGAACACGCGCATCAGCACAAACGCCCCGCCAAACGCGGTGAGCGTAAATCCGGCCATCGCCCAGCCGCGGCTCATAAAGTAGAGCGAGACGAACGTGCCAATCACCGCAAAACCTACGCCCTGCAGCGCCAGGCCCAGACCCGGCTGCCAGATTTGGCCGATCACGCTCCACAGGGAAGGACGCTCCCCTTTGTGAGCGGGTACCTTACGTACCGAGCCGTTAAACGCCCACGCCAGCAGCGGCAACACCATGGTGGTGGCTGCCAGCGCCGCAAAGCCAAACTGGCTATTGATCAGCAGTCCCAGCGGTGCACCAGCGGCCAGCGCGCCATAAATAGCCATGCCGTTCCAGGACATCACTTTGCCCGAACGAGCAGGCCCCACCAGGCCCATTCCCCAGGTCAGGGTACCGGTCAGCAGCTGGCTTTCACCAAAGCCAAGGATTAAACGTCCCAGCACCAGCAGCGCAAATTTATACCCTGCGTCTACCGGCAAAAGCGCGGCTAACAGCCATGCCCCGCCCGCCAGACCACAGGCAAACATCCCCTGTAACGCCGAGCGTTTTGCACCATGCTGATCTGCCAGCCGTCCGGCGTACCCGCGGGTTAGCACCGTGGCTAAAAACTGAATGCCCACGGCAATGCCGACCATGGTGTTGCCATAGCCGAGTTCCTGATGAACGAACAGTGGGATCACCGGCAGCGGCAGGCCAACGGTCATGTAGGTCAGAAATACCGCAAAGGCGATTCGGAAAAGGGAAAGGTTACCGGAAGGGGCGCTCTTCTCTGGGATAACAGCCTTCATGCATAACTCCGTGTTGAGGCATAAAAAAAGGGAACCTTCCGGTTCCCTTCTACTATACATTCAAACGCTTATGCTTTGTACTTACGCATTACCAGCGTCGCGTTCGTGCCGCCGAAACCGAAGCTGTTAGACATGACGGTGGTCAGTGTCGCTTCCGTTGGTTTCGTCACGATGTTCAGGCCAGCAGCCTGCTCGTCCATCTCATCAATGTTGATGCTTGGGGCGATAAAGCCGTTTTCCAGCATCAGCAGAGAGTAGATCGCTTCCTGCACGCCCGCAGCACCCAGAGAGTGACCGGTCATTGCTTTGGTGGCAGAAATTGCCGGGCTGTTGTCGCCGAAGACTTCGCGGATTGCACCCAGCTCTTTCACGTCGCCTACCGGAGTAGAGGTACCGTGAGAGTTCAGGTAGTCGATTGGCGTATCAACGCCGTGCATCGCCATCTTCATGCAGCGCACCGCACCTTCACCGGATGGCGCAACCATGTCGGCGCCATCAGACGTTGCGCCGTAGCCCACGATCTCAGCGTAGATATGCGCACCACGTGCCAGCGCGTGCTCCAGCTCTTCAACCACAACCATACCGCCGCCGCCTGCGATGATGAAGCCATCACGGTGCGCGTCGTAAGTACGGGACGCTTTTTCCGGGGTTTCGTTGTACTTGGTGGACAGAGCGCCCATCGCGTCGAACTCACAGGCCATTTCCCAGCCCAGCTCTTCGCCGCCGCCAGCAAAGACGATGTCCTGTTTACCCAGCTGGATCTGCTCAACCGCGTTACCGATGCAGTGTGCGGACGTCGCACACGCGGAACTGATGGAGTAGTTCACACCGTGGATTTTGAACGGAGTGGCCAGGCATGCGGAAACCGCAGAGCCCATGGCTTTGGTGACCACGTACGGACCTACCGCTTTCAGACCACGCGGGCTACGCATTGCGTCAGCACCGAATACCTGCGCTTTAGATGAGCCGCCGGAACCAGCGATAAGACCTACGCGGGGATTGTTCTGGTAAACTTCCGCGCTCAGACCTGCATCTGCAATCGCTTCCTGCATGGAGAGATAAGCATAAATAGAGGCATCGTTCATGAAACGAACCACTTTGCGGTCAATCAAACCGGTGGTGTCCAGTTTGACGTTACCCCATACGTGGCTACGCATACCTGAATCTTTAAACTCTTCAGAGAAAGTGATCCCGGAGCGTCCTTCACGCAGAGATGCCAGGACTTCCTGCTGGTTATTACCGATGCTGGAAACAATGCCCAGGCCAGTAATCACTGCACGTTTCATTCAATACCTCTGTAAGTCGCACTATAGTAAGTTTCGAGTCGCACAATAGCGTACACTTGTACGCCGAACAAGTCCGATCAGACATTTTCTGCGGAAATTTGCACCGATGGACTCACATCGTTAAGATCGTGCCACTGCCTGTCAGACGAGTAACTTACGTGAAACAAAACGCTATACAACCCGCCAACCTCGAATTCAACGCTGAGGGTACACCTGTTTCCCGAGATTTTGATGACGTCTATTTTTCTAATGATAACGGACTCGAAGAAACTCGCTATGTTTTCCTCGACGGAAACCAGCTCAGCACCCGCTTCCCGGAGCATCCGCGGAGCCTGTTTGTGGTCGCGGAAAGCGGATTCGGCACCGGGCTCAATTTTCTGACCCTCTGGCAGGCGTTTGACCAGTTTCACGCTGCCCACCCTGAGGCTACGCTACAAAGATTACATTTCATCAGTTTCGAAAAATTCCCGCTCACCGCGCACGATCTACGCCTGGCCCATCAACGCTGGCCGGAGCTTGCCACCTGGGCTGAACAGCTTCAGGCGCAGTGGCCGCCTCACATTGGGGGGTGCCACCGTCTGATTCTGGACGGCGGACGCGTGACGCTGGATTTGTGGCTGGGCGACATCAACGACCTTACCGATAAGCTTGATGATGCGATGAATCAGACGGTGGACGCGTGGTTCCTGGACGGTTTTGCGCCTGCCAAAAACCCGGATATGTGGAGCCAGCATCTGTTTAACGCAATGGCGCGACTGGCGCGTCCGGGCGCAACGCTCGCCACCTTCACCTCAGCAGGCTTTGTTCGCCGCGGCTTGCAGGAAGCGGGCTTTACCATGCAGAAAACCAAAGGTTTTGGCCGCAAGCGCGACATGCTGGTCGGCAGGATGGAGCAGACGCTGGACATCCCCGCCAGTGCACCCTGGTTTGCGCGCAGCGCCAGCGCGTCACGGGAAGTGGCGATAGCAGGCGGAGGGATCGCCAGCGCCCTGCTGTCTCTTGCGCTTATCCAACGTGGCTGGCAGGTGACGCTTTATTGTGCTGACGATGCGCCAGCAGGTGGGGCCTCCGGCAACCGCCAGGGGGCGCTCTATCCCCTTTTAAGCGCGCACGATCCGGCACTGTTCCAGTTTTTCCCGGCGGCCTTTACCTTTGCCCGTCGCCTGTATGATGCCCTGCCGGTGACGTTCGATCATGAATGGTGCGGCGTGACGCAGCTCGGCTGGGATGAGAGAAGTCAGCAAAAAATCGCGCAGATGCTGTCCCTGGGACTGCCGGAAGACATTGCGCGGGCGGTAAGCGCGCAAGAGGCCGCCGACACCACCGGCGTTGAAACCGGCTGCGAGGGCATTCAGTATCCGCTCGGCGGCTGGCTGTGCCCGGCTGAACTGACCGCTGCGGCGATTGACCTTGCGCAGTCACGCGGGCTGACGGTCTACTATGCCCACAAGGTTGAATCGCTGTCCCGAACAGAACGCTGGAATTTGCGTTTTGCTGATGGCAAAGAGGCAAGCCATGCCAGCGTTGTGCTGGCGAACGGACATAGCATCAACCAGTTTATCCAGACAGAATCCGTGCCGGTTTATCCGGTCGGCGGCCAGGTGAGTCATATCCCTACTACGTCCGAACTGGGCAAACTGCGTCAGGTGCTGTGCTATGACGGCTATCTGACGCCACAAAATCCGTCTAATGGTCATCACTGCATCGGGGCGAGCTATCATCGTGGCGAAGCGGATATGCGCTACAGCGAGGCGGATCAACAGCAAAACCGCCAGCGCCTGATTGACTGCTTCCCGGATGCAGCGTGGGCGAAAGAGGTTGACGTCAGCGAAGGCGCGGCCCGCTGTGGCGTGCGCTGCGCAACACGCGATCATCTGCCGATGATGGGGAATGTGCCGAACTATGAGGCAACGCTTGAAGCCTATCACGACCTTGCAAACCACCAGGAAACGGCGGTAGCTGCACCGGTTTATCCCGAACTGTTTATGCTGGGTGGGCTGGGTTCGCGTGGATTGTGTTCTGCACCGCTACTGGCTGAAGCCTTAGCCGCACAAATGAGCAACGAGCCGCTACCGCTTGACAGAACAACGCTTGCGGGGCTGAACCCGAATCGATTGTGGGTGCGGAAACTGCTGAAGGGGAAGAGGGTTAAGTAGGGTGCGGACTGATCCCCTCTCCCACAGGGAGAGGGGATATTCGTAGGCCCGGTAAGCGCAGCGCCACCGGGCGAAATACGATGACTTAGCGTTTAGCCTGCTGGAACAAAGTGTCCCACATGCCCAGCACCAGAGACTGGTCGCGCGGGGACAGTTCACCCGCCTGAATCGCCTTTTCCAGGCTGCGGGTGACTTCATCATGCACTGCTTCGGCAGAATGATCGTCTCCTGCCTCCAGCTCGGCAACAGCCAGCGTCAGGTGACCACGCAGATAACCGCTGGCGAACAGCTCATCATCACTGGCGTGTTCCACCATGTCATCAATTAACGCCAGAATGCGTGATTCAAATTCTGCGATCATCTTTTTTCCTCAGTTAAAGATCTTCCGGCCAGGGGAAGCATTCCGCCGTGATCACCGGCGTGTGGTAATAATTCTGTAACGCCTCGATCAGGCGGGCCGGACGTTCCGGGATGCCTTTCTCAAGATATTCCATCACCTGTGCATGCACGCGGCGCTGGAAGACGATACGGTCTGGCTCGAAGTCGCCTTCGAGGTTGTCACAGCTGACGTTGAACGGGAAACCCGCCGCGACACAGAATAGCCATTCCAGCGCCTGCGGTTTCACTTCCACATCTTCAAACTGGCCCTGGGTTGCGGCGTCGCGTCCGTCCGGACAGTACCAGTAGCCGAAGTCCACCAGCTCGCGACGCGCTTTCCCCGCAATGCACCAGTGCGAAATTTCATGCAGCGCACTGGCGTAAAAGCCGTGCGCAAAGACGATCCGGTTGTACGGCACTTCGGCATCAGCAGGAAGATAGATCGGTTCGTCGTCGCCTTTAATCAGACGGGTATTAAAATCATCAGCAAAGCAGCCGTTAAAAATCTCAATCAGCTGTTCGTAGTTATGCGTACTGTTCATTAGTTCATCCCCAACCAGTGGAGGATCTCCTGTCCATGGCTGTCATAAAGAAGCTTTGCGCTCATGACCGCCGAAACGATGACGATCATCGGGCGAATCAGCTTCTGTCCTTTGCTTAATACCAGGCGCGAGCCCACGCGCGCGCCCAGGAACTGCCCTGCCATCATGACAAAACCGGTTGCCCAGATGACCTTGCCGCCAATGATAAACAGCAACAGGCCACCAAGGTTAGAGGTCGCATTAAGCACTTTGGCATGGGCGGTAGATTTAGCGAGGTTAAACCCGGCCAGCGTCACAAACGCCAGCGCGTAAAACGAGCCTGCGCCCGGACCAAAGAAGCCGTCGTAAAAACCGACGCAGCCCCCGGCTATCAGGGCAAACGGCAAGCCATGCAAGCGACGCTGACGGTCTTCTTCACCGAGCTTTGGCATCAGCAGGAAGTAGAGACCGATGCAGATAACCAGAATCGGCAGGATCTGGCGCAAAATATCGGACTGTACGTGCTGCACCAGCAGCGCGCCCGACGTCGAGCCGATAAAGGTCATCAGAATATTGAGCTTCTGATCGGCGAGGCTCACCACCTTGCGGCGGATAAAATAGAGTGATGCTGAAAGCGAGCCGCCGCAGGCCTGAAGTTTGTTGGTGGCCAGTGCCTGAGCGGGGCTCATGCCCGCCGCCAGCAGTGCGGGTACCGTTAACAACCCGCCGCCGCCAGCAAGCGCATCAATAAACCCGGCTAACATGGCAACAAAAAACAGCACCACCAGCAGCAGCGGGGACACCATAAACAGATCGACGAAATTATCCATTAAAGTACATGCTCATCCAGTAGCGCCTGGCAGGAAGGCGGCAACGGAGGCGGTGTCTTCTTCTCAGGCTTAGAGGTTCCAGGTTTTGCCGGTTCAAACCAGCTCTGCAGCTCCGCACCGCAGCCATCGCCTGGCGGAGGTAACGGCTGATCTTCACATTCCAGGCTGTTTGCCGGGCAACGCAAACGAACGTGCATGTGCGCACGATGCTGGAACCACGGGCGCACTTTGCGCAGCCAGTCGCGGTCAGTTCCGGCATCCAGGCAGAGCTGTTGTTTGATGGCCGGATTCACAAAGATCCGCGTGACGTCATTATCTTCTGCTGCCAGCTTGATCATGCTGGACACATCCCGCGTCCACAGGGAGGGCACCACGCGCTTACCGTCACTCGCCACCAGATCCAGCGCCTGCGGTTTCAGAAGTTGCGCGGACGTCCAGCGTGTTTTCGGTAGCTGCAGGAAGATATCGACATCCAGTCCGGTCTGGTGGCTGGCGTGCCCGCCGTTAAAGCGCCCGCCCGCAGGCATGCCCATATCGCCAATCAGCATCGTCCCCAGCCCCAGGTTATGTACCTGGTTTCCCAGTCGCTGAATAAACAGCACCAGGTCAGGGTGACCGAAGTAACGGCGCTGGTCGGTACGCATCACCTGATAAGTATCCGATTGCAGCGGAAGTGCCTGCGCGCCGACGATGCAGCCGTTCGAAAAGGCGCCGATAGACTGCGCGCTGCCCGCCACCGGATGGGTGATCTTTTGCCACGGCGTGGCGGCCAGACTGGCTCCACTGGCGAGCAGCGCCAGCAGAGCAATTGCGGTTTTTTTCATGGTTACCAGCGTGGAATGGTGGTCGTCACATCCGCATTCTGCGCGCGCTGGCGCAGGAAGTGATCCATCAGCACGATCGCCAGCATCGCTTCTGCGATCGGCACCGCACGGATCCCCACGCAAGGATCGTGACGTCCTTTGGTGATCATCTCAACTTCTTCGCCAGAGCGGTTAATCGTGTGGCCCGGCACGGTAATGCTGGAGGTTGGCTTCAGGGCAATATTCGCAACAATCTGCTGCCCGCTGCTGATCCCGCCGAGGATGCCACCCGCATGGTTGCTCTGGAAGCCCGCTTTCGTGATTTCGTCGCGGTTCTGGCTGCCGCGAAGCTGAACCACGTCAAACCCGTCGCCAATCTCTACGCCCTTCACCGCGTTGATGCTCATCAGCGCGTGCGCAATGTCAGCGTCGAGACGGTCAAACACCGGCTCGCCCCAGCCTGGCGGCACGCCGTCGGCCACCACGGTGACCTTCGCCCCAATGGAGTCACCCTCTTTTTTCAGGCCACGCATCAGCTCGTCCAGCGCATCCAGCTTGTCGGCATCGGCGCAGAAGAACGGGTTTTGCTCAACCTGGTCCCAGTCTTTAATGGCCAGCGGAATATCACCCATCTGGGTCAGACAGCCGCGAATGACGATGCCAAATTTCTGCTGCAGGTATTTTTTGGCAATGGCACCCGCCGCCACGCGCATCGCGGTTTCACGCGCGGAAGAGCGTCCGCCGCCGCGATAGTCGCGGAAACCGTACTTTTGCTCGTAGGTATAGTCAGCGTGGCCCGGACGGAATACGTCTTTAATAGCGCCGTAGTCCTGAGAACGCTGGTCGGTGTTTTCGATAAGCAGACCAATGCTGGTCCCGGTGGTGCGGCCTTCAAAGACGCCAGAGAGAATTTTGACCTGATCCGGCTCGCGACGCTGCGTGGTGTAGCGAGAGGTGCCCGGACGACGGCGGTCAAGGTCGTGCTGCAAATCAGCTTCAGTCAGTTCGATGCCGGGCGGTACGCCGTCAACGATACAACCTAAAGCCAGCCCGTGCGACTCACCAAAGGTGGTCACGCGGAATATCTGTCCAATACTATTTCCTGCCATCACGGCTCCGATGTTGTTGTTTGTGTTTGAGCGTTGTGAAACGGGCCGAAGCCCGCTGGATTAATCTTTATAGATACTGAAGTATTCGCGCGCGTCGAGTAGCTGCGCTTTGGTCAGCATAAAGACGCCGTCACCGCCGTTATCGAACTCAAGCCAGGTGAACGGCACATCCGGGTACTGCTCTATCAGATGTACCATGCTGTTGCCCACTTCACAAATCAGAACACCGTCGTCGGTCAGGTAATCCGGCGCGCAGGCCAGAATGCGACGAGTCAGCTTCAGGCCGTCAGTGCCTGACGCCAGACCCAGCTCCGGCTCATGACGGTATTCATTTGGCAGATCGGACATGTCTTCCGCGTCGACGTACGGCGGGTTAGTGACGATCAGGTCGTACTGCAGCGTCGGCAGGTCGCGGAACAGATCCGAGCGGATTGGCGTAACGTGATGGATCAGGCCGTGCTCTTCAATGTTGTGCTCGGTGACGGCCAGCGCGTCGGTAGAGATATCGACGGCGTCCACTTCCGCTTCCGGGAAGGCATAGGCGCAGGCAATCGCGATGCAGCCGCTGCCGGTGCACATATCCAGAATGTGCTGCGGCTGATGGTGGATCAGGCCTTCAAAGTGGTTGTTGATCAGCTCACCAATCGGTGAACGCGGCACCAGCACGCGCTCATCAACATAGAATTCGTGGCCGCAGAACCAGGCTTTGTTGGTCAGGTAGGCGACCGGAATGCGTTCGTTGACGCGGCGGATCACCCGTTCAACAATGCGGTGTTTTTCACTGGAGGTCAGGCGCGCGGTGCGCATGTCTTCCGGAATATCCAGCGGCAGATAAAGAGACGGCAGCACCAGCTGAACGGCCTCATCCCACGGGTTATCGGTACCATGACCGTACCAGATGTTGGCGGCGCTGAAGCGGCTAACCGACCAGCGCAACATGTCCTGTATGGTATGCAGCTCGTTTACTGCTTCATCGACAAATATTTTATCCACTCTTTCCTCCAGGGCATGCTCGCATAATTTTCGGCGGCTAGTTTGCCATGAAGACGGCGATAAATCAGCAATGACGCGTCGCGCTTGAGGTTAAAAAATGCGTTTAGTCGGGTACACTATCGGAAATACGAGATGAGAATGACGAATGAAAAAGAAAACATCGCTCAGCGAGGAGGATCAGGCTCTCTTCCGCCAGCTGATGACCGGGACGCGTAAAATCACGCAGGACACCATTGTCCATCGCCCGCAGCGTAAAAAAATCAGCGACGTTCCGGTCAAACGACTGCTGCAGGAGCAGGCGGATAACAGCCACTATTTTTCAGATGAGTTTCAACCGCTACTGAATACGCAGGGCGCGGTGAAATACGTGCGCGAGGACGTCAGCCACTTTGAACTGAAAAAATTACGTCGCGGAGATTATTCACCGGAGCTGTTTCTCGATCTGCACGGGTTAACGCAGATGCAGGCGAAACAGGAGCTGGGGGCACTGATCGCCGCCTGTCGCCGCGAACACGTGTTTTGCGCCTGCGTGATGCACGGCCATGGGAAACATATACTTAAGCAGCAAACGCCGCTGTGGCTGGCTCAGCATCCACATGTGATGGCGTTTCATCAGGCACCCAAAGAGTACGGCGGAGATGCCGCATTGCTGGTGTTGATAGAAGTTGAGGAGTGGCAACCGCCTGAGTTGCCCTGACAGCATGGCGGGAAGCACATTTGCACCCCGCCCTGTCGCACGTCACGTCAGATAGCTTTTGCCATCTTCAGGTTGCACGGACTCATTTGCCAGTTAAAGACCCCTTTGCCGGTTTCGTCGAGGGTGACGTTGGCAATGGCGGATGTGGTGAACATTGGCGGCGTTTCGCCCGGGCACAACTCAGAAACCAGATAGCCAACCAGTGGCAGGTGGGAAATGACCAGTGCGGAAGCGACACCTTCATTGCACAGTGCCTGAAGGTAGGCGCTGACAAGGCCGACATCACCGCATGGCGTCAGTTCAGGAAGAACATCGACACTGGATGGCAGGTTCATACACTCCCCTACCACGTCCAGCGTCTGTTCTGCACGCAGGAACGGACTCACCAGAACGCGTTCGATATCCACTTTTTGGCCTTTAAGCCAGGTTGCCATCAGACGAGATTCGTCGCAACCACAGACTGTTAAAGGGCGTACTGAGTCACTGGCGGCATCGAGTGCCGCGTCGCCGTGACGCATGATAAAAACTTGCATATTGCACCGCTTTTGTTAACCAGAATCACCGGCGTTGACTACCCGCGATAAATGCTCTGAGGTAGAAAACCCGATGGCCGGGCATTGTGCCTGATCCATTCGGTGAATGAAACGCTGTTTTTTACCTCAATGGCGTAAGTATAGTCAATCTCTGTTTACAAAATCGCCAAAACAGGTTCATTCACGTCGGGATTTACCCTTCTTTGACCTCAGCTTACGAGGACAGTTTCCCTTGCAGGCCAAAATGTCTGGCCCCGTTCCGCCATCTGCAATAATTCGTCACACGGTGTAAACCGCGGGCCATATTGCGTTGCCAGACGTTGCAAAATAGCCACCACTTCACCCGCGCCGAGTGTATCCATGTAACGGAACGGGCCGCCAAGGAACGGCGGGAAACCAATACCAAATACGGCGCCGATGTCGCCATCCCGTGCGCTCTTGATCACCTGCTCACCAAAGCAGCGTGCCGCTTCATTGAGCATCATCATCACACAACGTTCAGCACACTGAACGGCGGAGAGTCTCCCCTGACCTGAGGTCGGGATAAGCCCATAAACAGAAGGGTCGACCTGTTTCTTGCTTTTACGCCCTTTCGCGCCGTAAAGATAGAAACCGCGTTCATTTTTTCTGCCTTTGCGATCGTCCTTCAAAATTGCAGAAACAATATTTGCAGGCGGCGCAAAACGATCGCCATAAGCGGCTTCCAGTACAGGTATAATTTTAGTGCCGGTGTCTATTCCCACCTCATCCAAAAGTTGGATAGGACCAACGGGGAAGCCAAACTTTACCAGTGCCTCATCGACGTGCTCAATCTTCTCCCCTTCCGTCAGCAGCCGCATCGCTTCGTTGATGTACGGCGCCAGAATACGGTTGACGTAGAAGCCGGCTTTGTCCGCAACCACGATGGGGGTTTTGCCCTGTTTTTTCGCCAGCTTCACCACGGTAGCGATGGTTTGCGGGCTGGTTGTGGCGTGAGGGATCACCTCCACCAGCGGCATTTTTTCTACCGGGCTGAAAAAGTGCAGACCTATCACCTGCTCAGGACGTGCGGCTTTCGCTGCGATATCGCCGATGGGTAATGACGACGTATTCGAGGCAAAAATGGTATGCGACGCACAATGCTGTTCAACGTCCGCCACCATCTGCTGCTTGAGCGCCAGATCTTCAAATACGGCTTCAATCACCAGATCGCGGTGCGCAAAACCGCTGTAGTCCGTCGTGCCGGAGATCATCGCCAGGGTTTTATCACGCTCGCTTGCCTTGATATGGCGGCGCTTGACCTTTTGATCAAGGTTCTGCCAGCTGTACTGCAGCGCGTGGTTGATTCCCTTAGGGTTAATGTCTTTGATGCGTACCGGCAGTTTCCCTTTACTTGCGGTAACGAAAGAAATGCCGCCGCCCATCAGCCCACCCCCGAGCACGCCAATTGCACGCAGCGGAGCAGGCTCAGCCTCACTGCCCGGATCTTTTTTCACCTCTGTGCTGGCGAAGAAGATGCTGCGCAGCGCCCGTGACTGCGGCGTCATCGCCAGCTCGCCAAAGGCTTTGGCTTCAGCGGCATAGCCGCTACTGCTTCCCTGTGACAACCCGGTTTCAATCACCTCCAGGATCCGTTTCGCCGCCGGGTAGTTGCCTTTGGTTTTTTGTTCGGTCTTTTTGCCCACCATGTTGAACAGGATCGTCCTTCCCAGAGGACCCGCCAGCACACGCTCTCGCACCGGAAGAGGACGTTTTGGCTGGCGACCTTTCAGCGCCAGTTCTACAGCAGCTTCCAGTAAAATCGCGTGGGGAACGACATCGTCAACCAGACCGGCTTTCAGCGCCTGACGGGCGCGCAGCTGCTTGCCGGTGAGAATCATTTCCAGCGCGGTGCTAACCCCTACCAGGCGCGGCAGACGCTGCGTGCCACCTGAACCAGGCAGGAGACCTAATTGCACTTCCGGCAGGCCCAGAACGGTTTTCGCATCGTCAGTACAAATGCGGCTGTGGCAGGCCAGCGCCAGCTCCAGTCCACCACCCAAACAAGCACCGTGGATCGCGGCAATCACCGGGATCGGCAGCGCGTTGATCTCGGCCATCACCTGCTGCCCCTGACGCGCAAGATCTTCCGCTTCCTGCGCACTTTGCGCCCGGGCGATCATGTTAATGTCGGCCCCGGCAATAAAGTTGTCCGGCTTGGCCGAGATAAACACCAGACCGCGAATGGCCTTGTTTTCGCGGATCTGCCTGAGCATCGCGCGAACCTGAATGCCAAACTCCGCCTTCAGGGTATTCATTTTTTCGTCAGGCACATCAATGGCGATCACGGCGACGTTATCGAGGCGAACCGTCAGGTTAAATGCAGATGTCATTTCCATTATTCAGCCTCCAGAACCATTGCAGCACCCAGGCCCCCCGCCGCACAGGCGGTCACCAGGCCAAACCCGCCACCGCGGCGACGTAGCTCGTGTAATGTCTGAGTAATCATCCTCGCCCCTGTCGCCGCAAACGGATGACCATAGGCAATCGAACCACCCAGCACGTTGAATTTGCTTTGATCCACTTCACCCGTGGCATGGGCGCGCCCCAGCACATCACGTGCAAAACGCTCGCTTGCCAGCAGCTGTACGTTTGCCAGGGTTTGTGCGGCGAAGGCTTCGTGCATATCAATCAGGGTTAAATCAGCCAGCGTCAGCCCTGCGCGATCCAGCGCCAGCGGCGTGGACCAGGCCGGACCTAACAACATGTCCTGCCAGACATCAATGGCGGTGAAGGCATAGCTGCGCAAATAGCCCAGAGGGGTGATGCCCAGCTCTTTCGCGCGGGATTCGCTCATCAGGATCACGGCGGCTGCCCCATCCGTCAACGGTGTACTGTTGGCCGCAGTCACGGTGCCATGTTTACGGTCGAACGCCGGACGCAGTTTGGCGTAATCCGCCAGCGTCGAGGTACCGCGGATATTGTTGTCTTCAACCAGTGGTTCCCGATAAGGAGGCGTATAGGCGGTCATCACCTCGTCGGTGAGCTTGCCCTCTGACCAGGCTTTCGCCGCCAGCTGATGTGAACGATGCGCCAGCGCGTCCTGCTGCTCACGGGTAATGCCGTAGGTTTTCGCCATCTGTTCCGCGGTATCGCCCATGCGCAGGCCGGTAGAATATTCAGCGACAGCAGGGGGTACAGGCATCAGGTCGTGCAGACGTAAACGCGAGAAGAGTTTGAGCTTCTGACCGGTCGTGCGGGCTTTGTTTGCATCCACCAGAATACGGGCCAGCTTTTTACTGACGCCAATAGGCAGTACCGAAGAGGAATCAGCGCCTCCGGCGATCCCGGCGCGAATGGTGCCCGCCATGAGGCTTTCCGCCACGTTAGCCACCGCCTGAAAACTGGTCGCGCAGGCGCGGCTGACGCTATAGGCATCCGTATGAACGCTCATCCAGGTGCCGAGGACAATTTCTCGCGCAATATTGGGAGCTTCAGGCATCTGAACCACCTGGCCGAAAACCAGCTGTTCAATGACCTCAGGCGGAATTTCGCTGCGAGCCAGCATCTCCCCCACCACCATTTTCCCCAGATCGACAGCCGGTATGCCATGAAACGCCGTTGCCTGACGCGCAAACGGCGTACGCAAACCACTGACAATGGCAATGCGATCGCCCTGACGGGTAATAAGCGGTAATGCCTGACTCATAACACTCCCCTGTAAAAAATTGACGCAAACGTTAAGTGGTCTGACCTGATAATAGTCTTAACCATTTTTTTACATTCAGCCAATTGGGGAAACGAAAAAGTGCGAGGTAAGACACAGAGAAGAAAAAGAAAATGCCCCGAGGTAAAAGCAAAACGGTAACCCGTAGGTTACCGTTTTTTAGTGTTTGCACCCTCTCCCGTGGGAGAGGGTCGGGGTGAGGGCACCAGCCCGCAGGAATTAACGCAGGCCCAGCTGGAAAATCAGCGTTTCTGCTTCGCAGGCAAACACGAAGTCAATATCCAGCTTCACGCCGCCGTCCACCTCGGTGAAGGTAGATTTGATTTCGCACGGATCGGATTCAACATCACGCGCACGCTTGCTCAGCGCGGACAGGGTTTCTTCCGCTTCAGCGCGGTTGGTGAACACACGGCTGTAAGACGCTGTGCAATCGGAGTTGTCCATGATGGTGCCAACATCCATACAGCAGCAAACCGGGGTTTCATCAGCACTGCATTTACTCATAGCTCAATTTCCTCTGTATTCGCGCAGCGCGCGAGATAAACACGATGCTGCTATTTTACGCCCCGGCGCAGGCTCTCTCCAGCCGTTAATGGCGCAAAATCGGATAAGTGACCAATATCACACTAAAAAATGATCTAAAACAAAAACCACCCTTTTGACTGAGTCGCGATGGTCACATTTTTGCCAACCAGATCTCGTTTCATGAAACATGTTTGAAAATATTAATAAACAAACTTGCAACATCCCAGCTGGTCAGACCTATACTCTGGCCACTGGTCTGATTTGTCTGTCAAACCTCAGACCCTACACTTCGCGCTCCTGTTACGGTATGTAACAATTATTGAATAAAAATAACTCAATGAGGTTATGGTCATGAGCCAGAAAACCCTGTTCAACAAGACTGCGCTGGCAGTCGCAGTGGCAATCGTCTCCACTTCCGCCTGGTCAGCGGGCTTTCAGTTAAACGAATTTTCTTCCTCTGGCCTTGGCCGCGCGTATTCTGGGGAAGGTGCAATTGCTGATGATGCAGGTAACGCCAGCCGTAACCCTGCACTGATCATGATGTTCGATCGCCCGACCTTCTCTGCGGGTGCGGTATATATCGATCCTGATGTCAACATTTCTGGCAAGTCGCCTTACACAGGTGCGAGCCTGAAAGCGGACAATATTGCCCCGACCGCATGGGTACCCAACCTGCACTTCGTTGCACCTATTAATGAGCAATTTGGCTGGGGGGCGTCCGTCACGTCCAACTACGGCCTTGCAACTGAATTCAATAACAACTATCCGGCAGGTGAATACGGCGGTAAAACCGATCTTACGACGCTGAACCTGAACCTGAGCGGTGCTTATCGTCTGAACGACAGCTGGAGCTTTGGTCTGGGCTTTGATGCCGTCTACGCTGATGCAAAAATTGAGCGTTACTCCGGCGAGCAGACTGCCAGCCTGCCGAAAAACAGCAATAAAATTGCCAGCCTGAAAGGTGATGAGTGGGGCTATGGCTGGAACGCCGGTATCCTGTATGAGCTGGACAAAAACAACCGTTGGGGCCTGACCTATCGTTCCGAAGTGAAAATTGACTTCGACGGCGATTACAAGAGCGGCATCCTGGCGCCAGTCAACAACCTGGTTCCAGGCGCGGGTACCACCATTCCATGGGGCACCTCAAACCAGACAGTTCCAGGTTCACTGTCGCTGCATTTACCAGAAATGTGGGAAGTCTCCGGTTACAACCGCGTGGCACCACAATGGGCTATTCACTATAGCCTGGCCTACACCAGCTGGAGCCAGTTCCAGGAGCTGAAAGCAACCGGCAACAATGGTCAAACGCTGTTCTATAAGGATGAAAGCTTCCACGACGCCTATCGTATTGCGTTGGGTACCACCTACTACTACGATAAAAACTGGACTTTCCGCTCCGGTATCGCATTTGACGACAGCCCGGTTCCGGCAGACAAACGTTCCATTTCCATTCCGGATCAGGACCGCTTCTGGTTAAGTGCTGGTGCGACATATGCGTTCAACGAGAATGCGTCCATCGATGCGGGCGTATCTTATATGCACGGTCAGAAAGTGACGTTCCAGGAAGGTCCGTACGAGTTTACCTCTGAAGGTAAAGCCTGGCTGTTCGGTACGAACTTTAACTACGCGTTCTAAGCGCACTGAAATCGAAAAAGGTGAGCATCGCTCACCTTTTTTATTTATTCCGAATCGATATCTTTGAGTTCGTTTTCGATAGCCTTCGCGTTTGGATTCTCCTCCGGCTTCAGCTTGCCACCGTTGGCAATAAAATCGTGATTCTGGAAGTATGCTTCACGCACCATAATGTAAGGATCGGAAGACTGGCGCAGCAGACCGTCTGAGTCGAGCAGTTGCGCGCGGGTTTCAATCCCTTCCACCGTCCATTTACCCACCGACAGCGGCCAGGTCAGCCACGACAGGACCGGATACAACGTATCGACCATATCGCCACCATCATCACGCACGGTGAAGCTGCCATAGAACGGCAGGTGGACATACGGACCATAACCTACGCCATAATGCCCCAGGGTGCTGCCGAAGCGGTGCGGTTGTTCACGCTGCAGTTTCGGGTTCGCCATGCCTGCGACGTCAATAAAGCCGCCCATCCCCAGAATGGAGTTCAGGAAGAAGCGGGTAAAGTGCACCATCCCCTGATACGGGTTACCCTGCAGGAAGTAGTTCACCATAACCGCGGGCTCTTCGAGGTTGCTGGTAAAATTGCTTAGCCCATTACGCGCAGGCTGTGGAACATAATCGCGCCATGCCACTGCCACCGGCCGAACCACATACGGATCCAGCACGTTGTAGTTGAAGCTATACATGGAGCGGTTAAATCCTTCGAGAGGATCGGAGCGTCCCGTTTGCTCCCCGGAGCTGGCGCAGCCCACAAGCATCGTCATGCCCAGCGCAAGCGCCGACAGCCGAAGTTTCATAAATATCTCCCTGTTCAGTATGGCTATCGTTGATTGCCATCCGTAACGAAGCATCTGGCGCTCCGTCTGTAAACGTGCAAGTGATTGTAACAGCACGTTTACCGATGTCTATGAGCACAAGTACGGGCAATAAACACCGTGGCTCTGATCTCAGCATAGCCTGGCTTTTGGAATTCGTTTCGCTGGCAATTTTATAATGCCTTTGAAAGAGATGTCTCACCTTTGTTGTCATTGCCGCCAATTTAAGAGCATCCCCACAGGCATCCTGATAAAAGCCGCTACGCTTAAAAGAAAGATCAACCTCCGGGAGCCGTTATGAAAGAAGTGGGTGAAGACAAAATTGCAGAGAGCAAAGAGGATATTGAAATTGAGAGCGAGGAGAAAGCGCGCGGCGAGAAGATAGAAGTTGATGAAGATCGCCTCCCCTCCCGCGCGATGGCAATTCACGAACATATACGCCAGGATGGCGAAAAGGAGATGGAGCGCGATGCCATGGCCCTCTTCTGGTCAGCCATCGCTGCGGGACTGTCAATGGGCGCGTCACTGCTCGCAAAAGGGATATTTCATGTTCAACTTGAGGGTGTACCCGGCGGTTTTTTACTGGAGAACCTCGGCTATACCTTCGGCTTTATTATTGTCATCATGGCCCGCCAGCAGCTGTTTACTGAAAACACGGTGACTGCCGTTCTGCCAGTGATGCAAAATCCTACCCTCGGCAATTTCGGTTTATTGTTGCGTTTGTGGGGCGTGGTCCTGCTGGGTAACATTATCGGCACGGGTATCGCCGCCTGGGCGTTTGAGTATATGCCGATCTTTGATGAACCTACCCGGGATGCGTTTGTGAAAATTGGCATGGACGTGATGAAAAACACGCCGGCCGAAATGTTCGCAAACGCCATCATCTCCGGCTGGATTATCGCCACGATGGTGTGGATGTTTCCTTCCGCAGGCAGCGCCAAAATTGTGGTGATCATACTGATGACCTGGCTGATTGCCCTGGCGGACACCACGCATATTGTGGTCGGTACCGTTGAAATACTTTATCTGGTCTTTAATGGTACGCTTCACTGGACTGATTTTTTCTGGCCGTTCGCCCTTCCGACTCTGGCCGGGAATATCTGCGGCGGAACGTTTATCTTCGCGCTGTTAAGCCATGCTCAAATCCGTAACGACATGTCTAACAAACGCAAAGCTGAGCTAAAGGCGCAGGAGAATGAGGGCAATTCGGCAAAAAAAACGGGCTGAATGGTGACTCTTTGAGCAGTCAGGCGGCGATGCGCTTAACGCAAAGTGTAAATAACGCTATACTCGTGCCGCCTCGTCCCCTTAGTTAAATGGATATAACGAGCCCCTCCTAAGGGCTAGTTGCAGGTTCGATTCCTGCAGGGGACACTTTGACCTTTCTCTCTTTTTTTCAGCCAATTTCGCCCCATCAACTCATTGAGCAGAGGCGTCCTGTTTTATTTGAGCATAACGCGTTGCCAGTTGTTTTAAATGCAGCTCAAGTTGAGTCTTCTCCCCTTCAGGAAGCACATTTCCAGCAGGATACTGCGACAGTCGTCGGAGCTGTTCTTCAGCCGGTATCGATTGATTAAATGACTGCATAGCGGAAAAAACCACTGACTTCAGCTCACTGACGGTCATGTATTTCCCCTTCTGCTCATCCAGACCGTTCAGGCGGTGACTCAACTTCTCCAGCGTTGCCATCCCCTGATGCCAGCCGTTCAGTTGTTCTGTTGGTAACGCCGCGGCATTCCGTTGCTGCTGCCACTGCTGAACCAGAGGCTTAGCCTGCTCCGGCCACAACATCTCAGCCTGTTCCGTGAGTTTTCGGCTGTAAGTCATACTCCAGTCAGGAGGCAATTTATCCAGCAGGGCAAGTTGCTGCTGCGTTTGCGCGATCGCCGTTTTCGGTAACGAAGATTGCTGGCGCAGCGTTTTAAGCTGTTCTGGTGACAGAGGTACAGGCAAAGGTGACAATGAGGCTGCAAGCTGAGCCTGTAGCGGGTCAGTACGGTGAAGATACTGCCAACCCCATAGTGCAAGTGCGCTTATCACCAGCATGGTCCCCATCCCGGCGACGAAAGATTTCCACTTTTTCATCGGACCGGGTATTGCCGTCTGAACGTCAACATTCGCCGGGTACTCCGACTGTGCGACATACACCCATTTTACTGCTTCGTTCCGGGCGTTATCTTCTTCAAAAGGACTACTGGCAGAGACGGTTGCTCCTTCGCTGTTTTCCAGCCGGACAGCACTGTTGTGCATCAGGGTACGCAACGTATCCAGCTGGCTATGATGCTTAAGCTCCAGGCGCTGCAGCACCTCCCCCAGCGCGGTGAGCCGTTGCTCAGCCTGGTACAGCTGGCTGAGGTCGCTGTAATTGAGCGGGAGCGAGCGCATCCGTTGCTGCAGACGCTGACTCAGGCTGCTGAGGATTTCCATGCGGGCATGAACCGGCTGTGGCCACATCGCTCCCCACTGATGACTAATCAGCGCCTCCAGTATCGCCAGGCCTTCATTGAGCCCGAATAATCCGGCCAGCTGCGTCCGAGCCAACGTGTACCAGGCCAGCGTCTGAAGCTCCACGCCGTTCTGCTCAAACAGTGAAAGACAAAGTTTTTCGACATGCTGCCAGTTAACGTCTGGACGCGCCGGATGGGTGAGCTTACTCAGTTCATCACGCAGGGCGGTATAGTCCGGTAGCGTGCGCGGGTCGCCGCCGGTTTTGATTTTACGTGGGGTGATGTCATTCATGACCAGTCGTCCATTTGGCGTATCAGGAGTGAGTGAAGGTCGTCGTTTATGCGGCTTCGCGTGCTGCATATTCAGAGGGGGCTGCAGTACCCGCAGCTATGGCAGAAGCGCCAGAATCAGACCAAAAAATGTGCTCTCATCAAAACGCTGTCCAGAACGTGATAATGCACCCGCCGGAGTATAGGTCCAGTCGCTCACCGTACCTGACCGCATAAATAAACGCCCCAGTGACGATATGCTTCCTTTAGTGTGAAAGGCCGCTTCCACACATCCGGTCACGCCCTGACCGTACAAAAATACCGGCGTAAACGTTACAGACCGGTCGTCGTAATGCAGGACGATACCGGGAATGTCAAAAGCCCCGCCCTCCACCAGCAGGTCCGTGACCGATGCAGTGAACGACTCCACATTCAGTCCGGTACCTGTCAGCCACGCGTCCATTTGCTCCTGAAGCTGTGCCATTCGCTGGCGGAACGCTGCAATATCGGCCTGAGTTTTGCTGGTAAACGCAACCGGAACTGGCTGTCTGGCCTGTAGTTTTTTGAGGAACTGTGATTTTACTGACATGGTGTTTTCTGGCCTTACAGACGAGTTTTCGTATCGAGATATTGCTGTTGCTTAAGATGCCGCAGGAGAACCCGCCCTTCCGGCATAAACTCGGTGCCGTAGCGCACCAGGCCGATACCTTTGAGCTCAGCATCAATGGCATAACGCAGCTCGCCAGGTACGTTTTGCTCCAGCAGGACCACATCTATCCTTTTCAGGCGGGGTTCATATTTGAGCAGGACAGCCGACAGGGTGCCCATCAGTTCATGGGCGGTACCTGGCATACCCTGGAGGATTTTGGTCATATCCGGCAGGCCATAGTCGGGCAGATGCGCCAGCGTGCCGGCGCGGCAGTTGAGAACGCGCTGCATGTTATCCAGTACCGACAGAATGACCTGATTTTCC
This sequence comes from Enterobacter cloacae complex sp. HYC080_NIDB, assembly GCF_056673325.1. Taxonomy (NCBI): domain Bacteria; kingdom Pseudomonadati; phylum Pseudomonadota; class Gammaproteobacteria; order Enterobacterales; family Enterobacteriaceae; genus Enterobacter; species Enterobacter cloacae complex sp. HYC080_NIDB. The sequence goes on along the minus strand of NZ_CP114212.1, from coordinate 1,341,068 downwards.
TCGCTGACCTGGCTGAGGTTCAGGCCACCGGTGAAATTCCCGGTTAGCATTTCATACAGCGACGGCGTGTTATGTCCCTGGGGCATTATCCAGGGCGCTCAATTCAGAGACGGGACTTAAGTTGATTTTCTCAAACAGGGAGGCGTAAACCCCACCCGCAGCAGGACGTTCCAGCACCATGCTTTCACCGCCAGCAATATTATTTTGTACAGACATGAGCATTCCTTGATTAATCCGTTAAAACATCGTGATGGTTAAGCTTTTGTGGGTGCCAGTGCGGATAATTCATTGCGCAATTCAGCGCTAAGCGACTGGTCAAGAACGATTTTTTCCAGCTCTTTTCGGAAAGTCTGGTTATCCAACAGGTTGGCCTTAAGATCGCGGAGTAAGTTGCGCATCGCCAGCATCGCCTTCAGCTGTGGTATCTGGGCAGCCACCTGCTCTGGCGTGAAATCTTTCATGCTCTGGAAAGTCAGCTCAATATTGTCCTCACCACCATCATCTGACAGTGTGTTTTTGACGCTCAGATTAACTTTTGGGGAATATTCGGAAAGAACACTGTCGAAATTATTTTTGGTGATATTAACTTTTTCACGCTCAGATATTGGCGCAGCATCCTGACCATTACTGAAATCACCGGCAACAAGCAGTTTTAAGGGTAATTCCATTTTCTTGCTTGCTCCGCCAGTATGCAGGTCAAGCTTCAGGTTAATACGTGCCTTAGGCACTTCATTCTGAAAACTGTCAGACATTTGATCATCCCTCTTTGTTTTGCGATGCAAACTTCACGGTATCGTTCTTGATGCGCAATATTAGAACAATGATCGACCTCAAATCAAATACACAGATCATTTATCCGCAATTAGAAAATTCTTAAGAATTTTCCTCTAAGATATTATTGCAACTTATCAGACCAACCCAGAAAAAGAAGCTACTCTTTTTCTGTAAAACAAATATTTGTATCGTAAAAGGGATTGCAGCCAGTCAGATGCTAAAAAAACAATATTGTTTTGATTTGCATCACAGCACTATATCAAAAACACAGGAGAGAACTACTTTAGACTCGATAAAAAGAAAGGTGAATAAATTATGGACTCAGGCACTTCATTCATTGGATGAATAATAAATAAGAACTTTCACAAAGAAAATTCTTATTTGTTAAACGAAGAGGTACAAAAAAAATTTGAATACGGAATCTGCCACAAAAAAATAGCGCTTTTAATCCTTCCTCTCTTGAAGAGGCTTCCTGCCCGACTCAGGTGGAAGGTGTTCTCATGACTGACTGCCTATAAAAACTGTAAAATCAACCACCTCCTTGACTGCCGCTTTTTTAATCAAAAACGAGTAATAGCACATAACGTATAACGGTGCTACATTACGCCGCCCACCCAAATCAGCAGTGGTCAGGCAACGCCGTAAAGTTCGGTAAAGCCTGAAACCATCACCTTGAAGAACGGTCTTAATGGCACGTCGTATCGCACACGCTGCGCTACCTTTACAGGCTTCACATAGGTTTTACTATCTTGTCTCAATCCAAATTTGAACGTGCGTTTTTACACCCGCGTTACTGGTTTACATGGTTTGGTCTTGGCGTACTCTGGCTGCTGGTGCAACTTCCCTACCCTGTGCTGCGTTTGCTGGGGTCGAAACTGGGCAGCGCCTCTCGCTATTTCCTGAAACGTCGCGAAGCCATCGCGCGCAAAAACATCGAGCTTTGCTTTCCTCAGTACAATGCTGAAGAGCGCGAAAAATTGATCTCTGAAAACTTTAAATCTATCGGTATGGCGCTGCTCGAAACCGGTATGGCCTGGTTCTGGTCGGATGAACGCGTCCGCAAGTGGTTTGATGTCGAAGGGCTGGACAACCTTAAACGCGCGCAGTTGCAAAAGCGCGGTGTGATGGTTGTGGGCGTTCACTTTATGTCGCTGGAGTTGGGTGGCCGGGTGATGGGTCTTTGCCAGCCAATGATGGCGACCTACAGACCACACAATAGTCCAGTAATGGAGTGGGTACAGACGCGCGGCCGCATGCGTTCCAATAAAGCGATGATCAGCCGTAATAATCTGCGTGGAATGGTCGGTGCCCTGAAGAAAGGTGAAGCCGTCTGGTTTGCCCCCGACCAGGATTATGGACGTAAAGGCAGCAGCTTTGCCCCCTTCTTTGCCGTTAAAGACGTGGCGACAACCAACGGTACCTTTGTGATTTCGCGGTTGTCAGGCGCCGCCATGCTGACCGTGACGATGGTGAGAAAAGCGGATAAATCAGGCTATCGTCTGCACATCTCTCCTGAAATGGCTAACTATCCTGAAAACGAATGCGAAGCCGCAGCGTTTATCAACAAGGTCATCGAAACTGAAATCATGCGCGCGCCAGAGCAATATCTCTGGATGCATCGCCGTTTCAAAACGCGCCCACTTGGCGAAGCCTCGCTCTATATTTAAGTCCCGCGTGACGGTTAGTTTCGATAAGAAACTAACCTTTTCAATCACCTGTAATAACCCCGTGTAACGGTTTTTCGTCGCGTCGCTCAAAGTGAATTTATTGCCTTGTGAAATCAAACTGTCGCCGTTCCACGATACCCGTAAGTGTCGGAAATTATTTAAAAAAATCCCTCTTGTCACCCCTCATTTTTAGGCGTACATTAGCGCCGTCTGGCTACAGGAAAGCACAGAATTCTGAGCTGGAGTCGGCGGCATAGCGGGAAAATTCTCATTTCCGTTTTGGCCGGATTTCAGTTCTCTATACTCAGTTGGACTCTGTTTTTAAATGCGTACCACAAGATACGCGGAGCGATGAAACGTGAAATATTTCTTTATGGGCATTTCGGTGATCGTTTTAGTCTGGGCCGGAACCTTTGCCCTGATGATCTAGTGAAGAACATGCAGTCAAAAAGACAGGAGCCATAGGCTCCTGTCTTTTTATGTCATGATGATGCGGGGTGTTCGGAGACGCTCTTTGTTGAGAGCAGGCCATCGGCCCGGAACATACTCTTGATGCCCCTCACCGCCTGACGAATACGGTCGCTATTTTCGATTAAAGCAAAGCGCACGTGGGTGTCACCGTAATCACCAAAGCCAATGCCCGGTGAAACACACACCTTCGCGTCCTGCAGCAGTTTTTTAGCAAACTCAAGCGATCCCATTGCCGCATACGGCTCCGGAATTTTCGCCCAGACGTACATGGACGCTTTCGGCATTTCCACCATCCAGCCCGCTTCATGTAACCCTTTTACCAGCACGTCGCGGCGGCGTTTATACTGGGCTGCAATGTCGTGAACGCATTGCTGATCGCCTTCAAGCGCCGCAATAGCGGCAACCTGTAGCGGCGTAAAGGTGCCGTAATCGTGATAGCTCTTGATTCGCGCCAGCGCACTCACCAGCGTTTTGTTACCTACCATAAAGCCAATACGCCAGCCCGCCATGTTGTAGCTTTTCGACAGAGTAAAGAATTCTACCGCCACGTCACGCGCCCCCGGCACCTGCATGATTGAAGGCGCTTTCCAGCCGTCATAGACGATATCCGCATACGCCAAATCATGTACCACCAGCACGTCATAACGCTTAGCCAGGGCCACAACCTTCTCAAAGAAATCGAGCTCCACGCACTGCGCCGTCGGGTTGGACGGGAAACCAAGGATCATCATCTTGGGTTTCGGATAGCTTTCGCGAATTGCGCGCTCCAGCTCGTTGAAGAAATCGACGCCTTCCACCAGCGGTACAGAACGTACCTGCGCCCCGGCTATCACCGCGCCGTAAATATGGATTGGGTAACTTGGATTGGGAACCAGTACCGTATCACCGTGATCCAGCGTGGCCAGCATCAGGTGCGCCAGCCCCTCTTTCGAGCCGATGGTCACAATGGCTTCACTTTCAGGATCGATATCAACCTGATAACGATCCTGATACCAGCGCGAGATCGCGCGGCGTAATCTGGGAATACCGCGCGAGGTTGAGTAGCCGTGCGTATCCGGACGCTGGGCAACCGTGCAGAGCTTCTCAACGATATGCGGTGGCGTTGGGCCGTCAGGGTTGCCCATGCTGAAATCAATTATGTCTTCGCCGCGCCGACGCGCAGCCATTTTCAGTTCAGCGGTGATATTGAAAACATAAGGGGGGAGACGATCGATACGCGTAAAACGGCGTTCAGGACTGAATTCAGCCATAGATTCCTCAGATTAACGTTAGCGCCCGGACCGTCCGAGCGACGCTGCCACTGATGTGACATGCTTAGAAAATAACCTGAAAAAAATCACGCTGTCGAGAGGGAAATGAAAAAAAAGAGAACCCCATGAAAACCGGAACACGGGTACGCCTTAAAGCGGAAGGAGGGGGACTCATATCGGCTTTCCGTTATCTATTGTTTAACACAATGATATCAAAACAGTTACCGGACGATGCGACAGCAGGAAAGAATCGGGAGGTATCAATCCTCATTCGATAATCCCCTTTCTAAAACAGGGTTTTTCCTCATTTGATAAACCTGACGGATAGCTGGTCAATATGCCCCAGGTTTTTTATCATGGTTCTTTCCCGTTTTCCCAGGTCTGCTCGTGCACGAAATATTCACTATGCTGCTGGCGGTTTTTGATCGCGCAGCATTAATGCTGATTTGCCTGTTCTTCCTTATTCGCATTCGCCTGTTTCGCGAGCTGTTGCATAAATCTGCTCACTCGCCGAAAGAACTGCTGGCCGTCACCGCTATCTTTTCGCTCTTTGCGCTGTTCAGCACCTGGTCCGGCGTGCCGGTAGAGGGCTCGCTGGTTAACGTGCGGATTATCGCCGTCATGTCTGGCGGAATTTTGTTTGGTCCGTGGGTAGGTGTCATCACCGGCGTGATTGCCGGAACCCATCGCTACCTGATTGATATCGGCGGCGTCACGGCGGTGCCGTGCTTTATCACCAGCATTATCGCCGGGGTACTATCCGGCTGGATCAGCCGTAAAATCCCGAAAAAGCAGCGCTGGCGCGCCGGGATCCTCGCAGGCATGGTGTGCGAAACGCTGACCATGATCCTGGTTGTCGTCTGGGCTCCCACGACCGCGCTGGGGCTGGATATCGTCTCGAAAATCGGTATCCCTATGATTCTGGGTAGCGTGTGCATCGGTTTTATCGTGCTGCTGGTGCAGAGTGTGGAAGGGGAAAAAGAGGCCAGTGCCGCTCGCCAGGCCAAGCTGGCGCTGGATATCGCCAACAAAACGCTGCCGCTTTTCCGCCACGTTAACGCGGAGTCGCTGCGTCAAGTCTGCGAGATTATTCGCCACGACATTCACGCGGATGCCGTCGCTATCACCAATATTGACCACGTGCTGGCTTACGTCGGCGTTGGCGAGCACAACTACCGCGACAATGATGACACGATAAGCCCGACCACCAGACAAGCGATTAACTACGGTAAAATCATTATTAAAAACAATGATGAAGCCCACCGAACGCCGGAGATCCACTCTATGCTGGTGATCCCGCTTTGGGAGAAAGGCGTGGTGACGGGCACGCTGAAAATTTATTACTGTCACGCGCATCAGATCACCTCAACGCTGCAGGAGATGGCGATAGGTCTGTCGCAGATCATCTCCACGCAGCTTGAGGTCTCCCGGGCGGAACAGTTACGCGAGATGGCAAATAAGGCAGAGCTGCGCGCGCTGCAGAGCAAAATCAATCCCCATTTCCTGTTTAACGCGTTAAACGCCATCTCCTCTTCGATTCGTTTGAATCCGGACACCGCGCGCCAGCTGATTTTCAACCTGTCGCGTTATCTGCGCTACAACATTGAGTTGAAGGATGACGAGCAGATCGACATCAAAAAAGAGCTGTATCAGATTAAAGACTACATCGCGATCGAGCAGGCGCGCTTTGGCGACAAACTGACGGTCATTTACGATATTGATGAAGAGGTCAACTGCGTGATCCCAAGCCTGCTGATCCAGCCGCTGGTCGAAAACGCCATTGTTCACGGTATTCAGCCCTGTAAAGGCAAAGGTGTGGTCACCATTAGCATCACCGAAAGCGGCAACCGGGTGCGTATCGCCGTGCGCGATACCGGCCACGGGATTGACCCAAAAGTCATCGAGCGTGTGGAGTCTAATGAGATGCCGGGGAATAAAATCGGGCTGCTGAATGTGCATCACAGGGTCAAGCTGCTCTACGGCGATGGGCTGCATATTCACCGTCTTGAACCCGGCACTGAAATCGCTTTTTACGTCCCGAATGAACGCTCCCCTGTTCATGCGACGGCATCACTGTTACCTCAGGGTGAGTAATATGAAAGTCATTATCGTTGAAGATGAAATTCTGGCTCAACAGGAGCTCACCTGGCTCATCAAAACCCACAGTCAGATGGAGATTGTGGGTACCTTTGACGATGGGCTGGACGTGCTGAAATTTCTGCGGCATAACCGGGTCGACGCCATTTTTCTGGATATTAATATTCCTTCGCTGGACGGCGTCTTGCTGGCGCAAAACATCAATCAGTTTGCCCACAAGCCGTTTATTGTGTTCGTTACCGCCTGGAAAGAGCATGCCGTTGAGGCCTTCGAACTGGAGGCGTTTGACTATATTCTGAAACCTTACCAGGAGTCGCGGATTGTCAGCATGCTGCAAAAGCTGGAGGCCGCATGGCAGCAACAGAGCGCTCCGGTCACCGCCAGCCCGACGGTACGGGAAAACGACACCATTAATCTGGTCAAGGATGAACGCATCATCGTGACGCCAGTGAATGATATCTACTACGCCGAAGCGCATGAAAAGATGACGTTTGTCTATACGCGGCGGGAATCGTTTGTCATGGCGATGAACATTACCGAATTCTGCGGCAAGCTGCCGTCGGCCCACTTTTTCCGCTGCCACCGTTCGTTCTGCGTGAATTTAAATAAGATCCGCGAGATCGAGCCGTGGTTTAACAATACCTATATTTTGCGTCTCAAGGATCTGGATTTTCAGGTGCCGGTGAGCCGCAGCAAGGTGAAAGAGTTCCGTCAGTTGATGCACCTGTAAAACGCCCTCTCCCGGCGGAGAGGGCTCTGTGTCAGAGGATTTGCCCGAGAACCTGACGCAGATGGGCACCCGAACCCAGCAGGCCAGGGTTATCATGCACGATAAGATAAACAGGAATATCCTGCACGTAGCTTCTGAAGCGTCCTTTATCTTCAAACCCACCGCGGAAACCTGAAGCTTTAAAGAAGTCGAGGAAGCGCGGTACGATCCCGCCCGCAATATAGACCCCACCAAAGGTGCCAAGCGTCAGCGCCAGGTTGCCGCCGAAACGTCCCATGATCACGCAGAACAGCGACAGAGCACGGCGGCAGTCGATGCAGCTGTCCGCCAGCGCTCGTTCGGTGACGTCTTTCGGCTGCAGGTTTTCCGGCAGACGACCGTCCGATTTCACAATTGCGCGGTACAGGTTCACCAGCCCGGGTCCAGACAGGACGCGCTCGGCAGAGACGTGACCGATCTCAGCACGTAACTCTTCGAGAATAATGCCCTCTTCTTCGCTGTTTGGCGCAAAGTCTACATGACCGCCCTCACCCGGCAGGCTTACCCAGCGCCGATCAACATGCACCAGATGCGAAACGCCCAGGCCGGTACCGGCACCGTAAACCGCAATCGGCTTTCCCTCGACCGGTTCAGCGCCGCCGAACTGGATCAGATGCTCTGGCTTGAGCATCGGGATCGCCATAGACACGGCGGTGAAGTCATTGATGATTTCCAGATGCGCAAAACCGAGGTTCTTTTTCATCTCTGCAATAGAGAATGCCCAGGTATGGTTGGTCATGGCGACCCAGTCGCCAGTTATCGGGCAGGCAATGGCAATGCAGCCATCCTCGACGCTCACCTGATGTTCATCCAGATAGACGCGGACAACGGCCTCAAGGCTGGGATAATCCAGCCCCGAGTAGGTTTTCGCCCGGGAAATTTCACCGCTACTTACATCGCATAATGCGAGGCGCGCGTTCGTGCCGCCCACATCACCTACCAAAGCATACTTTGTCATTCTTCTACTGCTCCGCTAAAGTCAGAATAAATCTTTGGGACACTGTAAATTCAAGGCGTGATAACAACAACGACTGGAAGGTGAATGCCCATGGATTATCGATCTTCGTCACAGAATAACTTTACCGTTTCAGCACCTTTTGCACTATTGCCATAAAGCTGATTGTGCAGAGTAACGTTATACCGTTTTGTACAAGGAAATCATCATGCTCCACCCGCGAGCCAGAACCATGCTGTTGCTGGCAATTCCGGCGCTCATCATTGGCGTGGCGTCAAGCCTGGTACTCATTGTCGTGATGAAAGTCGCGTCGGTACTGCAAGCCCTGCTATGGACGGCGCTTCCGGCGAAACTGGGGATCACCGCTGATTCTTCAGCGTGGATCATTTTGATGCTGACGTTAACCGGTATTGCGGTAGGCCTGGTGATCCGATTCAGTCCCGGCCACGCCGGACCGGACCCGGCGCTGGAGCCGCTGATTGGCGCCCCGGTTCCGCCCTCTGCGCTGCCGGGGTTGATCATCGCGTTAATTGTGGGCCTGGCGGGCGGCGTCAGCCTCGGACCAGAGCATCCCATTATGGCGGTGAATATTGGTCTGGCGGTGTTCCTGGGCTCACGCATTTTACCGCGCGTGGGTGCGCTGGACTGGACGATCCTCGCCTCCGCAGGCACCATCGGGGCGCTTTTCGGCACGCCCGTCGCTGCCGCGCTGATTTTTTCACAGACGCTTACCAGCAACAATGATGTCCCGCTCTGGGACAAACTATTTGCTCCCCTGATGGCCGCGGCGGCGGGCGCGCTAACAACCAGTCTGTTTTTCCATCCCCACTTCTCCCTCTCTCTGCCCCACTACGGAGAGATGCGAATAGCGGATATTTTCAGCGGTGCCATCGTCGTTGCAATTGCCATCGCGCTGGGGATGGTCGCGGTATGGTGTCTGCCGCGCCTGCACCGGCTGGTGCATAAACTCAAGCATCCGGTGTTGATTCTGGGCACAGGGGGATTGATCCTCGGTATTTTAGGCACCATCGGCGGGACGGTGACGCTGTTTAAAGGCCTGGACGAGATGCAGCAGCTGGCATTCAGTCAGGTATTTAGCGTTTCCGACTATCTGCTGTTTGCCGTCATCAAACTGGCGGCGCTGGTCGTCGCGGCTGCGTGCGGTTTCCGCGGTGGACGCATTTTCCCGGCGGTGTTTGTCGGCGTGGCGCTGGGGCTGATGTTGCACGAACATGTGGATGCGGTTCCGGCGGCAATTACCGTCTCCTGCTCGATTCTGGGTCTGGTTCTGGTGGTGACGCGTGACGCATGGCTGAGCCTGTTTATGGCGGCGGTTGTGGTGCCGGATTCGACGCTGTTCCCGCTGCTCTGCATCGTGATGTTGCCCGCCTGGCTCCTGCTGGCGGGCAAACCGATGATGATGGCCTGGCGAAACGATAAGTAATCAGGCGCTGTTGCGCGCTTCCAGCGCTTTGGTGAGCGCGCTCAGCAGCGGCGGTATGTCGGATTTCGGCAGCATGACCTCGATCAGCGAAAGCCGCTCGTGGTGCGCCACTTTTTCCAGCACATCCACCAGCTCGCCCGCCTCACTCACCTGCCAGCACTCGGCCTGAGGCGCGAGACTCAGCGCCTGTGGAAGGTGCGTCCAGTTCCAGAGCGCAATATCATTATACCGTTGCTCTGGTCCATGGATGGCCCTTTCGACCGTGTACCCTTCGTTGTTTAGCACCAGAATGATCGGACGTTGTTTATCACGCAACATCGACCCGAGCTCCTGAATAGTCAGCTGCGCCGCGCCATCCCCCGTCAGCACTATCACACGCCGGTTCGGGCAAGCCGTTTGTGCGCCAAACGCTGCGGCCAGCGTGTAGCCGATCGACCCCCACAGCGGCTGGACGATAAAATTCACGTCAGCCGGAAGGCGCAGGTCAATGGCGCCGAAGGCCGACGTTCCCTGATCGGCAAGGATGATGTCTCCTGGGCGAATAAACGTTTGCAACGTTTTCCAGAAATTCTCCTGGGTCAGCGCGCCCTCCGGCTGAGGGAAGCTCATTGCGCGATGGGAAGCTGGCGCAGGTTTATCATGCACATGCTGTTTACACAGTTCCACCAGCGTTTCGATTGCCTGAAGCATCGGGATGCCGGTAAACCAGACGTCACCGACGCGGGCAGCGTGAGGCTGAACTTCTATCGTTTGGGCCGGGGTTAGCTGATGGGTGAAACCGGCGGTGAGGGTATCGGTAAAACGGGTGCCGATGCACAGTACCGTATCCGCCCCTTCAATCGCCTCTTTTACCGGGCCGGCGCTTGCCGAGCCGCTGTATGTGCCGTAAAAACCGGCATGACGTTCGTCGAATATCCCTTTACCCATTAGCATCGTGGCGTGCGCCATCGGCACGTCCTTCACCCACTTCTGTAGCGCATGCTTGTGTCCATGGCGCAGAACAAGGAAATCAGCTAACAGCGCGGTGCGCTTGCTGGTTGCCAGTTTATTTTCCGCAGCATCCCGAAACGCTTTCAGGCAGGCACTGTCGGCATGGGCATGGTGAAGTGTGAGAGCGTTTACAGGAGGCGTGGCGGCTTTTTTTGCCACGTCGGCAGGTAACATCAAATAGCCGGGGCGACGCTCCCGGAGCATGGTGGTCAGAACCCGGTCGATTTCATAGCAGGCGTTTTGTTCGGTCAGGATCGCCTGAGCGACGGTAATCGGCTCGCTCATATGATAAAAATGGCGGAACTCCCCATCACCCAGCGTATGGTGCAGCAGTTCCCCTCGTTGCTGTGACGCCGTCCCCGGCGCCCCGACAATATGCAATACCGGAACGTGCTCGGCATAGCTTCCCGCGATGCCATTCATGGCACTTAACTCGCCGACACCGAATGTTGTGAGCAGCGCGGCGAAGCCCTTGCAGCGGGCATATCCATCAGCGGCATACGACGCGTTTAATTCGTTGGCACAGCCCACCCAACAGATGTCGGGGCTGTCTATTACATGGTCGAGAAACTGCAGGTTATAGTCGCCCGGCACGCCAAACAGATGATCGGCTCCACAATCAGTAAGACGGTCCAGCAGGTAATCGGCGACGCAGTATGGGGTACGCATGAACAGGTATCCTTCTAATGTTGACCTCACTTTGAGTATTAGAGAAGCGTGATGGCTGTCCAGAATCAGCGGTAAGAAGGGTATGGAAAGAATGCTTTACAAAAAAGGCTGCGCTATGCTGCTTTTTTTCACGTTAATGTAAACGCATACACTGATTTTTCTCATCTGCGCACGAGGTCATAAAATGGGTTATCAGCCGGATAAAAATCGTTACCAGACAATGCAGTATCGTCGCTGCGGTCAAAGCGGGCTCAGGTTGCCCGTCATATCGCTGGGTCTGTGGCATAACTTTGGGGACGCCACGCGTCTCGAAAACAGCCGTCAACTTTTACAGCACGCCTTCGACCTGGGTATTACGCATTTCGACCTTGCCAATAACTATGGTCCTCCACCGGGGTCGGCCGAGCGTAATTTTGGGCGTATTTTGCAGGAGGATTTTCTGCCCTGGCGCGACGAGCTGATTATCTCGACGAAAGCGGGATATACCATGTGGGAGGGCCCCTACGGCGACTGGGGATCGCGCAAATATCTGCTGGCAAGCCTGGATCAAAGCCTGAAACGCATGGGGCTGGAGTATGTCGATATCTTCTATCATCACCGTCCTGACCCGGAAACCCCGCTGACTGAAACCATGAAAGCGCTTGACCATCTGGTGCGCCAGGGAAAAGCGCTGTATGTCGGGTTATCCAACTATCCTGCAGAGCTGGCGCGAAAAGCGATTGATATCCTGAATGACCTTGGCACGCCCTGCCTGATCCACCAGCCGAAATACTCCATGTTTGAACGAGGACCGGAAGGGGGTTTACTGGCCGTGCTGCAGGAAAAAGGCGTCGGCTGTATTCCCTTCTCGCCGCTGGCGGGAGGACAGCTCACCAACCGATATCTGAACGGTATTCCCGCAGACTCCCGTGCGGCAAGTGGCAGTCAGTTCCTCAACCCGGATCAGATCACCGAAGAGAAGCTGGAAAAAGTGCGTAAGCTCAATGTCCTGGCGGAAGGCCGCGGCCAGAAGCTATCGCAGATGGCGCTGGCCTGGGTGTTGCGCCATGACGACGTGACGTCGGTGCTGATTGGGGCAAGTCAAGCGGCTCAAATTGATGACGCCGTTGGCATGCTGGAAAACCGCCATTTCTCCGCGGAAGAGCTGAACCTTATTGAAGAAATCCTGACCAGCTCAAAATAAAACCACTTTTAGCAAAAAGTGCTCTGAACCTGGAATTCGGAGTTGAGGCGATGAAACGAGGCTTTACCAACTCGTAATATTGCGTTAACAGGCCCCACAAAGGCCCCGATCGTGAAGGAGAAAGAGTATGTTCAGGTCACTGATTCTTGCAGCGGTATTACTGGCTTCCGCCCCGCTCATCGCCACTGCTGGCGAAATCACCCTGTTGCCATCAGTAAAATTACAAATTGGCGATCGTGACGACTACGGCAGATACTGGGACGGTGGCTACTGGCGCGACCGTGACTACTGGAACCGTCATTATGAATGGCGCGGTGACCGCTGGCGCAGGCACGATAATGGCCTGCATCGCGGCTGGTACAAAAACAATGCCTATGAACGCGGCTACCGCGAAGGCTGGAACGATCGTGACGACCGCCGCGGTGGCTGGGGTCACGGCCCAAAAGGACACGGTGGTCACGGCCACGGTCGTCATTAATGTAAAATGTAAAAAAGGAGCCTTTCGGCTCCTTTCTCTTTTATAACCCCAGCGCTGTGCCAATCAACAGCCATAAATTTAGCGCCACAACCACTACTACAATTGCCCATCCTGTCCGTTTCACCAGCGTCGAGTTAACCAGATCGCCCATCAGGGCTGGATTGCTGGTAAAAATCAGCAGAGGAACCAGCGCCAGTGCGATACCAAAACTCAGCAGCACCTGACTCATCACCAGAATTCGCGTGGGATCAAGCCCCATCAGAATCACAACAAACGACGGCAGCATGGTGACGGAACGACGAACCCACAGGGGAATATGGAAGCGCACAAATCCCTGCATCACCACTTGCCCTGCCAGCGTGCCCACCACCGTGGAAGAGAGACCGGCAGCCACCAGGCTCAAACCAAAAATCGTGGCAGCAGCATGGCTCAGTAACGGCTCCAGCGTGAGATACGCCTGGTCGAGATCGGCAATACCGGTATGACCGTTAAAGTGAAAAGCGGCAGCTGCGGTGGCCATCATCGCCAGGTTCACAAAACCCGCGATGGTCATGGCAATCGCCACATCCCATTTGGTTGCCGAATAACGTTCTTTACGCGTCCCACCGTGAAGATGCTGGGTCAGCGAAGAGTGCAGATAAATGACGTGTGGCATAATGGTCGCCCCAAGTACCCCGGCAGCCAGGAAGACGGCTTCCGACGTTGGCAGGCTGGGGATCACCATGCCTTTACCAAGCTGTACCAGGTTTGGCTGGGAGAATATCAGCTCGACAATATAGGCCGCCGCGACAAACAGCAGCAGACCACCAATCACCTTTTCAAGCGGCTTTTGCCCCCGACGCTGTAACATCAGGATCAGGAAAGTGGCAATCCCGGTCAGGACCGCCCCTTGCAATAGCGATACGCCCAGAATCAGCTTAAAGCCGATCGCCGCACCGATAAATTCAGCGAGATCGGTTGCCATGGCGATGATTTCAGCCTGCACCCAGTAGAGCCAGACGGCCGGACGTGGGTAGTGGTCGCGGATTTGTTCTGCCAGGTTTTTGCCCGTAGCAATCCCCAGTTTTGCTGAGAGCATTTGAATCAGCATCGCCATCAGGTTCGCCCAGACGACCACCCACAGCAACTTATAGCCGAAGCTGGCCCCGGCCTGAATATTGGTCGCAAAATTACCCGGATCGATATAGCCAATGGCAGCAATGAACGCAGGTCCCATTAATGCGAACCGCAGCTTGCGCGCCGCTCTGCCACTGCTACCCTCTACGCGACTGTTAGTCATTATCTGCCTCTGGAAATATAGCCTTTGCTATGTTTAATGCTATCAAAATGAGAATGATTATCAAGATCATTTAAGTGGTTAAACATGATTTCTCTGATAGCTAAGAACGATAGATGGGCAGGTGGTGCGACATCACAGAATGTGAAAATGCGCAGTCATTTGTGAAGCGTAGCACACAAACTTAACTTTTCACTCATTTACCTAACATAACGAAAATGTATTGTGGATCACTATTTTTGAGACTCGTCACAGGATGTAACTATAGTGTGTCCTTGATCTCGTTTTCTTTTCGCTTGTTGCATAGAATGTGCACGAAAATTAAACCTGCCTCATATTTGGAGCAAATATGGACCGCGTCCTTCATTTTGTCCTGGCACTTGTTGTCGTTACTGCACTCGCATTGCTGGTCAGCACAGACCGCAAAAAAATTCGTATTCGTTATGTTGTCCAACTGCTGGTCATTGAAGTTTTACTTGCGTGGTTCTTCCTGAACTCCAACGTAGGTCTCGGCTTCGTAAAAGGCTTCTCCGAAATGTTCGAAAAACTGCTCGGATTCGCCAACGAAGGGACCAACTTTGTCTTCGGTAAAATGAACGACGAAGGTCTGGCATTCTTCTTCCTGAAGGTGCTGTGCCCAATCGTCTTTATCTCCGCGCTCATCGGTATTCTGCAGCACATCCGTGTTCTGCCGTTCGTGATTCGTGGAATTGGTTTCCTTTTATCCAAAGTCAACGGCATGGGCAAGCTGGAGTCTTTCAACGCCGTCAGTTCCCTGATCCTCGGTCAGTCTGAGAACTTCATCGCGTATAAAGATATTCTCGGCAAAATGTCGCGTAACCGCATGTACACCATGGCGGCAACCGCAATGTCTACCGTTTCCATGTCTATCGTGGGCGCGTATATGACCATGCTGGAGCCAAAATATGTTGTCGCTGCGCTGGTTCTGAACATGTTCAGCACCTTTATCGTGCTGTCGCTGATCAACCCATACCGCGTTGACGCCAGCGAAGAGAATATCCAGATGTCCAACCTGCACGAAGGCCAGAGCTTCTTCGAAATGCTGGGCGAGTATATTCTGGCCGGTTTCAAAGTGGCGGTTATCGTTGCCGCCATGCTGATCGGCTTCATTGCGCTGATCTCTGCGCTGAACGCCCTGTTCGCCGCGGTGCTGGGTATCTCCTTCCAGGGTATTCTGGGCTACATCTTCTATCCTGTTGCCTGGGTGATGGGTGTTCCGGCTCACGAAGCGCTGCAGGTGGGCAGTATCATGGCAACCAAACTGGTTTCTAACGAATTCGTTGCGATGATGGATCTGCAGAAAATTGCCAGCACGCTTTCTCCGCGCGCGGAAGGCATCCTGTCCGTGTTCCTGGTCTCCTTCGCGAACTTCTCGTCCATCGGTATTATCGCCGGGGCGATTAAAGGCCTGAACGAAGAACAGGGTAACGTGGTTTCACGCTTTGGCCTGAAACTGGTGTACGGCTCCACTCTGGTGAGCGTTCTGTCCGCGTCCATCGCAGCGCTGGTCCTGTAACGTTTACTGCAAAACAAAAAACCGGGAGCTTGCTCCCGGTTTTTTTATGCCCGTATTTCTTCCAGCGGTTTGGGTTTACCTATCAGGTAGCCCTGCAGGTAATCCACGCCGAAGCGAAGCAACATCTCCCGCTGTGCGGGTGTTTCGACATACTCCGCCACCACACATAGCGATTTCGTCTTCGCCAGATTACACATCGACTGGACGATCATCGCATCCATGTCATCAGTACAAATGTCTTTAACAAAGCAGCCGTCAATTTTGATGATATCCGCCTGCAGACGTCTGAGACGCTCGTAGTTGGCGTACCCCGTACCAAAATCATCAATAGCAATCCGGAATCCACAATCCCGCAGTTGCTGAATATTATTGATGCTGCAACCTGAATTGGAGAAAGCCTGCTCTTCGGTGATCTCAATGACCACGGTTTGAGGGGCAACGCCGTATCGTTCAAACAGCGCACAAATCTCGGTCGCCACCTCTTTTTGCATCAGCGTGAGCGGCATCAGATTGACGGAGAAACGGGCCCCAGGCTGCGTCGCAGGATGATCTCGCAGCCACAGCAGTAATTTTTCCATAACGCACATATCAAACCGGTGGCTAAGGTTGAACTGGGCAATCAGCGGAATAAAGCGATCAGGGGTGATGATTTCGCCCTCGCTCTCCATACGCGTCAGAATTTCGTAGTAACCGCTACCGTCTGCCTTCTGGATCGGTTGCGCGTATAAATGGAACTGACCCGCCTCCAGGGCATGCTTAATCCGCGCTAACATCAGGACGCGCTCTGTTGTTTGTCCTGATGCAGCCTCCAGGCTATTCGTCAGCGCAAGTACGTTCTGTCCTGCACAAGATTGCTCAGCCAGCCAGCTTAGTTGCCCCAGCGTGTGATGCAATTTTTCACCGTTTTCGACCATCCCCCAGGAGGCACCAAACTCAATATCCAGCCCGGTGTTGTTCCAGAAAATTTTCCGGCTGTTCAACCGATCAACCATATGCTGGAGACGCTCAGCAATTTCCGGCCCCAGCAAGACCACCACCAGCTCGCTTCCGGGCAACTGGAAGAGCATCTCGTCCTTTTGCAGAAGGGGCTGCAGCGACGAGGCGATCGTGCGTTTGCAGTGGACCCGCATCAGGATCCCGTAATGGCGGCTTAAAAATTCCAGGTTATCCATGCGCAGAATGCACACTTTGGCATCCTGGTGAATCTCAAGATACTCCTCCAGCGCACGGATATTGGGCAAACCGGTCAGCGGATCGGTCAGCGCTCTGCCCTGCCATCCCCGCTTCAGCCACTCGCTACGCTGGTAAATCCGCGACATGTAAAGCAAGCAGATGGCAAACGAGATCAGCACGGACAGGATAAAGGAAAGTGAATGGCCCGACTCCACACCATTCAGGAAGTTATAGTTGTAGGTCAACAGCAGAAGCGCTGAAGCAGCCCAAAGCAGAGAGATAAGTGCATAGGTCAGGCGGCTTATCGCTAAGGTAAAGAGAATAAAAATCAGCGGCATTAAATAGCCCGCTATAACAGGGGATTCAAAAGGGCCACATAAAACAGCGAGAATGAAGCCTAGAAGCATGAGCCAGACAAATATAAACAATGAATTCTTATGGAAAAAAATGGGCTTCACGCTTCGTCGCCAGAAGGTAATGGCATAACGAGGATTAATTATCATTCTTAACGGGTAATAGAACATCATGGTAAAAATCAGCGCCGCGCCTATCAGACTTTGAATATCCACGACGTTATAAATTACCGTCCCTTCACCGAAGAAGGTGGAGATAGTTACCGGGAAATCAAACAAATAGCCCGCTAAATACATCGACATTTTAATGCCGAGTGGCACAATAAAACCGAGCCAGAATATCCGTAATCCAATGTGCTTGTTAGGAATGCAGTAGCGCCAGCGCCTGCCCAGCATGATGCGCAACAGGCCGCACGCCGCTAACAACGCAAAGGTCTGACAAAACAGCAATACTGAATATTGTAGCGGTGCTAAATTAATATAGAATAAATTAGTGACAGTAAAACCTAACAGAATGGGAAGAATTGCCCGACGACCAAATAACAGAATTACCGCCAGCATAACGCTCAGGGGTAACCACGCTAAATAAACGTCGTGACCATTCACAATCGCGCGCGGGGAGAGATAACGGGAGAAAGGAACCGCGATCAGGCATATCGCCAGGGCAATTATAAATATCTTTACATTATTGTACGTTTTTCTATTTATTAAGCTGATGCGATTATTATCCGTTCATATCATTGACCGGATGGATAATAGGTTTATTAATTGTGCGAATCAAGTTGAAGTCTATTTATGGACAGGTTTATTGATTTCGATTGAGGTCAGGTACAGGAATACCTTCTTTTTGATAACAAAATGCGGTGGTGAACGTTACAAACAGATAAAAAAAACCCTCGTCTTTTGACGAGGGTTTAAAATTTTGGTGGAGCTAAGCGGGATCGAACCGCTGACCTCTTGCATGCCATGCAAGCGCTCTCCCAGCTGAGCTATAGCCCCACATGTGACTTTACTGACCGCACTCTGTTGGGTTCAGAGTTTGGTGGAGCTAAGCGGGATCGAACCGCTGACCTCTTGCATGCCATGCAAGCGCTCTCCCAGCTGAGCTATAGCCCCATCGTAAAGCTGTCATGTTGACGGGCGGCATAATATGAATTCCGCCGCGGAGTGTCAACGGCAAATTCATTGACCGTGATTCAATCGCCGAAAATTCATGCAAATGAATTACTTTGCGAGCCTGCTCGCAGTCATGAGTTAAGCCTGTCACGTTTTCACGTTAAACGGTGCTATAAAATGAGCCGTTAATTAACCCCACGAATATTCAGGAAATTGTATGATCAAGGAACGAATGACGCCGGAAGAGTTAGCCCTGCTCACCGGCTATAGCCGACAGACCATCAATAAATGGGTACGCAAAGAGGGTTGGATAACGTCACCAAAACCAGGCGTCCAGGGGGGCAAAGCACGCCTGGTACATGTGAATGAAAAGGTGCGTGACTTTATCCGCAGCGCGCGACGGGCAACGGAGACATCCGCAATGCCTGACGGCATCAGCAATGAGCGTTCGCTTCATACCCTCCTCCTGACGCTGGCAAATGAAATGACGCCAGAAGAGCAGAAGCAGATGACATCACTGTTACTGCGGGAAGGGATTACCGGTTTGTTACAACGCCTGGGAATTCGCGACCAGAATTAATATGAAAAGATTACGTAGCAAAATGACCACGGAAGAGCTGGCGGAGAGTTTAGGCGTTGCCAGGCAAACGGTGAATCGCTGGATACGCCAGCAGGGATGGGAGACCGAAGGTCTCAATGGTGTGAAAGGCGGTCGGGCGAGGCTCATACACGTCGATGCGCGCGTGAAGGAACATATCATGCGCCTCCCGGCTATCCGAAACCGTCAGGCAGTTTACCACCTGGCAGAGACAACAGCGCCATACATTGTCCCCTCCTCTACTCTGCGACCGGATATCATTGCGACGCTGGAAAACCTGACGCCGTCTGAACAGGAACGTCTGGATGCATTCCTGAAGCGCGAAGGGTTACGCGGCTTTCTTACCCGTCTGAATCTGGCTGAATATACGGCATAAAAAAACGGCAGGTCACCCTGCCGTTCTGCCAGACTAAAATGTGATTACTGCTGGTTTTCACGTGCCGCAATAAAGTCCAGCGCTTTGTTAATACGCGCCACGCTGCGTGATTTACCAATTGCATGCACGGTCACATCCAGTGCCGGGGACTGGCCCGCACCGGTCACCGCAACACGCAGCGGCATACCGACTTTACCCATACCAACTTCCAGCTCGTCCGCCGTCGCCTGAATAGCGTGATGCACGTTCTCTGCGGTCCAGTCAGCGATCGCAGTCAGCTTGTCTCGCACCAATTCCAGCGGCTGACGCGCAACCGGGCGGAGGTGTTTCTTCGCCGCATCCGCGTCAAACTCATCAAACTCTTCATAGAAGTAGCGGCAGCTTTCAGCCATTTCTTTCAGCGTTTTGCAGCGCTCGCCGAGCAGTTTCACCAGGTCCGCCAGTTCAGGGCCTGTACGGGTATCAATATTTGCCTGCTCAATGTGCCACTGAAGGTAAGTCGCCACGTATTCTGGCGGCATGGTATTGATGTAATGATGGTTCAGCCACTGCAGCTTATCGGTATTAAATGCGCTCGCTGATTTGCTCACTGAGCTCAGAGAAAAGAGTTCGATCATCTCTTCGCGGCTGAAGATCTCCTGGTCGCCGTGGGCCCAGCCCAGACGCACCAGATAGTTCAGCAGCGCTTCCGGCAAATAACCGTCATCGCGATACTGCATAACGCTGACCGCGCCGTGACGTTTAGACAGTTTTTTCCCGTCATCGCCGTTGATCATGGAAACGTGTGCATAGACAGGCACAGGGGCGTTCAGCGCTTTCAGAATGTTGATCTGGCGCGGCGTGTTGTTGATATGGTCTTCACCACGGACAACGTGGGTAATTTCCATATCCCAGTCGTCAACCACAACGCAGAAGTTATAGGTTGGGGAACCATCGGTGCGGCGGATGATCAGATCGTCCAGCTCCTGGTTGCTGAATTCGATCGGGCCACGGATCTGGTCGTCAAAGATCACCGAGCCATCCTGCGGGTTAGCAAAACGCACCACGCACGGTTCATCAGCAGCATGCTCGCTATGGTCATAGCGGCAGCGGCCGTCATAACGCGGCTTTTCACCGTTTGCCATCTGCTCTTCACGCAGCGCATCAAGACGCTCTTTGGAGCAGTAGCATTTATACGCCGTGCCCGCGACCAGCATCTCATCAATAACTGCGTTATAGCGCTCAAAACGTTTGGTCTGGAAATACGGGCCTTCATCCCACTCCAGGTTCAGCCAGTTCATCCCATCCATAATGGCTTCAATTGCTTCCGGCGTGGAGCGCTCAAGATCGGTGTCTTCAATACGCAGCACGAACTCACCTTTGTTGTGGCGTGCAAAAAGCCAGGAATAGAGAGCAGTACGAGCACCACCGACGTGCAGATAGCCTGTCGGGCTCGGCGCGAAGCGAGTTTTGATTTTCATGAAATGGCCTTACGTTATAAAGATGCCGGCAATCGGCAAATCCCGGGGAAAAAACAATGGGCAATATTCTATCACTGTGGGGGGATTCCTCAATGTTCATCCCTTTATCATGAGCGAGTTTGCTGTTTTTGTTTAGAAATCATGCGCCACCGCCCGTTTTGCGATCGTTTTGTTTAATTTTACGACGAACGAATAAAAACTTTAGAAAATGCGTTGACTCATTTTCAACTCTCCCTATAATGCGACTCCACACAGCGGGGGTGATTAGCTCAGTTGGTAGAGCATCTCCTTTACACGGAGGGGGTCGGCGGTTCGAGCCCGTCATCACCCACCATCTACTTCGGTAGACTCGCAGTATAGATAAGTTTTGAGATTGGGCGATTAGCTCAGTTGGTAGAGCATCTCCTTTACACGGAGGGGGTCGGCGGTTCGAGCCCGTCATCGCCCACCATTCTCATCTTATCGCAGTAGTTCCGAAATGGGCGATTAGCTCAGTTGGTAGAGCATCTCCTTTACACGGAGGGGGTCGGCGGTTCGAGCCCGTCATCGCCCACCATTTCGGGTCGTTAGCTCAGTTGGTAGAGCAGTTGACTTTTAATCAATTGGTCGCAGGTTCGAATCCTGCACGACCCACCAATGTAAAAAAGCGCCCTAAAGGCGCTTTTTTGCTATTCTGCGATATGGATGATTCGAACCTGCAGCAGGTTCGGGCCGAACGCAGTGAGGCACCGGAGTCGTTTACGGCGACGGCCCGAAGGGCGAGCGAAGCGAGTCATCCTGCACGACCCACCAATGTAAAAAAAGCGCCCTAAAGGCGCTTTTTTGCTATCTGCGCATCTGCAGTTTGTCTACTTTCCTGCCGTCAACGTCTCAATCAACGTCTTCACCGCCGGCGTCACCTGTTTCTCGTTATACACGACATACAAATCTGCCGGAATACGCTCTTTCAGCGGGCGAAACACCACGCCCGGCCACTGCATTTGCGCGTAACTGTCGGCAGCGAGCGTAATCCCCATCCCCATGCTTATCATCGCCAGTACCGTTTGTGGCTCTACGGCTTCGCGTACAATCATCGGTGAAAAACCGGCCTGCTGGCAGACGCGATGTAAAAATGCCCAGTCAGAATGTGCTGACGGCATCGTGACGAAATACTCGTCCTGTAAATCAGCAAGCGCAACGGAGGGTTCCCTAACCAGCCGGTGATCTTCCGGCATCGCCACAAGATACGCCGCCTCGCGCAACCGCACGCTGGTAAACCCCGCGGTGGGTTCCGTTGCCATTCGCCAGATCCCAATATCCAGCTCCTGACGCTCAAGCAGCGCCATCTGCATGACCGGCGACTTTTCGCGAAAAACGACATCAACATTCGGATGTTCTTTCAAAAAAGTGCGCATAACCGTGCGCACCTCACTCCACATGGCGGTACCGACAATACCCAGCTCAATACGCCCTGCCTCACCCCGGCCAATTTGTTCGACGCGCGCCAGAGCCTGATTTGCGCTGGCAAGCAGCCGACGAGACTCTTCCATCAGCACTTTACCCGCATGCGTCAACGCGACGCTTCGCGAGTGGCGAATAAACAGTAACGTGCCCAGCTGGCTTTCCAGCTCTTTAATGTGCAGGCTTAATGGCGGCTGGGACATATTGAGACGGGCCGCAGCCCGTCCAAAATGCAGTTCCTCCGCCACGGCCAGAAAATAGCGCAGCAGCTTGAGGTCGGTTCGATAGACGCGTTCCATCAAAACATATCCTGGCGATAACACTTAAGCGCCTACCTTAAAGCCTTTCACCGCAGAGAGGGGAAATTTAGTGCGCAACTGTGCGCATCTCGCTGTTTTTACTGGCGTGGTGGTAGTTAAAGCTGAAATAAAACACTACGGCCAGTACCAGGGCATAGGCTGCAAACACCAGCCAGATCGTCTGCCAGTCTTTCACCCCATCCACCGAGAAATAATCAACTGCCATACCGCTCAATACCGATCCGAAATAAGCCCCAATACCGTTAACCGTCGTCATAAACAGCCCCTGTGCGCTGGCGCGAATATCGGTGCTGACCTCCTGTTCGACAAACACCGAGCCGGAAATATTGAAGAAGTCAAATGCACAGCCATAGACAATCATGGAAAGCATGAGCAGCACAAAGCCCGTTGCGGAGGGGTCGCCAAAGGCAAACAGACCAAACCGGAGCATCCAGGCCACCATGCTCATCAGCATCACGGCTTTAATACCAAACCGTCCGAGGAAGTACGGAATGGTCAGAATGAAGAACACCTCTGACATTTGCGAAACGGAGAGCAAAATGGACGGGTACCTGACGATAAAGCTATCTGCATACGCCGGATTACGGGCAAAATCATGCAGGAAGGGGCTACCGAAGGTATTGGTGATCTGCAGCACAGCACCCAGCAGCATCGCGAACAAAAAGAACACCGCCATGCGAGGCTGTTTAAAAAGAACAAAGGCATTAAGGCCCAGCTTGCTGGCCAGAGACTGGGCCGTTTTCTGCTTCGCCACGGGAATGGCCGGCAACGTCAAAGAATAGAGCGCCAGCAGCAGAGACGCGCCAGCTGCAATATAAAGCTGCACGTTGCTTAGCTCCGCCCCCATCAGGCTTATGGCCCACATTGCTGCAATAAAGCCCACGGTGCCATACACCCGTACGCGCGGAAAATGGCTTACCGTCTCCAGACCCGCCTGCTCAAGACAGGAATAGGAGATCGTATTCGACAGCGCAATGGTGGGCATAAAGGCCATCGCATTGACCAGCATGACCCAGAACATCAGGCCGGGCTCATTCACCTGCGCGGCGTAACAGAGTGCGGCGGCACAGACGAGGTGGCAAATGACGTAGGCGCGGTCTGCCCGTAGCCATTTGTCGGCGATGATTCCCACCAGCGAAGGCATCACGATCGCGGCAAGGCCTTTGGAGCTGTAGACCATGCCCACGTCGGAGCCGGTAAAGTGTAGGGTGTTGATCATGTAAGCACCGAGGGTAACCAGCCAACTCCCCCAGATAAAATATTGCATAAAGGACATCATCTTTAAGCGAGTCGTGATGTTCATAGCCCATTCCTTATAGCAGTGTGGCCCTGACGGGCCACTTTATTGTTTTACTCAGGCAATATGGCGGAGAAAGCCGCAGATAAGATTGATGAAATTCTGGCGTGAGAGCTCAGCCGCCGCGAGCGTCTGCTCATGCGACAGTTTTACCTCGCCCAGACCTTCGGCGAGGTTGGTAATTGCAGAAACGGCTACAACCTTCAGGCCACAGTGGCGTGCGGAAATCACTTCCGGCACCACGGACATGCCGACCACATCGCCGCCGATAATTTGCATCATGCGGATCTCTGCCGCCGTCTCGAAGTTCGGGCCCGGATAAGAGACAAATACCCCTTCATGCAGCGGGAAACCCTCTTTCGCCGCCACGGTTTGCAGCATCGCACGGTAATCCGCGTCGTAAGCATTGGCCAGGGAGAAAAAACGGTCGCCAAAGCGCTCATCGTTCAGCCCCACCATCGGCGTGCCAGGCATGGTATTGATATGGTCGCTCAGGGCAACCAGGCTCCCCGGCAGAACTTCCGGGCGCAATGAGCCTGCCGCATTGGTGCTAAACAGCAACTCACATCCCAGCAGTTTGAACGTGCGGATCGCATCGGTCATGATGGTCATCCCGCGCCCCTCATAGAAGTGCCCTCGCCCTTTCATACAGGCAACAGGCACCCCGGCAAGATGCCCCAGCACCAACTCGCCGGCGTGGCCGTGGACGGTGCTCACCGGGAAGCCCGGCAGCTTTTCATAACTCAGAGAAACGGCATCATCAATCTGGTCGGCGAGCGCGCCAAGGCCAGATCCGAGAATAAACGCCACGCGAGGCGTGAAGTCAGGCTTAGCCGCACGGATAATATCGGCGCAATACCACGGGTTATTTGAGAGGGTCATAGAGGCTCCTTGAGAATGAAGATCGCGATAGCATGGATCGCATGACCCTAGTCTTATATCCGGAGCCTGCGGGTGACCTCCAATACACTTTCCCGGCACCATCAATACTGTTTTTGTATCAATGTAATGTCCTGCCAGATATGGCAGTTTTGCTCAAGCTAATCCCGTCAGTGCCGATACCTCTGTTTTATAACGCGAGGAAAAAGTATGACGACTATCCAGGCTTCAGCCCCACCCATTCAAACCAGCGGCGGCGGGAGTGGGGCTTCCGGCGGGAACGATATTGCTGCGCAAATCAGCCGTATTCTCGACAAAATCCAACAGCTGACTCAGCAGTTAAAAGAGCTGGCGGACAGTTCCGGCAGTGCAGATGAAAAGAAAAAGCAGCAGGAGCTCATTCAGACCCAAATCACCGTGCTACAGGCGCAGCTCGCCGCGCTGCAGCACCAGCAGGCTGAAGAGGAGCAAAAGAAACAGGAGCAAGCGCCGGGTAAAGTGGAAGGGGTGAATAGCCCGACAGACGATCATCAGATCGATATCTATATTTAATCGTCGGATGCGTTAAACAGTGGGTCGCGTATGCGGGCCTCGGTTAATCGCTGTGCCTGGATACGCACCACTTCCCATATAGCCTGCGCCGCCCCCGAGAGGGAACGATTTTTGCGCCGTACTAACATCAGTTTTCGCTCGACAACAGGCGTTAAACGCTTCACGGCCAGTCGGCTCCCCTGCGGCAGGGGGAGCGCCAGAGCGGGCAACACGCTGATCCCAATTCCCGCTTCCACCATGGGAAACAGCGTGGCCGGATGCCCAATTTCCTGCACGATGGTGGCCTTTACGCCCTGATTAACCAGCGCGGAATCGATCAGCGGACGGCTGCCGGAGGCATAATCCTGCAAAACCAGGTTCGCGCCCTGCAGGGACTGCCAGTTGACCGCCGGCAAGGTTGCCAGCGGATCGTCATCCCGGCAGAGCAGTAAAAAAGGCTCAGAAAGCACGCTTTCGCACGCCAGGTCGCTCACCTGGCCGGGGTCGATCACAATACCAAAATCCACATCTCCCTGACGGATGCTTTCCAGCACCCACTGCTGCGGCCGGTCGTGCAACACAAAATCAATGTCCGGATAGCGGTGGTTTCCCTCCGCGATACACTGCGGGATAAGGTGTGCCGATATTGTCTGGCTGGCTGCGACCCGCACGGTGCCCGAAAGCTGCTGCCCCAGCCTTCCCACGTCTCTGAGCGTGCTGTTCAGTTCATCCAGCAGACGTTCGAGGCGCTGGGCCAGCTGCTGCCCTGCTTCGGTCAGCACCACTTCGCGTGTGGTACGGTCAAGCAACCGCACGCCGGTCTGATTTTCCAGCTCTTTCACGCTGTGGCTGACGGCTGACTGGCTGAGGCCAATCATCTCTCCTGCCCGGCTGAAGCTACGGGCATGGGCGACGGTGACAAAAATACGAAGCTGGCGTAAGGAGTAATTCATCTGTTTAATTCATGAATGAATGCAATAAATCAATTTTATTTCTCAAATGGAAAAAAGCACAATAGCGACATCTGTTTTCAGGAGTCATTATGAAACTATTTCGTATTGTTGATCCGTTTACGCTTACTCTGGTGGTCACCGTTTTACTGGCCTCGTTTTTCCCGGCCCGCGGTGGTTTCGTCCCGTTTTTTGAGGGGCTGACGACGGCCGCTATCGCGCTGCTGTTCTTTATGCACGGCGCAAAACTCTCCCGCGAAGCGATTATCGCGGGTGGTGGCCACTGGCGACTGCACCTCTGGGTGATGTGTAGCACCTTTATTCTGTTCCCCATCCTCGGGGTGCTGTTTGCGTGGTGGGCGCCGGTTAACGTCGACCCGGCACTCTACACCGGTTTTTTGTATCTCTGTATTCTGCCAGCCACCGTGCAGTCGGCCATTGCGTTTACCTCCCTCGCGGGTGGCAACGTTGCGGCCGCGGTCTGCTCCGCATCGGCATCCAGCCTGTTAGGGATTTTCGTCTCCCCGCTGCTGGTGGGCCTGCTGATGAACATGCATGGCGCGGAAGGTAACCTTGAGCAGGTGGGCAGGATCTGTCTGCAACTGCTGCTGCCGTTTGTCCTGGGCCATCTCTCGCGCCCGTGGACAGGTGCGTTTGTGACGAAGCATAAAAAGTGGATCTCCAAAACCGACCAGACCTCAATTCTGCTGGTGGTTTACTCCGCCTTCAGCGAAGCGGTCGTGAACGGGATCTGGCACAAGGTGGGCGCAGGCTCACTGCTGTTTATCGTAGTCGTCAGCATTGTCCTGCTGGCGATTGTCATTGCCGTAAACGTCTTTGTGGCACGTAAATGCGGCTTCAACAAAGCAGATGAAATTACGATTGTTTTCTGCGGTTCGAAGAAGAGCCTGGCGAACGGTATCCCGATGGCCAACATTCTGTTCCCGACCTCGGTAATTGGGATGATGGTATTGCCGCTGATGATTTTCCATCAGATCCAGCTGATGGTCTGCGCCGTGCTGGCGCGTCGCTATAAACGTCAGACGGAAAAACTGGCGCAGGAAGAGACCCGCGCCGCGAAGGCTTAAGGACGTTTCAGGGGCTGAACCAGCTGGGTCAGCCCCTCAGTTTTGATCAGTAGCGTGATAGCCATCAGCTCGCCCAGTCGCCCGGCCGGGAACTCATCCTTACGGGCAAACCACAGCAGATACTCCTCCGGCAAATCGATCAGCCTGCGGCCCTTATATTTACCGAACGGCATCTCCGTATTGGCGATCGCAACGAGCTGCTCTTTTTCCACGTTACTCTCCTAACAGACGCATCATTTCCGCTTCGTCGATAACCTCAATGCCGAGTTCCTGGGCTTTCGCCAGCTTCGAACCCGCTGCTTCCCCGGCAATCACCAGGTCGGTTTTCTTCGACACGCTGCCCGCCACTTTTGCGCCCAGCGCCACCAGACGCGCTTTCGCATCGTCGCGTGAAAGCTGGCTCAGGCTGCCGGTCAGCACCACCGTTTTACCGGCGAACGGACTGTCGATCTCTTCGGCATTAACCACCACCGGCGCGGGCCATTTGATGCCCTCTGCCAGCAGTTTGCCAATGACTTCGCGGTTGCTCTCTTCCGCAAAGAAGTTAAAAACGTGCGTGGCGACTACAATGCCGACATCCGGCACTTTCTGCAGCTCGTCGATGCTTGCCTTTTCCAGCGCCTCCAGCGTGCCAAAGTACGCCGCCAGACCTGCTGCCGTTGCTTCCCCCACTTCACGGATGCCCAGCGCGTAAAGGAAACGGGCGAAGGTGGTCTCTTTTGCGGCTTCCAGAGCGTTAACCACGTTCTGCGCCGACTTCGGCCCCATGCGATCCAGACCGGTCAGCTTGCCCGCCGTCAGTTTGAAGAGATCCGCTGGCGTATGCACATACTCTTTTTCAACCAGCTGATCGATAATCTTATCGCCCATGCCGTCGACGTCCATGGCGCGACGGGAGACGAAGTGCTTCAGTGACTCTTTACGCTGCGCGCCACAGATCAGGCCGCCCGTACAGCGCGCTACCGCCTCACCTTCAACACGCTCCACGTCAGAGCCACACACCGGGCAATGGGTCGGGAAGACCACTTCACGCGTATCATCAGGGCGTTCAGACTCAACGACGTTTACCACCTGCGGAATAACATCGCCCGCGCGACGAACCACCACTTTGTCACCAATCCGCAGGCCCAGACGTTCAATCTCATCGGCGTTATGCAGCGTGGCGTTACTCACCAGCACGCCCGCGACCTGCACAGGCTCAAGACGGGCGACCGGGGTAATGGCGCCCGTACGGCCGACCTGGAACTCCACGTCGCGAACGAAGGTCATCTGTTCCTGAGCAGGAAACTTAAACGCAACCGCCCAGCGCGGCGCACGCGCCACAAACCCGAGTTGCTCCTGAAGCGCCAGTGAGTTCACCTTAATGACAACGCCATCAATATCAAAACCGAGCGTCGGACGGTCCGCTTCCACCTTTTGGTAGAACGCGAGTACCGCTTCTGGCGAGTCACAGAGCTGTACGCGGTTACTCACCGGCAGGCCCCACGCCTTAAACTGCATCAGGCGCCCGAGGTGCGTATCCGGCAGCTCGCCTCCCTCCAGGATCCCCACGCCGTAGCAGAAGAAAGTGAGCGGTCGCTTCGCGGTGATACGCGGGTCAAGCTGGCGCAAAGAGCCTGCCGCCGCATTACGCGGGTTAGCAAATACTTTCCCGCCGGTGCGGCGCGCTTCTTCGTTGATTTTCTCGAAACCCGCCTGCGGCAGGAACACCTCGCCGCGCACTTCCAGACGCGCAGGAATATTGTCCCCCTGCAGCTTCAGCGGAATTGCGCGGATGGTGCGCACGTTGGTCGTAATGTCTTCACCCGTCGTGCCGTCGCCACGCGTGGCGGCACGCACCAGCACGCCGTTTTCGTAGAGAAGACTGACCGCCAGGCCATCAAGCTTCAGCTCGCAGCACCAGGTGAGAGCGTCGCTGCTTTTCAGACGGTCCTGCACGCGCTTGTTAAACGCGAGGAAGCTCTCTTCATCAAAGACGTTATCCAGCGACAGCATCGGCACTTCATGGCGTATCTGGCTGAACGCTCCCAGCGGCTCGGCACCGACGCGCTGGGTGGGAGAATCCGGCGTAATGAGTTCCGGGTGCTGCGCCTCCAGTTCGCGAAGTTCGCGCATCAGGCGGTCATACTCCGCATCCGGCACCTCCGGCGCGTCCATAACATGATAGAGATATTCATGATGGCGAAGCGTGGTTCGCAGGTCAGTGAGTTGTTGTTCGATTGAGTCCATATCGCACCATCAATGAGAAAAAACCCCCGACATGCGGGGGTTGAGGAGGAGTTGACGTAAACGCGATGATTACGCGTTGGCTTCCTTAACTTCGCGGATGCGGTCCTGATACTCGCGCAGTTTCTGCGGGGTCATCATTCGACGCTGATCGTCGAGCACCACACCGCCTACTTCGTCAGCGATGTGCTGAGCGGATTGCAACATCAGCTTAAAGTTTTGCAGTTCATCACCGTAAGAGGGCACCTGCATAAAGATGGTGACACCTGGGGTCACGAAATCACCGGTCATTTCCGGATCAAAAGTACCCGGGTTGACCATATTGGCCAGGCTGAACAGCGCCGGGCCGCTACCGTCAGGGCTCAGGTGGCGATGGAAAATATTCATGTCGCCAAACTTGAAGCCTGCCTGTTGAATACTGTTAAGCAGCACGTCACCGTTGAGATGGCTACCGTGATGCGCGGCCACGTTCATGATGATCACCGCTTCTTTACGCTGCGGTTTTTCAACAACCGGTTCTGGCTCTGCTACCGGTTCTGGCTCAACATGCTGTGCTGGAGCAGGCTGCGGCGCTGGCTGCACATGAACAGGCTGCTGCGGCTGTTGTACCGGCTGCGCGGGCTGTTGTTGCACAGGCTGCTGCACGGGCTGCGGTTGAACCGGCTGTGGCGCAGCAGGCTGCTGATGGACAGGCTGTTGCGGCGACTGGCGCACAGGCTCTTCTACCGGCTGCGGCGCCTGCTGGCGCGGCTGAGCAGAGGCGTACGGCGGTTGATACTGGTGCTGCGCAGGACGGGGGGCTTCATGCTCCCCATGAGCCGCGCCGGGCGCAGTATTGACCCGATGAACACGAACTTCACCCACGCCGTCATCGTCGCGACCGTCGATGTCATCTTCAATGTCATCGTCATCACGACTGGACTTCATGCGCTTCAGTGGGCGATCGCGGAACATCGAAGAACGCTCTTTACGGCTGGTCCAGAAACCATGTACCAGTAAAGCGATTATGGCGATCGCGCCAACAATGATTAATATCAGACGCAAATCCTGCATCATTATATTCTCTGTTGTTCTAACACCTTGCCACCACGGCAAACATTTACTCACTAAGAGTATTTGCCGTTTACGTCAAGTGCAAGTGTGTGCAGAGCATTCACAGCATAAAGATGAAGGAAATCGTGCTTTTTGCTGGTTTTTCGAACATTTCCGAACTGGTCATTAGTCCACAAGTGGATAATATAGGCGGCAATTCCACTGGTTGTGAAAATAGGAGTACAGCCTGGTTATGGTTTCAACATCGTCTTCTCCCCCACGCAGCGGCGTCTGGTATTTTTCTCAGGGCTGGAAACTGGTTTCACTGCCGGGTATCCGACGCTTCGTCATCCTTCCGCTGTTGATCAACATTCTTCTGATGGGCGGCGCGTTCTGGTGGCTTTTTACAAAGCTCGAGAGCTGGATCCCTGCGTTAATGAGCTATGTGCCCGGCTGGCTACAGTGGCTGAACTATCTGCTCTGGCCGGTGGCGGTTATCTCCGTGCTGCTGGTGTTCGGCTATTTCTTCTCAACCATCGCTAACTGGATAGCCGCACCGTTTAACGGCCTGCTGGCAGAACAGCTGGAGGCGCGGCTTACCGGCGCGACGCCGCCGGACACGGGCGTGCTCGGGATCATGAAAGATATCCCCCGCATCATGAAGCGCGAGTGGCAGAAATTTGCCTGGTACCTCCCCCGGGCGGTAGTGCTGCTTATCCTCTATTTTGTGCCCGGCATTGGCCAGACCGTGGCGCCGGTGCTGTGGTTCCTGTTCAGCGCCTGGATGCTCGCCATCCAGTATTGTGATTATCCGTTCGATAACCACAAAGTACCGTTTAAAGCGATGCGCAACGCCCTGCGTACCCAGAAGGTCGCCAATATGCAGTTCGGCGCGCTAACCAGCCTGTTCACGATGATTCCCTTCCTGAACCTGTTCATCATGCCGGTTGCTGTGTGCGGCGCGACGGCAATGTGGGTGGACTGCTACCGTGCTAAGCACGCGTTATGGAAATAATGCAAAAATGTGTAAAGCAGGGGTGGCTTATGCCGCCCCTTATTCCATACTGATCCCCATTATTTCCTTGCAGTATATAGATATGCGAATTCCTTACTTCCCCCTCCCTGCTTAGCAGGTATGCTGGGGCGGTATCCCAATTTCATACAGTTAAGGACAGGCCATGAGTAAGATTTATGAAGACAACTCGCTGACTATCGGTCATACGCCCCTGGTTCGACTGAACCGTATCGGTAATGGACGCATTCTGGCGAAGGTCGAATCTCGTAACCCGAGCTTCAGCGTAAAATGCCGTATCGGTGCAAACATGATTTGGGATGCTGAAAAACGTGGCGTGCTGAAGCCTGGCGTTGAACTGGTTGAACCGACCAGCGGTAACACCGGTATCGCTCTGGCCTATGTCGCTGCCGCGCGTGGCTATAAACTGACGCTGACCATGCCGGAAACCATGAGTATCGAACGCCGCAAACTGCTCAAAGCACTCGGCGCGAACCTCGTACTGACCGAAGGTGCGAAGGGCATGAAAGGTGCCATTCAGAAAGCGGAAGAGATTGTCGCCAGCGATCCGGCAAAATATCTGCTGCTGCAGCAGTTCAGCAACCCGGCTAACCCGGAAATTCACGAGAAGACCACTGGACCGGAAATCTGGGAAGATACTGACGGTCAGGTTGACGTGTTTATCTCCGGCGTCGGTACCGGCGGCACCCTGACCGGCGTGTCACGCTATATAAAAGGCACAAAAGGTAAAAAAGATCTGATCACCGTTGCGGTTGAACCCACCGACTCACCGGTTATCACCCAGGCACTGGCGGGCGAAGAGCTCAAGCCGGGTCCGCATAAAATCCAGGGTATTGGCGCGGGATTCATTCCGGGCAACCTGGATCTGAAGCTGATCGATAAAGTGGTCACCATCACTAACGAAGAAGCCATCTCTACCGCGCGTCGTCTGATGGATGAAGAAGGCATTCTCGCCGGTATCTCTTCCGGTGCGGCTGTTGCGGCAGCGCTCAAACTTCAGGAAGATGAAGCCTTTACCAATAAGAATATTGTGGTTATCCTTCCTTCCTCGGGTGAGCGTTACTTGAGCACCGCACTGTTTGCCGATCTGTTCACTGAAAAAGAGCTGCAACAGTAATGCCAGCATGTTAATAACGCGTAAAAAAGCACCTTTTCAGGTGCTTTTTTGTGGCCTGCTTCAAACTTTTGCCCCTCCTGGCATTGCTTCACCCCGTTGGGTCTGGTATTTAAACCAGCAATTATTTTGATGCGTGAAATTAATCAGTGAACGAAATAGCCTTGCTGAATCGATTTTATGATTTGGTTCAAGTCTTGCTTTCGCTGCATAATGTTTAATGACGATCGAAACGTCAGCGCTAACAATACAGGCTAAAGTTCAGTCGCCAGGCTAGACTTTAGTTCCACAACACTAAACCTATAAGTTGGGGAAATACAATGTTCCAGCAAGAAGTTACCATTACCGCTCCGAACGGTCTGCACACCCGCCCTGCTGCTCAGTTTGTTAAAGAAGCGAAAGGCTTCACTTCTGAAATCACTGTGACTTCCAACGGCAAAAGCGCCAGCGCAAAAAGCCTGTTCAAACTGCAGACTCTGGGCCTGACTCAGGGCACCGTAGTCACCATTTCTGCGGAAGGTGAAGACGAGCAGAAAGCAGTTGAGCATCTGGTAAAACTGATGGCTGAGCTCGAGTAAGTTTCCGGGTTCTTTTAAATATCAGTCACAAGTAAGGTAGGGTTATGATTTCAGGCATTTTAGCATCCCCGGGTATCGCTTTCGGCAAAGCACTGCTGCTGAAAGAAGACGAGATCGTCATCGACCGGAAAAAAATTTCTGCCGACAAGGTTGATCAGGAAGTTGAACGTTTTCTGAGCGGTCGTGCCAAGGCATCTGCGCAACTGGAAGCAATCAAAACTAAAGCTGGCGAAACTTTCGGTGAAGAAAAAGAAGCCATCTTCGAAGGGCATATCATGCTGCTCGAAGATGAGGAGCTGGAGCAGGAAATCATAGCCCTGATTAAAGATAAAGGCATGACGGCCGACGCGGCTGCGCATGAAGTTATCGAAGGTCAGGCAACTGCCCTGGAAGAACTGGATGATGAATACCTGAAAGAACGTGCGGCTGACGTACGTGACATCGGTAAGCGCCTGCTGCGCAACATCCTGGGTCTGGCCATCATCGACCTGAGCGCGATTCAGGATGAAGTGATCCTGGTTGCCGCTGACCTCACCCCGTCCGAAACCGCACAGCTGAACCTGAAAAAGGTCCTCGGTTTCATTACCGACGCGGGTGGCCGTACTTCCCACACCTCTATTATGGCCCGTTCTCTGGAACTGCCTGCCATCGTGGGTACCGGTAGCGTCACCTCTCAGGTGAAAAACGGCGACTATCTGATTCTGGATGCCGTAAACAATCTGGTTTACGTCAACCCAACAAACGAAGAGATCGAAAAACTGCGCGCGGTTCAGGAGCAAGTTGCGACTGAAAAAGCGGAACTCGCTAAGCTGAAAGATCTGCCAGCCATCACCCTGGACGGCCATCAGGTTGAAGTGTGCGCAAACATCGGTACCGTACGTGACGTTGAAGGCGCTGAGCGCAACGGTGCGGAAGGTGTGGGTCTCTATCGTACAGAATTCCTGTTCATGGATCGTGACGCGCTGCCTACTGAAGAAGAGCAGTTTGCTGCGTATAAAGCCGTAGCGGAAGCGTGTGGCTCTCAGGCGGTTATCGTCCGTACTATGGACATCGGTGGCGACAAAGAGCTGCCATACATGAACTTCCCGAAAGAAGAGAACCCGTTCCTGGGCTGGCGTGCAGTGCGTATCGCCATGGATCGCAAAGAGATCCTGCGTGACCAGGTGCGCGCAATTCTGCGTGCCTCTGCTTTCGGTAAACTGCGCATCATGTTCCCGATGATCATCTCTGTTGAAGAAGTGCGTGCACTGAAGAAAGAGATCGAAATCTACAAACAGGAACTGCGCGACGAAGGTAAAGCGTTTGACGAGTCAATCGAGATCGGCGTGATGGTGGAAACCCCAGCAGCCGCGACCATTGCGCGTCATTTAGCCAAAGAAGTTGATTTCTTTAGTATCGGCACCAATGATTTAACGCAGTACACCCTGGCAGTTGACCGTGGTAATGATATGATTTCACATCTCTACCAGCCAATGTCACCGTCCGTACTGAACTTGATCAAGCAAGTTATTGATGCTTCTCATGCAGAAGGTAAATGGACTGGCATGTGTGGTGAGCTTGCAGGCGACGAACGTGCTACACTTCTGTTGCTGGGTATGGGTCTGGACGAATTCTCTATGAGCGCCATTTCCATCCCGCGCATTAAGAAGATTATCCGTAACACGAACTTCGAAGATGCGAAGGTGTTAGCAGAGCAGGCTCTTGCTCAACCGACAACGGACGAGTTAATGACGCTGGTTAACAAGTTCATTGAAGAAAAAACAATCTGCTAATCCACGAGATGCGGCCCAAATTACTGCTTAGGAGAAGATCATGGGTTTGTTCGATAAACTGAAATCTCTGGTTTCTGATGATAAGAAAGACTCCGGAACTATTGAGATTGTTGCTCCGCTCTCCGGCGAGATCGTCAACATCGAAGACGTGCCGGATGTAGTGTTTGCTGAGAAAATCGTTGGTGATGGCATTGCTATCAAACCAACTGGCAACAAAATGGTTGCTCCAGTTGACGGCACCATCGGTAAAATTTTTGAAACCAACCATGCGTTCTCTATCGAATCTGATAGCGGTATCGAACTGTTCGTTCACTTCGGTATCGACACCGTTGAACTGAAAGGCGAAGGCTTCAAACGTATCGCGGAAGAAGGCCAGCGTGTGAAAGTTGGCGACCCGGTAATTGAATTCGATCTGCCACTGCTGGAAGAAAAAGCCAAGTCTACCCTGACGCCGGTTGTTATCTCCAACATGGACGAAATCAAAGAACTGATCAAACTGTCTGGCAGCGTCACCGTGGGTGAAACCCCGGTTATCCGCATCAAGAAGTAATTCTTGCCGTACAGAAAAATGGCGCCTTCGGGCGCCATTTTTGTTTATGCGGGAAGGATAAGCTCGTCGTACCCTTTCGACTGGGTGTACAACATCACGTCAGTCACCCGATCCCCCGCCATGCGGATAGCATCGGCAACGGTTTTCCCCTCAACGATACCACTGACCAGCTCGGAACAGAACAGATCGCCCGTCCCTTTCAGATCGGTTTCTACGCGCGGATGCGCGCTAACGGTAACGCCCTCTTTCGTCACCAGCACCACGTGGATGTTGTGCGGGTCGTCAGCGACCGGCGCGCTGGTAATCGCCACCCATTTCAGGGAATCGGAAAGCAGCCCCTGCGCTGCCGCGACGGCGCTTTCCGGCGTGCGGCACGGTTTTCCGCTTAATACTTCCAGTTCATAGACGTTTGGCGTAATGCCCTGCGCCAGCGGCAACAGGTTCTCCCGATACGCTTGCGGAATATCCGGCTTCACGTACATTCCACTGTCAATGTCGCCAATAACCGGGTCGACCAGTACCAGCAGATCAGGATGGTGCGCTTTGACCGCCTTCAGCCACTGAGCCAACAGAGCGATCTGGCTGGCGCTGCCCATATAACCGGTGGTAACCGCTTTAAGATCGCGCAGGATCTCGCGTTCTTCCAGCGCCTTCAGGTAGCCGCTGAACCACTCATCGGGGATCACGCCGCCGTAGAAAGTGTCATAGTGCGGCGTATTGCTGAACAATACCGTCGGCACGGCGGTGACGTTCAGCCTGTGGGTACGAATATTCGGAACCGCAATGCTGTTCCCCACGCTGCCATAAACCACCTGCGACTGCACTGCGACAATATCGGTTTGCTGCGCCCGGGTATTATCCCGGAATAAAATCATCTCCATGACGCTTAAATTCCCGCCCCCTGCGAATAACTCTCTTCACCAAAGACGCCGGTAGACAGATAGCGATCGCCGCGGTCGCAGATAATCGCGACCACAACGGCGCCTGGATTCACCTGCGCAACGCGCAACGCCCCCGCTACCGCGCCACCCGAGCTGACCCCGCAGAAGATGCCTTCACGCACGGCCAGCTCACGCATGGTATTCTCCGCCTCGCGCTGGTGAATATCCAGCACCTGATCCACCAGCTGCGCATTAAAAATGCCCGGCATGTATTCTGCTGGCCAGCGGCGAATCCCCGGAATGCTGCTCCCCTCTTCTGGCTGCAGGCCAACGATAGTGACGGCTTTTTCCTGCTCGCGCAGGAAACGCGACACGCCGGTGATGGTGCCGGTGGTACCCATGCTGGAGACAAAATGGGTAATACGTCCGTCGGTTTGCTGCCAGATTTCCGGGCCGGTGGTGGTGTAATGCGCGTAGGGATTATCCGGGTTGTTGAACTGATCGAGCAACTTACCTTCGCCACGCTCCGCCATTTCTAAGGCTAAATCGCGTGCGCCTTCCATCCCCTGCTCTTTAGTGACCAAAATTAGCTCGGCCCCGTAGGCGCGCATTGCGGCGCGGCGCTCCTGGCTCATGTTGTCCGGCATCAGCAGCTTCATGCGGTAGCCTTTCAATGCCGCAATCATTGCCAGTGCAATCCCGGTATTGCCGCTGGTGGCCTCAATCAACACGTCGCCGGGCTTTATCTCACCGCGTTTTTCAGCCTGAACAATCATCGACAGCGCCGCACGGTCTTTCACCGAGCCTGCCGGATTATTGCCCTCAAGTTTGACCCAGATTTCACTGCCGTTGTCTGGCCCCATGCGCTGAAGCTTGACCAGAGGAGTGTTGCCGATGGTGTGTTCGAGTGTAGTCACGATTTTTACTCAATAAAAAAGCCGGGGGGCGCGCAGCGATCCCGGCCTACAAGACTCAGTGATAACTGTAGGCCCGGTAAGCGCAGCGCCACCGGGCGATAAACATCCTAATAACCTATCAGGCTGACTCCGCCAGAGCAATATTCTCGCGCGTCTCGATGCGCTCCTTCCCGTGATAAATACGGGCATGCTGCAGGCCGACAAACAGACGCTCGCCCCGGTGCGGCGGCACATCATCACGCATGACGACGGTCAGCGGCTCGGTATACCAGCCTAGCGGCTGTACCACCAATTGGGTGTAGTGCCCTTTAGGGCTAGCTTCCAGTACCTGCACCGGCAGCGGTGAATCCAGGCTGGTGCGGCGGCTCACGTCCACTTCCCACGGACGCAGGAACAGATCGACCGGCCCCTGATGCGCGGAGGTATAGCCCAGCGGCCAGCGGTGCGCACCGACGTGGAACTGTCCACCGCGAATGGTGCCCTGCAGACGGTTCACTTCACCCATAAATTCCAGCACGAAACGGGTCGCCGGTTCACGCCAGAGCTGCTCCGGCTCGTCAACCTGCTCGATGTTGCCCTGGCTCATGACCACCACGCGGTCCGCCACTTCCATCGCCTCTTCCTGATCGTGGGTCACAAAGACGCTGGTAAACTTCAGCTCTTCATGCAGCTGACGCAGCCAGCGGCGAAGTTCTTTACGCACCTGCGCATCCAGCGCGCCGAACGGTTCGTCCAGCAGCAGAATTTGCGGCTCAACGGCCAGCGCACGTGCCAGCGCGACACGCTGTTTCTGTCCGCCAGACAGCTGCGCCGGGAAACGATCCGCCAGATGTGCCAGCTGCACCATCTCCAGCAGCTTAGTCACTTTCGCTTTGATGGTGGCGGCATCCGGGCGTTCGCGACGCGGCAGCACGGTCAGGCCAAACGCAATGTTGTCAAACACGGTCATGTGGCGGAACAGCGCATAGTGCTGGAACACAAAACCCACTTTACGATCGCGGGCATGCAGGCGGCTCACATCGGTGCCGTGAAAGCGAATGTGCCCGCTGGTCTGATGCTCAAGCCCGGCGATAATACGCAGCAGCGTGGTTTTACCCGAGCCAGACGGCCCCAGCAGCGCCACCATTTGTCCGGAAGGGATATCCAGCGAGATATCATTCAGCACCTGGGTGCGACCAAAAGACTTCTTAATATTGGCAATCTCAATGCTCATGATTTCCCTCCTGATGCTGACGTTTTTCCTGATTCTCTAAACGCCACTGCACCACACTCTTCAAAAACAGGGTCAAAATAGCCATCAGCGTCAGTAACGCTGCGGCAGTAAAGGAACCGACGGTGTTGTAGTCCTGTTCCAGTAATTCAATCTGTAACGGCAGCGACAGGGTTTCACCGCGGATGGAGCCGGAGACGACGGAAACGGCACCAAACTCACCAATCGCTCGGGCGTTGGTCAGCACCACGCCGTAAAGCAGCGCCCAGCGGATATTTGGCAGCGTCACGCGACGGAACATCTGCCAGCCTGACGCGCCCAGCAGCACCGCCGCTTCGTCTTCGTTGCTCCCCTGGCTTAACATCACCGGCACCAGTTCGCGCACCACAAACGGACACGTCACGAAGATGGTCACCAGCACCATACCCGGCCAGGCGAACATGACCTGCAGGTTATGCTCATCCAGCCAGCCGCCCAGCGGGCCGTTAGAGCCGTAAAAGAGCAGGTACACCAGACCCGCCACCACCGGCGACACGGCAAACGGAATATCCAGCAGGGTCAGCAGCAGCTGACGTCCCGGGAAGTTAAAACGCGTCACCAGCCACGCCAGCAGCGTCCCGAACACCAGGTTCACCGGCACGGTGATCAGGGCAATCAGTACGGTCAGCCAGATGGCATGGAGCATGTCCGGATTCGCCAGGTTCTCCAGCGCGGGCATCAGCCCCTTGCTGAACGCCTGAACGAAGATATACACCGTCGGCACGACGAGAATGAGGGCGGACACCAGCACGCCCACGCCAATCAGAAACCATTTACCCCAGTTGATACGGGGAGCATCGTATCGCTTCAATTGCGTAACTTCCGCCATCAGTGACCTACCACACGTCGACCAAAGCGACTTTGCAGAGTGTTAATTGAGTACAGCAGCAGCAGTGAGGCTGCGAGGATCACCGAAGCAATGGCGCTCGCCGCCGGATAATCAAACTCCTGAAGACGGATGAAAATCATCAGCGAGGTGACCTCCGTCTTCCAGGCAATGTTCCCGGCGATAAAAATCACCGCGCCGAACTCACCGAGGCTGCGGGTAAACGACAGCGCAACGCCCGCCATCAGCGCCGGGGAGAGTTCCGGCAACACGACCTTGCGGAAACTCTGCCAGCGCGAGGCCCCCAGCGTTTCCGCCGCTTCTTCATATTCCGGACCCAACTCTTCCAGCACCGGCTGCACGGTACGCACCACAAACGGGATGCTGGTAAAGGCCATCGCCACCGCGATACCAAGCCAGGTATAGGTGACTTTGATATCAAGCTTTGCCAGCCACTCACCGTACAGTCCGTTCACGGAGAAGAGCGACGCAAGGGTTAAGCCCGCAACAGCCGTCGGCAGCGCAAACGGCAGATCCATCAGTGCGTCAAGCAGCGTGCGGCCAGGGAAACGATAGCGGGTTAAGATCCACGCCATCAGCAGGCCGAACACACCGTTAAAAATGGAGGCGACAAACGCCGACAGCAGCGTCACTTTATAGGCGGCCACCACCTGCGGGTTGGTGACCACGTCCCAGTACTGCGCCCAGCTCATCTGCGCAAGTTGCATCACCAGTGCGCTGAGCGGCAACAACAGGATCAGGCAGACGAACAGCAGGCTGGTCCCCAGACTTAAGGTAAAGCCCGGCAGCACGCGTTTGGTCGAGACTGCAAACATTACTTACGCCCCGCCGCCAGCAACTTGTCTAACTCACCGCCGCTGGCAAAGTGCGTTTTCATCACCTCAGGCCAGGAGCCGAAATGATCTTCCACGCGGAACAGTGCGGTCTGCGGGAATTTATCCTTCAGTTTGTTCATCACGTCCGGGTTATTCACGCGGTAGTAGTAATCGGTAATGATGGTCTGCGCCTGCGGGCTGTACAGATAGTTGAGATAGGCTTTTGCCGCTTTCTCAGTACCGTTTGCCTTCACGTTTTTATCCACCCACGCCACCGGGAATTCGGCCAGAATGTTGGTTTTCGGGATAACCACCTCAAAGCCCTGCGCTTCATACTGTTTGCGGATGTTGTTCACTTCCGACTCAAAGCTGATCAGCACATCGCCCAGCCCACGTTCTGCGAAGGTGGTGGTTGCCCCGCGGCCGCCGGTATCAAACACTTCAACGTTTTTCAGGAACTGGGTCATGAACTGCTCGGTTTTGGCTTTATCGTTACCGTCGGCCTTGTCCGCCGCACCCCACGCCGCCAAATAGGTGTAACGCGCGTTACCGGAGGTTTTTGGGTTCGGGAAAATCAGCTTCACGTCAGAACGCACCAGGTCGCTCCAGTCGTGGATATTTTTCGGGTTACCTTTACGCACCAGGAAGCCCATGGTGGAATAGAACGGCGAGCTGTTATTCGGCAGACGGCTCTGCCAGTCAGCAGGGATAAGTTTGCCCTTGTCGTGCAGGATCTGCACGTCAGTGACCTGGTTGTAGGTCACGACATCCGCCTTCAGTCCCTGCAATATCGCCAGCGCCTGTTTGGAAGAACCGGCATGGGACTGTTTGATGGTCAGCTTATCGCCGTTATTGTCTTTCGCCCACTGCTGTTCAAACGGTGGGTTAAGGGCGGCAAACAGCTCGCGGGAGACGTCATACGAACTGTTCAGCAGCTCAGTCGCCTGCGCCTGGGCCACCAGCAATAAACCTGCCAGCGCCAGAGTTCCTTTTTTCAGTACAGTAACGGCCATTGCGCACCCTTATAAATGTGATGACTATCTTATAGTCATAATATTTATAACGAGGTCGAAAGGAGTAACGGTTTTATATACCGTTTGGTGATTTAGAAGCAGAAAAGGGAATAAGGCTGCAATCCCCCTCTCCCCTGCGGGGAGAGGGTTCGGGTGAGGGGCGTTAAAGCGCCAGCAGACGCTCAACGGACGGCGCGAAGTAGTAGCCGCCGGTTACCGGTTTGGTGAAGCGCAGCATCGCGTCGCGCTTGCCGTCAGTGTCGCCGAACATGCTCATCAACTGCTGCTCGATGTTATACAGGCGTGCGCAGTACGCGCAGAAGTAAAGACCATGGGTGCCGCTTGCGGTGCCATACGGCAGGCTCTGGCGGACAATCTTCAGCCCTTTGCCCTCTTCTTTGAGGTCAACGCGGGTCAGGTGAGAGGTCACCGGACGGTCATCGCCGTCGATCTCTTCGTTCGCCTCTTTGGTGCGACCAATCATCATCTCCTGGTCGTGCACGCTCATGCGGTTAAGCTGCTTGAGGTTATGCTCCCAGCGCTGAACGAAAACGTAACTGCCGCCCGCATCCACGCCATCTTTGATGACCGCCACGTCACGACGCGTCTCTTCACCCGCCGGGTTTTCCGTGCCGTCGACGAAGCCGCTCAGATCGCGCTCTTCTACCCAACGGAAACCGTGAACTTCTTCCTGCACCTCAATGCTGTCGCCGAACGCTGCCACCGCGGCCTGGGCAACGGAGAAGTTAACATCGTGACGCAGAGAGAGAATATGAATCAGCAGATCGTACTGGGTGGCCGGAGCCAGACCTTTACCGTAAGGGATAAAGTCTTTCAGCTCTTCCGCCCCTTCGCCGCCGCTCAGGTGACGCCAGACGTTATTGCCAAAAGCAACAACGGCGCCGAGATGGGCATCCGGGAATTTGGCCTGGAAAGTCGCCAGTTTATCAACAAACGCTTTACTGGCCGCACGCAGGGCATCCACGTCCCCTTTGACATTGGCTTCGATCCAAATCGCCGCGCGGCAATGTTCTGGCAAAATGCCACTCTGAACCTGAGACATCGCTCCTCCTGAAATAAAGATGCCACGTCAGCGTGGCATTGATGGCGGCTATTATACCCGGATTTCAGCGAGGCGGTTTGTTCAGGCGCAAATTACTGCTTCCAGACTATTTTGCTCACTTTCCAGCTTTTCAGCGTGTCGTCAGACGGCATTAATCCCTCCGGACCGCTCCAGGTACCGGTGAAGACATAGCTGATGTGCTGGCTGCCTTCCGCCTTACATTCCACCGCGACGCCCTCGTCGGAAGGCGCGCTGGTGCAGTTGCCAAAGGCTTGTTTATACAGATCGCTAAACGGCGTACCCACTTTCACACCGCTGGCGGTCGGGATTTCGTCGTCGAGCACCGCAATGCGGTTCACCGTGCCTTTATCGCCATTAATCACCAGCGCCAGTTTGTCCCCTTTTAGCGCTTCAAAGTACCGCACAATGTTGCCATTCTCGGTTTTCATGCCG
The DNA here is from genome assembly GCF_056673325.1 of Enterobacter cloacae complex sp. HYC080_NIDB. Lineage (NCBI taxonomy): Bacteria > Pseudomonadati > Pseudomonadota > Gammaproteobacteria > Enterobacterales > Enterobacteriaceae > Enterobacter > Enterobacter cloacae complex sp. HYC080_NIDB. The sequence goes on along the minus strand of NZ_CP114212.1, from coordinate 1,298,384 downwards.
CTACGCAGGCGGTAGTCACTGCTCAGGGCGTCCTGAATGGCATCCTGATCGAGCGCGGTTGATGCGGTAATTTTTCCTACGCCCTGCTCAGTCACTTCCGTGGACGCGCCAAACCAGTTCCACGGATAGGCTGCGGACCAGTTGATGGAGGAGAGCGTTGAACAGCCGGTTAATGCCAGCGGGAGAGCGCATAAAAGTAAACGCAGCGATTTCATTGAAACGTCCTTACGTGTTAAATCAACGCTTGTTGGAGTACGACTTCGGTAAAAAGTGCCGTTCTAATCTGACTCTTGCGTAAAACAGGCGCGTAGCCGGGGATTTGTCAGCAGCCACAGCAACGCCACAATATCCGCGATCACCAGCGCAATGCCGATACCCGAAAGGGGTTCACCATACCACCAGAGCACGGGTTGCCAGAACAGCAGCGCTATCTGGGCAAGGATCAGCAGCCAGCGAAGCGCGCGCCACACACGCGGGATCGCATGCCGTCGGCCGCTGCATAAAAATGCCACCACCGCCGGTACGCCCGGCAGTAAGCCAAGCCAGAAGGCATCGTGATCGGGATAGAAGAGATTCAGCAGCGTGTCGCCCTGCCCGCGCGACGCGCCAGCCATCACAAACAGCACCCAGGTTCGCGCCTGCAGCAGCAGAACGCACCAGAATAAAAAAGGCAGCCTGAGGCGGCCCTGCGCGTCATAGTCTCCCGGGTGGATCTCAGTACTCTTCATCTTCGATCAGGCGCTTACCTAAATTCAGCACGTCAGAGTGCTCATAGCCCAGACGTTCATACATGCCCAGCACCACATCGTTATCTTCCCGCACCATGATCTGAATTTTCGGGCAGCCGCGAGCAATCAGCTTCTTCTCAAGCCGGTTCAGTAACGCATTCGCGATGCCACGCCCACGGTATTCCGGATGGACCCCAAGATAATAAGCCGAGCCGCGATGGCCGTCATAGCCGCCCATGACGGTGCCGACAACCTCGCCATTCACTTCCGCGACCAGAAACAGACTGACGTCGTGATTCACCTTCCGTTCGATGTCCATCTCCGGATCGTTCCACGGACGCAGCAAATCGCAGCGCTCCCAAAGGGTGATCACCTCTTCGAAATCTTCCTGGCGAAAAACGCGTATCTCCATGGTATTAACCGCCTTTTCGGGTTCAAAAACAGTGATTATGGCGCGTACGGGACGTTTAGCCAATAACCGGGGAAAATCTCGCCAAAATTTGGCATAATGTCACTTTGTCACGTATTGAAATGAAAAGTAAAACAATTCTCAATAAGGACTGTCGTAACGGGAAACACGATACGATATAACACCAGGACCCCTTTTTTTAGTATTCAGGCCGCATGAGCACATTCAAACCATTAAAAGCACTCACATCGCGTCGTCAGGTTCTCAAAGCGGGGCTGGCGGCCTTAACGTTAACCGGTATTGCAAAGCAGGCTCAGGCGAAAGACGAGAGCACGCTCAAAACCAGTAACGGACACAGTAAACCCAAAACCAAAAAGCCCGGCGCAAAGCGTCTGGTGATGCTGGACCCGGGCCACGGCGGGATTGATACCGGCGCCATCGGTAAAAACGGGTCAAAAGAAAAACACGTCGTGCTGGCGATTGCAAAAAACGTGCGCGCAATTTTACGCAGCAACGGCATTGACGCCCGTCTGACGCGCTCTGGCGACACCTTTATCCCGCTGTATGACCGCGTGGAGATCGCCCATCAACACGGCGCGGATCTGTTTATGTCGATTCACGCTGACGGCTTTACCAACCCGTCAGCCGCGGGCGCGTCGGTGTTTGCCCTGTCCAACCGTGGGGCCAGTAGCGCCATGGCAAAATACCTCTCCGACCGTGAGAACCGGGCGGATGAAGTGGCCGGGAAGAAGGCCACGGACAAAGATCATCTGTTACAGCAGGTGCTCTTCGACCTCGTGCAGACGGACACCATCAAAAATAGCCTGACGCTCGGCTCGCATATCCTGAAACGGATTAAGCCGGTGCACCGCTTGCACAGTAAAAGCACCGAGCAGGCGGCGTTTGTGGTGCTGAAGTCACCTTCAATTCCGTCCGTACTTGTGGAAACATCTTTTATTACCAACCCGGAAGAAGAGCGACTGCTCGGCACCACGGCGTTTCGCCAGAAGATTGCTAACGCCATCGCCTCCGGCATTATCAGTTACTTCAACTGGTTCGATAACCAAAAAGCGCACGCCAGGAAACGTTAATGAAACCCAATGCTCAACTGGTCAAAACGTTCCTGCTGCAACTGCAGGATGAGATTTGCCAGAAACTGGCCGCCGCAGACGGCGGTGAATTTCAGGAGGATAACTGGCAGCGTGAGGCAGGCGGCGGTGGCCGCAGCCGCGTATTGCTAAATGGCGGCATCTTTGAACAGGCGGGGGTGAATTTTTCCCACGTTCATGGTGACGCTATGCCCGCCTCTGCGACAGCGCATCGTCCTGAGCTGGCGGGCCGAAGTTTTGAAGCGATGGGCGTTTCGCTGGTGGTGCATCCGCATAATCCGTTTGTGCCGACCAGTCACGCTAACGTACGCTTTTTCATTGCTGAAAAACCGGGGGCCGATCCGGTCTGGTGGTTCGGCGGCGGTTTCGACTTAACGCCCTACTACGGTTTCGAAGAGGACGCCGTGCATTGGCACACCACCGCGCGCGACCTTTGTCTGCCGTTTGGCGAAGACGTCTACCCGAAATTTAAAAAGTGGTGTGATGACTACTTTTACCTGAAGCACCGCGACGAGCAGCGCGGCATCGGTGGACTGTTCTTTGACGATCTCAACACGCCCGATTTTGATACCGCGTTCAGCTTTATGCGCGCGGTGGGCGAAGGCTTTACTGAGGCCTATTTGCCCATTGTCGAACGACGTAAAGATATCGACTATGGCGTGCGCGAGCGCGAATTCCAGCTTTATCGCCGCGGGCGCTACGTGGAGTTTAACCTGGTGTGGGATCGCGGGACGCTCTTCGGCCTGCAGACCGGCGGGCGCACGGAGTCGATTTTAATGTCGATGCCGCCGCTGGTACGCTGGGAATACTGTTACGAGCCAAAAGAAGGCAGCCCGGAGGCTGCCTTGAGTGAGTTTCTGAAAGTACGCGACTGGGTGTAATTGCCGGATGGCGCTGCGCTTATCCGGCCTGGTTAACCCGTAGGTCGGGTAAGCGAACGCGCCACCCGACGCACCGCCGCTACAGAGGCTGCGTCTGCGCCTCAACCACCGCCAGCGCCACCATGTTCACGATGCGGCGCACAGAGGCAATCGGCGTTAATACATGCACCGGTTTCGCCACGCCCATCAGTACCGGCCCTACGGTCACCCCTTCAGAGCTGGATACGCGCAGCAGGTTGTAGCTGATACGCGCCGCTTCCACGTTCGGCATAATCAGGATGTTTGCCGAGCCTTTCAGCGGGCTGTCCGGCATACGCTCGTTGCGGATGCTTTCCACCAGCGCGGCATCGCCGTGCATTTCTCCGTCAATCATCAGCTCCGGCGCACGCTCGCGCACCAGCTCCAGCGTCTGACGCATTTTGCACGCCGCCGCTGATTTAGACGAACCAAAGTTAGAGTGCGATAGCAGCGCCACTTTCGGCTCAATACCAAAGCGACGCACGGTTTCTGCCGCCATCACGGTGATCTCCGCCAGCTCGTCCGGGGTTGGATCGTCGTTAACGTAGGTATCGGCGATAAACGTGTTCCCGCTTGGCAGCAGCAGCGCGTTCATCGCTCCGGCGGCGTGAACCCCTTCGCGGTAGCCGAAGATCTCCTGCACCACGCTGAAATGCTCGTGGTAATCGCCGATGGTACCGCAGATCAGCGCATCCGCTTCGCCGCGATGGACCATAATCGCGCCGATCACCGTGGTATTGCTGATCACCGCCCGCTGCGCCTGCTCCTGGGTGATCCCACGACGCTTCATGATCGCGTAGTATTCGTTCCAGTACTCTTTAAAGCGCGGATCGGATTCGTTATTGACGATCTCAAAGTCCACACCCGGCTTAATCTGCAGCCCCAGTTTCTGAATGCGCATCTCGATGACGCTCGGACGACCGATCAGGATCGGCTTCGCCAGCCCGAGGCTCACCAGCTCCTGGGTGGCATGCAGCACGCGCGCCTCTTCCCCTTCCGCCAGCACCACGCGTTTTGCGTCCGCGCGGGCCTGAGAGAAAATTGGCTTCATAAACAGGTTGGTTTTGTAGACGAACTCGGTGAGTTTATCGACGTAAGCGTCGAAGTCCTGGATCGGGCGCGTTGCCACGCCGGAGTCCATTGCCGCTTTGGCCACCGCTGGCGCGATCTTCACGATCAGTCGCGGGTCAAACGGTTTAGGGATGATGTAGTCAGGCCCGAAGCTCAGATCCTGATCGCCATAGGCAGAAGCCACCACTTCGCTCTGCTCGGCATGCGCCAGCTCCGCGATGGCGTGAACCGCTGCCAGCTTCATCTCTTCGTTGATCGCCGTTGCGCCAACGTCCAGCGCGCCACGGAAGATGAACGGGAAGCAGAGCACGTTGTTCACCTGGTTCGGGTAGTCCGAACGGCCGGTACAGATAATGGCGTCTTCACGCACCGCTTTCGCCAGCGGCGGCAGAATTTCCGGTTCAGGGTTCGCCAGGGCCAGGATCATTGGCGCACGCGCCATCTTCTTCACCATCTCCTGGGTCAGCACTTTCGGGCCCGAGCAGCCGAGGAAGATGTCCGCACCGTCAATCACGTCCTCAAGCGTGCGTTTGCCGTCATCGTCCACCGCATACGCCGCTTTGGTTTCCGCCATGTTTGGCTCACGGCCTTTGTAGATCACGCCTTTGGAATCGCAAACCACGATGTTGTGTTTCTGCATCCCCAGCGCCACCAGCAGATTCATACAGGCGATGGCCGCCGCGCCCGCGCCGGAGACCACCATACGCACGTCGGAAAGATTTTTCTCGACCACGCGCAGGCCGTTCAGAATGGCGGCGGTGCTGATAATGGCCGTACCGTGCTGGTCGTCATGGAACACGGGGATGTTCATACGCTCGCGCAGCTTCTGCTCGATATAGAAACATTCCGGCGCTTTGATGTCTTCCAGGTTGATACCGCCGAAGGTTGGCTCCAGCGCGGCGACGACGTTAATGAATTTATCCGGGTCCAGCTCGTCCACTTCGATATCGAACACGTCGATACCGGCGAATTTCTTGAACAAAACGCCCTTCCCTTCCATAACCGGCTTACCCGCCAGCGCACCAATGTTGCCAAGGCCGAGTACCGCCGTACCGTTAGAGATCACCGCGACCAGGTTACCGCGCGCGGTGTACTTATAGGCCGCCAGCGGATCTTTTTCGATTTCCAGACACGGTGCCGCCACGCCCGGTGAGTAGGCAAGCGCCAGATCGCGCTGAGTCGCCAGCGGCTTGGTTGGGGAAACCTGGATTTTGCCCGGAACGGGGAACTCGTGAAAATCGAGGGCACTCTGTTTCAACTGCTCATCCATCTTATTTTTCCTTTCACGTATCGGTCAAAAGGGTGACGTTTGCGATCCTGATGCACACCCTGGTGTGCCGCCTAGTATCGCCTCAGGACAGCGCATAAACTTTGAAGGCTGCCAAACTCTCACCATCACACATTAAAAATTGTTATCAATTTATAACAGCCATGTTACCCGTCTCAAAAGCAATGCCTCCCCCGTCTGCTATGCTTTTTTGTTAAGTCCATCATGATTTTCTCAGAAGTGTGAACTAACGCACTCATCTAACTCTTTTATTTCCAAGGAGTAATGATTTATGAACCAGCTAGACGGCATCAAACAATTCACCACCGTGGTTGCGGACAGCGGCGATATCGAGTCGATTCGCCACTATCAGCCGGAGGACGCGACCACCAACCCTTCCCTGCTTCTGAAAGCGGCAGGGCTTGCCCATTTTAGCCATCTGATTGATGACGCGATTGCTTACGGCAAGAAGCGCGGCAAAACGCAGGAGCAACAGGTTGCCGAAGCCAGCGACAAACTGGCGGTTAATTTTGGTGCAGAAATTCTGAAAAGCATTCCAGGACGCGTCTCGACCGAAGTGGACGCCCGCCTCTCGTTCGATAAAGAAAAGAGTATTACGAAAGCGCGTCGTCTGGTTGAACTCTACCAGGAGCAGGGAATTGATACGTCACGCATTCTGATCAAGCTCGCGTCGACGTGGGAAGGTATCCGCGCGGCAGAGGTGCTCGAAAAAGAGGGGATCCACTGCAACCTGACGCTGCTGTTCTCGTTTGCACAGGCACGCGCCTGTGCTGAAGCGGGCGTGTTCCTCGTCTCGCCGTTTGTCGGGCGCATCTACGACTGGTATCAGGCGAAACAGCCCATGGACCCGTACGTAGTCGAGGAAGATCCGGGCGTGAAGTCAGTGCGAAATATCTACGACTACTACAAACAGCACCGCTATGAAACCATCGTGATGGGGGCCAGCTTCCGCCGTACCGAGCAGATCCTCGCCCTGGCAGGCTGCGATCGCCTGACCATCTCCCCTAACCTGCTTAAAGAATTGCAGGACAAAGAAGAGACGGTGATCCGCAAACTGGTGCCAACCTCCACCGTCCTGCCGAAACCGAAGGCCATGACCGAAGCCGAGTTCCGCTGGGAGCACAATCAGGACGCGATGGCCGTGGATAAACTGGCGGAAGGCATCCGCCTGTTCGCCGTCGACCAGCGCAAACTTGAAGACCTACTCGCCGCCAAACTTTAACCTTGCCATGGAGTGAACTATGTCCCGTAAAGAGCTCGCCAATGCCATCCGCGCCCTCAGCATGGATGCCGTGCAGAAAGCCAATTCCGGCCACCCTGGCGCCCCCATGGGCATGGCTGATATTGCCGAAGTGTTGTGGAACGACTTCCTGAAGCACAACCCCAACGATCCTGCCTGGTACGATCGTGACCGCTTTATTCTGTCTAACGGCCACGCCTCGATGCTGCTCTACAGCCTGCTGCACCTGTCCGGCTATGATCTGCCGCTTGAGGAGCTGAAGAATTTCCGCCAGCTGCATTCGAAAACCCCGGGTCACCCGGAAATCGGCTATACGCCGGGTGTCGAAACCACCACCGGACCGCTGGGTCAGGGGCTGGCCAACGCCGTCGGACTCGCGATTGCCGAACGCACGCTGGCGGCACAGTTTAACCAGCCGGACCACGAGATTGTCGATCACTACACGTATGTGTTTATGGGTGACGGTTGCCTGATGGAGGGGATTTCGCATGAAGTCTGCTCGCTGGCGGGCACGCTGGGGCTCGGCAAGCTGATCGGTTTTTACGACCACAACGGCATCTCCATTGACGGGGAAACCGAGGGCTGGTTCACCGACGACACGGCGAAACGCTTCGAAGCCTATCACTGGCACGTCGTGCATGAGATCGACGGCCACGATCCTGAAGCGGTGAAAAAAGCGATTCAGGAAGCGCAGAGCGTGAAGGACAAACCGTCCCTGATTATCTGCCGTACGGTCATCGGCTTTGGCTCACCAAACAAAGCAGGCAAAGAAGAAGCGCACGGCGCGGCGCTCGGCGAAGAAGAGGTGGCACTGACCCGACAGAAACTGGGCTGGAAATACCCGCCGTTTGAGATCCCGAAAGAGATCTACAAGGCATGGGATGCGCGCGAAACGGGTGAAAAAGCCCAGCATGCCTGGAACGAAAAATTTGCAGCCTACAAAAAAGCATATCCGGAACTGGCGGCTGAGTTTTCCCGCCGCATGAGCGGTGGACTGCCGGAAGACTGGGACGATAAAACCCAGGCACTGATTGAAAACCTGCAGTCTAACCCGGCGAAAATCGCCACCCGTAAGGCGTCGCAAAACACCCTGAATGCCATCGGCCCTATCCTGCCCGAACTGCTCGGCGGCTCGGCGGATCTGGCGCCGAGTAACCTGACCATCTGGTCGGGCTCGAAATCGCTGAAAGAGGACATCGCCGGAAACTATATCCACTACGGCGTGCGCGAGTTCGGGATGACCGCCATTGCCAACGGCATCGCCCATCACGGCGGCTTCGTGCCCTACACCGCCACCTTCCTGATGTTCGTTGAGTACGCCCGTAACGCAGCGCGCATGGCGGCGCTGATGAAGGCCCGGCAGATCATGGTCTACACCCACGACTCTATCGGGCTGGGTGAAGATGGCCCGACGCACCAGGCGGTGGAACAGCTGGCGAGCCTGCGCTTAACGCCAAACTTCAGCACATGGCGTCCGTGCGATCAGGTCGAAGCGGCAGTGGGCTGGAAGCTGGCGGTTGAGCGCCATAACGGCCCGACGGCGCTAATCCTGTCGCGTCAAAACCTGGCGCAGATTGAGCGCACCCCGGAGCAGGTGAAAAATATCGCCCGCGGCGGGTACATCCTGAAGGACAGCGGCGGCAAACCGGACGTGATCCTGATTGCCACGGGTTCTGAGGTGGAAATCACGGTGAAAGCGGCGGAGAAACTGACTGCCGAAGGTCACGCGGTGCGCGTCGTTTCCCTGCCTTCAACGGATATCTTTGATGCCCAGGACGAGGCATACCGTGAATCGGTGCTCCCCTCCAGCGTCGCGGCGCGCGTGGCGGTGGAAGCGGGAATTGCCGACTACTGGTATAAGTATGTGGGGCTGAAAGGGGCGATTGTCGGTATGCGGGGCTACGGTGAGTCCGCCCCTGCCGACAAGCTGTTCCCGTACTTCGGCTTTACCGTTGAGAACGTGGTGGAGAAGGCGTTGAGCGTGCTTTAGTGCGGTCTTCGTTGCCGGGTGGCGACTACGCCTTACCCGGCCTACAACACCATCAAATCGTAAGCCGGACTACCGCGTGATCCACAGCGTAGGCCAGGCGTCCGGCCCGTTCCAGTTATCGCAGCTTGGCTCTTCCGCATACCGCACCAGGCGGAAGCGCTGGCCGTCAAAACGCCAGCGCGTCTGGATCCCACAATCACCGATCCCACGCCCCAGTGCGAGCGTCGTCAGCTCGCGTGTTTTTTCATCGAAGCTGGCGTTCATCAGTTCCATATCGCTACTCTGACTGGACGGGGTAAACGGCAGACGCAGCCTGACGCTGAGCGCGGTGAACGGTTTTTTACGCGATACCAGCCACGCCAGATCGACCGTATTGTAAGCCCCCGCCTCGCAGCTGACGATCAGCAACGCTTTATCATCCGTTAATGCGGTGACGCGCACTTCGCGGCGGTTAGGATCCAGCGAGCACTGGCTGTTGTTCATCCGCCAGGTGCCGTAATCCAGCAGATCGTTCAGTTCAGCGTGGGAGAGTGGCGTTGGCGTGGGGTTCACCACGGCCACCTTTTTTAATGCCGGAGCTGGAGGCACGCTCAGCGGCGGGCTATCCCCTTTTTTAATCCATGCTGTTTCGCTGCCCACGCGCTTTTGCTGAGCGTCGATAAACAGCAGCGCCGCTTTCAGTCCGACCAGAGAGATCGTCTGCTTCCCTCCGCGCAGGGTCAGCCTCTGTCCTTCCTGAATCGTTTTCAGAAACGTGGTGAGGGTACCCGTATCGTCAGTCTTGAGATGCCAGGGCGTTAACTGCCAGTGCTGGGCATTGAGTTTTAAGGGAACGTCGTCGAGCAGCAGTCGGGAGGCGATGTCAGGCTCTTTTACCGGAGGAGCCGAAAGCCCGCCGAGATCGATACGCAGGCTGGCGTCCGTTTTTGCCCCAGCGCTACGGCTCAGCGTCATCACCAGCCCGCGGTGTTCACCGGTATTTCGGGCAACGCAAAAATTCTGGTTATTGCAGGTGACCTGCCAGTCAGAGAAAGACTGCTGCGCAGGTGCAGCCCACACCAGAGGTGCGGGTAGCACGCAAAAAAAGAAGAGAAGCAAAACGCAGTAGCGCATGAATGGCACAGCCCCGGAAACGAAAAGGTCAATCTGGGGCGTATCTTCGTGCCCTGGACGGGCGGGCTCAATCGGATTTATCGGATAGATTTATCTGAAATATAACTTATCACCGGACCTGCGCGGCGTTCATCACGCCGCTGGTTTGCAGATACTGCAGCAGGATCACCGCTTTACCGTCGCGTATCTCGCCGCTTTTCACCATTTCCAGCGCCTGAATGAAGGGCATTTCAAGCACTTCAATATCTTCATCCTCGACCCCGCCGCCGCGGTGAGTACGCTGAGCGTCGGTGTATTCCGCAACGAAGAAGTGGACCAGCTCGGTCACCCCGCCTGGAGACATGAAAAGCTCAAAGACTTTTTGTACCGCACCCACCTCAAAACCCGTTTCTTCTATGGCTTCTTTGCGAATACAGACTTCCGGCTCATCGTCATCAAGCAGACCGGCGCAAGTTTCAATCAGACGCCCGTCCGCGTTGCCATTGACCCATGTCGCCACCCGAAACTGACGAATCAATACCACGCTTTGCTTTTCGCGGTTATACAGCAGAATGGTAGCGCCATTGCCCCGGTCGTAGACTTCGCGTTTATGGCGAATAACGTCCCCGTTCTTACGGGTTAAATCGTAAGTGATGTTACGCAGGACAAAGTAATTTTCAGAAAGGATTTTGTCTTTGATAACGGTAATGTTCAGGGACATACGGGCTCCACGGCAAAATGAGTCTGTTTATACTACGCCGTGACGCTCGCTTTGTCGCCCGCGGGTTCAGACGGCGCGTTTCTCGCTGGATGATGTTTCCAGCTGCGCCAGGCGCAATAACCTTACTGTACGTATGAATAAAGTGTTTACTCATCACGGCGTTATCAGGCAATGTACACCTGCCCGAAACGTCTGATTATTTCTCCCAGAGAGCCGTTCTGTGACCGTTAAGCGACCCGTTTCCGGAAGCCTTGCCTGGGCTTTCTTTTCGATAATTGTTCTCTCCGTGCTGACCAGCAGCGTCGCGCTACTGACGCTTGCCAGCAGCCAGCGCGACGCTGAAGCCATCAACGTTGCGGGTTCACTGCGCATGCAGAGCTATCGTCTCGGTTACGAGATGCAGCGTAACAGCCCTTCCCTTATGGCGCATCGTGAGAACTGGCGGCAGACATTAAGCGCACCTTCCCTGCAAAATCTGAACCGCTGGTACGTTCCGGGCAATGTCAAAACGCGCTACCAGCAACTGCAGTTTGCCTGGCTGGAAATGGATAAGCACATCGCCCGCGGTGACAGCGCATGGTATGCCGCACATATTGAGGATTTTGTCGGCCGCATTGATGCCTTTGTGCTCGCCCTCCAGCATTACAGTGAACATAAAATCCAGACAGTGACCCTCCTCTCTCTGGCTGGCGCCCTCGGGATCCTGATGCTGACGCTGTTTACCCTGCGGCGTATCCGCCGCCAGGTCGTATTACCGCTGAATAATCTGGTGGCGGCCAGCGAGCGGATTGAGCGAGGAGAATTTACGACGCCTGCGCCGGATACCGCCCTACCCAACGAGCTGGGCCAACTTTCCCGCGCTTTCAACCATATGTCGGGGGAGCTACACACCCTTTATCGGTCGCTTGAAGCTTCCGTGGCGGAAAAGACACGACATTTGCACGAAGCCCACCAGCAGCTCGACATGCTGTTTAAATGCTCCCAGGCGTTGAATACGGGGCAGATAGACAGCCATTGTTTTCGGCACATATTGCAGATTGTCCATGAATACACTCAGATGAATTACCTGGAACTCCGCACCAGTGACGACTGGCGACTGTGTGAAGGGACCGCGTCGGGCAGCATCCCGATGCAAAATCTGCCGGTACTGATGCAGGACACCCTTTACGGTGAGCTGCGCTGGCAAAGCGAGACGGACAGCGTTCCCCTCCCGCTGATGAGAAGCGTGGCGACCATGCTCGGGCGCGGGCTGTACTTTAACCAGGCGCAAAAGCATTACCAGCAGCTGCTGCTGATGGAAGAACGCGCCACCATCGCCCGGGAACTGCACGATTCGCTGGCGCAGGTGCTGTCTTATCTGCGGATCCAGCTTGCCCTGCTTAAACGCGCGGTGCCAGCGGATAATGCTCCCGCGCAAACTATCATCACCGACTTCTCTCGCGAGCTGAACAACGCCTGGCAGCAGTTGCGCGAGCTGCTGACGACCTTCCGCCTGACGTTAAATCATGCGAATTTACCCGCGGCGCTGCAGGAGTCTCTCGATGCCCTGCAGAGCCAGACGCAGGCCAGGCTGCACCTCGACTGTCGTCTCTCCTCCCTGGCGCTTGACGCCCAGAAACAGGTGCATTTGTTGCAGATCGTCCGGGAAGCCGTTCTGAATGCGATTAAGCACGCCCAGGCCAGCGAAATTACCGTTAGCTGCTTAACGGCGGTGGATGGCACGCACAGCGTCAGCATTCGCGACAACGGCATCGGGATTGGCGAGGCAAGCGAACCGCCCGGACACTACGGACTGAACATTATGCGTGAGCGCGCACAACGACTCGGAGGCATGCTGCACTTTTCGCAACCGCAAAACGGCGGCACGCTGGTCTGCGTGACGTTCCCGGTACCTGCGCCGTTAACGGGTAAATAACGGTAAAGAGGCAAGCGCAGGGAAAAGCGCATGATAATTTACACTATCTCCTTTATTTCTCCACGTTTGACCTGGGCCTTACCGCTAAAGTTAGGCGGGCAATAAACAATAATGACGTGCAGCAAAACGAGGTCACTTTTACATGGCGAATTTTTTCATCGATCGCCCCATTTTTGCCTGGGTGCTTGCCATCCTGTTGTGTCTGACAGGTGTCCTGGCGATTACTTCTCTTCCTGTTGAGCAATATCCCGATCTGGCACCGCCTAATGTGCGTGTCACCGCAAACTACCCCGGCGCTTCCGCACAAACGCTGGAAAACACCGTGACGCAGGTTATCGAGCAGAACATGACGGGTCTGGATAACCTGATGTACATGTCCTCGCAAAGCAGCGCCACGGGACAAGCAACGGTTACCCTGAGCTTTAAGGCGGGCACCGACCCGGACGAAGCGGTGCAGCAGGTACAAAACCAGCTTCAGTCGGCCATGCGTAAGCTGCCCCAGGCGGTGCAGAACCAGGGCGTTACCGTACGTAAAACCGGTGATACCAACATTTTGACCATCGCGTTTGTCTCCACCGATGGCTCAATGGATAAACAGGACATTGCGGACTACGTCGCCAGTAATATTCAGGACCCGCTCAGCCGTATTAACGGCGTGGGGGATATCGACGCCTACGGCTCACAATACTCCATGCGTATCTGGCTCGATCCCAACAAGCTGAACAGCTATCAGATGACGGCCACCGACGTGACGGATGCCATCAAAGCCCAGAACGCACAAATTGCCGTGGGGCAACTGGGAGGAACGCCTTCCGTTGATAAACAAGCCCTGAACGCCACCATTAATTCGCAATCCCTGCTTCAGACACCGGACCAGTTCCGCAACATTACCCTGCGCGTGAATCAGGATGGCTCAGAAGTGCGTCTGAGCGATGTGGCGACGGTGGAAATGGGTGCTGAGAAATACGACTACCTGAGCCGATTTAACGGCAACCCGGCCTCTGGCCTTGGGATTAAGCTGGCCTCCGGCGCAAATGAAATGGCGACGGCGAAACTGGTGCTGGACCGTCTGGATGAGCTGTCGCAGTATTTCCCGCACGGGCTGGAGTATAAAGTCGCCTATGAAACCACTTCCTTCGTAAAAGCCTCGATTGAGGATGTGGTAAAGACCCTGCTGGAAGCGATTGCCCTGGTGTTCCTGGTCATGTATCTGTTCCTGCAAAACTTCCGCGCCACGCTGATCCCCACTATTGCCGTCCCCGTGGTGCTGCTGGGTACCTTTTCGGTGCTTTACGCGTTCGGGTACAGCATTAACACCCTGACGATGTTTGCCATGGTGCTGGCAATTGGCCTGCTGGTGGATGATGCCATTGTGGTGGTCGAAAACGTCGAGCGCATCATGAGCGAAGAAGGTCTTTCCCCGCGCCAGGCCACGCGAAAATCCATGGGTCAAATTCAGGGGGCGTTAGTCGGCATTGCGATGGTGTTGTCGGCGGTCTTTATCACGATGGCCTTCTTCGGCGGCACGACCGGCGCGATTTACCGCCAGTTCTCGATAACCATCGTCTCAGCAATGGTACTCTCCGTTCTGGTGGCCCTGATCCTCACCCCTGCGCTTTGCGCCACCCTCCTCAAGCCGCTGCACAAAGGGGAACATCACGGTCAGAAAGGGTTCTTCGGCTGGTTTAACCGGATGTTCAACCGCAATGCCGCCCGGTATGAATCTGCGGTCGGTAAAGTGCTGCACCGCAGCCTGCGCTGGATGATGATTTACGTTGTACTGCTGGGCGGCATGGTGTGGCTGTTTCTGCATTTGCCCACCTCGTTCCTGCCGATGGAAGACCGGGGGATGTTCATCACCTCGGTGCAGCTCCCGAGCGGCTCAACGCAGCAGCAGACGCTGAAAGTGGTCCAGAACGTAGAGCAGTACTTCTTCACCCACGAGAAAGATAACGTTGTGTCGGTCTTCTCGACCGTTGGCTCCGGCCCGGGCGGGAACGGGCAGAACGTCGCCCGTATGTTTGTCCGTCTGAAAGACTGGAATGAACGGGACACCCAAACGGGAACCTCATTTGCCATCATTGAACGTGCCACTAAAGCCTTTTCCCGTATTAAAGAGGCGCGCGTCTTTGCGAGCAGTCCGCCAGCGATCAGCGGCCTGGGGAGTTCTGCCGGGTTTGATATGGAGCTGCAGGATCACGCCGGCGCGGGCCACGATGCGCTGATGGCCGCACGCAACAAATTGTTAGCGCTGGCAGGTAATGATTCTGGCCTGACCCGCGTGCGCCACAACGGCCTGGACGACAGCCCGCAGCTTCAGGTGGATATCGACCAGCGTAAGGCGCAGGCGCTGGGCGTCTCCATCGACGATATCAACGACACCCTGCAAACGGCGTGGGGCTCGAGCTATGTGAACGACTTTATGGATCGCGGTCGCGTGAAAAAAGTGTATGTTCAGTCCGCCGCGCCGTACCGCATGCTGCCGGATGATATTAACCGCTGGTTTGTACGCAATAACAGCGGCGGGATGGTTCCCTTCTCGGCGTTTGCCACCTCGCGCTGGGAGAGCGGTTCGCCGCGTCTGGAGCGCTATAACGGTTACTCTGCGGTGGAAATCGTCGGGGAAGCCGCGCCGGGCGTAAGTACCGGCACGGCCATGGACACCATGGAAAAACTGGTGCAACAGCTGCCCGCCGGTTTTGGTCTGGAATGGACGGCCATGTCTTACCAGGAACGTCTCTCCGGCGCGCAGGCCCCCGCGCTTTATGCCCTTTCTCTACTGGTGGTGTTCCTCTGCCTTGCCGCGCTGTATGAGAGCTGGTCGGTTCCGTTCTCGGTCATGCTGGTGGTGCCGCTTGGAGTTATCGGTGCGCTGCTGGCAACCTGGATGCGCGGCCTGGAAAACGATGTTTACTTCCAGGTCGGGCTGCTGACGGTGATCGGCTTGTCGGCGAAAAACGCCATTCTGATCGTTGAGTTTGCCAACGAGATGAATGCCAAAGGCCACGAGCTGATGGCCGCCACGCTACATGCCTGCCGTCAGCGACTGCGCCCGATCCTGATGACCTCGCTGGCCTTTATTTTTGGCGTATTGCCAATGGCAACCAGCACGGGTGCAGGTTCCAGCAGCCAGCACGCGGTCGGTACCGGGGTAATGGGGGGCATGATTTCGGCCACCATCCTGGCCATTTATTTCGTGCCGCTGTTCTTTGTGCTGGTGCGTCGTCGCTTCCCGCTCAGAGAGCGGCAGGAATAACATTCAGCCATAAAAAAGGCGGCTTTATCAGCCGCCTTTTTATTGTGTGATTAATTCACACTATGATTATTTTACTTATTTAAGTGCTCTTGCAATTCTTACTGAATGTCATTTACGAAGCATGCCTTCGATAAAATCTTTCCAGTTCCCCAGTTCACGTTCAATCATAACAACCTCTCTTATTATTATGCGCATTCTACGAAAACGTATCATCATTGTGAAGACTATTTAACCAATTGCTGTGATTGTACCCCGCCACCGTTGGGGATTTATGATAAATATGAATGGAGAATCTTAAATTTTGTGTGACGGCCAGCAATATTTTGAAATAACCCTACGAACGGGTGAGCTTTATTTTACCCGCTGAGTTTGTTAGCAATTTATACCCGGTGGACATCTATGCTTAAATGATGAAAGAATATTCAGCGTACAGATGTGCGTTGAATTAAGCAGACGTGTAAATCCAGAGTATTCCTGAATGTGTTATATTCTGCTTAAGGATATATCTTCGAATTTATTGAACATTTAATGGTCATAAGGACAAAAGGATTCACCATGGTTGTGATGTACGGCATTAAAAATTGCGACACCATCAAAAAAGCCCGCCGCTGGCTGGAAGCGAACCACATCGAGTACCGCTTCCACGATTACCGTGCCGATGGGCTTGATGCAGATTTTCTGCATAACGCCATCAATGAACTAGGCTGGGAGGCACTACTTAACACTCGCGGTACCACCTGGCGTAAACTGGACGAATCCCTGCGCGCCAGCATCGTTGATGCCGACAGCGCGGCAAAACTGATGCGTGAAATGCCGGCAATTATCAAACGCCCATTGCTCTGCAAGCCAGGTCAGCCTATGCTGCTGGGTTTCAGTGAAACCCTTTATTCTGACTTTTTCGTTGAGGTGTAGTGTATGTCATGCCCGGTCATTGAGCTGACTCAACAGCTTATTCGCCGTCCTTCCCTTAGCCCGGACGACGCAGGTTGTCAGGCATTAATGATTGAGCGCCTGCGTGCCATCGGTTTTACCGTTGAACGCATGGATTTTGGCGATACTCAGAACTTCTGGGCGTGGCGCGGCCAGGGTGAAACGCTGGCGTTTGCCGGGCATACTGACGTCGTTCCCGCAGGTGACGCAGATCGCTGGATTAACCCGCCGTTTGAACCGACCATCCGCGATGGCATGCTCTTTGGCCGCGGCGCGGCAGACATGAAAGGCTCGCTGGCGGCGATGGTGGTCGCGGCTGAACGCTTTGTGGCTCAGCATCCGAACCACAAAAACCGTCTCGCGTTTTTGGTCACCTCCGACGAAGAAGCCAGTGCCCATAACGGTACCGTGAAGGTGGTTGAAGCGCTGATGGCGCGCAACGAGCGTCTCGACTACTGTCTGGTCGGCGAGCCGTCCAGTACCGAAGTGGTGGGCGATGTCGTGAAAAACGGTCGCCGTGGCTCACTGACCTGTAACCTGACCATTCACGGCGTTCAGGGACACGTTGCTTATCCACATCTGGCCGATAACCCCGTTCATCGCGCTGCGCCAATGCTGAGCGAACTGGTGGCGATTGAGTGGGATAAAGGTAACGAGTTCTTCCCCCCGACCAGCATGCAGATTGCTAACGTCAAGGCCGGGACCGGCAGCAACAACGTAATCCCGGGGGACTTCTTCGTCCAGTTCAACTTCCGCTTCAGTACCGAACTGACCGATGAGATGATCAAAGCGCGCGTTGTCGCGCTGCTGGAAAAATATCACCTGCGCTACACCGTGGACTGGTGGCTTTCCGGCCAGCCGTTCCTGACGCAGCGCGGCAAACTGGTTGATGCGGTAGTGAACGCCATCGAGCACTATAATGAAATTAAGCCACAACTGCTGACGACGGGTGGCACTTCAGACGGACGCTTTATTGCCCGTATGGGAGCTCAGGTTGTCGAACTGGGGCCGGTAAACGCAACCATTCATAAAATAAATGAGTGTGTTAATGCGGCAGATTTGCAACTGCTGGCTCGTATGTATCAACGTATTATGGAGCAACTCGTCGCCTGACGAATGCTCTGAGAGGAATAGCGAATGGATTGGCTTTCAAAGTACTGGTGGATTCTGGTGCTGGTGTTTCTGGTCGGCGTACTGCTCAACGTGATTAAAGACCTTAAGCGCGTTGACCACAAAAAGTTTCTTGCGAACAAGCCGGATCTCCCGCCACACCGCGATTTTAACGACAAGTGGGACGATGACGACGACTGGCCGAAGAAAGACCAGAAGAAGTAATTGTTAATCTCACCCCTCCCCCTAACCCTCGCCCTCGCCCCTGTGGGGAGAGGGGCTGGGATGAGGGGGAAAGTGCCTACATAAACTCAACAATATTATCGTCATTCGGCTTGCCGCCGCTGAGCGCTTCATCAAAGTAGTGCTTCGGTACGGTATAACGCAGATGATCGAGCGCGAATTGCATGCTGCGGTCGTCAATCGCATGGCCCAGATCGTCAACGATATCCAGCGTCACATCCCCACCTTCACGAATCAATGCTTCCTGAGCGGCAACCGCATGTGAAAGCTCAATGACCCGGTCTTCACCACCGTGGATCAGATGGATCGTGGTCTGCGTGGTCGCACTCGTCGGCAGCGTCGCAAAGCGGCCGTTAAACGCGATCACCCGTGAAACCAGACCCGGCTGCGCTTTCACACTTTCCAGGGACATGATAGATCCCTGCGAGAAGCCAATCAGCGCGGTCGCGTCAGCACCCACGCCGCTCTGCTGCTGCCAGTAGCGTACGATGTCGATAAACGTGGGCATGATGGCATCAATGCGCGCCTGACGGTTCTCCTCCGTCACGCCCTGAACCGGGAACCACTGTCGTCCGTTCGGACCACACGGTTCTACGCCGCCGATGCTGACAATCAATGCTTCAGGGAAAACAGGCGCAAACCAGCTACCAATCTGCCCCATATTGACGGCATTATCGCCAACACCATGAAACAGAAGCAGTAACTGTTTAGCCGGTTTGTCAGGGCTTTGAACAACAAAATGGTCGTGTTTCATGGCGGTCTCCTTAATTGATGAGCAGGATTTTACGCCTCTGCGGGGTAATGACCATGCCACTTTACTGAAGAAGTCATTGAAAAAATTGCCATTGCAAAATGTCTGCTTTCAACTGCTGGCAGCGCGAATAATCAAGGTTCTCAAGCGCTTGCGCGGTTTCTTCGCGAAGCTTTGCCAGTAACGCTTTTCGCCCGACCGCTTCGCTTCTCCCCTCGATTTTCCCGCGCAGCGCCGGAAGCGACATATCTGTGGCTAACAGCAACCGCGTCAGCGCGGCTACCGAGGTTGAAAACGCCCGGTGCGCAAAAGCAAACCCCGCCAGCTCCAGCCAGTCGTCACTATTAAGGGTAGCTTCCCAGGCATCAGTCACCGGGATCTTTTCGCCATTCCAGGCCGACAGGACGCGCATATCGCGGCATAAACGCCGATGTGCCTGCGTACACAGTTGATGCCCGGCTTCGCTCTGCGGCAGCAGCGCCATCGCCGTGTAACACCCGCTGCTGGCTTCCCGATGGCTGCCCATTCGCACCAGCACAAACCCGCACCGCTGCCAGAAACGCCACAGCTCGTCGGTATAACCAAAACTCACGGAGAGATAATCTTCACCGCTGGCGTTCAGGATCAGCCGCTGACCAATGCCTTCCCGCTGACGACGGGGATGAACCGCAATGCGGCTAATCCGTCGGCCTTTCAGCGTCGCCGCAAGAGGCGTTCCGCCGTGCGCCGCCAGCGACTGCGCCACAAGGTTCCCGCGTGGACGACGAGAGCCAGCCCACACCGCCCGGCTGAGTTCGGGGGACAATCCGCCCTCGTCCACCAGCCAGAGCGCGCCCGCAATATCAGACCCCGCAACCGCAAAGTGCTGGCCGGGGGCGTCCATCATCCGGCGTAAATCGAGCGGTGAGGTCCGGTAGTGGGCAGCACAGAGCAGTTCATAAACGCTTGCCACTCGTGCCGGGTCGCTCTCCCACTCTTGTGGCTCCAGAGACCTTACAGACACCTCACCTTCCGGTTTGTGGTCGATAAGCGCATCGTCAAACAGCAGCGTATTCGCCACGATCCGTTCAAGCGGACATCCGGCCGCCCAGCGAATGGGGGTGGATAAGGTATAACGCTGCAGCCCACTGAACCGGGCGCAGAACTTCAGCAGAAATCCCCTGCCCGTCCCTTCGTAACCCTGAACCGTAGTGGTCAGTAATACGCGGGGAAAGCGTGTCACCAGCTTCTCCAGCAGCGGGCCTGGGATGGCTGCCGCTTCATCGACAATCAGCCAGTCGGCCTGCAGTGTGGAGTCCAGCAGTGCATCGGGTGCCATAAAGTGAAAACGCTCGCCCGCGAAACGCGCGATGACATCTGCTGCGCCTTTCGCCGGGGCCGTCACCACCGCACTCCCCTGGATGCTGCCCAGCAGCATCCCCGCCAGCGCTGACTTTCCGCGTCCGCGAGGTGCCGTCACGGCAGCGATGCCCGCAGGCATGACCAAAAGCGCGTCGAGGATCGCCGCCTGCTCACGCTGCGGCTCACCGCTGGCGGGCTGCCAGGCGGGTAAATCTGGCGCAGCGGGAAGCGTCAGGGGATGATGCTGTTGCCAGACGATCGCATCCGTATCGGCGGCAAGCTTCCGGCAAAAATGGTGAACAAAGTGCGGGGTAGCGATCGGCTCTGCGCTGTCACACCAGCGCACAGAATCGCTGTCTGGCCTGTCGGCCCAGCCAGAGAACGGTGGTACTCGCAGTACGAGGAGGCTCCCGGCGCGCAACGTTCCGCTGAGTGCGGCGAAGGCGGAGACGTCAAACCCGGCATGCGCGTCAAACACAGCATGCAGGTATTCGCGTCCCAACAGTCCGCTGATGGCTTTAGACGGGTTTTCATTCAGCCACAGCCAGTCTCCCGGTAAAGCATCACGCAGGGCGGTGGCCTGGCTCAGAGTCCACGGCTCATCGCCCGTGAGCACCACCAGACGGCGGTGCCCGGTTCGCTCAAGCTCGCGTATCAGATGTGCAAACGACACCATCACATGGCTTTGCCGAAGGTATTACACTGGGCAGGATCACCGCTGTCAAAACCGCGTTTAAACCAGCTGTAACGCTGTTGCGACGTACCGTGAGTGAAGCTGTCCGGCACGACGCGTCCCTGGCTTTGCTGCTGAAGACGGTCATCGCCGATGGCCTGCGCCGCGTTTAATGCCTCTTCAAGATCGCCGGATTCCAGTACGCCCTGCTGCTGCATGCTGTGCCCCCAGACGCCTGCGAAGCAGTCCGCCTGCAGTTCCATCTTGACGGAAAGACGATTCACTTCAGCCTGAGACGCATTTTGCTGTAGCTGACGCACTTTTGGCTCAATGCCCAGCAGCTTCTGCACATGGTGCCCGACTTCATGCGCGATCACGTAGCCCTGGGCAAAATCACCGTCAGCGCCAAGCTTGCGTTTCATGTCATCGTAAAAAGAGAGATCGATATAGACGGTGCCATCTGCCGGGCAGTAGAACGGCCCCATCACAGATTGACCGGTACCACATCCGGTACGGGTTGCGCCCCGGTACATCACCAGTTTCGGCTGCTGATAGGTGCGCCCCATCTTCTCGAACTGCTGACCCCATGTATCTTCAGTGGTCGCGAGAATAACGGAGGTAAATTTGGCCGCTTCATCTTCGTTCGGGCTGATGGAGCGCGGAGACTGTGGTTGCTGTTGCAGCGGCTGACCGGTCATCAAACCGGTGAGGTCGACCCCGTAATAGCCAGCGACCAGCACCACAATCAGCAGGATGATACCGCCCTTGCCGCTGGGTAGCCGAAAGCCGGGTCCCCCCATTGAAGGACCGCCGCCGCCATCACTGCGCCTGTCTTCTACATTGTCACTTTCACGACGCCCTTGCCAGCGCATAACCACCTCGAACTATTCCATTAATAATAGCTATGATCGTAGGCGGTTAACGGCAAGATTACCATAGGAAACAAAGGTAAGACGCCAAAGGATGAAAACATCCTTTGGCAAGTGAGGGAGTTAGTCGAGCTTAACGCCTAAACGGTGAGCAACCGCTTCATAGGCTTCAATCAGGCCACCCAGGCTCTGACGGAAACGGTCTTTGTCCATTTTATCCAGGGTTTCTTTGTCCCACAGGCGGCTACCGTCCGGGGAGAACTCATCACCCAGCACCACTTCGCCTTTGAACAGACCGAACTCCAGCTTGAAGTCGACGAGGATCAGGCCCGCATCGTCAAACAGCTTTTTCAGCACGTCGTTGGCTTTGTAGGTCAGCTCTTTCATGCGCGCCAGGTTCTCTTTATTGACCCAGCCGAAGGTTTCGCAGTAGGAATCATTGACCATCGGATCGTGCATGGCATCGTTTTTCAGGAACAGGTCGAACAGCGGTGGATTCAGTTCGATACCTTCTTCAATACCCAGACGCTTCACCAGGGAGCCTGCTGCACGGTTACGAATAACGCACTCAACCGGAACCATATCCAGTTTTTTCACCAGACATTCCGTATCGGACAGCAACGCTTCCATCTGAGTCGGGATACCCGCTTCGGCCAGTTTGGTCATAATGAAGTGGTTAAACTTGTTGTTCACCATGCCTTTACGATCGAACTGCTCAATGCGCGCGCCATCCCCTGCTGACGTATCATTGCGGAACTCGAGCACCAACAGATCCGGGTTTTCCGTGCTGTATACGGTCTTCGCTTTGCCACGATACAACTCAGCTTGCTTCTGCATCTTCATTACTCCTGGTGTGATGATTTGTGTTCAAAACTGGGCATATTATGCCACGCACACGTTTGCGTGGCACGAAAATAAAAAGGGCGGGATTAACCCGCCCTCGTATTTATTTGCTGAATGCTGCCTGGAAGACAGCGACCAGCGCATCGTTCTGCGACTGGGTCAGCGTGTGACCTTTTGGATCGATAAACTGCAGACTACTGCGGTTATCAAGGTCGCCTACCTGAATCTTGTAATCACCGGAGGCAAGCTGAGGATCTTTGGCGCCCAGCTCCAGCCATGCACTGTCGGACAGTGGCTTATAGGTTGCCGTCATGCTACCGGTTGAACGGGTGCTGTCGGTCACTTTCATGCCCACTTTTTCCAGCGTCGCTGGCAGACGCTGCCAGGTCTGGTTAAACGGTGCACGCACCACCAGCATTGGCAGGCCGGTATCGTCCGCACCGCTCTGAACGTCGAAGGTGACGCCGTTACGGCTCTGCGCCGCATTTGCGGCATCAGTGGCAGTCTTATCCAGACCCGCGGCAATCACGTTCAGCATTTCAGTGCTGTAACGCTGCAGGGAGGCGGCATCCGCAACCGGTTTGCCCGCCTGCTCCAGGTTTAACAGCTTAACGTTAACCGCCTGCTGATAACCCTGTGGTTTAACGGAGACTTGATAACGTCCACGGTACTGCTGATCTTCATCCAGGCGGTTCCACTCGATCCAGTCGGTGGTTAAGGTCTGGCTGGCGTCATCGCGTTTATCAATGGTGTAGTTCTTCGCCTGAATAACGCTCACCACCTGTGGCCACAGATTGCTTCCGCGCGCGCTTTCAACCAGCAGAGACGCCGTATCACCGGTGAACTGGGTACGCGCTCCGCTGACCAGCGCCAGAGGCTGAGCGGGTGGACGAATATCAAGCGCTTTACCCACCAGGCCACTGCCATTGGTGACGGGGATATTATAATCGCCGTTCTGAATCGGCAGGATCATACCAGCCGGTGCATGAAGTTCAGCAAGCGGGGTCGCATCCAGATAGGATTCATCACCGCTCACCTGGCGCTTGTAGCGCGAGTCTGAACTACAGGCAGCGAGCAGCATAACAAGCGAAACACTCGCAACCTTCGCCAGGCGCGACTTCTGTACTGAATAAGCCATCAAATCTCCCTAAACTTTACAGCAAACCGGCATGCTTCAGCGCTGCCCTGACGATGTCGCGACCGTGGTCGGTAATCGGTGTCATTGGCAAACGCAGCGTATCGGATGCTACAAGTCCCAACTCCTTACACGCCCATTTCACGGGGATCGGATTGGGTTCGACAAATAATTTATTGTGCAGCGGCATCAGGCGCTGGTTAATGACGCGTGCCTCATCAAAGTGACCGGCTGCGGCCAGTTTGCACATTTCAGCCATATCGCGCGCCGCAACGTTTGACGTTACGGAGATCACGCCATGACCACCGAGCTGCATAAAGTCCAGCGCGGTCGCATCATCACCACTCAACAGGATAAAGTCGTCTGAAACCAGCTCTTTGATCTGATGAACGCGGCTTAAGTTCCCTGTCGCCTCTTTAATACCGATAATATTTTTTACTTCCGAGAGACGACCAACGGTTTCCGGCAGCATATCGCAGCCAGTACGGGACGGCACATTATACAGAATTTGTGGCAAGTCAGTATGTTCAGCGATGGCTTTGAAGTGCTGGAACAAACCTTCCTGGGTAGGACGGTTGTAATAAGGGGTCACCGTCAGACAGCCAACGATGCCGCTGTCATTAAAACGTTTGGTCAGGCTGATCGCTTCTGCGGTTGCATTAGCGCCTGTCCCCGCGATGACCGGAATACGTCCGTCAGCCAGCTCCAGGGTCAGCATAACCACATCGCCATGCTCTTCGTGGCTCAGCGTTGCAGATTCACCGGTAGTCCCTACCGAAACGATCGCCGAGGTTCCATTGGCGACATGGTAATCAATCAGCTTCTTCATGCTAGACCGGCAGACGTTACCTTTTTCATCCATCGGTGTTACAAGCGCGACAATACTTCCCGTGAACATGAGCCATCCTCTGTGCGAACAAGAGCCTCAATGGTACGTTTGGAACTGTAATAAAAGCAAGCGACCTGAGGCCCTCAGGCGGTTGTATGCATGTTTTTTTTATGCTTTCCTTAGGAAGACTTAACCATGCAAAGGAAGAACAGGTTTGACAACCTCATCACAACATTACCTGGTTATCACTGCGCTGGGTGCCGACAGGCCGGGTATCGTGAACACCATCACCCGTCACGTGAGCAGCTGCGGCTGTAATATCGAAGACAGCCGTCTGGCAATGCTCGGCGAAGAGTTCACGTTTATCATGCTGCTGTCCGGAACATGGAATGCCATTACCCTTATTGAATCCACCCTGCCGCTGAAAGGCGCGGAGCTGGATTTGCTGATCGTGATGAAACGCACTACCGCGCGCCCGCGCCCGGCCATGCCCGCTACCGTCTGGGTGCAGGTTGAAGTCACTGATTCCCCGCATCTGATCGAGCGTTTTACCGCGCTGTTCGACAGCCATCAGATGAACATTGCCGAGCTCGTTTCCCGCACGCAACCGGGCGACGAGAGCACCGTTCCCACGCTCTTTATTCAAATCACTGCACACAGCCCTGCCTCACAGGATGCGTCAAATATCGAGCAAGCGTTCAAAGCCCTCTGTACAGAATTAAACGCGCAGGGCAGTATAAGCGTCGTCAATTATTCGCAGCACGAACAGGATGGAGTTGAGTAATGAATCCACTGAAAGCCGGTGACATCGCACCGAAATTTAGCTTACCGGATCAAGACGGTGAGCAAGTAAATTTGACCGACTTCCAGGGACAGCGTGTTCTGGTCTATTTCTACCCGAAAGCCATGACCCCCGGCTGCACCGTACAGGCCTGCGGCTTACGCGATAACATGGACGACTTGAAAAAAGTCGGTGTGGAAGTGCTGGGTATCAGCACCGATAAACCAGAAAAGCTGTCACGATTTGCGGAAAAAGAGCTGCTGAACTTCACGCTCCTTTCCGACGAAGACCACCAGGTTTGCGAGCAGTTTGGCGTCTGGGGTGAGAAAACGTTTATGGGTAAAACCTATGACGGCATTCACCGCATCAGCTTCCTGATTGACGCTGACGGTAAAGTTGAACATGTGTTTGACGACTTCAAAACCAGTAATCACCACGACGTGGTGTTGAACTGGCTGAAAGCAAACGCCTGATCAACAGCAAAAAGGCAACGTCAGTTGCCTTTTTTAATGTTTGCTCCCTCTCCCGTGGGAGAGGGTTGGGGTGAGGGCATCAGCCCGCACAAAATCTACTTCTCTTCCACCGCCGGTACATCCGGCCAAGCGTGCACCACCGCTTTAATCAGCGTGGCCAGCGGAATCGCAAAGAATACGCCCCAGAACCCCCACAGCCCGCCGAAAATTACCACGGATAAGATAATCACCAGCGGATGCAGGTTTACCGCTTCGGAGAACAGCACCGGTACCAGCAGGTTCCCGTCAAGCCCCTGAATAATCAGGTACACCGCGAAGCAGCTCCAGAACTCCGTCCCCAGACCAAACTGGAACAGCGCGACGCCCACCACCGGAATGGTGACCACAAACGCGCCGATATACGGAATCAGGACCGAGAATCCCACCAGCACGGCCAGCAGCAGCGAGTAGTTGAGGCCGAAGATCACGAAACCAATCCAGGTTGCTACCCCCACCAACATCATCTCCAGCACCTTGCCGCGAATGTAGTTAGTGATCTGCTGGTTCATCTCTTCCCAGACCTGCCCCGCCAGCCCGCGGTTGCGCGGCAAAATACGCCGCACGGCGTTAAGCATCTGGTCTTTATCTTTGACCAGGAAGAAAACCATCAGCGGCACGAGCACGAGGTAAACGGCCAGAGTGAGCAGCCCCACCAGTGAGGCCAGCGAATATTTCACCACCGAGTCGCCCATCGTCATGATGCGGGCACGCATGTTTTCCGCCATCGCGTCGATGATACCGGCGTCCATTAACGCGGGATAACGGCGCGGCAGGGTGGCGGCGAAATCTGAGAGCTTATTCAACATGCCGGGCATGTCGCGGATCAGGTAGATCCCCTGCTGCCAGGCCACGGGCATCACCACGAAGGCCATCAACAGCAGAATGCCGACAAACAGCACCAGGACGATGCTTGCCGCCCAGCGACGAGAACAACCGATATGTTCCAGGCGCGCCGTTGGCCACTCCAGCAGATACGCCAGCACAATCGCCACCAGCAGAGGCGCGAGAAGGCCGCTGAAGAAGAACAGAATACCGAACCCGGCAACCAGAATAACCAACAAAGCAATGGCTTCCGGGTCACTGAACCGACGCCGGTACCACTGCATTAACATTTCGAGCATACAACCCTTCCCTGAATCGAATGGCGGGAGTGAGACGGTGAATTGTATCTAACTGTCACAAAAAAGACTTTCGCTTTTTGTATCCCTGTCACAATCCGCAAAAGCCTGATGAATGGGATTTTCTTCATGCTGTAACACAGCTACACTCGCAGGGCAGCAGAGATGAACGATATGGCGGTTCATCGGTCAAATTAGCACATCCAACATACAGGACAGTGGTTATGTTCAGGCAGTTGAGAAAAACACTGGTTGCAACACTGATTGCCGCAGTGACGGTCGGTCAGGTGTTGCCCGCTTTCGCTGACTCGTCCGACTCATTGCCGGACATGGGCACCACAGCAGGAAGCACGCTCTCTATCGGGCAAGAGATGCAAATGGGCGATTACTATGTTCGCCAGCTGCGCGGCAGCGCCCCGCTGATTAACGATCCTTTGCTGGTACAGTATATTAACGGGCTGGGGATGCGTCTGGTGGCGCACGCCGACTCGGTCAAAACGCCCTTCCATTTCTATTTAATCAATAACGACGAAATTAACGCCTTCGCCTTCTTTGGCGGGAACGTGGTGCTGCATTCGGCGTTATTTCGCTACTCTGACAACGAAAGCCAGCTGGCTTCGGTGATGGCGCACGAAATTTCACACGTCACCCAGCGCCACCTGGCGCGTGCAATGGAAGACCAGAAGCGCAATGCCCCGCTCACCTGGGTGGGAGCGCTGGGTTCTATTCTGCTCGCAATGGCCAGCCCACAGGCGGGGATGGCGGCACTGACCGGTACGCTGGCCGGAACGCGTCAGGGGATGATCAGCTTCACCCAGCAAAACGAACAGGAAGCGGACCGTATCGGCATTCAGGTTTTACAGCGTTCGGGCTTTGACCCGCAGGCCATGCCGACCTTCCTGGAAAAACTGCTCGATCAGGCACGTTACTCTTCCCGTCCCCCGGAAATTTTACTTACCCACCCGTTACCGGAAAGCCGTTTGTCGGATGCCCGTAACCGTGCCAACCAGATGCGCCCGGTCGTCGTGCAGTCGTCTCAGGACTTCTATATGGCGAAAGTGCGAACGCTCGGCATGTACAACTCCGGGCGTAACCAGCTGACCAGCGATCTGCTGGACACCCTGGCGAAAGGCAACGTGCGTGAAAAAAACGCCGCGCAGTATGGCCAGGCATTACAGGCGATGGAAGCCAGCAAATACGACGACGCGCGTAAAGCGCTGCAGCCCCTGCTGGCCGCAGATCCGAATAACCCGTGGTATCTCGATCTCTCGACGGATATCGATCTGGGGCAGAAGAAAACCACCGATGCGATTAACCGCCTGAAAGGGGCGAAAGACATACGCACCAACCCGGTGCTACAGCTTAACCTTGCTAACGCTTATCTACAGGGCGGTCAGCCAGCGGAGGCTGTGACCATCCTGAACCGCTATACCTTTAACAATAAAGATGACCAGAACGGCTGGGAATTGCTCGCCCAGGCCCAGGGGCAATTGGGTAACCGCGATCAGGAGCTGGCCGCGCGTGCTGAAGGCCTGGCACTGGCGGGTCGCCTCGATCAGGCGATTTCCTTGTTGAGCAGTGCCAGCTCGCAGGTCAAACTCGGCAGCCTGCAACAGGCCCGCTACGACGCGCGTATCGACCAGCTGCGTAGTCTGCAACAACGCTTTAAGCTGTACGAGAAGATGTAATCAAGGAGAAATTATGACAGACGCGGTAAAAATTTATCATAACCCTCGCTGCTCCAAGAGCCGCGACACGCTCAGCCTGCTGAAGTCTAACGGTATCGACCCTGACGTGGTGTTGTATCTCGACACACCGCCGGACGCGCAGACGCTTCGTCAGCTGCTGCACATGCTGGGAATGGGCAGCGCGCGCGAACTGATGCGCCAGAAAGAGGATCTGTATAAGTCACTGAATCTGGACGACACGTACCTCAGCGAAGACCAGCTGATTCAGGCGATGGTTGACAATCCAAAGCTGATTGAGCGACCGATTGTGGTGGCAAACGGTAAAGCACGCATCGGCCGTCCGCCGGAAGATGTCCTCGACATCCTCTAGTCCTTACGCCGCAGCGCTTCCAGAAACGCCTGCGGCGTACTTTCTCCCAGCTTTTTCTGCGTTTTACCCCGGTTATAAAACTCGCATAGCGTGATAACAACCTCTCCAGCCGGTTCATCATTCACTCGCGGAATAATATCCCGGAGCGGTAGCGCCACCTGCAGCGCATTGTGCTTGTGTGGATGAGCGTTAACAACAACGTCTTGTGCAGGTAGTGTCGGTTCAAAACCAAAAGTCTCAAGAGTTTGTACATCAGCAGGACAGGCCTCCAGCAGCGCGCGCGTCCAGGTAGTGAGCAACTGCGGCGAAAGACCCGCATAGAGCCGGGCATAACACCAGCCGCTCACCGGTTCGCGCGCCCACAGCAGGTGTTGTTCGCCCCCATCATCCATATGCAGCGACAAAGGCTGATGATACAGCAGCAGCGTATGCGGCCTGATGCCAGCTTTCAGCGCCTTTTTTCCCTGCAACGAAGCCCCTTTTTGTTTCGCGGGTGCCGGTTTGAGATAGCGACTCAGCGTTGCCCGTGAGACGGGGATGCCCAGGATATCGTTAACTATCTGCAGCAATTCATCTAATGGCGCACCTGATATGTCGCGCAGGGCATTAACCAGTGCAACCTGCTCTTGTCTCAGCGCTTTGTGTATCACTTTTGGCGTAGTGTGGTTATCCGAAACCCGATCGCGGTTGCGCCAGCGCCTGACGGTAGTGACCGAGATCCCCAGCTCAACGGCCAGTTCCCTGTCGCTTTTATCAGACTGCTGAAGGTAGCGGCGGATGCGCGGCGTGGTGGTGGCATTGGCGTGCAGTTTGATTTCCATTCCAATCCTCCTGAAACCAATCTTATGAGATTTATATTATACAAGCGATTGCTTTGTGACCGATTTCACCTTTCGCTCACCGCGCTTCACTGATAATCCACAGACATAACATAAACAACACCCCTCAATCTTGTACGGAGTTCACAATGAACAATGTTCTGGGATTTCTTGAAGCAAAACTGATGCCGCTGGCGGCGAAAACGGCCCAGCAGCGCCATCTCGGGGCCATTCGTGGTGCCTACGTTTCATTCATGCCATTTATCATCGTCGGCTCCATTCTGCTCGTCATCTCGTCGTTCCCGAATCAAACCTATCAGCAGTTTATGTCTCAGGCCTTTGGTGAGAGCTGGAGCGCGATTATCGAAATTCCTTCAATGCGGTCTTCTCCACCATGTCGCTGTTTATCAGCTTCCTGGTCGCCTTCCGCCTGGCCGAACACTATGGCGAGGACCGTATCTCCTGCGGCATCCTGGCATTGGTCGCATTTTTAATCCTGACGCCGTTTATCAAAGTGGCGGAAAACGGCGGCATTACCGTCATACCGGTAGAGTGGATTGGCAGCAAGGGGCTGTTTGTGGCGATGATCGGTTCGCTGCTGTGGACGGAACTGTTCTGCTGGCTGAAGCGCAAAAATCTGGTCATTAAAATGCCGGACGGCGTGCCGCCTGCGGTGCAGGAGTCCTTCGCAGCGCTGATCCCGGCCCTGCTGGTCATGATACTGGTGCTGGGTATCCGCATCATCTTCGAAAATACCCACTACAACACCATCCATCAGTTCATTTACGAGGTGGTCGCCACGCCGGTACGCCACTACGGCACCTCTTACTTTGGCGCGCTGATGACCGTATTCAGCATCACTATTCTGTGGTCAGTGGGGATTAACTCCGGCTCGATGATCAACGGCATCATTCGTCCGCTGTGGATGGAAAACCAGACCGATAACATCGCCGCCATTCAGGCGGGCACGACGCCGCCGCACATTATTACTGAACAGTTTTTTGACATGATCTGGATGGGGGGAGCGGGCGCCACGCTGTCGCTGGTGATTGCGATGCTGATTTTCGCCCGCAGTAAAAACATGCGCGAAGTGGCGCGCCTCGGCGCGGGGGCGTCGGTGTTTAACATTAACGAGCCGATCCTGTTTGGCCTGCCGGTGATCATGAACCCGATCATGCTTATTCCGTTCAACCTGGTGCCGCTGGTGCTGGTTACCGTGCAGTATGCGGCGATGAAAATTGGCGCGGTCGCCGTCACCACCGGGGTGTTTATCCCCTGGACGCTGCCACCGGTCATCAGCGGTTTTATCGTTACCGGGCACCTGAGCGGCAGCGTGATGCAGCTTATCAACCTGCTGATTGGCGCCATGTTGTACCTGCCTTTCATGCGTATCGTGGACAAACAGTACCGTGCTGCGGAGCTGAGCACGGTCACGCAAACTGACACCACCCTTGCAAAACAGGAGTAAAGCATGTGGGGAATTATCGCAACCTGGCGAATGGCGCTTGAAGGCGTAACGGAATCTGCATCTGCCCTGGCGGCGGGAAAACCGGTCTCAGCAGCGGTGGTGGATGCCGTCGCTGCCGTGGAAGACTTCCCGCTGTATAAATCCGTCGGCTATGGCGGGCTGCCTACCGAAAACGGCGAAGTCGAGCTGGATGCGGCGTACATGGACGGCGACTCGCTGGCGTTCGGTGCCGTAGGAAATCTGGTGGATATCGCCAATCCGGTGCGCGTGGCGCACGCGCTGAGCCGCCAGCGCTACAACAGCCTGCTGGTCGGCCAGGGCGCACGTGAATGGGCACTGAGCCAGGGCTTTGCCGACAAAACCATGCTCACGGAGCGCGCCATGCAGCACTACCGCAAGCGCTGCCGCGAGACGCTGGATAAAGGCTTAAGCCCGTACGACGGACACGATACCGTCGGCATTATCGGTCTTGATAAGCAGGGTTCCATGAGCGTCGCCACCTCCACCAGCGGCCTGTTTATGAAAAAACGCGGCCGCATTGGGGATTCCCCTATTATCGGCTCCGGCTTTTACTGCGACAGCGAAACCGGTGCCGCTACCGCCACGGGCGTCGGTGAAGATCTGATGAAAGGCTGCACCAGCTACGAAATCGTTCGCCGGATGGCGCAAGGTATGTCGCCGCAGCAGGCCGCAGATTCAGTGGTGTTCGAGCTGGAAGATAAGCTGATGTCGCGCTTCGGTCGCGCGGGCGATCTCTCCGTGGTGTGCATGAATAACAAGGGCGAGTTCGGCGCCGCGACGAATATCAAAACCTTTTCGTTTGTGGTGGCGACGGCTCGACAGCCTCTCACCGTTTATCGCACAGAGCGTCTGCGGGAAAAAACGCATTATCACGCGGTAGACGATGAATGGATGCAGGCCTATGCCGCGCGGATCCGCGCCCCGATTGAGGAGTCATGATGATTACATATCAACTCTTTACCGCACTTTCCGACGCAAAGCCGCAAAGCCATTTCATCGCCCGCACCGCCTGTGCGCATTTGCCGCAAACTGCGCTTATCGCGGAAATGCGCGAGTCCAGCGGCATCGCTGACGCCCGCTTTGGCTGCGCCCCTTTTGCCCGGATCACGCTGCTCCCCGATGCGCTCTGGCACGATAGCCTGACAGAAGGATTGCTCACGGCGCTGCGCCCGCTGCTGGCCTCACCCGTGAGTCCCGATGTGATGCTGGACGTGACAAATATCGACGACGTCGTGCTGGCGCAAGTGCTGCGTTTTCTCTTTAATCAGGCGCACCGGCTGAGCGATTTGCAGCTAAAGAAAACCGACGATGACGTCCGTATTGCGCATATCATCGCCCTCTGCCTGCCGGAACAACAGGCGAAGCTGGAGGGGGTTTTCCGCCAGCAGCAGGCTATCGCGCACGGCATGGTCGCGGCACGACGTCTGGCGGATATCCCCTCTGACCGGTGTACGCCGCAGTTTGTGGTAGAAGAGGCACTAAAGCTCTGCGCCCTCTTCCCCGCCCTGCGCTGCGAAGTGCTCAACGAAAAAGAGATTGTTGAGCACGGCCTGGGTCTACTGCACGCCGTCGGCAAAGGAGCCACCTGCCCGCCACGTCTGCTGGCGATGCATTATGATGGCACTCACGACGGCCCGGTGCGCTGCTATGTGGGAAAAGGCATCACCTTTGATACCGGCGGTCTGTGGCTGAAAGAAGGTGCGGGCATGTACACCATGAAATATGACATGTGCGGGGCGGCTAACGTGCTGGGGCTGATGCTCACCGTGGCAGAGCTGGGATTACCCGTACGCATCATGGGCGTGCTGGCACTGGCAGAAAATGCCATCGGCCCCAATGCGATGCAGCCCGGCACGGTGGCAACAGCCTGCAACGGCACCACGGTTGAAATCAACAATACCGATGCTGAAGGTCGACTGGTGCTGGCGGATGCCATCGCCTGGGCCAGCCAGCGGCATCCGCAGACGCGCTATATTATTGATATGGCGACCTTAACCGGTGCAGTCGTGAAGGCGCTGGGGTATGAGCTAAGCGGGCTAATGACGCAGGATGAACCGCTGCGCAGTGCGCTGACGCAGGCAGGGAAACAGAGTGGCGACGAAGTGTGGTCCCTGCCGCTGGATGCGCGGTTGAAAAAGCAGACCGACAGCGCCATCGCCGATCTGTGCAACACGCCAACCAACAATGCGGCGATAAGCGCCTCGGCGGCGTGGTTGCTGCATCACTTCTGCCCGCCAACCATTCCGTGGGCGCATCTGGATATCAGCGGCACGGCGCTGTGGCGTGAAGGTGGACGGAGCGTGGCATCAGGACGGCCGATTCCACTTCTGGTAGAGCATCTGTTGGAGGATCTTTAGCCGGGTGGCGGCTACGCCTTACCCGGACTACAAAGAGCACTTGTAGGCCCGGTAAGCGTAGCGCCACCGGGCGAAAACACTCAAAGCTTAAGGATATCTTTCACAAACGGAATGGTCAGCTTGCGCTGGGCGGTAATGGAAGCGCGATCGAGCTGATCGAGCGTATCGAACAGGGTGCGCATTTCCCTGTCCAGGCGCTTGAGCAGGAAACGGCCCACGTCTTCCGGCAGCTCAAAGCCACGCTGCTTTGCGCGCAGCTGTAATGCCTGAAGCTTATCTTCATCCGACAGCGGCTGGAGCTTGTAGATTTGCCCCCAGTCCAGACGTGACGCCAGATCCGGCAACCCAAGATTGAGCTGGCGCGGTGGACGATCGCCGGTGATCAGCAGTCGGGTTTTGCCCGACTCCAGAATGCGGTTATAGAGGTTAAAGATCGCCATTTCCCACGGCTCATCCCCCGCCACGCATTCGATATTATCGATGCAGACCAGGGAGAGATGTTCCATTCCCTCCAGCACGTCAGGCACGAACCAGGTACGTTTATCCAGCGGCACATAGCCTACCGCATCACCGCGCGCCGAAAGCTCCGCGCAGGCGGCATGCAACAGGTGGCTGCGCCCCGCGCCTTCGCGTGACCAGATATAGATGTATCCGCTGTGCTCCTGGCGCAGCACGTTTTGCAGTGCAGCCAGTAAAGAGGGGTTATCACCCGGCCAGAAACTCGCAAAAGTTTCATCGTCAGGGAGATAGAGTGGCAGAGAGAGCTGTGCCGGTCCGTTCAGAAGTACCTCAACCAGATCTTACGTAAAATCGGAACGGAGTTTAACACGGAACCTGCAAGGAGAGAACCGGGCGGATCGTCCACCCGGTTAAAGGATCAATGTGGCGCTTTTTCGCTTTCGTCAGCGTCCAGGACCACCTCTTCCGGGCGGATCACCGAGATCAGCTTGAAAATCAGGCTCAGGCCCACGCCGACGATGGTCGCCAGCGCCATGCCTTTCAGCTCGGCCGCACCGATGTGCACCTTCGCACCGCTCACGCCGATAATCAGAATGACCGAGGTGAGGATCAGGTTCTGCGCTTTGCTGTAATCCACTTTCGATTCAATCAGCACGCGAATCCCGGAGGCACCGATTACCCCGTACAGCAGCAGCGAGACGCCGCCCATGACCGGCACCGGGATGATCTGAATCGCTGCCGCCAGCTTACCCACGCAGGAGAGCAGAATGGCAATAATCGCCGCGCCGCCAATAACCCAGGTGCTGTAGACGCGGGTGATTGCCATCACGCCGATGTTCTCACCGTACGTGGTGTTTGGCGTGGATCCGAAGAAACCGGAGATGATGGTGGAGAAACCGTTCGCAAACATGGAGCGGTGCAGACCCGGGTCGCGGATTAAATCACGCTTCACGATGTTCGCCGTTACCACCAGGTGGCCGACGTGCTCCGCAATCACGACCAGTGCGGCGGGCAGAATGGTGAAGATAGCAAACCACTCGAAGCGCGGGGTGTAGAAGGTTGGCAGCGCGAACCAGTGCGCCTCGGCAATCGGTGTGGTATCCACCACGCCCATCACGAAGGAGAGCGCATAGCCCGCCAGCACGCCGATCAGGATCGGGATAATCGCCATAAAGCCGCGGAACAGCACGGAGCCAAACACCGTCACGCCCAGCGTCACCATCGAGATAATGATGGTTTTAGAATCCGGCGATTGCCCGTCCGCAGGCAGCAGACCGGCCATATTCGCCGCCACGCCCGCCAGTTCGAGACCGATGACGGCAACGATTGCGCCCATCGCCGCAGGGGGGAACATCACGTCCAGCCAGCCGGTACCGGCTTTCTTCACAATGAAGGAGACCAGGCAGAACAGTACGCCACACATGATAAAGCCGCCCAGCGCCACTTCATAACCCAGCGGCAGCAGCAATAGCACCGGAGAGATAAAGGCGAAGCTCGACCCGAGATACGCCGGGATTTTGCCTTTACAGATAAAGAGGTACATCAGCGTACCGATGCCGTTGAACAGCAGCACGGTAGCCGGGTTAATGTGAAACAGGATTGGCACCAGCACGGTTGCGCCAAACATGGCGAACAGGTGCTGCAAACTAAGCGGGATAGTCTGTAAAAGCGGCGGTCTTTCACTCACCCCGATAGCACGGCGCGTCATAGTGTTTTCCTCTGAGTTTTGTTGTTGGTGTTTTATTCAAAAAAAAGCCGACTATCAAAGTCGGCTTTTTTATCGTTATTCGATTATTTCGTACCAAAGATCTTATCGCCGGCATCGCCGAGCCCCGGAATGATGTATCCGTGCTCGTTAAGACCCTGGTCGATAGAGGCGGTGTACAGCTCAACGTCCGGGTGCGCTTTTTCCAGCGCCGCGATCCCTTCCGGTGCCGCAACGAGTACCAGCACCTTAATGCTGCTGCAGCCCGCTTTTTTCAGCAGGTCAATGGTGGCGATCATTGAACCGCCGGTCGCCAGCATAGGGTCAACCACCAGCGCCATACGTTCGTCGATGTTGGACACCAGCTTCTGGAAGTAAGGAACCGGCTCCAGCGTCTCTTCATTACGGTAGATACCGACCACGCTGATGCGCGCGCTTGGTACGTGCTCTAGCACGCCTTCCATCATACCCAGACCGGCACGCAGGATAGGCACGACGGTAATTTTCTTCCCTTTGATCTGCTCAACCTGCACCGGGCCGTTCCAGCCTTCGATGGTGACTTTTTCCGTTTCCAGATCAGAGGTTGCTTCGTAGGTCAGCAGGCTGCCCACTTCAGAAGCCAGTTCGCGAAAACGCTTCGTGCTGATGTCATGCTCACGCATCAGGCCCAACTTGTGTTTAACGAGTGGGTGTTTCACTTCCACAATCTTCATTCTCTTTCTCCTCTGAGGTGGCATCCGCAAAAAAATCGCGGGATTATACCGCTTTTTTCGGATTGCGCCATACCCATCTTGCTTGACATATGTCAATCAAAGACAAAAAAGCCGGAGGCTGGGCTCCGGCTTGGGTGCGGGGTTCTGCCGGGTGGCGCTAACGCTTACCCGGCCTACAAATCCCGTAGGCCCGGTAAGCGCAGCGCCACCGGGCAATTATAGCTGCTCGCCGTTGCTCGCAATCACCTGCTTATACCAGTCGAAGGACTTTTTCTTGCTGCGGTTCAGCGTGCCGTTCCCTTCATTGTCTTTATCGACAAAGATAAAGCCGTAGCGTTTTTTCATTTCACCGGTGCCGGCAGACACAAGGTCGATACAGCCCCACGGGGTGTAGCCCATCAGATCTACGCCATCTTCCACCACCGCTTTTTTCATCTCGCGGATGTGCGCAGAAAGGTAATCAATGCGGTACCGATCGTTTACCGTGCCGTCACTCTCCTGCACGTCAATCGCGCCAAAGCCGTTTTCAACAATGAACAGCGGCAACTGGTAGTGATCCCAGAACCAGTTCAGGGAGTAGCGCAGCCCAACCGGGTCAATCTGCCAGCCCCAGTCGGATTTCTGCACATACGGGTTAGAGACCAGGCTCTTGCTCTCGTCGTAATCAAGCTGCGGGTTGTCCGCCGTCGCCTTGGTGGCAAAGGACATGTAATAGCTGAAGCCGATATAATCAACGCAACCCTGGCGCAGCGCTGCTTTATCCTCATCGGTAATATCCAGCGCGAACCCGCGACGTTCAAAGTAGTTGAGCAGATGCTGCGGGTACTTACCGCGGACGTGCACGTCGGTAAACCAGTAGCGACGGTGCATCGCATTCATCGCCATCATCATATCGTCCGGCGCGCAGGTCAGCGGATAGATAGGACACATAGCAATCATGCAGCCGATCTGCAGCGACGGATTAATTTCGCGTCCCGCCTTCACCGCCAGGGCGCTGGCCACCAGCTCGTAGTGCGCGGCCTGGAACATGACCGGCTCACGGTCTTCACCCGGCGCATACTTCAACCCGGAGTTGGTGAACGGCGCAAAATCTTCGTGGAAGTTAGCCTGGTTGTTGATCTCATTGAAGGTCATCCAGTATTTCACTTTATGCTGATAGCGCTGGAAGACCACTTTTGCAAAACGAACGAAAAAGTCGATCAGCTTACGGTTGCGCCAGCCGCCGTATTCCGTCACCAGGTGGAAAGGCATCTCGAAGTGAGAAAGCGTAATAACCGGTTCGATGCCGTACTTCAGGCATTCGTCGAACAGATCGTCATAGAATTTCAGGCCAGCCTCATTAGGCTCCCGCTCATCGCCTTTCGGGAAGATACGCGTCCAGGCGATGGAGGTACGGAAACATTTGAACCCCATCTCGGCAAAGAGTCTGATGTCTTCTTTATAACGATGGTAGAAATCAATGGCTTCATGGTTAGGGTAATTCTTCCCTTCCAGCACGCCGTTGGTGATTTCACGCGGTACGCCATGCGCACCCGCCGTCATGACGTCGGCAACGCTTACGCCCTTGCCGCCCTCTTTCCAGCCGCCTTCCAGCTGATGCGCCGCAACGGCACCACCCCACAGAAAATCTGCTTTAAATCCTGACATTCGCTTTCCCTCATTCTGCGTTATTTTCTGCAAAAACAATTACAGAAACCGGTTTCAGTTCGATGATGTGCAAAGGGGTTATCCGTTGCAAGCAGATCACCGAAACCGGTTTCATTTTCGTGAACAGAGTCAAGTTTGTTGCCCCGCAATGGCCAGAG
The DNA here is from genome assembly GCF_056673325.1 of Enterobacter cloacae complex sp. HYC080_NIDB. Lineage (NCBI taxonomy): Bacteria > Pseudomonadati > Pseudomonadota > Gammaproteobacteria > Enterobacterales > Enterobacteriaceae > Enterobacter > Enterobacter cloacae complex sp. HYC080_NIDB. Next base: position 1,260,127 of record NZ_CP114212.1, on the reverse strand, counting down.
AGAAAAAAAGATCCCTCCACCGAGAATAGGCTCGCAAACGTTTGCCTGGACTGTTAGAATTGCGCCGATTTTTCTTACTAGCTATGCAATCGCGTGGGGACTTGAGCCGTGACCAACAAAACTTCTCTCAGCTACAAAGATGCCGGTGTTGATATTGACGCAGGTAATGCGCTGGTTGACCGAATCAAAGGTGTGGTGAAAAAAACCCGCCGCCCGGAAGTGATGGGGGGTCTGGGTGGATTCGGCGCACTGTGCGCGCTGCCGCAAAAATATCGTGAACCTGTTCTGGTCTCGGGAACTGACGGCGTAGGCACCAAACTGCGCCTGGCGATGGATTTAAAACGTCACGACACGATCGGTATCGATCTGGTTGCGATGTGCGTGAATGACCTGGTGGTTCAGGGTGCAGAACCCCTGTTCTTCCTCGATTACTACGCGACCGGCAAACTGGATGTGGATACCGCAGCCAGCGTCATTAACGGTATCGCCGAAGGCTGTCTGCAGTCCGGCTGCGCGCTGGTGGGCGGTGAAACCGCGGAAATGCCTGGCATGTATCACGGCGAAGATTATGACGTCGCAGGCTTCTGCGTCGGTGTAGTAGAAAAATCAGAAATTATCGACGGCAGCAAAGTGGCTGATGGTGATGTGCTGATTGCGCTGGCTTCCAGCGGCCCACACTCCAACGGCTACTCTCTGGTGCGTAAAATTCTCGAAGTCAGCGGTTGCGACCCACAAACCACTGAGCTTGAAGGTAAACCGCTGGCTGACCATCTGCTGGCCCCGACCCGCATCTACGTGAAAAACGTGCTGGAGCTTATCGAGAACGTTGACGTTCACGCCATTGCCCACCTGACCGGCGGCGGCTTCTGGGAAAACATTCCGCGCGTCCTGCCGGATAACACCCAGGCGGTGATCGACGAATCCTCATGGCAGTGGCCGGCAGTCTTTAACTGGCTGCAGACCGCAGGCAACGTGAGTTCTCACGAAATGTACCGCACCTTTAACTGCGGCGTGGGCATGGTTATCGCCCTGCCAGCAAGCGAAGCCGATAAAGCGGTTAAGCTGTTGACCGAGAAAGGTGAAAACGCGTGGAAAATCGGTACGATTAAAGCCTCCGATTCCGAAGAGCGTGTGGTCATTGAATGAAAAACATCGTGGTGCTCATTTCCGGCAACGGAAGTAATTTGCAGGCCATCATAGACGCCTGCAAACAGAAGAAAATTAACGGCACCATTCGGGCAGTATTCAGCAACAAGGCCGACGCGTTCGGCCTTGAGCGCGCGCGGCAAGAGAGCATTCCCGCGCACGCGCTGGAAGCCAGCCAGTTCGCCGGGCGTGAAGCCTTCGACCGCGAACTGGTTAACGAGATTGATGCCTATGCACCGGACGTGGTCGTACTGGCGGGCTATATGCGTATTCTGAGCCCGGCGTTTGTCGAACACTTCGCCGGGCGACTGCTGAATATCCACCCTTCCCTGCTGCCAAAATATCCCGGCCTGCACACCCACCGTCAGGTGCTGGAAAATGGCGATGAGGAGCACGGTACCTCTGTGCATTTCGTCACCGACGAACTGGACGGTGGCCCGGTGATCCTGCAGGCGAAAGTCCCGGTCTTTGATGGCGACAACGAAGACGACGTGACCGAGCGCGTGCAAACCCAGGAACACGCCATCTACCCGCTGGTGGTCAGCTGGTTTGTTGACGGGCGTCTTGAAATGCGCGACGGTGCAGCCTGGCTGGACGGCGTTAAGCTTCCGCCTCAGGGTTATGCGGCCGAAGAGTAGTTTGTTATGTCGGGTGGCGCTACGCTTACCCGACTTATTGCATTACCCGATATTGCCTCCCCCAACTCTCTAAAATCCCCAATAAAAAAAATAACTGTCATACTTTTCTGGCACTGTTGGACATATCGTGGAAATGCTCGCCATAATAAGGACGAGACGGATTTACCACGTCCTGTGATTGAACTGGAGTGTGAGCTGTAATGGGTCAGGAAAAGTTATATATCGAGAAAGAGCTAAGCTGGTTAGCATTTAACGAACGTGTACTCCAGGAAGCGGCCGACAAAAGTAACCCGCTGATCGAACGCATGCGTTTTTTGGGCATTTATTCCAACAACCTGGATGAGTTCTACAAGGTTCGCTTTGCCGAGCTGAAAAGACGGATCATCATCAGCGAAGAACAGGGCTTAAATTCTCACTCGCGTCATCTGCTGGGTAAAATCCAGTCCCGCGTGTTGAAAGCCGATCAGGAGTTTGACGGCCTGTATAACGAACTGCTGCTGGAGATGGCACGCAATCAAATCTTCCTGATTAACGAACGTCAGCTTTCCGTTAACCAACAAAACTGGCTGCGCCACTACTTCAAACATTATCTCCGCCAGCACATTACCCCGATTCTGATTAACCGCGAAACCGACCTGGTGCAGTTCCTGAAGGATGACTACACCTATCTGGCCGTGGAAATTATTCGCGGTGAGTCCATCAGCTACGCGCTGCTGGAGATCCCGTCTGACAAGGTGCCGCGCTTTGTGAACCTGCCGCCGGAAACCCCGCGCAGACGCAAGCCAATGATCCTGCTGGATAACATCCTGCGTTACTGTCTGGACGACATCTTCAAAGGCTTCTTCGACTACGATGCGCTAAACGCCTACTCGATGAAGATGACCCGTGACGCCGAATACGACCTGGTCCACGAGATGGAAGCCAGCCTGATGGAGCTGATGTCCTCCAGCCTGAAACAGCGCCTGACGGCCGAGCCGGTCCGCTTTGTTTACCAGCGCGATATGCCGGACGCCATGGTGGAGATGCTGCGCGAGAAACTGACCATTTCGCGCTATGACTCCATCGTACCCGGTGGCCGTTACCACAACTTTAAAGACTTTATTGGCTTCCCGAACGTTGGCAAAGCCAACCTGGTGAACAAGCCGCTGCCGCGCCTGCGCCATCTCTGGTTTGATAAATTCCGCAACGGGTTTGACGCCATTCGCGAACGTGACGTCCTGCTCTACTATCCGTACCACACGTTTGAACACGTGCTTGAACTGCTGCGTCAGGCCTCTTTCGACCCGAGCGTGCTGGCGATCAAAATCAACATCTACCGCGTGGCAAAAGATTCCCGCATCATCGACGCGATGATCCATGCGGCGCACAACGGCAAAAAAGTGACCGTGGTAGTAGAGCTGCAGGCACGTTTCGATGAAGAAGCCAACATTCACTGGGCGCGCCGCCTGACGGAAGCGGGTGTGCACGTCATCTTCTCCGCGCCTGGGCTGAAAATTCACGCCAAGCTGTTCCTGATCTCCCGTAAAGAGGGCGAAGACGTGGTGCGTTATGCCCACATCGGAACCGGGAACTTCAACGAGAAAACGGCGCGGATTTACACCGACTACTCGCTGCTCACCGCCGACGCCCGCATCACTAACGAAGTGCGCCGTGTGTTTAACTTTATCGAGAATCCGTACCGCCCGGTGAGCTTTGACTATCTGCTGGTCTCGCCGCAGAACTCGCGCCGCCTGCTGTACGATATGATCGATAAAGAGATCGCCAATGCCCAGAAAGGTTTGTCATCTGGCATCACGCTGAAGCTTAACAACCTGGTCGATAAAGGTCTGGTGGACCGTCTGTATGCGGCGTCCAGCTCCGGCGTGCCGGTTAACCTGCTGATCCGCGGCATGTGCTCGCTGATCCCGGAACTGGAAGGCATCAGCGACAATATTCGCGTTATCAGCATTGTTGATCGCTACCTGGAACACGATCGGGTCTATATTTTCGATAATGCGGGTGATAAACAGGTCTATCTCTCTTCGGCAGACTGGATGACGCGCAATATTGACTATCGAATTGAAGTCGCGACCCCGCTGCTGGATCCGCGCCTGAAACAGCGTATCCTCGACATTATCGAGATCCTGTTCAGCGATACGGTGAAAGCGCGCTATATCGACAAAGAACTCAGTAACCGCTATGTACCGCGCGGCAATCGTCGCAAAGTGCGGTCGCAACTGGCGATTTACGACTATATCAAATCACTCGAGCAACCCGATTAACCTATGCCGATAAATGATAAGACCCCACGCCCGCAGGAATTCGCCGCGGTCGATCTTGGCTCTAACAGTTTCCACATGGTCATCGCCCGTGAGGTGGATGGCGCGCTGCAGATCATCGGTCGTCTGAAGCAGCGCGTACACCTGGCGGATGGTCTTGATGAACGCAGCATGCTGAGCGAAGAGGCGATGGAGCGCGGCTTAAACTGCCTGTCCCTGTTTGCTGAGCGCCTGCAGGGCTTCTCGCCTTCCAGCGTTTGCATTGTGGGGACCCACACGCTGCGCCAGGCGCTGAACGCCCCGGAGTTCCTCAAGCGAGCCGAAAAAGTGATCCCCTACCCGATTGAGATCATCTCCGGTAACGAGGAAGCGCGTCTGATTTTCATGGGTGTCGAGCACACCCAGCCGGAAAAAGGGCGCAAGCTGGTTATCGACATTGGTGGGGGTTCTACGGAACTGGTGATCGGCGAAGACTTTGAGCCGCGTCTGGTGGAAAGCCGCCGTATGGGCTGCGTCAGCTTCGCGCAGATGTATTTCCCGGGCGGCGCCATCACCCGTGAAAACTTCCAGCGGGCGCGTATGGCCGCGGTCCAGAAGCTGGAAAATCTGGCCTGGCAGTACCGTATTCAGGGCTGGAACGTGGCGCTGGGCGCGTCGGGTACCATCAAGGCGGCGCATGAAGTCCTGCTGGCGATGGGTGAAAAAGACGGGTTTATCACGCCTGAACGCCTGACCCTGCTGACCGAAGAAGTGCTGAAGCATAAAAGTTTTGACGCCCTAAGCCTGCCGGGTCTTTCTGACGAACGTAAGGCGGTATTTGTACCGGGTCTGGCTATCCTCTGCGGCGTGTTTGATGCGCTTGCCATTAAGGAGCTGCGTCTCTCCGACGGTGCGCTGCGTGAAGGCGTGCTGTATGAGATGGAAGGCCGCTTCCGCCATCAGGACATTCGCAGCCGCACCGCGCAAAGCCTGGCCAACCAGTACAACATCGACCGCGAGCAGGCGAAGCGCGTGCTGGAAACAACGGTCCAGATGTACGAACAGTGGGAAGAACAGAATCCTAAGCTCGCGCACCCGCAGCTTGCCGCCCTGCTGAAATGGGCCGCGATGCTGCACGAGGTGGGGCTGAACATTAATCACAGCGGGATGCACCGCCATTCGGCCTATATTCTGCAAAACAGCGATCTGCCTGGCTTTAACCAGGAGCAGCAAACCATGATGGCGACGCTGGTGCGTTATCACCGCAAGGCCATCAAGCTCGACGATCTGCCGCGCTTCACGCTGTTCAAGAAGAAGCAGTTCCTGCCGCTCATCCAGCTGCTGCGTCTGGGCGTGCTGCTCAATAACCAGCGTCAGGCCACCACGACGCCGCCGACGCTGAAGCTGACAACCGACGATCACCACTGGACGCTGAGCTTCCCGCACGACTGGTTCAGCCAGAACGCGCTGGTCCTGCTGGATCTGGAAAAAGAGCAGCAGTACTGGGAAGCGGTCACCGGCTGGATGCTCAAAATCAAGGAAGAGAGCGCCGACGTCGCCGCATGATGACTCAGGCGTCCGTGGTGGACGCCTCAGTTTCCGCCAGTGACTCAAGCGCAACCGGCTTGCCAATCAGATAACCCTGCACATAATCGATGCCTAGCGCGTGAACCGCGCTACGTATCTCTTCGGTCTCGACATACTCCGCCACCACCAGCATCTTCTTCATGCGTGCCAGATGGCAGATAGACGCCACAATCTGATAGTCCAGACTGTTGTTGACGATATTACGGATGAAGCTGCCGTCAATCTTGAGAATGTCGGCATCCACGCTTTTCAGCCGCGCATAGCTCGCATAACCGGTACCGAAATCATCAATCGCAATGCGTACCCCCATTTTCTGCAACTGCCTGAGGATGTGTAGCGCCTGTTCCGCGTTGCAGAAGGTGCTGCACTCCGTCACTTCAAAGATCAGCTGCCACGGCTCGATGGCATAGTGGGTCAGCAGACGACTCACCTCGAGCGGGAACTGCACCCGACACACCGTTGAAGGGGCCAGATTAATGGCAAAGCGCTGGCCGGGCAGTTTCTCGCGGTGCGCTGCAAGGAAGCGCAGCGTGTGGTCCAGTACCCACAAATCCACCCGCGAAGAGAGTCCAAACTCCTGGGCAACGGGCAGGAATTGTTCAGGCGAGATTAACAGCCCGTTTGCATCGGTCATGCGCAGCAGCACTTCGTGATAGCTGTCCCCCCGCAGGCCGCGCACGGGCTGAACCAGCAGCGTGAATTCGTTGTTATCCAGCGCACGCTGCAGGCGACTCATCACCGCGACTTTATCCTTCAGGCTACGCTGCAGGTGGACGGCACCACGTTGCTGAAGGTTTTCCGGGTGGTTAGAGGAGAGCGACAGGTCAGCCACTACCCCCAGCTCGCCCAGCACCAGATAGAGGTGGTTGACGGGCGAACGTACATAGCAGTAGCTCACGCCCACCTGCGGCTGCAACGGTATGCCATCCCAGAGAAAGCGGAACTGTTTGATATGCTCGTCCAGAGTTTCAATCCGCTGCTGGTGCGATTCCGCGTTAAGGCGAATCGCCAGGTCACAGCCCGTGAGGTGATAAACCTTTTCGTTGGACTGGAGCCTGGCATTAATCCATTGCGCCAGCCGCTGTTTGTACTGAATGCGCAGCAACACGCCATAGTTACGCCCCAGAATCTCCAGCTCAGGAATACGCACTAAACAGAGCGCCGACCACGGGTTTTTCGCCAGATCGCGCGACAGCGCCCGCAGGTTAGGCATATGCATAACCGGGTCGAGTAACGCCAGCCTGCGGGCACGCTTGTTCACCGCGCGCTGCCGGGTCGCCAGCATCGACATGTAAATCACCACGAACGAAAAGACCAGGTAACTGGAAGAGGTGATCGCCAGCTGAATGTCGTATCCCTGGTTCATTGGGATATAGCGGTAAAAATAGTGGATAGACACCAGCAGTATCGGCGTCCAGATAAGCGAAATCAGCTTATAGCCAAAGCGCATCGCCCCCCAGAGCATCACCGGCATCAGCAACGACAGGGTATAGTTGGTGGTGAAAATGGAACTGTTTTCATTCATCGGGAGCAGCAGCAGCGAAATCAGCCCGCCGAGCGCAACAGCCCAAATCAGAAACTCAGCGGGCGTCACTTTTGCGTCTATCTGGCTACGGATCTGCGAGATGAGACTGTTGAGATAACGCGGATGGCGAATCAGGCGGATCAGCAGATAACATAGCGGCACGCCCGTCAGCCCGCTGACCAGCAGGGCCTGATAGTTAATCAGCGTGCGAATATTAAAAGGGTTCAGCCCCGCCAGGCTCTGACGACTCTCATATATGCCGAGATACACCGCAAACTGGAACAGCACCAGAAACAGCGTCGCAGGGCAGAAGGCCTGCCAGAACATACGCTGCGCCATCAGCCGCACATCGCCATAGGCCGTCATATTTCGTCTGGGCGCAAAAACCCGATAGCCGCCCCAGCTGAGCACTAACGGGACGATAAAATGGAACACACCGGCGACGGTTTCGAACAGCCCGACCGACGGGTAATAGCGAATAAACAGCGCCAGTACAATACCGGGCAGGGCTTCCAGACCAAAAAACATCATCAGCGAAAGCAAAAAAGAGAGCGGTAAATAATAGAGCGCCGCAATGCCGTCGCCCAGCTGCGTGAACGTATTCGCCACGCTCAGCACGGGCAGTAACCCCACCGGCAAAATAAGCGGCAATGCCCACCAGCGGTTTTTATTGTTTTTAAGAAAAGCGAAAATGTTCATAGATGCCCGGTTAAACCCCTTTTACTCCAGAGGGAAAATAAAGACAGGCATCCAACCTGACCTGACGCCGCCCCGGTGATGTGCAGGGCGAACAGTGTGGAGGAGGGATTTTAAATACCAGAGCCGGGAATCCGTTGACTTAAATCAAACTATTTTATGCAAATAAGCCTTAGATGCGTTTTTTTTGAAATAATTTTCCTCATATTATCAATATGGTAAATGCAACAATCAATTTCAATAACAATAATTAATGTAAACACTGACGGTTATTTACACATTGCGGAATTGACCCTGTCTTTCCGCTGTGCCTTAATATCCCCATCGCCCAAAAGGGCATGCCCAGGAAAAAGAGAGTGAGTCAGGCCACGCGTATGCGCAAACGACACCGTTTTAACACCCGAATGACCCGCATCATACTGCTCATCAGCTTTCTGTTTTTCTTTGGCCGCTTCGTTTACTCTTCCATTGGCGCCTGGTATCACCATCAGGACAAGATCCAGTCGCAGCAGTCCAGCCTGAACGTCGACGCCGCTGATCGCTAGCCCGCCGGATGGTTTTGCACCAGCCGAATAATTCCTGCTATCCCTTTGCTAAGGATCTTATCCTGCCGCATTACGATAGCCAGCTGTCGCTGCAGCATGGGCGTCAGCGACATCACGCACAGCCCTTCACGGTCAGCCTCATGCGCTACCGCCATTCCTGGAACGATACTGTAGCCCAGCCCCACGCGAACCATACGCTTAATCGCCTCAATGCTGCCAAGCTGCATCACCGGTGCGATCGTTAATCTGCTGGCAGCAAACCAGCCATCAATGAGCGTCCGGGTACTACTGCCTGACTCAAAGGCGATCAGCGACTGAGCATGGAGCACCTCCGGGGTTAAGTGCCTGAAAGCGTCCTGCTGCGCCTGCGAAGAAATAAAGACAAACTCCTCGTCCATCACCGGCATGACGTCCAGCGCTTTGCCGCTGACCGGCAGCGTCACCAGCCCCATATCGAGACGGTTCTCTTCGATAGCCCGGACGATGTCGAGCGTGTTACCCGTGGTCACGCCCACCCGCAGGAGCGGATAGTCACGGCGCAGTTGCTCCAGTAACGGCGGCAAAAGATGGATACAGGCCGTCGCCCCCGTGCCAAGCGTAATGGTCCCGCTAACATCGTGTCTGAACGCACCCACGGACTGGAGGGTTTCATCCACCACCTGCTGAATGCGTTCCCCGTGGGCCAGCAGGGCCTCTCCGGCGGCCGTCGCCTTAATGCCTCGCCCGGTACGTTCCACCAGGCGCGTTTGCAAAAACTGCTCCAGCTGACGTACCTGCATGCTGACAGCGGGCTGGGAAATGCCCATCAGATCCGCCGCAGCGGAAAAACTGCCGCGCTGGATCACCAGCCGGAACGTCGCGAGATAGCCCAGATTAAGCGTCGTCATTCAAAGTTTCTCTTATACCGCGCATAAGGTTGCAGACCTGTTTGCACAATACCTCGCTCGCTATGCTGGGGACAACTGCATAACGGAATGAAACAATGGAAACTCCTGCCCTGCCTCGTCGACTCGCCCTCACTGCCGGATGTCATCAACTCATCAACTGGGGGATCTCGTTTTATATGCCCGGTACCTTCGCGCTGGCGATATCAGCCGATCGGGGGTGGTCATCACCACAGATTTACCTCGGCCTGACGCTGGCAATGCTGGTGATGGCGGCGGCCTCCCCTTTCGTCGCCCACCTGCTGGAACGCTTTGGCGGCCAGAGGGTGGTGATGAGTGGCACGTTGCTCATCGCCGCAGGCTGCGCGGGTATGGCATATACCCAGACGTTATTTGGTTGGTATTGCGTCTGGCTGATCACCGGCATCGGGATGCGCCTGTCGCTGTACGATGCGCTGTTCGCCGCGCTGGTGAACCTCTACGGTCAGCAGGCGCGAAGAACAATCTCACGCGTCACGCTGGCGGGCGGGCTGGCATCCGCCGTCTTCTGGCCGCTGGGTGATGGCCTGCTCCACCTTATGAGCTGGCAAGAGGCGCTAAGGGTTTATGCCCTCTTTGGCCTGCTGAGCGCGGCGCTGATCCGCTCGCTTCCCCGGCAGCGGCTAACGGTGACGACAAAGGTCACCGCGCCAACTCTGCGCAACGAACGACGAAACGGCTGGCTTTATGCAGCCTTCATCGCCCTTTTCACCTTTGTCTCCAGCGGTACGTCTACCCATCTGCCAGAGTTTATCGCCAGCTTCGGCCTGCCGGTCACGATCGGCATCCTGTGGGGGATAGGTCAGACGGGGGCTCGCTCGCTGGAGGTGCTGGCGGGTGCCCGCTTAACGCCGTTCAAACTGACCCTTTTCACCGCCCTTGCCATGCCGCTCTGCTTTCTGATTGGGCTAAGCAGCACCCGGTTTGCCTGGTGTGCCGCCGGGTTTGTGCTGGGTTTTGGTGCCATCAACGGGCTAATGACGATAGTCAAAGCGAACCTGCCGCTGGAACTGTTTAGCGTGGAGAGCTATGCCCGCCGCACCGGTATGCTGCTTATTCCTGGCCAGCTCACAGCAGCGGCTTCACCGTTTGCCTGTGCATGGTTAAACAAAACGCTGGGGATCGCCGGAACAATGTGGGTATCAACGGGGCTGACGCTGGTGATTGCCGGGCTGGCGATAGCGATTGTGCGCCGTCCCGGCAGGCAAACTGTAACGCACTGTATCCAGCGCACCACGCAGACAAACGGGTACAAAACACCGCCTCAGGCAAATATCACCGATACATAAAAATGGTTTTCTTTCCCTGTCGTCATTCATAACCGGAGGAGAGAGACCGATGATTCGTCGATATGTACTTTTACCCGTACTCGCCCTGGCATCTGTAGCGCATGTCCAGGCCACACCGCTGGGCAACCTCAGCGCCGCCGATGTTAATGGCCCAGCCGCCGTTGCGCCGTTGGCACAGCCACAGCCGCCCGCAAAGCTGATAGTCGATCCACCGCTTGCCGGGCCGCTGAGCAAAGGCGCGGTGTTTATTCAGTACCGGGCCGAAAACCTGCGCATTGAACCTGTATTTGGGCCCGACGCGCTGAAAGTCACACCTCGCATCGGCCACATCCACGTCGTGGTAGATGACGCGCCGTGGCACTGGGCTGACGCCAGCGGAGAGCCGGTGATTCTGGTGGGTCTGCCCGCCGGTAAGCACAAGGTGACGATTATTCTGGCCGATCCGACGCATAAGCCCCTCGATCACAAAACCATCGAATTCACCGTGCCGCCCCACGCGGCGATCCACCATTTTTAAGGAGTCTGAAGATGAAAGCACTGTCTGTACTGACAGCAGGCCTGCTGGCGCTTTCGGCCAGCGCTTTTGCGGAGAATAAAACCAGCGTCGTGCTGGTACATGGCGCGTTTGCCGACGGCAGCAGCTGGAATAAGGTGATTACCCGGCTGCAAAAACACCATACCGAGGTCATCGCCGTTCAGCTCCCGCTTACGTCGCTAAAAGATGACGTTGCGGCCACCCAGCGCGCCATCGCCCGTGCTAAGGGGGACGTCGTGCTGGTCGGTCACTCCTGGGGTGGCACCGTGATTAGCGAAGCGGGCAACGATGCACGGGTTAAATCGCTGGTTTACGTGGCGGCGTTCGCGCCGGATTCCGGCCAGTCGACGGCAGAGCTGGCGAATACCTTCCCGGCCCCGCCCGGAAGTGCAGGCATCGCTAAAACGGCTGACGGCGACTTATACCTGCCGACCGAAGCCGTCAGGAAGGATTTCGCACCGGATGTGAAACCGGCTGAACAACTGACCATCGCCGCCACGCAGGGGCCAATTAAAGCCGATGCATTTGGCGAAAAGGTCACTCACGCCGCGTGGCACAATAAGCCGAGCTGGTATGTGGTGAGTGAGAATGACAGGATGATTAACCCCGCGCTTGAGCGCGCGATGGCGAAGACGATCCACGCGAAAACCACCGGGGTCGCGGCGAGTCACGTGTCGATGGTGAGCCAGCCAGAGGCCATCGCCCGAACGATTGAGCAGGCGTTAGAAGCAAGGTAAGCGTTTCACAGGCCGGCTAAGCGCAGCGCCACCCGGCAAAAAACCCGCTTCAGTGCTTGCCTGTGGCGGGATAATCCTGATTAATCCACGCGTGGTCTTTTTCCCAGGTAAACATCCATTTGCGTACCGGGCCGGCCATCACGTTGAGATAATAGCTGTCGTACCCGGCCATCGTCGCCACCGGGTGATATCCCTTCGGCACCATGACCACATCACGGTCGTAGACCGCAATGCACTCGTCCAGCGTTCTGTCGTCGGTGTAGACGCGCTGCATGCAAAACCCCTGCTGCGGATTAAGACGATGGTAGTAGGTCTCCTCCAGGTACGTCTCCTGCGGCGGGTTATCCGTGTCGTGCTTGTGGCTCGGGTAGGAACTGGTACACCCTTCGTTGGTCCAGACCTCCACTACCAGCAGGCTGTCGGCAGATTTACCTTCCGGCAGAATGTTATGCACATAGCGCTGGTTTTGCCCCTTGCCGCGCGCCTCGCCGTCGATGTCCTGCGGCGCAATCAGCCGCGTCGGGTATGTGCCTTTGCCCGGCGCAGCACAGACGGCCAGCTCCAGCGTCGTCAGCGCCGTCACCTGCACCGTCTCCTGCGGGGTGACGTACACCGCCCACGGCTTAATGCGCTCAAACGGGCTCATCCGCTCGCCAATATCGTTAAACTGCGCGGAGGGCGTTCTGATGGAGGCGCGTCCGGCGACCAGCACCAGGCAGCGCTCTTCGTTGATGGCGGGCAGCGTCAGCACCTGCCCCTCCTGCAATTCATATGCCTCAAAACCGACATATCCCCAACCCGCACTTTCCGGCGTAACGGACTGGGTGCGCCCCTCAGCATTCGGCTGTTGCCAGCGTGATAACAGACGTGACATGTCACCTCCTCAGATAAGCCCGGCGTCGTGCGCCAGGCGGCTCAGGTTGTTATACCCCAGACGGGCATAGGTCAGCGGATGGGCTACCGCCGGATCCTGCTCCGCCTCGACCACCAGCCAGCCGTGATAATCCTGCGCTTTCAGCAGCCGCATGATCGGCGGGTAATCGACGCAGCCGTCACCCGGTACGGTAAATACGCCGCTTAGCACCGCATCGAGGAAGCTGGTTTTACGGTTTTTAACGTCCGCCAGCACGTCGGCACGCACGTCTTTGCAGTGAACGTGGTTGATGCGCGACGCCCATCGCTGCGCCACCGCCAGCGGGTCGGCTCCGGCAAAGGTCAGATGGCCGGTATCCAGCAGTAACCCCACTTCCTCACCGGTGTGGGTCATCAGGTTGTCCACGTCGTCGGCGGACTCAATCACCGTGCCCATATGGTGATGGTAGGCAATCTGCACCCCCTGCTGCTGCGTATAGCGGGCAAATTCGCTGAGCTTCTCCCCGTACTCCTTCCAGCGTTCCTGCGGGAAGCGCGGGCGCAGATGCACCGGGGTCTGCTGCTCGCCGTGAATACAGCCGCTCACTTCCGCAAAGACCAGCACCTTCGCCCCCAGCTCGCGCAGCAGCATCAGGTGGGGCTGCACGGCGGCGATCTCCTCCTCCACGCTGCGCTCCAGCAGGCGGCCAGAGTACCAGCCGGAGACCAGCTGCAGGTCGTGGCGCTGTAAAATCGGGCCGAGCAGGCGCGCCTCGCGCGGGAATTTATTGCCCAGTTCGAAACCGGCAAAACCGGCCTCTTTGCCTTCGCTCAGGCAGGTCTCCAGCGACGTCTCCGCGCCGAGGGAAGGCAGATCGTCGTTCGTCCACGTCAGCGGGTTAATGCCCAGTTGTACACTCATTGTCGTCTCCATTATGCGTGTCCGCGCTCGCGCCACCAGGCGATAAGCTGCAGGTAGTTGTCCCGGATGCGTGCCACCAGCTGCGCATCGTCAATATCGTGTTTCAGCCACGCGCGGGAGGCGTCGCCAAACAGCGTGCGCCCCACGGCGAAGCCTTTAACCAGCGTCTGCCCTGCGGCGGCTTTGAAGTCGGCACGCAGCTGCTCTGCCGGGGCATCCAGACCGAGGATCACCACCCCGCGGCAGTGCGGGTCCCGACGTTCGATAATCTCGTTCAGTGCCGTCCAGCCGCTGGCTGAGAGCGGCGGCAGTTTCCACCAGTCAGGGTAAATCCCCAGGTTGTAGAAACGGGAGATGGCGCGCAGGTAGAGCGCGTCGCTGCGCGGCATGCTGGCGGGCAATATCACCTCCAGCAGCAGTTCATGCCCGGACTGGCAGCAGGCGTGGTACACCTCGGCGATTTTCTGCTCCTGCTCAAGGCGCAGGCCGTGGGCATCTTCCGGATGGAAAAAGACCAGACATTTCACCACGTGCTCCTGCGGCCAGCTGATGAGCTGGGTGCCGATGTTACCGTGCTCCATCTCCAGCGGCCGGGAGCCCGGCAGCTCGATGGGACGACCAATCCACCACCCTTCTCCGGTGATAGCGTTTAGCGCATCCTGACCAAAGGTGCCGTCGCACAGCAGACCGGCTTTACCCTCCAGCCCGGCGCGGTTTGCCGCCTCGCGGCTGGCCTGGAGGATCAGTTGCTTCAGTGCCGGAATGCGCCCGATCGACGCACCGCACTGCAGCGCCATCTCTTCCAGCTGGCTGCGATGGTCGAAAGCCATCACGCACAGCTCCGGCCATTCGCGACGGCGGGTCGTCACCCGGTGGAGATGGTTAAGACGCGGGTCAAGATCCGGGCGCGGAACACGTGCGGCGCGAGAAAGATAATCATCCAGCTCTGTTTTGCTCGGCATCGCCGGAGCGCAGCCGTGGCGAGAGACCACCAGCGCACCGCAGGCATTGGCATAGCGGCACGCCTGCTCCCAGCCTTCGTCGTTCAGGTAACCGCGCAGCAGGCCGGACATAAACGCGTCCCCTGCGCCGAGGACATTCAGCACCTCGACGCGCACGCCGGTCACCGTCAGGCCGTCGTCCAGACGAGGCGGAATGGCATCGGTATAGACCGAACAGCCCAGCGCGCCGCGTTTGCAGACCAGCGTAGCCTGACTCACGCCACGCACCTGCCCCAGCGCCTGCAGGGTATCGGTGCTGCCGCCCGCAATGTGGAACTCCTCCTCGGTACCGACAATCACGTCGAAGAGGTGCAGCACCTCCTGCAGCTCGCGGGTGACCTTATCGGCGGCGATAAAGCGCGTTTCCCCGTCACCTAAGGAGGTCAGCCCCCACAGCACCGGACGGTAGTCGATATCCAGCACCGTGCGCACGCCGTGGCGGCGGGCATAGCCCAGCGCCGTCAGCACCGCCTCGCGGGTCTGGGGATGAGAAAGGTGAGTCCCGGTGATGGCAAGACACCGTGCGGAGGCAATGTAACTTTCGTCCACATCGCTGGCGGTAATCGCCATATCCGCGCAGTTATCGCGATAAAAAATCAGAGGAAAAGTGTCCCGGTCTTTAATGCCGAGCAGCACCAGCGCCGTGAGGCGTTCTTTGTCGGTAATCAGATGGCTGGTATCGCAGCCCACCTGGTTTAACTCTTCCCGCAGGAAGCGGCCCATATGTTCATCGCCGACGCGCGCCAGCATCGACGAGCGTAACCCCTGTCGCGCGGTGCCGTACGCCACGTTGCCGGACGACCCGCCAAGATATTTGGCGAAGCTCGACACATCTTCCAGACGGGCGCCAATTTGCTGACTGTAGAGGTCTACCGCCACGCGGCCCATGCATATCACATCAAACTGCTTTTCCACGTTGAACCCTCTTCAGACAATGTCGTTCACGTTCAGCCAGCGGCCTTCCAGGTGTGAGAGTGCTATCGCGTCCAGCACGCGAGACACCTTCCAGCCCTCTTCGAAGTCCGGCCACATCGGCGCGTCGGCGGCAATCCCGTCCACCAGGTCACGCACCTCCACCGTTTTTTGATCGTTAAAGCCAATCCCATGGCCTGCACCCATGCAGAACGCACCGTAGCCCGGGTGAGCCGGGCCGACGAGCAGCGTGCGGAACCCCTGACGGTTCACCGGGTCGTCATGCAGATAGAGCTTCAGCTCGGCCATGCGCTCCTGAGTGAAACTGATGGCACCTTTCGTCCCGGTGATGACATACGACAGCCCCATCTTGCGGCCGCAGGCGACGCGGGAGGTTTCAATGACGCCCTGCGCCCCGCCCGCAAAACGCACCATCGCGTGGGCCTGATCCTCGTTTTCGACGGCAATCATCTCTGTCGAACCCGCCTTCGCCGGACGTGCCGGGACCACGATCTTCAGGTCGCCGCAGACCTGCTCGATATCTCCCACCAGGTACTGGGCCATATTGACGATATGCGCCGCGAGGTCACCCAGCGCCCCCAGGCCTGCGGTCTCTTTGAAGCAGTGCCAGTGAATGGGCGAGAGCGGGTCGGCCATATAATCTTCATTGTGAGTGCCGTAGAAGTGGATCACCTCGCCAATCTCGCCGCGCGCAATAATCTCCTTCGCCAGCTGCGCGGTCGGGTTTTTCATGTAGTTGAACCCCACCAGCGTTTTCACCCCTGCCCGCTTTGCGGCGTCGACCATTTCACGCGCGTAATGGGCGTTGAGCGCCAGCGGCTTTTCGGCGTAGACGTGTTTGCCGTGACGGATCGCCTCCAGCGCCATCTCTTTATGCAGATGGTTGGGAGAGCAAATATCCACCACGTCAATGGCCGGGTCGGCCACCAGCGCCCGCCAGTCCCCGGTGGAGCGGTTGAAGCCAAACGCCTGCGCCCGCGCTGCCGCCAGTTCCGGCGTAACTTCCGCCACCATCTCGCGCACCAGCCTGCCGCGCAGGTTGAACACCGTCGGGGCCTGGGCATAGGCGATGGCGTGCGCCTTGCCGATATACCCGGTGCCAATCAATCCAATACGAACCTCTTTCATCATGATCCTCACAGTGCGCCGCGACGGCTCTTGGCGTAGGTGTCAAACGCCACCGCCAGAACGATAATTAATCCGGTGATAATTTGCTGGTAGTAGGCTGAGACGTTCATCAGCACCAGGCCGTTAATCAGAATGCCCATGATGATGGAGCCGATAATGGTGCCGCCAATACGCCCGTAACCGCCCATCAGCGAGGTACCGCCGATCACCACCGAGGCGATGACGCGCAGCTCAAAGGAGATCCCGGCTACCGCCTCGGCGCTTCCCAGACGCGCGCTCAGAATGAAGCCCGCCAGCCCCGCCAGACAGCCAATCAGCACGTAGACGCTGACCAGCACGCGCTTGACGTTCACCCCCGCCAGGCGTGCCGCCTCCGGGTTTCCGCCAATGGCGTAGACGAAACGGCCCCAGCGGGTTTTATGCAGCGCCAGATACCCCCCGAGGGCGACGAGGGCGAATATCCAGATGGGAATGGAGATGCCGAGCAACTCCCCGCGCCCCCACCAGCGGTAACCCGGGTCGAAACCGGCAATCGGCGCGCCGTCGTTAATCACCAGCGTCAGGCCACGCCAGATGGTCATCCCGCCGAGGGTGACAATAAACGGCGGCAGGCGCAGGCGGGTGACGCCCAGACCATGCAGGAAGCCAATTGCCGTGCCCATCGCCAGACAAATCCCCAGCCCAATCAGCCAGCTCATGCCACCCCAGGCGTTCGGGTCGACGGTGGTGAAGTTGTCGCCCTTGATCACGTACGCCGCAGTCATGGCGCACACCGCCAGAATGGAGCCGACGGAAAGGTCGATCCCGGCGGTCAGGATGACGAAAGTCATCCCCACGGCCATGATCCCGTAGATGGAGACTTCGGTTAAAATGTTGAAAATATTGCGTTCAGAGAAAAAGTTGCTGTTCTGCGACTGGAAGAAGATCAGCAGCAGGATCATGAAAATCAGCACCCCGAATCGCTCGAAGAAGGCGATGGGATCGATGCGTCCGGCGCGTTTGACCGGGGCCTGCGTTTTAGAAATCATCTGCGTCATGAGAAACTCCGTTATGCCGCGTTCAGGGCGTTGTGGTTGATGGCCATCATCGTCATCAGCCGTTCTTCGTTAGCGTCGTCACCGTGGATCTCGCCGGTCACCCGCCCTTCACTGAGGGTGATGATCCGGTCAGATACCGCCATCACTTCAGGCAGATCGGAGGAGATCACGATCACCGCCACGCCCTTTTTCGCCATCTCAAACAGCACCTGGTGGACTTCCGATTTGGTGCCCACGTCGATACCGCGCGTCGGCTCATCGACAATCAGCACGCGAGGATTGAGCGCCATGCAGCGCGCGAGGATCACCTTTTGCTGGTTACCGCCGGAGAGCTTGCGCACCTCCTGCGCGCTGTTGACCATTTTGATCTGCAGCGCCTGGCGGTAGGACTCAATCAGATCGTCCTCTTTGCGGGTATTCACGAACCAGCGCCACTGCAGCAGCGAGGAGAGGCAGGAGAGCGACAGGTTGTCGCGAATCGACAGCCCCAGCACCGCCCCCTCTTTTTTACGGTCTTCCGGTACCAGCGCCACGCCCTGATCGAGGGCGTAGAGCGGGTCGCGCGGCTGGTACGGCACGCCGTCCAGCTCAAAGCTGCCGGAGGTAAAGGCATCTGCGCCGAACAGACAGCGCGCCACTTCGGTACGCCCCGCGCCCACCAGGCCAGCAATCCCTAACACTTCCCCGGCGTGGACGTGGAAGCTGATGTCGTGCAGGGCAATGCCGTGGGGATCGAGCGGCGGCTTCTCGCGGCTCAGCCCCTTCACCGCCAGGCGGACGGGTTTATCTTCATGATGCGTTTCGCTGGCCGGACGACGATTAAAGGCCACGTCGCGCCCGACCATCAGGCGGATCAGCTGCTCAACGTTGGTTTCCGCCACCGCACCGGTACCGGTGAAACGGCCGTCCTGGAAAACGGTGAAGCGGTCGCAGAGCTGGAAAACTTCATGCAGACGGTGGGTAACGTAAATAATGCTCACCCCGCGGTTTTTCAGCTCACGCACCACGCGGTGCAGGCTTTCCACCTCGCTGTCGCTCAGCGCGGCAGAAGGTTCATCCATGATAATCAGCCTGGCGTTGAGGGTCAGCGCCCGGGCAATCTCCACCATCTGCTGCTGGGCGACGCTCAGGCGGGCCACTGGCGTGGTTGGCGCAACGTTCAGCTCCAGGTAATCGAGAATGACCTGCGCCTCCTGGTTAACCGCTTTTTCGTCGACGATCAGGTTACGTTTGCGCGGTTCGCGCCCGAGAAACATGTTTTCCGCGACGGTCATATTGGGCAGCAGGTTAAATTCCTGATAGATGGTGATAATGCCCTTGTTTTGCCGCTCAACGGGGGAATCATCCACCGGCAGCATTTCGCCGTTAAACCAGATATCCCCCCGGGTTTGCGGCTGCGCGCCCGCGAGCGCCTTCAGCAGCGTGGATTTTCCCGCTCCGTTTTCCCCCAGCAGGGCATGGATCTCCCCCGCGCCGACGGTCAGCTGAGCGCTGCTCAGCGCCCAGACGCCGGAAAAACTTTTGGCCAGGTCGGTCACTTTCAGTAAGGGTTGCGACATCGGTCTGCTCCTCCTTTAGAGTGCGCCGCCGCTCGCGCGGCGGCTGCGGATACGTCAGTTACCGGCCTCACCGATACGTTCAGCCTGCTGCAGATTCTCTTTGGTGATCAGCGTCGGCGGGTAGTCGGCCCCGGTGATGGCTTTCTTCTCGCGCACGTTGGCCACCAGCTGGCTCATCGCCGTCTGCACCGCAAAGCCCGGACGCTGATCCGCCGTTACTGCCAGCCAGCCGTCGCGCACGCGGGCCAGCGCTTCCGGTACCGCATCAAAACCGGTGACCAGAATTTCGCCCGGCTTCACGCCCTGGCTCTGCAGCGCTTCAATCGCGCCCAGCGCCATATCGTCGTTAGCGGAGAGGATCACCTGCGGGCGTTTCGGCAGAGAAGGCAGAACGCTTTCCACGATGCGCATCCCTTCCGAACGCATCCAGTTTCCGGTCTGATCGGCGACGATCTTGTACTTATCCCCGCCCGCCTTCAGGCTGTCGCGGATCCCTTTGGTGCGTTCAATATTGGAGGAGGAGCCCGGCTGACCGGTCAGCAGAATAATCTCCGCCCCGTCGGGGAATTTGGTTTTCACGAAGTCGCCAATCGCCTGGCCGCCTTTGTAGTTATTAGCCCCGAAGTGCGGCACTTTTTTCTGGCTGTCGACGGAGCGGTCAAGGGTCACCACCGGCAGCTTCGCATCCTGAATTTCATCTACCGCGCTGGAGACCGCGTTTACGTCATTCGGGGAGACGATAAAGCCCTGCGCCCCACGAGTGATGGCATTTTCCAGGTCAGCCACCTGTTTCGGTGAACTGCCCTGCCCGTCCAGCACCTGAAGCTTCACGCCCATCTCTTTTGCGGCTTTCACCGCCGTGCGCTGCATGTGTACTTCAAACGGCATGGCCAGGTTTGGCGTACTGAAAACAATTTGCTCGTTTTCGGCGAGGGCAGCCCCGGACGTCATGGCGATGAGGGCGGCTACGATCAGTTTTTTCATTATTATGTCTCTCTGTGTAGGGTGGTTGTGTTTAGAGGACGATCTCGCGCTGGCTTCGCAGCGACTCCAGCGCTTTATCCGCGAGGTACAGCGCACGTTCACCATCATCACCGCTGCAGTCAGGCACCGCTTCGCCGCGCAGGACCGCAACAAAGTGTTCCCATTCCGCGGCGTAAGCGGATTTGTAGCGCTGCAGGAAGAAGTGTTCCGGCAGCGCGCTGGTGCAGCCCTGTTTGCCGTAGTGCTGCACCTGGTTTTCCAGAATATTGCCCGCGCACAGCAGCCCTTCGGAGCCGTGCAGCTCCAGGCGCTGGTCGTATCCGTAAGATGAGCGGCGGCTGTTGACGATGGTCGCCATCGCGCCGGAGGCATATTTCAGAACGATAAATGCGGTGTCGATATCCCCCGCCTCGCCAATCGCCGGATCGACCAGGTTACTGCCCTGGGCATAGACCGACACCGGCTCTTCGCCCATGATGAAGCGCGCCATATCAAAGTCGTGAATGGTCATATCGCGGAACATGCCGCCGGAGACACGCACGTACTCTGCAGGCGGCGGAGACGGGTCGCGGGAGATTATCAGCAGCGATTCCGGCTTGCCGATGCGCCCGGCCTGGGCGTCGGTTTTCACCCGGCGGAACTGCGGGTCAAAGCGGCGGTTAAAGCCGATAAACAGCGGCACGTCGTACTCTTTGACCACTTTCAGGCAGTCGCGCACGCGGGCAAGGTCGAGGTGTACCGGTTTTTCGCAAAAGATGGCTTTGCCATGGCGGGCGGCCATTTCAATCAGATCGGCATGGGTGTCGGTCGCGGAGGCAATCAGCACGGCATGAACGTTAGGGTCGGTCATCGCCTCAATCAGGCTCTGCTGGCGGGCCTGATACTGCGTGGCGAGACGGGTGGCAAATTCTTGATTCGGGTCAACCACGGACCAGAGCGTGGTCGCGCCGTGGCTGGCGATGTTAGCTGCATGTACCTGGCCAATTCGGCCAGCGCCCAGTAAAGCAATGTTAAACATAACGGCTCCCGGTGTTGGTGAATGCTGTGAACTAACGACCCTATAAATAAAACATTTATTTCATTTCTATAAATAGTGAAAATTATGTTTTTGAGTGCGAGTTAACACTTTTGAGATGAATGAGATAAATTTTGTTATCAATCTCACAACATAGGAGAACAGCCATTTCCCCCTCACCCCAGCCCTCTCCCTCAGGGAGAGGGAGTAAAAACCGCACCGATTCGGCCCCTCTCCCTGAGGGAGAGGGTTAGGGTGAGGGGAAACAAAAAAATGAAATGAAAATTTCGTTACGGCGGGAAAACTTAATACTGGCGGGCTTTTTTCACCTGCGCCTGCGTTTGCAGAGCGGCTTCACGCACGGCAGAAGACGCCGCCACCTGCGCGTCGCCGGTTCGCCACCACGAGGCGTAGTCATGGGTCATGGTCTTCGGCAGCACCTTGATGTCCAGCAGCGTCGGGCCCGGATGCGCGCGTGACGCCTCCAGCGCCGCCAGCAGGCTTTGCTCATCGTTTACCCGCCACGCGCGGCAGCCGTAGCTTTCAGCGTTTTGGGCAAAATCGACCTTCACCAGCGGCCCGTCCAGCCGTCCGGTTTCCGGGTTGCGATGGCGGTTTTCGGTACCAAAGCTCCCCATGCCGTGCCCCATCTGCAGATTGTTAATGCAGCCAAAGCTGGCGTTATCAAACAGCAGAACGGTGACCTTAATCCCCTCCTGCACCGCGGTTTGCAGCTCGGAGTGCAGCATCATGTACGAGCCATCCCCCACCATGGCGTACACCGGCTGGTCGGGTCTGGCGAGCTTCGCACCGATGGCCGCCGCAATCTCGTAGCCCATGCAGGAGTATCCGTATTCCAGGTGATAGCTGTCCGGCGTTTTCACCTGCCAGAGCCGCTGTAAATCGCCCGGCAGCGATCCGGCCGCCCCCACCACGATGGCGCTATCTTCAATATGCTGGTTGATCAGCCCCAGCACCCGCGTCTGGGTCAGGCGAGTGTTGAGCGTTTCGCCATATTCCACCAGCTGGCTATCCAGGTGCCCTGCCACTTCGGGCGCATCAGCAGGATGCCACTGGCGATCCCACAGGCGACGGCACTCGTCGCGCCACGCGGATTTCGCCTGGGCGATCGCGTCTCCCCAGCTGCTGCGATAATCGCCGAGCGACTGGGTTAAGGCCTGAAGTCCGGTTTGAGCATCAGCGATCAGTGCGGTGGCGTCCAGCTTCAGGGCGTCGAACTCCGCCACGTTCAGCAGCAGAAATTCGACGTCCGGATGGGAAAAGAGCGCCTTGGAGCCGGTGGTAAAGTCCGTAAGACGCGTGCCGATGCCAATCACTAAATCCGCCTGGGGCGCGAGCTGGTTGGCCGCCAGTCCCCCCGTCACCCCAACGCCACCCAGGTTAAGTGGGTGGTCACTTACCAGCGCCCCCTTCCCGGCCTGGGTTTCGGCAAACGGCAGCTGCAGCGTCTCGACAAATTCGCGAAACGCCTCATGCGCGCCGGAATAGCGCACGCCGCCGCCGCACACCACCAGCGGACGACGCTTGCGGGCGATCAGCGCCCGCGCCTGCGCCAGACGCTGCGGGTCAGGCGGACGACGTTCGATGTGGTGCACGCGGCGCGCGAAGAAGCTCAGGGGATAATCCCAGGCTTCCCCCTGCACGTCCTGCGGCAGGCAGAGGGTCACCGCCCCGGTATTGGCGGGGTCAGTAAGCGTTCGCATCGCGCTTAGCATGGCGCTCATCAGCTGCTCGGGACGGTTGATACGGTCCCAGTAGCGAGAGACAGGACGGAAGCAGTCGTTGGTGCTGATGCTGAGATCTTGATACTGCTCGATCTGCTGCAGCACCGGGTCCGGCTGGCGGCTGGCGTAGATATCGCCCGGCAGCAATAGCAGCGGAATGCGGTTCGCCGTAGCGGTTGCCGCCGCGGTCACCATATTGGCGGCGCCCGGCCCGACGGAGGAGGTGACGGCGAAAATGCGCTGACGGCGGTGCTGTTTGGCGAATCCCGTCGCCATATGGGCAATGCCCTGCTCGTTGCAGCCCTGCATCACCTGCAAATGGCCCGGATCTTGTTCCAGCGCCTGGCCGATGCCGAGCACGTTACCGTGCCCGAAAATAGTCGCCACGCCCTCCACGAAGGGCATTTCGTCGCCATCCACGCTGACGTATTGTTGATTAAGGAACCGGACCAGCGCCTGGGCCATAGTCATACGTTCGGTTTGCATAACGCCTCCTGTCAGCCCAGCGTTGGCATGGAGAACGCAGCGCCTGTCTCCTGCTGCATTTCCGGCCAGCGTGCGGTGATGGTTTTCATTCGGGTGTAGAAACGCACACCGTCGTTGCCGTGGACGTTGAGCGCACCAAAGATAGAGCGCTTCCAGCCACCGAAACTGTGGAATGCCATCGGCACCGGGATCGGCACATTGACCCCGACCATGCCCGCCTGCACCTCTTCGCAGAAGCGACGCGCGCAGCCGCCGTCACGGGTGAAAATTGCCGAACCATTACCATATTCATGGCGGTTAATCAGGTCCACCGCGCTGGCGTAATCTGCTACGCGCACCACAGAAAGCACCGGGCCGAAAATCTCTTCTTTATAGATGGTCATCTCCGGGGTGACGTTATCAAACAGCGTCGGCCCGACGAAGTAGCCCTGCTCGTGTCCCTGCACGCTGAAGCCGCGACCGTCAACGCGAAGGGTCGCGCCCTGCGCTTCCCCGCTGTCGATATAGCCCAGCACCTTGCTGCGGTGCGCCGAGGAGATGAGCGGCCCCATTTCGTTTTCCGGCGTCTGGTCCAGACCCGGCCCGACGCGCAGGGCGGCAATCTGTTTTTCCAGCCGGGCGCAGAGGTCATCGGCGGTTTTATCCCCCACCGCCAGCACCACCGAGAGCGCCATGCAGCGCTCCCCCGCCGCACCGAAGCCTGCACCCATAATGGCGTTGGCGGCCATCTCCATGTCGGCATCCGGCATGAGAATACAGTGATTTTTCGCGCCACCCAGTGCCTGACAGCGCTTTCCGTGGGCGGATGCGGTCTGGTAAATGTATTCGGCAATCGGCGTGGAGCCGACAAAGCTCACCGCCTGCACGCGCGGGTCGGTCAGGAGCACGTCAACGGACTCTTTGTCACCCTGCACCACGTTGAACACGCCGTCCGGCAGGCCAGCCTCTTTCAGCAGCTGCGCCAGCGCGAGCGCCAGGGAGGGATCTTTTTCTGACGGTTTCAGCACGAAGGTGTTTCCGGTCGCCAGCGCAATCGGGAACATCCACATCGGCACCATCGCCGGGAAGTTAAACGGCGTGATCCCAACGCAGACCCCGAGCGGCTGCATCAGCGAGTGGCTGTCAACGCCGGTGCCGACGTTGGCTGAGTGCTCACCTTTTTGCAGATGCGGGATACCGCAGGCAAATTCCACCACTTCCAGACCACGGGTGAGTTCGCCCACCGCGTCGGAGAAGACCTTGCCGTGCTCTTCGCTGATGAGACGGGCCAGGCGATCCATGTTCTCTTCCAGCAGCGCCTTGAAGCGGAACATCACGCGCGCGCGCTTAAGCGGAGCATGACGCGCCCACGCAGGAAACGCCTGATGCGCGGCGGCAATTGCCTGCTCCGTTTCCTGTGCCGTACTCATCACCACCTGGCGGATCTGCTTGCCAGTGGCCGGGTTGAAGATCGCCTGAACGCGCTGGCCTGAACCGGTGACACATTCGCCGTGAATAAAATTCGCTACCGTCTCCATCCTTAACCTCTCGCTGTTGATACGTGACTGTTACCTGAACACTGTGTACCGAACACTATATATGAAACAAATATTCCATTTTAAGTTGAAATAAAATAAATGATGATTATTGTGATCAAGGATGGATTTTTATGTTAACAGCCAACAATACTGACGCAGCGTGCGCTATTAAGGCATTTCGGGCGTGGGAATGACTGAAGCTTCTGTTTCATTTTTGCTGCCAGATGGATGGCCGACATTTAAAAGACGCGGTTTTGCGTTTAGAATCACAGGACTGTATTTGGGGGATAACATGACGACAGCAACCAGCCTGAACGAACTGCAGCAGCAAATCCGCGATCGCTACGATAGCCTGAGCAAGAGGCTGCAGCAGGTCTCCCGCTATGTGCTGGATAATACGAACAGCGTGGCCTTTGATACGGTTGCCGTGATTGCCGAGCGCGCCGACGTGCCGCCCTCGACGCTGATCCGCTTCGCCAACGCCTTTGACTTCACCGGCTTCAACGAAATGAAACAGCTGTTTCGCATGAACCTGGTGGAGGAGACCGCCAGCTACAGCGACCGTGCCCGGCTGTTCCGCGAAATGGAGAGCGAGGCCGTGCCCGAAACCCCGCTCGATATCCTGCAGGAGTTCGCCCGTTCAAACGCCCAGGCGCTACAGCAGCTGGCCGCCCGCGCCGAACCGGAAATGCTGGAGCGCGCGGTACAGCTGCTGGCCGACGCCGACACCATCTACATCGCCGGTCTGCGCCGCTCCTTTAGCGTCGCGGCCTACCTCACCTATGCCCTGAGCCACCTGGAGTGTCGCCCTATTCTGCTCGACGGTATGGGTGGGATGCTGCGCGAGCAGATCAGCCGCATTAAGGCGCGCGACATTGTGGTATCGATCAGCTTCTCGCCGTATGCGGAAGAGACGGTGATGGTCAGCGAAACCGCCGCCAGCGTCGGCGCGCGGCAGATTGTGATTACGGACAGCCAGATCAGCCCGCTGGCGACGTTCAGCGATCTTTGCTTTGTAGTGAAAGAGGCACAGGTGGACGCGTTTCGGTCCCAGTCGGCGACGCTGTGCCTGGTGCAGTCGCTGGTGGTGGCACTGGCTTATCGGTTGGGTGAAGGGAAGTGAGGGATAAACAAAAACTGTATGAGCAAGCGTGAGATCAGAGGGATATTATCCCCAATCGAATACTAATCAGAAATAAATATGCAGAAAGAACAATTCATATGGAGTTTAAAATGGATTCATATTTAGATATTTTGCCTAAAGGTTGTACAGCTGTTGCTGTCAAAACCAAGGGGCACAACTTTTTCATCGATCATAAGGGATTATCATCTACTGGTTGTTGGGTTGTATCAAAAGACAGGGTCGATGATTATGTAATTGTTTTTCACCAAACAAGCACCCTTAATCATATCTACATTGGTGAATTTGTCGAAAAAAAAAGCTGAAGAGTATACCGAAAGAAAAGGAAAGCAATATCCGCGCTATCGAATCTACATAAAAAATCTGAAATTAGCCTTAAAAACAAATACAAACTGGACTTCTTTTGTTGGAAAAGGCAATGGGGGCTTCGAAAGGATATATTTGAAAAACGAAGGACAGGTAAATCCTAGATATTTAGATCCCGACTCAACTGAAGCCGAAGAGGGATATAGAAAAGACTCAAGTCGAATGACAAGTGCAAGAGATAAAAAATTAGCTGAAGCACGGAAGAAAAAGGATAACTACACTTGTCAGTCATGTGAGAAACGATACTTCGTAAACAATAAATACATTATAGATTGTCACCACATAAATCCAATCAGTTTAGGAAAAAGAAAAACAATTTTAGATGACCTTATTTCGCTGTGCCCAACATGTCATCGAATTGCACATACTCGAATTCCCCCATATTCTTTGAAAGAGTTAAAAGGCTTTGTAGAAAGCTTTACTTAAATGTACGCTTTATAAAATATATTAAAAAATGACGAAATTAGTTCTAAACTTCGTATTTTTGAATTTTGACAGGAAATTTTACAGTCGTGTAGATGTTTAGCTGGTCAATTTACGGGATAATAGCACAGTCATCTCCGCGGAGCAGGACTGAGGGGCGAATACGCCCTTCAGTCCCTTTGCCAAGGCATAGCACAGAGTGAGAGCCGTTTTACAAAGAGCAGAACTCCCAAAGGAAATCAAACACTATCTCCCTATGAGGTGGTTTGAGGTGACAATAAAAAACCCTCTGTAAAAAAGAGGGTTAAATTCACTTTTACCTGTTCATGAAAACACAGGAAGAGTTATCTGCTTATTCCCATTCAATCGTAGCCGGTGGCTTACCGCTGATGTCATACACCACGCGGGAAATACCGTTCACTTCGTTGATGATGCGGTTAGACACGCGGCCTAAGAAGTCATACGGCAGGTGCGCCCAGTGCGCGGTCATGAAGTCGATGGTTTCCACCGCACGCAGGGAGACAACCCAGTCGTACTTACGGCCATCACCCATCACGCCGACAGAGCGAACCGGCAGGAACACGGTGAACGCCTGGCTTACCTTGTTGTAAAGGTCAGCTTTGTGCAGCTCTTCGATGAAGATCGCGTCTGCGCGACGCAGCAGGTCGCAGTACTCTTTCTTCACTTCACCCAGTACGCGCACGCCGAGCCCCGGGCCCGGGAACGGGTGACGGTAGAGCATGTCGTACGGCAGACCCAGTTCCAGACCGATCTTGCGTACTTCATCTTTGAACAGCTCGCGCAGCGGTTCAACCAGACCCATCTTCATCTCTTTCGGCAGGCCGCCCACGTTGTGGTGAGATTTGATGACGTGTGCTTTACCGGTTGCTGAAGCAGCTGATTCAATCACGTCAGGATAGATAGTGCCCTGTGCCAGCCATTTAACGTCTTCCAGCTTCAGCGCTTCTTCGTCGAACACTTCCACGAATACGCGGCCGATGATTTTACGCTTGGCTTCCGGATCGTTCTCGCCTTTCAGCGCGTCCAGGAAGCGCTGCTCGCCTTCCACATGAACGATGTTCAGACCGAAGTGGTCACCGAACATGTCCATCACCTGCTGGGCTTCGTTCAGACGCAGCAGACCGTTGTCCACGAAGACGCAGGTCAGGTTTTTGCCGATGGCACGGTGCAGCAGCATCGCGGTCACGGAGGAGTCGACGCCGCCGGAGAGGCCGAGGATCACTTTGTCATCACCAACCTGCTGGCGGATACGCTCCACGGCGTCGTCGATGATTTTTGCCGGGGTCCACAGCGCTTCACACTGGCAGATGTCGCGCACGAAGCGCTCCAGCATGCGCATACCCTGACGGGTGTGGGTCACTTCCGGATGGAACTGCACGCCGTAGAAGCGCTTTTCTTCGTTCGCCATGATAGCGAACGGGCAGCTTTCGGTGCTGGCAACGGTTACGAAATCAGACGGGATAGCGGTGACCTTGTCGCCGTGGCTCATCCACACGTCCAGCAGCGGTTTGCCGTCAGCGGTCAGGGAGTCTTCGATACCACGCACCAGTGCGCTGTCGGTGACGACTTCTACCTGTGCATAGCCGAACTCACGCTCGTTAGAGCCTTCTACGTGGCCGCCCAGCTGCATGGCCATGGTCTGCATACCGTAGCAGACACCGAATACCGGCACGCCTGCTTCGAACACGTACTGCGGCGCGCGCGGGCTGTTCTCTTCGGTGGTGCTTTCCGGGCCGCCGGACAGGATGATGCCGCTTGGATTGAATTCGCGAATCTGTGCTTCCGTGACATCCCACGCCCACAGTTCGCAGTAAACGCCCAGTTCACGTACGCGACGCGCCACCAGCTGAGTGTACTGAGAACCAAAATCGAGGATGAGGATGCGATGTTTATGAATGTTTTCCGTCATTGACGCTAATTCCGAGGCAAGTGAAACAGATTAAATAAATCGCCCGACACGAGGTCGGGCGAAGAAAAATCAGGAGCCCAGACGATAGTTCGGGGACTCTTTGGTGATCGTCACGTCGTGAACGTGGCTCTCCTGGATACCCGCACCGCTGATGCGTACGAATTCCGCTTTGGTACGCAGCAGGTCAATGGTACCACAGCCGGTCAGACCCATACAGGAGCGCAGGCCGCCCATCTGCTGGTGAATGATCTCTTTCAGACGGCCTTTATAAGCAACGCGGCCTTCGATACCTTCCGGCACCAGTTTGTCAGCGGCGTTATCGGTCTGGAAGTAACGGTCAGAGGAACCTTTGGACATCGCGCCCAGGGAGCCCATCCCACGATAGGATTTGTAAGAACGGCCCTGGTAGAGTTCGATTTCACCCGGGGATTCTTCGGTACCGGCCAGCATGGAGCCCACCATCACGGCAGCAGCGCCCGCGGCGATGGCTTTCGCGATGTCGCCAGAGAAGCGGATACCGCCGTCAGCGATAACCGGAATACCGGTGCCTTCCAGCGCTTCAACCGCGTCAGATACCGCGGTGATCTGCGGAACGCCCACGCCGGTGACGATACGGGTAGTACAGATAGAGCCTGGACCGATACCTACTTTCACCGCGCTGCAGCCGGCATCAGCCAGCGCACGAGCGCCTGCGCCTGTTGCCACGTTGCCGCCGATGATCTGCAGGTCCGGGT
This sequence comes from Enterobacter cloacae complex sp. HYC080_NIDB, assembly GCF_056673325.1. NCBI lineage: Bacteria > Pseudomonadati > Pseudomonadota > Gammaproteobacteria > Enterobacterales > Enterobacteriaceae > Enterobacter > Enterobacter cloacae complex sp. HYC080_NIDB. The sequence goes on along the minus strand of NZ_CP114212.1, from coordinate 1,230,496 downwards.
ACTTAGCACGGGTGTCACGAATACGCTGCAGAACGCCTTCGGAGTGGCCGTGTGAGGAGTCGATCAGCAGGACGTCAACGCCCGCAGCCACCAGCGCATCAACACGCTCTTCGTTACCGGCACCGGCACCCACCGCTGCACCCACGCGCAGACGGCCATGCTCGTCTTTACAGGCGTTAGGTTTACGTTCTGCTTTCTGGAAATCTTTCACGGTGATCATGCCGCGCAGATGGAAGTTCGCATCCACAACCAGCGCTTTCTCAACGCGTTTTTCGTGCATTTTCGCCAGCACTACGTCGCGGGTTTCACCTTCGCGAACGGTCACCAGACGCTCTTTTGGCGTCATGTAGACGCTGACAGGCTGGTTCAGGTCAGTCACGAAGCGCACGTCACGGCCGGTGATGATGCCAACCAGCTCGTTATCTTCGGTCACAACCGGGTAACCGGCGAAGCCGTTACGTTCGGTCAGGGCTTTCACTTCGTGCAGGGTGGTGGTTGGCAGAACGGTCTGAGGGTCAGACACAATGCCGGATTCATGTTTCTTCACGCGGCGAACTTCTTCCGCCTGACGCTCGATAGACATGTTTTTATGGATAAAGCCAATGCCGCCTTCCTGTGCCAGGGCGATAGCCAGGCGCGCTTCAGTCACGGTGTCCATTGCCGCGGAGAGCATAGGAATGTTCAGACGAATGGTTTTCGTCAACTGCGTGCTGAGGTCGGCAGTATTCGGCAGAACGGTGGAATGAGCGGGAACGAGGAGGACGTCGTCAAACGTCAGTGCTTCTTTAGCGATACGTAGCATGGGCAATATCTCTGACCTGGGTGGTTAAATATTGCCGTGGCATTATACAGAGCGTAACCGATTGCATCTACACTTTTTTAAAAAAAATGCTTGCGATTGCCTCTCAGCAGGTTACTATCGACTGAATAACTTGCTGATTTAGAATTTGATCCCGCTCACATGTTATCCTCTCAATCCCCCTCAATTTATACCGTCAGCCGCCTGAATCAGACGGTGCGTTTGCTGCTTGAGCAGGAAATGGGGCAGGTCTGGATCAGCGGTGAGATCTCTAACTTCACGCAGCCCTCTTCCGGCCACTGGTACTTTACCTTAAAAGACGACACCGCCCAGGTGCGCTGCGCGATGTTCCGCAACAGCAACCGCCGCGTGACGTTTCGTCCGCAGCACGGCCAGCAGGTTCTGGTTCGCGCCAATATTACCCTGTATGAACCGCGCGGTGATTATCAAATTATCGTCGAGAGTATGCAGCCTGCGGGCGAAGGGCTGTTGCAGCAGAAGTATGAGCAGTTAAAAGCAACGCTTTCTGCCGAGGGGCTTTTCGACCAGCAGTTTAAAAAACCGCTGCCCTCTCCTGCCCACTGCGTTGGCGTTATCACCTCAAAAACCGGTGCGGCACTGCATGATATTTTACACGTCCTCAAGCGTCGCGACCCTTCCCTGCCCGTCATCATCTACCCGACCGCCGTGCAGGGCGACGATGCGCCGGGCCAGATTGTGCGCGCCATTGCGCTGGCGAATGCGCGCCAGGAGTGTGACGTACTCATCGTCGGGCGCGGTGGCGGCTCGCTGGAAGACCTGTGGAGCTTTAACGACGAGCGCGTGGCGCGGGCAATCTTTGCCAGCCTTATCCCGGTCGTGAGTGCCGTCGGGCATGAAACGGACGTGACGATAGCCGATTTTGTCGCGGATTTACGTGCGCCTACGCCTTCCGCGGCGGCAGAAGTGGTGAGTCGTAACCAGCTGGAGCTGCTGCGTCAGATCCAGAACGGCCAGCAGCGCCTTGAAATGGCGATGGACTACTTCCTCGCCAACCGTACCCGTCGCTTTACCCAGCTTCATCATCGTCTCCAGCAGCAGCACCCGCAGCTGCGCCTGGCGCGTCAGCAGACGGTGCTGGATCGTCTGCGCCAGCGCATGAATATCGCGCTGGATACTCAGCTGAAACGCGCGGTTTCGCGCCAGCAGCGCGTGACGCAGCGCCTTAACCAGCAAAATCCGCAGCCGAAAATTTACCGCGCGCAAACGCGGATTCAGCAGCTGGAGTTTCGTCTGGCGGAGACTCTCCGCGCCCGGCTGAGTACCACCCGCGAACGTTTTGGCAATGCGGTCACCCATCTTGAAGCGGTCAGCCCCCTCTCCACGCTGGCGCGCGGCTATAGCGTCACTACCGCGACGGACGGGAAAGTGCTGAAACAAACCAAACAGGTCAAAGCCGGGGATGTGCTGACCACCCGCCTGTCTGATGGCTGGGTAGAAAGCGAAGTGAAATCAATTAAACCGGTGAAAAAGACGCGTCAGCGCAAAACCGGATAATTCTTCGCCGGTTACTTACTATACTGCAGCTATTCCCTTTTTTAATAAGGAGAGCTGCATGACCCATCTTTATAGCGTTATTCCCCCTTATATTCTGCGTCGTATTATCGAAACGGGCTCCGAGCCGCAGCAGCGCTGCGCCCGTCAGACCTTAACCCACGTGCAGACGTTAATGGCCCATATGCCGGGCAAGCCCGCCGCCCCGCACGTGAATAAAGCCGGTCAGCTGGAGCGCGATATTTACGATGCGAAGCAAACCCAGGAGCTGCCGGGTACCCAGGTGCGTTATGAGGGTCAGCCGTCGAATGGCGATGTCGCGGTTGATGAAGCCTACGATTATTTAGGGGTTACCCATGATTTCTTCTGGAAAGAATATCAGCGCGATTCACTCGATAATAAAGGGCTTATTTTGACCGGGACCGTTCACTACGGCCGGGAATATCAGAACGCCTTCTGGAATGGTCAGCAGATGGTATTTGGCGACGGCGATGGGGAAATATTTAATCGCTTCACGATTGCCATTGACGTGGTGGCGCACGAGCTGAGCCACGGCGTGACCGAGACCGAGGCCGGACTGATCTATTTTGAACAGTCGGGCGCGCTAAACGAGTCTCTCTCTGACGTGTTTGGCTCGCTGGTGAAACAGTATCATCTGAAGCAAACCGCCGATAAAGCAGACTGGCTGATTGGTGAAGGGCTGCTGGCTGCAGGAATTAACGGCAAAGGGCTGCGCTCGATGTCTGAACCCGGCACCGCCTACGATGACCCGCTGCTCGGCAAAGATCCGCAGCCCGCGCACATGAAAGATTTCATTAAAACGCGCGAGGATAACGGCGGCGTGCATCTGAACTCCGGTATACCCAACCGGGCGTTTTATCTGGCCGCGACGGCGATCGGCGGTCACGCCTGGGAAAAAGCGGGTTATGCCTGGTACGACACAGTTTGCGATCGCAATCTGGCGCAGGATGCAGATTTTGAGGCCTTTGCAAAACTGACGATCGCGCACGGAGAGAAACGCTCTGGTAGCGACGTCGGAGCGGCCATAAAACAAGCCTGGGAACAGGTGGGAGTGCTGTAAATGCAGGTTCCGGAACTGACGGATGACGCCGTAGTTGAGCTGGCCCGGGAAGGCGGCGTCGCTTTTATTCCTAAGCTGAGCGGTCAGCGCACCATCGCGCTGTCCTCGCTCAATGAAGCCCAGCGCCAGCGCCTGGTGAGCATCCTGGAGCAGGCGTTTCCACGCGGCCAGCCGCCCGGGCAAGCCACGTCACCCGGCAGCGGTGACCAGCGCTATTTCCGCATCCAGATTATCTGGACCGGGCAGAATCAGGCACATTATGCCGATATCATCGTGCTGGTGCCCGAGCAGGAAGCACCCGAGTCGCTGGTCGAACTGTGGCAGAAAGGCGAAGGCTGCGTGTGTGATTAACGTTCTGCCGGAATAAACTCCACGCGCTTTTTAGAGATTAAGCCGTGGCCGTTCTGGCAGAAATAATCCACCGCGCCACAGGCTTTTAAAACCTGGAGCGGCTGATGGCACTCCGGGCAACGGGCTTCAAGCGCAATGTCTTTGTTACAGTTCTCGCAGTGCGCCACCCCATTCTGGGGCTCCAGCGTTGCCTGGCAATCCGGGCAGGTAATCCTCATGGTGACTCCTTCAAAGCATTCAGGTCTGGGGTAATTTTACCACGTTGCGTTCAGTGCGGACCACGCAACTGTTGCTGCAAGGTCAGCAGCAGCGCAACTTCCTCGATCCGACGGCGCGTGGTACGGCTCACCTCCTGCGGATCCCGCTCAAACAGACTTTTATCGCCAAGAATATGCCCCGCAAGACAGTGCTCGTAGATTGTGCCGGGGAGAGACCAGCGCTGAATATCATCCCCCTCAATGGCCTCCAGCACATCTTCCGCGCCGCGCCGGTCGTGACTGATGATGCGCCCGTCACGCAGATGCAGACGCAAGCCTTTTTGTCCGCCCGCAGGTCCTGCGTATTTGTTAAGCCAGATGTCTACCTGTACGCCGCTGATGCTTCCCTGAAGATGCGCCTCACCTTCCGCCGTGGTCAGGTCTCCCTTTGCAATAGCGCGGCCCAGACGGTCTTTAGCGGCAACGACCTGTAGCGTCATCTCGTCATGGCCCCCCAGAAAGCGCATCGTTTCACGCAGCATCGCCAGCACATGCGTACCGATATCCAGAATCACGCCATCAGGGTGACGAAGCGTTCTGGTATCCGGTTCACCGGTGGAGAAATTAAGCGCGATGGGTTCGCCGACAGCGTTATACCCGCTTGGCTCCTGCAAAAAGCCTTCGATTCTGACGACGTCAGAAAAATGATCGACCAGCGAGCGCTTCGCCGTTTCGATGCGCGCCATCCAGTGGTCGAGCGCCAGCACGCGGGATGCCGCACCGGGCGTGGCCAGCAGCGCATTAAGCTTATCTATTTGGGGAAGCGTGGCGACAATCGGTTTTTCTATCACAATCCGGGAGATCGGTGAGGCGATCGCCTGCTCAAGCACCTCAAGATGGTGCAGCGATGCGGTAGTGATAAACAGGGTATCAAGCGGGGTGGCAAGCAGTTCCGCAAGCGAGGCGCAGCGCGTCACGCCTTCAGGGTGTTTTGCCGGGAGAACATCAAACCCGAAACAACGAACCGGGCGGCCATACAGGTTACGCAATGCGGGCAGATACGCTGTCTCCACTACCGCACCAAGACCAACAAATCCTAACTGCATATTTTCACCTCACGGAATAACGTGCCGGGGCGTAACGCCAGCCCCGGCACACTGAGGTTTATGAGGCGCTAGCTGCCGGTTTCGTTTGCGCATTTTCCAGCATACGACGCACCGGAACAATGAGGACGATCAGCACCGCGGCACAAATCAACAGCGCGATGGAGCAGCGGGCGAAGAGATCCGGCAGCATGTCCAGCTGGTCGGCCTTCACGTGGCCGCCGATCAGGCCGGCCGCCAGGTTACCCAAGGCACTGGCGCAGAACCACAGACCCATCATCTGGCCGCGCATTCTTTCCGGCGCCAGCAGGGTCATGGTCGCCAGACCGATCGGGCTCAGGCACAGTTCACCCAGCGTCAGCATCAGGATACTGCCCACCAGCCAGAACGGCGACACCCCCGCCCCACCGTTGCTCAGTACATTCTGTGCCGCCAGCATCATCAGGCCAAAGCCCGCTGCCGCACACAGAATACCGATCACGAATTTGGTGATACTGCTCGGGCGGATGTTCTTCGTCGCGAGCTTCGGCCATGCCCAGCTGAACACCGGGGCCAGCAGGATGATGAACAGCGCGTTAATCGACTGGAACCAAACCGCCGGGATTTCAAAATCACCGATCATGCGGTTAGTGTAGTCGTTGGCAAACAGGTTGAACGAGGTTGGCTTCTGCTCAAACGCAGACCAGAAGAACGCCGCGGAGACCAGCAGAATAAAGCATACCAGCAGTCTGGCGCGTTCTTTACGGTTCAGGCCAGCAAAAACAAACAGATAAATAAAGTAGAGGGCAACAGACGCCGCAATCACGTAGACCAGCACGCTGGCTACCGCGACCGGGTTAATCACAATCACGCCCTGCGCAATCAGCGTCACGAGCGTTGCCACACCTGCCGCCAGCACCAGCAGCCAGATGCCCACGCCATTACGCTTCACCACCGGACTGTTCCAGGTAGAATCCAGACCGACTTCGCTGTCATAGCGTTTCATCGCCGGAACCGCAAACACGCGGAAGATAATCAGCGCCACCAGCATCCCGATGCCGCCAATACCAAAGCCCCAGTGCCAGCCGTGGGTTTTAATCAGCCAGCCGGAAATCAGCGGGGCAATGAACGAGCCCATGTTGATGCCCATATAGAACAGCGAGAAACCGCCGTCACGACGCGCATCGCCTTTTTTATACAGAGTCCCCACCATGACCGAGATACAGGTCTTGAACAGGCCAGAGCCGAGCACGATGAACATCAGGCCGATAAAGAACAGGTTGTCACCCATGATGGCCGACAGCGCAATCGACAGGTGGCCGAGCGCAATCAGAATTGAACCGTACCAGACGGCTCTCTGCTGCCCAAGCCAGTTATCCGCCAGCCAGCCCCCCGGCAGCGCGGCCAGGTACATGGTCCCGGCAAAGATACCGACAATCGCCGAGGCGTTTTCACGGGCCAGGCCCATCCCGCCGTCATAGACGGTGGCGGCCATAAACAGGATCAGTAACGGACGAATGCCGTAAAACGAGAAACGCTCCCACATCTCGGTGAAAAACAGTGAACCGAGCGGATACGGATGGCCGAAGAACGTTCGGCTCTCTTTTTGATTAACAGAGGATTGCATAATTCTCCCGAAAGGTATGTGTCGTGCTTGTAAACACCAGCAAGTACGCCGGCCAGTTACGTATCTGACCGATTTTTTACATGCGGCGAAAAGTTAGTTAACCATTTGATAACCAGAAGCTAGTTTTGTCTAGTACCGGGCCCGGGACTTTAAGACGAAAATTCGACGATTGTCTACTTTCTTAGTTTTAAACATGGTTAAAAGTGAATAGTGATTGACATCACACAGAGAAAACCGGCGGTATGATTGGGCAAAAAAAAGCCCGCAACATGCGCGGGCTTTTGTGAGTTCAGCAAAGCTTATTTGCTTTTCTTAATGTGCTTAATCAAACGCTTACGCTTACGCATCTGGTTCGGCGTCAGGGTGTTGCGCTTGTTAGCGAACGGGTTTTCCCCTTCCTTGAACTGGATGCGGATAGGCGTGCCCATCACGTCCAGCGATTTACGGAAGTAGTTCATCAGATAGCGCTTGTAGGAATCCGGCAGGTCTTTCACCTGGTTGCCGTGGATCACCACGATTGGCGGGTTATAACCCCCGGCGTGAGCATATTTCAGCTTCACGCGGCGACCGCGTACCAGCGGCGGCTGATGGTCTTCCGCAGCCATATTCATGATGCGGGTCAGCATGGCGGTGCTCTGACGGCGGGTGGAGCTGTCATAGGCTTCACGCACGGATTCGAACAGGTTACCGACGCCGCTGCCGTGCAGGGCAGAAATAAAGTGCACGCGCGCAAAGTCGATAAAGCCCAGACGGAAGTCGAGGGTCTCTTTCACCTGCTCGCGCACTTCATTGCTCAGGCCATCCCATTTGTTGACCACGATAACCAGTGAGCGCCCACTATTGAGGATAAAGCCGAGCAGAGAGAGATCCTGATCGGAGATTCCTTCACGCGCATCAATGACCAGCATAACGACGTTGGCATCTTCAATCGCCTGCAGGGTTTTGATAACGGAGAATTTTTCCACCACATCGGTGATTTTCCCGCGCTTACGTACCCCGGCGGTGTCAATGAGGACATACTCACGTTCATCGCGCTGCATCGGGATGTAGATGCTGTCGCGCGTGGTGCCAGGCATGTCGTAAACGACCACGCGCTCTTCACCCAGAATACGGTTAGTAAGTGTAGACTTACCTACGTTTGGACGCCCCACGATAGCCAGCTTGATTGGCAGATCCTGCGGATTGAAGTCATCTTCAGGCTCTTCTTCGCCCTCAACGCCCTCTTCAAACTGCGCCCAGTATTCAGCGTCTTCGTCCACCTCTTCCGGCGGGTTAACTTCATCAACCCATGGCAGCAGAACGGTTTCCAGCAGGCTGGTCACGCCGCGCCCGTGCGATGCCGCAATGGGATAGATTTCACCCAGGCCTAAAGACCAGAAGTCCGCAACGGCCTGATCGGCATCGATACCGTCAGTTTTGTTCGCCACCAGGAAAGTGGGCTTTTCACGCGAGCGCAGGTGTTTGGCGATGGCGGAGTCTGCCGGCATCAGGCCAGCGCGCGCATCCACCATAAACAGCACCACGTCCGCTTCTTCAATCGCCAGCAATGACTGTTCCGCCATGCGGGTTTCAACGCCGTCCTCTGTACCGTCAATACCACCGGTATCAATACAGATGAACTCGCGTCCTTCCACCTCTGCACGACCGTACTTACGGTCACGCGTCAGCCCCGGGAAATCCGCAACCAGCGCATCACGGGTGCGTGTTAAACGGTTAAAAAGAGTGGATTTTCCAACGTTAGGGCGCCCGACAAGCGCGACCACAGGTACCATGTTTGAAGCCTCATAAAATTCAAATAAACGTCGCATTCGCGGCGTTTTTAAAAATGTCAAAACGGCTCCTGAGTGAACAGGAGCCGTTTAGTATACTACAACCGCCGGGTAATTAACGCGTGATCGCGTACAGCGTACCGTCTTTTGCCTGAATCAGCAGTTTGCCGTCAGCCACAACCGGATCGGTCAGGAAACCAGAGCTGTCGACTTTTTGCTGTGCAACAAAGCGGCCGTTATCCGGATCAATCCAGTGCATATACCCTTCGCTGTCGCCTACCACCAGGCTACCGTTGTACAGTGCTGGCGCGGTCAGCAGACGGTGCAGCAGATCGCTTTGCGTCCACAGGGTCACGCCGCCTTCAGTGCTCAGTGCCAGCAGACGGTCGTTCTGGTCAACCATATAGATACGGTTACCGTCCACGATGAAATCATTTACAGAACCCAGTTCACGTTTCCACATGATCTGGCCGCTGCGCAGATCCAGCGCGGTGAGGTTACCGTTATAGGCCAGCGCGTAAACCACACCGTCTACGATGACCGGCGTTGTGTCGACGTCGCTCAGACGGTCAATTTCCGTTGAGCCTGTAGCCTGAGAGATACGCTGCTGCCATATCATCTGACCCTGCTGCATCAGCACGGCACTCACGCGACCGTTATCACCGCCTACAATTGCTGCACCGAATGCGGTAGCAGGCGCGGATTCACCGCGCAGAGAGAGCGCAGGCATGTCAAGGTTAACGGTCCATTTCACCAGACCGTCCGCTTCGTTCAGCGCCTGCAGCTGGCCGTTACTGGTATGAATCAGCACCAGGCCGTCGCTCACGACCGGGCGAGACAGGGATTCACCGGCCACGGTGGTTTGCCAGGCAATGGAGCCGTCGCTGGTGTTCAGGGCATAAACCTGCGCCTTTTCGCTACCCACGTAAACATGACCACCGGCAACCGTCAGGCCGCCAGACAGCAGTGCAGGTTTACGGGAGAACCAGCCATCTTTTTCCGCCAGGTTAACAGACCAGACTTCTTTTCCGTCATCAGCATTGACCGCTTTCACGGTACCTTTACGATCGGCGGCATAAACAACGCTGTCCGCAAAGGCAGGATGAAGGTTGGAATAAAAGTCACCAATACCATTACCAACGGAGACATCCCACGCGGTAGAAGGGGTAAACTGGTTTTCAACCGTCGGCAGTGGGGACATTTTTACAACGTCTTCTTCGCCACTGAACAGTGAACAACCACTCAATAACGTAACAGAAAGCAGTCCTGGCAGAAGTAATTTACGCAATTGCATCGGGTCCCTCTCAGACGGACAAATTATTTATTTTCATCTGCATCATTTCGCTCAGCGCAGGTGAAGCTTTGCTATCCACGCCAGCTTGCCACGCTTTACGCGCGCCCGCTTTGTCACCTTTGCTCAGCAGCGCTTCACCGCGCAGATCGGCAACGATGGCAGCAAAACCTTCGCCTTTAACGGTATCGAGCGTTTTCAGCGCATCGTCAGCTTTTTTCTGCTGAACCTGAATACGTGCCAGGCGCAGATTAATCACTGCTTTCAGGTTTTCATCGCTGGCAGCAGCAAGACCCTGAGTCAACTGAGCAACAGCTTTATCCAGTTCGTTCTTATCAACGTACTGCTGAGCCACTTCCAGCGCAGCCAGCGCGCCGTAGGTGTTTTTGTTGTCAGCAGCAAATTTCTCTGCCGCAACCAGCGTTTGTGGCTGATCGGCACGGATCGCACTCACGGTATTTTCATAGGTCAGAGACGCGCCGCGCGCGGTATCCGCCTGATGATTGTTCCAGTAACGCCAGCCAATCAGCGCGCCCACACCTAAAATCACCCCAACAACCAGCGCTTTGCCGTTCTCAACAAAGAAGCGTTTAATCGCGTCGACCTGATCGTGTTCGTTCTCGTAAATTTCCACGCAGTCTTTCTCCTTAGCCCAATAGAGTGCGCAAATGCGCCGCAACGCCGTCCTGCGTTACCGTTGTTTGCTCACCAGAGCGCAGGTCTTTAACTACCACTTCGCCGTTAGCCACTTCGGACTCACCCAGCACCAGTGCAATACTTGCGCCCCACTTATCGGCACGAGCAAACTGTTTTTTGAAGTTGCCGCCGCCATGATTGGTCATCAGCTTAACGCCCGGCAGCGCATCGCGCACGCGTTCGGCAAGCTGCATCGCCGCAGACTGCGTTTCCGCGCCTGAGGCCACCAGGTATATATCGACAACGGAATCTGCTTTAAATTCCGGATTAACAGCCTGAACTAACAAAACAAGTCGCTCAAGGCCCATCGCGAAGCCAACGGCAGGTGCCGCACGGCCACCCAGTTGCTCAACCAGACCGTCATAACGACCGCCGGCACACACGGTGCCTTGTGAACCGAGGCTGGTGGTCACCCACTCAAACACGGTGCGGTTGTAGTAGTCCAGGCCGCGCACCAGACGCTGGTTCACGGTGTAGGCAATGCCCGCCGCTTCAAGCAGCTTGCACAGGCCGGTAAAGTGTTCGCGAGACTCGTCGTCCAGATAGTCACCCAGTGCAGGTGCATCATTCAGCAGCGCCTGCACATCGGGGTTTTTGGAATCCAGCACGCGCAGCGGGTTGCTGTACATGCGGCGTTTGCAGTCTTCGTCCAGCTTGTCTTTATGCTGTTCCAGGAATGCAACCAGCGCATCGCGATAGTTCGCACGCGCTTCCAGAGAACCGATAGAGTTCAACTCCAGCGAAACGTGCTCAGCAATACCGAGCGCGCGCCACCAGCGGGCCGTCAGCATAATCAGTTCGGCGTCGATGTCCGGACCCTGCAGGCCAAACACTTCCACACCCAGCTGGTTGAACTGACGATAACGACCTTTCTGCGGACGTTCGTGGCGGAACATCGGGCCGATATACCACAGGCGCTGCTCCTGATTGTACAGAAGACCATGTTCGATGCCGGCGCGTACGCAGCCCGCCGTCCCTTCCGGACGCAGAGTCAGGCTGTCGCCGTTGCGGTCCTCAAAGGTGTACATCTCTTTTTCAACCACATCGGTCACTTCGCCGATCGCGCGTTTGAATAACGGGGTCTGCTCTACAATCGGCAAACGGATTTCGCTGTAACCGTAGCTGCCGAGCACCTGCTTCAGTGTGCCTTCAATGCGCTGCCAGATGGCGGTTTCGCCAGGCAGGTAATCGTTCATGCCGCGGATGGCTTGAATGTTTTTTGCCACGTTTATTCTCTTTCTATATACAAAAAAAACCCAAAGAATGGGTTCAATCATACATGGGAAGCGGCACGCTTCCCATCACGTTATTTTTCAACCTGCTGAACGCTGATACGCTGTGCCTCGTCCATCATCGCGGCTTTAGCGCGGATGCGAGCTTCGAGCTGGTCGATCATGTCACTATTATCCAGACGATCTTTACGAACGCCATCTTCATAGAGACCACTTTTCTTGTTACCGCCGGTCACGCCCAGTGTGGACACCAGCGCTTCACCCGGACCGTTCACCACGCAACCGATGATGGAGACGTCCATCGGGGTGATGATATCTTCCAGACGCTGCTCCAGGGCATTCACCGTACCGATCACATCAAATTCCTGACGCGAGCAGGTTGGGCAGGCAATGAAGTTGATCCCACGCGCACGAATACGCAGTGATTTCAGGATATCGAAACCGACCTTGATCTCTTCTACCGGATCGGCCGCCAGCGAAACGCGCAGGGTGTCACCGATCCCTTCAGAGAGCAGCAGTCCCAGACCGATCGCGGATTTGACAGAACCGCTACGCAGGCCACCCGCTTCGGTGATCCCGAGATGCAGAGGCTGATCGATCTGTTTTGCCAGCAGGCGGTACGACTCCACCGCGAGGAATACATCGGACGCTTTTACGCTAACTTTGAACTGATCGAAGTTAAGACGATCGAGATGATCGACATGGCGCATCGCGGATTCGAGCAGCGCCTGCGGCGTGGGTTCACCGTATTTTTCCTGCAGATCTTTTTCCAGCGATCCCGCGTTGACACCGATACGGATAGGGATATTTTTGTCACGGGCGCAGTCCACCACCATGCGGATGCGCTCTTCGTTACCGATGTTGCCCGGGTTAATACGCAGGCAATCAACACCGTATTCGGCCACTTTCAGCGCGATACGGTAGTCGAAGTGGATATCCGCTACCAGCGGAACGCTGACCTGTTGTTTGATCAGCTTGAACGCCTCTGCGGCATCCATGGTGGGCACGGAGACGCGAACAATGTCCGCGCCTACACGCTCTAATGCTTTGATTTGATTGACCGTTGCTTCCACGTCCGTGGTGCGCGTGTTGGTCATCGACTGAACGGCGATGGGTGCTCCATCGCCGACTGGCACATTCCCAACGTAAATCCGTTTCGATTTTCTACGTTGAATCGGAGCCTGGTTATGCATGAAAAATCTCCCGCGTTGCCCGTCTGTTACTGTGCTGCTGATTGTTCGGCATTAACGGTAAGACGTGCAACCTGGTTAGTTCTGATAAAGCGGCTCAGGTCGACAGGTTTTCCTTGATACTGGATCTGTACCGCTGCCGGAGCGCCGATTTTAAGTTTGTAAGGTGCCTGACCCGTTAGGTTTAACGTGCCATCTTTCCGCTGCAGGCCGCTAAACAGTTTTTTACCTGTCGCGTCAGTGACTTCCAGCCAGCAGTCGGCAGTGAATTTCATCACCAGCGCGTTTGGATCGGCTGCTGGTGCGGCAGTAGCCGCCGGGTCGGTAGGCAGGGATGCCGCGGTATTGTCCGTTGGCTGAGTCGCCGCAGGCGCGTTCGCCGCAGTATCAACATTCGCCTGAGAAGGGGCAACGACCGCGTTCTGATCCTGAGCCTGAGGCGCAGCGGTGTTAGCCGTGGCTGCCGGAGCCTGCGCCGCATCGGTTGCCGGAGCCGTTGTTTGCGGCTCGCTTGAGGTGGCTGCACCGTCGGTGTTCAGCGGGACGCTCTGAGCGCCACCATTCCCTGCCTGATTGAGTTCAGCAGAGGATTGATCGGCCATGGTGGTGATCTCTTCCTGCTGCGCCTTATGGTTTTGCCACCACCACGCGCCGGTCAGGCCGATCACCACAAACAGCACCAGCCAGGTAAAGCTCATCAGCCAGCCATCACGTTTTTTACGACGTTTCCCCAGGGAGAAAGTTTGCATCGGCGCCACTTTCGCTGCGCGAACCGGTGCCTGCTTCTCCATCATTGGCAGTAATTCGTTTTCGGGGATGTGCACCAGTTTTGCGTAAGAGCGGATATAACCGCGCAGAAATGTTGAAGCCAGATCGGCAGGCGCCTTATCTTCTTCAATATCGCGAACCGTGGAAACCTTCAGGCACAAGCGTTCTGCAACGGCTTGCTGGCTGAGTCCGAGTTGTTCACGGGCGTTGCGAAGACGAACGCCAGTGGAGAGTGCTTCATGTTGGTCGTGAGTGGCTTCAGTATTCATTCGCTACAACTACTGGTACGTGAAAAAAAGGGTTCAGGTGCCGGTGAGTCACAATGCCACCCGCACCGCGAAACTTCAGGTCAGTTAACCTTGAACAGACAGTATAAGACTGTCAGCCCGGAGATGACAGTACAGCCCTGCCCGAACGGCTAAACTGTTGTTACGTCGTTACATACTGCCCGAAAGTCGGATGAAACGCACCGTAATTATTGTTCAGTCTTCACGAATCTGACTGATTATTCAGTAAGATTATGCATCACGGCGCAGATAATGCGCCGTGAGTGCATAATAATCAAACAGCTTTGACCGCAATCGTCTCACCCTGCATGCGTTTACGCAGGGTACGTTTGGTTCGGTCAATGACATCGCCAGCCAGTTGTCCACACGCTGCATCAATATCATCACCACGGGTTTTACGCACGATAGTGGTGAAACCATACTCCATCAGTACCTTGGAGAAACGGTCGATACGGCTGTTTGAACTACGGCCATACGGCGCCCCCGGGAACGGGTTCCATGGGATCAGGTTGATTTTGCATGGCGTATCTTTCAGCAGCTCAGCCAGTTGATGCGCGTGCTCGGTACCGTCGTTAACGTGGTCAAGCATCACGTACTCGATGGTGACGCGGCCCTGGTTGGCGTTGGATTTCTCCAGGTAGCGGCGCACGGCAGCGAGGAAGGTTTCGATATTGTACTTTTTGTTGATCGGTACAATTTCGTCACGAATTTCATCGTTTGGTGCGTGCAGAGAGATAGCCAGCGCAACGTCAATCATGTCGCCAAGCTTATCCAGCGCAGGGACAACGCCTGACGTCGACAGCGTCACACGACGCTTGGACAGGCCGAAACCGAAGTCATCCAGCATGATTTCCATTGCCGGTACCACGTTAGTCAGGTTCAACAGCGGCTCACCCATCCCCATCATCACCACGTTGGTGATAGGACGCGTACCGGTCACTTTTGCCGCACCGACGATTTTCGCCGCACGCCAGACCTGGCCGATAATTTCAGAGACACGCAGGTTACGGTTGAACCCTTGCTGTGCGGTAGAGCAGAATTTGCACTCCAGCGCGCAGCCCACCTGGGAGGAGACACACAGCGTGGCGCGGTCTTCTTCCGGGATGTAGACGGTTTCAACGCGCTGATCGCCTACGGCAATCGCCCATTTGATGGTGCCATCGGCAGAGCGCTGCTCTTCCACCACTTCCGGGGCGCGGATTTCAGCCACTTCTTTGAGCTTGTTACGCAGCACTTTGTTGATGTCAGTCATTTCATCAAAGTTGTCGCTGCAGTAGTGGTACATCCATTTCATCACCTGATCGGCACGAAACGGTTTCTCACCCATATCTTTAAAGAACTCGCGCATCTGCTGACGGTTCAGGTCCAGCAGGTTAATTTTTCCATTTTTATTGGGAACCGCAGGAATGGCGACTTCGGAGGTATTCACTAATTCAGACATAATATTTTCCGGCCTCGTTGTTACACGTTGTGGCCCCTGGAGGGTTGAATAGAAACGCCCCGGACAGCGGTCTGCTCATCCGGGGCGTTGCATTGTACAAAGTCTGGCGCAGGGATGCCACGTTTGCACGTGGCATTTACGAAATTAATGTGTAAACGAAACCGTTAAATTAACGGGTGCGTGGACACACTTCGCCTTCTGCGAAGAAGAAGGCGATTTCGCGTGCAGCAGATTCAACGGAGTCAGAACCGTGGGTGCCGTTCTCGGTGAAGCTGTCCGCGTAGTCAGCGCGCAGGGTACCGGCCAGCGCGTTGTCCGGGTTGGTTGCACCCAGCAGATCGCGATGGCGCTGTACTGCGTTCTCGCCTTCCAGCACGGATACCACGATAGGACCGGAGGTCATGAACTCAACCAGACCGTCAAAGAATGGACGGCCTTCGTGCTCAGCGTAGAAACCGCGAGCCTGCTCAACGGTCAGGTGCAGCATTTTGGTGCCAACAATTTTGAACCCTGCTGATTCAAAGCGAGCGAAGATGCTGCCAATAACGTTTTTTGCCACCGCGTTTGGTTTGATGATGGAAAAAGTACGTTCAATAGCCATGATAACCTCTGTCAATGTTCTGTTGTTTTGCATACCTGAGTATGGTGTGGCGCGGATTATAATGAGCAATAGCGCCATTGCCTATGGTTCTGCATAACATTTTTTTAAAATGAGACGAAGATTAGCAACAGGCCGAATCGCGCATAGCGAAGTGATGGCGTGAACAGAGGGGGCAGTGCTTTTCATCCATCCTGAATGACCAGAAATGACGATGACACGTCAGGCAAACAGCCTCACAGGCAGGCGTCACGCTGCTTTTCGCGCTCTGTTCTGTCTGCGTTATGCTTATCGCGCCATGCTGACACACCGCTTCGCACCCCCCACACCCGGTACAGCGTCCGGTTTCCACCACCAGCGTGGCATTCTCAAAACGAATTGCGTTTTCAGTGCAGCTTCGCCAGCATGCCCCACACAACCTACATTTTCCGATGTCGAGAACGATATCTGACTCGCTAAATTCTGCGAATGCCCTGCGCAGCTGACGCTGGCCCGGCACGACGTTACAGCGGCGCACATCCTCCCGCGGAACATACATAAGCGCACGGCGGGCAATATTCACCTCGTTGATCGGGTCAGGCTTAAAAGCCCATACCGCTTCACCCCGTCGACGAAGCACAAGATTAAGCCGGGCAAGCGCCAGTAACCAGGCCGGGTAGTGTTCCGCTTCAATACTGATAAAACGCACACCGTGTTGCGCGTGCCATAGCAGCAGCTCATTCACCCCTGGGGCATGTTCAGTAAAAGGCCCAACGAGGGTATCGCCACGCAGAAAGCGTTTTCGCGGCGTGATGTCGGTAATGGCCTCGGTGGGACAGACGAACAGGCAATCACCGCAGCCTATACAGCGCTGTTCATCAACCGAGATGCCCATTTCAGTAAAAGAAAAAACCTGCGCGGGACAAACGTCCGCGCAGGCACTGCAGGCAGCATGGCGAAAACGGCGACGCACGCACGCATGCGTCACCTCTATCGCCGGGGATAATGACAATTCGCCCATCAGCCAATACTGAAGAAAACGAAGCGCAGCATAAGCTCACCCACGATCAACAGCGCACTGCCCAGCAGCATTGGGCCTCGCGCCGCTTTCAGACCGCCCGCGGCAAAGCACAGCATACCTGCAACCGAAACGCACCAGCTCAGCAGATGTACCGTGCGCAGTTGCTCCAGCATCTGCAACGGTGCGTGAGGGAACGTCACCACGGTGTTATCCATGGTCGCAATGTCTGCCAGCCAGACGGGCTGCATGACCAGACGCACAAGCACCAGCAGCGCGACAATGACAACCGCCGCACGCACGGAAGTTTGGCAGCGCAGCCCAACGGCCATGCAGGCAGAACCTATGATCCCCACCGAGCCGATGAACAGCACCAGAGTGTTAATGTGCTGCCAGGTCACCACCGACGTATGCATGTAGATCTGCGCCATGCAGAACACATCCACCAGCCCGACAACACCGGCCACAACCAACAGCAGCTTCCAGCCTGGTTTTTTGGCAAACATCAGCAGCGTCGCAAGGCCCAGTGCCGCAAGGTAAAGGCTGGCAAAGACGATCTCACGGCTCAGCCAGGAGCTGGAAACGTGGCGCAGCGCGTTAAGGGCGTTGAGCGGATAGCCCATGTGCAGCGCCGAGGAGAGAAGCCCCAGACTGGCCAGGACAAACGCCCCGGCAGCGGGCAGCAGCAGACGAGATTGCGATGCACGCGCCTCGCCAAACGCCAGCCAGAGGGTCACGCCTACCGATCCCTGCAGGAACAGCGTAAATATCAGCAATGGTAACTCATGCATGACGCTTCCCCTCTTTCTCTGCACCCTGATGCGCTTTGACTACCAGGTTCGGTTGTGTGATGGAAGAATCAGGCAAACCTTTCACATCGCAGACCGCGCCGTATTTCTCCCGAAGTTCATCAATGGGTCCGAATTTGATCGCTTCGAGTGGACAGGTTGCCACACAGACTGGCTGCTCCCCCTTTGCCTGGAGATCCACGCAAAAATCGCATTTCGACATCTGTCCGGTCTGCTCATTGAGCTGCGGCGCGCCGTAAGGACATGACCATGCGCAGTAGCCGCAGCCAACGCACTTGTCCGTATCGACGCGCACGATGCCGTCGCCCGGACGCTTGTGCATCGCGGTAGTCGGGCAGTTTTTGGTGCAGACCGGGTCCGCACAGTGGTTACAAGAAATAGAGAGCGTGTAAGCAAAAACGTTATTGCTGACGCCCCCCTGCCCGGTTGGAATGAAATTTCCGCCGTTGACTTCATAAACGCGGCGGAAACGACGTCCAACCTCAAGGTTATTTTTATCTTTGCACGCCACCTGACAGGCCTTGCAGCCCGAACAGCGGGAGGAGTCGATATAAAAACCCAGCTGTTTATCGCTCACCGGCGCGTAGTGTTTAAACTGACTCATGCTTTCGCTACCTCCACCAGCATGGTTTGATGAGAATTCCCTTTCGCAAGCGCGGTAATACGGGCTGAACTGAGGACGTTCGCGCAACCACCTTTATCAATACCCTGCTCGTCCGGCTGCCACCAGGCACCAGCCTGCATGGCAACGACGCCTGGAATGATGCGCGGCGTCACCTCGGCCGGGATTTCACAAATGCCGCGCGCGTTATGGATGCGCACGGTATCGCCCTGTGCAATGCCGCGCTTTTGCGCATCCTGCGGGTTAATCCACAGCTTTTGCTGCTGGGCTTCAATTAACCACGGGTTAGCATATTGGGTTGAGTTGGCACGGTTTTTCCCTTTCCAGGTAATCAGCTGAAGCGGGAAAGTTTTCGCCAGTTCATCTTCCGGGCCTTCATGAGCGGGAACGTAGTGCGATAGCGCCGGAATTTCCGGGTGATGCATGTCGTACAGACGCTTCGAGAAGATCTCAATCTTTCCGGACGGCGTCGGGAACGGATGATTTTGCGGATCGCGAATGTTGTCTTCAAAGGCAACGTACGGCGCGCTTTTGAAAAGATGCTGACGCGTTTTCTGTAGCGTCGTGAAGTCCGGCAGATTTTCCTCCGGCATCGCCAGCCGCGTCTGCTCCCAGATGTGCTCAATCCACGCTTTTTCGTCACGGCCCTCGCTGAACGCGGGTTCAATGCCGAGCTTAGCGGCAACCTCACGCAGCCAGTCGTAATCTGAACGGCGCTCAAACTCAGGCTCAATCAGCTTTTCCGACAGGATCAGATAGCTCGCGGTCCCCCAGGTTTCGCCAATATTCCAGCGCTCCATAAAGCTGGTTTCCGGCAGAAGAAGATCGGCGTATCTGGCGCTCGGCGTCATAAACAGATCGCTTGCAACAATAAATTCGATTTTCGACTCGTCTTCCAGCACGCGGGTTGCCTGATGGAGATCTGGGTTCTGGTTAGCCAGGTAATTGCCGGCCAGCGAGAACAGGATGCGGATATTGCTGTCCAGCTTGTCAGCTTCTTTCAAACCAACATCCGCCGTCACCTGAGAAGCATCGTCGGCGGCCTGCACCCAGTTCATCACCGATATTTTGGCTTTTACCGGGTTATCCGGCATTTCGGGCCCAACGGCAAATTTGCGGTTAGCGCAGCCGCCATAGCCTGCCGCCCAGCCGCCTTTTACGCCGACGTTACCCGTTAGCGTCGCCAGTAACGTTGAGCCGCGCGCGGTGCGCTCGCCGCAGTTGTGACGCTGCGGCCCCCAACCCTGGATCAGTGCAGCAGGTTTAGTATTTGCGTAGTCGCGAGCCAGCTGACGGATAGTCTGCGCAGGCACATGGGTAATTTTCTCGGCCCACTCAGGGGTTTTCGCCACGCCGTCTTTTGCCCCGCTCAGGTAAGCCATCAGGGATTCATTGGCCGGAACGCCTTCCGGCATTGATGCTTCGTCAAAGCCCAGGGTATAGCGCTGAATGAAGTCGCGATCGTGCAAGTTCTCTGTGACGATCACGTACATCATGGCATCCATCAGGGCATTATCAGTGGCAGGAAGCAGCGGGATCCACCGATCGGCAAGGGAGGAAACCGTGTCTGAATAGCGCGGATCGACAACGATAAAGCGGGTGCCGTTTTGCTTCATCTTCTGGAAGAAGTAGTTGCTGTGACCAAAAATCGTCTCCGTCGGGTTATGCCCCCAGAGGATGACCAGTTTCGTATCAAGCAGCGTGTCCAGAGAACTGCCGCTGGCAGCGGTGCCATAGGTATACGGCGTGGCTGCCGCCGTGTTGCCCATACTGACCGAGTGATAGCTTTCGAGGTAGCCGCCGGTTAAGTTGAGCAGACGACGAACCATTTTATCGCCGGAAAACGTTCCGCCAGAAACTGCGGTACCCACGTGAACATAGCGTGAAGCCGCACCGTATTTTTGCGTAATCGTTTTTAATTAATTCGCAATAAGCGTCGTGGCTTCATCCCAGGTAATACGTTCGAATTTTCCTTCGCCACGTTTACCTGTACGCTTCATTGGATATTTAAGCCGATCGGGATGATAAACAAATTTCCGATACGCTCTGCCACGAACACAGGCACGCATAACCGGCATCTGCGGATCCAATGCATTATCCGGGCGCGTGGAAATTCGGGTGACAACGCCTTCGCTGATATGAGCTCGAATATCACACTTCCCCCCGCAGTCAAACGTGCTGCAGGTTTGCACCACTTTTTCTTCCGGCGCCGCACGTGTTGCCGCGGCGTCCTGCGCCTGTACGTTGCGGGTTGTCACAACAAGCGGAAGGGCGGCGAGCGCCGATCCTGCCTGAATAAAATGACGTCGGGATATCTCGGGAATAAAACCCTCTCCCTGATTTTTATTTTTTTTCATTGCTCGTTCCTTCAAATAAAAACGCATTCTCGTTTTTTTTCAGGAACGAATGTTGATAATTATCAAGCTAACGCTTTAGGGGTAAAACTTAACGGCCCAGCTCGAAATTTACCGTCGCCGTTTGT
Source organism: Enterobacter cloacae complex sp. HYC080_NIDB (assembly GCF_056673325.1). Lineage (NCBI taxonomy): Bacteria > Pseudomonadati > Pseudomonadota > Gammaproteobacteria > Enterobacterales > Enterobacteriaceae > Enterobacter > Enterobacter cloacae complex sp. HYC080_NIDB. The sequence continues at coordinate 1,209,644 of NZ_CP114212.1, read as the reverse complement.
CCTGCCTCATCCATCACAAATAACTGATAATTACCCGGCAAATATAATTGTAATGAATAATTATAATTCCGTCCTTTTAACGGTTCTCCGTTTAAAAACCACCAGCGCTCACCTTCTCCACCTGTCGTACTGACAGAAAGCGTCACATTTCCTTCACCCGGGAGTCGCTTAATCACAGCTCCCTCTCTGATTCCCGAAATCATAAGCGGTGCCGCATTGTTATTATCCAGAGGCGGACAGACTGTTGATTTCGCAGGAAGACGCGCCGCCCTTTTTTCTGCTGCTGGCAGCCACGACTCCAGCGGCAGCGGCCAGACATCGAGGATTTTCTCCGTGGCATCCGGGCAATCTGCTGAAACGCGCTTACCCGTTTTATCAAGCCAGACCGGGAAACGAATGCCGCGAATACCTTCCTGTTCCGGTAAAAGCAGCGTAGGCGGCTCACTTCCTTCCAGCAACCATGTGGAAAGGCGACGCCGACAGTTTTCACTGCCTTCCGGCAGCGACTGACCGCCAGGCCAGCAGATCACACCCTGCCCGACGCTCTCCGGACGCGGATCGCGCGGCAGGCGGGCTTCGTCTACCGTCGAGCGAGACTGAAGCAGGTTATTTACCTGATTCAGGAGCGGCACCGCGCTGGCAAAACCAAACTGCCCGGCCACGGGCGTACCGTCCGGTCGCCCGGTCCAGATGCCAATGACGTAACGGGCGTTCAGACCTATTGCCCAGGCATCACGGTAGCCGTAGCTGGTGCCGGTTTTCCACGCCAGCGGCGCAATTTGCGGTAGCGCACTGTCCGGCAGCGGCTGCGCCTCGTTGGCGAGAATACGGCGAATAATCCACGCTGAACCTGCCGATAACAGCGGGCGCTCAACAAGCGCGTCGCCAGGCTGGAAGCGCAGCCTTCCCGCCTTGCCGTGTCGGGCAAAGGCGCTATAGGCAGCGGCGATATCGGCCAGCCGCGCGCCTGCACCTCCCAAAATCAGCGACAAATTCGGTTGTGCCCCCGCAGGCAGGATCAGCGGCAGCCCGGCATTGCTCAGCATTCCGGCAAAACGCTTTGGCCCGTAGGCTTCCAGCACCTGCACCGCCGGCAGGTTGAGGGAGCGTACCAGCGCTTCACTCATGCTGACCGGCCCGTGGAAGCCGCTGTCGAAATTTCCGGGGCGATAATCACCGGTTTTTCGAGGAACGTCCTGAAGCAATGAGGCGGGATGGATCAGGCCATCATCCAGCGCCATACCGTAAATAAAGGGTTTCAGCACCGATCCCGGCGATCGGATCGCATTGACCATATCAACATGGCTAAATCGACTGTCGTCGTTAATATCCACCGAACCGACCCAGCCGCGCACTTTCATATCCGTATGATCCACGACGATCATCGCCAGCGAGCTGCGTGCCGGCAGGCGGGATTTCCAGTTCATCGCCAGCTCTTCCAGCTGTCGTTGTAGTCCGGCATCCAGCGTGGTGACAATTTTTGTGTCGCGGCTTTTGCCGAGCATCATGCGAGCAAAAAGCGGCGCCAGCTGCGGCATCTGACGGGGAGCCAGCCATACCGGCTCTTCACGGGACTCTTTTACCTGTTTTTCTGACCAGACGCCCTGGGTCATCATGCGGTCGAGCACCTTATTGCGTGCCGCTTCGGCCCGCTCCGGCCACCGGTCCGGGCGCAGACGACTCGGAGCCTGCGGTAGTACGGCCAGCAGCGCTGCATCGGAGTAGCTAAGCTGCGAAGGTGGTTTCCCCAGATAGGTCCAGCTTGCTGCCCCTACACCCTGCAGCGTGCCGCCAAACGGGGCACGGTTGAGATACAGCGTAAGAATATCGCGTTTGGAGAGATGCCACTCCAGCTGCATCGCCCGCCAGAGCTGACGGATCTTTCCACCGAAGGTGCGCGGATGCGGATCCAGCAGGCGCGCCACCTGCATGGTAAGCGTGCTTCCCCCCGAGACCACTCTCCCGGAGGTGAGATCCTGCCAGGCGGCGCGCATGACAGAGAGTGGGTTTACGCCGGGATGATCCCAGAACCAGCGATCTTCATACTGGATTAGCGCCTCAAGATAACGGGGAGAGACCTCTTCAATGGTCACCGGATAGCGCCAGATGCCCTCCGCGTCAGCAAAACGCCACAGCGGCGTGCCGTTCTCATCCACCACCACCCGGGCGGGGTTAACCTCTTTCAGAGGTAACGGCCACAGGCGGTCGGCGGCGAAAACCAGCCCCCATAAAATGAGAAGCGCTCCCGCCAGCCAGAGCCAGCGGGAGCGTATCAGACGTGCTTTCAGCATATTACGGAACAACAATCAGCGGGCCGCTGGCCGCACCCGTTGCCCGCCACTGCGGAACGTACATAGACTCCACCATCGGGACCGGCACCTGGTAAGTTCCCGGTGTGACGGCGCGCGCCAGGTAAACCAGCGTGACCGGCTGACCTTCGTTGACCGGCACAGCGGCCACAAAGCGGTCGTCGCGGAACTCCATATGCTGAATATCCGCCTGCTGCATCTGGCTCAGCAGGTTTTGCACCTCGCTGCCGCTGTCCTGCAGGCTGGCGCTGCTGCTCGCCAGGTTCTGGTTTTCCAGCTCCAGACCCGCCGGGAGAAGATCCACCACCAGCGCATCCGGCACGTTCTGGCTGGCTTTCACCTCAAGCCACACCAGTACCAGTTCACCACTCTTCAGAGATGAGAGCGATTTACTGCTGCCGTCGGTTGCCAGGATATGACGTTCAACCTGCAGCACGTTCGAGCTCGGCTGAGGCGCATATTCCGGATAACCCGTGCTGTCCAGGCGAACCCACAGTGGCGAAGTGCCGGTATTGGTCACCTGCAGCGCACCAAACTGGTCGCCGTTGACGTTTTGTACCAGCGATGTATCACCGCCTGAGGCGGTATCAGACAGCGAGGTTTTCGCCTGCCATGCACCTGACAGAGTTTGCAGCGAACGTCCGGCCAGGAAGAGGGCATTACTCTCCTGAGTAGACAGCCAGCGCTGGCTGAAAGCCTGTTCAGACAGCGCATTCAGCAACGTATTTTGCGCATCCGGCAGCAGCTTGTACTCTTCCAGCAGGGAGAGCATCAACGCGTTATCGCGCAACTGACTACCGTAATCGGCCATCCAGTTTTTGCTGTCGTTACGCGGCGTTTTGAGCGCCAGGTCCAGTGCCTGCTGGCTGCGTGGGGCATCGCCCATCAGTTTGAGCGCCATACCCAGCTGCATCAGCGGCAGCCCGGAAGCAGCCTGAGCGTGACGATCCCAGATTTCGCGCAGCGCACCCAGCGGTGCTTTTTGCTGGCGCGCCAGCACCAGAGCGGCATAAGCCTGTACGGCAAATTTGCTGGCCTGGGTGTCGTCGCTGTAGCGAATGGACATCATGCCCGGATCCTGCAGGTAGCGCAGCAGGCGGCTATTGGCGTTATTCACGGCTTCGGCAGGCACGCTGTAGCCTTGCTCGCCTGCACGCACCAGGAAGTCAGTGACATAGGCGGTTAACCAGTACTCTTCCGGGCCGTTTTTATCCCACAACGCAAAACCGCCCTCCTCGCGCTGCATCTGCAGCAGACGCGAGATCCCAATATCAATGGCAGCACGGCGCTTGTCATCCGTGTCGCCCTTAATACCAAGCGCGGTGAGCTGCGCCGCGTTGGTGTAGAGCGACGGGAACAGGCCACTCGTGGTTTGTTCCAGACAGCCATACGGATACGCCTGCAGTTCACGAATATAGCGCGCCAGGTTGAGCGGTGGTTTACCGCTCAGCAGGAGTTGCCCCTGCAGAGTGGCTGGAGAGAAACCGCTACTATGCTGCGCCGGTGCGGTCCAGGATTCACCCGGGTTCAGCATCGCTCCGGTATTGACGGTCTGTGCCGGGAATGCCGGACGTACGCCGATTTTCCAGCTTTTCTGCTGCGCTGCGAAGGTTTCTCCCGGAAGCTGCAGGCCGGTAACCTGTGCCGTCACCTCACCGTCGCCATAGCCTTCCAGCGCACGTACTGGAATAAACAGGGTGCTACGCGCGCCCGGCGGCAGCTGAACCGGCTGCGGCGGCGCGCCCTCCAGGGACAGTTTGCCTGTCGCAGTCAGGGCAACGTTCAGCGTTTGCGGCTGGTCGGTCAGGTTGGTCAGATCCAGCGTCAGGCGCGAGGTATCTCCACTCGCCAGGAAACGCGGGGTGTTCAGCTCGGTAATGACCGGTGCGGCCACCACAACCTTGCTTTCACTGCTGCCAAAATCATCTTCCGTCCAGGCCTGTGCCATCAGGCGCAGCTCGCCGTTGAAGTCTCCAATCGGCAGCGTAACGGTACCTTCCCCGTTAGCATCCAGCGTAACCGGCTGAGCCTGCTGGGCAACAATGGTGACGTGGTTCACCGGCGGTTTGCCGCCGCGCTTCAGTTCATCGCCATCACCGCCGAAGCGCAGCGCCGCCATGCGGCCCTGTCCTTCAATGACCTGGCCGTAGATATCGTAGATATCCGCGCCGTAGCGCTTCTGGCCGAAGAACGCCTGCCACGGATCTGGCGTAACGTAATCGGTAATGTTCAGCACGCCGCTGTCCACTGCCGAAACCAGCACGTTCACTTTCTGTGGAACCGCACCCTCTTTCACGCTGGCTTTCACCTTCACCGAGAGCGTCTGATTTGGCCGCATTTTCTGCGGGTTATCGAGCGCAATGTTCAGGCGACGATTTTCGTCTCCCATCGGCAGATGCAGCAGACCAACCGCGCGTTTCGGCGTGGCGGATTTCGATTTATCCCCAGGGCGCACCACCAGTGTGCTGAGATAGAGATCGTGACGTTTCCAGGCTTTATCTACCGGAATCGAGAGATCGAGCCCGTTTGCCGGTACGTCGATCTCTTTCCACCACAGCGGCCCTTCGCTGGATTCGATCATGGCATAACCCTTGCCTGCGGCGGGTGCAGCGATATGCAGCTGGATGGTATCGCCTGGCTGATAAGCGGGTTTATCCAGCTTCAGCGTCACGCGGTCAGGGCGTGCTGCCCCCGTGCCATCGCTGTTATCCTGCCAGCTGTATCCTGCCCAGAAACGCACGCTACTGACCATCTCATCAGGCGCTTTCACCTCCAGACGGTATGAGCCCCACTCCACCGGGAAAGTGACCTTGCCGGTTTCATCGGCCTTGAGGCTAAGCTCCTGTTCACCTTCAACCAGATCTTTTTGATCGAACTGAGACTGCCAGCCTTCGCTCTCAGACCAGTTCCAGAAGTAGTCGCGGCGCTCGCGGATCAGGCGCACCTGTAAGCCGGATACCGCTTTTTTCGCCCCGCTGGCATCGGCATAAACGATGTCAAAGCTGGCATTACCGTTTTCGTCAACAATGGGTTGGTTGACGGTGGTATCCGTGCGGTAGTCGTATACGGCCTTGCTGGCGAACGGAGGACGGATACCCGGCAGTTCAGCCGCCGGCCAGATGGCCTGCTCAGCGCGACGCGTCACCGGGCGACCGCCCGACTCCAGCAGGCTGGCCTGCAGGATCAGCTGTAGCGGCGAATGCACTTCTTTCCACTGGCTTTCAGTCGTAACCTGCCCGCGCCCCTGTTCGTCCAGCGTAAGCTGCACTTCATCCAGACTGCGGCTCAGGTTTTCCTCAGCGATGTCCCCAAACTGGAAGCCTGGCAGTGCAGGCACGGCCTCACGCAGTGGGCGGAGGAAAAGCTGGCCCTGCAGTGAATTCCCATTAGCCGGCGCACCGTACAGGTAATAGCCTACTACGTTAAAGTCCACGTCATCCTGCGGGGAAACCGGTGCTTTTTGACCTGTCAGATTCAGCGCCATACGCTCAGGCATGAAATCTTCCACGTGGAAATCCCACAGACGCTGCTGGTTATCACCTGTGTTCGCGCGGATATGCCACATGCCGGTCTGCGCACCGCTATCCAGCGGATAGTTAAAACGATAGAGCCCGTTTTCTGGCTTAACGACCATCGTGCGCGCCACCTGTCCATCCGGACGCAACACGTCAAGCTTCACAGGCTGGTCGGGGAGCGGCTTTCCGTCGCTGTCGCGCAGTAAGCCGTTGAGGATCACGGTTTCACCCGGGCGATAGAGATCGCGCGGACCAAACATAAAGAACTGCTTGCTGTAGCCCGGATTACCGGCGATATCAAACTCCGCCAGATCGAGCGCCGGAAGTTTGAGATCAAGCAGCGTGGTCTGGCCATCTTTGCTCGCCAGAATCAGCGCGGCCTCTTTGTCGGTTTCAAGCGTCGCATGACCGTCCGCATCGCTTTTCGCCTCGGCAAGGGTCTGCCCTTTGTCATTCAGCAGCGTGACGGTGACACCGGACTGCGCCGCACCGTTTTCCAGACTCTGGGTAAAGATGTCCAGGCGGTTGTGGTAACGGTGAGCGGATAACCCGACATCGCTCAGGGTAAAGAGGGTTGCGGCATTGCTGTAGTTGTAGTGTCCGGCCTGGTTCATGACCGCGATATAGACGCCAGACTGCTGGAGCGGCTTGATATCCTTGAGCGGCAGGAGCAGTTTTTCACGGGTATTGCGCGCCGGATTGAGATCAAAGCGACCGGTATAAACCAGTTCCGCCATCTTCAGCAGGTTGTCGGATTCCCAGTTGGTCAGGGAGTTACGGTACTCCCACTGACTGACAAAGGAAGCCAGCGATTCCGGCTTCACGCGGTAGAAATTGACGTCCACATTGTTGACGTTGAGCGCCATCACCGGCAGCCCTTCCACCACTTTGCCCGGCAGCAGCGATCCGCGGCTGGCAAAACCGACCGTCGGTTCGACATCCCGGGTGGTGATCGCTTTTTCATAATCAATGTCGAACGTTGCTTTGTTCAGCGCCTGTAAACCACGTTCGACGGTGACAACCAGATTACGGTTGGGCTCCAGATGACGCAGGCGAAGCTCTTTCAGGTTAGGCGCAAGTTCCCACGCTCCGTCAACCTTGCCACTTTTCTTATCCACGACATGCACTGTTTTCGCGAAATCCTGGTCGGGATTCAACGGAACAGAGAAGGTCAACACCAGCGTGGCGGCGCCGTCCAGCTGTACTTCAGAGGCATCCAGTAGGGTTAATGCTTTGCCCTGGCTCTGTGCCGCCAGTTTTGCCAATTTTTCTGCATCAGGCTTTTCAGCCGCTTTCGGGGTTGATGTGGTAGATGCTGCGGGAGCCGCAGTCTGAGATTTATCGTCGCTGTTGTCACAGCCGACAAGCGTAAATGTGGTAAGCAGCGCGAGAGAGATCGCGGCTAAGCGAAACGGTTTCATCCTTTGTCCCTGGCCTGAGGGGGCCTGTTGGTCGTCGTCCGGATAAGTATTATCCGCAAGTTTCGTTAATACAAAAAGTCCAATTTTAGAATCTGGAAAGCGCCTCGCAGAATCGCCATGTCCGGCGGCGTGGAGGTGGAACCGCGATCACAGAGCATAACGTCACATGTTACCTTTCACGTCATTTGTTTTTAAAACAATAAGATAGCTGGATAAAAGCATCAGGAGCCTGCTAGTTTTATGACCATGACGCACCCCGAGTGCGCGGTTCAATAAGAGAGAAAGCCATGAAACGAGCCGTGAACGCCCTACAAAATTTCGGAAAATCATTGTACGGCCCCGTACTTATCTTACCGATCGTCGGTCTGTTTATCGCCTTTGGTAACGTATTGGGTAACGGCAACCTGGCCGAGTACCTGCCGTTTCTTGGCCATCCGCTCATTCAGAGTATCGGCCAGCTGATCGCCAAATCCGCCGTGTCAGTGCTGGTCAACCTGGCGCTGGTGTTTGCCGTCGGGATCCCGATTGGGCTGGCAACGCGCGATAAAGGCTACGCGGCGCTGATTGGTCTGGTGACCTTCGTGGTGTTTATCAACGCCATGAACGTAACGTTACAGCTTCAGGGTGAGCTGGCGCCTGCCGGGCAGATGAAAGCCGCGGGTCAAAGCATGGTGCTGGGCGTTCAGGTGCTGGAGATGGGTGTTTTCGCCGGGATCCTGACCGGGGCGCTCTCCGGCTACCTTTACAACAAATATTCCGGCGTACAGTTTAACGGTGCGATGGCGATTTACTCCGGCCACTGCTTTGTCGCGATTGTGATGCTGCCCGTCTCCATGCTGCTCGGCGTGGTAATGAGCGAAATCTGGCCGTACGCTCAGCACGGGATTAGCGCGCTGGCGCTGGCCATTAAAGGCTCAGGCCCGTTCGGCGTAGCCATTTACGGTTTCCTTGAGCGCATTCTGGTACCGACTGGCCTGCATCATCTGGTTTATACCCCGTTCCTCTATACCGAACTCGGGGGGACGCAGGAGGTATGCGGCGCAACCTATCAGGGCGCGCGCAATATCTACTTCGCCGAAATGGCCTGTCCGGAGGTGAAGCAGCTCAGCAGCACCGTGGTGTGGGACGCGCGCGGCATCAGCAAAATGTTCGGCCTGCCCGCCGCCGCGCTGGCGATGTATATGACCGCAAAACCGGAACGCAAAGCTGTTGCGAAAGCCATTTTGATCCCGGCGGCGCTGACCTCGCTGCTGGTCGGCGTCACCGAGCCGATTGAGTTCTCCTTCCTGTTCGTCGCGCCGCTGCTGTTCGTGGTTCACGCGGTGCTGACCGGCATCGGCATGATGCTGTTCTCGCTATTTGGTGTTCACGCCATCGGTGCCAACGGGATCATTGATTTCATTCTCTACAACCTGCCGCTCGGCACGGAGAAATCCAACTGGCCAATGTACATCCTGGTAGGGCTGATCATGTTTTCCCTCTACTTCACGGTGTTCCGCTTCCTTATTCTGCGCTTCAACATGAAGACCCCAGGCCGTGAGGATGAGGATCAGGAGACACGTCTCTACAGCAAGCAGGAGTACCAGGCGAGGGGCAATAACGACGGGCTGGGTGAGTCCATCGTAGTGGGCCTCGGCGGCAGGGAGAATATTGAGGTTGTGGATAACTGCTATACCCGCTTACGCGTCACGGTGAAGGACGTCGACATCATCGACGAGCCGCGCCTGAAAGCGACCGGCGCGAAAGGGGTCATCAAACAAGGTAACAACGTTCAGGTGGTCTACGGGCTGCATGTCAAAAAAATGCGAGAAGCCGTTGAGACGTTTCTCTGAAAGGAGCTAAAGATGTTTACACCCCCCTTTATTCTGTCGATTGCCGGTGGCGGCAGCACCTACACGCCGGGTATTGTGAAAAGCCTGATGGTACGTCTGCATGACTTCCCGCTGGCCGAAATCCGCCTCTATGACATCGACGAGGCGCGTCAGAACACCATCGCGCCGGTGGTTGAGAAAGTGATTCGTGACCACAGTGAAAGCATCAAATTCACCGTCACCACTGACCCGGAAGTGGCGTTCAGCGGCGCACATTTCGTCTTCGCCCAGATGCGGGTCGGTCAGTATAAAATGCGCGAGCAGGATGAGAAGATCCCGCTGCGGCACGGCGTGGTCGGCCAGGAGACTTGCGGTCCCGGCGGGCTGGCGTACGGACTGCGCACGATCCTGCCGATGGTCGAGCTTATCGATCGGGTGGATCGCTACGCGCATGAAAAAGCCTGGATCGTGAACTACTCCAACCCGGCAGCGATCGTGGCGGAAGGCGTGCGCCGCCTGCGCCCGAACGCGCGGGTGCTGAACATCTGCGATATGCCCGTCGCTGCAATGCGCAATATGGGTGCCATTCTGGGCGTGGATCGCCACAAGCTGGAGGTGGACTATTTCGGCCTGAACCACTTCGGCTGGTTTACCCGCGTGCTGGTGGACGGCGAAGACAAGCTGCCCGAACTGCGCAAACATATCGCGAAGTTTGGCCTGTTGACGGAAGACGCCGCCAAAACCGATCCGCAACATTCCGATCCCTCCTGGGTGAAGACCTGGCGCAACATCAAGCCCGTCATGGATAACTTCCCGGAGTACCTGCCGAACCCGTATCTGCAGTATTACCTGATGCCAAACCAGATTGTGGAGCATCAGAACCCGGACTATACCCGCGCTAACGAAGTGATGGACGGGCGTGAGAAAAAACTCTTTGCTGCTGCGCAAGAGTACAAGCGCACCGGGATCCTGCCGGATGCCTTCCACGTGGGCGTCCACGGCGAGTTTATCGTCGACGTGGCCTGCTCGCTGGCCTTTAACCTGCGCAGCCGCCATCTGGTGATGGTGGAAAACCGCGGGGCGATTACCAACCTGCCATACGATGCGATGGTGGAAGTGCCCGCCTATATCACCTCCGAAGGACCAGAGCCTATGCGCATCGGTCGGGTGCCGCTGTTCCATCAGACCCTGCTGCAACAGCAGCTGGCATCCGAACAGCTGCTGGTGGAGGCGACCATCGAAGGCAGTTATGAGAAAGCCCTGCAGGCCTTCACCCTGAACCGCACCGTGCCGACCATGGCGCACGCGAAAGCTATTCTGGATGAGATGATCGAAGCCAACCGCGACTACTGGCCCGCACTGCAAAAGGCCTGGCAGAATGGCGAAACGGTGAAAAAATAGGGGCTTGCTCGCGAGTTGAACGTGGTTTGCTTGTCGGTGTCATAAAAAACACCGACAATCCTTTTTTACGGAAAAGAATGGAGGCATCCCATGTCCACCTCATATTTTGTCGCCGCCGACTGGCTGATTGAGCACGGCGACGACCCGGAAGTCCAGATTATTGACGCGCGGATGGCCCCAGCCGGGCAGGAACATCTTCGTGATATGCTCGCTGAATACCGTGCCGGCCATCTGCCTGATGCGGTGTTTTTTGATATTGAAGCCCTCTCCGATCACAACTCTCCCCTGCCGCACATGCTGCCGCGCCCGGAAGCCTTTTCCGTGGCGATGCGCGAGCTGGGCGTGAGCCGCGACAAGCATCTGGTTGTTTACGATGAGGGCAACCTCTTTTCCGCACCGCGCGCGTGGTGGATGTTAAAACAGTTTGGCGTAGAGAAAGTGTCAATTCTGGCAGGCGGTCTGGCGGGCTGGAAGCGTGATGACCTGCCGCTTCAGCAGGGTGATGTCACGCTGCCGGAAGGCGATTTCGATGCCACGTTTGACGCACACGTCGTCAAACGTCTGACTGACGTACTGGTCGTTAGCCACGAGAAGACGGCGCAAATTGTCGATGCCCGTCCTGCTCCTCGCTTTAATGCCGAAGCGGATGAACCGCGTCCGGGTCTGAAGCGTGGACATATTCCGGGCGCGCTGAACGTGCCGTGGGGCGATCTGGTTTTTGAAGGGGAGCTGAAAACCACCGATGAACTGCGCGCCATTTTTGACCGTGCGGGTGTGGATTTACATCGTCCGATCATTGCCAGCTGCGGTTCCGGCGTAACGGCCTGCGTGGTGATTCTGGCACTTGCCACCCTCGGGGTTAACGACGTCACTCTTTACGACGGCGCCTGGAGCGAATGGGGTGCGCGAGACGATCTGCCGGTTGAACCGGCAAAATAATGGATAACCGCCTGGCCACGCTGTTAACGCGCGGGGCGTCACTGACCCGCGCGGAGTATCGCGTCCTCGCCCACCTCACGGAGCATCCGCTGCTGGTGGGCAATATCACGGTGCGCGAGCTGGCGCAGGCGACATTTGTTTCTACCGCCACCATTATGCGGCTGTGTCAGAAGCTGGGGTTCAGCGGTTTTAGCGAGTTTATCTGGCACTGCAAGCAGCTGCTTTCTGACACGCCGCATATCGCCGTGCAGGGGCAATCGCTCCCTGAGCTGCCTGCCCTTTTTAACCAATTCATCGCCAACTATCAGCAAACTTTTCAGTGGGTCACCCAGGACAAACGCCAGCAGTTTGCCAACCTGCTGCGCCAGAAAGAGAGCTTTTTTCTCTACGGTGCCGGGTTTTCCTATCTGTTTGCCGAGTACCTGACCAAGAAATTGCAGGTGTTGGGCAAAACGGCATTTATCTCCGGGCCGGGGGACAGCCGGAACATTTTTCTCAGCAACGCCGCCCGCTATCAGGTGTTCATTGCCGTTTCACGCAGCGGCGAAACGGAGCAGGTGCTGGATAAAGCGCGAATTGCCAAAAACGTCGGGATGACCGTCGTCGCGTTTACCCGCGCCTCGGCCAATACGCTGGCGGGGATGGCGGACGTACACTTTGCCCTCTATGACGAAGCGGTACATTTCGCTGCTGAAGCAGCAGGCGTGACGTCATTTGAGTCGAATCTGGTGCTGCTGATGGATTTACTGCTGCTGGAAGCAACGGGGTGAAGTTCACCCCGCGTCATCAGATAATGCGGTTGGTTTTGAGATCGCACAGGAACCCGCCCCAGCGACGCTCATAAAACGGCGTGATGTGCTCGGTAATAAAATGGCTGATGCCCTTCTCACCTTTCGTCACCTGGCAGATATCAATCGGCTCGTCGCCCGGCAGCGTGTCGGTCGCCACGCTTCCCGCCGCCTGAATGATGTCGTCGATATCGCCATCTGCTTCAATACCGATCAGCAGCACCGGTTGCTCGTCGGCATTCTCTTTAATGGAGCAGAGGAATGCGCGCCTGACGGGCTTGAGCGTTTTGAAGAGCGTGGTCAGGGAATCAATCATCTGCGCGGGCGGCTCGGCCACTTCGGAGAGCAGCAGCGTTTCCCCCCCTTCCAGCACTTCCTGAGTGCTGAGCGGATTGCCCTCTTCACCCATCAGGTGACTGATTTCACGCGGGGTGAACTCTTTCCCGGTTGGCAGTTTGGCGTTGAGGAACAGGGTCTGGCCCAACGTCATTTCAAACAGCGTACGCACCGGCATCACCACGAATGCCTGTTCATCTTCCACGGCTTCCTGCAGCGCTTCCAGTGAGGTAAAGAACGGGATCACTGAAGAGCCGTCGTCTTTCTCCCAGTGCAGCAGATCCAGCGCGCTGTCTTCCACAACCTGCTCACCTTCCGCCGCGGTGCCTGGCACCCAGACGGTAGATTCCAGCAACGTGCGGAAAAATGCCGGACGGTGAGCGGGCTCGGTGGCCGCCTGTTCCAGCAGAGTTTCTAATTCGTTTTTGGTTTCGGACATAGTTTGGCTACTTCACAATTGCCCGGCGGCGCTACGCTTGCACGGGCCTACGGGTTTTGTAGGCCGGGTAAGCGTAGCGCCACCCGGCAAAAAAGGTTACTCAGCCGTCAGCAGGTTCGCCACGGTACGCACGCCCAGACCGGTCGCACCCGCGGACCACTGTTCTACCGCTGCTTTACGGTAGGTTGCGGAGCAGTCGATGTGCAGCCAGCCTTCGTGATAGTTCTCAACGAAGTGAGACAGGAAGCCTGCTGCGGTACTTGCCCCTGCCGGATACGCCGCGCTTGCGGTGTTATTCAGCTCGGCAAAGTTGGACGGCAGCTGGCTGCGGTGGAACTCGGCCAGCGGCAGACGCCAGAATGGTTCGTTTTCCGCCGCGGCGCTTGCCAGCAGGCGTGCGGCCAGCTCGTCATCGAAGCTGAACAGCGCATGGTAGTCGTTCCCCAGGGCGGTTTTCGCCGCACCGGTCAGGGTCGCCATGTCGATAATCAGCTCAGGTTTCTGCGCAGAGGCGTCAATCAGGCCATCAGCCAGCACCAGGCGGCCTTCGGCATCGGTGTTCATCACTTCAACATTTTTGCCGTTGCGATAGCGAATGATGTCACCCAGCTTGAAGGCATTGCCGCTGACCATGTTGTCGGCGCAGCACAGGTAAAGCTTCACGCGCTTGTTCAGGCCGCGGGTAATCGCGAACGCCAGCGCACCAGTGATGGTTGCCGCGCCGCCCATGTCGGACTTCATGGAGTCCATGAACGCGCTCTGCTTCAGGCTGTAGCCGCCGGTGTCAAAAGTAATGCCTTTGCCGACCAGGCAGGCAAAGACAGGCGCTTCTTTATCGCCGGTTGGGTTGTAATCCAGCGCCAGCAGGACCGGAGGTCGCTCAGAGCCACGGCCTACGGTGTGGATACCCATATAGTTCTGCTCGCGCAGGTCTTCACCTTTGGTAATACGGTAGGACATTTTGTCGCCCGCCACGCCGCACAGCAGGTCAACGGCGCGCTGCGCCAGCTGCTCAGGACCTAACTCTTCCGCCGGGGCGTTGATGGTGTCGCGTACCCAGTCGATGATCTGCAGGCGGCTTTCCAGCTCTTTCTGACCGGCTTCGTCGAGGTTTGCCCACTCAATTTTGCGGGTGCCTTTCGGACCTTTGTACCCCGCCCAGAATGCCCAGCTGCGGTCGGTGTCCCAGCCTTCGCCTTCCAGCGAGACATGTTTGATCCCCAGACCGTCGATTTTGCGCGCGGCGCGCTGGATCAGGCCCAAATCATCGTTGCCCGTCAGGTGCAGGGTAATACCGTCGTTATTGATGCTGTAGCTGGCTTTCTCGCCCCAGCGCGCGTCGGCAGGCTGCGTAGAGAGCGTAATCTTCATCGCTTCGGTCATTTTATTTATCCTTATTAGCAAACGGGCCGCCTGAAGGCAGCCCGTTAAGTGATTTACTCTGCTTCATCTAACCAGACTAACAGAATCGCCTCCAGAATTTTTTCATTGGATGCGTTTGGATCGTCGTCGAAATCGTCTAAATCGCAGATCCACTGGTGCATGTCGGTGAATCGTACGGTTTTCGGATCGAGATCCGGGTTCGCGTCGTAGAGCGCTTCGCCGATCTCACGGCTGTCTGTCCACTTCAGTCCCATATTAATGCTCGCGTGCGTGGTTGATAGTGTAGCGTGGGAATTCCACGACCAGATCTTCGTCGGTCACCGCGGCCTGGCAGCTTAAGCGGCTGTCTGGCTCCAGACCCCATGCTTTATCCAGCATGTCGTCTTCGTCTTCGGTGCTTTCGGCGAGCGAGTCAAAACCTTCACGCACGATGCAGTGACAGGTAGTGCAGGCACAGGATTTTTCACAGGCGTGTTCCACTTCGATACCTGCGCGCAGGGCAACATCGAGAATGGTTTCACCGGTCTTCGCTTCCAGAACAGCGCCATCCGGACAAAGGTCCGCATGAGGCAAAATAACAATCTTTGGCATATTAAACCTCGTCCACGGACTGGCCTTTCAGCGCGACGCGGACGGATTTGTCCATGCGGCGAGCGGCGAAGTCCTGGGTTTGTTTATCAACGTTTTTAATGGCTTCTTCTATTGCGTCAGCATCATTGCCCATGGCGACGACGCTTAAGTGCGCGGCAGCCTCGTCAATCACCTGACGCTCAGCGGCGCTTAACAGCGCGGCATCGGCATTGAGTGCCCCGGTCAGGCTTTCCAGCACGCGTGCGGCTTCCACTTTCTGTTCCGCCAGCATACGCGCCTTCACATCCTGCTCGGCGTAGCTCATTGAGTCCTGAATCATGGAGGCGATCTCGCCATCGGTCAGGCCGTAGGACGGCTTCACCTGGATGGATGATTCCACGCCGGTGGATTTTTCCATCGCCGTGACGCTCAGCAGGCCGTCCGCATCAACCTGGAAGGTAACGCGAATATGCGCCCCGCCCGCTGGCAATGCCGGGATACCGCGCAGCGCAAAGCGCGCCAGAGAGCGGCAGTCCTGCACCAGTTCGCGTTCGCCCTGCATGACGTGGATGGACATCGCAGTCTGGCCGTCTTTAAAGGTGGTGAACTCCTGCGCGCGCGCCACCGGAATGGTGGTGTTACGCGGGATGACTTTCTCCACCAGGCCACCCATGGTTTCTAAACCAAGGGACAGCGGGATAACGTCCAGCAGCAGCATTTCACTGTCCGGCTTGTTGCCGACCAGAATATCGGCCTGAATGGCCGCGCCCACGGCAACCACTTTGTCCGGATCGATGGCGGTCAGCGGCGTGCGGCCAAAGAACTCACCTACACGTTCGCGCACCAGCGGCACACGGGTAGAACCGCCGACCATGACCACTTCCAGCACCTCGTCAGCCTCAACGCCCGCATCTTTCAATGCGCGACGGCAGGCCAGCAGCGTGCGTTTCACCAAAGGTGCGATCAGATCGTTAAACTGGTCACGGGAGATTTCCCCCTGCCAGCCCGCCACGTTCACGGTAACCGTCTGCGCATCGCTGAGGGCAATTTTGGCGTCAATGGCGGCATCCAGCAGTTCACGCTGGACGCGCGCATCACTGCGATCGGCAATCCCCGCCTGCTCACGAATGTAATCCGCCAGCAGATGGTCGAAGTCATCGCCGCCCAGCGCGGAATCCCCGCCGGTCGCCAGCACTTCAAATACGCCACGGCTTAAGCGCAGGATGGAGATATCAAAGGTACCGCCGCCGAGGTCGTAAACGGCAATCACCCCTTCCTGACCGGAGTCGAGGCCATAGGCAATGGCCGCCGCCGTCGGTTCGTTCAGCAGGCGTAATACGTGCAGGCCTGCCAGACGGGCGGCGTCCTTGGTGCCCTGACGCTGTGCATCGTCAAAATAGGCCGGAACGGTAATCACCACGCCGTCGAGATCGCCGCCGAGCGTCGCCGTAGCACGCGCTGCCAGCGCCTTCAGGATGTCCGAAGAAACACGGATCGGGTTCAGCAGACCAGCCTCGGTCGCGATCATCGGCAGGCCGTTTTCACTGGCCTGAAGCTGATACGGCAGATGCGGGTAACGGGTCTGAATATCGGCCAGCGAACGGCCCATCATGCGCTTAACCGAGCTGATGGTGTTGGCCGGATCGCGCGCGGCGTTGGCGCGCGCGTCGTAGCCTACCGCGTGACCCTGCTGCTGGTAGTGGACCACGGAAGGCAGCAGATGGCGGCCCTGCTCGTCAGCCAGCGTTTCCGCCTGGCCGCTACGCACGGTCGCCACGAGAGAATTGGTGGTGCCCAGGTCAATACCCACCGCCAGACGACGCTGGTGCGGTGCGGCACTTAAGCCAGGCTCACTAATTTGTAATAAGGCCATAATTGCTTCCGAAATTAAAAATCGAGCAGCTTTTCTTCGAGTTGTTCAGCACTGCTTCGCAGTTTATCGAGAAAACGGAGTTTGCGCACAGTGTCTGCCGCCACGTCCCAGGTCTCGTTGTTCAGTTGCTCCACCATCTGCTGATGGCGGCTATCAAACATACCCTTCACGCGCGTGATAAAGCTTTCCAGGCGCGCTTCGTCTTTAGCCTGTTCAATCTCATCCAGCTCTTCGCGCAGCTCCAGCTGTTCCATCAGAAACGCCGTATCGCGAACGGTATGCTGTTCGCTCGCCAGATCAAAACCGTGGAGCGAGAGCAGATATTCAGCACGCGCCAGCGGATGACGCAGCGTCTGCCAGGCCTGGTTAATGGTGGCAGAGTGCGAAACTGCAGCCAACTGCTCGGCCTGCGTCCCGCTGGCGAATTTATCCGGATGGTACTGACGCTGCAAATCCTGAAA
Source organism: Enterobacter cloacae complex sp. HYC080_NIDB (assembly GCF_056673325.1). NCBI lineage: Bacteria > Pseudomonadati > Pseudomonadota > Gammaproteobacteria > Enterobacterales > Enterobacteriaceae > Enterobacter > Enterobacter cloacae complex sp. HYC080_NIDB. The sequence continues at coordinate 1,192,398 of NZ_CP114212.1, read as the reverse complement.
ACGGACCGTCAGCGCCTGAAGATCGATCGGGTATTGAGCGGGTAGTCCGAAGAGAGTGAAGTAATCCATAACAATCTCAGGGGTAGCCTGTTAGAACAAACCCCACGCGCAGCAAAGCCACGGTGGGGTTTCGGATGACGCGCGGTTAAACGTGGAAGCTTTCGCCGCAACCACACTCGTCTTTGACGTTCGGGTTCGTGAATTTGAACCCTTCGTTCAGGCCTTCTTTGACGAAGTCCAGCTGAGTGCCGTTGAGGAATTGCAGGCTTTTGCCATCGACCACCACCTTCACGCCCTTGTCTTCAAACACGGTGTCATCAGACGCCGGCTCGTCAACAAACTCCAGTACGTAAGCCATACCAGAACAGCCGGAGGTACGTACGCCCAGTCGCAGGCCAAAGCCTTTACCACGGTTCGCCAGAAAAGAGCTTACTCGCGCGGCAGCGCTGTCGCTAAGGGTAATCGACATACTCAAACCTCAATTATTTTGCTTCACGTTTGCTTTTGTAATCCGCAATGGCGGCTTTGATCGCGTCTTCTGCCAGAATAGAACAGTGAATTTTCACTGGTGGCAGTTCGAGTTCTTCAGCAATATCCGTGTTCTTGATTGCCTGTGCTTCGTCCAGAGACTTGCCCTTCACCCATTCAGTGACCAGGGAGCTGGACGCAATGGCAGAACCGCAGCCGTAGGTCTTGAAGCGCGCGTCTTCAATGATACCTTCATTGTTGACTTTAATCTGCAACTTCATCACGTCGCCACACGCCGGTGCACCGACCATGCCGCTACCAACAGATTCGTCGCTGTTGTCAAAAGAGCCAACGTTGCGCGGGTTTTCGTAATGATCGATGACTTTTTCGCTGTATGCCATGATTGAATTCTCCTTATGTACCGATTAGTGATGTGACCATTCAATGCTGTTCAGATCCACGCCCTGCTTAAACATTTCCCACAGTGGAGAAAGGTCACGCAGACGGCCGATGGAGTTACGAACCAGCTTGATGGTGTAGTCAATCTCTTCTTCGGTAGTGAAACGACCTAAAGAGAAACGGATAGAGCTGTGTGCCAGCTCGTCAGTCATACCCAGCGCGCGCAGCACGTAGGATGGCTCCAGGCTTGCAGACGTACAGGCAGAACCGGAAGAAACGGCCAGGTCTTTGAGTGCCATGATCAGCGACTCGCCTTCAACATAGTTGAAGCTGACGTTGAGGATGTTTGGCGCGCCCTGCTCGAGATCGCCGTTCAGATACACTTCTTCCATATCCTTCACGCCGTCCCACAGACGGTTACGCAGCGTGCGCAGGCGTGCCATCTCGGTTTCCATCTCTTCTTTCGCAATGCGGTATGCTTCGCCCATGCCCACGATCTGGTGTACAGGCAGCGTACCGGAACGCATGCCGCGCTCGTGACCGCCACCGTGCATCTGTGCTTCGATGCGGATACGTGGCTTACGACGAACGTACAGCGCGCCGATCCCTTTCGGGCCATAGATTTTGTGGCCGGAGAAGGACATCAGGTCCACTTTCAGCTGGCTCAGGTCGATAGGCAGTTTACCCACGCTCTGGGTCGCATCTACGTGGTAGATAATACCGCGCGCACGGCACATTTCGCCGATGGTGGCGATGTCCTGAACGACGCCGATTTCGTTGTTGACGTGCATGATGGAGACCAGAATGGTGTCATCACGCATCGCTGCTTCGAGCTCTTTCAGGTCGATGATACCGTTGCTCTGCGGCGCCAGGTAAGTCACTTCGTACCCTTCACGCTCCAGCTGACGGCAGGTGTCCAGCACGGCTTTGTGTTCGGTTTTGCTGGTGATAATGTGCTTGCCTTTTTTCTGATAAAAGTTGGCTGCACCTTTGATCGCCAGGTTGTCGGATTCGGTCGCACCGGAGGTGAAAACAATCTCACGCGGGTCGGCACCCACCAGGTCAGCAATCTGATTACGGGCGATATCAACCGCCTCTTCAGCATGCCAGCCAAAACGGTGTGAACGGGAAGCTGGGTTACCAAAGTTTCCGTCCAGGGTCAGACACTGTATCATTTTCTCGGCAACACGCGGGTCCACCGGCGTGGTTGCGGAGTAATCGAGATAAATCGGTAATTTCATTGCTCTATAAACTCCGTACATCGCTTCAATGCAAGGAATCAGGCAACCGGCTGGATGTACGACCGAGTACGCGGGGCGCGGTGCCCCGGCCTGATTCTGAAATACTTATCGTTTTATTACGCGCGCAGTTTGACGTCGATGGCGTCCTGCGCGCGGGTGCTGCGTTGGGAATCATGGCTGTGCTGACGGCCTGATACATCCAGAACTTCCTGGTTATTCACCAGCTCACCGAGGGTGATGTTGTTCAGGAAGCCGGTCAGACGGTCGCTCAGATCGCGCCACAGCGCGTGGGTCAGGCACTTATCGCCGCCCTGGCAGCCGCCTTTACCCTGGCAACGGGTCGCGTCGACGGATTCGTCAACTGCGCTAATCACTTCACCCACTGCAATACTGCCCGCGTCTTTACCCAGCAGATAACCGCCGCCCGGGCCACGAACGCTGGAAACCAGTCCATTTTTACGCAGTCTGGAGAACAGCTGTTCCAGATAGGAGAGGGAGATCCCTTGTCGTTCAGAAATATCAGCCAACGGAACCGGGCCCGCTTCGGAGTTGAGCGCAACGTCCAGCATCGCGGTCACGGCATAACGCCCTTTAGATGTCAGTCTCATGTCTTACTTAACCTCAAACTCGCCCCTGCCCGGGGTTTTTTATTGTAAAATGGGGGTATTGCATAGCAGGGCCAAGTCTGACATTCCTGACTAAAATGGTCAACTATTTACTTGACTGTTTTAGTCAGGTATTTAACCTTCTGTGCCGTATCCTTTTGCCCGGCGGCGCTGCGCTTGCACGGGCTACGGGTTTTGTAGGTCGGGTAAGCGAAGCGCCACCCGGCGAACAGACGACACTACTCTTTATTCTTCTGCTCAATCGACGCCAGAATGCCGCGCAGGATGTTTAGCTCCTGGCTTTCCGGGCGGGCGCGGGTGAACAGACGGCGCAGCTTGTTCATCACCTGGCCTGGATGGCCTTCACGAATAAAGCCGGTCGAAAGCAGCGTCTGCTCCAGGTGACCATAGAAACGCTCCAGGTCATCCACCAGCGGGTAGGCCGTCTCTTCTTTAGGCTCTACCTCTTTCTCCTGCGTCGCCAGCCACGCCATACGCACTTCGTAGGCGATCACCTGCACTGCCATCGCCAGGTTCAGCGAGCTGTATTCCGGGTTGGCGGCAATCGCCACATGGTAGTGGCATTTCTGCAGTTCGTCGTTGGTCAGGCCAACACGCTCACGGCCAAACACCAGCGCAACCGGCGCCTGTTCTGCCTCAGAGACACTCTTCAGACCGCATTCGCGCGGGTCCAGCATCGGCCACGGCAATGTGCGGGAGCGAGCGCTGGTGCCGACTACCAGGCTGCAGCCTGCCAGCGCTTCGTCGAGGGTATCGACGATCTGCGCGTTGCCAATCACGTCGCTGGCTCCGGCGGCCAGGGCGATGGCCTGTGAGTCTGGTTTCACCAGCGGGTTAACCAGCCACAGGTTCGTTAAGCCCATGGTTTTCATAGCGCGGGCAACGGAGCCCATGTTGCCGGTGTGCGATGTTTCGACCAGCACGATTCGAATGTTTTGCAGCATAATTTTTAGTGTCTGAATTCAGCGTCTGAAGAATATTCGGGCATATTATCATAAACGAGAGACATAATCCGATCCCGCTGCTATACTCTGCGCCGATTTTCCTGTTCTTTAACATCCAGTGAGAGAGACCGATGCATCCGATGCTGACCATCGCCGTGCGCGCAGCGCGCAAGGCGGGTAATGTAATTGCCAAACACTACGAAACGCCAGACTCCGTAGAAACCAGCCAGAAAGGCAGCAATGATTTCGTGACGAATGTCGATAAAGCCGCAGAAGCGATTATTATCGAAACGATCCGCAAATCTTACCCGCAGCACACCATCATCACCGAAGAAAGCGGTGAACATGAAGGTACCGATCAGGATGTTCAATGGGTTATCGATCCACTGGATGGCACCACCAACTTCGTCAAACGCCTGCCACACTTCTCTGTGTCTATCGCCGTACGCATCAAAGGCCGTACTGAAGTCGCTGTTGTCTACGATCCAATGCGTAACGAACTGTTCACCGCTACCCGCGGTCAGGGCGCACAGCTGAATGGCTACCGTCTGCGCTGCAGCAACGCTCGCGATCTGGACGGCACCATCCTGGCGACCGGTTTCCCGTTCAAGGCGAAACAGCACGCAACCACCTACATGAATATCCTGGGCAAACTGTTCACCGAATGCGCGGACTTCCGTCGCACCGGTTCTGCTGCGCTGGATCTGGCTTACGTGGCGACCGGCCGCGTTGACGGATACTTCGAGCTGTCTCTGAAGCCATGGGATTTTGCCGCGGGCGAGCTGATCGCACGTGAAGCAGGTGCCATAGTGTGTGATTTCACCGGCGGCCATAACTATATGTCTACCGGCAACATCGTTGCCGGTAACCCACGTGTCGTTAAAGCCATGCTGGCAAACATGCGTGATGAACTGAGCGACGCGCTGAAGCGTTAATCGAGCGTATTATGCCCGGTGGCGCTACGCTTACCGGGCCTACAAAATCCCTCAGGTACGTCAGAAAGGCCGCAATCCCCTTCCCACCGGCACCGCGCTCATCCACATCGTCACCGCCGCCACCAGCAGAATCACCCCGCCCGCCAGCGCGAGCGTTGTCCATCCGACCTGTCGCCACAGCACCGGCGTTTTATTGCCGCTGAGTTTAACCGCCAGCTGACGGAAGCTGTGCACCAGCAACGCCAGCGAAGAAATCGTCAGTGACGTTCCAGCCGCCATCGCCAGCGCAGAAAGCATTCCCCAGCCAAACACGCCAATCACCTTGCTGAACAACAACACCATGATTGCCCCCGAGCACGGGCGCATCCCCATCGAGAGCACAATCATCAGCCGCGCACGCCAGTCATCACCGTTCTGTAGCTGTTCCTGCGTCGGCAGATGCTGATGTCCGCAGCCACAGTTTTCATCGTGAACGTGATGCGGCGTAAAAGTCCTGAATTGCGGTTTTTGCAGCAGCGCGCGCAGTTTTTTCAGCGCTCGCCAGCAAAGGATCAGCCCCAGCACGCCCACCAGCGCATAGCTCCCCTTTTCCAGCCAGAAGCTACTCATGTGCAGCTGCCGGGCTGGAAGCTGAAGAAGTGAAAGCACTACGACAACCAGCCCAATCGCCACGCCCCCCTGAAGCAGCGAGGAGGCCAGCGTCAGCCCGATACTCGATTTCAGCTTCGACGGATGGGTCGCAAGCCAGGTGGTGATAACGATTTTGCCATGCCCAGGCCCCAGCGCATGCAGCACCCCGTAGATAAAGCTGAACGCCAGCAGGGAACCGCCCGCTTTCGTTGGGTTCTCCGCCACCGCTTTCAGTAAACCGCTCATCTGCTGGTTCACCTCGCGCTGCCAGATGATGCTTTTCATCATCACCTGCGGCCAGGCCTGCCACAGCCAGATCGAGCCGCCAATAGCTAACAGTATAAAAAGCGCCAGCGGCCAAAGATGAAGCCAGCGGCGAGATTTGCGGGACGGAGAAGCGATCACTGACATTGTAACGTCACCTCCTGCGCGAACTGTTTACCCAACTCCATGTCCTCCGGTGGCGCATCTTCTTTATCAAGAGAGACGGCAAAGTTCAGCGTCTCTTCGCTGGGCTTCGGGGTGTGAACCGCCATTTTGCAGGTTTTCTGCAACGAGGCCGGAAGCTGTACATCGCTCTCGTCGGCGTAGTGCATGTCGACGTAGTAGGTGGGGTCAAAAGTGGAAAAAGTATATTTTTGCCCTGCCAGCGGCTGCGGGTGCGCCAGCGGAAGGACGAACGTCAGCACCGCCTGATGCCCGTCGCGTGACATACCATACTCCGTGGCTCGGTTAAGAAACTTCACCTTCTGGCCGTTATGCCAGAACTCGGTGAAGTAGTGCTGACCCAGCACGTTAGCCATCACTTCCGCCGCCAGCTTTTTCCAGATTTCATCGCCGGGCTTCGCATTTCCCGCATCATAAAGCAGGTCAGCCGAGGTGATTTCATCCATCGTCCAGCGCATCTTCAGGCCACTTAACTGCGTGCCGTCGGTGACCAGTTCGGTTTTCAGGCTGATAAAACTGTGAGGGTGCGCGCTGGTGGTGAAGGAGATAACCGCCAAAAATAACGCCATCGCACTGTGTTTAACTGTCTGCATCAATTCCTCACGTCAAAAATTCTGTGATGTTCTCCAGCAATCCTGAGTGAAAGGCCTGCCGGTGCGCTTTTCAGCCCCCATCCTTTAGCTATTCTTATCAAACATTCACACTGGATACCCGACAGATGATGACGACGCTTGAAATTCCATCTGTGCTTTCCAGTTCGCAGCGCCGTTGCCAGGTGCTTTTAATGCTTTACCTGCCCGATGCTGCCGTCACCGCACAGAGCATAATCGCAGCCAACGGCGTGGACGACGTCCTGGCACGGCAAGATATAGCCGAGACGCGCGATGAAATCCAGCGCTATCACCGGCTGGATATCGTCACGCACCACGACGGCAGCTACCGGATTGAAGGCACTGCCCTGAACCAGCGTTTATGCCTGCTGCACTGGCTGCGCAGGGCGCTCCGCCTTTGCCCGCAGTTTGTCTCGCACCAGTTTACGCCAGCGTTAAAAACCGCGCTTAAACAACACGGCATCGCGCGGCCACTTTACGACGATGCTAACCTGCGGGCGTTAATCAACTTCTGCTCGCGCAAGCTGCAGCGGCAGTTTGAGTGTCGCGACATCCAGTTCTTACAGCTCTACTTACAGTATTGCCTTATCCAGCACCACCTGGGGAATACGCCACAATTTTCCCATGCCCAGCGCAGCTGGACGCAGTCGCGGGGAGAGTATTTTACGGCGCAGGAGATCGTCCGTCACTGGAAGCGGCGCGTTCCTCAGGGCGCGCATGTGGATGAGCAGTTGTTTCTGGCGCTGCTGTTTATGATGCTCCGCACGCCCGATCCGGTGCTGGATAAGCACCAGCAGGATGAGCGTTTGCGTCGCGCCATCGTGCGCATGGTGGCCCGTTTTCGCTCGCAGACCGGGATGAACTTCAGCGACGAGCAAGGACTGACCGATCAGCTGTATATCCATCTGTCTCAGGCGCTGGACCGTTCCCTGTTTGAAATTGGCATCGACAACAGCCTGCCAGAGGAGATCCATCGTCTCTATCCCCGGCTGTTACGCACCACGAAAGAGGCGTTGTTTGAGCTGGAAGCGGAGTTTGGCCTGCGTTTTTCCGATGAAGAGATGAGCCTGGTCGCGGTGATTTTCGGCGCCTGGCTGATGCAGGAGTCCGATCTCCATGAAAAGCAGGTGGTGCTGTTGACCGGGGAAGATAAATCCTGTGAGGAGCTGATTGAACAGCAGCTGCGCGAGTTGACGCTGCTGCCGCTCAATATTCGCTATCTGACGTTGCAGGCTTTTCAGAAAGAGGGCGCGCCGCGCGAAGCCGCGCTGGTGGTCACCCCCTATCCTGTTGCCCTGCCGCTGTTCTCGCCGCCGTTGATCCACGCGGTTGAATCACTGAATGCGCAGCAGCAAGAGCATATTCGCGCGATGCTGGAGTCGTAGTTACGCGCGTGCGGCCACTTTTGGTCGAACAAACATCGCCGGTAGCGCCACCAGCGCCATTACCCAGAAGACGCCGTGCCCGAGGTGTTGATACAGGAAACCGGCAAAGACCGTCATCACCGCAATACTGCCGCCCATTGCTACCGCGGAATAGACCGACTGCAGACGAATCACATCCCCGCCCTCACGCGCAGCGATATAGCGCATCGCCGCCAGGTGACATACGGTGAAGGTGCCGCAGTGCAGAATTTGCGCCAAGATCAGCCATGGCAGATCCGTCGTCCAGCCCATAATACCCCAGCGTGCCACGCCGCAAATCGCCGAAAGCAGCAGCAGATCGCGCGCGCCAAAACGGCGGAACAGCTTTTTGCTCAGGGCGAAAATAATGACTTCGGCCACCACGCCCAGCGACCAGAGATAACCAACCGCAGAGGCAGAGTAGCCCGCCCCCTGCCAGTAGATAGCGCTGAAGCCATAGTACGCCGCATGCGCCCCCTGAAGCAGACAGACACACGCCAGAAAGCGCCAGCTCTGTGCGACCAGGCTCCGCCAGGCTGGCCAGCCCGCGCTCTCCTGATGGCGACTTTCTCCCTGCGGCATCACGGATGGACGTAACAGCATTCCCAGCAGCATCGACGCTATCCCGATGCTCAGCAGAGCCAGAATCGCACGGTAGTCGTAGAGGCTGACCAGTTTCCCCACCAGCGCGGAACCGATAACAAAAGCAATAGAGCCCCACAGGCGCACGCGGCCATAGTCCATGGTGATCTGCTTTTGCCAGGTGTTCGCCAGCGCATCCGTCAGAGGAACCAGCGGAGAGAAGAACAGGTTAAAGCCGACCATCACCACCATCAGCCAGGCAAACTGATGGCTTACCCAGAAGCAGGCGACAAAGACCAGGGTGAGCAGCGCGAGAATGCGTACAGCCTTGATCAGCAGAGAGGGATCGCTGACGCGCGGGGCAATCAGCAGGCTGCCAAGAAAACGCGCCACCAGTCCGGCCCCCAGCAGAACGCCGATGGTCTCTGGAGTCAGGCCGATTCCCTTGAGCCAGACGCTCCAGAATGGCAGAAAAATACCGTAGCTAAAGAAATAGGTGAAATAGCTGAGCGCCAGCCAGCGCGTGGAATGCAAGACCATGAATCCCTCCCGAAATGGAGGCCATAGTCTGGCGAGAATAGAAAAATTAAGCAAGTAGATAGCCTGCTATAAATTAACGAAAAATTAACATATCGTGCAGTCGTCAGGCTTATGGCAGGGAATGAAAATGTGTATTACGTTTAAATTACTCCACTTGCAGAGGTTTTCTGCCATGAACTCACTACGTTATCTCGATTTTAGTCAGTCACGCCATCTGTTGTTGTTGATTGCCCGTATCGCGCTTGTCGTCCTGTTTATTATCTTTGGTTATCCGAAACTGACGGGGTTTAGCGGCACCGTACAATATATGACCTTGCTGGGGACACCGATGCCCATGCTGGCGGCCATTATTGCGGTGGTGATGGAGGTGCCAGCCGCCATCCTGATCGTACTGGGCTTTTTCACCCGCCCTCTTGCCGTGCTGTTTGTGTTCTACACGCTGGGCACGGCGGTGATTGGTCACCATTACTGGAATATGACCGGTGACGCGGTCGTACCGAATATGATTAATTTCTACAAGAATGTCAGTATTGCGGGCGCATTTATATTGCTGGCGATTGTGGGTCCAGGCGCAATATCCCTTGACCGCCGTTAAGCCATAAAAAAAGGCCGCACGCGCGGCCTTTTAACATTCTGCAAAGCAGAAGAATTATGCGTATACCGGGAAGCGTGCGCAGATATCCAGAACTTTACCTTTGACGCGCTCGATAACCGCTTCGTCATTGATGTTGTCCAGAACGTCACACATCCAGCCAGCCAGCTCTTTCACTTCCGCTTCTTTAAAGCCGCGACGCGTCACAGCCGGAGAACCGATACGGATACCGGAAGTCACGAACGGGCTCTTCGGATCGTTTGGCACGCTGTTTTTGTTCACGGTGATGTTGGCGCGGCCCAGGGCAGCGTCAGCTTCTTTACCGGTCAGGTTCTTATCAACCAGATCCAGCAGGAACAGGTGGTTTTCAGTACCGCCAGAAACCACTTTGTAGCCACGGTTCAGGAACACTTCCACCATCGCTTTGGCGTTCTTAGCAACCTGCTGCTGATAAACCTTGAACTCTGGCTCCATCGCTTCTTTCAGCGCTACCGCTTTTGCCGCGATAACGTGCATCAGCGGGCCGCCCTGCGCGCTTGGGAACACGGCAGAGTTCAGTTTTTTGTACAGCTCTTCGTCACCGCCTTTCGCCAGGATCAGGCCACCGCGTGGACCCGCCAGGGTTTTATGGGTAGTGGTGGTCACAACGTGAGCGTGCGGAACCGGGTTCGGGTAAACGCCGGCGGCAATCAGACCCGCTACGTGCGCCATGTCGACGAACAGGTAAGCACCGATGCTGTCTGCGATTTCACGCATTTTTGCCCAGTCAACGATACCGGAGTAAGCAGAGAAGCCACCGATGATCATCTTCGGTTTATGCTCTTTAGCCTGCTTCGCCATGTCTTCGTAGTCAATTTTACCGGACTCATCGATACCGTAAGGGATGATGTTGTACAGTTTGCCGGAGAAGTTCACCGGGGAGCCGTGAGTCAGGTGGCCGCCCTGCGCCAGGTTCATACCCAGCACCGTATCGCCCGGCTGCAGCAGCGCGGTGTAAACGGCGAAGTTAGCCTGAGAGCCGGAGTGCGGCTGCACGTTCGCGTAGTCAGCGCCAAAGAGTTCTTTCGCACGGTCGATTGCCAGCTGCTCAACGATATCAACGTACTCGCAACCGCCGTAGTAGCGCTTGCCTGGATAACCTTCAGCGTATTTGTTGGTCAGCTGAGAACCCTGTGCCTGCATGACGCGCGGGCTGGTGTAGTTTTCGGAGGCGATCAGTTCGATGTGCTCTTCCTGACGTACTTTTTCCTGCTCCATAGCCTGCCACAGTTCGGCATCATAATCGGCAATGTTCATTTCACGCTTTAACATCCGCATCTCCTGACTCAGCTAACAAGTAAATTTTGGCCTGAAAAGGCAGTCCTGTTGGACGACGGGCAACAGTATAACTGAATAGTTGTGTGATAACAGGTCTTGACAAACGATTTTACGCAAACGTTTTCCTTCACGCCACGCAAGGGTTTGAGGAATAAAGCCCTCCCCTGTTTCAACGGATTTCTTTTCAGGTTTGTGATGCATATTTTTCATCTTGCAAAGAACCATTTACAACGCAGGGGTATTTTTTATAAGATGCATTTAAAATGCATCATTAAAGTCACATCAAAAGGACGCGCTCATGCTCGACGCTCAAACCATCGCTACCGTTAAAGCCACCATCCCCCTGCTGGTGGAAACCGGTCCTAAACTCACCGCCCATTTTTACGATCGCATGTTCACGCATAACCCAGAGTTGAAAGAGATTTTCAACATGAGTAACCAGCGTAATGGCGATCAGCGTGAAGCCCTGTTCAACGCCATCGCGGCCTACGCCAGCAACATTGAAAACCTGGCGGCATTACTGCCTGCGGTGGAAAAAATCGCGCAGAAGCACACCAGCTTCCAGATCAAACCCGAGCAGTACAATATTGTCGGCGGCCACCTGCTGGCAACGCTGGACGAAATGTTCAGCCCGGGCCAGGAGGTACTTGACGCCTGGGGTAAAGCCTACGGCGTGCTGGCAAACGTCTTCATCAACCGTGAAGCGCAGATCTACAGTGAAAACGCCAGCAAGAACGGCGGCTGGGAAGGCACGCGCGCCTTCCGCATCGTTGAGAAAACACCGCGCAGCGCATTGATCACCAGTTTTGAATTTGAACCGGTGGATGGTCAGCCGGTAGCGGATTATCAGCCAGGCCAATATCTCGGCGTGTGGCTGAAGCCTGAAGGTTTTCCGCATCAGGAGATCCGCCAGTATTCCCTGACCCGCAAACCCGACGGCAAAGGCTATCGCATTGCGGTGAAACGCGAGGACGGCGGCCAGGTTTCCAGCTGGCTGCATAACGAAGCCAGCGTGGGTGACGTCGTTCACCTGGCCGCACCGGCGGGTGACTTCTTCATGGCGGTAGACGCTACTACCCCGGTAACGCTGATCTCGGCTGGTGTCGGCCAAACGCCAATGCTGGCGATGCTGGATACGCTGGCGAAAGCAAACCACAGCGCACAGGTCAACTGGTTCCATGCCGCAGAGAACGGCGAGGTGCATGCCTTTGCGGACGAAGTGAAAACGCTGGGCGCGACGCTGCCCCGCTTCACCGCGCATACCTGGTATCGCCTGCCAACGGAAGCAGACCGCGCAGCCGCACGTTTTGACAGCGAAGGGTTGATGAATTTAAGCCAGCATGAAGGGGCGTTCAGCGCGCCGGATATGCAGTTCTACGTCTGCGGACCGGTGGCATTTATGCAATATGCCGCGAAGCAGCTGGTGGCGCTGGGTGTAAATAAAGACAACATTCATTACGAATGTTTCGGCCCGCATAAAGTGCTGTAATGCAAAAAGCCCCTCGAACGAGGGGCTTTTTTTCGCCGGGTGGCGGCTACGCCTTACCCGGCCTACAAAACCGTTGGCATCGTTAAATCGCGGCGTCGTCTTCTTCGCCGGTACGGATACGGATCACGCGCGCCACGTCAAAGACGAAGATTTTACCGTCGCCAATTTTGCCCGTCTGCGCCGTGCGGATGATGGTATCCACGCAGGTATCGACGATGTCATCGCTGACCACGATTTCAATTTTCACTTTCGGCAGAAAATCGACCATGTACTCTGCGCCACGATAAAGCTCGGTGTGGCCTTTCTGACGACCAAAACCTTTCACTTCCGTCACGGTCATCCCGGTGATGCCGACTTCCGCCAGCGCTTCACGCACATCATCCAGTTTGAAAGGTTTAATAATCGCATCAATCTTTTTCATGGTGGGTCCTTAAACGCTTGCCTGTAAGCTGCCTCGTAATCGATTGCTCACAGTACCATACGGCATTACTCTTTAAAATCGTTTGCTTCCAGCTCGTGGCGTGAGAGCAGCTTGTAAAACTCGGTGCGGTTGCGTCCGGCCATTCGCGCTGCGTGGGTCACGTTGCCTTTGGTGATCTGCAGCAGCTTGCGCAGATAGTTCAGCTCGAACTGGTTACGCGCTTCGGCGAACGTCGGCAAGGCCGTGTTTTCCCCTTCCAGCGCCTGCTCCACCAGCGCATCGCTGATAACGGGCGATGACGTCAACGCCACACACTGCTCAATCACGTTTACCAGCTGGCGAACGTTACCCGGCCAGCTGGCCGCCATCAGCCGTTTCATCGCATCGGTGGAAAACGCGCGGACAAATGGTTTATGGCGATCGGCCGCCTGACGCAACAGGTGATTCGCCAGCAGCGGAATATCTTCAGCACGCTCTGCCAGTGCCGGGATTTTGAGATTCACCACGTTCAGACGGTAGTAGAGGTCTTCACGAAACTCGTTGCGCGCCATCACTTTTGGTAAGTCGCGGTGGGTGGCGGAAATAATTCGTACGTTAATATCAATATCGCGGTTGCTGCCCAGCGGGCGCACTTTACGTTCCTGAAGCACGCGCAGCAGTTTGACCTGTAGCGGCGCAGGCATGTCACCAATCTCGTCGAGGAACAGCGTGCCGCCTTCCGCGGCCTGGAACAGCCCTTCCCGGCTGCTTACCGCGCCGGTGAAGGCGCCACGGGCATGACCAAACAGTTCGGACTCAAGCAATTGTTCCGGAAGCGCGCCGCAGTTAATGGCAATAAAGGCATTTTTGCTGCGCGGGCTGGCGTTGTGGATCGCCTGCGCCAGGATCTCTTTCCCGGTTCCGCTCTGGCCGTTAATCAGCACGCTGACGTCGGACTGGGCGACCATCCGCGCCTGCTCAAGCAGACGAAGCATGATCGGGCTGCGGGTCACAATGGATTCACGCCATGCGTCGTCGCCAGAGGGTGCCGCGTGCTCCAGCGCGCTGTCGATGGCTTTGTAGAGTGCGTCTTTATCTACCGGCTTGGTGAGGAAGCTGAATACGCCCTGCTGGGTTGCGGCGACGGCATCCGGAATTGACCCGTGTGCCGTCAGGATAATCACCGGCATGCCCGGCTGCTGCTTCTGGATCTCCGCGAACAGCTGCAGACCGTCCATTTCGTCCATCCGCAGATCGCTGATGACCAGATCAATTTTCTCGCGGCTAAGGACTTTCAGCCCTTCCTGTCCGCTTTCCGCAGTCACTACGCTGTAGCCTTCACTCACCAGACGCATCCCCAGCAGCTTTAACAGCCCGGGGTCGTCATCCACCAGTAAGAGATGGGCAGGTTTACGGCTCGTCATGCTTCACATCCTCTTGTTTCTGCGTGTCGCTGTCCGGTGCTGCGGATGCGCTACCAGGCTGATATTTGCGCGACGAGAGCTGTCTTTCGATATCGGTCAGGTTTTCCAGCTTGCGCGTCGTGGTATCCAGCTGAGTGCGTAAATGCTGTTGCTGTTGACGCAGCGTATCAAGTTCGCTGTCGGTGGACTGCTGGAGCTTGCTGTAGCGAGAGCGCTCTTCAGACAGCTGAAGCTGTAATGTCTGACCATCCCGCCAGAGCTGGTATACCGGTCGTACCTGTACCGGGAGTGCGATCGTAAAGGTATCCAGCCGGGTCACATTAGCCCGGCGTTCGACGGGGGTGATTTTCGCATCGGCTAGTAGAATTCCACGCTTGAAAGCGTCCTGCCAGGTATCGTCATCCAGCATCGCCGCTTTCGAACGGGCGTCCACCGGCGCAAGACGCTGGGCACAATCTATTCCGCGCAGCCAGAACAGCGGATTATTTTCGACATCATGCCCTGACAAATTCCAGATGTCGTCACAGCGGGTAGAGAGGAAATCCGCCAGCTGGTTATCCGGCCATTTATCTTCTTGTTTACCGCTTATCGCACTTTGTGGCGCATGGGAAACGCACCCTGCCAGAAATAAACAAGGTAAACCCAGGCGAAATGTGTTGCTGGAAAACACCGCACGTACGGCGCGGAAAAAGACGTGTGACATACTCACCAGACTTAGATTCATTTTATTGGTTTTTCCGGCTCAGGGGCAGTTCAATACGGAAGCAAACATCCGCACGTTCGTCCGTGGCAATGTTTAGCTCACCCTGCATGCGTCGTATGCAGTCCCGGGCGATGCTTAAGCCCAGACCACTTCCTTTTACCGCACCCTTCCGCTGATGACTCCCCTGGAAAAAGGGTTCGAAGATCATGGTTTTTTCGTCATCAGGGATCGGGGTGCCGGTGTTAGCGACGTCAATAAACACCCGGGAACCCATCGTATAACTTCGGATATAAATGTTACCGGATTCAGTACCATAGTGCACCGCATTGGAGTAAAGATTATCCAGAACGCTCATTAAAAGCATCGGTTCAGCGAGACAGGCAGGCGCACTCAACTCCACCCCGGTATGCATCATTTTAGCTCTTGCTGGCAAGCTATGGGCGGAGATCACCATATCCACCAGCGGCGCAATCTCGACCTCTTCAAGAACGACCGCCCCGTCAGCCAGCTTGCGGTTGTAATCCAGCAGTTGTTCAATCAGCTTTTGCAGGTTGCGGCTGCTGGCATCCAGAATCTCAACAATTTCTTTCTGTTCTGGCGTTAGCGGCCCTGCCACCTCATCTGCCAGCAGCTCCGTTCCTTCACGCATGCTGGCGAGCGGCGTTTTCAGTTCATGGGAAATATGGCGCAAGAACTGATGACGCTGGGATTCCAGCCACGCCAGACGCTCAGACAGCCAGATAATACGCTGACCAACGGAGCGCAGTTCGCGCGGGCCTTTAAAGGAAACCGAATCCCCGAGCGATTTCCCCTCTCCAAGACGGTTGATCATACGCTGAATGCCCTTCACCGGGCCGATGATCATACGGGTAAAGAGCAGAACCAGCCCGAGACTCACCAGGAAAAGCACCAGTGCCTGCCAGCCGAAGAACTGCCCGCGTTCGGCTATCTCCTGCTGCAGCTGCTGACCGCGAGAGAAAATGACCGTGCGGGTTGACTGCACCATCTCGGTGTTGGCGGCAGCAAACGCTTCAAGACGCGCGGCAGCGGCGGCATCCGGCCCGCTATTGTGGCATTGCAGCTGCGCAAGATCGTTCAGATCCTGACGCAATGCCTGATACAGCTTGTCGTCGGGCAACACGCCCGCATGCGCGTCCAGCATCTCGCTGTAGCGCTTGCGTTGACTCTGGTAAACCTTTTCCAGCGTCCGGTCGTCAAGCACGCAGTACTGGCGATAGCTACGCTCCATCTCCAGCGCGGCGTTGGTCATCGCTTCACTGCGTCTGGCGTCGATAAGCGTGGTGCGGTTAGTCAGTGCGGCCTGAGCGCTCAGCGCGTTAAGGCTTTGCCACGCCTGCCAGGCGAGGATCAGCAATGGCAGCAGGATTAGCAGGAAGGCCATCATCACGAGCTGTCGCAGGGAGCGGGGAAAAACGGGCCAGCGTTTCAACGCATTACTCTCTTCATGGGGTTTACGCAGAGCGTAACTGAGTCTGCCCTTCAGATACAACAAAGCCGGGTAAAAACCCGGCTTTGTTATGGAATAAGGCGGTGCCTAACTCGACGTTTCGCCCTGGCCTGATAAAGCATCGCTATGATCAGTAGTTGGACGGCAGGCACCTTTTTGTGCGTCATTCGAAGTTTATGTAGCACGTCCCGAAGGGGCTGACATAAGAAGGTGAATGAGCCACTGGTTAATATTATGCAACACCCGTGCCAGAATGCAAAACAAAACATTAACACATTGATATATAAACATTTTACCAACTTCACCTGTTCATTATCGTTTGAATGATTTCCAGGCTAAGTGTCGCTATTAAGCAACACCTTAACAGGAACCTGTTCTGCCATATATAAATCAATGAGTTAAATGTCTCCTTTTGGAGACAGTCGCAAACCGTCTTTGTCGCCATTTTGCGACACGCATAAAAAAGCCCGGTGCGCTACGCTTACCGGGCCTGGAAGGTACCTGCTTTACATCTTAACCCAACTGTTTACGCGCATTGCGGAAGATACGCATCCACGGGCTGTCCTCGCCCCAGTTTTCCGGGTGCCAGGAGTTGCTCACGGTACGGAACACGCGCTCCGGGTGCGGCATCATAATGGTTGCACGACCACTTTCGCTGGTGACTGCCGTAATACCGTTGACCGAGCCGTTCGGGTTAGCCGGATAGGTTTCGGTGACCTTGCCGAAGTTATCGACAAAGCGCAGCGCCACCAGACCTTTGCTTTCAAGCTGAGCCAGATGTGCTGCATCACGCACTTCTACCTGACCTTCACCGTGGGACACGGCGATTGGCATCTGTGATCCGACCATGCCCTGCAGCAACAGAGATGGGCTTTGTGTCACTTCCACCAGGCTGAAGCGCGCTTCAAAGCGGTCAGACTGGTTACGCACAAAGCGCGGCCAGGCTTCGCTGCCCGGGATAAGCTCGCGCAGGTTGGACATCATCTGGCAACCGTTACACACGCCCAGCGCCAGCGTTTGCGGACGGTGGAAGAAGGTTTCGAACTCGTCGCGCACGCGGCTGTTAAACAGAATGGACTTCGCCCAGCCTTCACCGGCGCCCAGTACGTCACCGTAAGAGAAACCACCGCAGGCCACCAGCGCCTGGAAATCTTCCAGACCGGTACGCCCGGCCAGCAGATCGCTCATGTGAACGTCAATGGCGTCAAAGCCCGCACGGTGGAAGGCAGCCGCCATTTCAACGTGGGAGTTAACGCCCTGCTCGCGCAGCACGGCCACCTTCGGACATGCACCCGTCGCAATGTACGGCGCGGCGATGTCTTCGTTGATGTCGAAGGAGAGTTTCACGTTCAGGCCTGGATCGCTGTCGTTAGCCTTCGCGTTATGCTCCTGATCGGCACATTCCGGGTTATCACGCAGGCGCTGCATCTGCCAGGTCGTTTCCGCCCACCACATACGCAGCGTGGTGCGGCTTTCGCTGAAGACGGCATGACCGTCAGCTTCAATGACAAAGCGGTCGCCCTGTACGGCTTTACCCAGATAATGTACGCAGTCTGCCAGACCGTGCTGCGCAAGAATGGCTTCAACCGCATCGCGGTCTACCGCACGCACCTGAATCACCGCGCCCAGCTCTTCATTGAACAGCGCTGCCAGGCGGTCTTCACCCAGAGAGGCAATATTCGCCTCCAAACCACAGTGGCCGGTGAAGGCCATCTCTGCCAGCGTGACCAGCAGGCCGCCGTCGGAGCGGTCGTGGTAGGCCAGCAGCTTACGCTGCGCCACCAGCGCCTGAATTGCATCGTAGAAGCCTTTTAACTGGGCCACGTCACGCACATCGGCCGGTGTATCACCCAGCTGACGATAAACCTGCGCCAGCGCCGTGGCACCCAGCGCGTTGTGACCTTTACCCAGGTCAATCAGCAACAGGGCGTTGTCTTCGGTCGCAAGCTGCGGCGTCACGGTGTGACGTACGTCTTCCACGCGCGCAAAGGCGGAGATGATAAGCGACAGCGGAGAAGTGATCTCGCGCTGCTCGTTGCCTTCCTGCCAGCGGGTTTTCATCGACATGGAGTCTTTGCCCACCGGAATGGTCAGCCCAAGCGCAGGACACAGCTCTTCGCCCACCGCTTTCACGGCTTCATACAGGCCCGCATCCTCGCCAGGGTGACCGGCAGCGGCCATCCAGTTAGCGGAGAGCTTGATACGTTTGATATCGCCAATCTGCGTCGCGGCAATGTTGGTCAGCGCTTCACCCACAGCCAGGCGGGCGGACGCGGCGAAGTCCAGCAGCGCCACAGGCGTGCGTTCGCCCAGGGCCATCGCTTCACCGTAGTAGCTGTCGAGACTCGCGGTGGTTACGGCACAGTTCGCGACCGGGATCTGCCACGGGCCGACCATCTGATCGCGCGAGACCATACCGGTTACGGTACGGTCGCCAATGGTGACCAGGAAGGTTTTCTCTGCCACCGCCGGCAGGTGCAGCACGCGGTTGACCGCTTCTGCAACGGTGATGCCCTGGCGATCCAGCGCTTTGCCCGCTGCTTTACGCGTTTGCACGTCGCGGGTCATCTTCGGCGTTTTACCGAGCAGAACGTCCAGCGGCAGATCGATCGGCTGGTTGTCGAAATGGGTGTCGCTCAGGGTCAGGTGCTTCTCTTCGGTCGCTTCGCCGATGACGGCATACGGCGCGCGCTCGCGGCGGCACAGCTCGTCAAACAGCGGCAGTTGATCCGCTGCAACCGCCAGAACATAACGTTCCTGGGATTCGTTACACCAGATCTCCAGCGGGCTCATGCCTGGCTCATCGCTCAGGATATCGCGCAGGTTGAAGCGGCCACCGCGACCGCCATCGCTCACCAGCTCCGGCATGGCGTTAGACAGACCGCCCGCGCCCACGTCATGGATAAAGAGAATCGGGTTCGCGTCGCCCAGCTGCCAGCAGCGGTCGATGACTTCCTGGCAGCGACGCTCCATTTCCGGGTTGTCGCGCTGAACGGAAGCAAAGTCGAGATCCGCATCAGACTGACCGGAGGTCATGGAGGATGCCGCGCCGCCGCCCAGGCCGATGTTCATCGCCGGGCCGCCCAGCACGATCAGCTTCGCGCCAACCACGATCTCGCCTTTCTGGACGTGATCGGCACGGATATTGCCGATCCCCCCCGCCAGCATGATCGGTTTGTGATAGCCACGCAGCTCTTCGCCGTTGTGACTGTCCACTTTCTCTTCATAGGTACGGAAGTAGCCGTTCAGTGCCGGACGGCCAAATTCGTTGTTGAATGCCGCACCGCCCAGTGGACCGTCGGTCATGATATCCAGCGCGGTCACAATGCGCTCTGGCTTGCCGAAATCCTCTTCCCATGGCTGCTCAAAGCCCGGGATGCGCAGGTTGGAGACGGAGAAACCAACCAGGCCCGCTTTTGGTTTCGCACCACGTCCCGTTGCACCTTCATCACGGATTTCACCGCCTGAACCGGTGGCCGCACCCGGCCACGGGGAAATTGCCGTCGGGTGGTTGTGGGTTTCCACTTTCATCAGGATATGCGCAGGCTCCTGATGGAAGTCGTAACGACCGGTAGCGTGGTCGGCAAAATAGCGCCCAACCTCGGAGCCTTCCATCACCGCGGCATTGTCTTTATAGGCAGACAGCACGTGGTCGGGGGTTTGCTCCATGGTGTTTTTGATCATTTTGAACAGCGATTTAGGCTGCTGTTCGCCGTCAATAATCCAGTCGGCGTTGAAAATTTTATGGCGGCAGTGCTCGGAGTTGGCCTGCGCGAACATGTAGAGCTCGATGTCGTTCGGGTTGCGGTTCAGCTTAACAAACGCATCCTGCAGGTAGTCGATTTCGTCTTCTGCCAGCGCCAGGCCGAGACGCAGGTTAGCGTCAATCAGCGCCTGACGGCCCTGCCCCAGCAGGTCTACGCTTTGTACCGGCGCAGGCTGATGGTGGGAGAAGAGCTTCTGTGCGTCATCAAGAGAAGCAAACACGCTTTCCATCATGCGGTCATGCAGCTCGGCGGCAACCGCCTGCCACTGCGCGTCGCTCAGGGTCGAGGCGTCAACGTAGTAGGCCACGCCGCGCTCCAGACGGTTAATCTGGCTCAGGCCGCAGTTGTGGGCAATGTCGGTGGCTTTAGAAGACCAGGGGGAGATGGTGCCCGGACGCGGCGTCGCAAGGATCAGTTTGCCGGTTGGCGTATGGCTACTCAGATTTGGGCCATACTTGAGCAGGCGTTCCAGCTGTACGCGCTCCTCTGCATTCAGGGGGGCATTCAGGTCAGCAAAATGGACATACTCAGCGTAAATATTGCTTACCGGAAGGTCGGCCGCCTGAAAACGTGCCAGCAGTTTGTTAATACGGAAGGCAGACAGTGCAGGCGAACCACGCAGAATTTCCATCATAAGTCTCTCGTCTTCGAAGCGCCGGGGCGCTTTCAGTGTGCGCAAGGGGGGAAAACGGGCGTCATTATAGAGAATCCTGAGCGCCGACGAAACCGTTTGCGTGGAAATAAAATTGGCGGAGACATTTAGCAATAGATGTGACCTGTCTCTCTAATTGGTTGCCAAGTGGCGCAAGTTTACGCAAAATGCCGCTCATTCAATGGCAAACCTGATTATCAAACATGGCTACAGCATACTGAGGCAACCGGCGTCGCAGAGAATTAACTAATTGAAAAAATTAAAGATTAATTATCTGCTCATCGGCATTGTTACGTTGCTGCTGGCAGTGGCCCTCTGGCCTTCCATCCCCTGGTTCGGTAAAGCCGAAAACCGTATCGCCGCCATTCAGGAGCGGGGGGAGCTGCGCGTCAGTACGCTCAACTCTCCGCTGATTTACAGCGACATTAACGGCAAAATTATTGGCCTTGATTATGAACTGGCGCAGCAGTTCGCCGATTATCTTGGCGTGAAGCTTAAAATTACCGTTCGCCAGAATATCAATCAGCTGTTCGACGACCTTGATAACAACGATGCCGACATACTGGCAGCCGGTCTGGTCTATAACAGTGAGCGTAGCAAAAACTATCAACCGGGCCCGACCTATTACTCCGTTTCGCAACAGCTGGTCTATCGCGTCGGGAGTCTGCGGCCACGCACGCTGGCCTCCATTAACGATCAACAGCTGACCATTGCGCCCGGCCATGTGGTGATTGAGGATCTGCGTGAGCTGAAAGAGAAGAAATACCCCGACCTGAGCTGGAAGGTTGATCCGAAACTGGGCACAACGGAGCTGCTGGAGCAGGTAAAAGATCAGAAACTGCCCTACACCATTGCCGATTCGGTTGCGATCAGTCTGTTCCAGCGCGTGCATCCTGAAATTGCCGTAGCGCTCGACGTTACCGACGAGCAGCCGGTGACCTGGTTTAGCCAGCTCGATGACGATCAGACTCTTTCTGCGGCCATGCTCGATTTCTATAACACCATCAATGAAGACGGCACGCTGGCACGCCTGGAGGAAAAATATCTCGGCCACGGTGATGATTTTGACTATGTTGACACCCGCAGCTTCCTGCGCGCGGTAGATAGCGTCCTGCCAGACCTGCAGCCATTATTCGAAAAATACGCCCAGGAGATTGACTGGAAACTGCTGGCGGCTATTTCGTATCAGGAGTCCCACTGGGACACCCAGGCCACCTCCCCGACCGGCGTGCGTGGCTTAATGATGTTAACCAAAAATACCGCGCTGAGCCTGGGCGTGAATGACCGTACCGATGCGGAACAGAGCATCAGCGGCGGGGCTCGCTATCTGCAGGATATGATGGCCAAAGTGCCGGAAACGGTGCCGGAAGAGGAACGGATCTGGTTTGCGCTGGCAGCCTACAATATGGGCTACGCGCATATGCTTGACGCGCGGGCGCTGACCGCGAAAACGAAAGGTAACCCGGACAGCTGGTCAGACGTAAAGCAACGTCTGCCGCTGCTAAGCCAGAAGCCGTGGTATAACAAGCTGACTTACGGCTACGCGCGCGGACATGAAGCCTACGCCTACGTGGAAAATATCCGTAAGTATCAGATTAGCCTGGTCGGCTATCTGCTCGAGAAAGAAAAAGAGGCGACAGAGGCAAGACAGCTGGCTGAGAGTTATCCGGTTGTGGCGCCGGACGAGCTTAATCGTCCGACAACTTCAATTCTGCCTTTTGTTGCTTTTTCTGCTGACGGCGCATTCGAAAGAAATCGCTTAATAGCGCCGAACACGCTGGTGCAAGTACCCCACCGATAGTTTTCACCTGGTGATTCATCCCTGGATGACCCAGCACGTCCAGCAGAGAACCGGCCGCACCGGTTTTTTCATCCCGCGCACCAAAGACCAGCGTACCAATCCGGCTGTGCACCATCGCCCCAGAACACATCACGCACGGCTCAAGCGTGACATACAGCGTGGTATCAAGCAGACGATAGTTTTGCAGCACCATTCCGCCCTGACGAAGGGCCATGATTTCAGCGTGCGCAGTCGGATCGTGACGGCCAATCGGGCGGTTCCACCCTTCCCCTATCACCTGGTTATTGTGGACAAGCACGGCACCCACGGGCACTTCTCCCTCGTCCCAGGCGCGCTGGGCAAGCGTAAGCGCATGGCGCATCCAGTATTCATGATCGCGTTCAGGGTTGCACAACGGTTGATACTCCAGTCTAAAAGCGGGCGGCATTATACACACCCGCTATAGATAAGACTATTCGAGTTGCTGAAGTTCGCCTGCGGGCGTGACGCGCCAGCGATGCTGGCAAAAATAGAGCAGCGGGTTGTCCTGTTTGCTGTCGCTGTAGCCGCTGTAGAGACGCAGCGGCGTGCCGATGCGTTTCTCCAGCTGCACCACTTTTTCATGCCCCAGGCAGCGCATACTCAGTACCCAGCCGCCGTAACCACGGGCAATTTGTGTGGCGATAAGATTCACACGCGGCAGCCAGGGCGTATCAAAATAAACCTGTTCAACCAGCGTCTGCGGGGAGCCCGTGATCAACCAGATGTCGGCATCGTTGGCGTCGAGGTAACTGGTGAGGCGCGCCTGTACAACCGGGAACGCGGCGACATGACCGCGAAACCAGTGCGCAAACTCCTTTTCGAGCTGTTTGAGCCGCGCTTCGCTGTGGCCAAACGTACATCCCCAGAGCAGCAGGCTCATCGGCCAGCGCGCCGCCCGGCCTTTCACCAGCAGCGCGATGCCGATCGCCGGTAACAGCGGTAAGACGAGCAGCGCATTCAGAGGCTGGCGCCGCAGCAGGTAGCGCATAAACGAACCAAACATATCCTGCTGATGCAGCGTTCCATCCAGATCGAAAAAGACAACGCGACGCTCGTGATTTGCCAAACCTTACTCCTCTGGGTCGTTGAATCCTAACAGCCAGGTAAACAGGAACCCGGCGATCACCGCTACAGAATAGCCTAACAGATAGAGCATCACTTTTCCGGTCACGATAGTTAACGCCAGCGGCAAACCGGAGAGACCAAACGTAATGACGGTAGCAACTTTCCAGTAGCTAATGAGCGCCCCGCCGACCGCGCCGCCCAGACAGGCAGCCAGGAACGGTTTACCCAGCGGCAACGTGACGCCAAAAATCAGCGGTTCGCCAATGCCGAGCAATCCAACCGGAAGCGCGCCTTTAATCACTTTTTTCAGGCGTGCGTTGCGGGTTTTCAGCAGTACGGCAATCGCCGCACCGACCTGCCCCACCCCCGCCATTGAGAGTATAGGCAGCAGCGCGTTGTAACCGTGCGCCTGCACCAGTTCGACGTGGATCGGCACCAGTCCCTGATGCAGACCGGTCAGCACCAGCGGCAGGAAGGTGCCTGACAGCACCGCCCCCACTAACAAACCGCCGCGGTCAATGGCCAGAGACGCGCCATGAGCGATGGCATCAGAGATCCATCCCCCTAATGGCTGAAGAACCACAATCGCCACACTACCGGTAATTAACGTGGTCAGCAGGGGGTTGAGGATGAGTTCAATCGAGCCGGGCAATACCGCGCGAAGTCTTTTCTCAATCCAGCACATCAGGATGACCACCAGCAGCACGGCAATCACCCCGCCGCGACCAGGCTGGAGCGCCTCGCCAAACAGCGTAATTTGCGCCAGCTGCGGGCTGGAGAGAATGCCCGCCATCACGCCCCCCATCGCCAGCGAACCGCCAAACACTTTGGCGGTATTCACCCCGACCAGAATGTTCATAATGGCAAACACCGCGCTGCCGAAGATCCCCAGAATACCCAACAGGTTCGGATACTGGGTGGCAAAGTCCCCGACGATATCCGGACGCTTGAGAATATTGATAATCCCGGTGATCAAGCCGGAAGCAATAAACGCCGGGATCAGCGGGATAAAGACATTTGCCAGCTGTCGTAGCGCGTCGCTCATGGGGGCTTTGTATTTCGCCTTCGCCTGCGCTTTGGTGCGCGCAGCATCGTCGAGCGTCACACTCGCGCCGCCGCCCATCAGCGCGCGCATGGCATCAACCACCTGCGCCGCTTTCCCCGGCCCGACGATCAGCTGGTGTTGCTGCCCCTGCTTCACGTAACCGCTGACACCGGAAAGCTTCTTCAGGCCCGGCACATCCAGCTTGTCGTCGTTATGCACCTCGACGCGCACGCGCGTCATGCAGTTTTCCAGACGCTGAATATTCTCTTCTCCGCCGATCCCTCGCAGGATATCGCTGGCGAGCGCTGCTGTTTTGTCCATACACGCCTCTGTTAGTTTTCTAATGCCGCCCGTAAGAAGCCATTATGCGCATCGAGTCTGGCTCGCGCGGCCGCCGCATCCAGCCCACTTAAGATCATCAATATGGCGGGTTTAACATCGTGATCGGTCTGTTGGAGGACCGCTTCTGCCTCTTCACGGCCTGCGCCTGTCGCCTCCATCACCATACGGCAGGCTCTGTCCACCAGCTTGACGTTAGTGGCCTGCATATCCACCATCAGGTTCTGATACACCTTGCCGAACTTCACCATCGCACCGGTGGAGATCATATTGAGCACCAGCTTTTGCGCGGTACCGGATTTCAGGCGCGTGGAGCCGGTGAGCGCTTCTGGCCCGACAACCGGGGAGATGGCGATGGCGGCCACCTGAGCGATTGGAGAGCCGGGGTTACAGGAGATGGCGACCGTCGTGCAGCCGGTCTGGTTGGCGTATTCCAGACCGCCAATGACGTACGGCGTGCGCCCGGATGCCGCCAGCCCGACGACCAGATCCTTCGCCGTCAGAGTAAGTGCCTTCAGGTCATCCTCACCCAGCTGTTTGTTATCTTCCGCCCCTTCAACGGCTTTCAGCAGTGCACCAGGCCCCCCCGCAATCAACCCGACCACCAGCCCATGCGGCACGCCAAACGTTGGCGGACATTCGGAGGCGTCCAGCACGCCGAGACGGCCGCTGGTACCGGCGCCCATATAGATAATGCGGCCACCCGCTTTGAGGGCTTCCGCCGCCGCATCGACCGCTTTCGCTACCTCAGGTAATGTCTCTTTCACTGCCTGCGCGACCAGCGTATCCTGTTGATTAAAGCGGTTAACCAGCTCCAGAGTAGAGAGCGCATCCAGATCCATGGTTTGCGGGTTACGCGTTTCAGAAACAAGTGAGCCAAGATTCATTTTTTGTACCTCAAGAATTTTTAATTCATAATAATCACACTATAATGGAATATAAAATTCATTCAGGCGAGCAAAATTCGTATTTGCGTAGACAATCACATTTCCGCCGGGAGTACTTATGAACTGTTTAATTCGCATTCGCCAGCGCTACGCCGGCTTTGCTCAAAGCGACAAAAAACTGGCGGACTTTCTGCTTTCTCAGCCTGACCGCGCCCGTCATCTCAGCTCGCAACAGCTGGCAAGCGAAGCCGGGGTAAGTCAGTCAAGCGTTGTGAAATTTGCCCAGAAGATCGGTTTTAAAGGCTTCCCTGCCCTTAAGCTGGCAATTAGCGAAGCGCTGGTGAGTAATCCCAATCCGCAATCTATGCCGGTGCATAACCAGATCCGCGGGGATGATCCAATGCGTGTGGTCGGGGAAAAGCTGATTAAAGAGAACGTCGCGGCCATGCATGCCACCCTCGACGTGAATACCGAAGAGAAGTTACTGGAAAGCGTGGCGATGCTGCGAGCGGCGCGGCGTATTATTTTAACCGGTATTGGCGCATCCGGCCTGGTGGCGCGTAATTTTGGCTGGAAGCTGACCAAAATCGGTTTTAACGCGATTGTCGAGCAGGATATGCACGCCCTGCTGGCGACCGTGCAGGCGATGGATCCTGAAGATCTGCTGCTGGCCATCTCCTATTCCGGTGAGCGCCGCGAGATTAACATGGCAACGGACGAAGTGCTGCGCGTCGGCGGCAAAATCCTCGCCATCACCGGGTTCACCCCGAATGCCCTGCAACAGCGGGCCACGCGCTGTCTGTATACCATTGCCGAAGAGCAGGCCACGCGCAGCGCGGCGATCTCGTCAACCAGTGCGCAAATGATGCTGACGGACCTGCTGTTTATGGCGCTGGTGCAGCAGGATTTAGAGCGGGTGCCAGAGCGCATTCGCCATAGTGAAGAGCTGGTAAAAAAACTGGTCTGAGTAAGGAATGAGCGTATAATGCCCGCCCTGTTTGTGATGTTTCTGAGAATTTCCTGATGGCGCTGTTAATTACCAAAAAATGCATCAATTGCGATATGTGCGAACCGGAATGCCCGAACCAGGCGATTTCGATGGGCGACAGCATTTATGAGATTAACAGCGACCGCTGCACCGAATGCGTCGGCCACTATGAAACGCCGACCTGTCAGAAAGTGTGCCCGATCCCGAATACCATCCTGAAGGATCCGGCACACGTTGAGAGTGAAGAGCAGCTGTGGGATAAGTTTGTCCTGCTGCACCACGCGGACAAACTCTAGCTTTCAATAATCACCGTTGCGCAGGCGTAGTGACGTTCGTCCGCGAGCGTCACATGCATGTGATTCACGCCCAGTTTCTCCGCAAGCTTTTGCGCCTCGCCCCATAACCGCAGGCGCGGCTTGCCCAGTTCGTCGTTAAATACTTCAAACTGATTAAACGCCAGGCCGTTACGAATGCCCGTACCGAACGCTTTGGCTGCCGCCTCTTTTACCGCAAAACGTTTTGCCAGAAAGCGCACCGGCTGCTGATGCGCTTCCCAGATGGCCCATTCGTTATCGCTGAGCACGCGTCTTGCCAGGCGCTCGCCGCTACGGGCGATCACCGCTTCTATGCGGGCTATCTCAACGATATCAGTGCCTAAGCCCAGAATGGCCATTACTGACGCGCTTCCAGCATCAGGCGTTTCATTTCTGAGACCGCCTCTTTCAGGCCGCTCATCACCGCACGACCAATAATCGCATGACCGATATTCAGCTCATGCATCTCCGGCAGGGCAGCGATAGCCTTAACGTTATGGTAGGTCAGGCCGTGTCCGGCGTTAACCTTCAGCCCCAGGCTCGCCGCGTAGGTGGCCGCTTTGGCAATACGCTCCAGCTCTTTGGCTTGCTCAGCATCGTTTTTGGCATCGGCATAGCAGCCAGTGTGAATTTCGATATACGGCGCGCCAACGTCCGCTGCGGCTTTGATCTGCGCGAAGTCGGCATCGATAAACAGGGAAACCAGGATACCGGCATCCGCCAGACGTTTGCAGGCATCGCGCATTTTATCGATCTGCCCAGCCACATCCAGACCGCCTTCGGTGGTCACTTCCTGACGCTTTTCCGGCACCAGGCAGCAGAAATGGGGTTGAGTCTCGCAGGCAATGGCCAGCATCTCTTCCGTGACCGCCATCTCCAGATTCATGCGCGTATCCAGCGTCTGACGCAGAATACGCACGTCGCGGTCGGTGATGTGGCGGCGGTCTTCACGCAGGTGAACGGTAATGCCGTCGGCGCCAGCCTGTTCGGCGATAAATGCCGCCTGAACCGGATCGGGATAAGCCGTGCCGCGTGCGTTACGCAGCGTGGCAATGTGATCAATATTGACGCCTAACAGTAATTCAGCCATGACAATCCTCGGTATTTTGGTTCATTTCCCTTCCTTCTCCGGGAGAGGGCAACGTTAACGTTTCGGCATAAACTGCCTGAATAATTCGCGGCTCTTTAAGGGCTTGCCGCCAAGATACGGCTTGAGGGCGATCCGGGTAAAGCGTTTTGCTGCGCGCAGGGTGTCCTGATCGGGAAACTCGCGCGCATAAAGCGCCCGAAGCTGGCGCCCGGTAAAGGTACTGTTATCAATCACGATACTGGCGATAAACCCTTTTTCTTCCCGATAGCGGTAGGTCATCGCGTCTTCGACTTCGTCTCCGCTTCCCGCACAATGCAGAAAATCGACGCCGTATCCCAGATGCCCCAGCAGCGCCAGTTCAAAACGTCGCAAGGCAGGTTCAGGCGTGCCGGTTGCCCCTGCGAGGGCCTGGATACAGTGCAGATAATCAAAGAAAAGTTCAGAGAAGCGAGTCTCATGTTCAAGAACCCGCGAGATGAGTTCATTGACATACAGACCGCTGTACAGGGTGATACCAGAAAGAGGAAGCGCCAGGGAGACGGCTTCAGCGCTGCGCAGGGTTTTCACTTCCCCTCGCCCACCAAAGCGGACCAGCAGCGGCGTGAAAGGCTGTAGGGCACCTTTCAGATTAGAACGTTTGGAACGTGCGCCTTTCGCAACAAGGCGCACGCGACCGGACTCTTCCGTGAAGACGTCCAGCATCAGGCTGGTTTCGCTCCAGGGACGACTATGCAGGACGAAGGCGCGCTGCCATCCTTCCATCATACTCGTCGTCTTAGGTTACTGGTCTTCGCCGTAACCGAGGCTGCGCAGAGCACGCTCATCATCGGCCCAGCCAGATTTCACTTTCACCCACAGCTCCAGGTGAACCGGCGCTTCAAACATCTCCATCATGTCTTTACGGGCTTCAATACCGATGGTTTTGATCTTGGCACCTTTGTTGCCGATCACCATCTTCTTCTGCCCCTCACGCTCAACGAGGATCAGGCCGTTAATGTCGTAGCCGCCGCGCTCGTTGGTCTGGAAACGCTCGATCTCCACCGTCACAGAGTACGGCAGTTCCGCGCCCAGG
Organism: Enterobacter cloacae complex sp. HYC080_NIDB; assembly: GCF_056673325.1. Classification (NCBI taxonomy): domain Bacteria; kingdom Pseudomonadati; phylum Pseudomonadota; class Gammaproteobacteria; order Enterobacterales; family Enterobacteriaceae; genus Enterobacter; species Enterobacter cloacae complex sp. HYC080_NIDB. Next base: position 1,163,138 of record NZ_CP114212.1, on the reverse strand, counting down.
AAACGCATCAGCTTTTCACGGATGATTTCAGACGCCATAAAGCGCTGAGAACGATCGGTGATGTAGTCTTCCGGGAAGTGATGAATCGCTTCCGGAAGATGCTTACGCACGATGCCCGCGATGGTATCGACGTTCAGGCCAGTCTCTGCAGACAGCGGAACGATATCGAGGAAGTTCATCTGGCTGCCCAGCCACTGAAGATGCGGCAGCAGGTCAGCCTTTTCCTGCACGTTGTCAACTTTATTGACCGCGAGGATGACCGGCGTTTTGCCGTCACGTAGCTTGTTCAGCACCATTTCGTCGTCCGGTGTCCAGCGGGTGCCTTCCACAACGAAAATGACCAGTTCTACATCACCAATCGAGCTGCTCGCCGCTTTGTTCATCAGACGGTTAATGGCACGCTTCTCTTCCATGTGCAGGCCCGGAGTATCGACGTAGATCGCCTGATACGCGCCTTCAGTATGGATGCCGACAATGCGGTGACGCGTGGTCTGCGCCTTACGCGAGGTAATAGAAATCTTCTGCCCAAGCAGATTATTCAGCAGGGTGGATTTGCCGACGTTCGGACGTCCGACGATGGCAATAAATCCGCAATACGTTTTTTCTTCGCTCATTCCAGCTCCAGCATTTTTAACGCCTGTTCGGCGGCAGCCTGTTCAGCCTTACGACGGCTTGAACCTGTGCCCACCACCGGTTCACTCAGGCCACTGACCTGGCAATGGATGGTAAATTCCTGATCGTGCGCTTCACCACGTACCTGCACCACCAGATAAGATGGCAGCGGCAGATGACGGCCCTGCAAATATTCCTGCAGACGCGTTTTCGGATCTTTTTGTTTATCGCCCGGGCTGATTTCGTCCAGACGGCTCTGATACCAGTTGAGGATCAGCTTTTCTACGGTCTGGATATCGCTGTCCAGGAACACACCACCAATTAATGCTTCGACCGTATCGGCAAGAATCGATTCACGACGGAAGCCGCCGCTTTTCAGTTCACCCGGCCCAAGACGCAGACATTCGCCCAGTTCAAATTCGCGCGCGATTTCCGCAAGGGTATTCCCCCGAACCAGCGTGGCACGCATGCGGCTCATATCCCCCTCGTCAACACGCGGGAAACGATGATAAAGCGCATTCGCAATCACGAAACTTAAAATTGAGTCGCCTAAAAACTCAAGACGCTCATTATGCTTGCTGCTGGCACTGCGATGGGTTAATGCCTGTTGCAACAACTCCTGATGATGAAAAGTGTAGCCCAGCTTCCGTTGAAGCCGATTAATTACGATGGGGTTCATGCGATACCAATAAATGAATGCGTCAAAAATGCAGCACACGAAACCGACCTGAGAAAACCAACGCGGTTTCGTGTGCCGTGGCACCCTTGCAGGGCCAACCTTAAACTTCGGGGGAATATTCTATACACAACGACAGGGGATGTCGTTAGTTCAAAGAGATTTATCGAGGAAATAATTCACGTAGCCGCTAATTAAAGCGGCTACGCGTTCATTTATTGAGAATTAATGGATTCCGCCAATGCGATTCAGGCGTACACCGGTCGGCCATTCGCCTTCCTGTTTCTCAAAACTCATCCAGATTGCGGTGGCTTTACCGACCAAATTCGCCTCAGGCACAAATCCCCAGTAACGGCTGTCCGCAGAATTATCGCGGTTATCCCCCATCATGAAGTAATGTCCCGGCGGTACAATCCAGCTCGCCAGCTGCTGACCCGGCTGCTGATAATACATACCCACCTGATCCTGCGCGATTGGCACCGTGAGGATACGGTGAGTCACATCACCCAGCGTCTCTTTGCGCTCGACCAGACGAATACCGTTCTCTTTGGTTTCGCCTTTTGGCACCTGGAAGAACCCGCTGGTCGCTTCACCGCCGTTACGACGGGCAAAGGTCTGCACAAAATCACTCGGCTCAACGTTTGAGTAGGTGATGGGCAGTGCGTTTTCACACGCGGTGCCAGAACTACAGCCAGGCTGAACGGTAACTTCCTTGGCGACCGGATCGTAGGTCACTTTATCACCCGGCAGGCCAACCGCACGCTTGATGTAGTCCAGACGCGGATCTTCCGGGTATTTGAACACCACGATGTCGCCACGCTTCGGATGACCGGTTTCGATCAGCGTTTTCTGGTAGATAGGATCTTTAATGCCGTAGGCAAACTTCTCTACCAGAATAAAATCACCAATCAGCAGCGTTGGCATCATTGAACCGGATGGGATCTGGAACGGCTCGTAAATAAACGATCGCACCACCAGCACAATGGCCAGCACCGGGAATACCGAGGCGCCCGTTTCCAGCCAGCCCGGTTTCGGGCCGACTTTTTTCAGGGTTTTCGCATCCAGCTGGTCGCCAGTGGCTACCTGTGCGGCAGCCTGACGCTCACGGCGTTTTGGGGCGAAGATAAACTTATCCAGACACCACAGCAGACCTGTCACTAGGGTAGCAATGACCAGGATCAGGGCAAACATGTTCGCCATGCCAACTCCTTAAAGGTTATTTGCCGTCTTTACCAACATGAAGAATGGCAAGGAATGCTTCCTGTGGCAGCTCAACGTTACCGACCTGCTTCATACGCTTCTTACCTTCTTTCTGCTTCTGCAGCAGCTTTTTCTTACGACTGACGTCACCGCCGTAGCACTTCGCCAGAACGTTTTTACGCAGCTGTTTCACCGTAGAACGCGCGATAATGTGGTTACCAATGGCCGCCTGAATCGCGATGTCGAACTGCTGACGCGGGATCAGATCTTTCATTTTCTCAACCAGCTCGCGACCACGGTACGGCGCATTGTCGTTGTGGGTGATCAGGGCCAACGCATCCACACGCTCACCGTTGATCAGCACGTCCACACGCACCATGTTGGAGGCCTGGAAACGCTTGAAGTTGTAATCCAGGGACGCATAGCCACGGGAGGTAGACTTCAGGCGATCGAAGAAGTCGAGTACCACTTCCGCCATCGGGATTTCATAGGTCAGCGCCACCTGGTTACCGTGGTAGACCATGTTGGTCTGCACGCCACGCTTCTCAATACACAGCGTAATGACGTTGCCCAGGAACTCCTGTGGCAGCAGCATGTGACACTCTGCAATCGGCTCACGCAGTTCGTGGATATTGTTCAGCGGCGGCAGCTTGGACGGGCTATCGACGTAGATCACTTCTTTCGAGGTGGTTTCTACCTCATACACAACGGTCGGTGCGGTGGTGATCAGATCCAGATCGTATTCACGTTCCAGACGCTCCTGAATGATCTCCATGTGCAGCAGGCCGAGGAAGCCACAGCGGAAACCGAAGCCCAGCGCCGTTGAGCTTTCTGGCTCGTAGAACAGGGAAGCATCGTTCAGGCTCAGTTTACCGAGCGCATCACGGAAGTTTTCATAGTCATCTGAGCTGACCGGGAACAGACCCGCGTAAACCTGCGGTTTCACCTTTTTAAAACCTGGCAGCGCTTTATCTGCCGGGTTACGCGCACCGGTCAGGGTATCGCCCACTGGCGCGCCGAGGATGTCTTTAATGGCACAAACCAGCCAGCCTACTTCGCCGCATTTCAGCTCGGTACGGTCAACCTGTTTTGGCGTGAAGATACCCAGACGGTCGGCGTTGTAGACCTGTCCGGTACTCATCACCTTGATTTTGTCGCCTTTACGCATGGTGCCGTTTTTAATACGCACCAGAGAGACAACACCAAGGTAGTTATCGAACCAGGAGTCGATGATCAGCGCCTGCAGTGGGCCATCCGGGTCACCTTCCGGGGCCGGGATGTCACGCACCAGGCGTTCCAGCACATCGGTCACGCCCACACCGGTTTTCGCGGAGCAGCGCACGGCATCCGTCGCGTCAATGCCGACAATATCTTCAATCTCTTCCGCGACGCGTTCAGGGTCGGCAGCTGGCAGGTCGATTTTATTCAGAACCGGCACAACCTCGAGATCCATTTCCATCGCGGTATAGCAGTTTGCCAGGGTCTGGGCTTCAACACCCTGCCCGGCATCGACGACCAGCAGCGCACCTTCACAGGCCGCCAGCGAACGTGATACTTCATAGGAGAAGTCAACGTGGCCTGGGGTGTCGATAAAGTTCAGTTGATAGGTTTCACCATCAGCCGCTTTGTAATCCAGCGTAACGCTTTGCGCCTTAATGGTGATACCGCGTTCGCGTTCCAGGTCCATGGAGTCCAGAACCTGGGCTTCCATTTCACGATCAGACAGGCCACCGCAAATCTGGATAATACGGTCAGACAGCGTCGACTTACCGTGGTCAATGTGAGCAATGATCGAAAAGTTACGTATGTTCTTCATATAGTTAAATAATTATGCCTTACGAATTCCTGGAGGCCGCTGTTCTTAGCCTGACGTTTTTCAGTGCGAAAACGCAGCATTCTACACTACATCCTCGCTACCTGGAAATGCACTTAGAGACAGGTATAGCGTGAAGAAAGGGCGTTTTCTGTATTAGGGCGTAAAAATTGATAAAGCCCGATGGATCATCGGGCCTCAGAAGAGAGCGTCTCGACACGAAGCTGGTCTGGTGCCAACCCAACGCTGAGAATGACAGGCTGCCACTCTTCGCGCGCGGCAAGCTTCGGTGAGAGACCTTTAGCAAGCCAGAATCCCCCGATGCCCCCCAACGCGGCACCGCACATGGCGGCCACATCAGTACCAAACAGCGTCTGGAAAAGGCCGCCCATGATAAATAACCCGACCAACGGAGAGAGATAGACCAGCATAGCGGAACCGAGCAGACTGCCTTCCGCAATCCCCAGTTCAACCTTCTGCCCCGCCACCAGCGGCTGTTCACTTGGCACAGAGATAGTATGCGACGTTTGCGGCCCAAGCTTGTTCAGCACGCGGCTGCCGCACCCGGCACGGGATGCGCAGCTATTGCATGAGGCTTTGACATCGCAACTGACTCGCGCAACGCCATTTTGCCACGAGACGACGGTTGCCCACTCTTTAATCATTGCGCGGCCCTGAATTTAATGCTGTCTGAAATGCGCTTCGCCGTCTGCGGAGGTAATTCACCCACAATCGTGATCTCTGCGTTATCACGTACCGTGGTGCTCACCGTGCGACGTCCGGTACGTAGCATTTGCTCAGAGCTGTTTGCCGTTGCTCGGTTGATGTTCACCGAGAAACTGAACAAACCGTCGGAATAGAGGCGCGACTCAACGGGCGTGTCAATAGTTGGCAACTGACGACGGCTGCTGGACACTTCGCTAAAGCCTTGCGGGATCCAGGAAGGAACCCAGTTGAAGTTAACGGAATCCCCTGCCGGAACAGAAAGCAGCGGCGGCAGGCTGGCTTTGGCCAGATTCTGCATGCTGTTGCCAACCTGATTGTTCACGCTGAAGGAGATCACGCGGAACTGTTCAAGCGTTTCACCGTCGCGGTCAAGCAGGTCCACACGCATCGGCAGCTTGGTTTCCGCATCAATCCAGACGATATAGCTGTAGCGCGTGCCATCGCGAGCAACCACGCGGATCACTTCACACAGTCTGTCTGCGATGCGCGTACGCCCTACCGAAATAAAATCGTAGTAAGGGGCCAGCCGCTTGAAGTCGGTATAGATGAGTGACGGCAGAGAATCAACGATATAGTCGCCATTGAGCGTGAAAGGCTCCAGGCCGGGCTCGAAATAGCTGATTTCGTTGCCTCGCTGGACAACTTCCCGACGCGGACCATCCATCTGTAAAAGCTGGGCGAGTGGCTGATTATCAAGACGGGCATGACGATAGCGTAACGACTCGACGCCCTGCTTATTGATGCTGATAAATGCCAACTCGTAATTGAGTGACTGGCTGGCCAGATTCATTTGCTGCAACAACGCCCCGGATGAAACATCAGCCGAGGCGTTGGCAGAGAAGAACAGGCTACCCGCCATCAGAGACATGGCGAACCAAAGTTGCTTCATTACTGCGATTGCGTTCCTAAAGTTTGGTTTCCGGGCACCTGCACAGCAGCTTGCTGGGTTTGGGCCTGCTCAAACTGAAGCTGTTCAGAGTGCAGACGACGCTGCAACTCGTAATCCTGCAACATCGCATTAATGCGACGGCGCTGCTCCTGCACCTGCTGTTGCTGACCGCCGCTGGCGGAAGCATCAGCCGGTACGCCCAGGCTAACCGGGCTCGCTTTGCCCATCATCGGCAGTGTGTTAAACACTGGCGCTTCTGGCTGCTGATTAGTTTCAGACTGAGTATTATAGTGCTGGACGCCAACGATAACTGCAAGCGATACGCATGCAGCAACCCCCATTTGGGTGAGCTGGCTGGCCCACGGACGCACCTTTTGCCAGAACGGCATTTTCTGCCACTGGTGAGGTGCAGGTTGAGCTTCAGGAATCAGCGGAGTGGTCTGATGAACAGGCTCATTCTCAATGGCCGCCATCACGCGGGCAGAGATATCGAAATGGAGAACCTCGCCGGTATCGCCGCGCAGCGTGTCACGGATGAGATGGTAACTCTCCCAGGTCTCTTGCATTTCGGGAGAATGAGACAGCTCGTTGAGCAGCTCACTATCCAGCGTCTCACCATCCATTAAAGCGGAAAGTTTTTCTTTCTGCATGCCTAATACCTTTTCCAGTATCCCGCTATCGTCAACGCCTGATAAGCGGTTGAACTTTATTATCAATAGCTTCTCGCGCACGGAAGATTCGTGAACGCACCGTGCCGACCGGACAATCCATGATAGCGGCTATCTCTTCATAGCTCAGACCATCAAGCTCCCGTAACGTAATTGCCATGCGTAAATCTTCCGGGAGCGACTCGATCGTGCGAAAAACAATTTGTCTCAGTTCTTCTGACAACATTAAGTTCTCAGGGTTCGAAATTTCTTTCAGCGCACCGCCACTTTCGAAGTTTTCGGCGTCGATAGCGTCTACATCACTGGACGGCGGACGACGCCCCTGAGCAACCAGATAATTCTTTGCCGTATTAACAGCAATACGGTACAGCCAGGTATAAAAAGCACTATCTCCCCGGAAAGAATCCAGCGCGCGATAGGCCTTAATAAAAGACTCTTGCACCACATCAGGCACATCACCTGACGGTACATAGCGGGAAACCAGACTCGCCACCTTATGCTGGTAGCGCACCACCAGTAAGTTAAAGGCTTTCTGATCTCCCTTCTGGACCCGTTCAACCAGGACCTGGTCCGTTAACTGCTCGCTCATCCGAGGTAATGTCTCCCCAAACCTAAATTCCACGCGTTATCGAAACGCCACTCTAAAAACACCGCACTTTGAGCAAGCACCGAGTTAGAGTGTCCGATCGTCAATAAGTTCCGTAACGCCTTTGTTTTTGTTCATCGCGCCGCAGACTGTTCATTTTCTCTCATTATAAGTCTGTTCACGATACGCACCACTTTCTGACTAGAAACATCTTTTTTCCCGCGAGAAGAGTAACGCAACCCAGTCTTTATTTCACCACAAAATCTGACGCTAACGATCTGCTTCGCAAAATAATTTCATTCCTTTACCCGCTATTTACTCCGTCTTACGAGTTTAGCCATTGCAACAACCTTTAAAAAAAACGTGCGATAAATCGCACTCAGGTGCTATTCTGACCCAACACTGTTTAGTAAATTAAACAACAATCATGAACACAACATCTGAACTCCATTGTGATGTCCTGATCATCGGTAGCGGCGCTGCCGGTCTCTCTCTGGCGCTGCGCCTGGCCGAGCATCAAAACGTTATCGTTCTGAGCAAAGGACCGATTAGTGAAGGTTCCACATTTTATGCCCAGGGCGGCATTGCCGCCGTGTTTGACGAGACCGACAGCATAGCGTCGCACGTAGAAGATACGTTGATTGCCGGCGCCGGGATCGTGGATGCGCACGCCGCAGAGTTCGTTGCCAGCAATGCCCGCCATTGCGTTCAGTGGCTCATCGATCAGGGCGTGTTATTTGATACCCAGATTCAGCCTAACGGTGAAGAGAGCTACCACCTCACGCGCGAAGGCGGCCATAGCCACCGCCGCATCCTGCACGCAGCGGATGCCACCGGTAAAGAGGTGGAGACCACGCTGGTGGGTAAAGCGCTTAACCATCCTAATATTCGGGTTCTTGAGCGCAGTAATGCCGTTGACCTGATTATTTCCGACAAGATTGGCCTGCCTGGTCCGCGTCGCGTGGTGGGTGCATGGGTCTGGAACCGTAATAAAGAGAAGGTTGAAACCTGTCAGGCGAAGGCCGTTGTACTGGCGACGGGCGGCGCCTCAAAGGTGTATCAGTACACCACTAACCCGGACATCGCTTCCGGAGACGGTATCGCCATGGCCTGGCGCGCAGGCTGCCGCGTGGCGAATCTCGAATTTAATCAGTTTCACCCCACCGCCCTGTTCCACCCTCAGGCGCGCAACTTCCTGCTGACGGAAGCCCTGCGCGGTGAAGGCGCTTATCTGAAACGCCCTGACGGTACCCGCTTTATGCCGGACTTTGACGCGCGTGGCGAGCTCGCCCCTCGCGATATCGTTGCCCGCGCCATCGACCATGAAATGAAACGTCTGGGCGTGGACTGCATGTATCTCGATATCAGCCATAAGCCAGCCGCATTCATTCGCCAGCATTTCCCGATGATTTACGAAAAGCTGCTGAACCTGGGGATTGATTTGACCCGCGATCCGGTGCCCATTGTGCCTGCGGCCCACTATACCTGCGGGGGCGTGATGGTTGACGATCACGGGCGCACCGACGTAGAAGGTCTGTATGCTATCGGCGAGGTGAGTTATACCGGCCTTCACGGCGCGAACCGTATGGCGTCGAACTCGCTGCTTGAGTGTCTGGTGTACGGCTGGTCAGCGGCCGAAGACATCACGAAACGCATGCCTTACGCCTGCGAGACTGAGCACTTACCTGCCTGGGATGAAAGCCGCGTGGATAACCCGGACGAGCTGGTCGTGATCCAGCACAACTGGCATGAACTACGGCTGTTTATGTGGGACTACGTAGGGATTGTGCGCACCACAAAACGTCTGGAACGTGCGTTGCGCCGCATTACTATGCTGCAGCAGGAAATTGATGAATATTATGCCAATTTCCGCGTATCCAATAATCTGCTGGAGCTGCGCAATCTGGTGCAGGTTGCCGAGCTGATTGTTCGCTGTGCCATGATGCGTAAAGAGAGCCGCGGCTTGCACTACACCCTGGACTACCCGGATCAGCTTGCTGAATCCGGCCCGTCGATACTGGCTCCGCAGGTTCACATAAACAGATAAAATGCCTGGGTCAGAGCAGTGTAATCTTCGGAATAACGCTGGTCTGGCCCTCGAATCACCATACGGTCATTAAAGCATTCACCTTCTTTTGGCGAGAGCGCCAGCAGCACGCGGTGCGGCAGTCGTCCTTCCGTATCAGAAATGTCAGTTCGCAAACGTAATGTCCAGCCAATCTCCTGCGCCAGACCAATAAATGTATTACCCGTGCTTTCTGGCAACACTACGCAAAAAAAGCCCTCTTCAGAGATGAGTTTAGCCGCGCTGGTAAGCAGTGCTTTATGATCGAGTGAACCGGTATAACGCGCCTGTTCACGTTCAGGAGTACCACACTCGACACCGGGCGCGTAGTAAGGAGGGTTGCTGACGATAAGATCGTAACGCGCAGTTTGTTCAGGCGCCCAGACCAGCACATCCGCACATTGAACGCGAATCCGGGCTGCCCAGGGGGATTCGGCCGCATTTTCACTCGCCTGCCCTGCAGCCTGCGCATCGAGCTCAACGGCATCAATCGTGACATGCTCTTCCGTACGCTGGGCCAGCATCAACGCCACCAGCCCGCTGCCGGTACCGATATCAAGAATACGTTTAACACCTGCGACAGGGGCCCATGCTCCCAGTAAAATACCGTCGGTGCCGACTTTCATGGCACAGCGATCGTGGGCGACAAAAAACTGTTTAAACGTAAAACCATCGCGGCGCAACTGCGCTTTGAGTTGAGACATGTCAGGGCAACCTTCTAAGTGAAACTGGAGTAGCATAGGGGAAAGCGAAGGCACCGCAAAGCGATATCCATACAAACAGATGAAGATTACAGCCGTAACGTCTATAATCAGCGCCCCACACAGAGGTAGAACATGACTGTAACGACTTTTTCCGAACTTGAACTCGATGAAAGCCTGCTCAATGCACTTGAGAGCAAAGGCTTTACACGCCCGACCGCCATTCAGGCAGCGGCCATTCCGCCTGCGCTTGAGGGCCGCGATGTGCTCGGTTCTGCGCCAACCGGCACGGGGAAGACAGCAGCCTATTTGCTGCCTGTGTTGCAGCACCTGCTCGACTTTCCACGAAAAAAATCAGGCCCACCGCGTATTTTGATCCTGACGCCTACGCGCGAGCTGGCCATGCAGGTTGCCGATCACGCGCGTGAGCTAGCGGCTAACACCCATCTGGATATCGCCACCATCACCGGCGGCGTGGCGTATATGAACCACGCCGAAGTGTTCAGCGAAAACCAGGATATCGTTGTTGCGACGACGGGCCGTTTGCTGCAGTACATTAAAGAAGAGAACTTCGACTGCCGCGCGGTAGAAACGCTGATTCTGGATGAAGCCGACCGTATGCTGGACATGGGCTTCGCACAGGATATCGAACATATTGCGGGCGAGACGCGCTGGCGTAACCAGACGATGCTGTTCTCTGCCACCCTTGAAGGGGACGCGATTAAAGATTTCGCCGAGCGTTTGCTGGAAGATCCGGTTGAAGTCTCTGCGACGCCCTCTACGCGTGAGCGCAAGAAGATCCACCAGTGGTATTACCGTGCGGACAACCTTGAGCACAAGGTCGAATTACTGAAGCACCTGCTGAAGCAGGAAGATGCTCTGCGTACCATCGTCTTTGTGCGTAAACGCGAGCGCGTGCACGAGCTGGCAGAAATGCTGCGTAATGCGGGCATTAATAACTGCTACCTCGAAGGTGAGATGGCGCAGGTTAAGCGTACCGAAGGCATCAAACGCCTGACCGATGGCCGCGTGAACGTGCTGGTGGCGACAGACGTTGCCGCGCGAGGGATCGACATTCCGGACGTGAGCCACGTGATCAACTTCGATATGCCGCGCAGTGGTGATACCTATCTGCACCGCATTGGCCGTACCGGTCGCGCCGGACGTAAAGGTACTGCGATTTCACTGGTTGAAGCGCACGATCACCTGCTGCTGCAAAAAATTGGTCGCTATGTTGATGAGCCGCTGAAATCTCGCGTCATTGACGGCCTGCGCCCAACTACCCGCGCGCCGAGTGAAAAAATGACGGGCAAACCGTCCAAGAAAGCACTCGCAAAACGCGCTGAGAGAAAAGAGAAAGAAAAAGAGAAGCCGCGCGTTAAGCAACGCCACCGCGATACCAAAAACATTGGTAAGCGTCGTAAGCCAAGCGCTGCCGCGCAGGATACGAAAACTGAAGAGTAAGAAAAAGCCGGGGATTTCCCCGGCTTTTTTATTCCCCCCCGAAACTGGAACCTTACAGGCTTTCAGTAAAGGTACGCGCGATAACGTCGCGCTGCTGCTCTGGGGTCAGTGAGTTAAAACGAACCGCATAGCCAGACACGCGAATAGTCAGCTGTGGGTACTTTTCAGGGTGCTCAACGGCATCCATCAGCGTTTCACGACGCAGAACGTTAACGTTCAGATGCTGACCGCCTTCCACGCGCACTTCCGGTTTCACTTCCATTGGGATTTCACGATATTCGATTTCGCCCAGTTTGCTCACTGGCACGATCTCATCTTCAGTAAAACCGGCTTTTGCAACCACGCAGCGTGCTTCGTTTTTCTCGCTGTCCAGCAGCCAGAAAGAATTGAGCAGATCGTCATTTGCAGCTTTAGTAATCTGGATACCTGTAATCATGTGTTGCCTCCCTTAGGCTACATTAACTGGTGTCGGCCTCACACGGCCAATTGGTAAAACCATTGTTTCTTGTGTGTATATATATCACTCGCACCCCGGTGATTTATTGATTTAAATCAACAAAAACACCAACCACATAAAGAGTGTGGTTTGAATTTATTGTTTTAGATCAATTTCAGCACCTTACCAATTCAACTGGTTGTGTATCTTTTCAAAATAAATTTAGCTACTTAGCGTGCATTTCAGCGCGTCATTTTGCTCACTGGCTTTTAACAGGTAAGCTAGACACAGAATGAGATTCGCAGGAGAGCGAGATGACCACACCGTTGACATGGCACGATGTGCTGGCAGAAGAAAAACAACAACCCTATTTTATCAATACACTCAGCACCGTTGCAGCTGAACGTCAGTCCGGGCAGACGATCTATCCGCCGCAGAAAGATGTGTTCAACGCCTTTCGTTACACTGAGCTGAGCGATGTGAAGGTGGTCATTCTTGGCCAGGATCCGTATCACGGCCCGGGTCAGGCACACGGGCTGGCGTTCTCCGTTCGTCCGGGCGTGGCTATCCCCCCTTCTCTGCTCAATATGTATAAAGAGCTTGAGGGAACCGTTCCTGGCTTTACCCGCCCCACCCACGGTTACCTGGAAAGCTGGGCGCATCAGGGGGTACTGCTATTGAATACGGTACTCACTGTACGGGCGGGTCAGGCACATTCTCACGCCAGCCTGGGCTGGGAAACCTTTACCGATAAGGTTATTAGCCTGATCAACGAACATCGTGAAGGCGTGGTGTTTTTACTGTGGGGTTCTCACGCGCAGAAGAAAGGGGCGATTATCGACCGTCAGCGCCATCACGTTTTAAAAGCGCCGCACCCGTCTCCGCTGTCGGCACATCGCGGTTTCTTCGGCAGTAATCACTTTGTTCTGGCGAATGAATGGCTGGAAAAACGTGGCGAAACGCCTATTGACTGGATGCCAGTGTTACCGGCAGAGAGCGAGTAGGATTTGAATGTGCCGGGCCAGACCCGGCACATTGAGAGGCTTATGCCTTATTCTGACGCCACCATTCCGCCAGCAGTACGCCGGTCGCAACGGACACGTTCAGACTTTCTACATTACCTGTCCCGTCGATAGAGACGCTCAGATCAGCGCTGGAAAGCGCCGCGTCAGACAGACCGTCACGTTCCTGACCTAATACCAGCACCATTTTACGCGGCAGCGTCGCTTTAAACAGCGGCGTACCAGCATGGCTCGACGTGGTCACGATGGAATAACCCGCTTTACGGAACTGCTCAAGGGCGTCCAGCACGCTGTCGCCGGTGATCGGCTGCACATGCTCCGCTCCGCCTTCTGCAGTGCGGATCGCGGCACCGGATTCCAGCAGTGCGGCATCCTGTAACAGCACACCCTTCACGCCAAAGTGTGCGCAGCTGCGCATCATCGCGCCCAGGTTGTGCGGGTTGCCTACATCTTCCAGGGCCAGCACGCAGTCATCGGCATCCGCCTGGCTGACCCACTGCTGCACGGTGGTGCCGTTACGTTTTTTGATCAGGAAGCAGACGCCGCCGTGGTGCTCGGTACCGGACGCTTTGGTCAGCTCGGCATCATCCACCACGTGGTAGGCTTTACGGTTCGCGGCCATCCAGCGCAGTGCTTCTTTAAAGCGCGGGGTCACGCTCTGGATAAACCAGGCGCGGACGATACACTCAGGACGGCTCTGGAACAGCGCCTGGCAGGCGTTCTCGCCATACACGCGGGTCTCTTCCGCGCGCTGACGGCGCAGCACTTCCGGGTCGATAAAGCTTTTACCGCTGATACCGCCGTGATCGGCTTTCTCTGGCGTCTCATCGCCCGGGGCGCGAGAAACGGTGCGCCACGGGGAGGCGTTGTCACGCGAGAAGTCATCACGCGGACGATCGTCGCGTGGACGGTCACTACGTGGGCGGTCGGAACGCGGACGGTCATCGCGTTTGCGATCGTCACGTTTGCGGTCATCACCGCGGGTGTTTCTGTCATCGCGGGCGGGGCGACGGCCACCGTCTGCACGAGAAGACGCCGGACGCCCGCCACCTTTTCCGGTACGCGGATTTTGGGTGCGTTTATCAGAGTCATCATCACTGCGGACATACATCACTTTGACCTTGCCGCTTTTGTTTTTCATTTCGTCGTTCATGCTTTTCTCCACCAGCGCTGCGCGAAGCGCGCAGATTACCCGATGTGCCAGCGCATAGCCATAATTTCGTACAAAAGCCTGTGACTATTGTTCTCATTGAATAAAACGCATTGTTGTTTCAAACAGGCTCATTGATAATATGTAACATATTAGAAACATTATCGGCGTTCTGCCGCTGTCCCACGGCTCTATCAGAGGTTAGTTATGAATACCGTATGTGCCAACTGTCAGGCTCTTAATCGCATTCCGGACGATCGGATTGACGATGGTGCGAAATGCGGACGTTGTGGCCACGAACTGTTTGATGGCGATGTCATTAACGCGACGGGTGCTACGCTGGACAAACTCCTCAAGGACGATCTCCCGGTGGTGGTCGATTTCTGGGCACCGTGGTGCGGTCCATGCCGAAGCTTCGCGCCAATCTTTGAAGACGTGGCCGAAGAGCGCAGCGGTAAGATGCGTTTTGTTAAGGTGAATACCGAGGCGGAACGCGAGCTTAGCGCACGTTTCCGCATTCGCAGCATCCCGACCATTATGATCTTTAAAAACGGTGAAGTCGTCGACATGCTCAATGGCGCAGTACCGAAAGCGCCGTTTGACAGCTGGTTAAACGAATCACTGTAACTTTCACGGGGCACATCTTGTGCCCCGCTCCCGCCTCTGCGAAAATGGCGTTTTTCCTTCACTTCGCCCATGACCGATAACGCTGTCCTCCAGTTACGCGCCGAACGCCTTGCGCGCGCCACTCGTCCTTTTCTTGCCCGTGGCAATCGCATTCGTCGCTGCCAGCGCTGCCTGCTTCCGCTTAAAGTTTGCCTGTGCGAAACGCTGGCACCCAGTACGGCTAAAAGCCGTTTTTGTCTGGTCATGTTTGATACCGAGCCGATGAAACCCAGTAATACAGGGCGGCTGATTGCCGATATTCTGCCGGATACTGCCGCGTTTCAATGGTCCCGCACCGAGCCGCCGCAGGCCCTGCTCGATCTGGTGACAAACCCGGACTATCAGCCGATGGTCGTTTTCCCGGCCTCTTACGCAGGCGATAATCGTCAGGTGCTTTCGGCGCCACCGTCCGGTAAGCCACCGCTGTTTATTATGCTGGACGGCACATGGACCGAAGCGCGGAAAATGTTTCGCAAAAGCCCTTACCTTGACGCGCTGCCGGTCATTTCTGTCGATCTTTCCCGCGTCTCGGCTTATCGCCTGCGTGAAGCGCATGCTGACGGACAATATTGCACCGCCGAGGTGGCCATCGCGCTGCTGGATTTAGCCGGGGATACCGCAGCAGCCGGCGCCCTGAGCAACCATTTCTCTTGCTTCCGGGAACGCTATCTGGCGGGAAAAACCATTCATAAGGGCAGCATCACAGCAACAGAGTCAGAAAGCGTTTAAAATCATCAGGTCGCTTGCAATCACGGGAGACTTGCATGAGCCAGCGAGGGTTAGAAGCGCTATTACGTCCTAAATCCATTGCCGTTATTGGCGCATCCATGAAACCGGATCGGGCAGGCTATCTGATGATGCGCAACCTGCTCGCGGGAGGATTTAATGGCCCCGTCATGCCCGTCACGCCGGCTTATAAGGCCGTTCAGGGGGTGCTGGCATGGCCAGATGTGCAGAGGCTGCCTTTTGTGCCGGACCTCGCCGTGCTGTGTACGAATGCGAAACGCAATCTGGAACTGCTGGAAGCACTTGGCAAGAAAGGGTGTAAAACCTGCATTATTCTCTCGTCTCCACCTGAACAGCAACCCGAACTGCTCGCCTACGCCAGCCGCTACCAGATGCGTATCCTTGGCCCGAATAGCCTGGGCCTGCTCGCCCCCTGGCAGGGGTTGAATGCCAGTTTCTCCCCGGTACCGATCCGCAAAGGCAAACTGGCGTTTATCTCGCAGTCGGCTGCAGTATCGAACACTATCCTCGACTGGGCGCAACAGCGCGAAATGGGTTTCTCCTACTTCATTGCCCTGGGCGACAGCCTGGATATCGACGTTGATGAGCTTCTGGATTTCCTGGCTCGTGACAGCAAAACCAGCGCGATACTCCTTTATCTTGAGCATCTGAGCGACGCCCGTCGTTTTGTATCGGCTTCACGAAGTGCTTCGCGCAATAAGCCGATCCTGGTTATCAAAAGCGGTCGCAGTCCTGCTGCCCAGCGTCTCCTGCAGTCTCATTCCGGCATGGATCCCGCCTGGGATGCCGCCATCCAGCGCGCGGGGTTACTGCGGGTGCAGGATACGCACGAGCTTTTTTCCGCCGTTGAGACGCTCAGCCACATGCGCCCACTGCGTGGCGAGAAATTAATGATTGTCAGCAATGGTGCGGCCCCTGCTGCGCTTGCGCTGGATGAACTGTGGCTGCGCAACGGAAAGCTGGCAACGCTGGGTGAAGAGACGCTTCAACGCCTCAGAGAGGCGCTTCCGACAAGCGTGATGCCCGGCAATCCGCTTGATTTGCGCGATGACGCCAGCAGCGATCGCTATATTCGGGCTATCTCAATTTTGCTGGATAGTCAGGACTTCGATGCATTAATGATTATCCACTCCCCCAGCGCAGTCGCGCCGGGCAGTGAAAGTGCGCGCGCGTTAATTGAAGCTGTACGCAACCATCCGCGCGGCAAATATGTCACTCTGCTGACAAACTGGTGCGGTGAGTTTTCATCTCAGGAGGCACGACGTCTGTTCAGCGAAGCCGGTCTGCCAACCTACCGTACGCCGGAAGGGACCATCACCGCATTTATGCATATGGTGGAATATCGCCGCAATCAGAAGCAGCTACGCGAAACCCCGGCGCTACCAGGTAACCTGACGGCGAATACCGTCGACGTTCATCGACTCTTGCATCAGGCTATTGAAGAGGGCGCGACATCGCTTGATACGCATGAAGTGCAGCCCATTCTGGGCAGCTACGGGATGCAAACCCTGCCAACCTGGATCGCCAGCGACAGCGCCGAGGCAGTACATATTGCGGAGCAGATTGGCTATCCGGTCGCTCTTAAGCTGCGCTCTCCCGATATACCGCATAAATCAGATGTTCAGGGTGTCATGTTATATCTGCGTACGGCAACGGAGGTACAGCAGGCAGCCGATGCCATTTTTGATCGCGTTAAGATGGCCTGGCCGCAGGCCCGGATCCACGGACTGCTGGTACAAAGCATGGCTAACCGCGCAGGCGCTCAGGAACTACGAGTCGTGGTAGAGCACGATCCCGTCTTCGGCCCGCTTATTATGCTGGGAGAAGGTGGCGTGGAGTGGCACCCGGAGGAACAGGCTGTCGTTGCTTTACCGCCGCTGAACATGAACCTCGCGCGCTATCTGATCATTCAGGCGATTAAAAGCAAAAAGATCCGTGGCCGCAGTGCCTTGCGTCCGCTCGATATTGCCGGGTTAAGTCAATTCCTGGTGCAGGTGTCTAATCTGATCGTGGATTGTGCCGAGATCCAGCGGCTGGATATCCATCCGCTACTCGCTTCCGGCAATGAGTTTACGGCGCTGGACGTGACGCTGGATATCGCGCCCTTCGAAGGGGACAGAGAGAGCCGCCTGGCAATCCGTCCATATCCTCTGCATCTGGAGGAGTGGGTAGAGATGAAAAACGGGGAACGTGTCCTGTTCCGCCCAATTCTGCCGGAAGATGAACCCCAACTGCGGGCCTTTATCTCTCAGGTTACGAAAGAAGATCTCTACTACCGCTATTTTAGCGAAATCAACGAATTTACCCACGATGATTTAGCCAATATGACCCAGATCGACTACGATCGAGAAATGGCGTTTGTTGCCGTGCGTCGTGCAGGTCATGATGATGAGATCCTCGGCGTCACGCGAGCCATTTCTGACCCGGATAATGTCGATGCGGAGTTTGCCGTGCTGGTGCGCTCCGATCTTAAAGGCCTGGGGCTGGGTAGACGACTGCTGGAAAAACTCATCAGTTATACGCGAGATCACGGATTGTTGCGCCTGAATGGCATTACTATGCCAAACAATCGCGGTATGGTGACCCTGGCGCGAAAACTCGGATTTGACGTTGATATTCAGCTGGAGGAAGGTATTGTTGCCTTGTCCCTCGTCCTGACATCAGCAGACAAACACGAGTAACCTACTGGAAATGTTACCCACTTTGGACGGGACTGGTGGTATCATTGTCCGCTTATGTTGTTTGCATGGTACAGACAACCCTTCAATGAACAGAGAAGAAACGCACTGTGATGTTGTCAAAATTTAAGCGTAATAAACATCAACAACACCTTGCTCAACTACCGAAGATTTCTCAGTCAGTTGATGATGTAGAGTTCTTTTATGCTCCCGCTCATTTTCGGGAAACGCTTCTGGAAAAGATTGCCAGCGCCACGCGACGCATTTGCATTGTGGCCCTGTATCTTGAACAAGATGAAGGCGGTCGTGCGATCCTCAACGCACTCTATGAAGCTAAACGTCAGCGTCCGGAACTGGATGTTCGCGTACTGGTTGACTGGCATCGCGCTCAGCGTGGCCGTATCGGCGCAGCCGCTTCCAATACTAATGCGGACTGGTATTGCCGCACGGCGCAGGAAAATCCTGGCGTCGATGTCCCTGTTTATGGCGTACCCGTTAATACCCGTGAAGCACTCGGTGTCCTTCATTTTAAAGGGTTCATCATTGATGACAGCGTCCTGTACAGCGGCGCAAGCCTGAATGATGTCTACCTTCATCAGCTCGATAAATATCGCTACGACCGCTACCACCTGATTCGTAATCCACAGATGGCCGATATCATGTTCAACTGGGTTGATAAAAACCTGGTACACGGTCGTGGTGTTAATCGCCTTGACGATCCTGAGCGTCCTAAAAGCCCGGAGATCAAAAATGATGTTCGCGCTTTCCGCCAGGAGTTGCGCGATGCTGTCTACCATTTCCAGGGCGATGCGAACAACGAAGAGTTATCTGTTACCCCGCTGGTAGGGCTCGGCAAATCAAGCCTGCTGAACAAAACGATCTTCCATTTGATGCCATGCGCAGAGCAGAAACTCACCATCTGTACGCCATACTTCAACCTTCCTGCCGTGCTGGTGCGAAATATCATTCAGCTACTGCGCGACGGTAAAAAAGTGGAAATTATCGTCGGCGATAAAACAGCAAACGACTTTTTCATCCCTGAAGACCAGCCGTTCAAAATCATCGGTGCGCTGCCTTATCTTTATGAGATTAACCTGCGTCGTTTCCTGAGCCGTTTACAGTACTACGTCAACACTGACCAGCTGGTTGTGCGTCTGTGGAAAGATGAAGACAACAGTTACCACCTGAAAGGAATGTGGGTCGACGATGAGTGGATGCTGCTGACCGGTAACAACCTTAACCCACGCGCCTGGAGACTGGATCTGGAAAACGCTATTCTCATCCATGACCCGCAGCATGAGTTAGCCGCCCAGCGTGAACGTGAGCTGGAGTTGATTCGCACGCATACTACGGTGGTTAACCATTACCGCGAACTACAGAGCATTGCCGATTATCCGGTGAAAGTCCGTAAGTTGATCCGCCGTTTACGTCGTATCCGTATCGACCGACTTATCAGCCGTATTCTGTAATGTCAGAGCCCTGTCACCCGCAGGGCTTTTTTATGGAGCCCGTTGATGCGTACTTCTCTGCTACTGAGCGTCCTCTTTCTGAGTGGCTGCAGCCATATGGCCAACGATAGCTGGTCCGGACAGGATAAGGCTCAGCACTTCCTCGCCTCCGCAATGCTGTCTGCAGCCGGTAACGAATATGCACAGCATCAGGGATACAGCCGGGACCGGAGCGCAGCGATAGGATTGATGTTCTCAGTAAGCCTTGGAGCATCAAAAGAACTGTGGGATAGCCGCCCCGCGGGGAGCGGCTGGAGCTGGAAAGATTTCGCCTGGGACGTCGCCGGTGCAACCACCGGCTATGCCGTCTGGCAGATGGCGCATTATTAAAGACGAATGCCCTTCCCTTTGCGATGCAGCATCAGGGAGACAATAAAGGCTAGCGCCCCCATTACCGTCACGTACCAGAAGAATGTCGTTTCACTTCCCCATGATTTAAGCGACAACGCAACGTACTCCGCCGATCCGCCAAACAGCGCATTGGCTACCGCATATGAGAGCCCTACCCCTAGCGCTCGTACCTGTGCCGGGAACATTTCGGCTTTCAGTATTCCGCTGATCGAGGTGTAGAAACTGACAATCACCATCGCCAGCATCACCAGTGCAAATGCGGCATATGGCGAGGAGACATGCTGAAGGGCTGTCAAAATAGGGACAGTACACAGCGCTGACAGCCCACCAAAGATCAGCATTGACGTACGGCGACCAATCTTATCGGAAAGCGCACCGATAATCGGTTGTATGAGCATAAATACAAAAAGTGCCACTGTCATAACAACGCTGGCGACGTTTGCGTGCATTCCGGTGGTGTTTACCAGATACTTTTGCATATAGGTGGTGAAAGTGTAAAAACTGAGAGAGCCGCCCGCAGTGAAGCCCAGCACCATCAGGAAAGCTTTGCGGTTTCGCCATAATCCTTTGAATGTTCCCGCCTCCTTTAGCGTCCTGACCTCTTTCTGCGAGGTTTCATCTAACTGACGGCGTAACCAAAGTGCGACAATCGCCAGTGCTGCGCCCAGTGCGAAAGGAATTCGCCATCCCCATGTGTGAAGTTGTTCGTCTGTCAGGATCTGCTGCAGGATCACCACCACAAGAATCGCCAGCAATTGACCACCAATGAGCGTAACGTACTGGAATGAGGCGTAAAAACCTTTGCGGCCTTCCAGGGCAACTTCACTCATGTAGGTCGCACTGGTACCGTATTCACCGCCCACCGATAGTCCCTGGAATAAGCGAGCCAGCAAAAGCAGCGCAGGCGCCCATGTCCCGATCGATTCATACCCTGGTAAGCAGGCGATCACCAGAGATCCAAAGCACATCATACAAACCGAGATCAGCATGGAGGCCTTGCGCCCACGACGATCCGCAATACGCCCAAACAGCCAGCCCCCAATGGGTCGCATTAAGAATCCGGCGGCAAATACCCCTGCCGTTTGTAGTAGCTGTGTTGTGGTGTTGCCGGACGGGAAGAAGATATGTGCGAAGTAGAGTGAACAGAATGAGTAGACGTAGAAGTCAAACCATTCAACCAGATTCCCGGAAGAGGCGCTGACGATTGCCCATACCCTTCTTCGGGTATCACTGTTAGCCAGCGTCCCGTTTGATGTAATACTTTCTGTCATTGTGATTATGCTCCTGCCATAAACAGCGGTGTATTGAGCCAGGAGACTCAATTACCTCGTAAATGAAATGTTATAATTTTGTTATAAATAACATTGAGACAGGGATCACACATTCCATTAGCAGGGTAAGAGATTAAGAGAAAGGCCAGGGGAGAAAAACCAAAAGCAAAAAACCCCGCACCTTACGGTACGGGGTTCTTCTTATTTGATGCCTGGCAGTTCCCTACTCTCACATGGGGAGACCCCACACTACCATCGGCGCTACGGCGTTTCACTTCTGAGTTCGGCATGGGGTCAGGTGGGACCACCGCGCTAAAGCCGCCAGGCAAATTCTGTTATCTGTATCAGGCTGAAAATCGTCTCTCACCGCCAAAACACCTTCGGCGTTGTAAGGTTAAGCCTCACGGTTCATTAGTATCGGTTAGCTCAACGCATCGCTGCGCTTACACACCCGACCTATCAACGTCGTCGTCTTCAACGTTCCTTCAGGAGACTTAAAGTCTCAGGGAGAACTCATCTCGGGGCAAGTTTCGTGCTTAGATGCTTTCAGCACTTATCTCTTCCGCATTTAGCTACCGGGCAGTGCCATTGGCATGACAACCCGAACACCAGTGATGCGTCCACTCCGGTCCTCTCGTACTAGGAGCAGCCCCCCTCAATTCTCCAGCGCCCACGGCAGATAGGGACCGAACTGTCTCACGACGTTCTAAACCCAGCTCGCGTACCACTTTAAATGGCGAACAGCCATACCCTTGGGACCTACTTCAGCCCCAGGATGTGATGAGCCGACATCGAGGTGCCAAACACCGCCGTCGATATGAACTCTTGGGCGGTATCAGCCTGTTATCCCCGGAGTACCTTTTATCCGTTGAGCGATGGCCCTTCCATTCAGAACCACCGGATCACTATGACCTGCTTTCGCACCTGCTCGAGCCGTCACTCTCGCAGTCAAGCTAGCTTATGCCATTGCACTAACCTCCTGATGTCCGACCAGGATTAGCTAACCTTCGTGCTCCTCCGTTACTCTTTGGGAGGAGACCGCCCCAGTCAAACTACCCACCAGACACTGTCCGCAACCCGGATTACGGGTCTACGTTAGAACACCAGCCATTAAAGGGTGGTATTTCAAGGTCGGCTCCACGCAGACTGGCGTCCACGCTTCAAAGCCTCCCACCTATCCTACACATCAAGGACCAGTGTTCAGTGTCAAGCTATAGTAAAGGTTCACGGGGTCTTTCCGTCTTGCCGCGGGTACACTGCATCTTCACAGCGAGTTCAATTTCACTGAGTCTCGGGTGGAGACAGCCTGGCCATCATTACGCCATTCGTGCAGGTCGGAACTTACCCGACAAGGAATTTCGCTACCTTAGGACCGTTATAGTTACGGCCGCCGTTTACCGGGGCTTCGATCAAGAGCTTCGCGTTGCCGCTAACCCCATCAATTAACCTTCCGGCACCGGGCAGGCGTCACACCGTATACGTCCACTTTCGTGTTTGCACAGTGCTGTGTTTTTAATAAACAGTTGCAGCCAGCTGGTATCTTCGACTGATTTCAGCTCCACCCGCAGGGGCTTCACCTACATATCAGCGTGCCTTCTCCCGAAGTTACGGCACCATTTTGCCTAGTTCCTTCACCCGAGTTCTCTCAAGCGCCTTGGTATTCTCTACCTGACCACCTGTGTCGGTTTGGGGTACGATTTCGTGTTACCTGATGCTTAGAGGCTTTTCCTGGAAGCAGGGCATTTGTTACTTCAGCACCGTAGTGCCTCGTCATCACACCTCAGCGTTAATAAGGTACCGGATTTACCTGGAACCTCCGCCTACATGCTTAAACCGGGACAACCGTCGCCCGGCTAACATAGCCTTCTCCGTCCCCCCTTCGCAGTAACACCAAGTACAGGAATATTAACCTGTTTCCCATCGACTACGCCTTTCGGCCTCGCCTTAGGGGTCGACTCACCCTGCCCCGATTAACGTTGGACAGGAACCCTTGGTCTTCCGGCGAGCGGGCTTTTCACCCGCTTTATCGTTACTTATGTCAGCATTCGCACTTCTGATACCTCCAGCAACCCTCACAGGCCACCTTCAACGGCTTACAGAACGCTCCCCTACCCAACAACGCATAAGCGTCGCTGCCGCAGCTTCGGTGCATGGTTTAGCCCCGTTACATCTTCCGCGCAGGCCGACTCGACCAGTGAGCTATTACGCTTTCTTTAAATGATGGCTGCTTCTAAGCCAACATCCTGGCTGTCTGTGCCTTCCCACATCGTTTCCCACTTAACCATGACTTTGGGACCTTAGCTGGCGGTCTGGGTTGTTTCCCTCTTCACGACGGACGTTAGCACCCGCCGTGTGTCTCCCGTGATAACATTCTTCGGTATTCGTAGTTTGCATCGGGTTGGTAAGCCGGGATGGCCCCCTAGCCGAAACAGTGCTCTACCCCCGAAGATGAGTTCACGAGGCGCTACCTAAATAGCTTTCGGGGAGAACCAGCTATCTCCCGGTTTGATTGGCCTTTCACCCCCAGCCACAGGTCATCCGCTAATTTTTCAACATTAGTCGGTTCGGTCCTCCAGTTAGTGTTACCCAACCTTCAACCTGCCCATGGCTAGATCACCGGGTTTCGGGTCTATACCCTGCAACTTAACGCCCAGTTAAGACTCGGTTTCCCTTCGGCTCCCCTATTCGGTTAACCTTGCTACAGAATATAAGTCGCTGACCCATTATACAAAAGGTACGCAGTCACCTAACAAGTAGGCTCCCACTGCTTGTACGTACACGGTTTCAGGTTCTTTTTCACTCCCCTCGCCGGGGTTCTTTTCGCCTTTCCCTCACGGTACTGGTTCACTATCGGTCAGTCAGGAGTATTTAGCCTTGGAGGATGGTCCCCCCATATTCAGACAGGATACCACGTGTCCCGCCCTACTCTTCGAGTTCACAACCTGTGCATTTTCGTGTACGGGACTATCACCCTGTACCGTCGGACTTTCCAGACCGTTCCACTAACACACAAGCTGATTCAGACTCCGGGCTGCTCCCCGTTCGCTCGCCGCTACTGGGGGAATCTCGGTTGATTTCTTTTCCTCGGGGTACTTAGATGTTTCAGTTCCCCCGGTTCGCCTCGTTAACCTATGTATTCAGTTAACGATAGTGTGTCGAAACACACTGGGTTTCCCCATTCGGACATCGCCGGGTCAAAGGTTCATATCACCTCGCCGGCGCTTTTCGCAGATTAGCACGTCCTTCATCGCCTCTGACTGCCAGGGCATCCACCGTGTACGCTTAGTCGCTTAACCTCACAACCCGAAGATGTTTCTTTCGATTCACCATCGGTTTGCGAAAATTTGAGAGACTCGAACACACATTAACTGTGTGTCGTTTCAATTTTCAGCTTGATCCAGATTTTTAAAGAGCAAATATCTCAAACGTCACCCGAAGATGAGTTTTGAGATACGGGGGTCGGCGACTTTCACTCACGAACCAGCAAGTGGCGTCCCCTAGGGGATTCGAACCCCTGTTACCGCCGTGAAAGGGCGGTGTCCTGGGCCTCTAGACGAAGGGGACACTGAAGTCTCAATCGCAAGACGCCTTGCTATTTACTTTTCATCAGACAATCTGTGTGAGCACTACAAAGGCAGGTTCTTTAAGGTGAGGAGGTGATCCAACCGCAGGTTCCCCTACGGTTACCTTGTTACGACTTCACCCCAGTCATGAATCACAAAGTGGTAAGCGCCCTCCCGAAGGTTAAGCTACCTACTTCTTTTGCAACCCACTCCCATGGTGTGACGGGCGGTGTGTACAAGGCCCGGGAACGTATTCACCGTAGCATTCTGATCTACGATTACTAGCGATTCCGACTTCATGGAGTCGAGTTGCAGACTCCAATCCGGACTACGACGCACTTTATGAGGTCCGCTTGCTCTCGCGAGGTCGCTTCTCTTTGTATGCGCCATTGTAGCACGTGTGTAGCCCTACTCGTAAGGGCCATGATGACTTGACGTCATCCCCACCTTCCTCCAGTTTATCACTGGCAGTCTCCTTTGAGTTCCCGGCCGGACCGCTGGCAACAAAGGATAAGGGTTGCGCTCGTTGCGGGACTTAACCCAACATTTCACAACACGAGCTGACGACAGCCATGCAGCACCTGTCTCAGAGTTCCCGAAGGCACCAATCCATCTCTGGAAAGTTCTCTGGATGTCAAGAGTAGGTAAGGTTCTTCGCGTTGCATCGAATTAAACCACATGCTCCACCGCTTGTGCGGGCCCCCGTCAATTCATTTGAGTTTTAACCTTGCGGCCGTACTCCCCAGGCGGTCGACTTAACGCGTTAGCTCCGGAAGCCACGCCTCAAGGGCACAACCTCCAAGTCGACATCGTTTACGGCGTGGACTACCAGGGTATCTAATCCTGTTTGCTCCCCACGCTTTCGCACCTGAGCGTCAGTCTTTGTCCAGGGGGCCGCCTTCGCCACCGGTATTCCTCCAGATCTCTACGCATTTCACCGCTACACCTGGAATTCTACCCCCCTCTACAAGACTCTAGCCTGCCAGTTTCGAATGCAGTTCCCAGGTTGAGCCCGGGGATTTCACATCCGACTTGACAGACCGCCTGCGTGCGCTTTACGCCCAGTAATTCCGATTAACGCTTGCACCCTCCGTATTACCGCGGCTGCTGGCACGGAGTTAGCCGGTGCTTCTTCTGCGGGTAACGTCAATTGCTGCGGTTATTAACCACAACACCTTCCTCCCCGCTGAAAGTACTTTACAACCCGAAGGCCTTCTTCATACACGCGGCATGGCTGCATCAGGCTTGCGCCCATTGTGCAATATTCCCCACTGCTGCCTCCCGTAGGAGTCTGGACCGTGTCTCAGTTCCAGTGTGGCTGGTCATCCTCTCAGACCAGCTAGGGATCGTCGCCTAGGTGAGCCGTTACCCCACCTACTAGCTAATCCCATCTGGGCACATCTGATGGCAAGAGGCCCGAAGGTCCCCCTCTTTGGTCTTGCGACGTTATGCGGTATTAGCTACCGTTTCCAGTAGTTATCCCCCTCCATCAGGCAGTTTCCCAGACATTACTCACCCGTCCGCCACTCGTCACCCGAGAGCAAGCTCTCTGTGCTACCGTTCGACTTGCATGTGTTAGGCCTGCCGCCAGCGTTCAATCTGAGCCATGATCAAACTCTTCAATTTAAGTTTGATGCTCGTGAATTAAACTTCGTAATGAATTACGTATGTTCACTCAGAGACTTGGTATTCATTTTTCGTCTTGCGACGTTAAGAATCCATGTCACTTTGAGTGCCCACACAGATTGTCTGATAAATTGTTAAAGAGCAGTGCAACGCGGCTTTCGCTCACCGTTGCGAGGTGGCGTATATTACGCTTTCCTCTTTCAGAGTCAAGCGTTTATTTTGCTTTTCTCTGCTGGCCCGGCGGCTTGTGTGCCGTTGTTCCGTGTCAGTGGAGGCGCATTATAGGGAGTAATTCCGAACCTGCAAGGATAAAGTGAAAATTATTTACTGACTGCTCACTTTCCAGGCAAA
The DNA here is from genome assembly GCF_056673325.1 of Enterobacter cloacae complex sp. HYC080_NIDB. Lineage (NCBI taxonomy): Bacteria > Pseudomonadati > Pseudomonadota > Gammaproteobacteria > Enterobacterales > Enterobacteriaceae > Enterobacter > Enterobacter cloacae complex sp. HYC080_NIDB. The sequence continues at coordinate 1,136,369 of NZ_CP114212.1, read as the reverse complement.
ACACTTCCCAGACCTCAATTCTCGCCTGGTTTTTAAACAAAAACGAGCCGCAAGCGGCTCGTTTTTGCGTTTTGTGACTTACTGCACTGCCACAATGCGATCGTCGTTGGCTTCCAGACGGATAACTTTGCCCGGAATCAGCTCCCCGGACAGGATCTGCTGCGCCAGCGGGTTTTCGATCTGCTGCTGGATAGCACGTTTCAACGGACGCGCACCATACACCGGATCATAACCGTTCTCGCTCAACAATTTCAGCGCATCGTCAGAGATGTGAATTTCATATCCACGCTCTTCCAGACGTTTGTACAGACGCTGCAGCTGGATCTGCGCAATCGACGCAATGTGTTTCTCACCCAGAGGATGGAACACCACCACTTCATCAATACGGTTGATGAACTCTGGACGGAAGCTATGGCTGACCACCCCCATCACCAGATCCTTCATATGGCCGTAGTCCAGCTCACCGAAACGTTCCTGAATCAAATCAGAACCCAGGTTCGATGTCATAATGACGACAGTATTACGGAAGTCGACCGTTCTCCCCTGCCCGTCAGTCAGACGGCCATCATCCAGCACCTGAAGCAGAATGTTGAACACATCCGGGTGCGCTTTTTCCACCTCATCCAGCAGAATGACGGAATAAGGACGGCGACGCACCGCTTCTGTCAGATAGCCACCTTCTTCATAACCGACATATCCTGGAGGCGCCCCGACCAGACGCGAGACGGAGTGTTTTTCCATAAACTCGGACATGTCGATGCGCACCATCGCATCGTCGCTATCGAACATAAAGTTAGCCAGCGCTTTGCACAGCTCGGTCTTACCGACACCGGTCGGCCCCAGGAACAGGAACGAACCAATCGGGCGATTAGGATCGGACAGCCCCGCACGGCTACGGCGGATGGCATTGGAGACGGCTTCAACCGCCTCGTCCTGACCGATCACGCGCTGATGCAGATCCTGCTCCATACGCAGCAGTTTATCGCGTTCGCTTTCCATCATGCGCGCCACCGGAATACCGGTCCAGCGAGCCAGCACTTCTGCAATTTCTGCATCCGTCACTTTATTACGTAACAGACGCATGGTTTTGCCTTCCGACTGCGTGGCGATCTCAAGCTGTTTTTCCAGCTCCGGGATTTTGCCGTACTGCAACTCGGACATTCGCGCCAGATCGCCCACACGGCGAGCCTGTTCGATGGCGATTTTCGCCTGCTCAAGTTCCGCTTTAATGGTCTGCGTGCCAGACAGTGAAGCTTTCTCGGCTTTCCACTCTTCTTCCAGCTCAGAATACTGACGCTCTTTGTCGTCCAGTTCTTCGTTGAGCATATCGAGGCGTTTCTTACTGGCTTCATCAGACTCTTTCTTCAGCGCCTGCTGTTCCAGCTTGAGCTGAATGATACGACGGTCGAGCCTGTCCAGTTCTTCCGGTTTCGAGTCAATCTGCATACGAATGCTCGACGCCGCTTCATCAATCAGGTCGATCGCTTTATCCGGCAACTGACGGTCAGCAATATAACGGTGCGAAAGCGTCGCAGCCGCCACAATCGCCGGGTCGGTGATTTGCACATGGTGATGCAGCTCATAACGTTCTTTCAGACCACGCAAAATCGCGATGGTATCTTCAACGCTTGGCTCGGCAACAAACACTTTCTGGAAACGACGTTCCAGAGCAGCATCTTTCTCAATGTACTGGCGGTACTCATCCAGCGTCGTGGCGCCAACGCAATGCAGTTCACCACGTGCCAGGGCTGGTTTCAGCATGTTCCCGGCATCCATCGCGCCGTCGGCCTTACCGGCCCCCACCATGGTGTGCAGTTCGTCAATAAACAGAATGACGTTGCCTTCCTGTTTAGCCAGGTCGTTAAGCACACCTTTCAGACGCTCTTCAAACTCACCGCGGTATTTCGCCCCGGCCACCAGCGCCCCCATATCCAGTGCCAGCACGCGGCGACCTTTCAGCCCTTCCGGCACTTCACCGTTTACGATACGCTGCGCCAGCCCTTCAACAATGGCGGTTTTACCCACACCGGGCTCACCAATCAGAACCGGGTTGTTCTTGGTACGACGCTGCAATACCTGAATCGTACGGCGGATCTCTTCGTCACGGCCGATGACCGGGTCAAGTTTGCCCTGCTCAGCACGTTCGGTCAGATCGACCGTAAATTTCTTCAAAGCCTGACGTTGGTCTTCGGCTCCCTGATCGTTCACGCTTTCACCTCCGCGCATTTTCTCAATCGCCTGAGTCACATTGGCGGTGGTTGCACCGGCAGATTTCAGCAGGTCGGTTAAGGTACCGCGTGATTCAAGCGCCGCCAGAACAAACAGCTCTGACGAAATAAAGTTGTCCCCACGTTTTTGCGCCAGCTTGTCGCAAAGGTTCAGCACGCGCACCAGATCCTGAGACGGCTGAACATCACCGCCGGTACCTTCTACCTGCGGTAAACGGCTCAGTGCCTGATCGATAGCGGTGCGTAACTGGCCAGCATTAATGCCAGCAGACGTTAATAAAGGACGTACCGATCCCCCTTCCTGATTCAGCAAGGCGCTCATTAAATGAAGAGGTTCGATGAATTGGTTGTCGTGCCCCAGCGCGAGCGACTGGGCATCGGCAAGAGCAAGCTGGAATTTATTAGTAAGACGATCCAGACGCATAACTCCTCCCATAAACAGGTCAAATTTGCTACTGGAGATTAAATGAGGTCATCCCTCAATTATTCAAGGTTAATGATCTGAATTATGTGAAAAGAAAACGGCACGTTCCGGATCGTCTTGATTCTTTAGGTTATATCAGCCAAATAAAACTTGCCATACGACCCGTAGTCTTGTCGCGGCGATAAGAGAAAAAATCACCCTTTTCGGTGAAAGTACAGCGATCTCCGCCGAAGATCTGCGTGACACCGACGCTATTCAGGCGCTGACGGGCAAGCTGGTAAATATCTGCCAGATATTTTTCACCGGAAGGCTGAAAAGCCTCAGCGGCTTGCGGATCTTTTTCCATGAATGCTTCGCGAACTTCCGGCCCCACTTCAAAAGCACGAGGGCCAATCGCCGGACCCAGCCAGGCCATGATATTGGCAGAATCATCGTTAAAGCAGGCGACGGTCTCTTCCAGCACGCCCTCACACAATCCACGCCAGCCTGCATGCGCGGCAGCCACTTCAGTACCTGCCCGGTTACAGAACAAAACCGGCAGACAATCGGCGGTCATAACGGCACAAACCGTGCCCGGAGTATTGCTGTAAGAGGCGTCTACGCGTTTAGAAGCGTAAGGTTCTCCCGTCAGCTTCAGCACCGCTTTACCATGAACCTGTTCCAGCCAGACCGGTTTCGAAGGCAGATTCCCCGCAGCAAACAGACGCCTGCGGTTCTCTTCTACATGATCCAGGTTATCGCCACAGTGTGCGCCGAGATTCAACGACTCCCACGCGCCCTGGCTGACTCCGCCAGTACGAGTTGAGCTGCAGGCGGCCACGCCTTCAGGTAGTGGCCACTCCGGGACAATCAGTTTGGTCATAACCAGTCCACATGGTCCTTATGTTCTTCGAAATCAGCACGCATGGCGTCAATCAGTTCCACCATATCCTGTGGGAGAGGCGCATGCCACTCCATCTGAATACCGGTGATGGGGTGATAGAGACGCAGCATGGTCGCGTGAAGCGCCTGACGATCGAACTTGCGCAGTACGCTGATGAACTCATCCGATGCGCCTTTTGGCGGACGCGGACGACCGCCGTATACCTGATCCCCCACCAGCGGATGGGTAATGTGGGCCATATGAACACGGATCTGGTGCGTACGACCGGTTTCCAGGCGCAGGCGCAGGCGCGTATGAATACGGAAATGCTCCATAATGCGATAGTGCGTCACCGCTGGTTTCCCCATCGGGTGCACCGACATATGAGTGCGTTTGGTCGGGTGACGGCTAATCGGTTCTTCTACCGTGCCGCCAGCGGTCATGTGGCCAATGGCTACCGCTTCGTATTCACGGGTAATTTCACGCAGCTGCAGTGATTCCACCAGACGGGTCTGAGCAGGAACGGTCTTTGCCACGACCATCAGACCGGTGGTGTCTTTATCCAGACGGTGAACGATACCCGCGCGCGGGACGTCAGCAATCGGCGGATAGTAATGGAGAAGTGCATTAAGTACCGTACCGTCAGGGTTCCCCGCCCCCGGATGAACAACCAGGTCGCGCGGCTTGTTGATTACCAGAATGTCATCATCTTCATAGACGATGTCCAGTGGGATATCCTGCGGCTCGAAGCGGATTTCCTCTTCGATTTCAGCATTGATGGCAACAGCTTCCCCACCAAACACTTTCTCTTTTGGTTTGTCCCAGATCTTGCCGTTTACCAGCACGCGCTGGTCAAGGATCCATTCTTTTATGCGTGAACGCGAATAATCAGGGAACAATTCGGCCAAAGCCTGATCTAAGCGTTGACCGAGCTGATTTTCGGAGACTGTTGCGGTGAGTTCTACTCGTTGTGCCATAAACTGCTTCTTTGTTTAACGTTGGGTTTTACGGCTTTGCCGTTTAATATAGTGTGCTATTGTAGCTGGTCTTAATCGGGAGCAGGAACAGAGTTTCTCCCGGACAAACATTTGAGGAAAGTCAAAACGTCATGACGCGCATGAAATATCTGGTGGCAGCGGCCACGTTGAGCCTGGCTTTGGTGGGCTGCTCCGGTTCGAATGAACAGGTCCCTGACAATCCGCCGAATGAAATCTATGCGACTGCACAACAAAAGTTGCAGGACGGTAACTGGAAACAGGCGATAACGCAACTGGAAGCGTTGGATAATCGCTATCCATTTGGTCCGTATTCGCAGCAGGTACAATTAGATCTTATCTACGCATACTACAAAAATGCCGACCTGCCGCTGGCTCAGGCAACTATCGATCGTTTCATGCGTCTGAATCCGACTCATCCTAACATCGATTACGTCATGTACATGCGCGGTCTGACCAACATGGCGCTGGATGACAGTGCTCTGCAGGGCTTCTTCGGCGTGGATCGTTCCGATCGTGATCCCCAGCATGCGCGTGATGCCTTCAATGACTTCTCCAAACTGGTGCGCGGCTATCCAAACAGTCAGTACGTGACCGACGCGACCAAACGTCTGGTGTTCCTGAAAGATCGCCTGGCGAAGTATGAATACTCCGTTGCGGAATACTATACCCGCCGTGGCGCATGGGTTGCCGTGGTTAACCGCGTAGAAGGTATGCTGCGTGATTACCCGGATACTCAGGCAACGCGTGACGGCCTGAAGCTGATGGAAAATGCTTACCGTCAGATGCAGATGACCACTCAGGCTGAAAAAGTGGCGAAAATTATCGCCGCTAATAGCAGCAACACCTGATAGTGCTTCAATGCAAAACGGCAGCCCGAAGGCTGCCGTTTTTGTATCCATTTCTGATATTCGCTGAAGCGCTTTATCTCAACTCATCCCGTCAACTATGACCGCAATTTTTGCCTTCCACAAGGTAAATCTCACCTCTTCCTGCCCTGCCTCACAAAAAAGATTCCCTGACAAAAACCGACAAAATAACGTGATCTAAATCACACATTTTGACATTAGGTCGGGTATGCTGGAATCACCAAGACGGAAAGACAAGAGGTAAAATTTATGACAATGAACATTACCAGTAAACAAATGGAAATTACTCCGGCAATTCGCCAGCACGTCGCAGACCGTCTCGCCAAACTGGATAAATGGCAAACTCACCTGATTAACCCGCATATCATTCTGTCTAAGGAGCCACAGGGTTTCATCGCTGACGCAACTATCAATACTCCAAACGGCCATCTGGTCGCCAGCGCAAAACATGAAGATATGTACACGGCTATTAACGATTTGATCAACAAGCTGGAACGGCAGCTCAATAAAGTGCAACACAAAGGTGAAGCCCGTCGCGCCGCATCCTCGGTGAAAGACGCCAGCTTCGCGGAAGAAGTTGAAGAAGAGTAATCCTTTAAATTGAGTGTACCGCCAACGCGCCTTCGGGCGCGTTTTTTATTGACAGGGTGAAAACAGTACAGGTACTTTAACGGTATCAATCACAGGATGATGTTATGAAACTTACGCCGTTCTTCTTCGCATTCTTTTTTACCTTCCCCTGACCGGGAGGCGTTTCGTCGTGTGAAAAAGAATGCGAAGACGAACAACAAGGCCTCCCACACCGGGGGGCCTTTTTTATTGATAACGATAAAATGAGACAGGCGACACTATGACACCGGAAAACCCGTTACTGGATCTGCGCGTAAAAATCAGCGCGCTGGATGAGAAATTACTGGCACTGCTGGCCGAACGTCGCATGCTCGCCGTTGAAGTAGGGAAAGCCAAACTGGACTCCCATCGTCCGGTACGTGATATTGACCGCGAACGCGATCTGCTGGAACGTCTGATCCAGCTCGGCAAAGTGCACCACCTCGATGCCCATTACATCACCCGGTTGTTCCAGCTCATCATTGAAGACTCCGTTCTCACTCAGCAAGCGCTGCTCCAGCAGCATCTGAACAAAACTAACCCGCATTCTGCGCGTATCGCCTTCCTCGGCCCGAAAGGCTCTTACTCTCACCTGGCCGCACGTCAGTATGCCGCTCGCCATTTCGAAGAATTTATTGAGAGCGGCTGCGCAAAATTTGCCGATATCTTTAACCAGGTCGAGACCGGCCAGGCGGATTACGCCGTCGTGCCCATTGAAAACACCAGTTCGGGTGCCATCAACGACGTTTACGATTTGCTGCAGCACACCAGCCTGTCGCTGGTTGGCGAGCTGACGATCCCTATCGATCACTGCGTGCTGGTCTCCGGCTCAACCGATCTGAGCAAGATAGAAACCGTCTACAGTCATCCCCAGCCGTTCCAGCAGTGCAGCCAGTTCCTGAACCGCTATCCGAACTGGAAAATCGAGTACACCGAAAGCACCTCCGCGGCAATGGAAAAAGTGGCGCAGGCTAACTCGCCAGCCGTCGCTGCACTCGGTAGCGAGGCGGGTGGCGCGTTGTATGGCTTACAGGTGCTGGAGCGCAACCTGGCAAACCAGACGCAAAATATTACCCGTTTCGTGGTGCTGGCGCGCAAGTCCATCAATGTGTCAGACCAGGTTCCAGCGAAAACCACGCTGCTGATGGCGACCGGACAACAGGCGGGTGCACTGGTTGAAGCCCTGCTGGTGCTGCGCAACCACAACCTGATCATGACCAAACTGGAATCGCGTCCAATTCACGGTAACCCGTGGGAGGAGATGTTTTATCTCGATATCCAGGCCAACCTGAAGTCTGCCTCCATGCAGAAGGCCCTGCGTGAACTGGGTGAGATAACCCGTTCCATGAAAGTGCTGGGCTGCTATCCGAGCGAAAACGTCGTGCCTGTCGATCCAAGCTAACGTTCGATAAAGCGACTTTTCTTCATCCCTGCCACATTTACGGGCAGGGTGAAGATGGCGCCGGAGAGCGGATACTCAGCCACCTCTTCTGCATCCATATTTTCCCGCGTGGTCGTAATGAACAGCGTTTTCATATCATCGCCGCCAAAGCAGACCATCGTCGGGCAACGTACAGGCAAGCGATACTCTTCCAGCTGCTCCCCTTGCGGTGAAAAACGTGCGATACGCCAGCCGTCAAACAGTGCGCTCCAGTAGCAGCCTTCCACATCGACTGCCGCGCCGTCCGGTATACCTTCGCCCTCTTTAAATTGACGAAAGATCTCGCGTCTGCCGGGTTCACCCTGCTCATCAATCGGAGTGCGATAGATCACCCCATTCGGCGTATCGGAGGTATACATCCACCGCTTATCCGGACTAAACGCTAAGCCGTTATGCCCGTGAATATCACACTGGATTACTTTCGGTGTCAGATCGTTGTCGATACGCATCAGCAACGCGCCGTTGTAATCCCCCGGCCCCCAGAACGTCCCCGCATAGAAACGCCCCATACTGTCGGTTCCCCCGTCATTAAAACGCGCCAGCTGTGGGTTAGAGGGGTTATCGCACACCTTACGCTGCAGGAGGCCATGCTTATCGGCAAGCCAGATGCCATTGCGCATGGCCACGATAAACCCGCCGCGTTCACGCAACGCAAAACAGCCCACTTCCTCATGGAAAGAGAGCACGGTGTGTTCTGCCGTTGGCAGATGATATCGGTGGATTTCGCCTTCCAGGATATCGGCCCAGTAGAGCGCATGCTCTTCAGCGCTCCATGTCGGACACTCAGGCAGGTGCCCGGTGTAATTCAACAGCAGCTGCGGTTCAGCCATGACAGTTCCCCAAAATGAAAAAAGCCAGCAATGCTGGCTTTCAGTATATACATCATCGGATTACTGGCGACTGTCATTTGCCTGGCGCAACAGCGTGCGGCTCTCGCTCTGGAAACGCGTGGCGTAATCACCGAACCAATGCTCCACTTTACGGAAACTGTCGATAAACGCCTGCTTGTCGCCATGCTCCAGCAGCGTAATGGCTTCGCCAAAGCGCTGATAGTAACGTTTGATCAGTGCCAGATTATTTTCGGACGACATAATAATGTCGGCGTAAAGCTGGGGATCCTGCGCAAACAGACGTCCAACCATCGCCAGTTCCAGACGATAGATCGGTGATGAGAGCGCCAGCAGCTGTTCAAGCTGCACGTTCTCTTCCGCCAGATGCAGACCGTAGGCAAAGGTCGCAAAGTGGCGCAGTGCCTGAATAAACGCCATGTTCTGATCGTGCTCGACCGCGCTGATGCGGTGCAGTCGTGCGCCCCATACCTGAATCTGTTCGAGGAACCACTGATAGGCTTCCGGCTGACGCCCGTCGCAGTAAACCACCACTTGCTTCGCCAGGCTGCCGCTGTCCGGGCCAAACATCGGGTGCAGACCCAGTACCGGACCCGTATGCGCGGCCAGCATTGCCTGCAGCGGACCATTTTTGACAGAAGCAAGGTCCACCAGGATGCAATCCTGCGGTAAAGGCGGAAGTTTTCCGATGATCTGCTCCGTCACGTGGATCGGCACGCTGACGATAACCATTCCCGCGTCTTTCATCAGTTCTGGCGCCTGGGCCCAGTCCTCTTTCTCCAGAATGCGCACCTGGTAGCCAGAAAGCGTCAGCATTTTTTCAAACAGACGCCCCATCTGCCCGCCGCCGCCGACAATCACCACCGGACGCAGGGACGGACAGAGGGTTTTGAAGCCTTTGTCGTTTTCGCTGGAATAGGATTCGCGCATTACGCGACGCAGCACATCTTCAATCAAATCCGGCGAAACACCCAGCGACTGGGCCTCTTTACGACGGGAAGCCAGCATTGAGGCTTCGCGCTCCGGAACGTAAATCGGCAGGCCGTATTTACTTTTTACTTCACCGACTTCAGCAACCAGTGCCATACGTCGCGCCAGCAGATCCAGCAGCGCCTTGTCCACTTCATCAATTTGATCGCGTAATGCGGTCAATTCAGCAACCATAGCTAACCTCTTAAGCCAGACGCGTCGCCAGCTGGCCATTTAAATCTTTATGGATCTCACGCAGCAGCGCATCGGTGGTTTCCCAGCTGATGCAGGCATCCGTCACGGAGACGCCGTGCTTCATCGCACTGCGCGGTTGTTCAGATGACTGATTACCTTCATGAATGTTGCTCTCAATCATCAGACCGATAATCGAACGGTTGCCGTCTTTGATCTGTGCGACCACGGATTCGGCAACCGCGGGCTGGCGACGATAATCTTTATTCGAATTACCATGACTGCAATCTACCATCAGTGCCGGGCGCAGTCCCGCCTGCTCCATCTCTTTTTCACACTGCGCCACATCTGCCGGGCTGTAGTTTGGCGCTTTACCGCCGCGCAGGATCACATGACCGTCCGGGTTACCCTGAGTTTGCAGGAGGCACACCTGGCCCGCCTGGTTGATACCCACAAAACGGTGCGGCATTGCGGCGGCGCGCATAGCGTTGATCGCCGTCGCCAGACTGCCATCGGTACCGTTTTTAAAACCAACCGGCATCGACAGACCAGACGCCATCTCGCGGTGGGTTTGCGATTCCGTCGTGCGCGCACCAATCGCAGACCAGCTGAACAGATCGCCCAGGTATTGCGGGCTGTTCGGATCAAGCGCTTCGGTTGCCAGCGGCAGCCCCATGCTAACCAGCTCCACCAGCAGGCGACGCGCAATCTTCAGCCCTGCTTCCACATCAAACGAGCCATCCATGTGCGGATCGTTAATCAACCCTTTCCAGCCAACGGTCGTGCGTGGCTTCTCAAAATAGACGCGCATCACCAGATAGAGGCTATCGCTGACCTCCTCCGCTAATGCTTTAAATCGATGAGCGTACTCAATGGCGGTTTCAGGATCGTGAATAGAGCAAGGACCACAGACCACCAGCAGGCGCGGATCGCGACCAGCGATAATGTCAGAAATGGTCTGGCGAGAGTGCTCAATTTGAGCCTCCTGCGCGGCACTCAGCGGGAATGCTGCTTTCAGTTGATCCGGGGTAATTAAAACCTGTTCGTCAGTAATATGTACGTTGTTCAGCGCGTCTTTTTGCATGATGGCGATCCTGTAATGCTCGTTTGCGATAGTTGTTATCCTCGATGAGGTGAAGCACACGATACCACAACAAGTAAAGATTTCAATCCAAAATCCGTAAATATTACTTTACAGATGCTAATTATTAGCAAAAAACAGCCGTTAAATACGTAAACTTTAAATTACACTCCGATTTTCTTCCGCCAGGCTATGCTGAAGAAAAAAGGAGAATCGCTATGCGCTCAATTGCTCTGGTGCTGTTGTTGCTGTTTTTATCGGGCTGCCAGATTAATCCTTACACTTTTCAGCCCCACTGGACGACTCCGGACTGGTTCAGTGCCGGAAAAGAAGACGCCATGAATGGCTTGCCGGTTAAAGATAACCAGACCCTGGCCGATAGTTTTAATGACCCTCATGTTGATCGTAGCGAATATCTCCGCGGCTACGCTGATGGTCAGAAGAAAGTATGCGAAGAGGGTTTTATTCATGCCTGGGGATTAGCGGGCAAATCTTATCCTGCCAGTTGTGATAGTGTTGAAAATGCTGTGAAACTCCGTGCGTCATGGCAAAAAGGAATGGACGAAAGTATGCGTTCCAGCAGACTTAATTAAGTCTGTGTTTATCCCCTGGAAAATAAACCACTGTAGGATTTAGCTTAGGTCAGCCGAAGGCTATTTCTGACATAATGACGGCTCAGACAAACAATGGTATTCTGCCCGCATCTCTTAAGGACATCTATTTCCGGAGCGGTACGGCGGATTCTGGTGAGAAATTCATACTTGATCTCTTTGTTCCGACTCACTCTGGTGTTAATGCTGTTTCTTATGGTGGGCCCGGCGACGGCAGGCGCGCTCACGGAGACGGATAAATCGGTACGTTCGATTGTCTCGGGGATTGTGAGCTATACGCGATGGCCGTCACTTTCCGGACAGCCCAGGCTTTGCATTTATGCCACCTCTCACTACACGCACGCGCTCAGCGGCAATGAAGGGCATACCGAGTTACCCTACACTCCCGTTATTGTCCGTAACGATCGGGAAGCCCTGGACGCGACGTGCGATGCTGTTTATTTCGGGTCTGAACCGCCGGCAAAACAACTTGAATTAATAAGTCAATATCAGGGCAGAGCATTGCTATTAATCTCAGAGCAAAATCCGGAATGTGTTATTGGCAGTGCTTTTTGCCTGATAATCGAACGTGGCCAGGTGCGGTTTTCCGTCAATCTGGATGCATTGACGCGCAGTGGTGTCAGGGTCAATCCCGATGTATTAATGCTTGCACGGAATAAGCAGCATGGATAAAGATTTCACCTCGACGCCACGTCCAACGTTTAAAAGAACGCTGAGGCGAAACAGCATGATAAGCGTCATCATCACGATGACGCTTATATGGCTGTTACTCTGTTTTGCTTCCGTCGTGACGTTAAAACAATACGCGCAAAAGAATCTCGAATTAACCGGCGCCACCATGAGCCACAGTCTTGAAGCCTCTCTGGTTTTCAACGATTCGTTGGCCGCCAACGAAACCCTCGCAGCCCTGGGTAAGCAGGGGCAGTTTGCCGTAGCAGAAGTCATTAACGTACACAAAAAGCGTTTTGCATACTGGTCCTGGAATCCGAAGGATAATAACGACACGCTGGGGGCGCTGGTCAGCCGCTGGCTTTTCCCTGTACCGATTGCACAGCCAATCATGCATAACGGTTCGATGATCGGCGAAATTCGCCTTACCGCGCGTGACAGCCTGATTAGCCACTTCATCTGGATGTCGTTTGCCGTTCTTACCGGCTGTATTCTTTTTGCCACCGTCGTCGCGATCGCCATTACCCACTCTCTGCATCACGGCATGGTCACGGCCCTGCAAAACATCACCGATGTGGTACATGACGTCCGTACAAACCGTAATTTCTCCCGACGGGTGAAAGATGGGCGCATCGAAGAGTTCCACCAGTTTGGTGAAGACTTCAACAGCCTCCTGGATGAGATGGAGGAGTGGCAGCTTAAGCTTCAGGCGAAAAATGCCCAACTATTGCGTACCGCCATGCACGATCCGCTCACCGGCCTTGCTAACCGCGCAGCGTTTCGTAACAGCATTGCGGCACTGATGAACGACCCTTCGGCGAGAATAAATTCGGCCCTGCTCTTCCTTGATGGTGATAATTTTAAGTTTATCAATGACACCTGGGGACACGCGGCAGGAGACTGCGTGCTGATTGAAGTCGCCAGCAGGATGGTGGAATTTGGCGATAAGCGCCATCAGTCCTATCGCCTTGGCGGTGACGAATTTGCCATGGTGCTGTACGGCGTTCATTCTGAGCTTGAAGTTCAACACATTTGTGCTGCGTTATCGCAGCAGTTTATCCGTCCGTTTGATCTGCATAACGGACAAAAAGCATCAATGTCACTCAGCATTGGCTTTGCTCTGGCGTGGGAAAATGCGTCCGTTGAAGCATTACTGGAAAAAGCCGACCGCAATATGTACCAGGTCAAAAACCAGCGTACAAAAACAATAAGTTAGAAAGGATATACTATGTTAAAACGATACTTCGCGCCGTTAGTCCTGGCCTCACTGGTTCTGGCAGGCTGTCAGTCGCCGCCTGAAGGTAAATTCACGCCAGAACAAATTGCAGCGATGAAGTCCTACGGTTTTAACGAACTGAACGGCGACTGGTCCCTGGGATTATCGGATACCATTCTGTTTGATAAAAATGACGCCAGACTCCGTTCCGAAAGTGAAACACAGATCCAATCCATGGCCGCTCGTCTGGCGAAAACCGGCCTGAATCACGCTCGAATGGATGGTCATACGGATAATTACGGCGAAGAAAGTTACAACGAAGCGCTGTCGTTAAAACGTGCCAATGCCGTTGCCGACGCATGGGCAAAGGGAGCGAATATCCCGCGCGAGAATCTCACCACCCGGGGATTAGGCAAAAAATACCCGATTGCGAGCAACAGTACCGCGCAAGGGCGCGCTGAAAACCGCCGGGTATCAGTGGTTATCAGCACGCCATAGGGTTATTTAGCGGATGATTCGGCGAGCGACACGCCTGTTGCCGCTCGCCAGCGTAGCCAGTCGATCAGAATAAACAGCGCCAGACTCCCCCCCATCACAGGCAAAGCCAGCCCCAGTAGCACGCTGATGATGAGCGTAACACCTCTTCCCCATCCTGACAGCGCCAGCCAGCACTGACAAAGCGTTTGTACCGGATTGACTGCCGATTGTGCCGGGCGACGCATCCACCACATCCGGTACCCCCAGATGATAAGCACGCACAGGGCAAGCCCGAAGGCAACGAGCAGCAGCTGATTCACCAGCCCGAATAAAATCCCCATATGGAAATCTACGCCCCAGCGGGTCAGTTTTGCCATTAGCGGGAAATCCTCAAATCGGGTTCTGTCCAGAACCTGCATCGTACCGGGATCAACCGCAACCGCATCCACCTGAGTTGGCCAGCTGCGATCGATTTCCGTCACGGTCCAGGCACGGTCCGCCGTTTTCGCCGGGCGGATCTCAAGCTTGCTGGCATCAATCCCCGCTTTACGCGCCGCGTTTAATACGCCATCAAATTGCGTCAGATCCATCGCCATTTCAGGCATCATCATGCCGGCATGGTGACCGCGATGCTCCGCGTGTTCGTCCATCATGGCAGGCGCACCTGAAAGCGTGGTGTTCACCTGAGGCGTAAGCCAGTTCATTTGTGCCCGGAGTTTATCGACGTTTCCGCCCGCCCACTGCGACCACGTCAGGCCGGTTGCGGAGAACAACAGCATTCCGCCCAGCAGGATCCAGCCTAATACCACATGCACACGACGACGGTTCTGGAAGCGGTTGTTAATCCGCCGTTTCGGTCGGGTATAAAACCACAGGGCAATACCGCCCAATGCGGCAACCCACATCCACGAGGCGGCCAGTTCGCTATAGAGACGCCCGATATCACCCAGCATCAAAGAGGTATGCAAATAATCAATGGTCTGGCGCAGCGGTAAAATCCCGCTAGTGCCGTACACCGTCATATCCCCCAGCACCGTCAGATTTACCGGATCGACAAAGATAGCCCGGTTTTCCGATGGCCCCAGCGTCGGGTCAGCAAACATCACGCGGGTGGTTTCGCCTTCAACCAGCCCCGGACGAACGGCGTGCAAACGCAAATCTGAACCCACGATTTTTTCCGCCACGGCAATTTGGTTCGCCAGCGGCTGCGGCTCGCCCGCGGAATCGGTGTGGAGCGCGTGCCGATAGAGGACATTTTCCAGCTGTGGCGTCGCCACATACAGCGTACCGGTTAACGCAGCGAAGAAGATAAACGGGCCAACAAACAGCCCGATGTAGAAATGGAGGCGACGCAGCAGGTTTCCCCATGCCGCGCGCGGTGTGCAGGTAGTCATACTTTTCCTTTTTAAGGCAAAAAGTTATCGATATTTTTTTAAAGGGAGAAAGCAGACTGCCGCGGCGGCGCGCGGGTATCGGGGTAAAGCCAGGGGAAAAAGTGCCAATGTCTGACCGCCTGACGCGGCGGCTTAAGGCGAAGCCGTTGCAGCACCACGCAGAGCAGGACGATCAGCGCCAGCATCATGCCAGGTACATGCGCTAACAGCACGCAGTAACCGCACGCTTCCGCATGGTCGACAGGCATCGTATGAGGCGTATCGCCATGATGCGCGTCCATCGACATCATGCTCATGTCATGATGCATGCCCGGCATGGCACTCATGGGATCTTTCTGCAAGGAGACGGAGATAAGCGGCGCTACCACGATCAGCAGGATCGCAAACAGCGCGGTCAAGGCCGCTGCGCGTTTCCAGTTGTGCTGATGCAGTACGTTGCCCACTTTCCCTCCATTCAAGAGGCAAGCATTGTAAATGATTTATGACAAAAGGGTTAATGCGAGAGGTGCGATGCGATAAAAAAAGGGCCGGCCTTTCGGCCAGCCCTTTCTAACAGGATGTCGCTTAAGCGAATCTTAGTTCAGACGCTCTTTAATACGAGCAGACTTACCAGTACGCTCACGCAGGTAGTACAGTTTAGCTTTACGTACAGCACCACGACGTTTAACAGCAATGCTGTCAACTACCGGAGAGTGAGTCTGGAAGACACGCTCAACGCCTTCGCCGTTGGAAATTTTACGAACAGTGAATGCAGAGTGCAGACCGCGGTTACGAATAGCGATAACCACGCCCTCGAATGCCTGCAGACGTTTTTTGGAACCTTCAACAACCCATACTTTCACTTCCACGGTGTCACCTGGACGGAAGGAAGGTACGTCCTGCTTCATCTGCTCTTGTTCAAGTTGCTTAATAATGTTGCTCATAATTTAATCTCTTATCCTGGGTAAACTGATATTCGGGAGCGTATTACGCCTTCCCATCATGTTCATGCTGCTGGTTCGCGTGTTCAGTTTTGAACTCGGCCAGCAACTTTGCTTGCTCTTCAGTCAGAGCCAGGTTTTCCAGAAGTTCAGGTCTTCTAAGCCAGGTTCGGCCCAGCGACTGCTTCAAACGCCAGCGACGTATCTCGGCATGGTTTCCAGACAGTAACACCGCCGGGACTTCCATCCCTTCTAACACTTCAGGACGAGTATAGTGTGGGCAGTCCAGCAACCCATCGGCAAAGGAATCTTCCGTTGCCGAAGCTTCATGGCCCAGTACACCCGGAATGAACCGGGCAACGGAGTCAATCAGCGTCATCGCTGGTAACTCACCACCGCTGAGAACGTAATCGCCGATAGACCATTCTTCGTCAATCTCGGTTTGAATTACGCGCTCATCTATCCCTTCGTAGCGACCACAGACCAGAATCAGCTTTTGATTCGTCGCCAGTTCGCTCACGCCCGCTTGATCAAGCTTGCGTCCCTGAGGTGACAGATAAATCACCTTTGCGCCTTCACCTGCCGCGGCTTTTGCTGTGTGAATGGCATCCCGCAAGGGTTGTACCATCATCAACATCCCCGGTCCGCCGCCGTAAGGACGATCGTCCACGGTACGGTGCCGGTCATGCGTGAAGTCACGAGGACTCCAGCTCTGGATGCTCAGCAGGCCATTCTTTACTGCCCGGCCAGTTACCCCGTAATCGGTAATCGCGCGGAACATTTCAGGAAACAGGCTAATTATGCCAATCCACATAGCACCGTCTTTTACCGTTTATCCGGAGAATTTAAAAACCAGGATCCCAATCTACTTCAATGGTTTGAGTAGTGAGATCGACTTTCTTGATAACCTGTCCATCGAGGAACGGGACCAACCGCTCCTTGATGCCAAATGCATCTTTCAGGTTTGCCTTAATGACGAGAACGTCATTTGACCCGGTTTCCATCATATCGATGACTTTTCCCAGGCTATAGCCTTCGGTAGTGACAACCTGGCAACCCATAAGGTCTTTCCAGTAGTAGTCGCCCTCTTCCAGCTGCGGCAACTGCGACGAATCCACGACAATTTCACAATTAGTCAGCGCATTCGCGGCATCACGATCGTCAATGCCTTTCAGCTTGATGATGATGTCCTGATTGTGGTGACGCCAGCTTTCCAGCTCGACCTCTTCCCACTTACCGGCTTTCTGGATAAACCAGGGCTGGTAATCAAAAATGCTATCAGCGTCTTCAGTGGAGGAAAACACTCTGAGCCAACCACGGATACCGTAGCAAGAACCCATTTTTCCCAATACGATCGGTTCAACAGGTGCTTTATTGCTCATCATGACCACCGTGACAGATTAAGCTGCTTTGTTTGCTGCTTTGATCAGCGTAGCAACGCGATCGGAAACAGTAGCGCCCTGGCCAACCCAGTGAGCGATACGATCCAGATCCAGACGAGTTTCTTCTTCTGCGCCAGCGGCCAGTGGGTTGAAGAAACCAACGCGCTCGATGAAGCGACCGTTGCGTGCATTACGGCTGTCAGTGACAACAACCTGGTAGAACGGACGCTTTTTAGCGCCGTGACGAGCTAAACGAATAGTTACCATAACATCCTCTTGTGTGAATAAAACAACCGGGCCCCATCGAGGAACGGAGCCCGGGTGTCATATTAAAAGCCCGAAAATTTTACTCATTTTCGGGCAAAAAGCAATCTCAAAAGCGATTATCGCCCAGGAAAGCCGGGTGGCATCATGCCTTTCATCCCGCGCATCATCTTCGCCATGCCGCCTTTCTTCATTTTCTTCATCATGCGCTGCATGTCGTCGAACTGTTTCAGAAGGCGGTTAACGTCCTGCACCTGCATGCCGCAACCGGCTGCGATACGGCGTTTGCGGGAACCTTTGATGATGTCCGGATTAGCGCGTTCTTTCAACGTCATCGAGTTGATGATCGCCTCCATACGCACCAGCACTTTGTCATCCATCTGCGCTTTCACGTTGTCTGGGATCTGCCCCATGCCCGGCAGTTTGCCCATCAGGCTGGCCATGCCGCCCATGTTTTTCATCTGTCGCAACTGCTCAAGGAAGTCGGTCAGATCGAAACCGTCGCCTTTTTTCAGCTTGCTGGCGAGTTTTTCCGCCTGCGCACGGTCAACCTTGCTCTCGATATCTTCAATCAGCGACAGCACGTCGCCCATGCCGAGGATACGGGAGGCAATACGATCCGGGTGGAACGGCTCCAGCGCTTCGGTTTTCTCGCCCACGCCAAGGAATTTAATCGGCTTACCGGTGATGTGGCGAATCGAGAGCGCCGCACCGCCGCGGGCGTCGCCGTCCACTTTGGTCAGCACCACGCCGGTTAACGGCAGCGCTTCGTTAAACGCTTTCGCGGTATTCGCCGCATCCTGACCGGTCATGGCGTCGACAACAAACAGGGTCTCTACCGGGTTGATAGAGGCATGCACCTGCTTGATCTCATCCATCATCGCTTCGTCAACGTGCAGACGACCGGCGGTATCCACCAGCAGCACGTCGTAGAATTTCAGCTTCGCCTCTTTCAACGCGGCGTTAACGATGTCGACAGGCTTCTGGGCCACGTCTGACGGGAAGAAATCCACACCAACCTGCTCGGCCAGGGTTTCCAGCTGTTTGATCGCCGCCGGGCGATAGACGTCCGCAGAGACCACCAGCACTTTCTTCTTGTGCTTCTCACGCAGGAATTTACCCAGCTTACCGACGCTGGTCGTTTTACCCGCCCCCTGCAGGCCCGCCATCAGCACCACGGCCGGTGGCTGAGCCGCCAGGTTAAGCACCTGGTTCTCTTCGCCCATCGCCGAAACCAGTTCGTTACGAACGATTTTGACGAACTCCTGACCCGGGGTCAGGCTCTTGTTAACTTCATGACCAACCGCCTTCTCTTTAACGCGGTTGATAAAATCACGAACAACCGGCAACGCGACGTCTGCTTCCAGCAGCGCCATGCGCACTTCGCGCAGCGTTTCCTTGATGTTCTCTTCAGTAAGGCGTCCGCGGCCGCTGATGTTGCGCAGCGTGCGCGACAAACGATCGGTTAAATTATCAAACATTGTCTCTCGCCTGAGTAGAAACGTTGGGCCGCATTGAGCGACACATACACAGAATTTTGCCGGAGTATAACATGAAGGCGTCTTTGTTGTTATGCAACGGTTGGAGCAGGCGTCACGTAACGTTATACTGCTTCTCTTTCTTATTAAGACAACTGTCGATGCCTATATGCCTGTTTTCGCACTGATCGCCCTTGTTGCCTACTCTGTCAGCCTCGCGCTGATCGTTCCCGGACTGCTGCAAAAAAACAGCGGCTGGCGGCGCATGGCTATTCTTTCCGCGGTGATCGCACTGATAAGCCACGCGTTTGCGCTGGAATCACGTATCATCCCCGGCGACGGCAGCGTGCAAAACCTGAGCGTCCTCAACGTCGGCTCGCTGGTCAGTTTGATGATCTGTACGGTAATGACCATCGTGGCGTCTAAAAATCGCGGCTGGCTGCTGCTACCGATTGTCTATACCTTCGCGCTGATCAATCTGGCCTTAGCCACCTTCATGCCCAATGAATTCATTACGCATCTGGAAGCGACGCCGGGGATGCTGGTGCATATCGGCCTGTCGCTGTTTGCCTACGCGACGTTGATCATCGCGGCGCTTTACGCCATGCAGCTCGCCTGGATTGACTACCAGTTGAAAAACAAAAAGCTGGCGTTTAACCATGAAATGCCGCCGTTGATGGTCATTGAGCGTAAGATGTTCCACATCACCCAGGTCGGGGTGGTGCTGCTGACGCTCACGCTCTGCACAGGCCTGTTCTACATGAAGAACCTGTTCAGCGTGGAGAATATCGATAAAGCGGTGCTCTCCATCATCGCGTGGTTTGTCTATATTGTCCTGTTATGGGGCCATTATCATGAAGGCTGGCGCGGTCGCCGCGTGGTCTGGTTCAACGTCGCGGGGGCGGGCATTCTCACCCTTGCCTATTTTGGCAGCCGCTTCATACAGCAATTTGCTGGCTAAGAAACAAAGGAGTTCCCCCTGGAACACATCTCTACCACCACGCTGATCGTTATCCTGATCGTCATGGTGGTCATCTCCGCCTATTTCTCCGGCTCGGAAACCGGCATGATGACCCTAAACCGCTACCGGTTACGTCATCGTGCCAAACAGGGTAACCGTGCCGCACGTCGCGTTGAAAAACTGCTCCGCAAGCCGGATCAACTGATAAGCCTGGTGCTCATCGGTAACAACCTCGTCAATATTCTTGCCTCTGCTCTGGGCACCATCGTCGGTATGCGCCTGTACGGCAACGCCGGGGTCGCTATCGCCACCGGCGTGCTGACGTTTGTGGTACTGGTGTTTGCTGAAGTGCTGCCTAAGACCATCGCCGCGCTTTACCCGGAGAAAGTCGCCTACCCGAGCAGCTTCCTGCTGGCGCCGCTGCAAATCCTGATGATGCCGCTGGTCTGGTTGCTGAATATGGTGACGCGCGTACTGATGCGGATGGTGGGCATCAAAGCCGATGTCACCATCAGCAGCGCGCTCAGCAAAGAGGAACTGCGCACCATCGTGCACGAATCCCGCACGCAGATTTCCCGGCGCAATCAGGACATGCTCCTGTCGGTGCTGGATCTGGAAAAAGTGAGCGTGAACGACATCATGGTGCCGCGGAACGAAATCGTCGGCATTGATATCAATGACGACTGGAAAGCCATCGTCCGCCAGCTGACGCACTCCCCGCACGGGCGCATCGTGCTCTATCGCGACTCGCTGGATGACGCCATCAGCATGCTGCGCGTGCGTGAAGCGTACCGCCTGATGACCGAGAAAAAAGAGTTCACCAAAGAGGTTATGCTGCGCGCCGCCGACGAAATTTACTATGTGCCGGAAGGAACACCGCTCAGCACGCAGCTGGTTAAATTCCAGCGCAACAAGAAAAAAGTCGGCCTGGTCGTCAATGAATACGGCGACATTCAGGGACTGGTGACGGTCGAAGATATTCTGGAAGAGATAGTCGGCGACTTTACTACGTCAATGTCGCCTTCTCTCGCGGAAGAGGTCACCCCGCAAAACGACGGTTCAGTGCTGATTGACGGGAGCGCGAACATTCGCGAACTCAATAAAGCCTTTAACTGGCATTTGCCGGAAGATGAAGCGCGTACGATTAACGGGATGATTCTGGAAGCGCTGGAGGAGATCCCGGCGGCAGGCACGCGGGTGCGCATTGAGCAGTACGATATTGATATCCTGGACGTGCAGGACAATATGATTAAGCAGGTGAAGGTTCTGCCCGTCACGCCGCTTCGGGAAAGTATTGCCGAATAAAATGTAGGCCGGGTAAGGCGAACGCCGCCACCCGGCACTACAGGTAGCAAATTACGCTTTCGCTTTCGCCACGGTCACCATCGCAGCGCGAATGGTACGGCCGTTCAGGGTATACCCTTTCTGCATCACGCCCAGCACTTTACCGGCTTCAATCTCTTCAGATTCGACCATCGCAATCGCCTGGTGGACGTTTGGATCCAGCGGAACGTTGGTATCGGCAATCACTTCCACGCCAAACTTACGCACCACGTCGAGCATGGATTTCAGCGTCAGTTCGATACCTTCGATCATCGCCGCATTGTCCGGGTTCGCTTTATCAGCCACTTCCAGGGCGCGATCGAGGCTATCAATCACCGGCAGCAGTTCGTTGACGAATTTCTCCAGCGCGAATTTATGCGCCTTCTCAACGTCCTGCTCGGTACGACGACGCAGGTTTTCCATTTCCGCCTTAATGCGCAGAACACTTTCGCGTTCGCGATTCTGTGCTTCTACCAGTTGGGCTTCCAGATTCGCAATTTTTTCATCGCGCGGGTCCACCTGCTCAGCAGATGCGTCTGGCTCTACTGCCTCAACTTCATCGTGCTGTTCCGTGATAATTTCTTCAGGGGCTTGCCCCTCAGGCGTTTTCTGTTCTTTACTACTCATGAATTTCTCCGCGTTTTTCTGCATTCATCTCGCTAACTTCGCTTATTATGGGGATCAGTTTCCTGGATTCAAGGGAACAAGAGAGATTGTCATCATTCATCAGGCACAAGGACCTCCAGAAAATGAATAATCATTTCAGGTGTATTGGGATCGTCGGGCATCCGCGTCACCCTACCGCATTGACGACACATGAAATGTTGTATCGCTGGTTGTGTAGCAAAGGCTATGAAGTGATGGTCGAGCAGCAGATTGCGCAGGAGCTGCAGCTCAAGAGCGTCAAAACCGGCACCCTGGCAGAGATTGGTCAACAGGCCGATCTCGCCGTGGTGGTGGGCGGTGACGGAAACATGCTCGGTGCCGCACGCACGCTGGCGCGCTATGATATCAAGGTTATCGGCATCAACCGAGGCAATCTCGGCTTTTTAACCGATCTCGACCCGGACAACGCGCAACAGCAACTGGCTGACGTGCTGGAAGGTCACTATATCAGCGAAAAGCGCTTCTTACTGGAAGCGCAGGTGTGCCAGCAGGACTGCCAGAAGCGCATCAGCACCGCGATTAACGAGGTCGTACTTCACCCCGGTAAAGTGGCGCATATGATTGAGTTCGAAGTCTATATCGACGAAATCTTTGCCTTCTCGCAGCGCTCTGACGGGCTGATTATCTCCACTCCAACCGGCTCAACCGCCTACTCACTTTCTGCGGGTGGCCCCATTCTGACGCCCTCGCTGGATGCCATTACCCTGGTGCCGATGTTCCCGCACACGCTCTCCGCCCGCCCGTTGGTCATCAACGGTGACAGCACGATACGTCTGCGCTTCTCGCACCGCCGTAACGACCTGGAGATCAGTTGCGACAGCCAGATTGCGCTGCCGATCCAGGAAGGTGAAGATGTCCTCATTCGCCGATGCGATTACCACCTGAACCTGATTCACCCGAAAGATTACAGCTATTTCAACACATTAAGCTCGAAGCTCGGCTGGTCAAAAAAATTGTTCTGATTTTACATCCAGGACTTTACTGTATAAAAAACCAGTTTATACTGTATGAAAACACAGTCATGGTTTTTCATACAGGAAAACAATTATGCTGGCACAACTGACCATCAGCAACTTTGCCATAGTTCGTGAGCTTGAGATCGATTTCCACAGCGGCATGACGGCGATCACCGGGGAAACCGGTGCGGGTAAATCCATTGCCATTGATGCCCTCGGCTTGTGCCTTGGCGGCCGCGCCGAGGGAGACATGGTGCGCAGGGGCGCAAACCGCGCCGACCTGTGCGCCCGCTTCTCCCTGAAAGACACGCCTGCCGCCCAGCGCTGGCTCGAACAGAACCAGCTTGAAGATGGGCGTGAGTGTTTACTTCGCCGCGTGATCAGCAGTGACGGCCGTTCCCGTGGTTTTATCAACGGCACGGCGGTCCCCCTCTCTCAGCTTCGCGAACTCGGCCAGCTGCTTATTCAGATCCACGGTCAGCACGCGCATCAGCAGTTAGTCAAACCAGAACAGCAGAAAGCATTGCTTGATGGCTATGCGGGTGAGTACGCGCTTACTCAGCTCATGGCAGAACACTACCGTCTGTGGCATCAGAGCTGCCGGGAGCTGGCTCAGCATCAGCAGCAAAGCCAGGAGCGCGCCGCGCGTGCGGAGCTGCTGGCGTACCAGCTTAAGGAGCTGAACGAATTCAATCCGCAGGCGGGTGAGTTTGAGCAAATCGACGAGGAGTACAAGCGCCTCGCCAACAGTGGCCACCTGCTCTCAACCAGCCAGAATGCGCTCAATATGCTCGCTGATGGCGAAGACGCGAACCTGCAGAGCCAGCTCTATAGCGTTCGTCAGCTGATCACCGAGCTGGCAGGCATGGACAGCAAACTTTCTGGCGTACTGGATATGCTGGAAGAGGCCGCGATTCAAATCTCAGAAGCCAGTGACGAACTGCGCCACTACTGTGAGCGTCTGGATCTCGACCCGAACCGTCTGTTTGAACTGGAACAGCGCATCTCACGTCAGATTGCCCTGGCGCGTAAGCACCATGTTACGCCGGAAGAGCTCCCGGGCTACTATCAGGCTCTGCTGGAAGAGCAGCAGCAGCTTGACGATCAGGCTGACTCGCAGGAAACCCTTTCTCTGGCGGTGAACCTGCATCATGAACAGGCGCTGGCCACAGCGCAAAAGCTGCATGAAATCCGTCAGCATTACGCTCAGGAACTCAGCCAGCACATCACCGACAGCATGCATACGCTGGCAATGCCGCACGGTGTATTCACCATTGATGTTCGCTTTGAAGAGCATCACCTGACGGCGGAAGGTGCGGATCGCATTGAGTTCCGTGTCACCACCAACCCGGGCCAACCGCTACAGGCAATCTCCAAAGTCGCCTCCGGCGGCGAGCTGTCGCGTATTGCGCTGGCGATTCAGGTTATTACCGCGCGTAAAATGGAAACCCCGGCGCTGATTTTCGATGAGGTGGATGTCGGGATCAGCGGTCCAACGGCGGCGGTTGTCGGCAAACTGCTGCGTCAGTTAGGCGAATCAACGCAGGTGATGTGCGTCACTCACCTGCCGCAGGTTGCGGGCTGTGGTCATCATCACTTTATTGTCAGCAAAGAAACCGATGGCGAAATGACGGAAACGCACATGATGCCGCTCGATAAACGTGCGCGTCTGCAGGAGCTGGCACGCCTGCTCGGCGGCAGTGAAGTCACGCGTAATACGCTCGCGAATGCGAAAGAACTGCTGGCGGCATAAACTTTTTCGGGATCTCAGGGTCATAGAGAACAACAAAAACGCCGCCAGACCGGTTTCAAAGTGGGGCAAGGTCTATTATCATCGGCATATTACATATGAGCCGCGTTCTGCTCGGGCCCGAAAAGGAATCAAATCACTATGCGTTGTAAAATGCTGACCGCTGCCGCAGCGGTTCTTCTGATGTTGACCGCAGGCTGTTCCACTCTGGAGAAAGTGGTTTACCGTCCTGACATCAACCAGGGGAACTACCTTACCCCTAACGATGTGTCCAAAATCCGTGTGGGGATGACACAACAGCAGGTCGCTTATGCACTGGGAACCCCGATGATGTCCGATCCGTTCGGCACTAACACCTGGTTCTATGTATTCCGTCAGCAGCCAGGCCACGAAGATGTGACCCAGCAGACCCTGACGCTGACTTTCAGCAGCGCCGGTGTGTTGACAAACATCGACAACAAACCTGCCCTGACCAAATAATCAGGCGTCAGAAATGCAAAAAGGTGCTCAATGAGCACCTTTTTTGTTTTCTGTTTATCCCCTCGCCCCTCTGGGGAGAGGGTTAGGGTGAGGGGTTGTAAGCACTACTTACTCGCCTTCTCGGCACGCTGGCGACGCAACTCTTTCGGGTCGGCAATCAGCGGACGATAAATCTCCACCCGATCGCCCTCTTTCAGCACATCACCCAGCTTCACCGGACGGCTGTAAATACCGACCTTATTTTTCGCCAGGTCGATATCACTGCGAAGCTCGAGGATGCCGGACGCGCGGATAGCCGCTTCTACGGTCGCGCCCTCATCCAGCGTCACGCGCTGCAAATACTGTTTCTCTGGCAGCGCGTACACCACTTCCACAGCGATCTTATGCGACACTGTAAACCTCTTTGGCGCGGGTCGTGAACGCCTGAACCATATTCGAGGCCAGCTCTTTAAAGATGCGGCCAAACGCCAGCTCAATCAGCTTATTGGTAAACTCAAAGTCCAGATGGAACTCAATACGGCAGGCGTCCGCGCTCAGTGGGGTAAACTTCCAGCCCCCCATCAGCGTTTTAAACGGACCATCGACCAGATGCATCAAAATACTCTGATTGCTGGTCAGCGTATTGCGGGTGGTGAACGTCTTGCTGATCCCCGCTTTGGAGACATCCACCGCCGCGGTCATCTGCGTCGGGCCAGACTCCAGAACGCGGCTTCCGGTACACCCCGGAATAAATTCTGGATAAGACTGAACATCGTTCACTAACTGATACATCTGTTCCGCGCTGTAAGGCACAAGCGCAGTACGGCTAATCTGAGGCATAGCATTTTCCATGGTCACACAACGGATAAATAATAACATTTATCACCTGTTAAAAAAACGCTAAGCCTCATCTCGTGCTAAGATAGCGCGTTAGACCTCACAGGACGCAATGAGGTGACTTTTTGAAATCAGATTACCGACGGCTTTACGACACTTATGACGAAGAAAAAAGCACATAAACCAGGCTCGGCGACCATTGCGCTCAACAAGCGTGCGCGCCACGAGTATTTCATTGAAGAAGAATTCGAAGCTGGCCTTGCGTTGCAGGGCTGGGAAGTAAAATCGCTGCGCGCCGGGAAAGCTAATATCGGCGACAGCTACGTGATCCTGAAAGATGGCGAAGCTTTCCTGTTCGGTGCGAACTTTACGCCGCTGACCGTCGCCTCGTCACATTACGTGTGTGACCCAACGCGCACCCGTAAGCTGCTGCTAAACAAGCGTGAGCTGGAATCTCTCTACGGACGCATCAACCGCGAAGGTTTCACCGTGGTCGCCCTGTCACTGTACTGGAAAAACGCCTGGTGCAAGGTGAAGGTTGGCGTCGCGAAGGGTAAAAAGCAGCACGACAAACGTACTGACCTGAAAGAGCGCGAGTGGCAGCTTGATAAAGCGCGCATCATGAAAAACGCAGGACGTTGATTCTGCACACTTATTGTACTATTCAATAAGTTAGCGTTCCGGGCTGGTATCCAGGAAGTGAAATCTGGTATACTCAGTTCAACACTATTGGGGCTGATTCTGGATTCGACGGGATTTGCGAAACCCAAGGTGCATGCCGAGGGGCGGTTTGCCTCGTTAAAAGCCGCAAAAAAATAGTCGCAAACGACGAAAACTACGCTTTAGCAGCTTAATAACCTGCTCTGAGCCCTCTCTCCCTAGCTTCCGCTCTTAAGACGGGGATAAAAGAGAGGTCAAACCCAAAAGAGATCGCGTGGAAGCCCTGCCTGGGGTTGAAGCGTTAAAACTAATCAGGCTAGTTCGTTAGTGGCGTGTCTGTCCGCAGCTGGCGTGCGAATGTAAAGACAAACTAAGCATGTAGTACCGAGGATGTAGAAATTTCGGACGCGGGTTCAACTCCCGCCAGCTCCACCACATTATGATCCGGATTCGTCCGGTGAAGTACAGAAAGCCCGCACGGCACAAGCCCTGCGGGCTTTTTTGTGTCTGTTATTGTCCGAGAACATCCGGCCAAATCCGGTGATTATTGGTATACGTTTAGGTATACGGTAGGATGTATACCTAAAAGCGTATACCAATTCATGAAGGAGCGGCCACAGTGGCACGGACAACACGCCCCCTGACCAACACCGAAGTTCTGCGCGCTAAAGCGTTAGAGAAGGATCTGACGCTGCATGATGGCGATGGGCTTTTCCTGATAGTGAAAACCAGCGGGAAAAAGCTCTGGCGTTTCCGCTATCAACGTCCGGCAACAAAGCAGCGGACCATGATGGGGCTCGGAGCCTTCCCCTCCCTTTCACTTGCTGATGCTCGAAGTCTAAGAGCGGATTACCTTGCTTTACTAGCCAACAAAATCGACCCACAAATTCAAGCCGAAGCCGCAGAGGAAGAGCAGCAAATCGCTCTGGAAAGTATTTTTTCAACGGTCGCCGCTAACTGGTTCAAGCTAAAAAGCAAAAGCGTTACCCCTGACTACGCAAAAGACATTTGGCGCTCACTGGAGAAAGACGTATTTCCTGCAATCGGTGAAATCCCTGTTCAGCAAATCAAAGCCCGGACACTGGTTGAAGCTCTTGAGCCAATCAAAGCTCGTGGGGCGCTTGAGACAGTACGTCGACTGGTGCAGCGCATTAACGAGATAATGATTTATGCCGTAAACACTGGCCTGATTGATGCTAATCCAGCATCAGGTGTTGGGATGGCCTTTGAGAAGCCCAAAAAACAAAACATGCCGACGCTCCGGCCAGAAGAATTACCAAAGCTGATGCGTTCTTTGGTTATGTCTAATCTGTCTGTTCCGACGCGTTGTCTTATTGAGTGGCAACTTCTGACTCTTGTGCGCCCTTCTGAAGCCTCCGGTACTCGGTGGGCAGAGATCGATCTCGATGCAAAGCTCTGGACGATTCCAGCCGAACGGATGAAAGCTAAGCGGGAACACATAGTCCCTTTATCTCCTCAGGCATTAGAGATCCTTGATGTGATGAAGCCAATCAGCGCCCATCGTGAACATGTTTTTCCGAGTCGGAATGACCCAAAACAACCAATGAATAGCCAGACGGCTAATGCCGCGTTAAAACGTATTGGTTATGGTGGAAAATTAGTTGCGCATGGTTTACGTTCTATAGCTAGTACAGCTCTCAACGAAGCTAATTTTAATTCTGATGTAATCGAGTCTGCGCTAGCACACACTGATAAGAATGAAGTTAGGAAAGCGTACAATCGGTCCATTTATTTGAAACAAAGAGTTGAGCTAATGGACTGGTGGGGTAATTTTGTCAAGATTACTAATAGATATTAAAGGATTACACATGAGCACAGTAAAATCTATCGATACCATTTCTTCATATTTTAACATATCGCCATTAATTCTTGATCAACTTGATGTTGTTGATGTTTTATTAGAAACAGATACTCTACTTTTTATTGACCCTATGCTCCTTCCTGAAAGTAAGCATAACGAAATGAGATTAAATGCTCATAATGAATATATATCCACTTTCACAAAAATCATTAAATTAATTAAGGCATCTAAGGAGCAAAAAGACAGTAACGTTGCTTGGAAGGCTGCCAAAAAATTATTTTCATTTTCCGAAATAGGATGGACATGTTTGGGTTATGGCTCATCGGCCAAAGGCTCAGGGTTCGGACCACAATTAGTAAACACCACCATGAATACTGCCTATCAAATTATCAATATGGATATCGATGACCCTGATTTATTTATGGTCATGTCGTTATTTGAAGAAGGAATTGGAGCTGATAGAATCAGTGACATGACTACAAATATTATATTTGAGTCCTTAGTGGAATTTTCAGAAAGAGTTAATAAAACACTACAAATTCCAACAAAAGAGTTCTCATTTAAGGGAAGTAAATACATCGCCCCACATAATCCTTTAACTAATACACCCCTAATACTTGTTCCTAAAGATATTGTTCGTGATTTACCTATATCCACTGACTGGAGCGGCGCAGTCAGTACAATGAAAGAAAATACAGACCTACGAGACAGGATTAATACTAATATTGGCAAACTACTCGCATCAATGACTCAAAAAGAAAAGGCTGAAGCTAAGCGCAGGGCTTTAGAGAAAAAAGAATATTTTGAAGATCTCTTAGAGTTAATAAAAGAAGTAGAAAAAGAACCTTACGATTTTAAAGCTGATAAAAATGGAGAGCTATTTTGGTCAAGGCTTGTATCTTCTTTAGATAAGAAATACCCCTTCAACCTTTCGAAATTCAATAAAAAACTAACATTAGATGAAGTTGAAGCTTTAGTTGATGAGATATTAAACCAATTCAAAGATCTAATTGAAAACAAGGGTCTGTGGAAAGAAATGTGGGCAGATGATAAAAAACCACGTAAAGAAAAAGCGGCCCAACGCTTACTTTTTGCTGTCGCATATTCATATTGCAGAGCTAATAACTTGGATATTAGCCCTGAAGCAGACTCTGGTAATGGACCTGTAGACTTCAAAGTTTCGCAAGGTTTCGCTCAGAAAGTTTTAGTAGAAGTTAAGTTATCATCAAATGGTAAATTACTTCATGGATATGAAAAACAATTAGAAATTTATAGAAATGGTGACGATACAGATCGTGCATTTTTCGTAATAGTTGATATTGGTCATTTAGGTGAAAAATATCAAAAGGTTCAACAGGCTAAAATTGCAGCAGTTAATGAAGGTTTCAGAGCCTCAAAGATCATTCATATCGACGCACAACAAAAAGATTCTGCTAGCATTCGTATCTAAATAAATAATGGCTCAACGATCAACTTCGTTGAGCCTTTGTTATTTTATGCGAGATAAATATATTTTCTAACCCAGTCTTTCTCGAATCCAAATTATATGTGTACAATGCTCTCCCCTACAACGAGATCACAGCCAGCTAAATTCATCCACCTACGAAACTGTCAGCTTTGACGGGCTCGCACGGACCTATCGCGCCGCCGTACATCACAGCTCACCCATTGCCGTGAAGCGCAACATTCTGACCAGCACTTTTATCCCACATCCGCTGCTGAGCCAGCAGGCTTTCAGCCGGTTCATGCAGGACTATCTGGTATTCGGTAACGCCTATCTTGAGAAGCGCACCAACCGCCTCGGCGGTATTTTGTCACTGATACCATCGCTGGCGAAATACACCAGGCGCGGCGTGGATCTGGAAACATACTGGTTTGTGCAACACGGCATGACCAGGCAGCCATATGAGTTCACTTAAGGCAGCATCTTTCACCTGATGGAGCCGGATTTAAACCAAGAAATCTACGGCCTACCGGAATACCTGTCCGCAATTCCTTCCACCCTGCTGAACGAATCCGCCACTCTGTTTCGCCGCAATTATTACATCAACGGCAGCTATGTAGGGTTTATCATGTCAGGACCGACGCCGCGCAGAATCACGAGGATGTGAACTATATCTGCAAGGCCATGAAAAGCGCCAAAGGGCCTGGCAACTTCCGCAACCTGTTTATGTACTCGCCAAACGGTAAAAAGGACGGCATCCAGATCATCCCACTGTCAGAGGTCGCAGCAAAGGATGAGTTTCTGAATATCAAGAACGTGAGTAGGGACGACATGATGGCTGCACACCGCGTTCCGCCGCAAATGATGGGGATCATGCCGAGTAATGTTGGGGGGTTTGGGGATGTAGAGAAGGCCAGTCGCGTCTTTGTTCGCAACGAGCTTACGCCACTGCAAAAACGATTACAGGAGCTGAACAATTGGTTAGATCTAGATATAATATTATTCAAATCATACGAACTTTATGAATAGATAATAATGATAAATTGCCGAAATATAAAATTAAAGGAGAGCCACGCTCTCCTTCTTGTCAAAGCCCCCTCAAAAAATCACGAACTTCATTAAATACATCGGAATCCAGGTTATAATAGCCCTTCTGAGCTGCTAGGCCAGCACTTGGGATAAATTTCTCCATACCTGCTAAAAAAGCATGCATATGAGCTTTATGAATATTTCTAGGATAATTAAATGCGCAGGTCTGATTAACGGGAGCTAATAAATTCTTTAAATTATCTAGATATTCACCCGATGCAATTTTAACGGGGTGATCACCTAAAGATTCCAAAATCAAACTCTCTAACATTCCTTTATCAGTAAAACCTGGCGCGATAAAGACCCCGACATTCCTGACACCGTCACTTTTAAACTGACAATGCCCATTTGGAACTGGTAATCCAACTTGACGGAGATGATGGCAAATACTATCTACAGCAGCTTGCTGACTTTCATCTGCATCCCTGATCACGCCTACAGATATTACATCTTCAAATTCACGCTCATTCATAATCAAGTCAAGTTCAGCTCGAAATTGGTCTTTTCCTTTAGATTCTAAAATTTGTATATCCGCAATCTCATACTTTGCGAGGAAAGCAGTGAAGAATTTTATTTCATCCTGACCTTCAACCAATAGCAACTTGTTTTTTATAATTTTAGATGGCATTAGCGAATATCCCAATCACGTTCAACAGATGTAAGCAGGGCGGAAGGACCATAATATTTAGGAACAACCACGCCTTCTTTATTTCTATCTAGCCTTATGTAACTAAATGAATTTTTTGAATTATCTAGTTCATTGTCTCGCATGAAATCAGAAACACCCTTTATGACATCATAACTATGTGTAGTGGCAAAAATTTGACAATTTTGTTTTTGCGCGGCAGAAAAAATTATTTCCCAAATTTTTGGCATCAAGGAATAATGTATACCATTTTCAATCTCATCAATCAAAATGATAGCATTTTTATTCGATAATATTGCAGTCAAAATAGATGTTAGTTTACTTATACCTTCCCCCATGTTTACCATGGGTATTTTTCTTTTCAATCCTACATCGACATAAATGGTTGGTTGACCACCAATTGAGAGAAGCGATACATTTCGCAATCTAGCATCGATCATCTTCAAGTATGAGACAAAAGTTTCCAGCCCATTGGTCATATCCAATTTGCTCATGAATTGTGCATCGGTAAAACTATTACCTCGTGCTGAAGCGGGAACAAAGACAACAACACGGTTAATTGTCATCACTGATTCAACTTTCATTTCAATTTGATTATTGACAATTTGAATTAATGCCTTCCCCTGAGGTTTATTATCTGAAGTGTATGTAATTTCAATCGCATTATTAATAACTGCCGCAGATGACAAAACAGAATTCATCTGAAAATTATTTTTATTTATAGCCAATCGTTGGTTTTCTGGCACAACCATAGCATATGAAGCAATGTTTTTATGACCACTATCTTCAGTTATAACTCTGAATGGTTTCTCATAATTAAAATTATTGAAATAAGGATGAAAAATATATTCTGCAGACAAATCAAATTGCTGAACTCCGCGACGTGCGAGAGGGGCAATCAAAACATCAGCAGCCATTCTATCATGATGTAAATAAATCGCTTCAAGAATAGATGTTTTACCAGTGTTATTCATACCTGCGATTAAATTAACACGTTGAAGCTTATCTAGCTCTAACCTCTCATATCCTTTAAAATTTTCTAAGACAATTTTATTTAACACACATACTCCTTAAAAATAATTCCATTATTCAAGACGATTATTTGTTAATCATAGCCTAAGGTAAAATGATAATCCATTGTTGATCTCTCATTGCGCGCGCTCGTAGCCCCGCCACGCCTGCCCGCTTTATGGAGTGGTTTTCATGCAGTTGCATGATAGGCTCTAAACTGCGCCTTATCTGGTCTGGGAAGTAAAAATGCAAGTGCATAAAGTCATGCGATTTCATGCAGTATAGACATGCACTCAGGCTACATGCATCAAAAAACCCGGCACTGGCCGGGCTTAAGTGAGCTTTTCTGTTCATGTCAGAACAGCTTTCTTTTTTTTCTGTCTTCATGTGATCCTGATACCGGTGCTGAACCGGTCAGACTCATCACGTCGTCCCGGAATCTCAACGGCAATATTTCATTCGTCCACTTCAGCATTAGATTCAGGATAAATTCACGATACAACGTATCTGAATCATTTGTCCCTTCAATAATGCCCGGTATTTGCACTGAGCTATTCCGTTCGAATTGTCTGTACTTCATCCTGAGCAGGCTGCTCAATTCGGAACCGTGGAAAATAAAAAAGTCACCTAAAAGCTCATCAATACGCTCCTCAGTGATACCATGATGGCAGTTTACATAGGCGTTTGCCTTACGCGCGGTCGCGTCAGCCAGTAGCGGCAGCAACTCTTCTTTTTCAGTAATCAGCCCAGCCAGTTCTGTGGCTGTTTCCTGTTGTTCCAGATATTCAGCCCGAAGAGCTTTCATCTCCGGCGTTACGATGCCGCCGCTCTGGTTAAGCAATTCCCTGAACTGCGCCCGATTGTTTTTGCTGGCCTGCTCAGTTTCGGTCTGATGCTGGCGCAGAGCCCCGAGGTTCTCAATGGCTGCTTCTTCGGCCTGTCTGGCCTCCACCCAGGTCTGCATTTTTTGGTAAAGGTCGATAATTCGGGATTGCCAGTCGGAGGAAAGGCTTTTCGTCAGTTTTTCCGTCTCGCGGGCTATTTCATTTGCAGGCAAATTCATGAGCCAATCCGCATCCTGAAGCGGTTTTTTTGCCCTCGCGAGGAGTGTTACTACGTGTCCGGTTGCGGCCTGAATCTGTTTTTCAGTCAATTGTTGTTCTGCCATATTGTTGTTCCTCCTCATTTTATTGTGCATGGCGGTCTTTAAGGGTACAGGCTGAACCGTAGCGGCCCAGTGTATGCGGCTGACGGACAAGAGAATCGCTCTGTGATTCAGGCTCAGGTGCTGCTGGTTTATGGGGCTTCATAATTATCATGTCCACACTTTCCAGGGCAGTAAATGTGCAGGAGCATTCAAGATTCTGGCACTGATACCATGAGCGTTTAACCGATGGAGCTTCATAGGCGCTGGTTCTGGCGTGTGCGACCGTGCCACATTCAGGACACTTCAGGGCCATATCAATACCCTCCTTTTTCATTAAGCCTGTTGAGGCGGGCCAGGAAAACTTTATGTTTTGCCGGAGTGAAAGTGGCTGCAGCATCAGCTCGCATTGATGCATCCACCGTTAATCCGGTTTCGTCGATAACGCTCTTATATGCTGCTGAAATTACAGGAGTACGGATTTCGGTTTGTCGGACTACAGCGGTGCGTAATATTTTCATTGCCGCCTCAAGCCCGTATGGTGCGCAAAGAAAAGGAGCCAGAGCGTCAGTGAGTGCATCACCATGCTCGCTCATGAAGTTTTCAATTGCGCTTGTAACACAGCTTTCCAGCACAATCTGGTGAGCATAAAGACCGTCCCGGGCGGCACAGTTAATTTGCCATTCGAGGAGTGCAAGGCGCTCACGAAGATTTTCAAGCTGGCTGGCATATGCTGCCGGTTTTTCTTCAGTATCCAGAAGAGCCGCCAAACGAAGCTGGCT
The DNA here is from genome assembly GCF_056673325.1 of Enterobacter cloacae complex sp. HYC080_NIDB. Classification (NCBI taxonomy): domain Bacteria; kingdom Pseudomonadati; phylum Pseudomonadota; class Gammaproteobacteria; order Enterobacterales; family Enterobacteriaceae; genus Enterobacter; species Enterobacter cloacae complex sp. HYC080_NIDB. Next base: position 1,101,890 of record NZ_CP114212.1, on the reverse strand, counting down.
GGTACTTTGCACATTACGTAGTGTCAGCCAGCTTTTTATCGCCGCGCGGTAGTTGTTGAGAGCTTCCTGAGTAATGTTTCCAGTATTCATCCCTTCTCTTCCCCTTTAACCATGTCACGCTGTTTAAGCATCCGGGAACGTGCTGCAGGACTAGGTGATTGCCTGGCATCCCGGATGGCTTTATCGTCCGCATAAATGCTGATCCCCGGCAGGGCAATATCATCCGTTGAAGATACGTTACAGGACAGTGCCGGAGTGGTGAGTTGCTCGCCGATAAATTGCTTCAGCACACTTTCAGGGTCGTTTACGGTATGAACCACGCCGATAACGGAAGAAGCGCTTCGCCCCAGAGTCATTTTCAGCAATCCAAGGATCTGAATAAGTTTCTGGCCGTGTTCCTTCATAAACTCATTCCAGAGCCACACTGCATGAGTTTCAATCAGCCGGTTATGTTCGCTGATGTAGCGGTTTGCAGCATCCGCAGTTTTCCAGGGCAGGAATTCATTTTCTGCGGAGTGAGCTTCAAGCAAATCTTCGAACTCATCAAGTGTTTCGCGTCCCAGGGCGATTTCTGCCCGCAGTTTTTTCATTCGTGGCGTCATATTCCCCTGATTCTCACGAAACAGGTTTCGCCATTCATCATTAAGCGCCTGCGTCTCCGTTTTTGTATCTTCCTGACGTTTACGGATAGTTTCAGTCATTGCAGCGGCTTCAGTTTGTTTTCGCCGTTCTTCCTGCCAGACAGCTTTTGCTGCTTTAACTTTTTCTACCGCTTCGCGAATTTTCGGTGAGAGGGAGGGTGTAATGTTTGCATCAGGGATCTGGTTAACAGTTGTCATGGCTGCTCCGGTAGTGTTTTGTTGTTGTGTCAATTGTGCCGGTGCCCATACAAGCGCACTACCGATGAGGATTGTGCCAGTGACTGAACAATGACCTTGTTCTGGCTAGCCAGAGAAAGGTGTCATGTCTGATCCTCACCCTTCCTTTAATACATACTATTCACTACTGTTCACTTTCATAAAAGAATAGTAAATACATGTAGTTAAGGAGTGTAGGGTTTAAATCAAAGTGGTCATCTACTGTTCATGACTGTTCACAGAGATAAATTTAAACTTATATTTGTTTTTTATATAAATCGCGATATTTATTTCAGTTTATTACTGGATTTTTACTCCTCACCACTATTCACACGTATTCAACACTATTCAATATACAGTATAAAATGTGTCTTATGTCTGTTTGAAAATTAAACACTTAACCTCTCTACACTCGGTTGCATTTCAGGAAAATATCCATAAAAATGAATCTGTCTGATGCTCATTAAACACATCCGGATAAATGTGGAAGGATGCGGGTAATTTAATTTTTTTAGTCATTAACTTAATTAATACATATGATGAACTGTTTTTTATGAACGTTTTTTGGCCCTTTTATTATTCCGGTACTGTCTTCATCCTTATGATGTAACGCCCGGAATGATATGGTCTGGTTCATAATTGATTTGTGATCCTGCCTGGTGTAATAGACTTTTTTATTCTTGATGCTCCTTATTATATTCCATAAAAGAATGTTTTGTTTTTGTCCGTTTCATACGGTTTTTAGCTGTTTTATTTTTTGAGAAATCAATATTTCACTCCAAATAAATAAAGCATGCGCGAGCCGCTTATATAAACATAATAAGGAGCTACCTGAATCCGGATGGAATTGCCCGGACTGTTGTAAACATATTAGAGAGGTAGCCAGATGAATAGTATTTCCGTTTCCACCCCGGCACCAGCTTCTCCGGTGCTCCCGGTTCCGGCTCAGCAGGAGCGCTTCATACGATTACCAGAAGTGATGCACCTTTGCGGGCTATCCCGTTCAACCATCTACGACCTTATCAGCCGCGATGCCTTCCCTCAGCAGATATCCCTGGGTGGAAAAAATGTGGCCTGGGTACAGTCGGAGGTCAGTGCATGGATGGCGGCGCGAATTGCTGCCCGCGAGCAAGGAGGCCATGCGTGAAACTGGCTTTGCCGTCTCATCTCCTTTTTTCTGGCTTGCGTCCTGATATCTTTTCCAGGTATAGTTTTCCTGCTGCCGCAAAATCGGCTGCCGGGCGTAGGAACCCGAGTTACTTATTGGCGACACCAGACGCGCCGTGCGTCTTTTTTTACGTCGTTGCTCAGGCACACCCATTTTTCGGGCTGCGGTGCTTATACCTTAGCCCCTTTCAGATAATGGTGGTCCGGGCGGGGCAGCCTTCGGGCTGGCCGGTTTCCAATAAGGCCGGTATTCCTACCCCCGTTCGGGTCACCACCCATGAGCGTAGGAACTCCGGTGGTGGCATTTACCGCTACTTATTGGAGGTTGCCCTTATGGCTACGATCCTCGCCCCATCACATCCTCAATTTATATTTGTTTTTGCCGCCGTTCGTCGTGCAGAACGTAAACCACGTATCAGTATGCTGCGTATCGTCGCCAGCAATGAGCATCATGCACGTCTTTCACTGGTCCATGAGTATGTGCTTTGCCTTGCTGCTCGCCTGCCTCTCCGGGAGGTGATCTAATGAATCACGCCGCAATCTCTTATGACGATATTGTCCGCCTGAAGCATCTTCGTAACGTGGGGGAGTTTGTCACCGGAATGGCTGTTCTTCAGGATTGCTACGAAAAACCTGCCGGTGCTCAATGTGAGCAACTGGTTTCACTGATTTATCTGATGACAGAGCAGCTTGATGGCGTGGTACAGCGTTGCCAGGATGACCTGATGAACATGGAGGTGGTGCAATGAAATCACGCACTCTTTCCCTTTCACTTCGGGTTGCGTTGTATCGCCGCGCGGTAGCCTGCGCATGGCTGAGTGCCTGCCATCAGCAAAACCGCCACCTGCAGCTGACTCTGGATGAAATTGAAACCGCTATTGCCCGTGAGCTTGAAGGATTTTATCTGCGACAGCACGGGCAAACAAAAGGCATGGAAATCGCCTGCGCCCTGCTTTCAGACCTGATGGAATCCGGCCCTCTAATGTCCTGTCCCGCACTCTCCCAGCTCGGAATAGCCGTAATGGATGAGTTATGCGTCCGTCACATCAAAAAGCCAGTTTTACACTGAGGGAGAACTGCATCATGTCAGGAATGAAAGTCAGTCAGGCCGTGAAGGCTGCCCGCGGTCACTGGGCTCAGATTCTGCAAGCGCTGGGCGTGAATATATTGAAAAATCGCCATCAGCCTTGTCCGGTCTGTGGCGGTAAAGATCGTTTTCGCTTCGACGATCAGGAAGGACGCGGAACATGGTTCTGCAATCAGTGCGGAGCCGGGGATGGTTTAGCGCTTGTCACCAGGGCACTGAATGTGGATATCAGTGAAGCTGCTGACAGGATACATGGAATGACACATGGCCTGTCTATAGCTAATTCCGAAGTCAGGACGTTAACCGCCGATACCGATAGCGGGAAAGATGCAGCGGCAGCACTTGCCGCGCGACTGCTGCAAGCCTCGCGTGAATCTGCCGGAAATACTTATCTTACACATAAAGGTTTCCCGGAACATATTTGCCATGAGCTGACTTCAGCTCATAAAACCGGTGGGGTGATGTTCCGCCCCGGTGATTTGATCGTCCCGCTCTATAACGCTGACGGGGAGCTGGTGAATATTCAGCTTATAAGTGGCAATGGTAGCAAGTGTTTTCTTAAAGGAGGTCAGGTTAAGGAGGCCTATCATCTGATAGAAGGGGGCGGGAGTTCAGTAAGAAGGATGTGGATTGCGGAAGGCTACGCCACGGCGCTTACCATTCATCATCTGACTGGAGAAGCCGTCATGGTGGCATTTTCGGCGGTCAACTTTCTTTCTCTGGCCAGCGTTGCCCATAACAAGTATCCGGGGTATCAGCTAATTATTGCAGCGGACCGAGATCTGAATGGTTCAGGCCAGAACAGGGCTGAAGCTGCTGCAAAAGCGTGTCAGTGTGACATTGTGCTGCCACCGGTTTTTGGTGACTGGAATGATGCGCTTGCCCATTACGGAGAGGAATCCACCCGGAAGGCAATTCTTGAGGCTTTGAAGCCACATAACGCCAGTCCTTTCGACACGATGAGTGAAGCAGAATTCACAGCGATGAGTGTCAGCGAAAAAGCTCAGAGGGTTCGGGAGCATTACAGAGATGCACTGGCGGTTGATCCGAACGGTCAGCTTTTATCCCGCTATGAGTCTGGAGCGTGGAAAGTGATTTCTCAGTCAGATTTTGCCCGAGATGTCGCAGCCCTTTTTCAACGCCTCGGTGCACCGTTTTCCTCAGGAAAAATTGCCTCACTGGTGGAAACATTAAAGTTAATCGTTCCGCAGCAGCAAAATCCGGCACGTCATCTGATCGGTTTTCGTAATGGCGTCCTCGATACGCGAACAGGGCTGTTTAGTCCGCACTGTAAAGAGAACTGGCTGCGTACCCTGTGTGAAGTCGATTTCACGCCACCGGTAAATGGGGAAACGCTTGAAACTCATGCCCCGGCATTCTGGCGCTGGCTGGACAGGGCCGCCGGGCACAAGCCAGCAAAACGCGACATTATTCTCGCAGCGCTGTTTATGGTGCTGGCGAACCGCTATGACTGGCAGCTCTTTCTGGAAGTGACTGGCCCTGGCGGAAGTGGCAAAAGTATCCTTGCTGAAATTGCAACGATGCTTGCAGGAGAGGATAACGCCACCTCAGCGACAATTGAAACTCTGGAGTCCCCACGAGAACGTGCGGCTCTGATCGGTTTTTCTCTTATTCGCCTGCCTGATCAGGAGAAGTGGAGCGGCGATGGCGCCGGGCTTAAGGCTATAACCGGTGGCGATGCAGTATCTGTGGACCCCAAATATCAGAATGCTTATTCAACACATATTCCGGCGGTTATCCTGGCCGTAAATAATAATCCTATGCGCTTCACTGATCGTAGTGGTGGTGTGTCCCGCCGGAGAGTTATTCTGCATTTTCCTGAGCAGATAGCACCGGAAGAACGCGATCCGCAGCTGAAAGATAAGATTGCACGAGAACTGGCTGTGATTGTTCGCCAGCTCATGCAGCGTTTCAGCGATCCGATGAGCGCCAGAACATTGCTTCAGTCGCAGCAGAATTCTGATGAAGCTCTCACCATCAAGCGTGACGCTGATCCTGCATTTGATTTTTGTGGCTATCTTGAGGCATTACCCGACACCAACGGCATGTTTATGGGGAACGCCAATATTGTCCCGCGCCAGCCACGTACCTACCTTTACCATGCCTATCTCGTATACATGGAGGCTAATGGCTATAAAAATACCCTCAGCCTGACAATGTTTGGCAAAGGGCTACCAGTTATGCTGAAGGAGTACGGGCTACATTATGAGAAGCGGCGAACTAATCAGGGAATGCAGACTAACCTCACTTTAAAAGAAGAGAGTAATGCAGACTGGCTACCCAAGTGCGATGAGCCAACAATAAAATAATTTGCAACTAACCCGGCTGATGCCGGGTTTTGTTTTCGCTGGCGCAAGAATGTAGAGTTATCTGTTCACTCTTCACCATACAGTTAACTTCTATTACCTTGATTTTGAATGATAAAAACCCTAAGTGAACAGTGTGAACAATTTATTTAAAAAAGATTTTTTTGTTTTTTTGAATATAAAACGACCTATTTAAGGATGATTGTTTTTAAGTTAAATAAGTATTGCACCCCGCTATTGGTATACGCTTAGGTATACCAACAAAGACTATAAAAATAAATACACAATAAAAACAACAATATACTATGCAAATTCATACTCCGCCAGCCCAAAATTCTCCATCGGTGATTATCAGAGTCATCCGATGAAGTCCTGAAAGCCCGCACGGCGCAAGCCCTGCGGGCTTTTTTGTGCCTGTTTATTGTCTACACTGCTGCATGGATTGAATCCACACAGTATCCACCGGCCAGTAGTTTATGTTGTACTACCATGGCATTGACAAGCATCAACACTCTCCTCCATCTCCTGTGGAAAATAACCTACACCCCCCAGCGCTACGGATTAGCCGCCCCACACGGAAGGAACCCCACCATGTACAGACCCATAACCGTCATACTTTTCATTCTCCTGACCCTCGCCGCCCTCGCAGAAATAGGCGTTTTATCCTTTGGATAATCCTCATGCAAAATACCCCGCGTCAGGATGCGTTGATCTCATTACAGTTTTTTCCTAAAGCCATCCCGCTTCGCCTGTGCCAGGCTGAATCACGCTCATAACCGAAAACGTTAAATGAGGATATTATGAAAAAAACAATTATCGCATTATCTGCCGTTCTGCTGGCTTCCCCAGTATTTGCTGCGACCACACATGCAACTGATGATACCGTCGCGGCAGCGAACGCAAACGCCAATGAGGCGAAGCAAAAACTGCACGAAGAGCAGAACAAAGGTGAAGAGCTGAAGCTGAAACAGCAGCATGCTGCGGAAGGTAAAAGCGAGAGCCTGGGCAGTAAAGTCAGCGAAGATTCCCAGAAAGCCTGGCATAAAACCAAAGAAGGCACCGAGAAAGGGTGGGATGCCACCAAAGAAGGCGCTGAGAAAGGCTGGAACAAAACCAAAGAAGGTGCCAGCGAGCTGGAAAAGAAAGTCACTGAGTAATCTTTACGCTCAAAAAAAGGCCGCGCTTGCGGCCTTTTTTATTTCTTCGAATACAATTAGCCCCTCAGGCGTTTACGCAGTGCGCGTTTATCGGAGAAACCACTATGTATCGCCTTTTTGCCATTCTGACCGCCCTTCTGTTATGCCCGTCCCTGTACGCCGCCCCAAAAAGCTATCTTATCGACAGCGATAACACCGCTATTCGGCTATCGTGGCATGCCTTCGGCGGCATTCTCTCCTGGGCGACGTTCAGCGGCGTGACGGGTGCCGTGACGCTCAACCCGGATAACGACGTCGACGACCATATTCACGTCACCATTCCCGTATCAACTCTGGTGGCTTCTAACAAATTGCTCACCTGGCAGCTGAAAAGCGACATGTTTTTTGAATCCGAGCGCTACCCGACCATCGAGTTCGTCAGCTCACGCGTGGTCGCCCTGAGCGCCGGGCGGTTCAGGGTATTCGGCACGCTGATCGTACGAAACATTGCCCGGCCGGTGATCCTGGAGGCCGTGTTGAAAGACCCGCATGCGCAGGCCCCCCGGCTTGATGCCACCACGGCGATCTCGCGTGCATCCTATGGAATGGATAAGTTTGCGCTGGTCGTGGACGATCGTATAGCCATTGCCATTGCAATCAAGACGAACGAGGTGCCGTCATCCTGAGATGAGGCGCTGTAGCTGCTCCGCGTTTGCCCGCAGGTGAGACGGCGGATTGCGGCCAATCAGGACAAACTGATATCCCGCATCCTGCCACCACGCCAGGTTCATGCTGTGCCGCTGCTCCTGGCGGAGCGAGGCCGTCGCCTTCTCATCGACAGGCGAGATACAGAGCGCCATTGGCCCGTAGTCGGCGTTGAGCCAGGCAATCTGCGCGATAGAGGTCGTTTCATAGCGCAGCATGCGCACCATTTTAAGCTCTGCCCCTCGCAGAATAAGCTGCGACATAGTTAGCTTCATGCCGATATCCTGCGCCGCCCGTTCGAGCCCGCGCTGCAGGACCGGCGCTGCGCTGTCCATATCCAGCAGCGTCTCGACGCTGTACAGGGACATATATTGCGCTTCGAGGTCGCGAATATGGGCGTTCTCATCCGCTGGCGCGGAAGCGGGCCGCAACAGGTAGCCCAGCCCGGAGCCGACCATCAAAAAGCTGACCGACGCGGCAATCAGCGCCCGCCTGCTGACGCCAACCGGCGTGGAGGGCCGTGGGTCAGGAAGCGCCGTCAGACGCGCCTGCATCGTCCCAAGAGGCGCATCATCCAGCAGGGAGGCAAACGCCCCGGCGTAATCCTGGCTGCTTTTCATCAGTTCGGCGGTTCGCCCGGAGAGGCGTTCGTCACTGTTTAAATGCTCTTCAAATTGCTGTGCGTCGGCGCGGCACATCTCGCCATCTATCCATGCCACGATAGCGTCGTCGTTATAGGGCGGTGCAAAACGGTGCGCGTTCAAGAACGTTTCTCCTTTACCGGAGGCAGTGCGTCGACGGACCTGGCAAGCCGAGCCCGTGCCGTGGCCAGCCGGCTCATCACGGTACCGATCGGCACTGCCAGCGTGTCCGCCGCCTCCTGGTAGGTAAAGCCTTCGACATAAACCAAAAATACCGCGTTACGCTGGGCTTCGGGCAAGGCGTTAACGCGCTGCATCACCTTCAGATAATGCAGGCGCGTCTCATCCTGTTCGCGGGTATCCGGCGCGAGGAGTTCGTCGCTGGCCACAAATCCCTGCCCCTGACGCACGTATCGCGCCCGAAGTTCAGAGATCCAGATGGAGTGCAGGATCGCGAACAGCCACCTGTCGATGCGTGTGCCCGGCGTATACTGGCTGCTTTTTTCAAGCGCACGCACGCAGGTGGACTGAACCAGCTCTTCGGCGATATCCCTGTTGCGCGACAACACCAGTCCATAGCGCCAGAGACGCGACAGGTGTGCGGCTAACTGTTGACGAACCTCACTGGTTGCGATGAGTCTTCCCTCCACGAGAAAATCAGGATTCCGGATGTCCGTTGATGGCGGCCTGCAGGTCGCGATACTCCTCGCAGGACTGGCCACAAATACCGGCAATCACCTTCAGTTGTTCTTTCGCGAGATCGGGTCGTCCTTTTACCATCCACGCTTCACCGAGATACTCCCGGGCTTTGGCATAATCCGGTGCGATAGCCAGCGCGCGCTGGTAGTAACCAATGCCTTCGTCCGTACGGCCAAGTTTGCGCGTGGCGAACCCGCGATAGTTCCACGCTTCAGCCGTATTGCTATTTTTCAGTGAATCAAGCAGATTCAGCGCCGCCTGGTACTCCCCTTTCTTCGCGAGATGGTACGCATAGTTGGTTTTGTCCTGATCGCTGAGGCTGCTGCTCTTGTCCGGCACGCATTTCTGGGTGGCGCTGTCATACACCTGTCCGGAAGGACAGTCGGGCGTTTTGCTCTCGGTACTATTATCGCCCATTGCCAGCGCCAGCGGAGACAGCAGGGAAAAAATCAGCACCGGGATCAGGCGAAACGAGGTCGTGTTCATATAAAGCTCCTGGGTTAGAAGGGAGTGACGCCAGTAAACGCCCGACCGGCGGTTTTTATTCATTCTTCCGCGATTTTTTACCGTCCAGAAAATCATGCCTGCGACGTAATCACATTGAAAATAAATCAGGTTATTTTATATCTATCTTCCCATTATTATTTTCCTGCAACCGCTAGCAGAGTTTTAACCCCCTACAAGAATATATTTTATTACACCGGTGATATAATATATCTTATATCAAAAACGTTACCCTAACTTAAACACACATTAAACACGATTAAATAATCACAATTTAAATTATATTTAAAACATCCCCCACCAATAATTACACTGCATCTTCAGGATGACTAAGTCACAACACACGAAAAATAAAAAGACATTAAAAACATAACGATAGAAAAACACATCAATAAACACCATCAATACATTAATGCCCTCTTCATTGTTTACCCCTTTATTTACGCAAGCTTAATTTGCACATTCAGAGTTTTCTGGCTATATCATTTTTATCTCCTCAAAACGAATTCCTTTATTAATTACAGGGTTTTATAAGACGCAAAACACAAATAAAACGTATTTCTTTCATATGTAATTAGATTCGCTCTGATGTTGCCACTCTGAATTCTGGCGGGCATCGTTCGCTCTAAAAAAGACGGTGAGGACTGTTTAATTAACAGTCACTCCGCCGGGGGCGCCCTTTACCTTCTACAGAGATGGCTCGTCTTGCTCGCCGTTCACGGTAACTCTGCTGGAGTCATAACGAAATGAGCCAAATCTCTGTTATATCAAAACTTACTGGCGTGGAAACTACGACGGAAGGCACACAGGTTACGCTGAGCCATTCCTCTATCGTTGAGCTTCATGTAGAGCGAGCTGATGTCTCCCATTTCGCGCGAAGTGGTAACGATCTGGTGGTGACACTGCACTCAGGGGAAGTAATAACCCTTAAAAATTTCTACGTCACGGACGCGCAGGGCGTAAGCCAGCTGGTACTCCAGGACAGCGACGGTGCGTTATGGTGGATAGAAGATCCTGCCGGGGCCGCCACGTATGAATCTATCGCGTCGACAGACGTGCTGCTAGCGGCATCCGGAAGTGATACCGGTGGCGCGGCCATCTGGCCATGGGCGCTGGGCGGTATTGTTGCCGCAGGCGGCATCGCGGCGGCGGCAAGCTCCGGTGGTGGCGGGGGGGGTGACGATGACAATAACGGTAACCCTAATCCTAATCCTGATCCCGGCACGCCAGGTGAACCTTCTACCCCGGATACAACGCCGCCGAATGCACCCTCGAGTCTTACGTTCTCGTCGGACGGGAAAACCGTCACCGGTACCGCTGAACCCGGCAGCACAATCACGCTGAAAGATGCAAACGGCAACGTTATCGGCACAGGGAAAACCGGCAGCGACGGCAACTTTACTGTTTCTCTCGGCACTCCGCTGATCAACGGTGAACATGTCACCGCAACTGCGACGGATGCGGCAGGGAATACCAGCCAGAGCGCAACGGTGACCGCGCCGGATCTCACCGCCCCCGATGCCCCAACGATTGGCAGCGTAACGGACGATGTCGGCCCTCAAACGGGGGCGCTGACTAACGGCAGCAGCACCAACGATCAGCGGCCCCAGCTCAGCGGCACCGCCGAGGCGGGCTCAACCGTGACGATCTATGACGGCGGGATCGCCATCGGCACGGCAGTCGTCTCCAGCAATGGCACCTGGACATTCACCCCGTCAGTTGATCTGAGCGAAAGTACCCACCAGATTACGGTGCGGGCAACTGACGCCGCCGGTAATACCGGCCCCGCTTCACCGGTCTTCACGCTGACCGTCGATCTCACCCCGCCGGCAACGCCGACGGCGATCGTACTGACTGACGACACGGGGACTATCAGAGGAACCATCACCTCTGGCACCGCCACCGATGCATCAAAACCGATCCTGGCGGGAACGGGCGAGCCGGGTGGAACCATTACTATTTACGATAATGGTGTGGTCGTGGGTACCACAACCGTACTGCCCAACGGCACCTGGAGCATCAGGCCAGACGGTCCGCTCCCGGACGGAGCACACTCGATAACCGTCGTGGAAACCGATGCCGCCGGAAACCAGAGTGCGGCATCAGCGCCTATCACCTTCACCGTTGACACTACCCCGCCGCTGGCCCCCGGAAACCTCGTCGTGTCAAATGATGGCGGTTCCATCAGCGGTACCGCAGAGCCGGGCAGCACGGTGACCATCCGGGATGGCAATGTCATCCTTGGCACGTCGGTGGCAGACAGTGAGGGTAACTTCACCCTGACGCTGACCCCGCCTAAGCTCAACGGCGAAACGCTGACCGCAAACGCCACCGATGCCGCAGGCAATACAGGCCCCGCAACCGCGGCGGCGGCACCGGATACGACCCCACCGCAGACCCCGGTTATCGTATCGGTGATTGATGACGTGCAGGCCACAACCGGCCCCGTGGGTCAGAATGGGCTGACCAACGACCGGGCACCGACCCTGAACGGCACGGGCGAACCCGGTTCGACCATCACGATATCCAACGGCAGCGATATCCTCGGCACGGTGAACGTCCCCTCATCCGGCCTGTGGAGCTTTACACCGCCTGTACCACTGTCTAACGGTACCTATGTGTTCACGGCGACAGCAACAGATGCTGCCGGTAACCCGAGCGGTCAATCGAACGCGTGGACGATTACCGTTGACGGTACCGCACCAGACGCCCCGGTGATTACGCAGGTCGTGGACGATGCTCCCGGGGGAACGCTTGGCTCGCTCAACCTGAATGACACCACCAACGACGCCACCCCGACGCTGAGCGGCACCGCCGAGGCAAACGCCACGGTCACAATTCGTGCTGACGGGGTGGTGATAGGTACCACCGTCGCTGATGGCCTCGGTGCATGGAGCTTTACCCCTTCCACACCACTGGGTGAGGGTCCGCATACCCTGACGGCAGTTGCAACCGACGCGGCAGGCAATACAAGCGGCGTGTCCAACAGTTGGGGGCTGATAATTGACAGCGTGGCGCCCGCTACGCCGGTCATTACTCAGGTGGTGGATGATGCCCCCGAGGGCCTCGGTGCGCTTAGCCCCAACGGCAGTACCAACGACACCACGCCAACGCTCAACGGCACGGCTGAACCGGGCTCAACGGTCACCATTCGTCTTGATGGTGCCGATCTTGTCACGGTCCCGGTCGGCAGCAACGGTACGTGGACCTATACCCCCACCGCACCGCTTGGCGAGGGACCTCATACTTTCACCGTTGTTGCCACCGATGCGGCAGGTAACACCAGCCTGCCGTCAACCGGCTTCAACATTATCGTCGATACCACGCCGCCAGTGGCCGCGACCATTGCCAGCGTGACGGATGATGTCGGCGGCGTTCAGGGGCCGCTCAGCAGCGGCGATACTACCGATGACACCCAGCCGCTGCTGCAGGGTACCGCACCGCCTGACGCGGTCGTCACCGTCTATGACGGCACAACGCTGCTCGGCACCGCCATCCTTGACGGAAGCGGCGGCTGGAGCTTTACGCCTGTTACCCCGCTCACCGACGGCCCGCATTCGCTGACGGTGCATACCACGGATGCCGCAGGCAATACCACTGTCTCCAGCCCGTTTGTGCTGACGGTGGATACCGTGGCGCCTGCCACGCCGGATATCCCGGCAATTACCGTCAATCCTGACGGAACAGAAACGCCGCTGAACCCGGGAGAAACCACCCGCGATACCACGCCGACCCTGAGCGGCACCGGTAATCCGGGCGATACGGTGACGATCTACAACGGTGGCGTCAAACTTGATGATGTCGTGGTGGACGGTACCGGGAACTGGACCTGGACGCCCGCCACACCGCTGCCTAACGGCACCTATGACATTACCCTGACCGTGACCAACATGGACGGCACGGGTAACGAAAGCGCGCCGTCACAGCCGGTAACCATCACCATTGACACCGACCCGCCAGCGACACCTGCGGCACCGGTTATTACCGACAGCGTCAGCCAGGTCACCGGCCCCGTTCCCGATGGTGGAACCACCAACGATCCGCGCCCGGTTCTGAGCGGCACCGGAACGGCGAACGACGTTATCAACATCACCGACACCGTCAATGGCATACCGACCGTTGTTGGCACCGTCACGGTAGACAGCACCGGCAACTGGAGCTGGCGTCCTGACAGCAATATTGGCGAGGGCAGCCACGTCTATACCTCCACCGCTACCGATGAAGCGGGCAACGTCTCTGCCGCGTCACCGGCGATCACCATCACCGTGGATACCGTGGCACCGGATACACCGGTAATTAGCGCCGTTGGCGGCGAGCCGAGCGGTGGCTTCATCACAGACGCCACGCCGACAGTCGGCGGCACCGGCGTGAACGGTGAGACGGTGATCGTCTACAACAACGGCGTCGAACTGGGACGCGTCGTCGTGGCGAATGGAGAATGGAATATTGACCTGCCAGCCCAAACGGACGGCCCGCTAAATATCACCGTTGCGGGCGTCGACGCGGCAGGTAACGTCAGCGCGCCCAGCCCGGTATTTACCGTGACACTCGATACCGTTGCGCCTGAGATCCCGCAGATCAATGCCGTCTCAGATAGCCAGCTCACCAACAATGTGCTCTATACCCGCGACGGTGTACCAACGCTCACCGGAACCGGTGAACCGGGATCGACCGTTGTCGTCTCGGTGGATGGCACGCCATCCGCCGTACCGGTAACTGTTCAGCCAAACGGCTCCTGGACCTGGACAGCCGACAGTACGCTGGCGGATGGACAACATACCTTTACCGTATCGGCCAGCGATCCAGCCGGTAACACCTCAGCCAGCTCTGCGCCGCTTAACGTCACGGTTGATACTCTCGACCCAACCGCCCCTGACAATCTGAACCTGGCTGCAGAAGGGACGCCACTGACCGGTACCGCCGAAGCGGGAAGCATCATTACCGTGATGAACGGTAGCACCGTCATTGGGACTGGTGTTGTCGACAGCACCGGCAACTTCTCCATCGCGGTCAGCCCGGCACCGCAGGATGGCGCAACGCTAACCGTGAGCGCCACCGATGCTTCGGGGCGCACCAGCCCTGATGCGACTTACAACGTCATCGGTACGTTGCCTAATCTTCCTGATATTCCCGTCATTACGGCAATCAACGATGATGCAGCGCCGCTCACGGGCGATGTAAAAGGCAAAACCACCAATGACATCACGCCTACGCTGACCGGTACGGCCGAAGCGGGCAGCCTGGTAACCATCTATCAGGACGGTGGCCTGACGCCGGTGGCGACAGTGACGGCCGACGGCAGCGGCAACTGGAGCTATACACCGGCCGCGCTTGGCGAAGGTCTGCACTCCTTTGAGGTAACCGCGACACTCAACGGTGCGACCAGCGGCCGCTCTCCTGCCGCCAGCGTCACCGTTGACCTCACCGCACCAGGCGCACCGACCATCGGCGCGGTGATTGACGACGTGGGTCCAGGCACCGGTCCGTTAACCAACGGCCAGACTACCAACGACAACCAGCCGACGCTGACCGGCACCGGCGCGGTGGGGGATACCATCTCCGTCTACAACAACGGGACGTTGCTGGGCAGCGTGGTGGTCGGCAATACCGGCACCTGGAGCTTCACGCCACCTTCTTCGCTGGCGGAGGGCACTCACGTTCTCACCATCCGCGAGACCGATCCGGCGGGGAACCAGAGCGCGCCTTCTGCGGGCTTCACCGTTGTAGTGGATACCGTTTCCACCACGCCGGTCATCACTAACGTAACGGATGATGTCGGCAATACCGCCACAACCGTGGTCAGCGGCACACCAACCAACGACGCCACGCCAACCCTTTCAGGCACGGCGGAAGCGAACAGCGTAGTGACGATTTTCGACGGCGGCACGCAGATTGGCGTGGTCACGGCGGACGGCACCGGCGCATGGACGTTTACGCCAGAGACCGCGCTCGCCGAAGGCTCGCATAGCTTCACCGCCCAGGCAACGGATCCGCAGGGTAACGTCAGCGCAGTCTCAGGCGCCTGGAGCGTGGTGGTTGACCTGACAGCACCGACGGTACCAACGCTGGATACGGTGAATGACAACGTCCCCGGCGGCATCACGGGCAACCTCACCAGCGGGCAGGTTACCAACGACAGCACACCAACGATCGGCGGTACCGGACAGGCGGGTAGCACCATCCACATCATGAACAACGGTACGCAGATCGGTACTGCAATCGTCGACGGAAGCGGAAACTGGTCCTTCACACCGACCACGCCGCTGGTCGACGGCAGCTACGCCCTGCGCGTGTACGCAACGGATGTCGCGGGCAACGCCTCGGCTAACTCCTCCGTCTTCACCTTTACCGTCGATACCGCAGGTCCGGTCGTGCCAGTAGTGACCAGCGTGATCGACGATATCGCACCAGTCACCGGGACGCTTACGTCAGGCAACACCACCAATGACGCGCGTCCGACCTTCAACGGCACGGGTGACGTGGGTTCTACAGTGCATGTGATCGTTGATGGTAACGAAATTGGCACCGCCGTCGTGAATGCCCAGGGTAACTGGACCTTCACCCCGGGGAGTGACCTGAGCGACGGGCCGCATGCCATCACCTTCAATGCCACCGACGCGGCAGGCAACACCGGCAGTACGACAGCGCCGTTTAACCTGACGGTAGATACTGGCGTGCCGTCTGCGCCGGTTATCTCAACCGCAGCAGACAACGTGGGCAGCGTTCAAACCCCGCTCTCTTCCGGGCAGAGTACCGACGACACCACGCCGACGCTAAACGGCACCGCGACGGCCAACGCCACGGTCACCGTTTATGAAAACGGGCAGCCGATCGGCACCGCGCTGGCAGACGGTACCGGCGCATGGAGCTTCACGCCGTCAACGCCGCTGTCCAGCGGCAGCCATACCTGGACCGCCACCGTCACCGATGCCGCGGGGAACGTCAGCCCGGCTTCGCCAGGCTTTACCCTGGTTGTCGATACCACGGCACCGAACGCGCCGGTTATCAGCCAGGCGATTGACGACGTGGGCAGCATCACCGGCCCGATCACGTCCGGGCAGACCACGGACGACACCGTACCGCGCCTTGTCGGAACCAGTGAACCGTTTGCCACGGTGAATATCTATGAGGGAACCACGCTGGTCGGGACAGGGACTGCTGACGGCACCGGTAACTGGAGTATCTTGCTCAATACCACGCTGACAACGGGCGCACACAGCTTCACCGCCCAGGCGACGGACGCGGCAGGCAACACCAGCGTGTCGTCGGCAAGCTTCAGTCTGACGATAGACACCACGCCGCCTGCGCTGCCAGTGCTCACCAGCATTCTGGACGACGTGGGCAATGCGGCAACGCCCGTTGCTAACGGCGGGTTGACCAACGATGCCCAGCCAACCCTCAGCGGGACGGCGGAAGCCGGATCGACGGTGAAAATCTTTGATAACGGCGTGCAGATTGGCAGCGTGACGGCCACCGGCGGGGCATGGAGCTTTACCCCTTCCCCGGCGCTGGGCAACGGTTCGCACAATTTAACCTTTACCGCCACCGATGCGGCGGGCAACGTCAGCGCGCCAACCGCCGGGTATGTGATTAACGTTGATACCCTTGCCCCGTCAGCGCCCGTCATTAGCTCGGTAGTTGATGATGTGGGCAGCGTCACCGGACCGATAACCGGCCCGACCAACGACACGCGCCCTACGCTGAACGGAACCGCGGAAGCGAATGCGACGGTAAGGATCTACGATGGCATCACGCTGGTGGGTACCGTCACCGCGGATGCCAGCGGCAACTGGACCCTGCCACAAACCACCACCACACTGACGCAAGGCACGCATAACTTCACGGCCACAGCCACCGATGCGGCGGGCAACACCAGCGTGGCGTCCACCGTGACGACGATTATCGTCGATACGACCGCCCCAACGGCGCCGACCGGGACCTTCAACGCCGACGGTAGCGTGCTGACCGGGAATGCCGAAGCAGGTAGCACCGTCAGTATCCGCCTTGCGGACGGCTCAACGGTAACCGCCATTGCGGGCAGTAACGGCACCTACAGCTATACCTTTACGAATAAACAGACCGAAGGCCAGACGCTGCAGATCACCGCCACCGACGCGGCGGGCAACACCTCGCTGCCCGGCTCGGCGCTCGCGCCGGTGGTGCCGCTCTCCGCCAGCAATAACGTCGAAGAGTTGGATCTCAGTACCACGGCCACCGTCACCAACAGCCAGTACAGCGACTACGGCTTCCTGCTGGTCGGCGCCGTGGGCAACGTCCTGACGCTGCTCGGGAACGACACCGCGCAGGTGAACTTCACGGTGGGCAACGGCGGGAGCGCGGATATCGTGGTGAACGCCAACGCCACGGGGGCTGTGCTCTCTCTGCTTAACACCCTTGAACTGGTGGTGCAGCACTACGTCAACGGCGCCTGGACCACCGTGGTGGATACCGGACAGCCGCAGTTTGCTGACCTGCTGACCCTCGGTGCCACCGGCGTATCGCTGAACCTGACCGGGCTGGCTGACGGCAACTACCGTGTGCTCAGCTATAACACCAACCTGCTGGCGACCGGCTCCTACACCAGCCTCGACGTGGCGGTGAAAGAGACCGGTCCGGGCACGGTCACGGGCGATACCAGCCTCAACGGGAACGTGATTCTGGATACAGACCCGACCGCTGGCAGCGACAACGCCCCGGCCGGAACCACGATCTCCGCCGTTACGAATGCGCAAGGTGTTACCACCAACATCAATGCCGACGGGACGGTGGTCCAGGGACAATACGGTACGCTGACCATTAACCGCGACGGCAGCTACTCCTACACCCTGACCGACACCAGCGCGGCAGTCATTGGCCGGACAGAGAGCTTCACCTACACCATCACCCATAACGGCGTCAGCGCCTCGGCACAGCTGGTGGTGTCGCTCGGAACGGGAACCGTCAGCAACGGCATTGTCGCCGTGGACGATACCAACGCCCTGACCTTCGACACCAGCGTGCACGAAATCAATAACGGCACCTCGTCTCAGGGCGGCTTTACCCTGGTGGGTATCAATCTCGGCAACACGCTGGGGCTTAACCTGCTGGACGATATGACCAACCCCATTATCTATAACGTGGAGGAAGGCACCACTCGCACCATGACCATCCAGGCCTCCGTGGGCGGCGTGGCGCTGGCGTCGGTGTTTGATTTGTACGTCTATAAATTTAACAACGCCACCCAGACTTTCGAGCAGGTACGCGTCGAGTCGGGCTGGCTGCGTGCCCCGCTGCTGGGCGGCACGTCATCTCAGCTAACGCTGCAATTGCCTGCCGGGGAGTACCTGTTCCTGCTGAATACCGCGTCCGGGATCACCGCCCTGACGGCCTACACGCTGAGCGTTCTGCAGGATCATGTCTACAGCGTATCGAGTATCAGCGAGACGACCACGGGCGACGTGCTGGCGAATGACCCGGTTCCAGCAGGCACGCTGGTTACCGAAGTGAACGGCGTGGCGGTCAACGGCACTGGCACCACCACCATTCAGGGGGAATACGGCACGCTGACCATTAATTCATCCGGTCAGTACACCTATACCCTGAGGAGTGGTGTCGGTGTGGACCATATCAGCACGCCGGATACCTTCGTCTATACCGTCACCGCGCCAGACGGCACGAAAGACACGGCATCGCTCAACATCACTCCAACCGCCCAGCCGATGAATGCGGTGAACGATGTTAGCGCCGTGATGGATGTAACGTCAGTACACCATACGTCAGCGTACTCCGATACCACCGTGGGTACGGCAAGCTGGACGACTGCCTTGCTCTCGTCAACCCAGGGTAGCGGCAGCGGAACTTTTGTGGTGGATCCAAACACCGCGCTGCATAACGCCTCGCTGCACTTTAACGTGGCCTCGCTGCTGTCGCTGGGCGGACTGACGGTGAACTGGACAATCAGCGACGGCTCGGGCGTGATCCGCAGCGGCTCCTTCGGCGGCATTTCGTTACTGAACGGCAGTATTGACGTTCCGCTGACCGGGCTGGATCTCAACGCCGGGACCTACACGCTGAGCTATACCGGTAGCGTACCGGGGCTGAGCGTCGGGAACATTACCATTACCCCAAGCGTCAACGGCACCACTTACTCGCTGACTGATTTTGACGCCACGGGCACTCACACCGTCAACGGCAATATCTTTGACGGCACCGACTCGGGCGGCGTGCTGGATCAGCTCCACTCGGTGGATACACGCGTCAGTATTACCGGCTACAACGGCGTGACCACCACGCTGGATCCGTACACCGGCAGCGCAACCGTCAATATCACCGGCCATTACGGCACCCTGGCGATTGCCGCTGACGGGCATTACACCTATACCCTCAACAGCGGGGTATCGCTCTCATCCATGACCTCGAAGGAGACCTTCAACTACACCCTGACCGATGCCACCGGGAAGACGGACAGCGCCTCGCTGACCATCAACATGGCGCCTCAGTTCATCAGCTCTGAACACAACGACGTCATTACCGGCACCGCCTACGGCGACACGCTGATTTACCAGGTGCTGAACAATACGGTAGGGAATGCCACGGGGGGGAACGTCAGCAGCACCGCGGGCGACCACTGGACCGGCTTCTCGCTGGCGCAGGGGGATAAAATCGACATTAGCGACCTGCTGGTGGGCTGGAACGGTAGCGCCTCCACGCTCGGGAACTACCTCCATGTCACTAATAGTAATGGTAATACCGTGATCTCCATCGACCGTGACGGTGCAGGGAGCACCTACACTAATACCACGCTCGTGACGCTTGATGGCGTTCAAACCACCTACGACGAGCTCGTTAACCAGCAACACATCATTACCACATAACAGCTGTAGTACTAACCCGGGCGCACAGCGCCCGGGGATTAATAATAAAGCTGCACTTATTTTATTAGGGACATGACATGGGAATGAAGATGCCTTACTGGTGGCTCTCGTGCTGCCTGATATCTGTGCCCGCTCTGTGCGCGAATCCGGCGGCGACCATCAATACCGGACAACTGCGCGAAACGCAGGAACTCCCCTCACTGAATGGCCGTGTCGCCCCTGCGGCTGGCAACGCCGCGCCCGGCTCATTACAGCTTGGCGAGGCCGTCAACCGTGCCGTTACCTGGCATCCGGCGATCGGTGAAGCCGTGGGCAAACTCTACGAACAGAGCGAAGAAGTCGACGTCGCCAAATCGAAATACTATCCGCAAATTAACGCGGGCATGGACAACGGGTACTCCCACGACGGCGATCAGAACGGCTTTACGCCGTCGCTGGTGCTCTCTCTTTCACAAATGCTCTACGACTTCGGCAAAGTGGCCAGCCAGGTACGAGCCGAAAATGCCGGGGTTGCCCAGCAGCAGGCCAACGTGCTGGTGAGCATCGACACCATCGCCCACGATACCGCCATCGCCATGGTGCAGGTGCAAACCTGGCAGCAGATGGTCGACACCGCCAAAGAGCAGCTCGATGCCCTCTCCTCAATAGGCACACTGACCCGTCAGCGTAACGACGAAGGGGCGACCTCGCTTTCTGACGTGGTGCAGACCGACGCACGTATTGAAGGGGCGCGCGCGTAGCTGATGCAGTATCAGGCCAGCCTCGACAGCGCCCGTGCCACGCTGATGAGCTTTCTCGGCTGGAACAGCCTGAACGCGATCAGCAATGATTTTCCGCAAAAGCTGGCCCGCAGCTGTGACATCGCCGAGCCGGACGATCGTCTGGTTCCGTCGGTCCTTGCCGCCTGGGCCCAGGCCAACGTCGCCCAGGCCAACCTCGACTACGCCGACGCGCAAATGACGCCAACCGTCTCGCTGGAGCCGGAGGTCCGTCACTATCTGAACGATCGCTACGCGGGCAGCGAAACGCGGGATCGCACGCAATATTCCGCCTGGGTGAAGGTGCAAATGCCGCTCTATCAGGGCGGCGGCCTCACCGCCCGGCGTAACGCTGCCGGACACGCGGTGGAAGCGGCGCAGTCGACCATTCAGCGTACCCGTCTTGATGTCCGCCAGAAACTGCTGGAGGCCCGCAGCCAGGTGATGAGCCTGCAAAGCACGCTGCAAATTCAGGGCCGCCAGGAGGCGCTCAGCGCCCGTACCCGCGAGCTTTACCAGCAGCAGTATCTCGATCTCGGCTCGCGCCCGCTGCTGGACGTGCTCAACGCCGAGCAGGAGGTCTATCAGGCACGCTTCACCCAGCAACAGACCCTCGGTCAGTTGCACCAGTTACAGCTCAACTGCCTCTATAACACCGGACAATTGCGTCATGCGTTCGATCTTGATAACCGCACCATCCAGACCGTGGAGATCCAGCCATGAAGCAACGCGAAATCCCGCAAGAAGAAACAATGACGGATGAGGCGCTGGCGCAGTGGGCGCAGGCGTTTGGCTTTGTTGCCACGCGCTACCGCGTCGCCTGCTCGCCCGGAGCGCTGATTGCGGGCGCCCCCTGGCTGAAAGGCAAACCGATGGTACCTGCCCTGACGCAGCTTGCCCGGGAAGCCGGGTTGACGTTCCAGTTGCTCACGGCCGATCGGCAGTCGATCAACAGCTGGCGCCTGCCGGTGGTGGTGGCGCTGAACGACGGAAAAATTGGCGTGGTCGACAGCTTCGACGGGGAAGACACGCTGGACGTCAGCTTTTTCGACGACAAGATGCATACCAACCGTCTGTCGATGAGCGCGCTGCTGCCCACCATCCGCCACGTTATTGCCCTGCGCCCGCTGGCCGCGCTGAAGGACAGCCGCGTGGATGCCTACATCTCGAAATACCGCCCGGACTGGCTCTACCGGCTGGTGATGCGCGATCTGCGCCCGTACAGCTGGGTGATGCTGGCAGCCTTGTTCATCAACCTGCTCTCCCTCTCCGGCATTGTCTTTTCCATGCAGGTGTATGACCGGGTGATCCCTGCCCAGTCCTACCCGACGCTTTACGTCCTGACCATCGGCGTGCTGATCGCCACCCTGTTTGGTTTTGTGCTGCGCGTGGCGCGCGGTCACATTATGGATCTGCTGGGCAAACGCTCGGATCTGCGGGTCTCAGACCGCGTGTTCGGCCACGCCCTGCGGCTGCGCCACAGCGCCATTCCGCGCTCCACCGGCAGCTTTATCTCCCAGCTGCGCGAGCTGGAGCAGATCCGCGAGATGGTGACCTCCTCCACCATTTCGACCATTGTCGACCTGCCCTTTTTCTTCCTGTTTGTGGTGGTACTGGCGATCATCGCGCCGCAGCTGGCGTGGATCGCCCCGGTCGCGGCGGTGATCATGGTCCTGCCCGGCCTGCTGCTGCAGAAGAAGCTGGCGGAGCTGGCGAAGCAGTCGGCGCATGAATCAACCCTGCGCAACGCGGTGCTGGTGGAGAGCGTGCAGGGGCTGGAGGACATCAAGCTAATGCAGGCGGAAAACCGCTTTTTGCAGCAGTGGAATAGCTATATCCAGATCACCGCCGAATCCGGCCTGCGCACCCGCGAACTGACGCAGAACCTGATCAGCTGGGGGATGACCATCCAGAGCCTGGTCTACGCCGCGGTGATTGTGGTCGGCGCGCCAATGGTGATCGACGGCACCCTGACCACCGGTTCGGTGGTTGCCGCGTCGATGCTGGCCTCCCGGATGATCGCGCCGATGGCGACGCTGTGCGGCGTGCTGGCCCGCTGGCAGCAGGTGAAGGCCGCCAAAGAGGGGCTGGACAGCATTATGCAGTTGCCGACCGAGAACCAGCGCGAAGAGACGCCGATCCGCCAGGACGTCCTGCGCGGACACTATCTTTTCGAACAGGCGCAGTTCCGCTATCAACCGGACGATCCGCGCATGGCGCTACGCATTAACCGTCTGGAGATCAAGCCGGGCGAGAAAGTGGCGATCCTTGGACGTAACGGCGCGGGCAAATCGACACTGCTCCAGGCCATGGCGGGCGGGATGGATCTGGCGGCAGGCGAATTGCGGCTTGATAACCTCAGCCTGCCCCATCTCGACGTGGCGGACGTGCGGCGCAACGTCGGCTTTATGACCCAGAACGCGCGGCTGTTTTACGGCACCCTGCGCGAGAACATCACCCTTGGCATGCCACGCGCCACCGACGAAGAAATTTTCGCCGCGCTGGAGTTGACCGGCGCAGCAGGCTTTGTGCAGAAACTGCCCAAAGGGCTGGACTACCCGATCATGGAAAACGGCGTGGGGCTTTCCGGCGGGCAGCGGCAGTCCATTCTGCTGGCGAGGATGCTGCTGCGCGATCCGAATATCGTGCTGATGGATGAACCTACCGCGTCGCTGGATGAGCACACTGAACGGGAGTTTATCCAGCGTCTGGGCGACTGGCTCGGCAACCGTACTTTGATTGTCGCCACCCACCGCGTGCCGGTGCTGGAGCTGGTGGAGCGCGTGGTCGTACTGAAAGAAGGGATGCTGGTGATGGACGCGCCAAAAGCGCAGGCGCTTAACAACAGCCGCATTCAGCAACAGCAGCAGCAGGCAGCAACCGGACGGGAGTGGAAAAATGAAAATCAGTCAGCGTGACGTTGCCGCAATGGACGATCTGGATAACGCGCTTGAATCCGAAAGTGGCTACACCGGCGCACGTCGAATCGTCATCTTCTCGTTGCTGATGTTTGTGGCTCTGGGCGTCTGGGCATGGTTTGGCGTGCTGGATGAGGTCTCAACCGGCTCGGGGAAAGTGATCCCCAGCTCGCGCGAACAGGTATTACAGTCGCTCGACGGCGGGATCCTCACCGAGCTGAACGTTCATGAGGGCGATCAGGTGCAGGCCGGACAGGTGCTGGCGCGGCTTGATCCGACGCGTTCCGAATCGAACGTCGGTGAAAGTGCAGCGCGCTACCGCGCGTCACTTGCTTCCAGCGCACGTCTGAATGCCGAGGTGAACGATCTCCCGCTAACGTTCCCGCCTTCGCTGGCAAAATGGCCGGATCTGATTGCCGCCGAAACGCGACTCTACAACTCCCGCCGTGCGCAGCTGGATGATACCCAACGGGAGCTGCGCGCCGCGTTAGATCTCGCCAATAAAGAGCTGGCGATCACCCAAAGGCTGGTTAAAACCGGGGCCGCCAGCCATGTGGAGGTGCTGCGCCTGCAGCGACAGAAAAGTGACCTGGAGTTGAAGCTCACCGACGTGCGCTCGCAGTATTACGTTCAGGCGCGCGAGGCGTTATCCAAGGCTAACGCGGAAGTGGATATGGTTTCCGCGGTCCTTAAAGGCCGCCAGGATTCCGTCACCCGCCTGACGGTAAAATCCCCGGTGCGCGGGATCGTGAAAAACATCAAAGTCACCACCATCGGCGGCGTGATCCCGCCCAACGGCGAGCTGATGGAGATTGTGCCGGTGGACGATCACCTGCTGATTGAAACCCGCCTCTCGCCGCGCGATATCGCCTTTATCCACCCGAACCAGGAGGCGCTGGTCAAAATCACCGCCTACGATTACGCCATCTACGGCGGTCTGCATGGGGTGGTAGAGACCATTTCACCGGACACCATCCAGGACGAAGCCAAGCCGGAAGTGTTCTATTACCGGGTGTTTATCCGCACCAGCCAGGATTACCTGGTCAATAAAGCGGGCAGGCACTTCTCGATTGTACCGGGCATGATTGCGACAGTGGACATCAAGACCGGCGAGAAAACGGTGCTGGATTATCTGATTAAGCCGTTTAACCGGGCGAAAGAGGCGCTGCGGGAGCGGTAGTCAATCGCCTTACCAGTCCTACACACTAAAGCTAAGGGGAATGCGGTTTTCTCCCTCTCCCTGTGGGAGAGGGTTGGGGTGAGGGCGTCAGACCGCAACACAGAAAAAATTCACCGCCGATAGGGCGTTAAAACGGGCGAAAGCATTCGATATCAGCGCTGAATTCTGGCTGAATCTGCAGCAAAACGCAGAAAACCAAGGAGCGAGAATCGAGCCCCCCTAACATAATCATCCCCCCAATCTGCTAAAGTAGCCCAAATTCATTTTTCAGGAAGAAATCATGCGCCAACGAACCATTGTCTGCCCCATCATCCAGAACGACGGTGCCTATCTGCTGTGTAAAATGGCCGACGATCGCGGCGTGTTTCCCGGTCAATGGGCCCTCTCCGGCGGCGGAATGGAACCGGGCTAAACCATGGAACAGGCGTTGCGCCGTGAGATCCGCGAAGAGCTGGGCGAAGCGCTGGAGATCGTCTCGGTCACGCCATGGGCTTTTCGCGATGACATCAGGGTAAAAACCTACGCCGATGGCACCACCGAGGAGATTTATATGATCTATCTGATCTTCGACTGCATGAGCGCCAACCGGGACGTCACGTTTAATGAGGAGTTTCAGGAGATCGCCTGGGTTAATCCGGAAACATTAAAAGATCTGGATCTCAACGAAGCTACCCGCATGACCTTCGCGCAAAAGGGCCTTCTTTAATCGCCCACTGCCCCGGCGTTTTATCGGTCCATGTTCTGAAAACCTCAATGAATGCGCTGACGCTGCTGTAGCCGCAGGACAGCGCAATCCACCCTACCGGCTTCCCCGCCGCCAGCCACTCCATTGCCCGCATAACGCGAGCCAGCTGCCGCCAGTTAACGAAGTTCATTCCGCCCGACGAAGTGCGGTACGATTATACACCCCAACATACCGCGCAAATTTCCCAATAAATACGCCGGCAAACACGCCCCCGGAGACGATCGCCAGCGCGCTCATGGCAGGTTGTTGCATCGTCTGAGGCGAAACCGCGCTCATCACCCCCAGCACATACTTCACGCCAAACGCCAGCATCATAAACGGCAGCGCGGTGTAGTCTGCCTGGCGGTAAAGCGTACGCGGCGCATCTGCCCGGGTGATAACCGCCCGCTTAATCAGGAGATACCCCAGCGCGGCACCGGCGAAGATCCCCGCCGTCCACAATGCGACAGTCGCAGGGGTCAACGTGCGATAGAGCACCAGATCGTAAATATCCCACACCAGAAAGATCGCCGGGATAATGGCAAGCCTCTCCAGCGTAACGGTGGCGGGCCTGCGGGCTTTGATACCACGGGAGATAAGGAAGATAAACAACACCCACACCCAGGCGGGCGTGTGCGTAACAACACCGATCAGAAATTCAAACATGGAACTCACCATGAACGATCGCGGCCCGTGCCGCCCTGAACGCGTATTGCGCATAACGGCAGGAATGCCATTATGCGCAGGTCTTTTAAAGCGATTTCTTCAGGCGCTGCACCGCCTCTTTCAGCTGCTCATCTGTTGGTGTCACAAACGACATGCGCAGCGTGGTCTGGTCCGGTTCATTGCAGTAGAAAAACTCGCCCGGGACAAATACCACGCCGTTGCTTAACGTCTTTTCCAGCCAGCGGGTGGTATTCATACCGTTGTTCATTTTCGCCCACAGGAACATGCCGCCTTTAGGCTTGTGGAACGACATCACATCACCCAGCTCCGCTTCCAGTTCGGTGGCGAAGGTCTGGTATTTCTGGCGATAAGCTTCGCGGATCATCTTAATCTGCCCGGCCAGGCGACCGGTTTTCAGGTACTCATACGTCATTAACTGCGACAGCGTGCTGGTGTGCAGATCGGTGGTTTGCTTAAGGTTCACCACCGCACGCTTCAGCCACTCCGGCACCAGCACCCAGCCTACGCGGGTGCCCGGCGCGAGTATTTTAGAGAAGGTTGAGGTGTAGACCACGTTCTCTTCGTTACCGATATCTTTGGCATGGGCAATTAACGGGCGGAAGACCTCATCGGTGTAGTTAATTTCGCTGTACGGGTCGTCTTCAATAATGACGAAATCATAGCGTTTCGATAATTCCACCAGCTGTTTACGACGCGCTTCAGAGAGCGTCACGCCGCCCGGGTTACCAAAGGTCGGGACGATATAAACCGCTTTGATGGTTTTCTTTGCCACCAGCGCCTCAAGTTCGTCGACCTTCATGCCGTCGCCGTCGGTGCCGACGGATTCAAAATTCGCCTGCGCCAGGCCGAAAACCTGCAGCGCGGCAAGATAGGTTGGACGCTCGACGACGACGGTATCGCCTGGGTTAATTAATGCACGCGCCAGCACGTCGAGAGACTGCTGCGAACCGGACGTCACCACCACGTCATCGGCTTTACAGGCAATGCCTCGTCCTTCACAGATGCGTTGGATCTCTTCCCGCAGTCCTGGAAAACCTTCGGTCAGACCATACTGAAACGCCTCGCCAAAATGTTGCGATAAGACAGCATCCGCGGCTATTTTAAGCCCTTCGTGATCGAACAAATCGGGGTTCGGAATCCCTCCGCCCAGCGAAATCACGCCAGCCATTTTGCTATGTTTTAATAATTCACGGATGGCAGATGATTGCAGGCCCTGCGCGCTGCTGGCGAGTTTGTTTGCAGACATTCTTTGATTACCTTCTTTTTTTATATTGTGCCCAATCTTAGCAGAATATGGGCGATAAATTCCGTTAGCTTCGGAAGAGGACGTAAATCCTGGCGCCACAATAAATGCACCGGCCTCGGCGCGGGGGTGAACGGCTCCAGTACCCGAATCAACCTGCTGCTTGCCAGCTCTTCCGCCACCAGCACTTCCGGTTGTAGCAACAGCCCCGCCCCTGCGCGTGCCGCCATACGCAGGCCATAGCCGTCGTTACATCTTAAGATGGCATCACGCTTCCAGCGTACTTCCCCTTCCACGCCCGGTAGCCGCCACTCGTTACGCGCGGTCCATACCGTGTGCGAAAGACACAGATGATCCACCAGATCGGCAGGCGTTTGCGGCGTACCGTGTCGCGCTAAATAGTCCGGTGCGGCGCAGATCACCATGTTGTAGGGGCACAAATATTTCGCCACCAGATCGTCATTGCGAATATCACCAATGCGAATGGCCAAATCGACCCCCTCCTCCACCAGATCGACCATTCGGTTAGTCAGATCCAGTTCGATGCGCACCTGCGGGTAACGCTGTAAAAAGGTGGCGGTGAGCGGGGCGATCACGCAGCCGCCAAACGACGTAGGCGCCGTGACGCGCAGGGTTCCGGCCGGTGTGGCACGCAGGCGTTCAACCGCGTTTTCGGCGATTGAGACCTGCTCCAGCACCCGTCTGGCTTCTTCAAAATAGACGCGGCCCGCATCCGTCAGGCTCTGACGACGCGTGTTACGCTCAAGCAGGCGGGTGCCAAGCTGGGACTCCAGCAACGCAATATACTTTCCCACCATGACCGCCGACATCTCAAGGCGGGAGGCCGCGCCGGTAAAGCTGCCGCTTTCTACCACCGCGATAAACGTCTCCATGCCGCGAAGCTTATCCATATTCCGAACCTCTGGTTAGCAATCTTCTAACTTTAGCCCAGTTTATCTGACTTTTTATTTATTAAAGAATGAAGGCTCACACATAAGGAGTCAGCTATGAAAATCGTGATTATTGGTGCCAGTGGTACGGTCGGTCAGGCAGTAACAGAAGCGCTAAGCCGCCGTCATGAGGTGATCCGCGTGGGTCGTACCCAAGGCGACTATCAGGTGGATATCACCTCGCAGGAGAGCGTGCAGGCGCTGTTCGAGAAAATTGGCCGGGTGGATGCCATTGTCTCCGCCAGCGGTGGACTCTACTTTGGCCCGCTTGCGACCATGAAAGACAGCGACTTTAATCAGGGCCTGCAGGATAAACTTCTGGGGCAGGTGCGCCTTGCGCTAACCGGCCAGCACTATCTGAACGAAGGTGGCTCTATCACCCTGATTAGCGGCATTGTGGCGCACGAGCCGATTGCCCAGGGAGTAAACGCCACCACCGTGAATGCCGCACTGGAAGGGTTTGTTCGCGCCGCAGCCTGTGAGCTGCCGCGCGGGATCCGCATTAACCTGATTAGCCCGACGGTCCTGACGGAATCCGCTGAAGCGTACGACGGTTTCTTCCCCGGCTTTGAGAGCGTCCCCGCTGCAACCGTGGCGCAGGCCTATCGCCGCAGCGTGGAAGGGGTACAGAGCGGTCGGGTGTATAAGGTTGGTTACTGAGCCTTACGGGCGGCGATCAGCACCAGCATCGGGCGCTCTGCCTCTTCGGCCAGCGCGGGCCAGGCCGCAATTTGCCCCTGCGTTGGCCCCCATTCGTTGACTTCGCTTATCGTTAATCCGGCCTTGATCAGCGCGTTGAGCGTGGTGCCCAGCGTACGGTGATACTTGATGACCCCGTCCGCCAGCCAGTTGCTGACGCGCTGGCTCTCGTCCTGATAATGATTCACGCCCCAGAACCGCTCGCCGTTGTCGTCGGTCAGCCAGCCCTGGCGGGTGGCGCAGGTGTAAATGGGGTGCTCCATCGAGAAGACCAGGCTGCCACCGGGTTTAAGCGCGCGCTGAACGTTGGCGAATAACGTATCCAGTTCCGGCAGGTAGTGCAGTGCCAGCGAGCTGTAGACCAGGTCGAGGCTGTTATCTTTGAGCGCCAGCGACTCCAGATCGCTACGCTGATAATGAATCTGTGGGTCAGCGGTAAGCTCCGCAGCCCGGGCGAGCATCTTTTCTGAGATATCAACACCCGTGATGTCAGATGCACCCAGTTCGCGCGCAGCGCGACAAAACCAGCCGTAGCCGCAGCCGAGATCGATAACCGATTTCCCGGTTAAATCCGGCAGCATGCTTTTCAGCGAAGGCCACTCCGGCGCACCGTCCAGCCCCTGCACCGAGCGCGGAAGCTGAGCGTAGCCTTCGAAAAACGCCGGGTTGTCGTAGATATTTTGTGCCATGGCAGATCCCTCTTTAAGAATGTGACTCCCAGTATAAAACATTGCCGGGTGGCGCTGCGCTTACCCGGCCTACGATTTGAGGGTTTCAGTAGGCCGGGTAAGGCGAAGCCGTCACCCGGCTCGCCTTTAGCCCACAGTACCCCAGACCAGATTTCCCTTATGGAACGTCGCGGTACGCGGTGAAATCCGCGCCACGGCTTCGGCGGAGCACGAGGCATCCACCAGCACAAAGCTGGCGTCGTCCTGCGCTTTCGGCCACACCCGTTCGCCTTTGTCGTTCAGCGGCAGAACGTCACCGGTCGCGATACCGAGCGCCCGGGAGAGCGTCTGCTCGTTCGGGCGAATGTACAGCTGCGCGTAAAGATTGGCTTTTTCCAGCATATCTCCCAGGCCGTACGGCGACCAGTGGTCGATCACGCTGTCGGTGCCGGTCATGACAAACACTCCCTTATCACGCAGCTGTTTCAGCGGCATATGGAGGGTACCAATCGGCACGGTAGAGGCGATGGTTACCTGCTGCGCCGCCATGCGGGTCGCAATCGCATCCACCTCCTGCTCGTTAAGCGTCGCCAGCGCGAAGGCGTGGCTGATAGTCAGCTTGCCCTTCAGCTCCGGCGTTTTCTCCACCGTTTCCACCATGTAATTCACCGCCGCCACGCCCGCCGGGCTGGTTTCATGCAGGTGAATATCCACCCTTTGTCGTAATCCAGCGCAATCTGGAACATCAGATCGAGGGATTTCTCCATCGCGCCGTCGACGTTCGTCGGGTCCAGCCCGCCCACGTAGTGCGCACCGGCCTGCATCGCGTCGCGCATCAGTTTTTCAGAATGGGAAAGCAGCAGTCCGTGCTGTGGAAACGCGACAATTTCACAGTCAAAGCCAGGCTGGCGGCGCGATAACACCGCCTGCAGATTTTCCAGGTTTTTCAGGCCGGAAACCGGCTCAATGTTGCAGTGGCTGCGGGCGATAGTGGAACCTTTCGACTGGATCAGGTCGATAAGTGCCTCCGCGCGTTCCTGGGTGTAGGGCTGCAGCTCCGGCAGCAGCTTCTGCTCAAGGCGGATCATGTCCTGAATCGTGGTCCCCGCCGGGCGGTTCAGGGAGCGCCACGGACCGCCGTAGAAGGTTTTATCCAGATGGATGTGCATGTCGCGCATCGCCGGGAGCATCAGTTTTTTACCCGCGTCATAGTGAGGCAGAGACGCGTCGGCGTGGCTAATGTTATCGCGCAGGGCGACGATCTTGCCGTCTTTAATCTCCAGCGTTTTCAGCTCGGTGCGAGTGCTCGTCGCCACGCTGCCGTCGAAAGTAAACCCGGCTTCGAGCAGCACGTTGTCCAGATAGTAATGCTTCGCGGTGATGTTCATCGGTTTACCGGTCTCGCAGGCGGGCGCAGCGGTATCCGCAGCATACGCGACGGAGCCGGTGGCACCAAACAGCGCGCAGGCGGTGACCATTTTGCCGCTCTGGCTGATAAATTCGCGGCGGCTTTTATTATCATTCATCTTATTTTCCTTCATTCACAATATGGGTACCGGTTTCCCCGCGCAGTGCCGCGGGCAGACAGTCCGGGGAGGTGATAATCACTCGCCTGCCGCCGTGGTGTAAAAATTCCAGCGAGGCCACGATTTTGGGCAACATGCTCCCTGCCGGGAAATGGCCTTCCTCCATGTAGCGCGTCATCTGCGCCACGTTGACGGTATCCAGCGCCTGCTGGTTCGGCTTGCCGAAGTGAATGCACACCTTCTCCACACCGGTGGTGATAACCAGCACGTCGGCGCGGATCTCCCGTGCCAGCAGCGCGGTGGAGAGATCCTTATCTATTACCGCGTCGACGCTGCGGTAGTCGCCCTGCTCCGAGCGCACGACGGGAATTCCTCCACCGCCCGCGCCGATCACCACAAAACCTTTTTGCGTCAGCGCCTTGATGGCATCTGCCTCTACGATGCGCAGCGGCTGTGGCGAGGCCACGACGCGGCGATAGCCGCGGCCTGAATCCTCGACAAAATGCCAGTCCGGGTGCGCCTGCTGCAGATCATTGCGCTGCGCCTCGCTGAAGAAAGCGCCAATCGGTTTCGTCGGGTGCGTAAAGCCGGGATCGTCTTTATCCACTTCGACCTGGGTGACGACCGTGACCGCTTTTTGCTCCCCGCGCCCCGCCAGACGGTTGTTAAGCGCCTGCTGGATCAGGTAGCCGATACCGCCCTGGGTATCCGCGACGCAGTTTGCCAGCGGCGTCAGCGGGAGCCCTTCCCGTTCGTGAGCGATTTCGGCCCGGCGCAGATCCAGCCCCACCTGGGGACCGTTGCCGTGGGTGAGTACGATGTCATAGTCGGAGGCCAGCATCTCGAGCACGGACTCTGCCACCGCTTTGACCGCCTGCGCCTGATGCTCAACCGACTGGCTGGCGTTGTCTTTGATAATGCTGTTGCCGCCGATGGCGACGACCATAAGCTCTTTCATACGTTTTCCTTCGCAACGGTACCAGTCGCAGCGCTCGCCGCTTCGCGGCTATCCAGCACATGCTTCACCACAAACATGCCGCCCATCATCAGGTAGGCCGTAACGAACATCAGCGAACTGCCTTCGGCAAAGCCCACCACCGGGGCGTGGATCACCCCAAACAGTGCCAGCAGCGCCCCACCCGCGGCCGCAACGGCCCCGCGCAGCGGCTTGTTGATGATGGCGAAGATAGCGATACAGCCCCACAGCATGCTGGCAAGCGGCGCGCCGTTGCCGAGATGCATCAACCCTTCGTAGTAAATCCCTTTGCTGTGCAGCACGTCGGTGCCGATTTTCGCTGCGCTGGTCCCTGCCGCATTCATCACGCTGTTCATCATGGTGAGCGCCCAGTTGGCGATCCACGGGAACAGGCAGATGAAGATGACGGGCACCTCCACTTTCGGCGTTTCCCGCACCACCTGGTTGGCGGTAACGACGCCGATAAACACCAGAATGGGCACGATGGCAGTCATCGGAATGATGGCGAGCATAAATGCCCCCAGCCCAAACAGCGGCACGATGAACATGGTCACCCCGGAAGCCAGCGTGTAGCCAATGCTGGCCCCCATCACTTTCCAGCCCGGGTGGCCGACGTAGACCGTGACCGGGAACGGGTTACCCATCAGGCAGCCCAGCATCGACGCCAGACCGTTCGCCAGCATCACCTTACGGGTCGGGTACTCATCCCCCGCCGCGTGGGCGCTTTCGATGTTCTCCAGGTCAAAGATATAGTTCGCCAGCCCCAGCGGCACGGCGGATGCCAGATACGGCAGCGCGTGCGGCAGCCCCTGCATAAAGCTGTCGACGTGCACTTCCGGCGGGTTAAAGCCGAAGGATGACATAGACGCCTTAATGGCTTCCGGGCTTTGCAGCCCCGAGATCCACGCTAATGCCGTACCGGCAATCAGCAACAGCAGACCGGTCGGGATTTTGGCGAAAATCGGCTTTTTGCCGAACCAGTTGATAAAAATCAGCAGCAGTACGATGAATGACACGGTCGGCGCTTCAAACGCCTGCAGCATCGGGTTCATCGCCAGCAGCAGCAGACCTAAACCGGAGAGACACGACAGCAGCACGGTGCGCGGGATCATCTTGCGGATGGTCTCCCCGAGGAACGAACCGCCCGCGAGGATCATTGCTTCCACAAAGCACCACACCAGACCGATCTGAATCGCGAAATCCGCATCCCCGGTCTGCTGGTAGACCGGCATGAGGACCAGGAAGGTCACGGTAAAAATCGACGGCGCGCTCGGGCCGGACGGCAGCGCCGTCACGTCCGTGCGCCCGGTGGCACGGGCCATCTGCAGGCCAAACCAGGCATAACAGATGCTCGCCACCAGTACCGCCAGCCCGAAGGCTGGCGCGATGCGTCCATAAACAATCTCCTTCGGGATGCCGACGACAAAAATGAGCAGCCCCATCATGGTCAGCAAATTGGTCAGGTTGTTGGTCATCAACCCGAAATAAGCCGCCCAGTCACCTCTTTTCCACTCCAGTTTCATGTTTTTCATGGATACATGCCTTATAAAACGTAGCGATCGCGGAAGGTCAACAGCGCCTTTTCAAAACAGCTGAACGGCGGGTGAACGATGCCCGCCCCAATCATGCCGATACCGGCGTCCTTGTGGGCAATGGCGGTATTAATGACCGGCAAAATGCCGCTGCCTGCCACTTTGGTGATGTCGATGGCAGTCGGGATGCCCATAAAAGAGAGCAGCGGAATGGTGACGTTCGGGTTTTCGCCGAGGGTGATTTCGCGCATCTGGCGGGAGAAGTCGATGGCTTCTTCCACCGTGCCGCCCACCAGCGCCACAATCGCCGGCGCCGTCGCCATGGCAAAACCGCCGATGCCGTAGGTTTCCGTAATTGCGCTGTCGCCGATATCCAGCCCGGAGTCTTCCGGCTTATAGCCCGCAAACATCGGGCCAATGACCTGCTGCGCCGGGCCGGTGAACCATTGCCTCGGCAGGCCGGAGACGCGCAGACCGAACTCGTAGCCGTTGCGCGCCATGGTGGTGACAACGGTGCTGTACTCAATGCCGTGGGCGGCGTCCAGCGCGGCTTTGCACATTGCCATCCACGTCGGGCCGGAGAAGTAGTCGCTGCTGGCGACAAACTCGAACACCTCACGCTGCTGCTCAACAGGATAACCCGCCTGGATCAGACCCGGCGTCAGGGCCTGGATCAGCAGCGTAGTGCCCGCGTTGTTGCGGTTGTGGCACTCGTCGCCCATGTGCAGCGCCTGGGCCAGCATCAGACGAAGATCGATTTCACCGACGATCTTCATCGCGTCGCGCAGCATCGGGCCGAGCACGTCGCGCATCCAGTTCAGGCGGTCAATCACGCTCTGGTCGTTGGCGCCCATGCGCAGGATCTTCGCCATCTGCTCGCTGAGGTTGGTGAACGAGCGGTTGCCGTAGGTTTTGTTCTCAACGATGTGCATAAACATCGACGCGGAGGTGACGCCCGCCATCGAGCCCACGCAGTCGTGCTCGTGGCACGGCGAGAAGGTGATTTCCCCTGAAGCGGCGAGCCTTGCAGCCTCCTCCAGATCCGCCGCCAGCCCCTCGAACACCAGCGCGCCGGTGACCGCCCCTTTCATCGCCCCGCACATGTTTTCCCACGAGACAGGCGGACCGGCGTGCAGGATGGTGGTGCGGGTCATGCCCGGCACGACGTTAATCGCCTGGTCATAGCCCACCAGCACCGGGTGGGACTGAATAATGCGCTCAAGCGCGATGTGGTTAGCGGCGGCAATTTTCTCCGCCAGCGATTTTTCGGCCAGTTGATCGAGCGCCTCAACGATCTGCATGTTGCCCTGCCCTGGCGGCGTCCAGTCGAGCTGGGTCACGGGAACGTGCTGTTTTTTGAGGTCGTCGCTGAACATCGCGATACCGACGTTAATCACGTTCAGCGGCTGGTTAAATAAGGTGGTCATTATGCGTTCTCCCCTTTGCAGACAAATTCGCGAGCCAGTAATCCGGTATTGGTGCTGCTGCTGGCCCAGATGACGCCCGCATCGGTCAGGAGCTGGCACTGCTGAGCAAGCTTCTGCGGATCCTGGTCGGTACCAAGCACATAACCTAAGATCGCCAGCGGACGGCTGTCGGCCTTCGCGATCGCCTGCGCCTCTTTGATCGCGTCGAGCATCACGCCAACCGGATCCTCATGCGCGCCAAACCCGAGCACAAAATCCATCACGATGACCCCCACCTGCGGATCGCGCGCCTCCTGCAGCAGGCGGCTGATGCGGTTGGTCGGGTCGATCATCGGGTGCGGTTTGCCGTTGGTGAAATCATCATCGCCAAAGTCGAGGAAGGTATGGGCCTGGCTGACGTTGATGTCGCTCAGACGCTTCGCCGGATCCGGCTGGATGTTGCTGTAGACGTCGTCGTACTTCTCCAGCGCCGCAAACATCGCTTCGTCGCACAGGGTCCCACCGCAGAAGAGCCCACGAATGTATTTTTGCTGCGGGGTCAGGCGGGCGCGCACCTCTTCAATCAGCGGCCAGTTGAGCGGGTGCAAATCCAGAGACGCTTTGTCGATGCCGGTAAGGAGTACCGCTTTCAGGGCTGCCTCTTTGGTGGCTCGGGCAAACTGCAGACCGTCTTCATCAGCGGGCGGTACGTTGCGGCCGAGGAAACACACGACGACGGGCTTGAGGCAGGCGCGGACGCGGGCGAGGACTTTTTCAGCCACCGCGGGTGCGGGTGGCTTGGAGATGAGGGCAATCACCTGGGTGCCTTCATCGGCCTCCAGCATGTCGATGGCGTCGAGCATCATCAGGCCGCCGATTTTCTCGCTGAGATCGCGCCCGCCGGTGCCAATCAGCTGCGACACACCGCCGCCGAATTCATGAATGCGCACGCTGAGTTCCTGGCTGCCGGTCCCGGAAGCGCCGACAATCCCAATCGTCCCGCGACGTACCGCGTTAGCGAAGCACAGCCCCGCGCCGTTGATAATGGCGGTGCCGCAGTCCGGCCCCATCATCAGCAGCCCTTTCTGGTGGGCCAGCTGCTTCAGCGCCAGCTCGTCATCGAGCGACACGTTATCGGAAAAGAGCATGACGTTAAGATCGTTTTCCAGCGCCTGACGTGCTTCGCGGGCGGCGAAGGTGCCGTTGACGGAGATCACCGCAAGGTTGCTGTCCGGGCGATGGGTTTTGGCGCTGGCAATCGTGGCGTAGCGCGCTTCGTGGGAGCCTGCACGCTCTTTGCGCGTAAATAACGCTTCGATGGCCGCCAGCGTTTCATCATTCGCCGCATCGCCTTTAATAACGATCATCAGATCGCCGTTTTTCGCGTTTTCTAATTCCGGCGTCAGCAGTCCAAGGTTTTTTAATACGCCTTTATTCATCTCCGTCGCCATCGCCACAAAGGCCTGTTCAACTCCCGGCAATTTATTGGCTTTAGTGGAAACGGACATTAATGAGACGGAGTCAAAATAAGTGTTCTTTTTAATCACGATTTTCGTTGGCATTATTTGCACCTGTTTTCGGATAAAAGGGGGCTGCCGTCGTGCAAAATGCACGTCGGTAAAAATGCTTTTTTATTAAGCGGCCAGCCGGAACAGGCTGACCGTCGTCTTTACGAGCCGGCCGCCAGCAGCAGGTCGGCGATCGCGTGGTAGCCTTTTTCCCGCGCCAGCTCGAGCGGGGTTTTACCGTATTTATCGGTCATGTGCGGGTTCGCGCCGTTATCCAGTAACAGCTTCACAATTTCCTGCTGTTTCTCGCCGCCGTCATTCAACACGATGGCCTCCAGCAGCGGCGTCCAGCCGACAAAGTTGGTGTGGTTGACGTTAATATCGGTTTTTGCCAACAGCTCGCGCACAATTTCAACGTGGCCTTTCTCACTGGCCGGGGTAATCCCCACGCCACCGAAGCGCGTCAGGCGATCCAGGTCCGGATTTGCCGGAAGAACGATGCGCAGTAACGTTAAATCATTGGTCAGGCAGCTAATCAGGAAGGGGTTAAAACAGGTCTGGTCCTGTTTATCAATATCCGCACCGGCTGCAATTAAAAATTCCACACAGGCATAATGCTTTTTCAGGCTGGCAATAATAATGGCGGTTCTTTTCTGGCGGTTGGTGGCGTTAATATCCACGCCTTTCTCCAGACAGGCTTTTAGCGCGTCGACGTTCCCCTCTTCTGCCGCCAGCAGAAATTCCGTCACCAGTGCAGTTGCAGACATATTCAGACTCCCTATGTTTCATTTCTGATGACCTGAGAATAGCAACAGCCTGGTGATAAAAGAATCCGCTTAAAATT
The DNA here is from genome assembly GCF_056673325.1 of Enterobacter cloacae complex sp. HYC080_NIDB. NCBI lineage: Bacteria > Pseudomonadati > Pseudomonadota > Gammaproteobacteria > Enterobacterales > Enterobacteriaceae > Enterobacter > Enterobacter cloacae complex sp. HYC080_NIDB. The sequence continues at coordinate 1,064,295 of NZ_CP114212.1, read as the reverse complement.
CATTCATCGACAGGCAATTCATTGTTGAGTTAAATTCAACGGTTCAGCTAAAACGTGCGTCTGTGCAACCTTTTTCTTATGTTTTACCGCTTTTTAGCGCCTCAGGCTGCATTATCCTTATGGCTGAAAAAGCCTTGTACCGCGCGGCCCTGAGCAAATAGTCAGAACTGTGACCGGCTTCAAATGTGATGTAACAGCGCTGTTAAAATATGTTCAAAACTGATGGCAACCAGGAGCCGTAATATGAATTCCATCTTTACCGAAGAGAACCTGCTGGCCTTCACCACTGCGGCACGTTTTGGCAGTTTCAGCAAAGCCGCCGCCGAGCTGGGCGTGACCACCTCGGCCATCAGTTACACCATTAAACGCATGGAGACCGGGCTGGACGTGGTGCTGTTTGTGCGTAACACGCGCAGCATTGAGCTGACCGAATCTGGCTTTTACTTTTACCGCAAGGCAACCGACCTGCTGAACGACTTTCACGCCATCAAGCGCGGAATTGATACCATTTCGCAGGGCATTGAGGCGCGGGTGCGTATCTGTATCAATCAGCTTTTGTATACTCCACGCCATACTGCACGCCTGCTGCAGGTGCTGAAAAAGCAGTTTCCCACCTGCCAGATCACGGTGACCACCGAGGTGTATAACGGCGTATGGGATTCCATCATCAACAACCAGGCTAATATCGCGATTGGTGCGCCGGACACCCTGCTCGACGGCGGCGGCATTGATTACACCGAGATTGGCGCCATCCGCTGGGTATTTGCTATCGCACCGGAACATCCGCTGGCCTTTGTCCCCGAGCCGATTGCGGAGAGCCAGCTGCGGCTATATCCCAACATCATGGTGGAAGATACCGCGCACACCATTAATAAGAAGGTCGGCTGGCTGCTGCACGGGCAGGAGGCGATTCTGGTGCCGGATTTCAACACCAAGTGCCAGTGTCAGATTCTGGGAGAAGGGATTGGCTTTTTGCCGGAATACATGGCCCGCGAGGCGGTAGAAGACGGGCTACTGGTCACCCGACGCATCAACAATCCGCGTCAGGATTCCCGCATGCTGCTTGCCACACAACATGCGGCGACCGGCCAGGTCACTCGCTGGATCAAACAACAGTTTGGTCCAGCGGGCGTGCTGACGAACATCTATAGCGATTTACTCTGGCGGGCTTAGCTTTTGGTTTGTACCCAAAACGCGTGGATAAGACCGGGAATGTAACCCAGCAAGGTCAAAAGAATATTCAGGATAAACGCCCAGCCAAACCCCTTACCGAGCAGCACGCCCAGCGGAGGAAGAATAATCGTAAAGACAATACGCCAAAAACCCATAAGCACTCCGTACAAGCTAACCAGTTGAAAATAAATAAGAGTATGACTCTAAGCGTAGCCAGTTTATCGGCTTCTGCCATCCAGACCCGTCCCATTTACCCTCTTTTACGCTTTTGGCAGTGGTGTAACGCACCGTAATAGTTTAGAATTTACTTAATTAAGGAAATGCTAAACTAAAATGACTGAACTTGAACAACTCCAGGCCAGCGCTGAGCAGGCCGCCGCCCTGTTGAAAGCGATGAGTAATCCACGTCGGCTGCTGATCCTCTGCACATTATGCGGAGCTCCCGGCACCCGTGCGGGCGACCTGGCGCGTGCCACCGGGCTGAGCCCTTCCGCCACGTCGCAGCATCTGGCGCGTATGCGTGAGGAAGGGCTTATCGACAGCACCCGTGAGGCGCAGCGCATTCTTTATTTCATTAAAAACGATGCGGTGCTTCAGCTCATCAGCACCCTGAAAACCCTTTATTGTCCGTAAGGAGTCGCCATGTCACTTCCGCTGATTACACCGCAACAGGCCAAAGCCCGCGTAGCCGAGGGCGCCAGACTCATAGATATTCGTGATACCGACGAATATGCCCGCGAGCATATTTCCGGGGCAGAGTCAGTACCGCTAGCCACCTTACCCGGCGGACTTAACGCACGGGCGGGTGAAATAGTGCTTTTTCACTGTCAGTCCGGTGCCAGGACGTCCGGGAATGCTGACCGCCTGGCCCAGGCGGCGTCACCCGCTCAGGCATTTGTGGTCGAGGGGGGCATTCAGGGCTGGAAGCAGGCCGGGCTGCTGACCGTTGAAAATAAATCCCAGCCTCTCCCGCTGATGCGTCAGGTGCAAATCGCGGCCGGGCTGTTGATTCTCTGCGGCGTGGTGCTGGGCTATAGCGTCTCCAGCGGCTTTTTCCTGCTCAGCGGTTTTGTGGGCGCCGGGCTGCTGTTCGCCGGTGTAACGGGATTTTGCGGTATGGCGAGACTGCTCAAGGTGATGCCATGGAACCGGCGTACCTCATAAGCAGTAATCTGTGAAAGTCACTGTACCCGGCGTCATACGTGGGCTAAGGTGAAGATCGCTTAAACGATGAGGAGGTAATATGTTTTCTGTCGGTGATTATGTGCAACCGCGTAAAGGCGGCCCGAAGCTTAAAGTGCTCGAAGTGAATGGTGAAAGCGTTGTGGCGGTTCAGGCCAGTAATGAACAAGGCGAAAAATATACCCTGAAAGCGGCCGATCTGGCGCCGTATAGTGAAGAAGGTGATTTCGGCGTCTGCTGAACAAACAACCGGGCGGCGATTACCGCCCGGCTCACGCATTAGATCAGAAAATCATCCAGCGTTTTACCCTCTGCCAGCGCGCTGGCAATAGGCTTCGGCGTGCGGCCCTGGCCGGTCCACGTTTTCTCTTCACCGTTCTGATCAATAAAGCGATATTTCGCTTCACGCGGTTTACGCTTTTTAGTCGGTTTACCCGTCTGCGCCAGCTCGGAACCCAGCAGATCGGTCGGTGAAATACCATCGGCTTTCATCAGCTCCAGCAGGGCATTAATTTTCTCCTGCTGCTCAGCACGCTGCTGCTCTAATTCAGCCAGCTCACTGCGTTTCTCTTCAGTAACGACCCTGACCTTTTCCAGCATTTCCTCAAGAACGTCCAGGGATAATTCACGCGCCATCGCGCGCAGGGTTCGGATATTATTAAGATTCTGTAACGTCAAAGACATATTATTTGAAAACCTTTTCTTTGGGGTAAATAGATAAATCACCCACAGAATAATTCATTTCGGCCAGAATATCTACCCAAGGGTCCGCAGGGGCATCAGTGTAAATATATTTAAATATTAACGTTAATAATAACGCAGGATGCCGGCGAGCCTGGTGCGAATCTAATCACCATATCAATATAAATGGTCAACTTTAATTCAAATTACAGCATACTGCGCCGCCATCCAGACAAGGATGACTCACCCTGGCCGCCTCGAAAATCAAGTCTTTGTTTTTTATGAAAAAGCACCTTAACAAGACAGATTATAACGAGCAGAACAAAAAACACTCAATTTTAGAGAATTTTGTGGACAAAAGGCGATTAAATAAAAATTAATCACTAGTTGTTAGTTCAAACACAGAGAGATACGCTATACACGTCAAACAAAGCAACCTAAAGCACTAATCGCCGAAGGGAAATCGTTTCCACTGTGTTCTTCTCAAGGAGTTCAGACATGTTCTCGCCGCAATCTCGCCTGCGCCACGCTGTGGCGGATACTTTTGCGATGGTTGTTTACTGTTCCGTCGTGAACATGCTGATTGAAATATTCCTCTCAGGAATGACCTTTGAGCAGTCACTTTCTTCGCGTCTGGTGGCTATCCCGGTCAACATTATTATCGCATGGCCATACGGGTTATACCGCGATGCGGTCATGCGTTTCGCTCGTCGTATCAGCCCCGCAGGCTGGGTAAAAAACCTGGCGGACGTGCTGGCTTATGTGACGTTCCAGTCTCCGGTATATGTGGCTATTCTGTTAACCGTGGGCGCAGACTGGCACCAGATCGTCGCGGCGGTCAGTTCGAATATCGTTATTTCGATGTTGATGGGCGCCGTATACGGCTATTTCCTCGACTACTGCCGCCGTCTGTTCAAAGTCAGTCAGTACAGCCAGGCGAAAGCGTGATGTGAAGCGACTGGCGAATGCCAGTCGCCAGTTTACTGTACGTCGCCAAACAGTCCCTTCAGAAACCGCTCCAGCGCCATGCGCGAACTGAAGCCATGCGGAATACCATAATGTTCATGCGTTTCTCCGCCTAAATAGAGCGGGAATTGCTGATAATGATCGCAGGTTTTAATATCCGAGGCAGGCTCAGCAAATGACAGACTTCTGTCTTTCAGCGTCGGGTGAATAATGAGAGCAGTACGTCCCATTCTGGCTTCACGATTAACATACACATAATTCTCACCGCGGCGATATCCATACGCTTTTGACGTCACCTCATCCATGGTGAATCCCTCTTTTTCAAGAACGCGTGCCACCTCGTCAGGTCGTAAATACATATCTTTTCCTCGTTATCTTTTCCTGCCCGGCAACCTTACAGTATTCAGCATTAGCAGGGCTTTCAGAATAGTCCATAAACTGCCGGATAACGCGTGACGCGCTTCAGATATTAAATTTCTGAACTAAACTGATCGGGAACGCAAATTTACGGAGGATCGTATGTTTAACAGACCGAACCGAAACGATATTAACGACGACGCGCAGGATATTCGTAATGATGTCAGCCAATTAGCGGACACGCTGGAAGAGGTGCTGAAGTCCTGGGGGTCTGACGCGAAGGACGAAGCGGATGCCGCAAAACGTAAGGCTCAGTCTCTGCTCCGTGAAACCCGCGCCAGAATGAACGGACGTTCACGCGCCACGCAGGCTGCCTGCGACATGGCAAGCTGTGCAACGACCTTCGTACGTGAAAAGCCACTGTGTACGCTGGGAACGGTCGCAGCGGTCGGCATCTTTGTCGGCGCCCTGCTCAGCCTGCGAAAATAAGTGCGGCTTCTCATCAGCCCCGGTGGCCTCAGGCGCCGGGGCTTTTCTTTGCCTTATCCTTTGAAAAACCCGTGCAGCCCGCCCTGCCCCGCTGAGCTCATCACCAGGGCAACATCAATCTGAATTTCCCATATCTTGTATGGTTGAAACTTAAGATAACTACATCTAGTATTCCCTTTAGCAAGACACACACAACCTGACGCGATGACTCGCGCCGCTCTCTCATTTTAAATGGAAATACGAATCATGAGCATTATTATTTACACTCGTAACAATTGTGTTCAGTGCCATGCCACCAAACGGGCGATGGAAAGCCGTGGAATGGTTTTTGAGATGGTGAATATCGACCAGCAGCCTGAGGCCGCTGAGACCCTGCGGGCGCAGGGATTCCGTCAGCTCCCGGTGGTCATTGCCGGTGAAACCCGGTGGTCCGGCTTTCGCCCGGACATGATTAACCGTCTAAGCGCCCAGGCCGCCAGCGCATGAGTGGGCTGGTCTACTTCTCCAGCAGCTCGGAAAACACGCTTCGCTTTATCGAGCGCGTCGGGCTGCCTGCGGTGCGTATTCCGCTTAATGAGCGGGAACGTATTCAGGTAGACGAACCTTACATTCTGGTGGTGCCCAGCTATGGCGGTGGCGGTACGGCAGGCGCCGTGCCTCGCCAGGTGATCCGCTTTCTTAACGATCCGCATAACCGCAGGCTTATCCGTGGCGTGATCGCGGCAGGCAATCGCAATTTCGGCGATGCCTTTGGCCGCGCCGGGGATGTCATCTCTCAAAAATGCGGCGTGCCGTATCTCTATCGCTTCGAACTGATGGGGACACTGCAGGACGTAGAAAATGTGCGAAAAGGAGTGAACGAATTTTGGCAACGACAACCGCAGAACGGATAATCCAGGCAACACCTGATTACCACGCATTAAACGCAATGCTTAACCTCTATGATCGGGAGGGGCGCATTCAGTTTGGCAAAGATCATGAGGCGGTGGAGGCCTTTTTCGCCGCCCACGTCCGTCCAAACAGCGTCGTTTTTGGCAGCCAGCAGGAACGCCTCGATTTTCTGGTTAAAGAGGGCTATTACGAGGAGCGCGTGTTGACCCGCTACGACCGCGCCTTCGTGGTGAAGCTTTTCGAGCGCGCGCATGCGAGCAGTTTTCGTTTCCAGACCTTCCTCGGCGCGTGGAAGTATTACACCAGCTACACCCTGAAAACCTTCGACGGTAAACGCTACCTGGAACATTTTGAAGATCGCGTCGTGATGGTGGCGCTGACCCTTGCCCAGGGCGATGAAGCGTTGGCTGAACGGCTGATGGAGGAGATCCTCGCCGGGCGCTTCCAGCCCGCCACGCCAACGTTTCTCAACTGCGGTAAGGCCCAGCGCGGCGAGCTGGTCTCCTGCTTCCTGCTGCGCATCGAAGACAATATGGAGTCGATTGGCCGTGCGGTAAACTCGGCGCTTCAGCTTTCCAAACGCGGCGGCGGCGTGGCGTTTCTGCTCTCGAACCTGCGTGAAGCGGGCGCGCCGATCAAGCGCATTGAAAACCAGTCTTCCGGCGTGATCCCGGTGATGAAGATGCTGGAAGATGCATTCTCCTACGCCAACCAGCTTGGCGCACGCCAGGGCGCCGGGGCGGTTTACCTGCACGCGCATCATCCCGATATTCTGCGTTTTCTGGATACCAAACGCGAAAATGCCGACGAAAAAATCCGTATCAAAACCCTGTCGCTGGGGGTGGTGATCCCGGATATCACCTTTAAACTGGCCAAAGAGAATGCCGAGATGGCGCTCTTTTCGCCGTATGACGTTGAGCGTATTTACGGCAAACCCTTTGGCGACGTAGCCATCAGCGAGCGCTACGAGGAGCTGGTAGCCGACGAGCGCATCCGCAAAAAAACCATCAACGCCCGCGATTTCTTCCAGACGCTGGCAGAAATCCAGTTTGAGTCTGGCTATCCGTACATCATGTACGAGGATACGGTAAACCGCGCGAACCCGATTGCCGGACGCATCAACATGAGCAACCTGTGCTCGGAGATTTTGCAGGTCAACAGCGCGTCAACATACGACGAGAACCTGGACTACGCGGCTATCGGCAAGGATATCTCCTGTAACCTCGGGTCGCTGAATATCGCCCACACCATGGATTCCCCTGACGTCGGCCGCACGGTGGAGACGGCCATTCGCGGACTGACGGCGGTATCGGACATGAGCCACATCCGCAGCGTGCCGTCTATTGAAGCGGGCAACGCCGCGTCGCACGCTATCGGCCTGGGGCAGATGAACCTTCACGGCTACCTGGCACGCGAAGGCATCGCCTACGGCAGTCCGGAAGGGCTGGATTTTACTAACCTCTATTTCTATACCATCACCTGGCATGCGCTGCACACCTCAATGATGCTGGCGCGCGAGCGCAACCAGCGGTTCGCGGGATTTGAACAGTCGCGCTACGCCAGCGGGGAATATTTTAACCAGTATCTTGAAGGTGAGTGGCAGCCGAAAACCGCAAAAGTGCGCGATCTCTTTGCCCGCGCGGGGATAACCCTGCCGACGCGCGAGATGTGGCAGCAGCTGCGTGATGACGTGATGCGCCACGGTATCTATAACCAGAACCTCCAGGCCGTGCCGCCGACCGGGTCTATCTCGTATATCAACCATGCCACGTCGAGCATTCATCCGATTGTGTCGAAAATTGAAATTCGCAAGGAAGGCAAGACCGGACGCGTTTACTACCCTGCCCCGTTTATGACCAACGACAACCTGACGCTGTATCAGGATGCGTATGAAATCGGCCCGGAAAAAATCATCGATACCTACGCCGAAGCGACAAAACACGTGGATCAGGGGCTGTCGCTGACGCTCTTCTTCCCGGATACCGCCACCACGCGGGATATCAACAAAGCGCAGATCTACGCCTGGAAGAAAGGCATCAAAACGCTTTACTACATTCGCCTGCGCCAGCTTGCGCTGGAAGGCACCGAAATCGAAGGCTGCGTGTCCTGCGCGCTGTAAGGAGAAAGGATGAAACTGTCACGCGTGAATGCCGTTAACTGGAACAAAATCCAGGACGATAAAGATCTGGAGGTATGGAACCGCCTGACCAGCAACTTCTGGCTGCCGGAAAAAGTCCCGCTCTCCAATGATATTCCGGCCTGGCAAACCCTGAGCCATGCCGAGCAACAGCTGACGATCCGCGTCTTTACCGGCCTGACGCTCCTGGACACCATCCAGAACACCGTTGGTGCCCCGGCGTTGATGGCTGACGCGCTGACACCGCATGAAGAGGCGGTGATGTCGAACATCAGCTTTATGGAGGCGGTGCACGCCCGCTCTTACAGCTCGATTTTTTCCACGCTGTGCCAGACCAAAGACGTGGATGCGGCTTACGCCTGGAGTGAAGAGAGCGCGTCATTGCAGCGCAAGGCTGCGCTGGTGCTTGAGTATTATCGGGCCGACGAGCCGCTGAAAAAGAAGGTCGCCAGCGTGTTTCTGGAATCCTTCCTCTTCTACTCTGGCTTCTGGCTGCCAATGTACTGGTCGAGCCGGGGCAAGCTCACCAACACCGCCGACCTGATTCGGCTCATCATTCGGGATGAAGCGGTGCACGGGTATTACATCGGCTATAAATACCAGAAAGGTCTGGAGAAAATCAGTACGGAAAAACGCGATGAACTAAAAGGGTTTGCGCTCGATTTGCTGATGGATCTGTACGATAACGAGCTGAGCTATACCGAAGAGCTGTACGCCGGAACGGGCTGGGAAGAAGACGTCAAAGCGTTCCTCTGCTACAACGCCAACAAGGCGCTGATGAACCTTGGTTACGAGGCGCTGTTCCCGCCGGAGATGGCGGAAGTGAACCCGGCCATTCTGGCGGCGCTGTCGCCTAATGCCGACGAAAACCACGATTTCTTCTCCGGGTCCGGTTCATCGTATGTGATGGGCAAAGCGGTGGAGACGAAAGACGAAGACTGGGATTTTTAATGAGTGAATTAACGTTCATTAATTAAATATAAATCCCTTTATTTCTACCAGAATATTTCCCTGGGAACTACACTGTAATTCCTCCGTCATATTCGCCTGAATCACACCGATTCAGGCGAAATTCCCCGATGCAGCAGCAAAAATTTAAGAAAAACTCAAATGACGCTCAGCCCTTTACTCATGGGAAATTCAGCCGTTTCGCTTACCTGAAAATCCCCACCATAAGCAAACGCAGGGTTGTCTCAGATTCTCAGTATGTTAGGGTTATGCCCGTTAACAATTTACCATGGTAATCATATTGGCATAAACAAATAACAGGACACTCTCTATTGCATGGCAATTAAATTAGAAGTGAAAAATCTTTATAAAGTATTTGGCGAGCATCCACAGCGCGCATTCAAATATATTGAAAAAGGCCTTACGAAAGAGCAAATTCTGGAAAAAACCGGGCTATCGCTTGGCGTTAAAGACGCCAGTCTGGCCATTGAAGAAGGCGAGATTTTTGTCATCATGGGGTTATCCGGTTCGGGTAAATCCACTATGGTTCGCCTTCTCAATCGCCTGATTGAACCCACCCGCGGACAGGTGCTGATTGACGGCGTAGATATCGCCAGAATATCAGACGCAGAGCTCCGCGAGGTGCGCAGAAAGAAGATTGCAATGGTGTTCCAGTCATTCGCGCTAATGCCGCATATGACGGTGCTGGATAATGCCGCTTTCGGTATGGAATTAGCGGGCGTTGCTGCGCAAGAACGTCAGGAAAAAGCGCTTGATGCGCTGCGTCAGGTTGGGCTCGAAAATTATGCTCACGCCTACCCGGATGAACTTTCCGGCGGGATGCGTCAGCGTGTGGGCTTAGCCCGCGCATTAGCCATTAATCCAGACATATTATTAATGGATGAAGCCTTCTCCGCGCTCGACCCGTTAATTCGCACCGAGATGCAGGATGAGCTGGTAAAATTACAGGCAAAACATCAGCGAACCATTGTCTTTATTTCCCATGATTTAGATGAAGCCATGCGTATTGGCGACCGAATTGCGATTATGCAAAATGGTGAGGTGGTGCAGGTCGGCACGCCGGATGAAATACTGAATAATCCGGCAAATGATTACGTGCGTACCTTCTTCCGCGGCGTGGATATTAGCCATGTGTTTAGCGCGAAAGATATTGCCCGTCGAACGCCAAACGGCATTATCCGTAAAACGCCAGGTTTCGGCCCACGCTCCGCGCTTAAGCTTCTGCAGGACGAAGACCGTGAATATGGTTATCTGGTTGAACGCGGCAATAAATTTGTCGGCATTGTCTCCATCGACTCCCTGAAAACCGCCCTTAGCGAAAATCAGGAAATCGATGCGGCGTTAATTGACGCTCCCCTTGCCGTGGACGCCGAAACGCCGCTCAGCGAGTTGCTCTCCCACGTCGGCCAGGCACCGTGTGCCGTTCCGGTCGTCGGGGAAGAACAACAGTACGTCGGCATCATCTCAAAACGCATGTTGCTGCAGGCTTTAGATCGCGAGGGAGCAAACAATGACCGATCAATCTAACCCGTGGGGCACCACTGAAGCAGCGGACAGCGCTGCGCAATCTGCCGATGCGTGGGGTTCCACGCCAGCACCTGCCGATGGCGGTGGCGCGGCGGACTGGCTCAACAGCGCACCTGCGCCTGCGCCAGAACACTTCAACATTATGGATCCGTTCCATAAAACGCTGATCCCACTCGATAGCTGGGTCACGGAGGGGATCGACTGGGTAGTAACGCATTTTCGTCCGCTCTTTCAGGGGATCCGCGTCCCGGTGGATTACATCCTCAACGGCTTCCAGCAGCTGATGCTCGGTATGCCAGCGCCGGTCGCGATCGTTTTGTTCTCGCTGATCGCCTGGCAGTTCGGTAGCGCAGGAATGGGGATCGCCACGCTGATTTCGCTGATTGCCATTGGCGCCATTGGCGCCTGGTCGCAGGCGATGATTACCCTGGCACTGGTGCTGACCGCCCTGCTCTTCTGTATTGTCATCGGCCTGCCGATGGGGATCTGGCTGGCACGTAGCCCGCGGGCGGCGAAGATCATTCGTCCGCTGCTGGATGCGATGCAGACCACACCGGCATTCGTCTATCTGGTGCCTATCGTAATGCTGTTCGGTATCGGTAACGTGCCGGGCGTGGTGGTAACCATTATCTTCGCCCTGCCGCCGATTATTCGTCTGACTATCCTGGGCATTAACCAGGTGCCGGCCGATCTGATCGAAGCGTCACGCTCGTTTGGTGCCAGCCCGCGTCAGATGCTGTTTAAGGTTCAACTCCCGCTGGCGATGCCGACCATCATGGCAGGCGTTAACCAGACGCTGATGCTGGCGCTGTCGATGGTGGTCATTGCCTCAATGATCGCCGTGGGCGGTCTGGGCCAGATGGTGCTGCGCGGTATTGGCCGTCTCGATATGGGGCTGGCAACCGTCGGCGGCGTGGGCATTGTGATCCTCGCCATTATTCTTGACCGCCTGACACAGGCTGTCGGTCGTGATTCACGCAGTCGCGGCAACCGTCGCTGGTATACCACCGGCCCTGTCGGGTTATTCACCCGCCCTTTCACGAAATCAAAATAAGGAACAACGATGCGACATAACGTACTTTTTGCCACAGCGTTTGCCACCCTTGTCTCCACCAGCACGTTTGCAGCTGACCTGCCGGGTAAAGGCATCACCGTGCAGCCGGTGCAGAGCACCATTTCGGAAGAGAGCTTCCAGACGCTCATCGTCAGCCGAGCCCTGGAAAAACTGGGCTACACGGTCAACACGCCGAGCGAAGTGGATTACAACGTGGGCTACACCTCGATTGCCTCCGGTGATGCCACCTTTACCGCGGTGAACTGGCAGCCGCTGCACGACGATATGTATGCCGCCGCCGGTGGCGACAAGAAATTCTATCGTGAAGGCACCTTCGTAACCGGTGCAGCGCAGGGTTATCTGATCGACAAGAAAACCGCCGATAAGTACCACATCACCAATATTGAACAGCTGAAAGATCCGAAGATCGCCAAACTGTTCGACACCAACGGTGACGGTAAAGCCGACATGATGGGTTGCTCACCGGGCTGGGGCTGTGAAGCGGTGATTAATCACCAGAACAAAGCCTATGACCTGGCGAAGACGGTTGATGTCAGCCACGGCAACTATTCGGCGATGATGGCCGACACCATTGCCCGCTTCAAAGAGGGTAAACCGGTGATCTACTACACCTGGACGCCGTACTGGGTGAGCGACGTGCTGAAGCCGGGTAAAGATGTGGTGTGGCTGCAAGTGCCATTCTCCTCCTTGCCGGGCGAGCAGAAGGATATCGACACCAAACTGCCGAACGGCATGAACTACGGCTTCCCGGTGAATACCATGCATATTGTGGCGAACAAAGCCTGGTCCGAGAAAAACCCGGCGGCAGCAAAATTGTTCTCGGTAATGAAACTGCCGCTGGCGGATATCAATGCTCAGAACGCCATGATGCATGCGGGCAAATCGTCTGAAGCGGATGTCAAAGGTCACGTCGACGGCTGGATCAAAGCCCACGAGCAGCAGTTTGACGGCTGGGTGAAAGAGGCGCTTGCGGCGCAGAAGTAGAGCACAAAGCCTTACCCCTCACCCTAACCCTCTCCCCAAAGGGGAGAGGGCCGGGGTGAGGGGGCACCAGACCGTACGATCCCCCTAAACCGCACAATCCATCACCCAACAATCCCCCCACCTTAACAATCATTCGCTATTATGGTTTCCGGAAAAATAATCACTTAACGAACGATTCCTGAAACTCATGACAAAAACAACTCCAGGGCTTAGCCCCGCACTTATCCTTTTAATGTCCGTGGCAACGGGTCTGGCCGTCGCCAGCAACTATTACGCGCAACCCCTTCTCGACACTATCGCCCGCGCGTTCAACCTTTCTGCCAGTTCCGCTGGCTTCATCGTGACGGCGGCACAGCTCGGCTACGCCGCCGGGTTGCTGTTCCTGGTGCCGCTTGGCGATATGTTTGAACGCCGGATGCTGATTGTTTCGATGACGCTGCTGGCGGCAGGTGGCATGCTGATCACCGCCAGCAGCCAGTCGCTGACGATGATGATCGTCGGTACCGCGCTGACAGGGCTGTTCTCCGTCGTCGCGCAAATCCTGGTACCCCTCGCCGCGACGCTGGCCTCACCGGACAAACGTGGCAAGGTAGTGGGCACCATCATGAGCGGCCTGCTGCTGGGGATTTTGCTGGCGCGTACCGTGGCAGGACTACTGGCAAGCCTCGGCGGCTGGCGCACCGTTTATTGGGTGGCGAGCGTGTTAATGGTGGTGATGGCGCTGGCGCTGTGGCGCGGCCTGCCGAAGGTGAAGCAAGAGAACCATCTTAACTATCCGCAGCTTCTGGCCTCCGTGTTCAGCCTGTTCACTCAGGATAAACTCCTGCGCACCCGCGCCCTGCTGGGATGTTTGACCTTCGCCAACTTCAGTATTCTCTGGACCTCAATGGCGTTTCTGCTCGCGGCTCCGCCGTTTAACTATTCTGAAGGCGTCATTGGTCTGTTCGGCCTGGCCGGTGCTGCGGGCGCGCTGGGCGCGCGTCCGGCGGGTGGGCTGGCCGACAAAGGCAAATCACATTTGACCACCACCGCCGGGCTGGTTTTGCTCCTGCTCTCCTGGGCGGCGATCTGGTATGGACACGTCTCGGTGCTGGCGCTGATCGTCGGTATTCTGGTACTCGACCTCACCGTACAGGGTGTCCACATTACTAATCAGACCGTGATTTATCGCGTGAAACCCGAAGCGCGTAACCGCCTCACCGCCGGATACATGACCAGCTACTTCATTGGTGGTGCTGCTGGTTCATTAATTTCAGCGTCGGCGTGGCAGCATGCTGGCTGGTCGGGCGTGTGTGGGATTGGGGCCATCGTTGCCGCGCTCAACCTTCTTGTATGGTGGCGCGGCTACCATCGCCAGGAGGCGATTCACTAAGTTTTACATTGCTTTGGGCCTCTTAGGGTATAAAGGGGCCCTGCAGTCTGTTAATGTAAACGTAATCATTTATCCCAGAAATTTTAATGTGGGTGACATATCTACAATTGGCATGAATAGTTCAGACCCCCGTCCTCACATCCTCTCTTCTACGGGTTCACACCCTACTCTTTCTGTGCTCACCGGGTCACGGACTTACCCGGCGCTTTCTGACGGTGACATTCATTTGGCGGATATAACCGCACAAATAATTCATTTACATTATTTGTCACTGTCGTTACTATATCGGCTGTAATTAATGAGGTTATGCCCAAATGGATAGTTCGTTTACGCCCATTGAACAAATGCTTAAATTCCGCGCCAGTCGCCATGAGGACTTCCCGTATCAGGAAATCCTGCTGACTCGCCTGTGCATGCACATGCAGGGTAAGCTTCTGGAAAACCGTAATAAGATGCTGAAAGCTCAAGGGATTAACGAGACGTTGTTTATGGCGTTGATTACGCTGGAGTCTCAGGAAAACCACAGTATTCAGCCTTCTGAGCTGAGCTGCGCGCTGGGCTCTTCCCGTACCAACGCAACCCGTATTGCCGATGAGCTGGAAAAGCGCGGCTGGATTGAACGCCGTGAAAGCGACAACGATCGTCGTTGCCTGCATCTGCAACTGACCGACAAAGGTCACGAATTCCTGCGTGAGGTACTGCCACCTCAGCACAATTGCCTGCACAAACTCTGGTCTGCCCTCAGCACCGCCGAGCGCGACCAGCTTGAGCACATCACGCGCAAGCTGCTCACCCGTCTGGATCAGATGGATGAAGATGGTGCCATTCTTGAGGCGCTGCGCTAACGCGACGACACGCTCAACAATCCAGATTCATAAGAAAACCGACAGGCCAGCACGTCACACTGCTGGCCTTTCTGACAACAGGTCGGCTCAGCCGATGTGAAAATAAGAAGATCGTGGAGAACAACAATGAGCGCAAATGCGGAGAGCACTAACCCGCAGCAACCGGCCAACAAGAAAGGCAAACGTAAAAGTGCCCTTCTTCTGTTGACCTTGCTCTTTATTATTATTGCCGTGGCATATGGGATCTATTGGTTTTTAGTATTGCGTCATGCTGAAGAGACAGACGACGCCTACGTGGCAGGGAACCAGGTACAGATTATGGCGCAGGTGTCGGGCAGCGTGACGAAAGTCTGGGCTGACAATACCGACTTTGTGCAAAAAGGCGATGTGTTGGTCACCCTCGATCCGACTGACGCGCAGCAGGCATTTGAGAAAGCCCAGACCGCGCTGGCCTCCAGCGTTCGTCAGACCCGCCAGCTGATGATCAACAGCAAACAGCTGCAGGCCAATATCGACGTGCAGAAAACGGCACTCGCACAGGCGCAGAGCGACCTCAACCGCCGCGTACCGCTCGGCACCGCCAACCTGATTGGCCGTGAAGAGCTGCAACACGCCCGCGATGCCGTTGCCAGCGCTCAGGCACAGCTGGATGTGGCGATTCAACAGTACAATGCCAACCAGGCAATGGTGCTGGGCACCAGCCTTGAAAACCAGCCCGCCGTGCAGCAGGCGGCGACTGAAGTGCGTAACGCATGGCTAGCCCTGCAGCGTACCAAAATCGTCAGCCCGATGACCGGCTATGTCTCCCGCCGTTCCGTTCAGCCAGGGGCGCAGATCAGCCCGACCACGCCGCTGATGGCGGTCGTTCCGGCAGACAATCTGTGGGTAGACGCTAACTTTAAAGAGACGCAACTTGCCCATATGCGTATCGGCCAGACCGCGACGGTTGTCAGCGACATCTACGGCGATGACGTGAAGTACACCGGGAAAGTGGTTGGCCTGGACATGGGTACCGGCAGCGCCTTCTCCCTGCTGCCTGCGCAGAACGCCACCGGTAACTGGATCAAAGTGGTTCAGCGTCTGCCTGTGCGTATTGAACTGGATGCAAAACAGCTGGCGGATCACCCGCTGCGTATCGGCCTCTCAACGCTTGTGACGGTTGACACCGCGAACCGCGACGGTCAGATCCTGGCAAGCCAGGTGCGTAGCAGCCCGGCTTATGAAAGTAACGCCCGTGAAATTAGCCTCGATCCGGTCAACAAGCTGATCGATGACATCGTGAAGGCAAACGCCGGTTAATCCGAAGGTGAGCGTTATGCAACAGCAAAAGCCGCAAAAACCGCTGGAAGGCGCGCAGCTGGTCATTATGACCATTGCGCTGTCGCTGGCGACATTCATGCAGGTGCTGGACTCCACCATCGCAAACGTGGCGATCCCGACCATCGCCGGTAACCTTGGCTCGTCGCTGAGCCAGGGGACCTGGGTCATTACCTCATTCGGGGTGGCAAACGCCATCTCCATTCCGATCACCGGCTGGCTGGCAAAGCGTGTCGGTGAGGTGAAGCTGTTCCTGTGGTCTACGGTGGCGTTTGTGCTGGCCTCCTGGGCATGCGGCATGTCAAACAGCCTGACGATGTTGATTTTCTTCCGCGTCATTCAGGGGATTGTCGCCGGGCCGCTGATCCCGCTTTCCCAGAGTTTGCTGCTGAGCAACTATCCCCCTGCGAAACGGTCCGTCGCGCTGGCGCTCTGGTCAATGACCGTGATCGTCGCGCCTATCTGCGGACCCATTCTCGGCGGATACATCAGCGATAACTATCACTGGGGCTGGATCTTCTTCATCAACGTACCGATTGGCGCCGTCGTGGTATTAATGACGCTGCAATCGCTGCGGGGACGAGAGACGCGCACCGAACAGCGGCGTATTGACAGCATCGGGCTGGCGCTGCTGATCCTGGGTATCGGTAGCCTACAGATCATGCTCGACCGGGGTAAAGAGCTCGACTGGTTCAACTCGCAGGAGATCGTCATCCTGACCATTGTCGCGGTGGTGTCGCTCAGCTTCCTGATTGTCTGGGAGCTGACGGACGACAACCCGATAGTCGATCTCTCGCTGTTTAAGTCGCGAAACTTCACCATCGGCTGTCTGTGTATCAGCCTCGCCTATATGCTCTACTTCGGCGCGATTGTTCTGCTGCCACAGCTGTTGCAGGAGGTGTATGGCTATACCGCAACCTGGGCGGGGCTGGCGTCTGCACCTGTTGGGGTGATCCCGGTCCTGCTGTCGCCGATCATTGGCCGCTTCGCCCATAAGCTCGACATGCGTCGTCTGGTGACGTTCAGCTTCATCATGTACGCGGTGTGCTTCTACTGGCGTGCGTATACCTTCGAGCCAGGAATGGACTTTGGCGCCTCGGCGTGGCCGCAGTTTATTCAGGGCTTCGCGGTCGCGTGCTTCTTTATGCCGCTAACCACCATCACGCTCTCCGGCTTACCCCCTGAGCGTCTGGCGGCGGCGTCGAGCCTGTCGAACTTCACCCGAACGCTGGCGGGCTCCATCGGGACGTCGATCACCACCACCCTGTGGACGAACCGTGAATCGATGCACCATGCCCAGCTGACCGAAGCGGTGAATCCGTACAACCCGAATGCCCAGCAGATGTACAGCCAGCTGCAGGGCATGGGGATGACGGAGCAGCAGGCATCCGGCTGGATTGCCCAGCAGATCACCAGCCAGGGACTGATTATCTCGGCCAACGAGATTTTCTGGATTTCGGCAGGGATCTTCATCGTCCTGCTGGGGCTGGTGTGGTTTGCCAGACCACCGTTTGGTGCCGGTGGCGGGGGCGGTGGCGCGCACTAGTCCTCTGCGGCGGTTGCCGGGTGGCGGCTACGCCTTACCCGGCCTACGATAACCGGGCCGCCATCCGTAGGCCCGGTTGTCCAAAACGCGATAGCAATTGTCATTTCCGATAAAGCAGCGCGCCTGAAATCTCGTCACGATAGTGAAAAGACAACAGGAGCGCACCATGCTGAACACACCCGCAGACAAATACACGCCTTACCCTACTCTCTCTCTGCCCGATCGCCGCTGGCCGGAGCAGCGCATCACCCGCGCGCCGCGCTGGCTCTCAACCGACTTACGCGACGGCAACCAGGCGCTGGCCGAGCCGATGGACAGCGCCCGCAAGCTGCAGTTTTGGGATCTTCTGCTGAGCTGCGGCTTTAAGGAGATTGAGGTCGCCTTTCCTTCCGCCTCACAGACGGACTTCAACTTTGTTCGCCAGCTGATTGAAGAGAACCGCATCCCGGATGACGTCACCATTCAGGTGCTCACGCAGGCGCGGGAAGATCTGATCGTCCGCACCTTTGAGTCCCTGCGCGGCGCAAAGCAGGCCACGGTACATCTTTATAACGCCACCGCCCCGCTGTTCCGTCGTCTGGTGTTTGGCATGGAGAAGGCGCAAATCGTCGAGCTGGCTACGCGCTCCACCCGCCTTATTCGTCAGCTGTGTGAAGAGAACCCGGATACCCACTGGCAGTATGAATATTCACCGGAAACCTTCTGCTTTACCGAGCCGGAGTTTGCGCTGGAAATTTGTGAGGCCGTGGCAGAGATCTGGCAGCCGTGCGATGCGCGTCCGATGATCATCAACTTACCGGCCACCGTTGAAGTCAGTACGCCAAACGTCTATGCCGATCAGATTGAATATTTCTGCCGTCACTTCAGCCGCCGCGCCGACGTCTGCATCAGCGTGCATCCGCATAACGACCGCGGCACCGGCGTCGCCAGCGCGGAGCTGGCCGTCATGGCCGGGGCTGACCGCGTCGAGGGCTGTCTGTTTGGTAACGGCGAGCGGACGGGCAACGTCTGCCTGGTGACGCTGGCGATGAACCTCTACAGCCAGGGCGTTAGCCCCGACCTGGACTTTAGCGATATGAACCGGGTGGTGGAGGTGGTGGAAACCTGCAACCAACTGCCGGTACACCCGCGCAATCCGTGGGCAGGACGGCTGGCCTATACCGCCTTCTCCGGTTCGCACCAGGACGCGATCAAAAAAGGCTTTGATGCCCGCAAGCCTGGCGAGCGCTGGGAGATGCCCTACCTGCCTGTTGACCCTCAGGATATCGGCTGCACCTATGAAGCGGTGATCCGCGTGAACAGCCAGTCAGGGAAAAGCGGTAGCGCGTGGCTTATCGAGCAAAATCATGGGCTGAAACTGCCCCGCGCCCTGCAGCAAGATTTCAGCCAGCACGTGCAGCAAGAAACCGACCGCCACGGAAAAGAGATGACGCAAAATGCACTGTGGCAGCTGTTCCGCACCCGCTACGGTCTGGTGGAAACACCGCAGTTTGCGCTGCAATCGTACCGCAGCGACAGTCAGCAGGATGGCCAGTTGCGTTTAACGGCAAGCGTCGCAACGCAGGGGGGGACGCGTCAGCTTGAGGGACACGGGAATGGCTTGCTGTCCGCTGCCGCTCATGGCCTGAGCCGCTGGATCAACGCGCCGTTTGTAATTAAGGATTATCACGAACACACGCTGGGTGAACGCAGCGACAGCCGCTCGGTGGCATACATTCGCTGTCTGTTCCAGGACGGTACCAGCCGCTGGGGCGTAGGCATTGATAGCGACGTTGCACGCGCATCGCTTCAGGCGCTCTTTAATGCGGTCAGTCGTTCTTAAAATAATCGCTGGGTGAGATACCCATCACCCGGCGGAACATGGCCGTAAAGGCGCTGTGGCTGCCGTAACCCAGATCCAGCGCCACACCTAATACCGGCTGGCCCTGCGCCAGCCGCACTAAGGCTTCCAGCAGCCGCGCCCTTCTCACCCACTCGCTGTAGCGTAATCCTGTCTGCTGCTGAAAATGACGGTTCAGCGTGCGCTCGCTCATGCCAAGCGCGCTCGCGCTCTGTTGACTGTTCCAGCTCTCTCCTGGCGACTGACGGATCTGTCGGCACAGCTGGCGTAACGGTTCACTTTCCGGCTCCGGCAGATGAAACGGCAGCACCGGCATGATGCGAAGTTCATCCAGAATGAGTTCATACACGCGCTCGTCACGGCTTCCCGGTGAGTACGATTCAGGCAGTGAGAGGGCGGAGAGGATCAGCTCGCGCAACAGGGGCGAGATCTGCACGATCTGGCACGTGGCCGGGAGATCGGCTCGCGCCAGTGGATCAATAAACAGCGTTCGCGCCGCTACGCTACCGGTGATGCGCAGGGCGTGTTGTGTCCCCGCAGGAAGCCAGACGCCGCGCCCGGGGGGTACCACCCAACAGCCAGATGCCGTTTCGACCCGCACGACGCCCGTCAGGCTGTGCAGCAGCTGCGCGCAGTCGTGCTGGTGCCATGGCTCACTGTCGCCATGAACGTAATCATGGGCAAACGGAACAAGGGGACGATGGGTAAAGGAGAACGTTGAGGTTGTGGTCATGGGCTAAACAACCCTCACCCTACCCTCTCCCGGAGGGAGAGGGAAAAGGTGCACTAGATGTGCAGTTCCTGCAGTTTTTCTTTCGGCAGGGCCAGCTCTTCGTTGCTGTTCACGCGAACATCACGCTCGATGATGTGACGAGCGATGTCCTGCGCTTCTTCCAGAGAGTGCATCTGGTAAGTCCCGCACTGGTAAACGTTCAGCTCTGGGATCTGGTTCTGCTCTTTCACCTTCAGCACGTCTTCCATGGCTGCTTTCCACGCGTCTGCAACGCGTTTCTCTTCCGGCTGACCAATCAGGCTCATGTAGAAACCGGTACGGCAGCCCATCGGAGAGATATCGATAATCTCAACGCCGTTACCATTCAGGTGGTCGCGCATAAATCCGGCGAACAGGTGCTCCAGCGTGTGAATGCCTTTCTCTGGCATCACTTCTTTGTTCGGCACGCAGAAGCGCAGATCGAAGACGGTGATTGTGTCGCCGTGCGGGGTGTGCATGGTCTTCGCCACGCGGACTGCAGGTGCTTCCATACGGGTATGGTCGACAGTAAAGCTATCTAATAACGGCATACGTCACCTCCGATAGTGATTTTTTTTAAAATAAACTGAACTCTTCTACACAATGCGCGTCTGAGTATATGAAAGACGCGCATTTGTTATCATCATCCCTGAATTCAGAGATGTATATTTTGGCCACAGCGATGTGGCCTTTTTCTTTTGGTTCAAGCCTGTTTCGCCAGAAACGCTTCAAACGACTCCGTATCCGCCGCTTCAACTTCTTTCTGACGCACCACGGACGCATCGCGTTCTGCTTCAAAATCCGCTTCGCGCAGGATCTCTAATGGCTCCTGCATCAGCATCTCACGGTATTCCGCGGAGAGTGCACGCCCGGTACCACCAATGCCCTGATCAATCATAGAACGCAGAATGCGTGCTGAGAATGTCAGTTCCGGGTTATCGAAGCACTCTACCAACTGGTCGCAGATCTGTTGGTAGGCGTCGCCGCCGTCAATGCTGTCCAGAGTCCGGGCAACACGCTTCAGGTCACGGAACAGATCTTTACCCACTTTGGTCAGCGGGAACTGTGCCGTTTCGCAGCCAATACCCAGCGTCAGACCCGGCTTACGCCCTTCCAGAATCACGCGATTCCAGTTTGTACGGGTGCAAAGCAGTTCGTCTGCACTCATTTCCGGCGCATCCGCCAGCGCACACCAGACCATAAACAGATCCAGGAAGCGAACCTGCTGCTCATCAACGCCAATCGGTGAGAACGGGTTGATATCCAGCGAACGTACTTCAATGTATTCAATGCCGCCGCGCTGTAGCGCATCCGACGGGGTTTCACCGCTGCGCGTCACGCGCTTAGGACGAATCGGCGCATACAGTTCGTTTTCAATCTGCAACACGTTGCTGTTGATTTGCAGGCGTTTGCCGTCTTTTTCGAGGCCGATTTTCGCGTACTCTTCCGACGGGGTTTTGATCGCCCGCTTCAATCCTGCCACATATTCGTGCAATTCGTTAAACGTAATACCGAGATTGCTTTGCGATTTATTGGTATAGCCCAGATCGCTCATGCGAAGAGACGTCGCGTACGGGAGATAGTACATGCCGCACTCGGTCTTTTCGAACGGCAGCGTGGTGGGTTTCCCCTGCAGGAACGAAGAGCAAATGGCAGGTGACGCGCCAAAGAGATACGGGATCACCCAGCCGAAACGGTAATAGTTGCGGATCAGACGGAAATACCCGGCTGAGATCGCTTCTTTGTCCGTTTCTCCCCCTTTCGCCTGCCAGAACGCCATCGGCAGCGAGAAATTGTAGTGCACGCCAGAGATGGTCTGCATCAATGCGCCGTAGCGATTTTTCAGACCTTCGCGATAGAGCGTTTTCAGCCGACCGATATTTGACGTGCCGTACTGCGCCAGCTCAATCTCCTGGCCCTGTTCGATATAGCACGGCATGCTGAGCGGCCACATACGCTCGTCACCAAGATTGCGCGCCGTATAGCGATGAATATCGCGCAAGATTGTCAGCATGTGATCAATATCGCCGTCCACCGGCGTGATGAACTCCAGCAGCGCTTCAGCGAAATCGGTTGTGATCCATTTATGTGTCAGCGCCGAGCCTAACGCCTTCGGGTGACCCGTCGTCGCTAAGCTACCGTCCGCGTTAACGCGCAGCGTTTCACGCTCAAGACCACGCTGAATACCCTTCAGAGCCTGAGGGTGGTTTTCCAGCCAGGCCAGCGCCTGAGATACGTCCGGGATCAAATTGACCTCCCGCCTGTCAAAGTAATGTTACTCAGCATAATTGTAATGGTTGACGATTGAAGGTCGCGTATTCATTCCACCAATTAGTGCCACCACGTCATACCCTGTAGTGTTGCCCACGCCACGAGAACATAGCGCAACGCCTTGCCAAGGCACAAAAAAAAGAGCACCGGTCCCCAGGAGATGCGCATCCATCCCGCCAGCAGACACAGTAAATCGCCTATTACAGGCATCCAGCTTAATAACAGCGTGGCAGCGCCATAGCGTTTTAGCCAGCCAACTGCCTTTTCCTGCCAGCGCGACGTTTTGCGCAGCGGAAAGAAACGTCCAAGAATAACGTTAGTCAGCCCTCCAAGGCTATTACCCATTGTTGCTATTAATACAAGTAGCCAGGGCTGACTGACGCCGGACAACAACATCGCCACCAGCACCACTTCCGAATTTCCCGGTAACAGCGTGGCGCTTAAAAAACTGCTGGCGAATAATGAGGCAAGTGACAATGCGTCACTCACAGTAAGCGCACATCCACCGCATCCATTCCGGCATCACGTGCGGCCTGGATACCAAAATCGGCATCCTCAAACACGACGCATTTTGCCGCCGGTACGCCCATTAATTCTGCGCAGAGCAGGAAGGTGTCCGGTGCTGGCTTGTGACGCTTAACATGATCGGCAGCGACGACAGCTGAAAAATAGTGGCGCAGGCCAAGATGGTTGAGCAAGGCTTCTGCAATCGCGCTCTCGCTGCCCGTGCCGACAGACATAGGGCGACGTCCGTGCCACGCTTTAACCACGTCGATAAGGGGTAAAGGTTGTACGGTGTCTAACAGTATGGCTTTAACCGCATCGGTTTTTTCGCGCGCGAGCAGGTAGGGGTCGAGATCGGCCTGATTCAGTTCAATCACGGCCTGCGCAATACGCCAGGTTGGGGATCCGTTGAGGGCTATCATCGCCTGCAGGTCGAAACGCATACCGTAGCGGCCCAGGACCTCGGTCCAGGCTTGACGATGCGTGGGTTCGGTATCCAGCAGGGTGCCATCCATATCGAAGATCAAACCGTCATACTGTGCGTACATCGTGCTCTCGCTAAACGATTAACAAAGCATTACTTTATCGTAAATGGTGGTTTTTGTCGCTGATTGCGAAGTGATAACAATGAGAGTGATTAAGAACTAAACATCGAAGGGGACGATAAGAAGAGATGGTGCATCCGGGAGGATTCGAACCTCCGACCGCTCGGTTCGTAGCCGAGTACTCTATCCAGCTGAGCTACGGATGCATCAGGGAAATGCTTTTAGAAACAGTAAATGGTGCATCCGGGAGGATTCGAACCTCCGACCGCTCGGTTCGTAGCCGAGTACTCTATCCAGCTGAGCTACGGATGCATCAGGGAACTGCTTTCAGAAATAGTAAATGGTGCATCCGGGAGGATTCGAACCTCCGACCGCTCGGTTCGTAGCCGAGTACTCTATCCAGCTGAGCTACGGATGCATCGCGATTTACTACTGTACTGCTCGATATTCATATCACTTCGAAAGCAATATGAAGTAATAGATGGTGCATCCGGGAGGATTCGAACCTCCGACCGCTCGGTTCGTAGCCGAGTACTCTATCCAGCTGAGCTACGGATGCAAAATGGCGGTGAGGCGGGGATTCGAACCCCGGATGCAGCTTTTGACCGCATACTCCCTTAGCAGGGGAGCGCCTTCAGCCTCTCGGCCACCTCACCACACAACGCCTCTTTCGAGTGCTTCGAGTAACTCGTTAAGAGCTTCTCGTCGCTGCGTGGCGCATATATTACTTTCTGGGACTTATAAGTCAAACAATTTTCCAAAAGCTTTTATCGTTTGCACAAATCACACGCAATTCGCATGTAAAACCCGCAAAGAGGGTGTTTTATAAGCGGATTTTGCATCGAACTTCTCAAAAAACGTTTGTAGAAAGGCTGGGGTTGGGGCGCGTTAAGAATAGTAGAGTGGTTAAAAAGAGAGCGGTTGAAATGAAACGGTAACGTTGAGCAGGAAAAATGACAGGAGGGTTGCGTCTCGCCCGACAGCGAGACGCGACAATATCAGTAACTGGACTGCTGGGATTTTTCAGCCTGGATACGCTGGTAGATCTCTTCACGGTGGACAGATACTTCTTTAGGAGCGTTAACACCAATACGTACCTGGTTACCCTTTACCCCTAAAACTGTCACGGTGACCTCATCCCCAATCATGAGGGTCTCACCAACTCGACGAGTCAGAATCAGCATTCTTTGCTCCTTGAAAGATTAAAAGAGTCGGGTCTCTTGTATCCCGGCATTATCCATCATATAACGCCAAAAAGTAAGCGATGACAAACACGTAAAGTGTAAGCAGTCACGGCATCACATTCTGTTAAACGTAAGTTTAGCCGATATACACAAACTCAACCTGACTTTATCGTTATCGATAGCACAGTGAACAAGACGCCATAACGTTGCCGCTATGGCGTCTGATTGTGCTTTGTAGTTATTACAGTTTCGCGCTCACCCAGCTTTCTACACTGGCCAAAGCTTGCGGAAGTGCCGCCGCATCCGTACCACCGGCTTGCGCCATGTCCGGACGACCGCCTCCCTTGCCACCCACCTGCTGGGCGACCATACCAATCAGTTCCCCTGCTTTTACGCGGTCGGTCACATCCTTAGAGACGCCCGCAATCAGAGAAACCTTACCTTCTGCCACTGTCGCCAGCACGATAACGGTAGAACCAAGCTGGTTCTTGAGATCGTCGACCATAGTACGCAGCATCTTAGGCTCAACGCCCGCCAGATCGCTGACCAGCAGTTTGACGCCCTTAATGTCTACCGCTTTGCTGGAGAGGTTTGCACTCTCCTGCGCCGCAGCCTGTTCTTTCAGCTGCTGGAGCTCTTTTTCCAGCTGACGGGTTCGCTCCAGCGCAACACGCACTTTCTCGCCCAGATTCTGGCTATCGCCTTTCAGCAGCTGCGCGATGTCGTGCAGCTGATCGCTCTGCGCATGCAGGCTGGCAATTGCGCCTTCACCGGTTACCGCTTCAATACGACGCACGCCAGCCGCCGTACCCGACTCGGAAACGATGCGGAACAGGCCGATGTCACCGGTGCGCGATGCGTGAGTACCACCGCACAGTTCGGTCGAGAAGTCGCCCATGCTCAGTACGCGAACACGTTCGTCATATTTCTCACCAAACAGCGCCATCGCACCTTTTTTCTTCGCGTCCTCGAGGTCCATGATATGGGTCTCGATCGGCAGGTTACGACGGATCTGAGCGTTCACCAGATCCTCCACCGCACGGATTTCCGACGGTTTCATCGCTTCAAAGTGCGAGAAGTCGAAACGCAGCACTTTGTCATTAACCAGAGAACCTTTCTGTGCAACATGGGTGCCCAGCACGTCGCGCAGGGCAGCGTGCATCAGGTGGGTTGCAGAGTGGTTCAGACGAATACGCGCACGGCGTGCTTCATCAACATTCGCCTGCACGCCCTCGCCCACTTTCAGCGAACCGGAAACCAGTTTGCCCTGGTGACCAATCGCCTGACCGAATTTCTGGGTGTCGCTTACGCTGAAGCTGAAACCATTGCCTTTCAGTTCGCCCTTATCGCCAACCTGGCCGCCGGACTCAGCGTAGAACGGCGTTTTGTCCAGAATGACAACCGCATCCTGACCTGCACTGATGCTGTCTACGGCTTTACCGTCAACAAACAGGGCGGTCACTTTACCGGTCAGTTCCAGTGCGTCGTAGCCTTTGAATTCAGACGCGCTATCAACGCGGATCATCGCGTTGTAGTCTGCGCCGAAACCGCTGGATTCACGCGCACGACGACGCTGTTCTTCCATCGCGGCTTCGAAGCCCACTTCGTCAACTTTGATGTTACGCTCACGGCAAACGTCCGCCGTCAGGTCAACCGGGAAGCCGTAGGTGTCGTACAGGCGGAAAGCGGTTTCGCCATCCAGCGTGTCGCCCTTCAGTTTTGCCAGTTCTTCATCCAGCAGCGCCAGACCGCGCTCCAGCGTACGGGCAAACTGCTCTTCTTCGGTTTTCAGAACCTGCTCGACCTGCGCCTGCTGGCGTTTCAGCTCGTCACCGGCTGCACCCATCACGCCAATCAGTGGCCCAACGAGTTTGTAGAAGAAGGTGTCCTTCGCGCCCAGCATGTTGCCATGACGGATCGCACGACGAATGATACGACGCAGCACGTAGCCACGGTTTTCATTCGACGGGATTACGCCGTCGGCAATCAGGAACGCACAAGAACGAATGTGGTCTGCAATCACGCGCAGCGATTTGTTGTTCAGATCGGTCGCACCGGTCACTTCCGCAACGGCTTTGATCAGGGTGCTGAACAGGTCAATTTCGTAGTTGGAGTTAACGTGTTGCAGAACGGCGGCAATACGCTCCAGGCCCATACCGGTATCAACGGACGGTTTCGGCAGCGGCTCCATGGTACCGTCTGCCTGACGGTTGAACTGCATGAAGACGATGTTCCAGATCTCAATATAGCGATCGCCGTCTTCTTCCGGGCTGCCAGGAGGTCCACCCCAGATGTGGTCGCCGTGATCGTAGAAGATCTCGGTGCACGGACCGCAAGGACCGGTATCACCCATCTGCCAGAAGTTGTCAGACGCGTATGGCGCGCCTTTGTTATCACCGATGCGAATAATGCGCTCGCGCGGGATACCGACCTCTTTTTCCCAGATTTCGTAGGCTTCGTCATCGGTTTCATAGACGGTAACCCACAGACGCTCTTTCGGCAGGTTGAACCAGTTTTCACCGGTCAGCAGTTCCCACGCATATTGAATGGCATCGTGTTTGAAATAGTCGCCGAAGCTGAAGTTACCCAGCATTTCGAAGAACGTGTGGTGACGCGCGGTGTAACCGACGTTTTCCAGGTCGTTGTGTTTACCGCCCGCACGCACGCAACGCTGTGAGGTTGTGGCGCGGGAATAATTACGCTTGTCGAGACCAAGGAACACATCCTTGAACTGGTTCATCCCGGCGTTGGTAAACAGTAAAGTCGGGTCGTTGTTCGGTACCAGGGAGCTGCTGGCAACAACCTGGTGTCCCTTACTATGGAAAAAATCGAGAAACGCCTGACGGATCTCAGCGGTGCTCTTGCTCATAATTATCCTGAAATCAAGCTAACGAAATGTCGCAGCCAGCCTGTATCGATAAACCGTTGGACAGACCAGCTACTGGAAAAAGTGGGAATAAGATAAGTTTTCTTTGGTGGGAAGTAAAATCCCGCATGCGTTCAATCCACAAAATTGCGCCAGATATCCTGAATATCTTCCATCAGAAAGCCGCGGTAGAGCAAAAAGCGCTGGATTTTGACTTTATCTGAAAAATCACGCGGCAGCGGTTCGCCGTACTTTCGAATCGCCTGCTCTTTCGCCAGTTCACACCAGTCTGTGTCGCATTCACGCATCGCTTTTTCAATCGATTCCCGGGCCACCCCTTTCTGATTCAGTTCCTGACGGATGCGTGCAGGACCGTAGCCTTTACGTCCGCGGCTGGCGAGAAAGCGGGCGGCAAAGCGTTCGTCATCGAGGTAATGATGTTCATAGCACCAGGCAACCACGCGGTCATAATCTTCGGCAGTGGCATCAATCTCTTCCGGCCCGTTTTTGCTCATGACAGGCGCTGACAGTTTTCGTCTTAGCTCCTGTTCGCTGTGGTCACGCACGGCAAGTATACGTACGGCACGGTCCAGCAAGCGCGAGTAGGCGGGTCGGCGTGTGGTCGGTTCACTCATATAAAACCTGCAGATTCAGAAATGCAAAAAGGGCCGCATCAGCAGCCCTTCATCTTTACACGAGAGACTTAAAAGTCTTCGTTGGTTTCTTCAGCATCCGCAGCATCCACCACGAAATCAGGTTTAGAGTCCTGGTTGCTCAGCAGAAGCTCACGCACCTTCTTCTCAATCTCTTTCGCCGCAGCCGGGTTCTCTTTCAGCCAGGAAATCGCATTCGCTTTACCCTGACCAATTTTGTCACCGTTATAGCTATACCAGGCGCCCGCTTT
This sequence comes from Enterobacter cloacae complex sp. HYC080_NIDB, assembly GCF_056673325.1. Lineage (NCBI taxonomy): Bacteria > Pseudomonadati > Pseudomonadota > Gammaproteobacteria > Enterobacterales > Enterobacteriaceae > Enterobacter > Enterobacter cloacae complex sp. HYC080_NIDB. The sequence continues at coordinate 1,035,919 of NZ_CP114212.1, read as the reverse complement.
TTCAATCAGCTTCTCTTTCACGCCCAAGTCAACCAGCTCACCGAAGAAGTTAATCCCTTCGCCGTAGAGGATCTGGAATTCAGCCTGTTTGAACGGTGCGGCGATTTTGTTCTTCACAACCTTCACGCGCGTTTCGCTACCAACGACGTTTTCACCCTCTTTCACCGCGCCGATACGGCGGATATCCAGACGGACAGAGGCGTAGAATTTCAGTGCGTTACCACCGGTTGTGGTTTCCGGGTTACCGAACATCACACCAATTTTCATACGGATCTGGTTGATGAAGATCAGCAGCGTGTTGGACTGCTTCAGGTTACCTGCCAGCTTACGCATCGCCTGGCTCATCATACGTGCCGCGAGGCCCATGTGAGAGTCGCCGATTTCACCTTCGATTTCCGCTTTTGGCGTCAGTGCAGCAACGGAGTCGACCACGATAACGTCAACAGCACCAGAGCGCGCCAGCGCGTCACAAATTTCCAGCGCCTGCTCACCGGTGTCCGGCTGAGAACACAGCAGGTTGTCGATGTCCACGCCCAGTTTACGCGCATAAACAGGATCCAGCGCGTGCTCGGCATCGATAAACGCACAGGTTTTACCTTCGCGCTGTGCCGCAGCAATCACCTGCAGCGTCAGGGTGGTTTTACCGGAGGACTCTGGCCCGTAGATCTCTACGATACGGCCCATTGGCAGACCGCCCGCGCCCAGCGCGATGTCCAGAGAAAGCGAACCGGTGGAGATCGTTTCAACATCCATGGTACGGTCTTCACCCAGGCGCATGATGGAGCCTTTACCGAATTGCTTTTCGATCTGGCCCAGTGCTGCCGCCAACGCTTTCTGTTTGTTTTCGTCGATAGCCATTATTACTCCTGTCATGCCGGGAGAAGCGACTGTGCTTCACCGTGGATTTCTGTTCTGTTGGTGCAATTATACTGTATAGTCATACAGTATCAAGTGTTTTGTAGAAATTGTTGCCAGAGCGTTTTTAACGCATATTCCGTTGCCTGACGACGCACGCTTTCGCGGTCGCCGCTAAAGCACTCCCGGCGAGTGATCCCTTCACCTTTTGAGGTCGCAAAACCAAACCAGACGGTGCCTACGGGCTTCACGTCACTGCCGCCGTCCGGGCCCGCGATGCCGCTGATTGAAATCGCGTAATCTGCCCGCGCCTCTTTTAGCGCGCCAATGGCCATCTCGATCACCACCGGCTCGCTGACCGCGCCGTGCTGTTCCAGCGTGGATTCGCGCACGCCAATCATCTGTGCTTTAGCTTCGTTACTGTAGGTCACAAACCCGCGTTCAAACCAGGCGGAACTGCCGGCAATATCGGTAATCGCTTTCGCCACCCAGCCGCCGGTGCAGGATTCCGCGGTGGTAAGGGTCGCCCCGCGTTGCTTAAGCGCCAGTCCGACTATCTCGCTAAGCTCCATCAATTCATGGTCAGTCATTCTCGCTCCAGGCTTCAGAAAAACGTGCAGCACAAGATAGCACTTTCTCGTCAAATATGGGGATGCGCTTCGGGTTTTACGAGGGGGCTTCAGAAAAAAGCCGATGCGGGCGCACCGGCTATGAGGAGGTTATTTCATACTGTCAGCGAGGGTGTTCACGTTGTGGCGAAATGCTTTAACGTAGGTATCAGCAACCCCACCTTTTGCCGACAGGGCTTCCGGGTAAAGTTCGCCTCCCGGCTGCGCGCCTGTCGCCGTCGCAATTTGCTTCACCAGACGCGGATCGAGCTGGTTTTCCATAAACCAGGTTTTCACGCCATCGGCTTTGATCTGATTGATAATCTCAGCGACCTGCGCTGCGCTGGCCTCGCTCTCTGAAGAGAGCCCTTGCGGTGCCATGAAGGTGACGCCATACGCGCGGCTAAAATAGCCGAATGCGTCATGGCTGGTCAGCACGTTACGTTTTTCCTGTGGGATCTGGCTAAAGCGGGTTTTGGCCCAGCCGTCCAGTTGCGTCAGTTGCGCGATATACGGCTGGCCTGAAGCCTCCAGTGCCGCTTTATCCTCTGGATCTGCTTTCACCAGCCCGTTCAGAATATTTTGTGCATACAGCGCACCGTTCGCCGCGCTATTCCAGGCATGCGGGTCGGTCACGGTCTTTCCATCTTCCTCGAGCGTGTGCGTTTTTACTTCGGTTGAGGCCACAACCAGCTGCCCTTTGAAACCGGAGGCTTTCACAAGACGGTCGAGCCACCCTTCCAGCCCCAGACCGTTGACAACCACCACGTCAGCCTTGCTCAGCGCAGCGCTGTCTTTAGGTGACGGTTCGAAGGTATGCGGATCGCCGTCCGGCCCGACCAGCGTCGTCACGTTCACATGGTCGCCGCCCACTTCCTGCGTAATATCTCCCAGTATCGAAAAGCTGGTCACCACATTCAGCGTTTTCGCCATCACGCCGTTCGACAGCATACCCAGCACAAGCGCCATCACTAATCCTGTAAGTTTCATCGTTTCCCCTTGCCTTAAAAAAGCGCGCGCAGACTGCCAGCCAGCCTGCTTCGCGTGCCAAATAAAACAGAAATAAAGAACAACGCGCTGGCGGTCAGCACAATGGACGGTCCGGCGGGCAGACTGATTGCCCAGGACAAACTTAAGCCCAGCCACGCGCAGAAAATTCCGCTGATGCCGGCCATCAAAAGCAAACCTGGCAATGTGCGCACCCAGCAGCGTGCCGCCACCGCCGGGAGCATCATCAGCCCGACGGCCATCAGCGTGCCGAGCACCTGAAAACCGGCCACCAGGTTAAGCACCAGCAGCGCCAGAAACAGTCCGTGGAGCAGGCCGGGCAACCCGCGGGCATTGACCTGCAACCAGGCGGTATCAAAGGCTTCGGTCACCAGCCCACGATAGAAAATCGCCAGCGTTATCAGGGTGAACATGCAAACGCCCGTGACAAACAGCGCCGCATCGTTGTCCACCGCAAGAATGGAACCAAACAGCAGATGCAGCAGATCGACATTCGACCCGCGCAGCGACACCAGCGTGACGCCCAGTGCCAGTGAGCCAAGGTAAAATCCGGCAAAGCTGGCATCCTCTTTAAGCGGCGTGCGTCGGCTGACCAGGCCAGCCACCAGCGCCACGGTAATGCCGGCAATAAAACCACCGATACTCATCGCCAGCAGCGACATGCCGCTGAGCAAATACCCTACGGCGACACCGGGTAAAATGGCGTGAGAAAGGGCATCACCCATCAGGCTCATCCGGCGCAGCTGGAGGAATACGCCGAGTGCGGTGGTACTGACAGAAAGGGCCAGGCAGACCACCAGCGCACGACGCATAAAGCCGTACTCAATAAACGGCTGGAAAAAGAGATGCCAAATCATGCCACCCTCACCCGCTCGGTTTTCCAGTGGGGAATGTCAGCATCCAGCATTAATGTTTGCGGGAAGTGGCGTGCCACGCGCTCGCTGTCATGCAATACCGCAAGCAGAGTCTGGCCCTGCATATACATCTCCAGCATCAGATCCATCAGCACGTTGCAGGTCGCTTCGTCGACGCCGGTGAAAGGCTCATCGAGCATCACAAGCGGTGCCTGCTGCACTAAAACGCGGGCAAATAACATGCGCTGAAACTGCCCACCGGAGAGTTCATCAATGGTGGAAAGCGCCATCGACGCCAGCCCGACCCGCTCCAGCGCGCTGGCAATGCGTAACCGCGTTTCCCGACGAAACCCGGATAAGAGCGATATGCCCGGCCAGCAGCCCATACTCACCACGTCCTGAACGGTAAGCGGAAATTGCGCCTCGAGTGCGTGGCGCTGTGCCAGCCAGCCAATCACCGGGCGCTTACCCTGCCAGCGAAAGCTGCCGCCCACGGGAGGAATAAACCCGGCGAGCGTCTTCAGCAGCGTGGATTTTCCGCAGCCATTAGCGCCGACGATAGCCGTCATACTGCCGCGCTCGATCGTGCCTGAGAGGGGCCGCGTTACAGGCTGGCGGTCATAGCCCGAGACCAGTTCGTTCATCAGGATCATGGCAGTGCCACCGCCCAGCGCACGGCCAGCCCGATAAGAACAATAAGCACCAGCGCCAGTAAAAGCCGAACCGGAGCAGACAGAGAGAAAAGGGACGTTGACATCTCGATACCACATTAAATGTTATAACATAACAATAATGAAAGGTGATTGAGATGTAAATGGCGGGTTTGAAAAGGGAGTGTGGCGAAATGTTTCTGTAAAACGTCCCTCTCCCGTGGGAGAGGGTCAGGGTGAGGGCATCAGGCCTACCCGTCAGAGCGACTTACTGACTAAACGGTGACGCCGCCGGCACGCGGGCCTGCGAGACCGCCAGCCCCAGCTGCCACACGGCCATGGCATAATGAGTGCTGTGGTTATAGCGGGTGATGGTGTAGAAGTTCGGCATGCCGTACCAGTACTGATAACCGGTTCCCACGTCCAGACGCAGCAGGCTTACCTGGTCAACATTGCCCAGCGGCTGCGTTGGCGTTAAGCCTGCCGCCGTCAGCTGCGCGACGCTGTATTTGGTTTTAAAGCCGTTTTCCAGACCAAATGCCTCGCCGTTCGCCTGCACGGCTACCTGTCCACCTGGCGTCCAGTCGTGCGCTTTGAAGTAGTTTGCCACGCTGCCGATGGCATCCACCGGATCCCACAGGTTGATATGACCATCGCCATTGAAGTCGACGGCATATTGTTTATAGGAGGATGGCATAAACTGGCCGTAGCCCATCGCACCGGCAAACGAACCTTTCAGATCGAGCGGGTCGTCCTGCTCGTTGCGCGCCATCAGCAGGAAGGTTTCCAGCTCGGAAGAGAAATACTCCGCGCGGCGCGGGTAGTTAAAGGAGAGCGTCGCCAGCGCATCGAGGATGCGGGTTTTGCCCATTACGCGGCCCCAGCGGGTTTCCACGCCGATAATCCCGACGATGATCTCCGGCGGCACGCCGTATACCTGCCACGCGCGATTAAGGGCATCTTCATACTGATTCCAGAACACCACGCCGTTTTGCACGTTGTCCGGGGTAATAAACTGTTTGCGATAGCGCAACCATGCGCCGTTTGGCCCGGTAGGGACCTGTGCCGTCGGTGCCTGTCTGTCCATCAGGCGCAGCACGTAGTCCAGACGCTTTGCCTGGGACAAAATTTCGTGCAGCTGCTGGCGGTCAAAGCCGTGTTTGCTCACCATTTTATCAATGAACTGCTCGGCCGCCGGGTTATTCGCGAAGTCGCCACCCATCTGCATCATATTGTGCTGCGGCTCCAGCAGGAACCCTCCGGAAGGGGCGCCAGCCGTTTGCTGAACAGCTTCGGTCTTAGGTTTGCTACTGCAGGCAGACAGCAGAATAAGCGCTGGCAACAGCGCTGCATAACGACGCTTGAACATGAGACATCCATTTAACGGGTTCGATAAGAAACCAGTATGGTAAAGCATCCGTAACACCTCAAGGAAGCGGTACGCACCTCCCCAACGCAAATCCGTGCTTTTTTCCACCGGAAATCATTCATCACATCAATTAACTTTCAAAATAATCCATTTTTCTTTCATTGTGAGATCTAACTAACACTTTAAAACCTTTCAAAGTGATTATTATTAGCCCCAGTAATACAAAACAAAAAAGCCCCACAGGAGAGAAGAATGATAGAAACCATCACCCACGGCGCCGAGTGGTTCATCGGGCTGTTTCAGAAAGGCGGAGAAGTGTTCACCGGCATGGTGACCGGGATCCTGCCCCTGCTGATCAGCCTGCTGGTGATCATGAACGCGCTGATTAACTTTATCGGCCAGCATCGCATTGAACGCTTCGCTCAGCGCTGCGCCGGGAACCCGCTGTCCCGCTACCTGATTTTGCCGTTCATCGGCACCTTCGTGTTCTGCAACCCGATGACCTTAAGCCTCGGCCGCTTTATGCCAGAAAAGTACAAGCCGAGTTATTACGCCGCCGCCTCCTACAGCTGCCATTCGATGAACGGCCTGTTCCCGCACATCAACCCCGGAGAGCTGTTTGTTTACCTCGGTATCGCCAGCGGCCTTACCACCCTTGGTCTGCCGCTCGGCCCGCTGGCGGTCAGTTACCTGCTGGTTGGCCTGGTGACCAACTTCTTCCGCGGCTGGGTCACAGACCTCACCACCGCCATTTTCGAGAAAAAAATGGGTATCCAGCTTGAACAAAAAGTCCATCTTTCAGGAGCCACAGTATGAACCGGATCCGCATTGAGAAAGGCACGGGTGGCTGGGGCGGCCCGCTGGAGTTCGACGCCACCGAAGGCAAAAAGATCGTTTACATCACCGCAGGCACGCGCCCGGCGATCGTCGATAAGCTGCGTGAGCTGACCGGCTGGGAAGCCGTCGATGGCTTTAAAGAGGGTGAGCCGCCGGAAGCGGAAATCGGCGTGGCGGTGATCGACTGCGGCGGCACGCTGCGCTGCGGCATCTATCCGAAGCGACGTATTCCGACGGTGAATATCCACTCCACCGGCAAATCCGGCCCGCTGGCACAGTACATCCTTGAAGACATCTATGTGTCGGGCGTGAAAGAGGACAACATCACTCTGGTGAATGGCAGTCCCGCGCCGCAAAAAGTGGCCCCGCGAGATTACGATACCAGCAAGAAAATCACCGAGCAGAGCGACGGCCTGCTGGCGAAGGTCGGGATGGGGATGGGCTCCGCCGTGGCGGTGCTGTTCCAGTCCGGGCGCGACACCATCGACACGGTACTGAAAACCATTCTGCCGTTTATGGCGTTCGTCTCGGCGCTGATCGGCATCATCATGGCGTCCGGCCTGGGCGACTGGATTGCCCACGGCCTCGCCCCGCTCGCCAGCCACCCGCTCGGGCTGGTGACGCTGGCCCTGATCTGCTCCTTCCCGCTGCTGTCGCCGTTCCTCGGCCCGGGCGCGGTGATCGCTCAGGTCATCGGCGTACTGATTGGTGTACAGATTGGCCTCGGCAATATTCCGCCACACCTCGCCCTGCCCGCCCTGTTTGCCATTAACGCCCAGGCCGCGTGCGACTTCATCCCCGTCGGACTGTCACTGGCCGAAGCGCGCCAGGACACCGTGCGCGTAGGCGTGCCGTCCGTACTGGTCAGCCGCTTCCTGACGGGCGCGCCGACGGTGCTGATTGCCTGGTTTGTCTCCGGCTTTATCTATCAATAAGAGGTTCCTGCGATGACCGTGATTTATCAGACCACCATTACCCGCATCGGCCAGAGCGCAGCGGATGCGCTCAGCGACCAGATGCTGATTACTTTCCGCGAAGGTGCCCCGGCGGATATCGAAGAGTTTTGCTTTATTCACTGCCACGGCGAGCTTAACGGCGAGTTGAAAGCAGGAAGCCAGTTGGAGCTGGGCGAGACGCGCTATGCGGTAACCGCCGTCGGCGATGTCGCCGAGCAAAACCTGCGCGAACTGGGCCATATCACCCTGCGTTTTGACGGACAGCCGCAGGCGGAGTATCCCGGTACGGTTCACGTAGCGGGCCCGGTTCCGCAGGCTGTCACCCCAGGCTGCACGTTAAAATTTGTTGCGTAATTAAGGAGAAACACATGAGTCAGGTTGCCGTTGTCATTGGTGGAGGACAAACCTTAGGTGAGTTCCTTTGCCGTGGGCTTGCCGCAGAAGGCTACCGCGTGGCGGTCGTGGATATTCAGAGTGAAAAAGCCGCCCGCGTGGCGGACACCATCAACACCGAATTTGGTGAAGGGATGGCGTACGGGTTTGGTGCCGACGCCACCAGCGAGCAAAGCGTAATGGCGCTCGCCCGCGGCGTGGACGAGATTTTTGGACGTACCGACCTGCTGGTCTACAGCGCGGGAATTGCGAAAGCGGCGTTTATCAGCGATTTCGAACTGGGGGATTTTGACCGCTCGCTGCAGGTCAATCTGGTGGGTTATTTCCTCTGCGCCCGCGAGTTTTCCCGCCTGATGATCCGCGACGGTATTCAGGGGCGCATTATTCAGATCAACTCGAAATCCGGGAAAGTGGGCAGCAAGCACAACTCCGGCTACAGCGCGGCCAAGTTTGGCGGCGTGGGGCTGACGCAGTCTCTGGCGCTGGATCTGGCCGAATACGGCATTACCGTTCACTCGTTGATGCTGGGCAACCTGCTGAAATCGCCAATGTTCCAGTCCCTGCTGCCGCAGTACGCCACCAAGCTCGGCATCAAGGCTGAGGACGTTGAGCAGTACTACATCGACAAAGTGCCGCTGAAGCGCGGGTGCGATTATCAGGACGTGCTGAACATGCTGCTGTTTTACGCCAGCCCGAAAGCGTCGTACTGCACCGGGCAGTCGATTAACGTCACCGGCGGGCAGGTGATGTTCTGATCGAGCGGTTTTGCCCGGTGGCGCTAACGCTTACCGGGCCTACAAAAACCTTCAAACCGTAGGCCGGGTAAGGCGCAGCCGCCACCCGGCAATTAAAGGAGTCAATATGGTCACCGCACTCATCACCGTCGCCGCCCTCGCCTGGATCTGCCAGATGGCGTTTGGCGGCTGGCAGATCCATCAGTTCAACCGCGCGTTTGATGCCCTGTGTCAGAAAGGTCGCGTGGGCGTCGGGCGTTCCGGCGGACGCTTTAAACCGCGCGTGGTGGTCGCCGTTGTGTTGGATGAACACGATCGCGTATGCGATTCCCTGATCATGCGTGGCATGACGGTGTTTGCTCGTCCGACTAAAATCCAGGCAATCAACGGCATTTCACTGCAGGAATTACGGCCTGATGTGATCTTTCCCCATGATTCAGGCTGTCAGAATGCACTATCATTAGCGCTTAATCTGAAACATGGATAATTTCGTTGTGAAAGCTATAGACTTGCGAAATTATCATTTCGCAACCTAAGGAACGAAGCGCCTATGAAACCACGTCAGCGGCAGGCGGCCATTCTCGAGTATCTGCAAAAGCAGGGGAAATGCTCGGTGGAGGATCTGGCCCACTACTTTGACACCACCGGCACGACAATACGCAAGGACCTGGTATTGCTCGAAAACTCTGGCGCCGTCATCCGAACTTACGGCGGGGTGATGCTGAATAAGGACGAAGCTGACCCGCCTATCGATCACAAAACGCTGATCAATACCAACCAGAAAGCGCTTATTGCCGAGGCTGCCGTTAAATTTATTCACGATGGTGATTCCATCATCCTCGACGCAGGCAGCACCGTCCTGCAAATGATCCCCCTGCTCAGCCGCTTTAACAACATCACGGTGATGACCAACAGCCTGCATATCGTCAACGCCCTGTCGGAATTTGACAGCGAGCAGACTATCCTGATGCCCGGCGGCACCTTTCGCAAAAAATCGGCGTCGTTTCACGGTCAGCTGGCCGAGAACGCTTTCGACCACTTCAGCTTCGATAAGCTGTTTATGGGCACCGACGGCATCGATCTGAACGCAGGCGTCACGACCTTCAATGAGGTATTCAGCGTCAGTAAAGCGATGTGCAACGCCGCACGGGAAGTGATTTTGATGGCAGACTCGTCGAAGTTTGGCCGCAAAAGTCCCAACATTGTCTGTAGCCTTGAAAGCGTTGATAAGCTGATTACCGACGCGGGGATTGATCCGGCGTTCAAAAAGGCGCTGGAAGAGAAAGGTATCGACGTGATCGTAACCGGAGAGAGAGATGAGTGATTTTCTGTTAGAAACGGGCCGCCAGACGCTGATGCTGGAGCTGCAGGAAGCCAGCCGCCTGCCAGAACGTCTGGGCGAGGATTTTGTTCGCGCCGCCAACACGATTATCCACTGCGAAGGCAAAGTGATCGTGGCGGGCATCGGTAAATCCGGCCATATCGGCAAAAAAATTGCCGCGACGCTGGCGAGCACCGGCACCCCGGCCTTCTTCGTGCATCCCGCCGAGGCGCTGCATGGCGATCTGGGGATGATCGAAAGCCGCGATGTGATGCTGTTTATCTCCTACTCCGGTTCGGCCAAAGAGCTGGATCTTATTATTCCGCGCCTGCAGGAGAAATCGGTCGCTCTGCTGGCGATGACCGGCAAATCCCGCTCGCCGCTGGCGCTGGCCGCTAAAGCGACGCTGGATATTTCCGTTGAGCGTGAAGCCTGCCCGATGCACCTTGCCCCGACCTCCAGCACCGTCAACACCCTCATGATGGGTGACGCGCTGGCGATGGCGGTGATGCAGGCGCGCGGATTTAACGAAGAAGATTTTGCCCGTTCGCATCCGGCGGGCGCGCTCGGCGCGCGGCTGCTCAATAAGGTTCATCATCTGATGCGCACTGACGATGCCATTCCCCAGGTCAAGCTCGATACCAGCGTGATGGACGCGATGCTGGAACTGAGCCGCACCGGGCTGGGGCTGGTCGCGGTGTGTGACGACAACGGTAGCGTCCAGGGCGTATTCACTGACGGCGACCTGCGGCGCTGGCTGGTGGGGGGTGGCAAACTGGAAACGAAAGTGTCTGACGCGATGACCAAAGGCGGGCTGACGCTGAATGCCGACAGCCGCGCCATTGAGGCCAAAGAGGTGCTGATGAAGCGCAAAATCACCGCCGCACCGGTGGTGGATGACGCCGGCAAGCTCTGCGGTGCCATCAACCTGCAGGATTTCTACCAGGCGGGGATTATTTAACCCTTTAGCCCAAGACGCTTCGCCAGCCGGTGCAGGTTGGCGACGTCCATCTCCAGCGCCCGCGCGCACGCCGCCCAGCTGCGGTTGTTCTGCTCCAGCGCGCGGGTAATCATCTGACGCTGGAACGCTTCCGTCGCCTCGCGCAGGTTTTCATTTGCATTCTCCGGCACACGCTGAGCCACCGCCTGCACGGCGTCATCGTGCAACGCAAAATGACGCGCGTGGATCACAACCTCATCACCCGCACGCGTCGCCCGCGCCAGCACCACCGCACGGTGAATCGCATGCTCCAGCTCGCGCACGTTGCCCGGCCAGCCGTAGCTCAACAGATGCGCCCTCGCCCCCGGGCTGAGTACCACGCGGGAAAGCCCCATTCTGAGACGGTATTGCTCGCAGAAATAGCCCGCCAGCAGAACCACATCTTCTCCGCGCTCGCGCAGCGGCGGCACGGTAAGCGGGAACACGCTCAGACGGTGGAAAAGATCCGCGCGGAAATGCCCGGCCAGCACCGCTTCTCGCAGGTCGCGGTTGGTCGCCGCCAGCACGCGCACGTCCACCCGTAAGCTGCGATCATCCCCCACGCGCTGGATGTCACCGTACTGCAATACGCGCAGCAGCTTGGCCTGGAGCGAAAGCGAAAGCTCTCCAATCTCATCGAGAAACAGCGTCCCGTTATCGGCCATCTCAAACTTACCGCTGCGGTTGCTGATGGCCCCGGTAAATGCCCCTTTGACGTGACCAAACAGCTCGCTTTCCGCCACGCTCTCCGGCAATGCGGCACAGTTAAGGTATACGAGCGGGTTGGCCGCGCGTGGTGAGGCTTCATGAATTGACTTCGCCACCAGCTCTTTACCGGTGCCGGTTTCACCGAAGATCAGCACGTTCAGGTCGGACGCGGCGACAATCTCAATCTCTTTTTTAAGCTGCGCTATGCCCGGCGACAGACCGATCATCTCCGTGTGCGCCACCGGCTCAAACGCCGACGGGCTGCCGGGAAGAATATTCTGGCTTTCCAGCTGTTCTATCAGCAACGCGTTATTGAGCGCCCCGGAGGCCAGCGCGGCAATCAGCCTTAACTCTTCATCACTGAAGGTGTCGAACTGGTCCGGCGACATGCCGTCGAGGGTTAATGCGCCAATCAGGTGTTGTCCGGCAAACAGCGGCAGACCGATACAGGCGTGCACCTTCAGGCTCTCCTGCCCCGGGATCAGACCGTCGTAGGGATCCGGCAAGTCGCTGTCCGCCGGGAAACGTACCACGTCACCCGCACGGGCAATGGTTTCCAGCCGCGGATGCCCTTCAAGAGTAAACCGCCGCCCGAGAACATCTTTCGCGAGCCCGTCGATAGCCAGCGGAATAAATTGTCTCCCCTCGTAGCGCAACAGCGCCGAGGCATCGCACGCCAGCACGTGACGCAGCGTGGAGATAAGCCGCTGAAAACGGTCCTGATGACCGATACCGGTTTGCAGTTCAATGGCGATCTTCGCCAGCACATCTACGGAAAAACTCATGGCTGCCTCGCTGTCATTTTGACAATAAATAGTGTCATATTGACCGTCATCAGGATAGTCATAATGACTACTCATCACGAGGTATAGAAAAAATAATCCATTAAAATCAATAAAATAAAAGTTGGCACGCTATGTGGTATAGGCAAATCATCTTATTCAAAAACGCTGTATTACGTTGAGGTTGCTATGTCTATTCTGGTTAAAAATAACATTCATTGGGTGGGTCAACGTGACTGGGAGGTGCGTGATTTCCACGGGACGGAATACAAAACGCTGCGCGGCAGCAGCTACAACAGCTATCTTATCCGTGAAGGCAAAAACGTACTGATCGATACCGTCGATCACAAATTCAGCCGCGAGTTCGTGCAGAACCTGCGCAGCGAAATCGATCTCGGCGCAATCGACTACATCATCATCAACCACGCGGAAGAAGATCACGCCGGTGCGTTGACCGAGCTGATGTCGTACATTCCGAATACACCGATCTACTGCACCACCAACGCCATTGACTCGATCAATGGTCATCACCACCATCCGGAGTGGAATTTCCACACCGTGAAAACCGGCGACTCGCTGGATATCGGCAACGGCAAACAGCTGATCTTCGTTGAAACCCCGATGCTGCACTGGCCGGACAGCATGATGACCTACATGACCGGCGACGCGGTATTGTTCAGCAACGACGCCTTTGGCCAGCACTACTGTGACGAACGCCTGTTCAATGATGAAGTGGATCAGACCGAACTGTTTGAGCAGTGCCAGCGCTACTACGCCAACATTCTGACCCCGTTCAGCCGTCTGGTGACGCCAAAAATCACCGAGATCCTCGGCTTTAACCTGCCGGTGGACATGATTGCCACCTCCCACGGCGTGGTGTGGCGTGAAAACCCCACCCAGATCGTTGAGCTGTACCTGAAATGGGCGGCGGATTATCAGGAAGACCGCATCACGATTTTCTACGACACCATGTCCAATAACACCCGCATGATGGCGGACGCCATTGCCCAGGGCATCAACGAAGTGGATCCGAACGTAGCGGTGAAAATCTTCAACGTGGCGCGCAGCGATAAAAACGAGATCCTCACCAATGTCTTCCGCTCAAAAGGCGTGCTGGTGGGCACCTCCACGATGAACAACGTGATGATGCCGAAAATTGCTGGCCTGGTGGAAGAGATGACCGGCCTGCGTTTTCGCAACAAACGCGCCAGCGCGTTTGGCTCTCACGGCTGGAGCGGCGGCGCGGTAGATCGCCTCTCTACCCGTCTGCAGGATGCAGGTTTTGAGATGTCCCTGAGTCTGAAAGCGAAATGGCGCCCGGATATCGACGCGCTGGAAATTTGCCGTCAGCATGGCCGCGACATTGCCCGTCAGTGGGCGCTCGCACCGCTTCCTGAGGCGTCTGCAAAACCTACCGAACAGCAGGAAGCCTGTGCCTGTGCAGCTGCCGATGCTGCACACCTCGGCCCACGCATGCAGTGCAGCGTTTGCCAGTGGATATATGACCCGGAACGGGGCGAACCCCTTCAGGACGTTGCCCCGGGCACACCGTGGTGCGACGTGCCGGATACCTTCCTCTGCCCGGAATGTTCCCTCGGTAAAGACGTCTTTGACGAACTGGGTACGGAGGCAAAATGAATCACGGAATCGTCATCATCGGTTCGGGCTTCGCCGCCCGCCAGCTGGTGAAAAATATCCGCAAACAGGACGCTAACGTGCCGGTGACGGTGATCGCTGCCGACAGCATGGATGAGTACAACAAGCCTGATTTAAGCCATGTCATCAGCCAGAATCAGCGCGCCGAAGACCTCACCCGCCAGACGGCGGGGGAGTTCGCGGAACAGTTTAACCTGCGCCTGTTTCCCTACACCTGGGTTACCGATATCGACGCCGCCGCGCACGTCGTGAAGGCGAAAGATAAAATCTGGCAGTACGACAAGCTGGTGCTGGCCACAGGGGCCTCTGCCTTTGTGCCGCCCGTTGAAGGGCGAGAGCTGATGATCACCCTAAACAGCCAGCAGGAGTATCAGGCAAGCGAAACGGGGCTTCGCGATGCGCAACGCGTGATGATCGTCGGCGGTGGGCTGATTGGTACCGAGCTGGCGATGGATTTCTGCCGCGCGGGTAAAACCGTTACCCTGGTTGACCACGCGGCGAGCATTCTGTCGGCGCTGATGCCCGCAGAAGTAAGCAGCCGCTTACAGCATCGACTGACCAACATGGGCGTCCATCTGCTGCTCAAATCGCAGTTACAGAGTCTGAGCAAAACCGCAGGCGGCATTCGTGGGGCGCTCGACCGCAACCGCAGCGTTGAGGTGGATGCGGTGGTTGCCGCGACGGGTCTGCGCCCGGAAACCGCGCTGGCACATCGCGCAGGCGCCGAAACAGACCGCGGCGTAAAGGTCGACAGCTACCTGCAAACCTCACAGCCGGACATTTATGCCCTGGGCGACTGCGCGGAAATTAATGGCCGGGTGCTGCCGTTTCTGCAACCGATCCAGTTGAGCGCCATGGTCCTGGCGAAAAACCTGATCGGCGTCAGCGCGCCGCTAAAGCTTCCGCCGATGCTGGTGAAGGTGAAAACGCCGGACCTGCCGCTGCACCTTGCGGGAGAAACGCAGCGACAGGATCTGAACTGGCAAATCGCCATTGAATCACAGGGGATGGTGGCGCGCGGCATCGACGCAGATGACCAACTGCGCGCCTTTGTGGTGAGCGAAGAGAGAATGAAGGAGGCGTTTGCGCTGCTGAAATCGCTACCTGCTTAACCGTCGTATTGCCGGGTGGCGCTGCGCTTACCCGGCCTACAAAACAACAAAAAGAGAGTTGAGGCAAAAATTCAGGAGCGCACCACCAGCGCATCGTAGCCGCGCCAGCGGTAGTTGGCCATGGAGATCAGCCAGCAGGCGACAAACAGCCCGACCACCACAAATCCGGCGTTGCCGAGGTTATCGTTTACCGCGCCCACCGCATCCCAGATGCCGCCGCTAAGGGCAAATTTATCCATCAGCAGACCCAGCGCTTCCAGCCCACCAATGAACAGCGCCACCACCACGGAGGTACCGGTAATGGTCATGTTGTAGTAGAGCTTGCGCTGCGGTTTGTTAAACGCCCAGCCGTAGGCACCGACCATCAGCAAATTGTCGAGGGTATCCACCAGCGCCATACCGCTGGCGAAGAGCGCCGGGAAGATCATGATTGACCACACCGACATCCCGCTGGAGGCGCTGGCGGCAGAAATCCCCAGCACGCCAATTTCAGTGGCGGTATCAAACCCGAGACCAAACAGGAAGCCCACCAGGTACATCTGCCAGCTTTTATTGACGAGGCGGAAGGTTTTGCCAAACAGCCAGCTCATCACCCCACCCTGGGCGGGAAGCTCCACGTCGCTGCGGGCCGCATGCCCCTTTTTCAGCGCCTGGAAACTGCACCATACGCCGCGCAAAATCACCATATTCACCAGCGCCATCGCCAGCAGGAAGGTGGCGGAAACGGCGGTGCCAATCAGGCTCCCGGTCTCGTGGAACCATGCCATATTTTTCTGAAACGCCGTGGCGGTGGCGGCGATAGCGATGGAAGCCAGCACCACGATGGTGGAGTGCCCCAGCGAGAACCACGCCCCCACGCCGGACGGGCGTTTGCCCTGCTGCATCATCTTACGCGTCACGGTATCAATGGCAGCAATGTGGTCGGCATCCACCGCATGACGCAGCCCGTAACACCAGGCCAGCAGGCTTGCCGCCATCAGCGCCGTACTGCCGCTGAAGGTGTGCCATGCCCAGCCCCAGGCCAGCAGGTTTGCCATTACCAGTGCCAGCAGCAGAAGCGCGGCGCGAGGTTCATTGCGTAACAGTCGTAACATTTTAAATCCTTTGTGAACATGACCGGGCAGCGGCGACCACCGCCTGCCCGAAGGAGATCGCTCCGTCACCTGCAGGCAGGCGCGAAGGAAAAAGAAGCGTAAAGTCAGAAAGATAATGCCGCAGGCGCGCGCGCAGCAGGCGGTTATGTAACACACCGCCACTGAGGCAGATTGTTGAAAGCGATAAGCGTCGGGCATGGGATGCGGCATGCTCCGACAGCCCTCTGGCCAGCGCATCGTGAAACGCCCACGCGCGCTCGCAGGGCTCCGCCTGCCAGGCAAGCCACTGTTGCCAGAAAAGTGCAAGGTCGTCCACCGACAGCGTAACCGGGTGTTTCACACCGTTGCACCGTGCCGCCAGCGCTTCCAGCCTGCAGGCCGCTTCGCCTTCGTAGCACTGCGTATCGATGCCCAGCGCACAGGCAACCGCATCAAACAGGCGTCCACAGGACGAGGCCCGCGGCGCGTTGATGCCACGCTGGATCGCCGTCGCCAGTAGCGGCCAGTTCTGGCCCTGCACTGCCCGCGTCTCCGGGAACTGCTGCCAGTCAGGCACAAAGGCCAGGCAGTGGGCGAGCAAATTGCGCCACGGCTGCTTCGCTGCCAGATCGCCCCCCGGCAGCGCAACGGCAGGCAGGCCACCCAAATGTTCGCAGTCGACATAGTTCACCCGCAGGCACTCTCCGCCCCACAGCGCGCCATTCTCGCCCATGCCGATCCCGTCCAGCGTCAGGGCGATAACGTCCCCACCGCCGAGCGGCCAGCCATTTTCAGCCAGACACGCCGCCGCATGGGCATGATGATGCAGCACGGTTTCAACGGGCAGCCCCTGCTCCAGCGCCCACTGACGGGCGTGATACGCCGGATGGGCATCGCACACGACACGCGCGGGCTTAAAGGCATAAACCTGTTGCATCATTGCCAGCGCCGAACGCCACTGTGCGTCGACCCCCTCGTCACTGAGATCGCCAAAATGCGGGCTCAACACAGCCTGATTTCCGCGCACCAGGCAGAAGGTATTTTTCATCTCTGCCCCGGTAGACAATATGGCAGGGATATCGTCAAACCCGGCGGGTAACGTGATGGCATCCGGCACAAAACCGCGCGCGCGACGCAGCATCGCGCCATCCCGATCCACCACCGAATCATCCATCCGTTGCAGAATATCGCGGTTGTGCAGCAGGAAGCCGTCAGCCATGTCGCGGAGCGCATCCAGCGCTTCCTGATTCGTCATCGCAGGCGGGCGGCCGCTGAGGTTACCGGAGGTCATCACCAGCGGACGCTGGCAGTCCATCATCAGTAAATGCTGAATCGGATTCGCAGGCAGCATCACGCCGACACAATCTAGCCCCGGCGCAATGGCCTCAGGCAGCGCGGGAAGCGAGGCTTTGGGCGTCAACACAATGGGCGCAGCAGGAGAGCGTAGCAGGGTCTGCATCGCCTCCGGCAGGTCATCCGCATCGGGGATCATCACCGCCAGCGGCTTCGTCGGGCGCTGTTTGCGTGCCCGTAGCGTCGCCACCGCCTGCGGGTTAAGCGCGTCGCAGGCAAGGTGAAAGCCTCCCAGCCCCTTGATGGCGACAATACCGCCGCTTTTTAGCTTCTCCACTGCGGCGCGTAATGCCGGTTCGCGCGTGGCGACGCTTTCCCCGGCTCGCCACATCAGCGCTGGCCCGCAGTCCGGGCAGGCCACCGGCTGAGCGTGAAAACGCCGATCGGCCGGGTTGCGATACTCGGCTTCACACGGTGCGCACAGCGGGAAGTCGGCCATTGACGTGGCCGGGCGATCGTAGGGCATGGCGCGGATGATGGTGAAGCGCGGGCCGCAATGGGTACAGTTGATAAACGGGTAACGATAACGGCGCTCGCGGGGATCGCGCATCTCCGCCAGGCACGCCGGACAGGTGGCGGCATCCGGCACGATTTGCGTGTCCATCGCTCCGCTCTCGCTCTGGCGGATGGTAAAATCCGTTGGCAGAGCGGACCAGCTAAAGGGCTGCGTGTCTACGTCGTCAATCCGCGCCAGCGGTGGGCAGTCCTGGCGCAGCCTCGCGGTAAAGTCCCCCCCATTACCCGCGAGACGCACCAGGACACCCTCTCCGTCGTTACAGACGTCGCCCGTCAGCATCATCTGGTGCGCCAGCTGCCAGACAAAGGGACGAAACCCCACGCCCTGCACTTTGCCACGCACCCGAAGCTGTACGCCGTTAACGCGCATTGCGACTTAAAACAGCAGCGATGACGAGGTGTCAAAGGCTGCGCGACGGCGTTTTTCTGCGCTCATCTGCTCGAGCTTGTCGCGATCCACGCAGACCAGCGCGTGGGTCGGGCAGGCTTCCATACAGGCCGGGCCAGCTTCGCGGTGGTAGCAAAGGTCGCATTTGTTGGCCTCGGCTTTCTCCGCCCGCACGCTCAGGCCCATACCGCTGTTACGTACTACCGGACGGACAACCACTTCCATCGCGCCATACGGGCAGGCGACCACGCAGGTTTTACAGCCAATGCAGCGCTCCTGCATCACATGCACAAAGCCCTTCTCGCGTTTAATCGCCCCGTTCGGGCAGACGTTCGCGCACGGTGCGTCTTCGCACTGGCGACAAATAGCGGCGGTGGAAATATTCACGCCTTTAATGACGTGGATGCGTGGCAAAAACGTGTCGGGGGTAAGTGATGCGCAATCCTGCTCCGCCTGATGGGAAACCACGCACGCCACTTCACAGGTACGGCAACCAATGCACTTACTGGCATCGGCCATAATAAAACGGTTCATCTGCTTCTCCAGCATTACAGTTATGCGCGGAGCTATTCATAAACCGTGCCAATTATTAACCAATTGATTTTAAATGATTTTAAAAATCACAGCCGCACTGTCATCGTCACTTATGACGATGACAGCTGTCGACATCAGCAGTGGGGGCCGTCAGTCACGGAGTCGCGCAGGATAAGCTCGCCGGAGAACGTTTGCTGATATTTGAATTCACCGCCGTCGAGCATGAAAATCAGACGACTGATGGTTTCCTGGATCATCTCCGTGACCGGAATACGCACGCTGGAGAGCGAAGGCACAATGTACGGCGCTATCGCCACGTCGTCGAAGCCGATGACTGACACCGCGTCCGGCGTGGCAACGCCGCTCTCGTGCAGCTGTTTAATGGCGCCAATCGCCATGTCGTCGTTGCTCGCCACCAGCGCCGTAAAGCGTTCGCCGCGTGCGAGCAGTTCGGATACCGCCGCCGCGCCGCTGGCCGGGTTCCACTTCCCTTCGGCGATAAGCTCGTCGCGCAGGGCAATACCGTGCTGCGTCAGCGCATCTTTGTAACCAGACAGTCGCTCAACGCCGGTCGGGGAATCCAGCGAACCGGTGATAAACGCAATCTCCCGGTGCCCTTTTGCAATCAGCTGCGACACCGCGTCCTGACAGGAAGCTTTATGATCGGACCAGACGCTGTGGCTGCTGTTTTTCCGCAGGCGGCGGTTGAGCACCATAATCGGCTGCTCACACTTCTCGACGATCGCATCCAGTTCATCCACGTTCAAAAAGCGCGGGTAGATGATCACCGCGTCGCAGCGCATATCGAGCAGATACTGGATCGCCTCGCGCTCTTCATCGGCGCTGTGCTTGCCGTCCGCGAGGATCAACTGCCGCCCTTTCTCTTCCGTCATTCGTGCGGCATGAAACAGCAGTTCGCTAAAGTAGACGCCGTGATAAAGGGTGTTCGTCACCACCAGCCCCAGGGTCTGGGTACGTTTGGTCGCCAGGTTTCGCGCCAGTAAATTCGGGCGATAACCGCTCTCTTCAATGGCCTGAAAAACCCGGTCTTTGGTCTCCTGGCTGACATAGCCATTTCCCGACAGCACGCGGGATACCGTCGCTTTCGAAACGCCTGCCCGCTTCGCCACTTCAAGCATCGTGGTCATGTTGTTATTCCATCTGAATCTGATGAAGCGCAGTGTACTGCACTGCAGAAAAATTGTCGCAGCGGCGAAATCACGCTTTCGCTACCGACCAGTGATCATCATCACGAATTGAAAAAATGACCAAAAATCGATCTTGTTTCACTCAAAGAAACTCATGATGATTATGTGGAACCGGTTTCCTACATTTCACACAACGATAACAGGATCACATCCGATGGCCAAAAATTACGCTGCGCTGGCGAACGACGTTATCAGCGCGCTGGGCGGCAAAGAGAACATCGTCGCCGTCACCCACTGCATGACGCGACTGCGTTTCGTTCTGAAAGACGAAACCCTCACCGACGCCGCGCGCCTGAAAAGCATCAGCGGCGTGCTTGGCGTAGTGCGTAACGACAACCAGTGCCAGGTGATCATTGGCAACACGGTTTCTCAGGCCTACCGCGAAGTGGTAAGCCTGCTGCCCGTTGACCTGCAGCCCGCGGTGCCGGAAGGCCCGCAGAAGCTGACGTTACGCCGCATTGGCGCCGGGATCCTCGACGCGCTGATCGGCACCATGTCGCCGCTGATCCCCGCGATCATCGGCGGTTCGATGGTCAAGCTGCTGGCGATGATCCTTGAGATGACCGGCGTGCTGCCAAAGGGCGCGCCAACGCTTACCATTCTGACGGTGATTGGCGACGGGGCATTCTTCTTCCTGCCGCTGATGGTGGCCGCCTCGGCGGCAGTGAAATTCAAAACCAATATGTCGCTGGCGATCGCCATTGCGGGCGTGCTGGTGCACCCGAGCTTTATCGAGCTGATGGCGAAAGCCGCGCAGGGCGAGCATGTTGAGTTCGCCTTTATCCCGGTGACGGCGGTGAAATACACCTACACCGTTATCCCCGCGCTGGTGATGACCTGGTGCCTGTCTTACATCGAACGCTGGGTCGATCGCATTACCCCGGCGGTGACGAAAAACTTCCTCAAGCCGATGCTGATCGTCCTGATTGCCGCCCCGCTCGCCATCGTGCTGATTGGGCCGCTCGGGATCTGGATCGGGAGCGCTATCTCCGCACTGGTTTACACCATTCACGGCTATCTGGGCTGGCTCTCCGTCGCCATCATGGGCGCACTCTGGCCGCTGCTGGTCATGACGGGGATGCACCGCGTCTTTACGCCAACCATCATTCAGACCATTGCCGAAACGGGTAAAGAAGGGATGGTCATGCCGTCAGAAATCGGCGCCAACCTGTCGCTCGGCGGTTCGTCTTTAGCGGTGGCATGGAAAACCAAAAACCCGGAACTGCGCCAGACGGCGCTGGCTGCAGCGGCTTCTGCCATCATGGCGGGGATCTCTGAACCGGCACTGTACGGTGTGGCGGTACGTCTCAAGCGTCCGCTGATTGCAAGCCTGATCAGCGGCTTTATCTGCGGCGCGGTGGCTGGCATCGCGGGTCTTGCCAGCCACTCCATGGCGGCGCCGGGGCTGTTTACCAGCGTGCAATTCTTCGACCCGGCCAACCCGATGACCATCGTCTGGGTATTCGGCGTGATGGCGCTGGCAGTTGTGCTGTCGTTTGTTCTGACCCTGCTGTTAGGGTTTGAGGATATCCCGGTCGAAGACGAGGCCGAAAAAGCGCGCGCTCTGCAGACCGCGCCGGTACAGAACAACGCAGCAAAAGCATAAATTGAAAGCGAGGTAAGAATGTCTGTTTTTCCACAAGGATTTTTATGGGGCGGCGCGCTTGCCGCTAACCAGAGTGAAGGTGCTTACCGTGAAGGCGGCAAAGGACTGACGACGGTCGATATGATCCCCCACGGTGCCAATCGTCTGGCGGTGAAGCTCGGTAAGGAAAAGCGTTTTTCGCTGCGTGACGACGAGTTTTACCCGAGCCACGAGGCGATTGATTTTTACCATCGCTATAAAGAAGACATCGCCCTGATGGCGGAGATGGGCTTTACGGTATTCCGCACCTCGATTGCCTGGAGCCGCCTCTACCCGAACGGTGACGAACCGCTGCCGAACAAAGAGGGCATAGCCTTTTACCGCGCGGTATTTGAGGAGTGCAAAAAGTACAACATCGAGCCGCTGGTCACGCTCTGCCACTTCGACGTGCCGATGCACCTTGTGACGGAATACGGCTCCTGGCGCAACCGCAAGATGGTCGACTTCTTCGCCCGCTACGCCCGCACCTGCTTTGAGGCGTTTGACGGGCTGGTAAAATACTGGCTGACTTTCAACGAAATCAACATCATGCTGCACAGCCCGTTCTCCGGTGCCGGGCTGGTGTTTGAGGAAGGTGAAAACGAAGATCAGGTAAAATATCAGGCCGCGCACCACGAGCTGGTGGCGAGCGCGCTGGCAACCAAAATCGCTCACGAGGTGAACCCGGAAAATCAGGTGGGCTGCATGCTGGCGGGCGGTAACTTCTATCCGTACTCCTGCAAACCGGAAGACGTGTGGATGGCGCTGGAGAAAGACCGCGAGAACCTGTTCTTTATCGACGTGCAGGCACGCGGCCGCTATCCGGCCTACTCGGATCGCGTGTTCCGTGAGAAAGGCGTGGTCATTGTCAAAGACACCGGCGATGACGAGCTGCTGAAAAACACCGTCGATTTTGTCTCGTTCAGCTATTACGCCTCGCGCTGCGCGTCGGCGGATATGAACGCGGGCAACACCAGCGCGGCAAACATCGTGAAGTCCCTGCGTAACCCGCACATTCAGGTGAGCGAATGGGGCTGGGGCATTGACCCGCTTGGCCTGCGCATCACCATGAACATGATGTACGACCGCTACCAAAAGCCGCTGTTCCTGGTGGAAAACGGCCTGGGTGCGAAAGATGTCATTGATGAAAACGGCGAGATTAACGACGACTACCGCATCAGCTATCTGCGCGAGCATATCCGCGCGATGGGTGATGCGATTGAGGACGGCGTGCCGCTGATGGGCTACACCACCTGGGGCTGTATCGACCTGGTTTCAGCGTCTACCGGCGAAATGAGCAAACGCTACGGGTTCGTGTACGTTGACCGCGACGATGCGGGGAACGGCACGCTGGACCGGAAGCGCAAGAAATCGTTCTGGTGGTATAAGAAGGTGATTGCGAGTAACGGGGGCGATCTCGAGTAGCCTGTTGCCCTCACCCCGGCTCTCTCCCACAGGGAGAGGGAACGGGTTTGGTAGGCCGGGTAAGGCGAAGCCGCCACCCGGCACTGCTCAGAGCGGAGAAAACCCCCCGTCCCCAACCCACCCTTCAAGCCGTGAATAAACCACTTCCACCGCCTCTTTTACCGGCGGCGTCATCGGGTAATAAAACCCAACAATGTCCGGCTGAATCCCCAGGAACAGCACCTCGCCCACGTCGTCCTTGATCTGATCCACGAGGTAATTCAGCGGCATATTGTGGGTCGTCATCATAAACATCCCGGCAATGTCGTCCGGGTCAATGAGTCGGATCTCACCGGGGTTGAGCCCCATATCGGTAGCATCGACAATCAGCAGCCTCCCCGGGCGCAGCTCGCGGATGGCGACCACGTCATTTTCTGGCGCGCTACCGCCGTCAATCACCACCCAGTTACCCTGCGGATTCGCGGCGCACATCTCTGCCAGCAGCGGGCCCGCGCCGTCGTCGCCCATCATGCTGTTGCCGACACACAGTAAAACGTCAGTCACGTAATCTCCTCACCATCAGGTAGATGGCACTCTCCTGATGAATATCATGCAGCATGCCGAGCAACGTTTTGCTCCACGCCTGCTGTTCGGCGGATTGCCTGCTCAGCGCCGCATCAAAGGCGTTGGCGAGCATCGCAATGTGGTTGGCATCGATGACGATCTCACCGTACTTTGGCACGCCTTCCATTTTACGCCGCGCCGTGCTGCCCTCCTCCAGCGTGGCGATCCACGCCAGATACTCAGGCCAGGGGCAGCTCAGCGCGGCCTCCAGACAGTCAATCACCCCGAGGTGATGCCCAATCGCCAGGCTGTAATAGACCACCTGCTGCGCCGCATCCGGCGTGGCATCGTTCTCATCAATAAACTTACGGCTCAGTTGACTGAACACCACCGTTTCACTCATCGGATACGCGCCTCGTCCACAATGCTGTTCAGGTTCGCCACAATCTCATTCAGACGCGGATCGTTTTCCGCCTCCAGCCAGCGGGCTACCTGCTGCTCGCCCTGGCTCAGCAAACGCAGATAATCGTCGGCAATCTGACGACCATAACGGTAGCCCGCCAGCCTGCGCGCCGTGCGGTCGACCTTCACCCGCAGCGGCTGCACCATATCCGGATGGAGGAGCATCGCGGGCTGGTTGTCGAGCTCGCCCGGTTCACGGGCGTGGATTTTCTGCTCCAGCAGGCCAAGCGCCATCGCAAAGCCGTACAGCGTGGCGGCAGGCGTCGGCGGGCAGCCCGGAATGTAAACATCCACCGGTACGATTTTGTCGGTGCCGCCCCAGACGCAGTAGAGATCGTGGAAGATGCCGCCGCTGTTGCCGCAGGCACCGTAGGAGATGCAGATTTTCGGGTCTGGCGCAGACTGCCAGGCACGCAGCGCGGGCGAACGCATGGCACGGGTGACCGCCCCGGTAAACAGCAGAATATCCGCATGGCGCGGAGACGGCACCACTTTGATACCGAAGCGTTCAGCGTCAAACAGCGGCGACAGCGTAGCGAAGATCTCGATCTCGCAGCCGTTACAGCCGCCGCAGTCCACGCGGTAGACGTAGGCCGAACGTTTGATTTTTTTCAGCAGCGACGCCTTCATGCTGGCAATGGATTCCTCCACCGTCATTGGCACCGGCATGCCATTGTCGTCGCGCGGGCCGAGTAAGTGTTCCATCAGCTGGCCTCTCTCATATGGCGGGTGATATCAATCCGGTCGGACGGCAGCAGGCATTTCTGACGCTTGCACTCCGGGCAGGTTTCAAAACTTTCACGGTGATGTTCCGCCCGGACGTCACCGTTGTGCTGCAGCAGCGCGATGGCGTAGTCGATCTCTTTTTGCACGGCGAACGGACGCTTGCAGACGCGACAGTGACACAGCGCGAAACGCGACTGCTGGAGGAAATCGGCTTTCTTCCACACTGCCAGCTCGTACTCCTGCGACAGGCGAATGGCGACCGTCGGGCAAACTTCCTCGCAGCGGCCGCAGAAAATGCAGCGTCCAAGGTTAAACTGCCAGGCCAGTTCGCCGGTTTTGAGATCCGTTTCCACCGTCAGGGCATTCGACGGGCAGGCATTGACGCAGGCCGCGCAGCCGATGCACTGCTGCGGGTTGTGCTCCGGCTTGCCGCGAAAGTTTTTATCGACCGGCATCGGCTCCAGCGGATAACGGCTGGTCTGCGTGCCGGTTTTGATCACTTTTTTGATAAAGGTAAACATGACGAGTCCTTATTTCAGCGGCGAGTTCTTACGCTCGATGCTGTAGCGCTCAAGCTCTTTGTACGGCACCACCTGACTTTTCTTCTTGCGCACGTCCACCACGGTCATGCGGTCGGTGCAGGAGTAGCACGGGTCGAGGCTACCGATGATCAGCGGCGCATCGGAGACCGTATTGCCGCGCAGCATGTAGCGCAGCGTTGGCCAGTTGGCGTAGGTCGCCGCACGGCAGCGCCAGCGGTAGAGCTTCTGGTTGTCGCCAGTCATGCTCCAGTGGATATCGTCCCCGCGCGGCGCTTCTGCAAAGCCGAGCGCGAAGCGGTTCGGGATGTAGGTGAAGCCCTCTACCATCAGCGGACCGCCCGGCAGGTTATCGAGGCCGAAGTCGATCATGTTCAGGGCAGTGAACACCTCGTTAATGCGGACTTTCAGACGTGAGATGACGTCGCAGCCCTGCTCGCTGTGCACGGTCATGGGCAGCAGGCCGTAGCCGACGAACGGGTGATCGGCGCGGGTGTCGCGGGCGTGGCCGCTGGCGCGCACCATCGGGCCGACGTTGCTGAAGTCGCGGGCAATTTCCGGATCAAGACGGCCAATCCCTACGGTGCGCTGCTCGATGTTTGGCGTGCTGAGCAGCATATCCACCAGCTCCTGCACGTCCCGGCGCATCTGCTG
Source organism: Enterobacter cloacae complex sp. HYC080_NIDB (assembly GCF_056673325.1). Taxonomy (NCBI): domain Bacteria; kingdom Pseudomonadati; phylum Pseudomonadota; class Gammaproteobacteria; order Enterobacterales; family Enterobacteriaceae; genus Enterobacter; species Enterobacter cloacae complex sp. HYC080_NIDB. The sequence continues at coordinate 1,010,052 of NZ_CP114212.1, read as the reverse complement.
CGCCAGCTGACGGGTCTGGATCATGTCATCTTTCAGCAGGTCGCGGCGGATCCCGCCGATCAGGTTCAGCCCGTAGGTTTTACGCGCCCCGGTGAGGATCTCCGCCATCTTCATCGAGGCTTCACGCACGCGGAAGAACTGCATAAACCCGGAGTCAAAACCGACGAAGTGGCAGGCCAGGCCAAGGTTTAGCAGGTGCGAGTGCAGACGTTCCACCTCCAGCAGAATGGCGCGGATCATCTGCGCACGTTCCGGCACCACGATCCCCATACCGTTTTCTACCGACGTGGTGTAAGCGGTGCTGTGGGCAAAGCCGCAGATGCCGCACACGCGGTCAGAAAGGAACGTCACTTCGTTGTAGCCCATGCGGGTTTCCGCCAGCTTTTCCATGCCGCGATGGACGTAGAAGAGGCGGTAGTCGGCGTCGATAATGTTTTCGCCGTCGACGAACAGGCGAAAATGGCCCGGTTCGTCGGAGGTGACGTGCAGCGGGCCAATCGGCACCACGTTGTTCTTTTTACTGCCCAGCTCGTTAATGAACTCGTAGGTTTCGCTGTCGGTGGTCGGCGCCGGGCGCTGGCGGTAGTCCATGCTGTCTTTACGCAGCGGATAGAGTTCATCCGGCCAGTCGTCCGGCAGTACCAGGCGGCGCTCGTCCTGCAGGCCGACCGGCACCAGGCCGTACATGTCGCGCACTTCGCGTTCGCCCCAGACGGCAGCAGGCACCCGCGGCGTAACGGACGGATATTCCGGCTTATTCGGATCGACTTCGACGCGCACGGTCAGCCAGCACTTCTCGCCCTGCTCCATCGACATCACGTAGTACACGGCGTAATTGCCGCACAGCTGGCGCTCGTCGTTACCGAACAGCACCGACAGCCAGCCGCCCTGCTGGTAGTAAAGAAACTCCACCACCTCCGGCAGGTAGTTCACCTTTATGGTGACGGTGATCTGGTCTTTGGTTTGCCAGGACTCTTCCAGCACCACGCCGGGGAAAGCCTGATGCAACGCGGCGAGATACTGCTGACCTTTCTTTTCTTCAGACATAAACACTCTCTTTAATCACGCCACCAGCAAGGAGACGAACGCTAAAAATGCAAAGCCAAAACCGGCCCAGGTGATGCGCGAGGTCGCCACAAAGCGCAGACGCGCCATGCTGTTCTCGAACAGCGCAATCACCAGCACGCCGATAAGCAGCTTGATCGCAGCAACCACGACGGCCAGCACCAGGCCGCCCGCGGAAAAGTGCGTCATCTGCCCCCACGGGAAGAAGACGCCGACAAACATCTGCAACACCACCAGCTGCTTGAGGCTGATCCCCCACTTCAGTACCGCAAAGCCGTAGCCGCTGTATTCGGTGAGTGGCCCCTCCTGTAATTCCTGCTCGGCTTCCGCGAGATCGAACGGCAGTTTGCCCATCTCAATAAACGTGGCGAACGCGCAGGCGCAGAGTGCCAGCACCAGCGGAATGGAGCGGCTTACCGGCCAGTGATAAACGGAATGGGTGATAAAGCTGATATGGGTGGAGCCTGCGACCTGCGCGGCGACCCACAGCCCCAGCAGCAGGATCGGCTCAACCAGCACACCCAGCATCGCCTCGCGGCTGGCACCGAGGCCGGTAAACGGACTCCCGGTGTCCAGACCCGCAATCGCAAAGAAGAAACGGGCGATGGCGAAGAGGTAGATAAGCGTGATCAGATCGCCGAGCGCAGGCAGCAGTGAGCCCACCGTGACGACGGGCAGCGCGGTGGCGATGGTGAGCATCACGCCAACCATCACAAACGGCGTCAGGCGAAAGACCCAGCCTGCGGCATCGGGCGCCACGCTCTGGCGAGAGAGAAGCTTGAAGAGATCGCGGTACTCCTGGAGCACGCCAGGCCCGCGACGGTTGTGCATCCGGGCGCGCACCACGCGCGTGATGCCCGAGAGCAGCGGCGCAACGGCAAACAGCACCAGCGCCTGAAGAATTGCCAGTAACAGACTCATGTCAGGCTCCTCGTGAAATCACAATGACCACCAGCACCGACAGCTCAATCAGCGCCAGACGGCGGAACAGTGCGGGCGCGGCAGCACTCTGCCAGCCCGGAACCCAACCCTGCGGGTTGAGCCAGTGGCGCAGCTTCAGCACGGCGGCGAAGTTCTCTTTTACCGGCATGGCGAAACCGTGGGCGGTGATGACCATTGACTGCTCGTGTTCGTAGCCGCAGGCCCAGGCTGCGCCGCGCGTACGGGAGGCGAGTCGATCGCGTTTAAAGAACAGCATCAGCACGAACGGCAGTAGCGGAGAGGCAATCAGCAGCAGGGCTATCATCGGTTGGGAAACGGTGGTTTGTGCCGTCTCAAGCGGCAACGGAATAGCGTTTCCGAGCAGCGGCAGCAGCCACGGCGCGGCAACCCCACCCGCGATGCAGCACAGCGCCAGCGCAACCACGCTGGTGGCCATCAATACCGGTGCACAGCAGGCATTTTCAGCCTCACGCGTGCGCGGTGCGCCAAGGAAGGTAACGCCGTAGACTTTCGCCATACACATCACCGCCAGCGCCCCGGTAATCGCCAGGCCGACCGCCAACAGCGGCCCCAGCAAACGGCCGATAAACGCATCGCTCTGACCGAGCGCGAAGAAAGACTGGTAGATCACCCACTCGCCGGCAAAACCGTTCAGTGGCGGCAGCGCGGCCATCGCCATCAGCCCCACCAGCATCGCCAGGGAAATCACCGGCATCTTTTTGCCAATGCCGCCGAGCTTTTCGATATCCCGATGACCGGTGCGGAACCAGACGCTGCCCGCGCCGAGGAACAGGGTGCTTTTAAACAGGCTGTGGTTGACGAGGTGATACAGACCACCGATAAACCCGGCGGCAATCAAGGCGGGCTGATTCAGCGCCAGACCGGTGACGCCCGCGCCAAGACCGAGCAGGATAATGCCGATATTTTCGAGCGTGTGGTACGCCAGCAAACGCTGGATGTTGTGCTCCATCAGCGCGTACAGGCCACCCACGAACGCGGTGATCATCCCGGCCAGCAGCAGCACGACACCCCACCACAGCGGCGGTTGCCCGCTGGTCAGCGTGAGTACCAAAATCCCGAACAAACCCACTTTCATCACCACCACAGAGAACAGCGCGGCGGCGGGCGCGGAGGCATTGGCATGCGCCTGCGGCACCCAGCCATGCAGCGGGATGATCCCGGCGAGCAGGCCAAAGCCCACAACGCCCAGCAGCCAGACGTCATTCCCCAGCGGATGGCCGTTGAGCGCAGAGAAATCCAGCGTGCCAAAGCGTTGCCACACCAGCCAGCTGGCCAGCGCCAGCAGCAGCGTGCCGAGGCGACCGAGAGCAAACCATAGCTTGCCGGAGGCGCTACAGCCCGTCAGGAACACGCCGCACAGGGCCATAATTTCGGCCATCACCACCAGCGCACCAAGATTGCTGGCGATAACGGTGCAGACCGCCGTCGCCATGAGCAGGTTTACCAGCAGACCATTAGCTCTGGTGTGCTGGTGGCGGTGCCAGTCGATATTGAACAGGCTGACAAACAGCCCGCACAGACCGAACGTCACCAGCCAGATGGCATTCAGCGGCGTAATCTCAACGCTGTGACGAATCAGCGGCATCACGGCCTCTGTGGATTGCCCCCCCAGCAAAACGACACCGCCTGCCGCGAGCGTCATCAGGCTGCCGAGCGCCCCGCCGATACCGGCTATCCAGCCGCTCAGGATTTTATGGAAAGAGAAGAGCAGCGCCAGCACGGCGGCGGCCGCAAAGTACGCTACGGCGCTGTTAATCATGTCTATCGCGTTCATTTCGCCCCCTCGTTAAGCGCCTGCAGAAGCGAAAGATCGCCGACGTCGGTATTAATGGTCAGCTCGCGCTTGCGTTTGCTGGTACGGGCGATATCGCGGATGTTAACCAGAATGAGCGCCTTGGTCGGACAGGTCCGCACGCAGGCCGGTCCCTGTTCATCAAAGCTGCACAGGTCACACTTCACCGCCACGGCGCGGATGCCGGGAACCCAGTCCAGTAGCGTACTTACGCGAGCCGGAGCCGGTGGCGCGGGCGGCGCTTTCGGGGAGTTGGCATTGGCCGGAATGTGCAGCGGACGGCTGCCGGAAAATTCAATGGCGCCGAACGGGCAGGCAATGCCGCACAGCTTGCAGCTGACGCACAGGCTTTCGTTCAGCTGGACCGCGCCATCAACGCGGGTGATGGCATTCACCGGACAAACACCCGCGCAGGGGGCATCTTCACAGTGGTGGCAGAGCTGCGGAGCAGACTCTTTTTCATTACGCATGACGCGAAGGCGCGGCATGGACTGCAGCCCGTGCAGGCGGTGGGTTTCCGAACACGCCGCCTCACAGGTTCGACAGCCAATACAGACCGTCGAGTCAGCAATTACAAAACGGTTCACCGGGCAATCCTCAGGTGATGGTCATTTTTGACGACGAAAAGCTGTCTTCTCGACACTTTTCGACACTCGGTTCTCAGGCAACGTTTGCGGAAGGGTTTCCGGCGATCAGCTGTTTCAGGTCGACCGGTAAGTCGTGTTCAACTGCGTGATAAAGCCCGTTGTAAACCGGCGCGATTTTCTCCAGATAGTGTTCAAGCACCTGCTGGCGATCGCGGTTGCTGACGTAGCCATCGACCATGCCGTCAGCCATCAGTTGCGCTTGCGCAATACACTGTTTTTCACCCTCTTTGTTCTCGACGTAGTACTCAATGGTGTGGCTGTTAAAGCTGTCTGCCAGGGTGACAAAGACCGTGAAGTGGCCGAAGAGGACAAAGCGCATATCGCCTTGCGCCGCACAACTCATCGCATGATGCAGACGCGCTTTTGACAGGGTGATCCCCTGAACCAGAGAGTTGCAGTAGAGGTGCCACTGCTCCTGTAGCTGCTGGTGGCGCTGCGCGATGTAATCCGCTTTTTCGCTGATTTCCCAAATAGTCATAAAAGGTATCCGGTTAATGGAGATAGCGGCTGTTAAGCAGATTCCGTGCCAGTTTTTAATCAACTGATTTTATTGATCTTTAATTTCAAAACTGCTGTCAACGCGGCGGTGTCGACGTGTCATTTCGACAGCATTGACATCGTCACGCCCTGACAAAATACAGGCTGGCACTGTTATTGCATTACCGGGGCAATTCATTGAGGAGGCGTCATGCACGAAATCACCCTCTGCCAGCGAGCGCTTGAACTTATCGAACAGCAGGCAGTGCAAAACCACGCGAAACGCGTCACCGGCGTCTGGCTGAAGATCGGGGCATTTTCCTGCGTCGAGACCAGCGCCCTGACCTTCTGTTTTGAGCTGGTATGCCGCGGCACGCTGGCGGAAGGCTGCGAGCTGCATATCGACGAGCAGCAGGCGGAGTGCTGGTGCGAGCACTGTCAGCAGTACGTCACGCTGCTCTCCTCAAAGGTTCAGCGCTGTCCGCAGTGCCAGCGTACCGGGCTGCGGATCGTGGCGGATGACGGTATGCAGATCCAACGCCTCGAAATCGAGAAGGAGTAATGTATGTGTAGTACCTGCGGTTGCGCCGAAGGCAACCTGTATATAGAAGGGGACGAACACCGCCCCCACTCCGCGTTTCGCTCCGCGCCCTTTTCCCCTGCCCCGCGTCCTGCGGCAGTTCTGACCGGCATTACCTTTGCGCCGCAACGCTCCGACGCGGGCGACCTGCACTACGGCCAGGGCGAAGCGGGCACTCATGCGCCGGGCATGAGCCAGCGGCAGATGCTGGACGTCGAGATCAACGTGCTGGACAAAAATAACCAGCTCGCGGCCCGCAATCGCGCGCGCTTTGCCGCCCGCAAACAGCTGGTGCTGAACCTGGTCTCCAGCCCGGGTTCAGGCAAAACCACGCTGTTAACCGAAACACTCAAGCGCCTGAACAAACGCGTCTCTTGCGCGGTGATCGAGGGCGATCAGCAGACCGTAAACGATGCCGCGCGCATTCGTGAAACCGGCACCCCGGCGATTCAGGTCAACACGGGCAAAGGCTGCCATCTGGATGCGCAGATGATTGCCGATGCCGCACCGCGTTTGCCACTAGAAGATAACGGCATCCTGTTTATTGAAAACGTCGGTAACCTCGTGTGCCCGGCGAGCTTTGACCTCGGCGAGCGCCACAAAGTCGCGGTGCTCTCCGTCACCGAAGGGGAAGACAAGCCGCTGAAGTACCCGCATATGTTTGCCGCCGCCTCCCTGATGTTACTGAACAAAGTCGACCTGCTGCCGTACCTGAATTTCGACGTGGAGAAATGCCTGGCGTATGCCCGCGAAGTGAATCCGGAGATTGCGATCGTGCTGGTCTCCGCCACGCGCGGCGACGGCATGGACGCATGGCTAAACTGGCTGGAGTGCGAACGATGTGCATAGGCGTACCCGGACAAATTCAGGCAATCGACGGTAACCAGGCCAGGGTGGAGGTCTGCGGTATATTGCGCGATGTGGATCTGACGCTGGTGGGCAGTACCGATGAAACCGGCGCGTCACGTCTCGGCCAGTGGGTGCTGGTCCATGTGGGCTTTGCAATGAGCGTGATTAACGAAGCGGAAGCCCGCGACACGCTGGATGCGCTGCAAAACATGTTTGACGTGGAGCCTGACGTGGGCGCCCTGCTGTACGGCGAGGAGCGGTAGCACATGCGTTACGTTGATGAATACCGCGCGCCAGAACAGGTACTGCAGCTTATCGGGCACCTGAAAACACGGGCGGCGCTGCTGAACAACACGAAAGAAAGGCCGCTGCGGATCATGGAGGTGTGCGGCGGACACACGCACGCCATCTTCAAATTTGGCCTCGACCAGCTACTGCCAGATAACATCGAGTTTATCCACGGCCCCGGCTGCCCGGTCTGCGTGTTGCCAATGGGCCGCATCGACAGCTGTATTGAAATTGCCAGCCAGCCTGACGTCATTTTCTGTACCTTTGGCGATGCGATGCGCGTGCCGGGGAAAAATGGCTCGCTGCTGCAGGCGAAAGCGCGCGGTGCGGACGTGCGGATCGTCTACTCGCCAATGGATGCCCTGACGCTGGCGAGGGATAACCCTGAGCGCAACGTCGTCTTTTTTGGGCTGGGTTTTGAAACCACTATGCCCGCGACGGCCATTACGCTGCAGCAGGCCAAAGCCCGCAACGTCACTAATTTTTTCTTTTTCTGTCAGCACATCACGCTCATTCCCACGCTGCGCAGCCTGCTGGAGGAGCCGGATAACGGTATCGACGCCTTTCTGGCGCCGGGACACGTCAGCATGGTGATTGGCACAGACGCCTACGGTTTCATCTCTGAACAGTACAATCGTCCGTTAGTGGTCGCTGGTTTCGAGCCACTTGATCTACTGCAAGGTGTGACCATGCTGGTTGAGCAGAAAATAGCGGCCCTGAGTGCGGTCGAAAACCAGTACCGCCGCGTGGTGCCCGATGCGGGGAATGAACGGGCCCAGCAGGCCATTGCCGACGTGTTTAGCGTTGAAGGAGACAGCGAGTGGCGCGGTCTGGGGCTGATTGCCGAATCCGGCGTGCGCCTCACGCCAGCCTATCGCGCGTTTGATGCAGAAACACATTTCCGCCCGCAGCCGCAGCAGGTGTGCGACGATCCCCGTTCTCGCTGTGGCGACGTGCTCACCGGTAAGTGTAAACCTCATCAATGCCCGTTATTTGGCAACACCTGTAACCCGCAAACCGCGTTTGGCGCGCTGATGGTCTCCTCCGAAGGGGCATGCGCCGCGTGGTATCAATATCGCAACCAGGAGTGTGAAGCATGAACACGGTGGAAATGGCGCACGGAAGCGGTGGGCAGGCGATGCAGCAGTTGATTAACCGGCTGTTTATGGAGGCTTTTAACAACCCCTGGCTCGCCGAGCAGGAAGACCAGGCGCGCATCGCGCTCTCGACACTCACTGCCCAGGGCGACAGGCTGGCGTTCTCCACCGACAGCTACGTCATTGACCCGCTGTTTTTCCCGGGCGGTGATATCGGCAAGCTCGCCATCTGCGGCACGGCCAACGACGTTGCCGTCAGCGGCGCCATTCCACGCTACCTCTCCTGCGGGTTTATCCTTGAAGAGGGGCTGCCGATGGAGACGCTCACGGCGGTGGTCAACAGCATGGCACAGACGGCGCGCGAGGCGGGGATCGCTGTCGTCACCGGCGATACCAAAGTGGTTCAGCGCGGCGCCGCCGACAAACTGTTTATTAACACCGCCGGGATGGGCGCGATCCCCGCCGACATCCACTGGGGCGCACAGCAACTTAGCGTGGGCGACGTTCTGCTGGTGAGCGGCACGCTGGGATGCCATGGCGCGACGATTCTTAATCTGCGCGAAGGGTTAGGGCTGGACGGCGAACTGCGTAGCGACTGTGCGGTGCTTACCCCGCTTATTCAGACGCTGCGCGCCATTCCTGGTGTGAAAGCCCTGCGCGACGCCACCCGTGGCGGCGTGAATGCCGTCGTCCACGAGTTCGCCGTAAGCTGCGGGTGCGGGATTGAACTGACCGAGCGTGGTCTGCCTGTCAAACCCGCCGTACGCGGGCTGTGCGAGCTGCTAGGGCTTGATCCCCTCAACTTTGCGAACGAAGGCAAGCTGGTGATCGGCGTTGAACGCGCAGCGGCGGAATCTGTCCTGGCCGGGCTGCGGTCGCATCCATTAGGGAAAGATGCCGCCATCATTGGGGAAGTGGTTGAGCGCAAAGGGGTGCGCCTGACCGGGCTTTACGGCGTGAAGCGCACACTGGATCTGCCGCACGCTGAACCGTTACCCCGAATTTGCTAGAACCGCGCCATAAGCGGTCAGCACTGAATGTCTCTTTTCTGCCAGTTTCAATTGGAAAGCAATAATGCCGTATACACCGATGAGCGATCTTGGACAGCAGGGCCTGTTTGATATCACGCGCACACTTTTACAGCAGCCCGATCTCAGCGCGCTAAGCGATGCTTTGACGCGACTGGTCAGGCAATCAGCCCTGGCAGACAGCGCCGCAATTGTGCTATGGCATAGCGGAACGCAACGCGCGAGCTACTACTCAACGCGTGATAATGGCAAAACGTTTGAATACGAAGATGAAACGTATCTGGCGCATGGTCCGGTGCGCCGCATTCTCTCCCGTCCGGAAGCCCTGCACTGCAATTTTGAGGAGTTCAGGATGGCGTGGCCGCGGCTTGCCGGGAGCAACCTCTATCAGCCTTTTGGCCACTACAGCATGCTGCCGCTGGCGGCGGAGGGCCATATCTTTGGCGGCTGCGAGTTCATCCGCACGACCGACCGGCCCTGGAGCGAAGCGGAGTACGAGCGTCTGCACACCTTTACCCAGATTGTGGCCGTGGTGGCAGAGCAGATCCAAAGTCGCGTCACCAATAACGTGGATTACGACCTGCTGAGCCGCGAGCGCGATAACTTCCGCATCCTGGTGGCAATCACTAACGCCGTGCTGTCACGTCTCGATATGGATGAGCTGGTCAGCGAAGTCTCAAAAGAGATCCACCACTATTTCAAAATCGACGCTATCAGTATTGCGCTGCGGGGGCATCGCAAGGGCAAGCTGAATATCTATTCCACGCACTATCTCGATGAAGCCAACCCGGCGCATGAGCAAAGTGAAGTGGATGAAGCGGGCACCCTTTCTGAACGGGTATTCAAAAGCAAAGAGATCCTCCTGCTTAACCTGAGCGAACAGGATCCGGTGGCGCCGTATGAGCGAATGCTGTTTAACACCTGGGGCAATAAGATCCAGACCCTGTGCCTGCTACCGCTGATGTCCGGCAACACCATGCTTGGCGTGCTGAAACTGGCGCAGTGTGATGAAGCCGTGTTTACCACCGCCAACCTGAAGCTGCTGCGTCAGATTGCCGAGCGTATCTCCATCGCGCTGGATAACGCCCTCGCCTATCAGGAGATCCATCGCCTGAAAGAGCGGCTGGTGGACGAGAACCTGGCCCTGACCGAGCAGCTTAATAATGTGGACAGCGAGTTTAGCGAAATCATCGGGCGCAGCGATGCGATGTACAGCGTCCTCAAGCAGGTGGAAATGGTGGCGCAGAGCGACAGCACGGTGCTGATTTTGGGTGAAACCGGCACGGGTAAAGAGCTGATTGCCAGAGCCATTCACAACCTGAGCAATCGCAACAGCCGCCGGATGGTGAAGATGAACTGCGCGGCGATGCCTGCGGGCCTGCTGGAAAGTGACCTCTTCGGCCACGAGCGCGGCGCATTTACCGGGGCCAGCAGCCAGCGCCTGGGGCGTTTTGAACTGGCCGATAAAAGCTCGCTGTTCCTCGACGAAGTGGGCGATATGCCGCTGGAGTTGCAGCCTAAACTGCTGCGCGTCTTGCAGGAGCAGGAGTTTGAACGCCTTGGCAGCAACAAGCTTATCCAGACTGACGTGCGGCTGATTGCCGCCACCAACCGCGACCTGAAAAAAATGGTCGCCGACCGCGAATTCAGAAGCGATCTCTACTATCGCCTGAACGTCTTCCCGATCTGCCTGCCCCCGCTGCGCGAACGTCCGGAAGATATCCCCCTGCTGGTAAAAGCCTTTACCGCGAAGATCGCCCGCCGAATGGGGCGAAATATCGACAGTATTCCTGCCGAAACGCTACGCACCCTCTCGTCGATGGAGTGGCCGGGTAACGTCCGCGAACTGGAAAACGTCATTGAGCGTGCGGTACTGCTCACGCGTGGCAATGTGCTGCAACTCTCCCTGCCGGAGGTTTCTCTGCCTGAAACGACCGTGACCGCAGCCGAGATCGCAAAAGAGGGAGAAGATGAATATCAGCTCATTATGCGCGTGCTGAAAGAGACGAACGGCGTGGTTGCCGGCCCGAAAGGGGCTGCCCAGCGTTTAGGCTTAAAACGCACGACCCTGCTGTCGCGCATGAAGCGCCTTGGGATTGATAAAGAGAACCTGCTGTAAGTCCGCAATCTGGCGGTGTTATTCTGGCACCGCCTTTTGTCACCCTGCGCAATTGTCCCTCATTGACACAAAATCGTTTCCTCTGTATAAAATTCCGCCTTAATAATGAGTTTCATTTGCATCAAAAAATAATTTTAATGAAGGGTAGCGTTTAATGAAAAAGGTCATCTGCGCGTTGGGCCTGGCGATTGCGTCGGTCAGTTCTGCTCTGGCAACCACATATCCTCTGATCATTGAAAACTGTGGTTATAAAGAGACCTTCACCAAAGCGCCGGAACGCGTCGTGGCCCTGGGTCAGAATACCGTCGAAATTTTGCTCCTGCTCGGCCTGCAGGATAAGGTGAAGGCCAGCGCCTTCTGGCCGACCAAAGTGCTGCCACAGCTGGCTGAACAGAACGCAAAAATCAAAACCCTGACGGTAGAAATCCCTACGCTTGAATCTATCCTTGCGCAAAATCCTGATTTTGTACCTGCCCAGCTTCCTCTGTTACTTGGGCCTGAGAGTAAGGTCGCAAAACGTGAAGATTTGGCGACCATCGGTGTGAATAGCTACGTCTCACCGGGCATGTGCGCGACCAAAAAAGCCACAGGAGATATGTACGGCAGCCGCCAGAAGCTGTGGGACATGACCTATCTCTATAAGGAGATTGAGGATTTTGCCAAAATCTTTAACGTGGAAGATCGCGGCCAGGCCGTCATTGCCGATTTCAAAAAACGTGAGGCTGACCTGCGCCAGGAGTTTGGTAAAAACAAAAAGGACCTCTCCTTTGTTTTCTGGTTCTCAAGCTCCTCTCCTTCGGCTGATGCTTACGTCGGCGGTAAAAACAGCGCCTCCGGATTTATTGCCAACGTGCTGGGCGGGCACAACGCCATTACATCTGAAACCGAATGGCCAACCGTGGGCTGGGAAAGCATTATTGCCGCTAATCCGGATGTGATTGTGGTCTCCAGTCTGGACCGTAACCGCTGGGCGCTGGATAACGCGGAAGAAAAAATCAAATTCCTGAAAAACGATCCTGCCGTCAGCCAGCTTGATGCCGTCAAAAAAGGCCATATCGTGGTGATGGACGGCCAGGCGATGAACCCAACGATTCGTACAATTTACGGTGCTGAACAGGTGGGTGAACAGCTCAGAAAACTGGGGCTGAACTGATGACAGCCGCTGTACTTCAGGCCCGCCAGGGCCTGTTCCTGACCACGTCTGCTCTGCTTGCCATTGTACTGTTGTTTCTGGTCATCGCCCTTGGCGTCAGCGTCGGTGAACTGTCCATCCCGCTGGATAACGTGTTTTATGCTATCAGCAATAAAATGGGGCTCACCGAGGTTCCGCTCAACCGCATCTATGAGAGCGTTATCTGGGACTTTCGTCTGAGCCGTGCGCTGGTTGCTGCCTGCTGTGGCGCCGGGCTAGCCATCTGCGGTGCCGTCCTGCAAAGTCTGTTGAAGAACGCGCTGGCGGAACCCTATGTTCTCGGCGTGTCTGCGGGGGCCTCAACCGGGGCGGTTTCCGTCGTGGTGCTGGGTGTGGGAACGGGAGCCGTTTCGCTCTCAGCTGGGGCCTTCGCGGGTGCCTTCGCCGCCTTTGCATTTGTCGCTTTTCTGACGAACGGCGCACGCGGCGGCAATGAACGCACTATTCTGGCAGGCGTTGCGGCTTCGCAGTTGTTCAATGCCATTACCGCCTACACCATCAGCACGTCAGCCAGCGCACAGCAGGCGCGAGATGTCATGTTCTGGCTGCTGGGCAGCTTCAGCGGCGTACGCTGGCCGGAATTCCAGCTGGTACTGGTGGTGGTCCTGCTGGGGTTAGCCGTTTGCCTCTACTATTCCCGGGCGCTGGATGCCTTTACGTTCGGTGACGACGCTGCCGCATCACTGGGGATTGCCGTTCCCTGGGTACGCCTGGCGTTATTTATCACGACCGCACTGATTACCGCGACCATCGTCAGTATGGCAGGCTCTATCGGCTTTGTGGGGCTGGTGGTTCCGCACGTCATGCGTTTCCTGTTCGGACCTTTGCATCGCACGCTGCTCATTGCCAGCGCGCTGGCCGGGGCGATCCTGATGGTGCTGGCAGACATTGCCTCACGCATGCTGATTGCGCCGCAAAGCCTGCCCGTCGGCGTAGTGACCGCACTGGTGGGCGTTCCCTTCTTTGCCGTGATTATTTACCGTTCAAGGAATAAGTGATGAGTATCTGCGCTGAAAATATTACCTGGAAGGTCGGCAAAAAGGCGATCGTCAATGACGTCTCGCTGAAGGTCTCCCGGGGGGAAACCGTCGGCCTGCTGGGCCCAAACGGCTGCGGAAAATCGTCTCTTTTGCGTATCCTCGCGGGACTGCGTCGCCCGGATGCGGGCCGCGTGACGCTGGACGGGCAGGACATCTCCCGCATCGCCAAAAAGCAGCTTGCCCGCCGGGTAGCGTTCGTTGAGCAGCACGGGATGACCGACGCCAACATGCGCGTGCGCGACGTGGTGAAACTTGGACGAATTCCGCACCACTCCGCTTTTTCCAACTGGAGCACGCACGATGACGAGACCGTCACGGCGGCACTGCAACGCGTGGATATGCTGGATAAAAGCGACCAGGGCTGGCTGAGCCTCTCCGGCGGAGAGCGCCAGCGGGTGCACATTGCCCGCGCGCTGGCCCAGACCCCAACGGAAATCCTGCTGGACGAACCGACCAACCACCTGGACATTCATCATCAGATGCAGCTAATGCAGTTGATCAGCGAATTACCGGTCACCAGCATTGTCGCTATCCACGATCTCAACCACGCCTCGATGTTCTGCGACTCGCTGATTGTGATGCAGAAGGGGCAAATTGTGGCGACGGGGACACCTCAGGACATCTTATCCGAGTCGTTGCTGTGGGATGTTTTCCGGGTCAAAACCAAAATTGAGATCTCGCCGTTCCATGGCAAAAAGCACATCCACTTTATCGTTTAGGGGCGCGTAAATCACAATGCTCCTTCGCCCAGCCGCCACGCTCTGGCCGCCCGTCTTACTGGGTAGCCAGTTTGTTTTCAACATTGGCTTTTACGCCGTCGTTCCTTTCCTGGCGATATTCCTGCGCGACGACATGCTGCTCTCCGGCGGACTGATCGGGCTGATTCTGGGCCTGCGCACCTTCTCCCAGCAGGGGATGTTTATCGTTGGTGGTGCCCTCTCGGACCGGTTTGGCGCGAAAGTGGTTATCCTCAGCGGCTGTATTGTTCGTGTTTCAGGTTATCTGCTGCTGGCCTTCGGGGAATCGCTCTCGCCGATTATTGTGGGCGCATGTCTGACGGGCATCGGCGGCGCATTATTTTCCCCTTCGATTGAGGCATTGCTGGCCAAAGCGGGCACGCACAGTGAGGCGAAAGGGACACGAAGCCGGGCGGAGTGGTTTGCACTGTTTGCAGTCTGCGGGGAACTCGGCGCGGTACTGGGCCCGGTTGCTGGCGCCCTGTTAACGGGACTTGGCTTCCGCCAGGTGGCGCTGGCGGGTGCAGGGGTCTTTATTATTGCGTTAGTGGTGCTCTACTTCTGCCTTCCTGCTTCTGGCCGCCGTTCGCAAACGCTGAAAATACAGCCCTGGTGGACAACCTTCCGCCAGCCTCGCTTCGTCGCCTTCATCATTGCCTATAGCTCATGGCTGTTAAGCTACAACCAGCTTTATCTGGCGCTGCCGGTGGAGATCCAGCGATCTGGTGGTAACGAGAAAGATCTCGGTCCGCTTTTTATGCTCGCCTCCGTGCTGATCATTACCTTACAGCTGCCGCTGGCACGCTTTGCCCGCCGCGTGGGCGCGGTGAGGATCCTGCCGGTGGGCTTTTTGCTGCTTTCTACGGCCTTTGCGAGCGTAGCGATGTTTGCAGCGACTGAACCGCCGGAGGGCTGGTTGCGGTTGCTGCCGTCGGTCTTATTTGTCACGTTACTGACGCTGGGACAAATGCTGCTGGTCCCCTCGGCAAAAGATCTCATTCCGCGGTTCGCCGAGGAATCAACGTTGGGGGCGCATTATGGCGCACTCGCCACCGCCGGAGGGATGGCGGTACTGGCGGGAAATTTGTTGTTTGGCAGTCTGCTGGATCGCGCGCTGGTGCCTTCGGCTCAGGCAATATACCCCTGGCTGCTGCTGGCCCTCTTCCCGTTGTGCAGCGCCCTGGCCCTGCAGGTAATTTGCCGCCCGCTGCGAAGCTGAACGGCTCACTTTTTCGGGCGATACTTTTCCGGTAATTCCGGCACCGGACGACGATCGTCAATCAGATGACGAACGGTCAGGACAGGATGACGCCATAACATGCGTGGCCCCGCCCAGCGCATAATCTGCTTCATCTCTTCCCGCTTTGCGGGCTGGTAGCAGTGTACCGGACACTGTTTACAGGCAGGCTTTTCTTCACCAAAAACACACTTATCCAGGCGCTTATCGGCATACGCGTTCAGCGCCTGATAATGCCCCTCTTCCCGAGACGCCTGCGGGCACTGCTTTTCAAACAACGCGATCATTTTCGCGATAGTCTCTTTTTCTCGTGATATACGTTTACCGGACATAGCGACTTACCGATTAATAAGATGCATCAATAATACTCTTTTAAACCCTGAATTTCAGTTGTTGCATTCCGTTTTCTGAAGCCTGATTCCAGCATTAATGCTACACCTCCTGAAAATCACGGGTATTTTATACAGGCATCAGGAGTGACCGTTGTCCGTATTGTCTGGAGGTTCTATGCAAGAGATCGCGACTGGCAAACCCTACCGCCATTTAAAAGTGGGATATTTCAGAAAACGTCACGAGGATCGAAAAACTAAGATACCTAAGCGTTACAGCGTACATGCGGCGTTGAGCTTAAAAGGGGACTGGCTTGAAAAGGCGGGCTTTACTACCAACGCCCAGGTCAGGGTGGGCGTGGAACATGGCAAAATTGTCATCGAGTTGATGCCGGAAGGCACCTCGTAAAGCCGCGACATTTTTCTGCGACATCGCTTTTTTTCATGCGACAATAGCAGGAACTAACGGCCACTGAGCCGCTCAAAACGGTTTCTTTTCAAAGAAATGGACATCATAACTCCATGAGCACAATCGACAATTTCGACGCACATACGCCGATGATGCAGCAGTATCTGAAGCTGAAAGCACAGCATCCGGAAATCCTGCTGTTTTACCGTATGGGCGATTTTTACGAGCTGTTTTATGACGATGCCAAACGTGCATCGCAGTTGCTCGACATTTCGCTGACCAAACGTGGCGCATCGGCAGGTGAGCCCATCCCGATGGCAGGCATCCCGCACCATGCGGTAGAGAACTACCTGGCCAAACTGGTCAATCAGGGAGAATCCGTCGCCATTTGCGAACAGATTGGCGATCCGGCGACGTCGAAGGGGCCGGTTGAACGCAAAGTCGTGCGCATCGTCACGCCAGGTACCATCAGTGATGAAGCCCTGCTTCAGGAGCGCCAGGATAACCTGCTGGCGGCGCTGTGGCAGGACGGCAAAGGGTTTGGTTATGCCACACTGGACATCAGCTCCGGGCGTTTTCGTCTGAGTGAACCCGCTGACCGTGAAACGATGGCTGCCGAATTGCAGCGCACCAACCCGGCCGAGCTGCTCTATGCCGAAGATTTCGCCGAGATGGCGCTGATTGAAGGTCGCCGAGGTTTACGCCGTCGCCCGCTGTGGGAATTCGAAATAGATACCGCGCGCCAGCAGCTGAATCTGCAGTTTGGCACCCGCGACTTGATCGGTTTTGGCGTTGAAAATGCGCCGCGCGGGTTGTGTGCAGCAGGTTGCCTGCTGCAATACGTGAAAGACACCCAACGCACCGCCCTGCCGCATATCCGTTCTATCACCATGGAGCGCCAGCAGGACAGCATCATCATGGATGCCGCCACGCGCCGCAACCTGGAGATCACGCAGAACCTGGCGGGTGGCATAGAAAATACCCTCGCGTCGGTCCTCGACAGCACGGTGACGCCGATGGGGAGCCGTATGCTGAAACGCTGGCTGCATATGCCCATTCGCGATACGAATACGCTTGTCTGCCGTCAACAGACGATTGCCGCATTGCAGGATCGTTACACCGAGCTGCAGCCCGTTCTGCGTCAGGTGGGCGATCTCGAGCGTATCCTTGCCCGTCTGGCATTGCGCACCGCGCGCCCACGCGATCTCGCACGTATGCGTCATGCTTTCCAGCAGTTACCGGAACTGCGTGCTCAGTTGAGCGACGTTGACAGCGCTCCGGTTCAGAAACTCCGTGAAACGATGGGCGAGTTTACCGAGCTTCGCGAACTGCTGGAACGCGCCATTATCGATGCGCCTCCGGTTCTGGTGCGTGACGGCGGCGTCATTGCCCCTGGCTACAACGAGGAGCTGGACGAATGGCGTGCGCTGGCCGACGGTGCAACGGATTATCTTGATAAACTGGAAATCCGCGAGCGCGAGCGTCTTGGGCTCGACACCCTGAAAGTGGGGTATAACGCGGTACACGGTTACTATATTCAGATCAGCCGCGGGCAGAGCCATCTGGCACCAATTCACTACGTCCGTCGTCAGACGTTGAAAAACGCCGAGCGCTACATTATTCCCGAGCTGAAAGAGTACGAAGACAAAGTGCTCACCTCGAAAGGTAAAGCACTGGCGCTGGAAAAACAGCTGTATGAAGAGCTGTTTGACATGCTGATGCCACACCTGGCCGATCTGCAGCTTAGCGCCAGCGCGCTGGCGGAACTGGATGTGCTGGTGAACCTGGCTGAACGCGCGGAAACGCTGAACTATACCTGTCCGACCTTTACCGACAAGCCCGGTATCCGCATCACTGAAGGCCGTCACCCGGTGGTCGAGCAGGTACTGAATGAGCCGTTCATCGCCAACCCGCTGAACCTCTCGCCGCAGCGAAGAATGCTGATCATTACCGGGCCAAACATGGGCGGTAAAAGTACCTATATGCGCCAGACCGCTTTGATTGCGCTGCTCGCCTATATCGGCAGCTACGTCCCGGCGCAACACGTTGAGATTGGCCCTATCGACCGTATCTTTACCCGCGTCGGGGCGGCAGATGATCTGGCGAGCGGTCGCTCAACCTTTATGGTGGAGATGACCGAAACGGCTAACATTCTGCACAACGCGACGGAATACAGTCTGGTGCTGATGGACGAAGTCGGACGCGGAACATCAACCTACGATGGCCTGTCGTTGGCATGGGCCTGCGCTGAAAGCCTCGCGAACAAAATCAAAGCCATGACGCTGTTCGCCACCCATTACTTCGAGCTGACGCAGCTACCGGAGAAGATGGAAGGGGTGGCTAACGTCCACCTTGATGCGCTGGAACACGGCGATACCATCGCCTTCATGCACACGGTGCAGGACGGTGCGGCGAGCAAGAGCTATGGCCTGGCCGTCGCGGCGCTGGCTGGCGTACCGAAAGAGGTAATTAAGCGCGCGCGTCAGAAACTGCGTGAGCTGGAAAGCCTGTCACCGAATGCGGCGGCGACGCAGATTGATGGCACGCAGATGTCGCTGCTGGTGCCTGCGGAAGAGACGTCACCTGCGGTGGAAGCACTGGAGAATCTCGACCCGGATTCACTGACGCCGCGTCAGGCGCTGGAGTGGATTTATCGGTTGAAGAGTCTGGTTTAGTTCTCTGCGGTCTTTATTGCCCGGTGGCGCTGCGCTTACCGGGCCTACGGGTTTTGTAGGCCGGGTAAGGCGAAGCCGCCACCCGGCTTTTTTTACAGCAGCGGTGGGATCGTCGGCACCTGCGGTGCCTCGTCAATATCCTTCTGCGTCATACGAAACGCTTCCGGATAATGTTCACGGCTGGTGCGGCGCAGCGGCTCGGTATCGCGCCAGGTATAGAGACAATGCTGGCACTGATAAACCGTCCAGACCCCCTTCACGGGTGATGTCGCCATCACTTCAATATGTTCATCGGCACAACGTGGACAAATCATCTTTTCCTCCTTATTGACGTGCTGCCAGCATCGCGGTCAGTTTTTCAGCCCAGGCTTTGGTCTCAGGCAGATCCTGTACCGGCTGGCTATAGTGGCCTCGGGTGTCCGGGGCGACAGGCGTCGTCGCATCAATAATCAGTTTGTCGGTAATACCCGCCGGGCTGGAGCCAGGGTCGAGTTCAAGCACCGACATGTTCGGCAGTTGAACCAGATCGCCTGCCGGGTTGACCTTCGATGACAGCGCCCACATCACCTGCGGGAGGTTGAACGGGTCAACATCTTCATCCACCATAATCACCATCTTCACGTAGCCCAGGCCATGCGGCGTAGTCATGGCACGCAAACCGACCGCGCGGGCAAAACCGCCGTAACGCTTTTTGGTGGAGATAATCGCCAGCAAACCGTGGGTGTACATCGCGTTCACCGCCTGCACTTCCGGGAATTCGGCTTTCAGCTGCTGGTATAACGGCACGCAGGTGGCTGGGCCCATCAGATAGTCAATTTCGGTCCACGGCATACCGAGGTACAGCGATTCGAAAATCGGTTTCGTGCGATAAGAAACTTTATCAATACGTACCACCGTCATATTACGGCCACCGGAATAGTGCCCGGTAAACTCTCCAAACGGCCCTTCGATTTCACGTTTACGACCTTCAATCACCCCTTCCAGGATCACTTCAGAGCCCCACGGTACATCGAAGCCGGTCAACGGTGCGGTGGCAATCGGGTATGGGCTTTTGCGCAGGGCACCCGCCATCTCATATTCTGACTGATCGTATTTCAGCGGCGTCGCGCCCATCAGGGTGATGATCGGATCGTTGCCGAGAGTAATTGCAATCGGCAGATCTTCCCCACGCTCTTCCGCTTTATGCAGATGCAGGGCGATATCGTGCATCGGCACCGGCTGCAGGCCGAGCTTGCGCTTACCTTTCACCTCCATGCGATAAATGCCGACGTTCTGCTTGCCGAAGTTATCCGGGTCAAGCGGATCGCGCGAAACAACGCACGCTTTGTCGAGATAAAAACCACCGTCTCCGTCATTCAGGCGAAACAGCGGCAGGATGTCGAACAGGTTGATGTCTTCACCGTCCACCGTATTCTCAGCCCAGGCCGGATTGGCGCGGCGCTCCGGTGCGATGGGGAATTTATCCCAGCGGCGGATAAACTCGTCGATCTGTTTTTTTACCGGGGTATTCGCAGGCAGCCCCATCGAAATGGCGTGGTTCTGCCAGGAGCCGATGGTGTTCATCACCACGCGGGCATCGGTAAACCCGCGAATATTGTCAAACCACAGAGCGGGCGCACCGTCGCCAATGCGACCGGTGGCGTTGGCTGCCGCCGCCAGATCCGGCTCCGCATTCACCTCTTCCTCAATTTTCAGCAGTTGCCCTTGCTCATCGAGTGCCTGCAGAAAGCTTCTCAAATCATCAAATGCCATTTTTATTCTCCTGTGAAAAATCTTTCGCCTCCCGCAGCCCATTCCAGCGGCGTGCCTTTTTATGCTCCAGACCAAACTGGTCGAGCACGCGGGTCACGATATGCTGGGTGATGTCATCGGCGGTCTGCGGATGGTTGTAATACGCAGGCATGGGCGGCACCATCGCCACGCCCATTCGGGACAGCGCCAGCATGTTCTCCAGATGGATGGTGCTGAGCGGCGTTTCGCGGGGAACCAGCACCAGCTTGCGCCCCTCTTTCAACACCACATCCGCCGCACGGCCCACCAGCCCTTCGGCGTAGCCTGCGCGGATCCCCGCCAGCGTTTTCATGCTGCAGGGAATAACGATCATGCCGTCGGTACGAAACGACCCGGAGGAGATAGTGGCGGCCTGGTCAGCCGGGCTGTGGACAACGTCAGCCAGCGCAGCAACGTCCTGCGCGGTGTAAGGCGTTTCCAGCTCGATGGTGGTTTTAGCCCACTTCGACATCACCAGATGCGTTTCCACCTCAGGCATCTCCCGCAGCGCCTGCAGCAGCGCCACGCCCAGCGGAGCCCCCGTCGCCCCCGTCATTCCCACTATCAATCTCATTCATCACCTCAATTAATTTGTTCGTGTACGAACATTATAGGTAAACTACTCCCGGATCGTTTTTCTGACAAGATCGTTCGCATACGATCACACTAATTGCTAAAAAATGCCGCGTTATCATCCCGGGCTTTAGCGGCTATCATAGGGGGAGATTTTTTCCGTCGGAGTGTTCATGGAACTAAGACAAGAGGCGTTCCACCTGTTACGTCAGCTTTTTCAACAGCATACCGCGCAGTGGCAACATGCCTTACCGGAGCTAACCAAGCCGCAGTATGCGGTTATGCGCTCTGTTGCCGAGCATCCGGGCATTGAACAGGTGGCATTGACCGAAGTGGCAGTCAGCACGAAAGCGACCCTGGCGGAAATGCTGAGCCGCATGGAGGCGCGCGGGCTGGTCAAACGCGAGCATGACCCCGCCGATAAGCGCCGCCGGTTTGTCTTCCTGACACCAGAAGGCGAAGCCCTGCTTGAAGGCAGCAAGCCGGTAAGCAATGAAGTAGATGAGGCATTTTTAGGGCGCCTGAGTCAGGCCGAACGGGAGCAGTTCTCCGCGCTTATCAAGAAAATGATGCACGATTAATTCACGCTGGCACGCATAAAATCAATAAAGGTGCGTACTTTCGCCGGCACGTGCCGGGCATCCGGATAAACCGCGTAAATGCCCTGCCGCGCGAAGGTATATTCCGGTAAAACCGGCACCAGTTTTCCCGTATCCAGCGCATCGCGCACCAGCCATTCCGGCAGTAATGCCACTCCACCTCCGGCGAGTGCAAAGGCCATAAGAGCCTGCGCACTGTCGGCAAACAGACGCGGCGCTTTTTTTATCTCCAGCGTGTCGGGCAAACCACCGGCATTTTTCACCTGCCAGCGCAGCGGCGAGGTTAAGCGCTCGTGGATAATCCAGTCCGCATGGGCAAGCTGCGCCAGCGATGCGATCGGATGAGTAACGAGCCACTCGGGTGTCGCAACGGGCAGGATCGAAAAGTGTGCGATCAATGCAGCGTGATAGCGTGAATCGGTAAGCGTTCCCAGTCGGATAGCCACATCAAAGCGCTCTGAGATAAGGTCGGCATGCAGTGACGACGAAACATGACGCACGCGAAGATCCGGGTGCTGCTGGCTGAACCTTGCCAGCATCGGCACCACGACCTGTGAGCCATACTCAGGCGTGGTCGTGATCCGCAACTCCCCGGTGAGCCCGGCATGATTCGCGCGGACATCATCCTGCAACTGTTCTGCATCCTTCAGAAGCGCGACGCTGCGTTGATGAAAAAGAGTACCCGCGTCGGTTAACGTCAGGCGGCGGGTGGATCGCAGCAACAGGGTAACGCCCAGTTCGGCTTCGAGCTGACGAATATTGAAGCTGACCACGGCTTTTGTCAGCCCCATCGCCTCAGCTGCCGCAGTGAAACTGCCGGTATCTGCCACCGCAACAAACATCTGCGTCCGCTGTAAGTTAATCATCATTACGCCTTTTACCGTCAAAATATTTTTGACAGTATATCGCGCTTTGTCTGGTTTATCCGTGCCTGGCGCGTCGATACGATACGCCTCCTCACGGGAGGAACCACCATGACCTATCGCAGCAAAGTCGCCGTTGTCTATCTGCTGGGCTTTTTTCTTGATTTGATTAACATGTTTATTGCCAGCGTTGCTTTTCCGGCAATGGCTCACGCCTTTCACGCCACGCCTTCAGCACTTGCCTGGGTCAGTAACGGGTACATTGCTGGTCTGACGCTGGTGATCCCGTTTAGCAGCGTGCTCACGCGCCGAATCGGACCGAAGCGCGTCATCCTGCTCTCGCTTTTTCTGTTCAGCGCTGCCTCTGCTGCGGCAGGCTTGTCTGCCACGCTGGAAAGCCTGATTGCCTGGCGAGTGTTGCAGGGGGTGGGAGGAGGCTTATTGATTCCCGTTGGACAGGCGTTGACCTGGCAACAGTTTAAGCCTCACGAGCGAGCCAGACTCTCCTCAGCGGTTATGCTGGTCGCACTGCTTGCCCCCGCCTGCTCCCCTGCTCTCGGAGGCGTGCTGGTGCAAACGCTAAGCTGGCGATGGATATTTTTCGCCACGCTCCCGGTTGCCATCGTGACCTTTGTTCTGGGCTGTTTGTGGCTTAAACACGAACAGCCCGCGATGAAAGCAAGCCGGCTGCTAAACCTGCCTTTACTTGCGGACCCGCTTTTGCGTTTTTCCATGCTGGTCTATGTCTGTGTACCAGGCATATTTATTGGAGTGAACGTCACGGGTATGTATTACCTTCAGAGCGAGGCCAATATGACACCCGGCGCAACGGGAATGCTGATGCTGCCGTGGTCTGTGGCATCGTTTGTCGCTATCACGGCAACGGGACGCTATTTTAACCGTATTGGTCCTCGTCCCCTTGTCGTCACAGGCTGTCTGCTCCAGGCGCTGGGCGTTCTGCTTTTACTGAGCGTCGGTCCGGCCAGCACAGCGCTGTTACCCACCCTTGCATTTGTGTTGATGGGTGCAGGGGAAAGTCTTTGCAGCAGCACGGCTCAAAGCAGCGCTTTTCTGACAACGCGCCGGGAAGATATGCCGGATGCCAGTGCGCTGTGGAATCTTAATCGTCAGTTGAGCTTTTTTGTGGGTACCCTGCTGCTGGCGCAGGTCCTGAACCTTGCGCAGGCCTGGCTACCCCCGCTCGCCGCGTGGCACGGGATGTTTATTTTTGCCGCAGGCATGACCTTACTGCCTGTACTGTACGTTTTTCGTCTTAACAATACGCAGGTGCTCACCCAGCTGCGACAGGAGAATTCATGACGCCTTTCGAACACGAGATTATCGAGCTCCACATTGCACTTGAAAACTGGCTAGGCAAAGGCGAAGGCGATTCCGACACCCTGCTCGCCCGTTTTCGGTCTGATTTTCTGATGATCCCACCCGGTGGGGTCCATATAGACTACAACGGGCTTGTTCGTTTTCTGGATAACCAGCGCGGAAGTCGTCCTGGGCTTAAGATCGTCATTGACGAATTATCGACGCGACAGAGCTGGGATGATGGCGCGGTGCTTCACTATCGGGAGACGCAAACCCGCCCGGATCACCCTATCAACGTGCGCTGGTCAACCGCAGTGCTGAATCAGGAAGATGGCAGGATCACATGGCGTCTGCTGCACGAAACGGCGCAGCCATAGCACAAAAGAAAAAGGCCCGTCTCACGACGGGCCTTTTTTGACGAAAGGTTGCTTATTCGCGGAACAGCGCTTCGATATTCAGACCTTGCCCCTGCAGGATTTCACGCAGGCGGCGCAGACCTTCAACCTGAATCTGACGAACACGTTCACGAGTCAGACCAATTTCGCGGCCAACATCTTCCAGTGTCGCAGCTTCATACCCCAGTAAACCGAAACGACGTGCCAGCACTTCACGCTGTTTGGCGTTCAGTTCGAACAGCCATTTGACGATGCTCTGTTTCATGTCATCGTCCTGCGTGGTGTCTTCCGGACCGTTGTCTTTTTCATCGGCCAGGATGTCCAGCAGCGCTTTTTCGGAGTCGCCACCCAACGGGGTGTCAACGGAGGTAATGCGCTCGTTGAGACGCAGCATACGGCTTACGTCATCAACCGGTTTATCGAGTTGTTCGGCAATTTCTTCTGCGCTTGGCTCGTGGTCCAGTTTATGGGACAACTCGCGCGCGGTACGCAGATACACGTTCAACTCTTTGACGATGTGGATCGGCAGGCGGATCGTACGGGTCTGGTTCATAATAGCCCGTTCGATGGTCTGACGAATCCACCAGGTCGCGTAGGTTGAGAAACGGAACCCGCGTTCCGGGTCAAACTTCTCAACTGCGCGGATGAGACCTAAGTTGCCCTCTTCAATCAGATCCAGCAGAGCCAGACCACGATTGCCGTAACGGCGGGCAATTTTCACGACCAGTCGCAGGTTACTTTCGATCATGCGACGACGCGAGGCAACATCACCACGCAAAGCACGACGTGCGAAATAGACTTCTTCTTCGGCCGTTAGCAGTGGGGAGTAACCAATCTCCCCAAGGTAAAGCTGAGTCGCGTCCAGTACACGCTGTGTGGCGCCCTGCGATAACAGCTCTTCTTCAGCCAAATCGTTATCACTGGGTTCCTCTTCTACTAAGGCTTTTTCGTCAAAAGCCTCTACTCCGTTCTCATCAAATTCCGCATCTTCATTTAAATCATGAACTTTCAGCGTATTCTGACTCATAAGGTGGCTCCTACCCGTGATCCCTGAACGAGACACCCTGGCTGGCATGCCCCGTCAAATTATCGCTGCGGCAAATACTGCAGCGGGTTTACGGATTTCCCCTTGTAACGAATTTCAAAATGCAAGCGTGTAGAACTGGTTCCGGTGCTACCCATGGTAGCGATTTTTTGCCCCGCCTTAACTTCTTGTTGTTCCCGGACCAGCATTGTGTCGTTATGGGCGTAGGCACTCAGGTAATCATCATTGTGTTTGATGATGATAAGATTACCGTAACCGCGCAGAGCATTACCGGCATACACAACGCGTCCGTCTGCGGTCGCGATGATAGCCTGTCCTTTACTGCCTGCGATATCGATCCCTTTGTTCCCACCCTCAGAAGTGGCGAAGTTTTCGATAATCTTGCCGTCAGTTGGCCAGCGCCAGGTAGTGATTGACGAACTGGCATTCTGACTGCTTGCAGTCGGTTCAGTAGAGCTAACCACAGGTGCCGTAACCGGTGCTGTGACAGTAGTCGCAGTCCCTTTATTATTCGGCAACATTTTGTTAGCAGTCTGATCACCTGAATCCTCAGAATACGTAATTACAGGTTGTGAAGCAACCACCGTGGTGGATTTTTGTGCAGGCTTAACGCTGTTATTTTGTGCGGTCACATCGGCCGCTGAAACCGTGTTGCCAGGCGTCAGTGGCGTACCCGTTGCGTTGCCCACCTGGAGCGTTTGCCCAACCTCCAGACCATACGGGGCCTGGACGTTGTTACGCTGTGCGAGGTCACGGAAATCGTTCCCGGTGATCCAGGCAATATAGAACAGCGTATCGCCGCGTTTCACGGTATAGGTGCTGCCGCCGGTATAGCTGCCTTTCGGAATGTTCCCATACTGACGGTTATACACTATGCGGCCATTTTGGGTCTGAACAGGCTGTTCAACTGGCTGAACCTGCATTGGCTGTGTAACAGGATGTTGCACAGGCTGAATTTGTGGTGTTTGCTGCTGCGCAGCCGTCCCCATTTTAGGTGGCGGCGTGATCAACATTCCGCTGGACGTGTTACCGGAGCCGCTGTTTCCGCCGACGGAACTGACGGGCGCAGGTGCATTGTTAGAACTTGTACAGCCAGCCAGCCAGAGCGAAACCAGTGATAATGCCGCAACACGGCTGATGGTGAATTTAGGGCTTCCCGCGCTCATTTATCCCCCAGGAATGTGTTAACTACCAGTGACTTAAAATTTACCGTGATGGCACGAATCTTTCGCGCCACACCATACGCTGAATTTGCCTTAATAACCCTGGATAAATCCGAGTCTCAGGCCAACTCCCCCTTTACCAGAGGCACAAAGCGCACGGCTTCCACGGTGTCGATAATAAACTCGCCGCCACGTCGACGAACGCGCTTCAGGAGCTGCTGCTCATCGCCGACGGGCAGAACAAGAATGCCCCCCTCATCCAGCTGCGACAACAGGGCTGCAGGAATTTCAGGCGGGGCTGCCGTCACGATGATGGCGTCGAACGGGGCGCGAGCCTGCCAACCCTGCCATCCATCACCGTGTCGTGTCGAAACATTGTGTAAATCAAGTTGTTTCAGGCGACGACGCGCCTGCCACTGTAAACCTTTAATCCGCTCAACGGAGCAGACATGGTGCACCAGATGCGCCAGGATCGCGGTCTGATAACCCGAGCCGGTGCCAATCTCCAGCACGCGCGAATTGGGCGTGAGCTCAAGCAGCTCCGTCATGCGCGCCACCATGTAAGGCTGCGAAATCGTCTGGCCTTGCCCAATAGGCAGCGCCACGTTTTCCCACGCTTTGTGTTCAAACGCCTCGTCTACAAATTTCTCACGCGGAACCTGGGCAAGCGCTTCAAGCACATGCTCGTCGCGGATCCCCTGTGCGCGAAGTTGTTCCAGAAGAGTTTGTACACGTTTGCTTACCATTGCGCGTTCACTCCTGCGCGATCCAGCCAGCCCGACACCACATCTTGCGCACTATACGCCGTTAAATCTACGTGCAGTGGCGTA
The DNA here is from genome assembly GCF_056673325.1 of Enterobacter cloacae complex sp. HYC080_NIDB. Taxonomy (NCBI): domain Bacteria; kingdom Pseudomonadati; phylum Pseudomonadota; class Gammaproteobacteria; order Enterobacterales; family Enterobacteriaceae; genus Enterobacter; species Enterobacter cloacae complex sp. HYC080_NIDB. The sequence continues at coordinate 982,973 of NZ_CP114212.1, read as the reverse complement.
ACGGAAACATAGCCTTCATCCACGGCGGCAAAGTCGGTATCCGGACCCGCATCGCACTTATCGCCAGGAGGGCCAATCCAGTAAAGCGTGTTGCCGCGAGGATCCTGCTGCGGGATAACCTGATCGGCCGGATGACGGCTGCCGCACCGTGTGACGCGAATGCCTTTAATTTCATCCAGCGGGAGATCCGGCACGTTGATGTTCAGAATACGCCCGGTACGCAGCGGCTCGCGGCCGAGCGCCCGCAGGATCGAGCAGGTCACCGCGGCGGCGGTGTCGTAGTGCGTGTGGCCGTTTAACGAAACCGCCAGCGCCGGGAACCCCAGATGACGACCTTCCATTGCGGCCGCCACGGTACCAGAGTAAATCACGTCGTCGCCGAGGTTCGGCCCGGCATTAATACCGGAGACAACAATATCCGGACGCGGTCGCATCAGGGCATTCACGCCCAGAAAGACGCAGTCGGTCGGTGTGCCCATCTGAACGGCAATATCGCCATTTTCAAAGGTAAAGGTGCGAAGCGACGACTCCAGGGTCAGTGAGTTAGAGGCTCCACTGCGGTTACGATCGGGCGCCACAACCTGCACATCCGCAAATTCACGGAGGTGCTTCGCCAGGGTCTGAATGCCTGGCGCGTGGATCCCGTCATCGTTACTCAGCAATATTCGCATAATCACCCGAGGTGTTGATAAGTTCCCTGACAACGCTGGTGGCAAAGCTACCGGCCGGCAGCCAGAAGCGTAACTCGACGGTGACGTCATCCCACCAGTTCCAGCTTAGCTGCTGCGGGTAGAGCAGCATCGCGCGGCGTGCTGCTTCGACTTTTTCCCGCACCAGCAAAGATTGTAATGCCTGCGCATCGGCGACAGCCGTCTGCTCAGCGCTCAGCGCGTCGCCCTGCGTCCCCCACTCACCGGAGCCGGGTAACGCGGCGGTAATCATCAGCGATTTCGCGTCCACGCGCGACTGCACATCGGCCATTTCGTCGGCCGTTGCCACAAACCAGCTTCCGCGTCCCGTTAATTGTAGCGCATCGCCAACAACAACTTGATTCGCGTCCGGTTTTTTCAGCCTTTCGCTCACAATCTGATTAAACAACGCACTGCGGGCCGCCGACAACCAAAAACTGCGCTTATTCCTGTCGCGCACCGGCGCATCGCTTTGTGCCCAGCGCAACGCGCCCTGCAGGTTACTGCCGCCAATGCCAAAGCGCTGGGCGCCAAAGTAGTTCGGTACGCCGCGTTCATTGATGGCGTTGAGGCGTTTTTCAACGTCTGAACGGTCAGACACTTCACGCAATACCAGCGTAAACGCATTGCCTTTCAACGCCCCCAGGCGCAGTTTGCGCTTGTGACGGGCGTATTCCAGCACTTTACAGCCTTCCAGCTGAAACTGGCTTAAATCAGGCATCGTATTGCCGGGAACGCGCGCGCACAGCCACTGTTCGGTGACGGCGTGTTTATCTTTCTGTCCGGCGAAGCTCACCTCGCGGGCATGAATTTTGAGGAATTTTGCCAGCGCATCGGCCACAAACCGGGTATTGCAGCCGTTTTTAAGAATTCGTACCAGGATATGTTCGCCTTCACCGTCCGGCTCAAACCCCAAATCCTCAACCACCACGAAATCTTCAGGGCTGGCCTTCAGCATGCCAGAACCCTGCGGTTTACCGTGCAGATAAGTCAGGTTATCGAAGTCCGTCATTTGGCGGCCTTCACCAGCAGCGCCACCGCTTCACAGGCAATGCCCTCGCCGCGACCGGTAAAGCCCAGCTTCTCGGTGGTGGTGGCTTTGACGTTCACGTCGTCCATGTGACAGCCCAGATCCTCAGCAATAAACACGCGCATCTGCGGTATATGCGGCAGCATTTTCGGCGCCTGAGCGATGATCGTCACGTCGACGTTGCCCAGCGTATAGCCTTTGGCCTGAATACGGCGCCAGGCTTCGCGCAGCAGTTCGCGGCTGTCTGCCCCTTTAAACGCCGGATCGGTGTCCGGGAACAGCTTACCGATATCCCCCAGCGCAGCAGCGCCCAGCAGGGCGTCGGTCAGCGCATGCAACGCCACGTCGCCATCAGAATGCGCCAGAAGACCTTTTTCGTAAGGAATACGTACGCCGCCAATGATAATTGGGCCTTCTCCGCCAAAGGCGTGTACATCAAAACCGTGTCCAATTCGCATTATGCCTTCTCCTGATGGGTCGAACGGGTAAGATAAAATTCCGCGAGCTGTAAATCTTCCGGGCGCGTCACTTTTATATTATCAGTGCGTCCTTCAACCAGTTCGGGGTGAAAACCGCAATACTCCAGCGCGGAGGCTTCGTCCGTGATGGTCGCCCCTTCTTTAAGCGCACGCGTTAAGCAGTCGTGGAGTAATTCGCGGGGGAAAAATTGTGGCGTCAGCGCGTGCCAGAGATCGACGCGCTCAACGGTGTGGGCGATAGCCTGCTTGCCAGGCTCGGCGCGCTTCATGGTGTCACGCACCGGAGCGGCCAGGATGCCCCCCACTTTACTGGTTTCACTCAGCGCCAGCAGGCGCGCCAGATCGTCCTGATGCAGACACGGACGTGCGGCGTCGTGCACCAGCACCCACGGCGCGTCTCCGGCAGCCTGAATGCCCGCCAGCACGGAATCGGCGCGCTCGGCGCCGCCGTCAACAACGGTAATCTGTGGATGGTTTGCCAGCGGTAGCTGCGCAAAACGCGCATCGCCGGGGCTGATGACAATGATCGCTCGCGTCACCCGAGGGTGCGCCAGTAGCGCCGCCACGGCATGCTCGAGGATCGTTTTATCACCAATTGAAAGGTACTGCTTGGGACACTCTGTTTGCATGCGCCGGCCAAAACCTGCGGCCGGCACCACGGCACAGACGTCCGAAAAAGTTGCTGCCATGTCGTAATCCTGGGCCTGATTATCGATTATTTTGTGCTGAGCCCTGATTGCGTTTAGACGCATCCGGAACCAGACGATAAAAGGTTTCGCCCGGCTTAGTCATACTGAGTTCATTGCGTGCGCGTTCCTCAATCGCCTCCTGCCCGCCATTGAGGTCATCAATTTCAGCAAAGAGTTGATCGTTACGCGCCTTAAGTTTGGCGTTTGTTGCCTGCTGAGCCGCGACGTCATCGCTCACCCGGCTGTAGTCGTGCAGTCCGTTCTTACCGAACCACAACGAGTATTGCAGCCAAATCAGCAAAGCCAGCAACAGCAGCGTTAGTTTACCCATCCTGCCCCCTGAAAAAACGGCTTCATCATCCCATAACTTTCCGCTGGACTCTACTCTGGGGTTTTAATTATGCCGCAAGTTAACCCATCAGCCATAAAAATAGCAGCCCAAATATGATGACTACGGCGGCGATAGTGAACACGGCACTATACAGGAGCCTGCCATTGAACAGGGAGTGCAACGCAATGCCGACGACAACCGCGACGGGCATCAGCGCCAGGAAGAAAGGCCAGGTGTAGAGGAAGAAGAACAGCGTATTGCCGCCATACATAAGAAACGGGATGCCAAGCGCCAGCAACCAGGAGACGAAGCCAATAATGGCCCCGGGAAATGACCAGGTCGTTTCGTCGTCGGTCGCGAGCGGCTCCGACCCGGTGGTGATAATGTAGTTTTCACTGTTGCGCATAGCTAATCCTGTGACCGTGACTCATCGTTCGGAAAGACAGCTCCCGAACGATACCGACTCAGGATCTGATAATATCGTCCCGTCTGAGCAGGTCTAATAATTGGCTTACTAAATTTGTTACCAATTGTTGACCTTCCAGGTGAATCTCAGGCGATTCAGGCGCTTCGTAAACCGCGTCAATTCCGGTGAAGTTGCGCAGTTCGCCGGCACGCGCTTTTTTGTACAGCCCTTTCGGGTCGCGAGCTTCGCAGACTGCCAGCGGCGTATCGACAAACACTTCGATAAAGCGATCCTGCCCCACGCGCTCACGCACCATCTGGCGCTCAGCACGATGCGGCGAGATAAACGCCGTTAACACCACCAGCCCGGCATCCGCCATCAGGCTGGCGACTTCTCCCACCCGGCGAATATTCTCTTTGCGGTCGTCGTCGCTGAAGCCTAAATCGCTGCACAGACCATGACGGACATTATCCCCGTCCAGCAGGTAGGTGCTCACGCCCCTCTGATGCAGCGCCTCTTCCAGCGCGCCCGCTACCGTGGATTTACCGGAGCCAGACAGCCCGGTAAACCACAGCACAACCCCACGATGTCCGTGGAGTTGCTCACGCTGCGCGACGGTGACCGGATGAGGATGCCAGACGACGTTCTCATCATGTGCGGCCATTATTTGCCTCCCAGCAGATCGCGGGCGCCCCAGTGCGGGAAGTGCTTACGCACCAGCGCGTTCAGCTCCAGTTCGAAGGCGCTGAATTCAGAGGCGACGGTCGCCTGCTCGTTTGGCTCACGAACCATCCCCGCGCCAACGGTGACGTTAGTCAGACGGTCGATAAAGATCAGGCCGCCCGTTACCGGGTTCTGCTGATACGGATCCAGCACCAGCGGCTCATCGAAAGTCAGATCCACCAGGCCAATACCGTTCAGCGGCAGCTCGCTCACGTCACGCTGGGTGAGATTGTTGATGTCCACCTGGAACTGAATGCCGTCCACGCGGGCGCGCGTTTTCTTGCCCGCAATTTTGATGTCGTAGCTCTGGCCTGCGGTCAGCGGCTGTTCCGCCATCCAGACCACATCCACAGACGCGCCCTGCACTGCTGCCAGCGTTTCCTGCGCGTCGACCAGCAGATCGCCCCGGCTGATATCAATCTCGTCTTTCAGCACCAGGGTGACCGCCTCCCCTGCCCCGGCTTCCTGGAGGTCGCCGTCGAACGTCACGATGCGCGCGATTGCCGATTCTACGCCGGAGGGCAGCACTTTGACACGCTGTCCCACCTTCACGGAGCCGGAGGCAATCGTGCCGGAGAAGCCGCGGAAATCGAGATTTGGACGGTTAACGTACTGCACCGGGAAGCGCATCGGCTGGGTATCAACCACGCGCTGAATTTCAACGGTCTCCAGCACTTCCAGCAGCGTCGGGCCGCTGTACCACGGCATATTCGCACTCTGGGAGGCGACGTTATCGCCTTCCAGCGCGGAAAGCGGCACGAAACGGATATCCAGATTACCCGGCAGCTGTTCGGCAAAGGTCAGGTAACTCTGGCGGATCTCCTCAAATTTCTCTTCGCTGAAGTTCACCAGATCCATCTTGTTGACCGCCACGACCAGGTGTTTGATCCCCAACAGCGTGGAGATAAAGCTGTGACGACGGGTTTGATCCAGCACGCCTTTACGGGCGTCGATCAGCAGGATCGCCAGGTCGCAGGTCGACGCGCCGGTCGCCATATTACGGGTATACTGCTCGTGCCCCGGGGTGTCGGCGATAATAAATTTGCGCTTCTCCGTTGAGAAATAGCGATAGGCCACGTCAATGGTGATGCCCTGCTCGCGCTCCGCCTGCAAACCATCCACCAGCAGCGCCAGGTCGAGTTTTTCACCCTGGGTACCATGACGTTTGCTGTCGTTGTGCAGAGAAGAGAGCTGATCTTCGTAAATCTGGCGTGTATCGTGCAACAGGCGACCAATCAGGGTACTTTTCCCGTCATCCACGCTGCCGCAGGTCAGAAAACGCAGCAGACTTTTGTGTTGTTGCGCGTGCAGATACGCTTCCACGCCGCCTTCGTTGGCAATTTGTTGAGCAATAGTGGTGTTCATGGCGGCTCCTTAGAAATAACCCTGACGTTTCTTCAGCTCCATGGAGCCTGCCTGGTCGCGGTCAATCACGCGCCCCTGTCGCTCACTGGTGGTCGACACCAGCATCTCTTCAATGATCTCCGGCAGCGTCTGCGCGTTGGATTCCACCGCGCCGGTCAGCGGCCAGCAGCCGAGGGTACGGAAACGCACCATCTGTTTTTTGATGACTTCGCCCGGCTGCAGGTCGATGCGATCGTCGTCGATCATCATCAGCATGCCGTCGCGCTCGAGCACCGGACGCTCAGCCGCCAGATACAGCGGAACGATCTCGATATTTTCCAGATAGATGTACTGCCAGATATCCAGCTCGGTCCAGTTGGAGAGCGGGAAAACGCGGATGCTTTCGCCTTTGTTGATCTGGCCGTTGTAGTTGTGCCACAGCTCCGGGCGCTGGTTTTTCGGATCCCAGCGGTGGAAACGGTCGCGGAAAGAGTAGATACGCTCTTTAGCGCGGGACTTCTCTTCGTCACGGCGCGCGCCGCCGAAGGCGGCATCAAAGCCGTATTTGTTCAGCGCCTGCTTCAGCCCTTCGGTTTTCATGATATCCGTGTGTTTGGCGCTGCCGTGCACGAAGGGGTTAATGCCCATCGCCACCCCTTCCGGGTTTTTATGCACCAGCAGCTCGCAGCCGTAAGCTTTTGCGGTACGGTCGCGGAATTCGTACATTTCGCGGAATTTCCAGCCGGTATCGACGTGCAGCAGCGGAAACGGCAGCGTACCCGGATAAAACGCTTTACGCGCCAGATGCAGCATGACGCTGGAATCTTTACCGATGGAGTACATCATCACCGGGTTAGAAAATTCGGCTGCCACTTCGCGGATAATATGGATACTTTCCGCTTCGAGCTGCCGCAGGTGAGTAAGTCGTTTTTGGTCCATAACCGTTCCTTAAGCCAGATTCACCACAGAGGAACCAAACCCCTCTGAGTCTGTAGTATGTTGAAACCAGGCGAGCGTACTGTGCAGCTGTACCACTTCCCCCACCACGATCAGGGCGGGCATCGGGGCATCTTTCGCCAGGTCTGCAAGTTCGAGTAATGTGCCGATAGCAACATGCTGATCGACGCGGGTGCCGCGAGAAATCACGGCAACGGGCGTCGCTGCCTCGCGACCGTGCTGAATCAGCTGTTCGCTGATGTCTGCGGCTTTCATCGTGCCCATGTATATCGCCAGCGTTTGCCGGCTCTGGGCGAGATGCGACCAGTCAAACGGCGTGCTGTCGGCCTTGTAGTGCCCGGTCACAAACGTGACGCTCTGCGCATAATCGCGATGGGTCAGCGGAATACCGGCATAGGCCGTTACTGCTGATGCCGCCGTAATGCCAGGCACCACCTGGAACGGCACGCCCGCTTCGGCTGCCGCCTGCAACTCTTCTCCGCCGCGTCCGAAGATAAACGGATCGCCCCCTTTCAGACGCACCACGGTTTTGCCCGCTTTGGCGGCAGCAATCAGCATCTGATTGGTGTCGTGCTGCGGCACAGAGTGCTCGCCTGCCCGTTTGCCGACGCAGATTTGCTCCGCGTCGCGACGGATCAGCTCGCGCACGCCGTCGGTGACCAGATGGTCGTAGAACACCACGTCCGCGTCCTGCAGCACCTGCAGGCCACGCAGCGTCAGAAGCCCGGCATCGCCCGGCCCCGCGCCCACCAGAATGATCTCCCCGTTCGTACTGCCAGGGTTATCCAGTTCGTCTTCGAGAATTTTCTGCGCCGCCGTCTCATTGCCGGCCTGCATCAGGCTGGCAAAGCGGCCGCGAAACACCCGCTCCCAGAAGCGACGACGTTCCGCCACGCTGGTCAGCCGGGTCTTCAGATGGTTACGCCAGTAGCTGGCTGTCTCCGCCATGCGCCCGAGGCTTGTCGGCAGCAGTGCTTCGATTTTTTCCCGCAGCACGCGCGCCAGCACCGGAGCAGTACCGCCGGAGGAGATCGCCACCAGAAGCGGCGAACGGTCAACGATCGACGGGAAGATAAACGAGCATAACGGCTGGTCGTCCACCACGTTCACCAGACGGTAACGGGCCTGAGCGGCGTCGGAAACACGACGGTTCAGGTCGCGATCTTCGGTCGCCGCAATTACCAGCACTACGCTGTCGATTTGTGATTCGTCAAAATCCGCTTCTGCCACTACCCGCACCTGCGCCCCCGCACGTTGCAAAAACACGATTTTGCGATCGGCAATTTCACCCGTGCCAACAACCAGCACCGGTTTCTCTTTAATCGCGGCAAATAAGGGCAGATAGTCCACAGGCAACAACTCACTAACAACGAGGAATAGAGGGACTATAGGGGGCGGCTTAGACCGAATGAAATTACGAATTGGAATGAGTAGTTACTCAATGGAATAACGATGTGAAAAAGTTAATATCAAAAAGTGCTTAACACGCGAATTTTCGGGCATTTAAGAGCAATTCAAATTGTGTCTGGACGATCACAGTTTCATACTAGGCCAGTTAAAATTTTGCTCTGTTTTTAAGGACTCACTATGTTTTCCGCAACGCGCCACTGTGTTGCTGCCCTGGCGCTAGGCGTTTGCTTTATTCTTCCGGCTCAGGCAAAAAATCAACCCTATGGTGAAATCGCCACTCAGCAGGCGCGGCATATTGCCACCGTTTTCCCTGGCCGCATGACCGGTTCACCTGCGGAAATGCTCTCTGCTGACTATATTCGCCAGCAATTTGCTGATATGGGTTACCAGAGCGATATCCGGTCGTTTCACAGCCGCTATATCTATACCTCGCGCAATAAAACACAAAACTGGCACAACGTGACCGGCAGCACGGTTATTGCGGCTCACGAAGGTCGCGCGGCGGAACAGATTATTATCATGGCGCATCTCGATACTTACGCACCGCTCAGCGATGCCGACACCGATAACAACCTCGGCGGGCTGACGCTGCAGGGCATGGACGATAACGCAGCGGGTCTTGGCGTGATGCTCGAACTGGCCGAGCGAATGAAGAACATTCCGACGCAATATGGCATTCGTTTCGTTGCCACCAGCGGTGAAGAGGAGGGTAAGCTCGGCGCTGAGAATCTCCTTAAACGCATGAGCGCTGAAGAGAAGAAAAATACGCTGCTGGTAATTAACCTCGATAACCTGATTGTCGGCGATAAACTGTATTTCAACAGCGGGCAGAGTACACCGGGTAGCGTGCGTAAACTGACGCGTGACCGGGCGCTCGCCATTGCCCGCAGCCATGGGGTGTATGCCGCCAGCAACCCGGGCGGCAATCCAAATTATCCGCGAGGAACGGGCTGCTGCAACGACGGCGAAGTGTTCGATAAAGCGGGCATTCCGGTCCTGTACGTGGAAGCAACCAACTGGGCGCTGGGGAAAAAAGATGGCTACCAGCAACGGGGAAAATCGAAAGCCTTCCCGGACGGGACAAGCTGGCATAACGTGATGCTGGATAATCAGCAGCATATTGATAGCGCCCTGCCGCAGCGAATTGAACACCGCAGCCGGGACGTGGTGAAAGTGATGCTGCCGCTGGTGAAGGAGCTGGCGAAGGCGGGGAAAGGCTGAGGTTTTTAAGTATAGCGCGGCCTGATGCCCTCACCCCAACCCTCTCCCACAGGGAGAGGGCGGTTAAGGAATTACCCTTCGTGCAACCCGCACTCGCGCTTCAGCCCAAAGAATCGCGTCTCTTCTTCCGCCATTCCCGGTTCCCATTTGCGCGTGGTGTGGGTGTCTCCAACTGACAGGTAGCCCTGGTCCCACAGCGGATGGTACTTCAGCCCGTGTTTTTGCAGGTACTGGTACACCGTCCGGTTATCCCAGTCGATAATCGGCAGCACCTTAAAGACTCCGCGCTGGACTGCCAGCACCGGCAGCGTGGCACGGCTGCCGGATTGCTCACGGCGCAACCCTGCAAACCACGTCTGCGCGTTAAGCTCTTTCAGTGCCCGGTTCATCGGCTCGACTTTGTTGATCTCATTGTATTTCTCAATGCCCTCAACGCCCTGCTCCCACAGCTTGCCGTAGCGTGCTTCCTGCCAGGCCGCGCTTTCCGTCGCGCGGTAGATTTTCAGGTTCAGCCTGAGCTTGTCCGTCAGCTCGTCAATAAACTGGTAGGTTTCCGGGAACAGGTAGCCGGTGTCGGTGAGGATCACCGGAATGTCCGGACGGATCTGATTCACCAGATGCAAACTCACCGCCGCCTGAATACCAAAGCTCGACGAAAGCACATAGTCTCCCGGCAGGTTTTCCAGCGCCCAGGCCACGCGCCCTTCGGCGTCGAGCTTTTCCAGTTGGGCGTTGGTTTCTGCCAGTGCCAGAATGCGTTCGACTTTTGGCAGTTCGTTAAGGGCGTTTAGATCGAGTACGGACATAATTACCTCTCGTGGTTACTCCCAGAAATCCCTTGCGGGATCGAGCACCGGGCGAATGATGCCCGCACGCACCGTAAAGTCGCCGAAGCCTTCACCCGCTTCGCGCTCTTTCGCCCAGCGCCCGACAAGCTCATCGATGGAATCAAGGATTTCCGGCTCGGTGATGTTCTCGCGGAACATACGCGGAATACGTGTGCCGATACGGTTACCGCCCAGATGCAGGTTATAGCGACCCGGCGCTTTCCCCACCAGCCCCAGCTCGGCCAGCATCGCGCGGCCGCAGCCGTTCGGGCAGCCGGTCACTCGCATAACAATATGCTCGTCCGGAATGCCGTGTTTTTCCAGAATCGCTTCCACTTTGTCAGTAAATGACGGCAGGAAACGTTCCGCTTCGGCCATCGCCAGCGGACAGGTCGGGAACGACACGCAGGCCATAGAGTTTTCACGCTGCGGTTTGACCGCATCCATCAACCCATGATCGCGCGCCAGCGTCTCGATCTTCGCCTTCTGGCTCTCCGGCACGCCGGCAATGATCAGGTTCTGGTTAGCGGTAATGCGGAACTCGCCTTTGTGGATCTTCGCAATTTCCAGCAGACCGGTTTTCAGCGGACGGCCCGGATAATCCAGAATTCGACCATTTTCGATAAACAGCGTCAGATGCCATTTATTGTCGATACCTTTCACCCAGCCAATACGATCGCCGCGACCGGTGAATTCGTAAGGACGGACTGGCTCAAATTTGATCCCCGCGCGACGCTCCACTTCCGCTTTGAACGTCTCCACCCCCACGCGCTCGAGGGTATATTTGGTTTTCGCGTTTTTACGGTCGGTACGGTTACCCCAGTCGCGCTGGGTCGTGACCACGGCTTCCGCCACCGCCAGCGTGTGCTCCAGCGGCAGGAAGCCAAACTCGCTCGCGGTGCGGGCGTAGGTTTTCTTGTTACCGTGCTCAATGGACAGGCCCCCGCCCACCAGCAGGTTAAAGCCGACCAGCTTGCCGTTTTCGGCAATCGCCACGAAGTTCATGTCGTTGGCGTGCAGGTCAATATCGTTCTGCGGCGGGATCACGACCGTGGTTTTGAACTTACGCGGCAGATAGGTCTGGCCGAGAATCGGTTCTTCATCGGTGGTCGCGACTTTCTCCTGATCGAGCCAAATCTCTGCATAGGCGCGGGTGCGCGGCAGCAGATGCTCAGAGATCTTCTTCGCCCACTCATACGCTTCGGCATGCAGCTCAGACTCGTACGGGTTCGACGTGCAAAGCACGTTACGGTTCATGTCGTTGGCGGTAGCCAGTGCGTCCAGCCCAACGGAGTGGAGCATCTGGTGCACCGGCTTCACGTTCTTCTTCAGAATACCGTGGAACTGGAAGGTCTGACGGTTGGTCAGGCGGATGCTGCCGTAGATCGTGTTTTCGCCAGCGAATTTATCAATCGCCTGCCACTGTTTGGTGGTGATGACCCCACCCGGCAGACGGCAGCGCAGCAGCATCGCATGACGCGGCTCCAGCTTCTGTTCGGCACGCTCAGCGCGAATATCGCGGTCGTCCTGCTGGTACATACCGTGGAAACGGATTAGCAGGAAGTTGTCACCTTTAAAACCGCCGGTGAGACCGTCATTCAAATCTTCAGCAATGGTGCCGCGCAGGTAGTTGCTTTCCAGCTTCATGCGCTCGGCGTCTGTCAGTTTACCTTCGACCACCAGTGGCCCTGGATGTTTTTCGCTCATTAGTAGACATCTCGCTGATAACGGCGCTCAACGCGCAGCTCACTTAAAAATTCATCCGCCGTTTCGGCATCCATACCGCCGAATTCGGCAATCACTTCCAGCAGTGCCTGCTCAACGTCTTTCGCCATGCGATTGGCGTCGCCGCAGACATAAATGTGGGCACCGTCATTGATCCAGCGCCACAGCTCTGCGCCCTGTTCGCGCAGTTTGTCTTGTACGTAGACTTTTTCTTTCTGGTCGCGGGACCAGGCCAGATCGATGCGGGTCAGCACGCCCTCTTTGACGTAACGCTGCCACTCAACCTGGTAGAGGAAATCTTCGGTAAAGTGTGGGTTGCCGAAGAACAGCCAGTTTTTGCCTGGCGCGTCGTCCGCCGCACGTTGCTGCATAAAGGCGCGGAACGGCGCAATACCGGTGCCTGGACCAATCATGATCACCGGGGTTTCCGGGTTTGCCGGCAGACGGAAGTTGTCGTTGTGCTCGATAAAGACGCGCACTTCGCCCTCTTCTTCCACGCGGTCCGCCAGGAAACTTGATGCCCCACCCGCACGGGCGCGGCCTTCGATGTCATAACGCACCACGCCCACGGTGATATGCACTTCGCTCTCCACCTCTGCCTGAGAAGAGGCGATGGAGTAGAGGCGCGGGGTCAATGGACGCAGCAGCCCGACCACTGCATCGGCATCCAGCTGCGCCGGAGAGAAGCGCACCATATCGACAATCGGGGTCGTCGCGGCGTAATGCTGCAGTTTCGCTTTGTCGCCCACCAGCGGCAGCAGCGATTCACTGCGCGTTAAGGTGGCGTAATTTTCGACGATGTTCGGAGTGTTGACCGTCAGTTCGAAATGCCACTGCAGCGCATCAGAAAGCGACTGGGTTTTGCCGTCAACGGTGACAGGCTCATCGCCTTTCAGCCACAGCAGCTCAACCAGCTCTTTCACCAGCGCCGGATCGTTCTGATACCAGACGCCCAGCGCATCGCCAGGCTGATAACGCAGGCCAGAGTCACCGAGATCGATTTCGATATGACGCACGTCTTTTTCCGAGTCGCGGCCAGTGATTTTCTGGTTCACCGACAGGCTTGCCGCCAGCGGTGCTTCTTTCGTGTAAGGGCTGGTATGGATATCGTTGACGACGCCCGCTGAGGTCAATGCGGCCTGCGCCGGCGTCTCTTTCGGCACGCGCGCTTTCAGCACCTCAACGATGCGCGCGCGCCATTCGGCGGCGGCAGTCTGGTATTCCACATCCGCGTCGACGCGGTCCAGCAGGCGCTCTGCGCCGAGCTCCGCCAGCTTACTGTCGAAGTCTTTACCGGACTGACAGAAGAATTCATAGGAGGTATCGCCCAGACCAAACACGGCAAACGCCGTGCCATCCAGTTTTGGGGCTTTTTTCGAGAACAGAAACTTATGCAGCGCTACCGCTTCTTCAGCGGGTTCACCTTCGCCCTGGGTAGAGGCGACCACCACCAGCAGCTTTTCTGACGCGATTTGCTTAAATTTATAATCGCCGGCGTTGACCAGGTTCACGTTCAGTTTGGCGGCCAGCAGGTCGTCACGAAGCCGCTCGGCCACGCGGCGGGCATTGCCCGTCTGCGAGGCGGAAATCAGCGTAATAGCGGGAATTTCCACAGCCGTTGCCGGTGCGCCCGCGACAGCGCCAGGCTGCTGATTGAGCATTCCCCAGAAATAACCGGAGACCCAGGCAAGCTGAGTGGGAGAAAAATCAGAGGTGGCAGCCTGAAGGCGCGCCAGTTGCTCCGGGTTCAGGGGAAGCAAATTTGATGGTGGGGCCTGTGTTGTCATGCGTCGTTATGTTCCAGTAGCCAAGCGGACTTTAAGCGAATAAATCCAAACTGAAGATAAGGTTAACGGCGAGGATAATAACAATTAAAGAAGGGATGGAAATAATAAATAACCAAATGGACTAACCTGTTTTAGTTATCGTTCTTAGCGATAAAACAGGTTAGCTAAACCATTGAAAATAAATAGCAAAAAACCAAAAAAGCACCTTACCGCCATGGCTGCGCCTTCAGAGCCGTTTTAGTTAATGCTAAAAATTGTGCTTTCCGGTACTATGCGGCGGTTTTTTCCGCATTACTGAGAGCGATCATGTCCACCACACTGTTTAAAGATTTCACCTTCGAAGCCGCCCACCACCTTCCGCATGTTCCTGAAGGGCATAAATGTGGCCGTCTGCACGGGCATTCGTTTATGGTGCGTCTTGAGATCACCGGTGAAGTTGATCCGCATACCGGTTGGATCATGGATTTTGCCGAACTGAAGGCCGCGTTTAAACCGACCTACGACCGTCTGGATCACTACTATCTGAATGAGATCCCGGGCCTTGAAAACCCGACCAGCGAAGTGCTGGCAAAATGGATTTGGGATCAGATGAAGCCGATGGTACCACTGCTGAGCGCGGTGATGATCAAAGAGACCTGCACGGCAGGCTGCGTGTATCGCGGAGAGTAAAAAAATAGCCCGGCAAAACCGGGCTTTTTTTTAGGCTATATTCAGGTACTTGTGCGTCTGCATCGACAGGCGCCAGTTACGCGCGATGCAGGTTTCAATACACAGACGCGTCGCATCTTCTTTCTGGCTGATAGGCTGCAGGGCAATCACCCGCTGCTTTTCATCCGTCAGCGTCGCCAGCAGTTCGTCCAGCGCTTCGATATCGCGCACGCGCCCTACCGGGTGCTTAATCTCATCCGCGCGTTCCAGCGCCTGAGAGAGCACGTCATACCCGCCGCGCATATTCACTTTTGGCGAAACCGTCACCCAGGTAGAGTGAGAGCAGCGCACTTCGTGGGTGCCGCTGGTTTCAATCTGGCAGCTGTAGCCGTTCTTTTCGAGCAGCTCGGTCAGCGGGGTCAGATCGTGGATACAGGGTTCACCGCCGGTGATCACCACATGGCGCGCCGTCCAGCCCTGACGACCAATAATCGCCAGCAGATCTTCTGAACTGCCCGCGCCCCACTTATCGCTCTCTTTGGTTTTCGCCAGAATGCTAAACAGCGACACTTCCCGATCTGCGAGCTTATCCCACGTATGTTTGGTATCACACCAGGCACAGCCAACCGGGCATCCCTGTAAACGAATAAAGATAGCGGGAACACCGGTAAAGTAACCCTCGCCTTGCAGGGTCTGGAACATCTCGTTAATCGGGTACTGCATAGTCATCTCAGTTAAGGGGATAAACGATAAGTATCGCAGATCCCCGCCGGATGGTCATGCTCCATCGGTGCTTTGCGCGCTAATCGCCGCCATAAACCGTTCGGTAATTTGCTGTGGACGGGTGATCGCGCCGCCGACGACGACCGTGTGCGCACCCAGCGCCAGGCACCGGGCCGCGCGCTCAGGCGTATCCACGTTCCCTTCGGCAACCACGGGAACCGTCACGGCCGCCAGCACGGCCTTCAGGAACGCGCAGTCGTTCTCCGGAAGCGAATGGCCTGCCGTTTCCGCCGTATAGCCGTAAAGCGTCGTGCCGACGCAGTCAAAGCCCAGCGCCTGCGCCGTCACGGCTTCGTCCACGGTGGAAATATCCGCCATCAGCAGTACCGAGGGGTAGCGCGAGCGGATGCGCATGACCAGCGTTTCCAGGGATTCCCCACCGGGACGCTCCCTGGCCGTGGCATCAAGGGCTATGATTTCCGGAGAGACGGCCATGAGCTCATCCACCTCTTTCATCGTGGCGGTGATAAACACTTCGCTTTCCGGGTAATCCCGTTTGATGATGCCGATGACAGGCAAAGAGACCTGCTGCTTAATGGCCTCGATATCCACCACGCTGTTGGCACGAATGGCAGCGGCCCCGCCCTGCGCCGCCGCCAGCGCCATCCGCGACATAATAAACGGGCTATGCAGCGGTTCATTCTCCAGCGCCTGACAGGAGACGACCAGTTTTCCCTTCAGGTTATCCAGTACAGTTTTCATTACGATAAAATCTCTTCCACTTCGTTTTTGATAATGGTGACGTGCGGGCCATAAATGACCTGAACCCCGTTACCGCGCACGATAACGCCGCGCGCGCCGGTCGCTTTCAGCGCCGCGTCATCCACCTTGCTGCCGTCTTTGACCGTGACGCGAAGGCGCGTGGCGCAGCAGTCCACCTCGTCCAGATTGTCTTTTCCACCTAATCCGGCGATCACCGCCGCAGCACGCTCGCTTTGCGGCAGACTCACTTCATCAACCATCGCCGTCTTTTCACGGCCCGGCGTGGCGAAATCAAAACGGTTAATCAGGTAGCGGAAGGTGAAGTAGTAAAGGAAGAACCACGGCACGCCGACCAGCGGAACGAACATCCAGTTGGTTTTGGCCTCCCCCTGCAAAATACCGAACAGCACGAAGTCGATAAAACCGCCTGAGAAGGTTTGCCCGATGGTGATATGCAGCATGTGTGCAAGCATGAACGCCAGCCCGTCAAACAGCGCATGGATGACGTAAAGCACCGGCGCAATAAACAGGAAGGAGAACTCGATGGGCTCGGTAATGCCCGTCAGGAAAGAGGTTAACGCCGCAGAGAGCAGAAGCCCGGCAACGCGCTTTTTGTTCTCGGGTTTTGCCGTGTGGTACATCGCCAGACACGCGCCGAGCAGGCCAAACATCATCGTAATAAAGCGCCCGGACATGAAGCGCGACGTGCCTTCATAAAACTGACGCGTCGTCGGGTCAGCCAGCTGGGCAAAGAAGATACGCTGCGTACCCTCCACCAGATGACCATTGACGATCTCGCTGCCGCCAAGGGCCGTGGTCCAGAACGGAAGATAGAAGATGTGGTGCAACCCGAACGGGCCCAGCATGCGTAAAATGAAGCCGTACAGCAGGGTGCCCAGATAACCGGTGGCGTCTACCAGCCCGCCCAGACCAAAGATCAGTTTCTGGAAATGCGGCCAGACCACGGTCATCAGCGCGCCGACGAGTATCGCCGCCAGCGAGCTGATAATCGGGACAAAGCGCGAGCCGCCAAAGAAGCCCAGGAACTGCGGAAGGGCAATTTTATTAAACCGGTGATGCAACGCGCAGGTCACGAGACCAATCACTACGCCGCCAAATACACCCGTTTCCAGCGTCTGAATCCCCAGCGTCATCCCCTGCCCCACGGCCCCCGGGTTTTCCTGCGCCAGTTTGCCGGTGAGGATCAGCAGCGCGTTGATGGTGGCGTTCATCACCAGAAACGCCAGTAACGCCGCCAGCCCTGCCGTGCCTTTATCACTTTTTGCCAGCCCAACGGCCACCCCAACCGCAAACAGCACCGAGAGGTTCGCAAATACGATGGAACCTGCACTGCTCATGATGGTGAAAACCGCCTGCAGCCAGCCCACATCTAAAAACGGATAGGCCGTTAGCGTATTGGGATTCGACAACGCGCCGCCTATCCCAAGCAGCAGACCCGCCGCAGGCAACACGGCGATGGGCAACATAAACGATTTGCCGAAGCGCTGCGCTTTTTCAAACCATCCCCCCGAAGAGGCTCCACTGAACATTTGCATCATTTTTTCATCCCCTCATTTATTGATGAAAATTTTTACCATATAAATATTTAATAGTGAAAATTATCATCAAAAACCAGGAGACCGATCATACTTTTTCAAAATGACTGGCATCTTTCCCCCGCTTTCCGTCACACTAGTCACAGAGAAACGCATTAAGGACCTGGCATGTCGGACCATGAAAATCTGCTGCTGAAGCTCCGCCAGGAGGCTTCCGGGTACAGCCCAACACAACAAAAACTCGGCGAGTTTGTCCTCAGCGATCCCGCCCGAGTGCTCTACCTGACGATCACGGAACTGGCGCGCGAGAGTCACACCAGCGAGGCCAGCGTGACGCGTCTTTGCCGGACGCTGGGCTGCAAGGGCTATAACGAATTCAAAATGGCGCTGGCGCTGGATATTCAGCAGGGTCAGCCCGCGCGAGAGGCCGGGGATGAAATTGATAACGTGGTGGATGAGTCAATCCTGGCTCTGCAGGATACCGCCAGGCTCCTGGACCGGGCGCTGCTTGAAAAAGCCGCACTGGCACTGCATCAGGCGCACTCCGTGCAGATCTATGGCGTCGCGGCCAGCGCAATCCTCGGTGAGTATCTGCATTACAAGTTATTAAGGCTGGGTAAACCCGCACAGTTATTTAGCGACATGCACCGCGCAGCCATGAATGCGGCAACGCTCTCGGCTGAAACGCTGGTCGTGGCTATCTCCAGTTCCGGTTCTACGCGGGATTTACTTCATGTGGTGAAACTGGCCCGCAAGCGCGGCGTAAAGGTTCTGGCGCTCAGCAACACGCCACGTAGCCCGCTGGCTTCCCTGAGTGATATGCAACTGGTAGCCGCCAAGCCAGAAGGCCCGCTTAGCGCTGGCGCGCTCAATGCAAAGGTGGGTGTCATGCTGCTGGTCGAATTGCTGACCACCTCTCTTATTGCGCTGGACAACCATTACGCGGATGTTAGCCAGCAAACAGCCAGCGCTACGCTTCCTTTGCTGCTCTGAAAATATTACGCAGGCTACATAAACTAGCCTGCTTTTTACGTTACTCAATTTCCCTTAAGCAAAATTTAATTTATTTTCCAGATAAATGTTTGGTGTAACAAAATATTTTATTTATTACATTTTCAATGCTGTAACCACCCTAATCCTGAATCATAAAAATACATACAAATCATAAAGTTGAAATATAATTATTTATAAATTGAATTTTTCACCTTTCCGCAATGTCCAATATCTCCACCTGATTTCCTTTCCTTAAAATAAGCTTAAGACGCTGCCTGTTTCGGCGATTTATTATTTAAATGCCGTTTACTTTTGCGCGCCTACAATCCGCCTCATCAATCATAATGAGACGGTATTAATGAAGATGTTATTGATTACAGGCGTGACCGGTTTCCTGGGCGGTGCAGTACTTGAAAAAATCCTGACGAGCGATCAATCCGTGAAACTCCTTTTGCTTGCCCGCGCCGGCGATCCGCAAAGCGGGCTGGAGCGCGTGCAGGAGAACATGCGTAAGTTCAACGTTTCTGAGGAGAAACTGGCTTCCCTGAGCGTGGAGAATATTATCATTGGCGACCTCAGTCAGCCGGAGGCCTTTCTGAACGATCCGCGACTGAACCAGGTCACGCATGTGGTTAACTGCGCGGCTGTCGCCTCATTTGGAAACAACCCGCTTATCTGGAAGGTAAACGTCGACGATACCCTTGCGCTGGCACGCCGCATGGAACAGGTCACTGGACTGCAGCGTTTCCTGCACGTAGGCACCGCAATGTCATGCACCCCGGAGCAGGATTCACTGGTCGCGGAAAGTGCTGAATTTAGAGAAAATGCTGAACATCTGGTGGAATACACTTATTCGAAGTCAACCATTGAAAAGCTGATGCGTCAGGCGTGCCCGGACCTGCCGCTGCTTATCGCCCGCCCCTCCATCGTCGTCGGCCATACCCGTCACGGCTGCACGCCGTCGAGCAGCATCTTCTGGGTCTTTAGTATGGGCCTGATGCTGCAAAAGTTTATGTGTTCAATGGAAGACCGGATCGACGTAGTGCCGGTGGATTATTGCGCCGACGCGCTGTTAATGCTGCTCGGCAGCAACGCGCGTCCGGGTGAGGTGGTGCATATTTCTGCCGGGGAAGAAAACAGCGTTCGCTTTGCAGACATCGATCAGGCGATGGCGCAGGCGCTGGAGAAAGCGCCCGTCGGTGATAAGTATGCGCAGGTCAGCTACGAAACGCTGGTCAGAATGCGCCGCGAGCTGAAAACGATTTTTGGTCCATGCAACGAACGCCTGATGCTGAGAGCGATGCGCTTATACGGCGCCTTTGCCACGCTGAACGTGCGCTTCAGCAACGATAAGCTGCTCAGCATGGGAATGCCGAAACCCCCGCGTTTTACGGATTATATCGCCCGCTGCGTCCAGACCACCCGGGGATTGACCATCCCGGAGCAAATGGCGGTCGATTTTAAATAGCCAAAAAAATGCCAGTCTTTCGACTGGCATTTTCATTTAAGGCTTAAGCAATTATGCCTGGCCTTTGATCTCTTTACGACCGTTGTATGGTGCTTTTTCGCCCAGTGCTTCTTCGATACGAATCAGCTGGTTGTATTTAGCAACACGGTCAGAACGGCTCATAGAACCGGTTTTGATCTGGCCTGCAGCGGTACCCACTGCCAGGTCAGCAATGGTTGCATCTTCAGTTTCACCAGAACGGTGAGAGATGACAGCGGTGTAGCCAGCGTCTTTCGCCATTTTGATCGCGGCCAGGGTTTCGGTCAGAGAACCGATCTGGTTGAATTTGATCAGGATGGAGTTAACGATGCCTTTCTCGATGCCTTCTTTCAGGATCTTGGTGTTGGTTACGAACAGATCGTCACCAACCAGCTGGATTTTGTCGCCCAGTACTTTGGTCTGGTATGCGAAACCATCCCAGTCAGACTCGTCCAGACCGTCTTCGATAGAGACGATTGGGTACTGTTTGGTCAGGTCTTCCAGGAAGTGAGTGAACTCTTCGGAGGTGAACGCTTTGTTGCCTTCGCCAGCCAGAACGTATTTACCGTCTTTGTAGAATTCAGATGCCGCACAGTCCATCGCCAGGGTGATGTCTTTGCCCAGCTCGTAGCCAGCAGCTTTTACTGCTTCTGCGATAACAGCCAGAGCTTCTGCGTTAGAACCCAGGTTTGGCGCATAGCCACCTTCGTCACCTACAGCCGTGTTCATACCTTTAGCTTTCAGAACTTTAGCCAGGTTGTGGAACACTTCAGAACCCATACGTACCGCTTCTTTCAGGGATTTCGCGCCAACTGGCTGAATCATGAATTCCTGAATATCAACGTTGTTGTCTGCGTGCTCACCACCGTTGATGATGTTCATCATTGGTACAGGCATGGAGTATTTGCCTGGGGTGCCGTTCAGTTCAGCGATGTGCTCGAACAGTGGCATACCTTTAGCAGCCGCTGCTGCTTTGGCGTTCGCCAGGGAAACCGCCAGGATTGCGTTCGCACCGAAGTTAGATTTGTTTTCAGTACCGTCCAGATCGATCATGATCTTGTCGATGCCAGCCTGGTCTTTAGCGTCTTTGCCAATGATGGCCTGAGCAATAGGACCGTTTACAGCGCCAACCGCTTTCAGTACGCCTTTGCCCATGAAACGGGATTTGTCGCCATCGCGCAGTTCCAGCGCTTCGCGGGAACCCGTAGAAGCACCTGATGGAGCAGCTGCCATACCGACGAAACCACCTTCCAGATGAACTTCAGCTTCAACGGTCGGGTTACCACGGGAGTCGATGATTTCACGACCGATGACTTTAACGATTTTGGACATTAGATTTTCCTCAGTACAAGTTAAACTAAAACTCCAGACAAACAACGCGTACCAAAGGTACGCGTTGCCGTTCTAACTTTTTTTACTTCGCCTGACGCTTCTGGTACTCGCTGGCGGCTTTCACGAAGCCTGCAAACAGCGGATGCCCGTCACGCGGCGTTGAAGTAAATTCCGGGTGGAACTGGCAGGCAACAAACCATGGATGGTTTGGCACTTCAATGATCTCGACTAATTGATCATCCCCGGAGCGGCCCGCAACGCGCAGGCCCGCAGCTTCAATTTGTTTCAACAGCATGTTGTTGACTTCATAGCGGTGACGATGGCGCTCGGTGATGACCGATTCGCCATACAGCTTGCGAACCACGCTATCGTCGGACAGCTGGCAGGCCTGTGCGCCAAGACGCATTGTGCCACCCAGATCGCTCTTCTCGGTACGGACTTCGACGTTACCGTCTTCGTCGCGCCATTCCGTAATCAGCGCCACTACAGGGTACTTACAGTCTGGCACAAATTCCGTAGAGTTCGCGTTTTCCATTCCCGCTACGTTGCGCGCAAATTCGATCAGCGCAACCTGCATACCCAGGCAGATGCCGAGGTAAGGAATATTGTTTTCACGCGCGTAGCGTGCAGTGGCGATCTTGCCTTCAACACCGCGGTAGCCAAAGCCGCCAGGGATGAGAATCGCATCCAGATCTTTCAGAATTTCCACGCCACGCGTTTCAACATCCTGCGAATCAATCAGCTTGATGTTCACGGAGACGCGGTTCTTCAGACCACCGTGTTTCAGCGCTTCGATAACTGACTTATAGGCATCCGGCAGTTCAATGTACTTGCCGACCATACCGATAGTCACTTCGCCCGCCGGATTGGCTTCTTCATAGATAACCTGTTCCCATTCAGACAGGTTAGCTTCCGGACAGTTCAAGCTGAATCGTTTACAAATATAATCGTCCAGGCCCTGCGATTTCAACAGGCCCGGGATTTTATAAATGGAATCGACATCTTTCATTGAAATAACGGCTTTTTCAGGCACGTTACAGAACAATGCAATTTTCGCACGTTCGTTCGCCGGGATAGCGCGATCGGAACGGCAAACCAGGATGTCAGGCTGAATACCGATGGAGAGCAGCTCTTTAACAGAGTGCTGAGTCGGTTTGGTTTTCACTTCACCTGCAGCCGCCATGTAAGGCACCAGAGTCAGGTGCATGAACAGCGCATGCTCACGACCAATATCTACCGCCAGCTGACGAATCGCTTCGAGGAACGGCAGGGATTCGATATCCCCTACGGTACCGCCGATTTCAACCAGCACAACGTCATGCCCTTCGCCACCGGCAAGGACACGCTCTTTGATGGCGTTAGTGATGTGTGGGATAACCTGAACGGTCGCGCCCAGGTAGTCACCGCGGCGCTCTTTACGCAGAACGTCGGAGTAGATGCGGCCAGTCGTAAAGTTGTTACGACGGGTCATTTTGGTACGAATGAAACGCTCGTAGTGGCCAAGATCCAGATCGGTTTCAGCGCCGTCTTCAGTAACGAACACTTCCCCGTGTTGGGTTGGGCTCATGGTGCCAGGATCGACGTTGATGTACGGATCCAGTTTCATCATGGTCACATTGAGGCCACGGGCTTCAAGAATGGCTGCGAGGGAGGCTGCGGCAATGCCTTTACCCAGAGAGGATACGACCCCGCCGGTCACAAAAATATAGTTCGTTGTCATGCTGAACCTGAGAAGTTAGGGTGAAACGATGGAATAACCAGGACGGGAAAGTAGTATACCCGAACACGGCGAGCGCCACAAACTTTCATTCTCCGTCTCCATTCCAGGCCATGACAAACATAAGGAGTGAGAAAATAGCCCCTTTTGGGTAAATGTTTTTGACGCAAATCAAGCGCTTGTCATTTAAAAAATCACACAAATTGCGCTTGATCGCAAAATTCCGTTAGAGATCAGATTCCTGGCGTTTTACTTCCTGCCAGACTTCTTCCATCGCCTGGAGGTCAATTCCGGTCATTTCCAGGCCGCGCGAGGCGACAATCCGCTCCACTTCACGAAAACGACGTTCGAATTTCAGATTGGCTTTTTGCAATGCGGTTTCCGCTTTTACACCTAAATGGCGCGAAAGGTTGACGGTCGCAAACAACAGATCGCCCATCTCTTCCTCAAGCTTTGCTTCATCCACCACCGCCTGCTGTGCTTCGTGCATAACCTCGTCGATCTCTTCATGCACTTTATCCAGCACCGGCCCCAGAGAGTCCCAGTCAAAACCGACGGCGGAACAACGCTTTTGAATTTTATGCGCGCGCATCAGCGCAGGCAGACTCAGAGGAATATCGTCCAGCGCCGAATGCTGGGATTTTTCAGCACGCTCGGCGCTTTTTATCTGCTCCCAGCGGGCCAGTACTTCCGCGCTGTTGCCTGCGGTGGCATCGCCAAAGATATGCGGGTGACGGCGCTCAAGCTTGTCGCTGATAGCGGCGCAGATATCATCAAAGTTAAAGCGCCCTTCTTCCTGCGCCATCTGGGCGTAGAACACCACCTGGAACAGCAGGTCGCCGAGTTCACCACGCAGGTCGTCAAAATCCTCGCGAGAAATGGCGTCCAGCACCTCGTAGGTCTCTTCAAGCGTGTACGGGGCGATGGTGGAGAAAGTCTGCTCTTTGTCCCACGGGCAGCCGTTTTCCGGATCGCGCAGGCGTTTCATGATGCCGAGCAGGCGGTCGATTTGAGTCATAGTGTTTTCCATTAAAAAACAAGCCGGGTGGCGGTAAAGCCTTACCCGGCCTACAGAAGAGTGTATTTACCCGCCGTGCAGACGACGCGCGTCAATCACATCCGGCACCTGGTTCAGTTTGCCGAGCACGCGACCCAGCACCTGCAGGTTGTAGATTTCGATGGTCATATCGATGGTGGCAAGCTGCTCGCGGGTATCGCTGCGGCTGGCAACACCCAGCACGTTGACCTTCTCGTTGGCGAGAATGGTGGTGATATCGCGCAGCAGGCCGCTGCGGTCATTGGCGGTAACACGCACCACCAGCGAGTAGCCGGCGGAGTAGCTCTCCCCCCAGACCGCTTCCACGATGCGCTCCGGCGCATGGGACTGCAGCTCGGCAAGCTGGTCACAGTCGGAACGGTGGATCGAGATCCCGCGCCCCTGGGTGATAAAGCCGACGATGTCGTCGCCCGGAATTGGCTGACAGCAGCGGGCAATGTGGTGCATCAGATTGCCCACTCCCTCGACCACTACCCGGCCATTGTCTTTACTGCGCTGCTGCGGGGCGTAGGTTTTCTGCTGCAGCTGCTTCAGCGCCGCCGCGTCCTGCTCTTCCGCGCTTGGCTTATTGAACTGCGCCTGCAGGAAGTTAACCATCTGATTGAGACGAATATCGCCGCCGCCAATTGCCGCTAACAGTTCGTCAAGCTCGTTGAAGTTGTAGCGCGGCAGCAGGAATTTCTCGGCCTCTTTCAGGCTGATCCCGATATGTTCCAGTTCGTCGTCAAGGATCTGACGACCGGCAAGGATATTTTTGTCTCGATCCTGCTTGCGGAACCAGGCGTGAATTTTTGAGCGTCCGCGGCTGGTGGTGACGTACCCCAGGTTCGGATTAAGCCAGTCCCGGCTCGGGTTAGGCTGCTTCTGGGTGATGATTTCAATCTGATCGCCCATCTGCAACTGGTAAGTGAACGGGACGATGCGCCCGCCGATTTTCGCCCCGATACAGCGGTGCCCCACGTCACTGTGGATGTGGTAGGCAAAATCAAGCGGCGTTGAACCGGCTGGCAGGTCGACCACATCCCCTTTCGGGGTAAAGACGTAGACCCGGTCGTCAAAGACCTGGCTGCGGACTTCGTCGAGCATTTCGCCCGAGTCGGCCATCTCTTCCTGCCACGCAATCAGCTTGCGCAGCCAGGCGATGCGATCCTCGTGACCAGAACGCGCCCCGCCCGACGTTCCCTCTTTGTATTTCCAGTGCGCGGCAACGCCCAGCTCGGCATCTTCGTGCATCTGTTTGGTGCGGATCTGAATTTCGACCGTTTTGCCGCCAGGGCCAAGCACCACGGTGTGAATGGACTGATAACCGTTAGGTTTAGGGTTAGCCACATAGTCATCAAACTCATCCGGCAGATGGCGGAAGTGAGTGTGGACGATCCCCAGCGCGGCGTAGCAGTCCTGCAGACGTTCCGCCACGATACGCACGGCACGCACGTCAAACAGCTCGTCAAAGGCGAGGTGTTTCTTCTGCATTTTGCGCCAGATGCTGTAGATGTGCTTAGGTCGCCCGTAGACTTCGGCGCGCACGTTCTCTTCTTTCATCGCCTGGCGCAAGCCGCCGACGAACTCCTCGATATAGTGCTCGCGGTCGATGCGGCGTTCATGCAGAAGTTTGGCAATGCGCTTATATTCCGCCGGGTGCAGATAACGGAAGCAGTAATCTTCCAGCTCCCATTTGAGCTGACCGATACCTAGCCGGTTCGCCAGCGGCGCATAGATGTTTGTACACTCTTTGGCGGCCAGCACGCGCTCGTCTTCCGGCGCATCCTTCACCTCACGCAGGTGGGCAATACGCTCGGCCAGTTTGATGACCACACAGCGGAAATCATCCACCATGGCCAGCAGCATCCGGCGGACATTATCGACCTGCTCAGAGGAGACGGAATCGGTGTGCGCGGCTTTAAGCTGGCGGATAGCCGCCATATCGCGCACGCCGTGGATCAGCGCGACGACGGATTTTCCGACGCTCTCACGCAGCACGTCTTCCGTCACGACGTTCGCATCGGCGAGAGGAAACAGCAACGCGGCCTGCAGCGTTTCAATATCCATGTTCAGCATGGATAAGATTTCAACCATCTCCACGCCGCGCCACAAGAGGAGATCGGCATCCGGATGACCCTGTGTGGTGCGAAGACAGTAGGCCCAGGTTTCGGTTAAGCGTTCACACGACTGCTGGCTGGAAATTCCCAGACTTGCGATCCATTTTTGTGGGTCAAACTCCCCAGCTTTATTGAGATGTGCACTTCTTACCGCAACCATTGTCCTCTCCTTTAGGGACCAGGGCCTGTCGAAGTCGACAAGCCAAACAAATTAGATGTGCTCGAACAACACCATCGATTCCAGATGCCCAGTGTGCGGGAACATGTCCAGCATTGCCAGACGCTGAATTTGGTAACCCGCGCTGATTAATGCCTCACTGTCACGGGCAAGCGTTGCCGGGTTACAGGAAACATAGACCACACGCTTAGGGGCAAGTTTAATCACATGCGCCATGACGCCCGGGGCACCGGCGCGCGCCGGGTCGAGCAGGATTTTGTCAAATCCCTGCTGTGCCCACTGCTGTTGCGTCACATCTTCCTCAAGATTTTGATGAAAGAATGTCACATTTTGCAAGCCGTTCTGTTGTGCGTTCTCCTGCCCTTTAGCCACCAGCGCTTCAACGCCTTCCACGCCAACGACGCTTGCTGCTTTTCGCGCCAGCGGCAGCGTGAAGTTGCCCATGCCGCAGAACAGATCGAGCACCCGGTCGGTGGGCTGTATATCAAGCCACGCCAGCGCTTTCTCAACCATCTGCTGGTTTACGCCATCATTTACCTGAATGAAATCCCGCGGGCTAAACGTTAAGCGTAGCCCGTTTGACGCATACCAGGGCGCATCACCGGTAACCTGTTCAAGTATCTCGCTTTGTGGAGCAAGGAAAAGCGCCAGGTCGTGGGAATGCGAAAAGCGTTCCAGTTTTTCGCGATCTTTTTTCGATAATGGCGCGGTATGGCGCAACACCATCAGCGGGCCATTATTGGCCATGACCAGTTCGACATGCCCAAGATGGCCAACGCCGTCCAGTCCTGAGAGGCAAGTGCGCACGTGCGGAAGCAATGCTTCAAGATGGGGCACTAAAACAGGGCACTGCTTCACATCAACAATATCGCTGGAGGCCGCTTTGCGAAAACCCATCTCCAGCCGCGCCGTTTTGGGCAGATAGCTCAGACTCAGACGCGCGCGGCGACGGTAGCCCCAGGGCTCATCGGCAATAACTTCGTTCACGTCGTGCTTCAGCAGACGCGCCAGGGCGCGGCTTTTGCTTTTTTGCTGTAATTCTGTGCTCGCATGCTGTTGCTGGCAGCCTCCGCAAACGCCAAAATGCGGACAGCGTGGCGCAACGCGCGCCGGGCTATCGTTGAGGCGACGCTTCACCTGTCCGCGCGCGTACTGGCGTTTGTCTTCCGTCAGCGTAATTTCTGCTCGTTCTGTTGGCAGCAAACCTGTTATAAACAGAGTCTTACCATTGTGATGAGCCACCCCCTGACCAAACGGGTCAAGGTCTGTGGCTTCAACAGTAATGATTTGACGCGTCGTCACGCGTCGTTTTGCAGAGTAGAATTGCGCCATCGCCGAGATTTTTCTCACATAAACATAATTATCTTAATTGTCCCATAACGGAACGCCATGACCAACTACAGCCTGCGCGCGCGCATGATGATTTTGATCCTCGCCCCCACCGTTCTCATCGGTTTGCTGCTGAGTATCTTCTTTGTGGTGCACCGCTATAACGATTTGCAGCGACAGCTGGAGGATGCAGGCGCCAGCATCATCGAACCGCTCGCCGTCTCAAGCGAGTACGGGATGAACCTGCAAAACCGCGAATCCATTGGGCAGTTAATCAGCGTGCTCCACCGACGCCACTCGGACATCGTACGCGCCATTTCCGTCTACGACGAACATAACCGCCTGTTTGTCACCTCGAATTTTCATCTCGATCCGGCGGCCCTGAAAATCCCGGACGGTACACCTTTCCCGCGCCATCTCACCGTACTGCGGCGCGGCGATATCATGATCCTGCGCACGCCGATCGTGTCGGAAAGTTATTCCCCCGACGAGTCTGCGCAATCTGACGCCAAATCCAGCAATAACATGCTGGGATACGTGGCGCTGGAGCTGGATCTCAAATCAGTCCGGCTACAGCAGTACAAAGAGATTTTTATCTCTGGCGTGATGATGCTGTTCTGTATTGGTATTGCACTGATCTTCGGCTGGCGCCTGATGCGCGACGTAACGGGCCCCATCCGCAATATGGTCAATACTGTTGACCGCATCCGCCGGGGACAGCTCGACAGCCGCGTAGAAGGTTTTATGCTGGGCGAGCTGGATATGCTGAAAAACGGCATCAACTCTATGGCCATGTCGCTGGCGGCCTATCACGAAGAGATGCAGCATAACGTTGACCAGGCGACATCTGACCTGCGCGAAACGCTGGAGCAGATGGAGATCCAGAACGTTGAGCTGGATCTGGCGAAAAAGCGCGCCCAGGAAGCGGCGCGGATTAAATCTGAATTCCTTGCCAATATGTCGCACGAGCTGCGTACGCCGCTCAATGGGGTGATCGGCTTTACCCGCCTGACGCTGAAAAGCGAGCTTAACCCGACTCAGCGCGATCACCTGCACACCATTGAACGTTCGGCCAACAACCTGCTGGCGATCATTAACGACGTGCTGGACTTCTCCAAGCTGGAGGCGGGCAAGCTTATTCTGGAGAGCATACCGTTCCCACTGCGCGGTACGCTCGATGAAGTGGTCACGCTTCTCGCCCACTCGTCACACGACAAAGGCCTTGAACTGACGCTTAACATCAAAAACGACGTGCCGGATAACGTCATCGGCGATCCTCTGCGCCTTCAGCAGGTCATTACCAATCTTGTTGGCAACGCCATTAAATTCACCGAAAGCGGCAACATCGACATTCTGGTAGAAAAACGCGCGCTCAGTAACAACAAGGTACAGATTGAGGTTCAGATCCGCGATACCGGGATTGGTATTCCCGAGCGCGATCAGTCGCGTCTGTTCCAGGCGTTCCGCCAGGCGGATGCCAGTATCTCCCGTCGTCATGGCGGTACCGGTCTGGGGCTGGTGATTACGCAGAGGCTGGTAAACGAGATGGGCGGCGATATCTCTTTCCACAGCCAGCCAAACCGCGGTTCAACCTTCTGGTTCTACATTAACCTGGATCTCAATCCGAACGCGTTGACCGACGGTCCGGTGACAAGCTGCCTGAACGGTAAGCGTCTGGCCTACGTCGAGCCTAACGCGGCGGCCGCGCAGTGCACGCTGGATATTTTAAGCACTACACCTCTGGAGGTAGTCTACAGCCCTACCTTCTCGGCGCTTGCCGTTGAGCACTACGACATTCTGCTGATGGGCATTCCGGTGACGTTCACCGGCGAACTGACCATGCAGCAGGAGCGGCTGGCGAAAGCCGCGTCGATGACCGACTATCTGCTGCTGGCGCTGCCCTGTCACGCTCAGATAAACGCGGAGGAGTTGAAAAACGACGGGGCAGCCGCGTGTCTGCTTAAACCCCTCACCGCCACCCGCCTGCTGCCCGCCCTCACGGAGTATTGCCGTCTTAGCCAACATGCCCTTCCGCTGATTAACGACGAGCAAAAACTGCCGATGAGCGTGATGGCAGTTGATGACAACCCGGCAAACCTGAAGCTCATTGGCGTGTTGCTGGAAGATCAGGTTCAGCATGTGGAGTTGTGCACCAGCGGCACGCAGGCCGTTGAACAAGCCAAACAGATGCAGTTCGATTTAATTCTGATGGATATTCAGATGCCGGGCATGGATGGCATTCGGGCCTGTGAGTTGATCCACCAGCTGCCACATCAGCAGCAAACACCGGTGATTGCGGTCACCGCGCATGCGATGGCCGGTCAGAAAGAGAAGTTACTGAGCGCCGGGATGAATGATTATCTGGCGAAACCTATCGACGAAGAGAAGCTTCATAACCTGCTGTTACGCTATAAGCCGGGACATATTGGCGGAAGCTACACGGTTTCCAGCGAGCCGGTTGAGGTTACCGTCAATCAAAACGCAACCTTTGACTGGCAGCTTGCGCTGCGTCAGGCGGCAGGTAAACCCGATTTAGCCCGCGAGATGCTGCAAATGCTGGTCGCGTTTCTGCCGGAGATTCGTAATAAGGTTGAAGAACAGCTTGTGGGGGAACACCCGGATGAACTGCTGGAAGCCATCCACAAGCTTCACGGCAGCTGCGGCTATAGCGGCGTACCGCGGCTTAAAAATCTCTGCCAGCTGCTGGAGCAGCAACTGCGCGCAGGTACGCCAGAATCGGAGCTGGAACCTGAGTTTCTGGAGCTGCTGGATGAAATGGATAACGTGACGCGTGAAGCGATGAAGGTATTGGGGAGCTGAGATAAAAGCCCGGTGGCGGCTTCGCCTTACCGGGCCTACGATTGCGGGTGCGGCCTGATGCCCTCACCCCAACCCTCTCCCACGGGGAGCGGGAGAACTACATTCCCTGCCCCACTTTCAGCACCGCCGCGATATTTCTGGCGGTCATCTGTACATTCGCGCTGGCATTTTCCAGCGCATCTTCCAGCGAGCAGATGGTGTAAATCACGCTAAACACCGCATCAATGCCGTGATCGTGTACCACGCCAACATCCGCAGTCAGACTGCCCGCAATCCCGATAACGGGTTTGTTAAAGCGTTTCGCGACCTTCGCTACCCCCACCGGGACTTTGCCGTGGATCGTCTGGCTGTCGATGCGGCCTTCGCCGGTGATAACCAAATCTGCATCGGCCACCTGGTCGGCCAGGTGCAGCGCATCGGTTACAATCTCAATGCCCTGGCGCAACTGTGCGCCGCAAAAAGCGTACAGCGCCGCGCCCATTCCCCCCGCCGCACCACCGCCAGCAAGGTTTAGCACATCCATATCCAGATCCCGGGCAATAATCCGCGCATAATGAGCAAGCGCATTGTCCAGGGTGATGATCATCTCAGGCGTGGCCCCCTTTTGCGGGCCAAATACGGCTGACGCGCCATCCTTTCCAACCAGAGGATTGGTCACGTCGCAGGCGACCTCAATCCGGCACTCGGCCAGACGCGTGTCCAGGCCGCTCAGGTCGATACGCGCGAGTTTTCCCAGCTCGCCTCCGCCCTGCCCCAGCGGCTGTTCACTGGCGTCGAGCAGCTTCGCACCTAGCGCCTGCATCATCCCGGCCCCGCCGTCATTGGTGGCGCTACCGCCGATACCGATGATGATATGCTTAACGCCCGCATCCAGCGCGTGACGGATAAGTTCACCTGTGCCCCAGGAGGTTGTTTTCAGGGGATCGCGCTGCGAAGGCGCAACCAGTTCCAGACCGCTTGCCGCCGCCATTTCAATAAAGGCGCTCTGTTCGTCACCCGAAATCCCGTAAAATCCTTCCACCCGCTCGCCGAGGGGACCGGTCACCGGGACATGTACCCTTCGCCCCTGCGTTGCCGCGATCATCGCCTCAACGGTGCCTTCTCCCCCATCCGCGACCGGCAGTTTGACGTAAACCGCCTCGGGAAAGATCTCGCGAAAACCGCGCTCTATCGCTGTCGCAACCTCAAGCGCACTCAAACTTTCCTTATACGAGTCCGGTGCGATAACAATTTTCATAAGCCATCCTTACGCATAGTCGTTACGTTAAGCATACACCACGTAAAGAACCGCCAATGGGAGCGGTCCCAGTGCGTTTATCGTACCATGCACGGACGTTTATTGTCGAATGTCCAGTCGGGGATCAGATACTGCATCGCCATCGCGTCGTCCCGCGCGCCCAGACCGTGTTTCTGATAAAGCTCGTGCGCTTTCATCACCTGGTCCATATCGAGCTCAATGCCCAATCCCGGCGTTGAAGGCACCTGCACCATGCCACCTTTTATCTCAAACGGCGCTTTGGTCAGACGCTGATTCCCCTCCTGCCAGAGCCAGTGAGTGTCGATAGCGGTAATGGTGCCCGGTGCGGCGGCGGCAACGTGGGTAAACATTGCCAGCGACACGTCGAAGTGGTTATTAGAATGCGATCCCCAGGTCAGGCCAAACTCATGGCACATCTGCGCCACGCGGACCGAGCCCTGCATCGTCCAGAAGTGCGGGTCAGCCAGCGGAATATCGACGGATTGTAATGACAGGGTATGCCCCATCTGACGCCAGTCGGTGGCAATCATATTGGTCGCGGTCGGCAGCCCCGTGGCGCGACGGAATTCCGCCATCACTTCGCGGCCCGAGAAACCTTGCTCGGCCCCGCAGGGATCCTCGGCATACGCCAGCACACCTTTGAGCTGTTTACCTATTTTGATCGCTTCATCAAGCGACCATGCACCGTTTGGATCAAGCGTCACGCGCGCCTGTGGGAAACGTTTTGCCAGCGCGGAAATGGCCTCTGCCTCTTCTTCACCCGCCAGCACGCCGCCTTTCAGTTTGAAATCATTGAAGCCATATTTTTCGTATGCCGCTTCCGCCAGCCTCACCACCGCATCCGGGGTCATCGCCTCTTCATGGCGCAGCCGGTACCAGTCGCATGCTTCCTTCGTCTGGCTTTGGTACGGCAGCGGCGTCAGTGTGCGATTGCCGACAAAGAACAGATAGCCAAGCATTTCTACTTCTGAACGCTGCTGCCCCTCACCCAGCAGCGAGGCGACGTTAACGCCCAGGTGCTGGCCCAGCAAGTCCAGCATTGCGGCTTCAATCCCGGTTACCACGTGGATGGTGGTTCGCAGATCGAAGGTTTGCAGCCCCCTGCCACCCGCATCGCGGTCGGCAAAGGTGTTGCGCACGGTGTTGAGGACATTTTTGTACTCACCCAGCGTTTTGCCCACCACCAGCGGAATGGCATCCTCCAGCGTTTTACGGATCTTCTCCCCGCCCGGAATTTCACCCACACCGGTATGGCCGGCATTGTCTTTGATAATGACAATATTGCGGGTAAAGAACGGTGCATGTGCCCCGCTCAGGTTCATCAGCATGCTGTCATGACCCGCGACCGGAATGATTTGCATGGAAGTGACGACAGGGGTCGTAAAAGTACTCATCGTGTAATCCTTTTATCAGTGACGTCCAAAAACAGGGCGCTTACGGTCAAATGTCCAGCCGGGAATAAGGTATTGCATCGGGCCTGCGTCATTACGCGCACCGCCCGGTAGCTTTTTATACGCCTCATGGGCTTTGTGGACACGATCCCAGTCAAGTTCCACGCCCAGGCCCGGCGAATCGGGAACGGCAATCTTGCCATGTTTGATTTCCAGCGGATTTTTCGTCAGGCGGGCTTCGCCTTCCTGCCAAATCCAGTGGGTGTCGATAGCGGTCGGGTTTCCCGGTGCCGCGGCGCCAACGTGGGTAAACATCGCCAGCGAAATGTCGAAGTGATTGTTGGAGTGGCAGCCCCAGGTCAGTCCCCAGTCATCGCACAGCTGCGCCACACGCACCGCGCCGGAGAGCGTCCAGAAGTGCGGGTCCGCCAGCGGAATATCGACGGCGTTCAGCATCACCGCATGCCCCATTTCGCGCCAGTTAGTGGCAATCATATTGGTGGCGACCGGTAAGCCGGTGGCACGGCGGAATTCGGCCATGACTTCACGGCCAGAGAAGCCCTGCTCCGCGCCACACGGGTCTTCTGCGTAGGTCAGCACGTCTCCCAGACCTTTGCACAGGCTGATGGCTTCCTCCAGCAGCCAGGCGCCGTTAGGGTCAACGGTGATACGCGCCTCCGGGAAACGTTTTTTCAACGCCCGGGCGGTTTCAATCTCCTGCTCACCGGGCAGCACGCCACCCTTGAGCTTGAAATCTTTGAAGCCGTAGCGATCCTGAGCCGCCTCGGCCAGGCGGACCACCGCGTCGCGGGTAAGGGCTTGCTGGTGGCGCAGCTGATACCAGTCGTGGTTACCCGGTGATTGCGCCAGATAGGGGAGATCGGTTTTCGTGCGATCGCCCACGTAGAACAGATAGCCAAGCACGGTGACGGCATCACGCTGTTTGCCCGGCCCCAGCAGCTCGCAGACCGGGACATTCAGCGCCTTACCCAGTAAATCAAGCAGGGCGGCCTCCAGCGCGGCCACCGCGTTGACGCGCAGCTCAAACGTCCAGGCTCCTTTACCGAAGGTATCAAAATCTGCCGACTGATTACCCTTATGCACCCGTTGAACCACCTTGTTCAGGCGGGCAACCTCCTGGCCCACCACCTGCGGAAGTGCATCGACCAGGGTCTGGTAGATCACCTCCCCACCAGGCGCCTCACCCACGCCAGTATTTCCTGCGCTATCAGTCAACACCACGATATTGCGGGTAAACCACGCATTGTGCGCGCCGCCAATATTGAGCAGCATGCTGTCCTGCCCGGCCACGGGAATAACGTTCATTTCAGTCACGATGGGGCTTGATTGCGTTGTCATCAGCCACGCTCCACTACGGGTTTGAGTTCAATACGTTTGATATCCCCCACCAGCACCAGGTAACTCAGGACTGCCACCAGCGCATGCACGCCGACGTAGATCAGTGCACCGTTGAATGAGCCCGTCGTACCAACGATGTAGCCAATCGCGATTGGCGTAACAATCCCGGAAATGTTGCCAAACATGTTGAAAAGACCGCCGCTCAGGCCGCTGATCTCTTTTGGCGCGGTATCCGCCATCACCGCCCAGCCCAGTGCGCCAATGCCTTTGCCGAAGAAGGCCATCGCCATAAAGCCGATAACCATCCACTCGGCGCTGACGTAGTTGCAGAACACCATAGTCATGGAGAGCAGCATGCCGAGCACAATCGGCGTTTTACGCGCGATGTTCAGCGATCCGGTGCGGCGCATCAGCCAGTCGGATATCACCCCGCCGAGCACGCCACCGATAAAGCCGCAGATCGCCGGGACCGAAGCAACAAATCCCGCTTTCAGGATCGACATCCCTCGCGCCTGCACCAGATACACCGGGAACCAGGTGATGAAAAAGTAGGTTAGCGCGTTGATACAGTACTGGCCCAGATAGATGCCGATCATCATCCGCGTACCGACAAGCTGTTTGATCTGCGCCCATTTCTGGCTGAACGGGACTTTTACTTTCCCAGACTTCTGATCCATGTTGATCAGCGCGCCACCTTCCGCAATGTACTCCAGCTCTTTCTTGTTTACGCCAGGATGCTGATTCGGTTCGTGGATCACTTTCAGCCAGACGAAGCTAATGATGATCCCTAGCCCGCCCATAAAGAAGAAGACGTGCGACCAGCCCACTTCGTGCGTCAGCCAGCCCATAATGGGTGCGAAGATCACCGTGGCGAAATATTGGGCGGAGTTAAAAATCGCCACCGCCGTTCCCCTCTCCTGCGCCGGGAACCAGGCCGCGACAATACGGCTGTTCCCCGGGAAGGAAGGCGCTTCTGCCAGACCTACCAGGAAGCGCAGCGTAAAGAGCGCGACGATAATGCCAAAACCGTTGAAAACATCGACAAAGCCCTGCAAAAGGGTAAATGCAGACCAGATAAAGATGGACCAGAAATAGACACGTTTAGAGCCAAAACGGTCCAGAAGCCAGCCGCCTGGAATTTGCCCGATGACGTAGGCCCATGAGAATGCGGAGAAAACGTAACCCATGCCCACCGGATCAAGGCCGATATCTTTTGCCATTTCAGAGCCGGCAATCGACAGCGTGGCGCGGTCACCATAGTTAAAGGATGTGACGATAAACAGCATCACCACTATCCAGTAGCGGGCATTCGTGCGCTTCTCAGCGCTGCTCGCTGCGTGGCTTAATGTACTCATTGTTGCACTCCTGAAACATAGCTTTCGCCTGGTTCATTCTGTACAGCACCGGTAGGGTAATCAGAATGAGATGTGTTTTGTCGTTTTGGTACGGCCTGAAGCCGTTTTATAAGTGACCGGAAAAGTATATGAAGGAGTGACACGTTCTCTCACCGTGCAAAAACACAGTATTAAAGGGTGTGCGAGCGGTTGTTTATGGCATAAGCCCAGGCAAGTGGAAGGTGGTTCACGGAATTGAGGTTTGGTGCGGGGTGTATTGCCGGGTGGCGGCTTCGCCTGACCCGGCCTGGAAAACTATTTCAGGAGCGTAGCCCACTGCTCGACCCACGGGTTCGATTCGCTTTCCGGTTCAGGATGCTCACCGGCATCAATCAGCAGCATCTCGCCGACGCGCTGGGCGCTCTGTTCCTGCAGGAGCGCATCAAACTGCTTGCCGCCGCCGCAGAAGTTTGCGTAAGAGCTATCGCCCAGGGCAATGATGCCGTAGTGAACGTCCGGCTGATAGCCAAGCTGGTCTTTAATGCCCTGGAAAAGTGGCACGATGCTGTCCGGCAGATCGCCCTGCCCGGTAGTGGACGTCACCACCAGAATGTATTTATCTTTGTACTTTTCCCAGTCTGCCAGTTCCGGGTCTTCATAGACCGTGGCTTTATGGCCCTGGCTTGCCAGAATCGCCTCAGCCTCTTCCGCTACCAGCAGTGAGTTGCCGTACATAGTGCCGACAAAAATGCCTACTTCAGCCATGATATTTTTCCCTATGAATGCGTTTACTGTTCATCCTGGACGTTGCCAGATACAAACTCAACCCTTTCATTTTCGGGGAGTTGCCCCAGCCAGCCAAACTGTGACAGCGCCTGCATCCAGACATCGTCCAGCCCTGCACGGATATTCAGCGGTTCGCCGGTAAACGGGTGGGTCAGGCTAAGCTCGCTGGCGTGTAACATCAGTCGGTTACAGCCAAAATGCTCGGCCGCGCTGCGATTCTGGCGCAGATCGCCGTGCTTGCTGTCGCCAATAATCGGGTGGCGCAGGTGCGCAAGATGGCGTCGCAGCTGGTGTTTACGCCCGGTTTTGGGCAAAAGCTCAACCAGGCTGTAGCGCGTAGTGGGGAATTTGCTGGTTGCCACCGGCATTTCCGTGGTCGCCATGCCGCGATAATCCGTCACGGCAGGCTGCGGGCCTTTGTCATCGCGGGCAAATTTATCGGCGATTTTATCCAGCTCCTCTACCAGCGGATAGTCGATCGTGGCGGCGTCCGTCAGCCAGCCGCGCACGATCGCGTGGTAGCGTTTCTGGATCTGGTGCTGTTCGAACTGCTGAGACAGCAGACGTCCCGCCTCGCTGGAAAGCCCCATAAGCAGCACGCCGGAGGTCGGTCTGTCGAGACGATGGGCGGTAAAAACATGCTGACCAATCTGGTCGCGTACGGTCTGCATCACGACCACTTTCTCGTCGCGATCCAGCCAGCTGCGGTGCACCAGCCAGCCAGACGGTTTATTCACCGCCACCAGCCACTCGTCCTGATAGAGGATCTCAAGCGTCATGCATCTTCACCGGCAAACAGGGCATCCAGTTTTTCCAGCTCAACCAGCATGACCGCGCGCGCAGGGTGCGTCGCCTCAATGGCCATTTCATAATAGGGAGAGACCGCAAACGCCTGCGGCAGCGGATGACCGCCTTCCAGCAGCGCGTGCATGCGCGGAATTAACACCCACTGGAGCCACTCGAACGGGGCCAGGGTATCCAGACAAAATGGCTGGGTGCTGGCGAACGCTTCCGGCTGCGGCGCGGTCTCTTGCCACAGCTGATGTTGGCGCAAAAGGGCTTCGATGGCGTGCAACTGAGCACGAATGCTATCGTGTTGCGTCATGGTAACCTCAACTGAAAAAGTGAACGGCGCGCAGCATAGCATTGCGGGAGGCAGAAATAAAAAAGGGAGCACTGTAAAAACAGTGCTCCCGGTTCGTTCCGCAGCATTCCAGCTACAATTCGTGCTCCCTGCTCATCCGTGACAACTTTTCCTGATGCCCGAAGGGCTGGTCATCCGTCTACCTTTCGCATCCTGCACACATCTTCCTGACGTGCTTGTTTCATCCTGAAACGTCCTGGCCTTCCTGACCCACCGACCGTCCTGTTCGGCTCTCGTTCTCCTTCCTGGAGGTGTCCCTTACGCGTCCTGCGTTATCCCTTTGCTTCATCCTGAAGCCTTCCTGCAGCGTCATCCTGACGTGTCCTGAGTAAGAAACGCCATCATCCTGATGTTCGTTTCTCGTGTCGGCGTCCTGTCGACAGAGATAGAATCCGCTATTCCGCTTCGTCTTACAACCCACCAGGGGAGCGTTGTAAGACGTAAGAAAGCCCTATAAAAGCTGCGATAAACAGCTAATCCATTGAAAAACAGCGTGATATTAATCTTAATTAAATGAGGTAATACTGAATGTTCCAGCGATCTCTCACAAACCTTGTAAGAGATCTCTCACACGCGCTGTAGCATTATGGATTACAGAAGAGGCTCAAGTCGGGTAAGGAAATCCGCAAGTGAAGGGGCGAGGGTCTCGCGATTGCGGGTGCCGATGGTCTCTTTAATCACTTCGCCAGACAGGTTACAGACGGAAATCACATCCAGGTCACTGTCGAGCGTAGCAATAAAGAGCGTCGGAGAAAGCTTAAGGCGTTTTTGCGTGACCAGATGACCAATCAGGTTTTCCTGAACACGCTGCAGATCGTCTTCGCTCCAGGTCTGCAACAGCGTCAGCGTCAAATCACCCAAGCGAGCGGGCATATCCCCTGCAAATTGCGTGACATAAAACGCGTGAACCGCTGGTTGTACCACAATCTCCATAGCCCGTTCAACCGCATTTACATTTTGCCCGGCGTTACTCGGCTTCGGCTGCCAGATAACATAATCATCCTGAGAAGAGATAATGCACGGTGACGGTACGCCATATAATTCAGCACTTTGCGGCCACGTTCCATGCTTTTCATGCCACGCATCGCAATAGCGGGTCGTGAAGGTAGTAAGGGCATTTGCAGTTTCGATGTCCACCGATTTCTCTCTTCTTGTAAGACAGGATAAACTCAGCCCATAAGTGTACCTGTAAAGTGGCTATGAAACATGTCTTACGAAAATCATCAGGCGTTAACCGGCTTAACGCTGGGTAAATCGACCGATTACCGCGATACCTACGATGCAAGCCTGCTGCAGGGTGTGCCGCGCAGCCTGAACCGCGATCCTCTGGGATTGCACGCGGACGCGCTGCCGTTCGTGGGCGGCGATATCTGGACGCTGTATGAAATCTCCTGGCTCAACGCGCGCGGCCTGCCGCAGGTGGCGGTCGGACACGTTGAGCTGGATTACGCCAGCCAGAATCTGGTGGAATCCAAGAGCTTTAAGCTCTATCTCAACAGTTTCAACCAGACCAAATTTAATCACTGGGATGAGGTTCAGCAGACGCTGGAACGCGATTTAACCGCCTGTGCTCAGGGTCAGGTCAGCGTTTCGCTATATCGCCTGCACGAACTGGAAGGGCAGCCGATCGCCCACTTCAACGGAACCTGCATTGACGATCAGGATATCGAGGTGGAGAATTATGAATTCAGCGCCGATTACCTCGAAAACGCGGCGAGCGGCAAGGTGGTTGAAGAGACGCTGGTCAGCCATCTGCTGAAGTCCAACTGTCTGATTACCCACCAGCCGGACTGGGGTTCGGTACAGATCCAGTATCGCGGCCCGAAAATCGATCGCGAAAAGCTGCTGCGCTATCTGGTGTCGTTCCGCCATCACAACGAATTCCACGAGCAGTGCGTGGAGCGAATCTTTAGTGATATCCAGCGTTTCTGCCAGCCAGAGAAGTTGAGCGTTTACGCGCGCTATACCCGACGTGGTGGGCTGGACATTAACCCGTGGCGCACCAACACTGATTTTGTGCCAGCGACGGGTCGCCTGGTACGTCAATAATATAAATTTTTTCACAATATGCGGGCGGTATTCCGCCCGAAGTGTTGTGAAACCTCACACGCCAGGGCTATTGTAATCAAAGGGAATGACGATAATCGTCCCATAAGGAGCTCACTTGATTACACATATTAGCCCGCTTGGCTCAATGGATATGTTGTCGCAGCTGGAAGTGGACATGCTTAAACGCACGGCCAGCAGCGATTTGTATCAATTGTTTCGTAACTGTTCACTTGCCGTACTGAACTCCGGAAGCCTGACAGATAACAGTAAAGAACTGCTGTCCCGCTTCGAAAGCTTTGATATCAACGTGCTGCGCCGCGAGCGCGGCGTGAAACTGGAAGTGATCAACCCGCCAGAAGAGGCCTTTGTTGACGGGCGTATCATTCGTTCCCTTCAGGCCAACCTATTTGCCGTACTGCGTGACATCCTGTTTGTTAACGGGCAGATCCACAACGCAGGCCGTTTCCAGCATCTCGATCTGGAAAGCTCGGTCCATATTACCAACCTGGTATTCTCTATTCTGCGCAACGCACGTGCCCTGCACGTTGGCGAAGCCCCGAACATGGTGGTCTGCTGGGGCGGTCACTCGATTAACGAAACCGAATATCTCTATGCCCGCCGGGTAGGAACGCAGCTTGGCCTGCGTGAGCTGAATATCTGTACCGGCTGTGGTCCTGGGGCAATGGAAGCGCCAATGAAAGGTGCCGCGGTGGGTCATGCGCAGCAGCGTTACAAAGAGGGTCGGTTTATCGGCATGACCGAGCCGTCAATCATTGCCGCTGAGCCGCCTAACCCACTGGTGAACGAGCTGATTATCATGCCGGATATCGAGAAACGCCTGGAGGCGTTTGTCCGTATCGCGCACGGTATTATCATCTTCCCGGGCGGCGTGGGCACGGCGGAAGAGCTGCTCTATCTGCTGGGTATTCTGATGAACCCGGCCAACAAAGATCAGGTTCTGCCGCTGATCCTGACCGGGCCAAAAGAGAGCGCAGACTACTTCCGCGTGCTG
The DNA here is from genome assembly GCF_056673325.1 of Enterobacter cloacae complex sp. HYC080_NIDB. NCBI lineage: Bacteria > Pseudomonadati > Pseudomonadota > Gammaproteobacteria > Enterobacterales > Enterobacteriaceae > Enterobacter > Enterobacter cloacae complex sp. HYC080_NIDB. The sequence goes on along the minus strand of NZ_CP114212.1, from coordinate 942,322 downwards.
GACGAGTTTATCGTGCATACGCTGGGAGAAACCGCGCGTCGTCACTACCGCATCATCATCGATGACGCGGCGGAAGTGGCGCGTCAGATGAAAAAAGCGATGCCGCTGGTGAAAGAGAATCGTCGTGATACCGGCGATGCGTACAGCTTCAACTGGTCAATTCGTATTGCGCCCGATCTACAGATCCCGTTTGAGCCTACCCATGAAAATATGGCGAACCTCAAACTCTACCCGGACCAGCCGGTGGAAGTGCTGGCTGCCGATCTGCGTCGCGCCTTCTCCGGGATTGTCGCGGGGAACGTGAAAGAGATGGGCATTCGCGCGATTGAGCAGTATGGTCCGTACAAGATCCACGGTGACCGGGAGATGATGCGTCGCATGGATGACATGCTTCAGGGCTTTGTGGCCCAACACCGTATGAAGTTGCCGGGCTCAGCCTATATTCCGTGCTACGAAATCTGCACGTAACCGTTGGTCTGTTGTCGTTAAAGCCGGGACGCCCTGTTGTGCGTCACGGCTTTTTTATTACCGAATCAATTCATAGATATCACTTATGTCTTTAACAAACTCGCCGCAAACGCAAACGATTACCTCGCATTAGCAACCGCAAATTATCAGCCTTAATCTAAATTACCCGCCAGAAAATCCTAAAAAGCCATTTCTTTACAGCAAAAGACACCTATCTCGCGGGCCGCCCTTTTAGCTTACATGTCGTTGGTGATAGCCTGCGCGCGCGTAAATTCTCTTTGATGTTTTTTTAACAGATAAATGGTCTAAAGATGCCCACTTCATAAGTGGATTATTGCATTTGGGATCAGGATCACTGATAGATTCATAACGAGAATGTATCTTTCCGCCCGCCAATAGTTACGGGCGAAAATTATTAAAAAACCGTCACTGAACGAATTTCATATTACCGTCAGGCACTTTTTCATCGGATTTGACTAGAAACCTGACAATTTGCTTCCTCCAGGAGATATAGATGGAAACCACTCAAACCAGCACCGTTGCTTCGATTGAATCCCGAAGTGGTTGGCGCAAAACGGATACCATGTGGATGCTTGGCCTTTACGGTACAGCAATCGGCGCTGGTGTACTGTTTCTTCCTATCAACGCAGGCGTCGGCGGTCTGATTCCGCTGATCATCATGGCCATCATCGCCTTCCCGATGACCTACTTCGCACACCGCGGTCTGACTCGCTTCGTGCTGTCCGGTAAAAACCCGGGCGAAGACATCACCGAAGTTGTTGAAGAACACTTCGGCGTGGGTGCAGGTAAACTGATTACCCTGCTCTACTTCTTCGCGATTTATCCCATCCTGCTGGTTTACAGCGTGGCCATCACCAACACCGTTGAAAGCTTCATGTTGCACCAGCTGCACATGACGCCACCACCGCGTGCCATCCTGTCTCTGATCCTGATTGTCGGCATGATGACCATCGTGCGCTTCGGTGAGCAGATGATTGTGAAAGCCATGAGCGTGCTGGTATTCCCGTTTGTCGCTGCACTGATGCTGCTGGCCTGCTACCTGATCCCACAGTGGAACGGTGCCGCACTGGAAACGCTGTCCCTGAGCAGCGCGTCTGCAACCGGTAACGGCCTGCTGATGACCCTGTGGCTGGCAATCCCGGTCATGGTCTTCTCCTTCAACCACTCCCCGATCATCTCCTCTTTCGCGGTGGCGAAACGTGAAGAGTACGGTAATGGCGCTGAGAAGAAGTGCTCCAGCATCCTGGCTCGCGCTCACATCATGATGGTGCTGACCGTGATGTTCTTCGTCTTCAGCTGCGTACTGAGCCTCTCCCCGGCAGACCTGGCGGCAGCGAAAGATCAGAACATCTCTATTCTGTCTTACCTGGCGAACCACTTTAACGCACCGCTGATTGCGTGGATGGCACCGATCATCGCGATGATCGCCATCACCAAATCCTTCCTGGGCCACTACCTGGGCGCACGCGAAGGCTTCAACGGTATGGTGATTAAATCTCTGCGTGGTAAAGGCAAGAGCATTGAAATCAGCAAGCTGAATAAAATCACTGCGCTGTTCATGCTGCTCACCACCTGGGCGGTAGCGACCCTGAACCCAAGCATCCTGGGTATGATTGAAACGCTGGGTGGCCCGGTCATCGCGATGATTCTGTTCCTGATGCCGATGTATGCGATTCAGAAAGTGCCAGCCATGCGTAAGTACAGCGGCCATGTGAGTAATGTCTTCGTGGTTATCATGGGTCTTATCGCTATCTCTGCGATCTTCTACTCCCTGTACACCATGTTCTGATTGTCACCCGCGCCGTCTTCGGACGGCGCACTCCTCCCTCTCTGACTGAAAGCAATGGACGCATCATGATTAGCGTATTCGATATCTTCAAAATCGGTATTGGTCCTTCCAGCTCTCACACCGTCGGACCAATGAAAGCCGGTAAGCAGTTCACGGACGACTTGATTGCACGCGGCATCTTGCATGACGTTACCCGCGTGGTTGTCGATGTTTACGGTTCCCTTTCTCTGACCGGGAAAGGCCACCATACCGATATCGCCATTATCATGGGCCTGGCGGGGAACCTGCCGGATACCGTTGATATTGATGCGATCCCTGGCTTCATCCAAGATGTGAACACCCACGGTCGTTTGCTGCTGGCGAACGGTGAGCATGAGGTTGAATTCCCGGTTGACCATTGCATGAATTTCCATGCGGACAACCTGTCGCTGCACGAAAACGGCATGCGCATTACCGCGCTGGCCGGCGACAAAGCGGTTTACAGCCAGACGTATTACTCTATCGGCGGCGGTTTTATCGTCGACGAAGACCACTTTGGTCAAACCAGTACCTCTTCTGTTGAAGTGCCGTATCCGTACAAAACGGCGGCGGATCTTCAGCGTCACTGCCAGGAGACGGGGCTTTCCCTCTCTGGTCTGATGATGAAAAACGAGCTGGCCCTTCACAGCAAAGAGGAACTTGAACAGCACTTCACCAGCGTCTGGGAAGTGATGCGCGGCGGTATTGAGCGCGGGATCACTACCGAAGGCGTTCTGCCTGGCAAGCTTCGCGTACCGCGTCGTGCGGCGGCGCTGCGCCGTATGCTGGTGAGCACCGACAAAACGACTACCGACCCCATGGCCGTCGTGGACTGGATTAACATGTTTGCCCTGGCGGTGAATGAAGAGAACGCCGCAGGGGGCCGCGTGGTCACCGCGCCGACCAACGGCGCATGCGGTATCGTTCCGGCCGTGCTGGCGTACTACGACAAGTTTATCCGTGAGGTCAACGCCAACTCTCTGGCGCGCTACCTGCTGGTCGCCAGCGCGATTGGTTCTCTGTATAAGATGAACGCGTCGATTTCCGGTGCGGAAGTGGGCTGCCAGGGTGAAGTCGGCGTGGCCTGCTCCATGGCGGCGGCGGGTCTGGCTGAACTGCTGGGCGCGAGCCCGGCTCAGGTGTGCATTGCGGCGGAAATCGGCATGGAGCATAACCTGGGTCTGACCTGTGACCCGGTTGCCGGGCAGGTACAGGTACCGTGCATCGAGCGTAACGCGATCGCCTCCGTGAAGGCGGTGAACGCGGCACGTATGGCCCTGCGCCGCACCAGCGAACCGCGCGTCTGTCTCGATAAAGTTATCGAAACCATGTACGAAACCGGCAAAGATATGAACGCCAAATACCGCGAAACCTCTCGCGGCGGCCTGGCGATGAAGATCGTGACCTGCGATTAAGCCTCTCAGGAAGCCTCGTTTTGCGAGGCTTCTTCCTGTTTTCCCTCACGCTATTCGTTTCAACCCGCTGACAGTGATACCCTTTACCCATTAGCTTTAAGGGAGATTATCTGTGGCTGTTCATTTACTTATCGTCGACGCGCTCAACCTGATTCGCCGTATCCATGCGGTACAGGGCACGCCCTGTAAGGACACTTGCCTGCACGCGCTGGAGCAGCTTATTCGCCATAGCGAACCTACCCATGCAGTAGCGGTGTTTGATGACGAAGCGCGGAACAGCGGCTGGCGACACCAGCGTCTCCCTGACTACAAGGCCGGACGCGCGCCGATGCCGGACGACCTGCATGCCGAAATGCCCGTTATTCGCGCGGCCTTTGAACAACGCGGCGTTCCATGCTGGGGCGCGCACGGCAACGAAGCGGACGATCTGGCCGCGACGCTTGCGGTCAAGGTAGCGAGTGCCGGACATCAGGCCACTATCGTTTCAACGGACAAAGGCTACTGCCAGCTTCTCTCTCCCACCATCCGCATCCGCGATTACTTCCAGAAACGCTGGCTGGACGCGCCATTTATTGCCAGCGAGTTTGGCGTCTCACCAGATCAACTGCCTGACTACTGGGGACTGGCGGGGATAAGCAGCTCGAAGGTACCGGGGGTCGCGGGCATCGGGCCGAAGAGCGCCGCCCAGCTGCTGACAGATTTTCAGAGTCTGGAGGGGATATACGCCAGGCTGGATGACGTGCCGGAAAAATGGCGCAAAAAGCTGGAGGCGCACAAAGAGATGGCGTTTATCTGTCGGGATGTGGCGACGTTACAGACGGATTTACAGCTGGACGGGAACTTGCAGCAGTTGCGGTTAGAGCGTTAAACGGTTCACGGTTTTGTTGGCCCGGCAAGCACAGCGCCACCGGGCAAAACAAAGCGCGCGCTATCGCTCGTCGCGACGCCCGCCTACTGCCGCCCACCAGCGACGAATATGTACCGTCACCTCTTCGCGATCGTGATATAGCTGACGTGCCTGGATCTCCACGTTAATACCGTGCTCATCCAGTTGCGCCTGGATGTAGGCCAGGTTCTGGGAGACCTCCTCGTAGCGCTTTTTCATCGGCAGCTTGAGGTTGAAAATGGTCTCGCGGCACCAGCCGTTCACCAGCCAGGAGGCCATCAGCGCGGCCACTTTTGCTGGCTTCTCAACCATGTCGCACACCATCCAGGAGATGTTGTTACGGGTCGGACGATAGCGGAAACCGTCTTCACGCAGCCAGGTTACCTGCCCGGTGTCCATCAGGCTTTGCGCCATTGGGCCGTTATCAACAGACGATACCCACATATTGCGTTTCACCAGCTGATAGGTCCAGCCGCCCGGGCACGCGCCAAGATCGACGGCATACATACCGTTAGCCAGACGCTCGTCCCACTCATCGGCCGGGATAAAGACGTGGAAGGCCTCTTCCAGCTTCAGGGTTGAGCGGCTCGGTGCATCCGACGGGAACTTCAGACGCGGGATCCCCATATAGAATGGCGAATTATTGTTGGTATACGAATAGCCGGCATAACAGCAGCCCGGAGCGATAAAGAAGATGTGTACTACCGGACGCTTCGGCGTTTCGTAGTTCGTCAGCACGCCCGCATCACGCAGCGCCGCGCGCAGCGGCACGGTAAATTTGCGGCAGAACTTCATCAGCTCTTTACTTTCGTTAGTATCCGCCACTTCCACGCGCAGATCGCCGCCCTTCTCCACTACGCCCTGCAGCATGCCGACAATTGGCGTGATGCGGTCTTCCGGGGGAAGGTCTTTCAACAGCTCACCCGCCACAAACATCTGACGAGCGAAGATCAACGAGCTAAACGGCAGTTCGCGCGCCAGCTTATCCGCATCTTCGGGCTGATAGCATTCAAAGACCACATAGCCCGCATTCTCTTTCACGCGGGCAAAGCCGAAGACGTCGCGCTTCGCCGCTTTATCGGTAATTTCCGCGGCGCACTCTTTCTCAAACCCCGGGCGACAATATAAAACAACTTTATTCATGAACAACGCCCTTGCGTTTCAGACGGATAGCTCCGATAAACATTAATACCCACCCCACCAGGAAGCTGACGCCGCCGACGGGTGTAACAAACGCCCACAGGCGCAGATGTGAAAGTGCCAGACAGTAGAGGCTGCCGCTGAACAGCACAGTACCCAGCGCCAGAAAAACGCTGCTCCAGTAAAACCAGATGCTGATCCGACGCTGCATCGCCACCGCCAGTCCGAAAATAGCCAGCGTATGGAACGCCTGGTATTCAAGGCCGGTCTGGATCCAGCCCATCTCGACAGCACCCAACGACTTACTCAATACATGTGCGCCAAAGGCGCCCAGTGCAACAAAAATAAAGCCACTCACCGCGGCAAAAATAAGCATGAATCGGCTGGTCATGTTTAAGTCCTGAATTAATGCGTGCCCGGCACACAAACGTTATTGTTCATACCTGAAGCGGAATTTCTCTTGCTCGCTTGCCGCCTTTGCCAGTATCCACTGCCGGAAGGCGGCTATTTTACCCAGTTCTGCCTGACTGTCATGACAAACCAGATAAAATGCATTTTTGCTGACCAGTACGTCATTAAACGGGCAAACCAGACGGCCTGCCTCAATTTCGGACTGCGCCATCACGTTGTTAGCCAACGCCACGCCCTGCCCGTGAATGGCAGCCTGTAGCACCATCGCACTGTGGCTAAAAATGGGCCCCTGCTGCACGTTTATATGACTTAGACCTAATTGACGGGTATACGTTTGCCAGTCGCGGCGAGAGGCATCATGTAAAAGCGTATGCTGCGCCAGGTCAGCGGGGGTCTTCAGCGCTTTATCGCCCGTTAACAGCAGAGGCGAGCAGACCGGCAGCAGATATTCTGCGTATAATTTCTCGACACGCAAGCCCGGCCAGTTACCTCGACCGTAAAAAATGGCGACATCCACATCATCGGCCAGCTTGTCTTCCTGACGATCCACCGCCTGGATTCGAACGTCGATCCCCGGATAAGCTGAGTTAAAGCTTGAGAGTCTTGGCACCAGCCACTGAATGGCAAAACTGGGCAATAAACTGACAGTCAGGGCACCTTTTGCACTGCGGGCCTGCAGCTTGCGCGTGGCTTCCGTGAGCTGGGAAAAAATCTCTTTAATATCCTGAAAATAGCTCTGCCCCTCTTCAGTCAACAGCAATGAACGATTGCGTCGACGAAATAGCTTAAGGCCCAGGAAATCCTCCAGAGACTTGATTTGGTGACTTACTGCGGCCTGTGTCACAAAAAGCTCATCTGCCGCACGGGTGAAGCTGAGGTGACGTGCTGCTGCATCAAAAACGCGTAATGCATTAAGGGGTGGCAATCGCTTTGACATGGTTATCTGGCTTAGATGTTAACTGAATTTAACAAATAGGAAACAACGTTTAACCTATTAGTTTTTTTTATCTGAGCCATTATAATTTGTCCGTTGAGGAACTACCAGCAAATACCTATAGTGGCGGCACTTCCTGAGCCGGAACGAAGAGCTTTTTTCGGAATGCGTGTTCTGAAGGGCTTTTGGCTTACGGTTGTGATGTTGTGTTGTTGTGTTTGCAATTGGTCTGCGATTCAGACCACGGTAGCAACGCTACCAATTTTTCACTTCCTGTACATTTACCCTGTCTGTCCATAGTGATTAATGTAGCACCGCCAACTTGCGGTGCTTTTTTTTCGCCTGCGATCGGTTAATGCTCGATCTCTTTCATCTCTTTCACGTCCGTGCGGTTGATCTGCTGCTTGTTCCCGTTCGCATCTTTATACGAAATCATCCCGGTATCGTTATCGGTTGTCGGTTTCCCTTCCGAAACGATGGAACGACCATCGTTGGTATGCATCACGTAGTTGTTACCAGAACAGGCGCTCAGGGCAAAAGTAAACGCACAGGCAGAAATGATTGCAGCTGTCTTATTCATGATTATTCTCCTTTAGCAATTAATGCTATTCAAACCTCGATTTATAACAGGCTAAAACATCCGCCTAACACTATTTAGCATAACCTGCTTTTGCGAGGTCGCCAGGATAAGCAGACGAATCTGATAGATATCAACCTCCTTGCCCTGCCGCTGAAATTGCGCGACGATCGCGTTATTGATATGAGGAGTCCCATGAACGCTTTCAGTCCTGCGCAGTTTCGCGCACAGTTCCCGGCGCTGGCCGATGCCGGTGTTTACCTTGATAGCGCCGCCACCGCTTTGAAGCCCCAGGCGGTGATTGACGCGACGCAGCAGTTCTACAGCCTGAGCGCCGGGAACGTGCATCGCAGTCAGTTTGCCGAAGCGCAGCGCTTAACCGCGCGCTACGAAGCCGCACGCGATCAGGTTGCACGCCTGATCAATGCTGAAAGCGGAAAAAGTATCGTCTGGACGCGCGGCACGACCGAAGCCATTAATATGGTGGCTCAGTGCTATGCCCGCCCACGGCTGCAGGCAGGAGATGAAATCATCGTCAGCGAGGCGGAACACCACGCTAACCTGGTGCCGTGGCTGATGGTGGCCGAGCAAACGGGGGCTCAGATTGTCAAACTTCCGTTGGGTGCAGACTTCCTGCCTGATGTGGCACGTTTGCCCGAGCTGATTACCCCACGCAGCCGCATCCTGGCGTTGGGGCAGATGTCCAACGTCACCGGTGGCTGCCCGGATCTGGCCCGCGCTATTGAGATTGCCCATGCCAGCGGTATGGTGGTGATGGTCGACGGGGCGCAGGGGGTAGTGCATTTCCCGGCTGATGTGCAGGCGCTTGATATCGACTTCTATGCCTTCTCCGGACATAAGCTCTACGGGCCAACCGGCATTGGCGCACTCTACGGCAAGCCGGAACGGCTGACGCAAATGACGCCGTGGCTCGGGGGCGGCAAAATGATTACCGAGGTGACATTCGACGGCTTCAAAACGCAGGATGTACCTTATCGTCTGGAAGCCGGTACGCCAAACGTGGCGGGCGTGATTGGCTTAAGCGCTGCGCTGGAGTGGCTGACTGAAACAGACATTGTTCAGGCGGAGAGCTGGAGCCGCGGCCTGGCGACGCTGGCAGAAGAAGAACTTAAAAAACGCCCCGGTTTCCGCTCGTTCCGCGTACAAGACTCGAGCCTGCTCGCCTTTGATTTCGCAGGCGTTCATCATAGCGACATGGTGACGCTGCTGGCCGGGTACGGCATTGCCCTGCGGGCAGGACAGCACTGCGCCCAGCCGCTTCTGGCAGCGCTCGGCGTGAGCGGCACCCTGCGCGCCTCGTTTGCGCCGTATAATACTCAAAGCGATGTCGAGGCACTGATTAGCGCCGTTGACCGCGCCCTTGAAATACTGGTGGATTAATGACTCAAGCAGCGTTAGCCGGACATCCGTTCGGCACGGTCATCACAGAAGAGACCTTAAAACAGACCTTCGCTCCCCTCACGCAGTGGGAGGACAAATATCGTCAGCTGATCCTGCTGGGCAAGCAGCTCCCCACGCTTTCAGACGATCTTAAAGCGCAGGCGAAAGAGATCGCTGGCTGCGAGAACCGCGTCTGGCTCGGGTTTAGCGTATCCGGGGAGAAGCTTCACTTCTTCGGCGACAGCGAAGGCCGTATCGTGCGCGGGCTGCTGGCGGTTCTGTTAACCGCAGTGGAAGGGAAAAGCGCGGCAGAATTGTTAGCACATTCGCCGCTAATGTTCTTCGATGAGCTCGGGCTGCGCGCGCAGCTCAGCGCCTCACGCGGTCAGGGTCTGATCGCGCTCAGTGACGCGGTACTGGACGCAGCACGTCAGGCTCAGGCCTGACGTTCCGCCTTCGCCATCATCTTTTTCAGGGCGTGAGAAACCGCCACAAAGCCAAAGGAAGCGGTTACCATGGTGGCCGCCCCAAACCCTGAGGCGCAATCCATACGTTTGGGTCCTTCCGCCGTACTTTTCATTGCGCAGACCGACCCATCCGCCTGGGGATAGACCAGCGCTTCGGTTGAGAACACGCAGTCAACGCCCAGCTTGCCTTTGCTGTTCTTCACCACGTTAAAGTCGCTTTTCAGGCGTTCACGCAGCTTTGCCGCCAGCGGATCCTGAATGGTTTTCGCCAGGTCGGCGACCTGGATTTGCGTCGGATCGATTTGCCCGCCCGCGCCGCCCGTCGTGACCAGCGGCACCTTGTAGCGACGGCAGTAGGCGATCAGCGCCGCTTTGGGACGCACGCTGTCGATAGCGTCAATCACATAGCTGTATCCTTTACTCATGTACTCCGCGACGTTATCTGCCGTGACAAAGTCGTCGATCACCGTCACGCGACATTCCGGGTTAATGAGACGAATGCGTTCCGCCATCACTTCAGACTTCGCCAGGCCGACGTTATCACGAAGGGCATGGATTTGACGGTTGGTATTGGTGACGCAAACGTCATCCATATCAATCAGCGTGATTGCGCCAATACCGGTTCTCGCCAGCGCCTCTGCCGCCCACGACCCCACACCACCAATGCCCACGACGCAGACATGCGCATTCGCAAACAGCTGCAGGGCTTTTTCACCATAGAGACGTGCCGTGCCGCCAAAACGCTGACGCCAGGCATCGCTGATTACCACAGACATAAAACCTCAGATGTAAAAAGGGTGAGGTTCTTCCTCACCCTGAACAAGTAATCCGTATTGCGCTCAGAATACCACAATCAACCGCTGAATACGTTTCCGGTACCCGGTGCGGCCTTCAGCACCCACACGCGTCCGTAGTGGTTATACCAGCCCGCACGGTGGCCAGCATCCGGACCAATGCCCTGATAAATATCGAAGTGCTGGCCTTTAATCGCCCCGCCCACATCCAGCGCCACCATCAGACGCAGCTCATACTGACCGTTGAATTTACCGTTGTTGTCCAGCAGCGGGACTTCCGCCAGCAGCGTGGTACCCGCAGGAATAATAGAACGATCCGATGCCACCGACGCACGGCCAATCAGCGGAACGGCACTCGCCCCCTTCACCGGCGCGAAGTTTTGCGGTTTAAAGAAGACGAACGACGGGTTCTGCTCCAGCAGTTCACGCACCTCGGCTTCACTGTGCTTTTCGCCCCACTCGCGGATCGCCTGCATCGACATATCTTCCTTCTTCACTTCACCGCGGTCGATCAGCACCTTACCAATACTGCGATAGGCGTGGCCGTTTTTACCGGAATAGCTGAAGAAGTTAAGCGGCGAACCGTCGCCAAAATCGATGTAGCCACTGCCCTGAACGTCCATGATGAAGTTATCCATCAGGGAGTTGCTGTAAGCCAGAACGTAGTTTTCGCTCAGCGCACCCGCGTAGATCTCTGCACGAGAAGGCAGACGACCGCGTTTTGGCGGCATACGGTAGATAGGATACTGGAACTCACCCTGGCGCGTGTGTCGCGCCTGAATCACGGGCGTGTAATACCCTGTGAACTGGACGTTGCCGTAGTTATCCGCCCCTTCCATCTGCCAGGCGTCAATACCAAACTGGCGCATGTTGCGCGTATCACCGCCTGCTTTCAGCCAGTCCTGGACGGCGTTGTACACGCTACTCTGAGTGCCATACAGACGCGGCGACGCATTGCGGATCTGGTAAACCTGCTCGGAGAAATCGCCGGCGTTGATCGGAGCACCGACAGCATCAGGCTGATTAACTAAAGAGAAAGGCTGGGATAACTTCCCGTCTTTATACTGTTGACCGCGATCGGTCGGTTTGGAAGAGCAGGCCGCAAGAATCGCTACCATTGCGCCTGCCATCAGATACTTCGCCCAACGTCCTTTCATTATATCTCGTCTTTAAGTTGCCCATTTCCGCGTGATGAAGATAACAAACCGCCAGGGCTAATGAAATGCGTTCGCATGCCCTTTGGCAAATTTTGCGCAAAAAATAGTCCATACAGCGCCATGTCGTTCAATTTGCATACAAAATCATGATTTATGTAAAAAAGGGGTTGCATCACAAACCTATCCGAGTATAGTGCGCATCCACGGACGCGGGGTGGAGCAGCCTGGTAGCTCGTCGGGCTCATAACCCGAAGGTCGTCGGTTCAAATCCGGCCCCCGCAACCAATTAAAATTTGATGAAGTATCTTCTACGACAGTAGAAAGACGGACGCGGGGTGGAGCAGCCTGGTAGCTCGTCGGGCTCATAACCCGAAGGTCGTCGGTTCAAATCCGGCCCCCGCAACCAATCAAATTTGAAGAAGTAAGTTTCTACAAGAGTAGAAAGACGGACGCGGGGTGGAGCAGCCTGGTAGCTCGTCGGGCTCATAACCCGAAGGTCGTCGGTTCAAATCCGGCCCCCGCAACCAACACTTCTAAAAACAATAAACACCCTGAAGGGTGTTTTTTTGTATCTGTCGTTTGTGAATGTGCCGGGCGTTTCACCCGGCTGAATGCGCTATCCGCGTCGCGCCAGCGTCGCCCCGTCTGAGAAATACGCCCGAATCCCCGCCAGAATCGACTCCGCCACCTCCTGCTGGAATTTTGCCGTCTTGAGCTTACGCTCCTCTTCAACGTTACTGATAAACGCCGTTTCGACCAGTATGGAGGGAATATCCGGCGCTTTAAGCACCGCAAACCCGGCCTGCTCAACGCTGTTTTTATGCAGCTTATTGATGTTACCCAGCTTGCCCAGCACCGCTTTACCAAACTTCAGGCTGTCGTTAATGGTCAGGGACTGCACCATATCGAACATCGTGTGGTCGACGTAGCGGTCACCGCTTTTGCTCACGCCACCGATCAGATCCGAGGCGTTCTGAGTGTCGGCCAGGTAACGCGCCGCGGTACTGGTCGCGCCTTTGGTTGAGAGCGCAAACACTGACGATCCACTCGGCTGACGGCTGGTAAAGGCATCTGCGTGGATCGAGACGAAGAGATCCGCACGCTGCTTCTGCGCTTTCGCCACGCGAACTTTCAGGGGGATAAAGACATCTTCATTGCGCGTCATGTAGGCGCGCATATTGCCCTCTTTATCAATCAACGCCTTCAGACGACGGGCAATTTGCAGCACCACGTCTTTCTCCCGCGTATGATATTTCCCCACCGCACCGGAGTCTTCGCCGCCGTGGCCAGGATCGAGCATGATCACAATCGGGCGATCGCGCCCCGCTTTGCCCGGCTGCGGACCACTTTGCGCAGGCGGAACCTGACGTTGCAGATCGCCTTTGTTGTAATCCTCCAGCAGGGCCAGAAGCGGATCCTGAATATCCGTTGCATTGGCTGGGTAGAGATCCATCACCAGACGCTCTTTAAACGTCGCCACAGGGGCGAGAGCGAACAGCTGCGGCTTCACGTTCTGTTTAAGCTCAAACACCATACGCACGGTTTGCGGATCAAACTGCCCGACGCGCGCCGATTTAATAAACGGATCGTCACCGCGGATCTGCGCCGCCATCCCCTTAAGCACGGAGTTAAGGTTCACGCCTTCGAGATCCACTACCACACGTTCAGGATTGCTGAGGGCAAATTGCTTATATTTCAGCACTCGATTGGATTCGACCGTCACGCGCGTGTACGTCGACGACGGCCAGACGCGCACCGCCACCACCTGACTCGTGGCGGCAAGGCCGACCTGGCTGACGCTAAGCAACCACATTGCCCCGGCCCCTTTTAACAAACGGCGGCGGCTTATTGCTGAATTGGATCCCGACATGCTTCTCCCGAGCAAGAAAACGAACTGATATACAAAAGTCCAGATTGACCGAAAACTTTAACGAATGACGCATAAACTGTCATCTATAAAAGGGTAAACAATTCGCTGCTAACGCACGGATTACTTATTCATTTCTGTGGGTCGCAGAAAATTTGCACTTGCACACGCGGCCACAATCGAATAAAAATACAGAAATTACGAATAAACATTCATTAAGGGTTGTGCCATGGTGAAGGAACGTAGAACCGAACTGGTCCAGGGATTCCGCCATTCTGTTCCCTATATCAACGCCCACCGGGGAAAAACGTTTGTCATCATGCTTGGTGGCGAAGCCATTGAACATGAAAACTTTTCAAGCATCGTCAATGACATAGGCCTGCTGCACAGTCTCGGGATCCGCCTGGTGGTGGTCTACGGCGCGCGCCCGCAGATCGATGCCAACCTGGCCGCTCACCACCACGAGCCGATTTATCACAAACATACCCGCGTCACAGATGCGAAAACCCTGGAACTGGTGAAACAGGCGGCAGGGCTGCTGCAGCTGGATATTACGGCTCGCCTGTCGATGAGTCTGAACAACACGCCGCTGCAGGGGGCGCATATCAACGTCGTGAGCGGCAACTTTATCATCGCCCAGCCCCTCGGCGTGGACGATGGCGTGGATTACTGCCACAGCGGCCGCATTCGTCGTATTGATGAAGAGGCCATTCACCGTCAGCTGGACAGCGGTGCCATCGTGCTCATGGGCCCGGTGGCGGTATCCGTGACCGGCGAAAGCTTCAACCTGACGTCAGAAGAGATTGCCACCCAGCTGGCTATCAAGCTGAAGGCGGAAAAAATGATTGGGTTTTGCTCCTCACAGGGCGTCGTTAACGATGAAGGGGTGATTGTGCCGGAACTCTTCCCGAATGAAGCCCAGGCGCGCGTGGAAGCGCTGGAGGCCGAAGGAGATTACCACTCCGGCACCGTGCGTTTTCTGCGTGGTGCGGTGAAGGCCTGCCGTAGCGGCGTGCGCCGTAGCCACCTGATCAGCTATCAGGAAGACGGGGCCTTACTGCAGGAGCTCTTCTCCCGGGATGGCATCGGCACCCAGATTGTCATGGAGAGTGCGGAGCAGATACGCCGCGCGACCATCAACGATATCGGCGGTATTCTGGAACTGATCCGTCCGCTGGAACAGCAGGGTATTCTGGTGCGTCGTTCCCGTGAACAGCTGGAGATGGAGATCGACAAATTCACCATTATTCAGCGCGATAACCTGACCATTGCCTGCGCTGCGCTCTATCCGTTCCCGGAAGAGAAGATCGGTGAAATGGCCTGTGTGGCTGTGCATCCTGACTACCGGAGCTCTTCTCGCGGAGAAATGCTGCTAGAGCGCGTGGCGGCGCAGGCGCGCCAGATGGGGTTGAGCAAGCTGTTCGTCCTGACCACGCGCAGCATTCACTGGTTCCAGGAACGCGGGTTCACGCCGGTGGATATCGATTCCCTGCCGGAAACGAAGAAAGAGATGTACAACTATCAGCGCCGTTCAAAAGTGCTGATGGCCGACCTGGGATAATACGCCACTTGCCGGGAAGCGCTGCGCTTACCCGGCCTGCATTTCGTCCCTCATTCAGAGAGACTCAAAGATTGCGCCCAGCCCGCTTCGGCGTTCCGTGCGGGTGGCGATGGCCTGCATCAGCACGCGTTCATCGGTATACAGCGACAGGCGCTGACGCGCACGCGTGATGGCGGTATAGATCAGCTCGCGGGTAACGACAGGTGAAAGCTGCGTCGGCAGGATCAGCGCCGCATGGTTAAACTCAGAGCCCTGCGATTTATGCACCGTCATCGCCCACGCAGTTTCATGCTCGGGCAAACGGCTGGGCTGGAAGGACTTCACGCTACCATCCGGCATCTGGAACCAGACGCGCAACCCCTGCCCGCGATCGAGTGCAATGCCGATATCGCCATTAAACAACCCCAGCGCACTATCGTTGCGGGAAATCATCACCGGGCGCCCTTCATACCAGCGCGAGTGCAGGGTACGGTTGATTTTACGTTTCTGCGCCAGCAGCTGTTCCAGCCTGTCATTCAGGCCGCTGACGCCAAACGGCCCCTCCCTCAACGCGCAGAGCAACTGATATTCGCCAAACGCGGCAATCACCTGCTCCGGCGGACGTTGCTGTTGTACGCCGGTGAGAAAATGTTGATACCCCAGCAGGGCATCATCCAGCATCGCCTGATACTCTTCCCCACTTTGCAGCGATTTTTTCTCAATGTCGGTAAAGGTACCGTCAAACACCGCACAGGTCGTGTGCCGGTCTCCCCGGTTCACCGCCGACGCAAGCTGCCCGATGCCGGAGTCGCTGCCGAAACGGTAGCTTTTTTGCAGCAGGCACAAGCTGTCGCGCAGCGCGCCCGCGATCGAGTGCTGTTCCGCCGCAAGGGAACACCCTGTCAGGCGGGCCAACTCCTCCGCGCGTTCCGCGGTATAACCCAGACTGGCATAGGTGCAGATATCACCCAGCACGGCCCCGGCTTCCACGGACGCTAGCTGGTCACGGTCGCCGAGGAAAATGACCCGCGCATGAGGCGGCAAAGCATCGATCAGCCGCGACATCATCGTCAGGTCAATCATCGACGCTTCATCCACCACCAGCACATCCAGGTGTAGCGGGTTACCGGCATGGTAGCGCAGACGCTGGCTACCCGGCTGCGCGCCAAGTAACCGATGCAACGTGCTGGCTTCATTGGGTAAAAGCGCAAGCTGTTCCCCTGTGAGCGGCAATTTTTGCAGGGCACCGCCTAATGACTCCGTCAGACGTGCCGCGGCTTTACCGGTGGGAGCCGCCAGACGAATACGACACTTTTGCTCACCGGATAACTGAATCAGCGCGGCAAGCAGTTTTGCCACCGTCGTTGTTTTCCCGGTGCCCGGGCCGCCCGAAATCACCGAGATCCGCCGCGTTAACGCCACGGCGGCCGCCACTTTCTGCCAGTCAGTCGCGTCGTCAGAGGTAAACAGCGTATCCAGCACTTGCCGGAGCTGCGCTTCATCGCAGGGAAGCGGGGCGTTGGTCTCGCTGAAGAAGCGCGCCACCGTCAGTTCGTTACGCCAGAGTCGGTTCAGATACAAACGCTCGCCGGTCAAAATCAGTGGCGTCCCGGTATCGGTCGCGCTGACGGCAGGCGAGCGGAGTAATATCGCCTGCCAGTCCACTGCCTCACCGAGCAGCGCGAAACACGACTGCAGCGCCGGAGGCATTTTCTCATCCACAGCCAGACGCGACAGCGGAAGGCACACATGCCCCTCGCCTGCGTCCTTACTCAGAATGGCGGCAGCGAGCATAACGGCTGGCTCCTCGCCCGCCACCATCATGGCAAACTGCACGTCCAGGTGGCGCAATAATCGTTGTTCTACCGCCTCCAGCAATAGCGCCTGCATCGTCATACCACCTCCTCTGTGCGTGCAGCAAACAGGTTATCCATTTTTTCAATCAGCTCCACGGCCGGACGGGTGCTGAAAACGCCCGACTGCGGGTCGTTAGCATCCACGCCGCGCAGGAACAGGTAAATAACGCCGCCAAAATGGTCTTCGTAACGGTAATCGGCCATGCGATGGCGCAGGTACCGGTGCAACGCCAGGGTATAGAGCTGATACTGCAGGTCGTAGCGATGCATTTGCATCGCTGAGGCCATCGCCTGTTGGGTATAGGCTTCGCTGTTCTCACCCAGCCAGTTCGATTTGTAATCCAGCAGGTAGTAGCGCCCTTCGTGGCGGAAAACCAGGTCGATGAACCCTTTTAACATCCCCTGAACCTGGCGGAAGTTGAGCGGTGGGCACCCGGCGGATAACGGATCGTACTCACGGATCAACGCGTCAAGCGCGTCGGCCCTGAGCGGGCTGGCGATGGGGAGATAAAACTCCATTTCGACCTGTTTATCTTTGGCGGTCAGCTGGCTGAGGGAAATCCCCTGTGTCGTGAGCGGCGCGTGCAAAACAGCGCGGAGCCAGTCGGTGAGAACCGGCTGCCATTGGGCGTCGTAGCCGCCGCTCTGGAGCATCTTCAGCACCCATTCTTCAGAGACCGGCTGGGTAAAATCCAGCTCTTCAAACAGGCTGTGTAAAAACGTGCCCGGCGAGGCCCCACGCGGGAACTGATGCGGCGTGAGCACCGGTTCAGCGGGCGCGCTTCCTGCGCCTGCGGCATCTACGTCCAGTTTAGGCATCAAATCCTGAGCAACGCTTTGCCCGTGCTGCTGTAAACCGGAGTAACTGGTAACGCGCCAGTCGTCGGCAATCGTGCGGGCAACCTGGCGGGCATGCAGCTCTGACGCTCTCTGTTCCGGCGTCTGCCAGCGGCTGTTGTCGGGCTGAGACGGAATATGCAGGGCAACATGCTCTGAGCAAAGAGATTCGATGCACTGGCGCAGACCGGCAGCATCTTTGGGTTCGCCTCGCTGGATAAGCCTTCCCAGCGCACTCAGATGAAAATCACTCTCGCCGCTCTTATCGCCCCGGCGACGAAACAGCGGCGCAACGCCCAGGCTGCAGTGCCAGACCGAGCGGGTCAGCGCCACATAAAGCAGACGCAGATCTTCTGCCAGACGCTCGGCTTCGGCCAGCTCAACGCTTGACTCTGCGTTGCTGAGATCGAGTACCGCTTCAAACGACTCGCGATCGTGGTAAAAAGCCTGATCCTGCACGCGGTAATTGGCGATAAAGGGCAGCCAGACCAGCGGATATTCCAGGCCTTTAGATTTGTGAATGGTGACGATTTGCACCAGGTGTTTATCACTCTCAAGGCGCATCTGCTGGCTGGACGAATTACTGTTCGGGTCGGCAATCTGCTGCGCCAGCCAGCGCACCAGGGCATGCTCGCTCTCCAGCTGTGTCCCCGCCTCCTGCAGCAATTCGCTGATATGCAGAATATCGGTCAGACGGCGCTCGCCGCCCGCGGTTGCGAGCATGTTCTCCGCAATGTGACGCTCTGCCATGAGCTCGCGCACCATCGCCATCACGCCGCGCTTTTGCCATTTTTCGCGGTAGCGAACAAACTCTTCTACCACGGCATCCCACGCGGCTTCGTCATTGTTGAGCACATCAATATCACGCGCATTCAGCCCGAGCATCGCACTCGCCAGTGCACTGCGCAGCGTACTTTCACGCTCTGGCGCCAGCACGGCCTGCAGCAGCCAAAGCATCTCCTGGGCTTCCAGCGTTTCAAAAACGCTGTCGCGGTTTGAAAGATAGACGGACGGAATATTCAGTAGCGTCAGGGCGTCGCGAATAAGCGCGGCCTCCTGGCGGCTTCGCACCAGCACCGTGATATCGGATGCTTTTACCGGCGCGGGTTTATCGCCCTTCCACAGCAGCGCATCTCCCCGCGCGCCTGCGCTGAGCCAGTCCCTAATCTGCGCCGCACAGTACTGGGCCATGGCATTTTGATAGTCGGCGACGCCACAGCCTTCGCCGTCCAGCAGCCAGAAGTGCATGGCGGGCTGCGTCTCACCGTTGAATTCGAAGCGCAACGAATCGTTTTTCGGGGCAAATTTGACCGGCAGAAACGGGATTTCCCGGAACATAAACGCCATATCCATGCGACTGAACAGCGCGTTAACGCTTTCCACCATGCCGGGAGAGGATCGCCAGTTGGTATCGAGCGTATAGTGCGCATCAACCTCACTGCGGGCTTTCATGTAGGTGAAAATATCCGCACCGCGGAAAGCGTAAATGGCCTGCTTCGGATCGCCGATTAACAGCAGTGCGGTGCCGGGCTGATGGCGCCAGATACGGCGGAAAATACGGTACTGCTGAGGGTCGGTATCCTGAAACTCGTCAATCATTGCGACCGGGAAGCGAGTACGAATCGCCTCTGCAAGCGCTTCGCCATTTTCGCTGCACAACGCCGCATCAAGGCGACTCAGCATGTCATCAAACCCCAGCTCGCCCCGCCGGCGCTTTTCGCGCGCCACGGCATCGCGAATTTCCGTCATCGCACGGGTGATCATCAGATCGTTAAGCGTCAGGGGCTCCGCCAGCAGAGTTTCAATTGCCACAAACAGGGGATGTTCAGGCACAATGCCGTCGGCTTTGGTCCGCTCAACCAGGAAACGCTGTGAGAATTTCTCCAGCGCGTCCGGAAGCTGATAACCGCGCGTCTCTTCCTTCGCCCATGCGCTGATCTTCTCGATCCATTTTCCCTGGTTGCCACGGTTGAACTTGCGTCTGTCGATCCCGGAACTCTCGATGATCGCCTCAATCTCGCCGACTGATTCATTCCATTTTTGCTTGATGTCTGCGATTCGCGCGATGATTTTTTCATGGCGTGAGGCCAGGGTTTCATCCGCTGGCGGCGGCGATTTGATGACCGGCGCTTCCCCCTGAAGATAACGATCGATGGCGCGCAGCAGTGCCTCTGGCCCTTTCCACAAGGCATGTACCGCTTCGGCGATATCGCGCGGTAACGGGTAGCAGTGGCGACGCCAGAAATCCGCACAGGCCTGATAGCGCAGCACGGATTCATCTTCAATGAGTTGTTGTTCAAACAGCATGCCGGATTCGAACGCATTCAGGCTCAGCATGCGCTGGCAAAACCCGTGAATGGTGAAGACGGACGCTTCGTCCATCTGTCGTTCCGCAAGGAGCAGCCACTGGGCGGCCTGCTGCTTATCAGCAATTTCTTCCAGAAGGCTCGCGTAGAGAGGGTTATCCGTACTCTGGCGCAGGCAGGCAATGCGCAGTTCGTGAATATTGGTACGAATACGGCCGCGCAACTCAGCGGTGGCGGCCTCGGTAAAGGTCACGACCAATAGCTCTTCAACGCTCAAAGGGCGTGGAAAAGCAGCGTTACCGCCAAGCCCTAACAGCAGGCGCAGATAGAGCGCGGCAATGGTAAACGTTTTTCCCGTTCCCGCTGAGGCTTCAATCAATCGTTCACCCTGTAGAGGTAAACGTAAGGGATCAAGGGACTCAGCGGTATCGGTCATTCTTTCTTACTCCAGGGCATTGATTGCTGCAGCGCGCTGACGCTCTTCCAGACTTTCCAGCCTTGCGGGTTCACGTACTCCGTTTTCCCGTTCTGGCTACCGGAAACCTGAGACAGAATGGTGATGCCCTGCGGCTTAATCACGGCCTGATGGAAGAAATCGGCAACCTTCTGCGGCGTCAGCTGTTTTATCTCGGCCACTACTTTATCACGCGAATCAAATTTCATATTACCGCGATCAAAATCTTTGCTCAGCTGCGACGCCTCTTCGCCCAGCGTCTGCGGCGGCTGCATTACCTGCGCAATGACGGCCTGCTGGATCTGGGAAAATTCTTCCGGCTTCATGGCCCGCAGCTTTGCTTCCACCTGCGGGAAGAACGCCTGATAGCGCTGCCAGAGATAGGCCGGTTGTTTATCGCTGCTTTGCAGCAGGAAGCCCAGCCCCCACTGACGGCCAACGTTCATCGAGAAAGCAAATACCGCGTAGCCAAGCTGCTCTTCCGTGCGCAGTTGGTTATAGAACCACGGCTGAATAATCTGCCCCAGCACCGCGCTCTGTGCGGACCCGGAGAATTCGTCATAGCCCGTGGGCACAAACACTGCAGCCAGCGCGGAATCGGTACTGCTCCCCGCTTTTTCAAAAATCACATTCTGTTTTTTCTCAACCAGCACGTCCTGATTACGACACCACTCGTCGCCTTTCGAACCCAGCTGAGTGCGGACATTCTCTGCCAGCGTTTTAGCCTGATCCTCGCTCATGTTACCGACGATAAGGAACTCAGGACGCGTGTTAGTTTTCAGCGCATCACGGTAATCCAGCACCTCTTTTAATGAGATAGATGGCAGCAATGCCCGGCGTTCTTCACGCTGGAAATACGGGATTTGCGACAGCATTTGCGCTGGCATCAGCGCCTGATCGTAGGCTTTGCCCTTTTCCGCAGAATCCATCATCTGCGCATACCAGGACTTGGCCTGCTCAAGCTGCTCTTCCGTCGGTGTATAGCTAAAATAGCCCTCCAGCAGTGCCTGGAACAGCTGAGGCAAACGCTGGGTATAGCCATTTGCATTCAGCATCAAACCATTGTTGGCATTGGTGGAGAAGCTGATCCCGCCAACGGCTGCCTGGTTGCTAAGCTGATCGAGCGCGATACCCGCGAGATAGTCATTCAGCGCGAACATCACCTGATTTTTGGCACTATTCATCGCTTTCGGATTACGCAGCACCACGCTGACATCCACCTTTGGCTCGCTCGCGAAATAACGGCTTGGGGTATACACCACGCGCAGCGTCGGCTCATCGACAATGAGCTGGGGCTGCGGATAATCCTTAGTGGTTTTGATAAGCGTAAAATCATCCGGAATGTAAGGGTTCAGTTCCGGCAACGTCAACGCAATCTCTCCAGCCTTCTTTTGCCAGGCAGCGAAGGTCTGGTCGCCGATCTTGTCTACCTGATAAGGTGCATCGACAAAGTAGGCGGTTTTGTTATGCGGTTCGTTCGGGCTGATGTACCAGATACGGGCATTCTGCGGGGTCATCATCGCCAGGCGCGCTTTTAACGCCGCCGCATCATAGCGATCGGCAATATTGACCGCATCGAGGGTGTGTTCCACCGGCACGCGGATCATGGTATCCGCCAGCCACTCCACATAATCCATGTCGCGGGTGATGGACGGGTAACGGAAATCGAGATCCAGCACATGAGCGAGTTCATCAAAATAGCGCTTATCGACGCCTTTCTCACGCAGCAAAGCGAGGTAGCTGAAGATAGCGGCAACCACTTCATCACGGTTGGCCTGCCCTTTGTCGGTCAGGGTGGCGGAAATTGCCAGCACGCCGCTGTTGCCGTTTACAACAGGATCCGAATCAGCGCGAATCCCTTCCACCAGCCCCTGTTTTTGCAGCCAGTCGGATAATGTTCCCGGACTGCGGTTACCAATCAGGTAGGTCACCAGCTCGTCGGTTTTGCTGCGAAACTGTGCGGTGTTGTTATCAATGCGGAACTCAACGCGCAGCACCTTGCGGGGCATGGCAGGAACGTAGTGGATGACGATCCCTTTTTGCGCGTCCGTGACAACCGGCACGTCAATCTTGGGCAGGTCGATATTTTTATTTGGCACCCGGCCAAACGTTTTTGCCGCCAAACCAGCCAGTTCAGGCAGCGGTTTGTTGCTGTAAATAACCGCTTTCATCAGGTTGGCTGAGTAGTATTTGTCGCGAAACGCATGCAGAGCATCAATGACCGGGCTGCCGGGTTTATCGCTGAGCGTCTCCAGATTGCCGCCCGAGAAGCGTGCACCTGGGTGCGCCGGGTTGATCGTCTCAGCGCTGACCTGCGCCATACGCATACCGTCTCGGGTACGGGCCATCGTCAGTTCGGCATTCACCGCATTGCGTTCACGATCGGCGTATTTTTTATCCAGCAGCGGCGCAGCGATAGCATCCGCAAGACGATCAACCGCCCCGTCCAGCGCGTCATTTTCGACTTCGAGATAAAAGGCCGTGCGGTAAGGTGCCGTGCTGGCATTGTGGCTGCCGCCATGCATTTTTAGAAATTCGGACAGGCTATCCGGCTGCGGATACTTCTTTGACCCCATTAACGTCATGTGTTCGAGGTAATGCGCCAGCCCCGGATGAGCCTCAGGATCTTCCAGCGATCCAATCGGCACGACCAATGCCGAGAGGGATTTCACCGCCTGCGGATCGGAAACCAGCAGCACGGTCATGCCGTTATCAAGCCGGATCGCCTGATACTGCCGGGTGTCTTTTTCGCTCTTACGGATAGTGTCCTGAACGGGTTGCCAACCGGAGTCTGCCTGAGTGAAGGGAGCCCAAAGGGCGATAAACAAAACAAACGCTTTGAACACGGTGCTGCCTGGCATTACGACCTCTTTATCACGGCTATCCCCGTCATACTTCAAGTTGCATGTGCGTTGGCTGCGTGCGTTCACCCCAGTCACTTACTTATGTAAGCTCCAGGGGATTCACACTCTTGCCGCCTTCCTGCAACTCGAATTATTTAGGGTAAACATCATTAACACACTGCGTGCTGGACACGCCAACATCTCTTTATTGGGGGTACATCAGTCCGTGATAAGAAGTGCATCATAAATGAACACCCCATACTGCGCAATTTTTATACAGCTCTCAGGACTGATTAAATTTAAACAACGGTAACAGGTAGCGCTTTGCCTCTTCCGTGATAGCCTCAAAGTACTCTGGTTCGAGCGTGCGCCATAAGCGCTGATACCAGACATCTTCCCCCTCGCCGCGCACCATCATGTTCCCTTCATAGGCCTGCATAAATTTACTGCGCGCTTTCTGCAGAGAAGCCTCATCCGTTAACATCGCATCATTCTGTGCGTCGTAACAGGCTTTTATCCACGCACCACCACTTTCAGGCAATAACAGCAGGGGTTTGTTCATTCCCTGGAGATAGCCTTCAATGTACAAAGAGAGGTAGCGAAACGCCTGCTCTGCCTCCATTGGCGGAAAGCGCCACTCACCCTCTTTGCGCACGAAAATCCGGCTTTCGCCTTTATGGCCCAACGCACTGTAGACAAGATGTTCCAGCCAGAGTTGCAATCCCTGTGAAACGCTGAGCAGTGAAGGCCGCCAGCGCAGCAGCCCATCAGGCTGAACCTGAGTGAGCCAGCCGGTGAGCTGGATGCCATTGCAGTTGAGATCGATTTCGAGACTTTGTCCGGGCTGACGGTGCTCCCTTACGCGCTCCGCCAGAGCGTTCATCTCCTGGCATTGCGCCTCCCAGACGATCTCCCCAAACGCGCCATAAGGCAGTTGTCCTGCCGCACGATAGCGGCGATAAAGCTTGTCAGCATCTTCCTCGTCAACCAGTGCATTCAGCAGTTGCAGATTTAACTGATAGCGCTCCAGCCCTTCCAGCGTAAAAGGCTCTGCATCCGGAATTTCGCTCTCTTCAGAACGGAAGTTGACCTGCAATCGCTGCTGGAAGAAGGCGCGAACAGGATGCGCCCAAAAGCGTTGAAGCTGTTCAAAAGTCAGGGTGTTAATGGGCAGCGGGTCAAGTGTCTGAATGAAATCCGTATGTGCTCTCCCCTCCTTTTTCGCCGCCGGTAGCCACTCGCGGGCATAGCTCTGCTGTTCGCTAACAACGTAGTTCATCTGGTCAAACGGCATACGGCTGTGGACACAGGTGATATGCGCCTTGACCCGCTGTTCGCTTTCATCACAGTTAAGGGCTTCATCACCCGCCAGATAGTGGCTCTGGCCGATATAATCCACTAACTCCTGCACCAGAACGGAGGGGAAGCGCTCGCTGTTATCCTGAATGGAGCGGCCGATATAGCTGATATAGAGCTTACTCTGGGCAGAGATGAGCGCTTCGAGGAAAAGATAGCGGTCATCATCACGACGACTACGGTCACCCCGCTTTGGATTTGCGCTCATTAAATCGAACCCCAGCGGCGCCAGGGCGCGAGGATAAACGCCGTCATTCATGCCGAGCAAACAGACCACCTTAAAGGGGATTGAACGCATTGGCATCAGCGTGCAGATATTGATTGGGCCCGCCAGGAAACGCTGACTGATTCGCTCCTGGTCAAGACGCTGCGTCAATTCGTCCCTCAGCAGCGACAATGGAATCGCCTCGTGATAGTGGGAATTCACGCCCTCGTCGACGATAGCCTGCCACTGCGTTTCAATGAGCGCCATCGCCGCTTCGGTGTCACTGTCTGGCAGGAAGAAATCATTGAGCAACGCCCTGCAAACCGGAAGCCACTCTTCAAGCGGACGCGGCTGCATTAACTCACGACGCCAGCGGTTAAGCTGCATCAGCAGAGACGCTAAATGCCCCACCAGTTCAGCAATCAAACCGCTGGACTCATCGTATGGCAGCACCTCATTCCACTCGCCCTGGCTGCTTTCCATGGCGTAGCCCAGCAGCATACGCGTCAGGCCAAACCGCCAGGTATGTTGCCCGGTCGGAGGAAGCTCGAACTCCTGGACGTTGTCGTCATCAATCCCCCAGCGCACGCCAGATTCATTCACCCACTGGCGAAGGTAGCGCAGCCCTTCCTCATTGATGTTGAAGCGTGCGGCCAGCACGGGAACATCCAGTAACGCCAGGACATCTTCCGAGATGAAGCGGCTATCCGGCAGTGAAAGCAGGGTAACAAAGGCCTGCAAGGCGGGATGCGACTGACGAGCGCGACGGTCAGAGATAGCGTAAGGCAAGTATCGCTCCCCTGTCGCACTGCCGAAAACAGCCTGAATAAAGGGGCTGTAGCTATCGATGTCTGCCACCATCACCACGATGTCACGCGGCGTGAGTTCGGGATCGTCCTGCAGCATCGCCAGCAACTGGTCGTGAAGCACTTCGACCTCACGCTGCGGGCTATGGCACACATGGATCGTGATACTACGATCGTCAGCATCCAGATTCCGCTTGCTGTCGCTGCGTTCAAACTCTTTCGCCGTCACACCCATAACGGCACGGTTTTCCAGATCAAGAATATCGAGCTGAATGTTATGCAGCAGGTTATCCGGGGCGATCTCGACAAAAGCATCCACATCGCCTTCACCCGATGAAGTGATATCAGAGAGCATGTGAATGTAATCACGTCCCAGCTTCCCCCATGAGGCAAGCAGCGGATTGGGCAGGTTCTGAATACCGTCTTCATCGAAAAGCTGCGCGGCGGTGGAGCCGTCTTTAAACAAAGGGACGGATCGCTCTTCAAAAAGGCGCTTTCTTTGGCGGGTTACCAGTCGTGAAAGCCAGCGTTCATCGAGGATATCCCCCCAATAGTGCCGGCAGGGGTTGGTAAACAAAATATGAATATCAATATGTTTACCCAGCGCATTCAGCGCCTTCAGATAGACAGGGGGTAATGCGGATATCCCACAGATAAAGACGCGTGACGGCAGACGGGCCGGGCGCTCCGACGCATTTTCGAGTATCGAGATAAACCGATCGTACAAATTGGCACGGTGCCACTTAGGCTGGCCCAGTTTCTCCGTATGCTCAACCAGCGCTTTCCACAGCGGCGCCTGCCAGATTTGCGCCTCCGGTAGCCCTTCAACCCGCTCACCCGCTTCCCAGCGAATTAACCAGTCAGCACGGTAAACCAGATATTGGTCGTAGAGATCGGCGGTACGGGACGCCAGCTGGAACAGCTTGCGCTTATCGGTATCGTCATTGAGATAGTGGCGCAGCATGGCGAATTCATCGTGCTGCAGCATTTCCGGCAGCAGCGCCATCAGCTTCCAGCTCATGCTCTGCTTGTTGAAGGCGCTCTGCTCGGGAATGTCTGGCAATACGCGAACAAACATTTCCCAGATAAAGCTCGCCGGCAGCGGAAAATCAATGTTCGCGGCAATGCCAAATTTACGGGAAAGCGACATTTGCAGCCACTGCGCCATACCGGTGCTTTGCACCAGCACCATTTCAGGCTCAAAAGGGTCGTCCAGCCGCTCGCGCTCAACGATAAATTCCATCAGCGCTTCCAGCACATCCAGACGATTTGAGTGGTAGACCCTTAACATAGACGCTCCCGACTACTGGCTAACAGGGCAATGCAGACGCGTTATCTCACCGCGCCGCCCCAGAGGCGAAAAAAGTGTAACCGTGATGCTGACACATCCTGAGTACGTTGTCTGCACCCGACTCACCTGCCAGCCTGCGGGCAGCGCAGTCGTTGAGAGCTGAGCCTGGTTCCAGGCATAATGCCAGAGCTGGCGGTACTGGTTAAACAGGGTAAACCGCGCCGCCAGTGCCCTGTGATAACCGGCCAGTGCGGTTACGATCATCACCAGCAGCATCATCGCCAGCAGAACCTCAACCATGCTAAATCCATTCTCTTTGTTTACGGTAGCTGGCATAACGCGCGCTCCTTAAGGGGACAAAAATCACTCCAGCCGTGGGGTGAAAAGTGAATTTTACCGTCGATTATCTCTCCTGAGCGCCAGAGCAGCAGGTCATTGCCTCCGGCAATCAGCAGCACACGCGTCTCACTCAGCCGCCGTAAACACACTCGCCACGCTGATGCCTGTTTGCACTGCGCCAGAGGCTCCGATGACCAACGCTGAACGCGTCCCCACTCAAGCGCAGATTGCACCGCGGCCTGCTGCTGAAATGAACGGCTTTCTCCGCCAACGAGCGCACTAAACGTAGTGAGTTGCTGGTTGAGACCGGTGAGGATCAGGGTACCAAGCACCAGTAAAAGCAGAACCAGCGCCAGGGAAGACATACCACGTTGACGGTTCACAAGTTGTACCCCGTGACCGTATACACCGCCTGATAAGGCTTCCCCTGATCGCCCTTGCGGATAGCGGCCAGTTCGATAGTGAACTCAGGCGCAAACCTGGCGTGTTCAACTTTACTCACCATAAAGTGCGTGATCACCAGCCTGTCCGGATCCGTGAGCTTTTCCCATCCTTTGCCTTCACACGAGGTTGCACCACGCAGGGTTTCCAGTGCACCCGACTCCAGACGAAAACCGGTGCTGTCGTTTTCTGATGCACTGTTATCCCAGCTGCCGTTACTGTTGGCATCCCATCGCACAATGACACAGCTACCTTGCCTGCCCGTTAACAACCCTTGTCCCGGGCAGTTACCCGCACAGTAGCCTGCCCGCTGGAGCTGTTTGCCGAGGGAAAACAGTCTCTGCCAGACCTCCTCTTCCTGTTCTCGCTGGCCGGATTGCAGCAACACCGCTCGCTGCAAACCGGGTAAAAAGCGCGATGCGCCGATCAATAACAGGCTGCTGATGGCCGTAGCAATCAGAACTTCAGTAAGGGAAAATCCCTGCTGACGCTTCAACATTGTCCCCCCTGCGAGACCTGACACATCCTGATGCGCCCTCCATCTGAGACAATAATCAGCCACGATCCTGCACGGCTTTGCACTCTTATCCGACCTGCCCATGCCGTATCCCTCAATCCATAGAACCCGAGTGACGGCGTTACCTCGCTGACCGCGACTTCTGGCCAGAGTGGAATCAGTGCAAAGGGGCTGCCCTGCTCATAGCCTTTTACGGCAGAACTCACCAGGCATGCCCTTTCCCCCACCTGCTGCAAGGTAATGCGGTGCTCGCGGTTGTACCGGTTGGCATGGTTGCGCAGAAACACCAGGTAGTCGCGCACCTGGCTGGCGGTTTGCCACAGCCGCTGCTGCCCCAGCCAACTGCTCCAGCCGTACAGGCCTGAAGCACTGAGAATGACGACCAGCGACACAGCCACCAGCGTTTCGATAAGCGTAAAACCGTTCTCTTTTTTCATACGGGGAGTGTGGCGATGCGCCGATAAAGTGGCGAGCAGCGAATTAACGTTTTACGAGGCGTTATCCAGGGGATTAAGCGAGTTGCAGCGCGTTGCACGCTTTCTGGATAACGCCTCGGGAAACGGGATAAAGACGAAAAAAAACCGGCGCTAAATAGCACCGGTTGTGTCACGCTTTACCGCATCAGATAGCGACGGGCGCTTTGATGCCAGGGTGCGGGTCGTAGCCCTCAATCTCAAAATCATCGAAGCGGTAGTCAAAGATTGACGCCGGTTTGCGCTTGATGATGAGCTTCGGCAGTGCGCGCGGTTCGCGGGTCAGCTGGAGATGGGTCTGCTCCATATGGTTGCTGTAGAGATGGGTGTCCCCACCGGTCCAGACAAAATCCCCCACTTCCAGGTCACACTGCTGCGCCATCATATGGACTAACAGCGCATAGCTGGCAATGTTAAACGGCAGGCCGAGGAACACGTCACAGGAACGCTGGTAGAGCTGGCAGGAGAGCTTTCCGTCAGCGACGTAGAACTGGAAGAACGCGTGGCACGGAGCCAGCGCCATTTTGTCCAGCTCGCCCACGTTCCAGGCGGAAACAATGATTCGGCGCGAGTCCGGATCGTTTTTCAGCTGGTTCATCACGGTGGTGATCTGGTCAATATGGCGGCCATCAGGCGTTGGCCATGCGCGCCACTGCTTGCCGTAAACCGGGCCCAGGTTGCCGTTTTCATCTGCCCATTCGTCCCAGATGGAGACGTTGTTTTCGTGCAGATACGCAACGTTGGTATCGCCTTGCAGGAACCAGAGCAGTTCATGAATGATCGAGCGCAGATGGCAGCGCTTGGTCGTCACCAGAGGGAAGCCTTCCTGTAAATTGAAGCGCATCTGGTGGCCAAAAATGGAGAGCGTACCGGTGCCGGTACGGTCGT
Source organism: Enterobacter cloacae complex sp. HYC080_NIDB (assembly GCF_056673325.1). Taxonomy (NCBI): domain Bacteria; kingdom Pseudomonadati; phylum Pseudomonadota; class Gammaproteobacteria; order Enterobacterales; family Enterobacteriaceae; genus Enterobacter; species Enterobacter cloacae complex sp. HYC080_NIDB. Next base: position 912,825 of record NZ_CP114212.1, on the reverse strand, counting down.
TTTTCGGCGTGCCCTCATCGAGCACTTTTTTCATCAATTCAAGATACTGTTTCATGGTTCCTCAGGAAAGTTGTTGCTGTGGACGACGACGATACGCCCAAATCATCATAATGGCACCCGCGACAATCATCGGAATGGAGAGGATCTGCCCCATGCTGATGTACTGTACCCATTCACCGGTGAACTGTGCATCCGGCTGGCGGAAGAATTCAACAATGATGCGGAACGCGCCGTAGCCAATCAGGAACAGGCCGGAGACAGACCCCATCGGGCGCGGTTTGCGAATAAACAGGTTCAGGATGATGAACAGCACGACGCCTTCCAGTGCCAGCTCATAAAGCTGGGACATATGACGCGGCAGCACGCCGTAGGTATCGAAAATGGATTGCCACTCTGGATGCGACGGCAGCAACGCCATGTCTTCTGCACGCGAGCCGGGGAACAGCATGGTGAAAGAGACGCTCGGGTCAACACGCCCCCACAGCTCACCGTTGATAAAGTTGCCCAGACGGCCAGCCCCCAGCCCAAATGGGATCAGTGGTGCGATAAAATCTGATACCTGGAAGAAGTTGCGTTTGGTGCGTTTGGCAAAAATCACCATCACCAGGATCACCCCAATCAGGCCGCCGTGGAAGGACATGCCGCCGTCCCAGACGCGGAACAGGTAGAGGGGATCGTTCAGGAATACCGGGAGGTTATAGAACAGCACATACCCAATACGGCCACCGAGGAACACGCCGAGGAAGCCCGCGTACAGCAGGTTTTCCACTTCGTTTTTGGTCCAGCCGCTGCCAGGACGGCTGGCGCGACGACCAGCAAGCCACATGGCAAAAATGAAGCCCACCAGGTACATCAAACCGTACCAGTGAAGCGAAACAGGTCCTACTGAGAAAATGACCGGATCAAATTCCGGAAAATGCAGATAACCACTGTTCATCTGTCACCACAAGATGTTGTTATTCCGCTGAAAGTGGACAGCGGTAGAAATGCGATTCTGCCTTAAGCAGAGGCTCCAAAGTTGCGAATCATAGCATAAGGCGGGCGTGGAGGATGCGCCAGAGATGTAAAAGATGTGTATAGGGTTTTATCCGCACTGGTGCCCTCTCACCACAGGGAGAGGGAGTAAGAGGATTAGCGGCCGCCGCGAATCAGGCCACCCATACCGCGTCGTTCCATAAACGCCGCCACCTGGTGCCGTACCTCCGCGGACAGCTGCGCTTCAAGACTGCGCTCAGCCAGCTCGCGAGCATCACTGATGTCGATATGTCGCAACAAATACTTCACGCGTGCGACGGCACGGCCGTTCATCGACAGGTGGCGATAGCCCAGACCAATCAGGATCGCGACGCACATTGAATCCCCGGCCATTTCGCCGCACAGGCGTAAATCAATGCCGTACTGCTCCGCCTCACGGGCAATCATCGCTAACGCGCGAATGATCGCCGGATGCAGACTGTCGTAGATACTGGCGACGCGGGTGTTGTTACGATCGACGGCCAGAATATATTGCGTCAGGTCGTTCGTACCGACAGAGATAAAATCAACGCGGTTAGCCAGCTGCGGCAACATAAAGACCATCGACGGCACTTCGAGCATGACACCGATCCGTGGTTTAGGGATCGCATAGCCAATCATCTCTTCCACTTCCCGGCCAGCACGTTCAATCAGGCGCCGCGCTTCGTCGATCTCATCAATACTGGTCACCATCGGCAGTAAGATGCTGAGATTCCCCGTCGCCGCGTTGGCGCGCAGCATGGCGCGCACCTGAATCAGAAAGATCTCCGGCTGATCGAGCGTAATACGGATCCCGCGCCAGCCCAGGCATGGGTTCTCTTCGCTGATCGGCATATACGGCAGCTGTTTATCCGCCCCGACGTCCAGGGTACGCAGGGTGACGGGCTTATCGTTAAACATCTGCAACATGCCCTGATACTGCGCCACCTGCTCCTCTTCGGAGGGGAAACCACTTTGCAACATGAACGGGATTTCAGTGCGGTATAAACCGATGCCGTCGATGCGGCTGCCAAGCTTCTCCTCGTGCTCCGGGCTTAAGCCCGCGTTGAGCATGACTTTGATCCGCTCGCCGCTTTTGAGTTGCGCAGGCAGGTTAACGTCATCTTCCGCCAGCTTGCTTAATTCATTCTCTTCGCTGATGAGACGCTGATATTCCTGAAGCAGAACCGGCTCAGGATCGACCAGCAGTTCACCGCGGTAACCATCAACCACCAGCGTGCGTCGGTGCAGTACCGACGGCTGGATATCCGCCCCCATAACGGTAGGAATACCCAGCGCACGTACCATAATGGCGGCATGTGAGTTGGCGGCACCATCGCGCACCACGACGCCGGCCAGCCGGTCCTGAGGCAGTTCAGCCAGCGTGGTTGCCGAGAGTTCATCGGCAACCAGGACAAACCGTTTTGGCCAGGCATTTGGCCCTTGAATGGTGTCATCCAGATGGAACAGCAGACGTTGGCCCAGCGCGCGTAAATCTCCGGCGCGCTCCTTCAGATAACCGTCAGTTAATACTGCAAACTGTTCAGCAAACTTTTCGATAACCTTTTTAACGGCCCATTCTGCTACCGAACCTTTATCCACCTCGGCAAAAAGCTCACGACGCAAACGCGCGTCTGAGAGCAGGTGCGAATAGAGGTCAAAGATAGCCGCCGTCTCTTTTTGCGCACCCGCCGCAAAGCGTTTGCTGTAGCGACGAAATTCATTCGCCGCCTCTTCCAGGGCGGCGGTAAGACGCTCGCGCTCCAGCGCTTCATCAAGCGTGGAGGCTTCGTACACCTGCTCCATTAACGGCAGCGTGGCGTCCATCCAGCCTTCAGCAATCGCCACGCCTGGCGAGGCCGGAAGAGCACGGATACGCGTATGACGATACTGACCAAAAAGCGCAGCAAGCTGAGACTGTGAGAGGATCGCCGCCATCTGTGTGGCAAGCGTAACGAGGAATGACTCTTCGCTTTCATCGTACTGACGCAGCTCACGCTGCTGGACGACCAGAACGCCGAGCAGCTGACGACGCTGGATAATTGGCACACCAAGGAAAGCGCGGAAGCGCTCTTCTTTTACGGAAGGAATGTATTTAAAACTGGGGTGTTTTTGCGCATCGGCAAGGTTGATGGGTTCCGCCAGCCGTCCAACCAGACCGACAATCCCTTCATCGAATGCGAGCGTTACGGTTCGTCCCCGTGGTTTTTTCAAACCACGGGTCGCCATCAGGTAATAGCAGCGCCGATCGTGGTCGGCCAGATACACCGAACAGACCTCGGTCTCCATCGCAAGACAGATGTCAGTAACCAGAATATTCAACGCCTCGTTCAGACGCGGAGCACTGGCCACCTTCTCGACTATTTCTCGCAAGCGGGTGAGCATGATTTGCGTAGCTTAACCTCTTTTACGTCGCCAGGCAGGTGCGCTTTGCGGCTTAGGCGGGATCTCCTGAAGCTGCATAACCACACTTGCAAACTCTTTCATCACCCTACGGTAAACATCGCGTTTAAATGACACGACCTGACGAACAGGATACCAATAGCTTACCCAGCGCCAGCCATCGAACTCCGGCGTACTGCTGGTTTGCATATTGATGTCCGAATCGTTGCCCACCAACTGCAGAAGAAACCACTTCTGTTTCTGGCCGATACAAACCGGCTTTGTGTCCCAACGCACCAAACGTTTCGGTAACTTGTAACGCAACCAGTTGCGGGTCGAGGCCAGGATGCGAACATCTTTACGGCTTAAACCGACCTCTTCAAAAAGCTCCCGGTACATCGCTTGTTCTGGGGACTCTCCCGGATTAATCCCACCTTGCGGGAACTGCCAGGAGTGCTGACCATATCGCCTTGCCCACATGACCTGGCCCTGACGATTACAAATTACTATTCCTACGTTCGGGCGGTAGCCATCGTCATCAATCACCGGACTACCCCAATCTAAACCTTATATATGAATGATTGTTTCACACTACAGGGAGGCGGTAAACCACTCTCTTACAGGCCTGCAACCTAATAACATTTGAATAACTCACAAATAAGGGCAGAGTTATAAACAGAAGTGCAGCTGCGAAGGGAATTTTATTCACCTTTTCTGTGGATATAGTTGTGAAGAAGTGTCTGATTACCCATGAACAACCTGAATCACCGTCAGGCTCCCTTTTTTAATGAAATTATATAAGATTATTATTTTCATATAGTTAAGCATGAAACCATCAACAAAAAAGAGAATAGCGTGACGATCATCACATCAGGGATCATCGTGCTGATGAAAGATCGAACAGCGTCGGTTTTATCCACAGATTGTGCCAATAAGTTAAACACAATTTGTCTGAAATTTGGATTTTCGTCGCACGTCAAGGCTGTAAATTGAAACAGTAGTCAGGGTTATGCCCAGTTATCCCACTTTTCTGTGGATAACATGGTGTAAGATCCTGTTTATTGTCAGTGACCAGATTTGAACAACCCATTTTACGTTTCAGATCTGGTGCTAAATTTTCGATAAAAAAACCTATAAATCATAGACATGGAATATTGGTACAGAAAAAGTTAAACTCTATCCACAAGGGACAATTTCTTCGTTTGTTTTTTAATCAAAAGGTTACCTTCATGCATCCGCTTACCCCCTTGCTCACACCGCCGTCAAGCGAGCGTCAGTTGCTGCAGCAGGCTCAGCGTCTGGCGGGTTTCTCGCTGGGCGAACTGGCGGCGATGGCAGGGCTTCCGATCCCGAAGGATCTGAAACGAGATAAAGGCTGGATCGGCATGCTGCTGGAACTGTGGCTGGGTGCCAGCGCCGGGAGCAAACCAGAGCAAGATTTTGCCGCCCTTGGCGTAGAGTTAAAAACCATTCCCATCGACAGCCAGGGCAAGCCTCTGGAGACCACGTTTGTCTGCGTTGCGCCTTTGACCGGTAATACCGGCGTGACGTGGGAGACCAGCCACGTGCGCCATAAGCTGAAGCGCGTGCTGTGGGTTCCGGTTGAAGGTGAACGTCAGATCCCACTGGCTGAGCGTCGCGTTGGCGCGCCGCTGCTCTGGAGCCCGGATGAAGAGGAAGAGCATCAGCTGCGTCTGGACTGGGAAGAGCTGATGGACATGATCGTGCTCGGGCAGGTGGAGCGCATCACCGCCCGACACGGAGAAGTGTTACAGCTGCGCCCAAAGGCGGCTAACAGCAAAGCGCTGACCGAGGCGATCGGCGCAATGGGCGAGCCGATACTGACGTTGCCGCGCGGTTTTTATCTCAAAAAGAATTTCACCGGCGCACTGCTTGCTCGTCATTTCTTACTAAAAACATAGTTTTTTACTTATTTTGCGAGCTAACAAACATAATCGCCTGGTTTTTAAGATTTTACTGCTTCTCCCTGTTTTCATAACGGGTTAATACTACACTATGATTTGATACGAGCCAGATGAGGACGATAACGATGAAAAAATGGGCGGTGTTAATTTCAGCAGTCGGGTTGGCGTTTGCTGTATCGGGCTGTAGCAGCGATTACGTTATGGCGACAAAAGATGGCCGGATGATCCTGACCGACGGCAAACCCGAAGTCGACGACGATACCGGTCTGGTCAGCTACCACGACCAGGCAGGCAATAAAATGCAGATCAATCGCGACGAAGTTTCGCAAATTATTGAGCGATAACAGTCAGAGGTCAGTAGCGTACTGGCCTTTTTGATTTTTTTCTTCCCCTTTTGCTTCCCCTCTGCCATGTTTATCTTCCTTTGTCGGGAGGTTCCTGACGCGGTCTACATGTCTATTGAAGGAAGCCGGCTATGCATTATCACCGTATCCCCCACAGCGCTCTGGAGATAAGTCAACTGGGGTTGGGCACGATGACATTTGGTGAACAAAACAGCGAAGCCGATGCCCATGCACAACTCGATTATGCCGTCAGCCAGGGCATTAACCTGATTGATGTCGCAGAGATGTACCCTGTGCCGCCACGCCCTGAAACCCAGGGACTTACCGAAACCTACGTCGGTAACTGGCTGGCAAAACGCGGCAACCGTGAAAAGCTGGTTATCGCCTCGAAAGTCAGCGGCCCCTCGCGCAATAACGATGCCGGGATCCGCCCAAACCAAATCCTCGATCGCAAAAATATCCGCGCCGCGCTGGATGCCAGCCTGAAGCGCCTGCAAACCGACTATCTTGATCTGTACCAGGTCCACTGGCCACAGCGTCCAACCAACTGTTTCGGTAAGCTTGGCTACAGCTGGAATGAGAGCGCTCCCGCCGTTACGCTGCTGGAAACGCTGGAAGCGCTGACCGAATGCCAGCGCGCGGGGAAAATCCGCTACATTGGCGTGTCTAACGAAACGGCCTTTGGCGTGATGCGCTATCTGCACCTGGCGGATAAACACGATCTGCCGCGCATCGTCACCATTCAAAACCCCTACAGCCTGCTTAACCGCAGCTACGAAGTTGGCCTGGCGGAAGTGACACAATATGAAGAGGTGGAACTGCTCGCCTATTCCTGCCTCGGTTTTGGCACGCTGACGGGGAAATACCTGAACGGCGCAAAACCGGCTGGGGCGCGTAATACCCTCTTTAGCCGCTTTACCCGCTACAGCGGCGAGCAGACACAGAAAGCCGTTGCGGCCTATGTGGATATCGCAAAGCGTCACGGTCTTGACCCCGCACAGATGGCGCTGGCCTTCGTGCGCCGTCAGCCGTTTGTGGCCAGTACTCTGCTGGGGGCTACCACTCTGGAACAGCTGAAAACCAATATTGAGAGTTTCCATCTGGACCTGAGTGAAGAGGTATTAGCGGAGATTGAAGCGGTGCATCAGGTTTATACGTATCCTGCACCGTAATAAATGCAAAACGGCAACGCACGTTGCCGTTTTTAGTGTTCGCACCCTCTCCCGTGGGAGAGGGCCGGGGTGAGGGCATCAGACCGCATAAATCAACGGCGACGCTGCCAAAGCCATAATGCGGCAATCGCCAGCGCAAACAGCGCACCAAACCCGACGCCAATTCCCACCACTGGCACACCGACTTTCACCGCCAGCGAGTAGAGCCCCAGCATTAACAGCATCGCCAGGTTTTCACCCAGATTTTGCACCGCAATGGCATTTCCCGCCCCAACAGTCTGCTTGCCGCGCTCCTGCAGTAACGCGTTGAGCGGTACCACGAAGAAACCACCCAGAATACCAATCAGGATCAGTAGAGCATAAGCAGGCAATAACGCATGCTGTAGCGAGAAAAGGAGCACCGCGACGCCAATGAGGATCCCCGCAGGCATGCAGCGTGCCACCGTTTCGAGCGTCACCAGCTTCGCCGCCGCGCCCGCGCCAACAACAATGCCGATCGCCACCATCGCGTTAAGATAGGTCGGCGTCGCATTGTCGGTAATGCCCAGCGCCACCGGCACCCACAGCACCAGCAGGAAGCGCAGCGTGACGCCTGCGCCCCAGAACATACTAGTGCCCATCAGAGAGAAACGTGTTTCACCGTTACGCCAGAGCACGCGGCAGGCATTAAAGAAACTGCCGGTCATCGGTTTGAAGCGCCAGGATTGTCCCGGACGGGCTACCGGCAGCTTTGGAATGAACAGGTTAGCCACGACCGCACCGCCATACACCACCGCACAAACGCCCAGCGCCGCCAGGACATGCCAGTCGGCCAGTACACCGCCCGCGACGGAGCCGAGCAGGATAGCGGCGATAGTAGACGACTCCATCAGGCCGTTGGCTTTCACCAGCTTATCACCCGTGGTCAGCTCTCCGAGGATGCCATATTTCGCCGGTGAGTAGGCGGCAGCACCAATGCCCACCAGCGTGTAGCCAATAAACGGATTGAAACCAAAGCAAATGCTGGCGGCCCCCAGCAGCTTCAGACCGTTAGCAAACATCATCACCCGGCCTTTCGGGAAACTGTCCGCCACCTGCCCCACAAACGGCGCGAAGATAATGTAAGCGCCCACAAACACCATCTGCAGGATCGGCTGGCTCCAGTCAGGGTAAAACTCGGCCTTCAGCAGCGCCAGGGTGGCAAACAACAGCGCGTTATCGCCGAACGCAGAGAGAAACTGCGCAGCAATCACTGCCATCATGCCTTTTGACCTAAGCGATGTGTTAGTGTGCACTGACTCACGCATTTTGCTGTTCCGCCTCTTCAACCATGCCTTTCAGGGTCACAAAGTCAGGCTTACCGCTACCCAATACCGGAAGGTGTTTCAGGTAACGAATATCGCGCGGTACCGCCAGCTCGGGAATGCCATGCTCACGCGCATGGCTAAGTAACCTGTCGCGCTTCAGCTCACTGTCGGTGGTAAACAGGACCAGCGCCTCGCCTTTGCTGGCATCACTCTTCACCACCGTCGCGTGCATCTTATCCGCGGACACCGCCGTCGCCAGCTGTTCAACCATCTCCAGAGAGACCATTTCACCGGCGATTTTGGCGAAGCGTTTTGCACGCCCCTGAATCTGCACAAAGCCCTGCTCGTCGAAGCGAACGATATCACCGGTGTCGTACCAGCCGGTTTCAACCTCACCGTTCACGTTTTCCGCCGTTGGCGCTTCCAGCACGCCCGGGTTTTCCACGCGCAGGTAACCATTCATCACGTTTGGTCCTTTCAGCTGCAGGCGGCCACCGTCCTCAATGCCCGGTACCGCCAGCAGACGCGCATCCATTCCCGGCAGAATTCGGCCAACCGTACCCGGCTTCGCCGCCATCGGCACGTTGATGGAGACGACGGGTGCGCACTCCGTAACGCCATAGCCTTCAAGAATGCGCAGGCCAAACTTGTCCTGCCAGATCTGACGCGTGCTCTCCTGCAGTTTTTCCGCCCCCGCCACCACATAACGCACACGATAGAAATCATATGGATTAGCGAAACGCGCATAGTTACCCAGGAAGGTTGAGGTCCCAAACAGGACGGTGCAGTTACGGTCATACACCAGCTCCGGCACAATGCGGTAATGCAGCGGGCTGGGATAGAGGAACACTTCTGCGCCGGTCAGCAGCGGCGTAAACAGCCCCACCGTCAGACCAAAGGAGTGGAACAGCGGCAGCGCAGACATAAAACGGTCACTGGCGGTAAAGTCAGCAATGCTTTTGATCTGTTCAACGTTCGCGAGAATACTCTTGTGGCTGTGGACGACGCCTTTCGGGTTGCCTTCCGAACCGGAGGTAAAGAGGATAATCGCGTCATCTTCCGGCTGCTGTTTAACCTGTGCCAGATGGGGCATCAGCAGGTGAGCGAAAATCCACAGCTTGTCGCCCGTCGTCACGTCCGCCTTCAGATCTTCCAGGAAGACCCAGCGAACCTGAGTCAGCTGCTCCGGCAGATGCCACAGCTTGCCTTTATCCAGGAACTGGCGAGAGGTAAAAACGGTGTTGATTTGGGCCGCAGTGATGGCACTGGTCAGCCCTTTTACACCCGCCGTGTAGTTCATCATTGCCGGAATACGGCCGCGGGACACCGCACCAAAAATCACCGCTGCGCTGATGCCCGCGTTAGGCAGCATCAGGCCAATCTTTTCACCCTTCTTACTGTATTTTTCAAGAATGCGGCCCACAAACAGGGTCTTGGTCAGCAGTTTGCGATATGTGTCAGGCGTGAAATTGATGTCTTCAATACAGTTTTTCCTGGCACCATAGCGATACTGTGCCGAAAGCAGAGATTCATACAGCGTTTCGCGCGGACGAACGGCCATTCGCGCTTCCATCATAATCTGGTGCAGCATTTCTCCGGCAATTTTACGGCGATCGCGGGCACGCGGTGCATCGGGCATCGGTAACGACGTTGGCGGCAGAATATGCAGGGTAATTTTTGGGAACAGACGCTGCTTCACCAGCCCTTTCAGGCGGCTGAAGTGGCTCAGCTCTGCGCCTTCGATACGCAGTGGCACCACGGTCGCTTTTGACTTCGCCGCGACAAATCCCGCGCCGTCATAGATTTTCATTAGCGAGCCGGTCACTGAAATGCGCCCTTCCGGGAAAATGACCACCGGACGCCCCTGCTCAACCAGACGTACCAGATGTTTAATCATCATCGGTTTGGTGGGGTCGAGCGGCACGAAGTCAATCAGCGGCGTGAGCCAGCGCATATACCACTGCTGGCTGATGGAGGTATACACCGCAAACACCGGACGCACGGGCAAAAACAGCGCCAGCAGGATGCCATCGATAAAGGAAACATGATTTGGTGTGATGAGAACGCGTTCGCCGCGAAGCGCCTGGGCATCGCCAGTGACGCGGATGCGAAAAAGAATACGGAAAAGTGTACGGAAGAACCCAAATAGCATCTCAACTCCCTTTGCCAGACAGTGTGGAGGGTTGACAGTAAATGGTGGCAGATTACACGAGAAGTGGTATGGGAGCGACAGCAAAAGTGGGGGCAAAAAAAAACCTGCGCATCCGCGCAGGTTGGTGCAAGAGATGAGTACGAAAACGTACTAAGAATTCTCACCAATCAATACCTCTGGGATCTTGATTGTGGCCGTTGCCCCTGCGCTTCGCCAGCAGGAAAACGCAAGGGAATGAGCCGAAGTGCAACCAGGTGTGAATATTCTCTTTTGCTGTTACAGGTTGAACTATCAGGCAAAAAAAAACCTGCGTAAAAACGCAGGCTGGTGTAAGTCGTGTTAATCAACCGGAGTTGATTCCACCTATCAATACCTCTGGGATCTCGACTCTATCAACCTCTTTAACGTCATCGCCACCGGACAATCGCAACAGCCTGAGGCAAAGTGTAACCAAAGGTTCAGATTCACCGTCTTCAGACATGACTGCGCGTGTAACGATTACACGATCAGGGGTGTTCTGCGTCACGTTTGTAGTGAGGGGAAATCGGTGCCCCTTGAATGCACGCCACTTTTCCGCAACACTATTTGGTGTGTAAACGCTTACCCCTAATAAGAAGGTTATAAATGGCGACAATAAAGGATGTGGCTCGTCTGGCCGGTGTTTCGGTTGCCACCGTCTCCCGCGTGATTAATGATTCCCCCAAAGCCAGCGACGCATCACGCCAGGCGGTACAAAGCGCCATGGAAACCCTGAACTACCACCCCAACGCCAATGCTCGCGCGCTCGCCCAGCAGTCCACTGAAACCATTGGTCTGGTGGTGGGTGATGTATCCGACCCCTTTTTCGGCGCCATGGTGAAGGCGGTTGAACAGGTCTCTTATCAGACGGGTAACTTTTTACTGATCGGCAATGGCTATCATAATGAGCAAAAAGAGCGCCAGGCGATCGAACAGTTGATCCGCCACCGCTGCGCAGCTCTGGTGGTTCACGCCAAAATGATCCCGGATGCCGAACTGATTCACCTGATGAAGCAGATGCCCGGCATGGTCATCATCAACCGCATTATTCCTGGATTTGAAAAACGCTGCGTGGCTCTCGACGACCGCTACGGCGCCTGGCTTGCGACCCGTCATCTGATTCAACAGGGACATACGCGGATTGGCTATCTCTGTTCCAACCACCCTATTTCTGACGCAGAAGATCGTCTTCAGGGCTACTACGATGCCCTGCGCGAAAACGGTCTACCCTGTAATGACCGTCTGGTGGCCTATGGTGAACCGGATGAGAGCGGTGGCGAACAGGCTATGACGGAACTGCTGGGCCGCGGACGGAACTTCACGGCAGTGGCAAGCTATAACGACTCGATGGCCGCTGGCGCAATGGGGGTATTGAATGATAACGGAATTGAGGTCCCGGCAGAAATCTCGCTGATTGGCTTTGATGATGTGCTGGTCTCTCGCTATGTGCGCCCGCGCCTGACCACCGTGCGTTACCCTATCATCACGATGGCCACACAGGCTGCCGAGCTGGCGTTAGCGCTGGCCGAGCAACGCCAGCCACCGGAAATTACCCATCTCTTCAGCCCAACCTTAGTGCGCCGTCACTCCGTTGCGTCGCCTGCTGAAGCGCAAAGCGAATAACGGTACAGATGTACCGTTTTATCGGGATACTCCAGCCCATCGCCAATGTACTGCCAGCCGTAACGTTCATAGAAGTCACGGCAGGCAGACCAGAGATGGAGTTCGTCGTATCCGGCCTGTGCGGCAAAGGCGATAACGTGTTGCTGTAACTTACCTGCCAGTCCCTTACCGCGCGCCGCCTCATCAACGTAGAGCGCCGCCAGCCACGGACAGAGATCCTGTCGGGTAATCAAATCGCAGCGCCAGAGGCCCACCGTGCCGAGAAGCTGTTGGTCTTCTAAAGCGATAAACGTCAACGGCAGTGCCCCCGGCGCCTGGCTGTGCTCAACGATGCTGTGGAAAAATGCCCGTGGGAGCCCCTCGCCAAACGCCTGCCATATCCAGTCGGTAACCTGCTCCGCATACTGCGGGGCTTCATAAAGCGGGAGGATGACACTCTTTTTCACGTTTCACCTGGGTGTTCTTATTAATGGGCTAGCCTGACGCCTCCAGCCCGGTTTGTCGATTATTTTACCAGAGTCAGACTATTACGTTTTACTTCTGAGGGGCCAGGCGAATCGTTACCAAAAAGCGTGATCGTGGCAGAAGTTTTGCCCTTCCCGCATCGCTTATACGCCGTCAGGTCTGTGTTAAACTGCAGGGCATTACGTGGAAGCAGGAATGTAGAATGGCAACAATGCTGGATGTCTCACTGCGTGCGGGCGTGTCGAAGGCTACCGTCTCGCGCGTGCTGAACGGCACGGGTCAGGTTAAAGAGAGTACGCGTCAGCAGGTCTTTGCTGCGATGGAAGAGCTGGGCTACCGCCCCAACTTTCTCGCGCGCTCACTGGCTAACCAGACCAGCAACAGCATTGGTCTGGTCGTCTCCACCTTCGACGGCTTTTATTTTGGGCGCCTTCTGCAGCAGGCGTCGCGGCAGACCGAAACCCACGGCAAACAGCTGATTGTCACCGACGGTCACGACGCGCCGGAACAGGAAGAACAGGCGGTGCAAATGCTGGCCGATCGTCAGTGTGATGCCATTGTGCTTTACACGCGCTATATGAGCGAAAAAGCGATCATCAAACTGATGAATACCGTGCAAACGCCGCTGGTGGTCATCAACCGTGAAGTCAGTCAGGCTCCGGATCGCTGCGTGTTCTTCGAACAGCAGGATGCCGCGTTTAAGGCGGTGGATTACCTGATCAATCAGGGTCACCGGGAGATCGCCTGTATTACCGTCCCGATCCACACGCCCACGGGTAAAGCGCGGCTGATGGGCTATCGCAAGGCACTGGAAAAGCACGGTATTCGCCTGGACGAGCGTCGAATTAAGTACGGTGATGCCGGAATGACGAGAGGCTATGAGCTGTGCAAGGAGCTGATTGCCGACGGCGTGCCGTTTAGCGCCCTGTTTGCCTGTAACGATGATATGGCACTGGGTGCGTCCAAAGCGTTGCACCAGGCAGGACTCAAGATCCCGCAGGATATCTCCCTGTTCGGTTTTGACGATGCCCCAAGCGCGAAGTGGCTGGAGCCTGCGCTTTCATCGGTTTATCTGCCAATAGATAACATGATTATTACGGCCATCGATCAGGCGATCCGGCTGGCAAAAAACCAGCCGGTCGATGCGATCCCGCCGTTTACCGGCACGCTGGTATTACGCGATTCGGTCACCACCGGGCCGTACTTTACTCAGATGAGTTCTAAAGCCAGCAGTTCCTGAATGGTCTGACGACGACGGATCAACTGCGCTTTGCCGTTATCAAACAGTACTTCCGGCAGCAGCGGGCGGCTGTTGTAGTTCGAGGACATCGACGCCCCGTACGCCCCGGTGTCGTGCAGCACCAGGTAATCGCCCGGCTTCACCTCTGGCAGCGCGCGGGTTTCCACTTTTCCACCTTCCTGCTGAGTGAATACGTCCCCCGATTCACACAGCGGGCCTGCGACAACCGTCTCGCGGCGCGGCGCATGCGTTAAATCGCGGCCATCAGCGGCCAGCGCGGTAATGTGATGATAGCTGCCGTACATCGATGGACGCATCAGGTCGTTAAAGCCCGCGTCAATCAATACGAAGTGGCGGGAACCCATCTCTTTGACGCTGCGGACCTGCGCCACCAGCACACCGGCTTCGGCCACCAGGAAACGACCCGGCTCAATTTCCAGCTTCACGGCATGACCGAGGTGGGCGGCGATTTGGTCACGCGCGGCGCTCCACAGGCCGTAATAGTGATCGGTGTCGATCGCCTCCTCTCCTTCGCGGTAAGGAATGGAAAGCCCGCCCCCGGCGGAGATCGCCTCAAGATCCTGGCCAAAATCGACAACCTGGCGCACCATCGCTCCGCAAACCTGCTCCAGATGGCCGTAATCCACGCCAGAGCCAATGTGCATGTGAATACCCACCAGCTTCAGGTTGTAACGCTGCAACACGTCAAGCGCGGCTGGCATGTCGGCATACCAGATGCCGTGCTTGCTGTTTTCGCCGCCGGTGTTCGTTTTTTGGCTATGACCGTGACCGAAACCCGGATTCACACGCAGCCAGACGCGATGACCTGGTGAAACCTGACCCAGCTGCTCCAGCATATCCACCGAACCGGCATTCACCGGCACCTGGAGTTCATGCACGCGCGCCAGCGTGGCGTCGTCAATCAGATCCGCAGTAAAGACAATCGCGTCTGGATCGGTTTTCGGATCAAATCCGGCCGCCAGCGCACGTTCGATTTCACCCAGCGAGACAGAGTCAACCTTGACCCCCTGCTCACGCATCAGGCGCAGGATGTGAATATTGGAGCAGGCCTTCTGGGCAAAACGCACCACGTCAAACTGATGCAGGGCCGCGATCTTCTCGCGAACGATCTGCGCGTCGTAGACCCATACCGGGCAACCAAACTCGGCGGGCAGGCGGAGCAAGTTTTCGGCATTTAAATCGGTATCAGTTTGATTGAGCGGGCGTGGCATGGTCTTCTCCGGATAAATTCATTTTTCATGATTACGCCACAGCGGAAGGAGAATAAAAAATATCGTTTTATCGTGAGTCTATGCAAAAATGATATGGACAGTTCTATGCTTTCAGGTGCCCTATGCCCGCTGTGAATTTACGCCATATAGAGATTTTTCACGCTGTGATGACCACCGGCAATCTCACCGAAGCCGCGCAGATGCTGCATACGTCGCAGCCGACGGTCAGCCGCGAGCTGGCGCGCTTCGAAAAGGTACTGGAACTGAAACTGTTCGAGCGCACCCGGGGAAGACTTCACCCGACGGTGCAGGGGTTGCGCCTGTTTGAGGAAGTCCAGCGCTCCTGGTACGGGCTGGACAGAATTGTCAGTGCGGCGGAAAGTCTGCGCGAGTTTCGTCAGGGCGAGCTGTCGATTGTCTGTCTTCCGGTTTTCTCTCAGTCTTTTTTACCGACCCTGCTTCAGCCTTTTCTGGCCCGCTATCCGGAGGTCAATCTCACCATCGTGCCGCAGGAGTCCCCCCTGCTTGAAGAGTGGCTTTCAGCACAGCGTCATGATTTGGGTCTGACCGAAACGCTCTCCACGCCTGCGGGAACGGCACGCACGGAGTTACTTTCTTTAGATGAAGTGTGCGTTTTGCCCGCCGGGCACCGGCTCGCCGGTAAGACAGTGATTGCACCAGAGGATTTCCACGGGGAGAACTATATTAGCCTGTCGCAAACCGACAGCTACCGGCAGCTGCTGGATACGCTTTTTGCTGAGCATCAGGTGAAACGGCGGATGGTAGTGGAAACGCACAGCGCGGCGTCAATATGTGCAATGGTGCGGGCGGGCGTCGGCGTCGCGGTCGTTAACCCGCTCACGGCGCTGGATTATGCCGGGAGCGATATCGTGATTCGCCCGTTTAGCCTATCCGTTCCGTTCACCGTGAGCCTGATCCGCCCGCTACACCGTCCGGCCTCCGCGCTGGTGGACACATTCACCGAACACTTAATGGAGCACGCCCGCCAGGTGGCGCTTCGCTTACCTGAACGGCAAAACCCATTATGAGAGCATAAACTCCACGGCATCGGCGGCGTGAATGGCGGCGGTATCAAAGACCGGGACCGGGCTTCGCTCTGCAGGCACCAGCAGGCCGATCTCCGTGCAGCCGAAGATCACCCCTTCAGCCCCCTGCTGCGCCAGCTTTTCAATCACGCTGACGTAATACGCCCGGGAAGGCTCGCTGAAGGTACCCAGGCACAGTTCTTCGAAGATAATCTGATTGAGGCGCGCCCGGTCTTTCTCATCCGGTATCAGGCTTTCGATGCCGAATTCGCTGTGCAAACGCCCGCGATAGAAATCCTGCTCCATGGTGTAGCGCGTGCCGAGCAATGCCACGCGCGACATCCCCGACGAGCGAATCGCACGTCCTGTGGCATCGGCGATGTGCAGGAATGGCAGCGAACAGCGTGCTTCAATGTGCGATGCGACTTTGTGCATCGTATTGGTACACAGCAGAATGCCCTGCGCCCCCGCACGCTCCAGCCCCAGCGCGGCATCCGCCAGTATTTCACCGGCTTTATCCCACTCTCCGCTCGACTGACAGGCTTCAATTTCATGGAAATCAACGCTGTGCAGCAGCAGACTCGCAGAATGCAGTCCGCCCAGACGCTGCTTTACCCCTTCGTTAATCAGGCGGTAATAAGGGATTGTCGATTCCCAGCTCATCCCACCTATCAGGCCGATCGTTTTCATTATCTCTCCTTATCTCTGGTATCTCTTTTAACACAACCGACGCCCATAAAAAAAGGCGCTGTATTCAGCGCCTTTTTAAACCCTGCGTTTATTGTGTCAACGGCTCTGACAGCGGATGACGGGAGAGCATCGCTTCACGCAGCAACACGCTACCGCAGGCAAAGAGCCCGCCCAGGAGTGCCGCCAGAATTACAATCAGAGGTTTGCCCGGACCGTCTTTTTTCACCGGCAAAGACGGAGAAAGCTGATACCTGAAGGGTTCAAGCTTAACGTCTGCAAAGGAGAGATTTTTCAGCTGCGCCAGATAGTATTCCCGGTTCTGGAAGTCCGCGTTCAGCTCCGTCACATCTTTGAGATTTTTTTCAATCTGCAGCTTTTGCGCAATTCCGTCGGCACCGAGCGCAACGGAGTAATCCGGGTCATCTTTTACCGCCTGCCCGCTACTGTAGACTGGCTTCTTAATGCCCGCGGCATTCGCCACTTCCAGCGAATAATTCAGCCGCTGCAGGTTAGTATTGTGAATATTGGTCAGGCGAACACGGTCTAGCCTCAGCTGCTGCTCTACCTCATTCGTCCTGAGGGCGATCTGGTTACGGATATTTTGCACTGTCTCTTTTTCAACAACCGCCGCGATATAATTGATATACCCCTCCAGTACGGTTTGCGCATCACTGGCTTTCGGTGCCGTGAAGCTCAGTGTCCAGGAGACATAAGGCACTTTATCCGCATCTTTTACCTGCGCGTCATTCACCGCTTTCATTCTTTCCGCAATATTGACGACCGCACGGTGCAGTTCAAGCGCGTCAACCTCAACCTCAACCTCTTCAAGCTGTGACATGACGTAAGGGGAAGAGGTCAAATACTCTTTGAGCAATGACTGCGACTGGAATTTTTTGATAAACAGGTCAAAGATTTCCGAACGTGTCACCTGCGCCTTCACGTCAAGAACCTGCAGCGCAACCATCATCTGGCGCAGCGGGTTCCACTGCGTCTGCTCTGCCGGGGTGATCACCGCTTTACTGGTCCATTTTTGCGGCAACAGAAACGCAATAGCCAGGCCTGCCAGCGCAAAGATAAAGACGATGGTGACGATGCGTTTTTTCGCGGCCAGCAGAACATCTAACAGACCCAGAAGGTCGATCTCTTTTGGAGAGATTGCGGGGGTAGCATATGAAGGAAAATCGAGATCCGTATTTTTTTTGAAATCCATTGCTGACATAGCCGTTCTTCTATTGCGATTGCAGTAAAGTTCTGCCTGGTGAGTTCAGTTTTCAGATAATACTAGGAAATGAGAATAATCTGAACGCAAGAATCGGCTATGTGTGCGCTTGCTATCAAAGTTGGTAGTTATTTACAACATGGCTCTTGTTAAACATCGATCTAGAAAAAAGCCGGGTGGCGCTAGCGCTTACCCGGCGTACATTTTGCCCACGCAGGCCCAGTAAACGTAGGGCCCCCGGTATTCACATTACACGCCGATATTACGCAGTTTTTCCCCGGCCATCAGTTTGCGTTCAATATGTTCCAGCGTCACACCTTTGGTTTCCGGAATCAGCCAGAAGGTCACGCCAATAAACGCCACGTTCAGCACCGTGTAGAGCCAGAAGGTTCCCGCAGCGCCAATGGCATCCAGCAGCGTCAGGAAGGTCGCACCAATGATCATGTTCGACACCCAGTTGGTGGTGGTGGAACAGGTGATCCCAAAGTCACGGCATTTGAGCGGCTGAATTTCGGAGCACAGGATCCACACCACAGGTGCGGCGCTCATCGCGTAACCGGCAATACACATCATGGTCATCCCGACAGAAAGCCAGGAAAGACCGCTTGAGGCCGTGCCGTTATCAAACTGCATCAGGCAGTAGCCGAGGATCAGCGTGCCGAGAGCCATCACGCTAAAGCCAATTTTCAGCGCCGGTTTACGCCCGGCTTTATCGACGGTGAATACCGCAATAAAGGTGGCGAACATAAAGGTGAGCCCCACCACCAGCGTGGCAATCATCTGCTGCTCAGTGGTGGTAAAACCGGCCATTTTGAAGATGCGTGGCGCGTAGTACATGATGATGTTCATCCCGGTGAACTGCTGCATCGCCTGCAGCAACATGCCGAGGAACACCGCGCGGCGCACGTTGCGGTTGATCTTAAACAGCGCCCAGCCCCCCTGCTTCAGCTTCAGGCTTTCGCGGATTTCGTTCAGCTCTTCACGCGCTTTTTCAGAAGTATCGCGCAGCATCCGCAGCACCTCTTCCGCCTCGACGTGACGCCCTTTTTGCGCCAGCCAGCGCGGGCTATTGGGCAGGAAGATCACTAGTACAATCAGCACCACCGCAGGCAACGCCAGCACGCCGAGCATTGCGCGCCAGTTGCCGCTGTAGCTGAAGTACGTATCGGACAGGAACGCCAGCACGATGCCCAGCGTCACCATCAGCTGATACATACTGATCATCCTGCCGCGCACATTCTCACTTGCCATCTCAGAGAGATAAAGCGGTGCCGTGTAGGAGGCGATCCCCACTGCCACGCCGAGCAGCACGCGGGAAAGCAGCAGCACCTCTACGTTGGTCGCAAATGCAGAGCCAATCGACCCCGCAACAAACAGGACGGCGCCGGCCATCAGGCTGTATTTGCGCCCGAGGCGGAACGAAAGCCAGCCGTTAAACAGCGCACCGATAGCCGCACCAAGCATCATGCTGCTCACCACCCACTCCTGCAGGCGATTACTCAACGTAAAATGATCGGTAATAAACGGCAGCGCCCCGGCGATGACGCCGATATCCAGGCCGAACAGCAAACCTGCTACAGCTGCGGCAATGGAGACAAACTGGTTCATGCGTCGGGTATCGCGCAGCGCAGCGGGCATCAGGGTAGAGTCATTGATAGATGTCATATTTTTCCTGCCTCAACAGCAAAATTTGTTAAGTGAAATTACGAGAAAGCGCGGAAAAGTGTCAGGCTGGAATTCGCGAAGATATGGATGATTTCGCTATGGCATAGCGATCTGTGATGGACATTACAATTTCAACTAATCCTGATTAATCACAATATTTTACTAATGCGTTAATTTTTCAGGAATAAAAGTGTGATAGCGGTCATTTATCATTTTTCGGTATGGATTTTTCGTGTTTATCGATATGGATTTTGACAATTTTCAAGCAAAAAAAACCTCCGCTGAAGGGCAGAGGTTTTTGTCAGACGCGACGTTATCGTGCCAGCCAGCCGCCATCCACCGCAATGGTATAACCATTGATGTAGTCCGAGGCTGAGGAGGCCAGAAACACAACCGGCCCCATCAGGTCACTCGGCAGACCCCAGCGCCCGGCCGGGATACGCTCCAGAATGGCCGCACTGCGTTCTTCGTCCGCACGCAGCTGCTGGGTGTTATTGGTGGCCATGTAGCCCGGGGCAATCGCGTTGACGTTGATATTGTGCTGCGCCCACTCGTTCGCCAGCAGACGGGTCACGCCCATCACCGCGCTTTTTGACGCCGTATAAGACGGCACGCGGATGCCGCCCTGGAAGGAGAGCATCGAGGCGATGTTAATGATCTTGCCGCCTTTTCCCTGCGCGATGAAGTGCTTTGCCGCCGCCTGAGACATAAAGAATACGCTCTTAATATTCAGGTTCATGACGTCGTCCCAGTCAGTCTCGCTGAAGTTAATCGCGTCTTCACGACGGATCAGACCCGCGTTGTTGACCAGAATATCAATATGGCCCCATTCCGCCACCGCGCGCTCAAGCAGTTGCGGAATGCCGTCAATTTTACGCAGGTCGGCGGTCAGGCTGAGAAAACGACGCCCCAGCGCAGTCACGCGCTCAATCGTTTCTGTGGGTTCAACGATATTAATCCCGACGATGTCACAACCCGCTTCCGCCAGACCTAACGCCATCCCCTGACCCAGGCCGGTGTCGCAACCGGAAACCACCGCCACTTTGCCCTGCAGAGAAAATGCATCCAGAATCATGTTAGTTCCTTACTCTTCAGCGCCTGTCACCAACAGGCAGATAGATACTTAACTGCCCGCGACTAGCGCAGATCCTTAACAGCAACGTGGTCCATGTCATCGAAGACCTGATTTTCGCCGACCATACCCCAGATGAAGGTATAGGCTTTGGTCCCTACGCCAGAGTGAATAGACCAGCTTGGTGAAATCACCGCCTGCTCGTTATGCATGACGATATGGCGCGTCTCCTGCGGCTGCCCCATCATGTGGAACACGCAGGCATCGTCGTCCATGTTGAAGTAGAAGTAGACTTCCATGCGGCGTTCATGGGTATGGCACGGCATGGTATTCCACAGGTTGCCCGGAGCCAGTTCAGTCAGCCCCATGCTGAGCTGGCAGGTTTCCAGCACATCCGGAACGAAATATTTATTGATGGTGCGACGGTTGCTGGTGAGGTTATCGCCCAGCGTTACGGGCGCTGCGTCCTCAGGCGTCACTTTTTTTGTCGGGTATGAGGTATGCGCAGGGGCGCAGTTATAGTAAAACTTCGCGGGCTTACCGCCGTCGATGCTGGCAAAGACCACCTCTTTCGCCCCTTTACCGACGTACAGCGCATCGCGGTGACCAATCTCGAAGCACTGGCCGTCCACGGTAATCGTGCCCGGCCCGCCGATATTAATCACCCCCAGCTCACGACGCTCCAGAAAATAGCTCACGCCCAGCTGTTTACCCACTTCCCCGCCCACGGAGACGGTTTTTGCCACCGGCATAATGCCGCCGACAATAATGCGGTCGATATGGCTGTAGACCATGGTGTACTTGTCGGCCTCGAACACCTGCTCAACTAAAAACTCACTGCGCAGCCCCTGCGTATCCAGCGTTTTGGCGTGCGCACTGTGAATGCTTTGTCTGACGTCCACGGTAACCTCCAGATGTGGTCATGCCCAAAAGAAGAAAATAAACGAAACAACGTTCCGTTTTCATGATGAACACATACTATCGGCATAAAATAGGCTTTTCAATTAAATTCAAAACAACGTTTCATTTTTTATTTTGTTTATAACGAAAATGACACCCGGATCACGGTTAAGAGGTATGGGAATGAAGGGAGGATAAAAAAACCTCCCGGAGGAGGTTTCATTAATCAGGAAAGATTAGCGTTCGATGGCCAGCGCCACCCCTTGCCCGCCGCCTATACAGAGCGTTGCTATCCCTTTGCGGGCATTGCGTTTTTTCATTTCGTGGACCAGTGAAACCAGTATCCGGCAACCGGACGCCCCGATAGGGTGACCCAGCGCAATGGCTCCACCGTTTACGTTGACCCGCAGCGGATCCCACTCCAGCATTTTGCCGACCGAGATCGCCTGCGCGGCAAACGCTTCGTTCACTTCAATCAGATCCACATCGGAGAGTTGCCACCCTGCGCGATCCAGACAGCGACGGGTAGCGTAGACGGGTGCGATCCCCATCAGTGCAGGATCAACACCCACGCTGGCAAAAGCCTTGATGCGGGCCAGGACAGGGAGATCCAGCTCCAGGGCTTTACTTTCACTCATCATCATAACGGCTGCGGCGCCGTCGTTAATGGAAGAGGCATTGCCCGCCGTGACCGAGCCCTGGGTTTCAAACGCAGGATTGAGTCTTGCCAGGCCTTCAGCACTGGCGTCAGTGCGCGGCTGTTCGTCAGTATCCACGACAACCACCTCGCCGTTCTGACGCTGCGTGCTGACCGGGACAATCTCGTCGCGAAAACGACCAGAATCAATCGCAGCACGCGCCTTTTGCTGGGAACTGAGCGCGTAAGCATCCTGCAATTCACGGCTGATACCGTACTCGCGCGCCAGGTTTTCCGCCGTCACGCCCATATGATAGTCATTGAACGCATCCCACAGCCCGTCATGCACCAGGCTGTCGAGCAACTGACTGTTACCTAACTGCGCACCGGTACGACTGTCGGTGAGAACGTGCGGCGCACGGCTCATATTCTCTTGTCCGCCAGCAATAACCACATCCGCTTCACCGCATTGAATGGCTTGCGTAGCGAGATGAAGCGCTTTGAGTCCTGAACCACAGACGTCGTTGATGGTGATGGCGGATACGGTGTTGGGCAGACCGCCTTTCAGGGCCGCCTGGCGCGCAGGGTTTTGCCCGGCTCCGGCAGTGAGAACCTGCCCCAGGATCACCTCATCAATTTCGTGTGCGGCGACCCCGCTACGTTCCACCAGCGCTTTGACCACCACGCTGCCCAGGTCAACCGCCGAGTGACGCGCGAGCGCTCCCTGAAAACAGCCGATAGCTGTACGCAACGCACCCACTATGACGACATCTTTCATCACGACCTCTGTGTTAAATGACATGACGATAGTAGAGGATTGTTACTGGCAATTATCTTAATTGTTTAAAAATAGTGAGTTTAATCACAAGGATTAACGGACATCCTGCAGATACTGCCGCAGCCAGCTTCCGGCAACGCCGGGAGGGGAGCGTTTATTCCACAGCAGATCGATGCCGATCGCCCTTGGCCAGCCAGGCACATTGAGCTGAACCAGGGATTTCGCGGCGGCAAATTCATCCACCAGCGCGCACGGCAACACGCACCAGCCGAATCCCTGCACTGCCATACTCAAGAGTAACAGGTAATTCGGTGCTGACCAGACGGGCCCTCGCGCAATTTCAGCCTCGCGTTCCAGATAGGTGCTAAGCCGCAGTTCGCGCCAGCCGTGCAGCTCGTCACTCTGCACTTCGGGTTGGCCCGCCAGGGGATGCGTGGTCGCAACATAAATTGCCATACGGGTCTGCATCGGCAGGCGGGTAACGCCAATATCGGTGGGGTAACTGTCCCGCGCTTCCGTCAGCCCCACCTGCGCTCGCGCCTTTTGCAGCAGATCGATCACATCCTCTTCCTCGCCAATCAGACATTCGAACGCCGTATGGGGAAAACGAGCGTCAAACTGCTTCATCATCTCTTCCAGCACGTCCGGGTTCAGGGTATCGGAGAGGACAAATGTCAGACGCGCCTCCGTTTGTGCCGTTAGCGACACCGCCAGTTCATCCAGCCGCGTGCTGGCGGCAAGGATGGCCTGCACATAACCCAGCACCTGTTCACCCTGAGCCGTTAACACAGGCTGACGCGCCGAGCGGTCAAACAGCTCAAAACCGAGATCGGCTTCAAGATGGGCAATGGAGGTGCTGATCGTCGACTGACTCTTACGCAACCGGCGTGCGGCAGCAGAGAACGAGCCAGCCGCAACGGCCTCAACAAACGCGGTAAGGGCTTCAGGTGAATAGCGCATGACCTATCTACTTTATCGATGGATACCATCTTTAATATATCAGCTTTAACGATAAAAATAGGCCGCATTACGCCCATACCGGCGAATTAATGAGGTCTACACTATGCAACATCAGGATGCACTCCAACGTAAACTGCCGGAGCGGATCTTCCATGCTGTCTGTTTCGAAGGGATGGCCACGGCGATCCTCGCCCCTACGGCCGCGTGGCTCATGCAGCGCTCTGTAGTGGAAATGGGGGGATTGACCGTTATTCTGGCCACTACCGCCATGCTCTGGAACATTATTTATAACTTCGGTTTCGACCGTTTCTGGCCAGTCCAGCGGGTAACACGCACGGCAAAAGTGCGTGCGCTGCACGCCCTGGGGTTCGAATGTGGGTTTATTGTGATTGGCGTGTCGATTGTCGCTGCCGTGCTGGGCGTCACCTTGCTTCAGGCATTCACACTGGAAATAGGTTTCTTCCTGTTCTTCCTGCCCTACACCATGTTCTATAACTGGGCATACGATAACCTGCGTGAGAAATTCCTTAAGCGTCGCCAGCAACGACGCGCCCTGGCAGGCTAAATGCTCTCTGGCCGGACGCCTGTTCCGGCCAAATGCCAACGAAGCAACTGCGCTCTACGAACATAATTATGGTAAATTGCACGCCATTCTGATGGTTTGATAGTTGAAACGTTGCTCTAATGTCGAAAATTTGGTCAAAAGATGAGACTCTCTGGAGTTTCGCTCTCTATGGCACGGCCGTGGGCGCAGGAACGCTGTTCTTGCCCATTCAGCTGGGCTCTGCAGGCGCTATTGTTCTGTTTATTACCGCCCTTGTGGCCTACCCGTTAACCTACTGGCCGCATCGCGCGCTGGCGCAATTTATTCTCTCTTCAAAAACAAAAGGCAATGAAGGGATCACCGGTGCCGTCTCGCACTATTACGGCAAGAAGATTGGCAATCTGATCACCACACTCTATTTCATCGCCTTCTTTGTGGTGGTGCAGATTTACGCGGTGGCCATCACCAACTCGTTAACCGAGCAACTGGCAAAACACCTGACGGTGGATACCGCCGTGCGCGTGCTGGTCAGTTTAGGTGTGGTGCTGGTGCTGAATCTGATCTTCCTGATGGGACGGCATATCACGATAAAAGTGATGGGCTTCCTGGTATTCCCGCTGATTGCCTACTTCCTGTTTGTCTCGATCTACCTGACCGGGAGCTGGCAACCCTCGCTACTTACCAGCCAGATGGCCGTTGATCGCCATACGCTGCATCAGGTATGGATTTCCATTCCGGTGATGGTGTTTGCCTTCAGCCATACCCCGATTATCTCGACATTTGCCGTGGATCGTCGCGAGAAGTTTGCTGACGCCGCCATGGATAAATGCAGGAAAATCATGAAGGTGGCGTACCTGATTATCTGCCTGAGCGTGCTGTTCTTTGTCTTCAGCTGCCTGCTCTCGATTCCGCCGTCCTACATTGTGGCCGCCAAAGAGCAAGGGGTAACCATCCTGTCAGCACTGTCGATGATGCCCTCTTCTCCCGCATGGCTCGGCATTTCCGGGATAATCGTGGCGATTGTTGCGATGTCGAAATCGTTCCTCGGCACCTATTTTGGGGTCATTGAGGGGGCGACGGAGATCGTGAAGTCGTCGCTCAATCAGGTGGGTGTGAAAAAGAGCCGCGCCTTTAACCGCGCGATTTCCATTATGGGTGTGTCGTTAATTACCTTCGCGGTCTGCTGCATCAACCCGAACGCGATTTCGATGATTTACGCCATCAGCGGCCCGCTTATCGCCATGATTTTGTTTATCATGCCGACGCTGTCAACGTACCTGATCCCTTCGCTGAAGCCTTACCGCTCCCCTGGCAGCCTGCTGACGCTGATCGTCGGCGTGCTGTGCGTGTCGGTGATGTTTGTTGGCTAAGGTTCCTGCCATACATTGTGCCGGGTAGCGCTCCGCTTACCCGGCCTACATTCCTACAGAGAATCACGCCCGGATATCGTCATATTCCCGCGTATTATCAAACTCATGTTTCGCAAACGGACACAGCGGAATAATTTTACGGTTCTCACCGCGCATCTTCTCGACCACTTTCGCCACCAGCTGTTTGCCAACGCCCTGCCCTTTCAGGCTCGGATCGACATCAGTATGCTCAATAATGCTCAGGTGCTCGCCGGTCGGCACGAAGACAATCTCCGCCACCTGATTTCCGTCTGCATCATTCACGTAAAACTTGTTATGGCCTTCCAGAATATCCATGGTTCCTCGCTTATTTTTGGCGATACTTCAGCGCACCGCTCGGGCAGGTATCAATTACGCGTACAACCGTTTCGACGTCCACTTCATCAGGAATAATCCACGGTTTACGTTTCAGATTAAACAGCTTTGCGCTCCCACGCACGCAGTTACCTGAGTGTTTGCAGATCCCGGTGTTGAAGTACACGTCAATTTTCTCGCCGGTATAGGCCCTGTAACCCGCATCCAGTAGTTCTTTATCCATGACATTGCCTCTGTAATTATTCTCGTGCTGAATGAAGCATAGCCTTACGGGATCCCGATGGCTATCACGCTGAAAACGAAAAGCCAGCTCACAACTCTTTTCTTACCGGATTGCGTCCACTATTTGCACATGTCAGGCTCCATAAATATCCCCTTTTCCAAGGCTAGCGCGGGTTGAATGAAACGCAGACTCTCTTTTCAGGTAAAGCTGTTTTTAGCGCTGGTGTGCTTCTCCTGCCTGCTGTTGGTGCTGCTGGGTACGATCCTGTTTCATTTTATTGACCGGCAGCTCCATCACGATCTCGGCCAGCGCGCCCGGGTTCAGGCCAGTGAGATTGCGCTGATGCCGGGTCTGGCGGAAAAGGTGGCGGCCAGAGATATCCCCGGCATCGCCCGGTTAATTCAGCCGCTGCGTGCCGAAAGTGACGCCAGCTATATTGTGATTGGCGATACCCACGAGCAGCATCTTTATCATTCAGAATCCCCGGAGCGCATTAATTTACCGATGATCGGCGGCGATAATGCCGAAGTACTCAAGGGCAAAACCATTATTTCCGTGCGTCAGGGCGGGATTGGGGTTTCGCTGCGCAGCAAAGCGCCCATCTTCAATGCACAGCATCAGGTGATTGGCATTGTCTCGGTCGGCTATCTGACTTCGTATATTGCCAACATTAACGCCCGCATTCTCTGGCAGGCCGGTTTATACGGGATTGCCCTTCTGCTGCTGCTGTTTATTTTCTCCTGGCTGTTTACCCGCAACCTTAAAAAACAGATGTTCAGACTTGAGCCGAAAGATATTGCCCAGCTGGTTTTGCAGCAAAGGGCGCTGTTAGAAGCCATGTATGAAGGGGTATTTGCCGTCAATGAAGAGAAGCAGCTGATTTTAATTAACCGCGCGGCACGAGAAATGCTGGATATTCATCGTAGTGAAAAAGATCTTATCGGCAAGCCGCTGGACGAGGTTCTGCAAACCTCGCCGGGGTTTTTAACACAGCGCTACGCCTCGGTGAGCAGCGGCCGCCACGACCAGATTGCGGTACTTAACCAGCGCGAGGTCATCGTCAACCGCGTGGCGATTGAGGTCGAGCCCGGCGTTGAAAGCGGCTGGGTATACAGCTTTCGCGACAAAAACGACATTAATACCCTCAGCAGCCAGCTCAGCCAGATCAAACGCTATGCCGACAACCTGCGCATTATGCGCCACGAACAGCTGAACTGGACCGCGACGCTGGTGGGGTTGTTGCAGATGAAACACTATGACGAAGCGATCCGCTATATCCAGGTGCAGTCGGAAGGAGCACAGCGCGTGCTGGACTTCGTGTCGGCCCATTTTGCCTCTCCGGCCTTATGCGGGCTGCTGCTCGGGAAATATGTCAGCGCACGTGAAAAAGGGGTTGAGCTACAGTTTGATCCCGCATGCCAGCTCACCCGCATGCCGTCCCGCCTCAGTGAAACGGAGCTGATGTCCATTATTGGTAATTTGCTGGATAACGCCGTGGATGCGACCCTCACCGCACCGGTCCCCGCGCCGGTAGAACTCTATATTTCCGATCGCAACCAGGAGCTGCTGATTGAGGTGGCCGACCGGGGCTGCGGGGTGGATGATGCGCTGAAGCCGCATATCTTTCGACAGGGATTCAGCAGCAAGCCGGACAGTGAAAACGACATTGTGGGTACCGAGCACGGTATCGGCCTGTTTCTGGTGGCAGGCTATATCAACAAAGCGGGCGGCAGCATTGAGATTGCCGACAATACGCCGCAGGGCACGATTTTCTCTGTATTTATTCCGAATGGGCTAAAGCATGACCCAAGCACTTGATGTTGTGATCGTTGAGGATGAGCCGCACCTGGCGGAGCTGCATCGCGAGTATATTGAGCAGAACTTTCATCTGCACGTGGTGGGCATCGCCGCGTCGATTGAGCAGGCATGCAGCCTGATTCGCCAGCATCAGCCGCGGCTTATTCTGCTGGATAACTATCTCCCGGACGGCAAAGGCGTGGAGTTAATCGACACTCCCCTGTTGAAAAGCTATGAGTGCTCGGTGATTTTCATCACCGCCGCCAGCGATATGCAGACCTGCAGCCATGCCATGCGCAGCGGCGCGTTTGATTACCTGATTAAACCGGTCTTTTTCCAGCGCCTGCACGCCTCGCTGGAGCGTTTTATGCGCTTCATCCACACCGTGCAGCAGGTAAAAGTCGTTGACCAGCATGCGCTGGATCGCCTGTTTAACCTGCCTGCTGCGGAATCCCCGCACACGCCGTCGACGAAGGGCATTGAGCCTCAGACCCTGGAGCGGATCAAACGGCTGTTCGCCGATCGTCCCGACAGCGCAATGTCGGTGGAGGAGGTCGTGGAAAACGTCGGGGTCAGCAAAACCACGGGGCGTCGCTATCTTGAATACTGCGTGGAGAGTGGGTTAATCAGCGTCGAAATGCTGTACGGCAATATCGGTCATCCGCGAAGGCTATACCGTAAAGCCCCCGATAAAACGTAATCCGCGAACATTAGCCAGCAAACGTTCGCGGATTCTATGGTGTTAATTGCTGAAACGACGTTGACAATCACACTTCGGAATCATCGCCCGCTTCCCCCTATTGTGGGTGGAGGCTGATAGGCTATGTTGACAATTAGTTCCTCAAATGTAACTAAAAGGTTAACTATAATGTCGAACACATTCCGAATTTCTCTGATTACCGCTACCGTCCTGTTCTCCGCTTCTGCGCTGTCTGCCCTGCCGCAGGGCTATCCGGCTGAGTATCAAAAGGTTGTCGATGCCGCCACGAAAGAGGGCAAAGTTGTCATCTACTCCACCACCGACACCAAAGCCGCCGGGCCGCTGATCGAAGGCTTCGAAAAAACGTATCCAGGCATCAAAGTTGAATATAACGACATGAACAGCACGGAACTGTACAACCGTTTTATCAGCGAACAGGCCTCCGGTGGCGGGAGCGGTGATGTGGTCTGGAGCTCGTCCATGGACACCGGACTGAAGCTCGCCGCTGACTACGCTATGGAGTACAAATCGCCGGAGCAGAGCCAGCTGCCGAAATGGGCGGTCTGGAAAGATAAGGCGTACGGCACCACCTATGAGCCGGTGGTCTTTATCTACAACAAACGCCTGATCCCGGCCGGTGACGTGCCGGATTCACACGCCGCGCTGGCGAAGCTGATTGCCAGCCAGACGGATAAATTCAAGAGTAAAGTCACCACCTATGACATTGAGAAATCGGGTCTTGGTTTTATGCTCTCAGTGCAGGATCACAAGGCCGATCCAAATTACTTTAAAACCCTGGCCGACGTTGCCAAAGGTGGCTTAGCGGTGCAGTCGTCTACCGGCACCATGATGGAGAGGGTCTCCTCCGGTGAAAACCTGATCGGCTTCAATATCCTTGGTTCTTACGCTGAAGCGCGTGCGAAGAACGACCCGTCGCTCGGCATATCCTATCCAAAAGATTACACCCTGGTGCTGTCGCGCGTGTCGTTCATCAGCCAGCAGGCGCAAAACAGCAATGCGGCAAAACTGTGGCTGGACTATGTGCTGTCTGAAAAAGGCCAAAGCATCCTGGCAAATCAGGCGGACATTCCATCCATTCGTAACGATATCGAAGGCAAAAACGATATCGACGGCCTGACCAAAATCCTCGGCAATGCGCTGAAGCCGATCCCGGTTGATGAATCGCTGCTGGAGTATCTGCAACCGAAGAAACGCCTGGAGTACATCAAAGAGTGGCGTGCAGCCGCCGCCAAATAAGCGTCCTGGCGCGGCGGCGTGCGCCGTCGCGCGTCTGTTCATCTGACTGAGTTCATTTTTCCGGGCTGCAACACCAGGGATACCCCATGAATACATTACGCAGAAAGTGGCAAAGCCTGCCGCGCGGTATTGTCGTGTTGATAACCGCCCTGGTTATCTATACGCCACTGTCGTTTATCGTGATACAGAGCTTCCTGTCCGCTCCGTTCTTTTCCCCGGCAAAAGAGTGGAGCCTTGAATCATTTGGTTTTATCTTCACCGACCCTGATTTCTACAAGGCCCTGAGAAGCGGCTTTCTTCTCGCGTTCGGGCTGGTCATCATTGCCATTCCGCTGGGTGGCGTGCTGGCGTTTCTGATAGTGCGTACCGATCTGCCAGGCCGACGCCTGATCGAACCGCTGATCCTGGTCCCGATTTTCGTTTCACCGATGGTGCTGGGTTTTGGCTATGTGGTGGCTGCCGGTCCGGTGGGCTTCCTGTCCCTGTGGGCACAGGCGCTGATCGGCTTTGTGCCGTGGAACATCTATGACATGTCGAGCATCGTGGTCATTGCCGGCCTGACGCATGTTCCGCATGCCTATCTCTATATTTCCTCCGCGCTGCGTAGCGTGGGCTCCGATGTGGAAGAAGCCGCGCGCACCGCGGGCGCCTCTCCACTGCAGGTGATGACCTCCGTCAGCCTGCCGATGGTGCGGCCATCCATCCTGTACGCCATCGTGCTGCTGTTCTTCCTCGGGCTGGAAGTGTTTGGTCTGATGCTGGTACTTGGCGATCCGGAAGGCAACATGGTGCTGGCGACCTATCTGTACCAACTGACGAACAAGCTCGGAACGCCTTCCTATCATCTGATGGCGGCGGTCGCCGTGGTGCTGATTTGCATCACTATCCCGCTGGTCATGCTCCAGCGTCGCCTGATGCGCACCGCCAACCGCTTTGTCACCATGAAAGGGAAAGCCTCTCAGGCTCGCGCGTTACCACTGGGTAAATGGCGCTGGGTGGCCGGGGCGGTGGTCGCCTTCTGGCTGACTGTCACCATCGGTGTTCCCCTGCTTGGCGTGGTGCTGCGCGCGTTCATCTCCAACTGGGGGGTGGGCGTTTCACTGTGGGATGAGCTTTCGCTGAGTACCTTTCACACCATCTGGGCGCAGCCTAACCTGCTGCGCGCCATCGTCAACTCGATGTCGATTGGCGTGATTGGCGGCGCACTGGCCGTCGCGTGCTACCTGTTTGTTGGTATTGCCATGCACCGTAAACCGGACAACACCACGCGGTTCCTGGATTACAGCGTGCTGGTGCCGCGCGCCGTGCCGGGATTGCTGGCGGGTCTGGCCTTTTTGTGGGTGTTTCTCTTCCTGCCGATGTGGCTGGATAACGCCCTGAAATCCGGCTGGCTTTCCGGATTCGTCTGGACCGACTGGATGCGCGAAAACGTCATCGTCTGGCTGCGCTCGCTGCGCAGCACCATTTTCAGCGTCTGGCTGGCTTATACCGTGGTGTGGATGGCTTACGGACTGAGGCTCATCTCTTCCACGCTGTTGCAGGTGGGGCCGGAGCTTGAAGAGGCGGCGCGCAGCACCGGCGCGACGCGCGGCCAGATCACCCGCCATGTCACCATTCCGCTCTCCCGCTACGGGCTTATCGGCTCATGGCTGCTGATGTTCCTGATCTTTGAGCGCGAATATTCAACCGGTGTGTACCTGCTCTCCCCCGGCACGGAAACCATCGGCTCGATGCTGGTTTCCCTGTGGGCCGCGGGTGCAATTGATATCGTGGCGGCGCTCTCTTTCATTAATATCCTGCTGGTCGTGGTAGGTCTGGGCATTGCCCTTCGTTTCGGAGTGAAATTACATGATTGAATTAGCGGTTGACGATCTGCACTTAACCTACGGCGACAATCCTGTTTTAAAAGGGGTCTCCATGAACCTGAAACGCGGCGAAGTGATCTCCCTGCTGGGCCCTTCCGGCAGCGGCAAAACCACCCTGCTGCGCGCCGTCGCGGGTCTGGAAAAACCGACCCAGGGGTCGATTGTCATTGGCCAAAATAAAGTTTACGACGGTACGCCGCGCAGCGAGGTTCCGGCGGAGGAGCGTAACCTGGGGCTGGTGTTCCAGTCCTACGCCTTGTGGCCGCACAAAACCGTGTTTGAAAACGTGGCCTATCCGCTCAAGTTGCGTAAAGTCCCGGCTAAAGAGATCCAGCAGCGCGTACAGGATGTGCTGGACCAGCTGGGTCTCGGCCATCTTGGTAAACGTCACCCGCACCAGCTCTCCGGCGGGCAGCAGCAGCGCGTGGCGATTGGCCGGGCGCTGGTCTATAACCCGCCGGTGATTTTGCTGGACGAGCCGCTGTCCAACCTCGATGCCAAACTGCGCGAAGAGGCCCGCGTATTTCTTCGCGAGCTGATCATTAAGCTCGGGTTATCCGCGCTGATGGTGACGCACGACCAGAACGAAGCGATGTCGATTTCTGACCGCATCCTGCTGCTCAACAACGGTAAAATTGAGCAACAGGGTACACCGCAGGAGATGTACGGTTCGCCGAAAACGCTGTTTACGGCCGAGTTTATGGGCAGTAATAACCGCCTGCATGGCAAAATCACCGAAGTACGCGACGGCAAAGCACGCATTGAAGGAAAAGACTGGGTGCTCTGGGGCCAGGCGGGTGAAGGAGTACAGAGCGGTAATGAGGCTACGGCGGTGATCCGCGTCGAGCGCGTGGCGGTGGTCGAGGGGCCGGGGGAAAATCAGCTTGCGCTGCCGCTCCTCACCAGCATGTATCTTGGCGACCGCTGGGAGTACCTGTTCCGCACGGCGGGGGATGATTATGTGATCCGCGCTTACGAGAATGAGCTTCGCGACCCGCAGCATTGTCATCTATCGCTGCCAGAGAAGCATGTCTGGATATTCCCGAAAAACTAGAGAAATCGGCCTGCCATTCAGTGGCTAAACGGGATGGCAGGCCGACATTCAAAGCGCGAATGCGCTCCTCCATACTTATTTCAATCGCTTACCTGTTTCATCAACGACTTTCTCGCCGTCTTCCTTCGCGAAAGCCGCTTTCTGCGCATCCGGAAGAATATCCAGAACCACTTCTGAAGGACGGCACAGTTTGGTTCCCAGCGGCGTCACGACAATAGGCCGGTTAATCAGGATCGGATGCTGCAGCATAAAGTCGATTAACCGATCGTCAGTAAACTTATCTTCCGCCAGCCCCAGTTCTTCATAAGGCTCGACATTTTTACGCAGCAGTGCCCGTACCGTGATCCCCATATCTGCAATGAGTTTGACCAGTTCATCGCGAGACGGCGGATTCTCCAGGTAATGAATGACGGTCGGCTCATTTCCGCTGTTGCGGATCATCTCCAGCGTATTACGGGACGTACCGCAGGCCGGGTTGTGATAAATAGTGATGTTGCTCATAACAGTATCTCATTACAAAGTGAAAGAGAGACGTAGCGCCAGCGCGGCCAGCGTTACAAATAGCACAGGCAGAGTCATAACGATCCCGGTGCGGAAATAATATCCCCAGGTAATCGTCATGTTCTTCTGTGAAAGGACATGCAGCCAGAGCAGCGTTGCCAGGCTCCCAATAGGGGTGATTTTTGGCCCCAGGTCGCAGCCAATCACGTTGGCGTAGATCATCGCCTCTTTGATAACACCGGTTGCGGTGCTGCCATCAATAGAGAGCGCCCCAACCAGCACGGTCGGCATGTTATTCATGATGGAAGACAGGAAAGCCGTCAGGAAGCCGGTACCCAGCGTCGCGGCCCAGAGTCCTTTATCCGCCAGCACGTTCAGCACACCTGAAAGGTATTCGGTAAGCCCGGCGTTGCGCAGACCGTAGACCACCAGGTACATCCCCAGCGAGAAGATGACGATCTGCCAGGGTGCGCCATGCAGCACTTTGCCCGTGTTAATGGCATGGCCGCGTTTCGCCACGGCAAACAGGATGACGGCCCCCACCGCCGCAATCGCGCTCACCGGAATACCGAGCGGCTCAAGGACGAAAAAACCTACCAGCAACAGAATTAAAACGACCCAGCCGGTACGAAACGTCGCCGGATCTTTAATCGCTTTTGCCGGTGTCTTAAGAAGAGACAGCTCGTAAGTCGGCGGGATATCTTTGCGAAAGAACAGATGCAGCATCACAAGCGTGGTGACAATGGCTGCAATATCGACCGGAACCATCACCGACGCGTATTCGGTGAACCCCAGACCGAAGAAGTCTGCCGAAACAATATTCACCAGGTTTGACACAATAAGCGGCAGGCTGGCGGTATCGGCAATAAAGCCGGCGGCCATCACGAATGCCAGCGTGGTGCCTTTGCTGAACCCTAATGCCAGCAGCATGGCAATCACGATCGGTGTCAGAATAAGAGCAGCACCGTCGTTGGCAAACAGTGCAGCCACCGCTGCGCCGAGCAGAACGATATAGGTAAAGAGCAAACGGCCCCGACCGTTTCCCCAACGCGAAACATGCAGCGCTGCCCATTCGAAAAAGCCGGATTCATCAAGCAGCAGGCTAATAATAATGACGGCAATAAACGTTGCCGTCGCGTTCCAGACGATATTCCACACCACCGGAATATCGCCTAAATGCACAACGCCTGAAATTAAAGCCAGGGCTGCGCCCAGCGTCGCGCTCCAGCCAATTCCCACCCCCTTCGGCTGCCAGATAACCAAAACAAGGGTCAGGACAAAAATAGCGCCTGCCAGTAACATAAAACCTCCTGACAGGGCGGCTCTTCCGCCCTGTATTAACCAATAAATTAACGCATCAACGCTCTGAGCTTTTCGATACCGGCAGGCTCTGACGCCAGTAACGGAATAAGCGCTATACGGTCAGCATGCTGATGCTTAACCGCCTCAATCTGCGGCAATTCCTGCCGGGCGCGCTGGCAAAGCAATGGAGAATGCGTATCCGCAATAGAAAGGCTGTTATTGATAATCCAGCCCCACGGATGAATCCCCGCGCGTTCAAGATCGGCCTGCAAATTCGCTGCCTCCAGCACTGGAGTGGTTTCCGGAAGCGTAACCAGCAGCACTTTGGTTCGCTCCGGGTCCTGAAGCTGCATCATCGGGGTAGTAAAATGGCCTTTGTCGCCCATTTTTTTGGCAATTTCGCGGTGATAAGCCCCGGTTGCATCCAGCAGCAACAGCGTATGCCCCGTGGGAGCCGTATCCATCACCACAAACCGCTTACCTGCTTCGCGGATCACGCGAGAAAATGCCTGGAAGACGGCGATCTCTTCAGTACAGGGGGAACGTAAATCTTCTTCCAGTAGCCGTTTCCCTGCTTCGTCCAGATCTTTTCCCTTCGTCTCAAGGACATGCCGGCGATAGCGTTCGGTTTCCTCGTGTGGGTTGATCCGGCTGACCTGCAGGTTATTCAGGCTGCCATTTAGCGTTGTGCTGAGATGTGCGGCGGGATCGGAGGTGGCGAGATGGACATCAAACCCCATGTCTGCCAGCCTGACGGCGACGGCAGCCGCCATCGTGGTTTTACCCACGCCACCTTTGCCCATCAGCATAATCAGGCCGTGTTCGTTACGGGCGATATCCTCTACCAGGCCAGAGAGCGATGCGTTTTCAGGCGTATCCAGGGCGTTCGTTGCAGGGAGCGGTAATGCCTCAGAACGGCTGTCCAGCAGGCCCTTTAATGCCGACACGCCAACCATGTTGACGGGTTGCAGTAATAAGGTATCTGTCGGCAGCCCGGATAAACCGGCAGGAAGATTTGCCAGGGCCTCTTGCTCCCGTTGCCATATCGCAGCAGCCAGTGCGTCATGTTCCGCTTCGGCTGCAGGCAAAATGCCATTAATCACCAGATACTGGTTTTTCAGGCCAATCGCAGCCAGTTCTTCATGGGTGCGGGCGACTTCCTGCAAAGTGGATTTCTGCAGTCGTGCAACCAGAACCAGACGGGTACGCGCAGGGTCGGATAACGCCTCTACCGCGTGTGCGTACTGCTCACGCTGTTTTTCCAGCCCGGCCATCGGGCCGAGACAGGAAGCACCGTCCGGGTTACTTTCAATGAAGCTACTCCATGCACCGGGAAGCTGGAGCAGGCGGATCGTGTGGCCCGTCGGCGCTGTATCAAAAATGATGTGATCGAAGCGGGTCAGCAGGGAAGCGTCTGTCAATAAACCGGTGAACTCATCGAACGCCGCAATCTCAGTCGTACAGGCGCCGGAAAGCTGCTCGCTGATGCTGTTAACGACGTCATCAGGCAAAAGCCCCTTAACAGGATCAACGATTCTGGCGCGATACTGCTGGGCAGCTTCCTGTGGGTCAATCTCCAGAGCGGAAAGCCCGGGAACGGCATTAACAGAGTGGATCGTGTTACCGATAGTTTGATCAAAGACCTGGCCGACATTGGAAGCGGGATCGGTACTCACCAGCAATACCCGCTTACCCCGTCCCGCCAGGCGGATAGCCGTCGCGCAGGAAATGGAGGTTTTGCCCACACCGCCCTTTCCGGTAAAAAACAGGTAAGGCGGGATATTCTGTAAGAATTTCATATGTCCTCCCGACATACTTAGCAACAGGAAGTCTTCCCACCACAGCAGCCGGTGGGCGCCAGGCCCACTTTTTCCAGCGGGATCCCAAACCAGCGAGCCAGCTCAGCGCGTTTTGGATATCGCCCGGCCATTACCGTTTCACCGTCCAGCAACAGCAGCGGAAGCCCTTCTGCTCCCGAGGCTTCAAGGAAGGCTTTCGCTTTTTCGTTCTGAACGAAGCTCATGGGCTGCTGCGCCAGGTTGTAACGTTCCACCTGTACGCCGCGTCCTTTCAACCACTGCACATCCGCAGAAAAATCAACCAGAACCTGATCGACATCTGAACCACATACGCCGGTACTGCAGCACAATGCCGGGTCAAACACCGTTAACGTTTTCATTCTGAACACCTCACATTTGAAAAATCATATATGTTCAGGCAAATTTTTTTTAGAGACAAATAGCCTTACCGCTACCAGAGCAATTTGCCGTTGCCAGCTTACGGGCGATGGCCTGTACGTCGTCCTGCTGGCTTAACCAGGCTTGCTCAATCACCTGAGCAGCCCATGACGGAATATGCGGGGAAAGACGATAGTGAACCCACTTGCCCTGCTTACGATCCTGCAATAGCCCACTTTCCCGTAGCATTGCCAGATGACGGGAGATCTTGGGCTGCGACTGATCCAGTGCCGTGCAGAGATCGCATACGCACAACTCTCCCATCTCTCTGAGCAGCAGTACGATGCCCAGACGGGTTTCATCGGAGAGGTATTTGAAGAGTTGTAAGGATGTTAGTGACATCAAACCTCCTGAGTATTTACCAACAGGATACCCGGCATGAACGAAAACTCAATACACATTCGGAAAAACACATATGTTTTTAATAATGGGTTTGAATCACGACGGATGCTTTACGTCTTATAAGGGGGAGGAAATTATTAGAATCACTAATACCCGATTAAAATTAGTTACTTGCCCCATCCGATCTCACCAGTAATAATACCGCCCAGAAACGTTACCAGGATAATAATCACTCACCAAAACAAAATGAAAATCTTTTTAGAAATAGTGGCGCTGTCAGTGCTATGGCTCGTCATCGGCTGGATCTTCTGTCGAGCATGGATGCGAGGCTGCAACGGGGAAGATAAATGATCAGATTGTCGCTTGAGGAAGTATTAGAAGGACTTGAACGTCATAGCTTTATCTTTGAAGACGAACAACAGCATTCTCTGATCGTATTTATACTCTCCAGCATTTACGCCCAGGCATCACAAAACACCGGAGGTCAGCCTACCTAATGAAATGGCTAATCGGTAGCGGTGTTGTGTTAATAATCCTGTGGTTGGTTTTAGTGACACTGCTACTGCGTAGAACCAAACACGACAGTATGAAAACCATCCTTAGCTACGTGAAAGACGATGACCAACTCCCGTAAAGCCACAGCCTGGACAATGACCACAACAGATTACCCGCGTTACCAATCATGATATTACAGGGATTAATTTTCCTTAAAGAGAAAAATAAGACGCACGGAGAAAAGTCATAATAAGAAAACACAAATAGCACACAAACAATTCAATATAAAAATATCATTCAAACATATATAAAAATAATTTCATAGGATCAACTATGCGTAATAATATATTGGTGTTATTGGTTTCTACATTGGTTTTGTCTGGTTGTGCCACCCAAAAACAAATGGTGCCGATGGGAGGTTCAAAAGCTGATGGTACTGTGAGGATGGGCTTTGATTATGGTTTGTTTGAAAAGCCTGTGCTCGATAAGAATCAGGCAATCGCAGCAGCGGAACAACGATGTAAAGCATGGGGTTACTCTGGGACTGAACCTTTCGGGGGTACAACTCAAACCTGTAATCAACCCTCTTCCAGCGGGTGCGTGGGTTGGCATGTTGAAACTGAATTCCAGTGTATCGGTGAAATCAAGAAGTAAAAACCAATCATGTATATGCTCAAGGCCAGTAAATCTGGCCTTTTTCATTGGTTACATTATATCCTAAACTTTCATTCTCTGATTTTAAACAATAGCAGTCGTTTAGCGCCGTCCAACATAAAGCGCCGTAGGCGTATCAGCAGTTTGTCAATTAACCGTTTTCTTATCGAGTACCGAATATTTATGGCTCGGTGAACATCACGGCAGAGCCTGACCCTTTCCCGGTCTGGTTAGGCTTCCCAACATTCGCTCGTTTATCCGTGGCGTATCATCACGACAGGCCGTAACGGGACACCGCGCTATGTGTGGAACGGTTAAAAGTTTATGAGAAAGTGCGATCCGTCGCTGCCTGGTATAGGCTTTGCGTTCATTGTTGGGCTATCGAGGTAAGAACTTGAAACCACCGCCGACGACTGGCTTCACTCTCATTTCACCGAGTAACCATTCATGACAAGTCTCAAAGTAGTGAACTATGGTAGAACGCCTAAGCATGATAGTAAGCACTACTGCATAACATGCTGAAAGAACAGGATATTTTCGAACGGTTCAGTATGGGGAAATTCTGGAGCGGGCGAAGGGAATCGAACCCTCGTATAGAGCTTGGGAAGCTCTCGTTCTACCATTGAACTACGCCCGCTTTGAGGTGCGTAAGGCATTATAGACCTTACGCCTCTTCATACAAGCCTCTTCACCACTAAGTGGCGATAAAATAATCACTTAGCACTTCGGTTTGCTGCCGGGTGCCGGAAGATAACGCTGCGGATCGATGGCCGTCGCCTTATAACGAATCTGGAAGTGCAGCTTCACCGAATCCGTTCCCGTGCTGCCCATGGTGGCAATCTTCTGCCCTGCTTTGACGTTTTGCCCGTTATTGACCAGCATCGTGTCGTTGTGCGCATAGGCCGTGATGTAGTCTTCGCCATGCTTAATCATGATCAGGTTGCCGTAGCCGCGTAGCTGGTTACCGACATAAACCACCTTACCTGCGCCTGAGGCATAAACCGGCGTACCGCGTGCAGCGGCGATATCAATGCCTTTGTTCCCCCCTTCAGACAGGGAGTACGGCAGCACCACTTTACCGCTGGCTGGCCAAATCCAGCAGCGTTGACCGACCGGTGGCCAGGAGGACTGCGGCACCGCATAGGATGGCGTCACTTTAGCGGTTTTGCCTTTTGCAGAGGATTTTTTACCCGAGGTCGAACTGCCGTTAATCTTCAGCTTCTGCCCCACTTCGATGGTATACGGTGGAGAGATGTTATTCAGACGCGCCAGATCCTTCACGCTGGTCCCCGTCGCGCGCGAAATCCGATACAGCGTGTCACCGCGCTTAACGGTGTAGACCGAACCGGAATAGCTGCCCATATCCGAAGATTTACTCCCCGAACAGCCGGCCAGTAATAATGTCAGCGTCAGGCAAAAAATGGCGATGATGGGGTTTCTCGTCAGGCTTCCTGCAAACAAAACAGATCCTCGGTCAGCGTGAATGGCGCCCTATGATACCAGCCCTGGCAGAAATGGGTCAGCCCTTTTCCGCTCTGTGGGTCAAACCGTTCGTATAAGAATGCCGTATAATACTGCTCTGCTGATGGTGCAGAACCATCCGCATCGTTGGCACTGGAGCACGAATGAGTATTCAAGAACACGTTATTTTGGTAAACGACCAGGGAATGGTGATTGGCACTCAGGAAAAGTACGCCGCACACACCACCCAAACCCCTCTGCATCTGGCCTTCTCCTCCTGGCTGTTTAACGCCGAAGGGGAGTGTCTGGTCACCCGACGCGCGCTAAGCAAAAAAGCCTGGCCGGGCGTCTGGACGAATTCCGTCTGCGGGCACCCTCAAACCGGTGAAAAGACAGAAGAGGCGATTATCCGCCGCTGCCGCTATGAGGTTGGCACTGAAATCACGGCGATTACCCCCGTGGCCGCCGAGTTTCGCTACCGCGAAACCGATCCTTCCGGGATTGTGGAAAATGAGATTTGCCCGGTATTCGCGGCACGTATTACCAGCGAACTGCGTATTAATCACGAAGAAGTGATGGAATTTGAATGGGTTGAGCTGGAATCGTTGTTCCAGGCCCTAAACGCCGCGCCCTGGGGGTTCAGCCCGTGGATGGTGCTGGAAGCAACGGTCGCACGAGACGCTTTGAGAGCGTTTGCCGCGCAATAAAAAAGCCCCTAACGGGGCTTTTTTTACATCTTAATGCCTTATTTCACCGGACGCATCGCCGGGAACAGGATCACATCACGGATGGTGTGGCTGTTGGTGAACAGCATGACCATACGGTCGATACCAATACCCAGACCCGCCGTTGGTGGCAGGCCGTGCTCCAGCGCGGTCACGTAGTCTTCGTCGAAGAACATCGCTTCGTCATCGCCCGCTGCTTTCGCATCAACCTGATCCTGGAAGCGCTGCGCCTGATCTTCCGCATCGTTCAGCTCGCTAAAGCCGTTGCCGATTTCACGGCCGCCAATGAAGAATTCGAAACGGTCAGTGATTTCTGGGTTCTCGTCATTACGACGCGCCAGCGGAGACACTTCAGCAGGGTATTCGGTGATGAAGGTCGGCTGAATCAGATGCGCTTCGGCCACTTCTTCGAAGATCTCGGTCACGATACGGCCCAGACCCCAACTCTTCTCTACCTTGATACCGATGCTTTCCGCGATCGCTTTCGCAGAGTCGAAGTTATCCAGATCCGCCATGTTGGTTTCAGGACGGTATTTCTTGATTGCTTCGCGCATGGTCAGTTTTTCGAACGGCTTGCCGAAGTCGAACACTTCTTCACCGTAAGGGACCTGGGTGGTGCCCAGAATGTCCTGCGCCAGGGTACGGAACAGGGATTCGGTCAGCTCGATCAGATCTTTGTAATCTGCATACGCCATATAGAGTTCCATCATGGTGAACTCTGGGTTATGACGAACGGAGATACCTTCGTTACGGAAGTTACGGTTGATCTCGAATACGCGATCAAAGCCACCTACCACCAGACGCTTCAGGTACAGTTCCGGCGCGATACGCAGGTACATGTCCAGGTCCAGGGCGTTATGATGGGTGATGAATGGACGGGCAGACGCACCGCCTGGAATCACCTGCATCATCGGGGTTTCCACTTCCATAAAGTCGCGGTTCACCATGAACTGGCGAATACCGGCCATGATCTGGGAGCGAATTTTGAAGGTCTTGCGGGATTCATCGTTAGAGATGAGATCCAGATAACGCTGACGATAGCGCGCTTCCTGATCCTGCAGGCCGTGGAATTTGTCCGGCAGCGGACGCAGCGCTTTGGTCAGCAGACGCAGCTCGGTACAGTGGATAGACAGTTCACCGGTTTTGGTTTTGAACAGTTTACCTTTCGCGCCAAGGATATCGCCCAGATCCCACTTCTTGAACTGCTCGTTGTAGATGCCTTCCGGCAGATCGTCACGGGAAACATACAGCTGAATACGGCCACCCACGTCCTGCAAAGTCACGAAGGAGGCTTTACCCATAATACGACGGGTCATCATACGGCCAGCAACGGCCACTTCGATGTTCAGCGCTTCCAGCTCTTCGTTCTCTTTACCGTCGAAGTCAGCGTGCAGTTGGTCTGAGGTGTGGTCACGACGAAAATCGTTCGGGAACGGCACGCCCTGCTCACGCAGCGCTGCCAGCTTCTCGCGGCGGGTTTTCAGTTCGTTGTTAAGATCGACTACCGCGTCAGCGCCCTGTGCTTGTTGTTCAGACATGTTGGTTCCTCATAACCCTGCTTTCAAACTTGCTTCGATAAATTGGTCCAGGCTGCCGTCCAGCACCGCCTGCGTGTTACGGGTTTCAACCCCGGTACGCAGGTCTTTGATGCGGGAGTCATCAAGGACGTAAGAACGGATCTGGCTGCCCCAACCGATGTCGGACTTGTTATCTTCCATTGCCTGTTTCTCAGCATTTTTCTTCTGCATCTCCAGCTCATAAAGCTTCGCTTTCATCTGCTTCATGGCCTGGTCTTTGTTCTTATGCTGGGAACGGTCGTTCTGGCATTGTGTTACCAGCCCGGTTGGAATGTGGGTAATACGCACCGCCGATTCCGTACGGTTAACGTGCTGACCACCCGCACCGGAGGCGCGATAAACGTCAATACGCAGGTCCGCCGGGTTAATTTCGATATCAATATCTTCGTCAACTTCCGGGTAAACAAACGCCGAGCTGAAGGAGGTATGGCGACGGCCACCGGAGTCGAACGGGCTCTTACGCACCAGACGGTGAACGCCGGTCTCGGTACGCAGCCAGCCGTAGGCGTAGTCGCCAATGATCTTGATGGTGACGGATTTAATACCGGCCACTTCACCTTCAGACTCTTCGATGATTTCGGTTTTGAAGCCGCGCGCTTCTGCCCAACGCAGGTACATACGCGTCAGCATGCTGGCCCAGTCCTGCGCTTCGGTACCGCCAGAACCTGCCTGAATATCGAGGTAACAGTCAGCGCTGTCGTATTCGCCGGAGAACATACGACGGAATTCCAGCTGCGCCAGCTTCTCTTCCAGCACGTCGAGTTCTGCCACGGCTTCGTTAAAGGTTTCTTCGTCGTCGGCTTCGACGGCCAGCTCGAGCAAACCGGAAACATCTTCCAGCCCCTGAGCCATTTGATCCAGCGTATCTACGATAGCTTCGAGAGAGGAACGCTCTTTACCCAACGCCTGTGCGCGTTCAGGTTCGTTCCAGACGTCCGGCTGTTCCAGCTCGGCGTTTACTTCTTCAAGACGCTCTTTCTTGGCATCGTAGTCAAAGATACCCCCTAAGAACGTCAGAGCGCTCCGTGAGGTCCTGAATACGGTTTTTTACCGGATTAATTTCAAACATGGTCTGTTTTCTTTTATGGACTTGTCAAAATGCGGTGATAAGAGCGGGATTGTACCGAATCCACGCCCTTTTTTATAGAGATTACTGCCGCTAAATTGGCCAGATATTGTCGATGATGATCTGAAGGGTGCGGTTTCCGCGAAACTCGTTGATATCCAGTTTGTATGCCAGTTCGACCTCGAGCACGCCGTTGTCCGGCCAGATGGCCGTATCGACGTTGAAGGCGATGCCGTCCAGCAGCGGTCCGCCGCCAACGGGCTCAACCATGACTTTCAGATGACGCTCGCCGACGATACGTTGCTGAAGCAGGCGGAAACGGCCGTCGAACAGCGGTTCAGGGAACATCTGTCCCCACGGACCGGCATCGCGCAGCATCTGCGCCACGTCCATTGTCATCTCATGCGGTGAGAGCTCGCCGTCGGACACCACTTCTCCCTGCAACAAGGCAGGGTCAATCCAGTCGGTGACCAGTTCACCAAATAGCCGCTGAAATTCGTCAAATTTCGCCTCTTCCAGCGACAGACCCGCCGCCATCGCATGGCCGCCAAATTTGATCATCAGGCCCGGGTACAGCGTATCCAGACGCTCCAGTGCATCACGCATGTGAAGACCCTGAATCGAACGGCCAGAGCCTTTCAGCGTGCCGTCACCAGCGGGGGCAAACGCGATCACCGGGCGGTGGAAGCGCTCTTTAATGCGCGAGGCCAGAATGCCAACCACACCCTGATGCCACTCAGGATGATACATCGCCAGCCCGCCCGGCAGCGTTTCACCGCTGCGTTCGAGTTTTTCGCAAAGGGTCAGCGCTTCGACCTGCATTCCCTGCTCTATCTCTTTACGGGTCTGGTTCAACGCGTCGAGCTCATTGGCCAGGACGCGCGCTTCGCCGATGTTATCGCACAGCAGCAGCGCCACACCGACGGACATATCGTCCAGCCTTCCGGCAGCGTTCAGACGCGGCCCGAGGGCAAAACCCAGATCACTTGCCGCCAGCTTGAGCGGATCGCGGTTGGCAATTTCCAGCAGCGCCTTAATCCCCGGACGGCACTTGCCCGCGCGAATGCGGCTTAAGCCCTGCCAGGTCAAAATACGGTTATTGGTATCGAGCGGCACGACGTCCGCGACGGTACCCAGCGCCACCAGGTCGAGATATTCGGCCAGGTTTGGTATGGCGATACCGCGTGATTCGAACCAGCCCTTATCACGAAGCAGGGTCCGCAGCGCCAGCATCAGATAAAACGCTACCCCCACACCGGCGAGAGATTTTGACGGGAAATCGCAGTCGCGCAGGTTGGGATTGATGATCGCTTCAGCGTCCGGCAATGTTTCACCCGGCAAGTGGTGATCGGTGACCAACACCGGGATCCCCAGCGCGTGCGCATGATCGACACCTGCATGGGAAGAG
The DNA here is from genome assembly GCF_056673325.1 of Enterobacter cloacae complex sp. HYC080_NIDB. NCBI lineage: Bacteria > Pseudomonadati > Pseudomonadota > Gammaproteobacteria > Enterobacterales > Enterobacteriaceae > Enterobacter > Enterobacter cloacae complex sp. HYC080_NIDB. The sequence continues at coordinate 868,094 of NZ_CP114212.1, read as the reverse complement.
ATCCCGTTATCAACGGTCATGATCATCTGTGCCCCGCGGGCGTGAGCCTGATCGACCACTTCCGGGCTGAGGCCGTAACCGTCTTCAAAGCGGTTCGGCACAAGGTAAGTAACGTTATCGCAGCCCAGCGCGCGCAGACTCAAAACGCTCAAGGCCGTACTGGTTGCGCCATCTGCATCGAAATCCCCTACCACCACAATACGCGTTCCCTCACGGAGCGCGTTGTAGAGCATTTCGATGGCTTTTTCGATGCCGTTGAGCTGCTGCCAGGGCAGCATCCCTTTGACGCTGCGTTCAAGATCCTCAGCACTGCGCACGCCGCGGCTGGCGTAGAGACGCTTCAGCAGGGGTGGGAGATCGTCTGGCAAATCAACCGGTTCAACCGCCTCGCGGCGGCGCAATTTTATCGGGGCTTTCACGCGGATTATTTACCACCAAACTGTTTCTGGTGCGCGTCGAGGAACTCTTTCATCTCTTTTGGTCCCTGGTAACCCGGCACAACATAGCCATTGCTCAGGACAATCGCTGGCGTACCGCTTACGCCAAACTGCACGCCCAGCGCGTAGTGGTTAGCAATATCGATATCGCAGGACGCAGGCTTAACCTCTTTACCGCTCATCGCATCGTCAAACGCTTTGTTGCGATCTTTCGCACACCAAATCGCTTTCATGTCTTGCTCTGGCTGGCTCTGCACGCCTGCACGCGGGAAGGCCAGGTAACGCACGGTAATGCCCAGCGCGTTATAGTCTTTCATCTGCTCATGGAGCTTGTGGCAGTAGCCACAGGTGATGTCGGTGAAGACGGTAATCACATGTTTTTCCTGCGCCGCTTTATAGACGATCATCTCTTTTTCGAGCGCATTCAGGTTTTTCATCAGCAGCTGGTTGGTGACATTGACCGGCTGCGCGCCGCTCACGTCATACATTGGCCCCTGAATAATATGTTTGCCGTCTTCGGTGACATACAGCACGCCGCTGTTAGTCAGTACCGTTTTCATCCCGGCAACCGGTGCAGACTGGATGTCGCTGCTGGTAACGCCCAGTTTAGCCAGTGACTGTTTAATAGCGGCGTCATCCGCATGGGCGAACCCGGTAAAAGAGGCTGCCAGCAGGGTGAACAGCGCGAAAGACTTTTTCATAGTTGATCCCGTTACAATTTGTCGGCACTCACGCACGAGGGTGGTGCTGTTGGTGTAGCTGCCGCAGGCGTTCCGTCGCGACATGGGTGTAAATTTGCGTCGTAGAAAGATCGCTGTGTCCCAGTAGCATCTGCACCACGCGTAAATCTGCGCCGTGGTTTAACAGATGCGTCGCGAAAGCGTGACGCAATACGTGCGGCGAAAGCTTTTCACTGTCGATACCCGCCAGTGTGGCGTAATGCTTGATGCGATGCCAGAACGTTTGTCGTGTCATCTGCTGTGCGCGCTGGCTCGGAAACAGGACGTCGATAGACACGCCATTGAGCAACCATGGACGGCCATGCTCAAGATACGTTTCCAGCCAGTAAACCGCTTCTTCTCCCAGCGGCACCAGCCTTTCCTTATTTCCTTTACCGATGACGCGCACCACGCCCTGACGCAGGCTGATGTCGCTCATCGTCAGGCCAACCAGTTCAGAGACACGCAAACCGGTAGCATACAATAGCTCAAGCATGGCTTTATCGCGTAACTCCAGCGGCAGGTCAACAGCAGGTGACTGTAATAATCTCTCAACTTGTGCTTCGCTGAGATCTTTCGGCAGCCGCTGCGGGAGTTTAGGGGACGCCAGAAGCGCACTCGGCTCGTCTTCCCGAATCTTCTCACGGTAGAGATGCTGGAACAGCCGACGCATCGCGCTGAGCAAGCGTGCAGAACTGGTGGCCTTATAGCCCCCTTCAACCCGTTCCGCGAGCAGCGCCTGAAGGTCGTCGCTTTGCGCACTCGCCAGCGATAATTCGCGACGCGCCAGCCACTCCACCAGCATGGTGAGATCGCGCCGATAGGCACTGAGCGTGTTCTCGGCCAGATTTTTCTCCAGCCACAGCGCATCGAGAAACTGTTCAACGAGTGCGAGATCCTTTTCCACATCGGCCCCTTTGATTCTGCAGTCAGGCCATTATGCCTGATTGCGACCGGTTTCTGGTACACTACGCACAAAGTCAAAGCATGAATTGAGATAGTTACGCGATGAATATTGGTCTTTTCTATGGTTCCAGCACCTGCTACACCGAAATGGCGGCAGAGAAAATTCGCGACATCATTGGCCCCGAACTGGTGACGTTGCATAACCTGAAAGATGACGCGGTCGCGCTGATGGAACAGTACGATGTACTGATCCTCGGCATCCCAACCTGGGATTTTGGTGAGATACAGGAAGACTGGGAAGCTATCTGGGATCAGCTCGATTCAGTCAATCTCGACGGCAAAATCATTGCGATGTACGGCATGGGCGATCAGTTGGGCTACGGCGAATGGTTTCTTGATGCACTTGGCATGCTGCATGACAAACTGGTACCGAAAGGGGCGACGTTTATCGGCTACTGGCCAACCGAAGGATACGAGTTCACCAGTCAAAAACCGATCATTGCCGACGGCCAGCTGTTTGTCGGACTCGCGCTGGATGAAACCAATCAGTACGATCTCAGCGACGAGCGCCTGCAGGCCTGGTGCGAACAGATACTTGGCGAAATGGCAGAAAAATTTAGCTAAGTGGGTTACTCCTGCGTCGGCTGTTGCAACAACATCCGGCGCAGATCTCGCCATTCTGAGGCATCCATACTGTCAGCCGCCAGCCACAGGTGCTGGCAACGCCCGCCGTCCACATTGCGTAACCGTAACATCATGCCGGAGTTGAGCATCCATGGCATGCCCAGAATATCCCACTCTTTTCCCTGCCAGCGCAGGCGGGAATCCATCAGTAACTTGATCTCACCCTGACGAGCATTAATGCGACGCTGGCTGCGTACGCTGTCAAAAACGACAAACGAAAGTAACAGCAGCCACAGCGGCGTATAGCTCAGGGGCCATGGCATGAGTAACACGATGGCCGCAACCAGGCCGTGGAGCATTAACGACATCCACTGCGAGCGCCACGAGACGCGAAGATCAGATTGCCACAGGACCACGTTCCCGATTCCGTGTTTGAATTAATTGCACCATCCGTTGCAACTCGGTGTCGGCGGGTTTGCCGTGGTTCATCAGCCAGTTGAATAAATCTGGATCGTCAGACTCAAGCAGGCGAACAAACAGCCGCTTATCATCATCGCTTAAGCTGTCATACTCATATTCGAAGAAAGGCATGATGGAAATATCAAGTTCACGCATGCCGCGACGGCATGCCCAGTGAATACGGGCCTTGTTGTTAATATCCATGTTCAGTTTCCTGCATTACGTTTGGCACAGTCGGGCCCCCGTTCAGTGTTCTTTATTTCTCTACGGGGACACCAGCTAGTGTAACGTGTTTTTGACCGTTTCATTACTGGAATATTGCGATCAACGAGCAGGCTTCCAGAATAACACCTACAAAGACAGCGGATTACACTATTTTGCGTAGCGCTACGCATAACCGGTTTATGGCACAAATGGTCTGCTGAAAGCGCTTGCATTGCCAGCAGGCTCTTTTACCATTAGGCATTATCAAAGCGTTAAGCAATTCAGGATATCGTTATGGCATTTACACCATTTTCTCCTCGCCAGCCCGCCGCCTCTGCGCGTCTGCCGCTGACGCTTATTTCTCTTGATGACTGGGCGCTGGCGACGCTCGCCGGCGCCGACGCCGAAAAATACCTCCAGGGCCAGGTCACCGCCGACGTCAGCCAGATGACCGAACACCAGCACCTGCTGGCGGCGCATTGTGACCCCAAAGGCAAAATGTGGAGCAATCTGCGTCTTTTCCGCCGTCAGGACGGTTTTGCCTTTATTGAACGCCGCAGCCTGCGAGATGCGCAGCTCAAAGAGCTGAAAAAGTATGCAGTCTTTTCCAAAGTCACTATCGTCCCGGACGACGAACATGTTCTGCTGGGCGTGGCGGGCTTCCAGGCACGTGCCGCGCTGAAAAATCTGTTTGCTGAGCTGCCGGATGCAGAAAAACAGGTCGTCAGCGAGGGGGCCACCTCCATCCTGTGGTTTGAACATCCGGCGGAGCGCTTCCTGCTTGTCACGGATGCCGCAACCGCCGAACGCGTCACCGAAGCACTGCGCGGCGAAGCGCAGCTCAACAACAGCCAGCAGTGGCTGGCGCTGAATATTGAAGCCGGTCTGCCGGTCATTGACGCCGCCAACAGCGCGCAGTTTATTCCACAAGCCACTAACCTGCAGGCGCTGGGCGGCATCAGCTTTAAAAAAGGCTGTTACACCGGCCAGGAGATGGTGGCGCGTGCAAAATTCCGTGGGGCAAATAAACGTGCACTGTGGACACTGGCAGGTCATGCCAGCCGCGTACCGGAAGCGGGTGAAGATTTAGAGCTGAAAATGGGCGATAACTGGCGCCGTACCGGCACCGTGTTAGCCGCCGTACAGCTGGATGATGGTCGTCTTTTAGTCCAGGCCGTCATGAACAACGACATGGAAGCCGACAGCGTGTTCCGCGTGCGTGATGATGCGAATACGTTGAGTATTGAGCCGTTACCGTATTCGCTGGAAGAGTGATGCTGTATCGCCCGGTGGCGCTGCGCTTACCGGGCCTACCGATCCCGTAGGTCGGGTAAGGCGAAGCCGCCACCCGACAACAAACTACACCTGCCCGACATACAAATAAATCGCCAAAAAATGGCACACGCTGCCGCCCAGTACAAAACCATGCCAGATGGCATGATTGTATGGAATGCGCTTGCAGACGTAGAAAATGACGCCCAGCGAGTACACTACGCCTCCCACTGCCAGCAACGTAACCCCGCCAACCGCCAGCTTAATCGCCAGTTGATACACCACAATCAGCGACAGCCACCCCATGGTCAGATAGGTCACCAGTGACAACACTTTAAACCGGTGTGCAATGGTTAGCTTGAAGAGGATCCCCAGCAGCGCCAGGCTCCAGATGACAATCATCAGTCCGCGCGACAGCGGCGAGTTGAGCCCCACCAGCAGAAAAGGCGTATAGGTTCCTGCAATAAGCAGATAGATAGCACAGTGGTCAAATTTCTTGAGCCATATCTTGGCCCGTTGATGCGGAATCGCGTGATAGAGCGTCGACGCCAGGAATAACAGGATCATGCTTCCGCCATATAGGCTATAGCTGGTAATCGCCATCGCGCTGGCATTGGTATCAACCGCCTGTACCAGCAATAACACTAAACCGACTATCCCAAACACCAGGCCAATGCCATGGCTGATGCTGTTGGCTACTTCCTCCGCCAGTGAATATCCCTGTGCGATTAATGGTCTGCTCGCCATACAAAACTCCGGGAAACTAAAGATGATTATTCATCGCATGACTATGCTAACTGAGAATGATTCCAGTGAACACCTGTTAGCTAAAATATTTTCAATGTGATTTTTTTACAATAAAAATCAAAAACATAGATATATTTTTCACCTGACATTTGTTCACATTAAAATTTATACTTTACGAATCAATAGCATAAAATTAGATCCTGCCGTCTGGCTGCATGTTATGATGGTTAAACGAGGTCTGAATGAGAGTTTTGCCACTGTGAGTATGTTCACCCACTCCGCCATTGCCAGTCTCAATAACCTGGAGATGATGGTCTACAACTATGTCATTAAAAACCGTGACAAAGTGATGTACATGACCATCCGCGAACTGGCGGATGCGGCGGGCGTCTCAACCACCACCATCCTGCGCTTTTGCCGTAAGCTCAACTGTGAAGGGTATTCTGAGTTTCGCGTGCGCTTTAAGCTCTATCTTGAACAGAACGAACCTCAGCAGGCGAATTTCGGCGCCAGCGAAATTATCAGTTTCTTTAAAAGCGTGAATAATGAAGAGTTCGACGCTTTACTGGATGACGCGGTAAATATCATTCTCTCTTCGGAGCGAATTATATTTGTCGGCGCAGGGACATCAGGATCGCTGGCAAAATACGGTGCCCGTTTCTTTTCGAATATCGGAAAATTCAGCAACCATATTGATGACCCTTATTTCCCGGTCACCAATGATATGGCGAAAAATGCACTGGCAATTGTGCTCTCTGTGTCGGGCGATACCGAGGAGATCCTGCGCTTCGCCAGCCAGTTCAGCCTGCATCACTGCAAGGTTCTCTCCATTACCAGCCATGAACACTCGCGCCTGGCAAAACTGGCGGACTTTAATCTCTTCTGGCACGTTCCCCAGACGCGTATTGCAGGCGTCTACGACATCACCACACAAATCCCCGTTATCTATATTCTGGAATCTCTCGGACGCAAACTGGCGAAGAAACTGGCGGAATAAAACATCCTGTTTTTTTGATGTGACAAATCACAATTTCCGCGAATTGTTATATCGTGACATTCAATTTCGCTTTGCTAGACTCAAAACCAATACGTCATTTATTGAGAATAGCAGCGATGAAAAAATTGACCTTACCGAAAGATTTTCTATGGGGCGGTGCCGTTGCGGCGCATCAGGTTGAAGGCGGCTGGGACAAAGGCGGCAAGGGGCCGAGCATCTGCGACGTACTGACCGGCGGGGCGCACGGCGTGCCGCGCGAAATCACGCAGGACGTAGTGCCGGGTAAATACTACCCAAATCACGAGGCCATCGACTTCCACGGCCACTACAAAGAAGATATCAAGCTGTTTGCCGAGATGGGCTTCAAATGTTTCCGCACCTCGATTGCCTGGACGCGCATCTTCCCGAAAGGTGACGAAACGCAGCCAAACGAGGAAGGGCTGAAGTTCTATGACGACATGTTCGATGAGCTGCTGAAATACAACATCGAGCCGGTGATCACCCTCTCCCACTTCGAAATGCCGCTGCACCTGGTGCAGGAGTACGGCAGCTGGACCAACCGTAAAGTGGTCGATTTCTTTGTACGCTTCGCGGAAGTGGTTTTTGAGCGCTACAAGCACAAGGTCAAATACTGGATGACCTTCAATGAAATCAACAACCAGCGTAACTGGCGTGCGCCGCTCTTTGGTTATTGCTGCTCAGGCGTGGTCTATACCGAACATGAAAATCCGGAAGAGACCATGTATCAGGTGCTGCACCACCAGTTTGTGGCGAGTGCCCTGGCGGTGAAAGCCGCGCGCCGTATCAATCCGGAGATGAAAGTCGGCTGCATGCTGGCCATGGTGGCGCTCTATCCATTCTCCTGCAAACCGGAAGACGTGATGTTCGCCCAGGAATCCATGCGCGAGCGCTATGTCTTTACCGATGTTCAGCTGCGTGGCTACTATCCGTCTTACGTACTGAATGAATGGGAGCGCCGCGGTTTCTCCATCAAAATGGACGCAGGCGATGAGCAGATCCTCCGCGAAGGTACCTGCGACTACCTGGGCTTCAGCTACTACATGACCAATGCGGTGAAAGCGGAAGGTGGCACCGGTGACGCGATTTCTGGCTTCGAGGGCAGCGTACCTAATCCGCACGTCAAGGCGTCCGACTGGGGCTGGCAGATTGACCCGGTGGGCCTGCGTTATTCCCTGTGCGAACTGTACGAACGCTATCAGAAGCCGTTGTTTATCGTGGAAAACGGCTTCGGTGCCTACGATAAGGTGGAAGAGGATGGCAGCATCAACGATGACTATCGTATCGACTACCTGCGCGCCCACGTTGAAGAGATGATCAAAGCCGTCACCCACGATGGCGTGGATCTGATGGGCTATACGCCATGGAGCTGCATTGACTGCGTGTCATTCACTACCGGCCAGTACAGCAAGCGCTACGGTTTTATCTACGTCAATAAACACGACGACGGCACCGGCGACATGTCGCGTTCCCGTAAGAAAAGCTTCGAATGGTATAAAGGCGTAATTGCCAGCAACGGCGAGCAACTTTAACGCCGTAACGCCGGGCGGCGCTACGCTTGCACCGGCCTACAAAACCTGCGAATCGTAGGCCGGGTAAGGCGAAGCCGCCACCCGGCGTTTATTTCCCGCCCGCCAGTTCAATAAAACTGCCCGTCACGTATGACGCCTTCTCGCTCAGCAGCCAAACTATCGCCTGCGCGACCTCTTCCGGCTGGCCGCCGCGCTGCATCGGCAGTAACGATTTCACGCGATCCACCCGCCCCGGTTCCCCACCCGACGCGTGAATATCGGTATAAATCAGCCCGGGCCGCACGCAGTTTACGCGGATACCCTGCGCCGCTACCTCCAGCGATAATCCGGTAGTCAGGGAATCTACCGCGCCTTTGGAGGCCGCGTAATCGACATACTCCCCCGGCGCGCCCAGACGAGACGCGGCAGAGGAGACATTGACAATCGCGCCACCCTTGCCGCCATGTTTGCGCGACATGCGCTTTACCGCCTCACGGCAGCAGAGAAAATAGCCCGTGACGTTGGTGCTCAGCACGCGATTAATGCGTTCAGCGGACAGATTTTCAATAGTGGATTGCTCAAACAGAATGCCTGCATTGTTGACCAGCGCGGTAAGGGGCTCACCTTCGCGATCGAGGCTGTCAAACATGGCCATGACCTGCGCTTCATCGCTAATGTCTGCACGCAGGGCAAATGCTTTTCCACCCGCCTCAACGATCTGATTGATGACGTCCTTTGCGGCTTTGATATTGTGGTGATAGTTCACCGCCACGGTATAACCTTCGCGAGCCAGTTGCAGCGCGGTGGCTTTGCCAATGCCGCGGCTGGCGCCGGTGACCAGTGCAATTGCCATTGTCTTCTCCCAATAAAAAAGCCGGGTGGCGGCTTCGCCTTACCCGGCCTACGTTACTACAGCAAAAAAATTACTGGTATTCGCTCATCGGCACACAGGAGCAGAACAGGTTACGGTCGCCGTATACGTCATCAAGACGCTTCACGGTCGGCCAGTATTTATTCGCCACGCCTGCCGGGAAGACAGCCAGTTCACGGGAATAACCGTGATTCCACTCGGCCACCATCTCGTGCTGGGTGTGCGGAGCGTTAACCAACGGGTTATCTTCCAGCGTCCATTCGCCGTCCTGCACGCGGTCTATCTCCATGCGGATGGCCAGCATCGCGTCGATAAAGCGGTCCAGCTCGGCTTTGCTTTCAGACTCCGTTGGCTCCACCATCAGCGTACCCGCAACCGGGAACGACATGGTTGGTGCGTGGAAGCCGTAGTCGATCAGACGCTTGGCGATATCCAGTTCGCTGATACCCGTCGCTTCTTTCAGCGGACGAATATCGAGGATGCACTCGTGTGCCACACGCCCATCGCGGCCGGTGTAAAGCACCGGGAAAGCCGACTTCAGGCGAGTCGCAATATAGTTAGCATTCAGGATCGCGACCTGGCTTGCCTGTTTCAGCCCTTCCGCGCCCATCATGCGGATGTACATCCAGCTGATTGGCAGGATTGAAGCGCTACCGAACGGTGCAGCAGAGACCGCGCCCTGACGGGTCAGCATACCTTCTATCTGCACGACGCTGTGACCCGGCACGAACGGCGCCAGATGCGCTTTCACGCCGATAGGCCCCATGCCCGGACCGCCACCACCGTGTGGGATGCAGAAGGTTTTGTGCAGGTTCAGGTGCGACACGTCCGCGCCGATGAAGCCCGGAGAGGTAATGCCCACCTGAGCATTCATGTTCGCGCCGTCGAGGTACACCTGACCGCCGAACTGATGCACCACTTCACACACTTCGCGGATGGTTTCTTCGTACACGCCGTGAGTCGACGGGTAGGTCACCATGATGCAGGAGAGCTTATCGCCCGCCTGCTCGGCTTTCGCGCGCAGGTCGGCCAGGTCGATGTTACCGTTCTTATCACACGCCACGACCACCACTTCCATGCCCGCCATCTGGGCAGACGCCGGGTTGGTGCCGTGGGCAGAGCTCGGGATCAGGCAGATATCACGGTGGCCTTCGTTACGGCTTTCGTGATAGTGACGGATTGCCAGCAGCCCCGCATATTCACCCTGCGCGCCGGAGTTCGGCTGCATACAGAGCGCGTCATAACCGGTCAGTTTCACCAGCCAGTCGGAAAGCTGGTTGATCATGACATGATACCCTTCCGCCTGCTCTGGTGGGCAGAACGGGTGCAGCTCGGAGAACTCAGGCCAGGTGATAGGGATCATTTCTGCCGCGGCGTTCAGCTTCATGGTGCACGAGCCCAGCGGGATCATCGCCTGGTTCAGCGCCAGATCTTTGCGCTCCAGAGAGTGCATATAACGCATCATCTCGGTTTCGCTGTGATAACGGTTGAACACAGGATGCGTCAGGATAGCGTCATTGCGCAGCATGCTCTCCTGAATAGAGCGGCTGTCATGCGCGACCTCTTTGTCCAGCGCATCAATATCCAGACCGTGCGCATCGCCCAGCACGACATTAAACAGGTTGACGATATCGTCGCGCGTGGTGGATTCATCAAGAGTGATGCCCACGGCATGATGAATGTCGCTGCGCAGGTTAATTTGTGCGGCATCCGCACGTGCCAGCACCGCCGCTTTATCCGCCACGTCCACGCACAGCGTGTCGAAGTAGTGCTCATGACGCAGCTTCAGGCCTTTCTGCTGCAGGCCACAGGCCAGAATATCCGCCAGACGGTGGATGCGGCCGGCAATGCGTTTCAGCCCAACCGGGCCGTGGAAGACGGCGTACAGGCTGGCGATGTTTGCCAGCAGAACCTGAGAAGTACAGATATTAGAGTTCGCTTTCTCGCGACGGATATGCTGCTCGCGAGTCTGCATCGCCATGCGCAGCGCGGTGTTACCGGCGGCATCTTTCGATACGCCAATAATGCGGCCTGGCATGGAACGTTTAAATTCATCTTTCGCGCCAAAGAATGCCGCGTGCGGTCCGCCGTAGCCCATCGGCACGCCGAAACGCTGGGCCGAGCCGAATACAATATCCGCACCCTGTTTGCCCGGAGCCGTCAGCAGCACCAGCGCCATAAAATCAGCGGCAACGCTGACCACCACTTTGCGGGATTTCAGCTCGGCAATCAGCGCGCTGTAATCATGCACTTCGCCGGTGGTGCCAACCTGCTGTAGCAGCACACCAAAGACGTCCTGATGATCCAGCACTTTGTCAGCGTCGTCGACAATCACATCAAAACCAAAGGTTTCCGCACGGGTACGCACCACGTCCAGCGTCTGCGGATGCACGTCCGCCGCCACGAAGAAGCGGTTGGCATTTTTCAGCTTGCTGACGCGTTTTGCCATCGCCATGGCTTCAGCTGCCGCGGTCGCTTCATCCAGCAACGAGGCGGAAGCGATATCCATCCCGGTCAGGTCGAGCGTCACCTGCTGGAAGTTCAGCAGCGCTTCAAGACGGCCCTGGGACACTTCCGGCTGATACGGGGTATAGGCGGTGTACCAGCCCGGGTTTTCCAGCATATTACGCAGGATAACCGGCGGTAACTGCACGTTGGTGTAGCCCATGCCAATGTAAGACTTATAGCGCTTGTTAAGGCCAGCGATGGCCTTCAGCTCCGCCAGTGCGGCGAATTCCGTGGTGGCTTCTCCCACCTGAGGCGGCGTGGCAAGCTGGATGTCTTTTGGCACGATCTGGCCGATCAGTGCGTTTAATGAATCCGCGCCAACCGTTTTCAGCATCTCCTGCTGTTGCTGAGCATCCGGCCCAATGTGACGTTCAATGAAAGCGCCACGGTTTTCAAGCTGGCTTAAAGTCTGTGTCATGAGCGATGGTTCCTGAAACGTGCAGTGAATTTAAGTTCCCTCTCCCCTCGGGAGAGGGTTAGGGTGAGGGGAAGATGGGCACCCTCACCCCTGCCCTCTCCCGGAGGGAGAGGGGGATTAACAATTACTCGTCTTCTAACAGGGCTTCGTACGCGGTCGCATCCAGCAGCGCGGCAACCTGAGATTCGTCACTGGCTTTGATCTTGAAGATCCAGCCACCTTCATAAGGCTCGCTGTTCACCAGCTCCGGCGAATCGCTCAGCGCGTCGTTTACGGCCACAATTTCACCGCTTACCGGTGCGTAGATATCGGATGCTGCTTTAACGGACTCCGCCACGGCGCAGTCATCGCCCGCGCTCACGGTTGCGCCCACTTCCGGCAGGTCAACAAACACCATGTCGCCCAGCAGCTCCTGCGCATGCTCGGTGATCCCTACGGTGTAAGTGCCGTCCGCCTCTTTGCGCAGCCACTCGTGTTCTTTGCTGTATTTCAGTTCTGCTGGCACATTGCTCATTGAAGTTCTCCTGATAAAAATAGTTAGGCGACCGGCTTACCGGCGCGAACAAAAATCGGTTTGGTCACGTTGACCGGCATTTCGCGGTTGCGGATTTGCACCACCGCCGACTCGCCAATGCCCGCCGGCACGCGAGCCAGTGCAATACTGTAGCCCAGCGTCGGGGAGAAGGACCCGCTGGTGATCACGCCTTCGCGCGGATTGCCGTCGGCATCGGTAAAACGCACCGGCAGTTCTCCGCGCAGCACGCCTTTTTCCTTCATCACCAGGCCAACCAGCTGTTCAGTGCCCTTCTCGCGCTGCATTTCCAGCGCTTCACGGCCAATAAACTCACGGTCAGCGGGTTCCCATGCGATGGTCCAGCCCATGTTGGCCGCCAGCGGAGAGACGCCTTCGTCCATCTCCTGACCGTAGAGGTTCATCCCCGCTTCAAGGCGCAGCGTATCGCGCGCGCCCAGGCCAGCCGGCTTCACGCCCGCTTCCACCAGCGCACGCCAGAAATCAGCTGCTTTCTCGTTTGGCATGGCAATTTCATAGCCCGCTTCACCGGTATAGCCGGTCGTGGCAATAAACAGATCGCCCGCCTGCACGCCAAAGAAGGGCTTCATCCCTTCGGTGGCTTTACGCTGCTCGTCGCTGAACAGAGACGCGGCTTTCGCCTGCGCGTTCGGCCCCTGCACGGCAATCAGCGACAGATCGTCACGGACGGTGATGTCGATGGCATAAGGTTCGGCGTGTTGGGTGATCCAGAAGAGGTCTTTTTCGCGGGTGGCGGAGTTTACAACGAGGCGGAAGAAGTCTTCGGTGAAGTAGTAGACGATAAGGTCATCAATCACGCCACCCGAGGCGTTCAGCATACCGGTATAGAGCGCTTTCCCCGGTGTCTTCAGCTTCGCGACATCGTTCGCCAGCAGATAACGTAGAAACTCCCGGGTGCGGCTACCGCGCAGATCGACAATCGTCATGTGGGACACGTCGAACATACCGGCATCGGTGCGCACCGCGTGGTGCTCATCAATTTGCGAGCCGTAGTGCAGCGGCATCATCCAGCCATGGAAATCCACCATGCGGGCGCCGCATAACACGTGCTGTTCGTACAAAGGAGTCTGTTGAGCCATCTTGTCCTCGTTGAAAAATTCACCGTGAAACCCGGTATCGGCCTCGTTTCCGAATGCCGACGCAAACGTTCTCTTTTACCTGAACTTACCACCGAAACCGGCGGTTAACCATAAGGTAAAACGGGTCATCACATTAGCTTATGACCAAAAAACGCTGAAAAGCCTACAGAGTTATTCACTGGAAAAATGCGATTAACCCCGCACAAAATTAACAATGATCTAACAGGATTTAGCACATGATGATATTTCATGCGGAAAAACGGGCCGAATTTCCGTCACATAAAAATCATGACATTAGATTATCTAATGCGAAAAATGACGTGGAATTAGAATATTTCAAACGAGGGAATTTTCCCGGCACAGAGGCCGGGAAAAGAAAGTGTGACGGGGGTCTATTTTATTTCAGCCAGTCCGGCAGGTCGTTAAGACCCATCGCCTGACGCAGGAGTTGAGGTTTGACGCCAGGGAGGGTATCGGCGAGCTTGAGCCCAATATCACGCAGCAGTTTTTTCGCCGGATTTGCCCCGGCAAACAGCTCACGGAAGCCCTGCATGCCTGCAAGCATCATCGCCGCACTGTGCTTGCGGCTGCGCTCGTAGCGACGCAGATACACATGCTGCCCAATATCTTTACCCTCTCGCTGCAGACGACGCAGCTCTTCTACCAGCTCCGCCGCATCCATAAAGCCGAGATTAACGCCCTGCCCGGCCAGCGGATGAATGGTATGGGCCGCGTCGCCCACCAGCGCCAGACGGTGCGCGGCAAACTGACGCGCATAGCGTCCGGTTAAGGGGAAGACCTGACGCTCGCTCTCAAGAGTACAAAGCCCCAGACGGTTATCAAACGCCACGCACAGTGCCTGGTTAAAGGCCTCTGGCGTCGCCTCCTGCATCTGCTGCGCTTTTTCCGGCACCAGAGACCAGACAATTGAGCAGAGATGCGGATCGCTTAACGGCAGGAATGCCAGAATGCCGTCGTTGTGGAAAATCTGGCGCGCCACGCCGCCGTGCGGCTCTTGGGTACGGATCGTCGCCACCATGGCATGATGGCGGTAATCCCAGTAGGTCAGCGGAATATCCGCTTTATTGCGCAGCCAGGAGTTAGCGCCATCGGCACCGACCACCAGACGCGCGGTGAGCATATCGCCACTTTGCAGGGTGATAAACGCCTCGTTTTCGCCCCACGCAACCTGCTGGATTTGCGCAGGCGCAACCAGCGTTACGTCGCTGCACTGCTGAGCTTTCTGCCACAGCGCGTGGTGGATCACCGCATTCTCAATGATGTGACCCAGATGGCTATAGCCCATGCTTTCATCATCAAAAGCAATATGACCAAAGCTGTCTTTGTCCCATACCTCCATGCCGTGATAGCAGCTCGCACGCTGGGCTACGATATCTGACCAGACGCCAAGGCGCGTCAGCAGCTTTTCGCTGGCCGCATTTATTGCCGACACGCGGAGTTCCGGCGGGGCATCAGGTGCGACGGGCTGAGGCTGCTTTTGCTCCAGCACGGCCACACGCAGGCCGCTGCCTTGTAATCCGCAGGCCAGGGCCAGTCCAACCATTCCGCCGCCAACGATGGCAACATCAACATTTTGCACAGTGATAACTCCTTAACGCGCGACCCAACCCAGGGTCCGCTGCGCCAGCACGTCGCGTGCCGGAATGAACAGTTCCATCGCCATCAGCCCGAGGTTGCGACCGGCAACCAGCGGCGCCCAGCGATTGGCAAAGAGATGGACTAAACCATCGGTAACGCCGATTGTCGCCTCTTTATCGGCCTGACGTCGCTTCTGGTAATGGCTGAGTACCGGGTATGCGCCGCAATCTTTCTGTTCGCTCCACGCTTGCGAAAGCGCTTCGGCCAGGCTCATCACATCCCGCAGACCCAGATTAAAACCCTGACCCGCGATGGGGTGAAGCGTTTGCGCGGCGTTGCCGACCAGCGCCACGCGGTGCGGAACAGACTGTGATGCGGTAGTTAACGACAGCGGGTATACCGCACGTTTTCCCGCATGGGTAATGCGACCCAGCCGCCAGCCAAACGCTTTCTGCAGTTCACTGCAAAAACGTTCGTCGGACCAGGCCTGAACGTCTTCCGCCTTTTCCTGCGGATGGCACCAGACCAGCGAGCAACGACCATCCGACATCGGCAGCATCGCCAGCGGACCGTGCTGCGTGAAGCGCTCAAACGCCCGGCCGTTGTGTTCTGCGGCAGTAGAGACGTTCGCAATGACCGCAACCTGCCCGTAAGGCTGCTGCTGCCACTCAACGCCGCACTGGGTTGCGAGCGCCGAGCGCGACCCGTCCGCCGCCACAAGAAGCTGGCCGTCGAGAACGGTGCCATTATCCAGCGTCACGCTGACCGTTTCTTCACTGCGGATAAAGCTCGCAACGCGTGACGGACAATGCAGGGTCACGCCTGGCGCGTCCTGCAACAGACGGAACAGGCGCAGGCCAACATCATGGAGTTCAACGACCTGACCCAGGGCGTCAATACGATAATCATGAGCATCCAGCGTCACAAACCCGGCATGGCCGCGATCGCTCACATGCACGGTATGAATGGCGGTGGCGCAGTCGGCAATCGCCTGCCAGATGCCAATTCGGGAAAGCTGTTGGCAGGTTCCCTGCGCCAGGGCAATGGCGCGAGAATCAAAGCCGGGGTGATTCTTCGTTTGTGGTGCAACCGCCTCAACGAGATGCACCGGAAGCTGCCCCTTCGTCAAATGCGAGATCGCCAGTGCCAGGGTGGCGCCGGTCATGCCGCCGCCAACGATAATCACGCTCATACGCGTGCCGCTGCCATCAGCGCCTCGATATCGTCTGCGTGTTTCACCACGCTCGCGGTCAGGTTTTCGTTACCGGTTTCGGTGATGACGATGTCATCTTCAATACGAATGCCAATTCCGCGGTACGCTTCGGGCACATCGGCATCCGGCGCGATATACAGCCCCGGCTCGACGGTCAGCACCATGCCCGGTTCCAGCACGCGTGAACGGTCGGTACCGTACGCCCCCACATCATGCACATCCAGCCCCAGCCAGTGGCTCAGGCCGTGCATAAAGTACGGACGATGCGCATTTTCGGCGATCAGGGTGTCCACGTCGCCTTTCAGGATGCCAAGCTTCACCAGTCCGGTGATCATGATGCGCACAACTTCGCCGGTCACCTCCTGAATGGACGTGCCCGGGCGATACAGCGTGAGCGCCGTTTCAAGTGATTCGAGAACGATGTCATAAATTGCTCGTTGCGCGGGCGAGAACTTACCGTTCACCGGGAAAGTACGGGTGATGTCACCCGCGTAGCCCTGATATTCGCAACCGGCGTCAATCAGCACCAGATCGCCATCACGCAGCGCACTTTCGTTTTCGGTGTAATGCAGAATGCAGCCGTTCTCCCCGCCGCCGACAATGGTGTTGTATGACGGGAAGCGCGCGCCGTGACGGTTAAATTCGTGTTGAATTTCGCCTTCCAGCTGGTATTCGAACAGACCAGGACGGCATTTTTCCATGGCGCGGGTGTGTGCCAGGGCGCTGATTTCGCCAGCGCGGCGCATCACGTTCAGCTCTTCTTCAGATTTGAACAGACGCATCTCATGCACCACCGGACGCCAGTCCGTCAGCGTGGCCGGCGCGGACAGATTCTGACGCGAGCCTTTGCGCAGCTTATCCAGAGCGGTGAAAACAATCTCATCGGCGTACGCATATTCGCCCTGCGCGTGATAAAGCACGTCGAGGCCGTTGAGTAACTGATAGAGCTGCTGATTGATTTCGCTAAACGCCAGCGCGCGGTCGACGCCCAGCTTCTCCGGTGCGGCCTCTTGCCCTAAGCGGCGGCCAAACCAGATTTCAGCGGTTAAATCGCGTACGCGGTTAAAAATCACGCTGTGGTTGTGGGTGTCATTGCTCTTAATCAGCACCAGGACCGCTTCCGGCTCGTTAAAGCCGGTGAAGTACCAGAAATCGCTATTCTGGCGATAGGGGTATTCGCTGTCGGCACTGCGCGTCACTTCCGGCGCGGCAAAAATCAGCGCCGCACTGCCAGGCTGCATTTTTGCCAGCAGCGCCTGACGACGGCGCAAATACTCTTGTTGCGAGATAATCATGACACCCTCCTGTGCGTTATTTTTCTTAATGTAAGGTTGGCTTACGAACTTCCGGCGCGGTCGGCTGTGAGCGCGTAAAGTTGTCGTGGCACAACAGCGCCGCCACGCGCACGTACTCAATAATCTCTTCGAGGGACATTTCCAGCTCTTCCTGGTCTTCCTCTTCATCGTAGCCGAGCTGGGCGATGTTACGCAGATCGTCGATCGCTTCACCCGCTTCGCCGGTCACTTTATCAAGCTTAGGCTGGGTTACGCCCAGGCCAAGCAGATAGTGGTTTACCCAACCCGCGAGCGCATCGGCACGATCGAAGACGCTGACGTCATCACCTTCAGGCAGATAAAGCTGAAAAAGGAAGCCATCGTCTTCCAGCGAATCACTGGTTGCCGCATGCATTTTACGCAGCGATTCTGCCAGCTCGTGGCCAAACGCCAGCCCTTCGTTCGTGAGGTCGTGGATCAGCGGCTGCCATGAGCTGTCGCTGTTTCCGCCGCACAGTATGCCGCTGATCAGACCGTGCATTTCCGCAGGGGTAAGTCCTACTCCCTGCTGGTTCAGTAACTGGTTTAAATCCTTGTAACCAGGCATTTCGTTCTGTATAGACATACGCATTCGTCATCAAAGGGAGGATATTCATGATATGCTACCACTTTGGACCCTGGTGATACCAGAAAAGGGCTTGTATCTTCACATCAGGGTAGCTATAGTGTCGCCCCTTCGCAGCCCCCGGGGCAGTAAGCGAAGGCAGCGCAGTCAATCAGCAGGAAGGTGGCATGTCTGCACAACCCGTCGATCTCCAGATTTTTGGCCGTTCACTGCGAGTGAATTGTCCGCCTGAACAAAGGGATGCTTTGAATCAGGCTGCGGACGATTTGAATCAGCGGTTGCAAGATCTAAAAGAACGCACTAGAGTCACAAATACTGAGCAGCTGGTTTTCATCGCCGCGTTGAACATCAGCTATGAACTGACTCAGGAAAAAGCGAAGACCCGCGACTACGCGGCTAGCATGGAGCAGCGCATTAAAATGCTCCAGCAGACCATAGAACAGGCATTGCTTGATCAAGGTCGCAATCCCGAAAGACCGGGACCAAAGTTTGAATAACACTTCTCAGTTGACTATGGTAGAGTAACTGTGAAGACAAAATTTCTCTGAGATGTTCGCAAGCGGGCCAGTCCCCTGAGCCGATATTTCATACCACAAGAATGTGGCGCTCCATGGTTGGTGAGCATGCTCGGTCCGTCCGAGAAGCCTTAAAACTATGACGACACATTCACCTTGAACCAAGGGTTCAAGGGTTACAGCCTGCGGCGGCATCTCGGAGATTCCCTCTTTCTTCTTCTACCTACTACCATGACTCAATTCCCTGAAGTTTCTGCCTCACGCCAGGATATCCGTCAACTTATTCGCCAGCGTCGTCGTGCACTTACGGCTGAACAACAGTCGCATTTTGCCCAGCAGGCCGCCGCCCGCATGATGGCGTGGCCCCCGGTGGTTATGGCTAACACGGTCGCTCTGTTCCTGTCGTTTGATGGCGAGCTCGATACCCAACCACTTATCGACCAGCTCTGGCGCGCCGGGAAGAAGGTTTATCTGCCGGTGCTGCATCCTTTTAGCAAAGGCAATCTTCTGTTTCTGCACTACCATCCGCACAGCGAGCTGGTGGTGAATCGTCTGAAAATTACCGAGCCCAAACTCGACGTGCGCGACGTGCTCCCGCTGTCACAGCTGGACGTGCTGATTACGCCGCTGGTGGCGTTTGATGAACAGGGTCAGCGCCTGGGTATGGGCGGCGGTTTTTATGACAGAACGCTGCAAAACTGGCAGCAGTACGGATTACAGCCGGTGGGGTATGCGCATGATTGCCAGGCTGTAGAAGCGTTGCCCGTCGAGAAATGGGATGTGCCGTTGCCAGCGGTAGTGACGCCATCGACGTTGTGGGAGTGGTGAAACAGGCGTGCAGCCTGATGCCCTCACCCCAGCCCTCTCCCACAGGGAGAGGGTGAAAACATAAAAAACGGTAACGATAGTTACCGTTTTGCATTTACCTCGCCACCCGACACCATCAGTAAAGCAGACGCGCGCGAATCGTCCCCGGAATAGCTTTCATGCTCTGCAGCGCTTTCTCGGCAACATCTTCATCCGCTTCGATATCAATTACCACGTAACCCATCTGCGAGTTGGTTTGCAGGTACTGGGCGGCAATGTTGACGCTCTGCTCGGCAAAGATTTGGTTGATAGCCGTCAGCACGCCAGGACGGTTTTCGTGGATGTGCAGCAGACGGCGACCACCGTGCAGCGGCAGAGACACTTCCGGGAAGTTCACCGCAGAGAGCGTGGAACCGTTGTCGGAGTATTTGCTCAGCTTACCCGCCACTTCAAGGCCGATATTCTCCTGCGCTTCCTGAGTAGACCCGCCGATGTGTGGCGTCAGGATCACGTTGTCGAATTCGCAGAGCGGAGAGTTAAACGGATCGCTGTTGGTGGCTGGCTCCGTCGGGAACACGTCAATGGCCGCCCCCGCCAGATGCTTACGCTTCAGAGCATCGCACAGCGCAGGGATGTCGACCACCGTACCGCGCGCGGCGTTGATCAGCAGTGAGCCTGGTTTCATCAGCGCCAGCTCTTCTGCACCCATCATGTTTTTGGTGGACGCATTTTCCGGCACATGCAGGCTTACCACGTCGCTCATGTTCAGCAGGTCAGAGAGATGCTGCACCTGCGTCGCATTCCCTAGCGGCAGCTTGCTTTCGATATCGTAAAAGTAGACGTGCATCCCCAGAGATTCCGCCAGAATCCCCAGCTGAGTACCGATGTGGCCATAGCCGATGATACCCAGTTTTTTACCGCGCGCTTCGTATGAGCCCGCAGCCAGTTTGTTCCACACGCCGCGGTGCGCTTTGGCGTTAGCCTCCGGAATACCGCGCAGCAGCAGCAGTAATTCGCCAATCACCAGCTCCGCCACGGAACGGGTGTTGGAGAACGGGGCGTTAAATACCGGGATACCGCGTTTGGCGGCAGCATTCAGATCAACCTGGTTGGTACCGATGCAGAAACAGCCAATCGCAACCAGCTTCTCCGCCGCAGCAATAACGTCTTCCGTCAGTTGAGTACGGGATCGCAGGCCAATGAAATGGGCATCACGGATGGACGCTTTCAGCTCTTCGGTATCGAGCGCGCCCTTGTGAAATTCGATGTTGGTGTAACCCGCCGCACGAAGGCTATCAAGCGCTTTCTGATGCACGCCCTCGACCAGCAGGAATTTAATCTTGTCTTTCTCCAGTGATACCTTTGCCATTTCCCCGACCCTGTTTTTTATCTGAACTGATGTTGTGCTGGATTGAAATCCGCTGTAGCCAACATATCAAAAAAAACTATTGCAGCAATATGAACGTTTGCGTCGGCACTCTGAAGAAAAGTCATACAGGGCAAAATGGCAGAGCAAAATGCTAAGGAAAATTACAAACGTGGCAGGATCGGCAAAAGAGGTGGAAAAACGTGACACAAGTCACCGAATTTAGCTTTTCAAAAATTTTTTAGCGGGGGGAGCGCTCCCCCCGTCAGATCATTTTACGATGGTTTTCACACCGTCAGCGGTGCCGATCAGCGCCACATCCGCGCCACGGTTGGCGAACAGCCCTACGGTGACAACGCCTGGAATACCGTTAATCGCATTTTCCAGGGCAATCGCGTCGAGAATTTCCAGGCCGTGCACGTCGAGGATGACGTTACCGTTATCAGTGACCACACCCTGACGGTATTCCGGACGACCACCCAGCTTCACCAGCTGACGGGCAACCGCACTCCGCGCCATCGGGATCACTTCGACCGGCAGCGGGAAATTCCCCAGAATATCGACCTGCTTGGAGGCGTCAGCGATGCAGATAAATTTGTCTGCAACGGAAGCGATGATCTTTTCACGGGTCAGCGCTGCGCCACCGCCTTTGATCATCTGCATGTGGCCGTTGATTTCGTCTGCGCCATCAACGTAAATCCCAAGACGATCCACTTCGTTGAGATCGAAAACGGTAATGCCGAGGCTTTTCAGCTTTTCCGTGGACGCATCAGAGCTCGAAACCGCGCCCTCGATCTGCCCCTTCATCGTGCCCAGCGCATCGATAAAGTGTGCCGCCGTTGACCCCGTACCAACACCGACAATGGTACCTGGCTGTACGTACTGGAGAGCGGCCCATCCTACTGCTTTTTTCAGTTCATCCTGCGTCATGATCGTTTTGCCTGTGGTGTGAAAACTCAGGGCGCATTATAGAACACGTCGAATGGATTTCGTCTGCCACAAAGGGAAAATTGTGTCATAGTGCAGATTAAGCAAAATTTAGGAGCCAGCCAGAGCAATGAAACGTCCGGACTACAGAACACTACAGGCACTTGATGCAGTTATTCGTGAACGCGGTTTTGAGCGCGCAGCGCAAAAGCTGTGTATCACCCAGTCCGCCGTATCACAGCGTATCAAACAGCTTGAAAACATGTTCGGGCAGCCGCTGCTGGTGCGTACCGTGCCGCCTCGCCCAACGGAGCAAGGTCAAAAGCTCCTCGCCCTGCTGCGCCAGGTTGAGCTGCTGGAAGACGAGTGGCTGGGTGACGAACAAACGGGCTCCACGCCGCTGCTGCTCTCTCTGGCGGTCAACGCCGACAGTCTGGCAACCTGGTTACTGCCCGCCCTTGCCCCGGTCCTGGCCGACTCCCCGATTCGCCTGAATCTACAGGTTGAAGATGAAACCCGTACCCAGGAACGTCTGCGTCGCGGTGAAGTGGTTGGGGCGGTCAGTATTCAGCCTCAGGCGCTGCCAAGCTGCCTGGTGGATCAACTGGGGGCGCTGGACTACCTGTTTGTGGGTTCAAAAGCCTTTGCGGAGCGCTACTTCCCTAACGGCGTCACCCGCGCCGCGCTGCTGAAGGCGCCTGCCGTGGCGTTTGACCATCTGGACGATATGCATCAGGCGTTCCTGCAGCAGAACTTTGACCTGCCGCCGGGCAGCGTGCCGTGCCATATCGTCAACTCGTCTGAAGCTTTTGTGCAGCTTGCGCGTCAGGGCACTACCTGCTGTATGATCCCGCATCTGCAGATTGAGAAAGAGTTGAAAAGCGGTGAGTTGATTGATTTAACGCCGGGGCTGTATCAGCGCCGGATGCTCTACTGGCATCGTTTTGCGCCGGAAAGCCGCATGATGCGCAACGTCACCGATGCACTGCTGGCGTATGGGCATAAGGTGTTGAGACAGGATTAAAAAGAAAAAGCCGGGTGGCGGCTACGCCTTACCCGGCCTACAGGTTACTGAGCCGGTTTCGGCTGTGCTGCAACGGGCTCCAGCTGGAACACCACATCCACCTGATCGTCGAACTGAATGGTTGGCTGCTCGTAAGTTTCCTGCGCAGAAACCGGTGCCGCGTCAGCCTTCATCATCCGTACCATCGGGCTTGGCTGATAGTTAGAGACGTGGTAACGCACGCTGTATACCGGGCCAAGCTTGCTCTTGAAGCCGGACGCCAGTTGTTCAGCCTGGTGAATGGCATCATCAATCGCCGCTTTACGCGCTTCGTCTTTGTATTTCTCCGGTTGCGCAACGCCCAGCGACACGGAACGGATTTCGTTCAGACCGGCCTTCAGCGCACCATCCAGCAGTGAATTCAGCTTGTCCAGCTGACGCACGGTCACTTCAACCGTACGCACGGCACGGTAGCCTTTCAGGATGCTTTTGCCGTTCTGGTAGTCGTAATCCGGTTGGGTACGCAGGTTAGCAGAGCTGATGTCTTTCTTGGCGACACCGTTCTGTTCCAGGAAGGAGAGATATTGCGCAACGCGGTCGTCCGCCTGTTTTTTGGCAGAGGCGGCATCTTTCGCAGCCACGTTGACTTCAATTGCCAGGGTTGCAACATCCGGTACCGCGTCCACGCTTGCGGTGCCTGACGTGACAATGTGCGGGCCATCCGGCAGTTCACTCGCCTGCGCCGACACCGCACCTAAACTCACTAATGCCGCCAGGGCCATCACTTTAAACTTCACTGTCATTCCTCCATGTTGCGAAGAGTGCCCCAGAAACAGGGCGCATGCCAGCAAGCTTAGCGGGTCTGGCTCAGTTGTCCATAAGACAACGCTTAGTTGAGCAAACCCTGAACATGATGAACGCCCTCTTTCGCCAGCTGGAAAGCGATAAACCACATCACCAGACCGACCAGCGTATTAATGATGCGCTGGGCTTTGGCGGTCCGCAGTCGTGGCGCCAGCCACGCCGCCAGAATCGCAAGACCGAAGAACCACAGGAACGACGCGCTGACGGTTCCCAGCGCAAACCAGCGTTTAGGCTCAACGTCTAACTGTCCGCCGAGGCTACCCAGCACCACGAAGGTATCCAGATAGACATGCGGGTTAAGCCAGGTCACCGCCAGCATGGTGACGATAATCTTCCAGCGCCCCTGCTTCATCACTTCAGCGCTTGCCAGTTCGAGGTTACTGCTCATCGCCGTTTTCAACGCACCGAATCCGTACCACAGCAGGAAGGCCACACCGCCCCAGGTCACCAGCGCCAGCAGCCACGGCGACTGCATCAGAAGCGCACTCCCGCCAAAAATCCCGGCGCAGATCAGCAGCAAATCGCTCACCGCGCACAGCAGGGCAATCATCAGATGATACTGGCGGCGAATACCCTGGTTCATCACGAACGCATTCTGGGGGCCGAGGGGAAGGATCATGGCCGCACCTAAAGCAAGCCCTTGAAAGTAATAGGATAACATGACGAAATTCTCACAGTAATGTTCTGGATGCAGACTATACTGCGCGAATCACATTAGAGGAAATGGATAATATTAATTGGGGATTAGCGGGGCTTATAAAAGTAAAGCCCGGTGGCGCTGACGCTTACCGGGCCTGGGTGTGACGTTACTCTGCTTCTTTGACTTTTTTGACGTTTACGTCCATCTGCGGATACGGGAAGCTGATGCCGTTGGCGTCAAACTCACGCTTAATACGTTCCAGCACGTCCCAGTATACGTTTTGCAGATCGCTGCTTTTGCTCCAGATACGCACCACGAAGTTGATAGAGGACGCGCCCAGTTCGTTCAGGCGTATAGTCTGCTCTTTATCCTTCAGAATACGATCGTCGGAGGCAATGATGTTGCTAATCAGTGACTTCACCTGATCGATATCAGAGTCGTACGCTACGCTGATAATCAACTCATTACGACGTACCGGCTCACGGGAGAAGTTGGTGATGTTCCCGTCGATGACCTTCTTGTTCGGCACTATCACGATTTTACCGTCTATCGAACGCAGCGTGGTGGAGAAAATCTGCACATTCAGCACGGTACCCGCCGTGCCGCCAAGATCGACATATTCACCGGCGCGGAACGGACGGAAGGTGACCAGCAGAACGCCAGCCGCCAGGTTAGCGAGCGAGCCCTGAAGTGCCAGACCAACGGCCAGACCGGCGGCACCCAGCACGGCAATGACGGAGGCGGTCTGAACACCAACACGGCCTAATGCCGCAATGAGGGTAAACGCGATAATGCCATAGCGCACCAGCGCTGACAGGAAATCAGCAACCGTGGCGTCAATGTGGCGAGTGAGCATGACGCGATTGATGGCTCGGGAAACGGTACGGGCAACAATCATCCCCACGACAATAATGGCAATTGCCGCCGCAATATTCACGGCGTAGCTGATGAGCAGCGCCTGATTGCGCACCAGCCAGGAGCCAGCGTTATTGATGCTATCTACAACACCGAGATCTTCCATTTATCTTTCCTTATGCTCTTATAAACAACAAAAACCATCCCATAGCGAGACAGGCAGGTCAGTAAAGGGTAAACAAAAAGTACGCGTATTGCCAAGCAGATCACAAAAACAGGTATTGCAGGGTATTGAAAAAGCATAAAAAAAGGCCCGCTATTGCGGGCCTTTTAACGCTTTCAGCAGCTCAAATTACAGAACGTCAACCGCGTTCAGTTCTTTGAATGCCTGCTCCAGACGAGTAATCATTGAAGTCTGTGCAGCGCGCAGCCATACGCGTGGATCGTAGTATTTCTTGTTCGGCTGGTCTTCGCCTTTCGGGTTGCCCAGCTGACCCTGCAGGTAAGCTTCGTTAGCTTTGTAGTACTGCAGGATACCGTCCCAGGTAGCCCACTGGGTGTCGGTATCGATGTTCATTTTCACCACACCGTAGCTGACGGAGTCTTTGATTTCCTGAGCAGAAGAACCGGAACCGCCGTGGAAGACGAAGTTCAGGCTGTTGTGAGGCAGGTTGTGTTTCTTAGAAACGTATTCCTGAGAATCACGCAGGATGGTTGGAGTCAGAACCACGTTACCTGGTTTGTAAACGCCGTGTACGTTACCGAAGGACGCTGCAATGGTGAAGCGTGGGCTGATTTTGCTCAGCTCGGTGTACGCGTAATCAACGTCTTCTGGCTGGGTGTACAGGGCAGAAGCGTCCATGTGGCTGTTGTCCACGCCGTCTTCTTCACCACCGGTGCAACCCAGTTCGATTTCCAGAGTCATGCCCATTTTGGCCATGCGCGCCAGGTACTTAGAGCAGATTTCGATGTTTTCGTGCAGTGACTCTTCAGACAGGTCGATCATGTGAGAAGAGAACAGTGGTTTACCGGTGGCTGCGAAGTGTTTTTCACCCGCGTCCAGCAGACCGTCGATCCACGGCAGCAGTTTCTTCGCGCAGTGGTCGGTGTGCAGGATAACAGGAACACCGTAATGCTCAGCCATCTGATGTACGTGGTGCGCACCAGAGATAGCGCCCAGGATAGCAGCACCCTGAGGAATGTCAGTTTTCACGCCTTTGCCCGCGATGAACGCAGCACCACCGTTAGAGAACTGAACGATAACCGGTGCTTTAACTTTGGCAGCGGTTTCCAGTACGGCGTTGATGGAGTCGGTACCTACGCAGTTAACTGCTGGCAGAGCGAAGTTGTTTTCTTTAGCTACCTGGAACACTTTCTGTACGTCATCACCAGTGATCACGCCAGGTTTTACGAAATCAAAAATTTTAGACATGTTGCTTAGTCCTGTATCTTCGGCCGTTAGAAAAGGTGCGAGCTCTGATAAGCGCGCTGAAAATTGGGCAGGTTTCCCTGCCCTTGAATGGCTTACTTCTTAGCGCGCTCTTCGAGCATTGCTACTGCTGGCAGTACTTTGCCTTCCACGAATTCGAGGAATGCACCGCCACCAGTGGAGATGTAGGAGATCTTGTCAGCGATACCGAACAGATCGATAGCTGCCAGGGTGTCACCACCGCCTGCGATAGAGAACGCTTCGCTGTCTGCAATAGCGTTAGCCACGATTTCAGTCCCTTTGCGGAAGTTCGGGAATTCGAACACGCCAACAGGACCGTTCCACAGGATAGTTTTTGCGTTTTTCAGGATATCAGCCAGTTTCTGTGCAGAAACGTCGCCCAGGTCCAGAATCTGCTCTTCATCTTTGATGTCGTTAACAGATTTCAGGGTCGCGGTTGCGGTTTCGGAGAACTCGGTCGCCACGCGAACGTCGGTTGGAACCGGGATGTCACAGGTGCCCAGCAGGCGTTTCGCTTCGTCAACCAGGTCCGCTTCGTACAGGGATTTACCCACGTTGTGGCCTTGAGCAGCAACGAAGGTGTTCGCGATACCACCGCCAACGATCAGCTGGTCAGCGATTTTTGACAGGGAATCCAGCACGGTCAGTTTGGTAGACACTTTAGAACCACCAACGATAGCGACCATTGGACGAGCAGGTTCTTTCAGCGCTTTGCCCAGTGCTTCCAGTTCGTCAGCCAGCAGAGGACCCGCACATGCTACGTCTGCAAATTTACCGATACCGTGGGTAGAGGCCTGAGCACGGTGCGCCGTACCAAATGCATCCATCACGAAGACGTCGCACAGTGCAGCGTATTTCTTAGACAGGGTTTCGTCGTCTTTCTTTTCGCCTTTGTTGAAGCGAACGTTTTCCAGAACAACCAGCTCACCAGCAGCCACTTCAACGCCGTCCAGGTAATCTTTTACCAGGCGAACCGGGTTGGACAGTTTGTCTTTCAGGTAATTAACCACTGGCAGCAGAGAGAACTCTTCGTTGTACTCGCCTTCGGTAGGACGACCCAGGTGGGAGGTGACCATCACTTTCGCGCCCTGCTTCAGAGCCAGTTCGATGGTTGGCAGGGATGCACGGATACGCGCGTCGCTGGTCACTTTACCCTCTTTAACCGGTACGTTCAGATCAGCACGGATGAAAACGCGTTTACCAGCCAGATCCAGATCGGTCATCTTAATTACAGACATGGTGAATCCTCTCGTTGATTCTTAAAGTTTTGCAGACGCACGATGCGTCTTACCTGAAACCTTGAGCGGCCATTGCTAACGTGGTGTCGAGCATCCGGTTAGCAAAGCCCCATTCGTTATCACACCAGACCAGCGTCTTGATAAGGTGTGCGCCACTGACCCTCGTTTGCGTGCCATCAACAATAGCGCTGTGCGGGTCGTGGTTAAAATCTACTGAGACCAACGGTAATTCCGTATAGTCAACTATACCATGAAATGCTCCCTGTGCCGCTTTTTGCAGCAACAGGTTGACTTCACAGGCTTTTACCGGTTTTTTCACCGTCACGCTCAGGTCGATTGCGGTGACGTTAATCGTCGGGACACGCACGGCAATCGCTTCAAAACGGTCATTAAACTGCGGGAAAATTCGGGTGATCCCTGCCGCCAGTTTCGTATCTACCGGGATGATTGACTGGCTCGCCGCGCGAGTGCGTCGTAAATCCGGATGGTAGGCATCAATAACCTGCTGGTCGTGCATGGCGGAGTGAATCGTGGTCACGGTGCCGGACTCAATGCCATACGCATCGTCTAACAGTTTGATGACCGGAATAATGCAGTTGGTGGTACAGGAGGCGTTGGAAACGATGAGGTGTTCAGCCTGCAGCTCATGCTGGTTGACGCCAAACACGACGGTCGCGTCGAGGTCGTTACTGCCGGGATGAGAAAACAGGACTTTTTTCGCACCGGCTGCCAGGTGAGCTTCGCCATGTTCGCGATTGCCGTAAACCCCGGTACAGTCGAGCACCACATCCACGCCCAGCTCACGCCACGGTAGCCCTGCGATACTGCTTTCATGCAGCACGCGGATGGCATCGTCACCGACAAACAGCTGCTCTCTTTCCTGGCGAACATCCCAGGCAAAGCGGCCGTGGCTGGTGTCATATTTCAACAAATGCGCCATGCCCGCAGCATCCGCCAGTTCGTTGATTGCCACCACGGTTATTTCCGCACGACGCCCGGATTCATATAAAGCACGAACCACGTTGCGCCCGATGCGACCGAAGCCATTAATCGCTACGCGTACGGTCATAGATCTCCTGCAAAGCTATCCCTGAGTTTGAGGTGGCTGAAAGAGTAATCCAGCTACGCCCGAAGGGGAATCTTTGCTATCACAAACTGCGATTGATTGGTCAATTGTCGAACATTTAATCGACTGAAACGCTTCAGCAAGAATAAGCGAATCGAGGAATAAAAGGAATGGCTGTCCAGATGAATAAGCGTGCTATATGACATGCGTCACATTTTCGGTGGAATAATGCCGGGGAGGTAAAAGCAAAACGGTAACCCAAAGGTTACCGTTTTTAGTGTTTGCACCCTCTCCCTGTGGGAGAGGGCTGGGGTGAGGGCGTCAGCCCGCACCGTACAAGCAATTACAGCAGTTCTTTCGCCTTAGCGACAACGTTATCAACGGTGAAGCCGAACTCTTCGAACAGCAATTCTGCTGGCGCAGACTCACCGAAGGTGGTCATACCGACGATAGCGCCATTCAGGCCCACGTATTTGAACCAGTAGTCAGCGATACCCGCTTCCACTGCCACACGCGCAGAAACCGCTTTAGGCAGAACAGATTCACGGTAAGCCGCATCCTGTTTGTCGAACGCATCGGTAGACGGCATGGAGACCACGCGCGCCTTAACGCCTTCGGCAGTCAGTTTTTCCCATGCTGCAACCGCCAGTTCAACTTCAGAACCGGTCGCGATGAAGATCAGCTCAGGCTGGCCTGCACAGTCTTTCAGCACGTAACCACCGCGAGCGATGTTCGCCAGCTGCTCTGGCGTACGCTCCTGCTGTGCCAGGTTCTGACGGGAGAGGATCAGCGCAGTTGGGCCGTCCTGACGCTCAACGCCGTATTTCCACGCTACCGCAGATTCAACCTGGTCACATGGACGCCAGGTGCTCATGTTCGGGGTCACGCGCAGGGAAGCCACCTGCTCTACCGGCTGGTGAGTTGGACCATCTTCGCCCAGACCGATGGAGTCGTGGGTGTAGACCATCACCTGACGCTGTTTCATCAGCGCAGCCATACGCACGGCGTTACGCGCATACTCTACGAACATCAGGAAGGTAGAGGTGTACGGCAGGAAACCGCCGTGCAGGGAGATACCGTTGGCAATCGCGGTCATACCGAATTCACGTACACCGTAATGGATGTAGTTACCGGCAGTGTCTTCGTTAATTGGCTTAGAACCAGACCACAGAGTCAGGTTAGATGGCGCCAGGTCAGCGGAACCGCCGAGGAATTCAGGCAGCAATGGACCAAATGCTTCGATCGCATTCTGGGACGCTTTACGGCTGGCGATTTTAGATGGGTTCGCCTGCAGCTTAGCGATGAATTCGTTCGCTTTCGCGTCGAAGTCAGACGGCATATCGCCTTTCATACGACGGGTAAACTCAGCCGCTTCCTGAGGGAAGGCTTTCGCATAGGCGGCGAATTTCTCGTTCCAGGCAGCTTCTTTCGCCTGGCCCACTTCTTTTGCATCCCACTGAGCATAGATCTCAGATGGAATTTCGAATGCAGGGTGTTTCCAGCCCAATGCTTCACGGGTCAATGCGATTTCCGCGTCGCCCAGCGGTGCGCCGTGGGAGTCATGCGTACCCGCTTTGTTCGGAGAACCGAAGCCGATGATGGTTTTGCACATCAGCAGGGACGGTTTATCGGTGACCGCGCGCGCTTCTTCTACTGCACGTTTAATCGAGTCAGCATCGTGGCCATCAACGCCACGCACAACGTGCCAGCCGTAGGCTTCGAAACGTGCTGCGGTGTCGTCAGTGAACCAGCCCTCAACGTGACCGTCGATGGAGATGCCGTTGTCATCATAGAACGCAACCAGTTTGCCCAGCTTCAGGGTACCTGCCAGGGAGCACACTTCATGAGAAATGCCTTCCATCATGCAGCCGTCGCCCATAAACGCGTAGGTGAAGTGGTCAACAATGTCATGACCAGGACGGTTGAACTGCGCCGCCAGCGTCTTCTCAGCAATCGCCATACCCACTGCGTTAGCAATACCCTGACCCAGTGGGCCGGTGGTGGTTTCTACGCCAGCGGTGTAACCCACTTCCGGGTGACCTGGAGTTTTGGAGTGCAGTTGGCGGAAGTTTTTCAGCTCTTCAATAGGCAGATCGTAGCCAGTGAGGTGCAGCAGGCTGTAGATCAGCATAGAGCCGTGGCCGTTAGACAGCACGAAACGGTCGCGGTTAGCCCATGCCGGGTTCTGCGGGTTGTGGTTAAGGAAATCACGCCACAGGACTTCGGCGATATCTGCCATACCCATAGGGGCACCCGGGTGGCCGGATTTGGCTTTCTGTACTGCATCCATGCTCAGCGCACGAATAGCATTAGCAAGCTCTTTACGTGAGGACATTTTAACTCCAGATCGGACTGTTAAAGGCCATGCCCTTGACGACAGCGCGTTTTGGGCTACGCCGGAAAAAAGTGCCAACAATGTAACCCAAGCCGCAAGGCATGTACATGGACCATTCTTTTGCAGCTTAAGAAATCTCTGGATCATGCTCGCATGTTGCGCAATCTGCTCGCCCGCGCCTGTAGATATTCCTTATACTTATCCCGGCCCCGGCTTCGTTGCGGGTGCACTTTTCGGATTTTATTGAGATTAACAAGTACGGAAGCAACTTCATGAAAATGCGTGCAATAGTGCTGGCCCTGGGTACAACGCTCATGCTGAGCGGCTGTCAGAATATGGATTCTAACGGTCTGATGACGTCAGGCGCAGAAGCCTTTCAGGCCTACTCCCTGAGCGATGCGCAGGTTAAAGCGCTGAGCGATCAGGCCTGTAAAGATATGGACGGAAAAGCCACGATTGCGCCGGCTAACAGTACCTACACACAGCGTCTGAATAAGATTGCTTCCGCGCTCGGCGATAACATCAACGGTCAGCCGGTGAACTATAAGGTTTACATGGCTAAAGACGTCAACGCCTTCGCGATGGCAAACGGCTGCATCCGCGTCTATAGCGGGCTGATGGATATGATGACCGACAACGAAGTGGAAGCGGTTATCGGCCATGAAATGGGTCACGTTGCGCTCGGCCACGTGAAAAAAGGGATGCAGGTTGCCTTAGGCACCAACGCCATCCGTGCGGCGGCTGCCTCTGCGGGCGGTATCGTGGGCAGCCTGTCTCAGTCACAGCTCGGCGATGTCGGAGAAAAGCTGGTCAATTCCCAGTTCTCCCAGCGCCAGGAGTCCGAAGCGGATGACTACTCTTACGATCTGTTGCGCAAACGCGGGATTAATCCGTCAGGTTTAGCCACCAGCTTCGAAAAACTGGCGAAGCTGGAAGCGGGACGCCAGAGCTCCATGTTTGACGATCACCCGGCCTCAGAAGAACGTGCACAACATATTCGCGACCGTATGGCCGCAGATGGAATTAAATAACTCTGGAAGGAGGCAAATTTGCCTCCTTTTTATTTCGCATGAATTGCCAACTTAATCGCACGTATCGGTAACTCCCGCAAAACCCTCTCCATATCCGGCTCTTAGCGCTGAAACGTCTGGACACATAATTATTGCAATCATTAACCATTCGGGTAATTATCCGACCTGCAGTAATTCATTTTAATATATTAAGACAGAGACGTTCCCTCCGTGAAAAAAGAATTATCGTTAATTGCTTTAGGTTTATTCGCCGCATTACCCGCCGCTGCAAGCCAGCAATCCGACAGTCAGGGTTTTATTGACGACAGCCATCTGGACCTGTTTTTACGCAATGCGTATATCAGTCGCGACTATCATCAGGGCCAGCAGGATAAAGCCGAATGGGGCCAGGGTATTATTGCCACCTTCACATCCGGTTATACCGAAGGGCTGGTGGGCTTTGGTGTAGACGGCATTGCACAGTATGGCGTTCGTCTGGACGGTGGCCGTGGAAAAAGCGGTGCGGGCGGTATCGACTTCTTTAAACAGGAAGACGATGGCCGGGCAAAATCCGATTTAGCGAAATTTGGCGCAACCGCCAAAATGCGTATCTCAAATACCGTGCTGAGCTACGGTAGTCAGCGTCCTGAGCTGCCGATCGTGAATGCCGACAACTCCCGCCTGCTGTTTGAAAGCTACACCGGCACCCTGCTGACCTCAAAAGAGATCGACGGTCTGGAAGTCAACGCCGGTTACTTCACCGACGAGCAGCGCAAAAGTGATGACCGCCACGACAGCGGCCTGAAGAGCCTGACCTTCGGTGGCGCGAGCTACCAGTTTAACGAGCAGTTCAGCGGTGCGGTGTATGCCTCGCATAATGAAGAGGTAATGAACAAGCAGTACCTGGGCCTGAATTTCAAACAACCGTTCAGCACCGGGCAGCAGCTGGTACTCGACTTTAACGGCTATAACTCGCGTCTGGAGCAGGGTTACGCCGACAGCCTCGACACGGGCCGCAGCAACACCATCTGGAGCCTGGCAGCGAGCTATATCTGGGACATTCACACGTTCAAGGTGGCATACCAGCAGAGCAGCGGCAGCACCGGCTACAACTACGGTGGCTACCGCGACCAGGGCGGTGTGGGTGACGGCGGCAACACCATCTGGCTGGCTAACTCCTACTGGTCTGATTTCAACGGCGAAGACGAACGCTCATGGCAGGCATCGTACGGCCTGGACTTTGGCGGACTCGGCCTGCCGGGCCTGAGCTGGACCACCGCCTACGTGCGTGGCGATAACATCAAAACCTCTGAAACCAGCAACGGCAAAGAGCATGAGTGGTTCAACCAGATCCAGTACCAGGTGCAGGATGGTCCGGCGAAAGATCTGAAGCTGAAGCTGCGCTATTCCGTGCTGCGTGTCTCCAGCAACGCCAGCGATTACAACGTGGGTGGGGATGAGATCCGTGCTTACGTGGAATACCCGTTTAACGTGTTCTGATGAAAAAAGCCGGGTGGCGGCTTCGCCTTACCCGGCCTACGGTTTTTTCGCTGTTATTGTGTGAGAAACCGTAGGCCCGGTAAGCGCAGCGCCACCGGGCGATATCCACGATATCAATACAGCGTCTTCTGCGGCGGCCCGGCAAACTTCAGGGCGCCAATCTGCCCCATCCGCACTTCCACTACCGACGGGCCCGGCATCGCCAGCGCTTCTGTCATAACGGCATCAAAATCATCGGCACGCTCAACGCTCCATGCCTGCAGGCCAATCGCCTGCGCCAGCAGAGTGAAGTCCGGCGTATGCAGCTCGTTGTAATACTGACGCCCGCCGAAATACTTATCCTGAATACCACGCATTACGCCGTACCCCCCGTCGTTCATGATCAGCAGCGTCACGTTGGCTTTCTCCTGGGCCAGCGTCGCCAGTTCGCCTAGGTTCAGACTCAGACCACCATCACCCACCAGCCCCACAACCTTGCGCTGCGGGTTAGCTATCGCGGTGCCAATGGCCATCGGCAACCCCATACCAATGGCTCCGGCCAGCGAGTGAATGTTCATCAGCGGGCCGTTGGCGCGGAACAGGCGGCTGCCCCACAGGCTGCCGGACACGGTGATATCGCGCACCAGCAGGCCGTCCTGCGGAAGCGCTTTCTCGATGGCATAGTTAAGTCTCGCATAGGGGCCGCACTGATCGCGCAGGCCCTGCCCGGCTTGCTCAACCGCCTGTTGAACCAGCGCGTCCCACTGCGCGTTGCCCCACTCACGCCCCTGTACGTTGTCGGCCAGCGCGCTAAGCAACGCGGAACAATCGGCTATCAGCGTGTTATCCATCAGATAATTACGGCTCGCCGCCGCCGGGTCGATATCTACCTGTACCCGTGGAGACGGCAGCGCCAGCGTCCATGAGCGGGTTTCGTTGCTGCGCAGGCGTGAACCGGCGATCAGCGTAAAGTCACATTGCGCGATGAGCGCTTCAACGGATGGCGAGTTGTGAAACGCCCGCAGACTACCGCGATGGCTGTCCGGCAGCACGCCGCGCGCGTGGGTGCTGGAGATGACGGTGATGCCTGCATCCGCCAGTTTTTTCACCGCATCAGCGCTTCTCAGCGCTCCGCCGCCCAGCCACAGCAACGGCTGTTTTGCCTGCTTCAGCTGTGCCCAGAGTGCGTCAACTATCGCGGGGTCCACGGTGGCGACCGACGTAGGTTTCATCGGTGCGGTCACCAGCGAAAGCGGAATATTGGCACTCTGAATATCAATCGGGATCTCAACAGAGACCGGCCCGCACGGCGGCGTCTGCGCGTCCTGAATCGCTTTGTGCAGGATAGCTATCGCCTGGTTGGCGTTGCTGATGCGGTACGCCCGTTTGGAGCTGGCCTTCAGGAAGGTCAGCTGGTCGCGGGTTTCATGGATAAATCCGGTATCGGCATCCAGCCAGGCTTTTTCGACCTGTCCGGTTAAATGCAGCAGCGGCGTGCAGGCGTTCATCGCTTCTACCAGCGCGCCTACCGCGTTACCCGCACCCGCACCGGTGCTGGTCAGCGCCACGCCGAGACCGGAAAAACGTCCGTGGGCGTCGGCCATGGTCACGGATCCCGCTTCACCGCGCGCGGGCACGAAGCGAATGTTGCCGCGCTGCCCGACTGCATCCGCGATTGGCAGGTTGTGAATGGAGATGACGCCGTAGATGGCCTCAACCTGATACTGCTCCAGCGTTCTGGCGATGGCGTCGCCGACGGTTATCATTTCGCTCATTGCTCACCCTTTCTCAGTCGCACCAGTGGTTGACGCTGTTACCCGTCGCCAGATAAATGCTCTTTTGCTGCATCCAGGCTTTCAGCCCCTGAATGCCCTTTTCGCGGCCCAGACCGCTCTCTTTAAAGCCCCCGAACGGGGTTGAAATCGCAAAGACTTTGTAGGTGTTGATCCACACCGTGCCCGCCTCAAGCTGTTCGCTCAGGCGCAGCGCGCGCCCGGCATCGCGCGTCCAGATCCCCGCCGCCAGGCCGTACACCGAGTCGTTGGCCTCGCGGATAAGCGTGGCCTCGTCGCGAAACGGCATCGCCACCAGTACCGGGCCGAAGATCTCCTCCTGACACGCGCGGGCGCTGTTGCTCAGCCCTTCGATGAGGGTGGGCAGGAAGAAACTGCCGTTTGCCAGCTCAGGATCGGCCGGGATCTCCCCGCCGCACAGCACGCGGCCCCCTTCGCGCTTCGCCAGCTCGACGTAATCCTGCACGCTCTGACGATGTTTAGGGTTAATCAGCGGCCCGACATGGGTGCCGTCGGTAAACGGATGTCCGACGCGCAGCCCGCGCGTGAGCTCAAGCAGCCGCGACATCAGCGGCGCGTAAATGCTCTCGTGGATAAACAGCCGTGAACCGGCAATGCACGCCTGCCCTGCCGAGCTAAAAATGCCGTAGCAGATGCCGCGCGCGGCCTGCTCGATGTCTGCGTCTTCCAGCACGATGGTCGGTGATTTTCCGCCCAGCTCCAGCGATGCCGGGATCAGCTTTTCCGCCGCCACGTGTGCAAGATAGCGGCCCGTAGTGGTGCCACCGGTAAAGGAGATTTTGCGCACCTTAGGGTGACGCGCCAGCGCATCGCCAATCACCGAGCCTTTACCGGGTAGCACGCTCAGCAGCCCGGCGGGCAGCCCGGCCTGTTCAAAAATACGCGCCAGCTCCAGTGCCATCAGCGGCGTGGCCTCGGCAGGTTTGAGGATCACCGCATTTCCGGCGGCAATCGCCGGGGCAACCTTTTGCATTTCGCTGGCAATCGGCGAGTTCCATGGCGTGATGGCAGCCACCACGCCGAGCGGTTCATAGCGGCTCAGGGTCAGCAGATCCGGCTGGCGTGGCGTCGGGAGTTCCCCTTCCAGCAGCTCGCAGGCAGAGGCAAAGTAGCGCGCCGTCCCTGCCGCACTCATCACCAGCCCACGCGCCTCCGCGAGCGGCTTGCCGTTATCGCGGCTCTGCATTTTCGCCAGTTCCTCGACGCGGGATTCAATCAGATCCGCGACCTTATGCAGAATCCTCGCGCGCATGTGCGGCAGGCTGCTGCGCCACGCGGGATCGCGCCACGCCCGCTCGCCGGCCTCGATTGCGTCATTCAGATCGTCGAGACTTGCCGCATTCAGCGTCGCATTGATCGACCCGTCTGCCGGGAAATGGCTCTGCATCGGGTTGCCTCCACCATGTCGCCAGTGGCCGCCGATAAAAATCTTCAGATCGTCCATCGTCGCTCCTCAGCTCAGGGCCAGCTCGCGGCAGGCGCGTACCGCGCTCAGTGCTGCAAGAGTGGAGGTTTTAGGGTTAGACGCCAGCGGCAGCCCGCTCAGCTCAAGATGGAACTCGCCGAACACGCCTTCGACATGCAGCGTGTGGGTATTGCGCTTCGTTGCCGGGTCGACCATCAGCTGCACGCGCGTCTCGTCCATCCCGACGCCACCGAGCGCCACCGTCGCCGCCACGTTGGCGTTCGCCGGGAACAGGCGCGCCGCCTCGCGGGCGCTGCCTTCAAAGAAAACGCTCGCCTCAGACACCGCGTTAAGGTCGATAAGCTGCTCAGCATAACTGCCGCGCCAGCTGGCCGGGCTTTTGCGCGACTGATAGGTCACGCGTTCCAGCCCGCCCTCTTTCGCCGCCGCAAGCCCGTCGATACCGGCAACCGCGCCGGAGAGCAACGTCAGCTTGCCGCCAGCACTGAGCAAACGCTGCTCCAGCGCGCTGTCCGCCAGCGCGCCGGTGGAGATCACCGCCAGATGCCAGCCGCGACGCAGTATGTCCTCACCGTACTGCGCCACCGCCTGCTGGCTGGCGCACTCCAGCACCAGATCGGGCGTGTCAGCGCACGCCACCGGCGTACCGAGCGCCATCACTGCATCACCAAACTGTGTGTGAATCGCCGCATGATGAGATTCACGCGCCACGATCCAGCCGATAGCCACGCCCACGGGTAAACGCTCAATCACCGCCTGCGCCATGGCGCCAAAACCAATTAACATGATCTTTTTCATAATGTTTCCTTACAGGTGGCGGCAGAAGCCGCCGGAAACGTCCAGCGCGGCGCCGGTGGTGAATGACGCCAGCGGCGAGGCGAGGAACAGCAGCGCCTGCGCGGGCTCCTGCGGCTTGCCGAGACGCGCCATCGGGATGCCACGTTTACGCGCGATATCCGCCGTCCACTCCGGCCAGCTCTGACTTTTGTCCGTCCGGCTCTCAAAGCGGCGCTGCCACTGCCCGGACTCCACCATGCCGAGCAAAATGGAATTCACGCGGATACCTTTACCCACCAGCTCTTTTGAGAGCGTCAGCGTCATATTCAGCAGCGCAGCACGGGCGGCAGAAGTGGCGATCATGTGCTCCTCCGGCTGCAGCGCCAGCAGAGAGTTCACGCAGGTAATGGAGGCGATATCGGACCGCTCCAGCAGAGGCTGAAACGCCTGCACCGGGTTGATCACCCCGAACAATTTCAGTTCGGCTTCGTGCAGCCACGCTTCGCGCGGGGTATCGCTGAAATGCGCCACATAGCCCTGCCCGGCGTTGTTAATCAGCATGTCCGCCGCGCCAAAGCGGGCCTGAACGGCATCCGCAAAGCCCTGGACTTCGGCAGCGTTTAGCACGTCGCAGCGGTAGGAGAAAATCTCGCCGTCGGGGTATTCGTTTTGCAGCGTCGCGTGGGCGCTGGCGAGCCGGTCCGGGTCTCGGCCGCAGAAAGCCACTTTTGTCCCCTCGCCCAGCAGCAGGCGCAGCGTTTCAAAGCCAATGCCAGAAGAACCGCCGGTGACTACCGCTACGCGCCCGTCAATTTGTGCATTCATCGCGCACCTCTTCGTTAATGCGTAAAAGCTGTTGGTTAAAAAACGCCGCGTTATCGAGATAGCTGGCGTGCCCGGCCTGGGGAATGGCGGTAAACGGCATGCCGTAGCGCAGTGCCAGCCCCTGCACCAGCTCGGGCTGCGTGATCGCATCCTGCTCGCCGCACCAGACCTCAAACGTGCCGGAGTAACGTTTAAGCCAGCCGTGAATATCGTCGTGTGCCAGCATCCACGCGGCGGCAAGGTAGCCCTCAGGACGCAGCTTGCGCATGCCCGACGCGACGGTGGCGATATCTTCCCCGCGGGCGCCGGGGCGCAACAGCTTCGCCGCGCGGGTCTGGGCAAGGATTTCACCGCC
Organism: Enterobacter cloacae complex sp. HYC080_NIDB; assembly: GCF_056673325.1. Taxonomy (NCBI): domain Bacteria; kingdom Pseudomonadati; phylum Pseudomonadota; class Gammaproteobacteria; order Enterobacterales; family Enterobacteriaceae; genus Enterobacter; species Enterobacter cloacae complex sp. HYC080_NIDB. Next base: position 829,308 of record NZ_CP114212.1, on the reverse strand, counting down.
CAGCGCCATCTGCTGCTCGCGGCTGCGCCAGACCTGCTCGCGTTGCTCCGGTGCGGCCTGACCGTAGCCCTGCGCGGCATCTGCCAGCACCAGATGCCGCACCCGGTCGGGAAACTTCGCCGCAAAGGCGCTGGCGACCAGAGCCCCGAGAGAATGGCCGACCAGTACCGCCTGCCAGACGCCCGCGCGGTCAAGCATTGCCGCCAGTGCATCGGCGTAATCTCCCGCACTCGCCCGTTCTACGGTCAGCATCGGGCTTTCGCCATAACCGGGCATGTCCCACGCCAGCACGCGAAAACCCTTCAGCGCCATCTGCTTATGCCAGGAGGCAGCCCCCGAGCTGATCCCATGCAGCAGCATCAGCGGAATGCCGCTTCCCTGTTCACGAAAACCCGTCATCATGCCCCCTTAGTTCCGCTTCACTTTTGAAAGCGGATGATCGGCGGGATAGGTCGGGATTTCCGGCTTATTGGTCCCCAGCATGACGCACATCAGCGCCTCTTCTTCCCCGTGGTTAAACAGGCCGCGATAGATACCCGGCGGGACGGAGATCAGGTCACGCTCGCGCAGCACGGTTTCGGTGTAGTGTTCGCCGTCCTGGATCATCAGCGTGATTTGCCCTTTAAGCATGAAGAACACCTCTTCCACGTCGTCATGCAGGTGCAGCGGCCCTTCACACTTCGACGGCAGCACCATGGTGGAGAAGGTGAAATGGTCCGCCTGCACGGTGTTGGTGTCGTTCGCCACGCCCGTTGCGCCGGTGCCGATGTAGCGCATCTGCGCCCGGCGATATTTCGGGTCATAGTCGGCCTGGAACTTCAGCGCGTTCCAGTCGTACTTACGGCCTTCAAAGCGCGCGATGCGCGACTCGACCCACTCTTCCATCGTCAGGTGCTCAGGTTTGATGCCTGATTTATGGGTTACGGTTGAATCAGTCATGACACTCTCCTCAGTAACGTCTCAGCAGCGGCAGTAACAGGACGCAGCCCACCGCCGCCATCACCGCCAGAAAAATCAGCCCGGAATCCATGCTGTGGGTGAAGGCGATAAGCGCCCCCATCACCGCTGGCGACAGTGCGCCCGCGAAGTTTCCCAGCCCGTTGAAAATGCCGCCCGCCGTCGCGCTCACCCGTGGATGAGTGGCCTTCGCCAGCAGGGCAAAAATGTTGGGTGCGCCAGTGCCCCACATAAAGGTGCTGAAGCTCATCGCGGCGATGATAGTCAGCGGGGTGTCGAGGTGCATGACCGCCGCCAGCCCGACAGCCGCGCCCGCCATGGAGATAAAGCAGGCTGCCGCACGCTTATCGACCCGGTCAGAGAGCCACGCGCCAATCACTTCGCCGGCCAGCATGGCGATGAACGGCATCGAGGACAGCCAGCCCGCATGCTCCAGGTGAATGCCTTTGCTTTTGATCAGGTAGCCCGGCAGCCAGCCATTGATGCCCCACAGGTAGGTCAGGAAGGCGATGTTAAAGATGCAGATGATCCAGAAGTGCGGGCTGACGAACAGCTCGCGCCGCGCGGCACGCCGCTCATCCTGAGACGCCTGCGTGGTGCCAGGTTTCGCCTCCAGGCGGATACCACGCAGACCGACGCGCACGAAAATCAATACCGGCACGGTAAGCATCGCCATCACGAAGAAGGTGCTCTGCCAGCCGAAGGTGTTCAGCAGCCAGAGGGAGAGCGGAAAACCAATCGCCGCGCCCACCGGCGTGCCAAGCAGCCACAGCATGGTGGCGCGCGCCTGCAGATGCTGCGGGAAGTTGTGACGCACAATGGCGAAGGCCAGCGGGAACAGCGGCCCCTCCGCCACCCCCAGCAGAATGCGCAGCACGATCATCAGCGTATAGTTGTGGGTAAAGCCCATCGCCACCATCAGCACGCACCAGATCGCCATCATCCCGGTCAGCAGGCGCAGCGGCGCGATTTTATCTCCCAGCCCGCTGAGAAAGACTGACGAAAAACCGTAGCTCAGCAGAAAGGCGCTCATCAGAATGCCGAGGCGCGTGGTGTCGAAATCGATCCCCATCGCCTGCTGGAAATGGCTGTCAGAAAACAGCGCCGCAATACTGATTTTGTCGAAAAACGCCAGCAGCACGCAGGCCAGCAGCGACAGCGGGATAGCCCAGCGCACTGCTTTTTCAGGCGTGCGGGTTCCCTCACCGCCTGCCTCAACGGGCGCGGTGTTGGTCTCTAATGTGGTCATCTCTCCCCCTACGGGTGCGGGTTAGCTATCGCAATGACATCAGTGAAAAAGTCGGGTCGGCGAGCGGTACGTCCGATAAATCCCGCCCTGCCGCCATCCAACGTTTCGCCAGCTTGACGGTGCGCGCATCGTTAAACGCCACCAGCTGCGTCAGTCGTCCGTTTTCATCCAGCGAGAAAAAGAGCGAATCTTCACGCGCTATCGTGTTGCTGCCCGGATGCGGAATGCCGAGGATCTGAATATTGTGCTGGTATTGATCCGACCACAGCCACGGCGCGTCGTCGTAGCCTGGCGCATCGGGGTTGAGCATCGCTTTCGCCGTCGCCACCGCCTGATTCTGGGCAAATGCCCACGACTGAATGCACAAGCCGTAGTGGTGATGCTGAGCCACATCGCCAGCCGCAAAGATGAACGGATCCGAGGTACGCCCCTGAGCATCCACCACGATCCCGCGCCCGGTATGAAGCCCCGCATCGCGCGCCAGTTCCAGATTGAGATCGACGCCGATCCCGACCACCACCGCATCAAAGGTTTCGCGCTGGCCATCACAGTGAATAACCGGCAGGCCATTGTCGTCCTCCAGCTCCAGCGCACCGCAGCCGGTACGGATGTCGACGCCCTGTTCGCGATGGATGGCCGCTAAGCGTTGCGATACTTCTCCACTCACCGACCGCATGCACAGCGCGGGCTGCTGCTCGAACAGCGTGACCGCCACGCCGTTTTTGCGCGCGGAGGCGGCGATCTCAAGGCCGATCCAGCCGCCGCCCACTATCGCCAGGGTTTTACTCTGCGCCAGGCGCCCCTTAAGACGCTGCGCGTCCTGCCAGTGGCGCAGGGTATAGACCTGCGGATGCGCCGCCCACGCCTCGCCCGGCAGACGCGCCCGCCCTCCGGTGGCAATCAAAAGAATGTTGTAACTAAGACGCGTACCGTTGCTTAAACACACCGTTTTTGTCTGACGGTCGATCTGCTCCGCACGCAGTGGGCGGTACCAGGTCAGATCCAGCGCCAGCTGTGCCTCTTCGGAAAACAGCCGCGGGAGCGCCGCGTCAGGCTCCAGCAGAGACGCCTTCGACAGCGGCGGACGTTCGTAGAAATCCCACGCTTCTTCCGCCACCACGCAAATCTCGCCCTCGAAGCCCTCGTCGCGGAGGGTTTTTGCCGCCCAGCCGCCCGCCTGACCGCCGCCGATAATGACAATGCGCGACGTCATACCGCCTCCGGCTTTTTCTGCTGACGGCGCGTGTCGTGGTCGATGCCGCCTTCCACCGCCCATTCGGTGAAGGAGACCAGCGAATGCTCCAGCTCGCGCGGCTGCCAGTTTTCAGTCAGGTAGTCATCATTGGTGTAATACTCAAACGCGCCGCCGGTCGGGCTGTTGACGTACCAGAAATAGGCCGACGACACCGGATGACGGCCCGGCCCAATAAACGTGCTCCAGGCGTTTTTATTCATCGCGATACCGCCGCCGATCACCTCGTGGATGTCGCGCACCGTAAACGCAACGTGGTTTAGCCCGCGCTTACGGTTCGGTAATTGCAGCAGGAACAGGTTGTGATGGCCGCCGCGCACGCCGCAGCGCAGGAATACGGCGCGGTTGATGTAGCGGTCAGAGACCTGGAAGCCGAGCACCTCGCGATAAAATGTCTCCACCGCGGCCAGCTCCTCAACGAAAAACACCACGTGCCCGACGTTAATCGGCTGGGCGCGATCGTAGACCGGGCTGGGGGTGTCGATTCGGCGAGCGTCTCCCCACTGGTTAATCGGCTCAACGTTCAGCTCCACGTCGGTCTGCTGGCTGACCTGCACGCGCAGCGTCATGCCGTTCGGATCGCGGCACTCCAGGACGTCACCCACTTCACGAAAGCCAGGCTGCCCGGCAAGCTTCGGGCGCAGCGCATCGAGGTCTGCCGGGGTGGCCACCGCCCAGGCCATGCGGCGCAGGGTGTTGCCCGCTTCAAAGGCTGGCGGCAGGTCGGGGCTGTCGATCGGATTAAGCTCCACGCGCGCGCCGCTCAGGGTGGTAAAACGTTGGCCGCTGGCATCGCCCGTCAGGCCAAAATCACGCATAAATTTGGCGCAGTGCGTCAGGTCTTCCACGCCAAATTCCAGCTTTTCAATTCCGGTTACACTCATCGTTCGTTGCCTCATCTGGCCCAAATTGGGCGTAAAACATGCCCGACGCACTGAAGCGCCTGACGTTAACTCACTGATTTAACTGGCCTGTGACAGGTACCCTAAGAAGCCAGAAATTTTATCTGCCGCGAGGCGAACCTCGTTCTGGAGCCGCTCGCGGTCGGTCTGCGGGATCTCCTCCGACGGCACCAGAATGCTGACCACCGCCGCCACGCGCTGGCTTCGGTCATACACCGGATAGACGATGGAAGAGATGCCGTGGCGGAAGAAAGACTCGCCAATCACATATCCGCGGGCTTTGTCCTGCTGCACCATCTGCCACAGGGCTTCGCGGTCGTGAAGCTGCCCCGGCGTGTTGCCCGGCAGCCGCTCGTGCGGGAACAGCTGTTCAAAATCGGCGCGGGAAATATCGGTCAATAACATGCGTCCAAGCGAGGTACAGTGCACCGGCAGACGGGTGCCAATGCTGACCTGATTGATACGCGACCCGGCGGCGCTGACGCGGGCAATGTAAATAATGTCGCGTCCGTCGCGGATCGCCAGATGGCTGCTGCACTGGCTGACATCGCGAAGCTGCTCGATCACCGGCTGGCCTACCTGCGCCACATCCAGCGAGGCGATGTACTCAAAGCCCAGGCGCAGCACGTTCATGCCCAGCGAGAAGGTATTGGTGCGCGCATTGCGCTCCAGAAAACCCATATACTCCAGCGTCTGCACCACGCGGTAGGCAGTGGCCTTCGGCATATCCACCAGCCGGTGTAGCTCGGCAAAGGTCAGCTCGCGATGCTGCTCGCCGAAGGCCAACAGCAGCTGCAAACCGCGTTCAAGCCCCGGCACCAGATACTTCACTTCCTGATCGTTTGCCATAATCGCCATACCTTAGTTAAAGACAAAACCGCCGTTGACCGGGATCAGCTGCCCGGTGATAAACCGCGACAGATCGCTTAAGAGCCAGACCACGCTGCCGGTGACATCCTCCGGCTGCTGCGCGCCCGTTAACGCGCGGCCATTTTCGTAGAGCTGATGGCGTTCGGCGGGCACATATTCGGTGGCCTCGACGCGGGTCAGCCCCGGCGCGATAGCGTTGATTCGAATGCGTTTTTCTCCCAGCTCGCGCGCCATTGAGCGGGTCATCGCAATCACCGCCTCCTTACTGGCCACGTAGGCCATCAGGCGCGGCGCGCCCCACAGCGCGGTATCTGACGCCACGTTCACAATCCCTGCCCCTTCGCGCAGCAGCGGCACGGCGGCACGCGTCACCAGCCAGGTGCCCTTGACGTTCACGCTCATCACCCGATCCCAGAGATCCGGATCGTAATCCAGCATGTTTTTACCGCCCACGCCGGTCGCCATTGCCGCGTTGTTCACCAGGCCGTCAATCTGCCCCAGCTTGCCAATGGCGCTGAATACCTGCTCGATGGACTGCGGATCGGCCAGATCGATAACGTGCGATTCGGTTGCATACCCTTGCTCGTTCAGACGGTGGGCGCTTTCGGCCAGCTCGCCTTTGAGGATGTCGCACATCACCACGCAGGCACCTTGCGCAGCGCAGGCGCTGGCAAAGTGGTAACCCAGCCCGCGCGCGGCGCCGGTCACGACGATGCGCTTCCCGCTCAGCAGTCCGTTCATCAGGCGGCTCCCTGCTGCGCTTCGCGCATCGCCAGCTGTTCTTTCGCGGCCTTTTGCATCATGCGGCGCAGGCGCGAGAGCCCGACGTCGTGCTGGTAGAGGTATTCATGGTCACGGGCATTTGGCGCCAGGCTTTCCAGCACCACGCGGTCCTGCTCCAGCACTTCCCAGTGCAGTTTTTCCAGACGATTGCGGTACATAAAGCGCCACATATCGCGCTGCCAGCCCTGCACGCGGCGGATGCGCCAGAAGAAGACGCGGCAGTTGTCGTTATCTTCCGGCACCACCATGCCGACGATAAAGAAGTGGCCGCCCGGTCCGAAACGCTTCTTATACGGAATGGAGAGACGCATCCAGCAGGTGCCGCTGTTGCCCAATTCCACCCAGTCGAAATTGACGCCGCTCTGCCCCTTTTTCTCGAAGATGAAGCCGGTTTTGGTCGGCTGAAGCACCATGTCGGCCTTGCGATCCCCTTCTGCCATCGAATGTGACGACGAATGCAGATAGGTGCCGTGCATCGGGTCCATGACGTTTTCCAGCGCGTACTGGTAATTGCATTTCCACGCGGCGGTGCAGAGGAAGTTGCTGAAACTGTCCGTGTCGGCGAGCTCATCCGGGAAAGTCAGCTCGTCCGGCTGCTGGTCAGCAGTGACGCCGAACCACAGGAAAATGGCGCCGTGCGCCTCCTGCACGTTATAGCTGCGCACGCACTGCTGGCCGACCAGCGGGCATTTGTCCACGGCGGGCACATCTTTCACTTCGCCATTGCCCGCCACTTCCACGCCGTGGTACCAGCAGGCAATACGGTCCCCAAGGTTCCAGCCCATCGACAGGCGTGCGCCGCGGTGCGGACAGCGGTCTTCCAGCGCCTGCACCTGGCCGTCTTTATTGCGCCAGACCACAATCTGCTCGCCCAGGCGGGTAATCCCCACCGGCGCGGACTGCACTTCCCAGCTCGCCAGTACCGGATACCAGAGGCCGCGCAGACCTTTATCCAGATAGTTTTGTACGGTAGTCGTCATCGCGTTGTCCTCAGTAGCCGTTAACCTGTAAGAATGCCTGGAAGCTGGCGTCGCTCCAGGGCTCGCCCTGCTGGTCGTGCATGCGCACCGCGTTCAGCCCGTTCACCAGCTCCGGCAAGGTTTCAACGCCCTGCTCGAAGAGATCTTCCAGCGTCGCGATCAGGTTCATCTCCCAGTTTTCCGGCTCACGGCTGCGGGTTTGCCAGATCAGGTTCTGGTAATCGCCTGGCTTATGAATGGCACCGTTACCGCCTTCTGCAGGCGGAGTAAACTGGCGGCTTTCCGGCAGCGCCGGGTTGTAGTTCAGGGTGTCGCTCATGCCACGCTCTCCTCGACGAAGGTAATCTGGATTTGGTTTTCAAAGACCCGAACCGGGTAGCGGTTAAGGTTGCGACCACCGGGGCCATGCAGGCACTGGCCGGTTTTGACGTCGAACACCGCCTCGTGTAGCGGGCATTCCACCTTGCCATCTTCGACGAAGCCCTGCTCAGCAGGGCATATGCGTGCGGGCATACGTCTTCCAGCGCGTAATATTCACCGTCAATCAAATAAACGCCGATCTCTTTACCGTCGACGTTGCCGCTAAAAGGGAAATCTTCCTGTACTTGTTCTGCGTCACATACGCCTATCCAGCTCATCACGATCCTCCAGGCTTTTGTTTCATATATGAAACTCTGTTTCTTATTTAATACGGTCAATATAAAAGCGATGAATGTTTCGTCAAGCGCGAATGTGACGAATTTGTTAACCAGGAGGTAATTAATTAACTAAGTGTGCAAAGGATCACGAAAAAATGCAGCGATATGAAATTTTCATTATTGCCGCGTGAAAGAATACGATTTTTCGATAGTCTAAAATTTCAAAAAACAGATATTGACTTCTTTTCTTTTTGCTCATTAAAAATAAAAAGGTGGCACGTCATCGTGTTTCACCTGTGAAACTTATTTTTACTTTATTCTTAATAAACAATGAGTTTCACAGGTGAACCATTTTACACCCGTGACAATCACTCTGATAAAAAATATTCACACGCGCAGACATAAGGCAGGCATCATGACGGCAAGATGGCAAGGTACAATTGCACTGTTATTACTCATCATTATTTCCTACATCGACCGTGTGAATATCTCGGTAATGATTTTACACCCGGAATTTGCCACACATTTTCAGTTAAATGAAAACAGAATGTTACAAGGAATGCTCATGACCTGCTTTCTGCTGGGTTATGGTTTTTCGGCTTTATTATTAACGCCAGTTATTGAAAGCAAACTTCATTATCGGCAGGGATTATTAAGCAGCATTGCGATTTGGGCCGCGGTCTGTGCGATTTCGCCCTTGCTCGGCTCGCTGATGGGGATGCTCATTGCGCGCGTGATTCTGGGGATTGCGGAGGGGCCGCTCTTTTCATTAAAAACGCGCTTTATCAGCGAGCGCTTTGACGCAGAAGAGATCGGCAAACCCAACGCGGTGACCGCGCTGGGCGTCTCGCTCGGGCTGGCGGTGGGCTTTCCACTGATCACCTGGCTGATGGCGCATCTGGGCTGGGCGGGATCGTTCTACGCGTTGGCCGTCATGAATCTTGTGCTGGGTGGCGGGTTAATCTGGCGCTTTCTGCCTGCGCCCCAGAGCCGGGGGAAGATGAAAAAGCCGGGATGGGTGCAGACCTTCACCCTTGCCTGGCAAACGCCGCTGCTGGGCTGGATCCTGTTGGTTGAAATCGCCACGCTGAGCTATCTCTGGGGGAGCAGCGCCTGGCTGCCCGCATGGCTGCGCGATGAACATCACTTCTCACTGCATGCTACGGGCCTGCTTGCAGCCATTCCCTTCCTGCTGAGCCTGGGATCGAAATTTTTGGGCGGCGTGCTGCTCGACAAAATGCGCCCGGAACAGGCACCGCTGCTGTTTGTGGTGGGAGGCGCGTTAACGGCGCTGTCCGTGGTCGCGCTGATGCTCAGCCATCAGCCTGTCTGGCTGGGGATGTTTATGTTGTCCGCCAATGCGTTCTGGGGACTTCAGGGAGCTGCGATCCCTGCGGTGATCCAACATCATGCCGCGCGGGAAGCGGTGGGTAGCGCGTATGGGATCATTAATGGCATAGGGAATATCTGTGCGGCGTTTATTCCGCTGCTGATGGGGGTGGTGATGAAATCGGTCGGGTCGGTCAGCTCTGGCTTTTCGGTCCTGGTCGTGTCGCAGGCGATCACCCTTCTGGCCGGAGGAATGTTGCTGCTGCGCATGCGTCGCGCAGCAGCAATCAGCGCCTAAGGCTTATTCGCCTTTTTTCGCCGCCTGAATGTAGAGCATTTCCAGTGCCAGGGTCGCTGCCGCCAGGGCCGTGATTTCGGACTGATCATAGGCTGGCGCCACTTCCACCACGTCCATCCCGACGATGTTCAGATCCTTCAGGCCACGCACCAGCTTGATGGCGCGGTCGGACGTCAGGCCACCGATCACCGGCGTACCGGTGCCTGGCGCAAAGGCAGGATCCAGGCAGTCGATGTCGAAGGTCAGGTAGACTGGCATATCGCCGACGATCTGCTTCACCTGCGCGATGATGTCATCCACGCCGCGATCGTTCACCTGGCAGGCATCCAGCACGGTGAAGCCGTTGTCTTTGTCGAACTCAGTACGAATACCGATCTGCACGGAGTGGTTCGGATCGATCAGGCCTTCGTTCGGTGCAGTGTAGAACATAGTTCCGTGGTCAAACTCGCAGCCGTTCGCGTAGGTGTCGGTATGCGCATCGAAATGGACCAGCGCCATTTTGCCAAAGTGTTTCGCGTGGGCGCGCAGCAGTGGCAGAGTCACAAAGTGGTCGCCACCGAAGGAGAGCATACGCTTACCGGCTGCCAACAGTTTCTCGGCGTGGGCCTGCAGCTTTTCGCTCATCTCACGCGCGTCGCCGAAGGCATACACGAGGTCACCGCAGTCAACCACGTTCAGGCGCTCGCGCATGTCGAAGTTCCACGGGAAGCGGTTGTGCTCCCAGGCCAGGTTGGTGGAAACCTGACGGATCGCCGCCGGGCCATGACGTCCACCGGCACGACCCGAGGTTGCCATATCGAACGGCACACCGGTGATCACCCAGTCAGCATCGCTGTCGTAGGGCTGGAAGTTCATCGGAAGGCGTAAAAAACCAAACGCGTTAGATACCAGAGAGTTGTCGTACTGATGACCTAAAGTGCTCATGTCCTGACCTCTTAAAAGTCGTTGCATTAGATACAGATGAAAAAAAATCCCCTCCGCGTCGTTAAACCCGACGAGGAAGGGATTGATGTCCTTACTGCTTTTGCCTAATGCTAGCCTCTGGAACGTGAAGATTCAAGCTCACTTTTCAAAACATAAATCAATTGTGTTGCCAGACTTTTACGGCCTCTAATTATTCACCATACCGATAAAATTCATTTTTAGAATTGATATTATCTTAAGCCCCCCATTTCTTCGCATTATTTGCGTTTAAAAGTTTGAAGCAAAACTTAATTCATAAATTTAATAAATATACCATTTTAAAACTAGGAATATATTTAGGCCTGGCCGATAGCGGTGGAGGAGATGACCTCTATACAATAGCCCCCCCAATGAAATGATATGGATATTTTTATGAAGAAGTTATCTAAGCTGGCAATCCTGGCCGTTCTTTCAACCATCGGTACCGCCGCGGCAGCAGAAGATGGCACGATTACTTTTCAAGGTACTATTAGCGACGCAACCTGTACTATTACCGGCGGTGACGCACAGGGCGAATCTGAAAGCCCAGACTTTACCGTTCATTTACCTTCTATTAGTACAACCGCGCTTGCAACGGATGGACAGCGCGCAGGTGATACCCCATTCCACATTACGTTAAGCGGCGCAAACTGCACCAATGGCAAAGTTGCCAGCGTATTCTTCGAACTGGCGCAAAGCACCAATATCGATGCCACCACCGGTAACCTGAAAAATACCGTGGCTAAAGCGTCAGGCGGAGCTGAGAAAGTTCAGGTTGGTTTACTGGATTCTTCAAAAGCAAAACTGAACCTGAATACCGCAAACGATAGCGCTAAAACCGTTACGGTTGCCGGTAATACGGCTCGCTTTGATTACTGGGCACAATATGTGGCGACGGGTGGTGCATCTACTGCCGGTCAAGTCTCAACCGACGTTGTGTACTCCATTAAATATCAGTAATCGCGCGCCCCGCGGGTTTATCCGCTAAGAGTATCACCTAAAGGATTAGGCCAGATGTTAAAAAAACTTGTTATATCTTCTGTATTCATGATGACGCTGGCCTTTTCCTTTGCGGCCAGTGCAACGATTCAAATTATGACGACCCGCGTGGCATTCAACGCCGGGGAGAAAGAACAAACGATTCGTATTAATAACGTCAGCAAAGCGCCTGAACTGGTTCAGGTGTGGCTTTCCAGCACCGATAAGAGTGACGGCATCGCCAAAGAAGATTTGCCTTTCTTTATCACCCCACCGGCGGCCAGAATTAACGGCCAAAAGGGGAAAGTTTTCCGCATATTCCAGACGGAAGGCGCCGCCGCGAAATATCCAAAAGATCGTGAAACGGTTCTGTGGCTCAATGTCCTGGATATTCCGCCTGAAATGGCGGACGACGTAGATAAAAATCAGCTAAAGATGGCGTTCAGAACGCTGATTAAATTTTTCTATCGCCCGGTTGGTCTGAAAGGTAATCCGATGAAAGCGGCGGATGAATTAACCTGGCAATTGAAAAAAGCAGCCAACGGTTATGACGTCGTTGGAACAAATAATTCGCCTTTCCATGTAAGCATGACAAATGTCTGGCTCCGAGATACTCAGGGTAAAGATGTCATGATTGATGGCGAGATGATCGCGCCATATAGCACGCTGGTATATCACTTCCCGCAGGTTAATGCCGTGCAGGGGAAAGGGACATTCCAATACAATTATATTACCGATCTGGGTGCCTATATTAAGCGCACGTATAACTTCTGATTAGTAATCATATTGACCAGGACGGTGATATGTCGATGTTTTACAAGAAAACTAACATTCTGCGGGTGATTAGTGGCTTTGTCATTTCGGTGACCATTGCGCCACTCGCAGTATATGCCAGTGATACCAGTAAGCCGATGACATTTTCTCGTGGGTTTATGAAGTATTACGATAGCGGAATCGATCTGACACAATTTGACGGCGTTGAAAAAATACTGCCGGGGAAATATACGCTTGAGGTTTACAGCAACCTCAAGCCGGTTAATACCTGGACCGTTACCTTTGTGGCTGCAAATAATGAGCAGGGATTCAACGCCTGCATGACGCCCGAAATGGTCGTCCGCTTTGACGTCGACACATCAAAACTTCCCCCCGACTGGAAGCAGAATACCTGCATTATTCTCCCTGAGCTGATTAAAGGCGCGACGGTTAATTATAATGCGGTAGAAGAACAGCTGGATGTCACGATTCCTCAGGCAATGCTGCTGAATACGCCTGCGGGTTACGTAAGCCCGGAGTTATGGGATAACGGCGTACCGGCGCTGATGTCCTCCTATACCCTTAGCGCCACCAGTTCACGTTATCGCCCCGCTCAGGACAACGCGACCTATCTCTACAGCAATTTGCACAACACCCTCGCACTGGGGGCATGGCGTTTTACGACCTACGACAGCCTGAGCTCCGGCAGCGACACGGAAAATACCGGCGTACAGCATATCCAGGCCTATGCAGAGCGGGCCATTGCGCCGCTGCAATCGCAGATAGTGCTGGGCGATCTGAACACCACCGGTGATTTTTTTGACACTACCGCCCTGCGTGGCGTTCGTCTCGCCACGGACGATCGCATGCTTCCCGACTCGGTACGCAACTATGCCCCGGTGGTGCGCGGCATCGCCAACAGCAACGCCACGGTGACCATCAAGCAGGCTGGCAACACCCTGTATGAAAAAGTGGTGCCGCCTGGGGAGTTCGCCATCAGCGATCTCTATGCGACCGGCTATAACGGCGATCTTGAGGTCACCGTAAAAGAGACAAACGGCAAAGAGTCCTACTTCGTGGTCCCCTACTCCAGCGTGCCGCAGCTGCTGCGCGAAGGTTACTCCCGCTACTCTGTGGCTGCGGGTGAAATCCGCGATACCTGGCTGAAAGAGGATCCGAAAGCGGTTGAGGGCACGTTTCAGTACGGCTTATTCAATAACTTTACCGGCTACGTTGGCGGACAGAGCGCGTTCGAAGGTGATTATGCGGCGCTGATGACCGGTTTTGCGATTAACACCCGTCTGGGCGCATTAGGCGTAGACGTGACGCGCTCTTTCACCCGCTTCGAGGGGCAGCCGGACACCGCAGGCTGCGGCACGTTCTGCAATATGAGCCTGCGCATTAGCCTGGCGAAGACCCTCCCGACAACCGGGACGAACTTCAGCCTGATTGGCTATCGCTACTCCAGCGCGAATTTCTACTCCCTGAGCGACGCGGTCAGCCTGAAGCGCTCGATTGAAGCCGATGAAGAAGACTTTCTCCCGGAACGCTATCGCGAGCGACTGGAAGCCAACATCAACCAGACGCTTCCCGCCGGTTGGGGAAGCTTCTACGTCAGCGGGTTTGTGGGCAACGTCTGGAATAACGAGCAGGGCCGGAATGAAAAGTCGAACTTCGTGCTGGGCTACAACAACCAGTTTGGCATCACGACCTGGGGGATCTCCCTTGGCCGCACCAATAACGACGATGGCGACCACGAAGATACGCTCTACCTGAACGTGAGCATGCCGCTTGGCCACCACTACGAGAAGCAGGCTCGCCTGGGGGCCAACTTTAGCTATAACAGCGAAGAAGCCAACTTCCGTACCTCGCTGAACGGCTCCGCCGGGGAACGCTCACAGTTTGGCTTTGGCGGCTATTTCAGCCAGTCCAACACACCGGAAACTAACTTCGGCATGAACCTCTCCTACACGGGCGAGAGCGCCTCGGGCGGGATGACCTACAGCCAGTCCCGGGACTCCTTTATGGGAGGGGTCAACCTGAACGGCGGCGTGGTGGTGCATGAAGGCGGCATCAACTTTGTGCCGACCCTCGCAGACACCATTGGCATCGTGGAAGCAAAAGGCGCAGAAGGCTCCCGCATCTACCCGGATTCCCAGGCCGTCATCAAAGACAACGGCTACGGCATTGTCGGGTATCTGGTGCCTTACAAGTACAACGAGGTGTACGCCGACCCGAAAGGCACCGCGTATACCGTCGAGGTCGACGACACCCGCCGAACCATCGTGCCAACCTCCGGCGCGGCAGTGCTGATCAAAATGGACACCCAGGCCAATCGCCAGAGCTTTGTGCGCTTTATGCAGCCTTCCGGCGAAGTGATCCCATTTGGTGCGTCGGTACTGGACGAATCGCACAACGCGATCGGCATGGTCGGTCAAAACGGCGTGGCGATGGTGGCGCTTAAGGAAGGCCAAAACGTCTTTACCCTCCAGTGGAAGAAAAATAAAAAGCCCGCGCAGTGCGGTGCGCGTTATGTGAAGCAAGGCACTGAGGACCGACCAACCGAGGAAGAAGCGTTTAAGGCTATTGAAATTACCTGCATCAATAACGGGGCAACACCATGAAACGGATTTTTACGGCTGCGCTGATTCTTTTATCCACGGCGTTTATCTCTTTAACGTGCAACAACGCCTATGCGGCGTTGTGCACCCTCACGTCCCCGTTGGCGACGCTGAATATCATGGACGACATCACGCTTAACGTCATAAAGCAGCGTGAAGTCGGCAAGGTTTTATGGAGCAAAACCTATCAGGTGCCGGACGTCAGCTACACCTGCGACGCGTCCACCCAATCTTCATGGCATTCAAGCTATTCGCGAAGCTATATCCGGTCGCAGATTGATCATGTCTATAACACCGAAATCCCGGGGATAGGCATTCGCATGCGATGGCCCACGCAGACCGAATCTTCATGGCTGCCGGGTAACTCGGGTTCGCCGACCACGTGCTCCACCGGTTGTGGAGTGAAAAACAGTACGGTTCTGGTGGAAATGGTCCAGACCGGCTCGATGCCTGAAGGGGAATACTTTATTCCAGCGGGTAAGGTGGCGGAGGCACTGGTGATCCCGTCCGCCGATGAAAGCGAAAAACTGCCGATTATGGCCATCAACTTTGGTGTTGCCATTAAGGTGGTTACCGCCTCGTGCTCCATTTACCCCTCGGCAACAAACGTCGATTTAGGCACCTATAACATCGCCGATTTTCAAAACGACGATACTTTTCAGGGTGTTAAAAAAGACTTCAGCATCACCGTGGGCTGCCCTTCTACGGAACAAATTGGCATCACTTTCAACTCCTTAATTAACACCCCTTTAGGCGCGTTGACCGGTGTGATCGGCGTTGAAAGCGGCGATGGCTATGCAAGCAATTTCAGTATTCGCCTTTTTGAGAAGAACTCAACCGCGATCACGCTGGGTAAGGAGAAGGTCTATACCGCCTCCACGCTCACCAAAAACTATCAGGCACAAATCTATGTTGGCGGCGGGGTCGATCGTAAGACGGCCCTCACCCCCGGCAAAGTTGTCGGCGCCGTTCAATACACCGTTGTCATTAAATAACGCTCAGGGAGAGAGTGATGCGTTGTCATTTTAAAATCAAAAACGTCCTGTTTTTACTGCCTTTATTACAGGTGGCCCATGCCGCCATACTGCCCTCAGTTCAGAACAAGCAGGAACTTGACCGCCTGGAGCGGCAGAGTAACCAGTATCTGATTGAAGAGGCGAAAAGAACGGAAGCGTTGCTGCAACAGCAGCGCGCAATTCGCGGCGAAGACGCGGAGACCGGCCTGCCGGCAAATTCATCGTGGAAGTTCAACGTAACCCGGATCGAGATCCTCGACGATCATCTGTTCGACGGATCGCCGCAGCGCGAGGAGATCGTCCAGCGCTATCTGGGTAAGGATCTTGGTAAATCTGACATTTTCACCTTAGTGAAAGAGTTAACGGATTTTTATATTTCCCGTGGCTATGCCACCACTCTTATCAGTATCGACCCCGGCAACATCAAGAGCGGTACGCTTAAGCTTCGCGTGCTGTGGGGAAAGATTAACGATTTTAAGGTGAACGGCCAGACACCGGGCCTGCGTGATAGCACGCGTCTTTTTACCGCCTACCCGTTTGCCAAAGACAAGATCCTCAATATGCAGGATGTCGACCAGATGGTTGAGAACCTGATGCGGGTCTCGGAGAGGGATAATATTAGCGTTGAACCCTCAATCATTAATGGCTATTCCGATCTTAACCTGATTCATCAGCCCTCATTTCCGATTGACGCGGCGGCGGGGTTAAATAACTCCGGGAGCAAATCAGAAGGCTGGCAGCAATATTACGGCAGCCTGACGGCAAAAAATATTGCCGGATTAAACGACATTTTTAATGCGTATTACTCGTGGAACGATCTGAAAAATAATAATGATAAACAGGACTCCTGGTCATTTAGCTACAGCGTGCCGCTGGGCTATTGGGGGTTTGATACCAGCTATTACAAATCCGAATGGCTTTGTTGAATAAATCAGATTTCGGGTAAGTCTCCCCCGTAGCGGGTTGTGTTTTCAGGCAATACGCACGCTTTCAGGCATACCTGCTTTCGTCATTTTGTTCAGCGCTCGTACCAGGGCCATAGCCTCTGCAACCTGACCATCGTAGTCACGCAGTGTCAGTGAACCCCCGAACAGCTGTTTTACCCGGTACATCGCCGTTTCCGCTATCGAGCGACGGTTGTAATCTGTTGTCCATTTCCACCGCGCATTACTCCCGGTCATTCGCTGATTAGCCACTGCACGGTTACGGTCTGCATATTCACCGGGCCAGTAACCCGCACCTTTTCGGGGAGGGATAAGCGCGCTGATTTTCTTACGCCGCAGTTCATCGTGACATAGCCGGGTATCGTAAGCGCCATCGGCGGCGGCTGACCTGATTTTCCGGTGGGTTTGCCGGATTAACCCGGGGAAGGCCTCTGAGTCCGTAACGTTGTTCAGCGACAGGTCAGCGCAGATGATTTCATGTGTTTTACTGTCAACGGCGAGATGCAGCTTACGCCAGATACGGCGGCGTTCCTGGCCATGCTTTTTGACTTTCCACTCGCCTTCACCGAAGACCTTCAGCCCGGTGGAATCAATTACCAGGTGTGCGATTTCACCCCGGGTGGGCGTTTTGAAACTGACATTAACCGACTTTGCCCGCCTGCTGACACAGCTGTAATCCGGGCAGCGTAGCGGAACGTTCATCAGAGAAAAAATGGAATCAATAAAGCCCTGCGCAGCGCGCAGGGTCAGCCTGAATACGCGTTTAATGACCAGCACAGTCGTGATGGCAAGGTCAGAATAGCGCTGAGGTCTGCCTCGTGAAGAAGGTGTTGCTGACTCATACCAGGCCTGAATAGCTTCATCATCCAGCCAGAAAGTTATGGAGCCACGGTTGATGAGGGCTTTATTGTAGGTGGGCCAGTTGGTGATTTTGAACTTTTGCTTTGCCACGGAACGGTCTGCGTTGTCGGGAAGATGCGTGATCTGATCCTTCAACTCAGCAAAAGTTCGATTTATTCAACAAAGCCGTGATGACCCTGAAAAAGCGCTCTGGTACAACGCCGTCGTGATGACCGGCAACGAGTCCACGCTTTTCAACAAAATGATGTCCGACATCTTCGGTGAAACCTGGCAAACCACCGACTACGGTACAATGTGCGGTATCTGGGCGAGCGTAACAGCCTCCAATAATGAGGCATTAAAAAACAATAAAACCTACTTCGTTCCTTCTGAAAAAGGCGAGATCACCGCGGGCGGTAACTTTACGCATAACGGCGGCACGCTGGATAACGGTATTGCGGACGCTGGGGTGATTAACAGCCACAGCGACGTAAGCGATATCGACGTGGGTGAATACACCGTGGATACGGTCATTGCCGGTTACGATGTCCAGGTAAATACCAAGAAAATTGACGAGCTGGCGATGGGCATTAGCCCGATGCCAACCATCAAGGATATGGTCTCCATTCCGGGCATGTTTGAAGTCTCAACCGACTTTAAGAAAACCGCCGAAGCGGAAAAAAATGGCACGGCTTATCCGGGGCCAGCCAACAATATCGTTCCGATCTTTGAAACGCGTCCGTCAATGATCGATCAGAGCGCTTACACAGGATCGGATTACTTCTTCGATCAGGTGGGCTATGACCCGCAGAAGCCGGTTAACGTTATTGGTGATAACTACTTCACCTCAGAATTGATCCGCCGTGAGATCAACAGCTCGGTGGGCAGTTTCTTTTCGATCCGTGATGGTCTGGAAGGCGACGCGCTGGTGCAGGCCCTGATGGATAATGCAGGCTTGGCAGCACAGGACAGCGAGCTGGGGCTGGTTGTTGGTCAATCCCTGACCGAGGAGCAGCGCAACGGACTGGACGCCGATATCGTCTGGTTCGTCAATCAGACGGTGAACGGCGTGGACGTGATGGTCCCGGTCGTGTACCTGTGCCCTGAAACGCTTCGTCAGATGGAGAGCGGAGACGTTAACGGCGGCACCGCGACCGTTCATGCCGGTGGCGATATGAACGTCGACGCGAACAGCATCAATAACGCCAACGGTACAATCTCATCCAAAGGCGACATGACGCTGGTCTCTGATGGGGATATCAACAACGTTAGCAACGGCATGAGCGCGGGTATCTCTGCGGGCGGCGACATCAATATGTCCAGCACCAGCGGCAATATCAATAACAACGGCGCGGCGATTAACGCTGAGGGCGACGTGAACATGTCCGCAGCTCAGGGTGACATCACCATGACGGCCAGCGTAGGGCGCGATGAGAGCGGCAAGCAGGTGATCCACGCCTTTGAGGACGGCGTTACCGCAGGCGGCAGCATTAACATGGAGGCTAAATCAATCACCTCCAACGCGTCGGATATTACGGCGGGTCAGGATGTAAGCATGAAGGCCACCGACGGCGACGTCACCTTCAATGACCTGCATGAAATTGACGCCACGCGTATCATTGATAACGACGTCAGAAGCGCGCTCAACTACACGATGTCTGATACCTCAACCACCACGGGCAAAGCCATTGGCGCGAATGTTTCCGCTGGCGGCAACATGAGTATCGAGGCCAAAAACGACGTGGTGATGGAAGGGGGGACCTACAACGCCCAGACCGGCAGCATCACCGCTGAAAATGACGTGACGATCAAAACGTCCCAGGACGTTGCTCACGAAGAACAGCACAGCTCGTCACGCGAGTTTGTCATCAGCGCGGGCGTCAGCGGCGGCGGCCAGTCGGTTAACACCAGCTACGGCACCATGGACGGCGGCAGCACCGAAACGACCTCCGGCGACTATGTCAGCGCAGGATCAGAATCCGACACCTCCGCTATCGGCAAGAAGCCTGGCCGTGCGCCGGTGAATGATACGGCTGGCTTCACGTTTGGCATGAGCACCTCCAGTGACTCGTCCGTCACCGACAGCAAAAAGAACACCAATGCCGCAATCAACTTTGGCCAGTCCGGGACGATTGAAGCCGGTAAGACCGCTGACATTGGTGGGGCGGATCTCAGCGCGGGCAATGCCCTGACCATCAACGCCGAGGACGTCGCGACCACGAAATATGAAGATGAGATGAAAAACACCTCATCCCATAAAGCGACGTCGTTTGGTATCACGGGTGAAGCCCACAGCACCCTTGTAGATACCTTTGATAAAGCCGGTAACCTGATTGAAAAAGGCACCGAAGGCCAGTCTGCCAACGCCGGAACAACGGCTGCGGAAGTGCTGGGCGAGGCCTCTAACCTGCTGCTCAACGATCTGGCTGGCGGTTCCGTTACCATTGGCGGCAGTTCGTCTAAATCGCACTCGACCTCCACCTCCACGGCGGAAAACATTAACCACATCAGCGCCAATAACGTTTCGATCAACACCAAAAAAGACACCACGTTGAACGGAACAGACATTAGCGGCCAGAACGTTGAAATTAACGCAGGCGGCGATGTGAACATGAATGCGGCGAAATCCACATCCAGCTACAGCAACACCACCGAGGAGCACTCGGCGGGCATCTCGGCTGGCGTGGGCGTGGATCTCTCCGGCGTGAGCGGCGGCGCGTCTGTCGACTACAGCGGCAGCAAAGAGACCGGAACAGGCAACAGCACCAGCTACACCAACAGCACCATTACGGCAGGCGACGTCAAAATTAAGTCCGGCGGCGACATGACCATGAGCGGTGCCAACATTGACGCCAATACCGCGGACGTGGATGTTGCAGGGGATATGACCGTGAACTCCCTTCAGGATACGGTTCACACGGACAACGAGCGTGCCAACTGGGGTGCATCCGTCGGTGTAGCCGTGTCGACGAAAGGCGTGATGCCTACCGGGGCCGTTAACGGCGGCGGCGGCTCAGAGGCTTATGACTCGGCAACCACCGCGAAGCAGTCCGGCATTCACACCACGGGGGACGTGCAGGTGAAAACCGGCGGCGACCTCAACATGGCGGGGGCCAATATCGTCTCTGATAATGGCACCGGTAACGTCAACGTTGCGGGCAATATCAACGCCAAAGACCTGCAAGATACCGTTGAGCAGGACGGCCTGTACGGCGGTGGCGGCGTAGGTATCGGTGGTTTGCCGGGTAAAAAAGGCGGCATTCCATCGGCTAACATCTACGTGGATACGGTCGATGAGATCCACCGTAACGAAACGCAGAAATCCACCATTTCCGTGGGGGGCACCACCAGCAAAGGTACGACTGGCGAGATCAACACCAACAAGGATGAGATGTCCGTTGTCACCCGTGACGAAAAAGAAGCGGGTAACAATATCTCCTATACCCTTGCGGATCCTGGTATCGGTAAGAAGAAAAAAGGCAGTTACGACGTCGATACGCCGAGCGACCACCGCAATGGCGGCGGCTCGTCGAAGCATTCAGGCGATGGCACGAAGAAGAAAGAGGATACGCCAGCGAAACCTGCGCACAGCGAAGCGGTGCCTGCCGTTACGCCGTCGAAAGCGGACAATCTTAAGCCTGCGCCAAAACCGGCTGACAGCACGACGAAGACGGATACCACCCCGTCTGGAACCGCGCACAGCGAAGCGGTGCCTGCCGTTAAGCCGTCGAAAGCGGACGATCTGAAGCCTGCGCCGAAACCGGCTGACAGCACGACGAAGACGGATACCACCCCGTCTGAAACCGCTCACAGCGAAGCGGTGCCTGCCGTTACGCCGTCGAAAGCGGATGACCTGAAGCCTGCACCGAAACCGGCTGACAGCACGACGAAGACGGATACCACCCCGTCTGAAACCGCGCACAGCGAAGCGGTGCCTGCCGTTACGCCGTCGAAAGCGGATGACCTGAAGCCTGCACCGAAACCGGCTGACAGCACGACGAAGACGGATACCACCCCGTCTGAAACCGCGCACAGCGAAGCGGTGCCTGCCGTTACGCCGTCGAAAGCGGACGATCTGAAGCCTGCGCCGAAACCGGCTGACAGCACAACGCCGAAGAAAAAATGGGACGTTCCAAATACGAATTACCCAACGCTTTCTCCGGGTTCTGCAACCGGTAAAACCGGCAAAGATATGCCGAAAACGCCAGAGCACAGAAAGTGGAACGGCGACATGACCAACGGCGTGGCGCCGTCGAGCAACCCGAAAGGCACCGACGTCAAGCTCTCGCCAGGTTCGTCCACCGGTCAGACCGGCATGGACATGCCGAAAACGCCTGAGCACAAGCAGTGGAACGGCGACATGACCAACGGTGTCACGCCGTCGAGCAACCCGAAAGGCACCGACGTCAAGCTCTCGCCGGGTTCGTCCACCGGTCAGACCGGCATGGACATGCCGAAAACGCCTGAGCACAAGCAGTGGAACGGCGACATGACCAACGGCGTGGCGCCGTCGAGCAACCCGAAAGGCACCGACGTCAAGCTTTCGCCGGGTTCTTCCACCGGTCAGACCGGCATGGACATGCCGAAAACGCCTGAGCACAAGCAGTGGAACGGCGACATGACCAACGGCGTGGCGCCGTCGAGCAACCCGAAAGGCACCGACGTGAAGCTCTCGCCGGGTTCGTCCACCGGTCAGACCGGCATGGACATGCCGAAAACGCCTGAGCACAAGCAGTGGAACGGCGATATGACCAACGGCGTGGCGCCGTCGAGCAATCCGAAAGGCACTGACGTCAAGCTCTCGCCAGGTTCGTCCACCGGTCAGACCGGCATGGACATGCCGAAAACGCCTGAGCACAAGCAGTGGAACGGCGATATGACCAACGGCGTGGCGCCGTCGAGCAATCCGAAAGGCACTGACGTCAAGCTCTCGCCAGGTTCGTCCACCGGTCAGACCGGCATGGACATGCCGAAAACGCCTGAGCACAAGCAGTGGAACGGCGATATGAGCGCAACAGCACAGCCGAAGCAGTGGCTGCCGCTAATGGCGGAAACGCCAATTAATATCTATGCGAAGGTGACCATTACGTTCCAGGACGAACAGCTGAGTTAACCCCCCTCTCCCCGTCGTTCACCGGCGGGGTTTTCATGTAGCCATAAAAAAGGGTCTGACCACGGTCAGACCCTTTTCATATTTAACTGGCGGAATAATTATTCGTCTTCGAGATAAGTATACCCGTACAGCCCCGCCTCAAACTCTTCCAGGAACTGCTGCTGCAATGCATCGTCGAGACCGGTGTTTTTCACCTGGTCGCGGAACTGGGTCAGCAGCGTTTTCGGATCGAGCTGAACGTATTCCAGCATGTCTGCCACGGTATCCCCCTCGTCAGACAGCTCAACTTCCACGCTGCCGTCAGGGAAGACAAACACGTCAACCGCTTCGGTATCACCGAACAGGTTGTGCATGTTGCCGAGGATCTCCTGGTACGCCCCAACCATAAAGAAGCCCAGCATCGGCGGGTTCTCCGGGTCGTACTCCGGCATTGGCATGGTGGTGGCGATACCGTCGCCGTCAACGTAGTGGTCGATAGCACCGTCGGAGTCACAGGTGATGTCCAGCAGCACCGCGCGACGTTCCGGGGCGTGGTTCAGCCCTTCCAGCGGCAGAACGGGGAACAGCTGGTCGATACCCCATGCATCCGGCATCGACTGGAACAGCGAGAAGTTGACGTAAATCTTATCCGCCATACGTTCCTGCAGCTCGTCGATAATCGGACGGTGCGCGCGGTTGCTCGGGTCGAGCTGCTTCTGCACTTCATGGCACATGTTCAGATAAAGCTGCTCCGCCCACGCACGCTCCTGCAGGCTGAAGGTGCCTGACGAGTAGCCGACGTGAATATCGTGCAGATCCATCTGGCTGTCGTGCAGCCATTCGCGCAGGGAGCGACGCGTGCCCGGCTCGTGCATCTCCTGCCAGGTTTCCCACATGCTTTGCAGGGAACGCGGTGCATCATCCTGCGGCGGCGTCGCTTCGGAAATTTCGCTACGCTCAACGCCGATGATATTAGAGACCAGCACCGTATGGTGCGCGGTCACCGCGCGACCGGATTCGGTGATCACCGTCGGGTGCGGCAGGCCGTGCTCTTCACAGGCATCACCGATCGCCCAGATGATGTTATTGGCGTATTCATTCAGACCATAGTTCACCGAGCAGTCAGACTGCGAGCGGGTCCCTTCGTAGTCCACGCCCAGGCCACCGCCCACGTCGAAGCACTGAATATTCACGCCAAGCTTGTGCAGCTCAACGTAGAAACGGGCTGATTCACGCACGCCGGTGGCGATATCGCGAATATTGGCCATCTGCGAACCGAGGTGGAAGTGCAGAAGCTGAATGCTGTCCAGACGACCGCGCTCGCGCAAAATTTCCACCAGCTGCAGTACCTGGTTCGCCGCGAGGCCGAATTTGGATTTTTCACCGCCGGAGGACTGCCATTTACCGGAACCCTGAGACGCCAGACGCGCACGCACGCCGAGGCGTGGCACCACGTTAAGACGTTCAGCCTCTTCCAGCACGATCGCGATTTCAGTCATCTTCTCGATAACCAGATAGACCTTGTGGCCCATCTTCTCGCCAATCAGCGCCAGACGAATGTACTCACGGTCTTTGTAGCCGTTACAGACAATGACCGAACGGGTCATGCCCGCATGCGCCAGAACCGCCATCAGCTCCGCTTTGGAGCCGGCTTCGAGGCCCAGCGGCTCGCCGGAGTGGATAAGGGACTCAATCACGCGGCGGTGCTGGTTCACCTTAATCGGGTAAACCAGGAAGTAGTCGCCTTTATAGCCGTAGGATTCACGCGCGCGCTTGAAGGCGGCGTTAATAGAACGCAGGCGATGTTGCAGGATCTGCGGGAAGCAGAACAGTGCAGGCAAACGCTGGCCCTGTGCTTCACGGGCTTTCACCAGTTTGGCGAGGTCCACGCGCGCTTCAGGGACGTCCGGATCCGGGCAAACGCTGATGTGGCCCAGTTCGTTGACGTCGTAGTAGTTATTGCCCCACCAGGCAATATTGTATGTGCGCAGCATCTTGCTGGCTTCCTGGGAGCTCATCGCAACCTCCTGCATAGAACGTAGTACACCCTGTTCGCCCGCTGACGAAGGCGAAAAAGAAGACATGTCGTCAGACATAGCGAACCTCAACTCTTTGTATTAAGTGTAAAACAGTTGACTACTATCGCAGCGTTATACGGCGATAACAACCCATAAACGGCTCCGTTTCCCAGCAGAGTATGCTGAAATCCAGACCGTGCGACCGGTTTCTTATTCATATCATTGTAAAACACGTATCCGAACTCTGTATGACAAGGTTCGGCGAAACCACGAGAAAACTCTTGTATTAACAAGAGCGCCCTTGTTCAGTTTTCACACAGCCTGACCGGCCCTGGAATCCTGAGAAGCGCCGAGATGGGTATAACATCGGCAGGTTTGCAGACTAGAAATGCGGGTTGCGGGAATCAAATGCGCGCCAGAACGGCTGCGCTGAATTAGCGGAAAACGATGGTTCATTATCTCGTATCACCTCCACGGCCGCCTCTGCTGAAACGGACCCCAAGCCAAAGCTAAAAGTTCACTGCTTAACCCGGCTGGAAGTGGCGACTCGATGAGTTCATCGAGCGCTTATTTTGTATGAGCCGCGCGCCGCGTTTTATACCGAGAAGGGGGCTAAAAAGCAAAACAAAAATGCGTGGGTTGCCAGCGCCGTCAGGAAAAATTTCCAGCAGACATTTCAACGCCGTGAGAGATGAATCAAAAAAAACTGGAAATCGGGCGAAGAAGTGACCTAAAATAGCCATCCAGATGTTAATCCATCTATACTGATTAACACTCATACTGCCAGTGTCAAAAACCTGCAGGCCTTGGTAGAATTATCTCCTTTGGCTATTCCACACAGCAGCTTGAGCTAACCAAATTCCTCTTAGGTGAAATAAAACATGGCAAAACACCTGTTTACGTCCGAGTCCGTATCAGAAGGACATCCTGATAAAATTGCTGACCAAATCTCCGATGCGGTGCTGGATGCGATCCTGGCGCAGGATCCTAAAGCGCGCGTCGCGTGCGAAACCTATGTCAAAACTGGCATGGTTCTGGTTGGCGGTGAGATCACCACCAGCGCATGGGTTGATATCGAAGAGATCACCCGTAACACGGTGCGTGAAATCGGTTATGTGCATTCTGATATGGGCTTTGATGCCAATTCTTGCGCGGTGCTGAGCGCCATTGGCAAACAGTCTCCAGACATCAACCAGGGCGTTGACCGTGCCGATCCACTGGAACAGGGCGCGGGCGACCAGGGCCTGATGTTTGGCTACGCGACCAACGAAACCGACGTGCTGATGCCAGCCCCGGTCACCTACGCGCACCGTCTGGTACAGCGTCAGGCTGAAGTACGCAAAAACGGCACCCTGCCGTGGCTGCGCCCGGATGCAAAAAGCCAGGTCACCTTCCAGTACGATGACGGCAAAATCGTTGGCATCGATGCGGTGGTACTGTCTACCCAGCATTCCGAAGAGATTGACCAGAAATCCCTGCAAGAAGCAGTGATGGAAGAGATCATCAAGCCGGTTCTGCCGACCGAATGGCTGAGCTCTGCGACCAAATTCTTCATCAACCCAACCGGACGCTTTGTTATCGGCGGCCCAATGGGCGACTGCGGTCTGACCGGACGTAAAATCATCGTTGATACCTACGGCGGCATGGCACGTCACGGCGGCGGTGCGTTCTCTGGTAAAGATCCGTCTAAAGTTGACCGCTCTGCGGCATACGCGGCACGTTATGTTGCGAAAAACATCGTTGCTGCCGGCCTGGCTGACCGCTGTGAGATTCAGGTTTCTTACGCCATCGGCGTGGCTGAGCCAACCTCCATCATGGTTGAAACCTTCGGTACCGAGAAAGTGCCTTCAGAACAGCTGACCCTGCTGGTACGCGAGTTCTTCGACCTGCGTCCATACGGACTGATTCAGATGCTGGATCTGCTGCACCCAATCTACAAAGAAACCGCGGCATACGGTCACTTTGGTCGTGAACATTTCCCATGGGAAAAAACCGACAAAGCCGCCCTGCTGCGTGAAGCTGCCGGTCTGAAATAATCGACTGACAAGAGCGTTAAAAAAGCCAGCCTTTGTGCTGGCTTTTTTTTGTTTGGAACCGCTTACACGCCAGTCCATGTACCTCGCTTTCGGAATAATCTCTTTGCGTGATGGCATTTCTTGTGCTGTTACATTTCCTTTCAGTTAAGTCTGAAATGTATTCTTTCGCGATGCATATCACCTCATTTACCTCTATATTTTCAAAGCTTTAATAATTTTTACGGTTACACACCAGTGTAACCGATTACACCAATGTGATTAATCTCACATATTTTTACGGGTCACTCACCTACCCTTAACATCAATAAAACTGATAACCCAACTGGAGGGCATAATGCCTGACAATAAAAAACAGGGGCGTACGTCCAACAAGGCGATGACATTCTTCGTCTGCTTCCTCGCCGCCCTGGCAGGTTTACTTTTTGGCCTGGATATCGGCGTGATTGCTGGCGCCCTTCCCTTCATCGCAGACGAATTCCAGATTAACGCGCATACCCAGGAATGGGTGGTCAGCTCGATGATGTTTGGCGCAGCGGTTGGTGCTGTCGGCAGCGGCTGGCTCTCCTTCAAGCTCGGACGTAAAAAGAGCCTTATGATTGGTGCCATTCTCTTCGTCGCCGGTTCACTCTTCTCTGCTGCCGCCCCTAACGTTGAAGTGCTTATTCTTTCCCGCGTACTGCTGGGGCTGGCCGTCGGCGTCGCGTCCTACACCGCCCCGCTCTATCTCTCTGAAATTGCGCCAGAGAAAATTCGCGGCAGTATGATTTCGATGTACCAGCTGATGATTACCATCGGTATTCTCGGGGCTTATCTTTCCGATACCGCGTTCAGCTACAGCGGCGCATGGCGCTGGATGCTTGGCGTGATCATCATCCCGGCCATTTTGCTGCTGATTGGCGTCTTCTTCCTGCCGGACAGCCCGCGCTGGTTTGCCGCAAAGCGCCGCTTCCACGATGCCGAACGGGTGCTGCTGCGCCTGCGCGACACCAGTGCGGAGGCGAAAAACGAGCTGGAAGAGATCCGCGAAAGCCTGAAGGTGAAGCAGTCTGGCTGGGCGCTGTTTAAAGAGAACAGCAACTTCCGTCGCGCAGTATTCCTCGGCGTGCTGCTGCAGGTGATGCAACAGTTCACCGGGATGAACGTCATCATGTATTACGCGCCAAAAATCTTTGAGCTGGCGGGTTATACCAACACCACCGAGCAGATGTGGGGCACCGTCATCGTCGGCCTGACCAACGTGCTGGCGACCTTTATCGCGATCGGCCTGGTGGACCGCTGGGGACGTAAACCTACCCTGACGCTGGGCTTCCTGGTCATGGCGATCGGTATGGGCGTGCTGGGCACCATGATGCACGTCGGCATCCACTCCCCAACCGCACAGTATTTTGCGGTAGGCATGCTGCTGATGTTTATCGTCGGGTTCGCGATGAGCGCCGGTCCGCTGATTTGGGTACTGTGTTCTGAGATCCAGCCGCTGAAAGGGCGTGATTTTGGTATCACCTGCTCAACTGCAACCAACTGGATTGCCAACATGATTGTCGGCGCGACGTTCCTGACCATGCTCAATACCCTGGGCAATGCCAACACCTTCTGGGTCTACGCCGGCCTGAACATCTTCTTTATTGTGTTGACCATCTGGCTGGTTCCAGAAACCAAACATGTTTCACTGGAACATATTGAACGTAACCTGATGAAAGGTCGTCCACTGCGCGAAATCGGCGCACACGACTAATCCTCTTGCGGGAGGCGCCTCTTGCGCCTCCCCGCTTCGCGCTTTATGCTCTGCCCCTATGAAAGCTCCCCGTCTCCCCATCGCCCTTCAGCAAGCCGTTATGCGCAGCCTGCGGGAAAAACTCGCCCAGGCGAACCTGAAGCTCGGTCGGAATTACCCTGAACCGAAGCTCGTCTATCAGCAGCGTGGCACCGCGGCGGGTACTGCCTGGCTGGAATCGTATGAGATCCGCCTGAACCCGGTGTTGATGATGGAAAACCAGCAGGCGTTTATTGAGGAAGTGGTGCCGCATGAGCTGGCTCACCTCCTGGTGTGGAAACATTTTGGTCGCGTCGCGCCGCACGGAAAAGAGTGGAAGTGGATGATGGAGGCAGTACTGGGCGTTCCGGCGCGCAGAACTCATCAGTTCGAGCTGGAATCTGTACGTCGCAATACGTTCCCCTACCGCTGCCAGTGTCAGCAGCATCAGCTTACCGTCCGCCGCCATAATCGCGTGGTCCGCGGCGAGGCGACCTACCGCTGCGTCAAATGCGGCGAACCGCTGATTGCGGAGTAATCATTTGAACATTCAGGAACTTTCCTGATCTGACTGATTGCATACAGGAAAAACATTCGTTACGTTGCGGGCTCGTTTTGACACGGAGTGTAAGA
The DNA here is from genome assembly GCF_056673325.1 of Enterobacter cloacae complex sp. HYC080_NIDB. Taxonomy (NCBI): domain Bacteria; kingdom Pseudomonadati; phylum Pseudomonadota; class Gammaproteobacteria; order Enterobacterales; family Enterobacteriaceae; genus Enterobacter; species Enterobacter cloacae complex sp. HYC080_NIDB. The sequence continues at coordinate 800,427 of NZ_CP114212.1, read as the reverse complement.
TGTCCCGTAATTTTTCTCTCGCGGTCGCCTTTCTGACGACAGCGTTCTCAGGCCATGCTCTGGCCGATGGTATCAACAGTTTTTCCCAGGCCAAGGCAGCAGGCGTGAAGGTGAACGCCGATGTGCCGGGCGATTTCTACTGCGGCTGTAAAATTAACTGGCAGGGTAAAAAAGGGGTCGTGGACCTGGAGTCCTGCGGCTATAAGGTGCGTAAAAACGAAAACCGCGCCAGCCGCATCGAATGGGAACATGTCGTTCCGGCATGGCAGTTTGGCCACCAGCGCCAGTGCTGGCAGGATGGCGGTCGTAAAAACTGTTCTAAAGATCCTGTCTACCGCCAGATGGAAAGCGATATGCATAACCTGCAGCCCGCCGTGGGTGAAGTGAACGGTGACCGCGGCAACTTTATGTACAGCCAGTGGAACGGTGGCGAAGGCCAATATGGCCAGTGCGGCATGAAGGTGGATTTTAAAGAAAAAGTCGCCGAGCCGCCTGCCCGCGCGCGCGGCAGCATCGCCCGCACTTACTTCTACATGCGTGACCGCTACGACCTCAACCTCTCCCGTCAGCAGACGCAGCTGTTCAATGCGTGGGATAAGCAATATCCGGTGACGGAGTGGGAATGTCAGCGCGACGAACGCATCGCCAGAGTCCAGGGGAATCATAACCCGTACGTCCAGCGGGCTTGCCAGGCGCAAAAGAGCTAACCTACACTACGGCAATTCGCTTATCTCGCATGACATATGGAATTTCTGACTATGCGCATTCCTCGCATTTACCACCCTGAACTGATTACCGCAGGTCGCGAAATCGCCCTGTCTGACGACGCCGCCAACCACGTTGGCCGCGTGCTGCGCATGGGGGCTGGCCAGGCAATACAGCTTTTCGACGGCTCTAATCAGATTTTCGAGGCGGAAATCACCCGGGCGGATAAAAAAAGCGTGCATGTGAATGTGTTGCGCGGTGAAGTGGACGACCGTGAATCGCCGCTGCACATCCACCTGGGCCAGGTGATGTCCCGCGGGGAAAAGATGGAATTCACCATTCAAAAATCCATTGAGCTGGGTGTAAGCCTCATTACGCCACTTTTTTCCGAGCGCTGTGGCGTTAAACTGGATGCGGAACGTCTGAACAAAAAGATCCAGCAGTGGCAGAAAATTGCCATTGCGGCGTGTGAACAGAGCGGCCGCAACCGCATACCGGAGATCCGCCCGGCAATGGACCTGGAGGACTGGTGTGCCGAAGAGGAGAGCGGGCTGAAGCTCAATCTTCATCCGCGCGCCAGCGCCAGCATTAATACGCTGCCGCTGCCCGTTGAACGTGTACGCCTGCTGATTGGCCCCGAAGGCGGCCTGTCGGCGGAAGAAATTGCGATGACGGCGCGTTACCAGTTTACTGATATTCTGTTGGGACCTCGCGTTCTGCGCACTGAGACAACGGCACTCACGGCCATTACCGCGCTACAGGTACGGTTTGGCGATCTGGGTTGAAGTATAAACGGAGAAGAACATGATTAAGCTCGGCATCGTGATGGACCCCATCGCAAACATTAACATCAAGAAAGATTCCAGCTTCGCTATGTTGCTGGAAGCGCAGCGTCGCGGCTATGAGCTCCACTATATGGAGATGAACGATCTTTACCTGATCAACGGTGAAGCCCGCGCGCGTACCCGCATCGTTAACGTCGAGCAGAACTACGACAAATGGTACGAGTTTGGCACCGAGCAGGATATTGCCCTGGCCGATCTCAACGTTATTCTGATGCGTAAAGATCCGCCGTTCGACACCGAATACATCTACTCCACCTATATCCTTGAGCGTGCCGAAGAGAAAGGGACGCTGATCGTCAATAAGCCGCAGAGCCTGCGCGACTGCAACGAGAAGCTTTATACCGCCTGGTTCTCAGACCTGACGCCTGAAACGCTGGTGACCCGCAGCAAAGCTCAGTTGAAGGAGTTCTGGCAAAAACACGGCGATATCATCATGAAGCCGCTGGACGGCATGGGCGGCGCGTCTATTTTCCGCGTGAAGGAAGGCGACCCGAACATTGGCGTGATTGCCGAAACCCTGACCGAACTGGGTACCCGCTACTGCATGGCCCAGAACTATCTGCCCGCCATTAAAGATGGCGACAAACGCGTTCTGGTCGTGGATGGCGAACCCGTACCTTACTGCCTGGCACGTATCCCACAAGGTGGCGAAACGCGCGGTAACCTGGCGGCCGGTGGACGCGGTGAGCCGCGCCCGTTGACAGAAAGCGACTGGGAAATTGCCCGCCGCGTTGGCCCAACGCTTAAAGCCAAAGGCCTGATCTTTGTTGGCCTGGACATCATTGGCGATCGCCTGACGGAAGTGAACGTCACCAGCCCAACCTGCATTCGCGAAATCGAAGCGGAGTTCCCGATCTCGATCACCGGAATGCTGATGGACGCTATCGAAAAACGTTTACAGAAATAATCTGTGACAGCGCCCGGCTTTATCCCCATACTGGGCGCTGTCGCTTTTTAAACCAGGAAACAGTACCTCTGACAATGAATTTACAGCATCACTTTCTTATTGCCATGCCTGCTCTCCAGGATCCGATTTTTCGCCGCGCCGTGGTTTATATTTGTGAATACAATGAAGACGGCGCGATGGGCATTATCATCAATAAGCCGCTGGAAAACCTGCAGGTTGAAGGGATTCTGGACAAGCTGAAAATCCCGGCTGAAGCGCGACTGCCGGAGATCCGGCTCGATAAACCGGTGATGCTGGGTGGACCACTTGCAGAAGATCGCGGCTTTATCCTGCATACCCCGCCGGTATTCTCTTCCAGTATCCGCATCTCCGATAACACCGTGATCACCACCTCGCGCGACGTGCTCGAAACGCTGGGTACCGCAGAACAGCCTTCCGAAGTGCTGGTGGCGCTGGGGTACTCGTCGTGGGAGAAAGGCCAGCTTGAGCAGGAAATCCTCGATAACGCCTGGCTTACCGCACCAGCGGACATGAATATTCTGTTTAAAACCCCGATAGCCGATCGCTGGCGCGATGCGGCAAAACTGATTGGCATTGATATTCTGACCATGCCTGGTGTCGCGGGGCACGCCTGATGAGCGGAACACTTTTGGCCTTTGATTTTGGTACCAAAAGCATTGGCGTCGCTGTGGGTCAGCGCATCACAGGTACCGCGCGCCCGCTCACGGCCCTGAAGGCCAACGACGGCACGCCCGACTGGAATCTTATCGAACGTCTGCTGAAAGAGTGGCAACCGGATGATGTTATCGTTGGGCTGCCGCTGAATATGGACGGCACCGAACAACCCCTTACCGCCCGCGCGCGTAAGTTCGCCAATAAAATCCATGGCCGCTTTGGCGTCTCCGTGAAGCTTCACGACGAGCGTCTTAGCACCGTCGAAGCGCGTGCTGGCCTGTTTGAGCACGGCGGCTTCCGGGCGCTCAACAAAGGCAGCGTAGACTCCGCCTCTGCCGTCATCATCCTCGAAAGCTATTTCGAACAGGGCTATTAATCTCAGGGGCCTATAGCCGCCCCTGCGCCCGTCTCTCCGCCATGCTTTGATCAAAGTTCTGCATTCCCGCCTGCTGGCCTGTTTGAATGATACCGGGCAGTTGCCAGGTTTTTCCTTCACGAATCAGATTTGCCGCCGCCGGGGTATTCACCAGCAGTTCATACAGCGCGACACGCCCACCCTGCAGGTCGGGAAGCAGCCTCTGTGCCAGCACCGCACGCAGGCTACCGGCCAGCTGGTTACGTACCGGGTCTTTCTCCTGCGCCGGGAAGGTGTCCACCAGCCGCTCAATGGCCTGCGAGGCACCCCGCGTATGCAGTGTCGCCAGCACCAGATGCCCGGTCTCCGCCGCCGTCAACGCGAGACGGATCGTCTCTGCATCACGCAGCTCCCCCAGCAAAATCACATCTGGATCCTCGCGTAACGCTCCGCGCAGCGCCTCGACAAAAGACGGGCAGTGCTGACCTATTTCCCGCTGCTGAATCAGGCAGCGTTCGCTCCGGTACAGATACTCCACCGGATCTTCAAGCGTGAGGATATGCCCGTCAGTATGGTGGTTGAGGAAATCGACCATCGCCGCCAGAGTGGTAGATTTGCCGCTGCCGGTCGCCCCCGTCACCAGAATCAACCCGTTGTCACTGGATAACAGTTCCGGAATGGCACGCGGCACGCCCAGCAAAGAGAGTGGCGAACAGGTGCGTGGCAGCAACCGCAGGGCGATGGACACCCCGTTAATCTGCTTAAACGCACTCCCGCGCAGACGCTGGCCTTCTGCCACCGTCACGGCAAAATCGACCTGACCGTGAGCCCACCAGCTTCCCTGCTGCTCATCATTGAGCCACGCTTTTAATAACGCTCCGACATCTGGCGGCGGAAACGGCGCGGGTTCAAGGCGTCCTGACCGGCGCCAGCGGGGTGGCGAATCACTGCACAGGTGTAGATCGGAGACGTTATGCTTTACACTAAGGGCCACCATTTCTTCCACATCCATAGACTACTCCTCGGAAAATGAACGACATTGCGCATAACCTGGCACAGGTCCGGGACAAAATCTCAGCTGCCGCAACGCGTTGCGGCCGTGCTTCAGAAGAAATTACGCTCCTTGCAGTCAGCAAAACCAAGCCTGCGAGCGCCATCGCAGAAGCGATTGATGCAGGCCAGCGCGCATTTGGTGAGAACTACGTGCAGGAAGGCGTGGATAAAATTCGCGACTTCCGGGAAAAGGGGAATACGGATCTTCAGTGGCACTTTATTGGTCCACTGCAGTCGAACAAAAGCCGTCTGGTGGCAGAGCACTTCGACTGGTGCCATACGATTGACCGTCTGCGCATTGCCACACGCCTGAACGAACAACGCCCGGCAGAGATGCCAGCGCTTAACGTGCTGATACAAATCAACATCAGCGACGAAAACAGCAAGTCTGGCATTGCGCTAAGCGAGCTGAATGCGCTGGCCGCAGACGTGGCCGCCCTGCCACGCTTAACCCTGCGTGGGCTGATGGCTATTCCGGCGCCAGAGTCAAGTTATGAAAGGCAGTTTGCCGTGGCACAGCAAATGGCTGTAGCATTTGAGGCGCTTAAAGCGCGCTACAACACGGTAGACACGCTTTCTCTGGGCATGTCGGATGATATGGAAGCCGCCATCGCGGCAGGCAGCACTATGGTGCGCATCGGTACCGCCATTTTCGGTGCGCGCGACTACTCCAAATAATAAGGAAACCTGAGGAACGCCATGAAGACGTTGACTTTCCTGCTCTCAACGGTCATTGAGCTGTATACGATGGCGCTTTTGCTGCGCGTCTGGATGCAGTGGGCCCGTTGTGATTTTTACAATCCGTTCTCCCAGTTTGTCGTGAAAATCACGCAACCTATTGTCGGGCCCCTGCGCCGCATTATCCCGGCCATGGGTCCCATCGACAGCGCTTCGCTGCTGGTAGCGTTTATTCTTAGCGTTATCAAAGCCATCGTGCTGTTTATGGTCATCACCTTCCAGCCGATTATCTGGATTGCCGCCGTGCTGATTCTGATCAAAACCGTCGGTCTGCTGATTTTCTGGGTGCTGCTGGTGATGGCCATCATGAGCTGGGTGAGCCAGGGGCGTAGCCCGGTAGAGTATGCCCTGATTCAGTTGGCCGAGCCGCTGCTGCGTCCGATCCGTAACTTACTTCCCTCTATGGGCGGCATCGACTTCTCCCCGATGATTCTGGTTCTGCTGCTCTATGTGATCAACATGGGGATCGCTGAACTGCTGCAGTCTACGGGCGACATGCTGTTGCCGGGGCTGTGGATGGCGCTATGAGTGCCGTAAGCACCTGCGCTGACGGGCTGGTTTTGCGGCTGTATATTCAGCCGAAAGCCAGCCGTGACAGTATTGTTGGACTGCATGGCGACGAGTTAAAAGTCGCCATCACCGCCCCGCCGGTTGACGGTCAGGCAAACGCGCATCTGACCAAATATCTGGCAAAACAGTTTCGCGTGGCCAAAAGCCAGGTCATCATTGAAAAAGGCGAACTGGGGCGGCATAAACAGGTAAAAATCCTCAACCCGCAATCCATCCCGACGGAAGTCGCGGCTTTGACAGAACAGGACTAAACCATGCAGAAAGTTGTTCTCGCGACCGGCAACGCCGGTAAAGTGCGCGAGTTGGCCTCGCTATTAAATGATTTTGGGCTGGATGTGGTCGCTCAGACCGATCTTGGCGTAGATTCTGCCGAAGAGACGGGGCTGACGTTTATTGAAAACGCGATCCTGAAAGCACGCCATGCCGCGCAGATTACCGGTCTGCCCGCCATTGCCGATGACTCCGGTCTGGCCGTCGATTTTCTTGGCGGCGCGCCGGGGATTTACTCTGCTCGTTATTCCGGTGTTGATGCAACCGACCAGCAGAATCTGGAAAAGCTGCTTGTTGCCCTGAAAGACGTACCGGACGAACAGCGGACCGCACAGTTCCACTGCGTGCTGGTCTATCTGCGTCACGCAGAGGACCCGACGCCGATCGTCTGCCACGGTAGCTGGCCGGGCGTGATTACCCGTGAAGCTGCGGGCAACGGCGGTTTTGGCTACGACCCGATTTTCTTTGTCCCGTCCGAGGGCAAAACCGCAGCGGAACTGACCCGCGAAGAGAAAAGCGCGATTTCCCACCGTGGGCGCGCACTGAAACTGTTACTGGAAGCACTGCGTAATGGCTAATTTGCCACCTCTGAGTCTTTATATTCACATCCCGTGGTGCGTGCAGAAATGCCCGTACTGCGATTTCAACTCGCACGCGCTGAAAGGTGAAGTGCCGCACGATGACTACGTTGCGCATCTGCTGGCTGACCTGGACGCCGATGTACCTTACGCACAGGGACGTGAAGTTAAGACCATTTTCATTGGTGGCGGTACGCCGAGCCTGCTGTCAGGCCCGGCGATGCAGACGCTGCTGGACGGCGTGCGTGCGCGCCTGAACCTGGCCGCGGATGCTGAAATTACGATGGAAGCCAACCCCGGTACCGTTGAGGCCGATCGTTTTGTCGAGTATCAGCGTGCTGGCGTGAACCGTATTTCCATCGGCGTGCAGAGCTTTAGCGAGCCAAAACTGAAGCGCCTGGGGCGCATTCACGGCCCTGAGGAAGCAAAGCGTGCGGCAAACCTGGCGACAGGACTGGGTCTGCGCAGCTTTAACCTCGATTTGATGCACGGCCTGCCGGACCAGTCGCTCGACGAAGCGCTGGACGATCTGCGCCAGGCGATTGAACTTAACCCGCCGCATCTGTCCTGGTATCAGCTCACCATTGAACCCAACACGCTGTTTGGTTCCCGTCCTCCGGTTCTGCCGGATGACGACGCGCTGTGGGATATTTTCGAGCAGGGCCACCAGTTGTTAACCGCTGCGGGGTATCAGCAGTACGAGACGTCTGCGTATGCGAAACCGGGGTATCAGTGTCAGCACAACCTGAACTACTGGCGTTTTGGCGACTACCTGGGAATTGGCTGCGGCGCGCACGGTAAGGTGACTTTCCCGGACGGTCGCATTCTGCGTACCGCCAAAACCCGCCACCCGCGAGGGTATATGGAAGGCCGTTATCTCGAGCGCCAGCACGACGTTGAGGCGGCGGATAAACCGTTTGAGTTCTTTATGAACCGCTTCCGCCTGCTGGAAGCCGCGCCGCGCGCGGAATTTGCGCGTTACACCGGTCTGCCGGAGTCAGTGATTCGTCCTCAGATTGACGAGGCGCTGGCGCAGGGGTATCTGACTGAGTGTGAAGATTACTGGCAGATCACCGAGCACGGCAAACTGTTCTTAAATTCCCTTCTTGAGCTGTTCCTCGCCGACGATTCCTGAAGGCTAATTCAGGTTTTTGCATCCCGTTCTGCCGGCTGAAGGAAAAGCTGGCAGAGTGTGGGGATGGAAAACTCAAAACAACTTCGCAAACAAATGACGCCCGAAGAATTTCGCCTCTGGTATTTGCTCAGAGGTCGTCGGTTCTTTGGCTATAAGTTTCGCCGCCAGATGCCGATTGGGCCGTATGTTGCAGATTTTGCCTGTTTTAAGGCGAAATTGATTATTGAGCTCGACGGAGGGCAACATCAAAGCAAAGAGAAATACGATTCACGTCGTACAGAGTTTTTGCATACAAATGGCTGGGAAGTCGTGCGATTCTGGAACAATGAATTTACTTCTCAGGAAGAGGAAGTGCTGACGGTTATACTTCAAAAATTGCAGAGCCTGATGCCCTCACCCTAACCCTCTCCCACAGGGAGAGGGCCGGGGTGAGGGGCCCAGCGCGCAGAGGATTACTTCAACGTCCCCACCAGCGCCTTCCGGCTATCTTCCAGCGACACCACGCGTTTACACACGTCTTTGCCGAACTGCTGGAAATCATCTTCCTGGTTCTTCCACTCGTTCTGAATTGAGGTCTGCAAGCCACCCAGACTGCCCAGCACGCCCTGCAGCGGGTTACCGCCGCCCTTCAGGACCGCTTTAGCCCCCATCTCGTTGATGCTGTCCTGCAGGATGCCGCCCATCGCCTGGTTCACCAGCTGCTGTCCGTCAGCACGGACCTGATCAATCGCCTTGTAGTGGAACGTCAGGCCATCAGAGCGCGTCTCGATAATCCGGTTCATCTGCTCTTTGAGCTGCTTATCGAGCTTCGTCAGGCGGGAGCGCATATTGCTACTCTCCCCCACCTCTTTGGTAATGATCTTATCCAGTGCAACACGGCTTTTTTCGACGCGCGTCAGGGCACCTTCATTAATCCATGGCAGCGCGGTACGCAAATCGGCCTGATAGTCTTTCGCCTGCTCACGCTGTGCGGCTGTCAGATTGTACTCTTTGCCGTTAAAGGTGACGTTCCCTTGCGGCGTAATCACCAGATTGCCGTTCTCGCCTTTGACCTGCACGGTTTGCGGGCTTAACACCACGTCATCACGCGGGGTGACGCTACATTTATACTCCGCATGGGCGGTGAATCCGGTTGCCATCAAAGCAACAGCCAGCAACGTTTTGCGCATCTTAAACACTCCCTCAGACAAAATGGGCCAGCTAATGCTGGCCCCGTACTTGCTTTATTAGTCCCACCAAACGTCGAAAAGTTCGCTGACGCGGACATCTTCCAGCTTGTGGTCTTCAAGCCATTTACGAACCAGCGCCTGATGTTCTTCGGTGCATTTACCCACTTCCTGGGTGCAGATCAGACCTTCCCACGCCAGGTAACCGCTACCGTCGAAGGCCAGCTTGTTGGGCTCAATCACGTCGTTGATGAAGGCATCCACGTCCTGATCGATCTGTTCTACACTGGTGCCTTCCGGGAAACGCCACGCAACGGAGAAACCCACTTCCTGGAATTCTTCGATGTGCATTTTTTTACGCAGACGACGGCTACGATTCTTTGCCATTATTTCACCCTCTCGAACATTAAGTCCCATACACCGTGACCAAGACGATGGCCACGCTGTTCAAATTTCGTTACCGGACGTGAATCCGGACGCGGAACATAGTCGTTGCTTTCAGACTGGTTTTTATACCCGTCCAGAGACGACATCACTTCCAGCATATGTTCCGCATAAGGTTCCCAGTCGGTCGCCATATGGAAGACGCCGCCCAGTTTCAGCTTGCTTTTCACCAGCTCGGCAAACGGTGCCTGAACGATACGGCGTTTATTATGACGTGCTTTGTGCCACGGGTCAGGGAAAAAGAGCTGAACCATGGTTAAAGAATTGTCAGGAATCATTTTGTGCAGCACTTCCACCGCGTCATGACACATGACGCGCAGGTTCTCTACACCCTCTTCATGGGCAGTTGCGAGACACGCGCCGACGCCCGGGGAGTGCACTTCAATACCGAGGAAGTTCTGCTCCGGGCGAGCTTGCGCCATGGTCACCAGAGAGGTGCCCATACCAAAACCAATCTCCAGCGTGACTGGCGCTTCGCGGCCAAACAGCCCGGCAAAGTCCAGCGGCTGCTCGCTGAACTCAACGCCCATCACCGGCCAGTAGTTGTCCAGCGCATGTTGCTGCCCTTTTGTCAGGCGGCCCTGACGACGGACAAAGCTGCGAATACGGCGCAGCGGGCGACCATTTTCATCAAATTCCGGTGAAATGACGTCGTTTTTCATAAAAGAGTTGTCTGCTTGTGAGAATGTTCGGGAAACGGGCATTATCCAAAGTTAAGGCGTCTATGCAAGCATGGGAAAGATCCGGTTTACAGCAGATTGACGCTGTGCTGCAATCTGCGTCCCTGATTATGTGAATCGATGACCATGCAAGCCTCTCAATTTTCAGCCCAGGTGCTGGACTGGTACGACAAATACGGGCGTAAAACCCTGCCCTGGCAAATTGAAAAAACGCCTTACAAAGTATGGCTCTCCGAAGTGATGTTGCAACAAACGCAGGTCGCCACGGTGATCCCATACTTTGAACGTTTTATGGCACGCTTCCCGACGGTAACAGACCTGGCGAATGCCCCGCTGGACGAGGTATTGCACCTGTGGACAGGCCTGGGCTATTACGCCCGCGCGCGTAATCTGCACAAAGCCGCGCAGCAGGTCGCCACGCGCCACAACGGTAAATTCCCGGAAACTTTCGATGAAGTGGCAGATTTACCCGGGGTCGGGCGTTCAACGGCGGGAGCCATTCTCTCTCTCTCTTTGGGTAAGCATTTCCCGATCCTCGACGGCAACGTGAAGCGCGTGCTGGCACGTTGCTATGCGGTGGACGGCTGGCCCGGTAAAAAAGAGGTTGAGAAACGTCTGTGGGAGATCAGTGAAGCGGTTACCCCGGCCAACGGCGTCGAACGTTTTAACCAGGCGATGATGGATCTGGGTGCGATGGTTTGCACGCGCTCAAAACCCAAGTGCGAACTCTGCCCGCTCAATACTCTCTGCGTGGCCTACGCTAATCATTCGTGGTCGCAATACCCGGGGAAAAAACCGAAGCAGACGCTACCGGAGCGCACCGGTTACATGCTGCTGATGCAGCACGGCGACGAGGTGTTCCTGGCCCAGCGTCCACCGAGCGGCCTGTGGGGCGGTCTATACTGCTTCCCACAGTTTGAAGATGAAGATTTGCTGCGTGAATGGCTTAAACAGCGCGGTATTGCTGCCGATAACCTGACGCAGCTGACCGCGTTTCGCCATACCTTCAGCCATTTCCACCTGGATATTGTGCCGATGTGGCTTCCCGTGTCCTCATTTGCCTCGTGCATGGATGAAGGCACCGCTCTCTGGTATAACTTAGCGCAACCGCCATCAGTCGGGCTGGCGGCTCCCGTGGAGCGCCTGTTACAGCAATTACGTGCCGGTGCAATGGTTTAGCATCGACAAGAAAAAGAGGAATGAGTATGGCCAGAACGATTTTTTGTACTTTCCTGCAGCGTGACGCTGAAGGCCAGGATTTCCAGCTTTATCCGGGGGATCTGGGTAAACGCATTTATAACGAGATCTCCAAAGAAGCCTGGGGACAGTGGCAGAAAAAGCAGACCATGCTGATTAACGAGAAAAAGCTCAGCATGATGAACCCGGAACACCGCAAGCTGCTGGAACAGGAGATGGTGAACTTCCTGTTTGAAGGCAAAGACGTGCACATCGAAGGCTATACGCCTCCAGAAAAATAATATTGAGCGGCTGTTGCCGGGTGGCGCTGCGCTTACCCGGCCTACAAAACCGTAGGCCCGTGCAAGCGAAGCGCCGCCGGGCAATAGCAACGACTAAGCAAACACAACACGCACGCCCGGAATGATGAAAAAACTTTTAGCGCTAGCCCTTGTTGCGCCGTTGCTGGTCTCCTGTTCGTCAAAAAAAGGCGATGATTACAACGAAGCCTGGATCAAAGACACCAACGGTTTTGACATTTTGATGGGGCAGTTTGCCCACAACATCGAGAACATCTGGGGATTTAACGAAGTTCTTATTGCCGGACCGAAGGACTACGTTAAGTACACCGACGCCTATCTGACCCGTAGCCACATCAACTTTGATGAGGGTACGATCACCATTGAAACCATCGCGGGTACTGACCCTGCGGCACGACTGCGTCAGGCGATTATCAAAACCCTGCTGATGGGTGACGACCCGGGATCTATCGATCTCTACTCCGATGCCGACGATATCACCATCTCGAAAGAGCCGTTCCTGTACGGTCAGGTTGTCGATCAAACCGGCCAGCCAATCCGCTGGGAAGGTCGCGCCACGAAATTTGCCGACTATCTGCTGCAGACGCGACTGAAGAGCCGCTCTAACGGCCTGAAGATAATTTATAGCGTCACCATCAACCTCGTGCCGAACCACCTCGACAAGCGTGCGCATAAGTATCTTGGCATGGTGCGTCAGGCATCACGTAAGTACGGCGTGGATGAGTCGCTGATCCTGGCGATTATGCAGACCGAATCGTCGTTCAACCCTTACGCAGTTAGCCGTTCCGACGCCCTGGGGCTGATGCAGGTAGTCCAGCACAGCGCCGGTAAGGACGTCTTCCGCGCGCAGGGCAAATCCGGCACGCCGAGCCGTAGCTATCTGTTCGATCCCCAGAGCAACATTGATACCGGCACGGCCTATCTGGCGATGCTGAACAATGTTTATCTCGGCGGCATCGATAACCCGACCTCACGCCGCTATGCCGTAATCACCGCCTATAACGGCGGCGCGGGCAGCGTGCTGCGCGTCTTCTCGAACGACAAAGTGCAGGCCGCAAACATCATCAACAGCATGGCGCCGGGGGATGTTTACTCAACCCTCACCACCCGCCACCCATCAGCGGAGTCCCGCCGCTATCTGTATAAGGTCAATACGGCGCAGAAGAACTATCGTCGTCGATAATCAACACACCTTCTCCTGCAAGGAGAAGGTGTTCTGCTTTCCCTCTCCCCGTGGGAGAGGGTCAGGGTGAGGGCATCAGGCCGCACTCACTCACCCCACCCATACGAAAATGTTATTTGCATCACAATCCAAACTGCAAATTAATGTGGATTGCATTTTTTTGCGGGAGGTAACAAAACATATCGTTGCCAACTGATAGAATTGCATCAAATAACAACCCTGAATGTTCCAAAAACAACATATCTCCCGCTCACTTGTGAGGAAAGTAACATGAACCTTAAGCTGCAGCTTAAAATATTGTCGTTTCTGCAGTTCTGCCTGTGGGGTAGCTGGCTGACTACACTCGGCTCCTATATGTTTGTGACGCTCAAGTTCGATGGTGCGTCAATCGGTGCCGTCTACAGCTCGCTGGGTATCGCGGCGGTCTTCATGCCAACACTGCTCGGTATCGTGGCGGATAAATGGTTAAGTGCGAAATGGCTGTACATGCTTTGCCATCTGGTGGGCGCAGGGACGCTGTTTATGGCGGCCGAAGTGACCACGCCAGGGGCAATGTTTATGGTGATCCTGCTTAACTCGCTGGCCTATATGCCAACGCTTGGGCTGATCAACACCATCTCTTACTACCGCCTGAAATCTGCCGGGATGGATATCGTGACCGATTTCCCGCCAATCCGTATCTGGGGCACCATCGGCTTTATCATGGCAATGTGGGGCGTGAGCTTCGCAGGCTTTGAACTGAGCCATATGCAGCTCTACATCGGTGCCGCGCTCTCCGTGCTGCTGGCGATCTTCACCCTGACGCTGCCAACCATTCCGGTTTCAAACCAGCAGAAAAACCAGAGCTGGAGCACCATGCTCGGTCTGGACGCTTTCGCGCTGTTTAAAAACAAACGGATGGCGATCTTCTTTATCTTCTCCATGCTGCTGGGCGCAGAGCTGCAGATCACCAACATGTTCGGCAACACCTTCCTGCACAGCTTCGATAACAATCCGCTGTTTGCCGGAAGCTTTATCGTTGAGCATGCGTCGGTGATGATGTCCATCTCTCAGATCTCTGAGACGCTGTTCATCCTGACCATCCCGTTCTTCCTGAGCCGCTACGGCATCAAGAACGTCATGCTGATCAGTATCGCGGCATGGATGTTGCGCTTTGGTCTGTTCGCCTACGGCGACCCGAGCGCATTCGGCACCGTACTGCTGGTGCTGTCGATGATTGTTTACGGCTGTGCCTTCGACTTCTTCAACATTTCCGGTTCCGTATTCGTGGAAAAAGAAGTGAAGCCTGAAATCCGCGCCAGCGCACAGGGCATGTTCCTGATGATGACCAACGGCTTCGGCTGTATTCTGGGCGGCGTGGTGAGCGGTAAAGTGGTAGAGATGTACACCACCAACGGCATCACCAACTGGCAGCCGGTGTGGCTGATCTTCGCCGCATACTCGCTGGTGCTGTTCTTCGCGTTCATCGCGCTGTTCAAGTACAAGCACGTGCGTGTGCCGAACGGTGCGCAGCCGATCGCGCACTAATCTTTGGTGTGTTGTGCCCGGTGGCGCTAACGCTTACCGGGCCTACAAAACCAAACCGTAGGCCGGGTAAGGCGAAGCCGCCACCCGGCTATTTTATTGCAGAAAGCACCCACCCCACCGACAGCAAATCCGCGCTGCCCCCCGGACTCAGATTGCGTTCTATCAATGCGATATCCATTTTAAGCAACGCTTCGCGGTCCCAGCCGTTAGCCAGCAATTCCCGCGCGTAGTCCTGAACGTAGCGCAGCCCTTCCATGCCACCGCGCGACACCAGATTGCTGTCCTGATTGACTGACATCAGGCGTAACAGCAGGCTGTGAAGCGACCGTCCGTTCCACAGCGCCAGCGCCTTACGCACCGTGGCAAAGCCGCTTTCCGCCTCACCGCGCGCGCCGGTTAAGCCGTACTGCTGAAACTGCCGCTCGCCCGCCGTCGCCTGCCCGCTGCGCGCGGCCAACTCTCGCGACACCAGCCCGCGGCAGATGTTACCCACCTCACAACAGAGGCTGTCCGCAGAAAGATTGTTCACACGTCCGGCGGCGAAGCACAGTAAACCCAGGGCAAAAATCCCGCCTTTGTGCGTATTCACGCCGTTCGTCGCGGCGTACATCGCCTGCTCGCAGGCCATCCCCATTGGGCGGATAATCCGTAGCTGTGCGTCAGCGGGCTTATCCGCATGCGCGTTACCAAGTTCAGCAAAGCGCGCAAACCACGGCGTAATCGCCGCAATGCTGCGGGCAAACAGCGCGTGGTCCATATCGCGGTGGGAACCGTTATTGAGCTTGTCCACCAGCCCCGGTTTGGGCGTCAGCTCCAGCTCCTGCCACAGTGCCGCTTCGGCAAGCGCGGGCACGTCCGCAATGCGGGGTTTAGTCGCGAGCAAACCAGTCATCAATCATCTTCTCCACCCGGGAAACCACCTGCTCAACGGGATGGTTCCGCGAGCGGGAACAGGCATGCGCAGGTTCGTCGCAGATCAGGCAGCGTCTGAGATTTGCCCCCAGCGACTGACGCCCGACGTGGCCATGCTGAGGGCAGATAACATCCAGATCCCACAGCCTGCCGAGCGGGTGCGTCTGCTCCAGATCCGCGCAGTGCGCTTTAATTTCCGCTGCCGGATGAGCCACGCACCACAGGGCCTCGGACCCGGTCGGAAGCCACAGCACCTGACGGTCCAGCACCTGCCAGCGGTTCTCCCATAGCAGCTGGTCGCACGTCTGGAGCGCTACGCCCATGGTGTTGCGATAGCGCAGGCTGTCTTTAATTTCCCCTGGCGTGACCAGCGTGAGGGAAATCACCGGTTGTTGATAGTGCTCAAGCATGTCAGCCTGACGCGCTGCGCGGCGCTCTTTCGCCGCCAGCAGTTCGTCCAGGCTGACACCCGTCCGCACGGGTGTCGCTACTGTCATAATCACTCCTTCACCTGTCGCACGGTGTCGATCACGCTGCCGTCGCGGTAGCGGATCACCCCGACGATTTTGTCGGTAAACTCAATCGGCTTCGGTACGCCCGTCAGCGATATCGCCCGTTCATAGAGCGCGTTGATATCCACAATCTTCAGCCCGGCAGCCATCAGCCGCTCACGCACCTCCGGGCGCGCCGGGTTAACCGCAATGCCGTGATCGGTGACCAGCACGTCGATGCTCTCACCCGGCGTGAGGCGCGTGGTGACGCGCTTCACGACCGTCGGAATGCGGCTGCGCAGCAGCGGCGCGACGACGATGGTGAGGTTCGCCGCAGCGGCCACGTCGCAGTGTCCGCCGGACGCGCCGCGCATCACGCCGTCGGAGCCTGTGATGACGTTGACGTTGAAATCAACATCGATTTCGAGGGCGCTGAGGATCACCACGTCGAGCTGGTCGCAGCTTGCCGCCTTGCTGCCGGGGTTGGCGTAAACATTGGTGGAGATCTCCACGTGGTTCGGGTTGCGCGCCAGAGACGCCGCCGCCTGGCCGTCAAAGCACTGGGTGTCGAGCAGCTTTTCGATGAGCCCCTTCTCGTGCAAATCCACCAGGCTGCCGGTGATGCCGCCAAGCGCGAAGCGCGCCTTCACGCCGCTGCGCTCCATTTTCTCTTCCATAAAGCGCGTGCAGGCGGTCGCCGCCGCGCCGGAGCCGGTCTGCATTGAGAAGCCCGGGTTAAAGTAGCCGGAATGTTCAATCACGTCCGCCGCATAGCGGGCGATCATCAGCTCGCGCGGGTTGCTGGTGACGCGCGCCGCGCCAACGCTGATTTTCGCCGGGTCACCGACGCTCTCAACCTGCACGATGTAGTCCACCTGGTCCTGCACCAGGCCGGCGGGCATATTGGGGAACGGCACCAGTTCTTCGGTCAGCAGCACCACCTTGCGGGCAAAGTGCGCATCCACCATGGCGTAGCCCAGCGAGCCGCAGCAGGATTTACCGTGGGTGCCGTTGGCGTTGCCAAACTCATCGCTGCACGGCACGCCGAGAAACGCCACGTCGATATTCAGCTCGCCGTCCTGCAAGAGCTTCACGCGCCCGCCGTGGGAGTGAATTTGCACCGGCTCGTCCATCAGCCCGTGGGAGATGGCATCCGCCAGCCTGCCGCGCATTCCGGAGGTGTAAATCCGGGTGATGACGCCGCTTTCAATATGCTCGATCAGCGCGTCATTGCAGGTCATCAGCGAGCTGGAGGCCAGCGTCAGGTTTTTGAAACCCATTCGCGCCAGCAGCGCCACGACGGTGTTGATCACCCGGTCGCCTTCGCGAAACGCGTGGTGGAAAGAGATGGTCATCCCGTCCTGCAGGCCGCAGCGCTTCACCGCCTCTTCAACGGAGGCGCAGAGTTTGCGGCTGTGCTTCGCGTCAGCATCCGCCAGCCACGGCGTCGCGCTGTGGGCGGTATCAAACGGTTTTAAGCCCCGCAGATGGGGGAAATTCATATGGAGAAGTTCAGTCTGGTTCATTCTGTCATCCTTACCGACGCACGCCGGAGGCCGCCGCGCGCTCCAGCACCACCTGCGCGTGGTTAATAATCGGTGCATCCACCATTTTGCCGTTGAGCGACACCACGCCCAGGCCGTTACGCTCGCCCTCTTCTGCCGCCTCAATCACTCGCTTCGCGTGTTCCACCTCTTCCTGCGTCGGGGCGTAGGCGTTATGCAGCAGGTCAATCTGGCGCGGGTTAATCAGCGATTTGCCGTTAAAGCCCATCTTGCGGATCAGATCGACCTCGCGCAGGAACCCGGCCTCGTCGTTAACGTCTGACCACACCACGTCGAAGGCGTCGATGCCCGCCGCACGGGCGGCGTGCAATACGGCGCAGCGGGCGTAGAACAGCTCGGTGCCGTCGCCGCGCTCGGTCTGCATATCCATCACATAATCAAAGGCGGCCAGCGCGATGCCGATGAGGCGCGGGGAGCTGCGGGCAATCGCCACGGCATTTATCACGCCAATGGCCGATTCAATCGCCGCCATGACGCGGGTAGAGCCGACTTCGCGGCCGCACTCGCGTTCAATACGCGCCAGGTGCACCTCCAGCTCGTAGATATCGTCCGGGGTATCGGTTTTCGGCAGGCGAATCACGTCCACGCCCGCCCGCACGGCGGCTTCCAGATCCAGCAGGCCAAACGGCGTGCTCAGCGGGTTAATGCGCACCACGGTTTCGATATCCTGATACATCGGGTGCTGTAGCGCGTGGAACACCAGCATGCGCGCGGTGTCTTTCTCGCGCAGGGCAACGGCGTCTTCCAGGTCAAACATGATGGAATCAGGCCGGTAGATAAAGGCGGTGGAAAGCATGGCGGTGTTGGCGCCCGGCAGGAACAGCATACTGCGGCGGAGTTTGCTCATTTCAGCGCCCCCCAGTTGATGGTTTGATCATCGGCGGCACGCATCAGCGCGCTTTGCAGGCGGGCGCGAATAACACAGTCCAGCGCCCCTTTATCTTCAATAATGATGAGTCCCTGGTGCACGTTCATGGTGCGCAATGTGTCGTTGACCACCTGGCGAATCTGCTCGCCAAACTGCTTAATCACTTCACTGTGGATGACTATCTCCAGCTCGCCGTGAGCGGGAGCGATTTTCACCATCAGGTCGCTGGACTCCTGCGTGCCGGCCAGCGCCTCCCTTACAATATTCATGATAAATTCCTGGTAGTTATGCGACTTCGGCACTCGCACGGTAATGCGTTTCGAGATGCGCGAAGGTGGAGTCCGGGACAATCTCCCGGATCCGGGAAAATTGCTGTGCCTTGAGTAAACGGCGCACTTCGGACGCGGAAATGGCGTTGCCGGTGGCCTTGATGCGTGGCATTTCCACCACCTCAATATGCGAGGCCAGCAGATCGTGCAGCGTCTGGTTGTACTGCCGGGTGATATCGCAAAAGGGCTCCGAGCCGATGAAGCGGTGGGTGATGCCCAGCGCCGGGGCAATAAAGTCGCGGAAAATCAGCACGTCGATTTCACTCCACGCCTGCTGCACTTTGCCGGTCTCCTTCAGGAAGTAGGCCGGGAAGGTGGCGCGGGAGATGATGTACTGCGAGCCTTCATGCACCACCACGTTCGGCAGTTGTGCCACGCCCGCCCGCACCATCTCAATGCGCGCGCTAAACGGGAAGAACGACGCATCTTCACGCACCACGAAGAGATGCAGCGCATCGCACTGCTGCGCCGCCTGCTCCACCAGATGGCGATGGCCGAGGGTGAAAGGATTGGCGTTCATCACTATCGCGCCAATGTTCTCCCCGCTTTTGCGCTTCGCGCGCAGGGAACGGCAGTAGCGTTCGATCCCCTGCGGGGTGTTCTCCATCAGCACCGCGTTGTTTCCGCTCTGGGCAATCGGCCAGAAGCCACTGCGGGCAAAGCGCTCCCGGTTGCACGGACGGGTGCAGAGGAAGAGGTGAAAATGGCCGCGCTCCAGCGCCGCATTTTCCACCTCAGCCAGCAGCCGCGCGCTGAGGTTCTCGCCGCGAAGCTGCTCGTTGACCGCCACGCATTTGATGACGTTGGCGGCAAGCCCTGCGCAACCCACCAGCAGCGAGCCGGACCAGGCTTCGACAAACAGCGTGATGTCGTTGTCCAGGCCAAGGCCGCTGTCTGCCAGCAGGTAGCGAATCTGGCTTAAGCGTTCCGGATGCTTCGCCACCAGAGTGTGGCGAAAATCGATGGGTTGACTGTTCATGCCGTTTTACTCAGTGTGCTGCCGCAAGCCCGACGGCGGGCGCTTCCACGATCACGTTGCTCAGATGACCGATATGCTCGATCTCCACCTCAATGCGATCGCCCTCTTTCATAAACAGCGGCGGGTTACGCTTTTTCCCCACCCCGCCCGGGGATCCGGTGATGATCACATCGCCCGGGCTGAGGCGGGTGAAGGTGCTGATGTACTCGATCAGCTCCGCAACCTTGTGGATCATGCTGCTGGTGTTGTCTTCCTGCACCATGCGGCCGTTCAGCCAGGTGCGGATTGCCAGCTGGTGCGGATCCGGGATCTCATCCGCCGTCGCCATCCAGGGGCCAAACGCGCCGGTCTGACGCCAGTTTTTTCCGGCTGTAAACCAGGTGTGCTGCCAGTCACGGGCGGAGCCGTCCATGTAGCAGCTGTAGCCCGCCACGTGGCGCAGCGCGTCGTCGCGACTGATGTTCTCCCCACCTTTGCCGATGATCACCGCCAGCTCGCCTTCGTAGTCGAATTCGCTGGAGTGGCGCGGCTTCAGCACCGGTTCGTTATGGCCGGTCTGTGAATCCGGGAAGCGGACAAACAGCGTCGGGGCCGGGTTATGCTGGTCAAACTCCTTGCGTTTGTCGGCGTAGTTCATGCCCACGCAGAGGATTTTTTCCGGCTGCTCAATCACCGGTAAGAAGGTGATAGCGCTCATCGGCACGTCCACCGCGTCGTTCAGGTAGCGGGTGGCCTGCGCCAGCCCGTTGCCCTCCAGCAGCGCCTTGAGGTCGCTGTAGCGGTCGCCGAGACGGCGGCCTAAATCAATCACGCCGTCGGCCTGGACGATGCCGTAGCTGCGTTTTCCCTGGTATAAAAAGCTTGCGAGTTTCATTGTTCTTTCCTGAAAACTTAAACGAGGAAGTTGCCCAGAATCAGCAGAGAGACAGAGACGTTAATCGCCCCGCCGATACGGGTAGCAATCTGGGCGAACGGCATCAGGCTCATGCGGTTGCCTGCGGTCAGGATCGCCACGTCGCCGGTACCGCCCTGCCCGCTCTGGCAGCAGGAGACGATGGCGACATCAATCGGATGCATACCGATCTTTTTGCCGACGAAGAAGCCGGTCGCCACCAGCGCAGAAACGGTGCTGACAATCACCAGCAGGTTGCTGACGGTGAACGCCGCCACCAGTTCGTGCCATGGGGTGATAGCCACGCCGACGGCGAAGAGGATGGGGTAGGTCACGGAAGTCTGGAAGAATTTGTACACCACCTGCGAGCCCTCCAGCAGGCGCGGAGAGGCGCCGTTGCAGAGCTTCACCAGCACCGCCATAAACAGCATGCCGACCGGAGCAGGCAGGCCAATCAGCTTGTGGCCGAGCATGCCCAGCATGTAGAGCAGCACCGCCAGCAGCGCGCCAGAGGCGATAGTGGTCACGTCCGCTTTACCAGAGAACGCAGGCTGAGAGACGGTGGTATCGGCATTGGCGCGGTTAGGCATCAGCTGGCCTTCACCGGTCAGGTGCGGGTAGCGCTTACCAAGCTGGTTCAGGCAACCGGAGATAATGATCGCGGTCAGACCGCCGAGCATCACCATCGGCAGCACGCGGCCGAGCGCTACGCCCTGGTCCATGTGCAGCAGGGTGGCATAACCGATGGAAAGCGGAATTGCGCCTTCCCCGACGCCGCCCGCCATGATCGGCAGAATGATAAAGAAGAAGATCTGGAACGGCTCCAGGCCCAGCGCGAGACCAACGCCCATCCCCACCAGCATGCCGACGATTTCGCCGCACAGCATCGGGAAGAAGATGCGCAGGAAGCCCTGAATCAGCACCGTGCGGTTCATGCTCATGATGCTGCCGACGATAATGCAGCAGATGTAGAGATAGAGAATATTGGTGGATTTGTAGAACTTCGTGGTGGACTCGACCACCACATCTGGCAGCAGGCCGTAATAGACCAGCGCGGAAGGGATAAAGGTGGCGCAAATCGCCGCCGCACCGAGCTTGCCGACAATCGGCAGGCGCTTGCCAAACTCACCGCAGGCAAAGCCAAAGAAGGCCAGGGTCGCTACCATCACCACGATGTCGCTCGGCAGCTTTCCGCCCAGACAATCAATCGCAATCAGTGCGCCCGCCAGAACAAACAGCGGCAGAGGGATAATCCCGATTTTCCAGGTATCCATAATATGCCACCAACGCTCTTTGAGCGAGGGTCGCTGAATTTCAATCGGGTCGTGGGTAACAGAGAAAGAATCGTCAGTTGTGCTCATAATAAGCCCCTTGGTTATTTTGTGCATTCAGCTTAGAGTCACAAAGGCTTACTTTATGTGAGGGATGACATATTAAAAGCGAAGTTTTAATGGCCACTATGGTTTTAATGGTTTCTTTTATTTAATGTGATTTATGCCTTATTTATTATCGTGGTTTTTATGGTTTCTTTTCTGAATTGAACAAACAAATAACATTTATTCATATAGCCTGAACGAGGTAACCCCTCAGGATAAATCTTTTACAGCACCCGCTGTGCAAGGGATCACAAGTTTTCGGCAAAGCACAGGCAGCCACAGAAAAAAAGATGATATATTGGCGTTCTTTGTCGCTACCTTGCGTGATAGTTATGAAAGTCTCTTTCCAGATTAAGTTGTTTATTTCGCTGGTTGCCTTTTTCTCAGTGCTTTTTGCGTTACTGGGCGGATATTATTATGCCGATGTCGGTAAGCAGCTTTATCAGGAAATGAGTGCGCGCGCAAAAATACAGGCGGAGGAGATTGCGCTTATTCCGTCATTACGCAATGAAGTTGAACAAAAAGATATCACCGCGATCCATGATTTTATGCAGAAAATGGCTGCCCATAGCGATGCCAGCTTTATTGTCATTGGAGATAACACGGGAAAGCACCTTTTTCATTCCGTCTTTGCCGACAGAGTGGGCACAACGCTGGTTGGCGGCGACAATGAGGCCGTCCTGCAGGGGAAAAGCACGACAACCATCCGTAAAGGCGGACTGGGTATTTCGCTGCGCAGTAAAGCCCCTATCTTCAACGATGCCGGGCAGGTGGTTGGCATTGTTTCCGTGGGCTATCTCACCAGCTACCTCGACACCATTACCGTCAGTAAAGTGGTCAATATCCTCATTGCCGCCGTGCTGCTGCTTTTGGCCCTCTTTATCTTCTCCTGGTTCTTTACCCGCAGTATAAAGAAGCAGATCTTCTCCCTCGAACCGCGAGAAATCGGCCTGCTGGTACGTCAGCAAAAGGCGATGATGGAATCTATCTACGAAGGGGTGATTGCCATTGATAACGAGCGGCGCATAGAAGTGATCAACCAGGCGGCGCGCAAACTGCTGGGGCTGAGCCAGCCGGCGCGTGAACTGCGCGGACAGTTGATAAGCCAGGTGATCGACCCGGTCCCGTTCTTCGACACCCAGACGATGCTGGCTAAAGATACCCACGATGAGATTTGCCGTTTTAACGATCTCACGGTGATTGCCAGCCGGGTTCACATCATGCTTGAGGGCTCGCTACAGGGCTGGGTGATCACCTTCCGCGATCGCAACGAAATCGACTCTCTGAGCGCCCAGCTCAGCCAGGTAAAGCGCTATGTCGATAACCTGCGCATTATGCGTCACGAGCAGTTAAACCGGATGACCACCCTCTCCGGCCTGCTGCATATGGGCCGCTATGAGGAGGCGATTGGCTACATACAGGCGCAGTCGGAACATGCCCAGGAGCTGCTGGACTTTATCTCGTCGCGCTTCAGTTCTCCCACCCTGTGCGGCCTGCTGCTCGGGAAAGCCGCCCGAGCGCGGGAAAAAGGCGTCGAGCTGAGTTTCGACCCGGCTTGTCGGCTGGATAAGCCGTTCCTGCCGCTTGGGGAGCAAGAGTTGATTTCGATTATTGGTAACCTGCTGGATAACGCCATCGAAGCAACACAGCGCTCGCCGCTTCCACATGCGCCGGTGGAAGTGCTGATAAAACTCAGCGAGCAGGAGCTGATTATTGAAGTCGCCGACCAGGGCGTAGGCATTAAACCGGAGATCCGTGAGCGGATCTTTGAACGCGGCAGCACCACCAAAACACGCGGCGATCATGGGATTGGTCTGTATCTGATCGAAAGCTACGTTACGCAGGCTGGCGGCGCGATAGAAGTTGCCGATAATACCCCACGCGGCGCCATTTTC
The DNA here is from genome assembly GCF_056673325.1 of Enterobacter cloacae complex sp. HYC080_NIDB. Lineage (NCBI taxonomy): Bacteria > Pseudomonadati > Pseudomonadota > Gammaproteobacteria > Enterobacterales > Enterobacteriaceae > Enterobacter > Enterobacter cloacae complex sp. HYC080_NIDB. The sequence continues at coordinate 776,793 of NZ_CP114212.1, read as the reverse complement.
TCATTGTTTATCCCGGCCTCGGGAACCGTCCGGCAACTGGAAGACACCGACTATGCAACATGAACTTATCGACGTACTGATTGTTGAAGACGAGAACGAACTGGCACAGCTGCACGCGGAGCTCATCAGCAAACACCCGCGTCTGAGACTGGTGGGGATTGCCTCGTCACTGGCCGACGCGCAGGTTCAGCTTGAGCGTAAACAGCCTCAGCTGATGCTGCTGGATAACTATCTGCCGGACGGCAAAGGCATCACCCTTATCAGTAACCCGATGCTGACCCGCGCCAACTGCTCGGTGATTTTCATCACCGCCGCCAGCGATATGGACACCTGCAGCCAGGCCATCCGCAACGGCGCATTTGACTATATCCTCAAGCCGGTTTCCTGGAAGCGCCTCAGCCAGTCGCTGGAGCGCTTTGTGCAATTTGCCGAACAGCAGCGCGTCTGGAAGATTGTCGATCAGCAAAACGTCGATTCACTGTATCAACTCCAGGCGAAGAACTACCGCCAGGACAACGGCAGCAAAGGGATTGAGGAGAATACGCTGGCCCGGGTGCAGGCGCTGTTCAACGACAAGGCGACGCACTGCTTTACCGTGGATGAGGTGGTGAGCGAAACGGGGTTGAGTAAAACCACTACCCGGCGCTATCTGGAGCACTGCGTGGAGGCGGGGTTTCTGAGCGTGGAGATGCTGTACGGGAAGATTGGGCATCCAAGGAGGATGTACAAGCGTAGTGCGGTTTGATGAAACGTTCCCTCTCCCTGTGGGAGAGGGTTAGGGTGAGGGCAGCAGCCCGCACTACCTCAACACATATCCATACAGCCGTTTAATCCCGTCCGCATCCTTCTCGCTGTATACCCCCTGCAGCTCCGGCGAGAAGCCCGGCAGCAGGTTGATGCCCTCTTCCAGCGCCAGGAAGTAACGCTGTACCGCCCCGCCCCAGACTTCACCCGGCACCACGCACAGCACGCCAGGCGGATAGGGCAGCGCCCCTTCGGCAGCAATGCGCCCTGCGGCATCCCGTATGCGCACCAGCTCCACGTTTCCGCGAATGTAGGCCTGGTTCGCGTCCTGTGGATTCATCACCACCTCAGGCAGGCTCTCCTTGCGGAACATCGCCTTCTGCAGATCTTTTACGTCAAAGCTGACATAAAGATCGTGCATCTCCTGACACAACTGGCGGAGGGTGTAATCCCGGTAGCGCACCGGGTATTTCTGGTAGATGGTCGGCAGTACGTCCGCCAGCGGCGTATCGTCTTCAATATGCTGCTCGAACTGTCCCAGCATTGCCACCAGCTGCGCCAGCTTCTCGCTGCTTTCAGCTGGCGTCAGCAGGAACAGGATTGAGTTGAGATCGCATTTCTCCGGCACGATGCCGTTTTCGCGCAGGTAGTGCGCAAGAATGGTCGCCGGAATACCGAACCCGGTATATTCCCCGGTTTCCGCATCAATACCCGGCGTGGTCAGCAGCAGCTTGCACGGGTCGACAAAGTACTGCTCGCGGGCATAACCCGCAAACCCGTGCCATTTCGCCCCCGGCTCGAAGCTGAAGAAGCGGCGCTCGCTGGCAATGGCGTGCGTCGGATGATCCTGCCACGGCCGCCCCGCCACCACCGGCGGGATAAACGGCTTAATCATATGGCAGTTGGCAATGATCGCCTTGCGCGCCTCAATGCCCAGCTCAACACACTCCGCCCACAACCTGCGCCCACTCTCGCCTTCATGAATTTTGGCATTCACATCCAGCGCTGCAAACAGCGGATAAAACGGGCTGGTGGAGGCGTGCAGCATAAACGCATTGTTCAGCCGCTTATGGGGGCAAAACCGCGCCTGGCCACGAATGTGGTTATCCTTTTTATGGATCTGCGACGTTTGCGAGAACCCGGCCTGCTGCTTATGCACCGACTGGGTCACAAAAATGCCAGGATCGTTCTCGTTCAGCTCCAGCAACAGCGGAGACGTTTCCGCCATCATCGGAATAAATTGCTCGTAGCCCACCCAGGCAGAGTCAAACAGGATGTAATCACACAGATGGCCGATCTTGTTGATCACCTGACGGGCGTTGTAGATCGTGCCGTCATAGGTGCCAAGCTGGATGATCGCCAGGCGGAACGGACGCGCCTCGTCGGCTTTCTCCGGCGCAGCCTCGCGGATAAGATCGCGCAGGTACGCGTCATCAAAACAGTGCTCGTCAATCCCGCCAATAAAGCCAAATGGATTACGCGCAGCCTCAAGATACACCGGCGTGGCCCCAGCCTGAATCAGCGCCCCGTGGTGGTTAGATTTATGGTTATTGCGATCGAACAGCACCAGGTCGCCGCGGGTCAGAAGCGCGTTGGTCACCACCTTGTTGGCCGCCGACGTGCCGTTCAGCACGAAGTAGGTTTTATCGGCATTGAACACTTTCGCCGCGAACTTTTGCGCATGCTTGGCGGACCCTTCGTGGATCAGTAAATCCCCGAGTTTTACGTCAGCATTGCACATGTCGGCACGAAACACGTTCTCACCGAAGAAATCAAAGAACTGTCGTCCCGCCGGATGCTTTTTGAAAAACGCCCCGTGCTGGTGACCAGGACAGGCGAAGGTGCTGTTACCCATCTCCACGTACTGGCTCAGGGTGTCGAAAAACGGCGGCAGCAGATTCTCTTCGTAACGGCTGGCAGCAGTCTCCAGTTCCAGAAACTCCTGCGCTTTCCCCGAGATGACCGCGGTAGCACCGTCAGGCACGTCCGTTTGCTCCTGCGAGAAAATAAACACCGGTAGCTGAAAGCCCGTGCGTTTCAGCAACGCGAGAATACCGCTGCGACTTTCAGCAGTTGTCATGACGACTGCCGCCACATCGGTAAAATCCGTGTTATCCAGCGTCACCTTTTCACGGTGGGTTGAGACAGTGGAGAGCAGCTCGCGGCTGACGGCAATTTTCATGGTTTTCATAGGCGCTAGTTACCCTCACCGAACGGTGAGACAGGGAGGAGAAAATTCGCGCAATAATGTCACCTTTTATTTTGAGGTGCAAGAAGGAATCAATATGCACAAAACCTTCCAAAGCTAAGCGTAATGCCCGCTTTGCGTGTCATAATCATGCAATACCAATGATTAAGTAACAGGAGTTAGCGGTGGTAATTGGACCCTTTATCAACGCCGGCGCAGTGCTGCTGGGCGGCATACTTGGCGGCGTGTTAAGCCAGCGGCTACCGGAGCGTATTCGTACCTCCATGCCGTCTATTTTTGGCCTGGCCTCGCTGGGCATCGGCATCCTTTTAGTCATCAAATGCGCCAACCTGCCCGTCATGGTGCTGGCAACGCTGCTCGGCGCACTGATTGGCGAATTTTGCTATCTGGAAAAGGGCATCAATAACGCGGTAGGCAAAGCCAAAAACCTGATTGCCCGACCCGGTAAGGCGAAAAACGGTTCGCACGAGTCGTTTATTCAGAACTACGTTGCGATCATTATTCTGTTTTGTGCCAGCGGCACCGGGATATTCGGTTCGATGCAGGAAGGGATGACGGGCGACCCGAGTATATTAATTGCGAAAGCGTTTCTCGATTTCTTCACCGCCACCATTTTTGCCACCACGCTCGGTATCGCCGTCGCGGCAATTTGCGTCCCGATGCTGCTGATTCAGCTGGCTCTCGCCACCTGCGCCGCGCTGATACTCCCGCTGACTACGCCGGCAATGATGGCGGACTTTACTGCCGTCGGCGGCCTGCTGTTGCTGGCGACCGGGTTACGCATCTGCGGGATTAAGATGTTTGCCGTGGTGAATATGCTGCCCGCGCTGCTGATCGCCATGCCGCTCTCAGCGCTCTGGACGCGCTTTTTCGCTTAAGAGTGCGGCGAAATGGCGAGAGATTGCGCAGTCTGTAACGAAAACAACATTTTTCGTTGACGGCAGGAAGCAGATCAGGTTTAATGCGCCCCGTTGCCCGGATAGCTCAGTCGGTAGAGCAGGGGATTGAAAATCCCCGTGTCCTTGGTTCGATTCCGAGTCCGGGCACCACTATTTAGAAAACCCAGCCTATGGCTGGGTTTTTGCTTTATGGCTACGGCCGATTTCTGTGCGCTGATAAGCGTGGCTTTAATGCAGGCACGCTTACGCTAATAGCCCGATAAGTTAATACAGGCGGTGGCTCTTTTTTATCACTTAATTTTGCCGGATAAATTGCTGACCTGATTTGAAAGGTTGTCGTTGCTCCGCTTCATGTCATCAAGGCTTCTTTGCAATCGCTCGATCTTACTCTCCTGCTCAGAATTCTTTCTCTCAAGCTGTAAAACCTTCTGAGTTAGCTCATCGACTTTGCGGTTGTCGGACTTCATCTTCCTCAGGCTATCCTGCATCTCCCGTAGGTCCGACTCCCTGAAATCAGAAGGCTCGATTTCATCTGCATCAGAAATTACCGGGATATATCCTCCATTAGCGCTGCTGGGTTTGATACTAACCTGAACTTTATTTAGCCCCGCAGAGTGCGCGTAACCTATTGAAGAAAAATAAAAAAAAGAAACAACACACAGACCAGACAGATATTTATTCATTTCTAACGTCCTTTTAAATTTTTCAATCACTTCCAGGAGTCCCCTTCTGGTATCACCCGCTGAGGATAAAACACATGGCTTAGCCTCTGGCAGTTCAGAAACGGGGTTAAAGAGCAGAAGATACTGTTCGTTTTTCATTATAATACGCGTTTCCTCTCCCCAAAATCCAACCGCCACCCGCTCATTTTCTGCCACCTTATATCCGCCGGTATCGAGATAAGCGCGTTACTACGCACCTTATCAAAGGTATCTCCCATGCCCATCAAAGATATAATCCTGCTTAGCGCCTGCCTGTCAGGGCACCTTGTCCGCTACAACGGTACCGATAAATCCTGTTCCTCAGATCTGCTGCAACACTGGCGCGAAGAAGGCCGTCTGGTCACCCACTGCCCGGACCTGGCGGCGTGGCTGGCGTTGAAAACTGCGCAGAGTCAGGGTGGGATTGAAAATCCCCGTGTCCTTGGTTCGATTCTGAGTCCGGGCACCACTATTTAAAGAACCCGCCCAAAAGGCGGGTTTTTGCTTTTGATCTCTTTTCAATCTAGGGATCGTTCCCAATCACATCCAGCAGTTTATTTTTAAAGATAAACAAACACGCCTCATTGAAGTTCTCCGCCCCCAGCCGTTCCGAAAGCGCCGTTCGTTTGCGGTAGAGGCTTTTCACCGACGTATTCAGCTCATCGGCAACGGCTTCCATCGACATCCCTGCCCTCAGCAACCGCAGCATGATCGCCTCGTGCGTGCTAAGCCGTAAGTTAAGCAGCCATTTGGTTGTCAGACGCCTGCCCTTCATATTGAGCACCAGATTAAACAGCGACGCCATATCCGGCGCGGTGAGCGACGTGTTCATAAACAACTTCATACTGAGTAGATTCTCTTCGCGATGTCGCATATCCAGCATAACGCAGCAGATCGTTTTCCTTGTTCTGGCCGGATGGCGTATCAGGTAATCATATAAACGGAGCGGAGAACGACTATCAATCAATACAGAGTATTCGTCGGCACCATTATCAAATATGTTTCTGTCAATCGAGTCGAGCAGGATAATATCTGGAAAAAAAAGCCTCATGCCCCTGACAAGATAGCGATCCTGAGTCACTAACACTATTGAAGTTGCCACTAACCATCCCTTTTAGATTAAAGCAAGAACGCTCCTTCCGAGAGAAGGCCGCCTTCGTTTTATAGCGCTGTTATATTAACGACAAATGTATTCTGGCTTTGAACATCCCTCAATACACACATTGATGAGTAAGACTTCCTGTAGACCATCATTCAATGTCTGACATTAATTATAAATAAAAAACAATCTCAGAAAAGACACTTCGCTAAACATTAAGAATTTTTGTCATGAAACTTCCCAAACATGCACAAGAAAGTACTTTAATTGATGCTTCCAGGCCTCATTAAAAATATAAACAAATTTGTCACAATAAAAATAAAACACTTAAATATCATAATGTTATAAATACAAAGCCCCTTCAATATAATCATAAAAAACCGCTCACTACAGAATTATCTCAAAACCACCCAGCCTCTATTCACCATATTTATCCGGAAACATATCAGGTGTACATTACCGTTTACCCAATCCACCGAGATAAGGATCCATAATTACCTTTTAGTAAGTACCCCATAACGTTACTGCATTCAGATTTAATGTTCTCATTTATCGCCTTTAACGCACAGTTAAAAGGCAGCCGTGTTATGCAATGGATTCATGATAAACAAATGGCAAATAGATATGGAAAGATCGCTTCGCTTCAATACGTTATTCTTTTATCGCACCCCAGGATTATTGTTACTGTTATTACTCTTTCCTGTTCTGGTTCAGGCAACGGAATCCGTTTATGAACAACAGATTCAACAGGCGCGTAAAGGTAATTACACGCCGTTTCTTGATTATCTGCAGCATTATCAGCAACAGCACGCCCTGACGCCTGAACAGGTCGCAGACTGGTTACAGGTGGCATCCTGGGCAGGTCATGATGATGAGGTGATTGAGGTCTGGCAGCGTTATGGCATTTATATGCCGCTGCCCGCTCGCGGCGTTGCTGCCGTTGCCCAGGCCAGGAGAAATCAAAAAGCGTGGCAGCCAGCCTTATCGCTCTGGAAAGAGGCGTGCAGCCTTGCGCCGAATAACGATGATTATCGTATCGGCTATATCAAAACCCTGGCCGATGCCCGCATGGATGCACTCGCGCTGCAGGAAGCCCGGCAGCTGGTCACCCAAAACCCCACTCAGGCGCATCTTCGGACGCTCTCGTATGTCTGGTTACGCCAGGGAAAAAGCTGGGATCGGCTTCTGGCGGACACGCGCGCACTGGCTACCGCGCCAGAGAATAATGTCCTGCTCAGCGAGCTTGTCGACGCCCTGACGGATAACCGCGTGAATACCCCCGCGCTCGTACTTTCACAGCGGGTGCCGCTGTACCCGGCGGAGCGTCGCCGTCTTGAGCGTAACGCCGCCGCCGAAAGGGTTCGCCTTGCCGATGTGCCAGGCAGAACAGAAAAGGAGCGCCTGCAGCTTGCGCAATCTGCGCTGAATCGTTACGGCGTTCTGCTTTCTCGCTGGAAAAGCGAGCCGCAGGCGGCGGAAGATGTCATCCTTGCGCGTATAGACCGGCTCGGCGCGCTGTACGCCCATGCTGATTATCCGCGGGTCATCAGCGAGTATCAGGATCTTATGGCAGCGCAGCACCCGGTGCCGGACTGGGCAATCGGCTGGGTTATCTCCGCGTATCTTCAGGAGAAAAACGCCGATGCCGCCTTCTCGCTTCTGCAACGCTATCCGCAATATCCCGCCGATCCGCAGGACGAAGAGCACGCGCTTTTCTACGCCTGGCTGGATACCGGGCAGTATCTGGCCGCCCGCCAGTATGTAGAGCGCCAGACCCGTAACGTCCCCTGGACCCGCTACGATTTCGGTTCCCCTACCCCTCAGCCGAACGATCGATGGCTCACCGGGCAGTCTCTCCGTTTTAACTATCTGCTGGCGACCCACGCCCTGCCTGAAGCCGAAAAGCTGTCTCAGCGTCTGGCGACAACGGCGCCGGGCAACCAGGGATTGCAGATTGACTACGCCACTTTGCTACAGGCGCGGGGCCTGCCGCGTGCGGCCGAGCAGAAGCTGAAAATGGCGGAGGCACTGGAGCCATCAAATCTGGAGCTTGAGCAGCAGCAGGCTTACGTCGCCATGGATCTACAGGAGTGGCAAGAGATGGATTTACTGGCCGACGACGTGCTTGCTCGCGCACCGGTCGATCGCAGTGCCCGTCGTCTGGACAGGCTCAGAACGGTTCATCATATGTCCGAGCTGCGCCTCAATGCGAGCAAGGGTTTGCACTCCGATAACCCCGTCAGCGGTACGCACGACCTGAACTGGGACGCCACGCTCTATGGCCCGCCAGTTGCGGATAACTGGCGGCTGTTTGCCGGCACCCGCTATGCAGAGGGTAATTTCGATGAAGGCAAAGGCACCAGCCGCCACCTCCTGGGCGGCGTGGAATGGCGGCCTCGTGACCTCCAGCTCGAAGCCGAGCTTTCCAGTAACCGCTATCACGGCGCGAACAAGCCGGGGGCTCGCCTTTCCACAACTTACTTTCTCACCGATAGCTGGCAGCTCAGCGGCAGCCTTGAACGCGTAGCTCCCACCACGCCCTTACGGGCATTACGCAACGGGATTAGCGCCAACCGGGGGGAAGGCGGCGTGCGCTGGTATCAAAACGAGCGACGTGAGTATCAGTTTAGCGTCGCCGTCAGCCGCTTCTCAGACCACAACCGCCGTCAGGAATACACCCTTACGGGTAAGGAGCGTCTCTGGCAAACCCCGTCCCTGACGCTGGATCTCGAACCGGGGATCGCCGCCAGTAAAAACAGCCTGCGGGACACGCTCTATTACAACCCGGCGCGGGATCTGTCCGTAGCGGCCGCTCTGTCCGTCGATCATGAGATGTATCGCCATTACGACACCCTCTGGAGCCAGCAGTTCGTGGCAGGCGGCGGCAGCTACTGGCAGAAAAACCAGTCCGCCGGGGCCATCACCCTGCTGGGCTACGGACAACGCATCCAGTGGAACAACGTCATCGATACCGGCGTGATGCTGAACTGGGATAAACGGCCTTACGACGGCAAGCGCGAGAGCAATCTCTCCGTCACGTTTGATGCGACTTTACGCTTTTAAGGATGAATATGCTGAACATACGTTTTTCCGTGAGTGTGATACTCATCGGCTGGTTCTGCCTCAGCGCGAGCATTTGCGCCCAGGCACTCCCGTTTATTGCCCCCAAAGAGAGACCCCAGCTGGAGGCGAGCAAGCCCTGGCCAACGAATCGATTTCTGGTGCTGGCCTACCACGACGTCGAAGATGATGCCGCCGATCAGCGCTACCTCTCCGTTCGCACCAGCGCGTTAAACGAGCAAATAAGCTGGCTTTTGCATAACGGCTATCACGCCATCAGCGTGCAGGACATTCTGGATGCCCATGACGGAAAAAAAACGCTGCCGCCGAAAGCCGTTTTGCTCAGTTTTGACGACGGCTACAGCAGCTTTTATACCCGCGTCTGGCCACTGCTTCAGGCCTGGAACGTCCCTGCCCTTTGGGCACCGGTAGGCAGTTGGGTGGACACGCCAGCAAATCAAAAGGTCAATTTTGGTGGTCTGATGACGCCCCGCGATCGCTTCGCAACGTGGGACATGGTGCGCGAGCTCAGCCAGTCTCCGCTGATTGAGATCGGCTCACATACCTGGGCCTCCCATTACGGTATCGTGGCTAACCCTCAGGGAAGCCGCGAGCCTGCCATCGCCAATCGCTTTTACGATAAGGCGACGGGCCGCTATGAAACCGATCGGCAGTTCAGCCAGCGGATCGGCGACGACGTGCGTAAAGTGACCGAGAAAATCACGCAGGTGACGGGCAAAGCACCGCGCGCCTGGGTCTGGCCTTACGGTGCCGCCAACGGTACGTCGCTCGCCATCGCCAGACAACAGGGTTACCAGCTGGCCTTTACGCTGGAAGACGGTCTGGGGGACGTAAATGACCCTGGCAACATTCCCCGTCTGCTGATCGCCGGCAATCCTTCGCTAAAAACCTTTGCCAGTACGGTCAGCCAGATCCAGGAACACGATCCCGTTCGCGTCATGCACGTCGACCTCGACTACGTTTACGATCCCGATCCGGCCCAGCAAACCCAAAATATCAACAGGCTGATCCAGCGAGTCTACGACATGAAAATCAGCCATGTTTTCCTGCAGGCGTTTGCCGACCCGCAGGGCGATGGCCGGATCAAAGCGCTCTATTTCCCCAACCGTCGGCTTCCGGTCCGCGCCGATCTGTTCAATTTTGTCTCCTGGCAGCTCCAGACCCGTGCGGGGGTGAAAGTCTTCGCGTGGATGCCGGTGCTCTCGTTCGATCTCGATCCCTCCCTGCCGCGCGTGCAGCGTCGGGATCGTCAAACGGGCCAGCTGCACGAGGCCACTGAACCTTATATCCGGCTCTCCCCGTGGAACCCGCAGGTTCGCCAGCAGGTGACGGACATCTATGAAGATCTGGCCCGCTATAGCACCTTCAATGGGATTTTGTTCCATGACGATGCGGTGCTGACGGACGTTGACGATGCCGGACAAGACGCCGCTCAGGACACAACGCGTCAGAAAAGCCGTCTGCTGATGGGCTTTACCCGGGCGCTGGGCCAGGCGGTGAAGCACATCCGGGGACCGCAGATCAAAACCGCACGCAATATGTTCGTCTTACCCATCCTTGAGCCTGAAAGCGAAGCCTGGTTTGCACAGAATTTTGATGATTTTCTGGCGGCCTATGACTGGACGGTGCCGATGGCCATGCCGCTGATGGAGTCCGTTCCGGCGAACGAAAGCGACGCCTGGCTGACGCGTCTGGTTAACGTGGTCGCCGCACGGCCCGGCGCGCTCGATAAAACCATTTTCGAACTGCAGGCCAGAGACTGGGAGCAAAAAACGCAGCGTGCCGTTTCCGATAAACAGCTTGTCCAGTGGATGCGCGTTCTCCAGCTGAACGGCGTCAAAAACTACGGCTACTACCCCGACGATTTCATCAACAACCAGCCTGATATCTCCCGCATCAGGCCTGAATTTTCTTCCTACTGGTACCCTGACAATGACTGATCGCATCATCGCTTTTTCTATTTTGTGTCTGGTATTCGGGTTGCCTTTAGGCGTGGCCGCCCTTTTTACCGGCGAACTGATTCTGGATTTTGTGTTCTTCTGGCCGCTGTTCATGTCCGTGCTCTGGGTCACCGGCGGACTCTATTTCTGGTTTCAGCTTGAACGCCACTGGTCGTGGGATAAAGAGACCCCACCACCCTCGCTCGCTGGCGAGCCGCTTATTTCCATTCTGATCCCCTGTTTCAATGAGGAAAGGAACGCCAGAGAGACCATCAGCGCCGCGCTGGATCAGCGGTATAAGAATATAGAGGTTATCGCCATTAACGATGGCTCTTCTGATAACACGGCGGACGTGCTGCAGCAGCTGGCGCAGGAGCAGCCGCGCCTGCGGGTAATTAACCTCGCGGAGAACCAGGGAAAAGCCGTCGCGCTAAAAGCGGGTGCCGCGGCAGCCCGGGGCGATCTGCTGGTCTGCATTGATGGCGACGCCCTGCTCGACCGCGACACTGCGGTTTATCTGGTAGCCCCGCTGATTCAGTATCCTCACGTCGGCGCGGTCACCGGCAATCCACGCATTCGCACGCGATCCTCGCTGATTGGGCGCATTCAGGTGGGCGAGTTCTCGTCCATTATTGGCCTTATCAAACGCACGCAGCGGATCTATGGCCGGGTCTTTACCGTGTCCGGCGTCATCGCCGCCTTTCGCCGCCAGGCGCTGGCGGATGTCGGGTACTGGAGCCCGGATATGATCACGGAAGACATCGACATAAGCTGGAAGCTTCAGCTACGCCACTGGGATATCTTTTTCGAGCCGCGGGCGCTGTGCTGGATCCTGATGCCGGAGACGCTCAAAGGCCTTTGGAAACAGCGCCTGCGCTGGGCTCAGGGCGGCGCGGAGGTGTTTCTGGTCAACCTTCGCAAGGTTGTGCGCTGGGAGCATCATCGCATGTGGCCCCTGTTTCTGGAGTATGCGCTGTCCACGCTGTGGGCGTTCGCTTACGCGATGACGGTACTGCTGTTCATTATCAGCCAGGTCGCGCCGATTCCCGCCAGGCTGACCGTTGAGACCCTGTTCCCACCCGCGTTCACCGGTCTGCTGTTGGGCGTTATGTGCCTGCTGCAGTTCCTGGTCAGTTTGTTCATCGAGCGGCGATACGAGCGGAAGGTGGCAAGCTCGCTTTTCTGGGTGATTTGGTTCCCGATGGTGTACTGGATGATTGGCCTGTTCACTACCCTCGTCGCGTTTCCGAAAGTCATGCTTAAACGTCAGCGTGCCCGCGCGCGCTGGATCAGTCCGGACCGGGGAAAAGGAAGCATTCAATGAACGAAAATACCTTAATTTTGACTGAACATCGGCTGTTACCACGTCTTTTCGATGCCGCGTTAACTCTGGTGGCGTGGGGAGGATTTCTGTTTTTCCTGTATGCCAGGCTGTGGATGCAGTTAACCGAAGAGAGTGAACACCGGTGGAGCGTCATTATTGCCTCCTTTAATACGGTGTTGATCTATTTGCTGTTCGCCGCGCTTAACGGATGGCTGCTGATTTTGTGGTATCAGTACAACCGCCGCCGCACGCATGTGAGGCGTCGTCAGCCGGGCTATTTTCACCAGGAGGAGCTGGCCCGCAGCTTTAATGTCTCACCACAGATCATCTCCGAGATGAGCCAGTACAACCTGCTGACGGTCTATCACGATCGGATTGGCCGTATTATTGATTTAAAGATCAGTCAGCAGGACGAGGAAGAAGAGTGAAGAAACGTCCCCGCAGAATGGTCTGCGGGGAGCTATTTCGAGCGGTTCTGAGTTACTTATCCTTCACCACAATCAGCGGTTCAATATCGCTCTCTTTCTTCACCACCAGCGAGTCATCTCCGCGCAGACAGGTGCCGCCGTAGTTCCCGCCGACGGTAAAGGTGCAGACCTGAATGTATTTGCCGTCGACGTTTGGCAGGCACCACAGCTGCTGGTAAATGTTTTTGCGATCGATAAACTTGCCGCTGGATTTATCCAGCAGTTCGTCCTGGGCGCTAATGAGATCGATATTGCTGCCGCAGCGTCCGGCAATCGGCTTGACGGCATAACCAGTCTGCTTCAGCAGGTCGTTAACCTCAAAATCGGTATCGAGCAGGTAACGGTGGTTCGGGAAAAGCTGCCACAGTACCGGCAGAATGGCTTTGTTACCCGGTATCACCGTCCACAGCGGCTCAAAGACCAGCACTTCCGGACGCAGCAGGACGTCGATCAGGCGCACTTCACCCTCGGGATGTCCGGTCCGAATCGGCACGGCGGCATATTCGGTTTCGCTCACCTCGCGGATTTGCTCTATCGCCGTTTCCCACGCCCAGGTTTTCCACACGCAGTTGACGTGGCGACCTTCGTCGTCAATCAGCTGCCCGGCAGCATCCCAGCTCAGCGCCCCCAGCCCGTGCAAAATTTTGGTTTCAAACCCGGCCTGTAACAGTGAACGCTGAATAAAGAGCGCGTGATAATCCTCTTCGACATCGTTGTCCTGCATGATGTGCACGAACGGACGCGCGTGGCTGTGTTTCCACGCGCCGGTCAGCTCTTCCAGCAACCCTTCTGCCGGGTTATGACCGTGGCCGCGATAACCGTTTTTCACCCACTCTTCGAGAATCAACCCGCCCTCGGTATGGCAGGACGCGGAGTCGGCATTGTACTCGTAGACCTTAATCCCGCGCTCATCCATGCAAAAATCCATACGGCCGGTGATCATATGGTGACGACGCCACTGCCAGGAGAGGCGCAGGCGCGGCCAGAGGATTTTCGGAATGTCGAAAAGCGCCAGCAAATTGTCATTTTTCAGCACCTTGTCCGTCGCGTGCAGGTACATCAGGTGCAGTTCGTTGGTGGCCTTGATCAGCTCCTGCTCGGCGCTTTCGGTGATGGTGAAGTACTGGCAGGGATCTTTATTGATCACATGACCGTTCGCGCGGATATACGCCTGCTGCAGCGCGTCATTTTCGTTGAGCCATTTTCCGTCGAACTGACGTTTGTTTTTCAGCCGCGCACCGCGGATTTTCAGCAGTTCGCCGTCGATTTCCGGCTGGGGAATGCTGTGTTCCGTGTCGTCGGTCTGGATCATCCAGCCGAGAATTTCCGTGTCGCTGAAGGTGTCATGGATTCTGTAACATCCGTTTTCCACGCTCAGCCGCAGCTCGCGCGTCCACTGCTGCCCGAGCGGCAGCGGGGAGTGCAGGACGTTCTGCTCTGCAATGCGCACCTTGTCGTCCAGAAGCTGGGTGATCACCGCCACGTGGCCGGTCTCATGAAACTCACCGCCCTTTTGCCAGATCAGCAGCGCCCCGGCGCGCGGCGCGCGCTTCGAGCCGTTGGCAAACGCCTGAAGGGGCAGAATGTTATCGTTCACCACCTGACGCAAAAAGCGCAGGGAGAAGATCTCCCACGCCATGCCGACGTCGGTAAACACGAAACCATAGTTGAGGAACAGGAAACGGCGGGCAAACTCAACACACTGCCATTTGTGGCCCATGTATTCGTTGCCGATATAACTGCGAAAATCCGCATCTTCCGGGTATTTTCGCGGGTCCAGACTGCCGTAATTTGAAGAGTAAATCGCCACGCCACCCGGCGCATAGCCTAACAACGTCCCGAATGGCGCATCACTGCTTAACTTTCCTTTACGCATGTATCCAACCTAAAACAGGCAGGCGGCAATTTTTTGAAGGGTTGTCGTCGTCTGCACGTTGTAATTAACCTGACAGAGGTGGAATTATCATACACCTGCCCTGTCCATTACGCTCGCATCGTTAAACGGTTCCCCTGCCACCTGCTAAACTGCCTCAACACAACACCAAAGAGGCAGGCCAACATGTCAGACGAAAACACCTATCAGCCACCGAAAGTGTGGGAATGGAAAAAGAACGGCGGCGGCGCGTTCGCCAATATTAACCGCCCGATTTCGGGCGCGACGCATGAGAAAGATCTCCCCGTGGGCTCCCATCCGCTGCAACTTTATTCGCTGGGAACACCTAACGGCCAGAAAGTGACCATCATGCTTGAAGAGCTGCTGGCGCTGGGCGTGACGGGCGCGGAGTATGACGCCTGGTTGATCCGCATCGGCGAGGGCGATCAGTTCTCCAGCGGGTTCGTTGAAGTGAACCCGAACTCGAAAATACCGGCGCTGCGGGATCACTCCACGACCCCACCAACGCGCGTCTTTGAATCCGGCAATATCCTGCTCTATCTGGCAGAGAAGTTTGGTCACTTCCTGCCGAAAGATCCGGCGGGACGCACCGAAACGCTGAACTGGCTGTTCTGGCTGCAGGGCGCGGCGCCATTCCTGGGCGGCGGTTTTGGTCACTTCTACAACTACGCGCCAGTGAAAATTGAGTACGCGATCGATCGCTTTACCATGGAAGCCAAACGCCTGTTCGACGTGCTGGATAAACAACTGGCGCGCGGCCGTTACGTGGCGGGCGAGGAGTACACCATCGCGGATATGGCGATCTGGCCATGGTTTGGCTGCGTGGCCCTGGGTAGCGTCTATAACGCCGCCGAGTTCCTGGATGCCGAAAAGTACACCAACGTCCAGCGTTGGGCGAAAGACGTGGCGAACCGCCATGCCGTGAAGCGTGGACGCATCGTTAACCGCACCAGCGGCGAGCTGAACGAGCAACTGCACGAACGCCACGCGGCAAGCGACTTCGATACCAACACGGAAGACAAGCGTCAGGCGTAATGCTTTGCCGGGCGGGCCACCGCCCGGCAGATGAGATCCTTGCCAGGGGCATGATTAGCCTAAAGGTTGAGCCGCAATTGCTGGCACTATCTGGCCGTTTTTCTCGCGCAGATGTGAGAAACGACGTATCAATCGACAGCAGTCACAAAGGATCTGTTATGAAACTTCTTAAAACAACGCTGGTCATCAGCGCTCTCCTTTTTTCCACCTCGGGAATGGCCATCGACAAAACCGCCGCTGGCGCGGTAGCGGGCGCCGCCATTGGCGCGGCCACAGGCAAAGATCTGAAATCCACCGTCGGCGGTGCCGTTGTTGGCGCAGGTACAGGTGCCATGTTCAAAAACGGCGAAAAAGGCAAAGACGCACGTAAGGGGGGTGCCGTGGGTGCCGTCGTTGGCGCAGGAGCGGCTGCCGTGACGGGCAAGAGTGTGCTGAAAGGAGCGGCCGTGGGTGCGGGCACGGGTGCACTGATTGGCGAAGCGACCCACTGATAAGTATTGCCGGGCAGCGCTGCGTTTGCCCGGCCACAGCGTTGTTCAATAATCCCCCCCTGCCAAATCTCTCGTTTTTGCGATCCGCTTTCTGAAAATTATCTTCCCACTCAGTTATTACGATGCAAACAATTGCCTGTCGTAGCCTGAAGATTACAATGCTTTGCTTATCGTAAACTACAGGCTACAATAATGGCTAACGTTAAACACTACATTACAGCTGATGGATATGATCCTTTTGATGCATATCTGCGAAGTTTGAAAGATCCCATAGCAAAAGCCATGATTGCCACGCGTGTCGCCAGAATGTCGACGGGTAACTATGGCGATTGCAAACCATGCAGAGAGAGTGTGTCAGAGCTCAGAATTGACCGGGGACCCGGCTATCGTGTCTATTTTAGTGAAGTCTCCGATCCGGCAGAAGGCGCAGTAAGTCTGGTGCTATTGACTGGAACGAAAAAAAAGCAAAATGCAGACATTGAAAGGGCCGTTGAGTACCTCAACGACTACAAGCGCAGAATATAAGAGGAAATCGCAATGGCTAAATCAGTACTTCATGATGACGCAATGGTACAACTCCTGAAAGATTCTCCGGATTTCGCGCCCGTCTATCTTCACCAGGCTTTCATTGAAATTGACGAGCCAGGAGGCTATGAGGCGTTCATGCTCGCCTTACGGCATGTGATCGAAGCCTCTGGCGGGATGACTGTTATTGCAAAACGTGCTGGCATTTCTCGCGAATCACTTTATAAATCACTCTCACCAAACGGTAACCCCTCATTTAAGCGTATCGCAGAAGTGGCATCTGCAACGGGATATCCGATTTCCCGAATTGCAACAGCAGGGTTAAACGATAATACAAGGCCGCATCAGGCGGCCTTGTAACGTTGTGTTATGCCGTCAGGCGGAACTTCTGCACCGAACGCTGAAGCTCTTCGGTCTGACGTTCCAGCGCGGCGGCTGCCGCGGAAACCTCTTCCACCAGCGAGGCGTTTTGCTGGGTGACGCCGTCCATCTGCGTAATGGCAATCCCGACCTGCGAAATGCCCTTGCTTTGCTCTTCAGAAGCGGAAGCGATTTGCTTCATAATGGTCGTCACTTCCGTCACGTCGCGTAAGATGGCATCCATGGTCGTGCCCGTGTCGCCCACCAGCTGTGCCCCCTGTTCTACGCGATTAACCGAATCAGCAATCAGCCCCTCAATTTCCTTGGCCGCGTTGGCGCTGCGGCTTGCCAGATTACGGACTTCCCCCGCGACGACGGCGAAACCGCGGCCCTGCTAGCCTGCGCGTGCCGCTTCAACGGCTGCGTTGAGCGCCAGGATATTGGTCTGGAAGGCAATACTGTTGATGACGTTGGTGATTTCAGCAATTTTCTTCGAGCTTTCGGAAATACCGCTCATGGTGGTAACCACCTCTTCCACCAGCGAACCGCCGCGGCTGGCAGTGGTTGAAGCCACATCGGCAAGCTGGCTGGCCTGACGCGCGCTTTCCGCGTTCAGTTTCACGGTGGCGGTCAGCTGTTCCATGCTGGCCGCCGTCTCTTCCAGTGCGGCAGCCTGCTCTTCGGTGCGCGAAGAGAGATCGTTATTGCCGCTGGAGATTTCCGTCGCCCCGCGCCAGATATTTTCACTGCCCGAGCGAATCGTACTGACGGCTTCACGCAGGCTGTCCTGCATGGCACTCAGCAGGGGAACCAGTTGTCCCACACAGTTGCGGCCGAACGGCGCAATGGGCTGGCTGAGATCGCCCTGGGCAATCTGGCGGAACTGCTGGCGGATACGCTCCAGCGGTTTTACCAGCATCGCCACCAGGTAACGGTCGGTAAAGAGCAGAATCAGCAGACCGATAATCGTGGCGACGATAATCACCGTGCGGGTCATACTGGTCAGGCCGTCCACCACCACGCGGGTACTGTCGAGCGTATTCGCGGCGGCAGTGTTGAACGCCTCGGCAGCCGCACCGAACGCACGGCTCAGCGGTGGCGTGACGTTGTTGGCCTGCTGGCGGTAGCCTTCCAGAGCCCCCTGCTTCGCCTGCGCCATTTGCGGCGTCACGCCCTGGTCGAGCAGCGCCTGCCAGGAGCCGATCACCCGGGATGCGATCGCCTCATCCATCGGGCCAGGTGACATCGCTTTCATCTCGGCCAGTTTCTTGCCCATGTTATCCAGCGCCTGTTGGGCGGAGGACAAATCGGGCGTGCCGCCAGCGGCTTTGACTTCCATTGCGCGGCTCAGGCGGGTCACGAAGCGGAAATACTGATCGTTGCCCTGGCTCAGTACCGTCATCTGTTTCACCAGATGGCGATCAACTTCATTGCCCTCTGAAACGCGTGACAAAGACCAGGTGCTGTACAGCCCAACGCCCGCCCACATTAAACAAAAGATCCCGAGAATCGTCAGCATGACGAAGCGGATCGTGAAATTACGTAGCATATTCATAAGATTTCCTTGCCGTGAGGGTGAATTCGCCCAGAGGCGAGTACTCCTCTCTTTATCGGCAGGCAGCGCGGAAATTATAACCTTTTGTGATTATTTTTAATTAGCGCGGCTTCACAGGTCGCACAGCCAGGGTTAATTATTACCTTTCAATATGAAGGGGTTAAACCCTGTCATCGCTTCTGTGAACAATTTATGATTTGATAAACGCAGAATAAAAACGCTGTTTCGAAAATTCATTAAATAAGAAAGGAGACATCATGTCCTGGCACCCTTCCCCTGACCGCTACGAGAACATGCAGTACCGCTATTGTGGAAAGAGCGGCCTGCGCCTGCCAGCGCTGTCGCTGGGTCTGTGGCATAGCTTTGGCCACGTCCAGCCTCTCGATGCCCAGCGCGCACTGCTACGTAAAGCCTTCGATCTCGGCATTACCCATTTCGATCTTGCCAACAACTACGGCCCACCGGCAGGGAGCGCAGAGGAGAACTTTGGCCGCCTGCTGCGAGAGGACTTTGCCGCGTACCGCGACGAGCTCATCATCTCCACTAAAGCCGGTTACGACATGTGGCCGGGGCCGTACGGTTCAGGCGGTTCACGCAAATACCTGCTCGCCAGCCTCGATCAAAGCCTGAAACGCATGGGGGTCGAGTACGTTGATATTTTCTACTCCCACCGCGTGGATGAAAATACGCCGATGGAAGAGACGGCCTCAGCGCTGGCTCACGCCGTGCAGAGCGGTAAAGCGCTGTACGTCGGGATCTCGTCCTACTCAACGGAGCGCACTCAAAAAATGGCCGGGTTACTGCGCGAGTGGAAGATCCCACTGCTCATCCACCAGCCGTCCTATAACCTGCTTAACCGCTGGGTCGATAAGACCGGATTGCTGGATGCGCTGGAAGCAAACGGTACGGGGTGCATTGCCTTTACCCCGCTGGCGCAGGGTCTGCTGACCGGGAAATACCTGAACGGCATTCCGGAAGGTTCACGCATGCAGCGAGAAGGGCATAAGGTGCGCGGGCTGACAGAGAAGATGCTGACCGACGCCAACCTGAGCAGTCTTCGTCTGCTCAATGAGATGGCACAGGCGCGTGGCCAGACCATGGCGCAAATGGCGTTGAGCTGGTTACTGAAAGATGCGCGCGTGACGTCAGTGCTGATTGGTGCCAGCCGTCCGGAACAGCTTGAGGAGAACGTCCGGGCGCTGGATAACCTGCGCTTTACAGAGGACGAACTCACGCGGATTGACCAGCATGTTGCGGATGGGGAGTTGAATCTGTGGCAGGCGTCGTCGGATAAATAGTGCAGATTGATGCCCTCTCCCCTCTGGGGAGAGGGATATGCACTTTACTTTTTACTGATCTTATCCAGATACCCCATCACAAACGCCGACAGCACAAACGTCAGGTGGATAATCACGTACCACATCAGTTTATTATCCGGGACATTCTTCGCGTCCATAAACACGCGCAACAGGTGGATAGAGGAGATCGCCACAATCGACGCTGCCACTTTATTCTTCAGCGACGAGGCATCCATTTTGCCCAGCCAGTTGAGCTTCTCCTTGCGCTCGTCGATATCAAGCTGGGAGACAAAATTCTCGTAGCCGGAAAACATCACCATCACCAGCAATCCCCCCACCAGGGTCATATCCACCAGCGACAGCAGAACCAGAATCAGGTCCGCTTCGGCAATGGAAAAAATGTTCGGCAGAACATGCAGGATTTCCTGAAAAAACTTAATCGTCAGCGCGATAAGTGCCAGCGAAAGGCCAAAATAGACGGGAGCCAGTATCCAGCGGGAGGCGTACATGGCATTTTCAAAGAAGCGTTCCATAAAGTCCTGTTTGCAAAAGAAACCAGCGCCCAGTATATCTCAACGGCGCTGGCTATTTGCAAGAACTCAACTGTTCATGACTTAGACGTTGTCCGGATTAACCTCCGGACGCGCATACTCCGGCCAGACCAGCACCACAAGTTCGGGGTAGGCTTCCAGACTGAACTCACGAAAACACTGGCGAAGGTTTAATACGTCCAGGTCTGAATACGAGACCTTCTCTCCGTTAAGACAGCGCTTTTTGATATTGTCGTAATATTTATAAACCGCTGAATTCAGGTCGCTGCAACGACGCTGCGCCTCAAACAGACCGGGCGTGTCGTTAATTTCGGACATTTTCATACGCTTAATTGTCGCGTGTAAAAAGTCGATATATTCGTGATTTACCCGCCAGTACCAGACAGGCGTAACAGAGTTCATCAAAACAGAGAAATGGTCTTCACCTTCCTCTTTTGTCATCAGTTCAGGCTGTGGAGGTTCACTGGTGTCTTTCGACACTTTCGTTTTATTGAACTCCTGCATCAATAAAAGCACACCAGCGGTCAGTAATAGTAATGTGATGACCGTAAAAAAGATGCTGTTCATGGGTTGGCTCCATTTTTTTTGATTTTAAAATTGCCTCATGATATTGTCAACGAATCTCACGCCTTTACCAACCCCACCCTGTTGAAAATAAAGGAAATTAAAAAATGCTGCCCGACTATCTCGTCCCGGCTAAGTACCACATTACGCCTGTGGAACAGCAACCGACGGAAGAAGAAAAAAAGGCCAGTTTCACTCAGGGGAAAAGAAAGCTCTCCGATTTCGAGCCTGATATATTAATTGGTGTTTCCCGCACTGGCAAATCCCGTAATATGTTGCTGGAGGAGCACGATCGCCATATAAAAGACCGCTTATTTCGCGCTATAAAAATTGAGGCCTTCGTCCACCTGCTGAATGACCTCCAGGCTGAAGGCGAAATAGATGCTCAGAAACTAAGTCAAATAATGGCTGAAAAAACAAAAGAAATAAATGAAGCGGGCAATGAAATTTGGCTTAATCTAATTACGCGCGAAAAAAACAACCCTATTTTTTATACCCTTGGGGAAGATTAACGTGAAAGAAGTTAAAGACAACGACGTTTATTTGACTTTAGATGATAAAAAAAGTGATGAATTTATCTTAAAGCAAAATCTCGACGCCCTGAGAAACACAAAAAATATCGAGATGACGCGTATTACGCAAGACCTGGTATCGATTCCGGCGACGCTGGTGCGGCTGAAATGGCAGAATCGCCGCGAGATTTACCCGCTACAGGTCAAAGAAGAGATTTACGGTGCGGTGATAAATAGCCTCATCGAGCAGCAACCCGAGCTGAAAGAGAAGCTGCTGGGCCGGCTAGAGGCCAACTATCAGTATCTGCTTGCCAGAGAAGTCGCCACCCTGCGCCTGACGCGCAAGCTGTCAGCCGGTGAGTACCGTACCTCAAACGTCACCTGCGTTGCGCTCGACGAAGACACGCTGGCAACCTCCTCTGCCGCGCAGACGGATAATAAAAACGCATAAACCGACAGACATAAAAAAAGCCGGCTTTCGCCAGCTTCTTTACTATTTTTTGGCCGCTTTCTCTTCGCCGACCAGTCCAATCTTCAGATAACCCGCCTGATGCAGCGTGTCCATCACCTTCATCATGGTTTCGTAGTCGACGGTTTTGTCCGCACGGAAGAAGACGGTGGTGTCTTTCTTGCCGCCGGTAAGCTCATCCAGCGCCGGAATAACCGAAGCATCCGTTACCGGGTCGTTACCCAGGAACATCGATTTATCCGCTTTCACCGAAAGATAGATGGGCTTTTCCGGACGCGGCTGCGGCTGGCTGGACGAGGCCGGGAGGTTCACCTTCACGTCCACCGTCGCCAGCGGCGCAGCGACCATAAAGATAATCAGCAGAACCAGCATGACGTCGATAAACGGCGTCACGTTGATCTCATGCATTTCACCGTTATCGTCCAGATTTTCGTTTAGACGCATCGCCATAATATCAACCTACGCGCAGTTTAGACGCCGCATGCACCGGTTTCACGGCGCTGGCATTCAGGTCGAGATCGCGGCTTTGCAGCAGCAGAACCTGAGCAGCAACGTCACCGAGCGTGGCTTTGTAGCTGCCAATCATACGCGCGAAAATGTTATAGATAACGACTGCCGGAATCGCCGCGACCAGACCAATGGCCGTCGCCAGCAGCGCTTCTGCGATACCGGGCGCAACAACCGCCAGGTTGGTGGTTTGAGTCTGAGCGATACCGATAAAGCTGTTCATGATGCCCCAGACCGTACCGAAAAGACCGACGAACGGCGAAATTGCGCCGATGGTAGCCAGATAACCATTACCACGTCCCATGTGTCGGCCAACGGCCGCAACGCGACGCTCCAGACGGAAACCGGTACGCTCTTTAATGCCCTCGTTATCTTCACTGCCAGCGGAGAGTTCCAGCTCGTTCTGCGCTTCGTTCACTAACAGGGTGGTCAGGCTTTTTGCGTGGAAGGATGAGGTCATATCAGACGCCTGATCCAGAGAGCGGGCTTCTGCCAGCTGCTGCTGTTCCCGCTTGAGGCGACGCTTCTGCGAAAGCAGCTCGGCGCTTTTGCTGAAGAAGATAGCCCAGGTGACAACGGACGCCAGAATCAGGCCGATCATCACAATCTTAACCACGATGTCAGCATGTTGATACATGCCCCAAACGGAGAGATCCGTCTGCATCAAATTATTACCCACTCTGTATCTCCAGGACGCAAATCACAAAATCTGAACGTAATAATATCAAAACGTCGTCGAATTGATAGTAGTTCTCATTAGTATTTGCATGGTGCCGTAATTTTCGCTCACTTTCCTTGCGCTTACGCAGTAAAAATTTCTTATGCGGTTTTTTGGTAATATTTTCTGCTTATTCGATAAGCATGCGGGTGCAGTTTTTCACAATCGTGGTAGTCTGGACGTCCAGACGTATAAAAACAGGGTTAGCGAACATGACTAAGAAGCATCTTGATACCACGCTGGTACAGGCCGGACGCAGCAAAAAATATACGCAGGGTTCGGTTAACAGCGTGATTCAACGCGCCTCCTCCCTGGTGTTTGACACCGTTGAGGAGAAAAAAATCGCCACGCGTAACCGCGCAAAAGGCGGGCTGTTTTATGGCCGTCGCGGCACGCTAACCCATTTTTCTCTGCAGGAAGCGATGTGCGAGCTGGAAGGCGGTGCGGGCTGCGCGCTGTTCCCGTGCGGTGCGGCTGCGGTCGCCAATACCATTCTGGCGTTTGTGGAACAGGGCGACCATATCCTGATGACCAACACCGCCTATGAACCCAGCCAGGACTTCTGCACCAAAATACTCAGTAAACTCGGCGTCACTACCGGGTGGTTCGATCCGCTGATTGGCGCAGGCATTGCCGAACTTATTCAGCCAAACACGCGCATCGTGTTCCTGGAGTCTCCCGGTTCAATCACCATGGAAGTGCACGACGTACCGGCTATCGTGAAGGCCGTGCGCAGCAAAGCGCCGGAGGCGATCATCATGATCGACAACACCTGGGCGGCGGGCGTGCTGTTTAAAGCGCTGGAATTCGACATTGATATCTCGATTCAGGCGGCGACGAAATACCTGATTGGCCATTCAGACGGGATGATTGGCACAGCAGTGTCTAACGCGCGCTGCTGGGATCAGCTGCGTGAAAATGCCTACCTGATGGGCCAGATGGTCGATGCAGATACGGCCTACATGACCAGCCGCGGTATCCGCACGCTGGGGG
The DNA here is from genome assembly GCF_056673325.1 of Enterobacter cloacae complex sp. HYC080_NIDB. Lineage (NCBI taxonomy): Bacteria > Pseudomonadati > Pseudomonadota > Gammaproteobacteria > Enterobacterales > Enterobacteriaceae > Enterobacter > Enterobacter cloacae complex sp. HYC080_NIDB. The sequence goes on along the minus strand of NZ_CP114212.1, from coordinate 752,857 downwards.
TTCGCCTGCGTCAACACCATGAAAGCAGCCTGAAAGTGGCAGAGTGGCTGGCTCAGCATCCACAGGTTGAGCGCGTTAATCATCCTGCGCTTGCGGGCAGTAAAGGCCATGAGTTCTGGCAACGTGACTTTACGGGCAGCAGCGGGTTGTTCTCGTTTGTGCTTAAAAAACGGCTAGATAATGACGAACTGGCAAACTATCTGGATTACTTTACCCTCTTCAGCATGGCCTACTCCTGGGGCGGTTTTGAGTCCCTGATCCTGCCTAATCAGCCGGAGCAAATCGCGGCTCTGCGCCCTGGCGGCGAAGTGGACTTCAGCGGCACCCTGATTCGCCTGCACATCGGTTTAGAAAATGTGGACGATTTAATTGCGGATTTATCAGCAGGGTTTGAACGTATCGTGTAGAGTGCTCGCTGAAAATGTACTCCCCGGACGCTTTTCTTAACACTGCAAGCAGAAAAGTCTGCATGAGTTGCGCCTGCGATCAATCCCGGCAGGTATAATTGGGAGTACAATAGCGTTATCTCTGCTGTTCCACAGGAAAGTCCATGGCTGTTATTCAAGATATTATCGCGGCGCTCTGGCAACATGATTTTGCCGCACTGGCGGATCCGCACGTTATAGGCGTCGTCTATTTCGTGATGTTCGCAACGCTGTTTCTGGAAAATGGATTACTGCCAGCCTCGTTTTTACCCGGTGACAGTTTGCTTTTGCTTGCCGGGGCATTGATCGGTAAAGGCGTTATGGACTTTACGCCAACGATGGTTATCCTCACCTCTGCCGCGAGCCTGGGCTGCTGGCTGAGCTATCTGCAGGGCCGCTGGCTGGGGAACACGCGCGTCGTGAAAGGCTGGCTGGCGCAGTTACCGCATAAATACCATCAGCGGGCGACCTGTATGTTTGACCGACACGGCCTGCTGGCGCTGCTGGCCGGACGTTTTCTGGCTTTTATTCGCACCCTGCTGCCCACCATGGCGGGTATTTCCGGCCTGTCGAACCGCCGTTTTCAGTTCTTCAACTGGCTGAGCGGCCTGCTGTGGGTGGGGGTCGTGACCACGTTAGGCTACGCGCTGAATATGATCCCCTTTGTGAAACACCACGAAGATCAGGTGATGACATTCCTGATGGTGCTGCCGATTTTCCTGCTGGTAGCCGGGCTGGTGGGAACCATTGCGGTGGTGATTAAGAAAAAGTACTGCAGCGCATAAACAAAAGCCGGGTGGCGGCTACGCCTTACCCGGCCTACGTTTCTCGTCAGGCGCCCTGCATCGTTCGTATACGCGACGCATCTTCTCCCGGCGTGACGCCAAAATAGCGCTTAAACTCCCGACTAAACTGCGACGCACTCTCATAGCCCACCCGCATTGCCGCCGCGCTGGCCTTCATGCCATCGTGGATCATCAGCATCCGCGCCTTATGCAGCCGGTAGGTCTTGAGGTATTGCAGCGGCGAGGTGCTGGTCACCGATTTAAAGTTATGGTGAAACGCCGAGACACTCATGTTCGCTTCCGCGGCGAGCTGATCGACGCTGAGGTTTTCCGTGTACTGGCTCTCAATACGCTTGAGCACGCGGCTTATCAGACTGAAGTGGGTCTGTCGGCTCACCAGCGCCAGCAACGCTCCCCCGCCGGGGCCCAGCAGCACATGATAGAGAATTTCGCGAATGATCTGCTTGCCCAGGATACGCGCGTCCAGCGGCCGCTCCATGACGTCCAGCAAACGCTCGATGGCGCACAGGATCTCTTCAGACAGCGTGGCCGAGTTAATCCCGCTTGAAGCCATCGACGGCTGGAAGAGTTCATCTTCGCCTATCTCCATCAGCAGTTCCTGCAACTGAAGGATATCGACATTAACGCGAATACCCGCCAGCGGGACCTCCTCTGTCGCGAAAGTTTCACATTCAAAGGGTAAAGGTACTGTCAGAAGCAGATATTCATTGGTGTCGTAGCGGAACACGCGGTCATTGATATAACCAATTTTATGGCCCGAAAAGAGAAAAACGATGCCCGGCTGGTACATCACTGGCGTGCGCGTCCCGGGCTGCGTGCCATAGAGCAGACGAATATCAGGCAACTGATCGCTGACACTATTTTCATTATCTATCAGTCTCTTAATCTGCGCGGTAAGCTGAAGGCAGATCGCTTCACGGTTCATTTTTCGTTACTCCGGGTACGTTTTCCGACTTTCACAGTTTGCGCACTTTCCCGAGGTTTCTCCAGCGCTCTGTAGAAATGGGCAAGACATTGGCAGGAATGTGCATTGAGAGCATAGCCCCGGAGCGCCACAATGTGCAGCATCAGGCAGGCATCAGTGCCGCCACGGTTTTTCACCCACTAAAGGGAACGAGCAATGAACAATTTTAATCTCCATACCCCAACCCGCATTCTGTTTGGCAAAGACGCAATCGCTGACCTGCGTGCGCAGATCCCCGCTGATGCGCGTGTCCTGATCACCTACGGTGGCGGCAGCGTGAAAAAAACCGGCGTGCTGGATCAGGTTTACAGCGCCCTGGACGGTCTGGACGTGCGTGAGTTCGGCGGCATCGAGCCAAACCCGTCTTACGAAACGCTGATGAATGCGGTAAAAATCGCCCGTGAAGAAAACATTACTTTCCTGCTGGCGGTCGGTGGCGGTTCCGTTCTGGATGGCACGAAGTTCATCGCGGCGGCAGCGCACTACGCTGACGGCGTTGACCCGTGGCACATTCTGGAAACCCGCGGCAGCGACATTAAAAGCGCAATCCCGATGGGCTCCGTGCTGACACTGCCAGCCACCGGTTCCGAATCCAACAAAGGCGCAGTGATCTCCCGTAAAACCACCGGTGACAAACAGGCCTTTATGAACGAGCACGTGCAGCCTGTCTTCGCGATCCTCGACCCGGTTTACACCTATACCCTGCCTGCACGTCAGGTAGCGAACGGTGTGGTTGATGCCTTTGTTCACACCGTTGAGCAGTACGTGACCTACCCGGTGAATGCCAAAATTCAGGATCGTTTCGCGGAAGGCATTCTGCTGACGCTGGTTGAAGAAGGTCCTAAAGCGCTGAAAGAGCCGGAAAACTATGACGTTCGAGCCAACGTCATGTGGGCGGCAACGCAGGCGCTGAACGGTCTGATCGGCGCAGGCGTGCCGCAGGACTGGGCGACCCACATGCTGGGTCACGAACTGACGGCGATGCACGGTCTCGATCACGCTCAGACGCTGGCGGTGGTTCTGCCTGCGCTGTGGAACGAAAAACGGGATACCAAACGCGCCAAACTGCTGCAGTACGCAGAGCGCGTGTGGAACATCACCGAGGGTTCTGACGATGCGCGTATTGACGCGGCCATAGAAGCGACACGCAACTTCTTCGAAAGCCTGGGCGTACCAACGCGCCTGTCTGGCTACGGCCTGGATGGCAGTTCTATCCCTGCTCTGCTGGAGAAACTCGACGCGCACGGCATGACTCAACTGGGCGAGCACGGTGACATTACGCTGGACGTCAGCCGCCGTATCTACGAAGCGGCACGCTAAGCGTTTTTGTCCTCCCGACTTTCGTTTTTTGACATTTCGTCCAGACTTAATGCACACCCCATCGCCGGAGCCCCCCTCCGGCGATGCGCACCTGAAGGAGGAAAAATGGCAAACCAAACCGTAATCAAGCTGCAGGATGGCAACGTGATGCCCCAGTTGGGGCTAGGTGTATGGAAAGCCGGTAACGACGAGGTCGTCTCCGCCATTCATAAAGCCCTGGAAGTCGGCTATCGGTCAATTGATACCGCCGCCGCCTACAAAAACGAGGACGGCGTAGGCACTGCACTGGCCAGCGCCGGCGTCCCCCGCGATGAATTATTCATTACCACGAAACTGTGGAATGACGATCAAAAACGCCCTCGCGAAGCCCTGCAGGAGAGTCTGGAGAAACTTCAGCTCGATTTCGTCGATCTGTATCTGATGCACTGGCCGGTTCCCGCCATCGACCATTATGTTGATGCCTGGAAAGGGATGATTGAACTGCAAAAAGAGGGGCTGGTGAAAAGCATCGGCGTCTGTAACTTCCAGGTTCATCACCTGCAGCGCCTGATTGATGAGACAGGCATCGCACCGGTGATTAACCAGATCGAGCTGCACCCGCTGATGCAGCAGCGCCAGCTTCACGCCTGGAATGCGACCCACAAGATCCAGACCGAATCCTGGAGCCCCCTGGCGCAGGGTGGCGAGGGGGTCTTCGATCAGAAAATCATCCGCGACCTGGCGGATAAATACGGCAAAACGCCCGCACAGATCGTCATTCGCTGGCATCTGGACAACGGCCTGGTCGTCATTCCGAAATCAGTCACGCCATCACGTATTGCCGAGAACTTCGACGTCTGGGATTTCCGCCTGGACAAAGATGAGCTGGGTGAGATTGCGAAGCTGGAGAAGGGCAAACGCTTAGGGCCGGACCCGGATCAGTTTGGCGGTTAAAAAAAGCCGGGTGGCGGCTTCGCCTTACCCGGCCTACGTGTCTACATAAAAAACCCCGGCTTGCCGGGGTTTTTTATTTACGCTTTGCGCTTCACGGGCTTCTTCGCATTCGAATTACCGTTCGAACGCTGATGCACAATCGGCGTGTGCTTGGTCAGCGCCGGGCGCGTATTGCGGTTCTGGCGACGCGCTTCGCGCATCTCATCCAGCGTCGGGGCCGGTACCAGACAGTCGCGGCGTGAACCGATCAGGTGTTTTTTACCCATCTCTTCCAGCGCCTGGCGGATCAGCGGCCAGTTTTTCGGGTCATGATAACGCAGCAGCGCTTTATGCAGACGACGCTGTTTATCCCCCCTTGGCACCACCACCTCTTCACTCTTGTAGCCAATCTTACTCAGCGGGTTCTTGCCGGTGTAATACATGGTCGTCGAGTTGGCGAGCGGTGACGGGTAGAAGTTCTGCACCTGATCCAGACGGAAGCGACGCTGCTTCAGCCACAGTGCCAGGTTCACCATATCCTCATCACGCGTGCCGGGGTGCGCGGAGATAAAGTACGGGATCAGGTACTGCTCTTTGCCCGCCTGCTTTGAATACGTGTCGAACAGCTCTTTAAAGCGGTCATAGCTGCCCATACCCGGCTTCATCATCTTCGACAGCGGACCTTCTTCGGTGTGCTCCGGCGCAATCTTCAGGTAGCCGCCCACATGGTGGGTCGCCAGCTCTTTGATGTAGCGCGGATCTTCCACGGCGATGTCGTAACGCACCCCCGAGGCAATCAGGATCTTCTTGATGCCCTTCAGGTCGCGGGCACGACGATAGAGATTGATCGTCGGCTCGTGGTTGGTATCCATATGCTCGCAGATGCTCGGATAGACGCAGGAGAGACGACGGCAGGTTTGCTCCGCGCGCGGCGACTTACAGCGCAGCATATACATGTTCGCGGTTGGGCCGCCAAGGTCGGAGATCACACCGGTAAAGCCTGGCACCGTGTCGCGAATCGCTTCGATCTCATTGATGATCGAATCTTCAGAGCGGCTCTGAATAATACGGCCTTCGTGCTCGGTAATAGAGCAGAATGAGCACCCGCCGAAGCAGCCGCGCATGATGTTGATCGAGAAACGGATCATCTCATACGCCGGGATACGGGCGTTGCCGTACGCCGGATGCGGTACGCGCTTGTACGGCAGCGCAAAGACGCTGTCCATCTCTTCGGTGGAGAGCGGGATCGCTGGCGGGTTGATCCAGATAAAGCGCTCGCCGTGCTTCTGCATTAACGCGCGGGCACAGCCCGGGTTGGTTTCGTGGTGCAAAATACGGGACGCATGGGCGTAGAGAACTTTGTCAGCCTTCACCTTCTCGTAAGACGGCAGCAGCACGTAGGTTTTTTCCCACGGTTTCGGGCGCGGCGGCTGCACGACAATCGCCTTTGCTTCCGCTTTCTTTGGCTCAACCGGTTTATTATCCGCACACGGCAAATCTTCGCCGTACGGGTGTGGGATAGGATCTATTTTGCCCGGCATATCAATGATGCGGGAATCCACCCCGCTCCAGCCCGGCAGCGCCTCTTTCACCATGATGGCGGTATTGCGCACGTCGCGGATGCTGCTCACCGGTTCACCCTGCGAGAGACGATGCGCCACTTCCACCAGCGGACGTTCACCGTTGCCGTAAATCAGCATATCGGCTTTGGAATCCACCAGCACCGAGCGGCGAACGGTATCTGACCAGTAGTCGTAATGCGCGGTGCGGCGCAGACTCGCCTCAATGCCACCCAGGATCACCGGCACGTCTTTCCAGGCTTCTTTACAGCGCTGGGTGTAGACGAGGGTAGCGCGGTCCGGACGTTTGCCCGCCACGTTATCCGGCGTATAGGCATCGTCATGGCGCAGCTTACGGTCGGCGGTATAGCGGTTGATCATCGAATCCATGTTGCCCGCGGTCACGCCGAAGAACAGGTTCGGTTTACCCAGACGCATAAAGTCGTCTTTGCTGTTCCAGTCAGGCTGGGAGATGATCCCCACACGGAAGCCCTGCGCTTCGAGCATACGGCCGCAGATGGCCATGCCGAAACTCGGATGGTCAACATAGGCATCGCCTGTGACCAGAATGATATCGCAGCTGTCCCAGCCAAGTTGGTCCATCTCTTCCCGGGACATCGGCAGGAACGGCGCCGGTCCAAAGCAGGCCGCCCAGTACTGGGGCCAGGAGAAGAGGTCACGATCCGGCTGGATCAGGGAAATGGCGCTCATAATGCTTCCGAAGAAAAAATAGACAAAAGGAGCGGGATTATACGCTGTTCATCCATCCAATTTGAAGAAAAGGATGCAGGAAGCAGACATAAAATCGCGGAAGTCGTTAAAATACAGCGCCCTGTTAATTTTGCATCATAATTACCCCTGACGCCTCCGGTTCTCTGCCGCCGGAAGGCATTCTGGCGTGGAGTTTCCGTGTGAAGTTCAACGATTCGTTACATGTGTCTCAACTGCGGGTTGTGCTCCACCTCTGCGGTTTCCTGGTTCTGCTGTACAGCCTTTCAATGCTGCCGCCGATGGTCATTGCCCTGCTGCACAAAGAGCGGACCTACTTTGCGTTTTTAACCACGTTTCTGACCTTTTTCAGCCTCGGGGGGTTAACCTGGCAGGCAACCCGTCACGCCGGCATACAGCTGCGCACCCGTGACGGTTTCGTGATCATTGTGCTGTTCTGGCTGCTGTTTTCAGTGATCAGCGCCATGCCGCTATGGATGGATGATGGTCTGCATCTCTCTTTTGCGGATGCGCTCTTCGAAGGGGTGTCCGGAATCACCACCACCGGGGCAACGGTGATCGGGGACGTCAGCGCCCTGCCTAAGTCGTACCTTTATTATCGCGCCCAGCTCAACTTCATTGGCGGGTTAGGCGTCATCGTGCTGGCCGTCGCGGTACTGCCGCTGCTGGGCATCGGGGGCATGAAGCTGTATCAGTCAGAAATGCCAGGACCGTTCAAAGAGGAGCGCCTGACGCCCCGGCTTGCCGATACTGCGCGTACCCTGTGGCTGACCTATTTCGCGCTGGGCGTGACCTGCACGCTGGCCTACTGGCTGGCGGGGATGCCCGTTTTTGACGCCATCTGTCACGGGCTTTCAACTGTGTCACTGGGCGGGTTTTCTACCCGCAGCGAGAGCATTGGCTTTTATGACAGCCACGCAATTGAACTGGTTGCCGGGGCCTTTTCGCTGCTTTCTGCCTTTAACTTTACCCTCTGGTACGTCGCCATTGTCAGACGCACCCTGAAGCCGATCCGCCGCAGCCCGGAGGTCAAATTCTTTCTCAGTGCCGCCGCGGTGATTATCCTCATCACCGCCTGGCAGGTCTGGCATGCGGGAATGTACAACCCGACGGATAGCCTGGTACACGCATTCTTCCTTGCCAGCTCGATGATGACCGATAACGGTCTCGCGACGGCCGACTATGCCCAATGGCCTGCCCACACCATCTTTTTACTGTTGAGCGCCAGCTTCTTTGGTGGCTGCGTCGGCTCGACCTGCGGCGGGATCAAAGCGCTGCGTTTTCTCATTATGTTTAAGCAGAGTATTCAGGAGATGAATCAGCTGGCCCATCCGCGCGCGCTGCTGAGTATTAAGGTGGGCAAAAGCGTGGTGAATGAACGCGTTCTGCGTTCGGTATGGAGCTTCTTTTTTCTCTACGTGATGATTACCGGATTTTTTGTCTGGGCGCTTAATCTGATGGGCTATGACCTGTTTACGTCATTCGCCACGGTTGCCGCCTGTATCAACAATATGGGGCTGGGTTTTGGCGAGACAGCATCAACGTTTGGCACCTTAACCGAAGGGGCAAAACTGCTGATGTGCGCGGCAATGATCTTAGGGCGTCTGGAAATCTACCCGGTGCTGATTCTGTTCTCGCGCTTTTTCTGGCGGGCATAACACATTCCCGGCGAACCGGGAATGTCAGGGGGTTATGGCGCGGGGTTGATCAACATCTGCCCCACGGAGCCCCTATCCATCATCTCCAGCGTCTGGCTATGGAACAGGAACGGGAAGTGCGGCCACGAAGGCTGACCATAGTAGACAAGCAGTTCGACCTGACCATCCACCCAGACGGTATCTTTCCAGCCGCGATCTTCCGGGAACGGCATCGCACCGTTGACGTTACGGATCAGGAAGGACACCCCTTCAATATGGAACGACTGCGGCATATCTGAACGGACCGTCCAGCGCTCCCAGGTGCCCTGCTGGGCGGTGATGTCGATACGGTTGACGTCCCACAGCGCGCCGTTGATGCCCGGATCGTCGCCCAGGCTGATATCACGGCTGCGCACCGGCGAACCGCCCATGATCTCCTGCGGCAGCAAACGCATCGGCAGGCTATCGGTGACCAGCGGCAGCAGGCCGGTTGGACGCAGGGTTAACACCAGCGTGGAGACCAGAATGCTCGACGGCTCGAAGAACCCGCGAATACGGTCAACAATGCTCGCGGCTTCGCCACAGGTGACAGAGACTTCATCCCCGTTGGTCATATCCACCAGAATTTCCCGACGTTCCCCCGGCGCCAGCGCCAGTTGCTTAACGGAGACCGGCGCAGGTAAAAAGCCCTGGTCACCGGAGATCACGTGGAGCGGGCGGCCATCGCTCATCTGCAGCTGATAACGACGGGAGTTAGAGGCATTAAGCAAACGCAGACGCACCCAACCGCGGGAAACTTCGACATACGGGCTTTGCGCACCGTTTACCAGCAGCGTATCGCCAACAAAGCCACCGCTCCCCGGCTCGCTGTACTCCGGCGTGCCAAAGTTATCCAGGCGCTTGTCCTGAATAATGATCGGGAAATCATCCACGCCGTAGTGGTTCGGGATCGGCAGCGACTTGCTGACCTCATCTTCCACCAGCCACATCCCGGCCAGACCGTTATAGACCTGCTGCGCCGTGCGGTTAGGCGTGTTAGCGTGATACCACAGCGTTGCCGCGCTCTGGCGGATCGGCAGGACGGGTGCCCAGTCGGCGTTGGGAGACATCATGCGCGCCGCGCCACCGATCAGCGGGCCTGGAACCTGTAAACCGCTGATGGTCATGGCAACATTTTCAGTGGTGCGGTTGCTGTAAATGAGCTTAACGTCATCGCCGTTCCACACGCGAACGGTTGGCCCGAGGTAGCGCCCGTTAATGCCCCATACCTGCGCGCGCGTGCCCTGGGTAAAGGACCAGTGGCTGCGCTGTAGCGTCAGAAATAGCGGCTGGCCGCGACGGGATTCAATCAACGGCGGAATGGGTAGCGGCTGTTGCTGCCCGGCGGCGCTGGCTGTCAGCGGCATCGCACCCGCACAGAGGGCAATCCCCGAAGCCTGAATAAACTGACGCCGACTGAGTGACATATAAGCTCCATCTGAAACGACTAACAACGCGGGAATTCGTTTTCCCTTTAACGCCGGATTAAATCTTACCGGCGGCTTCTCTTTCTGCGACTTCTTTGTCCAGCTGCGCAATACGCTGAGCCATCAGCTCGCGGCAATGTGCTGCCAGCTCGCGTACCTGGTCTTTACCGTATTTGCTGGTATCGACAGGCGGCAACATTTCGACAATCACCAGACCATTATTCAGGCGGTTAAGATTAATCTTATTCGAAGTATTGGAAACGCACACAGGAATAATTGGAACACCCGCCGCAATTGCGGCATGAAAAGCGCCCGTTTTAAACGGCAGCAGGCCACGCCCACGGCTACGCGTTCCTTCCGGGAACATCCAGATGGATATTTTGCGCTTTTTAAAATGATTCACCACTTCCGCAATGGTGCTGTGTGCTTTTGCGCGGTTATTACGATCGATCAGCAGGTTACCGGTCAGCCAGTACAACTGGCCAAAAAACGGGATCCACAGCAGGCTCTTTTTCCCCACCGTCACGGTCGGCGGCAGAACGATATTGGAGGCCGTCACCATATCGTAGTTGTTTTGATGGTTGGCGATATAGATGGCATTACCGAAGTTCTCTGCCCCTTCAGGCAGGCGTTTTTCAACCTTCAGACCAAACAACGGTGCAAGGCGGCCGAACATATGGCCGAAGGTGGCAACGTGCTTAGGATTGCGCGGGCTGAACAGGCAATAAATTGAGCCGAAAACACAGACCAGAATACAGTAGATAACGGTAAGAATAAGACGAACAATATATAGCATAGCGACCTCTGAAGCCCCAACAGCTGACAATTATACTTCACCTGTGGCCAGGTAAGGACTTTATTACGAGCGCGTATTGTTAATCGCAACGCACGAATTAACAACGATTTTACGGGAAATTTTATTGAACTTCCCCCTCCGGACGGAGGGGGATATCACGAGACTACTCTTCGCTGTCACCCGCGCTGCTGCGCGCCGGTGAATCTATCTCCACACGGTCGATACGCTGCAGGCCGCGCATCAGCGAACCGCGACGACCGCGTTCGCCCACCACTTTCTGCAGCTCTTCCGGGCGCAGTTTGATCTTACGCTTGCCAACATGAATGGTCAGCGTGCTCTGCGGCGGCAGCAGGAAGAGGTGCGCCAGACCATCTTCACCTTTCGCGGCTTCCGCCGACGGGATGTTGATGATCTTGTTGCCCTTCCCTTTCGACAGCTCCGGCAGGTCGCTGACCGGGAACATCAGCATGCGTCCGGCGGAGGTGATCGCCAGCAGCATATCGCTTTCGTTCTCGATCACCAGCGGCGTCATCACGCGAGCGTTATCCGGCAGGCTAATCAGCGCTTTACCGGCACGGTTACGCGACACAAGATCGTTAAAGGTACAGATAAAGCCATAACCCGCGTCAGACGCCATCAGCAGCTTCTGGTCATCGGCCTCCATCAGCATATGATCAACCGTCGCCCCCGGCGGCAGCGTCAGCTTACCGGTAAGCGGTTCGCCCTGGCCGCGCGCGGAAGGCAGCGTGATCGGGTCGATGGCGTAGCTGCGACCGGTGGAGTCGATAAACGCCACCGGCTGGTTACTCTTGCCTTTCACCGCCGCTTTAAAACTGTCTCCGGCTTTGTAGCTGAGACCCGGCGCGTCGATATCATGGCCTTTGGCGCTGCGCACCCAGCCGCTTTGCGACAGCACAATTGTCACCGGCTCGGAAGGCTGCATGTCATGCTCGTTCATCGCCTTCGCTTCTTCGCGCTCGTGCAGCGGAGAACGACGATCGTCGCCGAAGGCATCAGCATCCGCCTGCAGCTCTTTCTTCAGCAGGTTATTCATCTTGCGCTCGGACGCGAGGATCGCCTGCAGCTGATCGCGCTCTTTTTCCAGTTCGTTCTGTTCACCGCGGATCTTCATCTCTTCCAGTTTGGCGAGATGGCGCAGTTTCAGTTCGAGGATCGCTTCCGCCTGCGTTTCGCTGATGCCAAAGCGCGACATCAGGGCCGGCTTCGGCTCGTCCTCGGTACGGATGATCTCAATGACTTCGTCGATATTGAGGAACGCCACCAGCAAACCTTCGAGGATATGCAGGCGCTTCAGCACTTTCTCCAGACGATGGTTAAGACGACGGCGGACCGTATCGCGACGGAACGTTAGCCATTCGGAAAGGATCTCCAGCAGGTTTTTCACCGCCGGGCGTCCGTCAAGGCCGATCATGTTCAGGTTGATGCGGTAGCTTTTTTCCAGATCGGTGGTGGCAAACAGGTGGTTCATCACCTGCTCCATGTCCACGCGGTTGGAGCGCGGCACGATCACCAGACGGGTCGGGTTCTCGTGGTCAGATTCGTCGCGCAGGTCGTCCACCATCGGCAGCTTTTTATTGCGCATCTGGGAGGCGATCTGCTCCAGCACTTTCGCGCCGGAAACCTGGTGCGGCAGCGCGGTGATCACCACAGCGCCGTCTTCTTTATTCCACACCGCGCGCATGCGCACGGAGCCGCGACCGTTCTGGTAGATTTTGCGGATTTCCGCACGCGAGGTGATGATTTCCGCTTCAGTCGGATAATCCGGCCCCTGAACGATATCCAGCAGCTCGTCGAGCGACGTTTTAGGCTGCTCAATCAGGGTGATGGCGGCTTTCGCCACTTCACGCAGGTTGTGGGGCGGAATATCTGTCGCCATACCGACCGCAATACCGGTGGTACCGTTCAGCAGAATGTTTGGCAGACGCGCAGGCAGCATCTTCGGCTCCTGCATCGTACCGTCGAAGTTTGGCACCCAGTCAACGGTTCCCTGACCCAGCTCGCCCAGCAGCACTTCGGCATATTTAGAGAGACGAGATTCGGTATAACGCATCGCCGCGAAGGATTTCGGATCGTCCGGTGCCCCCCAGTTCCCCTGACCATCCACCAGCGGATAGCGGTAAGAGAACGGCTGCGCCATCAGGACCATCGCTTCATAACAGGCGCTGTCGCCGTGCGGATGGTATTTACCCAGCACGTCACCGACGGTACGGGCGGATTTCTTGAACTTGGCGGTGGCGTTCAGCCCCAGTTCGGACATCGCATAGACGATGCGGCGCTGAACCGGCTTCAGGCCATCCCCGATAAACGGCAACGCCCTGTCCATGATGACGTACATGGAGTAGTTCAGGTAGGCGTTTTCCGTGAATTCATGTAGCGCGAGGCGCTCTGCCATATCGCTCATTACGTGTGATTCCTCAACTCAGAAACCGATGGGTTTCAGGCAATATTGCCGCAGATACTACCCTATCTGACGAGTTGAGTCACAAAGAAAAAGGGCCGGGTGAGCGGCCCTTTTCGGGTTATTTGTTCAGCTTGATAACCTGCTTCACATCGATTTCAAACTCGTTCCAGTCTTTATCGACTTTACCCTGCAGCTCCACTTTATCCTGCGGGGTCACGGTCACGCCGTTCCAGCGCTTGTGGTCAATTTCGACCACCACCGTACCGGACTCATCGCGGAAGGTGTAGCGGTCATCGGACAGGCGCTCGGTAATGTTCCCGCGCAGCTTCACCCAGGCATCGTCCTTCAGATCTTTCACTTTAGCCGCGGTGGTGAGGTTGGCGTTGTTATCGACAAAACCGCCCTGCTGAGTTTGCGTCTGGGCCGGCGTGGCGGATGGGCCACTAAAACCGCCCTGAGCAGCAAAGACCGGCGCGGTGGTCATCATCATGATGGCAGTAATTGCAGCGAATTTTTTCATCGTAATCTCTCCCTTTAATGTCGTTTCGCAGTCCATTAAACAGGGTAATCCTTAACAACTTCTTAAGGGGAAAATTTATTTATTTTTACTGTACACCAGCCGCTTAGAGAGGGTTTACTGGCGGCATCAAGGAGGGAACATGCGTATTTTACTGGTAGAAGATGACAAGCTCATCGGCGATGGCATCAAAGCGGGGTTAAGCAAACTGGGCTTTAGTGTGGACTGGTTTACCGAGGGGAAAACCGGGCAGGCCGCGCTCGCTTCCGCGCCCTATGATGCCGTGGTACTGGACCTGACGCTGCCGGAAATTGACGGTCTGGACATTCTGCGCGCCTGGCGTGAAGGCGGACACAGCGAGCCGGTACTGATCCTGACGGCGCGGGATGCGCTGAACCAGCGTGTTGAAGGGCTGCGCCTCGGGGCGGACGATTATCTCTGTAAGCCTTTTGCCCTGATCGAAGTGGCTGCCCGCCTTGAAGCGCTGGTGCGCCGCAGCCACGGCCAGACGCGCAGCGAACTGCGCCACGGCAAGGTCACGCTCGATCCAGCGAGCCTTATCGCCACGCTGGATGGCGAAACGTTAACGCTTAAGCCTAAAGAGTTCGCGCTGCTGGAGCTGTTAATGCGTAACGCAGGCCGGGTACTGCCGCGCAAGCTGATCGAGGAAAAACTCTATACCTGGGACGATGACGTCTCCAGCAATGCCGTCGAAGTCCATGTTCATCATTTACGCCGCAAGCTCGGAAGCGACTTTATCCGCACCGTACACGGCATCGGTTATACCCTGGGTGACGCATGAAATTGAGCCTGAAGCTGCGCCTGACGCTGCTGTTTTTAGTCCTCTCTCTGACGGCATGGTTCGCCGCCAGCCTGGTGGCCTGGCAGCAGACCACCCACAAGCTGGATAAGCTGTTCGATACGCAGCAGATGCTGTTTGCCAAACGACTGCTGACGATGGAACTGGACGAGCTTCATGCGCCAGCGCGCATGCGAGAGGTGCCGAAAAAAGCCAAACACGGGCATCTTGACGACGACGCGCTGGCCTTTGCGATTTACGCTTCAGACGGCACGATGATCCTGAACGACGGCGAAAACGGCCGCGATATCCCGTATCACTATCGCCGTGACGGCTTTGACGACGGACGGCTTCAGGACGATAACGACGAATGGCGCTTTTTATGGCTGACCTCGCCAGACGGGAAATACCGCGTGGTGGTCGGCCAGGAGTGGGAGTACCGGCAGGATATGGCGCTCGACGTCGTCAGCTCACAGCTGACGCCGTGGCTGGTGGCGCTGCCGGTAATGCTGCTGTTGCTTATTGTCCTGCTGAGTCGGGAACTGAAACCGCTGAAAAAGCTGGCACAGACCCTGCGCGCGCGCTCGCCGGATGCCACCGATGCCCTGCCCACCCAGGGCGTGCCGGCGGAAGTGCGCCCCCTGCTCGACTCGCTGAATCATCTCTTTGCGCGTACCCAGGAGATGATGACCCGCGAGCGCCGTTTTACCTCCGATGCCGCCCATGAATTACGCAGCCCGCTGGCGGCGCTGAAGGTGCAAACCGACGTGGCGCAGCTCTCTCAGGACGATCCGCAGGCGCAGGAAAAAGCGCTGACGCAGCTGCACGCGGGCATCGATCGCGCGTCCCGCCTGGTGGATCAGCTCCTCACGCTGTCGCGTCTGGACTCGCTGGACAGCCTGGACGGTGTAGAACAGATAGCGATGGCCGATTTGCTGCAGTCCGCGGTAATGGATATCTACCCTCCGGCGCAGCAGGCGGGCATTGATATTCGTCTGAACATTAACGCGCCAGAGGTGACGCGCACGGGTCAGCAACTGCTCCTGAGCCTGCTGGTACGTAACCTGCTGGATAACGCCACCCGTTACAGTCCGCGCGGCAGCGTGGTGGATGTGACGCTGGATGCGCGTCGCTTTACCGTGCGCGACAACGGCCCGGGTATTTCCCCCGATGCGCTGGCGCGTCTCGGCGAGCGGTTTTACCGTCCGCCAGGTCAGGATGCCACCGGAAGCGGGCTGGGGTTATCCATTGTGAAACGCATCGCCGCCCTGCACGGGATGCACGTCGCGCTGGGCAACGCCCCTGAAGGCGGCTTCGAAGTGAACGTCAGCTGGTAAAAGATTATTGCATTTAACGCAAAAGACTTTGCACATTTTGCTCATTTTTCCGCTCCGTCCTCGCGCGTAGAATACCCGGCATACTCTCAGTCACGAGGACAAATAATGAGCAACATTTTGATTATCAACGGCGCAAAAGAATTTGCGCACTCTAAAGGCCAACTGAATGACACCCTGACCGAGGTCGCGGATGGTTTCCTGCGCGACGCCGGGCATGATGTTAAGGTCGTGCGTGCGGACAGCGAGTATGACGTGAAGGCGGAAGTGCAGAACTTCCTGTGGGCCGACGTAGTGATTTGGCAGATGCCGGGCTGGTGGATGGGCGCACCGTGGACGGTGAAAAAGTACATGGACGACGTCTTCACCGAAGGTCACGGTTCACTGTATGCCAGCGACGGCCGCACCCGTTCAGACGCGTCGAAAAAATACGGTTCCGGCGGTCTGATTCAGGGCAAAAAATATATGCTTTCCCTGACCTGGAACGCTCCTCTGGAAGCCTTCACCGAAAAAGATCAGTTCTTTGAAGGCGTGGGCGTCGACGGTGCGTATCTGCCGTTCCACAAGGCGAACCAGTTCCTGGGGATGGATCCGCTGCCGACCTTTATCGTCAACGACGTGATTAAAATGCCGGACGTCCCGAGCTATATCGCAGAATATCGCAAGCATCTCGCGAAAATTTTTGCTTAACTGGTAGCCTGGAATTAAAGGAGTAGTCACAATGCTTACCGTTATCGCAGAAATCCGTACTCGTCCAGGTCAACATCACCGTCAGGCGGTGCTGGATCAGTTCGCGAAAATTATCCCAACCGTACTGAAAGAAGAAGGCTGCCACGGCTACTCGCCGATGGTTGACGCCGCTACCGACGCAAGCTTCCAGGCCACCGCGCCAGACTCCATTATCATGGTTGAGCAGTGGGAAACCGTCGCCCATCTTGAAGCGCATTTGCAGACCGCACATATGAAAGCGTGGAGCGATGCGGTGAAAGGTGACGTGCTGGAGACCCACATCCGTATTCTGGAGCAAGGGGTTTAAGTTCGTGGAATTTGCCGGGTGGCACTGCGTGTACCCGGCCTACAAAACCTGAACCGTAGGCCCGGTAAGCGTTAGCGCCACCGGGCTTTTTTCGCACCTTAAACCTCAACTGCTATGCTTATTCTGACTTCATGATTAACAGGAGGATGGAATGGGTCTTTTTAACTTCATAAAAGAAGCAGGCGAAAAGCTGTGGGATAACCTGACCGATCATAAAGGCCAGGGCGACAAAATCACCGAGCACCTCAAGAAACTCAACATTCCCGGTTCAGACAAAGTCCAGGTTAACGTTACCGACGGCAAAGCCAGCGTAACGGGCGACGGGCTGACCCAGGAGCAGAAAGAGAAAATCCAGGTCGCCGTCGGGAACATCGCGGGCGTCAGCGAAGTGGAGAACAATATCACCGCGACCGATGCCAAAGATGAAGCCACCTACTATACGGTAAAATCCGGCGATACCCTGAGCGCCATCTCCAAAACCGTGTACGGCGATGCCAACCAGTACAACAAGATTTTCGAGGCCAATCGCCCTATGCTCTCCAGCCCGGATAAAATCTACCCGGGCCAGACGCTGCGTATTCCTAAAGCGTGATCAACGAGTCGGGGTTACCCCCGACTGTTTTTAACCGCTTTTCTTCCCCGGCTTTAACCCACGATGCAACTCATTGATACGCTTCATTGACTTAATGGTGCGCTGCGGCTCGGTGGAGGCAACGGATAAAACAATCATCTCCAGACACAGCAGCACCGTGCCATGAAGCGGGATTTTACCCTTCTCTCCGCCACGCGGGACGTGGATCACCACGCTGGCCTCTTTACTGAATTGTGAGTCGGTGGCATTGGTCAGCAAAACGGTGGGGATCCCCAGGCGTTTCGCCTCGCGCAGCGTGGTTTGTCCTTCCCGATGCGCAGATTTTTGCGCCATCATGATCAGCACATCACCGCGCTGGAGCCCAATCAACTGTTCCGCAAGCCCTATCCCGGTACGGTTGAGCGGCATGGCGGGGAGTCCCATCCGGCTGAACAATCTGGCGGTGTATTCGGCCAGAATCCCGGACGCGCCAATACCAAATAGGGCAACCTGCCTCGCCTGAGCCAGCAGTGAGACCGCCTGCGCCATTGCGAGGCGGTTGTGGGGTTCAGACAAGACGTTACAGGTATGCTGGTGCCCCTCCAGCACGAAATCAATGCTCGCATTGACGTCGCTGGTAAGCGTATTCACCGTGGTGGAGATCTTTTCGCTGGAGGTCACCACCGGACCAAACCACTGCTCCAGCGTCTGCTTGAGATCGCGCAATCCACCAAAACCGAGTGCCTGGATGGCGCGGACGACGGTAGCATCCGACGTTTTAAGCAGCGTCGCGATCTCCATCGCCGTCTGTTCCATCACCGCTTCACGATTTTCATTGATATAGCGCGCCACCAGCAGCAGCCGCGGCGTAAGCTGGTGCGCCCGCGAGCGGAGGCGGTCGCCGAAAACATCGACTTTTCGGCTCATCGTGACGCCTCCGGCAAAGGACGTCCGGCAATCTGCGACTGCACCTGCGCGGCCATGAGCCCTAACGAGGCGAACGAGTTCGAGATGGCCTCTTCGCGCGAGATCAGTACGTAGTGGCCGGTTCGGCAGGCATTCAGGAACTGACACCAGCCGGGCATGACCGCATCCATTGCTGCCAGCTCATCCTGCGGTTTGCCGCCTGTATCCCCGCGCCAGGTAGCGAAAACGAAATCAGCATCCAGCTCCGGCAGCCGTTCAGCACTGACGTCAATCCGTCCGCCCTCCGGGATGGACTCAATCAGCGGCGGGAAGGTAAACCCGGCATCACGCAGGACGCGCCCCAGCGAATGGTAGCTGTGCATGGTGTTGATTTTCCCCTGATTAGCCTGAATCACCGACACGGTGATTTTGCGTGTGTCGATAGTCGCCTTCAGCGCCTTGATTTGTTCCTGATAGCGGCGTTCAAAAACCTTGAGCCGCGCCTGCGTGCCCGTCAGCTGCGCCAGTTTGCGGTAGATCTCCGGCGCGCCGCCGTCGAGATGATCGATACTCACCGTCGGGGCTATTTTTTCCAGCTGCTCCACCGGCGTATTGCGGGTCGGCTCGGTAATGATCAGATCCGGTTTTGCCGCGGCGATGGCCTCAATGTCGATATCGGCAGTGCCGATAAATTTGATGTCGGAATTATCGAAGTCGACGCCGGTCAACATGCCGCTGGACCGCAGAAAGTGGCTACCGTCCGGTCGCGTGCGGCCATGGCTCGCCACGGGCGGTACGCCAAGCTCAATCAGTGGAATGGTGATATCCAGATCGTGTAACGAGACGATCCGTTTCGGATGTACCGGTACCACCACTTTCCGGTTCAGATCGTCCGTAAACGTCTGGGTCGGCTCGGCCGCACTCACCGCAAAGCCCACCAGCACCAGCATCGCAAACAGTACGCGCATCATAGTCTCCTAAAATCTGTCCCGACGCTGCCAGAGCAGCAGCAGGAAAAAGGGTCCGCCAATCAGTGAAATCACAATGCCCGCAGGCAGCTGCAGCGGGAGGAATGCCAGCCGCCCGACGTTATCCGCCAGCAGCACCAGCAGCGCCCCCAGCACGGCGCTTCCCGTCAGGAGCGCGGTTTGCCCGCCGCGCAGCAGCAGGCGCGCCATATGTGGCGCAATAAGCCCGACAAAACCAATACTGCCCACGCAGGAGACGCAGGCCGCCGTCAGCACCACCGGGGCGAGAACGCGCAGCAGCGCCAGTCGGTTTGTGCGCACCCCCAGCCCCGCCGCCGCGTGGTTGCCGAGCAGCGCCACGTCGGCAGCGCGGGCGGTTAATAAAAGTAGCGCAAATGCCGGAAGCGACCAGGCCGCCGCAATGCTGACCAGCGTCCAGTTTGCCGCGTGCAGGCTTCCCGCCAGCCATAGCATCGCCGTCTGCACGTCGCGCACGTCCGCCGTGGTCATAAAGACGCCCATTGCCGCGGCGAAGGCCCATGAAACGCCGATGCCGATCAGAATGAATCGTGGACGCGAAATATCACGCGCCAGGGCCACCACCAGCAGCGCAGTGAGTAGGCCTCCGGCTATGCCGACCAGCGGCCGCCAGCCTAGTCCCAGCGCCGGAAACTGAAAAATCAGCAGCAGTACCGCCGCGCTACAACCCTCTTTCACGCCGATAAGCCCCGGGTCCGCCAGGCCATTGCGGGTAATGGACTGCATTGCTGCGCCAGCCATGCCGAGCATCGCGCCGCACAGTACCGCCATCAGCAGGCGCGGCAGACGGATATCCATCACGATGTAGTGCGTCTCTGGGGTCAGGCTTTCGGGATAAAACAGCGCCCGCCCGATGGCGGATGCAGGAACGGGAAGCGAGCCGTGCGTCAGGCCAAAAGCGGTTAGCACGCAGGCTGCCAGCGTCAGGACGGCCAGGCACGCCAGCGCTTTTGGACGAACCAGCGCCGAGAAAGCCCCCACGCGTAACGCACGCAATCCAGCCCGGTTCATTTGAACATCCTTGCAGCCATGAAGATAAAGACGGGCGCGCCGACCAGGGCAGTCATGATGCCGGTTGCCAGCTCCCAGGGCGTAAACAGCGTGCGGGCAGCAATGTCCGCCAGCAGCAGAACCAGTGCCCCGCACAAGGCAGAGAGCGGCACCATCACGCGTAAATCAACCGACACCAGACGACGAATGAGCTGCGGCACCACAAGACCGATAAAGCCAATCGGCCCGGCGAGGGAGACCGCCGCCCCGCAGAGTAGCGCGATAGAAAGCAGAGCGAGCAGGTGGATTTTCAGCAGCGACACGCCCAGCCCCTGCGCCATCCTGTCGCCCATCGCCAGCATATTGAGCGAGGGCGATAACCCGAGCGCCAGCATAAACCCCATGGCCGCCACCCACAGGGCAGCGGCGATCGTTTCACCGCTAAGCCCTGCTAAATCTCCCGCCAGCCAGGTCCGCATGGCGAGCAGCGTCTGTTCATCCAGTATGAGCACCGTGGCGGTAATCGACGCGGCAAACGCCGACATCGCCACGCCGCACAGGGTCACCTTCATCGGCGTGAGTCCGGCGCGGCCGGACGAGGAGAACATCAGTACCAGCAGAAACAGCGCAGCGGCGCCAGCGGCGGCAATCAGCGGGCGTCCAAACGGCAGCGTTAGCCCAAGCGCGCTCGTCAGTACCACCGCCAGTGCCGCCCCGGCATTGAGCCCCAGAATATGCGGTTCGCCGAGCGGGTTGCGGATCACGGATTGCAGCAGCACGCCCGCGACGCCGAGGGCAGCACCTGTCACCATCGCGCCGCAGAGACGCAGCAGCCGCAGTTTGATAATGATGTTATGGTCGAAATTGCGCGGGTCGAAATGGAAGAAGGCCTCCACCACCGTCTTCGGGGCGATAAAACGCGCACCGATACCCAGATGCGCAATCGCGCCCATCGCCAGCAGCAAGGTGAAAAGCAGGAAAGCCAGAGAGGTGCGCATCATGGCTGTTCCGTGACCTGGCGGAACGGCATAAAGAACGGTTTGCCGGTCAGCGGATTGATGGACATATGCACGTCGACATCAAATACCGCTTTAATCAACGCCGGCGTGCAGACGTCGCCCTCATGTAATACGCCCTCCACTTTTCCCTGGCGTAAAAAGACCAGTGAATCACCATAATTCACGGCGAAGTTAAGGTCGTGCAGCACCACTACCACGGTACGTCCATGCGCGCGCGTCAGCGTATGCAGCAGCTCCAGGATCTCCACCTGGTAACGGAGATCGAGGAAGGTTGTCGGTTCATCCAGCAGGATATACGGCGTCTGCTGTGCCAGCGCCATGGCGATCCAGCAGCGCTGACGCTGGCCGCCGGACAGGCTTTCGACGGGCCTATGGGCAAACTCCGCCGTGCCGGTCAGGCGCAGCGCCTCTTCCACCGCCCGCTCGTCTTCGTCGCTCCACTGGCGCATAAAATTCTGCCACGGGAAACGCCCGCGCGAGACCAGCTCGAAAACGGTTAACCCTTCCGGCAGCAGCGGCGACTGCGGCAGGATGCCAAGCTGGCGGGCGACCGCTTTCGTCGGCTGCGCGTGGATTGCCTTGCCGTCGAGAACGGCCGCGCCGCCCAGCGGCTGGAGTAAGCGCGCAATCGTACTCAGCAGCGTCGATTTTCCGCAGCCGTTCGCGCCCACCAGAACGGTTATTTTCTGCTGCGGGATCGTAAGGGAGATATCATCAACGATGATTTTTTTCTGGTAACCGGCAGAAAGATTCTCCAGAACCAGTCCCGGTTTTTGGGTGTTGTGAGCCACGTGAATGCCAACGTAATGAAAAACAGCAATAAATATAAATAAAAATCATTCTCTTTTGAGAGTTTGCCGCCGCGTCATGTAGTAGTCAAGTGAAGAAACACCCTTAAAAAACCAGGGGTAACGGGGCATTTACACGCGACACAAAACACAAATAAGTATCTATTTTTCAATCAATTAAATGGTTAACCTTTTGTATTTTCGTCACGTTTCGCCTGTGTAGCCAATTTTTATCTTTTTTCATTTACTACTACATGCCTGCATGATTGAATGATTCTCAATTACATGTTCGATGCCGGTTCTGGCTAACGAGCAGACCATTAAGGGCAATGACTCACACATTCTTCCGTGAAGGTGATTCACGGATATTTCGGGATAACAGATGTAATGGCTACGTTCACACCTTCACTCTCTGGGGTAAAAGGGCGCGCGCTCTTTTCTCTGCTGTTTATCGCACCGCTGGTACAGGCCGCAGACGCTAATACGGCTAAAGACGGCGAAACGCTTACCGTTATCGCCGATCCCACTGCCGTGGCGGAGGCCACCAACGGCTATCAGCCGCTGAACACCTCCACCGCGACGCTGACCACCATGCCCATGCTGGATATCCCGCAGGTGGTGAATACCGTCAGCGATAAAGTGCTTGCGGATCAGCACGCTACCACGCTCGATGAAGCGCTGTATAACGTCAGCAACGTGGTTCAGACCAACACCCTGGGCGGTACGCAGGATGCCTTTGTGCGCCGTGGATTTGGCGCGAACCGTGACGGCTCGATCATGACCAACGGTCTGCGTACCGTCCTGCCGCGTAGCTTCAACGCCGCTACCGAACGCGTGGAGGTGCTGAAAGGCCCGGCCTCAACGCTTTATGGCATTCTCGATCCGGGCGGCCTGATTAATGTCGTCACTAAACGCCCGGAGAAAACCTTCGGCGGCGCAATTTCTGCCACCTCCTCCAGCTTTGGCGGCGGCACCGGACAGGTTGACGTGACCGGCCCGATTGACGGGACCCGTCTGGCGTACCGCCTGACGGGGGAGTATCAGGACGAGGACTACTGGCGCAATTTCGGTAACGAACGCAACACCTTTATCGCCCCCTCCCTGACCTGGTTTGGCGATGATGCCACGGTGACCGTGCTCTATTCCCACCGCGACTATAAAACGCCGTTCGATCGCGGCACGATCTTCGACCTCAACACCAAACAGCCGGTGAACGTCGATCGCAATACCCGTTTTGACGAGCCGTTTAACATCACTGACGGGCAGTCCGATCTCGCTCAGCTTAACGCGGAATACCGCCTTAATAGCCAGTGGACCGCGAAGTTCGACTACAGCTACAGCCAGGATAAATACAGCGATAATCAGGCCCGCGTAATGGCCTACGATGCCAAAACCGGTAACCTCACCCGTCGCGTGGATGCGACCCAGGGCTCAACCCAGCGCATGCACAGCACCCGCGCGGATTTGCAGGGCAACGTGGATATCGCGGGCTTTTACAATGAGATCCTGACCGGCGTGTCGTATGAAAATTACGATCTGCTGCGTACGGACATGATGCGCTGTAAGAACGTCAAAGGTTTCAATATTTACCATCCGGTTTACGGCAAACTCGACAAGTGTACAACCGTCTCCGCCGCTGACAGCGACCAGACGCTGAAGCAGGAGAGTTACTCTGCCTACGCGCAGGATGCCCTGTACCTGACCGATAAATGGATCGCCGTCGCCGGGATGCGCTATCAGTATTACACCCAGTACGCCGGTAAAGGCCGTCCTTTCAACGTTAACACCGACAGTCGCGACGAACAGTGGACGCCAAAGCTGGGGCTGGTTTACAAACTCACGCCGTCCGTTTCGCTGTTTGCTAACTACTCCCAGACGTTTATGCCGCAGTCGTCCATTGCGAGCTATATTGGCGACCTGCCGCCGGAAACGTCGAATGCCTACGAAGTGGGCGCAAAGTTCGACCTGTTCGACGGGGTTACTGCCAACATCGCGCTGTTTGATATTCACAAACGTAACGTGCTGTATACCGAAAGCATCGGGGACGAAACCATCGCCAAAACCGCGGGCCGCGTGCGTTCTCAGGGCGTAGAGGTGGATCTCGCCGGGTCGCTGACGGAGAACACCAACATTATCGCCAGCTACGGCTATACCGACGCGAAAGTGCTGGAAGACCCGGACTATGCGGGTAAACCGCTGCCAAACGTACCGCGCCATACCGGTTCCCTGTTCCTGACCTACGATATTCATAATGCGTTTGCCGGGAATACGCTGACCCTCGGCGGCGGCGGACATGGCGTGAGCCGTCGCTCAGCGACCAACGGTGCGGATTATTATCTGCCGGGCTATTTCGTGGCGGATGCGTTTGCGGCGTACAAGATGAAGCTGCAGTATCCGGTGACGCTGCAGGTCAACGTGAAGAACCTGTTTGATAAGACCTACTACACGTCATCTATCGCGACCAATAATCTGGGCAACCAAATCGGCGATCCGCGTGAAGTGCAGTTTACGGTGAAGATGGAGTTTTGATGTAAAAAAGCCCGGTGGCGCTCACGCTTACCGGGCCTACGATCCATTCCCTCTCCCTGTGGTAGAGAGTTAGGGTAAGGGCATCAGGCCTCAATATCCGCCATATCACCCTTCTCCTGCAGCCAGTTACGTCGGTCTTCCGAACGTTTCTTGGCAAGGAGCATATCCATCATGGCATTCGTTTGCTGTTCGTCTTCGTCGCTGATGGTCAGCTGCACCAGACGGCGCGTATTCGGATCCAGCGTCGTTTCACGCAACTGCATCGGGTTCATCTCACCCAGCCCTTTAAAGCGCTGGACGTTAGGCTTGCCCTTCTTACGCTTCAGCTGCTCCAGCACGCCCGCCTTCTCTTCTTCCGTTAGCGCGTAATAAACCTCTTTGCCGAGGTCGATACGGTACAGCGGCGGCAGCGCGACGTGGACGTGACCGTTTTTCACCAGCGTGCGGAAGTGCTTCACGAAAAGCGCGCACAGCAGCGTGGCAATGTGCAGACCATCGGAGTCCGCATCCGCGAGGATACAGATCTTGCCGTAACGCAGCTGGCTCAGATCGTCGCTGTCAGGATCGATACCGATCGCTACGGAAATATCATGCACTTCCTGCGAAGCCAGCACTTCATCTGAAGAGACTTCCCAGGTGTTCAGGATCTTACCCTTAAGCGGCATGATCGCCTGATATTCACGATCGCGCGCCTGCTTGGCCGACCCGCCCGCCGAGTCACCTTCCACGAGGAACAGTTCGGTACGGTTGAGGTCCTGTGCGGTACAGTCCGCCAGCTTGCCCGGCAGCGCAGGGCCGCTGGTCAGCTTTTTACGTACCACTTTCTTCGCCGCACGCAGACGGCGCTGAGCGCTGGAAATCGCCATTTCAGCCAGCATCTCTGCCGCCTGAACGTTCTGGTTCAGCCACAGGGTAAAAGCATCTTTCACCACGCCGGAGACGAACGCCGCACACTGACGTGACGAGAGACGCTCTTTGGTCTGGCCGGCAAACTGCGGATCCTGCATCTTCACGGAGAGCACGTAGGCGCAGCGATCCCAGATATCTTCCGCCGACAGCTTCACGCCGCGCGGCAGAATGTTGCGGTATTCGCAGAACTCGCGCATCGCATCCAGCAGGCCCTGACGCAGGCCGTTGACGTGCGTACCGCCAAGCATGGTTGGAATCAGGTTGACGTAGCTTTCCGTCAGCAGCTCGCCGCCTTCCGGCAGCCACAGCAGCGCCCAGTCCACCGCTTCGGTGTCACCGCTAAAGTTACCGACGAACGGTTTTTCCGGCAGCGTCGGCAGGCCGTTTACCGCTTCGCACAGATAGTCATTAAGACCATCGGCGTAGCACCAGGTCTGCTCGGTGTTGTTGACGTGATCGGTAAAGGTGATTTCTACGCCGGGACACAGCACCGCTTTCGCTTTCAGCAGGTGCGTCAGGCGAGAAACGGAAAAACGCGGGCTGTCGAAGAAGCTTTCGTCTGGCCAGAAGTGGACGCTGGTACCGGTGTTGCGTTTGCCGCACGTGCCGACAACCTGCAAATCCTGCACCTTTTCGCCGTTTTCAAACGCGATGTTATAGACCTGACCGTCGCGACGGACGTTCACTTCCACCCGTTTGGACAGGGCGTTAACCACGGAGATCCCCACGCCGTGCAAACCGCCGGAGAACTGGTAGTTTTTGTTGGAGAACTTACCGCCCGCGTGCAGACGACACAGGATCAGCTCAACGGCAGGCACGCCCTCTTCCGGGTGGATGTCCACCGGCATGCCGCGCCCGTCGTCGATAACTTCCAGCGACTGATCGGCATGCAGGATGACGTCAACGCGTTTGGCATGGCCCGCCAGCGCTTCGTCCACACTGTTATCAATAACTTCCTGGCCCAGGTGGTTTGGGCGCGTTGTATCGGTGTACATCCCCGGGCGGCGGCGAACCGGCTCAAGCCCGGTGAGGACCTCAATGGCATCAGCGTTATAGGTTTGCGTCATGATTTAAACTAGCAATTCGCATTGATTGTCAGTGGCTGTGCAGTCCAAGAAAATCGACAATCTGGGTGAAATGATTCTCAAAGCCCGTGAAAGCATGGTTTCCGCCTTCTTCTATAGTCTGGCGGCAGGATGCGTAATACGCCACTGCCTGGCGGTAATCCAGCACTTCATCACCCGTCTGTTGCAGCAGCCAGATGAGATCCGGCGCTTCAAGCGGGTCGACCTGCATAACTTTGAGATCGTAAATATGGCGTGACTCTAGCACATATTGCTGCCCGGTGTAGGGGTTCTCGTTTTCACCAAGAAAGTCCCTCAGCAGCTCAAATGGCCGTACCGCCGGATTCACCACAACGGCCGGCAGCATAAAGCATTGCGAGAGCCAGGTGGCGTAGTACCCGCCCAGCGATGAGCCGACCACACCAAACGATTCACCGCCGTGTTCAAGCACGATGGATTCGAGCATTTCCGCCGCCTCCGCCGGATAAGGCGGCAGCTGCGGGATAATCATCTCAACATGGGGGTGATGCTCGCTCAGCCACTGGCGAAACTGTGTCGCTTTTGCGGAGCGCGGCGAGCTGTTGAATCCGTGCAGATAAAGGAGCGTAGACATCAATAGCCTTCTGAAGCGGTATCTGGTCGGAATTGTGCGCCTGCCAGACGGCAGACTTCCGTGGTCAGCGTGCCGTCGGCATGCAGTTCCAGCCAGCGCCAGCCTGGCGCGATAGTATCCAGCGTAAAGTTGGCACAGTGCGGTTTAAACTGCACGCAGGTCGACGGCGTCGCCAGCATGCGGCGCCCGTTCCAGTCGAGATCCTGTTCCTGATGAATGTGTCCGCACAGCAGATGTTTCACGCGGGGGAACTTCGTCAGCACGCGATCCAGCGCGGCGGAGTTACGCAGGCTGTGTTGATCGAGCCAGCTGCAGCCCGCCGGGAGCGGATGATGATGCAGCAACAGCAGGGTATGACGTTCAGGTTCGGCAGCCAGTTTGGTCTCCAGCCAGTCGAGTTGAAACTCGCTTAACTCACCGTGCGGGACGCCAAATACCTGGCTGTCCAGCAGCAGGATCTGCCACTTTTCACCCGCAAAAACACACTTCGCCGGAGAAATCCCCGCGTCCTGGAGCGAGCTGTACATCGCGGGCTGGAAATCGTGGTTTCCCGGCAGCCAGACGCAAGGCACGCTAAAGCTCGCGATGCCTTCAGCAAAATGCTGGTAGGCCGCGGAGGATTGGTCCTGCGCCAGATCGCCTGTTGCAACTATCAGATCGCAGTCGCGATGTTCAGCGTGAATGGCGCTAAGTACTGCCTGATAGCTCTCCCAGGTATTCACCCCGAGCAGCGTCTCATGCTTTTCGGCAAAAAGGTGGGTATCGGTGATTTGTAATATCCTGACTGGCGCCCCACCAGCAACAGTCAGGTTCAACAGGCTTTCCAAATGGTGTCCTTAGGTAGGTTTATGACGCTAACAAACCGGAATCGCCATTGCTCCATGTGCTAAACAATATCTTAGCCAGTCGGCTAAAAACTGGTTAATTTGATGCTTTTCGTCGCGTTGATGCAACTTTTTATTCGGGTAATCATACCGCGCCTTGAAGCGAAAGATCTGCTGACTCGAACACACTTCAGCGACCATCGCATCATGATAGAGGCGCACCGTCATTGACGGCAGGCTCCAGTAGCTAATGCTGGGCGCCGTTTGTTCAATTTCGACCAGCGTAGTGTAGCGCGTTGATTCTGTTATCGTTAACCGATACTGCGCATTGCTCACCTGATAGCTTACCGTTTCGCCGGGTGCGTCATTTCTCGGCAGCAGGCGGCGCAATTGTGCGAAATTGGTTTCGCACAGGCGCATCATTTCTGGGAAGTCAGGTGTATAGCGCTTCATTTTTTCCACTCGTTTCGTAATGTCTGATAATGCAGTTGCAGCCATTGCAGGGCAATGACAGACGCTGCGTTGTCGATTTTCCCCTCTTCTACCCACTGATAAGCCTGTTCCCGGCTCACCACATGAACCCGAATATCTTCGTTTTCATCAGCCAGACCGTGGATCCCTTCCGCCGTCGTGGCGTCCACTTCGCCCACCATGATGGACAAGCGCTCGCTGGTGCCCCCCGGGCTCGCCAGATAACTCAACACCGGTTTTGTACGACCAACCACCAGCCCGGCCTCTTCCAGCGCCTCGCGGCGGGCGACGTCTTCAACCGTCTCGCCCTCTTCGATCATCCCGGCCACCATCTCCAGCAGCCACGGGCTCTCACTGACGTCATAGGCGGCGATGCGGATCTGCTCCACCAGCACAACTTCGTCACGCACTGGGTCAAAGGGTAGCAAGACAGCCGCATGCCCGCGCTCAAAAATTTCGCGTCTGATTTCGCCGCTCATTTCACCGTTAAACAGGCGATGCCTGAAACGGTAAAGATCCATTGAAAAAAAACCGCTATAAAGCGTTTCTCGTGCAATAATTTCTACATCGTTTTTGGCGAATGTCACGGGCAACTTTTCTGGTTTTTGCATGAGTCGAGTCCTGGTAGCAATGGTGATGAAATTGTGAATTTCAAGGCTGTTTGGCTGCCGTTTGTAAGGCTATATGGTAGATTGGTGCAAATTACCGCCAGATGGCACGTAACGCCAACCTTTTGGTGTGGATGATTCTGTTAGAATCGGCAATTATTTTTTAATTAGATCAGCGCTAATACTGCTTCACAACAAGGAATGCAAATGAAGAAATTGCTCCCCATCCTTATCGGCCTGAGCCTGACGGGCTTCAGTGCAATGAGCCAGGCGGAAAACCTGTTACAGGTCTACCAGCAGGCACGTCTGGGCAACCCTGATTTACGTAAATCAGCGGCCGATCGTGATGCTGCGTTTGAAAAGATTAACGAAGCGCGTAGCCCACTGCTGCCGCAGTTAGGTTTAGGTGCAGATTATACCTACAGCAACGGTTTCCGCGACGCTAACGGCGTTAACTCCAATGCTACCAGCGCCTCACTGCAATTAACACAGACGCTGTTTGATATGTCCAAATGGCGTGCCCTGACCCTGCAGGAAAAGAGCGCGGGTATTCAGGACGTCACCTATCAGACCGATCAGCAGACGCTGATCCTGAACACGGCCACCGCGTATTTCAACGTGCTGAGCGCCATCGACGCGCTCTCCTACACTGAAGCGCAGAAACAGGCGATTTACCGTCAGTTGGATCAAACCACCCAGCGCTTCAACGTGGGTCTGGTGGCGATCACCGACGTACAAAACGCCCGTTCACAGTACGACACCGTGCTGGCTAACGAAGTGACCGCGCGTAATAACCTCGACAACGCGCTCGAAGCGCTGCGTCAGGTCACCGGCAACTACTATCCTGAGCTGGCCTCTCTGAACGTGGACAGCTTTAAGACGGATAAACCGCAGGCGGTTAACGCGCTGCTGAAAGAGGCGGAAAACCGCAACCTGAGCTTGCTGCAGGCGCGTCTGAGCCAGGATCTGGCCCGCGAGCAAATTCGTCAGGCGCAGGACGGTCACCTGCCAACCCTGAGCCTGAGCGCGTCAACCGGCGTCTCTGATACCAGCTACAGCGGCTCTAAAACCAATACGTCACAGTATGACGACAGCAATATGGGCCAGAACAAAGTGGGCCTGAGCTTCTCCCTGCCGCTGTACCAGGGTGGTCAGGTTAACTCGCAGGTGAAACAGGCGCAGTACAACTTTGTTGGCGCTAGCGAGCAGCTGGAAAGCGCGCACCGCAACGTGGTGCAGACCGTTCGCTCTTCCTTCAACAACGTGAACGCCTCTATCAGCAGCATCAACGCCTATAAACAGGCCGTGGTGTCTGCACAGAGCTCCCTGGATGCGATGGAAGCCGGTTACTCCGTGGGTACACGTACGATTGTTGACGTGCTCGACGCGACCACCACGTTGTACAACGCGAAACAGCAGCTCTCCAGCGCACGTTACCAGTACCTGATTAACCAGCTGAACATCAAACAGGCTCTGGGTACGCTGAACGAGCAGGATCTGCAGATGCTGAACAGCACGTTGGGCAAACCGGTTTCAACGTCGCCAGAAAGCGTCGCGCCTGAGAACCCGGATCAGGTTGCCGCCGTTGATAACTTCAACGCTAACGGTAGCACCCCTGCGGCACAGCCAGCCGCCGCGCGTAGCACGGCCCCCGCAAGCAGCGGTTCTAACCCGTTCCGTCATTAAGCATTGCCCGATGGCGCTTCGCTTATCGGGCCTACTTAATCGTAGGCCGGGTAAGCGAAGCGCCACCCGGCGCAAAATCACACCCGAACGTAAGCCAACGTAAAGATCCCCCTGATTCCGCCTCTCTTCGCTTCATTTTCAACCACTCATCCTCTATCCTGAGCGTTATTACCACTGGGTCCTGGAAGACAAATATGAAACGGACAAAAACGATTAATCACGCGTCGTTCCGCAAAAGCTGGAATGCGCGCCACCTCACTCCCGTTGCGCTGGCGGTTACGGCTGTCTTTATGCTGGCAGGCTGTGAGAAAAACGACGAAACGGTTTCGCTGTATCAAAACGCAGATGACTGTTCCGCTGCAACCGGTCAGGCCGCAGAATGTAAGACGGCGTACACCAACGCGCTGAAAGAAGCGGAACGCACTGCGCCGAAGTATGCCTCACGTGAAGACTGTGTGGCGGAGTTTGGTGAAGGCCAGTGCCAGCAGACGCCAGCTCAGGCAGGTATGGCGCCGGAAAATCAGGCGCAGGCGCAGTCCAGCGGCAGCTTCTGGATGCCATTAATGGCAGGTTACATGATGGGCCGCCTGATGGGTGGCGGCGCGGGTTACCAGCAGCAGCCGCTGTTTAGCTCGAAAAACCCGGCCAGCCCGGCCTATGGTCAATATACCGATGCCAGCGGCAAAGGCTACGGCGCAGCAACCCCGGGCCGTACCGTGACCGTTCCGAAAACCGCAATGGCGCCGAAACCTGCGACCACCAACACCATCACTCGCGGTGGGTTTGGTGAGTCTGTGGCGAAACAGACCAGCATGCAGCGCAGTGCGTCAGGCACCTCTAGTCGCTCAATGGGCGGCTGATCATGGAACGAGTCAGTATTACCGAACGCCCGGACTGGCGCGAAAAAGCGACCGAGTACGGGTTTAACTTCCACACCATGTACGGGGAACCGTACTGGTGTGAAGATGCTTACTACAAGCTCACGCTCGCTCAGGTGGAAAAGCTTGAAGACGTGACCGCAGAACTGCACCAGATGTGCCTGAAAGTGGTGGAGAAAGTCATCGACAGCGACGAGCTGATGACCAAATTCCGCATTCCAAAGCACACCTGGAGCTTTGTTCGTCAGTCATGGAAAACGAATCAGCCTTCGCTCTACTCTCGCCTCGATCTGGCATGGGACGGCGTGGGCGAGCCTAAGCTTCTGGAAAACAACGCGGATACGCCAACCTCTCTGTACGAGGCGGCATTCTTCCAGTGGATTTGGCTGGAAGATCAGATGAACGCCGGAAACCTGCCGGCAGGCAGCGACCAGTTCAACAGCCTGCAGGAGAAGCTTATCGCGCGTTTCGCCGAGCTGCGCGAGCAGTTTGGCTTCAACCTGCTGCACCTCGCCTGCTGCCGCGACACGGAAGAAGACCGTGGAACGGTGCAGTATCTGCAGGACTGTGCCGCCGAAGCCGACGTGGCGACTGAATTCCTTTATATCGAAGATATCGGTTTGGGAGAAAAAGGTCAGTTTACGGATATGCAGGATCAGGTGATCAGCAACCTCTTCAAGCTCTATCCGTGGGAATACATGCTGCGCGAAATGTTCTCCACCAAGCTGGAAGATGCGGGCGTGCGCTGGCTGGAGCCGGCATGGAAAAGCATTATCTCTAACAAAGCTCTGCTGCCGATGCTGTGGGAAATGTTCCCGAACCACCCAAACCTGCTGCCAGCGTATTTTGCAGAAGATGATTTCCCGCCGATGGAGAAATACGTCGTTAAGCCGATTTTCTCCCGCGAAGGCGCGAACGTGTCGATTATCGAAAACGGCAAAACGGTGGAAGCGGTTGAAGGACCGTACGGCGAAGAAGGGATGATCGTCCAGGCATTCTATCAACTGCCGAAGTTTGGCGACAGCTATACGCTGATTGGCAGCTGGCTGATTAACGACCAGCCCGCCGGGATTGGCATTCGCGAAGATCGCGCGCTTATCACGCAGGATCTGTCACGGTTCTATCCGCATATTTTTGTAGAGTAAGATCTGCCGGGTGGCGGCTTCGCCTGACCCGGCCTACGGTTTTGTAGGCCCGGTAAGCGTAGCGCCACCGGGCATGTTTTCACCCTACCTGCACCGACAGCATACTCAAACTACCCATCTCAATACCATCGACCGGGAGTGTCACCGGCTCCTGACCATCCCACGCGCCAAGAACGTACAGCAGCGGCAGGAAGTGTTCCGGCGTCGGGTTAGAGAGCGAACCGCCTTCGTGATCCAGATAGTTCACTAACGGGTGCTCTTCACCCGGTCCCTGCCAGGTCAGATTGGCTTTCACGTAATCGTTGAAAGCAGTAGCCCACGGGTACGGCGTATTTTCACCGTGCCAGCGTGCCGTGCGCAGGTTATGCACCACGTTGCCGCTCGCCACCAGCATGATGCCTTCATCACGCAGCGTCGCCAGCTTACGCCCCATTTCCAGATGCCAGGCTGCCGGTTTGGTGCTGTCGATGCTGAGCTGCACCATCGGGATATCCGCATCAGGATACATTTTAATCAGCACGCCCCACGAGCCGTGGTCAAAGCCCCAGGCCTCTTTATCCAGCGCTACAGGAACAGGCGCCAGCAGTTCGACCAGATGCTCTGCCAGTGCAGGCGAGCCCGGTGCCGGATAGTGCGTGTCATAAAGGGCCTGCGGGAAGCCGCCAAAATCATGTATGGTTTTTGGCGTTTCCATGGCGGTCACGCCCGTTCCCCGGGTGAACCAGTGTGCAGATACCACCACAATCGCTTTCGGCCGCGGCAACGTCTCCCCCAGCTGACGCCAGGCGCGGGTATAGACGTTGTCTTCGAGAACATTCATTGGGCTTCCGTGGCCTATAAACAGGGCGGGCATACGGGAAGAAGTCATGATGATATCCTTACAGAAGGTGTTAATTTAATGGTGCTACATTACGCGCAATCTGGCGCAGATGAACGCAGATAAGCATGAAGATCATCATCAGGAAATTTGAACATCCGGAACAACTTAAGAAAAGATGAATGTCAGCGATGGGATTGAGCCTGGTTCTGCGCCAGGCAGCAGGCATAGGCGGTGGCAAACATACTAAAAATTAATAAATTCAATGAAAAAATAGTACTCACTGATAGTCTCTTTTTTTTACACGTATTTTTACATTTATTTATTTCCTGAAAGTCAACTTTTAAATAAGACATTATTATCGCTAATATGACCATTGTTTCACGCGACTGAAAAATCCATTTTTCGCTGTTAATCCGATACTAAAGATCACTTCAGATTATATTTTAATGTTGACTACATTTATTTTTAAGAGCAATTAATCGCACTCACTCTTTTTTCACAGGTATAATCTCATGGTAATTTTCTGAAAATTAATATTCAGAGTATGAATTCATTGGAAAAGGATATTTTCATGCATGCAGGTAAAAAAGCACTGTTAGCCGTTGCGATGGCAACAATTGTCTCTGGTTCAGCATTTGCCGCCGATCAGGGCTCCGGGAAAATTAAATTTAAAGGCGTTGTTATTGACGCGCCTTGCAGCATTGCACCAGACAGCGTTGATAAAGAGGTGGATCTCGGTGAAGTGACCACCGCCGTCATCAATGCAAACAAGAAGTCCACCCCCGTTGCGGTAGATATTAACCTGCAGAACTGCGTTCTGTCAGATCCCGACGATGAGACGGCGACGCCAATAACCAAAGTGGAAGTGACGTTCAGCAGCACCGCCACCTACGCATCAGATACCAGCCTTCTGAGCAACACCTATGCAAGCGGTGCTGAAAACGTCGGTGTCCGTCTGCTGGACAACGACGAAGCAAACATCACCCTTGGCTCGGCAAAAACGGTGGATCTGCTGCCTAATTCAGACACCCAGACGCTGCACTTTAAAGCGCGCATGGAAGTGCCAACAGGTACCACTGCCACCGCGGGCCAGGTTGAAGCTAACGCCAACTATGTGCTGATGTATAAATAACGATTAAACATGATCCGTTATACCGACTGGTGATGTTTACCAGTCGGCTTTTTTATTTATTCGAGTAACAGAATGATGAAAAATAAATCACAATCGATAATCATCATTACTGCCATCTTGCTTGCGCACGCCGCCTCTGCCACTGAATTTAATATTAATGCTATCGATAAAGATTTACGGTCTGGCATTGATCTCTCTCGCTTTAAAGAAGAGACGTCCGTTACGCCAGGACGTTATTTTGTCACCGTCGCGATCAACGATATTCCACTGGCAAACGGCTGGGAACTGACCTGGAAAGAGGTTGATAACAAAGCCGAAGTCTGTATTCCCGCAGAACTGGCAGACACCTTTGGCCTGCAGGACACTATTCGTAAGACCCTAACGCTTAAACAGGGCTGCGTGGATTTTACCTCGCAGGCGGATATTAAATTCCGCTTCGAGCAATCAACCCAAACGCTGCACGTCACCGTACCTCAGGCCATGATGCAATTTCGTCCGAACGACTGGATGCCCCCCTCCACCTGGGACAACGGCGTGGCCGGCGTGCTGCTGGACTACAACCTCTTTGCCAGCCATTATCAGCCACAGGAAGGTAGCAGCACGGATAACGCGAACGCCTACGGTACCGCAGGTGCCAACCTGGGTGCATGGCGTCTACGTAGCGATTATCAGTACAATCAAACGCATGCCGAGGGAGGGTCAACCCATAACGGCCGCTTCTCACGCGTCTATATGTTCCGTCCTCTGCCGACGCTTGGCGCGAAACTGACGCTGGGTGAGACAGACTTTCAGTCCGCTATCTTTGATGCCTTTACCTATACCGGGGCGTCGCTGATCAGCGATGAGCGCATGCTGCCCTGGTCTCTTCGCGGCTATGCACCGCAAATCGCCGGGATTGCGCAAACTAATGCCACCGTCACGGTGAGTCTCGCTGACCGCGTGATTTATCAAACTAAGGTGCCACCCGGCCCGTTTGTCATTCAGGATTTGAACCAATCCGTCCAGGGCACGCTGGACGTTAAAATTACCGAAGACGACGGCCGCGTGAGCACGTTTCAGGTGTCCGCCGCCTCCGTGCCCTTCCTGACGCGCAAGGGCCAGGTTCGCTACAAGCTTGCCGTGGGCAAACCCCGCGAAGATGCATCGCATACCCTTGAAGACAGTGCCTTTATGAGCGGCGAGTTCTCGTGGGGCCTGTTCTCCAATACCTCACTGTACGGCGGCACGCTCGCCGATGGCGATAACTATCGCTCCATCGCAGCGGGCATCGGGCAAAACCTCGCGCTGATCGGGGCCCTCTCCTTCGATGTGACCCAGGCGACCAGCCAGCTCCCGAACAAACCCTCTCAGACGGGTTACAGCTATCGCTTCAACTACAGCAAACGCTTTGATACCACGGGAAGCCAGCTTACCCTGGCCAGCTACCGCTACTCCGACCCGCAGTTCCTCAGCTACGCACGCTTCCTGGACAGCGAAAATAATGACAGCCAGTCGGAAAAACAGACGTTTAGCATCACGGCCAGCCAGTACATTCCCGCGCTGTCACTCAATCTCTACCTTAGCCTGCTCCGGCAAACCTGGTGGGACGAAGCGCCATCCAATACGGGCAGCCTGACCGCGGGGTACAACTTCGATCTGGGCCGCTGGAAAAACCTTGGCGTTTCGGCATCGTTCAGCAAAACCCACTATCAAGATCGCGAGGACGACAATCAGTTCTACCTGTCTCTCAGCGTGCCGCTGGATCCTGACCATCGCCTCAGCTATGACCTGCGCAACAGCGACAACCTGAGCCAGACCGTCTCGTGGTACGACACCTCTGATAAGAACAACACCTGGGGCGTTTCTGCCGGTACCGAAAGTCAGCAGACCGATGCAGGCGCGCAGTTCAGCGGAAACTACCAGCACTACTCCCCGCTCGGCGATCTCAACGTTTCCGGAAGTTATAAGGCGAATGACTACAGCTCCCTCAGCGCCAGCTGGAATGGGTCCTTCACCGGTACGGCAAAAGGCATGGCCCTGCACCGCCGCAGCTACGGCAACGAACCGCGTGTCATGGTGAGCACGGACGGCATCAGCAATATTCCGCTCAACATGTCGCGGGACCAGACCAACGCCTTCGGGATCGGGGTGCTTCCTTCGTTCTCCAGCTACTCACCGTCGAGCGTGCAGGTCAACCTGAACGATCTCCCCGAAGGCGTAGACGTGGATAACCGCGTCATGACCTCGACCTGGACAGAAGGGGCCATCGGCTACCGCCAGATCGCCACCCGAGCGGGAAATGATGTTCTGGGCATCCTGCGAACCGCATCGGGCATGCCGCCGCTGGGCGCGCGCGTCCAGATGGCGGATAGCGGTAAAGACGTGGGTATCGTCGCCGACGAGGGCCATGTCTGGCTGGGTGCCGTACAGCCCGAGCAGCAATTCCTGGTAACCTGGGGCGACGCCAGCCAGTGTCGCTTCACGCTACCTTCACACCTCACTAACCTTTCGCAGCTTATGCTGCCGTGTCAGTAAATTATGATGAAACTCACTCCACTGAAAAGCCTGTGCCTGATGTTGATCGGTACAGCATTCGCCACCCAGGCGGCCATCAATCTGGATCGTACCCGCATCGTCTTTCCCGAAACCGACAAGGCCAGCAGCCTGAAGGTCGATAACCAGAGCAAAACGCTCCCCTATCTTGCGCTCTCCTGGATCGAAGACGAAAACGGTCGTAAGGAAGACAGCCACTTTATGGCGCTTCCTCCGATCCAGCGCATTGAACCCGGATCGTCATCCCAGGTCAGGATCGTGAAGCAGGCGGCCACCAACGCGCTGCCAAAAGATCGGGAATCGCTCTTCTACTTCAACCTGCGCGAAGTGCCACCAAAAAGCGACAGCCTCGACGATGATCGCAGCGTCATGCAGGTCGCCATGCAGAGCCGTATCAAGCTGTTCTGGCGCCCGAAGGCTATCGTGAAAAAAGCAGGCGATCGTTCTGAAATGCGCATGGAGGTGACGGCAACGGCAAAAGGGCTGACAATTCATAACCCTACACCTTATTACCTCACCCTCGCCTGGCTAAGCAAAAATGGTAAAACCATGCTGCCCGGCTTTGACAGCCTGATGCTGGCACCCTTTGCCAGCGCCTCTGTCACCACCGGTGGCTATCACGGCAGCTATTACAGCATTGGTTATATCGACGATTACGGCGCACTGCGAAAGCTTGACGCGACCTGTCAGGGGACGTCGATCTGCCAACTTAAGGATGCGAAGGCCACAAGCGATGCGAAAGCTCACTAATGTTTTGATCGCGATGCTGCTGGCGCTGCTGCCCTTAAAAGCCGCGCTGGCGCTCGATTGCTATCTGGGCGCTCAGGGCGGCCCGGTGGAAGAGACAAAAACGATCAGTCCGTTTGCTATCCCCAGCAATGCACAGGTGGGGCAAAAGATCTGGGAATCTGACGACATTAAAATCCCGGTCACCTGTAACCACGATGTGGCCGGCAGCTTCGAAAAAGAGGACGTCTATGCCTGGGTCAACCCCTATCCAGCCGCTTCCGACCCTTACTACGAGCTGGGGGTCACCTATGAAGGCATGGATTATGACGCGACGGGGCAGCCAAACGGCGTAGATACCCGCCAGTGCCTTGATAATAACAACATCACCATGTACACCCCGGAACAAATTAAGCAAATGGGGTGGGAGAACCGACTATGCTCAGGCAATGCCAATGATATTCACACCACGCGCACGTTCATTGCCCGACTGCGCCTTTACGTTCGTATTAAGGCCGTTCCGCCGCACGGCTACAAAAGTTCGCTGGGGGACTACGTCGTGGTGCAGTTTGACGGAAAAGGCGGGGTTAACCAGATGGCCGATGCAAAAAACCTCAAGTACCACATTAACGGGTTAGAAAACATTACCGTCCTCGACTGCGGCGCAACCTTCAGTATTTATCCTGAGAACCAGGAGATAGATTTCGGTACCTTCAGTGCTCGCGACATCGTGAATCAGCAAACGCGCAACCGCACCTTTACGGTTAAAACCACGAAAGTGCAGGACGCCCAGTGTTCAGATGGCTTTAAAATGGACTCATCGTTTTACACGACGGAGTCGCTCTCCGAAAACGATACTGCCCTGTTGATTGGAAATGGCTTAAAGCTACGTATCCTCAATGGAACCCAGCCTTATACCTTCAACCACTACGAAGAGTATGCGGATTTCACCGGGAGTACATTGAACTATGAACAAACCTATACCGCGGAGCTCTCCCCCGACGCGGGAAAAGCCATTCAGTCAGGTCCGTTCGAAACGGTGGTGCTGTTTAAAATTAACTACCACTAGCCACAAAAAAGCCGGGTTTCCCCGGCTTTTTCACATCAGCGGTTTCAGCTGGCTTTGCGCTCGTGCGCCTGGCGGTACTCCACCAGATCTTCAATCGTGACTACCGGCATGTTGTGCAGACGCGCAAAGGTAATGCACTCCGGCGCGCGCGCCATGGTGCCATCATCGTTGGTCAATTCACACAGCACGCCAGCAGGTTTAAAGCCTGCCAGGGTCACCAGATCGATAGTCGCTTCGGTATGACCACCACGGGTCAGCACGCCGCCCGGCTGCGCACGCAGCGGGAAGACGTGGCCAGGACGGTGCAGATCGGAGGGTTTCGCCCCATCCGCAATGGCTGCACGCACGGTGGTCAAACGGTCAGCCGCCGACACACCGGTGGTTACGCCATGTGCAGCTTCAATGGTCACGGTAAAACCGGTCCCGAAGGCGCTGGTGTTGTTTTCAACCATCATTGGCAGATCAAGCTGCTGGCGGCGTTCTTCGTTGATACACAGGCATACGATGCCGCTACCGTGACGGATGGTCAGCGCCATCTGCTCAACGGTCATGTTTTCGGCAGCGAAAATCATGTCGCCTTCGTTTTCACGGTTTTCATCGTCAAGCACCATCACACCGCGGCCTTCGCGCAGTGCATCCAGTGCATGTTCAACACGTTGAATTGAAGTGCCAAAAGAGGAAAGTAGCGTCTGATTCATGGTAAAAAAACCTCATTAACATTATGGTTACCAGAATCAGGGCAGTCTTAGGAGCGCCGAACAAGCGGCAAAAAGATAACGTGAGCGGGCCCATGCCCGACTGGATCGTTACTCTCTCCCATCCGGACTCTAACCGTCGGCCCCGGAATTACACCGGATCTGCTGACCTTTGAGTAGTCACCCAAAGCGCTCGCGGGCTTTCAGCGTGAAGCTGATTTACCGCCGGTGGGGAATTTCGCCCCGCCCTGAGAATAAGCGAGATAACTATAACGCTATTGATTATGCTGGGCAATGCATAAGCATCAAACAATTTTGTTTACCCCGGGCATGACGCGCTACAATGGACACTGACACCTTTCCATCAAGGGAAACGACAATGATTGACCCAAAGAAAATTGAGCAAATTGCGCGTCAGGTTCATGAATCCATGCCAAAAGGCATTCGTGAATTTGGTGATGACGTTGAGAAGAAAATCCGCCAGACGCTGCAGGCGCAGTTGGTTCGCCTTGATTTAGTTAGCCGCGAAGAGTTCGACGTGCAGACGCAGGTTCTGCTGCGCACCCGCGAGAAGCTGGCGCTGCTGGAACAGCGTCTGAGCGAGCTGGAAAACCGTCATGCACCGGAAGAAGTGAAGCCGGCACCGGCGATTCCACCGGTGGATGATCAGGCATAAGTGCGGCCTGTTGTGCCCGGTGGCGCTTCGCTTACCGGGCCTACATGTCCCGGCGCAGCCGCCACGCGACATGAAAAAAACGGGCCAACTGGCCCGTTTTTTTTACTGACTGTCTTTCTGGATCTTCCTGATGATGTTGGTGGTTGAACATCCGTCCTCAAAGTTGAGCACCATCACTTCACCACCGTTGGCCCAGACCTCTTCGCTACCTGCGATTTGCTCCGGCTTGTAATCACCGCCTTTGACCAGCAGGTCCGGCAGAATGCCAGCAATCAGGCGCTGCGGGGTATCTTCTTCAAACGACACCACCCAGTCCACCGCTTCCAGCGCGCCGAGCACAATCATGCGCTGCTCCAGCGGGTTCACCGGACGTGTTTCGCCTTTCAGACGTTTGGTCGACGCATCGCTGTTGACCGCCACAATCAGACGATCGCCCAGCTTGCGCGCATTCGCCAGATAAGAGACGTGACCCGCATGCAGAATGTCGAACACGCCGTTGGTCATCACCACTTTCTCGCCGCGTTTACGCGCAGCGGCAACAGCCACTTTCAGCTCGTCTTCGGTCATGACGCCAAAACCGGTGTCGGCACGCCCGCGCACCGCGTTTTCCAGCTCGATAGGGGAAACGGTTGAGGTCCCGAGTTTGCCGACGACCACACCCGCCGCAGCGTTCGCGAAGTAGCAGGCCTCTTCCAGGGAGTTACCCGCTGCCAGCGTCGCCGCCAGCACGCCGATCACCGTATCACCGGCACCGGTCACGTCGTACACTTCCTGCGCCTGGGTTGGCATATGTAGCGGCGCTTTGCCCGGCTGCAGCAGCGTCATCCCCTGCTCGGAGCGGGTCACCAGCAGCGCAGACAGCTCGAAGTCAGCAATGATCTTCATGCCGCGTTCAACCAGTTCTTCTTCGGTTTTGCACTTGCCCGCCACCGCTTCGAACTCAGAGAGGTTTGGCGTCAGCAGCGTCGCGCCGCGATAGCGCTCAAAATCGGTGCCTTTCGGGTCAATCAGCACCGGCACGTTAGCCTTACGCGCCAGCTGAATCATCGTCTGCACGCTCGCCAGCGCACCTTTAGCGTAGTCGGACAGCACCAGCGCACCGATATTACCCAGCGCCTGGTTAATGCGCTCGTGCAGCGGCTCAGTATCAACGCCTTCAAACCCTTCTTCAAAGTCGAGGCGGATCAGCTGCTGGTTGCGCGACAGCACGCGCAGCTTGGTAATCGTTGGGTGGGTCGGAACAGAAACGAAGTCGCACTTCACGTTCACGTCCGCCAGCGACTTGCTCAGCGCACGCGCCGCATCGTCGATGCCGGTCAGGCCAACCAGACGCGACTGTGCGCCCAGGGAGGCAATGTTCATCGCCACGTTTGCCGCGCCGCCGGGACGCTCTTCAATGGTGTCGACCTTAACCACCGGTACCGGCGCTTCCGGAGAGATACGGCTGGTTGGCCCATACCAGTAGCGATCCAGCATCACATCCCCGACAACCATTACTCCAGCACGTTCAAACTCTGGCAGTGTTACTTTCATTCCTGACTCCAGAAAGATTCACAATTTGCGCGCGATAATATCACACTTGATTTGTTACGCACGGCTCCACCAGCCATTTCTGCCAGCTTGCCGTCACCTGGGCGCGCTCTGCGGCAAAACAGTCCAGCGCGACATGTCCCGGCTGCTCCTGCAACGCCAGGTGATGAAGTTCATCGCGCAGCGTGGTGTAGGCGCGGGTTAAGGCCTGCGCCTCTTGCTCGTCCATAATGTCGTTTTGCGCCAGCAGTTCCAGAATGCGCACGTTATCCGACCAGCGCGTCAGCTTCGGCTTATCGTGGGCGTGCAGCAGCACCAGATACTGAGTGATAAATTCAATATCGGTAATAC
This sequence comes from Enterobacter cloacae complex sp. HYC080_NIDB, assembly GCF_056673325.1. Taxonomy (NCBI): domain Bacteria; kingdom Pseudomonadati; phylum Pseudomonadota; class Gammaproteobacteria; order Enterobacterales; family Enterobacteriaceae; genus Enterobacter; species Enterobacter cloacae complex sp. HYC080_NIDB. Next base: position 710,596 of record NZ_CP114212.1, on the reverse strand, counting down.
CACCCTCGTCGGCTTTAATATCAAAGCGATCGCGATGCTTATTGCCCAGATGCGCGCGCATTTTCTCGCGCATCTCGCGCACCTCGGTCTGCAACGTACTGCCCTCGCGCGGGGTGGTCATGACCGCCTTGCGAATCGCATCGAACTGCGCGTGCAGCTGCGGATCGCCATAGACCACGCGGGCGCGCACCAGCGCCTGATGCTCCCACGTCCAGGCTTCGTTTTTCTGATATTCGGCGAAGGATTCCGTTGAGGTCACCAGCATGCCCGCCGCGCCGGACGGGCGCAGGCGCGCATCTACTTCATACAGAATGCCGGACGAAGTGCGGGTGCTGAACAGGTGCATAATGCGCTGGGCCAGGCGCAGATAGAACTGACGCCCGTCGATTTCGCGCTCGCCGTCGGTCATCACGTCCGCCGGGCAATCATGCAGGAAGATCAAATCCAGATCGGAACTGTATCCCAGCTCCCAGCCGCCGAGCTTGCCGTAACCCACCACCGCGAAGCCGCGCCCTTCTCGATCGGCCAGATGTTTTGGCTGACCGTAGCGGGCCACCATCTGCCCCCACGCCTGATGGACAACCGCGTCAATAATCGCTTCCGCAAGCCAGGTTAAGTGATCGCTCACTTTCATCACCGGCAGCGTTCCGGCAATATCGGCCGCCGCCACGCGCAGCATCTGTGCCTGTTTAAACTGGCGCAGCGCCTCAAGCTGTTGCTCTTCGTCCTCTTCAGGCACGCGCAGCAAATACTGGCGCAGCTCGTCACGATACGCATCCGTCGCCGTCGGCTGATAGAGCGTGTTCGGGTCGAGCAGTTCGTCCAGCAGCAGCGGGTAACGCGCCAGCTTGTTCGCCACCATCGGCGACGCGGCGCAGAGCGTTATCAGGTGCTTCAGCGCGCCCGGAAACTCGCTCAGTAGCTCAAGATAGGTGGTACGCGTGATAATCCCGCTCAGCAGCGGCATCATGCGCGACAGCGGCACCGGCGCGTCTTCTCGCGAGCAGACCTCGCTCAGCAGGTGCGGCATCAGATGATCCAGCACCTGACGACCGCGCGGCCCGATGGCGCGTTTGTTCAGTTCGAGACGGAAATCGGCAATTAAGGCCACCACACGATGACGGGCATCATCGCTTAAGTGCGTCAGCACCGGCGTGGTGTCATCTTCCTGGAGCGCATCCTGCCACAGCTCGCGCCAGTGCTCGGAGAGCGCATCATCAGGGGATTCACTTTCATCGTCGCCAATCAGATCGTTAAAGATGCGGCGCACGCCTGCCATGTGTGCGTCCAGCGTTTCGGTCAGTGCCGCCCAGTCGTCCGCCCCCATGCCCCAGGCCAGACGCGCCCGGTTCAGCTCATCGCCCGGCAATGTCTGCGTCTGCTCGTCATTGATGCTTTGCAGCAAATTTTCCAGACGGCGCAGGAAAAGATAGGCTTCGCGAAGGGTTTGCGCGTCGCCGTCCGGCAGCAGGTGCAGTTGCTCAATGGCGCTCAGCGTCGGCAGGAGCGAGCGCGACTGCAGCGACGGCTCTCGCCCGCCGCGAATGAGCTGGAAGACCTGAACGATAAATTCAATTTCACGAATGCCGCCCGCGCCGAGCTTAATATTGTCCTTCAGCCCACGGCGGCGAACCTCGCGGGCAATCATCCCTTTCATATTACGCAGGGACTGGATCACGCTGAAATCAATGTAGCGGCGGAAAACGAACGGGCGCAGCATGGCGCGAAGTTCGTTAGCATAAGCGTCGTCGCTGTCGCCCATGATCCGCGCTTTGACCATTGCGTAACGCTCCCAGTCGCGCCCCTGCTCCTGGTAATAATCCTCCAGCGCGGCAAAGCTCAGCACCAGTGGACCGCTGTCGCCAAACGGGCGCAGGCGCATGTCCACGCGGTAGACAAAGCCGTCCTGCGTCGGCTGGTCCAGTGCCTTGATCAGACGCTGGCCGAGGCGGGTAAAGAACTGGGCGTTGTCCAGCTCGCGGCGCCCGCCGCGCGTCGAGCCGTTTTCCGGCCAGGCAAAAATCAGGTCGATATCTGAGGAGAAGTTCAGCTCGCAACCGCCCAGCTTCCCCATCCCCAGAATCAACAGCGGCTGCGGAACCCCTTCTTCACTGCACGGCGTGCCCCACTCTTTACAGCAGGCGGCGTAGAGCCAGTCTCGCGCGGCGATGATCAGTGTTTGCGCCAGCTCGCTCAACTGCTGCAACGTACTCTCTTCGCTCACCAGCGCCAGCGACTGCGCCCAGGCAATGCGAACCATCACCCGGCGGCGGAACTGACGCAGAACGCGCATCAGCGTCGCTTCATCAGCCACATCTGCCAGCGCGGTTTGCAGCCAGCTGGCATACTGCCGCCACTCATCCGCCTGCGGCGGTGCGCTCTCCAACTCTGCCAGCCAGTCCTGGTTGGCACTCACACTTTCCTGAACAAAATCACTGAACGTGAGCACGCTTTTGGCCTGCTCACTTAACGATGACGCCGGTAAAGACTCGGGCAGACGTTCGCAAACGGTCTGCCAGTGCTGCTGTAACTGCGAAGAAAGCGGCATATCAGGGGTTCCTTGCCAGAATTAACGTTTTCCGCTGTGCAGCCAGTACGGATCCTGCGAAATGGCCTCGTTGCGGAAATGCTCGATCTCAATCTGCTGACGGGTTTCAATGGCATGCTTGAGCCCCTGCCAGTTTTCCAGCCAGGCCTGCGCCTTCACGCCCTCATACGCCCCCGACAGCAGCAACATGCTGTCGATATTACGCGCCAGACGGGGAAGCTGATCGCCGTACTGGTCACCCAGCGGATGTGCAAAGGTCGTTCTCAGCTCGGCAGCGTGACGGGATAGATGGATATCCGCGAAGCGTTTAAAATTATCCGCGATTTTGGTCTGCGCTTTTGCATCCAGGAAGCTGCGCCAGCCGCGCGTCACCAGAAACTCGGTCAGCGCCAGTTTTGCCGCGGCGTTTTGCGGGCTGTAGATCACCGTTTGCGCGGAGACATCGGAATGCATCAGTGTTTCAGTTTGGGTCAGCAGGTCACGTAAGTGAGCACTTGCTTTACGCGGTACGATACCGCCAAACAGTGCCAGGGCATGACGCACCAGCCCAATGGCGGCCAGCACCTGTTTGCTGGCATTTTTCACGCTACGCGCCCAGAGTTCCTCATGGTACTGCCATTGAGAGAGGGCCAGCTCCAGCGCCGCTTCCATGCCCTGTTCAATGCTGGCCTTCGGAACAACACGCAGAATCGGGGTCTCTCTCAGCAGGCGTGGCGCATTCCCGGCCGCCAGGTGATAACCGCGCGCCGCTTTGCTCAGGCTGCCCTGACGTAAACCCGGCTGGCTCACCAGCTTGCGCGCCAGTTTCAGCACGTCGCTCGCATCTCCTTCCAGCAGTTCCAGCTCCAGCTCGCAAATAGGCTCCTGGAACTCACCCGCCTTCACTTCGCCTAAATCCAGCGCGATTTCAATGCGGCTCTTACCTTCCGTCACCAGCCATTTCTCACGGCAAAAATCGGTGCTGAACAGCGGCTGTACCTGCTCTGCCAGCGTGGCAGGCCGTTCACCTTCCGGCCAGACCTCCGCCGGGAAACGATCCAGCTCAAGTTCTGGCTTACTGATGTCGATATTGTATTCCGGGCGCTGGTGCAAACCGCCGACCACGCGGCCGGCGATTTTCATCGTCATCTCGTAGCGCCCGTTTGCGCCGCGGATGCGCAGCCCCATATCGTGGCTACGCAGCCAGTTGTCCGGCGTTTCGTAGTAGATGTTGAGCAACGGTACGGGTTCATGGTGCTCGCCGGAGAGCGTATGCAGATGCTGGCGGAGCGCGTCAACGCTGTCTTTTTCGACGATAAATTTTAATTCGATTTCCTGAGCCATAGCCTTGTACTTTTGCGGGCGTCACAGACGCGTCAATGAGGGCGAACTTCCTCGCCATTTGTTTGTCAGTACATAGTATTTTGCGCCAAATTGCCATGCAATGAGCAATTTGACGGGCGTAAATGTGTAGAGTCGTGACACAGATGATTCTGATTGCTGACGAATGCTTTGCGTAGAGACACTGTTGCCACTACTATCGTTCCACTATTTATGAAAATAACGACTAATGATGCTTAAATTACGCCTGATTGGACTTACTTTACTCGCTTTTAGCGCCGCAACCGCAGTGCACGCTGAAGAGGAGCGTTACGTTTCTGACGAACTGAACACCTGGGTACGCAGTGGCCCCGGAGATAATTATCGCCTCGTGGGCACGGTGAATGCCGGCGAGGAAGTCACCCTGTTACAGACCAATGCGGACACCAACTATGGTCAGGTTCGCGACAGTACCGGCCGTACTTCCTGGATCCCGCTGAAAGAGCTGAGCACCGTACCAAGCCTGCGCACGCGCGTTCCGGATCTGGAAAACCAGGTGAAGACCCTGACCGACAAGCTGAACAACATCGACGGTACCTGGAACCAGCGCACCGCAGAGATGCAGCAGAAAGTGGCACAGAGCGACAGCGTGATTAACGGTCTGAAAGAAGAGAATCAAAAACTCAAAAACGAGCTGATCGTCGCGCAGAAAAAGGTAAACGCCGCGAATCTGCAGCTTGATGACAAGCAGCGCACCATCATCATGCAGTGGTTTATGTATGGCGGCGGCGTGCTGGGCGTGGGTCTGGTGCTGGGTCTGGTCCTGCCGCATCTTATCCCAAGCCGCAAGCGTAAAGACCGCTGGATGAACTAATTCGTCTTCTCTGCCAGACTTACGTATCATTCTGGAAAAGAGAAAACGGGAGAGTTGGGCGTGAAGAGTTATCTGGTCGGTGGTGCGGTACGTGATGCGTTGTTAGGTCTGCCGGTCAAAGATAAAGACTGGGTTGTCGTTGGCGCCACCCCGGAAGAGATGCTCGACGCGGGCTACCAGCAGGTAGGCCGCGATTTTCCCGTGTTTCTTCATCCGAAAAGCCGCGAAGAGTACGCTCTGGCGCGTACCGAACGGAAATCCGGCTCCGGCTATACGGGTTTCACCTGCTACGCCGCGCCTGATGTGACGCTGGAGCAGGATTTGCTGCGCCGCGATCTCACCATTAACGCCCTGGCACAGGACGAAAACGGCCATATCATCGATGCCTACGGCGGGCAGGATGACCTGCGCAACCGTCTTTTACGTCACGTCTCCCCGGCATTTTCTGAAGATCCGCTCCGCGTTCTGCGCGTGGCGCGCTTTGCCGCGCGTTACGCCCATCTGAGCTTCCGCATTGCTGATGAGACGATGGCGCTGATGACGGCCATGACCGAGGCGGGCGAATTAGAACACCTGACGCCGGAGCGCGTCTGGAAAGAGACGGAAAATGCCCTGACCACCCGCAACCCACAGGTCTTTTTCCAGGTCCTGCGTGACTGCGGCGCACTGAAGGTGCTGTTCCCTGAAATCGACGCGCTGTTTGGCGTACCCGCGCCGGCAAAATGGCATCCGGAAATTGATACCGGCGTGCACACGCTGATGACGCTGAGCATGGCGGCCATGCTCAGTCCTGAAGTAGACGTGCGTTTTTCCACCCTCTGCCACGATCTCGGCAAAGGCTTAACGCCGAAAGAATTCTGGCCACGGCATCATGGTCACGGCCCGGCAGGCGTAAAGCTGGTAGAAGGGCTTTGCCAGCGCCTGCGCGTGCCGAATGAGATCCGTGACCTGGCAAAACTGGTCGCTGAATTCCACGACCTGATCCACACATTCCCGATCCTGAAACCCGCCACTATCGTGAAGCTGTTCGATAATATCGACGCCTGGCGCAAGCCGCAGCGCGTGGAGCAGATCGCACTCACCAGCGAAGCCGACGTTCGCGGCCGCACCGGGTTTGAAGCATCCGATTACCCGCAGGGGCGACTGCTGCGCGAAGCGTGGATTGTGGCAAAAGCGGTGCCGACGAAAGACGTTGTCGAGGCAGGATTTAAAGGCCCGGAAATTCGTGAAGAGCTGACGAAACGGCGAATTGAGGCCGTAACGGCGTGGAAGGAAAAGCGTTGCCCTCAGCCGAAAGACTGAGGGCAGTGGGTCATCAGAAGAAGACCACGTAAACGGCAGCTGCGACAATAAAGCGGTAGATCGCGAACGGAATGAACGAGATACGCTTAATCAGCTGCAGGAAGGTTTTGATGGCAATCAGCGCCACGATAAAGGCGGTGATAAAGCCCACGGCAAACATCGGAATGTCACCCGTGGTCAGGAAGCTAATGCTTTTGTAGAGATCCAGCGCGGTGGCGCCCATCATCATTGGCACCGCCAGCAGGAACGAGAACTCCGACGCCGCGTAACGGCTCACGCCCATCAACATCCCGCCGGAAATCGTTGCCCCAGAACGGGAGAAGCCCGGCCACAGCGCCAGACACTGGAAGCAGCCAATGATAAATGCCTGACGATACGTCATATCGTCCAGCCCTTCCGCACGCGGGGTTTTAGGCTTCAGCACTTCGGCAGCAATCAGCAGGAAGCCACCGACCACCAGCGCGTACATCACGTTAATAGGGTTAAACAGCGATTTGATGGCATCGTGGAAAACCAGGCCCAGCACCACTGCGGGGATCATCCCGAGCAGAATATGAATGAGCGTCAGGCGCCCCGAGCCTTCGCCTTCACGCTGCGGCAGACGGCCAAAGTGGATGCCGATCAGGCCAAACAGGCGACGCCAGAACATCACGACCACCGCCAGAATAGAACCGAGCTGAATGACGACTTCAAACGTCTTTGCGGTATCGCCTTCAAAGCCCAGCAGATGGCCAACGATAATCATATGGCCTGTACTGGAAACTGGCAAAAACTCCGTCAATCCTTCGACCACACCCAGTATTGCCGCCACCAGCAGCGAGTGCATATCGCTCATCTATAAACCCCTAAAAAGATATAAAAAAAACGGTCGCCCCAACGGCTCCCGTGAAAGATACAGCTATAAGACCGATATAACCTAAAATGGTTTAGCAATTATGACGTTAAATCTTGCCTTTCAGATTTGTGCCACGCTCGATAATCACGCCCACATTGGCCGCACGCGCTACCGCTCCCGGCTTGCTCAGCTTGATGCGCACCCACGGTGAGTTGAATTTGGTCAGCAGCAGTTCCGCCACCTCTTCCGCCACACGTTCCACCAGCGCAAAACGCTGTCCTTCCACATGGCCGATGACCGTTTCACTGATGTCGGCGTAGCTCAGACAGTCATTCACATCATCGCTTTTTGCTGACTTGCGGTTATCCCAGCCCATTTCGATATCGAACACTAACTTCTGCTCGATGGTCTGTTCCCAGTCGTAAACACCAATTGTGGTGATTACCGAAAGTTGCTCTATAAATACAATATCCATCACGACCTGCCTGCTTTTTGGCTAAACCGGATACCACTTCCGGCGAATTATGCGTATTATCCACAGATGCTGAGAATACAGATACATTTTCAAAACGGAACAGCGTTATGAGTGCAATCGCGCCTGGAATGATCCTCCTCGCCTATCTTTGCGGCTCAATCTCCAGCGCCATTCTGGTCTGCCGCATTGCCGGGTTACCTGACCCGCGTGAAAGTGGTTCCGGGAATCCGGGAGCGACCAACGTACTTAGAATTGGCGGCAAGGGAGCAGCCGTAGCGGTTTTGATTTTTGATGTTCTGAAAGGGATGCTACCCGTCTGGGGCGCTTATGCGCTGGGCGTCACGCCGTTCTGGCTGGGGCTCATTGCGATTGCGGCCTGCGTCGGCCACATCTGGCCCGTTTTCTTCGGTTTTAAAGGTGGTAAAGGCGTTGCAACCGCCTTTGGCGCTATCGCCCCTATCGGCTGGGATCTTACCGGCGTAATGGCGGGCACCTGGCTGCTCACCATCTTGCTGAGCGGTTATTCCTCGCTCGGCGCCATCGTCAGCGCGCTCATTGCCCCGTTTTACGTCTGGTGGTTCAAACCCCAGTTCACCTTCCCGGTGTCAATGCTCTCCTGCCTGATCCTGCTGCGTCATCACGATAATATTCAGCGTCTGTGGCGTCGTCAGGAGACCAAAATCTGGACGAAGCTCAAGCGAAAGAAAAAAGATCCGGAGTAAAACGCGCAACGCCGGCAGCAGAAAACGTATCCATAAGCGACTCATATGACAGCCTTCATTTCCGCCAGGGCATACTGAAACGTATCCCGATGGTGTGGAAATGGATGCAGCATGTTAGCAGCTCAGGTCACTGATAATACGTATAAAGGCTGGCAGGCATCGCTTGCCCTGCTGTTTTGTCACACCCCTGAGAAAACCCTCCTGCACGCCGCCCACCACGTCGGGCCGCTCACCGTTCAACGCCCGTTTTATCCCGAAGGGGAAACCTGTCACCTCTATTTACTGCATCCGCCCGGCGGCATTGTGGGCGGCGATACGCTGGACATTTCCGTTCGGCTGGACGCCAAAAGCCACGCGCTTATCACCATGCCCGGCGCCAGTAAGTTCTATCGCAGCAGCGGCCCGCAGGCCTGTCTGAACCAACACTTTTATCTTGATGATGGATCCACGCTGGAGTGGCTGCCGCAGGATACCATCCTCTTTCCCGGTGCCAATGCCGCACTGCGCTCCGTCTTCCACCTGAAGTCCTCCAGCACGCTGCTGGCGTGGGAGTTGTATTGCCTGGGTCGCCCGGTAATCGGTGAAACCTTCAGCCACGGCACGCTGGAGAGCCGCCTTGAGGTCTGGGTAGACGATGAACCGCGCCTGATTGAGCGTCAGCACCTGAGCGACGGCGATCTTGCGCCCGTTGACGGACATCCGTGGCTCGGCACGCTGCTGTTCTATCCGGCCGGGGAAACGCATCTTGATACGGTCCGCGAGCGCCTCGCACCGCTGGGAAATTATGCAGGTGCAACGCTTACCGACGATCTGCTGTCGGTGCGTTTCCTCTCCCACGATAACCTGATTTGCCAGCGGGTGATGCGCGACATCTGGCAGTCGCTTCGCCCGCTTCTCACCCCTAAAAATGCCTGTTCGCCGCGTATCTGGCAGACATAAGAGAAACGTTATGGAACTGACCCCCAGAGAAAAAGACAAGCTGTTGCTGTTCACCGCCGCGCTGGTTGCCGAACGCCGCCTTGCGCGCGGGGTTAAGCTCAATTATCCGGAATCGGTCGCGCTGATCAGCGCCTTTATTATGGAAGGCGCGCGCGATGGCGAAACCGTCGCCTCGCTGATGGAAGCGGGTCGTCACGTACTGACGCGCGACCAGGTAATGGAGGGCGTACCGGAGATGATCCCGGATATTCAGGTGGAGGCCACCTTCCCGGACGGCTCCAAGCTCGTCACCGTCCACAATCCGATCGTCTAAGGAGCACGTCATGATCCCTGGTGAATACCAGATCCAGCCCGGCACGGTTGCCCTCAACGTCGGGCGTGAAACCCAACAAGTGATTGTTGAAAACCACGGCGACAGGCCGATACAGGTCGGATCGCACTATCACTTTTACGAGGTCAACCCGGCGCTGAAGTTCGACCGGGAAGCCACCAGAGGCTACCGGCTGAATATTCCGGCAGGCACCGCCGTGCGTTTCGAGCCCGGCCAGAAGCGGGAAGTCACGCTGGTACAGGTGACGGGCGCGCAGCGTATTATCGGGTTTCGCGGCGAGGTGATGGGGGAGGTGAAAAATGGCTGACATTTCACGCCGGGCGTATGCCGATATGTTCGGCCCCACCACCGGCGATAAAGTGCGGCTGGCCGACAGCGAGCTATGGATCGAAGTGGAAGACGATCTCACGGTCTACGGTGAAGAGGTCAAATTCGGCGGCGGAAAGGTGATCCGCGACGGTATGGGCCAGGGGCAGATGACCGCCGACGACTGCGTGGATCTGGTGCTCACCAACGCGTTGATCATCGATCACTGGGGGATCGTGAAAGCCGATATCGGCGTCAAGAACGGGCGGATCTTTGCCGTCGGTAAAGCCGGTAACCCGGATATTCAGCCCGGCGTGACGATCCCAATCGGCGCCGCAACGGAAGTGATTGCCGCCGAAGGGAAGATCGTGACCGCGGGCGGGATCGACACCCATATTCACTGGATCTGCCCGCAGCAGGCGGAAGAGGCGCTGGTTTCCGGCGTGACCACCATGATCGGCGGCGGCACCGGCCCTGCGGCGGGCACCAACGCCACCACCTGCACGCCAGGGCCGTGGTACATCGCGCGTATGCTGCAGGCAGCCGATACGCTACCAGTGAATATCGGCCTCCTCGGCAAAGGTAATGGCTCTAACCCGGACGCCCTGCGCGAGCAGGTCGCGGCTGGCGCCATTGGGCTGAAGATCCACGAAGACTGGGGCGCAACGCCCGCGGCGATCAACTGCTCGCTGGAGGTTGCCGAAGAGATGGATTTTCAGGTGGCGCTGCACAGCGACACGCTGAACGAGTCCGGGTTTGTCGAGGACACGCTGGCCGCGATTGGCGGGCGCACCATCCACACCTTCCATACCGAAGGCGCGGGTGGCGGCCATGCGCCGGATATTATCACCGCCTGCGCGCATCCGAATATTCTGCCCTCCTCCACCAACCCGACGCTGCCCTACACGGTGAACACCATCGACGAGCATCTCGACATGCTGATGGTCTGCCACCACCTCGACCCGGATATTGCCGAGGACGTGGCGTTTGCCGAGTCGCGCATTCGCCGGGAGACCATCGCCGCTGAAGACGTGCTGCACGATATCGGCGCGTTCTCGCTCACTTCGTCAGATTCACAGGCCATGGGCCGCGTGGGAGAAGTGATTATCCGTACCTGGCAGGTTGCGCACCGCATGAAGGTCCAGCGCGGCGCCCTGCCGGAAGAGACCGGCGATAACGACAACTTCCGCGTGAAGCGCTATGTCGCTAAGTACACCATCAACCCGGCGCTGACCCACGGCATCGCCCATGAGGTCGGTTCCATTGAGGTGGGCAAGCTGGCGGATCTGGTGGTCTGGTCACCGGCGTTTTTTGGCGTCAAACCTGCCACCATCGTCAAAGGCGGAATGATCGCCTGCGCGCCGATGGGCGATATTAACGCCTCGATCCCCACGCCGCAGCCGGTGCATTACCGCCCGATGTTTGGCGCACTGGGTGCCGCGCGCCACGCCACCCGGCTGACGTTTATCTCCCAGGCCGCCAGCGCGAACGGCGTCCCGCAGCAGCTCAATCTGCAAAGCGCCACGGCGGTGGTGAAAGGCTGCCGGACGGTGAAGAAGACCGACATGATCCACAACGGTTTACTGCCCAATATTACCGTCGATTCGCAAACCTACGAGGTGCGCGTCGACGGTGAACTGATAACCAGCGAACCGGCCGACGTTCTGCCGATGGCGCAACGCTATTTCCTGTTCTGAGGAGTGATGATGATCTATTTAACCCAACGCCTGGACCACGCGCACCCGATTACCGCCAGCGTCACGCTGCCGATTGACGTGCGGGTGAAAAGCCGCGCCCGTGTGGCGCTGAACGACGGCCGCGACGCCGGGCTGATGTTGCCGCGCGGCCTGCTGCTGCGCGGGGGCGACCTGCTGACGACAGACGACGGTAGTGAGGTCATCGAAGTGATCGCAGCGGCAGAGTCGGTCTCCGTGGTGCGCTGCGCCGACCCGTTCCTGCTCGCCCGCGCCTGCTACCACCTGGGCAACCGCCACGTGCCGCTGCAGATCATGCCCGGCGAACTGCGCTATCACCACGATCACGTTCTCGACGACATGCTGCGCCCGTTCGGGCTGGAGGTGACCTTCGACTCCCTGCCGTTTGAACCGGAAGCGGGCGCCTATGCCAGCGATGCCCACAGCCATAGCCACTCTCACGCTCATTCACATTAAGGATTAATTATGCGCAAGTTCCTCCCCCTGTTACTGCTGGCCTTTTCCGTTCCGGCGCTCGCCCATCCAGGCCACGGTGCCGACAGCTTCCAGGCCGGTTTTTTCCATCCCCTGACCGGGCTCGATCACCTGCTGATGCTCACCGGCGCGGGCGTGCTCTCGGCGCTGAGTGGCCGCAAACTCCTGCTGCCGTTTGCCACTCTCGGGATGATGCTCGTTGGCGCTGTTGCGGGCAGTCTGCTCGGCGGATTTAGCGGCATGGAGATGCTGATTATCGCCTCGCTGGCGGTCTGCGGCGTGATGATGTTTAAAACTGAAAACCGTCTGCTGCTGGCGGTACCTGCTCTGGCGATGTTCCACGGCTGGGCACACGGTGTGGAGATGTCCGGCCACAGCTTCTGGCTCTTCACCAGCGGGTTTATGTTCGCCAGCGCCACGGTGCTGTGCGCCAGCTTCGCGGCAGGTTTACTGCTGCGCCGTCATGACGGCCTGCGTAAAACGTTCGGCGGTGGGTTGATTGTCTCTGCCCTGCTGGCGTTGATGAGCTGATGGAGCACGCCCGCCAGTGGCTGCGCCTGATGCAGCTCTCCAGCAGTAGCCTGCCGGTTGGGTCGTTTACCTGGTCGCAGGGGCTGGAGTGGGCGGTAGAGGCAGGCTGGGTCACGAATGCCGACGCCTTTAAACGCTGGCAAATCCAGCAGATGGAGCAGAGCTTTTACTGCGTCGATCTGCCGCTCTTTACTCGCCTGTATCTCGCCTGCGAACAACAGGATTGGGTGGCGGCAAAACGCTGGACGGCATACCTGCTCGCCTGCCGGGAAACGCGCGAGCTGCGCGATGAGGAGCGCAACCGTGGCGCGGCCTTTACGCGCCTGATTAAAAGCTGGGAGCCTGACTGCCCGACTGAATGGCTGACACTGTGTATGCAGAGCCAGCTCTGCGGCATGGCGTGGCTCGGCGTGCGCTGGGGCATTGGCGCGCGCGAACTGGCGCTCAGTCTCGGCTACAGCTGGATTGAGAGCGCGGTGATGGCGGGCGTTAAGCTGGTGCCGTTTGGGCAGCAGGCGGCGCAGCAGTTGATTATCGACCTGAGCGACCACTTCGCCGCCGGGTTCGAAGAGGCATTTTTACGTGACGACGACGCACTGGGCGCAGCCACGCCGCTGTCTGCCATCGCCTCCGCGCGGCACGAAACACAATATTCACGACTATTCCGTTCCTGAGGAGTCAACATGGCTGATTACAAACATCCCCTGCGCGTCGGCGTCGGCGGCCCGGTAGGGTCGGGTAAAACCGCCCTGCTGGAAGCGCTCTGCAAGGCAATGCGCGATACATATCATCTTGCGGTAGTCACTAACGATATCTACACCAAAGAGGATCAGCGCATCCTGACCGAGGCGGGCGCACTGGAGCCGGAGCGCATTGTTGGCGTGGAGACCGGCGGCTGCCCGCATACCGCCATCCGCGAAGATGCCTCGATGAACCTGGCGGCGGTGGAAGCGTTAAGCGAGAAATTCGGCAATCTGGACCTGATCTTCGTCGAAAGCGGCGGGGATAACCTGAGCGCGACGTTCAGCCCGGAACTGGCGGATCTCACTATCTACGTGATCGACGTGGCCGAAGGGGAAAAAATCCCGCGTAAGGGCGGGCCGGGGATCACCAAATCTGACTTTCTGGTGATCAACAAAACCGATCTCGCACCCTACGTGGGTGCGTCGCTCGACGTGATGGCGCGCGATACCAACCGCATGCGTGGCGAACGTCCGTGGACGTTTACCAATCTGAAAGCGGGTGACGGTCTGGCGACGATTATTGCGTTTCTGGAAGAGAAAGGGATGTTGCGGGTGTAATGCGGTTTATCGCCGGGTGGCGGCTTCGCCTGACCCGGCCTACGGTTTTGTAGGCCCGGTAAGCCCAGCGCCACCGGGCAAAAAACTCACGCCTCAGGCAGTTCCGCCAGCGGCCAGCGCGGACGCACGGACACGCTCAGGTCAGACGTTGCCCCCGCGTTCAGACGCACCATCCCGGCGTAAGCGATCATCGCGCCGTTATCGGTACAGAACTCTGGACGGGCATAAAACACTTCCCCGCGACGCTTTTGCATCATCTCAGCCAGCTTCGCGCGCAGCGTGCGGTTGGCGCTGACGCCGCCCGCCATCACCAGACGCTTAAAGCCGGTCTGATCCAGCGCGCGCTTGCACTTGATCATCAGCGTATCGACCACCGCATCTTCGAACGCGCGGGCGATATCGGCACGGGTCTGTTCGCTGTCGTCGTTATTACGAATCGTATTCGCCGCGAAAGTTTTCAGCCCGGAGAAGCTAAAGTCCAGCCCTGGACGGTCGGTCATCGGACGCGGGAAGACAAAACGCCCTTCCGTTCCCTGCGACGCCATTTTCGAGAGCATCGGGCCGCCAGGATAATCCAGCCCCAGCAGCTTGGCGGTTTTGTCGAACGCTTCACCGGCGGCGTCGTCGATCGACTCGCCCAACAGCGCGTATTTGCCAATGCCCGTTACGCTAATCAGCTGCGTATGACCGCCGGAAACCAGCAGCGCAACAAATGGGAACTCAGGCGGATTCTCTTCCAGCATCGGCGCCAGAAGGTGACCTTCCATATGGTGAACCGGAATGGCCGGCACGTCCCACGCGAACGCCAGCGAACGACCTACCGTCGCGCCAACCAGCAGCGCGCCCACCAGACCCGGACCCGCGGTATAGGCCACGGCATCAATATCAGTTGAACGTAACCCGGCCTCTTTCAGCGCCGCCTGAATCAGGGGAACCGTTTTACGCACGTGGTCACGAGAGGCCAGTTCCGGCACGACGCCGCCGTAGTCAGCGTGCAATTTCACCTGACTATACAGTTGGTTGGCCAGAAGGCCTTTTTCGTCGTCGTAAATGGCGATGCCGGTTTCATCGCAGGATGTTTCAATACCCAGTACACGCATGACTTGTTTTACCTCGTTTCACTACCGCGCAGTGTAGAGCCTGGGCGGGGTGATGTAAAACTTTGTTCGCCCCAGGAAGAAGGCTCGTGTATACTCCTCACCCTTATTAAAGTCCCTTTCAAAATCGCATCGGTGCTTTACAAAGCAGCAGCATTTGCAGTAAAATTCCGCACCATTTTGAAATAAGCTGGCGTTGATGCCAGCGGCAAACCGAATTTATTAAAGGTGAGAGTTACATGCCGGTAATTAAAGTACGTGAAAACGAGCCGTTCGACGTAGCACTGCGTCGCTTCAAACGTTCATGCGAGAAAGCAGGTGTTCTGGCTGAAGTTCGTCGTCGTGAGTTTTATGAAAAACCAACGACCGAACGTAAGCGCGCTAAAGCTTCCGCTGTGAAACGTCACGCGAAGAAACTGGCTCGCGAAAACGCACGCCGTACTCGTCTGTACTAATCGCTTGAGGGCCTCAGCCCTCAATTGACAGACAGAGTAGTAGTCGTAAGGCCGTGCTTCCGGAAGGAATGCGCGGCTTGTTTTCGTTTATAAGTCGCTTAAATTTTTGGGGCATATGGCCGGAAGAATCCCACGCGTTTTCATCAACGATCTGCTTGCCAGAACCGACATCGTCGATCTCATCGACGCGCGGGTAAAGCTGAAAAAGCAGGGCAAGAACTACCATGCGTGCTGTCCGTTCCATAACGAAAAAACCCCCTCTTTCACCGTTAACGGTGAAAAGCAGTTCTACCATTGCTTTGGCTGTGGCGCACACGGTAATGCCGTCGATTTTTTGATGAACTACGACAAGCTCGAGTTCGTTGAAACCGTCGAAGAGCTGGCGGCGATGCATAACCTTGAAGTGCCGTATGAAGCAGGCAGTGGGCCAAGTCAGATCGAGCGCCATCAACGGCAAACGCTGTATCAACTGATGGATGGCCTGAATTCGTTTTACCAACAGTCTCTTAAGCACTCTGCGGCTGAGCCTGCGCGTCAATACCTGACAAAGCGCGGACTGAGCGACGATGTGATTGCGCGTTTCGCTATTGGTTACGCCCCGCCCGGCTGGGACAACGTGTTAAAACGTTTTGGCGGCAATAGCGAAGATCGTAAGTCTCTCATCGACGCAGGCATGCTGGTCACCAACGACCAGGGACGAAGCTACGACCGCTTCCGTGAACGGGTGATGTTCCCGATCCGCGATAAGCGTGGCCGGGTGATTGGTTTTGGTGGTCGCGTGCTGGGTGATGCCCTGCCGAAATACCTCAACTCCCCGGAAACCGATATTTTCCATAAGGGCCGCCAGCTTTACGGTCTTTATGAGGCGCAGCAGGATAACGCGGAACCTCCGCGTCTTCTGGTCGTCGAAGGCTATATGGACGTTGTCGCGCTGGCGCAGTACGACATTAACTATGCGGTGGCGTCATTAGGAACGTCCACGACGGCAGACCATATCCAGCTGCTGTTTCGCGTCACCAACAACGTGATTTGCTGTTACGACGGTGACCGCGCAGGACGCGATGCCGCCTGGCGTGCGCTGGAAACGGCGCTACCGTATATGACCGACGGGCGTCAGCTACGCTTTATGTTCCTGCCGGATGGCGAAGATCCGGATACGCTGGTGCGTAAAGAGGGCAAAGCGGCGTTTGAAGCGCGGATGGATCAGGCTCAGCCGCTCTCCACGTTTCTGTTTAACAGCCTGATGCCGCAGGTGGATTTAAGTACCCCTGACGGGCGCGCGCAGCTCAGTACGCTGGCGCTGCCGTTAATCAGCCAGGTGCCCGGCGAAACGCTGCGTATCTATCTGCGTCAGGAGTTAGGCAACAAGCTCGGCATTCTGGATGACAGCCATCTTGAACGTTTAATGCCTAAACAGGCTGAAAACGGCACGGTTCGCCCCGCGCCTCAGCTAAAACGCACAACCATGCGTATACTGATAGGGTTACTGGTACAAAACCCCGAACTTGCGCCGCAAGTGCCATCGCTGGCGGGTTTGAACCACGAAAAATTGCCCGGACTTGGCTTATTTTCAGAACTGGTCAACACGTGTTTGTCTCAGCCAGGTCTGACCACCGGACAACTTTTAGAACATTATCGCGGCACAAAAGAGGCCGCTACCCTTGAAAAATTGTCGATGTGGGACGATATAGCAGATAAGGACATTGCAGAAAAAACGTTCACCGACTCGCTCAACCATATGTTTGATTCGATGCTTGAGTTGCGCCAGGAAGAGTTGATAGCTCGCGAGCGCACGCACGGCTTAAGCAGCGAAGAACGCCGGGAACTCTGGATGATTAACCAGGAACTGGCGAAGAAATAAGTGAAAGACAAAAGTATTTAACGGCTTAAGTGCCGAATATCGATCGGGGAGCCCCCGGCAGCCGCACTGAGAGGCAGCGGCAAAAATATAAGTACGCCCTCGCTTTAAAGGTTGGCAGCCCCATCGCCGACACCAATCAAACGAATTAAGTGTGGATACCGTCTTATGGAGCAAAACCCGCAGTCACAGCTGAAACTTCTTGTCCAACGCGGTAAGGAGCAAGGCTATCTGACCTATGCCGAGGTCAATGACCATCTGCCGGAAGATATCGTCGATTCAGATCAGATCGAAGACATCATCCAAATGATCAATGACATGGGCATTCAGGTGATGGAAGAAGCACCGGATGCCGATGATCTGTTGCTGGCTGAAACCTCCAACAATACCGACGAAGATGCGGAAGAAGCTGCCGCACAGGTACTGTCCAGCGTTGAATCTGAAATCGGGCGTACCACTGACCCGGTCCGCATGTACATGCGTGAAATGGGTACCGTTGAACTGTTGACCCGCGAAGGCGAAATTGACATCGCAAAACGCATCGAAGACGGGATCAACCAGGTTCAGTGTTCTGTTGCCGAATACCCTGAAGCGATCACCTATCTGCTGGAGCAGTACGATCGCGTTGAAGCGGAAGAAGCGCGCCTGTCTGACCTGATCACCGGGTTTGTTGACCCGAACGCGGAAGAAGATCTGGCGCCTACCGCGACTCACGTTGGTTCCGAACTGTCTCAGGAAGAGATGGATGACGACGAAGACGAAGATGAGGAAGAAGACGACGACAGCGCGGACGATGACAACAGCATCGACCCGGAACTGGCGCGTGAGAAGTTTGCCGAGCTGCGTACCCAGTACGAAGTCACGCGTGACACCATCAAAGCGAAAGGCCGCAGCCATGCCGCCGCGCAGGAAGAGATCCTGAAACTGTCTGAAGTATTCAAACAGTTCCGCCTGGTGCCAAAACAGTTCGACTACCTGGTAAACAGCATGCGCGTGATGATGGATCGCGTACGCACCCAGGAACGCATCATCATGAAGCTGTGCGTTGAGCAGTGCAAAATGCCGAAGAAGAACTTCATCACCCTCTTCACCGGCAACGAAACCAGCGAAACCTGGTTCAACGCCGCTATCGCGATGAACAAGCCATGGTCTGAAAAACTGCACGACGTGAAGGACGATGTCTATCGTGGTCTGCAGAAGCTGCATCAGATTGAAGAAGAGACCGGCCTGACCATCGAGCAGGTCAAGGACATCAACCGTCGTATGTCTATCGGTGAAGCGAAAGCCCGCCGTGCGAAGAAAGAGATGGTTGAGGCGAACTTGCGTCTGGTTATCTCTATCGCCAAGAAATACACCAACCGTGGCCTGCAGTTCCTGGATCTGATCCAGGAAGGCAACATCGGTCTGATGAAAGCGGTAGATAAGTTCGAATACCGTCGTGGTTACAAGTTCTCCACCTACGCTACCTGGTGGATCCGTCAGGCTATCACACGCTCTATCGCGGATCAGGCGCGCACCATCCGTATTCCGGTGCATATGATTGAGACCATCAACAAGCTCAACCGTATCTCCCGCCAGATGCTGCAGGAGATGGGCCGTGAGCCAACGCCGGAAGAGCTGGCTGAGCGCATGCTGATGCCGGAAGACAAGATCCGTAAAGTGCTGAAGATCGCCAAAGAGCCAATCTCCATGGAAACACCAATTGGTGATGATGAAGATTCGCATCTTGGTGATTTCATCGAGGACACCACCCTCGAGCTGCCGCTGGACTCTGCCACCACCGAGAGCCTGCGCGCTGCGACGCACGACGTTCTGGCCGGCCTGACCGCCCGTGAAGCAAAAGTGCTGCGTATGCGTTTCGGTATCGACATGAACACCGACCACACGCTGGAAGAAGTGGGTAAACAGTTCGACGTGACCCGCGAACGTATCCGTCAGATCGAAGCGAAGGCGCTGCGTAAGCTGCGTCATCCAAGCCGCTCTGAAGTGCTGCGTAGCTTCCTGGACGACTAACTTGTCCTGACAGTGAAAAAGCTCCCAATCGGGAGCTTTTTTTTTGTTTATTACTTCTTCCTGTGGGCTGTGGGATCCCAGTAATTTATAAGCAAAAGCAATAACGTTGTTTCAGAGCGAATGCAGGCTTTCAGCGATGCTCTGATCCGGCTGTAAATCGCTGAGGCGTTTTCTGCAGGCCGGGGCGAGGCGCATGGATGCGCCGAGAGGGCGGGCTTTACAGGGACGTTACCTCCGCCCGTCCCCGATAAGCCGGAAGGAATAAGCCGAGGGCACCGCGAAGCGGCGATTTACCGCCGGGAGCCCGGGTCGCCAGGGTGGTGGCGCCTGAGCCACCCTGGCACGTTCACAGGTCATGTCGTGACAGAGTAGCAAGGAACATAAAGTGAACGGAATGATCACCACAGCCGTATATTCCCCTCACCCTAACCCTCTCCCCGGAGGGGCGAGGGAACTGTTCCGTGCTGCTATAACGTTGTGGGGATCCCTTAGTCATGTGAGGTGAGGGCATCAGGCCGCAGAGTCCCTAAAGCCCTCGCACCATTAGCGCCTCATCCAGCTCCCGATACGCCTCCACCAGCTTATCCAGCGTTGCCCTGTTAAGCCCGCTTGGATTCGGCAGCACCCACACCTGCGTCGCGCCGATGGTAATGCTCTGCTTACCCCATTTAGCGCCGCGCTGACTGAACGCCTGCTCGTAGGCCTGCTTGCCGAGGATCGCCAGCGCTGCGGGCTGATAGTCCTCGATCTTTTTGACCAACTCCCGTCCGCCGCTGCGGAGCTCATGCAGGTTGACCTCGCTCGCCTGCACCGTCGGGCGCTCAACAAGCATAGTAATGCCGCAGCGCGTATCCAGCAGGTGCTGTTCCTCTTCGGGCCTGAGTAATCTATCGGTAAACCCGGCCTGGTGGATCACTTTCCAGAAGCGATTGCCCGGATGGGCGAAGTGAAAGCCGGTGTGCGCCGAGGACTTACCCGGGTTGATTCCGCAGAACACCACCCGCAGGCCAGGGGCCAGAATATCGTTGATCATTTTTACTCCCGATCAATCCATCGTAAGGGAAGTATAAAGGATTGATTATGCATTGTTTATAAAAACAGCAGGCAGGTGTGAATGGCTGGATTGCTGTAGAGAGTTACTTTATAATTCACCGCCACGGCCCCTTAGCTCAGTGGTTAGAGCAGGCGACTCATAATCGCTTGGTCGCTGGTTCAAGTCCAGCAGGGGCCACCAAATTAAAGCAATAAATACATGCACTTAGGCCACTCTCGAGAGTGGCCTTTTTGTTTTCGCCAGCACAAGTGTCGCAAAAGTGTCGCAAGAAGGTTTAGACCTGCCAAATTGCTCTGAGTTAGACATGACGTTCAGAAGTAGTTTTGGAACAAAAAAGACTCAACTGCAAAAGTTGCTACGATGGCCCCTGATTCACCTGAACAATTTTGCTTGGGCTGTGTTTATGCTACCAACGTATGATGCAATGCTGACCTGCTCCCCGTTGATTAATACACCGTGATGTTAGTAATGTCTTCATAAGCCACATGAGGACATCCCCATGAAGAAGCGTTTTTCCGACGAACAGATCATATGTATTCTCCGCGAGGCCGAAGCCGGCGTTTCTGCCCGTGAGCTCTGCCGTAAGCACGCCATTTCCGACGCCACCTTTTACACATGGCGTAAGAAGTATGGCGGTATGGAGGTGCCTGAGGTTAAGCGCCTGAAGTCGCTTGAGGAAGAGAACGCCAGACTCAAGAAGCTGCTTGCTGAAGCCATGCTGGATAAGGAGGCGCTTCAGGTGGCTCTTGGGCGAAAGTACTGACGACAGACCAGAAGCGGGAAGCCGTGGAAGTCATGTGCGAGGCTAAGGGTCTGTCGCAACGTCGTGCCTGCGGGCTGGCAGGTCTGTCCCTGTCAACCTGCCGATATTCGGCTCAGCGTCCGGCTGCTGACGCGCAGCTGTCTCTACGCATCACAGAGCTGGCACTTGAACGCCGCCGTTTTGGTTACCGGCGTATCTGGCAGCTTCTGCGACGTGAAGGTCTTTGCGTTAACCACAAGCGGGTTTACCGCATCTATCAACTTAATGGCCTGAGTGTAAAACGCAGACGACGTCGTAAAGGGCTGGCAACAGAACGTCTGCCGCTGCTCCGCCCGATGGCGCCCAATCTGACCTGGTCAATGGATTTCGTCATGGACGCACTGGCCACAGGTCGCAGGATCAAGTGCCTGACCTGCGTGGATGATTTCACAAAGGAATGCCTGACGGTCACTGTTGCCTTCGGGATTTCAGGCGTGCAGGTCACGCGTATTCTGGACAGCATTGCGCTGTTTCGCGGCTATCCGGCTACGATAAGAACCGATCAGGGCCCGGAGTTTACCTGCCGCGCACTCGATCAGTGGGCTTTTGAGCATGGTGTGGAGCTGCGACTTATCCAGCCCGGCAAGCCAACGCAGAACGGATTTATTGAGAGTTTTAACGGACGCTTTCGTGATGAATGCCTGAATGAGCACTGGTTCAGCGATATTGTTCACGCCAGGAAGATCATTAATGACTGGCGACTGGATTATAACGAGTGTCGACCACATTCATCACTGAATTACCTGACGCCGGCTGAATTTGCAGCGGGCTGGCGAAACGGGAAATATGAAGAAAAACCAACCGACATTACTAACTGAAGGTTGTATCTAACTCTGGGGGCAGGTCAAAGGGATTCTTACAGAAGAAGAATTCCAGCAGCAGAAAAAATTCATTTTGAATGGTTAATTTATGTCTGTAAGAAAGTTAGCTTACGGCCAACGGGTTGCTGATTTTTACACTGTAGACAGAACTGATGGTAAAGACGGCAAGCGGGTTCGTAGGAAGTTTGTCACTAAAGGCGAAGCGCTGGCGTTTGAAAATTACACACTGCAAAAATTTGAGGACACGCCCTGGTTAGGCCAGGGCAAAGACAAACGTCGTCTTTCGGATATAGTCCATCTATGGTTTGAGCGCCATGGAATAACTTTGCGTGACGGCGAGAAACGTAAAAGCAACATGCTCTGGGCAGATCTGTGCATAGGGTCGCCCCCGGCTACTGAATTCTTAGCCCAGCTTTTCACCGCGTACCGGGCAAAAAGGCTCGATGGCCATTTTGCCCGTACTAAGCGCGTTACTCAGGTTTCGCCTCGCACCATGAACTTAGAGCACGCGTATTTCCTCGCTGTGTTCAATGAATTGAAACGACTTGGCGAATGGGAAGCGCCAAACCCGCTAGATAACATTCGACAGTTCAGAACAGAAGAAAGTGAGATGGTCTTTCTTACTGGAGAGCAGATTGACAGTCTCTTAGAAGAAAGCCACCACAGCTCTGCTAAAGATTTGGAGATGATTGTCAGAATTTGCCTGGCTACTAGTGCTCGCTGAATGACGGGCGCCCCCTTGTTGTCCCCTGAGTTTTCCTCCTGGCATTCGCCAGGCTATATTCCTCCTCTGATTTTTTGCGGCACCCTGTGCAAGCACACACGCAATCAATCAAATGTAGTCCGTCCTGCCGCTCACCCTCACAAACCCTAAAAACTAAAGAAATCCCCCATCGCGCCGATCATCATCCGTGTGTATTATTTCCTGTAGCGTTGCCCACAACTACCCTTAACTCAAATACTTAAGCGCCAAAGCGAAAGGCATCATGAGCACACCGATCAAACGGCTAGAAATCATTAAAAATGCCATTGAACTGGAAGATGACGACATCATCCAGAGCCAGCTGACACGGCTGAAGAATGAAGCGTTTGACGATGAGCTACAGGCAATCGTCGTGGCGCTTGAGCAGAAGAATTACACCGCCGCCATCAGGGCCATTACCGCCTGGCTGCAGGGCCAGCGCGCCATCACCCCGTGGCGCGACCCGCAAGTGGCAGCCAGCAAGCTGGAGCTGAAGGCGCTGGAAGAGCGTCTGCGCGATCTCATCGATCGCCGCAACGCGCGGGTGCAGCAGCTTGATGAGTTCAACGATCTCTATTTCTCCCGTCTGGGTCCCCTGATGCAGCAGATCCTCGCCCTGCGTAAAACCCTGGCGGAGCTGAACCTGCGTCGTCAGCAGGCGGAGGCGCGTCGTCGCGAGGAAGATTACCGTCGCTGCCAGCGCTATATGGCGCAGGCGGTAGAGGTGCTGGCGACGCTCACCCAGCGCTGGCGCGATCTGCCAGCCGACTCCGTGCAGGCGGCTGAAGCGCGCAAGCATCTGGAGCAGCAAAGTAATTTGATTGCTAATTTGCTGGCCGAGGCGCTGGAGCTGGAGAGCGGCTTAACGCGCGAAGAGGAGCCTGCTCGCCAGGCGCGTGACGAAGCCAACGAAGAGTACGAGAAGTATCGCGAGCAACATCACGATGTCGAAATGCGGCTGCGCAAAGGGAAGCTCCTCTCTGAAGAAGATCAGAACGAACTCAAGCGTCTCTGGCGGCAGGCGAGCAAACTCTGTCATCCGGACCTGGTGGCGGACGACCTGAAAGAGGAAGCCAACGCGATGATGGTGCAGCTCAACCAGGCCAAACAGCGTGGCGACGTCAAGGCTATTCGCTCGCTGGTCGCCCGCCTGCAGCAGGGCTTCGAGCCGCTGATGGCCAGCGACAGGCTGAACGATCTGGAACGTATCCGCAAAAAAATGGCGCAGGTACGCGAGCAAATCGACACCTTAGTGAACGAGCTGGCGGAGCTGGAGAAAGAAGAGTCCTGGCTGCTGGTGTCGTCGCTGAGCAATATGGAGGCGTACTTTGCTCAGCAGGAGAAAGCCCTGCACGAGGTTCGCGCCTCGCTCGAACACCAGGTGAACGAAGCGCAAATGGATTCAGCAGCCTGATTATTTAGCGTGCCAGTAGGCGCTGGCACGCACCAACTGTTGATCAATCGCGTCAGTGTCAAACTGACGGCTCAGGCTTTTTACTACCTTTCCTTCCCCGGTCAGCCAGATAAAGTACTCTTCCGCCGGAACGGTCAACGCCGCCAGACGATCCGCCACCGCCTGCTCGCGGTGGCCCACTACCCAGGTGATGTCGACGTCGCTCAGGTGCGCCAGATAGTCCTTATATGCGTCGTTCCCGACCGTTACTACCGCGTGAATTTCTGGGCGAACCGGCAGTTTAGCAAGACTCTCTAAGCGTCGACGTAGCGCAGGCATACCGGATTCATCACACACGTACAGTTGCCAGGCGTAATCTTCCGGCACCACCAGCGAACCGCGCGGCCCACCAATGGTCAACGTGTCCCCCGCTTTCGCCTCAACCGCCCAGTTGCTGGCAATGCCGCCGTCATGAATGAAGAAATCGAGCACCAGTTCATGGCGAGACTCATCATACAGCGGCGTATAGTCGCGCGTCTGCGGACGCACGCCGTCGCCCCAGTCGATGCCTTCATCAGTCACCACGGGCGGCACAAACGCCGCCCCCGGTGCCGGGAAAAAGACTTTGGTGTGGTCGTCGAAGCCGCGTGAGCTAAACCCCTCCAGCGCCTCACCACCTAATACAACGCGCTGGAAACCCGCGCTCACGCGTTCCACGCGGAGCACCGTCAGCTCGCGAAAACGCAGGTCATTACGAACACGCTGTGGGTAACGGGTTGATGCCATTTTTAGCCCCTTCTCTGATGAATACGATATATCTAAATTAATTTTTAAATGATAATGATTACTAATCAGTAAAAAAGCAAGATCTTTTAGATTGCATCTGAATATATCTTAGATATAGTTTAGATATATCAAATTGAAGGAATTACTATGCGACACGAACATGATGGCGGCGGACGCCGACCGCGCTTTTTCGGCCACGGCGATCTGCGGCTGGTGATTCTGGATATCCTGACCCGCAATGCGAGCCACGGCTATGAGCTGATCAAAGAGATTGAGAACCTGACCCAGGGTAATTACACCCCGAGCCCTGGGGTGATCTACCCGACGCTGGATTATCTGCAGGATCAGACCTTTATCACCATTACGGAAGAAGAGAACGGCAGAAAGCGAATTGCGATTACCGTGACGGGCCAGCAGTGGCTGGATGAGAACCAGGAACAGCTTGAGCACATACAGGCACGCATCAAAGCGCGTTCTGTCGGCTTCCAGCTGCGCAAAAACCCGCAGATGAAGCGGGCGCTGGATAACTTTAAAGCGGTGTTAGACCTGAAGGTGAATCAGGGAGAGCTCAGCGACGCGCAGCTTAAGCAGATTATCGGCGTCATTGACCGCGCGGCGCTCGAGATCTCCCAGCTGGATTAAGCCGGAGCGTGTTCGCTCACGCGGAAGACGCGTACCAGCTCTTTCAGGTGCATCGCCTGTTCGTTAAGCGATGCCGCCGCGGCGACGGACTCCTCCACCAGCGCGGAGTTCTGCTGGGTGGTGGCATCAATCAGGCCAATCGCGCTGTTAATCTGCGAGATCCCTTCCGTCTGCTCATGGCTGGCCTGGCGGATCTCACGCAGGATGACGTCCATCTCTTCCACGTTGCCCACCATCCCGTTGATCAGCGCGCTCGCTTTTTCCACCAGGTTCATGCCGTCCTGGGTCTGACTGGTGGAGCTCTCAATAAGCTCACGGATTTCGCTGGCCGACGACGCGCTCTTCTGGGCAAGCTGGCGCACCTCACCGGCCACCACCGCAAAGCCACGACCGTGCTCACCGGCGCGCGCTGCTTCCACGGCCGCGTTCAGCGCCAGAATGTTGGTCTGGAAAGCAATGGCGTCGATCAGGTCGATAATGTCGGACATCCGGTTCGACGTCTCGTTAATCAGGCGCATTTTGCTGGTCACCTGCTTCATCATCTCACCGTTGTTTTTGACCACCGTGGCAGCATCTGCCGAGAGGTTGGTCGCTTCGCCAGTGTGCGAGGCGGTGTTTTTCACCGTCGCGGTGATCTGCTCCATCGAGGCTGCTGTCTGTTCAACGGAACTTGCCTGCTCTTCCGTGCGCGCGGCGAGATCCTGGTTACCCGCAACGATCTGCGCGGCTGCGCTGGAGATATTCTCCGAGCCGGTTTGCACCTGCTGCACAATGTCCAGCAGACGGTTTTTCATCTCCATCAACGCATGCAGCAGTAAGCCCGTTTCGTCTTTGCCGTGCGGCGTGATGCTGCCCGTCAGATCGCCCTCTGAAATGGCCTTCGCAAAATTCACCGCCTCGCCGAGCGGACGGGTGATAGCGCGCACGATAAACCAGCCGATCAGGCTGCCTGCCGCGACGCTAAAGAGGGTGATGAGGATCAGCAGCAGTCGGTTAGACCTGAAATCCCCTTCTACCTGCGCGCCTGCACTCTGCATCTCGCTGTTTTGAATGGCAATCAGCTCCTTCACCTTCGCTTTATAAGCCTGCTGCACGGCAAGGGTGGTGGTCATCATCTCTTGAATGGCACCCGCACGATTGTTGTTCTGCACCGCCTGCAGGATGCGATAGCGCGAGTCCAGATACTGCTGGCGCACGCTACGGATATCCGCCAGCACCTGCTGAGACTTTTCATCCTGCAACGCGTTGTTCAGCTCGCCCAGGATCACCGTGATGTGCTCGCTGATCTCTTTCAGGTGCTGCTGAGATTGCCCCGTGTAAGTCCCCTGCTCGTCCAGCAGCATCAGCTGTTGAGTGCTAATAAATTCCTGGAAGTTATCGATTAACTGGTTCGCTTTTACCGTGGCCGGATAATCACGGGTAATAATGGATTGCATCCCATTATTTGCCCGGTTCAGACTCAGCAGAGACAGGCTCGCGCTGATTGCCATCAGGACAATAAAGAACCCAAACGCCAGAAATAATTTCGTGCCGATTTTTACGTCATGTAAGAACATATTTACTCCATCGATGTGATTATTTCTCAGACGATCGCTGTTATCGGTAACGAATTCGCTAACTTTATGACTTTGATCGTTTTTTTATTTCATAACCATCACAATGGATAGGCAGGGACTATTAATTTCGTCTCATCGATCGTTACCAGACCACCAGAAGCGTGTTTTGCAAAACAGCATCATGGGAAACTGACTTAGGCAGGAATAAATAACTGAGGTGCTTTTTTTAGTTATTTAATATTATATTAACAATAAAGCACATTAATAGTCACAAGCAGCCATAAAAAAGCCGTTTATTCCTTACGGAATAAACGGCTTTTCCGGAACTTTACTGACTCAATGGAGCACGGTTACCGCATCCTTCAGACGCCCGGCACGGTGTTTCACCATGGCAGAAATGTGCGCGCTCTCCTCGACCAGGTCGGCATTTTTCTGCGTGATGCTGTCCAGCTCGGCCACCGCACGGGTTAATTCTGAGAGCCCGGTGGCCTGCTCGGAGGTGGAGTGACTGATCTGAGCGATAAGCTGCGTCACGTTTTTCACCTGCTCGACAATGTCATCCATCGTGCGGCCAGCGGCGTGCACCTGCTCGGAGCCGGACTGCACTTTGCTGGCGCTGGCATCAATGAGTTTACGAATATCGTTAGCCGCACTGGCGCTGCGGCTGGCGAGATGGCGGACTTCGCCCGCGACCACGGCAAACCCTTTCCCCTGCTCACCCGCCCGTGCCGCTTCAACTGCCGCATTGAGCGCCAGGATATTGGTCTGGAAAGCGATGTCGTTTATCAGGGAGGTAATCGAGCCAATTCGCTGCGTGCTGTCGGCGATGTCATCCATGGTTTTGACCACGGTCTGCATCGCATTGCCGCCCTTCGTCGCCGCACTGCTCGCGGCAACGGAGAGTTTATCCACCTCGGCGGCAGTTTCAGAGTTGCTCTGCACGGACGCGGCCATCTGGTTCATCGTTGCGACGGTCTGCTGCACATTCGCTACCGTCTGACGCGTGCGATCGTTCAGATCTTCATTACCCCGGGCCAGCCTGTCGCTGCCGTCACGCACGCTCACCACCTGGCTCGAGACGTCGTTGATCAACCAGCGGCACATCAGCCCCAGCTGGCCTATCGCGCGCAGGGTTAGCCCCAGCTCGTCACTGCGGTTCAAATGCTGCACGCTGTTGCGCTCCCCGGTAGCCACCCTCAGGGCCTGTCGCGCCACGTTTTCGACCGGACGCACAATCTGTTGCTCAAACAGCAGCGTCCCCAGCAGCATGACCACCGCAGCCGCAACGAGCGGCATCCACCCTGCGGAGGTGGCGATCAGCGTGGCGGCGAGGACGGCAAAAAGCACCGCCATTACGCTACGCACCCGCCAGCGCAGCGGCATGGCCGGCAGTTTACCCAGCCAGCCCTTTCCCACCACCAGTCCTTTATGAATACGTTTCTTACAGCTGCCGTCATTCAGCGCGCGGTAGAGCGGCTCCACGGTGGCTATCTCTTCCGCCGTGGCTTTGGTGCGGATCGACATATAGCCCGTCACCTTCCCGTGACGCACCATTGGCACCGCATTCGCGCGCACCCAGTAGTGGTCACCGTTTTTGCGCCGATTTTTGACAATCCCGCTCCACGGTTCCCCCTGTTGCAGGGTGTACCACATATCGGCAAAGGCGGCTTTTGGCATATCAGGGTGGCGCACCATATTGTGCGGCTGGCCCGTCAGCTCATCAAGCGGGTAACCGCTCACCTGCACAAACGTGTCGTTGGCGTGGGTAATGTAGCTGTGGATGTCTGTGGTAGACATTAAGGTGGTGTCATCATCCAGAGGATATTCATTCTGGGTGACATAGGTTGGAGAGGACATTGTGAGCATCCCTTGCAGGTTATTTGAATGTTAAATTTGTGGGTAATTGTTTTTTCGGCGGTAACCAATTTATCTTTAGTTGTTAAACTTGATGGAGATCGCAGATTTCACTTAAACCGCACTTTTTGTGAGAATTTATAATTCATTGATTTGAAATACTTTCTCTTGGAAATTACCTGCAAAGCATGACCTGTTAACGCCCGCTTAAGTGGCATGCATTGCACTCCTTTCGTGCAATTGCGCTTTTATGCCCCGTCCTGCACGTGCTGTGCCTTATCGCTAAATCCCGTTTCGGTTGTATCGGCATGATTAAATATTGTGCAACATTATTTTAACCTGGCGTTTATCCCGATTTTCGTTAAGTCCTCTGAAGTGGCGTAATCCCTGCAATACTTAAACCAGTATCATGTGATACGCGATCCCCGGGAGCATATTTTGAACAGGTTACCTTCCAGCGCCTCGGCTCTTGCCTGTACCGCGCACGCATTGAATCTCATAGAGAAGCAAACGCTTGATCATGAGGAGATGAAACAACTTAACCGAGAGGTCATCGATTACTTTAAAGAGCACGTCAATCCAGGATTTCTGGAGTATCGCAAATCTGTTACCGCCGGCGGGGATTACGGAGCCGTAGAGTGGCAAGCGGGAAGTCTGAACACGCTTGTCGACACCCAGGGACAGGAGTTTATCGATTGCCTTGGTGGTTTTGGTATCTTCAACGTGGGGCACCGTAATCCAGTTGTGGTTTCCGCCGTACAGAATCAACTTGCGAAACAACCTCTCCATAGCCAGGAACTGCTCGACCCGCTTCGCGCCATGCTCGCGAAAACGCTGGCGGCCTTAACGCCCGGCAAACTGAAATACAGCTTCTTTAGTAACAGCGGCACGGAATCGGTCGAAGCGGCGATTAAACTCGCCAAAGCGTACCAGTCGCCGCGTGGGAAATTCACCTTCATTGCCACCAGCGGCGCGTTCCACGGTAAATCCCTGGGCGCACTGTCGGCGACCGCTAAATCCACCTTCCGCAAGCCGTTTATGCCGCTGCTGCCGGGCTTCCGCCACGTGCCGTTCGGCGACATTAACGCCATGCGCACCGCGCTGAGTGAATGCCGTAAAACCGGCGATGACGTGGCGGCGGTGATCCTGGAGCCGATTCAGGGCGAAGGCGGCGTGATCCTGCCTCCGCAGGGCTATTTGCCTGCCGTGCGTCAGCTGTGCGATGAGTTTGGCGCCCTGCTGATCCTCGACGAAGTCCAGACCGGGATGGGACGCACCGGCAAGATGTTTGCCTGCGAGCACGAGAACGTTCAGCCAGACATTCTGTGTCTGGCGAAAGCGCTCGGCGGCGGCGTGATGCCGATTGGTGCTACGGTAGCCACCGAGGAGGTATTCTCGGTGCTGTTCGACAACCCGTTCCTGCATACCACGACCTTTGGCGGTAACCCGCTGGCCTGTGCGGCCGCGCTGGCGACCATCAACGTGCTGCTGGAACAAAACCTGCCTGCGCAGGCGGAGCAGAAAGGCGACATGCTGCTGGATGGCTTCCGCCAGCTGGGCCGGGAATATCCGGATCTGGTGCAGGATGCACGCGGCAGAGGGTTATTGATGGCGATTGAGTTTGTCGACAACGAAATCGGCTATAGCTTCGCGAGCGAGATGTTCCGCCAGCGGGTACTGGTGGCCGGAACGCTCAACAACTCGAAAACCATCCGTATTGAACCGCCGCTGACGCTGACGATTGAGCAGTGCGAGCAGGTGCTAAAAGCGGCACGTAAAGCGCTGGCAGCACTGCGTGTGAGCGTGGAAGAGGCGTAAAAAGCGCCGGGTGACGCTACGCTTACCCGGCCTAAGCAAGCCCGGTAAGCGTTAGCGCCACCGGGCAGTTTTTTACCGGTGAAACTCCGCCACCGTCATGGTGAAGCGAAGCACGGTATCGCCTTCGTTCCCATAGCCGTGCGCCATTTCGGTTTTGGCGACCGCCGACGCGCCAGCCTCAACCTGCGTCACCGTCTCGCCCACCGTCAGCGACAATACCCCCTCGTTCACGTGTAGCAGTTCACATGTGCCTGCCGGGTGCCCCGGTGAAGAGAAGTGTTCCCCCGGCTGCATCTCCCACTGCCACAGTTCAATCATGTCCGGGCCAGCGGTACCCGCCAGTAATCTGGCAGAACCGCCCTTTGCGCCCTGCCACAGAACCGGGATAGCCTGTTTTTCAATAACATGCACGACCGGTTCGCTGGAGACGTTAACAATATCCGCCACGGAAACGCCCAGCGCGGCAGCCAGTTTGCACAGGATAGCGATACTGGGGTTGGCGGCCCCCTTTTCGATTTCCACCAGCATGCCTTTGCTGACGCTGGCGCGGCGGGATAGCTCATCCAGCGACAATTTTTTATCTTTACGCCAGTTGCGGATGCGGTTCGCCACGGCCAGGCTTACTTGGGCAACATCGGCCCCCTGCTCAGTCATTATATTGACTTTATCAGTCATTGGTCACTACCATGGTATAAAACAGTCAATACAGGATTATTTATGTCTCTCGTTACGCCGTCAATAGACCCGCGTCTTGCCGGGATTGCCCCGGGCTTTCGGGCGCTGAGCATTCTGGTTGAAGCCGCACAGATTACCCATCCAGAAGTTGCCCCCGCCGCGCTGACGCAGGCTTGCCAGCAGGTGTTGAATGATGATGTACCGTGGGCACAAGCGCATCTCGCTGCCTGGGATGAGGTATTTAAAAACTTTGGCGCGAAGCCAAAACGTACCCCCTGCTCGGCCTACGCACTGCGAAAGCGGGTGCTTAAAGACGGTTCGCTACCTTCACTCGACCCGGTGGTGGACATCTATAATGCGGTCAGTATTCGCTACGCCATTCCGGTAGGGGGCGAGAATCTCGCGGCCTATTCCGGTGCGCCGCGCCTGACGCTGGCCGAGGGCAATGAACCCTTTGACACCCTGAAAGAGGGCCAGCCGGTGGTGGAATACCCGGATGCTGGCGAGGTCATCTGGCGCGACGATATGGGCGTCACCTGTCGTCGCTGGAACTGGCGACAAGGGATACGCACCCGTCTTGATAGCCAGGCGCAGACCATGTGGTTTATTCTCGAAAGTCTGCCAACGATGCCGTCAGGTGCGCTCGAAGAAGCGGGCGAGGAGCTGGTCAGCAATCTGCAACGATTAATGCCAGGCGCAACGGCTCAGGTTCAACTGCTGGAACTGTAAGAGGACAACACGATGTTTCACGGGTTAAGTGCGTTTCCGTTAACGCCCCTGAAAGAGGGGAAGTTTGACGAGCAGGCCTTTATCAACCTGCTGCGCCCCCTGATCGACGCGGGGGTGGATTCGCTGGGTATTCTGGGTTCAACGGGCAGCTATGCCTACCTCACGGTTGAGGAGCGCACGCACATTACCCGCTGCGTGGTGGAACATGCCAATGACATTCCGGTCATGGTCAGTATTGGCGCACTGAGACTGGATGACATTCTGCGTCTGGCTGAGCACGCGCAGAAGGCGGGAGCATCCAGCGTGCTGATGGCACCGGTGTCGTACCAGCGTTTGACGACGGACGAGGTCTATTCGCTATATGAGACGGTAACTCGCCAGCTCTCCGTCCCGCTGTGCGTTTATGATAATCCCACCACCACCGGGTTTGAGTTTAGCGACGAGCTGATGTTTGCCGTGGCGGCGCTGCCCAATATTGGCTCGGTGAAAATGGGCCACATGCCGGAGGATGTGTCGCAGGTGCGGGCGCGTCTTCCGAAGACGGTCACGCTGGGGATAAGCGGCGACTGGCGGGCAGCATCCGCCCTGCAGGCCGGGTTTGACGTCTGGTATTCCGTCGTCGGCGGGCTGTTCCCTCAGGCGGCACTGGCAATTGCGCACTCGAAAGACAGCATGGAATCAGAACGTCTGGAGCCACTGTGGGCGCTGTTCCGCCGTTACGGCAGCGTGCGGGTGATGGCAGCGGCAGCCGAGATGATGGGAAAAGTGGAGGCACCGGCGCTCCCCTTCCCACTGCAGGCGATTCAGGGTGAGCCGCGCGAGGCGCTTGCTGCGATCCTGGCGGACCTGAAGCTGGCCTGAAAAATGCCGGGTGGCGCTAGCGCTTACCCGGCCTACAAAACTTCATCAATCTGTTGCGTCCCCGATCAAACGTGGAATCTCGCAATAATGATTCCTTTTCCAGTATGAGATATCATTTCCCGATAATCGGCCAGCCACCTCTGAGGGACCATGCGCTATTTTTTTCTGGAATGGGTCAATCCTTTCGAAATCATGATGCTTAATTCGCTTGCTCAGGATCATCCCGTTAAGCAAATTAATCGCATTATGCGACGTTATAAATCAATCAATGCCCTGTTACCAGGCAACGCATTAAAAAAATGGCATAAACGCACCCACTGTGCTGTGAAATTATCAGCAATCAAGCCCGATGATATTGCGATTTGCAATGGATACAGCGTCTTTCCATTCCTGGATTATGTCGCCAGTATGCCTTGTAAAAAAGTGCTGATTCTCCGCGACTCCGTTGAAGCCCTGACACGTAAACGGCGTCACCTTGGGCAACTGGCTCAGGATCAAGATTACATCGAGACCGTTCGCCCGATCTTTGATGCTATTTATAGCTTTGATCCCGCCGATTGCGAACGTTATAACCTGCGTGCAATTGAGCAGTTTTTGCCCTTTAGCTGGAAAGAAATCGAGCAGTTTCAAAAACAAAATCCAACTGAAAATAAAAGCTGTTTTTTTGTCGGTGGCTATGAACCCATTCGCGCAAATGTTGTGCGCACATTGACGCCGGTACTCGAAAATTGCGGCTACAAGACAGATTTCTACCTGCTGGATAAGTACGATAACCAGGATAACTATCCCGATAATTGTCAAAATAAAAAACTGAGCTATCAGGAAAATATTGAAAAAGCCAAACGCTGCTCTGTCATGCTGGAAATAAACAAACCCGAGCAACAGGGATTAACTCTCCGCGCTCTGGAAGCCCTGATTCTGAATAAGAAGCTGATCACCACAAACGCGTCGATTAAAAACATGGCGCTTTACCATCCCGACCGTATTTTCATTTTTAACGGTGTAAATACCGAGAGTCTGGAAGCGTTTCTTCACAGCGGCCTGCCTGAAAGAGATGAAAAACTCCTCAGACAATATTGTGCAGACAGCCTGCTCACAACGTTACAAAAGCATCATCCCTGATCGATGCTTGCCCGGCAGACCGGTCTACCGGGCAAAAAAACTACTCCGGCAACAACCCCACAAAACTGAGTTTTTTGCGCGGCTCCGACATCAGGTCCTCAAGCTTATCCACGCACGCCAGATAGTGCGGCGTCTGCTTATGCGCCAGCACCGCCGCTTCGTCTTTATAGGCTTCGTAGATAAAGAACCGGGTTTTCACCCTCGGATCCTGCAGGACGTCAAAACGCAGGTTTCCCGGCTCCTTAATCGCCCCTTCATGGTTGGCGCGAAACACCGTCAGAAACTCGTCCACCCGCTCGGGTTTGATGTTGATCTCCACTAACGTCACGTTCATTTTGCTTCTCCCTGTTTCTCTTCCTGCCAGAACTGGAACGCTTCACGGGCGCTCATGTTCTCGTGAACCACTTTTTTCACTGCCTTCAGCATGGCGAGCGGCGCGCTGGACTGGAAGATATTGCGCCCCATGTCCACACCGGATGCGCCCTGGTCAATCGCGCGCCAGCACATCTCCAGCGCTTCGTGCTCCGGCAGCTTTTTGCCGCCGGCGATGACGATCGGCACCGGGCAGCTGGCGGTGACTTTTTCAAAGCCCTCATCCACATAATAGGTTTTGACGAACTGCGCCCCCATTTCGGCGGCAATGCGGCTGGCAAGTGAGAAATACCGCGCGTCGCGCGCCATCTCTTTCCCCACTCCTGTCACCGCGAGGGTTGGCATGCCGTAGCGGGCACCGGCGTCGACAAGCTTGATGATGTTGTTGATCGACTGATGCTCGAACTCGCTGCCAATGTAGACCTGTGCTGCGACCGCGCAGACGTTCAGCCGGAGCGCATCTTCCATTGCCACCGCCACGCACTCGTTGGACAATTCGCCCAGAATTGAGTTACCGCCGGAGGCGCGCAGCACAACCGGTTTGTTGGTGGCCGCAGGCACGGTGCTCCGCAGGATACCGCGGGTACACATCAGCACATCGGTTTCGCCAAACAGCGGCGCAATGGAGAGATCGATACGCTCAAGGCCGGTGGTCGGCCCCTGGAAATAACCGTGGTCAAAGGCCAGCATCACCGTGCGGTTGCTTTGCGGGTTGAAGATGCGCGAAAGCCTGGACTGCATCCCCCAGTCCAGCGAACCACAGCCCTTCAGGGTAAACGGCACATTTTGCTGTGGCGTGCCGATGCCAAAATCCTTCCCGTCTTTGATGTCGTCTAAATCAGCCATTTGTTCCCCCGTCAGAAATCGTATTTGTTGATGTTCTCTTTAGTGAACACCACGCGTTCCGGCAGCAGCACGATGCCGTTACCTTTCGCCTCATACTGGTAGCCCTGCACGCTGTTCGGTTCGACCTTCAGCGTACCGATCTCTTTCACGTCCACGCTGTCGCCAACGTTAAGATCGCCTTTTTTCAGTAAACGATCGGCGACATTGACCGCAATTTTGCCCTGTTGCACCACGTCCCACAGGCCGAAGGCTTTTACCGTGCCGCGCTCCACGTATGGACGCATGACGTTTGGCGTGCTGAACCCGACAATCGCCACCCCTTCCCGCTTCAGGTTTTCTGCTGCCTGCGCAGCGGCTGGCAGGGCGTTGGCATCCGGGGCGATGATCGCATCCAGATCCGGATACGCTTTTAAGATCCCCTCGGCGGTTTGCAGGGATTTGGTGGCATCGTTATAGCCAAACTGAGTGGTCACAATCTGCCACTGAGGATGATCTTTCTCGATTTTAGCCTTCGCCTCTTTCACCCACTGGTTCTGGTCGGTGACCGTTGGGCTGGAGTAGAAGAATGCCACTTTGGCATTCGGTTTGGTGACCTGCTTGCCCGCCATCTCCACCAGCAGGCCGCCGAGCTGTTCCGGCGTCCCCTGGTTGATATATATGCTGCGGCACTCCGGTTTGGTGTCGGAATCCCAGGTCAGCACTTTGACGCCGCGCTGCATCGCGCGTTTTAAGGCCGGGCAGAGGCCGTCCGGCGACACGGCAGAGACGATAATCGCGTTGTAGCCCTGGTTAACGAAGTTGTTGATGAGCTGCACCTGGCCGGAAACGCTCGGCTCGGTTGGACCGTCATAGGTGACGTCCACGCCGAGGTCTTTCCCCGCCTCTTTCGCACCGTTGCCGCCGCTGGTGAAGAAGCCAACCCCCACCAGTTTCGGGATAAAGGCAATCCGATCCGCCGCCTGCGCCGAGGCGAAGCTGAGGGCCATTGCCAGGACTATCAGTTTTGTTTTCATCTTACGCTCCGGAAAGTTTTCTAAAGAGAGAACGCACCCATTCGCGGTGCAGACTCAGCGAACGACCCATCACCACCACAACCAGCAGCGCTCCTGAAAGCGCGCTCGATACCTGGTTGGGGATGCCGACCATCTGTAAACCCTGTTGCAGGTACCCCACCAGCAGCGCTGCCAGCGCCGTACCGACAACCGAACCTGACCCGCCGTAGATATTCGCCCCGCCGAGTACGGCGGCGGTGAGCGCAGGCATCAGCAAATCGCGCCCCAGATCTGACCGCGCGGAACCGAAATAGGAGACCATGACCAGTGCGGCAATGGCCGAGGCCACGCCCACCAGACCATACAGCGCGTAGGGCATACCGTTAACCGACAGCGCCGCATAGCTTGCCGCACGCGGGTTCTGGCCAATCAAAAACAGATGACGGCCAAAGCGCCCGCGGTGGGTAATCAGCCAGAAGAAAACGGTAATCACAGCGAACAGCACCAGCGGGAGCGGCAGGCCAACGACCGTGAGATTCGCGAACGCGGTAAAGCTGTCCGGGAAGCCGCCGATGCCCTCATAGCCCGTCGCCCCCGCCATGCCGGAAAGCAGCAACGCCCCGCCACCGTAGAGATAGAGCGTGCCGAGGGTAATCACCAGTGGACTGATGCCGGTGTAGTGGATCAGCGCCGCATTCACCAGCCCGCACAGCAGGCCGAGCAGCAGCGTCAGCGGAATGGCCACCGCCATCGGCCACCCGGCCTGCATCATCACCCCCAGCGCGATGGCGCACAGGCCGATGGTCGAACCCAGCGAGATGTCGATCCCGCCGCTGATAATGACAAGCGTGAGCGGCAGCGCCACGATACCGATACAGATGAAGTCGCTGGTGCTGAACAGCAGCATATTGATGTCGAGCATGCGCGGGTTAATGGCGCCAAAGAGCAGGATCTCCAGCACCAGCAAAACCAGCAGCGCGCTTTCCCAGTTAAGCTTCATTTACGCCACCTCTTTTTTGCGTTTGGGAAAGGGAGTGACGTGCTTTCCCCCTCTGTGACCTGGCTGGAAGCGGCCGTATTTCAGCGCCCGCTGATGGCGCGCCAGCGCCTGACGCAGCCGCCCGTCGAGCACCAGTACGCCCAGCAGCACCAGCCCGGCGATAAAGTCATTCCACCAGGCTGGCAGCCTGAACAGCACCAGTACGGTGTCGATTTGGGTGAGGAAGAAAGCCCCAAGCAAGGCACCGATCAGCGTGCCGGTGCCACCCAGCAGAGAGATCCCCCCGAGCACGCAGGCGGCGATGGCCTTCATCTCCAGCCCGCTGCCGGTCTGGTTGGGGACAAAACCAATTTGCGCGGCAAAGACAATCCCTGCGCAGGCCGCCAGCATCCCGTTCAGGGTAAAGGCGAGCATGCGGGTGCGGTTCACCGCTACGCCCAGCTGACGCGCGGCGGTGAGGTTATCCCCCACCGCGTAGAAATCACGGCCGAACGCGGTACGCGACAGCGTCCACGCGCCCGCGGCGGCGATAATTAACACCACCATACCGAGTGGCGACATGCCGAGGGCAAGCGGTTCAGAGAGAGATTTCAGCCCCGGCGGCAACCCTTCAATCCACTTCCCGCCCGTCCAGAGCAGCATCGCCCCGCGATACAGCCCCAGCGTGCCGAGGGTGGCGACAATCGCCGGGATGCGCAGCCCCACCACCAGCACGCCGTTAAATGCCCCGGCCAGTGCGCCAATCGACAGTGCGAAGAGGATGGAAACGGGCAGGCTGTAGCCGCCATTGAGCGCCACGCCGACGGCGATTGCCGACA
This sequence comes from Enterobacter cloacae complex sp. HYC080_NIDB, assembly GCF_056673325.1. Lineage (NCBI taxonomy): Bacteria > Pseudomonadati > Pseudomonadota > Gammaproteobacteria > Enterobacterales > Enterobacteriaceae > Enterobacter > Enterobacter cloacae complex sp. HYC080_NIDB. The sequence continues at coordinate 672,638 of NZ_CP114212.1, read as the reverse complement.
GCCCAACGGTCGAGCCCACCGAGACGTCAATATTGCGGGTCAGCATGACCAGCGCGGCACCAATGGCCAGCAGGATCAGGATCTGGGCACTGGCGAAGATCATCCCCAGCGTTTGCAGGCTGAAGTAAGACGGGTTCAGCGCCACCAGCACGGCAAACAGTGCCAGAATGGCGAGAAACGCGCTCAACTCACGGTTCTTTAATAAGGTCTTCATGATTGCCCTCCGAACGCCAGCGCCATCATCCTGTCGAGGCTAACGGCATGGCGCGGCAGCTCGCCGCTGAGTACGCCCTGATGCATCACCAGTACGCGATCGGCAAGGCCCGGGAACTCATCGAGATCGCTTGAGATCATCAGTACCGCGACGTTCTGCGCGGCCACGCTTTTGATGAGTTGGTAGATATCGGCGCGCGCGGAGACGTCCACGCCACGCGTCGGTTCATCGACAATAAGGAGTAAAGGATTGGCCTCCAGACAGCGCGCCAGCAGTACCTTCTGCTGGTTGCCGCCGGAGAGCGTACGCACGGTTTGATCCGCATGGTTGAGCTTAATCCCGAGTGCACGGTGATAGCGCTCTACCACCGCCGACTCCCGCTTGCGCTGCTGCCAGAGAGACGGCTCGTTCAGCGCCACGGTGTTCCAGCGGATCGGCGCGTCGAGGAACAGGCCGGAAACCTGCCTGTCTTCCGGCAGATAGACCAGCCCTTTTTCCAGCCGTGAACTTACCGGATCAGTAGTGATCTCCTGATTCTCCAGCCAGACGCGCCCCCCGCGCACCGGGCGCAGGCCGTAAAGCGTTTCGGCAAACTCGGTGCGCCCGGATCCCACCAGCCCGGCCAGGCCGACGATCTCACCGGCGAAGATCTCAAGACTCAGATCGATAAACCCCTCCCCGGTGAGATCCTCCACGCGCAGCACCGGGAAATCCTGCGGCTGGGTGCGGCGGTTGCCCGGCAACGCCAGCCACAGCTTTTGCGTCTCGCTCAGAGATTTTTCCCGACTCACTGGCGTCATGGCGGCAATCAGGGCGTTATCGTCAAACTGCGCGGTTTCACCGCTCAGCACCACTGCACCGTCGCGCATCACCGAGATGTGGCTCGAAAGCAGGCGAATTTCCGGCAGCTTATGCGAGATAAAAACAATGCCGACGCCAAGCGCCTGCAACGCGCGGATCTGGCGGAACAGGCGTTCGGTTTCGCCGGGCGTGAGCGAGGCGGTGGGTTCGTCGAGGATCAGGATCCTGGCGTTGCGCATTAGTCCGCGGAGGATCTCTACCATCTGCTGATCCGCCACTTCCAGGGTGCTGGCGGTGGCATCAAGGTTAAGCTGGCATTGCAGCTGTTGGAGCTTATCGGCCAGGCGCGGTTCCAGATCCCGTTCACGGGGCAGGCGAAAGAGGATGTTTTCCCGCACCGTCAGGTTGGGGAACAGCAGCGGCTCCTGCGGTACCAGATAAATGCCGAGCCTATGCGCCTGCGCTGGCGTAAGCCGTGCAAAAGACTCCCCCGCAACCGAAAGTTCACCGCTGTCGGGCGTTTCAACTCCGGCGATGATCTTCATCAGCGTCGATTTTCCCGCACCGTTCCCGCCCATCAGGGCGTGTACCTGGCCCGCGAGCAGCGTGAAATCAATGCCTTTTAACACCGGCACGCCCGAGAACTGCTTGCTGATCCCCCGCGCTTCAATAAGTGGTGTCATCATCGCTCCGCTATTGAACAAATGATTTTTAGATTTAATAATGTTCAAAAGCGTAGACGGTGAACTATATTTACAACCGTGCAGGGATCACAGTTTTATTGATTAAGATCCAGATACAACAGAAACCCGCTTAAAGATCCGTTTTGTCGCGTGGCTCACATTTTCCCTTCGCGTCATCACGAACATATGATCTAAATTTTTATAAGAGTTCAATTATGAGCGATAAACGCACTGCGGAAGAAGGACGGTTTGCCGGGCTGGCGCTGGCGGAAGAGGAGCTGGTGGCGCGCGTGGCCTGGTGCTATTACCACGACGGGCTGACCCAGAACGACATCGGTGAGCGACTCGGGCTGCCGCGTTTGAAGATCTCCCGTCTGCTGGAGAAAGGCCGCCAGTCCGGGGTGATCCGCGTGCAGATCAACTCCCGTTACGAGGGCTGTCTGGCGCTGGAAACCGAACTACAGCAGCGCTTTGGGCTGAAGCTGGTGCGCGTGATGCCCGCCCTGAATACGCCGCCGATGAACGTGCGGCTGGGCATTGGCGCGGCGCAGTCGCTAATGGGCGTGCTGGAGCCCGGCCAGCTGTTGGCGGTGGGATTTGGTGAAACGACCATGAGCAGCCTGCAGCACCTGAGCGGCTTTATCAGCTCGCAGCAGATCCGCCTGGTGACGCTCTCCGGCGGCGTCGGGCCGTATATGACCGGTATCGGCCAGCTGGACGCGGCCTGCAGCGTCAGCATGATCCCCGCCCCGCTGCGCGTGTCATCCGCCTCCGTTGCCGGGATCTTAAAACGCGAAACCAGCGTGCGGGACGTGATCCTCGCCGCCACCGCCGCCGACGTGGCGGTGGTCGGCATAGGTTCGGTGAACCAGCGCCGTGACGCCACGATACTGCGCTCCGGCTATATCAGCGAAGGTGAACAGCTGATGTACGCCCGCAAAGGCGCAGTCGGCGACATTCTCGGTTATTTCCTTAATGCCGAGGGGGAATGCGTTGAGGAGCTGGAGATCCATAAAGAATTACTCGGCGTCACGCTCGATGAACTGGCGCAACTGCCCACCATCGTTGGCGTGGCCGGCGGGGAAGAGAAAGCCGATGCGATTTATGCCGCACTTAAGGGTCGCCGTATCAATGGCCTGGTGACGGAGGAGACGACAGCCCGCGCGGTGCTGGCCCTGGCGTAACGGGGATGCCCTGCGCTAACAACGAGGCAAGCTCATGAGTTACCTTTTAGCGTTAGATGCAGGGACCGGCAGCGTTCGCGCCGTGATTTTCGATTTACAGGGCAACCAGATTGCCGTCGGTCAGGCCGAGTGGAAGCACCTGAGCGTGGAGAACGTACCGGGATCGATGGAGTTCGATCTCGACACCAACTGGCGGCTGACCTGCCAGTGCATGCATCAGGCGCTGGAGCGTGCGCACCTGACCGCGGCGGATATCCAGTCCGTTGCCTGCTGCTCCATGCGCGAAGGGATTGTGCTGTACGACCGCAACGGCGAGGCCATCTGGGCCTGCGCCAACGTCGACGCCCGCGCCAGCCGCGAGGTGGCCGAGCTCAAAGAGATCCACGACAACCGCTTTGAATCCGAAGTGTATGACGTCTCCGGGCAAACTCTCGCCCTGAGCGCCATGCCGCGCCTTCTGTGGCTGGCGCACCATCGCCCCGACATTTACCGCAAGGCCGCGACCATCACCATGATCAGCGACTGGCTGGCGGCGAAGCTTTCCGGCGAGCTGGCGGTGGATCCCTCCAATGCGGGCACCACGGGCATGCTCGATCTCTTTTCCCGCGACTGGCGTCCGGCGCTGCTCGACATGGCCGGGCTGCGCGCCGATATTCTCTCCCCGGTGAAAGAGACCGGCAGCGTACTGGGAGCCATTACCCATGAAGCCGCGCAGCAAAGCGGCCTGCGCGAAGGCACGCCGGTGGTAATGGGCGGTGGCGACGTGCAGCTGGGCTGCCTGGGGCTGGGCGTGGTCCGCGCCGGACAAACGGCGGTGCTGGGCGGCACCTTCTGGCAGCAGGTGGTGAACCTGCCGCAGGTGCGCACCGACCCCGATATGAATATCCGCGTGAACCCGCACGTCATCCCCGGCATGGCCCAGGCGGAGTCGATCAGCTTCTTCACCGGGCTGACCATGCGCTGGTTCCGCGACGCCTTTTGCGCAGAAGAAAAGCTGATTGCCGGGCGGATGGGAGTGGACACCTATACTCTGCTGGAAGAGATGGCGAGCCGCGTGCCGGCAGGCTCCCACGGGGTGATGCCGATCTTCTCCGACGCGATGCATTTCAAGCAGTGGTACCACGCCGCGCCGTCGTTTATTAACCTCTCAATCGACCCGGAAAAGTGCAACAAAGCGACGCTGTTCCGTGCCCTGGAAGAGAATGCGGCAATCGTTTCGGCCTGCAACCTGGCGCAGATTTCGCGCTTCTCCGGCGTGACGTTTGAAAGTTTAGTTTTTGCGGGCGGAGGAGCAAAAGGCGCCCTGTGGAGTCAGATCTTAAGCGACGTCACCGGGTTGCCGGTACGCGTGCCGGAAGTGAAAGAGGCGACAGCGCTCGGCTGTGCGATTGCGGCAGGCGCAGGCGCGGGATTATTTGCAGATATGGCCTCAACGGGCGAGCGGCTGGTGAAGTGGAGCCGCGAGTTCACGCCAAATCCCCAGCATCGTGAGCTGTATGACGGCATGATGCAAAAATGGCAGGCGGTGTATGCCGACCAGCTTGGGCTGGTGGATAGCGGGCTGACCACATCGATGTGGCAGGCCCCGGGATTGGTACGGGCAGCGGCGCCGTAAAAAACGCCGGATGGCGCTGCGCTTATTCGTCCTGGGGTTTTGTAGCCCCGGTAAGCGCAGCGCCACCGGGGAAGTTCTTTGAGATCTATCACAATCATTCGATCCCGCTTTTACCTTTCCGTTGCCGCTGGCTAAATTAGTAACTCATCCGACCACATAACAATAATTTTACACTGGAAGAGACTATGAGCCGCTACCCGTCGTTGTTCGCCCCCCTGGATCTGGGGTTCACCACCCTTAAAAACCGCGTGTTAATGGGCTCGATGCACACCGGGCTGGAAGAGCGTCCGGACGGTGCCGAGCGTCTGGCGGCCTTCTACGCCGAGCGCGCGCGGCATGGCGTGGCGCTGATTGTCACCGGTGGCGTAGCACCTGCGTCTTCAGGCGTGACGATGGAAGGTGGCGCGGTGTTGAACGATGCGAGCCAGCTTGCACATCACCGTATCGTTACCGACGCGGTTCACAAAGAGGGCGGCAAAATCGCCCTGCAAATCCTGCACACCGGGCGCTACAGCTATCAGCCGAAACTGGTCGCGCCGTCGGCCATTCAGGCGCCGATTAACCGCTTCACACCGCATGCCCTCAGCCACGACGAGATCATAGCGCTGATTGACGACTTCGCCCGCTGCGCGGCGCTGGCGCGTGAAGCAGGTTATGACGGCGTCGAAGTTATGGGCTCAGAAGGTTATCTGATCAACGAATTCCTTGCCGCCCGCACTAACCAGCGCGAGGACGAATGGGGCGGCGACTATGTCCGCCGCATGCGCTTTGCCGTTGAAGTTGTGCGTGCGGTGCGCGAACGAACAGGAACAGATTTTATTATCATCTTCCGCCTGTCGATGCTCGACCTGGTGGAGGGCGGCGGGACGTTCGACGAAACCGTGCAGCTGGCGCAGGCGATTGAAGCCGCTGGTGCCACCCTCATTAACACCGGGATTGGCTGGCACGAAGCCCGTATTCCGACCATCGCCACACCGGTGCCGCGCGCGGCATTCAGCTGGGTGACGCGCAAGCTGAAAGGCAAAGTGTCTGTTCCGCTGGTCACCACCAACCGCATTAACGACCCGCAGGTGGCGGACGATGTGATATCGCGCGGCGATGCCGACATGGTGTCGATGGCGCGGCCGTTCCTTGCGGATGCCGAGCTGCTGTCCAAAGCGCAAAGCGGACGCGCGGATGAGATCAACACCTGCATCGGCTGTAACCAGGCCTGCCTGGATCAGATCTTCGTCGGCAAGGTGACCTCCTGCCTCGTCAACCCGAGAGCCTGCCACGAAACTAAAATGCCGGTCGTTCCGGCGGCCAGTATAAAACGCCTGGCCGTCGTGGGCGCAGGCCCGGCAGGCCTGGCGTTTGCAGTGAATGCCTCCTCGCGCGGCCACAGCGTGACGCTTTTTGACGCCGCAGGCGAGATTGGCGGGCAGTTTAATATCGCCAAACAGATCCCCGGCAAAGAGGAGTTCTACGAGACCCTGCGCTACTACCGCCGGATGATCGACCTGACGGGCGTCGAGCTCCGGCTCAATCAGTTTGTCAGCGCGGCGGATCTGATCGGTTTTGATGAGGTGATCCTGGCAAGCGGGATCGTACCGCGAACGCCTGCGATCGCAGGTATCGATCATCCAAAAGTGCTGAGCTATCTCGACGTATTGCGTGACAAAGTGCTGGTCGGGAAAAGCGTAGCGATTATCGGCTGCGGCGGAATTGGCTTTGATACCGCCATGTACTTAAGCCAGCCGGGTGAGGCCACCAGCCAGAACATTGCCGAGTTTTGCATGGAATGGGGTATCGACACCAGCCTGAGCCAGTCCGGCGGCCTGCGTCCGGAAGGACCGCAATTGCCGAAAAGCCCGCGTCAGATTGTGATGCTGCAGCGTAAAGCCAGCAAGCCGGGCGAAGGACTGGGTAAAACCACGGGCTGGATCCACCGGGCAACCCTGCTTTCACGCGGGGTGAAGATGATCCCGGCGGTGAGCTACGAAAAGATCGACGACGAGGGTCTGCACGTTACGATCGGCGGTGAACCGCAGCTGTTGCGCGTGGATCATGTGATTTTGTGTGCCGGGCAGGAGCCGAGAAGGGATCTGGCGGATCCGCTGCGCGAAGCCGGAAGAACGGTGCATTTGATTGGCGGATGCGATGTGGCGATGGAGCTGGACGCACGGCGGGCGATTGCACAGGGGACGAAGCTGGCATTAGCGATTTGATTTCTTGCCCGGTGGCGCTGCGCTTACCGGGCCTACAAAACCGTAGGCCTGTGCAAGCGCAGCGCCGCCAGGCAAAACAACCTTAACGACGACGCCCCAGCTTCACCGCCTTCAGCACCACAAACTTGTTGTTCGTCGCGATGGTGACGCAGTTGCCGAAAATTTTCTTCAGCTTGTGGAAGTAGTCCAGGTGGCGGTTCGCCACGATGTACAGCTCGCCGTTGATTTTCAGACAGCGGCGCGCGTGGTGGAACATCTCCCAGGCGACGTTATCCGTCAGGGCATGCTTCTGATGGAACGGCGGGTTACAGAACACGGCGTTGAAGCGGAACGGCTCCACGCCGGAGAGCGCGTTGTTGATCATAAACTCGCAGCGATCCAGCGCCTCTGGCAGGTTAGTTTCCACGTTCAGACGACTGGAGGCCACCGCCATTGGCGATTCGTCGCTAAACACCACGCTGGCGTCCGGGTTTTTCGCCAGCAGCGTCAGGCCAATCACACCGTTCCCGCAGCCCAGGTCGACGATCTCCCCTTCCAGATTTTCCGGCAGATGTTCCATAAAGAAGCGTGCGCCGATATCCAGGCCGGTACGGGAGAAGACGTTCGCATGGTTGTGGATGGTCCAGTCGGTGCCTTCCAGCTTCCAGCTCAGCGTCTCTGGCGCGTCGGCCAGCTCCGGTGCGCTAAACGTACAGTTGATCAGGCGCGCTTTTTTCCAGGCAAGCGTAGTGGTGGTTGGACCGAGGACTTTCTCGAACAGCTCCAGCGTCGACGTGTGGATATCGCGTGCCTTGGCACCCGCGATAATACGGGTTTCTGGCGTGACGACTTTTCGCAGCGCGCGCAGCTGTTGCTCCAGCAGCGCCATGGTTTTTGGCACTTTAATCAGCACTACACCCGGCGCCTGCGGGTACTCCGCGGTGCTGTCGAGGAACTTCACGCTGGATTCGTCGATTTCGTTATGGCGCAGGTTTTCACGCGTCGCCAGCTCGCTTAAGTAAGAATCGCCGATGCTGTAAGGTTTGTGCTCCGCCAGGGCGCAGCCCAGCGCGCCGAATGCATCATTCAGGATCAGAACCGGCCCGAGGATTTCGGTATCATCCAACTGCTGCAGCAGATACTCATCCGCCGCTTCCCACGCCTGAAGCGGGTTAACGTCGTCCGTTTCCGGGAAACGTTTAAGGTTGAGTGAACGGAAACCGTTGTCTAAGTGGCTCATCGGCCCTCCTGAATGGTAAAATTTGGCGTATCCCTGAAAAGGGTGCGTGAGTATACCCGTTTTATTGTCGATTTGGGGCGTTGATGAACCAACTTACTTATCTCCAGGGCTACCCGGAGCATTTACTTTCTCAGGTTCGCAGCCTGATTGCCGAGCAGAAGCTGGGCGCGGTGCTGGAAAAACGCTACCCCGGTACGCACGATTTCACGACCGATAAAGCCCTCTGGCAGTATACGCAGGATCTGAAAAGCCGGTATCTGAAGAGCGCGCCGCCGATCAACAAGGTGATGTACGACAACAAAATCCACGTTCTGAAAAACGCGCTCGGCCTGCACACCGCTATCTCCCGCGTGCAGGGCGGCAAGCTGAAAGCCAAAGCCGAGATCCGCGTGGCGACGGTTTTCCGTAACGCACCGGAAGCCTTTCTGCGGATGATCGTGGTCCATGAGCTGGCGCACCTGAAAGAGAAAGAGCACGACAAAGCGTTCTATTCCCTGTGCTGCCACATGGAGCCGCAGTACCACCAGCTGGAGTTTGATACCCGGCTGTGGCTGACGCATTTATCGTTAAAGAGTAATGCGCAGTAACGCACGCGAATTGTCATGATGACGTGCTACAGTGGTTAAAGGTTCCCCGCTACGGAGTACGTAAACGTTTATGATACGTTTCGCAGTCATTGGAACGAACTGGATCACGCGCCAGTTCGTCGACGCCGCCCACGAAACCGGCAAACTTAAACTCACCGCAGTCTATTCCCGCAGCCTTGAGCAGGCGCAGAGTTTTGCGAATGATTACCTCGTCGAGCATCTCTTCACCTCTCTCGACGAGATGGCGCAAAGCGACGCCATAGACGCGGTGTATATCGCCAGCCCGAATTCCCTGCACTTCCCCCAAACGAAGCTGTTTCTCAGCCATAAAAAGCATGTGATTTGCGAGAAGCCGCTGGCGTCGAATATCCAGGAAGTGGAAGCCGCCATCGCGCTTGCCCGCGAAAACCAGGTGGTGCTGTTCGAAGCGTTCAAAACGGCCAGCCTGCCGAATTTCCTGCTATTGCAGCAGTCGCTGCCAAAAATAGGCAAAGTGCGTAAAGCCTTCATCAACTATTGCCAGTACTCGTCGCGCTATCAGCGTTATCTGGACGGTGAGAACCTCAATACCTTTAACCCGGCCTTCTCTAACGGCTCGATTATGGATATCGGTTTTTACTGCCTGGCCTCTGCAATCGCGCTGTGGGGCGAGCCGCACGGCGTCACGGCCACGGCCAGCCTGCTGGAAAGCGGTGTGGATGCGCACGGCGTCGTGGTGCTGGATTACGGCGATTTCAGCGTCACGCTGCAGCACTCTAAAGTCAGTGATTCTGTGCTGCCGAGCGAAATTCAGGGCGAAGCCGGGTCGCTGGTGATTGAGAAGATTTCCGAGTGTCAGAAAGTGAGCTTTGTGCCGCGCGGCGGTAAAGCGCAGGAGCTGACGCAGCCTCAGCATATTAACACTATGCTCTATGAGGCAGAGGTCTTCGCCCGTCTCGTGGAAGACAACGAAGTGAATCACCCGGGCCTCGCGGTGAGCCGCACCACGGCGAAGCTGCAAACGGAGATCCGCCGTCAGACCGGCGTGGTGTTCCCGGCAGACGGCGTGGGCGCAGAAGCTATCGCGTAAAGCTGTGTAATGAAAAGGCGCAGACCATTGACGAAACCGATGGTCTGACATATTTTGTTACCTGCAAAGGGGAGTAACTTCTTCGCCGGTGGATCGTCATTACGATGCGTGCAAAATCGCATCCGGTCGCCGGGCAACCTTCGTGGTTGTAAGTGAGACCTTGCCGGAAGGCGAGGTCTATGCATAAAAAGCTAACGGCTATCGTCTTCTGACCATAGCCGTTTTTGTTTTTTTATGTGTAAGGAAAATAGTATGCATTCTGTCGGCACTCCAATGTTGTGGGGCGGATTCGCGGTTGTCGTGCTCATCATGCTGGCGATCGACCTCTTTTTGCAGGGGCGTCGCGGTGAGCACGGCATGTCCATAAAGCAGGCCGCCGTCTGGTCCCTGGTATGGGTCACCCTCTCTCTGCTCTTCTGTGCTGCCTTCTGGTGGTACCTGGCCTCAACCGAAGGCCGTGCGGTGGCCGATCCTCAGGCGCTCGCCTTCCTCACCGGCTATCTGATTGAAAAAGCCCTCGCGGTCGATAACGTCTTCGTCTGGCTGATGCTGTTCAGTTACTTTGCCGTGCCTGCGGCGCTGCAGCGCCGTGTGCTGGTCTATGGCGTGCTGGGTGCGATTATCCTGCGTACGATCATGATCTTCGCCGGTAGCTGGCTGATTACCCAGTTCGAATGGCTGCTGTACGTCTTCGGCGCGTTCCTGCTGTTCACCGGGGTCAAAATGGCGCTGGCGAAGGAAGATGAAACCGGTATTGGCGAAAAGCCGCTGGTCAAGTGGATCCGCAGCCACCTGCGCATGACGGATAAGATCGAGAGCGAGCACTTCTTCGTGCGCAAGAACGGTCTGCTATTTGCGACTCCGCTACTGCTGGTGCTGATTCTGGTTGAGCTGAGCGACGTGATTTTCGCCGTAGACAGCATTCCGGCCATCTTTGCAGTGACGACAGATCCGTTCATCGTTCTGACCTCTAACCTGTTCGCGATCCTTGGCCTGCGCGCCATGTACTTCCTGCTGGCAGGTGCCGCAGAGCGCTTCTCGATGCTGAAGTATGGCCTGTCGGTGATCCTCGTGTTCATCGGTATCAAGATGCTGATCGTCGATTTCTACCATATCCCGATCGCTATCTCGCTCGGCGTGGTGTTCGGCATTCTGATCGTGACGCTGATTATCAATACCTGGGTTAACCGCCAGCACGATAAGAAGCAGCAGGTTTAGTGCGTTTTGCCGGGTAAGCGCAGCGCCACCCGGCACTTCCGTTAACCAATAGTTAAAAAACATGACGCAACACGTAAAATCCAGCATTTTACTCTTCCGCCTTGCCCTGCTTTCCCTGATACTCAACCAGGCAAACAAATACTTACATCCGGACATAAATGTGACTTAGAGCACATACAGGATGGAACGCAATTTCACTCAGGAATAACGTATGAGCACACAATCAAGCGGTCTGTTCGCGCGCCTGGCGCAGGGCAGCCTCGTTAAACAAATTCTCGTCGGGTTGGTACTGGGCATTCTGCTGGCAATGGTGTCAAAACCCGCTGCAGAAGCCACCGGGCTTCTCGGCACCCTCTTTGTTGGCGCCCTGAAGGCCGTCGCACCGGTTCTGGTTCTGATGCTGGTCATGGCCTCCATTGCCAACCACCAGCACGGACAAAAAACCAACATTCGCCCTATTCTGTTCCTGTATCTTCTGGGAACCTTCTCCGCTGCCTTAACGGCCGTGGTATTTAGCTTCCTGTTCCCGTCTACGCTGCACCTGACCAGCGCGGCCGGTGACATCACACCGCCGTCCGGCATTGTGGAAGTGCTGCGCGGTCTGCTGATGAGCATGGTATCCAACCCCATCACGGCGCTGATGAACGCGAACTACATCGGCATCCTGGTCTGGGCGATTGGTCTGGGCTTCGCGCTGCGTCACGGCAACGAGACCACGAAAAATCTGGTCAACGATTTATCGAATGCCGTCACCTTTATGGTGAAACTGGTGATTCGTTTTGCGCCAATCGGTATTTTCGGGCTGGTCTCCTCCACGCTGGCCACCACCGGTTTCGACGCGCTGTGGGGCTACGCGCAGCTGCTGGTTGTTCTGGTCGGCTGTATGCTGCTGGTGGCGCTGGTGATCAACCCGCTGCTGGTGTTCTGGCAGATCCGCCGCAACCCGTATCCACTGGTGCTAACCTGCCTGCGTGAGAGCGGGGTGTATGCCTTCTTCACCCGCAGCTCTGCGGCAAATATCCCGGTTAACATGGCGCTGGCGGAGAAGCTGAAGCTGGACCGCGATACCTATTCCGTGTCGATCCCGCTGGGTGCGACCGTGAACATGGCGGGCGCGGCAATCACCATCACCGTGCTGACCCTGGCAGCGGTACATACCTTAGGTGTTCCGGTCGATCTACCAACGGCGCTGCTGCTGAGCGTGGTGGCTTCTCTGTGTGCCTGTGGCGCGTCCGGCGTGGCGGGTGGCTCGCTGCTGCTGATCCCACTGGCATGTAACATGTTCGGTATCCCGAACGAGATCGCCATGCAGGTTGTGGCCGTCGGCTTTATCATCGGCGTATTGCAGGACTCCTGCGAAACGGCGCTGAACTCCTCAACCGATGTGCTGTTCACCGCAGCGGCCTGTCAGGCGGAAGACGCGCGTTTAGCGAAGAACACTCTGCGCGGTTAAAAAGAAAAGCCCGGTGGCGGCTACGCCTTACCGGGCCTACAAGGTAAATGCAAAACGGCAACATGTGTTGCCGTTTTTAATGTTTGTACCAGCTCCCCGTGGGAGAGGGCCGGGGTGAGGTCACCAGCCCGCACTCAACCTAAAGCGTCACACCACTCTTAAAGATCGCCAGCTCGCGAAAATCGTTCTTCTCATTGCAGGTCTGTCTGCCGCTGGCAAACGCCACGATGGCGTCCACGAACTCCGTCAGCAGCTGCGGCATCGCTTTGCCGTGAATCAGCTGGCCTGCGTCGAAATCAATCCAGTGCTTTTTCTTCGCCGCCAGCTCGCTGTTGGTCGCGATTTTGACCGTCGGCACAAAGCCACCGTACGGCGTGCCGCGACCGGTACTGAACAGCACCATGTGGCAGCCAGCCCCCGCCAGCGCGCTGGTGGCGACCGCATCGTTACCCGGTGCGCTCAGCAGGTTCAGACCGTGGGTTTTCAGGCGCTCGCCGTAACGCAGGACGTCCACGACCTGGCTTGCCCCCGCTTTCTGGGTACAACCGAGGGATTTCTCTTCAAGCGTCGTGATCCCGCCCGCTTTGTTACCCGGCGACGGGTTCTCATAAATCGGCTGATTATGGGCGATGAAGTACTGTTTGAAGTCGTTCACCATGGTGACGGTCTTCTCAAACGTCTCTTCGTCGCGGCAGTGGCTCATCAGAATGCGCTCTGCGCCGAACATTTCCGGCACCTCGGTCAGCACCGTTGTGCCGCCGTTAGCGATCACGTAATCCGAGAAGCGGCCCAGCATCGGGTTCGCCGTGATGCCGGACAGGCCATCGGACCCGCCGCACTCCAGACCAAACTTCAGCTCGCTTAGCTTGCCCGGCTGGCGTTTATCGTGACGCATCACCTCGTACAGCTGGTGCAGATGTTCCACGCCCGCCTCCACTTCGTCATCCTGGTGCTGACATACCATAAAATGAACGCGCGCCGGGTCAAATTCGCCCAGCGTGTCGCGGAAGGCATCGACCTGGTTGTTTTCACAGCCGAGGCCAATCACCAGCACCGCTCCCGCGTTAGGGTGGCGCACCATGTTTTGCAGCATAGTGCGGGTGTTGATATGGTCGTCGCCGAGCTGCGAACAGCCGTAGGTATGGCTGAAGAGATGTACGCCGTCGGTACCCTCGGCATCGTGTGTCTCTTTCAGAAAACGCGTCTGGATCTGGCGTGCGATGCCGTTCACGCAGCCGACGGTTGGAAGGATCCACAGCTCGTTGCGGATCCCCACCTCACCGTTCGCACGACGGTAGATCTGCACGTCCCGATCCGCCGCCTGCTCTTCTTCCGACTGGAAATCAGGTTGATAGCTGTACTCGTCAAGATCGCTCAGATTTGTGCGGGTGTTGTGGGAATGAATATATTCACCCGGCGCAATATCCGCCAGTGCATGACCGATGGGCAAGCCGTACTTCACCACGTTCTCCCCTTTCGCAATGGGGATCAGGGCAAACTTGTGTCCACGCCCAACGGCCTGGCGTAACGTCACCGACTGGTTGTTGAAGGTCACTTCCGTCCCTTCGGTTAAATCTGCCAGCGCGACGGCAACGTTATCCAGCGAATGGATTTTGATGTATTGCATATCAACCTCAGACGGCCTTAGTTCAGTTCAATGGCGAAGTAGTCACGCGCATTGTTAAAGCAGATGTTTTTCACCATGTCGCCCAGCAGCTGGATATCGGCTGGCGCTTCGCCTGCGTGAACCCAACGGCCAATCATCTGGCACAAAATGCGGCGGAAATATTCATGGCGCGTATAGGACAGGAAGCTGCGGCTGTCAGTCAGCATGCCGACAAAGCGGCTCAGCAGGCCAAGCTGTGCCAGCTGCGTCATCTGACGCTCCATGCCATCTTTCTGGTCGTTGAACCACCAGCCGGAACCGAACTGCATCTTGCCCGGCATCCCTTCGCCCTGGAAGTTGCCAATCATGGTGCCCAGCACTTCGTTATCGCGCGGGTTCAGGCAGTACAGGATGGTTTTGGGCAGCAGGTTTTGTTCGTTCTGTTTGCTCAGCAGTTTAGATAACTCTTCCGCCAGCGGGCGATCGTTGATGGAGTCAAAGCCCACGTCAGCACCGAGCAGTTTGAACTGACGCTGGTTGTTGTTGCGCAGCGCGCCGATGTGGTACTGCTGTACCCAGCCGCGACGGGCGTATTCCGCACCGAGGAACACCAGCACCGCCGTTTTAAACTGCGCCACGTCGTGCTCGTTAAGCGTTTCATCCGAGAGACGACGCGCCAGAATGCTGTCCAGCTCGGCTTCGCTGGCGTCCGCAAACAGCACCACGTCCAGCGCATGGTCAGAGACTTTACAGCCATGTGCCGCAAAGTGATCCAGACGTTTGGTCAGCGCGGTTTGCAGATCGGCGAAACGGCGGATATCGGTATCGGACACCTCGGCCAGCTTCGCCATGTAATCGTTGAAGGTGGCCTGTTCGATGTTGAAAGCTTTGTCCGGGCGCCAGCTTGGCAACACTTTAATATCGAAAGAGGTATCTTTCGCCACGACAGCGTGATGTTCCAGGGAGTCAATGGGATCGTCGGTGGTACCCACCATCTTCACGTTCATCTGCTTCATGATACCGCGTGCGGAGAAGTTATCCTGCGCCAGCAGTTCGTTGCACTGGTCCCAGATTTCATCCGCAGTGGCAGGTGAAAGCAGTTTTCCGGTGATGCCAAACGGACGGCGCAGTTCCAGATGGGTCCAGTGAAAGAGCGGGTTGCCGATCGTGTGTGGAACCGTCGCGGCCCAGGCGTCAAACTTCTCGCGGTCGCTGGCGTCGCCGGTACACAGGCGCTCAGCCACACCGTTGGTGCGCATCGCACGCCATTTATAGTGGTCACCCTTCAGCCAGATGTCATACAGGTTTTTGAAACGGTAATTTTCGGCAACCTGCTGCGGCGGCAAGTGGCAGTGGTAGTCGAAAATCGGCTGGTCTTTGGCATAGTCATGGTACAGACGGCGAGCAAATTCGGTATCTAGCAGAAAATCGTCAGTCATAAACGGCGTCATTATCGTCATCCTCATTACGGGAGCGTCAGAAAGCGTATGTTCATATGCTGCAAAGTTATCACACCAATTTCCATCGGCAGACGTTTTTTTCGTGAGTAAGATCAATAAACGCCAACAAATAAATCCCCCTGAATGACGTAAACTCTTCTCCACCCCGCGCCAGTACTGGCTTCATCCGCAAAGCAGAATGCCCACACAAATAATCATACATTTGTGATGTCACTCACCTTTTAAAGTTGTATGACAAGTTATCTTTTCGCCGTCGCAAACCATAAGCCGACGGAATGCATTGCCGGTGTGAAACATCGGATTTAACGGTACGGATACCGACTGAAAGACGCTTACTGATGGCAAAGTTCGGGCCGTTCCGGAAACACCTTCCGGCTACGCCCCTCCCGTTACACAGCTGCTCCCGGAAACGGTTGAGAGGTTGCCGTGCTCTGGCACGGAAATAACATAACGATGAGGTTTTAGATGCGTAAAATTAAAGGGTTACGTTGGTATATGATCGCACTGGTGACGCTGGGTACCGTGCTGGGCTACCTGACGCGTAACACCATAGCGGCGGCGGCGCCTACGCTAATGGAAGAGCTGCACATTTCAACCCAGCAATATTCCTACATCATTGCGGCCTACTCCGTGGCTTATACCATTATGCAGCCGGTTGCTGGCTATGTTCTGGATATTTTAGGCACCAAAATCGGCTATGCCTTCTTCGCCGTCACCTGGGCCATTTTCTGTGGCGCAACGGCGCTGGCAGGCAGCTGGGGCGGGCTCGCGCTGGCGCGTGGTGCAGTAGGTGCCGCCGAAGCGGCAATGATCCCGGCAGGGCTGAAAGCCAGCTCCGAATGGTTCCCGGCGAAAGAGCGTTCCATTGCTGTCGGATACTTCAACGTGGGGTCGTCGATTGGCGCGATGATTGCACCGCCGCTGGTGGTGTGGGCTATCGTGATGCACAGCTGGCAGCTGGCGTTCATTATCTCAGGCGTGCTGAGCTTCGCATGGGCAATGGCGTGGCTGATTTTCTACAAGCATCCGCGCGACCAGAAAAAACTCTCCGAAGAAGAACGCGAATACATTATTGGCGGTCAGGAAGCGCAGCATCAGGTCAACAACGGCAAGAAACTGTCCGTCTGGCAGATCCTGGGCACCCGTCAGTTCTGGGGTATTGCCCTGCCGCGCTTCCTCGCTGAGCCTGCCTGGGGGACGTTCAACGCGTGGATCCCGCTGTTCATGTTTAAGGTCTACGGCTTTAACCTGAAAGAGATCGCGATGTTCGCCTGGATGCCGATGCTGTTCGCCGATCTGGGCTGTATCGTGGGTGGCTACCTGCCTCCGCTGTTCCAGCGCTGGTTTGGTGTGAACCTGATTGTCTCCCGTAAAATGGTCGTGACCATGGGCGCGCTGCTGATGATTGGACCGGGGATGATTGGCCTGTTCACCAGCCCTTACGTGGCTATCGCGCTGCTGTGCGTTGGCGGTTTTGCTCACCAGTCACTTTCCGGCGCGCTGATTACGCTCTCGTCTGACGTCTTCGGCCGTAATGAAGTCGCCACCGCTAACGGCCTGACCGGGATGGCGGCATGGACTGCAAGTACGCTGTTTGCGCTGGTAGTGGGTGCCCTGGCAGACACCATCGGCTTTAGCCCGCTGTTCGCCGTGCTGGCCGTCTTCGACCTGATGGGTGCGGTAGTGATCTGGACGGTACTGAAAAACAAATCCGCCGAGGAACTGCAGAAAGAGACGCTCGGGAAACCGGCCACGCAGAGTTAGCATCGCTGTGCCGGGTGGCGGCTTCGCCTTACCCGGCCTACAAAACCCGTAGGCCCGTGCAAGCGAAGCGCCGCCGGGCATTAAAGGCCGCTCCGTAGCGGCTTTTTTCATGTCAAAATCTGGAGAGTGGCACGCAGAAGTGGTATAACAAATCATCTGCCGTACCCTGCCTGGAGCGCATATGGACATCACCGAACCACGTCGTTTATATCAACAACTTGCTGCGGAGCTGAAAGATCGCATCGAGCAAGGCGTCTATCTTGTCGGTGATAAACTTCCCGCCGAGCGTTTCATTGCCGATGAAAAAAGCGTGAGCCGTACCGTCGTGCGTGAAGCCATTATCATGCTGGAAGTGGAAGGCTATGTTGAGGTCCGCAAAGGCTCCGGTATTCATGTGATTTCCAATCAGCCTAAACACTCTCCGGTAACGGATGAAAGTCTGGAATTCGCCAGCTATGGTCCGTTTGAGCTGCTCCAGGCTCGCCAGTTAATCGAAAGCAATATTGCCGAATTTGCCGCGACGCAGGTGACCAAGCAGGACATCATGAAGTTAATGGAAATTCAGGAGAACGCCCGCAAAGAAAAATGTTTCCGGGATTCTGAGTGGGACCTGCAGTTTCACGTCCAGGTTGCGCTGGCAACCCAGAATACGGCGCTGGGGGCAATCGTTGAGAAAATGTGGACTCAGCGCGTTCACAACCCTTACTGGAAAAAACTGCACGATCATATCGATTCCCGCACCGTCGACAACTGGTGTGACGATCATGATCAAATCCTTAAGGCGCTGATTCGTAAAGATCCTCACGCGGCAAAACTGGCGATGTGGCAACATCTGGAAAATACCGAGCAGATGCTGTTCAATGAAACCAGCGACGACTTCGAATTTAACGCAGACCGCTATCTTTTTGCTGATAATCCAGTGGTTCATCTTGATACGGCACCCAGTGCCGCAAAATAGATGACCTTTCTGCTGACAGGCGCTTCGCTGCGCCTTCCGGCTTAAGTGGGTAAGCAAAACATATATAGTGTCAGCCTTTGTAAATCCCCTCGCTCACTTCCAGGGCTTACGCCAAAATCACCTCACCCTGCAAATTCTGTGACGCAGAACGTTGGGCTTTGTTACAATTGGATTCACTTCGTTATTTTGTAAGTTAGTGCTTGCTAACCAGCCAATTAACAGGGAACAGTGTTGGCCACACCGCAATGTGTCCGCGAGCGACCATAATGAAATCACAACAATGTCGCCGTACTGTTTGTCCCGGCTAACAGGCGTGACGTTAACCGATTTCCAGGAACACTGAATGGAACTTTTGACTCAACTACTGCAAGCCCTCTGGGCGCAGGATTTTGAAACGCTGGCCAACCCTTCCATGATTGGCATGCTCTATTTTGTCTTATTTATGATCCTGTTCCTGGAGAATGGTTTGCTGCCTGCGGCCTTCTTACCGGGTGACAGTTTGCTTGTGCTTGTCGGTGTGCTGTGTGCCAAAGGGGCAATGGCATTCCCGCAAACCGTTTTATTACTGACCATCGCGGCCAGCCTCGGCTGCTGGGTAAGTTATATCCAGGGAAGGTGGCTGGGCAATACCCGGATCGTACAGAACTGGCTTTCTCATCTGCCGGCGCATTACCACCAGCGGGCGCATCACCTTTTCCATAAGCACGGGCTTTCCGCACTGCTGATGGGCCGCTTTATTGCCTTTGTGCGCACCCTGCTGCCCACCATTGCCGGGCTGTCCGGGTTGAGCAGCACGCGCTTCCAGTTCTTTAACTGGATGAGCGGCCTGCTGTGGGTGCTGATCCTGACGACGCTGGGCTATGCGCTGGGTAAAACACCGGTCTTCATGAAATACGAAGATCAGCTGATGTCTTGTCTGATGCTGCTTCCAGTGGTTCTGCTGGTCTTCGGCCTGATTGGCTCGCTGGTCGTTCTGTGGAAGAAAAAGTACGGAGCGCGAGGTTAACGATGGTTATCTCTCCCCTCGCCCTGCGCCGTTCTGCCTGTGCATTCATTGTACTGATGTTCCTCTGCGCCCTTCTGCTGGCCTGGAGCGCGCTTTCACATGAGGAATCTACGCTGGCCATTCGTCCGGTTAATCAGGGCGCCAGCGTGCCCGACGGTTTCTCTGTCTGGCATCATCTGGACGCGAACGGGATCCGCTTTAAAAGCATTACGCCGAAAGACGATGTGCTACTGATCAAGTTTGACTCCCGCACGCAAAGCGCCGCGGCGAAAGCGGTTCTTGACCGTACGCTGCCGCGTGGGTATATCATTGCCCAGCAGGAAGATGACAACCAGCCAGCGGCGTGGCTGTCATTGATTCGCGATACGTCGCATCGGTTTGGATAATTACCAGGATTCCGAATCTTTTCACTCACTTTGGTGAATCCCCCGTTTACTTACTATGCTTAAGTACGCGGAGCACCCCTCGAATGTACTCCGCATCATTCTGGAAAGCGGCTTACGCCGCAACACAATGGAAGGTTTCGATAATGAAATTCCGCATGACTCTGGCTCTGGCCCTTTTTTCTTTAAGCACAGCGACCTTCGCCAACTCTCTCTGTCAGGAGAAAGAACAGGATATTCAGCGTGAGATCGGTTATGCCGAAAAGCATAACAATCAGCACCGTGTTGATGGTCTTAAAAAAGCGCTGAACGAAGTGAAAGCAAACTGTACAGACAGCAAGCTACGTGCCGATCATCAGAAAAAAATCGCTGAACAGAAGGACGAGATAGCCGAGCGCCGTCAAGACCTGCAGGAAGCGAAAGAGAAAGGGGATGCGGAAAAAATTGCTAAGCGCGAGAAGAAGTTGAAAGAAGCGCAGGACGACCTGAAAGCGCTGGAAGCTCGCGATTATTGAGTTAACGGAAATCTCAACAGGAGAGAATCATGTCAAAAGATACGACGTCTGAACATCTGCGCGCTGAACTGAAATCCCTGGCCGATACCCTTGAAGAGGTGTTGAACTCTTCCGCCGACAAGTCGAAAGAAGAAGTGAGCAAGCTGCGTAGCAAAGCGGAGCAGGCGCTGAAAGAGAGCCGCTACCGCCTGGGTGAAACCGGTGATGCACTGGCAAAACAGACCCGTGAAGCGGCGGCTCGCGCGGACGAATATGTGCGCGATAATCCATGGACGGGGGTAGGTATTGGTGCCGCCGTCGGTGTGGTACTGGGTGTTCTTCTGACGCGTCGTTGATATGGAAGATCCTCGTCACGCACAAGGGCCTGCTAACAACGTCCTCGGCATCGGCCAGCGTATTTTAACCACGCTGGTCGGGATTGCCGAAACGCGCGTCCGGCTTGCAGTGGTCGAGCTGGAAGAGGAGAAAGCAAATCTCTTCCAGATGCTGCTGATGCTCGGCCTGACCATGCTCTTCGCCGCATTTGGTCTGATGAGCCTGATGGTGTTAATCATCTGGGCCATTGATCCGCAGTATCGACTCAACGCGATGATTGCCACCACCGTCGTTTTGCTGGTCGCCGCGTTGATTGGCGGCATCTGGACGCTGCGCAAAGCACGCAAGTCGACTTTCCTGCGCCATACGCGTCAGGAGCTGGCTAACGATCGCGCCCTGCTGGAGGATGACAAGCCGTGAGCGATAAAGCCGAACGTCAGAAGCGCAAAGCCTACCTGTTAAGTCAGATCCAGCAGCAACGGCTGGATCTTTCTGCCAGCCGTCGCGACTGGATTGACGCGACGCGGCGGTTTGACCGTGGCTGGAATACCTTTCTGAGCCTGCGTTCATGGGCGCTGGTCGGCAGTAGCGTCATGGCTATCTGGACGGTTCGTCATCCAAATATGCTCATCCGCTGGGCACGCCGCGGTTTTGGTGCCTGGAGCGCCTGGCGTTTGGTGAAAGCGACGTTGCGTCAGCAGCAGTTGAGGTAGCCTTCTCGCCGGGTGGCGGCTTCGAGGTAAAAGCAAAACGGTAACTCAGGTTACCGTTTTTTGTTTTTGCGCCCTCTCCCCGTGGGAGAGAGTTGGGGTGAGGGCACCAGCGCGTACCTGTTTTTACTCAATATCTTTGAAGAAGATTGACAGTTTTCCTTGCTAACAATTGTCACCCGCCCCGTTTATTATCCTCTCCATCGACAGCATATCCGCGGTATCTACCCGGAATTGCACACAAATAAAGTTCAGCCGCTGATGTGGTTTCCTGGAGAGTAAAATGAAAAAATTAGAAGATGTTGGTGTACTGGTAGCGCGTATTCTGATGCCAATCCTGTTTATCGTAGCGGGTTGGGGAAAAATCACCGGTTATGCGGGTACCCAGCAGTACATGGAAGCCATGGGCGTGCCGGGGTTCCTGCTGCCTCTGACCATTCTGCTTGAGTTCGGCGGCGGCCTGGCGGTTCTGTTCGGTTTCCTGACCCGTACCACCGCGCTGTTTACCGCGGGCTTCACCGTGCTGACAGCGTTCATCTTCCACAGCAACTTTGCGGAAGGCGTGAACTCTCTGATGTTCATGAAAAACCTGACCATCGCGGGTGGCTTCCTGCTGCTGGCAGTCACTGGCCCGGGCGCATACAGCATCGACCGCCTTCTGAATAAGAAGTGGTAAGCACGCTATACTGAATAAACACAAAGCGAGGAGACCTCTCCTCGCTTTTGCTATCTGACGGAGGAGAAAAAATGGGACAACTCGTAGACGGCGTCTGGCAGGATGTCTGGTATGACACAAAATCCACCGGAGGACGCTTTAAGCGCTCTGTTTCGGCCTTCCGTAACTGGCTGACCGCCGATGGCGCACCTGGCCCGAGCGGTGAAGGCGGCTTCGCGGCCGAGAAAGATCGTTATCATCTTTATGTTTCTCTGGCCTGCCCGTGGGCACACCGCACGCTGATTGTGCGCAAACTTAAAGACCTTGAATACCTCATTCCGGTTTCGGTGGTCAACCCGCTGATGCTGGAAAACGGCTGGACGTTTGACAGTGATTTCCCCGCCGCGACCGGCGACGATCTTTACCACCACGATTTCCTCTACCAGCTTTATTTGCGCGCCGATCCGCACTACACCGGACGCGTTACTGTCCCGGTACTGTGGGACAAGAAAAACCAGACGATTGTCAGCAACGAATCTGCGGAAATCATCCGCATGTTCAATACCGCGTTTGATGCACACGGCGCCCGCGCCGGGGACTACTACCCGGTTGAGCTGCGCGATAAAATTGACGAGCTGAACAGCTGGATCTACGACAACGTCAACAACGGTGTCTATAAAGCCGGGTTTGCGACCAGCCAGAAAGCCTATGACGACGCGGTCGGGAAAGTGTTTGAATCGCTGGAGCGTCTGGAGCAGATCCTCGGCCAGCATCGCTATCTGACAGGCGACCGCCTGACGGAAGCCGATATTCGTCTGTGGACCACGCTGGTGCGCTTTGATCCGGTCTATGTCACTCACTTTAAGTGTGACAAGCATCGTATCAGTGACTATCTGAACCTGTATGGTTTCCTGCGCGACATCTACCAGATGCCGGGCATAGCCGAAACGGTCGACTTCGACCATATCCGCACCCACTATTTCCGCAGCCACAAGACCATTAATCCGACGGGCATTATCTCCATCGGCCCGTGGCAGGATCTGGATGAGCCGCACGGTCGCGACGTGCGTTTTGGATAAATATCAAGGGCATCACCAGATGCCCTTTTTTAATTCACAATCTCCATCTATCCTTATCTCGATCGCTTAAAAAACAAGTGATTGACCGATTATTGAGGCAAGGAAAAATGGACTGGTATTTAAACGTACTGCGCAACTATATTGGATTTGGTGGCCGCGCCCGCCGCAAAGAGTACTGGATGTTCATTCTGGTGAACTTCATCTTCGCGCTGGTGCTAAGCATCGTGGATAAAATTCTGGGCTGGGAGTGGGCGAGCGGGGAAGGCGTTCTCACCTCAATTTACGGCTTATTTATTCTGTTGCCTTCCTGGGCCGTGCAGTTTCGACGCCTCCACGATACCGATCGTTCGGCGTGGTGGCTGTTGCTGCTGCTGATCCCGATCGTGGGATGGATTGTGATTTTGATCTTCAACTGCCAGTCCGGTACGCCGGGCGAAAACCGCTTTGGTCCGGATCCTAAGATCGCTGCGTAAATTATTGCCCGGTGGCGCTTACGCTTACCGGGCCTACACGCTTATTTGTTGTGGTGCGCAAAGAGTTTGGGTATTTCGCGCAGGCACCACGATTTGGCTTCGCCCATGCTGTCGCGGCGCCAGGCCATAATAATGTCCACTTCGCTGGTGTACTCCGGGCTCACAACGCGCAGACGCCCTTCCGCAATATCTTTTTCCACAAACGGATACGGCATGGTTGCCACGCCAAGCCCGGCCAGCAGCGCCTGTCGTTTGTCTTCCAGTGAAGTGACCGTCAGACGAGGCTGTTTATCCAGCAGCTGCACCGTCAGTACCGGACGTTCACGCGCGGTATCAGCGACCGCCACGCCGCGATACTTCACGCGCGTCACCTCAGAGAGCGGCTCTGGCTCCTGGTGAATCGGGTGATTGGGTGCGGCAACGTAAACGTTCATCACGCTGTAGAGCTTGCGCGAGTTGATTTCCGACGACGAGCGGAAGTGCATATCCGGCGCAATAACGATATCCGCCCTGCCCGTCTCCAGGCGCTCCCACGCGCCTGCCAGCACTTCGGTAATGATCGACAGCTGCGTGTTCGCTTTATCAGCCAGACGGTCAACCAGCGGGAACAGCGCTTCAGTAGGCACCAGCGCTTCGGTCACTAACGTCAGATGGGTTTCCCAACCGCGCGCCAGCGCTTCGGCATCGGTCGTTAACTTATCCGCCGCTTCCAGCAACACGCGACCGCGCTCCAGCAGCATTCGGCCCACGTTGGTGAATTTTGTTCGATGACCGGAGCGGTCAAACAGCACCACGTCCAGCTCCTCTTCCAGCTTCTGCATGGTGTAACTCAGCGCCGACGGAACGCGCCCCAGTTCATCAGCGGCTGCCGCAAAACTGCCGCGCCGGTCAATCGCGTCCATGACGCGAAGCGCCTCAAGCGTCAATGCTCTCTCTTTAGCCATCTCGTTCTCATTCAGGAAATTTGAACATACCGGGCAGAATATCTGGCTAACAATGCAGCGTCCATACCTTTACCATTGTTTTAGTGTAAAGAGAGGTCAAGTTTATGATTACGACAAGAACAGCTAAACAGTGCGGACAAGCCGATTTCGGCTGGCTGCAGGCCCGCTACACCTTTTCTTTTGGACACTACTTTGACCCTAAACTCCTCGGTTACGCTTCATTACGCGTGTTGAACCAGGAAGTGCTCGCCCCTGGCGCGTCCTTCCAGCCGCGTACGTACCCGAAAGTCGATATCCTGAACCTGATCCTGGAAGGCGAGGCAGAATACCGCGATAGCGAGGGCAATCATGTCCAGGCAAAGGCTGGCGAAGCGTTGTTAATTTCCACACAGCCGGGCATCAGTTACAGCGAGCATAACCTCAGCAAAGATAAAACGCTGACCCGTATGCAGTTGTGGCTGGACGCCTGCCCTGAGCGGGAAAACCCGCTGGTACAAAAGGTAGATTTAACGGGCGATAAGCAGCAGCTGATTGCGTCGCCTGATGGCAGCAAAGGCAGCCTGCAGCTGCGTCAGCAGGTATGGCTGCATCATATCGAACTGAAGAAAGGTGAGCAGGCGAGCTTCCAGCTTCATGGACCGCGTGCGTATTTACAGTCCATCCACGGTACGGTGCATGCGGTAACGCATACGGAAGAGAAAGAGGCGCTCACCTGTGGTGACGGGGCGTTTATTCGTGATGAAGCGAATATTACCCTGGAGGCCGATACGGCATTGCGGGCGCTACTGATTGATTTACCGGTGTAATTAACCTTACCCCTCTCCCAAACGGGAGAGGGGTATTCTTTACACCTTACTCGCCATAATCTCGATAATCTGCCGATCCGTTGCCTGCATCGAGCGGCACGCCAGTGCGCACAGGTTGGAAATAGACTGTTCCACATCGTGCGCCACAATCCCCTCATTGCCCGTTACGGCAGAATCGTCCAGCGCCATCATGACTGCTTTCCAGGCACTGTTGACGCTGGTGGAGACTTTCATCGCGCAGCTATTGGAGGCGCCATCACAGATCATCCCACTGACATCCCCGATCATACTGCCGATTGCCATCGCAACCGTCTTGTAGCTTCCGTCCATCAGCCACGCCATACCTGCCGCTGCGCCCATTGCCGCCGTCGTTGCTGCACACAATGCGGACAAGCGCGGAAGCTGGTAGTGGATATAAATGGCCGACAGATGTGAAAGCATCAGCGCCCGCGCCAGCCGCTCGTCGTCAGCCTGAACGTGTTCAGCCACAACAACAACCGGCATAGTCGCGGTGATCCCCTGGTTTCCTGACCCGGAATTACTCATCGCTGGCAGTGTCGCACCGCCCATGCGGGCATCCGAGGCCGCGCTGGTGCGGATAACAATATCTGAACCCAGATCCTGTGCCATCCATCCGCGGGTGCGCTGTTTATCGAGCGTCGCACCAATGTGCAACCCCCATTGCCCGCTGAGCCCTTCACGTGAGAGCGCATCGTTCAAACGCCCGGCATCAAGGATAAACCGGATCGCATCGAACGGGACCTGCTCGACAAACTCCAGGATCTGCGAAAGCGTCGTGGTTGACAGCACCGCCAGGGGGTCACTCCCTGCCTCTGCCTGTTGATCGTCCAGCCTGAAGCGCGTTTCGCCCTGACACACCACCTCCACCACACGGGTATGCCCGCCCGCGATAGTCACCATCGCCGAGGCATCACCGGCGTATACACAGGCTCGTGAATAGAGAATCTCTTCGCACGGTTCCTGAAGTTTCACCTGCACCTGACCGGCATTCAGCAGCGCTTTAGCCCGTACCAGCGCATCCGCGCTGGCATCTTTCAGTACCTCCAGCCCCGCCTGCGCATTACCACCGATGGCGCCCAGCGCCGCCGCAATCGGCAACCCGACCATGCCGGTACCCGGCACCGTTACGCCCAGCCCGTTCTTCATCAGGTTCGGCGATACCCACGCCTCAATCTGTGTTACGTCGCCTGACAGGTGCTCTGCGGCAATTGCACAAGCCAGCGCCAGAGAAACGGGTTCGGTGCACCCCAGTGCAGGTTTAACTTCTTCCTGCACCACGCGAATAAATTGATTCCATAAAGGATGAGTTTGCTCAGACATCGTTACGACCTTAATTACCCTCAGGAGAATGCGAGGAAAGGAGAAACACAAAGCAGCAGCCCGGTGATAACAATAATCACCAGCGACACGCCTTTATATTTATGCAGTGCTGGCACTTTATAGACCAGCCATGCAGGGATCAGGCAGCCCACCATGCCGAAGATAGGGCTACAAATGGAGGTGAAGCTCAATACCGGCGCGTTTAAGACAATCGCGCTCCAGGCCAGCAGAATGGCGAATAACATGATGCCGCGCTGGACGGTGCTTTCATTGATTTTCTCTGTTGGCATTTTGCGGCGTAGGACGTTCATCACGATCCCCTGCGTGGCCTCACGAAAGCCCAGATAGACGCCGAAGAATGCCGTCATCACGGCAAAGATATTGAGAATTACGCTGACGATTTTGACCCAGCCCGCACCGTCGCCGCTGATAAATTGCGCCGCGATCGCCAGGGCAGAGATATTCTGCTCGTAGGCTTTGACCGCTTCGTCGTGTCCCATTGCCAGGGTGAAAGAGACAGCGTAAAAGAAGACCGTCACAAACAGTACGCCAAAAGCGATATTCATTGCCCGCAATGCTTTGTGTCGCGCCACTTCAACGGACTTTTCCCGTGAGCGGTACGAGATAACCATCGGGCTTAAAGTCTGAATAAACAGAATGGAGGTTAAGGTAAAGGGCAACGTAATAATGGCGTTTTTAATCAGCAGACCCACCGGTGGCAGCATGCCCACATTGGCTAAATGCCAGAGGCCAATCATCGACAGCCCCAGCGCGGCAACCACGAATAGTTTGGTCAGCACCATCAGGCTGGAGACCTTAAACAGCAGCTTTTCACCGCGTGAAGAAATGGCGACCAGAATGCAGATCAGGAATAAACCGTAGAACGGATTGTCAGACAGCAACCCGTCGGTCACACCGAAAGTATGCAAATACGATGCGCTGTCGTTGGTGATGGCAGTGGAATAAACAAACATCCAGATCACCAGCATCACGAAATAGAGCGCACCTAATAGGATGCCCCAGTTTTTACCTAAGTAACCGCTAATTACGCTTGGGTAGTCTTTGCATTCCGGAGACTCCGCCAGCGTATTAATAAACAAACGCTGGAACAGATACATGGCCGGATAACCAATAATCGACGAGAGCAAAAAGACCCACAATCCCATTAATCCAACCTGCACAGGGAGAAAAACAATCCCCGCGCCAATGGCCATCCCGATACTCATGATGACCCACCCCGTGTCGGTGCTGTCGAATTTAATCGCTTCTCGCCACTCGCTTTCACTCATTCCCGCCCGCCTTGCCGCAGGGGAATCATTCACAATCACACTGCTGTTTGTTGCCGTATCCATTGGGTACTCGCTTATTTTGTAGGGTAAACAGTTGTTTTTATTAGATTCCGATCGCCAGCGATTGCGAGTCAGAGAATGCAGGTGTGTGTTATTGATGTGGGAAGATCATATCCGGAGCGAGGGAGAAAAAAGTCACAAGTTTTATGGGGATTTTCAAAGACTGGAGGAAAAATTTCTTTTTTTAATTCTTTAAATGCATAACTTTTCTAAAAGTGACGACGATCAAGAAATAAAAACCCGCGCCGTGCGCGGGTAGGAAATCACTCAGCCAGCGCGTTAGCCATATCGGTTTTGACCTGCTTACGCTGCTCCGGCGTCAGCACCTGGCTGACGTCAAAGTAATATTTCACTCGGTAGTAGCGCGCCTGCTGCTCAATCTTACTGAAGGCAGAGAGCTGGCTTTTCACCGGGCTTTCGTCCCATTTACCCGCCTGGAACATGTCGATCAGCGCACCGTCCTTCACGCCCGTCATTGGGATCTTGCTGACGTTTTGCTCCAGTTGCTGATGCAACTCTTTAATCTTATTAATCTGCTCATTGCTGAGCTTCAGGTGCTGTACCAGCGGATCCTGCGATGGAGACGGGGCTGCCTCAACGTTCGCGGCCTGCGCGGTAAAACTGCACACCGCCAACGACGCTGCAATCAAAGCAATACGGGTCATTTTCATCATCTTACTGTCCTTACATTTTGTTATTGGGAAAAGCAGGAACATTGTTTTTCAAGAGCGGATGAATATGTGTGAGTAATTATATAAACAATTTTGTATGTTTAGCGGGCAAAAAAGTGCCCCCTGCGTTGAGGGGGCATGTGAACACACTTTTAGATAGATTGAGTAAACGTCCTCGATATCACATCCTGCTGCTGCTCGCGCGTCAGGGCATTAAAGCGCACGGCATAGCCTGAAACACGAATGGTCAGATTCGGGTAATTTTCCGGATGCGCAATGGCGTCCAGCAGCATTTCCCGGTTCATTACGTTGACGTTCAGGTGCTGCCCGCCTTCAATGGCCGCTTCATGGTGGAAGTACCCGTCCAGCAGCCCCACCAGGTTGGTTTTGCGCACCAGCTCATCTTTGCCCAGCGCCTGCGGCACGATAGAGAAGGTGTAGGAGATCCCGTCCTTCGCATAGGT
Source organism: Enterobacter cloacae complex sp. HYC080_NIDB (assembly GCF_056673325.1). Lineage (NCBI taxonomy): Bacteria > Pseudomonadati > Pseudomonadota > Gammaproteobacteria > Enterobacterales > Enterobacteriaceae > Enterobacter > Enterobacter cloacae complex sp. HYC080_NIDB. The sequence goes on along the minus strand of NZ_CP114212.1, from coordinate 643,889 downwards.
GAACGGCAGCTTGGCCACCGACGTCAGCGAGGCCACCGCCCCTTTTCTGTCACGGCCGTGCATCGGGTTCGCGCCAGGGGCAAACGGCGTGCCACCGCGGCGACCGTCCGGCGTATTCCCGGTCTTCTGACCGTAAACCACGTTGGAGGTAATGGTCAGAATAGACTGGGTCGGCACCGCATTGCGATAGGTCGGCAGCGCCTGAATTTTCTTCATAAAGCGCTCAACCAGGTCGCAGGCGATGCTGTCCACGCGGTCGTCGTTGTTGCCGTACTGCGGATAGTCACCTTCGATGACGAAATCAACCGCCAGACCGGTGTGGTCGCGCACCGGTTTCACCGTGGCGTATTTAATCGCGGAGAGAGAGTCCGCCGCGACCGACAGCCCGGCGATGCCGCAGGCCATGGTGCGATAGACGTCACGGTCATGCAGCGCCATCAGTGAGGCTTCGTAGCTGTACTTATCGTGCATGTAGTGAATGAGATTCAGCGCGCTGATGTACTGCACCGCCAGCCAGTCCATAAAGTGATCGAGGCTGGCCATCACGGTGTCGTAATCCAGCACCTCATCCAGCAATGGCGCGGTTTTCGGGCCGACCTGAATCTTCAGCTTCTCATCCACTCCGCCGTTGATGGCGTACAGCAGTGTTTTCGCAAGGTTGGCGCGGGCGCCAAAGAACTGCATCTGCTTGCCGATCACCATCGGGCTGACACAGCAGGCAATGGCGTAGTCGTCGCTGTTGAAGTCGACTCGCATCAGATCGTCGTTCTCGTACTGCAGTGAGGAGGTGACAATCGACACCTGCGCGGCATATTTCTTAAACGCAATCGGCAGCTGTTCAGACCAGAGGATCGTCAGATTGGGCTCCGGCGCAGGCCCCATGGTGTGCAGGGTGTGCAAATAGCGGAAGCTGTTTTTGGTCACCAGCGTGCGGCCGTCCAGCCCCATTCCGCCAATCACTTCCGTCGCCCAGATCGGATCGCCCGAGAAGAGCGTGTCGAACTCCGGCGTGCGCAGGAAGCGGACCATGCGGATCTTCATGATGAAGTGGTCGATCAGCTCCTGCGCCTGCACCTCATTTAGCCGTCCGGCCTGCATGTCGCGCTCAATGTAGATATCAAGGAACGACGCCGTGCGCCCCAGCGACATCGCCCCGCCGTTCTGGGATTTCACCGCCGCCAGGTAGGCAAAGTAGACCCACTGCACCGCTTCCTGCGCGTTCATCGCCGGACGCGCAATATCAAAGCCGTAGTTCGCCGCCATCTGCTGGATCTGGAGCAAAGCACGCTTGTGCTCCGCCAGCTCTTCACGCAGGCGGATCGTCGCTTCGAGATCGTCACCGCGTTCCAGCTTCGGCTGGAGATCCGCAAACTGCAGCTCACGCTCGCGCACCAGATAGGTGATGCCGTACAGCGCCACGCGTCGGTAGTCACCGATGATGCGCCCGCGTCCGTAACCGTCCGGCAGACCGGTCAGTACGCCGGATTTACGGCAGCGCATCATCTCCGGCGAGTAGACGTCAAACACACCCTGGTTATGGGTTTTACGCAGGTCGGTAAACAGGTATTCAAACTGCGGATCCATCTCGCGGCCATAGGCTTCAAACGAGCTGCGGATCATGTTGATCCCGCCATACGGATGCAGGGCACGCTTGAGCGGTTTATCGGTTTGCAGCCCGACGATCGTCTCCAGATCCTGATCGATATAACCCGGCCCGTGAGCGGTAATGGTGGTGGCAATGTTAGTATCAAAATCTACCGGGGCGTGGGTGGCATTCTCCTGACGAATGCCGACCATCACCTTCTGCCACAGCGCCGTCGTTGCTGGCGTCGCCTGCGCGAGGAAAGCTTCGTCGCCTTCATAAGGGGTGTAGTTATGCTGAATAAAATCGCGCACGTTGACGGCGTTTTTCCATTCTTCACCGCGAAAGCCAGCCCATGCGTCGCTGTAGGGCGCGACGCCTGTATCGATTGTTACGTTCATGTGTTTCTCGCTATATCAGGCGTAAGCCGCAGCCGGGGTGACCTTCCCAAGACGGAGGGCGTCCAGCGCGATCATTTTTTCTTCATTGGTAGGGACAACCGCGCAGACTACGCGGGAGGAATCGGTGCTGATGACGCGCTCGCCCGCGCTGCCCGGCAGGGCATTTTTAGCCTCGTCGAGGAGGATGCCGAAGACCTTCAGATGCTCCGCCACCAGCGCGCGGATCAGTTTCGAGTTTTCACCAATACCACCGGTAAAGATCACGCCATCCAGACGATGCAGCGATGCCGCGTGACCGGCGATATGCCGCGCAATCCGGTGGACAAAGGTGTGGATCGCCAGCTGCGCCCGTTGATTGCCCTCGTGCCAGGCTTTCTCCAGCGCGCGTAAATCGGAGGAGATGCCGGATATCCCCAGCAACCCGGACTCTTTGTTAACCACGCGCTCCAGCTCATCAAATGACTGGCCGGTTTGCTGGGCAATCCACGCCATCGCGCCAAAATCCACGTCGCCGCAGCGCGTGCCCATCACCAGCCCTTCCAGCGGCGTCATGCCCATGGAGGTATCGACGCTCTCACCGTTGCGCACCGCGCAGATGGAGGCCCCGTTACCAAGATGAGCAATCACCAGCCCGCTGTCGTCGGGGGACAGCCCGAGAAGCGTATGCGCCTGTCCGGCCACGTAACGATGGGAAGTGCCGTGAAAACCGTAACGCCGTACGCCCAGCGCTTCAAAATAGCGGTACGGCAAGCCGTACAGATACGCCTGAGGCGGCAGCGTCTGATGGAAGCTGGTATCGAATACCGCCACCTGCTGCACGCCCGGGAACAACCGCTCTGCGGCTTCCACGCCGCTTAAGTTGGCGTAGTTATGCAGCGGTGCCAGCGGGGAAACCTGACGGATCTGCTCAATCACCTCTTTCGTAATCAGGGTCGACTCGCTGAAGAGGTCGCCGCCGTGCGCAATGCGGTGGCCAATTAAGGCCACGCTGCTCATCAGGTTGCGCTTCTCCAGCTCCAGGGCGATGGCTGCCAGCGCCCCTTCGTAGTCCTGGTGAGCCAGTTTGACTGGCTCACCCCCGTTCACGGAAATAAAGGCCTTTTCGGTGTTAATACCGTCCGCAATGCCCGTCATCAGGGCCTCACAGCTGCTGGCGTCGAGCACCGAAAACTTAACAGAGGACGAACCGCAGTTAATAACCAGTACTACCGGAAACTCAATCATCATATGACTCCGCTCTTCCTGAGCTATGGGTTAGAACAGTTTGTAAACAATATTCAGAATGGTCAGCAGGCCCACAACCGTGACGAAGATGTTCTCGGGTTTGCCCTTATATTTCGCCATGGCTGGCGCTTTGCGGATGGCGTACATCGGCAGCAGGCACAGCAGAGAGGCGATGATCGGTGCGCCCATGGCTTCGATAAGGTCGAGAATGTTCGGGTTGGCATAGGCCACAACCCAGGTGGAGCCCATGATGAAGACCATGCTGATGGTGTTCAGCTTGCCAACGGAAACCTTCTTCTTATCCCCCTTATAACCGAACTTGAGGATCAGGCCGTTCAGCCCTTCCAGGGTGCCCAGATAGTGCCCAAAGAAGGATTTAAAGATAGCGACCAGCGCGATGATGGACGCACCGTATTCCAGCACCGTGGCAAACGTCGATTTGGTTCCCGACATGGAGGCAAAGTGGTTCGCCAGATAAGAGAGCACCGGAATGTTCTGCGCTTTGGCATCCGCCATGTTCTGCGGAGAGAGCGTAAACAGGCAGCTAAAGGCGAAGAACATCACTACGGCGACCATCAGCATGCTGGCGCGACCGATGATTTTGGAACATTTCTGCTCGGTAAACGCTTTACCGAACTCGGGCTCGTACTCTTCACGCTTGGAGACCACAAATGAGGAGACGATGGGCGAGAAGTTGAAGGAGAAGACCATGATGGAGATCCCCAGCCACACCGTGACCAGAATGCCGTCATGACCGGTAAAGGAAATATCGCTCAGGTTGACCTGGTCGATCACCGCCGAGTTCCAGTATGGGATCAGCGACAGGGAAATCAGCACCAGGCTGGCGATGAACGGGAACACCAGGAAGCTCATCACCTTCACCATCAGATCTTTACCAAACCAGATCACAAAGGCCATCAGCAGCAGCAGGAACAGCGCCACTACACCACAGTTCAGCGCAGGCAGCTGGAGCTGGTTTTCCCAGAACGTCATAAAGGTGTTGGTAATGGTCACGCCGTAAATCCACAGCAGTGGGCAAATGGCAAAGAAGTAGAGGAAGGTGATGACCACCCCACCGGTCTTGCCGAAGTGCTCTTCCACCGTTTCGGTAATGTTGCCGGAGACATTACTGCCGGACAGGCACAGACGCGCCAGCGCGCGGTGACAGTAAAATGCAATCGGGAACGCGAGGACCAGCATCAGCAGGATGGGGATCAACCCGCCAAAGCCTGCGCGAATAGGGAAGAACAGCACGCCTGCGCCAATGGCGGTTCCGAACAGGCCCAGCGTCCAGGTGGTATCAGACTTACGCCAGGAGGACGTTTTTGTCTGGCCAACGATAATGCTTTCTGTGTTGCTCATAGGTCACCTTTATGCGTCAACGAAGCCGGTAATTTGGGAAACACGGGAGAGATCGATATTGCCGCCGGAAATAATGCAGACGGTTTTTCGGCTCTGAATATAGTGGTCAAGTTTGCCGCTTAATAATGCCGCGCAGGCCAGCGCGCCAGCACCTTCCGTCACCACTTTATTTCGCTGAATAAGCGCAATCATGCTGTTGCGAATATCGTCTTCGCTCACCAGCACAATGTCATCAACCAGTTCGCGGACGATTTCGAAGATTAATTTACCCGGACGAGATACGTCGCAACCGTCAGCTAATGTACCGGTGACGCGATGGTTGGTGATTTCTCCGGCCTGGTATGATGCCGCCATCCCATGAACATTTTCAGACTGTACGCCAATAATATTAATGGTCGGGTTAATGGATTTAATGGCCGTTGCAATCCCGGCAATTAATCCGCCACCGCCGATGGGAACAATCACGTTATCCACATCATACAAATCTTCGAGAATTTCCAGGCCAATGGTGCCCTGTCCGGCGATCACTTTCGGATCGTCATACGGCGGGATAAAAATGCGCCCTTCCATCTCGACGATTTCACTCACTTTCGCGATGGTGTCATTGAAGTTCTCGCCGTGAAGCACCACTTCAGCCGAGTAGTCACGCGTCGCGGCTACTTTAGACTTTGGCGCGCCCATCGGCATCACCACTTTGCCGTCAATGCCGAGCATTGCACACGAGAGCGACACACCCTGCGCGTGGTTTCCCGCCGAGCAGGCGACGACGCCCTTACGCTTTTCAGCATCGGTCAGCGAGCTTAATTTATTAAACGCACCGCGAATTTTAAACGAGCCGGTACGCTGCATATTTTCAAACTTCAGGAATATTTCACCCTTACAGCGCTCGCTGAGATAATTCGAACGCGGCATGCCGGTTTTATAGATTTTACCCGCCAGGCGTTTTCTGGCGTCCTGAATATCTTCAATCGTTACCGGAAGGTCGTAGGTAATGTGCATAATATCCTCGTTATAATAATTCATTCTTTTCAGGCAAAGTCAGGGTATCAGAGCATAAAATTATCTCTGGGTGTTTTTTATAAAATGTTTATTGCTTCTAAGGAGATCAATATTTCATCGTCGTCTTTCACCGGTGAGTGAGGCATATTGTTTTGCCAGTTCAACCAATACTGACGCGGATTTTTTAATTCTGTAATTTTTCGACCACACGGCGGCATAACGCGCCACGGGTAATTCATCCTCTACCGGCAGAACAATAAATTGATCCGAGCCGAACGGAGCAATCATGTCGCGTGGAATCACCGTCAGATAATCGGCATTCAGGACAAGGTTATAAATGGTGACCACGGAATCGGTCTGGACGATGTTTTCAATACTGATGTGGTTGTCTTGCAGAGTGGTCAGAAGTTCTTTGTAGTAGCCCATATCGGTTTGCGGCATCACCCACTGCTCATGCGTGAGCGATGCCAGTGTCGTCGGGCCGGTGCACGTTCGTGATTTACTGGCGACCAGCACAAATTCTGACTCAAACAAGGGCTCGACGTGCAGATCCTGCAGCAGCATCTCATCACTCAGCGTGCCGATGGCGAAATCCAGCCGACCATCGCGAATGGCTGGCAGGAAAGAGGAGAGCTGGGCTTCATACATAGATACACGCGCTTTCGGGAACACTTCCTTGAATTTTTTGATCATTTCGGACAGGAAGGTGAAACCAATCAGTGATGGGTAGCCAAAGGAAACGTCCATCACGGTGCTGAAACTCAGGCTGTTGATCTCGCTCACCATGTTTTTCATTTCGCGGGTGATCGACTCTGAGTAGGAGAGCAGCACCTGGCCTGCGGCAGTCAGTTTTACGCCCGTGTTTTTACGCACCATGACTTCCACGCCGAAGTAGGATTCGATATCGCTGATGATTTTGCTGACGGCGGGTTGCGTCAGGCCCAGTTGTCTTGCAGCAGAACCTATGGAGCCACTTTTAATGACTTCCTGAAATACCACGAGGTGCTGTGTTTTCGGTAGAATAATAGTGTTCATAATATTCTGCGCTTATTTCCCTATGACGCAGCGGATTCTACCCAATATTGTTTCAGGGGGTATGTGCTGTTACTCACAATTTGCCTTCCCGCGTTATTCACCGGAACAACAAAAAACATAAAAAACCTTTATAATCAATTAAGTAAGCTTGTCAGATCACACCATTACGCTGATATCGATCAACAAAACTAACACTAATAAATTTATTTTATGGCGATAACCTGGATAAATTTTTCTGCGTTAATAAAATCAATAAAGACGATCTTTCAGGCAATTAAAGACCAATAAATAACCGTTATTCAGTTGAAACATTCTTTCAATTTATCAATTTTTACAGATGCTTTTAGGCTGGCTTTCGATAAAAAGAGGAATACGTCACACATTCGCAGGATGAATGTTTTTAAATGCAATATGTAGATATCAAACATGAAAACATATTGATTCATTAAGACAACAATCACAACAAATTAACAACACCGTGGATTAACCCCTTTTCAGCGCGAAATTTTGTGATAACGATCGCCTGTAGATTGCTTGAGGCCATTGAAGAGATAAAAACAGTGAAATGTGCTTAATGTCGCAAATATGAGAATTGATGTCGTTTGTGGGGTTGTCGGGTGGCGCAGCACTTAACCGACCTACAACCACCTGAAAGCAAAAACCCCGCCGAAGCGGGGTTTTTTAAAAAGTTGAAGCTGACCGATAAGCCGGGTTCTGTCGTGGACAGTCATTCATCTAGGCCAGCAATCGCTCACTGGCTCAAGCAGCCTACCCGGGTTCAGTACGGGCCGTACCATGTGAACCCCTATTTGGCCTTGCTCCGGGTGGAGTTTACCGTGCCACGGACTGTTACCAGCCGCGCGGTGCGCTCTTACCGCACCCTTTCACCCTTACCTGATCCCGCTTGCGCGGGCCATCGGCGGTTTGCTCTCTGTTGCACTGGTCGTGGGTTTCCCCCCCAGGCGTTACCTGGCACCCTGCCCTATGGAGCCCGGACTTTCCTCCCCTCCGCCCGTCTCCCCCGAAAGGGACGACGACGAAGCGGCGACTGTCTGGTCAGCTTCGGCGCGCAGTATAGAGGGTTTGCGCGCCGCTGTCACCTTCAGGTGCAGACAAGACGTAATTAACGCGCGACTTCTACCTTTGCCAGTTTTTCGTAGTAGCACGCAATCGCACTGTGATCGGCCATGCCCAGACCATCTGCACGCAACGCCTGCATCATCTCCATCACCGCCGCGGTCAGCGGCAGCTGTGCGCCTACACCGTGGGACGTATCGAGCGCGTTCGCCAGATCTTTAATGTGCAGGTCGATACGGAATCCCGGCTTGAAGTTACGGTCCATCACCATCGGCGCTTTGGCATCCAGGACGGTACTTCCCGCCAGACCACCGCGAATCGCCTGATAGACCAGGTCCGGGTTAACGCCCGCTTTGGTTGCCAGCGTCAGCGCTTCAGACATCGCGGCGATGTTCAGCGCCACAATGACCTGGTTCGCCAGCTTGGTCACGTTGCCCGCGCCAATTTCACCCGTATGCACCACGGAGCCTGCCATCGCTTTCATCAGGTCATAGTATTTATCGAAAATAGCTTTATCCCCGCCGACCATCACCGACAGCGTGCCGTCGATCGCTTTCGGCTCACCGCCGCTGACCGGCGCGTCCAGCATATCCACGCCCTTCGCTTTTAGCGCCTCGCTGATTTCACGACTTGCAAGCGGTGCGATAGAGCTCATATCAATCAGCACCAGGCCGGGCTTTGCGCCCTCAATGATGCCGTTCTCCCCCAGCGCGACCTCTTTAACATGCGGGGAGTTTGGCAGCATGGTAATGATGACATCGCACTGCTCAGCAATCGCTTTGGCGGTGGAGGCTGTTTCTGCGCCAGCCGCCATCACCTCGGCCACAGATTGCGGATTATGATCGGAGATCACCAGTGAGTAACCCGCTTTGATGAGGTTCTTACTCATTGGTTTACCCATGATCCCCAGGCCAATAAAACCCACTTTCAGCGTCATAACTGTTTCCTCAATGATGGTTATTTTTTAAAAGCGTCCGCTAATTTCTGCGTCGCTGAGCGGAACACCCCGAGATCGCTGCCGACGGCAACAAAGGTGGCTCCCCACTCCAGATAACGTCGGGCGTCGGCTTCAACCGGCGCCAGTATGCCGCTCGGTTTACCGTGTGCTTTGGCGCGAGCAAATATGTGCTGGATCGCACGCTGCACGTCAGGGTGGCTGGCATTGCCCAGGTGGCCAAAGGCGGCAGCCAGATCGCTTGGGCCGACAAAGATACCGTCCACACCGTTTGTGGCTGCAATAGCGTCGAGGTTATCAACCCCCTGCTGGCTCTCAATCTGCACCAGAACAGTGATGTTGCTATTGGACTGCGCGAAGTAGTCCGGCACGGTGCCGAACATGTTGGCGCGGTGTGAGACGGAGACGCCGCGGATCCCTTCCGGCGGGTAGCGCGTTGACGCCACGGCCAGCGCCGCTTGTTCCTGGGTTTCCACAAACGGGATGAGGAAATTGTAGAACCCGATATCCAGCAAACGTTTGACGATCACCGGGTCATTGGTTGGCACTCGCACCACCGGGGCGCTGGCGCTGCCTTTCAGGGCCATCAGTTGCGGAATAAAGGTGCTGATATCATTTGGCGCATGTTCGCCGTCGAGCACCAGCCAGTCAAAACCAGCAAGGCCCAGCACTTCAGTACTTATTGGGTTTGCCAGCGCAGACCAACAGCCAATCTGGATCTGGTGCGCCGCAAGGGCCGCTTTAAACGTATTCGGGAAGATATTGTTATTCATCACTTATACCTTTTTAATTCCGCAGTTTGAGCCGGGATTATTTATTGCGAAACACACTGTTTTTATATTTATTTCTCTGACTGAATGTTGGCAATATAAAATCGTCCTTCAGTATAATCGTCACTTCACAACAGCACATTGTTTTTATGCTCAAGTATTGCGCCTCATTTCAACGCCATTTTGAGCATATGCACAACGCTGTGGGCGCTAATGCACAGAATCAGGGATTAGTCAGCCTGACGCGATCGCGATCACATTTTTACCGGTCTTCTGCTGACATTCTTTATTTCCTCGAGAATAAAACGATTATCCAACGGGTTAAATTTACTATCTGACACTTTGCCGGAGAAATGTGAATAATGGCCGATATTGAAATTAGAGAGGCATCGCCGACGGCGTTTTATATAAAAGTTCACGATACGGATAACGTGGCGATTATTGTCAATGACAATGGCTTAAAAGCGGGAACACGCTTCCCGGACGGACTGAAGTTAATTGAACATATTCCCCAGGGGCATAAGGTCGCACTGGTCGATATTCCTGCCCATGGGGAGATCGTGCGTTACGGTGAAGTCATCGGCTATGCCGTTCGCGCAATTCCGCAGGGAAGCTGGATTGAGGAGTCGCTGGTTGAGCTGCCAAAAGCGCCACCGCTGAACACCCTGCCACTTGCCACCCGCGTACCGGAACCGCTTCCCCCACTGGAAGGCTATACCTTTGAAGGCTATCGCAATCCGGACGGCAGCGTCGGTACCAAAAATCTTCTTGGTCTCACCACCAGCGTACACTGCGTGGCGGGCGTGGTGGATTACGTGGTGAAAATCATCGAACGCGATCTGCTGCCGAAATACCCGAACGTCGATGGCGTGGTTGGCCTGAACCATCTCTATGGCTGCGGCGTAGCGATCAACGCGCCAGCGGCGGTCGTGCCGATCCGTACCATTCATAATATTGCCCTCAACCCGAATTTTGGCGGCGAGGTGATGGTGATTGGTCTGGGGTGCGAAAAACTCCAGCCTGAGCGTCTGCTGCAGGGTACCGAAGACGTCAAAGCCATTCCGGCAGACGAGGCCAGCATTGTACGCTTGCAGGACGAACGCCACATTGGGTTCCGGTCTATGGTCGACGATATTCTGCAGGTTGCCGAGCGTCACCTGGATAAGCTCAACCGACGCCAGCGCGAAACCTGCCCCGTGTCCGACCTGGTGGTGGGCACCCAGTGCGGCGGCAGCGATGCGTTCTCTGGCGTGACGGCCAACCCGGCGGTGGGCTTTGCGTCCGATCTGCTTGTTCGTTGCGGTGCGACGGTGATGTTCTCTGAAGTGACCGAAGTCCGTGATGCCATCCATTTACTGACGCCGCGCGCCGTCAATGAAGACGTGGGCAAGCGCCTGCTTGAGGAGATGGCCTGGTACGATAACTATCTCGACATGGGTAAAACCGACCGTAGCGCGAATCCGTCTCCGGGAAACAAAAAAGGGGGCCTGGCGAACGTCGTGGAAAAAGCCCTGGGTTCAATTGCTAAATCCGGCCAAAGCGCGATTGTGGAAGTCCTCTCTCCGGGACAGCGGCCGACCAAACGCGGCCTGATCTACGCGGCAACGCCTGCCAGCGATTTTGTTTGCGGCACCCAGCAGGTGGCATCCGGCATTACGGTACAGGTCTTTACCACCGGACGCGGCACGCCGTATGGCCTGATGGCAGTCCCGGTGATCAAAATGGCGACGCGCACCGAGCTGGCAAACCGCTGGTACGACTTAATGGATATCAACGCGGGAACCATCGCCACCGGAGAAGAGAGCATTGAGGACGTGGGCTGGAAGCTATTCCACTTCATTCTGGACGTGGCAAGCGGGCGCAAGAAAACGTTCTCGGACCAGTGGGGATTACATAACCAGCTGGCGGTGTTTAACCCGGCACCAGTGACGTGATGACTTCCCACCCTGCCCTCTCCCTACGGGGGAGAGGGCAAAAAAAACAGCGAACGGTCCCCTCTCCCGGTGGGTTAGGGTGAGGGGGAAACCAGCACTACATCAATCCCGCTTTTACGCAATCCATCCAGACTTTCCGCCGGAATGCCCTCATCGACAATAATCATATCAATCCTTTGCGTATCAATGATTTTATGCAGGCTTGAGCGGTTGAACTTGCTGGAATCAGTCACAACGATAATGCGCTCTGCCACCTCGCACATTTTGCGATTCAGACGCGCTTCATCCTCGTTATGCGTGCTCACGCCACGATCCAGATCGATGGCATCAACGCCCAGGAACAGCAAATCAAAGTGATAATTCTGTAAGGACTGTTCCGCCTGGTCGCCATAGAAAGACTGCGACTGACGACGCAAGTGGCCGCCGGTCATCAGCAGTTCCACCCCTTCCGCTTCCAGCAACGCATTCGCCACATTCATTCCATTGGTCATGGCAATGACATCCGTGTGCTGGCGCAGCATTCTGGCAATTTCAAAGGTCGTGGTGCCAGAGTCGAGAATAATGCGATGGCCCGGCTTCACCAGCGCGGCGGCGGCCTGAGCGATGCTGCGCTTGACCGCCGTATTGAGCGAACTTTTATCCTCAACGGAGGGCTCGATGCCGGGCACATTACCTTCACAAATTAGCGCCCCGCCGTAAGCGCGAACAGCGATGCCCTGCCTTTCCAGGAATGCCAGATCGTTACGGATCGTCACTGTCGATACGCCATATAAATGAGAAAGATCGTTAACCTGCACGCTTCCCTGCGCCCGCAACCGCTGAATGATCTGCTCTCGCCTTTCACTGGTACCGGTGACGCGCTTTTCTGCGGATGAATCGGAGCTATTCATATGAAGTCCTTAATCAATACACTTTCGTTTCATTTCGTTTTGCCTATTAACGCCTTTCTTTTTGTGGAATGCAAGCGCTGTCTGGGGGACATACGCAAACAAGCTCAACGCTGAAACCTTTCATTATGTTTCTTTTGTGAAACAGATCGGAAAACTATTATCTTTCGTTTTATTTTTACATCACCATAATGCAGGATTAAATGAAACAAAACGAAAGATTACTACCAACGCCATCCGAAATGGAGAGGAAAGTGAAACATCTGACAGAAATGGTGGAACAACATAAACGGGGGAAGGCAAACGGAATTTATGCCGTCTGTTCCGCACATCCACTGGTACTTGAAGCGGCCATTCGTTACGCCCAGTTACGCTGCACGCCACTGCTGATCGAAGCGACCTCAAACCAGGTGGATCAGTTTGGCGGCTACACCGGCATGACGCCCGCCGATTTTCACGGTTTCGTTAGCAGGCTGGCGGAGTTCCTTGGTTTTCCGACGTCACAATTGATCCTCGGCGGCGATCACCTGGGCCCAAACCGGTGGCAAAACCTGTCGGCTTTACAGGCGATGGCGAACGCCGACGATCTGATCAGAAGCTACGTCACTGCGGGGTTTAAGAAGATCCATCTGGACTGCAGTATGCCCTGCGAGGACGATCCGGTTCCCTTAACCGATGCCATCGTCGCTGAGCGCGCCGCGCGTCTGGCCAAAATTGCCGAAGACACCTGCCGGGCGAAATTTGGTGTAGCCGATCTGGTCTACGTTATTGGCACGGAGGTGCCGGTTCCCGGTGGTGCACATGAAACGCTGAGTGAACTTGAAGTCACCACGCCTGAGGCGGCGCTCGCCACGCTTGAAGCGCATCGCCATGCATTTGAGAAAGTGGGGTTGAACGACATCTGGCCACGCATTATCGGCCTGGTGGTTCAGCCTGGCGTGGAGTTCGACCACGCCCACGTCTGCGATTATCAACCGCAAAAAGCCATCGCCCTGAGTGAAATGGTTGAAACCTATGACACGCTGGTATTTGAAGCGCACTCCACTGACTACCAGACATCACAGGCGTTGCGCCAGCTGGTGAAAGATCACTTTGCAATCTTAAAAGTCGGCCCGGCCCTGACCTTTGCCCTGCGTGAAGCGCTGTTCTCACTGGCCGCCATTGAAGAGGAGCTGCTGCCAGCCAAAGCCAGCTCTGGCCTGCGTCACGTACTGGAAAACGTGATGCTCGATCGCCCCGAGTACTGGCAAAGCCATTATCACGGTGACGGCAACGCACGGCGGCTGGCACGGGGCTACAGCTACTCCGACCGCGTGCGCTATTACTGGCCAGACAGCGAGATTGACGATGCCTTTGAACGACTGGTCCGCAACCTGGATGACGAACCCATCCCGCTGCCGCTCATCAGTCAGTATTTGCCGTTGCAATACGGCAAAGTTCGCGAGGGCGCTCTCAAGTCGACACCGCGGGAACTCATCATTGACCACATTCAGGACATACTCCAGCAGTACCATGCCGCCTGCGAAGGCGTACCGACTCAACACGCATAATTAAAAAAGAGGAAAACACTATGCCAAACATTGTCTTATGCCGCATTGATGAACGCCTGATCCACGGACAGGTGGGCGTTCAGTGGGTAGGGTTTGCGGGGGCGAACCTGGTTCTGGTGGCAAATGACGAGGTTGCAGACGATCCGGTTCAACAGAACCTGATGGAAATGGTACTTGCGGAAGGGATCGCCGTGCGCTTCTGGTCTCTGCAAAAAGTTATCGACAACATTCACCGCGCCGCTGACCGCCAGAAGATTCTGCTGGTCTGTAAATCACCCGCCGATTTTTTAACGCTGGTAGAGGGCGGCGTGCCCATCACCCGTATTAACGTCGGAAACATGCATTACGCCAGTGGCAAACGGCAAATTGCCAAAACGGTATCTGTCGACGCGAACGATATCACTGCGTTCAACGGCCTGAAAGCGGCCGGGGTGGAATGCATCGTTCAGGGCGTTCCAACAGAGGCTGCTTTGGATCTCTTTAAACTGCTATGAGGGATTCACAATGGAAATCAGTCTGTTGCAGGCTTTCGCGCTGGGGCTTCTCGCCTTTATCGCGGGCCTGGATATGTTTAACGGGTTAACACACATGCACCGCCCGGTGGTACTGGGGCCACTGGTTGGTCTGATTCTGGGCGATCTGCATACCGGCATTCTGACCGGCGGCACGTTAGAGCTGGTCTGGATGGGTCTGGCGCCGCTGGCTGGTGCGCAACCGCCAAACGTGATTATCGGCACCATTGTCGGCACCACGTTTGCCATTACCACAGGCGTGAAACCGGATGTCGCCGTTGGGGTCGCTGTACCGTTTGCTGTTGCGGTACAAATGGGCATTACCTTCCTCTTCTCCGTGATGTCCGGCGTCATGTCCCGTTGCGATCGCATGGCGGCTAATGCGGACACGCACGGTATTGAACGGGTTAACTATCTTGCCCTGCTGGCGCTGGGTATCTTCTACTTTCTCTGCGCTTTTCTGCCAATTTACTTCGGTGCGGAGCACGCGAAAACCGCCATTGATGTCCTGCCGGAACGTCTGATAGACGGTCTCGGTGTTGCAGGCGGCATCATGCCAGCCATCGGCTTCGCCGTGCTGCTGAAGATCATGATGAAAAACGTCTACATCCCTTACTTCATTATCGGTTTTGTCGCTGCGGCCTGGCTGAAACTTCCGGTGCTGGCGATTGCGGCTGCTGCGCTGGCGATGGCGCTGATCGACCTGATGCGTAAATCACCTGAACCGACTGCGTCAACGGCCCAGAAAGAGGAATTCGAAGATGGCATCTAATCAAACCACTCTGCCAGGCGTGTCTGAAAGTGAAGAGACCCTGCTCACCGGCGTAAACGAAAACATCTATGAAGACCAGAGCATCGGTGCCGAACTGACGAAAAAGGACATTAACCGTGTCGCATGGCGCTCCATGCTATTACAGGC
The DNA here is from genome assembly GCF_056673325.1 of Enterobacter cloacae complex sp. HYC080_NIDB. NCBI lineage: Bacteria > Pseudomonadati > Pseudomonadota > Gammaproteobacteria > Enterobacterales > Enterobacteriaceae > Enterobacter > Enterobacter cloacae complex sp. HYC080_NIDB. The sequence continues at coordinate 628,682 of NZ_CP114212.1, read as the reverse complement.
CTCGTTTAACTACGAGCGTATGCAGGCCTCCGGCTGGCTGTATGGATTACTGCCTGGGCTGAAAAAGATCCACACCAACAAGCGGGACCTGGCGCGGGCGATGAAAGGCCACATGGGGTTCTTTAATACCCATCCGTTCCTGGTCACCTTTGTTATCGGCATCATTCTGGCGATGGAGCGCTCCAAGCAGGATGTGAACAGCATCCAGAGCACCAAAATTGCCGTGGGCGCGCCGCTCGGCGGCATTGGCGATGCCATGTTCTGGCTCACGCTGCTGCCCATCTGCGGCGGTATTGGTGCCAGCCTGGCGCTACAGGGTTCGATTCTGGGTGCGGTGATCTTTATCGTGCTGTTTAACGTGGTGCACCTCGGCCTGCGCTTTGGTCTGGCGCACTACGCCTACCGGATGGGCGTTGCCGCGATCCCGTTGATTAAAGCCAACACCAAAAAGGTCGGCCACGCTGCGTCTATCGTCGGGATGACGGTGATCGGCGCGCTGGTAGCAACCTATGTGCGCCTGAATACCACGCTTGAAATCAAAGCCGGGGATGCGGTTGTCAAACTGCAAGCCGACGTCATCGACAAGCTGATGCCCGCATTTCTGCCGCTGGTCTATACCCTGACCATGTTCTGGCTGGTGCGTCGTGGCTGGAGCCCGCTGCGCCTGATTGGTATCACCGTGGTGCTGGGCGTTGTCGGTAAATTCTGTCACTTCCTGTAAAAGCAAAGAGGTCGCGATGTTAGGCATCATTTTGACGGGTCACGGTGGGTTTGCCAGCGGACTTGAACAGGCGATGAAGCAGATCCTCGGCGAGCAGCCGCAGTTTATCGCCATCGATTTCCCGGAAACCTCCTCGACTGCGCGGCTAACCGCGCAGCTTGAGCAGGCGGTAACTGAACTGGATCCCCAGTACGATATCGTGTTTCTTACCGATCTGCTCGGCGGTACGCCGTTTCGCGTAGCGTCAACGCTTGCGATGCAAAAGCCGGGAAGGGAAGTGATCACCGGCACCAACCTGCAACTTCTGCTGGAAATGGTGCTGGAACGCGACGGGTTAAGTAGCGAAGCGTTTCGTCTGCAGGCGCTCGCGTGTGGCCATCGCGGCCTGACCAGCCTGGTGGATGAGCTTGGGCGCTGTCATGAGGAAGCCCCTGCAGAGGAAGGGATATGAGCCAGCTGCTGCGCGCGCGACGGATCCTTACCGAACAGGGCTGGCTGGACGACCACCAGCTACGCATTGAAAGCAGTGCGGTTGCGGCGATTGAACCCATCCCGGCGGGCGTTACGACGCGGGATGCGGAGCTGCTTTGCCCGGCCTATATCGACACGCACGTCCACGGCGGCGCTGGCGTGGACGTCATGGATGATGCGCCCGGCGTGCTGGACACCCTGGCAATGCATAAAGCCCGCGAAGGCGTGGGCGCATTTCTGCCCACCACCGTGACCGCGCCGCTGAAGGCAATCCACGCCGCGCTGATGCGTATCGCCCGGCGCAGTCAGTCCGGCGGCTCGGGCGCGCAGATCCTGGGCAGCTATCTGGAAGGACCGTACTTTACGCCGCAGAACAAAGGGGCGCATCCGCCGGAGCTGTTCCGGGAGCTGGATATCGTCGAGCTGGACAGGCTGGCTGACGTTTCACAGGGCACGCTACGGGTGATGGCGCTCGCGCCAGAAAAACCCGGCGCGCTGCAGGCGATTCGCCATCTTAAACAGCGCGGGATACGCGTGATGCTGGGCCACGGCGCTGCCACGTACCGGCAAACACTTGCCGCGTTTGATGCGGGTGCCGACGGGCTGGTTCACTGCTACAACGGCATGACGGGGCTGCACCACAGAGAGCCCGGAATGGTCGGCGCAGGGCTTACGGACAAACGGGCGTGGCTGGAGCTGATTGCCGACGGGCACCACGTCCATCCGGGGGCGATGCGCTTATGCTGCTGCTGCGCGCAGGAGCGCGTGGTGCTGATTACCGATGCAATGGAGGCGGCAGGTATGCCGGACGGACGGTATACGCTTTGTGGCGAAGAGGTCTCGATGCAAAACGGTGTGGTTCGAACCGGCTCCGGCGGGCTGGCGGGCAGCACGCTGTCGCTGGATGCCGCGGTCAGGAATATGGTGGAGTATGCGGGCGTAACCGCCGAAGACGCTATCCATATGGCCTCGCTGCACCCTGCCCGGCTGTTGGGCGTTGACGGTCAGCTAGGATCCTTAGCCCCGGGTAAACGCGCCAATATCATTGCGCTGGACGGGGGTTTACACCTCCAGCAGATCTGGATTCAGGGACAGGCTCTCTCCCTTTAGCCCTTTCATTGTGTCTCCTGTTGGCCTTACGGCACCCGATCGTAAGGCCTTTCTTTTCCTTTCCTTAACTCTTCCCTTTCCTTTCACGATCACACTTTTCGTTTTATTTCTTTTATTTCATTGAAGTTTCGATTTCTTTTCTATAGATTTTATTTAACTGCTTAAGTGAACAAGTGAAACGAAACGAAAGATAGCGACACGATTGCCAGCGTCTGATGTGGAATTCACACGACTAAGGACTGAGTTATGCCACAAACCACTACCGCCGCGACAACCGGCACCTGGACAGAGGAAGAGATCCGCCAGCAGCCTGCCAGCTGGATCCGCTCGCTCAACAACATCGATAAACTGCGTGCTTCGATCGACAGTTTCCTGACGCCGCTGCTGCGCAAGGAGGATCTGCGGATCGTCCTGACCGGCGCGGGCACATCCGCCTTTATCGGCGATATCGTTTCTCCCTGGCTCGCGAGCTACACCGGGAAAAACTTCACTGCCGTGCCGACAACCGATCTGGTCACGAACCCGGTGGACTACTTCAGCCCTGCGCATCCGCTGCTGCTGATTTCGTTTGCCCGCTCCGGCAACAGCCCGGAAAGCGTCGCGGCCGTCGAGCTGGCAAACCAGTTCGTGCCGGAGTGCTACCACCTGTCGATCACCTGCAACGAGGCGGGGAGCCTGTACCAGAACGCCGTCGACAGCGATAACGCCTTTGCCCTGCTGATGCCTGCCGAAACGCACGATCGCGGGTTCGCGATGACCAGCAGCATTACCACCATGATGGCGAGCTGTCTGGCGGTGTTCGCGCCGGAAACGATCAATAGCCACACCTTCCGCGACGTCGCCGATCGCTGTCAGGCGATCCTCACCGCGCTCGGCGATTTCAGCCACGGCGTCTTTGGCAATGAAGCGTGGAAACGCGTCGTCTATCTGGGAAGCGGCGGCCTGCAGGGCGCGGCGCGCGAATCGGCGCTGAAGGTGCTGGAGCTGACGGCGGGCAAGCTGGCGGCGTTTTACGATTCCCCGACGGGCTTCCGTCACGGGCCGAAGTCGCTGGTCGATAGCGAAACGCTGGTGGTGGTGTTTATCTCCAGCCATCCGTATACGCGTCAGTACGATCTGGATCTGCTGGCCGAGCTGCGCCGCGATCGCCAGGCCCTGCGCGTCGTCGCCATCGCCGCTGAAAACGATCCGGTCATTGAAGCGGGTCCGCACATTCTGCTGCCGCCTTCACGTCCGTTTATCGATATGGAACAGGCGTTCTGCTTCCTGATGTATGCCCAGGTCTTTGCACTCACCCAGTCGCTCAGCGTAGGCAATACGCCCGATACGCCATCCGCCAGCGGGACGGTCAACCGTGTAGTGCAGGGCGTTGTTATTCATCCGTGGCAGGCTTAAGAGGATCGGATCATGAGTATCATTTCAACCAAATATCTTCTGCAGGACGCACAGGCAAAAGGCTACGCCGTTCCGGCGTTCAACATCCACAACGCGGAGACGATCCAGGCGATCCTTGAAGCGTGCAGCGAAATGCGATCGCCGGTGATCCTCGCGGGCACGCCGGGCACCTTTAAGCATATTGCGCTGGAAGAGATCTACGCCCTGTGCAGCGCGTACTCCCACACCTACAACATGCCGCTGGCGCTGCATCTCGATCACCACGAATCGCTGGATGATATACGCCGCAAGGTCAACGCGGGCGTGCGCAGCGCGATGATCGACGGCAGCCACTATCCGTTTGAACAAAACGTGAAACTGGTGAAGTCGGTGGTCGATTTCTGCCACCTCAACGACTGCAGCGTCGAAGCCGAGCTGGGCCGTCTGGGCGGCGTGGAAGATGACATGAGCGTAGACGCCGAAAGCGCGTTCCTCACCGATCCGCAGGAGGCGAAACGCTTCGTCGAACTGACCGGCGTTGATAGCCTTGCCGTCGCCATCGGCACCGCACACGGCCTGTATACCAAACGTCCGAAAATCGACTTCCAGCGGCTGGCGGAAATCCGCGAAGTGGTCACCGTGCCGCTGGTGCTGCACGGCGCGAGCGATGTGCCGGATGAGTTTGTTCGCCGCACCATCGAGCTGGGCGTATGCAAAGTCAACGTGGCCACCGAGCTGAAAATTGCCTTCTCTGACGCGGTTAAAGCCTGGTTTGCCGAAAACCCGCAGGGGAACGATCCGCGCTTCTACATGCGGGTAGGCATGGACGCCATGAAAGAGGTGGTCAGAAGCAAGATCGCCGTTTGCGGCTCGGCAAACCGGCTCCTGCTTCCTGCCGAAGCCTGATCCCATCGCGCATTACGTCAATACCTAAAAAATAACTATAAGCCTCGCAAATATGAAGGCGCGTCCTTAAGCCGGACAGCGCCTTCCATTATCCTAAAAATCCGAGGAGTCCCTACATGACACAGGAAAAGTCGTTTAAATCGAAAGCGTGGGAATTTTTCCAAAGCCTGGGAAAGACGTTTATGTTCCCCGTCTCTCTGCTGGCCTTTATGGGGTTGCTGCTGGGTATCGGTAGCTCCATCACCAGCCCTTCCACTATTAAAAGCTTTCCCTTTCTGGGCGGCGAGTTAACGCAGCTGACCTTTGGCTTTATCGCCATGGTGGGCAGCTTCGCCTTTACCTATCTGCCGCTGATGTTTGCCATGGCTATCCCGATGGGCCTCGCCAAACGCAACAAGGCCGTGGGCGCTTTTGCCGGGTTCGTTGGCTATATGCTGATGAACATGAGCATCAACTACTACCTGACCGCCACCCACCAGCTTGCCGACGCCGCCACCATGAGACAGGTAGGACAATCGATCGTGCTGGGGATCCAGACCCTGGAGATGGGCGTGCTGGGCGGCATCGTGGTGGGGGTAATCACTTACTTCCTGCATGAGCGTTTTCAGGACACGGTGCTGCATGACGCCTTTGCGTTCTTTAGCGGCATTCGTTTTGTGCCCATCATTACCGCACTCACGCTGTCGCTGGTCGGGCTGTTTATCCCGCTGTTGTGGGAATACGTGGCGCTGGGCATTGCCGGAATTGGCCATATCATTCAGAGCACCAGCGTTTTCGGACCGTTCCTGTACGGTGTAGGCGTGCTGCTGCTTAAACCCTTTGGTCTGCACCATATCCTGCTGGCGATGGTGCGCTTCACGCCGGCAGGCGGCATTGAGATGGTCAACGGCCATGAAGTGGCCGGTGCGCTGAATATCTTCTACGCCGAGCTGAAAGCCGGACTGCCGTTTAGCCCGCACGTTACCGCGTTTCTGTCACAAGGCTTTATGCCGACCTTTATCTTTGGCCTGCCTGCCGTGGCGTACGCCATCTACCGCACCGCGCGTCCGGAAAACCGCCCGGTAATTAAGGGGCTGCTGCTTTCCGGCGTGCTGGTTTCCGTCGTCACCGGTATTTCAGAACCGATTGAGTTTCTGTTCCTGTTTATCGCCCCCGCGCTTTACGCCTTCCATATCGTGATGTCGGGCCTGGCGCTGATGGTGATGGCCCTGCTGGGGGTCACCATCGGCAACACCGACGGCGGGATTTTGGATCTGCTGATCTTCGGCGTGATGCAGGGGATGTCGACCAAATGGTATCTGCTGTTCCCGGTCGGTATCGCCTGGTTTGCCATCTACTTCTTCGTCTTCCGCTGGTACATCCTCAAACACGATATCAAGACGCCGGGACGTGAAGTGGACGCGCAGGGTGCGCAGCAGGCCGTCGAAGCCAACACCCGCGCGCGTGGAAAATCGAAATACGATCACGGGCTTATCCTGCGCGCGCTCGGTGGCAAAGAGAACATCGAGTCGCTCGACAACTGCATCACCCGCTTGCGCCTGGTCGTGAAGGAGATGGGGCTTATCGATCAGCAGGAGCTGAAAGCGGCTGGCGCCCTGTCGGTGGTGGTGCTGGATGCTCACAGCGTTCAGGTGATCATCGGCCCGCAGGTGCAGAGCGTCAAAACCGGCATTGAAGCCTTAATCTAACAGGGGGTTGTTGTGTTTGATTTCGACAAAATCATCGAGCGTAAAAGCGATAAGTGCCGTAAATGGGACCATGCGTTTGTCTGCTCACGCTTTGGTGATGTCCCGCAGGGGTTTATCCCGCTGTGGATCGCAGACATGGACTTCACCTCGCCGCCGGCCGTTATTGAAGGCTTCCAGCGCATCGTGGAGCACGGCACCTTTGGCTATACCTGGAGCTTCGACGAATTTTACGACGCGGTGATGGCCTTCCAGCGCACGCGTCATCAGGTTGAGGTGGAGAAGTCGTGGCTCACCCTGACCTACGGCACCGTCTCCACGCTGCATTACACGGTCCAGGCGTTCTGCACGCCTGGCGATAGCGTGATGATGAACACGCCGGTCTACGATCCGTTTGCGATGGCGGCACAGCGCCAGGGCGTGCGGGTGCTTGCTAACCCGCTGTCCGTGAAGGAAAACCGCTATCAGCTGGATTTTAATCTGGTTGAAGATCAGCTCAAAACCCACCGTCCAAAACTGTGGTTCTTCTGCTCGCCGCATAACCCCTCGGGCAGGATCTGGCGCGCGGATGAGATACGTCAGGTCTCCGATCTCTGTAAACGCTACGGCACGATTCTGGTGGTCGATGAGGTTCACGCAGAGCACATTCTGAAAGGCACATTCGTCAGCTGTCTGACCTCGGGCTGTGCCGCACTGGACAACCTGATCGTGCTGACGTCGCCAAATAAAGCCTTCAACCTAGGCGGGCTGAAAACGTCCTACTCCATGATCCCGGACGATTCGCTGCGCCAGCGCTTCCGCCAGCAGCTTGAGAAGAACTCGATTACCTCACCCAATATGTTTGGCGTATGGGGGATTATTCTCGCCTACCAGCACGGCCTGCCGTGGCTCGACGCGCTCAACGACTATCTGCAAGGCAATGCCCGCTACCTTGCGGACGCTATTCAGACCCACTTCCCGGCGTGGAAGATGATGAACCCGGAATCGTCGTATCTGGCCTGGATAGACGTAAGCGCCGACGACCGCAGCGCCACAGAGTTGACCCAACATTTCGCCCAGCAGGCCGGTGTCGTGATTGAAGACGGCAGCCACTACGTGCAAAACGGCGAAAACTACCTGCGGATTAACTTCGGCACCCAGCGCTACTGGCTGGAGCAATCCATCAACCGAATGCTGAAGCATTTCTGATTAGGATCTTAACCGATGAAAAAAGTGCTCACTCTCTCGCTGCTGGCCCTGTTTGTTTCTCAAGGTGCTCTGGCCACCAACTACGTGCTCAATAACGACAATATTGCTCTGTCATTTGATGACGCAAACTCAACGGTAGTGGTTAAGGACAATAAGGCTAACCATCCGCTCACGCCGCAGGAGCTGTTCTTCCTGACGCTGCCGGACGAGACAAAAATCCACACCGCGGATTTCACCATTAAGCACGTCGAAAAGCAGGACAACGCTATTGTCGTCGACTTTACCCATCCGGACTTTAACGTAACGGTGAAGCTGAACCTGGTGAAGGGAAAATACTCCAGCATCGACTACACCGTTGCCGCAGTCAGCCAGCCGCGAGACGTGGCGAAAATTACCTTCTTCCCGACGAAAAAGCAGTCTCAGGCACCCTATGTTGACGGGGCGATCAACAGCTCGCCGATCGTTGCTGATTCGTTCTTTATTTTGCCGGACAAGCCCATCGTTAACACTTACGCCTATGAAGCGACCACCAATCTCAACGTAGAACTGAAAACGCCGATCCAGCCAGAGTCGCCGGTCAGCTTTACCACCTGGTTCGGCACCTTCCCGGAAATCAGCCAGCTGCGCCGCAGCGTGAACCAGTTTATTGATGCCGTGCGTCCGCGACCGTACAAGCCTTATCTGCACTACAACAGCTGGATGGATATCGGCTTTTTCAATCCGTACACCGAGCAGGATGTTCTGGGGCGGATGGACGAGTGGAATAAGGAGTTCATTACCGGACGCGGCGTGGCGCTGGACGCCTTCCTGCTGGACGACGGCTGGGACGACCTTACCGGGCGCTGGCTATTTGGCCCGGCATTCAGCGACGGTTTTGGCAAGGTTCGGGAAAAAGCCGACAGCCTGCACAGCTCGGTCGGACTGTGGCTCTCGCCGTGGGGAGGCTACAACAAGCCTCGCGACGTTCGCGTCTCGCATGCAAAAGAGTATGGGTTTGAAACCGTCGACGGGAAGCTGGCCCTGTCAGGACCGAACTACTTTAAGAACTTCAATGAGCAGATCGTTAAGCTTATCAAAAACGAACGCATTACCTCATTCAAGCTGGACGGGATGGGTAATGCCAACGCGCATATCCAGGGCAGCCCGTTTGCCTCGGATTTTGACGCCTCTATCGCTCTGCTACATAACATGCGCAGCGCCAACCCAAATCTGTTTATCAACCTGACGACCGGCACCAACGCCAGCCCATCCTGGCTGTTCTACGCCGACTCGATCTGGCGCCAGGGCGATGACATTAACCTGTACGGGCCCGGCACGCCGGTACAGCAGTGGATGACCTACCGCGATGCCGAAACGTACCGCTCCATTGTGCGCAAAGGCCCGCTGTTCCCGCTGAACTCGCTGATGTACCACGGGATCGTCAGCGCGGAAAACGCCTATTACGGGCTAGAGAAAGTACAAACGGACAGCGATTTTGCCGATCAGGTCTGGAGCTACTTCGCGACCGGCACGCAGCTGCAGGAGCTGTATATCACTCCTTCAATGCTGAACAAGGCGAAGTGGGATACCCTTGCGCAGGCGGCAAAATGGTCGCGGGAAAACGCCAGCGTGCTGGTGGATACCCACTGGATAGGCGGAGACCCGACGGCGCTTCAGGTTTACGGCTGGGCGTCATGGAATAAAGACAAAGCCATTCTTGGTTTGCGAAACCCGTCGGACAAGCCGCAAACCTACTATCTGGATTTAGCGAAAGATTTCGAAATCCCGACAGGAGAGGCAGCGCAGTTTAGTCTGAGAGCGGTATATGGCCGTAATGCAACCGTACCGGGACAATACAAAAACGCCGTGGTGATTACGCTACAACCGCTGGAAACGCTGGTGTTTGAGGCGGTGCCAGGAAAATAAAAAGTGTTCAGATCTGTAGGCCGGGTAAGGCGCAACCGCCGCCCGGCAAAAAGACGGCTGGGGCTTACTCCCCCTGCTGCTCCAGCGCGTACTTATACAGGGCATTCTTCTTCACGCCGTGAATTTCCGCCGCCAGCGCAGCCGCTTTTTTAAGCGGCAATTCGGCCTGTAGCAATGCCAGCGTGCGCAGCGCATCGGCTGGCAAGGCATCCTCTTCTGCTTTATGCCCTTCGACAATCAGCACCATCTCACCTTTGCGGCGGTTTTCGTCTTCCTTCACCCACGCCAGCAGTTCACCCACCGGTGCGCCGTGAATGGTTTCCCAGGTTTTGGTCAGCTCGCGCGCCAGCACGACGTAGCGGGACTCACCCCAGACGGTAACCATATCGTCCAGGCTTTCCAGCAGGCGGTGGGTGGATTCGTAGAAAATCAGGGTGCGCGGTTCCGCTTCCAGGTCTTTTAAGACGTCGCGACGGCCTTTGGATTTGGCGGGCAGAAAACCTTCATAGCAGAAACGGTCAGACGGCAGACCTGCGGCGCTTAACGCAGCAATCGCGGCGCACGGTCCCGGCAGGGGCACAACGCGAATGCCGGCTTCACGGCAGGTACGCACCAGATGGTAGCCGGGGTCGTTAATCAGCGGCGTTCCCGCGTCGGAGACCAGCGCAATGTTCTGCCCCTCCTTGAGCTTCGCCACCAGCGTGTCGGCTTTTTGTTGCTCATTGTGATCGTGCAGGGCAAACAAACGGGCGTTAATCGCGAAATGCTGCAGCAGTAAACCGGTATGACGAGTGTCCTCAGCCGCAATTAAATCAACGGCTTGCAATACAGTGAGTGCACGTTGGGTAATATCAGACAAATTCCCGATAGGAGTAGGTACAATATAAAGCTGGCCTTGAGAATTATCTGCCGTTTCGTGTTGTTTCATTGTTTCGTCCGTATTGCCGATTTAATATTGAGCATTGCGTAAAAAAAATCACTGGATACAGTATGGTACCGTTAACGTTTCTTCGAAAAAAAGCCACGCGCAGCGTGCCGCTTCTGCTGGCAGCCCTGATCTTTGCAGGCTGCGGCACCCAGGCACCTGACCAGAGCACCGCCCATCTTGAGGGTTCCGCTCAGGCTGATTCTGGCTTTTATCTGCAACAAATGTCGCAGAGTTCAAATGATACCAGGATCAACTGGCAATTACTCGCCATTCGTGCACTGCTGAAAGAGGGAAAAACCCAGCAGGCTGCAGAGCTGTTCGGCCAGCTGCCGAAAGATCTTAACGATACCCAGCGTCTTGAGCAGAGCCTGCTCTCTGCCGAGCTGAAGGTCGCGCAGAAAGAGTATGACGGCGCGAAAAAGATCCTGGGTAGCATCGACCTGAGCGCGCTGGATAAAAACCAGCAGGCACGCTTCTGGCAGGCGGGTATCACCGCTGAACAGGGGCGTCCTTCCCTGACGCTGCTCCGCGCGCTTATCGCTCAGGAACCGCTGCTTGCCGGTGCCGACAAGCAGAAAAATATTGATGCCACCTGGCAGGCTCTTGCCGCCATGACCCCGGATCAGGCAAAGGCGCTGGTCATCAACGCGGATGAGAACGTGCTGCAGGGCTGGCTTGATCTCCAACAGATGTGGTTTAACAACCGCACCGACCCTAAGATGCTGAAGGCCGGTATTACCGACTGGCAGACTCGCTACCCGCAAAACCCGGGCGCCAAAATGCTGCCAACCCAGCTGGTGAACGTGCAGAACTTTAAGCCAGCATCGACCAGCAAAATTGCACTGCTTCTGCCGCTGAATGGTCAGGCGGCGGTGTTTGGCCGTACGATTCAACAGGGCTTTGAAGCGGCGAAAAACGGCACTATGCCGGTGACGGGCAGCGCGGTGCCGGTGCAGGCAGCACAGGCGGCCAACGTGAACGATGTTGTCAGCCCTTCCGCCGCCGAGACCAGCGATCTGACCACGGCGCAAACCCCGGCGCAAGGCACGATGCAAAACCCGGTGACCGCACCGACGACGCCTCCGCCTGCTGCAGAACCAGCAACACAGGCGCCAGTGGAGACACCTGCTTCTCCTGCAGCGCCTGAGGCAACAGCAGAACAAACTCAACAACAGCCAGCACAACCAACCACTCCACCTGCCGCGCAGCCGCAGGCCGTGGCGACCACCAGCCCTAACCCTGGCACCGAACTGAAAATTTACGACACCAGTTCGCAGCCGCTTGACCAGGTACTGGCTCAGGTGCAACAGGACGGGGCGAGCATCGTTGTCGGTCCGCTGTTGAAAAACAACGTGGAAGAGCTGATGAAGAGCAATACCACGCTAAACGTGCTGGCGCTCAACCAGCCGGAGCAGGTTCAGAACCGGGCCAATATTTGCTACTTCGCGCTCTCTCCGGAAGACGAAGCTCGCGATGCGGCACGTCATATCCACGAGCAGGGTAAACAGGCTCCACTGTTGCTCATCCCGCGCAGTACGCTGGGTGATCGCGTAGCGAATGCCTTCGCCGATGAGTGGCAGAAGCTGGGCGGCGGTATCGTGCTGCAGCAGAAATTCGGTTCCGTCTCAGAACTGCGCGCGGGCGTAAACGGCGGAGCGGGTATCGCGCTTAACGGCAGCCCGGTGACCGCCAGCCTGCCACAGCAGCAGGGCGTGACCATTGGTGGGCTGACCATCCCTGCCCCACCTACCGACGCGCAGATCGGCGGCGGTGGAAAAGTGGATGCGGCTTATATCGTTGCCACACCGCAAGAGATCGCCTTTATCAAACCGATGATTGCGATGCGTAACGGCAGCCAGAGCGGCGCAACACTCTATGCCAGTTCCCGCAGCGCGCAAGGCACCGCTGGCACGGATTTCCGTCTGGAAATGGACGGCCTGCAGTACAGTGAAATTCCGATGCTCGCGGGCAGCAACCCGGCGCTGATGCAGCAGGCGCTGAGCAGCGTACGTAACGACTACTCACTGGCGCGTCTGTATGCCATGGGAGTCGATGCATGGGCGCTGGCGAACCACTTTACCCAGATGCGTCAGGTACCGGGCTTTGAGCTTAACGGCAACACCGGCGATCTGACCGCGACGCAGGACTGCGTGATCAACAGGAAGTTATCATGGCTCAAATACCAGCAGGGACAAATCGTCCCGGCCAGTTAAGCCGTAAAGAGACCGGCGATGCGTGGGAGTTAAAAGCGCGTCGCTGGCTTGAAGGCAAAGGACTGCATTTTATCGCCGCTAACGTTCGCGGACGTGGCGGCGAAATTGATCTGATCATGAAAGAGGGTCAGGTGATTGTGTTTGTAGAAGTCCGCTTTCGACAGTCTTCCCGTTTTGGCGGTGCTGCCGCCAGCGTGACGCTCGCCAAACAACATAAATTATTACAGACTGCCCACTTGTGGCTTGCCCGCCATAATGGGAGTTTTGATACTGTGGATTGCCGGTTCGATGTGATAGCCTTCACCGGAAATGAGATCGAATGGCTTAAAAACGCTTTTGGCGAAGACGCATAATTACGATTTAAAAGGGATAACGTGCTCGAAAGAATTAAAGTGTGCTTCACAGAAAGCATCCAGACTCAGATTGCCGCGGCGGAAGCCCTTCCGGACGCGATCTCTCGTGCTGCAATGACGCTGGTGCAATCCCTGCTTAATGGCAACAAAATCCTCTGTTGTGGCAACGGTACCTCAGCCGCCAACGCACAGCATTTTGCTGCCAGCATGATTAATCGTTTTGAAACCGAACGCCCGAGTTTACCTGCCATTGCACTTAATACCGATAATGTGGTCTTAACAGCGATTGCTAATGATCGTCTGCATGACGAAATTTACGCAAAGCAGGTGCGCGCCCTGGGGCATGCCGGTGATGTGCTGCTGGCCATCTCCACGCGCGGCAACAGCCGGGACATTGTCAAAGCCGTTGAAGCCGCGGTCACCCGTGACATGACTATCGTCGCCTTAACCGGCTATGACGGTGGTGAACTGGCGGGTCTGCTGGGGCCGCAGGATGTGGAAATCCGCATTCCGTCTCACCGTAGCGCACGTATTCAGGAGATGCATATGCTCACGGTAAACTGCTTATGCGATTTGATCGATAACACGCTTTTCCCTCACCAGGATGATTAAGGAGTTTTTATGAAGGCTTTATCGACCCTCGCAGTCCTTATGTCTGCATTGCTGCTTCAGGGATGTATCGCTGCGGCTGTCGTGGGTACTGCCGCAGTAGGCACCAAAGCGGCGACCGATCCACGCTCTGTAGGAACGCAGGTGGATGACGGTACGCTGGAGCTGCGCGTCAACAGTGCGCTGTCGAAAGACGAACAAATTAAGAAAGAAGCGCGTATCAACGTGACGGCTTATCAGGGCAAAGTCCTGCTGACGGGTCAGTCACCGAATACCGAACTCTCCAGTCGCGCGAAACAGATCGCCATGGGCGTTGAGGGCACTACGGAAGTCTTCAATGAAATCCGTCAGGGCCAGCCAATCAGCCTGGGTACGGCGTCGTCTGACACCTGGATCACCACAAAAGTCCGTTCCCAGCTGCTGGGTTCAGATCAGGTGAAATCCTCAAACGTAAAAGTGACGACCGAAAACGGTGAAGTGTTCCTGCTGGGTCTGGTTACCGACCGTGAAGGGAAAGCGGCAGCGGATATCGCCAGCCGGGTCAGCGGCGTGAAGCACGTCACCACCGCGTTTACTTACATCAAATAAAAAAACCTCACTTGAAGGGATTTTTGTAGGCCCGGTAAGCGTAGCGCCACCGGGCTTTTTTTCACAGAAGCGCAATGCTTCCCACCAGCACCCCACTTAACGCTACCAGCCCCGCTGTCAGCCACAGCGCTTTTGCCGGGAAAGACTTACGCAGCATGACAAGCGACGGCAAACTAATGGCCGGCAAGGTGATAAGCAGCGCCAGCGCGGGCGCGGTGCCCATGCCAGCCAGCATCATGGTCTGAACAATCGGAATTTCAGCCGCCGTTGGGATCACAAACAGGCAGCCAGCAACGGCCATCGCAATCACCCACATCAGCGTGTTATCAATCGCGCCATCCGCATGCGGGAACAGCCAGACGCGCGCCGCGCCGAGTACCAGAACCGCCAGGATATAAACCGGAATGGTGCTCCAGAAAAGTTGCCACAGCGCTTTACCCCAGCGGGCAAAGAAACTGCCCTGCGGCTCGCTGATGTCCAGCTCAACAGAAGCGGGCTCTGGCGCTTTCTCTTTCACCAGATTTTGCACCAGCGTCGCCACCACCAGCACCGTCAGCAGCCCGGCAACCAGGCGGATAGCCGCAAAATGCCAGCCGAGGACAAAGCCCATAAACACCAGCGTTGCTGGGTTGAGCAGCGGGTTGCCCATCCAGAACGCCAGCGCACCGCCCATCGAGACACGCTGACGGCGCATTCCTGCGGCCACAGGGGCTGCACAGCATGAACACATCATGCCCGGCAGAGAGAAAATCGTCCCCAGCAAGGTGCCCTGAAAGCGTGGCTGCCCGAGGGTTTTCACCAGCCAGTTTCGCGGAATAAGTACCTGAATCAGCGACCCCAACAAGACGCCTAATACCGCAGCTTTCCAGACAGCCAGGAAGTAGACCATGGCGTAGTCCCACGCCGCCTTCAGCGGGCTGGCATCCGCCTGCGCGAGTATCGATTTACCAATGCTGTGCGTTTCGGCGGCGGTGAAGGCCTTGCCATAGTACGGCTGCCATTTCACATACCAGAGGCCAATGATGACCACGAGAAAGAAGAGTGCGGGCTTCCACCATTGGACAGGTGTCGCCGCCTGAGATGAAGACTGACCAGTCATACCATTCCCCGGAGAGTGTTATTGAATAAGCCGGAGAAGTTTACGCCTCGCCCTGCGCGATTTCACGCAGTTTTGCCGAAGGGATGATATTGACCCCTTCCTGCGACGGTGCCAGCGCCTCTTTCAGCATCGCCTGCGCGACATCCCGCGCCTCAATGGACTTCCAGTTACCCGGCAGGATGCGAAACAGCGGAGCGAAAACAGACTCGTTAAAGCGCCGTTCGTCGCGGTGCCCCATCAGCATGGAAGGCCGCACAATGGTCAGATATTCCCACTTCTGGGCAATCAGCGCCTCTTCCATCTTGCCCTTCACCTGGTTGTAAAAAAACGGCGAGCCGGTGCTCGCGCCGTGCGAACTGACCACCAGAAAATGCTTTGCCCCCAATTTTTTCGCCGTCAGTGCGGTATCCACCACTAGGGTGTAATCCGCATGGACAAAGGCTTCTTTACTGCCCGCCTCACGCCGCGTCGTACCGAGGCAGCAAAAGGCGATATCAATCGGGTCCTGCACCTGCGCCAGCGCGTCGGTGAGCTGCGGGTCGTGTGGGTTAAAGACGCCAGAGATATCCAGCAGCGGGCGACGCGTCGGTGCGGCGATATAGTTAATATGGCGATCCTGGATCAGCAGCCGCAGCAGATGCCCGCCGACCAGCCCGGTTGCGCCCGTAATCAGTACCTGGCTCATCGTATCCCCTTTACAGAATTGTCCGTTTGCGAACTCAGCGTGGTCGACCACACTTAGAAGTCTGTTACAGGTAAGTATTTACCACAAGCGGAGAAAAATCAGTCTGAAGCCAAAACAACGGAGGAAGCATGGGCAAGAAAATCGCAGTCTTGATTACCGACGAGTTTGAAGATTCAGAATTCACCTCTCCTGCAGAGGCATTCCGCAAGGCGGGACATGAGGTCATTACCATTGAGAAAGAAGCGGGCAAAACGGTGAAAGGCTATAAGGGCGAAGCCAGCGTGACCATCGACGAAACCATCGATAACGTCAGCCCGTCTGATTTCGACGCCCTGCTGTTACCCGGCGGCCATTCACCGGATTACCTGCGCGGGGACGAGCGTTTCGTCACTTTCACACGTGACTTTGTCGCTACCGGAAAACCGGTCTTTGCTATCTGTCACGGCCCGCAGCTGCTGATCAGCGCCGACGTGGTCCGCGGACGTAAGCTGACGGCGGTGAAACCGATCGTTATCGATCTGAAAAATGCGGGGGCTGAGTTTTACGATCAGGAAGTGGTCAACGACAAAGACCAGTTGATCACCAGCCGGACCCCGGACGATCTTCCGGCGTTTAACCGGGAAGCGCTACGCCTGCTCGGCGCGTAGCCAGTGAAGCTTCTTGCCAAAGCCCAGCGTGTTGTCGGTAAATTTCAGCTCATCGAGGCGGATTTCCCACACCGGGGCTTTTAGCGCAGCGGCAACCGGGAAGCGGCGCGTGTAGTGCTTACGGCGCGCGTCGCTCTCTTCTCCCTCCAGCCGACGGATCTCTCCTTTGAACTGCACGCCACGGATCAGCGCGACCGTTTTGGGCTGGCCATTTACCGTACCCGCCACCTTCGCCTGCTGGCCGGTCATTTGCGCATGCCGCGTTTTGTCTTCGCTCATGACATAGAAGGCTACACGCTCGGGATCGTAGTAATAAAAGGCGTTCGCGCACCACATCTCTTCGTCTTTACAGACGCACCAGGTGACGACATGCTGCTTCGCCAGCCAGCGGTTAATGGCTGCCAGTGTTTCCATTTTCGCTCTCTCTCATGCTATGGTGCGTTCACCTTAACATACTGAATCTGTTTACCGTGTGCTGGTTTCTCTATCTCGTCCGAACCGCTGATAACGCACTCTACACCGGGATCACTACCGATGTGGCGCGGCGTTTTTTACAACATCAAACGGGGAAAGGGGCAAAAGCGCTGCGGGGGAAAGGTGAACTTCAGCTGGCTTTTTACGCCGCCGTCGGCGACAGGTCGCTGGCGCTCAGGCTGGAATACCGAATTAAACAGCTGACGAAGCGCCAGAAAGAGCGCCTCGTTACCGGAGACGGCTCATTTGAGGCGCTACGCGAAAGCCTGCTCAGAAACGATTGAAGTGATCGTGGTAATCAACCAGGCCACTCACACCGTTCAGGGCATCATCCGCCAGGCGATGTACCTGGAAGGCAGATTCGGTACCCGGCCAGCGGCAGCGCAGATCGTAATGCGCGGCCTGCTCGAAGCCTAAGCGGCCATAAAATGCCGGATCGCCCAGCGTGACCACGGCGGCATAGCCAAACTCATTCAGCGAGTCCAGCCCTTCATACACCAGCTGGCGCGCCAGGCCCTGGCCGCGATAGTTCTCATCGACCGCCAGCGGTGCCATGCCTACCCACTGCAGATCTTCGCCCTGAACAATTACCGGGCTGAAGGCAACATAGCCAACAACCTGACCTTCGTCATCGGTGGCTACCAGCCCTAAAGTAATCAGGCCGTCTTCACGGAGATCGTGGACCAGTTGGGCCTCCGCATCGCTCTCAAAAGCGCGGCGTAACAACGCATCGATACCCGGTGCATCAATCCCAATTTCGACTCGAATCAGCATGGCTCACCTACTGAAGTGTGTTTACTGTCAGGCGGGGTTTTCAGCCCGGCCTCAACGAAATCTGCCATTTGCATCAGCATCACGCGCAGCGCTTTCGGCATCTGCTCCAGCTCAATGGCATCCATTAAATTTTTCACGTACAGACCCAGCTCCGTATCGCCTTCAATGACCAGACGGCGCTGGAAGAATAACGTATCCGGGTCCTGTTTACGCGCGGCGATCATCAGCAGATCGCTGGCACTGGCGCTAAAGCTCACATCCGCCTCGGCGGACTCACGCACAATGAGTTGATCATTCTCAACCGAGGTAAACCAGCGCAGCCCGATGTCACGCACCTCAATGCTCAGCCAGCGGCCTTCCAGAAACTCCAGCTCGCCGTCCTGCAGCGCCTGGCGGAATTGCCAGCTCAGGACCTGCTCGAGCACCTGACGTTTTAGCGCGAACGGCGCCAGTTTCACCGGCACGCTCAGCATTGATGGACCGAATTGTACGAGACGTGAACGCAGTTTATCCAGCACGAGCTTTACTCCCTGATAGCAATAGTCCCGCTATTTTGCCATATCCGACGCACAACATAGCGGCGTAAATCAACAAACCGTCGTCCGGTGACGCTCATTATTGGTGTCATCAATACGCCATTAGCTGCCTTAAATCAAAAATTGTCGCCCAGGGGTTAATTAAAATCCCAGCTCGTTAACAATTTTGCGATCGACTACATCAGGATAATTTATGGAGCTGCTCTGCCCTGCCGGTAACCTACCGGCGCTTAAGGCGGCCATCGAAAATGGGGCCGATGCGGTCTATATCGGGCTGAAAGATGATACCAACGCCCGCCATTTTGCTGGCCTCAACTTTACGGAGAAAAAGCTTCAGGAAGCCGTTAACTTCGTTCACCAGCACCGCCGCAAACTGCATATTGCCATTAATACCTTTGCGCATCCTGACGGCTATGCCCGCTGGCAGCGCGCGGTAGATATGGCCGCACAGCTGGGTGCCGATGCGTTAATCCTGGCCGACCTCGCCATGCTTGAGTATGCGGCAGAACGCTATCCGCATATTGAGCGCCACGTCTCTGTTCAGGCATCAGCCACGAATGAAGAGGCCGTGCGTTTTTATCATCAACACTTTGACGTCGCTCGCGTGGTGCTGCCCCGCGTGCTCTCCATTCATCAGGTTAAGCAACTCGCGCGCGTCACGCCAGTGCCACTGGAAGTTTTTGCCTTTGGCAGCCTGTGCATCATGGCCGAAGGCCGTTGCTACCTTTCTTCTTATTTAACCGGTGAATCACCCAATACCGTTGGGGCCTGCTCTCCTGCCCGCTTTGTCCGCTGGCAACAAACCCCGCAGGGGCTGGAATCACGCCTGAATGAAGTGTTGATTGACCGCTATCAGGACGGCGAAAACGCGGGTTATCCAACGTTATGCAAAGGCCGATATCTGGTTGACGGTGAGCGCTACCACGCGCTGGAAGAGCCTACCAGTCTCAACACGCTGGAGCTGCTGCCGGAACTGCTGGCGGCGAATATTGCCTCGGTAAAAATTGAAGGTCGCCAGCGTAGCCCGGCCTATGTGAGCCAGGTGGCGAAAGTCTGGCGTCAGGCTATCGACCGCTGCATGGCGGACCCGCAAAACTATGCTCCGCAGGCAGCCTGGATGGAGACGCTCGGTTCTATGTCCGAAGGCACGCAAACGACGCTTGGCGCGTATCACCGTAAATGGCAGTGAGATAACCATGAAATATTCATTAGGACCGGTGCTCTACTACTGGCCAAAAGAGACGCTGGAAGATTTTTACCAACAGGCCGCCACCAGCAGCGCTGATGTGATTTATCTCGGTGAAGCCGTGTGCAGCAAGCGCCGCGCCACCAAAGTGGGCGACTGGCTGGAGATGGCGAAAAGTCTCGCCGGAAGCGGTAAACAGGTGGTGCTCTCGACGCTCGCGCTGGTGCAAGCCTCGTCCGAACTGGGTGAACTGAAACACTACGTTGAAAACGGTGAGTTCCTGCTGGAAGCGAGCGACCTGGGCGTGGTGAACATGTGCGCCGAACGTAAGTTACCGTTCGTCGCGGGTCATGCATTGAACTGCTATAACGCCGTCACGCTGCGCCTGCTGCTCAAACAGGGAATGACGCGCTGGTGTATGCCAGTGGAACTCTCCCGCGACTGGCTGGTAAACCTGCTGACGCAGTGTGACGATCTCGGCATTCGCAATCAGTTTGAAGTGGAAGTGCTGAGCTACGGCCATCTTCCGCTGGCTTATTCCGCGCGCTGCTTTACCGCGCGTTCGGAAGATCGCCCGAAAGACGAGTGTGAAACCTGCTGCATCAAGTACCCGAACGGGCGCAGCGTGCTATCCCAGGAAAATCAGCAGGTGTTTGTCCTGAACGGGATCCAGACCATGAGCGGCTATGTCTATAACCTGGGCAACGAACTGGCGTCGATGGACGGCCTGGTGGACATAGTGCGTTTATCCCCTCTGGATACCGGCGTGTTCGCGATGCTGGATGCCTTCCGCGCAAATGAAACCGGCGCAGCTCCGCTGCCGCTAACGGCAAACAGCGACTGTAATGGTTACTGGAAACGCCTGGCCGGGCTGGAACTGCAGGCCTAAAAAAGGCTCACTTTGTTAACAACGGTTATCATTTTTTAATGCAGTATTAAAGATTGACCGTCGACAAAGTGAGCTGTTATGACTGACAAAACCCTTCCGTTTTCGGTGCTGGACCTGGCGCCGATCCCACAAGGCTCCTCGGCCAGAGAAGCCTTTTCGCATTCTCTCGATCTGGCTCAACTGGCTGAAAAGCGTGGCTACCATCGCTACTGGCTGGCCGAGCACCACAACATGGTCGGCATTGCCAGCGCCGCCACCTCGGTCCTGATTGGTTATCTGGCGGCGAACACAACGACATTGCATCTGGGCTCCGGTGGCGTGATGCTGCCGAACCACGCCCCGCTGGTGATTGCCGAGCAGTTTGGCACGCTGAATACCCTCTATCCTGGCCGTATTGATTTGGGGCTGGGTCGTGCGCCGGGTAGCGACCAGCCGACCATGCGCGCCCTGCGTCGCCATATGAGCGGCGATATCGACAACTTCCCGCGCGATGTGGCTGAACTGGTTGACTGGTTTGACGCGCGCGATCCGAACCCGCACGTGCGCCCGGTGCCGGGCTACGGCGAGAAGATCCCGGTGTGGCTGCTGGGTTCAAGTCTTTATAGCGCGCAGCTTGCCGCGCAGCTGGGTCTGCCGTTTGCGTTTGCCTCGCATTTCGCACCGGATATGCTGCATCAGGCTCTGCATCTCTATCGTACGAACTTTAAACCGTCTGAACGTCTGGAGAAACCGTACGCGATGGTGTGTATTAATATCATTGCCGCCGACAGTAATCGCGATGCTGAATTCCTGTTTACCTCCATGCAGCAGGCGTTTGTGAAGCTGCGCCGCGGTGAGACCGGGCAACTTCCACCGCCAGTGGAGAATATGCATCAGCTGTGGTCTGCCTCTGAGCAGTATGGCGTGCAGCAGGCGCTGAGCATGTCGCTGGTGGGGGATAAAGCGAAAGTGCGACACGGTCTGGAAGCGGTGCTGCGTGAAACGCAGGCGGATGAGATTATGGTTAACGGCCAGATTTTCGATCACCAGGCGCGTTTGCATTCGTTTGATTTGGCGATGCAGGTGAAAGAGGAGTTGGTGGGGTAGTTTTTTGCTTTGCTCCCTCTCCCTTTGGGAGAGGGTCGGGGTGAGGGGGCAAGCCGCACGTTTTACTGGTATACCGGCAACAGATTAAAGCTCGACAGTACGTGAACCACCGCGTTACCCACCCCAAACACCAGGATCAGTGCAATCATCGGTTTGCCACCCCAGACGCGGAATTTAGGGCTACCGAAGCGTTTACGTGATTTACGCGCCAGCAGCGCCGGCACAATCGCCGCCCAGATGGTTGCCGCCAGACCCGCATAGCCGATGGCGTACAGGAAACCGTTCGGCCACAGCAGCCCCCCCGCAACGGGCGGCAGGAACGTCAGCAGCGCCGTTTTGAAACGCCCCATCGCGGAATCATCAAAGCCAAACAGATCCGCCAGGTAGTCAAACAGACCCAGCGTCACGCCAAGGAAAGAGCTCGCCACGGCAAAGTTGGAGAAGATCACCAGCAGCAGATCCAGGCTACGGCTGTTCAGCACGCCGCTCAACGCCTGAACCAGCACATCAATGTTACCGCCCTTCTGCGCAATATCGATGAACGCCGGGCGCGGGATGTTGCCCATCGTACCAAGCAGCCAAATCACATACAGGCCCAGCGCCAGCAGCGTACCGTAGACCAGACACTTCACGATGGTGCGTGGATCTTTGCCGTAGTACTTCATCAGGCTCGGCACGTTACCGTGGTAGCCAAACGATGCCAGACAGAACGGCAGCGTCATCAGCAGATACGGGGTGTAGGAAGTATTCACTTCCGCGACATTAAACAGCGTGGCGGGCGTGACGTGCCCCAGCAGGCTACCGAAGGTCAGGAAGAAGGTGATGACCTTTGCGCCCAACACAATCGCCGTCATGCGGCTCACCGCTTTGGTACTCATCCAGACGATAAAGGCCACGCCCAGAGCAAAACACAGACCCGCCAGACGCGCCGGAACATTTAGCGACATCTCAGCAAAGGTGTGGTGCAGTATCGAGCCGCTCGCGGAAATGTACGCGTAGGTCAGAATGTAGAGCACAAACGCGATGGAAAGCCCGTTTACCAGGTTCCAGCCCTTGCCCAGCAGATCTTTGGTGATGGTGTCGAAGCTGGAGCCAATGCGGTAGTTGAGGTTCGCCTCAAGGATCATCAGCCCGGAATGGAGCATACAGAACCAGGTAAAGACCAGCGCCGCCAGCGACCAGAAGAACCACGCACCGGACATGACCACAGGCAGGGAAAACATCCCGGCACCTATAATGGTTCCGCCGATGATCACCACGCCGCCAAGCAGCGAAGGTGACGTTTGGGTGGTGGTTAGTGTCGCCATACAGCCTTTTCTCCAGTCAATTATGCGGTTCTGCATTTTAGTGTGACGCACTGTACCAGTACAAGAGTACAAAGGGAATAAAAAAAGCCCCGATAGCATTTATCGGGGCTGTATATTTTACTTTACGTCAGAAGCGTAAGGCTTACGCGTCACCGAAACGACGACGGCTGGTGCCTTCTTCACGACGTGGGCCACGGTTTTCGCGGCGCTCGCCGGAGAAACGACGACCTTCACCACCGCGACCTTCTGTGCGACCGCCTTCACGACGCTCGCCGCCGAAACTGCGGCCACCGCCACGACGTTCGCCGCCACGGTCAGGACGTGGCTGAGCATCGCCCAGCAGCTGCATGTTCATCGGCTTGTTCAGGATGCGGGTGCGAGTAAAGTGCTGCAGTACTTCACCCGGCATACCTTTTGGCAGCTCGATGGTAGAGTGGGATGCGAACAGCTTGATGTTACCGATGTAACGGCTGCTGATGTCGCCTTCGTTAGCGATAGCGCCAACGATGTGACGAACTTCAACACCATCATCACGGCCCACTTCAATGCGGTACAGTTCCATATCGCCCGCTTCACGGCGTTCACGACGTGGACGGTCTTCACCACCACGCTCTGGACGGTCACCACGTGGGCTACGATCGTTACGGTCGCCACGACGTTCAAAGCGATCGTCACGGTCACGGAATTCACGCTTAGGACGCATTGGCGCATCAGGTGGCACGATCAGAGTACGTTCGCCCTGCGCCATTTTCAGCAGTGCCGCAGCCAGGGTTTCCATGTCCAGCTCTTCGCCTTCAGCCGTAGGCTGAATCTGCGACAGCAGTGCACGGTACTGATCCAGATCGCTGCTTTCCAGCTGCTGCTGTACTTTCGCGGCGAATTTTTCCAGACGGCGTTTGCCCAGCAGTTCTGCGTTTGGCAGTTCAGCTTCTGGAATAGTCAGCTTCATGGTGCGTTCGATGTTACGCAGCAGACGACGCTCGCGGTTCTCAACGAACAGCAGCGCACGGCCCGCACGACCCGCACGACCGGTACGGCCGATACGGTGAACGTAAGACTCGGAATCCATCGGGATGTCGTAGTTAACAACCAGGCTGATACGCTCAACGTCCAGACCACGTGCTGCCACGTCGGTTGCAATCAGGATATCCAGACGACCGTCTTTCAGGCGCTCCAGCGTCTGCTCACGCAGAGCCTGGTTCATGTCACCGTTCAGTGCTGCGCTGTTGTAGCCGTTACGCTCCAGCGCTTCAGCCACTTCCAGGGTCGCGTTTTTGGTACGCACGAAGATAATCGCCGCATCAAAATCTTCCGCTTCCAGGAAACGTACCAGCGCTTCGTTTTTGCGCATGCCGTACACAGACCAGTAGCTCTGGCTGATGTCCGGGCGAGTGGTGACGCTGGACTGAATACGCACTTCCTGAGGATCTTTCATGAAGCGTTTGGTGATACGACGAATCGCCTCTGGCATGGTGGCAGAGAACAGCGCGGTCTGATGACCTTCTGGGATCTGCGCCATGATGGTTTCGACGTCTTCGATGAAGCCCATACGCAGCATTTCATCTGCTTCGTCCAGTACCAGACCGCTCAGTTTAGAGAGATCCAGCGTACCGCGCTTCAGGTGATCCAGCAGACGGCCCGGCGTACCGACAACAATCTGTGGGCCCTGGCGCAGGGCGCGTAACTGCACGTCATAACGCTGGCCACCGTAAAGGGCTACCACGTTTACGCCGCGCATATGTTTAGAGAATTCCGTCATGGCTTCAGCAACCTGAACAGCCAGTTCACGGGTTGGAGCCAGGACAAGGATCTGCGGTGCACGCAGGTCCGGATCGATGTTGTTCAGCAGCGGCAGCGAGAACGCTGCAGTTTTACCGCTACCAGTCTGGGCCATGCCCAGCACGTCACGACCAGAAAGCAGGTGTGGGATACACTCAGCCTGGATCGGAGATGGTTTTTCGTAACCCAGATCGTTAAGGGCTTCAAGGATAGGAGCCTTCAGGCCCAGATCTGCAAAAGTGGTTTCGAATTCAGCCATGTAGTACAAGTGCCTCGATATTAATGGCGGCCAGTCTACTTAGCTCATCGTGAAAATGATTAGCAATTTTCATTGAAAAGTGTGAACCGGCTCAAAGTAGGTGTATTGACGAACAACAACGCCCTCACCAGTTAAGGTGATGGCAATCAAAAGATTACGGGCTGATGTTTATGTCGTCAGCTATTGCTGGTCCGATTCTGCCAGGTCGTCTTGCTCCTGGCCCAAGAGCGATAATTCCAACAATGCATAACGGTGCTCAACGAAGTTGTGTACGTTGTTAGCAACCGCTAATTTGAACAGTGCCGTAGCGCTGTCCTTATCCCCCAGACTTAGGTAGTACTTACCTAAATAGAAGTTGGTTTCACTGAGATGCTCAGCGAGCGAGGTGTTATCCGTTGCGTCCGCCTTGAGGCGTTCCATCAGCGTTGCTTCGCTAATGTTGCCCAGGTAGAACTCGACAATGTTCCATCCCCACTGTTCCTTGTCCGATTTATCGAAGCGCTGTTTCAGGGCCTCTTTTGCCTGCTTCTCATCGAGCTTCTGCTCAACGATGTAAAGCCACAGGCTACGGAAAGGATCATTAGGATCGTCTTGATAAAACGCCAGCAGATCATCTTGCGCTAACTTATCACGACCGCCGTAGTACAATGCGATACCGCGATTCAAGTGCGCGTAGTTGTAAGTTGGATCAAGCTCAAGTACAGAATCAAACGCTTCATAGGCAGCATCAAAATTGCCTGCCTGCGTTAAATAAATGCCTAAGTAATTGAATACTTCAGGCATATCAGGTCGGATAGCCAGCGCTTGTGAAAAATCATTTCGCGCTAATGCCCTCAGACCGAGACTATCATACAACACTCCGCGCTCATATAAAAGCTGTGCGCGTTCGTCATCGGTTAAAGCCCGACTGGCAAGAATTTGTTCCATGCGTGCCAGAATCACTTCCTGCTGCAAAGTCGGTTGCAATGGCACTGCGAGGACTTCGCTCTTACGCCAGGCAGAGTTGCTGCATCCTGCCAGCGTTAAAGCTGTCGCAACGAAACACCAGCGCAAAAAAGGCTTCATTTCCCACTCCCGAAGACAACTATTGGATGAACGTCCTGTCCCCCGGCGGCTTAACAAGGCGTCCTGCCTGATACCAGGCCCTCCGCAATGCGGAGGGCAAATGGCAACCTTACTCGCCTTGCTGTTCAGCAGCCGGAATTTCCGGCGCCGCAGCAGGCTGAGACTGCTCGGTTGCTTCTTTAATGCTCAGACGGATACGGCCCTGGCGGTCAACTTCCAGAACTTTAACCGGTACTTCCTGACCCATCTGCAGGTAATCGGTCACTTTCTCAACGCGCTTGTCAGCGATCTGAGAGATGTGAACCAGACCTTCTTTACCGCCACCGATGGCAACGAACGCGCCAAAGTCAACGATACGGGTCACTTTACCGTTGTAGATACGGCCCACTTCGATTTCAGCGGTGATCTCTTCGATACGACGGATAGCGAATTTCGCTTTCTCGCCGTCGGTTGCTGCGATCTTCACAGTACCGTCATCTTCGATTTCGATGGTGGTGCCCGTCTCTTCGGTCAGCGCACGGATTACGGAACCGCCCTTACCGATAACATCTTTGATCTTGTCTGGATTGATCTTGATGGTGTGGATACGTGGAGCGAACTGAGAAATGTCGCCACGCGGCGCGTTAATCGCCTGTTCCATCACGCCCAGGATGTGCAGACGCGCACCTTTAGCCTGGTTCAGAGCAACCTGCATGATCTCTTTGGTGATACCTTCAATTTTGATATCCATCTGCAGTGCAGAGATACCGTCGCGGGAACCCGCCACTTTGAAGTCCATATCGCCGAGGTGATCTTCGTCACCCAGAATGTCAGACAGAACAACGAAGTTGTCGCCTTCTTTCACCAGGCCCATTGCGATACCCGCAACAGCGGCTTTGATCGGCACGCCTGCATCCATCAGTGCCAGAGAAGCACCACATACGGAAGCCATGGAAGAAGAACCGTTAGATTCGGTGATTTCAGACACCACACGAACGGTGTACGGGAATTTGTCAGCTTCTGGCATCACGGCCAGCACGCCGCGCTTCGCCAGACGACCGTGACCAATTTCACGACGCTTCGGCGAGCCAACCATGCCGGTTTCCCCTACGGAGTACGGAGGGAAGTTGTAGTGGAACAGGAAGTTGTCAGTGCGCTCGCCCATCAGTTCGTCGATGATCTGTGCGTCACGAGCGGTACCCAGGGTCGCGGTGACCAGGGCCTGCGTTTCACCACGGGTAAACAGTGCGGAACCGTGAGTACGTGGCAGTACGCCAGTACGCACATCCAGACCACGGATCATGTCTTTTTCACGGCCATCAATACGCGGCTCGCCGGCCAGTACGCGGCTACGAACAACGTTTTTCTCGATAGCGTGCAGGATTTCGCCAATTTCGTTAGCGTCCAGCGTTTCGTCTTCAGCAACCAGGGTCGCGGTCACTTCAGATTTGATCACATCAACCTGAGCATAGCGCTCCTGTTTGTCGGTGATGCGGTACGCGTCGCTCAGACGAGACTCTGCCAGTGCCGCAACACGTGCGTTCAGCGCGTCGTTTGCTGCTTCTGGCTGCCAGTCCCAACGTGGCTTACCGGCTTCTTTCACCAGGTCGTTGATGTTCTGGATAACAATCTGCTGCTGATCGTGGCCGAAGACCACAGCGCCCAGCATCTGGTCTTCGCTCAGCAGTTCTGCTTCGGATTCAACCATCAGAACCGCCGCTTCAGTACCGGCAACAACCAGGTCCAGCTTACTTTCTTTCAGCTCTTCCTGAGTTGGGTTCAGCACGTACTGGTCATTGATGTAACCCACGCGCGCGGCACCGATTGGGCCATTGAATGGAATACCAGACAGTGACAGGGCAGCAGATGCACCGATCATCGCAACGATGTCCGGGTTAACCTGTGGGTTAACGGAAACTACGGTTGCGATAACCTGTACTTCGTTAACGAAGCCTTCCGGGAACAGCGGACGAACCGGGCGGTCAATCAGACGCGCGATCAGGGTTTCGCCTTCGCTTGGACGGCCTTCACGACGGAAGAAACCACCAGGGATTTTACCGGCAGCGTAGGTACGCTCCTGGTAGTTAACGGTCAGCGGGAAGAAGTCCTGACCTGGTTTAGCTTTTTTCTGGCCCACTACGGTGACGAACACCGCGGTGTCATCCATGCTTACCATAACGGCAGCAGTAGCCTGACGTGCCATCATGCCGGTTTCCAGCGTGACGGTATGTTGACCATACTGGAATTTACGAACGATCGGATTCAGCAAAATTCTGTCCTTTCTTAAATGTATGACAGCACACCACCGGCGTGCTGTCGATTTAACCCGACCTTCTTCGCATCCTCGCGACTAATGACAACCGACACCCCCATGGGTGAAGCCTCTCATTAGCCGCGCGAACCTCTGCAATGAAGATCATTTATAGCAACAATACAATAGTTTCCAGTGAATTGCTGCCGTCTGGTTGAAAAAAGGGGCCATCAGGCCCCCTTTTCTGAAACTCGCAAGACTTAGCGACGCAGACCCAGACGCTCGATCAGCGCGGTGTAACGTGCAACATCTTTACGTTTCAGGTAGTCGAGCAGTTTACGACGCTGAGAAACCATACGCAGCAGACCACGACGGCTGTGGTGATCTTTTTTGTGCTCTGCAAAGTGACCCTGCAGGTGGTTAATCTGTGCAGTCAGCAGAGCAACCTGAACTTCGGTAGAACCGCTGTCGTTAGTACCACGACCAAACTCAGAAACGATTTTAGCTTTAGCTTCAACGCTTAGAGACATTTTAAAACTCCAAAGTATAAAGAATGTAAGGGTGCCGATCTCTAATTCAGCGACCCCATGTACGCCTCGCAGATTGTTAAACAATTTACCAGGCGTTAAGCGGCAATATTCTACTCGTCTCCCCTGCTTATCGCAAGATGAGGCGTTATCACCGTCACGCGTCGACCGGATATTCGACGACCAGACGACGCGGCGCAACGCGCCCTTCGCCATCCATTTCGCCCATGCCGATAAACTTACCGTCGTCACCTTCGGTCACACGCACCAGCCCTTCCAGCGGAGCTTCCGCCGTGCGAACCGGGTTGCCGTTCTTAAAGTAAACGGACGATGTTAAAGGAAGATTAACCACCGGGAAGTCCGCTGCCGGACTGTCCATTGGCATCAGCAAGGGATCCAGCAACGCTGCTGGCGCGATCCCCTGTACTTCCGCCTGTTCAACCAGCTCGCGCAGGTGCTCAAGCGTCACCATCCGCTCAACCGGGTACTTACTCACCGCCAGACGGCGCAGGTAGATAACATGCGCACCGCAACCTAGTTTTTCACCGAGGTCGTCGATGATGGTACGAATGTACGTCCCTTTCGAACAGTGCACTTCCAGCTCCAGCTCATCACCTTCGTGGCGAATAAAGAGCAGCTCATACACGGTTATCGGACGAGCTTCGCGCGGAACGTCAATGCCCTGACGCGCATATTCGTAGAGTTTCTTGCCCTGGTATTTCAGGGCGGAATACATCGACGGCACCTGCATCGTGTCCCCGCGGAAGCTCTCCAGCGCAGCGTCAAGCTGTTCAGCACTGAAGGTCACCGGACGTTCTTCCACGACCTGGCCATCCGCGTCGGAGGTATCCGTGCGCTGGCCGAGCTTCGCGATAACGCGGTAACGCTT
This sequence comes from Enterobacter cloacae complex sp. HYC080_NIDB, assembly GCF_056673325.1. Lineage (NCBI taxonomy): Bacteria > Pseudomonadati > Pseudomonadota > Gammaproteobacteria > Enterobacterales > Enterobacteriaceae > Enterobacter > Enterobacter cloacae complex sp. HYC080_NIDB. The sequence continues at coordinate 599,199 of NZ_CP114212.1, read as the reverse complement.
ATCGGAGTCGAGCAGATACTGGGAAAACTTTGTCGCCTCTCCCAGGCAGATCGGCAGCATACCGGTCGCCAGCGGATCGAGCGCGCCGGTGTGGCCCGCCCGGTTGGCGTTATAAAGACGCTTCACTTTTTGCAGCACGTCGTTGCTGGATGCCCCCTGCGGTTTGTCCAGCAGCAGCACGCCATGCACGTCGCGACCACGACGACGAGGACGACTCATTAGTCCTCCTTGCTGTCGTCCGTCGGGTTAACACGACGTTCGTCGTCATGTTTCACCACGCTGGTCACCAGATTGGACATGCGCATACCTTCTACCAGCGAGTTGTCGTAGAAGAAGGTCAGCTCAGGCACGATACGCAGACGCATCGCTTTGCCGAGCAGAGAGCGGATAAACCCGGAGGCTTCCTGCAGCGCTTTAATGCCGTTCTTCACGGCCGCTTCGTCCTGATCGTTCAGGAAGGTGACGAACACTTTGGCGTAGGCCAGGTCACGGGACATTTCCACGCCGGACACGGTGGTCATCACGCCGATGCGAGGGTCTTTAATTTCGCGTTGCAGGATAAGCGCGATCTCTTTTTGCATTTCCTGCGCCACGCGCTGTGGGCGACCAAATTCTTTCGCCATAATAAATTCTCCAGACAAAAAAGGGGCTTAAGCCCCTTTTGAAATAATTGCCGGATGGCGCTTCGCTAACCCGGCCTACGATCTCAATTAATCGATGCTGCGTTGGATCTCGATGATTTCGAACACTTCGATCATATCGCCAACGCGTACGTCGTTGTAGTTCTTCACACCGATACCACATTCCATGCCGTTACGGACTTCGTTAACGTCATCTTTGAAGCGGCGCAGAGATTCCAGCTCACCTTCGTAGATAACCACGTTGTCACGCAGTACGCGGATTGGGTTGTGACGCTTGATGGTACCTTCGGTAACCATACAGCCCGCGATCGCACCGAATTTCGGTGATTTGAACACGTCACGCACTTCAGCCAGACCGATGATCTGCTGTTTCAGCTCAGGAGACAGCATGCCGCTCATCGCCGCTTTCACTTCGTCGATCAGGTTATAGATGACGGAGTAGTAGCGCAGATCCAGGCTTTCCGCTTCGATCACGCGGCGAGCAGAAGCATCAGCACGCACGTTGAAGCCCACCAGGATGGCGTTGGACGCAGCAGCCAGGGTCGCGTCGGTTTCGGTGATACCACCTACGCCAGAACCGATGATCTTCACTTTCACTTCGTCGGTAGACAGTTTCAGCAAGGAGTCGGAGATCGCTTCCACAGAACCCTGAACGTCAGCTTTCAGCACAACGTTCACTTCGTGAACTTCACCCTCGGTCATGTTAGCAAACATGTTCTCGAGTTTAGATTTCTGCTGACGAGCCAGTTTAACTTCACGGAATTTGCCCTGACGATACAGTGCCACTTCACGCGCTTTCTTCTCGTCACGCACGACGGTCACTTCGTCACCGGCAGCCGGCACACCGGACAGACCGAGGATTTCAACTGGAATGGACGGACCCGCTTCCAGCACTTCCTGACCCAGTTCGTTACGCATCGCACGAACACGACCGTATTCGAAGCCACACAGAACGATATCGCCCTTAAGCAGGGTACCTTCACGAACCAGAACGGTTGCAACCGGGCCACGACCTTTATCCAGGAAGGATTCGATCACCGCACCGCTCGCCATACCTTTACGCACGGCTTTCAGCTCCAGAACTTCAGCCTGCAGCAGGATAGCGTTCAGAAGGTCGTCAATACCGGTACCCGCTTTAGCAGATACTGGGATGAACTGTGCTTCACCGCCCCACTCTTCCGGCATAACGCCATACTGAGACAGTTCGTTTTTAACACGGTCCAGATCGGCTTCTGGCTTATCGATTTTGTTGACTGCAACAACCAGAGGCACCTGCGCCGCTTTCGCGTGCTGGATAGCTTCGATGGTTTGCGGCATTACGCCGTCGTCTGCAGCAACAACCAGCACAACGATATCCGTTGCCTGAGCACCACGAGCACGCATAGACGTAAACGCTGCGTGGCCTGGGGTATCCAAGAAGGTAATCATACCGTTGTCGGTTTCTACGTGGTAAGCACCGATGTGCTGGGTAATACCACCCGCTTCGCCAGAGGCAACTTTCGTAGAACGAATGTAGTCAAGCAGAGAGGTTTTACCGTGGTCAACGTGACCCATAATGGTCACAACCGGTGCACGCGGTTCAGCCGCAGCGCCAGTATCACGGTCGCTCATTACGGCTTCTTCCAGCTCGTTTTCACGACGCAGGATAACTTTGTGGCCCATCTCTTCGGCAACCAGCTGCGCGGTTTCCTGGTCGATAACCTGGTTGATGGTCGCCATTGCGCCCAGCTTCATCATCGCTTTGATGACCTGAGAGCCTTTAACCGCCATCTTGTTCGCCAGTTCGCCAACGGTGATGGTTTCGCCGATCACGACGTCACGGTTAACAGCCTGAGCGGGCTTCTGGAAGCTCTGCTGCAGAGCGGAACCTTTACGCTTGCCACCTTTACCACCGCGAACAGCAGCGCGTGCTTCTTCACGATCGGCTTTGGATTCAGCGTGCTTGTTACCTTTCTTCGCAGGACGCGCAGCTTTTGCATTACGACCACGGCCACGGCCGCCTTCTACTTCACGGTCGTTGTCATCTTCAGCCTGACGTGCGTGCTGAGAAGTGGTGACGTGGTAGTCGCTGGTGTCTTCAGTCGGTTCAACGGTATTCACACCGTTCTTCTCGTTTTCTTCTGCCATACGGCGTGCTTCTTCAGCGACGCGGCGAGCTTCTTCTTCGAGCTTGCGGCGTGCTTCTTCTTCGGCTTTACGCTTCAGTTCGGCAGCTTCATTTTCACGACGGGCTTTTTCAGCCTGGGCAGTTTTGGTCATTTCGTCTGTCTGTTGATTGCTCACTTTGTCTTTTTCCGCAGCGTCACGCTTCACTTTATCACTGGCGTCGCGTTTCGCTTTTTCTGCGGCCTCACGTTCAGCTTTTAATTCTGCCTCGCGTTTGGCGGCAGCTTCCGCCTCACGCTGAGCTTGTTCTTCCGCTTCACGCTGTGCCTGCTCTTCCGCGGCAAGGCGTTCTGCCTCTTGCGGATCACGTTTTACAAAGGTGCGCGTCTTGCGGACTTCAATTTGTACCGATTTACTTTTGCCACCGGTACCAGGAATATTCAACGTGCTGCGCGTTTTGCGCTGCAGCGTTAACTTGTCAGGCGTAGAACCGTGCTCACGGTTCAGGTGCGTTAACAAGGTTTGTTTTTCTTGCGCGGTCACCGAGTCATCAGCGGACTTCGGGATCCCTGCATCAGCAAATTGCTGTACCAGGCGGTCCACGGAGGTCTGAATCTCAGCAGCCAGCGATTTTACAGTTACATCAGTCATGCTGTTCCTTCCTGCTACAGTTTATTACGCTTCGTCGCCGAACCAGCAAATATTACGTGCGGCCATGATGAGTTCGCCGGCTTTCTCGTCGGTTAAACCTTCGATATCAGCCAGGTCATCAACGCCTTGCTCAGCGAGATCTTCCAGCGTACAAACACCACGGGCAGCCAGCTTGAACGCAATCGCACGATCAAGACCTTCCAGATTCAGCAGGTCATCAGCCGGCTTCTTATCGCCAAGGCTTTCTTCCTGAGCCAGTGCCAGGGTGGTCAGTGCGTTTTTAGCGCGTTCACGCAGGGCTTCAACGGTTGGTTCATCCAGACCGTCAATTTCCAGCAGCTCTTTCATTGGCACATAGGCCAGTTCTTCCAGCGTAGAGAAACCTTCCTCAACCAGAACAGTGGCGAAATCTTCGTCAATGTCGAGGTATTTGGTGAAGGTATCGATCGCCGCATGGGCTTCAGCCTGATGCTTGGCCTGCAGGTCGTCAACGGTCATTACGTTGAGTTCCCAGCCGCTCAGCTGTGACGCCAGACGTACGTTCTGACCGTTACGGCCAATCGCCTGCGCCAGGTTGCCCGCTTCAACAGCGATATCCATGGTGTGTTTGTCTTCGTCAACAACGATAGACGCCACATCTGCCGGAGCCATTGCGTTGATCACGAATTGCGCCGGGTTGTCATCCCACAGAACGATATCAATACGTTCGCCGCCCAGCTCGGTAGATACCGCCTGAACACGCGCACCACGCATACCGACGCAAGCACCGACCGGGTCGATACGCTTGTCGTTCGTTTTCACCGCAATTTTCGCACGGGAGCCCGGATCGCGAGCCGCCGCTTTGATTTCGATGACTTCTTCACCGATTTCCGGTACTTCGATACGGAACAGTTCAACCAGCATTTCCGGTTTAGAACGGGTCACGAACAGTTGAGCACCACGCGCTTCAGGACGCACGGCGTACAGCACACCACGGATACGGTCGCCCGGGCGGAAGTTTTCACGCGGCAGCATGTCTTCACGCAGGATCACCGCTTCAGCGTTACCCGGCATCCCTTCGGATTTGATCTCCAGAGAGATGTTGTCGCGGTTTACTTTCTTCACCACGCCGGTAATGATTTCGCCTTCCTGATCGCGGAACTGGTCAACCACCAGTGCGCGCTCGGCTTCGCGCACTTTCTGCACGATAACCTGTTTCGCGGTCTGGGTAGTGATACGGTCAAAGGTGACAGATTCAATCTGATCTTCAACGTAGTCACCCACGTTCAGACTTTCGTCTTCAAAACGTGCCGCTTCCAGCGTGATCTCTTTGGTCGGCTGGGTCACTTCTTCAACAATTACCCAACGACGGAATGTATCGAAGTCACCGCTTTTACGATCGATTTCTACGCGAACATCGATCTCTTGTTCGTATTTTTTCTTGGTTGCTGTAGCCAGTGCACTTTCCAGCGCTTCGAAAATCTTCTCACGCGGCAGTGATTTCTCGTTGGAGACGGCTTCAACAACAGCCAAAATTTCTTTGTTCATCGCGGGCTTTTCACCTCAATCCAGACTGTTAAAAGTGGGGAACCAGGTTCGCCTTCTGGATATTACTCAGCGCGAACACTTCATCTTTGCCTTCGACTGTCACCGTGATCATTTCACCATCAACGGCTTTGATAATTCCCTGCCATTTACGGCGGTTCTGTACGGCCATACGCAGAACGAGAGCCACTTCTTCACCGGTAAAGCGCACATAGTGCTCGGCCGTGAACATCGGACGATCGAGGCCAGGTGAGGAAACTTCCAGGTTGTACGCAACGGTAATTGGGTCTTCAACATCAAGAACCGCACTCACCTGGTGGCTGACATCAGCACAATCATCAACATTGATGCCATCTTCACTATCAATATAGATGCGCAGCGTCGATGTACGGCCGCGAACGAATTCGATGCCGACCAGTTCGTAGCCCAGTGCTTCGACCGGTGCAGTAATCATCTCTGTTAATTTTTGCTCTAATGTGGACAAGCCCACCCCCAAGACATAAAAAAAGGGCGTAAAGCCCAGTTATTCTGTAGTCAGATAACAAAAAACCCCGATAAATCGGGGCTTTAGATAACTGAACCCTATAGCCACAACTGTGGCCTGGAGCACTCTCCGAAAGAATTTTTTCAAATCCAGCTACGAAGGCTCTGAGTCTTCACAGTATATTTGAAAAAGAACTTTATGGGAAAGTGGTTGCGGGGGCCGGATTTGAACCGACGACCTTCGGGTTATGAGCCCGACGAGCTACCAGGCTGCTCCACCCCGCGCCTGAAACGTGGCAAATTCTACGCGTTTTGGACAGAATTTGCAAATAATGCTGGGATTTGGTACCGAAGACGGGACGTAAAATCGGCGTTTAGTATATTGATAGTTGACCCCACCTGTCAACCCAACTTCCATCAGACGAAACAGACCAAATTTTTTACAAAAAACGCACGAGTCTCTTCCGGTATTCGATAAAAGATGATTAAATGAATACTCACTTATTTTGCATAAAAATGCACAAGAGAGCGAAAGCGGTCTCTAATCAGTCAATCAAGCAGGGTTTTATTCTATGACGACGATTCTCAAGCATCTTCCGGTAGGACAACGTATTGGCATCGCTTTCTCAGGCGGCCTGGATACCAGCGCTGCACTGCTGTGGATGCGCCAGAAGGGAGCGGTTCCGTATGCATATACTGCGAACCTGGGTCAGCCGGATGAGGACGACTACGATGCTATTCCTCGTCGCGCGAAAGAGTATGGCGCAGAAAACGCGCGCCTGATTGACTGCCGTAAGCAACTCGTCGCAGAAGGTATTGCGGCTATTCAGTGTGGTGCGTTCCATAACACCACCGGCGGTCTGACCTATTTCAACACCACTCCACTGGGTCGCGCCGTTACCGGCACGATGCTGGTTGCCGCGATGAAAGAAGATGGCGTGAACATCTGGGGTGACGGCAGCACCTATAAAGGTAACGATATCGAACGTTTCTATCGTTATGGCCTGCTGACCAACGCCGAGCTGCAGATCTACAAACCCTGGCTGGATACCGACTTCATCGACGAGCTGGGTGGCCGTCATGAAATGTCCGAGTTTATGATTGCCTGCGGCTTTGACTACAAGATGTCCGTTGAGAAAGCCTACTCCACCGACTCCAACATGCTGGGTGCGACGCACGAAGCGAAGGACCTGGAATTCCTGAACTCCAGCGTGAAGATCGTTAACCCAATCATGGGCGTGAAATTCTGGGATGAGAACGTGAAGATCGCGGCAGAAGAGGTGACCGTACGTTTCGAGCGTGGTCATCCGGTTGCCCTGAACGGTAAAACCTTCTCTGACGACGTAGAGCTGATGCTGGAAGCGAACCGCATTGGCGGCCGTCACGGTCTGGGCATGAGCGACCAGATTGAGAACCGTATTATCGAAGCGAAAAGCCGTGGCATTTATGAAGCACCGGGGATGGCGCTGCTGCATATCGCTTATGAGCGTCTGCTGACCGGGATCCACAACGAAGACACCATTGAGCAATATCACTCTCATGGTCGTCAGCTGGGTAAACTGCTGTATCAGGGTCGCTGGTTCGATCCGCAGGCGCTGATGCTGCGTGATGCGCTGCAGCGCTGGGTGGCGAGTGCCATTACCGGTGAGGTCACTCTGGAACTGCGTCGCGGTAACGACTACTCCATCCTGAACACCGTGTCTGACAACCTGACCTATAAAGCAGAGCGTCTGACCATGGAGAAAGGTGAGTCGGTGTTCTCGCCAGATGACCGTATTGGTCAGCTGACCATGCGTAACCTGGACATCACCGATACCCGTGAAAAGCTGTTCAACTATGTTGAGAATGGTCTGCTCTCCGCAAGCTCCGGTAACGGCCTGCCGCAGGTGGAAAACCTGGAGCACAGCGATAAGAAGTAATCGCTATTCAGAAATGCAGAAGGCACTCTTAGGGTGCCTTTTTTATGCCCTTTTGTAGGGCGGGTAAGCGCAGCGCCACCCGCCATTTTGCCCGGTGGCGCTGCGCTTACCGGGCCTACGAAAACAAAAAGTACAGACGAAAAAAAAGACGTCTTTCGACGTCTTTCTTCTGGAATATTGGTACCGAGGATGGGACTCGAACCCACAAGCCCGTTAGGGCACTACCACCTCAAGGTAGCGTGTCTACCAATTCCACCACCTCGGTACGGAATACTTACTGCGGGATATCGCTGGTTGGCTTCGCCGGTGCAGCTGGCTGAGTCTGCTCAGTTTTCGCTGGCGCGCTCAGGTTTTCCCACTCGCTTCCTTTACTGGTCTTGTTGCTGTTGATATTGCCCAGCACCAGACTGATGATGAAGAACAGCGTAGCCAGAATCGCTGTCGTACGGGTCATGAAGTTCGCAGAACCACTTGAACCGAACAGCGTACCGGAAGCGCCTGCTCCGAAGGAGGCTCCCATATCAGCGCCTTTACCTTGCTGCAGCATAATCAGCGCTACGAGAGCGATGGCTACAATAAGGAAAATAACTAAAAGAGCTTCGTACATAATCAACCTGTTCCTTGCGGATTTGCCGCATACCAATGCTTCGACCAATTAGCAGGATTTTTGTTTCCCACTGAAGCGGGTGTGAATACTAACCAAAGCGAATGGCCTTCGCAAGGGCATTTTTGAGCCATTGTATCAACTGCGGAAAAAAACAGCAAAAAGCCATTAATTGCTTAAAACAAAGGCGACAAAAGTCGCCTTTTTAAACAGTTAGCGTGCAAGTTTATGCAGCTTTAACGGCATCAGCAATACGGTGGGCAAATTCAGTCACCTGCGCTTCATCCTCACCTTCCACCATAACGCGAATCAGTGGTTCAGTTCCGGACTTACGCAGCAGCACGCGGCCACGGCTTCCCAGCGCCGCTTCAACGTCAGCCATTACCGCTTTCACATTGTCATTTTCCAGCGGATCGCCTTTACCTGCCGTGAAACGCACGTTCACCAGGATCTGCGGGAACATTTTCATGCCGCTGCAGAGATCGTGCAGGCTCATATGGTTACGGGCCATCGCTGCGACGACCTGAAGCGCAGCCACGATGCCGTCACCGGTGGTGGTTTTGTCGAGCAGGATCACGTGGCCTGAGTTTTCTGCGCCAATGCGCCAGCCTTTCTCCTGAAGCTTCTCCAGCACGTAACGGTCACCCACTTTCGCGCGAACAAACGGGATACCCAGCTGTTTCAGCGCCAGCTCCAGACCCATGTTACTCATCAGCGTGCCGACGGCACCACCGCGCAGTTGACCCTGACGCAGCCCTTCGCGGGCGATGATGTAGAGGATCTGATCGCCATCAACCTTGTTGCCTTCGTGGTCGACCATGATCACGCGATCGCCGTCGCCATCCAGCGCAATACCCAGGTCGGCCTTCTCTGCCAGCACGCGCGCCTGCAGGGCACGCACGTCCGTCGCGCCAACCTGCTCGTTAATGTTCAGACCATCCGGCTCGCAGCCAATGGTGATCACTTTGGCGCCCAGCTCGCGGAATACGTTTGGCGCAATGTGGTAGGTCGCACCGTTGGCGCAGTCCACCACAATTTTAAGGTGGGCAAGGCTCAGTTCGTTCGGGAAGGTGCCTTTGCAAAACTCAATATAGCGACCCGCGGCATCGACGATACGGTTTGCTTTACCCAGCTCTGCGGAGTCCACGCAGGTGATCTCTTTTTCCATTTCGGCTTCAATGGCTTCTTCCACTTCATCCGGCAACTTGGTGCCATCAATGGAGAAGAACTTGATGCCGTTGTCATAGAACGGGTTATGGGAGGCCGAAATCACAATTCCCGCTTCCGCGCGGAAGGTACGGGTCAGATACGCAACAGCAGGCGTTGGCATTGGGCCAGTAAAGGAAGCTGACAGCCCGGCGGCTGCAAGTCCGGCTTCCAGCGCCGATTCCAGCATATAACCTGAAATACGGGTATCTTTACCAATAATGATCTTACGGGAGCCATGACGTGCGAGTACCTTGCCAGCAGCCCAGCCAAGCTTAAGGACAAAATCAGGCGTGATAGGCGCATCGCCGACACGCCCACGGATACCATCGGTCCCAAAATATTTACGATTACTCATAGCGTTTGTTTTCCTTCGCTGCCAGTGTGGCTTCCACCACGCGCATGGCTTCTACTGTTTCTTTGACGTCATGGACACGAATAATATGCGCGCCTTGCATCGCCGCAATGACCGCGCAGGCCAGACTACCACTCAGGCGCTCGCTCGGCCCTACGTTAAGCAATTGGCCAATCATCGATTTTCTCGACATCCCCACCAGCAGCGGCAGGCCGAAGTGATGGAATTCCGATAAGCGCGCAAGCAGTGCATAGTTGTGGGAGAGATTTTTACCGAAACCGAACCCCGGGTCGAGCAGCAATTTCTCTTTTGGGATGCCTGCACGCTCACAGCGTTCAATATGCTCAATAAAGAAGCGATTCACATCAGCAAAGACATCGTCATACTTCGGCGCCTCCTGCATGGTTTTCGGCTGCCCCTGCATGTGCATCAGGCACACAGGCAACCCTGTCTCAGCAGCGGCTTCGATTGCACCGGGTTCAGTCAGCGAGCGGATATCATTAATAATGTGAGCACCCACTCTCGCCACTTCACGAATCACTTCTGGTTTGGAGGTATCGACGGAGATCCATACCTCAAAACGTTGTGCGATTGCCTCAACGACCGGCACCACGCGCGCCAGCTCTTCTTCCACCGACACATCCGCTGCCCCTGGGCGCGTCGATTCACCGCCGACATCAATGATGGTAGCACCTGCGTTGATCATTAAATTCGCGTGCTTAACCGCGTCGATAAGCGTGTTGTGCGTGCCGCCGTCAGAGAAGGAGTCAGGGGTAACATTCAGGATACCCATCACATGAGGATGTGAGAGATCGAGATGCGAGTCCTGGGCGAAGAGTTTCATGGCTAAATCCCTGGTATCAATATGGTTAAATGAAAAAGAAAAACCCCGGAGCAAGCTCCAGGGTTTGAGATACAGACAAACGCTTCAACAGCAGTGACTTACTTGTCGCCCAACTGTTCTGACATGGTGTTGCCCGGGTTCGGCGTACGCGGTTCATCGACCGGACGCGGCGCACGCGGGGTGCCATTGTTGTCAGAATTGTTGGAAGCACCTGGGTCTTCCCAGCCTGCTGGCGGACGCACTTCGCGGCGAGCCATCAGGTCGTCAATCTGCGGTGCATCGATGGTCTCATATTTCATGAGCGCATCTTTCATCGAATGCAGGATGTCCATATTGTCGTTCAGGATCTGACGCGCGCGACCGTAGTTACGTTCAATCAGCGCTTTCACTTCCTGGTCGATGATACGAGCCGTCTCATCGGACATATGTTTCGCTTTTGCCACGGAGCGGCCCAGGAATACTTCACCCTCTTCCTCTGCATAAAGCAGCGGACCGAGTTTGTCGGAGAAGCCCCACTGAGTGACCATGTTACGTGCCAGGTTTGTCGCCACTTTAATGTCGTTCGACGCACCGGTAGAAACATGTTCCGGCCCGTAGATGATCTCTTCCGCCAGACGACCACCGTACAGGGTTGAAATCTGGCTTTCCAGTTTCTGACGGCTGGCGCTGATCGCGTCGCCTTCAGGCAGGAAGAAGGTCACACCCAGCGCACGACCGCGCGGAATAATCGTCACTTTGTGTACCGGATCGTGCTCCGGTACCAGGCGGCCGATAATCGCGTGACCGGCTTCGTGATATGCCGTGGACTCTTTCTGCGCTTCCGTCATCACCATGGAGCGACGTTCCGCACCCATCATGATTTTGTCTTTCGCTTTCTCGAACTCCACCATGGACACCACGCGCTTGTTACCGCGAGCGGCGAACAGAGCAGCTTCGTTGACCAGGTTAGCCAGATCCGCACCGGAGAAGCCCGGGGTACCACGCGCAATAATTGCCGCGTCGATATCTGGCGCCAGCGGTACGCGACGCATGTGCACTTTCAGAATCTGTTCACGACCACGAACATCTGGCAGACCGACCACAACCTGACGGTCGAAACGGCCTGGACGCAGCAGCGCCGGGTCAAGTACGTCCGGACGGTTAGTTGCGGCGATAACGATAATACCTTCGTTACCTTCGAAGCCGTCCATCTCAACCAGCATCTGGTTCAGGGTCTGTTCACGTTCATCGTGACCACCGCCCAGGCCCGCGCCACGCTGGCGGCCTACGGCGTCGATTTCATCGATGAAGATAATGCATGGTGCTGCCTTCTTAGCCTGCTCGAACATGTCACGCACACGAGATGCACCGACACCCACGAACATTTCGACGAAGTCAGAACCTGAAATAGTAAAGAACGGTACCTTCGCTTCACCTGCGATAGCTTTCGCCAGCAGGGTTTTACCGGTACCCGGAGGGCCGACCATCAGCACGCCTTTCGGGATCTTACCGCCCAGTTTCTGGAAACGGCTCGGCTCACGCAGGTATTCAACCAGTTCACCGACTTCTTCTTTCGCTTCGTCACAACCGGCAACGTCAGCGAACGTAGTCTTGATCTGGTCTTCCGTCAGCATACGCGCCTTGCTCTTACCGAACGACATGGCACCTTTGCCACCGCCGCCCTGCATCTGGCGCATAAAGAAGATCCAGACGCCGATAAGAAGCAGCATCGGGAACCAGGAAATGAAGATTGAAGCCAACAGGCTTGGTTCTTCTGGCGGCTCGCCTACCACTTTGACGTTTTTGGTCAGAAGGTTATCAAGCAGCTTAGGATCGTTCACCGGGATGTAAGTCGTGTAACGGTTACTATCTTTCTTGGTAACGTTGATCTCACGTCCGTTGATACGCGCTTCGCGAACCTGGTCCTGATTGACCTCCTGCAGGAAGGTAGAATAATCCACCTTGCGGCCATTCGACTCGCTGGGCCCAAAGCTCTGGAATACTGACATCAGCACAACGGCAATGACCAGCCAGAGTATTAGGTTTTTCGCCATGTCACTCAAGGGATTAACCTCATATTACAACTGTGTTAAAAACAGCGTCAGGATACTCTATATCCAGTTTCATTCAAACTTTCGCCTGAAATCTACCGGTTATCATTTTCGCCCGGTCGCTACAATATACACTTCGCGGGAACGGGCCCGGGAAGAGTCCGGCTTACGAACTTTGACCTTCGCAAACAGGGAGCGAATTTCCTTAAGATACTCCTCGAAACCTTCGCCCTGAAACACCTTCACAACAAAACTACCACCAGGCGCTAGTACATCACGACACATTTCTAACGCTAGCTCCACCAGATACATGGCGCGGGGGATATCCACCGCCGGTGTTCCACACATATTTGGTGCCATATCGGACATGACAACCTGGACCTTACTGTCACCTACACGATCAAGTAACGCTTTAAGCACTAATTCATCACGAAAGTCGCCCTGAAGGAAGTCGACACCGACGATAGGATCCATTGGTAAAAGATCGCACGCGATGATTCGGCCCGTTCCGCCGATCTGCGTTACCGCATACTGGGACCATCCGCCAGGTGCCGCACCGAGGTCAACAACAGTCATCCCCGGCTTAAAAAGTTTGTCACTTTGCTGTATTTCATCAAGTTTAAACCAGGCACGGGAACGCAACCCCTTTTTCTGCGCCTGTTGAACATATTTATCGCTAAAGTGTTCCTGAAGCCAGCGGCTAGAGCTGGCAGAACGCTTTTTACCTGTCATTTAACATTTCCGTCCTGGTTCATCGTTACTTGCCTGTGACGTAAATTTCTACGCAGCTATTTGGCGATATAAGGGAGATGGCGGTAGAATGAACCGTTTTCAATCCCAACGTAAGCAAAAATATACGATGAATCTGAGTACTAAACAAAAACAGCACCTTAAAGGTCTGGCACATCCGCTCAAGCCTGTAGTGATGCTTGGCAACAATGGTTTGACCGAAGGGGTGCTTGCCGAGATTGAACAAGCGCTGGAACACCACGAGCTGATCAAGGTGAAAATCGCCTCTGAAGACAGAGACACTAAAAACCTGATCGTGGAAGCCATCGTGCGCGAAACCGGCGCCTGTAATGTACAGGTCATCGGTAAAACGCTGGTGCTCTACCGCCCATCTAAAGAGCGTAAAATCTCGCTGCCACGCTAAGGATATCCTGAATCGAACACATTTTCTGTGTGAAACGAGGGATTTCTGTCAGCAGGCGAGCAAAATGCCATGCTCCTTGAGTTGATAAAAGGCCGCTATGCGGCCTTTTTCTTTTCTTTACAATGTATCAACATCTTACCAGAGATGCGAATTACAGGTATTCAACCTTGATAATTTCGTATTCCACTTCACCGCCAGGCGTGCGAATGGTAACAACATCATCCTGCTCTTTGCCAATCAGGCCGCGAGCAATCGGAGAGTTCACGGAAATCAGGTTCTGTTTGAAGTCTGCTTCATCATCACCCACGATGCGATAGGTCTGCTCTTCGTCGTTGTCCAGGTTCAGCACGGTCACGGTTGAACCAAAGATCACACGCCCATTGTTAGGCATCTTGGTGATATCGATAACCTGCGCATTGGACAGTTTTGCTTCGATATCTTTGATACGTCCTTCACAGAAGCCCTGCTGCTCACGCGCCGCGTGGTATTCAGCGTTCTCCTTCAGGTCGCCATGCTCACGCGCATCCGCGATAGCGGCGATAATTTCAGGGCGACGAACGGATTTCAGGAAATCCAGCTCTTCGCGCAGTTTTTCGGCACCACGTAAGGTCATCGGAATAGCTTGCATTTGTTATACCTCTTAAACATTCCTGTTGGGAGCAGTGTTCCCTGCTCCTGCCCCCCTAAGCGGGCAAGAAGCAAAAAGAAAACCGACCCGGGAGCAACGCCCCAGGTCAGCAGCAATTTTTCAATTTGATACGCATTTTACCGCGAAGTTCACTATGGGTCATCGTTTACTTTGCAGTGCTATGCACCGTAGTATGACGGTTTGTTTTCGGGTTGTTAGCGCGAGATTATGCGATTTTCCAGATTTATCATCGGATTGACTACCAGTATAGCGTTCAGCGTTCAGGCCGCGAATGTTGATGAGTACATTAATCAGCTACCCGCAGGTGCTAACCTTGCATTGATGGTGCAGAAGGTCGGGGCGCAGACGCCAGAGATTGACTATCACAGTCAACAGATGGCGCTGCCTGCCAGTACCCAAAAGGTGATCACGGCCCTCGCCGCGCTGCTTCAGCTCGGCCCTGACTTTCGTTTTACCACCACGCTTGAGAGCAAAGGCAACATTGAAGGCGGTGTGCTGAAAGGCGATCTTATCGCCCGTTTTGGCGGCGATCCGACCTTTAAGCGCCAGGATATCCGCAATATGGTGGCGGTGCTGAAAAAATCCGGTGTGACGAAAATCGAGGGTAACGTGCTGATCGACACCTCGATTTTTGCCAGCCATGATAAAGCGCCAGGCTGGCCGTGGAACGACATGACGCAATGCTTTAGCGCACCACCCGCCGCCGCGATTGTTGACCGCAACTGCTTTTCAATTTCCCTTTACAGCGCGCCCAAACCGGATGATTTAGCGTTTATCCGCGTGGCATCCTACTACCCGGTGACCATGTTTAGCCAGGTGCGTACGCTGGCCAAAGGCTCCCCGGATGCCCAGTATTGCGAACTGGACGTGGTGCCTGGCAATCTTAACCGTTTCACGCTCACCGGCTGTCTGACCCAGCGCGCCGATCCCCTGCCGCTGGCCTTTGCAATACAAGATGGCGCGAGCTACGCGGGCGCCATTCTGAAGGATGAACTGAAGCAGGCAGGCATTAGCTACTCCGGTACGCTGCTCCGCCAGACGCAGGTCAACCAGCCCGGAACGGTCATCGCCAGCAAACAGTCGCCTCCGCTGCACGATTTGCTGCGAATTATGCTGAAAAAGTCTGACAACATGATTGCTGATACGGTGTTCCGCATGATCGGCCACGCGCGTTTTGGCGTGCCGGGAACCTGGCGCGCGGGCTCAGACGCTGTGCGCCAGATCCTGCGCCAACAGGCGGGAATCGATCTGGGTAATACCATTGCTGTCGATGGTTCCGGATTATCGCGTCATAATTTGATCGCACCGGCAACCATGATGCAAGTGCTTCAGTACATTGCACAACATGACTCTGAGCTAAACTTTATTTCAATGCTGCCGCTTGCCGGGCATGACGGTTCTCTGCAGTATCGCGCCGGGCTTCACGCGGCCGGCGTAGATGGCAAAGTATCCGCTAAAACAGGTTCACTGCAGGGCGTTTACAATCTTGCAGGGTTCATCACGACCGCCAGCGGACAACGCATGGCCTTCGTACAGTATCTTTCCGGCTATGCCGTCGAACCGACCGATCAGCGCAACCGTCGTATTCCGCTGGTTCGCTTCGAAAGCAGGCTTTATAAAGACATTTATCAGAATAACTAGCGATGAAACTACTCATAGTTGAAGATGATCTGTTATTACAGGAAGGACTCGCGCTGGGGCTTGCCAACGAAGGGTATGCTCTGGATTGTGCCGGTACCGCGGCAGAGGCGGATTCCCTGATCCAGAGCGGCGAGTACAGTCTGGTGATCCTCGATTTGGGTTTGCCGGACAAAGACGGCGCGACGCTGCTCACCCAATGGCGTCGGCGCGGCATCGCTAACCCGGTGTTGATCCTGACGGCACGCGATGCGATTGAAGATCGTATTACCGGCCTCGATGCTGGCGCAGATGACTATCTGGTGAAGCCCTTTGCGCTCGCAGAACTTCAGGCCCGCGTGCGGGCGCTTATCCGGCGCTATCAGGGGCACAGCGATAATCTGCTGACGGACGGCGACATCACGCTCAATCTGCAAACCCAGCAGGTACTGCGTCAGTCCCAGCCCGTTGAAGTGACCCCAAAAGAGTTCGCCCTCCTGACCCGCCTGATCATGCGCAGCGGGCAAACGGTGCACCGTGAAACGCTGCAACAGGACATTTACTCCTGGCAGGACGATCCCGGCTCTAACACCCTGGAAGTCCACATCCATAACCTGCGTCGCAAGCTTGGCAAAGACCGGATAAAAACCGTCCGCGGCGTTGGCTATCGTCTGGAGAGCCAGAAATGAACAGCATGCGTCGGCGATTAATGGTGTTGCTGGCGGTCATTCTGTTATTTTTCCAGCTGATAAGCGTGATTTGGTTGTGGCATGAAAGCCGTGAGCAGATTGGCTTTCTGGTGAATGAAACGCTGTCTGCAAAAGCCCGCAATAACCATGTCGAAAAAGAGATCCGCGAGGCGATTGCATCTCTTCTGGTCCCTTCCCTGGTGATGGTCAGTTTCACACTGCTGTTTTCATTCTGGGCGGTCACCTGGATAACCCGGCCTCTGAATAAACTCCGCGACAGCCTCGCTAACCGTTCGGCGGATAACTTAACGCCGCTGCCTATGTATTCCGACATGGAAGAAATAGGCGCCGTTACCACCTCTCTCAACCAGCTACTCGCCAGGCTGGACAGTACCATTCAGCAGGAGCGTCTCTTCACCGCAGACGCCGCCCACGAACTGCGAACGCCACTGGCCGGGATCCGGCTTCATCTGGAGTTAATGGCGCAGTCAGGCTCTCCGCAGGCAACAACGTTAATCAGCCGTATCGATCAGCTCATGCATACCGTTGAACAACTGCTGATGCTGGCCCGTGCCGGACAGGCGATGGCGAGCGGTCACTATGAGACCATTAACTGGACGGACACGATCATAACGCCCCTTGGTCTTGAGCATGAAGCCAAAGAACATACGGTGATATGGCCGGCCAAAAGTAACCTTACGGTGCAGGGTGACGCGGTGCTTTTGCGACTGATGCTGCGTAACCTGCTGGAAAATGCCGGACGTTACAGTCCACCAGGCACAACAATCACCGTGGCACTAACCGAGGTTGCGGGAGGTACGCTGGTCAGCGTGAGCGATCAGGGGCCCGGCATCGATGAAGCACATCGACAGTCGATCACCGAGCCGTTCCGTCGGCTTGATCAGCGCTACGGCGGTAGCGGCCTGGGCCTGAGTATCGTACAGCGTATCCTGCAACTCCACCGCGGTAAGCTGGCGCTGGAGAACGGTGCTGAAGGCGGCCTGATAGCAAGCTGCTGGCTCCCCTCAACGCTGGAATAAAAAAAGCCCCCGGAATGGGGGCTTTAGACAGATATCAGTGCTTGTAGATGAACTCGACACCTTCTTCGTCGTCTTCATCCCAGTCATCGTCCCAGTCGTCTTCCTCTTCCGCTTCCAGCTCTTCGAGCTGCTGACGGTGGTAGTCATCCCACATGAATTCGACTTTTTCTGGCTGTTTCGCTTCTTCAGCCTGAACAACCGGGTTTTCGATGATAAAGGTCATCACATCCCAGCAGAGATCTTTCACGCCAACCTGGCTTGCCGCGGAGATCAGGTAGTATTTATCTTCCCAGCCCATCGCTTCAGCAATCGCTTTAGCTTTCGCTTCCGCTTCCGCTTTATCCATCAGGTCGATCTTGTTGAAGACCAGCCAGCGCGGTTTAGACGCCAGTTTTTCGCTGTATTTTTCCAGCTCACCGATGATGATCCGGGCATTTTCAACCGGATCGGAACCATCAATAGGATCGATATCAATGAGGTGCAGCAGTACGCGGCAACGCTCAAGGTGTTTCAGGAAGCGAATGCCGAGACCGGCACCTTCCGCTGCACCTTCGATCAGACCCGGGATGTCAGCAACAACGAAGCTCTTCTCGTTATCCATACGGACAACACCCAGGCTCGGTACCAGCGTGGTAAACGGATAGTCCGCCACTTTTGGTTTCGCCGCAGAAACCGCGCGAATAAAGGTCGATTTACCGGCATTTGGCATACCCAGCATGCCCACGTCTGCCAGGAGCATCAGCTCCAGCTGCAGATCGCGCTTATCGCCCGGCGTACCCATCGTTTTCTGACGCGGAGTACGGTTAACGGACGATTTGAAGCGACTATTGCCCAGACCGTGCCAGCCGCCTTTTGCAACCATCAGGCGCTGACCGTGTTTGGTCATGTCACCCATGGTTTCACCGGTGCCCTGGTCAATCACGCGCGTACCAACCGGCACTTTAATGGTCACGTCTTTACCGCGTTTACCGGTACAGTCGCGGCTCTGACCGTTCTGACCACGTTCAGCGCGGAAGGATTTTTCGAAACGGTAGTCGATCAGCGTGTTGAGGTTCTCATCCGCCTCCAGCCACACATCACCACCATCCCCGCCGTCGCCGCCATCCGGGCCACCTCGAGGAATATATTTTTCACGGCGGAAGCTCACGCAACCGTTGCCGCCATCACCAGCCACAACCAGGATCGTTGCTTCATCAACAAACTTCATTTTACTCTCCGTAACTCATTCGCCTGAGCGGGGACCGCTTCATTTTTGCGCCAACGTCCCCAAAGACGATGACCAATGGCGGAATACATCGCGCCCGCAACCACGACAAACGCACCGAGATAGCCCAACAGGTTGAGCATCGGTCTGACGAAGACATCGGGCCAGGCCATTGATAACAAATCTGAAAATAACAGGGTAAACAGCGGAGTCAGCGTGATCAATGCGCTAACCTGTGCTGCCTGCCAGCGCGCCATTGCTTCAGCAAGCGCGCCATAACCAACCAGCGTGTTAAGCCCACAAAAAATGAGGCACGCCAGCTGCCAGTCGCTCAGCTGGGTAATGACACCCGGCTTTGCTAACGGCAATAATGCAACTGTACATAAAGTGTACAGCAAAAAAAGGATCTGCTGTGAGGCCAGGCGCCGCAATAACACCTTTTGCGCGACGCCATAGATTACCCAGACCGTAGCTGCTCCCACACCAAAAATCACACCCCAGGTGTAATCCGTCAGGCGGGTAAAAATTTCGATCAGGCTGGTGTTAAAGAACATCACCAGACCACACAGCAACATGCTCGCCCCGATAATCTGCGTCCCACGCATCTTCTCCTTGAGGATAAACACGCTGGCGACCATCATGCCCACAGGTGAAAGCTGACCAATCACCTGTGACGCTGTAGGGCTAAGATACTGCAGAGAAGAGCTGAACAGGATGAAGTTACCAAACAGACCGCCCGTCGCGATAGCCAGCAGCACCAGCCAGCGCGGTTTGCGGAAAAGTCGCAAAGGCGGAAGCTTACCTTTGATAGCCAGAATGGCGCCGAGGCCGATGCTTGCCATCAGAAAGCGATAAAAGACCACCGTAGGCGGCTCCATCACTTCCAGTACTTGCTTCATTGCAATTGGCAGCGCACCCCAGCACATTGCGGTCGTGAGCGCCAAAAGAATACCAATGCCGGCCTGCTGCTTCATGCCCGTTTTCCCTACAGAAAATTTTCCGGGTTTCCAATGTAAAAAGCCCCGCAACACGTTGCGGGGCTTTAATCCGTTACCTGACCGAGAAAACCTTACTCAGCAACGATGCTGATGTATTTACGGTTGTTCGGGCCTTTAACTTCAAATTTCACTTTACCGTCTGCTTTAGCAAACAGAGTGTGGTCACGACCGCAACCTACGTTGTTGCCAGCGTGGAATTTGGTACCACGTTGACGAACAATGATGCTACCCGCCAGAACGGATTCGCCACCGAAACGCTTAACGCCCAGGCGTTTAGCTTCTGAATCGCGACCGTTACGTGTGGAGCCGCCAGCCTTTTTATGTGCCATTTAAATCTCTCCTCAGGTCTTAGGCGCTGATGCCAGTAATTTTCACATCAGTGAACCACTGACGGTGGCCCTGCTGCTTACGGTAGTGTTTACGACGACGAAACTTAACGATTTTAACTTTCTCGCCACGACCGTGAGCAACAACTTCAGCTTTGATAACGCCGCCATCAACGAAAGGAACGCCGATTTTGACTTCTTCACCGTTTGCGATCATCAGAACTTCTGCGAACTCAACAGATTCGCCAGTTGCGATGTCCAGCTTTTCCAGGCGAACGGTCTGACCTTCGCTTACTCGGTGTTGTTTACCACCACTTTGGAAAACCGCGTACATATAAACTCCGCTTCCGCGCACATCCTCGTATGATTCAGAGTGCGCTATAAATATTCACAATAGGGCGCGAATATTACGCAAAACGCGAGCCTTTGACAAGTGCTACCATCAATACATGAAGAAAAAAAACACAACACGTACGGTAACGTTTAACTGAGCCGTTTTTTCAGTACAATCAGCACTACTATTGATAAACCGAAACCCTTCGTTACCCCATTGAAGATGGGATCAACAGGATGAAAAGCCCGGCTTTTGCGATGAATTTAGAAAAAATCAATGAGTTAACCGCGCAAGATATGGCGGGTGTGAATGCAGCAATCCTGGAGCAACTCAACTCTGACGTTCAGTTGATCAATCAGTTGGGCTATTACATTGTCAGCGGCGGCGGTAAACGCATTCGCCCGATGATTGCCATTCTGGCTGCCAGAGCCGTTGGCTATCAGGGAAATGCCCACGTCACGATCGCCGCACTGATCGAATTTATTCACACAGCGACGCTTCTGCATGACGATGTTGTGGATGAATCCGATATGCGTCGCGGTAAGGCCACGGCCAATGCCGCCTTCGGTAATGCCGCCAGCGTTCTGGTCGGGGATTTTATCTATACCCGCGCCTTCCAGATGATGACCAGCCTGGGCTCGCTGAAAGTGCTGGAAGTGATGTCAGAAGCCGTAAACGTCATCGCTGAAGGCGAAGTGCTGCAGCTGATGAACGTCAACGATCCGGATATTACTGAAGAAAACTACATGCGCGTCATCTACAGCAAAACAGCGCGCCTGTTTGAAGCGGCCGCGCAGTGCTCCGGCATTCTGGCTGGCTGTTCTGAGGCTCAGGAAAAAGGGCTCCAGGACTATGGTCGCTATCTGGGGACAGCCTTCCAGCTGATTGATGATTTGCTGGACTACAGTGCGGACGGCGAAACGCTCGGCAAAAACGTGGGCGATGACCTGAACGAAGGCAAACCGACCCTGCCGCTGCTCCATGCGATGCGCAACGGAACTGAAGACCAGGCGAAAATGATCCGTGAGGCGATCGAACAGGGAAATGGTCGCCATCTTCTGGAACCGGTACTGGAAACTATGGCGATCTGCGGTTCACTGGAATGGACGCGTCAGCGTGCCGAAGAAGAGGCTGATAAAGCCATCGCTGCCCTTCAGGTTATTCCAGACAGCCCGTGGCGTGATGCCCTTATTGGCCTTGCCCACATCGCTGTTCAACGCGATCGTTAATCCTTTCACACCTCCCCGTTTCCATCGCGGGGAGGTTCTAAAACACCCCAGTAAATTCCGTATTCATGTAAATTCATCGGTTTAGAGACCGCATGAATAAAGGCATGTCTTATTCTGAATATCCCTTCAAGTAACGCGAACTTTTTAGAACAAGAGTTTGAAATGGGTATAGTAAGCCAGTCGTTTCAGAAGAAACGGCGTAGGTGAATCCGCACTTAAGGACAGCGTTATGGATACGAAATTTATCGACTGGCATACGGCAGATATCATTGCGGCACTGCGCAAAAGAGGGACGTCACTGGCAGCAGAGTCCCGCCGCCATGGTCTGAGTTCTTCCACCCTGGCCAACGCCCTGACCCGCCCCTGGCCAAAGGGAGAATTAATTATCGCGACGGCGCTGGAAACGCACCCGTGGGTGATCTGGCCCTCGCGCTACCACGATCCCATTACCCATGAATTCATCGACAGAACGCGCATGATGCGCCAGAGAAAGTTAAAGAAAGAACCACAGGAATAACGCGCTTTTTAGCAGGAACAGCAACCCCCCGGTCATCTCTGGCAGGGGGCTGCCGGAACGATTACTCGCCCTTCACACGCTCGATATTGGCACCCAGCGCGCGCAGTTTGTCTTCGATACGCTCATAACCACGATCGATGTGGTAAATACGATCCACCACCGTAGTACCTTCCGCAATACACCCCGCCAGCACCAGGCTTGCAGACGCACGCAGATCGGTTGCCATCACCTGAGCACCTGACAGTTTCTCCACGCCGTGGCAAATCACGGTATTGCTCTCGATCTCAGCATGCGCACCCATACGGATCAGTTCCGGTACGTGCATAAAGCGGTTCTCGAAAATGGTCTCTGTGATGAAGCCTGTCCCTTCGGCAACCAGGTTCAACAGGGTGAACTGCGCCTGCATGTCCGTTGGGAACGCCGGATGCGGCGCCGTACGTACATTGACCGCTTTTGGACGCTGACCGTGCATATCGAGGCTGATCCAGTCTTCGCCGATTTCGATATCCGCGCCTGCATCACGCAGTTTCGCCAGCACCGCATCCAGGGTATCAGGCTGCGCGTTGCGACAAACAATCTTACCGCCAGAGATCGCTGCGGCCACCAGGAAGGTGCCGGTTTCGATACGGTCGGGCAGAACGCGATACACACCGCCGCCCAGACGCTCAACGCCTTCGATGGTGATACGGTCAGTACCCTGGCCGGAGATCTTCGCCCCCAGCGCCACGAGGAAGTTGGCAGTATCCACAATCTCTGGTTCACGCGCGGCGTTTTCGATGATGGTCGTGCCTTCTGCCAGCGTTGCCGCAGACATGATGGTGACGGTTGCGCCCACGCTCACTTTGTCCATGACAATGTGCGCGCCTTTCAGACGACCGTTGACGGAGGCTTTAACGTAACCTTCTTCCAGCTTGATCTCAGCGCCCAGTTTCTCCAGACCATAGATATGCAGATCAACCGGACGCGCACCGATGGCGCAACCGCCCGGCAGTGAAACCTGACCCTGACCAAAACGCGCCACCAGCGGGCCAAGCGCCCAGATGGATGCACGCATGGTTTTCACCAGATCGTAAGGCGCAGAGAAGTTGTTCACGTTGCTGGCATCGATCCAGACGGAACCGTTACGCTCAACTTTCGTGCCCAGCTGGGTGAGCAGCTTCATGGTGGTGTCGATATCTTTCAGCTTCGGTACGTTCTGAATTTCTACCGGCTCTTCCGCGAGCAGCGCAGCAAAGAGGATTGGCAGCGCGGCGTTTTTCGCGCCAGAAATTGTGACTTCGCCCTGGAGACGCGTTGGCCCCTGTACACGAAATTTATCCATTTTGTGCTCTCTTATAAATTCAACCGTGCTGCGGGCCTGTCGCCCTCAGCTCAAAAACCGTTTAGTTTGCGATCGCGTGCCCACTCTTGCGGGGTGAACGCTTTAATCGACAGGGCGTGGATGCGGTTATCCGCAATATATTCCATCAGCGGCGCGTACACAGCCTGCTGTTTCTTCACACGGCTCATACCGTCGAACATCTCACCCACAGCAATAACCTGGAAGTGACTGCCATCGCCAGTGACGTGGGCTTCCTGAAGGGAGAGTGCATTCATCAGCACTGTCTGGATTTCATGATTTTCCATGGGTTCTTAATCATCTGATAGTGAAAACAAGCCCAACATCTTAGAGCAAAGTGGCGTCGTCTTAAACAAGCAAAAAGCCCCGACGATGAAACTGTCAGGGCTTTCGGAAGTAACGCACTGAAAATATTAACGAGGCAGGACGTCCGGAGGCAAATTGTAGAGTTGGGCAAGGGTAACGACATTATCGCTCGCGCCATGAAGCCTGACGCTTGTCCCCTGCTTTTTCCCCACAGCGACCAGATGGGCGAGCAGTGCAACACCTGCCGTATCCACCCGCGTGACGTCGGTTAAGTCGATGAGCGTCACGCCCTGCATCGCGTCGTGGCGTTTATCCCACAGTGGGTTCAGCAGGTCCTGATCAAGTTCACCGGACAGCTTTAACGTCTCACCTTCACGCGACCAACTGAGTTGCTGCGACATTACTTTTTCTCGTCCAGAGTAATTTTCTGACGCGCAATAGACTGCAGTTGCGCGGTCAGGCCATCAATACCTTTGGTGCGCAGCAGGTCACTCCACTCGTTCTGTTTGGTGGTGATCATGCTTACCCCTTCGGCAATCATGTCATAGGCCTGCCAGTGCCCGGTCTGGCTGTTTTTACGCCACTGGAAATCCAGGCGCACCGGTGGACGGCCGTTAGGATCGTTGATCGTCACGCGGATAGGCACAATGGTGGCATCACCCAGCGGCTGCTCGGGAGCAATCTGATAGGTCTGGCCGTGGTACATCGCCAGCGCCTGACCATACGCCTGTTTCAGGTATTCACGGAACGCAGCAAAGTAGGCTTCACGCTGCGCAGGCGTCGCATCTTTGTAATAACGTCCCAGCACCAGCGCACCAGCATATTTGATCTGCACATAGGGCAGCAGTTCCTGGTCTACCACGTCACGCAGATAATCAGGATTCGCGCGAATTTTTGGCTGTTCGTTTTTGAGACGGTCGAAGGTTTTCTTCGCAGCTTCGTCCATCAGTTTGTACGGGTTGCTTTGATCCGCAGCATGAGCCGCAGTCAGGGGAGCAATGACCAGCATGGCAACCATTAACAGTCGTTTAAACATGAATGACTTCTCCTGAATTAATTCGTCGCACCTGGGGTCGGCGCAGCGTTGGTATGGTCTTCACTCTGCGCAGGGGCATCGTCAGACTTTTTATCATCCCCTTTACTGTTGTAAAGGAACTGACCAATCATATCTTCCAGCACCATCGCGGACTTCGTATCCTGGATAACGCTACCGTCTTTAAGGATAGTCGTTCCAAGCTCAGGGTCTTCAAAGCCAACGTTGAGCGCCAGGTATTGCTCTCCCAGCAGGCCGGAAGTACGGATTGACAGGGAGCTGGTGTCCGGAATGTGGTTGTAACGCTCTTCGATATCCATCGCAACGCGCGGCAGATACGTTTTCTCATCAAGCGTTATGTCTGATACACGCCCGATAACAACGCCACCAATACGCACCGGTGAGCGCGCTTTCAGGCCGCCGATATTATCGAAGGTGGCATAGACACGGTATGTCGGCTCGGTGCGCACTGAGGTGATATCCGCCGCTCGCAGACAGATAAACAGTGCGGCCAGCAGCGCCAGCAGCAGAAACACGCCGACCCAAATTTCATTTTTTCTCGTTTGCATGAACTCAATTCCCAAACATCAGTGCGGTGAGCACAAAATCCAGACCCAGTACGGCCAGCGACGAATGTACGACAGTACGTGTAGTTGCACGGCTAATGCCCGCCGACGTCGGAATGGCATCATAACCATTGAACAAGGCGATCCAGGTGACCGTAATGGCAAATACCACGCTTTTAATCAGGCAGTTAACCAGATCCATTCGCAGATCGATGGCATCCTGCATGGCGGACCAGAAGAAACCGGCATCAATGCCTTTCCAGTGGACCCCCACCAGCGAACCACCCCAGATCCCCACGGCGACAAACAGAATAGTCAGTAGCGGTAACGAGATCACCCCCGCCCAGAAACGCGGAGAGATGACCCGACGCAGCGGGTCGACCGCCATCATCTCCATGCTGGAGAGTTGCTCGGTGGCGCGCATCAGGCCAATTTCTGCCGTGAGTGCTGACCCTGCACGACCGGCGAACAGCAGCGCCGCCACAACCGGCCCCAGTTCACGCAGCAGTGAGAGCGCCACCAGCATCCCGAGGCTGGTTTCCGCACTGTAGGTGGTCAGAACGAGGTAGCCCTGTAGCCCCAGCACCATACCGATAAACAGGCCGGAGACAATGATGATGAGCATCGACAGCACACCGACATTATAAAGCTGCCGCACCAGCAGAGGCGCGTGCTTGCGAAACTCCGGCTTGCCAACCAGCGCGTTGAATAACATTAATCCGGCACGCCCGAACGTCCTGATGGTTTTTATGCCACGGTGTCCAAGGGCGGCCAACGCATTTAACAGCATGAGTGGCTTAACTCCCTAATCCCAGTAAATCGTCACGATAATCGCCCGCCGGGTAGCGGAACGGTACGGGTCCGTCAGCAATACCATCGAGGAATTGCCGCACGCGCGGATCGCAATTTTCCTGAAGCGCCTGGGCGCTGCCGTGTGCGACGATCTTTTTGTCCGCCACGATATAGGCGTAATCGGCAATGCTCAACACTTCCGGTACATCGTGAGACACCACAATACAGGTTACGCCGAGCGCGCTGTTCAGTTCAGAGATAAGCTTCACCAGCACGCCCATCGTGATGGGATCCTGTCCGACAAACGGTTCGTCGAACATGATTAAATCGGGTTCTAATGCAATGGCTCGCGCCAGTGCGGCACGTCGCGCCATCCCGCCAGACAGTTCTGAAGGCATCAGTTTTGCAGCCCCCCGCAGACCGACAGCTTCAAGCTTCATCATCACCGTGCTTTTCAGCAGTTCAGGCGGCAGGCTGGTATGTTCGCGCAGCGGATAAGCCACGTTATCAAAGACGTTCATGTCGGTGAACAGCGCCCCCGACTGAAAGAGCATACTCATACGTTTGCGGACAGTATACAGGCGCGAGCGCGACATCTCCGGGATGTTTTCGCCATCGAAGAGGATTTCACCGCTGTCAGGTGGGATCTGCCCACCAATAAGGCGCAGAAGGGTCGTTTTACCGATCCCGGACGGCCCCATGATGGCGGTAATTTTGCCACGCGGTACGGTCAACGAAATATCATCGAATATCAATCGATTACTACGCGAGAAACTCACACCGCGGACATCGACTAAATTCGCCATCGTTTGGCTCATTTATGGTTCCTTTCTTACCCTGCTCACGTTTAAGCGTGCAGCCTGAATCAGCCCTAAACTCAGCATTTTTACAGAATATTAGCCATTGAGGTTAGCGAAAGCTGGCATTTGTTTTACTTTTCCTGCGCATAAAGTCAAAATTAGGAATTCGTTACGCCTCAGACCGTATGCAGTCCAGTCATTCCCGCGCGATGGACCGACAAGTATACCTGAAGAAAGGACTTTTGATGCTTTTAGCAACAGCACTGTTAATAATTGGTTTACTTTTGGTGGTCTACAGTGCTGACCGTTTAGTGTTTGCTGCATCAATCCTGTGTCGCCTGACGGGCGTACCGCCGGTTGTCATCGGGATGACCGTTGTCAGTGTTGGCACGTCGCTTCCTGAAATCATCGTCTCTGTCTCGGCATCGTTGCACGGTCAGTTAGACCTTGCAATTGGCACCGCGATTGGCTCTAACATCGTCAACATCTTACTGATCCTGGGCCTGGCGGCGCTGCTCCATCCATTTCGCGTGCATTCTGATGTTCTGCGCCGGGAATTGCCGCTAATGTTAATCGTAAGTCTGCTGGCAGGCTGCGTATTTTATGATGGCGTACTGAGCTACAGCGACGGCATTTTCCTGCTGGCGCTAGCCGTCATTTGGCTGCTGTATAGTGTTAAAATCGCCCGCCAGGCTGAGAAACTGGGTCATGACAGCCTCACGCGTGAGCAGGTCGCCGAGCTCCCGCGCGAAGGTACGCTACCGGTCGCCCTGCTCTGGCTTGGCGTCGCGCTGATTATTATGCCGATGGCAACGCGCATGGTCGTGGATAACGCGACGGTGCTGGCGAACTTTTTCGCCATGAGTGAACTGACGATTGGCCTGACGGTGATTGCTATCGGCACCAGCCTGCCGGAGCTGGCCACCGCCATTGCGGGGGCACGTAAAGGGGAAGATGACATTGCCATTGGTAATATCATCGGTTCCAACATATTTAATATCGCGATTGTGATGGGTCTGCCGGCCCTGATAACGCCAGGGCCCTTCAACCCTCTGGCATTCTCTCGCGATTACGGAGTGATGTTGTTGGTCAGCGTGATATTCGCCCTGCTCTGCTGGCGGCGGCAACGACAGATCGGCAAAGGCGCAGGTGCGCTGCTGACAGGTGGATTTATCGTATGGATGGCGATGCTGTACTGGCTCTCGCCTCTTCTCTCTGGGTAAACGGAAACGCATTATGTCGCAAATAGAATTGCAGCCGGGTTTTGACTTTCAGAAAGCAGGCAAAGACGTTCTGGAGATTGAACGTGAAGGTCTGGCGCAGTTAGATCAGTACATTAATCAGGATTTTAGTCTGGCCTGTGAGAAGATGTTTTACTGTGCCGGTAAAGTCGTAGTGATGGGGATGGGCAAATCCGGTCATATTGGCCGCAAAATGGCGGCAACCTTTGCCAGCACCGGAACCTCCTCCTTCTTTGTCCACCCGGGAGAAGCCGCACACGGCGACCTGGGGATGGTCACGCCGCAGGATGTTGTCATCGCGCTGTCCAACTCCGGTGAATCCAATGAAATCCTGGCGCTAATCCCGGTACTGAAGCGCCTGCAGGTGCCGCTGATTTGCATGACCAGCCGCCCTGAAAGCAGCATGGCGCGTGCAGCCGATATTCACCTGTGCGTAAAAGTACCCAAAGAAGCCTGTCCTCTCGGTCTGGCTCCAACGTCCAGTACCACCGCGGCCCTGGTCATGGGCGATGCACTTGCCGTTGCGTTGCTGGAAGCGCGTGGTTTTACGCCGGAGGACTTCGCGCTTTCCCACCCGGGTGGCGCGCTGGGGCGCAAGCTGCTGCTTCGGGTAAACGACATTATGCACACCGGGGATGAGATCCCTCACGTCAGTAAAGAGGCCTCCCTGCGTGATGCGCTGCTGGAAATCACCCGCAAGAATCTGGGCATGACGGTCGTGTGTGACGACCTGATGAAAATTCAGGGGATCTTCACCGATGGCGACCTGCGTCGCGTGTTCGACATGGGTGTAGATGTCCGTACACTTGGCATTGCCGATGTCATGACGCCCGGCGGGATTCGCGTGCGTCCGGGTACGCTGGCCGTGGATGTGCTGAACCTGATGCAGTCCCGCCATATCACCTCCGTTATGGTTGCCGATGGCGACCAGTTGCTGGGTGTGGTACATATGCATGATCTGCTGCGCGCAGGCGTAGTGTAATGAAGGATAAGACAATGAGTAATGCGGGTGCATCCCTTGCAACCTGTTATGGACCGGTTAGTAACCAGATGATGGCAAAGGCGGAAAATATTCGTCTGCTCATCCTTGATGTCGATGGCGTACTCTCCGATGGCCTGATTTACATGGGCAATCATGGCGAAGAGCTGAAAGCGTTTAACGTCCGCGATGGCTACGGAATTCGCTGCGCGCTCACCTCGGGTATCGAGGTGGCTATCATCACCGGGCGGAAAGCTAAACTGGTAGAAGACCGCTGTGAAACCTTAGGGATTACCCATCTGTATCAGGGGCAATCCGATAAAATGGCAGCGTTCAACGATTTACTGGGTAAACTGGCGATCGCGCCGGAAAACGTGGCCTATGTCGGGGACGATTTGATTGACTGGCCAGTGATGGCTGAAGTCGGTCTCAGCATTGCGGTTGCTGACGCTCACCCGTTGCTGCTCCCACGCGCTGATTACGTTACCCACATCAACGGTGGCCGTGGTGCCGTACGTGAAGTCTGCGACCTGCTTCTGCTGGCGCAGGGCAAGCTTGATGAGGCCAAAGGGCAATCAATATGAGTAAAACCAGACGTTGGGTTATCATTCTGCTTTCGCTTGTCGCACTGGTATTGATTGGCGTGAACCTGGCCGATCGCGACGATACGCAAAAGGAAGTGATCAACAATAACGATCCAACCTACAAAAGCGATCACAGCGACACCGTGGTCTATAGCCCGGAAGGTGCGCTGAACTATCGCCTGGTTGCCCAGCATGTGGAATATTTTTCCGATGAGGGCGTTTCGTGGTTTACCCAACCCGTCATGACCACATTCGATAAAGACAAAGTGCCGACGTGGTCAATTAAGTCAGATCGGGCCAAACTGACAAATGACCGTATGCTTTATCTGTATGGCCACGTTGAAGTCAACGCCCTGACCGCTGACTCGCAACTGCGGAAAATTACGACCGATAATGCCCAGATCAACCTGGTAACCCAGGACGTGACCTCGCAGGATCTGGTCACACTGTATGGCACAACATTTAATTCCAGCGGTTTAAGAATGCGCGGGAACTTACGCAGCAAGAACGCCGAGCTGATTGAAAAGGTTAGAACCTCCTATGAAATTCAAAACAAACAAACTCAGCCTTAAAGTAATTATCGCCAGCGCGATGCTGGCGACCAGTCTCCCCGCGCTTGCTGTAACGGGTGATACCGACCAGCCGATCCACATCGAGTCTGACACTCAGTCCCTCGATATGCAGGGTAACGTCGTCACCTTCACGGGTAACGTCGTGATGACGCAGGGCACCATCAAAATTAACGCCGATAAAGTGGTCGTTACCCGTCCGGGTGGCGAGCAGGGCAAAGAGATCATTGATGGTTACGGCAACCCGGCCACCTTCTACCAGATGCAGGACAACGGCAAGCCGGTGAAAGGCCGCGCCTCGCATATGCACTATGAGCTGGCGAAAGACCTGGTTATCCTGACCGGAAACGCGTATCTGGAACAGCTGGACAGCAACATTACCGGCGACAAGATCACCTATCTGGTGAAAGAGCAAAAAATGCAGGCCTCCAGCGAGAAAGGCAAACGCGTAACCACCGTGCTGGTTCCGTCTCAGCTGCAGGATAAAGGCAAGGGTCAGGCCCCGGCACAGAAGAAGAGTAACTAATTCGTTATGGCAACATTAACTGCAAAAAATCTCGCGAAGGCCTATAAGGGCCGCCGTGTCGTAGAAGATGTCAGTCTGACCGTCAACTCCGGCGAAATTGTGGGCCTGCTTGGCCCTAACGGTGCGGGTAAAACCACCACCTTCTACATGGTGGTTGGCATTGTCCCGCGTGATGCCGGCAACATCATCATCGATGATGAAGACATCAGCCTGCTGCCACTGCACGCGCGCGCGCGTCGTGGCATCGGCTATCTGCCGCAGGAAGCCTCTATTTTCCGCCGTCTGAGCGTCTTTGATAACCTGATGGCGGTTCTGCAAATTCGTGACGACCTGACCAGCGAACAGCGTCAGGATCGCGCCAACGAGCTGATGGAAGAGTTTCACATCGAGCACCTGCGCGACAGCCTGGGTCAGGCATTGTCCGGCGGTGAACGCCGTCGTGTTGAGATTGCGCGCGCGCTGGCTGCAAACCCTAAATTTATCCTTCTGGATGAACCGTTTGCCGGTGTTGACCCAATCTCCGTCATCGACATTAAACGTATCATTGAGCATCTGCGTGACAGCGGGCTTGGCGTGCTGATCACCGACCACAACGTGCGTGAAACGCTTGCCGTCTGTGAGCGCGCGTACATTGTGAGCCAGGGCAATCTGATCGCCCACGGTACGCCGCAGCAGATCCTCGAAAACGATCATGTTAAGCGCGTCTATCTTGGGGAAGACTTCAGACTCTGATAGGGTAGAGGTAACGTAACGCCGAACCGGAGAAAAATGCTCTGAACATGAAGCAAGGTTTGCAATTAAGGCTCAGCCAACAACTGGCGATGACGCCGCAGTTACAGCAGGCAATTCGTCTGTTGCAACTGTCCACCTTAGAACTCCAGCAGGAGCTCCAGCAAGCGCTGGACAGCAATCCCCTGCTGGAGCAAGCCGATCTTCATGATGAGGTAGATACACAGCAGTCCCAGGATACAGAATCGCTCGATACCGCAGATGCACTCGAACAAAAAGAGATGCCGGACGAGCTTCCTCTGGATGCCAGCTGGGATGAAATTTATACCGCCGGCACCCCTTCCGGTACGCGTGCAGACTACCAGGACGATGAGCTGCCGGTTTATCAGGGCGAAACCACCCAGTCGCTGCAGGATTACCTGATGTGGCAGGTGGAGCTGACCCCGTTCTCCGATACCGATCGTGCCATTGCCACCTCCATTGTCGACGCCGTTGATGACACCGGCTATCTGACCGTCACGCTGGACGACATTCTGGAGAGCATGGGCGATGAAGAGATTGAGCTGGAAGAGATTGAAGCCGTTCTGAAACGTATTCAGCGTTTCGATCCCGTAGGCGTGGCAGCGAAAGATCTGCGCGACTGCCTGCTGATCCAGCTTTCTCAGTTCAGCAAAGAGACGCCATGGCTCGACGAAGCACGCTTAATCATCAGCGATCATCTGGATCTTCTCGCTAACCACGACTTTCGTAGCCTGATGCGCGTTACGCGCCTCAAAGAAGAGGTGCTGAAAGAGGCGGTGAATCTGATTCAGTCCCTCGATCCGCGGCCTGGTCAGTCGATCCAGACGAGTGAACCCGAGTACGTGATCCCGGACGTGCTGGTCAGAAAACATAACGACCGCTGGGTCGTTGAACTGAACTCTGACAGCATCCCTCGCCTGCAAATCAACCAGCAGTACGCCTCCATGTGCACCAGCGCGCGCAACGACGCCGATAATCAATATATTCGTAGCAACCTTCAGGAAGCGCGATGGTTGATCAAGAGTCTGGAGAGCCGAAATGATACCCTGCTTCGCGTGAGCCGCTGTATCGTCGAACAGCAGCAAGCATTCTTTGAGCAGGGCGAAGAATATATGAAACCGATGGTACTGGCGGATATCGCTCAGGCCGTCGAGATGCATGAATCAACCATTTCCCGCGTCACCACGCAGAAGTATCTGCACAGTCCGCGCGGTATTTTTGAGCTTAAGTATTTCTTCTCCAGCCACGTGAGTACCGAGGGCGGCGGCGAAGCGTCGTCAACGGCGATTCGCGCACTGGTGAAGAAGTTGATCGCCGCGGAGAACCCCGCGAAGCCACTGAGTGACAGTAAGTTAACCACCATGCTGTCCGATCAGGGTATTATGGTGGCACGTCGTACTGTTGCGAAGTATCGAGAGTCTTTATCCATTCCGCCGTCAAACCAGCGTAAACAACTGGTGTGACACAACCGATAAGGAAGACACTATGCAGCTCAATATCACAGGACACAATGTCGAGATTACTGAGGCCTTACGTGATTTTGTGAACGCTAAGTTCGCGAAACTCGAGCAGTATTTCGAAAGGATCAACCAGGTCTACGTTGTGTTGAAAGTGGAGAAAGTGACTCATATCTCGGATGCGACCCTGCATGTAAACGGGGGTGAACTCCATGCCAGTGCGGAAGGGCAAGACATGTACGCTGCTATCGACGGCTTGATTGATAAGCTTGCGCGACAGCTCAATAAACATAAAGATAAACTGAAACAACACTAATTGTCCGGGCAGTTAACGGGTGCAGGACGGCCTGTTGTGAAAAACAACAGGCCATTTGTACAGTTAGCGCTTAGGTGAAATTATGATGAACAACGATTCCGCTCTTCAACTGAGCAATGTCCTTAACCAGGAATGTACCCGCAGTGCCGTTCACTGCCAGAGCAAAAAACGTGCGCTGGAGATCATCAGTGAACTGGCTGCAAAACAGCTGGGCCTGCCGCCGCAGGTGGTGTTCGAAGCGATCCTGACCCGTGAAAAGATGGGCAGTACCGGTATCGGCAACGGCATCGCGATCCCGCACGGCAAGCTGGAAGAGGACACCCTGCGTGCCGTCGGTGTGTTTGTGCAACTGGAAACGCCAATTGCCTTTGATGCCATTGATAATCAGCCTGTCGATCTCCTCTTCGCGCTGCTGGTTCCTGCCGACCAGACCAAAACCCATCTACACACGCTTTCGCTGGTCGCTAAACGTCTGGCCGATAAAACCATCTGCCGTCGACTGCGCTCAGCCCAAAGTGATGAAGAGCTTTATCAGATTATCACTGAAGCAGAAGGCAATCAGGATGACGCGTAACCAGGAGATGGCCTTCACATCTGTTGTCCTGAGGAGAAACGGAACATGGTGCTGATGATTGTCAGCGGTCGTTCAGGGTCGGGGAAATCCGTTGCCCTGCGCGCGCTGGAAGACATGGGTTTTTACTGCGTAGATAACCTGCCGGTGGTGTTATTGCCCGATCTGGCGCGTACCCTGGCGGAGAGACAAACCTCTGCTGCCGTCAGTATCGACGTTCGTAACATGCCCGAGTCGCCTGAAATCTTCGAGCAGGCAATGAGTAACCTGCCTGACGCATTCTCGCCTCAGCTGCTGTTTCTCGATGCCGATCGCAATACCCTGATCCGCCGCTACAGCGATACCCGGCGTTTGCACCCGCTTTCCAGTAAAAATCTCTCGCTGGAAAGCGCCATCGACGAAGAGAGCGATCTGCTGGAACCGCTGCGTTCACGCGCCGACCTGATTGTCGATACCTCAGAGATGTCCGTTCATGAACTGGCGGAAATGCTGCGTACCCGCCTGCTGGGCAAACGCGAGCGCGAACTGACGATGGTGTTCGAATCCTTTGGCTTTAAGCACGGTATTCCGATTGATGCGGACTATGTTTTCGACGTGCGCTTCCTGCCGAACCCGCACTGGGATCCTAAACTGCGTCCTATGACCGGCCTGGATAAACCCGTTGCGGCGTTCCTCGACAGGCACACAGAAGTTCACAATTTTATCTACCAGACGCGAAGCTACCTTGAGCTATGGTTACCTATGCTGGAGACAAACAATCGTAGCTACCTGACGGTGGCGATTGGCTGTACCGGCGGTAAACATCGTTCGGTCTACATTGCCGAACAGCTGGCCGACTATTTCCGCTCGCGCGGCAAGAACGTTCAGTCCCGTCATCGCACGCTGGAAAAACGTAAAACATGACCGTAAAACAAACCGTTGAGATCACCAACAAGCTGGGAATGCACGCACGCCCGGCGATGAAACTGTTTGAGCTGATGCAGGGTTTTGATGCAGAAGTTCTGTTGCGCAATGATGAAGGCACCGAAGCGGAAGCGAACAGCGTTATCGCCCTGCTGATGCTGGATTCTGCCAAAGGGCGCCAGATTGAGGTCGAGGCCACCGGCCCTCAGGAAGAGGAAGCGCTGGCGGCGGTGATTGCGCTGTTTAATGCCGGGTTTGACGAAGATTAGGTCTGCCATTCTGGCGGGTGGCGCTGCGCTTACCCGCCCTACATCAGATGATTACGCTGCATAAACCCCTCTCCACCCAGCTGTCGCATCTGACGCATGATCCATGCCTGACGGCTTCGCACGTAGCCTGATGGGGCACTGGCCTTAAAGCGAAGAGGATTAGGCAGTACAGCGGCTAACAGCGCGGCCTCCGACATGCTTAGCCTGCTGGCAGGTTTATTAAAATAGCGTTGTGATGCAGCTTCGACACCAAATACCCCCTCCCCAAACTCGGCAATATTGAGATAGACGGTCAGAATGCGCTTTTTGCTCCAGACTGTTTCCATTCCAAGCGTCAGCCCCGCTTCCAGCCCTTTTCGCACCCAGCTTCGGCCATCCGACAGGAACAGATTTTTTGCCGTCTGTTGCGACAGGGTAGACGCACCGCGCACGCGATTTTCATGGCGTTCGTTATGGGCAAGCGCCTTTTCAATCGCGGCCACATCGAACCCCCAGTGCTCCGGGAACTTCTGATCTTCCGCCGCGATGACTGCCAGCCCCATCCACGGTGAGATCTCGTCCGTACTCACCCAGTCAGAATGCGCGACATAGCCAAAATCACCGGAGAACCACGCGCTGAGCTGACGCTCAACCATAACGGCTGAAAACGGTACTGGCAAAATGCTGAACACGGCCAGTCCGCCTCCCCAGAACACCGCCAGCACGAGTACGATGCGCAAAAGAAGGTATTTCACCCATTTTCCTGCGGAAGACTGTCGGCTCATTCCGTCAGCACCAGTACCCGGGCTACCAGTTTTTCAATACCCTCAGCCGCTTGCGCGATATTCTGCGCCAGCATGTACGCGGGCGTGGTGACAATTTTGTTCTCTTCATCCACGACAATGTCATCGACCGGGCACGGAACGTGTTCGCCACCCATCTCCTCGATGACCTCAGCAGTATCGATATCGGTCCCGATTGTCAGCCGTAAGGGGAAATCAAAAATGTTTGGCAGCATGGCCGGTGCAATGCAGATAAAGCCCAGCGGCTTACCCGCCGCATGCATCGCCTGCGCCAGCGCTTTTAAATCCGCGTCCACCTTGCAAGCCGCGCCTTCAGCAGCAAAAGTGCTGAGATTTTTCGCGGCACCAAAGCCACCCGGCACAATGAGCGCATCCAGTTCAGCAGCATTTGCCTGGGCCAGCGGACGAATTTCTCCCCGGGCAATACGCGCGGCTTCAATCAACACATTACGGGTTTCGGCCATTGGCTCGCCGGTCAGATGGTTAATGACATCCGCCTGATTTTTATCTGGCGCAAAACACATCACCTCTGCACCCTGTTTTGCCAGAGCCAGTAGGGTAATTACGGCTTCATGTATCTCTGAGCCATCATAAACACCGCATCCGCTCAGGACGACACCCATTTTTTTCATCTTGACGATCCTTCTTTGCAACTTGCTGAAGCACATTAATAATTTTGATTAAAACGCTATGCTTCACACATTTCACTGATTCATGTAACAAACCATTTAAGATTTGCTATCTTATCTGCGTGCGGCCTAAATTTTTCAGGCGGCGCCCATTCGAAAATAACGTTTAAAAACAGGCGCAGCCACGATTTCCCTGGTGT
This sequence comes from Enterobacter cloacae complex sp. HYC080_NIDB, assembly GCF_056673325.1. Classification (NCBI taxonomy): domain Bacteria; kingdom Pseudomonadati; phylum Pseudomonadota; class Gammaproteobacteria; order Enterobacterales; family Enterobacteriaceae; genus Enterobacter; species Enterobacter cloacae complex sp. HYC080_NIDB. The sequence goes on along the minus strand of NZ_CP114212.1, from coordinate 562,468 downwards.
TGGCGCAGTATTCGCGCACCCCGGTTAAACCGGGGTCATTTTTTTCTGGCGTCCACCCAGGCTTTAAGCACCGCCACATCGTTCTGCCACTCTTGTTTCATCTCTTCAACCCAATCACCCACGTTATCTTCCCAGGCGGGTAAATCAGGCGACTGAATCTGTTGACCCAGCTGCTGCAGGTGACGTAACCCGACCGAGCCGGCGGCCCCTTTGATTTTATGCCCTTCTTCCACGATGCCCTTCTGGTCCCGTGCCGTCAGGTTTGACTCCAGCACGCTCAGATAGCCCGGCATCATTTTTTCAAACACAGCCAGACCGTCGGTAATCAGTTTCGGGCCGACCAGGTCAATGTACTGCTCCAGCATCGCGGTATCGAGTATCGTTTGGGCTTTTGCGCTATCAACAGACGTCATGGTGCTCTCCTCTTCATCACGGGTATCCCAGAACTTCTTGATCATGGCGGTCAGAGCAGGCACCGCCAGCGGCTTGCTGAGTACATCGTCCATACCGGCGTCGAGATACTCTTTTTTGTCTTTCAGTACGTTTGCCGTTAGCGCCACCAGCGGCGGCAGTTCGTCAGCCGCGTACTGACGCGTCAGTTCACGCGAGATATCCAGCCCGGTCATATCCGGCAACTGGATATCCAGCAGAACGAGGTCATATTCGCCCGGTGTAAACATCTCCAGCGCGGCTTTACCGGTCATTGCCACATCCACGCTGTTGCCCAGTTTTTCCAGCACCGAGCGCGCCACAATGACGTTCAGCTCAATATCTTCCACCAGCAGGACGTGCAGGGATGGCAGCGGCATATCGTCGTTTTCAAAGGTATCCTCAACTTCTTCCGCCACCGCTGGCGCATGCACCGTCAGCGTAAAGGTCGATCCTTTGCCCGGCTGGCTGGCAACGGTAATATCACCGCCCATGCTCTTCGCCAGCCGTTTAGACACCGCCAGGCCAATACCGGTCCCGGTGGCAGGTTTTCCGCCGTTGCTGTCCTTCACCTGGTAGTACATCGCGAAAATTTTGTCCTGCTCTTCCTGTGGAATACCGATCCCGGAGTCCTCCACCTCGAAGTGCAGCATGTCGCCTGCGTCATAGCGGATACGCACCGCCACCTGCCCTTTCTGGGTAAATTTCACCGCGTTGCTGATCAGGTTCCACAGGATCTGGCGCAACCGCGTACCGTCGGTAACCACTTTATGCGGCAGCGGCAGGGTGGGCTCCATGACGAACCTCAGCCCTTTCTGCTGCGCCTGAAGACCAGACAGATTTTCCAGATCGGCAAGGAAACTGGTGAAATCAATCGGCTGGTTATCAAGCTGAACCTTACGGCGTTCCATCTTATCCATATCGATAATATCGTTGAAGATATTACCCAGCGTAACCGCCGAGACATGAATTGTTTTCAGGTACTTTTCCTGCTCTGCAGTGAGATCGGTATCCAGCAAAATACGGCTCAGCCCCACAATGCCATTGAGCGGCGTACGCAGTTCGTGGCTAATGGTGGAGATAAAGGTGGTTTTATCGCGGCTGGCGCGCTCCAGGGCATCCTGATAGCGCTTACGCTCGGTGATATCACGGCCGAAGCCCATCAGGCCGTGGCGTTTCCCTACGCGGTCATAATAGGGCACCTTACGGATCTCAAAGCAGGCTTTGCGGCCATCCGGATAATCCAGCCACTGCTCGTAGGTCAGCGAGACGTTATGGCGGAACACTTTTTCGTCCGTTTCCATAACCTTGGCGGCCGCCTCCTCAGAGTAAACGTCCTGCGGCTTCAGGTGAATCAACTGCTTCTCGCTTTTTCCGGTCAGGAGTTCCATCGCCCGGTTACAGCCGGAAAACTCTTTATCTTCGTTGCGGTAGAACACCAGATCCGGCGAAGCATCCAGGAACGAACGCAGGAAAGAGGATTGCTGCTCAAGCTGGATCTGCGTCACCTCGCGCTCTTTCATTTCAACTTTCAGCTGTTCCAGCGTGGCCTGACGCTCCGCCTCCGCCTTCTCACGATCTGAAATTTCCTGATTCAGCTGCGCAATGTTGTCTTTAAGCTGAACGTTGAGTTTCAGATCGCGCTCGCGCATCTCCTCCAGTTTATCCACCAGTTTTGACAAGCGCTGACGAGACTCCTCAAGCTGTTCAACCACGACGGAAAGGAAATAGACGGCCCAGGGGGTAATAAGCAAGCCAAAGAAGATAGAGCGGATGACGTCGATACTCTCGACCTGGCCATGCAGAACCATGGTGACGGCCATTTGCACGACAATGGCCAGTACGACCAGCGCCAGCGCCAGCAGCATGGAGAAACGCACCAGCCCAAGCTTCATCATCAGGTCGACGTAATACTGGGCAAGCATTCGAATTTGCTTCATAGAGGATCCCTTCACGACTTTATCGCTCAATAATACTCAAATTCGGGGCAGGACGTTGAAGGTTGTGAGAAAAAGTGCGGGGTGAAACAGGAGATTAGCCTCGCTCCCGGTCAACCGGAAGCGAGGAGAGGTCTGTCAGGAGCGTTTCAAAAGCAGCCAGAGGCTGATCAGGAAGAAACTGGCACTCGGCAGCAGCGCGCCAATAATCGGCGGGATACCGTACACCAGCGTCAGCGGTCCGAAGATTTGATCGAGAACGTAGAAGACAAAGCCGAAACTGATCCCCGTCACCACGCGCACGCCCATCGGTACGCTACGCAGCGGACCGAAGATAAACGACAGCGCCATCAGCATCATTACCGCCACGGACATCGGCTGGAAGATCTTGCTCCACATGTTGAGCTGATAACGTCCGGCATCCTGCCCGCTCGCCTTCAGGTACTTCACATAGTTGTGCAAGCCGCTGATAGAGAGCGCATCAGGATCCAGCGCCACGACGCCGAGTTTATCCGGCGTGAGGTTGGTCTTCCACGTGCCGCTGACGGTCTGCGAACCGGTGATCTGTTTTGGATCGGTCAGGTCAGATTCATCCACCTGCGACAAACGCCACTGCTTATGTTCGGGGTCAAACTTTGCCGAAGAGGCATGTCGTACTGACTCCAGGCGGCGCTGGTCATTGAAGGCGTAGATGCTCACGCCGCCCAGTTCATCATCGCCTTTTACCCGTTCGATGTAGACGAAGTTTTTACCATCTTTCGCCCACAGCCCTTGCTGCGTCGAGAGTAGTGAACCACCGTACATCGCCTGAGCACGATAGTTACGCGCCATCTGCTCGCCCTGCGGTGCCACCCACTCACCAATCGCCATGGTCAACAGCACCAGCGGGATAGCGGTTTTCATTACCGACAGCGCAACCTGCATACGGGTAAAGCCTGAGGCCTGCATCACCACCAGCTCGCTGCGCTGTGCCAGCATGCCCAGCCCGAGGAGTGCCCCCAGCAGGGCCGCCATTGGGAAGAAGATCTGCACATCTTTTGGCACGCTGAGCAGGGTGTACATCCCCGCGCCCAGCGCGTCATAACTGCCCTGCCCGGCTTTTTTCAGCTGGTCGACAAATTTGATAATGCCGGAGAGCGACACCAGCATGAACAACGTCATCATGATGGTGGTAAAAATGGTTTTACCGATATAGCGGTCAAGAACGCCAAACGCCTGCATTAGATGGCTCCTTTACGCGAAAACCGGGCACGTATGCGGCGCACTGGCACCGTATCCCACAGGTTTAATCCCAGCGCCAGTAAGATGTACAAGCTGTTAACGAACCACGTCCAGACCATAGGATCCAGCTTACCCTTCGCGCCGTTAGAGCGAATAGAGGTTTGTAGCAGGAAATAGATCAGGTAAAGCAGCATCGCTGGCAGCATAGAGAGCACGCGCCCCTGACGCGGGTTCACCACGCTCAGCGGAACCACAATCAGTGCCATCATAAACACGGTGAATACGAGCGTAATACGCCAGTGGAACTCTGCACGCGCTCTGTCGGTGTCGGTGTTCCACAATGTACGCATATCCATTTGCTCGGTATCCGTCGGATCGAGCGCCACCGCCTGATGGCCGATAATAGCCTGATAGTTCTGGAAATCCGTAATACGGAAGTCGCGCAGCATCGCGGTGCCTTCAAAGCGAGTGCCTTTATTCAGCGTGACAATCTGCGAACCATCTTTACTCTGCGCCAGCTGACCGGAATCTGCCACCACGACGGATGGACGCGCGTTACCTTTAGGTCGCAGCTGGGCCAGGAATACATCGTTGAATTTACTGCCGTCAACGCTCTCAATGAACAGCACAGAGTTACCGTCGGTCGCCTGCTGGAACTGCCCCTGCGCTAACGCCGCCATGCCGGGGTTCGCTTTCGCTTCGGCCAGAACTTCGTCCTGATGACGAGAAGACATGGGGCCCGCCCACATCACATTCACTGCCGCCACGATCCCGGTGAACAGCGCCAGTATCATCGCCGCTTTCACCAGTACGGCTTTGCTCAGGCCACAGGCATGCATCACCGTGATTTCACTCTCGGTGTACAGCTTGCCGAGCGTCATGAGCAGGCCGAGGAAAAGACTCAGCGGCAGGATCAGCTGCGCCATTTCCGGGATCCCTAAACCAAGTAGGGAAAGCACCAGATTCGTTGGAATTTCGCCGTCAACGGCCGCACCGAGGATCTTAACCAGCTTCTGACAGAAAAAAATCAGCAGCAGGATGAAGAGGATCGCCAGTTGGCTTTTGAGCGTCTCCCGCACCAGATATCTTATGATTATCACTTTAAATACGCCCGTAAAAACCCGTCTCTTTGCTGGAAAATCGCTTGTTTCATGGCTTAAACGTCATTTATTCTCTTGAGTCGTCGAAATCATCGCTAAGATTAAAACATCCGGCGGATTCACGCTTCAGGACTTTTTCTGACGTGTCGAAACCGTAGTAACGTAAGATTAACACGAAGTCACCACAACAGCGGACATGAGTTACGAAAGGTTTCAATTCTATCCGTAGCAGCCGCTGTTGTCTTTAAGATTCAGGAGCGTAGTGCATGGAGTTCAGTGTAAAAAGCGGTAGCCCGGAGAAACAGCGGAGTGCCTGCATCGTTGTGGGTGTCTTTGAACCACGCCGACTCTCCCCGATCGCCGAGCAACTCGATAAAATCAGTGACGGCTATATCAGCGCCCTGCTGCGCCGTGGCGAACTGGAAGGCAAACCTGGGCAGACGCTGTTACTGCACCATGTTCCAAACGTCCTGTCAGAGCGTATTCTACTGATTGGCTGCGGCAAAGAGCGCGAGCTGGACGAGCGTCAGTATAAGCAGGTCATTCAGAAAACCATTAATACGCTGAATGATACCGGTTCAATGGAAGCCGTCTGCTTCCTGACCGAGCTGCACGTTAAAGGCCGTAACACTTACTGGAAAGTCCGTCAGGCGGTTGAAACCGCAAAAGAGAGCCTGTACAGCTTCGATCAGCTGAAGACCAATAAAAGCGAGCCGCGTCGTCCGCTGCGTAAAATGGTCTTCAATGTGCCAACCCGTCGCGAACTGACCAGCGGCGAACGCGCTATTCAGCATGGTCTGGCGATTGCCGCCGGTATTAAAGCGGCGAAAGACCTCGGCAACATGCCGCCGAACATCTGTAACGCTGCCTATCTGGCCTCTCAGGCGCGCCAGCTGGCAGACTCCTACAGCAAAAACGTCATCACTCGCGTCATCGGTGAACAGCAGATGAAAGAGCTGGGGATGCACTCCTATCTGGCGGTCGGCAACGGCTCGCAGAACGAATCCCTGATGTCGGTCATCGAATACAAGGGCAACCCGTCGGAAGATGCGCGCCCTGTCGTGCTCGTCGGTAAAGGCCTGACCTTCGACTCCGGCGGCATCTCCATCAAGCCTGCCGAAGGCATGGATGAGATGAAGTACGACATGTGCGGCGCGGCGGCGGTTTACGGCGTGATGCGCATGGTCGCGGAGCTCCAGCTGCCCATTAACGTGATCGGCGTTCTGGCAGGCTGCGAAAACATGCCTGGCGGACGCGCCTATCGTCCGGGTGACGTGCTGACCACGATGTCAGGCCAGACCGTTGAAGTGCTGAACACCGATGCCGAAGGCCGTCTGGTGCTGTGCGACGTGCTGACCTACGTTGAGCGCTTCGAGCCTGAAGCGGTGATTGACGTCGCCACATTGACGGGTGCTTGCGTGATTGCACTGGGCCACCACATCACCGGACTGATGTCGAACCACAATCCGCTGGCGCACGAGCTTATCGGGGCATCTGAACAGGCTGGCGATCGCGCATGGCGTCTGCCGCTGGGTGACGAGTACCAGGAACAGCTGGAGTCTAACTTTGCGGATATGGCGAACATCGGCGGTCGTCCTGGTGGGGCTATCACCGCGGGCTGCTTCCTGGCACGCTTCACCCGCAAGTATAACTGGGCACACCTGGATATCGCGGGTACCGCATGGCGCTCCGGTAAAGCCAAAGGTGCCACCGGCCGTCCGGTGGCGCTGCTGTCGCAGTTCCTGCTCAATCGTGCGGGTTTTAACGGCGACGAGTGATGTAAAACGCCGGGTAGCGGCTTCGCCTTACCCGGCCGACAACGTCGCTCAACCGTAGGCCGGGTAAGCGTAGCGCCACCCGGCTTTGCATTTAAATCCACGACAAGAAGCCCCATATATGAAGAATGCAACGTTCTACCTTCTGGACAACGACACCCATCAGGATGGCCTCAGCGCCGTCGAACAGCTGGTGTGTGACATTGCCGCAGAACGTTGGCGCGCAGGTAAACGCGTTCTGATTGCCTGTGAAGATGAACAGCAGGCGATTCGCCTTGATGAAGCCCTGTGGGCCCGCCCACCGGAGAGTTTTGTCCCGCATAACCTGTCGGGCGAAGGTCCGCGCGGTGGCGCCCCGGTCGAGATCGCCTGGCCACAAAAACGCAACAGCAGCGCGCGCGATATTCTCATTAGCCTGCGGGCAGACTTTGCAGATTTTGCCACCGCTTTCACAGAAGTGGTAGACTTTGTCCCTTACGAAGAATCTTTGAAACAACTGGCGCGCGAACGCTATAAAGCGTACCGCCTGGCTGGTTTTAACCTGAATACGGCAACCTGGAAATAATGGAAAAGACATATAACCCACGCGATATCGAACAGCCGCTTTACGAGCACTGGGAACAGCAGGGCTATTTCAAGCCTAACGGCGACGAAAGCAAAGAGTCCTTCTGCATCATGATCCCGCCGCCGAACGTCACCGGCAGTTTGCATATGGGACATGCTTTCCAGCAGACCATCATGGACACCATGATCCGCTACCAGCGCATGCAGGGTAAAAACACCCTGTGGCAGGCGGGGACTGACCACGCGGGTATCGCGACCCAGATGGTGGTTGAGCGTAAAATTGCCGCTGAAGAAGGAAAAACCCGCCACGACTACGGTCGCGACGCCTTCATCGACAAAATCTGGCAGTGGAAAGCGGAATCCGGCGGCACCATTACCCGTCAGATGCGCCGCCTCGGCAACTCCGTGGACTGGGAGCGCGAGCGCTTCACCATGGATGAAGGCCTGTCCAATGCCGTGAAAGAAGTTTTCGTCCGTCTGTACAAAGAAGACCTGATTTACCGTGGCAAGCGCCTGGTGAACTGGGATCCGAAACTGCGTACCGCCATCTCTGACCTGGAAGTGGAAAACCGCGAGTCTAAAGGCTCCATGTGGCACATCCGCTATCCGCTGGCCGACGGCGCAAAAACCGCAGACGGTAAAGATTATCTGGTCGTTGCCACCACCCGTCCGGAAACCCTGCTGGGCGATACCGGCGTGGCCGTTAACCCGGAAGATCCGCGTTATAAAGATCTGATCGGCAAATTTGTAGTGCTGCCGCTGGTAAACCGCCGTATTCCGATCGTGGGCGACGAACACGCCGACATGGAAAAAGGCACTGGCTGCGTGAAAATCACTCCGGCGCACGACTTCAACGACTATGAAGTGGGTCGTCGTCACGCCCTGCCAATGATCAACATTCTGACCTTCGACGGTGATATCCGTGAAAGCGCAGAAGTGTACGACACCAAAGGCAACGAATCTGACGTTTACTCCAGCGAGATCCCGGCTGAATTCCAGAAACTGGAACGTTTTGCCGCGCGTAAAGCGATTGTGGCTGCCGTTGACGCACTCGGCCTGCTGGAAGAGATTAAACCTCACGACCTGACCGTGCCGTACGGCGATCGTGGTGGCGTAGTTATCGAGCCAATGCTGACCGACCAGTGGTACGTCCGTGCCGATGTGCTGGCGAAACCGGCGGTGGAAGCGGTTGAAAACGGCAGCATCCAGTTTGTGCCGAAGCAGTACGAAAACATGTACTTCTCCTGGATGCGTGATATTCAGGACTGGTGTATCTCCCGTCAGCTGTGGTGGGGTCACCGCATCCCGGCGTGGTATGACAACGAAGGTAACGTCTACGTTGGCCGCAGCGAAGATGAAGTGCGTCAGGAAAACAACCTGAGCGCTGACGTTGCGCTGCGTCAGGACGAAGACGTACTGGATACCTGGTTCTCTTCCGCGCTGTGGACCTTCTCCACCCTTGGCTGGCCTGAGAACACCGACGCGCTGCGTCAGTTCCACCCAACCAGCGTGATGGTGTCCGGTTTCGACATCATCTTCTTCTGGATTGCGCGCATGATCATGATGACCATGCACTTCATCAAAGACGAAGACGGCAAGCCTCAGGTTCCGTTCCATACCGTCTACATGACCGGTCTGATCCGTGACGATGAAGGCCAGAAGATGTCCAAATCCAAGGGTAACGTTATCGACCCACTGGATATGGTTGACGGTATTTCGCTGGAAGATTTGCTGGAAAAACGTACCGGCAACATGATGCAGCCGCAGCTGGCAGAGAAAATCCGCAAGCGCACCGAGAAGCAGTTCCCGAACGGGATTGAGTCTCACGGTACCGACGCCCTGCGCTTCACCCTGGCGGCGCTGGCCTCGACCGGCCGCGACATCAACTGGGACATGAAGCGTCTGGAAGGTTACCGTAACTTCTGTAACAAGCTGTGGAATGCCAGCCGCTTCGTGCTGATGAACACCGAAGATCAGGATTGCGGCTTCAACGGCGGCGAGATGACCCTGTCCCTGGCGGACCGCTGGATCCTGGCGGAATTCAACCAGACCGTGAAAGCGTTCCGTGAGGCGCTGGACAGCTACCGCTTCGATATCGCAGCGGGCATTCTGTATGAATTCACCTGGAACCAGTTCTGCGACTGGTACCTGGAGCTGGCGAAGCCGGTGATGAACGGCGGTTCTGAAGCGGAGCTGCGCGGCACGCGCAACACGCTGATTACCGTTCTGGAAGGTCTGCTGCGCCTGGCGCATCCGGTCATTCCATTCATTACCGAAACCATCTGGCAGCGCGTGAAGGTGATTGCAGGTATCAATGCCGATACCATCATGCTGCAGCCGTTCCCGGAATTCGATGCTGCGCGCGTTGATGAAGCCGCTGCTGCCGATACCGAATGGCTGAAGCAGGCGATTGTTGCCGTGCGTAACGTTCGTGCAGAAATGAACATCGCCCCGAGCAAGCCGCTGGAACTGCTGCTGCGCGGCTGCAGCGAGGCTGCCGTGCGTCGCGTGAACGAGAACAGCACCTTCCTGAAAACGATGGCGCGTCTGGAAAGCATCACCGTGCTGCCTGCAGATGACAAAGGTCCGGTTTCCGTGACCAAAATCATCGACGGCGCCGAGCTGCTGATCCCGATGGCAGGTCTGATCGACAAAGATGCTGAGCTGGCGCGTCTGGCGAAAGAAGTGGCGAAAGTCGACGTAGAAATTGGCAAAATCGAAAGCAAACTGGCGAACGAAGGCTTTGTCGCCCGTGCGCCGGAGGCGGTCATTGCCAAAGAGCGTGAGCGTCTGGTTGCCTTCGCAGATGCGAAGACCAAGCTGATTGAGCAGCAGGCGGTTATTGCTGCCCTGTAATGCTTTTACCCCTTACGCTTCAGGGCGTAAGGGGTACCCTTCCTGAAAACTCCTCGCTTGCACTCCCTTTTCTGCGGTGCTATTAACAGCAGTTGTGTGTCAATTTTTGTCATGAGTAATACTATGAGCGTGATTACCCCCGTCGCGACGACGATGCGTCGGATCACTGAGCAGGACAACCCGGCTATTGCCACCGTTATCCGCACCGTTTCTGCGGAGTATGGGCTGACAGCGGATAAAGGCTATACCGTTGCTGACCCCAATCTTGACGAGCTTTTTCAGCTCTACAGCCAACCGGGCCACGCCTATTGGGTCATTGAGCAGGACGGCCAGGTCGTGGGCGGTGGCGGCGTTGCGCCGCTGAGCTGCAGCGAGCCGGACATCTGTGAGCTACAGAAAATGTATTTCCTGCCGTCCGCTCGCGGACAAGGGCTGGCAAAAAAACTGGCGCAGCTCGCCCTTGATCATGCTCGTACTCAGGGTTTTACGCGCTGTTACCTCGAAACAACCGCCTTCCTCAAAGAGGCCATCGGCCTGTATGAACATCTTGGCTTTGAGCATATCGATGCGCCGCTGGGCTGCACGGGCCACGTCGACTGCGAAGTGAGAATGCTGAAAAATCTGTAAATTTTGTTCCTGCCCCCTTCTGTTAAGCGGCCGTAAACTGAATGCTCTACACTCTCAGTTCACACCACAACGGGGGAAACACGATGTCGAAGATAAAAAGCTACGCCGCACCGCAGGCGGGTGCAGAACTTGAGCTGTACGAATACGATGCGGGCGAACTAAAAGCAGAAGACGTCGAAGTGCAGGTTGATTACTGCGGGATCTGTCACTCGGATCTCTCGATGATCGACAACGAATGGGGCTTCTCGAGCTATCCACTGATTGCCGGGCATGAAGTCATTGGTCGCGTCGCGGCGCTCGGTAGCGCCGCCCAGGACAAAGGGCTGAAGGTCGGCCAGCGCGTAGGTATTGGCTGGACGGCACGCAGCTGCGGTCATTGTGATGCTTGTATCAGCGGCAACCAGATCAACTGCCTTGAAGGCGCGGTGCCAACCATTCTGAACAAAGGCGGATTTGCCGATAAACTGCGTGCCGACTGGCAATGGGTTATCCCCCTGCCGGAGAGCATTGATATTGAATCCGCCGGTCCGCTGCTGTGTGGCGGTATCACCGTCTTTAAACCACTGCTGATGCACCACGTCACTGCGACCAGCCGCGTAGGCGTCATTGGTATTGGCGGCCTGGGACATATTGCCATCAAACTGCTGCACGCAATGGGCTGTGAAGTGACGGCGTTCAGCTCGAACCCGGCAAAAGAACAGGAAGTGCTGGCGATGGGTGCGGATAAAGTGGTGAACAGCCGCGATCCCGAGGCGCTGAAGGCGCTGGCGGGTCAGTTTGATCTGATCATCAACACCGTCAACGTCGATCTCAACTGGCAGCCATACTTTGAAGCGCTGGCCTACGGCGGTAACTTCCACACCGTGGGTGCGGTAATGAAGCCTCTGCCGGTTCCGGCGTTTACCCTGATCGGCGGAGATCGCAGCGTATCCGGTTCCGCGACCGGTACGCCGTACGAGTTGCGCAAGCTGATGAAGTTCGCCGGACGCACCAAAGTGGCGCCCACCACCGAGCTTTATCCGATGTCGAAAATTAACGAAGCTATCCAGCACGTACGCGACGGGAAAGCCCGGTATCGCGTGGTGTTGAAAGCGGATTTTTGATGTGAGTTTGCCGGGTGGCGGCTTCGCCTTACCCGGCCTACTTTTACCGCTGTGCCAATACGTTAAATACTTCTGCCACCGCAACCGCCCCCGGATCCATCACGCCATCCAGGTTCTCTTTGTTCACATACGACGAGCGCCCAGCTCCTGCCTTCTCCATTTTTGCCGTTGCTTCTGCCCCCAGCTGCGCTGCCTGCGCCGCTGCCTGAAGATCATTTTTCTGCAACGCCTCCAGCGCCGGTTGGAGCGCATCGATCAGGGTGCGATCGCCGAGATCCGCGCCGCCATACTGCTTCATTTGCGCCAGCCCGCTCAGCAGTGCATCCGGAAGCGATTTTCCGTCATGCAGCTTTTGCCCGGCTGCCGTAAAGAAGATCGACATCAGTACGCCACTCGATCCGCCCATCACCGTTGCCAGCCGCTCCCCTACCAGCAGCAGAAGCTTAGAGACATCATCAAGCGGAAGCGCATGCTCCTCCAGACGCTGCGCAATATCCCGCGCGCCTTGCGCAAAGGTGGAGCCGGTATCGCCGTCGCCCACTTTGGCATCCAGCGCGTTCAGACGATTTTCCAGTTGGATCAGCGTCCTGGCTACCGAGGAGACAGACTTTTCGACCTGTGGGTTTTCCGACGGAGTGTATTCCACGCGGTCATGGATGGCGCTATGTGCGACGGTACGCAGTGGCGCAAACGCCACGGGTTTCTGCCAGCCCAGCGTTTCCACCTCTTCATGAAGCGCTTTTTCGAACAGATCGTTGAGCTTCAGCAGCGTCAGCGAAAAACCCTTCATATCCAGAGCGCTTACCAGCGGGGCCGGGCCAATAAGATAAGCAATACTCTCTTTCAGCGCCGAGTGCGCCAGCTCTTTGGTCAGTAACGCCATTTCCAGCGCCGATACGCCACCAAGATTGTTAATCAGCACCGCAAAGCGCCCTTCACCCGCCTGCGCTTTCAGAGGGGTCACCAGCGTGTCGATAATCGCTTTGCTGTTTTGTGTGTCGACAACGGAAGCGCCCGGCTCACCGTGGATCCCCAGCCCCAGCTCGACATGACCCTGCTTAATGCGTCCCTCTTCATCGTCACTGCCCGGCAGGTTGCAGGTTTGCATCGCCACGCCCAGACTCCAGAGGTTATCGCAGGCCTGTTGCGCAATATCCCGCACTTCACTCAACGATTTCCCCTGCTCCGCCGCATAGCCCGCAATCTTATGCACCAGCGCCGTACCGGCAATACCGCGCGGCTGTTTGTTGTCGGGCAGCGCGATATCGTCCGCCACAATCACCATTTCGACCTTCAGCCCGTAACGTTTGGCCTTCTCGGCCGCCAGACCGAAGTTCAGCCGATCGCCGGTGTAATTTTTGACAATCAGCAGGCAGCCGCGATCGCCCGTGACCGCGACAATGGCATTCAGCACCGCATCCACGCTCGGCGAGGCAAACAGATCGCCGCAGACGGCAGCCGTCAGCATGCCTTTGCCGACAAACCCGGCATGCGCGGGCTCGTGGCCAGAGCCGCCGCCGGAGATCACCGCCACGCGGCTTTTGTCCCAGTCACCGCGCGCGACAATCCTGATAGCAGGATCAATATCGAGTTTGACGAGATTCGCGTGTGGCGCAGAAAGCAGTATGCCTTCAATGGCATCGTTGACCAGCTGTTTGCGATCGTTAAAGAAGAATCTGGACATAGTTTCCCACTATTTTGTTAACCGTATGCAAAAGCATAGTCCGCGCTGGATAATGCGCCGCAAAGTCAGCAATTTACTCAGCCATTTTGCCGTCAGGTTGCCTATACTCCACCCAGGACTAAGAGAGGAAGCGCATTATGAGTACACCATTGTTAATTGCCCGGACGCTGGAAAAAGAGCTGTATCTGCTGCCCGCGATGGCGAACCGCCACGGCCTGATCACCGGCGCGACCGGGACGGGGAAAACCGTCACCCTGCAGAAGCTGGCGGAGTCGCTTTCAGAGATTGGCGTGCCGGTCTTTATGGCTGACGTGAAAGGCGATTTAACCGGTGTGGCTCAGGAGGGTACCGCCTCTGAAAAATTGCTCGAGCGGCTGAAGAATATTGGCATCACGGACTGGACGCCGCATGGCAACCCGGTGGTGGTATGGGATATCTTCGGTGAGAAAGGCCACCCGGTCCGCGCAACCGTCTCCGACCTCGGCCCGCTGCTGCTCGCCCGTCTGCTTAACCTTAACGATGTCCAGTCCGGGGTACTGAATATTATCTTCCGCATCGCCGATGACCAGGGACTGCTGCTGCTCGATTTCAAAGATCTGCGGGCCATTACCCAGTACATCGGGGATAACGCTAAATCTTTCCAGAACCAGTACGGCAATATCAGCAGCGCTTCTGTCGGCGCGATTCAACGCGGGTTACTGACTCTGGAACAACAGGGTGCCGAACACTTCTTTGGTGAACCGATGCTGGATATCAAAGACTGGATGCGCACCGACAGCAGTGGAAAAGGCATCATCAACATTCTGAGCTCAGAGAAGCTCTACCAGATGCCGAAACTCTACGCCGCCAGCCTGCTGTGGATGCTCTCCGAGCTTTATGAGCAGCTGCCCGAAGCGGGTGACCTGGAAAAACCGAAGCTGGTGTTCTTCTTTGACGAAGCGCACCTGCTGTTCAACGACGCCCCACAGGTCTTGCTGGATAAGATTGAACAGGTCATCCGCCTCATCCGCTCCAAAGGCGTCGGCGTCTGGTTTGTCTCGCAAAATCCGTCGGATATCCCCGATAACGTGCTCGGGCAGCTCGGCAACCGCGTCCAGCATGCCCTGCGCGCCTTCACGCCAAAGGATCAGAAAGCGGTGAAAGCCGCCGCGCAAACCATGCGTGCGAATCCAGCCTTTGATACCGAAGCCGCCATTCAGGCGCTGGGCACCGGTGAAGCGCTGATATCGTTCCTTGATGCGAAGGGCAGCCCATCCATCGTGGAACGTGCGATGGTGATTGCGCCCTGCTCGCGTATGGGGCCCGTCACTGATGATGAACGTAACGGCCTGATTAACCATTCTCCGGTTTACGGTAAGTACGAAGACGAGGTGGATCGCGAGTCCGCGTTTGAGATGCTGCAAAAAGGCGTGCAGGCAACAACGGAGTCCCAGGATGCCCCTGCCGCAAAAGGGCAGTCCGTCGCCGTAGATGATGGCATTCTCGGTGGACTCAAAGACATTCTGTTTGGCAGCACCGGTCCGCGCGGCGGCAAACGCGACGGCGTGGTGCAAACCATGGCGAAAAGCGCGGCGCGGCAGGTCACCAATCAGATTGTACGCGGCATGCTGGGGAGTTTGTTAGGCGGCCGTCGCCGGTAGACGGGGAACCCACGGGCGCCCCAGCGCCGAACCCTGTACGCCGTTTTGCTGCAGATAGCGGTCAATTTCCACCATCCCCGTCCAGCGGTTCTCACACCAGAGCGGTGCCAGAAGCGTTGGACGGCGGGCGCTGGCCGAGATGCGATGGTAAACAATCTCCGGCGGCGTGTGGCGAATCATCTCCCCCGCGGTCACCGTATAGTCCTCAAGCTCAATACCGCTTAACCGCCCCGCTTGCCAGGCTTTCGCCATAATGCTTCCCGTAACGATGTGCAGCGGATGCAGCTTGATACCGTCCACGCCGGTCTCAACGACCTTTTCCAGCGTCTCCAGGCCGTGCTGCTGCCCTTCGCCAGGGAGACCGACAATCAGGTGCGAACAGACCTTCAACCCACGCGCGCGCGCGAGGCGTGTGGTGCGCTGGTAACAGGCGAAATCATGGCCACGGTTAATGCGGTGCAGGGTTTTGTCATGTGCGGTCTGCAAGCCCAGTTCCAGCCAGATCTCGTAGCCTTGCTCCTTATACTCACTGAGCAAGTCCAGCACCGCGTCCGGCACACAGTCCGGACGCGTACCGACGCACAACCCCACAATGTTCGCCTGCGTGACTGCCTGCTGATACATGGACCGCAGCACCTGCACTTCCGCCCAGGTACTGGTGTACGCCTGGAAATAGGCCAGATACTGCTTTGCGCGGTTAACCCGGCTGGCCTGATGTGCGAGCTGCTCTGCAATAGATTTATGCTGCTGAGCTTCGTCAGCAAAGGAGGCCACGTTACAGAAAGTGCAGCCACCGCGCCCGATGGTGCCATCGCGATTCGGACAGCTAAAACCGCCGTGCAGCGTCAGCTTGTGAACCTTTTGCCCGTAGCGCTGCAAAAGATCCCCACCAAACATATTGACTAATTTCTGTAACTGCATAATCTGATAGACCGTCCCGAAGAAAGGGGACAAGCCTGCCATTTTTAGCCTCTGTCGGCGATGACCTGGATCAATCGCCCAGGACGGCCTTTATCTATATGAATAAATACTCAAGATTACTGCAGTTTCATTCACACCACCTGTGATTACTTTTCCTTATGTTCTGATTGTTTTTTTCATTTATAGCGCCAGCACTGAAAAACAGTGACTTTATGCGGGTTTAGAACCCATGCCAGATTATTGTTCTGCGTTAAAACCACTATTCAGCACGCTACGTTGATAATACCGCTTACATATAGTGAGACAGATCACACTCCGTTGCGGTCTACAAGGGCTTTTAATCAATGTAAAAATAGTTAAATTCCCTTTATTTACAAATACATAGTCACTCTTTAGCACATTTTTGGATAAATAAGATTGCCATTTGACCTGTGTACCAATTCCCGATAAGTTGGAAATCCGCTGGAAGCTTTCTGGATGAGCGGCCTGCTCATCATATTTATGCAGTAATTGAGATTCCCTCTGAAGCAAGTCCTCAAACTTGTTTACCTGCGCGAAAGGATGAAAAGAGGGCGAATGCGAGGTACGCGTATGAAGCGCAAACCCCGTCGCCATGCTCTTTCTGCGCCTGTGCGCCACGGTAAAGTTCAGAGAGAAGCCCGACGAGCCTGGGGAGGTTCACTGATATGTTGTACGATAAATCCCTTGAGAAGGATAACTGTGGTTTCGGCCTGATCGCCCACATAGAAGGCGAACCTAGCCACAAGGTAGTGCGTACCGCTATTCACGCACTGGCCCGTATGCAGCACCGTGGCGCCATCCTTGCTGATGGTAAAACCGGCGACGGTTGTGGCCTGCTGCTGCAAAAACCGGATCGTTTCTTCCGTATCGTTGCGGAAGAGCGCGGCTGGCGTTTAGCCAAAAACTACGCTGTCGGTATGCTGTTCCTGAACCAGGATCCTGAAAAGGCTGCCGCTTCACGCCGCATCGTTGAAGAAGAACTTCAGCGTGAAACCCTGTCGATTGTCGGCTGGCGCGATGTGCCAACCAACGAAGGGGTGCTCGGTGAAATCGCCCTCTCCTCACTGCCTCGTATTGAGCAGATTTTTGTTAACGCGCCTGCGGGCTGGCGTCCGCGCGATATGGAACGCCGCCTGTTTATCGCCCGTCGCCGCATTGAAAAACGTCTCCAGGACGATAAAGAGTTCTACGTCTGTAGCCTCTCCAACCTGGTCAATATCTATAAAGGTCTGTGTATGCCGGCTGATCTGCCGCGCTTTTACCTGGACCTGGCGGACCTGCGTCTGGAATCGGCCATTTGCCTGTTCCACCAGCGCTTCTCCACCAACACTGTTCCACGCTGGCCGCTGGCGCAGCCGTTCCGCTATCTGGCGCACAACGGCGAGATCAACACCATCACCGGTAACCGCCAGTGGGCTCGCGCCCGTACTTATAAGTTCCAGACGCCACTGATCCCTGACCTGCACGACGCTGCGCCGTTCGTGAATGAAACTGGCTCGGACTCAAGCTCCATGGACAACATGCTGGAGCTGCTGCTGGCGGGCGGGATGGACATCGTGCGCGCCATGCGTCTGCTGGTGCCACCGGCATGGCAGAACAACCCGGATATGGACCCTGAGCTGCGCGCCTTCTTCGACTTTAACTCCATGCACATGGAGCCGTGGGACGGCCCGGCGGGCATCGTTATGTCCGACGGTCGTTTTGCCGCCTGCAACCTGGACCGTAACGGTCTGCGTCCGGCGCGATACGTCATCACAAAAGACAAGCTCATCACCTGTGCCTCTGAAGTCGGTATCTGGGATTACCAGCCTGATGAAGTGGTCGAGAAAGGCCGCGTCGGTCCGGGCGAGCTGATGGTTATTGACACCCGCGGTGGGCGCATCCTG
The DNA here is from genome assembly GCF_056673325.1 of Enterobacter cloacae complex sp. HYC080_NIDB. Taxonomy (NCBI): domain Bacteria; kingdom Pseudomonadati; phylum Pseudomonadota; class Gammaproteobacteria; order Enterobacterales; family Enterobacteriaceae; genus Enterobacter; species Enterobacter cloacae complex sp. HYC080_NIDB. The sequence continues at coordinate 544,704 of NZ_CP114212.1, read as the reverse complement.
CACTCTGCCGAAACCGATCACGATCTGAAGAGCCGTCATCCATACAAAGAGTGGATGGAGAAGAACGTGCGTCGTCTGGTGCCGTTTGAAGATTTGTCGGACGAAGAAGTGGGCAGCCGCGAGCTGGACGACGATACGCTCGCAAGTTTCCAGAAACAGTTTAACTACAGCGCGGAAGAGCTGGACTCGGTTATCCGTGTGCTCGGTGAAAACGGCCAGGAAGCAGTCGGCTCCATGGGTGACGATACCCCATTTGCCGTGCTCTCCAGCCAGCCACGCATCATTTATGACTACTTCCGCCAGCAGTTCGCGCAGGTTACTAACCCGCCAATCGATCCGCTGCGTGAAGCCCACGTGATGTCCCTGGCCACCAGCATCGGTCGCGAGATGAACGTCTTCTGCGAAGCCGAAGGCCAGGCGCACCGTCTGACCTTTAAATCGCCGATCCTGCTGTACTCCGACTTCAAACAGCTCACCACCATGACCGAGGAGCACTACCGCGCCGACACGCTCGACATTACGTTTGACGTGAACGACGCGAGCCTCGAAGAGACGGTGAATGCGCTGTGTGACAAAGCCGAACAGATGGTGCGTAACGGTACCGTTCTGCTGGTGCTGTCTGACCGCAATATCGCGAAAAACCGTCTGCCGGTGCCTGCGCCAATGGCGGTGGGTGCTATCCAGACGCGTCTGGTGGATAAGAGCCTGCGCTGCGATGCCAACATCATTGTTGAAACCGCCAGTGCCCGCGACCCGCACCACTTTGCCGTGCTGTTAGGCTTTGGTGCGACGGCGATCTACCCGTACCTGGCCTACGAAACGCTGGCCCGTCTGGTGGATACCCGCGCGATCGACAAAGATTACCGTACTGTGATGCTGAACTACCGCAACGGCATCAACAAAGGCCTGTACAAGATTATGTCCAAAATGGGCATCTCGACCATTGCCTCTTATCGCTGTTCGAAGCTCTTTGAAGCGGTCGGCCTGCATGATGACGTGGCAAATCTCTGCTTCCAGGGCGTGGTTAGCCGTATCGGTGGAGCCGGTTTTGCTGACTTCCAGCAGGATCTGGTGAACCTGTCCAAACGTGCCTGGCTGGCACGTAAGCCGCTGGATCAGGGCGGTCTGCTGAAATACGTTCACGGTGGTGAATACCACGCCTATAACCCGGACGTGGTGCGCACGCTGCAGCAGGCGGTGCAGAGCGGTGAATACAGCGATTATCAGCAGTATGCTGAGCTGGTGAACAACCGTCCGGCGGCGACGCTGCGCGATCTCATTGCCCTAAATCCGGGTGATGAAGCGGTCAGCATTGACGACGTTGAGCCTGCTTCCGAGCTGTTCAAACGCTTCGACACCGCGGCAATGTCCATCGGCGCACTGAGCCCGGAAGCCCACGAGGCGCTGGCCGAAGCCATGAACAGCATCGGCGGTAACTCCAACTCCGGTGAAGGCGGTGAAGATCCGGCGCGTTACGGCACCAATAAAGTGTCCCGTATCAAGCAGGTGGCATCCGGTCGTTTTGGCGTGACGCCTGCGTACCTGGTCAACGCCGACGTGATTCAGATTAAAGTCGCTCAGGGTGCGAAACCGGGCGAAGGCGGTCAGTTGCCGGGGGATAAAGTTACCCCGTACATCGCCAAACTACGCTACTCGGTGCCGGGCGTGACGCTGATCTCCCCGCCACCGCACCACGATATCTACTCTATCGAGGACTTAGCGCAGCTGATTTTCGACCTGAAACAGGTCAACCCGAAAGCGATGATCTCCGTGAAGCTGGTTTCCGAACCGGGCGTGGGCACCATCGCCACCGGCGTGGCGAAAGCTTATGCGGATCTCATTACCATCGCCGGCTACGACGGCGGTACCGGTGCAAGCCCGCTCTCCTCCGTGAAATACGCGGGCTGCCCGTGGGAGCTGGGCCTGGTGGAAACCCAGCAGGCGCTGGTGGCGAACGGTCTGCGTCATAAGATTCGTCTTCAGGTGGACGGTGGCCTGAAAACGGGCCTCGACATCATCAAAGCCGCGATCCTCGGTGCGGAAAGCTTCGGCTTCGGTACAGGCCCAATGGTGGCGCTCGGCTGTAAATACCTGCGTATTTGCCACCTGAACAACTGCGCAACCGGTGTGGCGACCCAGGATGAGAAGCTGCGTAAGAACCACTATCACGGGCTGCCGTTCAAAGTGACCAACTACTTTGACTTCATCGCCCGGGAAACCCGCGAGCTGATGGCGCAGCTGGGCGTGAAGCGTCTGGTGGATCTGATTGGCCGTACCGACCTGCTGAAAGAGCTGGAAGGCTTCACGGCGAAGCAGCAGAAGCTGGAGCTCAGCAAGCTGCTGGAAACCGCGCAGCCACACCCAGGCAAAGCGGTGTACTGCACCGAGAACAACCCACCGTTTGACAATGGCGTGTTGAATGCGCAGCTGTTGCAGCAGGCGAAACCGTATGTGGACGAGAAGCAGAGCAAGACGTTCTGGTTTGATATCCGCAACACCGACCGTTCCGTGGGCGCGTCGCTCTCCGGTTATATCGCGCAAACGCACGGTGACCAGGGGCTGGCAGCGGATCCGATTACCGCGCACTTCAGCGGCACTGCGGGTCAGAGCTTCGGGGTGTGGAACGCAGGCGGCGTTGAGCTGTACCTGACCGGTGACGCCAACGACTACGTCGGTAAAGGCATGGCGGGTGGTCTGCTGGCAGTGCGCCCTCCGGTCGGCTCTGCCTTCCGCAGCCACGAAGCGAGCATCATCGGTAACACCTGTCTGTACGGCGCGACCGGCGGTCGTCTGTTCGCCGCGGGCCGTGCGGGTGAGCGTTTTGCGGTGCGTAACTCCGGTGCCATCACCGTGGTGGAAGGAATTGGCGATAACGGTTGTGAATACATGACGGGCGGGATTGTTTGCGTTCTGGGTAAAACCGGCGTGAACTTTGGCGCAGGCATGACGGGCGGTTTTGCCTACGTCCTGGATGAAGACGGTGAGTTCCGCAAACGCGTGAACCCGGAACTGGTGGAAGTGCTGGACGTTGATACGCTGGCTATCCATGAAGAACACCTGCGCGGTTTGATTACCGAACACGTGCAGCATACCGGTTCTTCGCGCGGCGAAGAGATCCTGGCGAACTGGCCGGCGTTCTCAGCGAAATTTGCGCTGGTTAAACCGAAGTCCAGCGATGTTAAAGCCCTGTTGGGTCACCGTAGTCGTAGCGCAGCAGAGCTGCGCGTGCAGGCGCAGTAAGGAATTCAGATGAGCCAGAACGTATACCAGTTTATCGACCTGCAGCGTGTTGATCCGCCAAAGAAACCGCTGAAGATCCGTAAAATTGAATTTGTTGAGATTTACGAGCCGTTTTCAGAAGGCCAGGCCAAAGCGCAGGCAGACCGCTGCCTGTCCTGCGGTAACCCTTATTGCGAATGGAAATGTCCGGTCCATAACTACATCCCGAACTGGCTGAAGCTGGCCAACGAAGGGCGTATTTTTGAAGCCGCCGAACTCTCTCACCAGACCAACACCCTGCCGGAAGTGTGCGGCCGCGTGTGTCCTCAGGACCGCCTGTGTGAAGGCTCCTGTACCCTGAACAACGAGTTTGGTGCGGTGACCATCGGTAACATTGAGCGCTTCATCAATGATAAAGCGTTCGAGATGGGCTGGCGTCCGGATATGACCGGCGTGAAGCAAACCGATAAGCGCGTGGCGATCATCGGTGCGGGCCCGGCGGGCCTGGCCTGTGCGGACGTGCTGACCCGCAACGGCGTGAAGGCGGTGGTCTTTGACCGTCATCCGGAAATCGGTGGTCTGCTGACCTTTGGTATTCCGGCCTTCAAGCTGGAAAAAGAGGTCATGACCCGTCGCCGTGAAATCTTCACCGGCATGGGCATTGAGTTCAAACTGAATGTGGAAGTGGGCCGCGACGTGCAGCTCGACGATCTGCTGAAGGATTACGACGCGGTGTTCCTCGGCGTTGGCACCTATCAGTCCATGCGCGGCGGCCTGGAGAACGAAGATGCGCCGGGCGTTTATGATGCCCTGCCGTTCCTGATTGCCAATACCAAGCAGATTATGGGCTACGGCGAAACCGCCGACGAGCCGTTCGTCAGCATGGAAGGCAAACGCGTGGTGGTGCTGGGCGGCGGTGATACCGCGATGGACTGCGTGCGTACCTCTATTCGTCAGAATGCGGCGCACGTCATCTGCGCCTACCGCCGTGACGAAGAGAACATGCCGGGCTCTAAACGCGAAGTGAAAAACGCGCGTGAAGAGGGCGTGGAATTCCAGTTCAACATCCAGCCTCTGGGTATTGAAGTGAATGCTAACGGCAAAGTGAGCGGCGTGAAGATGGCGCGCACGGAGATGGGTGCGCCGGATGCGAAAGGCCGTCGTCGTGCAGAGATTGTCGCAGGCTCTGAGCATGTGATCCCGGCTGATGCCGTGGTGATGGCGTTCGGTTTCCGTCCTCACAGCATGGAGTGGCTGGCGAAGCACAGCGTTGAGCTTGACTCTCAGGGTCGTATTATCGCCCCTGAAGGCAGCGATAACGCTTTCCAGACCAGCAACCCAAAAATCTTCGCGGGTGGCGATATCGTTCGCGGATCTGACCTGGTGGTTACAGCCATTGCCGAAGGGCGTAAAGCGGCCGACGGGATTATGAACTACCTGGAAGTGTAAGAAAAAAGCCGGAGGGTATTTACCCTCCGGCTTTTTTTATGCGGTTTACAGCCATTGATTATCACCCTACCCCGCATGCAGCTCCGCTTTTAAGGAGTGCCGCGAAGAGAAGGGTTACTTCGTCAATAAACTCCAGGACAAATCACTTTCCAGCGTAGTTTGATCTGTCAGATGGCTGAACGCGCTATCGTTGAGAACCGGCGAGAGCGTTACGTTGAAACTCATCTGCTGGCCGGAAGGAACCTGGTTATTCTCAAGCGCAATCACCGCCTCGTTATTACGCAGGTAGAGAGGTGTCGGCGTACCGTTTTCAGGCGTAAAATTTAGCTGATCAACTGTTTTACCCACACTGTAACTTTTGCCATCGACGGTCATGTTGTCAATTTTGACCGCGACACCACCGGACTGCCCAAAAAGAAACCGCCCCTTATCTCCAGCTGTACCGCGCAGTAACACCGCCATCTGCTGAGTCTGAGGACAGAAAACGTTGACCGTGATGTCACGATCGGCCATTTTGTGCCAGTCCTGTTGCGTCGCTTCGATCGTATCCCGACGCATCTCGTGATAATCCACCACCGGCTGTGAGAGGCTGATCTGGCAGTCTTCAGCATGGGTTACCCCTGTCATACCGAGCATCAGCAAGGCTACTAAGCCCGATAAGTGTCGACTGTTCATCGGCAGACTCCGTTCACTTCTTCGTAGAAGGCATTTTCGTCACGCTTATCAGCCAGAGTGTAATCAATCTTACACAGTCGGTTATTGTTACCGTCTAGCGCGTAGAGGGCGCTCAGCTGATCGGCATCGTTAATAAAGACGTGGCCATCATCAACCGTGGTCACGATATAGTTACCTTTCTCATCAACAATCGAGATCCCTTTATTCAGGGGCTGACCGTTAGCCTGCTTTACGCTCAGCATGACGCGGCGGCTGTTGAGTACTTTGAAATCAATCTCGCTGACCGAAGCATGGCCTGCGGCGATATATTTCGTGCCGTTAGCAAGCGTCATACTCTGCGGCAGCTTGTTAGCATCAATTTCTATGCGGGAGTTATGCCATTCGTTGAGAGAAGGCACCACGGCCTGGCCCCATGGATCGGTCCAGACGGTGCCTTGCGGAGTGGAAATTTCAACGCCGCTCTTCTTCTCGCTCAGTCTGGCAATCGCGAAGGTATCCTGAATCGAATACGGCGAGAAAGTCACGCCCTCTTTATGCATGGCCACGCCACCCGACAATGTCGCACTGTAGTTCCGCTGATTATCACCACTGGTTCCGCCCCCCACGCTTAGCTGCGTATAGTGGAGGTTAGTATTGATGTTGCCATTGAAGCTGTTGTCTTTGGTATCCTGATCGCGATCGGCTGAGATGTAATAGTGCGTATTGTCTCCCAGCGAGCCGCTGTTAGACACGCCATAGGTGGTGCTATCACCCTGTTTACGCATATAGGAGCTGATCGACTGACTGCCACCGAGCGGGATGCTCACGTTGACGTAGAACATCTCATTGTCCTGATCGTCATCGACATTACCTACCGCACTTTGCCAGTTCATGGACACTGACGCGTACGAAAAGGTCTTGCCCCAGGACAGCAGGAGATAACGTGAGTCATCCCTACCACCATTGGTCTGGTTGTAGTTGAACCCTGCGCTGAACACCCCCGCCAGAGGGGAGGAGAAACGAACGTTGCCAGAATAGGTATTGTCATATCCCTGATAATCGTCATCCATTGCGTCAGCCATTTCGCGGTACTCGCCGCTGTAATGCGTCGCACTGCCTGAAAGACCGACATACTCGTTCAGGATATAATCACTTTGCAGATCGGTTTTTACTCCGCTGCTGCTGTCACCAAAGCTCGCACTGCTGACTGCTGCGCCCGTTGAAAGAGTCCAGTCATCGTTTATCAGGAACTCTGTTCTGCCGCCTGCTGCCTGGTAGTTTTCCGCAGCTGCACCAGAAGCCAGGAGATTCATCCACGGTGAGATGCTCCAGCCGTCAGAAATGTTCATTACCAGCGGATCGCTATATTCGCTTTCGATGCTGCGCACCTGACCTACAGAAAGGGTCAGTCCCTGTGGGCGTGAAAGGTTGCGCGCCCTTACCTGAGACGCCGGGACAATAAACCGGTTAGTCGCACCATCGGACTCTACCACCGAGACGTCCAGATCCACATTGTTGCGAACCACGGGCACGTCATCCAGCGTGAAGGGGCCAGCAGGCACAAGGGTACTGAAGACCAACTGCCCGTTCTGGCGGACTTCTACACGTGCCTGGGAAGACTGGGCGATACCGGAAACACTCACGCCAGAGCTTGTTTTCGCCAGGCCGCTGGTCGGCATAAACTGCACGCCGGTAATCGGCACGCCGCTCAACACGTTAGACATGGCGTTGATTTCACCCACCTGCATCGTCATCTTCTGCGCGGCAAATACATGTTCTGCATAGGTGTAAATGCTTTCAGCATTTCGGCTACCGTTGTCATCCGTCAGGATATAACGGCTGCGCAGCGCCCAGTCCATCGTGTTGAATCCGGCTTCCAGGCTGGCCTGAGAGTAGCGGCTAGTGTCGTTGTCACCATAGTCGTTATGGGTACTGAACAATGAATAGTTCAGCAGCGCCGCCGTTCCGCCATGCTGAAAGTTTTTGATATCTCCCGACAGACTGTTCACCGCTTCAGCTGGCAGATAGAGTTCAACGGCTTCCTGGTTAGGCAAAGCGTTGATGATGGCTTTAGGATAGTTATCACGAATATCGTGACACGCCTCATCGGACTTTATTGGCACAGGCATCAGCCCGGCAAACTCCATGAGATCGTTGTCAAAGCAAAGCACGCCATCTTTGTTGAAACGAACTGCAGCCATTCCTCGCTCTTTCCCATTGACCTTCACCGAAACGGAGTGGGTTCCGGGTAAAAATCGCGGTGCTTCAGCGAAGTAATGGTTGAGATCTTTATTCAACCCCAGCGTTTGCATAATCCCCGTATCGAAGGTGACTTCCCTCGCCAGGACGGATGTCGAATCAAGTAATACCAGAGGTAATGTGCCGCAAAGAATGGCGCGGACACAAAATGCAAGGCGGCTTTGTTTAATCACCGTCATATCCCTATTTATTTAATTCCGATGTAAAGCTCGGTACCTCAACGCCATAGCGGCTGGCCGGGAAAAACTTAACGCTGCTGTCACCGCTGACTTTCTTTTTCATATCAGCCGTTAGCGTTTCGCCAGGAAGAATGTAGGTTTTGGACAGAGTGGCACTCACACCTGAAGGCAGCAGCATTACGTTCTGCCCAAGACGGACCACATATTTGCTAGGGTTTTTCACGGTGACAGACGCGCCGTTTGAAGACCACTTAAGGAACTTCCAGGCATCAGTAACCACTCCCAGAGATGCCGGACGAATAAGCACGGGGATATCCTGGCGAATGTTTATACCGATCTTGATTTTTTTATCATCGTTTTTAGGTGGAATACCGTCGAACGTGACGCGTTTATAATGCTCAACGTCCAACGGTTGTTTATTCTGAAGAATAAAGCGCAACTGCTGCGTCTGACCTGGCTCAAGACGTACCACTGGCTGCGTCGCAATAAGCTTAAGACCGGTATCATCCGGCAGATCAACGACATTTGTATATAAAAGTGAAGGGTGCGAGTCGGTATTCTTGACGTTTATCGTTCCACTGTGCGTCGCTTCATCAATGATTAACAGACTGGTTTCAGGCACCATGCCTTCTGCATGTACAGCAACACTGGCAGACAATAATGTGGCAGTAATAAGTGTATTAATTAAAGTGGATTTTAAACCTTGCATAATAATATCTCCTTGAAAGCAACAACAGAACAGTCCATGTTTATCGCGCCGTTAAAAAGAGAGTAAATGCAGCGCATTTACTCTCCGGTAATTAAATAACATTTACTCGATTAAAAAGTCTTACAGATAACGCAGACTGATTGTTACCTGACCGTCAAGCTGGGTGTCATCAGTGATCGCCAGCGTGGTGGTATCCTGGATCGCCAGGGAGGTTACCAGTGGGAAGGTTGCAGTTTCGAACGCCAGAGGAGCCAAAGAGCCAACAGTCGCAACGGTGAAATCACGATAGTTGTCGCCCTGAGTAGAACCGTTGCTGCTCTTAGTCCATACACCTGCAGAGCCCTGCTGGTAAATTGGATCAACAGTAGCACCATCAGCCACTACGCTGTCAGTTTTAACAAACATTGAATAAGAACCGATGCTTACTGGTGTTGCACCTGCAGTTTTACCGACACCATAAAGCTGGCTTTCAGAAGTCTGAGAATCCCCACCAAACATGCCATTCTCAACTTCGAGTTTCGCGTTTGAATCTTTGCGATCGTCAACCATGTTCCAGGAGACTTTCGTTGCCGCGGTGCAATTAATGGTCAGGTCGATATTTTTCTGACCCAGCTGGTTAACCGCTGTAGCACTCAAATTGCCCAGATTAATTGTACCGTAGTCAACGGTACCACCATTACTTAATGTTGGCGTACATGCTGCATTTGTCAGCGTACCCTTAACCTTCAGAACAGCGGTAGGGTTAGCAGCAAATGCTGATGTTACACACAGAGAAAGGGCGGTAGCGAGTAATACTTTTTTCACTTGTTAATCCTTAACATACGAGAAATTGCAATATTAAATCACGTAATGGTAAATGCCTTTACCGATTACTGATTGTAGTCATGCTTGTCAGCATGCGCCCATAATATTATTTTTATAAATACATGCAATTTAGCAAAATTAATTTTGATATTAAGAATATCAAAAAACTGATTATTTCCTTAATTTATTAAGGAATTACTCGTTTAAAAAGGAGATTAACATCAAAAAAATAATATTACTCAAAATTTACCTTTACTTTTATCACTATTTTGATATTGGCTTAAATCACAATAATTCACAGGAATTATAAATCCATTTAATTATTAACCAAGTGATGAAGAATCAAGAGGTATAAACAATGCTTGTTTATACCTATCGTCACGATTATTTGAAATAAGAATAAAAAAAAGCCAGTGATATCACTGGCTTTTAATAAACAGGCCGCAAGCGGATTTATTTCACTACGCGTAGTGCTGGACGACCACCGCGCGGCGGCGGTGTGTCATCAGGATCGTCGTCGTCGTGATGGTCGGGCTTATCGCCGTCGATCACCGACATGACCGTTTCACCTTCAGCGCCAGCTTCTTCATCGTCATTGACGTGAATTGCGTCTTCGTCATACGCCGCTTCCGGCTCAAACATGGTGCCTGCACCGTTTTCACGCGCATAAATCGCCAGCACCGCAGCCAGCGGCACAGAAACCTGACGCGGTACACCGCCGAAACGCGCGTTAAAGCGCACTTCGTCGTTGGCCAGTTCGAGGTTACCCACCGCGCGTGGCGCGATGTTCAGCACGATTTGTCCGTCGCGTGCATATTCCATTGGAACCAGCACGCCCGGCAACGTCACATCCACAACCAGGTGCGGCGTGAGCTGGTTATCCAGCAGCCATTCATAGAAGGCGCGCAGCAGATACGGACGGCGTGGGGTCAGTTGTGACATTTCCACAGTCATTAGCCTCGGCCGAGACGCATTTCACGTTCCGGTTCAGTTAAAGATGCCAGGAAAGAGTCGCGCTCAAATACGCGGGTCATATAGCCCTTCAGCTCTTTCGCGCCAGGACCGCTGAACTCTACGCCCAGGGTTGGCAGACGCCACAGCAGCGGCGCCAGGTAGCAATCCACCAGGCTGAACTCATCGCTCAGGAAGAAGGGTTTTTGGCCAAACACAGGGGCAATAGCGAGCAGCTCTTCACGCAGTTGCTTACGCGCTGCATCGGCTTCAGAAGCGGAACCGCTGGTGATGACGTTCATCAGCGAGTACCAGTCTTTTTCGATACGCTGCATGTACAGGCGGCTTTCACCACGCGCAACAGGGTAAACAGGCATCAGCGGCGGATGCGGGAAACGCTCATCCAGGTATTCCATAATGATACGGGATTCCCACAGGGTCAGCTCGCGATCCACCAGCGTCGGTACGCTTTGGCTCGGGTTGAGATCGATCAGATCCTGAGGCGGGTTATCCTTTTCCACATGCTCGATCTCAAAACTGACACCTTTCTCGGCCAGCACGATACGAACCTGATGGCTATAAATGTCAGTAGGACCAGAAAACAGCGTCATTACCGAACGTTTGTTGGCAGCGACAGCCATGAAAACCTCCAGGTATATTCAGAATTTTTACTGCTACCGGCCCAACAGGGGCCAGCCAGATGTTGTATCGCCCATCCCAGAGAAGACACATTGTTCAGGAATCGAACAAAAATCGAGTATTCACCGACATTTGGGCAGAAAATTGGATGATAGTTTACCAGATTTTGATGGCTTTGTGGTGAGGGGATTCTGGAAAAGAGGAAAAAGAGAAGATATATGCATGGATATTGTGGATAACCTGCGCATTATCCATAAAAAAACCCGCCGAAGCGGGTTTTTCGCCAATCGTCCTGCGTAAGCAGAATGGATTAACGTTTGGAGAACTGTGGACGACGACGTGCTTTACGCAGACCCACTTTCTTACGTTCAACCTGACGAGCGTCACGAGTAACGAAGCCAGCTTTACGCAGTTCAGAACGCAGGGATTCGTCGTACTCCATCAGAGCGCGGGTGATACCGTGACGGATCGCACCTGCCTGACCGGAGATACCACCACCTTTAACGGTGATGTACAGATCCAGTTTTTCTACCATGTCAACCAGTTCCAGCGGCTGGCGAACTACCATGCGGGCAGTTTCGCGACCGAAGTATTGTTCCAGAGAACGCTGGTTGATTACGATTTTACCACTGCCCGGTTTGATGAAAACGCGAGCTGCGGAACTTTTGCGGCGACCAGTGCCGTAGTATTGATTTTCAGCCATTGCCTATAATCCCGATTAGATGTCAAGAACTTGCGGTTGCTGTGCCGCGTGGTTGTGCTCGTTGCCTGCGTAAACTTTCAGTTTACGGAACATAGCACGACCCAGCGGGCCTTTTGGCAGCATGCCTTTAACCGCGATTTCAATCACACGCTCAGGACGGCGAGCAATCATCTCTTCAAAGGTCGCTTCTTTGATACCACCGATGTGGCCGGTGTGGTGGTAGTACATTTTGTCAGTACGCTTGTTGCCGGTTACAGCAACTTTATCAGCGTTCAGAACGATGATGTAATCACCGGTATCAACGTGCGGAGTGTATTCCGCTTTATGCTTACCGCGCAGGCGACGAGCCAGTTCAGTAGCCAGACGGCCCAGAGTTTTACCGGTCGCGTCAACAACATACCAGTCGCGCTGTACGGTTTCTGGTTTAGCTGTAAAAGTTTTCATTAAAAGCTTACCCAAATAATAAGTTACACGTTGGTGAACACCCAAACGTTTAGTCAGTTGAGGTTCACACGACAAAGTCCGGCAAACCTACCCCTTCGAATAGCACATGCCGACACATAGAAAGTTTCGGGAAAAAAACCTTCTCGTAACGTGGGGTCGCAAGATTATAGAGAAGTTGAGGTCAAAGATCGACCCTTAAATGTGATTTGGAATGGGTTTTTCGGGGGTTAAGTATTGTGCGGTCTGGTGCCCTCACCCCCGGCCCCTCTCCCACAGGGAGAGGGGAGCATTTATCTCACCCCCAGCCCCTTTCCACGGGAGAGGGTGGCATTTATGGCATATGCTCCCGCTTCAGGTATTCCTCGCTCTGCATCTCCTGCAGGCGCGACAGGCAGCGCTGGAACTCAAACTTAAGCCGCTCGCCCTGGTAGATCTCATATAAAGGTACCTCGGCGCTGACCACCAGCTTAACGTGGCGCTCATAAAACTCGTCCACCAGGGCAATGAAGCGTCGCGCTTCACTTTCCATCAGTTTCGTCATCACCGGCACATCCAGTACCATCACGGTGTGGAAGAGACGCGAAAGCGCAATGTAGTCGTGCTGACTACGGGCATCCACGCAGAGCGTCGTAAAGGAGACCGCCAGCGTTTGGTTTTCGACGCCGAGCGTTGGCAGCGGGCGATGGTTTATCTCCAGCGTCGGTGCATGTTCACGTTTTGTGCCCGCCAGCGCCAGCCACAGTTTATCCATCTCGCGGGTAGTCTGTGCATTGAGCGGTGAAAGCCACAAATGGGCCTGGGTCAGCGTGCGTAACCGGTAATCCACCCCGGCATCCACGTTCATGATGTCGCAGTGTTGCTTAATAGCATCAATAGCGGGCAAGAAGCGCGCCCGTTGCAGGCCGTTGCGATAGAGCTCGTCGGGCGGAATATTCGAAGTCGCCACCAGCGTGATCCCTCGGGCGAACAGGGCTTTCATCAGGCCGCCTAGCAGCATGGCGTCGGTGATGTCAGACACAAAAAACTCATCGAAGCAGAGCACGTCTGTTTCCGCCTTGAATCTGTCGGCCACAATCTCCAGCGGATCGCTTTTGCCCTGCAGCGCGGTCAGTTCCTCATGCACCCGCAGCATAAAACGGTGAAAGTGCAGACGCTGCTTACGTGCGCCAGGCAGGCTGAGATAGAACAGGTCCATCAGCCAGGTTTTTCCGCGCCCGACCCCGCCCCACATATATAAACCACGCACCGGAGCCTGAGTCTGTGGCGTTTTTTTACCGAGCAATCGTCCAAATGCCGCTTTTAGCCCACTGCTCTGATCAACGTCAGCGGGTTTTGCCGTGAGTTCCTGATAAATCATCTCCAGGCGGTTTACCGCCTCACGTTGAACATCATCTGGTTGGTGCGTGCCCTCGTTAAGGGCCTGTTGATATCGCGACGCAGGGGACAGGTTTTGCATAATCTTATTGTTATTCCTTCAATTAACGCTCACCAGCAGGCGTGACTGATGAAAAAAAGGCCGTTCTACACTACGCGATGATACGTCAGGATTCCACTTCTGCGGAAATAGCGGTTATAGTGGCATTATCAGGCACAGGCAGGAGCCGAGCCAACACCCTACGGAACAACAAGACAACGGGAGAAGTTCATGACCTGGGAATATGCGCTAATCGGTTTAGTCGTCGGCATCGTGATCGGTGCTGTGGCCATGCGTTTCGGTAACCGCAAATTGCGTCAGCAGCAGTCACTGCAGTACGAACTGGAAAAGAACAAAGCAGAGCTGGAAGAGTATCGCGAAGAGCTGGTTAGCCACTTTGCCCGTAGCGCTGAGCTGCTGGACAATATGGCAACCGACTACCGTCAGCTGTATCAGCATATGGCGAAGAGCTCCAGCAGCCTGCTGCCGGAAATGACCGCGGAAACGAACCCGTTCCGCAACCGTCTGGCAGACTCGGAAGCCGGTAACGATCAGGCTCCGGTTCAGATGCCTCGTGACTATTCTGACGGCGCATCCGGTCTGCTACGCGGTGGCGCAAAACGCGATTAATCGCACAACCTGAATATATTTTACGGGCGCATCCCTTGCGCCCGTCCTTTCTTCCCGTCCCCAGCTATTATTTAGTCAAACGCCTCATTGTTCAGCGGTAGAAAATTCAATAACATCATCATGATTTTGGGCCGTTCTTCTTTCATTCCAGGATACGAGAGTCAGCATCAATGAAGAAAAAAAACCAGCTGTTGAGCGCTTTAGCGTTAAGTGTCGGGTTATCCCTCTCGGCGTCCTTCCCTGCCAGTGCGGCGTTGCCCTCACAGGTACCGGGACAAGCAGCCATTCCAAGCCTCGCGCCGATGCTGGAAAAAGTGTTGCCTGCGGTTGTCAGCGTGCAGGTTGAAGGCACAGCAGTACAAAGCCAGCGCGTACCGGAAGAACTGAAAAAATATTTTGGTGATGAGGGCCCTGACCAGCAGGCACAACCCTTTGAAGGTCTGGGTTCCGGCGTCATTATTGATGCGGCCAAAGGCTATATCCTGACCAACAATCATGTCATCAGCCAGGCCGATAAAATCAGCGTACAGCTGAACGATGGTCGCGAATTTGACGCCAAACTGATTGGCGGCGATGACCAGAGTGACATCGCACTGCTGCAGGTACAAAACCCGAGCAACCTGACCCAGATTGCCATTGCGGATTCCGACAAACTCCGCGTCGGTGATTTTGCCGTTGCCGTGGGCAACCCCTTTGGTTTAGGACAAACCGCCACCTCCGGCATTATCTCTGCGCTGGGACGTAGCGGCCTGAATCTGGAAGGTCTGGAAAACTTTATCCAGACCGATGCCTCGATCAACCGCGGGAACTCCGGCGGGGCGTTGCTCAACCTTAACGGTGAGCTGATTGGGATTAACACAGCGATACTGGCGCCGGGCGGCGGCAGTATCGGGATCGGCTTTGCTATCCCGAGCAATATGGCCAAAACGCTGGCACAGCAGCTTATCCAGTTTGGCGAAGTCAAACGCGGGCTGTTGGGTATCAAAGGCATGGAGATGAGTGCGGATATTGCGAAGGCATTCAATATTAACGTGCAGCGTGGTGCTTTTGTCAGCGAAGTGCTGCCAAACTCCGGCTCGGCAAAAGCAGGCATCAAATCAGGCGATGTAATCGTCAGCCTCAACGATAAGCCATTGAGCAGCTTTGCTGAATTGCGCTCGCGTATTGCCACGACTGAGCCCGGTGCGAAGGTGAAACTCGGTCTGATCCGTGACGGTAAGCCGTTGAACGTCGAAGTGACACTGGATAAGAGTACCTCGTCATCGGCCAGCGCGGAGCTTATCGCCCCTGCGCTGCAAGGGGCGACGTTGAGCGACGGACAACTGAAAGACGGTACGAAAGGCATTCGCATCGACACCGTTGAGAAGAGCAGCCCTGCCGCGCAGGCCGGATTGCATCAGGAAGACGTCATCATTGGCGTAAACCGTACTCGCGTGCAATCCATCGCTGAACTTCGCAAAGTGCTGGAGAGCAAGCCGGCGGTCATTGCCCTGCAGGTGATGCGCGGCAATGAGTCCATCTACATTCTGTTGCGCTAAGCATTTGCTATCCCGGACATCACCGCTGCGTGTGATGTCCGGATAACTCATGTTATGCTGCAAATCGTTCCTTTTATCACGACACGCGCATCATGCTTTCAAAGCTCTTACGTTCCATTGTTATCGGTTTGATTGTCGCTGGCCTGCTGCTGCTGGCGATGCCGTCTTTGCGTCAGTTCAATAAACTGTCCGCTCCCCAGTTCGACAGCGCGGATGAAACGCCCGCAACCTATAACACGGCCGTTCGCCGTGCCGCCCCTGCCGTGGTTAACGTTTATAACCGCGGCCTCAATAGCTCGGCCCATAACCAGCTTGAGATCCGCACGCTGGGCTCCGGGGTAATTATGGACGAGCGCGGCTACATTATTACCAACAAACATGTGATCAACGATGCCGACCAAATCATCGTTGCCCTGCAGGATGGTCGCGTGTTTGAAGCATTGCTGGTGGGTTCTGACAGCCTGACCGACCTTGCCGTGCTCAAAATCAATGCCACCGGGGGTTTGCCGGTCATTCCGATTAACCGCAAACGCACGCCACACATTGGCGACGTGGTCCTGGCTATTGGTAACCCTTACAACCTCGGCCAGACGATCACGCAGGGGATTATCAGCGCAACCGGTCGAATTGGCCTTAACCCGTCAGGGCGGCAGAATTTCCTGCAAACCGATGCGTCAATCAACCACGGTAACTCGGGTGGCGCGCTGGTTAACTCGCTGGGCGAACTGATGGGCATCAATACCCTCTCGTTCGATAAGAGCAACGACGGCGAGACGCCGGAGGGGATCGGCTTTGCTATTCCCTTCCAGCTGGCGACCAAGATTATGGATAAGCTGATTCGCGACGGGCGCGTCATCCGCGGCTATATCGGCATTGGCGGGCGCGAAATTGCACCGATGCATACCCAGGGCGGCGGTATCGATCAGATTCAGGGCATTGTGGTCAACGAGGTATCGCCTGGCGGTCCGGCGGCTAACGCGGGGATTCAGGTGAATGATGTCATTGTCTCGGTTAACGGCACACCGGCCGTCTCTGCCCTGGAGACGATGGACCAAGTGGCAGAAATTCGTCCGGGTTCGATCATCCCTGTTGAAGTCATGCGTAACGATAAAAAACTGACGCTGCATGTGACGGTTCAGGAATATCCGGCAACAAACTGACAGCCATAAAAAAACCGAAGCCAGTCAGTGCTTCGGTTTTTTTTGCCGGGTGGCGCTAACGCTTACCCGGCCTACGGCAGTTGGCTCGTTTTACTTATTAACGAACTCTTCGCCCAGCGTGATATCTTTCTTCAGCGTATCCAGCATGCCTTCCATCGCGTTTTGCTCAAACGCGCTCAGCGTACCGATAGACTTACGTTCTTCAATACCATTTTTACCCAGCAGCAGCGGCTGAGAGAAGAAGCGGGCATGTTCGCCATCGCCTTCAACGTAAGCGCATTCAACAACGCCTTTTTCGCCCTGCAGAGCGCGAACCAGTGACAGACCGAAACGTGCCGCCGCCTGGCCCATAGACAGCGTTGCAGAACCGCCACCCGCCTTCGCTTCCACCACTTCGGTGCCCGCGTTCTGGATACGTTTGGTCAGGTCAGCCACTTCCTGCTCGGTAAAGCTCACGCCTGGGATCTGCGACAGCAGAGGCAGAATGGTGACACCAGAGTGACCGCCAATGACAGGCACTTCCACTTCTGTTGGCTGTTTGCCTTTCAGCTCAGCAACAAATGTGTTGGAACGGATGATATCCAGCGTGGTCACGCCGAACAGTTTGTTTTTATCGTAAACACCTGCTTTCTTCAGCACTTCTGCCGCGATAGCGACGGTGGTGTTCACTGGGTTAGTGATGATGCCGATGCACGCTTTCGGGCAGACTTCAGCGATCTGCTGCACCAGGTTTTTCACGATGCCCGCGTTGACGTTGAACAGGTCTGAACGATCCATGCCTGGCTTACGCGCCACGCCTGCAGAAATCAGCACCACGTCAGCACCCTGCAGTGCAGGACGTGCATCTTCACCGGAGAAGCCTTTGATTTTGACAGCTGTCGGGATGTGGCTCAGGTCAACCGCCACACCTGGGGTTACCGGAGCAATATCGTACAGGGAGAGTTCTGAGCCTGAAGGCAGTTGGGTTTTCAGTAGTAGGGCAAGCGCCTGGCCGATACCACCAGCAGCGCCGAGGACTGCGACTTTCATCCTAAACTCCTTATTATGGTTAACTTAAGTATCTGTAAATCCGTTGCCGCGACCTTAATTCAGCAAGTCTTTAATTACAATTTTCGAAGCTAAAGAATTTGAGGTCACGCGTCTTTATCTCTCATCAGAAGGCTATCTGACGACAAAAGGCAACGCATTAAGAGGGGGTTACAATACACCCTGCCCCGCCACCAAAACAACATCATTTTGATAACATTTAATTTACTTTTAAGCTTATTTGCGTGGCGTGACCCAGGCATGTTTTCTGATAACGAAATCTGATAAAATCACTCCCTTTCATAACATTATTTCAGCCTTGCGCTGAGTAGATAATTTGCATAAAAATTCATCCAGATGCATAATAATGTTGTTTCTTTCGTCATATTCCGGGTGACTTATGCGAAGCTCGTCTAAGCAAGAAGAATTAGTAAAGGCGTTTAAAGCGCTACTCAAAGAAGAGAAATTCAGTTCTCAGGGAGAAATTGTTCAGGCGCTGCAGGAACAAGGTTTCGATAACATCAATCAGTCGAAAGTCTCCCGCATGTTAACTAAGTTTGGCGCGGTACGTACCCGTAACGCGAAGATGGAGATGGTCTATTGCCTGCCGGCTGAACTTGGAGTGCCGACCACTTCCAGCCCCCTCAAAAATCTGGTTCTGGATATCGACTATAACGACGCCGTGGTGGTGATCCACACAAGCCCTGGTGCCGCACAGCTGATTGCCCGCATGCTGGACTCGTTAGGTAAAACGGAGGGCATCCTGGGTACCATCGCAGGCGACGACACCATTTTTACCACCCCGGCCAGCGGTTTCTCCGTAAAAGATCTCCACGAAGCGATTCTGGTTCTGTTCGAACAGGAACTGTAATCCTCTCTCCCCGTAGCGCTGCTACGGGGAACATCCTGCTCCAGCCTCGTTTTCCCCTGAATTCCACTGCCTCTGGTTTTAACAAATAGTGCTTTTTACCGCCTATTAACATTCATCTGGTGAATGATAAATCAAAAAATCGCACAAAAAATCAAAAGCAGGTATCCATATGATTTTCTTAGATTTAACCACACATAAAGCTCAAAAATCACTCAATATTATGCATTTTGGTTATAAAAAACGGTGTATTTAACACGTAATAACACAGGAAACCATTAGTCTGGTATTAATTTTTGCCGTTATTAGTGTATACTTGATTTTGTGATGAGGGTCACGAAACAAGACCCCACTAAAAAATTCGACGAGGTAAGAATCATGAAAATCAAAACTACTGTAGCGGCGCTGAGCGTCCTGTCTGTCCTGTCCTTCGGTGCTTTCGCGGCTGACGCTATTAATGCTGACCAGGCACAATCCCGTGAGGCAATCGGTACGGTTTCGGTCGGTGCAGTCGGCACGTCGCCAATGGACATGCATGAAATGCTGAACAAAAAAGCGGAAGAAAAAGGTGCATCATCTTATCGCATCATCGAAGCGCGTTCCGGTGACCACTGGCACGCAACCGCAGAGCTGTACAAATAAGTTTTAGTTATCACTGAAGATGTAATTCTCCACTCAACGGCACCAGGCATAAAAATAGCGGTTCAACCCTTCTCGCCGTTGAGCAAAAAACCTTTTCCAGGAGTAAAGACTATGAAAACCAAATTGATCATCGCAACCCTCGGTCTGGCATCCGTTCTCTCTTTCGGCGCAAGCGCAGCCGTACAGCAAGTGAATGCCGACCAGGCACAAAATCTGCAGCGTATGGGCAGCGTATCCGTCACGTCGGTCACCGGCTCACCGATGGATATCCGTCAGGAACTTGCCGCCAAAGCTGAAAAAGCAGGCGCCAGCAGCTATCGCGTCACCGAACTGAATCAGGGTGACCACTGGCATGCCACGGCAGAACTGTATAAATAAACCCTCGTCGTATCTCATCATACGACTTGCCCCTGGCCTGATGGTCAGGGGCTTTTTTATGGCTTGCTCAGTGGCGAGCATTGAAACGCAGTTGTCCTTCCAGCTCTTCTTCCGCTTCATCGAACAGTAATATCAGCGCCCCGAAACGTCTGCGCAGCTTATCGGGCAGATGGATAAACTCTATTTCCAGCGGTAGCGGCAACAGACTGCCGGTTACCACATCCCACAGCGTATCCAGATTCGTCACGCTTTGCCGTTCAAGATCAAACACCCGAGTAAATTCCCGATAGAAGTCTTCCTGACTGTCTATCTCATCAAAATCAAAGGTATAGGTTTTCATTACCAGCCACCAGTCCAGGCGAGCGGCAGATGCCGCTCCATCTATTATAATCCCCCGATATGCAGGGTTTTAACTTCCAGATACTCTTCCAGCCCCAGCACCGATCCCTCACGCCCCAGGCCGGATTCTTTTACGCCGCCAAAGGGCCCCAGCTCTGTGGAGACGGCGCACTCGTTAATCCCAATCATTCCGCTTTCAATTGCCTGTGAAACGCGGAAGACCCGCGAGAGATTCTGTGTATAGAAGTACGCCGCCAGACCATAAGGCGTGTTGTTGGCACGCTGGATGACTTCATCTTCTGAGGTGAAACGGAAGCACGCCGCGACCGGGCCAAACGTCTCCTCTTCTGCCAGCTTCATCCCTTCATGACAGTCCCCCAGTACGGTTGGCATCCAGAAATTGCCGCCAAGGGAATGAGGTTTACCGCCCGCCAGCACGGTTGCGCCACGCGCAACAGCGTCGTCAACATGTTCACGTACCTTGTCGACCGCCGCGCCTTCAATCAACGGCCCGACGACGACGCCGTCCTCAAGACCATTTCCCACCTTCAGCGCATTCACTGCATCAGCAAGTTTATTCACGAATTTGTCGTAGACGGTTTCCTGAATATAGAAGCGGTTCACGCTGACGCACACCTGCCCGGCATTGCGAAACTTATTGGCGATCGCGCCTTTCACAGCCGCGTCGATGTCTGCATCCTCAAAGACGATGTACGGAGCATTTCCCCCCAGCTCCATCGAGACTTTTTTCATGGTTTCTGCGGCGTTACGCACCAGCGTTTTGCCAACCGATGTCGAGCCGGTGAAGGAGATTTTTCGCACGTCCCGGCTGGCCATAATCGCGTCGCTGATTTCGTGCGTATTCCCGGCGACTGCGTTGAGTACCCCATCCGGTACGCCGGCCTGTTTTGCCAGCGTCAGCAGCGCAAAAGCGCTGAGCGGCGTGTTATTGGCCGGTTTGATTACCCCGGTGCATCCGGCTGCCAGCGCCGGGCCTAACTTGCGGGTGAGCATCGCCATCGGGAAGTTCCACGGCGTGATAGCCGCGACAACACCGATCGGTTCACGGGTCGCCAGAATGCGCGAGCCGGGTTTGATCGGAGGAATAATTTCACCGTTCGCACGCTTGGCCTCTTCGGCAAACCACTGGATAAAGCTGGCGGCGTACTCCACTTCACCTTCCGCTTCTTTCAGGGGCTTACCCTGTTCGGTGGTCATTAGCCGTCCGAGCCAGCTTTTATTCTCAATAATCAGTTCGTACCAGCGGTAAAGAATGGCCGAACGCTCTTTCGCGGTTTTGGCGCGCCATGCAGGGAAAGCCTGGGTGGCGGCAGCAATTGCTGCTTCGGTCTCTGCTTTGCCGGCTTTCGCGACGCGGGCGATGACTTCCCCGGTAGCCGGGTTAAGCACATCAAACGTCGTATCCAGCGGTTTCCAGAGGCCGTTAACCAGATAGCCGGTCTGAAAAAGGGTATTGTCCTGAAGCGCCTGGGTCGTCATGTGTCCTCCCTTTCTGAATGTAAGAACGTGCTGGAATAAGTATAGCCACAAAAAAACCGACGCTTTTGGCGTCGGTTTTTTTACTTCAGTCAGTTATCGGTGAGGGCATTTTGATAGCGACGCAGCATCAGCGCCAGCCGCCCTACCGGTTCGGTGACCTGAAGCGGTGCATCCCAGTGCTTAAGCTTTTCCTGATAGATATCGAGCTCTTCAAGCAGCTGCGTAAAGTAACGGCGACGTTTGTCATCACTGCTGGCGGAAAGCACATGGTCCGCGGTACGACGCAGCTGACGGTGCCAGGCGGAGAGATCGTCGTTGATCGGCACCGGTGCACTGCGCAGACGCTGGTGCGCGATAATCATGGTTAACGCCAGGCGGAACTTCGCGATGTCGCCCGGAAACTTATTCAGCAGTAAAAACAGCTGCTGATAGAGCGCCGGGAGGTGGTTCTCTTTACGACGCGCGGTATTGGTGGTCATCGACGACACGGCGGCAGAAACAAACTGATTCAATAACACACGCCCCGTCCGCGCCTGTGAGTTATCTCGCACCAGCAGAATGACCATCATCGCCAGGAAACAGCCCACCAGCTGGCCCAGCGCGCTGTCGAGGAACTGGCTGAAATGGAAAGTCATCGGGTTATCGAGCACGATGATGTTAATCGTACTCGCCAGCGCCCCCAGCGATCCCAGGCGACGCTTTTGCACTTCAATGCCGATAAAGAACGCCATCACCGCCAGGCTAATACAGAGCAGCAACATGCTTTGTTGCGTCGACGGGATGATGACCAGGAAATAGAGCGCCCCTATCGGCAGGGCGGCAATGGTACCGTAGAGGAAATCAACGGCAACCATACGCGGGTTAGGCAGACGCATCGCCAGTGCGGTCACAACGGCAATCATCACCATCGCGCCGCTGCCAGACGTCCAGCCTGTCCACAACCAGAACAGCGTACCGAGCATACAGGCAAGCGTGGTACGCCAGAAGTTGACCATCGCGTGGTGACGTTCGGCAGATTCGGCCTTGATGACCACTTCACCCTGGAGGACCTCTTCTTCCGCCGCGCTAATTTTGGTGTTGCCGATCACGCCACGTTTCAGCAGCAAATAGCGCGTCGCGGCCCCGACCCAGGTGTAGATGGTCACCGGCGTGTCGCGCTCCCCGGTCCAGGCGATCACCCGACGCATACGCTTAAGCTGTTTATGCACGTCCTGCACGGTTTCCACCGGCTCGGCAAACAGCTCACGGAACGTATCGGTGACCGCTTCCGGACGGGTGTTCTGGATGAGATACGTTTCACACGCCTGGGTAATCAGCGTCAGGGAGACAGTATTGAGGGCTTTCAGGCGGCGGTTCGCACGGGCCCAGCGCGAGGACTCCATGTTGAGGTTGCTACGCATCCCCTCCAGCGCCTGCGTCCGGCGAACCAGCCCGCTCCAGGCGTTATCCACCTCTTCACTGTCGCCATGCTTAATGCACAGCTGCATCAGCTGGTACTGGGCAACGATCAGCGCGTCAAGTTCACGGTCGACTTCCTGTTTGATGGAGCGTGGAGAGAAAAGCAGGTCAGCGACAATCGCACTCACAATACCGATCACAATCTCGCTGCAGCGCTCCACGGCAAACTGCGGCGCGAGCAAAGGTTCAGACTGAATGGTGATGATAATAATCAGCGCGGTATAACCCGCCAGCCCCCAGGCGTAGGAGTTTTCCACTTTCACCAGAGACGAAATCCAGGTGCAGAAACCCGCCCAGATACAGCACACCATCAGCATCAGCAATGGCGTGCGGATCATCAGAATAATAATGGTGAGTGCCGCGAAACAGCCGATAAACGTCCCGATGATACGCAGCATCCCACGATAGCGGATCGCGCCAGAATAGGGTTCCCCGCCCGCGGCAAAGGCAGGACCCGCCGCAACTATTGCAGCCGTCAGGACCGCCCAGCGAGGGGTTTCAAGCTGGAAGTGAAAGCCAACAAACAGCGCCAGCACAATGGCACAGGCCAGCTTCACGGCGAAGCGAATGTGCTGGCTGGCGATGGAAAAGATACCCATGGCGATTAACCAAACTCGCGCAGGCGATGGGCAATTTTACGGAAGAAGGAGTCCTGGCTGGCATCCCGATCTTTTTCACCGGTGATCACCACCGTCGCCGTGGTCCCCGCTGGCCACAGGTTGCCCTGCTGTTCATCAAGGTGAATACGTACCGGCACACGCTGCGCCAGACGCACCCATTCCAGGTTGGAATCCACCGTCGCCATTCCTTTAGTATCGTTAGAGCTGCTGGAGTTGGTCACCCCTGCAGCGACACTGTCGACGGTACCTTTGAAGACGCGGTTACTGCCCAGCGGCGTGATTTCCGCACGATAACCCGGACGCACGCCTTCCAGCTTGGTCTCTTCCATATAGGCGAGCACGTAGAAGGAGTTCTGTTTAACCAGCGCCACGGCAGTGGAGCCACGGGTAATAAACTCCCCGGCATAGACATTGAGGTTAGTGACCCAGCCGTCGGATGGCGCGCGGATCACGGTGCGCTCCAGATCGAGCTTAGCGAGATCGCGCGTGGCTTGCGCTTTCGCCAGCTGGTGCAGCACGGTTTGCAGCACGTTGTTAGACTGGTCTATCTCTTCACGGGACATGGCCTGAACGCCCAACTGGTTACGGCGGCCCGCCTCACGGCGTTTTTCCGATGCCAGCGCCTGGTAATAGGCGACATCTGCTTCCGCTTCTTCCAGCGCCTTCTGGTAACGAGGCTGGTCGATGGTGAACAGAACCTGATCTTTTTTCACCAGCTGGTTATCGTGAACATTCACCGCCGTGATTAGACCAGCCACATCGGGGGCGATGGCCACGACATCAGCGCTGAAGCGCGCATCACGCGTCCACGGTGATTCGGTGTAATAGACCCAGGCACGAAAAATAGCGATGAAGGCGAGGATAACCAGCGCCATCGTGATGGCAGTGCGGGAGATTTTTCTTGTTAGCGTTTTCACATCAACCTCAGACAAACATGCGCGATATCAGGTAAAACAGGCAGCAATACAGCGCGGTATTGAACAATGCAGGGTGCCAGACGAAATCGTAAATCCCGGTAGGGACCAGCACCTTGCGCACCAGCCAGAAGATCGCCAGTGATAAAAGTAGCTCGAAAAATATCGGTGGGAACGACAGACCGAACACCACGATAACGGGAAACAGACTCATGTTGACCTTGATAAGAGAGAGTGCAGGCTTCAGAATTTTTTAGCGCACGCCATCGCAGAAGAGCAAGAAACGTCGGGCGAGAATGGCGCAGCCGTTATGTAATTAATAATATATTAACGTAACTGTTATGCTGTTATCTATAATATGTGATCTAAATCACTTTTAAGCCAGAGTGAACAATGGAACGTTTAAAACGCATGTCGGTCTTCGCCAAAGTGGTTGAACTGGGTTCGTTTACCGCCGCGGCACGTCAGCTTCAGATGAGCGTCTCATCCATTAGCCAGACGGTCTCTAAACTGGAAGATGAGTTACAGGTCAAGCTGCTCAACCGCAGTACCCGCAGCATTGGGCTGACGGAGGCGGGTAAAATTTACTATCAGGGCTGCCGACGCATGATGCACGAAGTGCAGGACGTCCATGAACAGCTCTACGCCTTTAACAACACCCCGATCGGCACACTCCGTATAGGGTGTTCTTCAACTATGGCACAAAATGTACTCGCTGCCATGACCGCGGATATGCTGAAGGAGTACCCCGGGCTTACCGTCAATCTGGTGACAGGTATCCCGGCGCCGGATCTGATCGCCGATGGTCTGGACGTGGTGATCCGCGTGGGGGCGTTGCAGGATTCCAGCCTCTTCTCGCGTCGACTGGGCAGCATGCCGATGGTTGTCTGCGCCTCGAAAAGCTATCTTGCGCAGTACGGCGTTCCGGAGAAACCCGCGGATCTCACCAACCACTCCTGGCTGGAGTACAGCGTGCGACCCGACAATGAATTCGAGCTGATTGCCCCGGAGGGGATCTCCACCCGGCTGCTGCCGGAAGGGCGATTCGTCACTAACGATCCGATGACTATTTCGCGCTGGCTGGTGGCCGGTGCGGGGATCGCCTACGTCCCGTTGATGTGGGTGATCAATGAGATCAACAGCGGCGTGCTGGAGATCCTTTTCCCTCGCTATCAATCCGATCCGCGCCCGGTCTACGCCCTGTATACCGAAAAGGACAAGCTGCCGCTCAAAGTGCAGGTGTGTATCAACTATCTGACCGACTATTTTGTGGACGTGGCGGAGCTGTTTCAGGGGATGCGGGGAAGAAGGAAAGAATAGGCCTTTCCCCTCTCCCCGTTGGGGAGAGGGTTAGGGTGAGGCGGTGAAAAACTACGCTGTACCGCCCACCGTCAGATTATCCACTTTCAGGGTTGGCTGGCCGACGCCAACCGGCAGGCTCTGGCCCTCTTTACCGCAGACGCCCACGCCGTTGTCCAGCTTCAGATCGTTACCGACCATAGAGATCTGCTGCATGGCTTCGATACCGGAACCAATCAGGGTCGCACCTTTTACCGCTTTGGTCACTTTTCCCTTCTCAATCAGATACGCTTCTGAGGTAGAGAAGACAAATTTACCGGAGGTGATGTCCACCTGGCCGCCGCCAAAGTTTGGCGCAAAGATACCGTAATCTACAGACTCGATAATCTCCTGCGGCGTGGATTTGCCCGGCAACATGTAAGTATTGGTCATGCGCGGCATTGGCAGGTGCGCGTAAGATTCACGACGGCCATTACCCGTTGGCGCGACACCCATCAGGCGCGCGTTGAGTTTGTCCTGCATGTAACCTTTCAGCACGCCGTTTTCAATCAGCACATTGTACTGGCCTGGCGTACCTTCATCATCGATAGCCACCGAACCGCGACGGTCAGGCATGGTGCCATCATCCACCACGGTGCACAGCTCAGATGAGACGAGCTGTCCAATCTGACCGCTGAACACGGATGTCCCGCGACGGTTAAAGTCGCCTTCCAGACCGTGGCCCACCGCTTCGTGCAGCAGCACGCCCGGCCAGCCTGCGCCCAGCACCACCGGGAATGTCCCGGCGGGAGCCGCAACAGCATTAAGATTCACCAGCGCCATGCGCACGGCTTCTTTTGCCCACGCGTCAGCGCGCGCTTCGCCATCTACATCGCCCAGGAACCAGTCATAGCCGAAACGACCGCCGCCGCCGCTGGAGCCACGCTCGCGTTTACCGTTGTCATCAACCTGCACGCTGATGGAAAGACGCACCAGCGGACGCACATCGGCGGCCAGCGTACCGTCCGTTGCCGCCACCAGAATCAGTTCATAAACACCGCTCAGGCTGGCAGAGACTTCCTGCACGCGTTTATCTGCAGCACGCGCCACTTTGTCCACGCGGCGCAAAATATCCAGCTTCTCTTCGCGGCTCATGCTTTGCAGCGGATCGATACTGGTATAGAGCGCAGAGTGCGACACTTCACCGAGGGTTTTCACACGGCCATCGCCAGTATCACGCACAATGGTACGTGCAGCCTGCGCACTTTGCTCCAGTGCAGCCAGGCTAATCTGGTCGGCATAGGCAAAACCGGTTTTCTCACCGCTGACGGCGCGCACGCCGACGCCCTGGTCAATGTTATAAGAACCATCTTTGATGATGCTGTCTTCTAAAACCCAGGATTCGTGATAGCTCGACTGGAAATAGAGATCGCCGTAGTCGAGACGGCGTTCGGTCAGTTGACCAAGAATGGAGAACAGGTCCTGATGGCTCAGGCCGTTCGCTGCGAGCAAATGTTCACTTACCAGGTTCAGACTCATCGTATTGCTACTCGTTCGTTGCCGCCCGTGGCGGTATAAAAATCGTATTTATTGAGAGTGAGGCAATTACCTGCCCACGTCAAATCATTGCTGTGCATCTTTGCGCGGCTGGCGCAGTACCTCGTTAATCTGGGGTTTATCCACCGGACCGGTAATGCGATAGCGCAGAATCGAGACTTTGCTCCACAGCGGCCCCAGCACTTTACTGGCAGCAAATACCGCCGCACCCACTATCGGGTTCACCACAAACGCCGCCGCCACGCCCACGCTCGCGGAAATTTCCGGCGCCACCACGGCTTCCATATCCAGCTCACGGCGTACCAGATTGACTGAGCCTTTCATGGCGATATCCGCTTCCAGGCCGTCTACCAGCGTGTCATCCGTATGCATCACGCCGTCCTTTATCCACGCCGTGCTGCGGATGGAATCGTAGTAGAAACCTTCGCTGAAGGTGTCGCTGAAATCGAAGCGCAGCTTGCGCAGCAGCGCATCAAAACTCAGCAGGCGCAGGATCTGCCCGGCGCGCCCCGTGCTCACATCGGCGATTTCCCCCTTGCCAAAGCGGGTTTTTAAAATGCCGTTCAGTGACGCTTCGTCTGGCTTCCACGGCGCGTCTCGCCAGTGAAGATCGTAATTCACGTCAAATGACGATCCCCGTAGCGGCGTAGTGATGCCAAAGAAATTGGTTGCCGCATCCAGTTTGTTGCCTTTAATGTCGCCCTTCAGGGAGGTCCGCTGTTCGCCCGGGTTATTGACCCATTCCCCTGCGGCCGTCATGCGGCCAAAACCGGTATCGACCAGGCCGCCGGAGAGCGTAAGCGTATTCCCCTGGATGGCAAAATCGCCGTCGATACGGCCATATTTTTGCCCCCACAGCCAGCATTCCGCGCAGCGCAGCTGGAGATCGGGCCAGCCGCTAAAATCGACGCGGGAGGCTTGACTCAGCGGCGATGTATTCGCCGGTTGATCTTTACTCGCGGTGGCCGGGTTGTAGTAGAGATAGCGAATCGCTGCCTGCCACGGCGCGTTATTACGCATGGTAAGCGTGCCGTTGATCTCCCGACCCTGCGCCTCCACTTTGGAGCCATTCGCGGTGGGCTGAGAAACAATGCTAAGGTTGTTCCACTGCTGTCCGCCCAACATCAGCGACGGCGTGCGTACCGTAACGGTTTGCGGGAACTGGGCGGCTTCATCCACGTTTTGTCCAACGCCTTTCTGGAACAGCGCCAGCCACTCCGCGCCATCCATCGGCGGAAGATTGAGCTCAACGCCCTCATGGTCGGGCAGTGGCGGCGTGGTTTTGCTGTCCGTCGTCCAGATAGCCCTGTCGAGGGTGAGTTTGCGATTAAGCAGCCAGCGGCTGTTGAAATGGTTTGTGCTGCCCGCATTTCCGGTCAACGCAAAGCTGTTCAGGTTGCCATCGACGTTGACCTTCACCGGCAGCGATTGTCCGGCCTGTTTATCCAGCGGCGCGGGCAACTGGCTGTGGATGTTTTTCAGGTCACCCGTGATATCGACCTTATACTGCACGCCTGCGTGATACGGCAGCTCAATAGCCACTTTGCCATTCCAGGCTACCGCGCCATCCACTGATGACGCGATCGGCTTCGGCAGGACGTCCATACGCGCAGGCTGCCAGTTACCGTCCAGATTGACGGCCACCTGGTAAGCTTTTTCACCCTCAGTGGTTGTGAAGTCAATATTCACCGGCTGATTAAACCAGCTGGCGGTCAGCGGCTCGCTCTTGAGGTTACCATTCACAAAACTGAACTGCCCGCTGAGGTTTTTCAGGGTGCTCTCAAGCGGTTTAATGTACAGACTGTTGTTCTTCAGACGGACATCACCTTTGGCGGTGGTCATCTCACCGTCCAGCGGGATATCAAGATGTAAGCGAGCATTCACATCGCCATCAAGCTGGAGCTGCTGCAGTGTCGCCGCCAGAGACTCTTTCAGCGGCGTCTCCTCAAAGTACGGCCCCACCGCTTTACCTGGACCGTTAATGTCGGCATCAATAAGCAGCTTCTCTTTTGAGTAGTCCGGGATGTTAGCCGTCAGGTTGCTGGCCGTCACGCCGCCCAGCGCAACGCTGTCTGACTTCATCCATAAGCCGTCATTGAGGAAGTTAAGTTCGATATCCAGGTTTTTCAGCGCAGGCCAGCCAGGCTGGAACGCGAAGGTGGCGTTGTGCAGCGGCACCAGCACCTGGAACTGACCTTCATTATGTTTGTACGGGAAAAGGTGCGGATTACCACCGTAGACCAGTGTGGCATTATCCGCCTGACCGCCCTGAATCGCGCCGCTCAGATAGTCGACCAGCGCTTTCCCCATCAGGTTTTCCGGGAAATAGCGCCAGGCCTGAGAACCATCATCGGTACTGATGCCGGCCAGAATACCCAGCCAGGGCTCATCGCCATCTGGCTGCAGGTAGCGGAAATCGCCGCGTGCATGTACCGCTTTGGCTTTGACGTCGATATGCCTGCCATCAAGCTGGAAGCCCTTATCATTACGGAGCCAGTTCAGCACCGCATTGCCCTGTTCAATTTCCAGCGGCGCACGGAAGACCGTCTCGTAAGGCATTTTGGCGTTGTGCATATCCACCGTCAGCCTGCCGTTTTCCACGCTACCTTCCAGCTTGCCGCTGAAGTGCTCGGCTCCTGGAAGCAGCTTCCACTGCTTCCAGGCAAGATCGTTCCACGAGGCCTGGAAACGGGTTTTATCTGTGGCCTGAAGCGGGATATCCAGCGCCAGCGCATCAATCTTGCCGCTCGGCTGCGTTGCCAGCCAAATCTCGCCCAAATCCGGGGAGAGTTTCGCCGCCATCGAGCGCAGGCCTTCGATGGCTGTCAGATCCAGGTTACTGGCGCGGATACGCAGCTCATCGCTGCGTTTACTGGCCGCGCCGCCCACGTCCTGCTCCGGCATCCAGGCCAGCGTCAGCGCACCGCGCGGCCACGGCTTGCCGTCCATCGTGATGCGCGTATCCGGAATAGCAAACTGCCAGCCCTCTTTCTCCTGCGTCACATGCGCGGTGAGGTTATCGACGGAAAGCTGATGCTGCTGATTTTCGCCCTTCCAGCTTGCGCCCCCTTGCTTCAACCAGATATCGCCGCTGGCGAATTTTCCCTTCGTCAGGGTTAGCCAGCCCTCAAGGCTAAAGCGGGCGGTTTCCAGCTGCATATTTTGCTGTAACCAGTCGCCGAGCCAGGGCTTCACGTCCACATCGTCGGCCTGCAGCCAGACTTTACCGTTGTTTAACAGACCGTCATCGTCGCGCAGATCCATACGTACCTGCATCACGCCGTGCTGGCCGTTCAGGCTGGACAGGCTCACCAGTCCTTCCGCGCGGTGTCGGTTCTTGCCGTTAAGCCAGGTTAGCTGTGGGATCGCCAGTTCGGCGCGCTGGCCGGAAAGGGTAATAAAGCTCACTTCGCTGTCGCGCAGATCGAAATGATCGAACTGACGGAGGAAGAGATCGCTGAAGCGGTTGGCTTCCAGGCCCTGATTATCCTCACCGCCCGTTAGCGGCGTATTGGTCAGAAACTGAAGCTGGTAAAAGGTGAGATCGCGAAACTGCCAGCGCAGATGCAGCAGGCTTTGCCAGACGTCCAGCGCCAGGGTCACGCGTTTGATTTTCAGATGGCCGCCATCTTTCAGGCTGGCATTGATATCCCGGACGTCGAGCGTCGGGCCAAAATTTTGCCAGCTGGCGCTTAGCTGGCTTACGTCCACCGGCACACCGGTGGTGGATTCGATTTTTGCCAGCAGCTGCGGACGCCAGCTGTCGAGATGCGGCAAAACGAGGCGTAGCCCGCTCACGAGCAACGCGACAATCACGACCAGCGTTGCCCCTGTAAGCAATAAAATCCCCGGCAATCGCCTCACGCATCTCTCCTTGTCAGCTTTCGTCACGCAGCGTACTGCGTTTTACATCATCACAACGTCAAACTGCTCCTGGTTATAGAGCGGTTCAATTTGTACTTTTACCTGTTTGCCGACAAAGATTTCCACTTCCGCCAGCGCGTGCGACTCTTCGCCTTTCAACGCTTCCGCCACCGCAGGGGAAGCATAGACCAGAAAACGGTCGGAGTCGTAGGCGTGATGAACTCGGACGATTTCACGCATAATTTCGTAGCAGACGGTCTCAACCGTCTTTACCGTTCCGCGTCCATGGCAGGTTGGGCATTCATTACACAGCACATGCTCAACGCTTTCTCGGGTGCGCTTACGCGTCATTTCCACCAGCCCCAGCTGCGAGAAACCGTTAATGCTGGTTTTCACGCGATCCTTACTCAGCGCCTGCTCCAGTGAATGCAGCACGCGGCGGCGGTGATCTTCATTACTCATATCGATGAAGTCGATGATGATAATGCCGCCGAGATTGCGCAGACGCAGCTGGCGGGCAATCGCCTGCGTGGCTTCAATGTTGGTGTTGAAGATGGTGTCATCGAGGTTGCGATGGCCAACAAACGCGCCGGTGTTGATATCGACGGTGGTCATCGCTTCGGTCTGATCGATAATCAGATACCCGCCGGACTTGAGCTCAACCTTACGCTCCAGGGCACGCTGGATCTCGTTTTCGACATCATAGAGATCGAAGATAGGCTGACGCCCGGTGTAGTGCTCCAGCAGGCCCGGCATTTCCGGGATGTATTCAGCGGTAAATTCCAGCAGCGCTTCATACGTCAGGCGAGAGTCCACGCGAATGCGGTCGAGCTGCGCATCGGCAAAGTCACGCAGAACGCGCTGAGCCAGCGCCAGCTCACCGTAAAGCTGGTAGCGGGTCTGGTTGCGTTTTTTACGCTCCATCACTTTGGTCCAGACGCGCTTAAGGTATGCGGCATCGGATGCCAGATCGTCTTCGCTGATCCCTTCCGCGGCGGTGCGGATAATAAACCCGCCCTGTTCATCACAGTAGGCGCTGACCACTTTCTTCAGACGCTCGCGCTCGCTTTCGCTCTCAATGCGCTGCGAAACGCCGACGTGTGACGCGCCGGGCATAAAGACCAGATAACGGGAGGGTAAGGTAATGTCGGTAGTCAGACGGGCGCCTTTGGTGCCCAGGGGATCTTTCACCACCTGCACCATTAAGTCCTGTCCCTGACGCACCAGTTCGGAAATATCGCGCACGGCAAACTGCTTTTGCTCTTCGCCCGCAACGCACTCGGTGTGCGGCATGATATCGGAGGCATGTAAAAATGCCGCCTTATCCAGACCAATATCTACAAAAGCCGCCTGCATACCCGGCAGTACACGACTGACACGACCTTTGTAGATATTGCCTACTATTCCGCGCCGCGCTTCACGCTCAATATGAATTTCCTGAAGAATGCCACCGTCAATATAGGCCACACGGGTTTCCGATGGCGTTACGTTTACCAACAATTCAGCCGTCATAATTATCCCTTCCCTCACGCAGTGAGTTAAAATTGCTCAGCAACTCATACGTTTCCACCAGCGGTAAGCCGACTACGGCGTGATAGCTGCCATGAATCTTCCTGACAAAACAGCCACCCAGCCCCTGAATACCGTATGCACCTGCTTTATCCATCGGTTCACCGCTGGCAATATAAGCGGCGATCTCGTCGTCGGTAAGTACTCTGAACGTGACATCGGTTACCACCAGACAATCCAGCACGTGCTGGCTATCCGCCAGCGCGACCGCCGTCATTACCTGATGCGTTTGCCCGGACATTTTGCGCAGCATACGCGCCGCATGTTCGGTATCGTGCGGTTTCTCAAGCACTTCACCATTAAGGATAACGATGGTATCTGCTCCCAGCACCGGCAGATCGCGGGGCACTAACGCCACGCCCGCCTGCGCTTTCTCGCGCGCCAGGCGAGAGACGTATTGCTGCGCACTTTCGCCCTCAGCACGTTTTTCTTCAATGCCGGTCACGATGCGTTCAAAAGATACCCCTAACTGGGTCAGGAGTTCCTGACGGCGCGGGGAACCGGAAGCGAGATACAAAGACGTCATAGAAACCTTTTATTGCACGGCAAACTGCTGGCGAACCTTACGCATCAGCAGGAACAGCCACGGCCAGAGCACACCGTTTACTACACTACTCCAGAACACTTCCGGTCGGAAAGAGACGTTGATCACTAAAAACTCTGCCCAGAAAACAACGATATCCGCAGCAAGCGACAACAACATCACGACCAGGGCCTGTTGCCAGAGCGCGAGGTTACGAAAGAGCTGGAATTTTAGTGCGACGAGGTACGCAATAATGCTCATGGACAGGGCGCGAACGCCCAGCGTAGAGCCACTAATGAGATCCAGTATGGCACCCATAACAAAACCCGTGCCGACATTTACGCGGTGCGGCAGGGCAAGGATCCAGTAAAGTAAAATGAGCAAGACCCAGTTTGGCCGGAAAACGAGAATGTTATCCGGCCAGGGCATAATCTGCAGCAACAGTGCAATGAGGAACGAGAGCCAGATGACCCAGCGTCCCTGGCTACGATAACTTGCCACTACTGCCCTCCCGAAGAGAGTTTAGGCGGTGGCGGCGCATCAGGCAGCGGCTGCGTTAACCCGGTTGCCGGCGCGGGCACTGGCGCAGGTGGCCCCATGGAGTCCGCAGGCGGAAGAACCTGCGGCATCATCTGCATCAGACGTTCGTTTGCGACACGGTGCACCTCTTCAGGCGTCATCGGATTCGTGCCATTACGATCGGCACCCCAGAGCAGCAGCAGGTAGCGCAGACGCTGTAAACCCGCAGTCGGACGAGCCTGAATGACGGTATACGCACGTTGAGTATCGAGCTTCACGGAAGAGACCACCGCAACCGGGTAGCCCTCAGGGAAGCGTCCACCCAAACCGGAAGTCACCAGTACATCACCGACACGGATGTCCGTGTTCGCAGGCAGGTGTTCCAGCTGCAGATCGTCCGTACAGCCGTTACCGGCCGCAATCACGCGGATATCGTTACGCAGGACCTGGATAGGCAGCGCATGCGTGGCATCGCAAATCAGCAGCACGCGGCTGGTCAGCTTGGCGACGGCAACAACCTGCCCCACTACGCCTTTATCACTGATTACAGGCTGGCCTTCATACACACCGTTCACACTCCCTTTGTCGATCACAACCTGATCGCTGTAAGGATCGTTCACGGTGGAGATCACCTGGGTGACCATCTTCTGCTCATCCTGACGCAGCGGCGAGCCGAGCAGTTCACGCAGACGCGCGTTTTCCTGCTTATATTGCCCCAGCATCAGCAGTTCGCTGTTTTTCAGCAGCAGTTCCTGGCGTAATGCCCGGTTTTCAAGTTCGAGCTGGTCTCGTGAAGACAGCGTTTGAGAAACGGAGTCGAGCAGTTCACGGGGACCATTTGATATAAAGTAGAAAGGACTGACGGCGGTATCCATGTACGTTCTGATCTGGCTGAACGTACCGAGGCGGCTATCGGCAATAATGACGCCAAGCGCAACCAGAACCGCCAGAATAAGGCGAAACTGTAGCGATGGGCCACGGCTAAAAATTGGCTTCATAGGCTATGCGTATTCTCGTGTCAGAGAGAAAGGGTAGCGATTCGCTACCCTTTCACAATGACTACTCTTCGCTGAACAAGTCGCCGCCGTGCATGTCGATCATTTCCAGCGCCTTGCCACCACCACGGGCGACGCAAGTCAGTGGATCTTCTGCAACTACGACAGGAATACCTGTCTCTTCCATTAACAGGCGGTCGAGGTTACGCAACAGCGCACCACCACCGGTCAGAACCATACCGCGCTCGGAGATATCGGACGCCAGTTCTGGTGGGCACTGTTCCAGCGCAACCATTACCGCGCTCACGATGCCAGTCAGCGGTTCCTGCAGCGCTTCCAGAATTTCGTTGGAGTTCAGGGTAAAGCCGCGTGGCACACCTTCCGCCAGGTTACGACCACGCACTTCGATCTCACGCACTTCATCGCCCGGATAAGCAGAGCCGATTTCGTGTTTGATACGCTCTGCGGTCGCTTCACCGATCAGAGAGCCGTAGTTACGGCGCACGTAATTAATGATGGCTTCATCGAAGCGGTCACCACCGATACGTACGGAGGAGGAGTACACCACACCGTTCAGAGAGATAACGGCCACTTCTGTGGTACCACCACCGATATCCACCACCATTGAACCGGTTGCTTCAGACACAGGCAGACCTGCACCGATTGCCGCCGCCATTGGCTCTTCAATCAGGAACACTTCACGAGCACCCGCACCCTGAGCAGATTCACGGATTGCGCGACGTTCTACCTGGGTTGCGCCAACCGGCACACACACCAGAACACGCGGGCTTGGACGCATGAAGCTGTTGCTGTGAACCTGCTTGATGAAGTGCTGAAGCATTTTTTCAGTCACGAAGAAGTCAGCGATAACGCCGTCTTTCATTGGGCGAATTGCGGCGATGTTGCCAGGGGTACGACCCAGCATCTGCTTCGCGTCATGACCCACTGCGGCGACGCTTTTCGGCGAGCCTGCACGATCCTGACGAATGGCCACAACAGAAGGCTCATTCAATACGATGCCTTGTCCTTTTACGTAAATAAGGGTATTCGCGGTACCCAGGTCAATGGACAGGTCATTGGAAAACATGCCACGAAATTTTTTCAACATACTAAGGGATAATCCTGAAAGCTGGGGCGGAAAACAAAATCCGCTTACTTTACCAACCACACGCAGCAGCGACAAGGCGCAAAAATCATCTGCAACGGTGAAAATTTGTGCAGTACGTTTCCTGATGTTACAAAATTGATCCCTGACTCCCTCAGGGCTGAGTCAACAGCAGCATTCCTTACTGACCTTTGTAACCCGTTAAAGGTCGTTCACTGGCTTTTTGCTCGACATACTCAAAGCTACAGGCGCGATATTCTACGTGAAAACAACGTAAACGGCAGGTCAAACAGAGTATCTTTGCAAATATTTTTTCACGTTGGTGTCAAGCGGTTGAGAGGCGGCAAAAAAATCGCCCTGACCGCCCATGACACCGCGCTCTGTTAACATCTGCCATTCGCCCCTGGAGCGCACGCCCGCGGCAAAGACTTGTGTTCGGGTTCCTTTACACGCTTCAACCAGACTCTGAACCAGCAGCTGGTTTTCCGTGCGCTTTTCAATATTTCTTACCAGCCCCGGATGCAGCTTTAATAGCTCCACATCCAGTTCCTTGATCCAGTCGGTACTGACCAGCGTTAAACCAGCTTGTGTCACCGCCACACGCGCACCGAGCGCGTTGATCAAACGAACCACCGGACGTAACCGGCTGATGTGTTGACCCACATCCGCCTCAGCAAGTTCAAAAATAATGCGTTTGCGTTGCGATTTTTCGCATTGCATTAATGTATCACGCAGCCAGCGCTGAAAACGCGGGCGTATTAACGACTCAACGGTGACCTGTAACGCCAGACTTTCTTCCGGCCAGAAAGATAAAAATGGGATCAGGCGGGAAATTTGCTGGCGGTCATACTCTTCAGACAGCCCAAATTGCAGCACCATTGGCAGATATTCCGCAGAAATAACCTCTTCCGTACCGTCAAAAATACGGCACATCAGTTCGCGATGGTGGACATAGCCGTTTTTCATGACCGCCGGTTTTTGATAAATACGTGGCCCACCGCGGCTCAGCATTTGCTCAATCAACGTACGCCACCGCACGTTTCCACGCCCTTTTTCCGGTAACGAGTCATCGTAAACGGCCCATCCGTTCGCCCCCTGCAACACGGCGTTGCGGGTAGCCGATTCCGCATGCTCCATCACCTGCTCCGTCGACTGACCGCCGCGCCAGGCGCAGATCCCCATATGCACCATGTCGTCGCGATCGAGCATTTTACTCTGGGGCAGCGCGTCTACCGCCTTCAGCAGCTGGCTGGCAATACTTTCCGACTCTTTTAGCGTGCGATGCGGCAATAACACGGCAAAGTCGCTGCGGTGATAGCGGGCCAATAGTGCCCCGGGGTAGCGCATGATAAAGGTGGAGAGCAGGTTGATCAGCGTAAAGAGATTTTCTTCCGCGGCCCGCTGCCCCCATGTGTCGCGCAGCAGATCGAAATCGGGCAGGCGAATCATCATCACCACGCCGTGAGTGCCCACTTTTTCCGAATCGTCGAGCAGCGTGGCCAGTTGATTATCAAAGAAAAGGCGGTTGTTAAGGCCGGTTTTATTATCCTGCGCGGCATAAGAGCGGATCAGCGTATCCATACGGCTGCGCTGGTCGCTGGCAAACTGAATTTCTGAGAGCAACGTATCCAGCGCACTGCTGGTGCGTGACGGCCATTCATGAACAGAGCCGCGCACCTGCGGGCCGCGCTCACCATTCAGGATACGGACGGAGCGGATTTCCAGCAGTTCCTGCCCTGAGAGCTGGCGGCGCAACCAGCGAACCGCGAGAAAAATGAGCAGAATAATGAATGCAACCGCGATCGTGAGCGGCGCGGTGGTCATCATGGAACGGAAATAGCTGGCCATCGGATCGAGATAGACCATGTGAATGGTCATACCCGGGTTTTTAAGGGAGTGCACCGTTACTTCCCGGTACTGACTCACTACGCCCGCAGGGCGATAACTTCCCTGCCGTTCATGGCTTAAAACCTGATGCTTTCCCTGCTGAATATCGATCCGAATAATATCAACCGGCACCATCAACTCATCCAGTTCCCGGGAGAGCGACGGGAGTGGCGTGGTCAGCAGACGCGTATCAATGACCGACGCAACAGACTGCACCCGGTTGACCAGTTTGTCCTGAATGGCGTTATAAAAGCTCAAAGAGCAACCCAGAAGCGTGACAAAGATGGTCAGCCCCGTTAGCAAGGTGATAAAAGCCGAGAACTTCGTCGTTAATCGCATCCTTGAGATTACTCCGTGGGTTGAGGGGGTAGCGAGTAAGCGCTAACTTGCATTTCAAATGCGGCATACTACCAAATCGGGCGTATCTGGCAATTTATTGCGTTAAATCGGCATTGAATTACCCTGAGCGAGTATAGTCTTCAGAAATTATTTTCCAATCATCTGAGTCGTGAGGACCCCGTATGCAGGCTTTGATCTTAGAACAGCAGGACGGCAAAACGCTTGCCTCAGTACAGGCCGTAGAAGAGAGCCGTCTGCCGGAAGGCGACGTCACCGTCGACATCGACTGGTCCAGTTTAAATTACAAAGATGCACTGGCGATCACCGGTAAGGGTAAAATCATCCGAAATTTCCCTATGGTGCCGGGTATTGATTTTGCTGGCCGGGTCCACAGCAGCGAAGACCCTCGCTTCCATGCGGGCCAGCACGTGTTGCTCACCGGCTGGGGTGTGGGTGAAAATCACTGGGGCGGGCTGGCAACACAGGCGCGCGTAAAAGGCGACTGGCTGGTGCCGATGCCGAAAGGCATGGATGGTCGCAAAGCGATGATCATCGGCACCGCAGGCTTTACCGCCATGCTTTGCGTGATGGCGCTGGAAGAGGCGGGGGTTCGCCCTGAGTCGGGTGACATTGTCGTGACCGGCGCCAGCGGTGGCGTGGGGAGCACGGCGGTAACGTTGCTGCACAAACTGGGTTACCAGGTCACGGCGGTTTCCGGCCGGGAAAGTACGCATGATTATCTTCGCCAGCTCGGTGCCAGCCGCATTCTTGGCCGCGATGAATTCGCCGAAACCCGTCCACTGGAAAAACAGGTCTGGGCGGGCGCGGTAGATACCGTCGGCGATAAAGTGCTGGCGAAGGTCCTGGCGCAAATGAACTACGGCGGCTGCGTGGCAGCCTGCGGTCTGGCGGGCGGCTTTGCCCTGCCAACTACCGTCATGCCGTTTATTTTGCGTAACGTTCGCCTGCAGGGCGTGGACTCCGTGATGACGCCAGCGGCTCGCCGCACGGAGGCCTGG
The DNA here is from genome assembly GCF_056673325.1 of Enterobacter cloacae complex sp. HYC080_NIDB. Taxonomy (NCBI): domain Bacteria; kingdom Pseudomonadati; phylum Pseudomonadota; class Gammaproteobacteria; order Enterobacterales; family Enterobacteriaceae; genus Enterobacter; species Enterobacter cloacae complex sp. HYC080_NIDB. The sequence goes on along the minus strand of NZ_CP114212.1, from coordinate 505,552 downwards.
GAACGTCTGGTACGCGATCTGCCGGAATCGTTCTTTACCCAGAGCGCAACGGAGATAAGCCTCAGCCAGGCGCCAGACTATGCCAGTAAAATCATGGATAACCAGTTCCACGGTCGCGCGCTGGTGAAAATCGCCTAATCTTCAAATTTTCGTGACATATTCGCGTGAAGCGCTCTCCTCCGTCATGCTTAGAAAAACGCATGACGGAGGATGCCATGAAAAACCGAAAACTGACGGAAGCCGACGTAACGTCCGAGTCTGTCTTTATGTTACAGCGCCGCCAGATCCTGAAAATGCTTGGCATCAGCGCCACTGCACTAACGCTCTCCCCTGCGGCACATGCCGACCTGCTCGACTGGTTTAAAGGTAACGATCGCCCTAAGGCGCCTTCCGGTGCCCCGCTTACGTTTACGAAACCCGCCGAGTGGCAAAACAAACTGACGCTCACCCCTGAAGACAAAGTCACCGGCTATAACAACTTTTACGAATTTGGTCTGGATAAAGCCGATCCTGCCGCCAATGCAGGCAGCATGAAAACCGATCCGTGGACGTTGAAAATTGATGGCGAGGTGGCAAAACCCCTGACGCTCGACCACCACGATCTGACCACCCGCTTCCCGCTCGAAGAGCGCATCTATCGCATGCGCTGCGTGGAAGCCTGGTCGATGGTGGTACCCTGGGTCGGCTTCCCGCTGCATAAGCTGCTGGCGTTGGTTGAGCCCACCAGCAATGCAAAATATGTCGCCTTCCAGACGCGCTACGCTCCGGACGAGATGCCGGGCCAGAAAGATCGGTTTATCGGCGGTGGACTGGACTATCCGTACGTAGAAGGGCTACGCCTCGACGAAGCCATGCATCCCCTTACCCTGCTGACCGTTGGCGTATACGGCAAGGCGCTTCCTCCTCAAAACGGCGCCCCCATTCGGTTAACCGTACCGTGGAAATACGGCTTCAAAGGAATTAAGTCTATCGTCAGCATTAAGCTGACCCGCGAGCGTCCGCCAACGACCTGGAACCTGGCAGCACCGGGTGAATACGGTTTCTTCGCGAATGTGAATCCGCATGTGGATCATCCCCGCTGGTCGCAGGCGACTGAGCGCTTTATTGGCGCGGGTGGTGCGCTGGACGTTAAGCGTCAGCCCACGCTATTGTTTAACGGGTATGCGGATGAAGTGGCTTCGCTTTACCGTGGCCTTAATTTACGGGAGAACTTCTGAGTGCGTTTAACGGCAAAGCAGATTACCTGGCTGAAAGTGCTACTGCATTTAGCCGGGATACTTCCTTTTATCTGGTTGTTCTGGGCCGCCAGTCAGGGCCTCTTTAGCGCCGATCCGGCAAAGGATATCCAGCATTTTACGGGTCGGATGGCTCTGAAATTTTTACTGGCAACCTTGCTCGTCTCGCCGCTGGCGCGCTACGCTAAACAGCCATTATTGATACGTACCCGTCGGCTTTTGGGGCTATGGTGTTTTGCCTGGGCGACGCTGCACCTTACCAGCTACGCCCTGCTGGAACTGGGAATTAACAATCTGACACTGCTTGGCCGAGAGCTGGTGACACGCCCTTATCTGACGCTGGGTATCGTAAGCTGGCTGGTTTTACTGGCGTTAGCGCTGACGTCCACGCAATATGCGCAGCGAAAGCTGGGCAGACGCTGGCAGTTACTGCACAACTTCGTCTATCTTGTCGCGATCCTCGCCCCCATTCATTATCTGTGGTCGGTGAAGATCCTCTCCCCGCAGCCAGTCCTGTATGCGCTGGCGGCAGTGGCGCTTTTAGCATGGCGTTACAAGAAGTTCCGCCAGTGGTTGCGATAGTTCGCGAAACTGTGCGTTTTCCCGCAGATTGCCCCTCAACCGCAAATCTTTTTTGGATTGCGGTTGATAATCTTCCCTGATAAGACCAGTATTTAGCTGCCAAATGCTACGAAATCGTTATAATGTGCGACCTTGGTTCCCCTGACAGTGGTTTTTGGCCTCTGAAAAGGTGACATTTGCGCTTCGACGGTATATTTTGTTTTTTACCCGAAAATCGCAGGAGATAGCGGCATAATGACTGATAAGTTCCATATCTTAGTATTGAACGGACCGAACCTGAACATGCTCGGCACCCGTGAGCCAGAGAAGTACGGCACGCTAACATTGAGCGAAATTGTTAACCGTCTGAGCACGGAAGCAGCGTCGCTGAATGTGGATTTGGATCATTTTCAGTCAAACGCGGAGTACGCAATCATCGACCGTATTCATCAGGCTAAAGACAATGTGGACTATATCCTGATCAATCCGGCCGCGTTTACGCACACCAGTGTTGCTATCCGCGACGCACTGCTCGCGGTGAGTATCCCGTTTATCGAGATCCACCTGAGTAACGTGCACGCCCGAGAGCCGTTCCGCCACCATTCGTATCTGTCGGATATCGCTACTGGCGTTATCTGCGGACTGGGCGCTGACGGTTATTCATACGCTTTACAGACAGCGGTAAAACGCTTGTCACAATCACACTAAACAAGAGTACGGAACCCACTCATGGATATTCGTAAGATTAAAAAACTGATCGAGCTGGTTGAAGAATCAGGCATCTCCGAACTGGAAATTTCTGAAGGCGAAGAGTCTGTACGCATCAGCCGTGCAGCCCCAGCCGCTAGCTTCCCGGTAATGCAGCAGGCTTACGCTGCGCCAGTGCAGCAGCCTGCGCTCTCCGCAGCCGTTGCACCAGCAGCTGAAGCCGCACCTGCCGCTGCAGCAGAAATCAGTGGTCACATCGTACGTTCCCCAATGGTTGGTACTTTCTACCGCACCCCGAGCCCGGACGCGAAGGCGTTCATCGAAGTGGGTCAGAAAGTCAACGTAGGCGATACCCTGTGCATCGTTGAAGCGATGAAAATGATGAACCAGATCGAAGCAGACAAATCAGGTACTGTGAAAGCGATTCTGGTCGAAAGTGGTCAGCCGGTTGAATTTGACGAGCCGCTGGTCGTCATCGAGTAACGAGGCGAACATGCTGGATAAAATTGTTATCGCCAACCGCGGCGAGATTGCACTGCGTATTCTTCGTGCCTGTAAAGAACTGGGCATCAAGACCGTCGCGGTGCACTCAAGTGCGGATCGCGATTTAAAACACGTATTGCTGGCGGATGAGACGGTCTGTATTGGCCCGGCTCCGTCCGTAAAAAGCTATCTGAACATCCCGGCTATCATCAGCGCCGCTGAAATCACCGGCGCGGTGGCAATTCATCCGGGTTATGGCTTCCTCTCTGAGAACGCCAACTTTGCTGAGCAGGTTGAACGCTCTGGCTTTATCTTCATCGGCCCGAAAGCCGACACTATCCGCCTGATGGGTGACAAAGTGTCTGCGATCACCGCGATGAAAAAAGCCGGTGTGCCAACCGTACCAGGCTCTGACGGCCCTCTGACCGACGACATGGATGCTAACCGTGCTCATGCTAAACGCATTGGCTACCCGGTTATCATCAAGGCGTCTGGCGGTGGCGGCGGTCGCGGTATGCGCGTAGTACGCAGCGATGCTGAACTGGCGCAGTCCATCTCCATGACCAAAGCGGAAGCGAAAGCGGCTTTCAGCAATGACATGGTGTACATGGAAAAATACCTGGAAAACCCACGCCACATCGAAATTCAGGTGTTGGCTGACGGTCAGGGTAACGCGATCTATCTGGCAGAACGTGACTGCTCCATGCAGCGTCGTCACCAGAAAGTCGTCGAAGAAGCACCTGCGCCGGGCATTACCCCGGAACTGCGTCGCTACATCGGTGAGCGTTGCGCCAAGGCGTGTGTCGATATCGGCTATCGCGGGGCGGGTACTTTTGAGTTCCTGTTCGAAAACGGCGAGTTCTACTTCATCGAGATGAACACCCGTATTCAGGTTGAACACCCGGTTACCGAAATGATCACCGGCGTTGACCTGATCAAAGAACAGCTGCGTATCGCTGCGGGTCAGCCGTTGTCCATCAAGCAGGAAGAAGTCGTGGTGAAAGGCCATGCGGTTGAATGCCGTATCAACGCCGAAGACCCGAACACCTTCCTGCCAAGCCCGGGTAAAATCACGCGTTTCCACGCGCCGGGTGGCTTTGGTGTGCGTTGGGAGTCTCATATCTACGCCGGTTACACCGTACCGCCGTACTATGACTCAATGATCGGTAAGCTCATCTGCTACGGCGAAAACCGTGACGTGGCGATTGCCCGCATGAAGAACGCCCTGCAGGAGTTGATCATCGACGGTATTAAAACCAACGTTGATCTCCAGATGCGCATCATGAGCGACGAGCACTTCCAGAATGGTGGAACTAACATCCACTATCTTGAGAAGAAACTCGGCCTCAACGAGAAGTAATCTAAAAACACGCCTGTTTATCAGGCGTGTTTATTTTTTTCGTCCTTGTTCCCCCCCTAAACCATTCACCGTCGCTATATTCCCAACCCAACCCAGAAATATTCAATATCATCATTTTTTCTACATTTAATTTTAATTATTCCTGAATTCTTAACGATATTACGACGTGATGTAATGAGTCCGTTTTTCTTAATATTTTCTCGATAACGGACATATCTTTTATGAATATACTGAAGAGTGGCATACAGAAAAAATGTGTTGCTGCTGCGCTGTTTTGTGCATCGGTAACGTCTTTGCCTTTATACGCTGAAACCACGGCCAACTGGTGGGAAAGATGGCAGGATAACCAGGCCTTCAATGAAGCTCTGGATGAACTCGGTATGAGTTATCAACTGTTATCTGAAGATCCACAAAAAACCCTCACCCGTTCAGCCGACCCGACTGATGTTCTCTACTGGCAAAAGCGCACCGGCTTTGTTGAATAAATCAGATTTCGGGTAAGTCTCCCCCGTAGCGGGTTGTGTTTTCAGGCAATACGCACGCTTTCAGGCATACCTGCTTTCGTCATTTTGTTCAGCGCTCGTACCAGGGCCATAGCCTCTGCAACCTGACCATCGTAGTCACGCAGTGTCAGTGAACCCCCGAACAGCTGTTTTACCCGGTACATCGCCGTTTCCGCTATCGAGCGACGGTTGTAATCTGTTGTCCATTTCCACCGCGCATTACTCCCGGTCATTCGCTGATTAGCCACTGCACGGTTACGGTCTGCATATTCACCGGGCCAGTAACCCGCACCTTTTCGGGGAGGGATAAGCGCGCTGATTTTCTTACGCCGCAGTTCATCGTGACATAGCCGGGTATCGTAAGCGCCATCGGCGGCGGCTGACCTGATTTTCCGGTGGGTTTGCCGGATTAACCCGGGGAAGGCCTCTGAGTCCGTAACGTTGTTCAGCGACAGGTCAGCGCAGATGATTTCATGTGTTTTACTGTCAACGGCGAGATGCAGCTTACGCCAGATACGGCGGCGTTCCTGGCCATGCTTTTTGACTTTCCACTCGCCTTCACCGAAGACCTTCAGCCCGGTGGAATCAATTACCAGGTGTGCGATTTCACCCCGGGTGGGCGTTTTGAAACTGACATTAACCGACTTTGCCCGCCTGCTGACACAGCTGTAATCCGGGCAGCGTAGCGGAACGTTCATCAGAGAAAAAATGGAATCAATAAAGCCCTGCGCAGCGCGCAGGGTCAGCCTGAATACGCGTTTAATGACCAGCACAGTCGTGATGGCAAGGTCAGAATAGCGCTGAGGTCTGCCTCGTGAAGAAGGTGTTGCTGACTCATACCAGGCCTGAATAGCTTCATCATCCAGCCAGAAAGTTATGGAGCCACGGTTGATGAGGGCTTTATTGTAGGTGGGCCAGTTGGTGATTTTGAACTTTTGCTTTGCCACGGAACGGTCTGCGTTGTCGGGAAGATGCGTGATCTGATCCTTCAACTCAGCAAAAGTTCGATTTATTCAACAAAGCCAAGCGCACCATGCAAATTTATGGTGATGCTGACAAAGACATTTATTATATTCCAGCCATTGAAGATCATGATGAAGCTCGTGCCAGAACAGGCTTCACAGGTCGCAATCCCTATTTTAATACTTATTATTATGGTGAACAGGGTGATACGTTCACATTGACCACCTCTTCCCAACCCGATGATGTGGTCTGCTACGCAGGACTGGAAAATCAATACAGCGGTACAATCACAACTAAATATCAGGTGCAGTTAAATGCCAATCACTCAACGCAATATACCATGAGTGAAAATGGATTAATGCTGCTGGCCTGCTGGGATAAAAGTGGTACCTATAGCCATATGAACACACTCGTTCGTGTGGATGTCACATCGACGACCGCGAAAAAACACCCGTTATTTGTCTTTGGTCTTAACACAAAAGAAGAGTGGAAGGCCCTTAGCCAGCAGAGTACACCGACTGGGCAAACGCTGCTCTTTGACGGGCGCTCTCGATATGTTGTGAATAATTCCACCGCCAAAGCATCGCAGAATACCAACGTGCTGCAAATGCTGCGCGAACAATTAAGCTACGTTATGGACTATGATAAAGTTAACGGGCTTGATGGGTCATCGTATTTACATCAGCCTCTGCGCGGTTTGAATTTCGGTATTTTTAACAGCTGCTGCTGGTCTCAGGGCGGTGCCGGACGTATTGGGATCGGCTTTGGCAACAGCTTACCGACGGAAACCAGCTGGGGTCATTGGCATGAATATGGTCATCAAAATCAGATGACCTGGGCATGGAACGGGTTAACTGAAGTGACAAATAATATTATGTCCCTTTCAGCCTGCCGCCTATTACGCGGAGAAGTAACGGATAAATCCTGTCACGAAAACCTGTATTACAACAATTTCTCCTGGGATCAGCAGGCCGTAGGTTCTTTCCTGAACTCTGGCGAAACACACCAGTTTGATACTGACACTGACGTCTTCCGTAAATTAATGATGTTTGCGCAGCTGAAACATCGTGGCCCGATCTCTTCGCTTATATTGGCAAAGCCTACCGCGAAACCTATAACGAGGGTAAAGGTAAATCTCTGGTTGCAACCAATCAACAAAAAATTGATTTCTTTGTGGTCAATGCCAGCAAAGCAGCGGGACGTGATTTACGTGAATTCTTTACACGTTGGGGTTTAGGCTATTCCGCTGATGCTGACTCACAAATTGCTGCTCTGAAATTACCTCAGCCGAACAAAGTGACGAAAACCTTTACCGGTAGCCTGAACGGCTCTTCCCCGATAACGATTGAAGTTCCGGCTGAAGATAACACTGTGAATATTGCTTTTGTGACCAACACACCTAAGGCTGGCCCTACCTCTCTGGTCTGGGTTGAGGATGGTGAAACGCCACTGTATGCGCAGGTTGTCGATAGTCGTAACAGAAGCTTCATCGTGAAACTGCGTGGCCAGAACAGCCATGGCGGCTGCAATATTCATTCCGTTAACACCGCGGTTAACTGCAACTCAGGAACAAGCGCATATTTAAGAGTCGCTTATAAAGCAGAAGATAACCCGCATCTGCCTCAGGGCAGCTATACGGGTGTTCTTCATCTGATTGCGCGTGACTGGCACAACACGGACTGGACGGCAAACGTGAATGTCGATCTCTCCATTGTGAAGTAAGTGCTTTATTGCTGCGCCAGTTTCTGGCGCAGCAGAAAATGATTCGGCCTGACTTGCTTATTTATCAGATTGACTACAATGAATATTAATTAGTTCTACATTTAATAATCCGTTACGAAATGTTGTAATTAAACAAGCTTCACCTCATGTTTAATTACGGACATTTTAACTATGAATATATTTCAACATGGAATAAAGAAAACTTTTTCCATCGCAGCACTACTTTGTGCGTCTGTTTCTTCCGCTTGTTATGCGGCGGAGACGGTCTCTACTAACCAAACGATGTGGGACGAGTGGAAAAATAATCCGGGATTTACTGAAGCACTCGATGAATTAGGTATTGACTACAATAACTTAATCAATCCAGCTTATGCATCAACCTATGATGTACAAAATGTCAATAACCCCCTGTTCTGGCTCAACCGTACTTTAAAAGTTTACGGTGAGGCTGAACAAGGTCGCTATCAAATTCCTGTTACCGAAGTTCATGGCAATGGCACGAACAGAACCACCAACGGTGGACGTAATAATTACTTCTTAACACATACGTGGGGCGTCAAGGGTGAAAACGTTACCCTCCGTCTCGGTGATGTTCCGCAAAATGTTTCCTGCTATGCTGCCGTTGATCCTAACTACGAAGGTATTGTCGGTCCTGCTAATGAGCTTATTCTGAATGCAAACGGTGACACAACCTACACATTCTCTCAGAACGCGCTGCTTATCGTTGGGTGTCAGGATAAAACCAAAAAAATGGAGAATATTGATACATTCGTCTCCGTTGATATTGTTAACGGCGGTACGTATCACCCCCTCTTTATCTTTGGTATGAATGACAGAGCCGAGTGGCGCCAGCAGGCACAGGCCACAACGCCATCAGGCTACCACTTTATGTTTGATGGCAGGACACGCTTCGTTGCAAGTCAGGCAATTGCGCAAAACTCAGCAACTAAAAATATAGAGCAGACCCTCCGCCAGTCGCTGCTGCGAACCATTACTTATGACAAAGTCGATGGGCTGGATGGCTCGAGCTGGTTGCACCAGCCTAGCCGTGGCTTGCTCTTCGTCTCTTATCAGAGCTGCTGCTGGGCAAATAGCGGGCAAGGGCTGATTGGCGTGGGTGGTGACAGCTCAATCCCTGAGACGCCGAGCTGGCTCGACTGGCACGAATACGGTCATCAGTTCCAGATGGGATGGTCCTGGAGTGACCAGGGAGAAGTTACCGTCAACCTTTATTCTATCGCTGCATGTTACACCACCCTCGGCGATACCGATTTCAAAAACTGTCATAGTAATGAAGGCTTTTACGGTTTCGGTTGGGATCAACAAGCTGTCGGCACTCTGCTGAAATCCGGGCACACCTGGAATTTTGCTAAAGAAGATCTGTTCCGTAGGGCGTCTTTCTTTGGTGAAATAATGACGAGCTGGCCACAGCTTTACCCGGCACTGTCGAAAGCTTACCGTGAAGTTAACCAGAATGACCCAACCCTGGTTAATAGCAGCCAGAAAAAAATCGACTGGTTTACGCTTAATGCCAGTAAAATCGCCGGCGTTAATCTGAACCAGTATTTCCAGCAGTGGAATATTCCCCTTTCCGCAGAGGCGATTGCAGCAATTAATGCGCTGAATTTACCTCAACCTAAGAAAGTTGCGAAAACCTTTACCGGTAGCCTGAACGGCTCTTCCCCGATAACGATTGAAGTTCCAGCTGAAGATAACACCGTAAATATTGCTTTTGTGACCAACACACCTAAGGCGGGCCCTACCTCTCTGGTCTGGGTTGAGGATGGTGAAACGCCACTGTATGCGCAGGTTGTCGATAGCCGTAACAGAACCTTCATCGTGAAACTGCGTGGCCAGAACAGCCATGGCGGCTGCAATATTCATTCCGTTAACACCGCGGTAAACTGCAACTCTGGAACAAGTGCATATTTAAGAATCGCTTATAAAGCAGAAGATAACCCGCTTTTGCCTCAGGGCAGCTATACGGGTGTTCTCCACCTGATTGCGAATGACTGGCACAACACTGACTGGACGGCAAACGTGAATGTCGATCTCTCCATTGTGAAGTAAATGCTTTATTGCTGCGCCAGTTTCTGGCGCAGCAGAAAATGATTTGGTATCCCCCCTGCAATGCGTACAATCCGCCTCTCACTATGAATTATCCAGGAGAGTGGATGGACGCTCGTTTTGTTCAGGCCCATAAAGAAGCGCGCTGGGCGCTGTGGCTGACCCTTCTCTATCTTGCCGCATGGTTGGTAACCGCTTACTTACCTAATTCAGACATCGGTATTACCGGCCTGCCACACTGGTTTGAAATGGCGTGCCTGCTGGTACCGCTGGTATTTATCCTGCTGTGCTGGGCGATGGTTAAATTTATCTACCGGGATATTCCGCTGGAGGACGATGATGCAGCTTGAAGTCATTCTGCCGCTTGTCGCATACCTGCTGGTCGTATTTGGCTTGTCCATTTATGCCATGCGTAAAAGGGCGACCGGCGCCTTTCTGAATGAGTATTTCCTCGGTAGCCGTTCGATGGGTGGCGTCGTGCTGGCCATGACGCTGACGGCCACCTACATCAGCGCCAGTTCATTTATCGGCGGTCCCGGTGCCGCGTATAAGTACGGGTTAGGCTGGGTACTGCTGGCCATGATCCAGCTACCTGCCGTCTGGCTCTCTCTGGGTATTCTGGGTAAAAAGTTTGCCATTCTGGCACGGCGCTATAACGCCGTGACGCTCAACGATATGCTGTTTGCACGCTACCAGAGTCGCTTGCTGGTATGGCTGGCAAGCCTGAGCCTGCTGGTCGCCTTTATTGGTGCGATGACGGTGCAGTTTATCGGTGGAGCTCGTCTGCTGGAAACGGCAGCCGGGATCCCCTACGAGACAGGGTTGATTATCTTCGGGGTAAGCATTGCGCTGTATACTGCGTTTGGCGGATTCCGCGCCAGCGTGCTGAACGATACGCTGCAGGGAATGGTCATGCTGATTGGTACGATCGTTCTGCTGGTGGGCATCGTTCATGCTGCGGGTGGACTTACGCATGCGGTGGAAACCCTGGAAGCCATAGATCCGAAACTGGTCTCGCCGCAAGGCGCGGATGATATTCTTTCTCCGGCATTTATGACGTCGTTCTGGGTGTTAGTCTGCTTTGGGGTGATTGGTCTGCCCCATACCGCCGTGCGCTGTATCTCCTATAAAGACAGCAAAGCCGTTCACAAAGGCATTATTATCGGGACGATTGTCGTCGCGATCCTGATGTTCGGTATGCATCTGGCGGGTGCATTAGGACGTGCAGTCATCCCTGACCTTACCGTGCCGGATCTGGTGATCCCGACACTGATGGTTAAAGTGCTGCCGCCATTTGCCGCCGGGATTTTCCTTGCTGCGCCAATGGCCGCTATTATGTCCACTATCAACGCCCAGCTACTGCAAAGCTCCGCGACGATCATTAAAGATCTCTATCTCAACCTGCGTCCTGAGCAGGTAGAAAATGAACGTCGCCTGAAGCGTATGTCAGCCATTATTACGCTGGTGTTAGGGGCATTGCTGCTGTTAGCCGCATGGCGCCCGCCGGAGATGATCATCTGGCTGAACCTGCTGGCGTTCGGCGGCCTTGAAGCCGTTTTCCTCTGGCCGCTGGTGTTAGGTCTCTACTGGGAACGTGCCAATGCTGCAGGCGCGCTGGGCGCGATGATTGTTGGCGGTGTGCTGTATGCCGTACTCGCAACGTTTAAGATTCAGTACCTGGGCTTCCATCCTATTGTGCCTTCGTTACTGCTAAGTTTACTGGCGTTTGTGGTGGGGAACCGTTTCGGTCAGCCCGTCCCACAGTCCGCTATGATTTCTACTGATAAATAAAGAGTTTTGCCATGCCGTGGATCCAATTAAAACTGAACACAACCGGCGCGAACGCCGAGGAACTGAGCGATGCGCTGATGGAGGCCGGCTCGGTCTCCATCACCTTCCAGGACACGCATGACACGCCGGTCTTCGAGCCGCTGCCGGGCGAAACGCGCCTGTGGGGTGATACCGACGTCATTGGACTTTTCGATGCCGAGACCGACATGAAAGAGGTCGTCGCGATTCTGGAAAACCATCCACTGTTAGGTGCAGGTTTCGTGCACAAGATCGAACAGCTGGAAGATAAAGACTGGGAACGGGAGTGGATGGATAACTTCCACCCGATGCAATTTGGCAAGCGTCTGTGGATCTGCCCAAGCTGGCGCGAAGTGCCTGATGAAAACGCCGTCAACGTGATGCTCGACCCGGGCCTGGCATTTGGTACCGGCACCCACCCCACCACCTCCCTGTGCCTGCAGTGGCTGGACGGTCTGGATCTGGCAGGAAAAACCGTGATCGACTTCGGCTGCGGCTCCGGGATCCTCGCTATCGCGGCGCTGAAACTGGGTGCGGCAAAAGCGATTGGGATCGATATCGATCCGCAGGCAATTCAGGCCAGCCGCGATAACGCCGAGCGTAACGGCGTCTCCGATCGTCTGGAGCTGTATTTACCGGATGCGCAGCCAGCGGCCATGAAAGCCGACGTGGTGGTCGCCAACATCCTGGCAGGCCCATTACGTGAACTGGCACCGTTAATCAGCGTACTGCCCGTTGAGGGCGGTCTGCTGGGGCTTTCAGGTATCCTGGCAAGCCAGGCCGACAGCGTGTGTGAAGCCTACGCGGATCTCTTCGCCCTTGACCCGGTGGTAGAGAAAGAGGAGTGGTGCAGGATCACCGGTCGTAAAAAATAAGCATTTGGCGTGGTCATCTGACCACGCCTCTCCTCCACTGATAGTCCTCTCTCCCCGCGCATTTCTCCGGTAAAATAACCACACAAATCATAATGATTTGAATTACAACAATTCACCGGAAGAATATTATGAAACACATTACTGGCAAGGCAGCGCTGATTGCGCTGAGTATGATCTCGGCATCAGCTTTCGCTTCACACTGGAGCTACGAAGGGGAAGGTTCACCGGAACACTGGGGTGAACTGGACGAGGCCTACAAGACCTGTCAAAACGGGATGTATCAGTCTCCGATTAACATTGAATCGACTGCAAACGCCCATTTCTCTCCGCTTAAAACGCACTACATTGATGGCCCCATGACGTTGACGAACAATGGCCATACCATTCAGGCCAGTGAGAAAGCGGATACCCGCGACACGATAACCCTGGATAATCAAGCCTGGACTCTGCAGCAGTTCCATTTCCACGCGCCGAGCGAGAACACCGTGCATGGCAAAAAATACGCAATGGAAATGCATCTGGTGCATAAAAATAGCGCAGGTGAGCTGACCGTAGTGGCCGTCATGTTTGATAAAGGCGCCGCGAACCCGGAGCTTGATAAGCTGTGGAGCGTGATGCCCCAGCAGGCCGAACAGAACATCTCCATTAAGCAGGATCTCAACCTGAACAAGCTGCTCCCGGTCAACAAAACTTACTGGCGCTTCAGCGGTTCACTGACCACCCCACCTTGTTCAGAAGACGTCACCTGGATTGTGCTTAAGCACCCTCTCACGCTCTCAGCAGAGCAGCTGGAGAAATTCACCCATACAATGCATCACGATAACAACCGCCCGGTACAGGCCCTGCATGGCCGTCTTGTGGTCGAATAATCTGCATTTTTTGCCCTGAGATCATGTTCTAAAATGCGACAGAGATCGCAAAGAAGTGAGGAAATCTGCTGCGAAAAACAGCAGATTATCCCGCTCAACTGTCGCGTTTAATGAGAAATGATGAGAAGTTACGGGAAATTGTAAGCGCTCATAAAACAATCATTTAATTATAACCCAATGATTTAAATGATGAATAATTTTTAACGGAATGATTGAGCGGCGATTCCTTGATCTACAACAGTGGATTGTTCAAAGTTTGGCCTTTCATCTCGTGCAAAAAATGCGTAATATACGCCGCCTTGCAGTCACAGTATGGTCATTTCTTAACTCATGCGCATCGGACACCACCAGCTTAGAAATCGCCTGATCGCAGCCCCAATGGCAGGTATTACCGACCGGCCGTTCAGGACGCTGTGCTATGAGATGGGAGCCGGTTTAACCGTATCCGAGATGATGTCGTCTAACCCGCAGGTCTGGGAAAGCGATAAATCCCGCCTTCGGATGGTGCACATTGATGAGCCAGGTATCCGCACCGTGCAAATCGCCGGAAGCGTGCCTGAAGAGATGGCAGATGCCGCGCGTATTAACGTGGAAAGTGGCGCCCAGATTATTGATATCAATATGGGTTGCCCGGCCAAGAAAGTGAATCGCAAGCTTGCAGGTTCAGCCCTTCTGCAATACCCCGATCAGGTGAAGTCTATCCTGACGGCGGTTGTCAGCGCGGTGGACGTTCCTGTTACGTTGAAGATTCGCACGGGTTGGTCGCCGGAACACCGTAACTGTGTAGAGATTGCCCAACTGGCCGAAGACTGTGGCATTCAGGCCCTGACCATTCATGGACGCACTCGCGCCTGTTTGTTCAATGGTGAAGCTGAATACGACAGCATTCGGGCAGTTAAGCAGAAGGTTTCCATTCCGATTATCGCGAATGGCGACATAACTGACCCGCTTAAAGCCAGGGCTGTGCTCGACTATACGGGAGCTGATGCTCTGATGATAGGACGTGCAGCTCAGGGAAGACCCTGGATCTTCCGGGAAATCCAGCATTATCTGGACACTGGGGAGCTGCTTGCCCCACTGCCTCTGGCAGAGGTTAAGCGCTTGCTTTGTTCGCATGTTCGGGAACTGCATGACCATTATGGTCAGGCAAAAGGGTACCGAATTGCGCGTAAACACGTCTCCTGGTATCTCCAGGAGCACGCTCCAGATGACCAGTTTCGGCGCACATTCAACGCCATAGAGGATGCCAGCGAACAGCTGGAGGCGTTGGAGGCATACTTCGAAAATCTTGCGTAATGAAATAAAGAGCTGACAGAACTATGTTCGAACAACGCGTAAATTCTGACGTACTGACCGTTTCTACCGTTAACTCTCAGGACCAGGTAACTCAAAAGCCCCTGCGTGACTCGGTTAAACAGGCACTGAAGAACTATTTTGCTCAACTGAATGGTCAGGATGTTAATGACCTGTATGAGCTGGTACTGGCTGAAGTTGAACAGCCACTGTTGGACATGGTGATGCAATACACCCGCGGTAACCAGACCCGCGCTGCGCTGATGATGGGTATCAACCGTGGTACTCTGCGTAAGAAACTGAAAAAATACGGCATGAACTAATTTCGATTAGCGAAATGCTTGTTTAAAAAGGCGCTACTCGGCATGGGGATGCGCCTTTTTTATTGCCTGTTAATGTTATCGTCAACGCTTTGTAAACCCTCGCGTATCCCGCTTTTAAACCGCAACTTTTCGTGTATATTTCCACCACTTCAGTGGTTCTCTTTTCGCGGAATGACACAATGATTCGTAAATACTGGTGGCTGGTTGTCTTTGCAATCTCCGTTTTCCTCTTCGATGCCCTTTTGATGCAGTGGATTGAACTGATGAGCACTGAAACCGACAAGTGCCGCAATATGAACTCCGTGAACCCGCTCAAATTAGTGAACTGCTCAGAACTCGATTAACGCCCTGACGTCACTGCCCCCGAATTACCCACTAAAAACGGGGATTTAAAACCCTTTGAGCCATTACCTTACGGTGATAATGTCTCGCCCTTCTCAACCTCTCCTGCTTAACGTCAGACACGAGTAGAACCGACCATGCTGGTTAGCCAATACAACCTTATCCTTGTAGTTCTCTCCTTCGTTGTGGCCATCCTCGCGTCGTATACCGCACTGAATATGGCGGCACGCGTCGCCGGAAGTCAGGGCGTCGCCGCCCGCGTCTGGTTGGCTGGCGGCGGTATTGCGATGGGCATTGGCGTGTGGGCTATGCACTTTATCGGCATGCTGGCGATGGACCTCTCCATGAGCATGAGTTACAACGTCAGCCTGACCATTCTATCCATGGTCATTGCCGTGGGTTCTTCACTGTTTGCACTCTGGCTCGTCAGCTGTGAACAACTGCGCTTGCGCCGTCTGCTACCCGGCGCGCTGGTGATGGGAAGCGGTATTATCGCCATGCATTACACCGGTATGGCCGCGCTGGAAGTGAGGCCCGGTATCGTCTGGGACACGTTGTGGGTGGCCATTTCAGTCGTCATTGCCCTTGCCGCTTCGCTTGCTGCATTGTGGCTGACCTTCCGCCTGCGTCACGAAGCGGCTCAGGTCGTGCTGATGCGTCTGGGTGCCGCCATCACAATGGGCATTGCCATTGCCGGTATGCACTACGCCGGGATGAGAGCCGCGCAGTTTCCAATGTCGACGATGACGCACCATGTTGGTATTAACAGCAGCTGGCTCGCCATGCTGGTCAGCGTCGTCGCGCTCTCTATTCTTGGGATCACCCTGCTGGTGTCGATGCTGGATGCCCGTCTTCAGGCACGTACTGCTCTACTGGCCTCATCGCTTGCAGAAGCGAACCGGGAACTTGCTCAACTGGCGCTGCAGGATACGCTAACGCGTCTGCCCAACCGCATCCTGCTGGAAGACCGACTCGATCAGGCGATCAGTAAAGCCGATCGTGAAGGAACCCATTTTGCGCTGATGTTTATGGATCTCGACGGCTTTAAAGCCATCAATGACGCCTATGGTCATGATGTCGGTGACAAACTGCTGGTCGCCGTTACGCAGCGTCTGCTGCTGCTTCTGAAGGGCCAGTTCACTCTTGCACGTATCGGCGGTGATGAGTTTGTTCTGCTGGCTGAGGGCGAAGGCCCGGACGATGCGGCCTCGCTGGCAAATTCGCTGGTACGCGCGATCGATAGCCCGTTCAACCTCGACCCGTATGAACTGATGGTGACCCTCAGCATTGGTATCGCTTTTTATCCTCACGACGGCAAAACCGAACGCGAGTTGATGTTTAACGCCGACGCGGCGATGTACCACACCAAGCATATGGGCCGAAACGGTTATCACTTTTTCCAGCCTTCCATGAACACCCTGGCGCAGACCCATCTTCAGTTAATGAACGATCTGTGGATGGCCATCGAACGCAATGAGCTGCACCTGTTGTATCAGCCAAAATTTCACGCGCCCGCAGGACCTCTCCTCGGGTTTGAGGCACTGTTGCGCTGGCAACATCCTAAGCAGGGACTACTGACGCCGGATCTTTTCCTGCCACTGGCGGAAAAGACGGGGCTTATCATCCCTATTGGTAACTGGGTGATCAATGAAGCCTGCCGCCAGCTGAGAGAATGGCATCTTCAGGGACATCAAGACTGGTCAATGGCTGTAAACCTGTCGACATTGCAGTTTGAACAACCATCACTGGTTAAAACGGTTCTCGACTGCCTGGAGCGCCATCAGGTACCGCCGGAAATGCTGATCCTGGAAGTTACGGAAACGACGGCAATGAGCAATCCGGATGAGAGCGTACGGGTGCTGACAGAATTGACGAATGCAGGCGTGAAAGCGTCCATTGATGACTTTGGAACCGGGTATTCAAGCCTGCTGTATCTCAAGCGTTTACCGGCCTGTGAACTGAAGATCGACAGAGCATTTGTAAAAGAGTTAAGCGGGGAAAGCGAGGACGCCACCATTGTCTCGGCGATTGTGGCTCTCGCAAAAACACTTAACCTGAAAGTCGTGGCTGAAGGTGTGGAAACCGAAGCCCAGCAAACCTTTTTAACAGAGCTGGGTTGTAACACCCTTCAGGGTTATCTGTTAGGCAAACCAGCCAGCGCGCAGACCATAGAGGCGCTTTGTGCGCGAGGTGAAATGTTGCCTGGCGCTGAGCTGTAGTCATCCTGAGGCGACACTCGCAAGACAGGGAGTGTCGCCAGAATACTGTCGACCAGCGCGGGTGCCTGTTGATAGAGATTAAAACTGTCGGTATTCATTAACCAGTTTTTAATGATTCCGCTAAAAAAGCCATGCAATACAATCATGGTCAGTTCAACATTCATCTGCGCCGCAACGATTCTCTGAGAAATACATTTTTCCAGCGTAATACGTAAAGAATCATAATTAAAGCCAATGCGTTTACGGATTTCATCTTCTGAAATCATATCGCTATGAAACTCACATTTATGATACAGAATTTGTAAAAGCGCGCATTGCCGGGGTTCATGCGCGATATACTGTAGCGCAGTAATAAATTGCTCACGAAGCATTAACAACGGGTCATCATTTTCGGAAAGAGAAAGCCTGTCACAAATAATGTCACGCAGCGGTAATTGCTGTTCCCAGATCGCATTAAATATCTCTGTTTTACTGGTAAAGTGCCAGTAGATGGCACCGCGCGTAACCTTTGCGGCATCCGCGATATCCGTCAGCGTCGTGCTGGCCACGCCACGTGTCGCAAACTGCCCGATAGCCGCCTCAATCAACTGCTGTCGGGTCTGTTGAGCCTCTTCTTTCTTTTTACGCGCCATAGGCAGCTACTCGTTACTCACTTGGTTTATACGTAACCTCGGGTTCGGATGGCTGGAATTATTCCCTAAAACCCGTTTTCATTTTGCACAAAAAAAGTCAATTCCCTTAATCCATAATTAATACAAATGCATAATCAATATTTAATTCATGGTATGAATATTTTAAGGCATTAAACCCTCTTTCTCTGGTTAGCCAGGAGGTGAGTATATTCATATCTTCTCCGGGCCCCATTCTGATTTTTCCTTCAAGCCTCGCCATTCGCACTTATAAATTAAAAAACATTAAATATCCTCATTATTATACGCAGCTACATTTTATTTTTTTATCCCTCTGCCCCAACGACCGTTCTACGGCAAATCTCGGTTAATGGGTATTTAAAGGAACAGTAATGACGAATCATTTCAGACGTTTGCCCTTATCCGGTTTCATTGTCTGCGCTGTACTGCTCTCTGGATGCGATGGCCAGGAAAACCAACAACAACATCCCCAGGCACCTCAGGTCAGCGTGCATATCGTGAAAAGCGCGCCGCTGGCGGTCACCACTGAACTCCCGGGCAGAACGGATGCATTCCGCGTGGCGGAGGTTCGTCCACAGGTTAGCGGTATCATCCTGCGTCGTAACTTCACGGAAGGTAGCGATGTAAAAGCAGGAGATTCGCTTTACCAGATTGATCCTGCGACCTATCAGGCGGCTTACGACAGCGCGAAAGGTGAGCTGGCGAAGGCCCAGGCGGCGGCCAATATTGCGCATCTGACAGTAAAACGTTATCTCCCGCTGGTAGGCACCCAGTATGTCAGCAAGCAGGAGTATGACCAGGCCGTGGCAACAGCCCAACAGGCCGATGCCAGTGTTATCGCCGCCAAAGCCGGCGTCGAAAGTGCACGTATTAACCTTGCCTATACCAAAGTGACATCTCCCGTCGATGGGCGCATCGGCAAATCCAGCGTGACAGAAGGTGCTCTCGTCACGAACGGGCAGGCCTCTGCACTGGCAACAGTCCAGCAGCTTGATCCGATTTACGTCGACGTCACCCAGTCCAGCAATGAATTTATGCGCCTGAAACAGACAAGCCTGCAAAAAGGCGACACGGCCAGCAGCGTTGAACTGCTGATGGAAAATGGTCAGCCTTATCCGCTGAAAGGAACATTGCAGTTCTCAGACGTCACGGTGGATGAAAGCACCGGTTCGATTACCTTGCGCGCCATTTTCCCTAACCCTCAACACCTTCTGTTACCCGGGATGTTCGTTCGCGCCCGCATTGATGAAGGCACTCAACCGAATGCAATTCTGATTCCCCAGCAGGGTCTGACCCGTACGCCGCGAGGTGATGCAACAGTCATGGTGGTTAACGATAAAAACCAGGTTGAGCCACGCACCGTCGTTGCGCCTCAGGCCATTGGCGATCGCTGGCTGGTGACGGAAGGGCTGAAAAACGGTGACCGCGTGATTGTCAGCGGATTACAAAAAGCCAGGCCAGGTGCCACCGTCGTCGCCACCCCAGATACCACCACAGCGCCCGCCAGTTAAGGAACGACGACATGGCTAATTTCTTTATTCAGCGGCCGGTTTTCGCCTGGGTACTTGCCATCATTTTGATGATTGCAGGCGGGCTGGCTATTCTCAAACTGCCCGTTGCCCAGTATCCAACGATTGCCCCGCCAGCCGTTGCGATTTCCGCAACCTACCCCGGCGCAGATGCCCAGACGGTACAGGATACCGTGACCCAGGTTATCGAACAGAACATGAACGGTATCGATAACCTGATGTATATGTCCTCCACCAGCGATTCAGCGGGTAATGTCACCATCACCCTGACCTTCGAGTCGGGAACAGACCCGGACATCGCCCAGGTGCAGGTGCAGAACAAGTTGCAGCTGGCCATGCCGCTGCTGCCGCAAGAAGTTCAGCAGCAAGGGATTGGCGTTGAGAAGTCCAGCAGCAGCTTCCTTTTGGTCGCCGGTTTTGTTTCGGACAATAAAAGCCTTACTCAGGATGATATCTCCGACTACGTCGCTTCGAACGTCAAGGATGCCATCAGCCGAACATCGGGTGTCGGCGACGTTCAGCTGTTTGGTGCCCAGTATGCGATGCGCATCTGGCTCGACAGTAACGCGATGAACAAATACCAACTGACGCCGCTGGATATTATCAATCAGTTAAAAACGCAGAACGACCAGATAGCAGCAGGCCAGTTGGGTGGAACACCATCAGTCCCTGGACAGCAGCTGAATGCCTCCATCATCGCGCAAACTCGCCTGAAATCACCGGAAGAGTTTGGTCGCGTCACGCTCAAAGTGAACCAGGACGGCTCAATGGTTCATCTGAAGGATGTGGCTCGCATTGAGTTGGGTGGCGAAAACTACAATATGGTGACCAAAATAAACGGGCAGGCGGCAACCGGTCTGGGGATTAAGCTCGCTACTGGTGCAAACGCGCTGGATACGGCGGCAGCCATTAAGAGCAAGCTGGTACAACTGCAACAGTTCTTCCCGCAGGGACTGAAGGTCGTCTACCCCTACGACACCACGCCTTTTGTGAAAATCTCGATTCATGAAGTGGTGAAGACCCTGTTTGAGGCGATCATTCTGGTCTTCCTGGTCATGTATCTGTTCCTGCAAAACCTGCGGGCAACGCTGATCCCAACGATCGCCGTGCCGGTTGTTCTGCTGGGGACCTTCGCCGTGCTGGCTGCGTTCGGTTTCTCCATCAATACCCTGACGATGTTTGGGATGGTGCTGGCGATAGGGCTACTGGTTGATGACGCCATCGTGGTCGTCGAGAACGTTGAGCGCGTGATGGTGGAAGATAAACTGCCGCCGAAAGAGGCCACGCAGAAGTCGATGGAGCAGATTCAGGGCGCGCTGGTGGGGATCGCCATGGTCCTCTCGGCGGTCTTTGTTCCGATGGCATTTTTTGGTGGCTCGACTGGGGCCATCTATCGCCAGTTCTCGTTAACTATCGTTTCCGCGATGGCGCTATCCGTGCTGGTCGCGCTGATCCTGACCCCCGCACTCTGCGCAACGTTGCTTAAGCCCGTCTCCAGCGACCACCATGAGAAGAAAGGGGGTTTCTTTGGCTGGTTTAATGCGCTCTTTGATAAGAGTGTGGAACACTATAGCAACAGCGTGAGCGGTATTTTGCGTAAGACCGGTCGCTATCTGGTGGTGTATGTCATTATTGTTGGTGGCATGGCGGTGTTGTTCCTGCGCTTACCGACCTCCTTCCTGCCCGAAGAGGACCAGGGGGTCTTTATGACAATGGTTCAACTCCCGGCGGGGGCGACCCAGACGCGTACTCAGGCGGTCCTCGACCAGGTTCAGGACTACTATCTGGGCAAAGAGAAGGCGAACGTTGAATCCGTCTTCACCGTAAACGGCTTTAGCTTTAGCGGCCAGGGTCAGAACTCCGGTATTGCCTTTGTCAGCCTGAAGCCCTGGGAGGAGCGCCCGGGCGAGAAAAATAGCGTTGAAGCTATCGTGGGTCGCGCGACAAAAGCGTTCAGTCAGATTAAAGACGGCCTGGTGTTCCCGTTCAACCTGCCTGCGATTATTGAGCTTGGAACCGCAACGGGATTCGACTTTGAACTTATCGATCAGGCTAACCTGGGACATACCCAGCTGACGCAGGCACGTAATCAACTGCTCGGGATGGTAAAAGAGCACCCAGACCTGCTGGTGCGCGTGCGTCCAAACGGACTGGAAGATACGCCTCAGTTCAAGCTGGATGTCGATCAGGAAAAGGCGCAGGCATTGGGCGTCAGCCTTTCCGACGTCAACCAGACCATCTCGACGGCGTTGGGTGGCACCTATGTGAACGACTTTATCGACCACGGGCGCGTGAAAAAAGTTTACGTGCAGGCAGATGCCCGTTTCCGCATGCTGCCGGGGGACATTAACAACCTTTACGTGCGCAGCGCGAACGGAGAGATGGTTCCCTTCTCCGCCTTTAGCTACTCTCACTGGGTTTATGGCTCACCTCGCCTGGAACGCTTCAACGGGATGCCTTCAATGGAGATCCTCGGGGAATCCGCACCGGGTAAAAGTACCGGGGAAGCGATGGTGTTGATGGAAAGCCTGGCCGCAAAACTGCCTGCAGGAATTGGCTATGACTGGACGGGCATGTCTTATCAGGAACGCCTTTCCGGTAACCAGGCGCCCGCACTGTATGCCATTTCACTGATCGTGGTGTTCCTGTGTCTGGCGGCCCTGTATGAGAGCTGGTCCATCCCATTCTCCGTGATGCTGGTTGTGCCGCTGGGTGTTATCGGTGCTCTGCTCGCCGCGTCGCTGCGCGGATTGAACAATGACGTCTATTTCCAGGTTGGCCTGCTGACGACAATTGGCCTGTCGGCGAAAAACGCCATCCTGATTGTCGAATTTGCTAAGGACCTGATGGATAAAGAAGGTAAAGGGATTATTGAAGCCACCCTGGAAGCATCAAGGATGCGCCTTCGACCGATCCTGATGACCTCCCTGGCCTTTATCCTTGGCGTCATGCCGCTGGTAATCAGTACCGGAGCCGGGAGCGGTGCGCAAAATGCTGTCGGTACGGGCGTTATGGGAGGCATGCTTTCCGCGACGCTGCTGGCGATTTTCTTCGTTCCCGTTTTCTTTGTGGTTGTCCGGCGACGGTTTACCCGCCATAAAGAGTAACGTCCCCCTGAAAGGCACCCTGTGGTGCCTTTTTTATTTTTAATATAAACAATAAATTAGACATTATTGAATTGCAGTGTTAAAAATGCGGTGATTTACATTAAGTAGAAACGCCCTGTGGTGTCTCCATAATTTCTCCATTAATTCATCCTGAAACCGACTTTTCTCCACGATTTTTACAAACGACATACTTTGAGATTATTCCCCGTGCAACGAGGTGTTACCCCGGTGGTAAAATAGCCTCCAGTTCGTTAATAGCCCTCCTGGCTTTGTAGCGAATGAGAAATAATACTGAGGTAACATCATGAAAAGATTCATTTCCGTTGCACTTCTCGCTGCGCTACTTGCTGGATGCGCGCACGATTCTCCATGTGTACCGGTTTACGATGACCAGGGTCGACTGGTTCATACCAATACCTGTATGAAAGGCACCACCCAGGATAACTGGGAAACCGCGGGTGCTATCGCCGGCGGAGCGGCTGCCGTGGCGGGTTTGACGCTGGGTATCGTTGCCCTGACGAAGTAACATCAATTAAGAAAGCGCGGCTCGGGCCGCGCTTTTGCGTTTAAAAAGTGCATTGTTTTCTAATAAGTAAAAAAATAGCCCCGTTTTTATTCAAGAAATTAATTCCCATCGACTGGCTATCACATCTTTTTAGTATATAAAAGTTTATTTCATATTTTATCGTGATGATTTTCACACATTAATCTTATTGAATACCCTGCCAATATTCACTTCAGAAACTATCTCTTGATTTATCTCATCCTCATCGAAACTTTTGCTCCGATTTGTGGCACAGGTTGTAATTTCGCACCGTTTCGGGGCATTCGTTTTATTTAAGCGTGTCTACACTCAGCATTAAGCGTTCTGTTATCACTTATTTTGTGGAACGCAAAACTGGCATTACGTTTGCTTTATAAACGTTGGCCAAAGCCACAGACAGGTTTAGCGCTTAAAAAGCGCTTCTATAACGATAAATTTCGCCACACAGGATGCATTATGAAAAAGACGATGATAGCCAGCCTGACCGCTGCAGGCATGTTGTTTGCCGTAGCGGGCCAGGCCCATGCGGGTACGACACTGGATGCCGTTAAAAAGAAAGGTTTTGTTCAATGTGGTATCAGTGATGGTCTGCCTGGCTTCTCATATGCCGATGCGAACGGCAAATTTACCGGTATTGATGTGGATGTCTGCCGCGGCGTCGCAGCTGCCGTTTTTGGGGATGACAGCAAAGTAAAATACACCCCGCTGACGGCGAAAGAACGCTTTACGGCGCTGCAATCCGGTGAAGTTGACATGCTCTCTCGTAATACCACCTGGACCTCCTCTCGTGATGCAGGTATGGGGATGTCATTTACCGGCGTGACCTATTATGACGGCATCGGATTCCTGACCCACAATAAAGCGGGCCTGAAAAGTGCCAAAGAACTGGATGGCGCCACCGTATGTATCCAGGCGGGTACGGATACTGAGCTGAACGTCGCGGATTATTTCAAAGCCAATAAGATGAAATACACCCCTGTGACGTTTGATCGCTCGGATGAATCAGCCAAAGCACTGGAATCCGGCCGTTGCGACACGCTGGCCTCTGACCAGTCACAGCTGTATGCCTTACGTATTAAGCTGAGCAACCCGGCAGAATGGATTGTGCTGCCAGAAGTGATCTCCAAAGAACCTCTCGGACCTGTTGTTCGTCGTGGTGATGAAGACTGGTTCTCCATTGTTCGCTGGACCCTGTTTGCCATGCTGAACGCGGAAGAGATGGGCATCAACTCGAAAAACGTTGATGAGAAAGCCGCTAATCCATCCAACCCGGATATGGCTCACCTGCTCGGTAAAGAGGGTGATTTCGGCAAGGATCTGAAGCTGGATAACAAGTGGGCTTACAACATCATCAAGCAGGTGGGTAACTATTCTGAGATCTTTGAGCGCAACGTGGGATCGGAAAGCCCGCTGAAGATCAAACGCGGCCAGAACAATCTCTGGAATAACGGCGGCATTCAGTACGCGCCACCAGTACGTTAAGTCAAAGCTGTAACGGGCACTGCTCAGGCGGTGCCCAGTCCAGAGTCATGGTTACTGAGGTTTCTTTATGTCCCATCGCCGCTCAGCCGTAAAAGGAACGCTATCCTTTTCTCATCCCGCGGTCCGCGCCTGGCTATTCCAGATCATTGCTATTGTTGCGGTTGTTCTCATCGCCGTGTATCTCATCCATAACACCATCACCAACCTGAATAACCGCGGTATTACCTCCGGTTTTGCGTTCCTGGATCGCAGTGCAGGGTTTGGTATTGTTCAGCATCTTATTGATTATGAGGAAGGTGACACGTACGGACGCGTGTTTGTGGTCGGTTTACTGAATACGCTGCTGGTATCGGCGCTTTGTATTGTCTTCGCCTCGATATTGGGTTTCTTTATTGGCCTGGCTCGTCTTTCTGAAAACTGGCTCCTGCGGAAGCTTTCAACCTTTTATATTGAGACTTTCCGCAACATCCCACCGCTGCTGCAGATCTTTTTCTGGTATTTCGCGGTCCTGCGTAACCTTCCTGGCCCCCGCCAGGCCGTCGATGCGTTTGAGCTGTTTTTCCTGAGTAATCGTGGGCTATACATTCCCTCTCCGCAGTTCGCCGAAGGGCTTTACGCCTTCATCGTCGCAGTTATTATTGCGATCGCCATTTCTGTGGGGCTGTTCCGTTATAACCGCAAGCACCAGATTAAAACAGGGCAGCTTCGTAAAACATGGCCCGTTGGCGCTGCGCTAATTGTTGGCTTACCGTTAGTCGCTCACTGGCTTTTTGGTGCGGCTTTGCACTGGGATATCCCCCATCTGCGCGGGTTCAATTTCCAGGGCGGGATGGTGTTAATTCCTGAACTGGCAGCACTCACGCTGGCGCTCTCGATTTA
The DNA here is from genome assembly GCF_056673325.1 of Enterobacter cloacae complex sp. HYC080_NIDB. Lineage (NCBI taxonomy): Bacteria > Pseudomonadati > Pseudomonadota > Gammaproteobacteria > Enterobacterales > Enterobacteriaceae > Enterobacter > Enterobacter cloacae complex sp. HYC080_NIDB. Next base: position 480,029 of record NZ_CP114212.1, on the reverse strand, counting down.
TACCTCCGCATTTATTGCAGAAATCATTCGCTCCGGGATCCAGGCGGTGCCTTACGGACAGCACGAGGCGGCGCGTTCACTTGGTTTACCGAATACCGTGACGCTGCGCCAGGTCATTATTCCCCAGGCCCTGCGGGTAATCATTCCGCCACTGACCAGTCAATATCTCAACATTGTCAAAAACTCATCGCTGGCCGCCGCGATTGGTTACCCGGATATGGTGTCTCTCTTCGCCGGCACCGTGCTTAACCAGACCGGACAAGCTATAGAAACCATTGCCATCACCATGTCTGTCTATCTGATCATCAGTCTGGCGATTTCATTGCTGATGAACCTTTATAACCGCCGTATTGCACTGGTCGAGCGCTAAGGATTTATGATGTCGAAAGCGATACTGTCGCACTCCTCGCGTCCAGCCAGCACAACCGGTGGACGTTTCATTATCTGGGCACGTAAGAACCTGTTCTCCAGCTGGAGCAACAGCCTGCTGACAATAGTCTGCCTGTGGTTGATGTGGGAACTGATCCCGCCGCTACTCAACTGGGCATTCCTGCAGGCGAACTGGGTGGGTTCCACGCGTGCCGACTGTACGAAAGCGGGCGCATGCTGGGTGTTTATTCACGAGCGTTTTGGCCAGTTCATGTATGGATTGTATCCTCATGAACAGCGCTGGCGGATTAATCTGGCGCTGGTTATCGGTCTGCTTTCCATCGCCGTAATGTTCTGGAAAAAGCTACCTCATCGCGGACGCTATATTGCCGGCTGGGCTGTGGCGTATCCCATTATTGTTTGGGTGTTGTTGTATGGCGGCTTCCTGGGGCTGGAACGCGTTGAAACACGCCAGTGGGGCGGTCTGACGCTGACGTTGATTATCGCTTCTGTGGGGATAGCTGGCGCTCTGCCGTGGGGCATTTTACTCGCTCTGGGTCGTCGTTCAACAATGCCGGTCGTGCGTGTGCTCTCCGTGATCTTCATTGAGTTCTGGCGTGGCGTACCACTGATCACCGTATTGTTTATGTCTTCGGTCATGCTGCCGCTGTTTATGGCAGAAGGTACAACGATCGACAAACTGATTCGTGCCCTGGTCGGGGTGATTCTGTTTCAGTCTGCCTATGTCGCTGAAGTTGTGCGTGGTGGCCTGCAGGCGTTACCTAAAGGCCAGTACGAAGCAGCGGAATCACTGGCTCTCGGATACTGGAAAACGCAGGGGTTGGTCATCCTTCCACAAGCACTCAAGCTGGTGATCCCGGGCCTGGTCAACACGATCATTGCCCTCTTCAAAGATACCAGCCTGGTCATCATCATCGGATTGTTCGATCTCTTTAGCAGCGTGCAGCAGGCAACCGTTGACCCTGCCTGGCTGGGCATGTCCACCGAGGGATATGTCTTTGCTGCTCTGATCTACTGGATCTTTTGTTTTAGCATGTCGCGCTACAGCCAGCACCTGGAAAAGCGCTTTAACACCGGGCGTACACCGCACTGAGGAAATTATGAGCCAAATTACTATGACACCCGCCGACGCGATGATTACGCTGGAAAATGTGAATAAATGGTATGGACAGTTTCATGTCCTGAAAGACATTAATCTCAAGGTAAAGCAAGGCGAACGAATCGTTCTTTGCGGCCCTTCCGGTTCAGGTAAATCGACAACCATTCGCTGTATCAACCATCTTGAAGAGCATCAGCAGGGACGCATTGTGGTTGATGGTATCGAGCTGAATGAAGATATTCGCAATATCGAACGCGTTCGCCAGGAAGTGGGGATGGTATTTCAGCACTTTAATCTATTTCCTCACCTGACCGTTCTGCAGAACTGTACGCTTGCGCCGATTTGGGTACGAAAGATGCCGAAACAGGAAGCGGAGGCGTTGGCAATGCATTACCTCGAACGCGTACGTATTGCAGAGCACGCCAATAAGTTTCCCGGCCAGATCTCAGGCGGACAACAGCAGCGTGTGGCTATCGCCCGTTCGCTATGCATGAAACCCAAAATTATGCTGTTTGACGAACCGACATCTGCGCTGGATCCGGAAATGGTGAAAGAAGTGCTGGATACTATGATTGGGCTGGCGCAATCCGGGATGACGATGTTGTGCGTGACGCATGAGATGGGTTTTGCCAGAACGGTGGCAGACCGGGTGATCTTTATGGACCGCGGTGAGATCGTTGAACAGGCCCCACCGGATGAGTTCTTTGCGCATCCGAAGTCGGAACGTACGCGTGCATTCCTGTCGCAGGTGATTCATTAGTCATTTGCTTTGCCGGGTGGAGGCTTTGCCTTACCCGGCCTACCGTTTTTTCTTCACATAAACGCAAAAAGGCCATCCTTTCGGATGGCCTTTTCACTTATTTGATGTCTGGCAGTTCCCTACTCTCACATGGGGAGACCCCACACTACCATCGGCGCTACGGCGTTTCACTTCTGAGTTCGGCATGGGGTCAGGTGGGACCACCGCGCTAAAGCCGCCAGACAAATTCTTTTACTTCTTGCCGAACTTTAACCTAAGTATAAAGTGGTGCTGATACCCAGAGTCGAACTGGGGACCTCACCCTTACCAAGGGTGCGCTCTACCAACTGAGCCATATCAGCACACTAAATTTGATGCCTGGCAGTTCCCTACTCTCACATGGGGAGACCCCACACTACCATCGGCGCTACGGCGTTTCACTTCTGAGTTCGGCATGGGGTCAGGTGGGACCACCGCGCTAAAGCCGCCAGGCAAATTCTGTTATCTGTATCAGGCTGAAAATCGTCTCTCACCGCCAAAACAGCTTCGGCGTTGTAAGGTTAAGCCTCACGGTTCATTAGTATCGGTTAGCTCAACGCATCGCTGCGCTTACACACCCGACCTATCAACGTCGTCGTCTTCAACGTTCCTTCAGGAGACTTAAAGTCTCAGGGAGAACTCATCTCGGGGCAAGTTTCGTGCTTAGATGCTTTCAGCACTTATCTCTTCCGCATTTAGCTACCGGGCAGTGCCATTGGCATGACAACCCGAACACCAGTGATGCGTCCACTCCGGTCCTCTCGTACTAGGAGCAGCCCCCCTCAATTCTCCAGCGCCCACGGCAGATAGGGACCGAACTGTCTCACGACGTTCTAAACCCAGCTCGCGTACCACTTTAAATGGCGAACAGCCATACCCTTGGGACCTACTTCAGCCCCAGGATGTGATGAGCCGACATCGAGGTGCCAAACACCGCCGTCGATATGAACTCTTGGGCGGTATCAGCCTGTTATCCCCGGAGTACCTTTTATCCGTTGAGCGATGGCCCTTCCATTCAGAACCACCGGATCACTATGACCTGCTTTCGCACCTGCTCGAGCCGTCACTCTCGCAGTCAAGCTAGCTTATGCCATTGCACTAACCTCCTGATGTCCGACCAGGATTAGCTAACCTTCGTGCTCCTCCGTTACTCTTTGGGAGGAGACCGCCCCAGTCAAACTACCCACCAGACACTGTCCGCAACCCGGATTACGGGTCTACGTTAGAACACCAGCCATTAAAGGGTGGTATTTCAAGGTCGGCTCCACGCAGACTGGCGTCCACGCTTCAAAGCCTCCCACCTATCCTACACATCAAGGACCAGTGTTCAGTGTCAAGCTATAGTAAAGGTTCACGGGGTCTTTCCGTCTTGCCGCGGGTACACTGCATCTTCACAGCGAGTTCAATTTCACTGAGTCTCGGGTGGAGACAGCCTGGCCATCATTACGCCATTCGTGCAGGTCGGAACTTACCCGACAAGGAATTTCGCTACCTTAGGACCGTTATAGTTACGGCCGCCGTTTACCGGGGCTTCGATCAAGAGCTTCGCGTTACCGCTAACCCCATCAATTAACCTTCCGGCACCGGGCAGGCGTCACACCGTATACGTCCACTTTCGTGTTTGCACAGTGCTGTGTTTTTAATAAACAGTTGCAGCCAGCTGGTATCTTCGACTGATTTCAACTCCACCCGCAGGGGCTTCACCTACATATCAGCGTGCCTTCTCCCGAAGTTACGGCACCATTTTGCCTAGTTCCTTCACCCGAGTTCTCTCAAGCGCCTTGGTATTCTCTACCTGACCACCTGTGTCGGTTTGGGGTACGATTTCGTGTTACCTGATGCTTAGAGGCTTTTCCTGGAAGCAGGGCATTTGTTACTTCAGCACCGTAGTGCCTCGTCATCACACCTCAGCGTTAATAAGGTACCGGATTTACCTGGAACCTCCGCCTACATGCTTAAACCGGGACAACCGTCGCCCGGCTAACATAGCCTTCTCCGTCCCCCCTTCGCAGTAACACCAAGTACAGGAATATTAACCTGTTTCCCATCGACTACGCCTTTCGGCCTCGCCTTAGGGGTCGACTCACCCTGCCCCGATTAACGTTGGACAGGAACCCTTGGTCTTCCGGCGAGCGGGCTTTTCACCCGCTTTATCGTTACTTATGTCAGCATTCGCACTTCTGATACCTCCAGCAACCCTCACAGGCCACCTTCAACGGCTTACAGAACGCTCCCCTACCCAACAACGCATAAGCGTCGCTGCCGCAGCTTCGGTGCATGGTTTAGCCCCGTTACATCTTCCGCGCAGGCCGACTCGACCAGTGAGCTATTACGCTTTCTTTAAATGATGGCTGCTTCTAAGCCAACATCCTGGCTGTCTGTGCCTTCCCACATCGTTTCCCACTTAACCATGACTTTGGGACCTTAGCTGGCGGTCTGGGTTGTTTCCCTCTTCACGACGGACGTTAGCACCCGCCGTGTGTCTCCCGTGATAACATTCTTCGGTATTCGTAGTTTGCATCGGGTTGGTAAGCCGGGATGGCCCCCTAGCCGAAACAGTGCTCTACCCCCGAAGATGAGTTCACGAGGCGCTACCTAAATAGCTTTCGGGGAGAACCAGCTATCTCCCGGTTTGATTGGCCTTTCACCCCCAGCCACAGGTCATCCGCTAATTTTTCAACATTAGTCGGTTCGGTCCTCCAGTTAGTGTTACCCAACCTTCAACCTGCCCATGGCTAGATCACCGGGTTTCGGGTCTATACCCTGCAACTTAACGCCCAGTTAAGACTCGGTTTCCCTTCGGCTCCCCTATACGGTTAACCTTGCTACAGAATATAAGTCGCTGACCCATTATACAAAAGGTACGCAGTCACCTAACAAGTAGGCTCCCACTGCTTGTACGTACACGGTTTCAGGTTCTTTTTCACTCCCCTCGCCGGGGTTCTTTTCGCCTTTCCCTCACGGTACTGGTTCACTATCGGTCAGTCAGGAGTATTTAGCCTTGGAGGATGGTCCCCCCATATTCAGACAGGATACCACGTGTCCCGCCCTACTCTTCGAGTTCACAACCTGTGCATTTTCGTGTACGGGACTATCACCCTGTACCGTCGGACTTTCCAGACCGTTCCACTAACACACAAGCTGATTCAGACTCCGGGCTGCTCCCCGTTCGCTCGCCGCTACTGGGGGAATCTCGGTTGATTTCTTTTCCTCGGGGTACTTAGATGTTTCAGTTCCCCCGGTTCGCCTCGTTAACCTATGTATTCAGTTATCGATAGTGTGTCGAAACACACTGGGTTTCCCCATTCGGACATCGCCGGGTCAAAGGTTCATATCACCTCGCCGGCGCTTTTCGCAGATTAGCACGTCCTTCATCGCCTCTGACTGCCAGGGCATCCACCGTGTACGCTTAGTCGCTTAACCTCACAACCCGAAGATGTTTCTTTCGATTCACCATCGGTTTGCGAAAATTTGAGAGACTCGAACACACATTAACTGTGTGTCGTTTCAATTTTCAGCTTGATCCAGATTTTTAAAGAGCAAATATCTCAAACGTCACCCGAAGATGAGTTTTGAGATACGGGGGTCGGCGACTTTCACTCACGAACCAGCAAGTGGCGTCCCCTAGGGGATTCGAACCCCTGTTACCGCCGTGAAAGGGCGGTGTCCTGGGCCTCTAGACGAAGGGGACACTGAAGTCTCAATCGCAAGACGCCTTGCTATTTACTTTTCATCAGACAATCTGTGTGAGCACTACAAAGGCAGGTTCTTTAAGGTAAGGAGGTGATCCAACCGCAGGTTCCCCTACGGTTACCTTGTTACGACTTCACCCCAGTCATGAATCACAAAGTGGTAAGCGCCCTCCCGAAGGTTAAGCTACCTACTTCTTTTGCAACCCACTCCCATGGTGTGACGGGCGGTGTGTACAAGGCCCGGGAACGTATTCACCGTAGCATTCTGATCTACGATTACTAGCGATTCCGACTTCATGGAGTCGAGTTGCAGACTCCAATCCGGACTACGACGCACTTTATGAGGTCCGCTTGCTCTCGCGAGGTCGCTTCTCTTTGTATGCGCCATTGTAGCACGTGTGTAGCCCTACTCGTAAGGGCCATGATGACTTGACGTCATCCCCACCTTCCTCCAGTTTATCACTGGCAGTCTCCTTTGAGTTCCCGGCCGGACCGCTGGCAACAAAGGATAAGGGTTGCGCTCGTTGCGGGACTTAACCCAACATTTCACAACACGAGCTGACGACAGCCATGCAGCACCTGTCTCAGAGTTCCCGAAGGCACCAATCCATCTCTGGAAAGTTCTCTGGATGTCAAGAGTAGGTAAGGTTCTTCGCGTTGCATCGAATTAAACCACATGCTCCACCGCTTGTGCGGGCCCCCGTCAATTCATTTGAGTTTTAACCTTGCGGCCGTACTCCCCAGGCGGTCGACTTAACGCGTTAGCTCCGGAAGCCACGCCTCAAGGGCACAACCTCCAAGTCGACATCGTTTACGGCGTGGACTACCAGGGTATCTAATCCTGTTTGCTCCCCACGCTTTCGCACCTGAGCGTCAGTCTTTGTCCAGGGGGCCGCCTTCGCCACCGGTATTCCTCCAGATCTCTACGCATTTCACCGCTACACCTGGAATTCTACCCCCCTCTACAAGACTCTAGCCTGCCAGTTTCGAATGCAGTTCCCAGGTTGAGCCCGGGGATTTCACATCCGACTTGACAGACCGCCTGCGTGCGCTTTACGCCCAGTAATTCCGATTAACGCTTGCACCCTCCGTATTACCGCGGCTGCTGGCACGGAGTTAGCCGGTGCTTCTTCTGCGGGTAACGTCAATTGCTGTGGTTATTAACCACAACACCTTCCTCCCCGCTGAAAGTACTTTACAACCCGAAGGCCTTCTTCATACACGCGGCATGGCTGCATCAGGCTTGCGCCCATTGTGCAATATTCCCCACTGCTGCCTCCCGTAGGAGTCTGGACCGTGTCTCAGTTCCAGTGTGGCTGGTCATCCTCTCAGACCAGCTAGGGATCGTCGCCTAGGTGAGCCGTTACCCCACCTACTAGCTAATCCCATCTGGGCACATCTGATGGCAAGAGGCCCGAAGGTCCCCCTCTTTGGTCTTGCGACGTTATGCGGTATTAGCTACCGTTTCCAGTAGTTATCCCCCTCCATCAGGCAGTTTCCCAGACATTACTCACCCGTCCGCCACTCGTCACCCGAGAGCAAGCTCTCTGTGCTACCGTTCGACTTGCATGTGTTAGGCCTGCCGCCAGCGTTCAATCTGAGCCATGATCAAACTCTTCAATTTAAGTTTGATGCTCGTGAATTAAACTTCGTAATGAATTACGTATGTTCACTCAGAGACTTGGTATTCATTTTTCGTCCGAGGACGTTAAGAATCCATGTCACTTTGAGTGCCCACACAGATTGTCTGATAAATTGTTAAAGAGCAGTTGCAACGCGGCTTTCGCTCACCGTTGCGAGGTGGCGTATATTACGCTTTCCTCTTTCAGAGTCAACCCGTTATTTCAGGATTTTTTCTCTTCAACCGACCGGGTTATCTGTGAAGTGATTCACATCTGCCGTGTCGATGGAGGCGCATTATAGGGATCCCATTTTTTAGCACAAGTATTTTTTAGATCTTTTTTTCCAACTGCTGATTTTCCGCGCTTTTCGCTGAAATCCCGCCCGATCTGCTTAAATATTGACGTATTTTGCCTTGCCTCGATCCCATAATATGATCAAAGTCTTCTGTCTAGCGCTCATCCTTAGAGGTAGTTATGTCTACTGTATTACGTCCTTATAAAGATCTGTTCCCCAAACAAGGCGATCGCGTGATGATCGATGCCAGCAGCGTAGTCGTAGGTGATGTCCGACTGGCTGATGATGTCAGTATCTGGCCACTCGTTGCCATCAGGGGAGACGTTAACTCTGTGTCGATTGGCGCACGTACCAATATTCAGGACGGCAGCGTTCTGCATGTCACGCACAAATCCTCTTATAACCCGGAAGGTAATCCACTCATTATTGGAGAGGATGTCACCGTTGGTCACAAAGTGATGCTTCACGGCTGCACTATAGGAAATCGCGTACTTGTTGGCATGGGATCGATTTTGCTGGATGGCGTCATAGTAGAAGATGACGTAATGATTGGTGCCGGTAGCCTGGTCCCGCAGAACAAACGGCTGGAGAGCGGCTATCTCTATCTGGGTAGCCCTGTAAAACAGATCCGCCCCCTGAAGGAGGCAGAGATCGAAGGATTAAAATACTCGGCGAACAACTACGTTAAATGGAAGAATGACTATCTGGATCAGGATAACCAGACCCAGCCCTGATCGTCTTCCTGCTGGTCGCGGATTAAATCGCTGGCTTCTTCTTCAAGATCCCAGCGATTTTCACAAAATATGTCTAAAGGATCTGAACCGCCAAAACGACGTAGCAGCGTTTCCCTATGAATGGCACAGGTAAGTTGCATCCCCTGCACCAGCACCGGGAAGCAGACTGCTTGTTTATCCTCATCCCAGCTCTCTCTGTCCGGGAAGTGAATAGCCTGATTCACGCCGAAAGCTCCTGCTTTAACTTTTCTATCACCGGCTCGACTGCAGGTAACACCCCATGCCAGAGCAGCACCGCATGCGCAGCCTGGCCCACCAGCATCCCCAGCCCATCGGCTAACTGTTTCGCGCCATGTTCTTCACACCACATAAGGAAGGGTGTCTTCCCTTTCTGGTAAAACATGTCATAGAAGTACATATGAGAGTTGATAAGAGAAACGGGGATTGCCGGGATCTCACCATTAATGCCGCTGGACGTGGCATTGATGACCAGATCAAATTCACGGTCTTCGAGATCCTCAAGCGCGATGGCGCTCACGCTACCGGTATGGGCAAACAACGCCGCCAGCGCTTCTGCCCTGGAAAAGGTTCTGTTGGTAATGGTCACTGCACAGTCCAGTGAAAGCAGGGGCAACAGCACGCCCCGCGATGCACCACCCGCACCAATCAGCAGAACCCGGAAACCAGGCTTGATAAACGAAAGTCTTTCCAGATCGCTCAGTAAACCAATCCCGTCAGTGTTGTCACCCAGAAGGCGGCCATCCTCAAGCCGTTTTAAGGTATTTACTGCACCAGCAAGTGAAGCACGCTCGGTCAGTTCGTCTGCACGTTCAAATGCCTCTTCTTTAAAGGGAACCGTCACATTCGCCCCTTTGCCGCCCGCAGCGAAAAACGCCTCGAGCGTTGGGATAAATGCATCAACCGGTGCCAGCACGCGACCGTAAGGGTGATCTATCTGCAACTGTTCCGCAAATTGCTGATGGATCAAGGGTGACTTACTGTGCGCAATCGGGTTACCAAAAACAGCATAAGTTTCCATGAGATTACCCCTGACGAAAACGTTCACCGGTTAATGCGTCGCGAATTTCGGACGGATTCAGGCGCCCTCCCGTCTCGCCGGCAGCAACCGGGAAATCATTCCCGAACTGTGCCAGCACTTCTTCGGTTGTCCGGCACGGAGGTAACCCGGTCAGATTCGCGCTGGTTGAAACCAGTGGTTTACCAAACGCCACACAAAGCTCAACCACCAGCGGATGGTCGGTGACGCGCACCGCCAGCGAATCAAACCTTCCGGTTAACCAGCGCGGTGTTGTCGGCTGGGCCGGGAAAACGAAGGTCACCGGTCCAGGCCATACGGAGAAGATGGCTTCACGCTGGGCCGGGGTAAGCATGGAATCATCAATGTAAGGTTTAAGCTGCTCATAATTGGCCGCGATTAAAATCAGTCCTTTTTCGACAGGCCGTTGCTTAAGTGCCAGCAATCGGCCAACGGCCGTCTCACTGTCAGGATCGCAACCGACCCCAAAAACAGCTTCAGTTGGATAAGCGATGACTTCTTCTTTTTTCAGTACGTCCACTGCATACGCAATGGAACCTGATGGCAGGTTATTATTCACTGTTTTGATCCGCCGGAACCGGCTTTCCACATTGTTTACTGGCGCAGAAGCGTTTAATGCCTTGCGCGGTTTTCTTCTCGATGAGTAGCGGATAATGGCAATGCACGCAGATACCCGCTACCGGTTTGAAATTGATAACGAACTGGCAGTCAGGGTAACGATCGCAGGAATGGAAAGTCTTACCAAAACGAGAACGACGCTGTACCAGTTGACCACGTTGGCACTGAGGACAGGCAATAGCCGTTTCATCTGGCTTATCAATTTGTTCTGTATGCTCACATTCCGGATAACGGCTACAGCCAATAAACATACCGAACCGCCCCTGACGCAACGCTAATTCACCACCACAGGCAGGACATAACTGCCCCTCCAGAATTTTGACGATATGTCCATCCGCCTGGCTTTTAAGAGGACGGACATAATCACATTCCGGATAGTGTGAACAACCGAGAAACGGACCGTGTTTCCCGGACCGAATAACAAGTTCAGCCCCGCACTGCGGGCAGGGCTCGTTTTTATGCACCGTAAATAGTGCGGATTTGGCCATAACAACTCTTGGTGCTGCACATTTGAATTAATGCAGCATACCTTCATTCACTTCAAAGAGTAATTCTTCCATTTGCTGATAGGCATTTTCACAACCCGGGATATTAAACAGAACCATCAGGATCACCCATTTGAGATCTTCCAGTTCAAATTCTGCCGTATCCAGCGCCATGACGCGCTCTATCACCATTTCTCTCGTTTCGAGGTTTAGCACCTGAATCTGCTCAAGGAATAAGATGAATCCCCGGCAGCTGGCATCCAGCCTTTCACACTCTTCAGCGGTATAGATGCGTACTGACAATGGGTCAGAAGCAAGCTGCATCGGTTCGGCGAGGCCTTCCTGATAATCAGCCAGTTTTTCCAGCCACATCAACGCATTATAGATATCTTCCCGCTCAAACCCCGCATCGGTAAGATCCTGTGTCAATTTGTCCTGATCCACTCGCATTTCTGCTTCGTTATGGATGTAAGTCTCAAACAAATACATCAGTACGTCGAACATGGCATGCCCTCCTTAATCGGACATAGCCGCCGGGTACAGCTGCGATCCACCCTGCTAACTCCAGTTCGAGTAGCTGTGCTACCGTTACTGGCACAGGTTGGCCGGCACGTTCAGCGACAACGTCAACAGGTGTTACCTCATCTCCTACGTTAGCCAGGAGCTTAGGAAATGGCAATGCCACCTTTCCCTGATCTGACGAATAATGTCGCTTTTCGGGATCTTCCTGCAGCCATTGCAACCCATGTTGCAAATTTTCAAGAATATCCCCTACCTCGGTTACCGGCGTTGCGCCCTGCTTTATCAGCCAGTGTGGCCCTTCGCAGCCGGGGTTACCTATCGGACCGGGCAAGGCGAAAACCTCCCGCCCCTGCTCAAGTGCGCACCGGGCCGTGACCAGAGAGCCGCTTCGCACTGCCGCTTCAACGACCAAGACGCCCTGGCTTAACCCGCTGATAATCCGATTACGGCGCGGAAAGTTTGCCGGTCGGGGCTGTGCCGAGAGAGGAAACTCAGACACTATCGCCCCGTCAGATTCAATAATCTGCATCGCCAGAGCCTGATGCCGACGGGGATAAACGCTAAACAGGCCGTTCCCCAGCACGGCCACGCTACGTCCTTTTGCGGACAGCGCAGCGTGATGGGCGACACCGTCAATACCGCAGGCCAACCCACTGGTGATTGTGAAACCGCTTTGTGAAAGCTGTTCGCACAGGATTTTCCCCCACCGCTCACCGTACCATGACGGCGCCCGACTCCCCACCACAGCCAGTTGGACAGTATTAAGTGTCGCTAAGTTACCTTTTACACATAATGCCCCAGGATAATCGGGAATCGTTCGCAGCAAAGGGGGATAAAAGGGATGGTTTGCCGTCAACAAATGATTTCCCGGCATTTCAAGCCACTTAAGGCTTCGCTCCAGTTCACTTTCCTCTAAGGCAAAGAACCGGCTAGCCTGTTTTGCTGACAGCCCGGCGTCTATGACAGCAGGAACATCTATATTTGTCTGCTTGAGCAACCGTGCAGCGGCTTCCAGCATCCCATCACCACACAGAGAACCCGTGTGGATAAGCCGTAACCATATCTCGGTAGACGTCATCCTTTCCCCCTGCCATAAGCGGCCTGCGCAATCATTGCGATTGGTCACTGATGCTGTCAATCGACCGGGGATTTGTCTAGAATAGAAGTAATATTCTTATCAACTCCTGAACACGACTCTGGAAATTTATGGCAGTTTTGCAAGTGTTACATATTCCGGACGAGCGCCTTCGCATCGTCGCTGAACCGGTTAAAGAAGTGAATGCAGAAATTCAGCGTATCGTCGATGATATGTTCGATACCATGTACGCTGAAGAAGGCATTGGCCTGGCGGCGACCCAGGTAGACATTCACAAGCGTATTATCGTGATCGACGTTTCTGAAAATCGCGATGAGCGTCTGGTGCTGATTAACCCTGAGTTGCTTGAAAAGAGCGGCGAAACGGGTATCGAGGAAGGCTGTTTGTCCATTCCTGAACAACGCGCTTTGGTGCCACGTGCCGAAAAAGTGAAAATTCGCGCCCTGGATCGTGACGGTAATCCGTTCGAACTGGAAGCAGACGACCTGCTGGCGATTTGTATTCAGCATGAGATGGATCATCTGGTCGGTAAACTGTTTATCGATTACCTCTCGCCGCTGAAACAGCAGCGTATTCGTCAGAAAGTAGAAAAACTGGATCGTTTGCGCTCTCGCGCATAACGTCCCCCCGGATACAAGGATCATCGTGTCTAAAACACTACGTATTATCTTCGCGGGAACCCCTGATTTTGCAGCGCGTCATCTTGACGCGCTGTTATCTTCTGGTCACCAGGTTGTTGGCGTCTTTACCCAGCCGGACCGCCCGGCAGGTCGCGGTAAAAAACTGATGCCGAGCCCCGTAAAGGTGCTGGCAGAAGAGCATGGGCTACCCGTTTTCCAGCCCGCCTCCTTACGCCCTCAGGAAAACCAGCAGCTGGTTGCTGACCTGAATGCCGACGTAATGGTGGTGGTGGCGTATGGTTTAATTCTGCCAAAAGCCGTGCTTGATATGCCTCGCCTGGGCTGTATCAACGTGCATGGTTCCCTGCTCCCGCGTTGGCGTGGTGCGGCACCTATACAGCGCTCCCTGTGGGCGGGTGATGCTGAAACCGGCGTGACAATCATGAAGATGGATGTAGGTTTAGACACGGGCGACATGCTGTATAAGTTGACGTGTCCCATTACGGCAGAAGATACCAGCGCTACGCTGTATGACAAGCTGGCAGATCTCGGCCCACAAGGGCTCATTAAGACCTTACAGCAGCTTGCTGACAATACGGCGAAGCCTGAGGTTCAGGATGAGTCTCTCGTCACCTACGCCGAAAAACTGAGCAAAGAAGAAGCCCGGATCGACTGGTCTCTCTCCGCCGCTCAACTTGAACGCTGCATCCGCGCCTTCAATCCATGGCCAATGAGCTGGCTGATGATTGATGAGCAGCCCGTGAAAGTCTGGAAAGCGTCAGTGATAAACAGCGTCACAGCAGCTGAACCCGGTACGATTATCGACGCCAGCAAGAACGGAATTCAGGTTGCGACTGCAGAAGGGATCCTGAATCTTGAGTCGTTACAACCGGCCGGTAAGAAAGCCATGAGTGCACAGGATCTGTTAAATTCCCGTCGCGAATGGTTTATACCGGGCAATCGCCTTGCCTGATCCAATATTTGCTTAAAGCCCGGTGTTCCGGGCATTTTTATTTTTACGGTTATGAAAAAACAAAATCTTCGCAGTATGGCGGCGCAGGCCGTTGAGCAGGTCATCGAGCAGGGTCAGTCATTGAGTAATGTCCTGCCTCCCCTGCAACAAAAAGTATCTGATAAAGACAAAGCCCTGCTTCAGGAGCTCTGTTTTGGCGTCCTGCGCACTCTCTCTCAACTTGAGTGGCTCATTAATAAGCTGATGTCACGCCCAATGACCGGCAAACAGCGCACCATACATTATTTGATTATGGTGGGTTTTTATCAGCTTCTTCATACCCGAATCCCCCCTCATGCCGCACTGGCTGAGACGGTGGAAGGTGCCGTTGCGATTAAACGTCCTCAGTTGAAAGGGTTGATCAACGGTGTACTGCGTCAGTTCCAGCGACAGCAGGAAGAGCTGCTGGCTGAATTTACGCAAAGCGAAACACGTTACCTGCATCCGGACTGGCTTCTGAATCGCCTTAAAAAGGCGTATCCACAACAATGGCAAAACATTGCCGAAGCCAATAATCAACGTCCACCGATGTGGCTGCGCGTTAACCGGAATCATCATACCCGCGATGCCTGGCTGAGCTTGCTCGAAGAGGCCGGAATGAGTGGATTCACACATGATGCCTATCCTGACGCCGTGCGTTTAGCTTCCCCTGCACCGGTACATGCTTTACCCGGTTTTGATGAAGGCTGGGTGACTGTACAGGATGCCTCTGCTCAGGGTTGTATGACTTTCCTTGAGCCGAAAAATGGCGAGCAGATCCTCGATTTGTGCGCAGCACCAGGCGGAAAAACAACGCACATTCTGGAAGTGGCTCCGCAGGCCAGCGTGATGGCAGTCGATGTTGATGAGCAGCGTCTTTCACGCGTCTACGATAACCTTAAGCGTCTGGGTATGAAGGCACAGGTTAAGCAGGGCGATGGACGCAAACCCGCAGAATGGTGTGGTGAAACACAATTCGATCGTATTTTGCTGGATGCCCCTTGCTCTGCAACCGGTGTTATTCGCCGTCACCCCGATATCAAGTGGCTGCGCCGCGATCGTGATATCAAGGAACTTGCCCAACTGCAATCGGATATTCTTGACGCCATCTGGCCGCATCTAAAACCTGGTGGAACGCTGGTCTACGCGACCTGCTCCGTGCTGCCGGAAGAAAACAGCCAGCAAATCGCGGCCTTCCTTAAACGCACTCTGGACGCTACGCTGCGTGATACGGGAACACCTGAAAACCCGGGTCAGCAGAACCTGCCGGGTGCGGAAGAGGGTGATGGCTTCTTTTACGCTAAGCTAATCAAAGAGTGATGTTGAAAACAGGTCACAAGATATGAAGATTATCATTCTGGGCGCAGGACAGGTTGGTGGAACGCTGGCAGAAAACCTGGTTGGCGAAAACAATGACATCACTATTGTTGATACCAACGGAGATCGTCTGCGCGTATTGCAGGACAAATTTGACCTTCGCGTTGTGCAGGGTCACGGTTCGCATCCGCGCGTTCTGCGCGAGGCTGGCGCTGACGATGCCGACATGCTGGTTGCGGTCACCAGTTCTGATGAAACCAATATGGTGGCTTGTCAGGTGGCCTATTCGCTTTTCAACACACCAAACCGAATCGCACGTATCCGCTCTCCGGACTATGTTCGCGATGCCGAGAAACTGTTTAATTCAGAAGCGGTTCCAATCGATCATCTCATCGCGCCTGAACAACTGGTTATCGACAATATCTATCGCCTAATCGAATATCCAGGGGCACTGCAGGTGGTGAACTTTGCCGAAGGGAAAGTCAGTCTGGCTGTAGTTAAGGCTTATTACGGTGGGCCATTGATTGGCAACGCGTTGTCCACCATGCGCGAACATATGCCCCATATTGATACGCGCGTCGCCGCTATTTTCCGTCACGACAGACCTATCCGCCCGCAAGGCTCTACCATTGTCGAAGCTGGCGATGAGGTCTTCTTTATTGCTGCCTCTCAGCATATCCGTGCGGTGATGAGTGAGCTACAGCGTCTCGAAAAGCCTTATAAACGTATTATGCTGGTCGGCGGCGGCAATATCGGCGCGGGTCTCGCGCGCAGGCTGGAAAAAGACTATAGCGTGAAATTGATCGAGCGCGATCAACAGCGGGCTTCTGAACTGGCGGAGAAGTTGCAAAATACGATCGTATTTTATGGCGATGCGTCGGATCAGGAGCTGCTGGCAGAAGAACATATTGATCAAGTAGATCTTTTTATTGCCGTCACTAATGATGACGAGGCGAATATTATGTCTGCCATGCTCGCCAAGCGTATGGGGGCAAAGAAGGTCATGGTGCTTATCCAGCGTAAGGCTTATGTTGATCTCGTTCAGGGCAGCGTTATTGATATTGCCATTTCACCGCAGCAGGCAACGATTTCGGCCCTGCTTAGCCATGTACGTAAAGCGGACATTGTCGGTGTTTCATCACTCCGCCGAGGTGTGGCTGAAGCCATTGAAGCGGTGGCGCATGGTGATGAAACCACGTCACGCGTTGTGGGCCGCGCCATCGACGAAATTAAATTGCCGCCAGGCACCATAATCGGCGCTGTCGTGCGTGGGAATGATGTCATGATCGCCAATGATAATTTGCGTATTGAACAAGGCGATCACGTAATTATGTTCCTTACCGATAAAAAGTTTATTACCGACGTCGAACGTTTATTCCAGCCAAGTCCCTTCTTCCTTTAATGAGTCGGGTGCTCGCATACGAGCACCCACGCTTTAACCTCTTAATTCCTGTGCCTTTTATTTTTCATAACGTTTAATTATCCCGAATGGCAAATAGCTAATCATTTGTTAAACTTATAGTCGTCAGCTGGCACAAGGAGAACATAATGAGTTTTATTAAAGAATTTCGCGAATTTGCGATGCGCGGGAACGTGGTTGATTTGGCAGTGGGTGTCATTATTGGTGCGGCATTCGGCAAGATTGTTTCATCATTAGTTGCAGATATCATCATGCCACCTTTAGGGTTGCTCATCGGGGGCATTGATTTCAAACAATTTGCCTTCACGCTGCGTGAAGCGCAGGGGGATATCCCGGCAGTAGTGATGCATTATGGCGTATTTATTCAGAACGTATTTGATTTCGTGATTGTGGCGTTTGCTATTTTCATGGCTATCAAGCTGATCAACAGACTCAACCGTAAAAAAGAAGAGCCAGCAGCTGCGCCAGCACCAACGAAAGAAGAAGTCTTGCTGACTGAAATCCGCGATCTGTTAAAAGAGCAGAACAACCGCGTTTAATCAGCAAATTAAAGCAGGAAGGCCAGTGGTAAATAAGCGATTCGCTTGCTTGCCACTGGCCTCCCAGTTACCCCGTTTTGCATGTTTGTTTTTACGCAGATAACTTCCCTTCCCTTTTTTATTCTTTTCAACACGCTGTCGAAAAAGCGGGTCGTGAAGTAAGGCCTCAATGGCATTGTCTTTAATTTGTCCCTTCGTATGCTGATAGTGGCTCATCTTTTCTCCTGAGCATGATTTATGACGACGGAAGTCTAGACCCGGGTGGATTAAAAATCAACATCCCCGCGTTTCTCCACTGGCCCCCTGTTCAAGGGCTTCAAGAATTGAACAATAAATACTGCTATGGGCCGTTCCACAGCAGGCATCATTCAGCCTTTGCAGAGAACGTTGCATGGTTTGCAGCTCCTGAATACGGGCTTCAACTTCATCAAGCCGGGCCTGCACGATGCTTTTTGATTCCTGGCAGGTATAACGTTCAGGATCGATGCGGATCGATAATAACTCGCGGATCGAGTCCAGCGTGAATCCAAGCTGTCGCGCATAGCGTATAAATCTTAAACGCTGTAGATCGTTATCGGTATAAAGCCGAAATCCGCCTTCTGTGCGTACTTCATGATCGATCATCTGCTGCTTTTCGTAATATCGGATAGTATCCGGCGTTACGTTCGCGAGCTTTGCAAGTTCACCGATACGGTACATCGCTACTCCTCGTTTATTTTCTGCATCAATCTTTCACTGTATTCGCCATGCAGAAATTCAGTACTCAACCCGGCCTGACGTAACTTGAGCTCGACAAGGGCAAGCCTGCGGCTAAGTTCAGTATGTCGTGGATCGTCCCGGCGAATACCTTTTAGCAAATCGATAAGTTCAACGGCCTCTCTGCGCTGCTCAAGCTCAGGAGGAAGACAGCCGGCGTTTTTTAGTAAACGGTATCCGGCCCGCAGTTCAGGCGCAATATGCGAATCATCTTCCAGCACAAGAGGTTCGCCGCTTCCGGGGAGATCGTCGAAATCACCTTTATTTTGGGCATCGCGAATATGGCGTTCTGCCCACTGGTCAAGCAACCACATCGTCAGCTCCAGGGGATGAACAGAATTAATACTGACATTGTAGAGAAGTGGGGATACTGCGGATATAAAAAAACCCGCCGAGGCGGGTTTTTTTACGTTACTGCAGATTACTCTGCAGCAGCTTCTGCTTTCTCTGAACGATCAACCAGCTCGATGTAAGCCATCGGCGCGTTGTCGCCTGCACGGAAACCACACTTCAGAATGCGAGTGTAACCACCGGCACGGCTCGCGAAACGCGGGCCCAGTTCGTTAAACAGTTTTGCCACGATCTCGTTATCACGAGTGCGGGCGAATGCCAGACGACGATTAGCAACGCTGTCAGTCTTGGCAAGAGTAATCAGCGGCTCAACTACGCGACGCAGCTCTTTCGCTTTAGGCAGGGTCGTCTTGATGATTTCATGACGAACCAGTGAACCTGCCATGTTGCGGAACATAGCCTGGCGATGGCTGCTGTTGCGGTTCAGTTGACGACCACTCTTACGATGGCGCATGACCTTATCCTTCTCAGTAAAACCTTAACCTGTGATCCGGTTACTCGTCAGCAATGCTTGCTGGTGGCCAGTTTTCCAGGCGCATGCCCAGAGACAAACCACGTGAAGCCAGCACGTCTTTAATCTCGGTAAGAGATTTTTTACCCAGGTTCGGCGTTTTCAGCAACTCAACCTCGGTACGCTGTACCAGATCACCGATATAGTGGATAGCTTCTGCCTTGAGGCAGTTAGCAGAGCGGACAGTCAATTCGAGATCGTCAACAGGGCGCAGCAGGATCGGATCGAATTCTGGTTTCTCTTCTTTCACTTCCGGCTGACGAACATCACGTAAGTCAACGAAAGCTTCCAGTTGTTCTGCCAGGATGGTTGCCGCACGACGAATCGCCTCTTCAGGATCGATTGTGCCGTTGGTTTCCATTTCGATGACCAGCTTGTCCAGGTCGGTACGCTGTTCTACACGCGCTGCTTCAACATTGTAGGCAATACGCTCTACAGGGCTGTAGCATGCGTCGACCAGCAGACGGCCGATTGGGCGCTCATCTTCTTCCGAATGAATTCGGGCAGAAGCCGGCACATAACCACGACCGCGCTGAACTTTGATACGCATGCTAATAGCTGCGTTCTCATCGGTCAGGTGGCAGATCACGTGCTGCGGCTTGACGATTTCAACATCACCGTCGTGGGTGATGTCGGCTGCAGTCACAGGGCCAATGCCAGATTTATTCAGAGTAAGAATAACTTCATCTTTACCCTGAACTCTCACCGCCAGCCCTTTCAGGTTGAGCAGGATTTCAAGGATATCTTCCTGAACGCCTTCTTTGGTGCTGTACTCATGAAGTACACCATCAATCTCAACCTCGGTCACCGCGCAACCCGGCATCGATGAGAGCAGAATACGGCGCAGTGCGTTACCCAGAGTATGGCCAAAGCCACGCTCTAAAGGCTCAAGGGTCACCTTGGCGTGCGTCGAACTCACTTGCTCGATATCTACCAGGCGCGGTTTTAGAAACTCTGTCACAGAACCCTGCATTGTGTCCTCTCTTTGGTACTAAGCTTTACTTGGAGTAAAGCTCGACGATCAGGTGTTCGTTAATGTCCGCAGACAGATCAGAACGTTCCGGCTGACGCTTGAACGTACCTTCCATCTTGCCAGCATCAACTTCCAGCCAGGTTGGCTTTTCACGCTGCTCAGCCAGCTCCAGAGCGGCCTTCACGCGAGATTGCTTTTTCGCTTTCTCACGAATGCTAACAACGTCATTCGCTTTAACCTGATAAGAAGCGATGTTAACAACACGACCGTTTACCATGATTGCTTTGTGGCTAACCAACTGGCGTGATTCAGCACGAGTCGCGCCGAAGCCCATACGGTAAACAACGTTGTCCAGACGACCTTCCAGCAGAGCCAGCAGGTTTTCACCTGTGTTGCCTTTCAGACGTGCTGCTTCTTTATAGTAGTTACGGAACTGACGCTCCAGCACACCGTAGATACGGCGAACTTTTTGCTTTTCACGCAACTGCACACCATAGTCAGACAGACGCGGTTTACGCGCACCGTGCTGGCCAGGAGCTTGTTCAATTTTACACTTGGTATCGATCGCGCGAACGCCAGACTTAAGGAATAAGTCGGTGCCCTCACGACGGCTCAGCTTGAGCTTAGGACCCAAATATCTTGCCATTTTCTATCTCCAACTAACCTAAAAAACGAGCGTTATACGCGACGTTTTTTCGGCGGACGACAACCGTTATGAGGGATCGGAGTCACATCAGTAATATTCGTGATGCGGAAACCAGCGGCGTTCAGAGCGCGAACAGTAGATTCACGACCCGGACCCGGACCTTTAACCATAACTTCCAGATTCTTGATGCCGTATTCTTTTACGGCTTCAGCGCAACGCTCTGCTGCAACCTGAGCTGCGAACGGAGTGGATTTGCGAGAACCACGGAAACCGGAACCACCGGCTGTTGCCCAACCCAAAGCGTTACCCTGACGATCAGTAATAGTAACGATGGTGTTGTTGAAAGAAGCATGGATATGAGCCACGCCGTCAGAGACTTGTTTTCTTACACGTTTACGTGCACGAACTGGTGCCTTTGCCATTATTCAATCACCCCGATTATTTCTTGATCGGTTTGCGCGGACCCTTACGGGTACGTGCGTTGGTCTTAGTACGCTGACCGCGCACTGGCAGACCACGACGATGACGCAAACCGCGATAGCAACCAAGATCCATCAGGCGCTTGATGCTCATGCTGATTTCACGGCGCAGATCACCTTCAACGACAAATTTGGCAACTTCGTCACGCAGCGTGTCGATTTGTTCTTCAGACAGCTCACTGATCTTAACATCTTCAGCGATACCCGCTGCAGCCAGAATGGCTTTAGAACGGGTCTTGCCGACGCCGTAGATCGAAGTTAATGCGATCACAGCATGTTTCTGATCAGGAATGTTAATGCCTGCTATACGGGCCACTATGCACTCCTACTATTTAATATGTACGCACCATGCTGAAAAGCCCGTTTTCAGGATACTCAAATGGAAACGTACAGACATACAAAAGATTGGCTGGCTAATCTAGCCAGCTCAACCCAACTTTGCAAGAAAAATATGCGAAATAATCAGCCTTGGCGCTGTTTATGCTTCGGCTCGGCACTGCAAATCACACGGATGACACCATCACGCTTAACGATTTTGCAGTTACGGCATAATTTCTTGACGGAAGCACGAACTTTCATTTTTACTCTCCGTAACTTCTCAGGCGACCAATTAGCGGCCGTAGCCTTTCAGGTTCGCCTTCTTCAATGCAGACTCATACTGACTGGACATCATCAGAGTTTGCACTTGAGCCATAAAGTCCATAATCACGACAACAACGATAAGCAGTGAGGTCCCACCGAAGTAGAACGGTACTTTCATTGCATCACGCATGAACTCCGGGATCAGGCAGATAAAAGTAATATAAAGCGCACCAACCAAAGTCAGGCGGGTCATTACTTTATCGATATACTTCGCCGTTTGCTCTCCCGGACGAATTCCTGGTACAAATGCACCGGACTTCTTCAGGTTATCTGCTGTTTCACGCGGGTTGAAGACCAACGCCGTGTAGAAGAAACAGAAGAAGATGATCGCAGACGCATAGAGTAACACATAAAGTGGTTGCCCAGGCTGCAAATACAGCGAAATTGTTGTCAGCCAGTTCCAACCAGTACCGCCCCCGAACCATGACGCGATGGTTGCCGGGAACAGAATAATACTGGAAGCGAAGATTGCCGGGATTACCCCCGCCATATTCACTTTCAGCGGTAAATGTGTGCTCTGTGCAGCATAGACACGACGACCTTGCTGACGTTTCGCGTAGTTCACCACAATGCGGCGTTGACCACGTTCAACGAAGACAACAAAGAACGTCACTGCAAATACTAATACTGCAACCAACAGCAACAGGAGGAAGTGCAGGTCGCCTTGACGCGCTTGCTCGATAGTGTGGGCGATGGCTGGCGGAAGACCCGCAACAATACCGGCGAAGATAATGATTGAGATACCGTTACCGATACCACGCTCAGTAATCTGTTCGCCGAGCCACATCAGGAACATCGTCCCTGTGACCAGACTAACAACAGCGGTGAAATAGAATGCAAAGCCTGGGTTTAATACCAGGCCCTGCATACCAGGCATATTCGGCAGACCGGTAGCAATACCGATCGACTGGAATATTGCCAGCACCAGAGTACCGTAACGGGTGTACTGACTAATCTTACGACGTCCAGACTCCCCTTCTTTCTTCAATTCTGCCAGGGCCGGATGAACGACCGTCAGCAGCTGGATAATAATCGATGCCGAAATATACGGCATGATACCCAGAGCGAAGATAGAAGCACGGCTGAGAGCACCACCAGAGAACATGTTGAACATTTCAATGATGGTGCCTCGCTGTTGCTCAAGCAGTTTGGCAAGTACAGCGGCATCGATACCAGGGATCGGAATAAAAGAGCCAATACGGAACACAATCAGCGCGCCGATAACAAACAGCAGTCTGCGTTTCAGCTCGCCAAATCCACCTTTGGCACTTTGAAAATCTAATCCCGGTTGCTTAGCCATCTGCTACTTATTCCTCAATTTTACCGCCAGCAGCTTCGATAGCAGCACGAGCACCTTTAGTAACACGCAGGCCACGAACAGTTACCGGAGTAGAAACTTCACCAGACAGGATCACTTTCGCGAACTCGATCTGAATACCGATAATGTTTGCTGCTTTCAGCGTGTTCAGGTCTACAACGCCGCCTTCAACTTTCGCCAGGTCAGACAGACGGATTTCCGCTGTGATCGCTGCTTTGCGAGAGGTGAAGCCGAACTTCGGCAGACGACGGTACAGTGGCATCTGGCCACCCTCGAAACCGCGACGTACGCCACCGCCAGAACGAGAGTTCTGACCTTTGTGACCACGACCACCGGTTTTGCCGAGGCCAGAACCGATACCACGACCCAGGCGTTTACCCGCCTTTTTAGAGCCTTCGGCCGGAGACAGAGTATTTAAACGCATCTCTTACTCCTCAACTTTAACCATGAAGTAAACCGCGTTGACCATACCACGAACAGCAGGAGTATCCTCGCGCTCAACGGTATGACCAATACGACGCAGACCCAGGCCAAGCAGCGTTGCCTTGTGTTTCGGCAGACGACCGATTGCACTGCGGGTTTGAGTGATTTTAATAGTCTTTGCCATGGTCAATTACCCCAGAATTTCTTCAACGGATTTACCACGCTTGGCAGCGACCATTTCTGGAGAATTCATATTTTCCAGGCCATCAATAGTTGCACGAACCACGTTAATCGGGTTGGTGGAACCATATGCTTTGGCCAGAACGTTATGAACCCCAGCAACTTCCAGAACGGCGCGCATTGCACCACCGGCGATGATACCGGTACCTTCTGAAGCTGGCTGCATGAATACACGAGAACCCGTGTGAACACCTTTAACAGGGTGTTGCAGGGTGCCGTTGTTCAGCGCGACGTTAATCATATTGCGACGGGCTTTTTCCATCGCTTTCTGGATCGCTGCTGGAACTTCACGCGCTTTACCGTAACCAAAACCAACGCGACCGTTACCATCGCCTACTACAGTCAGAGCTGTGAAGGAGAAAATACGACCACCTTTAACGGTTTTAGATACGCGGTTTACCGCGATCAGCTTTTCCTGCAGTTCGCCAGCCTGTTTTTCGATGTGAGCCATCTTACACCTCTACCTTAGAACTGAAGGCCAGCTTCACGGGCAGCATCTGCCAGTGCCTGGACACGACCATGATATTGGAACCCGGAACGGTCAAAGGAAACATTGCTGATGCCTTTTTCCAGAGCGCGTTCAGCAACAGCTTTACCTACAGCTGCAGCGGCGTCTTTGTTACCGGTGTACTTCAATTGTTCTGAGATAGCTTTTTCTACAGTAGAAGCAGCTACCAGAACTTCAGAACCGTTCGGTGCAATTACCTGTGCGTAAATATGACGCGGGGTACGATGTACCACCAGGCGAGTTGCACCCAGCTCTTTGAGCTTGCGGCGTGCGCGGGTCGCACGACGGATACGAGCAGATTTCTTATCCATAGTGTTACCTTACTTCTTCTTAGCCTCTTTGGTACGCACGACTTCGTCGGCGTAACGAACACCCTTGCCTTTGTAAGGCTCAGGACGACGGTAGGCGCGCAGATCTGCTGCAACCTGACCGATCAGCTGTTTATCAGCGCCTTTCAGCACGATTTCAGTTTGAGTCGGACATTCTGCAGTGATACCGGCCGGCAGCGGATGCTCAACAGGGTGTGAGAAGCCCAGAGACAGGCCTACTGCATTCCCTTTGATCGCTGCACGATAACCTACACCAACCAGCTGAAGCTTTTTAGTGAAGCCTTCGGTAACACCAACAACCATTGAGTTCAGCAGGGCACGCGCGGTACCAGCCTGAGCCCATCCATCCACGAAACCATCACGTGGACCGAAGGTCAGAGCGTTATCTGCATGTTTAACTTCAACAGCTTTGTTGAGGGTACGAGTCAGCTCGCCGTTTTTACCTTTGATCGTAATAACCTGACCGTCGATTTTAACATCAACGCCGGCAGGAATGACGACCGGTGCTTTAGCAACACGAGACATTCTTTCCTCCGATTAGGCTACGTAGCAGATAATTTCGCCACCAAGACCAGCCTGGCGCGCTGCACGATCAGTCATAACACCTTTAGAGGTAGAAACAACTGCGATACCAAGACCAGCCATAACTTTTGGCAGCTCATCTTTTTTCTTATAGATGCGCAGGCCTGGGCGGCTGACACGCTGAATGCTTTCTACAACAGCTTTACCCTGGAAATACTTGAGAGTAAGTTCCAGTTCCGGCTTGGTGTCGCCTTCAACTTTAAAATCTTCGATAAAACCTTCTTCCTTCAGCACGTTGGCAATTGCCACTTTCAGCTTGGCGGAAGGCATGGTGACCGCAACTTTGTTCGCGGCCTGACCGTTACGGATACGGGTCAGCATATCCGCGATCGGATCTTGCATGCTCATCTGTCTTTACTCCCGTGATTCAATTGGTAATTACCAGCTAGCCTTTTTCAAGCCTGGCACTTCACCGCGCATGGCGGCTTCACGCAGTTTGATACGGCTCAACCCAAACTTGCCCACATAACCATGTGGACGACCTGTTTGACGACAGCGGTTACGCTGACGAGACGGGCTGGAATCACGCGGCAGAGACTGCAGCTTGAGAACCGCATTCCAACGATCTTCGTCGGAAGCGTTCACATCAGAAATGATCGCTTTCAGTTCAGCGCGTTTAGCGAAGAATTTATCAGCTAAAGCTACGCGCTTTACTTCGCGTGCTTTCATTGATTGCTTAGCCATTCAGTAACCCTACCTTACTTGCGGAACGGGAAGTCAAAGGCAGCCAGCAGAGCACGGCCTTCTTCGTCAGATTTCGCAGTAGTGGTAATGGTAATATCCAAACCACGCACGCGGTCGACTTTATCGTAGTCGATTTCTGGGAAGATGATCTGCTCACGGACACCCATGCTGTAGTTACCACGACCGTCGAAAGACTTAGCGGACAAGCCACGGAAGTCACGGATACGTGGAACAGCAATAGTGATCAGGCGCTCAAAGAACTCCCACATGCGTTCGCCACGCAGAGTTACTTTACAGCCGATCGGATAGCCCTGACGGATTTTGAAGCCTGCAACAGATTTGCGTGCTTTGGTGATCAGCGGTTTTTGACCGGAGATTGCTGTCAGGTCAGCTGCTGCGTTATCCAGCAGTTTCTTGTCAGCGATCGCTTCACCAACACCCATGTTCAGGGTGATCTTCTCGACCCGAGGGACTTGCATGACAGAATTGTAGTTAAACTCAGTCATGAGTTTGTTAACTACTTCGTCTTTGTAGTAATCATGCAGTTTCGCCATCGTACTACTCCAAATTACTTGATAGTTTCGCTGTTAGACTTGAAGAAACGGACTTTTTTGCCGTCTTCGAATCTAAAGCCTACACGGTCAGCCTTGCCGGTAGCCGCATTGAAGATTGCAACGTTAGAAACCTGAATAGCAGCTTCTTTTTCAACGATGCCACCTGGTTGGTTCAGGGCCGGAACCGGCTTCTGATGTTTCTTAACCAGGTTGATACCTTCAACGACGAGTTTGCCGGAAGACAGAACATTTTTTACTTTACCGCGTTTACCTTTATCTTTACCGGTTAACACGATAACTTCGTCATCACGACGGATTTTCGCTGCCATGATTCGCTCCTTAGAGTACTTCTGGTGCCAGAGAGATAATTTTCATGAACTTCTCAGTACGAAGTTCACGAGTTACCGGCCCAAAGATACGCGTGCCGATAGGCTGCTCGCTGTTATTGTTCAAAATAACGCATGCATTACCATCGAAGCGAATGACAGAACCGTCAGGGCGACGAACACCCTTCTTGGTGCGCACCACTACCGCTTTCAGCACATCACCTTTTTTGACCTTACCACGTGGAATTGCTTCTTTGATGGTGATCTTGATGATGTCGCCTACGCCTGCGTAGCGACGGTGCGAGCCACCCAGAACCTTGATACACATTACGCGACGTGCACCGGAGTTGTCGGCGACGTTCAGCATAGTCTGTTCTTGGATCATTTTAGTGCTCCGCTAATGTCAACTACTACCTGAGACTCTAAAATCAGAGCCGTTAAAAAGCCCCATATCGAGGGCGCGGCATTATAACACCGCTTCTGCAATATGGGTAGAAAAAATAAACGGCTCATCGCTGAGCCGTTTATTCGTATTGAGAATGCGTACTGTATTACAGAACCGCTTTCTCTACAACGCGAACCAGCGTCCAGGACTTAGTCTTGGACAGTGGACGGCATTCACGGATTTCAACCTTGTCGCCGATACCACATTCGTTGTTCTCGTCATGTACGTGCAGTTTGGTCGTACGCTTGATGAATTTACCGTAGATCGGGTGTTTCACAATACGTTCGATAGCTACAACAATGGATTTCTCCATTTTGTCGCTAACAACACGACCTTGCAGAGTACGGATTTTATCGGTCATTACGCACCCGCCTTCTGAGTCAGTAAAGTCTTAACGCGTGCAACATTGCGACGCACTTGCTTCAGCAGGTGAGTCTGTTGCAGCTGGCCACTTGCAGCCTGCATACGCAGGTTGAACTGCTCACGCAGCAGGTTCAGCAGCTCAGCGTTCAGCTCTTCAACGCTTTTTTCACGCAGCTCTTTTGCTTTCATTACATCACCGTCTTAGTTACAAAGGTGGTTTTGATAGGCAGTTTCGCTGCTGCCAGGCCGAAGGCTTCACGGGCCAGCTCTTCCGGAACACCGTCCATTTCATAAAGGACTTTGCCCGGTTGGATCAAGGCAACCCAGTACTCCACGTTACCTTTACCTTTACCCATACGAACTTCCAGCGGCTTCTCGGTGATCGGTTTGTCCGGGAATACACGGATCCAGATCTTACCTTGACGCTTAACTGCACGGGTCATTGCACGACGTGCTGCTTCGATCTGACGTGCAGTCAGACGACCACGGCCAACAGCTTTCAGACCGAAAGTGCCGAAGCTAACATCCGTACCCTGCGCCAGACCACGGTTGCGGCCTTTGTGCACTTTACGGAATTTTGTACGCTTTGGTTGTAACATCAGCGACGCTCCTTATTTACGGCCTTTACGCTGCTGCTTTTTAGGTTGAGCAGCCGGTTTTTCCGGTTGTTCAACAGCAGCCATACCACCCAGGATCTCACCTTTGAAGATCCATACCTTAACGCCGATTACACCGTAAGTGGTGTGCGCTTCAGAGGTGTTGTAGTCGATGTCAGCACGCAGAGTGTGCAGCGGTACGCGACCTTCACGGTACCATTCGGTACGTGCGATTTCCGCGCCGCCCAGACGGCCGCTAACTTCAACTTTGATACCCTTAGCGCCCAGACGCATTGCGTTCTGTACAGCACGCTTCATAGCACGACGGAACATAACACGACGTTCCAGCTGAGAAGTGATGCTGTCAGCAACCAATTTAGCGTCCAGTTCAGGCTTACGAACTTCAGCGATATTGATCTGTGCAGGAACGCCAGCGATATCCGCTACGACCTTGCGCAGTTTTTCTACGTCTTCGCCTTTCTTACCGATAACGATGCCAGGACGAGCAGTGTGAATAGTCACACGGATGCTCTTAGCTGGACGCTCGATAACGATACGAGATACAGACGCTTTAGCCAGTTCCTTAGTCAGGTACTGACGTACTTTAAAATCGCTGTCCAGGTTGTCAGCGAATTCTTTGGTGTTCGCAAACCAGGTAGAGTTCCATGGTTTTACAATACCCAGGCGAATACCATTAGGATGTACTTTCTGACCCATTGCTAGTCTCCAGAGTCTCAGCGATCGGACACAACCACAGTAATGTGGCTGGTGCGCTTCAGGATGCGATCTGCACGACCTTTCGCACGCGGCATAATGCGCTTCATGCTTGGGCCTTCATCTACGAAAATTTTCGCGACTTTCAGATCGTCGATGTCAGCGCCATCGTTGTGTTCAGCGTTAGCAATGGCAGATTCCAGTACTTTCTTGACCAATACCGCAGCTTTCTTGTTGGTATAGGTCAGGATGTCCAGGGCCTGCGACACTTTCTTACCGCGAATCAGGTCAGCAACAAGGCGAACCTTCTGTGCAGAAGAACGAGCATGGCGATGTTGAGCTAAAGTTTCCATCTCTTCCTCCTACCTTATTTCTTCTTCGCTTTTTTATCAGCAGCGTGGCCGCGATAAGTACGAGTCGGTGCGAATTCACCCAGTTTGTGACCAACCATTTCGTCGGTAACAAAGACTGGAACGTGCTGACGACCATTATGGACAGCGATGGTCAAACCGATCATGTTAGGAAAGATCGTTGAACGACGGGACCAAGTGCGCAGGGGCTTCTTGTCTCCGCTTTCCACCGCTTTCTCTACCTTCTTCAGCAAGTGCAGGTCAATAAAAGGACCTTTCTTGAGAGAACGTGGCATGGCTTATCCTCTAAAATTATTTGCTACGGCGACGTACGATAAATTTATCAGTACGCTTGTTGCTGCGGGTCTTCTTACCTTTGGTCTGAACGCCCCACGGAGTTACCGGGTGCTTACCAAAGTTACGACCTTCACCACCACCATGTGGGTGGTCGACTGGGTTCATCGCAGTACCGCGAACGGTAGGACGAACACCACGCCAGCGTGCAGCACCTGCTTTACCCAGAACGCGCAGCATATGCTCAGCATTGCCAACTTCGCCCAGAGTAGCGCGGCAGTCTGCTTCGACTTTACGCATTTCACCAGAACGCAGACGCAGGGTGACATAAGCACCGTCGCGCGCAACGATCTGAACGTAAGTACCCGCGGAACGCGCCAGCTGACCGCCTTTACCTGGTTTCATTTCTACGTTATGAACGGTAGAACCAACCGGGATATTGCGCATCGGCAGGGTGTTACCTGCTTTGATTGCAGCATCAACGCCAGACTGAATCTGGTCGCCAGCTTTCAGGCCTTTAGGGGCCAGGATGTAACGGCGTTCGCCATCTTTGTACAGAACCAGCGCGATGTTCGCGGAACGGTTCGGATCGTACTCAAGACGTTCAACAACTGCTGGGATACCGTCTTTGTTGCGTTTGAAGTCAACAATACGATAAGCCTGCTTGTGGCCACCACCGATGTGACGAGTGGTGATACGGCCATTGTTGTTACGACCACCGGATTTGCTGTTTTTTTCCAGCAACGGAGCAAAAGGTTTGCCCTTGTGCAGCTCAGGGTTAACCACTTTAACTACGTGGCGACGACCCGGAGATGTCGGTTTACATTTAACAACTGCCATTGTATTACTCCTCCGACTTACTCAGCGCCGCCAACGAAGTCCAGGTTCTGGCCTTCTTTCAGGGTGACGTAAGCTTTTTTCCAGTCGCTACGACGACCGATACGCTGTCCGTGACGTTTAACTTTCCCTTTAACAACCAGGGTGTTAACGACTTCAACTTCGACTTCAAACAGTTTCTGCACAGCAGCTTTGATCTCTGCTTTGGTCGCGTCTTTAGCAACTTTGAGAACGATGGTGTTTGTTTTTTCCATCGCAGTAGACGCTTTTTCAGAAACGTGCGGTGCGCGAAGCACCTTCAGCAGACGTTCTTCACGAATCATGCCAGCATCTCCTCAACTTGCTTAACAGCATCAGCAGTCATTACGACTTTGTCGAAGGCGATCAGGCTAACCGGGTCGATACCAGTCGCATCGCGTACGTCAACCTTGTGCAGGTTACGTGCGGCCAGGAACAGGTTCTCGTCCAGCTCACCGGTGATGATCAGCACATCTTCCAGAGCCATGTCTTTCAGTTTCTGAGCCAGCAGCTTAGTTTTAGGCGCTTCTACAGAGAACTTCTCGACAACGATCAGACGATCCTGACGTACCAGTTCGGACAGGATGCTTTTCAGCGCGCCGCGGTACATCTTTTTGTTAACTTTTTGACTGTGGTCCTGTGGACGCGCAGCGAAGGTCACGCCACCTGAACGCCAGATCGGGCTCTTGATAGAACCTGAACGCGCACGGCCGGTACCTTTCTGGCGCCATGGCTTTTTGCCAGAACCAGTTACTTCAGCACGAGTCTTCTGAGCACGAGTACCCTGACGAGCACCAGCTGCATAAGCAACAACAACCTGGTGAACCAGCGCTTCGTTGAAATCACGACCGAAGGTAGTTTCGGAAACAGTCAGCGCGCTCTGCGCGTCTTTCAATACTAATTCCATTGCTATCCCCTTACGCCTTCACAGCTGGTTTAACGATCAGGTCGCTACCGGTTGCACCCGGGACCGCACCTTTAACCAGCAGCAGGTTGCGCTCAGCGTCAACACGTACTACGTCCAGGCTCTGAACGGTTACACGTTCGTTACCCAGCTGACCTGCCATTTTCTTGCCTTTGAACACTTTGCCCGGAGTCTGGTTCTGACCGATAGAACCCGGAACGCGGTGAGACAAGGAGTTACCGTGGGTAGCGTCCTGGGTACGGAAGTTCCAGCGCTTAACGGTACCAGCAAAACCTTTACCTTTAGAGGTACCGGTTACGTCAACTTTTTTAACGTCAGCAAACAGCTCAACGCTAATGTCCTGACCTACGGTGAACTCTTCGCCTTCAGCAAGACGGAATTCCCACAGACCACGGCCAGCTTCTACGCCAGCTTTAGCGAAGTGACCCGCTTCTGGTTTGGTTACACGGTTAGCTTTTTTAGCACCAGTGGTAACCTGAATAGCGCGGTAGCCATCGTTAGCCAGATCTTTAACCTGAGTAACGCGGTTTGCTTCAACTTCGATTACGGTTACTGGGATAGAAACGCCATCTTCAGTGAAGATGCGGGTCATACCCACTTTTTTACCGACTAAACCAATCATTGTTTCAACCTCTCAATCGCTCGATGACCTGATTAACCCAGGCTGATCTGCACGTCTACACCGGCAGCCAGATCCAGACGCATCAGAGCATCAACGGTTTTCTCAGTTGGCTCAACGATGTCAACCAGACGCTTGTGAGTGCGGATTTCGTACTGATCACGCGCGTCTTTGTTAACGTGCGGAGAGATCAGAACGGTAAAGCGCTCTTTGCGGGTCGGCAGCGGGATCGGACCACGGACTTGCGCACCAGTGCGCTTAGCAGTCTCGACGATTTCCGCGGTTGATTGATCGATCAGACGATGATCAAACGCTTTAAGGCGGATACGGATTCTTTGGTTCTGCATGAGACCAGAGCTCCAATTATTTTATAAACGAAAATGATTACTCCTCAAACCCATTACGATTGATGGGAGAGTGTAACCGTTCTTACGTAGCTCCCCAATTGGGAGCATTGTTGAGTAACAAAATGCGCTACCCAGGTTCATATCGAACCAGCCGTCAATTACGACAAGCCCGCGCATTATACGTATTTACAGGCTTAATGCAAGTCGACTGTGTCGATAATAACCAACCTTTTGCAAGACACGTACACTACTGGTCAATATCTGCTATCGCCTGCTTAACACGCGCTTCAAGATCGCCCTTTTCTCCGGCAGCAACCGGATGCTCAGCGTCGCTTTCCTCCGACACACTAACATCCGTCTCTTCCACCGGCACCGGCAAGGGACGCTTCTTATAGATATAGTGCTCCTCAGAAAGCCGATAATGCTGAGGCTCTGGTGATGAAGACGCGTGCAGAGCAATCCCGCGGTACAGGTAATACCCGACCATCGCGCAACCCACACTATATAAAAGCCAGGACAATGCGATGCATATCCCCGCCCAAAGCGGGCGCGGCATATCTGGCCGGACAAAGCGTACTTTGGACTGCAAAGAGGTTTCCGTTTGCTCGCTCATATCGTCCCTCTTTCCTGAATCAACGTTGGACTTTCACCCAGGGCTTGCCATAGCCTGATAAGTGACAACTGTCCCATCACACCATCGACTTTAATCTTATTTTGCGCCTGAAACTGGCGAACCTTCTCAGTTAGCAGCGAACTCCATTCTCCCGTCCCTTCCGCCTCGACATTCAGCACGCGGCTCAGCATCGTATCAAGCCAGACAATGTCATCGGTGCTACTCTTCTTTGTTATGCTTGCGTTGCCGTCGGGCGATGGCTTCCACATTCGCGTCACATTCCCTGTCCAGACATGGCTGAACCATGCCTTATCAAGGATCCATGTTTGATTTCCTGACAGCACGGTAAGCGTGTTCTCTCCTCCCCCGATCACGACGACAGGGAAACTGGCGCTATCAACTTCCAGGGTGGCGACCCAGGGAAGTCCGTCAGACAACAGTGTTTCAAGCGTTTCGGTGCCGGAAAGGCAGGCCATCCCGCCCCGGTATGCCTGATCGCACCAGGCTTCCCCTTTGTCTACCTCATACCCCCAGACGCTAAACAGTAAACTGAGCGATTCATTGGTAGACATCGTCTCTGCCATCAGTCGCGCATGAGTTGAGACAGGTCTTGAGAATTCTACAGGAAGCAACGTTGTGAGCGGTGGCAGCCACTGGGAAAGAGGCCTGGCGAAGTATGCGCCACCACCACCACATAGCACCGTTAACACCAACAGCAGCAACCAGGTTAAGCCCTGACGGCCCGGTGCGGGCAGGTAACGCAGCGCCTCACGCTGAAGAGAAGCGTCAATAATGGAGGCGGCGTGTTCCTCCTCCTCCATCTTATTACGGCGAATAACCCCTCCCAGTCGCGCGGCAAGATGAAGATTGCCATCGCAACGTCTCATGCATCGTCTGATAAATTGTTCCGGAAGAGTGTTGGTTGTCTCAGGGCCAATGCCTGCATGAGAGGAGATCACCTTGCGGTAATCTTTACTGTCCGGCGCGGGTATCTCAAACCATACCGGCTGTAATACCCGTAACTCGCGCTGCTGACGACGGTTGAATATCCCTGTAAGTAGCAATCGGGCTTGCGGCATCATGGTCATAAACGCCAGAATCGTTGAAACAAGCCCCCTGGAGATTCGGTGTCCATCTTCCAGGACAAACAGCGGCATACTGCCGTGTGTCACGGTCCCCGCGCTGTACAGCTCCTCCCAGAGCTTCTCAACAGGGAATATTTTTCCCGCCAGACTGTTATCCGTCTGCGAATCCGCAATAATCACCCACTCCCACAGGTAACCTTTTCGGTTCAAAGGGCTGATGGTGAGCGCGCGATAAGGCCACGCGCTAATCACCCCTTGCGCAAGCACACTTTTTCCTGACCCTTTACCGCCCTGTAATATTAGCCATTGTTCCTGAATTAACGTGGAAAACATGCTGTCCCGAATCAGACAATGCCGCGTAGTATAAAAAGTATTTAGCTCATCCATGAATAGCCGCATTACCTCGAAAATTATTCTATTCCTAAAATAGGGATATATATTGCATATGACTTGCTGCGTGCCAATGACTGATTATATTATGACGGACTTAAACAAGAAACACGTTCACTCTTAGTCATTCTTAAAAGTGATTTCATGGCAACCATCTCTCCCTTAGTGAAAAATGCGTTATCGTATCGCACCCTGAGCCTTATGATTATATTGACTAGCGCTATGGGTATCTTTATTTTCATTTACTCAGCATATATACAGTGGGGTAATAACAAAGCGTCGCTGATTAATGAGGATATCATCACGCCATTGAATAATTTTAATGAAAAATATAAATGGAATTTATCATCGTCAGTCAATAATCGCATTGACGCGCCCCCATTAGTGAGTGGCAACGTAGATACTCTGTCCCATATCCATTTAAGCGGTATTATTCATAGTTCGGATAAATTATCGTCCCGGGCCATTCTGCAGGAAGGGGGGGAACAGAATGTCTATTCTATTGATGATGTGCTTAAATCATCCAACAGCACGCGCATCATTGATATCACTAAGAACCAGGTGTTTTTCTCCTCAGGCGGAAACACCGCGCAGCTTACGCTGCTTACCGAACTGACGCCACCTGCCGCAACGCCAGAAAAAGTGAACGAGCAGCCGGCACCAACAGATGTCACATTGTCAGATTTTATTGAAGCGATTCCTGTCGTTGATAAAAATGTCTTGCTAGGATTGCGCCTTTTACCTCGCGGTAATACAGAATTATTTTCACGGACAGCCATTGCACCTGGTGACATTGCTATTCAGCTTAACAATATGTCTTTAACGCAACAGGCGAATTTAACCCAGGCGCAGGAGGCACTT
Source organism: Enterobacter cloacae complex sp. HYC080_NIDB (assembly GCF_056673325.1). Lineage (NCBI taxonomy): Bacteria > Pseudomonadati > Pseudomonadota > Gammaproteobacteria > Enterobacterales > Enterobacteriaceae > Enterobacter > Enterobacter cloacae complex sp. HYC080_NIDB. Next base: position 444,975 of record NZ_CP114212.1, on the reverse strand, counting down.
AGACATCTGCAGACGGCTCAGATTACCCTCTTGCGAAATGCATCACCAAAACTAATTAATGTTGCCGTTCAACAATTCCAGGACGGTCAGGATAAATAAATGGATGGAACCTCCGCAAGCCAGCGACTGAAAGCGCTTTCGCTGTTTTTTTTGCTCATCGCCACCGCTAAGCCCGGATATTCAGCTGATTACACGGCGAATTTTAACGGTGCGGACATTCAAACGTTTGTCAACATCGTGGGACAAAACATGGGGAAAACGATTCTGATTGATCCCGATGTTAAAGCATCCATTTCCGTCAGAAGCGTAGATACCTTTAATAAAGAGGAATACTATCAATTTTTCCTCAGCGTGCTCGACCTTTATGGCTTTTCACTTATTACTCTTGATAATGGCCTGCTGAAAGTCGTGCGTTCAGAAACCGTGAAAAATCTTCCAGGAAAGCTTACCAGTAACACGCAGCCCGGCAAGGGTGATGAACTGGTGACACGTATTGTTTCTCTGGAAAATGTTCCAGCGCGATCGCTGTCTCCTCTGCTTCGTCAAATGCTCGATGGCGGTAATGTCGGTAACGTCTCGCATTATGAGCCCTCTAATGCGCTGGTCATTACCGGCAAAGCATCAACCGTCAATCGCATGCTGGAAGTCATTAAACGTGTCGATGTCATGGGTGACGAGCAAGAGCAAATTATCCCGCTGAAATATGCTTCCGCTGTCGATCTTGCCGATGTCCTTAACACGCTGTCGCGTGAGAACGCAAAAGAGGCACAACCTGCGACACTCCAGACGCACATCGTTGCCGATAAAAGAAGCAATGCGCTGATTATCAGAGGCTCAGAACGCGCCCGCGCAAGAATTGCTGAGTTGGTAAAACGTCTTGATACCCAGGAGCAAGGGCAAGGAAACACGCGGGTATGGTACCTGAAATATGCCAAAGCGGATAAGCTTGTTGACGTTTTAACCGGTGTCACGCAAAAACTGAAAGATGGCAAAAGTGGCACAACCAATACGGCAACCAGCAGCAGCCGCGATATCTCTATTACTGCAGATGAACAAACCAACTCACTGGTTGTGACCGCCGATCAGGGTATTCTCCAGCAACTCGATGAGGTTATCGCTAAGCTGGATATTCGTCGTGCACAGGTTCTGGTGGAAGCGATTATCGTTGAAGTTCAGGACGGTAAAGGTCTGAACCTGGGTGTGCAGTGGGCCCAGAAAAACGTTGGTGGACAACAGTTTACCAAAACTGGCCTGCCAATCTTTAACGCGGCACAGGGCGTGGGTGAATTCAAAGCAAACGGAGGGATCACCAGCGATAACCCAGCTTACAACCTCTTCAGTAATTATAACGGCCTTGCGGCAGGTTTTTTCAACGGCGACTGGGGGGTGCTCCTCACAGCACTCAATACCGACAACAAAAACGACATCCTGTCTACGCCCAGCATCGTTACGCTTGATAATAAAGAAGCAGCCTTCAACGTCGGGCAGGATGTGCCCGTACTTTCCGGTTCCCAGACGACCTCCGGCGATAATATTTACAATACCGTCGAGCGTAAGACGGTGGGGACCAAGTTAAAAGTCACCCCGCAGATTAACGAGGGTGATTCTGTTCTGATGGAGATCGAGCAAGAGGTTTCCAGCGTCGACACATCGACAAGCTCTTCCTCGCTCGGCCCAACCTTCAACACCCGAACAATACAGAATGCCGTCCTGGTGAAAAGTGGCGAAACCGTTGTGCTTGGCGGTTTAATGGATGACGCCAGTAAGCAAGAAGTTTCAAAAGTTCCCCTACTGGGCGATATCCCTTTGGTGGGACAGCTTTTCCGCTACACATCCAATGAGAAAAGCAAACGTAACCTGATGGTCTTTATCCGCCCGACCATTATCAGAGACGATGAGGTCTATCGTTCACTCTCACGTGAGAAATACACCAATTTCAAAGATCTGCAAAAAGAGAGACGAGAAAAACAAAGTGAAACACTGATTAACGTCGACAACATCAAAGAGCTTGAAGATCGGGCTTTTAATAATGCACCGGCAACACCGGACGCCAAAAATCCGTTCAGGGAAGGTCGAACGGAATGAGTCAGCACGCATGGAAAAAAGCGCAGCGCTATGGCATTGCCTTACAAGGAGAGACTCTCTTCTACTCGACAGATGCCACACTTGAGCATCTGCTCGAGTTCGCATCCGTTGCGCCAGAGTGCACCTGTTTTACCCGGCTCCCCCCGCAGCAGTTTGCCGAAAAGCTAGAACTTATTTACCAACAGAACAGCGGGTCAGCCCAGTTAATTGCCGAAGATATTAATAACTCGGACGATCTCAATACTCTCTCTGAAGAGATCCCAACGAATGAAGATCTGCTGAACGAGCAGTCGGACGCGCCGGTTATCAGGCTTATTAATGCCGTGCTCAGCGAAGCAATTAAAGAACACGCCTCAGATATTCATATTGAAGTGTTTGAAAAAGCGATGAGTATCCGCTTCCGGGTTGATGGCATCTTGCGCCCGGTGGTTCAGCCGAATAAAAAACTGGCGGCCTTACTCATCTCACGTATCAAAATCATGGCCAAACTGGATATTGCCGAAAAAAGGCTGCCGCAGGATGGACGCATTACCTTAAAAATTGGTCAGCGAAATGTGGATGTCCGTGTGTCGACGCTCCCGTCGCAGCATGGCGAACGTGTTGTTCTGCGTCTGTTGGATAAAAGTAGTCTGCGCTTATCCATCGATAAACTGGATATGTCAGCGGCAGACACACACAGTCTGAAGAATCTGCTTGCCCTTCCCCACGGTATTATTCTGGTCACGGGGCCAACGGGCTCCGGGAAAAGCACCACGCTCTACGCCATTCTCTCCGCGCTAAATAGCCCCGAACGCAATGTGCTTACGGTAGAGGACCCAATTGAATACGAACTGGAAGGTATCGGACAAACCCAGGTTAATAGCCGCGTAGATATGTCATTTTCCCGCGGACTACGCGCTATTTTACGTCAGGATCCTGATGTCGTCATGGTAGGAGAAATTCGCGATAACGAAACCGCTCAAATTGCGGTTCAGGCTTCTTTGACCGGGCATCTGGTGCTTTCCACTCTCCACACTAATAGCGCGTGCGGTGCCGTAACGCGATTACGGGATATGGGCGTTGAGCCGTTCCTTCTCTCTTCCTCGCTCGTGGGGGTGATTGCCCAACGTCTGGTCAGACGGCTATGCCCCCACTGTAAAACGACTCACGCCGTGCGGCCTCAGGAGCAACAGCTCCTGCAAGCACATGGGATTAATGCATCTCATCTCTGGCAAGCAAAGGGTTGCACCGCTTGCAGACAAAGCGGCTATCAGGGGCGCATGGCTATCCATGAACTGCTGCTCGCCACACCAGAACTGCGTGACGCTATTCACAATGAGCGCCATGAAAGGCAGCTGGAAGAGATCCAGCGTCGTCATCACCTCAGCCTGTTGGCAAACGGTCTTCGCGTAGCGGCAGAAGGGATGACCTCACTTGAAGAAATTCTGCGGGTGACCTCTGAAGGTCAGACTCCAGCGGATGGGCACCAATGAAATTTCACTGGACGGCGACGGACGCGCGGGGAAACCGCCATACGGGGCTGAGTGAGGCCGCGAGTGAAAGAGAGATGGTTGCGCAGTTGCGTAGCCAGGGGTTATTACCGCAAACGCTAAAACGGCAGCGACCCAAGGTTGCCCTCAGGGCTTTTTCGACACGAATCAGCCACAGCGAATTAACGCTTTTTACGCGTCAGCTGGCGACGCTGATCGCCGCGGCGCTGCCGCTGGATGAAGCGCTCGCCGTTGTTCAACAGCAAAAAGAAAATAAAAAACTGGCCGACGTCATCACTTCTCTGCATCTCGCCGTTCTGGAGGGACAGCCCCTCTCTGTGGCCATGCAAGCCCACCCTCGTCTGTTTGATACGGTCTTTTGCACCCTGGTAAAAGCGGGAGAGACGGTCGGCCAGCTGGGCACCGTTCTTGAAAGGCTGGCCGAATATAATGAAGCACGTCAGCAAATGCGCAGCAAACTCACACAGGCGTTGATTTACCCTGCCCTGCTCACCACGGTCGCCATTCTGGTGGTTATCATTTTGCTTACCACGGTGGTACCGAAGGTCGCCGCGCAGTTCACTCATCTTAAGCACGAGCTACCGCTTTCCACCCGAACGTTACTGGCTATTAGTCACTTTCTGTCGACATACGGTCCCTGGATCGCACTGACGCTGATCTGTGGTGGAACGCTATTCTCTTTCTGGCTGAAGCGCGGGAAAAACCGGGATCATTTTCATCGCTGGCTCATCGCGTTTCGCATTACCTCCCCGCTGGTCTGCGCGATCAATAGCGCCCGTTATCTGCGCGCCCTGAGTATTCTCAATCGCAGCGGTATTCCACTCCTGGAAGGGATGTCGCTCTCAGCAGAAGGTGTGGGCAACCGTGAAATTGGACAGCGGCTCAGCGACGCAGCAGAAAGTGTGCGCCAGGGAAATAGCATCAGCCAGTCCCTGAAGCAGACGCAAATATTTCCCCCCATGATGATTTACATGATTGCTTCCGGAGAAAAAAGCGGTCAGCTCGGGGAACTCATGCAGCGTGCGACAAATAACCAGGAGGTGCAGCTGCAAAACCGCATTTCGCTGACCCTGGCAATTTTTGAACCGGCGCTAATTGTTGTCATGGCAGCGATCGTTTTGTTTATCGTTGTCTCGATCATGCAGCCCATCTTACAACTCAACTCATTGATGAATTAAGGAAAAATCATGGAAGCGCAGAAGAAGGAAAGGCAGCGTGGTTTCACGCTTATGGAATTGATGGTCGTCATCGTGATTATGGGGGTTCTGGCCAGCCTGGTGGTGCCTAACTTAATGGGCAATAAGGATCGGGCAGACCGGCAAAAAGCCGCCAGCGATATTATTGCTCTCGAAAATGCGCTGGATATGTACAAGCTGGATAATCATCGTTATCCCACAACAGAACAGGGCCTGGAGGCGCTTATTACCGCCCCAGCGCAAGCTCCCCGGGCTGAAAACTACAACCCGGACGGTTATATCCGCCGTCTGCCCGCCGATCCGTGGGGGAATGACTACATCCTGATTAGCCCGGGTGAGCATGGCGCGATCGATATCATGTCCACAGGTCCTGATGCTGAAACCGGCACCGAGGATGATATCCACAACTGGGATAACGATAAAAAGTCACGCTAAAAATGGCCCATCAGAAAGGATTCACACTGCTGGAAGTGATGCTGGTTATGGTCATCATCGCCCTGGCGGCAGCCGGCGTTGTCGCTATGCAAAGTGACAGGCTGAGTGCTACCGGAAAGCTACTGCGGCAGATCGATGTCCTCAGACAGACAGTAAAATACATGTCAGACGTGGCGCTACTGGAAAAACATACTGTCGGCCTTCAGCTCACTACTGACGGCTGGCTTTTCTATGCACCGAAAAAGGATCGCACCGGTGAATGGCAGTGGCAGGAAATAGCAAACAATGACAATTTGCCGTTACGCGGCGATTGGGACGCACCGGCCAGGCCTGACGTGACACCCTCGTCGGAGGAGGCCAAACCGCAAATCGTCATCCTGCCCGATGGACAAGTCACTCCCTTTTCAGTGGTTTTCAACGCTGAAGATGGCGAAAAAATCGCCATCCTGCAATCACACGGCGCACTGCCGCTTGAGGTCATTCGCTTTAAGGAACCGCAATGAAACAACAAAGCGGAATGCTGCTGCTTGAAGTCTTGCTGGCAATGGCTATTTTTGCGACCGCCATTATTGCACTCCTCAACAGTATGCAATGGCAGCTTTCAGCGCTGGAAACGTTAAAACAGGAAACGCTAGCGCTTTGGGTTGCAGACAACGTACTCGTGACCTCGACTTACGGACAACTCGCCGCCAAAGAGGGAGCCTCTTCTCAATTAAATGAGACCTTCTCCTGGCAACTGGTTGAAGGGAAAAAAAGTTCGTCTCCTTTGCTTCAGAAAGAGGCCAGGGTGATAACGTCTGATGGCCGAACCCTCAGCCTGTATGCCTGGTCTTCAGATAGTAAGAAAACGGAGGCGAAGCATGAGTAAAGTCCCCAACGGCTTTACGCTTCTGGAAGTGATGCTGGCGATCGTCATTTTCTCAACGCTCAGCTTTCTGGCCTCTCAGGTGTTCTCCCAGGCAACCGAACAGTACCAGCGAGCCAAGAAGACTGGCGATGATTTTGAGGCCATCCAGCACACCGTGCTCATGCTTGAAAATGATTTAATGCAGTATGTTCCGCGGAAAAACCGGCAAACACCGCTCCCCTTCTTGAGTGAAAAAGAGAGCGTAATTTTCACAACACAAACCCGGGATCCCGCAATGCCTTTTGGGGCAACTTTCGTTTTGACGACCGTCCACTGGTATGTCGAAAACGACACATTATTCCGTGCAGTACGCTACTCATCCGACAGTGAAAAGGACGTGGCACCACAGCCCCTGCTGGATCATGTCTCCCATTTTTCTGCAACAATGACGCCGGCGGATGAAAAGAGCGTGTCAACGACAGCCACGATAACGCTGGAGCGTGACGGTAAAGCGGAAATAACCCGACGCGTTGTCCTGCCCGGCTGGTTTCCAGAAAAAAAAGCCGCCAGCCAACCTGCAGGAGCGACGCAATGAATGCGCAAAAAGGTTCTGCATTGCTGATTGTTTTAATGATTCTGGCGCTGATGGCTGCGCTGGCAGCAGAGATGACGATAAGTTTTCAGGTTCAGCTCCAGCGCACCCGGCGCATCAATGATAGCCTGCAGGGGAAATACGCTCTGCTCTATGCTGAAGCACAATCTATGGCGCGTTTTCAGGAGAAGCCTCGAGACGTACTCACCCACTCGGAGAGTCCTGGCGACGACACCGACGTCAGCTGGCAGATAAACGATCTGCACCATTGCTACAACCTGAACGCACTGAAGAATACGCCGGAAGAACCACTGGCGACGCCACCGTATGAAATCAGCGTGTTTTACGCCCTACTGGAGAAGCTCGCCGTTGAAAAATACCGGGCAGAAGAGATCGCACAATCCATCGCAGACTACATCGATGATAACGACTCAACGCGCGTTAAAGGTGCAGAAGACGAATACTATCAACATAGTCAGCCAGGCTACCTGACCGCCGGTCAGGTGCTCTTTTTACCCACAGAAGTGCGCAAAATTAAAGGGATGACTGACGCGCTTTATCAAAAACTCGCCCCTTTTATCTGCACCCGATTCAGCAGTGACCTCGCCATTAATATCAATACCCTTACTGAGCAGCAAGCGCCGCTTCTGGCAGCCCTCTTCCTCAACAATATCAGCTTGTCAGATGCAAAAATGCTCCTGAAAAAACGTCCTGTAAATGGCTGGGAAAAGGTAGAGGATTTTCTTTACCAGGCCCAACAGGATTTCAGCGCAGCAAAACCGCTGGTGGATTCGCTTAAAAAACAGATTACAACCAGCAGCAGTTATTTTTTGACCACATCCACGGTTCATGAGGGTGACCTTACCTTTGGTATGCGCACATTTTTCATTTATGACGAAAAAACTAAAACACTCAAACTCTATTTACGCCAGCTTACGGATGGCAGTAGCGAACAATAAAGCAGTTAACGTCCCTGCGACGAAACTGCTTTTCCGCCTTTCTGGATCGACGCCGAATGCCCTTGAATGGGTGGAATATGATGGATGTGGCTACAGCCAGGTTCAGAGTCTGACAACAGAACAGTTGCCGGAGATTGCCGCACGCCCGGCATCAGGATGCACTCATCTCGTTATTCCGGCCCAAAAGGCAACGAGCAGAATAATCGTCATCCCAGACGAAAATTACGAACTGACCGATCAAAAACTTCAGTGGCTTGCGGATGAAACACTGGACGAAGGCATGCCCTCGCTGCACTGGACGCTACTCTCTCGGGAGGGAACGCGAGTTTCCGTCATTGGCGTTGACGCCGACTGGCTTATGTCCCAACTTCGTCTCTTTGCCGGGGCTGGTTTTAACGTCACGCATGCGACGATTGACGCCCTTCGCTTGCCAGCCTGTGAAAGCGGCTGGACGGTATTATCAGACAGCTGTGGATGGTTGCTCAGAACGCATGAGAACAGTGTTGCCCATTTGACAGAACCCTGGCTGGCACAGCTGCTAGCGCATTATCCCCCGCAAGAGGTTGTCAGCTACGGTCCACTGCCAGCTGGCCTTTCCGCGAAGGAAACGCATCCCGCATGTCATAGTTTGACACTCCATCCACAGGAACCACCCGCTAACCTTTTGCACGGGAAAATGCGCCCGCCTGCCCCGCGCTCTTTCTGGTCCACCAATATCAAACGGGTGGCGCTTTGCAGTCTTCTCCTGTTAGCCGGGAGTGCGTGTCTGGCTCAGGTTGTCGTGTATTTGCAACTTCGGGAGTATGAAAAACAGCTGAGCCACACACTGACGCAGCAATGGCAACGTTATATTCCAGAAAACAGGCATACCCGTAATCTGCGTACCTATTTACCCAGGCAGCTACAGCAACGATCGCCTGCCCCCTATTTGCTCTTACAACAGCTTCAGGCTCATCTGTCCGCTTTCCCGGAACTGGCGCTGGAAGGGTTGAGTTATAACCCGGCACGTAATGATTTACGTCTTTTTATTTCTACCCGCGATGACCAACAGATCCAGGCGTTTTTAAATCAAAAACTGGCTGGCTACTCACTCAAAGTCGATAAACATGAACAGGGATTATGGACGATTCGAAATGATTAAACGCGCTCAGGAATGGTTTCACCAAAAAGATCCGCGTGAACAGCGGCTGCTACTCGCACTGCTTGTCTGCGGTGTCAGCATTCTTTTCTGGTTTGGGCTCTACCAGCCCCTGAAGCAGGCTACGGACACCATGCAATCCCGCTATGCTAAGGTGCAACGCGATCTGCAGTGGTTGCAGAAACAGGTTTCGGCTGCAGCTCTTCTTCCGGAAAAGAGACCATCAGGCTCCCTGGAGAATCAGGTTAAAAGCAGTTTGCACATGCTGGGCACTGCCGCAAAACTCCAGCGCACCGATAGCGGAGAACTGACTGTATCGGCCGATGCTCTCAGGATGGACGCTTTTATGAACTGGCTGGCAGTGCTACAGGGAGACTACGGTCTGCGGATTGCGGAACTTGAATTCCACGCCAGTGAACAGGGTACGGACGCTATAATCCTGACGCGCCTGACGCTCGGAGTGAAATAAAATGGATAGCTCACTGGTTACTCTGTTTCTCATCATTGGCCTGCTGTCAGGAACCGCAATGGGTATACTCACCTGGCGTTTGCCTGCCGAGATTTTACGACCGTCTTCGACAGGCGAGGCGGGTTCAACGTCAGAGTTTACGTTCTCTGGCTCCCGGTGCTGCCAGTGTCAAACCCCACTGTTCTGGTACGACACGGTTCCCCTGCTCGGCTGGATGCTTCTCAAAGGGAAATGTCGCCACTGCGGCCAGCCTGTTTCAACACGCTATCCCTTGCTGGAAGGGCTTTGTGCGATGATGGCCGTCATTTGCTATGCCCTCCATCCAGCATCAATGATAATGTCACTGGCGCTTTTTCTGTTCTTTTGGTTTGTACTCGCACTCAGCGTGATCGATCTGCAGCATTACCTTTTACCCGACAAGCTCACGCTACCGTTACTGTGGGTTGGCCTGTTTTTTAATGCCTTTTTTGGCCCTGTTTCCTCCCAGGACGCCATTGTGGGTGCCGCTGCCGGCTATTTAATTCTGTGGCTGCTCTACTGGCTGGTCCGCTTAATCTGTCACAAAGAAGGGATCGGTTACGGGGATTTCAAGATGCTTGCGGCAGTGGGCGCCTGGTGCGGCTGGCGAGAGGTACCCGTGATCCTTTACGTAGCGTCAATCGCAGGGATCTTTTACGGGCTTCTGCTGTGGGTAAAAAAAGGGCATTTCGGTGACCCGATACCTTTCGGTCCGGCGCTGGCACTGAGCGGCTGGGGCTGTTTCTGCTGGGCAACGCTGTGAGGAAGCAGGAAGGAGGGTTTCCTTCCTGTATCAACTACTCTTTTTCTTCGCGGATTTGCGCCTGCAGATAGTTTTGAATACCCAGCTTATCGATCAAATCCAACTCGGTTTCCAGCCAGTCTATATGGCCTTCTTCATCGGCAAGGATCTCAATCATCATGTCACGGCTGACATAATCAAAAACGCTGTCGGCATAGGCAATGGCTTCACGGAGATCTTTGGCACCTTCAAGTTCCAGCCTGAGGTCGGAACGTAGCATCTCCTCAACATCTTCACCGATGCCCAGCTTGCCGAGATCCTGCAGGTTTGGAATACCTTCAAGGAATAAAATGCGCTCGATATATTTATCGGCGTGTTTCATCTCATCTATAGATTCATGGTACTCAACGTCGTTCAGACGTTTAAGTCCCCAGTTTTTGAACATTCTCGCATGAAGAAAGTACTGGTTGATTGCGACAAGCTCATTTCCCAATAATTTATTGAGATAACTTATGATTTTAACATCACCTTTCATTATATAGTCCCTCCGCTTCCACTCATTGAAGCGTAGATCGGGCTACGGGGATGTCAAAAAAAAGATGGGCGCTTACGCGATCTCTTTGTATTCCGGGATCTGCATCAACTCGTCCTGCATGATTTCACGTGCAGCACGTACACATTTACCGCATTGATTTCCAACCGGAACAAATTTGCGAAGCTGCTGAAATGACTGTGGCTGAAACTGGCGAACGGCCTGACGTATTTTTTTGTCGCTTACACCATTACATAAACAAACGTACATAGAGACTCCCGTTCAAATTATGCGCAAAGTGTAAGTGAGAATGGTTATGATTACAATAGCACAAACGCCAGAATACGGGGCGGGTGCAGGCAAAAAATGCGAAAGTTTGTGACAACACCTGAGCAGCATAAAACAAAAAAGGACGCCGAAGCGTCCTTTTTTAATTCGGGGATAATTAATTAGCCCAGAACTTTAGCAACAACGCCCGCGCCAACGGTACGGCCGCCTTCACGGATTGCGAAACGCAGACCGTCGTCCATCGCGATTGGGTGGATCAGAGTCACAACCATCTTGATGTTGTCGCCTGGCATTACCATCTCAACGCCTTCTGGCAGTTCGATGGTACCGGTCACGTCAGTTGTACGGAAGTAGAACTGTGGACGGTAGCCTTTGAAGAACGGAGTATGACGGCCGCCTTCGTCTTTGGACAGGATGTACACTTCAGATTCGAACTTGGTGTGTGGCTTGATTGAGCCTGGCTTCGCCAGAACCTGACCACGTTCGATTTCTTCACGTTTGATACCACGCAGCAGAACACCAACGTTCTCACCAGCACGGCCTTCGTCCAGCAGTTTGCGGAACATTTCAACGCCAGTACAGGTAGACTTCGCAGTCTCTTTGATACCAACGATTTCAACTTCTTCACCAACTTTGATGATACCGCGCTCTACACGACCGGTAACAACGGTACCACGACCGGAGATGGAGAATACGTCTTCGATTGGCAGCAGGAATGGCTTGTCAATCGCACGCTCTGGTTCTGGGATGTAAGAATCCAGGAAGCCAGCCAGTTCGATGATTTTCTCTTCCCACTCTGCTTCGCCTTCCAGCGCTTTCAGCGCGGAACCACGAACGATTGGGGTGTCGTCGCCTGGGAAATCGTACTGAGACAGCAGTTCACGAACTTCCATCTCTACCAGTTCCAGCAGCTCTTCGTCATCAACCATGTCGCACTTGTTCAGGAACACGATGATGTAAGGAACGCCTACCTGACGACCCAGCAGGATGTGCTCACGAGTCTGAGGCATTGGGCCGTCAGTCGCAGCAACAACCAGGATCGCGCCGTCCATCTGCGCAGCACCGGTGATCATGTTTTTAACATAGTCGGCGTGGCCTGGGCAGTCTACGTGTGCGTAGTGGCGAGTCGGGGTGTCATATTCAACGTGAGAAGTGTTGATGGTGATACCACGCGCTTTTTCTTCTGGTGCGTTATCGATCTGGTCGAATGCACGAGCAGCACCGCCGTAGGTTTTAGCCAGAACGGTAGTGATTGCAGCAGTCAGGGTAGTTTTACCATGGTCAACGTGGCCGATAGTACCAACGTTAACGTGCGGTTTTGTACGTTCAAATTTTTCTTTAGACACGGCTATATTCCTTACTATAGTGCTCTCCCCTTCGGAGAGAGCACGGGACTTAGGTTTTAATCCTGTGGATTACTTACCACGGGCTTCAATAACGGCCTGAGCAACGTTGTTAGGCGCATCATCATACTTCAGGAATTCCATGGTGTATGATGCACGACCTTTGGTCAGAGAACGCAGCTGAGTTGCATATCCGAACATTTCAGACAGCGGAACTTCAGCGTGGATCTTAACGCCAGTTACTTCAGATTCCTGACCACGCAGCATACCGCGACGACGGCTCAAGTCACCGATAACGTCACCGGTGTTCTCTTCAGGAGTTTCTACTTCAACCTTCATGATTGGCTCAAGCAGAACTGGTTTTGCTTTCTTAAAGCCTTCTTTAAAGGCAATAGACGCAGCCAGTTTAAACGCCAGTTCAGAGGAGTCAACGTCGTGGTAAGAACCGAAGTGCAGACGGATACCCATGTCAACAACTGGGTAGCCAGCCAGAGGGCCCGCTTTCAGCTGTTCCTGGATGCCTTTATCAACGGCTGGGATGTATTCGCCAGGAATTACACCACCTTTGATGTCGTTGATGAACTCGTAACCTTTCGGGTTAGAGCCCGGCTCCAGTGGGTACATGTCGATCACAACGTGACCGTACTGACCGCGACCACCAGACTGCTTAGCGTGTTTACCTTCAACATCGGTAACTTTCGCGCGAATCGCTTCGCGGTAAGCAACCTGAGGTTTACCCACGTTCGCTTCAACGTTGAATTCACGCTTCATACGGTCAACGATGATGTCCAGGTGCAGTTCACCCATACCTGCGATGATGGTCTGGTTAGATTCTTCATCAGTCCATACGCGGAATGATGGGTCTTCTTTCGCCAGACGGCCCAGAGCCAGACCCATTTTTTCCTGGTCAGCTTTGGTTTTTGGTTCAACCGCGATGGAGATTACCGGCTCTGGGAATTCCATACGCTCCAGAATGATCGGGTGATCCGGGTCACACAGGGTGTCACCAGTGGTCACGTCTTTCAGACCGATAGCTGCAGCGATGTCGCCCGCACGAACTTCTTTGATCTCTTCACGTTTGTTAGCGTGCATCTGTACGATACGGCCAAAACGCTCACGCGCCGCTTTCACGGAGTTCAGGATGGTGTCACCGGAGTTAACCACACCAGAGTAAACGCGGAAGAAGGTCAGGTTACCCACGAATGGGTCGGTAGCAATTTTGAACGCCAGTGCAGAGAACGGCTCGTCGTCGCTTGCGTGACGCTCAGCCGGAGTATCTTTACCGTCGTCCAGGATGCCGTTGATCGCAGGAACGTCAACCGGAGATGGCAGGTAGTCAACTACCGCATCCAGCATCGCCTGAACACCTTTGTTCTTGAACGCAGAACCACAGGTTACCAGGATGATTTCGTTGTTCAGAACACGCTGACGCAGAGCTTTTTTGATCTCTTCTTCAGTCAGTTCTTCACCACCCAGGTATTTCTCCATCAGCTCTTCAGAAGCTTCAGCAGCGGATTCGATCAGGTTCTGGTGCCATTCGTCAGCCAGGTCCTGCATCTCAGCCGGGATGTCTTCGTATTCGAAGGTCACGCCCTGGTCTGCGTCGTTCCAGTTGATGGCTTTCATTTTCACCAGGTCGATAACGCCGGTGAAGCCTTCTTCAGCACCAATTGCCAGCTGCAGCGGAACAGGGTTCGCGCCCAGACGGGTTTTGATCTGACCAACAACTTTCAGGAAGTTAGCACCCATACGGTCCATTTTGTTAACGAACGCGATGCGTGGAACTTTATATTTGTTCGCCTGACGCCATACGGTTTCAGACTGTGGCTGAACACCACCAACTGCGCAATAAACCATTACCGCGCCGTCGAGCACACGCATGGAACGTTCTACTTCGATGGTGAAGTCAACGTGCCCTGGGGTGTCGATGATGTTTACGCGATGCGGTTCGTACTGCTTAGCCATACCTGACCAGAATGCAGTAGTCGCTGCGGAGGTGATAGTGATACCACGCTCCTGCTCCTGTTCCATCCAGTCCATGGTGGCTGCGCCGTCATGAACTTCACCGATTTTATGGTTTACACCGGTGTAGAACAGAATACGTTCGGTAGTAGTGGTCTTACCGGCGTCGATGTGCGCACTGATACCGATGTTACGGTAGCGTGCGATGGGTGTTGTACGAGCCATTTGATTCCTCGTTTGTTTCTTTAGGCGTTCAGTTAAGTTACCCAGAGCGGGCGGCTTCTCTGAAGCGCCCGCCTGGTGACTAATACTCCGAAGGGATTACCAACGGTAGTGTGCGAACGCCTTGTTGGCTTCTGCCATACGGTGAACGTCTTCACGTTTCTTAACTGCAGTACCTTTGTTTTCTGCAGCATCAGAAAGTTCGTTCGCCAGACGCAGAGCCATGGATTTATCACCGCGTTTACGAGCAGCTTCAACGATCCAACGCATTGCCAGAGCATTACGACGAACCGGACGAACTTCAACTGGAACCTGATAAGTAGAACCACCAACGCGGCGGGACTTAACTTCTACAGTTGGGCGAACGTTGTCGAGAGCGACTTCGAAAGCTTCCAGTTCATTTTTACCAGAACGCTGAGCCAGGGTCTCAAGCGCGCTGTATACGATGGCTTCTGCAGTAGATTTTTTACCATCTACCATCAGGATATTTACAAATTTTGCCAGCAGTTCTGATCCGAACTTCGGATCTGGAAGAATTTTACGCTGACCAATGACGCGACGACGTGGCATGGGAATACTCCGTTGTTAATTCAGGATTGTCCAAAACTCTACGAGTTTAGTTTGACATTAAGATAAATCAGTTTGGCCTTACTTAACGGAGAACCATTAAGCCTTAGGACGCTTCACGCCGTACTTGGAGCGAGCCTGCTTACGGTCTTTAACACCTGAGCAGTCCAGCGCACCACGAACGGTGTGGTAACGAACACCCGGAAGGTCTTTAACACGACCGCCACGGATCAGGATCACGGAGTGCTCCTGCAGGTTGTGACCTTCACCACCGATGTAGGAAGTCACTTCGAAACCGTTAGTCAAACGCACACGGCATACTTTACGCAGTGCGGAGTTTGGTTTTTTAGGAGTGGTGGTATATACACGAGTACATACACCACGTTTCTGCGGGCAGGCTTCCAGCGCAGGCACGTTGCTCTTTGCAACTTTGCGTGCGCGTGGTTTGCGTACCAGCTGGTTAACTGTTGCCATTAAATAGCTCCTGGTTTTAGCTTTTGCTTCGTAAACACGTAATAAAACGACCTCATACAATATGAGGACGCGAAATTTTAGGGCTACGTCGAAAAGGTGTCAAGAAATATACAGCGATCTCGGATCACCAGTTCATTTGACTGGCGTGCGTCACAGTAAGATTGACGAAATCAGTATAGCCAACCACGTCAATTTTGGCTGAAATTTGACCAGAAAGACCTCGCGCGTCCAGATCGTCCTTCAGCGCAGAGACTGTTATGGGGGCATTCGTGAGAATTTCAACGAAACGGCTGCCTTCAAGCGCCGCGAGCACGCCGTCCTGAATGAGCAGCAAATCATCACCTTCGCGCAGCATGCTCAACAGTGTGTCGATATCACATTGCCACGGTGAGTGGCTCAGAATATGGAGCATGGTGGCCTCAGAACGTCAAAACGGTGTCGTAGTGGGAAAGGTGTTCACGCAGATCAGAGGAAGGTAAGAGCGTCACATCCAGCACAAAAGACGACTTATCACTCAAACCGCGCGCCGTTAAGGAGTCGGCACAGACATAGCAGGTTTCGATATCGTACAGCGGCAGCACTTTGAAGGTTGCGATGTAATCGCGCGCCAGGATGGCCTGCGGCTGTTGGCCCACGAGCAGTTGAAACACCCCGTCCCCCAGAAAAAAGACGCCGATATCTTCTGTTAACGCCGATGTCGCAAGTAACGCATCCAGCCCTTCGCGGCCCGAGGCGCTACCGTGCGGCGCAGAAGTAAAAACAAATGCCACGCGGTTCATCAGAATTGCACCACTCTGTCGCAGGTTAACGCCGCCTGAGCCAGCGCGCCCAGACCACTCAACGAAAAGCCAGGCTGAAGGTTAGCGCCCGATAACCCCAGGCGATCGGCTTCGGTTGCATCCGTCACGCCGCGACGCAGTGCCGCCGCCACGCAGATGTTCAGCTCAACGCCCTGCTTTTCATTTAACGCCTGCCACGCGCGGACCAGATCAAACTCATCGCTCGCCGGTGACGTAAACTGGTTCGCGTTATACACCCCTTCCCGATAGAAAAAGACGCTCGCCAGTTCATGTCCGGCCGCCAGTAGCGCATGCGCAAACTGCAGCGCGCTGCTGGCCTGCTGAGTGCCGTACGCCGGGCCTGTCACCATTAACGCAAAACGCATTACTTATCTTGCCCTACGAAGTCGCCGCTTTTGAACTGGCGGATGTAGAGGTAGACCGTATGCTTGGAGATATTCAGACGATCGGCCACCTGGTTAATGGCGTCTTTGATATCAAAAATCCCTTTCTCGTAGAGATTGAGTACGATCTGACGATTCTTGGCATTGTTCGAGACGTTGCGATCGGCATTCACCTCTTCAATCGTAAACTCAAGCGTTTGAGTCACCAGATCTTCTACGGAGGAGGCAAAGTTAACGGAGGAGCCAACGTCTGGCGTTTCAGGCGGAATAAAGGTGCTCATGATTTGCGAGAAAGGCACATCAAGGTTCATGTTGATGCACAGCAGCCCAATCACACGATGTTCGCGGTTTCGAATCGCGATAGTTTCTGATTTCATCAGCACGCCGCTTTTGGCGCGGGTGAAATAACATTTGGAGACGCTGCTGTCCGCGCCGGTCATGTCATGCAACATACGCAATGCAAGGTCGGTGATTGGCGAACCAATTTTACGGCCGGTATGCTCACCATTAGCAATGCGGATGGCGGAACACTTCAGATCTTGCAGGGAGTGCAATACGATTTCGCAGTGGGAACCAATGAGCATCGCTAACCCGTCCACCACCGCCTCATAGGATTTAAGAATATCGAAGTCGGTCTGGTCAAAAGGACGTTGATCCAGCAAATCAAGTTCACTGGTTTCGTTGGTTAAAAGCGACCTGGACATGAAAAAAACACTCCTTTTCAGGAGCCTGTCGTTAGGTTTTCAGGGCAGGCTCATTATCTACACGGACAACTAAATTAATACAGCGTACCAGACGCTTTCCAGTGTTAATTATATCTGCCCCGCAATAAAAAAACCGCCGCCTTAAAGGCGGCGGTTTTTATTACATTACTTCTTAGCGTCTGTCGCAGCTTTCTGATCTGCCTGCGCTTCCGGTTTCGCATCCGCTTTCGGTGCTGGTTTAATGTCCAGCAGCTCTACGTCGAAGACCAGCGTGGAGTTAGCCGGGATACCCGGAACGCCCGTTTTGCCGTAGGCCAGATCCGGTGGAATAACCAGCTTGATCTTGCCGCCTTTCTTGATGTTTTTCAGGCCTTCAGTCCAGCCAGGGATCACACCGTCCAGACGGAAGGAGAGCGGCTCACCGCGGGTGTAAGAGTTATCGAACTCTTTACCGTCGATCAGCGTACCTTTGTAGTTTACGACAACAGTATCGCTGTCTTTCGGCGCATCACCGGTGCCTTCTTTCTCAACTTTGTACACCAGGCCAGTAGAGGAGGTCTTCACACCCTTCTCTTTAGCAAAGGTATCGCGGTAGGCTTTGCCTTTCGCTTCGTTGTCTTTCGCGTCCGCTTCCATCTTGGTCTGAGCGGCACCCTTCACGCGTGCTTCGAACGCCTGCAGCGTCTGCTCAATTTCCTGGTCAGACAGCTTGCTCTTATCCGCAAATGCGTCCTGTACGCCTGCGATCAGCTGGGCTTTATCCAGTTTGATGCCCAGTTTCTCTTGTTCTTTCAGAGAGTTTTCCATGTAACGACCCAGAGATGCGCCCAGTGCGTAGGCGGATTTCTGGTCGTCATTTTTGAACGCCGCTTTGCTGTCTGCAGTGGCAGCAGGCTTCGCAGCAGTATCAGCAGCGAATGACAGCGGCGCATTCAGCGCAACAGCCATCGTCGTCGCCAGCAGCGTTACTTTAAACAGTGATTTCATCCATATCTCCAGGGCCTGGGGACTCTCACCCCAGCGTTAAACGTAAATGAGTGACGTACTATAAAACGTTGCAGAAGAAATCTACAGACAGACACTCCCAATTCTCACCACTTTTCAGACTATTTTTGTTTAAATAAGTTTCTTGCCAGCGGGATAGAGACTGCACTTAAGGATAAACTCAGTTAAACTGCGCCGCCGCTGGACCATCAGGTAAATCAGACATAAACGAGGTGAATGATGAAGGATACAACGATAGAATCGAGAATGGCTGAGCTGGAAAGCCGCCTGGCTTTTCAGGACATCACCATCGAAGAGCTAAACCAGACCGTCACAGCACATGAACTCGAAATGGCGAAGCTGCGGGATCACATGCGTCTGCTGACGGAAAAGCTAAAGGCAACGCAGCCGTCAAACATTGCCTCTCAGTCTGAAGAGACACCACCACCTCATTATTGAGGCGTAAAAAAAGCGGGGTCACCCGCTTTTTTATTTTCCGCTTAGCGGAATTAGTGGCAACCGCAGCCGCCGTTACCGCAACCACCTTTGCCATGGTCATGACCATGGTCGTGATCGTGGCCGTGACCACCGCAGCAGCCGTCGTGGCCGTGGTCATGGTCGTGACCGTGCGCACCGTGAACGTGGCCATGAGCCAGCTCTTCTTCGGTCGCTTCACGGATCGCAACAACTTCTACGTTGAACTTCAGGTTCTGGCCAGCCAGCATGTGGTTGCCGTCAACCACAACGTGGTCGTCTTCAACTTCCGTGATTTCAACAGGCACTGGACCCTGGTCAGTTTCAGCCAGGAAGCGCATGCCAACCTGCAGTTCGTCAACGCCCATGAACACGTCTTTAGGAACGCGCTGAACCAGGTTGTCGTCATACTGACCGTAAGCGTCGTTCGCGCCGACAGCAACGTCGAATTTGTCGCCAACTTCATGACCTTCCAGCGCAGTTTCCAGGCCGGAAATCAGGGAACCGTGGCCATGCAGGTAGTCCAGCGGCGCACTCACCGGAGACTCATCAACCAACACACCGTCTTCTGTACGTACCTGATAGGCCAGGCTGACCACCAGGTCTTTTGCTACTTTCATGATATCTCCTGAGCGTGGGAAAATTGCTGGCGCAGATTGTAGCGGAAATCTGCACCCGTGTACCCTTTAGCTTAAAAAAACTCAGGGCATATCGCTAGTCCGGATGAAAAATGCCGATCACTTGCTCTTCTTTGCGAACATGATCGCGGGCCTCTTTATCGGCCTCACGCATCTGGTGACCACACTTAACACACTCAACGATATCAATATTATTTTCTCGCCACATCGCCAGAGTATCTTGCGCCTGGCAGGACGGGCATTTTGCACCTGCGATAAAGCGTTTACGGACAGCCATCTTTCGTTACCCTTTATTCAAATTCATCCCAGCCATCAAGCTGGCGTCGTTCCTGTTGCATCTCTCGCTGGAAGATCTCCTCCAGCTCGCGACGCGCTTCCCGCACGCGGGAGATCTGCGCCGTGTCGGTATGTACCGGCATCAGTTCGCGCAGCATTCGCATATCCAGCCGACGGAAGTGCATCTGGGCACGTTGCGCCTGATGAGGATGCATACCCAGCGAGATCAACGCCTTACGGCCTAACTCCAGCGCACTGGAGAACGTCTCACGGGAGAAGTGTTTCACACCCGCCTGCAACAATTCGTGAGCTTCAACACGTCCCCGGGCACGCGCCAGTATATGCAGGTGCGGGAAGTGCTGTTGACACAGCTCCACCAGTTTCATCGTGTCTTCCGGATCGTTACAGGTGATCACGATGGACTCGGCGGCCTCAGCGCCCGCCGAGCGCAGCAGCTCAAGCTGGGTCGCGTCGCCGTAATACACCTTGTAGCCATATTTACGCATCAGGTTAACCGCACTGATATCGCGTTCCAGCACCGTAATGCGCATCTTATTCGCCATCAACAGGCGACCAATCACCTGCCCGAAGCGGCCAAAGCCCACCACTATCACCTGGGGTTTATCGTCTTCTACCCATGGCGCTTCATCTTCATCGTCCGTCGGGTTTAAGCGGCGCGACAGCAGTTTATCCACCAGCTTCATCAGCAGCGGCGTGGTCATCATCGACAGCGTCACCGTCACCAGCAGCAGCGCCATCTGATCGTCCTTAAACAGCTTCTGAGAGGACGCGGCGGAAAACAGCACAAACGCGAACTCTCCCCCCTGGCTTAACACGCTGGCAAACTGCATACGTTCCGAACTGCGCAACCCGTAAATACGCGCCATGACGTACAGCACCAGCATTTTCACCGCCACCAGGATGGCGACGCTGACCACAACCCAGAGCAGATGGGTATAAAGCACACCGAGATTGAGCGCCATCCCCACCGAAATAAAGAACAACCCTAACAGGAGCCCTTTGAAGGGATCGATGGCAATTTCCAGTTCGTGACGATACTCGCTCTCCGCCAGCAGCACCCCGGCGATAAAAGTACCCAGCGCCATTGATAGCCCCAGCGCGTCCATAAACAGCGCCGAGCCAAGCACCAGCAACAGCGTCGCAGCTGTAAACACTTCACGCACGCCCGATGCGGCAATAAAGCGGAACACCGGACGCAACAAGAAGCGTCCGCCAATCAGCATGCCCGCAAAGGCCAGCACCTTCATGGAAATCTTTGCCCAGTCGAAGCTATCGTCGCCAGAACCCGCCAGCAGCGGCACCAGCGCCAGCGCCGGGATCACCGCTAAATCCTGAAACAGCAGCACCGAAAAGCCCAGTTGCCCGGCTTCATTGCGGTTCATCCCTTTGTCGCGCATCAGCTGCAACGCCATCGCCGTCGACGACATGGCGAGACCAATCCCGCCAATCACCGCGGCCTGCCAGGAAAAGTGGGTCAGCATTAGCAGGCCAGCCAGAATCGCGGCGCTGAACAACACTTGCGCGGCACCCACGCCAAAGATAGAGCGTCGGAGCTGCCACAATTTAGAGGGATTCAGTTCCAGACCGATGATGAACATCAGGAACACCACGCCGAGCTCGGAGAAATGGAGAATTTCATCCACATCGCTGATGAATCCCAGTCCCCAGGGACCAATGGCGATCCCCGCGAGCAAATATCCCAGTACCGCACCGATGCCGAGACGGGCGGCAAGCGGAACCGCGACGACGGCCGCAAATAAAAACAGTACCCCGGCGAGGAGCAAATTCGATCCTTCCATTAACGACCTCCTGCCGGAATCGGCGATGCCAGCCACTCGCCATAAGCTCTGGCGTGGCTGGCCAGTTCTTTCGGATCCTGACGCCGTGCCCAGTAGACAATGATCGGGCTCATCCAGTGCATACGGCACATCGCCGCCGTCAGCTCGAATGGCCGCAGGATATCGCTCATCGGATAACGGTTCAGCCCGTCGTGACGGTAAGCACTTTCGGGTTCACCGGTGGTGATCACGCTACGCCAGTACTTTCCCGCCAGCTGGTTTCCCCCCACCCCACTGGAGAAGCCGCGGCTCAGCACGCGGTCCAGCCACTCTTTCAGCAGTGCCGGACAGCTATAGGTATAAAGCGGGTGCTGGAACACAATCACGTCATGCTGACGCAGCAGTTCCTGCTCGTACGGAATATCAATAAAGAAATCAGGATAGTGCGCGTAGAGATCGTGCACCGTAACGTTACTGAGCTGTGTGGCCGGCTTAAGCAGCACCCGGTTCGCCACCGAGTCCTGAGATTCCGGATGGGCATACAGCAGCAGCACTTTCGCTGTCTGAGACATCATTCCCCTCCCGGTCGTGTTTCTGTTTTTGTGTATCGTTGTTGTTTTGGGCTACCATGGCGGCCCGGTGCGGAAAATGGCCCACACCTTACATTATCATAATGACAAATTAACATAGTCGGAACATACGGCGCTTCTATGATTGTTTTCTCCTCGTTACAAATTCGTCGCGGCATGCGCGTTCTGCTCGATAACGCCACTGCTACCATCAACCCGGGCCAAAAAGTGGGTCTGGTCGGCAAAAACGGCTGTGGCAAATCCACGCTGCTGGCGCTGCTGAAAAACGAGATTAGCGCGGATGGCGGAAGCTTTACTTATCCGGGAAACTGGCAGCTCGCCTGGGTGAACCAGGAGACGCCTGCCCTGAGCGAACCGGCCCTCGACTATGTTATCGACGGCGACCGTGAATACCGCAAACTCGAAGCGGAACTCCACGCCGCCAACGAGCGCAACGACGGTCACGCCATCGCCACCGTTCATGGCAAGCTGGACGCCATCGACGCGTGGACCATTCGCTCCCGCGCCTCCAGCCTGCTGCACGGCCTGGGCTTCAGCAATGAACAGCTGGAACGCCCGGTCAGCGACTTCTCCGGCGGCTGGCGTATGCGCCTCAACCTGGCGCAGGCGTTGATCTGCCGTTCTGATCTTTTGCTACTCGATGAACCGACTAACCACCTCGATCTCGATGCGGTTATTTGGCTGGAGAAGTGGCTTAAGAGCTATCAGGGCACTCTGATTCTGATCTCCCACGACCGCGACTTCCTCGATCCGGTGGTGGATAAAATCATTCATATCGAACAGCAAACGATGTTCGAATATACCGGCAACTACAGCTCTTTCGAGCGCCAGCGCGCGACGCGCCTGGCCCAGCAGCAGGCGATGTACGAAAGCCAGCAGCAGCGCGTGGCGCACCTGCAAAGCTTTGTGGATCGCTTTAAGGCCAAAGCCTCTAAAGCCAAGCAGGCCCAGAGCCGCATCAAGATGCTGGAACGCATGGAGATGATTGCCCCGGCGCACGTCGATAACCCGTTCCACTTCAATTTCCGCGAACCGGAAAGCCTGCCGAATCCACTGCTGAAAATGGAAAAAGTGAGCGCGGGCTATGGCGATCGCATTATTCTCGACTCCATCAAGCTCAACCTGGTGCCGGGTTCACGTATCGGTCTGCTGGGGCGTAACGGCGCCGGTAAATCAACGCTAATCAAACTCCTGGCGGGCGAACTTAACCCGGTCAGCGGCGAAATCGGCCTGGCGAAAGGCATTAAGCTTGGCTATTTCGCTCAGCATCAGCTGGAATTTTTACGCGCGGATGAATCGCCTATCCAGCACCTTGCGCGTCTTGCACCGCAGGAAATGGAGCAGAAGCTGCGCGATTACCTCGGCGGCTTCGGCTTCCAGGGCGATAAAGTCACCGAAGACACAGAGCGTTTCTCCGGCGGTGAAAAAGCCCGCCTGGTACTGGCGCTGATCGTCTGGCAGCGCCCGAACCTGCTGCTGCTCGATGAACCGACCAACCACCTGGATCTCGACATGCGTCAGGCGCTGACCGAAGCGCTGATTGAGTTCGAAGGCGCGCTGGTGGTGGTCTCGCACGATCGTCACCTGATCCGCTCCACCACAGACGATCTCTACCTGGTGCATGATGGCAAAGTTGAACCGTTCGACGGCGATCTGGAAGACTACCAGCAGTGGCTGACGGACGTGCAGAAGCAGGAAAACCAGCCGGACGAGTCGGCGAAAGACAACGCCAACAGCGCGCAGGCGCGTAAAGACCAGAAGCGTCGCGAAGCGGAGCTGCGCACTCAGACTCAGCCGCTGCGTAAAGAGATTGCCCGTCTGGAAAAAGAGATGGAGAAGCTCAACGCCACGCTTGCCACCGTTGAAGAGAAGCTAGGCGACAGCGACCTGTACGATCAAAGCCGTAAAGCGGAGCTGACGGATTGCCTGCAAACGCAGGCAAAGACCAAATCGAGCCTCGAAGCGTGCGAAATGGCGTGGCTGGACGCGCAGGAACAGCTGGAAGCGATGCTGCAGGCCGACTAACACACCGGGAGGGTTATGCGTTTCGATACCACGAGCGAGATTACATTCCGCAAACTCAGCATCTTCATGACCTTCATGGAGAAAGGGAATATCGCCCGTACCGCCGAAACGCTCGGGCTAAGCGGTGTCAGCGTGCACCGCGCGCTGCACACGCTGGAAGAGAACGTGCGCTGCCCGCTTTTTACCCACAAGGGGCGCAATCTGATTGCGCTGCCTTCCGCCTGGACGCTGCTGGAATATTGCCAGGAAGTCATGCAGGTGATGGAGCGCGGGCTGGAAGAGTCGCGCAAAATCGCCGGTATCGGCCAGGGTCGGTTGCGCGTCGGTACGCTCTACTCGCTCACCCTGGAAACCGTACCGCGCCTGATTATGGGCATGAAATTACGCCGTCCGGATCTGGAGATGGATCTGACGATGGGCTCTAACGACACGTTGCTACACATGCTGGACGAAGGGTCGCTGGACGCCATATTGATCTCCATCTCCGAAAGCGATATCGACCGTAACAGCCTCGAAGTACTGCCCCTGTTTCACGACGACATTTTCCTTGCCGCGCCCGCGTCCGCCACGCTGAACGCCCATGGGCCAGCGGATCTTCGTGATTACGAACACCAGAAATTTGTCGCGCTGGCAGAAGGGTTCGCCACCTACGCCGGGTTCCAGGAAGCGTTCCACATCGCCGGATTCGAGCCGGAAATCGTCACGCGCGTGAATGACATTTTCTCTATGTTGAGCCTGGTGCAGGCGGGCGTCGGTTTTACGCTGATGCCGGGGAGGATGAAGAAAGTGTATGAGAACTCGGTGCAGCTATTGAAGCTGGCGGAACCGTACCAGATGCAGCAGCTGATTGCGATTGTCTTTGCCCGCAACCGCGAGCAGGATCCGAGCCTGCGCGCACTGGCCGCCGAAGGGCGGATGTATGCGCGCAGCCTTCAGGAAGGTGCCTGATGTTATTGCCCGGTGGCGCTACGCTTACCGAGCCTACTCCCGGATTGTAGGCCCGGTAAGGCGCAGCCGCCACCGGGCGAAAAACCTACGCTCGAAGCCGCCCCGCCAGATGCACCGCCACATCCACCCCGCTGCGTTCCAGCGAAATGGATTCCCCTTCCCACGCCGCCTGTCGCGTTAAGCAGGTCAGCACGCCGCCGGGCGGCATCTCGATTGCCAGCCGCGCATCGCGTTCATTCGCGGATATCACCGCCTCCTGCCAGCGCACGGTACGCGCCATGTTCATCGCCAGATCGTCGGTAATTTTTTCCGGCTGCCAGAGCACGCGTCCGGTACTGCCGCTCAGATACGCGCAGCGTGGGCGTGAAAGCGTGACCGATTCAAACGCTGCCGCCAGCTTCTGCGCCGGGTCCGCCAGCAGTGCGCAGTGCGACGGCACGCTGACCGCCAGCCGTTTGGCCTTGCTCGCCCCTTTCGCCAGCGCCCGCTCGGCTACCTGCGCCATCCCTTCATCGGAGCCGGCAATCACGATCTGCGTTTCGGCGTTCAGGTTCGCGATATACGTGCCCGTGCCTTCGATAAGCTGTTCCACCTGCGACAGGGTCAACCCCATAATCGCCGTCAGGCCATAGCCGTGCGGATACGCCTGCTCCATCAGATCGCCGCGCAATGCAACCAGCTTAAGGGCGTCGGTAAATTCCAGTGCGCCAGCCATCACTGCTGCCGGGTACGCGCCAATCGACAAACCGCTCACAATGTCCGGCGTCACACCGCGCCGTTCAAGCTCGCGTGCCCAGGCCACGCCTGAAATCAACAGACAAAGTTGAACCGCGCGGGTGTGGCGTAACGAGGCTGCACTGTCCAGCGTATCGACTTCGCTTCCCAGCACCTTACGCGCCTGAGCCAGCGCCGTTCCCGGCAGGTTATGCAGCATACCTTCATGCTGCGTGCCCTGCCCCGGAAAGGTAAACAGTATTTTCATTACTCCTCCCTGCGCCACGGGTCCGTTACCAGACGCGGTCCGCGGCGGGTTTTCAGCAGCGTTTTGCCGTCGCGCAGCCACTCCGCCAGCGCGAATCCCCCTTCGGGTGTATCGACCTGCGTATCCGCCCGGCACAATGCATGGCCGAGCTGCGACTGCCATGCGGTAAACGCATCAGGGGAAATCGGCTGAGGGGCGCGGATCAACAGGTCGAGATCGCTGTCGGCGTGGATAACCGGAATACCGGTCGCCAGCGCATAGCCAGTGCTGCCGGTAATGCCCCACGACCATGGCCACAGCTGCTGAGAAAGTTGTAGCGCCACCTGTACCGGTGGCTGCGTCACAAAGGGCGAGCGTAGCAGATCCGCCGTTACGCTCAGTGATTCGGGTGACACCACACGCGTTACGTGTTCTGGTTTCACCCATCCGGCCGCCCGCTGGTCGCGGCGCAGGCCGCGCACGCCAACGGGAATACGGCCAGCGTTATCAACATCACGCCGCACTACGACCGGCAAACCGGTATGCCAGGCCGCCTCCACCCAGTCGTCGGTGATGCCTTCCAGCGCGTCTCGCGCGGTAAGCCAGATGAGGTCGTGGGGGCGTAATGTTATGGTCATGATTACATTCCTGAGGTCAGCGAGATAAACAGCGGCAGCGACAGGATACACAGTACGGAGCTTAACAGCAGTACTGCTTCCGCATCCGGAGACTGCACGCCAAAGCGGTTACCGAACACCACACCGAAGAAGCCCGCAGAAAGCGCAATCATCAGGATAGCGGTGATCGCCACGGAACCGTGCAGACCAAAGAGTAAAACGATACCCCAGGCAATCGCAGGCTGAATCAGTAGCTTGGCGATAGTTGACGTGATCACCATGGTGTTGATCTGCAGCTTACGGGCAGAGAGGATCACCCCGGTCAGGAACAGCGCTGCAGCGGTCGCGGACAGCCCCAGCGGTTTAATCGCCGCCAGCACCAGTTCCGGCATTTTGATACCGATGGCGGACAAAATGACACCCAGCAGCGGGCCCATCACGATCGGTTTTTTAATCGAACGCCACATCAGCACCGGCAGCATGGAGAGCGTTGAGCCAGAGTTATTCCCTTCGGTGCGCGCTTTTTCACGTTCCAGAATGAGCAGGCAGAACGGGGTCATCAGCACCGAACCGCAGGCGATGGAGACCGCAACAGACAGTGATGTCGATGAACCTTCACCCAGCACGCTGCCCAGAATAGGCAGGCCGAGCGCCGCATAGTTTGGCAGGGCGACGGTCAGCGTCAGCACGGCGGCATCCTGCGGCGATTTTTTAAAGACGCCGGTGGCGAGGAAGTAGATGGCCGCATAGGTTATCCACATCGCCAGGGTCAGTACCAGAATCAGCGGCGACTGGGCCACAATGCCGGTCCACGGCGTTTGCACGGTGGCGCTGAACAGCGCGGCAGGCAGTGCAAAATCCATCACGAAAATATTAAGCAGGGAAACGTTTTTGTTATCGACCATCTTTGCCTTACCGGCCCAGAATCCCAGCAGCATGATGACGAAAATCGGTGCAAGAGCATGAACAATTACGTAAGTCATAATTCACCTGTAGTAAAAAAGTTTAAGCACTGGCGCGATGATTATTATTTTCAGGATGCAGGTTCCCGCGCGGACGTAACGGTTACGTCCGCGGGGTCGTGCATCTGGCAGGTCTCTTTTTACTTACCAGCTTGCCCGCATGCGTTCGCGTACGAGGGCAGAGCTGCGGCGGTTGTCAGCACCCAGACGATTGTTCAACGTGGTGTCCTGACGAGCGTCACTGATGGCCTGTTGCAGGGTGGTTTTCACCTGCGCCAGATCGTTATCGGAGGGGGCATCCGGGTTGCTGATGTCCAGCAGGTTTGAAAGCAGCCCCAGGGTGGCGTAGTTGCTGATGTCATAGGCCATCGGCGGAATGGTGGCCGCCAGTTTTTCCAGCGCGTCGACGGTTCGCAACGTAATGCGCGCCGCAGACTCTTTACCCATCGCGTGGATCAGCACCCCTTTATCGTTGAAAGCAATCAGGCGGTTAGCCTGGTAGCCATGCGCCAGAAATGCGCCGGACATCGCTTTACCGACGATAAGCCCAATCACCGGATGACCGGCCAGGCGCGCGTTGGCATACGCGGCGGCTGCCCCCGCCAGCGCCTGGTGGATACCAAACGCCTCTTCGCGACGGCCATAGGCCTGGCTTGGGACGTCAATCACCGCCACAATCGGACGCTTCACGGACTTACTGGCATCCTCGGCCACGGTTTCGCTCACCACTTTCGCCAGCGTCCAGCCCTCCAGCAGACCGACTTCCCCTTTCGCCGCGCGCGGGAAATGGTTGTGGGCATCCGGTACCACGGCAACAAAACGCACCGCTTCACCGTTCAGTTCGCCGTCTGCCGCCTGCACGGACGGGCAAAGCCCTTCCACACGTTTTACATTCGGCGCGAGCAGAGTCATCCAGAGTTCGCCACGGCTTATTGCGTTAGTCATCATTTCACCTCCCGGGCAAAAAGCGCGTTAATTTGTTCGGCATCGGCCTGTTTGCGGGTGTCGAAATTCGTCAGACGGTTCAGGTAATCGTCGTAGTTATCGGTGCGGTGTTTCGCGGGTACGCCCCTGGCAATCGCGTCGTTCATCGCCGCTTTCACCGCGTTGATACCGTCACCGACCAGCGCGTCAACCAGCCCGCTTTGATAGCGCACTTCGCCACCGGTCATGCTCCAGATAAACGGACGGTCACGGGAGTCGTACTCTTCAATCCCCGCTTCCTGCTCGATGACCTGCGGACCGTTCAGTCCGAGACGCGCTTCGCGGGTCACAATCAGGTAGCTGCACAGCGCCGCCGCGATGGACATCCCACCGAAGCAGCCCACGGTCCCTGCGACAATCCCGATAACGGGCGTGTAACGACGCAGGTCAACAATCGCCGCGTGGATATCGGCAATGGCGGCCAGACCCAGGTTCGCCTCCTGCAGACGAACGCCGCCGGTTTCGAGGCACAGCACAGCCTGAGTCGGAATGCCGTTGCGGTTATCTTCTGCCGCCAGCTCCAGCGCCGCCGCCATTTTGGCACCGGACACTTCACCCATGCTGCCGCCCTGGAACGCACCTTCAATGGCGACCACAACGGCTGGCTGACCGTTGATCGTGCCTTTCGCCACCACCATGCCGTCGTCCGCCTGCGGAACAATGCCCTGTGGCCCAAGCCACGGAGAGATAATGCCTTCAAACGGATCCAGCAGTTCGCGATAGCTACCCTCATCGAGCAGGGCCTGCGCACGCTGGCGTGCTTTCAATTCGATAAAGCTGCTGTCATCACGCATGGCTCACCCCCTCAAAAACCTGTTCGATACGAATGCGAGCCACGCCCGGCGTCGCGCCGAAATCATGAATGGTCAGTTTTCCTGCTGGCAGGCTACTGACCGTTTGCAGGCGGTTGAACAGTGCCTCCCAGCGACCCCGGCTGTTGTCGACGGAGGTGGTGATATCAATGGTTAACGTCTGGCCCGGTTCGGCGGTGAAGAGCACCTCCATATCCCCGGAACCGACTACCCCTGCCAGGGCCCTGCCGCTTAACGCGCGGCTGGCTGGCACGGTCAATGTGATTTTTTCCATAACATCCTCTTAATGCTTTGAATAAGGCGTTTCGACGCGATCGAGAAACAGCGTGGCAGCAAGCAGGTCAGCAGCGCCGCCTGGGGAGGCGTTTAGCGCCAGCATCTGACGGTCTAAGTTAGCCAGCGCCTGCTGGCCTGCAGCCGTTGCACAACCTCCGGCGTTCAGTACCGCACGGGCACCGTCCTGCATGGCGTCCAGCCCCTCCAGCCCGGCGCGCGACAGCACGCAGGTGTCGGTAAGCGACGTCATGATCGCCATCAGCGCGTCAAGCCTGGCGTGCGTTTCACTGCTGCCGTTGAGACGGCTCAGGCGAAGCTGCGGCAACGCGCGCTGCATAATGTGCGGGAACGCCTGCTGAGCCTCTTCGCGTGCACCCGGTACGCGGTAGCGGTGCGTGGCGCGAAGGCCTTTGCTGAACACTTTCGGCGCCGCCTCGTCAGGGAGTTTCGCCAGCTGCGCGGCAGTGCGGGCGACGTCGTGCGCCCTGGCTTCCCCGCCCAGCATCGCCACCGCGCTGACCAGCAACCCCAGCGCCCAAATCGCGCCGCGATGGGTGTTTACGCCACACGTTGCAGCCATCATCTGCTGCTCGCCTTCGCGACCAAGACGGCCAACGGTTTGCCGAAGCGCAATATCTGCCGGACGCAGCCAGCTTTGCTGCGCCAGCGCCTGAAACGTCGGGGTCAGGCTGCGCGCGGAGCGCTCCATCAGCGCAAGGGATAAATCGTGGTGCGCACCGTTCCCCCGACTGTCCACCAGACCGGGTTTCGGGCTTAATCGTGCTTCGTCAATCAGACACTGCGTGGCGGTTCGCGCCAGCCATTCGGCACCGCCTTCAACCTGAATCTGGGGCAGAAGTTTCATTACCAGCTCCGGAATTTCGCAGGTGGGTTGTACAGACCGCCGGACCATTCAACGAGGTCTGACACGCTGCCCGCCGCCAGCAGAGAGCGGGTGGCGTCGGTGCGGCGAATACCCATATCTTCCGGATAAACAACCTTGCCGCTCTGGCGCAGTTCCGCCACGCGTTTAGCATCCACGCCCAGGCCGATATCGGTAATCCCCGCCACAGCGGCGACCATGGCACGACGCTCCTCAAGATCTTTGGCGCGATAGAGGTAAGCAATCCCCTCTTCCGTCAGCACGTGCGTCACGTCGTCGCCGTATATCATGACCGGCGCCAGAGGCATCCCGGACGCTTTTGCCACGTCAACAGCATCAAGCTTTTCCACAAAGGTCGGCTTTACGCCCGCCTGGAAGGTTTCCACCATCTGCACGACCAGTTTTTTACCGCGCTGCATCGGGTCAGGTTCGGTGATCATGTTCAGCCAGGCCGGTGTAGCGTGGCGACGACCATGTGGGTCGTGCCCCATGTTTGGCGCACCGCCGAAGCCGGAAAGACGACCGCGTGTCACCGTTGAGGAGTTGGCGTAACCATCAACCTGCAGAGTTGAGCCGATAAACATATCGACCGCATACTGACCGGCCAGCTGACAGAACGCACGGTTGGAACGCATGGAGCCGTCGGCACCGGTAAAGAAGATGTCCGGACGGGCGCGGATGTACTCTTCCATCCCCAGCTCGCCGCCGAAGCAGTGCACGCTTTCCACCCAGCCGCTTTCAATTGCCGGGATCAGCGTTGGGTGCGGGTTCAGGGTCCAGTGCTTACAGATTTTGCCCTTCAGGCCGAGCTGTTCGCCGTAGGTCGGCAGCAGCAGTTCAATCGCTGCGGTGTTAAAACCGATCCCGTGGTTGAGGGACTGCACCTGATGTTCCGCGTAGATGCCCTTAATCGCCATCATCGCCATCAGGATGTGTTCCTGTTTGATCAGTCGCGGATCACGGGTAAACAGCGGTTCGATAAAGAATGGCTTGTCGGCAACGACAACATAGTCAATCCAGGAGCCCGGAATATCGACGCGCGGCAGGTCGCATTCGTCGTCCACCAGTTCATTCACCTGCGCAATCACAATCCCGTCGTGGAAGGCCGCGGCTTCCACCAGTGCCGGAGTATCTTCGGTGCTCGCCCCGGTGTAGAGGTTGCCTTTGCGGTCTGCTTTAAACCCCGCAATCAACGCCACGTTGGGCGAGAGGTCGACGTAGAGGCGTGAATAGAGCTCGATATAGGTATGGATAGCGCCGATTTCGAGCTGACCATCTTCCAGCAGCTGGGAGATTCGCAGGCTCTGCGTCCCGGAGAAGGAGAAGTCCAGCTTGCGGGCGATGCCTTTCTCAAAGATATCCAGATGCTCGCTACGGCCGACGCTCGGCATGATCATATGCAGATCGTGGACAATTTGCGGGTTCACTTCAGCCAGCGAGCGTGAAAGGAAATCGGCCTGCTTCTGGTTGTTACCTTCCAGAACGACCTTATCGCCAGGGGCGATCAGTTTTTCCAGCATGGCGACAAGATCGCCGGTTGGCAGTACCTTGCCCTGCACCGGTACGGACGCCAGACGACGCGCTTTTTCGCTGCGTCGCGTGTTCCATTGCCGGGTGGGTGTTTGCCCAGATAACATTATTAACCTCCTGATTCAGCTAATCATTTTGATTTGCTTAACGTTGAGTAAAGTGTGCGCTCTGGTGGGAAAGGCATCAATTAAGCGTAGAGCGGAATCATTAGCCTGAGAGTAATAATCACGGTAAAGATTTGTGATCGGGATCAGTTCATGTTTCGGAAAACCAGGCTAAACGGGGTACAATTCGGAAAGTATCGTTAATTTCCGACAAGAATCAGCATCGCGCTTATGACCCAAATCATTCCAACAGACTTCGACATTGCAGCCGAAGACAGCACCGAGTTCGTGCCCATGCGCGGTGTGTCCAACTGCCATTTGCAGACCATGCTGCCACGGCTGATCCGCCGTAAGGTTCAGTTCACGCCGCACTGGCAGCGGCTTGACCTGCCAGACGGTGATTTTCTGGATCTCGCCTGGAGCGAAGACCCCGAGCAGGCACGTCATAAGCCGCGTCTGGTGGTTTTTCATGGTCTGGAAGGGAGTCTGCACAGCCCTTATGCGCATGGATTGATTGAGGCAGCAAAAGCGCGCGGCTGGCTCGGGGTGGTGATGCATTTTCGTGGCTGCAGCGGCGAGCCAAATCGACAGAAACGCATCTATCACTCGGGTGAAACCGAAGACGGAACCTGGTTTTTACACTGGCTGCGGGAAAACTATGGCACCGTGCCAACGGCGGCCGTGGGGTATTCGCTGGGCGGAAATATGCTCGCCTGCCTGCTGGCCAAAGAGGGCGACAGCGTACCGCTCAATGCCGCAGTGATTGTCTCCGCGCCGTTTATGCTGGAGCAGTGCAGCTACCATATGGATAAAGGGTTTTCCCGCGTCTATCAGCGCTATCTGCTCAACCTGCTGAAAGCCAACGCCGCACGTAAGCTGAAGGCTTACCCGGATACCCTGCCGGTCAGCCTGCGCCAGTTGAAAAAGGTGCGCCGCATTCGTGAATTCGACGATCTGATCACCGCAAAAATTCACGGCTTCGCCGATGCGATCGACTATTACCGTCAGTGCAGCGCCATGCCGTTGCTCAGCAAAATCACCCAGCCGACGCTGATTATTCACGCCAAAGATGACCCGTTTATGGATCATCACTCTATTCCCGCGCAGGAATTCCTTCCCGACAATGTTCACTATCAGTTGACTGAACATGGCGGCCACGTTGGATTTATTGGCGGGACGCTGCGCCGCCCGAAAATGTGGCTGGAGGCGCGTATTCCTGACTGGCTTACTCCTTATCTGGACGGTGCAAAATGATCATCCCCTGGCAGGATCTGTCTCCCGAAACGCTCGATAATCTGATTGAAAGCTTTGTATTACGTGAAGGCACCGATTATGGTGAACATGAACGCTCACTCGAGCAGAAGGTCAACGATGTAAAACGCCAGCTGAAAAGCGGCGACGTGGTGCTGGTGTGGTCAGAACTGCATGAGACGGTCAATATCATGCCCCGCAACGCGTTTCACGGCTGACCTTCCAACCTTTTCAGTCAGGGAGTTGCTATGTCTGCCAGACATCCCATTATTGCCGTTACGGGGTCGAGTGGTGCGGGAACGACCACCACCAGCCTCGCGTTTCGTAAGATTTTCGCCCAACTGAATCTCCGGGCGGCGGAGGTCGAAGGCGACAGTTTTCACCGCTATACGCGACCTGAAATGGACATGGCGATCCGTAAGGCGCGCGATCTGGGTAAACACATCAGCTATTTCGGTCCCGAAGCCAATGACTTTGGCCTCCTTGAGCAAACCTTCCTGGAGTACGGTCAGAGCGGCAAAGGGCAATCGCGTAAGTATCTGCATACCTATGATGAAGCTGTGCCGTGGAATCAGGTGCCGGGCACCTTTACCCCCTGGCAGCCGCTGCCGGAACCCACCGATGTGCTGTTTTATGAGGGATTACACGGCGGCGTAGTCACCCCACAGCATGACGTGGCGCGTCATGTGGATCTGCTGGTTGGCGTGGTGCCTATCGTGAACCTGGAGTGGATCCAGAAGCTGACGCGCGACATGAGCGAGCGCGGCCATTCGCGCGAAGCGGTGATGGATTCGGTGGTGCGCTCCATGGAAGACTACATCAACTACCTCACGCCACAGTTCTCCCGCACGCACATTAACTTCCAGCGCGTGCCGACGGTGGACACCTCTAACCCGTTCGCGGCGAAAACCATCCCGTCGCTGGACGAGAGCTTTGTGGTGATCCACTTCCGCAATCTCGAAGGCATTGATTATCCCTGGCTGCTGGCGATGCTGCAGGGCTCGTTTATTTCGCACATGAATACGTTAGTGGTACCAGGCGGAAAAATGGGGCTGGCGATGGAGCTCATCATGACGCCGCTGGTGGAGCGGTTGATGGAAGGGAAGCAGATTGCGTGAGTTGTTCTGCCCGGTGGCGCTGCGCTTACCGGGCCTACGTTCATGCTTTTGTAGGGCGGGTCAGCGAAGCGCCACCCGCCAAAAGATTAAGCCTCGATCACTTCATACGAATGCGTGATTTTTACCGCTTTCTCCAGCATTAACGCCACAGAGCAGTATTTTTCCGCAGACAGATCCACCGCACGCGAAACCGCCGCGTCTTTAAGCGCTTTACCGGTGACCACAAAGTGCAGATTAATGTGGGTGAACAGGCGTGGCGCCTCTTCGCGACGTTCTGAGGTGAGTTTAACCTCGCAATCCGTCACGTCATGACGACCTTTTTGCAGAATCGACACCACGTCAATCGCGCTGCATCCACCCGCCGCCATCAGCACCATTTCCATTGGGCTGGGGGCTTTATCGCCGGAGTTACCGTCCATCAAAATCTGGTGCCCTGACGCGGATTCGCCCAGGAACGTTAAACCTTCAACCCATTTCACGCGCGCTTGCATATTCTTTAACTCCAACGTTGCATTTTCGGTGACAGATTACGCGTGCGTTACATTTCTCGCAACGGAAGGCGACCTGCATCATGCTGAAGCGAGACACCAGGAGACACGCGGCGAAAGCTATGCTAAAACACTCAGGATGCTACAGTAATACATTGACGTTACACATGTATGCAGAGGACATCAAACTTTACTGGCTGCGAAACGTTACGACAGCCGACTTCCCAGGGTATGGGTAAGAATTCGATTGCAACCCCAGAGTCCGGATGCATCTGATGACTCTGGTGACAGCTTATAACAGAGGATAACAGCGCATGGTGCTTGGCAAACCGCAAACAGACCCGACTCTCGAATGGTTCTTGTCTCATTGCCACATTCATAAGTACCCATCGAAGAGCACGCTGATTCACCAGGGTGAAAAAGCGGAAACGTTGTATTACATCGTCAAAGGCTCGGTGGCAGTGCTGATCAAAGATGAGGAAGGGAAAGAGATGATCCTTTCTTATCTGAACCAGGGCGATTTTATCGGTGAACTGGGCCTGTTTGAAGAAGGCCAGGAACGTAGCGCCTGGGTTCGTGCAAAGACAGCATGTGAAGTGGCTGAAATTTCTTACAAGAAATTCCGTCAGTTGATTCAGGTAAACCCTGACATCCTGATGCGTCTTTCTTCCCAGATGGCGCGTCGTCTGCAGGTCACATCCGAGAAAGTGGGTAACCTCGCCTTCCTGGACGTCACCGGTCGTATCGCGCAGACCCTGCTGAACCTGGCGAAACAGCCAGACGCCATGACCCACCCGGACGGCATGCAAATTAAAATTACCCGTCAGGAAATTGGTCAGATCGTCGGTTGCTCCCGCGAAACGGTGGGTCGTATCCTGAAAATGCTGGAAGATCAGAACCTGATCTCTGCCCACGGTAAAACCATCGTGGTCTACGGAACGCGTTAATTCCGCTCAAACGGCGTGCCATCGCAAGGTGTCACGCCGTTTTTGTCTCTATTCCCCATGTGGCGCAGGCTGATCTATCACCCGGAAGTTAATTACGCACTGCGACAAACGCTGGTGTTGTGCCTTCCTGTGGCCGTGGGCCTGATTCTGGGACATCTCCAGCAGGGTCTGCTGTTTTCTCTCGTTCCCGCCTGCTGCAACATCGCAGGTCTGGACACGCCGCATAAACGCTTTTTCAAACGCCTGATCGTTGGCGGTTCGCTGTTTGCTGGCTGTAGCCTCGCCGTGCAGCTTTTACTGGCGCGCGATATTCCGCTGCCGCTGATCCTGACCGTACTGGCGATGAGCCTCGGTGTTACAGCAGAAATCAGTTCCCTGCACGCCCGCCTGCTTCCCGCTTCACTGATTGCCGCCATCTTCACCCTGAGCCTCGCCGGGAATATGCCGGTGTGGGAGCCGCTGCTGATCTACGCCCTCGGCACGCTGTGGTACGGGCTGTTTAACTGGTTCTGGTTCTGGCTGTGGCGGGAACAGCCGCTGCGTGAATCTCTGAGCCTGTTGTATGTGCAGCTTGCAGATTACTGCGAAGCCAAATACACCTTGCTGACCCAGCATACCGACCCGGAAAAATCCTTACCGCCGCTGCTGACGCGCCAGCAAAAGGTGGTGGATCTGATAAGCCAATGCTATCAGCAGTTGCATATGCTCGCCGCCAACAAGAATCACGAATATAAACGCCTGCTGCGTACTTTCCAGGTGGGGCTGGATCTGCAGGAGCATATCTCCGTGAGCCTTCATCACCCACAAGAGGTGCAAAAGCTGGTCGAGCGCAGCCACGCCGAGGCGGTGATCCGCTGGAATGCGCAGACCGTCTCCACGCGCCTGCGGGTGCTGGCGGACGACATTCTCTATCACCGCTACCCCACGCGCTTTAACATGGATAAACAGCTCGGCGCGCTGGAGAAAATTGCTCGTCAGCATCCGGATAACCCGGTCGGCCAGTTTGCCGCCTGGCACTTCAGCCGCATTGCCCGCGTGCTGCGCACCCAGCGCCCGCTGTATCCCCGCGACCTGATGGCGGATAAGCAAAAACGTCTGCCGCTCCTGCCAGCACTCAGAAGCTATCTCTCTCTTAAGTCTTCTGCCCTGCGCAATGCCGCGCGGATTAGCGTTATGCTCAGTATCGCCAGTCTGATGGGCATGGCGCTGCATCTGCCGAAACCGTACTGGATCTTAATGACCGTGCTGTTTGTCACCCAGAACGGCTACGGCGCCACGCGGGTACGTATTCTGCATCGGGCAGGCGGCACGATGGCGGGGCTGATTATTGCGGGCGTAACGCTACACTTCCACGTTCCCGAGGGGTATACCCTGGCAGGGATGCTGGTGATTACGCTGGTGAGTTACCTGATTATCCGCAAAAACTACGGCTGGGCGATGGTGGGCTTTACGGTGACGGCGGTATATACCCTTCAGCTGCTTACGCTAAACGGGGAACAGTTTATCGTTGCCCGCCTGATCGATACGCTGATTGGCTGCCTGATCGCCTTTGGTGGCATGGTCTGGCTGTGGCCGCAGTGGCAAAGCGGATTGCTGCGCCAGAACGCCCACGACGCGCTGGAGGCTGACCAGCAGGCCATTCGTCTGATCCTGAGCGACGACCCGCAGCCCTCCCCGCTGGCGTATCAGCGGATGAAAGTTAATCAGGCGCACAACGCCCTGTTTAACTCGCTCAACCAGGCGATGCAGGAGCCAGGCTTTAACGCGCACTATCTGGCGGACATGAAGCTCTGGGTCACGCATAGCCAGTTTATCGTCGAGCATATTAACGCCATGACCACCCTGGCGCGCGAGCACACGATGCTGACGCCGGATCTGGCGCAGCGTTATTTGCAGTCGTGTGAAATCGCCCTGCAGAGGTGTCAGCAGCGTCTGGAGTATGACGCGCCGGGTGAGTCGGGGGATTCGAACATTCTGGAAGCGCCGGAAACGCTGACCCACGGGCCGATGAGCACCCTGGAGCAGCATTTGCAGCGCGTGCTGGGCCACCTGAACACCATGCACACCATTTCGTCGGTGGCATGGCGTCAGCGTCCTCATCATGGCATTTGGTTAACGCGCCGGTTAAAACGAACCGAGTATTAGCCTTTAACGATCTTCGCGACCGCTACGGCAAAGCGGGTTAACCCGTCTTCAATGTCTTTCTCTTCCACCACCAGCGAAGGTGCGAAACGCATCACGTCTGGCCCCGCATTCAGCACCATTACCCCTTCGTGGGCGGCAGCATGCAGAAAATCGCGGGCGCGGCCTTTGTACTGTGGCGTGAGCTCGGCACCCATCAGCAGACCCATGCCACGGATTTCGCTGAACACATCATACTGGTCATTGATCTTTTGCAGATGTTTTACGAACAGCTCACGCTTCGCATTCACGCCGTTCAGCACTTCCGGGGTATTGATGGTATCAAATGCCGCACCCGCCACGGCGCTCGCCAGCGGGTTACCGCCATAGGTTGAGCCGTGCGAACCGACATGAAACGCAGAGGCGATCTCCTGAGTCGTCAGCACCGCACTCACCGGGAAACCACCGCCGAGCGCTTTGGCACTGGTCAAAATATCCGGCGTCACGCCGTAGTGCATATAAGCGAACAGATCGCCGGTACGTCCCATTCCGCACTGCACTTCATCAAACACCAGCAGCGCCTGATGCTCATCACACAGCGCGCGCAGCCCTTGCAGGAATTCCGGGGTGGCCGCCGTCACGCCGCCTTCGCCCTGAATTGGCTCCACGACTACCGCACAGGTGTGGTCGTCCATCACCGCTTTCACCGCATGCAGATCGTTAAACGGCACATGGATGATGTCGGCCGGTTTTGGGCCAAAGCCGTCGGAATACTTCGGCTGGCCGCCGACGGAGACGGTAAAGAACGAGCGCCCGTGGAAGGCGTTGTGGAAGGCGATGATTTTGGTTTTGTACGGGCTGTGACGTGTCGTCGCGTAATAACGCGCCAGCTTAAAGGCGGTTTCGTTGGCTTCGGTGCCGGAGTTCATAAACAGCACACGCTCGGCAAACGTGGCATCAATGATTTTGCGGCCCAGACGCAGCGCCGGCTCGTTGGTGAATACGTTACTGGTGTGCCACAGGGTTTCGCCCTGGGTTTTCAGCGCCTCCACCAGCGCAGGATGGCAATGACCCAGCGCCGTGACCGCAATACCGCCCGCGAAATCCACATACTCTTTTCCCTGCTGATCCCAGACGCGGCTGCCTTTCCCCTTAACCGGGATAAACTCAGTCGGTGCATAAATCGGCAGAATCACTTCATCGAATGTTGCGCGGGTAATTGCTGGTTGTTCAGTTGCCATGTCATGCCCATCCATTTTATGTCACATTGATTGTGAAAATATAATCACAAAATATGCATAAAAAATCACAGCAAGGCAACAGATATTCAGCGATGGAAGAAATTAGCCAGCAGGTCATGCCCTTGCTCGCTAAGGATACTTTCCGGATGGAATTGCACGCCCTCAAGATCCCACTCGCGGTGGCGAATCCCCATGATCTCCTGCGTATCGCTCCAGGCGGTCACCTCAAAGCAGTCTGGCAGCGTCGGCGGGTCAATCATCAGCGAATGGTAGCGCGTCACGGTTAAGGGATTATTGAGCCCCGTGAATACCCCGGTACTGGTATGCGTGACCGGCGACGTTTTTCCGTGCATCACTTTCGCGGCACGCACGATGGTGGCGCCGAATACCTGGGCAATGGCCTGATGGCCCAGGCAGACGCCCAGAATGGGCAGCTTGCCAGCATAGTGCCGGATAACATCCAGAGACA
Organism: Enterobacter cloacae complex sp. HYC080_NIDB; assembly: GCF_056673325.1. Taxonomy (NCBI): domain Bacteria; kingdom Pseudomonadati; phylum Pseudomonadota; class Gammaproteobacteria; order Enterobacterales; family Enterobacteriaceae; genus Enterobacter; species Enterobacter cloacae complex sp. HYC080_NIDB. The sequence goes on along the minus strand of NZ_CP114212.1, from coordinate 405,231 downwards.
CGCCCGATTCCGACGGCGTGCAGGGGCCGGGTGAAATCACAATTTTCTGCGGAGCCAGCGTCGCAATATCGGTCAGAGTCACGTCATCGTTACGGCGGACAACCACCTCAGCTCCCAGCTCACAAAAATACTGGTAAAGGTTCCAGGTGAAGGAATCGTAGTTATCAATCAGCAGAATCATGGCGGCTCCCGAAAAAAATGCCGCCCTATTCTACTCAGATTCCCGCGCTTCGCTCACTACTTTGGCAAAGACAGCGTTCAGCGCAGTCAAATCGCCCGTGGCGCCGCTTCGGTTCGCCGCCACCCACTGCTCGGGATCGATACCCCGCCAGTCCAGCATATACCCGGCATGAATGGCCAACTGCTCAAAGAAGACCCGTTGGGCAATACCATTGCCGCTCATAAAAGGATGCAGCATATTGATTTCACAGTAGTAGTGACTAACTCTGTTCACAAAGGTTTCTTTCTGAAGACCCACCAGATACTTTTCGCTTTCCAGGTCCGCCATCAATTCATTGCCCATCTTCTCGATGTACTCGAAGTGGCAGAAAGGAATGTCACCTTTAAAAATATCGTCGGTACGGTATTCGCCCGCCCGCTTCAGCTCTTTGCGATACAGATGGCGGTGAATAAGGCAAAGATGGGGTAAACCGGGCGCGGAAGGCCCGAGCTCCAGCGTCTCAATATGGGTTCTGAAGGACCATGACCTTTTTCAAGGAGACAACTGGCCTGAAGATTGACGTTACGCTGCTGCTCCCAAATACGGGATTTTTGCTTGTCGGTGAGTTTTTTCACTTAACGCCTCCCTGAATAGTCCGTTTGCCACAAGTATAAGCAGCAAAACGCGCTTTCGCAGGGAGGGGGCATTACACGGGCGAGCGCCGCCCGTGTCAAAGAGGGTTACGGCAGTACTTTTGCGGAGAGGATCACGACCGGTTTGGACGGCACATTCTGGTACGGGCCGACGTCATGAGTAGGAACCTGAGAAATCTTATCCGCCACGTCCATCCCTTTCACAATTTTACCGAAGACCGCGTAACCGAAGTCGCGCTGGCCGTGGTCGAGGAAGGCGTTATCCGCCACGTTGAGGAAGAACTGGCTGGTGGCGCTGTCTTTATCCGCCGTACGCGCCATGGAAATCGTGCCGCGCTTGTTCAGCAAGCCGTTGTCCGCTTCGTTTTTGATCGGCGGGTTCGGCTGCTTCTGCTGCATCTGCTCGTTGAAACCACCGCCCTGAATCATGAAGCCAGGGATCACGCGGTGGAAAGTGGTGTTGTTATAAAAACCACTGTTCACATAGTCGAGGAAGTTTTTCACGGAAACCGGAGCTTTCTGGCTATTCAGTTCCAGCTCAATATTCCCGGCAGAGGTGGTCAGCAGAACGTGAGGGTCCCCTTTGGCTGCCAGCGCAGCAGGGGAAACGGCAGAAAGAGCAAACACAGCTGCGACAGCCGCCAGTGTTGATTTGAGCATGAGAATTCCTTAACAAAGCGCAGTATAAAAAGCGAATGGCTTGATTCTAAAGAGCAGTATGAACGGAGACCAGCCTTTTACCTAATTTTACGAAATTGAAACAGTTGTAACCACGCAAACGATTGGTTATGGCGTCTTTTTATGTGATAGAGATCACATAAAAAACTGCAATGAAGTTTAAATTTCTTTGAAAAGGTATGAATGGATCACTTTAATGTCTAAAATCTGCCCGCTCTCAGCGCCTTCCGGGCGCTTTTCTTTTTTGAACAGGCCAGACATGACTAACAGCAATCGCATCAAGCTCACATGGATCAGCTTCTTCTCCTACGCCCTGACCGGCGCGTTGGTGATCGTCACCGGGATGGTGATGGGGAATATCGCAGACTACTTCCAGCTGCCCGTCTCCAGTATGAGTAACACCTTTACCTTCCTCAACGCCGGTATCCTCATCTCTATCTTCCTGAATGCCTGGCTGATGGAAATCGTGCCGCTGAAGACGCAGTTGCGTTTTGGTTTTGTGCTGATGGTCGCCGCCGTGGCGGGTCTGATGCTGAGTCACAGCATCGCGTTGTTCTCCGCCGCCATGTTCGTGCTCGGCCTGGTCAGCGGGATCACCATGTCGATCGGTACGTTCCTGATTACCCATATGTATGAAGGCCGTCAGCGCGGCGCGCGCCTGCTGTTCACCGACTCCTTCTTCAGCATGGCCGGGATGATTTTCCCGATGGTGGCCGCCGTTCTGCTGGCACGCAGCATTGAGTGGTACTGGGTCTATGTCTGTATCGGTCTGGTTTACGTAGCAATCTTTATTCTGACCTTCGGCTGTGAATTCCCGGTTCTGGGCAAAAAAGCGCAAACCGCCGCAGAACCCGTCGCGAAAGAGAAATGGGGCATCGGCGTACTGTTCCTCTCCATCGCCGCCCTGTGCTATATCCTGGGCCAGCTGGGCTTTATCTCCTGGGTACCGGAATACGCGAAAGGCCTGGGCATGAGCCTGAACGACGCGGGTAAACTGGTAAGCGATTTCTGGATGTCTTACATGTTCGGCATGTGGGCGTTTAGCTTCATCCTGCGCTTCTTCGACCTGCAGCGCATCCTGACGGTGCTGGCGGGCCTGGCAACCGTGCTGATGTATCTGTTCATCAACGGTTCTCCGGACAATATGCCGTGGTTCATTATGACCCTGGGCTTCTTCTCCAGCGCGATTTACACCTCTATCATCACGCTGGGCTCCCTGCAGACCAAAGTAGCTTCGCCGAAGCTGGTTAACTTCGTGCTGACCTGCGGTACCATCGGCACCATGCTCACCTTTGTGGTGACGGGGCCGATCGTTGCCCACAGCGGCCCGCTGGCGGCGCTGCACACCGCTAACGGTCTGTATGCCGTGGTGTTCATCATGTGCTTCGTGCTGGGCTTCGTGACTCGCCACCGCCAGCACAACGCGGTAGCGTCTCACTAACCTTCACGCCCCTTTGCGCTACGCAGAGGGGCTGTTTCTGGCAAAGCTGACCTCTTCACCCCCGATATCCATCTGGATCCACGTCTGCGCCAGCTGCGTCGTGGCAATCACCCGCCCCTGACGAATCGACCAGCGCACCGGCACCTGACAGCGCACCGCTTCAAACCCGCTTTCCGCAGGCAAAATCACCAGATTCGCCGGATTGCCCGTGGCAATACCGTAATCGCTCAGGCCAAAGGTACGGGCGCTGTTATGGGTGATCAGATCCAGGCCGCTGTCGATTTGCGGATAGCCCATCATCTGGCAGACGTGTAACCCCATGTGCAGCACCTGGAGCATATTGCCGGTTCCCAGCGGGTACCAGGGGTCAAAAACATCGTCATGACCAAAGCAGACGTTAATGCCTGCTTCCTGGAGTTCCTTCACGCGCGTGATGCCGCGGCGCTTAGGATAGTCGTCAAAACGCCCCTGCAGGTGGATATTGACCAGCGGGTTAGCGACGAAGTTAATCCCCGACATCTTCAACAGGCGGAACAGGCGCGAGGTGTACGCACCGTTGTAGGAGTGCATGGCGGTAGTATGGCTGGCGGTCACGCGCGGACCGATGCCGGCCTCGTAGGCCAGGGTAGCCACCGTCTCGACAAACCGCGACTGTTCGTCGTCAATTTCATCGCAATGGATATCCAGCGGACGGTCATATTTCTTCGCCAGTGCAAAAGCAATATGCAGCGACTGGACGCCATACTCGCGGGTGAATTCGAAGTGCGGGATCGCCCCCACCACGTCGGCACCCAGTTTTAACGCCTCTTCCAGCAGCGCCGCGCCGTTCGGGTAAGAGAGAATACCCTCCTGGGGGAACGCGACGATTTGCAGCGTCACCCACGGGGCCACCTCCTGCTTCACCTCCAGCATGGCCTTCAGGGCGGTGAGCGTCGGGTCGGAGACATCCACATGGGTACGGACAAACTGAATGCCGTTGGCGATTTGCCACTTCAGCGTTTTCCAGGCGCGCGCTTTGACGTCGTCATGGCTGAGTAACGCTTTGCGCTCCGCCCAGCGTTCAATGCCCTCAAAGAGCGTGCCCGACTGATTCCAGTTCGGCTCGCCTGCCGTCTGGGTGGTATCAAGATGGATATGCGGCTCGATAAACGGTGGGATCGCCAGCCCACCGCGCGCGTTCAACACTTCATAACTTTCAGCGCGGGTGTCGTCCATTGGGGTGATGTCACCAAATCGCCCGTTCTCAATGGCGAGTTGCCATAGTCCTTCCCGGCCCGGTAAGCGAACATTCTGAACAAGCCAAAGCGGTGTTGTAGACATTTCTTATCCCCTGATCAACGCAACGTTGTTTAAGCATATTTTTGTTCAAAAATACGCCATTGCTTTGTACACAAAATCGACGCCCCCGAAAAGCCTGCGATTTCCATAACTTATAAAAATCCTGACAAATCAGCCGCATACCACCTAAGGAGTAGGCGAAGACGTATTTGATTTACATCAATAAGCGCCCCTGCTGAATCGTTAAGGTAGGCAGTAATAGAAAAGAAATCGAGGCAAAAATGAGCAAAGTCAGACTCGCTATCATCGGTAACGGCATGGTCGGCCATCGCTTTATTGAGGATCTTCTCGATAAAGCCGGTGCCGACCAGTTCGATATTACCGTGTTCTGTGAAGAACCCCGCAAGGCGTACGACCGTGTGCACTTGTCTTCCTACTTCTCCCATCATACCGCCGAAGAGCTCTCTTTAGTGCGTGAAGGTTTCTATGAGAAGCATGGCGTAAAAGTGCTGGTGGGCGAACGCGCCATCACCATCAACCGTCAGGAAAAAGTGATCCACTCCAGCGCCGGGCGTACGGTTTTTTACGACAAGCTGATCATGGCGACAGGCTCGTATCCGTGGATCCCGCCTATTAAAGGTTCTGAAACTCAGGATTGCTTCGTTTACCGTACGATTGAAGACCTCAACGCCATTGAATCCTGCGCACGCCGCAGCAAGCGCGGCGCCGTTGTCGGCGGCGGTCTGCTGGGCTTAGAAGCCGCGGGCGCGCTGAAAAACCTCGGCGTAGAAACCCACGTCATCGAATTTGCCCCGATGCTGATGGCCGAACAGCTCGACCACATGGGTGGCGACCAGCTTCGCCGCAAAATCGAAAGCATGGGCGTGAAAGTTCACACCAGCAAGAACACCAAAGAGATCGTGCAGGAAGGCACCGAAGCACGTAAAACCATGCGCTTTGCTGACGGCAGCGAGCTGGAAGTAGACTTTATCGTCTTCTCCACCGGTATTCGTCCACGCGACAAGCTTGCAACCCAGTGCGGTCTGGCCGTCGCGCAGCGCGGCGGGATCATGATTAACGATACCTGCCAGACCTCCGACCCGGATATCTACGCGATTGGCGAATGCGCCAGCTGGAATAACCGCGTATACGGTCTCGTGGCGCCAGGCTACAAAATGGCGCAGGTCGCCGTGGATCATATTCTCGGCAGCGAAAACGCCTTCACGGGCGCGGATATGAGCGCCAAGCTGAAGCTGCTGGGCGTGGACGTGGGCGGTATCGGCGATGCGCACGGTCGCACGCCTGGCGCTCGCAGCTACGTCTATCTCGACGAAAGCAAAGAAGTCTACAAACGTCTTATCGTCAGTAAGGACAATAAAACCCTGCTCGGCGCAGTACTGGTAGGCGATACCAGCGACTTCGGTAACCTGCTCCAGCTGGTGCTCAACGCCATCGAGCTGCCGGAAAACCCGGACGCGCTGATCCTCCCGGCGCACGCCTCCAGCGGTAAACCGTCCATCGGCGTGGATAAACTGCCGGACAGCGCGCAGATTTGCTCCTGCTTCGACGTCACCAAAGGCATGCTGATCTCTGCCATCAACAAGGGCTGCCATACCGTTGCCGCGCTGAAAGCCGAAACCAAAGCCGGTACCGGCTGTGGCGGATGTATTCCACTGGTAACTCAGGTGCTGAACGCCGAGCTGGCGAAACAGGGCATCGAAGTGAACAACAACCTGTGCGAGCACTTTGCTTACTCTCGCCAGGAGCTTTATCACCTGATCCGTGTGGAAGGCATTAAGTCCTTCGACGAACTGCTGGCGAAACACGGCCAGGGTTACGGCTGTGAAGTGTGTAAACCGACCGTCGGCTCTCTGCTGGCCTCCTGCTGGAATGAATACGTGCTCAAACCCGAGCACACGCCGCTGCAGGATACCAATGACAACTTCCTGGCGAACATTCAGAAAGATGGCACCTACTCCGTCATTCCACGTTCCGCCGGTGGCGAAATCACGCCGGAAGGGCTGGTCGCGGTGGGCCGGATCGCCCGCGAATTTAACCTGTACACCAAAATTACCGGTTCACAACGTATCGGGCTGTTTGGGGCGCAGAAAGACGACCTGCCAGAAATCTGGCGCCAGCTGATTGAAGCAGGCTTTGAAACCGGCCACGCGTATGCCAAAGCGCTGCGTATGGCGAAAACCTGCGTGGGCAGCACCTGGTGCCGCTACGGCGTGGGCGACAGCGTCGGCTTCGGCGTGGAGCTGGAAAACCGCTACAAAGGCATCCGTACCCCGCACAAAATGAAGTTCGGCGTCTCCGGCTGTACCCGTGAATGTGCCGAAGCGCAGGGTAAAGACGTGGGTATTATTGCCACCGAAAAAGGCTGGAACCTGTACGTCTGCGGTAACGGCGGGATGAAACCACGCCATGCAGACCTGCTGGCAGCGGATCTTGACCACGACACGCTGATTAAGTACCTCGACCGCTTCATGATGTTCTACATCCGTACCGCCGATAAGCTGACCCGTACAGCGTCCTGGCTGGATAACCTGGAAGGCGGCATTGATTATCTGAAAGCGGTGATCATCGACGACAAGCTGGGCCTGAACGAGCATCTGGAAGCAGAGATGGCTCGCCTGCGCGAGGCAGTGATCTGCGAGTGGACCGAAACCGTGAATACCCCTGCGGCGCAGACACGCTTCAAACACTTTATCAACAGCACCCAGCGCGACCCGAACGTGCAGGTGGTGCCAGAGCGCGAGCAGCATCGCCCGGCAACACCGTATGAACGCATTCCAGTCACGCTGGTGGAGGAAAACGCATGAGCCAGTGGGTAAACATTTGCGAGATTAACGACATTCTGCCCGCCACCGGCGTGTGTGCGCTGCTGGGTAACGAGCAGGTCGCGATTTTCCGTCCCCGTCACGATGAACAGGTTTTTGCCATCAGCAATATCGACCCGTTCTTCGAGGCCAGCGTGCTCTCCCGTGGCCTGATTGCCGAGCACCAGGGTGAACTGTGGGTCGCCAGCCCGCTGAAAAAGCAGCGTTTCCGTTTAACCGACGGACGCTGCATGGAAGATGAAAGCGTCTCCGTGAAGCACTATGACGTCCGCGTGAAGGACGGCAAGGTGCAGCTCAAAGCGTAACCCCCCGCCTTTTCAATAGGAAAGGCTTATGACCCCTTATGGGTAACGGCAGGAAAAACCGTATATTTTCGGCGATTCCTGCTGTTATCCTGACGTCAATGCTTACCCCCCTCCTTGAATGCTGTGAGGTATCGTCGTGGACCACCTGCCGATTTTTTGTCAATTACGCCATCGCGACTGCCTGCTTGTAGGCGGCGGCGATGTGGCTGAGCGCAAGGCGCGCCTGCTGCTGGAAGCGGGGGCCCGACTGACCGTGAATGCTCTCACCTTTACCCCGCAGTTTGACGTCTGGGCCCAGGAAGGGATGCTCACGCGGGTACAAGGAGAGTTTGATGAATCCCTGCTGGATACCTGCTGGCTGACCATTGCCGCAACGGATGACGATGCCGTGAATCAGCGCGTCAGCGATGCCTGCGAAGCGCGGCGTATCTTCTGCAACGTGGTAGATGCGCCGAAAGAAGCCAGCTTTATCATGCCGTCGATTATCGACCGCTCACCGCTGATGATTGCGGTGTCATCCGGTGGACGCTCTCCTGTTCTCGCCCGCCTGCTGCGGGAAAAACTGGAAGCCGTGCTGCCGCAGCATCTTGGTCAGATTGCCCACTATGCCGGACAACTTCGTTCCCGCGTGAAGCAAACCTTCGCGACCGTAGGGGAGCGTCGTCGCTTCTGGGAAAAGTTCTTTGTGAACGACAGGCTGGCGCAGTCGCTGGCGAACCAGGACACAAAAGCGGTGGAAGAGACGACCGAACAGTTACTGAACGAACCGCTGGATCACCGTGGAGAAGTGGTGCTGGTCGGCGCGGGTCCTGGCGATGCAGGCTTACTGACGCTGAAAGGCCTGCAACAGATCCAGCAGGCGGATATCGTGGTCTACGACCGCCTGGTCTCCGATGACATCATGAACCTGGTGCGTCGCGACGCCGATCGCGTCTTCGTCGGCAAGCGCGCGGGCTACCACTGCGTACCGCAGGAAGAGATTAACCAGATCCTGCTGCGCGAGGCGCAGAAAGGTAAGCGCGTGGTGCGTCTGAAAGGCGGCGATCCGTTTATCTTTGGTCGCGGCGGCGAAGAGCTGGAAACCCTGTGCAACGCAGGTATTCCGTTCTCCGTGGTGCCAGGGATTACGGCGGCGTCCGGCTGCTCAGCCTACTCCGGCATCCCGCTAACCCACCGCGATTACGCGCAGAGCGTGCGTCTGGTGACGGGCCACCTCAAAACCGGCAGCGAACTGGACTGGCATAACCTGGCCGCTGAAAAGCAGACGCTGGTCTTCTACATGGGGCTAAATCAGGCCGCCACCATTCAGGCGAAACTGCTGGAGCACGGCATGGAGGCAGATATGCCCGTTGCGCTGGTGGAAAACGGTACCGCCATTACGCAGCGTGTGGTCGATGGTGTGCTGACTCAACTCGGCGAGCTGGCGCAGCAGGTTGAAAGTCCGGCGTTGATTGTGGTGGGTCGCGTGGTTGAATTACGCGATAAGCTGAACTGGTTCTCGAATCACTGACACATATTTTTCCTTCTTCGAGTAGTCCTTAAGCGGACTACTCCCCTCTAACGGCTACCGCTAACATACCGCCCGCATAGTGGAACTTTTCCATTTATTCCCTCGTATTACATCCAATTTTTTAGACAAGGAATGCGTATGTTCAAGCTGGCAAAAGCCGCCGTTCTGGTTGGCCTGTTATCGACCCTGACGGCCTGTACCGGTCACGTTCAAAACACCAAAAATAACTGCAGCTACGATTATCTGCTGCACCCGGCGATCTCAATTTCGAAGATCATCGGTGGTTGCGGACAGGCGGCACAGCAGTAAGCCGTTTTCAGGCGTAAAAAAACCGGGATTACCCGGTTTTTTAGTTTTGGGAAGTGCGGCCTGATGCCCTCACCCTGACCCTCTCCCACAGAGAGAGGGAACAAACCCTAAAAACGGTAACGTGGTTACCGTTTTGCTTTTACCTATGGTTTACCAACAAACCCAATCGCTTCATACACCGCTTTGAGGGTTTCTGACGCGCGCGCGCTGGCTTTTTCCGCGCCGTCTTTCATCACCTTCTGCAGGAAAGCTTCGTCGTTACGGTAGCGGTGATAACGCTCCTGCAACTCGGTCAACATGCCGGAAACGGCGTCTGCCACTTCACCTTTCAGGTGGCCGTACATCTTGCCTTCGAAGTGCTGTTCCAGCTCTGAAATGCTCTGGCCGGTGACACCGGAGAGAATATCCAGCAGGTTGGAAACGCCCGCTTTATTCTGCACGTCGTAGCGCACCACTGGCGGCTCGTCGGAGTCGGTCACCGCACGCTTAAGCTTTTTAACCACGGATTTCGGATCTTCCAGCAGGCCAATAACGTTGTTGCGGTTATCGTCTGACTTGGACATCTTCTTGGTCGGTTCCAGCAGCGACATGACGCGTGCGCCCGATTTCGGAATAAACGGCTCTGGTACTTTAAACACCTCGCCATAAAGCGCGTTGAAGCGCTGGGCGATATCGCGGCTCAGCTCCAGGTGCTGTTTCTGGTCTTCACCGACAGGAACCTGGTTGGTCTGGTACAGCAGAATGTCAGCCGCCATCAGCACCGGATAGTCAAACAGACCGGCGTTGATGTTTTCAGAATAGCGTGCGGATTTATCCTTAAACTGGGTCATGCGGCTCAGTTCACCGAAGTAGGTGTAGCAGTTCAGCGCCCAGCCCAGCTGTGCGTGCTCTGGTACATGTGACTGAACGAAAATGGTGCTCTTCTCAGGATCGATGCCGCAGGCCAGATAGAGGGCGAGGGTGTCCAGGGTGGCTTTGCGCAGCTTCTCAGGATCCTGACGCGCAGTGATGGCATGAAGGTCCACGATGCAGTAAATGCAATGGTAGTCATCCTGCATGCTGACCCACTGACGCAACGCACCCATGTAGTTACCAATGGTCAATTCACCTGACGGCTGTGCGCCACTAAATACGATGGGCTTAGTCATTATTCAATTCCTGATGTTCACTGTGCGAAAGCCCGAGTGCGGGCAACAAATCTTTGAAGTGGTCGAACACAACATCCGGCTCACTCAGCGTAATGGCCTCACCGTAGTTGTAGCCATAGGTCAATCCGACGGAAGGACATCCTGCCGCGCGGGCAGCCAGAATATCATTGCGGGAATCCCCGACAAAGAGCAGCTCCGCAGGTGTTAAGGATAATTTTCCTGCCACCAGCAACAGCGGTTCCGGATGCGGCTTTTTGTTTTGCACATCATCGCCGCCCACAATCACGGAGAAATATTTCGCGATATCCAGCGCGTCGAGAAGAGGGGCAACAAACGGCGTGGGTTTATTGGTCACCAACCCAAGCGGGATGCCTTTGGCATGCAGCGCGCTCAGGGTTTCCTGGACGTCCGGGAAGAGAAAACTCCCCTCTTCAACGGTCTCTTCATAGAAACGATTGAACAGTTTGCGCAGAATACGCAGCTGCTCATCCTGAGGGATATCCGCGTGATCGACGCTCGGTTTGCCCTGCGCGGAACGCTGCGACGCGCGCTCCTGACGAGCCCACGTTAACGCGCGCTCCATCAGCACATCGGCACCGTTGCCAATCCACGTCACAACACGTTCTTCGCCCGCAACGGGCAGTTCAAGGGCATACAGCGCCTGATCCACGGCGCTCGTTAAGCCCGGCGCGCTGTCAACCAGCGTGCCGTCGAGGTCGAACGCTACACCCCGAATTGCCTGCAATTTATCCATGACTTACCTTCGCCAGCTCGTGGCGCATTTCATCAATGACTTTTTTGTAATCCGGTTGGTCGAAAATGGCCGACCCGGCAACGAACATATCCGCGCCCGCTGCCGCAATTTCACCAATGTTATTCACTTTCACACCGCCGTCCACTTCCAGGCGAATATCGTAGCCTGACTCATCAATACGACGGCGCACTTCGCGCAGCTTGTCCAGCGTATGAGGGATGAACGACTGACCGCCAAAGCCCGGGTTAACAGACATCAGCAAAATGACGTCCAGTTTATCCATGACATGATCGAGATAGCTCAACGGCGTGGCCGGGTTAAACACCAGACCCGCCTTACAGCCATTCTCTTTGATCAGCTGCAGGGTGCGGTCCACATGTTCAGAGGCTTCCGGATGGAAAGTGATAATGCTGGCCCCCGCCGCGGCGAAGTCTGGCACGATTCGGTCGACCGGCTTCACCATCAGGTGAACGTCGATCGGCGCGGTGATGCCGTAGTTACGCAGCGCCTTGAGCACCATTGGGCCAATCGTCAGGTTGGGGACATAGTGGTTATCCATAACGTCGAAATGGACGACATCTGCGCCAGCCGCGAGAGCTTTAGCCGTGTCTTCACCCAGGCGGGCAAAATCGGCCGACAGAATTGAGGGAGCAATCAAAAACTGTTTCATCCGCATCTCCTTGAAATGTGTTTACCGGCGGGCAAAACGGCTCAGGGGCGATAAAGAGCCAGGAGTTCGTCCACCTTTTTACGTGTGCCGCCGTTGCTGCTAATGCTACGCCGCACTTTAACCTGAAAATGCTTCGCGGCTTTATACCATTCGCGCGTATCAGGCGTATCGTGATTCGAAATTAACACCGGAATTCTTTTGCTGACCAGCTTTTCCGCCATCTCCGCCAGACGCGCCTGTTCGGCCGGGCTGAAGCTGTTGGTATGGTAGGCGGTGAAATTCGCCGTCGCCGACAGCGGGGCGTACGGAGGGTCACAGTAAACCACCGAATTTACGCCCGCCAGTTCCATACACTCCTCATAGGAGAGACAGTGGAACTCTGCATTCTGCGCTTTTGCAGCAAAGTGATATAACTCGTCCTGCGGGAAGTACGGGCGCTTATAACGACCAAACGGCACGTTGAATTCACCACGCAGATTATACCGGCACAGGCCGTTGTAACCATGACGGTTGAGATAGAGGAACAACAGAGCGCGGCGGAACGGATCCTGGCTCTGATTAAACTCCGTGCGGAACCGATAGTAGACGTCAGGGTTGTTGTTCTCAGGCGTAAACAGCTTACGCGCCTCTTCCACATACTCATCGGTACGCAGTTTGACGATGTTATAGAGGCTGATAAGGTCGCTGTTGATATCCGCGAGGATATAACGAGAAAAATCGGTGTTCAGGAACACCGATCCTGCACCCACGAAGGGCTCGATAAGACACTCGCCTTTTGGCAGGTGCTTTTTAATATCATCGAGCAGGGGGTATTTCCCCCCTGCCCATTTCAGAAAAGCGCGATTTTTTTTCATGCTGACTAACTGATTACACCTTCTCCGGCTGTGGAGAAAGCTCCGACAGCATCCTGCGCTTTAAACATTACTTCAGATCGGCCTGAACCTGATGAATCGGCTTCGCCCATGGGTTTTTAGCCTGAACATCTGCAGGCAGCGACGCCACGGCACGTTTCGCTTCATCTTTGGATGCATAAACCCCGCTAACCAACACATACCACGGTTGACCGTTTCGGGTCGTCTGATAAACCACATAGTTTTTCAGATTTGATTTCTTCGCCCAACCGTTGAGGTTGTCATAGTTAGACGAACTGCTCAACTGCAGCGTGTAGTTGCTGGATGGCGCAGATTTCAGCGAGCTGACGTTGCCTGCGGTTTTGCCTGCTGTCGTGCTGGAAGCCGTCGCGGCAGGCGCAGTGGTGGCCGCCGGTGCCGTTGTGGTCGCCGTCGCTTTCGGTGCAGTCTGCGTGACTGGCGCTTTGGCCGGCTCGTTCACGGCAGCTGTAGCCGTGTGTTTCGGCTGTGTCGGTGCGGCTTTCACTTCAGGCGCTTTGACTACGGCCTGAGGTTTGGTTTCACGCTTAGGCTCAATCACCGCCTGCTTACGTTCAGGACGTGTCGCCGTTTGCGTCTGACGCGGCTTGGTTTCCGTCGCCGCAGTTTGCGGCTGAGCGTTACCACCGCGAATCGGCGCAACGGTTGCAGGTTCAGTTGGCAGCGTAGAGTTCACCACAACGTTATCAACCTGCTGCTGGTTCTGTGGCTGCGTCAGTGCATTGTTCAGGTCTCCCTGAACTTCTACACGCTGCTGGCCTTCAGGCGTAACGGGAGCCTGGCCTTGAGCTGGGGTTGATGACACAGGCGGCAGGGAAACATCCTGCGGCGTCGTGGTGTTGCTGGCAGTCTGCTCAGCGGAAGTGGTGCCCGGCGCTGGCTGCGCACCGTTCGCCTGATCCGTCGCATCGTTACCGGAAAGATTAATGCTCTTCTCAGTAGAAGCCGTCTGCTCGGTTGAGTTCGTTGACGGTGCTTTCAGCGCGGAGCCAATGCCAACAATCAGCAGCACAAGCACCAAAACGCCAAGGCCCATCATAATATACTGGCGGGAAGCCGGTTTCTGCGCAGCGGCTTTTTTACGTTTACGCGGGCGACGCTCTACAGGCTGTTCGTCCATTGAATCTTCTTCGGACTCATAATCCTCTTCTTCTCGCTCATCACGCGCGTTGCGGCTACGCGAAGGGCGACGATCGTCTGCATCCAGTTCAACATCGTCAAAGTTGATCTGCGGCTCGTTATCACGTTCTGAAGATTGACGAGAACGACCAGTACGACGATCGCTGGGATCGGGTTTCAGCTCGTCTTCTGGTTTGAATTCATCCATTTAACACCCCACTCAAAGGCTTATGCCTACGTCTTTGCATTTCGCCTGAAGCTAAACGACCACCGGTAAAAGTGGCCTGACCTTTCTAGTTGTTACGCCTGCTGACAATCAGCGATAGCGCCAAGAACGACATCGTGCGACACTCCGCCGCGCACTTCACTCTTCCCTATTGCAAGCGGGAGTACAAGACGCATCTCACCTGCCAATACTTTTTTATCGCGCATCATGTGGGGTAAATACGCTTGCGCCGACATCTCCTGCGGCCCGGTTACCGGCAAACCTGCACGTTCAAGCAGCGCAATGATACGTGCCGTCTCTTCCGGTTTAAACTGACCCAGACGTTCAGAGGTGCGGGCTGCCATGACCATTCCGGCTGCGACGGCTTCACCGTGCAACCAGTTGCCGTAACCCATTTCGGCTTCAATGGCGTGACCAAACGTATGCCCAAGATTCAGTAAAGCACGTAAGCCGGTTTCACGCTCGTCTGCGGCGACAACTTCTGCTTTCAGTTCACAACAACGACGAATGCAGTATGCCAGTTTTGCTTCATCCAGGCGCAACAACGCATCCATATTCTCTTCCAGCCAGTTAAAGAACTCGCCATCCAGAATAATGCCGTATTTGATCACTTCAGCCAGACCCGAAGCCAGCTCGCGCGTCGGCAGGGTTTTCAGACAGTCGAGATCCACCACGACCGATGCGGGTTGGTAGAACGCGCCAATCATGTTTTTGCCGAGCGGATGGTTGACTGCGGTTTTGCCGCCGACAGAGGAGTCGACCTGTGACAGCAACGTGGTCGGGATTTGAATAAAACGAACGCCACGTTGATAACTTGCGGCCGCAAAGCCGGTCAGATCGCCCACAACACCGCCGCCCAGGGCAAGCAGTGTTGTATCGCGACCATGCGGTTTTTGCAGCAATGCGGTAAAGACGGTATCCAGTACCGTCAGGCTTTTATACTGCTCGCCATCGGGCAGAATCACACTGTCGACTTTAACGCCTGCCTGCTCAAGCAGGTGGCGTACGCGGTCGAGATAAAGCGGAGCCAGCGTCTCATTGGTGACCAGCATCGCCTGATCACCCGCTTTTAGTGGTAAAAAGGAAGCTGGGTCGTTAAACAAACCAGCCGCGATGGTGATAGGGTAACTACGTTCCCCGAGAGTAACTGTAATCCTCTCCATGACGCGACATCCACCTTTAATGCTTTACCCGCAGGCGAGTGTATATAAAGCCAGAATCAGTTGCTTTCCAGCATATGAATAATCTGGTTTGCAACCACTTTAGCGCTCTGATCGTCAGTGCGAATGGTCACATCGGCAATCTCTTCGTACAGCGGATTGCGTTCATCGGCCAACGCTTCCAGAACTTCGCGAGGTGGCGTTTCAACCTGCAGCAGCGGGCGCTTTTTATCGCGCTGCGTACGTGCCAGCTGTTTCTCAATGGTCGTCTCAAGATAGACCACTACGCCACGGGCGGAGAGACGGTTGCGGGTTTCGCGAGATTTCACAGAGCCGCCGCCTGTTGCCAGTACGATGCCCTGTTTTTCCGTGAGTTCGTTGATCACTTTTTCTTCTCGGTCACGGAAACCTTCTTCGCCTTCTACATCGAAAACCCAGCCCACATCAGCTCCGGTTCGTTTCTCAATCTCTTGATCAGAATCGTAAAATTCCATATTGAGTTGTTGAGCTAACTGACGCCCAATAGTGCTTTTGCCGGCACCCATAGGCCCAACCAGAAAGATATTGCGTTTCTCTGCCATTTTATCGGTACTACTAAGACTATTCGTTAATGGTAATCCCCGCTTCGCAGACACCCGGCGTAGCAGGACATGAACTGAAACCTCATATGCAATAGAGCGAGAGTCAGACTAAAAATTATCTCAATACTCCGGCTTGTTTGGCAACTGATTAAATCACCACGCCGGTCGCATAAGGTAATAAGACGTAAGTCCAACTCAAATCGGTACTCCTTGTATGCTAATTCATGCCCCACGTCAAACATCTGCAACAAACTGAATGCAAAATCATTGCGGGGATCGTTACCCGTCAGTGAATAGCCACCAGACGTGGTGTAATAAACACCACTAACTCACGCCGTTCATTGTCTTTTCCATCATGGCGAAAAAGTTGTCCCAGCCAGGGGATGCGGCTAAGCCCGGGTACGCCGTCACTGCCGGTTTTATTCTTTTGCGAGAAAATCCCGCCCAGCGCCAGCGTTTCTCCACTTTTGACCTCCACCTGGGTTTCTATCTCCTGCTTGTCGATGGCCAGCGTTTCACCGTCAGCCTGCTGCAACACCTGTCCCGGCATGTTTTCACTGATGTGTAATTTCAGTCGCACGCGTCCACCGGGCAATACCACCGGCGTGACCTCCATTCCGAGTACTGCCTCTTTAAACTCCACCGAGGTCGCGCCGCTTTCGCCGCTTGAGACCTGATACGGGATCTCACTGCCCTGCTTGATGCTTGCCGGTTGCATATGCGAGGCCAGCAGCCGGGGGCTGGCGATGATATCGACCTGCTGTTTTTGTTCCAGCGCAGATAACTCCAGATCCAGCAGCCTGCCGTTAATCCGCCCGATGTTAAACCCCACATGGCTGGTTGCGCTGGCCACGGACAGATCGCTGCCAAGCGTCGTAATCTGTCCAACCCTGCCCGCCTCGGTAGCGTCAGCGAGATTCCATTTCACGCCCAGCTCACGGAGGCTTTTTTCATTAATGGTGACAATGTGCGCCGCCAGCTCAACCTGCTCGACGGGAATATCCATCTGCAACGCCCACTGCTGCAGCGCTTCCAGCGCGGCCGCGTTATCTCTGACCAGCAGGCGGTTGGTACGTTTGTCGACCGATACACTCCCCTTTGGACTCAGAAGCTTTTCCGCGGCTTTTTGCAGTTCCCCGGCATCCGCATATGAAAAAGGGAGGCTTTGCGAGACCAGCGGTGCATCAAGCTGTCGACGCGCCCGCTCCTGCTCTAAACGTTCCCGCCGATCGCGCAGCCATGCCGGGGTATGAACATAAAAAATGCTGCGCTCCTCGTGCAAAACGAGCCCGGCGCTGGCAATGACCGTCTGCAATGCTTGCCGCCAGGGGACGCCCGTCAGATTAAGCGAGAGCGTGCCGCTGACATCGGGCGATATCACCAGATTACAGTTCTCCTGCGTAACCAGTGCCTGGAGCACCTGGGCCACAGGAACATCATCCACCACCAGCGTGACCGGCTTTGGCGCGGCGGCCCACAGCGGGTGGCTGAACGCCAGCAGCAACAGCACTATCCTTAACGTCATTTGTATCCTTTCCTTCTCGTTGCCACGTCCATTGCCCGGGTTCACATGTCTCCCCCACGGCAATGACCAGTTCCGTTTCATTGATGGCGGTTATCTGCCAGCCCGCCGGAAAACGATCGCGCATTTTCATACGATGCCAGCGCTGTTGCCCGTCCTGTAAAATAGCCAGTCGCTGCTGTCCTGCTACCATTCCGCGGTAGTGCCACTGCGCCAGCTCGCCCGTAGCGCAAGGGTCATCCGGCGGACGAAACGGATCGCGCATGCCGGTCAATAACAGCACGGAACAAACCAGCAGACCCTTCGCGCTATTTCGCATGTTCCAGCTCCAGCCGCAGGCGTAACACCGTACTTTGGGGTGAAATCGTATAAGCAGCGACCTGCACATCCCGCTGTGCCAGCCGGGAAAAGAGTGCGGGGATCGCCTGCCACGCCGATTCCAGCGCCAGTTCGCCGCCGTTTTGCAACGGCTTCCAGTGCAGGAGCGTTGTTCCTTCACCCTGAAAATCGAGCGGCGAAAATGGCATCATCTCCCGTGCAGTCTGGGTTTCCGGACGAAGCGTTGTCTTACTGGCGGAAGGCCACAGCGACGCGTTAGTCCGCACCTCCTGGACCAGCTGCTGCTGTCGCTCTGTACACTGCCTCTCAACTGGCCGAAGCACCGTGCTCCATGCTGCCAGTCCCACAAGGAAAATCCCCAGACACATGCAGATCAGCCGACACCAGGGGCGGCTATCACACCAGCGTTCTAACAAAGTCTCCACGCGCTACCCCTCGCTTTTCAGGTACAGCGTGAACATCCAGCGCCCCTGGCTATCCTGCCGAAGCTCCCCTTCAGGCCCGGGCGTAAAGCCGGCGAGTTGTCCCACCCCGTTGCGCAGCGCAGAGAGAGCCGGAAGGGTGGAGGCATACCCGATCATCATCAGCGCGGGAGGCTGATAACGCAGCTCTGTCAGCCAGACCTGTGGGGGCATGGCGCGGGAAAGTGATTCCAGCACCGGTTGCCATGCGTGTCGTTGCAGCGTGCCCGCAGGCTTCTGCGTCACGGTGGTCAGTTTCTGGCGAGACATAAGGCCACGCTGCACGGACTGGATTCCCACAAGCTGACTTCGCAGCGCGCGCAGCGTTACCTGATGATTCATTCGCAGACTGAAAACGATCATGAGGATCAGCAGCGACGTGCTGATAAACATGCCGCCCCAGAAACGCAGGCATCGCGCGCGACGCTGCTGACGCCAGGGCAGGAAATTGGTGACGTTCATTCAGGCTCCTCACTCATAGCCAGTGCCAGCGCGACGGTAAAGTCAGCTCCGCATTCGGGGAGAGGAGCATGGCAGCGTTGCAGGGTTTCCCATGGCGTCTGTTGGGTATCAAATAGCGCGATGTCGTTCGGGTTGAGGGCCAGCAGCGCCGCCAGCTCAGTGACGTTTTCTGCTTCAGTGGTGTATCGACGTCCCCACTGGTGGCGCATGGCCCACAGCCATTGATGCTGATCCCGCCAGGCGACGCACGGCGTCGGTGCTACCGCAGGGAGCAGGTTCGCCAGCGCGCTGGCATCCGGGGTGATGGTCGCCAGCCGCAAATGCAGTGTTTTCGCCAGCGCCAGCAGCGTTTCAACCTCCTTGTTTTGTGCGGCAGTGACGTGATACGTATTGCTGAACGTATCCTGGGTGTAATCGAAACAGAGGGTATCTGCGGACATCTCCAGTTCGCGCGAGAGCGACGCGCCCAGCCATGAGAGCTGTTCGCTGTCGCGCAGCGCAACCGCCGGGCGGGGAAGCGACCTTTGCAGAGTGCGCGCGGCTGGGAATGAGAGATAGACCCGGTGATAATGCGGCAGCGTCTTTCGCCAGTCGCGCAACGCATTAACCAGCTGTTCCGGCTGGCAAATTTTGCCGTCACGAATCGTGCCTTCAGCAAGAGTGAATGCCCACCAGCGGCGTAAACACCAGCCGCCTCTCTCCCGGGCCAGCGCCGCAATCAGCACCCTATCCTGTTGAATATGAACGCCCGTTTGCCATGTTTTGAAAGCCATGCTTCACGATCTCCTTATCGCCCGTCGCCGTGACGGCTATATCAATGAATCAGGCTTGCCTTTATACTACCGCGCGATTGTTTAGAAACTGCCCAAGTGAAACCAAATGGGAAATCTCCGGTGAAGTTCGTAAAGTATTTATTCATCCTTGCAGTCTGTTGCATTCTGCTGGGAGCAGGCTCGATTTACGGTTTGTACAAATATATTGAGCCACAGCTACCTGATGTCGCCACGCTTCGCGATGTGCGGCTCCAGATCCCGATGCAAGTCTATAGCGCCGATGGCGAATTGATGGCGCAGTATGGCGAGAAGCGTCGTATCCCGCTGACCTTAAACCAAATTCCGCCCGTGATGGTGAAAGCCTTTATCGCCACCGAGGACAGCCGTTTTTACGAGCACCACGGTGTCGATCCGGTGGGGATTTTCCGCGCCGCGAGCATTGCGTTGTTCTCTGGTCATGCCTCCCAGGGGGCAAGTACCATTACGCAGCAGCTGGCGCGTAACTTCTTCCTCAGCCCTGAAAAAACGCTGATACGTAAGATCAAAGAGGTGTTCCTGGCGATCCGTATTGAGCAGTTGCTGAGCAAGGACGAAATCCTTGAGTTGTACCTCAATAAAATCTACCTGGGCTACCGTGCTTATGGCGTGGGGGCTGCGGCACAGGTGTATTTCGGTAAACCGGTGGATCAACTCACCTTAAGCGAAATGGCCACCATCGCCGGTCTGCCTAAAGCGCCTTCTACGTTTAACCCGCTCTATTCGCTCGATCGCGCCACCTCGCGTCGTAACGTCGTCCTGTCACGTATGCTGAGCGAAGGCTATATCAGCCAGAGCGAGTACGACCAGGCACGCAACGATGTCATTGACGCCAACTACCACGCCCCTGAGATCGCCTTCTCTGCGCCTTACCTGACCGAAATGGTGCGCCAGGAGATGGTGAGTCGTTATGGCGACAAGGCCTATGAAGATGGCTATCGCGTGTACACCACCGTCACTCGCAAAGTGCAGCAGGCGGCTCAGGAGGCGGTGCGCAACAACGTGATGGACTACGACATGCGTCACGGCTATCGCGGCCCGTCAAACGTGCTCTGGAAAGTGGGTGAAAGCGCGTGGGACAGCAAAAAAATCACCAGCACGCTGAGGGCGCTGCCAACCTATGGCCCGCTCCTCCCTGCTGTCGTGACGCAGGCCAATCCTCAGGAAGCCGTTGCGACCCTGGCGGATGGCACTTCCGTCTCCCTGCGTATGGACGGGATGCGTTGGGCACGACCTTACCGTTCGGACACTCTGCAAGGGCCAACCCCGCGTAAAGTCACCGACGTGGTACAGACCGGACAGCAAATCTGGGTGCGTAAGGTGGGCGATGCCTGGTGGCTGGCGCAGGTCCCTGACGTCAACTCGGCCCTGGTCTCGATCAACCCACAGAATGGTGCGGTCATGGCACTGGTTGGCGGGTTCGATTTCAACCAGAGCAAGTTCAACCGCGCGACTCAGGCACTGCGTCAGGTTGGCTCCAACATCAAGCCGTTCCTCTACACTGCGGCGATGGATAAGGGCTTAACCCTTGCCAGCATCCTTAACGACGTGCCTATCTCCCGCTGGGACGCCGGTGCCGGTTCCGACTGGCAGCCGAAAAACTCGCCTGCGGAATATGCCGGCCCTATTCGTCTTCGTCAGGGTCTGGGACAGTCGAAAAACGTGGTGATGGTACGTGCCATGCGCGCAATGGGCGTTGACTATGCGGCAGAGTATCTGCAGCGTTTCGGCTTCCCGGCGCAGAACATCGTTCGCACCGAGTCGCTGGCGTTAGGCTCCGCTTCCTTTACCCCGCTTCAGGTCGCACGTGGATACTCGGTGATGGCCAACGGTGGCTTCCTGGTTGACCCGTTCTTCATCAGTAAAATCGAGAACGATCAGGGCGGCGTGCTGTTTGAGGCAAAACCGAAAATTGCCTGCCCTGAGTGCGATATCCCTGTCATTTACGGCAATACACCGAAATCCGAGGTGCTTGAAAACAAGGACATGGAAGACCCTGCCGTGTCTCAGGAGCAGCCGAATATCGTTGTACCGCAGCCACAGCTGGAGCAGGCTAACCAGTCGCTGGTTGCACAGACCGGCGCGCAGGAGTATGCCCCGCATGTGATCAACACGCCGCTGTCATTCCTGATCAAGAGCGCGCTGAACACCAACATCTTCGGTGAACCAGGCTGGCAAGGTACCGGCTGGCGTGCGGGACGCGATTTACAGCGCCATGATATCGGCGGTAAAACGGGTACCACCAACAGCTCGAAAGATGCATGGTTCTCCGGCTACGGTCCGGGCGTAGTGACCTCGGTGTGGATCGGTTTCGACGATCATCGCCGTGACTTAGGTCGTACCACGGCATCCGGCGCGATTAAAGATCAGATTTCCGGCTACGAAGGCGGCGCGAAAAGCGCACAACCGGCGTGGGATGCGTACATGAAATCCGTTCTTGAAGGCGTACCAGAGCAGCCATTAACGCCACCGCCGGGTGTGGTCACGGTCAATATCGACCGTAGCACCGGACAGCTCGCTAATGGCGGTAATAGCCGCGCCGAGTATTTCATCGAAGGCACGCAGCCAACCACGCAGGCGGTGCATGAGGTGGGTACAGAGATTATTGATAACGGCGAAACGCACGAGCTGTTCTAAGCATAAAAATGCCCGGTAAAAACCGGGCAAAGAATCCCAGGCCGGGTAAGGCGTAGCCGCCACCCGGCTTTTTTTATGACCTACAACCGCCCCTGCCCCTTCAACCATTCCCGAACCAGGAACAACGCGCTCACGTTGCGGGCCTCGTTAAAGTCTGGGTCTTCCAGCAGATCCATCAGATGCGCCAGCGGCCAGCGCACCTGCGGCAGCGGTTCCGGCTCATCTCCCTCCAGCGATTCAGGGTAGAGATCTTCAGCCACCACAATATTCATTTTGCTGGAAAAATAGGATGGCGCCATGCTCAGTTTTTTCAGGAACGACAGCTCATTCGCGCCAAAACCCACCTCTTCTTTCAGCTCACGGTTTGCCGCTTCAAAGACCGTTTCACCCGGGTCGATCAGTCCTTTGGAAAACCCAAGTTCGTAAGATTCTGTTCCCACGGCGTATTCGCGGATCAAAATCAGATGATCGTCGACGATAGGGACAATCATCACCGCTTCGCGCGAAGAGGGGCGCATACGTTCATAAACACGACGCACACCGTTGCTGAACTCCAGGTCCACACTTTCAACATTAAACAGGCGCGATTTGGCGACAGTTTCAACATTCAGAATGGTGGGTTTTTGTAGTGGTTTGCTCATCTTGATGGGGTCTTAACAGTGTGAACTGGCTTTATTGTGCGATATGCCGCACGGTTTCGGCAATGTCAATCGCTCTTTATTTACATTTATGCAACGTAGCTGGGATCAATCCTCAATTCAAAACAAATGTCAAGAGGTTGAAATGTTTCCAGGAATTTGCTGATATCGCGCCATAAGAGGCTTTGCTATCATCACTGGTCACTGGGATGCGCTTCAGAATGCTCAAGTTCGACTCCATACTTGCCGATAGCCAGCCACAGACTCTCATTCAATGTAAAGGTGCTACTGATTACACCTGTAAGAAGATTAGTAAGATGGGGAAAGCATGAGCACCATTTTGATTGTTCTCGCTGCTATGCTGGCCAGCGCATTGATTGCAGGGTGGCTGTACTGGCGACGCGCACAGCGCCGTTACCGGCTGCCTTTTTTAAATGCCTTCGCGGGTGCGACCACCCGTAAACTCGCGCAAGATGAGCGCGATGCAGTTGAAAACTATCTCGAAACGCTGAACCGTACCCAGTTATCGCCTGGGCCGACGGGAGCCACAGCTGCGCCTGTCGCACTGAAACTTAACGCGCAGAGCGACACCGTGCTCTGCGTGACGCGTTCCATTACTCGCTACGGTATCACAACGGACGACCCCAACAAGTGGCGCTACTATCTTGATTCCGTCGAGGTACATCTGCCCCCCTCCTGGGAACAGTACATTAACGACGAAAACAGCGTTGAGCTGATTCATACCGATTCGCTGCCGCTGGTTATCTCGCTTAACGGTCATACCCTGAGTGAATATCTTCACGAAGCTCCGCGTTTTGCGCTGGAACGCGCGAGTTCTACACAGGCCTCCATTCGTGGCGAAGAGACCGAGCAGATCGAACTGCTGAACATTCGTCAGGAAACGCATGAAGAATACGCCCTGAGCCGTCCGGACGGCATCCGTGAAGCCATTCTGATCGTTGCCGCTTTCCTGCTCTTTTTTGTCTGCCTGCTGACGCCGGACGTCTTTGTTCCGTGGCTGGCGGGGGGCGCTGTGCTGCTTCTGGCTGCCGGACTGTGGGGGCTTTTTGCACCGCCGGCCAAAACCTCGTTGCGGGAGATCCACTGCCTGCGCGGCACACCAAAGCGCTGGGGTCTTTTCGGTGAAAACGATCAGGAGCATCTCAACAATATTTCGCTCGGTATTATCGACCTTATCTATCCGCGCCACTGGCAACCGTGGATCGCGCAGGATTTAGGGCAGAAAACCGATATTGATATCTACCTTGACCGCCACGTTGTGCGTCAGGGACGCTTCCTGTCTCTGCATGATGAAGTGAAAAATTTCCCGCTTCAGCACTGGCTCCGTAGCACGGTCATTGCTGGCGGCGCCGCGCTGGTGTTTATCATGCTGCTGCTTTTCGTGCCGCTGGATATGCCCATCAAATTCACCCTGTCGTGGATTAAAGGCGCGCAGACCATCGAAGCGACCAGCGTCAACCAGCTGGATGAAGCAGGGGTACGGGTGGGCGATACGCTGCGCCTGAAGGGAACCGGGATGTGTAATATCCACAGCCCGGGCGGATGGAACACGCGGCAGAGCTCGCCTTTCATGCCGTTCGACTGCTCGCAAATTATCTGGAACGACGCGCCGCCGCTGCCATTACCGGAATCCGAAGTGGTGAATAAAGCCACGGCGCTGACCCAGACGGTTAACCGCCAGCTGCACCCGAAAGCGGATGACGATTCACGCGTCAGCCCTGCGCTCCGTTCTGCCATCCAGAAGTCAGGCATGGTTCTCCTGGATGACTTTGGCGATATCGTTCTCAAAACCCAGGATTTATGTTCCTCGCAGGATGAGTGCATACGCCTCAAAAACGCGCTGGTTAACCTGGGGAACAGCAAAGACTGGGACTCACTGGTCAAACGCGCCGAAGCGGGACGACTGGACGGCGTCAACGTCCTGCTGCGCCCGGTAAGCGCCGAATCGCTGGATAACCTGGTCGCCACGTCGACATCGCCGTTTATGATGCGCGAAACCACCCGTGCGGCGCAGGCGCTCAACAGCCCGGCACCGGGCGGCTTTGTGATTGTCAGCGATGAGGGCAGCGACCTGGTCGATCAGCCTTACCCGCAGGTGGCGCTTTATGACTATCCGGCACAGGAGCAGTGGGGTCAGTTCCAGCGTCTGGCGCAGATGCTGATGCAAACCCCCTTCAGCGCCGAAGGGATTGTCACCAGTATTTATACCGATGCCAACGGCACCCGTCATATCGGCCTGCACCGGATGCCGGATAGCGCAGGATTGTGGCGATACATTGGCACCTCTCTGCTGATGATCGCCATGCTTATCGCCATTGTCTGGAACGGTATTATGGCGCTGCGCCGCTATCAACGCTCGCGCACCCGTCTTGCTGAGATCCAGCAATATTATGAAAATTGCCTTAATCCCAAGCTGATCCCCTCCTCCGAGAGCCTGATCTGATAACCTCGTTGCGCGACAAGATGTGCTACCCTGTCGCGCACGTTTCTTCTGGCTGGAGTTCCCCCTTATGCATCTTGATATCGACTGGCAGCAGGTCGACACCGTTCTGCTGGATATGGACGGCACACTGCTCGATCTCGCCTTTGATAACTATTTCTGGCAAAAGCTGGTACCGGAAACCTACGGCGAACAGCAGGGTATCTCCCCGGCAGAAGCACAGGCATTCATTCGTTCGCAATATAGCGCGGTGCAACATACGCTAAACTGGTACTGTCTTGACTACTGGAGCGAGCGCCTCGGTTTGGATATTTGTGCCATGACCACCGCCCAGGGCCCGCGCGCGGTACTGCGCGAAGATACGGTTCCGTTCCTGGACGCGCTGAAAGCCAGCGGCAAGCGCCGTATTTTGCTGACCAACGCGCATCCACATAATCTGGCCGTGAAGCTGGAGCACACGGGGCTGGCATCGCACCTTGATTTATTGCTTTCTACCCACACATTTGGTTATCCGAAAGAGGATCAGCGGTTGTGGCATGCGGTGAAGGAAGAGACCGGCTTGCAGCCGGAACGCACGCTGTTCATTGACGACAGCGAGCCCATTCTGGATTCCGCGGCAACGTTTGGCATTCGCTATTGTCTGGGCGTCACCAATCCTGACTCTGGCCTGGCTGAAAAACGCTATCTGCGACATCCTGGACTGAACGACTACCGCCAGATGATCCCCTCACTGACCGTGAAGGAGACGCCATGAAAGAAAAACCCTCTGACGGGGTAAGACTGGATAAATGGCTGTGGGCGGCCCGTTTTTATAAAACGCGCGCCCTTGCCCGCGAGATGGTTGACGGCGGTAAAGTGCATTACAACGGCCAGCGCAGCAAGCCGAGCAAGCTGGTTGAGCTGAACGCCACCTTAACGCTACGCCAGGGCAACGATGAAAAAACGGTGGTGATTAAAGCCATTACCGAACAACGTCGGCCCGCATCGGAAGCCGCACTGCTTTATGAAGAGACGGCGGAAAGCGTTGAGAAACGCGAGAAGACCGCGCTGGCGCGCAAAATGAATGCGCTAACCATGCCCCACCCGGACCGGCGGCCGGATAAAAAAGAGCGCCGCGATCTGATGAAATTTAAACACGGTGAGACAGAGTAACCCTCACCCGCACGAGAGATGAAAATGGCCCAACACGACCAATTACACCGCTATCTGTTTGAACAATTCGCCGTGCGCGGCGAACTGGTCACCGTATCCGAAACCTGGAAACAGATTCTGGAAAACCACAATTACCCGCTGCCGGTGAAGACCCTGTTGGGCGAACTGCTGGTTGCCACCAGCCTGCTGACCGCGACGCTGAAATTTGCCGGTGATATTACCGTGCAGTTGCAGGGTGACGGCCCAATGACGCTGGCAGTGATCAACGGCAATAACCAGCAGCAGATGCGCGGCGTCGCACGCGTTCAGGGCGATGTGCCAGAAAATGCAGACCTCAAAACGCTGGTGGGGAATGGCTACCTGGTGATCACCATCTCCCCTGAGGAAGGTGAACGCTATCAGGGCGTGGTCGGCCTCGAAGGGGATACCCTGGCAGCCTGCCTGGAAGATTACTTCATGCGTTCTGAACAGCTGCCGACGCGTCTGTTCATCCGCACCGGTGAAGTGGATGGTCAGCCTGCTGCGGGCGGTATGCTGCTGCAAGTTCTGCCAGCCCAGGACGCACAGACCAATGACTTCGAGCACCTGGCGACGCTGACCGAAACCGTCAAAGCAGAAGAGCTGTTTAACCTGTCGGCGACTGACGTGCTGTGGCGTCTGTACCACGAAGAAGAAGTGACCGTTTACGACCCGCAGGCGGTGGAGTTCAAATGCTCCTGTTCTCGCGAACGCTGCGCGGGTGCGCTGAAAACCCTGCCAGATGAAGAGATCGACAGCATCATGGCGGAAGACGGCGAAATTGATATGCACTGTGACTACTGCGGTACGCACTATGTGTTCAATTCAATGGATATCGCTGAGATCCGCAACAACGCCTCCCCGGCGGATCCGCAGGTTCACTAATCCCCTTCCCTCTCCCCATCCAGTTCCCTCTCCCAGTGGGAGAGGGTTAGGGTGAGGGCAAAAAACCTCGCTTAAGCTGAATCGTTTTCCGTATGTAACTCTTACGTAATTTTCTTACGTGTATGCGATTACATTCACATTCTCTCCGATAAAATCACCAGCCTTTAACCTTTTCGGAACATTTTCCCCAACCAAAAAGCGATTCCTGCGATAATCCGCCTGCACTGTGACTGGAGTCGCAGCGTTTTCCGTTAGTAAGGGTTTTGTCCAGATGCGTAAATCTATGAGCCCCGTCGCGGTTAACAACCCCAGAAAAACCCTACAATTTCAGGCAGTACATATTGGCTAAGGAGCAGTGATATGCGTGTTACTGGTTTAACCCCGCAAGATCTCAAGGCTTATGGTATTCACGACGTCCAGGAAGTCGTCTACAACCCCGACTACGATACGCTGTATCAGGAAGAGCTCAATCCAGCACTGGAAGGATACGAGCGCGGTGTGTTGACGAATCTTGGTGCTATCGCCGTCGATACTGGTATTTTTACCGGTCGTTCGCCGAAAGATAAGTATATCGTCCGAGACGAAACCACCCGCGATACGCTGTGGTGGGCTGACAAAGGCAAAGGGAAGAACGACAACAAACCGCTCTCTCCGGAAACCTGGCTGCATCTGAAAGGGCTCGTCACCCATCAACTTTCTGGCAAGCGTCTGTTTATCGTAGACGCTTTCTGCGGCGCTAACGCCGACACCCGTCTCTCCGTACGTTTCATTACCGAAGTAGCCTGGCAGGCGCATTTCGTGAAGAACATGTTTATTCGTCCAACCGACGAAGAGCTGCAGGACTTCACGCCTGACTTCATCGTAATGAACGGTGCGAAATGCACTAACCCGCAGTGGAAAGAGCAGGGCCTGAACTCCGAAAACTTTGTCGCCTTCAACCTGACCGAGCGTATCCAGCTGATCGGCGGTACCTGGTACGGCGGCGAGATGAAGAAAGGGATGTTCTCGGTCATGAACTACCTGCTGCCACTGCGCGGCATCGCGTCCATGCACTGCTCGGCGAACGTCGGCGAGAAAGGCGATGTGGCGGTGTTCTTCGGCCTGTCCGGCACAGGGAAAACCACCCTCTCCACCGACCCGAAACGTCGTCTGATTGGCGATGACGAACACGGCTGGGACGATGACGGCGTGTTTAACTTTGAAGGCGGCTGCTACGCGAAGACCATTCGCCTGTCAGAAGAGGCTGAGCCGGATATCTTACACGCAATCCGTCGCGATGCGCTGCTGGAAAACGTCACCGTACGTGCCGACGGCTCTATCGACTTTGACGACGCCTCGAAAACCGAAAACACGCGCGTGTCATACCCGATCTACCACATCGACAACATCGTGAAGCCGGTGTCAAAAGCGGGTCATGCTACGAAGGTGATTTTCCTGACGGCGGATGCCTTTGGCGTGCTGCCTCCGGTATCTCGCCTGACCGCCAGCCAGACGCAGTACCACTTCCTCTCTGGGTTTACGGCCAAACTGGCGGGTACCGAGCGCGGCGTGACGGAGCCAACCCCAACCTTCTCCGCCTGCTTCGGCGCAGCATTCCTGTCGCTGCACCCGACGCAGTATGCTGAAGTGCTGGTGAAACGCATGCAGGCGTCTGGCGCGCAGGCCTACCTGGTGAACACCGGCTGGAACGGGACTGGCAAACGTATCTCTATCAAGGATACTCGCGCCATTATCGACGCCATTCTGGATGGTTCTCTCGATAACGCCGAAACCTTCACGCTGCCGATGTTTGACCTGGCCATTCCAACGTCGCTGCCGGGCGTGGATACGCATATCCTCGACCCGCGCAATACGTACGGTTCGCCGGAACAGTGGCGCGAGAAGGCAGAATCGCTGGCGAAGCTGTTTATTGAGAACTTCGAGAAATATACCGATACACCAGCGGGCGAAGCGCTGGTGAGTGCGGGACCGAAGCTGTAGCCCTTCTCCCTCTCCCTGTGGGAGAGGGCCAGGGTGGGGGCATCAGGCCGCAGAGGTCGCATGTTGTCGGGTGGCGGCTTCGCCTTACCCGACCTACAAAAAAGGTGGCTTTTGCCACCTTTTTTAACTCTCTTTCACCTGTCCGCGCGTCACCGGCACCGGTAACCAGGCGCGAATGCTCAGCCCACCCCGCTCGCTGGTGCCGATCTCCAGCAATCCGTTATGGTTATCGATAATACGCTGCACAATCGCCAGGCCTAAGCCCGTACCACTGGTGCTGCGCGCACTGTCGCCACGCACAAACGGCTGGAACAGATGCTTACGCTGCTCGGGCTTAATACCCGGACCGTCATCTTCCACCTGGAACCAGGCGCGGTTGAGTTCAGACCCGCTGCTGACTTTAATCCAGCCGTTGCCGTAGCGCGCCGCGTTGACCACCATGTTCGCCACCGCACGCTTAATGGAGAGCGGGTGCATACGGACCTGAATTTCACCGGCCTGAAGGGCAGTATCAATTTCACGTTCATAACCACTTTCCGCGGCCACCACTTCACCCAGCACCGCGTTCAGATCCGCCATCTCCATCGGCATCTCCTGCCCGGTACGGAGATAGTCGATGAACTGCTCGATGATGGCGTTACACTCTTCGATGTCCTTGTTGATGGACTCGGCGAGATAACCATCTTCTTCGCCCATCATCTCCGTTGCCAGACGGATACGCGTCAACGGCGTGCGCAGGTCATGACTGACGCCCGCCATCAGCAGCGTACGGTCATCCGCCAGCTGCTTCACACCTGCGGCCATGTGGTTAAAGGCCCGCGTCACAGAACGCACTTCCGAGGCGCCATACTCGCGCAGCGGGGGAGGAATAATGCCTTTACCGACCTGCAGCGCAGCGTGCTCCAGGTCGACCAGCGGTCGGTTCTGTATACGGATAAACAGCCAGGCCCCGCCTATCGCCAGCAGCATAATGGCGAGCGTATAGCGGAACAGCGGCGAGAAGTCGCCCTGATGGATTTCCGTCAGCGGAACGCGCACCCAGATGTTGGGTGACAGCCAGGTTTTCAGCCAGACGACAGGCGAGCTTTTGTTGACCTCAACGCGGACTTCCGTTGGCCCCCCCAGTTGCTGCGCCATCTGCTGGCTAAGAAATTCGTAGTGCTGCGCCCAGCGCAAACCCGCGTCTTCTGCCGCCTCATTCGAGTAGAGCGAAATGCCCAGTTCACGGTAGATTTCACGGCGAAACGCCGGGGGAACGACCAGTTGCGTGCCGTCCTCCAGTTGCAGTTTATCGGTCATCAGCATACGGACTTCGTATGCCAGGACCTTATTAAACTGCTGGAGGCTCGGCAAAATCGCAAAGTTCAAAACCACCAGGTAGGTCGTCACCAGGCTGACGAACAGCAAGGTGACGATCAGTAACA
This sequence comes from Enterobacter cloacae complex sp. HYC080_NIDB, assembly GCF_056673325.1. Lineage (NCBI taxonomy): Bacteria > Pseudomonadati > Pseudomonadota > Gammaproteobacteria > Enterobacterales > Enterobacteriaceae > Enterobacter > Enterobacter cloacae complex sp. HYC080_NIDB. The sequence goes on along the minus strand of NZ_CP114212.1, from coordinate 374,718 downwards.
GGGTGCGGGCAAATGAGCTTCGCGGCGAGAAGCGCATTCGCCTCATGCTTTAGAGCCGTCCGGAACGAACACGTAGCCCAGACCCCATACGGTCTGAATATAACGAGGATGCGCCGGATCTTCTTCCACCATGCGGCGCAGACGGGAGATCTGCACGTCGATGGAGCGTTCCATTGCCGAGTATTCGCGACCACGCGCCAGGTTCATCAGCTTGTCACGGGAAAGCGGCTCACGCGGGTGGCTGACCAGCGCTTTCAGCACCGCAAACTCACCGCTGGTGAGCGGCATTGGCTCGTCTTCACGGAACATCTCACGCGTACCGAGGTTCAGCTTGAACTTGCCGAAGGCAATCACCGCTTCTTCCTGCGACGGTGCGCCAGGCAGCTCGTTCGCCTGACGACGCAGCACGGCACGAATACGCGCCAGCAGTTCACGCGGGTTAAACGGTTTTGGAATGTAGTCATCCGCGCCGATTTCGAGGCCCACGATACGGTCAACTTCTTCACCCTTCGCGGTCACCATGATGATCGGCATCGGGTTACTCTGGCTACGCAGACGACGGCAGATAGAGAGCCCGTCCTCGCCCGGCAGCATCAGGTCGAGAACCATCAAATGGAAAGATTCACGGGTTAGCAGACGATCCATCTGCTCAGCGTTCGCGACGCTACGAACCTGGAAGCCCTGCTCGGTCAGATAACGCTCCAGCAGCGCACGCAGGCGCATGTCGTCATCCACGACCAGAATTTTGTAGTTCTCTTGCATTGTGTGTACTCCCAAAGGTTCGGATAGTCTTTGTGACAGCGTATTCTAAAAAAGTGCACGTATTCGACCAGCGAAATCTGGTATAAATTCTAGTCGAAATTGTTACAAAGCATATTTAACAGCAGCTTATCTGCTCATTTCATCACATAAATCATTATTAATCCTGTCTGTTACACTGTGTGGTACGTATTGTGCGCCAGACAGAAAACAGGCAGCAAAGGCTTTACCATGAAAACGCCCCTGATCACCCGCGAAGGGTACGAAAAACTCAAAAAAGAGATGGATTACCTGTGGCGAGAAGAGCGCCCTGAAGTAACCAAAAAGGTGACCTGGGCGGCAAGCCTGGGCGATCGCAGCGAAAATGCTGACTACCAGTACAACAAAAAGCGACTGCGTGAGATTGACCGTCGGGTACGCTACCTGACCAAGTGCCTTGAGAACCTGAAAATTGTCGATTACTCCCCGCAGCAGGAGGGCAAAGTGTTCTTCGGCGCGTGGGTGGAGATTGAAAACGACGACGGTGACACCCTGCGTTTTCGTATTGTCGGCTACGATGAAATTTTTGGTCGTAAGGATTACATCTCCATCGACTCCCCGATGGCCCGCGCGCTGCTGAAAAAGGAAGTGGGTGATTTGGCCGTCGTTCAGACTCCCGCCGGTGAAGCCAGCTGGTACGTCAATGAGATCGTCTACGTAAAATAGTCCGAGAGCGCCCTCCCCGGCTGGCATTTTGCCGTGTCAGCCCGTATAACTATCCCCTGATTTTTCGACTCAACAGATGATAAAGCCATGATGAAAGATTCGCTCTGCCGCATTATTGCGGGTGAACTTCAGGCCAGAGCCGAACAGGTAGAAGCTGCCGTTCGCCTGCTTGATGAAGGGAACACCGTGCCGTTTATTGCACGTTATCGTAAGGAAGTCACCGGCGGTCTGGATGACACGCAGCTGCGTAACCTGGAAACCCGTCTGGGATACCTGCGTGAACTGGAAGACCGTCGTCAGGCGATCCTCAAATCCATTGGCGAACAGGGCAAGCTGACCAGCGAACTGGAAAGCGCCATTAACGGCACCCTGAGCAAAACCGAACTCGAAGATCTCTATCTGCCTTACAAACCGAAGCGCCGCACGCGCGGGCAGATCGCGATTGAAGCAGGCCTTGAGCCGCTGGCCGACCTGCTGTGGAATGAGCCGTCCCACCATCCGGAAACTGAGGCGGTGAAATTCATCGATGCCGACAAAGGCGTCGCGGACACCAAGGCCGCCCTCGACGGTGCGCGTTACATTCTGATGGAACGCTTTGCCGAAGACGCAGCCCTGCTGGCTAAAGTGCGTGATTACCTGTGGAAGAATGCGCACATCGTCTCTACCGTCGTGGCGGGGAAAGAGGACGAAGGCGCGAAATTCCGCGACTACTTTGATCACCACGAACCGATTTCTACCACCCCTTCACACCGTGCGCTGGCAATGTTCCGCGGCCGCAACGAAGGTGTGCTGCAGCTCTCTCTGAACGCTGATCCGCAGTTTGACGAGCCGCCGAAAGAGAGCCACTGCGAGCAGATCATCATTGACCATCTCGGCCTGCGCCTGAACAACGCTCCGGCAGACAGCTGGCGCAAAGGCGTGGTGAGCTGGACCTGGCGCATCAAGGTGCTGATGCACCTCGAAACCGAGCTGATGGGCACCGTGCGCGAGCGCGCCGAAGATGAAGCGATCAACGTTTTCGCCCGTAACCTGCATGACCTGCTGATGGCGGCGCCTGCTGGCCTGCGCGCGACCATGGGTCTCGATCCGGGCCTGCGTACCGGCGTGAAAGTGGCGGTGGTTGACGGCACCGGCAAGCTGGTCGCCACTGACACCATCTATCCGCACACCGGACAGGCAGCGAAAGCGGCTGTCGTGGTTGCCGCTCTGTGTGAAAAATACAACGTCGAGCTGGTCGCCATCGGTAACGGTACGGCGTCCCGCGAGACTGAACGTTTCTTCCTCGACGTGCAGAAGCAGTTCCCGAAAGTCACGGCGCAGAAGGTGATCGTCAGCGAAGCGGGCGCATCAGTCTATTCCGCCTCCGAGCTGGCGGCGCAGGAATTCCCGGACCTGGACGTTTCATTGCGCGGCGCGGTATCTATCGCCCGTCGTTTGCAGGATCCGCTGGCGGAGCTGGTGAAAATTGATCCGAAATCCATCGGCGTGGGCCAGTACCAGCACGATGTGAGCCAGACTCAGCTGGCACGCAAGCTGGATGCGGTCGTAGAAGACTGCGTAAACGCCGTCGGTGTTGACCTGAATACCGCCTCCGTGCCGCTGCTGACCCGCGTGGCGGGCTTAACCCGCATGATGGCGCAGAACATCGTCGCCTGGCGTGATGAGAACGGCCAGTTCCAGAACCGTCAGCAGCTGCTGAAGGTGAGCCGTCTGGGGCCGAAAGCGTTTGAGCAATGCGCGGGCTTCCTGCGCATCAACCACGGCGATAACCCGCTGGATGCCTCCACCGTTCACCCGGAAGCCTACCCGGTGGTGGAACGTATTCTGGCCGCCACCCAGCAGGCGCTGAAGGACCTGATGGGCGATAGCAGTGCCCTGCGCAACCTCAAAGCGGTGGATTTCACCGACGACAAATTTGGTGTGCCAACCGTCACCGATATCATCAAAGAGCTGGAAAAACCGGGCCGCGATCCGCGTCCTGAGTTCAAAACGGCGACCTTTGCTGACGGCATCGAGACCATGAACGATCTGCTGCCCGGCATGGTGCTGGAAGGCGCGGTAACTAACGTCACCAACTTCGGCGCGTTTGTGGATATCGGCGTGCATCAGGATGGCCTGGTTCACATCTCTTCTCTCGCCGACAAGTTCGTTGAAGACCCGCACACCGTGGTCAAAGCGGGCGACATCGTGAAGGTGAAAGTGCTGGAAGTGGACCTACAGCGCAAACGTATCGCCCTGACCATGCGTCTGGACGAGCAGCCAGGCGACACCAACGCGCGTCGTGGCGGAAACGGCGGCGCTCGTGACTCCCAGCGCCCGGCCGCGAAAGCGGCAAAACCGCGCGGGCATGATGCTCAGCCAGCGGGCAATAGCGCGATGATGGATGCGCTGGCGGCCGCGATGGGCAAGAAGCGCTAAGTGATAAACGCCCGGTGGCGCTACGCTTACCGGGCCTACGGTTTTGTAGGCCGGGCAAACGCAGTGCCGCCCGGCAAGCAGGCCGCAAAGAATTAAAACAAATAGAGTGCATCCATATTTAAACCACTAATTATCACTTCGTTAACAAATAACCCTCTTCTCTTTATCTCCGCATTTCAGCAAATATTGAGCAAGGTCAAACAGGCCGTAAATTAATACACCAAACAACATTCCGTCACAGTTTTATTATTGCTGATAAAAACTATTCTCATTATCATCCCATAGTAGATAATTTAACCTTTCGTGGAAGCAGGCGTTATGCAATTCACTCCAGACAGTGCGTGGAAGATTACCGGTTTTACCCGCGAAATAAGCCCGGCCTATCGGCAAAAGCTACTCTCGCTGGGCATGCTGCCCGGCTCGTCATTCCAGGTGGTGCGCGTGGCGCCGTTAGGCGATCCGGTTCACATTGAAACCCGACGCGTAAATCTGGTCCTGCGTAAAAAAGACCTCGCATTAATAGAAGTCGAAGCCTTATCCCGATAACAAGCCAGCGGTTTCAGTGGGTCTAAAAAATGAAAAAATTAACTATTGGCTTAATTGGCAATCCTAATTCCGGCAAGACCACGCTATTTAACCAGCTCACGGGCGCGCGCCAGCGCGTCGGTAACTGGGCAGGCGTAACCGTTGAACGTAAAGAAGGCCAGTTCACGACAACGGATCATCAGGTCACTCTGGTTGACCTTCCCGGCACCTATTCCTTGACCACCATTTCGTCGCAGACCTCGCTCGATGAGCAAATTGCCTGCCACTACATTCTGAGCGGCGACGCGGATCTGCTGATCAACGTGGTCGACGCCTCCAACCTCGAGCGCAACCTCTACCTGACGCTGCAACTGCTGGAGCTGGGTATTCCCTGCATCGTGGCGCTCAACATGCTCGACATTGCAGAGAAACAAAAGCTGCGCATCGACGTCGATGCCCTCTCCGCGCGCCTGGGTTGCCCGGTAGTGCCGCTGGTCTCAACGCGCGCTCGCGGGATTGATGCCCTGAAGCTGGCGATTGACCGTCACACGGGAAATCACGACGTTGAGCTGGTGCATTACGCCCGCCCGCTGCTGCGCGAAGCGGATCTGCTGGCGCAGGAGATGGACAAAAGCATGCCTGCAAAACAGCGCCAGTGGCTCGGCCTGCAGATGCTGGAAGGCGATATCTATAGCCGCGCCTATGCCGGACATGCGGCAGATAAACTGGACGCGACGGTGGCCCGTCTCAGCGACGAGCTGGACGACCCGGCGCTGCACATCGCCGATGCACGATACCAGGCCATCGCCTCGATTTGCGACGTGGTCAGTAATGCCCTGACGGCGGAACCCAGCCGCTTTACGGCGGCGGTGGATAAGATTGTACTCAACCGCTTCCTCGGTTTGCCGATCTTCCTGCTGGTGATGTATGTGATGTTCCTGCTCGCCATCAACATCGGCGGCGCACTCCAGCCGATTTTTGACGCCGGTTCCGTCGCGATCTTTGTACACGGGATTCAGTGGGTGGGTTACACCCTGCACTTCCCGGAGTGGCTGACCATTTTCCTCGCTCAGGGGCTCGGCGGGGGCATTAACACCGTTCTGCCGCTGGTACCGCAGATCGGCATGATGTATCTGTTCCTCTCGTTCCTGGAAGATTCAGGTTATATGGCGCGCGCCGCGTTCGTCATGGACCGCCTGATGCAGGCCCTGGGTCTGCCCGGCAAATCCTTCGTACCGCTGATTGTCGGCTTCGGCTGTAACGTGCCGTCGGTCATGGGTGCCCGTACCCTGGATGCTCCGCGTGAACGCCTGATGACCATTATGATGGCGCCGTTTATGTCCTGCGGTGCGCGTCTGGCCATCTTCGCCGTCTTTGCGGCCGCCTTCTTTGGTCAGCAGGGCGCGCTGGCAGTCTTCTCGCTGTATGTTCTGGGCATCGTGATGGCGATACTGACCGGTTTAATGCTCAAGCACACGATTATGCGCGGTGAAGCCTCACCGTTTGTCATGGAGCTGCCGGTCTATCACGTTCCACACCTGAAAAGCCTGGTGATCCAGACCTGGCAACGCCTGAAAGGGTTTGTGCTGCGCGCTGGTAAGGTGATTGTCATCGTCAGCATTTTCCTGAGCGCGCTGAACAGCTTCACCCTCAGCGGTCAGGCAGCAGATAACATCAACGATTCTGCCCTCGCCTCTGTCAGCCGCATCATCACGCCGGTCTTCAAACCGATTGGCGTGCATGAGGATAACTGGCAGGCGACCGTGGGCCTGTTCACCGGTGCGATGGCGAAAGAGGTGGTTGTCGGCACCCTGAACACGCTCTACACCGCGGAGAACATCCAGGAACAGGAATTTAATCCGGCAGCGTTTCACCTCGGTGATGAACTGCTGGGTGCCGTCGAGGAGACCTGGCAGAGCCTGAAAGATACCTTCAGCCTGAGCGTGCTGGCGAACCCGATTGAGGCCAGCAAAGGCGACGGTGAAATGGCGACGGGTGCCATGGGCGTGATGGGAGAGAAATTTGGTAGCGCATCTGCGGCCTACAGCTATCTCATCTTTGTTCTGCTCTATATTCCGTGCATCTCCGTCATGGGAGCGATTGCGCGTGAATCCAGTCGCGGCTGGATGGGCTTCTCCATTCTGTGGGGGCTGAATATCGCTTACTCGCTGGCGACGCTGTTTTATCAGACCGTTAATTTCAGTCAGCACCCACGCTACAGCCTGGTTTGTATCCTCGCGGTTGTCCTGTTTAACGTGATTGTTCTTGGCCTGCTGCGCCGGGCACGCAGCCGCGTCGATATTGACCTGCTGGCAAATCGTAAAACCGCCGCGACCTGCTGCAACAGCCCGGCGGGCGACTGTCACTAAGGAGCACACCATGGCGTCATTGATTCAGGTGCGTGACATGCTGGCTCTGCAGGGCCGGATGGAGGCGAAACAGCTGAGCCTCAGCCTGCATACGCCCCAGCCGATGATCGATGCCATGCTGGAACGCCTTGAAGCCATGGGTAAAGCCGTGCGGATCCAGGAGGAGGCAGAGGGTTGCCTCTCTGGCAGTTGTAAAAGTTGTCCGGAAGGAAAGGCTTGCCTGCGGGAGTGGTGGGCACTGCGCTAATACTGCACTCATAAAGCCGGGCATCGCTGCCCGGCTTTATCATATTACTTATAGACGTCCGCGGTGGCGCGTACGTTTTTGGTCTGTTTTTCTGCACTGGTGACGACGTAGTACGTCCCGCCCATCTCATCCGCTTTCTTCGACAGCTCTTTTCTCGCATCCATCGGCGCGGTGGTGTCAGACGTAGAAATCTCACCGATTTTCGTCAGATTCATGCCGGCAACTTTATCTTTTTCCAGCTCTTTTGCCGCAAAGACGCCAAATGACAGTGACCCAATAACCAGAGAAGTGACAATACCTGTAACAAGTTTCATAGCCTGACTCTCCATAGGATTGTTGTTTTGATCATCGTAGGCATAACAACCGCAACGACATCTGGAGTATGGTTGCGGTGTGTTACTTTTTCCAGGCTGGATAGAAAATAATCAGTCTAAACGTTGACTTAACGCAATGAGCGCTGAACAAAATTCCGTCGGATGCGAGATAAACGGGGCATGCGCGGCTTTGGCAATGACCTGCGATTCGCTGTCCGGCCAGAGGGAGTCCAGCAAGGGCACCACTTTGCGCGGCACCAGCCCGTCAAGATAACCATAGATACGCAGATGCGGCATCGTCAGCGCGGCCAGCGGCTCACGCAGATCGACCGTTTTCAGAATTTCAAGGCCGCCGTTGAGCACCTCAACGTCCGGCATCGGCAAAGAGAGCACCACCTGCTTCAGCGCTCTGGCATCCTGTCGCGCGGTTTCGGTGCCCATCGTCTGTAGCGCGAGGAACCGCTCTACGGTCCGCTGGAAATCGTCACTCAGCTGCTGCTGGAAACCCGCCAGCACGTCAGGCTTTATTCCGGGCCACGTCTCCTGCGCGCTAAAACAGGGCGATGAGGCCACCGTTACCAGCGCGTTTACGCGCTCGGGCCAGGAAAGCGCAATCTGGCTTGCCACCAGCCCACCCAGGCTCCAGCCCAGCCAGATGGCATGTTGTGGCGCCGCGTTCAGCACCTCCTGCGCCATCTCTTCGAGCGTCATCGCACCATAACCGTGGCTACGGCCATACCCCGGTAGATCAACCAGATGTAACGTAAATTGCGTGGCTAGTTCCTCGTTTATGCAATGCCATACTTCTGCATTCAGGCCCCATCCGTGCAGCAGCACAAGATGGCAATTTCCTGTCCCAACGGTCTGCCACCACAGCGTCTTCATCAGTTACTGTTCTCTTTTTTCACATGGAGGTTGAACATGCTAACAGTGCCCGGCTTGTGCTGGCTATGCAAAATGCCGCTTGCCCTTAGCGCCTGGGGCGTCTGTTCCGTCTGCACGCGTTCGCTGGAAAGGCGTATCACCACCTGCCCACAATGTGGTTTACCCGCCGCGAACCGCTATTTACCCTGTGGCCGCTGCCTGAAAAAACCCCCGCCGTGGAGCGCACTGGTGGCGGTGGATGATTACGTTCGGCCGCTGAGCAGGCTGATTCACGCCCTGAAGTTTTCCGGTCAGAGCTCGCTGGCACCGCCCCTTGCCCGCCTGCTATTGCTGGCGGTTTTACAGGCACGGCGAACCCGCGCCCTGCCGAAAATTGATATGGTGGTCAATGTCCCCCTGTATCGCCGTCGCCACTGGCGGCGAGGTTACAATCAGAGCGACCTGCTCTGCCGCCCGCTCGCCCGCTGGCTCGGCTGTCGATATACTGCCAGCGCACTCACCCGCGTACATGCCACCGCCGTTCAGCATCAGCTCAACGCCCGGCTGCGCAAAAGAAACCTCAAAAATGCCTTTCGCCTTGAATTGGCGGTTAACGGCCTCCATATCGCGATTGTGGATGATGTCGTCACCACAGGCAGTACCGTTGCTGAACTTTCCCGACTGCTTTTGCAAAGCGGCGCCGCGTCGGTTCAGGTATGGTGTCTGTGCCGTACCTTGTAGCCCTTCTTCAATGGGCGTATGATTATACCCAGGTAATTTAGTCAACTATTAGGCCAAAGCTATGATCCGTATTTCCGATTCTGCACAAGCGCACTTTGCCAAACTGCTGGCAAATCAGGAAGAAGGGACGCAGATCCGCGTGTTTGTGATTAACCCGGGCACGCCGAATGCAGAATGCGGTGTCTCTTATTGTCCGCCAGACGCTGTGGAAGCAACTGACACTGCCCTTAAGTTTGAACAGCTCACCGCTTATGTTGATGAGCTGAGCGCGCCGTATCTTGAAGATGCGGAGATCGACTTCGTCACCGACCAACTGGGCTCTCAGCTGACCCTGAAAGCGCCGAACGCCAAAATGCGTAAAGTCTCAGACGATGCCCCGCTGATGGAGCGCGTTGAATATCTGCTGCAATCCCAGATCAACCCCCAGCTGGCGGGTCATGGTGGTCGCGTTTCCCTGATGGAAATCACGGAAGACGGCCTGGCGATCCTGCAGTTTGGCGGCGGCTGTAACGGTTGCTCTATGGTCGATGTGACGCTGAAAGAAGGGATCGAGAAGCAGCTGCTGAACGAGTTCCCGGAACTGAAAGGCGTACGTGACCTGACCGAGCACCAGCGCGGCGAGCATTCTTACTACTAAGCCGTCTGCCTTTGCCCGGTGGCGCTGCGCTTACCGGGCCTACAATACTGTTACTGTATCCCAATCGCAGGCCGGGTAAGGCTAAGCCGCCACCCGGCTTTTGTTTTCCCGCCGCGCCTCCTCTATATGTTGACCTGCGTCTCATAATTCACATTTTGCCTGCCTGGGTGATTCTCAACCACGCCATGTTACCCGTATCATTCTCGTGGGCACTAAGCACACTCATAACAGCCGACTAAACTTAATGGTTTGCAAGGCATCAGTATTAGTGCCGTTACTTCTCTGTTCCCAGTTGGGACAATCGGAATGTGTCGTTGAAACAATGACGTTACCCATAACAATTCAAAGGCCAGGTAAATCATGCCATTAGTCATCGTTGCTATCGGTGTTGTGTTATTACTGCTCTTGATGATCCGTTTCAAAATGAACGGATTTATCGCTCTGGTTCTGGTGGCACTTGCAGTCGGTCTGATGCAGGGTATGCCGCTGGTTAAAGTTATCAGCTCCATTAAAGCCGGTGTCGGCGGCACGCTCGGCAGCCTGGCGCTGATCATGGGCTTCGGTGCCATGCTCGGCAAAATGCTGGCAGACTGCGGCGGCGCGCAGCGTATTGCCACCACGCTTATCGACAAATTTGGTAAGAAGAACATTCAGTGGGCGGTGGTATTGACCGGTTTTACCGTCGGTTTCGCGCTGTTCTATGAAGTGGGCTTCGTGCTGATGCTGCCACTGGTGTTCACCATCGCAGCGGCGGCTAACATTCCGCTGCTGTTTGTGGGTGTGCCAATGGCTGCGGCGCTGTCCGTGACCCACGGCTTCCTGCCACCTCACCCGGGCCCAACGGCAATCGCCACCATCTTCCACGCCGATATGGGTAAAACCCTGCTGTTCGGTACGATTCTGGCAATCCCGACCGTGATTCTGGCAGGCCCGGTATATGCCCGCTTCCTGAAAGGTATCGATAAGCCAATTCCGGAAGGTCTGTACAGCGCGAAAACCTTCACCGAAGAAGAGATGCCTGGCTTTGGCGTCAGCGTCTGGACCTCACTGGTACCGGTGATCCTGATGGCGATGCGCGCCGTGGCAGAGATGATCCTGCCGAAAGGTCATGCGTTCCTGGGCGTGGCAGAATTCCTGGGCGATCCGGTCATGGCTACGCTGATTGCCGTCCTGATCGCGATGTTCACCTTCGGTCTGAACCGGGGTCGTTCAATGGATCAGATCAACGACACATTGACCTCTTCCATCAAAATTATTGCCATGATGCTCCTGATCATCGGCGGTGGCGGTGCGTTCAAGCAGGTGCTGGTTGACAGCGGCGTGGACAAATACATCGCTGCGATGATGCATGAAACCAACGTGTCGCCGCTCCTGATGGCCTGGTCTATTGCCGCGGTTCTGCGTATTGCGCTGGGTTCTGCAACCGTTGCTGCGATTACTGCAGGCGGTATCGTTGCGCCGCTGATTGCCACCACGGGCGTCAGTCCTGAGCTGATGGTTATCGCGGTCGGTTCCGGTAGCGTGATTTTCTCTCACGTGAACGACCCGGGCTTCTGGCTGTTTAAGGAGTACTTCAACCTGACCATCGGTGAAACCATCAAGTCCTGGTCCGCGCTGGAAACCATTATTTCGGTGTGTGGCCTGGTTGGGGTGCTGCTGTTGAATATGGTGGTTTGATGTCATAAGTCGGGTGGCGGCTTCGCCTTACCCGACCTACTGGCTCCATGTAGGCCCGGTAAGCGTAGCGCCACCGGGCAATAAAAAACCCGCCACTGGCGGGTTTTTTATCACTTCTTAGCAGCCGCTTTTCGCCGCTTATCCAAATCCTTAATCAGCCTGTTCACCCCGTCATCGGCAAACATCTTCTCAAGCGTTGTGGACAATTTGCGACGCCAGTTCTTGTACTGATAGCTGGTGCCCGGGATGTTCACCGGCTCCGCCATATCAATCCAGTCTTCCGGCTGAAGGCCAAGCAGAGCGCTGTTGCTGTCGGCAATATAGCGCTGCAAACCGCGGTTGAGCGTTGGCGTCATCGCCATCAGCGACGCCTTGTGACCGGCGCGCTTCGGCAGGCAGCCATGCTTATGCAGCGCATCCAGCAGCCCCTGCTTCGCCAGCTCGCGATCCTGATACAGCCCACGCAGAACCTCTTCATCAGGATAGAGACCCAGCGTTTTCCCGAGCGTCAGATCGCCGCTTTCCCAGTAGCCTCTGAGCGTAGGAAGATCATGCGTCGTCGCGACTGCCATTGACTGTTCTGGATACGCTTTCGGCGCGCGGAAGGTTTTCTCATGGTCGTTTTCAAAATAGAGCACTTTATAGGAGTACACGCCGCTGTCGCGGAGCTTGCTGACAATTTCCACCGGCACGGTACCGAGATCTTCCCCGATCACCATACACTGGTGACGCTTACTCTCCAGGGCCAGGATCGACAGCAGATCGTCTACCGGATACTGGACGTACGCGCCGTGATCGGCCGTTTCGCCGTAAGGGATCCACCACAGGCGCAGTACGGACATGACGTGGTCAATACGCAGCGCGCCACAGTTTTGCATGTTCGCACGCAGCAGGTCGATAAACGGCTCGTACGCGCGCGCCGCCATCACGTGCGGATCCATCGGCGGCAAGCCCCAGTTCTGACCGAGCGGCCCAAGGATATCCGGCGGCGCACCGACGGACGCTTTCAGGCAGTAAAGCTCACGGTCACACCAGGTTTCCGCGCCACCTTCTGCCACACCGACGGCCAGGTCGCGATACAGGCCGATCGGCATGTTATAGCCCTGGCTTACCTGCCAGCAGGCGGCAAACTGGCTGTAGGCCAGCCACTGCAGCCACAGATAGAAGTCCACCTCGTCGGCATGCGTTTTACAGAAGGCTTTGACTTCCGGGGTGTCCACGGACTGGTACACTTCCGGCCAGACCGGCCAGCCCCAGCGCATTTCGTCCTCTTTCACCTGATGCGCGTGCAGCGCATCGAATGCCGCCTGCCAGTAGAGACTTTCGCCTTCCTGCGCCACAAACTGGCGGAAGGCCGCCATCTGATCGTCATCGCGCTTAGCAAAGCCTTTCCAGGCCAGACGCAGCGCCGCCATTTTTAGCGCGGTCACAGTAGCATAATCGACCCAGTCCGCTTCGCGGGCCTGTTTCAGCATCTGCTTCGTGGTCTCAAGCTTCCACCACGCCTGCGCGTCTTTACTGTTTTTAAAATCATCCAACGCGTTAACGTCGATATAAATGACGTTCAGCCAGCGACGGGAGGACGGGCTGTACGGGCTGGCGCTTTCCGGGTTCGCCGGATAGAGCGCGTGGATCGGGTTGAGGCCGATGAACGCGCCGCCGCGCTCACCCACGGAGGCCAGCATATTCTTCAGATCGCCAAAATCGCCGATGCCCCAGTTGCTGTCGGAACGCAGCGTGTAGAGCTGCACGCAGGCGCCCCACAGCTTTTTGCCTTCGAGCAGCGCCTGCGGCTCATAGCAGCGTTTTGGCGCGACGATCACCCGGCAGTGAAAACGCTGCTCGTCCTGGGTGAGCGTCAGGCTGTGATAGCCCTCCGGCAGTTTCGCCGGAAGGTTAAACGCTTTGCCGCCGGTGGCGTGGCCTTTATGCTGATGCCCCTCTTCGGTGGTGAGCAGCCAGCTAAACTCGCCGCGCCCCTCCACCGTCAGCGACATTTTTTTGCCCGCAGTAAAGACCTTTACGTTTGGCACCGGTAGTGCCGACGCTTTCGCGTCGGCTTTGTGCATGGCATTCAGCAAACGTCTTTTGGTGTCCGCACCAATAGACTGCGGTTTGCCGTGCGCATTGATGTAACTGAGGCTAATTCCCGCCGCCTGCGCGGCACTGTCCAGACGTTTACTCTCCATCGCGCTTCCTTAGCGTTTTGCCTGCCAGATACGAGCCTGATAATCACGGATTGAGCGGTCAGAGCTGAACATACCGCAGCGCGCCGTGTTCAGAATGCATGCCCGGGTCCACGCGTCCTGGTCGCGATACAGCACGTCGACCTGCTTTTGCGCGTCCACATAGGCAGTGAAATCGGCCATCACCAGATACGGGTCACCGCCATGCTTGTCCAGGCTGTGCAGCATCTGGTCAAACGCGTGCTTGTCACCGTCGCTGTATTTACCGCTCTCCAGCTCTTTCAGCACCGCATCCAGCACTTTGTCTTTCTTACGCCATTTCACCGGGTCGTAGCCTTTGGCCTTGATGGCTTTCACCTCTTCCACGGTATGACCGAAGATGAAGATATTCTCTTCACCGACCTGCTCAGCGATTTCGACGTTCGCACCGTCCAGCGTGCCAACGGTCAGCGCACCGTTCAGCGCCAGCTTCATGTTACCTGTGCCGGAGGCCTCTTTCCCTGCGGTCGAGATCTGCTCGGAAATATCCGCCGCCGGGATCAGCATTTCAGCCGCCGATACGCAGTAATCCGGCAGGAACACCACCTTCAGCTTGTCGCCCACCTTCGGATCGTTGTTGATCGCCGCCGCCACTTTATTAATGGCGAGGATGATATTTTTCGCCAGGTAGTACCCCGGTGCCGCTTTCGCACCGAACAGGAACACGCGCGGCACGCGGTCGGCCTGCGGGTTCTCGCGGATCTCTTTATACAGCGCCAGGATGTGCAGCAGGTTAAGGTGCTGACGTTTGTACTCATGCAGGCGCTTGATCTGGATATCGAAAATGGCATTCGGGTTGATCTCAATCCCGGTGCGCGCTTTCACAAACGCCGCCAGACGAACTTTGTTCTCCAGCTTGATGGCACGGTACTGCTCGCGGAACTTCGCGTCATCCGCGTATTTTTCCAGGTTGATCAGCTGGTCCAGATCGTTGGCCCACTCTTTCTTCAGGGTCTTATCCAGCAGATCGGCCAGCAGCGGGTTACACTGCTTGATCCAGCGACGCGGCGTGATGCCGTTGGTCACGTTGTGGAATTTGGTCGGCCACAGCTGGTGATATTCCGGGAACAGATCTTTAACCACCAGATCCGAGTGCAGGGCCGCTACGCCGTTCACCGCAAAGCCGCTCACCACGCACATGTTCGCCATGCGAACCTGCTTATCGTGAACCACTGCCAGCTTCGCCCAGACCGCTTTATTGCCCGGCCAGGTTTTATCCACCAGGGTTTTAAACCGATCGTTAATCTTGTTGATGATCTGCATATGGCGCGGCAGCAGCGCTTTCACCAGCTTCTCATCCCAGCACTCCAGCGCTTCCGGCATCAGGGTGTGGTTGGTGTAGGCGAAGGTGCGGCTGGTAATAGCCCAGGCGTCATTCCAGCCCAGCTGATGCTCGTCGATCAGCACGCGCAGCAGTTCAGGAATGGCGATGGTCGGGTGCGTGTCGTTGAGCTGAATCACTTCGAAGTCCGGCAGCTGTGCCAGCTTGCGGCCCGCCAGGTGATGACGGCGCAGAATGTCCGCCACGGAGCAGGCGCACTGGAAATACTGCTGCATCAGACGCAGTTTTTTACCCGCCAGATGGTTGTCGTTCGGGTAGAGGACTTTGGTCAGCTTCTCGGCGTCGATACCCTGCTGCTCGGCACGCAGGAAATCGCCGTCGTTGAATTTGGTCAGGTTGAACGGATGAGCGTGCTTCGCCTGCCACAGGCGCAGCGGCTGCGCCACGCCGTTACGGTAGCCAAGCACCGGCAGATCCCAGGCTTCACCGGTGATGGTGAAAGCCGGTTCCCAGAGGCCTTGCTTTGTGACTTTCCCACCGATGCCGACCTGCACGTCCAGCTGCGCATTGTGGCGGAACCACGGGTAGGTATTGCGGTGCCAGTCATCTGGCGCTTCCATCTGGTGACCATCAGCGAACGACTGACGGAACAGGCCATACTGATAGTTCAGGCCATAGCCAATAGCGGACTGGCCAACCGTTGCCATGGAGTCAAGGAAGCAGGCCGCCAGGCGACCCAGACCACCGTTACCGAGAGCCGGGTCAATCTCTTCTTCCAGCAGGTCAGTCAGGTTGATGTCGTGCGCTTTCAGCACATCACCCACCTCCTGATACCACCCAAGGTTCAGCAGATTGTTGCCCGTCAGGCGGCCAATCAGGAATTCCATCGAGATATAGTTGACGTGACGCTGGCCTTTGACGGGCTTCGCCACGGGTTGAGCATCCAGCTGCTCTGCGAGCGCCCCGCTCACCGCCTGCCACCACTGGTGAGGCGTCATCTCGTTTGCAGCATGAAGGCCAAAACGCTGCCACTGACGCGTCAGGGCAGCCTGGAATTGAGCTTTGTTGAAGGTAGGCTGTGACATAGGGGATCGGCATCCTTTAGAAAGAAAACACAAGTTGGTGCTAGTGTGCCTGGCTCATTTCACCTCTTCCTCATCCTGTGGGGGATTAGACAGGGAGGAGTAGCGGGGATGAGCATAAAAGTGTGATCGAGGCCACTCTCAGAGCATAGCCTGAGTGTGCCCGGAAGAGGAAAACGTCACCGGGAAGAATGTCAAAGAAATGAAATGCAGTTTCGGATGAAATTAATCCGCGCTGAAATGATTACTTACGTAGAATAATATTTCTGCAATTGGGTCATATCTAAGGAGATTATTAAGCTCACTGAACTTTACCCGGACTTTATTAAATTTGGCGTCACTATCCCTTTCTGAAACCAGTTTCAGCACAACCGCAAGAGATCCACACAAGCCAGCACTGGCGCGGCGTCACAGCCCTTTCAGGAAAGTTCCATCATCTGCCTGAATGTTTTGTGACAGAGTGCAAATTCAGAGCCACCAAATCCAGACATAACTTGCAATAGTTCTCTATCTGTCCGACCTTATAGCTATTAATTACGAAGCGCAAAAAAAATAAAATCTCTCGTTCCCCACAGTGAAGTGAAACCTATGTTGATTCCGTCTAAATTAAGTCGCCCGGTTCGTCTCGACCATACAGTGGTCCGCGAGCGTCTGCTGGCTAAACTTTCCGGCGCGCATAATTTCCGACTGGCGCTGGTTACGAGCCCTGCAGGTTATGGAAAAACAACGCTCATTTCGCAATGGGCCGCAGGTAAGAGCGATCTTGGCTGGTACTCCCTTGATGAGGGCGATAACCAGCAAGAGCGTTTTGCCAGCTATCTGATTGCTGCCATTCAACAGGCCACGAATGGACACTGCGTCGCCAGTGAGGTGATGGTGCAAAAGCGCCAGTACGCCAGCCTGTCCTCCCTTTTCTCTCAGCTGTTCATTGAACTGGCTGAATGGCATCGTCCGCTTTATGTGGTGATTGATGATTATCATCTGATTTCAAATCCGGTTATCCACGAGTCGATGCGTTTCTTCCTGCGCCATCAACCGGAAAACCTGACCCTGGTGGTGCTGTCGCGCAACCTGCCACAGCTGGGCATTGCCAACCTGCGCGTGCGCGATCAGCTGCTGGAGATTGGCAGCCAGCAGTTGGCCTTTACCCATCAGGAAGCGAAACAGTTCTTCGACTGCCGCCTGACCTCGCCGATTGAGGCCGCTGAAAGCAGCCGCCTGTGCGATGACGTCGCGGGCTGGGCCACGGCGTTGCAGCTGATTGCCCTCTCTGCGCGGCAAAACAACAGCCCGACACACCAGTCGGCACGGCGTCTGGCCGGTATCAACACCAGCCATCTCTCTGATTATCTGGTGGACGAGGTGCTGGACAGCGTTGATCCTTCAACCCGTCATTTCCTGCTGAAAAGCTCCCTGCTGCGTTCGATGAACGACGCGCTGATCGTGCGCGTTACCGGCTGTGAAAACGGCCAGTTACAGCTGGAAGAGATTGAACGTCAGGGCCTGTTCCTGACACGCATGGACGATCCCGGCGAGTGGTTCAGCTACCATCCCTTGTTTGGTAGCTTCCTGCGCCAGCGCTGTCAGTGGGAGCTTGCCACAGAACTGCCGGAAATCCATCGCGCCGCCGCTGAAAGCTGGATGGCGCAAGGCTTCCCGAGCGAGGCCATTCACCACGCGCTGGCTGCCGGTGACGCCAGTATGCTGCGCGATATTCTGCTCAACCACGCGTGGGGGCTGTTTAACCACAGTGAACTGACGCTGCTGGAAGAGTCGCTGAAAGCCCTGCCGTGGGAGAGCCTGCTGGAGAACCCGCGTCTGGTTCTGCTGCAGGCCTGGCTGATGCAAAGCCAGCACCGCTACAGTGAGGTCAATACCCTGCTGGCGCGTGCCGAGCAGGAGATGGAAAGTGAAATGGATACTACCCTGCACGGCGAATTTAACGCCCTGCGGGCGCAGGTCGCAATTAACGACGGCGATCCGGATGAAGCGGAACGGCTGGCGATGGTCGCGCTGGATGAGCTGCCGCTGGCTAATTTCTACAGCCGCATCGTGGCGACCTCGGTACACGGGGAAGTACTGCACTGCAAGGGCGAGCTGACGCGCTCCCTTTCCCTGATGCAGCAAACCGAGCAGATGGCGCGCCGCCATGATGTATGGCACTACGCCCTGTGGAGTCTGATTCAGCAAAGTGAAATTTTATTCGCTCAGGGGTTCCTGCAGGCTGCCTGGGAAAATCAGGAAAAAGCGTTCCAGCTGATTCGTGAACAGCATCTGGAACAGCTGCCGATGCACGAGTTCCTGTTGCGCATTCGCGCTCAGCTGCTTTGGGCATGGTCGCGCCTCGATGAAGCAGAAAGCTGCGCCCGTCAGGGTGTGAACGTGCTCTCTGGCTTCCAGCCGCAGCAGCAGTTGCAGTGCCTGGCGCTGCTGGTGCAGTGCTCGCTGGCGCGCGGCGATCTCGATAACGCCCGCAATCACCTTAACCGTCTGGAAAACCTGCTCGGCAACGGCCAGTACCACAGCGACTGGGTGTCAAACGCCGATAAGGTCCGGGTGATTTACTGGCAGATGACGGGGGATAAAAAATCCGCCGCCAACTGGCTGCGTCATACGCCAAAACCAGAGTTTGCCAATAACCACTTCCTGCAAAGCCAGTGGCGCAACATCGCCCGCGTGCAGATCCTGCTGGGTGACTTCGAGCCTGCCGAGATCGTGCTGGAAGAATTAAACGAAAACGCCCGTAGCCTGCGCCTGATGAGCGATCTGAACCGCAACCTGCTGCTGCTTAACCAGCTTTACTGGCAGGCGGGACGCAAAAATGACGCCCAGCGCGTGCTGCTGGAAGCGCTGCAGCTGGCGAACCGTACCGGGTTTATCAGCCACTTTGTGATTGAAGGTGAAGTGATGGCGCAACAGCTGCGCCAGCTGATTCAGCTGAATACCCTGCCGGAGCTGGATCAGCATCGTGCTCAGCGTATTCTGCGCGAGATTAACCAGCATCATCGCCACAAATTTGCGCATTTTGATGAGAACTTCGTTGAACGTCTGCTAAACCATCCGGAAGTGCCGGAGCTTATTCGCACCAGCCCGCTCACCCAGCGGGAATGGCAGGTGCTGGGGCTGATCTATTCCGGCTACAGCAACGAGCAGATTGCCGGTGAGCTGGCGGTGGCGGCGACCACCATCAAAACGCACATTCGTAATCTGTATCAGAAGCTGGGTGTGGCGCATCGTCAGGATGCGGTACAGCATGCGCAGCAGCTCTTGAAGATGATGGGGTACGGAGTGTGATTCCTTGCCCGGCGGCGCTACGCTTGCACGGGCCTACGGGGTTTCGTAGGTCGGGTAAGCGCAGCGCCACCCGACACAATTCCTAGCACAATTCTAACTGCAAATTATTATCTTTAATCACCTGCATCACGCCCGCTGGCGGCATCGCGTCGGTGTAGACCGCATCCACAATGCTGATGCTGCCCATGTTCACCATCGCGTTACGGCCAAACTTCGAATGATCCACCACCAGCATCACGTGGCGTGAATTTTCAATAATCGCGCGCTTGGTGCGCACCTCGTGGTAATCAAATTCCAGCAGCGAGCCGTCGCTGTCGATACCGCTGATCCCCAGAATGCCGAAGTCGAGGCGGAATTGAGAGATAAAGTCGAGCGTCGCTTCACCGATAATGCCCCCGTCGCGGCTGCGCAGTTCACCACCGGCGAGGATGATCCGGAAATCGTCTTTCTGCATCAGAGTGTTGGCGACGTTCAGGTTGTTCGTGACCACGCGCAGGTTCTCGTGATCCAGCAGCGCGTGAGCAACCGCTTCCGGCGTGGTACCGATGTCAATAAACAGCGTCGCCCCGTTTGGGATTTGGCTCGCCACTTTACGGGCTATGCGTTCTTTTTCCGCCGTCTGCGTGGCTTTACGGTCATGCCAGGAGGTGTTGACCGAGCTGGACGGCAGCGCCGCCCCGCCGTGGTGGCGCAAAATACGGTTCTGATCGGCCAGATCGTTCAGGTCACGACGGATCGTTTGCGGGCTGACGGCAAACTGCTCGACGAGCTCTTCGGTGCTGACGTATCCCTGTTTTTTGACCAGTTCGATAATGGCGTCATGACGTTGTGTTTGTTTCATCAATTATCCCTGAGAATTATGTTCGTTTTCGCGCATGGAGCGTGTCGGCAAGCGCCATTGCCAGCCCGACCGCCAGGCCGGTGACGTGCGCACCATTGGCGATAGACATACCAAACAGATCAAACCATCCGGCAATTAGCCATATTAACGCAAAGGCTATTAATCCGCGTTGTAAATAGATGCCGCTTTCCGGGTCGCGCTCTCCGCGAAGCCAGACATAGCCCATCAGGGCGTAGACGACGCCCGACAGCCCACCGAACCACGGGCCGCTGAATTTATGCTGCACGTAGCCGCTCAACAGGGCGCTAATCACGGTGATCACGATCAGCTTACCGCTGCCGAGTCGCTTCTCGACAATCCCGCCGAGATACCACCACCACAGCAGGTTGAAGAGAATATGCATCACTGAGAAGTGCATCAGCGCATGGGTGAAGTAGCGCCAGACGTCAAACTCCAGAGAGGGGTCGTACGGCCACGCCAGGGCGATCATCACGCTCTGGTCGCCCACCACGTTCATGATAATGAAGACGATAATACAGGCGGCCATCAGCAGCAGCGTAAACGGCCCTGCGCGCTCGCGAATAGTGGCAAGAAAAGGGAAACGACTGTAATGCAATCCGCTGCCCGTCTGGCCGGATTGCCAGCTTGCCGCCAGATAGCGCGGGTCGCCAGGATTCTCAAGAAAACGCGCCAGCTCCTCGTTTACCCGCCCGGCCTGGCTCTCATCGGCCAGCCAGACATCGGTCTGCGTATGTTGCTGAATGGTCAGAATAACGCCCTGCGTTGCCATATAGTCGACAAACGCCTGGGCGACGCGCGGATTGGTAAAAGAGGTGATCATCAACATGGGCAGCGGTCGCTTATTTCCACACAAAAGGGAACAGTATAGCGGGATTAGCGCTCAAAGGCGTATTCCACTTCTGCCGGGAAATGACGATGCCAGGCATCGAAGCCGCCGTCGACGCTGTACACCGCGTCGTAGCCCTGCTGAAGCAGATACTGCGCCGCGCCTTTGCTGCTGTTGCCGTGGTAACACATCACCATCACCGGCGTATCGAAGTCGTTATCGCGCATAAACGCGCCCAGCGTGTCATTGGTGAGATGGAACGCGCCCGGCGTATGGCCCATCGCAAAACTCTGCGGATCGCGGATATCCACCAGCACCGCCGTTCCCTGGTGCATCTTCTGATGGGCTTCTTCTACGTTAATACATTCAAACTGATCCATGGTGTTCTCTTTACAGGGGTCAACGACACAATTTTACCCCGTAGTGTACGTCCTGGCGGCGGGTAAACGCCATTATGTTATCCATATCACTCTAAATTGTTTTTTTGATGTTACCAAAAGCGCGTTCCTTTGCTATTATGAGCGATATCGAACATTTTTGAGCTTTAACGAAAGTGCATGAGGGTGTTATGGAAACCAAAGATCTGATTGTGATAGGCGGTGGCATCAACGGTGCCGGTATTGCGGTCGATGCCGCAGGACGCGGTTTATCCGTGCTGATGCTGGAAGCTAACGATCTCGCCTGCGCGACGTCGTCCGCCAGCTCCAAGCTGATCCACGGTGGCCTGCGCTACCTGGAACACTACGAATTCCGCCTGGTCAGTGAAGCGCTGGCCGAACGTGAAGTGCTGCTAAAAATGGCGCCGCATCTGGCGATCCCGATGCGTTTCCGTCTGCCCCATCGCCCGCACCTGCGTCCGGCGTGGATGATCCGAATTGGGCTGTTTATGTACGATCATCTGGGTAAACGCACCAGCCTGCCGGGTTCGAACGGTTTGCGTTTTGGCTCAGAATCGGTCCTGAAGCCTGAAATCGTGCGCGGTTTCGAATATTCCGACTGCTGGGTGGACGATGCACGTCTGGTGCTGGCGAATGCGCAGATGGTGGAGAAGAAAGGTGGCGAGGTGAAAACCCGTACCCGCGCTACCGCCGCGCGTCGTGAAAACGGCCTGTGGATCGTCGAAGCAGAAGACATTGATACCGGCGAGAAATTCAGCTGGAAAGCGCGCGGTCTGGTGAACGCCACCGGTCCGTGGGTGAAGCAGTTCTTCGACGACGGCATGCATCTGCCTTCGCCGTACGGCATCCGCCTGATCAAGGGCAGCCATATTGTGGTGCCGCGCGTACACACGCAAAAACAAGCGTACATTCTGCAGAACGAAGATAAGCGCATCGTGTTTGTGATCCCGTGGATGGACGAATTCTCGATCATCGGCACCACCGACGTGGAGTACAAAGGCGATCCGAAAAACGTTGAGATCGACGAGAGCGAAGTGAACTACCTCCTTAAAGTGTATAACGCACACTTTAAGAAACAGCTGTCCCGCGATGACGTGGTATGGACTTACTCCGGCGTGCGTCCGCTGTGCGATGACGAGTCTGACTCACCGCAGGCCATTACCCGCGACTATACGCTCGATATTCACGACGTAGACGGCCAGGCGCCGCTGCTGTCGGTGTTTGGCGGCAAGCTCACCACCTACCGCAAGCTGGCGGAGCACGCGCTGGAAAAACTGGCCCCGTACTATAAGGGCATTGGGCCGGCATGGACCAAAGGCGCGGTATTGCCCGGCGGTGATATCGGCGACAACCGCGACGATTATGCCGCTAAGCTGCGCCGTCGCTTCCCGTTCATTACCGAAGGCATGGCGCGCCACTACGCCCGCACCTACGGCAGCAATACCGAGCTGTTCCTCGGTGATGCGAAGGACATTGCGGATCTGGGCGAGCATTTCGGTCACGAGCTGTACGAAGCCGAGCTGCGTTACCTGGTCGAGCACGAGTGGGTTCGCCGCCTGGACGACGCCATCTGGCGCCGTACCAAAGAAGGGATGTGGCTGAATGCCGAACAGCAGTCGCGTGTGGCGCAGTGGCTGCAGCAGCATGCGGGAAAGCGTGAGCTGTCGTTAGCGTCGTAATTGAAAAAAAGCCGGGTGGCGGCTCCGCCTTACCCGGCCTACTCGATCCCGTAGGCCCGGTAAGCGCAGCGCCACCGGGCTTTGTTTTTACAGCCTCACCGGATCAATATGCCAGATCGTCTCGGCATACTCCTTGATGGTCCTGTCGGACGAGAAATACCCCATATTGGCGATGTTATGCATCGCAGCACTGGTCCACTTCTCCTGCTGACGGTACAGTTCGTCCACCTTATCCTGACAGTCCACGTAGCTGCGATAATCCGCCAGCACCTGGTAGTGATCGCCAAAGTTAATAAGCGAATCCACCAGATCGCGATAGCGGCCCGGCTCGTCCGGGCTGAACACACCGGTTGCGATCTGCGTCAGTACCTGACGTAACTCTTCATCTTTTTCATAGAACTCACGCGGCGAGTAGCCTTTTCTGCGCAGCGCCTCCACTTCTTCCGTGGTGTTCCCGAAGATAAAGATGTTCTCAGCCCCTACGTGCTCCAGCATCTCAACGTTCGCCCCGTCCAGGGTGCCAATGGTCAGCGCACCGTTGAGGGCAAACTTCATGTTACTGGTCCCGGAGGCTTCCGTACCCGCCGTCGAAATCTGCTCAGAGAGATCCGCCGCCGGGATGATCAGCTGCGCCAGGCTTACGCTGTAGTTCGGGATGAACACCACCTTCAGCTTGTCGCCAATATCCGGATCCAGGTTGACGACCTTCGCCACATCGTTGATGAGATGGATAATGTGCTTCGCCATGTAATAGGCGGAAGCGGCTTTACCGGCGAAGATTTTCACGCGCGGCACCCACTCGGCCGTCGGGTCGGCCTTAATCCGGTTGTAGTGGGTAATCACATGCAGCACGTTCATCAACTGACGCTTGTACTCGTGAATACGTTTGATCTGCACGTCAAACAACGCTTTCGGGTTGGCGACCACGTTCAGATGCAGCGCAAGGTAAACCGACAAACGCTTTTTGTTCAGCAGCTTGGCTTCGCGCACGGCTTTGTTCACCGTCGGGAAATCAATGTGCTGTTCCAGCTCGCTCAGCTGGCTCAGGTCGGTGCGCCAGGTGCGGCCAATGTTCTGATCCAGCACGTCAGAAAGCGGCTGGTTCGCCAGCGCCAGCCAGCGACGCGGCGTGACGCCGTTGGTCACGTTGCAGAAACGCGTCGGGAAGATCTTCGCGAAATCCGCAAACAGCGACTGCACCATCAGGTTTGAGTGGAGCTCAGACACGCCGTTTACCTTATGGCTGATCACTACCGCCAGCCAGGCCATGCGTACGCGACGACCGTTGGATTCATCAATGATCGACGCCCGGCTCAGCAGGCCGGTATCGTTCGGATACTGCTCCTGCAGCGTCTTGAGGAAGTAGTCGTTAATCTCGAAGATAATCTGCAGATGGCGCGGCAGGATTTTGCCGAGCATATCCACCGGCCAGGTTTCCAGCGCTTCGCTCATCAGCGTGTGGTTGGTGTACGAGAACACCTGGCAGGTCACTTCGAATGCCTCATCCCAGCTGAACTTATGCTCGTCGATAAGCAAGCGCATCAGCTCTGGAATAGAGAGCACCGGGTGCGTGTCGTTGAGGTGAATCGCGGTTTTCTCCGCCAGATTGGCGTAGGTTTTGTGCAACTGGTGATGGCGGCTGAGGATATCCTGAATCGTCGCCGAGACGAGGAAATACTCCTGGCGCAGGCGCAGCTCGCGGCCGGAGTAGGTTGAGTCATCGGGATAGAGCACGCGGGACACGTTTTCAGAGTGGTTTTTATCTTCCACCGCGGCGAAATAGTCACCCTGATTGAATTTACCGAGGTTAATCTCGCTACTGGCCTGGGCGCTCCACAGGCGCAGCGTGTTGGTGGCATCGGTGTCATACCCGGGGATGATCTGGTCGTAGGCCACGGCCAGGATCTCTTCGGTCTCCACCCAGCGGGATTTTTTACCTTCCTGCTGAATACGCCCGCCAAAGCGCACCTTGTAGCGGGTATTGTGACGCTTGAACTCCCACGGGTTGCCATACTCCAGCCAGTAGTCCGGCGACTCTTTCTGACGCCCGTCGACGATGTTCTGCTTGAACATGCCGTAGTCGTAGCGAATGCCGTACCCGCGTCCCGGCAGCGCCAGGGTCGCCAGCGAGTCGAGGAAGCAGGCGGCAAGACGCCCCAGGCCGCCGTTGCCGAGGCCCGGGTCGTTCTCTTCGTCAATCAGCTCTTCTAAATCCAGCCCCATCTCTTCGAGGGCGGTTTTAACGTCGTCGTAAATGCCGAGCGACAGCAGCGCGTTGGAGAGCGTGCGGCCAATCAAAAATTCCATCGACAGGTAGTAAACCTGACGCGTTTCCTGCGAGAGCTGGGCGCGGTTTGATCGCAGCCAGCGTTCAACTAAACGGTCGCGCACCGCAAACAGAGTGGCGTTCAGCCACTCATGTTTGTTGGCGATGACCGGATCTTTCCCGATGGTGAACATCAGCTTATAGGCGATGGAGTGCTTTAACGCCTCAACGCTGAGCGTGGGTGAAGAGTAGCTAAATGGAGCATTCATATCAGTAACTTCGCCTCGTTACATCAAGCGTTGATAAAGATCGCGGTACGACTGCGCCGCAACGTGCCAGCTAAAGTCCATGGACATCGCCTGACGTTGTACGTAACGCCACAGCGACGGACGGGACCACAAGACGAAAGCACGCCGAATCGCCCGAAGCAGCGACCAGGCATTACTGTCTTCAAAAACAAACCCGCTGGCGATACCGTCCGCCAGGTTTTCCAGTGAGCTATCGGACACCGTATCCGCCAGCCCGCCCGTGCGGCGTACCAGCGGCAGAGTGCCGTATTTCAGGCCATAGAGCTGCGTCAGGCCGCAGGGCTCGAAGCGGCTTGGCACCAGAATGACGTCTGCGCCGCCCATAATGCGGTGCGAAAATGCCTCGTGGTAACCAATCTGCACGCCCACCTGCCCCGGGTGTTCCGCTGCCGCCGCGAGGAAACCTTCCTGCAGCACCGGGTCGCCTGCGCCGAGCAGCGCCAGCTGTCCGCCCTGCTCGAGCAAGCCGGGCAGCGCCTCCAGCACCAGGTCCAGCCCTTTCTGGCTGGTCAGGCGGCTCACCACCGCGAAGAGCGGCACTTTGTCGTTGACCTTCAGCCCCATTGCAATCTGCAGCTGGCGTTTGTTTTCCGCTTTGTCTTCCACGGAATCGCGACCATAGCGTGCCGCCAGCAAGAGATCGGTTTCCGGACTCCAGATCTGTTCATCCACGCCGTTCAGAATGCCCGACAGGCGGCCTTCCCGATGGCGCTGTTGCAGCAGCCCTTCCATGCCGTAGCCAAACTCCGGCTGGGTGATTTCTCGCGCATAGGTTGGGCTGACCGCCGTGATGTGATCGGCGTAGTACAGCCCCGCCTTCAGGAACGAAATCTGCCCCTTAAACTCCAGCCCGTGCATGTTAAAGAACGACCATGGCAGATCGATGTCATTCATATGATGCGCGTAGTACATCCCCTGATAGGCGAGGTTATGCACCGTAAAGACCGATTTTGCCGGGTGACCGCGCGCGGCGAGATACGCCGGAGCCAGCCCGGCATGCCAGTCGTGCGCGTGCACCACATCCGGACGCCAGAACGGATCAAGCCCCGTCGCCATTTCTGCCCCGACCCAGCCGAGCAGCGCAAAGCGCAGCACGTTGTCGGTATAGGCGAACAGGTTCGTATCGTGATACGGGCTGCCCGGTCGGTCGTATAAGTGTGGCGCGTCGATCAGGTAAATCCCTACGCCATTGTAATGTCCAAACAGCAGGGTGATGCGTCCGGCAAACGTCTCACGGCGGGTCACAACCTTTGCATCAGGAATGCCGCGCCGGATATCCGGGAAGGCAGGCAGCAGGACTCGGGTATCCACGCCTCCGGCGATTTGTGCCGCCGGTAATGCACCAAGAACATCCGCCAGACCGCCCGTTTTTAACAACGGGAACATCTCAGAACATACGTGTAAAACCTGCATCATCGCTCCTGTTTGATCTGCAGCTTCCGCAACATTTCCCGTGTGACTAACACGATCCCCTCTTCCGAACGGTAGAAACGACGCGCGTCTTCTTCCGCGTTTTCACCGATGACCATCCCCTCAGGGATGACGCAGGCGCGGTCGATCACGCAACGACGCAGACGACACGAACGCCCTACCCAGACATCCGGCAATAAGACCGCCGAATCGATATTACAGAATGAATTTATCCGCACGCGCGGGAACAGCACGGACTGCACCACCACCGAACCGGAGATAATGCACCCGCCAGAGACCAGCGAGTTCAGCGTCATACCGTGGCTGCCGGAGCGGTCCTGCACGAATTTGGCCGGCGGCAAGGATTCCATGTGGGTACGAATCGGCCAGTTCTGGTCGTACATATCCAGCTCAGGCGTGACTGAGGCCAGATCGAGGTTCGCTTTCCAGTACGCTTCCAGCGTGCCCACATCGCGCCAGTAAGGCTCGGCATTCGGGTCTGACTGCACGCAGGACAGCGGGAAAGGATGTGCATACGCCATGCCAGCTTTGGTGATTTTCGGGATGATGTCTTTACCGAAGTCGTGGCTGGAGTTTTCGTCTTTGTCGTCGTCTTCCAGCAGCTCATAAAGATAATCTGCATCAAAGACATAGATCCCCATGCTGGCGAGGGATTTGGTGTCATCGCCCGGCATGGTTGGCGGGTTCGCCGGTTTTTCGACGAAGTCGATGATTTTATCGTCAGCGTCCACGTGCATCACGCCAAACGCCGTCGCCTCGGCAACGGGCACCGGCAGACACGCCACGGTGCAGCGCGCCCCTTTTTCGACGTGGTCGATGAGCATGTGGGAGTAATCCTGCTTGTAGATGTGATCCCCGGCGAGGATCACAATGTATTCCGCGTTATAGCGACGAATGATGTCGAGGTTCTGCGTCACCGCATCCGCCGTCCCGCGATACCAGTTCTCGCCGTGAACACGTTGCTGAGCAGGAAGGAGATCGACAAACTCGTTCATCTCTTCACTGAAGAATGACCAGCCGCGCTGAATATGCTGAACCAGCGTGTGCGACTGATACTGCGTAATGACGCCAATACGGCGAATGCCTGAGTTCAGGCAGTTGGAGAGCGCAAAGTCGATGATGCGGAACTTACCACCAAAGTGAACGGCCGGCTTGGCGCGCTTGATGGTCAAATCTTTCAGACGGGTACCACGCCCGCCCGCAAGTATCAGGGCAACCGTTTTTAATGGTAGCTGGCGTGCCAACATTAAGGGATCGTTCTTCTCTAATCTAACCATGACTAACTCCTTTTTTATCATCTTTGGAATACGCACACTCCGTGCGCAGGCCCGTGCCAGACAGCCATTACTACCGGATTATCCGCTCCGGCAAAGGGGGGAACAGCGCGCCATTCCCCGTCAGGTAAAACAATCTCTGCGACGTCATCCGTCGCGTTCAGCGTCACCAGCCACTTATCCGACAGCAGGATTTGCAGACAGGTGATGCCGTGTTGCCACTCTTGCGCACTCAACGGTTGCGCGTCTTTATTCAGCCAGCGAACGTTGCCGTCGCCCTCTTCCCACCAGCGATCGGCGGTGAGCGCGGGGATCTGCTGGCGAAGGTGGATCAGCGCTGCGGTGAAATGGGTCAGTCCACTGTTCGCCTCACCCCAGTCGAGCCAGGTCAGGGTATTGTCCTGGCAATAGGCGTTATTGTTGCCGTGCTGACTGTGGCCGTGCTCATCGCCCGCCAGCAGCATCGGCGTGCCCTGCGATAACAAAAGCGTCGTCAGCAGCGCATGAACGCTGGCGCGACGCCGCTCAATCACGTCCAGGCTCCCGCCTAATCCTTCTATACCATGATTAAAGCTATGGTTATTGTTAGTCCCATCGCGATTCTCTTCGCCGTTCGCTTCATTGTGTTTCTGATTGAAACAAACGCAGTCGCGCAGCGTAAAACCGTCGTGCGCCGTCACCAGATTAATGGTGGCCGACGGCCGTTTGCCGTCGCGCCTGAAGAGATCGCTGGAGGCGGCAAAGCGCCCGGCGAACTCCCCCAGTGACAGATCGCGCGCCAGCCAGAAGCGGCGCATGGCATCGCGATAATGGTCGTTCCACTCGGCAAACAGCGGCGGGAAATTCCCCACCTGATAGCCGCCCTCACCGATGTCCCACGGCTCGGCGATCAGTTTCACCTGCGAGAGCACCGGGCAATTTTTGATGGCCTCAAACAGAGGAGCCTGCTGGCTGAATACCGGCGTGCGTCCCATGACGGGCGCCAGGTCGAAACGAAAACCGTCGACGTGGAACGTCTCAACCCAGTATTTCAGGCATTCATAAGCAAAATGCGTGACCGCCGGATGGCTGAGGTTGAGGGTGTTACCGCAGCCGGTCCAGTTCTCGTAATCGCCATCCTCTCTGATCCAATAATAGCTACGGTTATCAATTCCGCGCATGGAGAGCGTCGGGCCGTCGAGATCGCTTTCAGCGCTGTGGTTCAGCACCACGTCCAGAATGACCTCAATGCCCGCCGCGTGCAGCGCCTTCACCGCATCACGAAACTCGTCCCGCGCCGTCTCCGGATGGGCGGCGTAGCGGGGTTCAAGGGCAAACATCGCCAGAGGGTTGTAGCCCCAGTAGTTGCTCAGCCCCAGCCGCTGCAGGCGGGGTTCATTGGCGAAATGGGCGACGGGGAGCAGTTCCAGCGCGGTGATACCGAGGTGTTTCAGATAGGCAATCATCGTCGGATGGCCGAGTGCCTGATAGGTGCCGCGCATCGCGTTGGGGATCGACGGGTGCAGCCAGGTCAGCCCTTTGACATGCGCTTCATAAATCACGGTGTTGCCCCACGGCGTGCGCGGCGGAGCATCGTCTTCCCAGTCGTAGAGGTCGTTCACCACCACGCTTTTGGGCACGACCGCCGCGCTGTCGCGGTGGTCGGGCTCACCGTAGCCGACGTGAAACAGCGGGTCGTCTTTAAACTCGCCATCGACGCGGTGCGCGCACGGGTCAATCAACAGCTTCGCCGGGTTAAACCAGTGCCCCTGAGCCGGTTGCCACGGACCGTGTACGCGAAAACCGTAATGCATCCCCGGACGCCCGCCGGACAGGTACCCGTGCCAGATATCCCCTGTGCGAGACGGTAAATCGTAACGGTGCTCGTTACCTTCCCCGTCAAATACACAAAGTTCCACCCGCTCCGCGTGAGCGGAAAAGAGCGTGAAGTTCACGCCCTTACCGTCAAAACGCGCGCCGAGCGGTTCGGGATGACCTGCCGTAAGCTGCGTCATTCACCCTCCCGCATCAGCCAGATGGTGCCAAGCGGCGGCAGCGTCAGGCTCAGGGAGTTTGGCCGCCCGTGGCTTTCGATGGCGTCGCTCTGCACCAGCCCGCCGTTACCGGCGTTGCTGCCGTGGTAGTGCATGGAATCGGTATTCAGAATTTCGCGCCATTTCCCCGGCTGGTTAATGCCAAAGCGGTAGTGTTCGCGCGGTACCGGCGTGAAGTTACTGGCGACGATGATTTCGTTGCCGGCTTTATCACGACGCACAAAGACAAATACCGAACGCTCATGGTCGTCCACTACCAGCCACTCGAAGCCGTAGGGGTCGAAATCCAGCTCGTGGAGGGCTTTGTGATGGCGATAGGTCAGGTTCAGGTCACGCACCAGACGCTGCACGCCGTGGTGCCAGTTGTCGCCGCCTTCCAGCAAATGCCAGTCGAGACTGGAGTCGTGGTTCCACTCGCGCCCCTGGGCAAATTCATTGCCCATAAACAGCAGTTTTTTACCCGGGAAGGCAAACATCCAGCCGTAGTAGGCGCGCAGGTTGGCAAACTTCTGCCACGCATCGCCCGGCATACGGTCGAGAATGGATTTTTTGCCGTGCACCACTTCATCGTGCGACAGCGGCAGCATGAAGTTTTCGGTGTAGTTATAGAGCAAGCCGAAGGTGAGCTTGTCGTGATGGTACTGACGGTACACCGGGTCGAGCTTCATGTAGTCGAGCGTGTCGTGCATCCATCCCAGGTTCCACTTATACCAGAACCCCAGACCGCCTGATGACGGCGGTCGGGAGACGCCTGCAAAGTCCGTCGACTCCTCCGCCATGGTAACCGCACCCTCGACCTGCTCACCAATAATACGGTTAGTGCTGCGCAGGAATTCAATCGCTTCCAGGTTTTCGCGGCCGCCATACTCGTTCGGGATCCACTCGCCCTCTTTGCGGCTGTAGTCGCGGTAGATCATTGACGCCACCGCATCCACGCGCAGGGCATCAATGCCGAAGCGCTCAATCCAGTACAGGGCATTGCCGACCAGATAGTTCGCGACTTCACGGCGACCATAGTTGTAGATCAGCGTGTTCCAGTCCTGGTGATAGCCTTCGCGCGGGTCGCTGTGCTCGTACAGTTTTGTGCCGTCAAACTCTGCCAGCGCAAAGTCATCAGAAGGGAAATGGCCAGGCACCCAGTCGAGGATCACGTTCAGCCCGGCGGCGTGCGCGGCATTAATGAAATAGCGGAAGTCATCGCGCGTGCCGAAGCGGCGTGTTGGGGCATACAGCCCGGTTGGCTGGTAGCCCCAGCTGCCGTCGAACGGGTGCTCGTTAACCGGCAGCAGTTCGAGGTGGGTAAAGCCCATCCATTTAGCGTACGGCACCAGCTGGTCGGCGAGTTCCCGGTAGCTCAGCCAGAAGTTGTTATCGGTGTGGCGGCGCCAGGAGCCGAGATGCACTTCATAGACGGAAATCGGCGCATCAAAGCGGTTGGCCTGTTTACGCTCTTCCGTCTGGACCACCTTCTCCGGCAGGCCGCAAATCAGCGACGCCGTGTCCGGACGCATCTGCGCCTCGAAGGCATACGGGTCGGCTTTAATTCGCAGCTTGCCGTGAGCATCGATCATTTCGAATTTGTAGAGCTGGCCGTTATGCGCCCCCGGGATAAACAGCTCCCAGATGCCCGTCTCCCGGCGCAGGCGCATCGGATGGCGACGACCGTCCCAGTAGTTAAACTGCCCGACAACGGAGACGCGCTGGGCGTTAGGCGCCCACACCGCAAAACGCGTGCCGGTGATGCCGTCCATGGTATCCGCATGAGCACCCAGCGTTTCATAAGGGCGCAGATGCGTACCTTCAGACAGCAGCCAGGCGTCCATCTCTTTTAAGAGCGGACCGAAGCTGTAAGGATCATCAATCAGGTTTTGCTGGCCGTGCCAGATAACGGCGAGTTGATAACGAAAGGGGTTTTTACGACGGGGCATGATGCCCGAGAAGAAGCCACGCGAGTCGAGGCATTCAAGATTGGCCACCTTGCGGCCGGTTTTGGGCTCGATGACCCACACTTCGGTCGCATCCGGTAACAACGCCCGAACTTCCAGCCCGGCCTCTGTACGGTGCATCCCCAGCACGGAAAAGGGGTCTGCAAAATGACCCGCAATAAGCGCATTAATCACGTCTCTATCCACACGATCGGACATGGTATTCATCCTGTTTTTTATGTCGTCCTTTTTTAGCGCCTGGGACGACTTTAATGTGACCTGACGGGCATCCACTCAGTCCCGTCCTAACCTCAGGTAAGAAATGACTCTTCCTTAAAGCATAGCCAACGCTCTACATGACTCCTGATAAAAAATAAGACATACGCGTGTTACTCCATGTAGTACGCAAAAAAAGGGGGTGAAAATCACCCCCGGTCATTAACAAATTATTACGCCAGCTGGCGTAGCATGCGGCGCAGCGGTTCGGCGGCGCCCCACAGGAGCTGGTCACCGACGGTGAACGCGGAGAGGTACTCCGGCCCCATGTTTAGCTTACGCAGACGGCCAACCGGCGTGGTCAGCGTGCCGGTGACGGCAGCCGGGGTCAGCTCACGCATGGTGATATCGCGATCGTTTGGTACCACTTTCGCCCACGGGTTGTGCGCGGCCAGCAGCTCTTCCACGGTCGGAATAGACACATCTTTTTTCAGTTTAATGGTGAAGGCCTGGCTGTGGCAGCGCAGTGCGCCGATACGCACGCACAGACCGTCAACCGGAATGGTGTTCGCGGTATTGAGGATTTTGTTGGTCTCAGCCTGACCTTTCCACTCTTCGCGAGTCTGGCCGTTATCCAGCTGTTTGTCGATCCACGGGATCAGGCCACCGGCCAGCGGTACGCCAAAGTTATCCACCGGCAGCGCGCCGCTGCGGGTTAGATCGGTGACTTTACGCTCGATATCGAGGATCGCGGATGCCGGGTTTGCCAGCTCGGTTGCGACACTGTGGTGCAGCTGGCCCATCTGGGTCAGCAGCTCGCGCATATGACGCGCGCCGCCGCCGGACGCGGCCTGGTAGGTCGCCACGGAAACCCATTCAACCAGATCCTGCGCAAACAGGCCGCCAAGGGACATCAGCATCAGGCTGACGGTGCAGTTACCACCGACA
Source organism: Enterobacter cloacae complex sp. HYC080_NIDB (assembly GCF_056673325.1). Taxonomy (NCBI): domain Bacteria; kingdom Pseudomonadati; phylum Pseudomonadota; class Gammaproteobacteria; order Enterobacterales; family Enterobacteriaceae; genus Enterobacter; species Enterobacter cloacae complex sp. HYC080_NIDB. Next base: position 341,413 of record NZ_CP114212.1, on the reverse strand, counting down.
AAGGTTTTCACACCGTTGTTCAGGCCATCGGTGATCACGCCCTGGTTAACCGGGTCGAGAATAATGATGGCATCGTCTTTCATGCGCAGCGAAGAGGCCGCGTCAATCCAGTAGCCCTGCCAGCCGCTTTCACGCAGCTTTGGATAGATTTCGTTGGTATAATCGCCGCCCTGGCAGGTCACAATAATATCAAGTGCCTTCAACGCTTCCAGATCGTAAGCATCCTGCAACGTGCCTGTGGTACCACCAAAGGACGGTGCAGCCTGGCCGAGCTGGGAAGTGGAGAAGAAGACCGGGCGGATAGCGTCGAAATCGCGCTCTTCAACCATGCGTTGCATGAGTACAGAGCCGACCATACCGCGCCAGCCGATGAAACCAACGTTTTTCATAGCATTTTTTTCCTGCTGAGGGTGTGTGCTGATTGTGCAAGCCAGTATTGAACTGGGATATGCTTCACATTACAAAATGCTGCCAAAGTCGCAAGCGAAATTAATCGATGATTGCCCGGCAATCAGAAATACAGCTAATTATCATAATAACCATAGAGATGTTCAGGGATAATTTACATGAGTGAAATCATTTCCGCAGCGGTTTTATTGATCCTGATAATGGATCCACTGGGCAACCTGCCTATCTTCATGTCGGTGCTGAAGCACACTGAGCCGAAGCGCCGCCGGGCGATCATGATCCGCGAGTTGCTCATCGCCCTGCTGGTGATGTTTATCTTCCTGTTTGCGGGAGAAAAGATCCTCGCCTTCCTGAACCTGCGCGCAGAAACGGTCTCCATTTCCGGCGGGATTATTCTGTTCCTGATTGCCATTAAGATGATTTTCCCGAGCGCCGAAGGGAGCAGCAGCGGCCTGCCCGCGGGCGAAGAGCCGTTTATCGTACCGCTGGCGATTCCCCTCGTCGCCGGGCCGACCATTCTGGCCACCCTGATGCTGCTGTCGCATCAGTATCCGAATCAAATGAGCCACCTGGTGATTGCCCTGCTTATCGCCTGGGGCGGGACATTTATCATCCTGCTGCAATCGTCGCTGTTCTTGCGCCTGCTGGGGGAGAAAGGGGTTAACGCGCTGGAGCGCCTGATGGGGCTGATTCTGGTGATGATGGCGACGCAGATGTTCCTGGACGGGATCCGCGCGTGGATGAAAGGCTAGGTAAAAGCAAAATGGCCACTGCGTGGCCATTTTTAGTGTTTGCCCCCTCTCCCCGTGGGAGAGGGCCGGGGTGAGGGCATCAGACCGCAGCGGCGGACCACCTACCCCTTACGAATCAAATACCGGTACGGCAGCGCTTCTGTCTGCTGCGCCACCAGCTCATGCTCCATAAAGGTACAAAACCCGGGAATATCGCGGGTCGTGGCCGGGTCGTCGGCAATAATCAGCAGCGTTTCACCGGGCTGCATGTTACGCACGGTCTTGCGTACCATCATTACCGGCTCCGGGCAGCGAAGGCCCTGAGCATCAAGGGTATGGTCTGGGCTGGAAAACAGGTCGGTCATGGTCTTCTCGGTCTGGTAAAAACGGCTGTAGTTTACGCCCGGTGGCGGACAATGCAAACCAGGTTAACGATTGCGCAAAAATCAACCATTGCAATGTCCAGCCAAAGCAGTATCATGCTGCGGTTTTTATTGGGTTCCCTCACCCCAACGTATAAAAAGGTCACAATATGACGCAGTTCTCTGAATCACAGCGCGTTAAAGCGTTGTTCTGGCTTTCGCTTTTTCATTTACTGGTGATCACGTCCAGTAACTATCTGGTGCAGCTCCCCATCTCCATCTTTGGTTTTCATACCACCTGGGGCGCGTTCAGTTTTCCGTTTATTTTCCTCGCCACGGATTTGACCGTGCGTATTTTTGGCGCACCGCTGGCCCGCCGCATTATTTTTGCGGTCATGCTTCCGGCGCTGTTCATCTCATACGTGGTGTCGTCCCTGTTTTATATGGGAAGCTGGCAGGGCGTTGAGGCGCTGACGCACTTCAACCTGTTTGTCGCCCGTATCGCCGCGGCAAGCTTTATGGCCTACGCGCTGGGGCAGATCCTTGACGTGCACGTGTTTAACCGTCTGCGCCAGAACCATCGCTGGTGGATGGCGCCTACCGCCTCCACGCTATTCGGTAACGTGAGCGATACGCTGGCCTTCTTCTTCATCGCTTTCTGGCGCAGCCCGGATGCCTTTATGGCCGAGCACTGGATGGAAATTGCGCTGGTGGACTACTGCTTCAAGGTCCTCATCAGCATTGTCTTCTTCCTGCCAATGTACGGCGTGCTGCTGAATATGCTGCTGAAAAGGCTGGCAGATAAATCTGAAATCACGGCATTGCAGGCTGGTTAAGGGTTCGCTTTATCAGTTGTGATAAGATGGACGAATGAGCCGTTATGGCCGTTTATCGAAAGGAAGAAGTCAATGCGCAATCTGGTTAAATATTTCGGGATTGGCCTGCTGGTTGTGGGTCTTGCAGCCTGTGATAACAGCGACACGAAAACGCCTGCTCAGGGCGCATCCGCAGAGAGCAACGCGACCGGCCAGCCGGTGAATCTGATGGATGGCAAACTAAGTTTCTCTCTGCCAGCCGATATGACTGACCAGAGCGGCAAGCTGGGTACCCAGGCGAACAACATGCACGTTTACTCCGACGCAACCGGTCAGAAAGCGGTCATTGTGATTGTGGGCGACGACACCAGCGAAGACCTGGCCGTCCTGTCTAAACGTCTGGAAGATCAGCAGCGCGGCCGCGATCCGCAGCTGCAGGTGGTGACCAATAAATCCATCGAGCTGAAAGGCCACACGCTGCAACAGCTGGACAGCATCATCTCTGCCAAAGGCCAGACCGCTTACTCTTCTGTGGTGCTGGGCAAGGTGGATAACAAACTGCTGACCCTGCAGATCACCCTGCCAGCGGAAGATCAGCAGAAAGCGCAGACGGCGGCTGAAAACATCATTAACACCATCGTGATCCAGTAACCTTCACGATGATGACGTGGCCTCCGGTGCTTGCACCGGGGGCCATTTTTTTAGCCGCCACGTCAGTAACAAGGCAATTATCACCAGACCCGCTGCGGCAAGATAAATCACCGGTACCCCTGCCCAGGCCATCACCAGCCCCGCCAGCGGCCCGGTAATGCCTAACGACATATCCATAAATACCGTATAGGTCGCCAGCGCCGCTCCCTGGTTCTGCTGCGGCACCGCTTTCACCGCCACCACGCCCAGCGCCGGGAAGACCAGCGAGAAACCGGCTCCCGCAAGGAAGACGCCCATTTTCGCCATCCAGGGTGCACTGGCGATGCCGGTCAACAACAGCCCGACTATCTCGACCGCAAAGCAGATCATCGCCACATTTAGCCCACCCAGACGGTTGATGCCGTTCGGGAAAAGCAGGCGCGCGCCAACAAACGCCACGCTAAAGAGGGTTAACGCAAAGGCCGCGCCCTCCCAGCCTTTGGCGTCATAGAACAGGGTAATGAAGGTCGCAATGACGCCGAAGCCGGTCGTCGCCAGGGCCAGTGCCATACCGTACGGCCATACGCGGCCCAGCACAGCCCGAAACGGCAGTGGCTTGCCCTTGCTGGCCTTTACTTTCGGGCGCGGCAGGGCAAACAGAATCGCCAGAAGCGCGACCACCATAATGGTGATGGCGAGTCCATAGAGCCCGCCAAAGGCATAACAGGCCACGCCGAGCGGTGCACCGAGCGCCATCGCGCCGTAGGTAACAATTCCGTTCCAGGAGATCACCCGGCCAATGTGTGATGCGCCGGCAACGCCCACGCCCCACAGCGTGGAGCCGGTTCCCGCCAGACTTTGCCCAATACCGAGGATGACGCGGCCCAGGCAGAGGAGCGTCAGACTGACCAGCGGCCAGGCGCTGGTTGTGGCCGCCAGCAGGTAGCTCAGGCCACTGAGGAAACAGCCGCACAACCCCACCACGACGATGCTTTTTGGTCCGAACATGTCCGCGTAGCGCCCGGCATGCGGCCGGCTTAACAGCGTGGCGAAATACTGCAGGCTAATCACCAGCCCCGCCCAGAATGCGCTAAACCCCATTACGTCATGGACATAGCCCGGCAAGACCGCCAGCGGCAGACCAATGGTCAGATAACTGGCAAAGTTGAAAATGACGACGGAAACAATACGCAGATTGAGGCGCAATCCGCTCAGCGCCGGTTCAGCGGCAGGTTCGGGCATGGAGTTAGACCTGAATTTTTTGCAACAGTGTTTCACTATTACCACGACGCCATCAGAAAATCAGCCCCGACTTTCAGATTATCGGTGCCAGACGAAGCGGAAGCCAGGCACTACACTTAATGCGTCATCTTACTAAGGAACGCGCATGATCTCCCCCCAGCCCGATAAAGCAGGACTCCACATTTTATTAAAACTCGCCTGTCTGGTGGTTATCCTCGCGGGTATTCATGCTGCCGCTGACATTATCGTCCAGCTTCTGCTGGCACTCTTTTTTGCCATTGTTCTCAATCCGCTGGTGACCTGGTTTTTACGCCGGGGCGTTAGCCGCCCGGTGGCCATCACTATTGTGGTGATTGTAATGCTGATTGGCCTGACGGCACTCTTCGGCGTACTGGCCGCATCGCTGAGCGAATTCTCCACCATGCTGCCGCAGTACAATAAAGAGCTGACGCGCAAAATCATCGCCCTGCAGGAGATGATGCCCTTTCTTAACCTGCATATCTCGCCAGAACGGATGCTGCGCAGGATGGATTCAGAGAAAGTCATGACCTACGCCACCACGCTGATGACCGGTCTTTCCGGCGCGATGGCCAGCATTTTGCTGCTGGTCATGACGGTGGTGTTCATGCTGTTCGAAGTCCGTCATGTGCCCTACAAGCTGCGTTTTGCATTAAATAACCCGCAAATCCATATTGCCGGTTTACACCGCGCGCTGAAGGGCGTGTCCAAATATCTGGCGCTGAAAACGCTGTTGAGCGTATGGACCGGGATCATTGTCTGGCTGGGGCTGATGCTGATGGGCGTCCAGTTCGCCCTGATGTGGGGGGTGCTGGCATTTCTGCTGAACTACGTTCCCAACATTGGCGCCGTGCTCTCCGCCGTGCCGCCGATGATTCAGGCGTTTCTGTTTAATGGATTTTATGAATGTATGCTGGTCGGCGCGCTGTTCCTCGTTGTGCATATGGTGCTGGGGAATATTCTCGAGCCGCGCATGATGGGGCACCGGCTGGGCATGTCGACGCTGGTGGTATTTTTATCCTTACTGATTTGGGGATGGCTGCTGGGCCCGGTTGGGATGCTGCTGTCGGTTCCGCTGACCAGCGTATGTAAAATCTGGATGGAGACCACCAAAGGGGGCAGCAAGCTGGCGATCCTGCTGGGGCCGGGACGACCCAAAAGCCGGTTGCCGGGCTAAGCCGCTGGTCGGGTTAGCCATTATCGGGGACAATAGATTATAGTAATGGTTTCGCCGCGCAACTTTGCGACTCTCTGTTTGACTGAAGGCCAGACGTTATATGTACCAGGTTTTTCTGGGAAAAATCTCCTCGCTGAGCACCAACCGCTGGGCTGAAGCGCTCTCCCGACACGCGCCCGAAGGCGCCCATCGCGCGCGCTGGCTCGCTGGACGCGGGTTGCTTTCGCGTCTGTTGGCGCCGACGCCACTCCCGGAGATTATCCACAACGAACAGGGGAAACCCCTTTTTGCCGGCGACTATCCGCTGTGGTTCAGCCTCAGCCACTCGGGAGATGAGATTGCGTTAATTATCAGTGACGAAGGTAACGTGGGCTGCTCCCTGGAACGTATTCGCCCGCAGGATAACTGGCGCACGCTCGCTAATGCCGTCTTCAGCGGCGCCGAGCATGAAGAGCTGGAAAAGGAAACGCCAGAGCGCCAGCTTACGGCATTCTGGCGTATCTGGACGCGAAAGGAAGCGATCGTTAAACAGTGCGGCGGTCACGCCTGGCAAATGGTTAGCATTGACAGTACCGCCAGCGCGTTTCATTCAGTCAGCCACTGCCGCATAGACTCGCTGAGTCTTGCGGTCTGTACCGCAACGCCCTTCGAACTCAGCGCCGGCCTGATCCATTCTGCTGACGACGTGCTGGCCTAAAAATCGTTAGTACACCCAGCATAATAAACCCGACGCCCACCAGCCCGTGCCAGGAGAAGTGTTCCCCCCAGCCGGGCAGGACGATTGCCGCGGCCCACACCAGAATATAACTGAGGCTCAGCAAGGCATATGCTTTGCTGAGCGCCATGCGATGCAGCGCCAGATACCAGCAGCCCATAGAGGCCACATACCCCATCAACCCCAGCAGCAGCGCGCCCGTGCCGGATGAGAAGTGCCACAGCGCGGAGATAAGCGCCAGAACATCGCTGACCGGCGGCAGTGCCTGCATGGCATCGCGCAGCAACAGCTGTGCGGCGCTGACTAACAGCACGCTGCATAACGCCCAGAACGCGCCTTTCACAGGCTTCCTCCCAGCACGATAATCCCAATGATGATAAACCCGACCCCCAGCCAGTGGTGCGCAGCAACGTGTTCGCGCCAGAATACTTTTGCCGCCAGCGTTACCCAGACAAAGTTGAGGCTCAGCATAGGATAGGCGACGCCAACGGGCAGGCGTTGCAGCACCACCAGCCAGACCAGCATTCCGCTACCCAGCGCCAGCCCTGCCAGACCCAGCCACAACATAATGTGCGCGCCGCGCCGCCCGGCTTTCGCCGGACGGGTGGCCTGTTTCTGGCATAACTGCCCCGCGCAGCTGAGCAAGCTTGCCAGTACCAGCCAGGTCCAGGTCATCACTTCGGCAGATACTCCAGCAAGGCAAACCGTCCCTGGATATAGAGATTGTCCGGCTGCGGTAAATTCGCCCGTGAGATATCGTCACGTTTTGAAAGCAGAACCACCAGCGACACACGCCCCTGCTGACGATGCGTCGCCAGCCACTGCGCGAAGTCATCTTTGTCGACGTAACGATCTTTCACATCGGGATAATCCAGCCCGTAACGCAGTTCGCCGCTCTGACCAAACAGCGTAATGTCATTACGCTTCAGCTCCCACGCCAGACCCGCGGCCACGCCAACGTTATTGGCCAGCACAAATCGGCTTTCCTGAAGCGGCTCGCGCACGGTATCGACCAGCGACTGCGGCTGTTTGGAATCCACCACCAGGTTAGGAATGGCAAAACCAATCAGCAACGCCAGGCCTGCAGGACACAAGGCTGCCAGCCACCAGCGCTGCTGACTCTGTCTGAACGTAAACCAGCCCACCGCGGCCCAGAGGAGGAACGCCACCACTGCACAGAACACTTTGTACAGTTCGACCGGCGTCCAGACCGGATGCTTAGCCAGCCCCCATGGCGAGACCACCAGCGCCGCAATCACGCCGATCACCCCAAACGCCAGGTTAATCCCACCGTTAATGCGCAACGCTCTCGCACCTTTTTCCGCCGCGAGGCAGGCATAGCGCGCCATCAGGATAGCCAGCGGGGCAAAACAGGGCAGGATGTAGGTCGGCAGTTTGCCTTTGGCGATGCTGAAGAACAGCAGCGGCATCACCACCCAGCCCAGCAGATAGAATCCTCCCCCCGCGCTTTGTCTGTCATTCCAGCCGAGACGAAACGCGCCCGGCAACAGTGCCAGCCACGGCAGACTGCCCGCGAGCAGGAACGGCAGGTAATACCAGAACGGGGCTTTATGCTGGGCGTCGCTCTGGGCAAAACGCTGAATATGTTCAACCCAGAAGAAGTAACGCCAGAAATCAGGCTCCCGATGCGCAATCGCCAGCGCCCACGGCAGGACAATCAGCACGCAGCTCAGGATCGCGAGCCAGCCAAAAATCAGCACCTCTTTCCAGCGCTTCTGGACGATCACCCACGGCAGCACGCCAATCACCGGAACGGCCAGCGCCAGGAAGCCTTTGGTCATCACCCCCATCCCGCAGGCCAGCCCAAGCAGCACATAGCCACCCGCTTTTCCGGCCACGGTTTGGGCCTGCGAGGCCAGCCAGAAGCTGCACAACGCCGCCACCAGCCACAGGGTGATGATAGGATCCAGCACCGCATACGTGCCGATACCGTACACCAGGAACAGGGTCAGGAAGATAAGGCCGGAGAAAATGGCTACTCGCTTATCCCGCCAGAGACGCCAGGCCATCCAGATCACCAGCAGCGCCGTTAACCCGGTGGAGAATATCGCCCCGGCGCGTACGGCAAAGTTGGTGTGCCCGAACAGCAACTGCCCGAGACTGTTGATCCAGTAGCCAGCAATCGGTTTTTCAAAGTAACGCAGCCCCAGAAAATGCGGGACGATCCAGTCACCCGATGCCAGCATTTCGCGGCTGATTTCCGCATAGCGCGTTTCGTCAGGCTGCCACAGCAGGCGGACATCGACAGGAATGAGGTAGTAAACGATAAACAGTGCGAGAAGCGCTAAGCCATAACGGGCTGTTTTCATGGGACCGGACTCACGGTGTGTTGATGGCCAAGCCAGCCTTCCCGGCCAGCCAGTTCATTACGGACAATTTTTCCCACAGGCAGGGTGCTGAGGTCGTCGGGCAGCAGCTCGCTCAACGGGCAGAATTCAATGCCCTCCTGAGCGGCCAGGGTCAGCAACGCATCGAAATCATGCTGATACGCAATCCCCTCTACTTCTGCATGAATGGTATACACCGGCGTACCCGTATCGCGATGCATACGGTCCAGAATATAACGATTAAATTCTTCCGCCTTCACCTCGCGTCCGACCACTTCATCCCAGGTGGGAAGCGTGACCGGAATTTGCACCGTACCGTAGTGATTTTCGCCTAACAGCGGCAAAAACGGCCCGGTTCCGCGGCAATCGCTGTTGTAGCGAAACGCAAAGGCTTCTTTGGCCTTTACGACCCGTTGATCCGCACGCCATCCTGCCACGGCGGAACAGCGCACGGGCTGACCGGTGATGGCCTCCAGCTCCAGCATTCCACGCTCAATTTCACGGGAGAGACGCGGGATATCCCAGACGCCTGCCCACGCCTGCCAGGCGTGGTGATCCCAGGCATGCAGGCCGACCTCATGCTGCTGCGCCGCCTCAAGGATAACCGCTTCGTTACCCGCGCCGATGCGTCTACCGGGCCAGGCGGTGCCGGCCAGCAGAATATCCCAGCCGTAGAGAGATGCTGCGCGTGAGCGCAGCATTTTGAACAGAAATGCCGGTTTAATCAGACGCCATAAATGGCGTCCCATGTTGTCAGGCCCCACGCTGAAGAAGATGCTGGCACGCACACCGTGCTTGCTCAGCAGTTCCAGCAGCCTGGGGACGCCGTCACGCGTTCCCCTGAAGGTGTCGACATCAATGCGTAAACCGACTTTTTTCATGAGACCTGTTCCGACAGCTCCACGGTGCGCAGGAAGAAATCGAGCGTCTCGTCAATGGTTTGCTCCATCTTCACCGTCGGTGTCCAGTTCAGGCAGCGCTTCGCATTGCGAATGCTCGGCTTACGATGCTCAACGTCCTGGTAGCCTTTACCGTAGTAGCTGCTGCTTTCCACTTCACGGAAACCGGCAAACGGTGGGAATTTATCGCGCAGCGGATGGCGCTCAAAGCTGGCCAGCAGCATCTCAGCCAGTTCGCGAATGCTCGCTTCGTTGTCAGGGTTCCCGATGTTGATGATTTGACCGTTGCAGCGGTTATCTTTGTTTTCGATGATGCGGAACAGCGCTTCGATACCGTCGCTGATATCCGTGAAGCAGCGTTTCTGTTTGCCGCCTTCGATAAGCTTAATCGGTGAGCCTTCTACCAGGTTTAGGATCAGCTGGGTGATCGCACGGGAGCTACCGATACGCGCCGCGTTCAGGTTATCCAGACGCGGGCCCATCCAGTTGAACGGACGGAACAGGGTAAAGCGCAGCCCCTCTTTCTCACCGTAGGCCCAAATCACGCGATCCAGCAGCTGTTTGGAGACAGAGTAGATCCAGCGCTGTTTGTTGATCGGCCCGACCACCAGGTTAGAGGTGTCTTCGTCGAAGTTTTTGTCGGTACACATGCCGTACACTTCAGAGGTGGACGGGAAGATGATGCGCTTGTCGTATTTCACGCAGTCGCGAATGATCTTCAGGTTCTCCTCGAAGTCCAGCTCGAACACGCGCAGCGGGTTACGGGTGTACTCGATAGGCGTGGCGATGGCGACCAGCGGCAGTACCACGTCACATTTTTTAATGTGGTATTCAATCCACTCGGAATGGATGCTGATATCCCCTTCCACGAAATGGAAGCGTGGGTTGTCGAGGAAACGACTGATCGCATCCGCGCCAATATCCAGGCCATAGATTTCGTAGTTATCGTCTTTGAGCAGGCGTTCAGTCAGGTGGTTCCCGATAAAGCCGTTCACGCCGAGGATCAGCACGCGGGTGCGGCGTTTAACGGCAACCACCGGGGCGCTTGTGATCAGCGCCCCGGCGACCAGCCCCAGAGACTGGGCCAGCTGCATGCCCTGCACGTAAAGACCGCTGTCGGTTTGCCCGGTAATAATCTCCAGCGCCTCCTCGCCGCAGCTCACAATCAGCGGGGAGACGGAGACAACGGTGCCCGGTTTTGCCGCCGGGATGTCGTCGCGCACGCGGGATTTCCAGACGATAAATTTGCTCACGCCCGCAAAGCTGTATGCCCCCGGCCACGGGTCGGTCACGGCGCGCACCAGGTTATGAAGCTGGCGAGCAGGTTGGTTCCAGTCCAGGCGGCCATCCTCCGGCGTGCGGCGACCGAAGGTACTGGCTTTGCTCTCATCCTGCGCGGTCTCGCTGAAGGTGCCGTTCAGGATAGCTGGCAGCGCGTCGCGCAGCAGGCTTTGTGCCACGGTGCAAAGTTTCTGGTGCAGCTGCAGCGCCGTTTCATCCGCATCGATTGCCACGCGGTGCTGGGCAACGATGGCCCCCGCATCCGCACGGTGGACCATCCGGTGCAGGGTCACGCCCGTTTCCGTTTCGCCGTTCACCAGCACCCAGTTCAGCGGCGCGCGCCCACGGTAGGCTGGCAGCAGTGAGCCGTGAAGGTTAAATGCTCCTTTTGCGGCCAGGCCGAGGATCTCGTCGCAGATCAGGTTGCGATAGTAAAACGAGAAGATGACATCAGGGGCAAGCGCGCGGATGCGCTCCACCCACAGCGGGTGGTTCACGTCGTCCGGGGCATAAACCGGAATCCCCCGCTCGGCGGCGATGCGCGCCACTGAGCTGAAAAAGTGATTTTCGCCCGCCGTGTCCGGATGGGTAAAGATTGCCGCAATGTCATAGCCCGCTTCCAGCAGGGCCAGCGTGCCCGCGCACCCCATATCGTGATAGGCAAATACAACAGCTTTCATGGGTGGATTTCCTCTTGAGATGCTTTGTGTTCCTGACGGACAACACGTTGAATAAAGTAGCGCGGACGTGCGCGGACATCGTTATAAATTCGGCCAATGTATTCACCGAGCAGGCCCATGCCGACAAACTGGGCACCGATGAACATAAACAGCACGGCAAAGAGCATGAAGACCCCTTCCGCCGCCCACTGCGGGCCAAAGACCAGCCGCAGCACCACCAGCAGGACGGAGAGCGCGAACCCCGCCAGCGCGATGATGCTGCCGAAAACGCTCAGCAGACGCAGCGGCGTGGTGGTCAGGCAGGTGATAAGGTCGTACATCAGGTTGATGAGACGCATAAAGCTGTACTTCGATTCCCCGTGCTCACGCTCGGCATGCAGGACCGGGATTTCCGTTGCCTTACGGGCGAACGTGTTAGCGAGGATCGGAATAAACGTGCTGCGCTCGTGGCAATGCAGCATGGCGTCGACAATATGACGGCGGTAGGCGCGCAGCATACAGCCGTAATCGCCCATCGCTTTACCGGTCGTACGCTGGATAAGACGGTTGATAGTGCGTGAGGCCAGCTTGCGGAACAGGCTGTCCTGACGGTTCTGACGCACCGTGCCGACCACGTCATAGCCTTCATCGGCTTTCGCCACCAGGCGTGGGATCTCCTCCGGCGGGTTTTGCAGATCCGCGTCCAGGGTGATGATCAGATCGCCCGTAACGTGGCTAAATCCGGCCATGATAGCCGAGTGCTGGCCGTAGTTACGGTTCAGCAGCACGGCAACAATATGGCTGCCTTTAGCCTGGGCAGCATCGGTCAGCATCATTGCGGAGTCATCGCTACTGCCATCGTCCACCAGCAGAATTTCATACGCTTTGCCCAGCGTCTCGCAGGCGGCCGTCGTGCGGCGAATCAGTTCAGGCAGGCTCTCCTGTTCGTTATAAACAGGAATGACGACGGAAACTTTTTGTACGGGTGGTGCACTGAACATATCAATGTCCTGCAAGCTGATGGAGCGCGGTAATGACGCGGGTTGTGTCGTCATGAGTCATGTCCGGGAAAAGAGGGAGAGAACAAATACGCGCGCTATTCCATTCCGAATTCGGGAGCGATACATCAGGAAAACGCTCGCGGTAGTATTTTTGAGTGTGCGCCGCGCGGAAGTGCAGGCCGGTACCAATGCCCTTCTCCTTCAGCGCCGCCATCAGGTTGTCGCGTGAAATACCGCAGCGGGCTTCATCAACGCGAATAATAAACAGGTGCCAGGCGTGAACGTGCGGCCATGCTGGAATGGTCAGCGGCTGGAACGGCGTATCGGCCAGCTCCCGCAGGTAGCGTTGCGCGATTTCCTCACGGCGTTTGTTGGCCTCTTTTAATTTGCCCAACTGCACCAGCGCCAGCGCGGCGTTAATATCCGCCAGGTTGTATTTATAGCCCGGCGAGATCACTTCAGCCTGCGGTGCACGACCGTGCGTCTGGCGGTCATAGGCATCCACCCCCAGGCCGTGGAATTTCAGACTGCGGATCCGCGCAGCAAGCTGAGCGTTATCCGTGACAACTAAACCGCCTTCTGCACAGGTCATATTTTTAATGGCGTGGAAGGAAAAAATCGCCGTCCCTTTCCAGCCCACATGGCGGTTCTTGTAATAGGTTCCGGCGGCATGGGCAGCATCTTCAATAACGGGAATACCGTGACGTTCGCCAATAGCATGAATCGCGTCGATGTCACACGGTGCGCCAGCATAATGGACGGGGATAATGGCTTTAGTACGCGAGGTTATCGCTGCTTCAACGGCGTCAGGCGTCACCATCAACGTGTCGTTGTCCACATCAATCATCACCGGTGTGGCACCCAGCAACACGATCATATTTAGCGTGGAAACCCAGGTCTGGGAGGGGGTGATCACTTCATCGCCGGGGCCAATATTCAGCGCCATCAGCGTGACATGCATGCCCGCGGTAGCAGAACAGACGGCAATCGCATGCTGATTGCCCGTCAGGTGACAAAATGCCTCTTCAAGCTCCTGATTTTTAGGCCCCGTGGTGATCCAGCCCGACATCAAAACGTCCTGAACCGCCGCCATTTCTTCGGCACCCATTGAGGGTCGCGAAAAGGGCAGAAAATCACTCATTATTAATTTCCTTGCAATAAAAATGGCACGTTTTTGATATTAACCAAATGCCGGTCCGTTTATTTCAACGAACCATAAACTCATATCAAAATAGCTTTCATTTCTTAGGGGAAAATTAAGACAACGTTTATAACGTTATAGAACTACTAGCAGACACTTTAAAAACAACAAGTTAAATTAATATTAAATATTTTATATTGTGATCTTCACAACGTTTTGCCAGGAAATGATTTAAACCAAACATCAACAAACAAAAAAAATCCCGGCCATTTCAAAATAATATGAAATAGCCGGGAACTTTTCTTTTTAGTTAATTGTCGCGCTTATTTTAAGTTTTCTGGAAAGTTTTCAGGTAACTCGCTGGCCGCACAGGCAATCACGCTGTCATCATTTGGACCACAGTCGCGCACAAAGGTGATTGTCGCGAATTCATCAATCACTTCTGTGGGATATGCCGGACCGGCATCGCGATAGCTATTCATCAGCGGAATATGATCGTTCTGGAAACAGACGGTTTTTTCCGGATTGTTCATTACCCAGCGCGGGAAGAAGATGGTGCCGTGGAACAGGTTGTCGCCCAGGTTAACAATCAGGCTCACGTCAGTACCGGTTGGCTCTGTCCAGGAGATTTTATAGATGCTCTCCCCGACGCGAACGATATACGCCTGCTGATCTTTTACCCAACGGTTTCCGACCAGGCCGCTGTGAATACGGTAGTCGAGGGTGTTTTCATTTTTGACGTAAATCTCGTAGTTCCAGCCGTTATCGTAGGTATAAACCAGATGTTTGCCGACGAAGCCGCTTAAGTCATGTTTGTCGAAGTTGCTCATGATGTGTCTCCTTTGTTTTGATGAACGTATCGTACCCCTTCAAAAAATGAATGAATAACGCTATGTTTGAATCAAATTAATTCAAAAATTAGATATGTCATGCATAAAACAACTCTTGAACAGTGGTCACTCCTGGAAAAAGTGGTCGAGGCCGGGAGTTTTGCCAAAGCGGCAGAACAGACACACCGCAGCCAGTCTTCCGTCAGTTACAACCTCTCTTTACTCCAGGAGCGCCTGGGCATTGCGCTGCTGGTGGTGGAAGGGAGACGGGCAGTCCTCACGCCCGCAGGAGAATTATTGCTGAATCAGGTAAAACCGCTGCTGAAAGCGTTCTCTTATGTTGAGACGCGCGCCGCGACGCTGCATAGCGGCATGCGCACCCGAGTCGATCTGATCGTAGACAGTATTTTTCCCCGCCGCAGGCTGTTCGCGATTTTAAGACAATTCCAGCAACGGTATCCGCAAACCCAGGTGCGCCTTACCGAGGTGCTGGAAAATAGCCGCGCGGACACGATAAACGACGAAGCGGACGTAATGGTCCTGACCCGCCGCCAGGACATTACCGGGCTTGGCGAGTGGCTGATGAATATCGACTTTGTCGCCGTGGCGCATTACCAGCATCCGCTCTTTTGTCTTGATGCACCGCTTAATGATGAGATGCTGCGCCCGTGGCCGCTTATCCAGATTGCGGATAGCCAGAACGCCGCGCGGGCTGCCGGCGAGTCGTGGACGTTCTCCACCATTGATGCTGCCATAGAGGCGGTTGTCTCTCAGGTCGGCTACGGCTGGCTGCCAGAGGAACGCATCCAGCCCCTGCTGGAGCAAGGCTTACTGAAAATCCTTCCGCTGAACCACGGTGTCCGCCGGGCCACGCCGCTGCATTTGATCGTGAAACGTACCCTCGCCCCGCTGGATGAGCAGGTTGAAACCCTGCTGCGCCTTTTTAGCCAGGAACCGTCATCACCACCTGCTACGCTTTAAGGTCCGAACGCTAAAACGATAAGGAGCAGAAGATGAAAATCGACTTTGCGGGGAAAGTGGCGCTGGTGACTGCCTCAACCGGCGGTATCGGGTTCGCCATTGCCAGAGGCCTGGCGGAAAGCGGCGCGGAAGTGATCGTGAATGGCCGCAGCATCGACTCGGTGAACAAGGGTATTCAGCAGTTACAGCAGGTTGTACCCGGCGTACAGGTGCGTGCCGCCATTGCCGATCTCAGTACGGCAGAAGGGGTTGAGTCGCTGCTGAAGGTCGCAAGTGATGTCGATATTCTGGTGAACAACGCCGGAATTTACGGCCCGCAGGACTTCTATAGCACCGACGATGAAACCTGGGAGCGTTACTGGCAGACCAACGTGATGTCCGGCGTGCGTCTTTCCCGCGCCCTGCTGCCAGCCATGGTGAAAAAAGGCTGGGGACGGGTGGTGTTTATCTCTTCCGAATCGGCCTGCAATATTCCGGCGGATATGATCCACTACGGGGTGACTAAAACGGCACAGCTCTCGCTCGCTCGCGGGCTGGCGAAGTTCGTAGCAGGAAGCGGCGTGACGGTGAACAGCGTACTGCCGGGGCCCACCCTGTCGGACGGTTTCGCTGAAATGATGAAAGATGAAATCGAGAAAACCGGGAAATCGCTGGAGCAGCTGGCGAAAGAATTTGTCATGGCCAACCGCCCCAGCTCGGTTATCCAGCGTGCGGCCACGGTAGAAGAGGTGGCCAATATGGTGATTTATGTCTGTTCGCCTCAGGCCTCCGCCACCTCGGGCGCAGCGTTGCGCGTCGACGGTGGCGTGGTGGATGACATCATCTGATCCCGTTACGCCGCACTGCCCGTCACGCGGCGGGCCGTGATGTAATGTGCTTGCCAGTAGTCATCGGTCAGGGTTGACACCGTCACCCCCTGGCTGCTGGAGGCGTGAATAAACCGGTTGTCACCGATGTAGACACCGACATGCTTTCGGTTTGGCCCCGTCTGGAAGAAGACCAGGTCGCCGGCCTTAAGACGGTACTGCGCCACCTGCACGCCGCGATGGATTTGCTCGCTGGTCGTGCGCGGCAAATTAAGATTCGCCGCATCGCTGAACAGGTGCTGCATCAGTGCAGAGCAATCCACGCCGCGGTGGCTCGTGCCGCCCCACTGATACTGGGTTCCCTTCCACTTCTGGTATTGATCGAGAATGCGCGAGCGCAGCGGGCCCGTTTCCTGATGAAACAGCGCCGATTTCGCGGGTGATTCCGCAAACGCAGAATTCATCGAGATCATCGATGCGGGCAGTTGAAAACTCATTGCAGAAAACGAAGCAAAACTGAGTGTGAGGATTGAAATAAGCGATCTTAACGTCATATCAAAAATCGTGGCTTAGAGTGAATTTTTCCTTACGCGTGGGGGCCAATGTTCCCCCGAAATATCTTTCGATGTGGCGATAATATAGACAGTTCATTTTTTCACCAACGACTATCGAGGCCAAAAATGGACTCACTTTCAGATCGCAAGATCGTGAAAAAAAGGGTGGAGATGTAAGGACTGTTTAGATAAAGCAGGTAAACTGATCCGCAGAATGTGTATTTCAGCTAAGACGTATTTATGACCAATATGATTGCCGACGAGACGGTGGCTAAATCCAGCGTGCTCTCTGTCTTTGATTTTGATGGGACACTAACGCACCACGATAGCTTTATCCCTTTCCTGCGTTTTGCCTTTGGGAAACGCTACTTCGCAGGCCGCCTGGTGCGCATGGCGTTACCTACGCTGCACTGCGTTCGCCGCAAGCTGACCCGGGATGAGCTAAAGGAAGTGCTGATCAAAACATTCCTGACGGGAGTGGATGAGCACTGGCTGCGCCAGCAGGCGGAAGCATTTTGCGAAAAATACTGGAACAAGCTGATGCGCCCCGAAGGGGTTCTGGCCGTGGCGGCGGAGGTGAATTCCGGTGCGGAGGTGACGATCTGTTCTGCCTCTCCGGCCCTGGTGCTTCAGCCCTGGGCGGATAAGCTCGGTATTAAGCTGATTGGCACCCAGTTGGAAGTGAAAGACGGCAAGCTGACAGGACGCATCACCGGCAATAACTGCCGCTGTGCCCAGAAAGTCGCAAGACTGGAAAAAGTGTATGGCGATCTGAACGCCTATCACCTGCGCGCCTGGGGAGATACCCGCGGCGACCACGAGCTGCTGGCCGCGGCGCAGGATCCTCACTGGCGGCATTTCCACCACCCGCGCAAGCGCCGGAATTCGCCGATTAAGGGTTAGGTGCGGTCTGGTGCCCTCACCCCGGCCCTCTCCCACGGGGAGAGGGAGAAAGGCAAAGCATCAGGCCTCACGTTTCCCAGGGAACATCACGCTCGCAATAATCCCCAGCGCCAGCACGCCTAAAACCACAAACAGGCTCGCCGTCGCGCCAATGCTGTACCCGTGATGCCAGAAGTGATCGGTGGCATTTAACCCCAGCTTGAACGCCACGAAGAACAGCAGCAACACCACGGCTTTCTCAAGGTGGACCAGATACTGCTTCAGCGCTTCCAGCACAAAGTAGAGGGTACGCAGGCCGAGAATGGCGAACATCATGGCGCTATAGATAATCAGCGGCTCGCGGCTCACGGCAATAATGGCCGGTACGGAGTCAAAGGCGAACATCACGTCAGAAAGTTCCACCACCGCCACGCAAAGCAGCAGCGGTGTCGCGTAGCGTTTCGCCTTCTTCACGCGCCCGACCATGACGTCCTGGTTTTCCGGCTTTTCAAGCTCCGCATCCACCTCTTTCTGGGTCAGGATAAAGGCATTGCTGCTGATTTTCGGCCAGACCGGATAGAAGCGCTTCACCAGGCGGTACGCGAGATGGCCGGAGTAATCTTCCACTTCGTCACTCTCTTCATTGCGTTTGAGCATCATCACCGCCGTCCAGCCGACAACCAGCGCAAAAATGACCTCCACGTACGGCCCCAGGCTCAGCAGGCTGGTCCCGATCGCCACGAAAATACCGCGGAAAACAATCGCCCCCAGCACACCCCAGTAGAGCACACGGTGACGGTACTTATCCGGCACACCGAACCAGGCGAAAATCGCCATCATCACAAACAGGTTATCGACGGAAAGCACCTCTTCCAGCGCATAGCCGGTGAGGAACAGGCTCGCCATCTCTGCACCGTGGTGGACATACAGGAACCCGGCGAACGCCATCGCCATCATGACCCAGAAGATGGACCACATCGCCGCGCTGTTCAGCGAGACAGGTTTATCGTGACGGTGCATAAAGAGGTCGATAAACATCGCCCCAACGGCCATCACCACAAAGACAACAACGGTTTCCGTCGGGAAACCGAGATGAGCAGCTGACATACACAACCCTTTTTTGGATACAAAACACCATGCAGACAATAAAAAGCGCGAGCCCGTTAAGGGCACAGCACGCAAAAAAAATAAATATTAACTGTTCTTTTCGGCTGTGTAGAGACATTAAAGTTGTATCCTTTAACCTGAAAAAGACTTTAAAGTTGTAAAGTTTTAAAAAAACACATACAAAACATGATGCTAAGTGTGTATCACACGCTGTTCCAACATTATGCCTTGATGTTCTTGCAGGAACTGCAATTTACAGGAGGAAAAAGGTGTTTTTGTAGTTATCTGGCGTTACGTGACAGTGTTGGTCAGATACTTCCACCTCTTCAGAGTTAAAGTTTGATATATGGGAAAAAAAACGCTCCCGGACGGGAGCGTAAGCCAGTGACTTCGGCGTCAAATGAGGGTCTAACAAGTGGAGCTGCGGGTTAATTCTGGGTGATCTGACTGCGATGCTTATCAGCCTGCTGCTGGTGAACAACGGAAGACTGACCATTATTCGCCTTCTCATGTACAGCTGCGGCCTTCTCATGCTCGCTCATTTCAGAAAATGACTTTGCTGTTTCGTTGGTAGCTCCGGGTTTAGCTTTCATCATTTTTTTATGCATTTCAGCCATGTCCTGGTGGGCAGCAGAATTGCTGTTTTGCATCATGTCATGGGACATTGCGGCCTGATCGTGACTGCTCATATCCATCATTGTCATGCTGTCTCCCTGAATTGCACTTTTTTCAGCAGATGACTGCATCTGGTGGGCAGGTGCCTGTGCATTATTTACCTGGTCATGCATGTTCATTGTCTCTGCAGCCATGGCAGATGAAGCGGCAGCCATAATGGCAACAAATGATACGAGAATCTTTTTCATGGTTGGGTCTCCGGTGTTTACATACCCAAACAATCAATGGCTTATAACAGAGAAAGCAGTTGATCTCAGGGCGGGTTAATCATCACTCCAGGAACCAGGTGATTGTGTTATCACGCTGCTCCTGATTTATGAATAATTATAAAAAACCGCCTCTGTTTATCGCGTGACTGAATGATGACAATTTTGTCACCTTCCAGGTTTCTCCTGAACAACGGGATTAATCCATTAACAGGCGCACTTTGAACACAATTTCACGCCCCTGCTGTTCTGCTGACAGCTCGCCGCCGTGAGCATGAATGATCGACCTTGTAATTGATAATCCCAGCCCCGCGCCTTCCGTGTTGTAGAACCTTGATGAGTCTGCGCGATAGAACCGGTCAAACAAACGTTCCAGATTAGCGGGAACCTGGCCGGACATCGTATTCGTAATCATCACGTTCACACAGTCACTGTCACGCTCAAGGTGTATCGCTGTACAGGTGTTATCGGGAGAATACTTGATTGCATTGGAAAGCAGGTTACTGAAAGCACGTCGGAGCATATCGCTGTCTCCGGCAACAACGCCCTCTCCTTCAACCGTGATTGTCTTTCCTGTTTCGTCTGCCAGGGGCTCGAACAACTCACGTAATTCATTCAGTTCGGCTGCCAGATCCACATCATGTTTATCCAGCCGCAGCAGACCATGCTCTGAACGTGCCAGAAAAAGCATGTCACTGGTCATTCGTGACAACCTTTTCAGTTCTTCCAGGTTAGCGAATAAAATTTCGCGGTAATGCGAAACATCCCTTTCCTTAGCCAGTGCAAACTGCGTCTGCATCATCAGATTACTGACTGGTGTGCGCAGCTCATGCGCGATGTCAGACGAGAAATCTGACAGTTTCCGGAATGCCCCCTCCAGGCGATCAAACATATTATTGAACTCCTGCATGGTCTCAGAGATTTCCGGCGGAGCCAGATCGGGATTTAGACGCTGATCCAGGCTGTGTACGGTCATGGAGGAAGCCAGACTGGTCATTTCCCGTAGCGGTTTCAGACCAATACGTGTGGTCAGCCAGCCCAGAAAAACAGAAATAAAGACCAGACCGATATTGAACCAGAACAGCCAGGTACTGAGTTTGTCCATAAACAGGGTGTGATACCCAGTATCCGTGGCAACCGTAATGATGACATGTTTGCTTTTACCCTGTTCCGGCGTCACGGCAACCCGCCGCGAGATACTGCGGTACACGGTGTTATTTTCTTCCGTCTGGATCATATAGTCGAGAATATCACCCGACTTATTAAGCAAGATCGCTGGAACAACAGAATTTTTGGCATAGAGTTCAACAATTTTTTCATTTTCCATGTTTTTTATAGAAATGAATAAGCCATTGTGCCCCACCATCGCATCGTTTATTTTTTCTGATAATGACTTAATATCCGTTTTGTTCCTGAACGTCTCTGTTTTAAGAAACTCTTCGGTGAGCTGAAGTTTACCTGTCAGAAAATCGCGGTCCTGATTATCGAAATAGCCATTAAGGGTGCTAATCAGGATAAAACTTGATAACCACCATACCGTAAGCATCACCGCAGAAAAAATCAGGCTCAGGCGTGTGGTCAGGGAAATTTTGAACCTCACTCTTCTCTGATCTCCAGGACATATCCGGCACCGCGAACGGTATGGATCAGTTTTGGCTCAAAGTCATCATCAATTTTACTTCTCAGACGTCTCACGGCGACATCAATCACATTCGTATCACTGTCAAAATTCATGTTCCAGACCAGGGACGAGATAAGACTCCTGGGTAACACTTCTCCGGTGCGTTGCAGCAGCAACTCAAGCAGAACGTATTCTTTACCGGTGAGATGGATCTTCTTCCCCGAACGGATCACGGTCCGGCGCACCATATCAACGGTCATATCGGCGATGGTGCAGACTGTTGCGGCCTGCGAGCGTGCCCGGCGCAGTAGGGTTCTTACACGTGCAACCAGCTCCGTAAAATCAAAGGGCTTAATCAGGTAGTCATCTGCGCCAAGCTCCAGTCCTTTCACTTTGTCCAGCACGTTGTCCTTTGCGGTTAAAAACAGGACCGGTTCTTCGTGCCCGGACTCCCTCAGTGCGCTGATGATTTGCCACCCGTCGAGGAAAGGCAGCATCACGTCCAGTATTATCAAATCATACTGTCCCTTCGACGCGGCCCCGAGACCATCGCGGCCATTATTAAAGAGATCGGCCTGATAGCCTTCCTCAACCAGTCCCTGCTGCAGGTAACGACCTGTTTTTTGTTCGTCTTCAACGATTAAAATACGCTGCATGGTCAACTCGCTGATATGAAAGTAAAAATCTCACGCATGAGCTTTGGCTGTCCCCTAGCTGACCTGAGACGGAGCAAGCATTCCGAGCCACGCTACGGCGCCCAGAATGATAATCGCAACAACGAATTCTGTCAGGATGCTGTTTCGCATCAGGGCAACGCTGCGATCATAATTCCCTTCCCTGACCATAACTTCAAGCCGGGGACCCAGGTGAAACCGGTTTGCTGCAGCCAGAAGAAGCATCAGAACAAACAGAGCCGTCTTGGCAAGCAATATCCTCCCCCAGGAACTGTTGAATAAGGGAGTTAAGTTACCCTCAGCAATATACAGATAGTTGACCAGCGCACTCAGGATCAGGGCTACAACAATCACCGTTCCTGCCGTGGCAAATTTTGCCAGGGAGTCAGATATCACAATGACGCTCTGTGCATTATGCTCGTTTCTGCGCATCAGCAGGATAGCAAATGCAACCAGAGCACCTGTCCAGGCACCTGCAGCGCCGAGATGGGTCAGATCGCTCAGTAAATGGAGATAGTAATGCAGACCGTCATGCATAACGGCGTGTCCTCCCCAGGCAAGTGTAGCCAGCGCCACGCCCCCACTCATCGTCATCAGCAGGCAGGACAATACTCTCTTATTAGTGTAAAGGAACAAAGCACCGAGTGTGGTAAACAGGGCACAGAGCCTGACAATCCAGCTAATACCCACATCAGTTTCTTCTATCACCATCTCGATAACATGGATGGATAATTCTCTGAGGTCAGTTACTCCACTCATGGCATTAGATACCAGGAGCATATTAATGCCAGTAAGAATGATGCCTGTAACAACAGCAAAAGTTATAAACGACCTGAAATTAGTCAGGTTATAGGTTTCATGTCTGACACCGCTTATTCCATATATCTGAAAAAATGGCAATCCAAATATTACCATCAAATCCAGATAAAGAAGAAAACGAATAACAATCATAATCAGGTCGTTCATAATATTACTTCACTGTAAAGGTGTAATTACCGGTAATAGGGTGCGTATCTGAAGAAACCGCGCGCCAGTCAACACGATAAGTGCCAGCGGGTAAAGGCTCTCGCGGAATAATGACCATCGATTTAGGGTCAGCGCCTGGCGCCACTTTTGCCGCGACCGGCATCGGAGAATGTGATGACATGCCTTTCATACCCGTCATCGTTAATTTTGCACCTGAGAATTTCACGGTCAGATTTTCCGAGAAATTAAGCTGAATCTTTTCCGGGGCCGCTACGGCTGAATCAGCCTGTGGCACAGAGCTTTTTAATTCCGGATGGGCCATAGCAGAGAAAGCAACGCCCATAACGAGGCCACCTGTAAGAATGGCTTTATTTAAAATCGACATTTTATTTACCTGTTTAGTTGAGTGTTTTATATCAGTGCGTTAAAACCAGATTCTGGCTCCCGCCAGGAATACTACCTGATGGTCTTTCTCACCTTCTCTTTTCGCCATATCGGATGTTTTCCCGTAAAGTTGATTCCAGGAAACGCCTATATAGGGTGCAAACTCACGGCGTATTTCATAGCGCAGCCGGAGCCCCAGCTCTGTGTCAGTCAGTCCCCTGCCGCGACCCCGCGATTCATCATCCTGACTGTAGAAATTCACCTCATAGGATGGCTGGAGTATGAGCCGGTTAGTCAGTAAAACGTCGTATTCTCCTCCCAGACGAAGGGCTGCTTTTCCGCCATTACTGACAAAACCCGTAATTTCAGACTCAAAATTATAGAGTGCCAGCCCCTGAAAACCGACAGCAGCCCAGGTCCGGGCAGAAGCAGGTCTGAAATCCTGCCTGACACCCGCAACCAAATCCCACCATGGGCCAACCGCATGTCCCCAGAGTAACTGCGCTTCAGCCGCCTCCGTTTCCCCATTGCTTCGTTCACCTTCACTCTTTAGCCAAATCCGATCTGTGTCGCCTCCAATCCAGCTGTTAACACTCCAGCTGAAATTGTTGGTGTTATCCGACCGTTGCCATTCCAGTTGATCCAGCAGAACCAGATAATTAATCGCACTGTCGTGAATCGCATGCCCCTGTAAATTGCCGAATGCAGCCTTCCGGTCGGCATCGGTAACAGGCGGAATTGGCGTTCTGCTCTCAGTTACAATGGGCTCCATTGACGTCATCTCAGTGAAATTCTCATCTGCTGGCATCTGCATGGCAGACATGTCGTGCCCGGCGTGGGGATCTGCAGAGACGGAGCCCGCCGCAATAGAAAGCTGTGAGGTAAACAAACCGGCGACCAGAACAGGTATGGCCTTCAAATTTCTCTTCATTCGCATCATTCCTCCACCCGGACTTCACGAAACATTCCCATTTCCATGTGATAGAGCAAATGGCAGTGATACGCCCAGCGGCCAAGCGCATCTGCTGTCACTCTGTAACTGCGTTTTGTACCAGGGGGAACATCTATTGTGTGTTTACGAACCATGAAATTACCGTTTTCATCTTCCAGATCGCTCCACATACCATGCAGGTGAATGGGGTGAGTCATCATGGTATCGTTGATCAGCGTGATCCTGAGCCGCTCACCGTATTTCAGCAGCACCGGTGCGGCATCTGAAAACTTGATTCCGTTAAATGACCAGGCAAACTTTTCCATGTGGCCGGTTAAATGCAGTTCTATGGTACGGCCAGGTTCACGTCCGTCAGGATCCTCAAAGCGGCTTTTCAAATCCGCGTACGTGAGAACCTTTCTTCCGTTATTTCGAAGACCAATACCCGGATCATTTAATTTCGGAGAGACGCTCATCGCCTGCATATCAACCAGTGGGTTATCCGTTTCTGACGCAGGATGACTTTGCATACCCGGCATTCCGGCCATCCGGGAATGATCCATACCGGCCATGCTGCTGTGATCCATGGGCGCGGAGGATGTCCCGCTATCCGGAAGGTCAGCACCGTCCATAGACATCATCTCTCCGCTGTTATCCATGCCTCCCATCTGGCTGTGGTCCATTCCTGCCATATCATGTCCCATTCCCCCCATACCCATATCTTCCATGGTCAACAGAGGACGGGGATCGAGGGGGGGAACGGCAGCACTTAACCCCTCTCTCGTGGCCAGTGTCCCTCGAGCGTAACCGGTCCTGTCCATGGATTGTGCGAAGATGGTATAGGCCTCACCCTGAGGCTCCACAATGACATCATAGGTTTCGGCAACGGCAATCCTGAATTCGTCAACGGTAACCGGGTTTACATACTGGCCATCTGCAGCCACGACCGTCATTTTCAGCCCGGGGATACGGATATCGAAATAGGTCATTGCCGAGCCGTTGATAAACCGTAAGCGTATCTTTTCACCGGGACGGAACAGTCCGGTCCAGTTTTTCAGCGGGGCCTGCCCGTTCATGAGATAGGTGTAGGTGTAGCCACTGACATCCGCGAGGTCAGTCGGATTCATTTTCATTTCAGCCCACATTTTCCGATCGGCAATGGTGGCTGACAGCCCCCTGGTATTCACGTCGCGGAAAAAAGAGCCAACGGTTGGTTTATTGAAATTGTAGTAATCCGACTGTTTTTTTAATTTTTTCAGCAGGCTGTGAGGATTTTCATCGGTCCAGTCAGACAACATGACCACATGCTCACGATCGTAAGTAAACGGTTCTGGCTCCCCGGCATCGATGATAATGGCACCGTATACCCCCTCCTGTTCCTGCAGACCGGAATGGCTGTGGTACCAGTAAGTCCCGTTCTGCTTAACCTTAAAGGTGTAAACGTAGGTATCATCAGGCTCTATGCCCATAAAACTCAGCCCCGGAACACCATCCATATTGGCCGGAAGAATAATGCCGTGCCAGTGAATGGACGTCTGTTCATTAAGACGGTTTTTGACCTTCAGGGTAATGGTGTCACCTTCTTTCCAGCGAAGAACGGGCCCCGGCAGGCCTCCATTGATTGTTTTGGCCTGACGCTCACTGCCCGTGATATTGACGGCCGTTTCACCAATGGTCAGGTCAAACTGAGTACCCTGCAGGGATGCGGCAACTGGCAGGCTCAGACTGGAACGCGCATTGAAACTCCATACGCCAAGACTTCCGGCTACGCCAGAGAGGGTTAACCCCTTCAGGAAAGTTCGTCGAGACGTTTTCAACAGCATGCGCATTCCCTTATTTAAAGTATGGTTACTGACAGAATTCGAGAACCGATTTAAATTAAATTACTGGTTCATCCACTTACAATGAAATGAATCTAGCACACCTTAAGAAACAAATTCATTACAATCGTGTAATGTACATAGCTGTATTACATTTACGTCATCTTCCCCACAGGTTGATTATTTTTATATATGATCATAAGGACATCTTTTATGTACCTCAGAAGGTAATTACACATGAATATATTAATCACGACCACTGCGTTTACAGCTTTATTTTGTGGGGCAGCTTTTGCTCAGTCCAGTGATATTGCCCATGAAGCACATCGATTTGTTAATAATGCCTCAGCCGTCAGTCATGTGAATTCCTCGACGCATGAAAACTTACCGGACAGGGTTAATAAAAACAACACGCCCTCATTCTCTGAAATGAATGAACATGAAAGGGCCATTGTTGCTCATTCATTTATGAACAACAGCGCGTCCTATGCGCATCAGAAAATGATTGAGGAACATAAAAAAATGCTGTCCGGCAGTGATGCAAATTCAAAGACCTCGTCTTCTTCTTTTAACGAACTGAATGCCGGAGAAAAAGCCGCTCTCGTGCATGAGCAGGTCAATAATGCCGGTGCGGAAGCACATCAGACGCAGGCAAGAAAGCTTCGCGGGCTGTATTCGACCAGGTAACTGCAGGCGGGTTAGTGCTTAGCGTCAGGTGCGCAGCAGGGCTTTACTGACGGGTTACGTAGCAGGACATGAGCCCCATATTGCTCTGCCGTAACCTGTTTCAGTCCCGTTAATCATCACCGTCGGGCTGTTCATACAGTTCCCAGAGCTTCAGGAGCAAACGGGAAACAAGATATGTTACAAAAATGACGACCATCAACGGTGCTCCCGATTAACTGACAGATGACACGCCTCCTGAAAACCCCTAGCATACGCCGCAGTGTTCATGCTAACGGCGAATTCCAGTAAATGTATTCTACCGATGTCGTAAAAGAAAATGCCTACCTTTCAGCCACCCGCTCGGGGCTGGAATCGAACGAGATCGCTACTCTTCAGCGCTCCTTGCCTTCCCGGTTTAATCTGCGGCATTTGAAAAAAAATGAATCATTAAAACTCGTACTGCAAAAGAAAGCGGGAAAATCACGTGTCGTGGCCTATAAATTTACGTCCGGTTCATTTAATTACACGGCGTATCGTATATCAGATAAAAAGTTCTATAACCTTTCCGATACTTCCGGGAAAGGCAGTCTCGATTATCCGTTACCGGCCACAGCAAGACTCAGTTCGCCTTTCAATCCTGCAAGACTTAACCCGGTATCGGGAAAAGTGAGTCCCCATAATGGCATTGATTATTCCATGCCCATGAACACGAAAATAGTCAGCGTCATCGACGGAAAAATCACCCGGGCCGAATACAACAGTACCATGGGATATTTTGTTGAAGTAACGGGAAAAGCCGGTGTTAAAACTCGCTATCTCCACCTCAATAAAATACTCGTTACTAAAGGGGCCAGGGTTACACGGGGAGGTGCTATTGCGTTATCCGGTAACAGCGGACGTTCATCCGGTCCTCATCTGCATTACGAGCTGGTCATCAATAACAACCCTGTTAACTCTCTGGCGTTCCGGGCAGCGGCACCCGCTGATAACAAACTCGAACAGCATGCCTTTGCGCATGCCAGAGACTACGAACGATACCTGGACTGATAACGGGACCGCGACGCGGCCCCGTCTGCCGGATTAATTTTTTTTATCGTTTTCACTTCCGTGATGTTGATGATCTCCATGCCCTCCGTGGCCGTGGAAAAGATGCATTAGCGGGCAGACCAGCAATAACAGATATGGCCAGTAACCTGCCACATGTGACCAGTGTTCGCGCAGGAGGGCAAATGCCGCGATCGCGGCGACAGCAATAAGCGCATAGGTGGTACTTTTCATACTGGACTCCTTCTGTTCGTAACTGACCCTTCACTCAGTGTTATTTCCCGAGCCTGACACTTTTCAGACGCAACGCATTCACAATGACGCTGACGGAGGAAAGAGCCATGGCCGCCGCCGCAATAACTGGCGACAGCAGTATTCCATACACAGGATAAAGCAGACCTGCAGCCACAGGCACGCCAAGTGCGTTGTAGATAAATGCAAAAAACAGATTCTGACGGATATTTTTCATGGTGATCTCTGACAGATGACGGGCCCTGTTCAGTATCATCAAGTCGCCTTTGAGAAGGGTGACTCCGGCACTTTCAATTGCCACATCTGTACCCGTTCCCATGGCTATACCCACGTCAGCCGCTGCCAGCGCCGGGGCATCATTCACACCGTCTCCGGCCATCGCAACCACATGGCCAGACTCTTTCAGTCGGGTTATCACTGCTTTTTTGCCATCCGGCAGAATTCCGGCTTCAACCTCATCTATTCCCAGTTTCCGTGCGACTGCTTCAGCAGTAAGCTGGTTATCCCCGGTGAGCATAACGATGCGGATCCCCGCCTGACGCAAAGCTTTAAGCGCATCCGGCGTGGTTGTTTTCACGGGATCCGAGATAGCTATCAGGCCTGCAAGGTCCCCGTCTGTGGCCACATAGATAACGGTAGCGCCTTCCATCCGCAACGTATCCGCAACGGCCTTTTGATTATCAATAACTATACTGTTTTCCTGCATAGCCAGTTCATTACCAATAACAACCCGTTGACCTTCGACATCGCCTGAGACACCTTTACCCGACGGTGCATCGAAATGAGTGACTGCGGGTATTGCGATCCCCTTTTCCTGTGCTGCTTTAACTACTGCCATACCCAGCGGATGCTGCGAGCCTTTTTCCACTGCGGCTGTTACACGCAAAAGAGATGTTTCCCCACCCGGATTGAGACTGATAATCCCTGTCACCGTAGGCGAACCTTCCGTGAGCGTGCCTGTTTTGTCGACAACCAGCGTGTCCACTTTTTCAAGACGCTCAAGGGCTTCGGCATTCCTGATTAACACCCCGGCCTGGGCTCCTTTGCCCACCCCCACCATTATCGACATCGGCGTGGCCAGCCCCAGCGCGCAGGGACAGGCAATAATCAGGACCGACACAGCCGCAATGAGACCGTGCGCCATCCTGGGCTCGGGCCCCCAGACAGACCAGATCACGAAAGCAACAACCGCGATAAGTATCACCAGAGGAACAAACCAGCCTGAAACGCTGTCAGCCATTCTCTGGATGGGGGCACGCGAACGCTGTGCATCAGCGACCATCTGAACAATTCGTGAGAGCATTGTTTCATCACCGACTTTCTCTGCACGGATGATGAGACTCCCTGTCTGATTAATGGTCCCCCCGATGACAGGGTCACCCTCCGTTTTGGTAACCGGCATAGATTCCCCGGTCACCATCGATTCATCAACGGTTGTTTTGCCTTCGATCACGATACCGTCGACCGGAATACTCTCTCCAGGTCTGATGCGGAGCTTATCGCCAGGCAGGACATCTTCCGCATTAATATCCGTTTCATGACCGTCATGATCCAGCCGTCTGGCGGTTTTGGGGGCAAGGTTCAGAAGCGCAGTAATGGCGCCTGAGGTTTGTTCCCGTGCCCGCAGCTCAAGAACCTGTCCCAGCAGAACAAGCACCGTAATAACTGCTGCGGCTTCAAAATAAACGGCCACCAGGCCATCCATGTTTCTGAACGATGCAGGAAACCAGGAGGGGAAGACGGTTGCAATGACGCTGTAAACCCAGGCTACGCCGGTCCCCATTGCAACAAGGGTAAACATATTCATGGAGCGGTTACGTAACGACATTCCGGCCCGGGCGAAGAATGGCCAGCCACACCACAACACGACAGGGGAGGCCAGAAGCAGCTGCAGCCATGTGTTGTACTGTGGCGGTACTGTATTCCTCAACTCGGGAAACAGATGAGATCCCATTTCGAGTACCAGAACCGGAAACGCCAGCAACAACCCCAGCCAGAAGCGTCTTGTCATGTCGTGAAGTTCATCACTCGGCCCCGTGGATGCCGTAGCTACGAGCGGCTCCAGTGCCATTCCACAGACAGGACAGCTTCCGGGACCACTGCGGCGTATCTCCGGGTGCATCGGACATGTCCACACACCTTCAGAATTCTCTTTTTCCGCCTGGTGGTGAGGCTGTTTTATCTGATCAGGGCTGACTTCGTGATGATCGTGGTGATGGTGATGGGAATGTTCACTGGCATCTTCGGTAAGATAACGATCGGGATGGGCTTTAAATTTACTCTCACAGCTGGCGGAGCAGAAATAAAGTTGATGGTCCTGGTATCGAATGCTGCTGTGCGCCCTGTCGGGCAGGATGGCCATCCCGCACACGGGATCTCTCACCTTATGCAATACGTGGCCCTCGTCCGGGGATAATGTCTGCTCAGAAGCAGTCTGGTTGTTGTGTTGCACTGCATTGTCATTTTTCACAGTAACTCTCCTTATGCATACCGAAGCATCTTCTGTCTTCAGGGTATGTCATGGATGCGATTACCACGAATATCGCCGGCACAGGAGTGCCTGCTACCGGCGTCCCGTTATCAGCCGTTCCGCTGACTATTCGATTCGCTGGAAGACTTTTTTACTTCCATCCGGTGAGAATGCGATAACATCGTAAGCCTCTTTTCGGGCTCCCATCTCCATTCCAGGACTTCCTGCTGGCATACCGGGGGTGGCGAGACCGTATATACCTGAACCAGACTGCATTGCCTTATGTATCGTTGTCGCAGGCACATGGCCTTCAATGATCAAATTACCGGCAACCGCGGTATGACAACTTCGCAGTCCTGCAGGAATAGCATGCTTTTCTTTCAGGGCTGACAGCGCCTGATCATTCATGACGTGAGTTCGTACTTCAAACCCGTCTTTTTCCATCGCCTTGCCCCACAGGGAACAACAGCCACAGTTTTCAGATTTGTACATATCAATCACTTTTTCACTCGCCATCGCGGGCAGTGAAAGGCCGAGAGCCAGCGCCATCAGAACCACTTTTTTCATACTCACCTCTGTATATTATCGATTTAAACCCTGACGTCAGGGTGAATCAGTAAAGAAGGACACCCACAGGGGGTGCCCTTTCAGGTTCAGGACACGCTTTTTTTATGTCTGCGCAGCCAGATTAATTTGTAGGCGGCAGGAATAATGAACAGGGACAGCAGCGGAGCCGTGATCATCCCACCAATCATGGGTGCCGCGATACGGCTCATGACTTCTGAACCTGCACCGGTTCCCCAGAGTATTGGCAGCAGACCCGCAATGATCACCGCCACGGTCATGGCTTTCGGCCGGACACGCAGTACGGCACCATGATAGAGGGCTTCATCAAGGCCTTCCGGTGTGAACGTCTCTTTACGGGACAATTCCGGGTGCGCTTCAATGGCATGACGCAGATACATCAGCATGACCACGCCAAACTCTGCTGCCACCCCGGCCAGAGCGATAAACCCCGTTCCGGTTGCGACAGACATATGGAAGCCCTGCCAGTACAGGAACCATATCCCGCCAACCAGGGCGAACGGCAGGCTCATCAGGATCAGCAGGGCTTCATCAACCCGGCGGAATGCCAGATACAACAGGATGAAGATGATCATCACCGTCATCGGCACCATCAGCTTCAGTTTCTTGTTGGCATGCTCAAGCAGTTCAAACTGTCCGGAGAATGACACGCTGGTACCCGGTCTCAGTTTCACTTTCTGACTGATCGCCGTTTTAATGTCATTAACCACCGACACCATATCCCTGCCGCGCGCGTCAATGTAAATCCAGCTGGCTGGACGGGCATTTTCCGTTTTCAGCATAGTCGGCCCGGAAACGACCTTAATATCCGCAACATCGCCCAGCGTGATCTGCTGCTTCATCGGGGTCAGGATCGGCATCTGTTTCAGGGCCTGCGGGCTGTTCCGGTAATCCTGCGGATAGCGGATATTAATCGGGTACCGGGCCACGCCTTCAACCGTTTCCCCTACCGTCGCGCCGCCGATGGCTGATGAGATGAACAGCTGCACATCGCCCACCGTCATTCCGTAGCGGGAGGCTTTTTCCCGGTTGATATCCACATCAATGTAGCGCCCGCCTTCCAGTCGCTCTGCGAGAGCAGACACTACGCCGGGTACGGTTTTGGCGACCGCTTCGATACTCTGCGCCGTTGCATCGATATCGGACAGAACCGTTCCGGACACCTTGATACCTATCGGGCTTTTGATCCCGGTTGAGAGCATATCAATACGGTTACGGATTGGCGGCACCCAGAGGTTTGCCAGCCCCGGTAAACGGACGGTCCTGTCGAGTTCTTCAATAATCTTGTCAATCGTCATGCCTGGACGCCACTGATCCTCAGGTTTGAGCTGGATCGTGGTTTCAACCATTTCGAGCGGTGCGGAATCCGTGGCGGTCTCTGCTTTACCGGTCTTGCCAAATACAGAGGCCACTTCAGGAACGCTTTTGATTAACTTGTCCGTCGTCTGCAGGAGCGCTGCAGCTTCAGCCGGAGAGACACCCGGCAGGGTCGACGGCATATACAACAGGTCGCCCTCGTTAATCTTCGGCAGAAACTCACCGCCCACCTGGCTCAGCGGCCAGATAACGGTGAAAATGGACAAGGCCGCAACCAGCAGGGTTGTTTTTGGCCAGTGGAGAACCCGCAACAGCAATGGATGATACGCTTTGATCAGTACCCGGTTCAGGGGGTTACTGGTCTCTGCAGGAATTTTCCCCCGGATCCAGAATCCCATCAGAATCGGAATGACGATGATGGCCAGCGCGGCCGCGCCCGCCATGGAGTACGTTTTCGTGAATGCCAGCGGGCCAAACAGACGTCCTTCCTGACCTTCCAGGGTAAAGATAGGAATAAAGGACAGGGTGATGATCAGCAGGCTGATAAACAGTGCGGGTCCCACTTCAACGGAGGCATCGGTAATCACCTTCCAGCGGGTGGCGTTGTCAATCTGCTCACCCGGATGCTGATGATCCCACTCCTCAAGCCGCTTATGCGCATTCTCAATCATCACAATGGCGGCATCCACCATCGCACCGACGGCAATCGCTATCCCTCCCAGCGACATGATATTGGCGTTCAGTCCCTGGAAGTGCATGACGATAAAGGCGATACACAGACCAAGCGGCAGAGAGATAATCGCCACCAGGGCAGAACGTACGTGCCACAGGAACAGGGCACAGACGATGGCCACCACGATAAACTCTTCCAGAAGTTTGGAACTGAGGTTATCAATCGCCCGGTCGATGAGCTGGCTGCGATCGTAGGTGGTCACGATTTCAACGCCTTCCGGCAGGCTGGCCTTCAGCGTCTCAAGTTTATCCCTCACTGCCGTGATAACGTCGCGTGCATTTTTACCCGACCGCAGGATCACCACGCCGCCAGCGACTTCGCCCTGGCCGTTCAGCTCGGCAATACCACGCCGCATTTCAGGCCCGGTCTGCACGCGGGCAACATCCCGCAGATAAACCGGCACGCCGTTCTCGCCTGTTTTCAGGACGATGTTATTAAAATCATCAATGCTCTGAAGATAACCGCTGGCACGGACCATATACTCAGCTTCGGCCATTTCAACGGATGAGCCACCGGCCTCCTGGTTAGACGATTCAAGGGCCTGTTTCACTTCGGGCAGGCTGATACCATACTGAGACAATTTTACCGGATTGACCTGAATCTGGTACTGTTTCACCACGCCGCCAACCGAAGCGACCTCAGCCACGTTCGGGATGGTTTTCAGCTCAAATTTCAGGAACCAGTCCTGCAGAGAACGCAGTTCTGAAAGGTCGTGTTTTCCGCTGCGATCGACAAGGGCATATTCAAATATCCAGCCCACCCCCGTGGCGTCCGGACCGATTTCAGAACTCACACCGGCGGGCAGTTTTCCCTGTACCTGGTTCAGGTACTCCAGCACGCGGGAACGGGCCCAGTACAGATCGGTGCCGTCTTCAAAAATGACATACACATACGAATCACCGAACTGTGAAAAACCACGCACGGTTTTTGCGCCAGGCACGGACAGCATGGTGGTGGTAAGTGGATAGGTGACCTGGTTTTCTACAATCTGCGGGGCCTGGCCGGGATAGCTGGTTTTGATAATGACCTGCACATCTGACAGGTCAGGCAAGGCATCGACAGGCGTGTTAATAATCGTCCATGTGCCCCAGATGCTGAGAAACAGGGCCCCCATCATGACCAGGAAACGGTTGGCGACAGAGCGCCGGATAATCCATTCAATCATCGTCGTCTCCTCAGTGCCCTGAATGCATATTTACAGGCTGGTCAGACATTGCTGGCATACTGCTTTCTGTTTTTTCAGGGTGGCGCATACGTTCCAGTGCGCCCGTAATATTGGCTTCAGAGTCAATGAGGAACAGGCCACTGACCACCACGGTATCGCCTTCATTCAGGCCGGAGCCGATGCCGGACTGTTGCTGTGACTCATGCAGAACGTGGATCTGTTTCGGCACAAACTTGCCTTCATCATCAACAGTAATCACGCGCTGTTCTTTGCCGGTATCGATAACGGCCTGGCTTGGTATCAGCAGCATCTCCTGGCTTCTGGTATTCAGTTTCAGATAGGCATTCATGCCCGGCTTGAGAAACTCATCCTTATTAGAAACCTGGAGACGGACCTGAAGCGTACGGGTTGTCTGATCCACGCTGGGAAGAATATTCCATTTTTCGACATGGAATGTTTTATCCGGATAAGCCGGTACCGAAATTTCAAACTGCGACGTATCTTTCAGCAGATAGGCGATAGATTCTGGCACTGCAGCGCTGATCCAGACCGGGTCCATTCCCTGAATCTGAGCCACCACCTTATCTTTCGAAATATTCATGCCGGTGCGCAGGTCAAATGCAGTAATGACACCATCAATAGGTGCTTTAATGGTAAAACGGGTCTGAATGCTCCGGGTAGAACGCAGTCTCTGAATATCCTCTTCCGGCATACCTGCCAGGCGAAGCCGTTCCAGAACGCCTTTAATTTGCGTGGAAGTACCACCGGTGCTGGATAACAGAAGGAATTCACTCTGTGCTTCCACCCAGTCCGGAATGGTAATATCGATAAGTGGCGTCCCCTTCTTCACATGATCGCCAATCGTCATGGGGTAGACTTTTTCGACAAACCCGTCAGAACGCGCCTGCACAATAACAAACTGATACTCGTTATAGCTGACATTAGCCGGGATTGTCTGAGAATAATTCAGCATTCCTCGCGTGACTTTTTGCGTTTTTAATCCCAGATTCTGAACCTGGGTTGGGTCGATACGGATCCCGCCACTGCTTTTATCGCCACTGTCATCAGCATATTTTGGCACCAGGTCCATATCCATAAAGGGCGATTTTCCGGGTTTATCAAATTTGGTATCCGGTTTCATTGGGTCATACCAGAAAAGCACCTTTCGTTCCGGTGCCTTTTGTTCTGTTTTTTCTGTCTTTTGTGCTGAGTTTACATACTGCCAGGCAGTAACCGATATCAGCCCCCCTGCTATGAGGCTGCTGATAATTATTGCAGCATATTTTATCTTTAAAGAAGCCATACAATTTTCCGCTAAAAAATCAAAACACCTGGCATATGCGCCTGACGGTTAACTCACACATATACCTATGTGAATGTACAGGCGCACAGGATGTAATCGCTCCGGACAGCCAATCAGGACTGCGTCACGTTAATGCTTTTGAGTAAGGAGATATTGCCCTGCTGAATAAACGAGAAATCGACATGGTTGCCTGTTTTCAGGGCATTAATAGCATCGTCTGCATTAACAAAAGTAAAGCGCATGGTCATTGCAGGCCAGCCCACCGCTGGAATTGCTTCATGCGAAATGGTGATTTTCTTAGTATTCATATCAATGTCTTTAACGACACCGGTGCCCTTGATAACTTGCTGTACCGAAGCATCACTGGCAGTATTCATATCGCCATGCTGATGTGTTTCAGCATGAAGACCGGCAGAAAACATGACAGAGAAGGCACCAAATAAAACGGCTTTAAGTGAATTACGCATTTTAATTTCCTGATTAATTAAATAAATTTACTCTACCCAACCGCCACCCAGCGCGGTAAACAGATTAATTTCGTTAACCTGCCGGGAATAGGTAAGATCGAGAATGGTTTGCTGGGTAGCGAAGAGGGAACGTTCTGCATCCAGCACTTCGATGTAACTGACAGCACCACTTGCATACAATCCTCTGGCACGCTGGAGAGTTATCTGAAGTGAATCAAGATAACGCTGCTGTGACTCAAGTTGCTGGCTAAGGCTGTCGCGCAGCGCAAGCGTGTCGGAAACATCCTTAAAGGCTGACTGAATTTTTTGTTCGTAATTAACCACCGACTGTTGCTGGCGAATTTCAGCCAGCTTCAGATTGGCTTTATTCCTGCCAGCATTAAATATAGGAATTTCAATTTTAGGGATAAAATTCCACATTCCACTTCCTGACGTAAACAGGCTGGACAGCTCCGTACTGCTTGCGGAAAGACCACTGGTCAGGGTAATTGAGGGGAAAAAGGCCGCTCGCGCTGCGCCAATATTGGCATCAGCCGCTTTCAGCTGATATTCCGCTTCCATAATATCCGGTCGCTGCAGCAAAATTTGTGAAGACAGATTTGGTGGCAATTTTACTGGGGCTATCTCCCCGCCTTTCATCCCTTTTTCTGACGGAAGTGCGCGGTACGTTCCCAGCACCAGTTGCAGGGCATTGTTTGCCTGAGCCAGATCGCCTTCTCGTTTGGCTATTTCGGCGCGGGTACTTTCGATTTGTCCTCGCGCCTGTTCAAGTGCCAGAACGTTCGTACTCCCGGTCACGAGCTGCTGCTCAACGAAAGCATAGGACTGTTGATAATTTTTCAGCGTTTCCCGCGCAATACGAAGTTGTTCGTACGCCAGTTGCTGGCTGAAATAGCTTTGTGAAACGTTGGATACCAGCAGGATGTGTACGGCCCGACGGGCTTCTTCGCTGGCAAAGTAGTTCTGGCGATCAGCATCACTCATGTTCTTAAGTTTGCCGAAAAAATCGAGCTCATAGCTGAGCTCCAGTCTCGCGTCGTACTCCTGTGTGGTCGGCTTGTCACCTTTCAGACCACCGCTGTATGTTATCCCGGATGAGGCATTCAGCTGGGGATAACGATCTGCATCCGTGACGTTGAACTGGGCTCGGGCCTCTTCAACCTTCAGGGCAGCCATTCTCAAATCACGGTTATTAGTCAGAGCTTCACCGATCAACCGGGTAACCTGGGGATCGACAAAAAAGTTACGCCAGCCCGTATCCTGATAGCCATTTACCGCTGGCGTCAGGCTGTTATGGGACAGTGAAAACTGCTGGGGTACCGGTGCTGCGGGCCGCTGATATTCAGGCGCAAGCGACACGCAGCCTGCCAGGATGAATATCGTGCTAATGCTGAGTAATTTTAATTTGAACATAACGCTTCTCGTCCAGGCAGACCTGGTAAATGGTTCAAATGAAGTCCAGAGTATTGATAGGGGTACTTTACCTAACGCTCTCTGTTTGCCGGGTGACAGGATAATGACAATGTTGTCATTTTTGCTGTAATCCGTTGATAACGATCGTGGGCGCAATAGAATGACATTAGCAGCCAGCCGGGGAGCAAGATGAAAATATTGATCGTCGAAGACGAAATTAAAACAGGTGAATATCTCAGCAAAGGGCTTACAGAGGCAGGGTTCGTAGTGGATCACGCTGATAATGGTCTTACCGGATATCATCTCGCCATGACAGCCGAGTATGATTTAGTCATTCTGGATATCATGCTACCTGATGTGAACGGCTGGGATATCATCCGCATGCTGCGCACTGCCGGAAAGGGTATGCCGGTCTTACTGCTGACAGCCCTCGGCACGATCGAACATAGGGTCAAAGGACTGGAACTGGGTGCGGACGATTATCTGGTTAAACCCTTTGCGTTTGCCGAACTGCTCGCCCGGGTGAGAACCCTTCTGAGGCGGGGAAACACGATGATCACGGAAAGCCAGTTTAAGGTGGCTGACCTCTCGATTGATCTCGTATCCAGAAAAGTCAGTCGCGCCGGAAACCGCATTGTGCTCACCAGTAAAGAGTTCAGCCTGCTGGAATTCTTCATTCGCCATCAGGGAGAGGTTCTTCCCCGCTCCCTGATTGCCTCTCAGGTCTGGGACATGAATTTTGACAGCGACACTAATGCGATCGATGTCGCAGTAAAGCGACTCCGCGCTAAAATAGACAACGATTACGAGACAAAGCTGATCCAGACAGTCCGGGGCGTGGGCTACATGCTGGAGGTCCCGGATGCATAGCAAACCTTCCAGACGCCCTTTCTCACTCGCTCTGCGGCTGACCTTTTTTATCAGCCTGTCCACGATACTGGCTTTTATCGCATTCACCTGGTTTATGCTGCATTCTGTTGAAAATCATTTTGCCGAGCAGGATGTCAGCGATCTTCAACAAATCAGCACCACACTGAACCGTATACTGCAGTCCCCGGTGGATCCGGATGATAAAAAAATAAGCAAAATAAAGGAATCAATTGCCAGCTACCGCAACGTTGCCCTTTTGCTCCTCAATCCCAGGGGGGAAGTGCTCTTTAGCTCAGCTCAGGGGGCGGCACTACGCCCGGCAGTGAATTCAGCAGATTTTAGCGAGCACAGCCGCGCACGGGATGTCTTTCTCTGGACGGTGGAGGATCCTGCGGGACCGATGGATACCGGGTCCGAAATGAAGATGGAAACATACAGGATTATCGCCTCCTCTGGTCAGGCGATATTTCAGGGCAAACAGCAGAACTATGTCATGCTGACTGGCCTATCCATTAATTTCCATCTCCATTACCTCGATGCGCTGAAAAAGAACCTGATTGCGATTGCCGTCGTGATAAGCCTGTTGATTGTTCTGATCATTCGAATCGCTGTCCGTCAGGGGCACCTGCCCCTTCGTAATGTCAGCAATGCCATTAAAAACATCACCTCCGAGAATCTTGATGCGCGACTGGAACCGACACGCGTTCCCATTGAGCTGGAGCAACTGGTTATCTCGTTCAATCATATGATTGGAAAGATTGAGGATGTCTTTACCCGCCAGGCCAATTTCTCTGCCGATATCGCGCATGAGATCAGAACGCCCATCACCAATCTGGTGACGCAGACTGAAATCGCACTGAGTCAGGATCGAACACAGAGGGAACTTGAGGATGTCCTCTATTCCAGTCTTGAAGAGTATAACCGGATGACCAAAATGGTCAGCGATATGCTGTTCCTGGCACAGGCAGATAATAATCAGCTGATACCTGACAGGGTCATGTTTGACCTCAGAGCGGAAGTCATGAAAGTCTTCGAGTTTTTCGAAGCCTGGGCCGAAGAACGCAATATCACGCTCAAATTTAACGGGATGCCCTGCCTGGTTGAGGGAGATCCACAAATGTTCAGAAGGGCGATCAATAATCTGTTATCCAATGCCCTGCGTTATACCCCGGAGGGACAGGCAATCACCGTCTCAATAAGAGAGCAGGAGAGCTTTTTTGACCTTGTGATTGAAAATCCGGGGAAACCAATCCCTGAAGAGCATTTATCAAGGTTGTTTGACCGTTTTTATCGGGTGGATCCGTCCAGACAACGAAAAGGAGAAGGCAGCGGCATCGGCCTTGCGATTGTGAAGTCAATCGTGGAAGCACATCACGGAAGAGTGCAGGTGGAATCGGACGTACACTCAACGCGTTTTATCTTATCCGTGCCCAGACTGGAGAAAATGATTCCGGACACCCAGTGCTGGGAATAAAGATTTAAATGACAAAGATGTCATTAGCCTGTCATGCAGCAAACAGAAGCCATTCGATATAATTAGTGCAACTTATCAGGAAGGCTGGATTGCTTTATCAATATCCGGCGTCAGTGGACGCCAGGAAATGAATATCCAGTCCCCTCCCGGAGAAATAAACACTTCCGAACCTGTTTCAGTTATGGAACTGAAAACACCGGTTGTACTCCCCCGGACATCACTAATTAAGAAATGGAGAGTTATCATGAAAAATATCGTATTAGCATCCTTGCTGGGCTTTGGCTTAATTTCTTCGGCCTGGGCCACTGAAACCGTGAATATCCATGAGCGGGTCAACAATGCACAGGCACCTGCTCACCAGATGCAGTCTGCTGCGGCTCCTGTCGGGATCCAGGGGACTGCACCTCGTATGGCCGGTATGGACCAGCATGAACAGGCCATTATTGCTCATGAAACCATGACGAACGGGTCGGCGGATGCGCACCAGAAAATGGTGGAAAGTCATCAGAGGATGATGGGAAGTCAGACCGTTTCCCCTACCGGGCCGTCGAAGTCATTAGCGGCAATGAATGAGCATGAAAGAGCTGCAGTTGCCCATGAATTTATGAATAACGGTCAGTCTGGCCCACATCAGGCCATGGCCGAAGCGCATCGTCGCATGCTCAGTGCAGGCTGACGGCGAGGGAAGTATCTGTGCTGTCCTTATTTCCTTGATAGATTTTTCCGTAACCGGATATATGGCAACATCTTTGCCCCCTACAGGGGGCATTTTTATCAGATTCTGCTACAGTTAACGGGCATCAACGCTAAAAGGATATTTTTTATGAAAGCCAGAAACACTTTATTTGCAGTATTAATGTTATCCCTGCCAGCGATTTCAGCAGAACATTCAGAAATGAAAATGACTGATATGTCTACCTCGGCTTCGTCACAGGAATATATGGCTGGCATGAAAGACATGCATGACAAAATGATGGCTGCCGTAAATGAGTCCGATCCCGACAAGGCTTTTGCGAAAGGCATGGTAGCGCACCATGAAGGGGCAATAGCAATGGCTGAGACCGAGCTCAAATACGGAAAAGATCCGAAAATGAGAAAGCTCGCGCAGGACATCATTAAAGCTCAAAAAGGTGAAATTGAGCAGATGAATAAATGGCTTGATAGTCAAAAGTAAACATTGTAGAAATGTCACGACAAGCGTGATTTTACATCGTTCCTGGGCGCGGGAGTCGGTTAATCTTTATATAATTCAAACCCGATTAATTTCGGGTTTTTACTACTCTGTACTCCGGTCCTTTGTTGAGGACCGGAATATATGCACCTGAGATGCTTATTTAATACATTATCTCGTCATGGATACAATGTCGCTCAGGATCTCAACCAGCTCGCTTCTCTCCTGCGTTCCGTCATGATAGGTTGATCTTGAGATGATTCTTTCTGATGTCATCTGAGGCCAGAATTTATCTAGTACATTATCGGGTTTCATTCCCACAGCCCGGCCGATTATTTTTTTAGCGTCACAGGTGTCCGTAAACGTGACGGCTACACCAGTAATTTCCTCGATAAGATCCGGGCACAGATAGTTTTCTATCTCACGTTTGCGCGTAGCGAAAAATACCTTACCGGCCTCCTCTACTTCTTTTTTACGCTTCTG
Source organism: Enterobacter cloacae complex sp. HYC080_NIDB (assembly GCF_056673325.1). NCBI lineage: Bacteria > Pseudomonadati > Pseudomonadota > Gammaproteobacteria > Enterobacterales > Enterobacteriaceae > Enterobacter > Enterobacter cloacae complex sp. HYC080_NIDB. The sequence goes on along the minus strand of NZ_CP114212.1, from coordinate 300,136 downwards.
GATGGACAGAACCTGTGCAGGGTCTCCCCCAATATCGGAGTCCAGAAATACGCACCAGGGAAGCCCCAGATCTTTGGCCAGATTCAATGTAACCCAGTGTTTGACGCTACCACACCCTCCTATGAGGACTGGCACTATTTTCACGTCCTCCAGAGAGGCTGGCAGCGCACCTGACTGTTTTAATGAACTGGCCGCATGCCTCAGGAAAGTAACATCCGACTTTCCCTCTACCAGAACAATCCCCTGCGCCCTTTCCATACCGGTCTCTGGCAGCACCCCCAGGCTTTCAGTGGCTTCCTTCAGCACTGCGTCATCCGGCATTTTTACTACGGGTTCACCCGCCTCATTTCGGGTAACATAACGTACGCCTTCGACAGGGATTAATCCGGCCAGCGCCGGGACATGGGTGGTGACGATAATCTGACGGTGCGGCTGGCCTGCCAGTGCCAGTAACGCTTTCATCAGCATCATCTGATAGTTCGGATGCTGTGACGTTTCAGGCTCCTCTATGGCATAAATCACATTTCTGGGCGTCCCCGCGACATTCTTTTCAGCCTCAGCCCGAAAAAAATTCAACAGGATAAGCCTCCTTATCCCGCTGCCGCGCTTATTGATGGGGATGCCATTTTCCCCGTCCAGGGTGAAATTGAAGGTCCACTTGGGTTTCTCCTTAAATCGTGGAGTCAGTTCACTGGCGAGTTCGGGGGCCATTTCACGTAATTTATCCAGCGTTCTCTGTGCGACATCCAGGACGCTGTCCTGAATCTCATTTTCCAGCGCTGTAATTTTGTCCTGCAGCGCAGCCTGAGCGTCTTTTACGGCCTGCTGTAAGGGGTTTTTAGCTTCGGAATCCCCGTCGCTGCTTTCCCTGTCGGCTTTGAAAATCGCATACGTGGGCAGCAAATCGAGGATCTTACCCCATAATGATTTTGTGTCGGTTCCGAACTCTTTATCGACATCCAGCATAATTTCCGAACAGGTATAGGGGGCTGCGGCTTCCCTGATGGCCTGACGCCATAACGATGCAGTGCGTTTATCCGCCACATTTTTTTCAACTTCTTTTCCCACCGCCTTGAGCTCAGAAATTTTCATGCCCAGTAAATTTCTCAGGGGCTCCTCATCCGGGTGGATGCAGCGGATGCAGGTCTGCTCCGGTTTTCCTGAGGTCGTTGCTTTAAACGTTTTGACGATTTCAAAATTGCCGTCCTCATTCAGCAGATGTTCTGAGGCGAGCGTGGTCTGCACCCTGTCGTCGATCATGATAAAATCGGGCAGGTCATCAAATTCACAGGCTATTTCAAAACGGCCGTCCCCTTCTCTTAGGCTGAAACAGTTCATGTCATTCTTGTCAGCCTTCATTCCTTCTGTTTCAAAAAAAATAGCCAGCGCTTCCAGAAGCGTTGATTTCCCAAAGTCATTACGACCGACAATACCCGTCATGCTTTCATCAATAATGATTTCAGTAGAGTTTCTGTAGCCTCTGAAGTTTTTCAGTTTTAATTTTCTGAGCCGCATATGAAGTCCTGTGTGTAAGAAAGCGTTTTGCTGCAACCTGAATACAAAATATATTTTCAAATGCCTGCCAACAAGCAGGGATAACCGTTATTCAGAATATCTTAACGACATTTCGGGATTATGATCTGGTCGCGCTTTCAGAACTTTACTGCCCCTCAAAACACCGGAAACTAACTTGTGGTTGGTTACATGGCAAAGTTAAAACTCCAGAATCACGGGTAATGATTTCAATGCTTATTATATTTTTTGGAATTGACTCATGAGCTTTATAATTTAAATGATAATAATAACCATTCTTTTATGCGTAATATTTGCTACTGACACTGATGAATTTAAAAGAAGATAGATTTTCATTTACGGATTATTTCCTAAATTCATCGATAATGTGATCGACATAAAATTTTCACTGAAGAATGAAGAGATAATTTAAGGCCGAGCGAAATAGCTCAAAATGGTGTATTTAACATAACAGAAGAAATGAAAGGCTCTATCGCAACCTGATACTTCAGGCCGCTAAGGGGTTAATCTTGTTGAAGAAAAATTAGACCGGGAAGCGCCAGGCGTCACCATTTCTCCCGCCTGGCTGGAAGTGAAGAATAATTGTGCATAGCTCCGTATTCGGGCTTTGCATCTGACAATGGTTCCCTGGATGAAAGTACGATCTCCACTCCAAGGACGCTGAACACCCTAAACAAACGCTCAAAACCCGCACTTGCAGGGTTGGCCTCTAGTCGGGCATAAGTTTGCTGTGTTATACCCAAACGTTCAGAAACATCTTTTTGCGTCAGTCCATTGGCTTTGCGAAAGCCGATTAAAACAGGACGTAACTGATTCAAAGTCTTCAAAGCGTATTGAGTGTTCATAAGTGACCTTCCGTATCGACGAGTTAACAAGCATAACGCAGGGATTTACAGCATATAGGCTGTAATGCTCATTAACAGACTATAGGCTGTAATACGAATCCTGCCAAGATGCGGCATCTTTCAAATACAAGGCCGTATTGGGTAAGCAGTACACCGTTATATAGCACCCCTTGCCCCTTTGCTGGAGAGGGACCCACGTGATCGCAGGTCTTTTAGACGTTGTTGCTAACCGGCATCATACACAGGTGGTATGACCTGCTCCCCGTTGATTAATACACCGTGATGTTAGTAATGTCTTCATAAGCCACATGAGGACATCCCCATGAAGAAGCGTTTTTCCGACGAACAGATCATATGTATTCTCCGCGAGGCCGAAGCCGGCGTTTCTGCCCGTGAGCTCTGCCGTAAGCACGCCATTTCCGACGCCACCTTTTACACATGGCGTAAGAAGTATGGCGGTATGGAGGTGCCTGAGGTTAAGCGCCTGAAGTCGCTTGAGGAAGAGAACGCCAGACTCAAGAAGCTGCTTGCTGAAGCCATGCTGGATAAGGAGGCGCTTCAGGTGGCTCTTGGGCGAAAGTACTGACGACAGACCAGAAGCGGGAAGCCGTGGAAGTCATGTGCGAGGCTAAGGGTCTGTCGCAACGTCGTGCCTGCGGGCTGGCAGGTCTGTCCCTGTCAACCTGCCGATATTCGGCTCAGCGTCCGGCTGCTGACGCGCAGCTGTCTCTACGCATCACAGAGCTGGCACTTGAACGCCGCCGTTTTGGTTACCGGCGTATCTGGCAGCTTCTGCGACGTGAAGGTCTTTGCGTTAACCACAAGCGGGTTTACCGCATCTATCAACTTAATGGCCTGAGTGTAAAACGCAGACGACGTCGTAAAGGGCTGGCAACAGAACGTCTGCCGCTGCTCCGCCCGATGGCGCCCAATCTGACCTGGTCAATGGATTTCGTCATGGACGCACTGGCCACAGGTCGCAGGATCAAGTGCCTGACCTGCGTGGATGATTTCACAAAGGAATGCCTGACGGTCACTGTTGCCTTCGGGATTTCAGGCGTGCAGGTCACGCGTATTCTGGACAGCATTGCGCTGTTTCGCGGCTATCCGGCTACGATAAGAACCGATCAGGGCCCGGAGTTTACCTGCCGCGCACTCGATCAGTGGGCTTTTGAGCATGGTGTGGAGCTGCGACTTATCCAGCCCGGCAAGCCAACGCAGAACGGATTTATTGAGAGTTTTAACGGACGCTTTCGTGATGAATGCCTGAATGAGCACTGGTTCAGCGATATTGTTCACGCCAGGAAGATCATTAATGACTGGCGACTGGATTATAACGAGTGTCGACCACATTCATCACTGAATTACCTGACGCCGGCTGAATTTGCAGCGGGCTGGCGAAACGGGAAATATGAAGAAAAACCAACCGACATTACTAACTGAAGGTTGTATCTAACTCTGGGGGCAGGTCATCGTGTTGAAATCCATAATTTCATTACGACTGATTGGTAGTGCCCAGGCAAAAAGAGGGAGTAAAGTCTGTTCATGCCAGAGCTGATCTGCACTTTCGGATGTATGAAGAGAAATAGCCTTTAATCCTGAATTGAGAATTGGATGGACGTTCATATCAGGTTTGTTGAAAATGATCGTTAACAGAGAAGATGGGGACATACCGTACACGGTAGTTGTCCGACAAAACCGGCTGAACAAGGATTCATCAGGCAAAACAGGCAACATTCTCATTTCCCACACCTCTCTTTGACCGTTACGAACTGTTACCTCATTACAATTTATTAAGTGGATCTATATTTATAAGCCCGCAACGCTGAAGAGCATCGTAGGTATTTTTCTTTTCAGCTGTTCTGTTGATAACAAGATCGTGGTCAAGAGACAGTATTTTCTCGTCGAAATTGCGCAAAACCTCGTCTATTTTTCCTACGAATTCCTTGTGCTGTGGCCTGTCTATATCCCCAGGGATCAAAGACTTTAGGGACTTCTCTGCCATGATTTTAGCCGAAGCATCACCCTCATTAGATGCAGAGAGCCATTTAGCTTCCTCATCTTCAGTCGCGGCCCCCGGGAGTGGAGTATCCTTATATTCCTCCGTATGACTCACGAGTACCGGTACAGAGGCCGACAAGACTGCGCCAGTGATGATTTCATTGCCGCTACCGATAACCTTTAATTGTGCCCCCCGATAAATCATCTGAGCCAATCCAATATTGCCTTTAGATAAAATGAATAATTTTTCGTTTAACTCATCATTTAATGGAGTTTCAACATTTGTCCATTGTAATGGCCATAAATAATGAATAAACGATTGCCAGTCTTGTGAATCGTATCTAACATTCTTAATTTTCATGTAACCACCAGACTCTGCCCGCCTGGCAATTCTCATTTTCTTTGTCAGCGTCTCGTCAAAAGGATGATTTCCACAAAAAACCATAGATACCCCCATGGAATCTACAATTTCATGTAAAAAATCAATCAACTTACTCTCACCCCCGGTTCTTGAAAATTTAAGCCTCTGCATTTCATCAATAACAAGGATACCCAAAAATGATGATTTAATTCTTTGTGCAATCTGGCGAGCCAGAGCACCATTTCTAATCTCAGGTGTAGTTCGTTCAATACCAATTGCATCATCTAATTTTTGTAAAATCTCTTCACAAAGGTCTCTCACACTTGAATTGTATGGACAATTAATCTTTACCCATACAATTTGCTTACTGAAGCCGGGAAAAACTCCTTTATAGCTGCTGTGTTCTATAATCTGAGGGAAATGATCCATGACTTGCTCAATCATGGTAGTTTTTCCAGAACCACTCATTCCAACTATCGTAATAGTTTCAGCCTGGGATTTAAAATATCCACTTTCTGGCTCAATATCAGGACGCTCATTTCCATAGTAATGAAGATATTGAATTGTTCCGCTTTTTAAAGGATTACGAGCTTCATAGCTTTCCCTAAGTGCCCGTAAGATCATCTTATAAGCCTGGATAAGATTGGTTTGAGGGCAACGGAATTTCTTTATACGTTCGACATACTGCTCTCTAACATTCGCCGGGGCAGTCCAGCGGATTTTTTCGTCAATTTCGGGGAAATAACTCATTTCCAGAAGTACTTCATCTTCCGTAAGCGCTTCAGGAAGTGCTTCAATTAAGGGATTGCCACGATACTCAGGTAACTCCTGTTCTTTATATATCGCTGAAACGCGCCGTATAAGATTCATTATTCTGCGTCCTCAGTCTTCTTCTTACCTTTTAACCATCTTTGTTTCTCCTCCTGGCCAGGCAAAAGCAGAACATTACTGGATGAAGGAAGTAGGGGTTCAGATCTTCCATTAGCAACATGAGTTCGCCCTAATGAATCAAGTTCATTTTTCCTGTTCTTTTTAATATCTTTACCATGTACCCGGCGAGATTCGTATATTTCATTTAATCTTTCGTTACCTTTCCTGTTAAATTCATCTTTATTATTGATATTGCTGAGCGAATCCAGAGTAAATAAATTAATTTCTTTTTGAGTATCTACCCAATCAGCCATTACATCTGTATCAAGATGAGCTTTCCCTTTAAATACATCTCTTTTCTTAAGTAGGTAATGTTTTTTGAAAATGCTATTTTTGTCAAATCTTACATATATATAATCTACGCAATTGTCATCTATTCTTGCTTCACAAGTGGTTCTTCCAAATACTCTGACACCAGATGCAATTTCAGGATCACATTCATAAAAAAGATTATTGTACTGAATCCCACCGGCGGTAATGTTAGCGTTCACAGGGATTAACAATCGTGCGATCACTTCGTCGGCCCCAACGGCTCTTGCGCTGAATCTCCCGTGCTTTAAGCTTATCATCCAACTATTTTTTGGTGATATTACGAGATCATTTTCAATCAGTAAGGGATTGATATAAGCCAGTTCCTCATACGTTCTCTGATTATGTGCAAGTATCTCCCGAATCAGTAAAGACGTGACCTCCTGAATCGTTAAACAAGCCCTGGATTGCGGTGTTGGCTCTCCTTTAACAATCTTTCCCCTTCGTGTTGTTCCAATAAGCCTATGAATAACCTCATCATTCAGAATGCCGAAACAGCGTTCAACAATGCTTTTTCTGTCGCCTCTACCGACTGGCGCAAACTCAAGTTTTGTCAGGGGGGTCATCTCTTCCTGAGGTTTAAGACCAATCATCTCCCCGTTGTCACACATCAATGTTAATGGAATGTGAGAACAAGGCCAATCATCATCAGTAATAGAGATTCCAAATAATCTACAATATTCTTTTTTTGGCATAAAGCAATTTGCTAACGCTTGTCGGGCGGCTCGCCATGAAGCATGGTATAAAGAAACATGAAGGCCAACAATCATTCTTGTTGCACGATCCACCACTGTATAAATAGTAGGACGCCCAATGACTTTTCGTCTGTTTAAACTCGAAATAAGATGTACATCAGCGACAGTTGAGTCTATTTCGAAAACATCACCCGGCAAAACAGTTGTATTAGCCACACTACCTAAAAGCGCCCGCATTTTGAGGTCTATTTCTTTTTTCGTGTTCTTCTTATTTATCGAGAAATCTTTAGTGAAGAGTTTTTTATTCCAGTATGAAAATTGTTTTAAAGAAGGAACATATGGAGCTCTATTTTCTAGGTTTGCTGTTTTAATTTCATCCCTAAAATACAAATCAATATGTCTCTCTAATGTTTTCTTTATCGTATCTCCGTTAACTTTATAATGATACGTAATGAGAGATTTTCTAATATTATTTATATCTCTTTCATTAAGAATGAAAACACGTGATCGTTCATTAGGTAATGCTCTGTTTTTTTTGGAATTCCCAAGTTTAATTTCATGTTTGATTCTACTTTTCCCAGCGGCGCCACAGTTCGAGAATGCGGGTAGCAATGCATAAATATCCTGCCCATGTCGCCAATACAACGCCAGAAGCGTTCTGATAGTATATTGTGATATTTTTTTATTTCTTGAGTAATCCATTAAAAGGTGCGACTTTTTATGTAATGCATAGTCGAACAGAAACATTCTGTCATCTACAAGATCTTTAATGATATTGTAATTTTCATCTCGCCTTCCTCTGTCTTTATCTGTTAATTCTTTCTCATCTACTAACATATATGAAGGATATATATAATCTTTACAAGTTATGCTATTTGATTCAATATAATATTTAAACATTGAAAATGAGAAAGGGATTGGCTTACCCGTTCTTTCTGATTTTATTTTAAACAAAATTAACAAATCGACCTTTCTGTCAAAATCCAAAACACGGTAAAGTCCCTCTGCAAGCAAATCAGTGCCTTGAGAGAGCCAGACTGAATTCCTAATAATATCCATTTGCGTTCAGTCCTATATAGTGGTCATTGGAAATTATCTTTATCAGACCGGTTTCGAGTATTGGATATGATAAATCAACATTTATCATTTTTAATCCAATCATTGCCTGCAATAACATCATCGCTTCTTGTGCATCTACCCCAAAGATTGATGAAATCATTGCACGTAGTCCTACTATGGGATAAACATCTGGTTTAAGCTTCCATAGGATTTTATCAAGAGGATATTTATCATAAAATTCAGAACCATCTCTTAATACAGAAGTAGCCCAGCAAATGTTTTTACCGACGACGTTATTGAGTTCCGAGCCAACATAAATTTGAAACTCAACATCAATCAACTGCCAAAACATCCTCTCTATTTCAAGTTTTTGGGCTTCGCGTTCAGGTATGCTCTCGTTATGTTTTACTGCTATAGCTTTGTATCGAAGTCCGCCTTCAGGAGTTCTCAAGGTCAGTAAAAAATCGGTTGTCATAACATTCAGAACTTCGACAGGTACTCCTCTTACTCCCCTCACCATAGGATGTTGAAAATGTAGATGATTTGCTATTTGTTGGGTAAGCCGGAGAGGAAAGAGTGGGAATTGTTCCCGGATATCAATCACCGAGTCATTAAACTCAGCCAGATAGAAAAAGTTACTTTCGACAGAAGAAAGGAGATGATGGTTTCGAAACGTCTTAAGGCCAAAGACTATCGAACGGTTTCCACGGGATTTAACGTCCTGAGCTCTAAGCCAGGGCTGATAACTTTGGCCATAGCCCACTCCTATGCCGTCACCTAGCGCATTTTCATAATCCAAATAGGATTTGAGACGCCTACCCCTAGCCATGATCGTACCCTAAAAACGACATTGATACGTACCTATATGTGCATTTTATAGTCTCCAACCCTATAACCACACATTCAGTAAGCATACAACATTAGCGTCGTTTTTTGAGAATGGTTACAACTTTAGTGCTTTGTGTACAACTTTATTGTCCTCGGACATCGGCCAGCGCCTGCGCACACGCCCAGGCACTTGCCCACGCCCACTGGAAGTTATACCCGCCGAGCCAGCCGGTGACGTCCATCACTTCGCCGATAAAGTAGAGCCCCGGCACGTTGCGGGCTTCCATGGTGCGCGAGGAGAGTTCATTTGTATCAACGCCGCCCAGCGTCACTTCCGCCGTGCGGTACCCCTCGGTGCCGTTTGGCTGAACGCGCCAGTTTGTCAGCGTCTCCACCAGCGTCTCTTGCTCGCGGCTGTTCAATTGCTTAAGCGATACGTCCGGGATCTGCCCCAGCACCTGAAGGCACTCCACCAGACGTTTTGGCAGCTGCATCGCCAGCGTGTTTTTCAGGCTCTGATTCGGGTGCGCCTCGCGCTGCTCGTTGAGGAACGCGTCCAGGTCGCAGTCCGGCACCAGATTCACCGTGACAAATTCACCCGGCTGCCAGTAGCTGGAGATTTGCAGTACCGCCGGGCCAGAGAGCCCCCGATGGGTAAAGAGCAGGTTTTCACGGAATACCGTCCCGTCTTCGGCAGTCATGACGGAAGGAACGGAGACGCCAGAAAGCGTCTGAAGCTGTTCAAGAAGGGGTTTGTGCAGCGTGAAGGGCACCAGACCCGCGCGCATGGGCAGTACCTTAAGACCAAACTGCTCGGCAATCTTATAGCCGAACGGGGACGCGCCCAGACCCGGCATAGAGAGGCCACCGCTGGCGATGACCAGATTATCAGCACTGACGGTTTCACCGTTCAGCTGCAGCGTGTACCCCTGTTCGTCGCGGGCGACCTCCAGCACTTCCGTGCGCAGACGCATCACCACGCCGCCCTTCTCGCACTCGGCGATCAGCATATCGACAATCTGCTGCGCGGAGTCGTCGCAGAACAGCTGTCCCAGCGTCTTTTCATGCCACGCGATGCCGTGCTTGCCCACCAGGTCGATAAAGTCCCACTGGGTGTAACGAGCCAGTGCAGATTTGCAAAAATGACGGTTTTGGCTCAAATACGCCGCGGGTTCGACATAAAGATTGGTGAAGTTACAACGCCCGCCGCCCGACATCAGGATCTTGCGGCCAGGCTTTTTTCCGTTGTCCAGTAACAGCACACGACGACCCGCCTGTCCGGCCATCGCCGCACAAAACATACCCGCCGCACCGGCGCCAATTACCACGGCATCAAACCTTTCCACGTCAAAATCCTCTTCGTTAACTGCCGCGGATTGTAAAGTTTCCTCTGTGGTCACACCAGCGTAAAAAGTTCTTACAAAGCCATTCCATTGAAATTTAACGATTATCCCTTCAAGCACTTTTCTCAAATCAGGTGGTATGTCAAAAAAAGTCTATATTTCACTTTGCCCGTTGCGCATTTGTCCTGGATAATGCGCCGCGTTCATGTCCTCAAAATGGCGTAACGTCCTATGCTACATTTGTTTGCCGGCCTGGATTTACATACCGGGCTTTTATTATTGCTTGCTCTGGTTTTTGTACTGTTTTACGAAGCGATCAACGGCTTCCACGACACTGCAAACGCAGTAGCAACGGTTATCTACACTCGCGCAATGCGATCGCAACTTGCGGTTGTTATGGCGGCGGTATTTAACTTTTTTGGTGTCCTTCTGGGCGGACTGAGCGTGGCGTATGCGATCGTGCATATGTTGCCAACGGATCTGCTGCTTAACGTGAGTTCCGGTCATGGCCTTGCCATGGTGTTCTCAATGCTGCTTGCTGCCATTATCTGGAACCTCGGTACCTGGTATTTTGGCCTGCCTGCATCCAGCTCTCACACTCTCATCGGCGCGATTATCGGTATCGGGTTAACGAACGCCCTGATGACCGGGACATCCGTCGTTGATGCGCTGAACCTGCCTAAAGTACTGGGCATTTTCGGTTCTCTGATCATCTCTCCAATTGTGGGTCTGGTGGTTGCGGGTGGACTGATTTTCATCCTGCGTCGCTACTGGAGCAACACCAAGAAACGTGCGCGCATCCACCTGACGCCAGCAGAGCGTGAGAAGAAAGACGGTAAGAAAAAACCGCCATTCTGGACGCGTATCGCGCTGATCATTTCCGCTATCGGCGTGGCCTTCTCTCATGGCGCGAACGATGGGCAGAAAGGCATTGGTCTGGTGATGCTGGTACTGATCGGTGTCGCACCGGCAGGTTTCGTGGTTAACATGAACGCCTCTGGTTACGAAATCACCCGTACCCGTGATGCCGTCAATAACGTTGAGACCTATTTCCAGCAGCATCCCGATCTGCTGAAAAAAGCGACCGGCGTTGATCAGCTGATCCCATCTCCGGAAGCCGGTGCAACTACCGCGCCGGGCGAATTCCACTGCCATCCGGCAAACGCGATTAACGCGCTGGAACGCGCCAAAGGCATGCTGGGCGATATCGAAAGCTATGACAAACTGGCCGTTGAACAGCGTGGTCAGCTGCGTCGTATCATGCTCTGCATCTCTGACGTGACCGATAAAGTCGCGAAACTGCCAGAGGTGAATGCCGACGACAAACGTCTTCTGAAGAAACTGAAAAGCGATATGCTCAACACCATTGAGTACGCGCCAATCTGGATCATCATGGCCGTCGCGCTGGCACTGGGTATCGGTACAATGATTGGCTGGCGTCGTGTGGCAACCACCATCGGCGAGAAGATCGGTAAGAAAGGCATGACCTATGCGCAGGGGATGTCCGCGCAGATGACGGCGGCGGTTTCTATCGGCCTGGCGAGCTACACCGGGATGCCGGTATCCACCACCCACGTACTCTCCTCGTCCGTGGCAGGTACCATGATTGTTGACGGTGGCGGTCTGCAGCGCAAAACCGTGACCAACATCCTGATGGCCTGGGTGTTCACCCTTCCGGCGTCCATCCTGCTGTCTGGTGGTCTGTACTGGATTTCGCTGAAGCTGATCTAATCAGCTGAAGGCGACAAAAAGCGGGTCAGGAAACTGACCCGCTTTTTTTATGGCTATCGGTTTACTGAAAATCTTACAACCCTAAGAAAAACCTGAACATTTTTTGTACATCACCGCCCGTGGCGAGCCACTATCATTCCGGTCAGGATAAATTCTGCATATCGGAGAGTGTATGGCTTCTGTTCCAACTCCTGGCCCTGGATCAATCGTTATCGCAAACAACATGCGTGAAGCGCGTGAACATGGAATGTCCCGTAATATGGCCACACCATCAACCTATTACTGGTTTTATCAAAAAGTCCGAAACGGTGGTCCTTGGGATTACAAAAAATTCGATCCCTATTTCGCTGCGTTTGGTAATTTCAACTTTGGAGCCGCCGGGACTGCCGCGGGTATCCCTGCAAATATCCTGTTAATGGGCGCAGGATGGGCTCAGGGAAGAGCAGGAACCTCAAAACCCGAATGGGGAAAATGGTATGAAAAACCACCTTACGGTGACGATCCGACAGACCAGCGCAATATCAGAGAAGGGATAAATTATGCCATTCAGAACGGTTATTAAATGGCTTCATCGGCTCACCACACTGGCGCTGCTCATTATGGTCATCGGCTTCGCGTGGCTAAACCATCAGCCCAACCCACGTGAAAGCGATAAACTTCTCCGGACTTACAAGATTTCGAATACCGTCTGGCTCTATATGACCGCGAACGACCAGGGTGGCGCGACCGTACCTACGATTTACCGATATTATTTGTCGCATGCGTTAAAAGGTATGGACGCTGACATTGTCCAGCAGCTTTCGACAAAATCGCCGGTTCTGGAGGGGACAGGCAGCATTTCTGAAGCACGGATAAACGAAAAGGGCGAAGTGGCCATTACCTACAGCGGTAAAGTATTCTCTCTGCATGAGAACGTTTCTAACCTTCGATTCACGATAAAACCGTAACCCCAGAAAAGGCGAGGGCAACCTCGCCTTTTCTGTGCTCAGTGCCAAATCATCAATGCAATCATACTGACCACAACCAGCCCGCACAGGGCGCTGGTCAGAATGAACTGCCGACGCAGACGCTCGCAGCGACGGATAAACTCTTCATCGTGATGATCGCGGTAACGCTGGTAGTAGATGTATCCCACCAGTCGCATCTGTTTGCTGGGCTGTCCATGCGAGGTGAAGAACCCCCCACCGTCCACATACTGATAAAGCAACGGATCGCAACCACGAAGTACCACTAACAGCGCACGTAACGATGAGAAGTAGCGCGCCATATTCACTATGCAAACTACGCATAACGCCCAAAACAATGCGACGGTGCTAATCATACATCCTCCCCGGCGTCCGCCCACGGAGCAAGGCTCCTGAGCTCCCGCACCCCAATGCCCTGACAGACAGTTCAGTGAAAGAATGACCAAAAGTCGATCCGGTTCGCGTTTTAATATCCGAACGGCTCATTAAATAGTGTAGGAGATCCGTTAATTTTTTTGCCACAAGGTTAATCGTTATCAACACCAAAGCTTGAAAAATATGTTTAACTGGGCCGTAATGAAAGTATCAGACGACGGCATTCTCATTTAGTCATCGATAACTTAAGGAAGGAGTAACACTATGGCTTACAAACACATTCTCATCGCGGTAGACCTCTCTCCGGAGAGCAAAGTGCTGGTTGATAAAGCGGTATCCATGGCACGCCCCTACAACGCGAAAGTTTCCCTGATTCACGTTGATGTGAATTACTCCGACCTCTATACCGGTCTGATCGACGTGAATCTCGGCGATATGCAGAAGCGCATCTCCGAAGAGACGCATCACGCCCTGAGCGAACTGTCCACCAACGCGGGCTACCCGATTACCGAGACCCTGAGCGGCAGCGGCGACCTGGGTCAGGTATTGGTTGATGCGATTAAGAAATATGACATGGACCTGGTCGTATGCGGTCACCACCAGGACTTCTGGAGCAAGCTGATGTCGTCCGCGCGCCAGCTGATCAACACCGTTCACGTGGATATGCTGATTGTTCCACTGCGTGACGAAGAAGACGAGTAAGTGTAAAAAGCCCGGTGGCGCTAACGCTTACCGGGCCTACAGGCGGCATTGAACGTAGGCCGGGTAAGGCGAAGCCGCCACCCGGCTTTTTTTATTCCGATGTACCTGAATAGATATCAAACCGGTGCCCTTTCGTGGTCACCGCGTTAGTCGTGGCCACGTCCGCCAGCGGCGGCGCGTAGTCAGGGCGCTTCACCACCACCCGCTTCGTCGCGAGCTGTCGGGCAGGCTCCAGCAGACCATCTGCATCTAAATCCGGCCCCACCAGCGACTGAAACACCCGCATCTCTTTCTTCACCAGCGCGCTTTTCTGCTTATGCGGGAACATCGGGTCGAGATAGACCACCTGCGGGCGCGGGGTGATATCGGTGAGCGCCGTCAGGCTGGAGGCGTGGATCAACTGCAACCGCTCCTGCAGCCACGGGCCGATTTCCGGGTCCGCGTAGCCACGCGTCAGCCCGTCGTCGAGCAATGCGGCGACCACCGGGTTACGCTCCAGCATTCGCACACGACAGCCAACAGACGCCAGCACAAACGCATCGCGACCCAGCCCCGCCGTGGCATCGACCACGTCCGGAAGATAGTTCCCTTTAACCCCCACCGCTTTGGCCACCGCCTCGCCGCGACCGCCGCCGAACTTGCGCCGGTGCGCCATCGCACCGCCGACAAAATCGACAAAAATCCCGCCGAGTTTCGGTTCGTCGCGCTTACGTAATTCAAGATGCTCCGGTGTCATCACCAGCGCCATCAGGTTATCTTCATCGTGCTCCAGCCCCCAGCGGGTCGCCAGAACAGATAAGGCGCCGTCTCCGGCGCCTGTTTCATCCACTAGGCAGATTTTCACGAACTATCAGCCTTTGATCCCGTAATGCTCAAGCATCGCATCCAGCTGCGGCTCGCGGCCACGGAAGCGTTTGAACAGTACCATTGGCTCCTCAGAACCGCCGCGGGTCAGGATGTTATCGAGGAACGACTGGCCGGTTTCACGGTTGAAGATCCCCTCTTCTTCGAAGCGGGAGAAAGCATCCGCTGCCAGCACGTCGGCCCACAGGTAGCTGTAGTAACCTGCCGCATAGCCGCCTGCGAAGATGTGACTGAACGCATGCGGGAAGCGGCCCCAGGTTGGCCCAGGGATCACAGCAACCTGCTTTTTAATCTCGGCCAGCGTTTCGAGGATTTTCGCCCCTTGTTCCGGGCTAAACTCGGCGTGCAGACGGAAATCAAACAGGCCGAACTCCAGTTGACGCAGGATGAACATCGCTGCCTGGTAGTTCTTGGCCGCCAGCATTTTATCCAGCAGCTCTTTCGGCAACGGTTCGCCGGTCTCATAGTGACCAGAGATAAACGCCAGCGCGTCCGGCTCCCAGCACCAGTTTTCCATAAACTGGCTTGGCAGCTCGACCGCATCCCACGGTACCCCGCTGATGCCAGCCACGCCTGCGGTTTCGATGCGGGTCAGCATGTGATGCAGACCGTGACCGAACTCGTGGAACAGGGTGATCACTTCGTCGTGAGTGAACAGCGCAGGTTTGCCATTCACCGGACGGTTAAAGTTACAGGTCAGGTAAGCGACCGGCTTTTGCAGAGAACCGTCGGCTTTACGCATCTGGCCGACGCAGTCATCCATCCACGCTCCGCCACGCTTATTCTCACGCGCGTAGAGATCAAGGTAGAAGCTGCCGCGCAGCTCATTCTTGTCGTCATACAATTCGAAGAAGCGCACGTCCGGATGCCAGACGTCGATATCGGTTCGCTCTTTGGCTGTGATGCCGTAGATGCGCTTCACCACTTCGAACAGGCCGTTAACGGCTTTGTTTTCCGGGAAGTACGGGCGCAGCTGCTCGTCGCTGATGCTGTAAAGATGCTGCTTCTGTTTTTCGCTGTAGTACGCAATATCCCACGGCTGCAGCTCGTCCACGCCGAACTCCGCTTTCGCAAAAGCACGCAGCTGAGCCAGCTCTTTCTCACCCTGAGGACGGGCGCGTTTTGCCAGATCGGTCAGGAAGTCGAGCACCTGCTGTGGGTTCTCCGCCATTTTGGTGGCGAGGGATTTGTCGGCGTAGTTTTCGAAGCCCAGCAGCTGTGCCAGCTCGTGACGCAGGGCGAGGATTTCCGCCATCACCGGGCTGTTGTCCCACTTACCGGCATTCGGCCCCTGATCGGAGGCGCGCGTGCTGTAGGCGCGGTACATCTCTTCACGCAGGGCCTGGTTGTCGCAGTAGGTCATTACCGGCAGGTAGCTTGGGATATCCAGCGTTAACAGATAGCCTTCCTGCTCTTTCGCTTCGGCCTGCGCTTTCGCTGCTGCCAGCGCGCTTTCCGGCATCCCGGCCAGCTCGGATTCATCGGTAATCAGCTTCGTCCAGCCCATGGTGGCGTCGAGGACGTTGTTGCTGTACTGGTTGCCCAGCTCGGACAGGCGCGCGGCGATTTCACCGTAGCGAACCTGCTTCTCTTTTGGCAGACCAATCCCGGACAGCTCGAAATCACGCAGGGCGTTATCGACCGATTTTTTCTGCGCCGTGTTCAGCTCGGCGTAATGGTCGCCGTCACGCAGATCGCGATACGCTTTGTACAGCCCTTCGTGTTGGCCGACCCAGGTGCTGTACTCCGAGAGCAGCGGCAGGGTCTGTTCATAGGCCTCGCGCAGTTCCGGGCTGTTTTTCACCGAGTTCAGGTGGCTTACCGGGGAGAAGATACGCCCCAGCACGTCGTCCACTTCGGCCAGCGGCTGACACAGATTTTCCCAGGTGTACGGTGCGCCCTGCGCCACCACGCTTTCTACCGCCGCGCGGCAGTTGTCCAGCGATTGCGTAACGGCTGGAACCACATGCTCAGGGAGGATTTTAGAAAACGGCGGCAACGAAAAAGGCGTCAGTAATGGATTGGTCATAAACGCTGTCCTGTTGAAATAGGTGAATGAAGCGCGCATCCGGCGCTGTGCATATCATTAATTAATGGGGTTAAGTGTAGAGGATTTCAATGCCGGACGTCGTGGAAAAGCGCCCGGTGGCGCTGCGCTTACCGGGCCTGCGGGTAATCTGTGCCGTTCTGCTGTAAACTGTGGCAAATCGTCAATTCAGCGGAAAATCATTACCCATGCTCAGTTATCGCCACAGCTTCCACGCTGGCAACCATGCCGACGTCCTCAAACACACCGTTCAGAGCCTGATCATTGAATCGCTCAAAGAGAAAGAGAAACCGTTTCTCTATCTGGACACCCACGCGGGCGCGGGCCGTTATCAGCTGAGCGGCGAGCATGCCGAGCGTACCGGTGAATATCTGGAAGGGATCGCCCGCATCTGGCAGCAGGACGACCTGCCAGCCGAACTGGAACCGTACATCGGCGTGGTGAACCACTTCAACCGCAACGGCCAGCTGCGCTACTACCCAGGCTCACCGCTGATTGCCCGCCAGCTGCTGCGCGAGCAGGACAGCATTCAGCTGACCGAACTGCATCCGAGCGATTTCCCGCTGTTGCGCTCTGAATTTCAGAAAGATAATCGCGCCCGCGTGGAGAAAGCCGACGGCTACCAGCAGCTGAAAGCCAAACTGCCGCCCGTTTCCCGCCGCGGCCTGGTGCTGATCGATCCGCCGTACGAAATCAAAACCGACTATCAGGCGGTGGTGACCGGCATCCACGAAGGCTACAAACGTTTTGCCACCGGCACTTACGCCCTGTGGTACCCGGTGGTGCTGCGCGCGCAAATCAAACGCATGATCAAAGATCTGGAAGCGACCGGGATCCGCAAAATCCTCCAGATTGAGCTGGCCGTGCGGCCGGACAGCGACCAGCGCGGCATGACCGCCTCCGGCATGATTGTGATTAACCCGCCGTGGAAGCTCGAAGCGCAGATGAACAACGTACTGCCGTGGCTGCACAAAACGCTGGTGCCAGCGGGTACAGGCCACGCCACCGTCAGTTGGATCGTGCCGGAGTAATCGCAGCCATCGGTGGAAACTATTGATTTCAGGTATACAATCGCGGCAATTCACGATTAAGGATAAAAGCTATGACTAAGCATTATGACTACATCGCAATCGGCGGCGGCAGCGGCGGCATCGCCTCCATCAACCGTGCGGCCATGTATGGCCAGAAATGTGCGCTGATCGAAGCTAAAGCGCTGGGCGGCACCTGCGTGAACGTGGGTTGTGTACCGAAGAAGGTGATGTGGCACGCAGCGCAAATCCGTGAAGCTATCCATATGTACGGCCCGGATTACGGCTTTGACACCACCCTCAATCACTTTGACTGGGACAAGCTAATCGCCAGCCGTACCGCCTACATCGACCGTATTCACACCTCCTACGACAACGTGCTGGGTAAGAACAACGTCGATGTGATCCACGGCTTTGCCCGCTTTGTGGATGCGAAAACGATCGAAGTGAACGGTGAGACGATCACCGCCGATCATATCCTGATCGCCACCGGCGGTCGTCCGAGCCACCCGGACATTCCGGGCGTGGAATACGGCATCGACTCAGACGGTTTCTTTGAACTGCCTGCGCTGCCTAAGCGCGTTGCCGTGGTTGGCGCGGGTTACATTGCGGTAGAGCTGGCGGGCGTGATCAACGGCCTTGGCGCGGAAGCGCACCTGTTTGTGCGTAAACACGCGCCGCTGCGCAGCTTTGACCCGCTGATTGTCGAGACGCTGGTTGAAGTCATGAACGCTGAAGGCCCAACACTCCACACCCACGCGGTGCCGAAAGCGGTAGTGAAAAATGCGGACGGCAGCCTGACGCTGGAGCTGGAAGATGGCCGCAGCCAGACCGTCGACTGCCTGATCTGGGCGATTGGTCGTGAACCGGCGAATGACAACTTTAACCTGGCCGTGACCGGCGTGAAAACCGACGAAAAAGGTTATATCGTCGTCGATAAGTTCCAGAACACCAGCGTACCGGGCATTTACGCAGTCGGCGATAACACCGGTGCCGTAGAGCTGACCCCGGTGGCCGTTGCGGCGGGACGTCGTCTCTCCGAACGTCTGTTTAACAACAAGCCTGACGAGCATCTTGATTACACCAACATCCCGACCGTGGTCTTCAGCCATCCGCCCATCGGCACCGTTGGCTTAACCGAGCCGCAGGCGCGCGAGCAGTATGGCGACGACCAGGTGAAAGTGTATAAATCCGCGTTCACCGCGATGTATACCGCCGTCACCTCTCACCGTCAGCCATGCCGCATGAAGCTGGTCTGCGTGGGCCCGGACGAGAAGATTGTGGGTATCCACGGCATTGGCTTCGGCATGGATGAGATCCTGCAGGGCTTCGCCGTGGCGCTGAAAATGGGCGCGACCAAGAAAGACTTCGACAACACCGTGGCAATCCATCCGACCGCCGCGGAAGAATTTGTTACCATGCGTTAAGGCAGAAGCCCCTCCCCGGAGGGGCTTTTTTTATTCACATTCATAAATCGTTGCAAAACGAATGCTCCGAAAATAGTGATCTACCGCACATTTCCCTCCCCATCTACCGAAGCGAATGTCTACGCTTATAAGACGCCCGGAAAAAAACTGTCTTTAAGTACACACAACCGGAGGTCCCTATCACCATGTTCAACCAGAAACTACAGGCTACCGAGAATATCGAATTCGAGATCGCAGAAGAGCTGCGCTACGAGACCGATCCCTGCGAGTTGAAACTGGATGAAATGATTGAGGCGGAGCCGGAACCCGAAATGATCGAGGGGCTACCCGCCTCCGATGCCCTGACGCCCGCCGATCGCTATCTGGAACTGTTCGAGCATGTTCAGTCAACACGCCTGTTCGCGGACAGCAAAACCTTCCCTGACTGCGCGCCGAAGATGGACCCGCTGGATATCCTGATCCGCTATCGTAAAGTGAAACGTCACCGGGATTTCGACCTGCGCCAGTTTGTAGAGAACCACTTCTGGCTACCGGCCACCTACGGCACGGAATATGTTTCTGACCCCGGTCTGTCGCTAAAAGAGCACATTGACAGCCTGTGGCCGGTGCTGACGCGCGAACCGCAGGACCATATCCCCTGGTCCTCTCTGCTGGTGTTACCGCAGGCCTATATTGTGCCCGGCGGGCGATTCAGTGAGACCTATTACTGGGACTCCTATTTCTCCATGCTGGGGCTGGCGGAGAGCGGACGTAACGACCTGCTGAAGTGTATGGCGGATAACTTCGCGTGGCTGATCGAACGCTACGGGCATATCCCAAACGGTAACCGTACCTATTACCTCAGCCGCTCTCAGCCGCCGGTCTTTGCCCTGATGGTCGAGTTGTTTGAAGAGGACGGGGTACGCGGCGCGAAGCGTTACCTTGAGCACCTCAAGATGGAGCACGCCTTCTGGATGGACGGTGCCGAGTCGCTGCTGCTTAATCAGGCCTATCGCAGCGCGGTACGTATGCCGGATGGATCATTGCTCAACCGCTACTGGGACGACCGCGACACGCCCCGGGACGAATCGTGGATTGAGGACGTAGAAACGGCCCGTCACTCCGGACGTCCGCCAAACGAAGTGTATCGTGACTTGCGCGCGGGTGCAGCCTCAGGCTGGGATTACTCCTCCCGCTGGCTGCGTGAGCCTGGCCGACTGGCCAGCATTCGCACCACGCAGTTTATCCCGATCGATTTGAATGCCTTCCTTTTCAAGCTGGAGAGTACTATCGCCAATATCTCGGCGTCGAAAGGGGATAAAGAGACCGCTGAACTGTTCCATCAGAAGGCCAGCGATCGCCGCGCCGCGATTAACCGCTACCTCTGGGATGAAGAAAGCGGCTGCTATCGCGACTATGACTGGCGCCGCGAAGTGATGGCGCTGTTCTCTGCGGCGAGCATTGTGCCGCTGTACGTCGGTATGGCCACGCATGAACAGGCCGATCGACTGTCGGATGCGGTGAAAACGCGACTGCTGACGCCGGGCGGGATTCTGGCAACCGAGTATGAAACCGGCGAGCAATGGGATAAACCCAACGGCTGGGCCCCGCTGCAGTGGATGGCCATTCAGGGGTTCAAGCAGTATGGCAATGACTCACTGGGCGATGAGATCGCCTGGAGCTGGCTGCAGACGGTGAATCATTTTTATAAGACCCACCACAAGCTGATTGAGAAGTATCATATCGCCAGCAGTACGCCACGCGAGGGTGGCGGGGGTGAGTATCCCCTTCAGGACGGCTTCGGCTGGACCAACGGCGTAGTGCGACGGCTGATAGGGTTGTATGGGGAGCCTTGAGTGGGGTGCGGTCTGGTGCCCTCACCCCGGCCCTTTCCCATAGGGTAAAGGGTTCAGCGAATCACCTCATAAATGGCAGTCTGAATGGACTGCCATTTTTTCGTGGTGGCATCCGGTTGCGACTGCGCACGCCGCGTAGCCATATCCAGATCGTGCTGCTGGCGCTTCACCACGGCGGGCACGGTGCAGAACGCTTTGAGATACGCTTTACGCACTGAGGTCAGGGATTCCCCGTTCGACATCGCGTGGCTGAGCGTGTTGATAAAGCGACGGCATGGCTTCTCTTCCGTCATGTTCCGTCGGTAGCGCAGCATGAGCTCCAGCACGTCGTCATGGCCTGCCGACATCGCCTCTTCGGTCCATGACAGCTTCCAGTCCATCCCGCCCTGCAAAAAGAGCTGCGCGACACGAGTATCGTTGCGGTTAATCGCTGAACGGAAATTATTGTCGTCCCAGGTCACCCCCATGCGGGTCAGCGTCTCGCGCGCAGAAGGGGTTTCGCGCATATCTTTCGGCGGAGCCGCTTGCGCAGTGTGTTCGGCCGACGACTGCGGTTTGCTGCTGGTCACCAGCCAGAAGCCGCCCACCAGGATGGCGATTACCATAACGCCAACCGCGCCCCATAACGCACCGGAGATAAGCTGCTCACGCTGTTCGGGCGTGCGCGGCGCGCGCTGGGTCGGCTTTTCAATCGTGTCACGAACCTCAAACAGATCGCCACCGGTAACACGATCCATTTTCTGCGCCTTTTCCCAGAAAGTGTGCAGTTCACTGGCGTCCACCGCCATCAATCCGGCCGGGTTGACGCGCGTTCTCCCCTCTTCGAATGCACGTTGAACCGGTCGGGATATCTGCATGTAGTAGTTATCCAGCAGCTGAATTTGCGCCGAACTTAACGTTTTCTGAACCGTGATGTTGTTGCGAATTTGCCGAATATCATCAAGGAAGGTTTGCAGCGTTTTACGCGGTTCTACCAGGAGCGTCAGCATGGCAGGATCGTTAAACAGCGAGGCGTAATACCGGCTGAACTCTTTTTTATCCACCAGCATCTGCGCCAGTTCACTGAACATCATCCCACTCAGGATATCGTTGATCTCCCCGAGCTTCAGCCAGCGTCTTACCCGGTCGGCATTAAATAAGGTCTTAAGATGATTATTGAGCCGCACCTGATCGGGCCAGGCCTGCTGAATAAGTCCTTTAATCATCAGCTCAATGGCGCGAACCTGCTTGTGCGCCTGCTGTTGCTGCAGTTCGCTACCCGTTGCCAGCTCCGTGCTGTAAGTCAGCAACGGTTGCTGCAAACGAAGATGTTCCAGCGTGGTCACAAAGCGCATCGCCGCAATCAGCTGGTTTTCGCTGACATCCTGCCCGCTTTCATACTGTGGAACGCGCTGCTGCAGCAGGCGCAGCTGCAGCGTAAATTCCGACATCTCGGCATCATTCAGATTGAGGGTCTTCGCAACGGCTGCCCATCCCCCGAGCGCTAAACGTGCGCTATCCAGTTGTTCCAGGAGCCAGCGTGGATCTTTTCCCTCAGAAACATGTACATTCAGGAGAAGCAAAATTTCAACCGACGCCTGGCGAATGACCGCCAGACAGTGTTCAAACTGTTCGCGAATATGATGTGATGTGCTGAGAGTCATTGTTTTCCTTAAGCGACAACGAAGACATCAGGAATGGGCACTTATGGCCATTTTTCTTTTATTTATACATGCTTAACCATACCTGACTTTCTGTTGAAATAAAGTGACAACCCTAAAATCATTAAAAATGTTTCAGGAGAATCTTAATGCCGGTTTTAATGACTTCACGCCTGAACTGCTCGCCTCTGCAGGAGCATGACTGGCCCTTTTTTCTGGCGTTGCAGCAACATCCTGACGTGATGCGCTTTGTGGCGGAAAACCGTCCCGTTGCCGCGATTCGTGAGGCGTTTGATTCTCGTCTGCCCCTCTGGACGCCGGGCAGCACGCACTGGCTGTGTCTCGTCGTCCGTGATGCCACCTCTCAGGCACCGCTGGGCGTGACCGGGTATATTCATCGTGAGGACGATTGCGCTGAAGTGGGCTTTCTTTTTGCACCCGAGGCGCAGGGGAAAGGTTACGGTTTCGAATCCCTGCAGGCGCTTTGCGATTACGCCTTTCGTGAGGGCGGACTACGTCGGCTCACCGCCACCGTCACGGCGGGAAATGTCGCCTCCAGACGTCTGCTGGAAAAAGCCCACTTTCGTCTGGAGGGGGAGCTTCGCGAGAGCTATTACCTTTCCGGACGCTGGCAAAATGACTGGTTATTGGGTTTATTGCGGCATGAATATCTGAACCATAACGCCTGATCAACAGCCATTTGGCGGATATTTTTCATTGTTCAATTCCTCTACAGTATCGCCATTACGAGGAAATGAATATGAAAGGTCATGCGCTGAATATCTCTTATGCCGCCATTGATTTAATAAAGAAGCATCAGGGGCTTTCACTGGAGAAATATCGTGATGAAAATGGTTTATGGGTGATCGGCTATGGACATGCGATCCATGAAGAGGACAATTTTCACGGAGGCATTACTCCGCTTCAGGCAGAATGTTTGCTTCAGGAAGATATTCAGTTATGTGAGAGGCTGCTGCGGGAAAATATAACACGCCCATTAACCCAACAGCAGCATGATGCATTGGTAGTATTGATATTCAGTTTCGCCGAGACGCCTTCACGTCTGAACGCGCTGTATCAGGCTATCGCCCGGGTATAGTACATGGCCGCCTGGGTCCGGTTTTTCACCTCCAGCCGCCGAAAAAGTGCTTCCAGATGCGCTTTTACCGTGGCCGCGCTGATGTTGAGATTGCGGCCAATCTCTTTATTTGACTCTCCCGCTGCCAGCAGTTTGAGTACCTCGCGCTGACGCTCGCTTAAACAGAGTAACGGCTGTGCTGATGATTGCTGGCTAACCCACTCCCCGGGAAAGCAGACCATCCCTCTCGACACGGAATCCAGCACGGCGGCAAACCGTTCGGGGTTAGCGTTACGGGGGATAATGGCCATCACGTTTCGCTGCATGAGCTGCTCAACCCATCTGGCCTCTTTTCTTGCCAGAACCATAATCACCCGTATCGCCGGGAAGGAATCCATAAGCTCTTCCAGGAAAGCACTCTCCTCTTCCTGGATCAAATTGCCGTCAATCATCACGATAGCAGACGGTGAAGCAGATATTTGCCCCCATAAATCGTCCGCCTGACAAGCGCCCGTTATATTTATTTCAGGAATTAACTCCTGCAGACCGTGTATCGCTCCATGAATAAATATCGACTGCCTGTCAAACATGATTACTCGCATCGTTTTTCTCCCTCTGAGAATAGCGAAGGGGGATTCTACAGAGGCAGTATTTAAGAAAAAACTCAATGAATGGAGAGGTTACAAATCCGCGAGTGGTTTTTATATTTGCCCGTATTTTGACACATCGGCATTAAGGATTTCCTTAAGGGGTTCCCTCCCCTTTACAGCAGGCCTCACAGGAACATACCGCCTGACACCTCAATACGTTGCGCGTTCATCCAGCCCAGCTTATCGCTGAGCAGTGCCGCGATGGCATCGCCGATATCGTCCGGCAACCCCACCCGCCCCAGCGCCGTCTGTGATGCCAGCATCTGATTAAGCTGCGCGTTGTCGCGAACGCGTCCACCGCCAAAGTCGGTTTCTATCGCGCCCGGCGCGATAATATTGACGGAGATACCACGCGCACCCAGCTCCTTCGCCTGATAGCGGGTCAACACCTCCATCGCCCCTTTCATCGCTGCATAGGTACCGGAGCCTGGCTGGGTAAAACGGGCCAGCCCGCTGGAGACGTTGAGGATCCGGCCTCCGTCATTCAGCAGAGGCAGCAGGCGCTGTGTCAGGAAGAAAGGCCCTTTGAAATGAATATTCATCGCCTCATCAAACTGGGCTTCCGTTGTGTCGGTATAGGGTGCATATAAACCCGTCCCGGCATTGTTCAATAAATAATCAAAGGTGTCGCGTTGCCAGACGGTCTTAAGGATTTCCTGAAGCTGCTGAGCAAACTTATCGAAGCTGGCAATATCACCGACGTTGAGCTGTAATGCTGCAGCATTCACGCCTTTTTCCTGAATTTCGCGAACAACCTCCAGCGCGTCCTGCTGATTGCTGTGGTACGTCAGAACAATTCCCGTTCCGTCTGCCGCCAGCTTCAACGCCGCGTTTTTACCCAAACCACGGCTACCACCCGTCACTAATGCGATACGTTCAGTCATCATAAACCTCGTTTTGGCTGTTATGGAGATTGAGAAAGAGCTTATTAGGTGATAGAAGATCAATAAAGATGGTTTAAAACGCTTCACTGTTTCAACAGCAACAACAATGAGCTTCATCTATGGATAAAATTCACGCAATGCAGCTGTTTGTTCGCGTCGCGGAACTGGAAAGTTTTTCCCGTGCTGCAGAAACCTTAACGTTGCCGAAAGGCAGCGTTTCGCGGCAAATTCAGGCCCTTGAAAACCGCCTTGGCACCCAGCTGTTGCACCGGACCACGCGTCGCGTCAGCCTGACGCAGGACGGCATGGTCTATTACGAACGGGCAAAAGATCTGCTGGCAAACCTTGATGAACTGGACGGACTGTTTCAGCACGATCCCTCCACCATAAGCGGAAGGCTGCGCGTGGATATGCCCGTCGGCGTTGCTCGAAATTTAGTCATCCCCAGACTGCCGACTTTTTTGCAGCAGTACCCGGGTATTGAACTGGAACTCAGCAGCAGCGATCGTCTGGTGGATGTGATTCGCGAAGGGTTTGATTGCGTGGTCCGCGTGGGCTCCCTGAAAGATTCAGGGTTAATTGCCCGGCCGCTGGGGAAACTGACGGTAATTAACTGTGCCAGTCCGGATTATCTGGCGCGTTTTGGCTACCCTGAAACGCTGGATGATTTGGGCTCACACGCGGTGATTCACTACGCCGCCATGCTGGGTACCCGTCCGCAGGGCTTTGAATTTTATAACGGCAGTGCAACGCAGTGGATAAAGACGGGCGGTGTATTAACCGTCAACAGCACGGAAACCTATCAGGCGGCCTGCCTTGCCGGGCTGGGCATCATTCAGGTTCCACGTGTTGGGGTACGTGATTTACTGCGGACGAAAAAACTGATTGAGATCCTCCCGCAATATCGCGCGGAACCGATGCCCGTGTCCCTGATTTATCCCCATCGCCGCAACCTCTCCCGTCGGGTACATCTGTTCATGGAGTGGCTGACCGAACTCACAAAAGCTTACGTGGATTAGTCGCAAGCTATAATTCAGTAACATCCAGCCTAACGAAAAGGAAAAGACGCGTGACGCCGGAAAATAACCCGCAACGACCCACCCAACATTTAGATTATGATCCCATCAAGAAGATGGAAACCGGTCCAGAAAAGGCTAAAACCCCAGGGGCGGCCAGCAAGACGCTGGGCACCGTCACCAGCCTGGCAGAAAGAATTCAGCAGTTTCCCATGGTTGCGCATTTGATACGTGCGACCGAGCGCTTTAATGACCGCATGGGGAACCAGTTTGGTGCTGCCATCACCTATTTCTCCTTCCTGTCGATGATCCCCATTCTGATGGTGTCGTTTGCAGCGGCCGGTTTTGTGCTCGCGTCGCACCCGACGCTGCTGCAGGATATTTTCACTAAAATCCTGAATAACGTCAGTGACCCGACCCTCGCCACCACGCTAAAAAGCACGATTAATACCGCTGTTCAGCAACGTACGACCGTTGGGATCGTTGGTTTGCTTATCGCCCTTTACTCCGGGGTAAATTGGATGGGCAACCTCCGCGAGGCCATTCGCGCCCAGTCGCGTGAGGTGTGGGAGCGTAAGCCGCAGGATCAGGAGAAAATATGGGTTAAGTATCTCCGCGACTTTGTTTCGCTGATTGGCCTGCTCATTGCGCTCATCGTTACGCTTTCGATTACCTCCGTGGCGGGCTCCGCACAGCAGATGATTATCTCTGCACTCTATCTGGATTACATCGAATGGCTGAAACCGGCCTGGCGCGGCATTGGGCTGGCGATTTCCATTTTCGCCAACTACCTGCTGTTCTTCTGGATTTTCTGGCGTTTGCCCCGTCATCGTCCGCGCAAGAAGGCCCTGCTCCGCGGAACGCTGATTGCGGCGATAGGCTTTGAAGTGATTAAAATCGTGATGACCTACACCCTGCCGTCGCTGGTGAAATCCCCGTCGGGCGCGGCGTTCGGCTCCGTGCTGGGGTTGATGGCCTTCTTCTACTTCTTCGCCCGCCTGACCCTGTTCTGCGCCGCGTGGATTGCCACCGCCGAGTACAAAGGCGACACACGCATGCCGGGAAAAACACACCGCTAACCCCTCTCTCGGGCTGAAATTTCAGCCCGACTCATCATTTCAGCATATAAATCCAGCCCGTAACTTTTATTTAACCAAAAACCAGTTTTATTCACCAATATTTAAAAACTGTGAAGCATTTCATGGAAGCATTTTCGCTGGCCTGAAAATTATCCGCTTTTTGTTGCTTTTATCACCAGAACGCGACTTTGTTACAGATTGAAATGTCGCTTTTGCTGTGCGTAATATGGCCTTTCGTTCGATAAAAAATAAGAAAATATTATGCAAGCAACAGCCACAACACTCGACTCTGGCGCGGAAAACGTCCCGGTCAACTCGCGCAATAAAGTTGTCGTCGCATCGCTGATTGGCACCGCCATTGAGTTCTTCGACTTTTACATTTACGCCACCGCTGCGGTCATCGTCTTCCCGCATATTTTCTTCCCTCAGGGAGACCCGACGGCGGCGACGCTGCAGTCTCTGGCAACCTTTGCTATCGCGTTTGTTGCACGTCCGATTGGCTCTGCGCTGTTTGGACACTTTGGCGACCGTATTGGTCGTAAGGTCACCCTGGTGGCCTCGCTGCTGACGATGGGGATCTCCACCGTGGCGATCGGCCTGCTGCCGACCTACGAAACCATTGGCATTCTGGCGCCGGTCCTGCTGGCGCTGGCGCGTTTTGGTCAGGGTCTGGGGTTGGGCGGTGAATGGGGTGGCGCGGCGCTGCTGGCGACCGAAAATGCCCCGCCGCGTAAACGCGCGCTGTACGGTTCATTCCCGCAGCTTGGCGCGCCGATTGGCTTCTTCTTTGCCAACGGGACCTTCCTGCTGCTTTCCTGGCTGCTGACGGATGAACAGTTCATGAACTGGGGCTGGCGTATTCCGTTTGTCTTCTCTGCCGTGCTGGTGCTGATTGGCCTGTATGTCCGCGTGTCCCTGCATGAGACGCCGGTGTTCGCTAAAGTGGCCGCGGCGAAAAAACAGGTGAAAGTCCCGCTGGGCACGCTGCTGACCAAACACGTCCGCGTCACCGTGCTGGGCACGTTCATCATGCTGGCAACCTATACGCTGTTCTACATCATGACGGTTTACTCCATGACCTACAGTACCGCCGCCGCGCCGGTTGGGCTGGGTCTGCCGCGTAACGAAGTACTGTGGATGTTGATGATGGCGGTCATCGGGTTTGGTGTGATGGTGCCGATTGCCGGCCTGCTGGCGGATAAATTCGGTCGTCGTGCGAGCATGATTACGATCACCACGCTGATCATTCTGTTTGCCCTGTTCGTCTTCCCGCCGCTGCTGGGTTCGGGTAGCCCGGCACTGGTGATGGCCTACCTGCTGATTGGCCTTAGCCTGATGGGGCTGACCTTCGGCCCAATGGGCGCGCTGCTGCCAGAGCTGTTCCCGACGGAAGTGCGTTATACCGGTGCGTCGTTCTCCTACAACGTCTCTTCCATTCTGGGGGCGTCCGTTGCGCCATACATCGCCACCTGGCTGCAGGCAAATTATGGTCTGTTCTACGTGGGCGTTTACCTGGCGGCCATGGCGGCGCTGACGCTGATTGCGCTGCTGCTGACGCATGAGACTAAGCATCAGGCACTGTAAGCTAATGCCGGGTGGCGGCTACGCCTTACCCGGCCTACGATTCAACATGTAGGCCGGGTAAGCGCAGCGCCACCCGGCAAAAACATCCCGCATCTTACTTCTTCATCTGCGACAAAATTGTCCGACACTGGTTCGCCTCACCTTCTGACGGCGAGATCAATGCCAGCAGCGCGGCGGCTGGGGTGACCAGCGTCGCGAGGGCTGCGGCCACCGCACCACGCGCGATCAGCGGCCCGGGCTTCACGCCTGCCTGCGGATTTTTAAAGGTGCCGCGGACATAAAGCGGCGAGCGCAGGGTAATAATACGGATCCCTTTACTTTCCGGGTCGATCGTCAAATCCAGCTGCTCTGAGGCCATGCTGGCGGTACCGGTCACGTTAATCACCGCGTTTTCCGTGTCGAAGGCAAAAATCTGCGGACGCGCCACGCCGTTAACCAGATCCAGATTGGCCGCGGCGCAGTTCACCCGCACCTCGTCATCCCCGAAAATTTGCCCGATGATAAAGTTGCCCACGTTCAGCCCCAGGATCTCCATCAGGTTGCGGCTGACCAGGCCGTCGTTCATCAGCAGTTTCAGGTTACCATTGCCGCTGCCCAGCAGCGCCGCCACGGAATTCCCTACCCCGCGAATGTCCGCGTCACCGTTCATTTCACCGAGGGTTTTCTGCATCAACTCCACGTTTGGCATCAGCTCTTTCAGCTTCAGCCTGCGGGCCTGAATTTCGGCGCGCCCCTGCATCGGCTTTTTATCGCCCTCGAGGTGAATGTTCGAGGAAATCGTTCCGCCCGCCATACCAAACTTCAGCGGCTGCAGGCGCAGATCGGCGTTTTTAAGAATGACATGCGTCGAGAGATCGCTCAGCGGCAACGTGCTGCCATGCTCAATTTTACGCCCTTTGAAGCGTACATCGGCATCCATCACGTCCCATTTATCAGTTTCGAAGCGATCGTAAGGCAGCACTTTCCCCGCAGGCTGAACGTCCTTTTTGACCTCTTTCGACTTCGTGCCTTTGCCCGAATCCACGCCAATCAACGGGCCCAGATCGGCCAGACGTAGCTGGCGGGACTCCACATCCCCTTCCAGTTTCGGGCGCGGTTTTCCGGTGGTATAGGTTAGCGATCCGTGGATATCGCTGTCACCGATGCGGCCGTTAAAATCCCGGTAATCAAAGACAGACGATTTTTCGGTGTCGATTTTGGCAACCAGATGCCCGTCCGTTTCGAACGGCGGCGTATCGGGCAGCAACACACCGGTCAGTTCATACAGTTCACCCAGCGAATCACCGGCAAATTTCAGCCGCAGATCCACGCCCCCCATGTTCATCGGGTCGTTGACCGTGCCCACGAATGCCACGCGCGTATTCCCTGAACGGAAATCCGCCTGCACCGGGAACGGCGTACCTTCGCTCCTGAGCGCCAGCATGCCGCCCATTTTTCCTTTCCCGCTCAGCGGCTGACCGTTGTAGCGCCCTTTGGCCGTCAGGCCAAACACATAATCTCCCGCTTTGGCGTTATCGCCTTTCGCCTGGTTGCCCGTCACTTCGCTAAACGGTAGCGGTTTACCCAACGGATCGACCAGGATCTCCACATCCGCCTTGCTGACCTTATCGTCGATGGCGATCCGCCCGCGATCGAAAAGAATATTGTCCAGACGGAATGACCATGAAGAGGGCCGGGCATTGGGATCTTTTTCGCCGTCGCTGGCAAGGTTAAACGTCCAGTTGTTGTTCTTTTCAGAAAGGCGGATCAGACGCGCATCGGGCTGCTGGAGTTTAATCCACGGCAGATAGACGGTTTTGGTCAGGAGCGCTAACGGCGCCAGCGTGGCTTCAACGCGTGGCAGATGGACCATGGTGACGTCCGGAATATCCGGCGGGTTGCCGAGAATAATGTCGTCGGCGTGGACGTGCGGCCAGGGGATCCAACTTCGCCAGCCGGTCTCCTGTTTCTGACGTTCCCATACCACGCCCAAATCGCCGCGGATGGCGAAGGGACGGTTCAGCTCAGCTGAGACTTTCTGGTTGATGGTCGGCTTAAGGCGATTCCAGTCAAACGTCGCAATAATGACGACGATAACCACGATCAACAACAAGAAAATCCCTGTAGTCCAGGAGATAACCCTGGTTGTCTTTGTCATTTTTGTCCCCTTTCCTGATGGCCTGTCCTGTAAAACTATAGTCCAGACAAGGGGAAACGGGCGGATCAGAGGTTAGTTATGACGGTATCGAGGGTATCCATAGGAACCGGACGAGAGAGGAAATAACCCTGTGCGGCAGCAGCGGGTGAGTGTTGCACATCGCGCCACTCTTCCAGCGTTTCCACACCTTCGACAATCACCCCTTTGCAATAGCGGTTCATCAACTGCAATAACAGCGTAAACAGGTTTCGCCCTTCCGGGGTCTGACGCAGCATAATAAACAGATCGCGGGCCACTTTGATGTAGTCATAACGCACTTCGCTCAGCGCAGAGAAGTTCGCCATGCCCGTACCAAAGTCATCCAGCCACAGCGGGCCAAATTCACACATCGAGGCAAACGAGGAGTCCTGCGGCAGCCGGACGTGCTCCACCAGTTCAAAACGCATCCACGGCAGAGTGGCGATCAGTTCCTGCAATTTTGCATTCTGACGCAGCGCCAGCAGTGTCGGGCCATCCACGTTAACCGAGGCGAGGATATGGTGCCGCTCGAAAAAGGCCTGTTTGGTCGCCAGCATACGAAGCTGCTCTTCCAGCACGTCAAGGCGCTGGCGAACGGCAACTTCGGCAAAATAGCGATCTGGCGCGATACGCTGTAAAGGGTTTGACGGGTGCGTAACAACGGTCAAAATTTCAATGGCCATCAGTCGACCGTCCGTTCGGTAGATCGGCTGATAGGTATACGCACGCTCACATTGCAGCCAGTAGCGATGCTCCTGCAAGTTCTCAATACTTGCCTCAGGCGTAGTGCTCAGCCGCTGGATAACCTGCTCTGACTTCATTTCAGATGTCCTGTTGTTGGATGGCCTTTCTGGACTCGTCACTGGGTTATCGGCGCGACAATTGAGAACTTTATGTTCAATTCACCGGGAAAATGAAATTAAGATGACAGAAATTTGCCGGAACACGTGCTGGCTCAAATTAAATAATGGAACGTCGTTTTAATATAGTTGACCATCTAATTCACTCAGCGCACACTGCTGATAAATTCTTCTGTTCAGGTTCACGACTATGTCCAAAAAAATTGCCGTGATTGGCGAATGCATGATTGAGCTGTCCCAAAAAGGCGCGGAAGTCAGCCGCGGATTTGGTGGCGACACGTTAAACACTTCCGTCTATATCGCCCGTCAGGTTGCGCCAGAAGCACTCTCCGTGGACTATGTTACCGCCCTCGGCACGGACAGCTTCAGCCAGCAGATGCTGGAAGCCTGGCAGAATGAACATGTGGGCACCGCGCTGATCCAGCGTATGGAAAACCGCCTTCCCGGGCTTTACTACATCGAAACCGACAGCACCGGCGAACGCACGTTTTATTACTGGCGTAACGAAGCCGCGGCGAAGTTCTGGCTGGAGAGCGATGCAGCCCCGGCCATTTGTGAAGCACTGGCAAGCTTTGACTATCTCTATCTGAGTGGGATCAGCCTGGCGATCCTCAGTCCAGTCAGCCGCGAAAAGCTGCTGTCGCTGCTGCATAAATGCCGCGCCAACGGCGGTAAGGTGATTTTTGATAACAATTACCGTCCACGCCTGTGGGCCAGCCGTGAAGAGACGCAGCAGGTTTATCAGCAGATGCTGCAGTGCACGGACATCGCGTTCCTGACGCTCGACGATGAAGACGCCCTGTGGGGTGAGAAGCCCGTAGATGACGTGATTGCACGCACGCAGGCGGCGGGCGTAAGCGAAGTCGTCATTAAACGCGGGGCGGAATCATGCCTGGTCGCGATGGCGGGTGAAGCGGTGGTTGAAGTCCCGGCGGTGAAGCTGGCCAAAGAGAACGTGATTGATACGACAGCGGCAGGGGACTCCTTCAGCGCGGGTTACCTGGCGGTACGTCTGACCGGGGGAACGCCGGAAGCCGCGGCACAGCGCGGACACCTGACGGCCAGCACCGTGATTCAGTATCGCGGGGCGATTATTCCGCGTGAGGCGATGCCTGTTTAACCAAAGTGAGGGCTGATGCCCTCACCCTGGCCCTCTCCCACAGGGAGAGGGCATGTCTACGCATTACTGTCCCTGAGGAATATCCGTCGCGTCCGGGTGTAAATCATCCGCTGCGGTCGCCGGCTGCGGCGCGGTAACCATAATAGAATCCCAGGTCTTCTGAAGTTCCTTCATGTCATATTCCGGCTCGCCTTTCGGCTGCATAAGGATCAATGCCATATCCTGCGACAGCTGCTGACGTAAATCCTGATTTAACATATCCACGGTCAAACCGTTCAGGAAATCCTGACGAAGCTTCTGGTACTGTTCAGGCGCAATGTCGACAACCTGATTCTGCAGGGAGCGGATGCGCTGGCTGATCAGAATATCGGTATCGGCACGCGCGTAGGTCGCAAACAGCTTCTGCAGCTCCAGTTTTTTCTGGGCCACCAGCGCATTGAACTCCTCTTCAGAGAGGCCCTCTTTACGCACTTTTGCCAGCTCTTTGGCGACCACACCCAGATTCGCATTCAGCTTATCGCCCGGCGATTCAACGTTAATGGCACATTGCGCACGCTGGAAAAGCACGCGACAGTCAAAGCCAAGACCAATATTCTTCACGTTATTCTTACTGAGCGTCTGCTGGACGTGCCAGAACAACGCTTCACGCGCCAGGTCGGCACGCCAGTAGCGCAGCAGCGCGGCGGATTCGCGGATAGGCTGCCAGGCGTTATCCCACATCATGGAGAGTCGGTCCTGACGCACGGTGTCCGTCATAATGCTGACAGGTTCGGCGCGCAGCGGAGAGAGTGTCGGAACCGGGGCAGGCGTTTCACGCTTGCCTTTCAAATCGCCAAACGCTTTGTTGATCTGTTCAACCACCGCGCGGCTATCGACATTGCCAACCACAATCAGCGTCATGGCGTCCGGGGTGTACCATTTCTGGTAGAACGATTTCACCTGTTCGGCATCGACCGGCTGCTTCAGCGGCTCCGCCGGATCGTGACCCAGCAACGTTGAACCTTTCAGACGGTAGCGCCACCAGCCCTCTTTGGTATCCGCAGGCCAGGTCGCCACCATGTCGCTGTTGCTCAGCGCATAGTTAACGGTATCCGGCGTAATCGCCAGGTTGCCTGAGGCATCAGCG
This sequence comes from Enterobacter cloacae complex sp. HYC080_NIDB, assembly GCF_056673325.1. Taxonomy (NCBI): domain Bacteria; kingdom Pseudomonadati; phylum Pseudomonadota; class Gammaproteobacteria; order Enterobacterales; family Enterobacteriaceae; genus Enterobacter; species Enterobacter cloacae complex sp. HYC080_NIDB. Next base: position 266,066 of record NZ_CP114212.1, on the reverse strand, counting down.
AGATAGGTCAGCGCTTCTTTGAGCAGATCGTTACGGTTATTTGGCAGGCTCAGGTTAAACATGGTGTAGTCATAGGAGACCACAGCCGGAGGCAGCGGGCGTTTTGGATCGATGGCTTGTTGCCACAGCGAACGCACCTGAACCGCTTGCAGGCTGCCGCTCTGAGTGAGCGCCAGACGGGGAATAAAATGGCTAAAACCGGTTTGCTGAGTACTTTCCGTAAGGGAGCCGGTATTAACGGACAGACGGATTTCAACACGATCGCTCGGACGTTGCGGGGTGGATAAAACCTGCCACTGGAAACCGTTCGCTAACGTGGCTTGTTGCCAGGCCGGGTCTGGCTGGAGCGCATCTGCCTGCACATAACTGGCTGCTGCCATCATCAGCAAACCGCCGGTTAAGAGTCGAATTTTTGTGCCCTGCATGTGAACCCCTGATCAACATTCCTGGTTAAAAAGAGTGTCTCGCGACGCGCTGCACTCTAAAAGATGACGATGAAAACACGTCGATTAGACCGCGCGTTCGGCAAAACGTCACGGTCCGAAGTGAAATATACCCAAAAAAAATCTTGTCGAATTATGACAGGTATGAAGGGTTATTATGCGCAGGAGCCCGCATCCCGACAAGGGAATGCGGGCATTTGTAACAAGATTAGGAGGTTAAACCAGGAGTTTTGCTATCAGACACGCGATTATTCAGCGTATCGTCGAGTTTTTTGTGATCCAGCTCTTTCACCCATTTCGCGACAACGACCGTCGCCACACCGTTACCTACCAGGTTGGTTAATGCGCGCGCCTCGGACATAAAGCGGTCAATACCGAGAATCAGCGCCAGCCCCGCCACCGGCAGATGCCCCACCGCAGAAATGGTAGCCGCCAGCACGATAAAGCCACTGCCCGTTACGCCTGCCGCGCCTTTCGAGGAGAGCAGGAGCACCACCAACAGGGTGATCTGATGGAAAATATCCATATGGCTGTTGGTCGCCTGAGCGATGAACACCGCCGCCATCGTCAGGTATATCGACGTACCATCAAGGTTGAAGGAGTAGCCCGTCGGGATCACCAGCCCGACCACCGACTTACGGCACCCGAGTTTTTCCATCTTGTCGAGCATACGCGGCAACGCCGATTCTGAAGAAGAGGTCCCCAGCACAATCAGCAGCTCTTCACGAATGTAACGGATAAATTTGAAGATGTTGAAACCTGTCGCACGGGCAATGGAGCCCAGCACCACCACCACGAAAAGAATACAGGTGATATAGAAGCAGATAATCAGCTGGCCCAGCTGCACCAGCGTACCGACGCCATACTTACCGATGGTGAAGGCCATCGCACCGAAGGCACCGATTGGCGCCAGGCGCATGATCATATTGATGATGCCAAAGATGACCTGTGAGAAGCTCTCAATCACGTTAAAGATAAGCTGGCCTTTGCTGCCCAGACGGTGCAGGGCAAAGCCAAACATGACGGCAAACAGCAGTACCTGCAGAATGTTTCCGCTGGCAAACGCGCCAATGACGCTGCCGGGTATCACGTCCAGCAGGAAGGCCACCACGCCCTGATCCTTCGCCTGCTCGGCATAGACCGCGACCGCTTTGGCATCGAGCGTTGAGGGGTCAACGTTCATGCCCGCACCAGGCTGGACCACGTTAACGATAATCAGACCAATAATCAGCGCAAGGGTACTGACCACTTCGAAATAGAGCAGCGCCACAGCACCGGTACGGCCTACCGCTTTCATGCTTTCCATGCCAGCGATGCCCGTGACAACCGTACAGAAGATTACCGGGGCGATGACCATTTTGATGAGCTTCACGAACGCGTCGCCAAGCGGTTTCATTTGCGCGCCCAGCTCAGGGTAGTAATGCCCCAGCAAAATACCGATGGCGATGGCTGTCAGGACCTGGAAATAGAGACTTTTGAAGAGTGAGGTTTTCATAAGGTGTCCTTGGGAAGAAAAACCACAGGTTTTGTAAGGTTATGGTTAACCTGCGGCTCTAAAATAACACCCGTATAACAGGACAGAAATAAACTCAGTTCAAATTTGAAACACAAATGTTAAGAACTTTGAGCTGGCTCGCACAAGCCAGCAACAAAATTACACTTTTGCGTGATTGTCAGCACCGGGAAGGTAGCGTTGTTCAAAGACATCCGCAGGAACAGCAGCGGCAAAAAGGAAGCCCTGACCGCTCTCTACGCCCGCCTCTGCCAGCCAGATGCGCTGCGCGTCGGTTTCAATCCCCTCGGCAATCAGATGCAGATTGAGACTGCGCGCCATCTGAATAATGGCCTGCACCATGCTGCTGTCCTCTGGCAACCCTTCGACAAACGCTTTGTCGATTTTCAGCACATCCACCGGCAGGGTTTTCATATGCTGAAGCTGACGCAGCCCGGCGTAGCCCATACCAAAATCGTCCAGCGCGATGCGAATGCCGGCATTGCGCAGCGGCTTCAGAATGGCAACGGCTTCGTTAGGATCGTCAATGCGTCGGCTCTCCGTCACTTCCAGCGTCAGCGTATCAGGCTTGATCCGGTAGCGATTGATCAGCTCCAGCATTTCGGAAACCATCGTCGGATGCATGAGCTGCAATGCAGACAAATTGACCGACAGCGGCAGCGTCACGCCGCGCTCCTGCCAGGCGGCAAGCTGGCGGCAGGACTCCTCCAGCACCCAATAACCGACGGTGACCATCAGGCCACAGGATTCAATGCGTTCAATCAGCCCCTCCGGCAGCTCCCATGAGCCGTCCGGCTGCTGTACACGGAGCAGCGCCTCGGCGCTTTTTACTTCACCCGTCTGTAAATTCACCTGCGGCTGTAGCCAGAGAGCAAACTGACGGTTATCCAGCGCGGTCAGGATGTCGCTCTCTTCCGTCAGGCGCTGCTGCGCCTTTTCCATCTGTTCCGGGTCGAAGAACTGGATCTGATTTTTGCCTTTGCGCCGGGCGGTAAACGCCGCCGAGAACGCGCGGCGATACAGCTGCTCCGCCGTTAAATCACCGTAGTACATGGCGATACCGATACTGGCGCTTGGACGCAGCTGGATCCCCTGAACAGGCAGCCGCTCGTTAATAACAGTGAGCACTTGCTGACCTAATGTGATGGCATGCCACGGCTCTTTCACGCCGTTGGCTATCACCACCAGGTCGTAACCGCTGACCTGCGTCAGCACCATGCGCGGGGCCAGGACAGATTTCACCTTTTCCACCAGCGTCAGCAGCAGCATTTCACGCTGGCTCTCCTTGAGCACGCCCGCCGTATCCTGCAGGGTTTCACAGGCGATCACCATCAGCGCCGTGGTTTGCTGGCGCGCAACCGTCTGCTCCAGCATCGCCATCAGAAACGCCTTATTAGGAAGTTCTGACACCGGGAATCGCGTGGCGCTGTTATTTAACTCATCCTGCTGACGCTGGATGCGCTGCTGGTTGAGGTTATAGCTGCGTACCAGCATCCCGATCTCATCGTCATGATGAAGGCGCGGCAGTTCAAGCTGGTGGCCCATCTGATCCTGCGGCGCAAGCGCATTCAGCTCGCGGGCGATACGGCGCAACGGATGCACAATCAACCGGTTAATACACCAGGTTAACGCCACGCTGAGAATCAGGGTCATAAGTAAGCAAGTGGTCACTAACGTAACCACCCAACTCATGACGAACTTATACATGCGATACGAGTCTGCCTGCAGGACCAGGTAGGCCAGCGGCTGAGGATTGGCAGGACGTTCCAGCGAATAGAGAGGCAGAGAAATTTGCACCGGCAGTTCAAACAGGCGCATGACCATCATCGGGACGGGGCGTTCCGGGATAAAGCTCATCCGCAGCGCCTGGAACTGGTTGGGCAAGACGACATCCGCGCGGCTCACGATGCCAGCAGGCTGAATGCGTTTTAAAATGGTTTCCGCTTCGGGAATATCCCCTTTCAGGATCGAGGTGGAGAGTGGGCCGCGCACCGAGCGGGCGATACTTTCTAACTGCGAAGCCGTGTTATAGCGATTCTGCTGCACGGAATGAAACAGCAAAATGACGCAGAAAAGCAGGACAAACAGCATCGTGACGGCAGACACCATCGCCATCTGTTTGATCGTTAAGGAACGGCTGACACGCAAAATGACTCTCCACAAAACTCGAAGCGCAGGGCGCGCCAGGGTGTAAACCTGGCGCGCCTGAGTATACCCGATTGCTGTGCTATTAAGAGAGACTTACAAATGGATTAAGGAAAATCCGATTACCAGTCCGCGTAAGGAATGAGCGGCTGCGGCGGTAAGTCCATATCGCCCTGCCAGCCTGCGGCAGAGTAACGCACATAAATCAGCGCATGGCTTGGGGTATAGTCTTTCGCTTCCTGAATATCCACGCCCATGCCCACAAACCAGTTGGACGTAACCCGGCGTTCGATAATCGCCCGTGCGGTATAACCCGTGCCGGAGCTGCTGCTGCCGGTTTCCATCGCCCCCCGGTCAGTATAGCGGCCGGGTTCATCGGTCGGGATCAGACTCTGAATTGGGTAGCGCAGTTCATCTTTGGTTTTGGAGTGTGACCAGGAGACAGAGCCGCCCAGCTCCCAGGACCAGTTTTCCGTGCGTTTACGCCAGGTCACCGGCAGTGCGAAGGAGACATACTCCTGCGGGCTGTAATAGCCGCCCTGACCCAGGGTATATCCGCTCAGGTCTTTGTCGTAATGCCAGAGCATATTGGAGACGCCGACCGTCAGGCGCTCGTTGTTTTTATTAATGAGCTTGTAGTAGTAACCCGTCATCCAGCGGACGCGCCAGTTATCTTCCACATTTTTACCCGTCAGCGTTTCTGCGTTCAGGCTTGACCAGACGCCGTTCGCCTCACCTTTGTCATAGCTGATGCTTACGCCACCCCCGGTCGCACGTACGCCGCCCCAGGTGGTGCCGGTATTGGTATCTTTCTGCCCGGCGAAGGCCAGCAGTGAACTGGAGATTGGCCGACGATGGGCGTTGACGGTATAACCGATGGGGCCCAGATCGCTGCTGTAGCTCAGGCCGCCCACCACGTCGACGACGTCAAAGCCCATTGGGGTGGTACCAATATCCATCGACCAGGTTTTATTCTGCCAGCCGACGGCGACGCTGGCGCCATTGTCGGACTGATGGGTGTTGCCGCTACACGGCGTTTCGTAGCAGGTCCCCCATTTAGGATCGTAGGTCCCATTATTGTTATCAAATGAACCGGCGTCCATGTTGACCAGATCGCTTCTGAAGAACATGCGCCCGTCAGACAGCGGAGCATCCACCTGCAGCATGGTGGTGTGCGCTTTCAGGTCGGAATAGCCGCCCGTGCCGCTGGAGCCCCAGTAATCGTGCTGCAGCGTGACGTTAACATCCTGCTGACGGTACAAATCACCGGCGTCACTCCGTACGCCGCGCTTCAGCCAGTCATCTTTTTCATCGTTACGCGTCAGACGGGTGAAACTGTCGTTGTCCACCGGACGGGTCGTCGTGATGCCTGATGACACCATCGCGTCTTTATACGTCTCCAGCGCTTGCTGAGGCTGACCGTTCTGCGCCTGGAAGCGCGCGGCATCACGTAACACCAGCGCATTTTCCATTGAGGCAGGCTGCGATTTGGCCTGCGGAATGATGTTGTTGAAGGTCTGCTCTGCGGCGGCGGAATCGCCCAGCCCCGCCTGCGCCATCGCGATCCGGCGCTGCATATTGAGGGATAACGGTTCGCCATTTTGCGCGGCAGGCAGTTTCGCCAGCTCGGCACGCGCAGCGTCCTTGTTACCTTGCGCGCTATAAATCTCGGTCAGACCGAGGATCGCGTCCTCGTTCTGCGGCTCACGCTGCAGGACGGCGTTGTACGTCGTTTTCGCCGATTCCAAATCGCCACGCTGCTGCGCCCAGTCGGCCAGCGTTAAGTCGATACGGGTAGAGGTCGGCTGCTGACGCAGAAGGTTTTCCGCCTCCTGCTCTTTACCGCTGTCGCGCAGGCGGTTGGCGGTTTCCAGCACCTGGTTACTTTGCAGACGGTCGGCCAGTTCCTGAATGTTGCCATTCCACTGGCTACGCGGCAGCGTATCCAGATGCGCCAGCGCGGCCCGATCCTGATTGTTCCCGGAGAGATAGAGCCCGTTGGCATACACCTGATCCGGGTCAGACGGTTTCTGGCTGGCAAGCTGGCGCATCAGGGTGTCCGCCTGGCTGCGCTGGCCCGCGCTGTAGAGATCGCGCGAGAGACGATACGTTATCCAGACGTCGCCTGGCGAGAGCGCCAGACGGCGGCGCTGTATTTCTGCTGCCTGGGCGTATTTCCCCTGATTCTCCAGCTGTTCGGCCTGGGCAGACAGTTGCTCGTTAGTCAGGCTACGTTCAATATCATCAATGCTCCGGCGCTGGCTGGCAGAAAGCGACTGGATAAACTGCGAGGCTTTCTCCGGTGACTGTGCGCGGTAAATATTGGCCAGACCGCGAACCGCATTGCTGTTACCGCTGTCCATACGCAACGCCTGACGATAATAACGCTCCGCCGCATCGTTATCTTTACGTGCCGCCGCGGCATCACCCAGGCCCAGCACCGCGTAACTGTCGGTATTGTCGATGTTACGTGCCTGCTGATAGTAACGTTCCGCCTGTGACGGGTTATTCGCCTTGAGCGCCGCATCGCCCTGCTGGATCAGCAGCCAGTAGCGGTTGACCTTCAGCAAACTGTCCCATTTACCCCGGTTATCACTCTGCGGGTCGAGGGCTATGGCCTTTTCGAACTGCGCCACCGCGCGGGCACGATCGCCTTTCTGGGAATAAGCCTGTCCCAAAGCACCCACCGCTTCACTGTCAGCATGGTTGGCGCTGACGGCTTTTTGCAGCTCCGCAACCGCCTTACTCCCCTGCCCGGCATCCACTGCCGCCAGACCTTCCGCTTTCGCCCGGAAGGCCGGGTCTGCGAGCTGTTTTTGCTGCGCTTCAAGCTGGGCACGCGCCGCCGCGACGCTATCGCCGTCGCTGAAAACGCTCAGGTATTCTTGCAACGCGCTGACGCTGGCGCTGCTGGCAGGTTGGTCTTTGATCTGCTCATACCACATGTCAGACGCCTGGCTGCGGCCGCCGGTCGATTTAGCCATCTCCCGCAGGACCGCAAAGCCCTCATCGCGGCGCCCGCTCTGGAACAGGAGCAGGGAAAGCGTCGTCTGCAGCTGCGTATTACCGGGGCTGCTGCTGTTAATTTTTTTCAGCTGGTTAATGGCCGCATTGCGGCGGGCAGGATCTTTCGCCACCACATTCCAGTATTCCGTCGCCACGTCGCCACCCGGCGGGTTGCCGTCAAAGAGCTTGTCATAGGCGGCAATCGCCTCCTGAGTGTGCCCTGTCGTGGCGAGCAAGCGCGCCTGCTGTAACTGCTGTCGGCAATCCGGGGTGGAAAGCAGCATCGTATTGCGTGAGGACTGATACGCGCTGGAGCCCGGAGCGATCCCTTTCAGGCGATCCAGCTCTTTTTGCGCACCGCCGGTATCGCCCTGGCGCAGCAGGTAACGAAAACGGGCGGCGATAACATCAGGGTTGTTCGGATCAATCAGTTCAAGACGATAGAGCGACTGACGAACCAAATCCTCACGCTGTGTCGACTCGCCCAGCCGAACCTGCTCCAGCAGCTGTTTCTGCTGCGGAGAGTTAACGGCCTGCGCCAGCGGCATCAGTGCCAGCCCAAGCGATAAAGTGAGTAAATTTACTGTGAACTTGCGCATTCCTGGCCCCAATCCGGTATTAAGTCACCTTTAGCGGTGAAGCGAAAACGATGCTGATCCCATCCCTGACCAAAGAGAGTCAGTACATAGCTGTAATAGGCGTTGTTATCGGGAAAATGGTCTGCAACGCGCTGGCGCTGAACCGCCTGAGCATCGCGCTGTTGTAAAAACGGCAGCATGGCGGCAGAGAACCCGACCGGACCATTGCCGGTGCGTTTACCCGTCGCCACGTCCACTTTTTCCGGCGGCACGCCCTGTTTCATTGTTTTTGCCGCCATCGGCTGGAAGCGCGTCAGCAACCGGGCTTTCTGAGGGTCTTTATCACTCATCATGCCCACCCAAAGATAGACACGAATGGCGTCATAGCCCCCTACCAGCGCTTTATCCTGCTTTAACTGCCAGCCTCTGTTTTTCTGATACTGCACCCAGTCCGGCGAGAACCCCTTTGGCGCGCTTTCCAGCAGCAGTCGCAGGTTCGTTTCACGAAGCGTGGTCCACGGGGCACCAAAGCGGGTGAAATAGCTTGCTAACTGCGGAGGAAGATAGCTGGGGTTAAAGCGCCAGGCGTTTTCATCAGCAAAACCGACTTTACCCGGAAGCAGCATGGCGCCGAGCCCTGGTACTTTCACCAGTTCCTCACCGGCAATGCGTTTCAACAGCGCCTTACCCGTGCGGGTGTAGTCCGGATGTTTCCATAACCGGCCCGCTTCAAGCAGTGACCAGGCGATCCAGACATCGGCATCTGAGGCGGAGTTGGTATCAATCACCGCCCAGTTTTCTTTGTCTTTCTGCCCCCAGAGCCAGGCAGGGAGATGGTCGTTGAGATTGCCGCCGGCAAGGTTATCGCGCGTCCATGTCAGTATTTGCTCAAACGCGCGGCGATCGTTGGCGGCCAGGGCAAAGAACAACGCATAGCTTTGCCCTTCCGACGTCGTAATTTTGCGCGTGTCACTGGGATCAATGACGCGCCCGCCCTCGCTGATGTAATCCTTTTTGAACTGCTCCCAGGCAGGCCAGGTACAGGCGGCGCGAAGAGGAAGCGCCGCCAGCATCAACGCTGCTACTGCACACCAGCGAAAGGCTTTCATCACATCTTACTCATCCGGGTTGAGGCGACGACGGCTGATGATACGCAGCAGACGCCACAGCACCCATGCCAGCAAGACCACGCTGACCGCGGCCAGGATGGCGAGCAGAACCGGATGGTTAGACAGCGCATACCACAGGCGTTCGAACCACGGCAGATGGCCGACGTAGTACACATCACCCACGCGCAGGCTGTTGACGCCAGACTCACGGATCACCGACACAGAGCCAAACATCGCGGCACGTTTACCACTGTCGTTCATCGCCGTATTCAGCAGTTCATAGCCACGCGGGCTGTCCGCCAGAAGCGCCACCACGCTACGCTGATCGTTATAAGGTGACTGGAAGCCCACTACCGCAGCCATCGCCCCCTGAGAGGTGACGGCCGTCTGCGCGCTGGCCTGGCGATCGTTCGCATCCGGCATGATGCTCGGGAAATCGGTCTGGCGCAGCGGGGTGTTAACCCAGGACTCCGTGGCTTTCACCAGCAGATCGATACGCTTATCATCCTTCAGCTTATCCGGAATCGTACCGATGACCATGATGTCAGCGTCTTTGTTCTGGATCTGGCTGCCATCGTCCGTCAACGTGACGTTAATTGCCGGCAATCCCGTCTGGGCCCCAACGGTTGCTATGGTATCAAGCAGGGTTGTCACCTGACCTTCGTTTGGCGCTTTTGGCATCACAACGATGGACTCAGAGAGATCGGCCATGCGGCTGAACGGGAAGCCCGCGTTAGCAAAGGCGCGCAGATCCGGCATCGCCAGGAAGTGATAGTACTTCGAGAAGTCGATGGTCGACTCATCGCCGATGACAACGTGGTTCTGAACCTGCTGGAAGGTGATGCAGTTATCCACCGAACCGCCAGGCATCGGGTTCATGTACTGGAAGTCAAAACGCAGCTGGTTGATTGCCCCAAGCTTCAGTGCCGGAATGGAGACATCCGTTTTACCGTCCAGCAGCCCCTGCAGCACCGGCAGGCGAAGCATCAGTCGGTTAGTGTCCTGGGTACTTTGCAGGCTGAACGATTGCAGGAACTGGTTATTCAGGCTGATATCCATGCGCGAGCTGTCTTTCGTCGCCGGCGCGGTGTAACGGTAGTTAAGATTGATATCGATGCCGTTGGTACGCAGCAGGTACAGATCCGGCGGCAGGTTCAGTGACAGGCTAATTGGCGAGGGTTCAAGCCCGGACGCCTGCAGCTGCTCTTCATAGGTTTTCAGCTCACCAAACGTCACGACACGGTCGGTACGCACCCAGTTTGGCGCATCATAAGGTTTACGCGCCAGCAGCGGCTTGACCTCGTCCACCACGACGCTGTTGCCGCGGAAAAGAACGTTGCCCTGGGCAATCGCTTTTGCCGCCTGGACCAGATCTTTATCGTCACGACCAAAGACCACCAGCAGCTTCACGTACGGGTTATCCGGGTGGCTGACCATCTCAATGGTTGGCGCTTTGACTTCAGGATGATCGCGCAGGAAGGCAGGACGTTTCGCGTTAGTGGCAAATACAATCGCGTTTCTGTCCGGCATTTTGTCATACATCACCGGGAAATTCTGACCGCGCCAGCCGGAACGCGAACCAAACCAGGAAGCCACAATGGTGGCCGCCAGCTGCTCGGTTACGTCCGGGGACGACGCAAACACCATCGGCAGCGTGAGCGGACGGTTATCACGAGGATCGAAGAACGGCACCGGGAAGGCGGAGAGATCGTTCTTCAGCGCCAGGGACTGATAGGTCATCTGCAGCGAGGAGTTACGCCCGATGTCCATCCACAGCGTGTTGCTGGCCGGGTTTTCACAGACATCGCGGTAGTGACCCACAAACTCCAGACGAATGCGGTTAAAGTCGGTAATGAACAGCGGGTTAATCGGCACCTGCGCCTGCGTTTTCTTACCCAGTTGTTCTTTGGTAACCGGCAGTACGTCCATCAGCTCATCGTTCAGGTAAACCTTCAACTGAGACTGGGTCGGCAGCAGGGACGGCGACGGGGTATATTCAAGGTTCAGCACGGCATTCGAGACGACTTCATCGCTGCGCATGCCAAATTCAATGCCGCCATTAGGGTTGATGCCGCGCAACACCATGCTGCCTGGCGGCGGCGCGATTTGCGCGAAGGTCAGCTTGACGTCGCGTGACGGGGCATTTTCCGCGACAACGGGCGCATTCGCCCCCCGAACACCCGGCATCACCTGTCCGATAACCGGGTTCTCGGCGGGTAGAGTGTTCCCCTCCGTTGGCTGGTTCGGAATGACATTTTCTGTTTGACCGGGCGCGGCAGTAATAACCGGATCGGTTGCCTGCGCGACCACAGGCACTGTAGGCGCAGGCGTTGCCGCTGCGTTATCAGGCTCTGCGTTAGCCATTGTTGCGGGGAGCGCACTCATCCCCATTGCCACTGCACATAACCAGGAAAGTTTTGTTTTCATCGCGTTATCATCATTGTTGAGCCATAACCGGGTCCGCCTGCTTCGCCTCATCCCGCTCAGGACGACGAGGAATGAACGATACGACCCAGGAAACCAGCGAAGTAAGTGACCGGAAAATTAATTTCACCGACGACGGGGCAAATTCTGCAAGGTGACGATAGCCACGGAACCCCAGCTTCAGAATATCCAGCAGGCTTTCCAGAGGTTTATCTTCCGGGAAGCTGTCCTGCCAGAGAGCCCATGTATCCGCACGGGCAAACGTACACTGCACAAAATCAATGTGTTGCTTTTTGGTCAACGGCATCAGTTGCAGACCGACTTCATTGCCCGCCACACGCGCTACCTGCGTCGGGAAGACATACTCCTGCTGTCCGCGCTTAAGCAGCAGGTTAACTTTTTGCCCTTCCAGCACTTTCGCCTGGCCGTTGATTTTGATCCCCAGACCACCGTCAGAGAAGTCGTGCACGGTACAGGAGAAGAGGTGACCATCTTCACGGGCAATCGCCGCGGGCATGCAGATTTCAACGCGATGCGCGCGACGAACCTGTTTACTCTCCACCGACACCGCCACCGCGCCGCCAAGAATAATCAGGTTGTAGAAGACCCAGGCCATACTCACAAAGACGGTCAGGATTTCGTTTTCCGGGCCGTAGAAGTAACGCCAGATACCGGCGATGACGCCAACGATGTTCAGCAACACCAGGAAGATATACGGACGAGAGATCACCCAGTCGACGTACTCCTCTTCCACCAGCCCCCCCTTCGCGGTGACGTTGAATTTCCCTTTATGCGGGTTGATCAGCGCCACCATCGTTGGCGGCGCAATGTACCAGGCCAGCACCGTTTCGTAGATTTCACTCCAGAAGGAATGGCGATATTTACCCTGAATCTTCGAGTTCGTCAGGCTCGCGTGGATCATGTGCGGCAGAACAAACAGCGCAATCATCAGCGCCGGGGCGTAGATGATATAGGCGTGAAGGAGCAGGAACGCCAGCGGCGCGGTCAGGAAGATCAGCCGCGGGATGCCGGATAAGAAGTGGAACATCGCGTTGACGTAGCAGAGACGCTGCGCCAGCTTGAGCCCTTTCCCTATCAGTGGATTATCGAGACGGAAAATCTGCACCATGCCGCGCGCCCAGCGAATACGCTGACCAATGTGCGCCGAGAGCGATTCCGTCGCCAGACCGGCGGCCTGAGGAATACGCATATAGGCCGAGGTATAACCCCGACGGTGCAGACGCAACGAGGTGTGCGCATCTTCAGTCACCGTTTCGACGGCAATACCGCCAATTTCATCCAGCGGTTTACGGCGGATAACCGCACAGGAGCCGCAGAAGAACGTGGCGTCCCACATGTCGTTACCGTCCTGCACCAGACCATAGAACAGCGTGCCTTCGTTCGGGGTCTTACGGAAACGGCCAAGGTTGCGCTCAAACGGGTCCGGCGAGAAGAAGTGGTGCGGCGTCTGCATCATCGCCAGCTCTTTCTCTTTCAGGAACCAGCCCATGGTCATCTGCAGGAACGATCGCGTAGGTACGTGGTCGCAGTCAAAGATCGAGACAAACTCCCCGGTGGCATACTTCAGCGCGTTATTGATGTTACCGGCTTTTGCATGTTCGTGCGTCGGACGGGCGATGTATTCGACGCCGACCTCTTCCGCGAACTGGCGGAACGCTGGGCGGTTGCCGTCATCCAGGATCCAGACCTTGAGTTTATCTTTCGGCCAGTCGATGCCGAGCGCAGCATAAATGGTGTTTTTCACCACGCTCAGGTCTTCGTTGTAGGTTGGGACGAAGAGATCGACAGTCGGCCACGTCGTGGTGTCCTTCGGCAGCGGTACGGGCTGGCGATTGAGCGGCCAGATGACCTGGAAATACCCCAACACCAGCACAATCCAGGCATAGGTTTCGGCAAACAGCAGAATCAGACCGCAGACCAGACTCACCGGGTCGTCCCAGTTCAGCGTTGAGGTGTAACGCCACCAGATATAGCGGCAGGAAACGGTCAGCGACAGCACAATCAGCATCAGCGCCGAGAAGCGGCCCGGAATACGACGCACCAGCAACGCCACGCCCCACAGCAGGATCAGGAAGGTGAACTGCGCCAGGGGATTGAAGGGTTGCGTAATACAGACCAGCGCCAGAATCAGTGAGAACACGACAATCACGCCGAGGATAAAACGCCGCAGGCCCGGGTGGAGGTGCCCGAGCTCTTTTTGATTATCCAGATGGCTGGTTTTGTCGGTCACGCTGTCAGGCAATTTATCCAGCCACTGGTGATAGCGCTCGCGCAGCTGTTGAACGCGGGAGAAACTGCGCCAGTGCGGCGTCTGGCGTTCTCGCTGTGACGAGGTGACGACCAGCCAGACGGCCTGAATGAGATAACGCGCCGGATCCAAAGGCCGCGGCCGGTCAGGGTTAATGTGTGGATATAATTCATTATGGTGCGCACGTATGCGCTGCCAGCGCGGATGTTCAAGCGGAATGAACATCCAGGCCATAATCATCCAGAAACAGCCAAGCGCGGCACTGAATGCCGACGCACCATGCCGACGAAAATGTCGGTAGCGTTCGCTCAGACGCGCATTAACCGGCGGGATAAGGAACCAACTGGCGAGTCGACTCATATCGAACTCCCTGCCGGCTCCGCCGCGTTGGCGAAGTTCAGCAGACACCAGTTAGCCAGCGTGAGGATCTCTTCTGCCGCCAGGGAATCGCTGCGGTACTCGCCGAGCGGCTACTTGGAGGCCAGGGATTCTGCCATTCCTTCATCCCGGTGAATCACAATGGGTAGCAGGCGACGCTGACTCTGTAGCCAGACCTGGTAGAGATCGTCCTGGATCTGGCTCCCGATGCGTAAGTCGTTAATCAGGAGGTGCGCATTTTGCGGCAGCCCCTGTTGATGCAGACGAATATGGCAATTTGCATCCACGTTGACGATGGAGAGAACATGATCGCACTGCGCGATAAGCTGCCGGGTTAACGTCCCGGCGCCGTGCGGCAGATCCACCAGGATCCACTGGTAGTGGCCTTTTTCTTTCAGACTTTGCAATGCAAGCGTGAACTGCGAAAACAACCGCTGATAAGCGGCTTCATTCTCACGTTCGGTGGTGGTGAGCTGACCAAAAGGCAGTAAATCAAGCTGAGAGGTATAGCGCAGCCCTGCATCCCGCCAGTCTTTATCATCAAGCAACGCGCGTGCCCAACCCGCTTCACGAGTGAAGTCGACGTTGAACGACATACGCAGCAAATTATCGGCGCAGGCGTCAATCACCAACACCGATTCACCTAAAAGCTGTAATGACCACGCCAGCGCCGCGGTAACGGATGTGGTACCCACACCGCCACGGACACCCTGTAATCCGAGTATGGCCATCAATGGCTCCCTTATTGTTGATGGGCGAATTCAGCTAATAATGGCCAGCGTTTAATAGCCGCGGCCAACTGTTCCCGCTGGGAAATATCGGTGTAATCTATTTCAGGTAAAGAAAAGGCCTGCGTCAGCGCCAGAAAATCGTTTTGGAATGTATAGCCCAGGGTCGAGTCGACTGGGGTTCCGGGTTCGTTATTATCCATTTTTCTGCCATCCCTTTGAGGAAAATCGCACGCTCAGAAGTTGCGGGGCGTCCTGCCCTGACAAATTTCATTTACATGCTAAATCTGATGTTCTTTAATTTCAATGTTAGGTTTATTTCTACGCTTTCGCTAGTAAACTGAGATACAGATAAATTAGACGAAAAGAGGGACACCGTGGACTCCATATTTTCTATTGGCATCCAGTCATTATGGGACGAATTGAGCCACATGCCAGTCGGTGGAGTCTGGTGGATTAATACCGACCGTAATGAAGATGCCATCAGTCTGGTAAACCAGACAATTGCCGCCCAGGATAAGGATTCCCGCGTGGCTGTCATTAGCATGGGCGAAGAGCCGAAGAAAATTATCACGCTGGAAAGTGACGGCGGACCGCAAACCGTGCGCTTATTTTCCATGTCAGCAGAAGTGGATAGTCTATACTTTTTGTCCCGCGACGTTCAGTGCTCCATTGATCCGGATCACTATTTAGTGATTCTTAAATGCGCAAATAACGTCCTGCAAAATATCCCTGCTGAAAAACTGCTGCCGTGGCTGGAAAAAATCAATAAATGGGCAAAATTTCAAAATTGCACGCTATTGGTCGTCAATCCCGGCAGTAATAATGACAAGTTATTTTCACTTTTAATGGGTGAATATCGCTCCCTGTTCGGTCTGGCCAGTCTGCGTGACCAGGTGGGCAGCTATCTCTACGATATTGCTTTCTGGTGTAATGAAAAAGGCGTGAGCGCCAGGCAACAGCTGACCCTGAAACAGAGTGAGGGGAAATGGCACCTGGCACAGCAGGAAGAAACGGTTGTGCAGCCGCGCAGTGATGAAAAACGCATCCTGAGCCATATTGCGGTTTTAGAGGGCGCGCCCGCGCTGTCGGAAAACTGGTCGCTGTTTGAGTCTAACGAAGCGCTTTTTCATGAAGCTCGTACAACCCAGGCGGCAACCCTTGTTTTCTCGTTGATGCAAAATAACCAGATTGAGACGCTGGCGAGACAAATTCATACCTTACGTCGCCAGCGCGGCAGCGCATTAAAAATTGTGGTGCGGGAAAACAATACCAGCCTGCGCGCCACCGATGAGCGTCTGCTGCTTGGCTGCGGAGCAAATATGGTTGTTCCATGGAATGCGCCGCTGTCACGCTGCCTGACGCTAATCGAAAGCGTTCAGGGACAGCAGTTCAGCCGCCATGTGCCGGAAGACATTTCCACCTTGCTCTCCATGACGCAGCCGATGAAGCTGCGCGGATACCAGAAATGGGATAACTTCTGCGACGCCGTCGGCAATATGATGAGCAACACGCTACTTCCTGCGGACGGGAAAGGGGTGATGGTTGCCCTGCGTCCTGTTCCGGGTATCCGCGTTGAACAGGCTCTCACCTTATGTCGTCCGAATCGTACAGGGGACATCATGACCATTGGCGACAATCGCCTGGTGCTATTTTTGTCCTTCTGCCGGGTGAACGATCTTGATACCGCGCTTAACCACATCTTTCCCCTGCCTACCGGGGATATTTTCTCAAACCGTATGATCTGGTTCGAAGATAATGCTATCAGCGCGGAGCTGGTGCAGATGCGCGCACTTCAGCCTGAACAATGGGTTAAACCGCTGGTGATCACCAGCGATGCAAAACCGATTCTCAATGCCAGACATGACGGTCATGTCTGGCGTCGGGTTCCGGAACCCCATCGCTTATTAACCGAGAATGGGGAGAACGTACCATCATGAATATCAGCGATATTATTCAACTGGTCGTATTCTGTGCGCTGATCTTTTTCCCGCTTGGCTACTATGCGCGCCATTCCATACGTCGTATCCGTGATACGGCCAGAGTGATGTTTATAAAACCTCGCTATGTAAAACCAGCCGGAACACTGACACGGGCATCACACGTCAAGGCAGACCGAAAACATGACTAATTCTACCTATACCGCTTCGTCACCCTCGCCGCTCTGGCAATACTGGCGCGGCCTTTCCGGCTGGAACTTTTACTTTCTGGTGAAGTTTGGTTTGCTCTGGGCAGGCTATCTGAATTTCCATCCCCTGCTTAACCTGGTCTTTATGGCCTTCCTGCTGATGCCGTTGCCGAATATCAGGCTGCATCGTTTACGTCACTGGGTAGCCATCCCCGTCGGCTTTGCGCTGTTCTGGCACGATACCTGGCTACCGGGTCCGGACAGCATAATGAGCCAGGGGTCACAGGTCGCGGGCTTCAGTGCAGACTACATGCTTGATCTGGTTGAGCGCTTTATTAACTGGCAGATGATTGGCGCTATCTTTGTCCTGCTGGTGGCCTGGCTGTTCCTGTCGCAGTGGATCCGCGTCACGGTGTTTGTTGTCGCCATTATGATCTGGCTTAACGTGCTGACGCTGGCAGGACCGAACTTCTCCCTGTGGCCTGCCGGTCAACCAACCACCACGGTGACCACCACGGGTGGAAGCGCAGCGGCTACTGTTACCACGGCAGACGATACGCCTGTGGTAGGTGATATTCCAACCCAGACCGCACCGCCGACCTCCACCAACCTGAATGCGTGGCTTTCCAGCTTCTATACCGCAGAAGATAAACGACAGACGAAATTCCCGGATGCACTGCCGGCAGATGCTCAACCGTTTGAGCTGCTGGTGATTAACATCTGTTCCCTCTCCTGGGCCGATGTGGATGCAGCCGGATTAATGTCTCACCCACTGTGGTCTCATTTCGATATCCAGTTTAAAGATTTCAACTCTGCCACCTCATACAGCGGCCCGGCAGCGATTCGCCTGCTGCGTGCAAGCTGCGGTCAGACATCGCATAAAAACCTGTACCAGCCGGCAGGGAATCAGTGTTATCTGTTCGATAACCTCGCGAAGCTGGGCTTTACGCAGCATCTGATGCTGGGACATAACGGCCAGTTCGGTAACTTCCTGAAAGAGGTGCGTGAACAGGGTGGCATGCAGGCGCCGCTGATGGATCAAACCGGGCTTCCCGTTACTCTGCTCGGCTTCGACGGTTCACCTGTTTACGACGATACAGCCGTACTGCAGCGCTGGCTGCAAACCATCGAAAAAGACAGCAACCCGCGCAGTGCGACGTTCTTTAACACCCTGCCGCTTCACGATGGTAACCACTTCCCGGGCGTGAGCAAAACGGCAGATTATAAAGTGCGTGCGCAGAAATTCTTCGACGAGCTGGATGCGTTCTTCACTGAGCTGGAAAAATCAGGCCGTAAAGTGATGGTGGTTGTCGTGCCTGAACACGGTGGCGCGCTGAAAGGCGACAGAATGCAGGTGTCAGGTCTGCGTGATATTCCAAGCCCGTCCATTACCAACGTGCCTGCGGGCATTAAATTCTTTGGTATGAAGGCTCCGCACCAGGGCGCGCCGATTGAGATTACACAGCCAACCAGCTATCTGGCAATTTCAGAACTGGTTGCCCGTGCCGTGGACGGGAAGCTGTTTGTGGAAGATAGCGTGAACTGGAATCAGCTCACCAGCAACCTGCCGCAAACGGCAGAGGTCTCCGAAAACGCGAATGCTGTGGTGATTCAGTACCAGAACAAACCGTACGTTCGTCTGAACGGCGGAGATTGGGTACCGTATCCGCAATAAAGGATTTACCCCTCTCCCCTGTAGGGAGAGGGGATTGTCAGTGCGTTATTATTGCGCTGAAATCCATACCAGCATTTTCAGACTTGCCGAATAGTAGTCGTCGTTAGAGGTGATTTCCGGTTCGCCGGATGGCTGACCCATCGTTAAATCCCTGACCGCCAGCAGACCGCCTTCCATCATATAGGGCGCGTATTCGTTGGTCGTGACGTTAACCCAGGCGGGTGTATGTTCCCGTGGGAACTGGCCAAACCAGGCTTTCCAGGGCGTCAGCAGCGGGCTTTGTTTATCAGACCAGGCTATGTACAGCGGAATACGAATCGCATCGTAGCTCATTCGCGGTGGCCAGCCTTTGGCCGGCGTCAGCTTGCCCGCGGATGCCAGCGAAACCCAGTCTGTCGGTAGATTCGCTTTACCCGATCCCATTTTTCCCAGCAGACGTTTCCCGTCCTTTATCAATTCACGCCAGACCGGCAAATGACTGCGTCCGGCAAAGGCCTGCCAGGCCGGAAACACAAAATAGGAAGGATTAAGGACCACTTCACCCTCAAGCTTAAATCCCTGTACGCCGGGCAGCATCACGCGGTAACCCGCATAGCGGATTACGTTGTGGTCAACCAGTGCTTTCGTAATCGCATCCGATGCGGCGCTGTAGCGTTTGTCATGCCAGCGCGCATCGGCTTTTAACAACGCCCATGCAATCAGGACATCGCCATCTGTGGCGTTGTTTTTATCAGCGACCGGATTAGACTCCGCGGGGTTATAACGCCAGTAAAACAGACCATTTTCGTTGTTCTTTAGCGTCCTGTTGGTCCATTGCCAGAGCTTATCGAACGTGGCTTTATCGTCGTTAGCCACCGCCATTAACATGGCGAAACCTTGACCTTCCGTATGCGAAACGTCGTCGTTGCCGGTATCAACAATGCGGCCTTCCGGTTTGAAAAAGCGCGCCTTGTAACTCTCCCAGGCCTGACCCGCCTGCGAGAGAGGAGAGAACAGCAAGCTCATCATCACAGCCAGGGTCGCGCAGACGGGTTTTCGCATCATTCACCCCATTCGGTTATTCGGCACTTCGCAGTGAAATCTCACCGCCCATCCAGGGCTTGATCACGCCATCCTGTTCCAGGAGCAACGCGCCCTGGGCGTCAATCCCGCGGGAAATGCCGTAGATCTCTTTATCACCAATCAGTAATTTCACCGGGCGATTGATAAAGTTGTCCAGTTTTTCCCAACGAGACAGGAACGTTGCGAGTCCTTCCTGTTCAAAAAGCGTCAGTGAACTGCGCAACTCTTTAATCATACGCACGGCAAGGATGTTACGATCGATGACGATCCCCGCCTCCTGGAGATTCGTCCAGGCCTGGTTGACCACATCGTTTTGTACGTTACGCATCACCATATTGAGGCCCGCGCCAATCACGATTTGCGCCGCATCGCCCGTTTTTCCCGTCAGTTCGACCAGAATACCGGCAAGTTTACGATCGTTCAGGTAAAGATCGTTAGGCCATTTAACACGCACCCGATCGGCGCCCAGATCGTGTAGCACCTCTGCCATGACAATCCCGATGACCAGACTCAGGCCAATCGCTGCGGCAGGGCCTTGATCGAGTCGCCAGTACATGGACAGGTAGAGGTTGGCACCAAAGGGCGAGAACCATTTTCGCCCTCGGCGACCACGCCCGGCCTGCTGATACTCTGCAACGCAGGCATCGCCGGATTTCAGTTCAGGCAGACGCTCCAGAAGATACTGGTTCGTTGAGTCAATCACCGGCAGCACCGCAACATTGCCGTGCCCAATCTGGCTACGAATCACGTCTTCATTCAGCAATTGAATGGGTTCCGGCAGGCTGTACCCTTTTCCAGGAACGGTAAAGACATCGACACCCCAGTCGCGGAGGGTCTGGATATGCTTATTAATGCCTGCACGGCTCATGCCCAGCTGCTCACCCAGCTGCTCGCCAGAGTGAAACTCCCCATCCGCGAGGATGCTAATCAGGGTTAACGGGATGGTATTGTCTTTCACGCGATGGTCTCCACGGCATTCACTTCACCTGTGCGGCCAATGAAGCGGACTTCTGGCTCCAGCCAGACGTTAAACTTTTCACCCACACGTTCACGAACATAATGAGCCAGTTTGACCACGTCATCACTGCTCGCATCATGTTGATTGATCAGTACCAGAGCCTGCTGCTGATGAACGGCAGCGCCTCCGACTGAAGTGCCTTTAAGCTGGCATTGATCGATAAGCCATCCCGCAGCCAGCTTCACGCTGCCATCTGCCTGAGGGTAATGTGGTGCTGCGGGCCATCCTTCAAGGAAGACCTTTGCCTTTTCGCTGTCGATCACCGGGTTTTTGAAGAAACTTCCGGCATTTCCATTTACTTTCGGGTCGGGAAGCTTGGTCATGCGCATATGACAAACCGAGTCAAACACATCGCGGGGGGTGGCGGTAGCCGGATCGAGACGCGTTAAATCACCGTAGGTCAGTACGGGCTGCCAGTTCTTCGACAGGCGCAGGCCCACGGCGACAATCACGTAGCGATCCTGATATTCATGTTTGAAGATACTGTCACGGTAGCCAAAACGGCACTGTTCTGCGGTTAAACGCTTAGCCGTTCCAGTCGCCAGTTCGATGCAGTCGACGTATTCACAGACATGTTTCAGCTCGATGCCATAGGCACCGATGTTTTGAATCGGTGATGATCCCGCGCAGCCCGGAATAAGCGCAAGGTTTTCCAGGCCTGGCATCCCTTTTTCAAGGGTAAATTGCACCAGGTGATGCCAGTTTTCTCCGGCCCCCACGTGCAAGTGCCAGCTATCGGCGCGCTCTTCCACATCAATTCCCATGATGCGGTTAACGATCACTGTTCCCGCAAAATCGTCGAGAAACAGGACATTACTTCCTTCGCCCAGAATCAGTACGGGTTCGTTTTTTTCGGTTGCGCTTTGCCATGCATTCAGCAACTGCTGTGCAGTATCGGCACGGACAATGTGATTAGCATTGCGTTGAATACCAAAGGTATTCCAGGGCTTAAGGGAGTGGTTCATAGACGCTATCCTGATGCAAAAACGCAGGTAGTTTACCGTATAAGCAGGGCGTTGGGGGATTAGTTTGTATAGCGCAGAAACGCAAAAAGGCCATCCTTACGGATGGCCTTTTCACTTATTTGATGCCTGGCAGTTCCCTACTCTCACATGGGGAGACCCCACACTACCATCGGCGCTACGGCGTTTCACTTCTGAGTTCGGCATGGGGTCAGGTGGGACCACCGCGCTAAAGCCGCCAGGCAAATTCTGTTATCTGTATCAGGCTGAAAATCGTCTCTCTCACGCCAAAACAGCTTCGGCGTTGTAAGGTTAAGCCTCACGGTTCATTAGTATCGGTTAGCTCAACGCATCGCTGCGCTTACACACCCGACCTATCAACGTCATAGTCTTTAACGTTCCTTCAGGAGACTTAAAGTCTCAGGGAGAACTCATCTCGGGGCAAGTTTCGTGCTTAGATGCTTTCAGCACTTATCTCTTCCGCATTTAGCTACCGGGCAGTGCCATTGGCATGACAACCCGAACACCAGTGATGCGTCCACTCCGGTCCTCTCGTACTAGGAGCAGCCCCCCTCAATTCTCCAGCGCCCACGGCAGATAGGGACCGAACTGTCTCACGACGTTCTAAACCCAGCTCGCGTACCACTTTAAATGGCGAACAGCCATACCCTTGGGACCTACTTCAGCCCCAGGATGTGATGAGCCGACATCGAGGTGCCAAACACCGCCGTCGATATGAACTCTTGGGCGGTATCAGCCTGTTATCCCCGGAGTACCTTTTATCCGTTGAGCGATGGCCCTTCCATTCAGAACCACCGGATCACTATGACCTGCTTTCGCACCTGCTCGAGCCGTCACTCTCGCAGTCAAGCTAGCTTATGCCATTGCACTAACCTCCTGATGTCCGACCAGGATTAGCTAACCTTCGTGCTCCTCCGTTACTCTTTGGGAGGAGACCGCCCCAGTCAAACTACCCACCAGACACTGTCCGCAACCCGGATTACGGGTCTACGTTAGAACACCAGCCATTAAAGGGTGGTATTTCAAGGTCGGCTCCACGCAGACTGGCGTCCACGCTTCAAAGCCTCCCACCTATCCTACACATCAAGGACCAGTGTTCAGTGTCAAGCTATAGTAAAGGTTCACGGGGTCTTTCCGTCTTGCCGCGGGTACACTGCATCTTCACAGCGAGTTCAATTTCACTGAGTCTCGGGTGGAGACAGCCTGGCCATCATTACGCCATTCGTGCAGGTCGGAACTTACCCGACAAGGAATTTCGCTACCTTAGGACCGTTATAGTTACGGCCGCCGTTTACCGGGGCTTCGATCAAGAGCTTCGCGTTGCCGCTAACCCCATCAATTAACCTTCCGGCACCGGGCAGGCGTCACACCGTATACGTCCACTTTCGTGTTTGCACAGTGCTGTGTTTTTAATAAACAGTTGCAGCCAGCTGGTATCTTCGACTGATTTCAGCTCCACCCGCAGGGGCTTCACCTACATATCAGCGTGCCTTCTCCCGAAGTTACGGCACCATTTTGCCTAGTTCCTTCACCCGAGTTCTCTCAAGCGCCTTGGTATTCTCTACCTGACCACCTGTGTCGGTTTGGGGTACGATTTCGTGTTACCTGATGCTTAGAGGCTTTTCCTGGAAGCAGGGCATTTGTTACTTCAGCACCGTAGTGCCTCGTCATCACACCTCAGCGTTAAAAAGGTACCGGATTTACCTGGAACCTCCGCCTACATGCTTAAACCGGGACAACCGTCGCCCGGCTAACATAGCCTTCTCCGTCCCCCCTTCGCAGTAACACCAAGTACAGGAATATTAACCTGTTTCCCATCGACTACGCCTTTCGGCCTCGCCTTAGGGGTCGACTCACCCTGCCCCGATTAACGTTGGACAGGAACCCTTGGTCTTCCGGCGAGCGGGCTTTTCACCCGCTTTATCGTTACTTATGTCAGCATTCGCACTTCTGATACCTCCAGCAACCCTCACAGGCCACCTTCAACGGCTTACAGAACGCTCCCCTACCCAACAACACATAGTGTCGCTGCCGCAGCTTCGGTGCATGGTTTAGCCCCGTTACATCTTCCGCGCAGGCCGACTCGACCAGTGAGCTATTACGCTTTCTTTAAATGATGGCTGCTTCTAAGCCAACATCCTGGCTGTCTGTGCCTTCCCACATCGTTTCCCACTTAACCATGACTTTGGGACCTTAGCTGGCGGTCTGGGTTGTTTCCCTCTTCACGACGGACGTTAGCACCCGCCGTGTGTCTCCCGTGATAACATTCTTCGGTATTCGTAGTTTGCATCGGGTTGGTAAGCCGGGATGGCCCCCTAGCCGAAACAGTGCTCTACCCCCGAAGATGAGTTCACGAGGCGCTACCTAAATAGCTTTCGGGGAGAACCAGCTATCTCCCGGTTTGATTGGCCTTTCACCCCCAGCCACAGGTCATCCGCTAATTTTTCAACATTAGTCGGTTCGGTCCTCCAGTTAGTGTTACCCAACCTTCAACCTGCCCATGGCTAGATCACCGGGTTTCGGGTCTATACCCTGCAACTTAACGCCCAGTTAAGACTCGGTTTCCCTTCGGCTCCCCTATTCGGTTAACCTTGCTACAGAATATAAGTCGCTGACCCATTATACAAAAGGTACGCAGTCACCTAACAAGTAGGCTCCCACTGCTTGTACGTACACGGTTTCAGGTTCTTTTTCACTCCCCTCGCCGGGGTTCTTTTCGCCTTTCCCTCACGGTACTGGTTCACTATCGGTCAGTCAGGAGTATTTAGCCTTGGAGGATGGTCCCCCCATATTCAGACAGGATACCACGTGTCCCGCCCTACTCTTCGAGTTCACAACCTGTGCATTTTCGTGTACGGGACTATCACCCTGTACCGTCGGACTTTCCAGACCGTTCCACTAACACACAAGCTGATTCAGACTCCGGGCTGCTCCCCGTTCGCTCGCCGCTACTGGGGGAATCTCGGTTGATTTCTTTTCCTCGGGGTACTTAGATGTTTCAGTTCCCCCGGTTCGCCTCGTTAACCTATGTATTCAGTTAACGATAGTGTGTCGAAACACACTGGGTTTCCCCATTCGGACATCGCCGGGTCAAAGGTTCATATCACCTCGCCGGCGCTTTTCGCAGATTAGCACGTCCTTCATCGCCTCTGACTGCCAGGGCATCCACCGTGTACGCTTAGTCGCTTAACCTCACAACCCGAAGATGTTTCTTTCGATTCATCATCGGTTTGCGAAAATTTGAGAGACTCGAACACACATAATATGTGTGTCGTTTCAATTTTCAGCTTGATCCAGATTTTTAAAGAGCAAAACTTCGCAGTGCACCTTTTCAGGTTCACTCTGAAGTTTTCTTGTGTTCGCAGTAAAAGATGGTGGAGCTATGCGGGATCGAACCGCAGACCTCCTGCGTGCAAAGCAGGCGCTCTCCCAGCTGAGCTATAGCCCCATCGTTTTGCCAACCTCTGTACCGGTAATTTTTGTTGAGGCAACGCGTGGTGACACGAAGCATACTTAAGTATGTGAGTGTCGCCGCAACGCAGCATCAGCAAAAATTTGGTAGGCCTGAGTGGACTTGAACCACCGACCTCACCCTTATCAGGGGTGCGCTCTAACCACCTGAGCTACAAGCCTGCAGAGATTTTTACTGCTGTTTTTTCATCAGACAATCTGTGTGAGCACTGCAAAGGCAGGTTCTTTAAGGTAAGGAGGTGATCCAACCGCAGGTTCCCCTACGGTTACCTTGTTACGACTTCACCCCAGTCATGAATCACAAAGTGGTAAGCGCCCTCCCGAAGGTTAAGCTACCTACTTCTTTTGCAACCCACTCCCATGGTGTGACGGGCGGTGTGTACAAGGCCCGGGAACGTATTCACCGTAGCATTCTGATCTACGATTACTAGCGATTCCGACTTCATGGAGTCGAGTTGCAGACTCCAATCCGGACTACGACGCACTTTATGAGGTCCGCTTGCTCTCGCGAGGTCGCTTCTCTTTGTATGCGCCATTGTAGCACGTGTGTAGCCCTACTCGTAAGGGCCATGATGACTTGACGTCATCCCCACCTTCCTCCAGTTTATCACTGGCAGTCTCCTTTGAGTTCCCGGCCGGACCGCTGGCAACAAAGGATAAGGGTTGCGCTCGTTGCGGGACTTAACCCAACATTTCACAACACGAGCTGACGACAGCCATGCAGCACCTGTCTCAGAGTTCCCGAAGGCACCAATCCATCTCTGGAAAGTTCTCTGGATGTCAAGAGTAGGTAAGGTTCTTCGCGTTGCATCGAATTAAACCACATGCTCCACCGCTTGTGCGGGCCCCCGTCAATTCATTTGAGTTTTAACCTTGCGGCCGTACTCCCCAGGCGGTCGACTTAACGCGTTAGCTCCGGAAGCCACGCCTCAAGGGCACAACCTCCAAGTCGACATCGTTTACGGCGTGGACTACCAGGGTATCTAATCCTGTTTGCTCCCCACGCTTTCGCACCTGAGCGTCAGTCTTTGTCCAGGGGGCCGCCTTCGCCACCGGTATTCCTCCAGATCTCTACGCATTTCACCGCTACACCTGGAATTCTACCCCCCTCTACAAGACTCTAGCCTGCCAGTTTCGAATGCAGTTCCCAGGTTGAGCCCGGGGATTTCACATCCGACTTGACAGACCGCCTGCGTGCGCTTTACGCCCAGTAATTCCGATTAACGCTTGCACCCTCCGTATTACCGCGGCTGCTGGCACGGAGTTAGCCGGTGCTTCTTCTGCGGGTAACGTCAATTGCTGTGGTTATTAACCACAACACCTTCCTCCCCGCTGAAAGTACTTTACAACCCGAAGGCCTTCTTCATACACGCGGCATGGCTGCATCAGGCTTGCGCCCATTGTGCAATATTCCCCACTGCTGCCTCCCGTAGGAGTCTGGACCGTGTCTCAGTTCCAGTGTGGCTGGTCATCCTCTCAGACCAGCTAGGGATCGTCGCCTAGGTGAGCCGTTACCCCACCTACTAGCTAATCCCATCTGGGCACATCTGATGGCAAGAGGCCCGAAGGTCCCCCTCTTTGGTCTTGCGACGTTACGCGGTATTAGCTACCGTTTCCAGTAGTTATCCCCCTCCATCAGGCAGTTTCCCAGACATTACTCACCCGTCCGCCACTCGTCACCCGAGAGCAAGCTCTCTGTGCTACCGTTCGACTTGCATGTGTTAGGCCTGCCGCCAGCGTTCAATCTGAGCCATGATCAAACTCTTCAATTTAAGTTTGATGCTCGTGAATTAAACTTCGTAATGAATTACGTATGTTCACTCAGAGACTTGGTATTCATTTTTCGTCTTGCGACGTTAAGAATCCATGTCACTTTGAGTGCCCACACAGATTGTCTGATAAATTGTTAAAGAGCAGTGCCGCTTCGTTTTCGCTGCGGCGCGGGGTGTGCATATTACGCTTTCCCGCTTCAGAGTCAAGCGTTTATTTTGCTTTTCTCTGCTGGCCCGGCGGCGTGTGTGCCGTTGTTCCGTGTCAGTGGAGGCGCATTATAGGGAGTTATTTCACAGTGACAAGCACAAAATACAAAAAACTTTTCGTTCGCTCACTTTTCAAACTTAACGCTTATTTAAGTCGCGAATCGTCCGTTAAATGTGCGATTTCCCGCGCAAAACTGGCCACCTGCGACCAGTCGGTATAAACCACTTCTTTACGGGTATCGGTTTCACCACCGGTCATTTTCATAATCAGGCGGATCATGAAACGGTCATACCAACGGTATCGAGGGTAACGCAGCGCACCAGCAAAAACCGCGCACAGGTCTGGCTGCCACGGTGAGCTGAGTAAAAACTTGCGCGTATAGCTGTTGGTCTGCGGCGTACGCTTCTCGGCTTTACGCGCAACCAGATTGACCGAGTAAAACGCGCCGGGCAATTTGTTGAGCACCGCCGTGTGCTTTTTCACAAAGCGATCCAGCGCTGGATGGAAATGCCCGTAACGAATAGAGGCGCCAATCACCACGCGATCGTACTCCTGCCAGGTGATCTGCTCCGCGCGATTCAGGTTCACCACATCCGAGTAAATACCCAGTTCTTTTAATTCCGACGCCAGATACGCGGCAATCTCACGTGTTTGTCCGTCTCGCGTAGAGAAAAGAATCAGTGTTTTCATCAACGGCTCCTTATTCGCGCCAGAATGTTGGGGTGAAGAGCACCAGCAGCGTAAAGACCTCAAGACGGCCAAACAGCATATTAGCAATGAGGATCCATTTCGCGACCGGGTTCATACTGGCAAAGTTATCCGCCACGACCCCCAGGCCTGGCCCGAGGTTATTCAATGTTGCGACGACGGACGCAAAGGCGGAGAAATCATCCACCCCCGTCGCGATGATCGCCAGCATACTGACGATAAAGACCAGCGCATACGCCGAGAAAAAGCCCCATACGGCTTCGAGAATACGTTCCGGCAGCGCGCGGTTCCCCAGTTTTATGCTGTAGACCGCGTTCGGGTGGACCAGTCGTTTCAGCTCACGGTTGCCCTGCTTGAACAGCAGCAGAATACGAATCACCTTCAGACCACCGCCCGTCGACCCGGCGCAGCCGCCAATAAACGCAGAGCACAGCAGGAGTACCGGCAGGAACAGCGGCCAGCGCGCAATACTGTCCGTGGTAAATCCGGCGGTCGTCGCCATTGATACCACCTGGAAGAACGCCTGGTTTAGGGTTGTCAGCGCGGAGTTGTAAACATCATGGAACCACAGCACCAGGGTACAGATGACGACCAGCGTAAGCTGGACACCAATGAACATGCGGAACTCAGGGTCGCGCCAGTACACCTTCAGGCTTCGCCCGCTCAGTAAAGAGAAGTGCAGGCCATAGTTACAGCCAGAAATCAGCAGGAAAATCGCAATGATGGTGTTGATCGTTGGGCTATCGAAGTAGCCTACGCTGGCATCGTGGGTGGAGAACCCGCCGATAGCGATTGTCGCAAAGCTGTGTCCGATGGCATCAAAAGCAGGCATCCCGGCAAACCAGAGCGCCAGCGCACAGGCCACCGTCAGCAGGACATAAATCAGCCACAGGGTTTTCGCCGTCTCGGCAATACGCGGGCGCATCTTGTTATCTTTCAGCGGCCCGGGCATTTCAGCCCTGTACAACTGCATCCCACCGACGCCCAGAATGGGCAGAATAGCTACCGCCAGGACGATGATCCCCATACCGCCGAACCACTGCAGCATCTGGCGATAAAAGAGGATGGCGTGGGGTAATGAATCCAGACCCACCAGCGTCGTCGCCCCGGTGGTCGTTAACCCCGAGAACGATTCAAAAAAGGCATCCGTGATGCTCAGGTTAGGTTGCTCGGAGAAGATAAAGGGCAGCGAACCCACGCTCCCCAGCACCGTCCAGAACAGCACCACGATCAGAAAGCCTTCGCGGGATTTCAGCTCACCTTTCTGACGACGATTCGGCCACCACAGCAGCGAGCCAATCGCCAGTGCGACAAAAAAGGTCTGGGTAAAT
Source organism: Enterobacter cloacae complex sp. HYC080_NIDB (assembly GCF_056673325.1). NCBI lineage: Bacteria > Pseudomonadati > Pseudomonadota > Gammaproteobacteria > Enterobacterales > Enterobacteriaceae > Enterobacter > Enterobacter cloacae complex sp. HYC080_NIDB. The sequence goes on along the minus strand of NZ_CP114212.1, from coordinate 237,117 downwards.
GCCCGCCCCGCGCCGTCCCGGTAGATAAGCGCCACCAGTCCTGGGAGAATCATCGTCCCGGAAAAAAGTATGACCAGCAGTCCAACGATTCGGGTTATGGCACGAAAATGCATCTCTGCCGCTTCCTTTGGTATTCAAAAAAGTAAGGTGGGGATTATTCTTCAATCGGCAGTAATTGCAACGAACCGCGACTAAAATCTGCCAGTTTTGCTGAAAAAGCAGCCAGCTCCGCCTGAGGAAGCGCCACGCGTAATTGCACCATCGCCTGAAAGTCACTGTGCGCGATAACGCCGTTAAACTGTTTCAGCAACGCTTCGATGCCGGATAATTGGGCGTAATCGCACAATAGAGTATATTCGGTGAGCGGCGTTTTGCGGGTGGTCGTCAATATATTCAGTGCCTGCTGAACGCCACCGCCATAGGCTTTCACCAGCCCGCCCGTGCCTAACAAGATGCCGCCGTAGTAACGCACCACCACGGCGGTAATTTCACCCACGCCGCTGCCCATCAGCTGCGAGAGCATGGGTTTACCGGCGGTTCCCGCGGGTTCACCGTCATCGGAAAAGCCAAGCTGTTGCGAATCGTCCGGGGGCCCTGCCACCCACGCCACACAGTGGTGACGTGCGTCAGGATGCTCAGCCCGGACAGACTCAACAAATGCCTTTGCCGCTTCAACGCCGTCGGTGTGTGCCAGCAGCGTAATAAAGCGGCTTTTCTTGATTTCCTCAACAAAGGTGACCGGTTCAGCCGGTATCAGCCAGCTTTCCATCAGGCCAGCTTCAGGTCTCGCGTCATATTCTCGATACCGTTCTCGTGAATCACCACGTTATCTTCGATACGAATACCGCCAAACGGTTTCAGTGCGTCAATTTTTTCCCAGTTGAAGTGTTTGCTGAACTGACCTTCACGCCATGGCGCCAGCAGGGATTCAATAAAGTAGATCCCCGGTTCAATCGTCAACACCATACGCGGCTCAAGAATACGGGTGCAGCGCAGGTAAGGATATTTAGACGGTGCCGCAAGATGCGTACCGGTATCATCCTGCATAAAGCCAGCGACGTCATGAACCTGCAGGCCCAGCGGGTGACCAATACCGTGCGGCATGAATGGCCCGGTGAGATCGTTCTCGACCATTGCCTCTTCGCTCATGTCTTTCACAATCTGATGCTTACGCAGCAGCTTCGCGATGCGCTGATGGAACTGAACGTGATAATCCACGTAGCTGGTACCGGCTTTCATGGTACCAATAAGCGCCAGTTGCTCATCGTTCACGTCTTTAATCAGCTGCGCGAAATCGGTGTCAGCATTAGCCGCCCAGGTACGGGTCAGGTCAGCCGCATAACCGTTGTACTCAGCGCCGGCATCAAGCAGGAAGCTGCGCATTTCCGACGGAACCTGATGGTCCAGTTTGGTGTAGTGAAGAACAGAAGCATGCTCATTCAGCGCGACAATATTGCTGTATGGCACGTCGGTATCACGGTGGCCGGTCGCGGTCAGGTACGCCTGGTTGATATCGAATTCGCTCATGCCGGACTGGAACGCCTCGTGTGCGGCACGATGGCCATTCACCGCCGTTTTTTGCGCTTCACGCATGCAGTAAAGTTCGTAATCGGTTTTGTACGCACGGTAGTAATGCAGGAAGTCCAGCACCCCTTTCGGGTTGAGTTTGTCCGCGGGAATATCCAGACCCAATGCACGCTCCGGAACCGGGCCAATATAGGCGATATTGCCGCGTGCAGCAGGTAGCTGGCTGCCAATGCCGTCCGCTTTTGGCAGCGCAATCACGTCAATTTCTTCCGTCCAGAAAGAGGTCGGCAGCGGTTCCACGTTGTGCCAGTAATCGACCGGCAGGTAGAACCACAGTTTCGGCTTGTTCACGCCATCCACCAGCAACCAGCAGTTAGGAACCTGAGTAACAGGCACCCAGGCTTTAAACTGCGGGTTAACCTTGAACGGATAGGCATGGTCATCAAGAAATGTGTTTATCAGCTCGCCGGAATGGATAAGCAGGGCATCCAGTTTGAAGCGGGCCAGTACATCGCGGGTACGTTCCTGTAGGGTAACGATATGATTTTTATAAAGCGAAGCCAGTGAGTCCATCATTCTTCCTTTCGTTTTTTTGACCTCAAGTCATCGCATCTTAGCACACCTCACTCCGGCTGCGTGATTTCCACCGACCGTGATCAATGCAGCAATTTCTTAATGAGTAATTTGCATTTTATTAACATAAATCCCACACTCCGTTTCATCTGGTATGACCAGATCCAATTGCTGGATTCAGGAGACTGACATGCTCTACAAAGGCGACACCCTGTACCTCAACTGGCTGGAAGATGGCATTGCCGAACTGGTGTTCGATGCCCCCGGCTCAGTGAACAAGCTTGATACCGCGACCGTGGCCAGTCTTGGCCAGGCGTTGGAAGTACTTGAAAAGCAAACTGAATTAAAAGGGCTGCTGCTGCGCTCAAACAAAGCAGCCTTTATTGTCGGTGCCGATATCACCGAATTCCTTTCCCTGTTCCAGGTTCCTGAAGAACAGTTGAGCCAGTGGCTGCACTTTGCTAACAGCGTCTTTAACCGTCTGGAAGACCTGCCTGTTCCGACTATTTCCGCCGTTAATGGTTACGCATTAGGCGGTGGCTGCGAATGCGTGCTGGCAACCGACTACCGTCTGGCCACGCCGGATCTGCGTATCGGCCTGCCGGAAACCAAACTGGGGATCATGCCTGGCTTTGGCGGATCCGTCCGTATGCCGCGCATGCTGGGTGCTGACAGCGCGCTGGAGATCATCGCCGCCGGTAAAGATGTCGGCGCGGAACAGGCGCAGAAAATCGGCCTGGTGGACGGCGTGGTTAAGCCAGAAAAACTGGTTGAAGGCGCTCTGGCTATTCTGCGTCAGGCCATTAATGGCGATCTCGACTGGAAAGCCAAACGCCAGCCGAAGCTTGAGCCGTTAAAACTCAGCAAGATAGAAGCCACCATGAGCTTCACCATCGCCAAAGGCATGGTGATGCAGACGGCGGGTAAACACTACCCGGCGCCGATCACGGCAGTGAAAACCATTGAAGCGGCCGCCCGTCTGGGCCGTGACGAAGCCCTGAAACTGGAAAATCAGAGCTTCGTCCCGCTGGCGCACACCAACGAAGCCCGCGCGCTGGTTGGCATCTTCCTGAACGATCAGTTCGTGAAAGGCAAAGCTAAACAGCTGACCAAAAACGTTGAGACCCCAAAACACGCGGCGGTACTCGGGGCGGGCATTATGGGTGGCGGCATCGCCTACCAGTCAGCCTGGAAAGGCGTGCCGGTAGTGATGAAAGACATTAACGAGAAATCCCTGACGCTGGGCATGACCGAAGCGGCCAAGTTGCTGAATAAACAGCTGGAGCGCGGCAAAATTGACGGGCTGAAGCTCGCGGGCGTGATCTCTACCATTCAGCCTGTGCTGGAATACAGCGGTTTTGATCGTGTGGACGTGGTCGTTGAGGCGGTCGTAGAGAACCCGAAAGTCAAAAAAGCGGTGCTGGCGGAAACGGAAGACAAAGTTCGTCCGGATACCGTACTGGCCTCTAATACCTCGACTATTCCGATTAGCGAACTGGCGAGCGTACTGAAGCGTCCGGAAAACTTCTGCGGAATGCACTTCTTCAACCCGGTACACCGTATGCCGCTGGTCGAAGTGATCCGAGGGGAAAAAACCTCTGACGAAACCATCGCCAAAGTGGTGGCGTGGGCAAGCAAGATGGGCAAAACGCCGATCGTTGTTAACGACTGCCCGGGCTTCTTCGTCAACCGCGTACTGTTCCCTTACTTCGCCGGTTTCAGCCAGCTGCTGCGAGATGGGGCAGACTTCCGCAAAATCGACAAAGTGATGGAAAAACAGTTCGGCTGGCCGATGGGCCCGGCGTATCTGCTGGACGTGGTCGGTATTGATACCGCCCATCACGCCCAGGCGGTGATGGCGGCAGGCTTCCCGCAGCGCATGCAGAAAGATTATCGCGACGCGATTGACGCCCTGTTCGACGCTAACCGCTTCGGTCAGAAAAACGGCCTGGGCTTCTGGCGCTATAAAGAAGACAGCAAAGGCAAACCGAAGAAAGAAGAGGATGCGGCGGTGGATGGCCTGCTGGCCGACGTATGCCAGCCAAAACGCGACTTCACCGACGATGAGATCATCGCCCGCATGATGATCCCGATGATCAACGAAGTGGTGCGTTGCCTGGAAGAAGGCATTATCGCCAGCCCGGCCGAAGCGGATATGGCGCTGGTATACGGCCTGGGCTTCCCTCCGTTCCACGGCGGCGCGTTCCGCTGGCTGGACACCATCGGCAGCGCCCGCTATCTCGATATGGCTCAGCAGTATCAGCACCTCGGCCCGCTCTATGAAGTGCCTGAAGGGCTGCGCAACAAAGCGCGCCATAACGAACCCTATTACCCAGTAGTTGAGCCAGCCCGTCCGGTTGGCGAGCTGAAAACGGCTTAAGGAGTCACAATGGAAAAGGTTGTCATTGTTGATGCGATTCGCACCCCGATGGGCCGTTCAAAAGGCGGCGCATTCCGTAACGTGCGCGCGGAAGACCTCTCCGCACACCTGATGCGTAGCCTGCTGGCGCGTAATCCGGCGTTGGACCCCGCCGCGCTCGACGATATCTACTGGGGCTGCGTGCAGCAGACCCTGGAGCAGGGCTTCAATATCGCGCGTAATGCGTCACTGCTGGCGGAGATCCCGCATTCGGTTCCGGCCGTCACCGTTAACCGTCTGTGCGGTTCGTCCATGCAGGCGCTGCACGATGCGGCACGTATGATCATGACCGGCGATGCTCAGGCCTGCCTGGTGGGCGGTGTGGAGCATATGGGGCACGTCCCGATGAGCCACGGCGTCGATTTCCATCCGGGGATGAGCCGTAACGTGGCAAAAGCTGCGGGAATGATGGGTCTCACCGCGGAGATGCTCTCCCGCCTGCACGGCATTAGCCGTGAAATGCAGGATGCGTTTGCCGCACGTTCCCATGCCCGCGCCTGGGCTGCCACGCAGTCCGGCGCATTTAAAAACGAGATCATCCCTACCGGCGGTCACGATGCGGACGGCGTTCTGAAGCAGTTCAGCTACGACGAAGTGATCCGCCCGGAAACAACGGTGGAAGCACTTTCTACGTTGCGTCCGGCATTTGATCCGGTCACCGGTACGGTCACGGCAGGTACCTCGTCGGCGCTGTCCGACGGAGCAGCGGCGATGCTGGTGATGAGCGAAAGCCGCGCCCGTGAGCTGGGGTTAACCCCACGCGCTCGGGTACGTTCGATGGCTGTCGTGGGCTGCGATCCTTCAATCATGGGTTACGGCCCGGTTCCGGCCTCGAAGCTGGCGCTGAAAAAAGCGGGACTAACCGCCAGCGACATCGATCTGTTCGAGATGAACGAAGCCTTCGCCGCGCAGATCCTGCCGTGCATTAAAGATCTGGGGCTGATGGAACAGATCGACGAGAAAATTAACCTCAACGGCGGCGCGATCGCCCTCGGCCACCCACTCGGTTGCTCCGGGGCGCGTATCAGCACGACGCTGATTAATCTGATGGAGCGCAAAGATGCCCAGTTCGGACTGGCAACAATGTGCATCGGGTTGGGTCAGGGTATCGCGACGGTGTTTGAGAGAGTGTAAGGCTATAACGTAGGCCCGATAAGCATTGCGCCATCGGGCTTTTGCCGGGAGGCGCTGCGCTTTCCCGGCCTACGAGAGATAACTCATCGCCACTGGCGTCATTGGCGAAGAGAGAGAGTTTAGTTGCCGTTCTTCCCGCCTGTCAGGGGCGGGTTTTTTATTTAGATGAAGGCAAACGCATCACCAAACAGGCGATCTTCACGCGCGTCACGTTCGTTACAGAACAGGTCCCGGGCGATTTTCGCCATCTCGAAACGACCTGCGATATAGATATCGTGTCCTGCCAGCGTGCCGTGATCCTGCAATACCGCCGTCAGCACGGTACCGCTACGCCCACGCCAGCCCTCTTCCGGCTGCTCAACCACCGGCTCAATGCGCAGGTTAGGATGGGTTACGCTCAGCGCTTCCAGCTCAGACAGGTCATACAGATGTTTCTCTTCGCGGCCACCCCAGTAAATGGTGATGTCACGGTCCGGGTTACGTGCCAGAGCGGTCAACAGAATAGAGCGCACATAAGAGAATCCCGTACCGCCAGCGATCAGGATCAGCGGACGATCTTCGTCATCGCGCAGCCACGCTTCGCCGTGAGGGATGTCGACCACAATCTCACGTTCTTTCAGGATGCGGTCCATAACGGCCATCGCGTACAGGTTAAGCTCAGACGCACCAATATGCAGCTCAATAAATTCTTTCTCTGCTGGCGTAGAGGCCATAGAGAAAGGACGCTTATCACGCTCATCCATCACTACCATTAAGTACTGACCAGCGCGGAAAGAGAATGCCGCTTCTGGCACTAAACGGACGCGATATACGGTGTCGGTGATGGCATCTACCGAGGTCACTTTACAGCTTAAGGTTGTCATTCGCTCTCTCTGTCGTGAAGTCTATAGGGCTTAACGGCCTGTTTCAGGTTTACCGTTATTCATTATGGCCAGTTCATCCCAGATCGCGTCAATACGCGCGGTCACGGCAGGATCTTTTTTGATCGGGCGACCCCATTCACGGTCGGTTTCGCCAGGCCATTTATTTGTGGCATCCAGTCCCATTTTTGAGCCAAGACCGGAAACCGGCGAGGCAAAGTCCAGGTAATCTATCGGCGTGTTCTCGACTAACACCGTATCACGCGCCGGGTCCATTCGCGTGGTAATCGCCCAAATGACGTCATTCCAGTCGCGAGCGTTAACGTCATCATCGCAGACAATAACAAATTTGGTATACATAAACTGGCGCAGGAAAGACCAGACGCCCATCATTACGCGTTTCGCATGACCGGGATACTGCTTCTTCATCGTCACTACCGCCAGGCGATACGAGCACCCTTCAGGGGGCAGGTAAAAATCAACGATTTCCGGGAACTGCTTTTGCAGGATCGGCACAAACACTTCATTCAGCGCCACCCCCAGTACTGCGGGTTCATCCGGTGGACGACCGGTGTAGGTAGAGTGATAAATCGCATCTTCACGCTGCGTAATGTGCGTAACGGTAAACACCGGGAAGTTATCCACTTCGTTGTAATAACCGGTGTGGTCGCCGTAAGGGCCTTCCGGTGCCAGTTCGCCCTGCTCAAGGTAACCTTCCAGCACAATTTCCGCACTGGCCGGAACTTCGAGATCGTTCGAAATACACTTCACAACTTCGGTTTTTGTCCCGCGCAGCAGGCCGGCAAACGCATATTCAGAGAGCGTATCCGGCACGGGTGTGACGGCTCCCAGAATAGTGGCCGGGTCAGCGCCTAAGGCGACAGAGACCGGGAAACGTTCACCCGGATGCGCAGCGCACCACTCCTGGAAATCCAGCGCGCCGCCGCGATGCGACAGCCAGCGCATGATGAGCTTATTCTTACCAATCAACTGCTGGCGGTAAATACCCAGATTTTGCCGTTCTTTATGCGGACCGCGCGTGACGGTCAAACCCCAGGTGATCAGCGGCGCAGCATCTTCAGGCCAGCACTGCATAATGGGAATTTTGGTCAAATCAACCGCATCGCCTTCCAGCACTTTTTGCTGGCACGGCGCTCCGCGCAGGCGTTTGGTTGGCATGTTCAGCACCTGCTTAAACTGCGGCAGCTTGTCGAACAGATCGCGGAAGCCTTTCGGTGGCTCTGGCTCTTTCAGAAATGCCAGCAGCTTACCCACTTCACGCAACGCGGTAACGTCTTCCTGCCCCATCCCCAATGCGACACGACGCGGTGTACCAAACAGGTTGCACAGCACCGGCATGGAGTAACCTTTCGGATTTTCAAAGAGTAACGCGGGGCCACCGGCACGCAGGGTGCGGTCAGCAATTTCTGTCATTTCCAGATAAGGATCAACAGGAAGTGTAATGCGTTTGAGTTCGCCCTGCTTTTCCAGCAGCGTCAGGAAGTCGCGGAGATCGTGGTATTTCATGCAGTTAGTCATGGCCTCTCTGTAAGCGCTTCATTATACGGCGTAAGCCTGCTTGATGCTGTAATTTTGTTAAATTAGCGTGAACTTATGCGTTCTGTTCCAGGTTGACCCATTATAATCAACTTAGCGATCCCTCCAGGGTTTTGATATGCTTGCGCCCCGAACTAAGGGAAAGAGTGATTATGCAGGCCTGGTATTTACTGTATTGCAAACGCGGGCAACTTCAGCGCGCGCAGGAACATCTTGAACGTCAGTCTGTAAATTGTCTGACACCCGTGATCACGCTTGAAAAAATGCAGCGCGGGAAGCGCACAACCGTCAGTGAGCCGTTATTCCCGAACTACCTGTTCGTGGAGTTCGACCCTGAGGTGATCCACACCACCACCATCAGCGCAACGCGCGGCGTCAGCCACTTCGTTCGTTTTGGCGCCCACCCGGCCACCGTTCCGTCGACGGTCATTCATCAGCTTTCGGTGTATCAACAGCCCGAAGGGATCACCGACCCGGAAACCCCTTACGCGGGTGATAACGTCGTCATTACGGAAGGTGCATTCGAAGGCCTGCAGGCAATTTTCGCCGAGCCGGACGGTGAAGCACGCTCCATGTTGTTGCTCAACCTGCTGAACAAGCAGGTGTTGCAGAGCGTCAAAAATACCGACTTCCGTAAAGTTTAAAAACTGATCCTGAAGAGATGGCGCACGTTGTCATCCGTCTGCGCAGAAAGCCAGTGCGGATCGTCTCCACGCCATCGCGCCACGCACTCAACAATGTGCCCCAGGTATGCAGGCTCATTTCGCCGCGATGACGGTTTGGGCGTCATATCTCTCGGCAGCAGATAAGGCGCATCGGTCTCAATAAGCAAACGGTCGGCCGGAATCAACGGTAACAGCTCGCGTAGCTCAAGCCCGCGGCGCTCATCACAAACCCAGCCGGTAATGCCGAGAAATAGCCCGCGCGCCAGGCACTCCTGCGCCTCCTGCCTTGAACCGGTGAAGCAGTGCAGCACCGCGCCAGGGAGTTTATCCAGCCAGGGATCCAGAAGCGCGAGAAAACGTTCGTGCGCGTCGCGGCAATGCATAAAGACGGGCATTTCAAGCTCTGCCGCCAGAGCAAGCTGGGCAGTGAATGCCTTTTCCTGTTCGTCAGGCGTGGAGAAGTTGCGGTTAAAATCGAGCCCACACTCACCAATGGCCACCACCTCAGCGGTTTTCGCCAGCCTGTAAAGGATTTGTGCGCTCTCCTCGGTCCACTGGCTACTGTCATGAGGGTGGATGCCTGCGGTTGACCAGCAGTGTTGATAACGTTGCGCCAGAAGCTGCGCCTGCTCGCTCTCATGAAGGTTAGTTCCGGTCAGCAGGAGTCCTTTAACGCCGGCGTCAAAAGCACGCGCAACAACGTCATCGCGATCTTTTGCAAACTGCGAGCTGGTCAGGTTGAGTCCGATATCAAACATGCGAATCCCCATATAACAACCGCCCTGACGGGCGGCTGGTTTTACTCTTCAGTGGTCTTTTCAGACGCATCGTCTTCATCGTCCGATCGGCGTCCTTTACCCACGTAGAAACGCGAGAAGAATACGCCAACCTCAAAGAGGCAATACATCGGTATGGCCAGTAACGTCTGCGAGAAAACATCCGGCGGCGTGAGCAGCATGCCGACCACAAATGCACCTACCAGGATATACGGACGCTTTTTACGCAGGTCTTCAGGGGTGGTTACCCCAACCCAGCAAAGCAGCACAATGGCGACCGGCACTTCAAATGCCACGCCAAACGCCATAAACAGCGCCATGACGAAGCTGAGATAGCTGGCGATATCTGTCGACACCTGCACCCCTTCCGGCGCGGTATGCGTCAGGAAGCCAAAGGCCAGCGGGAAGACAACGAAGTAGGCAAACGCCATACCGATATAGAACAGCAACGAGCTGGAGACCAGCAGCGGGATCACCAGTTTACGTTCGTGTTTATACAGCGCTGGCGCCACAAACGCCCATACCTGATAAAGGATGACGGGTGCAGACGCAATCAACGACACCCAAAAGGTGAGCTTAATAGGGGTAAAGAACGGTGAGGCAACATCTGTTGCAATCATCGTTGCCCCCAGCGGCATCTGCTTAATCAGCGGTGCAGAGACCACCTGATAGATATCGTTGGCGAAATAGACCAGGCACAGGAATATCACCAGAACCGCAATAATGCAGTTTAACAGGCGCTTACGCAGCTCAATAAGGTGCGTAATAAGCGGTTGAGTATCATCTACTGCCATGGTTACGCTTTATCACTCGACGAGGGGGATGATTCGGAAACAGGCGCGACGGGTTTCGCTTCCGCCACTTTTATCGTGGGGTCTTTCGGCTGCGCCTGTTTTTTCACTTCGGTTTCCTGCGGCGTCTGTTCTGGCGCGGCGGCCTGGTGCTCAGCACTCGCTGGCGTCACGCCCTCACGTTGCGCTTCGCTGTCCTTCACCACCGGGTTATGAATGGTGTTCGCTTCATCGCTCGCTTTTTCAGGATCGTTAACGCTGTAAGAGCGCTTCATGGATTCCGCCGCTTCGCGCAGTTCATCCATTGAGGCTTTCAGTTCCGGCGTCAGGTTATCCATGCTCGCCTTCTCGACCTTTTTCAGGCTTTCCTGAAACTCCTGGAGCTTAAGTTCCTGTGCCAGCTCATTCTGAACGGTCGATGCCAGCGATCTCAGCGCACGCACCCAGCCCACAACGGTTTTCACCGCCACGGGCAGACGCTGCGGGCCCAGCACGATCAGGCCAATCACAAAGACCAGCAGCAGCTCACTAAAACCAATGTCGAACACGACTTACACCTGCTCTTTATCGTGGCTTTTGGCGTCTTCTTTTTTGGCTTCTTCTTGCTTATCGGAGATGGATTTCGCAGTAAAATCAGCATCCTGGCTGGCTTTATCCTGCTTGTTCTCATCATCGCTCATTGCTTTCTTGAAGCCTTTGATAGACGCGCCCAGATCGGAACCGATAGAACCGAGCTTTTTAGTGCCAAACAGCAGCACGACGATGACGGCAATAATGACTAATTGCCAGATACTGATACCACCCATACAAATTCCTCAGGAATAGATGATTAATTGGTCAAGTCGCATTATACGTATGCGACCCGTCGATGGCGACGCAAACTCAGCGCGTTTTTCTCCATCCGGCTAGCCAGACAACAACCCCGCCAGCCATCAGCCAGGCGGGCATCATCTGCCAGTCCGGACGATTGATTAGCAGCAACGTACCGCTCAACAGCAGCGTTGCACCAATCCCAAAGAGATAGCGTGATTGTCCCTGGCGCACGCGACTGGACTGAAGCTCGCGGGCGATTTTATCCATGCTGTGCTGAAGGTTCTTGCTCTGACGCAAACTGTCGTAAACCAGTTCAGGAATTTCGGGCATTTTTTCAATCCAGAACGGGCCTTTCTCTTTCAATGAGCGCACCAGCGCTGGAAAACCTACCTGATCCTTAATCCAGGATTCCAGGAACGGTTTAGCCGTCTTCCACAAGTCTAACTGAGGATAGAGTTGGCGACCTACACCCTCAACGTAAAGTAATGTTTTCTGAAGTAAAACTAATTGCGGCTGAACTTCCATATTAAAGCGGCGAGCCGTATTAAACAGGTTTAACAGCACGTGCCCGAAGGAGATTTCTGCCAGCGGCTTTTCAAAAATCGGCTCGCAGACGGTACGAATAGCAAACTCAAACTCTTCGACGTTGGTGTCCGGCGGAACCCAGCCGGAGTCAACGTGCAGCTCAGCCACCTTACGGTAGTCACGGTTGAAGAACGCGATAAAGTTCTCGGCCAGATAACGCTTATCTTCTTTATTCAGCGACCCCACAATCCCGCAGTCGATACCGATATACTTCGGATCCTCAGGATGCTCGTAGCTCACAAAAATATTGCCCGGGTGCATATCCGCATGGAAAAAGCTGTCGCGGAACACCTGAGTAAAGAAGACCTGAACGCCACGTTCGGCCAGCAGCTTCATGTTCGTTCCCTGCTTCTCCAGCGCCGCCACATCCGAAACCGGAATACCGTAGATGCGCTCCATGACCATCATGTTCTGACTGCAGTAGTCTGAATAGACCTCAGGCACATAAAGCATCGGGCTGTTTTCAAAATTACGACGCAGCTGAATGGCGTTTGCCGACTCGCGCAGCAGGTTAAGCTCATCAATCAGCGTTTTTTCGTATTCCCGCACCACTTCCATCGGACGCAGACGACGGCCATCAGGTAACAAACGTGGCACCCAGCGCGCCAGACGATAAATCAGCTTCATGTCAGCTTTGATGACCGGCAGGATATCCGGGCGGATCACCTTGATCACCACCTCTTTGCCGTTCTCTTTCAGACGCGCGGTATGCACCTGAGCAATAGACGCCGACGCCAGCGGGGCTATTTCGAAATCGTCAAACCAGGTTTCAACGGGAAGATTACCCATTGCCTCTTCGATCTGTTTCTTCGCCCTCACCCCGTCAAACGGGGCGACACGGTCCTGCAGCATTGCCAGTTCATCGGCAATATGAGGCGGGAAGAGATCGCGGCGGGTTGAGAGCATCTGTCCGAACTTAATCCATACCGGGCCAAGCTCCTGCAGCGCCAGACGCAGACGTTCACCCAGCGGCTGACCTTTATGACGATTAGGCATCCAGAACAACATCCGCCGCCAGATTCTAAGCGGCAGCGTGATACGCATTTTGGGGATAAGCTCATCGAGCCCGTAACTCAAAAAGGTGTGGACGATAAAATAGAGGCGCCGAATTTCACCAGGCGTCATTTGCCCTCCAGTTTTTCCAGCCGTTTGGTTAATGCATCAACCGCACGTTCAACAGCAGCGGTTTCTTCCGCAAACCATGCCACTTCCAGCGGACCGGGGGCCATGCGCCACTCTTCAGTCAGGACTTCTGCGGCATAGCGCTGCTGCCGTTGCAGATTTTTGCGCAAGAACGCCGTGCCGCCATGAATAGCTTTCCCGATCCCTTCAGCGGCGATGTCACCAATAAAAGGCGCGAGCAGTTCTGCCGGGTCAAACTCCGCCAGATCGCTGAGCGCAACGAAGTTTTGTACGACCTGGATGTCGCCCTCCACTTCCAGCTCACCGCTGCGGATAAGCGCCGTCAGTTGCTGGCGATCGCGCAGTTTTGGCAGCACGCTCATATGGGTAATGACCGAGCAATCCGCCTCGCCTTCCCACTCACCCAGAACATCGAGCTGGCGTTCACTGAAGACCAGCACGAGCGGCGTTGAGAACTCTTTTAATACAATGCGCAGGACCTTCCCGTTAAGTCGCTGACGTGCAGCTTTTAGCGCCGGCGCGCGATACAGGAAGGCATTGAGCACATTCTCGATGCCTGCGGTGACTAAGGGTTTAAAGGGCACGGGACACCTCCACTCAGAATTTGTAACCGCGATGCAGCGCAACGACACCCGCCGTCATGTTGAAGTATTCAACGTTCTCAAATTCCGCATCCTGCATCATGGCTTTTAGGGTGTCCTGATCCGGGTGCATGCGAATGGACTCCGCCAGATAGCGGTAGCTCTCCGCGTCGTTCGCCACCAGTTCACCGATACGCGGCAGCACGTGGAAGGAATAGGCGTCGTAGGCTTTGCTCAGCGGCTCAATGATCGGTTTAGAGAACTCGAGCACCAGCAGACGTCCACCCGGCTTCAGTACACGGTACATGGAGCGCAGCGCTTTTTCTTTGTCGGTGACGTTACGCAGGCCGAAGGAGATCGTGATGCAGTCAAAGGTATTATCCGGGAATGGCAGCGCTTCGGCGTTTGCCTGCACGTATTCCACATTGCCCACCACGCCGATGTTACGCAACTTTTCGCGTCCCATTTTCAGCATGGAGTCATTGATATCGGCCAGAACAACGCGGCCAGTTTCACCCACCAGACGGGAAAACTTCGCCGTCAGATCGCCTGTTCCACCGGCTAAATCCAGCACGGTTTGTCCACGGCGCACACCGCTGCAGTCAATGGTGAAGCGTTTCCACAAGCGATGAATGCCGAACGACATCAAGTCATTCATCACATCGTACTTCGCCGCCACGGAATGAAATACGTGGGCCACCATGTCAGCTTTCTGCGCTTTGGCGACAGTCTGAAAGCCAAAGTGCGTCGTGTCTTGTGAATCGTCAACCATCTCAGAGCCTGCTAATCAGTCAAATGTTCGTGAAGTGTAACAGATTGGGCGCGTTTGCCCTACGATTCAACCGCCGTGATAGAAACGTGTCGGCGGCTCGTCAGACGATAAATCCGTCGTTAACTCGTTGTCTTCGCTGGGGGTCTTTTGCTCATCTGCGCCTTCACGCAGACGGAACTCTTCGTCTTGCGCCGTGGCCTGCTCCACCAGTTCCGGATTAATCTCGCGTTTGACCTCCACCCCCAAGCCGCGGAATGCTTCAGCCTGAGCAAGCAGGTTGCCCCGCCCGGAGGCGAGTTTTTTCATCGCCTGACGGTAGTTATCCTGCGCACGGTCCAGGCTTTGCCCGACCGAGGACATATCGTCCACGAAGAGGCGCATTTTGTCATACAGCTTGCTGGCACGCTCGGCAATCTTCTGTGCATTGCGGCTCTGGTGCTCATAGCGCCACAGGTTAGCAATGGTACGTAATGCCACCAGCAGGGTGGTGGGGCTCACCAGCATAATATTATTTTTGAGCGCTTCGGTGATCAGTTCGGGCTGTCTGTCGAGGGCCAGCAGGAACGCCGGTTCGACCGGAATAAACATCAGCACATAGTCCAGCGAGCGCAGCCCCGGAAGCTGCTGATAATCTTTTCTGCCCAGCAGTCGGATATGGTTACGCACGGAGGCAATATGCTCCTGCAGCGCCGACTCGCGCGTGTAGTCGTCTTCCGCATTAAAGTAACGCTCATACGCCACCAGCGTCATTTTGGCGTCGATCACCACATCTTTCCCCTGCGGCAGACGCACAATGACGTCTGGCTGCATCCGCGAGCGGGCATCGTTTTCGATACTTACCTGCGTTTCGTATTCATACCCCTCGCGCAGGCCAGAGGCCTCCAGCACGCGGGTGAGCACCACTTCTCCCCAGTTACCCTGGGTTTTGTTATCCCCTTTTAGCGCCCGAGTGAGGTTGACCGCCTCCTGCGCCATTTGCGCATTCAACTGCTGAAGATTACGAATCTCGTGCGCCAGCGTGTGCCGCTCGCGGGCTTCCTGTCCAAAGCTGTCCTGCACCTGACGGCGAAAACCGTCCAGCTGTTCACGCAGCGGCGTCAGCAGGCTGTTCAGACTCTGGCGATTCTGTTCGTCAACGCGGCGGTTGCTGTGTTCGAAAATGCGGTTGGCGAGATTCTCAAACTGCTCGCTGAGGCGCTGCTCGCTGTTAATCATCTGACGGATTTTGTCTTCCGCATGCAGCTGCGTGGATTCGAGGCGGGTAGTCACTTCGCGGAGATCGGCCTCCAGCGACGTGTTGATATCACGCAGGTTGCGCAGTTCGTTATTGAGCAGCTCGCACTCGTCGCGCCAGTGGTCACTTAGCGCAAGCTGTTGCTTTACCGCGCTGAGCTCGGCGACGATCTCTTCGCGCTCCGCCAGCTGATCGGCCTTCTGCTGCGCATGCTGGTAGCTGGAAATCAGCCAGCCTATCGCAACGCCCGCCAGCGCAATCACCGCATAAATCAGGATTGAGATATCCACAATGCCCCCTGCATCAACGTATTACCCGCACAAAATAGAATTGTGCTGTATAAACGTCCAGTTTGAAAGGGTTTTCCTGCGAGGCGCTACGCAAAAAATAAAGGCCGAACGCGTCGGCCTTTGATTTGAGAAGAGAGGGCTAGATCAGGCGACGAGCCGCTTCCACCACAATTTTCACCGCATGACTTTCGGTCTGCTTCATGGTTTCGGCGTTCGGGATCTCCTGCTGAGTACGGTTGACGATAACGCCCGCCACCATACCGGCACGCAGACCCTGGCTTGCACACATGGTCAGCAGCGTCGCGGATTCCATTTCGTAGTTCATTACGCCCATGGACTGCCACTCTTCCATTGAGCCTTTGAAACGGCTCACAACGCGGCCAGAGAAGGTGTCGTAGCGCTCCTGGCCCGGGTAGAAGGTGTCGGAAGAGGCGGTTACGCCAACGTGGGTGGTCGCGCCCACGGACTTCGCGGCTTCAACCAGCGCCGTGGTGCATTCGAAGTCAGCCACTGCCGGGAATTCCATAGGCGCAAAGTGCAGGCTTGCCCCGTCCAGACGAACGGATGCCGTCGTCACCAGTACGTCGCCCACGTTGATGTGCGGCTGAATCGCGCCGGTCGTGCCGATACGCAGGAAAGTACGAATGCCCAGCTGCGCCAGCTCTTCAACAGCAATAGAGGTAGACGGACCGCCGATACCGGTGGAGCACACAATCACCGCTTTGCCATCCAGCTCTGCACGCCAGGTGGTGAATTCACGATGGGCAGCCAGTTTGACCGGCTTATCCATCAGCGCGGCGATCTTTTCCACACGCTCAGGGTCGCCAGGGACGATAGCGAGCGTAGCCCCTTGTAAATCATTTTTAGTGAGGCCGAGATGAAAAACATCAGACTTAGACATAGGTGACTCCTCTGTGGGTCGGTTAGTCAGAAGAAGTAAAACGGTACTTTACAGAAGCAGTAAGCATAATTTCGTGATGCATCTCACCATGAATGAAAATGATTGCAGTGAATTTCCAACAAAAAGTGATTCACATCACATTAACAAGTTATATCGTCAGGTGCTGCACAAAAGATAGACCGTTTAAGGCACTGTGAGTTGTTAACCTGGTGTCTATATTTACCTTTGCGCTAACTCATTGGTACGGAGAATGCCATGACTGAAAAAACCGGTTTTGCACCTGCTGCGGCACCGCTTGCTTCAACCATCGTTTCAACCTCAGAAGAGGCCATTACGGCGGGAGAGACCTCCATTCCCTCTCAGGGGGAGAATATGCCTGCCTGGCACGCACGACCAAAATCGGCAGACGGTCCGCTGCCCATCGTGATTGTGGTTCAGGAGATTTTTGGGGTTCACGAACATATTCGAGACCTCTGCCGTCGCCTGGCACTTGAAGGATATCTGGCCGTTGCGCCAGAACTCTACTTCCGTCAGGGCGATCCGAACGACTATAGCGATATTCCAACGCTGTTCAGCAATCTGGTCAGCAAAGTCCCGGACGCGCAGGTGCTGGCCGATCTCGACCACGTTGCCAGCTGGGCGGCGCGTAACGGCGGCGACCCGCACCGTCTGATGGTCACCGGCTTCTGCTGGGGCGGACGCATTAGCTGGCTGTATGCCGCACACAATCCGCAGCTCAAAGCGGCTGTCGCCTGGTATGGCAAACTGGTGGGCGAGAAAACGCTGAATTCGCCAAAACATCCGGTGGACATCGCCACTGAGCTCAATGCCCCGGTGCTGGGTCTGTATGGCGGCCAGGACACCGGTATTTCGCTTGATTCGGTAGAAACCATGCGCCATGCGCTACGGGCAGCCAATGCCAATGCGGAGATTGTGGTGTATCCGGATGCCGGACATGCGTTTAACGCAGATTACCGTCCGAGTTATCACGCGGAATCGGCGAAAGATGGCTGGCAGAGAATGCTGGCGTGGTTTAGCCAGTACGGCGGGAAGAAATAAACACTTCGCAGCCCCGGCGAAAGTCGGGGCTGCGTCAGGGCTTACTCCAGGCCCAGATGTTTCCACAGCTCGTCCATCGGCAGCGTGGCCAGGGCGATACGCTCATCCGCCGCACCATACCAGATATGCAACGTGTCATTACGCACCAGCGCCCCGCAGGTAAAGACGACGTTACCGAAAAAGCCTTCACGCTCATAGGGCGCGCTCGGCTCCAGCAGCGGTACGGAAGATTTGGCGATGAGGGTGAGCGGATCCTCAAGATCCAGAAGCAGAGCGCCCAGGCAATAACGCTGGCTAGCGTCAACGCCGTGATAAATCTCCAGCCAGCCGCGCGCGGTCTTGATCAGCGGCGCGCCGCCACCCGACTTCAGCGCATCCCATTCGTCTCCCGAGCGTCCCAGCAGATGCCGGTGGTTTCCCCAGTGCAGCATATCGGGCGATTCGCAGATCCAGATTTCCGGGTGGCCGAAATGGCTGGGCGCGGGCCGGGTAAGCGCCCGGAAGGATCCGCCAACCTTCTCCGGGAAGAAACAGACGTCGCGGTTATCAGGGCAGAAAATCAGCCCTTTCTTGTCGAAGGAGATAAAATCAACGGTGGTCGCCAGCGCGGTGGAGATACCCAGCGATGACACGGCGGAGTAATTGATGTACCAGACATCGTCAATCAGGGTGATACGCGCATCTTCACAGCCAAATTCCTCATAGCGGCTGTCGGCGGTAATAAACGGCTGTTGATCGATGGTGAAATTTACACCGTCCTGGCTTCGCGCCAGGCGCAGGTGGGACATTGACGTCAGCCAGACCTGAGCCGGGTCGCTTTTCAGCACAATGGTACGCGGGTCGCTAAAATCATAGCGCGGGTCGTTGCGTTCGAACGTTTTTGTTGCCGCCTGCCAGCCGCCGGACTGCTGCACCAGAAGCGGAACGACGATCTTCTGTGGGTCATCATTTATCACGCTCTCGGCAACCCGAAGCAGCAGGATAATCTCCCCATGATACTCCGTTACCCCGGCGTTAAAGACGCACTCCACTTTCCGTCCTGGCAGAGAAGGCACCACGCCGCTCGGGGTGATCAACGGATTCTTACCGTGTCTGTTCATATACACTCCTTTTTATCAGAATTTGATTTTTATCCAGCTGCTGCGCGTTTTGGCCGTACAGGACATCCGCTTCAATGGCCCACAATGGGTTTTGTACCGGCTGGCCAAAATTCACGGCCACCCAGACCTGTTCCTGCGCCGTTGTTCGGGTAAACCAGACGCACGCCTTATGGCGCTTCAGTAGGCTGCACTCCCCATGCTGTAGCGCCCCGATGGCGGCCCGAAGCGCAATGAAGGTCTGGTACTGACGCCACAACGAGCCGGGCGTCGATATCTGATGTTCGGCATTGAGCAAGGGATAGTCCTGGCTGACGGGCAT
This sequence comes from Enterobacter cloacae complex sp. HYC080_NIDB, assembly GCF_056673325.1. Classification (NCBI taxonomy): domain Bacteria; kingdom Pseudomonadati; phylum Pseudomonadota; class Gammaproteobacteria; order Enterobacterales; family Enterobacteriaceae; genus Enterobacter; species Enterobacter cloacae complex sp. HYC080_NIDB. The sequence continues at coordinate 218,018 of NZ_CP114212.1, read as the reverse complement.
CCACGGCGTGGAGGTGGAAAAGCCCGCAAACGGTGCGTCGCACCAGAGGAAGGGGGCACGGGACCCATCCCGTGAATGTTCAATGGCCTGCGCCAGCGCGTCGGCGGCACTGCACCCCTGCCGCATGGCCGTGTCGTAGAAGGTTTTTCCCTGAATATCAAAAATCTGCCCGACCGTCTGAGGCACATAGTCGGGCATCCCCAACTCGTCACCCTGAAAAATAAACGGTACGCCGCGCACGGTCAGCTGTAGCGCCAGAACGGCCAACGCCCGGGCGGCGTCATGCGGGCCTTCACCAAAGCGGCTAATCATGCGCGGCATATCGTGGCTGGAAAAGAATAGCGTCGGCAGGCCAGACTGCAGCGTCAGCGTGGCGTTAATCTCGTCGCACAGGCGTGCCGCATCGAAGGTTTTCTGGCTGCCAATATTGAAGTTAAAGACCACGTCCATCAGCGACGGGGCCTGATAACGGGCCAGGGTCTCCCTCTCCTCGCTGCCGATTTCGCCGATCAGGAAAACATCCCCTTGCTGCCTGGCATGTTGGCATACGCGCTGCAGCGTGCCGATGAGCCCCGGCTGGTTCACGTCATGCTCATGCTGCTGTACTCCCGCTTTCTCCGGATTGTCAGGCCCGATGCCGCGCGTGCTGAGGAAATTAATCACGTCGAAGCGGAAGCCATCCACGCCCTGAGCCTGCCAGAAATCAATGACCTGAAGCATTTCCTGCTCTACCGCGGGGTTCGCCCAGTTAAGATCGACCTGCTCAGGCGCGAATTTATGGTAGTAAAACTCGCCGGTGTCCGGCTCCGGGCTCCAGGCGCTGCCGGAAAAAAATGACTCCCAGTTGTTAGGGTGCGCGCTGAAAAGAAAATAGTCCCGATAGCGGCTTGCGGGATTATTCCAGGCATCCTGAAACCACGGATGCAGCGAAGAGACATGATTAAGCACCAGATCGATAATGACCCGGATCCCCTTTTCATGGCAGCGATGAACGACGTCGCGAAAATCGGTCAGCGTGCCGAATCGTGGGTCGACGGCGCAGTAATCACTAATGTCATACCCGTTATCCACCAGAGGAGAGGGGTAAAACGGCGTGATCCAGATGGCACCGATGCCTAACGCGCTCAGGTAATCCACTTTTGAGAGCAGGCCGGGGAAATCACCCAGCCCGTCACCGTTACCATCGCAAAACGACGGCAGATAAATTTGGTAACAGGTACAGGCCTGCCACCAGGGTTGTTTGTTCACCGTACATTCCTTATTTCAGTGATAACGACATGCCCTGCAGGAAATATTTCCGGAACAGGATAAACAACACGATGACCGGCAGCATTTGCACCACGGCTCCCGCCATCACTGGCCCCAGATAAACGCCGTAGGATTTACTGAAGGTGGCCAGCAGCACCGAAAACGGCATTTTGTCGGCATCGCGCATGACAATCAGCGGCCAGAGGAAGTTGTCCCACGAGCTTGAGAAGGTAAATAGCGCCACGATCGCCAGAATGGACTTGTTCAGCGGCATCATGACGTGCCGCAGAATGGCCCACAGGCTGGCATGATCCAGACGCGCGGCGTACAGGTAATCGTTGGGCGTACCCTTGAAGCTCTGAGACACCATAAAGATCCCCCAGGCACTCATTGCATAAGGCAGGATCATGGCGCTGTAACGGTTGATCAGCCCGAGCTCACGCATCAGCACAAACTGTGGAATGATGAACATGAAAACCGGGAAAACCATCTGCACAATCAACAGATTACGGAAAGCGTTTTTGCCCCAGAATTCCGTTTTTGCCAGCGCATACCCCACCAGCATGGAGGTGACGGTCACGCTCGCGGTCACGGTGACAGAGACGAAAAGCGAGTTAAACAGCGTGCGCAGAAACGGCTTATCGGCCCGGTTGCTGTTATCGAAAAGGAAAGTGTAATTTTCGAGCGTCAGCGTGCCCGAAAAGAGATCCGTGGTATAAATCTGTGCTGTAGGCTTCAGGGATGACACGACCATCCAGACAAACGGATAGAGCCAGCTTAACGCCAGAATAAACATCAGCGCATGAATTAGCAGGCTCAGGGGCGTGAGTTTTTTCATTCATACAATCTCAATGTGTTTTTCGAATAACCGACGAAATAGCCAGATCATCAGGAAACTGCAGGCAGCGACGATAATCGACATGGCAGCAGCCCAGGTAGGTTTCATATTTTGAAACGCGGCTTCGTACATGACCACCATGGGACTGGTAGTACTGTTTAGTGGCCCCCCACCGGTAATTAAATAGGGCTCTGTAAAAATACTGAATGCCACCGTAATAGCCAGCACCATCACCATCACAATTTGCGGATTCATCATCGGCAGCGTTATTGCCCAACCTTTCTGAAAACGCCCGGTTTTATCGAGAATAGCCGCACTATAAATATCCGATGGAATAGCCTGCATGCCGGAATAGAGAATTAATCCGTAATAACCGACAAATTTCCAGGTCACGATAAGCGCAATGGATAGCATGGCGCAGTCAGGGTTGGTAAACCACGGCACGGAAATCCCAAACCACGCAGACAATAAGCGGTTAACCGGGCCATACTCATTAAAAAGACGGGAAAAGACAATTGAGTACGCCACCCCTGACGAGATATTTGCCAGTAAAAAGCTTAAGGCGATAAACCCCCGGCCATAGTTAATCCTGCGTAATCCGGCAGCAAAAAGCAGCGCGGTAATAAACACGATCGGGACATACCACATTAAAAAGCGGCAAATGTTCCACATGGATGTCCAGAATAATGCATCGTGCAGTACGCCAATAATATTCTGCAAACCGGTAAATTGCGGTGCGCCGATAAACTGCCAGCGGGTCACGCTCAGCACCACCAGCCAGGCAAGGGGGTAGAACCAGAATAGCAGCGAATAGCCAATCCAGGTGGAGGCCAGCAGGCCTCCGGTTCGGGATTCATATCCAGCCATCATGCCCCCTACTGGCCCGTGAGGGCGCTGATTTCCTGCTGAGATTGTTTCAGCGCGTCGGCAGGCGTACTGGTTTTGAATATCACGCGCTCAAGCATCTGCGTCATGCTGCGCTGTATTTCTGTCGTCTGGTTTGTTGCTGCAGGAGGAAGCGCGACGTCCACCCACGAGGCGATCTGTTTCTCTAGCGGATTTTGTTTGAAGTAACTGACAAAGATCGGATTACTCATTAAATCCGCGCGGGCGGGCGGCATCCCTGTCAACTCAAGCCACAGCCGGTCATGTTCAGGGTTACTGAAGACCCACTGCATAAACTGCCAGGCCTGCGCCTTTCGCTTACTGGAACTGAAGATCACCAGACCTTTGCTGTCGCCGAACGTATAGGGGTGTTCAATGCCCGTCTCGGTCAGCATCGGACCGATCTGAATCGTTTTTAATATGTCCGGATACTGCTTGCGATAGCGGGCTAAATCCCACGGTCCGCGCGCTGAGGCGATAACCTGCCCCGTTGCGAGCGGATCCTCGGCAGAGGTGAAGTCGTAGCTGCTCCACTTATTGTTAAAAACGTTGCCCATGAAGGTCAGCACGGCCTCGCCAGCAGGCGTGGTCAGCGCAGGTTTTTTGTCGACCAGATACGGCTTGCCGTGGCTCTGGGCGTAGAACAGCGGAATGAAGTCGAACCAGCGTTCCCACCAGTTTTTACCTGCCGTAAGCTGTATCACATAGCCGTGATTATCCGCCGCCCGACGCTTCGCCAGCGCGTAAAGTTCATCGTAGCTAACCGGTACCCGATCAAAACCGTATTGCTTCAGTAAATCACCGCGCCACCACCAGACAATTGGGTTGATATATACCGGCAGTACCGTTTGTTTGCCGTTTAATTCCCAGGCTGACAGCAGAGAAGCCATTTGCCGTTTCTGAATCGTTTCCTGAAAACCCGGCATTCTGGAGAGATCTTCTATCTGCCCGACATCAACAAGCTGGCTGGCAAAACCAATAAATATATTGGTTGAAATATCCGGTTCAGTCCCTGATGCCAGCGCGTTCATTATCGCTTCTTCTGAACTGTTTGCGGCAGGAATAGCGGTAAATTCGACGGGCATATGGGCAGGGTCTTTATTCCATTCCGCCACTATTTTACTCCAGAAAGCTTCTTCATTGACGGTGGGTGTGACCCACATTTTGATTGTTTCACGCGCCCCGGATTGTGTCTCTTTTTTATCATCAGGCCCGCAACCGGTAAGAAAAAAGAGGAATATTACCGATGCTATTAATTTTGCTGCTTCTGCAACTCTCACGTTATATCTCCCTGATGTCGATAAGTGTTAATAGCTCACTGCTGCACTCTGTGAATGGTGCGTAAGCTAACACCCCTTTTTTATGTTTAACGTTAAACAAATCACAAAACTATTTATTTTTAACGATAAACTCAGCCGCTATTATTTATTTAATTACGCCTCATAAATAATTTACGTGAATATAAAATGCCTAATTCATTTAGCAAAAGAAAGAATAAAAACGTGACGATTAAATCGCTGGCAGCGGAGATGGGTATTTCACATACCACGGTATCTAACGCGTGGAATAATCCCGAAAAGCTGTCTGCTGAATTACGTGAAAAGATACTTGGGTACGCCCGTCAGGTTGGATTTCAGGGGCCGGATAAACTCGCCCGGGCTTTACGCACCGGAAAATCCGGGGCCATAGGCGTCATTTTTAACGATGCCATGAGCTATGTTTTTATCGATCCGCATGACGTCAGCCTGATGCGCGGCGTCGCGACCCGCTGCGAAGACCGTAATATTAATCTGGTGCTGATACCGCTTCAAAAAGGGCCTTCATCGCTCACTACCCTGGTGGACGGGTATATTCTCAACGCCACGCATAACAGCGCCGCCATTATTCAACAAACCCTGGCCCGCAATCTGCCTGTGGTGACGCTCGATTTTCAGCTTCCGCAGTTCAGCAGCGTGTCGGTGGATAACACACGCGCCATGCGTGATATCACCCACTACCTGATACAAAAGGGTCATCGCCATTTCGGCATTATTGCCTTCCCGTCTCACCCGAACGCGCGCGGGATGCGGCCTCTGACGCACCGCGTGACGGGGGATAACCAACTCATGCTGACCCGCGTGAATGCCTGCCGCGACGCGTTTCAAGAGCACGGTATTAGGCTCAGTGACTGCTGGCTGTGTGAAACCCATCACGATGAGCCACACGGCGAACGGGCAGCGGAAGCATTGCTGACGGCACACCCTGAGATCACGGCGCTGATCTGCTTATCCGATCGTTTTGCCATCGGCGCGGTGAATTATTGCCAGCGACAGCATCTTGCTATACCTGGCCGGGTCGCCATTACCGGATTCGACAATACCGCCCGGCAGTATAACGGGCCTGGACTTACCACCATCGCGCAGGATGCCGAACGTAAAGGTGAAATCGCGGTTGATCTGCTTCTGAACAATAGCCCCGTCACCCACGTTGCGCTGGAACACCGGCTTATCGAGCGTGATACGGCATGAGATTACCCTGCTTAAGATAAGAGTGAACTATGGATGAACTAACGTGTTTTAAAACCTATGACATTCGTGGCGAAGTTGACGTCAATCTCACCCCTGACATTGCGCGTCGCATCGGAAGGGCGTACGCCGTCTGGCTGCATCCCCGGCGCGTGGTAGTAGGCGCTGATGTCCGCCTCAGCTCGGGGGCGCTAAAAACGGCCCTGATCGACGGGCTTACCGCAGGCGGCGTCGATGTTATCGACCTGGGCATGACCGGTACGGAAGAGGTCTATTTCGCCACCCGGGAATTGCGGGCAGACGGAGGGATCCAGGTGACGGCGAGCCACAATCCCGCCCATTACAACGGCTTTAAGCTGGTTGGCCTTGAGGCGCGCCCGATCAGTAATGACAACGGTCTGCTGGAGATCAAAGCGCTGGCAGAACAGAACCGCTTTCCACCCTGCGTGCGTCGTGGGGGCATTTTTCCCTTCGACAATCGCCCGGCCTGGGTGAACGCTCTGCTGCGATTCATCACTACGTCCCCAACGCGAACGTTACGCCTGGTGGTCAACGCCGGGCACGGCACCGCAGGTCCGGCGCTAGATGCGCTTGATGAGGGCTTAAAGCGTGCCGGTGTACCGGTCGAGTTTATCCGTATTCACCACCAGCCAGATGGCCGCTTTCCCGCTGGCGTACCTAACCCGATGCTGCCTGAAAACCGGCAAAGCACCCGACTGGCCGTCATCGAACATCACGCCGATGCTGGCATCGCCTGGGATGGCGATTTCGATCGTTGCTTTTTCTTCGACGAGCGCGGGGATTACGTTGAGAACTATTATCTCGTGGGGCTGTTTGCCGAACATTTTCTGCGACGCTATCCCGGCAGCCGCATCATTCTTGATCCCCGCTTAATCTGGAACACGCTCGACACGGTCGCCCGTTGCGGCGGTAGCGCAATCGTGAGTAAAACCGGGCATGCCTTCCTGAAAGCCCGGATGCGAAGGGAAAATGCCATTTACGGCGGCGAGATGAGTGGCCATCACTATTTTCGCGATTTTGGCTACTGCGATAGCGGCATGATCCCGCTGATCCTGATGCTCCAGATCCTGGGCGCAGACGCGCAGCCGCTCTCTCATCTTATGCGTCACGCACAGGCCCGCTATCCGGTGTCTGGTGAAATCAACCTGACGGTCAACGAGCCCGCCGCACTCCTCAATGACGTCGCCGCGCACTATGCCCCGGTCGCATGCGAACGCGACAACTGCGACGGCCTGAGCCTGTCCTTCACAGACTGGCGTTTTAACCTCCGCGCCTCAAACACCGAGCCGCTGGTTCGCCTTAATGTTGAAGCGCGGGGAGATACCGCTCTGCTTGTCCATAAAACTCATGAAGTGCTGATGCTGATTTCTGCCCTGCAAGGGGCTCAGGAGACATTATGACCGCCCTTTCATTACGACATATTCATAAAAAGTACGATAAAAACGTCATCGTGGCGGATCTGTCACTGGAGATAGCATCAGGAGAATTTATCGTTCTTGTGGGCCCCTCCGGGTGCGGGAAATCGACGCTGCTGCGCATGATCGCGGGATTAGAGGCGCCAGACAGTGGCATGCTGATGATGGGCAATGAGGATGTCACCCACCTGGCGGCGGGCAAGCGGAGCTTGTCGATGGTTTTCCAGTCCTATGCACTTTATCCGCATATGACCGTACGGGAGAACCTCGCCTTTGGCTTACGCAATATCCGCACCCCGGAGGCCGACATTGCGCAGCGCATCACCCATGCCGCCAACATGCTCAGGCTGGACGAGCTGCTCGACAGGCTTCCGCAACACCTCTCCGGCGGCCAGCGCCAGCGCGTGGCGATAGGTCGTTCTATTGTCCAGCAGCCCGCGCTGTTCCTGTTTGACGAACCCCTTTCCAACCTTGACGCCGCTCTGCGGGTTGAAATGCGCCAGGAGATCCAGCAACTCCATAATACCCTGAAAAACACCATGATTTACGTCACGCACGATCAGGTCGAGGCGATGACGCTGGCCGACCGTATCGTGGTGATGTGTAAAGGCAATATTGAGCAAACGGGTACGCCGCTTGAACTGTACAACACCCCGGCGAACCGCTTCGTGGCCGAATTCATCGGTACGCCAAAAATCAATATGTTACCCGCCGTCTGGCAGCAGGGGGCATTGCATATCGACCCTGATACCGTCTTCCCGCTTTCGCGTCAGCCCGCAGACATTCAGGAGGGGGAATCGGTATTTGTCGCGATCCGCCCTGAACACCTGGGTTATCAGCAGCCGGGGGATTTTAGCCTGAGCGGGAAAACGCGGTTATGCGAACTGCAGGGAGATTCAACCCTGGTGTGGCTGGACGTGGCAGGGCATGCCGTGTGCCTGAAATCCTTCCAGCAACTGAGTCTGCCTGCGCAGCAACGTATCACGCTGACCGTGCAGGAGGCTCATCTGCATCTCTTTGACGCGGCAGGCAAGCGGATTGCAATGACGGAAAATGCCGCCTGAGAAGAGTATCAGGCGGCGGGAAATGCGCAGACTTACCCCTGACGCAAATTCTGCGCTGCCTTCACCATGTTGGCGAGCGCTGCGCGGGTTTCCGGCCAGCCGCGGGTTTTCAGGCCGCAGTCCGGGTTCACCCACAGGCGCTCTGCCGGAATACGCTGAGCGGCTTTTTTCAGCAGGGCTTCAATCCACTCCACGCTCGGCACGTTCGGGGAGTGAATGTCGTACACCCCCGGTCCGATTTCGTTTGGATAGTCGAACTCTTCAAACGACTCGAGCAGCTCCATATCTGAACGCGAGGTCTCGATGGTGATCACGTCGGCATCCAGCGCGGCAATGGAATCCATAATGTCGTTAAATTCGCAGTAACACATATGGGTGTGGATCTGCGTGTCGTCCTTCGCCACCGCCGCATTGATGCGGAAGGCTTCCACGCCCCACTTCAGATAGTCATCCCAGTCGCTGCGGCGCAGCGGCAAACCTTCTCGTAACGCCGGTTCGTCAATCTGGATGATGCCAATGCCAGCGGCTTCCAGATCCGCCACCTCATCACGCAGCGCCAGCGCGATTTGCTTCGCAATGGTTTCACGGGTCACGTCTTCACGCGGGAACGACCAGCACAGAATGGTCACCGGCCCGGTCAGCATGCCTTTTACCGGCTTGTCGGTCAGAGACTGAGCATACTTCGCCCACGCCACCGTGATCGCTTCCGGGCGGCTGACGTCACCGATCACCACCGGTGGCTTCACGCAGCGGGAACCGTAGCTCTGCACCCAGCCATTCTGGGTAAACACGAAGCCGTCCAGGTGTTCACCGAAGTATTCCACCATGTCGTTACGCTCGGCTTCACCGTGCACCAGCACGTCCAGACCTAAACGCTCCTGCTCGATGATCGCCTGCCTGATGTGTTCAGCAATGCCGGTACGGTAGTGATTCGCATCCAGATTGCCCTTTTTGAAGTCGAGACGCAGGCCGCGGATCTCGGTCGTTTGTGGGAATGAACCGATCGTCGTGGTTGGCCATGCGGGCAGGTTGAAGCGGGCGCGCTGGGCTTCGGCACGGACTTCATACGGACTCTGGCGCTGGCTGTCCTGAGCGGTGATGGCCGCCAGACGTTTTTCCACTGTCGGATTATGCACGCGTGCCGAATGACGGCGCGCCTGAATCGGGGCGCTCCATTCGGTAATCGCCGCCGTGTCACCGCTGTTCAGCGCGTCGCGCAGCAGCGCCAGTTCTTCACATTTTTGCAGGGCGAAGGCAAACCAGCTTTTCACTTCCGGGTCGAGACGGGTCTCCACGCTCAGATCGATCGGGCTGTGCAGCAGTGAACATGATGAGGCCACCCACAGCTCACGTTTACCAACAATGTCTTTAATTTGAGCATATTTTTCGGTGAGATCGGCACGCCAGACGTTACGACCGTTTACCAGCCCCGCTGAGAGTAGCCAGTCTGCGGGCAGACGTTTGTGCAGGTCCTTCACGTCATCTTTGCCGTGAACCAGGTCAACATGCAGGCCCTGAACCGGCAGCGCGGCAATCGTGCTCAGGTTAGGCGTCACGCCCTCGAAATAGGTGGTCAGCAACAGCTTCACCTGCCCGGTAAGCGCGTCATACGCCGGTTTGAAGGCATCGAGCCAAACCTGGGGCAGCTCAAGCACCAAAGCAGGTTCGTCGATTTGCACCCACTGAATGCCGCGTTTACCCAGCTCAATCAGTACCTGTTTGTAGACGGGCAGAATGTCCTTCAGCAGGCTGAGGCGGTCAAACGGCTCGCCTTTGACTTTGCCCAGCCACAGGTAGGTTACCGGTCCGAGCAGCACCGGTTTCACCTGGTGGCCCAGCGCCAGCGCTTCGTCGACTTCGTCCAGAAGCTGTGTCCAGGTCAGTTTGAACTGCTGACCTTTTACGAACTCCGGCACCATATAGTGATAATTGGTGTTAAACCACTTGGTCATTTCCGCCGCTGCCGCGGGTTCACCCGTTGGCGCACGACCACGGCCGATGCGGAACAGGGTATCGATATCTACCGATCCATCTTTGTTCTGATGACGAGCCGGCACGTTGCCCAGCAGCAGGCTGGTCGTCAGAACATGGTCGTACCAGGCGAAATCACCCACCGGCAGCAGGTCAATGCCCGCCTGCTTTTGCTGATCCCAGTGACGGGCGCGCAGCTCGCGCCCCACGGTCAGCAGTTCTTCACGGGTAGCGTTCCCCGCCCAGTAGCTTTCTTGCGCTTTTTTCAGCTCGCGACGCAGGCCAACGCGAGGGAAACCGAGAGTGTGATTGCGGATTGTCATGTTATGCCCCTTGTGAATTTTGCTATTTAGACGTCCAGATGTTTACACATCTATAATTGGCAGGTACTGTATATTCCTCAAGCGCAAAATGTTCATGGCGAAGTGAAGGACTTTCATGATCGAGATAAAACACCTGAAAACGCTGCAAGCGTTGCGGAACTGCGGATCGCTCGCGGCGGCGGCAGCCACGCTGCACCAGACCCAGTCTGCCCTTTCTCACCAGTTCAGCGATCTGGAACAACGCCTCGGATTTCGTCTTTTTGTGCGTAAGAGCCAACCTCTGCGCTTTACGCCGCAGGGTGAAATTCTTCTTCAACTGGCGAATCAGGTCCTGCCGCAGATCGCCAGCGCGCTACAGTCCTGTAACGAGCCGCAGCAGACAAAACTGCGCATCGCCATTGAGTGCCACAGCTGTATTCAATGGCTGACCCCTGCGCTTGAGAACTTCCGCCAGAAGTGGCCGCAGGTGGAGATGGATTTTAAATCCGGTGTGACGTTCGACCCGCAACCCTCGCTGCAGCAGGGTGAGTTGGATCTGGTGATGACCTCCGACATTCTGCCGCGCAGCGGCCTGCACTATTCGCCGATGTTTGATTTTGAAGTGCGCCTGGTGCTGGCACCGGATCATCCGCTGGCGGCTAAAACGCGCATCACGCCGGAAGACCTGGCAACAGAAACGCTGCTGATTTATCCGGTTCAGCGCAGTCGCCTGGATATCTGGCGTCATTTCCTGCAGCCGGCAGGCATTAGCCCGCAGCTGAAAAGCGTGGATAACACCCTGCTGTTGATTCAGATGGTTGCCGCCAATATGGGCATCGCGGCGCTGCCGCACTGGGTGGTGGAGAGTTTTGAACGCCAGGGCCTGGTGGTGACCAAAACCCTGGGTGAAGGACTGTGGAGCCGTCTGTACGCTGCCGTGCGCGATGGCGAGCAGCGTCAGCCGGTGACAGAAGCGTTTATTCGCTCAGCGCGGAACCACGCGTGCGACCATCTTCCGTTTGTGCGGAGCGCGGAGCGACCCAGCGGCGATGGACCCACAGTGAAGCCAGGATCACCGCTCCCCCAATAAGGAAACTCGGCCAGTGCGGTTGCTGCTGCCAGATGGCGAGGTTGACCAGCAGCCCCGCCGGGACGTGCACGTTGTTCATTATCCCGAGCGTTCCGGCGTCGACCTGCGTCGCGCCGTAGTTCCACATGAAGTAACCCAGCCCTGACGCCACCACGCCCAGCCAGACCAGAACGCCCCACTGCACCGACGTGGTCGGCAGCTTTTGCGGGTTACCGAGCAGAAACCACGCCGACACCGCGACAATCGCCGCGCCCATATAGAACCACGCAAATGCATTGTGCTGCGGCATCGGACGGGTTTCCATCAGGCGTTTGTAACCCACCATGCCGATGGCGAAACTGATGTTGGCGAGCTGGACGAACATCAACCCGGTCCAGAAGTGATCGCTGACTTTGTCATAGCGAATAATCGCCGCGCCAATCACCGCCAGCGCCGCGCTCAGCAGGTATCCCCAGCGCAGACGACGCCTGCTGAGCAGGTCGTAAATCAACGTAATATAGAGCGGCGTCAACACGGTAAAGAGCAGGAATTCAGAGACGGACAAATAGACGTAAGCCCGGAAGCTGAACAGATACATGATGCCCAACTGCATCGCGCCCACCAGCATGTACAGCACAATCGTTTTCAGCGATTGACCACGCGTGCGCAGAAACGGCAGGAATACCAGCGCCGCCAGCCCCACGCGCATCAGCACCGAGAAGTAGCTGTCGACCGAACCGGCAAGGTACTCGCCAATCAGGCTAAAGGAGAAGGCCCACAGGATAGTGGTGATAATGAGTAGCGCCACAATGCTTGTCTCTCAGAAAGAAGGACAGGCATTGTAGCGGACTCTTCAGTTGACATCTGGTGAACAAACAACCGAATGAAGATTATTCAAGGAACAGCTTGCGCAGGTATTTCGGTACCGCGTTATCAGCGTTGGAACCAATCACTTCCAGTTCCGGGTGCAGATCTTTCAAACGCTGATGCGCGTTCTGCATGATGCAGCCCTTGCCTGCCATGGAGAGCATTTCAGCGTCGTTCATGCCGTCACCAAAAGCGATGCAGTCTTTCAGCGCGAAACCCAGACGTTTCGCGACCGCTTCCAGCGCGTGACCTTTGGAGACGCCCCCCGCCATCACTTCCAGACAGGTCAGGGTTGAGAAGCTCACGTTGACCCGATCGCCCCAGCGCGCGTTGATAGCCTGCTCCAGAGGGAGCAGTTCTTCATGGCTTTCGCAGGTGAAGAACACCTTACTGATCCCTTCTGGATCCAGCAGGCCCGGCTCGTACAGGGAGTAGTTAAATACCGCTTCCTTGAAGAACCGCATTTCATCCGGGCGGTGGCGGTTCATAAACCATTCGTCGTCGCGGTAAACGTTGGTGACGATAGCCGGGTTGTTATGCACCACGCCGAAGAGATCGGCGGCAATATCGCGATCCAGGTTATGGGTAAAGATCAGGTTACCGTCAGTATCATGCACGCGCGCACCGTTGGAGGTGATCATGTACGATTTGATCTCAAGATTATCGCGGATCTGCCCCACGTCTACGTGGTGGCGGCCGGTGGCAAACACAAAGTTCACGCCACGGGCAGTCAGAAGCTTTAAGGTCTCTTTCGCGTAAGGCGACAGGGTGTGGTCAGGGGAAAGCAGCGTGCCATCTAAATCAGATGCAACAACCTGGTACATAGGGATTTCAACCTCTGGTGGAAAACAATAATCAGTTATGCCTGTTGAAAAATTCAACAATGGCGTTGAGCGCGACTGAGCGCATAGCGTCCTTTTCGAAAAGGATCTCATGGTAAGCGCCGTTGATGACCAGCGGTTTTCCCCCTTCACAAGGGTGACCGGCGGCGGCGCGCAGTTCACAATAACGGTCATGCATGCGGTTATCGACCACACGCTCTTCTTCAGCCTGAATCAGGAGTGTTGGCGTGTCATCCTCGCCTACCCCCGCCAGCACCTGTTCACCGGCCAGAATCCCCTCCCGCACCCAGTGCCAGGTCGGGCCACCGACGCGTAAGCGCGGTTCATCGGCATAAAAGCGCAGGTTGCGGCGATAACGCTGCCGACTGTGGGTTAAGACGTTGATGGCAAACGGCAGCGCACGCCAGCGTCCGGTCCCGATGGCATAGCCTTCACGAATGCGCTGATGGCCCTCAGCCCAGTCGAGAAGATGACGCACCATCCAGTCGGGGAAACGTATGACGATACCGTACATCGGCGCGGTTAGCGCAATGGCATCACACGAGTGTTGATACCGCTGCAAAAACAGCGTCGAAATAGCGCCACCCATGGAGTGCGCAAGGATATAGCGCTTACGCCAGGGGCCGGGCTGCACTTCCTGCTGCCAGAACGCGGCAAAATCGTCGACGTAATCGCTGAAGCGATCGACATGCCCACGGTGCGTGTCCTGTAGCATACGTCCGGACAGCCCCTGTCCACGATGGTCGATGATGAGCACATCGAACCCCATATGGACCAGATCGTAGGCCAGTTCGGCGTATTTAACGTAGCTTTCAATGCGCCCCGGGCAAACCACGATTACCCGGTCATTTTTCTCATCACGGAAACGAACGAAGCGTACCGGGATGCCCCCGACGCCCGTAAACTCATCTTCCTCACGCTGCCGCCAGAAATCGGTCAGCGGCCCCATAGAGAAAGCAGCAAATGCGTTTTCTCGTGTTTCCCAGTCCTTTTTCTGCTGAAACATTGGGTTTCCACTCACGTAATCCAGGGAATATCGTTTTTTTTCGTAACCGGTCACAAAATGACTCATCAATAGCGTATTGTGGCATAAAAACAGACGATTCGGGAGTTTCAAATGACCTTCGAGTGGTGGTTCGCCTACCTGCTGACATCCATCATCCTGAGCCTTTCACCGGGTTCGGGTGCGATTAACACCATGACTACCTCCATCAACCACGGCTATCGCGGGGCGGCGGCGTCGATTGCTGGTTTGCAAACCGGGCTGGGCATTCACATCGTCCTGGTCGGGATTGGCCTGGGAACGCTGTTCTCCCGCTCGGTGCTGGCGTTTGAAGTGCTGAAATGGGCCGGTGCGGCATATCTTATCTGGCTGGGTATTCAGCAATGGCGCGCGGCTGGCGCCATTAACCTGAATACGCTCGCGCAGACGCAAAACCGTGGTCATCTGTTTAAGCGGGCAGTATTCGTCAACCTGACCAACCCGAAAAGCATTGTGTTCCTCGCCGCGCTGTTCCCACAGTTTATCGTGCCGCACCAGCCTCAGGTGATGCAGTACGTGGTGCTGGGTGCGACCACAATTATTGTCGATATTATCGTGATGATTGGTTACGCGACGCTGGCACAGCGGATTGCCGGATGGATAAAAGGGCCTAAGCAGATGAAGGCCCTGAACAAAGTGTTTGGCTCGCTGTTTATGCTGGTTGGCGCGCTGCTTGCGTCAGCGCGTCATGCTTAGCGAGAAATGATGAGATGAATGCCGAAGCCGGCGAACAGCGCGCCGGCGAAGCCATCGATCCACTTCGCGATACGCTGGTAGCCACGGCGCATCGCCGGTAAGGCAAACAGGCTTGCCACGATAGTGAACCACGCGAAGGTCTCCACGACGATAAGCAGGAAAATGCCCCAACGTGCGCCCGCGCCAACGCTGTCGCCCACAAACAGCGAGAACACCGAGCCGAAATAGATAATCGCTTTCGGATTCGCCAGGTTGGTCAGTAGCCCTTTTACAAAGCTCCGTCCACCCGTTGCCAGCTCCACCTTAGGCTCTTGCGTTTTTTTCTCTTCTTTTTTCAGCGCCCCGCGCAGCATCTGGTAGCCCATCCAGCACAGGTACAGGCCACCGCCAACCATAATGATGTTATGCAGCCAGGCCATCTTCGCCAGGATAAGGTTCAGACCGAGCAGCGCAACGGCCGCCCAGACCATGACGCCCATGGTAATACCGAGCACGCCCATCATCGCCTCTTTACGGGAACGACTGACCGCTGTTTGCGATACGAAGAAAAAGTCAGGGCCCGGGCTCATCAGCGCAACGATGTGCACTAACGCCACGGTGAGAAATAGCATTAACATAATTGGCTCGCAGGGAAATAATTCAGTGAGTCATCATACTGGCACTTTTTTGGCCGGCTGACTACTCCTCATCATCACCGTCAACGTGAGAACGGATAAGCGCCATAAACTCTTTACCGAAGCGCTCCAGCTTGCGCGTCCCTACACCGTTGACGCTGAGCATTTCGCTGGCGCTGAGCGGCATCTGTTCCGCCATCTCAATCAGCGTCGCGTCGTTGAACACCACGTAAGGCGGATGTTCTCTTCATCAGCAATGGCTTTACGCAGCTTACGCAGTTTGGCAAACAGCTTGCGGTCATAGTTACCGCCGTAGGATTTCTGCATCACGCGTGGTTTGAGGGCGACCACGCGCGGTACGGCGAGCTTCAGTTCAACGTCACCGCGCAACACCGGACGCGCGGCTTCGGTCAGCTGTAGCGCCGAGTGCTGAGCGATGTTCTGCGTGGCAAATCCGAGGTGAATCAGCTGACGAATAATGCTAACCCAGTGCTCGTGGCTCTGATCTTTACCGATCCCGTATACCGGCAGTTTGTCGTGGCCCATGTCGCGGATACGCTGGTTATTGGCGCCGCGCAACACTTCCACCACGTAACCCATCCCGAAGCGTTGATTCACACGGTAAATGGTCGAAAGCGCCTTACGCGCGTCCATCAGGCCATCGTACTGCTTCGGCGGATCCAGGCAGATATCGCAGTTGCCGCACGGCTCCTGTCGCCCTTCACCAAAATAGTTGAGCAGCACCAGACGGCGGCAGGTTTGCGCTTCGGCAAACGCCCCCATCGCGTTGAGCTTATGGCGTTCGATATCCTGCAGCTGTCCCTGCGGTTTCTCTTCCAGACAGCGGCGCAGCCACGCCATATCGGCTGGATCGTAAAACAGCATCGCTTCCGCAGGCAGACCATCACGCCCGGCGCGGCCGGTTTCCTGATAGTAGGATTCGATATTACGCGGGATGTCGAAATGCACCACAAAACGCACGTTGGGCTTGTTAATCCCCATTCCGAACGCCACCGTCGCGACCACAATCTGCAGGTCGTCACGCTGGAATTTCTCCTGCACATCCGCGCGGATGTGGTTCTCCAGCCCGGCATGATACGCCGCGGCGCTAAAGCCACGGTTTTGCAGACGCGCGGCGGTGTCTTCCACCTTCGCCCGACTGTTGCAGTAGATAATGCCCGACTTGCCGCGCTGTTCCTGGACATAGCGCAGGAGCTGATCCAGCGGCTTGAATTTTTCCATCAGCATGTAGCGGATGTTAGGGCGGTCGAAACTGCTGACCTGAATATAGGGATCATTCAGCCCCAGCAGGCGAACGATATCCAGACGCGTCGTATCATCTGCCGTGGCGGTAAGCGCCATAAACGGCAGTTCCGGGAAGCGCTGACGGAGCTGGCCGAGGGCGGCATATTCCGGGCGGAAATCGTGCCCCCACTGCGAGATACAGTGCGCTTCATCCACCGCCAGCAGAACCGGGTTCCAGTGCGCGAGATGGTCGAGGAAGTTGTCCAGCATCAGGCGTTCCGGTGCGATATACAGCAGACGAACCTGCCCGGTGCGACACCCGGCCATCACCTCTTGCTGCTGCTCCCGGGTTTGCGTGGAATTAAGACAGGCCGCCGCCACGCCGTTGGCGAGCAGTTGATCAACCTGGTCTTTCATCAGAGAAATAAGGGGCGATACCACGACCGTCAGGCCGTTAAGCACCAGCGCGGGCACCTGATAACAGAGTGATTTCCCGCCGCCGGTCGGCATAACGACCAGACAATCACGGCCTTCCAGCACGGTTTCAATGATGGTTTCCTGGCCAGGGCGGAACTGCTGGTAGCCAAAGGTTTCATGCAAAACCTGTTTAGCCAGCGACTCCTGATTCAATACTTCCGCCTGCGCCACGTTAACCCCATATGCCAGAAATGAAACAGGCGCTATTTTCAGCGCCTGAGAGAGAAACTTCAACGTTTAACGCAAAAACATTCGAGCAGCTTAGAGAATATCGTTCAGCATTACGCCCACACCCACGCGGGTCTGGTTGAAGTTATAGTCGATCAGCGACTCGCCGTAACCGCTGTACACCTGCGTATAGAGGCGCACGTGCTTCGTTACCGGATAGCTCAGGCCCACTTCAGCACCACCGTAGCCGGTATTCCAGTTGTACTGGCCTTTCGCGCTCAGCACGGCATCGCCTAACTGGTAGCCGACCTTGAGCTGGTAGTACCCCATATATTTGGTGATATCCGGGTTATCGTCGGTGCTCCCCACCACATACCACGGCTTCACTTCCACCATCCAGTTGCCGTTCTGCGCCATCAGGCGCGTATAGGCACGGTTCCAGCTACGAGACGTGGGGTCGGAACGGCCGTTAGAATCGTGATTAAAGCCGACTTCGACGTCACGCAACGTCCATCCGGCAAATTCATAATCCGTTGCAAAGCCAAGGAACAGCTGCGGCTCATAGTTGGTTTCACGGAACGGCGAAGATTCGCCGCTGTTGGAAAGCTGCCACCAGGATTTCTGCGTGTAAGAGGCACCGAGTACCGAGTTCGGCCCCAGAATACCGCGCCAGAACGGGAAGGCGAGGCTCAACTGGAACTTCACCTCATCTTTACGCGCATTATCAGACCAGTTATAGGAGCTTATCGCTTCTTTGTTCAGATCGCTGGTCTGGGTGTAAATCACGTAGTTGGTGTCATACGGGTAAAGCGTGAACGGATTGTCATGCTCCTGAAGCATGTTAGCAATGATGCTACCGTGTACGGATGGCGCATCGTGCACTTCTTTAACTGTCGCTTCCTGCGCATATGCTGTGAGGGGCAGCGCAACCGCCGCCAGTAACCAACCCAGATACGTCCGCATCGGTGGTGTTCTCCTGAAATAGTGACGTGTAATGAATAATTTTATCCGGGCATTCTACAGACTTCTGCGCCAACTTCCGCCTCCTCGTTTCTGAAAGTGGAAATCCGTATTGTTGAGGCATAAAATCAACATTTCATTAACAATAGGGATGTGAAATCTCATGTCAGCCATGCTTACCTCTGAAGAAGTGTTAAAGCTCGTGGGCGAGATTTTTGTTTACCATATGCCATTTAACCGTGCGCTGGGTCTGGAGCTGGAGCGTTACGAGAAAGAGTTTGCCCAGTTGAGCTTCAACAACCAGCCGATGATGGTGGGCAACTGGGCGCAAAGTATTTTGCACGGCGGGGTGATTGCTTCCGCGCTGGACGTGGCGGCTGGTCTGGTCTGCGTGGGCAGTACGCTGACGCGTCATGACACCATCAATGAAGACGAACTCCGTCAGCGTCTGGCACGCATGGGCACCATTGATTTACGCGTCGATTATCTTCGCCCCGGACGCGGCAATCGTTTTACCTGCTCCAGCAGCCTGCTGCGTGCGGGGAATAAAGTTGCGGTGGCGCGCGTAGAATTACACAACGAAGAACAGGTTTATATCGCCAGCGCAACCGCCACTTATATGGTGGGTTGAAGCGGCAAAATCGGGTAAAATTAATTCACTTTTTTGTAACGGATTTTCCCGATGGATGCTAAACAGACGCGGCAGGGCGTTTTACTCGCCCTTGCCGCTTATTTTATTTGGGGTATTGCACCGGCGTACTTCAAATTTATCGCTTATGTACCGGCCGACGAGATCCTCACTCACCGCGTCATCTGGTCCTTTTTCTTTATGATCGCGCTAATGAGCCTCAGCCGTCAGTGGTCCGGCGTCAAGACGCTGCTCAAAACGCCTAAGAAAGTTTTCCTGCTGGCACTCTCGGCGGTGCTCATTGGCGGAAACTGGCTGCTGTTTATCTGGGCGGTGAATAACCACCACATGCTCGAAGCCAGTCTTGGCTACTTTATTAACCCGCTGGTAAACATCGTACTGGGGATGCTTTTCCTCGGCGAACGTTTCCGCCGTATGCAGTGGCTGGCGGTGTTTCTGGCCTTCTGCGGCGTGCTGGTACAGCTCTGGACGTTCGGCTCGCTGCCGATTATTGCCCTCGGCCTGGCGTTCAGCTTTGCGTTCTACGGTCTGGTACGTAAGAAGATTGCGGTGGAAGCACAAACGGGGATGCTGTTTGAAACCCTGTGGCTGCTGCCGGTGGCGGCGATCTACCTCTTCGGTATCGCCGACAGCGCCACCAGTCATATGGGCAGCAACCCGTGGTCGCTGAATCTGATGCTGATGGCGGCAGGCGTGGTGACCACCATTCCTCTGCTGTGCTTCACCGGTGCGGCAACGCGTCTGCGTCTCTCCACGCTGGGCTTCTTCCAGTACATCGGTCCGACGCTGATGTTTCTGCTGGCGGTGGTGTTTTACGGCGAAGTGCCGGGCGCAGATAAGATGGTGACGTTCGCCTTTATCTGGGTAGCGCTGGCGATTTTTGTCGCCGATGCGATTTACACCCAGCGCAGAGTGCGCAAAGGGCTGTAGTGCCTTTTTGCCGGATGGCGGCTGCGCCTTATCCGGCCTACACGTTCTGTAGGCCCGGTAAGCGTAGCGCCACCGGGCGGATTCTCAAAGCCAGTTACGACGCTTAAAGTACAGATACGGCGCCAGCCCGGCGAGGATCATAAAGATAATCGCCCCCGGGTAACCAAAGCTCCACTTCAGCTCCGGCATAAACTCGAAGTTCATCCCATAGCTGGAGGCCACCAGCGTCGGCGGCAGGAACACCACGGATACCACCGAGAAAATCTTGATGATGCGGTTCTGCTCGATGTTAATAAAGCCCATCGCCGCCTGCATCAGGAAGTTCACCTTCTGGAACAGGGATTCGTTGTGCGGCAGCAGGGACTCGATATCGCGCAGGATCTCACGCGCCTGCTCCAGCTGACCACCCGGCAGACGCGCCTTGCGCACGAGGAAGTTCAGCGCGCGCTGGGTATCCATCAGACACAAACGCACCTTCCAGCCGATATCTTCCAGCTCGGCCAGCGTGGAGAGCGCTTCGTCGTATTCATCGCCCTGATGGCCTTCCATGATCACGCGGCTTAGCTTTTCCAGATCGCTGTAGATGTTTTCAATCTCATCCGCCAGCTGTTCGATTTTGGTCTCAAACAGATCGAGCAGCAGTTCGTAAGCGTTGCCGTCCACCATTGCCTGGCTGCGGGCGCGCATGCGGTAGAGACGAAACGCGGGCAGTTCACGCTCGCGCAGGGTAAACAGGCGACCGTCGCGAATGGTAAAGGCCACGGTGGAGTTGCCCGCATGGTCTTCCGCATCTTCAAAGAAGAAGAAGGAGTGAATGTGCAGGCCATCTTCATCTTCAAAAAAACGCGCAGAAGCTTCGATGTCTTCCAGTTCAGGACGGGTTGCCAGGCTTTGCCCCAGCTCAGATTGTACGCGAAGGCGCTCATCGTCGTCCGGCTCGACCAGATCCACCCATACGGCATCAATGAGGGGCTGTGACTCTTCGGCTTCAAGCCGAGTCAGTCGGTTATTTTCGAGTTGAAATGCGCTCAACATGACCGGGACTCCCAATGCAAAAAATATCGGACAGTTCGGTGGGCACACAGAAACAAATTGGGTTTCAGACCATTAAACAGCCTGACTCAGCGCGACGGGAATAATGCAGTCGCTGACAACCACTAAGGCCATCAGCAAGGGGAGATAGCCTTAGGAGTTGTTCCTGGATGACAGGGAATTGAGCCAGTATCTACTGGGTGTGTCCAAGGCGAATGTCCTCTTAGCGTAATCGTGCGCGCATGTTACGCCAGCAGTAACTGTGGCGTCAACACGCAACGGAACGCTGAAGGGCATTAATTGACCTTCAACGTATAAGGCTAGCAGATTATTACAAAATAATGATATTTTTCTGAATGTTACACTGTTTCCAGCTTAGCGTAAGCGGCCACCAGCCATTTGATCCCCTGCCCCTGGAACGCCACCTGCAGGCGGCTGTGCTCGCCGCTGCCTTCCAGATTTACAATGGTGCCTTCGCCAAACTTCGAATGGCGCACGCGCTGACCCAGCTTGTAGCCGGTGTCCGTTTCAGAGATCGGTGACCCCATACGCGGATGGCTGACAGGGCGGCTGATGCTGGCACGCAGGCGCACTTCCTCCACGCACTCCTCCGGCAGTTCGCCAATAAAGCGAGACGGACGGTGGTAGACCTCTTTCCCGTACAGGCGGCGGGTTTCCGCATAGGTTAGCGTCAGCTTTTGCATCGCGCGCGTCACGCCCACATAGGCCAGTCGACGCTCCTCTTCCAGCCGTCCGCCTTCATCGAGCGACATCTGGCTCGGGAACATCCCCTCTTCCATCCCGACGATAAAGACCTGCGGGAACTCCAGACCTTTGGCGGAGTGCAGGGTCATCAGTTGCACCGCATCCTGCCAGGTGTCCGCCTGCCCTTCACCCGCCTCCAGCGCGGCGTGGGAAAGGAACGCCTGCAGCGGCATCAGGTCTTCGTCTTCTTCGTTGTAGCTGAACTGGCGCGTTGCCGTGACCAGTTCCTCTAAGTTCTCAATACGGGTCTGACCCTTCTCGCCTTTTTCCTGCTCGTACATGGTGCGCAGGCCGGAGTCTTTGATTACCCGGTCAGTCTGCACGTGCAGCGGCATATCGGCGGTTTCCTGCGCCAGGGCGTCAATCAGCTCAAGGAAGCGCTGCAATGCGCTGGCCGCACGACCGGCAAGGGCTTTCTCCTGCAGCAGCTCGCGGCACGCCTGCCACAGCGTCAGCTGACGGTCGCGCGAGGCCTGACGCACCACGTCCAGCGTGCGGTCGCCAATGCCACGGGTTGGGGTGTTGACCACGCGCTCAAACGCCGCGTCATCATTACGGTTCGCAATCAGACGCAGATACGAGAGCGCATCTTTGATTTCCTGACGTTCGAAGAAGCGCATACCGCCATAAATGCGGTACGGCATACCAACCTGCAGCAGCGCCTCTTCCAGCACGCGTGACTGGGCGTTACTGCGGTAGAGAATGGCGCACTGCTCTAACGCGCCGCCGTTATCCTGCCAGGTTTTAATACGGTTCACCACGAAGCGGGCTTCGTCGAGCTCGTTGAAGGCGCAGTAAATTGAAATCGGCTCGCCGTCGACGCCGTCGGTCCACAGCTTTTTACCCAGACGCCCGTTGTTGTTTTCAATCAGGGCGTTGGCTGCGCTCAGAATGTTGCTGGTGGAGCGATAGTTCTGCTCCAGACGGATGGTTTGTGCGCCGGGGAAGTCATTGAGGAAGCGCTGGATGTTTTCCACCTGCGCCCCGCGCCAGCCGTAGATCGACTGGTCATCATCCCCCACGATCATCACCTTACCGGTATCGCCCGCCAGCAGGCGGATCCATGCGTACTGGATGTTGTTGGTATCCTGGAATTCGTCCACCAGGATATTGGTAAAGCGTTCACGGTAGTGCTGAAGGATATGTGGTTTGTTGAGCCACAGTTCGTGGGCGCGCAGCAGCAGCTCGGCGAAATCCACCAGACCGGCGCGATCGCACGCTTCCTGGTAGGCTTTGTAGACGTTTTGCCAGGTCTGCTCCACCGGGTTGCCGAAGCTCTGAATATGGTGCGGGCGCAACCCTTCGTCTTTCTGACCGTTGATGTACCACATCGCCTGACGCGGCGGCCACTGTTTCTCGTCAAGGTTCATCGCCTTGATCAGACGCTTCAGCAGACGGAGCTGGTCTTCGCTGTCGAGGATCTGAAAATCCTGCGGCAGGTTGGCGTCCATATGATGCGCGCGCAGCAGGCGGTGCGCCAGGCCGTGGAAGGTGCCAACCCACATGCCGCCCTGGCTGGTACCCATTAACTGGGCGATACGGTGACGCATCTCCGCCGCCGCCTTATTGGTAAACGTGACGGCCATGATTGAGTACGGCGAGCAGTTTTCCACGCTCTGCAGCCACGCGATACGGTGAACCAGCACGCGCGTCTTACCACTGCCCGCCCCAGCCAGCACCAGCATGTTGGTGCGCGAGGCCGCTACGGCTTCACGCTGTTTGTCATTAAGGCTGTCGAGCAGGTAAGAAACGTCCATTGGCACCGTCACATAGTATTCAGGAACAGAGCAAAACGCCCGGTGGCGCTTCGCTTACCGGGCCTACAACTGCAAAACCCTGGTAATTTATACAATATTACTGGTGATTATATCAGCGTCGTGAGGGATGCCAACCGTGAAATTTCCACGTGCGGCAGAAGACGGCTATCCAGCGTGGTCATCAGGTCGGCGTTCTCTGGCTTGATCCAGCAGGCCTGCATGCCGCAGCGGATAGCCCCGGCCACGTCTGTAGTCAGGTCATCACCCACGTGCAGGATCTGGCCGAGCGGTAGATTCAGCTTTTCGGCCGCCAGGTGGTACATATCGCTAAACGGCTTGGCGCGACCGTGCGGGCCTGCGCGCAGCACGAATTCAAAGTAATCGCTGAGGCCAAACAGCTCGGGCTGGGCATTGCCGTTGGTGATGGCCACCAGCGGCCACTTTTCGGCGAGCTTCGCCAGCGTGTCGTGGGTCTCCTGCGGTACGTCGATACGGCTGCGCCATTTGGCAAAGTTTTCCATCGCTGCCTCAGCACCGATGGCCGCATCCCGTGCGTTGAGTCCTGCGTTGAGCATCGCCTGCTCAACCGCGCGACGACGCCATTCGGTCACGTCGTGGTAAATGTCCGGCTCGGTCTCCCGCAGGGACTGACGCAGCGTCTGGAAGTCCTTGTTCTGCATCGCTTTCAGCGCCGGATGGTAATTCTGTACAAACGCCAGCGATTCCTGCTCGGTACGCAGAATCACCTCGCGGTTGTCATAAAGGGTGTCATCAAGGTCAAACGTCAGGGCTGAGATCTGGCCGAGTGGGCGGTAAAAACGCATTATTTCCCCCGTTTGGCGCGTGGATGCGCCGCGTCATACACCGAGGCAAGGTGTTGGAAGTCTAAGTGGGTGTAGATTTGAGTGGTCGACAGATTCGCATGGCCGAGGAGCTCCTGCACGCCGCGCAGATCGCCGCTCGACTCAAGCATGTGTGTCGCAAAGGAGTGTCGCAGCTTATGCGGGTGAACATGACTGTTCAGCCCCTGCTTAATACCCCACTCCGCAAAGCGCTTCTGTACGTTACGCGCCGAGATCCGCTTGCCGAGTTTCGACAGGAACAGCGCATCTTCTTCCGCGCCAAACAGCCCGCGCAGGTCAAGCCAGTGCTCAATCCAGGCGACGGCATTGCGGCCAATGGGCAGGCGGCGCTCTTTGCTGCCCTTGCCCATCACCCACACTTCGCCGGTGTCCAGGTCGAGGTGTTTTAAATCGAGGTTCACCAGTTCAGACAGACGCAGGCCTGCGCCGTACATCACTTCCAGCATCGCGCGGTCACGCACCGCCAACGGATCGTTCAGATCAATATCCAGCAGACGGTTTACGTCGTCGACGTCGATATTTTTCGGCAGATGGCGCGGGGCTTTCGGCGTGGCGATCCCTTTTGCCGGGTTGGCTTTTATGCCGCCCTGGCTGACCAGCCAGTCAAAGAAACTGCGTAGCGCGGAGAGCCTGAGGGCCAGGCTCGCCGGGCTGAGGTTTTTTTTACGGCTACGCACAACGAACCCGCGTACCGTGGCAGCGTCACATTGTTGCCAGCTTTTCAGGCCGATCTCGTCGGCAATCTGCATGATGGCATCAAGCTGACGCTGGTAGTTAAGCAGCGTAATGGGGCTGAGCTGACGTTCCACCCCCAGATAGCGCAGAAAGCGCGCGACGTCAGTGGAAAGCGGTCCGTCCGTCATACGCGTTCAATCCAGCGCTCCAGCAGTTCGGGCAGCATCAGGGCGATCTCCTGCAGCAGGTGCGTGGCCTGGCCTTGCTCGTAGTGGTGCGCGTCGCGGCTGGTAAATAACATGATGCCCAGATCGCCATCGCGTCCCATCAGCGACATCGCCACCGAGCCAATCGCCTTCGCTTCCGGTAATACCACCAGCAGTTCAGGCCCGTTCAGCGGCCCCAGATAGTGATGCGCATGGCCCAGACGCTGAATGCGCAGCGGTTCAAACGCCTGACGACTGAGCGCCAGATGGGTAAACCCGGACGGTGCGCCAATGCGCCAGCGGTCAGGAAAAAGACGAATCGTTGCACCCGCCAGCCCAAGCTCACGCGCCCAGCGGTGGAAGCGGCTAAGGAACTCATCAAGGCTGTGCGCCGAGGCCAGACGCGCCTGCAAATGCAGCAAACGATAGAACAGGCTTTCGTTGGTACTGGCCTGTTCCATCAGCAGCGTCATGTTCTCTTCAAGCTGATTGATGTGGTTGCGCGAGCGCGCCATGTGCCATTCGACCAGCGACACGGTCCCGCGAACCGGATGCGGCACGCGCATCTCTTCGACGACGCGTGCATTGCGAATAAAAAACTCAGGATTGCGCAGCAGATAATCCACAACAGCTCTGTCGTCCAGTTCCGTCACTGTTTCCTGCAGTTCTTCCCCTGGTTGTTTCATAGATGGATAAACCCGTCATAGACATGTGCCGCCGGGCCAGTCATATACAGTGGATGACCCGGTCCTTTCCAGGCGATATCAAGCCGACCGCCCGGTAACTCGACGCGAACCTCTTCGGCGAGTAGCCCCTGTGAGATGCCGACCGCCACGGCCGCACACGCACCGCTACCGCAGGCCTGGGTTTCGCCCGCGCCGCGCTCGTAAACCCGCAGGCGGATGTGCTCACGCTTCACCACCTGCATGAAACCGATGTTCGCCCGCTCCGGAAAACGCTCGTGGCCTTCCAGCACCGGACCGAGCGTTTCAACCGCGGCGGTTTCCACATCATCCACCTGAATCACGCAGTGCGGATTACCCATCGAGACGACGCCGCACAATACTGTCTGCTCGGCCGCACGCATAATATAGGTCTTTTCCGCTTTATTTGCGCGAAACGGCACGGCAGAGGGTTCGAAGTTAGGCTCGCCCATGTTCACGCGCACCAGTTCGTCATCGGTGACGCTGAGCACCATACGGCCGTTGGCCGTACTGACGCGAATATCGCGCTTGTTGGTCAGCCCTTTCAGGCGGACAAAGCGGGCAAAACAACGCGCACCGTTGCCGCACTGGTTAACCTCGCTGCCGTCCGCGTTAAAAATACGGTAGTGGAAATCGAGGTCGGGATCGTATGGCGGCTCAACCACCAGCAGTTGATCAAACCCCACGCCCAGATGCCGATCCGCCAGGCGACGGATCAGTTCCGGGGAGAAAAACACATTCTGCGTTACCGCGTCGACGACCATAAAATCGTTGCCAAGGCCATGCATTTTAGAGAACTGCATCATTTGCTCCATTGCGCGGGTACAGAACGTTGTCGTCAGAGATTAACCTGAGTCGGGCCACCGTTGTCGCCACGATCGTTAGTATTTGGCGTGGTAGACTCAATGCCGCTTTGGACGGGTTTCGTCGGCGGCGGCGCGGTTTTATCCGCAGGTGGGAAGTAGAGTGGTCCCTTCAGTCCGCAGCCCGTCAGGCTAAACAGGGTGATGAGAACGGCAAGCGTTCGGAAAGCGTTTTTCATTATAAAGTTGCCCGTAAGTTCAAATCTGTTTCTATCATCGCAGGAGAAGACACAAAAGCAAGAGTTTGCCGCTTTCCTGCAACGGGAATTATTTAGCGTTATACTGCCGGCATCACGAAAAACAGGAACAAAACCATGAACGACAGTGAATTCCATCGCCTTGCAGACACCCTGTGGATGACCATCGAAGAACGTCTCGACGACTGGGACGGCGACAGCGATATCGATTGTGAAATCAACGGCGGCATTCTGACCCTGAGCTTCGAAAACGGCAGCAAAATTATTATTAACCGCCAGGAACCGCTTCACCAGGTCTGGCTGGCCGCAAAACAGGGCGGATATCATTTCGATCTGAAAGACGGGGAATGGATTTGCGACCGCAGCGGCGAAACGTTCTGGGATTTGCTGGAGCAGGCAGCGACGGCGCAGGCGGGTGAGACCGTCAGTTTCAGGTAGTTTTGTTGCCGGGTGGCGCTGCGCTTACCCGGCCTACGGGTTCGGGCTGTTGTAGGCCCGGTAAGGCTTAGCCGCCACCGGGCTCACGAAATCAGGAGAAATACTGCTGCAACAGCGGTGCGGTATCCTGGTTTGCTGGCACCGCAGGGGTAATTGCCTGCGTACGGAACGGGATCACCTGCGCTCGCCCATCAACGTTCACAATCTGATAGAACTGCGGCAGGTTGAAGTTGATAAAGCTGGAGCCATAGGTGAAGCGGTCATGTGAAGAAGAGTAGAAACGGCTGACGTCGCGCACCAGCTCCTCTTTGCTACCTTCACAATGGTGATACACCTCGGCGCGGTTGGTCTCATCCAGAATGTAAATGTTAAACCCGGCATCGTCGCCCGACTCTTCGAAGAAGAACTGAATAATCCCTTCACTCGCAAAGCCGTCCACCACCTGTGGCAGTTTGACGTGGTTGGTTTCCACCTGGACCGACAGTCCATGCAGCTTGTTATGTGAAATCGCCCCGTAAAACTCAATGGCGTTTTCCAGCTTCTGTACCGATACATTCAGACGTTCGAAGAACAGCCCCCAGGTCTGGCCGGAGACGCGCAGCGCTTTAAAACGCCCGGTTTCCTGACGGGTACTGGAGAGACGCAGCTCGATGCACTCGGAGACCAGCTGCTGCACGCGGGTACGAATCAAACCGCGCAGGTGCTGGCTGTAGCAGAACACTTCGACGCTGTCCGGCGGCGCGGCGTCCTGATGCATTTTGCCCAGAATAGTTTTCAGCGCTTCGATCATCGCCTGCTCGCCGTTGAAATGCAGAGTACGCACTTCATTCCACGAGTTGCGGTACAGCAGATCCACGCTGCCCACCAGACAGTTTTGCTGTTCGCCAAAGCTGAAGACGTCCAGTTTGCGGAAGTCAAAATGGACTACCTGATTACGGAAAGCTGCCGTCGGGTCGTATTCCAGGTTGACGATAATCGCCAGATGGCGAATTTCACAGGGGCTGTAGAGCGCTTTCGGCGTTGGCGCAGGCAGACGCAGTGGGAAGTGGTGCGAAACATCAGCCACCATCTCCTGCAGCTTGGCTAAATCGACGACCTCGTTGCCCTTGATAAACAGGCGGGTGCGTGAAGTCAGCAGACCGTTAAACCACGCCCAGGCCACCAGTTTGTTCAGGTAGCGGTTATATTCCAGCGGCTGATGGCTGATGATCGAGTCCATGCTAGGCGCACGGTTGTACAGATACCACCCGGTGCGGTTTGCGCGGCCCGGCGGTACATAGATAAAGGTCAGGTTCGGTTCTGACAGATCAGGCGAAATCTGCGGGTTCACCAGGGTGACTTTGCCCGGCAGCGCTTCAAACGCGGCATAGAGCTTACGGGTCAGTACGCCAATGTCCTGCGGGCTGGCGGAGACGCTAAGGTTGTTGCGGCGCGCAAAGCGGATCAGGTTACGGTAGCTTTGCATCATCGCATCGAGCAGTTCGTTATGCGCTTCACGCACCTGATCGATTTTCCAGTTAGCGCGGTTGTCGAGCATGGACAGACGCGCTTCGTCCCATCCCCACTCTTTCACTAACTGGCTGACCACTTCACGACGCCAGCCCACACAGGCGCGCTCGCGGCTCAGTTTTTCACAAACTTTGAGATAAAAACATCGACGCACCAGGTCAAGACGCGTCGAGTCATCAATGGCTTTCAGGTATTCGGTAACGCGTTCCAGCATCATGCAGTAGGCATCAAGCCCGTAGGAGACAATCTCACCATCGTGCAGGCGCTGCTTGATATCTTTCGCCAGCAGACGCGGCGTGGGGTATTCCCAGGAGTAGGCTTCAAGCAACAGCGTTTTCAACACCGCTTTGTACGGTGAATCAATGCTCTTATAGAGCTGCCAGAGGCTAGCGCCGAAGTACTCTTCTGCGGACAGGGAGCTAAGGCCGCCCAGATCCAGCCACTCGTTTGGCGTCAGAACGCCCTGCGAATAAAGCGACATGACGTAGTCGTCATAATTCTCTTCTTCATCGCACGGCACCATATTCCACAGAATACGCTTCCCGGCCAGACGCACAGCAGTACGATAAAATTCATCCAGCAATAAGATGTGCTGAGTCGAGCCGCAGTCTTCACCACCCAGACTGCCGCTTTCGTTATGGCGGAAACGGTTTTCATCAATCAGGAAGAAGCTCACTTCCACGCCAAGCGACGCGGCCCAGCTCTCCAGCAGGCTGCATTTACGCTGCAGCAGCTGCCGCTCTTCGTTATCGAGCCAGGATTGATGGCAGACCCAGATATCCAGGTCTGAAGAACAGCTTTGCCCTACCGATGAGGTACTCCCCATCGTGTAAACGCCGGTAATCGGCAATTCACCTGTCGGTGATTCCTGCGGCGGCATGCCGCGGTAGAGTTCCAGCTCGTTCAGATAATGCTGTTGGGTTTCATCAGGCGTGAAAAGACATATGCCTCTGGGAACGTTACCGTCAAGGTACCCAGGCATCAGCGGATGGTGATAGTGCAATAATGTCGGCAGCAGACTGTATACCTGCTGGAAAGCAGGGCCCATGGCAGCAAGCGCGCGATCCACGCGCAATTGATTTATGGCATCCAGTCTCTGTTTCAGAGTCTCAATATAGAGGTACAAGACGTATCGCCTGATGTTTCCGGGTGTCGTAAGCCATTCAAAACACGAATAACCGCGAGCCCGCAGTATTTCAAAAAGATAACCGTTACCCTTTTTTCGCCCTTATCATTATGGTGGTACCGACGAAAAAATGGTCTAAAACGTGATCAATTTAACACCTTGCCGGTTGACCGTAAAGAAAGATGCGCTACATACAAGTGTAGCACCGTTCTGTACGTGTAAATTCCTGAATACGGCTATGGCTGGCCAATACGCCACCGTGTCCCTCTCGCGCTTCATCAACCGTAAAACTGCCATCCCAGAGTCAACAATGTTAGGATGGTTAGCGATTGATAATGACGGTAACAAGCATGTTAGACAATGTTTTGAGAATTGCCACACGCCAAAGCCCTCTCGCGCTCTGGCAGGCACATTATGTTAAGCAGCGCCTTGAAGCCTGCCACAATGGATTGCGCGTCGAGCTGGTGCCGATGGTCACGCGCGGTGACGTGATCCTGGATACGCCACTGGCGAAGGTGGGCGGCAAGGGCCTGTTTGTCAAAGAACTGGAACTGGCATTGCTTGAGAACCGCGCCGATATCGCCGTGCACTCCATGAAAGATGTGCCCGTCGAGTTCCCGGAAGGGCTGGGGCTGGTGACCATCTGCGAGCGCGAAGATCCGCGTGATGCGTTTGTCTCTAACCGCTATGACTCGCTTGATGCGTTGCCCGAAGGTAGCGTAGTTGGCACCTCCAGTTTACGCCGTCAGTGTCAGCTGGCGGAGCGTCGCCCTGACCTGATCATCCGCTCGCTGCGCGGCAACGTCGGCACACGCCTGGGCAAACTGGATAACGGTGAATACGATGCCATTATTCTTGCCGTCGCTGGACTGAAGCGTCTGGGGCTGGAGGAACGCATTAGCGTGGCGCTACCACCAGAACTGTCGCTGCCGGCCGTGGGCCAGGGTGCCGTCGGCATCGAGTGCCGTCTGGACGATGTGCGTACCCGCCAACTGCTCGCGCCGCTGAACCATGACGAGACCGCTATCCGCGTAAAAGCCGAGCGGGCGATGAATACCCGCCTCGAAGGCGGATGCCAGGTGCCGATTGGCAGCTATGCTGAATTAACCGAAGGGAAACTCTGGCTGCGCGCGCTGGTGGGTGCCCCGGACGGTTCACAGATGGTACGCGGCGAACGTCGTGGCAATCCGCAAGATGCCGAACAGCTTGGCGTGTCGCTGGCGGAAGAGCTGCTGAATAACGGCGCGCGTGAAATCCTGGCTGAGGTCTATAACGGAGAACCCCCTGCATGAGTATTCTTGTCACCCGCCCTTCTCCCGCAGGAGAGCAGTTAGTGAGCCGTCTGCGCACACTGGGGCAGGTGGCCTGGAGTTTTCCGCTGATTGAATTCTCCCCCGGTCGCGAGCTCTCTGCGCTCGCCGATCGGATAAATACCCTGCAGGAAGGCGATCTGCTGTTTGCGTTGTCGCAACATGCCGTGGAATTCGCCAACGCCCAGCTGCAACAGCAAAGTTTGTCCTGGACAACTGCCCCACGCTATTTCGCCATTGGTCGCTCAACGGCGCTGGCGCTGCATACCGTAAGCGGCGCTGATGTTCGCTACCCGTTAGATCGGGAAATTAGCGAAGTCTTGCTACAATTACCTGAATTACAAACTATTGCCGGAAAGCGCGCGCTCATTTTGCGCGGCAATGGTGGCCGCGAGCTGCTGGGCGAAACGCTGCGTGAACGGGGTGCCGACGTGACGTTCGTTGAGTGCTATCAGCGTTGCGCAAAGCACTACGATGGCGCGGAAGAAGCGATGCGCTGGCACGCGCGCGGCATTAATACGCTGGTGGTCACCAGCGGTGAAATGTTACAACAGCTTTGGTCGCTGATACCGCATTGGTATCGCGAAAACTGGTTACTCCGCTGTCGGCTTCTGGTCGTCAGTGAGCGTCTGGCGAACCTCGCCCGGGAACTGGGCTGGCAGGATATTCGGATCGCTGATAACGCCGACAACGATGCGCTGCTGCGCGCATTACAATAACTCTCAAATGGGAAGCCATAATGACGGAACACGAAAAATCCTCCGCCGTGGTTGAAGAGACCAGGGAGACTGTGGACACCACGCCACAGCCAGAGACGACTGAGAAAACCGCTGAGAAGAAAAACGGCAGCAACAAAACCAGCCTCGCGCTGAGCGCAATTGCCATCGCCATTGCACTGGCGGCAGGTGTTGGCCTGTACGGCCTTGTGAAGCAACAGGGCGCTAACCAGACGGCCACCAGCGATACGCTGGTCAATCAGCTTACCTCCCTGCAAAAAGCGCAGGAAACGCAGAAAACCGAGCTGGAAGCGGTGATTAAGCAGCAGGCTGCCGCGCTGGCCGAGGCAAACAACAAACAGCAAGAGCTGACCAAACAACTGGACGAAGTACAGCAGAAAGTCGCCACGATTTCCGGTACCGATGCCAAAACCTGGCTGCTCTCTCAGGCCGATTTCCTCGTAAAACTCGCCGGGCGTAAGCTCTGGAGCGACCAGGACGTTACCACCGCCGCCGCACTGCTGAAAAGCGCCGATGCAAGCCTTGCAGACATGAACGATCCCAGTCTCATTACCGCACGTCGCGCGATCACCGAAGATATCGCGAGTCTTTCCGCCGTTTCGCAGGTGGATTACGACGGCATTATCCTCAAGGTGAACCAGCTTTCGAATCAGATTGATAACCTGCAGCTGGCGGATAACAACGACGACGACTCCCCCATGGATTCCGACGGTACCGAGCTTTCCAGCTCTCTGAGCGAATGGCGCATTAACCTGCAGAAAAGCTGGCAGAACTTTATGGACAGCTTTATCACCATCCGTCGCCGCGATGAAACCGCTGTACCGCTGTTAGCGCCGAATCAGGATATCTATCTGCGCGAAAACATCCGTTCCCGCCTGCTGGTGGCGGCTCAGGCTGTGCCGCGTCATCAGGAAGAGACCTACAAACAGGCGCTGGATAACGTCTCGACGTGGGTGCGTGCGTATTACAATACCGATGACGCAACGACCACCGCTTTCCTCGAAGACATCGACAAGCTGAGCCAGCAGAACATCACGATGAACGTACCGGATAAGCTGGCCAGCCAGCCGATACTGGAGAAACTGATGCAGACGCGCGTGCGTAACCTGCTGGCACAGCCGGGCGTTCCGGCAGAGCAAACAGGCGGAGCGGCACCAGCGCCAGCGCCTGAAAGCGCGCCACAAGGAGAGTAATGATGCTAAAAGTTCTCTTACTCTTCATCTTGTTGATCGCCGGGATCGTCCTGGGACCGATGCTTGCCGGTCATCAGGGATACGTTCTGATCCAGACCGATAATTACAACATCGAAACCAGCGTAACGGGTCTGGTGATTATTCTGATCCTCGGCGTCGTAGTACTGCTGGCAGTCGAATGGATCCTGCGCCGTATTTTCCGTACCGGCGCGCATACGCGCGGCTGGTTCGTTGGCCGCAAGCGTCGTCGTGCGCGTAAGCAAACCGAGCAGGCGCTGCTTAAGCTCGCCGAAGGCGATTATCAGCAGGTTGAAAAGCTGATGTCGAAAAATGCCGACCATGCAGAACAGCCGGTGGTGAACTATCTTCTGGCTGCCGAAGCAGCGCAGCAGCGCGGTGATGAAGCCCGTGCGAATCAGCATCTGGAACGTGCGTCAGAACTGGCTTCCGGTGACCCGATTCCGGTTGAGATCACCCGCGTTCGTCTGCAGCTGGCACGCAATGAGAACCATGCGGCGCGCCATGGCATTGACCGCCTGCTGGAAATAGCTCCCCGCCATCCTGAAGTCCTGCGTCTTGCCGAACAGGC
Source organism: Enterobacter cloacae complex sp. HYC080_NIDB (assembly GCF_056673325.1). Classification (NCBI taxonomy): domain Bacteria; kingdom Pseudomonadati; phylum Pseudomonadota; class Gammaproteobacteria; order Enterobacterales; family Enterobacteriaceae; genus Enterobacter; species Enterobacter cloacae complex sp. HYC080_NIDB. The sequence continues at coordinate 184,247 of NZ_CP114212.1, read as the reverse complement.
TTATATTCGTACCGGTGCGTGGGGCTCGCTGCTGGACATCATTCCGTCAATGGCGAAGGCCGAAGTGGGTGATGACGAGCATCGTGACGAGCTTCAGCGTCTGGCATGGATTGGCCTGATGGATCAGGCACGCGCCGACCTGGGTAGCGACGGCCTGAAGACCTGGTGGAAAAATCAGAGCCGGAAAACGCGTCAGCAGGTTCCTCTGCAGGTGGCGATGGCGGAACATCTTATTGAATGTGACGATCATGACACCGCCCAGGAGATCCTCCTCGACGGTCTCAAGCGCCAGTACGACGATCGTCTGGTCATGGTGATCCCGCGCCTGAAAACCAATAACCCAGAGCAAGTCGAGAAAGTGCTGCGTCAGCAGATCAAAACCGTCGGCGACCGCCCGCTGCTGTGGAGCACGCTGGGCCAGTCGCTGATGAAGCACGGCGAATGGCAGGAGGCGAGCCTCGCCTTCCGTGCGGCACTGAAACAGCGTCCGGACGCCTATGACTACGCGTGGCTTGCCGATACGCTCGACAAACAGCATAAGCCAGAAGAGGCTGCTGCCATGCGGCGAGATGGGTTGCTGTTGACGTTGCAGAACAACGGCACGCAGCAGTAATTAACAGGGAGGCCAGACGGCCTCCTTTTTTTATCGCTTTTCTCCTGCTACATTCTTTACACCTCAAGCCACAAACGAACCCGCCAATGTAACGATGCCTTTTCATTAACTTTTTTTCGCACATGCGCGAATTGCGCGTGGACTAAATCGTTTCTGAAAGGAAATCGTCATGAACTCGCTTTTGTATGCGCTTATTGAAGCGCTGCGCTGCCATCGCTGGCTGCGCCTGCTTGCCTGTGCTTTTATCTTCTCTTCACTGGGAAATGGGTTAACCCAGGTTGTAGTCTTCGGGCTGCTGTTAGCGTGGTCAGCCCCGCCAGCCCTGCTTACCCTCGCCTTTCTTTTCGCCACGGTACCAGGGTTTTTCGGCAGCATGCTCGGTGAAAGGCTATGCTCGCGCTATTCTCCGATATCCCTGCTGATATTGACCGAAGGACTCGGCTTACTTGCCCTGCTCTTTCCCCTGCTTGGCGTGGGTTATCATAGCGTTGTCGCGTTACTCGCCGTGCAATCCACCGAAGCGCTACTCAGCGGGATGAGCTGGCCCGCCCTGACGTTGCTCTTCAAGCGCGGCCTCAGCGAAACGGAACTGCCTGCCGCCACCTGTCTGGAAAATGTTATTTTTGCGTCTCAGGTGCTATTAGGTACCGGGCTGGGCGTGGTGCTTTTTCAGAAGATGCCCGTGCTCGCCTTGCTGACCATTGATGCCATCAGTTTCCTCGGGTCGCTGGTCATGTTATGGCTGGCGGAACGCCTGTTTTCACCAGCTCCACACGCCGCCCCTGAAGAAAAGGGGGTTTCTACGAAATTGCGCTGGCAGACATTGACCGTTCGGCAGAAACGCAGCTTGCTCATTTTGCCTGCGCTGGCCGCTGTCGGGTCACCCGCTATGGCACTTCTTCCGGCACTGGCCCAGCAGCTACGCCCTCAGGATGCGGCTGGCCTTGCTCTGCCCCTGCTTTTTGCGAGGAGCATGGGGCAGCTTTGCGGCCCTTTGCTGCTTAAAAGAGACAGTCTGGCGCGTTTTGCGGCTCGTACGCCGCGATTATTACTTTGCCTTGGCATCTTTCTGGCCGCTTATGGAATGCTGCCGTTTATGGCCAACTGGGCAGGTTATGCGCCTGGGATGATCTTTGTCGCACATCTGGCGTCAAACGTGCTTTTTGCAGCGGGTACGTTTGGCATGCTCAGCCATTTTCAGGCCAGGCAAATCGCTGTTGCCAGCGGTAAAGCCTGGCGCTGGCAAACGCTCAGCGCCTCACTTTTCACTGGCATTGCAGCTGTGGTGGCTTCCGGGGTTGGCTCAGTACAGGCGCTATATATGGTTTCGTCAGCGGCTCTGCTGATAGTTGCTCTCATCATGCGCTTTTATCAGGAATAAGGCATAAAAAAACGCCTGCTATAAAAGCAGGCGTTAAAACAGGTCTGTAAGACAACATATTTGGTGCTTCACTCAACGTTATGTCCATGGTGTCTGATGAGGCCGAAGCGACATCTGTCAGTGGACGATAAGCACCGTAAATGGCTCTGCGTCATTCCTGAGTTTATGAGGCACTAAGGCGAACATAAGAGATGGAATGAGCATCTACACGTATATTATTGCACGTAACGTGCCAGAGTTACACGCAAAACGTTTACATGACGCAACATTTTAAGATAAAAGGAAATTATGCTGTTAAGCACTGTCTGAAGCTTCATAACGTATCGCTAAATGCAGAAATATGTCGTCAGAAAGAGACAGTAAAGCCCCTAAATAAATATTTCTAATACTTTCAACGGATTACATGTCACTGAATCGCGACACTGAAAAAGGGCGCTGTCGGGGAATCACTACAGGAAAGAAACATCACAGAAAACAAAAAACCCCGCCGAAGCGGGGTTCAAAATTGGTCGGCGAGAGAGGATTCGAACCTCCGACCCACTGGTCCCAAACCAGTTGCGCTACCAAGCTGCGCTACTCGCCGATGTACTGCTTTTTGAATTTTTAGTTCAATTCATTTAAAAAGTCGTGGTGCGAGGGGGGGGACTCGAACCCCCACATCCTAAGGACACTAACACCTGAAGCTAGCGCGTCTACCAATTCCGCCACCTTCGCAATTCACAACTCTTTCAATAATGGGGTGGCTAATGGGATTCGAACCCACGACAACTGGAATCACAATCCAGGGCTCTACCAACTGAGCTATAGCCACCACTGTATTCTTTCACGCGGTACTGACTACTTCTCAGACCACCGCAGCTCTAGCGCCGGGACTAAAATGGCGCGCCCGACAGGATTCGAACCTGAGACCTCTGCCTCCGGAGGGCAGCGCTCTATCCAGCTGAGCTACGGGCGCTTAGCGCCGTTGCGGGGCTGGATATTACGTACCTCCGTCCCCGCTGTCTAGTGCTTTTTTGAAAAAAATGCGCGTTTGGTTATGGTTTGCACATTTTGCCGCTTATTCCTCCACTTTGTGCGTGGTGCCGCGGCGACCCAGGCCAAAAAGCTTATACGCGGCCGTCACTGCCGCCAGGAAGATTAGCCCGACAAACAGCGACATGCGGGTATCTTCATTAAAGTACATTCCAATTAATACGCAAATCAGGAACGCCATCGTTAAATAGTTCGCATACGGGAACAGGATCGAGCGGAACGGATGGCTGGCGATCGCTTTTTTATGTGCATGACGGAAACGCAGCTGGCTGATGAGAATGACAAACCACGGCACCATACCCGGCAGCACGCTGGCACTGTAGACGTAAACAAACACACGCTGCGGATTAGGAATGATGTAATTCAGGCATGAGCCAATCAGCAGAATCACAATGGATACCGCGACCCCCGCAACCGGCACACCCGCACGTGATACTTTACTCATCGCCGCAGGTAGCTGGTTATTTTTCGAGAGAGCGTAGAGCATACGGCCACAGCTGTACATCCCGCTGTTACAGCCAGAGAGTGCCGCTGTCAAAACCACAAAGTTGATGATGCCTGCTGCTGCGGTAATACCAATCTTCGCAAAGGTTAAAACGAACGGGCTTCCGGTCATGCCAATTTCATTCCACGGGAAGATGGTCACGATAACGAAGATCGCGCCTACATAGAAAATCAGGATGCGCCACAACACTTTGCCCACCGCGCTGCGCAGCGTGACCTGCGGGTTTTTCGCTTCACCAGCAGTAATACCGATCAGCTCCACACCCTGATATGAAGCCACCACGATACACAGCGCTGTCAGGAAGCCCTTCCAGCCGCCAGCGAAGAAGCCGCCGTGTTCAGTCAGGTTGCCAAAGCCGATGGCGTGCCCACCGTTGCCAAAGCCAAAGAAAATCACGCCCAGACCAATCACAATCATCACGATGATGGTGGTCACTTTGATCATCGCAAACCAGAACTCGATTTCACCGTACAGGCGCACCGCGGCCAGGTTTGCCAGCGCCACCAGCCCCACGGCAATCAGCGCCGGTATCCACTGGACCATGTCCGGGAACCAGAACTGGACATAGACCCCTATCGCGGTGATTTCAGAGATGCCCACCGCCATCCACATAAACCAGTAGGACCAGGCTGTCAGGTAGCCGAAGAACGGGCTCATATAACGGTGCGCGTAAACGGCAAAAGATCCGGTTACGGGTTCCAGAAAGAGCATTTCGCCCATTGAGCGCATGATGAAGAAAACAAACAGCCCGGCGATGATATACGCCAGTAATACGGAAGGGCCTGCCCATTTAAGGGTGCTTGCGGAGCCCATAAACAGGCCCACGCCGATAGTGCCGCCCAGCGCGATCAGTTCGATATGACGAGCTTCCAGCCCACGCTGTAGCTCCGGTTGTTTCTCTGCCATAGATCCTCGATTGTGTTTGCTGTTTCCCGGCTTAATACCGGGTATTGTTTTTTAGGGGGACTAAAATACAGAGCGAATGGTTTCTTAAAATTGACCAAATGGCAAACGATGCATAAAAAAAATGAATGCATTGCACAAATTATCAGCAGTTTTGCAGGCGAGTTGCAGCGCGAACAGCATATCGCGCTACATTTTGATTACATTTTCCCGGTGTAGTGCCAGGCGAGGTAGCGAAGCAGACGAATCTGTCGTTTAATGCGGGTGGGTTGTGAAAGCAGGCGGTAGAGCCATTCCAGCCCCATATTTTGCCAGACCGTCGGTGCACGCTTAACGTGGCCGGTAAAGACGTCGTAGGTGCCTCCTACGCCCATATACAGGGCATCTGGGCTGACCAGCCGACAGTCGCGCATCAGGATTTCCTGTCGCGGGGAACCCATCGCCACGGTGACAATTTTTGCCCCGCTGTCGCGAACGCGTGCAAACAAGGCCTGCCGATCTTCAGGCTTAAAGTAACCATCCTGACTGCCGACAATATTAACATTCCAATGACGACGCAGCTTCTCTTCGGTCTGTGCCAGCACTTCGGGCTTACCGCCAATCAGGAAGACTGGCGTCCCCTCCGCGCCCGCGCGGGCCATAAGATGCTCCCAGAGATCGGCCCCCGCCACGCGGGAAACATTAGCGCCAGGAAACTTTTTACGGATAGATCGGACCACGCTAATCCCGTCCGCGTATTTAAATTCAGCCGCTTCAATCAGGCTTTTGACTTCGGCGTTATCTTCCACCGCCAGCATCTTTTCTGCATTGATGGCAACCAGCGTACCGGATTTCATCTGACCATCGGCAAAAAGAAAATCCAGCGCGTGCTGCATATCGCGCCAGCCAATAAGCTGCAAACCACGAAGCGCATAACGCGGTGCAGAAGTTTTATCCGTCATGACTATCCTTTCTTAAACTTGCGACAGCGTTGTGCTGCCCTGTTGCCCGCGCTTGTGAACAAGCCCTGCACTGTCAAACAGCCAGTACAGCAATTTGGCCAGTAACAGGCTGATGCCGAAAACGACCATGAAGAACACCACGCGCGAAACGAATGAATCCAGACCTTCACGCGCCAGAACGATCATATTGAAAATGGCACCAAAGCAGAAACTGTGCAAAATGGCCGCTTTGTAGCGGTTCGTCTCTTCAATACCGCGCAGGTAAAGCCAGTCGAACCATTTAATAATCAGCCCTACGACAACCGCACCAGGCAGGATAAACCAGCCGCCGCCCATCACCACCAGGGAGCCGATCAGCGTTGGCGAGATCGCCAGACCCGAATGATTGTTTAACACTTCCCAGGTAAAATAGTTCGCGGTATTGAGCACCACGCCAGGGCGCTCCGGCCATAGCCAGCTCGGGATAAAGACATAGAAGTCGCGAACAATCGGCGCAAGCCCCTGGAAATCAATCTTGTCGTAGTTTTGCAGCAGCAAGGCCAGGTTTTCCCACGGCGAGAAGGTATCGCGCGTCAGGTAGAGGAACGTGTAAAACGCCTCATCGCCCGCCACGTTCATCCCGTAGCGCTTCAGCGCCAGCCAGAACATCCCCACAATGCCAAACACCCCTGCCGCCACCAGCATCCACAGCGAGATCCAGCCGCGGATGATGCCAATAAACAAGAAGATAGCGAAAGCAATGATGATATTGGCGCGCGTACCGCCCACAATCATGTAGGTCAGGATACCGAACGCGACGGTACTGACCAGGAAGAACAGCCACGCTTTACTGTCCTGTCGCAGGAAGAAAATCACCAGCATCGCCGGGATAAAGAAGTAGAAGAATCGCTTTAACGCCACGCCCGAAACTTCAGCCGAAAAAATCTGGCTGTAGGAGTTGAGCTTAAACAGCAGGAAGCCGTTATGCATAAAGAAGATCCCGACACTGACCAGGGCGATAGCCATCAATATCACCCATGTCAGGTGGGTCTCCACCCGATTCATGGTAAAGAGCGCCCGGCGTGATGCAGTGGCCCTGGCTGAACGCAGCCGCGTTTTGTAGGTGACGTAGTAAACCGCATAGAAACAGGTCGCCGCCAGAAGCGCCTGGAGCAAGATTTCCGGCGGCGCGACGCTCACGTCAAACCGGAAGACCAGAATGCTGGTCAGCGGAAAGCCGAAAAAGAAGGTCAGCAGAAACAGTAACGAGAAGAATACGTTAAAGTTGAAGCGCACCCGGCGGAATTCAAACCAGGTGAGGGTGGCGATAAACAGCGTGCTCAGAAGCCAGACAACCAGTAAGCCGCTGAATTGCAACTGACTCATGCTTTCTCTCCTGACGCGATACGCAGCGCACGGTGCCACGGCGTGAGATAGTTCGGGCTGAAAAAGTCGATACTGTTTTTATCCACCAGCGTGAGCTGGCGTTGTGCTTCCCGTACCACCTCGACATTCAGCGTATCGGAGGTAAACAGCACCGGAATATGCTGTTCAACCATATCCTGCCAGAATGGGTTGTCACGGTTGAGCACGCACGGCACCCCCGCCTGGATCAGCAGACACAACGTACCTATCCCCTGCTGACGCGCAAAGATAAAATAGCCGAGATCGCATTTTCTTAGCAGCATAAGGTATTCATCAAACGCCAGCTTTTCACTGAGGATTTGAAGATTCTCAGGGCTAAAAAGCGTAAGACCCTGCTGGCGAACCTCGTTGATGTAGGCGTCGTTATTGGCCGGATAACCCATCGGCACGACCACGTTCACCGTGTCGCCAAACTGCTGGTGTACCGCCCGCAGCGCGGCAACATGCTCGTTACTGCGGTCGCCTGAATTTCCCACCAGAATCGTCAGCTTGCCTTCACGAACCGTGTCATTCGCCAGGGTATTTAGCGCCGGATCCATGCGGGTTGGGAAATAGATTAGCTCACCGCGCACGTTCGGATGCTGTTTCGCAAAATAGTTGAGATCGCCACGGGTGGCAAAAACGCAGCCCACCCTGCCCTGTGCCATCCGGCGAAGGGGATAGAAAAGGCGGAATTTCCAGCCGCGTGAGACTTCGTAGAGATCCGCCCCCCAGATATGCCAGCTGCACTGGGAAGGTTTGATTCCCCCGCTGAGCAGGGCCAGCCACAGGCCGGTATTGAACTGCCCGTGGAAAAAGAAACGTTGCTGGCGATTCGCTTTGGCTTTGGCAATGACCGCCTTCGCCAGCGCGGCCTTGTCCGGCCAGAAGCGAAGAGTCAGCGCCGGAAATGCCTCGCTCAGGCCCTTATCCTGACCTGCAACCATAAACTCACGTGCATCAGGGTTACCCGGTGCCAGTTCATCGTTAAAGAACCGCAAAACGGTCTGGTTATGGTGTGGGATATCCGATCCCAGGATGTGAATCAGTGCAGTCATGCGCGTTTACGCCACAATAAAAATACGCCGCAACAGGCAGCGAAATAAACGATATAGGTTGCCATATAGGCCTGAGCCGCCCCCAGCGCACCATGCGAAGGTATCAGCCAGTGTGAAAATGCCGTCAGTAACCCAAACTGGCTTATCTCCGCCAGGATATACAGCCGCAGCGAGGCTTTCGCAATCACCAGGTAGCCGAAAACGTAAGCCCCCACTTTCAGCACATCACCCACCAGTTGCCAGGCAAACAGATCGCGCATGGCGGTAAACTTCGCTGAGAAAAGCAGCCAGATGGCGACATCGCGCAATAGCCAGACGGTAAAACTGGCCGCCGCCACGGCGGGAAGCACAAAGCGCAGCGAGCGGAAAATCTCACGGGTAATATCCTGCCTGGACGTCAGACGCGATAAGGTTGGCAGCAAATAAACGCTAAAGGAAGCCGTAATAAACTGTAGGTAGGCGTCGGAAATACTGCTTACGCCCTGCCAGATCCCTACCTCATCCCAGCTATAATGCGCCGCCAGCAGGTTTCGCATCATCACGTAAGCCACCGGTAGCGTGACGGAAGTGATGAGCGCCATCAGGGTAAATTTACCCAACTGGCTGGCAAGCACTTTGTCCCATTGCGGTTTGAGGTAGCTCAGAGGGATAACGCCCCGACGCATCAGCATAAACGCGGCAGGAACGACAACCAGCGCCGGAACCAGCGCCAGCCCGAGCAGTGCCCCTTCATAGCCACCCAGGCGGTAGCAGAAGTAATAGGCAATCACGCCGATGACGCTCCCCAGGATTAACGCAAGCGCGTTCCCGGCAGCATCACGAAAGCCTTTCATCAATGCCAGCAGCAGGTTTGCCCAGGCAATACCCATCTGAACCAATGCGACCAGACGCACCAGCCCCTCATACTGGGTGTGCCCAAATAATCCCTGACTGATGGGGGCCGCCGCGAGCAAAAATACGATAGCCAGCAGGGTCGAAAACCCGGTAACCATCGCCGACGCGGTGCCGACGACCCTGCGAAGCTGTGCCGCATCATCATGATACTGAGCAACGTATTTGGTCACACCGTTGAAGATACCGGCCCCGGCCAGCACGCCAAGGACGGTCACCAGCTGGCGGAAGTTCCCCGCCAGCCCAACGCCTGAAGGACCGAATGAGACGGCCAGCAGCTTGACGACCAGCAGTCCGGCGCCAATCTTTACAAGCGTGGACGCGGCGGTCCACACCGATGCTTTTGCCAGAGACATATCAGCCGAAATAACTCAGAAGGGTATTAATCACCGTACGCTGGTTAACTGGCGCGAGGTTGTAGAACAGTGGCAAGCGAAGCAAACGCTCACTTTCTTTTGTAGTGTAACGGTCTTCACCGGCGAACACCCCGAACGCCTCGCCTGCCGGGCTCGAATGTAGCGGAATGTAGTGGAAGACAGCCATAATTTCGGCTTCTTTCAGCCAGGCGATGAGCTGGCTGCGATCGTCGTTATCCCGAAGCTTGATGTAGAACATGTGGGCATTGTGAACGCAATCAGCCGGAATAGTTGGCAGCTCGATACGCCCGGCTTTTGCCAGCGGTTCAAGTGCATCGTAATAGGTTTGCCACAGGGACAGGCGCTGAAGGTTAATCCGCTCCGCCGCTTCCAGCTGTGCCCACAGATATGCCGCCTGCAGATCCGCCATCAGATAGCTTGAGCCAATATCGCGCCAGGTGTATTTATCCACCTGCCCGCGGAAGAACTGGCTGCGGTTGGTGCCTTTTTCACGGATCACTTCCGCACGCTCCACGAGCGCCGGGTCGTTGATCAGCGTCGCGCCACCTTCTCCACCCGCCGTGTAGTTTTTCGTTTCGTGGAAGCTAAAGCAGCCAATATGGCCGATAGTGCCCAGCGCGCGTCCCTTGTAGGTGGACATCACACCCTGAGCGGCATCTTCCACCACAAACAGGTTATGTTTTTTGGCGATCGCCATGATGGTGTCCATTTCACAGGCTACGCCCGCGTAGTGAACCGGCACGATCGCCCGCGTTTTGTCGGTGATCGCCGCGTCAATCAGCGTCTCATCAATGTTCATGGTATCCGGACGGATATCCACAAAGACGATTTTTGCTCCGCGCAGGACAAACGCATTTGCTGTGGAGACAAAGGTATAGCTCGGCATGATCACTTCATCGCCGGGCTGGATATCCAGCAGCAGTGCCGCCATTTCCAGCGATGCCGTACAGGACGGGGTCAGCAGCACTTTAGCGCTGCGAAAACGCTGCTCCATCCACTGCTGGCAGCGACGGGTGAAACCGCCATCACCGCAAAGTTTGCCGCTGCCCATGGCAGACTGCATATAGTCGAGTTCCGTACCGACGACGGGGGGGGCGTTAAATGGAATCATCTTGTCACCTGTATAACCAGTAGGCGGTGGCGTCGATGTTGGCACCACTCGCAATATAACGTTTAAGCGCGGCAGTGTTGCCCATTTGGGTAGCCACCCGCAGCGTCACACTCTGCTGCTGCTGCGCCCAGTGCAGCGCCGCCTGCATGAGTTTTGCCCCCATACCGCGTCCGGCTAATAAGCCAATACGCGCCTCGCGCTCGTTGAGCTTACGCAGCGAAACGAATCCCTGGATCTGACCGTCCGCGGCACGACATACCAGACAGACGTGGTCAAAGGTGCCTTTGACAGCATTCTCAATCCACTGGGCATAGAAGCGTCCGCTGTCATCAGGTGCATACCAGGGCGCACGAAAGCGGCTCTGAGCAAATGCCTTAGCCGCCATCTGGCGTAATACAGGGATATCCTGTTCCGTTGCAAGTTCCGCCCCGCACGCATCGTGTCGGGTAAGGGCAATAGACAGGTCTGCCTCACCTTCAACCAGCTGAAAACCGTGTTGCTGGAGCGCATCAAGCCAATCGGCGCGGTCCGCCGGGATCTTAGCCTGCACGCGCTGCCAGGCGCTGAAGTCAGCTTCCTGCAGAGCAGGCGCATCCTCACGCAAGCGCACTATCGCCGAGGGGAGTGCAAAAAAAGTGCTTTCCCATTCAAGGGATTCAAGCACGCCGTGGAGTTCACTCAACGCCAGACGCCTTTGGTATCAACGACATACTGTTGATGCACGGTATCACCAGACGTCGCTTTAAACTCTTTATGATCCACCAGCAGCACCAGCACATCCGCCGTTGCCAGCGCGTCATCAAGGGTCGTCAACGTGCAGTGCCCCGCCAGTTTAGCCGGCAGTTCATGGATATTCGGCTCAACCACCACCGTGTCGCCCTTGTGCCATCCGGCGATCATCTCGGCAATTTCCATTGCCGGGCTTTCGCGCAAATCGTCAATATTGGGTTTAAACGCCAGGCCAAAGCAGGCAATTTTCAGCTCGCTGGCACGCTTGCCGCTCTCTGCCAGACAATCGGCGACCGTGGCTTTGACCTGGTTGAGCACCCAGTGAGGTTTGCTGTCGTTCACTTCGCGCGCGGTACGGATCAGACGCGCCTGCGCCGGATTCTGCGCCACGATAAACCACGGATCGACGGCGATACAGTGTCCACCCACCCCCGGGCCCGGCTGAAGAATGTTCACGCGCGGATGGCGATTCGCCAGGCGAATCAATTCCCAGACGTTAATCCCCTGATCGGCACAGATCAGCGACAGCTCATTCGCAAAGGCGATATTCACGTCACGGAAGCTGTTTTCCGTCAGCTTGCACATTTCAGCGGTGCGGGAGTTGGTCACTACGCATTCGCCTTCGAGGAAAATTTTGTACAGGGCGCTGGCACGTTCCGAGCAGACGGGGGTCATACCGCCAATAACGCGATCGTTTTTAATCAGCTCAACCATGACCTGGCCCGGCAGCACTCGCTCCGGACAGTAGGCGATGTTGATATCCGCCTGCTCTCCCGCCTGTTGCGGGAAGCTTAAATCGGGACGCGCGTCGGCCAGCCACTGCGCCATCTGCTCGGTGGCGCCCACTGGCGAGGTCGATTCCAGGATCACCAGCGCCCCTTTCGTCAGCACAGGGGCAATGGATTTCGCTGCCGCCTCGACGTAGACCATATCGGGCTCGTGCTCGCCTTTAAAAGGCGTCGGGACGGCGATCAGGTACGCATCCGCTTCCACTGGCGTCGTGCTGGCACGCAGGAAGCCGCCGTCAACGGCCTCTTTCACCACGCGGTCCAGATCGGGCTCAACAATATGAATTTCGCCGCGGTTAATGGTTTCCACCGCCCGGGCATTGATATCCACACCGACAACCTGTTTCTGACGAGAGGCAAACGCCGCCGCGGTGGGCAGGCCAATGTAGCCAAGACCAATGACAGAGATGGTAGTAAAACTCATAGCGATACCCGATTGTGTTTAAGTGCATGCAAAATACGACCACAAGCCTGGCCATCTCCGTACGGATTATGGGCCCGGCTCATTGTCTGATATGCGTCATCATCATGCAGAAGTCGCGTCACCTCTTCGACGATGAGCTGCGCGTCAGTACCGACCAGACGCACGGTACCCGCTTTAACCGCTTCCGGGCGTTCAGTCGTTTCACGCATCACAAGCACCGGCTTGCCGAGGGACGGTGCTTCCTCCTGAATGCCGCCGGAATCGGTGAGGATCAGCCAGGCATGGTTCATCAGCCAGACAAACGGCAGGTAGTCCTGCGGTTCAATCAGCAGGACGTTTTCAACATGGCCAAGGATGCGGTTGACCGGCTCGCTGACGTTAGGATTGAGGTGGACCGGATAGACAATCTGTACATCGACGTTCTGCGCCGCAATTTCAGCCAGCGCGTGACAGATTTGCTCAAAACCCCGGCCAAAGCTTTCGCGACGATGGCCTGTGACCAGAATGGTTTTTTTGCCGTTATTCAGGAATGGATAGCGGGCTGCGAGCGCTTTCTGCAGATCGCTGTTTGCCAGGACGCGATCGCGTACCCAAATCAACGCATCAATGACCGTATTGCCGGTCACAAAAATTTTGTTGTCGGCGATATTTTCGCGCAGCAGGTTCTGACGCGAATTCTCGGTAGGGGCAAAATGGTACATCGCCAGATGGCCGGTAAGCGTACGGTTGGCCTCTTCTGGCCACGGCGAATAAAGGTTGCCGGTACGTAGGCCCGCCTCAACATGGCCGACGGGAATACGCTGGTAAAAAGCGGCCAGGCTTGTTGCCATCGTCGTCGTGGTATCGCCATGTACCAGAACAACGTCGGGCTGGAATGACTCCAGGATCGGCTTGAGACCTTGCAGTATGCGGCAGGTTATTTCCGTCAATCCTTGTCCCGGCTTCATAATATTGAGATCGTAATCCGGGACGATGGAAAAGAGCGTTAAGACCTGGTCGAGCATCTCACGGTGCTGGGCCGTAACGCAGACTTTCGCTTCAATATCAGGGTCGCTGGCCAGCGCATGTACCAGAGGCGCCATCTTAATGGCCTCCGGCCTGGTGCCAAATACGGTAAGTACTTTCACATCGATTCTCTTCGATTAGACGATGAAGGCCCTGGCCTTCATCGTAAACGGCGTTCTTAGTTTGCGCGACGACGCGTTAACGCAACACCAGCACCAGCGAGTGCACCCACAATCCCCCACATGATCATCAGGAATGCACGGCGCGGACTATCGCGTTTTACAGGTTCTTCAGGTGTTCTCAAATAACGATAGGTCTGAAAACGCGGGTCCATCGTGGGACCGACATTAAGCGTGTTCAGCATCGCGCGATTTTGATCGTAGTCGAGGTCAAAATCAGGGCCAACGGCCTGCAGATTTTCCAGACGCGCCTGCAACATTGGGCGACCAAGCAGGAACATTTCAGAGTCAGGCAATTCATCTGCCGGGACATCCGTCTCAGAGCGGGAAATATTGTGCTGCTCCGCAATTTTCAACGCCTGTTCAATGTTATGTATGCGTCGGGCGAAAATGGCATTTGCCACTTCCTCCTGGCGTTTGACCTGCGCCTTCATCTGGATTGTGCGGGCTGCCCATGCGCCTTTCAGCTCTTCATTAAGATGGCTTGCGGCACGCTGGCTGGCAAACGCGACGTACTGACGCAACAGATTGTTGGCGTCCGGCGCGGTTTCTGCAATCAGCTTGACGCTGTCGTTGACGTTACGCAGCGCATCACCCGGCATAAATTGAACATTGTTAATCAGATCGTCCAGCAGCGCGGCATCGGCTTTGGTGTTATCAACCCGACGCTGCTTGTAGTAATCCGTCTGGGACCAGAAATCGCGGCGTGTATCCCACGAGGCCAGTTGCATCACAAACTCTTTATAGGCTTCATCCATAACGGAAGCCTGGTCCGGCGTCGCGAGATTGGCTTTAATATCCAGGTTTCGCAGGAATTGCTGCTGGGAATAGTACCCCCCGAGCATGTTAACCGTTGGTCTGTCTGTGATTGCCGTGGCGCTCCACTCCTGTTTTGCAAAGAATGTGTAGGCCAGCGCTAACAGTGCAAACCCCAGCGCGATCCCCGCAATCCAAAGTTTGCCTGCCCATAACACGCGAAACAAACCCCGAATATCCAGTTCATTCTCAGTTACCACTGATTTCGCTCCCGCCAACGGTTGAGTCATCATAGTCCCGGTTTTACTTAGTTAATGTTGTGTTTTTGCCACTGTTACGACGCATCCTGCGCTTAAGACGTTTAATGAATCGCGCGACTTTCCATGCGCGCTTAATGCAGTAGCCATAGAGAGAAAAAGCTAGCAAGAACAATACCAACATAGCCCACTCAGGCACAAAATGTGTATATTCCGCCGTCACACCAATCCCCGCTAGAATAGCAGCCGCCAGTGTAATTAGCACAAATGCCTGCCGGGAAGTGAATCCGGCTCGCATGATCAAATGATGAATGTGCTGACGGTCAGCAGAGAAAGGGCTCATCCCTTTACGAAGCCGGCGATACATAATCGCGACCATATCCATTAACGGGATGGCAATAATCCACAATGCCGTTACAGGACTAATGGGATGCACGTCACCCTGAGTGGTTTCCAGCAAGATCCAAATGATAGTAAAGCCGATGAACGTGCTACCCGCATCGCCCATGAATACTTTGTAGCGTCGACCCAGTGCGCCAAGATTTAACATGATATATGGCAGGATCGCCGCAATCATGGCAAAACACCACATAGCCAGGCTGTATTGCCCGTCGAACCATAAAATGAAACCTATTGCGGCAAATGAGACGCAGGACAGTCCTCCCAGCAATCCATCAATACCGTCAACCATGTTAAATGCGTTAATCGCAACCCACACAGCAAAAAGCGTCAGGAAATAACCGAATGGGCCGAGCTCCATCTCCCAGAGGCCAAAAATATAACCCAGGCTACTCAGGTGCAACTTTGCGAATGTCATCATGGTGATGGCTACAGCAGCCTGAACGAAGGCACGGATCTTGACGCTAATGTCATAACGATCGTCAAGAGCGCCGACCACGACGAGAACGGTTGCACATGCCAGGTACAACCGGGCGTGGGGAATGTAATAATCAGCTATTGCAAAAGTGAAGCAGATACCTGCAAAAACAGAAATTCCCCCAACCAGAGGGATCATGCCTTGATGCCGCTTACGGAAGTTAGGTTTATCCACTAATCCCAGGTATTTTGCCACCTTACGAGCCAGAAACAAAAAGCAGGTGGTAAATAAGAAAATACTGGTTAGTTCAGTAAACGTATCAAGTAGGTTCACAATGGATGTTCTCAACAAATGTTAGTCAAGGAAGTATAACCATCAAGGCGCTGAGCCTGAAGTTATAAAGCAAACCTCTTACAATTCCATTTGCTTATTATTCAAGCTATTAATGTTTTTACTGTGCGAATTATCTTATTGTCGCACTGACCGGTCAAAATTGGGAGTAGATGGTACTAGCGTATAATCCATAAAAGAAAAACGCCACGTAAAAACGTGGCGTTTACAGGCTTTATTTACGTTACGAGCGCTTCATCATATCGAAGAAATCGTCGTTCGTTTTGGTCATCGCCAGTTTGTTAATGAGGAATTCCATTGCGTCGATTTCACCCATTGGATGGATGATTTTGCGCAGGATCCACATTTTCTGCAGCTCTTCCTGGGTAGTGAGCAGCTCTTCTTTACGGGTACCGGAACGGTTGTAGTCGATTGCCGGGAAGACGCGTTTTTCAGCGATCTTACGAGAAAGGTGCAGTTCCATGTTACCTGTACCTTTAAATTCTTCGTAAATCACTTCGTCCATTTTGGAGCCGGTATCGATCAGCGCCGTTGCGATGATGGTCAGGCTGCCGCCCTCTTCGACGTTACGTGCCGCACCGAAGAAGCGTTTCGGACGGTGCAGGGCGTTGGCGTCCACACCACCGGTCAGTACTTTACCGGAAGCCGGAACCACGGTGTTGTAAGCACGTGCCAGACGGGTAATGGAGTCGAGCAGGATGATCACGTCTTTCTTGTGCTCAACCAGGCGTTTCGCCTTCTCGATAACCATTTCCGCGACCTGAACGTGACGAGAGGCGGGTTCGTCAAAGGTAGAAGCAACCACTTCACCTTTAACCAGACGCTGCATCTCGGTCACTTCTTCCGGACGTTCGTCAATCAGCAGTACCATTAGCACGCAGTCTGGGTGGTTATAGGCGATGCTCTGCGCGATATTCTGCAGCAGCATCGTTTTACCCGCTTTTGGCGGTGCCACGATCAGACCACGTTGGCCGCGACCAATTGGCGATGCCAAATCCAGAACACGCGCGGTTAAGTCTTCCGTTGAACCATTACCACGCTCCATGCGCAGGCGAGAGTTCGCGTGCAGAGGCGTTAAGTTCTCAAAGAGGATCTTGTTACGTGAGTTTTCTGGCTTGTCAAAGTTAACTTCATTGACTTTCAACAGCGCAAAGTAGCGTTCACCCTCTTTAGGAGGACGAATCTTACCTGAAATGGTGTCACCAGTGCGGAGGTTGAAACGGCGGATTTGGCTGGGGGATACGTAGATGTCGTCAGGGCCGGCGAGGTAGGAGCTGTCTGCAGAGCGGAGGAAACCAAATCCGTCTTGCAATATCTCCAACACACCGTCGCCAAAGATATCTTCGCCACTCTTAGCATGCTGCTTCAGGATGGCGAAAATGATGTCCTGCTTGCGCATACGAGCCTGGTTTTCCAGCCCCATATTTTCGCCGAGAGTGATCAGCTCAGAAACCGGCGTATTCTTTAATTCGGTAAGATTCATAATGGTGTGGGTTCTTAAACTCGGGGTGATTCTCGAACTTAATGTTGTGAATGGTATGGCAGGGTCATCCATGCCTGTTTAGCGGCCATCATCTCATGTCTGTTCGCTGTCTGGTCACAGGGAAAGAACGCAGAACTGAAACGACAAGACGGATTGAGTGACAAGCCCGGAATTTAGCCACTTCTCGCACTGTTGATGTCAACAAGGGGAAGTATCGGGTAAAACAAGATTCAAACAACAGATATGTTTAAAACGAAGTCATAGCTAACTTAGCACGACTTAAGCCGGGCGTCCAGAGTTCCACATCATTTAGCCGGGTGCTCTGGACGCGCAGCGGAGAAACCTTACGCCAGGTTAGCGTCCAGGAACTCTTTCAGTTGACCTTTGGACAGCGCGCCCACTTTGGTCGCCGCCACTTCGCCGTTTTTGAACAGCAGCAGGGTCGGGATGCCACGGATACCGTATTTTGGTGCGGTGCCCGGGTTCTGGTCGATGTTCAGTTTGGCAACGGTCAGTTTGCCCTGATATTCGTCAGCGATTTCATCCAGAATCGGAGCGATCATTTTGCAAGGACCACACCATTCAGCCCAGAAATCGACGAGGATCAGCCCGTCAGCCTTAAGTACGTCCGTGTCAAAACTATCGTCAGTCAGGTGAATAATTTTATCGCTCATATATAACTCCACAGGAATAAGCCTGGTACGTTGGTTTTGTCTACACCAACGACGTGTTGATGTCGCATTAACCAACTAAAGGTTGACTTTATTTCACCGGATACGCTTTCGTAAAGCAATAGTAAGCTGATATTCTACCACACTATGAGCAAAACACATTTAACAGAACAGAAGTTTTCCGACTTCGCCCTGCACCCAAAAGTGATTGAAGCCCTTGAAACTAAAGGGTTTCATAACTGCACGCCCATTCAGGCTCTCGCACTGCCGCTGACGCTGGCCGGTCGCGATGTTGCAGGGCAGGCGCAAACCGGTACCGGCAAAACGATGGCGTTTTTAACGTCAACGTTTCATTATTTACTTTCTCACCCAGCGATTGCAGACCGCAAAGTTAACCAGCCGCGCGCGCTCATTATGGCCCCGACGCGAGAACTGGCGGTACAGATCCACGCAGACGCTGAACCCCTGGCACAGGCTACCGGTCTGAAGCTTGGCCTGGCCTATGGCGGTGACGGCTACGATAAGCAGCTGAAAGTGCTGGAAAGCGGCGTGGATATCCTGATTGGTACCACTGGCCGTCTTATCGACTACGCCAAACAGAACCACATCAACCTCGGCGCAATCCAGGTTGTGGTGCTTGATGAAGCCGACCGTATGTACGATCTGGGCTTCATTAAAGATATCCGCTGGCTGTTCCGCCGCATGCCGCCGGCCAATCAGCGTCTGAACATGCTGTTCTCTGCCACCCTCTCTTACCGTGTGCGTGAACTGGCGTTTGAACAGATGAACAACGCCGAATACGTGGAAGTCGAGCCTGAGCAGAAAACAGGTCATCGCATTAAAGAAGAGCTCTTCTATCCTTCTAATGAAGAGAAAATGCGTCTGCTGCAAACGCTGATCGAAGAAGAGTGGCCGGACCGCGCCATTATCTTCGCAAACACCAAACACCGCTGTGAAGACATCTGGGGCCATCTGGCTGCAGACGGTCACCGTGTGGGCCTGCTCACTGGCGACGTTGCACAGAAAAAACGCCTGCGTATCCTCGACGAATTTACCCGTGGCGATCTCGATATTCTGGTCGCAACCGACGTGGCAGCGCGTGGCTTGCACATTCCTGCCGTTACGCACGTCTTTAACTATGATCTGCCGGATGACTGCGAAGACTATGTACACCGTATCGGTCGTACCGGTCGCGCGGGTGCGAGCGGCCACTCAATCAGCCTTGCGTGTGAAGAGTATGCGCTGAATCTTCCAGCCATTGAGACGTACATCGGTCACTCGATTCCGCAGAGCAAATACAATCCGGAAGCGCTGTTAAGCGAACTGCCGCCGCCTAAGCGTCTTACACGCCCACGCTCCGGCAATGGCCCGCGTCGTTCAGGCGCGCCGCGTAATCGTCGTCGTTCAGGTTAAGAAAATATGCTCAGCTCCACCTCGCTTTATGCAGCAATCGATCTCGGTTCGAATAGTTTTCATATGCTGGTTGTGCGCGAGGTGGCAGGGAGCATACAAACGCTGACGCGCATTAAGCGCAAGGTCCGCCTCGCGGCGGGCCTGAGCAGCGATAATGTCCTCTCTCCCGAAGCCATGGAACGTGGCTGGCAGTGTTTGCGACTCTTTGCAGAGCGTCTGCAGGATATCCCGCATGCCCAAATCACCGTGGTCGCCACCGCGACGCTCCGCCTGGCGGTTAACGCCGTGGATTTTATTGCCAAAGCGCAGGAAATCCTGGGGTGCCCGGTTCAGGTTATCAGCGGCGAAGAAGAAGCTCGCCTGATCTATCAGGGAGTTGCGCATACGACAGGCGGGGACGATCGCCGTCTGGTGGTGGATATCGGCGGTGCCAGTACCGAGCTTGTGACCGGTACCGGCGCGCAGGCGACCTCGCTGTTCAGCCTGTCGATGGGCTGCGTAACCTGGCTTGAGCGTTACTTCGCTGACCGCAATCTGGGTAAAGAGAATTTCGACGAGGCAGAAAATGCCGCGCGCGAAGTGTTACGTCCGGTGATGGACGAACTGCGCTACCACGGCTGGAAAGTGTGTGTCGGTGCGTCAGGTACCGTTCAGGCCCTGCAGGAAATCATGATGGCGCAGGGAATGGACGAGCGCATTACGCTTGCCAAGCTTCAGCAGCTTAAGCAGCGCGCTATTCAGTGCGGACGCCTGGAAGAGCTGGAAATTGAAGGCCTGACGCTGGAACGTGCCCTGGTCTTCCCGAGCGGGCTCGCCATTCTGATCGCCATTTTCACCGAGCTGAACATCCAGTGTATGACCCTTGCCGGCGGCGCGCTGCGCGAAGGTCTGGTCTACGGGATGCTGCATCTTTCAGTGGATCAGGACATCCGCAACCGTACTTTGCGCAACGTGCAGCGTCGTTTTCTGGTTGATATCGATCAGGCTGGCCGCGTATCGCAGCTGGCCTCTCGCTTTGCCGATCAGGTCGCTAATGCCTGGGATCTTGACCCTCTGAGCCGCGATTTATTGCTGAGCGCTTGTGCTCTGCATGAAGTGGGGCTGAGCATCGACTTTAAGCAGGCCCCGGCTCATGCAGCCTACCTTGTGCGTAACCTTGACTTACCGGGCTACACGCCCGCACAGAAAAAGCTGCTGGCAACGCTGCTGCTGAACCAGACCAACGCCGTTGATCTCTCCTCTCTTCATCAGCAAAACGCTGTACCGCCGCGCGTGGCCGAGCATCTGTGCCGCCTGCTGCGTCTGGCGATTCTGTTTGCCAGCCGTCGTCGTGATGATTTGCTGCCTGCGATTAATCTGGTGGCCGATGATGAGAAGCTGACGCTGACGCTGCCGGAAAACTGGATTGATCATCACCCGCTCGGCGCAGAGATGATTGAGCAGGAGTGCCAGTGGCAAAGCTATGTGCACTGGGCACTGGAAGTAAAATAAGAGAGTAGAATATGCCGGGTGGCGCTGCGCTTACCCGGCCTGCAAGCCCTTCAAACTCATCCCTTCTCTTTGGCTTTTGCCAGCATGGCGCGAATGTTTGCCACGTTCGCCTGGCCTTTGTGCATCCGCTCTTCAGCGGTAATCACCTTGCGCTCTTGTTCCCAAATCAGATCGTCCTGCGGCAGTTCCAGCAGAAAACGGCTTGGCTCCGGGCGGACAAGCTCACCATACTGGCGGCGCTCTTTACACAGCGTGAACGTCAGCTCTTTCTGCGCACGGGTGATCCCCACATAGGCCAGACGCCGCTCCTCGTCGACGTTGTCTTCATCAATACTGCTCTGATGGGGCAGCAACCCCTCTTCCATGCCGACCAGATACACATACGGAAACTCCAGCCCTTTTGACGCATGCAGCGTCATCAGCTGAACCTGATCAGCCTCTTCTTCGCTCTCGCCGCGCTCCATCATGTCGCGCAGGGTAAAGCGGGTGACCACCTGGGTCAGGGTCATCGGCTCATCGATTTCCGAGCCTTCCAGCATTTCGGTCATCCAGCTGAAGAGCTGATTAACGTTTTTCATGCGCATCTCAGCCGCTTTCGGGCTGGCGGAGGTTTCGTACAGCCAGGATTCGTAATCAATACCGTGAATCAGATCGCGCACCGCCACCACCGGCTCGCGCTCTGCAAGACGCTGCACTTCGCCAAGCCAGTGGGTGAATCGCGTTAACGAGTCGTAACCGCGCCCGGTCAGCGTCTGGCTTAGTCCCATATCGAAGCTGGCCGTAAACAGGCTTTTATTGCGGGTCATCGCCCATTCACCCAGCTTTTGCAGCGTCGCCGGACCGATTTCGCGCTTCGGCGTATTCACGATGCGCAGAAACGCGCTGTCGTCATCCGGGTTAGTGAGCACACGCAGATAGGCCAGCAGATCTTTAATTTCAGGCCGTGAGAAGAACGAGGTGCCGCCCGAGATTTTGTACGGTATGCGGTTCTGCATCAGCATCTTTTCAAAGACGCGCGACTGGTGATTACCGCGATAAAGGATCGCGTAATCTTTATATTCGGTTTTGTTGACGAAGTGGTGGGCAATCAGTTCGCCCGTCACGCGCTCCGCTTCATGTTCTTCATTGTTGGCGCTGAGCACTTTCAACTCTGTGCCGTAGCCCAGCTCGGAGAACAGGCGCTTTTCAAATACGTGCGGGTTATTGGCAATCAGGATGTTTGCCGCCTTCAGGATCCGTCCGGAGGAGCGGTAGTTTTGCTCCAGCTTAATCACCTGCAGCGCGGGGAAGTCTTTACTCAGCAGCACCAGGTTTTGCGGACGCGCGCCGCGCCAGGAGTAGATCGACTGGTCGTCGTCGCCTACCACGGTGAAACGGGCACGCTGGCCCACCAGCAGCTTTACCAGCTCGTACTGGCTGGTGTTGGTGTCCTGATATTCATCCACCAGCAGGTAGCGGATTTTATTCTGCCAGCGCTCGCGCACCTCTTCATTTCGCTGTAAAAGCAGCGTCGGCAGCAGGATCAGGTCGTCGAAGTCCAGCACATTACACGCTTTCATGTGCGCATCGTACAGACCATAACAGTGGGCGAAGATCCGATCCCGTTCGCCTTTGGCGATCGCCGCAGCCTGGGCCGGGGTCATTAGATCGTTTTTCCAGTTAGAGATCGTCGAGATCAGCTGCTGCAACAGCACCTTGTCATCTTCGATCAGCCCTTCAGTGAGCTCTTTGAGTAATGCCACCTGGTCGGTGTCATCGAAAAGCGAAAAGTTGGATTTCATCCCCAGCGCGGCATACTCACGTTTGATGATATCCAGCCCCAGCGTGTGGAACGTGGAGATCATCAGCCCGCGCGCCTCTTTGCGCCCCAGCGTCTGGCCGACACGTTCTTTCATTTCGCGTGCCGCTTTGTTGGTAAAGGTGACCGCCGCAATGTGACGGGCCTGATAACCACAGCCACGGATCAGGTGCGCAATCTTATTGGTGATGACGCGCGTTTTACCGGATCCTGCTCCCGCCAGCACCAGACAGGGTCCGGTGACAAATTCGACGGCTTGTTGTTGTCCGGGGTTTAGACGCATAAATGATCACTCAATGAAAGTCAGGAGGGGAGAATAACAGCGTGGTAGTATAGCGAGCCTAATCCATACCACTCAAGGCACGATCATGGCAAAAACAGCAGCAGCACTGCATATTCTTGTTAAAGAAGAGAAACTGGCTCTGGATCTTCTGGAGCAGATCAAAAACGGCGCCGACTTCGGCAAGCTGGCTAAGAAGCACTCAATTTGTCCGTCAGGCAAACGTGGCGGCGATTTAGGTGAATTCCGTCAGGGTCAGATGGTGCCGGCGTTCGATAAAGTGGTCTTCTCCTGCCCGGTGCTGGAGCCGACGGGTCCGCTGCACACGCAGTTTGGCTACCACGTCATTAAAGTGTTATATCGCAAATAAAAAGCCGGGTGGCGGCTGCGCCTTACCCGGCCTACATTTTACGTGTTTGTAGGTCGGGTAAGCGAAGCGCCACCCGACGAGGTTGTTAACCCGCTACCGCGATACGCTTCATATCGGTCATGTAGCCACGCAGTTTGTGACCCACTTTCTCGATCTGGTGGCTGCGAATCGCTTCATTCACATCGCGCAGCTGCGCGTTGTCTACCGCACCTTCCGCAATCGCTTTGCCCAGATCGCCCGGTTGCAGGGTGGTCATGAACTCTTTCAGCAGCGGTACGCAGGCGTAAGAGAACAGGTAGTTACCGTATTCAGCGGTATCAGAGATAACCACGTTCATTTCGTACAGACGCTTACGGGCGATGGTGTTCGCGATCAGCGGCAGTTCGTGCAGAGATTCGTAGTAGGCAGACTCTTCGATGATGCCTGACTCCACCATGGTTTCGAACGCCAGCTCAACACCCGCCTTCACCATGGCGATCATCAGTACGCCTTTATCAAAGTACTCCTGCTCGCCAATTTTACCTTCAAACTGTGGCGCCGTTTCGAACGCGGTTTTACCGGTCTCTTCACGCCAGGTCAACAGTTTCTTATCGTCGTTCGCCCAGTCCGCCATCATGCCGGAAGAGAATTCGCCGGAGATGATGTCGTCCATATGTTTCTGGAACAGCGGTGCCATGATGGTTTTCAGCTGTTCAGACAGCGCGTAAGCACGCAGTTTTGCCGGGTTGGACAGACGGTCCATCATCAGCGTAATACCGCCCTGCTTCAGCGCTTCGGTGATGGTTTCCCAGCCGAACTGGATCAGTTTTTCCGCGTAGGCCGGGTCGGTGCCTTCTTCCACCAGCTTGTCGAAGCACAGCAGAGAACCGGCCTGCAGCATACCGCACAGAATGGTCTGCTCGCCCATCAGGTCAGATTTCACTTCGGCAACGAAGGACGATTCCAGAACGCCCGCACGGTGGCCGCCGGTCGCCGCTGCCCATGCTTTGGCAATCGCCATGCCTTCGCCTTTCGGATCGTTTTCCGGGTGAACCGCGATCAGGGTCGGTACGCCGAAGCCACGTTTGTACTCTTCGCGTACTTCCGTACCCGGGCACTTCGGTGCCACCATCACTACGGTGATGTCTTTGCGGATCTGCTCGCCCACTTCAACGATGTTGAAGCCGTGGGAGTAACCCAGCGCGGCACCGTCTTTCATCAGCGGCTGCACGGAACGCACCACGTCAGAGTGCTGTTTGTCCGGGGTCAGGTTAACCACCAGATCCGCCTGCGGGATCAGCTCTTCGTAGCTCCCCACTTTGAAGCCGTTTTCGGTCGCTTTGCGCCAGGAAGCACGCTTTTCAGCAATCGCTTCTTTACGCAGGGCATAAGAGATATCCAGACCGGAGTCACGCATGTTCAGGCCCTGGTTCAGACCCTGTGCGCCACAGCCGACGATGACCACTTTTTTACCCTGAAGGTAGCTCGCGCCATCGGCAAATTCATCGCGCGCCATGAAGCGGCATTTGCCCAGCTGCGCCAGCTGCTGGCGCAAGTTCAGTGTATTAAAGTAGTTAGCCATGGGTGATACCTCGTGATGTTGTGTGTCTTATTGTTCGGTTCGCGTTTCAGCGAGAATAGAACCACATTACAACAGGAAATTTATTGCGGAAATTGATATATTCACAACGTCATATTGCAATTTTTGCAATATAAAAAGAGGGAGTGGAATCGATGGATTTACGCGATCTGAAAATGTTTCTGCATCTGGCGGAAAGCCGTCACTTTGGCCGCAGCGCACGGGCGATGCACGTCAGCCCCTCCACGCTCTCGCGCCAGATACAGCGCCTTGAGGAAGACCTCGGCCAGCCGCTGTTTGTGCGCGATAACCGCACCGTCACGCTCACGGAAGCGGGTGAAGAACTGCGCCTTTTTGCCCAGCAGACGTTGCTGCAGTATCAGCAGCTACGGCACGCCATTGACCAGCAGGGGCCGTCGCTGTCCGGCGAGCTGCATATTTTCTGCTCCGTCACCGCCGCCTACAGCCATCTGCCGCCCATTCTTGATCGCTTCCGCGCGGCACATCCATCGGTTGAAATTAAGCTGACCACGGGCGACGCCGCCGACGCGATGGAAAAAGTGGTGACGGGCGAAGCGGATCTCGCCATTGCAGGGAAACCCGAAACGCTCCCGGGTGCGGTAGCGTTTTCAATGCTCGAAAATCTGGCGGTGGTACTGATTGCCCCGGCGCTGCCCTGCCCGGTGCGAAACCAGGTATCGGTAGAAAAACCGGACTGGTCCACGGTGCCGTTTATCATGGCCGACCAGGGGCCAGTGCGCCGACGCATTGAGCTGTGGTTCCGCCGACAAAAAATCAGTAACCCGTTGATTTACGCCACGGTCAGCGGTCATGAGGCGATGGTGTCGATGGTGGCGCTCGGCTGCGGCGTGGCGCTATTGCCGGAAGTGGTGCTGGAAAATAGCCCGGAACCGGTGCGCAATCGCGTGATGATTCTGGATCGCAGCGATGAGAAAACGCCGTTTGAGCTTGGCGTGTGCGCACAAAAAAAGCGGCTGCATGAGCCGCTTATTGATGCGTTCTGGAAGATATTGCCCAACCATTGAAGTCGGGTTGCGCTCCGCTTATCCTGCCAGGAAGAAACGGAAGGCGGGGTTGTGGGTTTCGTCGTGACACTCATAGCCCAGTTCGTTCAGCCGTGTTTCAAAATCCGGCTCGTGCTCACCCAGTTCAAACGCCGCCAGCACGCGGCCGTAGTCGGTGCCGTGGCTACGGTAATGGAACAGGGAGATGTTCCAGTGCGTGCCCAGCGTGTGCAGGAATTTGAGCAACGCGCCCGGTGATTCCGGGAATTCGAAGCTGAACAGGCGTTCCCTGAGCGGCTTCGAGGGACGCCCGCCGACCATATAGCGCACGTGCAGCTTCGCCATTTCGTCGTCTGAAAGGTCCACCACGCTGTAACCACCGTCATGCAGGAGGTTAAGGATCTCTTTACGCTCCTCGACGCCACGGCTCAGACGCACGCCGACGAAAATGCAGGCATCTTTGGCATCGGCGAAACGGTAGTTGAACTCCGTCACCGAACGACCGCCCAGCAGCTGGCAGAACTTCAGGAAGCTCCCCTTCTCTTCCGGAATAGTCACCGCCAGCAATGCTTCACGCTGTTCACCCAGCTCGCAGCGCTCGGACACGTAGCGCAGGCCGTGGAAGTTCACGTTGGCGCCGGAAAGCACATGCGCCAGGCGCTCGCCGCGGATGTTGTGCTGCGCGATGTATTTTTTCATCCCCGCCAGGGCCAGCGCGCCGGACGGCTCCGCGACCGCACGCACATCCTCAAACAGATCTTTCATTGCCGCGCAGATAGCATCGCTATCAACCGTGACGATATCGTCGAGGTATTCCTGGCAGAGACGGAAGGTTTCATCGCCAATGCGTTTTACCGCCACGCCCTCGGCAAACAGACCAACGCGCGGCAGATCCACCGGATGCCCGGCATCCAGCGCCGCTTTCAGGCAGGCAGAGTCCTCCGCTTCAACAGCGATGACTTTGATCTGCGGCATCAGCTGTTTGATCAGCACGGCCACACCCGCCGCTAACCCGCCGCCGCCCACCGGGACGAAGACGCGGTCGAGATGGGCATCCTGCTGCAGCAGTTCAAGCGCCAGCGTGCCTTGTCCGGCAATGACCATCGGGTGATCGAACGGCGGCACCCAGGTGAAGCCCTGCTGCTGTGCCAGCTCAATGGCTTTGGCTTTGGCTTCATCAAAATTGGCGCCGTGGAGCAGCACTTCCCCGCCGAAACCGCGTACCGCGTCGACTTTGATGTCAGCGGTAGCAACCGGCATCACGATTAGCGCTTTCAACCCTAGACGAGCAGACGAGAACGCCACGCCCTGCGCATGGTTGCCCGCCGAGGCGGTAATGACGCCGCGCGCTTTTTGCTCATCGGTCAGTCCGGCCATCATCGCGTAGGCGCCGCGCAGCTTGAAGCTGTGCACCGGCTGGCGGTCTTCGCGCTTCACCAGGATCACATTGTCGAGGCGCGAAGAGAGTTTTTCCATTTTCTGAAGCGGCGTGACCTGCACGGCTTCATAGACCGGTGCGCGTAGCACCGCTCTCAGATATTCCGCCCCCTCGGGGGCGGCGGATAAGGGTTGTGACTCGGCCATCATTAGCCCCCAAGTTTCGATTTATCGCGCACCGCGCCTTTATCTGCACTGGTGGCAAGGCTCGCGTATGCGCGCAGGGCGAAGGAGACTTCACGCTGACGATCTTTCGGCGTCCAGGCTTTATCGCCGCGCGCTTCTTGTGCCTCACGACGGGCCGCAATTTCCTGGTCGCTCAGCTTCAGTTGAATGCCGCGATTCGGGATATCGATTTCGATCAGGTCACCGTCTTCAATGATGGCGATGTTGCCGCCGCTTGCCGCTTCCGGTGAAACGTGGCCGATGGAGAGCCCGGACGTACCGCCGGAGAAACGGCCGTCGGTGATCAGCGCACAGGCTTTGCCGAGACCCATGGATTTCAGGAAGGTGGTTGGGTAGAGCATTTCCTGCATGCCCGGCCCGCCTTTCGGCCCTTCATAGCGAATAACAACCACGTCGCCTTCTACCACTTTGCCACCGAGGATGGCGTCCACCGCTTCATCCTGGCTTTCGTACACTTTCGCCGGGCCGGTGAATTTCAGGATGCTGTCGTCCACGCCTGCCGTTTTCACGATGCAGCCGTTTTCCGCAAAGTTACCGTACAGCACGGCCAGACCGCCGTCCTTGCTGTAGGCGTGCTCCAGCGAACGGATGCAGCCTTCGGCGCGATCGTCATCCAGGGAATCCCAGCGGCAATCCTGCGAGAACGCCTGCGTGGTACGGATCCCGGCGGGACCGGCGCGGAACATCGTTTTCACCGCGTCGTCTTTGGTCAGCATCACGTCGTATTGGTCCAGCGACTCCGGCAGCGTCAGGCCGAGCACGTTTTTCACGTCGCGGTTCAGCAGCCCGGCGCGATCCAGCTCGCCCAGAATACCGATTACACCACCGGCACGGTGAACATCTTCCATATGGTATTTCTGGGTGCTTGGCGCAACTTTACACAGCTGCGGCACTTTACGGGACAGCTTGTCGATATCACTCATGGTGAAGTCGATTTCGGCTTCCTGCGCGGCGGCCAGCAGGTGCAGAACGGTATTGGTGGAACCGCCCATGGCGATATCCAGCGTCATCGCATTTTCAAACGCCGCTTTGCTGGCGATGTTACGCGGCAGTGCACTCGCATCATCCTGCTCGTAGTAGCGTTTGGTGAGCTCAACGATGCGTTTACCGGCGTTGAGGAACAGCTGTTTACGATCGGCGTGGGTCGCCAGCAGCGAGCCGTTACCCGGCTGCGACAGGCCCAGCGCTTCGGTCAGACAGTTCATGGAGTTGGCGGTGAACATCCCGGAACAGGAGCCGCAGGTCGGACACGCGGAGCGTTCAACCTGGTCGCTCTGCTCGTCAGACACTTTCGGATCCGCGCCCTGGATCATCGCATCGACCAGGTCGAGCTTGATGATTTTGTCGGACAGCTTGGTTTTACCGGCTTCCATTGGGCCGCCGGAGACGAAGATCACCGGAATGTTCAGGCGCAGGGAGGCCATCAGCATCCCCGGGGTGATTTTATCGCAGTTGGAGATACAGACCATTGCATCGGCGCAGTGGGCGTTGACCATGTACTCAACCGAGTCGGCGATCAGCTCACGCGACGGCAGTGAATAGAGCATGCCCCCGTGACCCATTGCGATACCGTCATCCACCGCGATGGTGTTGAACTCTTTCGCCACACCGCCGGAAGCTTCGATTTGCTCGGCAACCAGTTTACCGAGGTCGCGCAGATGCACATGGCCTGGCACAAACTGGGTGAAGGAGTTCACCACGGCGATAATTGGCTTGCCGAAATCGGCGTCGGTCATCCCGGTGGCGCGCCACAGTGCGCGGGCACCCGCCATGTTACGGCCGTGGGTGGTGGTGGCTGAACGATACTTAGGCATGCTTTATTTACTCCCGTCTGACTATTCAATGGGACGGTGCGTGCCGTCCCAAATTTATATTTAGTGATTAACCTGATCCAACCAGCCGTATTTATCTTCTGTTTCGCCAGTAAAGAGGCCAAAGAAGGCTTGCTGGATGCGTTTGGTGACCGGGCCACAGCGGCCTTCGCCGACCTGAATACCGTCTACGCTACGAACCGGCGTGATTTCAGCCGCCGTACCGGACATGAACACTTCATCCGCCAGATACAGGGATTCGCGGGACAGCACCTGCTCGCGCACTTCGATACCCAGGTCTTTCGCCAGCTTGATGATAGCGTCACGGGTAATACCCGGCAGCGCGGAAGATGTGAATGGCGGCGTGAACAGGATGCCATCTTTCACTTCAAACAGGTTTTCACCTGCGCCTTCCGAGATGTAGCCATTCACGTCCAGCGCGATACCTTCCTGATAGCCGTGACGGCGCGCTTCGCTACCGACCAGCAGAGAGGAAAGGTAGTTACCGCCCGCTTTAGCAGCGGTCGGGATGGTGTTTGGCGCCACGCGGTTCCAGGAAGAAACCATTGCGTCGATCCCCTGCTCCAGGGCTTCTGCTCCGAGGTAAGCCCCCCACGGGAACGCGGCAATGATCACATCGGTGTTGTAACCGGCTGGCGGGTTCACGCCCATACCGACATCACCCACGAAGACCAGTGGACGAATGTAGGCGCTGGTCAGGTTATTCTTGCGAATGACTTCGCGGCAGGCTTCCATCAGCTCATCAACGCTCTGTGAAACCGGGAAACGATAAATTTTGGCTGAATCATGCAGACGCTGCATGTGTTCGCGATGGCGGAACACCACTGGCCCTTTGTGAGAATCGTAGCAACGGATACCTTCAAAGACGGAGGTGCCGTAGTGCAGCGCGTGGGACATGACGTGGACCTTCGCGTCCTCCCAGCGAACCATCTCACCATTGAACCAAATGTAATCAGCTTTTTTTGTCGTCATTTTTTCGTCCTGTCACGCTTAAGCGCGGATTTGTTGTGATGTGGTTGTGCTCTGGCAGATGGCAACATGGGCAACGTCTACCAGTTTTGATAACTGACTAAACAGTAAGTCGACCGGCCGCGGGCTGGCAACGGTTAATTCGATACTGATGTTCTGCGCGTCGGTGGCCGTCTCCATATTCATAGAGCAAATCTGAAAACCACGATGACGGACCACACGCAAAACGCGTTCTAAGGTTTCCGGGTTGAAGCGAGCCTGCACGGCGACCTGATGTTGCATCATGATAATTTCTCCAGCATTTGTGAGTTACTGGCACCGGGCGGTACCAACGGCCAGACGTTCTCAAGCTCGTCGATTGAGACATGAAGCAGGTACGGCCCTTCGCTTGACAGCATGGTGTCGAGTGCCGCTTCAACCTGGTCTTTACGGGTGATGTGCTGGCCAGGAATGCCGAAGGCGCTGGCCAGGGTGAGGAAATCGGGGTTATCGGTCAGGGTGGTTTCGCTGTAACGCTCCTGGAAGAACAGCTGTTGCCACTGGCGAACCATCCCTAAACGCTGATTATCCAGCAACACGATTTTCAGCGGCAACTGCTTGCGCTTAACGGTTCCCAGCTCCTGAACGTTCATCATGAAGGAGCCGTCACCGGAGATACAGATAACCGTATCGTTCGGGCGAGCCACCTGCGCACCCACGGCGGCAGGCAGGCCAAAGCCCATGGTGCCTAAGCCGCTGGAGGTGATGAAGTTTTCCGGACGGGTGTAGGTCATGTGCTGGGCTGACCACATCTGGTGCTGGCCTACGTCGGTGGTGACGACGCTATCAGCCGGTTTACGGTCAGACAACTGTTTCAGCAGCAGCGGTGCGTAGATGGCATCGCCAGGATGGTCGTAACGCCAGGCGTGTTCGGCGCGCATCTCTGCGGCGTGCTGGCGCCACGCGCTGATATCCAGTGGCTGCGCCAGTGCCGGTAACAGCGTATTGAGATCGCCCTGCAGCGCGACGTGCGCCTGACGCAGTTTGTTCATCTCCGCCGGGTCGATATCCATATGGATAACTTTGGCATTTGGCGCGAAGGTATTCAGTTTGCCAGTAACGCGGTCGTCAAAACGCGCACCCACGGCGATGAGCAGATCGCACTCTTGCACCGCCAGGTTTGCGGCTTTAGTGCCGTGCATCCCCAGCATGCCGAGATAGTATGGGTAGTCTGCATCAACCGCACCAAGACCTTTCAACGTGCAGGTGGCAGGCATTTGCGTTACCGCGATAAATTCACGCAGGGCAGGCACGGCCTGCGCCATGCCGACACCCCCGCCGACGTACAGCATCGGCTGTTTCGCCTGCGCCAACATCTGGCGCGCCTCTTCAACCTCTGCATGCGGGAACGCATCGTCGCTTTCCACGGTGGAGAAGTGCGGTTCCAGTTCGCCGAGTGCAACCTGGATATCTTTCGGGATATCCACCAGAACGGGGCCAGGGCGGCCCGAGCTCGCCACTTCGAACGCTTCGGCCATTACGCGCGGCAGCTCATCCAGAGACTGGACAAGGAAGCTGTGCTTGGTGCAGGCCAGCGATAAACCAAGTACGTCCACTTCCTGGAAAGCATCGGTACCGATGAACGGGGAAGCCACCTGACCGGTGATCGCCACGACGGGCACGGAATCGAGCAGCGCATCAGCCAGGCCGGTAATCAGGTTCGTTGCGCCCGGACCTGACGTTGCCATGCACACGCCAGTTTTACCCGTCGCGCGGGCATAGCCGATAGCGGCCATTGCTGCCCCCTGCTCGTGTCGGCACAAGAGATGTTCCACGCCGCCGTCATACAGTGCATCGTAAATCGGCATGATCGCGCCACCCGGATAACCGAATACGGTCTCGACTCCCTGCGCGCGCAACGCATGTACAACCCATTGTGCCCCATTCATAGTTAGTTCCCCGTCATAAATCTGGATAAACAGAATTTTATGCTAGTCGTCATATCCTGCTCCTCGTTTACGTTTTTTAGTCATAAAAAAACCCCCGGACCTTTCGGTGCGGGGGTCTTAGTTCGTTAAGGCTTGATTTCTAAGCCTTTCCTCGTCCAAGTGCAGCCCCGCACGGTGGGATAATAATCACCACCACGCTAATCACGACCAGGCTAATCACTCGTAGAAGGGCTGTCATTTTCAGTTCTTTTTGCATCTTGTTCGAAGGAATACCTAAAGAGGTATCACAGTTTTTAAATCAAACACAAGATTTATTTATGACGCATTTGGTTAGGCCGCGAATCATATTTCTTAAAATCGTTGTTTTATATGGGGAAATTGAAGAATGAATATTTTTCATATTTTTACGACGGCGCTAACCATCAAAACGGCGCTTTTTACCTTCTGCGAGAAGTCTTCCACAGGTATGTAATGATTTCAGTGTGCACTTAAAATCTCTGAATAAGAGCCGTAAATACGCAAAATGACGCTAAACAGACAAAAGAGGCACTGGCATAGTCGTACCAGGAGGTAGTGCAAATGTCACTGTCAGTTGTTTATACGCGTGCGGCTCTCGGGGTGAAGGCACCGCTTATTTCTGTAGAGGTTCATCTGAGTAATGGGCTACCCGGGCTCACGCTCGTCGGGCTACCTGAAACGACGGTTAAAGAAGCCCGGGATCGCGTTCGCAGCGCAATAATAAATAGCGGTTATACCTTCCCCGCGAAGAAGATCACCATCAACCTGGCTCCCGCCGATCTGCCCAAAGAGGGAGGACGATATGATTTACCTATCGCGATTGCGCTTCTCGCAGCCTCTGAGCAGCTTAATACGACCAGGCTAGGCTCGTACGAGTTTGTGGGAGAACTCGCGCTCACAGGCGCGTTAAGGGGCGTTCCCGGTGCGATATCGGGCGCGCTGGAAGCTATACGTGCAGGACGGCAAATCATTGTCGCGAATGAAAATGCATCAGAAGTGAGTCTTATCGCCGAGAAGGGGTGTCTTGTCGCAGGGCATTTACAGGAAGTTTGCGCCTGGCTGGAAGGGCGCCATGAACTGTCCGAGCCGGAAGAGTGTGACAATGTTATAGCCGATACCCCAGAGGATCTCAGCGAGATTATGGGACAGGAGCAAGGGAAACGGGCGCTGGAGATTACGGCCGCAGGTGGACACAATCTTCTGTTGATTGGCCCGCCTGGTACGGGTAAAACGATGCTGGCAAGCAGGCTGAGTGGCTTGCTGCCACCGCTCAATAATCATGAAGCGCTGGAAAGTGCCGCCATTTATAGCCTTATCAGTTCTACCTCCTTGCAAAAACAGTGGCGCCGTCGCCCTTTTCGTTCACCTCATCATAGCGCTTCACTGACGGCGATGGTCGGCGGTGGGTCTATTCCCGGGCCGGGTGAAATCTCACTGGCGCACAATGGCATTCTGTTTCTCGACGAGCTGCCTGAGTTTGAGCGCCGCGTCCTGGATGCCCTGAGAGAACCCATTGAATCTGGAGAGATACACATCTCACGCACGCGAGCCAAAATAAGCTATCCCGCGCAGTTTCAGCTGGTCGCTGCGATGAATCCCAGCCCTACGGGTCATTATCAGGGCAATCATAACCGCTGTACGCCAGAGCAGACGTTGCGCTATCTGGGAAAGTTATCCGGCCCGTTTCTCGACCGTTTCGATTTATCCCTCGAAATCCCCCTTCCCCCGCCGGGCCTGCTCAGGCAAAAAGGCATCACGGGTGAAAGCTCAGCAGATGTACGCGAGCGGGTCATTGCTGCCCAGACGCGACAATATGCCCGTCAGAACAGGCTGAATGCGCGGCTGGATAATGCCGGGATCCGGCAGTTTTGTTCTCTTAACATGGAGGATGCGGTTTGGCTGGAGGAAACCTTGACGCGTTTTGGTCTTTCTATACGCGCGTGGCAGCGTTTGCTGAAAGTGGCCAGAACCATTGCTGACGTGGAGGGTTGTAGTGACATTCAGAGGAAACACTTGCAGGAGGCGCTGAGCTACCGCGCTATCGATCGTTTGCTGCTCCATCTGCAGAAGTTGCTGGCGTAAAAAAGGGGCCGTAGCCCCTTCTCATCATCTTAGTCATCAGACTCAGTGTAGTCTTCTGCGCCTTCCATCTGCGGCTTACCGCCGGAGAGCGTATGGAAGCGTTTTGGACGCTTAATGCGCGCCATGTACTTGATCCATACACGTTCTGCTTCAGACTGTGGCTCACGCTCGCCACGGCACACTAAGACAAACTGCTTTTCATCTTCAGTTGCGGGCTCACGCTTACCCAGATCCAGCTCGTTGAAGGCATAACCATGACGCTCAAGCAGCTGCGCCTCTTTGATGGTGAAATCGCCGTGACGAGAGAACCCGCGCGGATAATGTTTATTGTCGAAAAAACGATTAGTCGTCGTAAAGCTTTCCGCCATCCTACACGCTCCTAATTCTTTGGCCGAGCTATTTATGGCGCGGAGTATTAGTTACGCTTGACAGAGTGTAAAACAAAACATTTAAATCATAACGACAAATTATTTTGCGGAGAAAGATGTGGATACGGAATTGCTAAAAACTTTCCTCGAAGTGAGCAGAACCCGCCACTTTGGGCGAGCAGCTGAAGCCCTTTACCTGACGCAGTCAGCGGTCAGTTTTCGTATTCGACAGCTGGAAAATCAACTGGGTGTGAATCTTTTTACCCGCCACCGCAACAACATACGTTTAACGCCTGCAGGTGAGAAACTGCTCCCCTATGCGGAAACGTTGATGAATACCTGGCAGGCAGCACGTAAAGAGGTTGCCCATACGTCGAGGCACAATGAGTTCTCGATAGGGGCCAGCGCGTCCCTGTGGGAATGTATGCTAAGTCAGTGGCTTACCCGGCTATATCGTTCTCATGAACATTTGCAATTTGAAGCCAGAATTGCGCAACGCCAGTCCCTGGTTAAGCAACTTCATGAGCGCCAGCTTGATCTTCTTATCACGACCGAAGCCCCCAAGATGGACGAATTTAGCAGCCAGATCGTAGGGCAGTTTGGTCTGGCACTTTATGCTTCTGAACCTTCAATGATGAAAGCCGATCTGACCTATTTGCGCCTGGAGTGGGGTCCTGATTTTCAGCAGCATGAGGCGGGATTGATAGCCCCAGATGATGTTCCACAGTTAACCACCAGTTCTGCCGAGATTGCCTGTCAGCAACTTCCCTTGTTGAAGGGTTGCACCTGGTTACCCGCCCGTTGGGCAGATACTAAAGCGGGGCTACATACCGTGATAGATTCCACCACCATTTCGCGCCCGCTGTATGCGATTTGGCTGCAAAACAGCGATAAGCAGTCGCAGATAAAAGATCTCTTAAAAATCAATATTATGGAATGATGCATCAGCCAGCAGGGAAGCTGGCTGAAAATTCAGGTGTGCCGTTGTATTTCACGCAAAAAAAAATCCTTTGCCGAAGCAAAGGATTCGATATGGCAGGGGCGGAGAGACTCGAACTCGCGACACCCGGTTTTGGAGACCGGTGCTCTACCAACTGAGCTACGCCCCTAAAGTTTTTTGCCATTAAGCCTGCCAGTGAGGCAGGCTTAATGTCTTAATAAGTGGCGGAACGGACGGGACTCGAACCCGCGACCCCCTGCGTGACAGGCAGGTATTCTAACCGACTGAACTACCGCTCCACCGAAGACTGCTTGTAACCACCGGATTTATGCACCGGCTTACTACTTAATTTGATGCCTGGCAGTTCCCTACTCTCACATGGGGAGACCCCACACTACCATCGGCGCTACGGCGTTTCACTTCTGAGTTCGGCATGGGGTCAGGTGGGACCACCGCGCTAAAGCCGCCAGGCAAATTCTGTTATCTGTATCAGGCTGAAAATCGTCTCTCTCACGCCAAAACAGCTTCGGCGTTGTAAGGTTAAGCCTCACGGTTCATTAGTATCGGTTAGCTCAACGCATCGCTGCGCTTACACACCCGACCTATCAACGTCATAGTCTTTAACGTTCCTTCAGGAGACTTAAAGTCTCAGGGAGAACTCATCTCGGGGCAAGTTTCGTGCTTAGATGCTTTCAGCACTTATCTCTTCCGCATTTAGCTACCGGGCAGTGCCATTGGCATGACAACCCGAACACCAGTGATGCGTCCACTCCGGTCCTCTCGTACTAGGAGCAGCCCCCCTCAATTCTCCAGCGCCCACGGCAGATAGGGACCGAACTGTCTCACGACGTTCTAAACCCAGCTCGCGTACCACTTTAAATGGCGAACAGCCATACCCTTGGGACCTACTTCAGCCCCAGGATGTGATGAGCCGACATCGAGGTGCCAAACACCGCCGTCGATATGAACTCTTGGGCGGTATCAGCCTGTTATCCCCGGAGTACCTTTTATCCGTTGAGCGATGGCCCTTCCATTCAGAACCACCGGATCACTATGACCTGCTTTCGCACCTGCTCGAGCCGTCACTCTCGCAGTCAAGCTAGCTTATGCCATTGCACTAACCTCCTGATGTCCGACCAGGATTAGCTAACCTTCGTGCTCCTCCGTTACTCTTTGGGAGGAGACCGCCCCAGTCAAACTACCCACCAGACACTGTCCGCAACCCGGATTACGGGTCTACGTTAGAACACCAGCCATTAAAGGGTGGTATTTCAAGGTCGGCTCCACGCAGACTGGCGTCCACGCTTCAAAGCCTCCCACCTATCCTACACATCAAGGACCAGTGTTCAGTGTCAAGCTATAGTAAAGGTTCACGGGGTCTTTCCGTCTTGCCGCGGGTACACTGCATCTTCACAGCGAGTTCAATTTCACTGAGTCTCGGGTGGAGACAGCCTGGCCATCATTACGCCATTCGTGCAGGTCGGAACTTACCCGACAAGGAATTTCGCTACCTTAGGACCGTTATAGTTACGGCCGCCGTTTACCGGGGCTTCGATCAAGAGCTTCGCGTTGCCGCTAACCCCATCAATTAACCTTCCGGCACCGGGCAGGCGTCACACCGTATACGTCCACTTTCGTGTTTGCACAGTGCTGTGTTTTTAATAAACAGTTGCAGCCAGCTGGTATCTTCGACTGATTTCAGCTCCACCCGCAGGGGCTTCACCTACATATCAGCGTGCCTTCTCCCGAAGTTACGGCACCATTTTGCCTAGTTCCTTCACCCGAGTTCTCTCAAGCGCCTTGGTATTCTCTACCTGACCACCTGTGTCGGTTTGGGGTACGATTTCGTGTTACCTGATGCTTAGAGGCTTTTCCTGGAAGCAGGGCATTTGTTACTTCAGCACCGTAGTGCCTCGTCATCACACCTCAGCGTTAAAAGGTACCGGATTTACCTGGAACCTCCGCCTACATGCTTAAACCGGGACAACCGTCGCCCGGCTAACATAGCCTTCTCCGTCCCCCCTTCGCAGTAACACCAAGTACAGGAATATTAACCTGTTTCCCATCGACTACGCCTTTCGGCCTCGCCTTAGGGGTCGACTCACCCTGCCCCGATTAACGTTGGACAGGAACCCTTGGTCTTCCGGCGAGCGGGCTTTTCACCCGCTTTATCGTTACTTATGTCAGCATTCGCACTTCTGATACCTCCAGCAACCCTCACAGGCCACCTTCAACGGCTTACAGAACGCTCCCCTACCCAACAACACATAGTGTCGCTGCCGCAGCTTCGGTGCATGGTTTAGCCCCGTTACATCTTCCGCGCAGGCCGACTCGACCAGTGAGCTATTACGCTTTCTTTAAATGATGGCTGCTTCTAAGCCAACATCCTGGCTGTCTGTGCCTTCCCACATCGTTTCCCACTTAACCATGACTTTGGGACCTTAGCTGGCGGTCTGGGTTGTTTCCCTCTTCACGACGGACGTTAGCACCCGCCGTGTGTCTCCCGTGATAACATTCTTCGGTATTCGTAGTTTGCATCGGGTTGGTAAGCCGGGATGGCCCCCTAGCCGAAACAGTGCTCTACCCCCGAAGATGAGTTCACGAGGCGCTACCTAAATAGCTTTCGGGGAGAACCAGCTATCTCCCGGTTTGATTGGCCTTTCACCCCCAGCCACAGGTCATCCGCTAATTTTTCAACATTAGTCGGTTCGGTCCTCCAGTTAGTGTTACCCAACCTTCAACCTGCCCATGGCTAGATCACCGGGTTTCGGGTCTATACCCTGCAACTTAACGCCCAGTTAAGACTCGGTTTCCCTTCGGCTCCCCTATTCGGTTAACCTTGCTACAGAATATAAGTCGCTGACCCATTATACAAAAGGTACGCAGTCACCTAACAAGTAGGCTCCCACTGCTTGTACGTACACGGTTTCAGGTTCTTTTTCACTCCCCTCGCCGGGGTTCTTTTCGCCTTTCCCTCACGGTACTGGTTCACTATCGG
The DNA here is from genome assembly GCF_056673325.1 of Enterobacter cloacae complex sp. HYC080_NIDB. NCBI lineage: Bacteria > Pseudomonadati > Pseudomonadota > Gammaproteobacteria > Enterobacterales > Enterobacteriaceae > Enterobacter > Enterobacter cloacae complex sp. HYC080_NIDB. Next base: position 145,899 of record NZ_CP114212.1, on the reverse strand, counting down.
TCAGTCAGGAGTATTTAGCCTTGGAGGATGGTCCCCCCATATTCAGACAGGATACCACGTGTCCCGCCCTACTCTTCGAGTTCACAACCTGTGCATTTTCGTGTACGGGACTATCACCCTGTACCGTCGGACTTTCCAGACCGTTCCACTAACACACAAGCTGATTCAGACTCCGGGCTGCTCCCCGTTCGCTCGCCGCTACTGGGGGAATCTCGGTTGATTTCTTTTCCTCGGGGTACTTAGATGTTTCAGTTCCCCCGGTTCGCCTCGTTAACCTATGTATTCAGTTAACGATAGTGTGACGAATCACACTGGGTTTCCCCATTCGGACATCGCCGGGTCAAAGGTTCATATCACCTCGCCGGCGCTTTTCGCAGATTAGCACGTCCTTCATCGCCTCTGACTGCCAGGGCATCCACCGTGTACGCTTAGTCGCTTAACCTCACAACCCGAAGATGTTTCTTTCGATTCATCATCGGTTTGCGAAAATTTGAGAGACTCGAACACACATAATATGTGTGTCGTTTCAATTTTCAGCTTGATCCAGATTTTTAAAGAGCAAAACTTCGCAGTGCACCTTTTCAGGTTCACTCTGAAGTTTTCTTGTGTTCGCAGTAAAAGATGGTGGAGCTATGCGGGATCGAACCGCAGACCTCCTGCGTGCAAAGCAGGCGCTCTCCCAGCTGAGCTATAGCCCCATCGTTTTGCCAACCTCTGTACCGGTAATTTTTGTTGAGGCAACGCGTGGTGACACGAAGCATACTTAAGTATGTGAGTGTCGCCGCAACGCAGCATCAGCAAAAATTTGGTAGGCCTGAGTGGACTTGAACCACCGACCTCACCCTTATCAGGGGTGCGCTCTAACCACCTGAGCTACAAGCCTGCAGAGATTTTTACTGCTGTTTTTTCATCAGACAATCTGTGTGAGCACTGCAAAGGCAGGTTCTTTAAGGTAAGGAGGTGATCCAACCGCAGGTTCCCCTACGGTTACCTTGTTACGACTTCACCCCAGTCATGAATCACAAAGTGGTAAGCGCCCTCCCGAAGGTTAAGCTACCTACTTCTTTTGCAACCCACTCCCATGGTGTGACGGGCGGTGTGTACAAGGCCCGGGAACGTATTCACCGTAGCATTCTGATCTACGATTACTAGCGATTCCGACTTCATGGAGTCGAGTTGCAGACTCCAATCCGGACTACGACGCACTTTATGAGGTCCGCTTGCTCTCGCGAGGTCGCTTCTCTTTGTATGCGCCATTGTAGCACGTGTGTAGCCCTACTCGTAAGGGCCATGATGACTTGACGTCATCCCCACCTTCCTCCAGTTTATCACTGGCAGTCTCCTTTGAGTTCCCGGCCGGACCGCTGGCAACAAAGGATAAGGGTTGCGCTCGTTGCGGGACTTAACCCAACATTTCACAACACGAGCTGACGACAGCCATGCAGCACCTGTCTCAGAGTTCCCGAAGGCACCAATCCATCTCTGGAAAGTTCTCTGGATGTCAAGAGTAGGTAAGGTTCTTCGCGTTGCATCGAATTAAACCACATGCTCCACCGCTTGTGCGGGCCCCCGTCAATTCATTTGAGTTTTAACCTTGCGGCCGTACTCCCCAGGCGGTCGACTTAACGCGTTAGCTCCGGAAGCCACGCCTCAAGGGCACAACCTCCAAGTCGACATCGTTTACGGCGTGGACTACCAGGGTATCTAATCCTGTTTGCTCCCCACGCTTTCGCACCTGAGCGTCAGTCTTTGTCCAGGGGGCCGCCTTCGCCACCGGTATTCCTCCAGATCTCTACGCATTTCACCGCTACACCTGGAATTCTACCCCCCTCTACAAGACTCTAGCCTGCCAGTTTCGAATGCAGTTCCCAGGTTGAGCCCGGGGATTTCACATCCGACTTGACAGACCGCCTGCGTGCGCTTTACGCCCAGTAATTCCGATTAACGCTTGCACCCTCCGTATTACCGCGGCTGCTGGCACGGAGTTAGCCGGTGCTTCTTCTGCGGGTAACGTCAATTGCTGTGGTTATTAACCACAACACCTTCCTCCCCGCTGAAAGTACTTTACAACCCGAAGGCCTTCTTCATACACGCGGCATGGCTGCATCAGGCTTGCGCCCATTGTGCAATATTCCCCACTGCTGCCTCCCGTAGGAGTCTGGACCGTGTCTCAGTTCCAGTGTGGCTGGTCATCCTCTCAGACCAGCTAGGGATCGTCGCCTAGGTGAGCCGTTACCCCACCTACTAGCTAATCCCATCTGGGCACATCTGATGGCAAGAGGCCCGAAGGTCCCCCTCTTTGGTCTTGCGACGTTACGCGGTATTAGCTACCGTTTCCAGTAGTTATCCCCCTCCATCAGGCAGTTTCCCAGACATTACTCACCCGTCCGCCACTCGTCACCCGAGAGCAAGCTCTCTGTGCTACCGTTCGACTTGCATGTGTTAGGCCTGCCGCCAGCGTTCAATCTGAGCCATGATCAAACTCTTCAATTTAAGTTTGATGCTCGTGAATTAAACTTCGTAATGAATTACGTATGTTCACTCAGAGACTTGGTATTCATTTTTCGTCTTGCGACGTTAAGAATCCATGTCACTTTGAGTGCCCACACAGATTGTCTGATAAATTGTTAAAGAGCAGTTGCAACGCGGCTTTCGCTCACCGTTGCGAGGTCCCGTATATTACGTTTTCCTCATTCAGAGTCAAGCGATTATTTTTGCTTTTCTCTGTTGGCGTTCATCTCTGAACCCCGCTAACCCGGCGGCCTGTAAGCCGTTGTTCCGTGTCAGTGGAGGCGCATTATAGGGAGTTCTCAGACGTTGACAACCCCTCTTTTAAAAAAAACTTTCAACCGTCTCTTTTTTGCTCAAAACCGTGCTATAGCGCCAGTTTTTCGAGCGTTTGAAAGCCATAACGGCGTAAAACGGGTAAAAGTTGCTCAGTCTCTTTCGTAATTGCCATACAAAAAGCAATATTCGCATCGGCTGATTTCGCATCAGGCGCTTCATGTTCCAGCAGCCAGGCCGTACGACGCGCGATAGCCGCACCGGAATCCACCAGCCGAGTTCCCTCCGGTAGTACCTCTAACAGCTCTTCCTGTAGTAACGGGAAGTGGGTGCAGCCGAGCACAACCGTATCCGGGGGTTCAGGCATCCGCAACCATGGACGAAGAATACGACGCAGCTCGTCGAGTGATACCGCCTGTCCATGCAATTTCGCTTCGGCCATCTCCACCAGCTCTGCCGAACCGAGCATCGCAATCTGGCATTCGTTAGCAAAACGCTCGATCAGCTCGCGGGTATAAGGACGCTTTACCGTACCTCGCGTGGCCAGCAATCCCACAATGCCGTTCGCCGTCAAACGTGCCGCAGGCTTGATTGCAGGCACGACGCCCACAACCGGGAACGGGAATTTTTCACGCAGGGCGGGAAGGGAAACGGTGCTCGCCGTATTACAGGCGATGACGGCCAGTGCAAGGGGATAGCGCTTTTGCACTGCGGTGACGATTTCAACCACGCGCTCGACGATAAAGTCCTCACTCTTTTCCCCGTACGGGAACGCGACATTATCGAAAGCGTAAATGTAATGGAGATCCGGCAGGAGATGCCGAATCTCATCATAGACCGAAAGTCCACCGACGCCGGAATCAAATACCAGCACGGTGGGACGCGGATTAGAAGGTGTAGCTGCCAGACAAGGTGTATTCCCGTCCTGCAGTTTGGTAGCCATAAACTGTCTCGTAATCTTTATCGAACAGGTTGGCTATTTTACCACGAACTGTGAGGTGTGAGGTGACAGGATACGAAACTGCGACATCCCACAGGCTGACACCACCCATTTTTACACGTTCTGTAGAATAGGTATTCGGATCGACCGCAACGTCATAGCGTGTACCCAAATAACGATAGGAAACATTCCAGTCGAGATCCCATACCTGCCAGTCAAGCTGGTACTTAACCTGCTGCTTAGAACGGCGCGCCAGAACTTCATTGGTTTTAGTATTACGTGGGTCAACATAGTCATAGGAAATTTGGTGCCCTACCGGACCGGTATCAAACTGCGCGGTGGCTTCAATCCCTTTGATACGGGCTTCGTCCACATTGTAGTACCGGTAGTTTGCGTCGTAGCCAATTAGGTTATCAATGTCGTTACGATAACCCGTTACGCGCCAGTTAACCGGCCCCGTCAGACCTTCAAAGCCTCCTTCCCACTGTTTACTCTCTTCAGGCTTAAGGTCAGGATTGCCATATTTCTCACTGTGAATCTGGCTCATCGTCGGTGCTTTATAAGCCGTGCCATATGAACCAATAATCCGGTAACCATCGATAAACTCCCACGCAGCACTGGTTTGCCACGTAGCATGATTGCCAAAATTCGAGTTATCATCGTTACGTGCCGCAGCTTCTAACGTGATGCTGTCAAATTGCTGCATCGCCGAGAGGAAGACGCCCGTATTGCGCTGCTCATAGCCGTTATCCATAGTGCTAGAACCAGCCTGAGTTTTTTGTTTCTGCCAGTCCAGGCCCGCACCAATATTACCATGACCTACTTCAAGGGAATTTAACCACTGTGTGGTGTACTGCTTCACATCGTCCGTCGTTGCGGAATCTGAATAACGCCCTTTCTTCGGGTCATAATTCTGATCTTTGCTGCGACCATAACCTATGGCCAACTGCGATTTAAATATCCCCTGACTGTAGCGCAGGCCAGTATCCCAATTTTGACTGTAGAGTTGGCGCGTATCCGGTCGTCCATCAACAACAAAATTAGCATCGTAATGGTCATAGCCGTCATACGCAGTGCGATTGTCGTAACCAAAGCCGCGGAAAAAACCACTTATGCTATCGGTAATTTGCTGTTCCACAGAACCGTAAAGTGACTTACTCATAAAACCGTCACGATCCGGCTGACGCGGAGCATCTTTCGCACCGATATCGAAACCACGGGTATAAGTGTAATTACCCGCCATGGTGATTTTGGTTTTATCCAGAACCTGCTGGAAAGAACCGTCATAAGTTTGATAACCCTTAGAACCCACTCCGGCAGAAATTTCCGCGCCCGGTTTATCGCGCCCGGTGATAATGTTGATCACACCGCCAATCGCGTCGGAGCCATACAGCGCAGAACGCGGGCCGCGGATGTACTCAATGCGCTGAATCAGCGAGGTGGGGATTTGGCTAAGATCGGGAACGTTGCTGATCCCGGCATTGTTCAGCGGTACACCGTCAATCAGAACCAGAACGTGACGGGACTCAGTACCACGAATAAAAGTAGAAGAGGTCGCACCCAGGCCACCACTTTGCGCGATGTCCACTCCCGGCAAACGCGACATGATTTCCACAACGCTCTTTGCCTGCCAGCGTTCAATATCTTCTCGCGTCACAACGGACGTCGGCGCCAGAACGGTTTTTGCCGGTTGTTCAAAACGATTTGCCGTCACCACCAACGAGTCGGCGCTATCCTGCGCCCAGCCCGAAAATGCCGTGACGGACAGCGCCGTCAACAGCGATACTTTTTTAATCATTGTTAAAGCATCCACAATATAAGAAGGATGCCGCAGGCCCCATCGATAGCACGCGATGATGAAACCAAATGCGACGTGATCCCGGCAGGTCTTCGGGCTAGGTGGCGTTATACGGATGAAGACTTCCCATTTTCACAGTGTCTACAACGTTCATCCCGCCAGTCTTTACCGCTGCGCGTCAGCTCCAGAATTACACTGGATTCCCTTTTCACTCTCAGGAGACCGGAAACAGAATGCTACAATTAGACACGTATAGATGTCCAGACAGCTATGAGCCATTAAATCTGGACATCCCCTGCACAATGCCTACAATCCCCGCGTAATTCTTTATCACTCAGGACGCATCATGACCCCAGAACACCTCCCGACAGAACAGTACGACGCGCAGCTGGCAGAGAAAGTCGTCCGCCTGCAAAGTATGATGACGCCGTTCAACGCGCCCGTTCCCGAGGTGTTCCGCTCTCCCGTCAGCCACTACCGCATGCGCGCCGAGTTCCGCATCTGGCACGACGGAGATGACCTGTACCACATCATTTTCGATCAGCAGACGAAATCCCGCATTCGCGTGGACAGCTTCCCGGCGGCGAGTGAGCTCATCAACCAGCTGATGACCCTGATCATTGACGGTGTACGCGATAATCCGGTGTTGCGTCATAAGCTGTTCCAGATTGACTATCTGACCACGCAAAGCAATCAGGCGATTGTCTCTCTGCTCTACCACAAAGCGCTGACCGACGAATGGCGCGAACAGGCAGAAGCCCTGCGCGATGCGCTGCGTGCGCAGAACATCAATGTCCACCTGATTGGCCGCGCGACCAAAACCAAAATCATGCTGGATCAGGATTACGTCAATGAGCGTTTGCCGGTGGCGGGTAAAGAGATGATTTATCGTCAGGTCGAGAACAGCTTCACTCAGCCGAACGCCGCGATGAACGTGCAGATGCTGGAGTGGGCGCTCACGGCGACGGAAGGATCTAAAGGCGACCTGCTTGAGCTGTACTGCGGTAATGGCAACTTCTCCCTGGCCCTGGCACGTAACTTTGATCGCGTTCTGGCAACCGAAATTGCCAAGCCGTCAGTTGCCGCCGCGCAGTACAACATTGCCGCTAACCATATCGACAACGTGCAGATCATTCGTATGGCCGCAGAAGAGTTCACGCAGGCCATGAACGGCGTGCGGGCGTTTAACCGCCTGGAAGGGATCGACCTGAAGAGCTACCAGTGTGAGACGATTTTTGTCGACCCGCCGCGCAGTGGCCTGGACAGCGAAACCGAAAAGATGGTGCAGGCGTACCCGCGCATTTTGTACATCTCCTGTAACCCGGAGACGCTGTGCAAGAACCTCGAAACATTAAGCCAGACGCACAACGTTGAACGTCTGGCGCTGTTCGATCAGTTCCCGTATACGCACCATATGGAGTGCGGCGTTTTACTTACCGCACGGTAATCTGTAGGCCGTTTTTGGCAGGTGGCGCTTCGCTTACCTGCCCTACAAATAATTCATTACTCTGGTAACTGGCTCTTACGGCTACGCATGCGCGAGCCAATCCAGAATACCAGCGCCACAGACAGTACCGCAGGGAAGAAGTTAGATCCGATATCCGGGTACTCCGCACGCACCACGGTGCTATACAGCAAAACGCCGAGAATAAAGCAGGCAGCGGCCAGCCCCGGTAACCCCACCGGCATGGTGCGGTTCAGGTAACGTTGATGCAGGCAGTACACCGTCAGCACCAGCGCAATAAGCGGGAAAATCGAAAACGGAACAATTGAGCTAAAAATAGCGGCAAACGTCCCATTAATGGATAAGCCAGCGATCAATGCCAGCAACAGCGTCCCTTTATCCTGACCTGACTGTTTCATTACTCACCTTCACTCTTCGGTTTGATGTGCCAGTTTCTCTTGTTCACGGCGATACCAGTAGTACGCGCCTTTGGAGATCATCCTGAGCTGTAATACCAGTCGCTCTTCGAGCTGTTTGCGTTGTTCAATGCTGACATCCAGCGCTTCGGCACCCGCGCTGAAAACAATCGTCACCATCGCCTCAGCCTGTGCTTCAGTAAACGCACGCGGCATATGGTTTTCGAGTTCAAGATAGTCGGCAAGTTCCGCGATGAAGTGCTGAATTTCACGCGCGACGGCGGCACGAAACGCCGCCGATGTGCCCGAACGCTCGCGCAAAAGCAGACGAAACGCATTGGGGTTATTGCCAATAAATTCCATGAAGGTCGACACGGAGGTGCGTATCACGCTACCCCCTTTGGCGATACGCTGACGTGCCTGGCGCATCAGCTGGCGCAGCATCAGACCGCTTTCATCGACCATGGTCAGGCCCAGTTCATCCACATCACGGAAATGACGATAGAAGGACGTTGGCGCAATCCCGGCCTCGCGTGCGACTTCGCGCAGGCTCAAACTGGCAAAACTCCGCTCGGCACTCAGTTGACTGAATGCGGCTTCCACCAGCGAACGCCGGGTTTTCTCTTTTTGTTGTGCTCTTACGCCCATCACGATAGTTGAATCCTTCCAAAGGCCTGCTGGCACTATACCAGAGAATAAAATTAATCTGTTTGCCTGGCTTTGTGAATGATTGTTTACGTGCGGTTTGTGCTCCACTGCCGGAAAAAAGCACAACGATAATTGGGTTACCCTGGCAATGATGTTATGATTCTGTTGCTTTTATGTATAAGAACAGGTAAGCCTTACCATGCCACATTCCTACGATTACGACGCAATAGTTATTGGTTCCGGCCCCGGCGGCGAAGGCGCTGCTATGGGTCTGGTGAAACAGGGAGCCAGAGTAGCGGTCATTGAGCGCTACCATAATGTCGGCGGCGGTTGCACCCACTGGGGCACCATCCCTTCAAAAGCCCTCCGCCACGCCGTTAGCCGCATTATCGAATTTAACCAGAACCCTCTTTACAGCGACCACTCCCGACTTCTTCGTTCCTCCTTTGCCGACATCCTGAATCATGCGGATACCGTAATTAACCAGCAGACGCGCATGCGCCAGGGGTTTTATGAGCGTAACCACTGTGAGATTTTGCAGGGCAACGCGCATTTTGTGGATGAACACACCCTGGCACTTGAATGCCACGACGGTTCGGTGGAGACCCTCACCGCCGAAAAATTTGTGATTGCCTGCGGATCGCGCCCTTACCACCCGGCCGACGTCGACTTCTCGCACCCGCGCGTTTACGACAGCGACTCGATTCTTAGCCTGCACCATGAACCCCGCCACGTCATTATCTATGGCGCAGGGGTCATTGGCTGCGAATATGCGTCGATCTTCCGCGGAATGGATGTCAAAGTTGATCTCATCAACACGCGCGACCGCCTGCTGGCATTCCTCGATCAGGAGATGTCAGACTCTCTCTCCTACCACTTCTGGAACAGCGGCGTGGTGATTCGCCACAACGAAGAATACGAGAAGATTGAAGGTTGCGACGACGGTGTGATCATGCACCTCAAGTCCGGTAAGAAGCTGAAAGCGGACTGCCTGCTGTACGCCAACGGTCGTACCGGCAACACCGATTCCCTGCAGCTGGAGAATATCGGACTTGAGACCGACAGCCGCGGTCAGCTGAAGGTCAACAGTATGTACCAGACTGCCCTGCCGCACGTTTACGCGGTCGGCGACGTGATTGGTTACCCAAGCCTGGCCTCTGCCGCTTATGACCAGGGCCGTATTGCCGCACAGGCGCTGGTGAAAGGTGAAGCGACGGCGCATCTGATCGAAGATATCCCGACCGGCATCTATACCATTCCGGAAATCAGTTCCGTAGGGAAAACCGAGCAGCAGCTGACGTCAATGAAAGTGCCATATGAGGTGGGTCGCGCGCAGTTTAAACATCTGGCGCGGGCGCAAATTGTCGGAATGAGCGTGGGGACGCTGAAAATCCTGTTCCATCGCGAGACGAAAGAGATCCTCGGCATTCACTGCTTTGGTGAGCGCGCGGCGGAAATCATTCACATCGGCCAGGCGATTATGGAGCAAAAAGGCGGCGGTAACACCATTGAGTACTTCGTTAACACCACCTTTAACTACCCGACTATGGCGGAAGCCTATCGGGTCGCCGCGCTGAACGGCTTAAACCGCCTGTTTTAACGCGTTATCGAAATGGCCATCCATCGCACCGCGGATGGCCTCTGCCAGCTGCTCATAGCGGCTGCGCAGCGGTGACCCCGGACGATAAACAAGGCCGATCGTGCGACGCGGTTCCGGCTTAATGCACGGCAGATAAACCACGCCGTCACGCTTACGCTCGCGCGGCACGGCCAGCGCAGGCAGCAGCGTAATCCCGCTTCCCGCCGCCACCATATTACGCAGCGTTTCCAGGCTGGTTGCGCGGAAATGGGTATCTTCGTCGGCACCCGCTTCAAAGCAAAAGCCCATTGCCTGATCGCGCAGACAGTGGCCATCTTCCAGCATCAGCAGCTTTTCACCGGCCAGATCGGCCATCGGCACGCGATCGCGGTTCGCCCACGGGTGATCTTCATAGATCGCCAGCATCATTGGCTCATCGAACAGCGGCACTTCAATAAACGCTTCGCTCTCTTTCACCAGCGCCAGAATAGCGCAGTCAAGCTTGCCGCTATCTAACTGCGCCAGCAGTTGATGGGTTTGCGCTTCATGCAGGTACATTTCGAGTTTTGGGAAAGTCTGGTGCAACATTGGAATAATGTGCGGCAAAAGATACGGGCCAACGGTTGGGATCAGGCCAATATGCAGTGGGCCGGACATCGCTTCCCCCTGCTGGCTTGCCATTTCCTTGAGCACTTTGACCTCGCGCAGCACGGTGCGCGCCTGATCCACCAGCAACAAACCGGCCTGGGTGAACAGTACCTTACGACTGGTGCGCTCCAGCAGCATCACGCCCAGCTCATCTTCCAGCTTGCGGATCTGACCGCTCAGCGTCGGCTGGCTGACGTGGCAGGAATCTGCAGCACGGCGAAAATGGCGGTGCTCGGCTAGCGCTACCAGGTATTCAAGATCACGAATATTCATTATTCATCCTCCGTCGCCACGATAGTTCATGGCGATAGATAGCATAGCAACGAACGATTATCCCTATCAAGTTTTCTGTTGAATAATACACCACATAGACGAGGCGGCACGTGTTTGACCCTTGACGTCCCCGCACCGTCATCGAGTTTCTCTCAAAACTCGAACAACTAAAGCCAACGTGAACTTTTGCGGACCCCGTGGTCCGCTTTTTTTTGCGTAAAAAAGCCCGAGGTAAACGCAAAATGGCAACCGAAGTTGCCATTTTTAGTGTTTGCTCCCTCTCCCTGTGGGAGAGGGCCGGAGTGAGGGCACCCACCCGCACCGATCAAACCAACCGGTTTTTCGCATCCATAATCGCCTGCGCGACCTGCTTCGGCGACACGCCGCCTTTCGCGGCACGCTTATCCAGGCAGGATTGCAGCGCCAGAATCGGATAGACATCCTCCCCGATAACCGCACTGAACTTCTGCAGGTCAGCAAGCGCCAGGTCTTCCAGCGGTTTACCCTGACGAATCGCCTCCACCACCGCTTCGCCCACAATATGGTGCGCTTCACGGAACGGTACGCCCTTCGCGACCAGGTAATCCGCCAGCTCGGTGGAGTTGGCATACCCCTGCTGCGCCGCTTCCTGGCAGCGCGGACGTTTCACCTGAATGCCATCCAGCACCAGCGCCCCCATATGCAGACAATCCAGCCAGGTGTCGAGCGCGTCGAACAGCCCTTCTTTGTCTTCCTGCATATCTTTGTTGTACGCCAGTGGCAACCCTTTCAGGGTCATCATCATACCGGTCAGTGCGCCCTGCACACGGCCACACTTGCCGCGAATCAGCTCCAGCGCGTCCGGGTTTTTCTTCTGCGGCATCAGGGAAGATCCGGACGTCACGCGGTCGGACAGCTCCACAAAACCGGCTTCACCGGAGTTAAAGAAGATCAGGTCTTCGGCAAAGCGCGACAGATGCACCATCCCGATAGACGCATTGGAGAGCAGCTCCAGTACATGGTCACGGTCAGAGACGCTGTCCAGGCTGTTACGGGTGGCGGAGGCAAAGCCCAGCCAGCCTGCGAGCTGTTCACGGTCGATTTCATACGCGGTACCGGCCAGCGCGCCGCTGCCCAGTGGGCTGACATCCAGACGTTTCAGGGTGTCCTGCAGACGGCTTTCGTCACGCGCCAGCATCTCAACATAGGCCAGACACCAGTGGGCAAAGGTCACCGGCTGCGCGCGCTGCAGGTGGGTATAGCCCGGCATCACGGCGTCCTGGTTGTTCTGCGCGGTCTCTACCAGCGCGCTCTGCAGCTGACGGTTAGCTGCCAGCAGCTCGCCAACGGTCTCTTTACACCACAGCTTCAGGTCGGTCGCAACCTGGTCGTTACGGCTACGGCCGGTGTGTAGCTTTTTACCCAACTGACCGACTTTGTCGATAAGTTTGCCTTCCACCCAGCTGTGAATATCCTCGGCATCGCTCTGCAGGATTTGCTGCGGATCCAGACGCACCTCTTCCAGAAGGTTATTCAGCGCCTCTTCCAGTTGTAGCTGCTCCTCTGCGGTCAGCACGCCAACGGTCACCAGCGCTTTGGACCAGGCCACAGAGCCGACAATATCCTGTTCGGCCAGGCGGTAGTCGAAGCGCAAAGAGTCATTGAACTGTTTGAACCGCTGATCCGCTGCCTGTGTAAAACGCCCACCCCAAAGTGCCATAACATGCTTCCTTAATATCTTTGAATTTCACTGCCCGGTGACGCTGCGCTTACCGGGCCTACAAAACATTAAATCGATTACGCTAAAATACGCGTGCCAATCGGCGTGCCGTTAAACAGCGCCGGCAGTTGTTCCGCGTGACGCCAGGAGGCGATATCCACCGGGCGACCCAGCGTGCGAGCGGCATCCAGCGCGGCGTTCACTTTGACGATCATGCCGTCAGTAATGATGCCCTGCGCGATCAGCTGTTCGGCTTTGGCCGCGGTCATTTCCGCGATGCGCTGGCCTTTGCCGTCCAGAATGCCGCTCACGTCGGAAAGCAGGATCAGGTCTGCGCCCAGCGTAGCCGCCAGAGCCGTTGCCGCCTGATCCGCGTTAACGTTCATCAGCTCGCCCTCTTCGGTCACGCCGATAGAGCTCACCACTGGCAGGAAACCACCTTCCAGCAGCGTGTTAATCAGCTTAGGCGAACCCGGCTGCGCCAGTCCAACGTGGCCCAGTTCTTCATCGAGCTGGGTCACTTTTACGCTGTCGCCATCCCCCAGACAGAGACCAACGGAGGCGATATGATGTTTCTTCGCCCATGCCAGCAGCGTTTTGTTCGCCGTTCCCGCCAGCGCGCCGGTAATGATGTCAATCTGGTCAGCGGGCGTGACGCGCAGGCCGTTTTTCTTTTTCACCGGCAGGTTGAGCCCTTTCATCAGCTCATCTACCACGCAGCCGCCGCCGTGCACAATCACCAGCGGACGTTGGTGTGATTCACGATAGTTCACCAGCGCGGTAAACAGACGCTCCAGCGCTTCTTCGCTGTCCAGCAGTACACCACCGAGTTTGATAATTAATGGGTTCATCATCACACCTTAAATAAGAGCCTGCGTTTCAGGGAAGCCGAAACGAATATTTGCACACTGCATTGCCTGTGCGGCAGCGCCTTTGAGTAAGTTATCTTCTGCAGCGACCACAATCAGGTGCTCGCCCTGTACGGCAAAGCCGATGTCGCAGAACGGCAGCCCGACCACGTTTTTCAGCGCCGGCACGCCTTTGTCATACAGACGCACCAGCGGTTTATCCGCATACGCCTGCGTGAAGATCTCGCTCACCTGCTCTTTGGTCACGCCCGGTTTCAGGCGGCAGGTGATGGTTTCGAGGATGCCGCGCGGGAAGCTGCCCAGATGCGGCGTGAAAATGACGTCCGTACCCAGATGCGTCGTGATTTCAGGGTGATGGCGGTGATTAAACACGCCATACGGCTGAAGGCTCACTTCGCAGAAGCTATTCGAGATCGCTGCTTTGCGCCCTGCTCCGCTCACGCCGCTGGTGGCGTTGATCACCGGCCACTGGTTCAGATCCAGCAGACCTGCGTCGATCAACGGTTTCAGGGAAAGTTGCGCCGCCGTCGGGTAGCAGCCCGGCACGGCAATCAGATCCGCTTCTTTGAGTTTGTCTGTGCTCCACTCCGCCAGGCCGTAAACCGCTTTTTCAAGCAGATCGGGGTGCTGATGGGTGAAACCGTAATATTTTTCGTAGAACGCGCCGTCGTTAACGCGGAACGCGCCGGAGAGATCGAACACCACGCAGCCGGCTGCCAGGAACTGCGGTGCCAGGTCATGACTGACTTCGTGCGCAGTGGCTAAAAACACCACGTCAACGCCGTCGGTGAACTCACTGATGTCAGACATCGGCTGCAGCGGCAGATCGACAATGCCCTTAAGCCACGGATGCAAATCGGAAATTAACTTTCCTGCATCATTGCTTTGCGCTGACACGGTCAAAGCGGTTATGGTCATATGTGGATGGCGATTCACGTAGCTTACAAGCTCTGCGCCCGCATAACCGCTAGCGCCTACAATCAGCGTATTCAACATCGGGTTCCTTTATGCTCAACGTTAATGTATTTTTATTCACATTTATTGCATGAATATTGATACTATCACGACCTAAGGTGTGTCAACAATGAAAATGAACTTACCGCCATTTATCGAGATCTACCGCGCCCTGATTGCCACACCGTCCATCAGTGCAACGGAAGAAGCGCTGGATCAAAGCAATGAGTCTTTAATCAATCTGCTGGCGGGTTGGTTTAGCGATCTTGGGTTTAACGTTGAGGTACAGCCCGTCCCCGGAACCCGTCATAAATTTAACCTGCTGGCCAGCACCGGAACCGGTGCGGGCGGCCTGCTGCTTGCCGGTCATACCGACACCGTGCCGTTTGACGATGGCCGCTGGACCCGCGATCCGTTCACCCTGACCGAGCACGACAACAAACTCTATGGTCTCGGCACCGCCGACATGAAAGGCTTCTTCGCCTTTATCCTCGACGCGCTGCGTGACGTGGACGTGACAAAACTGAAAAAGCCGCTCTACATTCTGGCGACCGCCGACGAAGAGACCAGCATGGCGGGCGCGCGCTACTTCTCTGAAAACACGTCGATTCGCCCGGATTGCGCCATTATCGGCGAGCCGACGTCACTGCAACCGATTCGCGCGCACAAAGGTCATATCTCGACGGCCGTGCGCGTGCTGGGCCAGTCCGGTCATTCCAGCGATCCGGCGCGCGGCGTAAATGCGATTGAGCTGATGCATGACGCCATCGGGCGCATCATGACCCTGCGCGACTCGCTGAAAGAACGTTATCACTATGACGCATTCACCGTGCCGTATCCGACCCTAAACCTCGGCAGCCTGCACGGCGGCGATGCCTCCAACCGTATCTGCGCCTGCTGCGAATTGCATATGGATATCCGCCCGCTGCCGGGTATGACGCTGAGCGATCTCGACGGCTTGCTGAATGAAGCACTGGCCCCGGTGAGCGAGCGCTGGCCGGGCCGCCTGACGGTCTCCGAACTGCATCCGCCGATCCCGGGTTATGAGTGCCCTCCGGATCACCAGCTGGTTGAAGTGGTGGAAAAACTGCTTGGTGAAAAAACCGACGTGGTGAACTACTGCACCGAAGCGCCGTTCATTCAGACGCTGTGTCCGACGCTGGTCCTTGGCCCTGGCTCCATTAACCAGGCGCACCAGCCGGATGAGTATCTGGAAACCCGCTTCATCAAGCCCACTCGCGAGTTGATTACCCAGGTTGTGCACCACTTCTGCTGGCATTAAAACCGCACCGACTCTAACCCTCTCCCGGTGGGAGAGGGTTAGAGTGAGGGCAACAAATCGCATGATCTCCGTCACATTCCCATAAGCATCTCTTATCTGACGCAATGCGAATTAAATTTCGTAAATTGCCCGCATTTATTCGTTTGCTGAACCGTTTTCGCAGCAATTGACGACGGGGGTTTTACGTGGCTTTATAAAGGGAGATGACAAAATATTGTCCAGCAGATTTTCGCATGGGCATAAACAAAAATGATGGGGTGACTGGGTTTTTATGAACGAACAATATTCCGCGTTGCGTAGTAATGTCAGTATGCTCGGCAAAGTGCTTGGAGATACCATCAAAGATGCGTTGGGGGAAAACATCCTCGAACGCGTTGAAACCATCCGCAAGCTGTCTAAATCTTCCCGTGCCGGTAACGAGGCCAGCCGTCAGGAACTGCTCACCACCTTGCAGAACCTCTCCAACGATGAGCTGCTGCCCGTTGCCCGTGCCTTCAGCCAGTTCCTGAACCTGGCCAACACCGCTGAGCAATACCACAGCATTTCGCCTAATGGCGAAGCTGCCAGCAACCCGGAAGTGATTGCCCGTACGCTGCGTAAACTGAAAGACCAGCCCGATCTCACCGAAGCCACCATCAAAAAGGCGGTGGAGTCTCTCTCGCTGGAGCTGGTTCTGACCGCTCACCCAACCGAGATCACCCGTCGTACCCTGATCCACAAAATGGTGGAAGTGAACAACTGCCTCAAGCAGCTGGATAACAAAGACATCGCCGACTATGAACGCAACCAGCTGATGCGCCGTCTGCGCCAGCTGATTGCTCAGTCCTGGCATACCGACGAAATTCGTAAGCAACGCCCCAGCCCGGTCGACGAAGCCAAATGGGGCTTTGCGGTGGTGGAAAACAGCCTGTGGGAAGGGGTGCCGAACTACCTGCGCGAGCTGAACGAACAGCTGGAAGAGAACCTCGGCTACCGCCTGCCGGTCGACTTTGTGCCGGTACGCTTCACCTCCTGGATGGGCGGTGACCGCGACGGCAACCCGAACGTCACTGCGGAAATCACCCGTCACGTTCTGTTGCTGAGCCGCTGGAAAGCGACCGATTTGTTCCTGAAAGATATTCAGGTGCTGATTTCCGAACTGTCGATGGTCGAAGCGACGCCGGAACTGCGCGCGCTGGCCGGTGAAGAAGGCGCCAGCGAGCCGTACCGTTTCCTGATGAAAAAACTGCGCGGTCAGCTGATGGCGACTCAGGCCTGGCTGGAAGCGCGCCTGAAAGGCCAGCGTCTGCCGAAGCCGGAAGGCCTGCTCAGCCAGAACGAACAGCTCTGGGAACCGCTGTACGCCTGTTATAAATCACTACAGGCCTGTGGGATGGGCATCATCGCTAACGGCGAACTGCTCGACACCCTGCGCCGCGTGAAATGTTTCGGCGTGCCGCTGGTGCGTATCGACGTACGTCAGGAAAGTACCCGCCATACCGAAGCGCTGGGTGAACTGACCCGCTATCTCGGCATCGGCGACTATGAAAGCTGGTCCGAAGCCGACAAACAGGCATTCCTGATCCGCGAACTGAACTCCAAGCGCCCTCTGTTGCCGCGCAACTGGGAGCCAAGCAACGAAACCCGCGAGGTGCTCAACACCTGTAAAGCGATCGTGGACGCACCGAAAGGATCGGTGGCCGCCTATGTGATCTCCATGGCGAAGACCCCGTCCGACGTGCTGGCCGTTCATCTGCTTCTGAAAGAAGCGGGCATCGACTATGCCCTGCCGGTGGCGCCGCTGTTTGAAACCCTCGATGACCTGAACAACGCCAATGACGTGATGACCCAGTTGCTGAACATCGACTGGTATCGCGGCTTTATTCAGGGCAAGCAGATGGTGATGATTGGCTATTCCGACTCCGCCAAAGATGCGGGCGTGATGGCGGCATCCTGGGCGCAGTATCAGGCGCAGGATGCACTGATTAAAACCTGCGAGAAAGCCGGTATTGAGCTGACGCTGTTCCACGGACGCGGTGGCTCAATCGGCCGAGGCGGCGCACCTGCACACGCGGCACTGCTGTCGCAGCCGCCAGGCAGCCTGAAAGGCGGCCTGCGCGTGACCGAGCAAGGTGAGATGATCCGCTTCAAATACGGCCTGCCGGAAGTGACCATCAGCAGTCTGTCGCTTTATACCAGCGCCATTCTGGAAGCAAACCTGCTGCCACCGCCGGAGCCGAAAGCGTCCTGGTGCCATATCATGGACGAACTGTCGGCGATCTCCTGCGATCTTTACCGTGGCTACGTGCGTGAAAACAAAGATTTTGTGCCTTACTTCCGCTCGGCAACACCTGAGCAGGAACTGGGTAAACTGCCGCTGGGCTCGCGTCCGGCGAAGCGTCGCCCGACCGGCGGCGTAGAGTCACTGCGCGCGATTCCATGGATTTTCGCCTGGACGCAGAACCGTTTGATGCTGCCTGCCTGGCTGGGTGCCGGTGCCGCGCTGCAGAAAGTGGTGGAAGACGGTAAACAGAACGAACTGGAAACCATGTGCCGCGACTGGCCATTCTTCTCTACCCGTCTGGGTATGCTGGAGATGGTCTTCTCGAAAGCTGACCTGTGGCTGGCGGAATACTACGATCAGCGTCTGGTTAAGCCTGAGCTGTGGGCGCTGGGTAAAGAGCTGCGCGAACTGCTGGAAGGCGACATCAAAGTGGTGCTGGATATCGCCAACGACTCACACCTGATGGCGGACCTGCCGTGGATCGCCGAGTCTATCCAGCTGCGTAACATCTACACCGACCCGCTGAACGTCCTGCAGGCAGAGCTGCTGCACCGTTCTCGTCTGGCGGAAGAAGAAGGTAAAGAGCCGGATCCACGCGTTGAGCAGGCGCTGATGGTGACGATTGCGGGCGTTGCGGCGGGTATGCGTAACACGGGCTAATCCGCTATGCCGGGGGGGTGCTTGCGCCCACCCGGCAATACCCCGGTATCCAAAACATGTTCCACGATATTACGCACATCCTCACGGCTCTGATTAAAGGCGCATTCCCCCTGGATCAAGTGCACTTTGTCGCGCCTGCCGAGAATAACCGCACATCACCTTATCTCTCAGTTATCCTGGAAACCCGCTGCGAAGCCTTCTTTTCCGCATCCGGGAACGTCCCGCTGCATTCTTCAAACTCGCTCAGAATAAGCTTCGGCAAACAGCAGCTGACGCTTCAGCTCTACCGGGGCAACGCTCTTATACAACAGCAGCAGATTGCCAGAAGAGGGCCCCGGACGGGCGCGTTTCTCCTGCAAACGCTCAATGAGCTGCAGATGCAGCCAACTGAGCAGGACACGGCCAGGCTGGTGATATTAAGTCTGCTCAGCCACTGCCGCGATCTGCTTGGCAGTGATATCCACACTGATAGCCGCAGTCGCGCATTATTCGAAGCCGTTCGTCGCTTTATTGACGAAAAGCATGCCTCGGCGCTGACCCGGGATTCCGTTGCCGGGGAATTTTATATTTCCCCTAACTATCTCTCTCACCTTTTTCAGAAGACCGGGAACGTCGGGTTCAATGAATACCTGACGCAGACCCGTCTGGAACACGCCCGCCAGCTGCTGAAAGGCTATGACCTCAAAATTAAAGATATCGCCGCACGCTGCGGATTTACCGACAGCAACTACTTTTGCCGTCTCTTTCGTAAGCACACCGAGCGCTCCCCTTCCGAATATCGTCGTCAGTATCACAGCCAGCTGATTGCCAAAAAATAGCATTGTGATCGTTCTCTCACTTCACTAAGGACATTACATTTGTCCAGTATTTGGCAAAATTGACCTGTATCCGCCGTACTCTGCCGCGCCTTATCCTTTATTCAACCTTTCTGACTTAAGGAAAAATAATGGAACTGTACCTGGACACCGCCAACGTGGCGGAAGTTGAGCGTCTGGCGCGGGTATTCCCGATCGCGGGTGTGACCACTAACCCGAGCATTATTGCCGCCAGCCGGGAGTCCATCTGGAGCGTGCTGCCGCGCCTGCAAAAAGCCATCGGTCCCCGGGGCACTCTGTTTGCCCAGACCATGAGCCGTGACGCCGGGGGAATGGTGGCGGAAGCCAAACGTCTCAGTAATGCCCTGCCGGATATCGTGGTGAAAATCCCGGTAACGGCAGAAGGACTTGTAGCGATTAAGGCATTGAAAAACGAGGGGATCACTACACTCGGGACGGCCGTATACAGTGCCGCACAGGGTCTGCTGGCTGCACTGGCGGGCGCGTCGTATGTCGCACCGTATGTGAACCGCGTCGATGCCCAGGGCGGTGATGGTATCCGCATGGTCCAGGAGCTGCAATCTCTTCTGGAAATGCATGCCCCTGAGAGCAAGGTGCTGGCCGCCAGCTTCAAAACGCCACGTCAGGCGCTGGACTGCCTGCTGGCCGGATGCGACGCAATCACGCTTCCTTTAGATGTAGCGCAACAAATGCTCGGCACGCCGGCGGTAGAGTCAGCCATAGAGAAGTTCGAGCAGGACTGGAAAAACGCGTTTGGTAACCTCAACCTCTAAGGGAGAAATGTTATGGACCGTATCATTCAATCGCCCGGAAAATATATCCAGGGCGCTGATGTGCTTACCCGTCTCGGCGACTACCTGAAACCGCTGGCAACGCGTTGGCTGGTTGTCGGCGATAAATTTGTGCTGGGTTTTGCTGAAGAAACCTTGCGCCAGAGCTTTAAAAACGCAGAGCTGCATGCAGAAATCGCACCGTTTGGTGGCGAATGTTCACAAAATGAAATCGATCGTCTGAAAAAACTGGCCGATAGCGCCGACTGTCTGGCCGTGCTGGGTATCGGCGGCGGGAAGACGCTGGACACCGCCAAAGCGCTGGCACACTTTATGGACGTGCCGGTTGCGATTGCCCCGACCATTGCCTCCACCGATGCACCGTGCAGCGCACTTTCCGTAATCTATACCGACAGCGGCGAGTTCGATCGCTACCTGATGCTGCCGCACAACCCGAACATGGTGATTGTGGATACCAAAGTCGTCGCGGGTGCACCGGCTCGTCTGCTTGCCGCGGGGATTGGCGATGCGCTGGCGACCTGGTTTGAAGCGCGCGCCTGCTCGCGTAGCGGTGCCACGACGATGGCGGGCGGTAAATGCACGCAGGCGGCACTCGCGCTGGCGGAGCTGTGCTATAACACGCTGCTTGAAGAGGGTGAGAAAGCCATGCTGGCGGCGGAACAGCATGTCGTAACGCCTGCGCTGGAACGCATTATCGAAGCCAACACCTATCTCAGCGGCGTAGGTTTTGAAAGCGGTGGACTGGCTGCGGCACATGCGATTCACAACGGTATGACGGCGGTGCCGGATGCGCATCACTTCTATCACGGTGAAAAAGTAGCGTTTGGTACGCTGACGCAGCTGGTGCTCGAAAATGCGCCGGTAGAAGAAATAGAGACCGTCGCGGCGCTTTGCCACAGCGTGGGACTGCCGATCACGCTGGCGCAGCTGAATATTAAAGAGGATATTCCGGCCAAAATGCGGCTGATCGCAGAAGCGTCCTGTGCAGAAGGGGAAACTATTCACAACATGCCGGGCGGAGTAACGCCAGATCAGGTGTATGCGGCGCTGCTGGTGGCTGACCAGTATGGACAGCGGTTCCTGCAGGAGTGGGAGTAATAAAAAAAGCCGGGTGGCGCTACGCTTACCCGGCCTACGAATGACATGCTTTTGCAAGCCGGGTAAGGCGTAGCCGCCACCCGGCACACTGGTTACTTCACGTCAAACCGATCCAAATCCATCACTCTCGCCCAGGCGGCAACAAAATCACGCACAAACTTCTCGTGTGCATCGCTGCTGGCGTAGACTTCAGCCAGCGCGCGCAGGACGGCGTTTGAACCAAACACCAGGTCCGCGCGGGTCGCGGTGTATTTCACTTCGCCACTGGCGCGATCGCTACCGGCAAACAGCTCGTTTGAGTCGTCGGTCGCCTTCCACTGGGTATTCATATCCAGCAAGTTCACGAAGAAGTCATTGCTCAGCACGCCCTCACGGTCGGTGAACACGCCATTCTTGCTGCCATCGAAGTTTGCCCCGAGTACGCGCAGACCGCCGACCAAAACCGTCAGTTCGGGTGCGGTCAGCGTCAGCTGCTGCGCTTTGTCGATCAGCAGTGATTCGGTGGTTGACGTATCCACCTGCGCACGGTAGTTGCGGAAGCCATCGGCAATCGGCTCGAGCAGGTTAAACATCTCGATATCCGTCTGGTCCTGGCGCGCATCCACGCGGCCCGGCGTAAACGGTACGGTAACGTAAACGCCTGCCGCTTTCGCCGCCTGCTCAACGCCTACCACGCCCGCCAGCACGATGATATCGGCCAGGGAGGCTTTATTGGTGGTGCGCTGGATGGCTTCCAGAGCCGGTAATGCACGTACGGCAGCGGCGTTCACATCCCAGTCGCGCTGAGGCGCCAGCGCCAGACGCGCACCGTTGGCGCCGCCACGCTTGTCGCCACCGCGGAAGGTCGATGCAGACGCCCAGGCAACGGAAACCAGCTCACTCACGGAGAGACCCGAGGCAATGATTTCCGCTTTCAGGCTTTCAATGTCTTCTTTCGAAGGATTGAACACCGGCTGAGGCAGCGGATCCTGCCAGATCAGATCTTCTTTCGGCACTTCCGGACCAATGTACCGCGCTTTTGGGCCCATATCGCGGTGAGTCAGTTTGAACCACGCGCGCGCAAAGGCTTCGTTGAAAGCTTGCGGATCGTTCAGGAAGCGGCGAGAAATTTTCTCGAATTCCGGATCAAAACGCAGCGTCAGGTCGGTGACCAGCATCGTTGGTTTGCGTTTTTTCGACGGGTCGAACGGGTCCGGCATAATTTCTGGCGCATCCACGGCTTCAAACTGAATGGCACCTGCCGGGCTGCGGGTCTGGACCCACTCATATTTGAACAGGTTCTCGAAGAAGTAGTTGCTCCACTGGGTCGGAGTTTGTGACCAGATAACTTCCAGACCGGACGTAATGGCATCTGCACCAACGCCTGTACCGTGCGTACTCGCCCAGCCCAGGCCCTGCGCTTCAATCGGTGAGGCTTCAGGGTCGGTGCCCACATGTGTGGCTTCACCTGCGCCATGGGTTTTACCGAGCGTATGACCACCGGCGATCAGCGCCACGGTCTCTTCGTCGTTCATGCCCATATTGCCAAAGGTCGCGCGGATGGCTGCCGCCGCGGACAGTGGTTCACCACTGGCGTTTGGCCCTTCCGGGTTAACGTAGATCAGGCCCATTTCGGTTGCGGCCAGAGGACGCTTCGCCAGCGCTTCCGGGTCACGGTGGGTCAGCCAAGCTTTTTCATCGCCCCAGTTCACGTCCAGATCCGGTTCCCAGACGTCTTCACGACCCGCACCGAAACCAAAGGTGCGGAAACCGGAGTTTTCCAGCGCCACGTTCCCCGCCAGGATGAACAGGTCAGCCCAGGAAATTTTTTGCCCGTATTTTTGCTTGATGGGCCACAGCAGACGACGCGCTTTATCCAGACTGACGTTATCGGGCCAGGAGTTCAGCGGTGCAAAACGCTGTTGGCCGCGTCCTGCCCCGCCGCGTCCATCAACGGAGCGATAAGTACCCGCGCCGTGCCACGCCATGCGAATAAACAGGCCAGCATAGCTGCCCCAGTCAGCAGGCCACCACGGCTGAGAGTCGGTTAAAAGCGCCTTGAGATCGCCTTTGAGGGCAGAGTAGTCGAGTTTGCTAAACTCTTTGCGGTAGTTGAAGTCTTCACCCAGCGGGTTAGAACGGTTGGAATGTTGGTTAAGAAGGTCAATGCGGAGTTGCTTTGGCCACCAGTCACGGCTGCTTGTACCTGCTCCCGCGCTGTGATCGGCGCCGCCGTGATGGAACGGGCATTTGCCGGCTGATGCTGCGTTATTGGTCTCGTCTGACGTGCTCATCGCTATGCTCCCTTGTACAGTGTTACCGTTACGATATACACCACTAGCAATAAGATATAGTTGAAATAATCCACAGATTCGATAGTTAATACCTTTTAACTATCTGTTTGATTAAAAAGCCCTCATTTTATAAGGGCTTTCTATTTTTTTATGCCGGACGAACGCCCAGGGTGTGACAGATGGCATAGCTCATTTCCGCGCGGTTGAGCGTGTAGAAGTGGAAATCCTTCACCCCTTCGCGGCTTAAGATCTTCACCATGTCCATCGCGATGTTAGCGCCCACCAGCTTGCGGGTCTCCGGGTCATCGTCCAGCCCTTCATACATTTTGGACATCCACAGCGGAATGCGCACGTTGGTCATATCAGCAAATTTCTTCGCCTGTTTGAAGTTAGAGACCGGCAGGATCCCCGGGATAATTTCAACGTCGATGCTCGCGGAAACGCAGCGGTCACGGAAACGCAGGTAGCTCTCCACATCAAAGAAGAACTGGGTAATCGCGCGATTGGCACCCGCATCCACTTTACGCTTCAGGTTGAGCAGGTCCGCCTGGGCGCTTTTCGCTTCCGGATGAACTTCAGGATACGCGGCGACGGAGATATCAAAGTCGGCCACGTCTTTCAGCAACGCGACCAGGTCGGCGGCATACATTTCCGGCTTGCCGCTTCCCGGCGGCAGATCGCCGCGCAGGGCGACAATATGACGGATACCGTTGTTCCAGTAGTCCTGGGCAATGGCACGTAACTCGTCACGGGTGGCGTCGATACAGGTGAGGTGCGGCGCAGCTTCCAGACCGGTACGGTCTTTAATGCCTTTGATGATGCTGTGCGTGCGGTCGCGCTCGCCGGAGTTCGCACCGTAGGTCACGGAGACAAACTTTGGCTTCAGGCTGCTCAGGCGATCGATAGAGCTCCACAGGGTTTGCTCCATTTCACTGGTGCGCGGCGGGAAAAATTCAAAAGAGACGTTAATCTGGCCGTTTACTTCGGCCAGGCTCTGATTCAGTGCTTCCCGCTGGTTGGCGTGAAAAAAGCTCATACCTTACCTCTATCTGTCGCGTGTCATTGTTTGTTGTATTGTGAACTTCTATACGTTTAGACGTCCAGATGTAAAAATGACGGAAAAGCGGAGGGACGTCAACATAAATAATCAACAATAACGGTGAGGTTTGCTCAGGGAAGATGAAGGAAATTCATGATGGGGTGAGCGCGGTCCGATGCCCTCACCCTGGCCCTCTCCCACAGGGAGAGGGAAATGTAGACGTTACAGCAGCTTAGCCAGACGGTTGATGTCGGACTGGATCGCTCCGGCGGTGACATCGCGCCCCGCGCCCGGGCCACGGATCACCAGCGGGTTATCGCGGTACCAGCGGCTTTCGATCGCGAAGACATTATCGCACGGCAGCAGCGCCGCCAGCGGATGGTCAGGTCGCACCGCCTCGACGCCGACACGGGCTTTACCATTGGCCTCAAAACGCGCCACATAGCGCAGCACCAGCCCCATCTCGTTCGCCGCTTCCAGACGCTGCACCATCTGCTCGTTAAGCTCTTCACCATTTTCAAAGAAATGGTCCACAGACCCTTCTTCACAGCCAGCAGGCACCAGGGACTCGACGCGGACGGCATCCGGCTCGATGTCGTAACCCGCTTCGCGCGCCAGAATCACCAGCTTACGCATCACGTCTTTACCGGAGAGGTCAACACGCGGGTCAGGCTCGGTTAAGCCCTGCTGCCACGCCTGATCCACCAGGTCGGTAAACGGTACGGTGCCGTCAAACTGCAGGAACAGCCAGGAGAGCGTGCCGGAGAAGATCCCGCTCAGCGCCAGAATGCTGTCGCCGCTTTCAATCAGGTCACGCACGGTGTGGTTAACCGGCAGGCCCGCGCCAACGGTGGCGTTATACAGCCAGTGGCGGCCTGTTTTTTCAAACGCGTCGTGGATCTGACGGTATTTATCCGTGCTGCTCGCCCCCGCCAGCTTGTTGGCGCTAATGACGTGGAAACCGTGGCTGGCGAAATCCAGATACTGATCCGCAAGCTGTTCGCTGGCGGTGACGTCCAGCACCACCAGATCGTCATACGGGTGCGCGCGCATCCACAGGAACAGCGACTCTTCATCCTGCTCGACGGCCTCATCGTTAAAGAAGGCCAGCGCCCGGCTGGCGTCCAGCCCTTCGTAATTCAGCAGGCTGCGGCGGCTGTCCACCACGCCTGCGAGAATGAATTCAAACCCGGTACGTGCCGAAAGCGTCACCTGCTCACGGGCGAACAGCTCCAGCCAGCGGGAACCGATGTTGCCTTTACCAAACAGCACCAGGCCGATGCGTTTTTCCGCGCGGAACAGGGAGGTGTGCAGACCCTGAATCAGGCTTTCGGTTGGCCCTTTACGCAGCACGGCGACCAGGCTGATGCCCTCTTCTGACTGCCAGGTAAATTCAACCGGCTGGCCTTTCAGCTGCTGCCAGAAGCGGTGGCAATGCAGCGGGTTACGGGTGACGCCCGCCCCCACCATCGCCACCAGCGCCAGCCCCTGACGCAGGCGAAGCTCGCCCGGCAGGCCCGCTTCATCCAGAATCTTCAGGGCACTGTCCGCCACTTCAGCGGTATAGCAGAACTGCAGCAGCTGGCGGTCGTTATGCACGCCAACGGCCAGCGGACGCACCTGGGCACGCTTTAACACCAGGTCGATATCTTTATGCGCCAGCTTGAAATCCTGGCCCGCGGGCACCTGGAACTCAATCAGACAGATGTCGTCGTGGCTGGTGACAATACGCGCGCCCGTACCGGACGCCAGCACGCGCTCGATACGCGTAGAGCCTTGATCCGGGGTATAGCTACAGCGCAGCTGCAGGTCGATATCGCTGCCGGACACCGGCTGCAACGTGCGGGCGTGCAGCACGGGCGCGGCCAGGCGAGCGAGCTCGCTGGCTTCGTCCAGACGCAGCAATGGCAGCAGGCAGGCATCTTTCACCTTGCGCGGGTCCGCGCTGTAAACGCCGGCCACATCGCTCCAGATGGTCACGCGGGACACGCCCGCCAGCGCACCGATTTGCGTTGCCGAATAGTCAGAACCGTTACGGCCCAGCAGCACGGTTTCGCCCGCGTTGCTGCGGCTGATAAAGCCGGTGACAACAATACGTTTGCCGGGATGCTGCACCAGGAGCTGTTGCAGCAGCGGATAGGATAACCCTTCATCCACCTGCGGCTGTGCGGCGCGTTCGGCGCGGAGGAAATCACGGGCGTCGAGCCAGGCGGCATCCACACCCAGATGTTGCAGCACGGCAGCCATCAGACGTGCAGACCACACTTCACCGTGGCCCACCACTTCGGCATACACCGCGTCGGTGATCCCGCTGTCCAGCAGGGCCGCCAGACGTTCAAGATCGTGCGTAAAAGCGCTGATCAGCCCGTCGGCAACGTCCGCTGGCAGCAGGCCAGCAATCAGTTCGCTCTGATAGCGGCGTAAGGACTGTTGCACCTGATGCGCAGAAAGGCGATCGGTCTGGCTCAGTTTCAGCCAGCTAATCAACTGGTTGGTGGTGCTGCCCGCCGCGGAGACAACCATCATGTCACCCGGCTGTGAATACTCCGTCATGATCCCTGCAACGCGCAGATAACATTTCACATCAGCAAGACTACTACCACCAAACTTGTGCAGCTGACGACCCTTCGCCCCTGCCTGCGCTATCACACTCATGATTACCCCTTGGCTGCGACCCGGAAGCCATTTTCCAGATCGGCAATTAAATCTTCAGAATCTTCAATACCGGTCGAGATACGCAGCAGCGTCTCGGAAATCCCGGCGGCGGCACGTGCTTCCGGTGCCATACCGGCGTGCGTCATGGTTGCGGCGTGGGAGATCAAGCTTTCAACCCCACCTAATGATTCCGCCAGCGTAAACAATGACAGCCCGCTCAGGAAGCGACGCAGCGTTTGCTCGTCGCCGTCCAGTTCAAAACTTAACATCGCGCCAAACCCTTTCTGCTGGCGCGCGGCAATCTCGTGCCCCTGGTTTTCCGGCAGCGACGGGTGATAAAGCTTCTTCACCAGCGGCTGGGTTTTCAGGAAATCGACAATGGCCTGGGCATTGCGCTGCGCCACTTCCATACGCGGAGAAAGCGTACGGATGCCGCGCAACAGCAGGTAGCTGTCGAACGCCCCGGCGGTGACGCCAATGTTATTGGCCCACCATGCCAGTTCCGTGACAACGTCGGGATCTTTTGCAATCACCACGCCCGCTACCACGTCAGAGTGGCCGTTCAGATATTTAGTGCATGAATGCAATACCAGATCAGCACCCAGTGCGAGTGGGTTCTGAAGGGCCGGACTGAGGAATGTATTATCCACTACACTTATCGCTCCCGCATCCCTTGCGAGCTGACAAATTTTCGCAATATCGACAACGCGCAACAATGGATTGCTTGGACTTTCCACCAGAACGAGCTTTGGTTTCTCTGCCAGCGCCTGTTTCAGCGCCTGTTCGTCGTTTTGATCGACAAACAGCACGCGATAGCAGCCGCGTTTCGCCAGGCTATCAAACAGGCGATAGCTGCCGCCATAGCAGTCGTGCGGGGCCACCAGCAGGTCGCCCGGCTTCAGAAATACCGTCGTCACCAGGTGAATCGCAGACATCCCGGTGTTGGTCAATACGGCCCCTGCGCCCCCTTCCAGCTCGGCCAGCGCACGCTGGGTCACATCACGCGTAGGGTTGCCACGACGCGAGTAGTCGTGCGCGCGGGGTTCATTAAATCCGGTGAAATTGTAGGTACTGGAAAGATGAATCGGCGGGACAACGCAGCCGTACTGCTCGTCATCATTTAATCCGCTACGCACTGCAATAGTGGCCTGTTTACGCGTCATGGTGAGGGCTTCCTGGCGAATGAGGTGAAAAGTCAGGCACCAGAGTAAACATTCAAATTATGGACGTCAATACATCTGGACATCTAAACTTCTTTGCGTATAGATTGAGCAATGCGCAAATAGCCGTTAAAATTATATGCTTTAGTGCACGCTGCAGCGGCAATATCCGTGCCACGGTATCGTGTCTACGGTAAACTACGCAAGATTACGGTTCAAAACGGGCAGTGACCGGTTTGCACCTTTAGATTAATGACTGAGAGGATTAAAGGTATCTCATGGCTGAATGGAGCGGCGAATATATCAGCCCATACGCTGAGCACGGTAAGAAGAGTGAGCAAGTAAAGAAAATTACGGTTTCCATTCCTCTGAAGGTGTTGAAGATCCTCACCGATGAACGTACGCGTCGTCAGGTGAACAACCTGCGTCACGCGACCAATAGCGAACTGCTGTGCGAAGCGTTCCTGCATGCGTTTACCGGTCAACCGTTGCCAAACGATGACGATCTGCGCAAAGAGCGTAGCGACGAAATCCCGGAAGAGGCGAAGGTGATCATGCGTGAACTGGGTATTGACCCGGATACGTGGGAATACTGAGAAGCGGATACAAAAAAGGCACCTTGCGGTGCCTTTTTTTCGGGAAACTTATTTAGCGCCCGGGATGCTGAAACGCTTGTTGAAGCGGTCAACACGGCCACCGGTTGCAACATCACGCTGCTTACCAGTGTAGAACGGGTGGCATTTGCCGCACACGTCCAGGTTCAGATCGTGACCCACGGTGGAGCGGATCTGGATAGAGTTACCGCAAGAACAGTTTGCAGTAATCATTTCGTATTTCGGGTGAATATCTTTTTTCATGGGAGAACCTCAGTTAAGGCCGCGTCGCTCTTCCAGCCCTAACGCCAGACACCACGCGATGTTGAATGTAAGTTCTTTGGCGTAAAGTACACCAAAGGCGGCGAATCATACAGAATTTGACCAACGTATGCAAACTGATCCGCACGCCGCTTTCACTAATGTGTATACTAACGCGCCACTTTTCAAGTCAGGAAGATTCGATGCCCGTCGCTCACGTTGCCCTGCCCGTTCCGCTTCCCCGCACCTTTGACTACCTGCTGCCCGACAGCATGAGCGCCAAAGCGGGCTGTCGCGTGACCGTGCCGTTTGGCAAACAACAGCGTGTGGGGATCGTTGTTTCCGTCAGCGATAAAAGCGAACTCCCCCTTAATGAGCTGAAATCGGTCATTGAGGTACTGGACAGCGAACCGGTTTACTCCACCAGCACCTGGCGACTGCTACTGTGGGCGGCTGATTACTACCATCATCCGATTGGGGATGTCCTGTTCCACGCCCTGCCCATCCTGCTGCGCCAGGGTAAGAGCGCCAGCCATGCGCCGATGTGGTACTGGTTTGCCACCGAGCAAGGGCAAGCCGTAGACATTAATAGCCTCAAACGATCGCAGAAACAGCAGCAGGCGCTGGCCGCTCTGCGCCAGGGTAACATCTGGCGGCATCAGGTCGACGAACTTGAGGTGAGCGAAGCCGCTTTACAGGCCCTGAGAAAGAAAGGTCTGAGCGAGCTGGCAAGCCAGGCCCCAGCCCTTCACGACTGGCGCGACGGCTTCTCCGTTTCAGGGGATCGTCTGCGCCTGAATACCGAACAGGCCACCGCGGTCGGCGCCATTCACAGCGCCTCGGACAATTTTTCTGCCTGGCTGCTGGCGGGCGTCACCGGTTCCGGTAAGACCGAAGTGTATCTGAGCGTGCTGGAAAACGTGCTCGCGCAGGGCAAACAGGCGCTGGTCATGGTGCCGGAAATTGGCTTAACCCCTCAAACCATCGCTCGATTCCGCGAGCGCTTTAACGCGCCGGTTGAGGTCCTGCACTCCGGTCTGAACGACAGCGAACGCCTCAGCGCCTGGCTGAAAGCGAAAAATGGCGAAGCGGCGATTGTGATCGGCACCCGCTCGTCGCTGTTTACGCCGTTTAAAAATCTTGGCGTGATCGTGATCGACGAAGAGCACGACAGCTCCTATAAGCAACAGGAAGGCTGGCGCTACCATGCCCGCGATCTGGCAGTTTATCGCGCCCACAGCGAGCAAATTCCGATCATTCTCGGCTCCGCCACCCCTGCGCTCGAAACCCTGCACAACGTGCGCCAGCGCAAATATCATATGCTGCGTCTGACGCGCCGTGCCGGGAATGCCCGTCCGGCCATTCAGCACGTGCTCGATCTAAAAGGTCAGCAGGTTCAGGCCGGGCTAGCACCCGCATTGATTACCCGCATGCGTCAGCATTTGCAGGCGGGCAACCAGGTAATTCTGTTCCTCAACCGCCGCGGATTTGCCCCCGCCCTGCTGTGCCACGACTGCGGCTGGATTGCGGAATGCCCACGCTGTGACCACTACTACACCTTCCATCAGGCACAGCGCCACCTGCGTTGTCACCACTGCGACAGCCAGCGTCCGGTGCCGCGCCAGTGTCCATCGTGCGGGTCAACGCATATCGTGCCGGTCGGACTAGGAACGGAACAGCTTGAGCAGGCGCTGGCGCCCTTCTTCCCTGACGTTCCAATCTCTCGTATCGACAGAGACACCACCAGCCGCAAGGGCGCGCTGGAACAGCAGCTCGCGGAAGTACATCGCGGCGGGGCGCGCATTCTGATTGGTACCCAAATGCTGGCAAAAGGGCACCACTTCCCGGACGTCACGCTGGTCGCCCTGCTGGACGTGGACGGCGCGCTGTTCTCTGCGGATTTCCGCGCGGCCGAGCGTTTTGCCCAGCTCTATACCCAGGTGGCCGGACGGGCAGGGCGCGCAGGCAAACAGGGCGAAGTGGTTCTGCAGACGCACCACCCTGAGCACCCGCTGCTGCAAACCCTGCTGCACAAAGGCTATGACGCTTTTGCCGAGCAGGCGCTGGCCGAACGACAGACCATGCAACTGCCACCGTGGACCAGCCACGTCATCATCCGCGCGGAAGATCATAACAACCAGCAGGCACCGCTTTTCCTGCAGCAGCTGAGAAATCTCCTGCAGGCCAGCCCCCTGGTGGATAATCAGCTGTGGATCCTGGGTCCGGTACCGGCGCTGGCGCCGAAACGCGGCGGACGTTTCCGCTGGCAAATTTTGCTCCAGCATCCTTCGCGGATCCGTTTACAGCACATTGTTAGCGGCACGCTGGCGCTGATCAACACCCTGCCTGAAGCACGTAAAGTGAAGTGGGTACTGGACGTCGATCCCATCGAAGGCTGAAGACGGATCGAAAAATTTAACGCTCCTCACACTTTTTATGAAAATTCTGTAACCGATTCCATTAACTATCTGTAAAAATGGTGATGTCAGAAGTTCGGTGTTCAGGCGAGGAGAAGACGTTGAAGTCCAGGAAAGAGGTTGCCACGGCGACCATGAAAGACGTTGCCGAGAAAGCACAAGTCTCAACGGCAACCGTGTCCCGCGCATTAATGAACCCGGATAAAGTCTCCCAGGCGACCCGCAACCGGGTAGAGCAGGCTGCGCTTGAAGTGGGTTATTTCCCACAGGCGATGGGGCGCAACGTCAAACGCAATGAATCACGCACAATCCTTGTGATTGTGCCGGACATCTGCGATCCCTTCTTCAGTGAGATTATCCGCGGTATCGAAGTGACGGCGGCGGAACAAGGGTATCTGGTGTTGATTGGCGACTGCGCCCATCAGAACCAGCAGGAAAAGACCTTTATCGACCTTATTATCACCAAGCAGATCGATGGCATGCTGCTGCTTGGCTCGCGCCTGCCGTTTGACGCCAGCATTGAAGAGCAGCGTAATTTACCGCCGATGGTCATGGCTAACGAGTTTGCCCCTGAACTGGAGTTGCCGACGGTCCATATCGATAACCTCACCGCCGCATTCAACGCGGTGAACTATCTTCAGGAGCTGGGGCATAAGCGCATTGGCTGTATTGCCGGGCCAGAAGAGATGCCGCTGTGCCACTACCGCCTGCAGGGCTACGTTCAGGCACTGCGCCGTACTGGCGTTACCGTCGATCCGCACTACATTGCCCGCGGTGATTTTACCTTCGCAGCCGGTGGCCAGGCGCTGGAGAAGCTTCTGGACCTGCCTGAACCGCCCACCGCCGTATTTTGTCACAGCGACGTGATGGCGCTGGGCGCGTTATCATACGCCAAACGCCGCGGCCTGCGCATACCGAAAGATTTATCCATCATCGGATTCGATAATATTTCGCTTTCAGAATTTTGCGATCCGCCGCTCTCAACGGTCGCGCAACCGCGCTATCAAATCGGTCGCGAAGCGATGCTGCTTCTGCTGGATCAGCTTCACGGTCAAACAGTTAGCAGCGGCTCGCGGTTGCTGGACTGCGAACTGATAGTCCGGGGCTCTACCCAGGCATTGACTTAACGTAAACGTCTTTAGGACACCCTTATCTGGTCAAAGCCCCGCCGCTTAAGTAACATGGCGGGCTGACGAACGAATAAATACAGCGAAACGATAGTGGCACAACGAGATTATGTACGTCGCGGCCAGCCGGCACCTTCGCGACGCAAAAAGAGTAGCTCAAGGAAAAAGCAACGTAGCCTGCCTGCTGTCTCGCCAGCAATGGTCGCTATTGCTGCGGCTGTTGTCGTCGCCTTTATTGGTGGTCTGTACTTCATCACGCACCATAAAAAGGAAGAGTCCGAGGCGCTTCAGGCCAGTAAAGTGGCCGGTAATGGCCTTCCTCCGAAACCTGAAGAGCGCTGGCGCTATATCAAAGAGCTGGAAAGCCGCCAGCCTGGCGTGCGTGCGCCTACCGAGCCCTCTGCCGGTGGCGAGGTGAAGAATGCCGATCAGCTGACGGACGAGCAGCGCCAGTTGCTGGCACAAATGCAGGCCGATATGCGCCAGCAGCCGACGCAGCTGAACGAAGTGCCATGGAATGAACAAACGCCAGCGCAGCGTCAGCAAACGTTGCAGTTGCAGCGTCAGCGTCAGGCTCAAATTCAGCAGCAGCAACAGCAGCAGTGGACGCAAACTCAGCCGGTACAGCAGCCGAAGGCACAGCCTTACCAGCAACCGCAGCAGCAGACGCGTACGGTACAATCTCAGCCTGTTCAGCAGCAGCCAAAAGCACAGCCGCAAAAACAGGCGGCTCAACCGTATCAGGATCTGCTCCAGACGCCAGCGCATACCACTGCACAGCAGCCTAAAACGCAGCAGGCTGCGCCGGTGACCAAAGAGACCGAAGCGCCGAAGCAGACGGCGGAGAAAAAAGACGAACGTCGCTGGATGGTACAGTGCGGTTCGTTTAAAGGTGCGGAGCAGGCCGAAACCGTGCGTGCTCAGCTGGCATTTGAAGGGTTTGATTCACGCATTACCACCAATAACGGCTGGAACCGCGTGGTGATTGGCCCGGTCAAAGGCAAAGAAAACGCCGATGGCACCCTTTCTCGTTTGAAAGTGGCCGGCCACACAAACTGCATTCGACTCGCCTCCGGGGGTTGAAACCCCCAAAATCTCCCCCATCTATCATTTAATTCAGCCCTGAGCACAGGCTCAGGGCTTCTGTTTCCCGAATTTGTAACCAGGGGGTCTGCTCGTGACAACAATAGTAAGTGTACGCCGTAACGGCCATGTGGTAATCGCCGGTGATGGCCAGGCCACGCTGGGTAATACCGTCATGAAAGGCAACGTGAAGAAAGTCCGTCGTCTCTATAACGACAAAGTGATCGCCGGTTTTGCAGGCGGTACAGCTGATGCCTTCACGCTGTTTGAACTGTTTGAACGCAAGCTTGAGATGCACCAGGGTCATCTGGTGAAAGCGGCCGTTGAGCTGGCAAAAGACTGGCGTACCGACCGTATGCTGCGCAAGCTCGAAGCGCTGCTGGCGGTAGCCGATGAAACCGCTTCGCTGATCATCACCGGTAACGGTGACGTTATTCAGCCGGAGAATGACCTGATTGCCATCGGCTCTGGCGGCCCTTATGCCCAGGCTGCAGCCCGCGCGCTGTTGGAAAATACCGACATGAACGCACGTGATATCGCGGTGAAGGCGTTGGATATTGCAGGTGATATCTGCATCTATACCAACCATAACCACACCATCGAAGAATTGACCTCCAAAGCGTAAGGATCTCCCATGTCTGAAATGACCCCACGCGAAATTGTCAGCGAACTGAACAAACACATTATCGGCCAGGATAACGCCAAGCGCTCCGTGGCTATCGCTCTGCGTAACCGCTGGCGTCGTATGCAGCTTGACGAAGAGCTGCGCCATGAAGTGACGCCGAAAAACATTCTGATGATCGGCCCAACCGGTGTCGGTAAAACCGAAATTGCCCGTCGTCTGGCGAAGCTGGCGAACGCGCCTTTCATCAAAGTCGAAGCCACCAAGTTCACCGAAGTGGGCTATGTGGGTAAAGAAGTGGACTCCATCATCCGCGATCTGACCGATTCGGCGATCAAAATGGTGCGCGTCCAGGCGATTGAGAAAAACCGCTATCGCGCGGAAGAGATGGCCGAAGAGCGCATTCTCGACGTGCTGATCCCACCGGCGAAAAACAACTGGGGCCAGGCTGAGCAGCAGGCTGAACCGTCTGCCGCGCGTCAGGCATTCCGCAAAAAACTGCGTGAAGGCCAGCTGGATGATAAAGAGATTGAGATCGATCTTGCTGCCGCGCCAATGGGTGTAGAAATCATGGCACCTCCTGGCATGGAAGAGATGACCAGCCAGCTGCAGTCCATGTTCCAGAACCTGGGCGGCCAGAAGCAGAAAGCACGTAAGCTGAAAATCAAAGATGCGATGAAGCTGCTGATTGAAGAAGAAGCGGCGAAGCTGGTGAACCCGGAAGAGCTGAAGCAGGATGCTATCGACGCGGTTGAGCAGCACGGCATCGTGTTCATCGACGAAATCGACAAGATTTGTAAGCGCGGCGGCAACAGCTCCGGCCCGGACGTGTCCCGTGAAGGCGTTCAGCGCGACCTGCTGCCGCTGGTTGAAGGCTGCACCGTCTCCACCAAGCACGGTATGGTGAAAACGGACCACATCCTGTTTATCGCTTCCGGCGCGTTCCAGGTTGCCAGCCCGTCTGACCTGATCCCGGAACTGCAGGGTCGTCTGCCGATCCGCGTTGAACTGCAGGCGCTGACCACCGAAGATTTCGAACGCATCCTGACCGAGCCAAACGCCTCTGCGACCGTACAGTACAAAGCGCTGATGGCGACCGAAGGCGTGAACCTGGAGTTCACCGAAGACGGTATCAAACGTATCGCCCAGGCCGCGTGGCAGGTTAACGAAACCACCGAAAACATCGGTGCGCGTCGTCTGCACACCGTGCTGGAACGCCTGGTGGAGGATATCTCTTATGATGCGAGCGACCTTAACGGTCAAACCATTACCATTGACGCTGAATATGTGAGCAAACATCTTGATGCGTTAGTGGCAGATGAAGATCTTAGCCGTTTTATCCTATAATCGCGGTTATTGCATTCTCATCACCGTTAATGGGGGCTAATGCCCCCATTTTTATTGGCTAAATACTTATGACTGATATCAGCCGTACTCAGGCGTGGCTCGAAAGTCTACGCCCTAAAACGCTTCCTCTGGCCTTTGCCGCCATTATCGTCGGCACGGCACTTGCCTGGTGGCAAGGTTATTTTGATCCTCTGGTCGCTGCGCTGGCATTGATTACCGCAGGGCTGCTGCAAATTCTCTCCAATCTCGCTAACGACTACGGTGATGCGGTGAAAGGCAGTGACAAACCTGACCGTATCGGACCGCTGCGCGGGATGCAGAAAGGGGTGATTACCCAGGCACAGATGAAGCGCGCGCTGATTATCACCGTGGTACTGATTTGTTTATCGGGTCTGGCACTGGTGACGGTCGCCTCGAAAACCACCAGCGACTTCATCGGCTTCCTGGTGCTGGGCTTGCTCGCAATTATCGCGGCCATTACCTACACCGTCGGTACGCGTCCTTACGGGTATATTGGCCTCGGGGATATCTCCGTGCTGGTGTTCTTCGGCTGGCTGAGCGTGATGGGGAGTTGGTACCTGCAGGTGCATACCGTTATCCCTGCCCTTTTCCTGCCCGCAACCGCCTGCGGTCTGCTGGCGACGGCGGTACTCAACATAAATAACCTGCGCGATATCGACAGCGACCGTGAGAACGGTAAAAATACGCTCGCGGTACGTCTGGGGCCGGTCAATGCGCGCCGCTATCATGCCTGCCTGCTGATTGGTGCCCTGGTTTGTCTGGCGCTGTTTAATCTGATCTCACTGCACAGCGTATGGGGCTGGCTGTTTATACTCGCCGCGCCGCTGCTGATTAAGCAGGCCCGCTTCGTCATGCGTGAACTTAGCCCGGCCGCGATGCCGCCGATGCTGGAACGAACGGTAAAAGGCGCCCTGCTGACTAACCTGTTGTTCGTCATTGGGATTGTCTTAAGCCAGACGCTCAGTTAGCTGACAAATATCAATTAACAATTGATGATTTTGCCAACAACGCATTTAGCACGATATACTGAACACATTCGCAGCAACTGAGCGGTAAACCTATGAAATACGATACCTCCGAGCTTTGTGACATCTACCAGGAAGATGTCAACGTCGTTGAACCGCTGTTCTCCAACTTTGGTGGACGGTCGTCGTTTGGCGGACAAATCGTCACGGTGAAATGTTTCGAGGACAACGGGTTGCTGTATGATCTGCTCGAACAGAACGGTCGTGGCCGCGTTTTGGTCGTCGATGGCGGCGGTTCCGTGCGTCGCGCTCTGATAGATGCAGAGCTGGCCGGCATTGCCGTGCAGAACGAGTGGGAAGGCATTG
This sequence comes from Enterobacter cloacae complex sp. HYC080_NIDB, assembly GCF_056673325.1. Lineage (NCBI taxonomy): Bacteria > Pseudomonadati > Pseudomonadota > Gammaproteobacteria > Enterobacterales > Enterobacteriaceae > Enterobacter > Enterobacter cloacae complex sp. HYC080_NIDB. Next base: position 108,988 of record NZ_CP114212.1, on the reverse strand, counting down.
TGGTGTACGGTTCCGTGCGCCAGGTGGACGATCTCGAAGACCTGGATATCGGGATTCAGGCGATTGCGGCCATTCCGGTAGGCGCAGCAGGTGACGGTATCGGTGAAAGCGACGTCCGCGTCAATTTTGGCGGCGTGACCTTCTTCTCCGGCGACCATCTGTACGCTGATAACACCGGGATTATTCTTTCGGAAGATCCGCTGGATATTGAGTAAACCAGGAAGGCCATTTGATGTTCAGATGGCCTTCTTCATTTTTATTCATCCATATCATAGTGAATAACTCGTATCTCCAAATCCCCGTTTGATTTCTCTACTGAAACACTGATCATTTCGTGGCGTTGCGGATAAGTGTTCACCCACATCTCAAGCTGCTCAACGAGTGCATCGGCATCGCTTTCTTTTATATTTGTAAAAATTATCTCATTGGTTCTTAAACCACTTCCCTCATCTGTCTGACTCAGGAAATACCAGCGGTTCGATACTCTAGGAACCCTTTTAACAAGATCGGGGGTCATTAGATGATAACGGAAAAAATCGTTTTGTGTATAACATTCTGGTACAAAAACTCGTGCAGCCCAAAATATGTACCCTGCCCCTATCACAATTAAAAAAAAACTAATAAGAAACAGCTTCGATATTTTCATAAGGTTAACTCACGAACGTACGCTGGATTAGCCTGAGGTGTGATCGAACTCATAAATGCAGGTAAATTTCCCTGGTAAGGTCTAAGATTATCTTTTTTTTCATAAGGATCAGGAAACAGAAGAGGAAGCACGCTTTTATTTTTGTATTCACCCACGGGTCCATAATGGTCCCAAATGCGGTACGCTTTCTCTTTCAGACATATATTCAGAAAAGAAGTATAATCCGCATAATTCACCGCCTGGCAAAAACCGAATAAATTTGAAACAAGATCTTCAGCGCTATATCCACTATCGGTTAAAACAATATAAGGCCAGAAGTCCTGAATTGATTCAAACTGATGAGATGTCGCCATCAATATTGATAGTGCCACACCCTGTAAAACACGCTCACTAAGTCCTCGGCGGACTAAAAATCGTCTGTATATACCGGTAGTAATGCTTATTCCAGCAAAATGAGTGGACATACTCTGGTGATAATTGACTTCGAACCATGTGTCATCTCCGCCATGCGGGATAACCATTTGCTGCCACAACCTTTCGGCTCCTGCTGGGTTAGCATGGCCAAGATCGATCCATCCTAAATTTTCTGTATAGATGAGACCTTTAGGCGTATCACGGCTTATGTATCGATCTGAATTATCAATAATATCGCTTCGTTTCGTCATCTCGCGTTCCGTGTGAGTTGTCGTATCAAGCGAGTCTATTTCGATGGAATAAAAAAGGCACGCATTTAGCGTGCCTTTTGTACGAATTCGGAATTACACTTCTTCCATACGTCCCAGCAGCGCCTGCAGGCGATCCTGCCAGCCGTTCTGCTGTTCGCGCAGCTGGTTGTTTTCACGCTCCAGTTCTTCGCGGCTGTGCTGCGCGTTCTGCACTTCCTGCGCCAGGCTGTTGTTTTTCTCTTTCAGCTCTTCAATTTCCATTTGCAGCAGCGTGATGGTGTCAATCGCCTGCTGTACTTTCGATTCCAGTTTCTCAAACACTTCTAAAGACATGATGCTACCTCTCCTGAATTGCAAGGCGACGCTTTAACGTAAACGCGCACGACATATTCCATCGATTGTATGGAGCGCGGCGCTCTGTGTCCAGCGACACGCCGCGCAGATCGCGGTTTGCAACACTTTTCGGTCTCGTCCTGGTGCGTTCGCGGCATATACCACTAAGTTGTTAACTCATTCGTTAATGAAATGATTCAGCTCACATTCCATTACTGATGCAAAAACGCGCTTTATGGCGCGAAAACGCTCATTTTATTGACACAGACCACACATTTTGATTTCGATATTTCTCGTTTTTGCTCGTTAACGATAAATTAACACTATGTCTACAGGGCATCGTGGCTGTCACGGGCGACCACGCTAACAATAAACATCAATTTCTTCAGGATTCCGATTATGAGTCAGACATCAACCTTAAAAGGCCAGTGCATTGCCGAGTTCCTTGGTACCGGGTTGTTGATATTCTTCGGAGTGGGCTGTGTCGCTGCACTGAAAGTGGCGGGTGCCAGTTTTGGTCAGTGGGAAATCAGTATCATCTGGGGTCTGGGCGTGGCGATGGCCATCTACCTGACTGCAGGGGTTTCTGGTGCACATCTTAACCCGGCGGTGACTATCGCACTGTGGCTGTTCGCGTGCTTCGACGGACGCAAAGTTGTTCCCTTCATTCTTTCTCAGTTTGCCGGCGCGTTTTGTGCAGCGGCGTTAGTTTACGGGCTTTATTACAATCTTTTCATCGACTTCGAACAGACGCATCATATGGTGCGCGGCAGCGTCGAAAGTCTGGATCTGGCAGGCATCTTCTCAACCTATCCAAACCCGCATATCAATTTTGTGCAGGCGTTCGCAGTTGAAATGGTGATTACCGCTATTCTGATGGGCGTTATCCTGGCGCTGACCGACGACGGAAACGGCATTCCGCGTGGCCCGCTGGCCCCCTTGCTGATTGGTCTGCTGATTGCGGTGATCGGCGCATCCATGGGCCCGCTGACCGGGTTTGCGATGAACCCGGCGCGTGATATCGGACCGAAAGCCTTCGCGTTTATCGCGGGATGGGGCGACGTGGCCTTTACTGGCGGGAAAGATATCCCTTACTTCCTGGTACCGCTTTTTGCGCCGGTGGTTGGGGCCGCGCTGGGCGCGTTTAGCTACCGCAAATTAATTGGTCGCCACTTACCGTGCGACACCTGTGTGGAAGAGGAGAAGCAAACGACTTCTACCGCACAACAAAAAGCTTCGCTGTAATCTGACTACGGGACACATACCATGACCGAAAAAAAATATATCGTTGCGCTCGACCAGGGCACTACCAGCTCCCGCGCTGTCGTAATGGATCATGACGCGAACATTGTCAGCGTGTCTCAACGTGAATTTGAGCAAATTTACCCTCGTCCAGGCTGGGTAGAACATGACCCAATGGAGATCTGGGCTTCACAAAGCTCAACGCTGGTTGAAGTACTGGCGAAAGCCGATATCAGTTCCGACGAGATTGCCGCTATCGGTATTACCAACCAGCGTGAAACGACGATTGTCTGGGAACGCGAAACCGGTAAGCCTATCTACAACGCTATTGTCTGGCAGTGCCGCCGTACCTCAGAAATCTGTGAACAGCTGAAGCGTGACGGGATGGAAGAGTACGTGCGCAGCGCCACCGGTCTGGTGGTTGACCCGTACTTCTCCGGCACCAAAGTGAAGTGGATCCTCGACCACGTGGAAGGTTCACGCGAGCGTGCAAAACGCGGCGAGCTGCTGTTCGGGACCGTTGATACCTGGCTTATCTGGAAGATGACCCAGGGACGCGTTCACGTTACCGACTACACCAACGCCTCGCGTACCATGCTGTTCAACATCAACACCCTGGAGTGGGATGACAAGATGCTGGACGCGCTGGATATCCCACGCGCGATGCTGCCTGAAGTGCGCAAGTCTTCAGAAGTCTACGGTCAGACCAACATTGGCGGTAAAGGCGGCACCCGTATTCCTATCGCCGGTATCGCCGGTGACCAGCAGGCGGCACTGTTCGGCCAGCTGTGCGTCAAAGAAGGGATGGCGAAGAACACCTACGGCACCGGCTGCTTTATGCTGATGAATACCGGTGAGAAAGCGGTGAAATCAGAAAACGGCCTGCTGACCACCATCGCCTGCGGCCCTCGCGGTGAAGTGAACTACGCCCTGGAAGGTGCGGTGTTTATGGCGGGTGCGTCTATTCAGTGGCTGCGTGACGAGATGAAGCTGATTAGCGATGCCTTCGACTCCGAATACTTTGCGACCAAAGTGAAGGACACCAACGGTGTGTACGTGGTGCCAGCGTTCACCGGCCTGGGCGCACCGTACTGGGATCCCTATGCACGCGGTGCGATTTTCGGTCTGACGCGTGGTGTGAACTCGAACCACATTATTCGCGCCACCCTGGAATCCATTGCCTACCAGACGCGCGACGTGCTGGAAGCGATGCAGGCAGACTCCGGCATTCGTCTGCACGCCCTGCGCGTGGACGGCGGTGCGGTAGCGAATAACTTCCTGATGCAGTTCCAGTCCGACATTCTGGGTACCCGCGTTGAGCGCCCTGAAGTGCGTGAAGTCACGGCGCTGGGTGCGGCGTATCTTGCCGGTCTGGCGGTAGGCTTCTGGCAGAACCTGGACGAGCTGCAGGAAAAAGCGGTTATCGAACGCGAGTTCCGCCCGGGCATCGAAACCACCGAGCGCAACTTCCGCTACAGCGGCTGGAAGAAAGCAGTGAAGCGCGCCTTGGCGTGGGAAGAGCACGACGAGTAATCCTATATTCCCTCTCCCATGAGGAGAGGGAGAGGGGCCCAGACAGCACCGGTCCCCTCTCCCCTCCCCACTCTGTGATAAACTTCGTGCAATTCTTTTTGATTGCACGAGTACCTCATGAAACGTGAACTTGCTATCGAGTTTTCCCGCGTCACCGAAGCGGCCGCCCTCGCAGGCTATAAATGGCTGGGGCGTGGCGACAAAAATACCGCGGACGGAGCTGCTGTCCATGCCATGCGCATTGTACTTAACCAGGTCAACATCGACGGCACTATCGTCATTGGCGAAGGCGAGATCGACGAAGCGCCAATGCTCTATATCGGTGAAAAAGTCGGTACCGGCAAAGGCGATGCGGTGGATATCGCCGTAGACCCGATTGAAGGCACCCGCATGACGGCGATGGGCCAGGCCAACGCGCTTGCGGTTCTGGCCGTGGGCGATAAAGGCTGCTTCCTTAACGCGCCGGATATGTACATGGAAAAGCTGATAGTCGGTCCTGGTGCGAAGGGCGCAATCGACCTCAGCCTGCCGCTGGAAGAGAACCTGCGCAACATCGCCAGAGCTTTGGGCAAACCCCTGAGTGAACTGACCGTGACGATTCTGGCAAAACCGCGCCACGACGCCACCATCGCGCAGATGCAAAAGCTCGGCGTGCGCGTGTTTGCCATTCCGGATGGCGATGTTGCCGCCTCAATTCTGACCTGCATGCCGGACAGCGAAGTAGACGTGCTGTACGGCATCGGCGGTGCGCCGGAGGGCGTGGTCTCGGCGGCGGTGATCCGCGCGCTGGACGGCGATATGCAGGCGCGCCTGCTGCCTCGGCATGAGGTGAAAGGCGACAGCGACGAGAACCGCCGTATCGGTGAAAACGAGCTGGCGCGCTGCGAAGCAATGGGTATCGAAGCCAATAAGGTTCTCGCGCTGAATGAAATGGCACGCAGCGACAACGTTGTCTTCTCCGCCACCGGCATCACCAAAGGTGACCTGCTGGACGGCATCACCCGCAAGGGCAATATGGCGACCACCGAAACGCTGCTGATCCGCGGTAAATCGCGCACCATTCGCCGCATTCAGTCCATCCACTATCTCGATCGTAAAGACCCGGACGTACAGACGCACATTCTGTAAAACCGTTTGATCGATAGAGCTTTCCGGCCCGAAGGGGCTGGAAATGTTTCCCACAAGTACGGAAGATAGAACAGAGAAACAGCACAGGAGAAGATCATGGCGGACTGGGTAACAGGTAAAGTCACAAAGATAGAGTTCTGGACCGATGCGCTATTTAGTCTCACCCTGCATGCTCCCGTTCACCCGTTTAAGGCCGGGCAATTTGCGAAGCTGGGGCTGGATGTCGACGGCGAACGCGTGCAGCGCGCCTACTCTTACGTTAACGCGCCGGATAATCCGGATCTTGAGTTCTATCTGGTGACCGTCCCGGACGGCAAACTCAGCCCGCGCCTTGCCGCCCTTAAGCCCGGTGACGATGTGCAAATTGTGAGTGAAGCAGCAGGTTTCTTTGTACTCGAAGAGATCCCTGATTGTGACACGCTATGGATGCTGGCAACCGGCACGGCCATTGGCCCCTACCTCTCCATTCTGCAATATGGCAAAGACCTTGAGCGCTTTAAAAACATCGTGCTGGTGCATGCTGCGCGCTACGCCGCAGACCTGAGCTACTTGCCGCAGATGCAGGCGCTGGAACAGCGATATGGCGGGAAGCTGAAAATTCAGACCGTCGTCAGCCGCGAAACCGTAGCAGGTACGCTGACCGGTCGCGTGCCGGCGTTAATTGAGAGTGGTGTGCTGGAAAACGCAGTGGGTTTGCCGATGACTGCAGACACCAGCCACGTCATGCTGTGTGGTAACCCGCAGATGGTTCGGGATACGCAACAGCTTCTGAAGGATACCCGGCAGATGACGAAACATCTTCGCCGCCGACCGGGTCATATGACCGCAGAACACTACTGGTGATCAGCGGTACTTCACCTCAAGGGTGTCTTTACCGTATTTATTTTCGCTCTGGGTGCCGATAAACGCGCCCAGATCGACAATCATCATCACGAAGATAACGGACGGCAGCAGTCTGCCCACCACCCAGGGAAGAATGGACGGCAGCATCCCCCAGTTCCCTGCGACCAGCATCCACGCCAGAATAATCAGAAAGGCCCACGCGCCGGAACGGCCACGATCGTGAAGACGCTTCACCACCACGGCCGCCGTTGGCCACAGCAAACAGACCAGCGCAAAAGCCGCCGTTTGCGTGCTCAACCAGGCATTGTACGCAACGAAAAACAGAAGCAGCATGGCGACAACCCACGTCGCCATCCAGACCCAGAAATCACGGCGTCCGATACGCCCTTTGAATGAAAACAGCCACTGCTGTATGGTCATGTAAGGTTCCTTATTATCATTTAGTCCGCATTTTACCCTGGAGTTGTGACCTTTTGACAAGCCGGGCAGATATCGTTTTAATCATGAGCACTTACGGCCAGGGGCAATGTTGATGAAAAGTTCGGCACACACTCTCTTCCTGTGTATAGCGATGCTTGGCGCGGGTTTTCCGCTGCACGCCGCCGACACGTCGGCCCCTACCACGGCACCCTATTTGCTGGCAGGCGCGCCGTCGTTCGATCAATCCATCAGTCAGTTTCGTGAAACCTTCAATCAGACCAACCCTACGTTGCCGCTGGATGAGTTTCGCGCGATTGATAGCTCTCGTGATACCCCAACCCTGACCCGCGCGGCGAGCAAGATAAACGAAAACTTGTATGCCTCCACGGCGCTGGAGCGTGGGACGTTAAAAATCAAAAGCATGCAAATCACCTGGCTACCGATCCAGGGCCCAGAGCAGAAAGCGGCAAAAACGAAGGCGCAGGAGTACATGAGCGCGGTATTACAGGCGTTTACGCCCGCGCTGACGAAAAAGCAAAGCCAGCAAAAGCTGCAAAAGCTGCTGGCCGCGGGTAAAAACAAGCGGTACTACGCCACAACTGAAGGGGCAATTCGCTATGTGGTGGCGGATAACGGCGAAAAAGGACTGACCTTCGCAGTTGAACCGATTAAGCTGGCGCTTTCTGACACCCTCGGCGGGGCGAATTAATGACAAAAAGCAAAGCCTTTCGAGGGAAAATCTCTATACTGATTCACAGACCATGCTGCCCGACAGGGCGGCCATATTCCTTAATTCGCTTATTTAGCGTGGAGAATTGAAATGCGACATCCTTTAGTGATGGGTAACTGGAAACTGAACGGCAGCCGCCACATGGTAAACGAGCTGGTTGCGAACCTGCGTAAAGAGCTGGCTGGCGTAACGGGCTGCGCGGTTGCTATCGCTCCGCCGGATATGTACCTGGATCTGGCTAAACGCGCCGCTGACGGCAGCCACATCATTCTGGGTGCACAGAACGTTGACGTTAACCTGTCTGGCGCGTTCACCGGTGAAACTTCCGCTGAAATGCTGAAAGATATCGGCGCAAAATACATCATCATCGGCCACTCAGAGCGTCGCACCTACCACAAAGAATCCGACGAGTTCATCGCGAAGAAATTCGCTGTGCTGAAAGAGCAGGGTCTGATCCCGGTTCTGTGCATCGGTGAAACCGAAGCAGAAAACGAAGCGGGCAAAACCGAAGAAGTGTGCGCACGTCAGATCGACGCGGTTCTGAAAACGCAGGGCGCAGCAGCGTTCGAAGGTGCAGTCATTGCTTACGAGCCAGTCTGGGCGATCGGTACCGGCAAATCTGCAACGCCAGCGCAGGCTCAGGCCGTGCACAAATTCATCCGTGACCACATTGCAAAAGCCGACGCGAAAGTGGCTGAGCAAGTGATTATCCAGTACGGCGGTTCCGTAAACGCATCCAACGCTGCTGAGTTGTTCACCCAGCCAGACATCGATGGCGCGCTGGTTGGCGGTGCATCCCTGAAAGCTGACGCTTTCGCGGTGATCGTTAAAGCGGCAGAAGCGGCTAAACAGGCGTAATTGCCTTTGCGGCGGGTGGCGCTTCGCTAACCCGCCCTACGCTCTTCTCCTCCCTCTCCCTTCGGGAGAGGGTTGCGCGGACTACACTTTCCCCAGCAAGCTAAACCACAGATAATCCAGCGGCAGCAGCACCAGGTACGTCGCAACGGCCAGCGCCAGACAGAGCATCATCCCCGCCTTTGCAGGCACCTTCCCTAGCCCCATCGCCACAACAATCGGCGACGCCTGATACGGCAGCAGCGGCGTGGAATAACCCAGTACCTGAATCATAATCACCGACAGCAGCGGGAAGCCGGTGGCATCTGAGAAGCTCTGTGCCAGGGTGGTATACAGCGCCGGAACGCCGTTGGCAGTCATAATGAAGTTGAGCGCGGTGGTGATACCGGTCAGCGCCAGGAAACTGGTGAACGGTTTGTCTGCGTCCAGCGGCATAATGCGGAGCAACGCTTCGCCCACCGCCGTACCGATACCGGTTTGCGTCACCACGATGGCCAGCCCAAGAATGCCTGCAACATAGAGACAAGTACGCATATTCACCCCCGCAGAAAACTCTTCCCCGGTGATAAAACCAACGCGCGGCAGCATAACGATGACGGACGCCGCCAGCCCAGTCCATGCCGGCCCAATACCATGCCAGCTCTCCGTGACCCACATCACCAGCACCACCGCCAGCAGCCAGGCGAGGCGCTTTTCATCCTGCCCCATGGGTTCAGATGGCGCCAGATCCTTCGGCGGTTTTGGGCTGCCGGGGAATAACCAGCAGATGAGGCCAATCAGGATCAGCCCTTTGAGAATGCCCAGCACCGGGGTGTGCAGCAGCAGATACGGAACATAGTTCAGGTGGATGCCGTACGAGCCTTCCGCCGCACCGCTCATCACCAGGTTAGGGACGTTAGCAGGCAGGATAGTTGCCGAGAGCTGAAAAGTGCCGAACCCCACGGCCAGCGCCAGACCAAACCAGGCGCGGGAACCGTCAGGGATACCGGCACGTTTCGCCATCGCCGCAACAATCGGCATCAGCAGCGCAATACGCCCCATATTCGACGGCATCACAAACGCCAACGCATAGCTCAGCAGCACCACACTCGCCACCATCAATATCCAGGAATCGGTAAGCTTTGCTGACAGCGCCCGGGCGGCCCTGTCAGCCAGACCGGTTTTACGGATCGCCACCCCCAGTACAAAACCGCTGAATACCAGCCAGAAAGCCGACGAGGCAAAGCCGCCGAAAATGACTTCCGGCGGGGCAATTCTGGCGGCCATCGCTGCCGTGAAAAACAGCAGCGCGGTGATAAATTCTGGCAATAGCGACGTCGCCCATAGCACGATGGTGACGCCAACAATCAACGAAGGCAGCAGCAGAGGATGAGATAACCAGAGCGACATACCTGTCTCCTGTAGATTTTTTCAGCAAGTCTACGGCGACAGGCAGGACGAGTAAACGCTATTTATGGTGGGGTCACTTCAGGATAGTGCATTGATGATCCTGCAATTCCTCAGCCGAGGCGCGGTTAAGCATGAGCAGGTTTCGCTCGGTCGCCAGCAAAACAAACGAACCATCCGACTGCTGCGCCATCGCCAGCGCAAAGCGCCCCATGTGGTCGCGCGCTTCGGGTAGCTCTTCCGCCAGCATCATAAACGGGCTGCGCTGGACCAGTTCATTCTCCGTTACCCGTCGGGCAAGATACTCGTGCCCCTCCAGCCCACCGGGCAGAGGTAGCCACTGGGTGCTAATGTCGCCCTGTGCCGCATTGAGTTTCTCACGTACGTCCGGGCGCAGACAGGAGATATGAATATGGAAATGGTTCTGCGTACGGCCAGTCGGCGAGTTAATCGTCAGTGAAATGGCGCTGTCAGGCACCTCAGATCCCCGCTTCAGGGTCATAAAGCTGCGCGACTGCCACGCCAGCCAGAAGAAATTTGGCGTGTGAGGCTCGGTCAGGAGCGGGCTTTCGGTTCCATTAATGCGGTATGTCGGCATCAGCAGATACTGCAACGGCCCGTTGCGGTCTTTAAATACGACATAGCCCGCATCAGGCTTCACCTGTGCGCAGGGTGCCGGGTTACGGTGTTGCAGTTGATTAGGCAGGCACTGGTCGAGAACGATATGACGCAACGCATTCGGATTACCCGCTTTTATCCAGTACACGCCGCCAGCGGCAAGGGCGATGATAATAAGGATCAATAAGATAATTTTTTTCACAACGCGTTCCCTGTTTTCGATAGAGGCGAAAGAGTAACGCAAAATGATGACCAAATAAAAAACCCGGTGGATTTCTCACACCGGGTCACCGTGCCGTTTGATAACGCTTAGCGCTGGCTAATCTGATCGAAGGTGCCGCCATTAGAGAAGTGCTCTTTCTGCGCTTTCGTCCAGCCGCCGAACACATCATCAATGGTGAAGAGTTTCAGTTTCGGGAATTCCCCTTCATATTTCTTCGCAACAGCCGCATCGCGTGGACGATAGTAGTTTTTCGCCGCAATTTCCTGGCCTTCAGGCGAGTAGAGATATTTCAGGTAGGCTTCCGCCACCGCTTTTGTCCCTTTCTTATCAACCACTTTGTCGACCACGGAAACAGTCGGCTCGGCAAGAATAGACTCACCTGGGGTCACAATCTCGAACTTGTCTTTGCCCAGCTCGTGGGTGGCCAGCAGGGCTTCGTTTTCCCATGCGATCAGCACGTCGCCGATACCGCGCTCGACGAAGGTGTTGGTGGCGCCACGCGCGCCGGAGTCCAGCACTTCGACGTTTTTGTACAGCGCTTTCACGAACTCCTGCGCTTTGGCCTGGTCACCGTTGTTGTGATGCAGCGCGTAACCCCAGGCCGCCAGGTAGTTCCAGCGAGCGCCGCCGGAGCTTTTCGGGTTTGGTGTAATCACTGACACGCCCGGTTTTACCAGGTCGTTCCAGTCTTTAATCTGTTTCGGGTTGCCTTTACGTACCAGGAAGACGATGGTCGAGGTGTATGGCGCAGAGTTATCCGGCAGGCGTTTGATCCAGTTTTTGTCGATACGACCACGCTCGGCAATGGCGTCGACATCGTAGGCCAGCGCAAGGGTCACCACGTCGGCTTCGATACCGTTGATGACGGAGGTCGCCTGTTTACCGGAGCCGCCGTGAGACTGGCGAACCACGACATTGTCGCCAGTTTCCTGTTTCCAGTGCGCCGCAAATGCTTTGTTGTACTGCTCGTACAGCTCACGCGTCGGGTCGTAAGACACGTTCAGTAACTGGATATCCTTCGCCAGAACGCTGGTCGATGCCAGCAATAATGTTAAACCCACGCCCCATTTATTCATCGCCCGGCTCTCTTGTGTAGTGTTTTGATGAATGCAGCGTGCCAGAAAGCGATTCGATGATTAAAGAATAAAAAAAGATTGGCTATAACGTAGAGGAATAAAAAGAAGAATGTGAGCAGCCAGATGCCCTCACCCCAACCCTCTCCCACGGGAGAGGGAGCAAACATAAAAAACGGTAACCCAAGGGTTACCGTTTTGCATTTACCTTGCCACCGGGCAACAGAGCCGATCAGTACAGTTTTTTCGCGCAGTCCAGCCAGTCACCTTTGAACGGACGCTTCATGTTTTCAATCGCGTCGATGATGTCATGGTGAACCAGTTTTTCGTTCTGAATACCGACGCAACGGCCGCCGTGACCCTGCAGCAGCAGATCGATAGCGTACGCGCCCATGCGGGACGCCAGAATGCGGTCGTAAGGGCCAGGGGAACCGCCACGCTGGATATGACCCAGTACGGTCGCGCGGGTTTCGCGCTTGGTTTCGGCTTCGATGTACTTCGCCAGCTCGTCAACGTCACAGATGTGTTCGGTGATAGCCACGATCGCGTGTTTTTTACCTTTCGCGATGCCGGCTTTGATTTCAGCGACCAGATCTTCACGGCTGAATTCCACTTCCGGAACCACCACGAACTCACAACCACCGGCAATCGCCGCGGCCAGGGTCAGGTCACCGCAGTAACGCCCCATCACTTCAACGATAGAGATACGCTGGTGAGAAGACGAGGTATCGCGCAGACGGTCGATCGCTTCAACAACGGTACCCAGTGCAGTAAAGAAGCCGATAGTGTAGTCAGTACCTTTGATGTCGTTGTCGATGGTGCCCGGCAGACCGATGCACGGGAAACCCATTTCGGTCAGACGTTTTGCACCCATGTAAGAGCCGTCACCGCCGATAACCACCAGCGCGTCCAGACCGCGTTTTTTCATGTTCTCGATAGCCACTTCACGGATGTGTTCGTCACGGAATTCCGGGAAGCGCGCAGACCCAAGGAAGGTACCGCCACGGTTAATCATGTCGGACACGCTGTAACGGTCGAGCTGAACCATACGATCTTCATACAGACCCAGGTAACCATCATAGATACCAAAAACTTCCAGACCTTCCGTCAGCGCTGCACGGACAACACCACGAATTGCCGCGTTCATGCCCGGCGCATCACCGCCGCTTGTCAACACACCGATTTTCTTAATCATGACTACCTCTGAACTTAGGAATGCAAAATTGAAATCTGTTGCCGGAAGAAACTTATCGACCAACGAATACTGCAAATAGTATATCAATCCCTTCCAGCTGAATTGATTCAGGTCAGACCAAATGGCGGTAATTTATACACAAAATGCTGGCCTGGCTCACTTTTTTACAACCAATTACGAAAGCCCCACGTGTCCGGGTACAACCGAGCAGGGATCCTGGTGAATAATGACATCTGAACCAGGAAAACGCTGCAAAATTGCCTGCTCGACCTGCTCAGCAATCACGTGAGCCTGTACCAGTGGCAGGTTGTCTTCCATTTCAATATGAATCTGAATAAAGCGGGTCGGCCCTGACTGCCGCGTTCGAAGATCGTGTGCACCGCTGACGCCAGGCCAGGAGGTCACAAGAGAAAAAATTTCATTGCGTTCTGCGTCCGGAAGGGCTCGGTCAAGCAACGATTGCACCGCGTCATACCCCATCCGTAAGGCGCTATACAAAATATAGATGCCGATACCTAACGCAAATAGCGCATCGGCCCGGTGCCAGCCATACCAGGCCAGGCCCAGCGCAATAAGAATTGCCCCATTCATCATAACATCAGATTGATAATGAAGCATATCCGCCCGTACAGCCTGGCTTTGCGTTTTGCGAACCACCCAGCGCTGGAACGTTACCAGAACAAGTGTGCTTATAAGTGCAACGACCGTCACCACTACGCCCACGCCGGGATCGTTCATCGGTGTCGGCGAGACGAGATGCTGAATGCCGGTCAAAAACAGGAACAGTGCAGAACCGGAAATAAACATGCTTTGCGCCAGCGCGGCCAGCGACTCCGCTTTTCCATGCCCAAACGTGTGCTCTTCATCCGCGGGCTGCAGTGAATAGCGCACTACCAGCAGGTTGGTCAGCGAGGCGGCAATATCCATTAGCGAATCCACCAGCGCCGCCAGAATACTGACCGAACCGGTATACCACCAGGCAAAGATTTTAATCAGTAAGAGGCCAGACGCCACAACGGTTGCCGCAATAGCGGCCCGGCTTACCAGCCTTCCATAGGATTGATTCATAAACGCTCCTGTCATGTCTTGCCGCTAGTATAACGGAAGCATAGGGGGACGGAGGATGAATAAACGGTTAACAAATCAGAATGCGGGGCAAAAAAAACCCCCACATCATGTGGGGGAAGACAGGGATGGTGTCTATGGCAAGGAAAACAGGGTTTACTGGTTACTACGGGTACTGCTATTGCTACTGAAAAGCGTCGCATCCAGGCTTCGCTGCATCCGTGCAACCTCACGCAACTGGTCCATTCGTTGCTGATGTCGGGTGTTCAAAACCGCTTGCTGCTCGGGCGTTAGCAGGTGGAACATCTGGTTACGGACCTTCGCCATCTCTACCTGGCGGGCAACCTGTTCCTGTGCCATTTTTTCGGCCTGAGCGCGTACAGCGCTTTCGTTAAAATTTTCTGCGGTGACAAGGCGATGCATTGTCTCCATTTCGCTAACATTAACAGGGGGCTGGTCGTGTCGTGCCCTCTGCATCAGATCTCGCATCTGTTGACGCTGATGTTCGGTTAAACTTATGCCGTCAAACATATGGCTTTGGCTACTGAGCTGCGTTGCGCCCTCTGGTGAGGGACCGGTATCGCCGTTGATAGCTACAGCGGCCTGGCTAAACGCACTGAACGCCAGCGTTGAGGCCATGACGGCAGCGGTAACTTTGCGCATCACTTGCTCCCAAAATCTTTCGTGTCGCGATTCAACGAGAGACAGTCTACGATTCAGGCTGCAAACATGCGTCAGGGGGTGTAAAACAACGTAAAGTCATGGATTAGATAGCCTTGATGTCGTAATTTCTGCCTCGGAGGTATTTAAACAATGAATAAAATCCTGTTAGTTGATGATGACCGAGAGCTCACATCCCTTTTAAAGGAGTTGCTCGACATGGAAGGTTTCAACGTCCTGGTTGCCCATGATGGCGAGCAGGCGCTGAGTCTCCTTGACGACAGCATCGATTTACTTTTGCTCGACGTCATGATGCCGAAGAAAAACGGTATTGATACGCTGAAAGAGCTTCGCCAGACACACCAGACCCCCGTTATCATGCTGACCGCCCGCGGCAGCGAACTTGACCGCGTTCTCGGCCTTGAGCTGGGTGCGGATGACTATTTACCGAAACCGTTCAACGATCGTGAACTGGTGGCCCGTATTCGCGCTATCCTGCGCCGTTCCCACTGGAGCGAGCAGCAGCAGAATACCGACAACAGCTCACCCACGCTGGAAGTGGACTCCCTGAGCCTGAACCCAGGTCGTCAGGAAGCGAGCTTCGACGGTCAGACCCTGGAGTTGACCGGCACAGAGTTCACCCTGCTTTATCTGCTGGCGCAGCACCTCGGCCAGGTGGTATCGCGTGAACACCTGAGTCAGGAAGTGCTGGGCAAACGTCTCACCCCGTTTGACCGCGCCATCGACATGCACATCTCTAACCTGCGCCGCAAGCTGCCAGAGCGTAAAGACGGTCACCCATGGTTTAAAACCCTGCGTGGTCGCGGCTATCTGATGGTTTCCGCTTCATGATAGGCAGCTTAACCGCCCGCATCTTTGCCATCTTCTGGCTGACGCTGGCCCTGGTTTTAATGCTCGTGTTGATGTTGCCAAAACTCGACTCACGCCAGATGACGGAGCTTCTTGACAGCGAGCAACGTCAGGGCGTGATGATCGAGCAGCATGTTGAAGCGGAGCTGGCAAACGATCCGCCGAACGATTTGATGTGGTGGCGCAGGCTGTTTCGCGCTATCGACAAGTGGGCGCCGCCCGGGCAACGCCTTTTGCTGGTCACCAGCGAAGGCCGCGTCATTGGGGCCGATCGCAATGAAATGCAGATTATCCGTAACTTTATTGGCCAGGCGGATAATGCCGATCACCCACAGAAAAAGAAATATGGTCGGGTAGAGATGGTCGGTCCTTTCTCGGTACGGGATGGGGAAGACAATTACCAGCTCTATTTGATTCGCCCTGCGAGCAGTTCCCAGTCCGATTTCATCAACCTGCTGTTTGACCGTCCGCTCCTGCTGCTGATTGTTACCATGCTGGTCAGCTCGCCGCTGCTGTTATGGCTGGCGTGGAGTCTGGCAAAACCCGCACGTAAGCTGAAAAACGCCGCCGATGAAGTGGCGCAGGGTAACCTGCGACAACACCCTGAGCTGGAAGCGGGGCCACAGGAATTCCTTGCCGCCGGGACCAGTTTTAACCAGATGGTCAGCGCGCTCGATCGAATGATGACCGCACAGCAGCGTCTGCTATCGGACATCTCGCACGAGCTGCGCACCCCGCTTACGCGTTTGCAGCTTGGCACCGCGCTGTTGCGCCGCCGCAGTGGGGAAAGTAAAGAGCTGGAACGTATTGAAACGGAAGCTCACCGCCTGGACAGCATGATCAATGACCTGCTGGTGATGTCACGCAACCAGCAGAAAAACGCGCTGGTCAGCGAAACGGTGAAAGCCAATCATCTGTGGCATGAGGTGCTGGACAACGCGGCGTTCGAAGCGGAACAGATGGGCAAATCCTTCACCGTCAACTTCCCGCCGGGTCCATGGCCGCTGTACGGCAACCCCAACACGCTGGAAAGCGCGCTGGAGAATATTGTGCGTAACGCTCTGCGCTACTCGCATACCAAGATTGAGGTGGCGTTCTCGGTAGATAAAGACGGGATCACCGTTATCGTGGATGACGACGGTCCTGGCGTCAGCCCTGAAGATCGGGAGCAGATTTTCCGTCCGTTCTACCGTACTGACGAAGCGCGCGACCGTGAATCCGGCGGTACAGGTTTGGGTCTGGCAATTGTTGAAACCGCCATGCAACAGCATCGCGGCTGGGTGAAAGCTGACGACAGCCCGCTGGGCGGGTTGCGGTTAACGCTGTGGCTGCCGTTGTATAAGCGTTCATAACTGTATGTGCCGGGTGGCGGCTTCGCCTTACCCGGCCTACTTTCTGCGGAGCACTATTTTCCCCACAATCTCCGCGAATTATCTTCGATCTTGTTGCTTAACCGCCGCTTCTGCATTGTTCTGGTCCAGCTGGTCGATAACCCCGCCGCAGACAGCAACCGATGATATTGTTCATCATCAAACGGCATATGCCAGGCGATGGCGCAGGCGTCATACACCGACACGTCGCTCAGGCGCGAAGCCAGCTCAAGCGGCGCATCCGCCGAAACCTGCCCGGCCAGCACCACACGGTACAGCCAGCCGGTTTTACCCGCGCTTTGCAGCTGGGCCGACATATCCTGAATGCCGAAGTGGTAGTTGAGCTTGAAGCACGGCGAGCGAGGCTGCGTCACCTGAATCAGGGCGTCGCCCCAGCGATAAATATCGCCGATAAACACGTTCTTTTCCGTCAGCCCTTCCGTCGAGAGATTCTCACCAAATGCAGGCGCGACGAAGAGGTCCGCCTGGTCAGGAAATTCGGTTTTCCAGTGCTGATAGTGCTCGCGAGGATAGTGACACAGCGCGCGATCCGGCCCGCCGTGGATTTTCTTTTCGGCCTGCTCATCGCCTGCCAGCCCAAGGTCGGTTAAGGTCAGTTCACCGTCAACCTGCACTTTCGCGATGGCGCTCGGGCGGCTGCCGTCGTACTCCCTTACCTTGCCTGTAAACACATTCACCGGGTAATGCATCGCTGCCTCCATTACGCAGATACAAAAAAAGCGAGTCATCAGACTCGCTTCTCACAGGCGTCAATGCAACCTTATTTTTTAGCGGCGAAACGCGCTGCTGCTTCGTCCCAGTTCACCACATCCCAGAACGCTTTGATGTAGTCAGGGCGACGGTTCTGGAACTTCAGGTAGTAAGCGTGTTCCCACACGTCCAGACCCAGGATCGGGAAGCCGGATGCGCCAGAGATCGCTTCACCCATCAGCGGGGAGTCCTGGTTAGCAGTGGAAACCACCGCCAGTTTGTCACCTTTCAGAACCAACCACGCCCAGCCAGAGCCGAAACGGGTTGCAGCGGCTTTTTCGAATTCCGCTTTGAAGTTGTCAACGGAGCCGAAGTCGCGCTCGATAGCCGCTTTCAGGTCGCCCTGCAGGGTGGTACCGGTTTTCAGGCCTTTCCAGAACAGGCTGTGGTTAGCGTGGCCGCCCGCGTTGTTACGCAGAACGGTTTTCTTGTCCGCTGGCAGCTGGTCCAGTTTAGTGATCAGTTCTTCAGCAGACAGGTTAGCGAACTCTGGCAGGCTTTCCAGCGCAGCATTCGCGTTGTTCACATAGGTCTGGTGGTGTTTAGTGTGATGGATTTCCATCGTCTGCTTGTCGAAATGCGGTTCCAGTGCGTCGTAGGCATACGGCAGGGATGGCAGTGTATAACTCATAATCCTCTCCATTATTGTCGGGCGGCACAGCTGTTAATGCCGCGTAAGCAGTTGGTTCATTATAGTTAATTAAATGATATTGAAAATGATTATCAATGCCGTAGTTTTTGTAAGGTCATTCCTTTTCTGATGAAGCGTGAAAATGTGAATCTGCTCACGCGCTTAACGCGTTGATTGCCATTTAAAACCAAAGTGCGGCAGCCTCCCGAAGGTGGTCGTTCTGCTTAATTTTTACACTCATCGGGTCGGTGGGATGCCATTGACCGATAAAAACGATGAGGACGTAAACATGAATCATGCGATTACGATGGGTATTTTCTGGCATTTGATAGGTGCGGCCAGTGCAGCCTGCTTCTATGCTCCGTTTAAAAAAGTCAGGCAGTGGTCATGGGAAACCATGTGGTCGGTTGGCGGTGTGGTCTCCTGGATCCTGCTTCCCTGGGCCATCAGCGCCATGCTACTCCCGGATTTCTGGGGCTACTTCTCCTCTTTTAACGCCTCCACTCTGCTGCCGGTGTTTCTGTTTGGTGCCATGTGGGGCATCGGCAATATTAACTACGGCCTCACCATGCGCTATCTCGGCATGTCGATGGGGATCGGCATCGCGATTGGCATCACGCTGATTGTCGGCACTCTGATGACGCCCATCCTCAACGGTAACCTCGACGTGTTACTGAATACCGAAGGCGGCAGAATGACGCTGCTGGGCGTGCTGGTAGCGGTTATTGGCGTCGGAATAGTGACCCGCGCGGGCCAGTTGAAAGAGCGCAAGATGGGCATTAAAGCCGAGGACTTTAACCTGAAAAAGGGTCTGCTGCTGGCGGTAATGTGCGGCATCTTCTCCGCCGGAATGTCGTTTGCCATGAACGCCGCCAAACCGATGCACGAGGCGGCCGCCGCGCTGGGCGTCGACCCGCTGTACGTGGCGCTGCCCAGCTACGTGGTGATCATGGGCGGCGGCGCACTGGTTAACCTCGGCTATTGCGTAATTCGTCTGGCAAAAGTTGAGAGTTTGTCGCTAAAAGCCGACTTCTCACTGGCAAAACGGGTCATCATCACCAACGTACTGCTTTCGGCACTCGGCGGACTGATGTGGTACCTGCAGTTCTTTTTCTACGCCTGGGGACACGCCAGCATCCCGGCACAATATGACTATATGAGCTGGATGCTACACATGAGCTTCTACGTGCTGTGCGGCGGACTGGTGGGTCTCATCTTGAGGGAGTGGAACAATGCCGGACGCCGACCGGTGGGCGTTCTGAGCCTGGGCTGCGTGGTGATTATCATTGCGGCCAACATTGTCGGCCTCGGTATGGCGAACTGATTACGCCGCCCTGCGACTGTGATGACGCCATTGCACCGGCGTCATCCCTACCTCGCGATTAAAGACCACCGAAAAGTAGTTACTGTCCTCAAAGCCGCAGCGCATTGCCACGTCACTGACCATGAACTCTGTATGCTGGAGCAAATACTGGGCGTGGCAAATGCGCAGCTGGCGCAAATAGTGATTTACCGTCATGCCCGTCTGGGTACGGAACTGCTGACGCAGGGCACGTTCGCTGCACTGCTCCTGCTCGCAGAACTTTTCCAGAACAAAGCTTTTATTCAGGCTGGCCGCCAGCGTGGCAATCAGCTTATCGAGCAGGGTCTCCTGCTGCGTGGCGGAGGGGTTATCCGTCTCGTAGCGATGCCGTTTAAGCATCATCACCAGCTGTGCGAAGAGGATCTCCGCCATCGGGTTAGCCAGCGGATCGGTTTTATAGCTCTCCTGTTCAAGGAGGGAAATGGCCTGACGGATGGCAGTCATGCCGCTGCTGCTTAAACGCCAGTGCGGCGAGCCTTTCGCACCGTTGAAGCCGGGAATGCATGCTGCCCAGTCAACGTTAAGGCTGAGCCGATCGGGGCAGTAGATAACGTTCTGTAAAACCAGGTCATTCACCGAGGCGTAGGCGTGTTTATCTTCGGCACGAATGTAAAACAGATCCCCCCGGGTAATGCGGTAAGGCCGATCGTTGAGAATGTGCAGACCGTTGCCGCGCCACACCAGCACCAGCTCATAAAATTCGTGCGTGTGTTCAGCAAAGACGTTTTGCGGATAGCGATCCGCCACCGCAACAGCTTGTTCAGCGGAGGCAAAAAAGTCATCTTTGCGAAGAATTAACGGTGCGGCCACATCACCACCTCAACGGCGAAAACCTGACATTATTACCCGCTTTACGGCAGCAAAACGTTGACTGGGCTCGCGTTACTGTAGTGAGGTGTCCCTCCCCTGGCGAATATCACGCGGAGACCAGCTGAATTCCCGACGAAACAGCGTCGAAAAGTGGTTACTGTCGCCGAAACCGCAGCGATAAGCGATATCCGTGACGCTTTCATCACTGTGGCGAAGCAGGTGGCGCGCTTTTATCAGCCGCAGACGGTTAAGGTAACGCTGGGGCGTCTGCCCGGTTCGCTGCTTAAGCTGGCGGTGCAGGGTGCGCAGGGAGAGTGAAAAATGACTCGCCAGCATTTCCCAGCAGATATCCTCGGCAATATGTTCCTCCAGCCAGGCCATCAGCTGGTTCAGGCGGGCTTCGCTGCTCTCCCCCTCCACCGGGTTACTGCGGCGCAACGCCACCAGCAGCTGCATAAACAACATCTCGCGCGTGGCGAGCGCATGCATCTCCTGTCCGTCCTGACTCTGCTCCATCTGGAGCAAAATCTGGCGAACCTGCTGCAGCGTGGCCTGATTCACGCGCCAGTGCGACGGATAATGTCCTTCCTTCTCCTGCGGCAGTAGCTGATGAAGCCCCGCGAGAAACTGGAACGCGTCCGGGGATCGATAGAGCACGTTCGTCAGGCACAGGTTGTCGGTATGCTCATACAGATGCCGATCGTGGTCGCGCACAAAGCAGACTGTGCCGCCGCTGATGGTGTAGGGCTGACCGTTAAAGACATGGATGCCCGTGCCATGCTCAACAATCACGATTTCATGAAAATCATGATGATGCTCCGGGAAAGCCGCCTGCGGCAGCCGCGGCTCTATCGCCACAGGCGAACCATCCGCCGGAAAAAAGTCCACGCTGTGCAGTATGGTCATAACGCCCCCCACCAATGAGAAATGTTCTCAAAATAGTAAATAAGGCCTCTCACCCTCACCTTAAATTTTCGACAGCAAACGCCGCAAAACCTGCCTGTTTTTCAAGAATAAGCGGGAAAGATCCGGAATTGCGGTCAACGTCACAGTGGCTGAACGGCGCGCCTTCGCGGAAAAGTGTGAACCCCCTCACGTTCATCTTTGCTTTCTTGCCAGCACGGGTTGCGGACTGTCAGTGGCGAGAAGGTGGTTTTTTCGCCCCTTTTTTACACTCAGCGCTAATGATTTCAAGAAGGATCCGACCATGACCTTTCGCCATTGTGTCGCTGTGGATTTAGGCGCATCCAGCGGCCGTGTAATGCTCGCCACCTGGGACTGCGACCAGCACACCCTTTCCCTTCGCGAGATGCATCGTTTTGCGAACTGCCTGCAAAAACAGGACGGCTTTGATACCTGGAACATTGATGAACTTGAGACGGAGATCCGTACCGGGCTCAAAAAAGTCTGCGATAGCGGGATCCTCATCGACAGCATCGGCATAGATACCTGGGGCGTCGATTATGTCTTGCTGGACAGCAGCGGCGCTCGCGTTGGCCTGCCCGTCTCCTACCGCGACAGCCGCACGGATGGCCTGATGGCGCACGCCATCGCCCGGCTCGGTAAGGATGATATCTACGGGCGCAGCGGCATACAGTTTCTGCCGTTTAACACGCTGTATCAGCTGCGCGCGCTGGTCGAGCAGCAGCCAGGGCTGGCAGCAGACGTTGCCCATGTGCTGCTGATCCCGGACTACCTGAGCTATCGCCTGACCGGCAACATGAACTGGGAATATACCAACGCCACCACCACCCAGCTGGTCAACATCAACTCGGATAACTGGGATGAGCACCTGCTGGCCTGGACGGGCGCATCCCCGGCGTGGTTCGGTACGCCGACCCATCCCGGCAACGTCATCGGCCAGTGGGTGTGCCCGCAGGGGAATGCGATCCCGGTCGTTGCCGTGGCGAGCCACGATACCGCCAGCGCGGTTATTGCCTCACCGCTTTGCGGTAAAGATGCCGCCTATCTCTCTTCCGGCACCTGGTCGCTGATGGGCTTTGAAAGCAAAACGCCTTACGTCAGCGAGGAGGCAATGGCCGCAAATATCACCAACGAAGGCGGGGCCGAAGGGCGCTATCGGGTGTTAAAGAACATTATGGGGTTGTGGCTGCTCCAGCGGGTGCTTAAGGAGCAGAAAATTACCGATCTGCCCGGGCTTATCGCCGACACCGAAAAGCGCAAAGCCTGTACGTTCCTGATTCATCCCAATGACGATCGCTTTATCAATCCGGCGCACATGAGCACCGAGATCCAGGCCGCCTGCCGCGAGGCCGGACAGCCTGTACCATCAAGCCCGGCCGAACTGGCGCGCTGTATTTTTGACAGCCTTGCCCTGCTTTATGCGGATGTGCTGAGCGAGCTGGCCAGCCTTCGCGGCAGACCGTTCGACACGCTGCATATTGTTGGCGGCGGTTGCCAGAACGCGCTGTTAAACCAGCTTTGTGCCGATGCCTGCGGCATCACCGTGGTGGCGGGCCCGGTCGAGGCCTCCACGCTCGGCAATATCGGCATTCAGCTGATGACCCTTGACGAACTGGCCAGCGTGGACGATTTCCGCTCGGTAGTCACCGCCAGCGGCAGCCTGACCACGTTCCTTCCCGATCCCTGCCATGAAATTGCCCGCTACCGGGCGCAGTTTCAGCAAAACCGACTGACTAAGGAGCTTTGCGCATGACCACTCAACTTGAACAAGCCTGGAACCTGGCTAAACAGCGTTTCGCCGCCGTCGGCGTGGATGTCGAAGCGGCACTGCGTCAGCTCGACCGTCTACCGGTCTCCATGCATTGCTGGCAGGGCGATGACGTCGCCGGCTTCGAAAACCCAGGCGGTTCCCTGACGGGGGGTATTCAGGCAACCGGTAACTATCCCGGGAAAGCGCGCAACGCCACCGAACTGCGCGCCGATCTGACGCTGGCGCTCAGCCTGATACCCGGTCCGAAGCGCCTGAACCTGCACGCGATTTATCTGGAATCCGACGAACCGGTCGCGCGTAATGAAATCCAGCCGAAACACTTTAAAAACTGGGTGGCGTGGGCAAAAGCCAACGGTCTGGGCCTGGACTTCAACCCGTCCTGCTTCTCGCACCCGCTCAGCGCTGACGGCTTTACCCTCGCCCATCCCAGTCACGAGATCCGTCAGTTCTGGATCGACCACGTGAAGGCCTGCCGCCGCGTTTCAGCCTGGTTTGGTGAACAGCTTGGCACCCCGTCGGTGATGAATATCTGGATCCCGGACGGCATGAAGGACGTCACCATTGACCGCCTCGCCCCGCGCCAGCGCCTGCTGGCTGCACTGGATGAAGCCATTAGCGAGAAGCTTAACCCGGCGCACCATATTGATGCCGTGGAGAGCAAGCTGTTCGGCATTGGCGCGGAGAGTTATACCGTCGGCTCGAACGAGTTCTATATGGGTTACGCCACCAGCCGCCAGACTGCCCTGTGTCTGGATGCCGGGCACTTCCACCCGACGGAGGTCATCTCCGACAAAATTTCTGCCGCCATGCTCTACGTGCCGCGCCTGCTGCTGCACGTCAGCCGTCCGGTGCGCTGGGACAGCGACCATGTGGTGTTGCTGGATGACGAAACGCAGGCCATTGCCAGCGAGATCGTTCGCCACGACCTGTTCGACCGCGTCCATATTGGCCTCGACTTCTTTGACGCCTCCATCAACCGCATCGCGGCGTGGGTTATCGGCACCCGCAACATGAAGAAAGCGCTGCTTCGTGCCCTGCTGGAGCCCACTGAAGCACTGAAACAGCTGGAGCAGGAAGGTGACTACACGGCCCGCCTGGCGCTGCTGGAAGAGCAGAAATCGCTGCCGTGGCAGGCCGTGTGGGAAATGTACTGTCAGCGCAACGACGTACCAACAGGCAGCCAGTGGCTGGAGAACGTGCGGGCGTATGAGAAAGACGTGTTGAGCACACGCGGGTGATTCAACCCTCCCCGCAGTATAAGTAGGCCGGGTAAGCATAGCGCCACCCGGCATTTTCAAAGGAACCACAGTATGCAGACCATCACCCATTCCTGGTTCGTCCAGGGCATGATTAAAGCCACCTCTGACGCCTGGTTGAAAGGGTGGGATGAGCGTAACGGCGGCAACCTGACGCTGCGCCTGGACGATGCCGACATCGAGCCGTACGCCGCTGATTTCCATCAAAAACCGCGCTATATCGCCCTGAGCCGGCCGATGCCGCTGCTCGCTAACACGCCGTTTATCGTCACCGGATCCGGCAAGTTCTTTCGCAACGTCCAGCTCGACCCGCAGGCCAGTCTCGGCGTCGTGAGGGTGGACAGCGACGGCGCGGGCTACCACATTCTTTGGGGGCTCACGGACGAGGCAGTGCCCACCTCTGAACTGCCAGCGCACTTCCTCTCGCACTGCCAGCGCATCAAGGCGACCCACGGTAAAGACCGCGTCATCATGCACTGCCACGCCACCAATCTGATTGCCCTGACCTACGTGCTGGAAAACAACGCCGATCTCATCACCCGCAAGCTGTGGGAAGGCAGCACCGAGTGCCTGGTGGTCTTCCCGGACGGCGTCGGCATTCTGCCGTGGATGGTGCCCGGTACCGACGAGATCGGCCAGGCAACCGCCAAAGAGATGCAAAAGCATTCTCTGGTGCTGTGGCCGTTCCACGGTGTTTTCGGCAGCGGCCCGACGCTGGATGAAACTTTCGGCCTGATCGATACCGCTGAAAAATCAGCTGAAGTGCTGGTGAAGGTCTATTCCATGGGCGGTATGAAGCAGACCATTACCCGGGAAGAGCTGATTGCACTCGGTAAACGCTTTGGCATTACGCCGATGCAGTCGGCACTGGATTTGTACCCATAGCCGTCCGCGAAAGCGAATGGAGGCATGATGATCCGCAAAGCGTTTGTGATGCAGGTAAACCCGGACGCGCACGAGGAGTATGCGCGTCGCCATAACCCCATATGGCCCGAGCTTGAAGCGGTGCTGAAAGACCACGGCGCGCACCGCTACGCCATTTATCTCGACAAAGCACGCAACCTGCTGTTTGCGACCGTGGAGATTGAATCGGAGGAGCGCTGGCGCGCGGTAGCGAATACCGACGTCTGCCAGCGCTGGTGGGAACATATGGTCGACGTTATGCCGTCAAACCCGGATAACAGCCCGGTGAGTACGGAGCTTACCGAAGTGTTTTACCTGGACTGATGTGTTAACGCTGCTGCCCCCGAGGCGGCAGCAATCTCCTGCCTGCTGCTCAACGTAAACGCCGACACTACCGTAATTGCCAGTACGAAACAGCCCAGCATCAAATACGTCTCCTGGAAACCGATCCGGTCATACATATTTCCGGCAAAGGCAGAAAGGAAAATCGCCGCCGACTGTTTGGCAAACTGGAAGCCGATCAGATAGATAGTCGCCGACAGTCGGGTATCAAACACCCCGGTGATGTACTTAAAGGCGCCCACCAGCAGAAACGGGACTTCCAGCGCGTGCAGCATCTTCAGGGCAATCACCTCCACGGCGGTGGTAGCGAACGACGAGCCGATAATACGCGTCGCCATTATCACCCCGGCGATCAGCAGCGTATTTTTCGCGCCGATACGGTTAATGAT
This sequence comes from Enterobacter cloacae complex sp. HYC080_NIDB, assembly GCF_056673325.1. NCBI lineage: Bacteria > Pseudomonadati > Pseudomonadota > Gammaproteobacteria > Enterobacterales > Enterobacteriaceae > Enterobacter > Enterobacter cloacae complex sp. HYC080_NIDB. Next base: position 82,973 of record NZ_CP114212.1, on the reverse strand, counting down.
CCACGGCGAGCAGAACATGATGATGGCGTTACAGATTTCCCCCGCCGTGGTGGCAAAGCCAAAGGCACGAGTGCCTTCCTGCGGCGTGGCGAAGAAGGTTTTAAAGAAGGTGGCAAACTGCTGATCGAAAACGTCATAAACGCAGGCAACGCCAATCACGTACAGAATGAACATCCACATTCTGCGCTGGCGGAACAGCTTAAAGACGGTTCTGGCAGTGATCTGCGGCTGGTTGGCTCCCAGGGCGTTCATCACCTGCGCCGTCTGGTTGGGCTTCGGCTTCGCGACCACCAGCAGCAGCATCAACAGCAATGCGGCCCCTGATCCCATCCAGAATACATACGACGGATCGATGCCGAACAGGATGCCGCCCGTAGACGCGCATAGCCCCCAGCCGAGACAGCCGAACATGCGCGCCTTGCCGTATTCGAAGAAACTGTTGCGGCTCACGCGTTCGATGTAGGCCTCGATTGCGCCCGATCCCGCCGAGAAGACAAAACCGATATATAACCCGCCGCTCAACGCCCCCAGCCAGATACTGGTTTTCAGCAGGGGCGCGAAGACGTACAGGAAGAACGGTGCGAACAGGAATAACAGCACCGAGATTATCCACAGCAGGTGTTTTTTCAGCCCCAGCTTGTCCGAAATCACCCCCAGCACCGGCTGGAACGCAATGGCCGACAGCGAGATGCAGGAGAAAACAATCCCGGTATGGGTTTTATTCAGGCCGATGATATCCGACAGCCAGATCGGCAGGAACGGAAAGCAGGTGGCCATGATGAAGAAGTAGAGAAAGAAGAACAGCCCGAAGATCCAGAAATTTGGGTTGTCTTTGTGGGTACAGGTTGTTGTGTTCATTATTTTTATCCTCAACGGAGGGCCAGTTTCCCGGCCCATCACCTTTACACGCGTTCCACGCCAATCAGAATGGCGGTTTCCGGATCGAGAATCGGCAGCGCAATGCCCGCCTGCATCAGCCACTCACCGCTCACCGTTTGCGGTGTTTCCATCCACGCCGGCAGCTTGCGCATGGTGTGCCCGCCTTCGCCCGTAATTTGAATATTCGGGTGATCGAGCAGCGCGACGCGGTACTGCGCGCTGGCCTCCAGCCCCGGCATGCGCAGCGGCATCATCAGGCTGTAATCCGGCATCGCGAGCTGGCTGACCATAAATAGCCCCTGCGCCTTGTCTTCGCTCACAATCCCCTGCGCCAGCGTGGTGGCGTCCGGCATATCAATCCGCCATTGGGTGCCGTGGTGGATCACCTCTCGCCACTGCTTGTGCAGCGCGGCGTAATGTCGATACCCCTCGCGCTCCTGCGCGTCCACGGTGAGCGGATCCAGCTCCAGCCCCATATGGCCAAACAGCGCCGTCAGGCCACGAAATTCAATGCTGTGCTGGCGGAAGGTGGCGTGGCATTTATGATGACCGATATGCGCCCCCATCACCTCCGGCGGGAAAAAATAGCTCATGCCACGCTGGATGGTGCTGCGCTCCAGTGCGTCGTTGTTGTCGGACGCCCAGAAGCGATGGCTCCGGCTCAGCACTTCGTAATCAATGCGCCCGCCGCCGGAAGAGCAGGATTCGAATTCAATATGCGGGAAGCGCTCGCCCAGCACATCCAGCAGCCGGTAAAACTGACGGGTCTGGGCGTCGGCGGCGGCTTTACCGTTGTGTCCCGGCTGCACCAGCTCGCGGTTCATGTCCCACTTCACGTAGTCGATCGCATGCTCGCCCAGCAGCCAGCTCATGCGTTCCACAAGATAATCAAAAGCCTGCGGAATGTTGAGGTTGAGCACCAGCTGATGACGCCCGGTCGCCTGGGCATAGCCCGGCAGCGCCAGCACCCAGTCAGGATGCGCGCGATACAGATCGGAGTCCGGGTTGATCATCTCCGGCTCAACCCAGATGCCAAACTCCATGCCGAGCCGTTTGACGTGGTCAATCACCGGCGTCAGGCCATTCGGATATTTTTTCTCATCCAGATACCAGTCGCCCAGCGCGGCGTGGTCGTCATTGCGGCCTTTGAACCAGCCGTCGTCAATAATAAAGCGCTCCACGCCCAGCGTGGCGGCCTCGTCGGCCATGCGCATGATGTAATCCGGATCGTGGTTGAAGTAGATCCCCTCCCAGGTATTGAGGTGTACCGGACGCGGTTTATTTTCCGGGAAGCGGATGACGTTGTCGCGCAGGTAGCGATGGAAAGACTGGCTCATGCCGTTCAGGCCCCGCGGGGAGTAGCTGGCATACAGGCGCGGTGTCCAGAGCGTATCGCCCTCTTCTATCGCCATTTCCCCCGACAGGTAGAGCGCTTCGGCCTGAATATAACGGCGACCGTCGGTTTTCGCTTCCGCGCGCAGGCGATGGTTCCCGCTCCAGCCCAGATGCACGCCCCAGACGTCACCCTGCATTTCGCTGAACGATGGCGTACCGGCTATCAGTGCAGGAAAGTGTTCGTGGGAGGTTTTACCCCGGCGGTTTTCAATCACAACGCTGTCGTGCTCAAGGTTTACGCGGTGCGGCTGGAACTCTCTGATCCAGCGTCCGTGGAAGGCCATCACCTCCCGGGCGCGCTCGGCCACCGGCAGCGTGACGGCAAAGCGGTCAACCTGCCAGGGACGTGCTTTCAGGTTCGTTAAACCGTGACGAACCACCAGCACGCCGCTGTCGTCCAGCGCCAGCTCGCTGGTCAGACGCAGGCCCGCATAGTCATCTTCAGCGGTAATCGTCAGGGTGTTTAATTCCTGCTGTACCCGCGTAGTTCTGAATACCGGGGAACCGTCCAGCCCCTGTCGGTGCCCCTCAATACCCGGCGAGCCAAACAGGCCATGCCCGAGTTCAGCCATCAGCGTAACCGGAGAATCGACATCCAGCCTGCCGTTAGCAACGGGCCGGGAAAGGGTTTCAGCATTTTGTGGCGAAAAGTACTGAAGATGCGGCCCCCAGTAAATAATTTCGGCGAACGGGCGCGTTTTTATCACCACATCTACCGTCGCGCTTTCAAGTCGTAAAATAGAATCTTGCATCAGACATCTCCTGTCATGGGATGCCTTGAGTTTTGATCCGAAACGTTTCGGATACAAACCAAAACGTTTCGGTTTTGTGATCGGGTTTAGAAAATGGAGATATTCAGGCCGTCTGGCCGGGGGAGAATTCCGGTTGCCAGAGCACCTGAAGCTGCGCAATATCGTCGCCGTTAATTAGCCGGCGGACCATGTCGGCAATCTGTTTTCCGACACCCTGACGGGTGGACTGGATCACCGACGCCACGTCGGTATCGACGATACTGTCCTGCGGCAGTCCGTCGTAGACCACCAGCGACACGGCGTTGTCGCCGGATAAACGCCCCAGCTGTTCGAGCGCCATCGCCGCCCCGTCGCCGTGGGTGTTGCAGTCAGTAATGATCGCCGTGGGCGGTTGCGGCAGGGCAAGCAGTTCTTTCGTGGTGGCATATCCCACGCGGCGCGACGGCGGCATGGCGCGCAGCCATTCGCTGGAAAGCCCGGCTTCCCGCAGAGCGTCCAGATAGCCCTGACGGCGCTGGGTGATAAATGCCTGATTATTGCTTTCGCCGAGCAGCGCAATACGCTGATGGCCTTTCTCAATCAGCCAGCGGGTAGCATTGTACGTACCGGCATAGTTATCGAAATCAAACCACGCGTAAGGCTGCGGCAGCTGGCTGCGCCCAAGCGCCAGGAAAGGGAACCCGGCGGCCTGCAGCTGCTCAAGCCGCGGATCGCGATCCAGCGTATGCGCCACAATCAGCGCGTCGACGCGCCGGCTCTGTACCATGCGCATATAGCTGTGCTTATCCGCCAGATCGTCATCGGCAATGAGCAGTAAGTCGATCTCATGTCGCGCCAGTTCGTGGCTAATTTCGCCGACCATGTCCATAAATACGCTGTTATTGAGCGGAACAGGATGTACGGGAAACACCAGCCCGACCGCGTCAATTTTGCCCATCTTCAGGCGACGGGCGAAGGTGTTAGGTCGGTAACCACGGCGCTGAGCCTCGGCTTCCACGCGGGCGCGCGTCTCAGCAGAGACGTCGTCATAGCCGTTGAGGGCGCGGCTGACGGTCGTAATGGAGAGTCCCAGCTCTTTGGCAATGGCTTTAAGCGACATGATTTTCCGTATCTACGTTAATTTTGTTCCGCCACCAGCAACGCATGCGTGTCTGGCTCCAGCGCCTTAAAAATGTGCGGCTGGTCGGCGGGGTAACAGATGTAATCCCCGGCGGCGAGCTCCTCTGCCGCATCCAGCAGGCCGACCAGGGCCCTTCCCTGCATGACGATAATATGTTCTACCGAGCCAGGCGAATGCGGCTGAGAAATGCGGTCTGCACCCGGCTGGGTCATCAGGAGATAGACATCCCGTCGCGCGCCTGGCGGGCACGCAGCCAGCAGTATGGCTTCATAGTTTGCCTGTCCGGCAACCACTTTCGTTCCTTCACCACGGCGGATCACCTGCGTGCTCGGCAACTGTGGCTCCAGCAAACGGGCGAAGGGAATATCAAGCGCCACGCAGAGCGACCACAGCGTCTCCAGGCTGGGGTTGCCGTTGCCGGATTCCAGCTGGGAAAGCGTGGATTTAGCGATCCCGGCACGGCGGGCAATTTCCGCCAGTGAAAGCCCGGTTCGCAGGCGTTCTCGCACCAGGCTTTTGGCGATTACGCTAATTGGCTGCGTCATATAACGGCCCTTTTGTTCTATAAATCGAACGAATCGTTCGTCTTGAAAAACAGTTCTGTTGCGTTCATTATAATGGATACACGTTCGATATGGCTAAAATTGTATGAAGCATCATCTCTCCTGCCTGAAAGGCGACACGATAAAAGCAATCATCCTGGTTTGCCTCGCGGTCGGCGTGGTCGGGATGTCTTACGGCTCACTGGCGATGGCCTACGGTTTCCCGCTTTGGGTGCCGTTTGTTCTCTCGCTCACCGTCCTCGCGGGCGCATCGGAATTTATGTTTATCGGCATTGTGGCCAGCGGCGGTAACGCTCTGGCGGCGGCGGCAGCCGGTTTGCTGGTCAACGCACGCCATGTGCCGTTTGGCGTGACGGTGCGTGAACTGGTAGGCAAGCGCGGCCTGAGCCTGTTGGGCTGCCACATTATGAATGACGAAAGCGTGGTGTTTGGCCTGTCGCAAAAAACGCCCGAGCAGCGTAAGGCGGCGTACTGGTTATGTGGTTTAGGCGTGGCAATTATCTGGCCGGTGGGCGCCTTGCTGGGCGCCATGGTCGGTAAGCTGCTCCCGGCCCCGGAAACCATCGGGCTGGATGCGGTCTTTCCGGCCATTCTGCTGGCGTTAGTGGTTCCCGCGTTTAAAAACCGTACCACGTTAATCCGCGCCTGTAGCGGTGCCGTGCTATCCCTGGCTGCCGTACCGTTTGCCCCGGTGGGATTACCGGTGCTGCTCTCTTTACTCGGTCTCGCTGCGAGGAAGAAATAATGGAAAATATGACGATTTTTATTCTCGGCATCGCCATTTTGTCTGCGGGAACCTATTTGATGCGTCTCGGCGGAGCAAAACTCGGCAACCGACTGGCACTCTCTGAACGATCTCAGGCACTGCTGTCAGATGCGGCAACGGTGTTGCTGTTTTCTGTGGCACTGGCGACCACATTTTATGAAGGGGAACATTTCGCCGGGATGGCGCGCGTGCTGGGCGTGGCGTTTGCGGTATTTCTGGCGTGGCGAAAAATGCCATTGATTGTGGTGATCATCGCGGCGGCAGTAGTGACGGCGCTACTGCGCGTGGCGGGTATAAACTAAAAAAAGCGCCCCGGGGGCGCTCTTTCGACGGTGTGACTGGCTTATTTATTCAGTTCAGCAGTCATGTGTACGCGGTTACCCGTGAATGCCTGGGTAATTTTGTAGGATGATGCACCCGCTTCCTGAGCCTGTGCCGCGATTTTAGCTTCAGCACCGTCGATGGTAGAGGCGGTTGCGGTCACAGTCTGTGCAGCGAAAGAACCGAAAGAAGCAGCCAGAGCGATTACAGCGACAAAAGTTTTGATGCTTTTCATGATATAAACCCTTTCATTAAGTTGTTCAGGTAAGGCACTGCGCCTTGATGAGATAAATACTAGACCTCATCGCGAACAACTAAAAGCGGAAGGATTTGCTATTATCATTCAAAATTACTGAACTCAAAAAAAACGTTATGCATTGCGCTGATATCTGTTTCCTGATGTCCTGAACGTCAGCCTTTTTCAGGGAGAAAAACGCCAATGAAAAGCAGAAAACAACCCTCATTCCTCATCAGACATAGTACTGCCGTCCATTTTATCGCTTATGCGGGCGCCATTTTTGTCATAACGCCCTTTAACAGTAAAGCGATGCCCGTCTTCGTCTGGATGGCCATGCTGATAGCCTGCGCTATCATCATTTCCTCACGCATAAAACCCCTCACGCTGTTGCAGCTGTCCCAAATGGAATGGAGTGAATACAAAAAAATAGCGGGCTCGACGCTGATGTCTTCTCTGCTGTTTTTAACATCGTGCGTGGCATTTAAATATTTCGCCGGAAATGGCCTGGAGCTACCCGTCACGCTCGCGATCGGGACGGTGGGATGTATCTACTATTCCATCACCCTCTATCTGGACGCCGTGGATGATGACAGAAAGAAAATTGCAAAAAAGGCTTTCACCCTTACACGTGGTGTATGGCTGTTAATTTCCTTCATCTGCTACATACTGGCGCGAAAGGTCTTTATGGACGTCACGGATGTCACCTACGAGGCGACTTTCAATAAAATTACGTCGTTTGGGTTCTTTTTAATCTTCTGCACCTTATTCTTTTCCATGGTATTTCTGCTATTCACGATGGCGCTTCCCTTGTTGCAGAATTCATCGGTCCAGTTTAACGTCATGGCGATTTCTGCCCCCCTTTTCTGCGCTGGCTATATCTTCTTTATTGCCTATAACGTCAATACCAGCCGGGTGCTTGAATACGTCCTCAATGTGACAATCGATTACGACACTCGGGATACGTTTTACTGTAACAATGAATATCGAATTCTCAACGACTATCCCAATGCGCGCTTTATGATGGTAGGTGAAGGTAATTATCGCGTGTTTACGCCAAAAAAGCGGGATTACGGGATCTGGCGTCTGACCTGTAAAAACGTCGCGCCTTTTTATTCCCTGGTAGAGGTTCAGGATAGAAAAGATATTGTTAAAAAAGAGAAAAAATAAAAAAGCGCCCCGGGGGCGCTCTTTCGACGGTGTGACTGGCTTATTTATTCAGTTCAGCAGTCATGTGTACGCGGTTACCCGTGAATGCCTGGGTAATTTTGTAGGATGATGCACCCGCTTCCTGAGCCTGTGCCGCGATTTTAGCTTCTGCACCGTCAATGGTAGAGGCGGTTGCGGTCACAGTCTGTGCAGCGAAAGAACCGAAAGAAGCAGCCAGAGCGATTACAGCGACAAAAGTTTTGATGCTTTTCATGATATAAACCCTTTCGTTAAGTTGTTTTGGTAAGGCACCGTGCCTTGATGAGATAAATACTAGACCTCATCCCGAACAACTAAAAGCGGAAGGTTTTGCCTGAAACATTCAAAATTATTGATCAACTATTAATCGCTGTGGATGGGTATAGATTGTTGCCCTTCCCGGCTTGCAGAACCCGACCAGCGTCAGGTTGCAGCGCTCCGCCACTTCCACCGCCAGCGTTGTGGCCGCCGATACCGCAAACAGGATTTCCACACCGCACATTGCGGACTTTTGCACCATCTCATAACTTGCACGGCTGGAAACAAGCGCCGCGCCCTGTTGCCAGACCTCGCTTTCTCGCGCCCGGCGTCCCAGCAGCTTATCCAGCGCGACATGGCGGCCCACGTCTTCATGCCCTCCGGCAATATCGCCCGACGGCAACACCCACGCCGCCGCATGCGTACAACCGCTTAACTGGCCGATGGGCTGTACGTCGTTGAGATGCTCAAGCGCATGATCAAGGTGTGCCAGATTGAAGGTCTGGGTAAACGGCAATGGCGCAACGGGCTTGCCGATATCATTGAGCTGCTCAACGCCACACACGCCGCAGCCGGTGCGTCCGGCCAGCGCGCGGCGGCGCTCTTTCAATCCCATAAAGCGACGGCTGGAGAGTTCGATTTGCACTTCAAGACCGTTACACGCCTTCACCACGTCCATCCCGTAGATCTCCTGCGGATGCGCAATAATGCCTTCCGAGAGAGAAAAGCCAATGGCGAACAGGTCGAGATCTTTCGGCGAAGCCATCATCACCACATGCGAAATACCGTTGTAAACAAGCGCAACAGGCACTTCTTCCGCCAGCAAATCGGGCGTGGCGTGGGTAATGTGGGGCGGTCTGCGTACCGACAGTTCCACAATGCCTGCAGGCAGTGGCGACGAGTGGGTAGCACGGTTTTGTTTAGACACAGCGGTATTCCTGAACAACCACGGAGGTGAGCCTGCTATTGCAGCATAAACAACAGGCCTTACGCATAGTATGGATCAACTTTTCGACAATCATTCTCCTACTCATTTAGAAGGGGTGCAACCCGGCCAGCGCTACACCGCTTTAACATGCAGAAGCAATAGCGTGATCTGTATCACACTTTATAATCAACATGGTGATAATACGTTCACTTTGTATTAACGCCATTAGAACAGGTGTACCGACACTGTGGTATTCTGATGATATCCCTCGGAGAAATGAGGGATTAACGCAAATTTTTTCCTTTGCGGTCATTCTTCAACCGCGAAGTCAAAACTACATATGTAAGCAATGTCGAAACAAGGAGTGACCCATGCAGGTCAGCAGAAGGCAGTTCTTTAAGATCTGCGCTGGCGGTATGGCAGGCACAACGGCAGCAGCACTGGGCTTTGCGCCCGGCGTCGCGCTGGCGGAAACGCGGCAGTATAAACTGCTGCGCACCCGTGAAACCCGTAATACCTGTACGTACTGCTCTGTCGGTTGCGGGCTGTTAATGTATAGCCTCGGCGACGGTGCTAAAAACGCCAAAGCGTCTATTTTCCATATCGAAGGTGACCCGGATCACCCGGTCAACCGCGGCGCGCTGTGTCCGAAAGGGGCCGGTCTGGTGGACTTTATCCACTCTGAAAGCCGCCTGAAGTTCCCTGAATATCGTGCGCCTGGCTCCGACAAATGGCAGCAAATCAGCTGGGAAGAGGCGTTTGACCGCATCGCTAAACATATTAAAGAAGACCGTGATGCGAACTTCATTGAGAAGAACGCCGACGGCGTGACGGTCAACCGCTGGCTCTCCACCGGGATGCTGTGTGCTTCAGCGTCCAGTAATGAAACCGGCTATTTAACCCAGAAATTTACGCGCGCACTCGGTATGCTCGCGGTCGACAACCAGGCGCGTGTCTGACACGGACCAACGGTAGCAAGTCTTGCTCCAACATTTGGTCGCGGTGCGATGACCAACCACTGGGTCGACATCAAGAACGCCAACCTTATTGTGGTGATGGGTGGTAACGCCGCTGAAGCGCACCCTGTCGGGTTCCGCTGGGCGATGGAAGCCAAAATCCACAACGGTGCGAAACTGATTGTGATCGATCCCCGCTTCACGCGTACAGCGTCAGTGGCGGATTTCTACACCCCTATTCGTTCAGGTACTGACATCACTTTCCTGTCAGGCGTATTGCTGTACCTGATGACCAACGAAAAATACAACCGCGAATACACCGAAGCCTATACCAACGCCAGCCTGATCGTGCGTGAGGATTACCACTTCGAAGATGGCCTGTTCAGCGGTTACGACGCCGAAAAACGCAAGTACGACAAAACCAGCTGGAACTACGAGCTGGATGAGAAAGGCTTTGCGAAACGCGATACCACCCTGCAACACCCGCGCTGCGTGTGGAACCTGCTGAAAGAGCACGTCTCCCGCTACACGCCGGAGGTGGTCGAAAACATCTGTGGTACGCCGAAGGCGGACTTCCTGAAGGTCTGCGAGCTGATCGCCGAAACCAGCGCGAAAGATAAAACCGCGTCGTTCCTCTACGCCCTCGGCTGGACGCAACACTCCATCGGTGCGCAGAACATCCGTACCATGGCGATGGTTCAGCTCCTGCTCGGCAACATGGGCATGGCAGGCGGCGGCGTGAACGCCCTGCGCGGTCACTCCAACATTCAGGGTCTGACCGACCTCGGCCTGCTGTCTCAAAGCCTGACAGGTTATATGAACCTGCCAAGCGAGAAACAAACCGACCTGCAAACCTACCTGACGGCCAGCACGCCAAAACCGCTGCTCGAAGGCCAGGTGAACTACTGGGGCAACTATCCGAAGTTCTTCGTCTCGCTGATGAAAGCCTTCTACGGCGACAAGGCGACGGCGGAAAACAGCTGGGGCTTTGACTGGCTGCCGAAGTGGGACAAAGGCTACGACGTGCTTCAGTACTTCGAGATGATGCATCAGGGTCAGGTCAACGGCTATATCTGCCAGGGCTTTAACCCGGTGGCCTCGTTCCCGAACAAGAACAAGGTTGTTGAGTCCCTGTCGAAACTGAAGTTCCTGGTGACGATTGACCCGCTCAATACTGAAACCTCGACCTTCTGGCAGAACCACGGCGAATCGAATGACGTCGATCCGTCGAAGATTCAGACTGAAGTGTTCCGTCTGCCATCTACCTGCTTCGCGGAAGAGAACGGGTCTATTGTCAACTCCGGCCGCTGGCTGCAGTGGCACTGGAAAGGTGCGGACGCCCCGGGCATCGCCATGAACGACGGCGAGATCCTGGCCGGTATTTTCTTACGCCTGCGTAAGATGTACGCGGCTGAAGGTGGCGCGAACCCGGAACCGGTGTTGAACATGACCTGGAACTACTCGACGCCTGAAAATCCTGCGCCGGAAGAAGTGGCGATGGAGAGCAACGGTAAGGCGCTGGCGGATGTTATCGACCCGACCACCGGCACCGTGCTGGCGAAGAAAGGCGATCAGCTCAGTACCTTCGCCCATCTGCGCGATGACGGTACCACGTCAAGCGGCTGTTGGATCTTCGCTGGTAGCTGGACGCCGAAAGGCAACCAGATGGCCAACCGCGACAACGCCGACCCGTCGGGCCTCGGCAATACGCTGGGCTGGGCGTGGGCGTGGCCGCTTAACCGTCGCATCCTCTATAACCGTGCCTCCGCTGACCCGCAGGGCAACCCGTGGGATCCGAAGCGTCAGCTTCTGAAGTGGGACGGCGCGAAATGGGGCGGCGTGGATATTCCGGACTACAGCACTGCCGCACCAGGCAGCGATGTCGGACCGTTTATCATGCAGCCTGAAGGGATGGGACGTCTGTTTGCCATTGATAAGATGGCAGAAGGGCCGTTCCCGGAACACTACGAGCCGTTTGAGACGCCGCTGGGCACTAACCCGCTGCACCCGAACGTGGTCTCTAACCCGGCAGCGCGTATCTTCAAGGGCGACTTTGAAGCGCTGGGTAAAAAAGACAAGTTCCCGTACGTGGGCACCACCTATCGTCTGACCGAGCACTTCCACTACTGGACCAAGCACGCGCTGCTTAACGCCATCGCGCAGCCGGAGCAGTTTGTGGAGATCGGCGAGAAGCTGGCGAACAAGCTCGGCATCGCCCATGGCGATACCGTGAAGGTCTCCTCTAACCGCGGCTACATTAAAGCCAAGGCGGTGGTGACCAAGCGTATTCGCACGCTGAACGTTCATGGTCAGCAGGTGGATACCATCGGCATCCCAATTCACTGGGGTTATGAGGGCGTGGCGAAGAAAGGGTTCATTGCAAATACCCTGACGCCGTTCGTCGGTGATGCGAACACGCAGACGCCGGAGTTTAAGGCCTTCCTCGTGAACGTGGAAAAGGTGTAACGGAGACGACTTATGGCTTATCAATCTCAAGACATTATCCGTCGTTCCGCGACTAACGGTTTCACGCCCGCGCCTCAGGCGCGGGACCACCAGCAGGAAGTGGCGAAACTTATCGACGTGACCACCTGTATCGGCTGTAAAGCCTGTCAGGTGGCCTGCTCTGAGTGGAACGATCTGCGTGACGAAGTGGGTCACAACGTTGGGGTGTACGACAACCCTGCGGACCTGACCGCCAAGTCCTGGACGGTGATGCGTTTCTCGGAAGTGGAGCAGAACGACAAACTGGAATGGCTTATCCGCAAAGATGGCTGTATGCACTGCGCGGATCCGGGCTGCCTGAAGGCATGTCCGTCAGAAGGGGCTATCATTCAGTATGCCAACGGCATCGTCGACTTCCAGTCCGAGCAGTGCATCGGCTGCGGCTACTGCATTGCGGGCTGTCCGTTCGACGTACCGCGCCTGAATCCGGAAGACAACCGCGTCTACAAATGCACGCTGTGCGTTGACCGCGTCACTGTCGGCCAGGAGCCCGCGTGCGTGAAGACCTGCCCAACCGGCGCTATCCACTTTGGCTCTAAAGAGGATATGAAAACGCTGGCGGCAGAGCGCGTGGGCGAGCTGAAAACCCGTGGTTACGACAATGCGGGCCTGTACGATCCGGCCGGTGTTGGTGGTACGCATGTGATGTATGTGCTGCACCATGCCGACAAGCCGAATCTGTATCACGGCCTGCCGGAGAACCCGGAAATCAGCGCCACCGTGAAGTTCTGGAAAGGCATCTGGAAACCGCTGGCCGCGGTAGGTTTTGCTGCCACCTTCGCAGCGAGCATCTTCCACTACGTCGGCGTCGGTCCGAACCGTGCGGAAGAGGAAGACGACAACCTGCATGAAGAGAAAGACGAGGTGCGCAAATGAGAAAACGTGACACCATCGTGCGCTACACCGCGCCGGAACGCATCAACCACTGGGTCACCGCCTTCTGCTTCATGCTGGCGGCGATAAGCGGGCTGGGGTTCTTCTTCCCCTCCTTCAACTGGCTGATGCAGATCATGGGGACACCACAACTGGCGCGTATACTGCACCCGTTTGTTGGCGTCATCATGTTCGCGTCGTTCATCATCATGTTTTTCCGCTACTGGCACCATAACCTAATCAATCGGGATGATATCTTTTGGGCGAAGAATATTCGTAAGATCGTCGTCAACGAGGAAGTAGGTGATACCGGGCGTTATAACTTCGGTCAGAAATGCGTATTCTGGGCGGCGATTATCTTCCTGGTCCTGTTGCTGGTCAGCGGCGTGATCATCTGGCGTCCGTATTTTGCGCCTGCTTTCTCAATCCCGGTGATCCGATTCGCGCTGATGCTGCATTCATTTGCCGCAGTGGCGCTAATTGTGGTTATCATGGTGCATATTTACGCTGCCCTCTGGGTGAAAGGCACCATTACCGCGATGGTGGAAGGCTGGGTAACCAGTACGTGGGCGAAGAAACATCACCCGCGCTGGTACCGTGAAGTCCGCCAGAAACAGGAAAAGTCATCTGAATGAGTATTCGCATAATCCCGCAAGATGAGCTGGGGTCGAGCGAGAAACGTACGGCGGAGTATATTCCGCCGTTGTTATTCCCCAGACTCAAGAACCTCTACAACCGCCGCGCAGAGCGTCTGCGCGAGCTGGCAGAGAACAACCCGCTGGGCGATTTTCTGCGTTTTGCTGCGCTTGTCGCCCACGCGCAGGAAGTGGTGCTGTACGACCACCCACTGCAAATGGACCTGACTGCGCGCATCAAAGAAGCCAATGAGCAGGGCAAGCCGCCGCTGGATATTCACGTCCTGCCGCGCGACAAGCACTGGCACAAGCTGCTGCATTCGCTGATTGCCGAGCTGAAGCCCGAAATGAGCGGTACTGCGCTTGCGGTCATTGAGAACCTGGAAAAAGCGTCCGAACAGGAGCTGGAAGAGATGGCGAGTGCGCTGTTTGCTTCCGACTTTTCGCTGGTCAGCAGTGATAAAGCGCCGTTTATCTGGGCGGCACTGTCGCTCTACTGGGCGCAGATGGCAAGCCTGATCCCCGGCAAAGCCCGCGCCGAGTACGGCGAAGCGCGCCAGTTCTGCCCGGTGTGCGGTTCCATGCCGGTCTCCAGCATGGTACAGATTGGCACCACCCAAGGGCTGCGCTACCTGCACTGCAACCTGTGCGAAACCGAATGGCACGTGGTGCGCGTGAAGTGCAGCAACTGCGAGCAGACCCGCGATCTCAACTACTGGTCGCTGGAAAATGAAGAAGCGGCAGTGAAAGCTGAAAGCTGCGGCGACTGTGGGACCTACCTGAAGATTCTGTATCAGGAAAAAGACCCGAAAGTCGAAGCGGTAGCCGACGATCTCGCCTCGCTGATTCTGGACGCCAAAATGGAGCAGGAGGGCTTCGCCCGCAGCTCAATCAACCCGTTCCTGTTCCCGGGTGAAGGGGAGTAATCTCCCGTAACCGTGCCGGGCGGCGCAAGCTTGCCCGGCCAGTCATACCCGCTTTAATCCGCTTCCGTACTTTCCCCCACTTTCAGATTTTATTTAGCCGCTACGCGTAGAAAAGTCGCTGTGACTTCGTCACGATCCCTTGCAAGAAAACATTACATTTTGTAAGGGAAAATGTTGAAAAGGGAATTTCGACCAGTCGCAACGAAGCGCACCGGCTTTTTTATCTGTGCTGTTCTCAGCCTTTCATCGGGTGCCAGCGCCGCACCGGGTGATGAACCGTTTATCCTGCAACAGCAGCGTCAGCAGGCGCTGGAAACCCAACTGACGCCCCAGGCGCCTGACGTTCGGCTGCAATCTCCGGCAACACGTAACGAAAGCGGCGAATTTGCCGCCGAAACGCCCTGCTTCACCATCCATGACGTGACGCTGACGGGGCATAACGCCCTCCCGCACTGGGTACCGCTGCAGCGCATCGCGAATCAGGCCGTCGGGAAGTGCCTCGGCGCACGGGGTATCAACCACGTGATGAGCCTGCTGCAAAACCGGCTGATCGCCCACGGCTGGACAACCGCACGCGTGCTGGCTCCCGCTCAGGATTTAAAAAGCGGCCATTTAACACTGGCCGTTATTCCGGGGAAAATACGCCACGTCACATTGACCGATAACAGCCGTCGCGGGTTATGGCTTTACAGCGCCTTCCCGGCACATGACGGTAATCTGCTCGACCTGCGGGATATCGAGCAGGGTCTGGAGAACCTCCAGCGCCTGCCCACCGTCCAGGTTGAGATGGATATCGTTCCGGCTGAACAGCCGGGTGAGAGCGATATCGTGATAACCCGCCAGCAGAGCAAATTCTGGCGGCTTGGCCTGTCGCTTGATGATTCTGGCTCGTCGTCAACGGGCCGCTATCAGGGTGGGCTAACGCTGTCGCTGGATAACCCGCTGGCGCTGAGCGATCTCTTCTGGTTTTCCATGAACCATGACCTGCAAACCGGGCCGGAAAAAGGCAACCAAAACCTCAGCGCCCACTGGTCTGTTCCCGTGGGCTGGTGGGCATTTTCCGTTACCGGCAGCGATTACCACTATCACCAGACCGTGGCGGGGCTAAACGGCGACATTCGTTACAGCGGCAAAAGCCAGAGTCTGGTGGCGCAGGCCAGCCGGGTTCTGCATCGCAGCAGCGCCCAAAAAACCACGTTCACCTGGGACGTGGAGAGCCGGACAACGAAAAACTACATCAACGACACGGAAGTGGAAGTTCAGCGCCGCCACGTCTCCTCCTGGAAGGCCGGGCTTCAGCATCGCCACTATATCGGCCCGGCAACGCTTGATGCAGGCATCAACTATCAGCGCGGCACGCGATGGTTTGGCGCCCAGCCAGCCCCCGAAGAAACGTTCGATGAAGCCACGGCGCTGGGCCGAATTCTTCGCACCAACGCACGCCTGAGCCTGCCGTTCGCACTCAGCACGCAGCACTTGCGTTACGACGTAGCCTGGCAGCGTCAGACCAGCAACACGCCGCTCACTTCACAGGATCAGTTCGCCATCGGCGGGCGCTGGACGGTGCGCGGCTTCGACGGTGAACGCACGCTCAACGCCGATCGCGGCTGGCTGGTTCGAAACGATCTCTCCTGGCAGACCCCGCTTGCCGGAACCGAGCTCTATCTGGCTGCCGACTACGGTGAGGTCGCTGGCAACGGCACGGAGTACCTGACGGGCAACCATCTGGCCGGTGGCGCCGCGGGCTTGCGCGGTGCGCTCTGGAAAGTGGGATACGACGCCTTCGCGGGCGTGCCGTTCTCCCACCCGGACGGTTTTAAAACCAGCCCGGCAACCTTCGGCTTCAACCTCAACATGGATTTCTGAGTATGCGCTACGGCGAATTGACGGTTCATTGTCCCCAGCTCGAGGACGTCGCGCTGAGTGAAGCCGAAGTGCTGGGCGCGTCGGTCTGGCTCTGGATGCATTCCCTTAACCACCGTGACGCGCCGCTGCACGTCCTGCCCGTGGTGCTCTTGACCATCATTAAACACCAGCAGTACGTGCTGGTAGAGGAGAAAGGACGCCCGATCTTTTTCCTGAGCTGGGCATGGATGAGCGAAGAAGCCGAACGCCGCTATCTCACCCAGGAGACGGTCGTCCTGCCGGAAGAAGACTGGTGTAACGGCGATCGGATGTGGTTTCGCGATTTTATTGCCCCCTTTGGGCACGCGGAAGCCCTGTTTCGCCTGGTACGCGAGGAGATTTTTCCGCATCACGTTGCGCGCTTTCTGTGGCATCGCGGCAATGAGAAAGACCGTCGTATCAAAACGTTTTATGGCAGGCAGGTCACGCGCGAAGCGCTGCTGAACTGGAAACACACGCACCCGCTGCACGGATAAAAATAAAAAGGATTTCACCATGAATAAACGTCTGTACCGTATCGTCTTTAATAAAGCCCGCGGCATGCTGATGGTCGTTTCGGAGCTGGCGCGCGGCTGTTCGGGCGGATCGTCTTCCTCCGGGATCGGGCACGCGCTTCAGCGTCTTGTCTGCCGCGTCGGCGCACTCAGCCTTGCGCTGTGGCTGGCCTCTGGAGCCGTCACGGTGCAGGCCGCCGGGATTGTGGCGGACGCCTCCGCGCCCGGTAAACAGCAGCCCACCGTGATCAGCACCGCTAACGGCACGACGCAGGTGAATATCCAGACCCCGTCTGCAGGCGGCGTGTCCCGCAACACCTACAGTCAGTTCGACGTTGGCCGGGACGGGGCCATCCTCAATAACGCCCATAAAAATACCTCAACCGAACTCGGCGGAATGGTGACCGCCAACCCGTGGCTGGCGAAAGGCGAGGCTAAAGTCATCCTCAACGAGGTGAACGCACGCAACCCGAGCCAGCTCAACGGCTACATTGAGGTGGCTGGACAAAAGGCCGACGTGATCATTGCCAGCCCGTCGGGCATTACCTGTGACGGCTGCGGCTTTATCAACGCCGGGCGCGCCACGCTGACGACCGGTACCGCGCAGATGCAGGATGGCCGGATAACCGGGTATCAGGTGGAGCGCGGTGAGATTACCGTGAACGGCAACGGGCTGGATACCTCCGGGCAGGCGCACACCGATATCATCGCCCGGGCGGTTCAGGTGAATGCGGCGATTCACGCGCAGGATTTACGCGTCACTACCGGGCGCAACACGGTGGATGCGGCGCATGAAAAGGTGACCGCCCTTGCGGATAACGGTGCGGCAAAACCCGTCATGGCGCTGGATGTCTCCCAGGTCGGCGGCATGTACGCCGGGAAAATCCGTCTGATCGGGACGGAAAAAGGCGTCGGCGTGCGCAACGCGGGCAATATTGGCGCAGAAGCCGGAACAGTCACCCTCTCCGCCGACGGGCGTATTGAGAATAGCGGCACGGTCTGGTCTTCCGCTGACGTCCCCCTTTCTGGCACCGACGCCATACAAAACAGCGGCTCCCTCGCTGCACAGCGCAACGTCAGCCTGACGGGCAAAACGATTGCCAGCACCGGCACGCTGGCAGCAGGCGTGCAGCCCGATGGCACCACGGGCCGCGACGGCGATCTGACGCTCAACGCCAGCGGCAAACTTGAGATGCATGGACTGAATGTGGCGGGTGGCAACATCAGGTCCACGGGGCAGGGGTTGGATGCATCAGGCAGCGTGACGCAGGCCAACGCCATTACCCTTAACGCCGGACAAGGCGACCTCAGCACCGCCGGTGCGGAAGTCATCGCGAATGACACACTCAGCGCCACGGCAACCGGCACGCTGGATAACAGCAGCGGCCTGCTCGCCGCCGACCAGCTCACGCTCACGGCAAAACGCCTGCAAAATCAGAAAGGCCAGATAAGCCAGAGCGGCACGCGGGGTCTGACGCTGAACCATCAGGACGGCATTGATAACCGCGAAGGCATGATTGCCGCCAACGCCACGGTAAGCGTCAACGCCGCGTCGCTGGATAACCGTAAAGGCCAGATCGTTGCCGCCGATACCGGCAGCGCCCTGACGATAAAAACGGCTGGCCTGACGGACAACCGCGAGGGTGAACTGGCAGCAGCAGGCAGTATCAGCCTGAGCGCCGACACTCTGAACAACAGCAGCGGCTTTATCAGCGCGGAACACGGCCGCGTCGGGCTAACCAGCCGCAACGCGCTGGCTAACGTCGGCGGGACAATTGCCGCCCACGATACCCTGACGCTCGACAGCGCCGGGTTGAACAACGACGAAGGGTTAATTCAGTCCGGGGCGGACATGATCGTCGACACTCACGGGAACCGCCTGTCAAACAACACGACCCTGACGACTGGCGGCATCGTCAGCTTCGGCACCCTAAACGTCAACGCCGGCAGCATCAGCAATCAGCACGGCATGCTGGCCAGCGCGAAAGAAACCGTCGTAACGGCCGCGGACGTGGACAACCGCAACGGTACCCTGAGCGCCACAGGTTCGCTGAATCTGCATGTGGGGTCGCTGGAGAATACGCAAGGCACGCTGGTATCCGGCGGCGATGCGCGGATAGACGCATCCCGGATAGACAACCAGAAAGGGATGATTGTCGCCCAGGGCGATCTTGCCGTCACGGCACAGCGTCTGGATAACGACAGCAGCGGGCTGGTCCAGAGCGGAAGGGATCTCACGCTGGCCGTTGACGGTATCAGCAACCGCAACAGCGGGGACACGGGCGGCATCGTGAGCCAGGGAAACCTGAGCATAACCACGACCGATCTGCAAAATGATGCGGGCGTACTGCTCGCCGAAAAACGGGCCACGCTGGACGCCGCGCGCTTTAGCAACATCGCCGGGACGCTGTATGCCCTGGATACGCTGACGCTTGCCACGCACAGCGATACCGACAACCGTCAGGGGGTCATTCAGGGAAGCGGGCTCGTTCTTGATACGCACGGCTGGCAGCTGGATAACCGCGAGGGGACGATTTACAGCCTGGCGGACATGCAGCTCGCCACCGCTGCGCTGAACAACCAGAACGGCACGCTGGGCGCAAAAGGGGAGTTCACGCTGCGGGCAACCTCGCTGGATAACCGTTCCGGCGGGCGTCTGGTGGGTGAGCAGGAGATGACCCTCAACCTCGAGCGTCTTGATAACCAGGGCGGGCAGATCCAGTCTCTCGGTGAACTGGCGGTGAACGCCGTAACGGGGGCGATCGACAACACGCTGGGCCTGATACGCAGTGGCGCAACGGTGACGCTCAACGCAGCCTCGCTGATCAATCGCAATACGCAGGCTGAAGATAAGGGTATTGAAGGGCTGGATGTGAAAATCAACAGCCAGCAGTTCGATAATGCTCTGGGAACAACGCGGGCAGGCAATACGTTATCTGTCACCAATGCCGGAACCCTGGATAACACGCAGGGTGACCTGTCCGCCGAGGGGGCGCTGTCGCTGAGCGGCCCGGCTTTGCGGCTTCTCAACGCTGACGGGGTCGTTATTGGCGGGGAGAACGTCACGCTTGAAGCCGACGCGCTAACCGGAGACGGTCAGCTTCTGTCGCTCGGCGATATGACGATTCACACGCAGCAGAGTTTTAACAACGCGGGTGATGTGATTGCCAACGGCAGCATGACCTTCACCACGCCGGGCAGCGTGACCAACAGCGGTAACCTGCTGGCGGGCGCAAAACTGGATCTCAGCGCCGCCAGCCTGTTCAATGCCGCGTCCGGCGAGATTGCCGCCGGCGCGACCTGGCTGACCCTCTCCTCAAGCCTGAGTAATTACGGTCTTATCGACGGCAGCCAGACGTGGCTGCGTACCGAAACCTTAACGAACGCGGGTACCGGCCGCATCTACGGCGATCATCTGTCGATTCAGGCGACAACGCTCAATAACCTCGCCCAGGACGGAACGGCAGCGACCCTCGCCGGACGCCAGCGCATGGACATCGGGGCACAGACAATCAACAACCGCGACCACGCGCTGATCTACAGCGACGGGGCGATGGCCATCGGCGGGCGCGTGGACGACAACGGCTTCGCCATCGGGCAGGCGAAAACCCTCAACAACCACAGCGCGACCATTGAGTCCGCGGGCGACATGGCGCTCTCCATCGGCCAGCTCAACAACATCAACGACCATTTCAGCACCGAAGTGGTGCTCATCTCCACGGAGCAGATCCACGAGTACCAGCAAAAGGGATCGCCCACCCGCTGGGATGCGGATGCTGACGGCGTGTTCGTCGACCACAACTCGGCCGACCACCTGCTTAACCTCAACACCCCGGACGATACCGGGGCCAACAACGACAACTTTTACGAGTACACCTACACCCGTACCATTGAAGAAGAGGTGATTGCCGAAAGTGACCCGGGCAAAATCCTCGCCGGCGGCAATATGCTGATTACGGCAAATCAGGTTCTGAACGATAAAAGCCAGATTGTGGCGGGGGGAACGCTCGGGATCTTCGCCGATTCGGTGGATAACGTGATGCCGGAAGGCAGCCGATGGATCACCGATGCAGGCTCGGTCACACACTACAGCCGTAAATCCAGAAAGGGTGGCGACTCGCAGGGAAAAAGCACCTCGGACTACGCCCCGCCTGTGGTTATCCAGTCGATCACCCTGTCGCCGGGCAAAATGGAAGGCAACAGCCAGGCCGATGGCAGCGGCATGACCCTTTCCCCCGCCAGCGCCCACAAAACAGATACCACGCTTAGCGGGACGGGGAGCCTGGCGGTGGGTGTGGACACCACCTCCCCGGGTTCCCCTGCCCTGCCCTCCGGTAATGCGCCTGGCAAATGGATTGAAACGCCCGCCAGCGATGCGCAGGGCGTGGTGGTACGTGCCGCAGGGCCGGACATCCGTCTGCCGGACAGCAGCCTGTTTAACACCCTGCCCGATCCGAATGCGCACTACCTGATCGAAACCGATCCACGCTTCACCAACAACAAGACGTGGCTCGGCAGTGATTATATGCAGAATGCGTTCATGACGGATCCGGATAACGTGCACAAGCGCCTTGGCGACGGCTATTACGAGCAGCGCCTGGTACGCGAGCAGATCATCGCGCTCACCGGCGGCCGCTACCTGGGCGACTACCGCGACGATGAGACCCAGTTCAGGGCATTGATGGATGCGGGCATTGCTTTCGGGCAGACGCATCAGCTTGTCCCTGGCGTGGCGCTCACCGCCGAACAGATGAGCCTGCTGACGGAGGACATGGTCTGGCTGGTCAACACCCGCGTTCAGCTTGCCGACGGCAGCTGGCAGACGGTGATGGTGCCGCAGGTGTATGTGCGCGTACAGCCTGGCGACATCGACGGCTCCGGCGCGCTGATGGGGGGCCAGAATCTGGTGATGAACCTGAACCGCGACCTGGTCAACAGCGGCACCCTGCACGGGCGTGACGCGATGCAGCTCAGCGCCGACAACATCACCAACAAAGCAGGAACGATACAGGGGGCTGACGTCAGCCTGTTCGCCCGCTCGGACATCAACAACACCGGCGGCACGATTTCCGGCAAAAATGCCGTGCTGGCCACGGCCGGGCGCGACATCAGCCTCACCACCACCGCCCGCAGCGCACAGAGCAGCAGCGGGAAAAAAAGTTTTGAGCGCACCACCGTAGAGCGCGTGGCGGGGATCTACGTCCAGGGCGATGACGGTAAGCTGATGCTGAACGCCGGGCGCGATCTCACCCTGACCGGCGCGCAGGTCGTTAACAGCGGCAGTGGAAGCCAGACGGTGCTCAGTGCCGGGCGGGATCTGAACCTCACCACCGTCACTACCTCCGCCAGCGATAACCTGACGTGGGATAAAAATAACTGGCTGAAGCAGTCCGTCACGCAGCAGGCGGGCAGCGAGGTGGCCGGCGGAGGCGATATCCTGATGATGGCCGGCCGCGACGTGAGTGCGCAGGCCGCAACCGTGGAGGCGGGCAGCAGCCTCGCCGTCAGCGCGGGGCGCGACATCGCCGTCACCGCCGCCACCGACAGCAGCACATTTGAGTCGCACCATCAGTCCACCGGCAGCAGCGGCGCGCTGTCGAAAAAAACCGTGACCACGCACGATGTGGTGAACAGTGAGACCGCACAGGGAGCCCTGTTCAGCGGCGACAGCGTCACCCTGCAGGCGGGCAATAACCTGCGGGTGCAGGGCAGCGATATCGTGGGCGATAACGATGTCCGGCTGGCGGCAGGCAACAGCCTGACCGTGGCCACGGCGGAGGAGCACAGCCAGGAGAGCCATCAGCGCCAGGAGAAAAAATCCGGCTTCTCCGGCACGGGCGGCATCGGCGTCAGCTACGGCAGCCAGAGCCTGAAGGTCACCGACACCGCGCAGGACACCACCCATCGCGGCAGCACTATTGGCTCCGTGAACGGCAGCGTCACGCTGAGCGCGGGCAATGACCTGAGCGTCCACGGTTCGGATCTGATTGCCGGGCAGGACATGACGCTCGCCGGGAAAAACGTCAGCATCACCGCCGCCACGGAGAGCGGCACACAGACCCACACCGTGGAGCAAAAATCTTCCGGCCTGACCCTTGCGCTCTCCGGCGCGGCGGGTGGTGCTCTCGACAGCAGCGTGAGCACCCTTAAGCAGGCCAGGGAGACCGATAACGACCGCCTCGCCGCGCTGCAGGCGGTGAAAGGCGCACTGACCCTCGGACAGGGCGCGCAGTCCGTCATGCTCGACCAGGCCACCGGCAACCAGAAGGGCAACGACAACACCGTCGGCATCAGCCTCTCTTACGGCAGCCAGTCGTCAAAATCCACCCAGACCAGCACGCAGGCCACCGCAAAAGGCAGCAGCCTCACCGCCGGGAATAACCTCACCGTGGTGGCAACCGACGGCGACCTGCTGGTTCACGGCAGCCAGCTTGATGCGCAGAACGACCTGTGGCTACAGGCCAGCCGGGACGTGAACCTGATTTCCGCACTGAACACCTCCACGCTCGACGGCCAAAACGAGAGCCACGGCGGCAGCGCGGGCGTCGGTATCGGCTACGGCTCCGGTGGTGCGGGCATCTCCGTCTCCGCCAGCGTGAACAGCGGCAAAGGAACCGAGCGCGGCAACGGCACCACCCGCACCGAAACCACGGTTAACGCGGGGGATACGCTCACAATCGTCAGCGGCCGCGATACGAATCTCACCGGGGCGCAGGTCAGCGGGGAGAGCGTGCTGGCCGATATCGGGCGCAACCTGACCATTACCAGTGAACAGGACACCGACCGTTACGACAGCAGCCAGAAGAACGCCAGCGCGGGCGGCAGCTTCACCTTCGGCACCATGAGCGGCTCCGCCAGCGTTAATTACAGCCGCGACAGGATGAACAGCGACTACGCCTCCGTGAAGGAGCAGAGCGGTATCTTCGCAGGCTCCGGCGGGTTCGACATCACCGTCGGCGGCCACACGCAGCTCGACGGCGCGGTTATCGCCTCCACCGCCACGGCGGATAACAACCGCCTCGACACCGGGACGCTCGGCTGGCGGGATATCCATAACACCGCTGAATACGACGTGGAGCACCAGAGCGCGGGCATCAGCACCGGGGGCAGCACCGGCGGCAGCATCGCGGGGCAGTTCGCCGGGAATATGGCGAGCAACCTGCTGGTCGGGGCGGACAGCAGCGACAGCGCGGAGGGCACCACGCGTGCGGCCATTGAAAACGGCACGGTGGTGGTTCGCGATAAGGAGCATCAGACGCAGGACGTGGCGGACCTGAGCCGCGACACGGCGAATGCAAACGGCAGCATCGACGCCATCTTCGATAAGGAGAAAGAGCAGCGCAGAATGGAGGAGGCGCAGCTTATCGGGGAAATCGGCAGCCAGGTGGCGGATATCGCCCGCACGCAGGGTGAGATAAATGCGCTGGAGGAAGCGCGTAAGGTACATCCTGAGATGACCACCGACCAGCTGAAAGACACTCAGGCCTACCGTGACGCGCAGGCAGAATACGGCACGGGCAGCGACATGCAGCGCGCCATCCAGGCGGCTACCTCTGCCGCTCAGGGTCTGGCGGGCGGTGACATGACCGCCGCACTGGCCGGAGCCGCCGCACCGTACGTGGCGGAGGTTATCGGCCACCGTTCCGGGCTGGACGATACGATGGAAAAAGCCGCCGCCCACGCGGTGGCGAATGCGGTGCTGGCGGCAATGCAGGGGAAAGACGCGCTTGCGGGTGCGGCGGGTGCCGCCGCCGGGGAGCTGGCGGGCGGAATTGCGCTGGAGATGTACGGGAAGGATGTTGCTGCGCTGAGCGAAAGTGAAAAGCAGACCGTCAGCGCCCTGGCTACTCTTGCCGCAGGGATAGCAGGCGGCGTTGCGGGAGACGGCACGGCAAGTGCCATTGCGGGGGCGCAGTCCGGGAAGACGGTGGTTGAGAATAACCTGATGGCCGGGAGTGAGGATGCACAGGTTGCGTGGCTACAACAGCACGGAACTGATATGACGAGCTGTGCAGATGCCCCCTCTTCAGCAAGCTGCCAGAAAGCAATGAATGAACGGGATGCCGTCGGACTGGCACTGGCAAGCGGTGGCGTGGCGTTATTGCCCGGTGGTGCTCAGGTAATGTGGGGGCTTGGTGCTGGCGCTAATGCCGGGGTCAGCTATTGGGTAGATGGCGCAATTGACCCGGCGAATGTCGCCATCGCTGGTTGGGTAAACATATTCAGTATGGGGAACGGAATTACAGGTACCGTGGGCTGGAATGCGGCAGGTGGTGCGCTGGGTAACTGGATTGACAATAAAGACCCACTTTCTAGTGCACTTATCAATGGTGTCGGTGCGGGTATTGGTTATGGTATTGGTAAAGGACTTTCATGGGGCGTTAATGCCGGGGCAAACTGGTGGAAAGGCGGCTGGGATCCGAAGTTTAATGCTGACCTGAGACAGTTTACTGAAGTAAAAGGGGATTATGGTATTTCAAAAGAAATTAAACCAAGCGATATTCCTGGTAATTTCGGTGACATTGGAGCCTCTTTCTCCTCCGAATATGGCGGTAAAAAACTTGAACCATTCATTGAGGATAAGTTTAAATGAAATATATTAATGACAAAATATTAAATCTTCTTACCCTATTTATCGTATGTGTAATGGGAATTACATTTACATTTTTATGTATAGCCCTGTCGGTAGACATTTTAGTTTGGATACTTACGGGTTCTTTTGATTTAACAAAAATCGAGATATTAAAAATCATTAAAATTGGCTGTGCTATTGGCTCTTTTACTGGCACGATTTTTGTTATTGCTAATCTTTTAAAATTAAATGGGTTTAGGGGATAGCGATATCAAAATTGTTAAATTGTCATTTTAAATAATTCGCTGGTTAGGAAGAACAGCAGGCCGCGGAAAAACCGTCGTGGCCGATATCGGGCGCAACCTGGCCATTACCAGTGAACAGGACACCGACCGTTACGACAGCAAACAGCAAAACGCCAGCGCGGGCGGCAGCTTTACCTTCGGCACCATGAGCGGCTCGGCCAGCGTTAATTACAGCCGCGACAGCATGAACAGCGACTATGCCTCCGTGAAGGAGCAGACCGGCATCTTCGCAGGCTCCGGCGGGTTCGACATCGTAGAAGATAGATCTGGCAATGGAAATAGATGGGAGTATATTAAC
This sequence comes from Enterobacter cloacae complex sp. HYC080_NIDB, assembly GCF_056673325.1. Lineage (NCBI taxonomy): Bacteria > Pseudomonadati > Pseudomonadota > Gammaproteobacteria > Enterobacterales > Enterobacteriaceae > Enterobacter > Enterobacter cloacae complex sp. HYC080_NIDB. Next base: position 57,099 of record NZ_CP114212.1, on the reverse strand, counting down.
AAACCATTTATAGAAGATATCACGCTATCTAAAAAAGAGGTTGATATTATTATGGCTGATGTTAAAAAATATGCCGAGGCTTTTTTAAATGAATAAGTATACATGTTGACGACCGGGATTTAAAATTTTAACTATCACCTACTGCGTATCAGCATTAGGAATATATACATTCTAGCAACCTGCTGGTCGGGGCGGACAGCAGCGGCAGCGCGGAGGGCACCACGCGGACGGCCATTGAAAACGGCACGGTGGTGGTTCGCGATAAGGAGCATCAGACGCAGGACGTGGCGGACCAGAGCCGCGACACGGCGAATGCAAACGGCAGCATCGACGCCATCTTCGATAAGGAGAAAGAGCAGCGCAGGATGGAGGAGGCGCAGCTTATCGGGGAAATCGGCAGCCAGGTGGCGGATATCGCCCGCACGCAGGGTGAAATCGCGAAACAGGAGGCCATGAACGACCCGGCAGCGCTCCGCGCCGCAGAGGAGAAGCTGAGGGCTGAAGGCAAGAGCAACCCTACCCCTCAGGAGATAGCCGACCAGGCCGGACGCACGGCAATTGAACAGTACGGCACGGGCAGCGACATGCAGCGCGCCATCCAGGCGGCTACCGCTGCCGCTCAGGGTCTGGCGGGCGGCGACATGACCGCCGCGCTGGCCGGAGCCGCCGCACCGTACGTGGCGGAGGTTATCGGCCACCGTTCCGGGCTGGACGACGGGATGGAAAAAGCCGCCGCCCACGCGGTGGCGAATGCGGTGCTGGCCGCGATGCAGGGGAAAGACGCGCTTGCGGGTGCGGCGGGTGCCGCCGCCGGGGAGCTGGCGGGCGGAATTGCGCTGGAGATGTACGGGAAGGATGTTGCTGCACTGAGTGAAAGTGAAAAACAGACCATCAGCGCGCTGGCGACTCTTGCCGCAGGGATAGCAGGCGGCGTAGCGGGAGACGGCACGGCAAGCGCCATTGCGGGGGCGCAGTCCGGGAAGACAACGGTGGAGAATAACACGCTGAGTCTGCCGAAAGGGATGATGGACTATGGCATGGCAGCAACGTCCTGGAATCAGTATGCAGAGGACAACGGGCTATCAGCAGAAGAGAAACAGGCGGGGCTGGATAAACTGTCGAAAGGGGATTTACCTGAAGAGGCTAATATCACTAAAGCGATAGTGGAAGGTTATCAGGATGGGGTATTTATGGCTGGAGCCATTTATCTTGGCCCGACAGTCGCAGTGGGAAAAGGTGTTACCGGTGCGGTTATTGGTGGTGGTGCTAACTCTTTATTCCAATACATGAGTATGTCGCCAGGCAGTGAGTTTAGTTACTACAGCGCTGCCGTAGCGGCAGGTGCTGGTTATCTGGCGCCAGGATATAAGATTGGTGGTAACACTCTTATTAATATGGGTGGTGCATTTATGACTGATGGACCCAGCTTAACTGGTCAGGGTGGCGCCATTGCGGGGTCGCTGGCCGGGGGTTATTTTGGGAAGTATGCTCCAAAGCTGATTGCGCCATACGTGGGGGCGTTTTCCGGTGTGATAGGAGATATTGGTTCTGCTTCTGTCTTTGAAATATCCAATGATACAGTTAAAGAATTAATAAAAAACAAGGATAAAAAACAATGAAAAAGAAAATGACACTTCATATATTTATTCTTATTTTTATCTATATGACTACCGCTTTTTTTGCACTGGGTGTAGTTACCAGGATTGTAACGGCAGTTATTTATACTGGGGAGGTTTATTTATCGTTATCCGGTGTTATTAAAGTCGTCAAGATGAGTGTTGTTGCAGGAATATTTATTGCAGTGGGATGTTTAATATTCAACAAAATAGACGAGTACAATGCTCGTAAAAAGCTACCCACCGACCCCGATAAGTGATCCTCAGCGACTAAAATCCCCGCCTTCTAAAGCGGGGAATTTTGCTATTTAGTCGTCTTCACAGCGGATCAGGCAGTCGTAGCGATCACGCCTGATCGTCGGAATATCGCCGGTATCGTTAACCCCACCAGAACACCCTTGATCGGCTGGGCATCTTCTTTTTATTGAAGTGGACGACGCTTAAACCTTCGGCACAACCCCACAGCTCGCGGGTGCTCTGGGGGGGATCACAATGCAATCCTTCATCATGCGGATTTTAACCAGCATACAATCAATAAAACCTGCATTCGACAACCATTTCCCGTAGAGAGATGTTTTTCTCTCCTTTAATTTAACGTGGATTTATTATTTCAGAGTGAATATATGGAGTTGTGGTTTCTTAATTAACTCTTGGATTTTATGAAGTTGTAATCAATTATATAAGACCCTATTTCATTTGAATGAGCACTAACCCTTACAGCATCTGCTCCTGGTTCACCCGCTGCTTGAAGTGCTTTTTTATTTGTACACAATTGAATCCAACGCTTTGTGTTATAGTCCTTAAACCACAACCCTGCTTCACAATGACCAAACCTCCCCTTTCTTGGGCCAGGATATGTTATTTCATAAGCCGCTTCGTATGTAATAACGTTTCCCTTCGACATAAACACGAAAACATCATAAATCCCTAATGAAAGAATAAAGCCACAACTAAACCCCACCCAAAAAAGTTCAATGACATAATTTGATGTTTTACCAATAGGTCTATAATAGGTAGCTCTCCCGGAGAATATGAGACCAAAAATAGATCCTATCGTTATATACGTTAACCATTCTGGAACAGAGTTCATTAGAACAGTTCTCATTGAAATCATGCTCACCCAAATGATATAGGCAAGAAAACAACCCAAAAGCAAAAAACTCAATAATAATATAATTACGAGCCCGGATTTGTTTCGTTCAAAGCTGTAGTATTTATTCATTTTATTACAAATTCATAACGAGTCATTAGTACATAAATGTTGCAATAATAATTGATGCAATAGCTAAACACCATTTAGCTTTCCTTAATTACAATTTGGGTTTTATTTGGAAAGTAGAGAATTAAAAATGCAATTGGCAACACATCTTTTATTACGACAACAAGGATTAACTATACGCTCGTCTATGAAGGTTCGAACGCCGATCTGGATGGCAATTACGCCATCAATAGATTTATTTTTAATACAACATGAGAGTTATCTTCTAAAAAGATAACTCTCTTTTAACTGCGCTACTCCTCTTCATTTCCCCCCTCTTCATACGCGCCATACGGCTTCGCAGGGAGAACGATGTAAGTTCCTTCAAACACCGCGCCCGGGGTGTCATCGCCAAACAGCTCAACCTGCATCTGCACGCGCGCTTTGCGGCCACGCGCCAGACGATCAAGGTCGCCGCCCAGTGCGCCAAGGTCAGCCACCGCGCTCGGTTTGCCGCTGATCGGCGCGCTGTAACGGATATGGGCATCGGCCAGAATGATGGTGCCGCCAAGATGGCGCTCGCGCAGCATCAGCCAGATCAGCCCCCAGCCGGTGAGCGTTGCCAGAGAAAACAGGCTGCCAGCAAACAGGGTGTGGTGAGGGTTCTGGTTGCCGATTTCCGGCATAGTGGTAATGAATTTTTGCCCGGTGTACTGCTGGATGCGCACGCCCATCTTTTCACTCAGAGGGATATGTTCATACCAGGCTTGCTGTAACTGACCGCACCAGTCTGCGCGATGCAGAATGTCGTCCAGAGTGGCAATGGGTTTGATCATCAAAAAATGACGAATCGGCGTGGTTTGCGGGGCGGTGATTTCCCCCTGATTCACAAAACCGAGTTTGGCAAAAAACTCCACGGCATCTTCGCGGGCGCTACATGTGACGCGCTTAACGCCTTCCTGGCGGGCGACGGACTCAAGAGTCATTGCCATTAGCGTCCCCAGCCCTTTGTCCTGTACGGAAGGGTGAACCGCCATAAAGCGAATAGATGCTTCGTTATCGGCATTGATATACAGACGCCCGACGGCGACGAGATTGCCCTCCTCGTCCATCACCATCTGGTGATGGGCCATTGCGTCCCAGGCGTCGCGCTCAGAGCCTTTCGGTTGATGTAATGGCTTGCGCAGCATTTCCCAGCGGAACTGGTAATAGGCTTCTAACTCTTCTTCCGTTTGCGGTACTCGAAGGTGATACATAGCTGTACTCTCTCTTGTTACCCGCGGCCACGCCGCCAGTTGGCTCATACCTGGAGCCAGAATGTGACGGGGCCATCGTTCACCAGCGAAACCTGCATATCTGCAGCGAATCGTCCGGTTTGCGTATGCATTTCCTGCTGGCGACAACGCTCAACAAAGTATTCGTAAAGTGCTTCTGCACGATCGGGCGCGGCGCCTTTCGAGAAACTCGGGCGCATGCCGCGCTCGGTATCCGCTGCCAGCGTAAACTGGGACACCACCAGCACGCTGCCGCCCGCCTGCTGGACGTTCAGGTTCATCTTACCTTCCGCATCGCTGAAAATGCGGTAACCCAGCACCCGCTCGCATAAGCGGTTAGCTTTTTGTTCGTCATCATCCTTTTCGACACCTAACAACACCAAAAGTCCTGGGCCAATTTCACCCGTCACCTCTCCCTCCACGGTGACGCTGGCACGGGTTACGCGCTGTATCAATGCAATCATGGTTGGTCTGCTTCTTGTTGTTTTTCAGCTGCTGCTGCTTTTTTAAGTTCGCGGTATACGCCGAGAGTGACAGTTATTTCGGCACCAAGCAAGACGATACACCAGGTCCAGTAGACCCAGACAAACAAAATGGGGATCACCGCCAGCACGCCGTAAATCAGCTGATAGGACGGAAACATGGTGATGTAAAGGGCAAACCCTTTTTTACCCAGCTCAAAAAGCACGGCCGCCACCAGCGCCCCCACTACCGCATCGCGGTTTGGTACGCGCGTGGTCGGTACGACGCTATAGAGCAGCCAGAACGAAAGCCATGACAGGATCAGCGGAAAGATGCGAAGCACATTATCAATAACGCCGTTTAAATCACTCGCCCAGCGCAATGACAGAAGGTAAGAGCTGATGGCAAGGCTCGCCCCGGCCAGCAGCGGGCCGAGCGTGAGGATCATCCAGTACACGGCAAAAGAGTAGACTTTTGGCCGCGCTTTTTTACTCCGCCAGATTGTGTTCAGTGCGCTATCAATGGCATACATCAGCAGCAGCGCAGTGACAATCAGCCCGCACGCCCCCACCGCCGTCATCTTGTTGGAGTTGGCAACGAACTGCTCGATGTAGTTCTGGATAACATCCCCGGTGGCAGGAATGAAATTCGCAAACACGAAATGGCGAAGCTGCAGGCTGACGTCCGCAAACATCGGAAAGGCGGAAAATAGCGCAAAGATCACCGCCACCAGCGGCACTAATGAGAGCAACGACACGTACGCGAGGTTTCCCGCCAGCGTGGTCATGTTGTCCTCATCAATGCGGTGCCAGAGCAGTTTTAGCCAGGCTCTCAGCGGGCGCGTATGATGCGTGGCTTTTTGATGAACGGTTTTTAACATAACTGCTTCGCAAAGTAGTTGGGTATCGTCTCTTTTCCGGTCACCAGAATTGACGTGATACCTAACTGGTTAGCTCCCTCTATATTATCGGCATTGTCGTCGAAAAAGACGGCATCGGCGGCAGTGAAACCTTCTGCCTGCAAAACGGCCTGATATATCCGCGCTTCGGGCTTGCGCATACCCATCTCCTGCGAGAGATAGATTTTATCTGCCGCTGCCTTAACTTCAGGGTATTCTTCAGGCCAGAACGTGGTGTGCAGGCGGTTAGTATTCGACAGGACAACCACACGGTGCCCCTGCTCGCGCAGTTTGTGCATGATGTCGATCACTTCCGGGCGGATCGCGACAAATACCGCCTGCCAGCCGTGCGAAAACTGCTCATAGCTTAACGACAGTCCCATGTCCTGGCAGAAATGCTCTGCGAATTCCTCGTCACTTATTTCACCGCGCTCATGCTGATGGAAAGTTTCGCCCATCGCGAAATTCTGCTTTAACGTCGCCAGCGGAACACGGCTAAAGTCGCTCCATGCGCCCAGCACGCGATTAAAATCGATATCGACGATTACATTTCCTAAATCAAAGATATAAAGCATGTTTATCTCCTGCTCGCCGTGGAAAAATAACTGTAGCGGGAAAGAGAAGGTTTGGCTATGTGCGAGATTCAGCTTAAAGAAAGGAATGGCCCGAAGAGAGATATCGGGCCATAAAAAGGTCAGCCAGCCTGCTGTTCTTCTCCTGAACTGACTTCAACTACTTCCACTTTGCTGGATTTGAGGAGATTTTGCAGCGCCGAGCCGGGAAGCTCATCCGTGAATAGCGCCGTGGCCTGCGCCACGTTGCCAATTTCTACGGCGGCGGAAGCGCTGTATTTCGTGTGATCGGCTGCCAGTAAAATATGGCGCGAGTGAGCCATCATGGTTTTCACCACGCTGGCTTCATTGACGTCAAACTCCATCATCGCACCGTCGTGCTCAATCGCCCCTACGCTGGTCACGAGATAGTCCGCCCGGAAGCCGGATACAAACGCCGTCGCCGCCGGGCCGATAATGCCGCCGTTATGCGGGCGCAGCGTGCCGCCGGGGACCATCACTTCAAAGCGCGGGTTTTTATAGAGAATGTGCGCCACCCGCAGGCTGTTGGTGATAATGCGCAAATGGTTGTGATTGAGCAGCGCCCGGGCAACATGCTCCACCGTCGTCCCGATGGTGATAAAGATGGTCGAGCCATCGGGAATGTAGTCCGCAATCGCCTCGGCAATCGCCCGCTTCTCTTCGGTGAGCGAAACTTCACGCTGCTCGAATGCCGTGTTCACCACGCTGGACGCCCTGCCCGCACCGCCATGATGACGCGTTATGAGTCCCTGCTCGCTGAGCTTACGGATATCCCGTCGTACCGTTTGTGTGGACACATCCAGCAGCTGCGCCAGTTCATCAATATTCATATAGCCGCGATCGGCAATCAGCGTCAGCAGCTGATCGTGACGCGGGTTGCCGGTCAGTTCGGTAAGACTCATGGGCTGTCCTCTGAAAACCATCACGCCCCGCATTTTATACAAAAAGTGACAAAAAAGAGCGGGTTTGATCACAGTCGGGTATACCCGCACGCCCGCCGGGCCTGGTGCATTTCAGGGCGGCGACGGCGCTGGCAAAACGCACGGCGTCAGCGGCGGACGCTTGCTGCGCCAGACTGACCGCCAGCGCACCGTGGAAAACGTCGCCCGCCCCCGTGGTATCAACCACCTCGACCTCAAAGCCAGGCTGATGACATAACCTGCCGCTTTCCAGCCAGAAGCAACCGTCTCGCCCCTGCGTAACGTACATATGTCCATTTGTGAGCATTTGTGCTTTTTTCAGCGCGTCTTCAGCTCCATCCAGCTGCGTTAAACGCCGCAGTCCCGGCGCGGAGAAGGCGGCATGATCGCTTAGGGCGATCAGTTCCGCGATGTCCTGCGGAGTGACATCCGCATCAAGTAAGGTGGGTACGCCCTGCTGGCGAGCACGGATAAACGCCTGTTTTGCCCCGTCATGCCAGCGCACGTCTGCTAATACGATATCCCATTGTGAGAAGTCGACGTCCTGCAGCCAGTCAGCCTCTGCGGGAAGATCGGGGCTGGGGTAGTTCGCAATCACGCGCTCCCCGCTGGCGTCCACCAGCACTGCGGATTGTGACGATCGGGCCCCTTTAAACACGCGCGTGTAGCGGGTATTCACCCCCAGGGATTCCAGCTCCGCGAGCAGGCGTCTTCCGGTCTCGTCGTCACCCACGCGGCCAATAAAGTCCACCTCAGCTCCCAGTTTCGCTGCCGCCACCGCCGCAGTTGCCGCCGGGCCACCGCCCACTTCCGTATAATCTTTTGCGACATATTTCCCACCTTCCCTTGGTAAATCATCGAGATACCAGATGCGATCCAGCACGGTAATGCCGACACAAACGATGCGAGTCATGGTGATTCCTTGTGCGATTTCTGATGCTGCCATTTTAATTTCATCAAATGTTTAAAAAGTGACCCCTGTCAATTTTTTGACTATAAATTACAAATATGATCAAAAACAGACAACACAAACGCGCAAAAATTGACACGATGTGACAGGAGAAAGGCATGTCAGCAATCGCATTTATCGGTTTAGGGCAGATGGGCGCGCCAATGGCGAAGAATCTGCTGAAACAAGGTCACCGGCTTCAGGTCTTTGATGTGAACCCGCAGGCCGTTCAGACGCTGGTGGAGAGCGGCGCACAGGCAGTGGCGACGCCAGCGCAGGCCGCTGCGGATGCCGAATTCGTCATTACCATGCTGCCCAACGGCGACCTGGTGCGCAGCGTACTGTTTGGTGAGCACGGCGTTTGCGAAGGGTTATCCCGCGACGCGCTGGTGATCGATATGTCCACCATTCATCCACTGCAAACTGACGCGCTGATCCGTGACATGGCGGAGCGCGGCTTCAGCCTGATGGACGTCCCCGTCGGACGGACGTCTGACCATGCCATCGCCGGTACGTTACTTCTGCTGGCAGGCGGCACGGTGCAGCAGGTTGAGCGCGCCACGCCGGTATTAATGGCGATGGGCAATGAGCTGATCAACGCTGGCGGGCCGGGCATGGGTATCCGCGTGAAGCTTATCAATAATTACATGAGCATCGCCCTGAACGCGCTTTCAGCAGAGGCGGCCGTACTGTGCGAAGCGCTCGGCCTCTCCTTCGACGTGGCGCTCAAGGTCATGAGCGGCACGCCGGCAGGCAAAGGCCACTTCACGACCTCATGGCCGAACAAGGTGCTGAAAGGGGATCTTTCACCCGCCTTCATGATCGACCTTGCGCATAAAGATCTGGGGATCGCCCTGGACGTGGCCAACCAGCTCCACGTTCCCATGCCGCTCGGCGCGGCTTCTCGTGAAGTTTACAACCAGGCTCGCGCCGCCGGGCGCGGGCGCGAAGACTGGACGGCCATTCTTGAACAGGTTCGCGCATCTGCCGGGCTGAAAAAATCACACTGATACGAAAGGACTGAGGAATGACGATGTACACCCTGAAAGATATCACCCGACCTTCCGGCGGTTTTGCCATGCTGGCCGTGGACCAGCGCGAAGCGATGCGCCTGATGTTTGCTGCGGCAGGCGCGCCGGTGCCGGTAACCGACCAGCACCTCACGGATTTTAAGGTTAACGCGGCCAAAATCCTGTCGCCGTATGCCTCCGCTATTCTGGTTGACCAGCAGTTCTGCTATCGCCAGATCGTCGAGCAGCAGGCCGTCGCCAAAAGCTGCGCGATGATTGTGGCAGCGGACGAGTTTATACCGGGCAACGGTATTCCGGTCGATAGCGTGGTGATCGACAAAAACATCGACGCGCAGGCAGTAAAACGCGATGGCGGCAAGGCGCTGAAGCTGCTGGTGCTGTGGCGCAGCGATGAAGATCCGCAGCAACGTTTGGAGATGGTGAAGGCGTTCAATACGCTGTGCCATAGCAACGGACTGCTTAGCATTATCGAACCGGTGGTGCGTCCGCCGCGTCGCGGTGCCGCATTCAACCGCGAGCAGGCGATTATCGACGCCGCCAGAGAGCTGGGCGATAGCGGTGCCGACCTCTACAAAGTGGAGATGCCGCTGTTCGGTAAAGGTACGCAGCAGGAACTGCTGGCCGCCTCGCAAAAGCTGAACGCGGAAATCAATATGCCGTGGGTGATCCTCTCTTCCGGCGTGGATGACAAGCTCTTCCCGCGCGCGGTGCAGGTTGCCATGCAGGCGGGGGCTTCAGGCTTTTTAGCCGGTCGCGCCGTGTGGTCCTCCGTGGTGGGGCTGCCGGATACTGAAATGATGCTGCGCGATGTCTCTGTGCCAAAACTGCAGCGTTTGGGTGAGATCGTCGACGAAATGATGGCTCGCCGCTAAGAAAGGACCCGAACATGAAATGGTTTAACACCCTGAGCCATAACCGCTGGCTCGAACAAGAGACCGACCGTATTTTCGATTTCGGTAAAAACGCCGCCGTGCCGACCGGCTTTGGCTGGCTGGGCAATAACGGCCAGGTGCGTAGCGATATGGGCACACATCTGTGGATCACCGCCCGCATGCTGCACGTGTATGCGGTGGCCGCCAATATGGGGCGTCCCGGGGCGTATGCCCTGGTTGAGCACGGCATTAATGCCCTCAACGGCCCGCTGCGCGACAAACAGCACGGCGGCTGGTACGCCTGTGTGAACGATGAAGGCGTGATCGACGCCTCCAAGCAGGGCTATCAGCATTTCTTCGTGCTGCTGGGCGCGGCGAGCGCCGTGACCACCGGCCATCCGCAGGCGCGCAAACTGCTGGACGATGCGATTGAGGTGATCGAACGCTATTTCTGGAGCGAGGAAGAACAAATGTGCCTCGAATCCTGGGACGAGGCCTTTAGCAAAACCGAGGATTATCGCGGCGGCAACGCCAACATGCATGCCGTTGAAGCGTTCCTGATCGTCTATGACGTCACGCACGACCGCAAGTGGCTCGACCGTGCCCTGCGCATCGCCTCGGTGATTATTCACGACGTAGCGCGCAAAGGTGAGTACCGCGTTAACGAGCATTTCGACACGAACTGGAACCCAATCCGCGATTACAACATCGACAATCCTGCCCACCGTTTCCGCGCCTATGGCGGCACGCCAGGCCACTGGATCGAGTGGGGCCGCCTGATGTTGCACCTGCGCGCCGCGCTGGAAGCCCGTTTTGAAACCCCGCCGGAGTGGCTGCTCGAAGATGCGAAAGGACTGTTCCATGCCACCATCCGCGACGCCTGGGCACCGGACGGGGCCGATGGTTTCGTCTACTCCGTAGGCTGGGATGGTAAGCCTATTGTCCGTGAACGCGTGCGCTGGCCTATCGTCGAGGCGATGGGCACGGCTTACGCGCTCTACACCGTGACCGGCGAAGCACAGTACGAAGCCTGGTATCAGAAGTGGTGGGATTACTGCATTAAGTACCTGATGGATTACGAGAACGGTTCCTGGTGGCAGGAGCTGGATACCCATAACGAAGTGACAACCAAAGTCTGGGACGGCAAGCAGGATATTTACCATCTGCTGCACTGCCTGGTGATCCCACGTTTGCCGCTGGCACCGGGCTTAGCCCCGGCAACGGCCGCCGGTTTGCTGGACTGCCTGGCCAAATAATAAAAGACGGAGTTTTTATGCGTACCCTACACAATATTGACCTGAAAAATAACGAAAGGGGTTTCACCCTGCACTGGGAAAACCGCCTGATTTTGTCCCATACCGCGGATGCGCCCTGCCTGTGGATCGGTGCAGGCGTCGCCGATATTGAGATGTTTCGCGGCAATTTCAGCATCAAGGACAAACTGAACGAAAAGATCGCGCTGACGGACGCAACCGTCACGCAGCAAAGCGCGGGCTGGGCGATCCGCTTTACCCGTGGCGATGCGGTCAGCGCGACGCTGCTGGTGGGCGTGGATGGCGAAGGCCGCCTGGAGATGAAGCTTAAAAACGATGCCACCCGCCATAACCGCATCTGGCTGCGGCTGGCGGCTCAGCCAGAAGATCACATTTACGGCTGCGGCGAGCAGTTCTCTTATTTCGATCTGCGCGGCAAGCCGTTCCCGCTGTGGACCAGCGAACAGGGCGTGGGCCGTAACAAGCAAACCTACGTGACCTGGCAGGCCGACTGCAAAGAGAACGCAGGCGGCGATTACTACTGGACCTTCTTCCCACAGCCTACCTTCGTGAGCACCCAGAAGTACTACTGCCACGTGGACAACAGCTGCTACATGAATTTTGACTTCAGCGCGCCGGACTTCCACGAACTGGCGTTCTGGGAAGATACCGCCACGTTGCGCTTCGACTGTGCGGAAACCTACGTCGGCCTGCTGGAAAAACTCACCGGACTGCTGGGGCGTCAGCCTGAACTGCCAGACTGGGTTTACGACGGCGTGACGCTGGGTATTCAGGGCGGCACCGAGGTCTGTCAGCAGAAGCTCGACGTCATGCGCAAAGGGGGCGTGAAGGTGAACGGCATCTGGGCGCAGGACTGGTCCGGCATTCGCATGACCTCCTTCGGCAAACGCGTGATGTGGAACTGGAAGTGGAACAGCGAGCTGTACCCACAGCTTGACGAGCGTATTCCACAATGGAAACAGGAAGGCGTGCAGTTCCTCTCCTACATCAACCCGTACGTCGCCAGCGATAAAGATCTCTGCGAAGAAGCAGCGAAACGCGGCTATCTGACTAAAAATGCCGACGGCAAGGACTACCACGTCGAGTTTGGCGAGTTCTATGCGGGCGTCATCGACCTGACCAATCCTGAAGCCTACGACTGGTACAAAGAGGTTATCAAAAAGAACCTGATCGAACTGGGCTGCGGCGGCTGGATGGCCGATTTCGGAGAGTATCTGCCGACTGACACGTTCCTGCACAACGGCGTTAGCGCAGAGATCATGCACAACGCGTGGCCAGCCCTGTGGGCCAAATGTAACTACGAGGCGCTGGAGGAGACCGGCAAACTTGGCGAGATCCTGTTCTTTATGCGCGCAGGCTACACCGGCAGTCAGAAGCACTCGGTGATGATGTGGGCGGGAGATCAGAACGTCGACTGGAGCCTGGACGACGGTCTGGCGTCCGTGGTGCCTGCGGCGCTGTCTCTGGCGATGACCGGGCACGGCCTGCACCACAGCGACATCGGCGGCTATACCACCCTGTTCGAGATGAAGCGCAGTAAAGAGTTGCTGCTGCGCTGGTGCGATTTTAACGCCTTCACGCCGATGATGCGCACCCACGAAGGTAACCGTCCTGGCGATAACTGGCAGTTCGACGGCGATGCGGAAACCATCGCGCACTTCGCGCGCATGACCACCGTTTTCACCACCCTGAAGCCGTATATCAAAGCCGCCGTCGCGCAGAACGCGAAAAGCGGCCTGCCGGTGATGCGCCCGCTGTTCCTGCACTACGAGGACGACGCACGCGCCTACACGCTGAAATACCAGTATCTGTTTGGCCGCGATCTGCTGGTGGCGCCCGTTCACGAAGAGGGGCGCACGGACTGGACGCTCTATCTGCCGCAGGACAACTGGGTGAATGCGTGGACCGGGGAATGCTGCCAGGGCGGTGACGTGACCGTTGATGCCCCACTCGGCAAGCCACCGGTCTTCTATCGCCAGCACAGTGAATGGGCAGATCTGTTTAGCACCTTACGTCATATCTGATAAGGCTCGCCCGCAGGGAAACCTGCGGGCAGACGGAGAACAATAATGAGTCAACATACTTCTGATCCGGCAACCCTGCGCCTGCCGTTTAAAGAGAAACTCGCCTACGGGATGGGCGATCTCGGCTCTAACATCCTGCTGGATATCGGCACGCTGTATCTGCTGAAGTTTTACACCGACGTGCTGGGGCTGCCGGGCACCTACGGCGGGATCATCTTCCTGATTGCGAAGTTCTTTACCGCCTTCACCGATATGGGCACCGGGATCATGCTCGACTCCCGGCGCAAGATTGGCCCGAAAGGGAAATTCCGCCCGTTCGTGCTATACGCCGCCTTCCCGGTGACGCTGCTGGCGATTGCCAACTTCGTGGGCACGCCGTTTGAGGTGACCGGTAAAACGGTGATGGCAACCGTGCTGTTTATGCTGTACGGCCTGTTCTTCAGCATGATGAACTGTTCTTACGGCGCGATGGTGCCCGCCATTACCAAAAACCCGGACGAGCGCGCCTCGCTGGCCGCATGGCGTCAGGGCGGTGCCACGCTCGGCCTGCTGCTCTGTACCGTGGGCTTTGTCCCGGTGATGAACCTGATTGAGGGCAACGATCAGCTAGGCTATATCTTTGCCGCCACCCTCTTCTCGCTGTTCGGGCTGTTCTTTATGTGGTGGTGCTATAAGGGCGTGACCGAGCGTTACGTCGAGATGCAGCCTGCCAATCCGGCGCAAAAGCCGGGGCTGTTGCAGTCTTTTCGCGCCATCGCCGGGAACCGACCGCTGTTTATCCTGTGCATCGCTAACCTGTGCACGCTGGGTGCCTTTAACGTCAAGCTCGCCATCCAGGTCTACTACACGCAGTACGTGCTGAACGACCCGATTCTGCTGTCGTATATGGGCTTCTTCAGCATGGGCTGTATTTTTATCGGCGTCTTTATGATGCCCGGCGCGGTGCGGCGCTTCGGTAAGAAAAAGGTCTACATCAGCGGGCTGATGATTTGGGTGGCGGGCGATCTGCTCAACTACTTCTTCGGCGGCGGCTCGGTGAGCTTTGTGGCGTTCTCCTGCCTCGCGTTCTTCGGTTCCGCGTTTGTGAACAGCCTGAACTGGGCGCTGGTCTCCGACACCGTGGAGTACGGCGAGTGGCGCACCGGCGTGCGCTCTGAGGGAACGGTCTATACCGGCTTTACCTTCTTCCGCAAGGTATCTCAGGCGCTGGCGGGCTTCTTCCCGGGGATCATGCTCACGCAGATCGGCTATGTGCCCAACGTAGTGCAATCCGCCGGTACGGTTGAAGGGCTGCGGCAGCTGATATTTATCTATCCAAGCCTGCTGGCGGTCATCACCATCGTGGCGATGGGCTGCTTCTACAACCTCAACGAGAAGATGTATGTGCGCATCGTCGAAGAGATCGAACTGCGCAAGCGTACGGCATAAATGACGTGATAGAGCGCCCTGCGGGGCGCTCTGAGGATCGACCATGAGAGATAATATTGATCCGTTAACCCTGAAATTGAGCCTGCGTGAGAAGTGCGCCTACGGGATGGGCGATTTTGGCTCGAACCTGATGCTGTGTATTGGCACGCTGTATCTGCTGAAGTTTTACACGGATGAACTGGGCATGCCCGCGTTCTATGGCGGCATTATTTTCCTGGTAGCGAAATTCTTCACCGCGTTTACCGACATGCTGACCGGCGTGCTGCTGGACTCCCGGCGGAATATCGGTAAGAAGGGAAAATTCCGGCCATTCATTCTCTACGCCTCCGTCCCGGTGGCGCTGGTCGCGACGGCGCAGTTTATGGCCAACGACTTTAGCCTGACGGTGAAAACGGCGCTCGCCACGGTGCTCTTTATGCTGTTTGGCCTGTGCTATAGCCTGATGAATTGCTCCTACGGCGCGATGGTTCCGGCCATCACCAAAAACCCGAACGAGCGTGCGCAGCTTGCCGCCTGGCGTCAGGGCGGCGCGACGGTGGGGCTGTTGCTCTGCACCGTGGGCTTTATGCCCATTCAGGCACTGTTCATCCACCAGCCCTCACTCGGTTATCTGGTGGCCGCGCTGGTGTTTGTGACGGGTGGCCTGTTCTGCATGTGGTGGTGCTACAGCGGTGTGAAAGAGCGCTACGTGGAGCTCACGCCCGATCACCATAAGCCCGGCATTCTGAAATCGTTCTGCGCGATTTTCCGCAACCCGCCACTGCTGGTGCTGTGCATCGCCAACCTGTGTACCCTCGCCGCGTTTAACATCAAGCTGGCGATTCAGGTCTATTACACCCAGTACGTGCTGAACGATCTTCATCTGCTGTCGTGGATGGGTTTTTTCAGCATGGGCTGCATTCTGATTGGCGTGTTTCTGGTGCCCGGCGCGGTGAAGCGCTTTGGCAAGAAGCCGGTGTATCTGGGTGGGCTGGCACTGTGGGCAGTGGGTGACGTGCTGAACTTCTTCTGGGGGACCAGCTCCCTGCTGTTCGTGCTGTTTTCCTGTATGGCCTTCTTCGGCACGGCGTTTGTGAACAGCCTGAACTGGGCGCTGGTGCCGGATACCGTCGATTATGGCGAATGGAAAACCGGCATCCGCGCCGAAGGGTCGGTTTACACTGGTTATACCTTCTCGCGCAAAATATCCGCCGCCCTCGCTGGCTTCCTGCCCGGCATCATGCTGTCCCAGATTGGCTACGTTCCCCATGCCGTTCAAAGCGCGGGCACGCTGCTGGGATTGCGTCAGCTTATTTTCCTCTGGCCATGCGGCCTGGCAATCGTTGCCGCTGTGACCATGGGACTGTTTTATATACTCAACGAAGCGCGCTTCGCCTTTATTATCGAGGAGATTGGAAAACGGAAAAAACAATCAGCGAATACCCCTGAGATAACTACCAACAATAAAGCGTCAGCAGTCACTTTATAACAATAAATCCGGCCAATATGTCCTTCCTGTTAATCAGGAGGGAGGCCTTTCTGTACCTGATACATGGACAAATTATGAAAAGAATCATCACTGTACTGATCGTGTCGTCTGTGTCCTGCCCGGTATTTGCCGGGGCCTATGTCGAAACCCGCGAAGCTTACAATACGGCCTCTGAACTGCACGAGGTGATCCTGCGTGCGGGATATAACTTTGATATGGGCGCGGGGCTGATGTTCACCAATGCCTATAACGTGGGGAAATGGGATGAGCTGAAGCACAGCTATAACGAAATAGAGGGATGGTATCCGCTCTTTAAACCCACCGACAAACTCACCTTCCAGCCCGGCGGATTGATTAATGACAGCAGCGCCGGTTCGGGTGGTGCGGTCTATCTGGACACCAACTATAAATTTATCGACTGGTTTAACCTGACCTTCCGCTATCGCTATAACCATAACAATTACGATACGCCGGACTATAACGGTCAGATGGATAAGAACGACACGCACGAGTTTGCCAACTACTGGAATTTCAAAGTAACGGATGCGTTTTTCTACACGTTTGAACCGCACTTTTTCCAGCGGGTGAATGATTATCACAGCAAAAATGGCAAAGACCATCACTGGGAAATCACCAATAAATTCAGCTATAAGATCGACAGAAACTGGCTGCCGTACCTCGAACTTCAGTGGCTGGACAGATGGAATGATTACAACCGCGAGCAGTACCGAATTCGCCTGGGGTTACGGTACTCGTTCTAATAAAAAAGCCGCTGAGAAATCAGCGGCTTTTTAGTTGCCGGGAGGCGCGCACGCTTACCCGGCCTACAGATTGACTGTATTACTCTTCTTTCGCACCGCGCATTGCACGTTTACGATCGTTCTCAGTCAGGTGACGTTTACGGATACGAATTGACTGTGGAGTCACTTCGACCAGTTCGTCATCATCGATGAATTCCAGAGCCTGCTCCAGAGTCATCTTGATCGGTGGAACCAGAACCGTTGCTTCGTCAGTACCGGACGCACGCATGTTGGTCAGTTTCTTACCGGTCAGGCAGTTTACGGTCAGGTCGTTAGAACGACTGTGAATACCGATGATCTGGCCTTCGTAAACTTCTGCACCGTGACCCAGGAACAGCTTACCGCGATCCTGCAGACCGAACAGCGCGAACGCAACCGCTTTACCTTGACCGTTGGAGATCAGCACGCCGTTGTTACGCTGGCCCACTTCGCCCGGACGCACGTCGTCGTAGTGGCTGAAGGTGGAGTACAGCAGACCGGTACCGGAGGTCATGGTCATGAACTCAGAACGGAAGCCGATCAGGCCACGGCTTGGGATCACGTAGTCGAGACGTACGCGGCCTTTGCCATCTGGATTCATGTTTTTCAGGTCGCCTTTACGCTCGCCCAGTGCCTGCATAACAGAACCCTGGTGCTGCTCTTCAACGTCCAGCGTTACGTTCTCAAACGGCTCTTGTTTACGGCCGTCGATTTCGCGGAAGATAACTTTCGGACGGGAAACCGCCATCTCGAAACCTTCACGACGCATGTTTTCGATCAGGACTGACAGGTGCAGCTCGCCACGACCCGAAACGCGGAATGCGTCAGCATCCTGAGTTTCTTCAACGCGCAGCGCAACGTTGTGCACCAGCTCTTTGTTCAGGCGGTCAAGGATCTGACGAGAGGTAACGAATTTACCTTCTTTGCCACAGAACGGAGAGGTGTTGACGTTGAAGAACATGGATACGGTTGGTTCATCAACGGACAGAGCAGGCAGCGCTTCGACGTTCTGCGGATCGCAGATGGTGTCGGAGATGTTCAGCTCGCCCAGACCGGTGATCGCGATGATGTCGCCCGCTTCCGCGATGTCGCTCTCGATACGCTCAAGACCCAGGTGAGTCAGAACTTTACCGACTTTACCGTTACGGGTTTTGCCTTCGCTATCGATGATAGTGACCTGCTGGTTAGGCTTCACTTTACCGCGCTTGATACGACCAATGCCGATGACGCCAACGTAGTTGTTGTAGTCGAGCTGGGAGATCTGCATCTGCAGGGTGCCGTCCAGGTCAACGTTTGGCGCAGGAACACGGTCAACAATCGCCTGATACAGCGGGGTCATGTCTTCAGCCATGTCTTCATGGTCCAGACCAGCGATACCGTTCAGCGCAGACGCGTAAACGATAGGGAAGTCCAGCTGCTCGTCGGTCGCGTCGAGGTTAACGAACAGGTCGAAGACCTGGTCAACAACCCAGTCAGGACGCGCGCCAGGACGGTCAACTTTGTTGATAACAACGATTGGCTTCAGACCATGGGCGAAAGCTTTTTTGGTCACGAAGCGCGTCTGTGGCATTGGGCCATCCATTGCGTCAACGACCAGCAGAACGGAGTCTACCATGGACATTACACGTTCAACTTCACCACCGAAGTCGGCGTGCCCTGGGGTATCAACGATGTTGATACGGTAGTCATTCCATTTAATCGCGGTGTTTTTCGCGAGGATGGTAATCCCACGCTCTTTCTCCAAATCGTTGGAGTCCATCACGCGTTCTTGGGTTTCGGCACGCGCATCAAACGTACCGGATTGCTGCAGCAGCTTGTCAACCAGGGTAGTTTTACCATGGTCTACGTGCGCGATGATGGCGATGTTACGCAAATTTTCGATCACAACTTTGCCTCAGGCATTTAGAAATAGCGCGTTATTGTACACGGATTAATCGCACTACAAAACAGGATCACAAACATCCCCCGCAAACAAGTATTGCAGAGATGCTTTGTGATCGCTTTCACGGAGCGGTAAAAGGGCACTTTAACGTAAATTGCACCAATATGGTGCTCAATGTTCACATTGAAGCACTATACTGGTGCAACAAATCCATTGTGGTGCAGCCCTTTTGCACTATGGTGCGCATGATAACGCCTTTTTGGGGTGTTTTAAAAGTTGGCACAGATTTCGCTTTATAAAAATACATGGCACACGGCCAGTACAAACAGAAATTGAAGACCTCGTTACCACGACGACAATGACCAATCTGGAGAGTTAAGTATGTCCGCTGAACACGTTTTGACGATGCTGAACGAACATGAAGTGAAGTTTGTTGATCTGCGCTTCACTGATACCAAAGGTAAAGAACAGCACGTCACAATCCCTGCTCATCAGGTGAACGCCGAATTCTTTGAAGAAGGCAAAATGTTTGACGGCTCCTCCATTGGTGGCTGGAAAGGCATTAACGAATCCGACATGGTTCTGATGCCAGATGCAACCACCGCGGTCATTGATCCGTTCTTCGAAGAACCAACCCTGATCATCCGTTGCGACATCCTCGAGCCAGGCACGCTGCAGGGCTACGACCGCGACCCACGTTCTATCGCTAAACGCGCTGAAGAGTACCTGCGTTCTACCGGCATCGCGGATACCGTGCTGTTCGGGCCAGAGCCAGAGTTCTTCCTGTTCGATGACATTCGTTTCGGTGCCTCTATTTCTGGCTCCCACGTAGCAATCGACGACATCGAAGGTGCATGGAACTCCTCCACCAAATACGAAGGTGGTAACAAAGGTCACCGTCCAGGCGTGAAAGGCGGTTACTTCCCGGTTCCACCGGTCGATTCTGCACAGGACATCCGTTCCACCATGTGTCTGGTGATGGAAGAAATGGGCCTGGTGGTTGAAGCTCACCACCACGAAGTCGCGACTGCGGGTCAGAACGAAGTGGCTACCCGCTTCAACACCATGACCAAAAAAGCGGACGAAATTCAGATCTACAAATACGTTGTGCATAACGTTGCGCACCGTTTCGGTAAAACCGCGACCTTCATGCCAAAACCGATGTTTGGCGATAACGGTTCCGGTATGCACTGCCACATGTCTCTGTCCAAGAACGGCACCAACCTGTTCTCTGGCGACAAATATGCTGGTCTGTCTGAGCAGGCGCTGTACTACATTGGCGGCGTTATCAAACACGCTAAAGCGATCAACGCCCTGGCGAACCCAACCACGAACTCCTACAAGCGTCTGGTCCCGGGCTACGAAGCACCAGTCATGCTGGCTTACTCTGCGCGTAACCGTTCTGCTTCTATCCGTATCCCGGTGGTGGCGTCTCCTAAAGCGCGTCGTATCGAAGTTCGCTTCCCGGACCCAGCGGCTAACCCATACCTGTGCTTCGCAGCACTGCTGATGGCCGGTCTGGACGGTATCAAGAACAAGATCCACCCAGGCGAAGCGATGGACAAAAACCTGTACGACCTGCCGCCAGAAGAAGCGAAAGAGATCCCACAGGTTGCTGGCTCTCTGGAAGAAGCCCTGCAGGCGCTGGACGCAGACCGTGAGTTCCTGACGGCGGGCGGCGTGTTCACTGACGACGCTATCGATGCTTACATCGCCCTGCGTACCGAAGAGAACGACCGCGTGCGCATGACGCCACACCCGGTTGAGTTCGAACTGTACTACAGCGTTTAATTAAGTTGTTTTACCCGGCGTGACAAGCGCCGGGAGTAGTTGCCGTGGAAACTTTTAGCCCATCTCCGGATGGGCTTTTTTCTCCACCAACAACCTGATCTCACGCGCTTTTTACGCCGAAAAAGCTATACTGCACTAAAACAGTGCAACGACTCCAGGAGACTGCTGAATGGCAACTGGCACGCTGCCCGATGCTGGGCAGATCCTCAATTCTTTAATTAACAGTATCTTGCTGGTTGACGACGAGCTGGCCGTTCATTACGCCAACCCGGCGGCGCAGCAGCTGCTGGCCCAAAGCGCGCGGAAACTGTTTGGTACCCCGCTTCCGGAACTCCTGAGCTATTTTTCGCTGAATATTGGCCTGATGCAGGAAAGTTTGCAGGCCGGCCAGGGGTTTACCGATAACGAAGTGACGCTGGTGATCGACGGGCGCTCGCATATTCTGTCGCTGACTGCGCAACGACTTCCTGAAGGGATGATCCTGCTTGAAATGGCGCCGATGGATAATCAGCGTCGCCTGAGCCAGGAGCAGCTCCAGCATGCGCAGCAAATTGCCGCCCGTGACCTGGTGCGTGGTCTGGCGCATGAAATCAAAAACCCGCTGGGTGGGTTACGCGGTGCGGCGCAGCTTCTGACCAAGGCGTTACCCGATCCTGCGCTGGCGGAGTACACCAACGTCATCATTGAGCAGGCGGACCGTCTGCGTAATCTGGTTGACCGTCTTCTGGGGCCGCAACAGCCGGGAATGCATGTTACGGAAAGCATTCATAAGGTGGCTGAACGCGTCGTGAAACTCGTCTCGATGGAACTGCCGGAGAACGTCACGCTGGTGCGTGATTACGACCCCAGCCTGCCGGAACTGGCGCATGACCCGGATCAAATTGAGCAGGTCCTGTTGAATATCGTGCGTAATGCCCTGCAGGCGCTGGGACCGGAAGGGGGCGAGATTATTTTACGTACCCGTACCGCCTTCCAGCTCACCTTACACGGCGTGCGCTATCGGCTGGCGGCGCGCATCGACGTCGAGGATAACGGGCCCGGTATTCCCTCCCATCTTCAGGACACTCTGTTTTATCCGATGGTCAGCGGTCGCGAAGGCGGGACCGGCCTGGGCTTATCTATCGCCCGCAGCTTGATCGATCAGCACTCCGGAAAAATTGAATTTACCAGTTGGCCGGGACATACCGAGTTTTCGGTTTTCCTGCCGATTAAAAAATAAAGGTGACGTTTATGCAACGAGGGATAGTCTGGGTAGTCGATGACGATAGCTCCATCCGTTGGGTGCTTGAACGCGCGCTCACAGGGGCAGGATTAAGCTGCACGACGTTTGAGAGCGGTAGCGACGTGCTCGATGCACTCACTACCAAAACGCCAGACGTTCTGCTTTCGGATATTCGCATGCCAGGCATGGACGGGCTGGCGCTTTTAAAGCAGATCAAACAACGCCACCCTATGCTTCCGGTCATCATAATGACGGCACACTCCGATCTGGATGCCGCTGTGAGTGCCTATCAGCAAGGGGCGTTCGATTATCTGCCCAAACCGTTTGATATCGATGAGGCGGTGGCACTGGTTGAGCGTGCGATTAGCCACTACCAGGAGCAGCAACAGCCGCGCCACGCGCCCGATTTTGGGCCTACCACCGACATCATCGGCGAAGCGCCGGCGATGCAGGATGTGTTTCGCATTATTGGCCGTCTGTCGCGTTCATCCATCAGCGTGCTGATCAACGGTGAGTCGGGAACCGGTAAAGAGCTTGTGGCGCATGCCTTGCATCGCCACAGCCCGCGAGCAAAAGCGCCGTTTATCGCCCTGAATATGGCCGCGATCCCAAAAGATTTGATTGAGTCCGAGCTGTTCGGCCACGAGAAGGGGGCGTTTACCGGCGCGAATACCATTCGCCAGGGGCGCTTCGAACAGGCTGATGGCGGGACGCTTTTCCTGGACGAGATCGGCGATATGCCGCTGGATGTTCAGACCCGCCTGTTGCGCGTGCTGGCCGACGGGCAGTTTTATCGCGTGGGCGGCTACGCGCCGGTGAAGGTGGACGTGCGCATTATCGCCGCGACGCACCAGAACCTGGAGCAACGCGTACAGGAAGGCAAATTCCGTGAGGATTTATTCCATCGCCTGAACGTGATTCGCGTTCATCTGCCGCCGCTGCGTGAGCGCCGGGAAGATATTCCCCGCCTGGCGCGACATTTCCTGCAGGTGGCCGCCCGCGAGCTGGGGGTGGAAGCCAAGCAGCTTCACCCGGAAACCGATGCCGCCCTGACGCGTCTGGCGTGGCCTGGCAACGTGCGTCAGCTGGAGAATACCTGTCGCTGGTTAACCGTGATGGCTGCCGGGCAGGAAGTGTTAATTCAGGATTTACCGGCCGAACTGTTTGAAGCGACCGCGCCTGAGAGCAGTACCGGTCACGCGTTGCCGGACAGCTGGGCGACGCTGCTGGCACAATGGGCCGACCGCGCGCTGCGTTCCGGTCATCAAAACTTGTTGTCTGAAGCCCAGCCAGAGATGGAACGTACGTTGTTGACCACCGCGCTTCGTCATACGCAAGGCCATAAGCAGGAAGCCGCCCGCCTGTTGGGATGGGGGCGTAATACCCTGACGCGCAAGCTTAAAGAGCTGGGAATGGAGTAATCTTACCCGAAGTGTAAAGGTTATTAATTGAGCGCAAATTGCCGTTATTTTGCGCTTTACTGTTCTGATGAGTTTTGTATGATCGTGCCCGGAAATTGAGGGTGTCGATCATGCTGGAAACTTTGGTAAATATGCTCTCTAGCGGAGCCGTTGAAAGCCACACGCCACAAACCGCCGTTGCGGCTGTTTTGTGTGCGGCGCTGGTGGGGCTGTTTAGCTAGCGAGTTGGCGATAAAAAGCCGGGTGGCGCTTCGCTTACCCGGCCTACATTTAGTGCTTTTGCTACTTAAATTACCCGCGAGAACTGCTGCATGCGCGCCTTCTGGCGCAGATACGCGTCAAAGCACATACAGATGTTACGAATCAACAGACGCCCCTTCGGCGTGACCTCAACGGCACTCTCCGACACCTCCACCAGCCCATCTTTCGCCAGCGGTGCCAGAAGCTTCAGATCTTCCGCGAAGTAATCCCTGAAGTGCAGATCCCACTGCGTCTCAACATCGCTGAATTCGAGACGGAAGTTGCAGATAAGCGCCTTGATCACATCGCGACGGATACAGTCATCACGGGTTAACGCAATGCCGCGCCACAGGGCGTTGCCGGTTTCATCCACCTGCTGATAATACAGCTTCAGCTCTTTCTGGTTCTGCGCGTAGCAGTCGCCCATCATGCTTATCGCGGAGACGCCCAGACCGAGCAGATCGGTATCGCCCTGCGTGGTGTATCCCTGGAAGTTGCGGTGCAGCACCCCTTCTCGCTGGGCGATCGCCAGTTCGTCATCCGGACGAGCAAAGTGATCCATACCGATAAACTGATAGCCGGTCTCGGTCAGCGAAGTAATGGTTTCCTGCAGGATATCCAGTTTCTGCTGAGCAGAAGGGAGATCCGCATCTTTGATTTTACGCTGGGCGGCAAACAACGTCGGCAGGTGCGCATAGTTAAAGACGCTCAGGCGGTCCGGGTTAAGCTCGGCCACACGCTTCAGCGTGAAGGCGAAGCTCTCTGGCGTCTGTTTTGGCAGGCCGTAAATCAGGTCAATATTGGTCGATGTAAAGCCGATTTCACGCGCATGATTGAGCAAGGCAAAGATAAACTCTTCGTCCTGCTCGCGGTTCACCAGACGCTGGACCTCTTTGTTGAAATCCTGCACGCCCATGCTCAGACGATTGAAGCCTTCCGCGCGTAAGTGATCCAGGACATCCAGCTCAATTTCACGCGGGTCAACCTCGATCGAGATTTCAGCATCGTCGTTAAAATTAAAGTGGCTGCGTAAAAGCGTCATCAAACGCGTGATTTGCGCTTTATTCAGGTAGGTTGGCGTGCCGCCGCCCCAATGAAGCTGGCTGACGTGACGCCCTTTAAACAGCGGTGCGCGGTGAAGAATTTCCTGTTCGAGCGCATCGAGATACTGATCGGCTTTATGCTGCTGACGGGTAACGATTTTATTGCAGCCGCAGAAGTAGCAGAGCTTGTGGCAGAACGGAATATGGACGTAGAGCGACAGCGGGCGCTCAGGATAGCGCGCAACAGCCTGCTGAAAATCCGCCTCGCCGAAGGCATCGGAGAACTCCAGCGCAGTGGGGTATGACGTATAACGCGGCCCGGAATAGTTATATTTCTGGATTAGGGCCAAATCCCAGTCGATAGTTGGTGCTGACATGCTCACTCCTTCCGTTGGTGTCGCGTTCGTATACGGCGGCCCGTTCTGGCCCCGTTGCGGACCATCATTCGGGTGCGCAGCCACTTCTGTCGCCGCGACAACCGCCGTAGTTTAACGAATAACCACACCAGATAACATATAACCGGAAGGGTTATAAGCAGGACTATCGTACCTGCCGGGTGCAAATGTTAGTTTCCACCCTTCAGAAGACGCATCATATCTTCCTGCTTTTCATCTTCTTCTTCGTCGTCTTCGTCGTCATAAGACAGACCCAGCTTCTGCATCAGCTCATCAATGCGGTCCAGTTTGGCATCCACCCATGACTGCTCTTCAGCGGTCAGGGTTTCACCCTCTTCAAGACGTTCCAGCAGCGCGTCCAGGCGCTCATCGTTCTCCAGCAAATCCAGCTCAGCCTGCGGTGAAAGCATAGGTTTCTCGCTCTTTGGTTTGTGCTGCTTAGTGACCGGGGTGTCTGTCACGCCCAGTGGAATGGGAGTTTTACTGCCGATACGAGGATCTTTCTGCTGTTTGCCTTTTGCAGAAGCGCCCGCTGCACCACCGCCGTTCGCACGGCTTCCCGCAGCATGGCCACGATGTTTTTTATCGCGTTTGCGATCGCGCGCTTCCTGGTTCAGTTCTTCGCGCGTTTTGCGGCGTGCTTTCGCAGGGCGTTTAGCACCCGCTGCGGAGGTTGGTTTTTTCATGATGTTTTGTCTTTAAGTCGTTTTCTTCAGTATAGAATTGCGGCGAAATCTAGCAGAAAGCAAGCAAAGAAAAAAGGCGACAGAGCAATCTGTCGCCTTTTTTCCTGACTCACAACCCTTAGCGGGTCAGACATTCCATGTTTACCAACAACAAACCCTGTTTATCCCTTGGCTGATACCGTCCGTGTACGGTTCCCTTTCCTTTTAAAACGCCTCCAGGCGCCGGTCGTCCTGACTGTCCTGCGTCTTCGCCTCCTGGCGCTCCTGACCCTAATCCTTAAGTCGAATTCCTGTTGGCTTCCTCGCCCTGACGCATACTTTACCTTGTTCGCTTAAACTAACAAGCAACGAAACGGTGCAAAAAGAGATTTTCAGACAATTACCCGGAAATAAGCTTATGATTTAAAACAGTTTGACTTTTTTGACACCTGCGAATTCTCTTAAATCTCCCATAGCATGATGAGCCGATCTCTCACACAAGTGCGGGCTTTCCCCTGCAAGCTCTGTGTAATGAGAAAAGCCTTTTGTTGGCATTCGGGTATAATCCCCCCCAGATTACGATTTTGGAGACGACCACGTGACTACCTGGAACTACCAACAGACGCATTTTGTCACCAGTGCGCCCGATATTCGCCACCTGCCTTCTGATACCGGTATTGAAGTGGCTTTTGCTGGCCGCTCCAATGCGGGGAAATCCAGCGCCCTGAATACGCTGACCAATCAGAAGAACCTGGCGCGCACCTCAAAAACGCCTGGCCGTACCCAGCTGATCAACCTCTTTGAAGTGGCTGAAGGCAAACGCCTGGTCGACTTGCCGGGATATGGTTATGCGCAGGTGCCTGAAGAGATGAAGATCAAATGGCAACGTGCGCTGGGCGAATACCTGGAAAAACGCATGTGCCTGAAAGGTCTGGTGGTGCTGATGGACATTCGCCATCCGCTGAAAGATCTCGATCAGCAGATGATCGACTGGGCCGTCGCAAGCGATATTGCCGTGCTGGTGCTGCTGACAAAAGCCGATAAGCTGGCAAGCGGTGCGCGTAAAGCGCAGGTGAATATGGTTCGCGAAGCGGTACTGGCCTTCAATGGCGATGTTCAGGTGGAGCCTTTCTCTTCGCTGAAAAAACAGGGTGTAGACAAGCTGCGCCAGAAGCTTGATAGCTGGTTTAACGAGCTGGAACCCGCGACAGAAGCGGAAGAAGAGTAATACTGAGCGCGGCAATGCCCGCGCTTTTTTTTACATGAACTTTTCTTTGCCACAATAAAAAACGCCCCAGTCATTACTGACTGGGGCGGCTAAAATATTCAGCCAAATCCGATTACGTGAAGTAAAAGGTCTGAAAGATAGAACATCTTACCTCTGTACCCTACGTCGATAACTCTACCCCTTTTTTTGCTGCAGAAAAAGCACTTTTTGTAGTTTTTTTTCATTCTTTACATAGGGAATTCTAATGATCGTCACAAAACGCACGTGGTTATGTTGCTAACTTACATAAAAAGCGCGTTATTCACAGAACCGTTAGTGAGCCTGATCCCAGTTTTCACCACTCCCCACTTCCACCAGCAACGGCACGTCAAGCGTCATGCTGCTTTCCATCAGTTCGTGGATCTTTTTCGACACGGTGTCGAGATCGTCTTTATGCACTTCAAACACCAGTTCATCGTGTACCTGCATGATCATTTTCACGCGCGGCTTCTCTTTCTCCAGCCAGGCATCCACGGCAATCATTGCACGCTTGATGATGTCTGCTGCAGTTCCCTGCATCGGGGCGTTGATCGCGGCACGTTCTGCGCCAGCGCGGCGCGCCGCGTTGCTGGATTTGATGTCCGGAAGATAAAGACGGCGGCCATCCAGGGTTTCAACGTAACCTTTCTCTTTCGCCTGAGCGCGAGTGCGTTCCATGTACTCCAGCACGCCCGGGTAACGTTCGAAGTAGAGATCCATATACTTCTGCGACTCTTTACGCGGGATGTTGAGCTGGCGTGAAAGGCCGAAAGCGCTCATACCGTAGATCAGACCGAAGTTGATCGCTTTTGCGCTGCGGCGCTGCTCGTTTGTCACGCTGTCCAGCGGCAAACCGAACACTTCCGCTGCGGTCGCCCGGTGAATATCTTTCCCTTCCGCAAATGCCGTCAGCAGGCCTTTGTCACGGGACAGGTGCGCCATAATGCGCAACTCAATTTGCGAGTAGTCAGCCGAGACAATCAGGTAGTCATCAGGTGCAATAAAGGCCTGGCGAATGCGACGCCCCTCTTCATTACGCACCGGGATGTTCTGCAGGTTTGGATCGGTTGACGAGAGTCGACCGGTTGCCGCAACCGCCTGATGATATGACGTATGCACCCGGCCCGTTTTCGGGTTGATCATCAGCGGGAGCTTGTCGGTATAAGTAGACTTCAGCTTCGCGAGACCACGGTACTGCAGGATCACTTTTGGCAGCGGGTAATCCAGTGCCAGTTCTTCCAGCACCTCTTCAGAGGTGGATGGCGCACCGCCAGGGGTTTTCTTCAGCGGCTTGATGCCCTGTTTTTCAAACAGGATGGTTTGCAACTGTTTCGGTGAAGAGAGGTTAAACGGCTCGCCTGCAAGCTCATGGGCTTTCTGCTCAAGCTCGGTCAGACGCTGTGCCAACTCTCCGGAGTGGTTATGCAGCACCGTAGGGTCGATTTTTACGCCGTTGCGTTCAATACGCGACAACACGGGAACCAGCGGCATTTCGATATGCTGGAACACGTTGAGCGGACCTTCATGCTTCTGCAGTTTCGGCCACATTTTCAGATGCAGCTGCAGCGTAACGTCGGCATCTTCCGCCGCGTAGCGCCCTGCTTCTTCGAGAGCTATCTGGTTAAAGGTGAGCTGATTTTTTCCTTTACCGGCAATCTCTTCAAAGGTGATGGTTTTGTGCTTGAGCCAGCGGTCAGATAAGGAATCCATATCATGACGACCCGCGACGCTGTCCAGAATATAGGATTCGAGCATGGTGTCGAAGGCAATCCCGCGCAGTTCAATGCCGTAGTTTTGCAGAATACCGCGGTCATACTTGAGGTTTTGCCCGACCTTCAGCGCCTTTTCGTCTTCCAGAATCGGCTTCAGCAGCTCAAGCACGCGTTCGCGAGAGATCTGCTCTGGTGCATCCAGATAATCGTGCGCCACAGGCACATAGGCTGCCATACCCGGCTCTGTTGCAAAGGACAGACCCACCATGTTGGCAGAGATATTATCGAGGCTGTCAGTTTCGGTATCAAAGGCAAACACCGGTGCCTTTTTCAGTTTCTCGATCCAGGCGATCAGCTGCGACTCTTCAAGAATGGTTTCGTAGTTATCGAAGGAGAGGACTGTGGCTTCTTCTTCTGCCTGCTCTTCGGCATCAACGACAATCGTCTCTTTTGGCTTTGCAGCAGGTTTGGCCCCTTTCGCCTGCAGCCATTTACCCGCTTCCACGTCAGTGGTCCAGCGCTTGAATTCGTATTTCTTAAACAGGTTCAGCAATTCGTCAGCAGAAGGCTGTTGCACTTCCAGCTGCTCACAGCCCAGTTCCAGTTCGACATCGGTTTTAATTGTTGCCAGCTTATAAGAGAGATAAGCCACCTCTTTGTTCTCTTCCAGTTTGCCGGCCATGGTTTTTGCGCCACGGAAGGAGAGGCCTGCAATTTTGTCTGATTCGGCGTAAAGCGTATCCAACCCACCCAGACCCTGAAGCAACGCCTGCGCGGTTTTTTCACCGACGCCGGGCACACCAGGAATGTTATCCGAGGAGTCGCCCATCAAGGCAAGGAAGTCGATAATCAGTTCCGGCGGCACACCATACTTAGTGACCACCTCTTCTGGCCCCAGAATGGTATTGGTCATAGTGTTAATCAGGGTGATGCCTGGCGTCACCAACTGTGCCATATCTTTATCACCGGTGCTGATCAGTACCGGACGACCCATTTTTTCTGCTTCTCGCGCCAGCGTACCGATGACGTCGTCGGCTTCCACGCCAGAGACAGCCAGCAGCGGCAGGCCCATCGCTTTCACCATGGCGTGCAGCGGCTCAATTTGCGCACGTAGATCGTCAGGCATAGGCGGACGGTGGGATTTGTAATGCTCGAACAACTCATCGCGGAAGGTTTTGCCTTTCGCATCAAAAACGACTGCCGCATGGGTTGGCTGATACTGAAGGATCAGGCTGCGCAGCATATTCAGCACGCCGTACATTGCGCCGGTAGGTTCCCCTGCGCTATTGGTCAGAGGAGGAAACGCATGGTATGCCCGATACAGGTAAGATGAGCCATCGACGAGAATAAGTGGGTTTTCTGGGATCTGAACCATAATGTCCGTGCCTTTAATCAATTTATGCGTAAAGGATGCCACATAAGGATGAAAACATCAGTTATTCAGTCCCGATACAGAAAAAGATTTTGCGATCGTGAGGATCGCTCGCAAAAATCAAACTGTGGATAAGTTTGTGAATATTTTCACTTCAAATGAAAAACAGACAGCCATTGCAGATCAATACTGATAATAAATCATTAAATATCATACTGTTAATTAAGCGCATCACATAAAAACAGCTTACTGATGGCAATTTAGTCTATGTGGATATAAGTCCTGATTAGTGCGCAATATTAGAGAAATCTTCTGCATCAGGGTAAAAGCGGTCAAATGACGGCGTGAAAGCGCCAATACTTTGTTGTTTTTCTGGTAAAATCAGCGCCCAGCGCCGACGTGTCGGCCGCGCTCTTACCGCTAACCACCTGAAAAAACTCATCATGTCGAGATTGCTCGCTGCAATAACCTTACTGTTAAGCATCATTTTAACTATTCTGGTGACGATCGCCTGTTCCGTGCCGATCATCATCGCCGGGATCATTAAACTGCTGCTGCCTGTGCCCTCGGTGTGGCGAGCCGTGTCAGCGTTTTGTAACTTCATGATGTACTGTTGGTGTGAAGGGCTGGCGATCCTGTTGTGTCTGAACCCGCATCTGAAGTGGGATGTCGAAGGACTGGAGAACCTCAATAAAAAGAACTGGTATCTGCTGATTTGTAATCATCACAGCTGGGCCGACATCGTGGTGTTATGCGTGCTTTTCCGCAAACACATCCCGATGAATAAATACTTCCTCAAGCAACAACTTGCCTGGGTACCTTTTATTGGGCTGGCCTGCTGGGCGCTCGATATGCCGTTTATGAAACGCTATTCGCGCAGCTATTTGCTTCGTCATCCGGAGCGTCGTGGTAAGGATGTAGAGACCACCCGCCGTTCCTGCGAAAAGTTTCGCGCGCATCCAACAACCATTGTGAACTTTGTGGAAGGCTCCCGGTTTACGGAAGAGAAACGTCAGCAAACACGCTCCCCGTATCAAAACCTGCTGCCGCCAAAGGCGGCGGGCATTGCGATGGCGCTTAATGTACTGGGTGCTCAGTTCGATAAGTTACTCAACGTCACGCTCTGCTACCCGAAGAACGATAACACCCCGTTCTTCGATATGCTCAGCGGCAAGCTGACACACATTGTTGTGCGGGTGAATTTAGTTCCCGTCGATGCCGAACTGCATGGCGACTACGTTAACGATAAAAATTTCAAACGTCGTTTCCAGCAGTGGCTTAATACACTCTGGAAAGAAAAAGACGAGCAGATAGACAGCATTAAATCTTCATACAAAAACGCCGGTCAGTGACCGGCGTTTTCATCTCTAAGAACTTACTTTTTCTCAACCAGGTATTTCACGGTGTCAGCATACTGCTGAACGAAAATATCCATGCTGCTGGTGTCCATGCCCTGCATGTTCAGCTGATATTTACCGTTAACGAACATCGCCGGAACGCCCTGAAGCTGCAGGTCAGACGCCGCTTTTTCCTGCTGAGCAACCAGAGATTTCACCACAAAGCTATTCCACGCGGCGTCATACTCTTCCCCTTTCACACCGGCATCAACGAACACTTTACGGATATCCGCTGTGGTCTGAACGGTCTGGGTTTTCTGCACGGCTTCAAACATTGGGGCAGTGATCTTATCTTCCACGCCCAGTGCCATCGCAACCGCCCACGCCTGAGTCAGGTCTTTACCCAATGGGCCCAGGAACTCAACGTGGTACTTAGTCATTTTGGTGCCTTCCGGCAGCTTTTTCTTCACGTTGTCAGAAACATGCAGCACTTCTTCGAACTGGTAGCAGTGCGGGCAGTAGAACGAGAAGAACTCCAGAACCTGTGGCTCGCCAGCAACCGGCTTCTCCAGCGTAGTGTACTGTTTGCCATCGGTAAATTGTGCAGCAGAAGCGCTAAATGCCAGAATCATACCTGCCAGCGCCAGCCAAATTTTTTTCATGATTAACTCTCTCCTGGGTGTGTCCTATTAATACATCGGCGTTAATTGCAGCGGGGGTTCCTGAAGAACCTTAACCTGCTCAGTGAATGTAGATATCTGGCTGCGCCAGTAATCTTCCCCGGTAAGCCACGGGAAATTACGGGGAAATGCGGGATCGTCCCAACGCCTGATTAACCACGCGAGATAATATACAAAACGCATCGCACGTAAAGGTTCAATCAGGGCAATTTCGTCTGAATTAAACGGGCTAAATTCTTCATAGGCTTCAATAATGGTTTCAAGCTGCATGCGTTGCTCGGCTTTGTCGCCATTCATCAGCATCCACAGGTCCTGAACCGCGGGCCCCATGCGCGCATCATCAAGATCGACAAACAGCGGGCCATCGCGCCAGAGTATATTTCCGGCGTGACAATCGCCGTGCAGGCGCAGGACGGAAATATCATCGCGCCAGCAGGTTTTTACCGCAGCAATAAGTTTATCGGTGGCGCTGAGGAAATCAGCCTTTAGCCCAGTGGGGATCAGTGCAGAGGTTTCGAATACCTGGCGCGGCTCGATAAGATATTCCTGAATACCGATCGTCGGTCGGGCTGTGAATGCCGTTTTTCTTCCCGTCTGGTGAATGCGACCCAGATAGCGGGCAACCCACTCCATTTGATCGATATTATCCGCTTCAAACTGGCGGCCACCCAGGCTTGGGAATACAGCGTAATAAAAGCCTTCATGCGTCAGCAGCGTTTGGTTGTTGAATTTTATCGGTGCGGCAACCGGGACATCGTCATCCAGCAGATCGTGAGCAAACTGATGCTCTTCCTGAATTTGTTCTGCGGTCCAACGTTCAGGCCGATAGAACTTCACGACAAAGCGCTGACGATCCTCATCCTGGAATTGATAGACACGGTTTTCGTAGCTATTTAAAGGCGTTAACCCCGAATCCACACGAATGCCCTGTTCAAACAGGGCATCCATAATGGTATCCGGGTGTAATGTCTGGAAAGTAAAAGCCTGGTCGTTCATCCGATCATCCGGAAATTATACGAATGATTCAGGATATCATCTTGTGGCGATTTCGGTGGCTCCGCTTACAAGCTTTTACTCTTTAATTACGCCACGGGCGCGCAGCAGCGCCGTTTTAAAATCTTCCTCATAATCCTTCTGAATACCAGGAATAACAGCATCTTTGGCAGAATCGCGCATTTTGAGGTGGTAGATCAGGATGTCATCAGAAAGGTCTGCCAGTTCGCCGTCAAAACCTGACTCTTTTGCCAGTTTCTGCAAGAATTGCATCAGATTAAGCTCTGGCTCTTTTTGCCAGGCTGGCTGGAGGAGTTCAATAACTTCATTCAGACGTTTACATTTCATGGTGGTGCTCCTTTCATTTAGAGTGACACGTTAGCAGGGTCAATCCCACAATAAAAGAGGCGATATTCGTGAATCTTAGCCAGGAAATCATTGGGGTCGTTCTGGCAGGTGGCAGAGCAACGCGGATGGGAGGGAAAGATAAGGGGCTCCAGCTCCTGAATGGCAAACCCTTATGGCAATGTGTCGCTGATACGCTCGCCGGCCAGGTGACAACCCTGGCCATCAGTGCTAACAGGCATATCGACACGTATCAGCACAGCGGGTATGCCGTGTATCAGGATAATATTGAGGATTACCCGGGGCCGCTGGCCGGTATGCTCTCAGTGATGCAGCAGTCGAACGGTGAGTGGTTTCTGTTCTGTCCCTGCGATACCCCGTTTATTCCATCCTGTCTCGTTGAGCGTCTGGTTCAGCTTCGTGGCACAGCATCCGTGGTTTGGGTACATGACGGCGAGCGCGACCATCCTGCTATTGCCTTAATGCACCGCTCGCTAGTGTCTTCTCTGGAGGCGTATCTGGCGGCGGGAGAACGCAGAGTGATGGTGTTTATGCGCCAGTCTGGCGGCCATCCTGTTGATTTTAGCGATTTCAAATCGGCTTTTGTGAACGTGAATACGAGTGAAGATTTGCAGAGGATGCAGGAGAAGAGATGATCCCCGTTTTAGCTATTTCCGCATGGAGCGGCACAGGGAAAACCACGCTGCTGAAGAAACTAATACCCGCACTGTGTGCGAAAGGTATTCGCCCCGGATTGATTAAGCATACGCACCATAACATGGATGTCGATAAACCGGGAAAAGACAGCTATGAGCTGCGTAAAGCGGGTGCCGCGCAGACAATCGTGGCAAGCAATCAGCGCTGGGCATTAATGACAGAAACGCCAGATGAGGCACCGCTGGATCTGGCTTATCTGGTCAGCCGGATGGATCATTCCAGACTGGATCTGGTGCTGGTCGAGGGGTTTAAGCATGAGGCTGTACCTAAGATCCTGCTGTTCCGAAGCGATGCCGGGCATGATGTTAGCGAGTTAACGCTTGATGAGCATGTGATTGCGGTGGCCGGTGATGTTGTATTGCCGCTTGAGGTTCCGCAGTTGGATTTAAATGATGTGGATGGGATAGCGGAGTTTATTGTAACGTGGAGTGCGGTTTGATGCCCTCTTCCTGCGGGAGAGGAAAACCCAAAGCAAAAAACCCCGCACCTTACGGTACGGGGTTCTTCTTGATTGATGCCTGGCAGTTCCCTACTCTCACATGGGGAGACCCCACACTACCATCGGCGCTACGGCGTTTCACTTCTGAGTTCGGCATGGGGTCAGGTGGGACCACCGCGCTAAAGCCGCCAGGCAAATTCTGTTATCTGTATCAGGCTGAAAATCGTCTCTCACCGCCAAAACACCTTCGGCGTTGTAAGGTTAAGCCTCACGGTTCATTAGTATCGGTTAGCTCAACGCATCGCTGCGCTTACACACCCGACCTATCAACGTCGTCGTCTTCAACGTTCCTTCAGGAGACTTATAGTCTCAGGGAGAACTCATCTCGGGGCAAGTTTCGTGCTTAGATGCTTTCAGCACTTATCTCTTCCGCATTTAGCTACCGGGCAGTGCCATTGGCATGACAACCCGAACACCAGTGATGCGTCCACTCCGGTCCTCTCGTACTAGGAGCAGCCCCCCTCAATTCTCCAGCGCCCACGGCAGATAGGGACCGAACTGTCTCACGACGTTCTAAACCCAGCTCGCGTACCACTTTAAATGGCGAACAGCCATACCCTTGGGACCTACTTCAGCCCCAGGATGTGATGAGCCGACATCGAGGTGCCAAACACCGCCGTCGATATGAACTCTTGGGCGGTATCAGCCTGTTATCCCCGGAGTACCTTTTATCCGTTGAGCGATGGCCCTTCCATTCAGAACCACCGGATCACTATGACCTGCTTTCGCACCTGCTCGAGCCGTCACTCTCGCAGTCAAGCTAGCTTATGCCATTGCACTAACCTCCTGATGTCCGACCAGGATTAGCTAACCTTCGTGCTCCTCCGTTACTCTTTGGGAGGAGACCGCCCCAGTCAAACTACCCACCAGACACTGTCCGCAACCCGGATTACGGGTCTACGTTAGAACACCAGCCATTAAAGGGTGGTATTTCAAGGTCGGCTCCACGCAGACTGGCGTCCACGCTTCAAAGCCTCCCACCTATCCTACACATCAAGGACCAGTGTTCAGTGTCAAGCTATAGTAAAGGTTCACGGGGTCTTTCCGTCTTGCCGCGGGTACACTGCATCTTCACAGCGAGTTCAATTTCACTGAGTCTCGGGTGGAGACAGCCTGGCCATCATTACGCCATTCGTGCAGGTCGGAACTTACCCGACAAGGAATTTCGCTACCTTAGGACCGTTATAGTTACGGCCGCCGTTTACCGGGGCTTCGATCAAGAGCTTCGCGTTGCCGCTAACCCCATCAATTAACCTTCCGGCACCGGGCAGGCGTCACACCGTATACGTCCACTTTCGTGTTTGCACAGTGCTGTGTTTTTAATAAACAGTTGCAGCCAGCTGGTATCTTCGACTGATTTCAGCTCCACCCGCAGGGGCTTCACCTACATATCAGCGTGCCTTCTCCCGAAGTTACGGCACCATTTTGCCTAGTTCCTTCACCCGAGTTCTCTCAAGCGCCTTGGTATTCTCTACCTGACCACCTGTGTCGGTTTGGGGTACGATTTCGTGTTACCTGATGCTTAGAGGCTTTTCCTGGAAGCAGGGCATTTGTTACTTCAGCACCGTAGTGCCTCGTCATCACACCTCAGCGTTAAAAAGGTACCGGATTTACCTGGAACCTCCGCCTACATGCTTAAACCGGGACAACCGTCGCCCGGCTAACATAGCCTTCTCCGTCCCCCCTTCGCAGTAACACCAAGTACAGGAATATTAACCTGTTTCCCATCGACTACGCCTTTCGGCCTCGCCTTAGGGGTCGACTCACCCTGCCCCGATTAACGTTGGACAGGAACCCTTGGTCTTCCGGCGAGCGGGCTTTTCACCCGCTTTATCGTTACTTATGTCAGCATTCGCACTTCTGATACCTCCAGCAACCCTCACAGGCCACCTTCAACGGCTTACAGAACGCTCCCCTACCCAACAACACATAGTGTCGCTGCCGCAGCTTCGGTGCATGGTTTAGCCCCGTTACATCTTCCGCGCAGGCCGACTCGACCAGTGAGCTATTACGCTTTCTTTAAATGATGGCTGCTTCTAAGCCAACATCCTGGCTGTCTGTGCCTTCCCACATCGTTTCCCACTTAACCATGACTTTGGGACCTTAGCTGGCGGTCTGGGTTGTTTCCCTCTTCACGACGGACGTTAGCACCCGCCGTGTGTCTCCCGTGATAACATTCTTCGGTATTCGTAGTTTGCATCGGGTTGGTAAGCCGGGATGGCCCCCTAGCCGAAACAGTGCTCTACCCCCGAAGATGAGTTCACGAGGCGCTACCTAAATAGCTTTCGGGGAGAACCAGCTATCTCCCGGTTTGATTGGCCTTTCACCCCCAGCCACAGGTCATCCGCTAATTTTTCAACATTAGTCGGTTCGGTCCTCCAGTTAGTGTTACCCAACCTTCAACCTGCCCATGGCTAGATCACCGGGTTTCGGGTCTATACCCTGCAACTTAACGCCCAGTTAAGACTCGGTTTCCCTTCGGCTCCCCTATTCGGTTAACCTTGCTACAGAATATAAGTCGCTGACCCATTATACAAAAGGTACGCAGTCACCTAACAAGTAGGCTCCCACTGCTTGTACGTACACGGTTTCAGGTTCTTTTTCACTCCCCTCGCCGGGGTTCTTTTCGCCTTTCCCTCACGGTACTGGTTCACTATCGGTCAGTCAGGAGTATTTAGCCTTGGAGGATGGTCCCCCCATATTCAGACAGGATACCACGTGTCCCGCCCTACTCTTCGAGTTCACAACCTGTGCATTTTCGTGTACGGGACTATCACCCTGTACCGTCGGACTTTCCAGACCGTTCCACTAACACACAAGCTGATTCAGACTCCGGGCTGCTCCCCG
Source organism: Enterobacter cloacae complex sp. HYC080_NIDB (assembly GCF_056673325.1). Lineage (NCBI taxonomy): Bacteria > Pseudomonadati > Pseudomonadota > Gammaproteobacteria > Enterobacterales > Enterobacteriaceae > Enterobacter > Enterobacter cloacae complex sp. HYC080_NIDB. The sequence goes on along the minus strand of NZ_CP114212.1, from coordinate 19,906 downwards.
TTCGCTCGCCGCTACTGGGGGAATCTCGGTTGATTTCTTTTCCTCGGGGTACTTAGATGTTTCAGTTCCCCCGGTTCGCCTCGTTAACCTATGTATTCAGTTAACGATAGTGTGTCGAAACACACTGGGTTTCCCCATTCGGACATCGCCGGGTCAAAGGTTCATATCACCTCGCCGGCGCTTTTCGCAGATTAGCACGTCCTTCATCGCCTCTGACTGCCAGGGCATCCACCGTGTACGCTTAGTCGCTTAACCTCACAACCCGAAGATGTTTCTTTCGATTCATCATCGGTTTGCGAAAATTTGAGAGACTCGAACACACATTAACTGTGTGTCGTTTCAATTTTCAGCTTGATCCAGATTTTTAAAGAGCAAATATCTCAAACATGACTCGCAAGTCAGTTTTGAGATATGACGGCAGGTGACTTTCACTCACGAACCAGCAAGTGGCGTCCCCTAGGGGATTCGAACCCCTGTTACCGCCGTGAAAGGGCGGTGTCCTGGGCCTCTAGACGAAGGGGACACTGAAGTCTCAATCGCAAGACGCCTTGCTATTTACTTTTCATCAGACAATCTGTGTGAGCACTGCAAAGGCAGGTTCTTTAAGGTAAGGAGGTGATCCAACCGCAGGTTCCCCTACGGTTACCTTGTTACGACTTCACCCCAGTCATGAATCACAAAGTGGTAAGCGCCCTCCCGAAGGTTAAGCTACCTACTTCTTTTGCAACCCACTCCCATGGTGTGACGGGCGGTGTGTACAAGGCCCGGGAACGTATTCACCGTAGCATTCTGATCTACGATTACTAGCGATTCCGACTTCATGGAGTCGAGTTGCAGACTCCAATCCGGACTACGACGCACTTTATGAGGTCCGCTTGCTCTCGCGAGGTCGCTTCTCTTTGTATGCGCCATTGTAGCACGTGTGTAGCCCTACTCGTAAGGGCCATGATGACTTGACGTCATCCCCACCTTCCTCCAGTTTATCACTGGCAGTCTCCTTTGAGTTCCCGGCCGGACCGCTGGCAACAAAGGATAAGGGTTGCGCTCGTTGCGGGACTTAACCCAACATTTCACAACACGAGCTGACGACAGCCATGCAGCACCTGTCTCAGAGTTCCCGAAGGCACCAATCCATCTCTGGAAAGTTCTCTGGATGTCAAGAGTAGGTAAGGTTCTTCGCGTTGCATCGAATTAAACCACATGCTCCACCGCTTGTGCGGGCCCCCGTCAATTCATTTGAGTTTTAACCTTGCGGCCGTACTCCCCAGGCGGTCGACTTAACGCGTTAGCTCCGGAAGCCACGCCTCAAGGGCACAACCTCCAAGTCGACATCGTTTACGGCGTGGACTACCAGGGTATCTAATCCTGTTTGCTCCCCACGCTTTCGCACCTGAGCGTCAGTCTTTGTCCAGGGGGCCGCCTTCGCCACCGGTATTCCTCCAGATCTCTACGCATTTCACCGCTACACCTGGAATTCTACCCCCCTCTACAAGACTCTAGCCTGCCAGTTTCGAATGCAGTTCCCAGGTTGAGCCCGGGGATTTCACATCCGACTTGACAGACCGCCTGCGTGCGCTTTACGCCCAGTAATTCCGATTAACGCTTGCACCCTCCGTATTACCGCGGCTGCTGGCACGGAGTTAGCCGGTGCTTCTTCTGCGGGTAACGTCAATTGCTGTGGTTATTAACCACAACACCTTCCTCCCCGCTGAAAGTACTTTACAACCCGAAGGCCTTCTTCATACACGCGGCATGGCTGCATCAGGCTTGCGCCCATTGTGCAATATTCCCCACTGCTGCCTCCCGTAGGAGTCTGGACCGTGTCTCAGTTCCAGTGTGGCTGGTCATCCTCTCAGACCAGCTAGGGATCGTCGCCTAGGTGAGCCGTTACCCCACCTACTAGCTAATCCCATCTGGGCACATCTGATGGCAAGAGGCCCGAAGGTCCCCCTCTTTGGTCTTGCGACGTTATGCGGTATTAGCTACCGTTTCCAGTAGTTATCCCCCTCCATCAGGCAGTTTCCCAGACATTACTCACCCGTCCGCCACTCGTCACCCGAGAGCAAGCTCTCTGTGCTACCGTTCGACTTGCATGTGTTAGGCCTGCCGCCAGCGTTCAATCTGAGCCATGATCAAACTCTTCAATTTAAGTTTGATGCTCGTGAATTAAACTTCGTAATGAATTACGTATGTTCACTCAGAGACTTGGTATTCATTTTTCGTCTTGCGACGTTAAGAATCCATGTCACTTTGAGTGCCCACACAGATTGTCTGATAAATTGTTAAAGAGCAGTGCCGCTTCGTTTTCGCTGCGGCGCGGGGTGTGCATATTACACTTTCCCGCTTCAGAGTCAAGCGTTTATTTTGCTTTTCTCTGCTGACCCGGCGGCGTGTGTGCCGTTGTTCCGTGTCAGTGGAGGCGCATTATAGGGAGTTATTTCACAGTGACAAGAGGAAATTTAAAAAAAGTTTCCGTCCGTGTTTTTTTTCACCAATAGCGGTGAAATCAAGCTACAAATTGTTCTATTTGATGTATCTACAACCACAATCACATTCGAGGTGGCATAATTATCAGCATGAAACATTAAGGAATAAACGCGATGCCATTAAGCGCACAACAGCTGGCCGCCCAAAAAAACCTCTCCTATGTGCTGGCAGAAAAGCTGGCGCAGCGGATTTTAGCGGGAAAATATGCCCCGGGCAGCATCCTGCCGGGTGAAATGGAGTTGGGCGAGCAGTTTGGGGTGAGCCGTACCGCCGTTCGTGAAGCGGTGAAAACCCTGACGGCAAAAGGGATGGTTCTCCCGCGCCCGCGCATTGGTACGCGCGTGATGCCGCAGAGTAACTGGAATTTTCTCGATCAGGAGCTGCTCTCCTGGTGGATGACCGAAGATAACTTTCATCAGGTGGTCGATCACTTCCTCGTGATGCGTAGCAGCCTTGAACCCCAGGCCTGCCTGCTTGCCGCCACGCTCGGAACAGCAGAGCAGAAAGCGCAACTTAACGCGTTGATGGAAGAAATGGTGTTCCTGAAAAAACACTTCAACCGGGAACGCTGGGTTGAGGTTGATATGGCCTGGCATGAACATATCTATATGATGAGCGCCAATCCCTTCCTGACCTCCTTTGCCTCGTTATTCCATTCGGTGTACCACACCTACTTTTCCTCTATTACACAAGACGAAGTGGTAAAGCTGGATTTGCATCAGGCGATAGTGGATGCCATTCAGGAGAGCGACGGGCAGCGAGCCCTGAGTGCGTGCCAGGCATTGCTGGCCGCGCCAACCCACCAGCAGGTAGATAAATGACAAAGAAAAAAGCGCGCAGCATGGCCGGATTGCCGTGGATTGCAGCCATGGCGTTCTTTATGCAGGCACTGGATGCCACCATCCTCAACACAGCGCTTCCCGCCATTGCACAAAGCCTCAACCGCTCCCCGCTGGCAATGCAGTCCGCCATCATCAGCTATACCCTGACGGTGGCGATGCTGATCCCGGTAAGCGGCTGGCTGGCTGACCGCTTCGGTACCCGCAGAGTTTTCATGCTGGCCGTAACGCTCTTTACCCTGGGTTCGCTGGCCTGCGCGCTCTCCACTTCCTTAACAGAGCTGGTTATCTTCCGCGTGTTACAGGGCATTGGCGGCGCGATGATGATGCCCGTGGCGCGCCTGGCATTGCTGCGTGCCTACCCACGCAGCGAGCTGCTTCCCGTGCTCAACTTCGTCACCATGCCGGGCCTCGTCGGCCCGATACTGGGCCCGGTACTCGGCGGCGTGTTTGTGACCTGGGCAAGCTGGCACTGGATCTTCCTGATTAATATCCCGATTGGTGTGGCAGGGCTGTTCTACGCTCGCAAATATATGCCCAACTTCACCACGCCAAGACGCAGCTTCGATATGGGCGGATTTTTCCTGTTTGGTCTGAGCCTGGTGCTGTTCTCCAGCGGGATGGAGCTGTTTGGTGAGAAAATCGTTGAAACGTGGCTGGCACCGGCCGTCATCCTCAGCGGTATTCTGCTTTTCCTTCTTTATATACGTCATGCGCGTCGCCACCCGACACCGCTTATCTCTTTATCGCTGTTTAACACCCGGACCTTCTCCGTCGGGATTGCAGGAAACATAGCTTCACGCCTGGGGACAGGATGCGTACCGTTCCTGATGCCATTGATGTTGCAGGTAGGTTTTGGCTATCCGGCCCTGATTGCCGGCTGCATGATGGCGCCCACGGCAATGGGTTCAATTCTGGCAAAATCAACCGTTACGCAGGTACTGCGCTGGTTTGGCTATCGTAAGACGCTGGTTGGCGTGACGATCTTTATCGGCCTGATGATTGCGCAATTCTCTCTGCAATCCGCCTCTCTTCCCGTCTGGATGCTGATCCTGCCGTTGTTTGTGTTGGGCATGGCAATGTCGACGCAATTTACGTCGATGAACACCATTACCCTTGCCGATCTGACTGACGAGAATGCCAGTAGCGGCAACAGCGTGCTGGCGGTAACGCAGCAGCTGTCGATCAGTTTAGGGGTGGCGGTAAGTGCAGCAGTGCTGCGCTTTTATGAGGGTTTTGACAGCGCAAATACCGTTGAGCAGTTCCACTATACCTTTATTACGATGGGCGCACTCACGGTGGTATCGGCGCTGGTCTTTATGCTGTTAAAACCGAAAGACGGCCGAAATCTGATCAAAGAGCGCCACAAAGCAAAGGCTAAACCGAACCCCGTTCCATCAGAACAGGAGTAAGCTGCAGACGTTGCTGTTGCAGCGTGGGCTGCGCCATTCGGTGGATCAACACATCAATGGCCAGCTCACCCAGTTCATCTTTCGGCTGATGAATGGTGGTCAGCGGCGGCGTCATGTAGCGCGCCAGTTCGATATCATCGTAGCCAATGATCGCCATATCGTCCGGAACGCGTAACCCCGCCTGATACAACGCCTGATAAGCACCAAATGCCATCGCATCGTTACCGATAAATACCGCCTGCGGACGCGGCTCTTGCATAAGCAATGTCTGCATCGCCTCAAAGCCACCGTTAAATTCGAAATCACCGGTGATCCGGTAGCCGTCAGGGATGGCGAGACCCGCGCGTTCCATCGCCGAGAGATAACCTTCCAGACGCAAGCGCGCCGGGGTTTTATCCAGCGGGCCGGTAATGCAGGCGATGCGGGTATGACCTTTATCGATCAGATGCTGAGTTGCCATGTCGCCGCCCAGCAGGGAATTATCCTGAATCAGATCGCTGGTCCCATCGAACGGCGCCCAGTCCATCATCACCGTAGGAATTGAAGGGTAGCGCTGGATAATCTCTTTCGACGGTTGATGGGTTTCGGTACAGAGCAACAATAACCCGTCGACGCGTTTTTGCATCAGCGTTTCCAGGTTACGGTTCATGCGCTGTTCGTCACCCTCGGTATTGCACAGCACCAGACTGTAGCCACGCTCGAAGCAGCTGCGCTCTACCCCGCGAACAAGTTCAGAATAAAAAGGGTTGGTACTGGCGGTGATCAGCATACCGATGGTGCGCGTCTGGTTAAGCTTAAGGCTGCGCGCCAGCGCCGACGGCGCATAGTTGAGATCTTTTACTGCGGCTTCGACTTTCTCCCGAATCGCCTCGCTAACGAAACGATCGTTATTAATAACGTGAGAGACAGTCGAAGTAGAAACGCCCGCCATGCGGGCGACATCTTTCATCGTAGCCAAGCGTTACCCCTGCTGACTTAAGAATTCATCGATCTCTTTGCGCCACGGTACGGAAGGCTGTGCCCCTTTACGCGTCACCGCAATTGCGGCGGCGGCATGCGCAAAGCGGATCGCATCATCCATCACTTTGCCTTCCAGCAGCGCCGTCACCAGCGCACCGTTAAAGGTATCGCCTGCGGCAATCGTATCAATGGCTTTAACCCTAAAGCCCGGCACGCGACGCTCTTCGCCGTTTACGCTTGCCCACACCCCACGGCTGCCAAGAGTAATGATAACGGTCCCGATGCCCTTTTCATGCAACACTTTCGCCGCACGCGCGGCATCATCATCATTTTCAACACGAATGCCCGTCAGCTTTTCCGCTTCGGTTTCGTTTGGCGTAATGATGTCCACCAGCGCCAACAACTCGTCTGATAATACACGGGCTGGAGCAGGGTTAAGTACGACAGTGGTATGATTTTCATGCGCAATTTTGGCGGCGGCCAGCACGCTTTCGACCGGTGACTCCAGCTGCATCAGCAGGGCTTCGGCTCCACCGATGAGTGCTCGTTGCGCTTCTACGCGCGCCGTCGTCAGCGCAGCGTTAGCACCCGCATGAATACCGATGACATTCTCACCTTCAGCGTTGACGAAAATCAGCGCCACGCCGGTAGACTCCCCCGCAACAACGCTGACCGGCGCGATATCAATATTATCGCTGGCCAGCTGTTTACGTACGCGCTCACCGGTATCGTCATCACCCGTGCAGGCGATAAACGCAATATTCGCCCCACTACGTCCGGCGGCGACGGCCTGGTTTGCGCCCTTACCGCCAAATGCTACCTGGTAATGATTACCCGTGACGGTTTCGCCCGGTGCAGGGAATGATTCAAGGTTAAGAATGTGATCGGCATTGATACTGCCAAGGACGACGAGGTTACCTGCGGTTTTCATGGTTGGATTGTCCATCTGAGAGCGCCACCGGTGTTACCCGGTGGCGTATGCCACACTTTTCTTTATTGGTGTCCCTCAGGCAGCCAGCGACTGCCTGATTCGCCTTTTACTGCTTGATGACCAGCTTCAGGTCAACAGGGTATTTGGCCTGAACTTTTTCGCCCTTCAGCACTTTGTCGGCAGTTTGTACGCCAGTCGCGCCAATCTGCTCAGGCAGCTGAGCGATGGTCGCAGCCAGTTTGCCATCATTTACCGCTTTTTCACCATTCGGCGTACCGTCAAATCCGACAACCATCACATCAGATTTACCTGCAGTCTGCAGGGCACGCAGCGCACCCAGCGCCATTTCATCGTTCTGTGCAAACACAGCCTGCACGTCAGGATGTGCGGTCAGCAGGTTCTGCATAACGTTCAGACCTTTAGTACGGTCGAAGTCTGCTGGCTGGCTCGCCAGGACATTGAATTTGTGTGCAGCAACAGCCTGCTGGAAGCCTTCGCCACGCTCACGCGCTGCGGACGTCCCGGCAATCCCCTGCAGTTCGATGACTTTGGCGCCTTCACCGGCTTTCTTCGCAATGTAATCACCGGCGATTTTACCGCCCAGCACGTTATCAGACGCGATGTGGCTGACTACATCGCCTTTGTTCGCCTGACGGTCCAGCGTGATCACCGGAATTTTCGCCTGGTTTGCCATTTTAACGGCGTTACCTACGGCGTCAGAATCGGTTGGGTTGATCAGCAGGATTTTGGTGCCACGAACGGTTAAGTCCTGAACGTTCGCCAGCTCTTTCGCCGGGTTGTTCTGAGAATCCAGCACGACCAGGTTGTAACCCAGCTTGTCAGCTTCTTTCTGCGCACCATCCTTCAGGGAGACGAAGAACGGGTTGTTCAGGGTAGAGACAACCAGCGCGATGGTGTCTTTCGCCATGGCGTTAGCACTTACGGTTGCGCTCAGCGCGACAGCGGAAACCAGGGTAGCCAGTTTTTTCATGTTCATATCTAAGATGTCCTGTAGTGTCGTCAGTTACTGTTTTTTGTTGTCTACCAGTACCGCCAGCAAAATCACCACTGCCTTAACGATCATCTGGTAATAGGAGGAAACACCTAACAAATTCAAACCATTATTCAGGAAACCGAGGATCAGTGCGCCGATCAATGTCCCAACAATGCGACCTTTACCGCCCGCCAGACTCGTACCGCCCAGAACCACCGCCGCGATGGCATCCAGTTCATAGCCCGTACCCGCCGTTGGCTGCGCAGAAGAAAGACGCGCCACTTCGATGATGCCCGCCAGAGAGGCCAGCAGGCCGCACAGGGAGTAAACGATAATTTTGACTTTATTGACGCTAATACCGGACAGACGCGTTGCCGCTTCGTTACCGCCCAGCGCATAAATGTAACGACCCAGACGAGTGTGATGCAGCATGTACCACGCCGCCAGGAAGACGATAGCCATGATCCAGACCGGCGTCGGGACGCCCAGCGGACGGCCAATACCGAACCAGCCAAACAGATCGGCATTATCCGTAAACCCGGTATTGACCGGGCTACCGTTGGTGTAGACCATGGTCACACCACGCAGCAGCAGCATCATGACCAGCGTGGCGATAAACGCCTGAACACGCCCTTTTGCCACGATTACGCCGGTTACAGCGCCAATCGCCGCGCCTGCTGCCAGTGCAGCGGCAACCGCCACCAGCGCGTTGACTTCAATCCCGACAAGCGAAGCGGCGATCGCACCGGTGAGCGCCAGCAGGGAACCGACGGACAGATCGATACCCGAGGTCAAAATCACCAGCGTCATCCCGACCGCCATAATGGCGTTCACAGACGTCTGCTGCAGAATGTTGAAGAGGTTATTAACGGTGAAGAAATTCGGGCTCATGGTCGACACAATCGCGATCAGCACCAGCAGGGCAATCAGCGATTTTTGTTCCATCAGCCATGCCTTTGTGAAATAGCGGCGACCAGAAACAGCCTGGGTAGTCATCTTCTTACTCCTGATTCACGCGATTAAGCTTGCCCACAGCGGCAGCCATCAGAACTTCCTGGGTGGCCTGCTCGCGAGTGAATTCACCGCCGAGATGCCCTTCATGCATGACGATAATGCGATCGCTCATGCCTAATACTTCTGGCATCTCGGAAGAGACCAGAATGATGCTCAGCCCGTCGGCCTTGAACTGGTTAATCAGCTGATAGATCTCTTTCTTTGCGCCCACGTCTACGCCGCGGGTTGGCTCGTCGAGGATCAAGACTTTCGGGCGCGTCATCAGCCCGCGGGCAATCGCCACTTTCTGCTGATTACCACCGGACAACAGGCCAATCGCCTGCTCCATTGACGGCGTTTTGACGTTAAAGAGACGGATAAAATCACTGACCGCCTGCTGCTCGTCTTTATGCTTAAGGCTGCCGCCGCTGCGGCTGAAATAGCGCAGCGCGGTAAGCGACATGTTCTCTTTTACCGACATGCCCAGCACTAAACCGTCGCGCTTGCGGTCTTCAGAGATATAGACGATACCGTTCGCCAGGCCATCCTGCGGAGAGCGCGTCACCACTTCATGACCGTCGAGGGTGACATAACCGCTGGTGCGCGGCAGTGCGCCGTAGAGCACTTTCATCAGTTCGGTACGTCCCGCGCCCATCAGACCCGCTACACCGAGGATCTCACCCTGGCGCAGGGTAAAGGTCACATCGTGAACGCCCGGACCGCAGAGGTTATCCACCTTCAGGCGGATCTCACCCGGTGCTTTATCCAGACGCGGATACTGATCTTCCAGCTTACGTCCCACCATCATTTCGATGAGCGTATCTTCGGTCAGCGTCGCCACTTCGCGCTCGGCAATAAACTGCCCGTCGCGGAAGACGGTGACGTCATCGCAAATCTCGAAGATCTCTTTCATGCGGTGAGAAATATAGACAATCCCACGTCCCTGCGATTTCAGCTCGCGGATCACGCGGAACAGGGATTCGGTTTCGGTATCAGTCAGAGCGTCGGTCGGCTCATCCATGATGATGACTTTGGATTCAAAGCTCAGCACCTTCGCGATTTCCACCATCTGCTGATCGCCGATGGAGAGCTCGCCTACCAGACGGTCGCTCTTAAAGCGCAGGTTCAGCTTCGCGAGCAGCTTGTCCGCTTCGGCGTACATGGTTTTCCAGTCGATTTTGCCAAACCGGTTCACAAACTCACGGCCGAGGAAGATGTTCTCCGCAATGGTGAGCTGCGGGATCAGGTTTAGCTCCTGGTGGATGATACCGATACCCGCTTCCTGAGAAGATTTCGGGCCGTTAAAGGTGGTCTCTTTACCCAGCCAGAGCAGCGAACCGGCATCACGCTGGTAGATCCCGGTCAGCACTTTCATCATGGTGGATTTGCCCGCACCGTTTTCGCCCACCAGCGCCATCACGCGACCGGAGTAGACATTCAGCGCCGCACCGGAGAGGGCTTTTACGCCCGGGAACGATTTATCGATCCCCTTGAGTTGCAGTAATGCGTCCATGATGGCCTCAGAAGGTGACGCCAGCACAGAGAATGATATTCGCATACGGGGAACACTCCCCGCTGCGAATCACCGCCTGACTGTCTGCGGTTTGTTGTTTGAACTGCTCGTGCGTTGTGTAACGAATTTCTATGGTGTTTCCCTGGTGTTGCTGCAGTTGCTCAATAAACTTAAGCAACGTTTCGTGGAGCTGCGGATTATGTTGTTTGATTTCCGCCGCGAGAATGGCCGCCTCAACCTGCATCTCCGACGTCACCACATCCAGTACCTGCATAAACGAAGGAACTCCCTGCGTTAACGCCATATCAATACGGGTTGTGCTGCGCGGAACCGGTAAGCCTGCATCGCAAACCACCAGCGTATCAGTATGCCCAAGACGGGAAATGACCGATGAGATTTCTGAGTTGAGAACTGTGCCTTTCTTCATTTTCTGCTCCACTAGCGAAACGTTTCGCTAAAAAGAGTGTAGCCGCAAGAGTGTTCAGAAAACCATCATGGCGTAACAGATTTGTGATCAACGTCGAAACGTTTCGCTAAGTGAAATAGAGGGGGAGGTAAATGCAAAACGGTAACCGTCAGGTTACCGTTTTTTATGTTTGCGCCCTCTCCCTGTGGGAGAGGGTCGGGGTGAGGGCATCAGCCCGCAGAAGGACTTAAATCTCGACCTGCGTTCCCAGCTCAATCACGCGGTTAGGCGGGATCTCAAACTGGTCAGGCGCACGCAGGGCGTTACGCTGCAGGATAAGATAAAGCTTACCGCGAAGGCGCAGATACCAGGGACGCTTGCCGATAATCAGCGACTCGTGCGACATAAAGAACGACGTCTCCATCATCCGGCAGCTTAACCCTTCAAGACCGCAGCGGTGGAACACCTCTTCCACATTTGGCGTTTCGCGCCAGCCGTAACTCGCCACCACGCGCCAGAATGTCGGGGACAGCTGCTCGATTTGCACGCGACGCACGTTGTGAACGTACGGCGCATCTTCGGTACGCAACGTCAGCAGGATCACGCGCTCGTGCAGAACCTTGTTGTGCTTGAGGTTATGCATCAGCGCGAACGGGATGACGTTCAGGGCACGAGACATATACACCGCCGTTCCCGGCACGCGCACCGGCGGGGATTTCTCCAGGGAAGCGATCATCGCTTCCAGAGAGTTACCGTGCTCATGCATACGACGCAGCAGACGGAAGCGCTCGCTCTTCCACGTGGTCATCACGATGAACATCACCAGACCCAGCGTCAGCGGCAGCCAGCCGCCGGAGACAATCTTGTCGAGGTTCGCAGAGAACAACGGCACGTCGATGCACAGGAAGCCCACCAGAATCATTGCCACAAGGAATTTATTCCAGTGCCAGTTTCGGTACGCCACGGTGGTGGAAAGAAGCGATGTCAGCACCATCGTACCGGTTACCGCAATACCGTACGCCGCCGCCAGGTTACTGGAGTGCTCAAAGCTCACGATAACAATCACAACCGCGAAATAGAGCAGCCAGTTAACGAACGGAATGTAAATCTGACCCGACTCCATCTCAGAAGTATGGATGATGCGCATTGGCGAGAGATACCCCAGACGCACGGCCTGGCGCGTCAGAGAGAACACCCCCGAAATCACCGCCTGAGAAGCAATGACGGTCGCCAGCGTCGCCAGAATCAGCATCGGTACCAGCGCCCAGTCAGGCGCCAGCAGGAAGAACGGGTTCTTAATCGCTTCCGGGTTCTTGAGCAGCAGCGCGCCCTGACCGAAGTAGTTCAGCACCAGCGACGGCAGCACCACAATAAACCATGCCACGCGGATAGGCAGTTTCCCGAAGTGCCCCATATCGGCATACAACGCCTCAACGCCAGTGATGGAGAGCACGACCGCGCCAAGCGCCACGAAGGAAACAACTTTATATTCGAGGAAGAAATGCACGGCCCAGTAAGGATTCAGGGCATGCAGCACTTCAGGGTTAGCAATAATGCTGCGCAAACCGAGGGCCGCGAGGATCAGGAACCAGGCCAGCATAATCGGCGCAAACAGTTTACCCACCAGCCCGGTACCGTGCTTCTGGATCGCAAACAGCAGCGTTAATACGATTATCGCCAGCGGAACCACCCACGTATCGAGCTGTGGCGCAATAATCTCCAGGCCCTCTATCGCCGAGAGGACCGAAATGGCGGGTGTGATAACCACCTCTCCGTAGAAGAAACTGCCGCCGATCAGGCCGATAATCACCAGCACGGACGTCATTCTGGCGGAGGTGTTGCGCCCGGCAAGGGACATCAGGGTCAGGATCCCGCCTTCGCCCGCGTTATCTGCACGCATAACGAAGGAGAGATATTTAACAGAAACAACCAGGATCAGCAGCCAGAAGATGAGTGACAAGAAGCCAAACACGGCATCACGCTCAACACCAAAGCCAAACTGGCCGGACAGACATTCACGAAGCGTATAAAGCGGGCTGGTACCGATATCACCGTAGACAACCCCGATCGCAGCAAGCGTTATTGCGGGTAATGATTGCTTATTATCAGTGCTCATAGACTAGTCTTTTCGTTTAAATAACAAATGTGTTCCCGGTCCCTTGGCCCACAAAAAGCGCACAGTATGCACGATTCGTTGCAAAATCGAACCCCTAAATGCAACCGCATTAATGTAGCGCAAAGAAAATTGCGCCGCACTTCAGCCTATTACCAGCTCTGACTGAAACGTCTATACTCGCTTCAATTGGCCGCCACGACGGCGAAAGGATGCAAAACTATTATGGCTCACTCACATTTATTAGCAGAAAGAATTTCCCGCCTCAGTAGTGCGCTAGAGAAAGGCCTTTTCGAGCGTAGCCACGCCATTTGCCTTTGCTTACTGGCAGCGTTGAGCGGTGAAAGCGTGTTTCTGCTGGGTCCGCCGGGCATTGCCAAAAGCCTGATCGCACGCCGCCTGAAGTTCGCTTTTCAGAATGCTCGCGCCTTTGAATATCTCATGACGCGCTTCTCCACCCCCGAAGAGGTTTTCGGTCCGCTCTCTATTCAGGCCCTCAAAGACGAGGGGCGTTATGAGCGTCTGACAGCGGGTTATCTTCCGGAAGCAGAAATTGTCTTTCTCGATGAGATCTGGAAAGCCGGCCCGGCAATCCTGAACACCCTGCTCACGGCGATTAACGAACGCCGGTTTCGCAACGGGGCCAGCGAAGAGAAAATCCCCATGCGTCTGCTGGTGGCCGCGTCAAACGAACTGCCCGAAGCCGACAGCAGCCTGGAAGCGCTGTATGACCGTATGCTGATCCGCCTGTGGCTCGATAAAGTCCAGGACAAGTCAAACTTCCGCTCTATGCTGGTCAGCCAGCAGGATGAGAACGAAAACCCGGTGGCGGCTTCTTTGCAGGTGACGGACGAGGAGTATCGCCAGTGGCAGGAAGATATCGGCAAAATTAAACTGCCCGATGCCGTTTTTGAACTGATCTTCATGCTGCGCCAGCAGCTTGATTTACTTCCTTCCGCACCGTATGTCTCGGACCGTCGCTGGAAAAAGGCTATTCGTCTGCTCCAGGCGAGCGCCCTGTTCAGCGGTCGTGATGCCGTCGCGCCCATCGATCTGATCCTGCTGAAAGACTGCCTCTGGCACGACGCAGAAGGCATGAACCTGATGCAGCAGCAGCTGGACGTATTGATGACCGGACACGCATGGGGGCAGCAGGCGATGCTCAACCAGCTGGGGGCGATTACTCAACGCCGCATCCAGCTCCAGCAACAGCAAAGTGATAAAACGGCGCTGAAAGTCAATCGTCTGGGCGGTATGTTCGCCCGCAAACCGCATTACGAGCTCCCCGCCGATCTGACCGGTACGACGCTAACGCTGCTGCTCCAGCAGCCGCTCAAACTGCATGATATGCAGGTGGTACACATTACGGTTGAGCGCGAGGCGCTATCTCAGTGGCTCGACAAAGGCGGTGAGATCCGCGGAAAACTCAACGGCATCGGTTTCGCGCAGCCGCTCACGATGGAAGTAGACAGCAGCCAGCACCTGGTAATCCGCGACGTCAGCCTGCAGGGCTCGCGTCTTGCGCTTCCTGGCACCGCTTCTGGCAGCGTGCCGGAAGAGATCAAACAGCAGCTGGACGCCCTGGATACCGAATGGCACCAGCAGCACACCCGCTTTAGCGAGCAGCAAAAATGCCTCTTTATTCATAGCGACTGGTTAGGTCGCATCGAAGCCAGCCTGCAGGATGTCAGCGCGCAGATCAAACAGGCGCGTCAATGCTAACGCTGGACACGCTCAACGTGATGCTGGCGGTCAGCGAGGAAGGGTTGATCGAGGAGGTGGTGATTACCCTTCTGGCGTCGCCACAGCTGGCGGCGTTTTTTGAAAAATTCCCGAAGCTCAAAAAGGCGATGACCGACGATCTTCCGCGCTGGCGAGATAATCTGCGACAGCGATTCAAAGAGACTGAAGTTCCGCCGGAACTGACGGAGGAAGTCGCGGCCTATCAACAGTGTCAACGGCTCTCCACGACGCAGTTTATCGTCCAGCTCCCACAAACCCTGGCAGTACTCGATAACGTCCACTCTCCGTTTGCCAGCCAGGCCCGGGCGCTGGTCACGGATAACGCCACCTTTACCCCCGCACTGCATACTCTCTTTTTACAACGCTGGCGCCTCAGTCTGGTGGTTCAGGCCACAACGTTAAACCAGCAGTTGCTGGATGAAGAACGTGAACAGCTGCTCAGTGAAGTTCAGGAACGCATGACCTTAAGCGGTCAGCTTGAGCAGGTGCTGGTGGAAAATGAAAACGCCGCAGGACGTCTCTGGGACATGAGTGCCGGTCAGCTCAAACGCGGAGATTACCAGTTGATCGTCAAATACGGCGATTTTCTGGCGCAGCAGCCGGAATTGATGAAGCTTGCTGAACAGCTGGGGCGCTCAAGGGAGGCAAAATCGGTTCCAAAGAAGGATGCCCCGATGGAAATCTTCCGCACCCTGGTGCGTGAACCGGCAACCGTGCCAGAACAGGTCGACGGGCTCCAGCAGAGCGATGACATTCTGCGCCTGCTGCCCACCGAACTGAGCACGCTGGGAATGACCGAGCTGGAGTATGAGTTCTACCGTCGACTGGTGGAAAAACAGCTTCTTACCTACCGGCTGCACGGCGAAGCATGGCGCGAGAAACTTAGCCAGCGTCCGGTCGTCCATCAGGATTTTGATGAACAGCCGCGCGGGCCGTTTATTGTTTGTGTGGATACGTCCGGTTCGATGGGCGGATTTAACGAACAGTGTGCAAAAGCGTTTTGCCTGGCACTGATGCGCGTGGCGCTCGCCGACCGCCGTCGCTGCTTCATCATGCTCTTCTCCAGCGAAGTCGTGGGTTATGAGCTGACGAACCAGCAGGGAATAGAGCAGGCAATCCGTTTTTTAAGCCAGCGTTTTCGCGGGGGCACTGACCTGGCCAGCTGCTTTCGCAGCATCGTTGAGCGGATGCAGGGGGGTGACTGGTACGACGCCGATGCGGTCGTCATTTCCGATTTTATCGCCCAGCGACTGCCGGATGATGTGGTTAATAAAGTGAAGGAGTTACAGCGGGTGCATCAGCACCGTTTTCACGCCGTCGCGATGTCCGCTCATGGAAAACCCGGCATCATGCGCATCTTCGATCATATCTGGCGCTTTGATACCGGGTTGCGTAGCCGTCTGCTCAGACGCTGGCAGCGTTAATTAAAGAAGAGATCCCACGCTGTCACGCACCTGCTGCGGCCAGACGCCACACTGTACCTGACCAATATGCGGCAGTTGCAGCAGCAGCATGGTCAGACGGGACTGGCCGATCCCTCCCCCGATGGTCTGCGGCATTTCGCCGCGCAGCAACGCCTGGTGCCACTCTAATTTGAGACGATCTTCGTCACCGGTCACCGCCAGCTGGCGTTTCAGCGCGTCGGCATCCACGCGGATACCCATAGAGGAGAGCTCAAATGCATCTTCCAGTACCGGGTTCCAGACCAGGATATCGCCGTTCAGCCCGGCATAGTCGTGCTCGCCCGCGGTGCTCCAGTCATCATAATCCGGCGCACGGACGTCGTGGCGTTTGCCATCAGAGAGTTTGCCGCCAATACCGATCAGGAATACTGCACCCAACTCTTTCGCGATCGCACGTTCACGGCCTTTGGCATCAAGATCCGGGAAACGGCTCAACAGTGCCTGGCTATGAACAAAGTGGATCGTTTCCGGCAGGAACGGTGCCAGACCAAACTCTTTGCTCACGGCCGCTTCAGTCGCTTTGATCCCGGCGTAGATCGCCTCAACGGTGGATTTCAGCGTGCCAAGGTGACGCTCGCCATCACCCATCACGCGCTCCCAGTCCCACTGGTCAACGTAAACAGAGTGAATAGGTGAGAGGCGGTCTTCATCGGGGCGAAGGGCTTTCATGTGCGTGTAAAGCCCTTCGCCCGCGCTGAAGTCGTGTTGTCCCAGGGTTTGACGCTTCCACTTCGCCAGGGAATGAACCACTTCGAACTGGGCATCTGGCAGTGTTTTCACTTTCACCTGTACCGCTTTTTCGCATCCAGACAAGTTATCCTGCGTCCCGTCGCCCACCCTGCTCAAAATTGGTGCCTGAACCTCAATCAGCCCAAGCTTCTCTTCCAGCTGGCGGGAAAAATGGGATTTAACGAAACTGATCTGGCGTTGTTTTGCGATGTAAGCGGTTTTCATTATTTATACTCCTGCGTCCTGTTGGTAATGATTAAGCAACAGAACCGGCACTTAATTCAATAACTCAACAACAAAAAGCCGACTTCACTTTTGAATCGATAAAATATGACGCTAGAATAGAAGGAATCATCAATCTTCATAAGAAAAAGCTATGGAAAATTATCAGATCGACAATCTCGACCGCGGCATCCTCGAGGCGTTAATGGCCAATGCCCGTACCGCCTACGCCGAACTGGCGAAACAGTTTGGTGTCAGCCCGGGAACCATTCACGTTCGCGTAGAGAAAATGAAGCAGGCGGGGATCATTACCGGCGCGCGCATTGACGTTAGCCCGAAGCAGCTGGGTTACGACGTCTGCTGCTTTATCGGCATCATTCTTAAAAGCGCAAAAGACTATCCTTCCGCCCTGGCCAGGCTCAATGCGCTGGATGAGGTCACCGAGGCGTACTACACCACGGGGCACTACAGCATCTTTATAAAAGTGATGTGCCGATCCATCGATGCCCTCCAGCAGGTACTTATCAACAAGATCCAAACAATTGATGAAATTCAGTCCACCGAGACACTGATCTCCCTGCAAAACCCGATCATGCGTACCATCCGCCCATGATCGGGCAAATTCATTCCCACATTTTCCACAGGTAGATCCCAGCTCGTTCACAGCGTACAATATCTCCCTCTTTATCTGAGCGAGCGATCAATGGCGGACATTACCCTTATCAGCGGCAGCACCCTCGGTGGTGCGGAATATGTAGCGGAACACCTGGCTGAGAAGCTGGAAGATGCGGGCTTTTCAACACAAACCCTGCACGGACCGCTGCTTGAAGATCTCCCGACTGACGGGGTCTGGCTGCTGATCACCTCCACGCATGGCGCGGGCGATCTGCCGGATAACCTGCAACCTTTATATGACGAACTGCAGGAACAGCAGCCTGACCTCTCAAATGTCCGTTTTGGCGCTGTGGGGATCGGCAGTCGTGAATATGACACCTTTTGCGGGGCAATAGAGAAAGTCGAAGCTGTTGTCACCTCTTGCGGAGCAAAACAGCTGGGTGAAACACTCAAGATCAACATCCTCGATCATGATATTCCGGAGGATCCGGCCGAGATCTGGTTGAGTGAATGGAAAAATTTACTCAAAAACGATTAAAGATCGCGCGATCAGATGTGGATAACTCTGGTTAAAAGCTCGTATTAACCCGTAGTTATCCAAAGAACAACTGTTGTATCGTTTTTAGCCTGTGTATAAAGTCGCGATCTGATCCCAGCTTATACGGTCCAGGATCACCGATCATTCACAGCAAACGATCCTTCCTAACTGCATGATCTTATTTGCCGGATCGGACTTATCCACACAAGTATGCGATCCTAATAAGAGATCACAATAGAACAGATCTCTAAATAAAAAGATCTTCTTTTTAATAGCCCAGGATCCCAATGCTTTCTCGAAAGACTAAAGTTGAGTAGAATCCACGGCCCGGGCTTCAATCCATTTTCATACCGCTTTACGCGAGGCAGACCACCATGTTTTATCAGGATCCTTTTGACGTCATCATCATTGGCGGGGGTCACGCAGGCACTGAGGCCGCAATGGCCGCAGCGCGTATGGGTCAACAGACCCTTCTTTTGACACACAATATCGACACGCTGGGACAAATGTCCTGTAATCCGGCGATTGGCGGCATTGGGAAAGGACACCTGGTAAAAGAAGTGGATGCGCTTGGCGGCCTAATGGCGAAAGCGATCGATCATGCAGGCATCCAGTTTAGGATACTAAACGCGAGTAAAGGGCCGGCAGTGCGTGCCACTCGTGCACAGGCAGACCGCGTGCTTTATCGTCAGGCCGTACGTACCGCGCTGGAGAACCAGCCAAACCTGATGATCTTCCAGCAGGCGGTAGAAGATCTTATCGTTGAGAACGATCGCGTCGTGGGTGCTGTGACCCAGATGGGCCTTAAATTCCGCGCCAAAGCGGTGGTACTGACCGTCGGCACCTTCCTGGACGGGAAAATTCATATTGGTCTGGATAACTACAGCGGTGGCCGTGCAGGCGATCCGCCATCCATTCCGCTCTCTCGTCGTCTGCGTGAACTGCCACTGCGCGTAAGCCGCCTGAAGACTGGCACACCGCCACGTATTGATGCGCGCACCATTGATTTCAGCGTGCTTGCGCAACAGCACGGTGATAACCCGATGCCGGTCTTCTCGTTCATGGGCAATGCGGCGCAACATCCGCAGCAGGTACCGTGCTACATCACGCATACCAACGAAAAAACCCATGACGTGATCCGCAATAACCTCGATCGCAGCCCAATGTACGCCGGTGTGATCGAAGGGATCGGTCCGCGTTACTGCCCGTCGATCGAAGACAAAGTGATGCGCTTTGCCGATCGTAACCAGCACCAGATCTTCCTGGAGCCGGAAGGGCTAACCTCAAACGAAATTTATCCGAACGGTATCTCCACCAGCCTGCCGTTCGATGTGCAGATGCAGATTGTTCGCTCAATGCAGGGCATGGAGAATGCGAAAATCGTTCGCCCTGGCTACGCTATTGAGTACGATTTCTTCGACCCGCGTGACCTGAAGCCAACCCTGGAGAGCAAATTCATCCACGGTCTGTTCTTCGCGGGCCAGATTAACGGCACCACCGGTTACGAAGAAGCGGCTGCACAGGGTCTGCTGGCCGGTCTGAACGCTGCCCGTTTCTCTGCCGAAAAAGAGGGCTGGGCCCCGGCGCGTTCTCAGGCCTATCTGGGCGTACTGGTTGACGATCTCTGCACCCTGGGCACCAAAGAACCGTACCGTATGTTTACCTCTCGTGCGGAATATCGCCTGATGCTGCGCGAAGATAACGCCGACCTGCGCCTGACTGAAATGGGCCGCGAGCTGGGTCTGGTCGATGACGAACGCTGGGCACGCTTTAACGAGAAGCTGGAGCGCATTGAACAGGAACGTCAGCGTCTGAAAACCACGTGGGTTAATCCACAGGCGGAAACCGCTGCCGAAGTGAACGCTCACTTAACTGCGCCGCTCTCACGTGAAGCCAGCGGTGAAGACCTGCTGCGTCGTCCGGAAGTGACCTATGAGAATCTGGTGAA